>CAVQLV010000010.1:0-377860 GCA_963713415.1 Bryobacterales bacterium | reverse complement strand
AATTGGCAACGCTTCCTCCGGGAAGCTAACTTATTATGATCCGCGTGGAAGCGCAACTTGGCATCGCAGGACGCTGTAGCCACCTATTGGCCGCCCTCCCGTGCTGTATGTGCGAAGCAGCCACCTGATGAGCGTGTTTGGCGTCGGGGCTGATGTAGCCGGACTACCGGTCATCTTTCGGTCAGCAGCCTTCGCAGGCTTTCCGATTGAACGCGGAGCCGGTCCATCTCGGCATGGGCGGCCCTGAGGGCTTCCAGCCGCTCTTCCGCGGCCTGCCGGAACATGTCGCTCTGGCTTCGGATTTCGGCCAGACGGGCGTTCAGCTTACGGTCGGTCTCGGCAATCTGAATATTCAGAGCCCGGCTGCGCATAGCCAGCGAACGTGTGAGCCTGGCCGAACGGTTATATTCGATAGCCTGCGCGATGGAGGGCATCAGAACGGCCGCGCCGCCACAGCGCAGAATCGCCGCGCCAGCCATGGCCGTCTCCAGGAATGACACGATTTCTTGCGGCGTCAGGAATCCCGCCAGCAGGGGGACCGCCGCTGAATACACGAACACTTGCTGGTCCCATGCGCATTCCTCTTCGCCGGTCCAGGCGCAGCCGTCAAGATCGATCCACACCGGCGGCGGACCGGCCACGAAGTTATAGAACGCCGGGTCCCCGTGCGAAATCCCCTGGCGATTGAGCCGGGCAAGAACGCTCCACGCCGAGCACACCGATTCGACCGCCTGCTCGCGGGTGCGAAGCGCGTGTACTGAGTAAAGTTCCGCCAACCGGGGCGCGTGCATGGAGAAGGCGGCCCAAATGATCGCCCCTTTCGCCGCCTGAAACTCGATGGAACAAGCGCACTCGCGCAGGGGACGGGAAATGCCTTCCCAGTCTTGCCGGCGCAGCATTTCAAGCGCTCTCTGGTGCGCCTCATCAGTGAAGTGGGGGCTGTAACCGAAGGAAGGCGCTGAGGCGCCTTTGCGCTTAATGTACGTGCCGCGCCGCGTTCCGAACAGCTTGCCCTTGAGAGCACCGCCGCCGGCGCTTTCCAGCGCCAAGGCCATGCCGCCCGGGAGCACAAACGCGAGGGAGTCCTGCTCGCCCAGCAGACACTCCGGCCCGCACGGCTCTACCGCGATTCGGGCAATCACCTGGATGGACCTCAGGCGCAAGGGAAGCTTTCGGATCACCGCCAAAGCTCCATCAGGCTCCGCGTTTCTCCAACGGCAGAAGAAGATGAGCCAATGACGCGGCTGTGAAGCAGCCCCGATGCCTCTGAAAACTCGTCCAGAAAATCAGCCGGCACGCGGCCGTGATCCACTTCCAGATACAACACCGTGCCAGTGGCCCTGCCGATCGATCGAAAGAGGGCGAGGCGTTCCTTGGCCGTCATCCGCCCCCTGTCGGGATGTTCGCCGTAGCCCGTGTAGAAATGGTGCAACACGCTCAGGCACAGAACAATATCCCAGATCCTTTCGGCCGACCCCAGAAACCGCTCGATCGGGGTGTCCACAATCTCGATGTGGTCCAGCCCGTACTCCTGCCGTGCCGCGCGAAGGGGGCGAAGAAAGGCATCATCGCTATATCCAGAGGGAGCAGCACGGGAATCGTCAACGGCAGTGACCTGCCGGCAGATGGTCATGGCAAACATGTAAGAGAAGAAGCCGCTGGAGCAGCCGATGTCGAGCAGCGATGAGTCAAACAGGGCGCGGCTTTCGATTGCATCGAGGATCTGGAGGTAGCGGTCCACGGACAGCCGTTCGACTCCTTCGCTCTCGTGTTCCAGGGACTGTGCCAGGAAAGCCGGGAGGTCGGATACAATGCCGATCGCGGAAGCCAGGTCGGGTAACTTCGGCTGGTAGAGGCGCTCCATTGGCGATTTCTTCTATTAGATCAGAGCGTGCAAATTCTCGCGAGACAATACGCGTTGCTGTCGGTGAGTAGCGGGAGCCGGTTTGTATTCATCCAGCGGGTTAAGAAAGAGAGAGAAGCATTTTCACGGCACCGCCGAGGGTGTGAATGGGCCGGATTGTTGCCGCGGTCCAATCGATCATTTCCTTGAGCTGCCCCACAACGGCCAGACCCGGATGGATTATTACCCAACCTCGTAGTTTACGCGCATGTAAAATGCGGGTGCTGATTACCGCGAACAGCAAGGGCGGCTGGTGCGTACTAGTCGCCATTACGATCAACCGTTGTGGAGAGGCACTGCGCTCGCCCATCCGCTGCCAGGGTTTGGCGTTATGCGGGCCCATCCTAGCTGCCAGGCCCAGATTGAAAACGGCGCGAGCTGGATCGGTCAGCACGCAGGAATGCAGTCCCGCTTAAGTTGGCGTCAGCGGCAACTTCAAAAGTTTTCGCCAAATGTGAATGACACGCCCGACGTGCAGCAGGCTCCGGTTGTTCACCACAAAGAATGCACCCTGGGCTCGCAACTGTCCCAGTTGGATCATTCGCTCGATGCGTGTCTCCATCATGTTATCGACGCCGTATCGGGCGGCGAGTTCCCCGGCTGGCATGGATCCCGAGAGCAGGAGATCCATCAGAATGTGCACGTGCAATGAGGTTTCACTCAGATTCAGCAGATTGAAGTAAAGGAAGCCGAGCGCGTTGTACGTCAACAGCACAAGGACCACTCCACACGCCATCGCCGGCCAATTCCCAGCAAGTGAAGTAAAGGCGAGTTTCCAGGCCAGCCACACCAGCGGCACGTTGCCAAGCAGCACGATTCCCAGCACCATCAGTTGCGGCGCGAGGGAAAAGCCGAGCAGCCGGATGATGCGCGTCAACGCAGCCTGGATCAGGCACACAGCCAAAGGAGACGCCAACAAGAGGAGAAGTAATCTCGCCGCCGGGGAGGCACTCACTTTCTTAGCCCCCGGCCATGTCTGGAAGTCCCAGGAAACGGCGGAAAATCAGGAAACATCGAGCGATGAAGCGCCCGCGGGGTTGAAGCACTAGAATGCCGCCAGTGCCGGAAACCAACCCGCAGGTTACCAGGTTATCGTGTCTGGCCCCAGCCAGCTTTTCATGATTGAACCAATGCGGCACCAACTCGTCGCGGGGCAATCCACGGGGCATACTTTTCTCGGCGCGTTCCAGGATGGCAATGGACGGGCTGAAACCCGTTACGGCGGTAAAAAGAAAAATGTAGGTGACCGCAAGGGAAAAGTCCAGCAGATAGACGAGACACCAGATCGCCCAGGACCATCTAGGAATCACGCTGCAGGACGATAACACCGTCAGGCATGCGGCAACGATCAGCAAGGGCAGGGCAACGAAAATCAATACCAATCGAGAAGGCTGGTTCCTCACCGAGAAGCGTCGCCAGATAATAATGTGAAGCGCCATCGAGCAGAGCAGCAACCCCAGTCCGAAGCAAAGGATGGATTGCATGGTCACTGTCCGGGCGGTGGCAAGAGCGCCGGCACCGGCAGCTTGGCTTGTCTATCGCGCTCTGGCCGGTGAGCGGTAGCGTCACCAGGGCCTTGAATCACAATCTGGAAAAGCTGGGCGGAGACCGGGCGGTCGTCGCCGGCGGGAAGGTGTTCTATTTTGTCAAAGATGAAATCCACGCGGTTTTCCGTGCCGTCGGCTGCGATGGCGCTTGCAACTTCAAAAGTTCCGGGTTTGCGATGGCTTTGATAGATCAGGTTGCCGTTCAGCAAAACGCTGAGGTCCACCCCGGAAGCCACAAATCGGGGAAGCGATGGGATCTGGCCTGTGATGCGAAGCTGGTCGCCGGCCTTGGCCTTTCCTAGAACCACAAAGGCCCGATTCGAAATCCAGCCATCTTCGTAGATCCCGGAGAATTCCAGGCTCGGGTTGGACAGCAGGCCGGCCGGCGAGGAGGTAATGCTGGTTGGCCTTTCCAGGTTGAGATATTGCGATTCAGTGATCAGCGCGATGTCGCGGGCAAAACCCACCATCTGCCGGTCGTCCACGGGTATATCGGAATGGAACATTCGCAGCAAACCGGATTTGTGGCCTGGAAAATAGTTGCCGTCGGTGCCGAAGTCGAGCGCGAAATAGAAGCGGCCATTGCGCTCATAAAACGGTATGGGCGAGGTAGTGATATTGGCCGCGCCGCTACCCAGGAAGCCTATTCTTTGGTTGGCGGCAGCGTCCACTTCAGCGCTCGCGGGAAGGGCCGTGTTCCCACCCCCACTGATACTCTTCGTCAGGCTGATGCGCAGACGCGCGCCGGGGGACGGGCGAATAACCTCGAACAAAAGATGCCTGCCCACTCCATAAAATGTGCCTCGGGGATTATACAGATCCCTTTCCGGGGGCCAGCGGGACACAACGGTAGGTTTGTTGCCAAGCGGCGCACCCTTATCCGACGTCAACAAGACCATGTAGTTGTTCACCCGGTCCATGCGATCAAAGCTAAAATAGCTGTCGTCCTTCTTTCCATGGAAATCCGTGTTGTTACTGCTGTGCCATGGATCTGACGCGGGATGTCCCAGATAAGTAAGTTGAGGGGCGCCGATGGGAGTAGTGCAGCAGGGGATGGAATGACCCAGAATGACCTCCCGACCGTTGTTTGCCGACGTCAGAATATTGCCCAGATGGACCGCGGGAGTCAGATAGTCCTTGGTTAAGCCCAATCGATACGGCAACGGGAGGATCTTGGCGGGCATAAAATCTAGCAGAGTCGTACCCAGGAAGTAGTTCGAATCTGCCCATGCTACCTCCGTCCCGATGCTTTGGGCGGCATAGATAATGGCACCCACCTGATTTTGCGAACTTACAAGCACCTGTTTACCTGGGCCCAGCGGCAGGGTGCGAACTCTGGCGTTCTCGATTCCCGGCAGCGTGCTCGGATTCAGGCTGCCTGTGGAAGCCGAAACGTAGACATAAGCCGTGGTCATGGTCGCCAAGCAGTACAAGGCCGGAATCAGGTACCATCTTTTTCGCAAATAACCCACGGCGACGGCCGCAATCGAGAACAGGAAGACCGGCTGCGCGTACATAGCGAGCTTAAAGATTCCGAAAGCAGCATGGCTGTGGAAAAGTTGCACGCCAAGAGCCAGCATCACCAGAAGCACGAAGGCCGCAGGCTGACCTTTCCAGGCGTATCGGAAGCCGATCCACAACGCGAGGAACAGCAGAATCATGCCCATGACGATGGCAATGGAGATCCATGGATCGCGGTGGTTGCCATAGTAAGGTTCCAGTCCAGGTAAGGAAGCGAAGATGCTCGGATCCAAAACCCTGTCGAAATCCTTCGTCAAGAGCTGCGTCGATGTTGTGGCCGACAAGGTGAAGAGAATTGTCCCGATCGCCGTAAAAATAGTCTGACGCGCAACGACGGCCAGAAGAATCAACGCAGGAATTCCGATAGCGGCCACGGCCGCGGCATTTTCCTTGCGCCGAATCACAAGAAAGCTGTGATAAGCGACGAGCGCGATCGCGCCGAACGGCAACACCTCAGGATAATAAATGCATGCGGAGGCCACAACAACCGCGATCAGGATTGCGTCCGGCAGAACTGATCGCCACGCGCTGCGGAGTTGAAGCGGCCGCATGCAAAGGGTGCAAACGCAAAAGAGGAGCGCAAGCCCGCCCACTTGCGGAAGAAGTTGCGCCATCACGCCGAGAATATAAAATGGGCTGGCGGCAATCAGCATAGCCGTCACAATCGCCAGCCGCCGGTAGGAGGTTTTGGTCAGGACGAGCGCGGCGGCCGACCAAAGTTGAGCCATCTCGGCCGCGCCGAGGGTGGGCATACTCATTCGCAAAGGTTGATCGTGGGCGAGGGAAGCCACCCAGGCCAAGGTGATGTCGGCGCCGCAACGAAACATGCCGGCGGCTGAGTGAAACCACATGAATTGCGTGTAATCGGTTCCGTTCAGTTCCTGGAGCGTCGGAATCTGATAGAAGCCATGATTCATCATTCGCGCGGCGCCGAGACAGTACTGGGCCATGTCTCCGTTCATATACCCGAACCAGCGAAAACCGTAGAGGAACATCGGCCAGCAGGTATAGAGCAACGAGAAGATGGCGGCTCCCAGAAACGGAGCCAGTTGCTTCCAGGGAAAAAGAGGGCGCTTCCACCAAAACACCAGGACTATGAAAATGGCGAGTATAACCGCCATCGTTGTGGCGAAAGTCTTGACCGGCAGGCCGGCCTGATTGATGTTGAGGGTCAGCAGAACCACGACTGCCAAACCGACCGAGGGGGCAAGCAGCCAGCTTCGCAATATCGAACAGCGATACCTAAGCGCCGCCATCACGGCTTTTCCGAGCAACGTCAGGAAAAGAAATAGAAAAAGGGAGAAAAGCGTGGCTATCATGAGCCGCCAGCGCTAAGATCACCTGCAGGGCGCCGAGGACCTGAACGTATCACATCACCGGATGCTTCAGCGAACAGGACCAAGCGAACGCGGGAAAGACTGTGTTGAACTCCAGTGGCCATCTAAGGGGATAAATTTCACGCTTCCGAGAAGGTATTGTAACGTAGGCCAGAAAAGCCTGCAAGCTACGGGCGCCCTCCGATAAGATTACAGGTGGACCATGAGCTTTCCACGCCGGTATCAAGCTGAGCTAATGAATGCGCTCCAATCGATCGATTTCGAAAAGGTGGATCGTGCCATTGCGATTCTCGCCGAGGCACGGGATCAAGGCCGCCGCATTTTTGTGTGCGGAAACGGCGGCAGCGCGGCAATGTCTTCGCATTTCGCCACAGACCTGGTGAAAGGCGCCAGCTTCGGCCGCCAGGCGCGCTTCCGGATTCTGTCGTTAGTAGATTCGATCCCCACCCTGACCGCATATTCCAACGACGTCAGCTATGAATGCGTGTTCGTGGAGCAGCTGAAGAATTTCGCCGAGGCTGGCGATGTTGTGTTGGTGGTGAGCAGCTCGGGGAATTCTCTCAATGTGGTCCGCGCGATTGAATACGGCAACTCCATCGGCTGCCAGACCATCGCCCTCACCGGACGCGACGGAGGGAAGCTGGGACCGGTAGCGCAGCTGAACATTCAAGTACCGCACGCTCACACTGGGCGCATCGAGGACGCTCACGGGGTGATTCTTCATATGATCGGCTATTCCTTCATGGAGGAGCGCCGCGAGGCGCAGGAACATGAATGAGCGCCGCGAGGCGCAGGAACATGAATGAGCGCCGCGAGGCGCAGGAACATGGATGAGCGCCGCGAGGCGCAGGACTGACGCGTGCCTGTCAATTGATAGGCGGAGGCAGTCGAAGGTCCGCGATAGTAGCGCGGAGGCGCAGGGCGACCTGAGCCGCAATTGGCGGGGTCAACGCCAGATATACGACGCTTCCCGGCTTAACCTCTTGCGGGCTTATAACCGGACTTCCGAGATAGAGACGGCCGACACGATTTGGATCTTCCTCCACGAAAAAGGAGACAACGTCACCGAGCACGCCCGCGAGCCAGGTTGCGGCGATGGAGGTACCAAAAAGACCGAATGCGGCAGACGTAGCTGAGGCCTGACGTGAGGCGTCAACGAAGCGCCGCAACCAGTCCACCTGTGCGCGAACTCGATCCACTGCGCCTAACGCCGCATTCGGGTGGTAATCGCGACCTTCCGCTGGACCGGGCCGCGCCGTCAAAGATAGTTCCTTGGTCACCCAAACCGTTGACAGGCAATCGATCGCGAAACCGGCACGTGTTGCTACGGCCGCTAGCGTCTCCCGCGTAAAATGCATCATGTGATCCGCGATGACGTAGTCGAAAGTGTTCGCTTCCGCGTTGGGGACCTCTACGAAAATTCTTCCTCCCGGCGCAATCTTGCTCCGTAATTCGCGCAAGGTCTCGGCCGGCTTCGGAAAATGTTCGAGAGCATGTACCATTGTGATCAAATCGAATTGACCGGGCAGGCCGGCGGGGCTGTCCGTGTATAGGGATTCGAAACCGGCCAGCGCCGTCAGGAAATGAATATTCTTCCGGTCCATCTCCTGACCATACAAGCGCCAGCCGCCTCGCTCGGAGAACGACCTGAGAGTCGCGCCAGTACCGCAGCCAACGTCCAGCACTTTGCCCGACCTGGGGACTCCCGGGAGACCGAGAAGGCCGTCCACCAGAACTTCGCTGCGCCGCCGCAGCTCTCCCGAGAGAGGATCGATTACGTGTTGCTCCACGCCTGAGGCCTGATGGTAGGCATGATAATCGCTGTAGATTTCGCGGATCTCCTCGAACCATTGCTCGTCGGACGGCGATTGGGTTGCGCCGCAAGCAGGGCAGACCAGAAGCCTTCCGCCGGACCGGAACGCGACGCAGTCCGATGTTACACGCGGAAGCGATCGATATTCTGGAATCTCGATCAGGGAAGCGCTGGTGCAGATTTTACAGCGATGGGGTTCAATCGGCATCTAGAGTTTCCAAGGCTTCCGGAGTCGCCGCACGGACTCGGCGCCGCCAGATCCAGAGGAAGTTTGTGGCCATACTGAACATCACCGAGCAGGCCGTACCGGCGAGGGCGGCGAGCAGGTACTGGACTCCAAACCGCGGCAGGAGATTCGCCACAACCCACCAGATGGCCCCGCCGCCGGCACTGGCGACATGAAACTGCCAGAGGCGCAGCCAGGTTGGCCGGCGATGACCGAATACCCAGCGGTCGTTGATCAGGAACCGGACCAGCAAGGTGGCTTCCGCGCCCGCGGTGGTGGCGACGATTAAGGGAAGACGAAGAATGTCCCGGAGAACATACAGGACAACCAGGCCCCCGCCGGTAAAGGCCAGCCCGACAATCCACCAGCGGAACAGTGACCGCCATGGCACTTGCTCCGCCCACGACATAGACCTTTTCTGGAACGCGAATGCAACATTCTTCATTTCTGGGGAAACTACACTCGCTACTCTTTGATCAGGTAACCAGCTGGAACGTTGTTCCACGGCAGAGTTTTCAGCTTAATCCCAGGCTTATCCGCGAGGAACTCGTCCACAGCCTTGGTTTCACCGGGCCAATCTGGAATCGAGTACTCATCGAACAACATGAGCCCGCCTCGTGACAACAATGGCCAGAAATGATTCAGAGCGGCCTTGGTGGGACCGTACATGTCGCAGTCAAAGTGGATCAAAGAGAATCGTACACCCGGATTGGACGCCACGAATGCCGGCGCCGTGGTTTCAATGTCTCCTTCTACTAACTTGATGCGAGGTTTCCAGGGAATAAAGCGGTCCGCATCAAAGATAGCGATGGCGGCTTTCAGCTCTTCGAGGAAAGCGTCTGGTGAAAAACCACCCTCAATCTTCTGGATATCCGGCAACCGTGACCCATCCTCGGCGGCTACGTGCGTGAACCCCCGCCAATTGTCAAAACCATAGACCATCTTGGTGCGATCGCCGACGCAATAAGCCTCCAGTAGATTTGCCCAGGTAAAGAGCCCGGCCCCACGAAAAACACCGAGTTCTGCGATGTCGCCCGGAACTTCGAGAGTGAGCTTGAAGAGCTCCGCGTGCGCGAGGAAGCGCTTCAGCCATTGCCGGCGCGCCAGGATGGGGAAAATCTTGACGGCGTCGAGAGCGTCGATCTGGTACTTCTGGCAGTGCTCGAAGATGCTGGTCTCAATCGCCGAGTCAAGGCCGGTCTTCTTCAGGCCGTCAAACGGCCGGAGGCTCAGGCTCATAATTTTAATGAAGTCTCACGACCTGATTCTCGAAGGGGTCGAAGTATGATTTGGTGGTATCTTCCGGCCTGCCAAAGACGCGGAAATCGATACTGTAGCGCAGCCGCTTGGTACTGCGATGTGGCGCGGATTCGTGAATCAGAAGCGGGGGAAAGAGCAGTGCGTCACCGACATGCATGTGAATGGCCTGCTTGGTGTACATGCCGGCAATTTGCTCTTTCAGGCCATGCGCCCATGGCCCGCTGGGAGAGTGATCCACTCTCTCGCCCCGATGGCTGCCCGGGTAGACAACGATACCGCCCACGTCGTCGTCAATGTCGGTGAGGGGCACCCAGATGGTGATGAACCCGCGCAGGTGGGTATTGTAGGCAAAATCCTGGTGGGGCGGTAAAATGCTGCCTGGCGCATCAGCTGTTTTGAACCGCACCATCGGCGGGTAGTGAATATAATACCTGGGCGTTTCCAAAAGATTGACCAGAACGTCCCGCACTTTGGGGGCGGCCAGAAGAGCGCAAATTCTGGTATCCAGACGGGTTTCAAGATCGAACTCACCAGTCAGGTAATGCCGCAGAGCCTTGGGCAACCCTCGGCCTTCATATTCGGCGATCCGCGCCTGATGATTGCCGAATGCCGCGTTATCCGGTACGGCCTCGCCTAGCCACTGTTCCAGGAGTCCGTGGAGGCGATCTTTGCTGGCCACGAGCAGCGCTAAGACTTCCGAAGTGTCGCTCCGATTCAGCAAGCAACGCTCAACCAGATAACCCGCTGCACCAAAAAGCGTCGTCGAGGGAAACGCGAAAGTCATAAGAACCTTGCTCGGCGGCAAATCCTCAGTGTTGTTGATCCTTACCCAGGTGCATCCAGAGCCCGTTCTTGAACCAGTAAGCCGTAATAATAGCATGCATTTGCAGGATATGTTGGATCACATGCGGGCGGTCGATCCGGACCGGCATCGGGTCATTTCTGGAATACCCGCTTGCGAAGCCTCCGGATGAAGATCTCCAGTAGAGTGTGCCCCACCGAAAGAAAATTGCCGTAGTTTATCGCCGAGTTGCGAGCGGATTTTTCCACATGAGTGGCATTTACGGGAATCTCGATAAACGTGGCGCCTTCATCCAGCAGGCGCGTAATCAGCTCCGCCTGGAAGCCGAAACCGAACGAATAAGGACCCCAGCGCATGACGTTGTAGCGCAGATGAAGCGCACATCCGTTGTAATAATGCATCTGGTAGCCACTCAGAACGTTGACCAGCCGTGTATACGCCTGCGACAGCATCCGCCGCAGTAATGGTTTTCCTGCCACAGCCGGATGATATGGAATAACCATGTCCGCGTTGCCCATCTGGCAAAAAATGGCGCGCAAAGTATCCTTCGGTTCGGTATTGTCCCCACAAACCAGCCGGTAATACCTTCCGCGGCCAAGAAATGCGCCATCCACAAAAGAACGAGTGAGGCCGCGGTTACGGGGATTCTTGTGGAGACGAATTGGAAGATTCGGATGTTGGGCAGCGTACTCCTCGACTATCGCAGCGGTGCGATCGGTTGAGCCATCATCAATCACCAGGATTTCGTAGCTGTGCGGGAGTTCGCTCATGGCCGCGGCAACGGTGTCGAGTGTGGCACCTATACGCTCCTCTTCGTTCAGACACGGGATGACGATGGTCAGATCGAGCGCATTGTCAGTGACCCGTCTGTTGAAGCGGGGCCCGCCGGACTCCGAGGCTAGCGTGGCTCCCTCCGGGTGCATCCGATAGCAAGCAAGTAATGGGCCATGGGCGCAAAGCCGGTGTGCACCACCTCATCATTCATCGAAAACAGGAACACGTTGTGAAAAAACTTATCGAGCAGCTCGCGCAGACCGGCGCCCGTCTTGCAATTCACGTGGCCGGCCTTGCTGGGCGGCGAGGCATACGTCTGGGATTCCAGCGAAGGCGACCCTAGAATCAGGACGCCTTCCGGCTTCAATGACGCGACAATGTTGCCGACGAAAACATTCTCGTCCGCTACTGGAATATGCTCGATCACATCCAGGGCATAGGCGCCGTCGAACGAACCGGGAAATGGGCCGGCCATCAGGTCGTGCTGGCGGCATTCGAACCACCATCGATCGTCCATGCGGCGCAGAACGTCGTTCACGAAAACTTGATCGAAATCCGTGGCCGTCAACCGCTTCACCTCCTGCCGTACGATTCTGGTGCCAAATGCATCGGCGCAACCTACCTCTAACACGTGCTGCTTCCCCGAGAGCATTTTGGCCACAAACTTGTACCGCGATAACGTAATGAGCAGACGCCGCGGGTCGTCCTCCCAGACTTGATTGGTCATCAGGCCAAGGGTAGTCAAGCCCTTCTCAGCGGCGATCTCGATCGTTCGCTGATATTGGGGCTCACGGGTGTGAAGCGCCTTGAAAGCGTCTGCGTCAATTTTGGATTTCATGCCAGGTTATTTCTACAATTATTACGCAGAATCCCGCGTCGCGAACCCGGACTCTCCGCCAGACAATTGTGCAAGCGTCTCGCGGATGCCCCTGTCCAGGGAGGTGGCGACGAATTCGGGGAATGCCTCGCGCAGTGCAGCTGTATCGAAGCGCTTGTGAACGATCTCGACACGGCGGGGCGTTGTTTCGATGGCTACCGGCGTTCCGACGGCCGATGCGATTTTGCGCGCGACCTCTTGAAACGTATGAGTGGTTCCCGACACAGCATTGATCGCGCCTGAGCTTCCGTACAACAGGCACTCTAGAATAATCCGCGCGACGTCATCAATATAGACATGATCGCGTTCCTCTTCGCCCTGGCCGAATAGAACAAGCCTCGTTTCGCTTCGCGCGGTTCGCAGGAACCGGTTTGGCCCGTAACTCAAGTGAGTGTCACCGGCCCCATAGATGGCGGAGGGACGGACGATGGCCAGGGGCAGGCCGGCTTTTTGACAGGCGTCGGCCAGCAGTTTCTCGCGCACGATATGCGCAAGCGCATACAGGTCGTTCGATTCGCAGGGGGTCTCTTCATTGACCGGCGTGAATCGGGAATCGTAGACGCTGTCCGAACTCACGTAGACGACGTGAGCACAGGGGGACAGTGCCAAGCTCGTGCACAAGCTGTCAATCATCGCGACGTTCTTGAGAAATGTAGCGCGATCGCGTCCGTGTTCCGGGGTGAGAGCGGAGGTGACGACCACGGAGTCGCCTGGCCGCAGGATTCCGGCCAGCTCGGCCGCCGCGGCGGGCGCGGTCAAATCGACTTCCGCGCTTCCCACGGGCCGGCATGCGATTCCTTCGCTTCCGAGCATCCGGATCAGCCGTGTTGCGACGAAACCGCGAGCCCCCAGGACCATGACGCGCGATGGCGTTTGTGCGGCCGCGTGGCTATGGATCAGCATGGCGGCGGTTCTAGGTCATCGACAAAACGCACCGGCCAACCTCGCCGGCGCGCACTTTTTCAATGGCCAGGTTGATGTCCGGAAACGGCATGCGATGCGTGATCAGACGGTCCAGTTGTAGTTTTCCGCGCTGATATAACTTGATGTAGCGCGGGATGTCGGCCGTGGGATCGGTGGAACCGCCTTCGCATCCGGTGAGCACTTTGCCGAAATGCAGCGGCAGTGAATGGATGGTGATATCTTCGTCGTGCTTGGGCACGCCCACCAGGATGGTCCGGCCGGAATTCGCCGTTAGTTCATAAGCCTGTTCAATCAGGCGGACCAAGCCGGTATTCTCCACGAAGACGTCCACCCCGGCCGCTCCCACAATTTTTCGGACCTCTTCACGAACGTCGGCTTTGGTGGAATTGATCACGTGCGTGGCGCCAAACTCACGGGCCAGTTCCAATTTATGGTCGTAAATATCGATCGCGATGATCGGATCAGCGGAAACCATGGCAGCGCCCTGCACCACGTTGAGGCCCACGCCGCCGCAGCCGAAGACGGCGAGTGACTGGCCGATCTTCAGCTGGGCCAGATTGTTGATCAATCCCAAAGCGGTAGTGACAGCGCAGCCCATCAACGCGGCTACTTCGAACGGAACATCTTTGGGAATCGGAGTGAGACGGTTCTCGGAAACAATCGCCGCCTCGTTGAAGGTGGTAACCCAACCCGAGTTTACGATCCGGCCATCCCAAGTGTACTTCGCTCCCCGGGCTTGAATGCCCAGGCCCTTCCGCCAGTGCAGAACAACGTGATCGCCTTTTTGGACGTGTGTCACGCCTGGGCCGATGTCCAGCACGACACCGCCGCCCTCGTGGCCCAGCAGGTGAGGCAGGAATTTATCCTGCCCCTTCTTTCCATCGATTTCGCCGATCTGGGCGCCGCAAATGCCGCTGCGGTGAATCTGAACCAGAACCTGGCCGCACTCCAGTGCCGGCACCTCCACCTGGTCCAGCACCAGAGGAGCGCGCAAAGTTTCGAGAATTGCCGCTTTCATTTTCATAGCGGTTGAGCAGCTGTAAGCAGGTTATTCGAAATAGATGAATTCATAGTCACCGGTGTATCCAAAATGCCGATAGAGCCAGATCCATTCTGCGGTATCGAAGAAAGACTCGCACGTCAGCGCCCAGCATTCCAGGTTGAACAGCTCCAGTTCGCTGCGGTAGCTTTCGAGCATCACGTACTTATTCTTGCCGACCCGCTCGATCTCTCCCAGCGCCGTCTTCAATTCAAACACCCGGAGATTGTGCAGACAACCGAGCGAGAGCACGAGGTCGAAATACCCATCGCCGTAGGGAAGGCTATCCTGGGCGCGGTATCGGAAGAGACGATCGCGAATCGGCTCGGGGGCGTCTGCGAGGCCGTGTTTTGAAACATCGAAGCCGTACATCTCTCCGGACGGCAGCAATTGCGCGAGCTCGTACAACAGATGCGCCTTGCCACAGCCGACGTCGAGAATCCTGGCGTTGGGCGGCAGCTTGTAAGTATCGATCAGCGTCTGAGCCACCGTTTTCCAGCGGCCATCGTATTTGTAGCCGCCATAGCCATAGCGGCGGTCGCCGTCCCAATAGTCATACTCGTATTCCTTGGCCTTCAACATGCAATGGACCTTGTCGTCGATCATGCGTGCGAGATAGTCTCGCTTGGTCCGCTTATGAAGAGGCGTCACAATATTCATTAATCTGCCCATGATTGCTCCTGATAGGATTTTGTAGTCTTGGTACTGAGGAGTTGCTGTATGGTTTCGAAAATGTTCATGGCCGTGATATCGTAACGGGCCAGAAGCGAGTCCTGGGAACCATACTGATCCGGGAAGACGTCCGGAATGCCGATTCTTTTGAACCGCTTGGAAGCAGAGAAATTGGCTTCGGCGAGAATTTCGGCGACGGCGCTTCCCAAGCCGCCCACGATGGTGTGTTCTTCTACCGTCACGATAGCGGGCAAGCGTGCGGCGTAATTCAAAATGGCGGCTTGGTCCAGCGGCTTAATCGTGGGAACGTGTAGCACGGAAGCTTGCAAGCCTTCCGCGGCGAGAAGCTCCGCGGCATCCAAAGCACGCTTCAACATGACGCCGGTGCTGACGATCAAAGCATCTTCACCCTGCCGCATCGGGTATGCCTTCCCGATTTCGAACGGTACGTTTTCATCAGTGACAATCGGATCGCCGCCTTTGGCGATGCGGATATAAATGGGGCCGGGATGTTCGACGGTCAGCGGCATCATGCGGCGCATCTCGCCCGCGTCGGCCGGAGCGAGAATCGTCATACGAGGAAGGGCGCGGAAAATCGCGATGTCTTCGAAAGCCAGATGGGTGGGGCCTAACGGTGCGTACACCAAACCGCCGCCGTTGCCGATCAATCGCACGCGCACGTTGTGTAAGCACAAGTCCAGCGCCACTTGCTCAAAGCAGCGGCGCGTAAGAAATGTCGCAATGGTATTGGCGTAGACGATTTTTCCTTCGAGCGCGAGTCCGGCCGCCATACCAATCATGTTCGCTTCACTGACGCCTTCCATGAAGAACCGCTCCGGCATCTCCTGCTTGAACTGTTTCAATGTTCCGACACCAAGGTCGGATCCAATGAAAATGATGCGCTCATCGGTCTTGGCAAGCTCATAGACCATGTTCAAACAGGTTTGACGCATAGCAGACTACGCCTCCAGCTCGGCCAGGAGCGAGCGAGCCTCCTCTTCGCTCATTTTCGTCTTATGGTGCCAATTCAAATTGTTTTCCACGAAGCTGACCCCTTTGCCTTTGATGGTGTGGCAGATAATAATGCTGGGCTTTCCCGGCTCGAAAGGAGTTTCGAGCAGCGCTTGCCGCAAGGCCGGGACGCTGTGGCCATCCACTTCTTGTACGGCGAAGCCGAAGGCTCTCCATTTGTCGGCGAGCGGATCCAGGTCCAGCACTTCGTAGGTAGTCCCGTAGGACTGCTGCTTGTTGTAGTCCACCAGCACCACCAGATTGTCCAGTTTGTGCTTGCTGGCGCAGAGCGCCGCCTCCCAGACCGAACCCTCGTTCGATTCACCGTCGCTAATGACCACAAACACGCGATGCGCGGCTCGCTCCACCCGCGCGGCGAGAGCCAAGCCGATCCCGATCGAAAGTCCGTGGCCAAGGCTTCCTGTGGAAGCCTCCACGCCGGGGATCTTTCCATATTCCGGGTGGCCGCCCAGCATGCCATCCGGCTTGCAGAATCTCCACAGTTCGGTCTCCGGAAAAAAGCCATGGTCCGCCAGCAGTGCGTAGAGCGCCAGGCAGCCATGGCCTTTGCTCAGAATGCAGCGGTCGCGGCCCGCCCAGCGAGGATGCGCGGCGTCGTACTTCAAAATATCGTCGTAAAGCACGCGCAGGATTTCAACCAGCGAGAACGCCGAACCCACATGCCCGCGGTTAGCGGCCTGAATCATGCGGACAATAGTCCGGCGTAACTGGCGCGATCTGGCATCCAGAGGCGTCAGGTTCACCGGCGCGGTCTTAGTCGAAATAGGGAAAGTGCTCATATTCACTCAGGGTTGTTTGGAGCATGGTCTCGGCTTTAGCCAGTTGCTCCCTTTGGCGCCGCGGCGCGTCATGCTGATTCCCGCTCGCAAAACTCCGCCGCAGCAGCTGCTCGGGGAGAAACTCATTTAATAGGATCAGGCACCACTTTAGCCCGAACAATGGATAGTACGCTTGAACGCGCTCCCGCAGGCCTTTGCTCCAGGGCAATCCGCGCAGCAGACTAGCGGCAAATTGCCGCTTGAAAGCCGGTGAGATGGCCATGGCCGGATGCAGCAGAAAATCGCAAACGGTTTTGGCCGGATCGTCCCAGCCAAAGTATTCGAGGTCCAAGAAGAAGAGCTGGCCCGACTCGTTTTCCAAAGCGTTGTGAAAGCCGAAGTCGGAAGGGCTGAGCGTTCTATTCTCCAAGTCCAGCTCCCTTTCAAACGCCTCTCCCATCCGCCGCCGGCTCCAATCGCTGACACGCCCCAGGGCCGGCAGCACCAGGGCAGAAAGGAAAGACTGCAGCTCAGCGCTCTGGGAGCGGGCTCGCAATGGCTCCAGGCGGCGCTCCAAATTCTCGACGATCGCGCGGCCAGAGAAGCAGGCTTCTGAAGCCGGGCGAAGAGACTCGCTGCCGGGCCGGCCACGCAGTTCCGCAACCTGGCAGAGAAAATCCGCGGCCGCCTGAATCGACGCGGCGGTGACCTCTGGGGCGGTGAGCCTTCGGCCTTCGATCCAACTATAGATCGCAAACCCATGTTCCGGGCTCGATACCACAGGCTGCGGGATGTTGCGGATGCCTTGTTTCCAGAGAAACTCAAGGCTCATGAATTCGGTTTCCATTCGCGCCCGGTTCTCCGAGGCGTGCCGGAAATACGCCTTCAATGCATAAGAATCCGCGGGTTCCACACTCAAACGGTAGACGCGGCTGTTCCGTCCCCCTCCCACTTCCTCCATAGCCGTCACTGGAGACGACAACAAGTCCGCCGCCGCACTCTGGAGCGTTAGGATGGTGCCGTCAACTTGTGCCAAAGAAGTACTCACTGACCTCCTGCCAACTGTTCATCCAAACGATGCCGGGAGGCGCCGGCGATTCCCGCCCCGGTTCATACAGAATTCGCGCCGTCTGCCCCGGGAAACTGGCTTCGAGAAGGGTCTCTTCCAGATCGTCAATAAAATGGGTGCACTGCAGGGAGGCGATGCGATCAATCTTCTCCTGGCGCGTAGCGGCGAAAAAAACGTCGTCCTGGGTCAAGCCCAGACGCGCCGGATCGAAGAATCCGTGCGCGGTCATCCATTGGAGCGCCGCCGTCCGCAGATTGGTATCGGTGCCGTCGTAGCGCGAAAACTCCGTTTTGTGACTGACGATATAGACTTTGACGCAGTGCCGGCGGCAGAGTTCGATAAATCGCGCGACTCCTTCGATCAGCACGGCTTCCCCGATTCTTGGACCGTACAGCAGGGCCTGACACTTTTGCCACTCCGTCTCGCCGTCTGGCAACTGCCGGATGCGATCGCGGAGCGTGCGCTTGGTTTCCGAGGAGGCGGCGTCCAACAAGCCTCGTTCGCGGGCGATGCTGGCGAGGAGCTGATTATAGCTGACCAAAGTATTATCGAAGTCGACGCCACAAATGCGTTCAGCCGGCCTCAGGCCGCACCGCCTGCAATATCGCGCACGGCTTGGGCGAGCGTTCGGGCGCCTTCCGGATACCCGGTTGCGCCTTGCGAATCCCCAATCAGGATGCTCCCAGCCAGGCCCGCGGCTTTTCCGGCTTCGATGTCCCGCTGCGAATCGCCGATCATGTAGGAACGCGCCAGGTCCAGCTCATACTCCCGCGCGGCGCGCAAGAACATGCCCGCTTTCGGCTTCCTGCAATCGCAATCCATCCGGTAGGCGGCTAGTTCTGCGGTAGGAAGGTGAGGACAGTAGTAGAAGGCATCGATGACGACGCTTAAAGAGTCGAGTTTGGAAACCAGATCGGAGTGGATGGCGATCAGGTCGAGCTCAGTGAAAAGCTTCCTTCCGATTCCCGACTGATTGGTGGCGACGACCAGGTAATAACGTTGCTTGAGCTGCGCGAGCGTCTCGACATGCTCGAGAAAATCGATCTGGGCTGGGGTTCTCAAGAAATGAACATCGCGGACAATCACGCCGTCCCGGTCGAGGAAGACCGCCGCGCGAGTGTCGGGCTGCGGGCCGCCGAGAAAGCGGGAATTTACGGGCAGGTGAAGGCCCGCGGCAATCGCGGCGACGTGGGACGTCCCCTCGCAAACGCCGCAGGCTTGCGAATCTATTTCAAAAGACATTCCATGTACCTGGCGAGCGACACGCTTTCGATGGCAGACCGGTTGCCCACCACTCCGACGGCTTGCGAACCGACGCAGTTGCCGATGAATCCGATAACGTCGATGGGGGCCTGTTGAACCGCGCAGAGGGCCGTGATGGCAAGAACGGCATCTCCGGCGCCCACCCGATCAACTACCTGGCCCGTGAACGCGGGAACCGCTTCAAATCCCTCGCTCCGGCTGTAGCACAAACAGCCCTGCCCGCCTCGAGTGATCATGAGCCGCTCGGAGGCGAGCTGGCCGGAAACCTCCTGGACAATCTCTCGCAGGTCCCGGTGTGAACTCCGGGCTTCCAGTCTGAGCTCCCGTTCGGATACACAGACGTAATCCGCGCGGCGGTATTTGGAAACGGTGTTGAAGCCGTGATTTCCGGCGTTCATTTGAGTGTTGATAGCCAGAAATCTCGCGTTCCGGCTCAATATATCCGCTACCTCGGGAGTGATCATGCCGTGCCCATAGTCGGCGACGATCACCGCGTCGTAACCCGGCAAAGTCTCCAAGAGCTTCTTGGAAAGCGCTCCGGAACTCCCACTCTGCTGCTCGGGATCGCCCATGGTGTAGACTTCGAACAACTTTTGAAACGGGTAAGACTCGAGAAAGCGGGTCTTGACCATGGTAGGAACTCCCGGAACGGTGAGCAAGATCTTTTCGATCTTCGCTCGGGTGTGCTCCCGGACGAACTCCTCCTGAGAATCCGTCTCGCCCAGGCAGCTCAGCATGGTCACTTGGTCGCAGATCGCGGCCACGTGATTCGCAACTGCGAGGATCCCGCCGGGAAACCGCTCGCTGCTGACATGCCGGGCCACCAGGATCGGCTCTTTGCCGGCTTTGCCGAGCGTTTCGCAATATTGATATTCATCGATGATGGTTTCACCGATAACCAGCACCTTTAACTTGCGCGCGGAATCCAAATACTGCAAAATCTCATCCGCCCCGCGCTTGGCCGAGAAAGCTGTGAGGAACTGCTCGGTCTTTTCGGGGTAGACTCCGAAGTACCGGTTGATCAGGCTGGACGAACTGAAAACGATATCGTCGGTAAACTCGATTCTGCCGCCGGCGTCCCGAACCGACTGTTCCTCTAGCGAGATGTTCCCGGTTCGGTCCTTGGAGGCGTCGCGATATTCCGATCCTTTCACGAAAATGCTGGGCCGCAAAAGCTTGATCGTATCGATGGCGGTAGGCCAGCGGTTCACCGCCACATAGTCGACGCATCCCAGTGCGGCAATGGCCCAAGCCCGATGTGCTTCCGTAA
This sequence comes from Bryobacterales bacterium, assembly GCA_963713415.1. Lineage (GTDB taxonomy): Bacteria > Acidobacteriota > Terriglobia > Bryobacterales > Bryobacteraceae > Palsa-89. The sequence goes on along the minus strand of CAVQLV010000010.1, from coordinate 357,773 downwards.
AGACCGGGCGATTGGGGCCCTTGTTCACATACTGGTCCGGTGTCACCGTAACCACCAGAACGTCGCCCAATTTCTTGGCTTGCTCAAAATGCCGTATGTGCCCGACATGCATTAGATCGAACACGCCGTGACATTGCACCACGGTCTTGCCTTGCGCCTTGAGCTTTGCCAGGACAGACGCCAATTCTTCCAGCGGAAGAATCTTAGCGCTGGTCGCGGAAGGTGCGGCCGTCATGCCGGGGAGCCCTTGCCGGCCAGGAAGGCAAACCAGTTTTTCGTGGCGGCCTCAATGGAGGAGACATCCCAGACTGGTGCTTCCCGCCAATAGTCGATATTTTGAAGCATCGTTTTGACGCCCTCTTCGAAAGAAACCTGGGGCGACCATCCCAGCTCGGTGCGAATTCTGGTGATGTTCGCCCAGGTGCAATCGGGTTCGCCCGGGCGTTTCGGCAAATGAAGCCTGGGGCCGCCCAACAAATCGGCCAGGTAATTTACCGATTGCGGATTGCCCGCGCCCAGGTTGTAAACGCGCTGCGTCCGATCGGTGCGCGCCGCCGCGTAGAAGGCGCGCGCCACATCGGTGACGTACAGGAAATCCCGTTTCTGGGCGCCGTCCCCGACGATCGTGAGGGGCTTTCCGTTCAGCTTCTGAGCGAGAAAAACGCCAAAGACGGCACCATAGGCGCCGGTAGTGCGCGAGCGCGTTCCATACGCGTTGAATAGCCTCACGGAATTCACAGGGAGCCCATAGACCTGGCCCCAGTGCAAGACCGCCGCCTCGCCCTGATACTTGCTCAGTGCGTAGGGATACTCCAGCCGGATGGGAGCATCCTCGCTAGTGGGAAGCTCTTCCGCCAGGCCGTAGCAGGTGGAGGACGCCGCGTAGACCAGCTTTTTCACACCTCCGTGACGCGCTGCTTCCAGCACGTGCACCGTGCCGAGCGCGTTGCTGGACATATAATCCACCGGCCGATCGATGGATGGGACGATGTCTCCAATCCCGGCGAAGTGAAACACGTAATGTGCGCCGCGGAAGAGTGCGTCGTCCGCGGCCAGCGTGCGGATATCTTTCTTCTCGAAAACGACATCCCGGTTTGCCTGATGATGTTCCAGGTTCAAGAGGCGGCCGCCCGTCAGGTTGTCGATGACGTGAACCCGAAAACCTTCCCCAACGAGAAGGTCTACCATGTGGCTGCCGATGAATCCTGCACCGCCAGTAACGACGGCGATCGGCTTGGCTTCGCTCATGCCGATCCCAGCTTCTTCATGATCTTCACATTCACGTAATCGTCACTTGTCAGACTATTCTTAAATTCGCCCTGCCGAAAGGCGCAGCACAGGCCGCGAACAGCGTCTTCGATGGTTCGCTGGGGACGGTAACCCAGCTCTTCGGCGATCTTCCGGGAACTGACGTGGTAGGACCGGTTGTCGTTGGTGGGCGTCGTTTCGATCCGAATGGGCGGCTTGTCCGGGAATTCCAGTTCCACTACTTTCTTAACAATCTCGGCCAGCCGCGCCACTGTATCATTTTCATATCCCACGTTGAAGGTCTTGCCCGCGATCTGGTTTTCCGGGTATTCCAACATCCGGGTATATAAGTCCGTAACATCGTCAATGTGGATGTTGGGCCGTTTTTGGGCGCCGCCGAAAACGGTGATGGTGCCCCGGTTAACCGCCAGATTGGTCAGGATATTGACAGTTAAATCGAAGCGCATCCGCGGCGAATAGCCGCACACCGTCGCCGGCCTCAGATTGATGGGAATAAAGTCGCGGGAGCCGTGCTCGAACAGAATCGACTCGCACATCCCCTTGTACTTGCTGTAGTCGGTCAGCGGGAGCAAGGGATGATCCTCGGTGACCTCCGGCGCATCGCTCACTCCATAGACGGAACTGGAAGAGACGTTGATGAAGCGCCGTACGCCGGCATTCTTACTGGCGAGAACCATCGGCTCAAAACAATCGAAGTTGATGGTCTTGCTGAGCGCCGGATCGAGCTCATAGCTGGGGTCATTGGAAATGCACGCCATGTGGATCACCGCGTCGCAGTTCTTTACCGCCGCGGCAAACGAATCAGTGTCGCGGATATCGGCGTCGACGACGCGAAGATCGGGATGCGAGGGCAGGCCCTGAGAGCCAAAAAACATCCGGTCGTAAACCACCACCTGGTGCCCGGCATTCAACAACTTCGGAACCAGAACGCAGCCCTTGTAGCCTGCGCCTCCTGTAACCAAGACCTGTTTCATAAGTAAGGAATGAACCACCCCGCGCCGTTGCGGCGCCCAACGAAGCTCCAGATCACGCGATTGAAACTCCCATTTTACACGAGCAATGGGGAACCTGTCCGCGCCGATGTGGATAGAATATTTGTCTGGATTTTGCAGCCGAATTCTTCCGCTGGCCGCTGCTGCGCCCGGTGCGGTTCCACGCTTCAGGTTAGGCGTTTTTCCGCGATCACTCGCTCCGACCGTACCGCTGGGTTGGAGCTGACGAAACGTTTTTCGGCCAGGTTAGATCGGGGCGCTACTAGGGTACTGTCCAGACGCCATACTGGCTCAAGGAACTACCCACAGTCGCATTTTGAACATACATGTAGATGTTCTTCGATCCGGCAAACGCCGTCGTAAAGCTCAACGCCAAATTGAGAGTGAACGTTGTTCCGGACGAAGTCACCGACGAGGCGCCCACGTTGACAGAACATTGGCTGTTCTCAAGTGTGCCCGCAGCGCCAACCGCCAAGCCGGATTGCAGAGCACCCGCGTTGTTGGCCAGATAGAGGACATTGGCACCGCTGGCATAGAGGTAAAAATAGCAACTATTTGTTGTCGCCGTCGAACTGTTGATGATGATCTGGGCCGAATTGATGTCGGCCGCGCCGGCCGGGTCGGAAAATACAAAGGCAAAGGTCTGCGAGGCGCCGCTTCCGCTGTTGGGCGTGACCGAAACCGGCACTGGTCCGCTCGCCGCCGGCACCGTCCAGGTCCCCTCTTGGGTAAGGCTGCTTCCGACGGTGGCGTTTTGAACATACATGTAGATGTTCTTCGATCCTGCAAACGCCATAGTGAAGCTCAACGCCAGATTGAGGGTGAACGTTGTTCCCGAGGAACTCACCGACGAGGCGCCCACGTTGACTGAACATTGGCTGTTCTGGAGCGTGCCCGCAGCGCCGACCGGCAAGCTGGATTGGAGAGCGCCTGCATTGTTTGCCAGGTAGAGGACATTGGAACCGCTGGCGTAGAGGTAGAAAAAGCAACCATTTGTTGTCGCCGTCGAACTGTTGATGATGATCTGGGCCGAATTGATGTCGGCCGCGCCGGCCGGGTCGGAAAACATAAAGGCAAAGGTCTGCGAGGCGCCGCTTCCGCTGCTGGGCGTGACCGAAACCGGAGTGGGTCCGCTCGCCACCGGCACCGTCCAGGTCCCCTCTTGGGTAAGGGCGCTGCCGACGGTGGCGTTTTGAACATACATGTAAATGTTCTTCGATCCTGCAAACGCCGTAGTAAAGCTCAACGCCAATTTGAGAGTGAAGGTTGTTCCCGAGGAACTCACCGACGAGGCGCCCACGTTGACTGAACATTGGCTGTTCTGGAGCGTGCCCGCAGCGCCGACCGCCAAGCTGGATTGAAGAGCACCCGCGTTGGTTGCCAGATAGAGGATATTGGAACCGCTGGCATAGAGGTAAAAATAGCAACTATTCGTCTTGGCCGTCGAACTGTTGATAACAATCTGGGCCGAATTGATGTCGGCCGCGCCGGCCGGGTCGGAAAACACAAACGCAAAGGTCTGCGAGGCGCCGCTTCCGCTGTTGGGCGTGACCGAAACCGGTACCGGTCCGGCCGCGCCCGGCACCGTCCAGGTGCCCTCCTGGGTAAGGCTGCTTGCGACCGTGGCATTCTGAACATACATGTAGATGTTCTTCGATCCTGCAAACGCGGCAGTAAAGCTCAACGCCAAATTTAAAGTGAGCGTCGTCCCCGATAACGTGACCGAGGAGGCACCCACGTTCACTGAACATTGGCTGTTCTGCAGTGTACCGGTGGCGCCGACCGGCAAGCTGGATTGAAGAGACCCAGCATTGTTCGCCAAATAAAGGACATTAGAACCGCTGGCATAGAGATAAAAATAGCAACTATTCGTCTCGGACGTCGAACTGTTGATAATAATCTGCGCCGCGCTGATGTCGGCCGCACCGGCCGAATCGGAAAACACAAACGCAAAGGTCTGCGACGCGCCGCTTCCGCTACTGGGCGCGACCGAGACCGGAGCTAATACCGCACTTCCGTACATCACCTTCACTACAAACGCGTCGTATGGTGCGCTCAGGCTGGCCTGGAGAGCGGCCGTAGTCGGGAAATTGCTTGACGCCGTCGTTCCAGCCAGATACAGAATGTTTCCGGGAGCCGCCATCACAGCGTAAGCGCGATCGTCCCCGGAGCCTCCCACATAACTTGAAAAGACGAGCGTCGCACCGGCTGGGTCCACCACACTGGCGAATGCGTCGAAGGTGCCACCCAACGAGGATTGGATTGCGCCGGCGAGGGGGAAATTGACGGAATCCGTATACCCTCCCAGGATGGCCCTCCCGGACTGGTCCACGGCAATCGAAGTAGCGGTATCTGAGCTGGACCCTCCCAAAAGAGTTGAATAGACGAAGCTGGTCCCGCTAGCCGACAATTTGAATACAAAGGCGTTGTAAACACCGTTCAATGCGGTCTGAAAGACACCGGACGTAAGCGGAAAGTCGCTCGATGAGGTCGCCCCCGCGACATACGTGCTGCCGGACGAATCAATGGCAACCGCATTGCCATTGTCTATGGCGCTGCCACCGACATAAGTGGAAAATACCAGTCCCGTGCCGCCCGGATTGATCTTGGCCACAAAAGCGCTGGCGGTTCCGAGCAAACTGCCTTGCACGGCGGACTGAGTGGGAAAGTTGGACGAGTACGTAGTGCCTGTAACATAAGCGTCACCTGAGGTATCGACCGCGATACCGCTGCACAGGTCCATTCCGGCCCCTCCCAGCAGAGTGGAGTAAACCAGCGCGCTACCGGTGGCGTTCAATTTGGATACAAAGCAGTCCGATGTGCCACCCTGGTAACTAATCTGGAAAGCACCGGTTGTAACCGGAAAAGAGGTCGACTGCGTCTGCCCGGCAACGTAGGCGGCGCCTGTCGCATCAACTGCGATCGAAGATCCGATACTCGGGCTCGCGCCCCCCAGGTATGTCGAATACTGCAACTGGCCGATGGAATTGAACTTTGCGATAAACGCATTCTCCGCACCCGGCGCAGTGGTCGACAGAGCGCCCCTGGTGACAGGAAAGTCAGAGGACTCGGTAACACCGGTAAGGTAGGCATTGCCGGATGCATCGATAGCGACGCTGTTTGCCCAATCGTTGCCGCCGCCCCCCAGATACACCAGGTACAGCACCTGGGTTCCGGTGCTGTTCAATTTGGCGACAAACGCGTCGCTGCTCGACCGCAGCGGAATCGACGAGCTGCTCAGGCTTCCCGACGACGTCTTGCCGCTAACGTACAGATTCCCAGAGCTATCGGCGGTGGCGGCGTAAATCGCATCGAAACCGGATCCTCCCAGATAGGTGCTAAAGACCAGCACGGGATCGATGATGATCGCAGCCGTGCGATCATAAGCGCTTAACTCGATCGATACGTCTTGGCCGGTGATGCGGTACTCGGAAGAAATCGCCACCGCGTCATTCCCCCGACGTTCGAAGGCCTTTGGACGCCGTTGGATCATCTGGAGACCGCCTTCGTTCACTTCCAGATTTCCTCCCGGCGCTAAGTTGGGCCTCAAGCCGCCATATCGGATTCGAATGGCGCTCGGATCCGCACCTGGAGCAATCTCGAAGCTGTATTCCAGTTGGCCGCGGCTGGTTAGAAATACCAGGTCAATTCCCGGATAGATCTCCCGGAAGCGCACGCGATCGAAATGCTCATCGACATGCCAATGAGAATTCCCGAGGTAATACCACGTTTTCCGCGGGGATTCGCTTTCGCCTTGGGGCTGGGACCCGGCATTGGCGTCCACAAAGGAAATCTGCAGGTTCGTTCCGTCCTTCGATCGGATCGATACCGCTCCCCCTGCTACGAAACTCGCCAGGATCTGGGAGTTTTTCCAAACGTACCGGCTCCCAGCGTTGGTGCTGTCATCCTTTTCAAAGGTCGGCGCCAAAGAAAGACGCCTCAGCTGCGCGCTGTTGGCTGGAGACGGGTAACCCCACAGGACACCGGCCACCATGGAATACGCGCCACACAAGAGGATGGGGCCATACCTTGTTCGACCCAGAGACCTCCATCCGCGCCAAATCATTGACCAGGAAGTGGCGCTTGAAAGGTTGAAATCTCATAGCGAATGGCCAAGACTGGTACTGGACGAAGCTCCCGGCGTCTCGATTTTCAGTTGCGCAAACCAGCTGCCCAACCCAGGAGTGCTGTCGTTTGCCCGGGCAAGAACCTTCCCGTCCCGGCGCGCACTGCGCTTCCAAGCGGCCAGGAGCATTTCGCGGATAATTTGCGGGATCTCTCGGTATACTTAGAAATTGCTCGCGGTTCCAGAGGTGAGCCGTCGAGTTGTGGATCTATCGGCCGGCGCCGGCGAATGCTCGGCGGAAAATAGCGTGGTGCTCTGGAGGCTCCGATGTTACGTCGCAGGTTTGCCGTAATCAAACTATGGCCTGGCGTGAAAGCGGCAGAAGACGAAGTCATCGAGCGCCTGAAAATCGCTGCTAAGAGTCTCGGCCTGGAATGTTTAGTAGTGGATCCTTCCGCCCGCCTGATTCAGCCGCCCCACACCCGACTGACCCAGCAGGACGTCGATTTCGTTCTCAGCCTCCATTTTGAAGCGCCCAAGCAATTCGACATCTTTTCCTTTGTTACGCTGTGGAATCCTTTGCAGTTCTATTACGAGTGGGGCTACCGGAAGTTCACGCGGCACCTGCTGACCCACGACGATTTTCTCAGCTGCGACTCCGTCTCCGGCGACGATCATGTGATGCGCTTGATTTCCGGCCATCCCGCGCGGGAAGGCCCGCTCTTCCGCTTCTATCCGACGCTGTCCGGGCCCATACTAGAGCCGACGCTCGGTGACCAGCACCTCTTCTATGCCGGCATGAATTGGGAGAAGACGGCCAAAAAGCCGGGACGTCACGACGGGCTTTTGGGCTTGCTCGATGATGGCGGCGACTTACGGATTTACGGTCCAAGGATTTATAACGGAGTAGAGGTTTGGAAAGGGTACAAGAGCTACGTTGGCTCCATTCCCTTCGATGGTGTGTCGGTAGTGCGCCTGATCAACCAGGCCGGCATCTCGTTGGTGCTGTCCTCGCAGGCCCACGCTCAGTCTGAAATGATGTCGAGCAGAATTTTTGAGAGCTCGGCGGCTGGAGCGGTGATCATTTGTAACGAGAATCCGTTTGCGCGGCGCCACTTCGGCGATTCTTTGCTCTACATCGATACCACTCTTCCGGTGAAAGAAACGTATCGCCAGGTGGAGTCGCATCTGGACTGGATCAAGTCCGAACCCACCAAAGCGCTGGAACTGGCGAGACGGGCTCAAAGTATTTTCCGCGAGAACTTCCGGCTGGATACCTGCCTGGAACGGATCTATGCAGGGCTGCCGGAGAGAAAAGCGAAGCTGGAGTGCGCGTATGCGCCCAAGCGGCGTGAGGAGAGTATCTGCGTAGTTTTTCTGATGCCGGAGTTTCACGCCGAGATTCTGGAGCGGCACATCGCCAGTTGCCAGGCACAAAAGAATGTTGCAATTCGCGGCATCTTGGCTATCGATGCAAGGGATGCGGAACTCTTCGGACCGCGCGGTATCCGATCCCGCATCAACGAGTCGCCAGGCGCCTCTGGAAATGGCTCCGATTCACTTTATGGAACGGCGCCCGGACGGGTCGGCGAAGGGCCGCAAGCGGGCCGGAGAAGTGATCAGCGAAGTGCTTCGCAGCCTGGTGGAGGAAGACGAAGAATACGTTTGTATTGTCGCTCCGAACGAGCGCCTTTTCTCCGATCATCTCGGTTCGCTGCTCCGGGTGCTTCAGGACTCTCCGGACGCAGGCTGCGCTTGGTCCGATATGGTACAGGCGCAGCGCGTCAACGAGGAGGAACGGACCCATCTTTGCGACGATCCCGATGCAGCAACTTTGGCGGACGACGGGCCGATAGGATCCGGACGGTTTCTCTGGCGAATGTCCGCCCTCCAGGAGCGTCTCTTCACCGCGCTCCCTTACCTGGACGCGTTAGCGATGCACCTTCTTTTCGGAACGAGCCAGAACGCCCCCACTCGACGATGCACATTGGTAGCCGGCGGGGCAGACCGGACGGATCAGCCAGCCGTGCCGGCCAACTTGGAACGCGAGATACTGATTGACGTCTCGCCCGAGATCTTCGGGGCAAAGGCTGCTTCGGCGTCCGCTCCCGCATCGTCGTCTCTATCTTTGTCCCGGATGACGCAGCAGGAACGCGTTCAACTGGTGGTGGACCTGGCGCACAGCGTTCCGCTTCCGGCCGTCATCAAGAAACTCGCCTTCGGTACTTATCGGCTTTGGTGGCGAATGGCGGGTTCGCGGAAACGGAAGCAAGTGAGCCGGTTTTCTCCACGCCGAACTGGCGGCAGGCCTTCATCCGATGAATGCCCATGTTCGTTAGAAAAGCCGCAGGCAATTCTCTTGATTTGCACCGATAATCCGTTCACACCCGGCACGCCGGGACTGTTGATCCGTATTGGGCCCAAGAAACTGGCAGGCGCTTATCTATAGTAGGCTTCGACGCTACCCCCGCCGGCCTCCGCCCGCGGGCTCTCAGCCCAGCGGTTACGACCCAGTGCGCGCCTGCCGCCAAAGCCGCGCGAGGTTAGACCACTTGATGGGAGAGAGCCACTCTGCTCCATATCGGAGAGGTTTCGCATAGTTGTACCACATTCCAACCGGCAACGCCAGAAGATAGGTGAAAATCGATTGGCGCAGAGGCTCGAAGAACTGATCGCGATGATCGCGCAGGAATGAAAGGTACCCGTAAATCCATTCCACCGGCACATAGCCGTAGTGTTGCGACAGCAGGGCGATGGACTCCCGAAAGACGGTGCGCCGCTGTCCGAGGGTCTTGTTTCCGGGGTGCATGCGGGAGTTGGCGAGATACTCAGGAAGATGCACAAACCGGTATTGCTTAGCCAGCCGGATCCACAGGTCGTAATCAAAAGAGGCGCGGAGCCGCGGATTGAGCATCCCCACGGCTTCGAGGGCATCCCGCCGGATGAAACATGCCGGCTGGCAGATGGAACATTCGCGGGTGAACATTTTGGGATCGTAGGGCGCGGTCGGATAGCGGCCCAGCACCTCCCCGCTCGGGCCGGTCCAATTGCCCTCGCCGTAAACTACCGCAGCATCCGGATGAACGCCGAAGCCCTGCACGGCTTTGCTTACCGCGCCGGGGAAATAGGTATCGTCCGCTCCCAGCCAGGCCAGAATCTCGCCTTGCGCCTTGGTGAAACCCTGGTTGATCGCATCCGCGGCTCCATCATCGCTGCCTGAGACGTAAGTCAAACGATCGCCGTGGGAGCGCAATATGTCCAGCGTTCCGTCCGTGGACCCTCCGTCCATAACAAGGTATTCAATGCGGGGATAATCCTGCGCGAGAACGCTTTGAATGGTCGCTTCCAGGAATTGGGCGGAGTTCAAGCTGGGAGTGATTACGCTAACCAGCGGGGATTCTCGCATAACGTTGCGGCGGCAGTTTCCAGCAACTTTCTGATGTTAACACCCCGGTTCAGAAAAAGTGCTCCGGATGGCGGTGTCGAACAAGTGAGTCAGAAGGGCTGGCCTTCCGGCAGCAGTTCCTTAATTTGCCAGCCGATTCTCATAAACTCGTCCAAATCGGCCGGTTTCACAATGTATCGTTTTACCTGGAACCGGTCCATCATGGAGCGGTCGCGCGGAGCCGATGCGGAGCTGAGAATCACCACCGGGCATTTCGGCGAAAGCCGGATTGGCCCGCATCTGTTCGATAACCTCCAGGCCGCTGTGTTTGGGCAAGTTCAAATCGACGATCGCCAGATCCGCCGCCAGCAAGGCGCGGCCCGGACGAAAAAGCGCCAGAGCTTCGGCGCCATCGTTGATGACCGTCAATTGATAATCAAGCCCGGCACCGGCCAGGGCGCGCCGCAACAGAACGACATCCGCTGGATTGTCCTCAATGACGAGCAGATGGTGTTGTCTTCCCTTGGGCGCGATATCCATTAATTCTCCTGCGCGGAATGGACCGCGACATTGGGCACTGTGAAAATAAAAGCCGAGCCTTGGCCGGCCTGCGACTCAACCCAGATGCGGCCACCATAGCGTTCCACTACGCGCTGGCAAATCGCCAAACCCACCCCAGTGCCGGGAATCTTCCTGCTGTGCAGGCGGCGGAACACCTCAAAGATCTGCTGGTGATATTCGGGATCAATGCCTATGCCGTTGTCGGAAACTGTGAACCGCAGTTCGCCCTCCACCTCCTGCACGGACACGTGAATACGCGGCGGCTGAGCGCTGCGATATTTTATAGCGTTCCCGATCAGGTTTTGAAATAACGACTGAAAATGCGCCCGATGGACCCGCAAAAGCGGCAAATGGTCGCTGGTTACTTCGGCTCCGCTCTCATCGATGGACGCCTTCAGATTCTGCCGCACGTTGTCGATGACGGCGTTGAGATCAACCACTTCGGGAGATTCCTCATCGCGGCCGCGGATTTCCGTGTAAGCCAGCAGATCCGACAACAATTCGCGCATGCGCGTAGTGCCGTCGACGATGTTTTCGACAAATGTGCTGGCCTGGCTGTCAAACTGGCCGGGATAGGACTTGATCAGCAGTTGCGAGTAGGCGGTGATCATTCGCAGGGGCTCCTGCAGGTCGTGACTCGCAATAAAAGCGAAGCGCTCCAGGTCCTGATTGGTGAGCGCCAAAACCTGGTTCGAACGTTGCAGATCCGCGTTGAGCTGGGCCAGACGGTCGGCTGCGCGAACCTGCTCGGTGATGTCGCGGGAAATTACCGAGGCGCCGGTAATTCGCCCCGAGGGGTCCTGCATGGGCGAAATAGTGAGCGATACGTTCAGCAGCTCGCCGGTTTTGGTCTGACGGATCGTCTGGTAGTGATCGATCCGTTCCCCTTGTCCGATGCGGGCCATGATGCCGGACAACTCATCCCGCCGGTCGGGTGGAAAAATGGTGGAGATCGACCGGCCGATCATCTCCTGTGCCTGGTATCCGAAGATGCGCTCCGCTCCTCTATTCCAGCTGGTCACAATGCCGTTGAGATCCTTGCTGAAGATCGCGTCGTCCGCGGATTGGACGATGGAAACCAGAAGACGGCTGGTTTCGTCGGCCCGCCGCCGTGCCGTGACGTCCCGGAAAACCAGCACCGTTCCTTGAATAACGCCGCTTTCGTCTCGTATGGGAGCACCACTATCGTCGATGGGAATCTCGGTGCCGTTGTGTGCGACGAGGATGGTGTGGTTCGCCATGCCGACGATCCCGCCTTCCCGCAATACCCGCGCCACCGGGCTCTCCACTTTCTCATGGCTGAACTCATTCACGATTTGGAAGACCTCATCCAGTTGCCGGCCGATGGTCTCGGCTTCCTCCAGTCCGCAGCATCGATTGGGCGACGGGGTTGACAAAGACCACACGGCCCTGTGCATCCGTGGATATGACCGCGTCGCCGATACTGGCGAGCGTGGTACGAAGAGAGTCCCGCACCTCCTGACTTTCCTTCAAGGCCGCCTCTTGCGCCAGGAGCGCATTTCTGAGGTTGCCGTCCTGGACTTGAATTCGGCTGAGCATCTCGTTGAAGCCCTCGGCGAGCGCGCCCAGTTCGTCCTCGGAGAACTTCCGTGCGCGGATGCCATAGTCCCTGGTCTCCGATACCCGGCGTGTTGCGCTGGCGAGCTGCGAGATCGGTTCTGCGATGATAGACCGCAGTTTCGATGAAAGCAGGAAAGCGACGAAGCTCGAGACCAGGAGGATCAGCAGTACCGTGAGACCGTAAAGTCGGATCCGTTCCGAGATTGCGCCGAGATCGTTCAGCAGCAGCAGCGTTCCGATGCGCCGTTCGTTTAGCGCAATGGGGCGCCGCACGATGAGTCCGGCGGCGGTGAATCGCAGTTCGTCTGGTGCTTCACCTCCCGTTTGCCCCGGCGGGCATTGCGCGGTTGAGCCGGCGCGTATGTATTCGGCAAAAAGGGCGCCATCCGGCCGGTAAATGCACGCCGCCAGCAGGTGGGGCCGCGCTTTCAACGACGCCAAGGTTTGCGTCGCCGTTTGGGGATCGTCAAAAGCGAGCGCGGCGGTGCTGTTGTCGGCGACAATCGCAGCTAACGCCGAAATATCCCGTTGGGTGGTGGCGCGGAACAGAAGCGAATCCGCGATCACGATGCCCACCCCGGCCAGAAGGAGCGCGGCAGCAGTAACGGACATGATGATCACCATCAGTTTTTGCTTGATCGGCATGTCGCGGAATGGATGCATAAGCAGGTGATCGTGGCTCCGCTATTTCTCCACGGACCGGGCTACGTTCATCAGTCTGGAACTCAGGGTGAGCCTGGCTTTCGCCGCAGCCGCCTGATCGATGTCGAACCGCACCCGGCGATCCTGGATAACGAATGCGATGATGCCGCCGTCCCGCAGGAACTTCTCACCCTCGCCGACGGTCAAAACTCCAGTGCCCAAGTCCGCCAAAGTCCGGGCGGCGTCTTTTTCCGATCTTCGCCACAAACAGAACCTGGCACGATTTCGGTTCCGGCGCGCGCCGTATCCTCTGAACAACCAGTTGGCGTCCGCTCAACGCTTCTCCTTTCACCATTTCGTCGAGCGTATTTCCGAACGGATCTTCTCCCAGGATGCAGATGGCGACCGGAGAATTCTCATCCGCAAAGGCCGACGCCGGCCATTGCACGAATTTCGTGAAGTTGAGCAGGAATGCCGCTTTCACCTGGTATTCCAGCGGTTCCGCTTCGGCGGCGCGGGCCGAATGGCTGGTCACGGATACGCATGCCAGCAACACCACCGCCGTGGCCAGCGCCATTCCGCCGCGGCAGCGTCCCGGCAGGGCGCGGACGGCATGGACTAGCGAGTATGCGCTTGATACAACGCCATATTGGTGCTGCCGGATCCAGCGCTATTTGCTCCACGTCAGCCGCGCGTAGGCGCTGCGGCTGATCAGCACCAGCGGTCCCGGATCGCCCCCATCTTCCGGATGAGACGGTTGCAGAAGATTCTGTCCGACGATAGACAAATCGAATTGCCGGCTGATGCGCCAGCCGAACCGCGCGTCGGCGGTGGAATACGCGGGGACCAGCTCGCCGGGCAGGGCGCTAACATACCGGTAGTCGACGTCCGCTTGAAAGCGCTTGGAGAAATCGACCGCCAATTGAACCGACACCTGGTGCTGAGGGCTGGAGCCCACGATCCCAGGCGCGGTGCCAACGTCTTCGGAATTCGGCGCTCTCCCAAGATTCATGTGCAGAAACGAATAGGAACCCCGCAGCCGCAGAAAATCCTTCGGCCTCCATTCGGGAGCAATTTCCACTCCCTTGGTGTAGCCGAGCAGTCCGTTGCCGAATTGGGCGGGCAGCAGGAAATGCGCGGGCTCCGGGCTGGTTTCCAGGTACGTCGCTCCCGTGATGTCTTCGCTAAACAGGTCGTGGTAATGGTTGTAAAAGGCCGCGATATCGACGATAGAGATTCGGGCCCAGAAGGTCGCGATACCCGAGTTCGTATCCGTTGAGCTGCTCCGGCGCGAAGTTGTAATTCGCGTTGAATCGGGCGAAATAGGGCGTCCCGTTGGGGGTTGTGCCGACGTACCCCAAAAGGAAGAAATTCTCTTCGGAATCAGAGGGCGTTCGCAAGGCATGCGTATAGGCTGCCCAAACTGACTGGTTCTTGGTAGGCGTCCATAAGAGCCTGGCACTCGGCTCGGCGCCAAAATTGGTGAAATTGGTGCGCAACAGCTTGGTCCCCAGAGTCAGCGACAGGCGGTTGTTCACCAGCCCGATCTCATCCTGAAAGAACCCGGTAAAAAGATCGTCGGTGCGGTTAAAGGGAATAAACGTCAGGCCGGAAACAACCTCGATATCGTGGACCGGGCCGCCGCGCGCGCCCAGGCCCCAGGTAATCTCATTGCGCGCCGGCAGCCGAAGGCGCTGCTGAAAATCGATATCCAAGTGTGTCCCGATTCTCGCCAAAATTCGGCTCGTGGCGATTGGTTCGGTCATAGTAGGCCTGCACCTGGATGTCGTTGCCTTCGCTCAGCGTGCGTTTCCAGTGCCCCAGAATGTTCCAGCCGGAGAGATAAGCGTTACCATCCACGATTTGCGAGTACGGCTGCGTATAGCTGGTGGCCTGCACGCTCTCGCCGGCAATCTCGTCGTACGCGTCGCCTTGCACGGTGAAGGCATCGCGGTTGCCCGCCGTCCAATCCATGCGAAATCCGGTTTGGGTGGCTCGCCAATCGTCGAAGTTCCGGCCATCGGAGTGGTCCTCCGGGCCGCGCGTAAAACCCTTGCCGTAGATGCGATAGTTGAAGCCATTTGCGTTGCCGCCGCCGTAGCGGAAATCGGCGAAGCCCTGCTCGAAATCGCCGCCGCCCACGGTAGCCAGCATTCCACGCGTATCCTGCGCCGATTTGGTGATGACGTTGATGACGCCATTCACCGCGTTTGGCCCCCAGATGGTGCCGCCCGGGCCGCGGATCACCTCGATCCGGTCGATATCTTCCATCATGGTGTCCTGGACTTCCCAATAGGTGCCGTCGAACAACGGGGTGTAAACGGTCCGGCCATCGATCAGGACCAGTACCGAGCGCGTGAGGCGGCTGCCAAATCCTCGAATTCCGATGGACCATTTATTGCTGTCGATACGCGCCACTTCCACGCCCGGCGCCAGGCGCAGCGCCTCCGGAATGCAGGTTGCGCCGGAACGCCGGATATCCTCGCCAGTAATGACATAGACCGCCGCCGACGTTTGCGAAACCTTGGTTGGTTCCTTGGAGGGCGTGGTGACTTCGATTTGAGAGAGCTGTTCGAGAGTCAGGTTCTTGAGTGCCGACGGACCGTTCGCGCTGGGCGGCCCGGACTGCGGGTCATCGCCTCGGGCGGTGTGGGCGAACGCGGCAAGCACCAGCCATAGAACGATCCGAAGGTTTCGCTGCATGCGAATTCTAGTCTTTCCTCTCGTCGGGTCACCGGCCACCTCGGGGCGTACCAGTACTTTCAGGACCCTGGGCGCAGTTCATCAGTTGGATTACGTATCCATAACAGGACTCCGCGGAGCAATCTTTGTTTCAGCAATTTGTCGAGACGAAAGTTGGAATCCCGGGCTAACAATTTCGATCGATTATGATTCGGCCTTCCAGGGCGTCTGGCCGGCCAGCGCGGTGTAGAAGCCCCAGATGGCGAGCGCGGCGATGGTTGTGAGCGCCAGCGTGGCAGGCGTGAAATACCAGGCCGAGGGGTTCAGCGTAAGCGGAATGTTCAGCGCCAAGCCGGCGGTGTAAAGCGCGGTGGCGAACGTGACCAAGCCGAAGCGCAGGGCTCCGGCGGCGAGCGCCGCGTACAGGATGGCTTGTATGGGCCAATCCAAGGCCGGATACGGCGACGACACGGACCTCAGGGCCGTGAACAGCAGACACGAAAGCGATGGCGCCCAGCCACGATTTTCGCAGCAGCGCGCGGAAGAGAAAAAGGATGAGGAACGAGATCAGCGTGTTGATAATGGAGGCGGGGGTATTGAGCAGCCAAACCGCGATGGCGCTGCGGGCGCCACCCAGGAAGTCCTCATCGGCACTAGGGGGAGGCGCGCCAAACAGGGCTCCCAGATGAAACCGCAGGGCATACAGTTCGCAAATCAACACGCCCAGCGCGACGCCGTAGAGCACGTCGCGGCCGACCAAAGGGTCCCGCCAGCGGCCGCTCAGCACGCGTGTCCATGAAATGATGGCTTGCGGCCAGTAGCGGCGAACATAGGGTTCGAGCGCCAGATAGAGCACCCACACGGCACCAGCCCAAAGGAGCGAGGTACCGACGGCCAGGATCAGTAGAAAGACGAAATTTCCGATGGAACCGAAATGGGCCCGGAATGCCCACAGAGCCAGATGAAGAACAAAGATGAGTACGGCCAGACGCAGGGCGCTCCGTCGATCGCCTTTGCCGCGAATGACGTTCCGACGTGCCAGGAAAGCCGCTGCCGGGACCGGCAAGAAAAGGATGCCATCCAATAATATTCGTGCGATCAGATCGCCGGTCCCGCTGGGGGTGCTCGACGGCATGCGCTCCGGCTGGCTCCATGGTCCGGTTAAAGAGAAGAAGACGGGGCGGCCGTGCCAGGCCGCGGCTTCGACGTGCAGCGGACGATTCTTATAGCCAGGCCATTGGCCGGACCAAGCCTGCCGCGCATCGGAAGCGGCTAACGATGCCCAAACTGGAGTTGTTGGTTTGAATTTGGAAATGTCGAGGCCGGCGGCGGTGAACAGAGCGTTCCAATCCGGCGCGGGCGTCTGCTTGGGCGGATCTTCTTTCTCCGGCGGGATCCCTTGAAAATAAGTGAGGCGGCCCTCGGGATCCAGCCGGACATTGATCATGCCGGATGTGGTGGGCTGGGGATCGGTCTCCTGGATCTCACCCGGAATGAGCTCTTCATTGTGCAAGCCCATGGCGAACATCGGTTCCGGACTCTGCCGATACCAGAACTTCAGCGGCGAGGGACGGCTGCGGGCAATCTCGTCCCAGCGCGGGAAAGGCCCGTCGGACTTCGCTGCAGCGTTCAGAAACTCGGAATTGTCGTCGAAGGCATAAGCGGAATCAGCGGGCGGCGCCGTGTATCCCAGGCGCTGAATCAAGTCTCGTGCCTTATCGACCAGAACTTCGGGAGGCTTGGTCAGTTGCGCCTTTTCGATCATGCTAAACGTCGCGATCAGGATCACAAAAGCCACCAGGCCAGCCGCCACAGCAGCAAGAGTCGGCACCGCGATCTTCCAAGGGAGTGCCTCGGTGCTGCCCGCCGCGGCGACCATTTGAGGCGAAGGAGTCTCACCGGCGGCGAGGGCGGCGGCTAACGGATCGCCGCCAGGGAGCCGCGCTGCAACCGCCAGAGCGGACGGCGGACGATTGCGAGGCTCCGGATCCAGACAGCGGAGAATCGTGCTTTCCACCGCTGGATCCAGTTCCTTCACCAGGGAGGACGGGCTGAGGGGTGTAGTCTCGCTGTGCAGGCGTACCAGCTCCGCCAGCGTGGACGCTTCAAACGCGCGCTTACCGGTGAAGATCTCGTACAGCACCAAGCCTAACGAATAGATGTCGCTTTGCACGGTGACTTCTTTTCCGGCCAGCTGCTCGGGCGCCATGTACGCGGGAGTGCCGTTGCGAATTTCCTCGCCGGGAATTTCGTCGGCGAGCGCAGCCAGGCCGAAATCGGTGATAACCGCGGTGCCTCGCCCGTTCAGCATTACATTGGCGGGCTTCAGATCGCGATGCAGAACGCCCTTGGCATGCGCGGCGGCCAGACCGGCGCACAACTGCCGTGCGATTTCCACTGCCTTGTCCGAAGGCAGGCGGCCGATGCGGCGCAGCAGCGAGCCCAAGTCTTCGCCATCCACGTACTCCATGGACAAGTACGGCTGCCCGTCCACTTCGCCCAGGTCGTAAACCCGGCAGACGTTGGGATGCGAGACCTGCCGCGCGATACGAACCTCATTGTAGAAGCGAGCCAGCGCGGCGGGATTGCGCGCCGCCACTTCAGGCAGAAACTTGAGCGCCACCTCCTGGCCCAGCGTCAGGTCGTGCGCGCGATACACTTCGCCCATCCCGCCGCGGCCGAGCAGCGCGACGATGCGATAGCGATTCTCGAGCAACGCACCGGGCAGGAAGCGTCCTTCGTTCAGCGAACCGGACGAAGAAGAAAGGTGACTGTGAGAGGGCGTGCGCGCCGGCGCAGGAGTGCTGGAGGGTGCGTTTACGGTTTGCGTCGGCAGGGGCACGTTCCCATTGATCGCCGCGCCACACGAAAGGCAGAACCGGCTGGATTCCGGTACGTCTTTCGCACAGCTATGGCAGGTCATAAGGATTCCGTTGCGGCGTGTTTTCAGTCGTCGTGATGCATAATCGCTTCCTGATCGGCAATGGCTTTGTCGCGCGCCATTTTGGAGTTCGCTTTGCGAGCGGAATTGATGTTGTTCTGCCGGATGCTGGCCGAATCGACGCTAAACATCGAGATGAGCTGCTTCAGCTTGTGCCCTTGGCAAGCCGGGCAGGCGGGTTCGGATTTCAAAACGAGCGCTTCGAACTGCTCCCCGCAGTCCAGGCATTTGAAGTCGTATATGGGCACGGGATTCTCCTTTTAGGCCATATCCATTATGCTAACCTCAAGATCCTTATGGCCACCACCGATTTCACGGAGCGCCGCGCCGCGTTCCGCAAGCTGCACGAGAGCGGGTGTTTTGTGATTCCGAATCCTTGGGATGTCGGGACCGCGCGGTATCTGCGGCATCTCGGATTTCAGGCGCTGGCCACCACCAGCGCGGGTTTCGCATTCTCACACGGATTGCCGGACGCGGGTGTGCCGCGCGACCTGGTGCTCAGCCACATTGCCGAGATTGTTTCTTCCGTTGATTTGCCGGTGAATGCCGATTTTGAATCGGGCTATGCGCAGGAGCCGGAGGGCATTGCCGAGAGTGTACGTCTGTGCGTTGCAACAGGTGTGGCGGGGCTTTCGATTGAAGACTCCACCGGCTATCGATCAAAGCCGCTGTACGATCTGCCGATAGCGGTGGAGCGGATGCAGGCCGCGCGCGACGCGATCGGCTCATCCGGCGTTCTGCTCATCGGACGATCGGAGTGCTTCCTGACGGGGCACACGGAGCCGCTCAAAGAAGCCATCCGACGTCTGCAGGCCTATGCGGAAGCGGGCGCCGATGTGTTGTACGCGCCGGGAGTGCGAGAGCGCGCGGATATTCGGGCCATCGTCTCGGCGGTGAGTCCGAAGCCCGTGAATGTGCTGATGAGCGCGAACACCGGGCTGAAAGTCGCCGATCTCGCGGAGCTGGGCGTACGAAGGATCAGCGTGGGGAGTTCGCTGGCGCGCGCGGCATGGGGCGGGTTCATCCGGGCGGCCCAAGAGATCGCCAGCGCGGGAAGCTTCGCCGGATTCGACAGCTTGCCTCCGCACGCCGAGCTGAACGGTTTTTTCCGGGAAGATCTGAAGACGCGTTAGCGCGCTGGCAAGAGTATGCTAAAAGGCGCGCAAAGCTATGCACGACGATAATTCAAACGGAATTACCAGGCGCGACCTGGGAACGCTGGCAGCCGCGGCGCTGGCAATCGCTCCCCAGATCGCGACCGGGCAAACGGCGCCGGCGAAAAGTGCTGGGCCAGTGCTCGACGTCGCGGACTGGAGTTACCACTGGATCGGAGTGGAACACGCGCTGCTGGCTCGCGGCACGATGTGCAACGGGATGCAGACGTATGTAGAGCATTGGATTCCGCGGGAAGTCCGCCATCCTTATTCGTTGGTCTTAATCCATGGCGGCTACGGGCAGGGTTCGGATTGGATCAGTACGCCCGATGGGCGACGCGGCTGGGCGACGCTGCTGCTGGAGCAAGGTTACAAGGTGTACGTGCTCGACCGGCCGGGACAAGGCCGCGGTCCCTATCATCCGTGGGTGCATGGGTACTTCGACAAAGAAGCGCCCACGTTTGAAGGCGTCGCGCGAAGCATTCGGGGAGATGCGAGCGTCCACACGCAATGGCCCGGCAGCGCTGATGCCAACGATCCGGCGATCGCGCAGGTGGTGGCTGCAATGGGCCAGCCGATGAGCAACAATCCGCTCACGCAAGACGTGTGGCGAACGCGCGGGGCGAAGCTTCTGGACGAAATTGGCCCGGCGATTCTCGTAGCGCACGGCGATGGCGCAGTATTCGCGTGGGTGACGGCCGAGGAGCGCCCAAATCTGGTGAAAGGCATCGTGGCCATCGAGCAGCCGGCCACATCGCTGCGAGGGCAGACGGAACTCGCGAAGCTGGCGCAAATCCCAATCGCGATTGTTACCGCCGAGGCATCGGACGCGAAGGCGGCCGATGCTGCAATCGCCACATCGCTGCGCGATGCCGGGTGCACAGTGGAGCATATTCGATTGGCCGAACAGAACGTGCACGGCAACGGCCCGATGGTGATGATGGAGAAGAACAATCGCGAGGCGCTGGAACCGGTCTTGCGCTGGATGGATGCGTCAGTCGCCAAGAATGCGCCAGGCGATGCTTCGAGCGGTATAGACCCCAATCGCAATCGCGACAACACGGCATTGAAGCTCGCCGATCAAGGCAGCTTTTGGGTGGGAATCCAGCGCAAGCAGATGACGTACGGCGCCATCGCGATGGGACAGATGTATGTGCAGTACATGATCCCGGCCGAGAAGCGTTATGAATATCCCGTGATCATGGTGCATGGAGGCGGCGGCCAAGGAACTCATATGATGGGCATCGGCGGCCGCCCCGGTTGGGTGCACTACTTCGTGCAGGCCGGCTACAGCGTGTATTGGTTGGATCGGCCGAGCTATGGCCGTTCGCCTTATCATCCTGATGCGCTCGGTCCCAGCCATCTGCCAAATGTCCCGCCTTACGAGCCGCTGGTGCAGACGCCGGTGGTGTTCAACACGGCGCAGTGGCCGGGACCGGGCGGGATGAACGACCCAATCATCGATCAGTTCATGGCGTGCGAATCCGGCAACGTGATGGATGAAGCGTTCCATAGCGACCTGGTGTGGCGCGGGGGCGTGGAGCTGGTGGATCGGATCGGTCCCTGTATTTTGCTGACGCACGCGTTCGGAGGATTTTTCGGATGGGGCGTAGCGGACCGGCGTCCGAACCTGGTGAAGGGAATTTTCTGCATGGAGATCAATGGCAATCCATTCGCCGCGCAACTGCGCTGGGGATTGACGGCCAGCCCGATGACTTACGACCCGCCGGTGACCGATCCGTCGCAGTTTCACTTAGTGGATCACAAGCTGCCGCCCGACTCGCCGCGTCCGTTGATCGCGTCTTATAAGCTGCAAGCGGAGCCGGCGCACAAGTGGAAAAACCTGCGCGGCATTCCGATTGGCTGGCTCACTACCGAATTCGGCGGAGGCGGATCCCCGATTTCCAACGTGGAGTTCTTAAAACAGGTGGGATGCTCGGCGGAGATGGTGCGGCTGCGCGACTACGGCATCGTCGGTAATGGGAACCTGATGCTGCTGGAGAAAAACAATCACGAGGTGTTCGAGGTGGTGCGGAATTGGCTAGACCGGAAAGTGGCGCCGCCTGTCCGAGGGTGACGAAGGAGCGGTATCGCGTGGGAGTATTCACCGAAAAGCGAGGGAAAACGAAAATGCATCTTCGTATCGTGAAATGGGGAATGGTAGCAGCCACCTCCATAACGCTGAGCAGCGTCGCGGTAGCTCAAACCGTGCCGGAGCAATTCGTCGTCAGCGGCAAAATGGCCGAAAAGATTCGGGACTTCACCACTATCAACCTGGCTACGGCGGAGCGCATTGCCGATGTGTGCGAGCAGGCTGCGGCCAGCCAGGGCGTTCAGATCAGCATCATGGTGCTCGATAATGACGGCAACAACGTCTACATGGATCGCATGGACGGTCAGGGCTATCTCAATATCGTCACGGCCGAGATGAAGGCGCGCACCGCGCTGCTGGGACGCGAGGCCAGCAAGAACCGCATGAATCGCGTGATTGAGGATCCTACCCAGGAATTACAGCAAATTCAGCTCGGCTTCTTTGCCAATTCCGGCGGCCTTCCCATCGTCGTCAACAAACAGTTGATCGGCGCCGTCGGCGTCGGCGGTTCGGCGCCCCACCCGCCCGTGTGGAGCGACGAGATTTGCGCTCACAAGGCGCTGCTGGAAGTGATCGGGCCCACCGTCGCCCCGCTGGCCGCAGACCTTCCGCCGCGCCCGAACCCCAATCCTGGCAAAGCGCCGGTTCCTCGTTTTGTGACCGCGACGCCGCCCAAGACCAGCCTGCCGCCGGAGTTCGTAGTCGGCGGCCCGGGCGCCGGCAAGGTCTTTGACGGAAATCAGATTTCGCTCGCAGCCGCTAAAAAGATCGCCCGAGTCTGCCGGGACTCGGCCGCCTCCAAGGGCGGCACCATGTCGCTTTACGTTATCGACGATGCCGGAGAACTGGTGCACATGGAGCGCATGGACGGGCAAATTTATCTGAACATCCGTACCGCGCTGTTGAAGGCGCAGACGGCCCTGAAGACGCGCCAGCCCACGTCCATCAATGCGGCGCAGCTCAAGAACAACCCCGGCGGCATTCCGCGCTCCACGGCCTATTTTAATTTGTTCACGAACTCGGGAGGCATTCCGATCGTCGTCGATGGGCAAATGATCGGCGCCGTTGGAGTTGGCGGCGGCGCGGGAGGCGGCGATGAGAATTGCGCCATCGAAGGCCTGAAAGCGGCTTTCGGCGATCACGTCACGCTGCCCGTCTATCCTTAAGACCGCCCCCAGGACCACCCCGACGGACCGACGTTGCCGCGATCGCGCCCTTACTTGCCCACCACGAGAATGGAAAACGAATCCGGCACAATCTGGCCCCGGCCAGGACGTCCGCCGGGCTGAGCGGGAGCGGTAGGGGGACCAAACTCGGCGCCGACCAAGAGAATATGGCCGGTCTTGCTATCCAGGGTGGAAGTTCTCGCACCCATCATGGTCTGCACGGTCTGCTCTAGCGCAAAGCTGGCCGGACTGTTTTCCTTGACGACAGTCAGCGTGCCATCGCCCTGCGAGCTGAACGCCTCCATCGTATGCGGATTGAATAACGCCCCATCCGTTTGATTGCCGATCGGGAGCGTCGTGAGGATCTTGCCGGTTTCCGCATTGAGTATCACCATGTTCGCCGGGTTGCGGCAAGTGGCGAAAAGAATATGATTCTTCGCGTCCAATGCCAGCCCGGCGCATCTGCCGCCTTGCCCTGCGACGTCGTAGTGGGCGGTGACGGTCAGGGCCTTTGTGTCCACCACAGCGATGTTGTCCTTGTCTTCCACATCGACGTACAGATGTCCTTTGCCGTCGCTGGCCGCTTCCTCCGGCATGCCGCCAATATCTATGGTGCCCAGCACCATGCCCTCCTTCGTATCGATGACGGTGATATGCGGCGCGGAATGGCTGAGAACATAGAGCCGCTGGTCCGATGGATCGAACAGCATCCCATCCGGATTGCCCTGCACGTCGATGGTCTTGATATGCACCAAAGTTTTTGAATCGAACATCAGAATCGGTTTCGTGCTGGCGAACCCGTGGCCGGATTTAGAGTCGACCACGGCTCCATGGGCATTGCTGCTGGTAACCTCACCCACCGGTTCGAGCGTGTCGAGATCGAAAACGTTGATGCGCGGAGTAGGTCCGGTGCGCGCAATATACAGTCGGCGTCCCTTTGCGTCGGCATTCACATAGTCATAACCGCCCGCGCCACCCACTTTGGCCGTCTTGATAACTTTGTATGGACCGCCGGCAGGTGCCTGCTGGGCGAATCCGGCAAACGCGAACGTCGCGATGGCTATCGCAAAACCAAAACAGGATCGTCCCATGGAGAAACTCCTGGATTGAGTATACGGCCCAATCGTGCTCGGGAATCGAACAGTGTATGCTCATTCTAGATTGATCCTGAAGAACCTCGTTCTCGCACTGGCGGTGTCCGGGATGTGCATCCCGCTGGCTGCGCAATGGCTCAACTATCCGACGCCCGGCATCCCGCGCACGCCGGACGGGAAGCCGAATCTTGCTGCGCCCGCGCCTCGGACAGCGGACAATAAACCCGACTTGTCCGGCATCTGGAGAGGATCGGGAATGGGAGGCTACGATCGAAATATCGCGCGAGACCTGAGTCCGCGCGACATTCAACCGTGGGCTGAGGCGCTTTACCAGCAGCGGATCCGGGATATGGGCAAGGACGCTCCGCGCGCAAATTGCTTGCCTGATCCTTTTCTCTACTACCACATCGTGGACTTCGCCCGGATCGTTCAAACTCCCGAATTGATTGTGATTCTCTATCAGGGCAGCACCAACAGCATTTATCGAACCATCTTCACCGACGGCCGTGAACTGCCGAAAGATCCCAATCCCACTTGGTTGGGATACTCAGTGGGACATTGGGAAGGCGACACGCTGGTGGTAACTACGGCGGGCTTTAATGACAAAAGCTGGCTGGATGTGGAGGGGCACCCGCACACCGAAGCCCTGCGCATTACCGAACGATTCCGGCGCCGCGACTTCGGACACATGGACCTGGACGTCACCATTGACGATCCGAAAACGTTTACCAGGCCGTTTTCGCTGAAGATCCCTAAGACGTTCGCCGCCGACACGGAGCTGCTGGAGACGGTGTGCGAGAATGATCGGTCGGTCTCGCACATGGTCGGCGGCGTAACCGTGACCAGGCTGGCCCCGGAGATCCTCTCCAAATACGCGGGAACCTACGAGTATGCACCGGGACGCCAAGCCGTCATCACGGTTGAGGCCGATCTGCTGTTTCTGCGCGAAGGCGCGAACCCGCTGAAACTGCCGCTGGTGGCGAATTCAGAAACTGTTTTCGTGTCGCGAACCAACGGAGACTGGATCGAATTCGCCAGGGATGCCCAGGGCGCGGCCACCGGGTTCACCTACCACGCGGGAGACCGCGAGCGAAAAGCGGTCCGCAAACCGTAAACGCTACTTCGTGGTCAGGTGCCGTAAATCTTTTTCGTTCTCATCGCACACGAACTCCATCAGGTCTGTATTCGGGATCAATTCCGGATGCAGTTCAGCCGTCCATGGTTTCGTATAGGCTTTCGGATCGTCTATGGTGAGCTGGATGTCCATGTGCCCGAAGTCGCGGCGGCGCATGCGTTCGGTCAAATGCATAGCGTCCGTGGTTGGATTGCCAAATCCGGAAAGCCACGCCTTGCCGTTGAAGCCGCTCGATTCCACCACCAGCGTGTCCCCCTCCCAGTGCCCGCTTGAGTAGCCCGCCCAAGAGGGATTGGGATCTTTCGGAAGCTCCCGTCCGTCCAGGAAGATTTGCCGGTAGGTGGTCTGATATTCGTAAAGAACGATCATCAGCTCGGGAGTTTGCACAATCTTGTGCAGGTCGAACGCGTCTGCCTTGGGGACTCCGCGCGGCAGGCAACGGGACTCCGGGTTGTCGATCAGGTTGGTCGCATTGTTCTTCTCGAATAGTGCCTTCGCCCAGGGCTGCCACGGTATATCGATTCCCTTCAAATAATATGCATTAGTGCGGGCGTTCAAGTGCTCCCACACTCCGGAGAAATCGGGCTTTCCGTCCGCCGTCTTGGGAGCCGGCGCCGAGAGATCGGGCTTGCCGTTAGCCAGGCGAGGAATGCCGGGCGTGGGATAGTTGATCCACTGAGCGGAAGCCGCGGCGCTTAGAACACAAGCCAGAGTTGCAGTGACGGCCGCACGCGCGCCAATGGAGCCGCTGACGCCGAATCGGAACTGCGGCATGGGATTATTATCTTCCAATTGCCGCTGGCGAAGAAGGAGCTCGGCAACGGGTACCTCAGCGAGTGGTTTCAGCCAGGGCGCTGGGCTCGAGCACTTCCCGTGGATCGGTGATTTGTCCCTTCAGCGCCGATGCCGCTACGGTCCACGTAGATCCCAAATAATGTTGCGCTTTGGGGTGCCCGTTCCGGCCCGGAAAATTCCGCGCCTGCGTCGACACCATCACTTCGTCTTCGGCCATCGCGCCCATGTTATACGCCTGATTCGATCCACAACTGGGCGGAAAAATATTGGCGCCGGCGTCGTGCAGCACCTGGAATAGACCTTCCCGCAAAGCTGCGCTGTAGATGCCTCGCGTAGCCGGCACCACTTGCAGACGCACACCTGGATGAACCTTTTTGCCTCCGCTGAAGCAGGCGGCGAGCTGGCGAATGTCGGAGAGCCGCCCTCCAGTGCTGCCGCCAATCTCCGCGATATCGATTCGCACGCCGGCCATTTCCTGCACCGGCTTTACGTTTCCTACGGTGGGAGGGCAAGCAATCTGCGGCTCGATGTCACTGACGTTGATCTCGATCACCTCCGCGTATTTGGTGCCCGGATCGTTCACCGGCATGTCAAATCGCCTGTTCCCCAGAACGGACTGGGCGAACGCGAGCGTCTTCTCATCCGGATTCACGAATCCGCATTTCCCACCGATATCGATGGTGACCAGCGGGAAAAGTGTACGGTCGTCAATCGAAAGCGATCGTATATAAGGACCGGCGTACTCAACCGCCTTGTACACCGCTCCCTCCTCGCCCAGGCGCGCCAGCATGATCTGGCAAACATCGCGCGGACCAACGCCCGGCCCGGTCTCACCGTGGAATTGGATCTCGACCGCTTCCGGCACGCGGAACCATCCCAAACTGTGAGGAAATCCCAGCGCGGCCATGGAGTTGTTGCCTACGCCCGTTGCAAAAAGGCCGAGCGCGCCGTAAACCGGCGTATGGGAATCGCACCCAATAATGATTTGACCAGGAGCCCACAGCCGCTCTTCGATGATGGTGTGATGAATGCTTCCATGGCCGCAATCAAACAGGTGCCGAATACCATGCTTCGCGGAGAACTTTCGGACAGCCGCCAGAGCTTCCGCGGCTGCTTGTGTGGCGGGTGCGAAGTTATGATCGAACACAAACGCAATCCGCTCCGGGTGCTTGATCTTCTCGCCGCCCAGCTCGTTTTCGAAAACCTTCATTACGAAATTCGCGCTCAGGTCGTGCATGATCATCAAGTCGACGTTTGCGAGCACGATCTCGCCCGGCCCCACTTCCTTTTTTCCACTGGCTTTGGCGAGAATCTTCTCCACCATGTTCATAACAGCTCTGCTCCACTAGGGCCTTGCCACACTGTGTCTCCGTGATAGTGCCGTCGCTGGTTGGACTGCAATTCAACGTGCAGCGCGTAGAGTGTGCCAGGCCGGACGTCCGCACGCTCGCATGATTCATAGGGGTTCGGACCCGAAAGCGTCTCCAGGTACGTTGTGGTATTTAGGTCGGCGCCCAAATCCTTCAGACAACTTTGGAACCTGCTCTGCAACCCGGCAGCCGCGCTGGAAGACGGATGAGGTCTCGACAACTTGATCCAGTGCCCGCGATATTCCAGCGCCACTACAACCGAGGAATCCCGGCTGAACCTGCCCCCGCTGGGAGGGCGCGGAGGCGTCTGGCCATCCGTCAAAAGGATCACCAGGTCTTCCGCTCCAGCGCGCCGAAACTCCCGCTCCAGCCGGCCGGTGAATTCGTGCTCCAGGCATCCCTCCGCCTTCGATAGCTGTGCCGTGACAATCTGGCGCGCCAACTGCGCCGCGCGTCGATGCATTCGAAGCTCCCATTCATCGAGCGACGGCCAAGCCGCGCTGGCAGGCACGTTTACCGCTTCGATACCGCCTGCTAGCACGGGGGCATAAAGATCGTTGGGAAAACGATCCAGATCGAGCATCCCGATGCGTTGCCAGCTCTTTTCGGCGCACATATCCAGCAGCTTCTGCGGCAGATTGGCGCTCGGGCGAATCTCATCCAGGATGGTGACTGAGCGAATCCATGGATAGACTCGCGGCGACAGCGCGCACAACAACACCGGCGTGCCCTGGCGCGGCAGCACAATCAGGGCGCGGTTCCAATACGGCATGAAGTTCGCGAAGTGACGGCCTTGATTGGACCTCCAGACGTCGGTGAAGACCACCATCGCAGGCAGATCCCGCTCCTCCAGAGTCGTTCTAACCGTCGCCATGCGCGACTCAAACGCCTCGGTGGGAAGCTCCGTCTTATCCCAGGCAATGAGACCGCGCTTCATTTTTGAAAGAGTTTCCTTTCGGCTTGGTTCAACGAAGTACAGCCGTCCGCCGTCACCAGCAGCGTGTCACCGAACACCATGTATCCCGCCAATGGCAGATATGTATTGGGATGCGCAATTACAATCATGTTTTCCTGAACCGTGTAGTGCACGTCCTCTAGCACGTAGGGATTTTCGTCCGGATGAAGCCCCAGGTTATGGCCGCGCACGCGCGTATATTTCGGCCCCGTATACTCTCCGTACCCGTACTTGCGAAAGACGTCGTTCTGGGCCTTTGCAACGTCGGCGATATCCACTCCCGGCCGAAGGATGTCTTCGGCGGCTTGCCGCGCCTCCGCAAAAATCGCGAACGATTCGCGCTGTTCCTGGCTGGGTTCGCCCAGCACGAGAGTCCGGCAGATTTGCGCCCAGTAACCGTCCACCTGCGGCGTCAGCTCCGTGATGATGTGATCGCCCTCCTGGAATCGGCGATCCTTGGGAGGCGTCATGCCCACCACCTCGGTGCCGCCCGACGCAATCAACATGAAGTTGTCCTCGGCGCCATTTTCTTTGAGGAATGCTTCTGTCTCAGCCACCAACTCGTACTCCGCCATCCCGGCCTCCGCCGCTTCGGCAAAGCGCTGGTACCCGCGATCCGCCAGATCAGCCGCCTTCCGGACGAGCTCAATTTCATCGGGTGACTTCACGCGGCGAAGCTCTTCCACTGCGGGACTGGCTGAGATGGGAGCGTGCTTGCTAGCCTGCGTGCTAGATTGACGAATCGCGTCTACAAATCGAGCCTCCATCAGTTCCATGCCCGCCACGGCTAGGGTAGCGCCTTTCACGGGAACGAGCTTGCATAAACCTTTCGTGAAGTCCCGCTCCAGACCTACGCCTGCTCCGAGCGCCGCTGCGACCATTTCGTAATCCCACGGATCGGCGAGGATCACGCGAACGTCTCCCAACCGGGACAAAGCGGCCGCCGCATAGGCGCCCCAGAAATTCGCGTTTATCAGATAGCGAAAGAAATCCTTGCGCCAGGTATGACCGTAGAAAACCAGAATGTCCCAACCTTGTTCGGTCATCAGGTTGGTCAATGCTTGGAGCCGGGTTGGATTTATCATGCGTTCTTAAGGGGAGACATCCTCCAGGAACCATTCGACAGGCAGCTCGCGTCCCAGTCCCATGGCCTTCGCGCGCTTCAGCACGGCAGAGCCGACGGCTGCGAACTGGGTGCCCGCGCCCGTATTGTTATTGAAAACGGTAATCTGATCCGGGCTGCTGCGGCCCTTTACTTTGCCCGCGACCAGATCCTGAATCTCGACAATATCGTCCCATTGGACAATACCTTTTTGCGCCGCTTCCCAGACGTCGGGCGACTGATCGTTCCGGGCCACTTCCTTGGAGTGAACCACATACAGACCGGCCCGGCGAATACATTCGTCGTCAATCTCGCGGCGCTTGTTGCTCTTGTCCGAGCCGCCGATCGAGCAAATATACATCCCAGGCTCTACCAGATGGCCATCGAATACCGGGTCCCATGCGGCTGTTGCTGCCTGCACAAAATTGCTGCCCCGGACGCATTGCTCGGGAGTATCCACCGGTTCTATGGGGCGTCCCAGTTTCGCGCTCATGGTCTTCGCGAAAGAGCGGCGGCTCTCAGGATTGGGGCTGTAAACTTTGATTTTTTCAAAATGAAAAGAACTGGAGAGAGCTTCCAAATGCGCGCCGGCCTGCCATCCGCTTCCGAACAGACCCAGGACCTTGGGCTTCTCGGGAGCCAGATACTTCGCGCCCACGGCGCTCAGCGCGGCTACTCGCACTTTCTGAATGATGCCGTCCGGCATGATGGCCACGGGCTCAATCTTTTCAAGATCAAACAGAATGATCAGGCCGCACCATTTGTTCCCGGTGGCGGCGCGCAAAATCCGGCGGCGCTTTACACCGGCGGTGAAATCAAAACCCGCCATGTCGGAGGTGATGCGCAGCGCCCAGACACCGCTGCCGGCGCCCGCGCCTTCCTGCGTCTTCATCCGGTATTGAAACCCGGGATGTTCTCTAGATTCCAGCGGGAAATAGGTCTGGCTGCGAGCGCGGTTCACGGCCTGGCCTTCCGCCAATTCCCGATAGATCGCCTCTGTGGCAAGAATCGCTTCTTCTGGCGAGAGGGCTTTCTCCACCTCCTCGTTATTCAACAGCAGCACTAATGCGATCCTCCGTAGCGCGCAAAAAACCGTCCACTCTTGATCAGCGGGATCAGCCCGCCCGCCTGCACCATATCCAGCATGAAATCGGAAGGCGGACTTCCCTCCATGGATTTTCCGGAAGTGAGGTTTTCCACGAGACCGGTTTTGACATTCACCCGCAGGCGGTGGCCCGTCTCCACCCAATCGTGTATCCCGGGCACCTCCAGCATGGGAAGGCCGATTTCGCCGGCGTTGCGGTAGAACGTACGGGAAAAGAGCTCCGCCACCACACAGCCGATACCGGTGGACTGCAGAGCTTTCACGGCGAGCGCCCGCCCGGACGAACAACCGAAATTCCGGCCCGCAACCAGAATGTCGCCGGGCTGCATTTGTTTGGGAAAGTCGGGATTCAGATTCTCCAGGACGTGCTGCGCCATTTCCTGAATACTCTTGAACATGATTTGGCCGCCGGTGAGCGCATCGCTCGGAACGTTGTGGCCAAACTTCCAGCACTTTCCTTCAAAGATCAAGTTATCTGACATAGATTCGGTCCGCTCCGCTAGGTTGTCGCTTACGTTGTCGATAGAGCCGCTTTCGGAGCCTGGGGAGCGCGCCTTTGGGTCAACCGGCCGGTGGCCAGAACTAGAACCAGGGCGACGCCCACGAACGCCAAGTCCACGGTGTGCGCGATAGCCCAGCTATGCGTTCGGTCCACAACCTGGGCCGCTAACTCAGGACCCGTCGCGGTGCCCAATCCAAAGAACACATACAACCAACCGAGCGATGTCCCCACCTTGTGCGTACCGAAGTGCTCGAAAACAATCACAGGCACGGCGTTGAAGATTCCGCCGTAGCCCATGCCAAATAGAATTGCTACCCAAATGATGATCGCGGCGTGAGGCGATGTATTGAGCAATCCCAAAATACCCAGGAGCACGCAAATGACACTGAAGATCACGCCTGAGCGCGCCGATACTCGATCCGCCAGCAGGCCGCTGATCACTTTGCCGAGAAAGGCCGCGCCTAAAGCCGTACTCAAGATTGCGGCGCCCGCGGCCCGAGTGAGGCCGCCGCTTACGAAATACAAAACCATGGTGTTCTGTACTCCCACCATGGCATGGGCGGCGCAGAAAAGGCTCACGCCAAAAACCCAAAACATCGGCATTCGCAAAAGTTCCGCGGTGCTTGGCACATGGCCGCCCGAAGCCGGGGCATTCCTGCGATCCTCATTGCGGACCACTACCAGGGTCATCACAAACGGCACCAGCATCAAGCCGGCAAGAATCAGAAAGGCGTGTGAAATCCCCTGTTGAACCACCGCAGCCGATCGCCCCGCGGGAGGAAGCAGTTTCGCGATCAGGCGCGGCGCCATGAATCCGCCCGCGCCGATGCCTCCATTGATAATGCCCACCATCAAGCCGCGCGATCGCGTGAACCAGGGACCGATCAAAATCGAATTCGCCAAAATCGAGGACGCGCAAGCGCTCAGCCCCAGCAGACCGCAGTAGAGATAATATTCGACCAACGATCCCTTCATCATCGAAAGCAGCACGAAACCCAGGCTGGTGAATAAACATCCCGCTAGAATCACGGCTTTGGCACTGAACCTGTCCACGGCCCTTCCTATAAAGGGCGACAGAACGCCGATCAAGAACAAGATGATGGAATTTCCAGTAACCGCGTTGGTGCGGCTCCAGTGGAAGGCCACAGTGAAGGAATCATAAAACGTGGTGAGTGAAAAAATCGCGAAGGAAAAGGGAAATGTCAGAACCAGAAAGGAAGCCACCACACCCAACCAGTGGCGCACGGTGGCGGGCCGTCGTTCCGTCGCGTTCATCAATCAGACGTCCGCCGGTGAATTAGTTTGCGCTTCCAACTGCGCTTTCAGATAGGAAGCCAAGCCACCAAGCTCGAGAATTTTGCGGACCGAATCCGGGATTTTCTGGAAGAAGAATTCCTTGTCTCCCAGGTTCAGCTTTCCCTCGGCGAGCTCGATCCGTAATTCATCGCCTTCCTCGACGGCCTCCACCAGCGCCGGGCATTCCACGATCGGCAATCCATCGTTGATCGCGTTGCGATAGAACGTGCGCGCGAAAGAAGCCGCGACAACCGCTTTGATCCCCAGCCCCTGGATGGCCGTGGCCGCCTGTTCCCGCGCGCTGCCGCAACCAAAATTCCGGCCCGCCACTAAGATTTGGAAATTGCGGAGCTTGTCGGGAAAGCCCTCGCCCAGCATTTCAAAAGCATGCTGCGCCAACCGCTCCCGATCGATATAAATCAGGTATCGGCCGGCGATGATGATGTCGGAATTGATGTTGTCCCCGAATTTGAAGACCTTGCCTTGAATGATGGAATCCATTATTGTTCCACGAACTCCCTGGGATCTGAAATCACGCCCTGGATCGCGGAAGCAGCTAATGTGGCAGGGCTGGATAAGTAGATAGACGACTTGTTGCTGCCCATGCGGCCGATGAAATTACGATTGGCCGTCGAGAGACAGACCTCGCCATCGGCCAGCGTGCCGCCGTCACCCGCACACGCCCCGCATCCCGGATTGGTGACCATGCCCCCAGCCTCCAGCAATGTCTGCAGGACCCCGGATTGCATGGCTTCCAGCATGATCTTTTTCGATCCGGGCGTGATAATCAAACGGACGTCGCGGTGGACCTTGCGACCCTTCAATATCTTTGAGGCCACCACCAGATCCTCGTACTTGGCGTTGGCGCAGGATCCCAGGAAAGCCTGATCGATGTGCGTTCCGGCCACATCTCCCACTGGCTTGGTATTTTCCACCTCATGCGGGCAAGCCACCATCGGTTCAATCTTCGCCAGGTCCACCTCGATCAGCTTTTCGTAGACTGCATCGGAGTCGGCCAGTACCGGCTCATACGCGTTCCCGTTCAGCCGGCTATCGAAATACTGAGCGGTCAGTTGATCGGGAGGGAAGAAGGCGCACTTCACGCCCATCTCCATGGACAAATTCGTCATGGTCATGCGCTCGGAAACGCTCATGCTGGTGGCGCCGTCGCCATAATATTCGACGGACTTGTAGTTACAGCCATCGGCGCCCAAGGTTCCAATCAGATAAAGCATCAGGTCCTTGGCGAAGACCTGCCCTGAGAACTCTCCGTTCAAGACAATCTTAAAGGTGTCCGGGACTTTCATCCAAAGCTTGCCGGTCAGCCACACAGAGGTCACTTCGGTGTAGCCGATGCCCGTGCCTAGCGCGCCCAGGCTGCCGTAAATCGTACAGTGCGAGTCCGTACCAACAATCAAAGCCCCCGGAAGAACGTGCCCCGCCTCCATCAACACCAGGTGAGCGATGCCCGCGTCCACATCGTAGAACTTCTGAACGCCAAATTCACGGGCGAAATTTCGCGACGTCAGTTGATCGGCCGCGTACTTTTCCGTCTTCGCCGGCGAGATGTGATCCAGAACAATAGCCAGGCGATTGGGGTCGTAGAGCTTCGACGCTCCGATCCGCTTCATCACGCTGGCCGATCTCCACGTCGCGGTGTGACTCATCACCAGATCGGGGTAAGCGTCCACGATCTGTCCCGGCGTCAAGGAACTGTTGCCGGACTTCTTCGCCAAAATCTTTTCGGCGATTGTTTTTCCCAACCTGATTCCCTCCAGAAATGCTCTAGCTAATTCACCATTGCGCCCAGCCCATCTAAGCCTGATAGTAGTTTATCGATATCTCCGGACTCACGCGCGGGTCCTATCTGATCGGCCAGCCACGCGGCGAGTTTATCGAAGTGATAATCTTCCAGACATGCGCGGCTTATGGTGCAGTGGTCTGCTGGCTTCGATTCTAATGGCCTCGGGCGCCATTGCCCAAACGCCGGCGCTACAGAAAATCACCGTCAACTACGCCGCCAGAACCGGCACCACGTGGCCGCTCTATATCGCCAAGGAAGGCCGTTACTACCAAAAATATGGCCTGGACGTGAACCTGGCCTTCGCGGTCCATCCGGCGGGCATTGCGATGGTGGTGAGCGGGGAGGCCGTAATGACCAACTATCCGTTGGAACAGGCCATGCCTGCCAGCTCTCGCGACGGATCGTTGATCATCATCGGCAGCCAGTACAAGAAAAGCTCCTTCGCACTGATGGCGCCCAAAACATTTTCGAGCGTTCGCGATCTAAAGGGGAAGCGCATCGGCGTGAGCCAGATCGGAGATGCGCCGTACAACTACTCGGTCGGACTGCTGGCCAAGTTCGATCTCACGCCCCAGGACGTGGAGTGGGTCCCCATAGGCACCGACGTCAATGGGCGGGCCGCGGCGTTGAAGAGCGGCCGCGTGGACGCCACCATGCTCACCGCGCCCGTCTATTTCAAGTTCGAGGAACAGGGCTACAAGAGTCTCGCCAACACCAGCGACTACGAGGACATCTATGCGCCCACGGTGTACATCTTCAAGAAGACGACCCTCGCGGCTCATCCCAAGCTGGCCGAATCTCTCATCAAGGCTCAGGCGGAAGCCATCCAGCGCCTGTATCAGGACAAGGCCT
Organism: Bryobacterales bacterium; assembly: GCA_963713415.1. GTDB lineage: Bacteria > Acidobacteriota > Terriglobia > Bryobacterales > Bryobacteraceae > Palsa-89. Next base: position 323,232 of record CAVQLV010000010.1, on the reverse strand, counting down.
TCGCAGTGAAAACCTACCTGAAGTACAACCCCACCGACAAGCCCGCCGACGTGGAGCGGGTCTACGATCTGTACACCAGGCTCAACACCTATGAACGCGTGCCCTATGTCTCCGCCGCTGCCGTTCAATATGTGATCGATCACCCGGTCGATGCCCGCCTGGGCGCTCAGCTCCGGGCCTTCGATTTCCGCAAAGTGATTGACAATGGCATGGTGGACCAATTGGTGAAAGAAGGATTTTTCGAGGAATTATTCGGACCCGGGATTAAAGCCGAAGAACAGAGCAAGGCCAAGCGGGCTTTCCGATAGCTGCCAAGCATTTTGTCCCGGCCTAGGTTTAGGGCCCGCGTGGGGACACGAGCGTTACTCAGCTTATCCCGCGAACCAGCGGTCAAAATCGGACCGGATGAATTGCTTCACTCCCTCGCGGCCGGTGAGGCGCAGCCACAAGCTGCCGCCCTCGCGCTCCACATGCGTCGATATCGAAAAAAGGACAGCATAGCCGTTCCCCCACCACCCATTCCGACACCAGTTGGAACGTCGCGGCGTCGGGCGGAAACTCAAATTCAAAGCCATCGCGTAACTCGCGAATGCGCTTCTTGCGGGCTCGCAATGCGGGACCCAGTACATCGAAGTGCCGCGTGCGCGCCTGTGGCGTAAGAGCGGCCCGGTTGCAAGCGAAGGGGGATTCGGCGGCCGGCGCACCCAGCGCTGCAATGGCCAGCAAAAGCAGATATTTCATGGATCACCTCCAGGATGATGCTACAGCTTCAAGTCAACTTGAAGGCAAGCACTTTTTTGGGCTCTTATAATCAGGCTATGGCCCAACGGTCCATCTCCCAGATCGCGCGGCAAGTGGGGCTGCGCGCGTCCGCGATTCGCTACTACGAGCAGATCGGCATCCTGGAACCGGCGCCGCGCGTCAGCGGCCAGCGGCGCTACCCCGATGCGGTGGTCTATCGGTTGGCGGTGGTGCGGAGGGCGCAGAAAGCGGGATTTACGCTCGATGAGATCCGGCGGTTGTTCTTCGGTTTTTCGCAGTCCACTCCGGTTTCCGATCGCTGGAAGAGGCTCGCCTTAGGAAAGGTGAAGGAGTTGGACGCCAAAATCGAACAGATCCGAAGTATGCGGAAGCTTTTGAAGAAGCTCGAAACATGCTGCGAATGCGAAACGGTGGAACGGTGCGGCGCGGCGATTTTAGGGACCGGTCGCGCCGCTAGTACGGATCGTGTGGGTGCGAAGGGTCCGCTTCATCGCCGGGATCGGTAGTCTCGGGAACCTCGGATTCGTCCTCTGGAGCGAACACGCTCGATTCGCCATAGATCCTGGGCTCCTTGGCCACCGTTTCCTCCGCAAACACGCTCGATTCCTCAGCCGTAAGGAAGCTGGCCGCAAACGGCTCGGCTTCGGGCGCAGGGGTCTGTGACTCGAAAGCCGCCGGCACGGACTCGGCCGTCGGTTCCTGGATGATCGCCTCGTGGGTCATCGCCTCCGGGGCCGGCTCCTCCGCCGAAAGCGGGAATTCGCATTCGCAACAATCGCTACAACGTTTGCAACGATCGCAGCGATGATTGGAGCAGGCGTCCTTGGTGCAATAGGAGCAAATGTTGACGGACGCCTCGCCGCAAATGCTGCAAGTGAAAATTGCCGCGTTCACAATCATCGGAGATTGCCCCTCATGGCTGCGACACCCTCTTAGTCTTGGGCGCCGGCTGCTGGAGTAGCGCCGCGCGGCAACGCTGCGCTTCCCGATCGGCCACCTGGAATTCTTCCTCCTTTTGCGTCGCCAAATCCTGCAGATACTGCCGCAGGCGGTCGCGATTGGTGCTGTTTTCCGCGATCACGGATTGCATGATGGAGGCGAGCGCAGGGTTTTGATATTTGCGCACACCTTCGGTGAGCGAAGCGAGCGTGGAATCCACGGACTGCATCCGAAAATAAGTGTCCAGGCCCAGCGGCAGGCGCTCCGGTTGCCTCGAAAACGCCTGGCTCGACGAGATCAGATACTTCAGCTGCGCCTGCGCGGTGTTCCATTGAGCGACATAGGTGCTGGACGCGCCCTTGGACAGCCAGGCAGAGGGCTGCACCTGATCGATGATCGGTTTCAGGTGTTGCTCCTGGGTACTGAGCGCGTCAATCAACTTGCGGGCGTCCCATTCGGAAGCTAAGCCCGGCTCTTCGGCGGCGGGAGGACGGCTGGCGGCCGGCCGGGACGCCGCGGAACCGGACGTTTGCCCAAAGGCCAGGGCGAAAGAGGCTAGAAAAAGACCGGAAATGAGTGGGAACAAAATCAATCTGCTGAAAACCAAAGCGAACTTCATAGGCGACCTTCCCTAAGGCTAGTGTGCCACAGTTCGCGTCTTTGTCCCGCACCGCGTCCAGCGCGGGTCTGGCCCTCAGGCCTGAGCCGTCTTCACCACTTCCGGATTCACCGGATTTCGGGGCGCCTGCCCGCTCAGCACGCGCAGCACTTCTTCGGCGGCCTTGGTCTGCAAATCCACCAGCGATTCTTCCGAATAAAAGCTCGTGTGCGGCGTGACGATTACGTTGTCGCGCCCGAACAATGGCGAACCGGACGGCGGCTCTTGTTCCATCACGTCCAGCGCGGCTCCCGCCAATTCCCCCCGATCCAACGCGTCCGCCAGAGCCGCTTCATCGATGATCGGCCCGCGCGCGGTATTGATCAGGTAAGCCCCCGGTTTCATGCGGCGGAAAACATCGGCGTTGAACAGATGGCGCGTCACTGGAAGAAGCGGCGTGTGGATCGAAATGTAATCGGAGATCTTCACCAGCTCATCGAAATCCACTGATTCCACGCCGGCATCGGCCACGATCTGCTTGGAAACATAAGGATCGTAGGTGACCACGCGAATGCCAAAAGCCTGCGCCTTGGGAGCCACCAGTTGCGGGATCTGCCCGAATGCCACCAGCCCCAAAACCGTTCCACGCAGCCGATGAATGGGAACCACCGCGCGCATCTCCCAACGCCCGGATTGCGTGCGCGCATTCGACGCCGGAATCTTGCGGACCAGCGCCAGCAGCAGCGCCATGGTGTGATCGGAAACTTCGTCCAGGCAATAGTCCGGCACGCGCGTGACCACGATGCCCGCGCTGGTGGCGGCCGGAACATCGACATTGTCCACGCCGATGCCGAAGCGGGCGATCACGCGGCAGCGCGTCATTTGCGAAATCATAGCCGCCGTCACTTTCGCATAGGTGGCGAGCACCGCGTCGGCATCGCGCGCGATCTCCAGAATCGCCTCGGGCGTTGGCGCCTTCGCCAGGCGCAGCTCGGCGCCGATCTTGGCCAAAACCTCGCACGCCGGATCGAGATTCGGAAACACCGAGTCAGTAACAGCCACCAGCTTCGCCGCCATCAGTTCATCCACCTTACGACTCCGGCAACTCCGTCGACGGCCACCGTCGATCCATCCGGAATGCGCGACGTCGCGTCCAGCACGCCCAGCACCATGGGGATTCCACGCTCGCGCGCGAGCGATGCCATGTGCGACGTGCTGCCGCCACGCTCCGCCACCACGCCCGCCACGCGCGTCAAAATGTGGCTCAGCGCCGGCCCCGCCACTCGGGTGACCAAAATATCTCCCGGCGCCACGCGCGAGAGCTCGCACTCGCACTGAATCACACAGGCGCGGCCCTCGCCCCAGCCCACGCCCGCCGCATGGCCGTTCAAGCGCGGACGATGCAGCCAGGCGGCATCGGGTATCGCGGCTGCTTGCGTGTGCAGCGGCCGAGCCTGGAGCAACTGGAATCCGAAATCGTCCAGAGCCCATTCGATCTCCACCGGCATGTCCATCAGGCCTTCCACTTTTCGCAGCAGCTTGCCGAGCTCGATCGCTTGCTCTTCGCTGAGACACGGCTTCGCCACCAGTGCCGGCTCCACAGCTCGCGCCACCGGTTCCTCGCGATGAATGCAGCCCACTTGATGATCCTTGCGCCCCGCCGTGATGCTCGCGAGCGCGCCGTCCCGGGACAGCTCGTAGCGATCCGGCGTCACTTCGCCCTGCGCAATCGCCGAACCCAAGCCCCACGTCGCACTCAGGATCATGCTGCCTTCCACCGATTGACTCAATCCCCCGCCCGATGCTCGCGCCGCCACCAGCGGCTGCACCAGAATCGCCATGGCAGTATCGGCGGCATCGATATCATGAGTGGCCATGTAGCGCAGCGCGCGCGTGGCCCACAGAGCGCCCCAACACGAACGAATGGCGGTGATGAAATCCGCTTCGCTCTCGATGCCAAGGAAACTTTCAAATTGGCCCGCGAAGCTGGATCCAAAGCGATCTTCCACCAGCGCCGACGAGCGCACCACACTGAGCGCGCCAGTTCTGGTCTTCAGCTCGTGCCAGGCCGCAAGCAGCGGATCGAGAATCACCGGCGTGATCGGACGATCCAGCAATCCCAGCTTCATCGCCAGCGCATGCCGGCGCGCTTGCGGGCTCTCCACTGCCGAGAAAACGCCGCGCGCGTCTGCCTCTAAACCGAGCGCCCGGATCTGCGTCCGATACGCTTCGGCGTCCACCCAAAAACCATCCGGAATCGGCAATCCAGCTTTGCCAAGCCGAGCAAGATTCGCTGCCTTTGGACCAAACCGGCCGGCGTCAGTAGCTTCCGGATCCCTGATGGAAAATACGAACTGGCGCATTGCGCTCCTAGGTCCCGGGGCGCTTGCCGTAATCGGAGTAACCCGGCATGGGATCCACCACCGTGATCTGTTGCACCGGGAAATTCGAAACAATCTCAACGCCGTCCTGGTGGACGATCAACATTTCCTCAATCCGCACGCCCCACTGATACGGCTTGCCGTGCTGCGTCTCAAGCGCAAACACCATGCCGTCCTTGATCTCAATAGGATGATCGAGCGACCAGATGCGTGAGATCACCGGCTGGTCATATTGCGCCAGGCCCAAACCGTGCCCCCACAAATTCGCCGCCGCCTGATCTTCCTCTTCGTAGCCCCAGGCCTCTTTCGCCGAAGGCCACTGCGATGCGATGTCCCGCGTCGTAGCGCCCACCTTCACAGCCTTGATCGAATCGTAAAGCCACTTCAGCGCCGTCGCGTAATAATCCTTCTGCTCCTGATTTGGCTCGCGCCCCACCATATAAGTCCGGTAGTAGCACGATTTATAGCCGTTCCATGTCAGCGCGGCCAGATCCATGAACACCATATCGCCTGGCTTGATAATGCGATCGGAAAAATTGCGCCAGTTCGGCCAGGTATTCAGGCCGGAAGATACAATCACGTCCTCCACGTCTTCCATGCCCGGAATGTTGTAGAGGAATTCCATGATATGCGCCGTGAGCTGATTCTCGGTCAGCCCCGGCTTCAGAAATTTCATGAATTCCCAGTGCGCGGCATCGCCGATGGCGCCCACAATGCGCATGCATTCGTGCTCGTCCTGGTTTTTTACCGCGCGCGCTTCCATCATGGCGGTCATGCCGTCATCCCATGCGATTTTTTGGTCCTGAAAAATACGCATCATATTGATGTCGATGAAATCGACACCCAGCTTCATGCCGTCCACGCCGCGCTTCTTCATTTCGCGCTTGATGGAGGCAGTAAACTTTTCCACCTGCTGCAGCGAAGCCGGACCCGCCGCGCCCTTGATCCACGCGTACGAATAGCGGATGTTGTCCTTGGGAATCCACGGCGAATGCTTCTCGATGTGCATGCCGATGTCGCCCTGCTCAAACAAAACGGGCGCATCGTCGCCGCACAGCAGCGCATACCGCAACCCCGGCTTCAAACGATTCCAGCCGGGCGTCAGCGTGCTGGTGACGTAGCGCACGTTTTCGTCGTACATAAGCAGCAGCGCGCCCAGTCCATGCGCCTTCATCCGCTCGCGAGCCCGCTCCAACCGGTATTTGCGCAACCGGTCCCAATTAATCCGCTCCTGCCAGTCCAAACCTACCGCACCGACGTTTGCCAAATGTCCTCCAGTAAGACAGCCTAGTTCATCAAAGAGAGGCCGACCCTGTCAACCCTGTGAGACGGCCCCGCAAAAGGAAATGCCAAAAGCTAATTTTGAGCCTGCTTCATTTCAATCCGGATCAGGCGGAACGGTTTGTCGCTGAGGTTTTCATCCTGATGCGCCGCATCTGGCGGAACCCAGCGGACCATGCCGGCTTTATTGTGGCTTTCGCGCGTTGTGCCGTCGGCGTGATATTGGCGCATGTCCTGGTCCGACAAATAAACCACCACAGCCCAGGTGGCCGGATGCTTGTGCATCTTCAATTTCTCGTGCGGACCCACGGTCAGCGCGATGGCCCGAATCCATTGGTTCTCCGCCACCACGCGATAGTGCGCCGGATCCACTTTCACCGCGTCCATACTTTCCTCGGGAAAAGGCTTTGGGTTGGCCGTCGGCCTCGGTTCAATTTGAATCGCCGAAAATGGCGCGCCCGTGAGATTTTCCGATTTGTGGATGGTGGGCGCCGCCCACATCACATCCCCAGCCCGATTCTGAAACGTTTTCACCGATCCATCCAAATATGCGAGCTTGTTGTTCCGCGCGGTCAAGAAAACGATCACCGCTCCCGGCGCCGGATGCTGGTGCATCGGCATCGTTTCATGCGGACCCAGGTGTTCCTCAAACACGCGCACCCACTGGTTCTCCAGTTCCAATCGGGTATGTTGCGGGTCGGCCGCCAACGGGTCGGGCACTTGTTTTGCGGTTGGATTCTGCGCCCAGGCACTGACCGCCGCGATCGCGATCCAAATAAACTTACACCCATGGCTCAAGAGGGTTTTGCAATGTCGGCGTGGCATGAGAAGATTCTAGACCATGAGCGCAAATGATGTGAGCCTCCCAAGGGCTGGGGTCGGGATCATCGGGCTTGGAATCATGGGCGGAGCTTTTGCGAATCATCTGGCCGCCGCCGGAATTCGCACCTCCGGTTATGATTTGCTTCCGGAAAAGATCCACGCCTTGGACGCCGCAGGAGGCCACGGTTGCACCAGCGCGCGAGCGGTGGCCGAAGCGGCCGATGTGATCCTTACGTCGCTGCCGAGCGCCGCCGCGCTTGAAGACGCGCTCTTGGGCAAAGAGGGTGTGATTGCCGCGGCGCGGCCCGGCCTTCTGATTGTCGAGACCAGCACGCTTTCGTTCGAAGATAAGGAACACGTGCGCGGACGCCTCGCGACCGCGGGCATCGCGATGTTGGACGCCCCCATCAGCGGTACCGGGCCGCAGGCGCAAGCCAAAGATATCGCGATTTTCGCCAGCGGTCATCGGAACCACTTCGAACGCGCCCGCGAATTTCTCTCTCATCTCGCGCGATCGGTTCGATATGTCGGCCTGTTCGGCGCGGGATCGAAACTGAAATACGTCGCCAACTTGCTGGTCGCCATCCATGTCGCCGCCGCGGCCGAAGCAATTGTTTTGGGCGAGCGGGCCGGCCTGGACCCGGCCATGCTAGTTGACGTGCTCACCGATAGCGCGGCCACCTCGCGCATGCTCGAAGTGCGCGGGCCCAGCATGGCAGCCAGCGCTTACCAGGCGCCGATGATGAAGCTGAACGTCTTCCAAAAAGATCTGGACATCATCGCGAATTTCGCCCGCGAATCGAAATGCCCGGTCCCCTTGTTCAGCACTGCCGCTCCCCTGTTCACAGCCGCGGCCGAACAAGGCATGGGGATGCAAGACACGGCTGCGGTAATATCCATTTTTCGGCAACTGGCGCAAGCGCGTGTATAATTCTTCCGTGCCGCGCGAAATCGTAATAATCGGCTGGCTGCTCACCGCCGCGGCCGCCTGCGCGCAAGCCCCGCCGGCAAAACCGGCGATGTCCGATCAAGTCTTCAAGAACGTTCGCATCCTCAAAGGCATTCCGGTGGACGAGTTCATGGCCACCATGGGATTCTTCTCAGCCTCCCTGGGCGAGACGTGCACCGATTGCCACAGCGCCGAGAGCGGCGGCAGTTGGGATAAATACGCCGACGACAATCCGCGCAAAAACACCGCCCGCGCCATGATCGGCATCATGAACGCTATCAATAAGAATTACTTCGGTGGAAAGCGCGAGATCACCTGTTACTCCTGCCATCGCGGCGTGGAGCGTCCCGACGTTACTCCCAGCCTGGCCGATCTGTACGGACCGCCGCAGATGAAGGAGCCCGATCAATTCCGCGAGCCTGCCGGTAAAACGCAGTCCCCGGATCAGATTCTCGACAAATTCATCCAAGCCGTCGGCGGCTCCGATCGCCTGTCCAAGATCACCAGTTTCGCCGCCCAAGGGACGTATCAGGGCTATCAAGATGAGAAATACCCCGTCGACATTTTCGCCCAGGCTCCCGATCAGCTCACCACCATCGTGCACACCGCCGCCGGCGACAGCACTACTACGTTTGACGGCCGCACTGGTTGGATCGCCGGGCCTGCCACGGAGCGGCCGGTCGCCCTACTTGAACTCACGGGCACCGATCTCACAGGCGCCAGGCTGGATGCGGCTCTGGCTTTTCCCGCGCGCCTGCCGCAAGCTCTCACGCAGTGGCGCACCGGTGCTTCCCCAGCCATCGATGGGCACGATGTTCAGATGCTGCAGGCCACCGGCGACGGCCGCTATCCAGTCAATCTTTATTTCGACAGCAAGTCGGGCCTGCTGTTGCGCCTGGTTCGCTATACGGACTCGCCGGTCGGCTTGAATCCCACTCAGATCGACTACGCCGATTATCGCGAAGTAGCCGGCGTTCGAATGCCCTTTCTCGTCACGGTCACCTGGTTAGACGGCAAGTCGATCACCCAGCTCACTGAAATCCAGCCGAATGTCCCGATAGATGCGGCGCGGTTCGAAAGACCGGCTGCGCCAGTGAAACATTGAATCATTCGTCCCGCAACAGGCGTATAATTCTTCGGACGGAGGATTCATGAACATCCCCAAACGCGCTTGGATCGGGACCCTCGCCATGGTGTCCGGCGCCGGTTGTCTCTTCCTGCTCCGGCCGCTCCCAGCGCAGCAGCAGACCGCGCCCAAGTTCAAGTTCGATCCCACCTGGCCCCAGCCGCTGCCGAACAAGTGGAAGATGGGCGGCGTCACGGGACTGGCCGTCGACAAGGACGACAACGTCTGGGTCTTGGATCGTCCGAACGACCTGACGGACATTGAGCTCGAAGCCGAGTTGCATCCTCCTCTCGCCGATTGCTGTGTCCGGCCGCCTTCCATGATCCACATCAACAAGGAAGGCAACGTCATCGGTTCCTTTGATGCGCCCCAGGGGCACGGCATGGCGGTGGACAGTAAAGGTTTCGTCTACATCGGGCAAGATACGGTTCGCAAGTATGACCCGAAAACCGGCCAGATGGTCGGCGAAGTTCCGCGCACTCCCGAGAGGCCGCCCGGACAAGCGCCCGATCCGCCCCTGACTTCGGCCCACGTCGCCGGCCATGGCAGCGCCGGTCCCGTCGCTGGCTTTATCACGCCTCCCGGCGGCCGCCGCCAGCCCAGCCCAGCGGACATGGCGGCTCGTGAGGCAGCCACGGCGGCCTTTCGCGCCAAGTATCCTCCCACCACGCCCATGATCGTGGGCGGTATCGAGGAGATACGCCTGGATGAGCCGGCGCGCGAGCTTTATGCCGCCGACAATTACCTGGGCGGCCGCGTAATGGTTTTTGACCTCGATACCCTGAAATTCAAGCGCGGCTGGGGCGCCTACGGTCACACGTTGTCAGAAATGAGCACCAGCGACGCTGATCGCGCATTTACTCCGGGCGGCCCTGAGCCCAAGGAGTTCCGCGGGCATCTCACGCTGAATATATCGAACGATGGGCTGGTTTACGCCGCGGACCGCATGGCCAACCGCATCCATGTCACCACCAAGCAGGGCAAGTTCATGAAGGAATTCATCCTGGCACCCACCACGGGCGTGGGCGGCTCCACCGGCGGCGTAATGTTCTCCCCCGACAAGAAGCAGCGCTTCCTCTATATCTCCGATCTCACGAATAACCACATCTGGTTCCTCAATCGCGAGGACGGCAAGCTGGTGAGCCAAATGGGAACAATGGGCGAAAATGGCGGCCAATTCTTCGGCCTGCACATGATCGCGGTGGATTCGAAAGGCGACATTTACACCGGCGAAGTGTTCGCCGGAGAACGAGTGCAGAGATTCATCCCGGTCAGGTAAGCCGAACGATCACGGAAGTCGGCTATTTTTTCACCTGGCTTCGTTTTTGAAAAACGCTGTCCGATCGCAAAGGCGACATCAAAGACAGGCGAAGTGTTCTCCGGGGCAGCGCGTCCAGAGATTCGTCCCAGTCGGGCAAAGCCGGAACGATCACAGAAGTTGGCTATTTTTTTGGCTTGGCTTCGTTTTTCAAGAACTGGTCAAAGTTCACGTTGTCTTCGCAGATCATCTCCGTGAGGTTCCAGGTGGGATGGAGCTGAAACGTAATCTGTCCGCCCCAAGGCTTGGTATACGCAATGGGATCCTCAATGGTGATCTCGTCCTGCAGAGTGGTGTGATCCACCCGCCGGATGCGCTCCACGAGATGCAGTTGCGTGCTGTGCGGATGACCAGCGCGATCCAGCCACGTTTTATCATTGAAGCCGATCGTATCCACCACCAGGGTGTCGCCCTCCCAGTGGCCAATCGCGTCGCCCAGCCACGTCGGGCCGAGGGACGTGTCGTGCTTGCGGCCATCGGTAAAGATTTGCCGGATGTAGTGCGAGAATTCAAACAGCATCAGCACGCGGCCGGGCGTTTGAATGATTTCCATCGGAAACGGCTGTAGATACAGCCGCGGCATGCTGGGAGGGAAACAGCCGACGGCGCTGAGCGTGGTGGGGTTCACCGGATCGTTGGAATCTTCCACTGCGCGAGGTCCGAAGGACGGCTTGGTAGCCTTAAATCGTTCCTCCGCCCAGGGAGTCATGGGTGGGTCTTCTTTGCTGAATCCCCAGGACAGGTAGCGAGTGGCCGGAGACCCTTTCACATTCCAGACGCCCGAAAGATCCGGAGTCGCCTCCGAAGATGGCGCTGCTTGGCCGAAGCCGAGGCACGGGAGCGCGAGCGCGGCGAAAAGCACACCGGCCGGTGCAATGGCGCAGGTTCTCATTTAATTTCCCGCGCCCATCTTGAGCTGGTCTCCATTGACGGAGATTTTCGTGATCCACATGGAATTCGCGCCGCTCTTGGCGCGATAGCCGGCCATGGTGACCTGGTCGCCCGGCTTCAAGGTAGTTGCCGTCCAGCCGGCACGGACCAAGTGATTCGGACTGGTGAGTTCGCCTTGCCACATCGCGGTTTCACCTTTGTCGTCCTTCACCTCAAGATTCACGATGGAGTGCGGATTCACGAACTGAAATTCAGTGAGCGCGCCGCTCACCGTCACCGTTTCCGTGGTGTTGTATCCCGCCTGTCCATGGTGAGCCGAAAGCGAAACGGCGATCATGAACAACCCGGCCGCCCGCATAATGTTGGAATACATTTGGGGGGAACTATATCACCGCCATCTCGAAAGTGTCAAATGCTATGCTGGCTTCCCCTGCCAAGCTTCCCCTGCCAAGCTTCTCCTGCCAAAGCTTCCCCTGCCAAGCTTCCCCTGCCAAGCTTCTCCTGCCAAAGCTCCCCTCCCAAAGCTCTCCTGCCAAGGTCGGGCAAGCTTGTGGCGCACGCACTCCTGCGTGCCGCGTCCCCACTCATGGGGACGCATGGTCCTGATTGGAGACGTGGCCCCAAGGGCGTTCACATGAGTGTGAACGCTGCAAGCACGAGTGCTTGCGCCACAATCCACGATCACCAGCCCATTGATCCGCCAGACAATTCTGATAGCCTGAAGAGTAGGCGGACGGACAGTCGGCAAATGCCGCAGACCACATTCACATTGAACGGGAACCCGGCCACGGTCTCGTACGAGCGCGGCATGGACTTTCTCGAAGTTTTGCGCGAGCAATGCGGGATCGTTTCGCCCAAAAACGGCTGCTCTCCGGAAGGCGCCTGTGGATGCTGCGCCGTCTTGGTGGACGGCCAACCCGTGTTCGCATGCCTGCGGCAGCCGGAACACATGGCAGGCCGCGAAGTGGTCACGCTCGAGGGTGTGCCCGACGACCTGCGTCGCGTGTTGGGTGAAGCGTTCTTGCTCGAAGGCGCGGTCCAGTGCGGCTTTTGTATTCCCGGTATTGTGATACGCGCCGCAGGACTGCTGCAGCAGAATCGCACACAGAGCCGCGAAGAGATCGCGAAATCGCTGGATGGCCATCTGTGCCGCTGTACGGGCTATGCACGCATCATCGACGCGATCCAAACCGCCAGCGAACTCTGGCTGAACCGCGAAGAGCTCCCGCGCGAAGAACCGCGCCGCCATTCGTACTTCGGCGAAGATTTTGGCCTGAGCCGAACCACTAAGAACGGACACCGCGGCAATGGCATCGGCCAGTCGCCGTCGCGTTATATGGGGTTGGAGCAGGCCCTGGGCTCCAAGCCGTTCGTCGACGACATGCATGTTCCTGATATGCTCAACGCCGCGCCGGTGTTCAGCCCCCATCCGCGCGCGAAGGTTCTGGCGATCGATCCGTCGCGGGCGCTCGGAATGCAGGGAGTGGAAAGAGTTTTCACCGCCACCGACGTTCCCGGACCGCGCGGCACCGGCCTCGCGATTCCCGATCTGCCGATTTTTGTCGCCGTTGGTGAAACCACGTGCTGTGTCGGCGATATTCTCGCGCTCGTGGTGGCCGACTCGCCATTTCACGCGCGCCAGGCGGCGGATCGCGTCCAAGTGAAGTACGAAGTATACGAGCCGGTGACCGATATCTTCGCCGCCCTCGCACCCGGCGCGCCCCAAGTGCATTGTCCGGGCAATTTGCACACGCATCCAAACCTGCTCGACACCACGGCTTTTTCGCGGGGCGATGTGGACGGCGCGCTGGCCGCATCCACTCACATCATCGAGCAAACCTTCCAGACCCAGCCGGTCGAACCTGCGTTTCTCGAGCCCGAAGCCTGCCTGGCCCTCCCGCAGGGAAAGGGCGTGAAAGTCTTCTCGCAAAGCCAGGGCTCTACGTTCGATCAAAACCAGATCGCACGCTCTTTGAATCTTGCCCCAGAGGATGTCGAGGTCGCGCTGGCGTCCAGCGGCGGCGCGTTCGGAGCCAAAGAAGAGCTGTCCATCCAAGTGCAGACCGCCCTTGCGGCGCATCTCCTCGGGCGCCCGGTGAAAACGGTTTTGACGCGCCGCCAATCCACGCAACTGCATCCCAAGCGCCACCCCATGACACTCAGCTACACCGTGGGCGCCGATGCGGAAGGCCACCTGCTGGCGGTTCGGGTTCGCATCCTCGGCGACGTGGGCGGTTACGCCGGCACCAGTGCAAAATGCCTGCTGCGCGCCGCCTGTCATTCCTGCGGGCCATACCGCGTGCCCAACGTCGATGCCCAGGCGCAATCCGTATTCACCAACAATCCCACCAGCGGCGCCATGCGCGGCTTCGGCACCAACCAGGCTCATTTCGCCATGGAAGGCATCATGGATTTGCTCGCCGAACGCATCGGCGTAGACGGCTGGGACATTCGCGAACGCAACATATTGAATCCGGGCGACGCCTTCGCCACCGGCCAGATCATGCGCGAAAGCGTCTTGGGATTGCGCCGCAGTTTGGAAGCGGTGAAGGACATTTATAAGAACGCCCGGTACGCCGGCATCGGCTGCGGCATCAAGAGCACTGGCATTGGGAACGGCACCATCGATAGTGGACACGCCGCCATTCGGGTGCTGGACAGCGGGCGTCTGGAAGTCCTCACCGGTTATACCGAGATGGGCCAAGGCCTGTTTACTACCATTCGCCAGGCGGTTTGCGAAGAAACTGGCTTGTCTCCGGAGATCATGGAAGTCCGCTGGGACAAAGCGCTAGGCGCCAAGTGCGGCGAAACCTGGGCATCGCGCGCTACCACGTTGAGTTGTGCCGCGGCGCAACGCGCGGCAGTCCAGCTGGCCGACGATCTCAAGCATTCAACGCTCGCGCAACTGGCCGGCCGTGAATACACGGGCGACTACGTTTGCAACTTCACCACCAAGCCTGGCACTCCCGAAGCGCTGACGAATCCCACCACGCACATGACCTTCAGCTACGCCACGCAGGTTGTGATCCTCAACGATGACGGCCGCATGGAGCGAGTAGTCGCGGCGCACGATGTCGGCCGGGCCATCAATCCGAAAGGCTGCGCGGGACAGGTGGAAGGCGGAGTGCACATGGGCCTGGGATATGCGCTCTCGGAGAATTTCACCAGCACCAACGGCAAGCCCGATTCTTTGCTGTTGCGCGATTGCGGAATTCTCAAGGCCAAGGACACGCCGCAGATCGACGTGATCCTGATTGAAGTGCCCGATGAAGTGGGCGGCTATGGAGCCAAAGGCGCCGGAGAAATCGGATTGGTGCCCACCGCCGGGGCGGTGGCAGGCGCGCTCTATGCCTATGATGGAATCCGCCGCTTCAGCTTGCCCATGGACGATGCGCCTGCCGCTGCGCCGTCGGTTCCAAAATCGCGCCGCAAAACGCCCGCGCTGGCGCGAGCTTAGATCACTCTAGCTGCCAGTTTCCAGCGCCGATCTCAGGAATACCCAAATGTCCAACATGCGCCAGCAAAGCGTTCTAGCGCCTCTCTGGGCGTCGGCTTTTCGCGGCCGACTAAACCACGGGCCGCTAGGGGCGCGGCGGCGCCGGTGGAAGCTTGGGCGCGAGTGCCCGCTGCGGACCCACTACGCTGGTGAGGGCCTGGTAAGCGCACTCTTCGTCCTGATTCGATCCGCCCACGCGGATGGCGCCGATCATCTGATCGTCCACCAGAATCGGAAGTCCGCCGGACGTGGGAAACACGCCGATCTGGGACCAGCGCAGTTGCAACGCCAGGTTGTTCGCCACCATCTTGGCGCGCGCGTGCGTGGAATCGCGCGTGTACAGCACGCTTTTGGCCTTGAGCAGCGCGGTCTCCACCTTGATGGGAACCTAGCCATCCATGCGATGCGAGTGCACGATCTGGCCGGTGGGATTCAGGACGAATACGCTCACCGCGATGTTGCGTTCCTTGGTGTAGTTCACACAGGCTTGGGTGATCGCGTCTTGCGCCATGGCAGCGGCCGAAATCGCCAGCGCCACCGCAAAGATTTTAATTGGCCTCATGATCCTCTCCTCTTGGTTTTTGAACTTACTGCGTCGCTGCGTACGCCGCAATCGCCAGGATGTCATCGGGAGTAAGATTCGCGACTACCTTCTTCATCAGCGCCGACGACACGCTGTGATTGGTGCCGGTCTGAAAACCATAAAGCTGGCGCGCGACATATGCCGGATGCAGCCCGGAGATCCGGGGAACGTCGCCCAAACCCTGCAGCGAATCGCCGTGACAAATCGCGCAAGCGATGGTTTTGTTCCCGCCGCCGGTCTTCACCAGCTCCGCGCCTTTCTGAACGCTGCCCACCGGAACGTAGGCCACGAATCCCGAGTGAGGATCGCGGCTGGTGGCTCTCGCCATATCCTGCGGAAGCTCGATAATCCGGTCGCCCAGCGGCTCCGTGCCTCCGTTCGGCAAGGGTAGGCGCTGCCGCCCTTTGACGGCGACGTAGGTCTTCGGCACTGTGTCGGTCTCCACTACCTTGATCCAACCGCCCGGCTTCAGCGCGGCGAAATATTCGGCGGCCTGCCGGATTTCTTCCTCGGACATCGCCTTGGCGATTACGTTCATGCGCGCGGGATCAATACGCGCGCCGCTCTTGAAATCGTTCATCGTGCGCACGATGTAATCCACCGGCAGGCCCGCCAGGTCGGCCGATTCCTGATGGCCATGTCCGGACATCAAATGGCACGATCCGCAAGCCAGCGCCGCGCCTTGGGCGTGTTGAACAATCGGCGGCGCTGCTCCGAACTCGCCGGGAAACCAATCCGGGGGACTTGAGAGATTGTCGATCTCGGCCGCTGTGTATTCTTTCGAGCTGCCCGGAATGTGGATGGGTCCGCTCTCCTCACGGGCAGGCGGCTGTTGTTTATCAGGTGTCAGAAACGCCCATCCAAGACGGGCATTCTCGGCCTGGGGCGTCTGGGCCCCGGCGACGAAGGTCGCCATTAGGGCAACGAATACAAAATGTTTCATACGGTCTCCGGCTTTCGAGGGATCGAATCCGCCAGTATATCGGTTCCGGTGCAAATGCGGAGCCGGATGTTATGCCCGGATATTATGCTCGCGCGCTGAGCGCCGCTTTGACACGATCCGCTGTGAACGGAATCTGCCGGAGCCTCGCGCCCGTGGCATCGAACACAGCGTTGCCGATGGCGGCGGCGATGACGGTGATGGCTGTCTCGCCTGCGCCGGTGGCTTCTTCATCCGGCCGGTTCAACAGCACGCATTCCACTTTCGGAATGCTGAAGCCGAGCGATAAGGTGTGATAGGTTCGCCAGTCAATCGACGTGATCTTTTGGTCATCCCAGGTGACCTCTTCCAGCAAGGCGCGGCTCATGCCCTGGAGCGCTCCGCCTTCAGCCTGATTCTTGAGGCCGTCCGGGTTGGAGACGGGGCCGGCATCGATGGCGACCACCACTCGTTTTACCGCGATTTTTCCGGTGGCCTGATCCACTTCCACCTCGGTGACGATTCCCGTGTATCCATTTTCGCCTTCATAAGCGACGCATGCTACGCCGCGGCCCGTTGCCAGACCGGTCTTACTCAATCCGGAGCGCGGCGATGGACGCGCTTCCCAATTCGCCGCTTTCGCCGCGGCTTGGAGCACGCCGATCACGCGCTGGTGTCGCAAGTGCCGCAATCGATACTCGACTGGGTCTGCTTTGGCATGCGCCGCCAGCTCATCCATGAAGGACTCCTGCGCGAACGTGTTCTGGAATCGCGCGGGTGAGCGCAGTGGGCCAGTGAAAAAAGGCGACGGAATGTTATGAACCAGCACGCGCGCGCTCGGCACGGTGCCAGCGCCTTTGGGAACCCCGTCGAACAAAGCGGCGGCATAAGACGGAATCCCGTTGCTGTTGTTGTTAAAGCCGCGCGGTTCGGGCGCGGGCGAGCGCGGCGTGAACTCTTCCGGTTCGAAACCGACTAACGCGCCCGTGATGACATTGCCGGGAGTGCCCGGCCCCGGCCGATTCCCCAGCGTCGGAGACCAGGCCTCGTGCTCCCAGGCGATGATGTTGCCCTGAGCATCCAGGCCCGCGCGCTCGTCCATCAAGAACGGGTTGCCGTAGTTTTCCGAAGTCAATTCGTCTTTGCGCGTGAGCTGCACACGCACCGGTTTGCCGGCAGCTTGAGAAAGCAGAGCGGCATCGTAAGTCACCGTATCGGCGGCGTTGAGCCCATAGCAGCCGGCGCCTCTGCGAAAAATTACGTGTATATTTTCCGGCTTCAGACCCAGCACCATGGCGGCCGTGCTGCGCTGATACCAAACGCCCTGCGTGGGCGACCAGATGGTGGCTTTCTCACCTCGCACATCGGCGACCGCGCAGGAGCTGCCCATCGATCCGTGCGCTTGATAGGGATGAAGGTAGGTGGCCTTCAACACCGTGGCGGCCTGGCCCAGCTTCTGTTCTACATCCTTGGAATCCAGCAGCAAAAGGTCGCGGGTGGGTTTCTGGTTGCGAAGTTGTTCGTAAAAATCCGCGGAGTTTGGCAATTTGCCCGCACTCCACGTCACTTTCAGCTTTTCGGCGGCCTGCAGCGCTTGCCACGGTTTTTCCGCCACCACACCGACGAAATTCTTCTTGACCACCACTTTCACCAAGCCAGGCATGCCGGCCACCGAGGCTTCGTCGACGCTCATCACCGTTGCGCCGGGCGACGGCGGCCTCACCACGCGGCCATGCAGCATGCCGGGCACGCGCACGTTGTGGACGAATTCGAATTGTCCGGTTACGATTTCGGGGATGTCCCGGCGCTGCACGGGCTTTCCCAGCACGGTCCATTCGCTTGGCGGTTTGCGTTTGGCGTTCGGGTCGAGCGCCATGCGAAACTTCCTGCCGCCCACCAGTTGGCCGTAGGTCACTTTCTTCGACGGATCGCTCTTGGCGCTGATCACGCCATCGGCCGCCGCCAACTGATCCGCCGGCACGCCGAGTTTCTGCGACGCCATCTGGATCAGCACTTCACGAGCCGTCGCGGCAGCTTGCGCGAGGTTGGCATGGTTGAAATTCGCGGGATGCGATTGGCTGCCCGAAGTGTAAGCCTGATCCGGCGTGAGCGCAGTGTCGCAGTAAATCAGCTTCACGCGCTCGAAGGGCACCGACAATTCCTCGGCTACCAACTGCGCTTGGGCGGTGGAAATGCCTTGGCCCAGTTCCTCCTTGCCGCTATAGGCCGTCACGCTGCCGGCGGCGGCGATGGCGATCCACGAATCGACTTGATTGAGAGGCGGCGAGCCAGGCGAGGGCCCGCGCCCTTGCGCATTACCGTGCCGTTCCAGCACGGAAAAGCCGACGATCAGCACGCCAGAGGTTTTCAAAAAATTGCGGCGTGAGAATCCGCTGCGCGCGAGCGCCGCTCTAGCGTCGGATGTCATGAGCGTTTTCATCGCGCCATCGCCTTCGCATATTTCTGGATGGCCTGATACATCCGGACATGCGTGAAGCAGCGGCAGAGCACGCCCGAAAGCGCCTGCTCGATTTCTTCTTGGGTGGCGCGCGGGTGTTTGTCCAAGAAGGCCTTGGCGGTCAGGATCACGCCGTTCACGCAAAAGCCACACTGCGCGGCTTGTTCATCGATGAAGGCTTGCTGGATGGGGTGCGGTTTCTCGGGCGTTCCCAAACCTTCCAGCGTGGTGACCTCTAATCCGGCGGCGGCTTTTACAGGCGTGATGCACGAGCGAACAGCCGCGCCTTTCAGGATCACCGTGCAGGCTCCGCACTGCCCTAAGCCGCAGCCGAACTTGGGGCCGCGAAGTTCGAGATCGTCGCTCAGAACGAAGAGCAGCGGGGTCGAAGGATCTACATCGACCAGGTGAGTCTGGCCATTCACCTTGAGAGTGATTGCGCTCATTTGGACCTCTTACCGTTATCGTACCTTCACGGCGCTGTCGAACTTAGACCCATCCCCTCCGCAGTGGATATATCCGAGCCGCAGAGCCGGCACACGCAGCGACCAGTTGGAATCATTGGAAGGTGGATATTTCGAAACCGCGGTGAGAGCCTCCGCGAGATCGTTCGAACTCTGATCGCTCTTGGCCAGCGCGCAGCCGGCCCAGGCATCGGCGCGCAACTCTTGCGTCCATTCGTTCTTCATCCAGGCGGCTGGATGAACTTCGTTCAGGGCGTGCCCGTACAGGTGGGCGATCATCGCAATGATGGCGCCGTCACCGTACTTGTCATAGACGTCGCTGAAGAACTGCGGCGCGTACACAAACTTCGCCTGGTCGGAAGTGACCACCAGCATGGCGTTGGGCGCCGTGGTGTTGCGGTAAATCGCGATCTGCGGGCACTGCGGCGTGCAAGTGGGCGAGAGCGCCGCGTTCATGCGGCCGGCCAGTTGCATGGCGTCGGCGGTGGGACGCTGATCGAGTTTGGCGTCGTAGGAAGAGACGCGGGACCCGAGCGCGCAGATGACTTCCGCGCTCGCGCCGAATGGCAGCAGAGACGCGCAAAGCAGGGAGGATAAAAGACGGTACATGTCAGAACGCGCGGCGCAGGCGCATGTTCGGCCGGGTTGGGAAAAACGTTCTCATCATCACCCTGATTCAAAATGGCGCTTGACCAATTCATAATACTCCGTGGAGATCGCACCGGCGCGCTTTTCCGGCACCGCAGAGCCAGGCACTTTGATTCAATTCTCGGTCGGCTGGCGATCCAGGTGGTCGATGATTACATTATCGAGATCGGCCTTCGACAAAGTGAGGCGCAGACCGAGCGGAGCCAATGCCTCGTCCAAATGCTGGCAATAGCCCGTAATGAAATCGTTGGTGGGCCGCTCCGGGGGTTTCCCGTCGGCATCCAGCTTTCCGAACGGGTAGAAGTCGAAGGACAACAAATAGGAATCGAGCAGTCCAGTGCGGTCAATCACGGGGAAAAATGTAACCCTCTTCAGAAAGTTGGCGAAACCGGTGGACGTTGTTGCGAGTTCGTAGTGATATCCCAAATGGGGGATTGGACGCGTTCGCAGGGGAGATTCTGCGGCTTTTTCGGCCTTTACGCCGTTCCTTTGCACGGTCAGCACCAGCGCGCGAGTGTTCCTGACCTCGGTATGGTAAGCCATGTGGAAACGCGCCGATAACATATTCTTCAGCATCTGTGGAACATCGGCCTGGGTGGCTTCGCTGGGCAGCTTTGCCGCAATGCTAAAGTGCTGCAATTCTGTCCACTCCGGGGCAACCACCTGCGTCTTGGCCAGGCCGAACGCACGCTGCAGTATTTGCGTCATGGTTTCGTAGGGCATTCTGACCGAGTCCGGGGAGATCTTGATCTGGCGTGATCTGACGGTGGCCACGCGCTCTTCCATCGTGAGTTCCTCGACGGGACGGATGGAGACCACCTCAAATTCCTTGGCCGGAGCCGTGCCCTGCGCGGATAATGGCCCGACCGCGAGGAACGCTGCGAACAACAGAAATATTCGATGCATTGTGTCGAGTCCGAATCGCTACCGCTGCCCCAAAGCGCCACCATTGCCTGTGCAGCTTGCCGCCGGTGTTCTGGCCATGCTCATGACAGGCTAAATCGCTACGAATATATCCGTCCATTTGAAACAAGTCAATGCACACGAAATCTTTATTCCCATGTTTGCCAGAGAAAACACGGACATCTCGTGTCTATAAAGGGTAACTACCCGAGCCGGGATTTGACCCCTTTTTTGCCTGCTGGACGATGACGATCAGATGACTTCGGTCCACGTCGCAACCGATTGAATTCTATCCCGCACGAAAGGGGACAAGATGGCGATGACGTTGTTTTGGTTGTCCACGTTCGCGCCTATCGCCGAACCAACGTCAGCCAAATCGCTGGCCCTCCCGGTGCCTATGATGAGGGCAATGAAAACTCCGGCGGCGCCCCAGGATGATCGAAGGCCCGCAGGCAAGGAGCGGCTCGGCGAAGCTGCCAAGAAGATCATCTCGATGCCGAAGAGCGCCATACCGAATCCGTTCAGCAAACCATAACCGAAGAATGCAGTGCGTCAGACAGGCAGTCTCAATATCGACCACGTGACAAATGCCTCTTCCGCCACTCAATAAATTCGACGATGGCAACTAAAACTACTAGCGCTACAAAGTTCCCGAAGAAGAGATCGCCTGTCGCGACTGAAAACCGCTCTCTGAATGCACCGATCCTGGCCTGCTCCGTCGCCGAAATGATCGTCACTGCTGCGGCGGCTGGGTAAATCTTCAGCCGGTCGCTGGGACGTGCGGGCGTCGTAGCTGTGGCTCCCGTGCCTGGAATAATCCCTCGCCGCCGCAGAGATTGTACTAAGAGCAAAGAAAAACTAAGCATGACAGCGCAGAACCCACCGACGGGTGAGTAGGCCGGGGGAATTTCGCCCCCAGCCTCTCGCAGAACCGAGCGTGAGGCTCTCGCCTCACTCGGCTCCCATCAGGCAAACGTACCGGCCAGCGCGATCCGCCAGTGTACGAAGAGATCCACACGTTCCTTGGCCAGTGTCTGTAAAAACTGACTGGCTTGGACTTTGTGGTGTTTGAAGCGCTTGAACTTTCGCATCACCCATGTCCGGAGCTTTTAATTGATATGCCGGAACAATGGATATAGTCGCCGAGCGGGCATAACGCCCGTAGTAACCAGTCCACCCCCGAAGGAGTGGATTGAGTTCCCGAGCGATATCCTGCAAGGTCAACTGTGATTGACGCCAGAGTTTCAAGTCCCGAATCGTCTTCCGCATGGCCTTCATCGCCGAGGGACTAACTGCCGGATTGAAGCTCTCCGAACAGTGTCTTGTCTCGGAAATTTCGGACCAGACGAGGCCGAAAGCAGATACCCGAGAAAATCAAATTTGACATTCGGATATTTGCCTTTTCGTTTTCCGTCTTTGCAGTAAACGATTTTGGTTTTCGTCGGATGCATCTCCAGATGGCACTCCGCCAAACGGGCTTGAAGCTCAGACTTGAGCGCCTCTGCCTCTTGCTCGTTTCGACAGTGCACCAGTCCATCATCTGCATACCGACACCACGGGAGCTCCGGATGTGTCCTCGCCATCCATACATCAAATGTATAGTGCATGAAAGAGATTGGCCAAAATCGGGCTAACCACCCCGCCTTGAGGCGTGCCGCGGCTTCGCTCTTTCGTGGTCCCATCTTCCTGCACCATCGGGCGCCTTGAGCCATCTTTCGATGTACAACAAGGCCCACTTGCACGTCATGTGTTTCCGAACGGCCCGTAGTAGGAGCTCATGGTCGATGTTGTCAAACAGGCCCCTGATGTCAAATTCCAAGACCCAGTCATACTTCCAGCATCGCTCTCGCGTGACCCCTACAGCGTCCAGCGCCGATTTGTTCGGCCTGTAGCCATAGGAATCTGCCAGAAAGATCGGGTCTAGAATCGGCTCAATCACCCGCTTAACCACCATCTGCGCCACGCGATCCGCCACAGTGGGCACACCCAAAATCCTTTCTCCTCCACTCTTTTTGGGAATGGAGACGGCGCGGACCGGCGGTGGAAAGTAACTTCCCGAGCTCATCCGATTCCAGATCCTGTACAGATTGTCTGACAAGTCAGCATCGAATTGCTCGATCGTCTGCTCGTCCACTCCAGCCGCTCCACGATTGGATTTGACCGCTTTATACGCTTCGTACACCAAGCGCTTATCGATACTGAATGGTTTGTTTGTCGCACGCATCGAGATCATCCTGTTGCCAGTTGTTTCGGTCATGCCACAGCCTGACCCGACCCCTTTGCTCCAGCCCCATTACAGAGCCTTCATCGCTCCTACGAGTCGGTCCGCCCCAGTGCTCCGCTTCGGTACTCTCGCCTCGCGGTTTTGGCCGCTTGGGCTTCTCCCTTTACATCGGAGCACTGGTTCCTGCAGTTCCGTGCAATCGCCTGCATCCGATTCACGCCCTCTCTACGCCGGCCGCCACCTGCTCAGTCATCAGGCACCCAGCGGATTTTTCCCAGACAGGAACTGCATGCCTGGTTTCGACGACACTTGAATTCTTAACGACGCGTCATCGAAGGGTTCACTTTCGTTCGTCTCTCGGATGCGCACCTGCACAAGTTTTCCTCGCGCTTTTCCTCCAACGCTCACCACCGACGGCTTTTAACCGCAGCGGCTTGGAGGTGGTTTGAGACCTGCTCCTGAAAGCCGATCCCGAGGGGCCCGCCCTTATCGATTGCACAGCACGTTCACGATTTGGCTAGGTCATGTTTGACCCCCTTTTCCGTGCACTTCTGCAGCACACTAGATCCACAGCATCCAACGGACGCTGGCCGGGGCTCGGCTCGTAAACACAAGACCGAAGAGCAAAAGACTAAGCGCGGTGAAAACCGCGAGAGTCCATTCAAGCCGCCTTCTAACGCGAAGCCAGGGTCCCATATGTTTATTTAATAAGCATATACTGTACGCTCCAATTAAAACTGAAGCATTTTATCTTCCGTGCTGTCCGCACTTTCCGCGTCTTTGTAGCTTACGCTCTTTCTCAATTAGCGCGACACGTTTCCAGTTCGTGATTCCTGCCGGCAACCTCATCCCAGGTTAGGCGCTTGGCGACTAGTTGCGAAGCGGGCATCTTGGAGCGGGCGCTTGCTCGTCCAGGCAGCGGGACAAAATGGAAGGTTTCCGCACTAATGCCAAAACCAGATCGGGGACGATCGGGATCCACACCGGGCGCGGTTGCAGTACAACACGAAAAAGGGGTTTAATTGGATCGCACATCATGTATCGGATAGGCCGGGGACGGCGGCAGCGGGGCTTCGCCGCCTTCGTTGTTATCTCATTTGCATTCATTCTGACGGCGGGATGTTCCAAACCCCGCAATCAGGACCTGCTGGAGCAGCATCGCAATCTCGGCAAGGCGTTCTATGAGAATCCCACCACCCAGCAGGAAGCGGTCCGGGAGTTTCAGCAGGCGCTCGCCATCACGCCTGATTCCGCGCGCGACAAACTGAACTACGCACTAGCGTTGCTCAAGGTGCAAGGGCGGGAAGCGGAAGCGGTTAAGCTTTTGCAAGAGGTGCAGCGCCAGGATCCTTCGCTTCCCCACACCTGGTTCAATCTCGGGATCTACTATAAGCGCCAGGGCGACACGAAGCGAGCCATCGAGCAATTCGAGGGCATGCTGGCGAGAGCGCCGGACGAGGCCGTCGCGCATTATCAACTGGGCACGCTCTACAACCAGATGGACCGGCGCAAGGAAGCGCAGGCTCAATTCGAAAAAGCCGCCGAGCTGGATCCGCTGCTGGCGGCCGCGCGGTTCCAACTTTACAACCTGCACCGGCTGGAGGGAAACACCGGGGAGGCGGCGCGCTACCTGGCCGATTTCGAGCGCATTCGGGATTTGCAGAAAAACTGGGTGATCCCGGAGAACGTGGAGTGGTGCAATTACGCGGAAATCTACGACCCGCCGGAGGCTCGCGCGGCAACAGCAGCGACGCCGGAGCCCAAGTTCGCCGACACTCGCCTGGATGGAACGGTGTATCCAGCCACCGCGGGCCTCACCCTAATCGATTCCACCGGCAGCGGCCAAACCGACCTTCTGGTGTGGTCCTCGCGAGGAATCCGGCTGTTCCTCAAGGGGCAGCGCCTTGCCGCCGTCACTGGACTGGAAGGGCTGACCGGCGTGATCGACGTCGCTCCGGGCGACTTTAACGACGACGGCCTGATGGATCTATGCGTGTTGACGGGGACCGGTCCGGTTCTGTATCGCAACACTGGCGGCAAATTCGTCCGCGAGCGGGCGATGCTACCGGCCGGGCGTTTCGATCGCGCGGTATGGATGGATTACGATCACGATTACGACCTGGATCTTATCCTGCTGGGACGGCAGCCGGCGCTGTTGCGGAATCAGGGGGCTGCGGGATGGGCGGATCGGACCGAGGATTTCCCTTTTATGAAGGGCGCAGTTACTTCAGCCCGAAAGCTGCGCGTGGTTCCCGACAGCAAAGCTTTCGATCTGGCGGTGTTCGACCGCGACCACGCGCCGGTGCTGTATCGCGATCAACTGGGCGGCAGATACACGGTGGAGGCGTTCCAGGGGCATCCCGACACGAATCGGATGCAGGTGGATGCCGACTTCGACGCGACGGCCAGCTGGACCGTGCCCGCATCGATGCGGACGGCAGCATTCATTTTTTGCGCAATCAGAGCGATCAAAACCGTCACTGGATCCGGGTTCAGCTCAAGGGCGTGCGAAGCCTCAAGCTGGCTCAGGATGCGTTAGTCGAGATGAAGGCCGGCACTTTGTACCGCCGCCAGTTCTACGATGGCGTGCCGCTGCTGTTCGATGCGGGAGAGCATGCTTCGGTCGATGTCATACGCATCACCTGGCCGAACGGGCTGATCCAGAACGAGGTCCGCCAAGCGGCGAATCAGACGCATGTCTATCCGGAGGCGCAACGATTGTCCGGCTCCTGCCCGATGATCTGGACCTGGAACGGGCGCCAATTCCAGTTCATTACCGATGTCTTGGGAGTGGCTCCGCTGGGTGCGCGCGATGGCGATGGAAGTTACTTCCCGGTGGATCACCAGGAGTGGGTGCAGATCCCCGGCCGGGCGCTGCAGCCGGTTCATGACCGCTATGATATTCGCGTCACCGAAGAGTTGAGCGAAGTATCGTATCTGGATCAGATCGAGTTATACGCGGTGGATCATCCGGCCGGCACTGAGATCTTCACCAACGAGAAGTTCAAGAGCCCGCCGTACCCTGAGTTCCGCCTGTTCGGCGTCGAGCGCAGGATCTATCCCAAGACGGCGCGCGATGGCCGCGGCGAGGATGTCCTGCCGCAATTGATGGCCAAAGACCAGCATTATCCGGACGGTTTCCGGCGTTCGGAAACGGGAGTGGCGGAGCTGCATTCGATCGATCTGGATTTTGGTTCCGCGGCGCCCGCCGGCAAGGCCATCCTGGTGCTGAACGGATGGGTGGATTGGCCGGATGGCAGCACCTTCCGCAGGGCCGCCCAGGAGTCAAAGGAGGGCCTGGTGATGCCGTATCTCCAGGTGCAGGATGCTTCCGGAGCATGGAAGACCGTGAATCCGGATATGGGCATGCCGGCCGGAAAGCCCAAGACCATCGTGGTCCCGGTGGAGTTTCTTGCGGCCAGCCGCAAGGTCCGGATCGTCACCAATCTGTGCGTTTATTGGGATGAAATCTTCTTGAGCGAGGGCGCTTCGGACGCTCACGTTCATCCGGTTCGCATTCCTTTTGACTCCGCCGATCTGCATTTTCGCGGATTCTCGGAAACGCGCATCGACCCGCGGCGGATGCAGCCGGATACATTTTTCTACGATCATGTAACGCCAGCTTCGTTCTGGAATCCCACGCCGGGGCTCTATACGAGGTTCGGCCGGGTGGATAGCCTGCTGCTCGATGCTGACGACCGGTTCGTGATCATGGGCTCGGGAGATGAGGTGCGCTTGCAGTTCCCAGCGGAGGCACTCGCCGCGCCGCGCGCCGGATGGACGCGCGACTTTTTGCTCAAGGTAGACGGTTGGGCCAAGGATCGCGATCCGAATACCGCCTTCTCATCCACGGTTCAGCCGCTCCCGTTCCATGCGATGTCGCGGTATCCATATCCGGCGGACGAACACTTCCCGCGGGACGCCGCGCACGATTCCTACCAACGCACGTACAACACACGGCCCGCGGCGGTGTTACTCCAGACGCTGGAATCGAAATGAAATAAAGTAGAGCGCCGGGCCCACTTTGGGACGCCTGCCTCACACGGCGCCTGTTCCCGCTGCGGAACGACTGGATCGGCGGGCCGCGCAGAGTGGCTGGGGACGCCCGCGGGGGACTTGCTCTCTAAAGGTGCTTTCGCATGGAGACGCAGGCCATTCTCTTGCCGCTTTGCAGCGCGTGTTCTCCAGTTCCCAATTCTTGGAAACCATTCGCCTGGTAGAAGGCCACCGCTGCCAGCGATGCGAGCCGCACCTTCAGCGGAAGTGTAAAGAGCGGTTCCAACTCCGTTTCTGGCTGCATCACCGCAAACGTAAACTGCTGTGCGGTGCTTTCCCTGCTCGAATCGATAAGAAGAGAATCCCAGTATTCGGTCATTCCTACCGGGTGCGCGCTCGACGGCCACGAAGAAAATCTCGCCTCTCTGCATGGCTCGCCTATAGCGGTCGCCACTTCGAGGAGCGCCCCAATCATCAGCGATTTCCGGGTCGTAAGACTTTGCGCCGAGTGAGCGAATTGAAGCGATGCGGGATTCAGCGATACCATCACCATCGGCCGCTTCGGCAGGACGAATTTGGAAACCTTTGGCAGACACCATGTCCCAAAGCACATCGTGCCCATTTCAAACCTGACCCATTCCCCGGCGGCGGGTATCCAAGAAAAAAGCCTCGCCGGTTTCCCAGCGAGGCCCTTGGTATATGCGAGGTTGCGCGCGGGTCAGAAGGTGAAGCGCGCCACTAACTGGCCGGATCTAGGATTGGCCAAGTTCCCGTTGAGCGTGTTCACGAACCCATAGCCTCCGTTTAAGGCACCAGTTGGAGCAGCGGAGCCCGGGAACGGGTTGCTGGTGGTAGCGGCCGTGGTGCTGGTGGTGGCCCCAGTAGGCGCGGGATATTGCACACGATTGAACACATTAAAGAATTGCGCCTGGATCAACAACTGGAGCCTCTCTTTGATGCGGAAAGTGCGGCCCAAGCTGAGAGACTCAGCCGGCTGGCGCTGCCAACGGCAGTTGCTGTAGTAGGGCGCCGAGTCGCCGAACGTTTCGGTGGTCTGGTTCACCCAGGCCTTCGAATTCAACGCCAGTGTTGTGGTCGGATCGAAATGGCTGTTCGGATTGACGGCCAAGCAGGACTGGCCGGGAACGTAGTTCTCGAGAGGTTCAGTACTGGCGCCGCCGCCGGAGAAGTTCGATACGCCGTTCAAGGGCGTGCCGCCGACACCCATGGTGTTCCACAGGGTGATGTTCGAAGCCGGACTCTGGATCAGCGCGCCGCTGGCATATTTCAGGACGCCGCCGATGTTCCAGTCGCGCGCCACCCAGCTAAGCCCTTTCGCAAAGCCGTTGCCGCCGAGAAGATCCTGCGGCAGCTTGGGGGTGGTGTAGTTGAAGGAGATGACCAGCACCTGCGGCTGATCGAATCCAGAGAGCTGCTTATCGGTCGGAAGGTTGAACGGATCGTTGAGAACCGTATCTCCGCCCGTCGGAACCAGGTACGAGGTGTTGGCATTGGCGCCGTTGGTCAATGACTTTGAGAAAGTATAGGCAATCTGAGCGCTCAAGCCATGAGAGTAGCGCTTGGTGACCTTAACCTGCAGCGAATCGTACCAGGTGTCGCCCATGGGCGGTCCAAGGAAGGACGGCACGCCGTACCACTGCGGATAGTTTCTGAGCGCCTGGGCCAAGGTATTGGCGCTGCCGGAGAAACCGGGATAGACGTTGTCGGGATTGGCCAGCTTCGGGAATCTGGCGACTACGGCCGGGTTGTTGATCGTGTCGTTCAGCAAGGCGTAATCGGCGGGATTCTGGAAGTTCATATTGGACGTCGCGCCGTACAGAGGTGTGCCGCCCGGACCTTCGGTGAGGAGGTTCGAGAGCATGTTCTGGGTCAGGCCGTTAAAGGACTGGGTGTCGAGCAGGGGCGCAGTGAACCAGGCGCCGCGATTGCCGACGTAATTGGCGTCGACCACCAGGTTGGGCATGATCTCACGCTGGAAACCAATGCTCCACTGGAAAATACGCGGTAGCCTTGTGCTCTTGGGGATAGTGATAAACGGCTCCTGGGGTGGAGAGCAGGGTTCGGTGCCATTCGCGCCGCAACCACTGGCGGATTCCGGATACGGATATTGGTTATACAGGGGGAACGTGACGCCGGGTAGCGGGTTTCCGTTTGCCAACTGAGTGGCCGCGACGCCGTATTGGCCGGCTGAGGAAACGTTATAGAAGTTCGCCACGCTGTAAGACAGGAAGGCATTGTCGGCGGCCGATGAGTAGGCGATGGATCCACCGGCACGAAACACCGTCTTCGAATCGATTTGGTAGGCAACACCGACGTGGGGTCCCAGCGAGAACGGATAAGCGTTGGTCAGCGGACCATTGTTGGTGGCGCCATACACGATAGCACCGGCTCGTCCACCGGGCATATAGGAAGAAGCAAGCGCGGGATTGATGCAGGTGAAGCAGGCATCGGACATGCGTCCATACTGCTCGGACAACAGTGTCGCATAGTCCCAGCGAACGCCAAGCTCGAGTGTCAGCTTGCGGCTCACCTTCCAGCTGTCCTGGATGAATGCGCCGAAGGTATGGTTGCCCAGGCGCGTATCGTTGATCGCAGAAGTCTGAACGTTACTCGTTTGGCCGAGCAGGAAGCTGGCGTATGCGAATCCAGTGGGGAAGGTGATTCCTCCCACGCCGTATTCAGCGGGATTCTCGGTCTGCTGGCCGCTGAAGCTGTATTCGCCGAAGGCGCGAATGCTGCTCTGCTGCGGGAAACCCTCCAGGACCATATCGGCGCCCGCCTTGAAGGTGTGATTTCCGTGGACCCAAGTGACGCTGGTGTTCGCGGTCGGCTTGATGTCCTTCAGGTCGGATTCGTCGAAGCCAGAAGGCCCCGGAGACGGCGCGAAGAAGCCCGAGCCCAAAGCGAGTCCGCCACCGACAATGGCGTTTGACAGGCCGGCGAACGAAGGCATGAAGGTGTTGGCCGGAAATGGCGTGAAGTTATAGCCACCGGGAGCGCCGCCGAACCCTGATGCAGCCACCTTGGCCGCCTGGGCGTCAAAGTCCGAGGGCGGCGTATATATCGGGTGGTCATAATATAGCAGCCCGACACCGAAATGATAAAGCAGAGTGGGAGTCAGCGTGTCATCGAAATTGAGGCGGTAGGTGTAAGAGCGATCGGCCGTCGGCGCAACAGGAGCCAGATTTTGGGAGAATCCATTGGTCGCGGGGGAGTTTGTTTCCGTTAAAGAGAAGTAGCCCGACAGCTTCATCTTCGAATTGAGCACCTGGTCAATTTTGATGGACGGGATGGTCGTGTTGCGGAAATTGGAATAGGCCGGAATGGCGTAGTTGTTCAGCAGCCCTCCGCCCGAGATGTTCGGAGCGGGGAAGAACGTCTGGAGATACAAAGCCACCGGATCCATCCTGCTGATGGGAATCGCGTTATTGGGGAACGGGCTTTCCACCGGAGCGCCGTTCACTATGTGCCTGGAGGCCGGATCGAAAATCTGGTTCGGAATGGCGCCATTGGAATTCAGGAACGAAAGATACGGCGCTTCGGCCGCGGCGAAGTTCCCACCTTCGTAGGCGGCGGTAGGCATCGTCGCGAGCCCGTTGTTCGTCACGGTGATCTGGCGGAACTGTTCGAAATTGAAGAAGAAGAACGTCTTATCTTTGCCGTTGTAAAGCTTCGGGATGATGACCGGGCCGCCCAGGGTGACGCCGTAATCATTGCGCTTCACAGCGTTTTTGATGTGGCCGGAGTTGGGATTGGTCGCGCAGTTGTTCTCCTGGTTGCAGTTGGCGGTGAACGGAAGTCCCGCGTTCAGAGCGCTATTGACAAAATAGTCGTAAGCGCTGCCGTGAAATTGGTTCGTGCCGGACTTCATGGTGAAGTTCAGGTAACCACCACCCGCACCGCCGTATTCAGCAGCGTAGTTGCTGGTTTGCACCGAGACTTCTTGGACCGCGTCCGTTCCCTGCTGGGTGGACTGATTCTGCTCACGCCACAGGCCGTTGGTGGCGTCCATGCCTTCCACCATGATGGTCTGCGAACTGGATGGCAGGCCGTTGACACGCAGAACGGAATCGGTGCTCTGTTGCGCTCCGGGCATTATATTCAGAACCGTCAGCGGATCGCGGATATTCCCCAGGCCGGTGCTGCCGGCCGCGCCGTTGGTGGTGAACAGAGGTAGTTGGTCTGCATCGGTGAAGTCGACCTGATGGCTAATCTCGCCGCTTTCCGTTTTCAGCAGCGGAGCTTCAGCGCTGACCGTCACCGTGTCAGTGGAAGAGCCCACCTGAAGCACGGCGTCCACACGCACCGTTTCGGCCACCTGGACCGTAAGACCCGGCCGCTCGAACTTCTTAAAGCCCGGAGCATCCACCGTGAGCACGTACATGCCGACAGGAAGATTGGCCAGCGTGTAGTTGCCCGTGTTGGTGGTGGCAACCTTATAAACGGCGGACGTTTCGCTATTGGTAACCTGAATACCTGCATTAGGAACAACCGCACCTGTCGGATCCGTAACGGTTCCGGTAATCGTGCCGCGATCTCCTTGAGCAAACGCCGCTAAGGTGCAGATCAGGAATAAACCCGCGAGTCGCAACTGCATCAATTCGCCTCCCGAAAATCCAAAATTCTTAGAGTCTTTGTAATGACGCTAACCTTCAAGCCCAAACCAAAACTTCGGCTATCATATACCAGAAATCTACTAGTGCTTACACGTTGATCGAAATTTGACGCCCTATTGACGCTGCGCTAAGTTCTTGTAAGGGCGTGCCCTGGGTTGCTGTTGAGCTTGAAAATCACGCCACATGAGGCGTCCGTATCAACTGCTTTGATAGGTAGCGCGTTCTGCGGGGACGGTTCAGCCATCCCCGCAGCCGGGGGTCGGGATGTGAGACGCGCCGCCGCCTGGATCTGACTGAATTGGACCGCCGCGTTGTCGGGCGGGGTCTTCAACACCGCGTTGAACTCGGTAACGGCATCCGGCTGCGGATCCGCGCTAGGGCGAGATCGAGTAGGTAACGGGCATCGGTTAGGTCGGGATCCATCGTTACCGCTGTTTCCAATTGTCCGATGACCTCGAACATCCGCCCGGGCATCTCTGCCGGGTTGCCTGATGGACACGAGCATCCTGCAAAATCGCCGATTTGTTGTCGTACACGAACCGGCGTAAAAGGAATGGGCTAGGCTGATTTCCAAAGGTGCGGCCACGGGCCCAACAGGCCCCGTTTTTCTTCATCGCGCTGCCGTCGCTGAACTCGGCAGTGGTGCAGCGCTCAACCGGACCCCAGGCTCCTCAAGTTACTTTCGATCTGGGGCAGCAGAGTGGAGGGCCCGTTGCGCCGCACATACTGATAGGCCTGTTCGAGATATTTTCGCGCGGTGGCCCGGTCTCCCATGTTCACATAGGCCTGCACCAGGAACATCATCGCAACAGGCGTGTTCTGGTCGTCCACCTGAAGCGCGGGGAGCAATACGGGGACGGCTTCACTGCTGCGGCCCGCAAAGAGCAGATCTTTCGCCAGTTCCAGCCGGGCTACGCGAAAATCGGGCTGCTGCTGGATGGCGATGCGATATTGCTCGATGGCATCGGCGGGACGGTGCTGGCGTTCGCGCACGTCGGCGAGCCAGGCGTGGGCTTCGGCGTTATTGGGTTTGAGCTGGATGGCCTTGTCGAGCTCGGTCACGGCCGGATCGAACTTGCCCTCGGCGGCGAGCGCGGTGCCGTGGTACATGTACACCTCCGCGAGCTGGGGACTGGCGGCGCGAGCGCGCTGATAGAGATCTTCCACTTCCTCGGGAGTGGCCTGGTTCGGGTATTGCGCGATGTAAAGAAGGTTTACCAGGCAATCCAGATTGTCCGGATATTGTTGCAGAACCTCTTTATAAATCTGGGAGGACCGGTCGAAATCCCGCTTGTTCAAGAGCTTTTTGGCTTCCATGAGGCGGTTTTCGATGCCGGTGGCTAGCTTCATCATTTGCGAATAGAGCTCGTCGCCGGTGGGTGGGTATTGGTCCTTGTGAGTCTCGGCGAGTTGGTAGTCTTTTTCGGTTTCCGAGTCACGGCCCAGTCTTTTGCTGGTTTCTCCCAAGCCGAACCACGCGGAACCGAAGGTGGGCCAAGCCTGGGTGGCGCGGCGATAGAGATCGTCGGCGGCGGCGAAATCCTGCTGCGCGAACTTCACGCGGCCAAGCAAGTACAGCGCCAGCGGCGAGCGGGGATTCTTTGCGATGAAAGGTTGGAGCGTGGCGGCGCTTTCCGGGAATCGTCCCAACTTCAGGAGCAGGCTGGCGCGCTGCAGGATTGCCGGCGCATAGTCGGGATGGATGCGCAGGCCGTCGGAAACAGACGCCAGCGCTTCGTCCAACTGGCCATTTTTCTCCAGACAAAGAGACAGATAGTAGCGCCACGCGAAGTCTTTCGGGTCCAGGCGCACGGCGCGTTGATAGGCCAGCGCGGCGGGTTGATACAGAGTATGGGCTTCCAGGACCATTCCGAGAGTGCCCGAGGCCAGGGCGCTTTTCGGCTGGGCTACGGCTTGATCGCGAGCTTTGGTGATGGCGTTTCTTACGTCCGTGTCGAGGCCGTCAACCGTGATGGCCGGTACAGGCGGAACGGATTTCGCGCACGACAACTCCAACAACGCAGCCGCAGCCAATATTACGCCGACGATTCCCCGCGTCATAAAAGTATTGCCATGATATCATCCCTGTTTCATGATGGATCGTTGCTGTTTCGTGGTGGCCCGGCGGTGAACCGAGTCTTCTTCATACTGCCCTTGGCGGCGCTGTTGCTGGCCGGGTTGTTCGCCTGCAAATCCACTTCTCACGGCTCATTTCCCTTTGAAGATGTCTCCAAACAGGCCGGGATCGACTTCTGGCAGTTCTCCGGCGCCACGGGCGAAATGCTGCTTCCTGAAATGGTGGGATCAGGCGCGGCACTGGTCGATTATGACAACGACGGCGATCTGGACGTCTTTCTGGTCCAGGGTTATCCCACGACACCGCAAGGCAGGCCTCTGGTGCCCGTTCCGGCGGGCTGGAAGCCGGGCAACCGGCTGTTCCGGAATAATCTGAAGGAAACCGGCAAACTGACGTTCACCGATGTCACCGAATCGGCTGGCGTCGGCTACGCCGATAAAGGCATGGGCGTGGCGGCGGGCGACTACGACAACGACGGGTACACCGATCTTTATGTCACCAATTACGGGCACAACATTCTGTATCACAACAACGGAAACGGCACGTTCACGGACGTAACGGCCAGCGCTGGTGTGGCTTCCTCCGGCTGGTCCACCAGCGCCGCGTTCATCGATTACGACCGGGATGGCCTGCTGGACCTGGCGGTGGTTCACTACGTCGATTTCTATCGCCGGCCCTGCTACATGTTCGATGGGAAGCTCGATTATTGCGGTCCTTCGCCTTTCAAGGGGACGGCCACAGAGCTGTATCACAACCTCGGCAACGGGCGGTTCAAGAATGTTACCGATGAGGTGGGTTTGAACGCGAGGCCGGGGCCGGGGCTTGGCATTCTCACCGGAGATTTCGGTTCCGATGGGTATCCCGGTTTCATGGTGGCCAACGATGGCGCGGCGAATTATCTTTGGCTGAATGAGCGGCGCAGCCCGCAATCGAAGCCGAGCGATAGAGTCTTTAAAGAAGCGGGGCTCACGCACGGGCTGGCTTATGCTTCGGACGGCAAGCCGCGGGCCGGAATGGGCATTGCCGCGGGCGATATTTTTGGCGACGGCGGCGAATCCATTATCGTAACCAACCTGCCCACCGAGGCATTCACGCTGTTTCAGCGCGAGCCTAATGGGGATTTTGTGGATGCCACGGAGCAATCAGGGCTATCGCATATTTCCCTGCCCTATACCGGATTTGGCGTCGGCCTGTTCGATATGACTAATAACGGGCTGCTGGATATGTTCAGCGCCAATGGCGGGGTCAGGTCTATGGCCGGGGATCTGAGCTCGAATCCCAAGGGCGACCCGTTTCCCTATCGCGAGCGCAAGTTGTTGCTGCGGAATATGGGGAAGGGGAAGGGATTTGAAGATATCACGGCTATGGCGGGTCCGGCGCTGGCTACTAAAGAAGTAAGCCGCTCGGCGGTTTTCGGGGATGTGAATAATGATGGCGGAACGGACATTCTGGTAACCAACAATAACGGCCCCGCGCGGCTGCTGCTGAACACCGTGCCAAACCGCGGACATTGGCTGATGGTTCATCTGGAGGGGACGAAAACCAATCGCTCGGCCTACGGAAGCCTGGTGGAAGTGGTGCGGAAAGATGGCACAGCGGTGAACGCGTGGGTGAGAGGCGATGGCAGTTACCTGGCCGCGAACGATCCCCGGGCTCATTTCGGGCTGGGAACGGACACTGGGGTGAATCGCATTCAGGTTCATTGGCTGGCGGGGGAATGCGAGGCTTGGAGTCAGACTGCGGTGGACACGATTGTGAATCTCAAGGAGGGTACGGGTCAGGCCGTGCGAGCCGCTGTCCGGCGGCGGCGGCCGCTGAGGGGCATTCCCAACCAAATAGATCTGCTATAGAATCTGCTCATGCGATTCCGGGCTCTGGGGGTGTTGCTGGCCGGCTCTGGCTGTGCGATTTTGATTGGTGCCGGACCAACTCCGCCGCAAGCGCAGCCCACTGCCGAGGTGACCCAGCGCGACACGCCCTTCACCTTCAGCACCGGCGTAAATCTGGTGCTGGCGCCCGTGGTGGTTCGCGATCGCCAGGGGCATGCCATCGGCACGCTGAAGAAGGAAGATTTCGAGCTCTTCGACCGAGGCAAGCTTCAGGAAATAACGCGGTTTTCCGTTGAAAAGGCCCAGGCGCCGCCCATTCTGCCCGACACCTCCCTTCAAACCGACGCTACTGGAAATCCCCAGGCCAAACCCGCCGGGCCGGCCGCGCAACCCATCGCCGGGCATTTCATCCTGTGGCTGTTTGACGATATCCATCTGAACTTCGGAGATTTGGCGCAAACGCGCGAAGCGGCGAAACGTGTGTTGAAGGATTCATTCGCGCCCGGCACGCGCGCCGCCATCTATACGACGTCCGGCCACACCTCGCTCGACTTCAGCGACGATCGGGAAAAGCTGGATGCGACGCTGGACCAGATCAAGCCGTGGCCGACGATACCCACCGACGCGGCGGTGAAGCCTTGCCCGGATGTCAGCTACTTCCAGGCTGACCGGATTATCAACGGGAGCGATCAGCAGGCCGCCATTGCGGCGCAGTCCGATTATCTATCGTGTCCGGAGGGCGCTGGTGCGGCGGCCACGGCTAACACGATGGTGATTACGGCCGAACAACAGCACCAAGCGGTCCCCACGGCTCAGATCTCATCCGCTCTCCAGGGTGTGATCTCGGAGCCGGTGAGAATGCTGGTCCTGAAGCAGGTTGAAACCGGCTTCCAGGACACGCGGAACACCCTGCTGGTCCTGAAGGGTCTGGTGCGGCGCATGTCGGCCATGCCCGGCAGCCGCACTATCGTGATGGTTTCGCCCGGATTCTTCCTGGTGAACGATCATCGAATCGAAGAGATGGACGTGATCAACAACGCCATACGCAATAACGTTGTCATCAGTTCGCTAGATGCCCGCGGTCTCTACTCACTGGCGCCTGGCGGCAAGGCGGACGCCCCTATCGGCGTCGTCGATCCGAATACGAGCAATATAAAAGAGACTTACGCGCGCGAGGCCGCCCTCGCCGATCAGGACATCCTGGAAGAGCTCGCCGACGACACGGGAGGCGCCTTCTTCCACGACAACAACGATTTCGTTGGCGGATTGAAACTAGTTGCAACGCAGCCGGAATACATTTACGTGCTGGGTTTCGCGCCGCAGAACCTGAAGCTCAATGGCAGCTATCATCAACTGAAAATCGTGCTGAAAAACGGCGCCGGTCTCGAGATGCAGGCGCGGCGCGGATATTTCGAGCGCAATCATCGGGAAGATCCCGCCCAGGAGGCGAAGGAAGAGCTCACCGAAGCGTTCTTCTCGCGCGAGGAAATGCGCGAAATACCGGTGCAGCTGGCCACGCAATTCTTCAAGACCGGCGATTTCATGGCCAGGCTCTCCATTCTGGCGCGCATCGACGCCAAACATCTGCACTACCGGAAAACCGACGGCCGCAACGACAACACGTTGACCGTAGTGGGAGGAGTGTTCGACCAGAATGGGAAATATGTGGTGGGCACTCAAAAAGTGGTGGACTTGAAATTGAGGGACCAGACGCTCAACGCTCTCCCCGAGTCAGGCATTACGGTGAAGACGAATCTGGATGTGGCCAGCGGCAGCTATGTGGTGCGGCTGGTGGTGAGGGATTCGGAAGGCAACGTGATGTCGGCGCTGAACGGTGCGGTCGTGATTCCGTAGCCGCCCGCACCTGATCAGTCCCGCGTCGCAGTGGCGTCAGGGTCAAGTCAGAGACGCATCAAACTACTGTCAAATTTTCACATTACCTTACAAACTTTTTACAAGTTGTAATATGCTCTACGCACGTTGTTGCGGGGTGTAGCTGTAGTTTTGTTGTTGTCCGTGCTGGCCGCGTGCAAATACGCGTCTACGCACAAGGTATTGCCATTCGAAGACGCCGCTCACCAGACCGGGCTCGATTTCTGGCAGTTTTCCGGCGCGACCGGCGACTTCCTGCTGCCCGAGCTGATGGGATCGGGCGCCGCGCTGATCGACTACGATAACGACGGCGACCTGGACGTATTTCTGATCCAAGGCTCGCCAACGTATCCGCAAGCGACGCCGCTGGTGCCGATACCGGCCCGCTGGAAACCGGGCAATCGACTATTCCGCAATAACCTGCGCGAAACGGGGAAGCTTTCGTTCACCGATGTTACCGAATCGTCGGGGCTGGGCCTGGCCGCAAAAGGCATGGGCGTAGCGGCGGGCGATTACGACAACGACGGGTACACCGATCTTTATGTCACCAATTACGGCCACAATGTTCTGTATCACAACAACGGCAACGGTACGTTCACGGATGTGACGGCGGCGGCGGGAGTGGCGTCGTCGGGATGGTCGACGAGCGCCGCGTTCATCGACTACGACAAGGACGGGCTGCTGGATCTGGTGGTGGTTCATTATCTGGACTTTTATCGCCGGCCTTGTTACACGCCGCAAGGATCGCCGAACTATTGCGGACCGCAGCCATTTAAGGGGACGGTCACGGAGGTTTACCACAACCTGGGGCGGGGGCGGTTCAAAAACGTCACCGATGAAGTCGGGTTAAGTGCGAAGCCGGGGCCTGGGCTGGGCATCCTGACCGGGACGTTCGGCACCAGCGGGTATCCGGATTTTCTGGTGGCCGACGATGGAGCGGCGAATCACCTTTGGATCAACCAGCGCAGAAGCCCGCAATCGAAGGAAAGCGATCGGGTGTTTCGTGAGGAGGGGCTGAGCCGCGGGCTGGCCTACGCTTCCGACGGGAGGCCGCGGGCAGGGATGGGGATTGCGTCGGGAGATTTGTTCGGCGATGGCGGCGAGTCCCTGGTGATTACCAACATTCCCACCGAGGCGTTCACGGCGTTCGAGCGGCAGCCGAATGGGGATTTCAGGGACGTCACCGAGCAGAGCGGACTGGCGCATCTAACGCTGCCCTACACGGGTTTCGGCGTAGGTTTGATCGATATGGAGAATCGGGGGCTGCTCGATCTGTTCACCGCGAATGGCGCGGTGAATGTCGCGATGGTGCGGCCGGGGGACAGGTTTCCTTATCGCGAGAAGAAGCTGTTGCTCAAAAATATGGGCAAGGGAAAAGCGTTCGAGGACATTACGGCGTCGGCCGGTCCGGTTTTTCAGATTCCCGAGGTCAGCCGGGCCGCAGTTATCGGGGATGTGAATAATGACGGCGGAACGGACATCCTGGTGACCAATAATAATGGCCCCGCGCGTCTGCTGCTGAACACCGTGCCCAACCGCGGGCATTGGCTGCTGGTTCACCTGGAGGGCACGAAAACCAATCGTTCGGCATATGGGAGCGTAGTGGAACTGGTGCGGAAGGATGGCACATCGGTCCGGCGCTGGGTTCGCGGGGATGGGAGTTATCTGGCGGCCAACGATCCGCGGGTTCATTTTGGCCTGGGGAAGGATACCGAGGTGAATCGCATTCAGGTTTATTGGCTGGCGGGGGAATGCGAGTCGTTGAAACAGAACGCGGTGGATACGATCGTCAATCTCAAGGAAGGCACGGGGCAGCCGTGCGAGACGCTGTCCGCCGGCGCCGGCCGCTGAGACATTCCAAAGCGCCAGCCGGCCTGGCGTAGCCGCGCACCTTTTGGCGGCCCGGCCGGTTGCGAGCACCTTTCTCTACCCACTTCTTCCCCCCACGCAGTTGCGCGAGCCAGCAGCTATTCGAGCTATCAAACAATAGCGCTGTGTTATGTTCGAGATTAGATTCGTTCGCGGGCGAGGAAGACGGGCTGATGGATGGCCTGCCGTTATGTCCGGGCAGAAGGGCGCCGATATCGTTATAGGCAGTGGCTCGCGAAAGTGGACGGGGCATTGCGAAATCGAAATGAAAAATAGGACGACCAGGAAGCCAAAGGCCGCTGCGGCCGTGGTGGCGGCGGAGCCCGCCGCGAATCCCTGGGCCTGGATCAGCGCCGCAAGCCTGGCGATGGCGCTCATCGCGGCGTTTGCGGTATATTGGCCCGCTATCCATGGCCCATTTCTGTTCGACGATATACGCCTCACCTACGCGCTGCCCAATGCGGCTTACCTGCCCCTGAAGGCCTGGCTCAACCAGACGCGGCCCTTGCTGATGTTCACCTTCTGGCTGAACTATCAACAGTCCGCGCAGGAGACCTTCGGATACCACGCGGTGAACGTGCTGCTGCATTTCTCGAACGCGATCTTCGTCTTCCTGATCGCTCGCAGGGTGCTGAGCTGGGTTGGCGGGGAAGAGTGGCGCAATCGCGTGCTGTCGTTATTCGCCGCGGGTCTCTTCCTGCTGCATCCCATGCAGACAGAAGCGGTGAGCTACATTGCCAGCCGCTCGGAAACACTGAGCGTCTTTTTTGTTCTGGCGGCTTTGGCCGTTTACTTCGGCCGCAAGACGGCCGCCGTTTCGATCCCGAGAATCCTGGCGCTGCTGGCCTTGTTTGCGTGCGCCGCGCTCTCCAAGGAACACACGGCCGTTCTTCCGGCCCTGTTCATTCTCACCGATTACTATTGGAACTTCGAATTTTCTCCGTCCGTCATCTGGCGGAATTGGAAATTGTACCTTCCCATCGCGGCGGGCGCCGCCTTGGCGTTGGCGAGCCTGTGGCGGATTCTTCTCGGGAACCCGTCGGCGGGCTTCCAGATGCGGCATCTGACGTGGTACCAATACTTCTTCACCGAGTGCCGTGTGATCTGGGACTACATTCGTTTCTTCGTGGTGCCGATCGGCCAGAATCTTGACCCTGACATCAATATCTCGCGAAGCGCCACCGCGCATGGGGCGCTCTTCGGTCTGGCTGGATTGCTGGCGGTCAGCATCCTCGCTTGGATGCACCGTCGCCGCTTTCCAATCGCGTCGTACGGATGGTTCGCGTTCCTCATTCTGCTGGCTCCCACGTCGTCCATCGTGCCGATCAGCGATCCGATGGCGGAGCGCCGTCTCTACCTTCCATTCATCGGACTTGTGCTGATGGCCGTGGGATTTTTGCGACGCTGGAAAGCGTCGCCGAAGGTTATCGCCGGCTCGCTGGCCCTGGTTTTAGTAGTCGAAGGCGCCCTGACTTATCAACGCAATATGCTGTGGGGCAATGCGATCGACCTTTGGAAAGACACGGTCTCGAAGTCCCCCCAAAAACTGCGGCCGCACTTCCATTTGGCCTACGCGTACATGCAGGCGGGAAGTTGCAGCGAGGCCGTGGATCAGTTCCAACAGGCCTCCGCACTGGAGCTTCCCGCCGACGATCCGCTGTTCGATTGGCGGCACGAGATGCTGCGCGATTGGGGGTTGGCCTATGATTGCGCCGGGAACCCGCGGCAGGCCATCGCGAAGCTTCAACAGGCCGTGGCCCAGCATTCGGGAGGGCATGCGGATGGGCAACTGTACACGCAAATCGGGTTGGAATACACGAAACTGGGCCAGTATCCTGAGGCGCTGGAAGCTCTCGCGACAGCTCAGCGGCTGGACCCTGGCTTCGCCCTGACCTATTACAATCTCGGAAATATTCATGCGATCCAAGGGAACCAGGCGCAAGCCGTGGCGGACTATCAACGCGTGCTGGCACTGGATCCTCAGAATGCGCCGGCGCGCGCTGCCCTGCTTCGTTTGGGGATTCGATGATCGGATGGTGGCAGGCCGCAGCAACCGCAGCTTGCTACTTCCTGGCTTTGGCCGCTGCTTCCTCAGCCTCGTGCCGCCGGGCGCCTCGCAATATATCGCCGAGCGCGTAATTGCCTTCGTGGCAGGCGTATTCGTAAATCGGCTTGCTGGTGGCAGGCCAGGTGTACTCGCCCGTCCACGGCCGGTCCCAGGTTTCCGAGTCTTCCACGGTAAACCGATACAGAAGCGTTTTGTCGTCGACGCGCGTGAAGCGCTCCACCACGTGGAGGTTTTCCGTCGATTCGCGAAACCTGGTCTTGTCATTGAAATTCGTGGTGTCCACCACCAGCGTGTCGCCTTCCCAATGGCCCACCGAATCCCCCATCCAGCGGCGAATGTTCTTGGGAAGATGCTGTGCGTTCATTCGCACGATGCGGGCGTCGTGCACCATTTCGCTGAGAATCATGATCGAATCGGGAGTCTGCACAATCTGATGCAGATCGTTGTAGAAATAATCCGGCAGGGCCGGCGGACCGGACGTGGAACCGAATCCGAGCAGACAGCGCTCGCCTAAGCGGACGCTGCTCCGGGTTGTCGAATGCGCCGGGCGGCTCGGCTGTGGAGTCCTGGCTCTCACCGCGCATCCGACGTTGGCGTCGATCGTGCCGCCGCCAGCCGTTGGCGCGCGATGGCATTATAGGGAGGCACACGGCCGTCCGGCGGATCAACTGAGATCGATGTTCGAATCTGCCCATCCACCACCGTATATCGCCGAACCCTGGTGCAGCCAGAAACGATTGTAGCCGCCGACCGCGCCGCCGCCGGCCCGTTCCAGGATTTCGAAGAAGGATTTCGGCGCGCTCTTATCCCCGCCCACCGGCGGCGCGGGGCGATCGGCGGATTCCGGCTGGTTATCCTGGGCCCGGCGCGCGCGCTTCCGCTTTTTCCAGCGCTTCGGCTTTCTCTTTGGTCAGAAACGGCGGATCGCCGGGCAACCGCTCGAGCGGCGTCATCATGGAGAGATCGTAGGTGCCGCCCAGGTCCGGATGTCCATCGGGCGTGCGAGGCAGGGCGGAATTCCCCGCCGTCCCTGGCGCCTGAGCTGCCAGCGGAAGAGCACCGACCAATAACGCCAGCGCGAATGGAGCCGCGTTCGCCGGGAATATCCATCGATTCGGCATATCCAGTTGGGACCTCCATTACTTGCTCAGGGGATGCTTTCGGTACCGGCCATACAACAACTCTTCCACAAACTCGACGCACTTGAAATCCAGGAGCTGAGCATTCTTTTCCTGGCGGCGGTAGAGCGGCATACTCATCGTCCATGCGCGCGTGAAGACTTGCGGATCTTCGATGGTGGCCTGGTAGGCGATCACATCCGGACTGGTGCGCGTGTAGCGCTCCACTACGTGCAGTTGGTCGCTATGGAAATTTCCAGCGCGGTCAAACCAGGTCTGATCGTTGAAGCCGGTGACGTCGATCACCAGCGTGTCGCCGTCCCAGTGTCCGACGGACTGGCCCATCCAGGAATCCGTCGGAGCGGGGCCGGGGTCTTTCAGAAAAATGTTGCGCACCGCGCCCGCGTACTCATAGACGAACGTGAGCGCGCTCGCGCTTTCGAGAATCTGGAACGGATAGGGCATGTAGTTGGCGCGCGGCACGCCAGGGAGATAGCACTTGATCTCCGGGTCGCGATTCAACCAATCTTGCTGGTTCTGTTTCTTGCGCGCGAGCGCTTCCAGCTTGTAGGGGATTTCGCCGCCTTCAACCACGCCGAGGCCGGGCGGCACTGCACCGACAGCGCCTAGCGCCAGCACGGGAGCAGCCGGCACCGGACCATAGGGGCCGGGGCGCAGCGCCAGCGCGGGACGCGCATCGTGACCTTCCAGATCGTAATTGGCTTCGTTCAGCGCTTGCCAGATTCCATTCAGATCGGGCTTGCCGCCGGGCCCGAGTGGCGCGCGATAAGACTGGCCTGCCAATGGCATCACGGCGATGGCCATGATAGCGGCCATGGCGGATTTCGTCTGGAGTCTCGCGAAAGATTCTTCTCATGCAACCGAATCCTGGTTCCGATCATTATCACTCGCCCGCAAGGTGGCGCGCTGGCTTCCAGAAATCGGAAACTATCAGGACTCATGTCGTGGAAACTGTTGTTCCGCCCAATGCTGTTAGCAAATTGTCACCCGAGGGGGAGCCCAGGCCAGTGACGGCATCCCATCCCGGGCCGGCGGAGAACGCTCCATTCGATCCGCTGGTAATATCGCGAAAAGCGTCCGCGGATTTAGGCAATGCATAAATGACCGGCTGCAAAAAACCTAACGGTTTTCCGAGACTCTGATTCAACAGCGCGATGAGACCACTCCAGAGAGGCGCCACGGCGCTGGTTCCTCCGATCACCAGCGACTGGCCATCCACCAGCACGCTGTAGCCGGTCTCGGGATCCGCGTCACCGCATACATCCGGCACGCCCCGGCCGCCGCCAGTGGGGGGCTGGATGTCTGCACCGGATTGGAACGATGGCAAAGGAAACTGATTACTGAATCCACCACCGGACGCGCCTCCCTGGGAGCCATCGTTCCAGGCCGTTTCGCTGGTGATTGCTCCGTTGGCGGTTCGCAGGCTGGTTCCTCCGCATGCGAGGATATGCGGGCTTGAGGCCGGAAAATCCACGTGATTGCCGCCGCCGCTCACTCCGTCGCTCGATCCGCTGTCACCGGAGGCGGCACAGATGGTTACGCCCAGCGCGGCAGCGTCTTGGGCGGCGGAATCGAACGCGGTCATGGCTTGTGCCGTCCAGGTTGATTCGGCACTGCCCCAACTGATCGAAATAACGGACGGATGGTTGGCGGAATCGTGAATCGCGGTAGTCAGCGCGTCCTGAAATCCCTGGGATGTGTTGGGCGCGAAATAAACGACAACCTTAGCGCCCGGCGCCACCGCTCCCACTACCTCGATGTCCAGCAGCACTTCGCCATCGGCGCTATTTGCGTTGGTCGGCTTGTTCTTTGCTTTGTCCACGGACACGGATGCAACGGTGGGCTCTTTCACTCCCAGGGAAGAAAAATAGGTTTTCAGATCCGCTGGTTTATAACCTCCTCCCAATTCCAGAATGCCGACTGTTTGCCCGGTGCCATCCACGTTCGCTGGGAACTGATAGAACTCGGCCACCTGGCGCGGCGTATAGGAAACTGCGGCCGCAGGCGACGCGGTCAATGACGATGCGCCGCGCACGCGGAAATGGGCTCTGGCCTGCGTTCGATTGTCGAGTCCCAGCACTGCCTCCACCGACGTGACCAGCTCAGGAGGAAGTTTAATGGCGCCGTTGCGCGCCCGGTATTCGCGCCCCTGATGGCTATAGCGCTCCAGTTGAGTGTCAAAAGCGCGAATCATATCCGCCGCGGTTCCTTCCAGTTGCACGGTTCGCCTTTGCGGCGACACCGCGGTCACGGTAAGGTTGTTCTCCTGGGCGAACTGTTTTACTTTCTCGATCGCCTTTTCATCGGCGCCGTATCTGGCGGCGAACTCTTCGCGCGAAACGGACGCGCCGCCCGCACGAGGCACGGGCGCACGCTCCTTGGGCTTAAGGATGATGGAGACCTCGATCTTCTCATCCACTGGCTGATCGCCGATGCGTGTGCCGACAGGCTGCAGTTCACTGCCCGCGAGAGCGAGCTTGTTCGTGGCCATGGGTTATCTCCTGCCTCAGTGTGACGTTCCCGGGGACTGGGAAGTGACTGGTACTTTCTCGGCCAGATGGGTTAGGTTCCCGGATGGCCCAGCTAGCGCGGGGCGTAAATTGCGCTGGATTTGCATCGCCAGCACCAGGTTCGCAGCCAGAGTGAGAGATCCCACCACGACGTGCAACGCGGTGGCGG
Source organism: Bryobacterales bacterium (assembly GCA_963713415.1). GTDB lineage: Bacteria > Acidobacteriota > Terriglobia > Bryobacterales > Bryobacteraceae > Palsa-89. The sequence goes on along the minus strand of CAVQLV010000010.1, from coordinate 278,304 downwards.
CTATGTTCGCGCCTCGGGCTTGACGTCAGCAGAGGCATGACGAATGCCGTGAGTCCGAGCATCACTTGCGCCAGCAAGATGGATATCAACCAGGTTGCGGCCGCGCATAGCTTCCGATGCTCGGGATGCCGCTGCAGAATCAGCATCGACAATATCAGGATCGCGAGTGAAACGATCATCGCTCCACCCAGGTGAGGCAGCAGGCCGGTCAGCTTGTGACGATAGGCCGCGCCGAGCATAATCTGCAGAAGGATCAGCGGAGGAGTGGCAAAAGCAAAGAGGCGCAATGCCGGGGCGGAGGGGTCCTCTACCAGTTCCGGTGCCTTCATTCCAGCCGGACGATGTGACTAGGGCGATGGCAACGAAGATCGCGAACGCCAGCCGGTGCGAGGCTGGCATGGAGAAGTGCTCCTCCCAACCATCCCACCCAACCCTCCAGGGCGAACAAGCCCAACGCGGTCCAAACCAGGGGGGATCACCTCCTGATCGAAGTGACTGCCAAACCGCCAGACCGAGAACCAAAATGCCCACCCGCAATAGCCACGTCTTTATGAATTACCCCATCGAGTATGCCGCGCGACTCCGGTTGGCGGCCAGTTGCCTGACTGGTGATGTAAGCGCCAATCGCGATCAGGATCAGCGAACTGATCGCCACCAGAACGGCGTAACGATGAAACTTAGGATTCACGATGTCGACGGTGCCATTGACGCTGACCCCAGTGTACTTGATCCAAGCTATAGTAGGTTGCCAGGAACCGGATATGACGCGAAGGCAACTGGTGAAAAACGCGAGCATCGGTGCAGCGGTGATGGCCTGCGGCGCGAGTGGCCAGGATTCGGCACATGCCGCGCCTCCGGTGAAGGCACTTGTCTTTGACACTTTTGGCACGGTGGTGGACTGGCGCGGATCGATTATCGCGGAAGGCAAGGCCTGGGAGAAGACCAAGGGCATCAGATCGATTGGGGCCGCTTTGCCGATCGATGGAGGGCCGGTTACGCGCCTTCCATGGACAAAGTGCGGAAAGGGGAGATGCCTTGGACCAACCTGGACCATCTGCATCGCGCGCTGCTGGAAGACCTGCTCCCGGAGTTTCACATCGAAGGGCTGTCAGAAGCGGAAAAGGACCATTGGAACCGCGTCTGGCACCGGCTGAAGCCGTGGCCCGATTCCGTCGCCGGTCTTACGCGACTCAAGAAGAAGTACACGATTGCGCCCTTGTCGAACGGCAACGTTGTTCTTCTCGCCGACATGGCGAAGCACGCTGGTCTTCCGTGGGATCTCATCCTTTCGGCCGAGCTGGCCAAGCATTACAAGCCCGATCGGGAAGCGTACCTCACAGCCGTCGACTTATTGGAACTGAAGCCCGAAGAAGTGATGATGTGTGCCGCGCACTCCGGCGATCTGAGGTCCGCTCGCAGTTTCGGACTGCGCACCGGATTTATCCACCGGCCCAACGAATATGGACCCACGCGGAAAGCGGATGATGCCCGGCCGGGGGATTTCGACGTGGTGTCCGCTGACATCATAGATTTGGCGTCGAAAATGGGAGCGTAGAGGAACATTTGGTTAACGTGCTTCGCCGCGGGACACCACGGCACCGGCTTTGCAAGTGAAGCTCGCGGCGTCGTCCGTGCTCCCCGTACCGTTGTACACGGCCATCTGAGGATACGGACAAAGGGGATGGGTCCGCACTACTTTACCGGCTTGCGCCCGCGACGCGACGATTTTGTCAGGCGGCTTTCCACTTTTCACCCACTGTTCGAGCGTGCCCATCTTATCGAATGTGTCGGCGCCTTCACCGCCTCCGCAGTGGCCCATTCCAGGGACCATAAATAGGCGGTAGGATTGTTCCACCAACTCTGGCGTCGCCCACGCGTTCAGAACGCTGTTGTAATACTTGGGGCTGGTGGCGGCGGACATCTGCTGGTCGGACCAGCCGTGATACTGGAGCAGCTTTCCGCCGCGCTGAAAGAATGCTTTCAGATCGGGATTGGTGGCGTTGATGGTATCGTGATCGGCCTTTTCCGCGGCTGCGATGTCGCCGGCGAAGTTAAGCGTCTTATAATCCCAATCGGGATTTTTGAAGACGATGTATTTGAAGTAATCCGTAGCCGCACCGAATGGCCGCTGGCCGGCCTGCGTGCCCCATGCGAGTTCGCTGCCGGGCGTGAGCCCGGGAAACACCACTTCTTTGGTTGCTGAATCGACAACGCCGGAATATATTTTTTTCGCTGCTTCCACTTCCGGCGCCGTCAGGCAAGCGTTGTTGTTCCCTGCCTTGCAGGCGATGGTTTCCGGATTGAAATTGCAAAGCGTGGGATTCTCGATTACGCCATCTTTCACGCCGTCCATGGCATCGCAAACATCCAGGACAGCTTTGTGAAGAACAGCGTATTTTTCCGGTGTCAGCAAGCTTGCCTCGTCATGATGGACGGCCTGCGCCATCCATACACCGCCGAGAGACCGGCCGACAAAATCAGCGATCGGATCGCCTGCGACGATGCCGTCGTAATCTTCAGGAAACATTTGCGCTTCCTTCAGACCTTCTCTGCCGCCGGCCGAACAGCCGTTCCACAATGACAGTTTGGGAGCTTGCCCATAGAAGGCTGCGATGATGGCTTTCGACTTCAGGGTCATTTCGTGAACCGCGCGATAGCCGAAGTCGATCACTTTTTCCGGATGACCCAGCGCGAAGCTTGCGCTGCCGCCGGCATGGCCGGTGTCGGTCACACCCGCCGCAAAACCGTTGAGCAGCGCGGCGCCGAGGGATTTGTAATTGATGGTGCCAGTCCACCCTCCGTTGCCGTTGGCCTCGAATTCACGGTTCCAGGTTGGAGCGGGTCCTGACTGTGGCAACCAAATCTCTATCTTTATTTCGGAATCGGGTACGGGCTGAATTGTGGCGGCGACTCGGCAGAAAGCGGGTAGTTGCTTCCAATCGACCGGCGCGCCCAGATCCCGAGCCGAGGCGGGAGGTGGCGTGAAGTCGCCGGCGGCCACCGTTTGGGCCAGCGTGATGGTTGTGTTGGGTAACGCGAGCGATGCCAGCCCCTCGCAAGAGGCTGCGGCCAAGGGTGCTACAGAGCTCAACGCTACGAGCAGAATCGCGACGGTGCGAATAGTAGACGACAAGCAGATCTCCTTTCCAGCCCGCAAATGGTTCTTATTATATGCTGTCCGCCCGGCGCACGCCCTTTCGCTGCCTCCCGTGAGCTACGCTGCGCTGCACGCAGAGCCGCTCACGCAGGGCGGGCGCGGGCGCCTGGAAGTGTCGCCTGGAGGTTGCGTTGCGAGAACGCAGCCGATAACCTTGGAAGTCGCTATGCACACGTTGCGAAATGGTTTGCATTTGATTGGCCGCGTGCTCCTGATTGCAGGCAGTATCGGGCTGGCCGTGGCTGGAAATTCGGGGAACCGGGAATCCGTCCGCCTCTCTCGCGAGACCTGCACGAGCCTCCAGGGATTCTCTATTCCCGCCTCGGCCATCGGCCTGCCGAACGCGGGCGCCCTGGTGCAGACGGCGGAGTTTGTCGGCGCGGGAGAAACCAAGAACATCAACGGCGATTTTTGTAAAGTGACCGGCATTGTCAAACCTCACAACCCCAGCTCGCCGAACCTGGAATTCGAGGTAAACCTTCCGGCCGCGTGGAATCGCCGCGCGTTGCAGATGGGCGGCGGCGGATACGACGGGTCACTGGTGACCGGACTGACGCTATATGCCAATCAAACACCCAACACCGACACGCCTCTCAAGCAAGGCTACGTTACGCTGGGCAGCGACGGCGGCCATGAGGGCAAGGCAGGGTTCGACGGCAGCTTCGGGATGGACGATGAAGCGCTGCTGAATTTCGGGAAAGAGTCGGTGAAGAAAGCTCATGATGCCGCGCTGCCCGTTATCGCAAAAGCATACGGCCGGAGGCCGCAGCGGTTCTACTTTATCGGCGGCTCGCAGGGCGGGCATGAAGCGCTGGATGCCGCCGCACGCTATTCGCAAGACTATGACGGAGTGGTGGCCTTTTATCCCGCGTACAACGTGACGATGCTGCATCTGGGATCGCTGAACGTGGGCAAGGCCCTATACGCGGACGGCGGCGCCGGATGGATCAATCCGCAGAAGACGAAGCTGATCGGTGACGCGGTCTACGCCAAATGCGACGCTCTGGACGGCGCCAAAGATGGAATCATCAGCAACGTCGCCGGGTGTAATGCCGCGTTCGACGTGTCGGCGCTGCGCTGCCCGAACGGGGCGGACACTGGCGACACATGTCTTTCTGACGCGCAGATTGGGACGGTGCGAGCAATCACTTCCAGCTACAAACCGGGCGTCACCGTCGCGGGGATGGATACCTTCCCGAAATGGGCACTGCTCGAAGGAGCGCTCTTTCAGGGACCGTCGAACTTCGGGCAGGTGCGCCAACCGTCGAACCCGCTCTCGGGCAAGGAAGCCTTGCTCTATACCGCCGGCGATCAAACGGTGAAGTTCATTATCACGCGCGACCCGCACTATGATCCAATGAAATTCGATCCACGGCAGTGGCAACAGCGGATCGCGGCCTCGGCCTCAATCATGGATGTGACGGACGTGAGCCTCGATAAATTCCGGGCCAAGGGCGGGAAGATCATTATGCTCCACGGCACCGCGGACGATTTCATCACGCCGCATAACTCCATCGCATACTACCAGCGGCAGCTCGCCCATTTTGGTCAAGAACGCCTCAATAGCTTCCTGCGGTTTTATGAAATTCCCGGTTTCGGGCATGGGTTCGGCCGTTTCAACGCAAAGTTTGAAAGCCTGGTGGCACTCGAGAATTGGGTCGAAAAAGGGCAGGGACCCAGCGGCCTGGTAGTTATGGACGGGAACAAGGGCGCCAATCGCACCCGGCCTTTGTGTGAATGGCCGGCGTGGCCAAAGTTTACCGGCGCGGAGGGAACGGAGAACACTGCGGCCAGCTACACCTGTGTTCGCGAATGATGCAACGCGGTCACGGTGTTATGAGCGTGTTGTGGCGGTGTGCTTAGAAAACACAGAGGCCCGAGAGCGCGCGACAACCCGGGCCTTTGGGGCTCCCCGGACCAAGCAAAGGAACCTCAGGTCCACTATACGACCAAAGTCTTATTTCAACGTCACTGCCTCGTTAAATTCGGTACTGAGAGTACTGAGGCGTGCGGCTTTGAACGCACCGTTCAAGACTCGAGTTTACAAACATTTTAGAAACAAGATTTCTCATAGCGCGCTCGACAGCCATGCGCGCCTTCCAGAACGTTTTTGGTGACGCTCGCAAAGCACTCAAGACGATCGTAAGGCTGTAGTTAAGTGATAAGCGCAGGTTATACTAGCCCGATCAGTTTCTTGAAGGTCCTCGATAAAGACAATTGATGGGCCTGGGTATTGCGAAGTGGGAGCCGCTCATCGAAAATGAAGGATCGACTTCGTCATCGGAAACAGAGTCGGTTCCTGTAACCTGGGGCGAAGCGTGCATTTTCAGAGCAAAGTTCACAACCGGTCCTTTCCTCGCTCGAAAGGATTCTAGAATTTTAAATCAAAGAGAGTGCAACGACCGGGGCACTTGCCCATACGGTCTCCCAATACTATGACAAAATACAAATTCGAATACATCTGGCTGGACGGCAAACAGCCCGTCCCCGCGCTGCGTGGCAAAACGCTCCTCAAGGAATTTGAGCAGCCACCCACTCTGGCGGATGTACCCAAGTGGGGGTTTGACGGCAGCTCCACTATGCAAGCCGAGGGCAAAAGCTCCGACTGCATCCTGAAACCCGCGGCTCTGTATCCTGATGCGAGCCGGAAGGACGCTTACATCGTACTGAGCGAAGTAATGCATCCGGATGGCACGCCGCACTCCACCAACGCGCGCGCGACCATCGAGGACGATCCCGACTTGTGGATCGGTTTTGAACAGGAATACTTTCTGTTCAAGGATGGCCACCCACTGGGTTTCCCGGAACACGGCCACCCGAGCACTCCCCAGGGCCCCTATTATTGCGGCGTCGGCTTCAAGAGCATGGGCAACATCGCTCGTCAAATCGTCGAAGAACACCTGGAGATGTGTCTTGCCGCCGGCATCAATCATGAGGGCATCAACGCGGAAGTCGCCAAAGGCCAGTGGGAATTCCAGATCTTCGCCAAAGGCTCCAAGAAAGCCGCCGACGACCTGTGGACCGCTCGCTATCTGATGATGCGGCTCTGCGAGAAATACGAAGTCGATATGGAATTGCATTGCAAGCCGATCCGGGGCGACTGGAATGGATCGGGCATGCACACCAACTTCTCGACGAAATACCTCCGCGAAGTGGGCGGCAAGGAATATTTTGAAGCCCTGATGCAGGGGTTCCAGGACAACATCGCCGCGCACATCGCCGTTTATGGACCGGACAACCACCTGCGTTTGACTGGTCTGCATGAAACGCAAGCGATTGATAAGTTCAGCTATGGCCTGTCCGATCGCGGCGCTTCGATCCGTATGCCTGTCAACTTCGTCAAGAACGGCTACGCAGGTTACCTGGAAGATCGCCGTCCGAACTCGGAGGCTGATCCTTATCAGATCGTCTCTCGCATCCTGAAGACGATTAACGGCGTCTCCATGGCCGCCGCGGTCTAAGTAAATTTTCTGCCAGCTTTCAGCGCCCTGCCTCACCCCAATGGGGCAGGGCGATCCTGCCTAGATTTCCTGCCGTCTGCCGGCAAAACCGAGCGCCGCACGCTATCCAGTTCGCAAGTCGGCTATCTTTCTGGTTAGGATTCTAGCGGCGGTTTACCAGCAGGTTCCACGTAGAGTCATGGCGATACGCGTGGAACTTGGGTGGTGGCATAACTGCTAATACCGGCGCGCTGGGAGGCGACTCGGATCCAACCCCGGGGCCCCGTGCCATCGAGAGCCCCACCCCGACCGCGCTCCCAGCACCGGTACGCTCTTAGGCCGGCTTTTGAGCCACCAGTTCGGCTACCGCGTGCCGATGGCCGGACTCCCCAGGCTCTCCCTCGCGGTAATGCAAGATGCGCCAGCCCTCGAAAAACGTTCGGAGCTCGCCCGGGAAAGCGCGCGTGGGTGTGCCGTGCGGCTGACTGGCGTCGGCTAGGTGGACAATCATGATCAGCAGGCCGCCGCGGCGCAGCATCGATTTGACGAGTGGAATCAAAGAGCGCTGGAGATAGTAGCAGGACAAAACCAGATCGCGGGTCTCAGCCGCCTGCTCGAATTCCCCGGCTTCCAGGTCCACCAGGCGCGCGTCGATCGCCGGATCGATCGCCAAGCCGCCGGCGCGGGCAAGCAACAGATCGATGGCGACCGGCGAACCATCCACCGCTGTGACTCGCCATCCGCGCTCAGCCAGGTATAGGGCGTTGCGGCCGGGACCACAGGCCAGATCGAGTGCGGAGCCGGGCGCCAGATCGCGCGTGAATTCCGCCACCAGCGGCGATGGCGCATCGAAAACCTGTTCGTGCGCGCGATACCGCTGGTTCCACTCCTCGATGCGGCCGCTGTTCAACTTTTGGCGTCGCCGCGCTTGGCGGCAAGCTTGAGAACGCGTTTTAGGATGGCAATGGCGCGGTCGATTTCGCGCTCCGTCGCAATGTAAGGCGGCAGGAAGCGCAGCACTGTCTCGTGCGTGCAGTTCATCAGCAGGCCTTGCTCCATGGCATCCAGCACGATCTGCTTACCGGGAAAAGTCAGCTCGACTCCGATCATCAGGCCTTGGCCGCGCACTTCGCGGATGAACGAGAACTGCTTCTGCAATTCTTCGAGCTTGGCGCGGAAGTAGCGGCCCATTTTGTCGATGTGCGGCAGAAGCTCGTCCAGGATCTCCATGAATTCCAGCGCGACGCGGCAGGCGAGCGGTCCACCGCCGAACGTGGAGCCGTGCATGCCGGAGCCGATGGATTGGGCCGCGCGATCGTTCGCGACCACCACGCCCATGGGGATGCCGCAGGCCAGCGGTTTGGCCGCGGTCATGATATCCGGCAACACGACAGGATCGGATAGCTGATAGGCGAAGTGCTTTCCGGTGCGGCCGACGCCGCACTGGATTTCGTCGAAAACCAGCAGCGCATCGTACCGGTCGGCCAGTTCGCGCGCCTTGCGAACGTATTCCAGGGACATCGGGAAGATGCCGCCCTCGCCCTGGATCCATTCGATAACGATGCCCGCGGTGCGTTCGCTGACAATCTGTTCCAGCGCTACTTCGTCGTTGGGTGGAACGAAATGCGCGCCGGGGAGCAGAGGTTCAAAATCGCGGCGATATTTTTCCTGGCCGGTGACAGAAAGAGCGCCCAGCGTGCGTCCGTGGAACGAATTGTGCAGCGCGACGATCTCGAACTTCTCGGGGCTGATTTTGTGGCCGTGCGCGCGCACCATCTTCAATGCGCCTTCCATGGACTCGGCGCCGGAGTTGCAGAAGAACGTGCGCTGCAGGCCGCTGGCTTTCGCCAGGCGTTCGGCGAGCGGGCCCTGGTAGGCGTGAAAGTAGAGATTGGAGCAGTGCAGCATCCGGCCGGCCTGCTCGCGAATCACTTTCACCAGGCGCGGGTGCGCGTGGCCGAGCGCGTTCACGCCGATGCCGGTGATGAAATCGAGATAGCGCTTGCCCGAGGCATCGAAGACGTAACAGCCTTTGCCATGATCGAGCAGGATCGGGTAGCGAGCATAGGTCTGGAGCACATACTCGCTCTCGATCGTTCGGACGCGGTCAAGAGCGCTAGCGGTCTCTTCAGCTACCGGCGGTAAAGCACTGGACATAGCCTTCATGATAACTTGCCCGAAAACGCACGCAGCGGCGCTTGCGCTTTGAGCAGCATCTCCTCCCATTCGTCTTCGGGCTGCGATTGATAGACGATGGCTCCGCCCACGCCGATGCTGGCGACGCCCCGGTGAAAGACGGCCGTTCGGATCACGATATTCAGGTCCGTAGCGCCGTTGAAGCCGATGTAACCGATGCTGCCCGAGTAGATGCCGCGGGCTTCGGGTTCGAGGCCGTCCAAAATTTCGAGCGTGCGTAGCTTGGGCGCGCCGGTCATGGAGCCGCCGGGGAAAGCTGCGCGGATACAATCGACGGTGGTTTTGCCGGGGGCCAAGCGTCCCGTGATGGTGCTGACGAGTTGATGCACGGTGGCGTAGGTTTCCACCTGCATCATTTGCGGAACGTGGACGCTGCCTGGGAGGCAGACGCGGCCGAGATCGTTGCGGGTGAGGTCGACGATCATCAGGTTCTCGGCGCGATTTTTCTCGCTCGATGCGAGCGCGGCGCGGAGCACGGCGTCTTCTTGCGGCGTAGCGCCGCGACGAATGGTTCCCTTGATGGGACGCGATTCGACATTGCCCGATGTATCGATCCGCAAGAAGCGTTCGGGCGAGGAGCAGGCTACGTCGATATCATCGAAGTGCAGGTACGCGGAATGCGGCGCGGGATTCAGTTTGCGGAGCGTTTCGTAATAAGCGAGCGGCGAAACGTTGGTGCGGACTCGCAATTGATTGGTGAGACAGATTTCGTAACTCTCGCCGGCGGCGATGCAGGAACGGCAGCAATCGATGAGGCGAAGATATTCGTTGCGCTCGGTTGCCAGTTCGAATTCCACCGGGGCCGATTTCGAAATTGCCGGCGGACAATCCTTGATCGCGGCGAGGCGCTTTTCGGTTTCCTCGTCAGGATCGCCACAGGAGACGATCCAGAGAGTGTTTTCCTCGTGGTCGATGGCGAGGAAACGATCCACTTGCAGCAAACAGGCATCGGGCAGCCGCGAGCGATGTTTGTTGGGCGAGCCGCACTCGGATTTGAGCTCATAACCGAGATAGCCGACGTATCCACCGGTGAATTGAAACGGCAGTGGAGGAGCTTGGACCTCGACGTCGCGCAATGCACGAGCCAGTTGGGAGAAAACATCGTCGCGCAGGACTTCGCTCCCCGTGCCCATGAATGAGAAGCGGCTATTGCCGGAGACCATCGAACTGTCGAGCCAGAATGCGTAGCGCTCGCGCGAGAACAAATCGCGGAAGATCGTTTCGGGAGCGGCAGGCAAGGGGATTTGGCGCGCGTGAACCTGGATGGCGCGGCGCGGCGCGGTTGAAACCGCAATAGGGACCGGCGAGGAGCGTGCGTGAGTCGACGGAAGAAAATTGCGCAGCAGCGCGATGCCGTATTCGGTGCAGATGGATTCGGGATGAAACTGGACGCCCCAGATGGGCCGCGTCAGGTGGCGTAACGCCATCACCACGCCGTCCGCCGTCCAGGCGATTTTCTTCAGCACCGGCGGCAGCGGCTCGCCAACGATCAGGGAGTGATAGCGAATGGCGCTGAATCGCTCGGGAATGCCGGCAAACAATTCATCGCCGTCGTGGATGATTTGGGCGCTTCGCCCGTGCACCGGTTCGGCGGCGCGAATCACGCTTCCGCCAAAGTGATGCGCGATCCCTTGATGTCCCAGGCACACTCCCAGCAGCGGGACGTTCGCTTCGGCGATCGCTTGCGCCGAGACGCCGAAATCGCGCGGGTTTTCGGGACGTCCCGGGCCGGGCGAAATGATCACGCTATCGAAATCGAGCCGTTGGATTTGTTCCCACGTCAGCTCATCGTTTCGGACCACGATGGGCGCGCATTGCCGGATGCGGGAGATGGCGTCCACCAGGTTGTAGGTGAACGAATCGTAGTTATCTATGATCAGCGTGGGCATTCTGCACCTTCATGATATCGGGTGCGCTCGCGGGCGGTAGACTAGAGCAAAGGAGTTTTCGATGCGTCTGTATCTGCTTGCGTCCTTGTTGACGGGTTCTTTGTTGAGTGCCGCCGGATTCCCTGCCCCAACCGTCGATCAGCCTGCGACCGCCAATCACACCGCGACTGCCGTCTTCGCCGGCGGCTGCTTTTGGGGCGTGGAAGCGGTGTTTGAGCGCCTGAATGGGGTCACCAATGCCGTGTCGGGATTCGCGGGAGGCAATGCTGCCACCGCGCATTACGAAATGGTGAGCACTGGGACCACCGGGCACGCCGAATCGGTACAGGTGACGTACGATCCATCGCGGATTTCTTACGGCAAGCTGCTGGAAGTTTTCTTTTCAGTGGCGCACGATCCGACGGAGCTGAATCGGCAAGGGCCGGACGACGGGACGCAATACCGGTCGGCTATTTTCTATTCGAATCCCGAACAGAAGCGCGTGGCCGAGGCCTACATTCATCAGTTGACGGCGGCGAAGGTGTTCCGCGATCCGATCGTCACGCAGGTGGTGCCGCTGAACGGTTTTTATGCCGCCGAGTCGTACCACCAGCATTTTTTCGATCACAATCCGAACAATCCGTATATTGTTTACAACGATGCTCCGAAGGTGAAGCACCTGCAGGAGGAGTTTCCGCAGTTGCTGAAACACTAGTGGGCTGTCCCAGGGATTTGTTTAGAACGAGGAGCGAAACCGCGCAGGGCGTCGAGATGAGTCTCGACGCGGCAAACACGAGTGTTCGCGCCACATGTGGCGCACGCTTCAGGGTGCTGCGCTTTCGAAATGACCGGGACGGTCTACTAGGATTTGAGCGACGCGTTTGCGATTACGGCCTGGCCGAGTGAGATGCCGCCATCATTAGGCGGAACTTTGGAGTGCAGGAAAACCTCGAAGCCCTGGGCGCGCAGGCCTGCGAGGGCGCGTTCGGCCAGATAAACGTTTTGAAATGTGCCGCCGCTGAGGCACACGCGATTGATCCCATCCGCTGCGCGCAGCCGCGAGCACACCTCAATGATGATTGCTGCGACGGTGTTATGAAACGCGGCGGAGATCCAACCGGTGGGCTTGGCGGCCAGGACATCCCGAACGATGCCTTCAATCATTGGCCGGACGTCGATTTGCCACGGATCGCCTGATGACATTTCGAACGGATAGCTTGCTTCCACACCCGCGCAGAGCACCGGCTTCCAGTTCGATCGCAGCCTGCGCTTCGAAATTGACTTCGTCGCGTACGCCTACAATGGAGGCCACCGCGTCGAACAACCGGCCGCAGGCCGATGTTTCGACGGTGTTGATGCGACGCTCGATCATGGATCGAACCGTCGCGATTTTCTTGGGCGCGATGCGGCGAAGGAGCGGCAGATCGAGCGAGTCCAATCGCGCGCCAAAAGTATCGAGCAAATAACTCAAGCCGAGCCGCCAAGGCTCCCGAACAGCGCGGTCTCCGCCGGCCAGCGGAATATAGCGAAAATGGGCGCGGCGTTCGAATCCATGAAAATCGGCGACCAGGAATTCCCCGCCCCAGATTTTCCCGTCCGTGCCGAACCCGGTTCCGTCGAATGCCACGCCAATGACTTTATCGGCGATCCCGTTTTCGGCCATGCAACTCGCGATGTGCGCGTGATGATGCTGGACGCCGATCTGTGGAAGATCCGTCATCTCCAGGGCGAGCTTGGTGCTGAGATACTGCGGGTGCAGATCGTACGCGACCACAGTGGGCGCGATACGGAAGAGCTGCTGCATGCGATCCAGCGTTTCGCGATAAAAGACCAGCGTTTCGAAGTTTTCGAGATCACCAATGTGCTGGCTCAAGAACGCGTGATGCTGCTTGGTGAGGCAAAAAGTGTTCTTGAGTTCGGCACCGCAAGCCAGAATCTCAGCCGCCGGAAAGCTCAGCGTCACCGGATGGGGCGCGTAGCCGCGGGATCGGCGCAGGATGCGTTCCCCGCCGGCGAAGACGCGCGCCACCGAATCGTCCACGCGCGTGTGAATATCGCGATTGTGAAACAGGAACGCGTCGGCGATGGATTGCAGTTGCGCCACCGCCTCGCGATTGCCGGTGACGATGGGCTCTTCGCTCAAGTTGGCGCTGGTCATGACCAGCACAGACAGGCGGTCATCGAAAAGGAGATGATGCAACGGCGTATACGGGAGCATCACGCCGAGCGTGTTGTTGCCGGGCGCCAGGGCTTGTGAAATCGGGGCGCCGGGGCGGCGAGCCAGGATCACGATGGGGCGGCGAATGCTAGTCAAGGCGGCGCGCTCGTCGTCCGACAGGAAGCATAGCTTTTCGGCTGCGGCGATATCGGGCACCATCAGGGCGAATGGTTTGTCGCTGCGCTTCTTTCGCTCGCGCAACTGGCGAACCACGGCGTCGTTCAAAGGATCGCAGACCAGGTGGAAACCACCCAGCCCTTTGATCGCCAGAATGTGGCCTTGCCGCAAAAGCTGCCGTACGTGATCGAGGATGGGCTCGGCTGTTTCTACGGACAGCGTGAGCGACGGCCCGCAATCCGGGCACGCATTGGGCTGCGCATGAAAACGGCGATTGGAAGGATCATCGTACTCGCGTAAGCATTGTTCGCACATCGGGAAACAGGCCATGGTGGTCAACGGCCGGTCATAGGGGATCGTTTTCGTGATGGTGTAGCGCGGGCCGCAGTTGGTGCAGTTGGTGAACGGGTATCCGAAGCGCCGATTGCCTGGCGTTCGGAAGTCGCGCAGGCAATCCGGGCAGGTGGAAACGTCGGGCGAAACGGGAACCAGTTGGCCAGGCTCATCCACGCTTTCACGAATGACGAATCCGCCACCACCGTTGGGCTCCAGATTCGCGATGGAAATATCTTCGATCTGGGACAGGGGCGGCGGGTTTTTGTGCAGTTCGCGCACGAAGCATTCGATTTGCGCGGCGTCGCCTTCCACTTCGATCAGCACGCCCGCGGACGAGTTCAGCACGTATCCGGTGAGTCCCAGCTTTTCGGCGAGATTGTATACGAAGGGCCGAAAACCGACGCCCTGGACGATCCCGTGAACACGAATCTGCTTGCGAACCGGAGGCAACTTTCAACTTATCAGACGGTCACGGCGCGGGCCGGGTTTTGTCCATCGGTCTTTCAATGGCTTGGCGGGCCCGGATCCTGGCGACGCCGCGCCGGCCTGCTAGAGTGCGGCCAGCATGTCGACTACAAACCAGCCCACTACAAACCAACAACAATTCGATCAGGCTTACTGGGCGTCGCAGCCGCCGGAAGTACAGGCGCTGCCAGGGACCGCCGATCCGGTGCAGCGCGCCACGCAGGCAGCTACGTTAGCCACGGACGGATTCACCATCGACGTCCCGATCATGGTGTGGGGCTGGGATGCGTACCTGGTGATGACGATGCGCGCCCAGTTCGGGTACACCTGGGTGCCGTCCGCCTTGCAGCCGCCGGTGACCATCGCGCCCGGCCTGGCGCAACCGGGCGTTGTGGCGTACGATCCGTTGCATCCGCCGCTGGGGTCCATCAAAGTCTCCACGAACATCGCCGACTATCCGCCGTTCGCGCCGGTCCCGCAGCCCACGCCGCAAACCCCGGCCGGCGACGATCCGGTAGGGTTGCAATCGATCGGCAACATCTATCTTTCTGTCCCCGGCGAAACCTATCAGAACGGCGCCCAATTCACCGACACGCGCGGAACCTTTGAGAAACACGTGGTGGTAACGCCGTTCGGGCGGAATGCCTATTGGGAGAAGATCGCTTAGCTGCGCGGGTTGCGAAACCATTACTGCGCTAAAATGGCCGGTATGCGCAGCCCATGGATTACCCCCCGATTAAACGATCCGATCCGGACGCAGATGTATTACGCTCGCCAGGGCGTCGTCACCCAGGAAATGGAGTACATCGCCAAGCGCGAGCATGTGACCGGAGAACTGATCCGATCGGAGGTGGCGCGTGGCCGCATGATCATCCCGGCCAATATCCACCACACCAATCTGGAGCCCATGTGCATCGGCGTGGCGTCCAGTTGCAAGATCAACGCCAATATCGGGAATTCGGCTACCACGTCGAATATCGATGAAGAGGTGGAAAAGCTGCACTATGCGGTGAAGTACGGCGCCGACACCATCATGGATCTCTCCACGGGCGGCGATATCCCGCGCATCCGGCAAGCGATTATCGATGCTTCGCCCATCCCGGTGGGCACGGTGCCGATCTATGAAGCACTGGGGCGCGTGCGCCGCGTGGAAGACCTGAACATCAACGTGATGCTGGAAGTGATCGAGGAACAGGCCGAGCAGGGCGTGGACTACATGACCATTCACGCCGGCGTGCTGGTGCAGTACGTACCGCTGACCACTAAGCGCATCACCGGCATCGTCAGCCGCGGCGGCGCGATTCTGGCCGAGTGGATGGTCAAGAATCACAAGCAGAATTTCCTCTACGAGCATTTTGACGAGATTTGCAAGATCTTTCAGAAGCACGACGTCAGCTTTTCGCTGGGCGATGGATTGCGGCCGGGTTGCGTGGCCGATGCCAGCGACGCGGCGCAGTTTGCCGAGTTGAAAACGCTGGGCGAACTGACCCGGAAGGCTTGGGGCTACGATGTCCAGGTGATGATCGAGGGTCCGGGCCACATTCCGATGGACCAGATCCAGATGCAGGTGGAGAAGGAAGTAGAGATGTGCGACGAGGCGCCGTTCTATACGCTGGGGCCGCTGGTCACCGACTTCGCTCCCGGCTACGACCACATCACGTCCGCCATCGGCGCAGCCATGATCGGTTGGTATGGGGCTTCGATGCTGTGCTACGTGACGCCCAAGGAGCACCTGGGGCTGCCGAATCGCGAGGACGTGAAACAGGGCATCATCGCGTACAAGATTGCGGCGCATGCTGCCGACATTGCACGGCATCGCCCGGGCGCTCGCGACCGCGACGATGAGCTGTCGCACGCGCGCTACCGGTTCGACTGGCGCAAGCAGTTCGAGCTATCGCTCGATCCGGAGACCGCCGAAGCCATGCACGATGAAACGCTGCCGGAAGAGGGCTTCAAGGACGCGGCGTTTTGTTCAATGTGTGGTCCGAAATTCTGTTCGATGAACCATTCGGCCAAAACCGAAAAGTTCACCGCGGAAGAGGCCGAGGCGGTGCTGGCGGCTTCGCAGCCGATCGTGACCATTCAGCAGTAGCTGGCAGTTTCAATTACTGAGACGAGCCCGGTCTGCCCTCCATTAGATTGAGGCACACGGCCACCAAAGATAGAAGCAATCCGAGCGGAAGGGTGCTCCATGCAACGAGATAGAGAAGAAACGGAACCGCGTCCTCCAGCCCGTGGTTGTAAACGAGAAGTAAGACGATGGCGAAAATTCCGAAACCAACGACGCTAGCCCAATCGAAAAAAGAGACTATATCGTCGGCGATCCGGAGGACTTCGTCCATATCGACTGGAGCAAGGAGTGGAGTGAGCTGAAGAAGTGACGTACCTCGATACCCACTTATGATCTGGCTATTTGGAGGCGAACGGCACAGACTCATTTCCGTGGCAATCGAGCAAATTCGAAACGAGGAATCAGCTAGTGTCGCCTGCCGTGGTTCTTGAATTGCAGCTTTTGTGAAGTACACGCAAAGGGCGAGCCGCGTCGGAGGGCGAATCCCTGCCGGGTTTTGGCATCTGGGTTATTAATGCTCAGCAGTTTGAATAAGCGGGACTACATCCGTTGGCGATCCAGATGATCTTGTCCACATGCGATCGGAGCGAGGAATGGACCGAGTTGAAAAACGCTGGAACTCGCTCCCTGACGGCCATCTGCTTAGAGTGAACCTTATGGCTGAAATCAAGAAAACCGAAGAAGAATGGCGTAAACAGCTAACGCCCGAGCAATACGCGGTCACTCGCAAGAAGGGCACCGAGCCTGCGTTCACCGGTAAACACTGGGACAATCATGAACCCGGCACCTACCGCTGCGTCTGCTGCGGGACGCCGCTGTTTCACTCCGAGACCAAGTTCGATTCCGGCACCGGCTGGCCGAGCTTTTGGTCGCCGATCTCGCCGGAAAACGTCAAGATGGAGACCGACACCAGCCACGGCATGCGCCGCGTGGAGGTGTTATGCGGGAAGTGCGAAGCGCACCTGGGCCATGTCTTCGACGACGGCCCCCAGCCGACCAAGCAGCGCTTCTGCATGAACTCGGCGGCGCTGGATTTCGAGAAACAGAAGTAGCGGATCGGTTTACTCGGCCAGGTCCGGAACCAGTTCCACACGGTCCATGGCGAGGAACGATCGAATGTGGGGATGCGTGGATTTCTCCAGGTCCTTTACCGGCCCAAAATAAATGGCCTGCCCCTGGTAGAGAACCACCACGGTGTCGGCTACTTTGCGCATCAGGTCCAGATCGTGCGTCACCACCACGGCGGTCAGCTTGAGCTCGCGCTTCAGCTTCAGCATCAGTTGCGCCAGAATGTCGCCCATGATGGGATCCACCATGGTGGTGGGTTCGTCGTAAAGAATGCATTCCGGCTGGGCGGCCAGCGCGCGCGCGATCGCGACGGCGCGCTTGTAACCGGTAGAGAGGTCGGCCGGGTAGGCGTCCTTGAACTGCAGCATGTCGACCATGGAGAGCAGTCCGTCGACCACGTCTTCCTTGTTGTGCTCGTTGTAGTCGCTGCGCAGCTCGAGCGAGAACAGGATGTTTTCGCCCACTGTGAGGGAATCGAACAAGGCGCCACTCTGGAACACCATGGTCACTTTCTTGTGAATTTCACGCAGTTGGGCCTCGCTGAAGTCGGTGATGTCCTGGTAGGCCACAAAGACGCGGCCCTGGTCGGGCTTGAGAAAGCCCATGATGTGGCCCAGGCTGACGGATTTGCCCACGCCGCTGCGGCCGATGATGGCTACCGTCTCGCCCGCGTTCACGTAAAAATTGGCGTCGACTAAAACGGGGCGGTCGAACGTCTTATAAACATGGCGGAATTCGATGTAGTGGAGTTTGTCTGTCACGCACGGCTTCGCCTCGAATTCGGCCCACTCCGCCGGGGTGTTGACGTTGGCCAGCGCCGAAGGGTCCACCGGAATCCAGATGGCTCCGATCTCTTTAACAAAGTCTCGCATTCTCAGCCGTTTATCGCGAATGGTCCGCGTCAGCGCCGGCAAACATCGCCGATGGTAAACGGCGCACAGCGGTTCCGGTTGGCCATACGGTCCAATAGCGGCCACGCAGTTGCGCTCGGAAGTCTCCGCGCGGCGGAGCAGCTCGCGCAGGATGTCGGCGGAGACTGCCGGCATGTCGCACGCGAGCACCAGATTCCAGTCTGTTTCGGTCACCCGAAGCGCGGTGTAAATACCGCTCGCGGGACCGCAGCCAGGCAGCTCATCGGGAAAGATCGTCAAGCCGAGATGACCCAGCCGAGCCGGATCGCCAATCAGCGCCACTGTGCCGGCGGCTTCGCTTACGGTTTTCGCGACGTGCTCCACCAGGGTGGTTCCACGATAGGGCAACAATGCCTTGTCCTGGCCCATGCGCTTGCTCGCCCCACCGGCCAGCACAAACCCCGAGGCTTGCATGAGAGAATAATAGCATTAGCATCCGAATGGGCCGGCGGAAAGAAAAACTTGCGGACGGAGGGAATCCGGTTATAATCGGATAGAACAAAAGGATGCGGTTTTGTTTGGAACTTATTCTTGGAGCGGCGGTTCTGGGAAATCTGGCTGTGGCCAGTCAGCCCGCTTCCGAGGCGCCATCTAATTCCGAAGCGATAGCGCAGAGACCTCGAGAGGTCTGGGTAGTGAAGGTGGATACCCGCACCGGCAGGCTGGTGCGAAGCTTAACGGTGCTCGCGCCCAAGACGCCGGTGCCGGCCGCAGACGTGCGGGGCTTAGTGGCCGAGGCAGCGAAAAGTTTTGATGTGAATCCGTTGCTGGTGGATTCGGTGATTCAAGTGGAGAGCAACTACAATCCGTTCGCCGTCTCCGCAAAAGGCGCGCAGGGACTGATGCAGTTAATGCCGGCCACCGCGCAACGGTTCGGCGTGACGGACAGCTTCGATCCGAAGCAGAACATCGAAGCCGGCGTTCGTTATCTGAAGTTCCTCGAAGACACCTTTCAGGACGACCGGCTGGCAATTGCGGCTTACAACGCGGGCGAGAATGCGGTGGCGAAGTACAAAGACGTGCCGCCGTATCCCGAGACTGTCAGCTACGTCGCCAAAGTGGACAAAAAATACGGACAAGCGAAGCGCGCGGTGAGAAACGGTAAAGAGACCGGCAACTATACTCAGCGCCTAGCAAAGAATGCAGAGGAGCCAAAGGCAACTCCCAGTGAACAGGAGCCAAGGCACATTCTTGCGTATGTGGATACAGAGGGCAAGCTACACATCGCAACCCGATAGGAAATCCATGCTACACCTCCCCCGGAAGATGCATGGCGGCACCTCTGCGCGCGGTTGGCGTGCAGGAGCGTTGCTGGTCATAGCACTTGGCGCGGCGCTGGCCGCAAATCCCGCGGAGCCGCATCACGTCACCGCGGTTCGATTCTGGTCGCTGCACGGCGTAACGCGGATCGCGATCGAGACCGATGGCGATTTTCACGTAAAGTCGGACCGCTTGGATAACCCGGACCGCTTGTTCTTCGATTTGATCGGGACCAAGCCTGATCTAAGCCACAAGTCCATCACCGTGATTCCTGTATCGGATCATTTTGTCCGGCGAATCCGGGTGGCAGAACCGCAGCCTGACGTCACGCGCGTGGTACTGGATCTGGAGGCGCCGGTGGAGTCCACCACGTCACGCCTGGACAATCCAAGCCGGCTGATCATCGAATTGCGCGCCGCCGGGAGCGCGCCCGAAACTACCAAAGCACCGGTGCGAGAGCCGCCGGCGCTGATCGAGCCAGCCCCTGCTCCCAAGCCTGCCCAGCACCGGCCATTCACACCGCCGCCGGCCGCCGAGCCGGTCACCCTCCCCAGCCTCAAGTCGCAAGACGCTGCGCTGGAGCCGCCCCCCGAGTTGCACTCGAAGAGCACGCCGCAGCAGGTTCCTGCAGCGCTGGCCGTGACATATACAGCAGGACCCGCGCCTGACCGTGTGGCCTCCGCCGGAGTATTGGGAAAACCGGCTTCCGGCGGCACAGGCAGTGTGATCGAAAGCACGCCCCTTTCGCGGGAGCCACTGTCCAAGGCTTCCCTTGCTAACGCGGCGATTTCAAATGTGTCGCTTCCTAACACGACGCCCTCTAATCCCCAGGCTCCTATCGAGACAGCTCTCCCTGCCAAACGCAATTCTTCTGGCGGCCGGTCGATGATTCGCGTGCTCGGGCTGAAAGTAGGGCGCATTGTGCTGGACCCGGGCCATGGCGGACACGACACCGGAACGGTTGGGCCGGGAGGACTGCGCGAGAAAGACCTGGTTCTGGATGTCGCCCAGCGGCTGGGCCAGTTGATTGAACAACGGATGGGAAGCGAAGTGATCTTCACTCGTTCCGACGACACCTTCGTTCCACTGGAGCGGCGAACCGAGATCGCCAACGAGGCCAAGGCCGACCTGTTCCTGTCGATCCACGCCAATTCCTCGCCGCTGCGCAGCGCCGAGGGAGTGGAGACCTACTATCTCAACTTCACCACTTCGCGGAGCGCGCTGGATGTGGCGTCGCGCGAGAACTCCGGATCGCAGATGAGCGTCTACGAATTGCAAGGCCTGCTGGAGAAGATCGCGCTCAAGGACAAGGTAGAGGAGTCGCGCGAATTTGCGACGCGCGTTCAGAACTCGTTGTACGCTTTGTCGGCCAGGACGGAAACGCGCGCGCGGGATCGCGGCGTAAAGAAAGCGCCTTTTGTCGTATTGATCGGCGCCTCCATGCCGTCGGTGCTGGCGGAAATCGGTTTCGTAAGCAACGCGCACGACGAAAACGTGATGCGGCGACGAAGACTATCGCCAGCGCGTGGCTGAGGCGCTTTATAAGGGGATATCGAGCTACGCGAACTCGTTAAGCCATTTTCAAGTGGCGCAGCGGCACTAAGCGCGCAGGCCGCCAGTTGCTTCTTGCAAATTTAGGGAACGACGACGGCCGTTTGTGCTGAGGTATTCACCGCGCTCCGGGCGGTAAGACAGGATCTCCACACAATTGCGGCCGGATTTTTTGGCTGCGTACAGCGCCTCATCGGCCTTGCGGATTAGGGACTCCTGGGTGCAGGTTTCGCCCGGCATGGCAACGGTGACGCCAAAACTGGCTGTGATGCGAAGAGAGCTCCCATTCACGGACATCTCCGCCTGGGCCAGCTGTTTCCGCAAACGGTCGGCCTGAGCAAAGCTTTCCGCCGCGCCGCATCCGGGAAACAGGATCAGGAATTCCTCGCCGCCGTAGCGGCCGATGGAATCGTACTGGCGAATGCCATTCTGCATGCGGCGGGCAGCTTCCCGGAGGACGGCGTCGCCGGCCAGATGTCCATGGGTATCGTTGACGTGCTTGAAGTGATCCAGATCGACGATCACCACGCCCAGAGGGCGAGCTTCGCGCTCCGAACGGGCCACCTCGCGCGCCAGCTCCGCCAGGATGGAGCTGCGGTTCCACAGGCGGGTGAGTGAATCGCGCGTGGCTTGTTCGCGCAGGTCTTCCCGCGCTTTCAGCAACTGCGCCTGCAGGTCCACCAGCCGCGTACCGGCCCGGAGGCGAACTTGAAGCTCATTCTGGTCGAAAGGCTTGGTGATGTAATCGTCGGCGCCGGCTTCCATGCCTTCAATCAAGTCTTCCTTCTGGCTCTTGGAGGTAAGCAGCAGGATGTAGGTGTACGGCTCGCCGTCGCGCTGCCGGATGCGCCGGCAAACTTCGACGCCGGTCATGCCCGGCATCATCCAGTCCAGAATGATGAGCGCGGGAGCGTCCTGGCGCTGCAAAAGCTCCAGAGCTTCGGCGCCGTCACAAGCAACCATGACGTCGTAGCCCCATTTGCGCAACGTGGCTTCCAGCAAATGCCGGGAGACTATGCTGTCATCTGCGATTAGAATCTTCACCGAATTTCCGCAAACTTCTCATCCGTTACAAAATTCTCATGCGTTACGTAGAGATGATCCTGAGTCTAATTTCCTCATCGGCCGGGAATCAGAGTAACGTTAGCGTAGTAGGGCCGTTAAGAGACTCGCGGGCTTGAGGCTACGGGAAGTCTGCTCCGTACGCGGGTGAAACGCCTTAGTACCAAGCGCCGCGGCGCCCCGTACCCTTAAGACGAAGCCTGCTGAATGGCCCGCTCCAACTGGTCCTTCGAGAGGCTGGTGCTAATGAAGAGCTCCTGCCGCGCGCCCGCACTGAGTGCGATCGCTTTCCATCCGTTGGTGGTCGGCACGGTCACGCGGATTCTGACCTCGCCTTTGGCATCTCGCACCGGACGAATCACGCCGGGAATGACGGACCGAATCGCTGCCGGATTTTCGGCGAGAAGCCGTTCCAGCACGGCCCGTAACCCGTCCAGGATGCTATGTTCCACCTTCAGCTTGCCCTGGACTTTTCGGAGCCGCATGGCAAGCTACTTGAAGCGCTTCCGGTATTGAAAATCGATGCTGAAGGCCCCGTTTTCATCCCGCAACGCCACTGCCGACCATTTCCGGTTAAAATCCCACTCCACGCGCACAATCTGCTGGTTGGCGACTTCCAGGTTGGTGATGTAGGTGAGAGTGACATCGGAGGACACCTGCTGTTCCATGGTGAGGCGGGCCTGGGGAACAATAGTGACGTCGGTGAGCTGCGGATCGATCTTGATATGGCTGACGCCGAAGAATTTTTGCAAGCGGCCGGAGTTCGGCGCAATGGCTTGCGACAGGAGCGAGTTGCTCCCGGTACCCAGGCCCAGGTAGCTGTTGTTCACGTTGGTGGTCGCCTGGCTGGTAGCCAGAGGGCCGGAGGTGGAAGGTGTGCGTCCCACCGCAAGCAGCGCGACGATATCGGAGGCTTCCAGCGGCGGATCGGACCGATAGGAAAAATTCAGCTTGTTCAAAGAGCCGGAAAAACTGATGTCCACTGTGATGCCGCGCACTTTCGTGGACAAGTCCATGTTGATTACAGGCTCGATCTTGGCGGGATTGTTGAAGGTAATTTCGCCGCGATTGATGCTGTACTTATTCCCAAAGAACTCAATCTGGCCCGAGTTGACCGTAACATGTCCCAGCAGGATGGGGTGATCGGGAGTGCCGCGCACGCGCAGGTCGGCATCGGCCTGGATGTTGCGCGTCAACGCGGTTTCTACCTCGAGCGTCTGCTGCGTGGCTACGCGCACGTCCAATTGGAGTCCTTGCAAATACCCGTTCGGATTGGCGGCTACTGGCGTAGTGGTGGAAGCCAGCAACGCTCCCAGGTCGGTGCGGGGATTGAAGGCGGCGCGCGTCACTGCAACCGCCCCGGACAATACACTGCTATCCGATGTGCCGACCAATGCGAGGGAACCATCGGCCGTCAGGCTGATGCCATCTTCGGAGCGATACCGTACATTGCGCGCCGTGGCCTGCAGGCGATAGACCAAAGCAGCGCCACGGAAGCCCAGGAAGCTGCCACTTTCGAACGAAATGTCGCCGCCACCGCTTTTGCCGCTCAGATTCTGCACGGTGGCGCGGTTTTGATCGAACAGGATCAGGCCGTTGGCGTTATCCACGCCGTTCGCGACGCCGCGCAGAAATAAGGAGGCGTTGCGCAGTTCCAAGCGTCCCTGCACCTGCGGTTCGGTGAGGGGGCCACGCATGGTTACGTCGATGACGGACTTACCGGAGCCGAGCAAGTCCGGGTTGAAGAGCTGAAGAATCGAGAAGTTGATGCTGCCTTTCATGGCCACATCCCAAGGGTTCTTGGAATTCAACAACAGGCGGCCGCTGGCGTCGAGCGTAGTGTCCTTGGCGATAAAGTTGACCCGGCCAAAATCGATGGTATTGCCGGCCACCACAATGTGTACGGGTTGGGCATTCCGCAGCACCAGGTCCTGTACGGCGACGCCCGCCACCGGCTGCGCGTTCGGGCTGGCGTTCAACTGCACGGTGGAGAGCGTTACGTCGGCTTTCATCGACGAAGGCCGATTCAGGGGACCGGAGATGGTGGCGTCTCCTTCGATGAAGCCGCCGAAGGGCAGGTCTTTGCGGAGATGTTTGCCGGGAGTAAGATCGTGCAGCGTGGCGAACGAAATACGAGGGATGATCACGCGGGCTTCGCCACGATAATCACCTTCCATGCGCCATTCGCCGCTGCCCTGAAGCTTAAGCTCATTGGAGGTGGCCGTCGCGGTAAGAGCGAGAAGCGGAAGCCTGGTAGCGGCGCTGACAGTGAGATCGCCATAGGAGCGGCCATTCAACGCGGCGTTGCGGACGGTTAGACGGCCGTTGAGCGACGTCAAATCCACCACGCCGTTTACAATTTTGGCGCCGCCGTCCGCCTTCAAATCCAGGCGTCCGCCCAGGCCGCTTTCCAGATTCTGCACGTGCTGAATCGCGCTGAGGTCCACGCCGCTGGTCGACACATCGAATCGGAGCGATCCGTCTTTCCAGTCACTGGCTGGATGATTGTAATCGCCCGACAAAACGATGCGCCCGGCGCCGTTGCGGGCTTCGGCATGTGCAAGTTCGATCCCTGTGGGGGTGTAGGTGACATCGCCGCGAGCCTGCGCAAAATGTTCGCCATACGCGCTGAGATTTTCGAAAGTCACGGGGCCGGTGACCACCGGCGATTCCAGTGAACCGGAAACGCGTACAGCGGCGGAAACGAGACCAGTGGCGGGCAACGGCTTCCATCCGGCTTCGGCGGCCAGAGTCTGAATGTCCGCAGCGCGCAGGGACACGGTGGCCGAAACGGGGCTGCTTTCTGCCAGCTTCCAGTCGCGCAATTCGGCCCGTGCATTGCCTTCGATGCGCGTTTTGCCTTCTTCGATGGTGACCGCCTGAAGCACGGTGCTGGAGCGATCGAGAGTGAATGAGGAAGTGACGCGATCCAGTTGGTGGCCGGCCAGCGTGAGCTTTTGGGCATCGGCGTTACCGGAGATTCTCGGGTTGTCGAGCCCTCCGCGGACGGAAGCATCGACGCGCGCCACGCCGCCCCGCAATTCTACAGGCCACTGGGCGGGTGGTTGAGCTCCCAGGGCGCGCAGAACGGGAATCGCGTCGTTCAGATTTCTCGAGACCAGGCGCACGGCGAGAATATCGCCGAGCGTTCCCGAAATGTCCGCGTGGGTGGAACCGACATCGATTTGAGAATCGCCCAGTTGCAGTTTACCGGCGCGCTGATCGTAGTCGATGGCGAGCGAACCCGATACGGGAACGGCAGTGGAGTCTGGATTGGGACCAGGTTTTAAATCGAGCATCGCGGTGACCTTGACTCCCGCCATGCCAGACGGCGTGATCTGCCCGTCCAACTGCACCGGACCGCTCAGCGTGCCGCTCAGCGCCCCGGTTTGCCGGCGAGCCAGGCGCCCCACTTCTGCGATGGTGACTCCAGCGATCTCGCCTTTCGCGCTCAATCGCTTCAGTTCGTTCAATTCGGCCACACCATGAAAGCGGCCATCGGGAGCGGAAAGATCGAGATCCGTCAGGTTGATCCTATCCGGAGTAATATCGGCTTGCGAACTCAACGCGACGTCACGTACCGCGACGCCCTTCTGAACGTAGCCTAGCGCGCGCCCGGTAAGCTTTCCGACAAACCGATCGGTGGACGATCCGCCCGCGGTTACGCGGCCCTGCAACCACACATCCCCGCGCGGTTGCAGTGGAACTTCGACTAGTTTGTTCAGATCTTCAACCGGGAGCGCGGCTGTGACCGCGAAATCCGCCACGGGCGAATAGAGATCGGCGATGTTTCCCTTGGCTTCGATTTTCATTCCGCCGGACTCCAGGTTCATTTGCAGCACTTGGATGGTATTCCTGCCCAGTTCCACCTGGGAGTTCAGCGCAAACTCGGCTGGGGCGCGAAGCTTGGGCGAGGAGACGCGCACAAGCGCGGAAGAAATGGCGCAGAGATAGCGGGGTCCGGCGGATTCATAGGCCAGGGACATCTGGAGATGCTCGCCGACTGCATCCAAGGGAACGCGCCAGGAATTGTACTCCGCCAAGCCGTGACGGAGTTCGATATGCTGCACTTTCAGGTCGAGAAGATCTTCGATCAGGTTCTGATTGAAGCGCGGAATGTTGGGCCGCGGGATATTAGTGGAACCGTCCGGACCAATGGTGATGTAGACGTGCGGGCTGTCGACGATCAGCGAGGCGATGTCAACCTTTTTCTCCAGCGCCGAAATGATTTTCAATCCGATTTCTATTTTGTCCGCGCGGAACAAAGGCGGCGCCGTCGCTGGCTCCGTGCCATGCAGGACAAAAGGTTTCACTTCAGCGGTAAGATTCCGCCAGTTGTAGGAGAAGCCACCGATCTCAACGCGCCCGCCGGTGGCGCGTTCCATCAGCGATACGATTCGTACCCGGACTTGGTTTTTGAACCACGCGGTCTGCACCAGAACAACACCGGCGATCAGCACAGCCACGCCCAAAGCTGCCAGCCCGAGCAGGCAGAATGCGGCGATTTTGATGCTCCGCCGGATCGGCTTGGCGTCCGGCACTTTTTGTTCGGCGCTCTCCGGCTTGATAATCGGCGTCATTTGAGCCCCGGGTCCAGGTAATTGATGGTGACCTGCTTCCGCGTATCTTTGATCCATTGGTCCAACGCCTGGTCGATCCGCCTCTGAGTCAAGATCTCCTCGATCTGGTCGCGGGACTCCTCAAGTGTCGGAATCGGCTTGGTTCCTTTTTGCTCCCACTCGGAAACCTGCTGTCGATAATATGCTTGCACATCCGCGGGCGGGATCTGTATTCCTGGGCGGAACCGGTAATCGATGAAGCGCAAGAGGGTCAACTGCCACCACAGGCGGCGGGTCAGTTCGTCCACCGTCGTTCCGTAGGACTCCAGCGCGTCATTGAAGGCAGTTGCGCTCGGATACATGGCCTTCACGCTTTGGAGCGATTCTCCGGCGTCGCTCAACTCCGGCAAAGGGTAACGGCTGAGATCCATTTCCCGCTTGATCAGCGCCTGCTCGATCAATCTGGCGGCGGCCTGTTTCCTGGCAGAGGGACTCAAATCGAGTTTCTCGCGATTCAGGAAAGCGGTGACGCGAATTTCCTCGTCGATCTGCGATTGAGTAACCACCTGGTTGTCCACCGTGATGACGATGCGATCGATGATTTCAGCGGAGAGCAGAATACAGAAGACCGAATTCAGAATCCAGAAAGCGGAACGCGCGCTCATCAAAAGGCCTGCCCCAGCGAGAAATGGAACTGGAAGACATTAATCCGCTGCACCGTGTGCGGCACCGGCGATCCCGGGACTCCGCACTGGTACAACTGGCTGAGGGAACCTTCGCACCCGAAGAAGCGCGGCGAGTTCGGGCTGAGCGAAAAATCCACGCGCACCGGACCCAGCGGCGTGCGATAGCGGAGCCCGAATCCGAAGCCTTGGACGCTGTAGTCAAAGTCCTGCAGATTCTCCTGGCGGAATCGCAGACTGATCTTGTTCACAGCCGAATACACGTTCCCCAGGTCGTTGAACAGCACGCCGCCCAAGTTATCGCCAATCAGCGGGAAGCGCAACTCCACGGTGTTCATGAACAGCGCGTTGCCGCCAATGGGGAAGCCAGTGGTTAAATCGCGCGGCCCAGCCTGGAAATCCGGAAAGGCGCGGTTGGAGAAGGCGCCGCCGCCGAAGAAGCGCTCCGCCAGCGGGATTTCCGGCAGACCGCCGTAACGTTCAATCAGGCCGAAGTCCGTGGTGCGCGCCAGCACCAGGTCTTTGGTGATTTGATAATAGGAAGAATTGCGCGCCACCACGCGTCCGAAACTGGTCTGGGATGCGAAGATGTTGGAGGCCAGCGCCAGGTCGATGCTGGTGTAGGTGCCGTGGTGCGAATCGATCGGATCGTCGCGCTTGTCCTGGATGAAGCTCATGGAGACAAAACCGACGTTTACCGGCTGCGACAGCAGGGGAATCAGTTCGGGGCTCACCAGCGGGGTTCCGATGATATTCACCTTCCGATAAGTGAAGCGGTATTGCAGCGTATTCGCCTTGGAGAGTTTCTGTCCCAATTGAACGGAGCCTTCCTCGCGCTGCGACGAAAAGGTACGAACGTCGTGAGAATGATCAAACAATCCGGAGAACTGCAGGCTGAGTTTAGGATTGCCCAGAAATTGCGGCGCGACGTAGGTGAGCAGCGCGCGCTGCTCCAGAGTGGAAATCAGCGTCTGCAAACTCATGGTGTGCCCTAATCCGAAGAAATTCAGACGGCTGATGCCGAATGAGAAGCGCGGGCTGAAACCGGTGACACCCGCCGGAGAATCGAGCGAGGTGGTGCCGCCGCCGATGCGCCCAATTTCTGCGCCTACGCCGATGTTCATCGAATAACGGCCGGCTTCTTCGATGGAATAAAGCACGTACTTGGTGGGCTCGTCCCCATCCGGGTTTTGGATGGCTGCATCCACGCGCGAAAAAATGCCGAGATCGTACAGGCGCCGCTGGCTGCTGTTAATTTCGCTTTGCGACAAAGGATCGCCGGCGT
Source organism: Bryobacterales bacterium (assembly GCA_963713415.1). Taxonomy (GTDB): domain Bacteria; phylum Acidobacteriota; class Terriglobia; order Bryobacterales; family Bryobacteraceae; genus Palsa-89. The sequence goes on along the minus strand of CAVQLV010000010.1, from coordinate 250,057 downwards.
GCAGACTGATGCGATCCGTCACCAGGTCCGGCCGCGTTCGTTTGAGTCCATCCACCACCACGTTGCGCACGTAAACCCGGTCGCCGGGCGTCACGATAAATGTAAGATCCACGTGGTCGGCTTGGGGAGCAGGGGCGGTTGTGAAGTCAAACCTTGCGGCTGGATAGCCAGTGTTGAAATAGTAGTCTAGAACATTGTCGCGATCGGTGGCGATATTGAGATCGCTGTAGGGCTGTCCCTCGGTGGAATGCAGGAGCAGCATCAGAGCGGGCCGAAAATCGTCGGAAATGCCCCGCAAAGTGAGCTTGGAAACGAACCACTGGGGGCCCTCCGTGATATCGATGAAGATCGCGATGTGTGCCTTGACGCCGTTGTAATCGTCTACCACCCGGGTCGTGACGTTTACATCGCGAAACCCATTGCCGCGATACAGAGTCCGGATGGCATCCAGATCGCGATCCAGCATGTTGCGGCTGTAGCGGCCGTACCGGTAGCGCACTAGCGTGGCGGGGATCACGGACATGCGTTCGCGAATGGTGGCGTTATCGAAATAATGATTGCCCTGGATCTCGAGTTTCACGATTTTGTGCCGCAGGCCAAGGACGACATGGTAATCGATCAGTTGCTCGCCTTTGGGAGGCGTAGCCGAGATGTAGTCCGCCATGGCATCGAAATAACCTTGCGACTGGAAGTAGGAGGCCAGATCGCGCGAGCCTTCCTCCAGCAAATCGCGATCCACGGAGCGCTCCTCATAAATAGGCAGCAGGCTGCGCAGCTTTCCGGACGAAAGCTTGGCGCCGCGCACGCGCACCAGAACCGGCGGACCGGGGTTTATCGCCAGAATGGGAGTGACGGTATTGAGGTCGGCACTATAATCCAGGTTCACCAGCTTCACCTGAGCGAGCAAATGGTCATGCTTGGGATACCAGGATCGAATGTTGTCGAGTCCGTTCTGAAGGCGCGTTTCGGTGAGCTGATGCCAGCCCAGCCCGAACCATCCCCGGAATCGCTTCCAGCCGCTGGACTCGATCAGGCTCTGCAAGGGACGTAAAGTGTCGCCGCTGGCGACCAGTCCGTCGAACCTGGCGCGTTCACCGGGATCGACGTGAAAATCGATGTGGACCTCCTGGGTCGGCTCGCGTTTCGAAATGGCGGGCTCGACACCGGCGTTGTAGAAACCGTTCCGCTTGAGCAGATCCGTGATGCGGGCGACCGCCGCGGTGGTGTCGCCAGGCACGTAGGCTCCCCCCAGAGTCAGCTTGGTGGCCACCAGCAACTGCCCTTCATTCGGCGGCTCGCTCACTCCATTGACGTCGAAGTATCCAATGAAATACGCGGGCTTGGTGATGAATTTCAGATTTACTCCGGCCGCGCCGAGAGTGGCATCCACGGCGATGTCGGAGTACTCGCCGGTTTCATAAAGGCGCTGAATGGAGTCGCGGACATCCGAGGCGCGCAGCGGCTGCCCGATCCGCAGCGGTAGCATCGCCATCAATTGATCGAAGGTTAGTTGCTGCCGCGCCGGGTCGAACTGCACGCTGGCGATGGGCTTGCCTTCGTATTGATTGGACGCCCCGTTCAGCAGGATCGAGCAAAGGGCGGCGAGCATGGGCGTACTGATCCACCAGCCCAGCCGGATTGACACAAGCGTCCATCTTAACGCATCGCCTGCTAGCATAGAGCCCCGGTTGGTAACATCTGGGTGTAGATGAGGATGGCTTTATGACCTCGGGCGATCGGGAGCGCTTTGGTAACATCTGGGTGTAGATGAGGATGGCTTTATGACCTCGGGCGATCGGGAGCGCTATTCGCGGCAGATCCTGTTTCCGGGAATTGGCGAACAGGGCCAGCAACATCTGTTGGACGCTCGGGTAGCGGTAGCCGGTTGCGGCGCTTTAGGAAGCTTTCAGGCCGGGGCGCTGGCGCGCGCGGGAATCGGCTGGCTGCGGATCATCGACCGGGACTACGTGGAGCTGAGCAACCTGCAGCGGCAGTGGCTGTTCGATGAGTGCGACGTGGAGCAGGGTTTGCCCAAAGCGGTGGCGGCCGCGCGCAAGATTGCCGGAATCAACCGGGGTGTTCGAGTTGAGCCGGAGGTGGCTGATCTAACCTCTTCTAACGTGGAAGACCTGCTGGGTGGAGTGGATCTGATCCTGGACGGCACCGACAACTTTGAAACACGTTACCTGATCAATGATTTTGCGGTGGAGCGGGGTGTTCCCTGGGTTTATGGCGCGGCGGTGGGCAGCTATGGGATCGCAATGCCGGTGGTGCCTGGGAAGACCGCGTGTTTACGCTGTATCTATCCCGATCCGCCTTCGGGCGCGCAGCCGACGTGCGAGACCGCCGGTGTGTTAGGAACGGTGACGGCGCTGATCGCGAGTTGGCAGGCAAGCGAGGCGATCAAAATCCTATGTGGCGTTGAGCCGGGGCGCAAGATCACCACTGTGGATGTTTGGAGCGGAGAGATCCGGCAAGTGGCTCAGCCGGGTCCGGTTGCCGATTGTCCCGCCTGCGGGCGGCGCGAGTTCCCGTATCTGACCGGCCAGCGGCGCGCGCCAGTGAGCTTGTGCGGCCACAACGCCGTGCAGATCCATGAGCGGGCGCGGCCGTTAGATCTGCGCGATCTGGCGGCCCGGCTGGCTCCGCTCGGGCCGGTTCGCGCCAACGAATTCGCGCTGCGGTTTGAGGCGCCGCCGTACCTGCTTACCATTTTCCCCGACGGCCGGGCCATCATTAAAGGCACCACCGACGTGGGCGTCGCGCGGAGCTTGTATGCGCGATATATTGGTATGTGAGGTTCCCATGCGGCGAACTCTGCCGGTTCTGATTGGTTGCGTGCTGCTCGCTCTTCCCGGGCTCGCACAACGCGGCGGGCATGGTGGTGGTGGCGGCGGCATGCGCGGTGGCGGTGGAGGCATGCGCGGTGGAGGATTCCGAAGCGGTGGTGGCGGATTCCGGGGCGGTGGCGGATACCGTGGCGGCTTTCGCGGCCGTAGCGGTTTTCGGGGCTTTTACGGCTACTACCCAGGTATTTATGGCGGCTTCTACGATCCCTACTTATGGGACTATGGAGACTTCGGCGATTACGACTACGGGTATCCGGACTATTATGGAAACGCCGATTACGGCGCTTCGTCGCCAACTTACTCGTCGCCCAGCCCATCCGTGTTGATCATTTCGAATCAAACGCCTCCCCCTCCGGTGATTGTGCAGTCACCTCCGGCGCCTGCCGTTTGGAACGCGCCCCCCACTGCGCAGGCCCAGAAGTACGAAGAGCCTCTCTACCTGCTGGCGATGAATGACGGCACCATTCGCGCGGTGCTGGCGTATTGGGTGGACGGAGCGACCGTACATTACGTCACGATGGACCACATGCAGAAGCAAACGCCGCTGGGTTCGCTCGACCGCGGCTTGAGCGAGCGTTTGAATCGCGAGCGCAACGTGACATTCAGCCTGCCTAGCTGATCCTACAGCAGGGCTTTGACCGCCCGCTGGAATGTTTCCAAATCCTGTTCATTGTTGTAGAGGTGTGGCGAAACGCGCAGATGCCCGCGCCGGGCGGCCACCAGGACGCGCTGTTCCTTCAGCGCGCGCGCCAAAGCCGAAACGTCGCGCTGCTCGAATCGCGCGGCGACGATGGGAGATGCGCAGCCGTCTACGGTGGCGCCGAGTTCGCGCAACGTCTCGCGCGTTTCCGCGGCCAAATCGAGAACGCGGTGCTCGATGACATCGGGACCGATCCCCGCGATCAGATCCAGTGAAGCTTCCATGGCATAGAGCAGCGCGAAGGACACCGAGCCGCCCTCATACTTTTCCGCGCTGGCCGGCAATTCCGGAACTCCGTGATGCAGGTTGTCGACGTTGCGCCAGTCGCGATGGCTGCGCCAGCCGACGATATTTGGCTGAAGCCGTTCGCGCAATGGCGGCGCAATGTAAAAGAATCCCGCACCGTTGGGCGAGAGCAGCCACTTGTATCCATGCACCGCGAGCATATCAGGCTGAACGTGGGCGGTATCGAAGCGCAATGCGCCGACGCTTTGGGTCCCGTCAATAAATAGCAGGACGCCCCGCGCACGCAGAAACTCGGCCAGTTCGGCCAGCGGCGGCGCGAATCCGGTGTTGTAATTCACGGAGCTCAGGATGACCAGGCGCGTCCGCGCAGTCACCGATTCGTAAAACCGATCCCAGGGACAGGCAGTTGTTTCGACGCCAAAGCGGGTGAGAAGACCGGGGGCGTAAAGATTGTTCGGGAATTCATGTTCCAGCGTGAGCACTTGATCGCCGGGATGCCAGTCCAGCCCCGCAAGGAGCAATCCCAGCGCAGTGGATGCGTTCGGAACGAACGCAATATCCTCTGGCGCGCAGTTGATGAGACGGCCGATCTTTCCTCGAATGCGATCGGCATCGTCGTACCAGGCGAGAAAATCCCAGCACGCCAGCTCATCGCGATGAGCGAAGTGTTGGGCAACGGCTTCGGTGGCGCGGCGCGGCAGTTGGCCGAACGTTGCAGTGTTGAGATAAGTCCAATGGGCGAGCGCGGGGAACTCGCGGCGAACGGAGTCCCAATCCACGCATCAGCCTTTTTGGATCATTACTTCGGTGGACTTGACCACCACCTTGACCGAATCGCCCTTCTTCAGTCCCAGTTCTTCGGCGCTGGTGCGAGTGATCACGCTTTCGATCAGATTCTCGCCGACCTTGACGATGACGTGCGCCATAATCGTACCGATCTCGACGCTTTCCACGACGCCAGGAAGTTGATTTCGAGCTGAAAGTGCCATGCCTACTATTACAGCAGGCGCTGACCCGCGGCGCGAGTGTCGTAACCACCCAGGCTTTCCAACTCGCGCCGATAGTTGGAGCGATTCAGCGTATCCAATAAAGTTTGAATGCTGGGCATGTCGAGATGCTGCCGCCGGATTGCCAGATCGTAGCGCTCGCTCACCAGGGGGATGAAGCCCAGGGCGAAAACGCGCGCGGCGGCTCGCGTGGCGATGCAAGCATCCGCTTGTCCGGACTGCACCTGCCAGGCCGCCTGCAAATGTCCCGGTGCAACGCGGTCATATCCGCGGACGGTCTTCGAGTCGATCCTGAGGCGCTTGAGCGCCGAATCCAGCAGCGCGCGGCTGCCCGCGCCTTTTTCACGATTGACGATGGTGACGTCGCGCCGCACCAGGTCCTCGATGGCTTTGATGCCTTTGGGATTGCCATTGGCGGTCACGATCCCCTCCTCCCACACGGCGAAGGTGATCACGGCGACGGCGTTTTTGGGAAACATGCGCCCAATCTCCGGCAGATTCGATTCGCCGCTCGACTCATCGCGCAAGTGCGTGCCCGCGATGTGGACGCAACCATCCTTGAGCAGCTTCAGCGATTGCGAACTATTGCGATGCGCCAGCACCAACTCCACGCCGGTGGACTGCATATGATGAGCCAGCACCGAGATCCCCGGATCGCATCCGGCGATGAGAACTCGATTGCGAAAATCGTCGGCCGAGTCGAAAACCTGAACGTCAGTGCGGCCGTTCTTGGGAGGCTTGCTCGCCACCACGGCGTCGCTGACGGGGAAATACCACGGGACCGGCGAAGGAGGCGATGCCACCAGCCGCTTGTTCACGCGGCAGAGTTGCACCGGCTGACCGGGATGCAGCGTGTCGGAGCCCGGCAGCAGAGTGGCTTCTTCCGAGCGAAGCCCGACTGGTTCGGCCTGGGGGAGCGCGAAAAGATCTTCCACCTTCACTTCCAGAGCTTGCGCCAATCGCAGCGCGACCGCCGTATTCGGAACGTAGCTCCCGGCTTCCATCGCATAGATAGTCTGGCGCGTGACCCCGGCAGTTCGAGCGAGTTGCGCCGCCGAGATGCCGCGTTTCTGCCGCAGGGTTCCTAAATGATTCTCAATTTCCGGCATGATGTTTCTTGGGTTGCACTACTACTTTAATGCTTCCAAGGGTCGCTGAAGCGGGGATCATGCAGAAACTCTCGGTCCGTCAATGATTCCAAAAATGCAATGAAGTCGGCTCGCTGCTGGGGCGTCAGGGTAAAGCCGCCGATGAATCGGCTCTTGTTGGGATTCTTGCTGCCGTCTCCGGCCCGAGGCCCGGAGGAAATGGTTCGGCCGCCGGCGGAATAATGGTCCAGCACGCCGTCGAGCGTTGCTATGCTGCCATCGTGCATGTAGGGCGCACGAACGGCTACGTTGCGCAGCGAAGGCGGCCGGAATTTGCCGACGTCGTTCGGATCGTGCGTGTACTCATAGATTCCGAGATTGTTGGCGGGAAAAGAGAGCGCGCCCGCCAGATTGTACAGCCCGTTGTTGAAAAAATTGGGAGCCTCTTCGGGATGAGCGGCCTGCACGGGGTCGCCACCGAAGGTAACTCCGCCGTGGCAAGGAAGGCAAATAGTCGGTTGGTGAAAGAACAGTTCCTCACCGCGCTTGGCGGACTCGGATATCGCGCTCTGGTCGTTTTGGTAGCGATAACGATCATAGGGGGAGCGGCCGGAGATGAGCGTACGCTCAAAGCAGGCCAGGGCTCGGGTGATGTGGTCGAAGGTGTACGGGCCGGGATCGCCAGGAAACGCCTCGGGAAACATCTTGCGATAGATCGGATCGCTGCTCACCACGCTCAAGAACGGCGCTCCGCCTTCGGGTAAGCCCAGTTCCACCGGGTGTGTGCCAAACAGCGGCGTGCGGGCCTGCGTTTCAAGCGCCTTCAAGGTGGGGTTGGCCCAGGTGAGCGCGCCGAAGTATGCGACGTTGGCGAGGGGCATCGCGCGGCGGGGATGCTTTTCGCCCGTCACGCCCACGGCAACGTTCTTCTCCGGCCGGTCCGCGAATCCGTACTCTTGCAAATGGCAGGTGGAGCAACTGCCTTTCCCGTTGATCGACATGCGTTGGTCGTAGAACAGCCTTCGCCCGAGCTGGACTTTTGCTTCGGACATGGGATTGTCGGCGGGCACCGGCGGAGCATGGAATCCCGGCGGGAGATGCCATTCGAAAGCCGAACCTTCGGGCGGAGCGGCCACGGCGGCGCCTCCGGCCCAGAGCAACGCGCAGGCGGCGAGGATTGGATGAAAGCGGCGTAACAAAGGTCGGTGGATCAGGCTGGGGATCATGGCAAGGCTCCGTTCGAGATGCGCGGCTGTCTTTTATACGTTACAGTATCTTCTATGACTACCACAACCGGAAACGCCCGCGGCTACCGCCGGCGAGGCGCGCTGCTCGCGGGGCTCCTCCTGTGCTCGGCTGCTCTGGCCGCCGCGGCCGACGACGCCGTGCTCCTCAGAGTGGAAGGCGCCGTAAAGACACCGCTGGCGCTGACCGCCGGGGATCTGGCGAAAATGCCGCGCACCACCGCAAAATTCGAGCGCGATGGCGAGGTCAACACCTATGAAGGTGTGCTGCTCTACGACATCCTGGTGAAGGCCGGCCTTCCGCTGGGCAGGGAGATGCCGGGCAAGCCGATGGCGAGCTATATTCTCGCGACCGCGAGCGACGGATATCAGGTGGTGTTCGCCGTGCCCGAAGTAGACCCGGTCTTCGAGGGCGCGCGTGTACTGGTGGCCGACAAGCGGGACGGCGGACCGTTGCTGGCGGTTCAAAAGCCTTTGCAGTTGATCGCGCCCCAAGACAAACTGCACGCTCGATCGATGTGGTCGCTGGCGAAGATCGAGGTGGTCCGGCTGCGCCCTTAGAACACCAGCTTCGCCGAAAATTGCAGTTGCCTGGGCCCGTAGAGCGTGTTGGTGGACGTTCCCGAGCTGGGCGCCATGAAGGTGGGGCTCGGAACCAGGCAGCCGTTCGTTGCGCTATACGCGGTGGCCGGGCATCCTTTGCCGCCCACCGCGACATAGTTAAAAGCCGTGGTAGCTGTGTTTCCGCTCAAGTTGAGGTTGGTCTCGTTGAAAACGTTGAAGGCCTCGGCCAGGAACTGTACCTTCAGGCGCTCACGAATCGGAAACTCGCGCAGGACGCGGAAGTCGATATTGTGAAGACCGGGTCCGACGAAGACGTCGCGTCCGAATTGTGGAGCGCGTCCGCCCGCTGCCGCGGCGGAGTTGTTGATCTCGCCGCCGGTCACGCCCCCGTCCACACCATTGGAGGGAAATCCGCTGATATTGGCTTGCACCGGCTGGCCGGAAGCCTCCGTCATCACGGTGGAAAACACCCAACCCTTCAGCAGCCAGCGCGCGGGAGTGCCTCGCACGTTACGGAAAGCATCCCAAACCACGCTGCCGGTGAAGCGGTTGGCCTGATTGTTTTCCGACAGACCGTTTTCCTGCTTGATGTTCTCCGGGTTCAAGATAACATCGGTGCCTGAAAATGTTCCGAAGTTTCCCTGAATGGCGCCGTCATCCAGCGACTTGCTGAAGGTATAGTTCGCCAGCACTTCGACGCCGTGGCTCAACGGTTTCCGCACGGTGACCAGCAAGCCGTTGTACCAGGAGTTCACCACGCTGTATCCGGTGGCAATAATACCCGTTCGCGGGTCCAGGCGCTGCGTATAGAAGGGCACGGTGATGCTCTGCGCCAAGGCGCCGCTGGCATTGAGAATGGCATAGCTTGCCGTGGTGGTGGGCGGCGCGAGATTCGCGTCCACGAATAAGGGCAGATGCAAGGCGCGGCTGAAGAGGTAACTGGCCGAGAGGCTCAAGTCACCGGGCAACTGGCGCTCGATCGCAAACTCGCCCTCATGGACCAGCGGATTCACGAAATCATTTGCTAGGCCGTGCGTCGCGAGAACCCCAAGCGGTGGATTCGTGTTGATCACCTGCGGCGTCACCGCTCCCGGGAATGGCGCGGCAGGGGTGGCTCCGGGAGGCGTGAAAATCAGGTTCGGGAAAGCAGGCGCGCAGGCCGACGTGGGCGGGCAATTGAACTGCTGCTGGTAGATTCCGTTTTCCACGCGCAGCGCATAGAAGGTGCTGTCCGTGGTGTCACCGTAGAACATTCCGTAACCCAGGCGCAGCACGGTTTTTTGAAACGGCTGCCACGCGATTCCGATGCGGGGTCCGAAATTGTTCGAGTCCGTATTGATATGCGAAGTGAGCGCAGCCAGCAGCGGCGTATTGGTGTTGGGATGCGGCGAGGATGGGACGTCCTGGATTTCGTATCGCAGGCCCAGGTTCACCGTCAGATTGGGCAGGACGCGCCAGCTATCCTCCACGAAGCCGGCAATATTTTTGTCCCAAAAGTCATCCCGGCCTACATGCGTGATCGGATCCGTGGCCTGCGTAAAGCTGGTGTAGTGCTTGCCGGTGCGCCCGTCGCCGAGGTTTACGTCGTAAACGTCCGCCACCCAGTTGGCAAAGGCGACTGCGGGAGCACCGGTGTAACTGTACACGCCCTCACCCTGGAACAGATTGATCAATACGTCGTGGACCAGATTCACGTCAAACCCGAATTTGATTGCGTGACGGCCTTTCACCACCGACACCGTGTCGGCGAACTGCCAGCGATGCTCGTCGGGGAACGACGGACGGGGCAGGGGCGGAGGCGGACCATAGGCCATTACGCCGGCGATCGTGACGCCCGGGCCCGCCGAATTCACGCCTTGAAGCTCGTCGTCCACTCCCCATTGAAAGCGCAAATTATTCACGATGTCGGGGCGAATGGTGGAATCCCAGTTGGTCACCAGGAAACGGTCGTGCGTCACGGCGGGACCATTGGCGCTGACGGAATTGTTCACCAGGGACGCTTGCAGAAAGCTATCGGGCGAATGAAAGTCGTCAAAATCGAAACTCGCGCTCAGGCGATTGGATGGATTCAGCAGGTAGTCGAGTTTGCCGAAAGCCAGATCCTGCACCGCTTCTCGCGGAAAGGAGCCAGTCAAGCCCTGTAGATAATTGTTCGCGGCGCTGCATTGCGAGGCCGTAATTGGCGAAGGGCATGGCATCGGAAACTTGGCGGTGCTGGTGAAGCTAATGGGAAATACTTTTCGCGAGCCGTCGTAAGTCAGAAAGTAGAAAAGCTTGTCCTTGATTAACGGTCCGCCCACGCTTCCGCCGAACTGCTGCTGCTGATGAACGGGCTGGGTATAGATGCCCGCCGCCTTGGATATCGGATCCAGCGCGTTGAGCGACGGATAGCGAAGATAGTAGAACAGATCTCCATTGAGCTGATTTTTGCCGGACCTGGTGATGGCATTCACGATGCCGCCGGCTGCCTGGCCGAACTCGGCGCTATAGTTGCTGGCGCTCACCTGAAACTCCTGGATGGAATCCAGGCTGTACACATACGGCGCCGTGGAGCCGCCGCGCGGAGTGGAGAAGAACGCCTGGTTGTTGTTGGCGCCATCCACCATATTGTTGTTGTAGAGGCTGGACAGGCCGCGAAAAGAAACCGAACCGCCGTCCGTACTCACGCCGGGCGTCAGCAACACAAAGTTTTCCCATTGCCTGCCTACCAGGGGCAGATTGTCCACCAGGTTCTCGCTCACGATCTGCGAAGCCTCGGTCTTTTCTACATCCACAATGGGCGTCTGCCCGGTGACGGTGACGGTCTCTTTGGTAGCCTGCAAGGGCAGTTGGAAATCGATGGTAAGGGTCTGTCCGACGTGCACGATCAGGCCCTGGCGGACCAGCGTGGAGAACCCCGGCTTGCTGACGGTCAGCCCATAGTTGCCCGGCGGGAGGAAGGCCGCGAAGTAGACGCCGTCGCCGTTGGTGGCGATGGATCGCTCGGCACCGGTCTCCTCGTTATGCACCAGAAGGGTGGCCGCGGGTACCACTGCTCCGCTGGTGTCGGAGAGAGTTCCGGTGAGCGCTCCGAAGCCGGCGGTTTGGGCACTGGCGCGCGGGAGCAGGCAGAACAGGATGGCCGCCATGGACGGAAGAGTAGCGATTCGCTGGAATATGTCTCTCATACGTTACAGTGTCTTCGTACAATAACACATCGAGGCGACTGCTCGAAGCGTCTTTCATACGCAACCGCGTCGTGTTACAGTGGCAGCATTCAGGCTCGAAAGCACATCTGGCTTCCGCCGGCCGCCGTCGTCGTGGCGCTCCTCGCGGGGACTGCATGCCAGCGCGGCAATCCATCTGCGGCCGCGGCTCAGCCCGAAATCACCATCGCGGCCGCGGCCAATCTGATGGAGGTCGCCCGTGTGTTGGGCTCCGAATTCGAGGCGCAGACCAAGATTCACCCGGTGTTCAGCTTCGGATCGACCGCGCAGCTGGCCACGCAGATCGAAAACTCAGGGCCATTCGACGTCTTCCTGGCCGCCGACGCGGAGCACGTGGAGAAACTCGTCCGCGAGGGGTTGCTGCTGCCGGGAAGTGACGCGGTCTATGCCACTGGCGTCCTGGCTCTGTGGATTCCCCCCGGCAGCAAGGCACACGTCAGCAAGATCGAAGACCTGGCGGACCGCGATGTTCACGTGATCGCACTGGCGAATCCCAAGCTGGCGCCCTACGGAGCCGCCGCTGTAGAAACATTGCAGCACTTGAAACTGTGGGACCGCGTGCAGTCCAAAATGGTCTACGCGGAAAACATCAGCATGGCCAAACAGTTCGGAACGTCGAAAAACGCTGACGCGGTATTCACGGCCTATTCGCTGGTGTTGAAAGAGGCAGGCCGGGTGATTCCGGTAGACGAGGCTCTCCACCAGCCGATCGTCCAGAAGCTGGGCGTGCTGGCGCGCTCCCAACATCGCGCCGAAGCGCAGTCGTTTACCGGCTTCATGCTGAATGGCGCCGGCCGCGCGGTGCTGGGGCGTTTCGGATACAAGGTACACTGACACTTATGAAGTACACACGCTTGGCGCTCGCACTCAGTCTGCTCACTGCTCTGCTGTTTGCCCAGGCGCCGCCAGCCGCGGTTCTCTCGGTCGAAGGCGACGTCGGCATGCCTCTTTCCCTGACCGCCGACGACCTCGCCAAGATGCCCCGGGAGACCGCCTCGGTGCCTGCCCCGAACGGGAGCAAGATCGTTTACGAAGGCGTCTCCTTATACGCGGTCTTGCAAAAGGCCGGCGCGCCGTCGGGCAAACAACTGCGCGGCAAGGCTCTCGCAGGCTACGTGCTCGCCAAGGCGCGCGACGGCTACCAGGTAGCCTTCACGCTGGGCGAATTGGACCCGCAGTTCGGCAACGCGTCTATCCTGGTGGCCGATGAGCGAGACGGAAAGCCGTTGCCCGAAAAACAGGGGCCGTTTCGCCTGGTCTGCCCCAACGATAAGGAAGGCGCACGTTCGGTCCGTATGCTCGAAACGCTGGAAGTAGTCCGCCTCGCCAAATAGTTGCGCGATCACCAGCGCAGCTTCAGCGCAAATTGAATCTGGCGCGACGTGGTGGATGTGCTGGTGATGACGCCCGCTGTCGGCGAGGTGCCAGACGGCGTGAACACCACCGCGTTGGGCGTATTGAAATTGGCGTGATTCAGGATGTTGAAGAACTCCGCGCGAAATTGCAGGTTCAACCGCTCATGAATGCGCGTGTCTTTAATCGCTGACAGATCCCAGGTAGCCAGGCCGGGCCCAATCAGAGTGTCTCTGCCCAGATTTCCGTAGAATCCGCTGGTGTTCGGGGGCGCGAGAAATGCTGCGGGGTTGAACCACTGGTTGGGTGAGCCGATAATCACCGGACCGGTGAACGCCGGATTCACGAAGGGCCGCACAGGGTTCTTGGTGTCGCCGTTGTTGGACGGGTTGTAGCTCAACTGCGGCGTGAACGGAAAGCCGCTCTGCAAAGTGAGAACGGAGTTCAGGCTCCAACCGCTGGCCAGCCAATCCCCGAAGCCGGTGCCGTTCCCCAGGAACGTTTTGCCGTGTCCGAACGGCAGTTCATAGACCCCGTTGACGGCGGCGGAGTTCTTGACGTTGAAGTTCGCCAGGCCTTTGTCGGCGCCGAGATCGAAGGGATTCGAAGCCAGGGCCGGCTCGCCGCCCGACGTGGTGGCGTTCAGAGAATCGCCATCGTCGAGAGCTTTGGCCCAGGTGTAGACGCCGCGCAACAACAGGTCGTGGCTGAAGCGGTGATTGACGTCGATTTGCAGCGCGTTGTAAGAACTGTCGCCCTCGGAAAAATAGGTCCAAGTATTGACCAGCGCCGGGTTCGCGCGAGTGGCCGTGGGCACATAGTAAGTGCCGGCCGGAACCGGCGTGCCGGCGATCCCCGTGGGAAAGCTGGCGGGATAAACGGAGGGGCACGGCGCTGCGGGACAAATCACAGGAAAGGGTTCGTTGGCGTCGATGCCGATGATCTCGTGGTATCCGTGCGAGCCCACGTACCCAACTTGCAGCACCGTGTTGGGCGTGATCTCCTGCTCCACTCGGAACGACCAGGACAGCAGCGTGGGCGTCCGCAAATCCGGCTGCACTCCGCCCGGCGACAGTTTCGCCGTGGAAGGAACGGTGGTGGAAAGCGGAAGTTTCGAAACCGAGAGATTCGGAAGGCTGTAGGTGGGGTTGAACGGCGCGTTCTGGTCCGTACGATAGCCCAATGCGTCTTGAAGATCGTTGTACATTCCGAAGCCGGCGCGAATCACGGTACGGTTGGTGTTGCGGAACGGGCTCCACGCGACTCCGGCGCGTGGCTCCGGGAGATAAGTTGCGTTATTCTGTGTAAAGGCCGAAGAGCCGATATTGGGCTGAGTATTGATGACTCCGCCGGTGAATGTGTAGGTGGAAGCGCGATCCTCCACTTCATTCCATCCGTTGGAAAACTCAGTGCGGAACCCAAGCGAGAGCGTTAGCCGGGGCGTGAGCCGGATGACGTCCTGCGCGTACAGCGCACCAAATACCGCACGCCAGCCGAGCGGCGTCGGCGTGGGATCGTACAACAGGCTGCTGATGGTTCCCTGCAGAAATGTCTCTAAGCTGGTGAACGTCGCTTGTCCATACTGGCTCAGGGCCAGATTTTCATTGGACTGTTCTCGCTGAAGCCACGCGCCGAACGTGAATTGCTGGCGGCCATATCCGAACGAGAGCTGGTCGTCATAAGTGAAGAGATTGCGCGCCACTCTCAAATTGCTGCCGTTGTTGCTTCCGGCCAGGCTCAATTGAGCCGTGGGATTCGACGCGGAGCTTCCCCCGATCACCAAGGCTCCGAGTTGATCGCCGGCCAAAAACCCAGGCAAATCCGCGGCGGGCGTGCCAGGCGATGGTTCGCCCGTGAAGAAATAGCCCGCGCGCGAAAAGCCCACCCGCGCCGTATTCACCAGCGTCGGCGAAAACACGTGAGTCTCATCCAGGCTGGCCACTTGCTCGCGCAGAGTTTCGACATCAGTGCTGTAGAGATTCGTGCTGGTGGGAGTGAAATCGGAGCTATCGTCAATGGTGTAAATCGCGCTGAGATTGTCCTTTGAAGAAAAGATGTGGTCCAACCGGATGGTTCCAAAATCGTCGCGGATGGTCTGCAAAGGATTATTGAACGCTTCCGCGATGCCGCCGAAATCGGGCGCGCCCGGAGTGGGCGTTGGCCACGCGGTAATCAGCGGCGAAACGCCTACGAAAGCCAGTCCGGAGGATGGGCAAGGACTGGGCGTTGGAGTGACCAGCTTGCAAGGCAGATATCCGCTGCGAGCGTTGTTGTCGGGCACCAGATCCACGCCGGTTTGATGCAAGTGCTGCTGAAACCCCTCGAAGTTTCCGAAGATGAAGGTCTTGTCTTTCTGGATCGGGCCGCCCAGCGCGACGCCATACTGGTTTCGCTGGAAGCCTGGCACAGACGGAGGATCGAAGAAATTGCGGGCGTCCATGGCGCTGTTGCGCAGGAACTCATAGACCGATCCATGAAAATCGTTGGTGCCGGATTTCGTCACGATCAGCACCTGAGCGCCTGGCCGCTTGCCATACTCGGCGCCATAGGAATCGCGCAGCACATTGAACTCCTGGACCGCGTCCACACCCAGCAGCTCTTGACTGGTTCCACCCGGCTGCATATTGTTCTCGGCGGCGCCGGTGAATTCAACGCCGTTGAGCAGGAAAAGATTCTGTTGCGGCCGATTTCCGTCGACGGCGAAGTTGTTTCCGTTGGTGGAATTGGAAACGCCGATGCCGCCCGTTTTCTCCCAGGTGAAATTGACAACGCCTGGATTGAGCGTCAATAGCTCATCGAAGCTTCGGCCGTTGAGAGGCAAGTCCTGAACCTGAAGCTGGCTGATGACTCCCGATGCATCGGTAGTGGAGACGGCCACAATCGGCGCATCTCCCTTCACCGCCACTTGCTGGCTGGATTCGCCGACCCGCAGCGTCAGATCCACGGTTGCGCTCTGATTGACAGCCAACTCCACGCCGGTTCGGACCGTCTCCTGGAAACCGGATTTCTTGGCGTCAATCTGGTACTGACCGACCGGCAGCGAGGAGATCTGATAGCGGCCAACGCCGTCGGCCACCGTTTCGCGCACCGCTCCGGTTTCCGTGTTGGTCGCGGTGACCGTGGCGTTGGGAACCAAGGCTCCCGATTGGTCGGTAATGGTGCCCGAGAGCACCGCCGATACCTGCGCCAGCAGCGAGACCGCGCACACGAGAGTAAGCCCGGCGATCCAACCAGCTTTTTTCATATTTTCCTGTCCCTTCCAAAGCAGTTGACTAGTATATAAGACATTGTATTTCAAGAAAGTCAGCTGGGGCGGGACGGTGGCAGCGAACGGGGACGGAGAGGCGTTGGACTGCGTTATAGGCGCGCAAAAGGATACGGCGCGGCGCCCCAGGGCGCACGATTCTCAAAAGCGCAAAGGGCGCGGGGCGCACCACAAAAGAGGCCAGGAACCCTTCGCGTCGCGCTCCGTTTTGCGCGAGTTCCTTAGATTAGCAGGTTGATGAAAAAGCCCAGCAGACTGAAGTCCGCCCTAGCGGGGACACCTAAGTTGTTATAGCCCGTGTAGCGTAGGCGCCCACGCCTGCGGTTCGCACATGTGAACGGGCTTTTTCAGCAACCTGTTAGTTTAGAAGCGCAAAGGGCGCGCGGGGCGCACCACAAAACAGCCCAGGAACAGCTTCGCGCCGCGCTTCGTTTTGCGCGAGTTCCTTAAAAGCGGGCGGGCGGGGCGAAGCGCTTGGCCAGTGCTTCGATTTCGCGCGAGGCTCGGACCTTGTGCTCGCGCACGTAGAGCTCGTGATTGCGCTCGACATCGGGAAGCTTGTAAACGTAATTGGCGGTGAGGCCGGCCGAGCGCTGCAATCCGGACGCGGACGTGTCACCGAGCCAGTTGATGCGCTCCAGACGCGCTCCGTTCTTGAGGTGGAAGCGCGCCACCGGATCCAGCGGTTCCTCGTTTTGCTTGGCATGCAGCAGGTAATAGGCGGCAAGCGGAAGGAGGTGGCGCGGCAATTCGGACCGCAGGGCGGCATCTTCCATCCATTGCGGGTCATCGAGTTTTGCGGCGGCGGCGGCGAAGGGCGCCAGCTTGGGACTGGCTTCGAGCGCGGGAATCTTCTCGGAGAGCCATTTGCGGAAACCGGGAACCGGCGAAAGGGTCGCGAACTTCTTGATCCGCGGGAGCTCTTTGCTCAAATCCTCCACCACCCGTTTGATCAGGAAGCTGCCGAAAGGCACGCCGCGCAGGCCCTCCTGGCAATTGGTGATCGAGTAGAAGATGGCCCACTCGGCCAAGTCGGCGTCGAGCACGGAAGAATCCGGGTCCAGCAGCGCCTGCACGGTATCGCTCAGGCCGCGCGTCAGTGCTACTTCGATGAAGATAATCGGCTCATCGGGGAGAGCGGGATGGAAGAACCCGTAGCAGCGGCGGTCGGCTTCCAGGCGCCGGCGCAGATCGTGCCAGCCCTGGATCTGGTGCACCGCCTCATACTGGATCAATTTTTCCAGGATGACGGCCGAAGTCCGCCAGTCGATCCGGCGCAGCACGAGGAAACCGCGATTGAACCAGGAGGTGAACAGATGCGCGAGATCGGCCGCGATCGGCTTCAGACGCGCGCCCTGCTCGGACTCCTGCAAAACCTGGCTCCGCATGGAGACCAGAATGCGGGTGCCATCCGGCGCCAGGTTTAGCCGGCGGAACAGCTCCTGGCGCGGCGGCTCAACCACTCTTTGTAATTGGGCGAGATTCGCCGAGGAGGGATCGCTGCGGTAAGCGTCGCCCGCCTCGCCCACCTGTTCGGGATCGGGAGAGAACTCACGCACCAGCGATTCAAAAAAGGCCCGGCGGCCCCGCTCGTCCAGCGCCTGATAAGCATCCAGAGCTTCGGCGGCCAGACGGCTGCCTGAAACTTCGCCTCGTTCGGATAGCAGGCTGTGACAGAGCGCGATGGCCTTTTTGGGAGTCCGCGCCGAACCGCGCGGTAAGGATCGGGATGGCCGGGGCGAGAAGCCCAATAGCTCTGCCAGTTTCAAAGAAGATCGCTCCAATCATCCATCGGCACAAACCGTCCGGCGGATCATAGGCCTCGAATTTTCATTGTATCGTTGCCGGCGGTACAAGCAACAGAAATTGGTCTCGCTCAGGCGAGTCTCCGCTACCATAAGCGTATGGCCTTCCACGTCGCCCAGTTGAACGTCGCGCGGCTCCTCCATCCCCTGGACCACCCCAAAATCAAGGAATTTGTGGACGGACTGGACCACATCAATGCACTGGCCGATCAATCGCCGGGGTTCGTTTGGCGCTTGCAAACCGAGTCCGGCAATGCCACCGGCGTCCATCATCCCTGGTCTGAAGACCCGTTTGCCTTGGTGAACATGTCGGTGTGGAAAAGTCCGGAAGATCTGAAAGAGTTCGTCTATCGCTCTAGCCACCTGGATTATTACCTCAAGCGCTCGGACTGGTTCGAGAAGCCGGCCCAGGCGCATTATTTGCTGTGGTGGGTGAGGGAAGGGCACATTCCGACGCTCGAGGAAGCGCACGAGCGCCTGGAGCACTACCGTTCCAACGGAGCTTCGCCGCACGCGTTCTGGTTTGGCAAACTCTTCCCGGCTCCGTCGGTGGAGGCCGTGCCGGTTTAGGGTATGCGCGCGACGTGCATCCTAGTGCTGTTCGTGGCTTCCGTGTCGTCCGTAGCAGCGCAAGAGCAGCCTGCAGCTGAACCCACGGCCATCTTCGGCACCACGGTGGTCATCCCTTCGGGATTGCGCGGCCTGGTTTATCACATGCACCATAACCGGAAAGAGCTCCCCGATTTCGAAAAGATGAAGCCAGCCGGGCCGGCCATTTACGCGTCGTCGCTGAATGTGCCGCCGCAGGATTTCAGGGAAGGCTTTCCGGGAGTCACGAAGCGCAACGAATGGTTTGCTATCGACTATGCCGGGAACTTCTGGATTGCCGATCCGGGAATGTACACTTTTTCGCTGCTTTCTGACGATGGCGCGAAGCTCTACATTGACGATCAAGTTGTGATCGACAACGACGGTCTGCATCCGCCCCAGGAGAAGAGCGGCGGCATGGATCTCGCGGGCGGTATTCATCACATTCGCGTGTCCTATTTCCAGGGGCCGAAGTTCCAAGTCGCGCTGGTATTGAAAGTCGCGGGCGCCGGTCAGCCATTGCGCGTATTCAGCACCGACGAGTTCAAGCCGCCGCCCGATCCGGGCCAGTGGCGTTTCCCGGCGAAGCCCGGAACGCGGCAGAAGTAGCGCAAGGGGCGCCGTGCAGTGTAACCGGTTCGAATATAGCTGTTGACAATATAGCCACAGTGGATATACTGGAGCAAATGGCTCAGAAATCCCCGCAGCCCGATTCATTCCTCCCCTTGCCCGCCGCAACGTTTCACATCTTGCTGGCAGTGGCTGAAGAAGATCGCCATGGCTACGCCATTATTCAGGATGTCGCCGCTCGAACCGGCGGAGAACTCAAGCTGAGCGCGGGAACGCTGTATCGTTCCATCCAGCGCATGTTGGAGCAGGGGCTCATCGTCGAAACCGAGGAGCGCCCGGCGCCCGAATTCGATGACGAGCGCCGCCGCTATTACCGGATCACGCCATTGGGAGCGGCGGTGGCCAAAGCGGAGGCAACGCGGATGGCGAAAATGGTCAAATGGGCGCGCGCCATCGGACTCGCTCCCGAAAAGGCGTAAGGAGCAGGCCTGATGCGTTTTTACCGGGCTCTTCTGCATCTTTATCCGGCGTCCTTCCGCGCTGAATATGGCGAGGAGATGTGCGCCGTGGTTGCCAGAGGCGGCACTTCCCTGCTCTCGGCGGTATTCGAAGTTATTTGCAATGCCCCCGCCGTACATTGGGACATTCTTCGCCAGGACCTGCGCTATACCGCGCGTACGCTGGCCCGCGCGCCCGGGTTCACTGCAGTCGCGATTCTGGTGCTCGCGCTGGGCATCGGCGCCAACACCGCGGTTTTCTCAGTAACCGATTACGCTCTTATTCGCCCGCTGCCTTTTCCTTCGCCGGACCGGTTGGTGAAGGTGTGGGAGACCTTGCCCGGTTATCAGCACATGGAAGTGTCTCCCGCCAGCTATCGGGACTGGAAACGGATCAACAGTGTTTTCGAGGACCTTGGTGCGTTCTCAACGAATGCCGTGAATCTCGTCGGCAACGGCCCACCAGAGCGTATCCAGGCCGCGAATGTCACGGGAAACCTGTTTCGACTTTTGGGCGTACAACCGCTACTGGGACGTCCGATCACTCCTTCGGACGACCGCGATGGCGCACCCCTTACCGTGGTGTTGAGCTACGGCCTATGGCAAAGGGAGTTCGGTGGCGAACCGGGAGTTCTGGGGCGCAAGCTGGATCTGGATGGGGTGCCGTACGTTGTTATCGGGGTGATGCCGCCACAGTTTCATTTCCCCGATCAGGAAACCGAGTTCTGGACTCCGTTCGAGTTCCCAGAATCAGCATTTGCGGATCGTAACGACAACTATCTTGATGGAGTGGCCAGATTGCGTAGCAGCGTCACTCTCCAGCAGGCCCAGGCCGAGATGAACGTAATCGCGGATCAACTGAGGCGCCAGTATCCAAAGGAACTCGAGCACACCGGCGCCAGTGTGGCCAGACTACGGGACGAGATCTCAGAGCAGCGTCGTTTATTGGTGATCGCGCTGGCCGGAGCGGCACTCTGTGTCCTACTGATCGCATGCAGTAATCTGGCGAATCTTCTGTTTGCTCGCGCACTGGCCCGGCAAAAGGAACTGGCTGTGAGGACCGCTTTAGGAGCCGGCCGCGAACGGCTCATCCGGCAACTGGTGACCGAGAGCATGGTCTTGTCGTTCGCGGGAGGCCTGCTCGGCGTTCTGCTGGCTAGTCTGGCGCTGCCGTTGCTGAACAAGCTGGTTCCTTCCTTGCCGGCCACCGGCTTGCCTTCCGTCGACCTGCGCGTGTTGGGCTTTGCCGCGATTCTTACGGCTCTGACAGGCATCGGGTTCGGAACCCTACCCGCGTTGCGAGCCTGCCGCGCCGACCTGGCCGGACTGCGCGAGGGATCGCGCTCGGGAGGCGGTCGCAAGGCCGGGCTCCGTTCCGCGCTCATCCTCGCGGAAGTCACGCTGTCGGTGGTTCTGTTGGTCTCGGCCGGCCTCTTGCTGCGAGCCTTGCTGAGGGTCGAGGGAGTTGACCCGGGATTCCGGAGCGACGGTGTCCTGACGCTACAGACCGCGCTTCCCATGCCGAAGTACCTGGCCACAGCCAGGCGGACGGCCTTCTATCAGCGGGTGCTGTCGCAGGCGGAAGCGCTGCCAGGCGTTTCCCGCGCGGCTTACATTAGTTTTCTCCCCATGACGATGACGGGTGGAATCTGGCCGGTGGACATCGACGGCAAAACGTTGGACCGATCCGAAGCCCACTCGGCCAGTTTGCGGTTCATCACACCCGGCCTCTTCTCTACCTTGAAAATCCCGATCCATGCTGGACGCAACGTCAGCGAGTCCGACACTCGTGACAGACCGTTCGTCGCCGTGGTCAGCCAATCCTTCGCCCGCCGTTATTGGCCCGGCCAAAGCCCTTTGGGCCGGCATTTCAAGTTTGCCTTCGCCGATCGAACCATCGTGGGAGTGGCCGGCGATATCCGCGTGCGCGGCCTGGAACGGAACAGCGAGCCCCAGGTGTATGTTCCTTACCAGCAGATGCCGGACCATGCCCTGATGTTTTACGCCCCCAAGGATTTGGTGATCCGCGCCTCGGGAAATCCGCGGCTGTTGTTGCCCGCCATCCGGCGCATCGTCCGGAACGCCGATCCCGAGCAGCCCATTTCCAACGTCCGCACGCTCGCTGAAATTGTGCAGGAGAATACCGCGCCTCGGGCTATTCAGGTGCGGATCGTCGGCGCCTTCGCCGCATTGGCGTTCTTGCTGGCCGGAATTGGCATCCATGGACTGCTCTCTTTCATGGTGTCGGCTCGCTCCCAGGAAATCGCAGTACGGATCGCGCTGGGAGCGCAGTCACGCAATATCCTGAAGCTCGTGCTGCGCGAGAGTTTCCTGCTCGCCAGTGCCGGGGTCCTTCTCGGAACTGCGCTGGCTTATATTGCCGGCCGTGCCATGCAAGCCCTGCTGGCTGGGGTCGCTCCCGCGGACACCGCCACGTTCCTGAGCGCCGCCGCGTTGTGTTTCGTAATGACGCTCGCGGGCAGCCTGGCGCCGGCGTTGCGCGCGCTCCGTGTCGACGCCATCACGGCAATTCGGGCGGAATAGGATTTCGGCAGCCTTCGATCTGGTTCACCGTCGCGCCCTCTATCCATACGCGGAAATAGCCGGAATCGCCGTCGCCTTCCACCACTTCCTCGGTCTGCTTCGCGATCTCCAGCTTCTTCCATTTGCCCCGCATCACATGGATATATTGCTCGAAATAGCTTTTGGCGGACTGCGGCGAATCCCACGTCGAGGCCACCCCCAACACCGGAAACTTCTCGCGCTTGTGCTCGAACAACTCAAACGATCCGCCCGCTAAATGCGCGGCTAATGCCTCGCCCTCGGAAGCTGTAGTGTATTGCGAGAGCAACACGCGAAAATCCAGCTCCCCTAGCGTGCCATCGGCCAGCTTGCGAAACTCCCGCGCTTCCGGAAGCGGCGGAGGATTCGGAATCACCGTCCCACCGTGTCCCAGGTACCGCTCGGGATGGAAGATCTGTCCGGTACTCGCCGGCGGCCGAAGAAAAACTTCGGAGAAAGCTTCGCGCCCCAGCTTCCGGTACACCGCGTCCTGAAACATCAACCCCTCCGCGTAGGGAAACACCAGGGACTCGCGAATGTACAGCGGCGCTTTCGAAAACACCGGGTATTGCTGCGCGGCCGAGCCTTCGATGTTCTGCTTCATCAGTTGCAGCACTGCCTGGGGAACTTCCGGCTTCCCGCCGCCTTCCCGCGAAACATAGGCCGCCATCAGCCAGGTGGCCTGTCCTTCCATCACCGCCTGCCGAGCCGTGGCGCTATCGTCGCTGCGCATTCCTTCGCGAATATATTTCGCCAGGTGAAAGTGCTGATCCGCCAGCGCGTGAGCCAATTCGTGTACCAATGCAATACGCTCCTCGTCACCGCCGCCCGCGCCCTCCAGCACGAATAGCTTCTTCTGGTTGTAGTCGTAAAACGCGGCAGCCTGCTCGATGAGCAAATCCAGGGTACTCTTGCGCAGGTCGAAATCGGCGGGCACCAGACCCAGCATCTTGAGCGTCAGTTCCTCGGCTCGCACGTCATCCGGCTTCATGGTCTCGCGCAGCCGCTTCTCCAGGTAGCGATGCAGCTCCTCCCTGTCGATTAGCGCGTAGGGAACGTCGTGCTTGAACTGGAGGCCGGTGATGGCCGACAATCCTTCCTCGATATGCCCAATGTTATTGAAGAGCTCTTGCGCCGGCGCCAGCAGCACGCACGCCAGCAACAATAGGAGTGACCGAAAGCGTTTCATGAGACAATGAACCTTTATGGTAGACGAGAAACTGTATTCCGCCGAGGCCCATGGCAGTGGGACCTTCATCATCAGCAAGCCCAAGAGGAAATCCGGCAAGCTTCGGCAGTCCAGAGTGAAGAAACCGCGGCGGGGAGCGCGGAAGTAGTACTCGGTTAACGTCGTTACTTTCCAGTACTGTACTTCTCACGCCTGGACAATACACCGCGCGGCTTTAGACTATAGCTGTTGGAATGGCGGTCCTTCGCAAAATCGCGCTCGGTCTATTGCTCGCCGCCTCTGCCGCGGTCCTGTTGATGGCCGCCTGGGAGCTGTGGAACTATCGTCAGTGGGCCTATCTGCCCCTGAATGAGCCCCACTTCAGCGCGGACGATCGTGCCCGCATCCTCGAAGACCGCATGGACCTGCTCACCAAGCGCGTGGGCGACATGGAACTGCTGGTCCTGATTCTGCTGGGCACTTCCGGCCTCTACGCCATCGTATTTGTCGCCTCCTCCTATTTCAGCGCCACCAGCTTTGCGCGGCAGGCGGACCAAACAGTGGGCCACATTCAGGATCAGATCGGCCTGGCCATGGGCGATCTTCGGGAGTTGCAGGAAAAGACTGAGGAGCGGTTACAGCAAATGACGGCGATACCCGTCGCGGAGCCCCCGCTGGCCGAGCCGCAGCCGGCCGAGTGGGAAACCCAGATTGCCGAGATGACCGCGCGCTTGCATGGCTGGCTAGAGGGTGCCAGGCAAGGGGACGCCTGGCAGGACCGGCCTCTGAGCGAGCATGCGCGCCTGGAACTGCTGCAGGACGAAAACGCCACGGCCTACCTGGAGGTGGTGGCCGGTTCGCGGGCCGCTTCCGCGCTGGCGGGCTTGTATCTCGGGTTCGGACGCATCTACGCCTCTTCCGACGCCGCCCGGTCGCGTTTCTACCTGGAGCGGGCGCTGCGGCGGTCGGCGCCTGAATCGGCGCTGGCTTCCGAAATTCGCTACGAATTAGCCTGCCGTTTCGCGGCCTCGCGCGATTTTGTGCGCGCCACGCGCGAGCTGGCCGCGGCGTTCGAGCATCAGTTCAAAACCCTTGAGGAACGGCTGGCCAGCGACATCGAGGAAGGCGGCAAGCTTTATGAGCTGGCCTCCACTCCGCCCTTCGACAAAGCCGTGAACGATCTGCTGCTCAACATGAGCATTGGGATTGGGTAGGAAGTAACCCAAAAATACCCTGAAGAGGCGCTTCGAGAACCGTCCCGGGTGCCGCACCCTCGACTATGGTGGGCCCACCACAGCATTCGCAAGGTCCCTGGACGTGATCGCTAGCACAGATTCACCGGCCGCCAGATCCACCGTGAACCTGCTTATTCCGACCGCTGCCTGACTCAATTCGTCGCAATCCAGAGGAACGCCTGATTGTTGTTTCGCACCCGTGTTCATCGGTGTTCATCCGTGGCTCCTTGGACTGCCAGGTAACGCCCCACCTTGGCTTTCACCGTTCTCCGGTCCAGGCCCATCTTGCGCGCCGCTTTCTCATAGCTGCCGGTCAATTGATACACGCGCGCCGCATACCGCGACAATAATTCATCGGCGCTCAACTGGCCTGCGCGAAAACGCGCGAAGAACTCGTCTTCGTTGTCGGCGGCGGCTTGCGCCAAAGGCTGATACGACCGCCGGATAATCACATTTCGGACACACTGTTCCAGCTCGCGATAATTTCCCGGCCACGCGTAATCGACGGGCAACTCGTTGGCAATCCACTCCTCCACTTCAGGCAGACATCGCTCCGCTTCGTCTCCCACCGTTCGAACGGTCATATAGTGGACCAATTCGCGCAGCACCCGCGGCGAATCGCGAATCTGATCGGCTAGAGAGGGCGTTGGAATCAAATCCGCGCACAGGCGATAGTAAAGATCCTCGCGAAAGCGGCCGGCGCGTATTTCGGTGGGCAAATCGCGATTGGTGGCTGCGATCAGCTTGCCATGAAACTCGCGCGGCGCGGTATCGCCCACCGCAGAAAACGTCCGAGTTTCGATCACCCGCAGCAGCTTCACCTGAATCGCCAGATCCATTTCGCCTAACTCGTCCAGGAAAACCGAACCCGCTGGCGGGCATGCCTCCAGCCATCCTTTGCGATCGCCGGCCGCGCCAGTGAACGATCCGCGCCGGTGCCCGAAGAGCTCCGATTCAATCAGCATCGGCGAAAGCGCCGCGATGTTGATGGGCAGGAAGCTCTCGCCCGGCGCGTCGGCAAATTCCATCCGCTCCGGATCGAATGGCACGTAGCGCGCACCCGCGATGGCGCGCGCGATCAGCTCCTTTCCGGTTCCCGACGGCCCGGTGATCAGCGTGGGAAAATCGCCCATGCGCCGGTACAGCACCCGGCGGTAACGGCGGATATCGTGCGTGAAGACGGATTGCCAGATGCTGGCGCGCAAACGAGCCGCGGGCATCGAGTTGCCGATGATGTTGTCGTAAATGTGATGAAAGGCTCGCTGGATCTGCCGGAAGCAGGCGAAGACGTGCGCCGGCTCCAGTCCGCTATCGAATTGCTTGCCCGGAATGCGGCATAGCCGGTTCCAATCCGCCAGGAAGTCCCGATAGAAACGCCACTTGCCCCGCGCGGCAACGAACTGCGGACGATAGCGCTCATAGAGCAGATAGTGGACGCTCTCTTCATACGCCGTTAGCTCTTCGCCGCGCACTTCGGACGCCTCGGCCACCCGCGCGGGCAAGCCCTCCATCAGTGCGGCGAGTTTCTTGTAGATCAAGGTGACGTTCGGAGACTCCGCATCCGGATCGCTGACCGAAGCGCTCCACACCGCGCCGGCCGGGACAAATTCGCGGCCAAGGGCCACTTTCTCAAACGTGATGCGCTCCGGAAGGAATGGATTCCCGTAGGCGAGCTTGGCCACTGAAGAAAGGAACTGCTGGTCCTTGGTTGAAAACACAGCCATACATAAAGTGTACATCGCTGTACATTTCGTGTATCGTTACGGCGCCGACACACCCCCGAATCATTGAAAACTCAAGGCTCCGGGAATCCGCGATCTTGGCCCCGAAATTGCCGATTATATGGCATGGCACCTAGGAACAAAGTTCGAGCCGGATATGCCGCGTTACTCGGTGACGGCGGCTTTCAATCTTTCCTGTGGACGCAATTCCTGGCCGCATTCAACGACAACGTTTACAAGATGATCGTGTCGGTGGGCGCGGTGGAGCTGGCGGCGAATCAACTGCTCGGCTCGCGCTACCTGTCTATCGCGGGCGCCGTCTTCGTTCTGCCATTCCTGTTATTCGCGGGTTACGCCGGGCAGCTGGCCGACCGTTTCAGCAAAACGCGCGTGCTGCAGGTCACCAAGGCCTTCGAAATCGTGATTATGTTGGTCGGCATCGTCGCTCTTTCGATGCGCAGCATCGACATGCTGCTGGTCGTTTTGTTCCTGCTCGCGATGCAAGCCAACTTCTTCAGCCCAGCTAAATACGGCATCCTTCCCGAAATGCTCGGCGAAGCGCAACTGACGCGCGCCAACGGATTGGTGGAGCTTTCCACTTTCGCCGCCATCGTACTGGGAACCAGCGTGGGATCGTTCCTGTTTGCGCGCTGGAAAGACGAGCCGCTCATTATGGGCGGGATGCTGCTCGGAATCGCCATCGTTGGATCGCTGACCAGTCTGTTCATCCGCAAAGTGCCCGCTTCCGGCTCGAGCCTGCCGATGCAGTGGAATCCGTTCGGCGAAGTCTGGACCGGCGTAAAGCGCATTTATTGCGACCGTCCGCTGTGGCTCACCGTGGCGGGCATTTCGTATTTCTGGTTCCTGGGCGCTCTCTTTCAGATGGCGGTTATTCTGCTCGGCACTGAATCGCTGCACTTGTCCGACACACGTACCGGCCTTTTGGTGACGGCGCTGGCGGTGGGGATCGGAGCTGGCAGCATCGCCGCCGGATGGCTTTCGGGCAACACGGTGGAGATCGGCCTGGTTCCTTATGGCGCCGCGCTGCTGGGCCTGGCCTCCATGCTGCTGGGCTTCGCGCATACTTTCGCTTCCAGCCTGCTCTGGCTTGCTGTGGCGGGCTTGGCCGGCGGACTTTTCATCGTTCCGCTGAACGCCTTTCTGCAGGAACATGCCGAACGGGAAGAAAAGGGCCGGCTGCTCGCGACCAACAACTTCTTGAATATGATCGGAGTGGTGCTTGCATCCGGCGCGCTCTATCTGTTCCACGACATCCTGGGTTGGACGCCGTCGCATATTCTGGCGTCGCTCGGTCGTGCTGACGCTCATCGCCACCGCATACATTGCGTGGCTGGTGCCCGCGCCATTGCTTCGTTTAATCGTTTGGACACTCGCGAACGTCTTTTTCAAGATCCGCATTGTTGGCGCGGAGAACATCCCCCAAAAAGGCGCCGCGCTGATCGTTTCCAATCACGTCTCCTATGCCGACGCCATTTTGATTGGCTGCGCTACGCCGCGTTTCATTCGTTTCCTGATGTGGCAGCCGCTGTACGACAGCAAATGGCTGAATCCGTTCTGCCGGTTGTTTTACGCCATTCCGATTCCCACGCACTCCAAAGAGTCGCTGCGGGCGTTGCGCAATGCGCGCGCGGAACTGGACAAGGGCAGCCTGGTTTGTATCTTTCCGGAAGGCGAGATCACGCGCACTTCCCACGTAAAGCCGTTCGAACGCGGCGTGGACGTGATCACCCGCGGGCTGGATTCCACTCCGGTCGTCCCGGTCTATCTGGACGGTTTGTGGGGCCACGCGCTCAGCTTGAAAAGCGGCCGCCCATTCGCTTCGCGATTGAAGCTGCGCCACGAAGTGACCGTATTCGTCGGCAAGCCAATGACGGGCGATGTCAGCTCCCAGCATCTGTACCAGCGCGTCCTGGAACTTGGGACTCAGGCTGCCGAGTGCCGCAAGACTCCGTCCAGCACTCTTTCGCACCGATTCATCCGCGCAGCGAAGAACAATTGGTCGTCCGTCGCGATCGCCGATTCCACCGGCAAGCAGCTTACTTTCGGCGAAACCCTGACCGCCGCGCTGCTGCTGAAGAAATGGATTCGCGCCAACTGCGCCGGTTCGAGCTCCGTCGGTCTTCTGCTGCCTTCCTCGGTGGGCGGCGCGCTAGCGAACCTCGGTGTGACGCTGGCCGGCAAAACCGCGGTCAATCTCAATTTCACGGCGGGCGAAGAAGCCACGGCGCACGCCATTTTGAAATGCGGGATTGCAACCATTCTGTCCTCGCGAGCGTTTCTTGAAAAGGCCAAGCTCGCGGAACTCCCCGGCACCGTCTATCTGGAAGACTTGCTCCCGACGTTCACGCCCGCGTCCAAAGCCCTGGCGATGGCCGCCGCGCGATTGCTGCCAACTCGCACTCTGGCCCGCGCGGCGGGGCCGGACGATCTGGCCGCGGTCATCTTCTCGAGCGGCAGCACCGGCACACCCAAAGGCGTGATGCTTTCCCATTGGAACCTGCTCGCGAACGTGGACGCAACGGCGCAGGTTTTTTCCATCGATCATACCGATTGCATGCTTGGCGTGCTGCCGTTCTTCCACTCTTTCGGCTACACCTACACGCTCTGGTTCCCATTGCTGCAGGGCTTCAAAGCCGTATTTCATCCCAATCCCACGGATGCCAAAGCCATTGGCGAACTGGCCGGCGCGCATCATCCCACGCTGTTTCTTTCTACGCCCACGTTCTGCCTGGGCTACCTTCGCAAATGCACGCGCGAGCAACTGGGGACCATTCGCTATCTGATGGTGGGCGCGGAAAAGCTGCGGCCCGCGCTCGCAAAGGCGTTCGAAGAGAAATTTGGCGTCACGCCGCTGGAAGGTTATGGCTGCACCGAAATGGGACCGGTTGTGTCGGTCAACGTCACCGATCACGAGCATTCAGCGTATAAGCCGGGCACGGCCGGGCGGCCATTGCCTTACGTCTCGCTGCGCATTGTCGATCCTGATACGCTGGCTCCGCTCGCGGCCGGCGATACCGGACTGCTGCTGGTGAACGGCCCCAGCCGCATGGTCGGCTATCTGGGCGATCCCGAACGCACCGCGCAATCCCTGGTGGATGGCTACTATTCCACTGGCGATCTGGCCTGCGTGGATTCGGACGGCTTCCTGCACATTGTCGATCGTCTGGCGCGCTTCAGCAAAATCGCCGGTGAGATGGTGCCGCATCTGAAGATTGAGGAAACGGTTCACGAGATCCTCGGCGATCAGCCCTGCGTCGTCATCGGTATTCCGGACGAGCAGCGCGGCGAACGTCTGACGCTGCTCTACACACAGCCCGAGATCACGCCCGCTCAAGTATGGCAGCGATTGTCCGAGACCGAACTGCCTCGTCTCTGGATTCCGAAGCGCGAAAACATATACCTGGTTGACGCCATCCCGTCGCTCGGCACCGGCAAACTGGATCTGCGGGGCGCGAAGGCCAAAGCCATCGAACTGGCCGGCGCGTCACACACCAACGAAGCGGACACGGAGAAAGTCAATGCAAATTGAACTGGAATCCTCGCTCGACCGCTGGGCGGCTGAGTTTTACGATGGCGCCCTCTTCTCGAGGCTGCCGATGAGAGGCCATACCCTCAAGCATTCCATTTTCCGCTGGCGTCCGGCACCCGGCCCAAGCGAGCCCGCATTCGCCCTCTCATAACGGAGAACACTCATGGGCTTCCTGTTTCTACTATTCGGATTAGTGGGCTGGGCTTACCTATATAGCCGGATGCGCCGTTCCGAGGATCGGCTCAATCAGAATCAATATGAGCGCAATCGCGATAGCGAGGTGATTGCCGAATTGACGCGGCGGGTTTGGGCGCTCGAGCAATCGCAGGCCGCGCCCGCACCGTTCGTACCACCGCCTGCGGCGCCGACTCTGCCGGTGGTTGTCGCGCCGACACCGCTCATTCTTCCGTTGCGCGAGCCGGCGCCCGCGCCTGAAACGCTGCTGTCCACACCCGAACCGATCGCCTAAGCCCCCGCGCCCCCGGCCCTTCCCCGAACCTGGCGGGACCAGCTTCGCGATTCCATGGGCGGCCAGGAATGGGAAGCGGTGGTGGGCGGAAGCTGGCTTAACAAGCTCGGCGTGCTGGTGCTGGTGATCGGCATCGCACTGCTTCTGGGCTACGAATTCACGCGCGTCGGTCCGGGCGGCCGGGTGGCCATCGGGATGGGCGTTGGACTTATCATGCTCATCGGCGGCGTGCTCGTCGAACGCAAACAGGCTTATGCGATATTCGCGCGCGGACTCATTGGCGGCGGGTGGGCGGCTCTATACTTCACCACGTTACGCCATGCACGCTATTCCGGCTGCGAAGGTGGTCGATAACCCGTACCTGGGCAGCGCGCTGCTGCTCGCAACCGCGACCGGAGTGATTCTGCATTCGCTGCGCTACAAGTCGCAAACCGTGAGCGGACTGGCTTACTTCATCGCGTTCGCCACGCTGGCGCTGAGCGAAAGCACGCCATTCTCGGTGCTGGCGCTCTTGCCTCTGGCCGCGTCGCTCCTGTATCTGGCCTATCGCTTCGAGTGGCATCGGATGGCTGTCTTTGGCCTGTTTGCCACTTATGCCACTTGCGCCTCCAGGCCCGACGTGGGCGCGCCGCTGGCTTCCACACAAGCGCTCTTCGCGGCATACTGGCTGCTGTTTGAAACTTTCGATTTTCTCCGCCTGCGGCATAGCACAGCGCGCTGGACGATCGATTCGTTGATTCTTCCGATGAACGCGTTTGCATTTCTCGGATTGTCTGTGGTGAAGTGGCAGAACTCTGCTCCCGAACGTCTTTATGCGTTCCTGGCTGCGGGCGCCGCGGTTTACCTGGCCAGCGCGATGCTGCGCGCCCGCGTGCGTCCACCCTCCAGCTTCGATGAAAGCGCCGGAACGCTTGCGCGAATCGGGGGTGGAAGCTATGAAGGACCCATCACGCTGTCGGCGGCATTGGCCGCGGCCGCCATCCTGCTTCGTGCCACCGGCGAATGGGTCAACCTGGGGCTGCTGATCGAAGGCGAGATTCTGTTCCTGGCGGGATTCAGCTTCGGTCAAACCTATTTGCGGCGATTGGCGGGCGCTGCGTTTGCCGGATCGGTGATCAAGAACGTGCTGGTGGACGAACCGGAAGGCGGCTCCGTCGTTTTCGCCGGACGCACGTGGACCGCCTGGTCGCCCATGACGGCGTTGTCAGCGGCTGTTTTCTACATCAACCGCATGCTGCGCGTGACGGAGGGTGTGCTCTACAGCTCAGTGGCGGCGGGAATCGTTGCCATGCTGCTCGCCTACGAGACGCCGCATCAATATCTCTCAGTGGCCTGGCTGGCTTTCGCGGCGATTCTGTTCGAAGTGGGCTTCCGCTGCCGGCAAGGGGAGTTTCGATACCAGTCCTACGTGATTGGTGCGCTCGGTACCAGCGCGGGCCTCGTGGTGAATTGGCTGAGCATCGCTGCCTTCGGCGCCAGAGCCGACTGGCCCTATCCGTGGCTGCCGCTCGCCATCTGCGCGGCTTTGCTGTATGCGGCAACCTTGCGGATCGCACTGAACAGCGATCAAACCCGGCTCAGTGATGACGAGCAGAAAGTCTCGTGGATCACCGCCGCATCCTCCGCTGGGTTTCTGTTCTTGATTGCATGGAAACTCGTGGCCGCCAGCTACCTGGGCGTGGCGTGGCTGCTCCTGGGCGCGGTTCTTTTCGAACTCGGCATTCGAAAACTCCCGGAACATTTTCGCTGGTTGTCGTATTTCGTTTCCGCGGGCGGCCTATGGGACATATTTTGGGAGCATGTCGTTCAGGCGCAGATCGGCTCGGCCAACTCCGAAGCTATCTCGCTTGGAATCGCGGCTGTGGTCTGCGCTTCCGTCAGCGCGCGAGTTTTCCGCCCCATGCCTGGTCGCATACAGGATGATGAGCGGCAATGGTGCCGCGATCTGTATGCCGCCGCCGGCGCCCTGTTCGGCATGACGCTGGTGTGGCTGGAGCTTCCGCCTCCGATGGTGGCGCTGGTTTGGACCGTTCTTGGCGTGGCCGTATTCGAAATCGGCGTCCGTTCCGCCCTCCCTCGTTTTCGGCTGCTGGCCCATGCGATCGCGGCCGCGGTGGGCGTCAGATTGTTTGTATTCGATTTCGCGGCCTTCGGCGACGCGCTCCAAATCACCAGCCGGACATTCGCAATTCTGCCGATCCTCGCTTCCGGATATTACGTCTGGTGGCGTTACCAGCGCGATGATATCCCCGGATGGGAGCGCGCGGCTTCGCGGCTCTACCTCCACACATCGGCGATTCTCTTCATCGTACTCGCGCGTTTCGAGCTCGGCCCGATCCTCGCGGTCATCGCGTGGGCTGTATTCGGCCTCGCGCTCTTGGAGGCAGGACGACGGCGTAGTGTCGCAGACCTGCGCTGGCAAAGCTACGCCATCGCACTGCTGTCCTTCGCGTTCACCATCGATCATCTGCTGGACAATCATTCGCGCATTTTCCCCGCAGCCCTGGTGATTGCGATCCTCTATTCCGCTCAGTTCCTGGCGCCTCGCGATGCCGTCCAGGGCGTGGAACGCCATGCACGCGCCTTTCATTCGATGCTGGCCTCGCTGTTGCTTGCAATTCTGCTCTTCTACGAAGTCTCGGGCGGCATGCTGACCATGGCCTGGGCCGTTGAAGCGCTGGCATTGCTCGGCGCGGGCTTCCAGCTGCGCGACCGGCTGCAACGGTTGTGCGGCCTGGCGCTGTTCCTGGCCTGCATACTGAAGCTGTTCCTCTATGACCTGCGCGAGCTAGAAACCGTCAACCGCATTCTGTCGTTCATCGTGCTGGGGCTGATTCTGGTGGGCGTTTCCTGGATGTACACGCGCTTCCGCGACCGCATCCAGCGCTACCTTTGATGCTAATGCGTCATCGAGTAAATCAAATAATTGATCCCGTAGCGGTACGCCAGCGCCGTCATCGCCTCCGGATAAATCGGTGAATCCGCGTATTCCCACGCATCGCCGACGTCGGTATTGAAATTCACGGCCACCACCATGTGGCCCCGGTCGTCGTACATCGCGCGCCAGGCTGGCGTGGAACCTTCCGGCTGATACACGCGAATCGTCGCCGTCCGGCCCGCGCCGCAAATGCCGCGTCCCGGAATGAACGTTCGGTCCTTATCCTGAATATCGTAAAGAACATGCATTACCGAATCTGTTTGGGCCAGGTCCGGAATCGGTATGCCCGGGCAGTACGCGCGCCATGGTCTCGCGGAAGATCTCCCATTGATCGGCGCCCCAGAAATCGTCCACCACCAGAAAGCCGCCGCGCAAAAGATACTCGCGCAGGCGCGCGGTTTCCGCATCGCTCAGATTCCACCAGCCGGTCTGCGTGGCATAGACCCACGGATAATCGAACAGCCGGTCGTCGGTGAGACGCATGTGCACGCGGATCGCCCGTGGCGATGCGCGTCAGCCGCTGGACGCCCTGGGAAAAGTGATCGTCCGCATCCGGCCAGTCCACCACCCACCAGCCTTCGCCCGATGCCACCACGCGAAGCGAACCCGAAGAAACGATGATACTCGGGCAGGTCCGTATACTCCACGCGAACGAAATGAAACTCGGCTTGCGGAAGGAAACACCGGCCGCGGGGCTTCCTCTTCCTCGCGCTTGAAATCGGAAGCGCTGGCCCAGGCCCGTCATCGAGAGCAACAGCGGAAGCACAACCAGTCCAATTTGTTTTGCGCTCCACGCCATCGGGCAGCCTCGGCCTCAATTGTAGCCCCGGCCGAAGCGCGCCGCGAGTTACGCTCATAACTGTGCAAACCGGGACATGGCCGCGCGTGGCGCTGATCTCGCTCGGCGGGTTCTTCGAGTTTTACGACATCTTCTTCACCGGCTACATCGCGCCCGGCCTGGTCCGTTCCGGCATTCTGACCCCCACCACGCCCGGCTCTTCGGTACCACCGGCATCGCGGGCTTCGTCGCCGCCATGTTCTCCGGACTCTTCGTCGGAACCGCGCTCGTCAGCTTCGCCGCCGACCGGTTCGGCCGCCGCACCATCTTCACTTACTCGCTGCTTTGGTACACCGCCGCAAGCGTCGTCATGGCGTTCCAGCACGACGTGTTCGGTCTCAACCTGTGGCGCTTCATCTCCGGCATCGGCGTCGGCGTGGAGCTGGTCACCATCGACACGTATCTCTCCGAACTGGTGCCGGCCAACCTGCGCGGCCGCGCGTTCGCCATCAATCAGGCCATCCAATTTTGCGCAGTCCCGGTGGTCGCGTTGTTTGCCTGGCTCCTGGTTCCGCGCGCTCCGCTCGGACTGGATGGCTGGCGCTGGGTGGTGCTTCTGGGCGCAGGCGGGGCGGCTTGGTCTGGTGGATCCGCCGCCGCGTTCCGGAAAGCCCGCGCTGGCTGGCGCAGCGGCATGCCCGCGCGCGGAAGCTTTCGGAGAAATGTGGCGGCCGCCTTACCGCACGCGCAGCATCATGCTGATTGTCTTTCATCTGTTCCAGACTGTCGGCTTCTATGGCTTCTCCAATTGGGTGCCGACGCTGCTGATCGCGCGCGGCATCGCCATCACCAGCAGCCTGCGCTACACGTTCATCATCGCCATCGCCGCGCCGTTTGGACCGCTGCTGGCCGCCGGCATCGCCGACCGGTTGGAGCGCAAGTGGCAAATCGTTTGGTCCGCGTTCGCCATCGCGGTTGCCGGGATTCTCTTCGGACGAATGAGCGCCGCCGCGCGCTGATCTTCTTCGGCGTACTGCTCACGCTTGCGAACAACATTCTGTCGTTTTCCAGCCACGCCTATCAAGCCGAGCTCTATCCCACCCGCATCCGCGCCCGGGCCGTCGGCTTCGTTTACTCCTGGAGCCGCATTTCGGTGGTCTTCAGCTCATTTGTGATCGGATTTGTGCTCGATCGTTTCGGCGTTCCAGGCGTGTTCACGCTGATCGCGGGCAGCATGCTGATGGTGATGCTCGCGATTGGGGTGCTCGGCCCGCGCACCAACAACCTCGCACTCGAAGCGATCTCAAAATAGCCGCGGCCGCTCTTTCAATCCAGCATTCCGGGCTCCGGCAGTTCCACGATATCCAGCCAATAGCGCACCAGCGTCCCGATGGTGGCCACAAACGTTTCCAGCGACATCGGCTTGGTGATGTAGGAATTCGCGCCCAGCCGGTAACACCGCAGCACATCCCGCGGCGATCGGGAACTGCTCATTATCACGATGGGAATCGCCGCCAGCGCCGGATTCTTGCGCGCCTGCGCCAGCAACTCGAATCCGTCCATTCCAGGCATGCTCAGGTCGCTCACCACCAGCCGAACACGACCCGCGCCCGCGAAGCGGCCCTCCTGCTTCAAATACTCCAGCCCCTCTTCGGCGGTCGCAACCCAATATAACTTTGCGCGCGTCTCGATCTGCTGCAGCGCGTGCTCGAATAACTTCGCGTCGGCTGGGATGATCGTCGATCAGCAGGATCTGAAATTCGCCCACTTCGCTCACTGGCTCGCCCATGGTCACGTCCCGCGCCCGGTCCGACATTCCGTCTTCCCAGCCGCTCCATCCCGATATCATTCCGTACGGCGCGCGATCCAGCACCGCTTCAATCTGCCGCAGCTTGCCATTCTCCACTTTGAACATCTCGGCGATCTCCCAGGTCCACGGCTGCGTGGGCCCCGCCACCACCTCACGGCCGTTGGGGGTTTCGAAGTGGCGCGTCTTTCCGGCCGAATGATCGAAAAAGACGAAGCTGAACACCAGCCCGCGCTCTTGATCCACCGCCACGTAGCGCCGGTCGCGAATGCGCGTCACGAAATGCAGACAGGCCCGATTGAAACTGCTCCTTGCAGCCCCATGCCGACGAGTAATTCGTCGCGGTGGCCGGATCGGGCTTGGTCTGGCCCGGTTTCAGAGGAGCGTTGGTGGTTTGCATTCCGTTCTCGATCCGGTTGCAATCGTCCGTGAAAGGATAGACGCCCTTGCCGTCATTTTGTTGCATTCCTGAAAAATACATGTTGGCGGTCTTGATCAGATCCGCGCGCGACATGCGCTGCGCCTCCGGCACCGCTTCCAGGAACACGTGATTCGGCGTGCCGATTTTTTCCAGCCGCTCGGCCGTCTGCGGATTTCGCACCACGAAGGTCTCCGCTTCGGAGATCTGCCGGTTCTGCCAGCTTCAGCCGCAGCGCGATCACGCCCGGAATCGGCTCGCCGGGCGTGCGCCCTTCTTCCCTGATGGTGCCGATGAACGCCACCGACTCGGCCTGCGGATCGTCCACGAACAAGCGATACGTTCCCTTGCCCACCATCGAGTTCCACAGCCCATCGGGAATCACCAGCTTCTGCCCGTTCTCGGTGAACCTGACGTTCTTCGCGAGCGGCACCAGCTTCGGATCGTGCGCCACCATGGCATCCAGATACTGATCGACGAAACCCTCCAGGCACGCCCGGTCGCACTTTCCGCTCTTCCCGCTCCCACTTTGTGCAGGCAGGATGCCAGCCAGCGCGAACCCCAATACGCCTGCTGCGATCATTATTTTTGCCATAAAGCTCCGCCAGCCATTGTATACCGGAGGGCGGCGGGCCGTGCCAAAATCGGTCTTGGGGCGCAAGTCGCCCGAAGCTTTTGCCGGTTCGCGGCATCTACCCAACCAGGAGGCGCTCTTGTCCGCAGTCATTGAAGTAAACGCGCTGGAGAAATTTTCCGTCGAACCGCTGCCCGCCGGCGATTCCTGTCTGTTGGTGATCTTCGGCGCGTCCGGTGATCTTACCCGCCGCAAGTTGATTCCAAGCCTGTACAACCTGGCCTGCGTGGGCTGCATGAATCCCCAATTCGAAGTGCTGGGTGTGGGGCGGACTGAGATGAGCTCGGAAGAGTTCCGCGCCAAGCTGCGCGAAAGCGCATCCCAATCCAGCGACACGCGCGACTTCGATGAATCCCACTGGAAGGAATTCGAGCAGCGCCTCTATTACTTCGTGGGCGATATCAACGACGACCAGTTTTACACTCGCCTGCGGGAGCGTTTGGGCGAGGGCCAACAATCCAAATCCGGCCCGAATCATTTGTTCTACGTTTCCACTCCGGCATCGGTGGCGGGGCCCATCGTGGAAGGCCTGGCGCGGTCCGGGTTGAATCATAGCGACAAGGGCTGGACGCGGATCATTTTGGAAAAGCCCTTCGGCCACGATCTGAATTCAGCCAAGGAGTTGAACGCGGTTCTTCACAAATCGTTCGATGAGAAGGACATATTCCGCATCGATCACTACCTGGGCAAGGAAACGGTCCAGAACATTTTGGTGTTCCGCTTCGGCAACTCGCTGTTTGAGCCGGTCTGGAATCGCAACTATATCGACCACGTGGAAATTACCGCAGCCGAGACGGTAGGCGTGGAAGGCCGGGCCGGCTTCTATGAGGAAACCGGCGCTCTGCGCGACATGGTGGCAAATCACCTGCTGCAGTTGCTGGCGCTCACCGCCATGGAACCGCCCATTGCATTTGACGCCGATGAGGTACGCGGGCAGAAAGTACAGGTGCTGAAGTCGATTCGTCCCATGACGGTAGAGGAAGTGGCTAAGCGGACGGTCCGGGGACAGTACGGCCCGGGCGAAGCCGTCGGCAAGCGCGTCCCCGGCTACCGCGAAGAGCCAGAAGTAAAAAAAGATTCCTCCACCGAGACCTATGCCGCGGTTCAGTTTTACGTCGACAACTGGCGATGGGCGGGCGTGCCGTTCTATATTCGTACCGGTAAGCGGCTGCCGCGCCAGGTCTCCGAAATTCGCGTGCACTTCAAGCGCACGCCGCAGGCGCTGTTTGCCGCCACGCCCTATGAGCAGTTGGGGCCGAACGTCATCACGCTGCGCATTCAGCCCGACGACGGCATTAGCATTGCCTTCGACGTGAAGCAGCCGGGCGGACACATGCGCGCGCTCACCGTGGACGCCAACTTCTCTTACGACGCGGCGTTCGGCCGTAAAGGGCCACCCGCTTACGAGACGCTGCTGCTCGATTCGATGCGCGGAGATGCCACGCTTTTCACGCGGCATGATGAAGTGGAGGCAGAGTGGCGCATCATCACGCCCATCGAAGAAGCCTGGGCGAAACTACCGCCGCCAAAACTCCCGAATTACGCCGCGGGATCGGAAGGACCCGTGGAAGCCGACGCGCTCATTGGCAGCGATCATCGCGCCTGGCACAAGCTTTCGAAGTGATCACCGCGCACCTTTGAGCGCGTAAGATCCGAGCACTTTCAGATAATTGGCGCGCTGGAACACCTCCGGCTCGGCCACGGCGGCGGCGTTCATCGCCGCGCGCATCTGGCCCACCGAATCATAATCGTGGTGCTCCATCCAACGGATGATTCCCGCCTCCAGGTCGCCCAAGTAAGGGATGCCATGCTGGAGCAACGCCGAAGTGAGCATGACCACGTTCGCGCCGGCCAGGATGCCCTTGATCGCGTCTTCGGCGGTATGAACGCCCCCGGTGATGGCGAGATCCAGATCCAGGCGAGAGGAAAGCAGCGCCACCGCGTGCAGCCGCAGCCGTAGTTCGTCGGAGGTGCTCAGCTTCAGATTCGGCACCGCTTCCAGCGTGTCCAAGTCGAAATCCGGCTGATAGAAGCGATTGAACAGCACCAGCGCGCCAGCCCCCGCGCACTCCAGGCGATAAGAGAAGTGCGGGATCGAGGTGAAGAACGGGCCCAACTTCACTGCTACTGGAATCCGAACATGCGCCTTCACAGCTTCCACCAGCTCGCAGTAGTCGTTTTCGATTTCCGCGCCGCTGACATCGAAGCTCGCGGGCAGGAAGTAAATATTCAGCTCCAGCGCGTCGGCGCCCGCGTCTTCCATTTCGCGTGCGTATCGCACCCAACCGCCCAGCGTGCTGCCGTTCAAGCTGGCAATCACCGGAATCGTCAGGGCTTTCTTGGCGGCGCGGATGTGCTCGAGATAAGCCCGAGGTCCGATGTCATAGCGAGCAAAGTCGGGAAAGTAGCTGGCTGACTCGGCGTAGCTGTCGCTGCCAGCGTTCAAAAAACGGTCGAGCGATTCGCTGTCGAGCAGAATCTGTTCTTCGAACAG
Organism: Bryobacterales bacterium; assembly: GCA_963713415.1. Classification (GTDB taxonomy): domain Bacteria; phylum Acidobacteriota; class Terriglobia; order Bryobacterales; family Bryobacteraceae; genus Palsa-89. Next base: position 211,301 of record CAVQLV010000010.1, on the reverse strand, counting down.
CGAGTGCAGCACCACCGCGCCCGCGCCGGCCTCTTCCATCTTTTGCAGGTTGGACAGGTCTTTCGAAAGCGGCGAGGACGAAGCCACTAATGGACTGCGCAGCTTTCGTCCCAAGTAATACGTAGAAAGATCGATCATGGTTGCGCTCCTTCGCTGGCCCAATGTTCGTAGATTTTCCAGCGGTTTACTACATCTTTCTGAGCTTCGGTCAACAACAAAGCGGCGGCTTCCGGCGCACTCCGCGCCAGCATGGTGTAACGCCCCTCGTTGTACACGTATTTTTCCAGCGGCAGGGAAGCCGGCCGCGAATCAAGCTGGAATGGATTGCGTCCCCCTCCAGCCAGCGCGGGATTGTAGCGGAACAGCGGCCAATAGGCCGATTGCACCGCGGCCTTCTGTTGTTCCAGCCCATGCACGAGGTCATAGCCATGCGCTATGCAATGGCTGTAAGCGATGATCAGCGAGGGCCCGGGATATGCCTCCGCTTCGAGAAATGCCTTCAGCGTGTGTGTATCGTTGGCGCCCAGGGCGACGTGCGCCACATACACCGTCCCGTAGGTCATCGCCATCATGGCGAGATCCTTTTTCGCGGCCTGCTTGCCGGCGGCTGCGAACTTGGCTACCGCGCCGCGCGGCGTCGACTTGGACATTTGCCCGCCAGTGTTGGAATAAACCTCGGTATCGAGCACCAGGATGTTTACGTTGCGCCCGGACGCGAACACATGATCCAGACCGCCATAGCCGATGTCATAAGCCCAGCCATCGCCGCCCACCATCCAGACGCTCTCGGCGACTAACGCTCCCGCCAGCGCTTTCAGATCGCGCAGCTCGAGATCGGGCTCCGACCCAAGTTTCAATTGCAATTCCGCGACGCGCCGCCGCTGCGCTTCGATGCCCGCTTCCGTGGATTGGTCGGCATTCAAAAGGGCCGTAGCCAAATCTTCGCCAATGCGAGTCGAGAAGCGGCGCACCAGTTCGCGCGCATATTCGGCCTGCTTGTCGAGCGACACACGCATGCCGAGGCCGAATTCGGCGTTATCTTCAAACAGCGAATTGGACCAGGCCGGCCCTCGTCCATCGCGATTCACCGTGTACGGCGTGGTCGGCAGGTTGCCGCCGTAAATGGAGGAACAACCGGTGGCATTCGCGATCACGGCGCGATCGCCGAACAATTGCGTGAGCAGCTTGATATACGGAGTTTCCCCGCACCCGGCGCAGGCGCCCGGAAATTCGAAAAGCGGCTGGAGCAATTGAAGGTCCTTGACGTTGTGTATTGCGAGCGCCTGCCGGTCGAACTCGGGCAGGCCCAAAAAGAAGTCCCAGTTTTTCCGCTCCCGCTCGCGGATGGGCGCTTGCGGAGCCATGTTGATGGCCTTCTTCTTCACTTCGGTTTTGCTCTTGGCCGGGCATACCTGGATGCAGAGGCCGCAACTGGTGCAATCCTCCGGCGCAACTTGCAGCAGGTAGCGCAGGTGTTCGCGATCCTTCCAGCGGGCGGCGGCGGTCTTCAGTTCAGCAGGCGCACCGGCCAAGTCTTCTGTCGCGCATACCTTGGCGCGAATCACGGCATGCGGGCAAACCATCACACATTTGCCGCACTGGATGCAAATCTCTTCTTCCCAAACGGGGATCTCCTGCGCGAGATTCCGCTTCTCCCAGCGGGCGGTGCCGGTGGGATAGGTGCCATCCACAGGCAGCGCGCTCACCGGCAGGCTGTCGCCCTCGCCCGCCATCATCGGGGCAAGGACGTTCTGCACAAAGTCCGGCGCCTCGCGTGGGGCAAACGGCTGTCGCTCAATTTCGCTGCTGGCCGATGCCGGGATTTCCACCGGATGCAGGTTCGCCAGCGCCTGATCGACGGCCGCGTAGTTCTTCTGCACGATCGCTTCGCCGCGTTTGCCGTAGGTCTTCGCAATGGCGTGCTTGATGGCCGCGATCGCCTCCTCACGCGGCAGCGCGCCGCTGAGCGCGAAGAAACAGGTCTGCATGACGGTGTTGATTCGCCCGCCCATACCGTTTTCCTTCGCCACACGGTATGCGTCGATGACGTAAAAGTGCAGTTTCTTTTCGATGAGCTGCTCCTGAATGGCGCGCGGCAAATGCTGCCAGACTTCCTCCGGACCGAACGGGCTGTTCAGCAGGAACACCCCGCCAGGCTCGGCTAAACGCAGCACATCCACCCGCTCCAGGAACGAGAACTGATGGCAGGCAACGAAGCTGGCCTGCTGGATCAGGTAGCTGGCGCGGATCGGCTTGCGGCCGAACCTAAGGTGCGAGATGGTCATCGCGCCGGACTTCTTCGAGTCATACACGAAATAGCCCTGCGCATAGTTGTCGGTATCCTCACCGATGATCTTGATTGAATTTTTGTTCGCGCCGACGGTGCCATCGGCGCCCAGACCGTAGAAGACGGCACGCACGGTGGCCGGATCTTCCGTTGTAAACGCCGGATCTACGTCCAGGCTGCGGTGCGAAACATCGTCGTTGATGCCGACCACGAAGTGATTGCGCGGCTGGAGCGCTTCTAGCTCGGCAAATACGGAAGCCGCCATGGCCGGCGTGAACTCCTTGCTCGCCAAACCATAGCGACCGCCGATCACGCGCGGCATTTTTTCGAAAGTTTCGGATCCCTTTTCAGCCAGCGCCGAAACCACATCCATGTACAACGGTTCTCCAGCGCTGCCCGGTTCTTTAGTCCGATCGAGCGCGGCGATTGCCTTCACCGTACGCGGTAATGCGTCCACGAAGGCCCTCACCGAGAACGGCCGGAACAGGTGGACGTTGATGATCCCCACCTTCTCGCCCCGCGTCATCAGCGCCTCCACGCATTCTTCCGCGGCCAGCGCGCTCGAACCCATCAGCACGATGACCCGTTCGGCATCGGGCGCGCCGAAATAATCGAACAAGCGATATTGGCGGCCGGTAAGCGCGGCGAACCGGTTCATCGCGTTTTGCACGATCGCCGGGCACTCATCGTAGAACTTGTTCACCGTCTCGCGCGCCTGAAAGTACACGTCGGGATTCTGGGCCGTGCCACGCAGCACCGGCCGGTCCGGATTCAGCGAGCGCGCCCGATGCGCGCGCACCAGCTCGTCATCGATCATGGCGCGCATGTCGTCCGCGGTGAGCTGCTCGATCTTCGCCACCTCGTGCGACGTGCGAAAACCATCGAAGAAATGCCCGAACGGAATGCGCGATTCCAGAGCCGCCGCTTGCGCAATCAGCGCCAGGTCCATCACCGCCTGCACGGAATGCGAAGCGAGCAGCGCAAAACCGGTGGACCGCACGGCCATCACATCCTGGTGATCGCCGAAGATGGAAAGCCCCTGTCCGGCAAGGGCTCGCGCGGCGATGTGAAACACGGTGGGCGTCAGCTCGCCTGCGATCTTGTACATATTGGGGATCATCAGAAGCAGGCCTTGCGACGATGTAAACGTGGTAGTGAGCGTGCCCGCCTGAAGAGCGCCATGCACCGCGCCGGCTGCCCCGCCCTCGCTTTGCATTTCGATGACAGACGGGACCGAGCCCCATATATTGGGCTGGCCAGCGGACGACCACTGATCGGCCCACTCCCCCATCGCGGAGGATGGCGTAATGGGATAGATGGCGATTACTTCGTTAACCTGATGAGCGACATAGGCGGCCGCTTCGTTGCCGTCGACCGTGATTTGCACGCGTTTATTCATAATCACTCCAGCCAAGTGCACGCCGTCGACCCCCACAAACGCTTGTGAGTGCTATCGGGGACCAGAGGTACTGCGTGTTTTCGCGCACTTTTTGAGCCGAACCTCTCGGAAAGGGTAGGTTATAGGCTCGGAATAGCACCAGCGCTTCAAAGAGTTGCCGCGACGGCATCCAGCGTGCTTTTGAAAAAACTCCGATGCCCGCCTACCTCGCCAAAATCCAGCCCCCGTCCGACGACAAACGCTGGAAGATCGTCGCGGCCACGATGAAAAAGCTGGGGAACCGGCCCAGCGCCCTGATTGAGGCATTGCACACTCTGCAGCAGGTTTTCGGCTATCTCGACAAACCCGGCCTGACGTTCGTCGCCGCGGTGCTAAGAGTTCCGCCCAGCCAGGTATACGGCGCGGCAACTTTTTATCACTACTTCACGATGAAGCCGCAGGGCGAGCACACCTGCATCGTGTGCACCGGTACGGCTTGCTATATCCAAGGCGCGACGGCACTGCTGAAGTCGATTGAGGCGCGGGAAGGCGTGAAACCCGGCCAAACTACGCCGGACGGCCGCCTGAGCATTTTGACAGCCCGTTGCTTCGGCGCTTGCGGGCTGGCGCCGGTAGCGGTGATGGATGGCAAGATGCAAAGCCGGCTGACAGCCGAAGATTTGCAGAAGCATCTGGAAGGTATCGGCATTCATGCAGTCTGAAGAGCTCAAATCGATTGCGGTGCGAGAGCGCGAGACCGAAGCTGCGCGCACAGGCTGTATCAGCGTTTGCGCGGCGGCGAGTTGCCAGGCGCTGCAAAGCGAGGAATTGAAGAAAGCGCTGGCCCAGGCAGCGGCCGCGCAAGGTTATGGACCGGAAGCTTGCACGGTGCGCCAGGTGGGGTGCCTCGGCCTCTGCGGCGCGGGTCCGCTGGTCAGCGTCGAGCCCGGCGGCATCCTTTACCAGCGCGTGCAGCCCTCTGACGCCGACGAAATTGTCGCGGCGCTGGACGGGCCGCCGGTCGAGAGGCTGCGGCTGGATTCGCAAATGCCTTTCTTCACGCGCCAGCATCGCATCGTGCTCGAGAATTCGGGCCGCATCGATCCGGATCGCCTGGAGGATTACATCGCCCGCGATGGCTATGTGGCGCTGAGTACCGTGCTGCACGAAATGCAGCCGGCGGATGTGATCGCCGAAATCGCCAAGGCTGGGCTGCGCGGGCGCGGCGGAGCCGGCTATCCCACGGGTCTCAAGTGGGAGACGGTGGCCAAAGCCGCCGGGTCGCCCAAGATCGTCGTATGCAATGCGGATGAAGGCGATCCGGGCGCGTTCATGGATCGCAGCGTGCTGGAAAGCGATCCGCACCGGGTTCTGGAGGGAATGGCGATCGCGGGCTACGCGGTGGGCGCCAGTGAAGGCTACATCTATGTGCGCGCCGAATATCCGCTCGCGGTAGCGCGCCTGAAGACGGCGCTGCGGCATGCCGAGCGCCACGGTTTGCTCGGCGGGGACATCTGCGGATCGCACTTCAACTTCCGCATCTCCATCCGGCTGGGCGCGGGCGCCTTTGTGTGCGGCGAAGAAACGGCTCTGATCGCCTCCATCCAGGGTCTGCGCGGCACGCCCCGGCCGCGGCCGCCCTATCCCGCACAATCCGGGCTGTGGGGACACCCCACGCTGATCAACAACGTCGAGACTTTCGCGAATATCGCGCCCATCATTCGAAATGGCGGAGCGTGGTTTTCTCAACTGGGAACCGAACGCAGCAAAGGCACCAAGGTTTTCGCGCTGGCGGGCAGCATCGGCAACATGGGTGTCATCGAAGTGCCCATGGGCATCACGCTGCGCGACATCATCTTTAGCATCGGCGGCGGCATCCCGAATGGCCGGCGCTTCAAGGCCGTGCAGACCGGCGGGCCCTCGGGGGGCTGCATCCCAGAAGAGTTTCTGGACACGCCGGTGGATTATGAGACGCTCACCAGCCTGGGTTCCATCATGGGATCGGGCGGGATGATCGTCATGGACGAAACCTCGTCGATGGTGGACGTGGCGCGCTACTTCATGGAGTTCTGCATGACCGAATCGTGCGGCAAATGCATTCCCTGCCGCGCGGGAACGGTGCAGATGCACGAGCTGCTGGGCCGTTTCTCCGAACATCGGGCGCAGCTTGCGGATTTGCAGATGCTCGAAACCTTGTGCGATCTGGTGCGCAACACCAGCCTGTGCGGCCTGGGACAATCGGCGCCGAATCCGGTGCTCAGCACGCTGCGTTACTTCCGTCCGGAGTATGAAGCGGCGCTGCTCTCAGGATCCGAAACTTTGGGAGGAGCGGCATGAGCGTCAGCACTCTCGAAGTAGACGGCAAAATGATCACCGCTACCGAAGGGCAGACCATCTTCGATGCGGCTTGGGACAGCGGCATCCACATTCCGCGGCTTTGTCACCTGGGTGGCCTTTCCAATGTGGGCGCTTGCCGATTGTGTCTGGTCGAGATCGAAGGGCAGAAGAAGCTGCAGCCGTCGTGTCTGGTGAAGGCGGCCGATGACATGGTAGTGCGCGCGAACACGCCGCAGTTGCGCGAATACCGCAAACTGATCGTCGAACTGCTGTTCGCCGAGCGCAATCACGTGTGCTCGGTGTGCGTATTGAATGGCGCGTGCGAGCTGCAGGCCGTGGCGGCGGACTTGGGCGTCGATCATATCCGCTTGAGCCCGCAATATCCGCATTTGACCGTGGATCTGAGCCACGAGCGTTTCGGCCTGGATCACAATCGCTGCATCCTCTGCACCCGCTGCGTGCGAGTGTGCGATGAAGTGGAGGGCGCGCACACCTGGGATGTATCCGGCCGCGGGGCCGAGTGCCTGGTGATTTCCGACATGGGCGATCCCTGGGGCGCATCGGATACCTGTACCGGTTGCGGGAAGTGCGTGCAGGTGTGTCCCACCGGCGCGATGTTCTTGAAGGGCAAGACGGTGGCCGAAATGCAGAAGGACCGCAGCTTCCTGAAATACATCGTCTCGGCGCGGGAGAGAAAAACATGGGCGACCTGAGTGGACGCAAGCCGAGATTCGCCACGGTATGGCTGGGCGGCTGCTCCGGCTGCCACATGTCGTTTCTCGATTTGGATGAACGGCTGATCGATCTTGCCCGGTTGGTTGACGTCTGCTATTCGCCGGTGATGGATACCAAAGAGTTTCCCGAAAACGTCGACATCGTGCTGGTGGAAGGTGCCGTGGCGAACGAAGACAATCTGCGCGAGATTCGCCTGATTCGCAAGCGCAGCAAAGTGCTGGTGGCCTTCGGCGATTGCGCGGTCACGGGCAACGTCACCGCGCTGCGCAATCTGTTTCGCGTGGAGGATGTTCTGAACCGCGCTTATAAGGAAAACTCCGCGGTGATTTCTGGCCTTCCACTGGGTGGCGACGGAATCATTCCCAAACTGCTGGATCGCGTGCTTCGCATTCAGGACGTCGTGCCGGTAGATTATTTTCTTCCGGGATGCCCGCCGTCCGCCGGCGACATTCACGCGTTCGTGCTGGAATTGCTGGCCGGCCAGGCCCCCCAGGTTACGGGCAGAAAGTTCGGAAAATGAGCCGCCGCGTTGTAATTCAACCCGTCACGCGCATCGAAGGCCACGCTAAGATCTCGATCCAACTGGATGACGCGGGCCAGGTTCAATCGGCGCGCTTTCACATCACCGAATTCCGCGGCTTTGAGAAATTGTGCGAGGGCCGGCCATTTCAGGAAATGCCGGGACTGATGTCGCGAGTTTGCGGCATTTGCCCGGTGAGCCATGTGCTGGCCAGCTCCAAGGCAGGCGACATGCTGCTGGGTGTCGAGATCCCCGCCGCGGCCGAGAAGCAACGCCGCCTGGTGAACTACGCTCAAGTGCTGCAATCGCACGCGCTCAGCTTCTTTCATCTTTCGTCGCCCGATCTGCTGCTTGGCATGGATTCGCCGCCGAAGCAGCGCAACATCTTTGGCCTGCTCGACCGCGATCCGGATTTTCTGCGGCGCGGCATCCGGCTGCGGCAATTCGGCCAGCGCGTGATCGAACTGGTGGGCGGCAAGAAAATCCATCCGGGCTGGAGCGGCCCCGGCGGCGTGCATCGGCAATTCACCACGGCGCAGCGCGATGAGGTGCTGACATGGATTCCAGAATCGTTGGAATCTGTCTCCATTGCCCTCGGCCGTCTGAAAGGCTTGCTCGATTCGTTCCATGCCGAAGTGGATCATATGGGCAATTTTCCGTCGTTGTTCCTTGCGACGGTGAACGCAGATGGCGGCCTCGAGTATTACGACGGCACCATCCGGATCGTGGACGGCGCGGGCAACACCATCGCCGACAGTTTGGATCCCCGCCGTTACTATACCTATCTGGCGGAAGCGAGCGAGAGCGATTCGTTCGTGAAATCGCCATTCTATCAGCCCTTCGGCTATCCGCAGGGGCACTATCGCGTGGGGCCCCTGGCACGCTTGAATGTAGCGAAGTTTGCTGGCACCGCACGGGCCGATCATGAACTGCGGGAGTTTAAGCAGCGCTCTTCGACCGGTTTAGTCTGCCAGTCGTTCCATTACCACCTGGCGCGCCTCATCGAAATGCTGCATTGCGTAGAGCGCATCGAAGAGCTGATGGCCGATCCGGAACTGTTCGGTGAAACCATCCAGGCCAAAGCTTCGCTGAATCGCCGCGAAGGCATCGGATCGTGCGAAGCGCCGCGCGGCACCCTGTTCCACCATTACTGGGTGGATGCGAACGGGCTGATGACCCGAGCCAATCTGCTGATTGCGACCGGGCAGAACAACCACGCGATGAACCAGTCCGTCGATCAGACCGCAAAGCATTTCCTGAAGTTCGGGCCGGACGGCGCAGCGCTCGATCAGGGTTTTCTGAACCGCCTGGAAGCCTCCATCCGCTGCTACGATCCGTGCCTTTCCTGCTCTACGCACGCGCTTGGCCAGATGCCGCTCGCAGTGGAGCTGCTTTCGCCGGCTGGCGACCTGTTGCAGCGCCTGACACGCGAGTCGTGATGCCTGCGATTGTCATCGCCATCGGGAATCCGCTGCGGCGCGACGACGGGGTAGCGCACCACGTCCGAATTACGCCCGGGGTTGAGACGCGCACGGTCCTGCAACTGACTCCGGAGATGGCCCAGAAATCGCGCCCTACAGCACCGTGATTTTCGTCGACGCCGATCTGGACGCCAAGCAAGTCCGCATGGAACGCGTGGACTCCGCACACGCGCCCTCCGCACTGACGCACGTCTCCAGGCCCGCTGAAATCGTCGCGCTGGCGCGCACTCTGTTCGGTTTTTCCGGCCGCGCATACACCTGCCCCATCCCGGTAAGCGACTTGTCGGAGGGCGAAGGAATCAGCGAGAGGTCGCAAAGATTCGCCCGGCAAGCGGCGGCTGAAATCGACAATCTTCTGGCTGGCACTATAAAATAGGTCAGTCCTATGAAAATCGCCGCCGTTCTCCTGCTGCTCGTGTCATCCCTGGCCTGGTCCGCTCCAGGGGCTCTCGATAAAGCCACGTTCGAAAAATATTTGCGCCACCTCGAACTGTTTCGCGGCGACGTCATGTTCAAGATCGACGACCCGAAGCCGTCCAAATATCTGCCCGGCTATTCGGAAGTGCTGGTGCATCTGATTTTCAACAATGCGGAGAAGGACGAGCTGTTCTACATTTCCTCCGATGGAAAAACCATCATCCGGGGCGACGTCTTCAGTCTCGGAAGGTCGCCCTTTCAATCCAATCTGGACAAGCTCACGCTGGCGAATCAGCCGAGCTTCGGCCCCGCTAACGCCCCGGTAACGATCGTCGAGTTCGGCGACTTCGAATGCCCGGACTGCAAGATGGAAGCGCCCATTCTGCGGCACGACCTGACCGAAGCCTTTGACGGCAAAGTCCGCGTAGTCTTCAAGAATTATCCGCTCGAATCCGCGCATCCCTGGGCGCTCGCGCGCGGCCATCGCCGGGCGCTGCGTGTACCAGCAGGGAGATGCCGCATTTTGGAAATTCTACGATTGGATTTACCAGACGCAGGACGAGATCACTGGCGACAATCTCAACATGAAGATTTTGGCCTGGGCCGGCGAAAACGCCATCGATACCGTGAAATTGGGCCAATGCCTGGATACCAAAGCGACCGAGCCGGAGGTGAATGCCAGCATCGCGGAAGGGCGCGAGTTGGGAATCCAGGGCACGCCGACGCTGTTCATCAACGGCCGCAAAATCGGCGGCTTGATGTGGCCCGATCTTCAGCTGGTGATCAACAAGGAGCTGGAGTTCGTCTCAGCGAGCCACGCCTCAGCGAGTAGATGAGGTGACCTGGCGCAACGGCGCGGGCATATCCGCCAGCACATAAGCCATCACCGCCATGGCCGCGATGTTCGCCCGCAGATCTTCCAGCTTTACTTTGTCGGTGGTGTCGGCGCGCGAGTGGTGCCAATCGAAGTAGTGCGTGCCCACCGTGCGCAGCGCAAGTCCCGGCACGCCGTCCGTCATGATAGGCGCGATATCGGCGCCCCCGCCGCCCGGCTGAACCGAGCCGGCATCGACGCGGTCCAGCAGTGCTCCGATTTCGCGCGCGCGCCCCAGCATCGATTGCAAATCGCCGCTCGCGCTCAGGCCAAAACCAGTGGGTTTCTCCGCGCCTCCGTCCATCTCGATGGCGGCTACGTGATCCTTCACGGTATCGCCGGCCCACGTGCGATACGCCTCGCCACCCGCGCCGCCGTTCTCTTCGTTAGTCCAGAACACCACGCGCAGCGTTCGCCGCGGCGTGAGCCCCAGCTGATGGATGATATGCGCGGCCTCAAGCGCGGTGATGCATCCAGTCCCGTCGTCCTGCGCGCCAGCGCCCACGTCCCAGGAATCCAAATGGCCGCCGATCACTACAACTTCATCGGGCCTCTCGCGGCCGGGAATCTCGCCGATCACATTGGCCGATTCTGCGTCGGGCAGCATGTGCGCCTCCATCTCCAGATGAACCACCACTGAATTTCCGGCATCCACCAGGCGCTGGATCAGCAGCGCATCTTCGATGGTGACGGCCGCCGCGGGAATCTTCGGGAATCCTTCCGCGTATTCGAGCGCGCCGGTATGCGGCGACTGGATGCTCACCGGCGTGATCGAGCGCACCAGAGCAGCCACGGCTCCCAAGCGTGCGGCGCGCGATGGCCCGGCAGTTCGATAAACCACCGTGCGGTTGTAGCTTTCATAGGGCACGTTGAAGAGAACGATCTTGCCCTCAATCGCGGCACGGCCTTTTTTTTCCAGATCCTCGAAGCTCGAAACCGGCACCACTTGGGCCGTGATGCCTCGCTTGGGGGTTGCCACGCTTCCGCCGAGTCCCAGGATGGTGAGTGGATGCGCCACCGGCTCCGTTAGCGCGGCGCTTTCGTTGCCACGCACCCAGTGGGGAACCTTGACGCGCGGCGTGACCACGTTGGTGAGCCCGTCGGCCTTCATTTGCGCGGCAGCCCATACCACCGCCTTTTCGAGCGCCGCTGACCCGCTCAAGCGATTGCCGATACGGTCGCACAAATACGCCAGCTTCTCCATCCCACCCTGGTCGGCGAGCGAGGCGTCGATCAGCTTGGAAGCGCTATCGCGATACTGCTCGGTCAGATTGCCGGCATTCTGGGCCATGAGGCCCGCGCCAAACAAAAACACGATGGCTTGTTTCATCATTGTGAATGTTCTTCCCGGGCATCGCCCTTATCGCGAGCATCGCTCTTATTACAAGCATCGCTCTGATTACGAGCATCGCTCTGATTACGAGCATCGAGAAACCGGAAGCCATGCTCCTGCATAACCGACGCGCGCCCGGTCGGCCGCTTCCGGCAAAACGTAAAAGAAAGCGCCCACCCGCTCGCTGCGAAAGATTACGCCGCCGCTGTACTTGTCGGGCTCGACGGCGTAATCCACACCAGATTCAGTGAAAGCCGATTCCAGCCGCAACGCCTCCTGCAGTTTCTTGGCGATGTAGACCAGATCCATATCACGATCTTCAAAGAAATCGGCTTCGCGGCGCATAGACGCTTAGTACGGTATCCGTTCTCCTGGTTCTAGTACCGAGCGATGCTCAGGCACCTGCCCCGCGGACCCGAGCCGCAAACGTTTCGTACGCTTTCGGATTGGCCTGGTTCATGTTGTCGATCAGGGCTTGCGCCACGGTCTCCAGGTTCGAAAGATATTTGGGATTGCCCATCGCCTTACGCGAGTCGGCAATGGTTCCCTTGGTCTTTTCCCAAACGTATAGCATCTCGCCCGCGCTCTGCAGGAACAGTTCCTTGTTCACCGCTCCGGAAGTGACGAACGACGCCGCCATGTCCCAATAGCTGGTGACCATCCGGTAATAAGCGTCCTCGTCCGATCCAGGCGGACAGGCGGCCTGATGCTCGGCCGCGTTGCTGGCCTTGTAGCCGAAGAGCCAGCCTCTGGCTTTACGCATGCGCTCCTCACGGCGCAATTCGTAGAGCTTCAGAATTACATCCACGTCATGGTGTGTAGGTTTATCCATATATGCAACAGTGTAATCGGAGACGGCGCGCCGGTCCAAGCGGTTGCTGTAGCATTGTCTTCATGGGTTCTTCCTCGGTGCGCAAAACATTTTGTCTGATTGTATTCGTACTAGCGCTGTCAACCAGTTTTCAAGCCGCCGACAAGCTCGAATTTCGACCAGGCCGAGCTCCTCAGCATCACCTCCGGCAAAGGGCTGGACAATAATATTACTCACCGCTGGGCCGTCTTTGCGGTACAAATCGGGAACGTCATTTACTCTGGGAGCGGAAAGCGCATCCACCATCCAACGGACGACTATAGCGAGGGGCTGCACAATGGCGACGCCATTCGCGCCGCCGTCAGCGGCAATGAAATGATATTGCTCAAGCCCGATGGGAAAGAACTGAAGACCAAGATCATCAAACGCGAGCTGGCGCAGTAATTTCCGCGCCCGAGATCAGCCTTCCGCTTCCCAACGGAAGCGCGCCACAGCCAGGGCGCCAAACAGCGCCGCGAACAGGAGCAGCACGGCGATGGGAGCCAGCGCGGCTTCCAACCCCAGACCACGCCAGGTCATCGCTTCCAGGCCATCCATGGCCCAGCGCGTAGGCACCACCAGCGTGAGCCGCTGCAACCATTGCGGAAACAAGAACATCGGTATCCAGGCCCCGCTCAGCATCACGACAATCAGCGTGGCGAAAATGGAGAGGCCGCGCGTAGCCTCCGGCGTTTTGCCGAGCGTGGCAACCAACATGCCGAATCCGGCGGTCATCAACGCGAATGCGGCGCTTACTCCCAGAAAACCCAGCATGCTGCCTTCCACCCGCACGCCAAAAACCAGGCGGGCGAAGAGGAAGTTCACCTGCACCACCAGGAACGCGAGAATAGCCGCACTGACGGCGCGGCTGCCGAGCAACACGCCTCGCGACAACGGCGCGGCCCGGAACCGTTTCCACAAGCCACGCTGGCGCTGCTGCAGCAATCCGATGCCAACGTCGATGCCTAGGAAAAGCACAAACTGCACCACCATTCCAGCGAAGGCGTGGGCGTAGCCGTTGTATTTGACGTTCTGACGGGCGGTGACAGCTTCCTCGCGCGTGGTAAAGGGCATGGTCAATCCACGCGAGGCAGCGCCGGACGCGCTCTGATCGGATTGCTGGTTCCAGCGGTCCACGCTGCGCAGCAAGTCTTCCAGGGCTATTCTTGTCGCCGGCCGGCAGATCCTCGACTTTGCTCCACCCTGCGCGAGCGAATCCTTCACCATCTCCCGAGCCGTCGGTCCCGTGAACATCTCTTTGCTCACCGCTTGCATCACATCGCCGGTGAGGATTCCCGACACCATGGCGCGCTCGGCCGAGTGGGAAGGGTCAAAGAGCAGTTCAATTTCGGGCTTCGCGCTCGGGCCGAAGAAAGCCCGTCCGGCGTCCTGCCCAAAATTGGGTGGAATCATCACGGCCACGATTGCGCTTCCCTTGCGGACGGATGCGCGCGCGGCATCCAGGGTGGAAGGCTTCACATCCAGCGCCCGTTCTTCCGACAAATGCTTCACGATTTCGTTTGAAATCGCGCTGTGGTCCCCATCCACGGTCAAGACGGCAATTTTGCTCTGGTTCGCCTGGTCGCCCTGGCCTCCCATAACGTATCCAAAAAAGGAACCGATGACGATCGGGATGGCAAAGCTCATAATCAGCGCTCGCCGGTCCACGAAGAACAGTTGCAGGTCTTTGCCGATCAACGCTCGAAACGGGGTCATCATGCGTCGCGCAAGCTCCTTCCGGTGAGTGTGAGGAATACGGTTTCCAGATCGGCGCGCTCGCTCGCCACATGACGATAGACGTGCCCTCGGTCCGCCAGCCACTGCAACAAGCGAGGAGTTTCGGCGGTCAGATCCTGAACGCCCACGCGCAACGTCCCGGCTTCGATTTTCGCGAAACGAACGCCAGGCAGGGTCTGCAGTTCTTCCAGCCGCAGGCCGTCCGGTCCGTGATCGAGTTCCACGGCCAGCAAGTTCGTGACCGGCACCAGACGATACAGGCCCTGCAAAGTGTCATCCGCAACCACCTGTCCGTGATCGATGATGATGACGCGGTCGCACAGCCGCTCGGCCTCTTCCATGTAGTGCGTGGTGTAGACCAGCGTTTTGCCGCGCTGTTTCAGGACCTCCAGATTATCGAAAATCGCGTTCCGGCTCTGGGGATCAACGCCGACGGTGGGCTCGTCCAAAAGCAGGATCTGCGGATCGTGCAGCAGCGCGGCGGCCAGGTTCAGACGGCGCTTCATGCCGCCACTGTAGTTTTTGACGCGCTCCTGCGCGCGATCCGTCAGGCCCACCAGTTCCAGCGCTTCGCCCATCGCGCGTTTGGCCGCGCTTCCATCCAGATCGTAGAGTGCGGCGAAGAGCTGAAGATTGGCTTGAGCGGTCAGCTCGTCGAAAAGTGCGAGATCTTGCGGCACCAGCCCGATGCGGCGCTTGATAGGATCCGTATCTCCGGTCAGCGGCCGCCCTTCGATCCGAACCGAACCTGAATCGGGACGAACCAAGCCGGCGATCATCGAGACGGTGGTGGTTTTTCCGGCGCCGTTCGGACCCAGAAGTCCGACAATCTCCCCCGCGCCGGCGTGCAGCGAAACGCCGTCCACCGCCACCAGATTGCCGTAGCTTTTCTTCAGAGCATCCACTTGCAGCATTGCTTTTCCACCTGTCTCCAAGCCGGGACGCTCAAGCTAGCATACTAGCGTCTCACGTAAGATACGAAGAGGCGCAGGGAAATGTTCACGCGACTGTGCAGTTTCAGCCGGAACGGGAATTGGAGTGAAAGCCGAATTCACTGACGGCACAATCGCGATTTGTGCGACATTTACCGCGGAGCCGCTAGCCGAATCCTTACGGTACTGGCTAAGTCAGCTTCACATTCCGGCCGATCTGGAATTTGCCCCTTACAATCACGCCGTCCAGACGCTGGTGGATGCTCACGGAATTTTCGCTCGGAACAAAAACGGCCTCAACGTCGTGCTGGTGCGCTTCGAGGATTGGGAACGGCATTCGGCCGGCACGGAGTCAGCTGAGGCGAAATCGCGAAATAGTGAATTGATGGCAGCGCTGAAAACAGCGGCGTCGGCGGGCGCTTCACCAATTCTGGTTTGTATCTGCCCGCCTTCCCCGCAGGCTCTCGCCGATGCCGGGCACAGCGCACTGCTGCAGCAGTTGGAGCAGGACTTGTCGAGCCAGCTATCTGGATTACCGGCCGTTCGCTTTCTTTCCGCCGCACGGCTGCTGGAGCTCTATCCGGTAGCGAACTGCTACGATCGAGCAGCCGACCAACTCGGCCACATCCCGTATACGCCGGAGGCTTACGCCGCGCTCGGAACGGCCATCGCGCGCGTGTTCCTGGCATCCCGGCGCACACCGTACAAAGTAATTGTCACGGACTGCGACAACACATTGTGGCGAGGCATCTGCGGCGAGAGAGGGCCGCAGGGTATTCAGCTTGATCCAGCCACTCGGGCGGTTCAGAACTTCCTGAAGTCGCGCCAGAACGACGGTATGCTCCTCTGCGTATGCAGCAAGAACACCGCGCGCGATGTCGAAGAGACTTTCGATGCGCACCGGGAGATGCCTCTCCAGAGATCGGACTTCGCCGGATGGCGTGTGAACTGGCGGCCGAAATCGGAGAATATTCAAGCGTTCGCCGCCGAACTGTCGCTGGGGCTCGATTCCTTCATTTTCGTGGACGACAACCCCATGGAGACGGCGGAAGTGGAGGCCCACTGTCCCGGCGTTCTGGCGTTAACCCTGCCCGCGGATGCGCGCCTCATCCCACGATTTCTCGATCACGTGTGGGCCTTCGACCAAAACGGAGCCACCGGCGAGGACCGGAATCGCACGGCAATGTATCGCGAGAATGCGCTGCGCCGAAGCGTTCTGGCCGAGTCGCTCTCTTATGCCGACTTCATTCGCGGCTTAAACCTGGAAATCGAAATCCGCGAATTGAACGGGGCCGCCGAAATCGAGCGCGCCGCGCAGATGACCCAGCGCACCAATCAGTTCAATTTCACCACGCGGCGCTTCACCGCGCCGCAGATTCGGGAGGCACTCAACCGCGATTCGAGCCGCATTCTCGCCGCCTTCGTACGAGACCGCTATGGAGACTACGGGCAGGTTGGCCTGGTAATGTTCGAGCCCGTGCGGGATGCACTTCAGGTCGCCGATTTCCTGCTGAGCTGCCGGGTTCTGGGCAAAGGCGTCGAGCATGCGATGTTGGCGCGGTTAGGACAAATCGCGCTGGCGCGATCGCTTTCCGTACTTGAGATTTCTTTTGTATCGACGCCCAAGAACACGCCGGCTCACGATTTTCTGGCGCGCCTGAGTGCCGAGTGTGGAAGTGAAGCAGGCGCCGGATTGCTCCATCGCTTTCCGTCGGAGGTGGCCGCGGCCATCCGGTTTTCGCCGTCCGACAGCAATCCAGCGGTTGTTACATCGGATCCAGCAATCTGACAGAGCTGCGGCGCCGTCGGCAAGCCCCGCTGGAATTGACTACGCATGGATAGCAACACATCGCGCGGACGCGGCCTCGATATTGCAGGCTGTGAATTTGGAGGCTGCCAAGAACGTCCAAGGAGTCCAGGCGCCAACAGCGCAGGCACCCCATGCGGCGCTCCCTCCGCGAGACGAAATGGAAGCGCGTCTCACGCGTATTTGGGAGCGTGTTTTGCGAATCTCGCCCATCGGTATCCACGATAATTTTTTCGATCTCGGCGGGGATTCGTTATTGGCGGTTCGCCTCCTGGCCGATTTAAGAGCAGTCACGGGACGCGAACTTCCGCTGGTGACGTCTGGTCGAGGCTCCCACCGTTGCAAGGCTTGGCGGAAATGTTGAGCGGACGGCCAGGAACGGAGTGGAACTGCCTGGTGCCGATCAAGAGCGTCGGGAGATCGGCCCCCTTTTTACTGCGTTCACGGAGTGGGCGGCAACGTCCTCGAATTCGTGGATCTGGCCCGCCACGTTCATCCGCGGATCAGCCGTTCTATGGAATCCAGGCGCATGGGGCTGAGCGGGCCGACGCCCGAGGAAGACATTCACGATCGAAGAAATGGCCCGCGATTATATTGCCGGAGATTCGGGAGTTTCAACGCTCAGGGGCCCTACTATTTAGGCGGATCGTCATTCGGTGGATGGGTGGCTTATGAGATGGCGCGGCAATTGACGGCGTCAGGACAGCCGTGGGCCTGGTTGCGATGTTCGATACCGCCGTGCCGGGAACACAGCCGTCGCCGGGCATTGTGTAACGGCTGGCGCCAACGAATTGACACGTGGAACTATCGCTTCACTCTGCACTGGCAAAATGCCATGGTGCTCCATCCGAGGAGCGAATCTCCTACTGCGCGGGAAAGCAAGACGCGCCACCCAGATCGGATCGGCTATGACCAGCGGCAGGCCTGCCGGACGACCATTCAATGGGTGAATGAAGCCGGGCACTGGGCAGCGAACATTTACTTCCCGGGCGAATACTCGGGCGACATCACGTTGTTTCGCGCTACCGAACCAGCCTCCCTGGATTCCCTTCCGATCGGACGCTGGGCTGGAAAACCTGGTGAAGGGAGAGCATTCAGATCTACCACACGCCTGGGCATCACGCCGACCTGGTCCGCGATCCCCGCGCGCGTGTGCTGGCCGAGCAATTGGATGATGCGCTGGAGAAGGCCCAGGCGCAGTTCGAGCTCTGATGTTCGGCGCGCCGAGGCTTTAGGACGTTCTTCGCACGGTCAGCGGAACAGAGGACGCTTCGCGCCGTGTCCCACCGGCATTGGTCTCGTGCTTCTGTGCTTCGCACGCCCCGGCTTGCCCGGCCGTCCGGGCAAGGATTGCCTTGACCTCGTATTCGTAGATTCCAAAACGCGGGCGCCTGCCTGGTCCCATCGCCCGGGATCGGCTCAGCAATTACTTTCTTGGCGGTGATTTCCCATTCACCCTCGATGACGTCGCCGATATCTTTGTTAGAGCGGCTGTGGATGGTTTTGATCGTCTTGTTGGATGTCACTTTTGTTCCCCTCGAACCTTATTTGTGGCGATAAGTGATTCGGCCTTTTGTCAGGTCATATGGTGACAGTTCCAGGGAAACCCGGTCCCCGGTCATTATTTTAATCCGGTTCCGGCGCAATCGCCCGGCCATGGACGCCAGCACCGGCTTGCCTGCGTCAAGTTCGACGGTAAACATCCCCGCCCTGAATTTTTCGACCACTTTACCCATTACTTCAATCGCATCTTCTTTTGGCAATGATTCTCCAGTCCTTTCGGTTTGTACGTTACTGACTGATTACGGCGGCAGTGTTCACTGCCGCCTTTCCTGCGTTTCGTTACCAGCGGTTGTTGTTGCGTCCGCCGCCACCACGATTTCCACCACCGCCGGAACCGCGCTCCGTCTTCGGACGCGCCTCATTGACGTTCAGCGCCCGGCCGTCCAGGTCCCGTCCATTGAGTCCGCTGATTGCGGCGTTGCCTTCCGCATCAACGCTCATTTCGACGAAGGCGAAGCCTCTGGCTTGCCCGCTATCGCGATCCGTGACGATATTGACGCGATCAACGGTGCCATATGAATCAAACATGGAACGCAGCGTAGCTTCGGTGGTTCCAAAACTTAAATTACCTACAAAAATATTTTTCATCGTTTCCTTCTGAATTTGCAGAGCAGCGAATCAGGCACGATCGGACAGCGGGCGGTTATACCGAACGATGAGGGACGATGCGAAAATTGGCGGAACTTCAAAGACACTTTCAGTTTAGCACGGATTGACGCCGGGCTCGGGCGCCCGACGCCCGCCACGCATATTTTTCAGCCAGCCCGTCCGTTCCAGATAATTCGTGGCCCCGGAGGCGCAATTATCGTGTCACGGCGTGACTGGCGCTCGCCAGTTCGCGGTAGCGATTGGCAGCTTGATTGGAGAGCGCCGCCACCTCCGCCTTGGAAAGGTAGCGCAGGGGCGCGGACGCGCCAATGCGCTGGACAACTTCCGCCAATCCGAAGAGCATAGCCAGCTCAGCGGGCTCGATGGATGTGCTCACCACGACACCGCGGCCCTTGATAGTCATGACGGGCCCATAACTATAGGGGAACCCAAAGAAGATCGCCTGGCAAGGATAGAGCAGGCCTCCCGCAAGAATGGATCGAGAAACCGGGTCTGACCCTAGCCGATGCAGTCCCACGTCGTCGGGCAGGTCCCAGGATGAACCCTCGCAGATTTCCAGCAACCCGGCGTAATCCGGCGGACAGGCTCCGCGTGGAACAATGGCCAGTCGTTCCCGCACCTCGCAAAGAAGAGCCTCGATGGCTTCCACATTCTCCGCGGCGAGCACCAGGCCATGGTTGCCTAAAACAAAGACGCCGGCATCCGGGCTGGCCGCGAGGGCGCGTTCTATGGCGCGGGATAGTGGCAGTCCGGAGGCGGCGTAAGGGATCCACTGCCAAGGCAATCCTTGCAAAAGACGCCGCAGTTGAACCGGTGCGTCGCTCCGGACTGCCCACGCAATCGTGTTCACGCAATGGACGTGTAAAACCACGCGGTGGGGCAGCGCAGCATGCATGGCGGTCTCAAGTGATGCGCGCGGATACCGCGCCGCGGGATCGACGCCCTGGCACAGGCATTGTCTCACCTCCGCCAAATCCAGAGGTATGAGAATCTCATCGCGCAAAGCATCCGACATCCAACGGCCAGATGCCTTAATCCAGAGGACGCCATCCAGTTTCATGGAACTGTTGCCCGTGCTGGCTTGAGTGAGCAGAGAGTCTCTCCCCACTCGCTCAGTGAGCTCCAACAACGGCTGAAGTTCCGGGAGCATTACCGGCGCAGGTTCTTTCATTCATGCCTCCTTATCCTGTTTCATAGCAAGGCCTAAGACAGAATTTGCAATGGCTCTTCCGCCACGGGCTGGCGGCCGAAGCGCTTGGCGCGAACTGCCCGATCTTGATGGACGCCTTGAAGAGGGCGCCAACAGGAATGACATGTCCCAATTTGTGCGCCGCCACAGCGGCCAATCCCATGGACGCAACGCATCCACACGAACCACAGTCCGGGTTGCCGCCAAACTGGCAGGGAACGATTTTGGTTTTCAGGTCTGCCGAGAGTGTCTGGGTGGTAAGCGCGAAAACGCATTCCTTCGGACTCGACGGAGGTGTAGAAAACTGCCGGATCAGGCCTTCCGGCATGTCTAATTTGGGAAATTGCAGGCGCAGCACCAGCATATCCGCAATGGCACGCGCCCGCTGTTCTGGCAGCAGCATTTCTGGAAGCCGATCGCCTATTTGCGGAGTGAACAGGCTGAACCAGATCTTGCGGATTTCAGCGCGGGGAGTCCAGAACTCGAGAAACTCCTTCAGGTAGCCCGGCCGTTTCATCATCTGTCCGGTAACCGTACAGTGGATGGTGACGTTCTGCCCCGCGATGTTCCGGATGATCCGATCATATGTTGCGGGTGCTCGCCGAACGTCATGCTCGGGTTGCAGGCCGTCGATGGACACGACAACGTTGAGCCGGGGCAAGTCCGCCCAACTGGCTGCGAGCGGGCGAAAGGCGCTGGTTACTATTTGGACGTGCAGTCCGCGGTCCAGCAATTTTGGAATCATGGACTCCAGCTCGCGATAGCGAACCAGCGGATCGCCTCCCACAATGGAGAGATGTAAAGGCCGTATGCGGTCCACCAATCCCAGCACGCCGTCTATGAGGGCCGGCCCCTTTCGATCGCTTAGGCTGCGCAAGGAAGCGCCGCCGCCCAGATGAGCGTCATCGTACGCATAGCATCCCGGACATTGCAGCGGACACTCGCGGGTAATCTCGATGGAAAGCGAGGGGCGTTCGCCCTGGAGAATTTTGCCCCACGCGCGAATCACTTCGGAAGTTTTCAAAACAATCCCTTTCTGAAGCTAATCAATAATGTGAGTTGCGCCAATCCGTAGAAAGCAATCCACCCGCGAATACTCAACGCTGGGACCTGGTCCACTACGATTGGAAAGACAACTTGCAGTTTGCTTAAAGCTGAGGTGGGGAAGTATCCGCGGCTTGTACCGTGAGAATCAGCCGGTCACTCGGATGATGCGGCTCACGCGTATCAGCGGCCAGCAATTTTACGGGGAAAAGAGATGGCGTACTGAGCGAATCGCAGTCCTGCGTTGCGGTACTGAAGGCATAGTTATGCTGCAGGACTTTGCACAACGAAGTGCCTGGGTTCAGTGCGGGCGGATCCGGCTGGGAGTCGAGCGCCGCGATTACCACGAACGCGAGCAGAACCCAGATTGTGCAGCGGATCGATTTCATCTACTTTGCGCGTCAGAACTTGTAGACTATGGTAGCGGATTTTCTACTCGCATAGGGTGCTCGGATGAGGGCAGGGTGCGCGACTTGGGCGTAACGATTCGCGAGTTTTCTTTTTTGGTGGCATGAAACCGAGCGTAGTGATACGCTAGATTCATCAGGAGACTTTATGCACGATTCTCTGGCTGACCTGGAAAGCCGCCGCGCCACTGTTCAATTGCAGATCGTCCAGTTGGGTGACATGCGGTCCGGCTGCATTACCGGAACAAGTGGTCGTTGTGGAAATCTTAACTGTCACTGCCATCGGACCGGTGATCTTGGCCACGGCCCTTACTTTCGGCTGACACGCAAGGTGAAGGGCAAAACCGTCACCGAGACGTTTTCCTCTCCGGCGAGTTTGGCCAAAGCGCAGCGCGAGGTCGCCGAGTGCCAGCGCTTCCGGGAACTGGGCGAGCAACTGTTGGATGTCAATGAACAGATCTGCGAGTTGCGGCCAGTGGAGGAGAACTCGCCGTCAGCCCAGGAAAAAAAACGGTCGAAGCGATCCAAAAGGAAGTCACGCGCGAAGTAGAGCAACTGTTGCGCGTAGCCTTTGGTGCCCGCCGCAAGACGGGGCGTTTGGATCTGGAAGCCCTGGAGTTGGCCGTGCGTTCGGCCATGCATCAGGCGGGGGCGGCAGTGCTAACCAAACTGTTGCAGTTCCCAACCCCGACTGCGGACCAGCACAACATTGCTTGCGCCTGCGGACACCAGGCCCGTTATCGGGAGTTGCGCTCCAAGCCGGTCCTCACTGCGGTAGGTAAGTCGGAAGTGTCGCGCCCCTACTACCTGTGCCCCCATTGCCATACGGGCCAATTCCCCGCTGATGTCGAACTGGATATCGAGAACACGGAACTCTCTCCTGGGGTGCGTCGCATGCAGGCGGTAGTGGGCCAAGGGTCGCCCTTCGACCACGGCCGTCAGCAGATGAAGCTCCTCGCCGATCTGGAGGTGACAACCAAAGCTGTGGAGCGGACGGCTGAAGCTATCGGAGAACACATCGCAGCAGACGAGCAGGAGGA
Source organism: Bryobacterales bacterium (assembly GCA_963713415.1). GTDB lineage: Bacteria > Acidobacteriota > Terriglobia > Bryobacterales > Bryobacteraceae > Palsa-89. Next base: position 188,761 of record CAVQLV010000010.1, on the reverse strand, counting down.
GATCCAGCGGGCCGTGCAGTTGAATCTGCCGATGGTCGTGGGCGAATCGGTTCCGATCCTGTATGTGCAAATGGATGGAACGGGAATACCAGTGGTGAAGAAGGAGACGGTGGGTCGGCAAGGCAAGACCGAAGGCCAGTCATCCCATACGCGGGAAGTAAAGTTGGGATGCGTCTTCACCCAGACCGACTGGGACCAGGAAGGCTACCCGATCCGCGATTCTGACTCCACTACCTACGCCGGCGCCATCGAGACCGCCGAAGAGTTTGGAAAGCGTATTTACCTGGAAGCCTGGAAACGCGGCTGGAGCCGCGCTCAAAAGAAGGTGGTCATGGGCGATGGGGCCGAATGGATCTGGAATCTTGCCGAGCAACATTTTCCCGGCGCGGTGCAGATTGTCGATCTGTATCACGCGCGCCAACATCTCTGGGAGTTGGCGCGCCGGCTGCACCCCAATCAAGAGGCCAACCAGAAAGCTTGGATCAAGCTCCACCAGCGGAGATTACTCGACAAAGGAAAAATCGAGAAGCTGGTGTGTGCCCTTCGTTCCATCGTTTCCACCAATCCCGAAGTGATCGAAAAGATTCGCATCGAGGCTGACTACTTTGACAGGAACGTGGCGCGCATGCGCTATCCCAAGTTTCGACGCGAGCACCTCTTTGTCGGCTCGGGTGTAATCGAGGCCGGCTGTAAAACCGTGATCGGCTCCCGGCTCAAACAGTCCGGCATGTTCTGGACGGTTCGGGGTGCCAACGCCATCGTCTCCCTCCGATGCTGCCATCTCAACGGCCGGTTTGAGGACTACTGGGAGGCGCGACGGGCGGCATGATTCCCACTTCTACGTCGCGCACCCATGAGGGCAGCAGTGAGTTGACGGCGACTTCGACGCAACTCGGCAGCTGGCCCCGCCAAGAGTCGCCGGTTGCGCCCAAAGTTTCGCCCCGCACCTTTTCCGAGCATGCTCGCACGATTGCGATGAAGACACGGGTGCCTAGAGTTTCCAGCCGCGACTAGATAGTCAGCATTCCGGTGCTGTCGCCGAGCGCATTCCTCTCGACGCCGGCCTTCTCTAAAACGGCCAGCAGCAGGTTCGACATCGGCGTGCGCTCGGGGAATTTCAGGTGACGGCCGCCTTCCAGTTTGCCGCATGCGCCGCCCGCCACCACTAGCGGCAGGGGGAAATGATTGTGCTCGTTCGGATTGCTCATAGAGCTGCCGTACAGGATCACGGAATGATCCAGCAGATTGCCGTCGCCGTCGGGGGTGGAGCGCAGCTTGTCCAGAAAGAACGCCAGCAGCGTGGCGTGATAGTTGTTGATCTTTTCCAGCTTCGCAATCATCACGGGATTGTTCCCGTGATGCGACACCGAGTGGTGCGGCTCCGGCACGCCGATCTGCGGAAAGGTGCGCTGGCTCAGGTCGCGCGCGATCATGAATGTCGACACGCGCGTGATCTCGGCCTGGTAGGCCAGCACTTGCAGCTCGTACATCAGCTTGGCGTGTTCCTCGAACGACTCGGGAACCCCGATGGGCGTGGCCGGAACATTCACGTTCGAGCTGGCGCGCTTCTCGGCCATCTGGATGCGGCGCTCGATTTCGCGGATGTTATCCAGATAGTCGCTGATCTTGCCGCGGTCGCGCTGGTCGAGGCCGGTTTCCAGATGCGAAACCTCGCCGGTGATGGAATCGAGAATGCTGCGGTCTTCCTGCTTGCGCTCCAGCCGGTCGGCCGCGTTGCTGCCATCGCCGAACAGTCGCTCGAAAACCACACGCGGATTAATTTCCATCGGCAGCGGCTGCGTGGGAGTGCGCCAGGCGATCGAATTCATGTAAGCGCAGCTATAGCCGACGTCGCAGACCCCGACCAGTCCGGTATCTTCGATGCCGAGTTCAAGCGACGGGAGCGGCGTGTCCTGGCTGATCTTTTGGGCCGCGATCTGATCGATGGTGGTGCCCGCGCGCACGTCTTCGCCTTCGGTGCGCAGCGGGTGGATGCCGCTTAAGTAGGACGGCGCGCTGCGGGCGTGATCGCCGCCGCCATCGCCCTGCGATTCCGCGGCTTTGTTGGCAAGGCCGGTGACGATCAGCAGCCGATCGCGAAAGGGCTCCAAAGGTTTCAGGATCGGCGTGAACTCGAAGCCCGTGCCCTCCGTGGCCGGCGTCCACTTGTCCATCACCGCGCCATGCGGAACATAGACGAAGCCGAGCCGCGTCTTGGGAGCCGTCTTGGTGGCGGCCGTCAGGGCCGGGACCATGGAGTCCAGCAGCGGGAGCGCGATGGTGGTGCCCATCAGACCACGCAAGAACGTGCGGCGGGGCAAATGTTTCTTAGTGATAATCATGGCTGATTCGGCCTCCTGATGTCTGCGACGGATGTAGCGGGCGCCGGGTCGCGATCCTGCGATCGGCGCATCTGGAAAGGCGTGCTTTCGACGATTCCAAGAATTAACGATGAGAAACGGTAATTATTCCGCGCGGCCTGGTGCGTGACTGCGCGCACAGCCGGCATGTCGTAATACTCCAAGCCGCGGCCCAATGCATAAGTCATCAGCTTTTCGGTCATAGTGCCGACGAAAACATTGGGGCGGCTCAAGAGCGCTTTGCGCAGGTCGGCGACGCCATCCACTTTGGTGCCGTCGGCAAGTACGCCGGACGCATCAATTTTCTCGCCCGACTCACTCACTGTGCGCCACTGGCCGACCGCGTCGAAATTTTCGAGCGCGAATCCAAGCGGGTCCAAAACTTTGTGGCAGCCCGCGCACGGCGGATTCCTGCGATGCGCTTCCATGCGCTCACGAACCGAGAGTTGTTTATCGCCGGTCTTGTTCTCTTTGAGTGCCGGCACGTTGGCGGGCGGCGGGTTGGGCGGCGTTCCCAGTACATTTTCGAGCAGCCATTTCCCGCGCTGCACGGGCGAGGTGCGTGTCGCGATGGAGGTCACGGTCAGGATGCTTCCCTGCCCCAGCAAACCGCGGCGCGGGATGTTCTCGGGCCAGGAGATGCGCCGGAACTGGCTGCCGTAGACGTTGGGAACTCCATAATGTTTGGCCAGGCGCTCGTTGACGAAGGTGTAATCGGCATTCAGCAGATCGATCACGCTGCGGTCTCCCTGGATGATGCTGCCGAAGAACAGCTCGGTCTCGCGTTTGAATGCTTCGCGCAGGTTGTCGTCGAAATTGGGGAAGGCTTCGAGATCCGGCGCCACGCTGCGGAGGTTGCGCAGATACAGCCACTGGTCGGCGAAGTTGCTGACCAGCGAATTGGCGCGTGGATCTGCCAGCATGCGGCGCACCTGATGCTCCAGCACCGCGGGATTGTGCAGCTTGTTTTGCGCGGCCACATCCAGCAGCTCGTCGTCGGGAATGCTGCTCCACAGAAAGAACGAAAGGCGCGACGCGAGTTCCAGATCGCTGATGCGATACGGGGTGTCCGGAGGAGCGCTGGCGGGATCGCGCTCGAAGCGATAGACGAACTGCGGATCGGAAAGCATGCGTCGCAGCGCCATCTCGATTCCAGTTTCGAAATTTCCCTGATTTTGACCAAAATGGTTGCGCCCGGATTGATAGAAGCTAAGCAGCGTTTCCAGATCCGAGTCCGTGACCGGCCGGCGATAAGCATGGCGCGCGAGCGTGGAAATGATTTTCTTCGCGCAGGGCAGCTCCTCGCTCGCATTAGCAGGGTGGCAAATGAAAATCTTGCGCCGGCTGGGAGTATCGCCGGAACCTTGCGCGTTAAAGGGTCCGCTGATGGACACGCTGAGCACATGCGGCAGGCCCTTCGGATCGCTCGGATCGAACGTGCTGCGATCGATCGGCTCCATCAAGTCTTGCACCGGGCCGTAGCTGCGTTTCGCGAACGCGACGGTGACCGTTTGCGGGCCGGCGCTGACGTGGACGCGCGCTTCCACGTTGTCCTTGGGCTGCGACATGCTGAGCTTAGTGGCTGCCGCCGGGTCGAAGCCTTCCTTTGGCTTTCCTCCGGCAACCGGTTTTGAACCGGCAACCGGAGCGGGCGGCGATATGGCCACTTTCTGATTGATGGTCAGCGTCTGGACGCGCTCGCCATTCAGCGCGATTTCAAGCAATTGATCCTGCGCGTTGTTGCCGAACAGCAGATCCACGGTGGACTTAAGCAGCTTCACTTTGATGACGTAGTCGCCATCCAGCGGGAAATCGTGACGAATCAAGACGCCGCCGCGAGTGCCCAGCGGCAGGCCTTCGAGGTGCTCGTTCTGCGTGAGATCGGCACGGACGCGATAGGTGTCGACAATGGGATCGATTTTCGGATCGCCCACGGCCAGGCGGCTCACCTTGCCGGAAGCCAGCAGATAGCGCTCGATCAGCGCGGGCGAAACTCCCAGGACGCTTCCGATGTTGTCGAAGCCGAAGCTCGAATCATCGGTAGGCAGCAGGTCGGACGCGTCGACATCCAGGTCCAGCAGATCGCGAATGGCATTGGCGTATTCGGTCCGATTGAGCCGATGCAGCACCGGCTGGCCGGGATTGGGTGCGGCCGCCGCGGCGCGGTCGAGCGAAGTTTCAATGTAGCCCGCGAGCGAATCCATAGCGGTGCGGTCCGGACGCGGCATCCCTTGCGGTGGCATTGCCCCCACCCTCAGCTTGCGCACCACCTTTTCCCAGGTTTCAGCGTGCGGGCCGACGCTTGCGCCATCCAGGTCGGGCCCCAGCCTGTCGAGCATCAGGCCGGCAGTCTTGGCTTTTTCGTTGTGGCAGGTGACGCAATACTGATTGATGAGCGCGTGCTCTGGTGAAATTTGCTGGCTGGTTTTTTGGGCAACCGCAGGAGCTGCATGCAGAAGAGCGATTAAGCCGACCGCGACGGCAAATCCCGGCGACCGCCACGCTCCCATCCACATAGCTCCAATTGTATTGCCAGGAGGGTGGAAAATGCAATACGATGGATCATTATGTCGATGCACCGGAAGGGACTTTGGATCGCTGCACTGCTCGCGGCTACCAGCTTCGGGGCAACCAATGGCGACACGCGCTTGGCAGACGCTGCCATGAACCAGGACACGCAAACGGTTCGTTCGCTGCTCAAGCTGCATGCAGACGCGAACGCCCCGCAGGCCGACGGCACAACGGCCATCGATTGGGCGTCCCGCTGGAATGATGTCGAAATGGCGGATCTGCTGCTCGAAGCCGGCGCAAACGTAAAGGCTCGAAACCGTTTTGGAGCCACGCCGCTGTCTTTGGCCTGCACCAACGGGAGCGCGGCCATGATCGCGAAGCTGCTGAAAGCCGGCGAAGATCCCAACGCGGTGGTATCGGACACGGGCGATACGGCATTGATGCTGGCGGCGCGAACGGGCAAGCCCGACGCGTTGAAGGTGCTGCTGGATCGCGGCGCCGATGTGAACAAGCTCAATTCGGAAGGACAGACGGCACTGATGTGGGCGGTTGCCGAGAAAAATGCCGCGGCCGCGAAGATCCTTATCGATCATGGCGCCGACGTAAATGCGCAAACGCACAAGCTGCCTCCCCCCACCATGTTTCAAACCATCTTCTCGGCTCCTTTCCCCGTGGGCGGGATGACTGCGCTGCTTTATGCGGCTCGCCAGAACGATCTGGAGAGCGCGCGGATTCTGGTGACGGCCGGCGCCAACGTGAAAGAGAGCGCGGCGGATGGGAGCAGTCCGTTGCTGGTGGCCATCATCAATGAACATTATGCGCTGGCGAAATATTTGCTGGAGCAGGGTGCCGATCCGAACGCCACGGATGATAAAGGACGCGGGCCGTTATACGCCACCATCGACATGCGCAATCTGGAATGGTCGACACGGCCGGCGCCGCCGGAAAAAGATACGTTGAGCGATTTGGATCTGATCAACGCTTTGCTCGATCACGGGGCCAATCCGAACGCGCGGCTGACCAAGAAAATTCCGTTGCGCGGCCAGCCGTCGTTTGACGGGCGCTGGGCCAATGCGATCGGCGCGACGCCGTTCTGGCGCGCCGCGCAATCGGACGACGTGACGGTGATGAAACTGCTCAAAGCGCGCGGAGCCGATCCGCTCATCGCGACCAAGGATCACACCACCCCGCTGATGGTGGCCGCGGGCGTAGGATGGTCCGACGGGCAGAGCCATGGATCGCAGGCCGATGCTCCGGAAGCTCTGAAGCTTTGCCTCGAATGGGGCGGCGACGTCAACGCGGTGAATGACGAAGGCTACACGGCTCTGCATGGCGCATCGTTTCGCGGGGCCAACGAAGTAGTAGAGTTTCTGGTGGATCACGGCGCGAAGATGGACGTGAAGAGCAAAGAAGGCCGTCTGCCGGTGAACATGGCCGAAGGTATGCACATTGGTCCGGGCGGTTGGGTGGAACATGACGACACCGTGGCCCTGTTTCACAAATTGATGGCGCAAAAGCAGTAAGCTGGTTTCCATGCGGATTGGCTGGATTGCGGTGGTCTTTGGCACGGCCTTCGTTGGCTCTTGCGCCGCCGCCGAACTGCCCCGCAGCTCCGATGGCAAGCCGGACCTCAACGGTTCCTGGAATCTTCCCTACACGCCCAACATGGCGAAAGGCATCGGCGAGCTACCCTTCACTACGGAAGGGAAGGCCGCTTACGCCAAAGTCAGCACGAAATACGATCCCACGGGATTCTGCATGTTCCCGGGCGTGCCGCGCATCAACAACTCGCCGTTTCCGATGCGGATTGTCGAAGCGCCGGAAGCGGTGGTGTTCTTGTACGAGTACATGACGACATTCCGCACCGTTCCTTTGGGAGCACGAGAGCATTCGAAGAATCCGGAGCCTACGTTTATGGGCGAGTCGATCGGCAAGTGGGATGGAGATGCGCTGGTGATCGATACCGTTGGATTCAACGATCGCACCTGGCTGGATACAGCGGGGCATCCGCACAGTGACGTGCTGCACGTGACGGAGCGCTATCAGTTGACCGGTGTGAACCATATCGCGTACGACGTGACGGTGGACGATCCCAAGATGTACACCAAACCGTGGAGCAATCACCGCGTGCTGGAGCGGCTGAAGCCCGGCGATCATCTGATGGAGTACTCGTGCGAGGAAAACAACAAGGATCGCGACGAGGGCCATCTGCGGCCGGGGCCGACCGTAGTTCCGTTTAGCCAAACACAAACGAAGTAGCTATCCTGAAAGTATGAGACCAGTAGCCGTCGCCGGCATCGGGAAAACCGCGTTTGGCGCGTTCCCGGATCGCGATCTCCGTTCGCTCGCGGTAGAGGCCGGACAAAAAGCATTAGAGAACGGGCACGCAACGCCGTCTCAAGTGGAGGCGTTCTATCTCGGCAATTTCGCCGGGCCATCCTTTGTCGGACAGAATCATTTAGCGCCGTACATTTCAACCGCGATCGGGATCAAGGATGTACCGGCGACGCGTTTTGAGGCAGCCTGCGCGTCCAGCGGATCGGCCTTCTTTCACGCAGCGTCGGCGGTTGCGGCGGGGCTATACGACATCGTGCTGGTGGCGGGCGTGGAGAAAATGACTTCGCAGCCGACGCCGAAGGTGACCGAAATTTTGGCGGGCGCGGGCGATCTGTGCGGCGAAGTGCGCGCGGGCGCGACGTTCCCCGCGCTGTTCGCGATGATTGCGCGCCGTCATATGTATCAGTACGGAACCACGCGCGAGCAATTGGCATCGGTGGCGGTGAAGAACCATCAGAACGGTGCGAAGAATCCTCTGGCGCACATGCGGAAGGTGATCACGATGGAGCAGGCGCTGGCGGGCAAGCCGATCGCCGAACCGCTCACCGTATATGATTGTTCTCTCATCAGCGACGGCGCGGCGGCGGTTTTGATCATGCCGCTCGATCGCGCGCGGGATTTCACGGACAAGCCAGTGCGGGTGTTGGGCATCGCGCAGGCGTCGGATAATGTCGCGCTCGATGAGAAGGACGACATCACCACGTTTCGCGCGGTGAAAACATCGGCCGAAAAAGCCTACGGGATGGCGGGCGTGAAGGCATCCGACATACAGTTTGCGGAAGTGCACGATTGCTTCACCATCGCCGAGATTATCGCGATCGAAGACCTCGGCTTCGTGCCAAAGGGCCAGGGCGGCCCTTATAGTCTGGCGGGCGGCACGTGCCTGAACGGCGAGCGTCCGGTGAATACCAGCGGCGGGCTGAAGTCCAAGGGACATCCGGTGGGCGCGACCGGCGTCGGGCAGATTTGCGACGTCGCGCAGCAGATTCGCGGTGAAGCCGGCGAGCGGCAGGTGAAGCGCAATACGCTCGGCCTCGCGCAGAATCTGGGCGGATCAGGCGCTACCAGCGTAATCACGATCCTGGGGGCGGCATGAACGATTTAGGATCGGGCACAATTTATACTGAGACCGTGGTTTACTCGCCGCCGGAAGCGTACGTCAACGACGTGCCGTATCAATTAGCAATCGTGGAATTGGCCGGCGGCCGGCGCGTCACCGGGCGCGTCTCCGGCGAGCGGGCCCAAATCGGCGATCGGGTTCAATTCACTGAATTTCGCAACAGCGTTCCCTATTTCTCCAAAACCAACTCTCAAAAACAATCATGAAACTAGCTGAGCGGATGAACCGCATAGGCGTGGAAACCGCCTTCGAAGTCCTGGTGCGCGCTCGCGCGCTCGAAGCGCAGGGACGCGACATTATTCACCTGGAAATCGGTGAGCCCGATTTCGACACGCCGCGCCACATCGTGGAGGCCGGCAAGCAGGCGCTCGATCAGGGCTGGACGCATTATGGCCCGACGCAAGGGCTGCCGGAGCTGCGGGAGGCGATTGCATCGTACATCTGCCGCACGCGCGGAATTCGCGTGGGCGCCGAGCATGTGTGCGTGGTTCCCGGCGGCAAGCCAATCATCTTTTTTCCGCTGATGGCACTGCTCGAGCCGGGCGACGAGGTGATTTATCCGAATCCCGGCTTTCCGATTTACGAGTCGATGATCAATTTTCTGGGAGCGAAGCCAGTGCCGATCCCTCTGGTGGAGGATCGTGGGTTTTCGTTCGATTTGAACGTGCTGAAGGACAGCTTGTCTTCGAAAACCAAGATGCTGATCCTGAACTCACCGCACAATCCCACGGGCGGCGTGATTCCGGCGGCCGACGTACGGGCCATCGCGGATATGGTGCGCGATCGCGATCTGATGATTTTGTCGGACGAGATTTACACGCGCATTTATTTTGACCAGGAGGCGCCGCTTTCGATCAGCACCCTGCCGGGCATGCTGGAGAAGACCATTATTCTGGACGGATTCTCGAAAACCTACGCGATGACGGGCTGGCGCATGGGCTACGGCGTGATGCCAACATGGCTGGTGGATCCAGTAAACAAGTTGATGGTGAATTCCAATTCGTGCACCGCGAGTTTCACGCAACGCGCCGGTATCGCGGCTCTAAACGGGCCGCAGGACGACGTCACGAAAATGGTGGAGGAGTTTCGGCGGCGGCGCGACGCTTTCTGCGCGGCCTTGAACACCGTGCCTGGTTTCCGCTGTCCGATTCCGGGCGGCGCTTTTTATGCGTTCCCGAACATTCAAGGCACGGGATGGAAATCGAAAGATCTGGCGGATGCACTGCTGCAAAAGGCCGGGGTCGCGTGCTTGAGCGGAACGGCGTTCGGCGCGTACGGCGACGGCTATCTGCGGTTCAGCATCGCGAATTCTTATGAGAAGCTGATGGACGCGGTGGACCGCATCCGAAAGTTTCTGAAGAATTAGCCACGGATAAACCCAGATGAACGCGGATTCCGAGCAACTGCTTTATCCGTGTTCATTCGTGGCCATGATCGGGACACGAATCTGTTCATCGCGATACAGATCCGGCATACAAAGTCGTTTCCCACCTCGTACACTGTAGAGAATGGCCAATTTAGGATTCGTCGGCTTAGGCGTGATGGGCAGCCGCATGGTGAACCGCCTGCTCGACAAGGGACACACCGTTACCGGCTACAATCGCACGCGTTCCAAAGCGCAGTGGCTGATCGATCGAGGAATGAAATGGGCTGATTCGCCCCGCGCTGTCGCTGCGGCGGCCGACTTCACGCTTTCCATGGTCACTAATTCCGCCGCGCTACAGCAGATTGCCGGCGAAGCGAACGGAATCGTCGCCGGTCTCGGCAGCGGCAAAATCTGGATCGAGATGAGCACCGTCAGCCCCGAAATCAGCAAGGCGCTGGCCGCTCACGTCCGAGAAAAAGGCGCGGACATGCTGGATGCGCCCGTCTCGGGAAGCGTAATCACTCTCGAACAAGGCAAGCTTTCCGTCATGGTGGGCGGACATACGGAAACCTTCGAGCGCGCGAAACCGATTTTGCTCGATCTTGGGCCCAAAGTCACACATGTCGGCGAAAATGGCCTGGCGCTGGTGATGAAGATCGCCACCAATTTGAATCTCGCGGTCCAGATGCTGGCGTTCTCCGAAGGTGTTCTGCTCGCCGAGAAGAGCGGCATCCCGCGCGATATCGCCGTCGACGTGCTGACGCACAGCGCCATCGCATCGCCCATGGTCCAGTATCGCGGCCCGTTTGTGCTTAAAATGCCTGAAGAGGCATGGTTCAACGTAAACATGATGCAGAAGGACATGCTGCTCGCGCTGGAACTGGGGCGCAAGGCCGACGTCCCGCTGCCCACCACTGCCACCGCCAACGAGTTCCTCACCGCCGCACGCGCCATGGGGTACGTGGAGCAGGATTTCGCAGTAGTATTTGAGGTATTGGCAAGAATGTCTGGAGTTCCCAAATGACCACCGCCGTCAACCCATCCAAGTCCGATCGAACCGGCGCGGATCTGCATCTGCACATGTACCGGCGCATGCTGATGATCCGCCTGTTTGAAGAGCAGGTAAACGATTTGTACACTCGCGCGCTCATGCCCGGCCTGGCGCACCTCTACATCGGTGAGGAAGCTGTCGCCGTGGGCGTGTGCGAAGCGCTGCGCCCGGACGATTACATCACCAGCACGCATCGGGGACATGGCCATTGCCTGGCCAAAGGCGCGGATGTTGACCTGATGTTCGCCGAGCTGCTGGGCAAGGAAATCGGCTATTGCAAGGGCAAAGGCGGGTCGATGCACATTGCCGATCCGGCCACGGGCAACCTGGGCGCCAATGCGATCGTCGGCGGAAGTACGGGCATCGCAACCGGCGCGGCGTTTTCGGCGCAGCGCCTGGGCACCGGTCAAGTAGCGGTGTGCTTCTTCGGGGAAGGCGCTCTCGGCCAGGGCGTGCTTTATGAAGTGATGAACATGGCCGCCCTCTGGAAGTTGCCGGTGATCTACGTTTGCGAAAACAACATGTACAACGAGTACACGCATTTTTCCGAAACCACGGCCGGCGACATTCTGGCGCGCGGGCCCGCTTTCGGCGTGCCTTCTGAAGCCGTGGATGGCCAGGATGTGCGCGCGGTTTACACCGCCGCGAGGAAACTGGTGGAGCGTGCTCGCGCGGGCGAAGGCCCGTCTTTGCTGCTGGTGAACACTTACCGTTACCACGGGCATCACGTCGGCGACGTGAGCCGCGAATATTACCGCTCCAAGCAGGAAGAGCAGCAGTGGAAAACCGAGCGCGATCCAATTCGGATCATGGGGGATTGGCTCGCCTCGGAACGGCATGCCGATCGCGCCGCGCTCGACAAACTTCATGACGAGGTGAAGGCTGAGATCGCGAGCGCCGTCCAGTTCGCTCTCGCCGCTCCTTATCCTGGTGCCGACAAGGTGGATCAAGATGTCTATGCTTGAAGCAAAAGGCGGGCTTGAAACGAAAGCCGGGCTTGAAACTGCAACCGCCGTTCGCGAGCTCACGCTCGCGCAGTCCATCAAAGAGGCGCTGGCCGAAGAGATGCGCCGCGACCCGCGAGTCTTTATCCTCGGCGAAGACATCGCCGAAGCGGGCCATCCATTCAAAGTTTTGACCGGTCTGGTGGACGAATTCGGCCCCCAGCGCGTGCTCGACACACCAATTTCCGAAGCGGGCTTCACCGGAATCGCGGTGGGCGCCGCGATGACCGGAATGCGCCCGGTGATCGACATCATGTTCGGCGATTTCATCGGCCTCACCATGGACCAAATGGTGAACCAGGCCGCCAAGATCCATTACATGTCGGGCGGAAAATGGAAAGTGCCGCTGGTGATGCGAACCACTCTCGGGGCCACACGCCGCTCGGCCGCGCAACATTCGCAATCGCTGCACGCCTGGTTCTGTCACATTCCCGGCCTGAAAGTGGTGATGCCATCGACGCCGTATGACGCCAAAGGCCTCCTGAAATCGGCCATCCGCGACGACAATCCCGTGGTGTTTTTCGAAGACAAGATGATGTACCGGCTGAAAGGCCCGGTGCCCGAAGAAGACTACACCATTCCGCTGGGCCTCGCCGACGTCAAACGTGAAGGCAGCGACATCACCATCATCGCCACTAGCAGCATGGTCCAGGTGGCGCTGGGAGCCGCCAGCCTGCTGGCGGAGGACGGCATCAGCGCCGAAGTGGTGGATCCGCGCACGCTTTGGCCGCTGGATGAAAAGACGCTGGTGGAATCGGCCAGGAAAACTTCGCGCGTCATCGTGGTGGACGAAGGCTACGGGCGCTACGGCGTCACGGCCGAAATCGCATCGGTGATCCAAGAGAACGCATTCTTCGATCTGGAAGCGCCGGTGAAGCGCATGGGTGCGATGCACGTCCCCATTCCGTTTTCACCGCCGCTCGAAGACGTCACGGTTCCGAACGAGAAGACGGTCGCCGATGCAGCGCGGGCGATGTGCGGCGCCAGTTAGAAATTTCCAATGAGCGCTCCTCCACACGGCCATGATCACGATCATGACCATCAGGCGGTTCCGTCCGATCCGGCCTTGCGCGTGAAGGCGCTCGAATCGCTGCTGACGGAAAAAGGGCTGGTCGATCCCGCGGCTTTGGACGCGTTGATCGATACCTACCAATACAAGGTGGGCCCGCGCAATGGAGCGCGCGTGGTTGCCCGCGCCTGGATTGACTCTGACTACAAGCGTCGCCTGCTTGCGGGCGGCACCAGCGCCATCGCGGAACTGGGCTACGGCGTGGCGCAAGGCGAGCATATGGTGGTGGTCGAAAACACGCCTGCCGTACACAATCTCATCGTTTGCACTTTGTGTTCGTGTTATCCCTGGTCGGTTCTGGGGCTGCCGCCGGTGTGGTACAAATCGGCCGCGTATCGTTCGCGCGCGGTGATCGATCCGCGCGGTGTCCTGCGTGAATTCGGCGTTGAGCTGGCGGAAGAGAAACAAATACGCGTCTGGGATAGCACGGCTGAATTGCGTTACCTGGTGCTGCCGGAGCGCCCGGCCGGAAGCGATGGACTCAGCGAAGAAGCGCTGGCCGCACTGGTGACGCGCGACGCCATGATCGGGGTTGCAATCGCGTGAACGGCGTACACGACATGGGCGGCGCGCAGGGGATGGGCCGCATCGAGTACGAACGGAACGAACCCGTGTTTCACGCGCCTTGGCAAGGGCGTGTTTTTGCCATGGTTCTGGCGGCAGCCGCTTGGCGAAAATGGAGCCTCGACAGTTTCCGCCACCAGATCGAACGGATTCCCGCCGCGGATTATCTGCGCATGAGTTATTACGAGAAGTGGCTCACCGCAGTCACCGAGCGCCTGGTCGAAGGCGGCTTGATCACTCGCGCCGAGCTTGAAAGCGGAATACCGGCGCCCGGTTCGGCAAAGGCAACGCCCGCGCTGACCGCCGGCCAAGTGCCGTTGATGCTCCGCAGCGGCGCGCTCGCCAGCCGCGCGGCGGAAGTTGCGCCGCGCTTTCATCCCGGCCAGCAGGTCCGCACGCGCAACATCCATCCAACCGGACACACGCGCCTGCCTCGCTACGCCCGCGATAAACAGGGAGTCATTGAACGGGATCACGGCGTATACGTTTTTCCCGACACCACTGCGCATTCACTCGGCGAGAACCCGCAGCACGTTTATTCCGTTCGCTTCACCGCGCGCGAGCTTTGGGGCGCCCAGGCTTCGCCGCGCGACTCCGTCAACATCGATCTTTGGGACAACTACCTTGAGTCGGCCTGATTTCTCGTCGTTACCGCTGCTTCCGCGCGATGCGGACGGCCCCGTCTTCGCGGAGCCTTGGCAGGCCCACGTATTTGCCCTGGCGATCCGGCTGTACGAGCAAGGTTACTTCACCTGGAACGAATGGGCCGCCGCGCTGGCCACGGAAATCAAAACCGCCGCCGAAGCTGGTGTGCCTGACGACGGCTCGCGATATTATGAGCACTGGCTGTCGGCGCTGGAACACTTGTCCACGAACAAAGCTTTGATCGATCCGGCGGCGCTTTTGAATCGGAAGCAAGATTGGGCTGACGCGTATCGGCACACGCCCCACGGAAAACCGGTGGAGCTGGCCGCAGCCGCATCGCAGAAGAGTTGATTAGAAATTGGGAGGCATCAAGTGGCACTGAAAACTCACGGAACCATGGCAGTGGATTGGGAGCAGCGCGTCGATATGGATCGATTACGGCGCGAGCGCCTGGAGCGCGTTAAATCGCTGCTCGCAAAATCGGAGATCGGCGCACTGCTGTGCTTCGACATGAACAACGTGCGCTACATCACCGCCACGCACATTGGCACCTGGGCGCAAGACAAGATCAGCCGCTTCACGCTGCTGCCGCAAAATGACGAACCGATCTTGTGGGACTTCGGGTCGGCCGCCAAGCATCACCAGCTCAATTGTCCCTGGCTCGGGGAGCGCTCGCGTCCCGGCATTTCCTTGCTGCGCGGCGCTATGTCGCCCGAGATGGGCCGCGCCGAAGACGTGGCCAAAAAGATCAAGATCGAGCTCGAGATGCGCGGTCTCCAGAAAGAGCCAGTCGGCATCGACGTGGTAGAACCGCCCATTCTATTCGCTCTGCAGCGCGAAGGCATCAACGTCGTCGATGGACAGCAGCTCATGTCGGACGCGCGCGTCATCAAGACGCAGGATGAAATTTCGCTGCTGAACACGTCCGCGATGATGGTGGACGCCGCCTATCACGATCTCTACTGCGCCATGAAACCGGGCATGAGCGAGAACCAGGCCGTGGGGTTGGTGAACAAGATTCTGTATGACCTGGGTTCGGAATACGTGGAAGGCGTGAATGCCATTTCGGGCGAGCGCTGCAATCCGCACCCGCACGTTTTCTCCGATCGCGTGCTGCGTCCGGGCGACCCGGTGTATTACGACATTCTGCATTCGTTCATGGGCTACCGCACCTGCTATTACCGCTGCTTCAGCATCGGTTATGCGCCGCACACCTTGATCGACGCTTACTCGCGCTGCCGCGATTACCTGGATGCCGCCATTTCGCTCATCCGTCCCGGGCGCACCACCGGCGAAATCGCGTCGGTGTGGCCCAAGGCGCAGGAGTTCGGCTTCCCCAATGAAGAGGCGGCTTTCGCGCTGCAATTCGGCCACGGCATCGGCTTGGCCATCTGGGAAAAGCCGGTCATCAGCCGCCTGGTTTCGCTCGAACATTCTTACGAAATCAAGCCCGGTATGGTGTTCGCGCTCGAAACGTTCTGGCCCTCGAAGGATGGCTGGAGCGCCGCTCGCATCGAAGAAGAAATCGTGGTCACCGAGACAGGCCACGAAGTGATCACGCGCTTCCCGGCCGAAAAGCTGCTGGTGGCGGGCGCGCATTACTTCACCGTCGACGGCCCGCTGCCCACCACGCGTGAGCACGATCCGGCGCCCAGCGAACGCATCGTCGAAATGGTGGAAGCCAGCGCGCGAATCGAACAGGTGGTTTCCCGCTAGATGGCCATCAGCATCGTCATGCCCGCGCTCGAGATGGCGCAGGAAACCGGGAAAATTATCTCTTGGCTCAAGAAGGAAGGCGACGCGATCGCCAAAGGTGAGCCCATCGCGGAAATCGAAACCGATAAAGTGGTGCTGGAAGTGGAAGCCGCGGCCGACGGCGTGCTTGCGGGCGTCACAGCGGCAGCCGGCGATGTAGTCCAGGTGGGTAAAACCATCGCGTGGATTGTCGCGCCAGGCGAGCAGCCTCCCGTGGAAGCGGCGGCAGCAGTTCCAGCCGCGCGAACCATGACTGACCATTCGCACGCTGCATCAGCCGCTCCCAGTGCTGCTCTTCCCACCCGACAGGAAGCTCCGGAAGCGAAGGCGTCGCCGAAGGCGCGCCGTATGGCCAAGGAATTGGGCGTGGATCTGACGAAGGTTCGCGGCACTGGCCCTGGTGGAACCATCAGCGGTGAGGACGTGGAGGCAGCGGCCAAAGCTGGTCCCCAGACAACTCCGATGACAGCTCCCGCTCCAATGGCCGCGGGACCGGTGGTAATGACCTCCATCGCGCGCTTGATGGCCGAGCGAACTACGCAGAGTTGGACCACGGCGCCGCACTTCTTCCTGGTTCGCGAAATCGATGCGAGCGGCCTGATCGCGGCGCGCGAAAAACATGCCAGGGCGATTACTCACACCGATCTTCTCGTCGCGCTGGTTGCGCGCGCGCTGGTGAAGCATCCGAAAATGAACGCCAGCTGGGCCAGCGGCGCCATCCACCTCAATCCAGCTGTGAATATCAGCATCGCGATTGCTGTCAAGGACGGCGTAGTAGGCGCGGTGATCCCGAATGCCGACACCGCCACGCTCGCCGACATTAGCGCGAAACGCCAGGACTTGGCCGAACGCGCCCGCGCGGGCCGCCTTCATCCGCCCGATGTCACCGGCGGCACGTTCACCATCAGCAATCTCGGAATGTTCGGCGTGGATGCTTTTAGCGCGATCATTACGCCGCCGCAAGCCGCTGTGCTGGCGGTCGGCCGCATTGTCGATCGCGTGGTTCCGGTGAACGGACTGATCGGCATACGCCCTATCCTGACGATGACGCTATCGAGCGATCACCGCGTGGTGGATGGAGCGCAGGCCGCGGCATTCTTGAAGGATGTCGCCGAAGCGCTCACCAGCGCGCAGTTACCGTAGGCGGAAGTTTACGTCTATTTTGGCCCTCACCGGCACGGGCTTGCCGTTCTTGGTGCCCGGCTGAAACTTCCAGGTTTTGATACTCGCAACTGCGCTGGCGTCCAGTCCTTTATCGAGCGACTTGACAACTTTGATGTCGTGCACTCGTTGGTCGGTGCCAACTACCACCGTCAGTCCCACCGTGCCTTCCAGCTTGGCGGCCTTCGCTTCGGGGGTGTATTGCGGCTCGCTCGTCTTCACCAGGATCTTCGGAGGAACGATGCCGGGCCCAACCTTGTAGATCTTTTCCGCAAAGGAAACGGTGGTCATCAACACGAGAAGAAGTGGAATCGCTAGCGCGGTTCTGCGCCGGGTCTGAATCGCGTCTTTTCGCCATTCGAATAGATGAACCAGGCGTTCGCGCAACGGGAATGAGCCGGTCATGGCGCAGCCCAGTAAAAGCGAACTTGAACCCTCTCGCGCCACTTCCAGGAGGACATTTGCATAAGCATCCGCTGCAACGCCCGCGGACAGGACGGCTTCATCGCAGGCCAGTTCCTGTTCGTGACTCAGGCGAGTTGCGAGCATCCAAGCCAGCGGATTCCACCACAAGAGCGCTCGCGCCCCCTGCGCCACGTACTTCGCCAGGCAATCGCGCCGCTGGACGTGTGCCGATTCGTGCAACAGAACCGCGCGCAATCGCGATTCATCCCAGTCCCGCGCAGTCTGGGGAAGAAGAATCAGCGGCCGCAGAACGCCGCAGGTGAGCGGAGTACCTACGTCCGCGATTCGGATTTCGGCGCCGTCAGCAACCTGGAAATGTGTCGATTTGTGCCGAGCGCGTAGCAACATGATCCATCCGCCGGCCGCGCGGAGCATCATCGTGAACGCACCGAGCACCCAGATCGCGGCGAGCAGCATGGGCCAAGCCCACATTGCAGGTGCCGCGTCGCTCCCGGCCGCGCCAGAGTGTTGCCCCGCTGGAACAGAAATCCAAAAGCTCCATTGCGGCGACCACAGCGCCAAAAGCGGCGCAGCAGCCGCGCTTGCAAGCGCCGCAAGGCACACCAAATGCCGTGTTGCCGCATCCCGCCCGCGCAGAAACCGCAGGCAAATCATCCCCGCTGCCAGTAACACGGTGGACTTCATTGCCACCGAAATCAGATAGGACTCCAACATGGCTATTTCCTTTCCTTTTTCGCCCGATCCGTCTTGGCTTGATCCGTCTTGGCTTGATCCGTCTTGGCTTGCTCAATCACTCGGGCCAGTTCGCTCAATTCCTGTTCGCTCAAATGAAATGCGGCCGGATCGAGCAGCGCCGCCACTGCTTCCTTCGCCGATCCGTCGAAAAATGTCCGGATGATGCGCTGCAAGTGCCGACCGGCTGGCCGATTCCCGCGCGATGGTGGGCTCGTACACGTACCGCAGGCCTTCCTCTACATGAACTACAAAGCCCTTGCGCTCCAGCACTCGCAAAATAGTGCGCACCGACGAATAGTTCGGTTTGTCCGGCAAGGCGACCTGGATCTCCTGGCCGGTGGCGCGCCCGCGCGCAAACAGAATGTCCATGATCTGGCGCTCGCGCCGGCTCAGGTCGGGATCAGCAGTTTTCTTCGAGATGCGCATTTCTTAGCACCATGCGTAAAAATTAACATAGCCGGCCCGGCCTGTCAATACCCCGCGCCAACTTTTCCGTGCATCGGCCTGGAATGGCATGATAG
The DNA here is from genome assembly GCA_963713415.1 of Bryobacterales bacterium. GTDB lineage: Bacteria > Acidobacteriota > Terriglobia > Bryobacterales > Bryobacteraceae > Palsa-89. Next base: position 170,136 of record CAVQLV010000010.1, on the reverse strand, counting down.
AAACCATATGATCCTCAGTCGCGACCGTATCCTGGCCACCCACGTTGGCAGCCTCCCGCGCAACGAAGCGCTTTCTGAAATGCTGATTGACCGCGAGGAGGAAAAGCCCCTCAGCGAAGAGCAGCTCGCCGATGAAATGGACCGTGCCGTGCGCCACGTCATCGCCAAGCAGGCCGAGGCCGGCATCGATATCGGCAACGACGGCGAGCAGCAGCGCGTCGGTTTTCAAACCTACGTGCCCCGCCGCATGTCCGGCTTTCGGGGGCGAATCCAAGCGCCGCCGAGGCCGCGATTTCGAGGAGTTCCCCGCCCTGGTCGCAAGATCTCATGCGCCGCTTTCCCTAAACGCAGCCGCATGCAGAACGCCCCGGAAGCGCAGTCCGAACTGCATTACCTGGATTCGTCCGCCATCAACCGCGAGATCGATCGCTTCCAGCGTGCCGCCCAAGATTCGAGAGCATTCGCCGAGACCTTCATGACGGCGCCCTCGCCCGGCATCATCAGCACTACGATGCTGAACGCGTACTATGATTCTCAGAAATCCTATCTGGCCGCTCTGGCGCGCGAGATGCGCAACGAATATCTCGCCATCCACCGCGCTGGCGTGCTGCTGCAGATCGACGCGCCCGACCTCGCGATGGACCGCTCCATGTTCTATCGCGATCTTTCCGACGCCGAATTCGTCAAGGCCGCGGAAATGCACGTGGATGCGCATCAATCAAGGCATCGACGGCATCCCGCGCGATCGTGTGCGCCTGCACTGCTGCTGGGGCAATTGGAACGGTCCGCACCTCTACGACGTCGCGCTCGATCTAATCCTGCCCGTGCTCTATCAGGCCAATGTCGGCGCGCTCAGCATCGAGTTCGGCAATCCGCGCCACCAGCACGAAATGGAAGCGTTGCGCCGTCACCAGCTGCCCAGCCACATGCTGCTCTTGCCTGGCGTGGTCGAGAGCAACAGCAACATCGTCGAGCACCCAGAGGTTGTCGCGCGGCGCCTGGAAGAAGCGGTGGCCGTCGTCGGCGACCGCGAGCGCGTCATCGCCAGCGCGGATTGCGGCTTCGGCACCTTCACCAATCGCGAGTATGTGATTGAGCCAGCGGTCTGGCTGAAACTCAAGGCCCTGCGCCAGGGCGCCGACATCGCTTCCGCTCATCTCTGGGGACGCGGCGCAGCCCGGTAGCGGCATCCGATAACCTCCGAATACTTCGACGTTACCAACGAACCCAACGGGTGGCAGCCCATTCTTCTCACCACCATCATCGAAGATCCTCGCTACCTGGAGCCGACAGGCTGCTCCGCGCGCTAAATGGCGCTCACTTATTTACTAAGTGCGGCAGATCGCGGTTATTCTCGTTGCACACAAATTCGAGTAACTCGGTGTCCGCCAGTAAGTCCATGCCTTCTGTGATCGTCCAAGGCTTGGTGTAAGCCTTCGGATCATTGATAGTAACTTCGATCTTTAAGTGCCCGAAGTCCGGCCGGCGAAAGCGTTCGATTACGTGCAAGGCTTCGGTGGCCGGGTGTCCCGCCTGATCCAGCCATGTTTTGCCGTTGAAGCCCGCCGTCTCAACCACTAGCGCATCCCCATCCCACTTACCCACCGAGTAACCCATCCAGGTGGGATTCGGATCGTCGGGAAGCTTGCGCCCGTCCATGTATATTTGCCGGTAAATCCGAACGCCTCATACAGGATGATCACCTCGTCCGGATTTTGAACGATCTTGAAGGGTACCGGCGTCGCATTCACCTTCGGCACGCCTTGCGGCAAACAGTTCGCATCGGATTCCTCGGAGGCATGGACTCCTGTCATGCGCTCTTTGGTAAGCGCCGCCGCCCAAGGCTGCATCGGCACTTCGTCAGGCTTTAAGTCGGCCGCCAGATTCCGCAAATACTTAGGCCCTGCGACCAGCCAGATTCCCGATAGATCCGGCTTGCCGTCCGCCTTGTGCGGCGCAGGCGCCGAGAGGTCCGGCTTGCCGTCCTTCGTGCGCGGAATCTCTTTGTCCGGCAGCTTCAACCATTGCCCTGCCAGGTTGCCGGATAAACCCAGCAGCGTCGCGACGAGCACGATCACAAGACCGCATCTGGAAGTCATCGCGCGATTATATACCCTTCCGATTGCCGGATCACGCCCGCACAGGCCACAGCTTCTTCGCTCCGTCATCGTCACGGAAGCGGCCTTCCCAGCGGCATCAGCTCAAGTTTCTGAGAGGCATTCGCCATTGGGTAACGGTCGACATTCATGAACATCGAAACAACCTGGTAGTAGCCGGCCGCGCCAATGATTTCGACGATGCCACGCTCACCAACCGCGTCTTTGATGGCCTGGAAGGTAGCGTCGCTCACCTGCTTGGTTTTATAAAGCTCGGTGCAGAAGTTGTAGACGGCCTCTTCATCACGCGGCAAGGACGCAGGGCGCTGTCCCTCCGCTATCGCGTGGACGGTATCTTCGCTCAGGCCCGCCTGAACACCTGCCCTGTGATGCGCGGACCATTCGAACTGGGCCATCCAATAGCGCCCCGAAATCAGAATTGCCATTTCCTTCAGTTTGTCCGGCACCGACAAATGAAATCGAATCCGGTCGCCGAAGGGCCAGAGCGCGTCCACCATCTCCGGGCTGCGGACAGCGATATTGAAAACTCCGACGGTTCCGCGTCCGGCGACGGCACGCTCGGTTGCCGCTTTCTGGGCGGGCGTCATTTCGTCATAGGAGAGCCCGGGGAAGCGGTCGCCGCGCAACTCAATCTTGGACTTACCCACCATCGAGATTTTGGTCACCACGGCAGACTTGCCGGGGGTGGGCGTAGTGGCGAAACCGGCGTTGCCCACAAGCGGAAGAGGATTGAGGAGCGGCTTCAACTCCGGCTTGACGCCGCCGGGTAGAGGATAGCGGTCCACATCGAGAGCCATCGAAACGATGGAGTACCATCCGCTGAGCGCGATCATATCCACCACGCCCTTTTCGTTGAACTTGTCCTTGGCGGCTTGGAACGTCGAGTCGCTGACCTGATGGGTGGTAAGCAGCTCGTCCATGAAGTTGTAGGCGGCTTCCAAATCGGGCGTCATCGCCTGGGGACGCACTCCAGCCGCGATGGCGTCGGCGATGGCGGGATTCAAGCGGCCCGAAGCGCGGCGGCCTTGTGAGCGTTCCACTCGTATTGCGCGGTCCAGTAGCGCCCCGTCAAGATGATCACCATCTCTGCCACTTGCCTCGGAAGGCCGGCATGAAAGCGAGCCTGAGCGCCATACTGTTGCGCCGCGTCGCCCATTTCCGGACTGCGCAGCAGCACATTGAAAGGCCCGCCCATGCGGTGGCGCTCTCCCGAAAGCAGGTGCTCCACCATGGTCCTTTGCTCGGGAGTCATAGCTTCGAATTTGAGCGCAGCGAAACGGTCTCCCACCAATCCCAAATCGTGATCGGACGACGCCTGAGCAAAGCTAGCGCCGGCCGCACCCAGCAGGCAAACGCCAAAGAGGAGCAGGCGCATCGCGGTCTCCTTTCTGCGGGTACGATTATGTCAAACCTTGGCACAGGTTCCTAGCCCAGCGGTGGGTCAGCATCGCCCGCGGCGAGCTATCCTCGGCGTCGGATCACCGCGGGGTACAAACCATGGAACCTTAAGTAACAGGCGCTGTCCGTTTGCACACGCGATCAGGAGTTCCGCGCGCGTTTATAGCTCGTTCGATGAAATTCACCTCGGATCGCATCACTTCGACTTCCCAATTGGATTACACGATTCTTCTTCGATCAGACACACGAACAGGAACGGTGTAGCAGAACATTATTTCGACTTCACCGCTTCGAAGCGAATCTTTTGGAACAGCGGCATCGGCGGGGAGCTCTTTTTGCCCGGCGGGAAATCCATTGGATGCGAACAAAAACGCGAGAATATCCGCGTTCTGCTCCCGGCTCAAGCGCCCCGGCTGATCCGCCGGCATGGACGTTTGCATCTTCTCGAATAAATCGTCGGCGGTCTGTCCGTTCCAATTGCCCTGGAAATCTGCGCCCGTGAGCGGAGGCACGGCGCCGCTGCCGTCCAGCGAGGCGCCATGACACGACGAGCACTGTTGCTGTACAGCGACTTGCCGCGGTCCGACTGCTGCATGGTATAAACGCCATCCCACACCGAGGCCGGTTCTTGCGCTAACTTGGCCGCAGCCGCGAGGACAGAAAGACGAGCCCGACCGCGAATCTCATTTCTGCTACTATCTTATGGCTCGACTTGTATACTCTACGTGCTGTCGTCTGATAGAATACAGTCGACTTCGAGATATTACATCGCTACGCCCGCCTATGGGAGAATGTTGTTTTATGAATCGCCTGAATAGTTTTGCACTTGGATTGTTCGTGGCTGGATGCTATTGGCGGCGGCTGGCCGCGGCGCCGGCCTGCGATCCCGACAATGGCGGCATCACCCTGCCCGCGGGATTTTGCGCGCTTGTGGCCGCCGATGGCTTGGGCGCCGCGCGACACATCGTGGTGGCCCCCAATGGCGACCTTTACGTCGCGCTCCAGAGTGGACCGCAGAGGCTGGAGGCGGCGTGGTCGCGCTGCGCGATACCAAGGGCGACGGCCGCTTCGACATGAAGGAAACGTTCGGCGAAGGCAGCAGCACCGGCATCGGGCTGCGGAACGGATATCTGTACGTCGCCAAGATGCAGTCGGTGGAACGCTACAAGATGACGCCCGGCCAATTGAAGCCGGCGGGGCCGCCCGAGGTTGTCGTCAGCGGCTTGCCGGGCGAGCGCCAGCATGGCGACAAGGGCCTGACTTTCGACGGCAAAGGCTCGCTCTACGTCAATGTCGGCGCGCCTTCCAACGCCTGTCAGACCAAGGATCGGCAGGCGAAATCGCCTGGCCAGGATCCGTGCCCCATTCTCGAAAAGCACGGCGGCATCTGGAAGTTCGACGAGAACAAGCTCGGGACAGACGCAGGAAGACGGCGTACGCTTCGCCACCGGCCTGCGTCAAATGCCGGCCATCACGTGGCACGATGGCGCGTGTGTACATCGCCATGAACAATCGCGATCAATTGGACGTGCTGTGGCCAGGCCAGTTCACCGCGCAGGAAAATGCCGAGCGCCCCGCCGAGCCGCTCGTATCGCGCCGTGCAAGGCTCCAACTTCGGCTGGCCATTCTGCTTCTATGACTACGGGCAGAAGAAATTTTTCACCAACCCCGAATACGGCGGGGATGGCAAAACGTCGGATCGCTGCGGCGCGTTTACTCCTCCAGTCAGCCGCGTTCCCCGCGCATTGGGCGCCGGTGGACATCATGTTCTATTCCGGCAAGGAATTTCCGAAGAAATATCAAGGCGGAGCGTTCATCGCGTTTCACGGCTCCTGGAATCGCGCGCCGTTGGCGCAAGCCGGCTATAACGTGACGTTCCAGCCGTTCTCCGGCGGAAAACCTTCGGGCGAATTTCGAAGTATTCGCGAGCGGTTTCACCGGCAAAGTCTCCGCTGATGAACCCGACCGACGCCGTGGCGCGTCCCGATGGAGTGGCGCAAGCGCCCGATGGATCGCTCTATATCGGCGACAGCCAGAAGGGCCGCATCTGGCGCGTTTTCTATCGCGGGAAATAGCGGCGCTAGCGCCCGTCCCTGAAGCGCGCGACCACTGACCGCTCTCGCCCCGCCAGTTCCTCAGGTAGCGCCACGTAACCCAGCGCACCCGCTTCGCGCTGTCCCGACGAAAAGGCCCAATCGAGAAACGCCGCCAGCCGGTCGCGCTTCTGCCCTGCAGGCATCTTGGACGAAACCAGCAGCCAGGTGAACGAAGCGATCGGGTACGCGTCGCGTCCCGGCTCCGAATGGAGACGCGAAAGTTCCGCAAGCGTCCCCGCATCCGCAGCGGCTGATGCTGTCGATGTCCGGCCGCACGAATTTGCCGGCCACGTTCCTCACCGCGCCATAGCTAAGTTGGCTCCGCAAAGCGTAGATGAATTCCAGATAGCCGATCGAATACGGAGTGCGCGTCAACGCCTCGGCCACGCCCTCGTTACCCTTGGCGCCCTGTCCCGAGGGCCAATGGAGCGTGCTGCCTGTTCCCAACGCCTGGCGCCATGTCCCACTCGTTTTGGAAAGATATTCGCTCAAGACATACGTGGTTCCGCTGCCATCGGAACGGTGCACCACCACAATGTCCGCAGCCGGCAAGCTGATTCCGCGATTAATTTCTTTGATCCGTGGATCGTTCCACTTCGTGATCCGCCCCAGAAAGATCCCGGCCAGCACGTCGGAAGTGAATCGCAAATCGCGCGCCAGCCCTTGTATGTTGTAGGCGGGAACCACCGCGCCCACCACGGAAGGCAGCGATTCAATGCCCAATTGATCCTGCATGTCCTTGTCTGGCAGGATGTCCGATGCCGCGAAATCCACCGCGCCCCGGCGCAGGCGTTGCATGCCCTCTTCCGATCCAACCGGTTCGTACGCGATAGGCAATCCGGGCGCGCCGGCCTGAAACGATTCGATCCACTTTTGGTAAATGGGCGCGGGAAATGTCGCGCCGGCGCCGCGCAGCGCCTGGCCCGATTGCGCGCAGAGGGCCACTGGCCAAAGGCTAATAGCGAGCAGAGCGTTCAGTCCGGGTGGTCGCATCGCAATCAATGGTTCCCCTTCTCCTCATAGCTTGCTATCAGGTGCTTCACCACGTCCTTGGAAAGATCGCGAGCGATATTCTTCGATCCGGCATGCGGAGTCGCCAGGTAGGACCACAAAGTGACGCCGGCGCGGTCCTTCAGCTCCACCGAAACATATCCGCCGTACACTGGCTGGCCGTTGGAAGGCGACGTGCCGGCGCGTGGATTCAAGCTGTAATAGCCCTTCAGCCACGTGTCGCCATGGCCGGTCAACGTGGCGTCGGCCTGATCGGCGGAATCGGCCACTCCGAAAATCGTCCGATTTTCGCAGTTCCGAAGCCAGGTCCTTCTTCACTTCGCGCAACTCGGGCTTGTCTCCCAGCCCATCGATGAAGATCCGCTTCACGGATTTTAAGGAGGCGGCTTGCTGCCCGAGCAGCGGAACCATCGCGAGCAACCAGATGCAGCGTGTCACGAATCAACCATGGTGACACCGCTCAGCGGCCTGAATATAACAGCGCGGTTACAACATCGCGAACATCTGGTTTCAATCGCCATTTCTCGTTGACACTTTGCGCCGCCATCCCGCACCATAGGACGTTTGCGGGCATTCTTCCTCCTTCTGCTTTTTTGCTTCCTGAGCTGCCTCCACGCCCAGGATGTCCCCGCTCCCTTCGCCGGATTCAACCACGAGCGATTCCTTTTGGAACCGATTCTGGATTTCCGGCCAGGCCAATTTCATCCGCCAGCAGCACGGTTCGTTTCCGGCCGCGTATAGCGGTCCAAACAGTTTCGACGCGCACGCGGAACATGCTACGTCCCGCGTTCTGACGCTGTACACGGGATTTCAGATCACGAAAAATCTCGAAATCCTCGCCGACGTTGAGGAAACGCGGGCGGAGGCGGCCTGAGCAACGCGCTCGGCATCGCGGGCTTCACGAATCTGGATGTGGTCCGCAATCCCAGCCTTGCCAAAGCGCCCCTATATGGCGCGCGAGATGTTGCATTGGACCGTGCCGCTCAGCGACGAATCCGCGGAAGCTACGCGCAATCCGTTGTCGCTCGCATCCACTTTGCCGGTGCGCCGCCTGGAATTTCGCCTGGGCAAAATGAGCACGGTGGACTTCTTCGACGTAAACTCCGCGGGCAGCGACAGCCACTTGCAGTTCATGAACTGGGCCTCGGTAACAACGGCGCGTATGATTATGCGGCCGACACGCGCGGATACACATATGGATTGTTGATGGAGTATTACGACCGCAATTGGGTGTTCCGCTTCGGCGAAATGCTGATGCCCACCGTCGCCAATGGAATCACGCTGGATTGGGACCTGGCTCGCGCGCGCGGAGAAAACTGGGAGCTGGAGTTGCATCGCGGGCTATTTCCTCGAAGAACCACCATGCTTCGCCTGTTGAGCTTCGTGAACCACGCCAACATGGGCAGCTATCGCGAAGCGATCGACGGCTATCTCTCGGGCCAGGACCCGGTTCCCGACATCACCCAGTATCGCGAGCAAGGCCGCGTGAAATACGGCTTTGGCCTCAACGTCGAACAGCCGCTGACCAGCCAGTGGCGGGCCTTCGGACGGCTCGGCTGGAACGATGGCGCCACCGAATCGTTCGCTTACACGGAAGTGGACCGCACGGCGTTGCTATCGGCTCCGATCTCTTCGGCAAGCTATGGCATCGGCGCAGCGACAAGGTCGGCGCGGCCTTCGTTACGAATGGAATCTCCGGCGATCATCGCGAATATCTTGCAGCTCGGCGGCCTCGGGTTCATCTTAGGCGACGGCGGGCTCACCTACGGCCTGGAGAAAATCTTCGAGACCTATTACACCGCGCACATCTGGCGAGGCGTTTCCTTCGCGGCCGATTGGCAGCACATCACCAACCCCGGCTACAACGAGGTGCGCGGGCCCGTTTCCGTGGTCAGCTTTCGGATTCACATCGAGGACGCGGTTCCGTTCGACGATTCGGCGCGCACTAGCCTTGCGGTGGGGCAGGCGCTGCCGCGACCTGTCTGCCGTTAGCGCTCGGCTCCGCGCTCCTTTCGTACACCGATTCGAAAAATGCGAGCTGCGCCCGATTCGGCGCCGGCCCAACCTCGGCCTGATCGCCCAGGACCATCGGCCGATCGCTTTTTCGATCGTCAAACGCGGGCCACTTCGCCAGACCCTTGCCGTTGGGATCGCCATTGGTCGCGAAGTTCACCCAATACGACGAAAGCATGTCGGAGACTTGATGATCCAGATCCGTCCAGGCGCGCGGCGGCAACAGGTTTTGGAAAATATACTGCGCCTCGGAGCCGTGCGTGGCGCCCGATACCCATAGCCGCCGCGAGACGTGGCGCCCACCGGCGGCGGAGGATCGTGCGCGAAGTAAAACAGAAACGCTTTCGAACGGCCGGTCTTCGTTTGCGCGCGCGCCCAAACCCGCATGACAAACGCCAGCTCATCGCGAAACGCCGCCAGTTGCGAAGCGTTGGCTTCCTCATCCGAGCCCGCCGGATAAAGTTTCAAGAATGCATCCGCCTGATCGCCGTAGCGCATGCCCGCGTACGCTCGATGAATTTCTCGGCAGTGGTGGGCCGCAGGAAAAATGTTCCTTCGTCTTTGTTCGATCCAACCAGTAACGGCACATCATTCTGCTTGTGCTCGGCGAAAATCGTCGCGACATCTTCCGGCAGAAACCATCCGTCCATCACCGGACCGCCGCGCGGCCGGCCTTGAGCAAATCTTCCGCCGGCTTGGCGCGCAACTCATCCAAAGTCTCGGCGTGCAGCGACTCGGCAATCTTCACGCCCGCCTGTTCCGCCTCCGCGAGCGTCCGCGTTGGCGTGAGCGAAAGCCCCATCCACGCGCCGCTTTCGCCCACCGCGCGCTGGAACAGCCCTTTCGCGCGTGGCGATCCCATGAGATTCGCGATGCTCGACGATCCAGCCGAATCGCCGAAAACCGTCACGCGTCGCGGATCGCCCCCGAATCGCCGCAATGTTTTTCCGCACCCAGCCGAGCGCCGCCACTTGATCCATCAGCGCGTAGTTGCCCGACGCGTGATGTTCGGATTCTTTGGTCAACGCGGGATGCGAGAAGAATCCAAACACGCCCAGCCGGTAATTGATGGTGACCAGCACCACGCCCTTCTTCGCCAGCGCCTCGCCATCGTAGCCGGGCGTCGATCCCGAACCGGTTTGATAGCCGCCGGGATGAATCCACACCATCACGGGCCGCCGATCGCTAGCCGATGCGGCCGCGGTCCAAACGTTGAGGAAAAGGCAATCCTCGCTCATGTTGGGCGGTTTCGCCGAGGGCCCCGCGCCGCGGAACGCCGGTTGTTCACAGATGGCGCCGAACTGATCGGCTTTCCGCACTCCATCCCAATCGCGGCGCCGGCTGCGGCTCGCGCCAGCGCAGATTCCCAACCGGCGGCGCGGCATAAGGAATTCCCGCGAAACACGCGCACGGCGCCACTCTGTGCCCGCAACACCGGAGACCATGCCGGAGTCCAACCGCACCGGCCCTCAATCGCCGCCGGCAGAATGTCGCCATCGCAAACATCGCAAGCAAGCAACAAAGCAGATCGCATAAATTCTCCCCGCGTGTCATCATATCGAATCTCCAGCCCCCAATCCCCAACCCCGCGTCGGTCGCATGCCACGCCGCCTGCTAGTCTTGCGACTTATGTCTGAAGCCCGTCGCGCGCCATTTCGAACGCCGTCAAGTGGACCATTTGCGCCGTCGCGGCGATGGGCTTTCTGTTCGACATCTACGTCGTGCTGGTTGGCCCGCTCATTCTGCAACCCGCGCTCACCGAGCTGGGGCATATGAAACCAGGCACGCCGGAGTATCGCGATTGGGCGGGCTACCTTTTCTGGATTCCACCGCTGGTCGGCGGATTTTGCGGACTGTGGGGCGGCTATCTGGCCGACCGCCTCGGACGCCGCCGCATCCTCACCTACAGCATTCTCGTGTACGCCTTCTCCGCCACGGCTTCCGGACTCGCGGCCAGCGTTCCATCGCTGCTCCTGTTCCGCACGCTTTCCTTCGCCGGCACCTGCGTGGAATTCGTCGCGGCAGTGGCGTGGCTGGCCGAATTATTTTCCGATCCGAAAACGCGCGAGGCAGTGCTCGGCTACACGCAAGCATTCTCGTCGCTCGGCGGCGTGCTGACCGCCGGGCGCCTTCTACATCGCGAATCGTTGGGGCTTGGCCTTGCCCGCGATCTACGGCAGCCACTCCGCCTGGCGCTATGCATTGATCGCCGGCGTCGCGCCCGCCATTCCGCTCGCCATCATCCGGCCATTCCTGCCCGAATCGCCGCAATGGGAGCACCAGCGCGTGGAAGGCACATTGAAACGCCCCAGCGTTCGTGAATTGTTCAATCCCGAATTCCGCCGCGTCACCATCGTCACCGCGCTGCTGTTCGCGTGCGCCTATGGCGCGGCATTCGGAACCATCCAGCAATCGCCGCAGATCACGCCGGGTTTGCGGGAGGTGGCGCAACTGGCGCCGGCCGCACGCGGACAAGCCATCTCGAGCGTTCAAGGAACGCAGGAGATGGGCGGATTGGCCGGACGCATCGCACTCGCAGCATTAGCGCTGATCGTCGTCAGCCGGCGCCGCCTGCTGCGCATGTTCCTGATCCCCGGCCTGGCCATCGTTCCCATCGTCTTCCTCTACATGTCGACGCACAGCCTGGAAATGTTTCGCATCGGCATCTTCTTCGCCGGATTCACCACGGTGGCGCAGCTCACGTTTTGGGGCAACTATCTGCCGCGCGTGTATCCAGTGCACTTGCGCGGAACCGGCGAAGGATTCGCGGCCAATGTCGGCGGGCGCATGCTGGGCACTTCGGCCGCGCTCATCACCACGCATCTGGCCGCGTTGATGCCCGGAATCTCACCATCCGCCCGCTTGACGCACGCCGCCACCATTGTAGGCATCGGCGTCTACGCGCTCGCGCTCGGCCTGACATTCCTGCTGCCCGAGCCGCCCGCCGAACTCCCGGAATAATTCCCTGAATAGTCTTGACATAATATATATCATGTGATATATATATGATCCGCATGCCGAAAGAAGATCCCGAAGCATTTCTGCCGCTCAAAACCAATTGGTTTCACATCCTCCTATCGCTCGCCACCGGGGAACAGCACGGCTACGGCATCATGCAGGAGGTGCTGGATCGGAGCGATGGCAAAATCCGCCTTTGGCCGGCCACGCTCTACGGCACGCTCGCGCGCCTGATCGATGCCGGGCTCATTGAAGAATCCGAAGAACGGCCGGCGGCTGAACTGGACGACGCGCGGCGCCGCTATTACAAGCTGACGCGTCTCGGCCGCCGCGTCCTGGATCTGGAAAGCCGTCGCTTGGAAGATCTGGTGAACGTGCTGCGCGCCAAACGCAGGCAGGCCAAGCGGCAGGAGGCCTACGAATGAATCCCCGAGTTGTGCTTTGCGTCCGCCTGTATCGAGCTCTGGCGCGAGCTTTTCCACACGAGTTTCAGATGCTTTTCGGCGAAGACCTGGAGCGCCTGGGCGAGGACGCCGCGCCGGAAATCTGGCGGCGCCACGGCACTTGGGGACTCGTTCGTTTGCTCGCCGACATCGCGCTGCGCCTGCCCGCCGAATATCTCTCCGAGCTTCGCGGCGATGCCAAATACGCCCTCCGCATGCTCGCCAAGTCGCCAGGATTCGCGGCGGTGGGAATCGTCTCTCTCGCTATCGGGATCGGCGTCTGCGGTTATTTCTTCAGCACATCCAGCGCTTTCATGTTTCACCCGCTTGCCGGCGCGCGCGACCGCGCCACCCTCGCAGGTCTCGATACACCGGTGCCCTATACTTATTTCGAACGCTATCGCGAGCAAGCAGGCGTCGCCACCGCTACCGCATTCACCGACCCCGTCCCATTCAGTGTTGGGCGCGAGGGCGTGAAAGACATACACTCCGAGCGGTTGTTCGGCGTTCTGGTTTCTTCCGAATATTTCACCGTTTTAGGAATGCTGCCCGAGCAAGGCCGCTTCTTCAGCGCCGCCAGCGCGCGGACGGGAACGGCTGCCAGTGGTCGTCGTCAGCGAGCGCTTTTGGCGTTCGCATCTGAACTCCGACCCACAAGCCATTGGCCAGGCCTTTGCGCGTCAATGGTCACCTGCTTACGGTCGTGGGAGTCGCGCCGGAGAATTTTCTCGGTGTGTGGCCCATCGTCGCGGCGGACCTGTTCGTGCCGGTGACATCTGGCCCAGCCATCGCACCGGAATTGGCCGCCAACGCAAAACCGCAGGCCTGCCGCGTGGTGATCCGCCTCGCTTCCAGTTCGAAGCCATCGGCCGTGGAAGCCGCGCTCGATGCGGTCACCCAGCGCCTCGACAAGGAAAAACCCGGTGCCGCGAAGCCTCATGACGCGCGCCATGTTCATTTCCTGTCCGTGAACGGCATCGCACCTATCCCCTCAGCACTGCGCGTCATGTTGCTCACCTACATTGGTGTCTTGCTCGGTCTCGTCCTTTCTCTGGCCTGCGCCAATCTCGCGAATCTGCTGCTGGCGCGCAGCTCACATCGCCGCAAGGAGATCGCGATCCGGCTTTCCGTCGGCGCCGGGCGCTTCCGCCTGGTGCGCCAGCTCCTCACCGAAAGCGTGATGCTTTCGCTCGCGGGCGGATTGGGAGGATGTTTCTTTTCCTATTGGCTCGCCAGCATGGTCTATACTGCGAAGTTTTCCCGTGCTGTGCACGCAAACCTGAGCTCTGTGCGGCCGAATCTCACCATCCTGTTGCTCACACTGGCGATCTCGCTGATCACTGGAATCGGATTCGGCCTCGCGCCCGCGCTTGCCACCACACGTACCGACGTTGCCACCACGCTGAAGCAAGGCGCGCTGACGCCTCTCCGTGGCTACCGGCGCTTCGGTCTGCGAAACCTGCTAGTGGTCTACCAGGTAGCGGGCTCGCTGACTTTGCTTCTGGTGACCGGTTATATCGTATTCGGTTTTGGAGAGATCTATCACGTGGATCCTGGCTTCGATACGCGCGGCATCGCGCTCTTTCAAATCGATCCGATCCGCGACGGCTATTCGCAAGAGCAAGTTGCCAGCCTGTACGAAAAACTTCCTCGCGAGCTGTCCAAAGTGGCTACCGTACGCTCCGTAACCCTAGCCGATGCCACGCCTTTCGCCGACATGCTGGCGGCCGCGCCGAATGTCCATTTTTCCGTGCCCGGACCGCACGGCGATCTGCTGCGGGATGCGGCACGTGAGAGCATCGGAGTGCACTATTTCTCCACCCTCGGTGTCCCGCTCGTGCGTGGCCGCGAATTCGGCGAGTTCGACCAACCCAACGCTTCCGGCGCGATTCCGGCGCTAATCGATGAGACTATGGCGCGGGAGTTTTTCCCAACCGAAGGCCCGCTCGGCCGCACGCTTCGGGATGAATCGCACACGTACACCATCATCGGCGTTGCCCATAACGTCAAATCCGGCTTCGCCGCGGCGAAACCTGTTGGGACGGTATTCGTTCCTCTCCGGGCGCAGGCCTTCCGTACCGCTGCCGTGGATCAAGGCGTCACCGTCATCGTACGCAGCTCCGCCTCCTCCACCATCGGCGATGTGCGCAATGCGATCGCATCGCTGGACCCGCGCCTCACGGTGTTCAATGTGGGCACCGTTCAAGACCGCCTGGAGGACTTCAGCCTGATCGTTCGCCTCAGCACCTCCACTTATGGTGGAATCGGCGTGTTCGGACTAATTCTGGCATGTATTGGCCTGTGGGGTGTCACGGCTTACGCGGTGGCGCGCCGCCGCAAGGAAATCGGCATTCGCATGGCGCTGGGAGCGCGCAGCGCACAAGTGTTGCGGCTGGTGCTCAAAGAAGGCGCCGTCATGGTCGCCATCGGATCGGTCGCGGGATTTTTCGGCGCGTTTCTCCTCTATCGCGTTCTCGCCCATAACCTTTTTAGCGCCTCGGATTTAGCGGAGCGTGGCAGCGATCCTGCGCTTCTTATTGGCGCGCCGTTGCTGCTCGCCTCTCTCGCCCTGCTCGCCTGTTATCTGCCCGCGCGCCGCGCCACGCGCATCAATCCGCTCGCTTCCCTCCGCGACGAGTAAGCCGCCCCATCGCCTGATTTCCACGGCGCCCGCGGAATCCGGCATAAAACGCCGAACGAACGGCTGAGCCCGGCGTAAGATCGCGAAGGATTAAGGTGGCCCTTTCGCCGCAAGCCCTACAGCATCGCGGTGCACCAGGCCGGCCCCGATTTCAATGCTGGCAGGCGAGCGGCCCGATTCACTCTTGACATATATATATCATGTGATATATATATGATATAATGCCTAAAGAAGATCCCGAAGCGTTCCTGCCGCTCAAGACCAATTGGTTTCACATTCTCCTATCGCTCGCCACCGGGGAACAGCACGGCTACGGCATCATGCAGGAGGTGCTGGATCGGAGCGATGGAAAAATCCACCTTTGGCCGGCCACGCTCTACGGCACGCTCGCCCGCCTGATCGATGCCGGGCTCATTGAAGAATCCGAAGAACGCCCGGCGGCTGAACTGGATGACGCGCGTCGCCGCTACTACAAACTGACGCGTCTCGGCCGCCGCGTTCTGGATCTGGAAAACCGGCGCTTGGAGGATTTGGTAAACGTACTGCGCGCCAAACGCAGGCAGGCCAAGCGGCAGGAGGCCTACGAATGAATCCCCGAGTTGTGCTTTGCGTCCGCCTGTATGGCGCTCTCGCACGGGCCTTTCCGCACGAATTTCAGATGCTCTATGGCGAAGACCTGGAGCGCCTGGGAGAAGACGCCGCGCCGGAAATATGGCGGCGCCACGGCGCTTGGGGACTCGTTCGTTTGCTCGCCGATATCGCGCTGCGCCTGCCCTCCGAATATCTCTCCGAGCTTCGCGGCGATACCAAATTCGCCCTCCGCATGCTCGCCAAGTCGCCAGGATTCACGGCGGTGGGAATCGTTTCTCTCGCCATCGGGATCGGCGTGTGCAGCTTCTTCTTCAATGCGTTCGACGTGACTATGTTTCGCCCGCTGCCGGGCGCAACCGATCGCGCCACACTCGCAGGCTTGGACACTTTAGTGCCCTACACATATTTCGAAAGCTATCGTGACCAGTACGGCGTGGCAGCCGCGGCGGCTTTCACCTATCCCGTCCCCGTCGGTGTCGCGCGTGATGGATCGAAGCAGACAAAATCTGAACGACTGTTTGGCGTCCTGGTCTCTCCCGGCTATTTCTCCGTCTTGGGAATGCAGCCGCTGCAGGGCCGCTTCTTCCGCGCCGATACCGAACGGCCGGGAACCGCTCCCGTCGTGGTCGTCAGCGAGCGTTTCTGGCGCACTCATTTGAACTCGGATCCTCATGCCATCGGACAAACGCTGCGAGTCAACAGCCACCCGGCCACCATCCTGGGTGTCGCGCCAAAGGATTTTCTCGGCGTGTGGCCAATGAACCCCGCGGATCTGTTCATACCGGTCACCTCCGGCGCCTCCATCGCGCCTGAGCTGGCTGCCAATACAAAGCCAGAGGCTTGCCACGTTATATTTCGCCTCGCTCGCGGCGCGAAGACATGGTCGGTGAAAGCTGCGCTCGATGTCGTCACCCAGCGCTTGGACAACCAGAAACCCAGCCAAACCAAGGTTCACAACGAGCGCCACGTAGATCTTCTTTCCGTCAACGGCCTTGCTCCCACGCCTGCGGCCCAGGGCGCGGTGGTGTTCACTTTTCTGGCTGTATTGCTAGGTCTGGTGCTGTCGCTAGCCTGCACCAATCTCGCGAATCTTCTGCTCGCGCGCAGCAGCGAGCGCCGCCAGGAGATAGCGATTCGCCTCTCGGTCGGCGCCAGCCGTTTCCGCCTGGTGCGGCAGCTCCTCACCGAAAGCCTAATCCTTTCGCTCGCGGGCGGCGTTGCGGGATCCATCTTGGTCTATTGGCTCATGTTCGCGCCCCCGGTGGGGAAATTCATTTCGTCCACGCCCGCGCTGGATGTGCGTCCGGATCTCACCGTGTTCCTCGTCGCGCTGGCCATCTCCGTCATCGCAGCCGTGGGATTCGGGCTCGCGCCGGCGCTGGCTACCACTCGTACGGACGTTTCCGCCACGCTCAAGCAAGGCGCCATGACCCCGCTGCGCGGCTATCGGCGTTTCGGTCTCCGCAATCTCCTGGTGGTGTATCAGGTGGCGGCTTCGCTCACGCTGCTGCTCATTACCGGCTATATCGTGTTTGGCTACGGCAAGGCAGCGCGCATCGATCCTGGTTTCGACACATCCAATCTCACGCTCTATCAGCTTGACCCGGCGCACGACGGCTATTCGCAAACGCAAATTGCGGCTCTGTACGAAAGACTTCCCGGATCGCCTCTCGAAACTAACCGCGGTTCGCGCCGTCACCATGGCGGATGCGGCGCCGTTCGGCGAATTGGCCGCAATCTTGCCCAATATTCATTTCTCCGCTCCCGGCCCGCGCGGCGAGATCCTGCGCGACGCAACCCGCCAGCGCATCGGCGCTAACTATTTCGCCACGTTGGGCGTGCCGCTGTTACGGGGCCGGGACCTGAACGAATCAGACCAGAAGCTCGCTTCCGGCGCCATTCCTGTCCTGCTGAATGAAACGGCGGCGCTCGATCTTTTCGGCCAGGACGGTCCTCTCGGCCGGACGCTCCGCGATGATCTGCATACCTACACCGTGATCGGCGTCACGCGCGATATCAAATCCGCATTCATGATGGCGAAGCCGGTTCCCACCGTTTTCGTTCCTCTCACGGCGCAATCGCTGGGAGCGGACCCGGCGTGGCAGGGCGCCACGGTGATCGTGCGCGGAGCTGGAGGGAACACTGTCGCCGATGTCAGCAATGCAATCGTGTCCCTGGATCCTCATCTCAGCGTCTTCAATGTCGGCGGCATGAACGATCGTCTGGATCAGTTCAACACCATCGTCCGGTTCGCTTCGGCGATGTACGGCGGCATCGGTGTGTTTGGATTAATTCTCGCGTCCATCGGCTTGGCCGGTGTCACCGCGTACGCGGTAGCGCGGCGCCGCAAAGAGATCGGCATCCGCATGGCTCTGGGCGCGCGCAGCTCCCAAGTATTGCGGCTGGTGATGAAAGAAGGAGCGGTCATGGTCGCACTCGGATCGGCACTGGGATTCGCCGGTGCGGTTCTAGTCTCGCGCGTTCTCTCGGCGATCACATTCCAGCTCAGTCAGCTTTTTGACAAGGGCACCCGCGATCCGAAGCTTCTGATCGGCGCACCGTTGTTGCTCGCCTCTCTGGCGATGCTCGCCTGTTACCTGCCTGCGCGCCGCTCCGCGCGGATCGATCCCCTCACGGCGCTGCGCGACGAATAAGCCGCAGTCCGTTCTTCACCCCGGATGCAGCCTAAAAGTACGGGTTTTATTGCAGTTTCCTTCCCGGCGCGGAATCTGCCATATTAGAACTTCACGCCCAGAAGCGTACCCGGAGGCAATCAACTTGGCCATAAGTGCACATACTCTTCTCTCACCTGTTGAACCGCTGAGCCTGGCCTACGATCGCGAGCGATTGGAAGACGCCGGCTTCATGACCTGCATGACCCTGGTTCTGCTCGGCAATTATGCGCAGACCGGGCATTTCGGTGGACCTTTGGCCTACACGCCGTACAATGTCGCGATACACCTTGCGGGTCCAGATTTCGGCGGCCTGCGCTATGACTATCGGCGTCCCAAGCATCCCTACGGCGACAAGTTCATGCTGGCGGGCGGCCATTGCATCCCCACTTGCTACGCGCTGTGGATGATCATGGGCGAAGCGCTGGCGCGCAAATTCAAAGCCACGGGTGACCAGCGTTACTATGTGGATCCGCACGTCGCCATGCTGGGTATCGACGCGCTCGGCTTTCGCCGGGGCGCCGGCGCTCTTCGAACGCTGCTCGAAGAAAATGGTTTGGCCGATCATCCGCTCTTCGCCGAAGCCAAGGGCCGCGGCATCCGCGCGCTGGCCGGACACGCCGAAAGTACGGACCTCACCAACGACGTCAACGGCGGACCCTCCGGCATCGGAATCGCCACTGCCGCGGGCAAAGCCGCTTTTTGGGACATGGTGGGCGCATCCATGAGCGGTCCCAAGGTGATCGCCTTCGAAGGTGAGTTCGCGATGACCGAGGGTCACGCTCAGGAATTGAAAACCCAAGCGCTCGCTATGCAGGTTGGCAAGCGCCTGCGCGTGATGTTTTCCGACAACAACGCGGGCATCGATGATTCGCTGCTGGGCGGCGTGATTGCCTCCAAATACGAACACTATCGCCTGGTGGATCAATGGACTTCCTACGGTTGGAACGTCTTCACGCTCGACGACGGCAATGATTATGACCAGGTGGTGGCGGCGCTGAAAACCATGGACGACTGGGACCCGGCGGACCGGCGCCCGATGGTGGTCATCGGCAAAACCGTGAAGGGCTACTGGCCCTACGCGCGCCAGGGGAAGATTTCCGGCCACCATGAGCAGATCATCGGTTATCCGAGCCATCCCTACGCGATGAAGATGAACTCGGAATATTTCCTTGCGCTCGCCAAAACATTTGAAGAGCACTATGGCGTGGAGTTTGTCGGCATTCGAGACGGAGCCGTCACCGATCAGCGCGAGCGTCTGATCCAGTTCAAAGCCAATATCGATATCGCGATGTCCGTGCTGGAACGCAATGGCTTGGGCGATTGGCTGGCCGACCGGCTGGTCGCCATCGGCGACACGGTGAAGGATGACGCCAAGCTGCACTTCGGCTTGAAGCACGATCCTTTCCTCGACGATCGCCTGCGCGTTGCCAATCTGCCTGTCGAACCGCAGAAAGTCACCGTCAAGAATCGCATCTCCGGCTTTCAGAAAGACGTGAGCATCGCGCTCTTCCGCAAGCCCGGTGAAGTAGCCGGCACACGCCGTGGCATTTCGGAAATCGTCAAGTGGATGAACTACGTCACCGATAGCCGCTTCATCACGCTGGCCGCGGATCTGTCGGAATCCATCAACGTGGAACACGGCAGCCTGTGGGGCCACTATGATCCGGAGACGAATCCGCTCGGCACCCGCATCAAAGCGGCGATTCAGGAAGCCGGCAACGTGTCCACCGCTATCGGCCTGGTAAGCCAGAGCGCCAGCGTTGATCCGGAAAAGTTCGCGGGCGTTTGGGCGCTGAGTGGCACGTATGGCGCATTCACCCCGCTGATGTACACTCCCGCGCGCGTCTGGAGCCAGCAGAGCCAGGACAGCAAATTCCGCATGGGAGTGCTGCATATTCTCGCCGGACATTCGGGGCCGGAGACCGCCGCCGATGGCCGCACGCACTTCGGCATCTTCGCTACCCAGGTGTGGAAACTCTTCCCTCGCGGCCACACCATTCACTTGAATTTCTGGGATTATAACGACGTCGCGGCCGGATATTTTGCCGCCGCCGAAATTGCCGCGCGCGATCCCAAGGTCGGCATCATTTCCATCGAAGTGGCCCGCCCCGACTTTCCCGTGGCCGACCGCGCCAAGTTCGCCGATACCGATCTCAAAGCCGCGGCGAAAGGCTTTTATGTAATTCGCGACTTCGCCCCCGGCCAGCCCAAGCACGGCTACATTGTTACCCAGGGCTCCAGTTCTACCGTAAATCTGGTGAGCATTCTGCCTCGCCTAGAAGCGGCCGGAATCAACCTAAAAGTGATCGCCGCCATCAGCGAAGAACTGTTCGACCACCAGCCCGAGGCGTATCGCAACTCTGTTCTGCCGCCCGAAGCCCGCTACGATCTGATGGTGGTCTCCACCGGCACGCGCCGCATGTGGCCCTTGCGCGACGTCGGCCCTTTGACCGATGCGTATTCGCTGACCTCCGATTGGGACAATCAGTGGCTCACCGGCGGCCTGGAACCCGAGGTAATCGCCGAAGCGCATCTGGACAAGGAATCGATTTTCGCCGGCATCCGGCGCTTCGCAAAAGACCACTCCAAGCGCATCACCGAGCAACAGGCTTTACTGAGTCGCGACCGTTAAGGAATCCTGGGTCAACGGCCGGCATCGGTCACACGCATCGCTGCCTAACGGAACCATGAACTTGCAACTCCCGTCAGGCCGTCAGCCTTGACACGCACCCCTATACTCGAAGTGC
Source organism: Bryobacterales bacterium (assembly GCA_963713415.1). Taxonomy (GTDB): domain Bacteria; phylum Acidobacteriota; class Terriglobia; order Bryobacterales; family Bryobacteraceae; genus Palsa-89. The sequence continues at coordinate 149,446 of CAVQLV010000010.1, read as the reverse complement.
ATGCACTCCGTACGCAGCCATGCGCTTCGCCCGAAGTTCGCCCGTTTTCCAAAAACAAAGCGCCACCTCGCACACAAAACACCCCCTCTTGCGTCCAGAAAAAGTCATGGTTCGATGTATAGTAGAGTCATCCACACTACAGGAGCGCAGCGAATACAGTAATGACCACGGCACCCCCAGCGGCGGGCATCAGCCCGGAATTTATCGATCAGATTCGCACCAAGCTCGCCCGCACCACAGTGGAGCACTTCATCAACGGCAAGTGGACCGAAGGCGCACGCGGGGAAACATTCGAAACGCTGGATCCTTCCACCAATCGCATGCTGGCTCGCGCCTGGCGTGGGCACGCCGAAGACATCGATCGCGCGGCTCAAGCGGCCCACGCGGCGTTTCCAAAGTGGGGCCACGGAAAGGCTAAGGATAGAAAAAAATATCTGCTCAAGATCGCTAGCCTGATCGAAAAACACGGCGACGAACTGGCCACCATCGAATGCCTGGACGCCTGCCAGGCCCTTAGGATCGTTCGAGCGCAAATCGCACGCACCGCGGAAAACTTCAGTTTTTACGCCGAATACGCGGAGAAGGCCATGGACGGCCGCACCTATCCGGTGGATGGCGAATGGCTCAATTACAGCCTGCGCGTGCCGGTGGGCCCCTGCGGCATCATCACACCGTGGAACGCGCCAATGATGCTGTCCACCTGGCGCATCGCTCCAGCGCTCGCCACCGGCAACACTGTTATCTTGAAGCCGGCCGAGTGGTCGCCGCTTACAGCCTGGAAGCTCGCACAAATTTTCGAAGAGGCCGACCTGCCGCCCGGCGTGTTCAATGTGGTGCAAGGCTTCGGCGAAGAAGCGGGCGCGCCGCTGGTCACTCATCCGCTGGTCCCGCTCATCACGCTGACTGGCGAAACCACCACCGGCTCCATCGTGATGAAAGCCGCGGCCGATCAACTGAAGCGCCTGTCGCTGGAGCTTGGCGGCAAATCGCCGACCGTGATTTTCGCCGATGCCGATCTCGACCGTGCCCTCGACGCCACCGTCTTCCAGATCTACAGTTTCAACGGCGAGCGCTGCACCGCCAATTCGCGGGCGCTGATTGAGGAATCCATCTTCGATGAGTTCACGCAACGCCTTGCTGCCCGGGCCGCGCGCGTCAAAGTCGGCAGCCCGCTTGATCCCGATACCGAAGTGGGTCCGCTGATCCATCCAGAACATCGCGACCGCGTGCTCGGCTACATCGACATCGGCAAAAAGGAAGGCGCGAATCTGCTACTCGGCGGCGAGCGCGTGGGCTCCGAAGGCAACTATGTCTCCCCCGCCCTGTTCACCGGCGAAAATCATATGCGCATCGCGCAGGAAGAAATCTTCGGACCGGTTCTGACAGCGATCCCCTTTAAAGACGAAGCCGACGCGCTGGCCAAAGCCAACGATGTGAAGTATGGGCTAGCTTCCTACGTCTGGACCCGCGACGTCGCCCGCGCGCACCGCATGGCCCTGGCACTGGAAGCCGGTATGACCTGGATCAACAGCCACAACGTCCGCCATTTGCCGACGCCATTCGGCGGCCTCAAATTCAGCGGTACGCATCGCGAAGGCGGCGAGCATTCTTTCGAGTTCTACACCGAGCTCAAGCACATCGCCGTGCCGCTCGGATCGCACGCGATCCCGAAGTTTGGAAAAGGTTAAAAATGTCAGTATTCCCCCGTGTAATTCGCGTCGGCCATGTCGTTTTATCCGTGGCCGATTTGGCTGCATCGCGCCACTTCTATGTCGATCTGCTCGGCTTCAACGTCGTCCATGAAGATGGCCGCGCGCTTTTTCTGCGCGGCGTCGAGGATCGCGAATGGAGCCTGAAGCTGGAACTCGGGGTCGAGCCAGGCATCAAGCAACTGGCCTACAAAGCGGGCTCAGAAACGGCACTCGACGAGATCGCCGCTATCGCGCAAGCCGAAGGATTGCCGCATCGCTGGGAAACCGAACTCGACCGTCCGCGCATCCTGCGCATGCAGGATCCTTTCGGATTTCCCATCGCCTTCTACTACGAGTCGGTCAAGCATCCCTGGCTGCTGCAGCGCTTCGATCTGCATCGCGGCCCCGGCATCCAGCGCATCGATCACATCAATGTGCTGTCGCCGCAGGTGAAGCAACTTTCGGAGTGGTACCAGAAACATTTGGATTTTCGTCTTACCGAAACCACCGAGGACGAGGACGGCCGCATCTGGGCCACGTGGATGCAGCGCAAGGGCCACGCTCACGATCTCGCCACCACCAACGGCGCTGGACCCCGCCTGCATCATTTCGCCTATTGGCTCCCCGATGGCTCGCGCATTTCGCAATTATGCGATATCCTGGCGGGCGCGTTTGAAACCGACCGTATTGAGCGCGGTCCTGGCCGGCACGGAATCACCAACGCCTATTTCTTATATTTGCGCGACCCTGATGGACACCGCATCGAGCTTTATACTTCCGATTATCTGAGTGTCGATCCGGACTTCGAACCGATTCGCTGGCAATTGCACGATTCGCGCCGCCAGGCCCTGTGGGGCGGGCATGCACCCAAGAGCTGGTTCCTGGAAGGCAGTGTCGTGCAGGCATTCGACGGCGGCTGGGTGAAAGTGGAGCAGTCCGAGTTGCAGGGCCTCCCGGCCTACGTGCGTTAGCAGGCGATGCGGAATCGCTCCCGTTCCCACCGATACCGTGTCGCCGCACCTCGTCCAACACAACGGCAAGGATCGCCTTGACGACATAGGGGCGTTTCACAAGCTTTCGCCAGATACAGGGTCACCGGTTAGTTTGGCGGACGCCAGGGTAAAGATAGAAACTATCGGAAGTGCTCGAAGTTCAAAGACTGACGACAGTTCTGGCCCAAATCAGCCGGCCCGTCGTTTCGTGAACAGGTAATTGTCGGACCTGGCAATTCGAGCGCACTTGCCGAAGCCCTTCGATTCGAGATACTCCGTGATCTCAGCAGTGCTGGTGTTCGCGCGTTGTAACCAATCCTCGTTGCATTCCACCAGGATGTTGTCGATATGGGACTCACTTATTAACCGCGAAGCCCCACGAAGGACGAGCAGCTCAAAGCCGTCAACATCGATCTTCATGAAGTCGATATGCTCGACGTTGAGCCGATCGGTAATGCGATCCAGCGTATCTATCTCGACCGAGCGCTGGTGCGGATTATCGTTCGGAACCATCGTAGCTGTGTGATTATTAAACAGGTCTTCTTCGGCCCCGCCGTATAAGATCATTTGTCCCGGTTCGTCCGCCAAGCCACACTGGAAAACCGTAACGCACCTCAGTCGGTTCCTTGCTACCAACCTTCTCAAGCGAGGGAACGCATATTCGGAGGGTTCGAAAGCCAGTACGCGACCTTCAGGACCTACCGATTCCGCCGCAAGGGCTGTGTAGTAGCCCACGTTGGCTCCGATGTCCACGAACGTCATGCCCCGCCGTAACATGCGACGAACCGTCTGCGATTCCAACCGTTCGTAGGAACCCGCATATATATTTCGCTGTATGAAGTCGGATAGATCGAGCGAAAAACGAGATCCGAAGATTGACACGTTTTGATGGCCGGTTCTCGGCACGATGGCGCTCGCCAGGCGTTCTTTTCCACGGAATTGCAGCGGGCGCAGGATCGCAGCGAAAGCGTTCATCACTCCCAGGCCCAGGGCACGCCCCGGGCTCGTTTCCTCACCAGGGGCCTCTCGTACTAAGCCTTGTGACGGGCAGAGCCTGCCCGCGCTCAACTCAAACTCCGCGTTGGTGGCTATATGGATCAACTTGACGATGAAGCCATCCGCGGCTAACCCTTTGTACAGAGCTTCGGTGGTCTCAAAACCCTGTGCTACATACACCGTCCCCGGTAAGTTCGGGGACCGCCAGAGATACATGAAAAAGGTTTCGGGGATGCTGGACGTTGCCATCTTAGTGCTATCGGCGGAGCGGCCCTATTTCCATAGACCGGAAAGGGTAGTGCCAGGACGTTACTAACGCATCGGCCGAACGTCTTAGAACATCCAACCAACCGCGGCGGGCGTGCGTAACCGGGCATCGGAACCGGTAATCCTTAAAGTTCCCTTGAACATGCGGCCGAGAAGGCGTTCCTGCGAACTTCCAAAAGCACGTGATACAACGTATCTGATAGAAATTGTTAGGCACATCGGGTGCGAATAACCGTGGGACGGGTGGCTAGAGATCACCCGCGTGGCGAGCGAGGGCATGGCCCAAACCCGCCCTGCCGGGATCATCCCGAAAGGCGCTGGTACGCTCGATGCGCATTTTGCTTCACTGATCCTACGCTGGCCGAAGTCGCCCGTGCAACCTCTTCTACGCGGCTGCCATTCACATGGAGCATGGTCAGCACCTCGGACTGGCTGGCCGGCAGATCGGCTGTGAGTTGGTGGAAGGGCGAAAAAGCGCCCCCGCATCGCGATGCGCGGGCGCTTACGATAACCGTCTACCCGGACACAGCGGGTGTTGGCGTAGATCCATGGCAGCAGATGCTGGCCTGCGCGATAGGTACGCCGCATACGGTGGACGCGCAGCCAAGCCTCCTGCAGCATATCGCTTGCGTCGCCGCGGTTGCCCGGTTGAGCCGCAAAGAAGCGGTAGAACTGCGGGCTGAGCTGTTCGATCAGCGTGTAGCCGCCTCCGCATCCGCCTGTTGATCTCGCACCAATGGGTTCCTCGATCCTGGTGACGGCCGGTCCCGGATCCATCCAGTTACGTCCCTAGAATTACGCCATAAGTACAGATGACATCCTTATGTCTAGCCCGCGAGCACCGGAACAGCTTCTACTCTAGGCAGACCTACGGCTTCGACGGACCCATTTTGTTACCTGAAAGGCGCTCCCCAGCATGCACAGCAGGATAAATCCCAGCATAATCCAGTTGGTTTCCGGTGCCCTGGCAATCCTGAGGATCTGGCGGCCGTATCGGATTGCCAACAGGCCGACAATTGTAAATCGGACGGACCGGATGGCAAAAACCAGGCCGAGCAGCCGCTGCCGGGGATATTCAAACGCGCTTGCGCTCGCGATTACCAGCGTAAAAGGAAATGGCGGCGGAGCGAGGCAGGCAAGTCCGATCGCAACTACCGCCTGGTTCGTCATGCGTCGCTTGAAATATTCGAGGCGCCCCGGCTTCATCATCCTTTTCAGCCCTTCTTCGCCGCCTTTGCGGCAAACCGTGTCCAGGAGAGAAACGCCGAGCGTAGAACCAATGGCCGCGGTTAGAACATAGAGGGCCAGGTGTGTGTGATCGCGAGCCGTAAGAATCACGATGAGTAGATCGTTTCCGAACGGCAGAAACAGAAAGGAAGAGTCGGCGATTCCGAGCAGCAGCGGTCCAAAAACGCCCAGGCGAAGCAGCCACAGGGTATCCATCACATGAACACCGGTGACGGCCAAGCGGGGCGAGCGAAGATGAAGAGGTCGGCTTAGGTGCGAGCGGCGCCCCAGCGGTGCGGGAGCAATTCGTCGAGTTGCTGGATCGAGTGCGTTCCGATCCGGGAGAGCACATCCTGAAACCAGGCGAACGGGTCGACATTGGCCAGTTCGCAGGATGCCACGAAGCTTCGCAGCACCGCCATGGTCTTGCCGCCGCGGTCGCTGCCTACGAACGTCCAGTTGTTTCGTCCGATGGCGATTCCCCGCAACGACCGCTCGGTGTGGTTGTTATCAATCGATAGATCGCCATCCTCGCAGTAACGCGTCAACGCGGCCCAGTTCTTCAGTGCATACGACACCGCTTGCCCAGCTTCGCTCTTCGGCAACACCTGATCGCGAATCTTTAATAGATACTCGTGTAATGCGGTGAGCACCGGCTGAGAAGCCTGCTCGCGCAATAGACGCAATTGCTCGCCCTCGACACCCGACCGCCGTGCCCGTTTCTCCACCGCGTAGAGCTGCGCAATATAGGCCAGCACCGCGCCCATGCGCGCCGAATCGGTGTCGAGCGCCTGGTGAAAATGCCTTCTCGTGTGCGCCCAACAGGCGACCTCTACCAATCCTCGCGCCGGATTGGTGAAGAAGCTGTCGTAAGCCACATACGCATCGGCTTGCAAGTATCCGCGATAGCTTTTCAGGAATCGCTCGGGGCCGGCGCGTTCCCTGGTCGGCGTGTAATCGAACACCGCCGCCCGATGGTTCCGGTCTCCGAGATAGGGCCAGAACCGGCCCTTGCGCGTCGCTCGCGTCAGGCTTCGGTCCAACACTTTCACCGGCGTGTCGTCGGTGCCCACCACTTTCGAACTCAGCACGAACTGCTTCAACCGCGCATACAGCAGGTCGAGCAGTTCCGCCGACTGCCGCATCCAGCCGCACATGGTCTGGTCCGCAATCTCGAGGCCGAACCGGCGCAGGATCTTCGCCTGCCGATGGACGGGTACATGATCGGCTACTTTGCTGACGATCACCTGCGCCAATAAAGACGCGCTCGCCGTGCTCTTCTCGATCGGTTGTGGAGGCTTTGTTGCCGTCTTCACCGTGCAGGCGCAAGCGTACTTCTTGCAGATATCCTCGATCACCAGCATCTGCGCGGGGATGTATTCGTAGCGCTCGCTCGATTCTTCGCCGATGGGACGCAGACTCTGGTTGCAGGAGACGCAGTGTTTCTCCTCGTCCCTCAAATCGTGCTCGACACGCTCGCGCTTTAGATGCGCCGGCAGCGAACGCCGACCGCGCGGGCGGGCTTGATTCTCATTGCCGCTGGCCGAGCCAGAACCAGGCGGAAGATCGTCGTCCTGTTTGGAATCGGTCTCCGCTTCCGTTGCGTCATCAACGCCGAGTTCCTGTGCGAACAGTCTCAACTGATCGGCGCTCAACTGTTCGCTGCGCGTGCCGCTCTTGACGGCGAGCAACTGCGCTAACAGCCGCTGCGTCTTGTCCAGTTGCGCGGTCAGCTCAACCAGCATCTGCTTCAGGATCGCGGGATCGTGCGGCAGGCTGTCGGGATCGACGGGCACTATGGAAATTATAAAACGAACTCTCTCCAGGACCAAGCATAAAATGCATCGGAGGCCAATGTTTATGGGGCTTCCGCGCTCTTGCGCTGATATCGCTTGCGGCGCTTCGCCTGACTCAGATCGATGCCGCTCAACAACGCTCCCAACTCCTGCGCCGTGATCTCGCGGCGGCGCTCCTGTTCCTCGCCGAACGGCATCGCGTACGTTCCTTCCTCCAAACGCTTGGCCCACACCGCGAAGCCGTCGCGATCCCAATATAAGATCTTCACCCGGTCACGACGGCGGTTGGCGAATACAAAAAGATGCCCGGCGAAGGCGTCGAGTTGCATCCCCGCGTTCACCAGGGCGTGCAGCCCGTCGAAGCTCCGCCGCATATCGCACGGCGAGGTTGCCAGGTACACGCGCACGCTGGCCGGCAGATGGATCATCGCGGCTCGCGCAATACGCTCAACACCAGCCGCAGCGTGGCGGCGTCGATACCCGGCGCGATCCGTAACCGTTCGCCGGAGGTGAGCATCACCTCCACCGCCGCCACCGCCCCCGGCGTGTTGCGGCTCGTCTGCACCAACGCGAACTTCATCGGAAGCTGCTCTCCGAGGCGCTTGCGCCATTGATAGAAGCTGTGTTCGCTGATCCGGCGCTGCTGCGAGAAAGCCCGCACCGAAACTCCGCTCTGCTCTTGTTCCGCGATCAGCCTACGCCATAACTCGCGCCGCTGTTCCTGAGTCGTTGCCATGCCGCCAGTATCGGCGACCTATCGCGGCCCACCAAGTGGGGTTCATGTGATGGATACGCCACAGGAACAAAGTCCGCAGAAGGCTGTGCACGCCCGTTGGATGCGCGGATTGCAGGGGACGTAACGAAACGTTTCATCGCGTTGTGGCCAGGCAGTTGCGTGCGGATTTGTGGAGCGGACGGGCGCGAGCGGTCAGCCGTCGGAGAAGCCGGCAGATTACGTCGCCGTCGACCTTCCCGACGGAGTGGTTCTGGATAAACAGGTCGTGGAACGGACAGAACCCTCGGCGGTGCATTCCGAGGATTCGCTCGATGAGGACGACAACTTTCTCAGCGTGGGCTCGGAGACCTGGGATTACGAAGTGGCGGACGGCCGGGAAGACGATTTTATCGCGGCATTGCAGAATTCACAGATGCTGATGGAGTATGTGCGGCTGGATAGCGAGCCATCGCCGATGGAGCCGTAGCTGGAGATCCCGGCCACGGCTCCGGTTGTCTACGCCGCTACTTACTGGCGGCTTGCGCGCTCTGACCGGCCATCTGAGCCCGCATGGCTTTCATCCGATCGCGGCTGATCGCGGATCGCTGCCGGCCGTTGGGCGTGGCATCGACCAGCTTTTCCAGGTTCATGGCGAATTGGGGCGCGAAAGCGGCCCGGATTTCTCCCAGGATCGGCTCCAGCTTCGAAAACACGCCGATATGTTCGCCGTTGGCATCGTTGAACAGGTCCAGGCTAATCGCCCCCCGGTTCACCAAAGCGGCCGCCATGTCCCAATAGCTGACTACCATGCGCAAATGGCCGCTATGCTGGCCCATCATCGCGCTGGTAAAATCGGCCATGGATTCCGCATTAAACTCGCCAAAATACCAATTGCGAGCTTCGCGCATCGTTTCTTCGCGGCGCAATTCGTACAACTTTAGAATGAGGCCGGCTTCTTCTTGCATTGACATCTAATCGCTCCTTTGCGAATGAGGCGCTACAGCGCGCCCATAGACAAGAGTTTAACAAAGCTGGATTTCAATCCCGCGACATTCGGATACTTACAGCTATTCCTGCGGCACGAATGGTGACTTCGCGCCGTAAGGTAGCGCGGTCATAAGCGCTTCCACCTTGCGAATCTTGCCATCTTTGATGCGAAAAGCCTCGCCGACATCCACGCTGAACGGACGCTTCGCGGCGCCCATCATATCGTGTTTGCCTTCGCCCGGCGTGTTCACCCAGAGCATGTCGCCGCGATGATTGAACATGAAGAAACCGAAGACCACCTGCCGGTCCGGATCCACCACCAGGAATCGGCGCGGAAATATCCGGCTGATGTAGTTGAAGACTTGCGTGTCCAGCTGCGCCGAGCATCCCAAAGCGCCGCTGGTCTTCATGCCGTTCTCGAAGCGGTTGCAATCGGCGTCGAACGGATCCACCTTGCCGTTGCCTTGCTCGATGGCTTCGAAATACTGATTGGCGATGGCAGTGAGCTGGGTGCGGGACAAACGCTCCGCTTCGGGAACTGTTTCGAGCAGCACCGGATCCGGCGCGCCGGCCTTCTCCATCAGGTCGAAGGTGCGCGGGCTGCGAACCACCACGCTTTCGGCTTCGCTGATGCGATGGTTTTCGATCTTCAGCCGCAGCGCCAGAGCGATGCCATGGCCGTTTTCCTTCATCGTGCCGAAGAACGCCACCTGGCCTTCTTCGGGATCGTCGAAATATTCTTTGTAAGTTCCGCGCCCGCTGGCGGTGCCCCACAGGCCGTCGCCGAGCTTGAGCACAACGTCGTCTTCGGTGAATTTGAGCGCGGGCGTAACAGGCAGATGGGAGGGATCGTGCGCCACCATCGCGTCGAGATATTGATTCACGAAGCCCTCCAGGCAGGCCCGGCTGCAGGGTGGCTCGGCCGCGCGGGCGGCGACTGCACCCAGAAACGAGACCACAACGCTAACGATGAAGAATGGTTTTCGCATTTTCGCCTCCCGTTACTTCTCGCTCAGAAAGGGACTCGGCGTGCCGTAGGGCACATTCGTCTGTAGCGCTTCCACCTTGAGAATCTTGCCGCTCTTGATCTTATAAAGCTCGGCGACATCCAGAGTGGTGGGCGCTTGATATGGCAGCGGAATGGAGACGGAACCGTGACCGGGTATATTCACCGAGGTCACAGTACCGGGAATATGAAAGAGCAGCCAGCCGAGCACCAGGCCGCGCTCTTCATCGATCACCATGAAGCGGCGCGGATAAATCTTGTGCACGAAGCTGAAGAATTTGGTGTTGAGCTGATCCTTGCAGCCGAGCGATGCAAACGTCCAGGTGTCCTTCGGATCCAGCTTCAGATCCGGATTGTTGGTGGTCTGGACGCCGTTCTGAATGCGATTACAGTCGGCATCGAAGGGCACCTGGCCGCCATCGCTCCGTTCCACTCCGTCAGAATATTTGTTCGCGATGGCAATTAATTCATCACGGGAGCGGCGCTCGGACGCGGGCAGCGCTGTCAAGAACAGCGGATCGGGCTGGCCGATGGCTTCGATGGCCTTCGCGGCCCCGGGATCGCGAACCACAATCGTTTCCACTTCGCGAATGAGGCGATGTTCGATCTTGAGGCGCAACGCGAAGGCAACGGGCGTGCCGTTCTCACGCAAGGTTCCGAGAAACCCGGCTTCGCCGGCCTGCGGATCGGCCACATAGAGCTTGTACGTGCCGAGTCCGCTGGCGGTCCCCCAGATGCCTTCGCCGAGCGGAATTACCTGTTCGTTTTCGGTGAACTTCACCTTGGGCGCGAGCGGCAGACTGTAAGGATTGCGCGCCACCATCGCGTCGAGATATTGGTTTATGAAACCTTCCAGGCAGGCGCGGTTACAGGAGGAGGCCGGTTTGACGGACTGGGCGTGCAATGCGGCTGCCGCCAATACAAATGCCAGTAATCGGAAGCTCATATCGGGCAATCATATCGAATTCGGCGCATTGTATGGGCCACCGATGAACGCAAACAAACGCAGATTCGATTGCTAGCTGTCTTATCAGCGTTCATCTGTGTTTATCCGTGGCTTATGCGACTACATGCCCAAGAGATTGGTTTCCAACTTCACGTAATCGTGTTCTTCGGCCCAGATATTCAGCGGAATGGTGGCAATTTCGTCGACCATCGGAATCGCATGGCCATCCTTGGTCAGGTCAATGGATTTGATGTAAGTGTGGCAAGTGTCGCAAGCATCTACGCGCGCGGCTGGGAATTCCGCGGCAGTGTAGATCGGCAGCTTGTCCTTGTTCTCTTCCCCGCAACCAGGACAGAGCACGCGGCGGTATTGCCACTCGGTGGAACAAAGCGAACACAGCAGCCAGCGCTTCCCGCCGTCGCCTTCCCCGCGGAGGACTCCGGCGACCGGGCGCGCGTTGCAAAACGGGCAAGTGGGATCGGCCGCTATCGTCTTCACATCGCCACGCGAAGCCAGATATTCAGCGTAAGGCTGCAAGAGAACTCGCGAGTAAAACCGAGCGGCTGGATCCAATGCCTCCGTGCCCTCCCAAGCCGCCGACAATAAGTCAACTTGATCGTCCGGGTTCCTCAGGTTTTCCGCGGCGAAAGTGGCCAGCAAGTCCGTACCTTTACGCGAAACCAATTGAATTAGCGCGGGGAAATAGCACGTCAGCGCGCGCAGGTCTGTTTCACTTTTAGCTTTGAGTTCGAAAAAGACAGGCTTCTGGAAGCGCGCCAGTTCTGCGTAGAAATTCAACAGTGGCGCCGCGCTGGGATGTTTGTCAGCTAATTGATCTGCCCGTGCGATGCGGGCGTCGTGTGTCGTCATTCCTTCGGCGCCGGCTGGCCGGTCACTCGAAGGTACCACAGGCGATGATGCGTCCTGGCCCAGGCGCGCGTGACATACCCGGTAGTAATCGCGGTCATGCTGTACGGCACCATGAACACGCCCATGTAGACGTGGATGATGAACCCGCCGATGGTGGCGAGCGCGGCGATCTCATGCAGCAGGATCATCACGCCACGCACCCGGGCCGCCTGGCGCGGAATATATTCTGGAAACCAAAGAAAGATTCCAGACAATACCAGCAGGATGGCCCCGTAGACCATCAGCCAATAGAAAAGTTTTTGACCACCGTTGAAGCGTTCGGACAGCGGCGTATCCGCTTCATCGTTGGTGACGTACGCTTCCATGTGATTCATCCAGCGCTTGTCCACCTCTGTAATCTGCATATCGCGGCGCCACATCCCGTTCATCCACAGCGTTCCGATCAGAAAGCCGATGCCGATGTTGGGATGCCAGAAGCGCGACGTCGGCGCTCCACCGAGCATATACGCGAGCCAATAGAGATGCGGCGAAAAGAACGCAAGACCGGTCGCGAGGCAATACAGATAGGTAAAACCCGTGAACCAGTGCATGACGCGCTCGGCGAACGTGTAACGTTGCAGTTCGCCCGCGTGTGGAGCATGAGAGACGGCAGCGGCGTTCACTTTTCACCGCCCTTCTCGGTCGGCTCCGGCTGCACTTCCTTGGGTCCGAATCGCAAGTAATGCGCCGCCACGCCGACCAGCCCGGCCACCATCGCGAAATCGCCCAGCCACTTGAGCGGCCCTTTCCAGATGCGGACCATCCACGGCACGTGCGGATCCTTCGGCAGCCCGCCATAGCGTTCCGGATGATTGATGTCGTGCAGCACGTAGATGACGTGCGTGCCGCTCACGCCTGGCGGATCGTACACTCCGGCGTCCTTGTACGACGAGTGCTCGTGAAGCTGCGCCACGCGCGTCTCGGCCAGATCCTTCATGTCGTCTTTGGTACCGAAGTGCAGGCATCCGGTGGGACACGCCTTGATGCAAGCCGGCTCCAGTCCCGCGCCCACGCGATCCGAACAGAGCGTGCACTTGTGCATCTTCTTTGTAGTCGGATTCAATTTCGGAATATTGAACGGGCAGCCGGTCACGCAATACTCGCAGCCGATGCAATTTTCCTGCTGGAAATCGACGATGCCGTTGGTATATTGCACGATGGCGCCATCGGCCGGGCAGGCGCGCAGGCAGCCCGGATCGGCGCAGTGCATGCACTGATCTTTGCGCATCAACCAACTGAAGTTGCCGTTTTCGTCGGTGAATTCGTTAAAGCGGATCAGATTGTAGTAATTCCACGCCGTGTCCGGCATGGTCTGGTAAGTATTATCGAAAACGGTTTCGCGAAACGGGTAGCCGTTCCATTCCAGGCACGCCACTTCGCAAGCTTTGCAGCCAATGCAAGTGGTAACGTCGATCAGTTTGCAGACATCGTAATCGCGCGAAGTGTTTTTTCCGGGAACGGGTCCAGCATGTCCCGAGATGGCTTTGATTTGGAGTGGTCCGTTTGCCATGACTTAAGCCTTCTCCAACTTCACCAAAAAACCCTTGAACTCGGGCGTATAGGCGTTGGGATCGGTCACTGTGGGCGACAGCAGGTTCGCAAGGGTGCGCGGCACGCGTCCGGCGTCTTCCTGAATACCGCGGAAGCCTTGGTGAATCGGAATGCCGATCTGATAGATCGTCTTCCCGTCGATCATCATGGGTTTGATGCGGCGCGTGACCATCGCTTTTGCTAAATACGTCGCGCGGGCGCTGGTCACCTTCACCATTTCCCCGCCCTGGATGCCCAGGTCGCTGGCCAATTCCACGGGAATTTCGACAAACATTTGCGGAACCAACTCGACGTTCATCGGATTATTCTTGGTCCAGTAATGATAGTGCTCGGTAAGCCGATAGGTGGTGCAGATGATGTTGTACCCCTCTCCGGCGGTTCCGTATTTGTCCATGTTGGTGGTGTATTTCTTCACCACCGGGTTGTTGGATTGCTGGGGGTGCAGCAGATTCGCAACCGGGCTTTCGAACGGCTCGTAGTGCTCCGGGAACGGGCCGTCGGCCATCCCGGCGAGCGGCACGAATATCCGGCCCACCCCTTCCGGATTCATAATGAACGGGCCCATGTGATCCTTGGGATCCGAATCGGCTTTGAAGTCGGGCACGTCATTGCCCACCCAGCGTTTCGTCGCTGCGTTCCACCAGACCTGCTTGCGATCGGAATCCCACGGCTTGCCGGTGAGATCGCACGACGCCCGGTTGTACAGCACGCGCCGATTCATCGGCCAGGACCAGGCCCAGTTGGGATAAATGCCCAGGCCAGATGGATCGTCGGTGCCGCGGCGTTGAATCAGCGCGCCCGCTTCAGTCCAGGAGCCGCAAAAGAGCCAGTTGCCGGAGTTGGTAGAGCCGTCGTCACGCAAAAACGCAAAGCCCGGTAATTGTTGTCCCGCCTTCACGGCCACTTGCTTGGTGGCCGGATCGGTTACATCGGCCAGCGCTCGGCCATTCAGCTCCTTGGCGATGTCAGCGAGCGATGGATTCTTGGGATCGACGTAGTTCCACGTCAGGTTGACAATCGGATCCGGGAATTTGCCGCCCTCCTGCTTATACAGATCCCGCACCTTCAGGAAAATACGCGCGAGAATCTCCTGATCGAGCTTGGCGTCGCCCGGAGGCGGAACGGCCGCCCACTTCCATTGCAGCCAGCGCGCCGAATTGACGAACGTTCCATCTTTTTCGGCGAATCCAGCGCCAGGCAGGCGATAGACCTCCGTCTTGATGTTCTTCAGATCATCGGCCGTGATGCCGGGCGATTGCCAGAAGCCGCTGGTTTCATCGGGATAGATTTCACAGACCACCAGCCATTCCGCCTTCTTCAGGGCGTCGATGTTCTTCTGAGAATTTGGGCCGATCGCCACGCCGTTCATGCCGAACGCAATCAAGCCCTTCAGCTTGCCGCGATACATGTCGTCCCAGATGTGCGTCCAGGAATATTCGCGATCCACTTTGGGCAGGTAATCGTAGGCCCAATTGTTTTCCTTGGTGGCCGCATCGCCGTACATAGTCTTGAGGAACGAAACGGCGAATTTAGGCGTGTTCGACCAATAGTTCCAGGATTCCCAATCCTTGGGCTTGGACGGCGTGGTTGTGATGCGCTTCATCCAGCCCTCGAAATCCTTATCTTCCGGATGCGGAACTTTGATATAACCCGGGAGGTTGTCGAAGATGCCGGCGATGTCGGTGGCGCCCTGAATATTGGAGTGGCCGCGCAACGCGTTCACGCCGCCGCCGGCCCGTCCCACGTTGCCCATCAGCAGTTGCAGCATCGCGGCGGTGCGAATAATCTGCGATCCGAAGGTGTGCTGCGTCCAGCCGACGGCATAAATGACGGTCGCTACCTTCTTGGTGTCGCCATCTTTGCGGATGGACGTAAACAGATCGGCGGCCTTGAGGAATTGATCCTTCGGAATGCCGGTGATTCGTTCCACCATTTCCGGCGTATAGCGCGAATACTGCTTCTTCAGGAGCTGATAAACGCAGCGCGGATTTTCGAGCGACGTGTCGTACGCGGTGTCCGGGGGAAGCGTGGCAGGAGGAGCCTGGCCCGGCGTGGACGCATTGGCCGGCACCTTCGCTGGCGGCGGATCGGCTGCGGCCGCCTTGCCCGTTAAATTTCCGCCCTCTTCGTAATTCCAAGTGGCCTTGTTGTAGGTGAAGGCCGCGGGATCGTAGCCGGAATAAAGCCCATCGTCGGGCAGCTTGAAGCCATCCTTGACTATAAAAGCAGCGTTCGTATAGTTGACCAGGTACTCCTTGGCGACCCGCTGGTTCGCCAAGGCGTAATTGATCACGCCGCCGAGGAACGCGATATCGCTTCCGGCGCGAATCTGCAGGAACAGATCGGACACCGCGGCGGTTCGCGTGTAGCGCGGATCCACCACGATTATCTTCGCATTGCGCTGCCGCTTGGCTTCCACCGGCCACTTAAACCCGCAGGGATGGTTTTCAGCCGGATTGCCGCCCACGATCAACATCATGTCGGTGTTCTTGATGTCGATCCAGCCATTCGTCATGGCCCCTCTTCCGAACGTTGGCCCCAAACTGGAGACCGTGGGGCCGTGTCAAACCCTGGCCTGATTTTCTATATAGGTCAGGCCCAGGCTTCGCATGGTCTTGACCGCGAGAAAATTGAACTCGTTGGTGTCGGTGCACCCGCCATTCCAGGCGATGGTTTCCAGCCGATTGACGGGCCGCCCCTCGGCATCGGTGGTGATGAACGTCTCGTCGCGCGTCTTCTTGATGTGGCGCGCGATCTCGTCGTAGGCCTGGTCCCAGCCGATGTCTTCCCAATGATCGGAGCCGGGCCGGCGCACTTGCGGTTTCAGCAGGCGCCGTTCATTCAAGATGTCCTGCATCAGCGAGGAGCCTTTGGGGCACAGCGTGCCGCGATTGATAGGATGGTCGGGATCGCCTTCCACATGCACCACCTGAGGCGTGACGTTCTTGGCCTGATCGCCCAGCGTGTGAATGATGATGCCGCAGCTCACCGAGCAATACGGGCACGTGGAGCGCGTCTCGGTAGTCCGGGCGATCTTGAGTTCCTGGGCCTGAGCGTAGGCGGTCTTGACGTCGAACCCGAGCACCGACGCGACAATAGCGCCAGTACCGGCTTTGAGGAAACCTCTGCGAGTGGGCTGCACAGAACACCTCCTCACGTAGCTTATACCAACGGGTTCGCCACGTGTAAAGTCAACCCTGAGGGTGGGATGCCGCAAGCGATTCGAAGTGACGCGAGTTCGACGTGACACAAAGGTAACGCGAGCGATTATTCGGCTCTCATGTGCGGGGTTTTCATTGACCCGACGCTTGCGCCGATGGTATAAAGATGTTTCCATTTTCTTGGTGGGATTCAGGAGGCATATGTTGGCGGCACCCACTGCGGCGCGTCCTTGGAACAAGTTTGCCTTAGAGCGGCGCTCGCGCCAGCGTTTTCCGCTCGCGCTGGCGCTGGAATATAGGCTGCTGGACAGAAACGAGTGCTGGGGATTGGGCCAAACGTGCAACATCAGCAGCACCGGCGTGCTTTTTGAAGTGGCCGAGCAACAGCCCTTGTTTGGTTCGATTGAACTGATGGTAAGCTGGCCTTACATGTTGGACGGCGTATGCGCTTTGAAGCTGGTAATCAGGGGACGCGTCGTTCGCATTGAAGGTATCGGCGTCGCCATGGAGTCCGTACAGCATGAATTCCGTACCGCCGGCGTGCGTGCAGCGCGAGGCGCCAGAGCCTGAAATTGTCAACCTCCCAGCTGTGACAGACGGCTCCTGTTCCGCCCTGGCCCTCATCATCGA
The DNA here is from genome assembly GCA_963713415.1 of Bryobacterales bacterium. Classification (GTDB taxonomy): domain Bacteria; phylum Acidobacteriota; class Terriglobia; order Bryobacterales; family Bryobacteraceae; genus Palsa-89. The sequence goes on along the minus strand of CAVQLV010000010.1, from coordinate 132,572 downwards.
TCACGATTTAGGATTCCTGATGTGGCTGGGCGAAGTGTTCCTGGAGGCAGGCTGCCACGCTGTCCCAGCCTTGCATTGCCGGCGAGCGCTGGCCATGGCGAAAAAATTGAAGCCACCGATTACCACCCTGGTAATTAATCCAGAACTCCCCGGCGCTGCCCGCACCATCAAGACACTCGCGGCGGCGAATCCGGACATGCGGGTTGTGCTAATACGCAATTCCCCAGCGCAGGCCGAAGCCGGCAGCGTGCGTTTTGGCCTTCAGAAACCAAGCGGCATTCAGGCCCGTTCTACGCTGGAACGGCCTTCGCCATGGGAACCGATTTCACGCCCGGCGTGGGTTTCAAAGATTCGAAAAATGCTCGCGCTGGGTTCGATCGGCAGGAACCGTTGAATTCTACTGCACGGCAGCCTGCACCGAATTCGATGTTCCGATGCCGTTGCTGACAGTAGTGGTAACCGAGGCGATACTCTGTAACGCCGTTTGGCCGGCTTTGAGGTTTGCCTGCGTGATGGTGAAAGAAACCAAGCGGCATTCAGGCCCGTTCTACGCTGGAACGGCCTTCGCCATGGGAACCGATTTCACGCCCGGCGTGGGTTTCAAAGATTCGAAAAATGCTCGCGCTGGGTTCGATCGGCAGGAACCGTTGAATTCTACTGCACGGCAGCCTGCACCGAATTCGATGTTCCGATGCCGTTGCTGACAGTAGCGGTAACCGAGGCGATACTCTGTAACGCCGTTTGGCCGGCTTTGAGGTTTGCCTGCGTGACGGTGAATGGCATTGTAATGGAGAACTGCCCGCCGTATGCTACCGACGGCGAACTCTGGAACCACGTCGCGGAAACTTGGCTCACGTCGATCGTGAACTGAGACGTCGCCAGATTGAATCCGCTGGCAGGATTAAACGTCACGTTCAACGAAGCCAGGCTGCGAGTTGTGGTATAGCCCACCAGCACCAAATTGAAGCTGTTGGTTCCCTGCGCATTCGCCGCCCCGCTCGTTAAGACCGGCGCCGCCGTTGGAACGGTAAATTGGAGCGTAGCGGGCGAAGCGGGCGTTATAGGCACGCCGCCTGTCGTGGTAAAACTGGGCGCAAGCGTAACCGTCTCAGCCACCGTTCCCGTTTGAAGGAGGATCTGCGATCCTTGGCCGGCGAAGTCGGCGGAAGTGCTATTGGCCGGGATCGTGAAATCCACCGTTCGGTTGCCGGTGGAGCTGCCCACGGAAAATTGAACGGACGGGTCGCTGCCAAAGTTGCCCGACGTGCTGAGCGTCAGGACTCCGTTCAGATCTACCGGGTAGGAATTAGCCAGCGTCAGACTAACCCCTGCCTGCGAGGCGGCCGAGACTTCACCGCTGGGACCGGAGATGCTATAGGAAGGCAGAGCGGGTGGCTCGCTGCCCGCCCCGAGCAAAGGCACTTGCGTGCTATTGACCAATAAGCTCTGAGTTACCGAACCAACGGTTGTTGGGGTAAACGTAATTGGAAATGTGGTCGACTGGCCCGCGACTAGAGTGGTGGGCGTAAACGCAGGCACCGAAAATGGGGCGCTGGTGCTCACCAGGGAAATCGTCGCGTTGGACGTTCCCGAATTGGTGATGGTGAAGTTGACCTGTTCGGATTTGCTGATGGCGATGGACGGAAAGACTACGGCGCCTCCGGTTGCCACCGGAATCGTCGTTCCATTCGATACGTAAGAGAAGCTTAGCTGTGGACCAAGCCCGATGCCTGCGAGAGTGAACGTATCGTTGCCTACCACCAATGTCCCCTTCTGCGTTCCCACCTGAGTGGGAGTAAACGTCACGGAGAAGTTCTCGGTACCGCCGGGCGCGAGCGTGGGGGGCGTCACTGGAGGGTTGCTGATGCCAAAAGGCGGGCTGGGCACGGCATTGATTGAATTGATGACGCCACTGGCGTTACCGGCATTTGTGACCTGTAACGATCACATTGCTGCTGGCGATGGTTGTTCCCGAAGTTGGAACAGTCACGGAAGGCAGAGTGATGGTGTCGCCAGGTTTCACCGGAGTGGGCGTTCCTCCCGCCCCGTTGAGATAGGTGTACGTAAAGGTCGAAGTTGCACCGCTGCCGGTGAGATTTACAGTCGCGGTCGCGCCGCCCTGAAAGGTGATCGTGATTTGCCCCGTATCATTCTCCACCGCGGCGGGAGTGTAGGAGATTCCAATCGGCAAGCTTATGTGTCGAGGGGGGGGTAAGGGTGTATGGGAATAGAGGAGTTCCAGACAGGCTAAACACCGTACTCGGGGCAAGAGAGACGCCGGTGATCACGCCCTGTCCGCTTCCCGTATCGACGATCAGCAGGGTTCACCCATCGCGGCGGTGTTGATTTGCGTGGCAGGGAACGGGATAGTACCGCCGGACTGAATCTGAGACGATATTATTGTTCGGTTGTAACGCGTAACTGAGCGTGAAAGCAGGTGACGTGCCAGTGAAACGAAAGAACGATGTTGCCCAGAATCTGGCCCGGTGGTAGCCATCTCGGTATAGGGGATCTTCCACCTGCGCGCCGGCGCCATTGGCATTGGTCGGAGCAAAAGTAACCGTAAAGGTCAGCGATTGAGTAGGAGTGAGGACTAGCGGGAACGTCTCACGATTTCGGAACTGTTACAGTGAATTGCATTGAGCCGACAACCCAGCTCTGGGGTTGCGCTGAGATCGTGGCTTGGGTAGTTCCGATGTAGGTAGCCGTGACGCTAGCGCTGGCTTGCGAGCCTACTTGAGTGTTTAGGCCGATCTGTGAGCCGTTATCTTCTTTAAATGTATTCCCGTTTATCGTCACGAACAAGTTGAAGTCAACCGATTGTGCCGCGGCACTGCCGGCGCCGAGCACCGCCAGAATCAATCCAGCGAAGAGCACGCGCCAACGAGAGTGCACTAGCGCGCCCTCCCGGCGATGGCAGCGCTTCTGATGATCCGGCGCGCGCAATTGGATGGCTGGAACGAAATACGCGCCCGGCTGCGGCGTGCTGGCAAACAGCCACAGCGGATTCGCCGACTGAGAACGGGACGCGAGCACGAAACTGCCGCTCCCAAACGGATCCAGGCCAGTGGGCTGGAAATTGAGCGGCACATCGTCACGATCTGCTGGCTGGCAACGTCGAGAATTCGCAACATCCGATCGCTGCCGCCAGCTATGTAGAGCAATTGCCGATTTTGTGAATCTTCGAAGGACTGAATGGCGATCGGGTTCGTCATTCCCGGCAGCGCCAGAGTTTGAAACCCGTGGCCGCCGATGGCTCACGGCCGTTATCTGTCAGCGCGGCGGCATCCAGCGCGTAGAGGGTTTGCCCATCGCTCGAGAAAGACAACGACACTGGATTCGCCATGGAAGCCAGGGGCGTGAACTGGCCGCCGGCGGCCTGGTACACCGCGCCATTGTCCCCGCTGACTGCCACCACGATCTGCTTGCCTGGCGCATCCACCGCAACGGCGGTGAAAGCGCCGCCGAGCGATGAGACGTCCACCGACGCTCCGGCCACCGGAGCGTTGGGAAAACCAGCTATGGTTTGGAACCAGCTTCCAGCGCGGGAATAGAGGATCGCGAGCGATCCGTTCCCGGACCAGACGATTCCTTCCGGATCTCGCCGTTACGCCCGCGATTGCGACGGTGGAAATTGTCTTGGAACCCAGGCCAGAAACGAAGAGGCATTTTCCGCCCTCAAAAACGATGCCGTAATTCTGGAGAGGAGCAACCGAAGCGAAATCCAGACTATCCAGGAGCGCGGGACCGAAAGAGGCGGCTCCGGGGAAGCCGATCACGGGGCGCACGCTCCGTGTGGGCGCATCGAAGGTAAGCGCCTCCACCGGACCGCCTACCGAAGGCTGTTGGGCCGGCAGGCAACTGGCGGAGATGAGTCCAATAACGAACGAGTAATGCGGCACGCATGAAACTACTGGGGCGCTCCGACGCCGGGAGATCCTGGGGTGATGGTGACCGTGGAACCCGAGCCTTGCCGCCACCCCGAGTGCCGAAGTATACACCCGATGGCCAACGCCACGCTGCGACCCCTCCGATCACGGCGATCTTGAACCATCGGTGGGACCACAAACTTTTCGGCCGTGCTCTTCTTGCGCCTCCGCGACAACCCGCGTCACGTTGGTCATCGAGACGGTGGTCTCACCCACCTGGTTGCCGTAACTGGCATTTACGTGGACCTGAAAGGTTCCAACTTCCCCATTGGCCATCCAGTTCACGGCGGCAGCCTGACCGCCTCCATTGGTCCGCACGGTAACGGAACTTTTTCCGCCCGTGAAGGCAGCGCTGGGTCCGGTGATGGGAAAGCGGAATACTACTTCGGCGCCCTCCACGGGCCGCTCGTTCTGATCCATCACCTGGACCACCAGCGGAGCCATCACCCTGCGCTCCAGATCGTTCTGCTCGCCGTTGCCGGCCAGCACCAGGATCTTCAGGCTCTGCTCGACGGGCAGTTGGCGCGCCGGGGCTGCGGCGGGCGCTGGATTCGAGGCTGCGGGAGGGGTACCGGCTTGAGGCGCGGCAGCTGGCGTCTGTGGCGGTGCGGCAGCCTGTTCCGCTGCTTGGATCTGCGCAACCACAAGGAACACCGCCAAAACTTGCGGCAGCCAGCGACGCCTCAGCCTTCTGCGTAGAGGGTTGGGCATGAACAATTAGTCAGTGTACCATTCAAAGGTCGACTCGCACTATTACTGAGCTGACCAGAAAGATGATGTAGGGAAGTATCGGAAGCGCCACGGCTTGGAAAGTCTGCCAGAACTGGCGCGAGTAGCTGCGCGGGACGTAAACGATGTCGCCCGGAAGCAGGGGAACATCGAGGCCCTTACCGTCGAACAATTCGGCTACATCCACCTTGATCACATAGCGCGCGATTGGTTCCCAGGACGGGCCGCAGGATGCGCACCTTGCCCTTCTTGGCGTCCTTGGCTGAATCCGCCGGCTTGCGTGAGGACTTGCGCGATCGAAATGGAGTCTCGCTCGCCCAGCTCAATGCCGCCCACCTTGCCAACCTCTCCGTTGACGTACACCGGTTCGGCGCGGCCCACCGTGAGATCTGGTCGTAAGGTTGCAGCAAGGATGTTTTCCGCCGGATTCATATTCTGGCTGCAGACTCCCCATGCTGATTTCGACCGTGCTGATTTTTTTCTCCGGATCGACGATGGCGTCGGGGAGTGGGATGGGGCCATATTCTTCGTGCCGCGTGATCTTGATATGCCGGTCGGCATTCGGCTGCAAGCCTCCCACCGAAGCCAACATTTCCATTAGCGTGCGGTTGCCCTGCAGCGGATAGACACCGGGCCTGCACAAACAGGCCCACGAAGAACACCGGCTCGCTGCGGAACTGGACCACGGTGACGAAAACCTGCGGCTCGCGGATGTATTCGCGCAAGCGTTTCACCAAGTCCGCTTCCATTTCCTGCAGAGTCATTCCAGCGGCGTGGATATGGCCGACCAGACGGCAAATTGATGTTTCCGTCGCCATCGATCCGAAACGGCCGGTTATCGATTTCCTCCGCCTCGGGCGCCCGAATCAGAATCTGATCGTTCGGTCCCAAATACATAATTGGGGCGAACTGGTATCGGGCGGAAGTTGCTGGAGGGGTTGCTTGGCGTTTTGTGCGCGGGAGGAGCGCCCGGCCTGCGGCTGGCCTCTCCCTGCCCGGGCTGAGCCTGAGCCGGGCTGGGCCTGCTGAGCCAAGACCGGACAGCTCATCGCTACACTCAGCGCCAAAGTAAACAACGCGGCCTGGAGCAACCCAAGACCCGTCACCTGTTTCCGCGTTTCACACATATTATTCACTTTACCAGGATTCAACATTACCTGGATTCAACGCTAATCGGACTTAACCTCTGCGGCGTGCGGCGAAGATCGGCGGACAAGGTTTGAATTGGACGGATCGAATTCCGGTCCACTTCGGCGGACACCGAACGCTGGAGCAGGTTGACGGAGACAACCAGGCGCACTCTTCCCTTTTACTTCCACCAGAATCCCTTCGACCCCAGAAAGCGGCCCACGTTCGATGAGTACGGCTTGGCCCACCTGCAGGTAGGGATACGGAGTGACCAGCAGCCCCGACTCAACCATCCGGCGCACCCGCTCAATCTCGGCATCGGGAACGTGCTCGGGTATTTTACCAAAGCCGACCATGTCCACCACCCCGGGCGCCGTCAGGATGGGAAGGCGGTCGTTGCGGATCGAACCGGCAGAAAATGTAGCCGGGAAAAAGGAACTGATCAATCTGCTTGGTGCGGTCCGACCAGCGCCTCTCAACCTTGTAAGAAGGCGCGAACTCCTCGTAGCCGCGATCGTGTAGATGCGCGCCGAGTTATTCGCTCGTGATTGGAGCGGACCCGCAGCGCAAACCAGGGGTATGCTCGCAGACCGTCTCGACCGCAGTTCGCTGCTGTTCTTGGGCCGGAAGCATCGCAGATCTCGATTAATGAATTATTAGGTTGACGGACCGCCGAAAGTTTGTCAAGATCTCCCTTGACCCATTACTTTCGTACTATACGTCCTACCAGGTGTTTAGGACATTTGCGGAGTTTGCTCACCTTCCCTGGTGAATAGTACTGCTCCCCCATGTTGGGATGAAGGGAACGCAGAGAGATCGAATTCCAGGCTACGTGTAAACCTGAGTACTAACTAGGGGGAACCGGTGATGGCCATGTACCAGCGATAGTACTATCTTGGATTTGTCTTAAAGAAAACCATGCGAAGAAGACATTTAATACTTTTACTGTCAACATTTTTTGCCGTGTTTCCATTGACCGCAGCCATGAGCAGCGGGATCCAGCCAAGCGGAGTTACTATGGGTCCGTACCAGCGGCAGCAGTTTACGATGCCCGGATATGGCCAGAATGTGACGTGGTCGGTCCAGCCAAGCGGCATGGGAACTATCACTAGTACTGGGCTCTACACCGCTCCCACTATTGGTGGAATCGCATTCATTTATGGCCAGCCGGTGGGCGGCGCTTCATCCGTTGCAATAGTCTATCTTGCAGCAGCCACTACAAGTACTATCAGTACTCCTGTGACGGTTCCAGGATCTGGTTCAATATCGTCCCCCGTATCGTCTCCTCCAGGTATATCGTCCCCCGTAATGTCTCCTCCAACTATATCGTCCCCTACACCCGTGACCGGAAATCCCACCAGCCCAACTACCGAAGCGCCCCCGTCGCCTTCCCAACCCTCGGGCAGTCCGACCCTAAGCTCGCCGCCAACCGCCATTTCAATTTCCGTCAGTCCCACTTCTACTTCCTTGCAAGCTGGCAATTCAATTCAGTTTGTGGCTTTGGTCCAGGGAACATCGAATCAACAGGTGCAGTGGTCGCTCAGTCCAAACCTTGGGACGATTGTGAATGGCTTCTATACCGCGCCAGCTTCGTATACTAGCGAGACGCAAGTAACAATCTCGGCAACCAGTTTCGCCAACCCGGGCGCCACCGCCACTGCTACGGTCTTGCTCGTGCAACCCATTTTGAATGTGAGCGTTGCGATTCACGCAGGTACGACCACGCTGTCAGCAGGGCAATCTGCTCAATTCAGCGCTTCCATATCGGGAACCACAAACTCAGGAGTCACTTGGTCTGTGACACCAAATGTAGGAAGCGTGAGCAATGGATTCTATACGGCTCCGGCTAATATTACTGCACAAGAAACCGTCGTATTGAAGGCCACCAGCCAGGCAGATCCAACAAAATACGCAACGGTTTCGCTGGTATTAAAGCCGGTCGCCACTCCTACGCCGGCGCAAGCCGTTAGCCTGACCATAACGCCGACGACCGCGTCGCTCAACCAGGGCCAGACCGCCACTTTCACGCCTACGGTGAGCGGCTCCTCAAATACTTCCGTCGTTTGGTCCGTAAATCCTCAGGTAGGTACCGTCACCAGCGGAATCTATGCGGCACCGGCGACTCTCACCAGCCAGCAGACGGTCACAGTGACCGCCACGAGCGCGGCCGATCCTACCAAAACTGCCAGCGCCACGGTGACGTTGCGCCCGTTGACAGTGACCATCACACCCGGCTCGGTGTCGCTTGGCGCCGGCCAATCCGCTACCTTTACTGCTGCGGTGGTGGGTACCGGCAACACCAACGTGGCCTGGACGCTGGCACCAGCGGTGGGGAAGGTAGTGAACGGAGTGTACACGGCGCCGGCGACCATCAGCACCGCTCAGACTTTGAAGATCACCGCAATCAGTGTCGTGCAAACAAGTCGGACAGCAAGCGCTACGATCAGTCTGACGGCGTCCCCTGTGGCACCCCCGGTGGCACCCCCTGTGTCCCCCCCTGCGACGCCTACCAGCGTCAGTCCGGCGACGGCGACCATAGCGCCCAACGGAACAACGCAGTTTTCCGTTGCGAACCTGCCGTCGGGTACCACCGTGACTTGGTCGCTTAGTTCGGCGACTGGCAGCATCACGTCAGCCGGTGTTTATACTGCACCGAGCACCGTCGCCACGCAAACCACCCTTACTATCAGCGCGAAGAACGCTTCGACAAATGCGGTTCTCGGCACGGCCAGTGTCACGCTGACCGCTTCCCCTGCTCCGGCGAGCGCGACGATCACGTTGCCGATCGAGGTCATGGGTCCCAACGGATACACAACCCCCGCACTTTCGTTCAGCATCCCACAGGGGAGCAACTTGAGCGGGCAATTGCAGCTTTGGCTGGAAATCCACGGCGTCAAATATGACACGGAAGCGAGTGTGGAATTGAACAACTCCGCTTGGTTGCCAATCAGCACGGCGAACGTTACGTTGCTCGGAAATGCGGCGGCTTACGGCGGGATTGGCGGTGCATTCCACACGTTGCAGCTCACCATGAATTTACCAGCAGGTACAGTCACGGCCGGAACAAATACGATCTCGTTCCGCTTTAATGGAACCGATGGTGTGACGAGCGGGTTCCGAGTCCTGGGCTTTAATGTGCAGACCGCGGGGACCAATCTGGTCCCGTCATCGCTGTTTGTCCAGGATGATCCGGATAATTGGCAACCGCCATCCAGCGTCGCCTCCGATATCGCCGCTGGTCAAACCTTGTGGCATACGGCGGCTCTGACGGCGCCGGGGATAGGAGCCATCAAGGCTCATTGCGCTGATTGTCACTCCGAAGACGGCCGTGACCTGAAATATTTCAACTACTCAAATAACTCGATTGTGGTGCGTTCGGAATTTCATGGCCTGACCTCCGCGCAGGGCAATCAAATAGCCAGTTACATACGGTCTCTGAATCTACCAAACCCGGGCCGCCCCTGGAACCCGCCATACCAGCCAGGGCCGGGGCTGGATTCAGAGCCGGTATCAGATTGGAGCGCCGGTGCGGGACTGGATGCTGTGCTTGACAACAACAGTGAAATGCAACCCTATCTGACGCCTGGTGGCAGCACGGCTGGTTGGGCGGCATCTGCCTACCTCAATCCGCGCGAATTGCCGATCTCGATTCAGCTTCCCGATTGGAATGCCTGGCTGCCGCAGATCCACCCGATGGACGCTTATAGCAATTTCACTGCCAGCCAGGCGAACCTGCTCTACGCACAGCTCCGAACCATGCTTCAGCCGAACTCGACGACGGCTTACAAGAACTCGCTCAATACGTTGGCCGCATGGGAAGAAGCGATGGACACAACTTTCCTGCCGCCCCTCATACCTGCCACCTATACCACAACCACACGCCAATCCATATACGCCGCGGCTTTGTGGAAAATGGTGAAGACGTGGGAACTCAACCAGGAATTTGGGCTCGAAGGAATGCCCCAGGTTCCCTTCGGATCGAAAGCCAACATACGCGGATGGTACGGATCCGATGCGTTCAATACCTCGCCGTTTATCTTGCATATGCCTGCCGGGCCCGGCCTCGGCAACGGCAGCGCGGTTTCCGAAGTTTATCTATCGTTTATCTGGTACCACGTTCAGCTTATCCTCAACGATGGGCAAGGCTCCGAGACAGACAATCGGCCCATCGATTACGGTTACGTTCTCGGAAGGATAAAAGACTTATCGAGTGCAGCCAATGATATGCCGGCGGCTTACCTGGAGATGGCGTGGTTTGTCAAAGCGCTCCAGGAGGAAACCTTAGACGGCATCGGTCCGAACGTACCCGAAGGTGGATGGGATCCCCAATGGACCGCACCGGAACCTTTGGTGGATGCTGCCTGGGATATCATTTGGACCGGCATGTCGCCCTCGACCAGAACGACACTAACACAGGCCTATCTGCAGGCCTGGTATGCCCAAGCCTCCACATACACGCCGCAACAGTATTTCGCGGGGGGGTGGTCTAGCCCCACCGAAAATCCTGCCAACATGACCACCGACTTCTTCCAGACAAGCTTCGGCGGTGAGCTCTGGTACCTACTCCCGAGGATGCGATACATCGGCGTGAGCCCCACTCTGGTAAGCCAGATGACGAATTGGGCGGCCACCATATTCCCTGCAGGAAACTGGAGCCTCAACGCAACCGCCACCTGTGCGACGGAAAACACTTGTACCTCCGGGTATTAAGATGTTCGCTCGAAGCTGTTAGCCTGGCCGGCGAATCCGGCAGCGTGTTCTCAAAACGGTAATGGTCCATTCCGTAAGGTGGACCATTGCCGCTTAGTTAGTTACCAAAAGATGCCGTTCGGCGGACTCGGCTGGGTTGACGGGTTAGAGTAAATCTCAGCCGCTGGGTGGAGTCTGACCGCATCGGCAACCCTCAAGGGGTTACTGCTCCAGCGCTGGCGCAGCGGATCCATCGTGTCGGGAACCTGGGTTCTGTGAACGACTTACGGGCATCGACGTTTCCGTCGTACCCTTAAAGGTTCAGCCCAGACTTGACCGGGCTGTCAGGGTATTTTTCGGACCTGCCCCCGGCAAAATCGAAACCGTCGTATTGATGGCCGTGAGCATGACTGCTGAATTGTTGTCATCGCGTACCTGAGCTGGCGCTTCTATGGAAAAGCCCTATCCTTATCCCCTATACAGGCGGCGTTTAGGTCGCCGGTGGACGGGGCTGCGTCCGGGGCGCTTGTGAGGGTAAAGCGCATGTTTGCTGGAGTTCGACGAGGCCAGAAGCGCTTTTCGTGAGTGAGACGTGTCTACGAAGCGCGAGGATGCAATTTGTAGAACCGGAGAAGTGGCTCGCGTTCACCTCCAAAACGAAACCACCACAGGGAGGTGATTCGATCTTTGACCTGCACATAGAAAGTCTTTTACGAAGGCGCGTCCGTCCATTCGCTCGCGCCAGCCGGGACATTTCCCGCATACGTTGATTCCCAAAGATGTCGAAAAGGCAACGCGATATTGATGAGTGACCTGACTGGGGCCGCAAACATGTCCATTAGACCGTGAAACCTATCGTAACCGCCCGTCTTCCTGCCAGCCAGAGTGTCGGCGCGAGACTGCGAGAAGAAGTATGCAATATAGGGCAACAAGACGCCCGCGAAGGGAGTGTGCGCTATCCAAATCTCCTTTTGAAAACAAGGAAATGGCCGGTTCCAGGTAAATAGTCGAGAGCCACTAACATGAGCGGATAATACGACCGACGAAAATCCAAGAAAGGAGCGCAGTGCCAGCAGCGACCAACCTGCCAGGCCGCAAACCAAAGAGCAACCTCCTCGTTTCTCAAAAAGAATAGCGAGAACGAAGACAGCAGCTAACGATCCGGTCCTATTGGCGCCGATTCGCCTTAGGATCGAATAGAGGAAGTGCAGGATAGCCAAGAAACTGAGAGCAACCAGGAGCCGATAAGGCCAGACGCGCTGAATTCCGATTTGGCGCTCCATCGTCCTGAGGACTAAGTTGCGCAAGGCCGTGCAATTCGTCCGGCGATTGCGTCAGAGACCAGCAGGAGAAAGTCCTCGGCTGCAAATCCGAAGGTTAGGGTGGGCTGGAGCAGGAAATCCAACAAGACCACGAGCAGTGCCAACCCGCACCAAAACAGAAATGGGAAGTCAGTCGCGGCGGTTGTTGGCTCCAGGTGCACTTCCATTACTGATGGTCCGGAAGTGATGGGAGTTGCCTTGCCCCGCGCTGCTACCAAACCGCTTGCGATCATACGAAATCTCGGGGTGATCACTGGGTACGGAATCTTCCCGGACGTACAACCAAATCAGGCGAGCCGGATAGTATGGCGGGACCGGCTTACTCATCCCCGTGGAACAGCAACTTTCGACGGATCACCTTACACCAGAGCTAGCCCTTCGCGCCGCACCACATCTCCCCGAAGCCCCCGGCATCAGCAACTCATCAACCAACTTTCTTGACAAGTACGCGCCATCTTCGATGCCCGTGGCCGATCCGAATCGAGAATCTGGACCACGTCATTCGCCGATGTCGAAGGGCTCAGCATGAATCGGCTGGGGCTACACCGCAGGCAATCCTGGTTGGCGAATACCTGCAGCTCGATTCCGGCCATCGCAGTATCCTTGCTATGTTTGCCGGACCAGGCGTGCATCGGCGGGAACGGATTCTTTCAAATTCTGACTTCCCAAACGACCCAGACATGCCACAACCTCGAGATAACGTGCGTTTGGGCCATTTGTTGAAACGCGATGCGTATTTGCGCGAGCGCGGCTTCCCCGGGCCCTGATTCGCACTCAGAAAGACCGCGCGTTTCGTCATCACGTACCTGAGCTGGTGTGTTACTGAAATCCTTATCCGTTCCCTAGCAGGTTTTGGCGCGACAGTCTTGTCGTTGGATGGGAGCGTCCGGGCTGAATACGGCTGAGACCCAGGTCCACCGGGGGAAATACGGGCCCGTAAGGCATGACTGCCCCTCCGGACATTACTCCCAGTACCAATGGGTGCCGTTTGGGTGTGGACGCCGCTGGGTTCGCGGGTTAGAGTTGTATTTTGCGGGTTGCTCGCGTGAACGCGCTCTCGGAAGGCAAACCTATCGTGTCGGTAACAACGGTCCAGAAGGCACCCATCAACAGCGCGCCGATCGATACGGAGAATCAGACTGGAGCCTCGCCCGCGGTAATCGTTCCTGGGCGCACATCCGAACAGGGTCATTTCCATACTTTGGACGCGATGCGCGGGATAGCGGCCTTGTCAGTTTGCTGGTTTCATTTCACGAACGCCCAGTTTACCCAACAATTCGGTGCTTACCAGCCTTCGGGAAAGTACGGCTGGCTGGGCGTACAGGTGTTTTTTGTCATTTCAGGATTCATCATTCCTTTCTCCCTTTTCCGCGCCCGGTATTGTATTCGATCGTTTTTTCGTTTTCTTTTGAAGCGTGTAACCCGCCTCGATCCTCCTTACATCGTCTCCGTTTTCCTCGTTGTGGCCGGACTATGGGTGTCTAGTTTGCTGCCGGGACACACTCTTTTCCGGGTTCCCTGGCCTGAAGTCTTTGCGCACTTGGGATACGTCAATGCGTTTCTTGGCATGCCCTGGTTGCAGATGTCCTATTGGTCTCTGGCTATCGAGTTTCAATACTACATCTTCGTTGGCCTCTGCTATCCCCTTCTAGCGTCCAGATCGAGAATAGCCCCGGCTCTGATCGTTGTTGTGTTCGGAGCGCTGACTGGTCTGTTGGGGCACAATCCCGCTCTTCTTCCGCACTACCTTCCATTGTTTGCCATCGGCATCCTTGCCTTCCGCCACATTTGCCTTAAGACCGCGTTGCGCGATACCCTCTGCGCCGGGCTGGCTGCCGCCGCAATAGCGGCATGGACTAATGGAATACCGGATGCACTCGTGGGGATGGCTGCCTTCTCCGCCATTCTGTTCGTGGATGCGAACGTTGGAGTACTCAACTTTTTCGGGGACATCAGCTATTCTCTTTACTTGATGCACGTCTTCGTGGGGAATCTGGTATTTGGCCTTGCGATCCGGTACAGTCACAACCCTTCGTCACTAAAGTGGGTGCTGCCGTTCTTTGCTCTGGCGGCTTCCATAGGGGTGGCGTGTGCCTTGCACCGAGTCGTGGAAACACCTTCGCGACGCTTGGCTAGCCGCATCCGTTATTCCTCAGGCTGAGGCGCAATCTTACTGAATCGATTACAGCGGCCAATTTTAATCGGCACCAGTGGACGTAAGGGACCTTCGATCAATTTCCACTCAGGCCCAGGCTTGAGGTCTTTGAAGTACTCGAAACACCAGCTGCCGATAGCATATTTGAGATAATTGCCGCCGAAAGGAAGCGATCATCGGGGTGCTACGATTTGTTAGCAATGACAGAACAGCTCGTCGCTCCCTTGACCGCTATGCGTACCGAGAGCCCATCGGCTCTAGGGGGCGACCTCCCAGGTCGAAGAAATAGCGCCAGGACAGCCTCGTAGAGGCTTCCGTCTTTCCTTTGCGGTGTGAGACCGGCTCTCGACGGCAATCGGCCAGGACACACCGCCGCAACGTACCCAGACAAGCCATTACCCGCGCCAGCTGTCGCAGCCGGCATCTTTCAGCGTGATTAACGCGCTTAAGAAAGGAACAGTAATGAATATCTGGAAATTATGCGCGCTTGTGGTATTACTCGCATTGGGGTGCTCGGCGCAGACTTGCGCGATCACTTCACCCACTTCCGGCCAAGTGTTGAGCGGTTTCGATGGAACCAATTTCACCGTCTCACTGGCAGGAATCGCAAATCCCGATCACGTTCAGTATTATGTTGACGGCTACGCGGCATATAATCCCGGTACTGGTCCATTCTCCGTTCTTGGGACCGCTCCGCGCAGCTCAGGTCTGACATTTCCGTTCGTTTACAACTCCTACTGGGATCTGAACGGCCCGCACGTGCTCACAGCCAACGTTTACGACATCCTGAATAATCAACTGGCGACCTGCACGCAATCTTTCAGCACGTCGAATGCATGGCCGAATCCGAACGCTCTCGCGATGACAATCACCACGGGAACGCCTGTTAGTTCGAGTTGGTCCGGGCGAGGCGTGTCGACGACGGTTACCGCCACGCTGAACGGCGCCGGAGCAACCACAGACTCCATCAGCTATTACTTCTATTTAGATGGAACACTTCAACCAGCGGGCAATCAAACCACGACTGGAGGCACCTTCAGCTATATCTACGACACCACAACAGTTCCGAATGGCTACCACATTCCGTGTGTGGTGCTGGTGGATAATACTTCGAACACTGTCTATCCGACGGCGACGGTCGGCGCATCCAACGAATGGTGCGCGCCGGCGCCGGGAGTCAACTTTCAGAATGGCGCTGCTGCCTCTCAGACGATCACGAGCGCGCACGACATCTTTCTGGTTCCCGGGGCAACGGCGGGGGGAGACTGCGGGCTTGCGGCATCAGCCGGAGCAGGGAGTTGCACGCTTGGAATGTCGATTCTAAACGCGGATGGCACTAAGTCCCCGGTGGCGAGTCCGGTCTTCTACTCTGACACTCCTTCGGTTGCTTCAGTCAACGTCTCAACGGGTGTGGTCACGGCCGTCGCGGTTGCACCAACCGGATCGCCGTCCGTTGCGAAAATCTATGCGATGGCACCCACCGTCTCAACCACGGATCTTTCCAACCTCGGCACTTACACTAACGCTCAGGTGTCCGATGCGGGGCATCCCATCACTGCCAGCATGGTCGGATGGGTTATCAACGTGACCGGAGGTACCAACGCGATTCCCGGCAAGTACGTGGTGGTGGGGGCCGGCAACAATGGCGTGGCCACGCTCAACGCGCCGTGTATGACGGCAGCATCATCGAACCTTGTCGCCAGTTGGGGACCCACTCGCCAGGATTGGGCCTTTGTGTGGACGCAAAACATCATGCCGCAGTTTGCCTCGAATGGTTCAATTCTGACGGCTTACAACCCAAGCACTTCCTTCATTCCGCATGAAGTCTTCAAGTCCTTGGATCTGCTGAACACCACCAACAACCTAATTCCAGGAGATCAGCCCTACTCACCCGGCGCGGCAACTGATTGGAGCAACAGCGCGCTCAACACCCTGGAGGTGGATTCCTTTGTTTCCACCCTTGCCGGAACAGAAACGGAATCCACGTGGAAATCGAGTGAGGCGAGCTACGTCAGCACCATGGCCGGATTAGTATCCGGGACATCGCTCAAGATCGCTCTCACCGGACAGAATGCAGCTAGCGGCAATCAATCGTTGTGGGATGGAAGCACAGGGCCAGCGAGTGCGTGGAATCCACCCGCTTTTCAATATTCGATGAGTCTCTGGGGCGCCCTCGGTATCGTCCCGTACATCGAAATGGTGGATGAGATTAACAGCAGTATTGGCGCGCCTCTGTGGGGACCGATTAGTTACGGCACATCCAGCACTTCGTGGCTGGATCATATCACCTGCAACGGAACGACCTGCACCGCGACGACGACGAATCCCTACTATGTCAACGCCAGCGGAAATTTTATCATCCACGGATCATCTGTGACGGGGATGAATAGTGCACCTGGGAGCACTTACCATTACACTAGCCTTGGATCTACCAGCTTCAGTTTCCCGTCCACAGCGACCGCGGGAACATACGGAACTGGAGGCGCGGCAGACAGCGGATTTGTGCTGGAGCCGATAGCTGCCGGCTGGTTCAACTCCAATACTGGCTATGCCGCGTACAACTCATACGCAATATTTCGCAGTCAATTCCTGGCTGCCGGCGCGAGCTTTACTATGGATTGGCCGAACGCAGGCGGGACAAACTGCGCGTCATTAACCGCGTGGGGTCCGCGCAGTCAACAGGGTATCGGTGCAGTAACGCATGTAAGTGATTTCAGCGACATGTACGTACCGGTTGGGGCCATTTCCTTTATCGCCAAAAGGCTCTCGGCGAATGAATTGCTTGGACCTTTTGAGTTGGGGGGGCACGTTAGGGCGAATTACGGGTGTATTTCACCGTCTTTACCGATCGTCGGCGAGACATACGGAACATCACTAGCAGTTGGGGATTCCGGCTACGGTTCCCAAGGTTATCCGGTTAACGTGACCAGCACCTCCGGCAACCTGATTACCTTCGCGTCAGACAGTAAAATTAAGAAAGTCTTTCCAGGTTTGACGCGGCTCACAATCTCGGGTGCGATCGATACCGGCAGCCCGCAGGACACGACCAACGGCAACTTCTTCGTGAGCGATTGTCCTAGCACTGGGCCGTCCGGCAGCACTTGTCATGTTTTGCTGGAGAAGCCCGATTTCAGCGGCACGGGCACTGGCGGCACAATCCGCATGGCCGATGGCACAACATGGCCCCTGTCAAATATAGTGGCCGGAAGCAATAGTTGCAGCTACGCATTCGGTGGTTCTCCGGGCATCTTGTGTGGTCAGCAACTGACGCTCGCCAGCGGATCGACCACTTTCCGCCGTGAACGCGGGCAGACATTTACTCTTACCGGCGTCACAGGCGCGACGAACTGGGGAACCGGCACTTTCCAACTCGTGGCCGAGAACCTGAACGTGACGAACTCTCTGACACAATATTTCTACCGGCAAGTTCCTTCGCTCTCGGCTACCGGAGGAACCGCTCAAATCGTCCGCGATGAAACCTATATCAAGGGAGCCACCGGATCGATTGATCTCTTCGACCGCAATCCTGAAAACTCTTTCGATACTGTAATGGAGTGCATGATAGTCCGCTGCGCTTCGGAGCGCACGTATCAGGCCATTCCATACAACAACGGTTACTCGGATCAGATCGGCTTCACCAACACTGCTCAAGCGGTCACATACATGCGGCAATTTCCGGCCAGCGGCGGCGGTGGCGTCAGCGTCCCTGGCACGCTTCACATGAACCAGCATTTTGAAAACAGTTCGGCGGTTCCGATATTCCAGGCGATCAATTCCGCGGACTTGATGTGGAACCGTTGGGCGAAATATATTATGCAACCGGCGCTGAACTCGCCCGACTACTCGATCAGCGGGCCGGAGTGCGCGGGGCGTGCGGGAAGCTATGGCAATATTGTGTTCTGCTGGCTGGCGGCGGATGCACCGCCGCAAACGATCACGTTCAACCTCTCACCCTACCTCGAATCGGGCCAACCGATCATCGAGCAAACCGCTAGCGCTTATGGCCCAGGCCCAATTTCTATTTTGACCGCCGGCACAACCAGTACTGCCGTAACGCTGGCGGGAAGCCAAGCGGTGTTCCTGGTGTTCCCGGTGACCTTCGCGAGCGAGTTGAATCAACCGACGATTGCTGCCCGGCTTGCGGACGTAACCAACGCCGCCGACATCGCAATTCGGTACAGCTATGGTCCTTATTGGATCGACGTTGGACCGACTTACAATTGCGGCGCTGGAAACTGCACGCCGCCCTGGGATCGTAATATCGGGCCTATCTGGTACCGCATCCTGTATCTGGGTTCCGATGGTTCAGTGCGCGCGACTTCCGATATCCAGCAACTCTAAAACGCTCTTGCTTCGGAACCATCGTTGGACTGTGGGTGGCCGACGTACGGTTCGCCGAGGGTTTGCGTCGGAATGCCACCCGGCCCGGCCGTTCTGCTACGCAAACCTACATGTGCGAAATCATTAGTTGCGGGGCGAGCGCAAAAACGGCTGCTTCTTGGCCCTCAGTGTCGACTCTAAACGTACGCACCCTTGGATAATCCTCGTAGGCTATAATCGCTGTTGCGACAGCTCGGCTCGTCCGTCCTAAGGCTTTCGATCCGCAAGTACGTGTTTGCTCGCAGAGTACCGATGACATGAAAGCCACACTAAAACGTCTGTTTCGCACGTTCGGCGTCGACGTACGATACGCCGATAAACACGACGCGGTGATTATGCAAAAGCGGATCTTGGCCGGCAAAGAGGTTAAGACCGTTTTCGACGTGGGCGCTTACCACGGGGAATGGACGGCTACCTACCGGGGACTGTTTCCTGCTGCCCAGATATACGCCTTCGAACCCTTTCCAGAAAGCCGCAATGTTGTCGAGAACGCGTTTCGAGGACAGTCCGCTGTAACCGTAGTTGCCGCGGCGGTCGGAGATACACTGGGCGAGCGGACGTTTTACGCCAACCAGGCGGCGGCGACGAGTTCGTTGCTGCGAGTCGATGCTCGGACGGACGCGTCCTTGGTTTCACACGATCTGCTTGCTCTGCGCGCGGAACTTGTCGTTCCAGTGATTACCGTCGACCAGTTTTGTCATGAACACGACATTGATCGTTGAACCTGCTCAAGATCGACGTCCAGGGAGCCGAAACACTAGTTCTCCGCGGTGCTGCCGATATGTTGCGTCGCCGGGCAATTGACCTGGTCTACACGGAACTCCAGATTATGCATCACTACCAAGGTCAGTCCTATTATTTTGACGTTTGCGACTATCTCCACCGCAGCGGCTATGACTTGTATGGCCTGCATAACTTCGCGGTCAGTAGCGTGGGCCGTTTCGGATGGCCGACGCGATCTTCGTGCCCCGGCAGCAAACAATCAAAAGGCCTGTTCCCCAGCCAGCTCAAACAACCTGCCTGCGCTGCGTCGCATGCTTGCGTTGCGCTACCCTAAAATAGCAGAGGAGGTGCCCTGCATGAGTCACTCTGGCTGGATTGCGGCGGGGACAAACCACATTTGCCCTGTGCGCTCCAAGCCCCAAGGATGGCTAGGAACGCGCGGCGTTCTGGCCGTTGCCTGGGTCTTATCGTGCGGGATCATATCGGGCCAGGAAGTGACTCACCTAGGAATCGCGACAGAGCATGCTCTAAACTCAGTCCGCCCTTTAGTCCAGCAGTCCGCGGCGCCGCACTCCGTCGTTCTGCCCCTGGAAGTCCTAGGGCCGGACGGAACCGTGGTAACCACCCGGTTTAACATCCCGGACGGACCCAACTTGAACCGGCGATTGAAGCTTTGGCTGCAGATTCACGGGCTCAAATACGAAACCGAAGCAAGCTTTCAACTCAATGGCGGGGACTGGATTCCCATCAATAGCAGCACGGGCAGCATTCAAGGCCTAGGCGAAACTTTTGGAGGGATTGGCGGCGGCTTTTCCACGCTGAAAATGACGCTGAACCTGCGCGTTGACGACATCCGGCAGGGCGCGAATACCCTCAGCTTTCGATTCAATAAAACCGACGGCATTCGAAGCGGATTCCGGGTACTGGATTTCAACGTAGTAGCGTCCAACGGCGAATACTTGATCCCAGCAACAACCTTCACACATGACGATCCATCGAAATGGCAACCTCCGTTCAAGTCGCCGGCGGACATTCAAGCGGGCAAGGAGTTGTGGTACAACGCGCGGCTAAATAGTCCGGGATTTGGACCGATCCGTGCCAAATGCGGAAGTTGTCATGCCCAGGACGGACGGGACTTAAAGTATTTCAATTACTCGAACCTATCCATTCGGGCGCGATCGGTGTTTCACGGACTAACGGCCAAACAGGGCGACCAGATTGCCAGTTACGTCCGGACGTTAGATGTTCCGGCTCCGGCGGGAGCTCGCCCCTGGAACCCACCGTATCAGCCGGGGCCCGGCTTGGACTCTCGGCCGGTGACGGAATGGGCCGCAGGCGCAGGCTTGGCGGCGGTGCTGGAGCGCGATGCCGACATGCAATCCTATTTGTCGCCGAATGGCAGCTTCGCCGGATGGGCGGCGGGGCGATACCTCAACATGCGCGAGCTACCGATCGCGCTGCAATTGCCCGACTGGAACTCCTGGCTGCCGCAGATAGACCCGCTCGATGCCTTCCCGGAGATGTTTCCCGCGAGCGCGTTCAACCAGGATTATTCTAAGATTCGAGCGGAGCTTCGTCCCGATCAAGCCCAGGCTTATCATGCCGCGGCGGGCGATATTTCTGATTGGATGGTGGCATCTTACTCGACCTTCTTCAGCAGCCTGGAATCACGCGCCAGTTGGGACGCCAGCGCTCGCCAAAAGTTATTCTCCGCGGCGCTCTGGCAGATTGTTAAGTTCTGGGAATTGAATCAGGAATTTGGACTGGAAGGAATGCCGCAAGCCCTATACGGCTCCAAAGCGAATGTCCGTGGCTGGACAGGCAACATGGCGTTCTTCACCTCGCCCTTCATGCTGCACATGACGGCGGGACCCGGACTAGGCAACGGCTCTCTCATTTCTTATGAGTATTCATCGTTCATCTGGTATCAAGTCCAGGTGATACTGAACGATGGCCAGGGCGCGCAGTCTGATCACAATCCCATCGATTTTCCTTACGTTTCCGGTGTCCTAAAGGATCTTTCCGGCCGGAGCGGCCATTCACCGCAGGCCATGCTGTTGCTTGCCTGGTTGGTCAAAGGAATGCAAGAAGTCACACAGGCCGGCAAGGGACCGGAATTCGGGGGGCGCGGCTGGGCCCCGAATTACGCACCGGCAGTGTTTCTGGTTCATCCGAGCTGGCAAACTGTGTGGACTGACACTCCGCCGGAGAAGCGAGCTGCCCTCTCGGAAGAATATTTGCGGGTGTGGATAGCGCAGATCTCGAAGTTCAGTCCGCAACAGTACTATCAAGGAAAATGGGCTAGCCCGGATGAGGATCCAAGCGTGGGCAACCCTCTGATCAGGTTTGGAGGCAACGTGTGGTACATGCTGCCACGATTTCGCTATGTTGGCGTCGACCCGCGGTTGACCTTTCAGATCTCTCGTTGGGCCGCTACGGTTTGGCCGCGGGGCGATTGGGCTCGGAACGACGGTGCAACCTGTACCAGTATTGAGCGTTGCGCCTCAGATGAATAGTGCTGCTAGCTATCGCCGCCGGCTAGGAAGCATTATCTGGTCATACAGCTCCGACGTTCGCGACGCCATGGAGTCCAGGCTGAACTCGCTGCGAGCGCGTTCGCGGGCAGCAGCGCCCAATGATGCCCGCAATCCGTCGTCGTTGAACAGGCGGTTTATCGCGGCGGCGAGCGCTTTCGAGTCCGCGGGCGGGACGGTCAGCCCAGTTTGCTCGTGCAAAGAGACAAAGGGAACTCCCGAGTCCAGGCTGGTATTGACCACGGGCAGGCCCGCCGCCATCGCTTCAATTTGTGTAATTCCGAAGGCCTCGCTTCTCGCGACGGATGCGAGAACAAAGATGGATGCGGCGTGATAGCAAGCCACCAGGGTGGCATGATCGACATTGCCGAGGAAATGCACACGATCGGCGACGCCACATTCGCTCGCCAGCGCCATCAGCTTATCCCGCAGCGGGCCCTGCCCAACAACGAGCAGCGTGCCCTGAATTCCCGGCATGGCCCGGATCAGATGTTCAAAACCCTTGTAGTAAACCAATCGCCCAACCGAAACAATGAGACGATCACCATAGGTCCGACGAATCTCAGCGCTCGCCCGAGGATCGCATCGATTGAAGTTCTCAATGGGAATTCCCAACGGGATCACGTGGCAGCGGTCACGGTGCCGATCCAGGACAGCTGAACTCCGCAAGTAATTGGGCGACGTCACAATGATCGCCTCGCTGCGGCCGAGAGCGCGATGCAATAGTGGTTCAAACAGCGGACCCAGCACCTTCTGCCGCACCATGTCGCTGTGGTAGGTAACAACCACGCGTCCCCGATATCCACTGGCAAGATAGGCCAATACCGCCATTGGATTGGGCAGGTGCAAGTGCAGAATGTCGCCCCGGTACTCTCGAATAGCCGAGACCATCGCGGGGCACAAGGGAGTGGAGACCAGCGTTAGCCAAGTCGGTACCCGAGCCACGGAAACACCGTCCAAACTTTCCTGGGTCGAAGAATGATTGTCGCTGGCTACAACGACACGCAGATTGACGGACTTGCAAAGCTCCCTGCACAAGTCGCGGAGGTGAGTCTCGATTCCGCCCATGTGGGGCGGATAAAACTTTCCGACGTGCAACACCTCCAGCCTCCGGCTTCCGCTCACATCCAAAACGCCCTTATTTTCGGAAGATCGTGGCATCATATAGCGCACAAGTCTGGCCGATTTCTTCGCTTTCAGAATCCCAGTTGCCATTCAGAGCGCCGGTGGCTCAGGAGTTCTTCTATCTTGCCCGGGTCGATGACGGCCTTCGCCCGCGAGTCCTGACGAGCCATGGCGAGAAAGTCCCTGGCCGTGCACACCTCCGACTCATGAACCGTGTCCAGGTACTCGCTGGCCTGGCAGCCAATACTAGCGGGGTTCTGAAAATCGAACAGCAGTGCGCCTGCTTGCTGAAACCGCGGCGCCAGCGCGGGTGCCACTCGCCAAAGGAAGTCCATCCGGGAATCGTGCCGAAGCGCATCGTACAAGCTGGGGTGGTAGGTGGAAATGTATCCGATCACCATGACGTGGTGAGCCGCGCAGAAATTCAAAAGCCTCTGCATTTCTTCAATCGCTGCCGGATAGAGGATTGTAGAACCGTTGAGGAAGTGTGGGTCGGTTCCCTCCCGCACCATTTTCAAAGTGTTTTCGAGCAGATTCGGAACCGAGTCTAGAAAGCGTTTGCTGGCGAAATAACTTCCGTCCAGCCTCAGACCGCCCCGAGTCATCCGCGCGCTCGCTCCGATCAAGGTCGGTGGGGCTGAATACGTCCAGCCTTGCGTGCCGGCATAGATCCCATTGCGCCAGGCAAAGTCGATGGTCTGCATGGGGGAAGAGGGCTGGAAGAAATCCGGGTCGGGTTGTATCGGTCTATCCTGACTGAACCACCAGGGATCTACGTCCAGGATCAGATAGCGAGGCAATTCATTGGGAGGGACTTGCGCCAAAAACTGCCGAATGCTTCCGAGCGGAGCCCCGAACATGTAGGCGTTATAGAAGCGGTTTCCGGACTGGCGCACGAACTCGTTGCGGACCGACAAGATGCGCGAGCTGCCTAGGACCAATACCTCGGGATGGCGCTGGATAGTCCCCAGGAGCTTGTAGCCCGGGTAGACCTGCCTGGGCTGATACATTGGCTCGTACAAGACCGGCGCAGATTGCTGGAGTTGGAGGACGCGCGCCGGATCCATCAGCTCACCATCGATATTTAGGGAGACGACAGCGAAGGCCAGCAAGGCCAAGAGCGGCGCGAAGAACAGGGCGCAGCGCAAGCCAAGTTTCCCCAAAGTTTCAGAATTTGAAGTAAATAAAACCTTCTGCGTTGTGGCCATATTTGACGATGATCGCTATCACTGCGTAGTAGAATGCCCAACGGCCCCAAACCGGGGTGATCCACGGCTGAACCCGCGGCCGCCGCTGGAAAAGCTCGAATGCCAGCAAGAGCCCCAGTCCCACCAAACCCGCGACGGCTCCCTTACTCTGGAAAAGCGACGCCGATGGAATCGCGGGCGTCGCCAGGCGCGCTAACGTAGAAAACGCCTGTGCCACAGAGCCAGCCTGAAAAAAGACGTTAGCAAAGGCAACCAGATTAAATGTAAATATCACGCCAATCCACGTGGCCGGCCTGTCCCATCCCCGGTGTGCTTTGAAAAACTTCGACCTGCTGCGCATTGTGAGAGCGTCAACGGTCAAAAAAACGCCGTGGAGTAAGCCGAAGATAAGCAGGGTCCAGGTCAGCTTATGCCATAGCCCGATGAGCGCCATGGTCACCAACAAGCTGAAGGCCAAACCCCAGTTCCCAGCGTTACGGGTGGCCATGCGGAGGGGCATGAAGACATAGTCGGTCAGCCAGGTGGTGAGAGACATGTGCCAACTTCTCCAAAACTGGCTGATATTGGAAGCCAGAAACGGCTCGTTGAAATTCTCCGGAGATTGGATTCCGAAAAGGCGGCCCGTTCCAATCGCGATGTCGGTCAGCGCGGAGAAATCGGCATAAAGCTGAATTGGAAGCAGGTATACAGCCAAGAGCGTCGAAGGGTGGGCGGAATACGGCGTCTGGGGATCGAGCAGAGCGATCAGTACTCCGAGGTTGTCAGCGATAACGGTTTTCTTGAAACATCCAAGAAGTAAGCGACGGAGCCCGCTCTTCATCATTTCCGGCGAGGACGAGAGGCTTTGGATCTGTTCCAGAAAGTCGCCGCTGCGCTGGATTGGACCAGCCAGGATCTGAGGGAAGAAAGCCACGTACGTCGCAAATTCGATAAAATTACGCGCCGGCGGGGTCTTCCTCCAATGGACGTCCAGAATATAGCTGATGAGCTTGAACGAGTAGTATGAGATCCCCAGGGGCAACACATAGTCTCCCTGCAGGAAAGACGCCAGCCAGCCCGGATGCAGCCCGTCGCTGGCTAGGACTTGATGCAGCGGACCGAGAGCCTTAAAGATCCCCAGATAGGTCACCAACACCGTGACCGCCAGGATCATGATGCGGCGGCCTCGCCGCCCCTCCATGCTGATATCCGAGTCCGGATCCACAGCCCGTCCGGCCAGAAAAGTAAACACGGTAGCGCCGAAAATGCCAAGGGTGGCGGCCGGGCTCCAGAGAAAATAGAAGATGTACGAAGCAAGTAACAGGAAAAACGGTCGATAACGGGGTGGAGACAGGTAAAACCCAAGTACTGCCGCGGCTAGAAAGAACGCAAATTGAATCGAAAGAAAGTTCATGAATTCACGGCGGATGTCAGGAGGTCTTCTTCTGGATCAGTAGCGAGTGGATCAGGAGCTAGCGGATCAGGAGCGAGGTCACATTCCGGATGCAGTTTTGCGGTCGCGTTCCAGCAATTCCAGCAACAGGCGGTTCTTGGCGCATACCCACGCGATCCGGCGGCCGCCGAACGCCAGAGCCGTGACCGGGGCAGCGACCACCGCCAGCCCCACAGCTTGCGCTTCCTCGAGCCCTGCCTCTAAGTCGTCAAGCTCGTAACATACATGATGCAAACCGCCCCCTTTCTTGAGGAAGCTGGTGACGGGAGAGGTATCGCCAGCGGGCTCCACAAGTTCGAAAACGGGATTGTGCGGGGCGTGCGGATTAAAAAAGGCCGCACGGACCCGTTGTATGGGGTCATGAATGATCGGGCCCGCCTGATGCGCTGACATGAAGGCGGAAAAGTCATCTGCGAAAGCCGAAATTGAGGCTACTACGAAACCCAAATGATGCAGTGTTGCTTTTCCACTGCGCAGAGGTCCCGAACTACCGATCTGATCTGATGCCAGCACTGAAATTCCGCCGGGTGGTTTCTGGTTCAAAAGAGAAAACGCGGCCCATCAGGAGGTCTTGTTGCGAATCAGGGCCACGAGATCCCCTACATTCTTCAGCTTGCTAACCTCGCCAGTCGTGAACTTGACTCGAAATTCGCGCTCCAGCGCAACGATGAGATTGATGTGGCTGAGAGAATCCCATTGCTCGACGTCCTCGGCGGTCATGCCGTCGGACATCACCAGGTCAGGCTCGCCGAACACATCTCGAAAGGTTTCTGTCATCCGTGAACGCAGTTGATCGTCTTGCATTGGTGGCCTCGTACTCAGAAATTTACGGCTTCGAAAGTCGCTCCGGTAGCGTTCAGGAACGTAGCTGCCGGCTCGTACCTGGCTACTTCGAGCCGCCACCTGGTGGTACCGTCGTCGCCAGGGGCAGGCTCAAATCCAAACTGCTGGTAGAAATTCTTGACCATTCCGTTCTTGGCAGTCGGACGGTATTCGCCAACGACCCATTTCTTGCCGCAACCCGCGGCATATTCGAACACATGATTCATCAGAAATTGTTCTACACCCCGCGTGAGAACGCGGCAGCTCATGAGCCAGTCCGATACAAAGAGCTCCTCCTCCTGCGAACGCGCCACCACGATCGATATGAGTCCATGATTACCGAGCCGGTCCTTGAGTTCGGCGAAGATGGGATAGCAAGCCGGATTCCGCATCAACTCTTCGCATTCAGCTTCGCTTCGGCGCCGGGTAGTCAAATTGAACTGATTGCTGCGCTGCATTAATTGAGAGATGCGTGGAATCCGCTTGGGCTCGAAACGGCCGACTGTGATTTCCATGTCCAGCGATCGAAGATACTCCTCGACACTGGAGAAGGCCGCCTGCATCTCTTCGCTTTCAGCCTTTTGACGGTAAAGTTCTGTCCGAAGACTATCCTCGGCGGAGAAGGAGCTGGTTTCAAACAAGTTCAGTTCGCAGATGGCGCGAACGTACTCGGCCGGCTCCTCGGGCAGTTCAGGGACGATGACGTCGGGCAGCAGACTTCGCACTAAGTTCCGCTCGAACGGGTTGTCGTCGAGGAACACCATGGAATCGAAACCGATGTTGAGCTTCTCCCGGATCCTCCGAATATTCTCGGCCTTGTCCTCCCAGTTCGCCATGAACACGGTGATGTGCTCGCGGCGGAGCACCATCTCGCTATGTTCCTGAAACGGTTTCAGCGCGTTTTCCGGAGTGTTCTTGCTGCAGATCGCCAAGAGGATGCCGCGTTTCTGCAGCTCGAGTAGAAAGGATTGGAACTCGTGGAAACTTTCGCCGTCACCATGGGCGCTGAGCGAAATGCCATCCACGCCGTCATCCCCAATTACACCGCCCCAGAGCGTATTGTCGAGATCCAGAACGACGCATTTGACTGCCCGGCCGCGGATGGACAGTGCCACATCCACGATGTTCTGAGCAACTAAGGGCAGGTGCTCCAGCGCACAGAGACTCTTGTACATATTCCAGAACCGGTTGTCGTACCAACTGCGGCGCCCTATGCTGGACGCAATGGCCTCGACATCATTCACATAAACCTGATTCTGCGCGCTGGCCCCTTCGGCGATTCTGCAGTTTAAAGCTGAAACGACGGCATACAGCGAATCAGGAACCTTGTGGTCATAATTCCCAAACAGTCGCTCGATGGGAAGCGCGAAATTACTTTGAATAATGGGCGCGGAGGCATGTCCACGGAGCGCATCCCAGACAGACTTAATCCGCCGATACTCGATATCGAGGAACTGGGCACCCGAGCACGGCCGTTTGTAATACCGGGTTCGCAGCGCTTGGGTGACGTTCAGGATGGCAATGAAGTCGGGAGCGAAGCGGTAGAGTTCCGAATTCGGATCGTAGGCCTGAAGCTCGATGGCGTCGAAGGGACCTTCCCATATTTTCAGCCGAACGCCCTGCTCGGCAAACAGTACCGTCAGCAAAGAGGCCAGCTGTTGGGTGGCAGCATCGCCGATCAAAGCTACGGATATGGTCTCCCGGCAACTGGAATAATCAATATTCTTAAGTTTGGCGATCAGGCGAAAATAATCCAACTCGAGAGGTTTCGATGTCAGCACGTGCGTATCTCCAAAATGATTGCGCTAAGGTTGTTCTACGAAATATGACTGTTCGCCTGCCCCTCCGGCGTCAGGCTGACGGCTGGTGAGCCGTGGCGGGGCGCAAGGCATAACAATTGACCACGCCAGAGCCGGACAACCCCGCCTCCTGCTCCACCACGGTCTCAAATCCTCGATCTCCCAAAATCCTGATGATGGGCGCGCCCAAGCGGCCGTCTCCGTCGTGGATTTCTAAAACTATTTGCCGGATAAGCGGCCAATGTTCATCGCGAATGCCGGCGAGTATGTCCGCTTCACTTCCCTCGGCGTCAATTTTTAATAGATCAATGCGCGTCGTATGCGTTTCCTGGATCAATTCTGAGACGCTTCGCAAAGTGCACGTATACTCTCGTTTTTCTCCCAGGGCTGAGTCGACGATGCTGTCGAGGAACCGCTGCTCCGGATCCGGATGGTTAGGATAGCGTTGCCGCCATCGGTTGAGGACTCCTGACCGCAGGGTGCGGCTATCCTGATCGCTTTGAGCGCGAAACCCGCTCATGATGGAGTAACGCGGATAAAAAGTGAAGCTGGCCTCCCGCTCCTGTGCCGCGATTCCGCAGCGATGTGCGATCACCTGCCGGCCATATCGCGCGGTATTCGCGGTGAGGATTTCGAAAATCTGCGGGGACGGCTCAAAGGCGTGGACCTGAATGTCCTCAAAGGTTTCTTGAACGAATAACGTAAACAACCCGATATTCGCTCCGATATCCCAAACACAATCGCCCTTGGACAACGTTATTCCGTGGCGGAAATAGACGCGGTCTTCGAAGATTTCCTTATACACGAACTTCGTTTCCTCGGCGTCGTAGTGGAAAATCTCCAATCCACCGGCAGTTCGAAAAGTAGCGCTGTTAGCGCTTCTGTTTTCCATTTGATTTTCGGCTCTTGGGTTGAAGGCGTTTACAGGCCAGCACCGTGCTCGGCGGATGGCACGGGCCGGAATCGGCCGCCGCACGTTCCAGCTCCGCTCATGGGATTCCCGATAGTCATTGGTATACGCTGCTCCCGGCGCTCGCTGGCGTACGCAGCAGAGGTTTCAGGCCAGGCTGGAGCTGATGCGTCCTTGGTTATGGCTCGGCCGGGATTTGATTCCCACCCGCGCTGCCAGACCTCGCGATGGTAACTCCGCCAAACGGTGGAAGAGGTATGGCGTGCCGCAGACCAGGGCCAAAGCAATGAACTGGGCCCTCCAACTAATCCGATGCATGCTTTGGCAGCCAGAGGAAGGCCAAGCCGAACACAACGCCGCGGGCAAAAACGTGCATCCAGCACGGAGAATAGCTGATCGTTCCTAATCTGCGGCTAGACGCGTACGAGACTGGGTTCCGATTTCGAGGCCAAGGCGCCGAGGTCAGTGTGAACCATCTCCTTGATCAATCCCGCAAAATCCACAGTGGGTTGCCACTTCAAAACGGAACACGCTTTCTTGGCGTCCCCGATCAAGAGGTCGACTTCGGCGGGCCGATAGACGCTTTGGTCGATTTTGACATAGTCTTTGTAATCCAGACCGGCTTCCGAGAATGCCAGCTCGCAGAGTTCCCGCACGCTATGCGTCTGGCCGGTCGCGACGACATAGTCGTCCGGGGAGGGCTGCTGGAGCATCAAATGCATTGCTCGGACGTAGTCGCGCGCATGGCCCCAATCCCGCTTGGCATCCAGATTTCCCAGGCGCAGATCCGATGCCAGCCCCAACTTGATGCGCGCCACACCGTTGGTCACCTTGCGGGTGACGAATTCCAAGCCGCGCCGCGGGCTTTCATGGTTGAACAGAATGCCGTTGCAGCAGAACATATCGTAGGCTTCCCGGTAATTGACCGCCAGCTGAAAGCCCGCGCATTTGCTGATCCCGTAGGGGCTGCGGGGATGAAACGGTGTGGTCTCTGTTTGCGGCGTCTCGCGCACCTTGCCGAACATCTCGCTTGACCCGGCGAAGTAAAACTTAGCCTTGGGCTGCAGTTCTCGCAGCGCGGCCAGCATGTAATGCGTGCCGTTGATGTTGGTGGCCATGGTGGAGAAGCCATCGGCGAAACTTTCAGCCACGAAGCTTTGCGCGGCCAGGTGATAGCATTCGTCGAACTGTTCCCGTGTGAATACGTGGAAAATGCTCGGATAGCTTTCGAGACTGGCCGGATGAATCTTGACTTGGTCCAAGACGCCTTTTAGCCGGCTCAACCGCTGTTCGGGCTGTTCCAACGCGACACGGCGCACCAGACCATGTACCTCGTAGCCCAGGCCGAGCAGATATTCCGCCAGATAGCTGCCATCCTGGCCTGTGATTCCAGTAATCAACGCCCTTTTCTTCATACGATTTACTCGTCCTTAGTCCTGCGTTTTGCCGATTCCTAAATGGCTACCTCGGTCACCGCGCCGACAGCCGATCGCACCGACTGAGCGGCCAGCCACCGGTAATACTCCGCATACTGTTCCGCGATGGTAGCGGCAGAATATCGAGGCGCGCGCGCCAGGCCCCGCCCTTTCAACTCCTCGCGGGTCTCCGGGTTGTCCAACAGTTGCCCGATGTTCTCCGCCCAACCTGCTGCGTCCGCTTCGGCGACAACGCGGCCCGCATCGCCGATGACGAACGGGATCTCTCCGGAATCGCTGCCGATCACCGGTACGCCACACGCGAAGGCCTCGATAATCATTCGACCGAATTGCTCTCTCCAATTCTTCATGCTCTGGCTCGGAGCGACCAGAAGATCCATGCAGCCCAGGTACCGCGGAACCTCGGAATGCTTGACCAGTTTGACCTGGACGCGGTTGGACCAGCCGTTTCGAGCTGCCCATTCCTGGATCTTCTCCTTGTATTCTCCACTGCCTAGCAATAAGAGGCTCCATGGCCGCGAACCGCCGACCTTCTCCATCGCCCGCATCAAAACGTCCAAGCCCTTGGCCTGGGTGAGCCTCCCGACATAACCAATTACTGGCTGCTGCAAGCCCAATTCTTCGAGTACCTGAGCACGCTCCGAGGCAAGCAAGGGCTGAAATGCGGTCAAGTCGACCGCTAGATTCAGGATCCTGCCCGTATCCCGGGGAAAACCTTTACTCAACATTGCTTGGTGGACCAAACTTGCGCCGGCGATCCATCCTTGAGCGCGGGCTAGTACACTGCGCTCGAAGTAACCGAATGGGGGAGGATAGCGCTTGACGTAGCTCTGAGCAGTGCGAAAACAGAATCTTGCCGGGCTAGGTTTCAACGCTCTGGCAATCTGGAAGCCCGCGAAAACATAGGGCTCCTCCCAGGCGTGAACGACATCAAATTCACCTTCGCGGATCAACGCTCGCAAAGCCGCGCCATCATAGCGGAAAATATGAATAAACCGGCTGAGCTGAGTGTCTAGCGGGACCAATCGCAGCGGCGAGCCCGGCGGTTCGGGCTCCAACATGATCGGCCGCAAGTCCCCCTGGAAAAAGCTGGGCGCCCCGACGGTGATTTCGAACTCCGGATCGCGGGCCACTTCTCGAACCAAGGCCCGGTTCATGGCGACGCAATAGGAATGGCCAATGGTGAGGATACGCAAGCGGCGGCTCATCGCAAGGCCAGCCCCCTGGCGAAATTCGCGACGGGCCCGAACAGCTCCGATCGTTCCCGGGGAACCGCCACGATATTGGCGTCCCAGCTTACGTCGTGGACCGACTCTGAACTCCCGAGAACCGCATAAGCATAGCCGAGACGGTCCAGGATCGCGGTGACCGCCGCGTTGGTGCTGTGCAGCTCGATCACCAGCAAAGGACGATGCGCCGTGAGGGTCGCTGATGCACCTTCCAGCGCCTCGGCCTCCGCGCCTTCGACGTCGAACTGAATGACATCAGGGCGAGGAAGGCCGCCGTCAACGCAGAGGGAGTCCAGCGTCCGCACTTCAACGGTGATCTGCCCCGAGGCTTGCTCTGGAGCTTTGCCCACAGTGGATAGCATGCCCCAGGTGGGCTCGGCGGAAGTGTTAAAAATGTCGGTGCGGTTGGATCCCCCCAGCGCTTCACAGCGGATTTCGATGTTCGTGAAGCCATTAAGCTGGGAATTGTATCTGATCTGGCGTGCGTTCTCCGGCAGGGGTTCGAAGCAAATAACGTGACCCAACGGACCGACAACCCGCGCCGCCAACAAACCAAAAAAGCCTACGTTGGCGCCCACATCGTAGTAGTTCATGCCCGGCCGGAGGACACTTGCCAACAACTTCTGCACCTCGGGCTCGTGATTGCCCAGAATGAAGCCGCTGTGGGAGCCGCCAGCATTGAAGCGGAGACCTCGCGCGGCTCCATGCAGAATGGCGGCATCCTGGCTCTTCACCAAAGACGCACCCCAGGAACAAACCCGGCGCAAGGTCCGGCTCCGATACTGGTTCTTGGACAGGAAATGAAACACCGGCGCTGGGACCGCCGACAGGATTGCTTTGCCTAAGCGATTCATCTGGCTGGGCCGCTTTCTCCGGTTGGGACGCTGGCGGGCAGCAGCCCCGATTCCTGGCAGGACGCTGCGCGTTCCGATGGGATTGCCACTAGGAAAAAGCGCTCCAGCAAAACGGAGTTATTATCGCCCAAAGGCACGAAGGGCTTCTCCTGCTGCGCCACGAAATATTGGTATCGGTCGGGAAACAAACTCAGCACGCGCTCGACCGTCCCCCCGAACTTCTCCAGCCCGGCCCCCACGTGAACCTCGACAAAGCAGGCGGGACGGCTGGCCAGCGTTTTGCGTGCACCTTGCAGCACCTCGCATTCGAAGCCTTCCACGTCGACAAACAGAACCTCTGGCACACCGAAGGTCGAGGCCAGGTCGTCTACCGAATAGGACTGAACCTCGATTCGTCCCCACTCGCCGCTGCCGTCGTCGACTTGGCCGTTTGTACCACGGTTGAAAGTCAAGGTTCCGGACTGCGCGCTACCGGCAGCGTGCAGAATTTTGCAGTTCTCGGCTTCATTTAATTTTCGATTCCGCTCTCCGGCTTGGGCGTTTTCAAGACTGGCCTCCACCGCCAGCACGAACCCCTGTGGGCCAACCATTTTCGAAAGCATCAAAGCCACCACGCATTGATGCGCTCCGATGTCGAACACCCGGGCCCCGGGCCCCAAACCATACTGTCTGAGCAGCGCGATCTCAGGCAACTCCGGCCAGTCACAATCGTACCAGCCGGCACCCATGGGATCGACCAGCTCCACTTCCAATTCGTAACCGCCGTACTTATGCCGGACCCGCCGGCGCTGGTAGGTGGCGCGTGTATAACGCACTCGGAGAACGCGGAGCCGGTTCCACAAAGACTTGGGAACAGCCGCCTGGATGATTTGTTTCATAGTCATGGCCGAAGCACCTAGCCGCCGCTCGCGCCAACACGTTGATAAATACCTATCGTCCGATTCGCGTTTTCAGTCCAGGTGTATCCAGCGGCATGCTGGCGGGCACGGCCTTGGCGCGCTTCCCAGTCCCTGGGGGACATCTGACGTTCCAGCAAAAGACGAATTACGGTTTCGCTCCACCTGTCGATATCACCAACAGGGCAGTATTCGGCGGCCTTCCCTCCAGCTTCTCGCAGAGGCGCGATATCACTGGCAACCACCTGGCAGCCGCACGCCATCGATTCCACCACTGGCAACCCGAAGCCTTCGGCATCGGAAGTCTGTAGAACCATGGCCGCCTGCCTATACATGGCCGCTAACTCCGGCTTGGTCAAGTGAGGAGATTGAATCACTTGGCCTGCAATACCAAGTTGCTCTGCCAGGCGCCATTGCTCGGCCGTGAGACGCCCGCCTACGCGCACGAGCTGAAGATCTGGAAACTCGGAGACCACTCGAGCAAACACGCGCAGCAACACGTCGATCCTCTTGCGGCGGATGGTACTGCCCACATGCAACAGGTACTTTGTATCTTGGGAGGCTGCTCCCTTGCTCGGTGCATGGCCGGGAGCGGCGTTAGAAAATTGGCTCGAAAAAAAGACCGGATCCGCCCCGGGGTGGATGACCGTGAGGCGCTCGGGAGCGAACAGGCCATACCGCAGCACGTTTGCGCGCGTGAATTCGCTGACACAGATCACATGAGCAGCCCGCAGGAATCCGTTCAAGCTCCGTTGGGCCATCGCTCGAAACCAGCGCGGGCGGGGGTTCGACTGCGGTTCCAGCAAACAGGAGAACGTGTCGAGATCGTGGCAGGTAACTACCGTCCGCTCCGCCGGCAAGTGCAGTATCAGTTGCGCGTAGCTGTGATCGATCAAGTGAAATAGATCGAAGTTTGCGGACCGCTTCCTGAGCCAGGCCGGATAGTCATGAAAGCGGTTGAGGAGACGATCGGCGTTCCAGCATAGTCCGGCGTGGCCGAAGCCCGGGATTTTCGACAAGCGGTGGCGCAGCGGGGGGCGAAGTAGTTCCACTTCGATTTCAGAAGCGTGTTCCGCGGTGTAGCTCTGGAGCAGCATGTCTCCAAACAAGTCCATGCTGGGCCAGCGCTCTTCCAGAAAGTCGCAGATCAACGCTATCTTAGGGAGCCCCCGCGCGCTACCCACGGCGCTAGACGCCAGGCCTTCCCCGGCTGCCGGAATGGTTGCATCTGAGTTCATGGTTGCGGAATAAACGCTTGTCGGGGTCAACTACGCAGAGGATGTTCCACTGCTGAGTATCCGATCGAGTTGCTCGAGGTGTAGATCGAGGCTCAACTTTCTTGCCACTTCCCACGCGCCTCGACATAGCTGGCGGTAATGGCCCGGATAGGCTAAGGCTCGAACGATTGCATCGGCTAAGCCGGCAACCGTGGGAGGATCACCAGGGGCAAGTTCACCCGACTGACCAGGAATCAGCCAGTCCGGAATGCCTCCAACCGCAAACCCGACGGCTGGCACACCCAGGCAGCCAGCCTCGATACCTACCAGACCAAACGGCTCAGGCCATAGGCTCGGAACGACGAGCAAGTCGGCCTGCCGAATCAGCTCGAGCTTCCTTTCGGTGTCAACCCACCCCGCGAATTCAACCGCTAAGCCCAAGCGGCGTGCCAAATCTTGCAGCCTTCCACGTTGGGGCCCGTCTCCGGCAATAGTCAGAGTAAGGGGCTGGTTCAGTCCGCTGGCGGCGATAGGGATGGCCTCCAGCAGATAATCGACACCCTTGACATCCATGAGGCGTCCAACGAACAGAAGGCGGCCGGCGGGATCTTTGGCAGCAGGCGCATCGGCTGAGGGAATGCTGTCGGTGGCGAACAGAGGAAGCAAATGCAAACGGTTCGGACTCACACCGTGCAACTCGTATTCGCGCTGCATGTGGCGGCTGGCCACCAGAACCGCTCGATAGGCCGGAAGCCTCGATTTCCGCCTCGTTTGGATCTGAAAGAGCTGCCACATAACAATCGGGTTTAAGCCACCGCAACGCCGGACGTGATAAAGGGAAAGGCAAGCCGCGCCCAACTGCCGGTCGCACGGCCGGAGCTGCGGCCAGGCATAACACTTCCGCGCGCTCACGCAGGTGCCGACGTAGGTGTGCGCATACAAAATCGTGGGATATTTCTGCAATAAGGCGTCTTCCAGCCGGCTGTCGTCCAGACCGTGACAATACACGACGTCGGGGCTCCAAGTCGCGGCTGAGCCCAATACTGAATCAACTCCCAGATCCCTCGAACACCAGGCAGGCACCCGTTCGGCCTGCGAATCGATCCCGTCCTCGGCGGTATTCGAAGGAATCTCATACAGTAGCGCGACGGAATGTCCTCGCTCGATCAGGCCAGGAATCATCGCCTGGAGGTACTTCTCCACTCCACCCAACAAGTCGCGGCTGTAGGTAGCGATCAGAACGCGCAACCGCGACCCTTTGTGCTACCCGTTTGCCTCAAAGTGGCAATGATATGGGAACTGGCAAAGCGCTCCTGATAAAGCCGTCGTCCAGCAGCGCCGGCGCGCAGGCGCTTGGCGCCATCCGCGCGGAGTCTTCGTACCTGATTGACAAACGCTTGCGTATCCCCTGATCGCACCAAGGACACGGCTTCCGAGTGGCTCCACAGCGGCTCAGTCAACGGGCCTGACGTGGTAACTACCGGCTTTCCATGCGCAAGGCCAGCCATGAAGCTGGTGCGGCGGCTGGTTACTCCGTCCGGGTAGGGTTGGATCAGCAGGTCGCAAGCCGTAAAATGATGTGACAGCTCTTCGAGCGGTAACCTGCCGGTGGCATGAATGAAAGCCGCCAGTTGAGGCCGTTTCGCAATTAGGCCGTCCCGGAACTGTTCACTTCCCTGGCCCATCAACAGGAAAACCCGCCCGGGGGTATCGTCGGCCAAAGACAACAGTATTGGCTCCAGCACGGGGGTAATGAGAGGCGCGAAGGTTCCAAAATGGCCGATCAGCACCTGGTCGCCATCCACATATTTCCGGCGAATTTCCAGGGCGCCAACAGGATCATTGATGATCGGAACATTGCTGAATATTGGGAGCCATTCAAACCGCAGGTTGCGGCCGAACGCATACGGCCGCAACCAGGATTCCCAGCCTGGGATGGATATCCAAACGTGATCGGCGGCACGGAGCAGCACTATGGTCATCAAGCGGTGGACCAGCGCGGCTGCGTTGTGCGACAGCGATCGCCAAGTAAAGGGCAGATACGCTTCATGGACCATGAGTTCCACTCGGTCTCCGTGCTTTCTGGACCTCTTCCACAGCCACCAGCAGAATCCCAGATTCAGGGAGCGATAGCCGAACCCGTGGGGTACCCACTGCACCAGAATGCGACGAGGGGTGGGGAAGCGGTCTAACTCTTCGCCAACTCGCCGGAGGTCCGCTCCCGAAAAAGACCCGCACACACGGTGCAACTCGATCCCTTCGTCCTGAGGTTGCGTGCCAGGATGCATCGGGCACCATATATGGACCTCGTCCCCGCATTCCGCCAAGCCGGTCGCGAGCACGCGCGTGTAGTCGCTCACCCCACCGCTCTGCGGTGGATACTCACTGGTGATCATGTGCCAGCAAGAGTGGGAGCCCCGCGCTGGAGACGGGTACAGAGGGTGTTCCGCGACGTCCTTCTGCATATGTTGGAAGTGTTCCGTCGAAATGGCAACCGGCGGAGTTGTCTTTAGTTTCGGTGGCGGCACTTTACGGTGGGTAGCGAAAAGGCCCGCGTTAGACGCGCGCCTGATTCACCAGTTCGGGAGATTCTCTTTTTCCCGCATCGTCCTTGGCCGCACGGCCTGCAACATCACCCGATCAGATGAACCGCGGCGTTGACCATCGTGCACCCTAGGATGGAGCGGTCCTGGAAAGCAACCAAGCAATTCTGCGGAGAGGCAGATAATATTACCGCAGCGCTGCGGTGGAAGCCGGGCGGTACTGGCGCGGCTGCCACCTCGCTGGCTCCATCCCGGGCCTCCGCTTTTCGCCAGCTTCCTCTTGCATCGGTGTAGCTATGAACCCAATTCCCATCAGCAACAGGGCTGTTTCGGGTATGGAGCTCAGCATTCCCTCTCCAATCAATCCTGACATGAGTCCGAAAAGACTTAGGCCCCAAATTCAGCCGGCGGCTGGTTGCCCAGGCACCCTTGGCGAACACATCCCGTGTGCGCGTCAAAAACCACACCAGGAAGCCGACCCAAAGCATCAAACCGATGACTCCCTGCTCCGAGAGAATGCGCGCGTATTCGTTCTCCATCGCAATTGGGTTTCTAACACGCCCTTGCAGGAAATAGGGCATGTTGGTTCCGCCGCCGCCCATGCCATTCCCCATCGGGTGCTCGATCAAAATATCGAAGAAGCCACGGTTGACGCTGCCGGCAATACGGTCCTGCACGGCGTCGGTGTCAGACAAACTCTTGAAGCGCTGGAACCGAGAGTTGTTCAACGCTACAGCCACCATAATACCGATGAGCGCTAAAAAGACCGCCCGGCGGCTGACTTTCATCTGGCCATTCCAGATGGCCACGAATACCAACACCGCGCTAATCACGAAATTCATGCGCGTAGCGGACAGCAGCACGCCCAATAACGCCGCCGCCGTTCCGACTAACGTGAGCAGGCGAAGTATTCGGCTGTTAGCTTTATCCCACGCACCGACCAGATAGGGAATGGTCGCAACCATGGTCCCGCCGAAGGCGTGAGCGTGAATAAATGTTGCCGGGATTCTATAAAATCCACCGGCCACATCGGCACTCTGGTAGATCAGCGCGGTTGAGGGGTTCATTGGATAAAAGCGCGGCACGCCCAGGAAATACTCTCCGGCCGCAAAGCCCAGCGCTATGAGGTTGAGGATTGCGAACCCAACCGAGAGACGAAACAGATCCTTTCCCTGCAACCGGCTGCCCAGCAGAATCATGGGAAGAAAGAAAACGGCGCTGCGCAAGCCGACCAGCGACACTAGCAAGGGTTGAAAAGGTAACAGCAGGAGCAGCACGGGCCAAATCAACAGGGCCAGCACCCAGCCGCGCAGTGCCTTGGATCCGGGTCGAGGGCCTGAATCCGACCACTTCTGGGACAGGTACAGACCTAACGATCCTACATCGAACATGAAATACGATCCGGTGCTCAACAGATTCGCGCGCACAATCCCATAGAAATAGCCCACGGTAAGGAGAGCGATGATACCGTAAGAAAGCGAGCGTTTGCCAGCCCAGTATGCCGAGACAAACGCGACCAGGCATAATGCCAAAGCAGTCATTGAGATTTGTTACCGATTTGCGGCGGATTCTCTGGAAAAGCACGACGGCATCTGCGTAATCGTGACGGAGGCGCGATACCTCTTGGTCTAGCGGTGCCGGATTCTAAGGCAGACGCGGGGCGTGCCCGGCGCGTACATTCTCCCCCACAGCAGCATTTCCGGCCGAATCCCAGTTAGCCTGCTGGCCAGCCATCATCTGATTAGCCATCACAACAATACATCGCGCCATGTCTTGCCATCCATAAGCCCGCAGGATTTCGCCAAACCGCGCGAAACGCAATTCCCACGCTCGCATGTTCGAGCGCCATTGTTTCAAGCGAGCGACCAAGTCGTCTATATTCTCCGGATCGGGAAGCAACATCGGCGCAAACTCCGGCCCATATCGTTCCGCGATCCCCGCAGTGGCGGAAACCATGGCGGGCACTCCCCGGCATATGGCTTCCTGCACGTTAAGCCCGTATGCTTCGTAACGCACGGGACTAACCAGGATGTCGGCCGCCGCCAGAAGTTCCGGCACCCGGTCGGAAAATCCGAGGACGCGAATACGATTCTCTAACTTCCATTGTGACGCCCGTTCGCGGACTTCGCTGAGCGCGCTGCCACTTCCAGCGATCAGAAGATCAACATCCCACTGTGGATCGGCACACAATCTCCGCCAGGCTTCCAGCAGAACATCAAACCCTTTTCTGCGGTCATGCCCGATGGAGCCGATAAAAACCGCAACTGGGCGAGATCCGGAGATGTCGAGTGCTTTTCTGGCAGCGGCCTTTTCCTCCGGGCTGACTGGGCCCCACTCAGACTCCCCGCCCAGATAAATCGTTTGGACCCGCCGGGCATCGACACCCAAACGGTCGATCAAGTCGCGGCTAGTCCTGCTGGAATTGGTGATGAACAGACGTCCAACCTTGGCCGCCGAGCGCTCCCGCCGGCGCACCATCCAGCGGCCCAGATGCTGTTTGGCCCGAAACCATAAGGGACCTTCCAGGCGCCCCGCATCCCAGGCATGATGGACGTAGTGAACCCAGTTGATTCCGGGCCATAGACAGTTATCTCCATTCACCAGGACGCGCGCGTCGGGCCAGCGGGCCACCGCGCGGCGAGCGATCCTGCGCCCGGTGAAATCCAGCAGAGGCCCTCCCAACAGATACGAGTTCACGGGGCGGGACACAATGTGAACTGTCACCAGGGCATGCCGGGCTAGGTCCGCGTCGATCGTATAACAAACGATCTGCACCGGCGTACCTTGCTCTACCAAGTATTGCGCCAAGGCCAGGTTCGCCTTGTCCATTCCCCCATGACGGTGGAACCCGCCAGCCACCAAGACCCAAGGAGACGGTGGCCGATCGGCCGCCGAAAAGTCATGGACCGATTTGGAGTTCGCGTCTGCCAGCATATAACTTGTGGATTTCGACTCAGCCACTACGTCGCTACGCATGTGGCCGCTTCGCGTGCTCGATCTTGCAAAACCTGCATTTCCGTGCGCCCTGCCACAAGCGCGCCCCGAAAACCTTGAGCAGCTCGGAGGGCCGTATCTAACGGTCGCGCCCGGCGTGGCAGATCACTTTAGCATGGCGGCGACGCCGGGGAAGGTCAGGCAAGCCAGCGGTCACGCCCACGGAGTCCGGTGGCGGCTCGCAAGCGCGAAACTGTCCAGTGAATCGCATGCTAGAAACTCGCGAGTCAAGCGGGCCGTCAAAACACCTTGCCGGGTCGGGGCACGGACGCCGGAGATTTGGCGGAAAGCACAGAAATCGAGCCTCCTGTCTTACTCACTGATCGCACCCAGCGGCGACTGCAGATTGGCCTCGGATTTCAATCGCCCGTCGCCAGCTACTTCCCGGTACAGGGACACTAGCTCGGCTGCTAAGCGCTTGCTGTGAAATTGGCGCTCTACCGTTGCCCGGCCAGCCCTGCCGAGCGCGCCCCGCAGTTTCTGGTCGCGGCTCAATCGCTCGATCTGCCGTGCCAGCTGGGCCGAATCTCCCGGAGAATGAGCCACGGCGTTCTCCCCATCCACGAATAGTTCCGCCGCTCCACCGGCCTGGCTGGCAACTACTGCTTTCTCACAGGCCATGCCCTCGATGATTACCATTCCGAACGGCTCCGGTTGCGTGCTGGCGTGCACTACGATGTCCAGCGAGCGAATCGCCGCGGCATTGTCTTCAAGAAAGCCAGTGAATCCAACCCGGCCAGTCAGCCCCAGCCGCGCGGCTTCTTCCCGGAGCTCGGGAAAAGACCATTGGCTTCCATCCGTCTGGTAGATCGGTCCACCGACGATATACCCGCGAACGGGCAAGCCGGCAGGCAAATCGGCCAAAGCCTCCAGGAAAACCTTATGCCCTTTCCAGCGTGCGAAGGTCGCAATCAAGCCCACTCGAACCGTTCCAGCCGGTGGCGGCTCCAGGCCGGCCCGGGCGTCCAGGTCGATCCGGTTCCCATCCGGCGAAAGGCGCTGCAAATCAATCGCGTTGTACACGGGCACGATGCGCAGGCCGGGAAGAACACGCTCGAGGTCCCTAGCTACGCTCTTGGAATTGACAATCGCGGCGCTACAGACCTTTCGAAAGGGCAGCAGCAGGCGCGGCATCAGCCGGCGCAAACTTATGTAGTCGTGAATATGCCAGATCAGCCGAGATCCGCGCGGGCGGGCCCAAGCTCCCAACACGTGCATTTTGAAGCCGTTGGTGTGAATCAAGTCCGGCTCGATTTGGGCCAGCCAGCGAACCAGGCCGCGCGCATATCGTGCGGCAGGCAGCGCTGCTTTGAGGAATCCGGCCAGCGACGCCAGACGCCCGGCGTCGCCCAATCGGGCCAACGCGGGCGGAAACGGCTTTACCAGCACATTCACTCCCAGGCCGCGCGCGATGTCAGCCAGGGGTCCGTCTTCTCCCAACACGAGCCAAAGCTCCCACGCCGGTTCCGCAGCCCGTATACAGGCCAATATCTCGCGCAGACTGGTTTCGGCGCCGCCCAACCTTCCGCTAGGACTTAGATATACGATACGCATGCTAAGGTTGCGCGTAACCAACCGATGCAAAACGCTCCGCGAGCAAGGGGAAAACTCGCTCGGTAAACTTCACGCAGTTGGCCAACTCCGCTTGCGGCATGGCCCCATC
This sequence comes from Bryobacterales bacterium, assembly GCA_963713415.1. Lineage (GTDB taxonomy): Bacteria > Acidobacteriota > Terriglobia > Bryobacterales > Bryobacteraceae > Palsa-89. Next base: position 90,855 of record CAVQLV010000010.1, on the reverse strand, counting down.
CAGGGGCATGACCAACCGAACCAGGCTGACGTCCGAACGCCGATAACGGATCAAATCCGGCAAAAGTCGCAGCTTGGCATGATATTCTTCAGCCCACACATCGCGGTCGTTTTGGTACCAATACAGGACCAGAATGCGGTGGTCAGATTTCTCCATCATGAATTGGTTGACAGGAATGCCACCCGTTCGTCCCGGCACCGGGATGTTGGCGATTTTTGAGGAGGTGACCAGCCAGCCTGACCCCGGCAAGCAAATCCTCGGTGAGTGAGGGCCATATTTGCTCTGCAGCGACTTGAAGTAGGCAACGAAGAGGTTAATGCCCGGGCCGCCGCGTTCATCGGCGTAGTCCCGCAGAATATATTCGTCCGGCTTAAGATAGGCCTCAACGTCGGGCCCGATGGATTCTTCGCTCGTTGTCTTCCACGGCCCCAACTGCCAGGGAATGCTGTGCAATCCAGGAATCCCGATTTTCTGCTCATCAATCTTGAGCATGCGCGAGGCGCTGGCCTGAAGTACCAGAATCAGGCAGGCCGCCGCGAACAAACCAATCCGCATGGCGGAGAACGATTTGAATTTAGGCATGGTGAGCCTGCCAGGCGTTGCAGATAGATTGCAGCATCAGATGCAGGGCCACGACACCCAAGGCGGCCGCCAGCACGGTAACGTAGCCCAAAGCTTCATGTGCCGCGCCACGGACCAGAGCCGGGTCATACTGGCTGACCACGCCGGTCGCCACAATGCGCACGGCGTTTCCCAAAATCGCAATCGGTATCGCCATCACTAGAAGTAAGGTTTTCATGGAACGGCCCGGAACGAAAAAATAGTTGTAGAGGACGCACATGAAGAAGATTGCCACCAAGGAGCGAATACCGCTGCAGGCCTCCTCCACTGAGAGCTTGATGCCGACCATCTCCAGAACGTTTCCTTCCCGCAACACGGAGTACCCCATGGCTTCCAGAAAGAACTCGCCCAATCGGCTCGCCAGCAATTGCAAGGACAGAGTGAGGCGCTCAAAGATGAAGGTGGGTGGCGTGATCATGAGGACCAATGTGCACAGCGGGTACCTCAATTCCGCTATCATCCGCCAGCCGAAGACTGCCGCGATGTAACCCACCAGCGAAACCAAAAAGGACATCCGGGCTACCCAAATCCATTGGGCCGCCAGTCCGAGCAAGGCTTGGAGCGCACCCGCCAAAAGCAACAGCACCCCCCAGCCGGACGGCCGGCGCGGGAGGGTTGCGAGCCTATCCTTCCTCGTCCACGCCATATACGCGGCCGCTGGCATCACCAGAATGCCATGTTCCATGTAAGCATTCTCGTCAAACCAACTACCATAAATGCTGGTCAGAATTGGCCAGAAGGCGATCACGAGCAAGACCGCCAGAACCAGCATGTCCAGCTTACGGGTCAGCCAGAAAGATCCGGAGCGCGATGTGCATGCGGACAGCTCCTGGGGTTCGAGCTCAGCTCGGGTTTCCATAATTGTAGTAATACTGGCGGCGCCGGTCGGCGCTGAGGTTGTAGTCGGTAAGAACTGTCCCTAGCAGTGTCAGACCGTCATCGCGGATTTTCTCGTAGGCTTCCAGGGCGCTTTCCCGATTCGTGACGCCGCTTCTCAGCACCAGAATCACCGAGTCTACCAACGGCGCGATGATGCGCGTGTCGGCCACACTCAGCAGCGGCGGGGAATCCACCAGCACCATGTCGTAGCGCTTGGCCAGAGTCTCGAGGATGGTTCGCAAACGCGGCGAATAGAGCGCCTTGGACACGTTATATTGTGAATTTCGGTTCGGAAGAATCGAGAGACCGGGAAGACCGGTGAACGTTCCGAGACGTTCCGGCGGGTATTCGCTCAGCGGAGCATCCTCGCACAGCAGATCGATCATGCCCCACTCATTGGGAAGGCTGAATTTGCGATGCAGGTGAGGACGACGGAAGTCGGCGTCGATCAGCAGGACTCGCCGGCCAGTCTCAGCGAGCGCGATCCCAAGGTTTTGCACCACGGTCGTCTTGCCTTCCGCCGGTCCCGGGCTGGTAATCAAAATCATCTTTTGGTCCAGGCCGGAGGCGGAGTTCCTCAGAATGGAAGCGAGAGTGCCGCGGAAAGACTCCGCGACAAAGGCGGGACCACTCTGCCAGGTGGCCAGTGCGGTCGAGGAATCCTCGTCCGCCGCATGGAGCACGTGGGTTTTCGCGGCACCGCGCCCTCCGGCCTTCAGCACCGCGTTGCTGCTCTGGGGAAAATTGGGGATCACTCCCAATTCCGGCACATTGAACAGCCCGCGGGAAGCGCCGGGCGATCTGATGCTGCGATCCATTCGATCTCGGAGAAAAGCGAAGCCGCCGGCCAGTACAACGCCGAACAGCGCGCCGAAGGAAATATTCAAAACCGGACGCGGCGTGTAGGGAGCCTGGGGAGGAGTAGCGGGTTCCACGACTGCAATCGGATTGACGGGAACCGAACTCGTCAAGTTCGCCTCGTTCAACTGCCCCAAGAGCGTTTGATACATTTGGCGCTGCGTATCAGCCTCTCGCTTCAGATTGGTATACTGCGCGAGCTTGCCGGCTTGCGACCCCACCCTCTGCGACTCACCGTTATAGGCTGCGGTCAGCAACTTCTCTTGCCGAAGAGATGCTTCATAGTCGTTCTTGATGCGCTCGATCACGCTGCTGATCTCGTTTTGATAGGACTTCTGAAGCAATACAATTTGCGCTTCTATCTTTCGCACTTTCTCGTTTTTGGAGGTGTATATGGTTTCCAGCGCCGCTTTCTGACCCCGCAAATCCTGCAGTTGTTTCTGGTCGTTTCGCAGAGTGCTGTCGTCGAGGACTTCGGCCAATGATTCCGGGGGATTGTTCCGGGTTAGTTCGTAGCGAGTCTGGCGGAAGATTCGCTCGTTTTGGATCTTGGCTAATTCCGCCTTCAAATTCGCCAGCTTGGTGTCCTCCAGCGTGGTGTCCTGTCCGGCGAAAACATTGCCGGACGCCGCCATGAAGTCACGCAGGTGATCCTCGGCTTCTTGCACTTTAGCCTTGGCCTCTTCAATTTGCTCGGATAGCCACTGGCTGGTTTGTTGCGCCGTCTGCATGCGGGATTGAGAACCATATTCGGAAAACTCAGCCGCCATGGAGTTCAGAAATTGCGCGGCCACGTCCGGGCTGCTGGATTCACAACTCAACTCGATGAGCCGGGTGTGGTTTACGGCCTGCGCGTTGAAGGTTTCGATCGCGATATTCAGTCCTTTAGCCTCGGCTTCCACCGGATCCTTGATGGCCGGGCGAATGCGCTGTCGCAGACGCGAAAATAGATCCGTTCTGGTGAAAGGCGGGGGCACGATGTCAGACTGCATTCGATCGGCGCCTCTTCTTAGAAAGCTGGCGCTCTTCAGGATGCCAATCTGCGTTTGAATGTTGACATCGTTGTCTTCGTAGTTACTATCCCCAGTTCTTGGTAGATTGCCGTTGGAGTTTTGAATCTCGAGCAACAGTTTGCTGCGGTATATCGGGGGGCTCAACACCACCGAAATGAATCCGGCTGCTGTCCCGACCAGTGCTAAAGCCACCAACAGCAGCCAATATCTCCGCATGAGCTGGACGGGATTGACCTTGTCATTGGTGACGTCCATAGCGGGAGTCACCAAGGTGTACGGCGCCTGAACCGGTTCTGGGAGCAGCGAGTTCTCAATGGGTGCGCCCCCGTTTAGATCGTCCGGGCTACTAGGAAGTAAACGCATTGTTAATCTTTTCTCCCGACGTTTTGGCTGGCCGGCGTTGGTTCAGGGGCCTGAAACCCTTTTGGCGTGACCGCCGCGCCCGCTCGATTTTCGCACCCCGTCAGCAAATGCAATTGCTCCGTTACGGCCGCAATCAGATTCTCGAGTACTTGCATTCGTTCTTCCAACTTATGGTCGTCTCTTTGGCGATCACGGTCGGCGATCAGACGCTGAACGGCACATCTGGCGAGGTCCGAAACGCTCCGTGCGCCGCCTTGCTCACAAGCGTTAATAAACTGACTAAACTCGTCCTCGGAAATGCGAAAGTAAACCAAGCGCTCCCTGGGTCTTAATACCGCCATGGCGTCCTCCCTAGCTGATGTATAATTGCGGGCAGCCGACGGATCACGATGATTTTGAGACACGCTACCGCCATTTCTGTCCCATTCCCCCTTCCCGATAAAGCTTCAGCATGCTGACTCGGGCAGCCCGAAACACAATTTGACAACTGTCAAATGCGCTCTCCTGGAGTATGCCTGATGGCTATGACGAGTGTCAATGAACTTGCAGTTTACCCGCTTGTCTGTCGGTACCAGTACTGATAATCTGTAGAATAATGAAACAAAGGGGGCCCCGTGAAACCTCGACAACTCATAGGAAACATGTCGATTCTTCCACCCTTGGTCATTTTTACTATGACGCTCTGCGTCCAGATATACGGACGGGACCACAAAGCCGGGAGCCCGGGTCAACTTAACTCCGAGAATTGCTTGAAAGGCCTCCCTGGGTGCGACGTATCCGCGCTCGATCCCAACAACATTAAACAGGTTTCTGAGGCCTCCAGAGTTCGCAACTTGAATTACTGTCTGGACGGTTCAACCGTATGCGATCCTACTAGGCTTCGAGACACCGAGGAACGCCAGGTACAAGCCGCCCGGTACAGGCGTAACCTGGATAAATGCGTGCAGGCGTCCCCCACCTGCGAGCCGTTATTGTTGTCCCCCAAGGATGCGGCGCAAGTACATAATGCCGCCCTGGAGAGGAACTACGACCACTGCCTGGCTGGTTCTCCCACATGCGATCCAACCCTTCTCGCACGGCCTCAGGCCCAGGAGGTAGAAACCACCGCCCATCGGCGCAACCTGGATAAGTGTCTGGCTAGCTCGTCCACATGTGATCCGCTGGTGCTCACACCAGCGGAGTTATCGGCAGTCCGAGCGGCTTTCCTGCGTCGAAATCGAGAACGCTGTTTGGAGGGGCTCTTCGGTTGCGATCCGACATATTTGAGCGAAGCGGACGCTAAGGCCGTTGAATTTGCCACGGAGCGACGAAATTTATCTTCCTGCCAGAACGGATTCCCCAGTTGCCAGCCGCTCGAACTTAACCCGAAGGATCTAGGAGCGGCGCGAGAGACCTTCCGCGCCCGGAATGTCGAAGCTTGCAAACGCGGACGTCCCGCCTGCGATCCCTTGTTGCTGACCGCTCCCGAGATGGCCGCTGTGGCCGCCGAACAAAAGCGCGATCTGAGTCGGGCGGTAGACAAACACTAGTATCGGCCGCGCCCCCGGCGGTGGCGGTTGCCCTGAATCTGTTGGCAAACCCCGATACCTCGCGGCTGCTACCGGATCGCTTCCGCGGCCAAGGGCAATAGACCACGGATACCGCAGCCATTCCGGCAGCTACGCGTAAGCGAAGTCCTCTGCCGCGAAGGCCGCTGAGATTTCGAGGTACCGGTTTGTCTCGCTCGAACGCCCCAGCGGAAGCGTCTGCGGGATGGAAGAGTGTGATTTTCAGATATCCAGTGGCGAAACCAGTTTCGGTGACAGCACTCATGCTCGTCCCAGCTCAAACTCGAGCGGAATGACTGTAAAACCAAGCAGACAGATGATCCAGTTGGCGCGGGCCGCAACAAGCTTCAATAGCGGCACGTCCTTGCCGGCCCATTTCGGGCAGATCCTGGCGTCGATGTATCGCTTTTTCGAGTACGGCAGCAAGCGCCTCGACGTCAGCCGCCTTAACTTTCCAACCGTTCACGTCCTCTTCAATACATTCTGCCGAGCCACAGCAATCAGTGGCGATCACAGGCACACCGCAGGCCATAGCTTCAGCCACTACCAGCCCGAATCCGTCTTCGAGCGAGGGAAGTACGAAAATGTCGGATTCATGATAGGCACGTACGGGATCACCTGGTGCAACTTGAACTTGGAGACCGAACTTCTCTCGGGCCAGCAGGCGAGCGCAATCCCGGTCACCTGTCGCTCCCACGATCTGAAGGGCCACCTGCCGGGAGCCTAGCGACCGGATCGCCCGAAGAAGATAGGGAAAACCCTTGCGGAGATCCACGCTTCCGGCATAGCAAACACGCAGCGGACCGCTCGATGCTGGTTTCTCAACGGGTACCTGGAAGCGCTCCAGATTGATGGTTTGCCGAAACATGTGGACCTTCTGAGACGCGTTCCCCATCGTACGCTTCGCCCATTGCGAATAGACGCGAATGGAACCTGCCAGTCGGTATTCCTCTTCCACCCGGTCCACCATGGACGGTGTTGGGTGGCCAGTAAACGCTTTTCCGCACCAACGTAGGGACTCCCTCTCACACACCTCGCGAAAATTCCGAATGTGCCCGTTCGGGTTATCGAGCACGGTAGGAACTTCCGCACGCCGGGCCCATCCCAGCGCCTCAAGGCTAACCTGAGTAAAGGTATACAGACTTGCCGGGCGCAATCTCTCCAGTTGGCTCGCTGCCCACCGCCCGATTGCTTGATCGTTGCGATAGACGTAGGCGCCCTTTCTCCAGCGCAGCCAAGTGTAGTTCGCCTTCCACCTCGGTACACCTTCAGGCGACCCTACCCAACGTGTCTTCGGTAGCCCTCCGGGCAGCGCCCACGGCTCATCAAAACCGGGCCCCAAAGCCGTCACTGGTTGATCGTTAAGAGCTAAGGCAGTGATCGCGGACGCGACGCAATGCCCGAGGCCACCGGTCCCGGCGCGGCTCCCGTAAACTACTGCTGCCCTGCTGGAATGCGGCATCAACAGGTCGGGCTCCTCGTCCGGGCCGTCTCGGCCTTCGGAAACCCCGGCCTCAGCACGGGATTGCCCGGGTGCTTCCAAGTGCGGTGATCCGGAAGGTTGTCATTTCCGTCCTCATCCTGAACCGCTCTTGCTGAATGCTCATGAATGCAACTTATCTGCCGATGCACTTGATCAACACGCGCAGTGGCAAAATTCAAGTTCTTGGTTCTCAAATCCGCCTTTCTCCGCTTTCATGGTGAGCAGCGTTGTTACTGCGTTTTTCCGCAGCCTGCCCCGACATTTGAGCAGCCAAAACTCCTTTGACCGAGCCTGAAACAGGGCGCGTGCCGGCACCTGTTCGTCCGTCCACAGGAAGCTGGACGTCGCTCGCCTGGCAGGTATCGTCTCCGCGCATGGCACAGACGATTCCATCGCTATTCTTTTGAAGCGCCAAGGATCTTTGGGCGAACCTTTTTCAGCAGCGGGTCGGCTAATTCGCTGGCCCGGCCTGAACGCTTCGCCTGGGCGTTGAGTTTCTCAAGGCGTCCAGAAATCCGCAGCTTACCAAATAAGGGATGCCTTCTCGTGTCAGCAGCCCACGGCTCAACCCTGCAAAATGGCGCGCCGTGAGAGTTCCGTAGTCCGGATGGCCGTTTTCGGAAATATCATAAGACGGGGGCAGATAAGCAACCGCATCCTTACGACTCGCTTCCAAAGCCCAAAGCGTTTGCTCCGCGTGACCTTCCAGAGTCGCGAAATCGGGATGGTGCAAATATTGTTCGCATTTCACCAGATCGATCATCTCAGGCGGCACCCGGAGTATCCCAACATTGATTTGAGGTTGCAGATCGATCCCAAACTCGCTTATGCCGCGCGAGGGGGGAATCGTATAGGAACTTATAAAGTCCCGCTGCGCTAAGAACACCTCTTCAGACGCAGGGTGGAGACATAGCAATTCGTCCGGACAGCGAAAGAACAGAACATCCGCGTCGATGATCAGGATTCGGCGAGACTCCGCCATGATCAGGAAGTCGGTGAGTTTCTGAACCGTGGGAAGCGCTTTCCGAAATTCCATCAGCTTGAAGCAACCGCGCTCGCGAAGAAACGACTCAACGACCCGATCGGCTTCCGACTGAAAAATGAAATGAGCATTGGGAAAGTGCGTTCGCAGTCTGGTCTCCAGTACCGGCGTGCTCTCACCCTGAACTTGAATTACCAGCGGATAAGTTTTCCGCGAGTGATGATAGAAGCTCTTCAACGCCCACAGAGCGCTCAGATAATCCGCCCGATAACACATCATATGCACTGCAAGGTCGCAGCCCTGGGCTAGCGGCGCAGTGTAGATAGGCGGCGTGTTCAAGATTCTGGGCCAGAGCTGCCATCGCCGGAAAGCGGTAAAAAAACCTTCTCGTTGAATCCCTAAATACCGCCTCCAATGCTTGCGAAACGCCAGATAATACTTCGACGGCAGCATCGATTCGAGCGTTGTTCGTATGCTACTGGGTATGAGCATAGGCTGTCCTCGCCGGAGCTTACGACCGCGGACCGGCTTCCACCGGACGGACTCCGCCGCGCAGCACCAAATACTTGTCCTTCAAGGACGCCAGGAGTGGCCGCGTGTAGGTCCCCAAGGCCCCTCGAAACGCGATTGGGAGCATGAATAGCGCGTAGACAAGCGCCGCGCCCACCGTTGTCGCGGTGCCTTGAAACAGGTTCCTGGGTGACCAATGCGCCGCAATCCATACTGCCAATCCGCCAGTCAGTGCGAAGCGCCACCACCAGGCGCCGAGCATCGCGCGTACCAGACGCACCGTGCTAACTCCCGCATCTTCGGCAATTCTCGAAAGATTCAATGGCAAACTCACCAGCAGCGCGCCCGCGATGGTTCCAACCAACGCTCCAGCCGGACCCCATAGTTTCACGCCCGCTAGAATCGTGACGACGGTCACCACTCCGTCCGCTAAATTCGTGAGTGAAATCCTGCGCTGGTGTCCGAAGAAAAACACGCTATTGGCCGTCACCGCCGTCCAGTGCCGGATTACCAGCATACTCAAGAACAAGATCGTTAGGTTGAGCCCGCCGTACTGATGCGCCGTTACCCACCAGTCCACGAACCAGTGATTGACCAATACGACCACACAGAAGACAAGGCCACTGAACAGAAGCACCCCCTGCGTCAGCGCGCTGATCGCTTCGTAGATTTTTCTGCGAGATTCGCCTGCCTTCAGTTCGCACAATCCCGGTCCAGCGGTGTGCATCAGGAGGTTGACCTGATTGGCCAGGACGCTGCATAGCTTGCCCGTGCAGGAATAAGGAACCACGGCCGCCGGCCCCAACACCTTGGCGATGATCAGGACGTCAGTACTGGCCACTAGGATTGTGGCCACCTGCGCGATGCTAACCCAGAATCCTTCACCCAGTTGTACTTTCAGCCTCTCCCAGGCCATGGAGGGAAGACCATGGGGAATGGCCTGCGGGAAGTGCTTCCAAAGCCGATAAGCAAACACGGGCGATAGAGCTACTTGTCCCATCACCCATCCGGTCGCCAGGGCGTATAGATTCCATCTCACCAGCACTAGCATCACAGTAGCGCCCGTCGTCAACGACCAGCCGACAATCTGCATGGTGCTGCTAAAGGCAAGATCCTGCAGACCATAGAGCAGCGCCGGCAAAAGCCGCAGAGGAAACGAGATCACGAATCCGATCAGCATAACTGCCAGCGGACCGCGCAGGTCTCGCCAGTCTCGCGGAAGCGACAACCACAGTCCCAGGGCGATCAGGATCACAATCGGAAGTTGATACAGAACCAGCCGAAGTGCTTCGCCCACCACTCGGGAAAGATCTTCCGCGCCCTCTCCTCTTCCGGTGGACTCGGCCGCATGCACAGGCAATAAGGCAACCACGCCGAAATCGGTCAAAGTCAGATACAGTATGAGTTGGGTGCCAACCAGCCAAAGACCGAAATCGCGTTGTCCAAGGTGCCGCAAGAAAAAGGGCGTAAGCCAAATCCCCATCACCATGACAAGGCCTTGATAGACGTAAGTCGGGATCAGGCCCTTGATGAATCGGTGCGATCGGCTCACAGGCAACCTTCCGGTTTTCTGGGTGGTTTACCGTAGGACATTAGCTCTTTGCATCACTCATGCACTTTCAACTGATTTCCATCGAACAACCGCGCTAAAGCCTGCTATCTTACGCTGCGGGCGGCTCATAGCTTCCATGCCCACCGCATGGGCCAACGGCGTGAGGCGGCCCGCTGGCTCAGTCTACCGGCCTTTCGCCCTTAGCGCTTCTGTGCTCATCCTGGCGAGTTCGAGGCCTTCGCCCACCCCCGTAGTAACCAGCGTGAATAGAAAGCGACGACAGTCTTGCCTTGACTATCGGTTCCTTGGGCAAATACAATGAGTCGCGCCAAGCTACCGCCATTTCAGTCCCATTTTCGGGCTCTGCTTCGCAACCTAATCTTCGCGGATCCCAACAGACAGTCCCGGCATTTGACAATTGTCAAATGGGCTCTCCTGGAGTATGGCCGATGGCGATAACAAGTGTCAATGAACTTAGTGCCTTAAAGATCGTTGCACGGTACCAGTACTGGCGACCGCTTGCAGGGACATTGGAAAAAGTGAAAACTTAAGCTGAACTTCGCCGCGAACCGTGGCAGGCTGCGCCTTAGTGGGGGATTGTCTTGGGGCTGGAACTTGCGTGCTGGGACGGGCCACGGATTTGCGGGTCCTTCAGATGTCGGGGGAGAAAGCGGCATGCTATCCTTTCGTCTTAAGAACGAGACTAGAGTACCCCTTAGCGACGCGCCAACCTCCGGATAGCGGGTCGCGCTGGACGATCGTTGGGAATTTTTCGAGGGTCTAGAGCGCGCACCGCTCGCCCCAGGCTAAACATGGACGAGAACAATCACTACCGGCCCGCGGGTTTGTCGGCCGCCCGCCCTATCGTTCTGATCGCCGATCAACCCTAGGGATGCCGCCGGCGGTGGCGCTGTTATACTGCGCAGTTTGATCGGAGATTTGATCGGCGACGGCATAATCTGGGCAACTCCGATGCGAGGAGAGCAAGATCTCGACCAGGGTCGATTTGGTCTGCGCTCCGGATCGCTGGGACGAACAGGCAAGTTTTCTCTTTGGGCTGACTTGTTCACGAATTCCTCAAGGCTAGCAAAGGAGATTTCTGATCTTGCGCAACGGACAAATGCCAGTGGAATATGGGCGATCATGCATGGGGCGACCATTGCAATTGCTGCCCAACTGGCCCGTTCGGGACGTGTTCCGATGCATGCGACGGTACACGATGACCCGGTTTTCGCAACCGCCCTTCGATCCAGGCGTCTAGCTGTTTTTGCTCCTCTGATAGCCCGTGATTTTGGTTTCGTACTACGTCAGGCGCGGTCCATTGATGTTGTTTGCCCACCGATGGCCGAACGTTACGAGCGCAAATATGGAGTGAAGTCGAGTATCCTGCGCCGTGGTTTGGCCATTCCTCCGTCACCGTCGCCCACCTATGATTTGAGCCGGGATGGTGTTACGGTCGGCCTCCTGGGAAACACTTACTCGTACCAGCAGCTCCCTATGCTGGCTCGCGCGGTTGCGTCGGCCGCGACCCAACTCGGCGTTGGCGGCCGGATCGTCGTATGCGAGGGCCCGGCTTTGGCTCACGCCTGAAGCAGGATATGAAAGGTACGATCGATGTTGAGGTAACCGGGCACATCCCCGAACAGGAGTGCATCTCGAAGCTGCAACGATGTGCATTGCTCTATCTGAACTATCCCTTCGGGCGGATCAACCGGGTTCTTGGAGAAACTTCGTTTCCCACCAAGCTCAGTACCTATATCTACGCCTCTCGCCCGATTCTGTTGCATGCACCGGAAGGAACCTCCTTGAAGGACATTCCACGCGGGAACGGATTCATTGATGCTTGGACGACCCTCAATCCCGCCGACGGCGCATCCAGGCTGGCATCCATGGTCGGGGAAGGTTCATTTGCGCAGAGCTACCACGTTGGTGGCGAACTTTTGCGCGAGCGATACTTCGACTTAGCCACCCACCGCGCCACGCTTAGCACCATATTGCAGGGGATTGCCAGTAGTCCATAAGCGTTGCGAGCTGTTGCCTGGAAGGCAGCGCTCGCGCCGCTCTCGTAAAAGCAAGAGGCTCAACTTCAAAATCATTTCAGCCTCGTCGTCGACACAAAGCCCAGCCAAACCTAGTACTTACGAACTAATCGGTCTAATGTCGTAGAAGAAAACTGTCGAAACTAGTACTTTGACTGGTTTCGTTCTAGGAAAACCTCGTTTAGAATCAGCGGTAGGCTGCTTTTGACGGTGAGAGTCTCATCTGGGCTTCAGAACTACTATACGTACTAAGCGGAGAGAATTGGTGAACTTGAAAGGGTTTATCTCTCGGGAGGGGCGGAAGGCAAAGTGGCTTGGGTGGGCTCGCTTTCAAGTTGATAAAGCATCCTCACGACCCCGCGTCACTTGTCGAATTGCGTTGCCCGAACCTTGGGCCGACGCCCACTTATCTTTGGCGTTGAGCTAGTTAAAGAAAGACGAAAGGGCTACCAAATTGGAATGGAAGCTTAGTCTGCGGAGCCGCTACTGCATCACACCCGTCGTGGTGGCGGTAGCAATGCTGGTCGGTTTGCGTCCGGCAAAGGCACAAAGCGGTTTCAATGTCCTCACCAGGAACTACAACAACCAACGCACTGGTGCCAATACGTCGGAGGTAATCCTGAATGCGTCGAACGTGAACTCAACCCAGTTCGGCAAGTTATTCGCGCTCCCGGTTGACGATGAGGTTTATGCCGCGGTTCTGTATGTATCCGGAATACAAATTGCGGGCGGCACCCACAATGTAATTTATGTCGCGACCATGAACAATACGGTCTACGCGTTTGATGCCGACACGCTGGGACCACCGCTGTGGTCTCGAAACTTTAACGGAAGTGGACGTCCACAGTATTGGACGGATATGAGCTCTTGTACCAACTTCGACGGCAATATCGGAATTCTCAGCACGCCCGTGATCGATGGCACCGCCGGGACAATGTACTTCGTCACCCGAACGGTAGAGAGCGGCAACACCGTACAGAGGCTACGAGCGATAGACATAACCACTGGCAATGATCGCGCGAATAGTCCACAAGTGATTTCGGCTACAACCACAGCCAATATTTTCGATCCCTACCAACAGAATCAGCGGTCGGCGCTGGCCCTCTCGCAAGGGGTCGTTTACATAAGCTGGGCGTCTTTCTGCGACTTCGGTCAATATACCGGCTGGGTGATGGCGTATGATGCAACCTCGCTGGCACAAGTAGGAACATTCTCATCGACGCCCGATTCAGGAATGGGTGGAATCTGGATGGCAGGCGCTACGGCTACCTTCGACGCCGCCGGAAACGCCTATTTCGCCACAGGGAACGGGAACTGGGATGGGGCCAGCGCCTTTGGAGAGTCGTTGGTGAAGTTGGCGCCGGGATCGCTGAATGTCCTGGACTTCTTTACCCCTGCCGACTGGTCGTCGCTCAATTACATGGACGAAGACTTTGGATCGGCTGGCCCCACGATGCTGCCTGGCACGAATCTGGTAGTCCAAGGTGGCAAGGAGGGCAAGATCTTTCTTTTGAACACCGGCAATCTCGGACAGGAGGCCAGCGGAGACATCCAGATCCCGCAGTCCTTCCAAGCCGTGGATACGACGCTTCGTCCGGGGGCCACTCATCATATTCACAACGCGAGTGTTGCATGGAACAGTCCGGAAGGATTGAACCTCTATGTCTGGGGCGAGAACGATTACCTGCACCAGTTTAGGTTCAATGCGTCCACTCAGATGTTCAACTTGCCGGCAGCCGCGAACGGAGGAATTTTGCCACCGGTCGGGATGCCGGGAGGAATGCTGACGCTATCGGCGAGTGGCTCGCAGCCGGGCACGGGCGTCCTGTGGGCGAGCCAGCCGCGTTCGGGAGATGCCGTTTCGCTCACGGTTCCAGGTGCCTTGTACGCTTTCAACGCCGAAACGCTGGCGTTACTTTGGTCGAGCAGCGGTACAGGTGACGATCCGCTGAGCTTCTCGAAAGGTAGCATTCCCGTGGTGGCCAACGGGAAGGTATATGTTGGGTCAACGTCTAAGTTCGTGGACGTTTATGGTCTCACTTTAAGCGGCGTTGCTGTGCAGAATCAAGCATTGAACCGAACAGCGACCAGCAGCACGCCATGCAATTCCAGTCAAGGTCCAGCTCAGGCGGTTAACGGCAGCGTCTCAGGCGGACTCAACGACAAATGGTGTTCATCGGTTTCCAACCCATGGCTGATGGTGGATCTGGGAGCACCTTACAGCATTACGCGCTTTGTCACCGAACACGCTGGAGCCGGCGGGGAGGCATTCGACCTGAACACCTCGGCTTACAACATTCAGGTATCGTCCGACGGCGTAAACTTCACAACCGTAGTGAACGTTACCGGAAATACTCTGAGCATTACGAGCGACGACATTCCCCCGACGACGGGCCGTTTCGTGCGGATCAATGTCATCACACCAACGCAGACCACCGACACTTCCGCGCGTATCTACGAATTTCAAGTTTTCGCGACCCAAAGCAGCTATACTCCACCCGATTTTGAGCTTTCAGTGGCACCGCAGGTAGGTAATGTCACGGTCGGTAGTTCCACCGGCTTAACAACTACCGTGACCGTTGGGAACGGGTTCAGCGATAGCGTCAATCTCGCCGTTACTGGACTTCCCGCCGGTGCAACAGCAACTTTCAGTCCCTCGTCCCTAAGCACTTCCGGCACTTCTGCACTAAGCATATCGGCCTCCTCTTCAACGCCGACAGGTACCTATCCCCTAACAGTTACCGGCACGTCCAGCGCTTATCAGCATTCGGCGAATCTGGTACTGAACGTCAATGCTTGGTACAACAACAACGGGTGGAGCAACCGCAAGGCAGTGACCATCAATCACACCGATGTGTCGGGTGCCGCGAGTTTGACCAACTTTCCGATGCTGTTCTCGGTGACGGACGCCAATCTGAGGACGGTAGCCAATGGGGGTGGGGTAGGAAACGCGGACGGCAGCGACATACTGTTCACGGCCGCCGACGGGGTGACCAAGCTGAATCATGAGTTGGAATCCTACAACGGGACCACCGGCCAGGTGATCGCGTGGGTGCAGATACCGGCGCTATCGCCCACCACCGACACGGTGGTGTACCTGTACTACGGAAATGCCGGAGCGGCCAATCAGGCCAATGCGGGCGGGGTGTGGGACAGCAACTTCAAAGGAGTATGGCATTTCGCCAACGGCACCACGCTGTCGGTGGCCGACTCGACGGCCAATGGCAATAACGGGACCAACAACGGAATCGTGGCCACCGCAGGGCAAGTGGACGGAGGAGCCAGCCTGAATGGATCGTCCAACTACATGGCGATCCCGGCGGCCAGCTATCCGGGATATCCGAATAGTGGAAGCACCAGCACGTATGCCCAGACCACCGAAGTGTGGTTTAAGACTGGATCGGGTGGCGTAATCTTAAGCCAGGATGACGGGACTGCGGTAGGCAGGACTCCTGGAGGGTGGGTGTCGGCGCTGTATGTGGACACTAGCGGCAAGCTGAGAGCCAGCCTGTTCTATCACGGTAGTTCCGGGGCAGGGATTGTCACCACGACCAGTTACAACGACAACAACTGGCATCACGCGGCGGATGTCTACAGCAGCGGCACCGACAGCTTATATGTAGATGGGGTTCTAGTCGGCTCCCTAACGGCAGCGGAGGTTGGCTACAGTGGTGTGTACGGTTATTCGTTGGGAACTGGGGACTCCTCGGGATGGACGAACGGGAATTCGGGTTGGTTTTATTGGAACGGAGCCCTGGACGAGTTGCGGGTCTCGAACGCAGCACGGTCCTCGGACTGGATCAAAACCGAGTTTAACAATCAAAGCGCGCCATCTACGTTCCTTAGTGTTGGCTCTCAGCAAGGGTCTGGAGGGGGGGGTTCGGTAGTCGCGGCGCCGGCGTTCAGTGTGCCGGGCGGGACCTACAGCACGGCGCAGAGCGTGACGTTGAGCACGGCTACATCCGGAGCTTCGATCCGCTACACCACCGACGGGAGTAATCCCAGCGAGACGGCCGGGACGTTGTACAACAACACGGCGATCGCGATCAACAGCACGACCACGCTGAAGGCCATCGCCTACCTGACTGGGATGACCGACAGCGCCATCAGTTCGGCTACCTACACGCTGGTGGCATCGGCGCCGGTGTTCAGTGTGCCGGGCGGGACCTACAGCACGGCGCAGAGCGTGACGCTGAGCACGGCTACATCCGGGGCTTCGATCCGCTACACCACCGACGGGAGTAATCCCAGCGAGACGGCCGGGACGTTGTACAACAACACGGCGATCGCGATCAACAGCACGACCACGCTGAAGGCCATCGCCTACCTGACTGGGATGACCGACAGCGCCATCAGTTCGGCTACCTACACGCTGGTGGCATCGGCGCCGGTGTTCAGTGTGCCGGGCGGGACCTACAGCACGGCGCAGAGCGTGACGCTGAGCACGGCTACATCCGGGGCTTCGATCCGCTACACCACCGACGGGAGTAATCCCAGCGAGACGGCCGGGACGTTGTACAACAACACGGCGATCGCGATCAACAGCACGACCACGCTGAAGGCCATCGCCTACCTGACTGGGATGACCGACAGCGCCATCAGTTCGGCTACCTACACGATCGGTGGGAGCGGGCCCGGTTGGTACAACAACGGGTGGAGCAACCGCAAGGCAGTGACCATCAATCACACCGATGTGTCGGGTGCCGCGAGTTTGACCAACTTTCCGATGCTGTTCTCGGTGACGGACGCCAATCTGAGGACGGTAGCCAATGGGGGTGGGGTCAGAAACGCGGACGGCAGCGACATACTGTTCACGGCCGCCGACGGGGTGACCAAGCTGAATCATGAGTTGGAATCCTACAACGGGACCACCGGCCAGGTGATCGCGTGGGTGCAGATACCGGCGCTATCGCCCACCACCGACACGGTGGTGTACCTGTACTACGGAAATGCCGGAGCGGCCAATCAGGCCAATGCGGGCGGGGTGTGGGACAGCAACTTCAAAGGAGTATGGCATTTCGCCAACGGCACCACGCTGTCGGTGGCCGACTCGACGGCCAATGGCAATAACGGGACCAACAACGGAATCGTGGCCACCGCAGGGCAAGTGGACGGAGGAGCCAGCCTGAATGGATCGTCCAACTACATGGCGATCCCGGCGGCCAGCTATCCGGGATATCCGAATAGTGGAAGCACCAGCACGTATGTCCAGACCACCGAAGTGTGGTTTAAGACTGGATCGGGTGGCGTAATCTTAGGCCAGGATGACGGGACGCGGGTGGGCGCAGGTCCGGGAGGGTGGGTGTCGGCGCTGTATATCGACACCGGCGGCAAGCTGAGAGCCAGCTTGTTCTATCACGGTACTGCGGGAGCACAGATTGTCACCCCAGCCAGTTACAACAACAACAACTGGCACCACCTGGTGGATGTCTACAACACCGGCACCGAGAGTTTGTATGTAGACGGGGTTCTAGCCGGGTCCCAGACGGCGGGGGAGGTTGGCTACAGCGGCGTTTACAGTTACTCGCTGGGAGTTGGGGAGTCCATCGGCTGGACGAACGGGAATTCGGGTTGGTTTTATTGGAACGGAGCCCTGGACGAGTTGCGCATCTCGAACGCAGCACGGTCCTCGGACTGGATCAAAACCGAGTTCAACAATCAAAGCGCGCCAACCACGTTCGTCAGTGTTGGCTCTCAGCAAGGGTCTGGAGGAGGGGGTTCGGTAGTCGCAGCGCCGGCGTTCAGTGTGCCGGGCGGGACCTACAGCACGGCGCAGAGCGTGACGCTGAGCACGGCTACATCCGGGGCTTCGATCCGCTACACCACCGACGGGAGTAATCCCAGCGAGACGGCCGGGACGTTGTACAACAACACGGCGATCGCGATCAACAGCACGACCACGCTGAAGGCCATCGCCTACCTGACTGGGATGACCGACAGCGCCATCAGTTCGGCTACCTACACGCTGGTGGCATCGGCGCCGGTGTTCAGTGTGCCGGGCGGGACCTACAGCACGGCGCAGAGCGTGACGCTGAGCACGGCTACATCCGGGGCTTCGATCCGCTACACCACCGACGGGAGTAATCCCAGCGAGAC
Organism: Bryobacterales bacterium; assembly: GCA_963713415.1. GTDB lineage: Bacteria > Acidobacteriota > Terriglobia > Bryobacterales > Bryobacteraceae > Palsa-89. The sequence continues at coordinate 72,912 of CAVQLV010000010.1, read as the reverse complement.
GGCCGGGACGTTGTACAACAACACGGCGATCGCGATCAACAGCACGACCACGCTGAAGGCCATCGCCTACCTGACTGGGATGACCGACAGCGCCATCAGTTCGGCTACCTACACGCTGGTGGCATCGGCGCCGGTGTTCAGTGTGCCGGGCGGGACCTACAGCACGGCGCAGAGCGTGACGCTGAGCACGGCTACATCCGGGGCTTCGATCCGCTACACCACCGACGGGAGTAATCCCAGCGAGACGGCCGGGACGTTGTACAACAACACGGCGATCGCGATCAACAGCACGACCACGCTGAAGGCCATCGCCTACCTGACTGGGATGACCGACAGCGCCATCAGTTCGGCTACCTACACGCTAATGGCATCGGCGCCGGCGTTCAGTGTGCCGGGCGGGACCTACAGCACGGCGCAGAGTGTGACGCTGAGCACGGCTACATCCGGGGCTTCGATCCGCTACACCACCGACGGGAGTAATCCCAGCGAGACGGCCGGGACGTTGTACAACAACACGGCGATCGCGATCAACAGCACGACCACGCTGAAGGCCATCGCCTACCTGACTGGGATGACCGACAGCGCCATCAGTTCGGCTACCTACACGATCGGTGGGAGCGGGCCCGGTTGGTACAACAACGGGTGGAGCAACCGCAAGGCAGTGACCATCAATCACACCGATGTGTCGGGTGCCGCGAGTTTGACCAACTTTCCGATGCTGTTCTCGGTGACGGACGCCAATCTGAGGACGGTAGCCAATGGGGGTGGGGTCGGAAACGCGGACGGCAGCGACATACTGTTCACGGCCGCCGACGGGGTGACCAAGCTGAATCATGAGTTGGAATCCTACAACGGGACCACCGGCCAGGTGATCGCGTGGGTGCAGATACCGGCGCTATCGCCCACCACCGACACGGTGGTGTACCTGTACTACGGAAATGCCGGAGCGGCCAATCAGGCCAATGCGGGCGGGGTGTGGGACAGCAACTTCAAAGGAGTATGGCATTTCGCCAACGGCACCACGCTGTCGGTGGCCGACTCGACGGCCAATGGCAATAACGGGACCAACAACGGAATCGTGGCCACCGCAGGGCAAGTGGACGGAGGAGCCAGCCTGAATGGATCGTCCAACTACATGGCGATCCCGGCGGCCAGCTATCCGGGATATCCGAATAGTGGAAGCACCAGCACGTATGTCCAGACCACCGAAGTGTGGTTTAAGACTGGATCGGGTGGCGTAATCTTAGGCCAGGATGACGGGACGCGGGTGGGCGCAGGTCCGGGAGGGTGGGTGTCGGCGCTGTATATCGACACCGGCGGCAAGCTGAGAGCCAGCTTGTTCTATCACGGTACTGCGGGAGCACAGATTGTCACCCCAGCCAGTTACAACGACAACAACTGGCACCACCTGGTGGATGTCTACAACACCGGCACCGAGAGTTTGTATGTAGACGGGGTTCTAGCCGGGTCCCAGACGGCGGGGAGGTTGCTACAGCGGCGTTTACGGTGACCCGCTGGGATTTGGGGAGTCCATCGGCTGGACGAACGGGAATTCGGGTTGGTTTTATTGGAACGGAGCCCTGGACGAGTTGCGCATCTCGAACGCAGCACGGTCCTCGGACTGGATCAAAACCGAGTTCAACAATCAAAGCGCGCCAACCACGTTCGTCAGTGTTGGCTCTCAGCAAGGGTCTGGAGGAGGGGGTTCGGTAGTCGCGGCGCCGGTGTTCAGTGTGCCGGGCGGGACCTACAGCACGGCGCAGAGCGTGACGCTGAGCACGGCTACATCCGGGGCTTCGATCCGCTACACCACCGACGGGAGTAATCCCAGCGAGACGGCCGGGACGTTGTACAACAACACGGCGATCGCGATCAACAGCACGACCACGCTGAAGGCCATCGCCTACCTGACTGGGATGACCGACAGCGCCATCAGTTCGGCTACCTACACGCTAATGGCATCGGCGCCGGCGTTCAGTGTGCCGGGCGGGACCTACAGCACGGCGCAGAGTGTGACGCTGAGCACGGCTACATCCGGGGCTTCGATCCGCTACACCACCGACGGGAGTAATCCCAGCGAGACGGCCCGGACGTTGTACAACAACACGGCGATCGCGATCAACAGCACGACCACGCTGAAGGCCATCGCCTACCTGACTGGGATGACCGACAGCGCCATCAGTTCGGCTACCTACACGATCGGTGGGAGCGGGCCCGGTTGGTACAACAACGGGTGGAGCAACCGCAAGGCAGTGACCATCAATCACACCGATGTGTCGGGTGCCGCGAGTTTGACCAACTTTCCGATGCTGTTCTCGGTAACGGACGCCAATCTGAGGACGGTAGCCAATGGGGGTGGGGTAGGAAACGCGGACGGCAGCGACATACTGTTCACGGCCGCCGACGGGGTGACCAAGCTGAATCATGAGTTGGAATCCTACAACGGGACCACCGGCCAGGTGATCGCGTGGGTGCAGATACCGGCGCTATCGCCCACCACCGACACGGTGGTGTACCTGTACTACGGAAATGCCGGAGCGGCCAATCAGGCCAATGCGGGCGGGGTGTGGGACAGCAACTTCAAAGGAGTATGGCATTTCGCCAACGGCACCACGCTGTCGGTGGCCGACTCGACGGCCAATGGCAATAACGGGACCAACAACGGAATCGTGGCCACCGCAGGGCAAGTGGACGGAGGAGCCAGCCTGAATGGATCGTCCAACTACATGGCGATCCCGGCGGCCAGCTATCCGGGATATCCGAATAGTGGAAGCACCAGCACGTATGTCCAGACCACCGAAGTGTGGTTTAAGACTGGATCGGGTGGCGTAATCTTAGGCCAGGATGACGGGACGCGGGTGGGCGCAGGTCCGGGAGGGTGGGTGTCGGCGCTGTATATCGACACCGGCGGCAAGCTGAGAGCCAGCTTGTTCTATCACGGTACTGCGGGAGCACAGATTGTCACCCCAGCCAGTTACAACGACAACAACTGGCACCACCTGGTGGATGTCTACAACACCGGCACCGAGAGTTTGTATGTAGACGGGGTTCTAGCCGGGTCCCAGACGGCGGGGGAGGTTGGCTACAGCGGCGTTTACAGTTACTCGCTGGGAGTTGGGGAGTCCATCGGCTGGACGAACGGGAATTCGGGTTGGTTTTATTGGAACGGAGCCCTGGACGAGTTGCGCATCTCGAACGCAGCACGGTCCTCGGACTGGATCAAAACCGAGTTTAACAATCAAAGCGCGCCAACGGAATTTATCGCTGTTGGACCGAACCAGAGTGTACCCTGAGGTCTGGTGAATTACCACGTGCTTGCGTCTAATTCGGTTAGGCCTCGGCAGTGATGTCGCTGCTTGCGAGGTTGGGAAACCCGCGAAAACTCAGTCAGCTCGTCGGCTTATGCTCCCTCGCGTGTGCTGGAATTGGTTTTTCTCTGGCGGCGCAGGCCGACAAAGCCAATAACCGAGAAGGCAAGGGAAGCGTGACTGAGCAGCCCCTTGCAGGGTCTGGCCGCTTCGCCGCGCCACCAGATGTGCGAGAGCCGCCGGCGGACGCTGTACGTACGGCCAGCGGGATCGCGATGACAGTGCTCCACAGCGGATCTGGGAGCCAATCCCCGGCCGGCAACGACTGCGTGGTAGTGAAGTTCACCGCATGGAAGAGGGATGGATCCTTGCTGGCTACGTCGGGCGACCGTGGCCAGTCGACAGTTCAGTGCCTCACCACGGCGATTCCAGGCGTCTCTGAAGTGCTCAGGTTAATGGTGCCCGGAGAAAAACGGCGCATTTGGGTTCCGGCGGAGATCGCTTTTGCAAGTCACGTCGCGCACCACCAAGAGAAACACCTGCACCCACGTCCCCAGTCGAAGGTCGATTTGACGTTCGACCTTGAGCTGGTTCGCATTCTGAACGCTCCGAGCACACCTCTCGATCTAAGCGCCCCTCCGCAAACAGCCCAAAGAATGCCATCCGGAGTATCAGTTGCAATTCTGCAGCGGGGCATCGGGACCACTCATCCCGGCATGAACAGTCGCATCACCCTGGACTATTCTGGTTGGAGCTCGGACGGCACATTGCTTGAATCCACCATTATGTCCGGGCACCCGGCAACCGTGCTGGTCGGTATTGCCTTGCCCGGATGGCGCGAGGTGCTACCGCTCATGGTCACCGGTGAAAAGGTCCGGGTTTGGATACCTGCCGATCTTGCCTATGGCAAGGGCGCCTTCCGAGCTACTGCTCCCGCTGGTAACCTCGTCTACGATATCGAGTTGAGGCGTATCGAATAGACTTGGCCTTATCTTGTCGAGGAAAGGTGTTCGGCCTCTTCTAAAAAAAACTGCCGGGGTTGGCGCAAGCGGCTATTCCTGTTCGCAAAGAGGACGTCGATCTGAAATAGGGCATTGTCGCTATCCCGCCGCGCTTGGCCGCAGAAATCAAAGACATCAAAACCATGCTCCGCCATGAAATGGATTACCTCAGCAAAGAGCGGCGCCCCCTCATTGAATGGCAGAGTCGAGACCTCCAGAACCACCAGCTCACTTGCTCCTAATATTCGGCCCGAGCCCCGCAGCACTTCCAATTCGAATCCCTGGACATCCAACTTTAGCAGTAGAGGCTCTGCGAGGCCTTCCTGGGCAAGCAACTCGTCGAGAGTGCACATGGGCGTGTCCACTTGCTTCGCCTTGTAGCTGGTCAGCTCTCTTAGAACCGATGTGCCCGTTTGGTTTTGAAAGAGCGTCACCTTCTCCCTTCGTTCGGGACCCAGCAGTGCAATGAAACGTTTGGTATTGTTACCCATTGACTTCGCGGCGACGGCCAGGGCACCTTCGTTCTCGGGATTGGCGTCAACCATTACGATCGAAGCCGAGGGAAAAATCGCCTGCGCCATACGCGACCAGTTTCCGATGTATGCACCCACGTCTACAATGGCAGCTGGTTGAAAGCCGCTCCGGCGCGCAAGTTCGAGAGCTCCTTCCACGCACGGAAAACCCATGCCTTGTTTGTACCAAGGCGACGCGTAGTCGCAAGTCAATCGAAAAGCATCGTTCTGCAGGCTGACGGGCAACCGCGAAAGCACGGTTCTCAACACCGCTCCAACGAGGTGTGACGCCGACCTCAGCATGAATCTGTCACCATCAAATTTCGATCTCCGTCTCGGGCCTGCCGTATTCAGTAATTGTACAGCCAACCACTCCCATTCTGCCCGTCTGCCGACCACTCGAATCGATCCCGTATTCGCTCGACTACACGGGAGCGAAAGTCTGACCTGGATGGCCGGTTATTCTTGCAGATAAGCGCGCGTTGGGCCAAACAGTGATACAACTTACATGAACGCGGGCCGCTTCAAAGAACGCCAGTTCCAGCCGTTCGTGCTGGCCGTTGTCGTGCCTAGCCGCCTGTTGTCGAAGATTCGACTCAATACTGGCGATAATATCCTTAGACGTACCAGAGTTTGCTGGATTACGCTCGGAGTGGCGCGACAGGCTGGGAACAAATCGCCTGTTTTGTTCGGCCCACAACCTCTATCGCGCCGCTGCCGCTACGTGGCGTCCAGAGCGGGAGCGAAATTACGTTCCCTCAGCCGCCTCGCCGCAATAGACGCGGCAGTCTGGCTAGGGGTACAGACCGGCCAGGAACAAGGTTCATTCGGCCGAGCGGGCTGCGGGGGCAGCGAGGCGTGCACTCCAACTGGCCGCGATCTCGTTGAAAATCTGATCGAGATTCTTACTGATATCCCACGCCGGATAATCCGCTTTCATTTTGCGAAGATCGCTGTAGTAGCAAATGTGGTCGCCAATTCGGTTCTCTTCAACGTAGCGATAGGTCATGGGGCGGCCGGTCACCCGCTCTGCCATTTGAAACGCTTCAAGGATCGAGCAAGCGTTACCTTTCCCTCCACCTAAATTGTAGACTGCGGCGATGCGTGGCGCCTTCCAGAATTCGAACATAAAGCGGGCGACGTCTTCGGAGTGGATGTTGTCGCGCACCTGCTTGCCCTTATAACCGTAAACCTTGTACTCGCGACCCTCGATGTTGGTTTTGATCAAGTAGCTCAAGAATCCGTGCAGTTCTACCCCTGAATGATTAGGCCCAGTGAGGCAGCCGCCCCGGAGGCAGCAAGTCGGCATGTTGAAATAGCGCCCGTATTCCTGGACCATAACGTCCGACGCAACTTTGGATGCGCCAAATAATGAATGTTTGCTTTGATCGATGGAAAAGTCTTCAGGAATGCCGTGCTCGAAGGCGGGATCGGCGTACTCATAGTGCAGCGCCGTCTCAGTCAAAGCAATCGTGTTGGGCCGGTCGCCGTAGACTTTATTCGTCGACATGTGGATGAAGGGAGACTCGGGGCACGAACGCCGCGCCCCTTCAAGCAGATGAAGCGTCCCGAGCGCGTTGACTTCGAAGTCGAGAAATGGAATTGCGGCGGCACGATCGTGCGAGGGCTGGGCCGCGGTATGGATGATGAGATCCGGCCGCAGTTGATCCAACAGCTCGAGTACGCCATCCCGATCGCGGATGTCCAAAGCGGAATGCTGGTATCCAGGGATCTCGCGGCGCAGACGTTCCAAGACCCAACTGGTGTCCCCCTCGCGCCCGAAGAAAATCGCGCGATGATTGTCGTCAATGCCGTGAATACTCAATCCCTGGCGTGCGAAAAACAAAGAAACTTCGGATCCGATCAAGCCACACGAACCGGTCACAAGTGCAGTCGCCATAATATGTTTCTAGTATCTCACGTCATTGTTCTCGTGGCACGCCAGCGCGCACGCAAGAATTATCCAATACAAGATGAGCATGAAAGTTCAGGAACCGGCAGGACGGTTTCCAATGCAAGATGAGCATGAAACGGGGAAGAATGGGGTAGGCATGGCGCGGCCGGGTGCAGATACAGATGCAGAATGCCGAGCGCCTGAGCCGGGAACAAATCCAAGATTTTCTACGAGGCAGCGAAGCGCTCGAGTTCGCGGCCGGGGAGCGGGACGAACGCTACCGATGGGTGGAAGCGGTGCTGGCGGCGCAGAACTACAAGGAGTTATGCAAGGGCGAGCGCGGGCTGGTACGGGCCTATGTGCGGAAAGTGACGGGGTTGAGGGAGGCGCAGACCACGCGCTTGATCCGGGCGTTTCTGGATCACGGGCTGATACAAGCGCAGCCGTACCAACGGCACACGTTCGCAGCCAGGTACACGGTGGAAGACATTGCGTTGTTGGCGGAAGTGGATCGGGCGCATGGGCGGTTGAGCGGACCCGCCACCCGGCGGATTTTGCAGCGCGCCTACGAACAGTTCGCAGAGAAGCAGTACGAGCGGCTGGCGAAGATCAGCGTGGCGCACTTGTACAATCTGCGGGCGAGCGCGCGCTATCGCAACCAGGCTGCGGTGTTCGAGCCCACGCAGTCAACCGCTGCCGCGATCGGACAACGCCGCAAGCCGGACCCGCAAGGGCGGCCGGGATATCTGCGCGTGGACACGGTGCATCAAGGCGACAGCGCGGGGACCAAAGGCGTGTACCACATCAATGCCGTGGATGCGGTGACGCAGTGGCAGGTGGTGGGCTGCGCCGAGAAGATCAGCGAGGCCTATCTGATGCCGGTGCTGGCAGCGGTGTTGGCGCAATTTCCCTTTCCGATCCGCGGTTTTCATGCCGACAACGGCTCGGAGTATATCAATCATCGGGTGGCGGAAATGCTGCGAAAGCTACACGCCGAATTCACCAAGAGCCGGGCGTGCCGGAGCCAGGACAATGCACTGGTGGAAGGCAAAAACGGCGCGGTGATCGGCAAGCTGATCGGGTACGGACACATCGCCGGCCTGCACGCCGCGGCACTTCAGAACTTCTATCTCGAGCACCTAAATCCGTACCTGAATTTTCACCGGCCCTGCGGCTTCGCAACAGTGAGCTTGGACGAGCGCGGGAAACGGCAACGCAAATACAAGGCCGAAGACTACCGGACGCCGTTCGAGAAACTGCAAGCGCTGCCCGAAGCGGAGCGGTTTTTCAGACCGGGGTTGAGTTTGCCGGAACTGGAGAAGCGGGCGCTGGCCATCAGCGACACCGAATGCGCTCGCCGGATGAGTGTGGCCAAGGCCAAGTTGCTTCGGCAATGCCAGACACCGTCATTGCCGAAGTTCCACTAATGAAGGCCGTGGAAATGCCGGGCCCGTGGAAAGAGTGGAAAACAAAAAACGGGTTTTCCACTCTTTCCACCGTCCCTTGGAAATCTCGCAGAAAGCGCGAGATTCCCACATTCCCACCGCCCGGCTTCGCGGCCATGGAAAAGTGGAAAACCAAAAGCAGGTTTCCCACTTTCCCACAACCGCTCGCGACGACGATTCCTGTTCTCGCTCTGAAACCAAAAAACCAAAGAAAGGAAGTCGGCCGCTGCGCGGCCTCCTCATTCCCTATCCCGTTCTCCCTCCGGTCGAACGGAACGGATTTCATGCTCATCCTTCAATTGGAAAATGCTCGCACGATGCGGGAGGACTGCGCCATTTATCAAACAGGAGGGTGCGTGCAGGAAGCTGCGTGGAATTGCCGCGCGCCGCTGTTATCATCGCCGGATCCGCCGCCACGAACATTGGCATCCCATTGCTGCATCGTCTCATGAGTCCGCAGCGTGTTTTGGGGGGCGAAAGCGGTGTTTGCGAAATGCCAACAAACTCTTATGCCGGCGGCTATCCGGCCATTGTCCGCAGTTTGCTTTTTCTCTCACGTGAGCATTAACCGATCAATGCGTTAGGAAGTTAACATCGCCCCGGGAGCGGCGAAATCCTCGCCAGCCGATCCCCTGTAAATGCTAGGGGATCAGTAAGGTTCTAGTACGTAATGGTACTACCGAATCTCTATGTAAAACATTGGAAGACTGTTATTCTGTGGGAGCTGAAGCAATTAAGTTTGCAACGAGTTAGATAGCAGTATGCCCATCGAAGTGGCTCACGGGCCCTAGAGGGAAATGGATTCCGTCGGAAGGTAAGACATTTTTCTGTAGCAAAACCTAACGACTTTTTTTAGGAGGAGAGTATGACTTCTGTCGTAAGCGCTATCACGAATTCGATCCCGGCTGTGAGCCTGCTTCAGGGCTGGTCGATTCAAGAGGACGTCAATTTCGCGATTGACGAGCTTCTCGGTTCGTTTCCCAATCCTGAGCAACTCTCCGCCGAGCAGCGTCGCGGGATCATCGCACGATACACCGCAGTGCTGGAAGGAAATTTCATTTATTGGATGACGGGCGCCTACCTGGCTGCCAAAACAGACGAGGCACGCTGCATCATTGCGGATAACCTCCGCGAAGAAGTAGCCGATTGCCATCCCGGAATGATGCGGCGGTTCGCCCTCGCGGCCCAAGCTGTTCCGGCGGAGGCAGACGCCGCGGATGTTTATCGCGACTTGACCAATGTCCGCTTGTTCGTCGGCCGGTTATCGAGCGTGCAACTAATCCTCATGATGGCCTTCTTTGAAGGGCTCATCCAGAAGTTCATGCACTATCTGGCGACACTTGCCCGGTTGCAAGGGTCACATGAGTTGGAATACACGGACGTTCATGGTGTTTGCGACGTAGGTCACACCGCCGGACTGTTTCGTGCGCTCGACGCCGAAGCGGCTCTGTGCCCGCTGGAGTCGGCAAGCAACCTCTTTGAAGGAGTGGATCTGCTTCGCACTCTGCTACGAACCATCGTCCAAGGGAGCGATCACCCGGCGCCTTCGCCAATCGTGGACTAGGCCGGTTCAAGAAGGCTCCTGGAACAGGTGGAAAAGATGGGCACAGCCGAACCCGTTTGGCGTTCAAGCTTATTGGCGACAGCCTGGCCGGCAGGCAGAGCTGAGGTATCGCGAGTGCAGACTCAATCCGATTTCGACAATAAATCTCTCGAGCAGGCCGGATACTTCGAAGTATCCGGAGCCCACCTTTACACGGTGCTGCACGAGGTGGCAGATCCCGTGGCACGGGTTCTGCTGGTCGGACCGTTTGCATCGGAGCGGCACTACTCCTATATCCCCTGGGTCCGGTGGGCGCGTTTTTTGGCGGCGCGCGGCATTGAATGTCTGCGCTACGATTATCGCGGCATTGGCGAAAGCACCGGCATCTTCGAGGACATGACTTTTGAACAGTGGATCGAAGACGTTGACCTTCTCGCCGGCTGGCTCAAAGCGAAGTCGCCGGATGTGCCGCTCGCGCTGCACGGTCTGGAATTGGGTGCGGTTTTGGCGGGCACTGCTTTCGATAACGGAGTCGGAGATGCATTGTTACTTTGGGCGCCCCCTGCCAGCGCGAATCAATCTCTGCGGGCGACGCTGTTGCGCCGCGTTTCGATGGATCAAGCATTCAAGTATGGCGATGAACGGAAATCAGCATCCAGCTATCTTGAGAAACTGGAAAACGGCGGGTCGCTCGAGGTGGAGGGTTACCAGTGGACGGCCCGGCTCTGGCAGGACTCGTTCCACTTTGAACTGCCCGCAGGCATGCTCGACGAACGGAACAGTGCGGTAAACTCCGAGAGGCCGGTTCGAAGCGTGACGCTCGACAAGCGCGCGGTACCTCTTATTAAAGGATCGTCGGTGGGCTACGAAGCCATTGACAAAGACTTTACCGCTTTGTTTAATGAAAACTTTCAATGGATCACCGATAGCGTCGTGGTCCGCAACGGAGGCAAGAATGAACCCAGCCATTAAGACCCGCGAGGCGATCACCGTGGCTGTGGGTGGAATCTGCCTGCGAGGCACGTATCATAAACCTTCCGATAACGGACGCGGGAACCTGCGCGACGCAGAGGAAACGAATTGTCTTGGGTTATTGTTCTTAAATCATGGCTTCCTCCCCCGATCGGCGCCCGGGGACTCCGCGGTGATGTGGGGCGATATGTTCGCCCGGAATGGCCATCCGTCCTTCCGCTTTGATCTCCCGGGGCTGGGTGATTCTGACGGTGACGCTCCATCACAAATGCTTGACTTCGTGAACAAGGGCGGATACGCTCCGGTAGTTTCTGCCATCGTCAAAGAGCTCGTGGAACGATTCAGCCTCACCGGAATTGTGATTGTTGGGCACTGCGCGGGTGCGGTAACGGCACTCTACACGGCTCCACTCGCCAAGGAATGCAAAGGTCTGGTGCTCACAGACCCCTACTTTTTCCTGCCCCGCGAGAGAACCAAAATTCGGGTCGAACTCAGCAATTGGTCGTCATGGAGCAGAATCGGGGCGCTGGTAAGCAGCCTCTATTACTGCTTCAAGCACATGCGCCTGCTGGTCGGTCGAAACAGACCGCCAATGAATGCGAATTTGCCTTTGCTGCGTTGTTGGAATCAAGTGTCGCCGTTAATTCCGATTCTCGTTCTTAAGGCGCCGGCGTTAAAAGCTCGCGGGCTCAAGCCGAGAATCGGAGAGTTCGACTACCTGGGCTATTTGTTGTCCAACTTGAGCCGCGGGTCCCACATCGCGATTCAATTCATCGAGAACACGAATCACTCCTTCGCGGACAGGCAAGGGAGAGCCGCGGTTCAACAGAACATTGAGCAATGGCTGAATGCCACTTTCCCAAGGCCTTGGGCAGACCGCGCATCGAAACGCTCTTCGCCCGCGGCACGAGAAGGCGCCTATGAGCCCGCCTGCCCCCGATAGGGCAAAATTTCAAGCAGTTGAATTTAATGTCAATTCGATCTGAGATCATCACGCAATTTGATCGTGTCGCCAAAGAACAAGATAAGCCCTTGGCGCCTCTCTCCGACGACTTGGAGCTCTTGGATTCCGGTTTGGACTCATTGTGCTTTGCCATCGTAGTGGCCAGGCTGGAGGACGTGCTGGACATCGACCCGTTCGGCAGTGCCGAAGACATGCGCTTTCCGGTCACCGTGGGCGAGTTCATTAAGTTTTACGAAGATGCCGCAAAATGACCAGCCATCGCTGTGGAACGGGCTCGGTACAACCGGGAACCTGTCGAGCCGCTTTCTCTCGGGAGCGGACGCCGCAGTGTGCCTGGACGTACTGGAGCATGGGTCGTGCCTCGCTGGCCGTGCCGCGGAACTGCGCGGCCGCTCCGTGCTGGTTTTCGCGGCGGATCAGTTAAGCGCGGCACTGGCGCTCATCGAGCTTGACGGCATCGCGCGCCGCCTGGTGCTCTGTCCTCCCGATTTCCCGCTCGAACATCTTAATTTCGTCCTGGACACGGCTGGCGTGGATGCGATTGTTTCGGATCGGACCGCACAGGAATTGGGCGTCCCCGGCAGCGCGTGCTTCGTCCCTTGCGGCCCCAAGATCGTCCCTTGTGATAACGACCGGAGCCCTGAGTGCGCGACGGAATGGATCCTGCTCACCTCCGGCACCACAGGTGTTCCGAAGCTGGTGGTCCACACGCTGGCAAGTCTGGCGGGAGCGATCCAGTGCAACACCGCCCCAAGCGCCACAGTGTGGAGCACCTTCTATGACATTCGCCGTTACGGCGGTCTCCAGATCTTTCTGCGCGCCATCCTGACCGGCGCGTCCATGGTGTTTTCCAGTTCGCAGGAATCGAGCGCGGATTTCCTCGCGCGGGCAGGCGCGCTCGGCGTCACGCACATCTCCGGAACGCCGTCCCATTGGCGGCGGGCGCTGATGAGTAATGCAGCCGGCCGGATTGCACCCCGCTACGTGCGATTGTCGGGAGAAATCGCCGACCAGGCAATTCTGAACAACCTTCGTTGCACATATCCGCAAGCCCGCATCGCCCACGCCTTCGCTTCCACCGAGGCTGGTCTCGCGTTTGAGGTGAACGATGGTATCGAGGGCTTTCCCGCGAGCTTCATCGGCGCCGGCGGCGCGGTGGAGATGAAGCTCGAGGACGGCTCTCTTCAGATTCGCTCGGCGCGAATTGCGGCGCGGTATTTGGGCCCCCTAGCCGAGCCTCTGGTCCGCCCGGACGGCTTCGTGGATACGCGCGACATGCTGGAACTGCGCGGCGAACGCTATTATTTCGTGGGCCGCCGCGACGGCGTCATCAACATCGGCGGATTGAAGGTGCATCCCGAGGAAGTGGAAGCGGTCCTGAACCGTCACCCGCAAGTCCGCATGTCCCTGGTGTACACCAGAAAGAGTCCCATCACCGGAGCAGTGGTGGTCGCCGACGTGGTGTTACAGCCGGGCGTGGCATCGGCGAACGGCAAGGCCGGCCAGCTTCGGGACGATATCCTGCTGCTGTGCCGAAAGGAACTGGCTGCGCACAAAGTTCCCGCCACCATCAAATTCGTTTCTGCCCTGGCGGTCGCTGAATCGGGCAAGCTTACGCGGGCGTCATGCGCAACGTAATCATCACCGGCGGCAGTCGTGGGTTAGGTCTGGGTATCACCCGAAAACTTGCGGCGGCGGGATATCACGCCATTGCGGTTGCGCGCAAGGAGAATGCCGGGCTGACTTCCGCGATCGAGAAAAGCGGGCCCGGATCTATCCATTTCGTACCCTTCGACTTGAGCGACATTGAGGGCATAGCGTGCCTGGTCAAAACGCTGCGCAAGGACTTTGGCTCCATTCACGGGCTGGTCAATAACGCGGGCGTCAGTTTCGAGGGCATGCTCGCCATGATGCCCAACTCCCAGATCGAGCAGCTGGTTCGCATCAACACCATCGCGCCGATGGTCCTCAGCAAGTACGTAGTGCGCGCGATGATGGCCGATGGTGGCGGACGAATTGTCAGCATTGCTTCGGTGGTCGGCTTCACCGGCTACAGCGGCCTCTCCGCTTACGGCGCAACGAAGGCATCCATCATCGGATTCACCCGATCGCTGGCGCGGGAAGTCGGAAAAATCGGAGTGACCGTGAATGCGGTTGCTCCCGGCTTTGTCGACACCGACATGACCCAGAGCCTCACGGCGGATCAGCGCGACAAAATCGTGCGGCGGAGCGCGCTCAAGCGTTTAGCCGACGTGGGCGATATCGCGGACGCGGTGGAGTTTCTGTTGAGTGACAAAGCGAAGAACATCACCGGGACCGTGCTGACGGTGGACGCGGGGAACTCGGCGTGAACGCAACTCAAACATTCGCGGGAAGCAACGCCTCGGCAGCCAAGTCGTGGCTGCGCGCGCTCGAATTAACGGCGCCCATTGTGCGACGGCGTGAGCGCGTGTTTCCCAGCGTGATCGATGAACTTGCGGCGCGCATGCCCGACGCACCGGCTCTGCTCTCCCAACGCGAGTGCTTCACCTATCGCGCGCTCTCCGAGCGCTCTAACCAATATGCCCGCTGGGCCCTGGACCAGGGTCTCGCCAAAGGCGACACCGTGTGCTTGATGATGCCGAATCGTCCGGAATTCCTGGCGGTTTGGCTCGGTATCACCAAAATCGGCGGCGTGGTGGCCCTCATGAATACCAACCTGAGGGGGCCGTCACTCGCGCACTGTGTCAAGACTGTCGAGCCAAAGCATGTCATCGTGGGTGCGGAGTTCGCGGACCAGCTGACCGCGGCCGTGCCGGACTTTCCAACGGCGTGCACCTGGGTTGATACGGATCACCATCTCTACCGCTATTCGGGCGAAGCGCTCCATGCAAGCGAACGCCGGCCGGTGAGCATTGAAGATCGCGCGCTATACATTTACACCTCCGGTACCACCGGGCTGCCCAAAGCCGCCAACGTCACCCATGCGCGGCTGATGCAATGGAGCCATTGGTTCGCCGGCATGCTGGGCGCACAACCATCGGACCGGATGTACAACTGCCTGCCGATGTATCACAGCGTGGGAGGCGTGCTGGCGCCGGGCGCGATTCTGGCCGCGGGCGGCTCGGTCGCGATCGCGGAGAAATTCTCGGCCAGCAGGTTCTGGACCGATGTCGTCCAGTGGGATTGCACGCTGATCCAGTACATCGGAGAGCTGTGCCGCTACCTGCTCAATACCCCGCCCTCCCAGCACGATACCGCGCATCGGATTCGAATCGCATGCGGCAACGGACTGCGGCCCGATGTCTGGGAAAAATTCCAGAGCCGCTTCGGAATCCAGCAAATTTTTGAGTTTTACGCCGCCACCGAAGGCGGACTCTCGTTGTTCAATGCCGAAGGAAAATGCGGGGCCATTGGCCGCGTTCCCGCCTACCTGGCCCATCGCTTCGCGCCGGCGTTGGTGAAGTTTGATATCGGCAAGGAGCAGCCGTTCCGCAACGAGCAGGGCTTCTGCGTTCGATGCGCGGCCGACGAGCCGGGAGAAGCGATCGTCCAGATTGTGGACGACCCGTCGAATGCCGGCAGCCGATTCGAAGGCTACACCAGCCAGGAAGCTTCCGAAAAGAGGATTTTGCGCAACGTCTTCAAGCCCGGCGACGCTTGGGTTCGCACTGGCGACCTGATGCGTAAGGATGCGGCGGGATTCTACTATTTCGTGGATCGCATCGGCGACACGTTCCGCTGGAAAGGCGAGAACGTTGCAACGTCTGAAATCGAAGCGGCGATCGGCGCCTTTCCGGGCGTCCAGCAGGCGAACGTTTACGGCGTCACGATTCCCGGCGCCGACGGCCGGGCCGGCATGGCCATCCTGGTCACCGACGATGACTTCGACCTCGCCGCATTCCACGCTCATTTGGCAAACCGGCTCCCGCACTACGCGCGCCCTTTATTCCTGCGCATCGGTAAAGAGCTGGACACCACCGGCACGTTCAAGTACACCAAAGCCGATTTGGTACGCCAGGGCTACGATCCTGCGGCGACCAACGACGCGCTCTATTTCAACCACGCCGAACAGCAGGCCTTTGTTCCGCTTGACCCATCGCTTTACGGCCGCATTCAGGCCGGTGAGGTCCGTCTATGATTCGGCCCGCTGAAATAGGCGCAAGCTTCAGGGAGCTGGCGAAGGGCCCCATGGTGCCGAAAGTCGTACTCGAAGACATCCAGCAACACCCTGATATTGCGCTTCAGGTTGCGACACGCTGTTCCTCTCAACGGGGTGTTGGCCGATGCAGAGAAGATGTTGCACACGGGGCAGCCGCAAATCACGCATCCGCGCTGCTTGGGCATCGTGGCGCAACGACGGTTCCGTGCTCCCGCTGGTTGATCGGCTGGAAGCTTTTCCTCGCGCTCGCCGAGTGTGGCGAATCTGGACACGTCGAAATTATCGAGCGCCAGAGGCCTCTGCCGCTGGTCCGCTTCACGCGCAACGGTCTCGACGCCGCCCAAGTCCCGGCCGCGCGGCAGGAACGCAACATTGCAGGGACGTCGGTGCCGCTTAGCAACGCCGTCCAGGCACTGGGGGCGTGCGTCACCAGCGTCCGCCAGGTAGTGGACACCGTGAGTCAGCTACCATGGTGAAGAAACACCCCACAGACAACGGGCGGTCCCGGCCATCGATGAAACCAGAAACGATCGCCATCCACGGCGGCTACCAGGTCGATCCCACCACCAAGTCCGTGGCCGTCCCGATTTATCAGACCGTCGCGTACGAGTTCGACAGCGCCGATCATGGAGCGGCGCTATTCGATCTGGAGGTCGAGGGATTCCGCTACAGCCGCATCAGCAATCCCACCACCGCCGTGCTGGAGCGGCGCGTGGCAGCGCTGGAGGGAGGGCTGGAGGCCCTGTGCGTCAGCACCGGGCAGGCGGCAACTTATTACGCCACGCTGAACGTGACGACGCTTGGAACCAACATCGTTTCCATTCCGCAGCTCTACGGGACTACGCACACCCTGTTCGCCTACGTTCTGCCGGGCCAGGGCGTCACCGTGCGCTTCGCCGAGTCCGATCACCCGGACGACGTCGAAAAACTAATTGACGATCAAACCCGCGCGATTTTCTGCGAAACGGTCGGCAATCCCGCCGGAAATATTTGCGATATTGAAGCGCTGGCTCGCGTGGCGCACCGGCACGGTGTCCCGCTGATCGTCGATAACACGGTCGCCACGCCCATCTGCTGCGCCCGATCGAATACGGCGCCGACATCGTGGTGCATTCCCTCACCAAGTATATGGGCGGGCACGGCACCACACTCGGCGGAATTATCGTCGATAGCGGTAAATTTCCGTGGAAAGAACACGCGGACCGTTTTCCGATGTTCAACCAGCCGGATCCGTCCTATCACGGTCTGGTTTACACCGGGCGCTACGGCGACGCGGCCTACATCGCGCGCTCCCGCAGCGTGTATCAGCGCGCCACCGGGGCTGTATTGCCGGCGCTCAGCGCCTTCCTGCTGCTGCAAGGGATCGAAACACCGCCGCTGCGAATCGAGCGCCACGTGAAAAACGGCCGAATGGTGGCCGAATATCTAAGGAACGACGCCAGGGTAGAGTGGGTCAATTACGCTGGCTTCACCGAGAGTCCTTATTACCACCTGGCGCAAAAGTATTTCGACGGACGCGCCTGTTCCTTGCTGACTTTCGGCGTCAAAGGCGGTTTCGAGGCGGCCAAGCGATTCTACGATGCGCTGCAACTAGTGCAGCGCCTGGTGAATCTGGGCGACGCAAAATCGCTGGCGTGCCACCCCGCTTCCACAACGCATCGGCAAATGTCGCCCGAAGAGCAGCGTAAGGCCGGTGTTTTGCCGGGCATGATTCGGATCAGCGTGGGCATCGAACACGCCGACTACATCATCGCCGACCTGGATCAGGCGTTGTGCGCCACGGATCTGGCAAGGGCGCCCGCGCTCCACCAGCAAAATCCAGAGGCGCGCACATGACCGGCGTAAAGCGCCTTCACATCGGTCTGCTCAATAACATGCCCGATGGCGCGTTGAAAGCTACCGAGCATCAGTTCCGCAGTCTGCTGCGTGCCGCCGCCCGCGGAATCGAAGTGCAATTGTCGCTGTTTGCGTTGGAGGACGTTTTTCGATCGAATGCGGGCCGGGAGCATATCGGGAGCCACTACGCCAGCGCCGAGCGCCTGTGGAATGCCGAACTCGATGGGCTCATTATCACCGGCGCGGAGCCCCAGGCCGCGAATCTCGACGGCGAACCCTATTGGGCATCATTGACGAAGGTGCTGGACTGGGCCGAAGAAAATACGCTCTCCACGATCTGTTCCTGCCTGGCCGCGCACGCCGCGGTCCAGCATGTGGATGGTATTCGCCGGCGGCGGCTCCCGGCCAAGCGTTGCGGCATCTTCGAGTGCGTGAAGGCGTCCGATCACCCGCTCCTCTGCGGCGCACCGGCATCGGTCTTGATGCCGCACTCGCGCTGGAACGATCTGGACGGAGAGGAACTCTCCGCCTCGGGCTACTGTGTACTCACGCGCACCACCGATGGCAGCGTCGACGCCTTCGTGAAGCAGCGCAAAAGCCTATTCGTCTTCTTTCAAGGCCATCCCGAATACGAAGCCGGCACCTTGCTTCTCGAATACCGTCGCGACGTGGCCCGTTACCTGCGCGGCGAACGGGACACGCATCCCGACCTGCCGCGAGGGTATTTCGACCGCAAAACGTACGAGCTGTTCCAGGCGCATCGCGAAGGCGCGCTGTCGAACCGCAGCGAGGAGCTGCTCGAGCATTTTCCTACGGCCCTCGCCGCAAGAAAGCTCACGAATACCTGGCGTCTCCTGGCGACCGAGATCTACGCCAACTGGCTCGCCTGTCAATTAGCACTGAAGGACATCCGCAAGGAACGATTACCAAGATTCCGCGTGGGAGGGCAGCAAGGGTTCTCCCGATCTTCCATGTCGTTATGAACCGGGGAGTTTTGGCGGCGTGTTTTAGCGCGATCGTTTTCGCGGCGAACGCACCGTCCAACTCAAAGCCTTCCTGGAATCGGCCGGCCGCGGCTCGCTACCTCGACCAACGCCAAGCTTGGTGGATGGCCTGGCCGCCTGCCGCCCGCGATCAAGGGACCTTCTGCATCTCGTGCCATACCGCCCTGCCCTACGCCCTCGCGCGGCCCGCGCTGGGTGCGGCGCCCGAAGCCGAACACGAACTTCGCGATAACGTCGCTAAACGGGTCCGCCTTTGGAATGCGGTGCAACCGTATTACAGCGGCCAAGCGCTCCAATCGCGAGGCACCGAAGCCGTCCTCAACGCTCTGGTGCTTTCCAGCATGGATGCGGCGCAGGGAAGACTCAGCGACGACGGCCGCGCCGCATTCGATCATCTTTGGGCGCTTCAGGAAAGCAGCGGCGCATGGCCTTGGATCAACTTCAGGAACGAGCCGTGGGAAGCAATCGATTCGCCATTCTACGGCGCGTGCCTCGCAGCAATCGCAGTTGGCACCGCGCCCGAGAACTACCGCGCATCGGCGCAAATTCGCGGAAAGCTCAGCCTGCTCAGCGCGTATCTGGTCCGGGAATATCCGAAGCAGCCCCTGATCCATCAGGTTTTCTTGCTGTGGGCTTCGGCCAAATTGCCGGGGCTCCTCAGCCCCCAGCAGCGAACCTCCATCGTCAACGATCTTCTCGGCGAGCAGCGCAGCGACGGCGGCTGGAGCGTGTCTTCGCTCGCCTGGTCCTGGCGAGGAACTTCCCCGAAGACGTTCTACAAACTGTGGGTGCGATCCGACGAGAGCCCGTTCCACGCGCAGAGCGACGGCTTAGGCACCGGACTGGTTGCGTTTGCGCTGGAACAATCGGGGTATCCTCGCCAAGACGTCCACTTGCAGCGCGGCTTGGCTTGGCTGATTCGTAACCAGAACGCGGACGGCGCGTGGCGCGCATATTCTTTGAACACGCACCGTGATCTTTCGCCCGGCCCCGGCCTGTTCATGAGCGACGCGGCAACCGCCTTCTCCATCCTTGCCCTCACCTCGGCGAACTAGAAGCAAACGGTGAACAGCTGCGGGACTTTGGCGAGGCATTCCGTAACTGCTTTCGCAAGTGATCTGACGTTGGGCTCGCGCAGGATGTTCTCGTGCGCCCCCGGGATAGGGACAACCTCTACACCCCGGCCGCTCTGCCTAGCCCAAAGATCGTTGGTCGCTTGAGGCAAACTTGCCGAGGCGGCTGCCTGGAAAAGCGTGACCCTTCCAGGATAAAAATGTGGCTGGTAATTTCTTGCTGCAAACCAGTTGATGTCAATAGTTCTCCGGAAAAAGCGGGGGATTGGTTTGCCGCGCGCATACAGAAATGTGTAAAGAGCCCTCAAACTCCGCGCCCGCACTTCACGCTTGATGTGCGCTCGCCAGCCTGGGCCTAGCAGCCTTGTAAGATGGTTTGTGATCTGGTTCCAGCGTCTGATCAAGATGCTTTGAACCACTGTATGTTTCCCGGAACTTGCTACGGTCCCCATCCGCAGATTGTCGAGCATTCCCAACATTCCAATCGATTGGCCGCGCGCGTTGAGTTGCTGAGCTATCTCAAAAGCCAGGAAGCCGCCGAATGAAAAGCCAAGAAAATGATATGGCCCCTGGATGCCTAACGACTGAATACCTTCGGCGTAATACACCGCCAAATCTTCCACCCGCATCAGGGTGATTCTCTCGTTGAGAAGCGCCTGCGAGAGTATGCCGTAGATGGGCTGATCGGGCTCCAGATACCGGAGCAGCTTGCGAAACGGTCGCATCGTTCCATCCACGCCGTGAATCAGGAACAAAGGTGGTTTGTCGGCACCACGACGAAGTAACACAATCGACGGGACACCAGTGGACTCGGCGCCGAGACACCCGCAACGCCGCCTTTTAGGCTTCTCGGCCACGAGCCTCCACGGATTTGCGGCTGGTCAGAGCCGCCGCAAACACGCCGCCTCGCATAGCCCGATGTTCAAATGTTTTGCGGCGCAGCAGATTCGACGCGCGGGCCAGAAGACTCCGGTCCGGCCAAGGCAATCGGAGCAGCTCTTGTACTAGTTCGGGCTCCTCCCAGGGGACGTCGTGATAACTCGACTGGAGCAACTGGCTCTTGGGATCCCAGTGGCAAGCCTGCGGGAAATAGGCGATCGTATCATTTTCGGTGACCGGCGGGCTCGCTCGTAAGGAGCCGCCCGAAAGGTGCGCCGACAAAGCGGCAATCAGATCGCGCCCCGGACCCAGTTGGAGATGAGAAAGCGGCGTGCATCGCGGGTTCATCTCGATGAGATAAAAATTCCCGGTTCTTTCTTCGATCATGAAATCGAAACCAAAAAGTCCCGATAGATTAAGACGGCGCGCCAGCCGCTTGGCGGCCAGGAGCATTTCAGGACTGTCTACGACGCGCACGATGGTGGCGGATCCTGTGGCGCCTTGGGAATTGGCGACTTCCACCGCGATTCCGGCTAAGACTTCCCCTTTCCAGCATACAACCGCGGAATTCGCCGGCCGCCCGTCAACGTGGGCCTGCACTACCACAGACGGTTGGGTCTGATTCCGCCATGCCTGAAACCAGTAAGGGTCGCGGTTTACAATCAGGCGCTTGAGAAACCGTGTAGCCGTGAGACGCCTGGATAGCTCCAAGTAAAGCTGCTGAGCCTCTTTGGAGTCATGGGCAATCTTGACCCCGTGGCCGCCCCAGGTACCATCCGCCTTCAGCACCCACGGAAAACTCAGGCCAAGGCAGGCAGAAGTCAGCTCCGAGGCTGCGGTCACCACCTTTGTCTTGGGTATTGGAATCCCTTCCTCGCGCGCAATCTTGAGCAGAGCGTAGCGGGAAGAAGCCACGAAGTAGTTTCCCGGTGATCCCAACGACTGTTCAATCAGGGCCCTCATCTTGCTCGAGGAAGCCGACTGATCGGTGGTCTGAGCATACAGCTCGTGCAGATGCCGCACCGCGCGGTCATCGCACGGTAGGACCATGTCGGGATTTACCGTCTCAATGGCAACCTTCACTGAGCCAGTCGGGTCAATGGCACGATATGGGAACCGCTGCTGGACCACGCTGGTCTTGGATAGCGGATGGCCGCTGGGCGGATAAACTGCTGAAACCGCGCACCCCGCTTTGGTGAAAGCCAACGCCAACCGCGAGGCGCAGGGCCACCAACTGGTGTCTGTTAGAAGAATTTTGGGCAACTGTCGACCTTGATTTTCCGGCTTATACGTATCGCCTCAGCCAGATTGCAAACCAGGGGTATGAATGTTCCTCCTGGACAGGGCTTAAACGATTATCAACAATTTACCGTTCGAATACACCAGCGACAATAAGAGTATGGTACTAGAAGTTTGATGAACCCCATAGTACTTCCGTTGGAATTGAATGCATTGGGCGCCGATGTTATCCTATCGTCACCAACTTTGCGGAAGAACCGTCGGCCGGGTTCAAGGCCCAGCCGGAGTGCATCAAAGGAATTCTCTCGGACATGAGAACCAGTATCGATGTAGCCATCGTCGGAGCCGGACCGTACGGTCTTTCGATCTCGGCCCACCTTGCCGCGCGCGGAGTAAGATTTCGTACATTCGGCAACCCCATGCACACCTGGCGCACCCAGATGCCCAAGGGCATGCGACTGAAGTCGGAAGGGTTCGCCTCTACGCTCTATGACCCGGATTCGGCTTTCACGTTGGCTAAGTACTGCGAGCAGCAGGGAGTTGCATACGCCGATTTGGGGTTGCCAGTCCCGCTTGAAACGTTTATTTCCTACGGGCAGCAATTTCAGCGCCGGCTGCTTCCTGGACTTGAGGACAAGCTGGTTGTTTCGCTGGATCGAGCCCAGTCTGGATTCCTGCTGCGGCTGGAGGACGAAGAAGTGGTCGCGGCCCGGCAGGTAATCATGGCGGTTGGCATCAGTCACTTCCAGCACATCCCGCCCGTCCTAGCCGGCCTCCCGAACGAATTCGTGACTCACAGCTCCGCCCACACCACCTTCGACCAGTTTCAGGGCCGGGAAGTCACAGTGATCGGAGGAGGGGCATCGGCCGCCGACGTCGCGGCCGCGCTTGCTCAGGCTGGGGCAGACGCTCAAATCGTGGCTCGCAAGCCCGTCATCCGGTTTCATGATCCGCCGGCACCTTTGCCCCGCCCATGGCTGGAGTCCATCCGAAGCCCGATGACCGGGCTCGGCCCAGGCTGGCGATCGCTCCTCTGTACTGAGGCGCCCCTGGTGTTTCACAAAATGCCGGAGAAATTCAGGCTAAAAGTCACACGCAAGCATCTTGGCCCCGCTCCCGGCTGGTTTGTCAAGAATCAGCTCGTGGGCCGCGTGCCGTTCCAACTCGGATTGCGCCTTGATCGGGCGAAAATCGAGGCCGGGCGCGTGCACCTTCAGTTGGTCGACCGAGACGGTGCGACGCGAACGCTGGCGACCGATCACGTCATCGCCGCCACCGGCTACAAAGTCGATCTTGGCCGGTTAACCTTCTTGAGTTCGGCGCTTCAAGCTGGCATTCGATCGGTCGAAGACTCACCAGTGTTGTCATCGAATTTTGAATCGTCCATCCCCGGCTTGTATTTCGTTGGAGCAGCATCGGCGAATAGTTTCGGACCCCTGGCCCGATTTGCTTATGGGGCTGGTTTTACATCGCGACGGTTATCCAAACACCTTGCGAACCTGGCGGCGCACAAATTCGTGACGGACGTTTCGATGACGGGCGTCAAGAGTCTGCCGGACTAGTAATTCTCCGGAACCGGAGGCGGCGATTCCCAGACTGCCCGGCCCGTCCAAGGATGCAAACGTTTCCGAGAAAAACAAATTGGTGGCTTGAACTGTACCCCGGGGGAACAGTCTGGGCAATCAAAGCGAATCTGAACTCGTCTTGTCGCTCCAATTTCTCGGCAATGAATATTGCTAGAAGACGTTTCATAGGTCCGGTGTGATTCCCGCTAAACCCGATCAGAAGGTGCTGTTATCTGGCGATAATGTTGTCTGAATTGCGGTTGAGGACAGCGACGCGAGGCGGCGCTATTTATTTAGTGATAATGTTGCATCCAAAAATGATGATGGCCGTACGTCTACAATCTCGCTGAGAAACGCCATGTAACGGAGGAATCCGAATCTCCGCTCTTGGCGAAAAGCCGTGATGCCGGACACAGCCCCCGGACTTGGGAGCAAGGCCTGCGTCGAGCGATGGCTGGCTTGGTCGCATTCACAGCCCGTGTAACGTTGGCGCCCATCCGACACGAAATTCTCCAGCCGAACCGCGGCTGCAGATCGCAGCCAAATGCTGGAAACAAACAGCCTATCGTTCTCCCAGCGACAGGACGATAGAAAGCTGACAGCTCAGCTTTCTATGCGAAGGTCCACAGCGTCCATCTCTGAGCGCTTGAAAAAGGTACCTCCTTTTCCGCCTGTGGCGGTGAAGCTGCTGAGCCTGCTTTCCGACCCTTCCTTGGATACCAAGGAAGTGGCGGACCTTATCAGTAGCGATGCTACATTCACCGCCCGCTTGCTGCAGCGCGCGAATTCGGCCGGATTCGGGTCCGTCGCAGATCCCATGAATGTGCGGCGCGTGGTGGGGCGTCTCGGGCTGGACACGACGTGCCAAATCACGCTGGCGCAAGCCACATTCGCATTCGCACAGGCTGGACTAAAAACCGAAACCACCTGGCGTTGCTGGCAACATACGGTTGCAACCGCGGTACTCGCCGAAGAAATTGCGGCAGCCTGTAACGCATTCTCGAACGTTGCGTTCATCGCTGGGATGTTACACGACGTTGGCCGGCTCGGCTTGCTGGTTGCGTATCCCGAAGAATATGAACAAGTGGTCCGTGATGCCGCCGAACGCGGCCAGGACGTGCTCGATTTCGAAGAAGACGAGTTCGGAGCGAATCACGCCGAAGCCGGCCGCATCCTGGCCGAGCGCTGGGGATTGCCGGCCGAGATGGCCCTCATTGCGGGCCACCACCACGACCCTGGCGAGGGCATGGAGCCAGGCTTGCTGCAAATCGTGCAGGTGGCCTGCCAACTGGCCGATGTTTTGGGCTATGCCGTTGGGCAGCCGCTGGTCCCGTCCAGCGCCAGCGAGGTACTCGCGCCGTTGCCCGGGCCAGCACAGAAACGCCTCAGGCAAGCTCCCCAGCAGCTTTGCGGGCTCATCGAACAGCAGCTTCGGGAACCCGGATTCGAGGCGACAGCAGCGCCACAACCGGAAGAAACTCTCACGTTGCTGGCGGCCGCCATTGTTACCGATCCCAGGAAGCCCGCGACGCGCGTCGCCGAGGCCGGGCCGGCCGCTACGGCGAAGCCTTTCCGGCTCTCGCTTTACGTCTTCCTACTGTTCACCTTAATTTACCTGTCGACGTGGGCAGGCCATTACACCAGCGGCGACGGAGCTTACAAAGTCGCCTGGGCGAAAGCCATGTTGCTGGGCCCCCCTTCTGGAACCAGTCCCGGCCAGGCCGGAGTTTATTCCAAATACGGAATCGGCCACTCGCTGTTAGCGCTTCCACCCTTGGCGATTGCGCATTTTATTCAGGAAAAAACCGGGATTCGATCCGAATCGGCGTTATACACGTTGATGTTCGTCATCAACGGCGCGCTCTTTCTGGCCATGATGGCCTACTACCTGGCGCACTTTTACCCACCGCGGCCGGTCTGGGGCACGGCTTTCATTATGGGCCTCGCCACAACGTGGTGGCCTTACACGAAACTCGATTTTTCAGAACCGCTGGTGCTCTCGATCGCCTTTCTTGGCTTTATCATTATGCGATTCGGTAATCCGTTCTTAGGAATGCTGATCGCTGGGTTCACGCTGACTATCCGCACCGATTCGGCCGTGATTCTCGGGCCCATCATCCTTTGGTACTTGCTGGCGAACCGATCTGTCCAGGCTTGCGTCAGGGTGGGGCTGGCTCTTGTTCCGTCCATTGCGTTAGTACTTTTTGCAAACTACGTCCGTTATCACTCAATTATGGATCACGGCTATGCCGGCGAGCGATTCTCGAATCCCTTGCTGGTGGGTCTGTATGGCATTCTCTTTTCGAGCGGTAAAAGCGTCTTTCTGTTCTCACCTCCGCTGCTGCTCGGCATATTGGGTTGGAAACATTTCGCGCGGCGGACGGAGACGGCTTCCGATGCTTGGCTATTCCTCGGGATCTGCGCTGCGCAAATATTGTTCTACGCCAAGTGGTGGGACTGGTCGTCGGACGACGCCTGGGGGGTGCGGTTCGTCATTCCAGGGGTGCTCCTTTTGTGCATTCCTATGGTTACGGTTCTTCGCCGGCGAACCGTAGTGTTACCGCTGCTCGCCGCGGGTATTGCAGTGCAATTGCTGGCGGTCACCGTCGGTGGGTTGGACTATTTGCTGCTTCTCAGGTCGACCCAAGCTCAGCGGCAAGCGCTTTACGTCGGGGGCAATAACCGTGTCGATTTTGAAGATCTTCGTTTCGATCCGCATTACAGCCAGATCCTAGGCAATTGGATCTTGCTTCGGTATTTGCTTCATATGCCGCCGCACCCAGGTAACCCGGGGGACGAAGCCAAAATGGGTACCCCGCTCGGCGATGCGATCCCTCCGCAAGCTTGGACTGCGGCCGCTCAGTGGGATTTCGTCTGGAACCTTCACCGTTCCGCAACAGCAAACGCCGCCTCCAAGCCGGCGGTTCCGAGCCAGGTCCAACGATCCTTTCAAGCGCACTAGCGTGCTCCCGCACACAAGGCACTTGATACCCACACGAGCGCGCCTCTTACGAGTCGGCTGGGACTACCCAGATTGTCGATCCTGACTGCGGAGGGGGACTGCAGGTGAGCGTTATAAGGGGTTTGCCTTACCTTTCTAAGGCTCTATCTTAGGCCAAATTGATCAAACCCATGCATTGTTGGCCCGCAAGCCGTCGTCAATAATGAAATGCGGCCCGCAAGCCGAGCCTGGGGCGTTGATCAGATGGACTTCCGCGTAGGACAAACATTCGGCGACTATTTCATAACCGCTCTCGTTGGCGACGATGACCTGGGGCAAATGTACAAAGTGGAACATAGCCTCACCAAGCGAACCGAGGCGATGAAAGTTCTGTCGGCGGAGCAAGCATCCGAGATTGAGATCCTGCGATTTGAACGTGAGATGGCGGCCCTGGCCCGGCTGAGCCATCCGAATATTGCAGCTTTTCACAATACCGTTCATTCGGAAAATCAGCTCATCTTGTTGATGGAGTACGTGGAAGGGCAAACACTGGAAAATATGTTTGAGGCCGGGCGCCTGCCGGTGGACAAGGGTGTCGGGTACATCAGACAAATTTTACTGGCGCTTGGTTACGCGCACCGGCAAGGCGTGGTGCATAGCGATGTAACTCCAGCTAATGTGCTCATTACCCCCGGCGATTCTATCAAACTAAGTGATTTTGGACTGTCGAAGTCCTGCGGATATTCTCTATCGTCCCAAAGCGGAGAGCAGCTCAGGTCCTTGCCCTACTTAGCTCCGGAGCAATGGAACGGGGACAGGCAGCCGGACCGCCGATCCGACCTTTATTCTGTTGGGGTAATTCTGTATGAGCATCTCACCGGGCAGAAGCCCTTCGGAGCAAACCGCCGGCCGGCACCGGTGCTAGCCGATTCCGGGAACGAGCCTCCGCCGCCCAGCC
The DNA here is from genome assembly GCA_963713415.1 of Bryobacterales bacterium. GTDB lineage: Bacteria > Acidobacteriota > Terriglobia > Bryobacterales > Bryobacteraceae > Palsa-89. The sequence goes on along the minus strand of CAVQLV010000010.1, from coordinate 45,637 downwards.
AGATCGATCCCGGTCTCTCACCGAAGTGGGACGTGATTATGCAACGCGCTCTAGCGAGAGACCCGGTGCAGCGCTATCAATCGGCCGAAGAGTTCCTGGACGCGATTGCCCAGGTTGCCTCGAACCTGCGGATTGGCGCTGCAATTCAGGAGCCCGGCAGAACGCAAGACATCAGCGTGCCTGTGTGTGGATCTGGACGGGACGCTTATTCATGGGGATACGCTAGTCGAAAGCCTAATTGTCCTTTTGCACACGCAGCCATGGCGCATCCTGGAGCTGATCTTCTGGCTCTTCCGAGGGAAGGCACGATTCAAGCAAGAGCTTGGGCGATTGGTTGTCCTTCAACCGGACTCGTTGCCGTATGAATCAGCGCTGCTCGACTACCTCCGGTCCGAATCCAGCAGGGGCCGCAAGATGCTGCTGGTAACGGGAGCCGACGCGTCGGTGGCGCATCCAGTGGCGGCTCACCTTGGTATTTTTTCCGGAGTTATTTGCAGCAACGGCCGGGAAAATGTCACTGGACGGAAGAAGCTTGCGGCAATCCTGGGAGTGCTGGGATCGGAAGAATTCAGCTACGCTGGCAATTCCAGCGCTGACTTGCCGGTTTGGAAGCACGCCAAGAGCGCGGTGCTGGCTGGATCGGGTCCCGGCCTTCTTAAGGCGGTCCGGAGCTCAGGCGTCGAGGTTGAAAACGTCTTTCCGGCGCCGCGGCCATCGATTCTCACGATTCTAAAGGCAATGCGGGTCTATCAATGGACCAAGAACGTTCTGGTTTTCCTTCCGCTGATGCTGTCCCATCGGCTATTTGTATTGCAACCTCTAGTGAACGGAATTCGCGCGTTTTTCGCATTCTCGCTTTGCGCATCTGCCGTTTATTTGGCAAATGATATCCTGGATCTTCCCAACGATCGCAGGCACCACCGCAAGAAACATCGTCCCTTGCCATCCGGCCGGCTGTCGGTGCCCGCCGCCGTGGTCTTGATTGTGCTGCTGCTGGCTGCAGCCGCCGCGCTCAATCCCACACCCGGCGCCTTGGCTGCTGGGCGCCTATGTCGTTTCCGCCATGGCATACTCGCTTTACTTGAAGCGGCTGCTGATCATTGACGTCATTATGCTGGCGGGCTTTTACACCTTTCGTTTGTTGTATGGGGGCGCGGCCGCCGCCGTTACGGTCTCCATTTGGACCTTGTCCTTTTCCATCTTCATATTCCTAAGCCTGGCCTTAATTAAACGCATTTCCGAGCTGCAATCGCATGTTTCAGAGGAAGGACTAACCGGCTCGGGCAGAGCTTACCTATTGAGTGACCTTTATCAAATGTCGGCTTTATGCGCGGCCAGCGGATGCGTCGCCGCATTGGTGATTATTCTTTACGTAAATAGTCCGGAAGTGGTGGGCCTATATTCGCGGCCACACCTGCTCTTGGGGATTTTTCCGCTCTTGATCTACTGGCAAAGCCGACTGCTCATTCTCGCGAATCGCGGAGCCATCCATGACGACCCAATTGTTTTCTCGCTGAACGACCGCGCCAGCCGCGCAACCGCCGTCGCCCTCTTATTACTGGTGCCAGCCGCCATATGATGTTTGGGCCTGCGGCCGTGTTCGAACGCCCAGGAAAATGATTTCATTCGGATTTCACCTTATTCCAGCTTAAGGTTCCTTAGTACTACGGTTGCACTTGACCGATTAGATCTTTTTTGTCACCATCTGCTGTGGATGCTTCCAGGCTTTTTGCGGCGATACTGATTGTTTCGACTGAGTTATCGGCGCAAGTCGCTGTCACCACTTACCATAACGACACTTACCGTTCTGGTCAAAATCTGCAGGAAGAGACGCTAAACACCACCACTGTCAATGTGGCACGTTTTGGCAAGTTGTTCTCGCTGCCCGTTGACGCACAGATCTATGCCCAGCCGCTGTATGTGCCGAATGTCATGATTCCCGGCCAGGGCGTTCACAATGTTGTCTATATATGCACTGAGAATAATAGCGTTTACGCGTTCGACGCGGATGCCGGCGGCCTGAACCCTCTTATGGCAAGTTAACCTGGGGCCTGCCGCTGCAGTCGACAGTCATTGATGTCACGCGCAATCTTCAGCCGCAAATCGGTATCACCGGCACTCCTGTCATCGATTTGTCGTCCAACACGATCTATGTAGTGGCCGAAACCTATGAAAACAGTCAGGTGATCTTTCGGTTGCATGCACTCGATATCACGACTGGGGCGGAGAAGTTCAACGGGCCCAAACGTAATACAAGGGAGTGTCGCCGGCACCAGCCCCGAATGTCGGTGGCGTCCTGACCTTTAACCCCATCATGCATTGGCAGCGCCCGGGACTCTTGCTGTGGGGTGGCGCAGTGTATGTGGCTTTCGGGTCGCACGAAGATCAAACGCCGTATCATGGTTGGCTGTTTGGGTATAACGCCACCACGTTGGCGCAAACCGTGGTCTATTGTTCAACGCCCGAACGGTACTGAAGGCGGGATCTGGCAAGGCGGTGTCGGACTGGCACTGGATCCATCTACCGGATACCTGTACTTGGCTACCGGCAACGGAACGATGGACGCCAATACGGGACAAGGTCGACTATGGCGACAGCATTCTTAAGCTGGACACCTCCAACCATTTATCGTCCTCGACTATTTTTCGCCTTCCAATCAGGCTTCGCTCTCTTCCGGGAACGATGCCGACTTAGGCTCAGGCGGAACCCTGCTGATTCCAGGAACCACGCTAGGACTGGCCGGCGGCAAAGACGGGACCATGTACCTGTTCAATCGGAACGATCTTGGAGAGTACAACCCCCCGTCGATCAAGTGGTACAGGAATGGCAAGCCACGTACAGTTTCCTTCAGACCGGGGACGCTGGGTTCTTCGGCGGTTTCGTCTTTTATAACTCGCAGCTATATGTCTGGGGACGTCGCGACAACCTCAAGCAATACGCCTTTAACGGCTCGTCATTCGACACTACTCCGACGGAAGGCACGCTGACCGTCCCTGACGGCTACTCGGATGAGCCCGCCATGTCCATCTCCGCCAACGCAACCGCCGCGGGGAGCGCGATATTGTGGTCGGCCTATTCAACCAACGGCGACAGTCCGAACGGTGGCGCATCGGCTGGCATTTTAGTCGCGCTGACGCGTCCGACGTCACCCAAGAGCTGTGGGACAGCAATCAGAATCAGACACGGGATTACGCGGGCAGTTGGGCCAAATGGTGCCCCCCTACGATCGCTAATGGCAAAGTGTATTTGGCCACTTTTGATAATGTCCTCAACGTGTATGGACTGTTGACGCCCGCTTCCGGTGGCGCCTTGCTTGGCAGTGGAACGAGTTCCGCAGCCGCGGTGAATCTCACCACCGAGGGCAGCACCGACTGGGAGCATTGGGGCGACGGGCACTTGAATCGGAAGGCGGGCGTGTCGTCACAGTTAAGCGCCTATACGGCATTGGGAACGGGGACAGTTTTCACTTACGGCAACGATCCACGGCCCATGAGTTGGACCGACGGTACGCCTACGGCAAGCAGCACCGATAACACCAACGGCTTATCGATCCAGGGGGTGGGGCAAGGGTTTTCGTTCCAGGCGCCAGCAGATACTACTACCCGTACCCTGATCGTCCATGTGGGAGGGTGGAATAGCGGCGGGGAGTTGACAGCGCACTTAACGGACGGGTCGGCGGCGGACTTCACTGATGCCACTGCGCTCGCCAGCGCGCAATACGATCGCAACTACACGTTAACCTATCATGCCGCCAGTGCCGGGCAAACGTTGACGGTTACTTGGGCGATGACGGCCGGCTCGGGCAACGTGACATTATGCGCTGCCGCTCTCGATGGCGCAACGGTGGTTGCGAGCGGGGGAACGCCGCAAAGCGCCACTTTGGGTTCAGTGTTCGCCACGGCGTTACAGACTACCGTGACGGATGGTGGCGGGAATCCGATCAGCGGAGCAACGGTGCTCTTCCTGGCCCCGGTCGGCGGAGCCAGCGGGACATTCGCAGGAGGATCGACGAGCGCTAACGTAATCACGGGGACCAACGGGATTGCGGTGGCTCCGGCGTTTACGGCCAATGGAGTAGCGGGAGCCTATACGGTGACTGCGAGCGGGAGCGGCATCGCCCAAGTGGCGACCTTCAGTTTGACGAACACGTCTCTGCTCAGCGGGACCCTGAGTGGTTCCGGAACCAGTTCGGCGGCGTTGGTCAACCTGACGTTGGAAGGGGCTTTAGACTGGGAGCACTGGGGAGACACAAGCCTGAACCGGAAGGCGGGGGTGAGTGCGCAACTCACCACGTACATGGTGCTGGGTGGAGGGGATGTGCTGCCGTACGGCAACGATCCACGGCCGGTGAGTTGGACCGATGGGACGCCCACCGCCAGCAGTTCGAACAATACCAATGGCGCCTTCGTCGCCGGTATTGGACAAGGCTTTTCATTCACCGCTCCGGCGGACACTACCACGCGGACGTTGACGGTACACGCAGGCGGGTGGGAAAGCGGGGGAACTTTGACCGCCCATTTATCCGACGGATCGGCCATGAGCTACACGGACGTAACCGCCGCCGTCAGCGGCCAGTATGATCGCAACTACACCTTAACGTATGCGGCGGCCTCGGCGGGGCAAACGTTGACGGTAAGTTGGGTGATGAGTTCGGGCAGCGGAAATGTGACGTTCAATGCGGCTGCATTGAACGCACCGGCGACAAATGTAGCCGCGAGCGGAGGGACGCCGCAAAGCGCGACGGTGAACGCGGCCTTTGTGACGGCATTGCAGGCCATCGTGACGAGCGGCGGCACTCCTATGAGCGGTGTGACGGTAACATTTACTGCGGCGGCCAGCGGACCGAGCGGGACATTTGCGGGCGGATTGACAACCGCCAGTGTCACCACCGGCGCCAACGGGATCGCGGTAGCTCCGGAGTTTACGGCCAACGGTCAGACCGGCAGCTACAGCGTCACGGCTAGTGTCGTTGGAGTTACGGCGCCGGCGATTTTCAGTCTGACGAACAATTCATCCATTGCGAGTTGGTACAACACATCTTGGAACTGGCGCAAGCCGCTGACAATCCATCATACTCAGGTGTCGGGCGGCTCCAGCCTGGCTAACTTCCCCGTGTTGTTTTCCGTAACGGACCCCAACCTCTCGACAGTCGCTAACGGGGGCGGAACTGGAAAGGCGGACGGAAGCGATATTCTGTTCACCACATCGGACGGGATCACGAAGCTCAATCACGAACTGGAATATTACAATCCCACTACTGGGCAAGTGATCGCATGGGTGCAAGTTCCGGCTATCTCGCCAACTGCCGACATACTGTTGTATCTTTACTACGGCAATCCTGCGGCGCCAAACGAACAGAACAGCGCGGGCGTGTGGGATGCCAACTATCTCGCCGTTTATCATATGGCGGACGACGCAGGCAGCACGCTGATCACGGATTCGACCGGTGTAAATGCTGGTGCAGCGACCGCTGAAACGAATGCGAAAACCATTCAAGGTGAGATTAGCGGCGCCCTACTTTTCAATGGCAGTACCGATTACATCACGGTGGCGCAGAATGGAAGGTTCAATCTGGATGCCCACCCGTTCACTCTGGAAAGCTGGGTGCGGGATGATTCCACGCCGTCGAATCTTGTTATTTTCCATCGCATCATAAGTTGGTACGACGGGACTAGGAACATTCAACTCGGCTTGGGGCAGGATTCCACGGCCACCGAGAGAGTATTTTATTTGATGAACGCTCCTACCGGCGCGCCTGCCCAAGTGGTGTCGTCCGGCGATGCGCCGGCAGGGTTCAACCATGTTGTTGTTACTTTCGACGGCGCTGGTACATACCACATTTACCTAAACGGGGCTGTTGCAGATGGCGGCTCGTTGAAGGCAGGCAATATCACCGCATTTACCAGCAGCGCGGCGAACCTTTACCTTGGGCAACGGGGAGACGACAGCCTTGCGGCTTATTTGGACGGGACCCTGGACGAGACGCGTGTCTCCAACGTGGCCCGTTCGCCAGGGTGGATCGCCACGGAATATAACAACCAAACCTCGCCAAACTCCTTCGTTTCCTCCGGCGGCGCCCAACACGAGTCGACGGACAGTTTGGAGGCAAGCGGGGGAACGCCGCAGAGCGCGACTGTGAATACGGCGTTTGCGGCCCCACTGCAGGTCACCCTAACCAGCGGCGGCAATCCGGTGAGCGGTGTCACTGTGACGTTTGCAGCGCCCACGAGCGGAGCGAGCGGAACATTCGCGGGCGGATCGACGACGGCCAGCGTTGCCACCGGTGGCAACGGGATTGCCGTTTCCCCAACGTTTACCGCAGACAGCCAGACCGGCAGTTACAGCGTGACAGCCAGTGTTTCTGGAGTTACTTCGTCAGCGACTTTGAGTCTCACGAACACGGCTACAGTGACCAACGGCAGCTTGAGCGGCTCCGGGACCAGTTCGGCGGCATTGGTCAATCTGACGTCGGAAGGGACCTTGGACTGGGAGCACTGGGGCGACGGAAGCTTGAACAGGAAGGTGGGCGTGACGGCGCAACTCGGCGCGTACACTGTAATGGGCAGTGGAAATGTGCTGCCGTACGGCAACGATCCACGCCCTCTAAGTTGGACCGACGGGGCGCCGACCGCCGGCAGTTCGAGCAATACCAATGGCGTTTTCATCTCGGGTGTAGGACAAGGGTTTTCATTTACCGCTCCAGCGGACACCACCAAGCGGACGTTGCTTGTGCACGGAGGCGGATGGGACAGCGGAGGAACGTTGACGGCGCATCTGTCCGACGGATCGGCAGTGAACTACGTCGACGTCACGGCGAACGTCAGCGGACAGTACGACCGCAACTACACGCTGACCTACGCCGCGGCCTCGGCCGGGCAAACGTTGACGGTAAGCTGGGTGATGAATTCGGGCGACGGAAATGTGACATTCAACGCAGCGGCGCTTCAATAAGGCGTCGCTTTTCTGAATGGATATTGTGAGAAAGTCGGCACCAAATGCTCAGCGACGTCAGTTTGAATACAACACAATCCTCAGAACAGCCGGCATGGAAACACACTTGCGTTTTAGCGGCCCTGGGAACGATCCTGTCGATCGCACGCCAGGGGTTTCATTTTGGCGTCCTCAATAATATTTTCCACCTCCCGATTGTCCTCAAGCTTTTCAATCTTAGTCAGTTTTCCCAGGATCCGTTCTACCAGTCATTGCGAAACTTTACGTCGCTCGTATGGCCAGCACTTTCCCTCATCGCGACACCCGCCAACGTCGTCGCGGTGTTCTTAGCGGCTCACATCATTTCCCGTTTGCTTCTGTACATTGCGTGTATCCAGTGCCTGATCCAGATGGGTGTACGGAGCCTGTTGGCGCTGTTGTCCTTCGTCCTGGTCCTGGCCAGCGGGCCAGCCTTCGCGGGCTATTCGATGATCGGCGCTACAGGCCTACAAATTGATTATTTCACCCACACGGAACTGACCTACCCGTTCGTAATCTTTGCTTTGATGCTGGCCTCCCAGGGACGTTACAGCTGGGCCTTTGCGGTCAACGGAGTCACTCTCAACGTCAACGCATTTGTGGGCGTTTGGCTGGCGGTCATACTGGCTTCCATGGCTCTTGCAGAGCCAGCTCGTATTCAAAGGAAGGTACGAACCCTGATATTGGGAGGCATCGTTCAAGGCCTTATCTCGCTACCCACGGCGGCGTGGATACTGCGCACCATCCGCGATTCCCACGGGGCGCCCAGCTTCGATTACCGGGCATTCCTCGCCTATTATTTCCCGAAGCATTTTTTCATTCAGGCATCCAGTTTTCCGGAAATCGTACAGTTTGCGATGGTTTGCGCCAGTGGAGCGATGGCGCTCCATCTGTTAGCAGGAGCGCTTCGTCCCTGGAGAGTTGCATTCATCGGGTGTGTCGCTTTGTTCGGAGTTGGAGCTATCCTGCCGCTTGTATCCTCATCCAGATTGCTCCTGAACCTGCTCTTTCTTCGCATCGATGGAGTTGTAATCCTATTGAGCTTGATGTTCGCGGCGGTTGCGGTCGCACCCTACCTGCGCACAGGAGAAAGGTGGGGAATGGCAATGGCGGTTCTCGCAACGTTAGCGCTTGGAGATTGGCGGGTTACCGCGATCACTCTTACCATCTTCGCTTTCGACAGGGGCGCAATCTCCTGCCGCTGGACAACTCTATCCTGCGTAGCTGTCGGTGGGCTCTCAATCGTTAGCCAGATCGGGGCCACCGCTACGCTTCAGTTTCAGCACGTGCTAGTGGCACTGCTTTGCTTCCTGCTGGCGTTCCTCGAAGACCGCCTCATCCTAATAGCCCTCGGCGCTATTGTGGCGAGCGTCAATTTCCCGATCCTCTGCGGCGGGTCGCTGGTTGGACTCTGCGCAGCGCTTCTATGGAAAAAGTCTGCGGTGAGATGGATCGTTGCATCGGCTGGGTTGAGCATGTTGCTCCAAGCCGCCTTTAGTGGCGTGGTTCTCAAGACAGCGGTGAGTTCTGCCATCGTAGTTGGTTGTTCTGGCCTGTTCCTGGTAAGTGGCGATGCCAAACGTGCCTTCCGCCTGCGCCTTCGCGGGACAACTTTCGCCGTTGCATACTCGTCGTTACTAGCGGCCCTGCTTGTTCCCGCAGTTCAGGTGTCGCTGCTGGTGTGGGTGCTATCTCGCCGAGGAACTCTGGCGGCGGAAGGCAACGCCTGGAAAGATGTGCAGCACTGGGTCCGCGGGAACGCACCAAGCAACGCCGTCTTTCTCGTTCCGTCCGATAGTGAGGGGTTCGAGCTTGGCTCCGATCACCGGGTCTGGATAGACTGGCAGCAAGGCGCGGCGGTCATGTGGTCACCCGCCTATTATTCGCGTTGGATAAGCCGGTACCCGGAGGTTCGCCGGCTAAAGAGCCACTCCAGCTTCTACAAATACGCGCTGGCGCATAATATTTCCTATTACGTTATTCCGAAAGAGCCTAGCAACACTGACATTTGTTTGGATGAAATGCGTCTGTACAGTAATGCGTACTTCGAGGTTTATCGATTGTCATCCCCAAGTTCGGCCGGCAACTGAATTATCGTCTCTTCATCACTCGCAGTTCATGCCCGCACCAGAAACGGGTCATATCTTCGCGCACAACAACTTGCATCCCATCATCGGAAGCCCACTCCTCTACCGTTTGAACGGGAACATAGTGGATCCATTCGCGGGCAATAACCAGGTCCTGCAGGCGATTCGCCTGAGCTCTCCACCAGGGACTTCGGCACATATCCTTGTACACCAGGATTCCCTCCTTTCCAACCTTTGAAAGAACCTGGCGGAAAAACTGTTCTTTACTTTTTGGCGCCACGTGATGAAGAACGTCGACCAGAAAAACGATATCAAACGACCCGGGCGGCCAGGGGTCGCCGATCTCCAGCCGCTGAAAAGACAGCTTGGCATTGGGAGCGATATGAGCGGCCCGGCTGGTCATCTTGGTTGCGAGCTCGATACCTTGACGCGACACGTCAAAACCCACCCCCTCGAACCTTATCCCCAATCCGGCCGTGAGGCTGAGAAGCAGGCCAGAACCGCAACCAACGTCCAGAACCCGGGACCCTTCGTGGACATGTCCCACCAAATGTTCGAATGGGCAAATGTAAGGCCGCCAATGTTGCAGCTTGCGCAACAGCAGCGGTCCCTCCCGATATAATGACCTGGAAATCGCGGCCAGTCGCCACGCGGTGCAGGCGCCGGCAATCGGGTGTGTTGGGCTGGAGCCGGGCATTGAGGATCGAGGCTAGCTCCTATTCGCGCACGGGACACCGGGATCAAGTGCGGACCACTGAAAAGACGCGCCGGTTGGCAGGATCTCTCCGTTGGGCCCAGCCTGCTGGAGCATATGCCTTGGGCGGTGGCCGCTTCTCGCTGTTAGATCCAAGCGCATCCTCGAATTACTTATGCTGTATTTCCCAGTCGTAATGAATCTTCGGATCGTCGTGTGGAATACGGCCTTCATCCTGCGGGTCGTAAAAACAATCGGTGAGATAAATCAGCAGCGCGGGCGCGGTTCCGATCACTTTGTAGCCATGCCCTATGCCGGGCGGGATCAATAACTGCCAACGCCTCAGAGCGCCGACATACAGCGTATTACGGATGCCAAACGTGACCGAGCGCGGCCGCAGGTCCACCAATGCGACTTGAAGCATCCCTTCGACGGGAACCCAACAATCGGTCTGCCGGCGATGAAAATGGAATGCTTTGATCGTGCCGGGATAGCTCAGCGCCGCCGAGACTTGGGTGGTCTCCTGGGGAAAGTGCTGCGTAAAGCCCTGCCCCACGCGCGCCACCTCGAGAAAATACCCGCGATCGTCCGGCCACACGGGATAGGGGTGAATGGCCACGCCGTCGATCAGGTCTCTCGAATCTGGCGCCACGATGAGCTTGCCGATTCCCTTCTCGCACACCGGCGTTTCCAGCTCCAGGGAGGGCTGTTCGCGAACCGAAGAACTCATTCCGCGTCTACTCCGATGGCCCCGGCAGCCCGCCGCCTAGTTCCGGCGACCAGGTTTCCCGCGCGCAGCAGCGAATCGAACGTTCCGGCATCGGTCCACCAGCCTTCCAAATGGGTGTAAGTCATTGTTCCCTTGCGAATGTAGGCATTGTTGACATCGGTGATCTCGAGTTCTCCGCGCCCGGACGGCACCAGCTCCCGGACTTTATCGAACACGCTCTCGTCATACATGTAAATCCCAGTCACGGCCAGATTCGATTTCGGCTGCTTCGGCTTCTCCTCGATGCTCACAATGAGCCCGTCCCGCACCTCGGCCACGCCAAACCGCTCAGCGTCGTGCACTTCCTTCAGCAAAATCTTAGCGCCCGATTCCTGCCGTTCAAAATCCTCCGCCATGTGGCGGATACTGTCCTGAATGATATTGTCGCCCAAAATTACGCAGATCCGCCCGCCGTCGGCAAAATGTTCGGCCAGCCCTAACGCATCGGCGATGCCGCCCTCGCCTTCCTGATAGGTATAGTCGAGATGCTTCAAGCCGAACTCTCTGCCGTTGGCCAGCAGCCGAAGGAAGTCCCCCGAATTTCGCCCGCCCGTCACCACCAGGATCTCGCGAATCCCCGCGTCCACCAGGGTCTGGATCGGGTAGTAGATCATGGGCTTGTCGTAAATCGGCAGTAAATGTTTGTTGGTAATCTTGGTCAATGGGAGCATCCGGCTGCCCGTGCCCCCAGCCAGCACAACACCCTTCACTCACTGGCCTCGGTGCGGATTAAGCGCATGTTTACTTCATGGTACATCACCGTCGTGTTGGGTAAACGAACGGCTCGTTTGAAGTTGGCATGCGAAACCTTAGGAGCGCAAAGGGCGCGGCGCGCACCACGAAACAGGCCAGGAACCGCTTCGCGCTGCGCTCCGTTTTGCGCGAGTTCCTCGGTATTGAGAACTAATGATCCACCGCCTTTCCGCCCGCCCTGGCCGTGGCTAAAGTCAGCAGAGGTGATTCCTGACGGAGCCCAGCGGCACGCATGGCCCACAGAGCCTTCCGGACCACTCGTCGCCGTGCGGCGATCCAGTGAGTCACCAGGAAAGCCCGCCTATTGAAGCTATTTGAATAATTCGATCCCATTTTGAAGTCTCTGCCGCAGCCTGCGCTCTTGAGATGGTCCGCGGCGTACCGGTATCCTGCCGAGGGCAATCCTCGCGTTTCAAGAAATGAAGGGAATGGGATCGCGAGCCCTGCTTGCTATGATCTGAACGTGAGTGAGCCGCGGGTAATGATGGTAGTGCCCTGTTACAACGAGGAGCTTCGTCTTCCCACGGATCGATTTCGGCAATTCCTGTGCGAATCTAAATTCCAATTCATCTTCGTGGATGACGGCAGCCGCGATAAAACATTGGGCCTCCTTGAGAACCTTCGCCGCGGCCAAGAGGACCGCGTGTTCGTTCTTTGTCTGCCCGCCAACCAGGGCAAGGCCGAGGCAGTCCGGACGGGACTGAACTTCGCTCTGGATCAGCGTGCCGACTACGTCGGCTATTGGGATGCGGATCTTGCGACGCCGCTGGAGGCCATCCCGCAGTTTATGGCGACATTCGCCACCCGGCCAGACCTGGACATGGTGTTCGGCTCGCGGGTTAAGTTACTCGGGCGCCAAGTTCACCGGCGGACTTCCCGTCACTACTTAGGCAGAATCTTTGCCACCCTGGTATCCATCCTGCTGCGTTTGCCGATCTACGACACTCAATGCGGCGCCAAAATCTTGCGGTTCCGGCCCGGCACTCGGGAACTGACCGCGGAACCATTTCGCTCACGCTGGGTATTTGACGTGGAGCTTCTGGCGCGCTACATCCGCCAGCTCGGCTCGGCGCAACTCGCCGCCCAGAGGATCTACGAATTTCCTCTCGATGCCTGGGATGACGTTGGCGCTTCCAAGGTTAAGCCGCTCGATTTCCTCGTCGCATTCCGAGATGTCATGCTGATTTATTGGAAATACTTGCGCACGCTTTAAACTTATATGCGTTTCGCTACTAACGCGCGAAAGCAACGAAACAACTTTTGGGGATTCAGCGCGCGCGCCGGGGGGGCCTGCGCGGCTCAGATTGCGTCCAGCTCTTGCTTGCGATAGGCGTAGTTTTTGTCGTGATACTTCTGATATTCGCCGGATTGGACGTGCGCGATCCATTCCGGATTGGAGCCGATACCAGTCCACCGTCGCCTGGAGTCCTCGCTCGAAGTCTATCTCAGGCTTCCAGTCCGTCTCGTGCATCAGTTTCTCGCTCGAAAGCGCGTAGCGCCGATCGTGCCCCGGCCGATCCGTTACGTACTCGATCAGGCTGGACGGCTTCCCCGTGATCGCGAGGATCTGTTCCACCACCGTCTTGTTGGGAAGCGAGCGATTGCCGCCGATATTGTAGATCTCTCCGTCGCGGCCCTTTCTCCAGCAGCGTGAGAATCGCCCGGCAGTGGTCTTCCACATACAGCCAGTCGCGGATCTGCATCCCGTCGCCATACACCGGCAGCGGCCGGTTGTCGAAGGCGTGCGTGATCATCAGCGGGATCAGCTTCTCGGGAAACTGGCAAGGGCCGTAGTTGTTGGAGGCCCGCGTCACGATCACCGGCAGCTTGTAGGTCTTGTGATAACTCAGAGCCAGCAGATCGGAACCGGCCTTGGCCGCCGAATACGGACTGCTGGGCTGCAGCGGGAACCGTTCGTCGGCTTCCAGTGGCGGCTCCAGGCTGCCGTACACTTCGTCGGTGGAGACGTGAATGAAGCGACGCACGCGCTGCGCCCGCATGGTCTCGAGCAAATTGAACGTACCGCGCAGATTGGTCTCGAACACCGGCTGGGGCGCGAAAATGCTGCGGTCCACGTGGGACTCCGCGGCGAAATGCACCACCGCGTCCGGCTTCACTTCCGCGAAGGTGCCCCGCAATCCCTCCAGGTCGCAAATGTCCGCCCGCACGAAGCAATAGCGGGCGTGGTGTGCCACCGATTCCAGATTCTCCAAATTTCCCGCGTACGTGAGCTTGTCGATGTTCACGATCTCTAGGGCGGGACTCCCCAGAGCCAGGCGCACAAAGCAAGACCCGATGAACCCCGCTCCACCGGTCACGATGATTCTCATCAACCCTCTATTGTACGCGGGCCGGCCGCGGTTTCTTGGAGCTGCGGTTCCTCAGACAGCCTGTGCTCGAACCGTTGGGTTGCTCGCGCCTTTCAGCTCCGGGTTCATTATGAAGTCATTCTTGCTGCGCAAATTCACGCCCGCCTCCAGTTCCAGCGGCTCATCACTCCAGCACCGCAGTCGCAACCGTTCGGCGATGGTCATTACATGGATCTGCATCTCGATCCGCGCGAAGGATTCGCCGATGCATTTCCTCGGGCCCGCAGAAAATGGAAGCATCGCCGGCGCCGGGCATGCCCGTGATTGTCCGGCCTCACACCGATCGGGATTAAAGCGATCCGGCGCCTCCCAAAATGCGGGGTGCCGCTGGATGAGGTACGGCGAAATGTAGATCTCCGTTCCGGCGGGAACGAAATAGTCACCGAGTTGATCGTCCCCAAGTGCTTTGCGCGTCAGCAGCCAGCCAGGTGGATAGAGGCGCAGCGCCTCGTCAATAACTTTACGCGTATAGACGAATGCCGGAAGATCTTCCAGCTTCGAAAACTCATTCCCAAGTAAATTACTAAGCTCCCCCGATAGTTTTTCCTCGACCGAAGAATTTCGTGAAAGCAGATACCAGATCCAATTTAAAGTGCTGGCTGTGGTCTCGTGTCCGGCGACGATCAGGGTCATGATTTCGCTCACCAATTGGCGATCCGTCATCGCTTGGCCGCTTTGCGCGTCGTGCGCCTCCATCAGCATGCCTAAAATGTCAGTGGATATTCTGTTCTCTTTCCGCCTTTGAGTCGCAACCTGGACGACCAGCTTTCCCAAAGCCCGGAAGGCTTGCGCGAACCGCAGGTCGCGCGCCGATTCATCGGAGAGAATGCTGAACCGCGGCGACACTTGTTCGGAATCGTCCCCGAAGATCGAAACAATAACAACCTTCAGAACCATCTGGCTGATGTCGCGTGTAATATTCACGCTCGACTTGGCACGGGCGGCGCGTTCCCACTTCTGCAGCAACCCGACATTGGCTGTCCTCGCGACGTCTATGAGAGCACCCATTGCTTTGCCGTGGAACGCAGGTTGGATCATTCGCCGCTGAGTTTTCCAAAATTCGCCTTCACTCACCATGAGTCCATTCCCCAGGAGCAAGCCGACACGCTTGATCGCCTGACCTTTTTTGTAATTCCGCGCATTGTCGCGAAGAATGTACTGTGCGTACTGGGGGTCGCTCACAACATAGACGGAAGTACCATAAACCGAGGCTTTGTAAATGTTTCCGAATCGCCTGAAATGATTGGCCAGCCAGTTCAAGAGATTCTCGGACGTGTCGTATGCTTCGACCGGTCCAAGTGGGGTTTGTTTGTTGCCCGTAACCATTCCAACTCCGATCTAGGGTGGGCGAATGAGCCCCGTGCTATCGCTTCAAATCCGACTTCGGAGTCAATGCCGGGACTTCGGAGTCAATTTCTGTCGTGGGCTGAATCTGATTGAAACACGACTCCGTGAAGGAAAGTAGCAGATTTTGTCTGGTTACGCGTTGGTTTTTTTTCGCGCGTAATCGCCGCGCGAGAAGTACTTCTCCAACCAGCAGTACAGCGCGATGAACAAATAGCGGCTGCCCATTTCCCGAATCTTGAGCTTAGAGACTCCCGAGCGCCGGTTTCTCCAGGTGACCGGGATCACCGTCCAGGAGTAGCCTCGCACAATGGTCTTCAGCGGGATCTCGATCGTCAGGTTGAAATGCGGAGAAAGAAAGGGACGGCAGCCCTCGATCACTTTGCGGCGGTAGGCCTTGAACGCATTGGTAAAATCGTTGAGCGGAGCATGGAATGATCAGGCAGAGAAACAGGTTCGCGAGCCGGTTCAAGATCAGCTTGTGCGGTGGATAATCCACCACCCCCCCGCCGCGCATAAATCGCGATCCGAACACCGCGTCCCAGCCTTCGTTCAATACCTGCCAATAGCGGACCACGTCGCGGCAGTCGTCCGATTCATCCGCCATCATGACCACCATCGCGTCGCCTCGGGCCTGCTCCAGTCCAAAGCTGACCGCCCGGCCGAAACCGCGCTCTCCGTTATTCTGGAAGGGACGCAGTGTCGGCACCCGGCACAAGGACTGCTGCAATACGGTCCAGGTAGTGTCCGTGCTGCCATCGTCCACCACCACGATCTCGTGTTCGATGCCCTGTAACCGGAGCTCTACGTAGAGATGCTCCACGGTGGCGCCGACGCGGCCTTCTTCATCGCGCGCGGGTATCACAACGGAAAGCAAATGGATGCGTTCCTGCGGTTCGGGGTGCCGCGGCTGCTTCATGGAGCGCTGCTCTCCAGCCAGCCGAGGATTGCATTCGGCGTGGTGGGCGATCTCTTCAGAATATGCGCTCCAGCGGGATTTCGGGCGCCAGCCAAAATCGCGCGCCGCGCCGCTGGCATCCATAATCACCCACGGTACGTCGTATGGCCGGGCGCTGGGGTCCGCACAGGAGCATGGGCGCCGAACCGCGCATCGCACCATGCGTTCAACGCGCCAAGGAAATCGCTTGGTCCGTTCCGCCGCCGGCGCAGTAAATGCGCTGGCCATGCGCCCGGGAAGTGTTCATCTGCGCTTTCACCAGAGCCGTGAGATCGCGCGGATGAAACACGTCACGCGTTTGTTTGCCGGTGCCATCGAAACCGATGAAGCGCAGCGGCTGACGCCGCGCGTGGGCGTGAATCCAATACGAGAAAATTCCTTGATTGGGCGTCCCGAACTGCCCGCCCCGGCCAGCACGCCGCAGCGATTGATCCAAACCGGAAAATCGAAAGCCTCGCCGTATTCGATCGCAAGTGTTTCGGCCGCCAGCTTCGTGCTCCCGTACAAAGAAATGGGCGCGCGCGTGGAGAAGTCCACTCCGATGCCCTTGGGCCGATACACCCGCCGGTAAACTGGCCTTCTCGTCCAAATGAAAAGCGCCTCCTTCAGTTCGCAGCGGCAGCGAAGTCAAGGCGTCGGTATGGAGTAAACGCGGCTGCTGCTCAGGATAGACGAACCCAGCCTTTTGCGCCTTGCAATCTTCGAGCACATTCACCACTCCAGCCAAGTTATGTTCCACCAGTTGCCGGCTGCTGAATCCGACTCTGAATCCCCGCCAGTACGCTCGGATTGGCGGCGGCGTCGATAACCCAATCCGCCGCGGGCAGCGATTCGAAGTCGCTCGAGTTCCGGATATCGCCATGCAGGAACGTGACGCCGAGTTTCCGCAGTTTGGCGCAATTCAACTCGGAACCCGGCCGCATCAAGTTGTCGACGCCCAGAATTGAGATTCCGGCGTGACTTTCTAACAGGACTTCTGTAAGAGAGCTGCCGACAAAGCCGCAGATGCCGGTGATCAAGACCTTCATTCGATCGAGTGGGTAGCCCTTGCGCCTAAGCGCGCCAGCCAACTGGCGGCAGTTTCCTCAAAAATCTGTTCGAGATTCCAGATGATGTCACAAGCCGAATCGCGGGCTCTCATTTTGCGCGGGTCGCCGTAGCAGCAACTTTGATCAGCGCTTCGGTATTCCTCGACGTAGTGGTATTTCATCCGACGACCGGTGATCTGCTCAGCCATCCGGAAAGCTTCCGGAATCGACCAGGCGTTGCCTTTGTCGCTTCCCAAGTTGTCAACCTCTGCTAGGCGCGACGCCTCGCTGAATTCGACCATGAGCCGCGCCGGCTGCCTCGATTGGATATTGTCGCCCACCGGCTTGCCCTGGTGGGCATGACCCTCGTACTCGCGGCCTTTGATGTCGCACTTGATCATGTGGTCCTGCAAACCATTCGACTCCACTCGCCCGGGACAGCCTCCGCGAAGGGCCGATGCGCCCCTCACCGAATCCTTACCTGGATCAACGGAAAACTCTTCAAAAATCCATGTTCACACGCCGGATCGTCAGATTCGAACCGGGTGGAGGGCCGGTTCGGCAAGATCGTGCTGGCCCGCCGCACCGCGCCAAGCAGATGCAGTGTCCCGAGCGCATTCACGTCAAAATGGAGGAAGGGGATCGCTGCGGCGCGGTCGCGCGACGGTTGCGCGGCACGGTGAATGATCAAATCAGTACGCAGCAATTCGCGCAAAGTGACCGGCTCCTTCCCGATCGCGAACGGGGGCTTGACGGTAACCAGGAACCTCACGGCGCAACTGCTCCAAAACGCAGCTCGTGTCGCCCGTCCGCACCATGGAACCCGAAACCCGGCCGTGCCAAATCCACAGAAACCTGGGGGCCAATCAATCCACGGGTGCGGGTCACAAGTGCCGTCGGCATATCAGCGTAGCATGGTCGCGTCGTCCCATTTTCTTGATAGTACACTGCTCGTCGCAGGAAGATCGCGGCCGTCATCGGGTAGGATGAAAAGGGAGGCACCCCTCGATTGAAACGTATCGCTCCAATCACAGCCGCTTTTGAGGAGGCCGCGCGCGGTTTAAGTTCGGTCTGTTCCACTTCATATCCCGCCAAAATCCAGCAGGCTGTCGACCTGCTTGTCGAGCGTCTGACGGCCGGCAACAAGCTGCTGGTCTGCGGGAATGGAGGGTCCGCGGCGGACGCCATGCACATCTGCGCGGAACTAGTTGGCCGGTTTCTCCGGGACCGCCCCCCGCTGCCAGCCGTGGCGTTGAATACCAACCCAGCCACGCTCACGGCCTTAGGCAACGATTATCGCTATGAGTCCATATTTTCCCGGCAGGTGGAAGCTCTTGCCAGACCGGGGGATGTGCTCTGGGGCATCTCAACCAGCGGTAATTCGAAGAACGTGGTGGAAGCGCTCCGGACGGCGCACAGCCTCGGAGCTTGGACCATCGGCATGACGGGAGAGGGCGGCGGCGCCCTGGCTCTACATGCGGACGTCTTACTGGCGGTTCCGCTTTCGGCTACGCCGCGGATTCAGGAAGTCCACGTGGTCACCTACCACGTGATTTGTGAAGCTGTGGAGGCTGCGCTATGCGAGGAAAATCTCCCGGCGATGAGGGCCACCGGCCAGTCTGTATGAATTGCTTAGAGCGCCGCGCGCTGTTTGGCTGCACCCGCGCCCGCTGTATAAAATCGTTCCGGAGCGGCGGGCATGCGAATTACTTCCACTTTCAGGGCTGCGGTTCGGGCTTCTAATCCGCGCTGTACAGCCTCGACGAACGCGCTGATCACCAGCGGATTCATCTCGCTGTCAAAGCCGCGGTAGAAGTTGACATACTGCGAATCCGGCAGCGGGATTCTCAATTGCCAGCGAGGCAAGGAAGCAGTGGCGGCATCACAGTGAAAATCCTCGAAAAGCGTGCCGCTTAAACTCATCCGTACCTCATGAAAACCAAAGTCGCGGCTGCCGGTGCGAACGTGCGCCCAGCACTCCCCGACGCTCTCGGCCTTGGCTAACTTCACTTCGAAGTCCTTCAAACGGGTTTCCACGTCAATAATGCGCCGAAATCTGCCACCGAACAACATCCGGCTAGCGGAAGCAAACTCGGTGTAATCCAGTTGCCGGATGCCGACCCATACCGCGCCTCCAAACAGAACTACGATCAAGCCGCTGAATTGGTTATGAAGCGCGCTCACCAGCAGAGAAAGAACCGCCACCAGCCCGCATAATCCGTACATGGTCAGCACCGCGCTTCGCGGGCTGAGGCCGCGATCGAGAAGACGATGATGGATATGTCCACGATCGGCTTGAAAGATGGGCCGATTGCGCAAGAACCGGCGCAGGATGGAGAGCACCACATCCAACAAAGGAATCGAAACCGCCAGCAGCGGTACCGTCAAGGCCACTAAGGTGACTGATTTGTCGCTCCACAGTGCACCGAAGCATCCCAGCATGAATCCAAGCGTGAGACTGCCGGAGTCACCCAGGTACACCGAAGCACCGCTAAAGTTATATCGGAGGAAACCCAGCAAGCAGCCGGCTAGCGGCATGGTGGCCAGCACCAGAGGTACATTGTGCTGGGTGAGGGCCGCCAGCAGCATCGTGATTGTGGCAAACAGGCCTACACCCGCAGCCAACCCGTCCATACCGTCGATCAGGTTGAAGGCGTTACTGCACCCCACCAACCAGATTACGGTGATGGCGAAACCAAGCCATGGCCATGCCGGCAACCCCTGGAGCGTCCGGATTTCCACGTGAATCCCGGAAAAATAGGCCAATATACTGGCTCCCAGGATTCCAAGCAGTTTCTGCCAGGCCGCCAGCCCGATCAAATCATCCAGTACACCGGTGAAGAACACTACTGACGCGACCAAGGTGAGCGGCACGATGTTGGGGAGTTCGTGGTGCAGATGTTGCGTGTACGCAAAAGGCAACGCTAGTGCAATCGCGAACGTGATGACGTAGGAGAGAACAATCGCAATTCCGCCCACCCGTGGAACGGGCGCGGCATGCTTTTTCCGCACGCCATCCGGGTGATCCAGGAAGCGTTTTCCAAGCAGGTCTCGCACTAATGGAGTCACCACCAGGGCCAGCACAATTGACAGAGCGCCGAGCGTGAGTATCAAAAACACGTTACTCTCTCCTAGTGAACTTACTCAACCAAGGTGCAAGACGAAACGGGCGCTTCCTCCAAAAGCAGTGCGAGGCTTGAGAAGAACTCTCGCCGATTCCTTGGCCTTCTCTATTTCACACCGGAAAGGCCTTAATGCCAAGGACAATTCGATCTAGCTCGTACTAGTACGGCGTGTCCCTCAGCTCGGTACTTACACTTAACCACCTGACTCTTAACGCCCTTAGAAGATCGAAACAGATAGGACCGCTTTTGGCGAGTGGGAAATCGCCGGGTTGGAATAGAGAATTCGGGTGACTCAGGCGAGGCCAACTGTCGAGCTACCAGGTTAGCAGCTAAAAGTACATCAAGCGCATGACCGTTCCGTCGTACCAGACAAACTGGGCCTGCCCGGCCACCAGGACGCCGCCGGGAGCTGTCACGCCGTCTTTTTTGGTGATGCTTTTGAGGCCGACATTGTCTATATTCAGTGAGCACGACGTCGCGCAGGTTGTGTCCACGTTCAGAAGGAAGACTTGCCCCGCCGTATACGCGGTCAGCGCCTTGTCGGGCATGGAACAGGTGTAGCCGGTAGTCCCGTTGCTGGACGCGCAATAGCTCTCGTTGGCGTGGATGGTGTCATGCGTTGGTATGAGCGCCGTGTTGAAGGACGGAGTGCAATCCACGCGTGAGGCGCCCGTGTTGTTGCTGCAGGACTGCACGATGCCTGTTCCGGAGATGAAATTAAGGGTCGCCTGGGTTCCCTGGGTGGTCCCGTTCAGCGCGATGCTCAGTCCGGATATGCCCGCGCCAGTGCAATCGGTGCGGCTGTTGGTTGGATCGTCGGTGCACCCTCCGCCCGTGAAGTTGAGCGAAGATTCCACCGGAAGGTTCGTTCCCGAGTTTTGAATACGGGCGATGGCGCCGTTACTTCCCGCGGGACCCTGGGGACCTGTCGGCCCGGCCGGACCCTGCGGGCCTTGGGCTCCGGCGATCGTTTGCGGAGTCCAGCCCGTTGTGGTGTTCCAGGCCAAGGATTGTCCGCTGCCTGGCGCGGCGGCCGAGACCGCCCTGCCTTGAATCCGGATCACCGTGCTTGCGCCGGGCGCTCCGGTTACATCTCCCGCCAGGATTCCAGCCGAAAGCAGGGTCCACGAATTCACCGCAGTGCATCCATACAGATTCCACCCGGCGGCGGCGTTGGTCTGAAAGAAGGCTTCTCCCACTCCACAAGTCGCTGGAAGAACCGTGCCCGCCTTGAATGGCTTGGTCGTGTTCGCAGCGGAAAAATCGATGCTCTTGCTTTGCGTTCTTAGGTCCACCAGTGTTTGGCCCTGGGCCATTCCAATCAGCCAAACCGCGGCAGCAAACGCGCGCCGGTATTGCATGAGTCGTTGTCCTCCCGGTAGAGAATTTTCAACTCAGGTATACCAGCACGAAATCCGCGCGCCGATGCGCCCGGCCGCGCAAAGGCGTGAAAATGCACCGAAGATTTGTCAGTTCGCGCCGTGAATATCAGACAACGGAGCGCGCCTTCTCCGTAACACAATTGCGCCAACCCCGAACAGGCCCAGGAGCAGCCAGATTCCGTCGCGCGGCTCCGGCGTCGGAGTCAGCGTCATCACGATCTGCTCTTGGAATCCGCCAACCCCCACTCCACTTCCCAATCCAGTCATCGTGGAGTCGCTGACAATCTCGAATTGCGATAGGAAGGCGTTTAGAGCGCTCGGATTCTCGCTCGTGGTGTTATACCAGGTCACAGCCTGCTCGAGGTAGCTGTCGGGGTTCACACCGGACGGATCGATGACCGGCCCGTCCGCCAGGGGGTCCATAATTGTCCAGATGGCTTCCTGAATTTCGTTGTTGGACGTGCTATTTCCCAACGGCACGTTGTAGAGGGAAACCAGGTACGCGACCAGGTCGTAGCGCACCTGGGCAGTGGAACCGGCTTCCGGGGTTGACCCGTTCGGATCGTTGAAGAACATATCGTCGGCGTTATCGAGCGCGGTGTTGCCATCGTTCAAGGTAATGGTGGTCCAACCGGTTTGTGCCACATCGCCAAATCTCGTCGTTAAGGCCAAGTTCGCACCGGTTCCAAGCTTAGTTATGTTGGCCGAGTTGGTGGAGGGCACGTTGATTTCGTTCGCAAAATTATCGCAAAAGATTTCGACAGATGCGCCGTTCAGCGTGGCCGAAGCGCCGCCTCCTCCGCCATCGAGTTGAAAGTTGTAGCTGGTGGGTGAAAGGATCAGCGGCACCGAACCGGCACTTGCACTGAAAGATAGGAATAGGAGCGCGGATCCAGCTCCAAAAATGGAATTAGTTTTCATGGCAGCTTCAGATTAAGGTCGCTAGGTGGACAGGCAATAAGACGCTCGTCATGTACTCCGGGCTTCGATGTACCGGTACCTTTCTTCTTTGAGTACTCCCATTAATTGCACTTCTGGGACACGCCACTTGATCCTGCAAAAGCTAGTCTTTCTTATGACTTGCAGCGCGCGGATTGGCGGAGATGGAGCTGTGGACTTCTTAGAATCGGTGCACCGCGCACGCGATCTTCGCGGTTTCACCTGTGGCAACGCGCGACTTCTTCGGACCGAACAACCGATGGAAGCGAGTGTTCCAACAGTCCGTCCATTAGCGCCTCTCCCAACGGTCCGTCGCCTACAGTCGAGACCCGCTACAAATCTTGACAAAACGCAACTAACTATACCCCAAGCTTTTTACGAGATAATTTTCAATTTACTCTTGAGGTCGACGAGAGGAATACCGCTGTGCGTACCGGTACACACAAGTACTTTGGGCGGTGATATTTCGGGGTACAATCAGCGCACCGTTGGCGTAAAATCGGGAAACTCTATAATTCCCTTGACTTGCACGCTCGTAATCTCCACGTCGAGTGTGAGTACGAGAAATTTATATGGCCTACAACACTGGAATAGCCACGCTGCGAGAGCTTATTGACGAGGCAGCGGGGTCGAACCCGGAAGCGTCGTTCCTCATCTGTCCTGAAACTCGACAAACGCTGACCTTTTCTGACTTACAGCGCCAATCACTCCACCTTTCAGCATTTTTCTCGCAGGAAGGAATGAAGTTCCAGGGCAAAGTCGCTTTCCTGATGGATAACGGGCTACTGACGGCGCAATTATTCCTGGCGGCAATGTATGGCGGATTCGTGGCGGTGCCGCTCAACGTTCGGGCCAGGCGCACTACAACTGTCTTATATGTTGGACCATTGCGACGCCAAAGTGGTTTTTGTCGAGGATCAATACCAACCGTTGCTTCAGGAAGCTATGGCGGAGGTGCGGCGTCCGATACGAGTGATCGCGGCTAGCGTGGACGGCATGATCGGGGCGCCGGAAACACTATCGGCCCCCACAACCTGCGACGTTCCCGGCCCCAATGACGTGGCGCTCCTGATGTACAGCTCCGGAAGCACCGGCCAACCGAAAGCCGCTATCCATACTCATCGTTCGGTGCTGGCAGGCGGAAGAAATGCGGCGTCTTCTCACGAGCTTACGCCGGCGGACCGCTCGCTGTTGGTGCTGCCCCTCTATCACATCAATGCCGAGTGCGTCACGCTGATTCCCACCCTCTTCAGCGGCGGCTCCGTGGTTGTGCCTCATCGCTTCAGCGTGAGCCAATTCTGGGATTGGATTGACGATTACCGCTGCACCTGGTCGGCGCTGGTACCCACCATCATTTCCGAGCTCGTCAATTGGAACGACCCGCTCGCAGATCGCCGCCAGGCCGCTTTCCAACGGATCAAGTTCTTCCGTTCTTCCTCCGCACCGCTGGCGGCGTCGCTGCACCGCGAATTTCTGGAAAAATTTGAACTTCCACTTCTCCAGGCGATGGGCTCCACCGAAGGGGGAAACGTTTTCTCCAATCCGCTGCCTCCGCGCAAGAACAAGATCGGATCGCCCGGTTTGCCATGGGGTTTTGAAGCCAGGATCGTTGATCGCACTGGTGTCGAGGTTCCAGTGGGAGAATCCGGGGAAGTCCTGCTTCGCGGGCCTGCCCTCATGACCGGCTACTACAAAGATGCCGAAGGGACCGCGGCGGTTCTCGATTCGGATGGCTGGTTACATACCGGGGATCTGGCGTTTCGCGACGAGGACGGCTATTTCTTTGTCGTCGGACGATCCAAAGAGTTGGTAATCAAGGGTGGAGTTAATATTGCACCGCGGCAGATCGATGAAGTGCTCGAATCTCATCCTGCGGTGCTCGAAGCTGCCGCGGTCGGAATTCCAGACCGTTACCTGGGCGAGGACTTGGTCGCGTTCGTGGTGCTGCGGGCCGGAGAAGTCATCGACGAACACGAGCTGCTTTCCTTCTGCGAAAAGCGGCTGGGGCACTTTAAGACGCCAACCTGGATTCGGTTCGCGAAGGACTTGCCCAAGGGCCCTTCCGGTAAAGTCCAGCGTCTCAAGTTGCTCGACGCAGCGGTCTCCACGGCAGCCGGCCCCGGCGCGGCAAACGGCGCCGGTCCCGCACGCGGAGGCCATTTGCCATCCGGGACAATCGAGCAAACCATTGCTGCAATTTGGGCCGAACTGCTTGGGATACCGAGCGTCGATGTGCAGAGCAATTTCTTCGCGCTGGGCGGACATTCGCTATTGGCAATTCAATGTCTGTCCCGGATGCGCGAGAAGCTGCCGGTTGCGCTTACGTTGTCCGATTTTTTCGAACACAGCACGGTCGCACAGCAAGCGGCCCTGGTCCGCGAGCGGTTTCGGTCGAAGAACGGTTGTGGCGCGGCAGACGCAGCGGAAGATTGGGAAGGCGCGCTGCTGCGAGGATTCGAGCCGGAGACTGAAACGGAATCCATTCCACTCCACGACCCAGCCGCGCCATCCCCGTTGAGTCCCGCCCAGGAACGGCTGTGGTTTCTGGAGCAGCTGAACCCGGGCGTTCCGGTTTACAACGAAGCTGAGGCCGTACGGCTGCGGGGCGATTTGAACGCGCCGGCAATGGAACATGCTCTCAACGCAATCGTCGCCCGGCACGAAGTTTTGCGGAGCACAATCCAAATCATCGGCGAACGCCCTTATTCAGTGGTGACACAAACGTTGGCCGTTGCAACCGAAGAGAATCGACCTGAGCGCGATCCCAGAGGCTCAGCGCGAATCGGAAGCGCGCCGGTTGCTGGTGGAAGAGCCCGGGGCGCGGTATCGGCTGGAAGAGGAACCTGGGATTCGCGTAACGCTCATCCGGCTGAGCGAACAGGACCACATCTTGATACTGATGATGCACCACATCATCGCGGATTGGTCGTCCGAGGGTGTCTTTTGGCGCGAATTCTCCACCCTATATTCCTCTTTTGCCTTTAGAAAACTGGCGATCCTGCCCACCCTGTCACTTCAGCACGGCGACTATGCGACGTGGCAGCACGAGCAAGCCAGCCAATCCAGCTATGCCGAAGACTTGGCTTATTGGGACGGGAACCTCCGCGGCGCACCTCCCCTTCTAGAGTTGCCGGCCGATCGGCCGCGTCCGCCGGTAATGTCGCATCGCGGCGCACGCCAGCGCTGGAGACTGAAACCCGCTGTAGCGGCAGCGCTCCGCGCTACCAGCCGGAGCGAAAATACAAGCCTATTCACGATTTTCACCGCTGCGCTCAACACCCTGCTCTATCGCTACAGCGGCAGCGAAGATATCCTGGTGGGCGTTCCGCTCGCGGACCGCGACCGCCAGGAGTTACAAAATGTAATCGGGTTTCTACTGCACGTTCACGTTTTGCGTACCAGGCTCTCGGCGGATCTTACGTTTCGCGAGTTGCTGGTTCGCACCCAGAAGGGTGTCCTCGACCTGTATGCGCATCGCCGCGTGCCCTTTGATCAAGTTGTGAAGACCATTCAGCCAAAGCGGAACCCCAGTTATTCGTCTTTGTTTCAGGTAATGATCAATTGGCGGGACCGCGATCAACAACTCTCCTTCATTGGCTTGGACGGGCTCGAGGTCGAATCGGTGGTCTCGGAAAGCGGAACATCCAAATTCGATTTATTGCTGTTCGCCACCGACCTTGGCCAGGACATATGGTTGGAACTGGAATACAATGCCGACCTGTTTGATGAGGCGCGCATGCTGCGCATGCTCGGCCACTTGGAAACATTACTGCAAGCGGTGGCGGCCGACCCCGGCCAGCGCCTGGTGGAACTGCCGTTGTTGACGATTTCCGAGCGCCGGCAGACTTTCGACGGAAATCGGACAGAAGTTGCGTGGCCAGGCAGGCATTACCTTGATCAACTCATTGAGGAGCAGGTGGAGCGCTCGCCCGAAGCGGTGGCCGTCGAATTCCAAAACGCCAAGCTGACCTATCGTGAACTCAACCAGCGCGCGGACCATTTGGCTTCTCACCTGCGAACGCTGGGTGTCGGTCCCGGCGTTCTCGCTGGTATCTGCGTGGAGCGGTCGGCCGCAATGGTGGTCGGACTGTTGGCGATTTTAAAAACCGGCGGCGCCTATTTACCGCTCGACCCCTCCTATCCCCAAGACCGGCTGGCCTTCATCCTCGAAGACGCAAACCCGCTCGTAGTCTTGACGGAACAACGCGCTATAGAGAGCGTTTCCGCTTATCGCGGACAGATCGTCGATCTGGATTCGCTTCATGCGATGGCATCCGCGAATCCCCGGCATACCCCCGCCAGCGAGATGCGCCAGGCCAGCGATTTGGCCTATGTGCTGTACACCTCCGGTTCCACCGGCAAGCCAAAGGGAGTCCAGATCCCCCATCGGGCTTTGGTTAATCTGCTGTTGTCCATGCAACGCGAGCCTGGAATGACGGCTGAGGATACTTTGTTAGCCGTAACTACGCTGTCGTTTGACATTGCGGGCCTGGAGCTGTTTCTGCCTCTTGTCAGCGGAGCGCGTGTGGTGATCGCCGGCAGCGACACCTTGAGCGATGGTGCGGCCCTGTCGTCCCTGATGCAGCGCTGCGGAGCCACCATCATGCAGGCGACGCCCGCTACCTGGCACATGCTGCTGGAATCCGGTTGGTCCGGCAGCTCGAAATTGACAATTCTTTGCGGAGGAGAATCCTGGCCAACCGAGCTAGCGGATCAGCTACGGCCCAGGTGCCGCTCACTATGGAATATGTACGGACCCACGGAGACCACCATCTGGTCCTCGGTGGCACGCGTCGAAAAAGGCAAAGCGGTGCTAATTGGCCCGCCGATCGCGAATACGTACTTTTATGTCTTGGACGTCCATCGCCAACCGGTGCCGCTGGGGATTCCCGGTGAGCTCTATATTGGCGGTGAAGGCTTGGCCTTGGGATATCTGCACCGGGCCGATTTGACGACTGAACGCTTTGTGAAGGATCCATTCAGTCAAAATCCCGGAGCGCGGATGTTCCGGACGGGGGACTTAGTTCGCCGTACGTCCGGCGGCGGGATCGAATTCCTTGGCCGCATCGATCATCAGGTGAAGATCCGGGGGTTCCGCATCGAATTGGGCGAGATTGAAGCGTCCCTGGAAGGCCATCCCGGCGTTGGGCAGGCTGTGGTCGTGGTCCAGGGGGAGCGCTCGGAGGACAAAGGTCTGGCGGCATATGTGGTTCCTCTGGATCCGCGGTCTGCACCAGCGGTTTCTGAATTGCGCGATGTGCTGAAACAGAAGCTGCCAAGCTACATGATCCCCGCATCTTTCGCGATCATCGACAAATTACCGCTGACGCCCAACGGGAAAGTCGATCGGAAGGCATTATCGCTCATCGACCGCGTGCCGGCTGGCTCGCCGGAGCGGACCCTCTCTCCCCGCACGCCCCTGGAATGGCAGCTCTCGCGGATTTGGGCGCAGCTCTTGTCAACGCCGGTGGCCAGCGTTAACGAAAGCTTCTTCGATTTAGGCGGCCACTCACTTCTCGCCGTCCGCCTGATCAGCGACGTCAACAAGGCGTTCCAGACAGGTCTAACCATTCCAGGCTTCCTGCAGGCTCCGACTATCGCAAACATGGCCAATCTCCTTCTGCAGGAGAGCAGCATGATTAATAAACCGAAGCTAATCGCCTTGCGCCCCGGCCGCGGCCCAGGCACCATTTTCTTCCTTGGTTCGGGAGTTGGCATCTGCCGGCTTGGGCAATCGTTGGACGAGGGACCTGCGATATACGCGACCATTGTTCCCTTTTCTGTTTCAGGGTCGCAGTCGCCGACGATCGCTCAGAGCCCGGCACCCCCGGGTCTTGCGGAAATAGCCTCGGTCTATGCCAGTCTGATTCACGCGAGTCTGGACGGCGGACCATGCGTATTGGTCGGCCATTCGTTCACCGGACTCTTGGCGTTCGAGGTCGCCCATCAACTGCAGGCAAAAGGCCGCACCGTCGATATGATCTTTCTCCTCGACGCCTGGGCAAGAGAAGCGCCGTGGCTGTGGAAATTACAGTCTCTCTCGTTGAGTCGGCTACGACATAAGGCGAATCGAATGTTTTCGAAACTATCGCAGAGGTCTAAGGCAGCCGTGAGCCGGCCTGTGGAGTCAGCGCGCGACGCTTCTTTCCAATCGCTCGACGAAATGTCCTGGGATACTTTCCAGCACGTTGTCCGAAACGCGTTGCGCGGTTACCGTCTTAGGCCGGTGAATAGCCGGGCTATTCTTTTTCGCGCCCAGGATAGTCATAAAGCTCATCTTCACACCTTCGACCCGTGCCTGGGATGGAGTGGGCTGTTTTCGCGCGGTCTCGACGTTGTCGATGTACCGGGCGATCACTCCAGCCTGCTGCTTCAAGCTAACCTCGCGGGTCTATCCAAGCAATTCCAAGAATATCTAAATGCGGTCATTGCGGAAAGCTCACGTAAACCCATGTCCAGCTCCACTACTAAGCCGCTCTCCGTGGCTGCCGGCGCTTAAATACCTCTTGGCTAGCCGGCATGCGGGCCTCAGGAATGGTGCGGCGTGGCCCTTTGCCACAGTTAGCAGCCAATGCCGCACACGGCGGCGGGATTGTCCTCCCGCTCGCCCGAAAATGACCGGTTGAGCCGGGCTGAGGCGGCACGCCTGGTTCGGCGCTATCAGGGTGGCGGCGAAGTAAGCCGCAAACTTACCAGCGGCATCGATTTTCCAAGAGCTACAGGCCAGCCGGTATCGAAGTGTTGGCCGCCTGGCGGGCGAGGCCCACGAAACCTGTGCGGTCCCCACGCAGAAGATTGTGCAACGGGGCTGGCATGAGTATCACGACTAGGGGCCAGAGCTTCGCGCTATTTGCGGCGGCAGGCTGAACGGGATCTCCAGAACAACATCGGTATCCACCGGTGCTCCATCGCGCGTGGCGGGCTTGAACTCCCAGGACTCGACATCTCGAAGCACCGCGCTTTCCAATGCCGGAGTTAGATTCCTGAGCAAGGCCCGTACCTCCAGCTTGCCCGCCTTGGTGATGACGCCGGCGAGCTGAACGCGCAACTCCGTTCTCGCGCCGGGCGGCACCGGTTCTACCGATTCGAACTTACGCAGGGGGATGGGCGCGCGCACGTTGAGAGCCTCGCCCGCGCCAGGCGGGGAACCTCGTTCAGCGAACCATATGATCCAGTCGGTGCTGTACTCCGGTAGATTCTCGATCGGGATCACCATGGTGTACACGATGCGGCCCTGGAATCGGCCTTCGATGGAAGCGGGAATGGTGCGCGACGCCGGGTGCAGCGGAACCGACAATGTCGAGATCGGCAAGCTGCGCAGACGATCAGCGTAGAGCACCACCTTCCGCGGAGGTTCGACATGCGGCGGCGGAAGTGCCTTGCCAGCGTCGTGAATCGTGAGATTTGGGACCCCTATGCCGCCTTTCACCTCACCAGTGGCTATGTCGCCCACAGTCGGCGCTTGCGCAAACTGCCCGGGCCGCGAACCGTCAGGTACGCTGCCTTTATCGTTCGGATGCAACCCGACCACTGCGATATCCACTTTGCCGTTGCCCGCAGCATTCACCGGGCCGGGAGGAGCGGTGGGAGGAGGTGGCGCGCCCTTGGAGAACGACGGGGCGCCGATTCCGTCCGGCAGCACGGCCCGCGCCGTGGGCGCACCCGTGATGTTTGCGTCGGGCAAGGCAATATCGGCCGTTTGCACCGGAATCACCACGCGCGCCGGACGCGGAGATGGGGGCGGCGGGACGAAAGATTTTCGCGGCTTGGGGATCTCCACCGGTTGCGCCTCGATCTGCTGCGCCTTACTGACATTCCCATTCAGCGTGGGGGGCGAAATGTTGGGTTCCGTAGCCTTGGCGCCCTGGGTGTCCGGTTTATCGACCTTCGGCTTGGGCTCAGCAGGCGGCGGTGCCGGGATAGCCATCGCCGCGCGCGCGATCAGATTGGGTGCGGGCAGATCCTCGCGAATTTCGACTTTCGGTATCCTCTGCCAGATGAATTGCTTTACAGATTTGGGTTTCGGAGCAGTTGCGATGATCGCGGTGGGGGACTTCAGAGGCGCGCGCGGCGAGGGGAACGTCCCGATCCTCTCCTGTGCCGAAACTTCCGGGAGTTGTTTCTTGGGAGGGCTATACCAGACGATCTTTTTCTCTTGCGGTTTAACTAGATCGTCATAGATCGGCTTATAGTGCGCCTGAGTTTGCGGTTCGCGAGGAAGCAACAGTATGCAGCTCACGGCCGCGACATGAAAACTGATGGAAAGAATGAACGAAGTCGGGCGAATGCGGTATCCCCGCGAGACCGGCGAACGGGAGGGACCACGAGCTGTGCGGACTCGTATTTTCAGGGACTTGGACGCCTGGTCTGGCATGAAAATGCTTGCTCTAGGTCCCTACATCGCGTGGCGCGAGGTCCAGCGGATGACGAACTGCCCAACGCCGTCAAAATTCAAGGGTACCAGAATCGTCATTATTGCAGCCACCGATGCTAGTATTCCCCGAAAGGCATCAGTGAGACGCTTCGCTGGTCAGGACCCCTGCCGATTGCAGCGTGCGCTGCACCTGTTCCATTTCGTTGTGAGTCAAAAACGGACCGATTAGCACGCGCGCATTGTGCTGATCCCCGCTCTGACGCGCGTGCAATCCCTGGGCTTCGAGCAATTTCACGAACCCAGCGTCTTGCGCGGGCCCTAGCCCAGCGAGTTCCAAATAGAGACCGGCCGGCGGCGCCGGCGGCACCGGAACAAGAGCTGAATTCTCGCGTCCGGCGGAGCTAGCGTGCGTCGGCACGGCTTGGTTGACAGCCACGATGCGAAGCCCGACATACCAACTTCCCAATGCCAGCCCGAGGGTCACCGTAGCGGCAAAACCAAAGAATAAGGCCCTCAGCCGCTTCGACGCTCCATCGAGTGTCCCCGGCGTGGGCTCCATTTGGGCGTCTTCCATTGCGGCATATTCTTCCATTGGAGCATCTGACGATGCCAGGCCGGTTACGCAATCACTAGTGGGCATACTGCGCCTCCTGTACGCGTCCTAGGTGGGACACCTTATTGATCGGCGGCCTCTGGAGAAAGCAACAGAGTTAAGAAGGGTATCCATTGAGGTGAAGAATCGGAAGCACCGCGCCATCGCGAATCGGGTTTAGAAACTTGCTGATGTGCCATGAGGTCGAGAGGGGGCCCGTTTCTGCTTCCCCGTCTCCCACTACGGCGGCGACGATCAGGTCGGGATTGTCAAAGGCAGCACCGCAGGCATGCGAAAGCACATACCCGAGTTCGCCTCCCTCATGGATCGAGCCAGGCATCTCAGGGGTGCAGTGACTCCCGATGCCACCCGGAAACGAGAATTGCTTGAAAAATTCCCGCATGCCGATCGTGTCTTCACTTTTGTCGGTGTATATTTCGGAGTAGGTGCCCTCCAGGTAGATCGGACCCAGCACGCCTGGCGCTCCGTGCCCTGGTCCTGCAAGGAATATCATGTCCAGGTCGTATCTCTTGATCAATCGGTTCAAATGAATGTAAATGAATGCTAGACGGGGCTCGCACCCCAGTGTCCGAGAAGGCGATTCTTGATGTGCTCCGGCTTGAGGGGTTCTTGCAGCAGGGGATTGTCTTGAAGGTAGATCATGCCGAGGCTCAGGTAATTACAGGCCCGCCAATAGGCATGGATTTTGCGCAATGCCTCGGCGTTGAGTGGCGTCCCTGGCACAGTAGACCGGGCCTTGCCGTAGGCACTGATTGAATCTTTCCCGGTCGCGTCTACTGCGGGCGGTTCCATCGTGGAAATGCCCGGATCTCCGTTGAAACTAGCGGCTCCCGTGCAACCCACTCTACGACGCCTTTCTTTTTTTGACAACCTCCGATTTCGACGGTGCCAGCGCTTCTAATTCTCTGATGAGCGCCGGAATCTGTTTGTGTCCGGTGACCTTTCGGAACTGTTTTTGTGCAACCAGGAGTCCCGACCCGACCCAGCGCTCTCGCTGGTCGCCGCCATGCCAGCGTTTCACATTTTTGCAAACCTGCTCCACGATCGAGAACGCCGATTCGATCACGTTGGTGCTGGCCAACGTTTTTCGCAGTTGCATGGGGACGTGAAGCCGGTGCACGGTCAGGGTCTCCTCCATTCCTTCGCCCAAGCTCCGCGCCGCACTGGGATTGAGGTCCATCAGTTCGCGATGGAGTGCGTTCAACGCCTGCTTAGCAGCAGCGTGGTCCTCCAGGGCATAAGCCGCATGGAGCCTTTTAGCCACCGCCGGTTTGTGTTCGTCGGTCAGATGATCGAGCACATTCCGGCGCTGCAGAGTAGGGCGCTGGCGCGGTGGCCACAGGAACGGAGGTTTCCGTTGACCGGCGGCTTTCGCCGTTACGCCGGTGTCGCAGTCCGCTCCATAGCTCCGTCTCCAGCACCCCCTCATCGAACCGTACGTGAAGTTTTCCCTCATACGGCTCTCCGGGAGCCTTCCCCCGGCGGCATTCAGCTCGTATGCACAATTCGGCCCTGAATCGAGTACAGGCCGGCTTTTCTCCAGTAAGCCAGTGGCGTTCTCCAGAACGCTCGCCGTTTGCGCTGATGTTTGGTCCGCAACCAAATCCGAAGTTTCCGCGTGACATATTGATCCACCTTCCGAAAATGCTGGGCTGAGTTGAGCCAGCCGAAGTAGGCCGACCATCCCCGCAGTATCGGGTTCAGCCGGTCCAACTTCTCTTGCACCGCCGGGCGGTTATCACGGCCGATAGCCGCCTTCACCTTATCCCGAATCCGCTGCATCGAACGTTGCGATGGCCAGCAGTAGCAGAACCACTTGCTGGTATCGCGCCGCGATGGCTGTTTCCGAAAGTGCACCCCCAGAAAGTCGAAGCCATCCTGTGCCGCGACCATGCGAGTCTTGTCCTCATTGACAGTCACCCGCAGCCGCGCCAGGAACTGCCTCAGCTTCGGCATGTAAGTTTCCGGTGGCTTCCATCGGCACAACACCACGAGGTCATCCGCATAGCGGACCATCTTCGTCGCCTTCACCTCCCGCTCCCAGTACAGATCGAGCGGATGTAAATAGATGTTGGACAACAACGGCGAGATCACTGCCCCTTGCGGGGAGCCGACCGTGGTCTCTTCCAGAATCCCTTCGTGCAGCACTCCGGCTTTCAACCACCGCCGAATCAACCGCAGAACGCGCGGATCACGGACCCGCCGTTCAACCAGCTTCATCAGCAAATCATGGTCAAGCGTGTCGAAGTAGCTCTTGAGATCCAAGTCAATGACTTGGTCGTAGCCGTAGGTCACCCACTTGCGAATATCGTAGATCGCTTGCTTGGCACTCCGTTTGGGCCGGAATCCGTACGATCCCGGCCGGAAGCTGGCTTCAAACAGCGGCTCGATGACTAGCTTTACCGCTGCCTGTGCGATCCGATCCTTCACTCCTGGGATTCCCAGCGGCCTCTGCCGTCCATCAGGCTTGGGGATGAATACCCGGCGCACCGGTTGGGGCCGGTATTGCTGCTGCAATAGTTCCTCCCGCAGTTCCAGAAGAAACCACAGCGTTCCCTTCGCCTCGATCGATTCGATAGTTTCGCCATCGACGCCTGCGGCTCCGCGGTTACGTCGAACTTGCTCCCATGCAACCCACAACACCTCCAGACTGCAAACCTTATCAAACAGAACTCCGAACGTTCGTTGCGGCTGAGCCTTGGCCGCTCGGTATAGCTTCCTCTGAAGTACACGGACCTTTTCTAACGTCGTGCGTTGAGCCTCATCGGCAGTCACGAAATCCCTCCTTCATTGTTGGCATGGCTCGAGTCGAGGCCCTTCGCTCCGGCGGGTTTTGCTGTCCACGCCCTCTTCGCTACGCTATGGCCTCTTCCGACTTCCCACGCGGCATCGCAAACCACTTCGACTTTCGTCTTATAGGTCCGCTTACGGCGACGGAGTATCCGCCGACCTCGTGGGATCTCGACCGTTCCCTCACGCTTCCTTCCGTTCATGCCGTTGCTCGAAACACCGGGGATGACGGCTGCTTCTCTTCCCTACGCATCCACAGCCGTTGCTGTCTTCGCCCATACACAGGAGGCTCGACCATCCCATTCCCGAACTCTCCCAGTAATACTCGTTCGAGATGCCATGACGGTGCCATACATTCCCTTTCGGTACGGCCTGAACTTTTGCCCGTGCCTCCGGACTGGGTACTGAGGCTACGTGTCGGGTCTGCTGCGACATGACAAGTTACCCCGCCATGCCTGACCTCTGGCTACCGGGTTCGCAGGGACTTGCCCGGGAGGGGACGTTCCACCCCTCTGGAAAGCGCGGGTCTCGGCCCGCGATATGGACCTGGCAGCGCTGGATCGCCGCCGAGTCGCCGGCGTGCTTTTTTACTGCGGCAGTGAGTGCCTTGCCGCCATCCAGAATATAGAGTCTCGGCTCGGTAAAATCGAGCCCGCGACTGACCAAGTCGCCGAGCAACTCTCCGACTACGGTGGCGTTTTCGGTGGCGCCTTGCCGAATGCCTAAGATCATTTTCCGCCCGTCCTGGGCGATTCCCAATGCGACCACCATCTGCTGCCCTTGGAATGGCGTTGCATCAATCAGCAATGCACACAGCCGCGTCTTGTCCAGCCGCCGCTCCATCATATCCTTCAACTTTTCCCGGCTCGCTTCGATAAAGTGCTCGCTGACGGCGCTCTTCTCCAAGCCGTAGGCTTCCGTGAACTCGCGCACCGCTTGGCCGTATTTCCTGGTGCTCAGGCCGAGCATCAACTTCTCCCAAACCGTTTCCGTCAGCGGCTCGCCTCGATGGAACAGCTCGTAGCTACCCAGGCGCACTTCCTGGTCATCGGTGCTGCGAACGCGCGGCCGCTTCACTGGAACCTTCTGCCCCATCACTACGCAATAGCCCCGCTCGCTGCCCCACCGATTGGCCGTCCTTTCCGCTATCCGGTGGCTGCGCTCGCCGACCAGTTCCCGGACTTCTTCTTGCATCAGCAGATCCATCAACCGCAACCCGGCTTGACGAATTAATTCGCCCACGCCTTGCCGCAACCAGCCCACCATCTCCGCCATCGGCAGCACCATCTGCACCGCCGGATTCCCATCCGCGGCCATTGCCTCGAGCTCCTTCACCGCTCGCTGCGATTCAATCTGATATGGTTTCTTCATAGCGACTCTCCTTTTTCTCGCGAAAGAAAATTTGCTCTCAGCCTATCAAGGCTGCGAGCGGGAGTCGCTAATTTCTACGATCTACCGGGCATTCCCGTTTCGACGTACTTAGGAGACGACTTCGGAACGATGTGCAGTAGAGTTCGGTGTAACTGGGACTGAGCGAAGTTACCTTCTCCCCATCATTTCACCTTGACGTTGCGATCAGCTCCAGTGCCCAAGGTACAAACCAATTAAGATTATTGACAAGTTCACTGCGATTGCCTGCGTACCTTATTAGGCTGCGACGACTTATGCCGCCGAGCCCTTCGGTTCATTCTTCGGTCGATTTTTGCTGCCTGGAGGACGGCCCCGCCGCTTAATTTGCGACATCCAGGCTGGCGGGCGTCCGCGCCGCCGGCCGCGGTGGCGGACCAATGTTTCTAAGCTCATCATCGCTTCTTCGAGCTGTTCCCGCTCCACCTTCAACTCGGCGAGCATTTTGTGAATGTCCATTCATCTTCTCCCGAAAACTTTAACCCCTAGATCATCTCTCGGTCGGAAAAGCCAACAGAACTACCGATTCTCTGGTACACCTTTTGACGCAACTTTTTCATTTGTTAAGGCTTCTTGCATGCCAGGAGATTTGTTCCCCTTTTTCGATTGGTGGGTTTCAGAAGTATGTGGTGGGTTCTTTCTGAACCGCTACGCACGCGCACCCATATGCTAC
Source organism: Bryobacterales bacterium (assembly GCA_963713415.1). GTDB lineage: Bacteria > Acidobacteriota > Terriglobia > Bryobacterales > Bryobacteraceae > Palsa-89. The sequence continues at coordinate 9,363 of CAVQLV010000010.1, read as the reverse complement.
CCGAGGCTTCTCGTTACAGAGGTCCGCTGCGGAAAGAATTGGATCACATTTCCTCTCCCTTGCTGGAGTACAAGATAACGACGAACATAACCCGTGGTTAGGCATTAGACGATCGAGTCCAATTGGGTTGTCGGGCATCCTGGTGTTGCACGTGGTAAACAACCGGGCACGCAGCGAATTCAGTCCATTCTGAGATGATTCGCATGCCGCCCGCCAGTCCAACTGTTTGCGTCACTCCGTTCACGTTCCAGGGAATGTCCTACGCACGCGAAAGACGCATTTACTCCGTTCCTGGACCATTAGGCGCTCGGTGAAATGCTGTCGAGCTTATTGTCTTGTTCCGCCTCAGCCGGTGTTTTAGACCGTTTGGTCAGTCCAGCGCACCGTTGCTTCAACCTCCAGGACAACGCCGCAGAATCGATGAGCGACAACGATTTCTGAATCTTATTTAGTTTCGTGTCGATCGTTTCGTGAATCAATTTAGGCGACACTGTCGTTGGCGGCGCGCGTAAACGCAGTTGGCCCAAAAAGTGACAGCAAGCTTGATGCCCCTCTGGTCGCCTTTCGCGGGCGGCTGGCAAAGCAGCACCTTTATTTCCTATGAGACACCAGCAACAGAGGGGCACCTACTTGAAGGGATGGATCGCGTGTAAATAGGGTTGCAGCTTTGGCGTTACGTGTGGCGGAACGGCGGCCCGCTTGAGTCCAACCACGTCGAAAGCCGAAAACGGAAATCCTGTTCTTGCGGAGTTTCACGCCCTTGTGGATTGTTTCCGGATGGCGCGATTCGAGCAACTGGAGCACGAGGCACGGGTGCGCGACGTAGAAGTGGGAATCATGCCGCCCGTCGCGCCTCCCAGTAGTCCTCAAACCGGCCGTTGAGATGGCAGCATCGGAGGGAGACGATGGCGTTGGCACCCCGAACCGTCCAGAACATGCCGGACTGTTTGAGCCGGGAGCCGATCACGGTTTTACAGCCGGCCTCGATTACACCCGAGCCGACAAAGAGGTGCTCGCGTCGAAACTTGGGATAGCGCATGCGCGCCACGTTCCTGTCAAAGTAGTCAGCCTCGATGCGAATCTTTTCGATCACTTCGGGATTGGTGGAAACGATGGAACGAAGGGCACACACCAGCTTCTCGATTTTTCCTTTGTCGAGTAATCTCCGCTGGTGGAGCTTGATCCAAGCTTTCTGGTTGGCCTCTTGATTGGGGTGCAGCCGGCGCGCCAACTCCCAGAGATGTTGGCGCGCGTGATACAGATCGACAATCTGCACCGCGCCGGGAAAATGTTGCTCGGCAAGATTCCAGATCCATTCGGCCCCATCGCCCATGACCACCTTCTTTTGAGCGCGGCTCCAGCCGCGTTTCCAGGCTTCCAGGTAAATACGCTTTCCAAACTCTTCGGCGGTCTCGATGGCGCCGGCGTAGGTAGTGGAGTCAGAATCGCGGATCGGGTAGCCTTCCTGGTCCCAGTCGGTCTGGGTGAAGACGCATCCCAACTTTACTTCCCGCGTATGGGATGACTGGCCTTCGGTCTTGCCTTGCCGACCCACCGTCTCCTTCTTCACCACTGGTATTCCCGTTCCATCCATTTGCACATACAGGATCGGAACCGATTCGCCCACGACCATCGGCAGATTCAACTGCACGGCCCGCTGGATCTCCTCCTGCTCGTCTGCTGCGATGTGTTCTCCGATAGCTTCAGCCGTCCGCTCCACAGCTTTGGTTGTCACCTCCAGATCGGCGAGGAGCTTCATCTGCTGACGGCCGTGGTCGAAGGGCGACCCTTGGCCCACTACCGCCTGCATGCGACGCACCCCAGGAGAGAGTTCCGTGTTCTCGATATCCAGTTCGACATCAGCGGGGAATTGGCCCGTATGGCAATGGGGGCACAGGTAGTAGGGGCGCGACACTTCCGACTTACCTACCGCAGTGAGGACCGGCTTGGAGCGCAACTCCCGATAACGGGCCTGGTGTCCGCAGGCGCAAGCAATGTTGTGCTGGTCCGCAGTCGGGGTTGGGAACTGCAACAGTTTGGTTAGCACTGCCGCCCCCGCCTGATGCATGGCCGAACGCACGGCCAACTCCAGGGCTTCCAGATCCAAACGCCCCGTCTTGCGGCGGGCACCAAAGGCTACGCGCAACAGTTGCTCTACTTCGCGCGTGACTTCCTTTTGGATCGCTTCGACCGTTTTTTTTCCTGGGCTGACGGCGAGTTCTCCTCCACTGGCCGCAACTCGCAGATCTGTTCATTGACATCCAACAGTTGCTCGCCCAGTTCCCGGAAGCGCTGGCACTCGGCGACCTCGCGCTGCGCTTTGGCCAAACTCGCCGGAGAGGAAAACGTCTCGGTGACGGTTTTGCCCTTCACCTTGCGTGTCAGCCGAAAGTAAGGGCCGTGGCCAAGATCACCGGTCCGATGGCAGTGACAGTTAAGATTTCCACAACGACCACTTGTTCCGGTAATGCAGCCGGACCGCATGTCACCCAACTGGACGATCTGCAATTGAACAGTGGCGCGGCGGCTTTCCAGGTCAGCCAGAGAATCGTGCATAAAGTCTCCTGATGAATCTAGCGTATCACTACGCTCGGTTTCATGCCACCAAAAAAGAAAACTCGCGAATCGTTACGCCCAAGTCGCGCACCCACGAGGCACACTCCGCATGACTCCCTGGCAGGCAATTCGCGATAATCAGTTATGAGCGTCGCGGCTCTTGGGATGCCACCTCACGTCTCGGCACTCCTGGAGGCCCACCACGAAGACTTTCCGCGGCCGCTGGTTTGTTCCGGCATCGGACCGCGGCCTGAAACAATCAAGACAAACCTTGTCTCTCTCGACCTTGTACGTAAAGATTGGTGCTGGCCGCTGCAATCGGTCAAAAGCACCTGGGAAATGATAGAATCGGTAGCCCATTGGCCCTTCCATCGATCACCACGACGGTGTACATTTGGTGGTATCCGAGTCGGAGTTCTCGTTGGGCCGACTATTGTCTTTTGCATAGGATCACTTCGGGGAATGGGAACTCCCTCGGGCCCGGCAACGTTACGCCCGAGGTTATTGACGGCGCTTCACGGCTATTGACCAATCGGTCGAACCCCGATAACAAAATATTCCGTTTCCCCAAAACAGGAGCTGGGCACTCCCTTGTGCTGCTCGTAAGTCAGCGCAACTCGCTGACCAGCGACCTGCTCGATTTTTCGAGCCGTTGCGTCGTTCCGAACGCTAAACTGGAAGATCTGTGGGGCTGTGCCTGGCACCGTCGTCATCGCTAGTTCACCCTCCCACGTCTTACAAAGCCAGCCCTTCCTCGATATCTTCTGAATGTAGCCCGAGCGGTCGCCCGACGAATACACATAGTGAAGTGCTACCCACGTGTATAAAGTAATCAAAGCCGCTGGAAGGAGAAGCAATACGATAATCAGCCGGAATCTCAAGTTTTGCTTCTTTCGGCTGGCGTCGCGTGCGGAAAGTTCAGCGGTGCGGTGCATTTGTCGCTCCCCTCCCACCGCTTGAGACGCGACTCCAACGCCCTCCGGCTCATAAGAATTTGCTGACGGCTACGCAAACCGACCTTCGGTAGTGCTCGCGATTCTTTTCGATCAGCCGCGTGCGCTCCGTTTTGCGAAGCACGCGCTCCCGAGGGCTCGGTAGATCAATCTGGGTTGGCTTATGGCTCGTTCGGCTTTCGAACCAAGGTACATTGGTACGTGTACTAATATACTTTTTGACACAAACGCCCATAGGCCTGAGCTCTGTACTCGCCCTTGTCTTGCAAGAACAATGCGGTATTTCTTGGCACGAACAGGCAGCTCAGAATGCAACAAGCCCCACAACAAAACGACAAAGGATACTTAAGCTGTATCGCTGGCAATCGGAGCAGTGGGTTTTATGCCAGACTCCGGAATCGTGTGATTCAACGCGATCATTAACTGAAGCTCGATGGTCTCTCGGACGTATCTCTCATTGATGATAGGTGCCGGAACTCAGCGGTTCGTCTGGGAGAGAGCTGGAGAGTAGTGCGAGTATTACCGGTTTCACCAAAACCATGGCGAACTTTGCATCGGATGGCGGAACAGACGGTGTCGATAATCTTTGTACGGGCAAGTTGCCGCTGTAACCTTCAGCAAAGGTCCCAACCCGAGTGGAGACAATCCCTTAATGGCCGTGTCGAGAGCCTGTTTCATGCTCGACATGATGAGGACCGGTGGAGACCGAGCAGCCAGAGACCCTTGTATTGGATAACGGGCGATTCTGGCAAAGGTTTTGGCTCGCGTCGACTGGAACACATCAACTGGAACACATTAACGAGTCGTGCGTATTACAATATTTGGTTCCGGGCAGGTGAAGCGTACGTAGTTTCTACTCAGTAGTGAAATATGCCCGGCCCTAGTAAGGAGAACGCCCTAAGACCGGGCATCGGAGGTCAAATCTCCCCCTGAAAACTAAGATGTTTCGGCCTCCATGGCGGCGTAGAATTCTGATTCCGTCGCGGATTGCAAACGAAGTGTATCTGCCAAAACGGTGTCGCAAATGCGGCACTCGAAGGCCGCCACAACCTAACTTCCATACTTCCATAGCTGTCAACTCGTTCTAAAAAGGCAGCCACCACGATGGGCGATAGCATCATGAGTTGTAAGTGGAGGCCTCGCCGGATGCAGTGCGGAACCGGAACAGAAGAGACTAATAGGTCAATATGAAACAACAGGCTAGGTTAGGTCGCCTATGATGGCGCTCATTTCGCCGACTGTACGTTCCCCAAGCGTCAGCGCAAACCCAGCCTAACGAATGCGACGACCACCCAAATCAATGAATCAATGCGGCGGCCACGCAATCTCTAATGCCACGGCTACGCAAACCCAGCAACAGAAAAACGCCCGCAGGCGGGCCAAGAGTGCGGCAGCCGGAGCCGCAGTCGGAGCCATTGCGGGAGGCGCTTGCAAGGACGCGGCCGTCGGAGCCGTAGCCGTGGTATGCATGCATACTCGCCATACCAGTCAGCAGGAAAGGAGGAATAGCGGGTAGAATGAGCAATACACCTAAGGAACGTGTCCGCTTGGTCGGAAGGTATTGACGTGGCCGGTTCTTCCCATCTCAAGTATCTCGATGGATTGTGCGGAAATCCCCATTGGGTCAAGCGAGTGCGCATCGTCCGCACCGGCAATTCAGCTCGCAGCAAACGGGCCGAAAGCCTTCTGAGGCCTACCCGGCAGAGGCCGCTTCTAGGTATTCAGAGCCAGGACCCAAGTCTAGAGGCCACGATTGGGCCGGAGTGATCAGCGTCATGAGCGAGCTGGGAATCTACATTCGTGCCACCCCTTCAAAGCGTGGACGGAATTCACCAATTACCCGTTCGATTATCCCAAGATTCGTACCTGCTGGTCGCTTTGAAACGTCTGGATAGGCATACCTAAGCTTGAATCGTTGTAACTTGGGGTCCGCACCTTAAAGGATTCCAGTGCAAAAGCCGATGTTCTGTATAAAGTCCACCTTATGGATAACAATCTACTTTCAGACCGGTAAAGGCAGTTAGGGCATGAAGGATGACAAAGAGCTCAGTCAATCAATCGCCGAGTTGATCCGACTCCACGACGACGTTTTGGCTCGCGTTTTTGCGCTGCAAACTCTTTTGCAGGGTCTTGATCTCATTTCCTCTGACGAGGTCGAGCGGCGAACCGAGCAGTTCCGGAAGGAGTTCGCCTTAGATCTCGAAGCCCGCTTGGCCGCGCTTCAGGCGAAAACTGATTCGGCAAAAGCGAATCAGCGTCGACAATAGATTCTCGACGAATACGAAGCGCCGCAACGATAGGCCGGAAGTTTGCAACAATCGAATACAACTCATCGATATCCACGCATGTTCTTGCTTTCCGCGTTGAAAACCGGAATACCAACGCTTTCATTCTTCTTCGTTGCCGGTGGGGTATGTAGTTCTTCAGGAGCTTTGCAACGCCCTTTTCGATAATCCCTCCACCAACAGTTTCCATCACAATCTAGCGCGAAGCCCAAGTTACCTCCGCATCCCGACACATACAAATAGATGCGAACCTAACCCGCACAGTCTCTTGTGTTGTGCTGGGGCGGAAATGCCCGGATCTCCGTTGAAACTAGCGGCTCCCGTGCAACCCACTCTACGACGCCTTTCTTTTTTTGACAACCTCCGATTTCGACGGTGCCAGCGCTTCTAATTCTCTGATGAGCGCCGGAATCTGTTTGTGTCCGGTGACCTTTCGGAACTGTTTTTGTGCAACCAGGAGTCCCGACCCGACCCAGCGCTCTCGCTGGTCGCGGCCATGCCAGCGTTTCACATTTTTGCAAACCTGCTCCACGATCGAGAACGCCGATTCGATCACGTTGGTGCTGGCCAACGTTTTTCGCAGTTGCATGGGGACGTGAAGCCGGTGCACGGTCAGGGTCTCCTCCATTCCTTCGCCCAAGCTCCGCGCCGCACTGGGATTGAGGTCCATCAGTTCGCGATGCAGCGCGTTCAGCGCTTGCTTGGCGGCTGCGTGATCTTCCAGAGCATAAGCCGCATGGAGCCTTTTAGCTACCGCTGGTTTGTGTTCGTCGGTCAGATGATCGAGCACATTCCGGCGCTGCAGAGTAGGGCGCTGGCGCGGTGGCCACAGGAACGGAGGTTTCCGTTGACCGGCGGCTTTCGCCGTTACGCCGGTGTCGCAGTCCGCTCCATAGCTCCGTCTCCAGCACCCCCTCATCGAACCGTACGTGAAGTTTTCCCTCATACGGCTCTCCGGGAGCCTTCCCCCGGCGGCATTCAGCTCGTATGCACAATTCGGCCCTGAATCGAGTACAGGCCGGCTTTTCTCCAGTAAGCCAGTGGCGTTCTCCAGAACGCTCGCCGTTTGCGCTGATGTTTGGTCCGCAACCAAATCCGAAGTTTCCGCGTGACATATTGATCCACCTTCCGAAAATGCTGGGCTGAGTTGAGCCAGCCGAAGTAGGCCGACCATCCCCGCAGTATCGGGTTCAGCCGGTCCAACTTCTCTTGCACCGCCGGGCGGTTATCACGGCCGATAGCCGCCTTCACCTTATCCCGAATCCGCTGCATCGAACGTTGCGATGGCCAGCAGTAGCAGAACCACTTGCTGGTATCGCGCCGCGATGGCTGTTTCCGAAAGTGCACCCCCAGAAAGTCGAAGCCATCCTGTGCCGCGACCATGCGAGTCTTGTCCTCATTGACAGTCACCCGCAGCCGCGCCAGGAACTGCCTCAGCTTCGGCATGTAAGTTTCCGGTGGCTTCCATCGGCACAACACCACGAGGTCATCCGCATAGCGGACCATCTTCGTCGCCTTCACCTCCCGCTCCCAGTACAGATCGAGCGGATGTAAATAGATGTTGGACAACAACGGCGAGATCACTGCCCCTTGCGGGGAGCCGACCGTGGTCTCTTCCAGAATCCCTTCGTGCAGCACTCCGGCTTTCAACCACCGCCGAATCAACCGCAGAACGCGCGGATCACGGACCCGCCGTTCAACCAGCTTCATCAGCAAATCATGGTCAAGCGTGTCGAAGTAGCTCTTGAGATCCAAGTCAATGACTTGGTCGTAGCCGTAGGTCACCCACTTGCGAATATCGTAGATCGCTTGCTTGGCACTCCGTTTGGGCCGGAATCCGTACGATCCCGGCCGGAAGCTGGCTTCAAACAGCGGCTCCCCCTTTCCTTACTTCAACTAACCACAGCTCCCGCACTTTATTCTTCTATTCAGCTCAGTTTTTTTTCCCCCTCCCTCTCCCCGCTTTCTCCCCTCCCACCCCGCCTTCCCCGCCGCGCCCTCGCCGCGCTCCCCTCCGCCCCTCCCTCCCCTCCTCTCCCTCTCTCCCCCCTCCCCCCCTCCCTCTTTCCTCTTTCCTCTTCCTCCGTACGATCCCGGCCGGAGCTGGCTTCAAACAGCGGCTCGATGACTAGCTTTACCGCTGCCTGTGCGATCCGATCCTTCACTCCTGGGATTCCCAGCGGCCTCTGCCGTCCATCAGGCTTGGGGATGAATACCCGGCGCACCGGTTGGGGCCGGTATTGCTGCTGCAATAGTTCCTCCCGCAGTTCCAGAAGAAACCACAGCGTTCCCTTCGCCTCGATCGATTCGATAGTTTCGCCATCGACGCCTGCGGCTCCGCGGTTACGTCGAACTTGCTCCCATGCAACCCACAACACCTCCAGACTGCAAACCTTATCAAACAGAACTCCGAACGTTCGTTGCGGCTGAGCCTTGGCCGCTCGGTATAGCTTCCTCTGAAGTACACGGACCTTTTCTAACGTCGTGCGTTGAGCCTCATCGGCAGTCACGAAATCCCTCCTTCATTGTTGGCATGGCTCGAGTCGAGGCCCTTCGCTCCGGCGGGTTTTGCTGTCCACGCCCTCTTCGCTACGCTATGGCCTCTTCCGACTTCCCACGCGGCATCGCAAACCACTTCGACTTTCGTCTTATAGGTCCGCTTACGGCGACGGAGTATCCGCCGACCTCGTGGGATCTCGACCGTTCCCTCACGCTTCCTTCCGTTCATGCCGTTGCTCGAAACACCGGGGATGACGGCTGCTTCTCTTCCCTACGCATCCACAGCCGTTGCTGTCTTCGCCCATACACAGGAGGCTCGACCATCCCATTCCCGAACTCTCCCAGTAATACTCGTTCGAGATGCCATGACGGTGCCATACATTCCCTTTCGGTACGGCCTGAACTTTTGCCCGTGCCTCCGGACTGGGTACTGAGGCTACGTGTCGGGTCTGCTGCGACATGACAAGTTACCCCGCCATGCCTGACCTCTGGCTACCGGGTTCGCAGGGACTTGCCCGGGAGGGGACGTTCCACCCCTCTGGAAAGCGCGGGTCTCGGCCCGCGATATGGACCTGGCAGCGCTGGATCGCCGCCGAGTCGCCGGCGTGCTTTTTTACTGCGGCAGTGAGTGCCTTGCCGCCATCCAGAATATAGAGTCTCGGCTCGGTAAAATCGAGCCCGCGACTGACCAAGTCGCCGAGCAACTCTCCGACTACGGTGGCGTTTTCGGTGGCGCCTTGCCGAATGCCTAAGATCATTTTCCGCCCGTCCTGGGCGATTCCCAATGCGACCACCATCTGCTGCCCTTGGAATGGCGTTGCATCAATCAGCAATGCACACAGCCGCGTCTTGTCCAGCCGCCGCTCCATCATATCCTTCAACTTTTCCCGGCTCGCTTCGATAAAGTGCTCGCTGACGGCGCTCTTCTCCAAGCCGTAGGCTTCCGTGAACTCGCGCACCGCTTGGCCGTATTTCCTGGTGCTCAGGCCGAGCATCAACTTCTCCCAAACCGTTTCCGTCAGCGGCTCGCCTCGATGGAACAGCTCGTAGCTACCCAGGCGCACTTCCTG
>CAVQLV010000009.1:0-357690 GCA_963713415.1 Bryobacterales bacterium | reverse complement strand
CCGGACTTCTTCAATGATGCTGTTTGGATGGCCGTCGCCACTGGGTCGCCCGCCATCGTCACGGCCCATTCTTCGTGCAAGAAGAATTCTGGCCGCAAGGTAGCAGCCGTCCACGCCGGTTCGTCGCCGTTGTAGAGGGCTTCGCGCAACGGGATGCCCGCTTCACGCAGGATTCCAGTAAGCTCGCTGAAGCTGGTTATGATGCCGGTGCCCGGCCGGTAGGAAGCGGCGAGTGAGGCTGCGGCCTTTTGGGTCCAGGCGCGGCGTGCGATGGAGTTCCTCTGGGATTCCTTCCAGGTAACCCAATCGCCCGGCTGCCGGTGGATGACCCACGGCACGGCTGCTGCAATCAGGATGGCGGTCGCGATCCACGGCCGCCAGCGTTGCGGCAAGAGCAGCACCAGGCATCCACCCGCGATCGCAAGCAACGGCAGCGCGGCCAGTGCATAACGCGTGTTGTAGTAAGAAAACGGCCAGAGCGTTGGACGAAGATAGGGGTGCTTCCCGAGTGCATGCTCCAAACGTAAAACAGCGGCGGAAGCGCGGCGAACAACACTGGCCAGAACACGCGTTTCAGGATGACACCGGCTAAGCCTGCAATTGCGATCAGAATCGCGGTTAGGCTGGCGCATAGCCTCAGCGCGGTTAGATAATAGAGCGCCGCCATGGGCCAGTTATGATCGCCGCGATACGGGGCCATGTTCTGCGCAGCCCCCGCCGGTAGATGCTCATGGCCGAGTATGGTCCGTTGTAAAATTCCAGCGGATTGGAATAGAGCCACCATTTGTGCGCGAACCAGTAAAGCGGCGCGAGCACGGCGATCGATGAAAACAGCAGCGCCGCGGCGAACCGCTTCTTGCGCGCCGCAACCAAGAAATAGACTGCCACGAACGGGATGACGAACCAGCCTTCGTAACGGGCGAGCGATGCCGCGCAGCTGGCGAACGCCGCGCCCAGAACCGCCGCGAACGATTGGGTTTGGTGAAACAGAACGGTGAAGTACAGCAGAGCCATGAACGCGGCAAGAAACACCGGCTCGGTCATAGGAGTGGCTTGCAAATACAAAAGATTCGGATTCAGAGCGAGCAAGCCAAGCGACGCCAGCGCGACGGCGGACGAATTTGTAGCGCGCCGCATGGCCGCGTACAGAAACACGCCCGCAATCACGAAGCAGGCTGAAGAGGGAATGGCGCCCGCCAGGCCGCTGCGCCACAACGCGTCGATCCTCACCAGCGGCAGCATCAGCAAATGCGGCAGCGGCAGCCAGACCGTCCCGATCTGATCGTAGCCCGGTTGGCGCGAATCGACAATGCGGCGCGCGATATCGAGGTGCGCCTCGGCATCGCCGTAATACAAAGTCCATCCGGAATGATTTACGTACGCCTCGCCAGGCCGCCGATCGCGGCCAACGAAACTAAGACCAGCGCGAGCTCGAGCCGGATCTGCTTCAAAATTTGCGCTTCAAAACTCGGTGAAGTCCCGGAACTCCTGGAAGCGCGCGTCGACGTCTTTACGGGTGAGCGTGCGGAAGCGATCCACGCCGAATTTCTCGCAGCAGAAGCTGCCCATCACCGAACCGTAGATCACGGCGCGGCTGATTTCCTTGGCGCTTACGTGTCCGGCTTTCAGGTCGATGCCTTTTTCGGCGAGATAGCCGATGAAGCCGCCCGCGAAACAATCGCCCGCGCCGGTGGGATCGAAAACTTCTTCCAGCAGGTAACCGGGAACCATGAAGTGCGAATCGCCATGGAACAGAATGGCGCCGTATTCGCCGCGCTTGATCACCAGCGTCTTCGGTCCCATCTCCATGATCTTGGCCGCGGCGCGCTTCAGGTTGTTTTGTCCCGAGAGCATGCGGGCTTCGCCATCATTGATCAGCAGAAAATCCCAATCTTTAATCGTCTTCAGCAGATCGTCGCGAAAATCCTGGATCCAGTAATTCATGGTGTCGCCGCCCGCCAGGCGGAGACCGTTCATCTGCTCGCGCACGCTGCGCTGCAGGGCAGGCTGAATATTGCCGAGCAGCAGGTAGGGCGATTTCTTGTAGCTTTCCGGCAGTTTCGGATTGAAATCGGCGAACACGTTCAGGTCGGTGCGCAGGGTGGTGCGATCGTTCATGTCGTGCGAGTAAACACCCGCCCAGAAAAAGGTCTTGCCTCCCTTTACGCGCTCCAGGCCTTCCAGATCGATGCCCCGATCCGATAACAGCTTTTCATCTTCAGCAGCGAAGTCGTCGCCCACCACGGCGACTATCTTGGTTTTCGCAAAATAGCTGGCGGATAAACAGATGTACGTACATGCGCCGCCCAGCATGCGTTCGACTTTGCCATGCGGAGTCTCAACTCCGTCATAGGCCACAGAACCAACCACGACAATGGACATAGATTTGATTCTATATGAGCGGGCTGGATTTTCGCTTCAAGCAGGCTACTGGCGCAGATTGATCATGCTGGCGCCCGTGATGCGGTAGGTGACGCGTTCCTGCACGAAGACCACCGCGCGCAAGTTTTCGCGGTTCCATTCCTGCGGCAGACGCAGTGTGGAGACCAGTTGGCCCCCGTTGGCGCCCTCCGGTTTCACTCGTCCGATGACGCCGAAACTGCGAACCACCGAGGAGTGGCGCAACCGGTGGCCGCCATTCTCGCCGCGTTGCACAAAGGTGCTCAAGCCGTTTTCGGTGACCGCCAGATAAACGTTTGAATCGCGCCATTTGACGTTTTTGGGAGTAGTGACTTGGACGGAAAGATCCACCAGTTCCGGATCGTGCTGGTTGCTGGTGGCCGCCAGACCCACCATGGTTGTGGCGGATTGAGCCGCCAGCTCGATCTCATGATAGGCGCGGCTCATGTCGCTGCCGACGAACTCGGCCTGGCCATTCACCACCATCTGCGGAGTATAGATGTCGCTGGCTTTAAATGCCATGGCGTAGTCGTTCTGGCGTGCGTGATACTGCGGGGACGAGAATGGGTCCGTCCAACCGAGCTGATTCCAATAATCGACGTGCTCTTCGAGCGCGACAACCTGCGCGCCTGGGACGGGCTGCATACGGTCCAGGTAAGATAGCAGCCGGTCCGCGGCGGGACAGCTGGAGCAGCCTTCGCTGGTGAACAGTTCGACAACGACGGGGACAGGCCGGTCGGCAGCCAGCGCGAGAGGCACGCAAATTACGAACCCAAGAACGCCCAAATACCGCATACTAGTAGCATATTACGCTAATTCGGCCCCTGAATAGGTCCGACCTTTGACGTGATAGACTCCTTACGTGGCACACTGGCTCACCTCCGCGAGTTGCGTGGACGCGGTGGCGTTAATCGTCTTCTATTCGGTTGCGCTTTTCCTGAGAGATAAATCGCCCGCGTTCCGGTTTCGCGCGGCGATCGCCCTTGGCACGTTTGCCTTTGCGTGCTTCTCGGCGCTTTACTTCTTGCCCTGACACACAATAGGCGCCTTGCGAAGGGTGGTTAGCAAGCGGATTAGCGCACCACCACCGCCGGCGAGAATCCAACGTACTGGACCTCTTCCTCCAGTTCCAGGCCGAAGCGCTCGCGCACCCGCGATTTCAGCTCGCCGATTAATTCGCACAATTCGCGCGCCGTGCCGCGCCCGGTGTTGTAGATGAGGTTGGCATGATAATCCGCCACTTGAATATCGCCGATTCGCATCCCCTTGGCGCCCACTTGTTCCAGCAAATAGGCGGACGGGGCTTTTCCTTCACGGACCACGCGCTCGGGGATTTGGCGCCGCACCGATTCCGGCAGTTCCGCCAGGATCAGATTCTTGAAGATGCTGCCGGCGCATTTCATGGTGGCCGGATACTTCGCGAGGCGAATTTTGAAAATCTCATCAGCCGTTAGGCGCAGCTCCGCCGAGGGCGCGGGCGTCATGCTTAGTTCAACGCTCAGAACCACCCAGTCCTTGTGTTCCTTGAAGATGCTCTCGCGGTAATGAAACTGGCATTCGGCCGCACCGAACGATCGGATCTGGCGCCCGTCCAAAAAACGAACCTGGCGCACCCGCTCATCGATGGAATGGCCATACGCGCCGGCGTTGCCGTAAATGGCCGCGCCCACCGATCCCGGAATGCCGGTCATGGTTTCCAGGCCGCGCAGACCTTGATCGATGCAATAGTCCACCAGCGCTTGCAGCTCGGCTCCAGCTTGGGCGCGGACCATGGCACCTTCGCGGCCGATCGCGTGCGCGACCAGGCGCAACACGATTCCGTCGAAGCCCTGATCGGAAACGATGAGATTGGTGCCAGCGCCGATGACGCAGCAGGCGGCTCCGCTCGATTGAGAAAGCCGCAAGGCCCCGGCGAAAGCTTCTTCAGAAGCCGCCTCCACAAACACCACGGCCGGCCCTCCGATTCCGAAGCGCGTATATTGGCTCAGCAAGGCGCACTCCGAGATAGTTACATTGGGAAGACCGGCAAGCCGATCGATGGTCTCTCTGCGGACGGTCATCTTGTCAAATTATAAGGGGTGTCTGAATTCAAGGAGTGTTTCGTGCGATCTTCCTTTCCTGGTTTTCCGCCGGAGATGATCCGGTTTTTTCGCAGTTTGAAGCGCAACAACCGGCGCGAATGGTTTCAACCTCGCAAGCATCTTTTCGAGCAGCACATCAAGGCGCCGATGCTGGATTTGGCGGGCGCCATTAACGCGGAGCTTGCGAAATTTGCGCCTGAATATGTCACCGAGCCGAAGAGCGCCATCTTCCGCATCTATCGCGATACGCGCTTCAGCGCCGATAAGACGCCGTACAAGACGCACGCGGCGGCGTCCTTCTCGCGGCGGGGCAGCGAGAGGATGGGGACTGGCGGTTTCTATTTCAGCGTGTCGGCCGAATCGATCGAAGTTGCCGCCGGCCTTTGGCACCCCGAGCGGGAAGTGATGCTGTTGGTGCGTAATCATATCGCGGAAACGCATGAGGAACTGAGCCGAATTCTGGCGGACAAGAAGGCACGGAAATTGGCCGGAGAGTTGAAAGGAGATGCGCTGAGCCGCTCGCCGAAAGGCTTCGACCCGGCGCACCCGGCGGCGGAATTCATCAAGATGAAGGATTGGGTCCTGGACGTGACACTGGATCCTAACCTGGCTACAACACCAGAACTGCACGGCGCGATCGTCGAACGTTTTCGAGCGATGGCGCCACTGCTCGGATATCTCAACCGCCCTCTGGTGGCACGCAAACCGGCGCGGGACTTACTGTCGGATCATTGGTAATGCGCGGGGGTGAAACGCACGCGGCGTTAACAGCTCCGATTCAGAGGGTGTCTCCGTGCGGGTTGGTTTGTTGGGGAAAGGGTTGCCGCACGGAGACGTAGCTGCTTAGTTGTAGTGGTGGACGAACGCCGAAGGCAGCAGGTTCCAAGAATTTCGGAAAGTTCCAGCGGGGTTCTGGCGTGATAACGAATGTTAGAAATAATTGGGCCGCGCTGAATAGATTTATTAAGAATATATAAATATTTGAAGGCAGCTAACAAATAGACCTACCGTTACTGATAGGAAGTACCCTCACTTTAGTTCTATCACTCCTGAGATTACGCGTCTGTTATCGTTGAACGCGAATTCGTCGCAATTCACGGACCCGCCGCTTGATTGCGAGGCTGCGGGATCACAAATCTCAAGGAGAATCAACAATGAAGAAACTCACTTTGTCACTCTGGCTCGCACTCGCCGCCGCCGGAATCTTCGCCATGCAAGTTAAGCCGTCTTCCCATGCGGCTGGGGTGCTTCCGTTCCCCACCTGCCCGCCGTCTTGCCCTCTGAAGTAGATCGCAACATTCACGGCGGGGGCTGGCCGCCCCTGCCGCAAGAAATGCTCAGTCGGTTGGAAGCGGTTGTGGCTTAAATACGCTAAACCAAGCCAGCCAACAGAGGGTGATGGCAGCCACAAAATAGCCGTTTACTAAGTCGGCGATTGCCCACCCGGAGTCGATTAGAAAAGCGGCAATCGCATAAACAGCGAAATAGGCTGCCATCATTCCCTCATGCCGGAGTACGCTCTTGGTCTCCCCGTTGCCCACTACGACGAAAAAGAGCAGGGCTGAAAGAACCAAGAAAATGGCGAGCACGCTCGATATGTAACGAGTGGCTGCGATTCCAAAGTGCATCACGGCGATTAGCCGGGAAGCCTGGGGACGCATGACCTCCGATCTCAGCGGAATGGCGGCCGCAGTCAGAGCCGTAACCAGAGCGAACACGAGCAGCGGGCGGGTTTTCCGCAACACGTCACGGTGGTCCGTCCACATTTTCTTGTGGACTTCCCAGGCGACTGCGGTCTGCAGCAACAGCCAAAATGGTTCATCCCAAAGCCAGAAGTAGGTATAGGAAAGGGGAAGCCGGGGGCCGATGGCTCCGCGCATGAAGTAAATAGCCGCCAAAGACCGGAGAACGGAACACCCGATGCAAGTGGTAAATATCGGATAACTCTTTGCCAGTTTGGTCCAGAGCAAGTGCAAGCAAAAGAGAAATTCCACCGCAATCGAGCTGTACCACAGCAGGTTCGTCGTGTCGAGCATGGTTGCGGTTGTCAGCGCTGCCGATACGAGGCCGTTGACAGGGCGCTCGTTTGGATCGCTCGGCCGTGTTCAGTTGTGCTTTTTCGAGCTACTTCTTCTTGGCACCTTTCTTGGAATAATCTGTCTGGATGGTTGCGCCGATCATCTGCAGCATCCCCTTAGCGGCATCGGCGAATTGGCCGGTTGGTTCCAACTCCAGATATTTGTCCAGCGCATCCTTCATTCCATCCGGCGCCACCACTTTGCCATCCGCTCCCGTAACCAGCTTCGCCGAGAGGGCGGTGGCATATTGGAACTGCGCGTCGGCGTAATTGGGATTCGCCTCAATCGACTTCTTGAAAGCCACTTCAGCCGGCGCGGACTGCCCGCTGTTGACATACACGGCGCCCAGATTGTAGTAATAGCGCCCGGCGTTGGTCGGATCCAGTTCCGCCGCCTTGTTCAACTCCGCCTGCGCCTGGTCGAACTTCTTGGCCTTCGCCAAGGTGAGGGCGTAATTGTTGTGGTAAGCGGGGCTATCGGGTTTCAGCTCGATGGCCTTGGAGTAAGCATCCAGCGCTTTATCGAGCGCCGCCTGCTGATCGGGACCGGTCTTGGTTCCGGCTACCCCAACGTAGGCATCGGCCAGGTTAGCCCAGATGACGTTCTGCTTGGGGTCCATCTCGACACCTTTTTGGAAAGATGCCGCGGCCACGTCGTAATTCTTGGCAGCCAGCGCATCCTTTCCAGCATTGAAGGTGTCGTTCAGAGCTTTGTTCTTGGCGATGATGGCGGCGTTTTCTTTCTCCTGATTGGCCAGCGCCTCCTTCTGATCCTTGCTCAGCCCGCGTTGCTCTTCCGGAGTGGCGGTGCCGCCCCCAGCGGGCGCGGCCGCCGCTTGTTGCTGCTGGGCAGCCTTCAGATCGAAGGGAACTTCGACGGGATCGCCCAATTGGGTCCGCACGCCCTTCGTTTCGTCGCGCTTTTGTCCGTCGACGAAGACGCTCACCGTGTAGGTGCCGGGGAATGGTAGTCCATTGTAGATGTAATGGCCCTTCTTGTCGGTCTTGGCGCCTTTATAGGTGCCTTTCATGTCCTGGCGCTCGATTAAGATCTGGGCGCCTTTCAACGGCTGCCCGTCCGGGCCCTTGACGTCACCCTCGATCGCCGCAATCTGCGCCCAAGCGGCGCCGGCGAAGAGCATGAAACAAAATCCGCCAATTATGTACCCGCGGGACTGAGCGAGCATATGTGTTTCCTCCCCAGGAATTGAACTTTCATCTTCAGCATACTACACGCATATCCGTGCGGACACGGACTCTCAACAGTGTATCCAAGTTTGCACCGCGCGCATCCAACGGAAGGTAACCAACATCGAAATAGTGTCGGAGGGCGCGCTGTCCTGGCGATACGCGCAGGTTATAATGGGATAAATTCGGGGATTCACAAGCATGCGTTTCTTCATTTTGTTTTCTCTTGCGGCAGCCGGGTTGTTCGGCCAGGACTCGTCCGGGTCCCGGGATTTTCTTTCCAAGGCCGAAAGCCTCTATAGCCATACCGATTACCAAGCCTCTCTGAGACTCATCCGCGAAAGCGGCCTGAAGAGCGGCCAGGCGTGGTTCCTGGCCGGAAGAGACCACTTCATGCTGGGCGATTACAAGAAAGCGGCCGATGCATTCGAACGGGCCTTTGCAATTGAGCCGGCCAACGCGGAGTACGCACTGTGGCTAGGCCGAAGCTTTGGACGCCGCGCCGAGACGGCCTTTCCGTTCGCGGCTCCCAAGTACGCGGCCCAGGCGCGCACTTGGTTTGAGAAGGCGGTGGCACTCGATCCCAACAATAACGAAGCGTTGAGCGACCTGTTCGATTACTATCTGGAAGCGCCGGGTTTTTTAGGAGGCGGCTTCGACAAAGCGGCACTGGTTGCGAAACAGATCGCGGCGCGCGATCCCGCTGAGGGCCTCTTAGCGCAAGCTGAGTTAGCTGACCGGCGAAAGCAGTTTGATACCGCCGAAGAACAGCTTCGCCGGGCCATCGAATTGGCGCCGCACGACGTTGGGCGCGTCCTGAATCTGGCGCGGTATCTCGCCAGGCAAGGGCGGATCGTAGAAAGTGAAGCTGCCTTCGACCAAGCCGAACGATTAGTTCCAAACTCGCCGAAGGTGGCCTTTGCGCGCGCGCAGACTTACGTCGAGCAGAAGCGCAATCTCAGTCAAGCGAAGGCTCTGCTGCATCAATATCTCCAAAGCAATCTGACGCCCGGTGATCCGTCGCGCCAGCAAGCTGAGAAACTCCTCAAGGAAGCGTCCGGCGCCTGATGTATGTCGGCGAAGCGCTTCGGTTCAGCCTGCAGGCCCTGCGCGCCAATAAATTCCGCAGTTTCCTGACGGCGCTGGGCCTGGTGATCGGCAACGCTTCGGTGATCCTGGTGGTCACCATTTCCATCACCAGCCGCGACTATATCCTGGACCTGATCCGCGGCGTTGGGTCCAACCTGATTTACGCGGAATACTCGGCCGGCACCAACAGCTCCACAAAAGTGGATGCCGACTTCATCAAGATGGCCGATGTGGAAGCGGTTCGCCAGCAATTCGGCTCGCGAATCGTAGCGGCCACGGGCGTAATGTCCAATTCCGGTCGGTTGCTGATTAACGGCAAGGAACAGGATGTGTCGGTGATCGGAACCGATGAGCATTACCCCGAGGTGCGGAACATGGTGCTGCTTTCGGGACACTTCATCGATGCCGGCGATGTGCGGGATCGCGAGCACGTGGTGATGCTCACTGAGAAGCTGGCGGTGCGCCTATATGGCGACGTGCAAAACGCCGTGGGGCAGGTGCTCAAGCTGTATGGACTGCAGTTTACGGTTGTGGGAACCTTCAAGGAGCGCACCAGCACCTTCGGGATCTCGGAAATCACCAACGAAACCGTATTGATGCCGATCACGGTGATGAAGCTGTTTGTTCCGGTGGAGCGCATCGATCCCATGTATGTGCAAGCCCGGCGGTCTTCGGACGTGCGGCCGCTGACGGCGGCCATCCGGCAGGTGCTGGAAAGCCGGCATCGCCTGGGCGCGCGCTACGATGTGGAAAACCTGGCCGCTATTCTTGACGCGGCGGAGCGGATAGCTCTGGTGATGACGATCGTGCTGATTCTGGTGTCCACCATCGCGCTCATCATTTCGGGAATCGGCATTATGAACATCATGCTGGTGACGGTGACAGAGCGCACGCGCGAGATCGGCCTGCGCATGGCGGTGGGCGCCTCCCGGCATGCGGTGCTGGAACAGTTCCTCACAGAATCGATTGTCATCAGCACGGCGGGCGGTCTGCTGGGCATTCTGGTGGGAGTCTCGATCCCGCTGAGCGTCCGCTTTTTTACCGATGCCATCAGCCGCGCATTCCCTTCGGTTGTGCCGCTCTCTCACGTTCCAATCTCCCTGCCGTCCGTGTTGGTGGCCTTTGGTGTTTCGGTGGCAGTGGGCGTCGTCTTCGGGATGCTGCCCGCCAGCCGTGCTTCGCAGCTCAATCCTACCGAAGCCTTAAGATACGAGTGAAGCATTGAGATACGAGTGACGCCCTGAGATACGCGTGACGCTTTCGATACAGGTGACGCCTGCGAGCGACGCTTCCTGGTAGCGACCAACAATGACGTACCCGCTTGCGGGTGTGGACCGTATAAGATTATTGGGGTTAAACTGATTGAATCAAGCATCTCCCAGGAGGATTGTCTGAAGACACTTGTAACGGTGAGCGTGTGCGCCATTTTATGTGGATATTGTGCCGAAGGCCAGCAAGCTCAACCAGACGCGCAGCAAAACCCGCCGGCTCCCAGCGGGGGAACGTCATCGTCCACGTCATCCTCGGCCCCGGCACCTCCTAGCGAACGCAGATTTACAGGCGGCGTTACCTTGACGGTGCTGGGGCTGTCGCTCATCCCCGGACGCACCAGCACAGTTGACAACTCTACCGAGATCACCACGCAATACCAGACCACGGGCGCATCGGAGCGAATCGGATACGGACTCACGGTGCAGGCGCGGATCATCAATCATTTTTATCTCGATCTCAGCGGACTGATCAGGCGCATCGGGTATCAAGAGACCACCACAGTCTCAACGACAACAACTGGTGTGTTGAACGGTTCCACGTACCCCATCACAACCACCACCAGCACGCACGAAGACACGCGTGCGCGACTGATCGATATTCCATTCCTGGTGCGATATTACGGAACCGGAAAACGCCCCACCAGCCCTCGATGGTTTCTGGAAGCCGGGGGTGCGTGGCGTTTGGCGAACCAGATCCGCACGTCCATCGATTCCACGGACGCTTCCGGCAACGTCACCTGCTGCACAACTACGCCCGCCGTGCCGAAGCATCGCAGCGGCATCGGCATGGTGGTGGGCGCGGGAATGCAGTTTGTGGACGAGTTCGGCATCCACGTGGTGCCCGAAGTCCGCTACACGCGCTGGCTTGATTCGACCTTTGAGAATTTGTCGACGACCACCGACCACAACCAGGTGGAAGCCGATATTTCGCTTACCTTTTAGCTGCCGATGAACACCGATGAACGCATTCAGAAGTGATCGGCGTTGATCGGCGGCTACGGCTCTATTCCGATACCGTAGGATTATGCAAACCCTGGCGCAGGACGTGAAGTACGCTTTTCGAACCTTAGCGGCCAGCCCCGGATTCGTTGCCGCAGCCGTACTTTCACTGGCTCTCGGGATCGGCGCGAACACCGCGATTTTTACGCTCACCGACGCGGTGTTTCTGAATCCGCTGCCGGTGCAAGAGGCCTCCCGCATCCTCGAAGTTTACACCGTCGATCATCTGACCAAGACCACCAATAATCTGGGCCGCACGGGGAGCTCGTGGCCGAATTTCATGGACGTTCGCGATCAGAACCAGGTATTCAGCGGGATCGCCGCGTACACCGGCGCGGCTGTTTCCATCTCGGGACGCGGCGAGCCCAAGCCGGAGGCCGCGCAGCTTGTCACGGCCAATTATTTTGACGTACTCGGCGTCAAGCCATCCCTGGGGCGCTCATTTTTCCCGGAAGAAGATCGAAACCCTGCGCCCGTGGCGATCCTGAGTTACAGCCTGTGGCAAAATGAATTCGGCGGCGATCCCAATATCATCCATCAGACCGTAGAGCTGAACTCCACCGTCTACTCGATTGTCGGCGTAGCGCCGCCCGGATTTAAAGGCACACTGTCGGTCGGGAATCCAGACGTTTTCTGGCTTCCGATGAGCATGCACACCCAAGCGCTGAACGGGTTAGTTGAATCGCTTTTTCAAAATCGCCGGTTTCGGATCATCCAGATCTTTGGACGCTTGAAACCCGGAGTGGATGACCGTCAGGCGCTCGCGAATCTGCAAACTATTGCTTCCCAGCTCGAGCGTCAGTATCCCAAAGACAACCTCGGCAGGACGTTTGACGTTTCACTGCTGTCGGAGTCCGCGCTGGGTGGTATTCGCGGCCAGGCGATTCGAGTTACCGAGGCGCTGTCGGTGGTGGTGGGCCTGGTGCTGCTGATCGCATGCGTGAACCTTGCGAATCTGCTGCTGGCGCGATCGGCGAAACGCGCGCGGGAGATGGGAATCCGCAGCGCCCTGGGAGCGGCACGCGGGCGTTTGATCCGGCAGCTTCTGACAGAGAGCCTGGTCTTGGCCTTCGGGGGCGGCGCGGGCGGATTGCTGGTTGGGTGGTTGGGATCGCGCTTGCTATGGTCCTTTCGCCCGGTCGGCTTGGGCGCGAATTCGATTTCGCTGCATATGGACGCGCGCGTTTTCGCGTTCACGGCCGCCGCCGCGCTGCTTACTGGCCTGCTGTTTGGATTGCTTCCGGCGATTCAATCCTCGGCGCCCGATCTGAACTCGATTCTCAAGTCCGGAGGCCGAGGTGGAACCGAAAGTTGGGGCGGTTATCGGCTGCGCGGGCTGCTGGTGGTTTCCGAGATCGGGCTGGCGATGGTAGCGCTGATGGGCGCGGGCCTGTTCATCCGCAGCATGAGCCAGGCCGAGAACATCGATCCCGGGTTCGAAACAAAGAATCTCTTCTTGTTTCGATTCGATCTCGCCTCGCGGCATTATACGCAGGAGCGCGGGCAGGAATTCCTGCGGCGCGTGCTGGACCAGGTACGCAGTACGCCGGGTGTCATCACCGCGGCCGTTGCATCGTCGTCGCCGGTTTTCCAGGGCTTTCTCGGCACAACCTTTCCGGAAGGCCAGGATGATGCAACCAAGGCCGGCGGCATCCTGATTGCCTACAACCCAATTTCTCCGGAATATTTCGATACTGTACGCATTCCGCTGCATCAAGGGCGGGTATTGAATTCCTTCGATCGCGCGGGAACTCGGCCGGTCGCGGTGGTGAGCGAAGCGATGGCGCGCCTGTTCTGGCCTGGACAAAACGCGATCGGCCGCCGGTTCCGCAGCAGTGCCGAGAATACTTATAGGGACGTAGTGGGAGTGGTGGCCGATGTGGCCAACATCGGGTCGGGAGATCCGCCGTTGCCCATCGCTTATCTGCCCCTGGATCAAAGTTATCAATCCAACATCACGCTGGTAGCGCGAACGGCGACCGACCCTTTCCTTCTCACGAAGCCGGTGCTCGCGAAAGTGCAGCGGTTGGACCCCAATCTTCCACTGGTTGGCGCGCTGACTATGCCGGAAATGATTTCGCGAGGACTCTGGGCGCCCCGCGCGGGTGCGGCGTTGTTCGGCGTTTTTGGCTTGCTTGGATTAGCGCTCGCGGCCTTGGGAATTTACGGCGTGATGGCCTACATGGTGTCGCAACGAACCAATGAAATCGGCATCCGCATGGCGCTGGGCGCGCGTCCTGGCCACGTGGTTCGGTTGGTGGTCGGACAAGGCGCACGGCTGGCGCTCGCCGGAATCGGGTTTGGAATTGTGGCGGGCCTGGTACTTTCGCGGCTCATCTCCGGCCTGTTATTCGGCATCCGTGCGCAGGATCCGGCTACGTTTTGCATGGTGGCCGCGATACTCGCCGCCGTGGCATTATTCGCCGCGTGGCTGCCCGCGCTGGTGGCGTCGCGAATCGACCCGGCGCTCGCGCTGCGGCGGGAATAGCGGATCGGCCCCAATCCGATCGGCGTGGTTCCTCAGGCCTGGAGAAGCTTCTGCACGTACGCAGGTTTAAGCGGAAGACGCCGGGCAATTTTCCCGGTGGCGTCAAAAAGCGCCGCCGCGATCGCGGGCGCTGCCAGAGCATTGGCTGCCTCCGATCCGCCGCCGTAAGCGCCCACCTCCGGCCGATTGATTAACACGACTTTGATCTCAGGAACGTCGGCCATCTTGAGGATCGGATACGTGCGCCAATCGCGCGCCGTGATCCCGCTTTGATCGAAGGTCGCCTCCTCCAGCAGCGCGTGGCTGATGCCCATCACCGCGCCGCCTTCCACCTGGCGCTTCAACTGCATGGGGTTGACGACAATGCCGGGATCCACGGCAATGGTGTACTTTTCCACCTGGATCACGCCGGTGCTGGGAGTGACGGCGATCTCGCACACGCAGGCCCAATAGCTGCCTGAGCGGAACATCACGGAAACGCCCCGGCCACGGACGGCCGCACTGCCGGTTGATACGGCGTTGGCAATGGGCGACGAGCGTGTCTGCCATCCCGACGCGTCGCGGACCGATTTGAGCACACCGATCACGCGCTCGTCGGTGGCGTGATCGATACGGAACTGGATGGCGTCCGCACCGGCCAGCGCCGCCGCTTCGCTGACCGCCAATTCGCGCGGATAATTCTGCTGGAATTGTCCCGGCGTGCGCATGCTGTGATCGCGCAGGCCGATCGCGAGCGGCGAGGCTTTCTGGCCCACCTGATACGTGCCGTGCCCCTCTTCTTTCAAAACCGACACACCGTCGTAGATCCAGGGATCGGAAATATCGTTCACCGTAGAGCCGATGAACACGCCTTTCTCGCTGGGAGCCGGCATGGTGGGCAGACCTGCAAGCACAGCGCCCACCGGCCGATCGTCCTGCATGGCGGGCATGTAGTGGTCCACTTGATAGGCCACCATTTTGCCGCTGGCATCCAGACCGATTTCGACGTCGGCCATGGCGGCGGGCGATTGTGTGGACCATTGGAAATCCTCCGCGCGCATCCACTGGACGCGCACGGGCTTGCCGACAGCCTTCGACAGGATCACGGCTTCATCTTCCGCACCGGCATTGCCACCGTTCGATCGGCCGTAATGGCCGGCGCCGGCGAACGTACGGACGACCACCTGATCGACGCCCGCGCCCAGCATCTGCGCGATCTCGCCGCGCAGCGCCTGCGGGTTTTGATTGTGCGTATAGATGTGCACGGTCCCATCCGGATGAACATCGGCCAAAGCCATCGTCGGTCCGATCGGCGCGTGCTTCATGAAGGAAAACTCGTAAGTGGCCGAAAGCTTCTTCGCCGATCCCGCCATCGCGCGCGGCACTTCACCTCTGGTTTTGTCGCTCTTGGTCACGCGAGTTGCTTTGTAGTCGGCCTTGCGGAGGTGCGAGAACAGATTCGCGTCGCCCGGCAAACCTTTCCAGTCTGTCCATTTCGTGGCAGCGGCTACCTGCTGGGCCGCGCGGATGGCTTCCCATTCGGTAGGCGCAACCACTCCGACCAGATTGCCCTTCACAATGACCTGCGCGTTGGGAAATTTGGATTTGTCCAATTCACCTGCGGACATCAGCGTGGAGCCGAGCGTCTTGGGATGGACCATGCGCGCGTGCAGCATGCCGGGCAGGCGCACATCGGTGGCCCACTTCTCTTTCGCGCTTACCTTGGATGTAATAACGCTGTTCGTAAAAGATTTGCCGATAACGGTGTATTCACTGACCGGTTTCATGGGCGGGCTGCCGGTGACCGTTAATCCCATCGGGCTCGTCAGGCTGCCGGTCACCGGGATGGTGAGCTTCAACTCATGGCCCTTCACTAGGTCGCCGTAGGACATGCTCTTGCCGCCGCCCGAGACGATCCCGTTCTTGGCCGAAAGGTGGTTCTTCGGAACACCCAGCCGTTTGGACGCGAGATCGAGCAGCGCCTGATAAGTGTAGGCCGCTGCTTTTCGGACGTTCGGATTGCCGCGACCCAGAAAATCGAAAGCGCCGCTGCCGTCCGGAGTGCGGTCGGTGTCGCCCATCACCACCGTGGTGATCGCCTCGAATGGCGCGCTCAATTCTTCGGCCACAATCTGCCGGTACGCCGTGAACGTGGTGCCCTGGCCGAAATCACTCTTGCCAGTTCGAATCAAAATGGTGTTGTCGGGATGAATCTCAATCCACGAGCTGGGCAGCGTGGGGTCCAGCGTGTTCTTAGTGGTGGCTGCGTCCAGGCGGTTACTTTTCGAGACACCGCCGACGATACCGAAGCCGACAAACAGAGCGCCGCTGGTTTTGACCAGCTCGCGGCGCGTCAGAGTGGCGCCGAAAACATTGACTGGTTTTTGGTTTGCCATTGCTCAGCTCCTTTTCGCCATGATGGTGCCGGCCCGCCGTACTGCGTCGATGATGGCGGTGTAGCTGCCGCAGCGGCACAGATGCGGTGACGGACCAGAGTTGGTGAACGCCTCTTTGATTTCCGCGACGGTTGGCGCCGAGGTATGTTCCAGCAACTCCGTGGCTTTGATCATCATGCCGTTCTGGCAAAAACCGCACAGGGGTGTCTGCTCTTCGATCCAGGCTTGTTGAACCGGGTGAAGAGTCTTCTCAGCGTCGGCCTTCGACAGGCGCTTCTGCTGTGCCCATCGTGCGGGGAGCCCTTCCAGCGTGGTGACCTCTTTACCGGAGGCGCTGGATATGGGCGTGATGCACGAACGAATTTCCTTGCCGTTGAGCAGGACCGAACAGGCCCCGCACTGGGCGAGGCCACAGCCGAACTGCGGCCCGGACAGTTCCAGATCATTTCGTAAAACGTAGAGCAGCGGGGTGTCGTTGGGCGCCTGGATATCGCGCCGGACCCCATTAACATTGATCGTGACCATGAAGCCTCCTGGCGGAACCTACTGCCGATCTCAGGTTCATATTATCAGGAACCATCGCCCGATTCGCAGCGTCCAGCGGATCAACTTGGATCGGGCCGCGACTGGTCAGCGGAGTCCGCCAGTTTGTTCAGCTCGGCGGCAAGTCTGCGGGCGCCATCCGGTTGAAGATCCATTCGAACAATGAACTGACCACTTAGCCTGCCCGTTTCTTTGACCAGCAGTTTTAACGGCCTTAAGCTGGCCACGGATAACACGGATTAACACGGATCGAGAACAAAACACTAATCGACCTATACCTGGAACAGGCCAACATCTTCAGTGCTGTCGTCGGCATCATGGGCGTTAGAGCACTCGATTCCAGTCCATATAAGAGGCACAAACACCCCGACGTTGCGCAGCAGCGCTTCCCCGATCTTTCCCTGAAGGGTAAACTCGACCCGCCGCCACGGGAAGCTTTGGAATCGAAGGGCAGTGCGCGTCCCTGGGCAATTCAATCGCACTACAATCACCCGGGTTGGTACATCGTGTGGCGCTACGCCATCGATCCGACGAGGCGAATGAAACGGGGCCGATCGGTGCTAGTCTGGCGCGTCGATCTCCCGTTCCTCGAGCGCGAGCAGTGGAAGTACGAGGGCAGCAAAGCGGCCGAGGGGCATGGAGGTCGAACCTATACTTTTGGGGTGAAAAACCCAGCCGAAGCATTAACCAAAACAATTGTGTACCAAGCTCCAGGCGTTCGCCTCTCCCGTGGTCGACCCTGTCTTGTTCACTCAGAGACTCAGACTTAGTGTATCGACCGGCATTTACAAACGGTCCGAAGACCCATTCGCCCTCTCCGCTTTCTGCTGGGCAAACCACTGCATCACCAAGTCCGAAAGTTTCTGCCATTCCTCAGCCGGGAGTTTTTCGGCCTCGCGCAGGAACGCCGGTATGTCGATCTCGTTCCTGCGAAGACGAGCCAGGAGCTCAGCGGCGAGTTCGGGCATTATTATAGTTAGCGCGATCCGAGCCCGAAAACCCTCATGAACTTTCGAATTTTGCGGACGGCACTCGTCCTCGCGCTGGCTGGATCGGCGAATTCGCAGCCACTGGCGGCCGGGAAGTTGCTGATTGCAACGGCGAAATCCCGCGATCCCGATTTTGCGCGCAGCGTTATCGTTCTGATTCATTACGACTCCGAATCCGCCATCGGCTTGATGCTCAATAAGCCGACCACCGTGCCTATATCCGAGGTGCTTCCGGAGGCCAAGGGGAAATCCGTTACAATTTCTGCCGGTGGGCCAGTAACCATTGGCGTTCGTGGCCTTCTCCGCTTCAAATCCCCGCCGTTCTTCTCAGTAGTCTCGAACAGGCTGCAGATCTTGAAGCTGATCTCCGGCGGCGCGCCTTCCAGTTCTTTCCGGATCTACGCCGGTTACACCGGCTGGACCGCCCGACAGTTGCAAAGCGAAGTCGCACGTGGACTTTGGAAAGTTATGCCCCCAAATCCTAAGACGCTTTGGCCGCGTTTGGCGGCGTCCCAAAAGCGCTGACATGATAACGTTGCCGATGTGAGCAATCCAGCGGCGAATCTCATTATTCCGTCCCTATTGCTGCTTTTGTGCTCACAAACCGCGAACGCGCAACCCGTCCATCACACCCAAGACCTCCCGAAGTTCATGGGCCGCCAGATAACCATCATGAAACCGGAAGTTGAAGATCAATTTCCAAAAGGTCCGGCAACCGTATCTATAGAGGCACCGCCGCGGAAGCAGTGCTATACCGCGCCGAAAGACTTTGGGCGGGACCCGAGCGCCGTCGTGATTCAGGTTCAGAAAGATAGGCCCGCGATTTTTTTCTCCGCGGCCAGTGGTGGAACGAGTGGATTCACAATTCACTTTGCTCTCCTTCGTTGGGACAGGAACGGGCCTGGAAGACCTGTTTTTTTCTGACACGTCGGTCTCGGATCTGAGCAGATACGAATTTCGGGACTCAGCCGGCAATTTCTGACGCGAAAATCTTTGCCACCGCCGATTACGTCCTGGGCCCGAGTGAAATTGATTACGGCGATCACCGCTACACGATCTCTTCCTACATCCTGCTGCTTTCATCTTTGGTAGATGGCCTGTTTTATCACCTGGACGATCGATATATGACGGCCCGCAAGTACGCTTCGGAGACCAATGTAGATATTCTGGCGTCCGAGAGGCCGGAGATCATCGAGCGGCTCAAACGCGTAGTCGAGGCCCAAAAGCCGCGTTTGACACCCTCCCGCCCAATTCGTTAATCTGAATTGACCACAAGTCTCCCAGGGAGAAGGTCTGTCTTTATGAAAACTATTATTCCGTCCGAAGGGGAAATCGTGCGCCAGTGGCACGTGGTGGACGCCGCCGATCAAGTGCTCGGCCGGATTGCCAGCGCCGCGGCCATGATCCTGATGGGCAAGCACAAGCCCACCTACACCACCTTTCTGGACACCGGCGATCACGTGATCGTGATCAACGCCGCCAAGGTCAAGCTCACCGGCCGCAAGGAAAGCCAGAAGCTTTATCGCCGCCACTCCGGATATCCGGGCGGCCTCACCGAAGTCGGCGCCGCCAAAATGCGCGCCACGCGCCCCGCAAGAATGATCGAGCACGCAATCGCGGGAATGCTCCCGAAGAACTAAGCTCGGTAAACAGATGTATCGCAAGTTGAAGGTTTATGCAGGCGACAAGCATCCCCACCAGGCGCAAAAGCCGGTGGAATTGTCGGTATCGTAGTGCTCGGAATGTTTTTCCCCGCCCGGCCGTCAACCTCCAACCAACAGCAACGAACAAGGAAGGTATCTGAGTGGCAGGATTAGTTCAGCATCTAGGAACCGGCCGCCGCAAAACCGCGGTCGCTCGGATTTTTTTGCGATCGGGTAAAGGCCAGATTACGGTCAACGGGCGGTCCGTTCGAACACTACTTCGTCGAACGAAGCAGCGCGCGCGTTGGTGCGCCAGCCTCTGCTGGCAGCCGAGGTCGACGACAAGTTCGACATCCTAATTTTGGCGGATGGCGGCGGACCCAACGGTCAGGCCGGCGCGGCGCGCTTGGGAATTGCCCGCGCGCTGCTCGAGTTCAATTCCGAGCTGCGTCCGAAGTTGAAGCAGCTTGGACTGCTGAGCCGCGACCCGCGCTCGCGCGAGCGCAAGAAGTACGGTCAAAAGGGCGCGCGCAAGCGGTTCCAGTTCAGCAAGAGCTAGAGGACTTTTATTGTGTTCACAGGAGTGTGAACACGGCACGCACGAGTGCGTGCGCCACGTCCGATTCCGTCCGGTGCACACAAATTCCGCTTTGGGCCGTGTGCGCGGGCGTGATCGGGCGAAACCAGTAACCCGGTAACAAAGGAGGCAGTTTGCCATCAATTTCCATGAAGGAATTGCTCGAAGCCGGCGTTCACTTCGGGCACCAGACCAAGCGCTGGAATCCAAAGATGAAGGAATACATCTTTGGCGAACGTAACGGAATCTACATCATCGATCTCCAGAAGACCCTGAAGCTGTTCAAGGACGCCATGCGATACGTGGCCGAAGCGGCCGCGCAAGGCAAAACGGTGCTCTTCGTCGGCACGAAGCGGCAGGCGCAGGAGGCCATCTCCGAAGAAGCCACGCGCTGCGGCCAATATTACGTCAATCAGCGCTGGCTGGGCGGCCTGCTCACCAACATGCTGACCGTGCAAAAGTCCATCAAGCGGCTGAAAGAGCTGGACACCATGGCGGCCGAAGGCGCGGGCTACGAAGGCCGCGTCAAGAAGGAAGCCAGCCGTCTGGAGCGCGAGCGCAAACATCTGCAGCAGAATCTGGCCGGCATCAAGGATATGTCAGGGTCTGCCCGACGTGCTGTTCGTGGTGGATTCTAACAAAGAAGCCATCGCGGTGAAGGAAGCGCGCCGGCTCGGCATTCCGGTGGTCGCGGTGGTGGATACCAATTGCGATCCCGACGAAGTGGATCACGTGATTCCGGGCAACGACGACGCTCTGCGCGCCATCCGGTTGTTTACCACCAAGGTGGCCGACGCGGTGATCGAAGGCCGCGCGCTCGCCACCGAACAGGATTTCGCCGCCGAGAAGATCGTCACCGACGAAACTCCCTCGGAAGAGAATCTGGAATACGCGCAGTTCGATCCGCAGCAACTGGATCAACTCATGTCGGAAGGTCTTTCCGATGAAGACCTGCCTTCCATGTCCCTGCCCCGCAAGGGTCCGGGATCGGAAGCCGGCGAAACCGTTGGCAGCACTCCGCAGACGGTAGAATAATCGGGCGGCAGGCAGCGCGCTGAAGGCCAGCAACCCGCCCGCTGCCTGCCCGCCAACCACAGAAGACAAGGAATCGACAGGAAGCCATGGAAATCAGTGCGAAATTAGTGAAGGAACTCCGCGACCGGACCGGCGCGGGCATGATGGAGTGCAAGAAAGCCCTGATCGAAGCCAAGGGCAATCTGGCCGAAGCCGAGATCGTCCTGCGCAAAGCGGGCATCACTAAGGCAGCCAGCAAAACCACCCGCACCACGCGGCAAGGCATCATCGGCAGCTACATTCACCCCGGGTCCCAACTGGGCGTGCTGGTGGAGGTGAACTGCGAGTCGGATTTCGTCGCGCGCACCGATGACTTTCAGAATTTGGTGAAGGACCTGGCCATGCAGGTGGCCGCGGCCGATCCGCAATTTATCCGCAAGGAAGATGTCACCAAGGATGCTCTGGACAGAGAGCGCGACATCCAGCGCGCCCGGGCTCTCCAGGAAGGCAAGCCCGAGAAGATGGTGGACAAGATCATCGAAGGACGGCTGGCCAAGTTCTACGAAGAGATTTGCCTCTACGAGCAGCCGTTCATTCGCGAAAACGCCACCACCGTAGGCGACCTGATCAAAGCCGCCATCACCAAATTAGGCGAAAACATTTCGGTTTCGCGCTTCGTGCGATTTAAAGTGGGAGAAGCGGCACTCATCGAGGAGACCGCGGAGCAGACTCCTCCCGAAGCCTGAGAGCCCGCGCGGCTCGGAAAGACACCGGCCATGCCCAAATTCCAGCGCATCGTCCTCAAGCTTAGCGGCGAGGTTTTGGCCGGCGGAAGCTCTTTCGGCATCGATCCAGAGCGGGTGAAAAGCCTGGCGGAGGAAATCGCCGAAGTAGCCCGTACCGGCGTGCAAATCGGGCTGGTGGTGGGCGGCGGCAATTTCTTTCGCGGCGTCGCGGCGGCGGCCATGAAGATGGATCGCGTGGCGGCGGACCACATGGGCATGCTGGCCACCGTGATCAATTCGCTGGCGTTGCAGGATGCACTGGAGAAGACCGGCGTCCCAACGCGCGTCATGACCGCCATCCAGATCCATCAGGTGGCCGAGCCCTATATTCGCCGCCGGGCTATCCGGCATTTGGAAAAGGGACGAGTCGTGATTTTCGCGGCCGGAACTTCCAATCCTTACTTTTCCACCGACACCGCCGCCACTCTGCGCGCGCTCGAGATCCACGCCGATGTGATCGCCAAAGGCACGCGCGTCAACGGCGTCTACGACAAAGATCCCCTCGCTCACGACGACGCGGTCTTGTATCCGGAAATCACTTATCACGACGTGCTGGCCAAAGCACTCAAGGTGCTGGATGCCTCCGCTGTGGCCATGTGCCGCGACAATCAGCTTCCGATCCTGGTTTTCAATTTGAATGTGTTCGGCAATATAATGCGAATGAGCATGGGCGAACCCATCGGGACTTTAATCCACTGACTCGGGTTCCACCCGGCTCTTTTAGGCACGATATGAAAAACGAACCCTCCACCACAACTCAAACCGCTCACAGCTTTCAAAACATCAAGGAAATCGAAGCGCACGCCAAGTCCCGGATGGACAAGGTGCTCTCCGATCTGCAGCATGAAATGGCCAGCGTGCGCACCGGCCGCGCTTCCATGGGGCTGCTCGACAACGTGCGTGCCGAGGCCTACGGAACGCCCATGCCGCTCAACCAGTTGGCGACGCTGCACGTGCCCGACGCGACCCTGATCACGGTGCAGCCCTTTGACGTCTCGCAAATCGGGGCCATCGAGAAAGCCATCCGCAGCGCCGACCTGGGTTTGAACCCTTCCAACGACGGCAAGATTATTCGAGTGCCCATCCCCTCGCTTACCGAGGAGCGGCGCAAGGATCTGGTGAAGAAGGTGCATCACATCGCCGAAGACCATCGCGTGGCATTGCGCAATGTTCGCCGCGACTGCAACGAGCACATCAAGAAGCTGCTGAAAGACAAGCTTATCAGCGAGGATGAGGAACGGCGCGCGCTGGAAGAAAGCCAGAAGCTGACCGACAACTACATCCAGAAGCTGGACCAGGCGGTCAAGACCAAAGAGAAAGAAGTCCTCGAAATCAAATAGAGCCATCGCTCTGCTGCTTCACTGGACGGCCCTGCAGGGATTTTCAAGGCATGGGTGTTTCGATCCGATGAGGCTCGATTGAAAACCACGGAAGCGAAGCCGCCGCGCTCGTTCATCGCTCGTGGGCACACCTGACCATCCCTCAGCATGGTTGCCTCCCGAAGCGCCGCATGCGTTTCGCCCTGCAGAATCATTGGTAGTGCCGCCGCGACCAAGGTTCCGGACGCTCCGTGATTCGGTGGTAATCCGGACACAGCACCATTCTCCGAGATGCCGACAAACCGTCAAAGTGGATCACTATCACCTGCGAAGGCATCCCTGAGGACACGGTCGCGACGAGGGCGGCATACCTCCCCTCCCCTATCGCTCATTCCCTCACAGGTCGCACGCGGTACTCTTGTGCCATGTCGGCCCCAACAGATGCGGACAGCGGAAGACCTACCGGTCTCGTCCTTGATGATTACTTGCACGCGCTGGCGGATGTAAGGCGGCAGTTCGGCCTGCCCACCCCGAAATTCGGCCTAAAGAAAATCCTTACAGAACCAGCCGCGAATGCCGCTCTGGACACCCTTCTCAAGGAAGTCAGTACGCGACACGGCTCCAATGTCTTTTCAAAAGGGCGCCAACTGCTCGCCGAACTCGGCTTAGATGTCTACGCTGAAGAGATCGCTACCCCCGTCGACTCCTGGCACAGGATCCGCCCAGATGTGCTCAGCAACGTGCTGCAGAGGGCGATAGAACTAGCACTTCAGACAATAGTCCAATTGCCGACAACGTATCCAAAACCAGTTTCCGTTCCGAAGCGGCTGAAAGCGACTGCAAAGGGGTTGAAGCGCGCGGCCGAAAAACTGGAGGACGCTCTCGGCTGTGCTGATGTCACTTCATACATGGACCTGTGGGATGACGTCGCGGGCCGCGTAAGGCTGCGGAGTATCCCCGGCGAGCTCCGTTGGACCATCCAGGCGTTGCAGATGGTTGCGGCGCTCAAAGTGAAGCGGGTTCGAAGAGATAGCCCAAATCCGCAGGTCACTCTGGCGATGTACATCCTTGGGTGGCTGGAGCTGGCAACCGGCAGCTTCAACTATGAAAAGTTCGCGACGCTCCTTCGGGCGGCTTTCTTTACTGCCCGCGAAACTCCGCCCAAATGGACCGATCGGCTCTCAATAGAGATGCTCTCCAAGCGGCGATGGCGGAAGAAATGGGCGCGAGCAATCTCTTCGAAATCATAGTGTTCCCGAGGATGCGCTTCATGATTCGCCACGGGCATCGAGATTAAGAAACCGCGTCCAAGATATTTCCCCGGTTTCTTAATCGACCTAACGACGGGTGTCAGGTAACTTTGAAGTGCAATGTTCGATCACTCTCCTTGCTTACGGATCAAGCGGCACGCGAAAGACGGGTGCAACTCCGAATTCGAAATTCATCCGAGCCTTCTCCTCTGGCTTCTCATCTGGGTCCTGGTCATCGTGCTGCTATTTCGGGGGCATGATCCGGCGGCGCTCCTCCATACCTTGATCCAGGCCATCAAGCCAGCACTGGCGAGTACTCCACCGTATCAACTCAGGCTCTAGATTTCTGCTGCGTTGGTGGCGCGTCTCCCTAGAGCACACCCACCAAGAGTGTGGTTCTTCTGCTCGATCACTCCCCGCAGGGCCGCGCAGCATCCGACGACGGCATAACACTTCACCTGGCTGTAGAACGGGCTAGTCGCGGATCTGGCTGGCCCATCCTAAGTGAACCGTCGCGTCTACGGAAGCTATCCGCTTCGCCGCAACTCCGAACGTGGCTCGTCGCGCCCTCGCGCTGCCTCTGACAACGAAGCGAGCGCTGTTTTTGGTCCGCCTCCAGCTTCCGATTCCGCTCAGCACAGCATACGCTTGAGCTGTCGTAATGCTCCACGTGGCCCTGCACTCGGGCGCCGCGCCATTGAGGTTATTCCCTCCATTTCCTACTGAGAGAACGCTTTCTCCACTTGCAGCGGAAACGGAACATCCGCGTGGACCCGCACGCCGGCCACGCGGCCTGCCGGGTATTGCAGCACAAAGGTCCCGGCCCGGTCGGTTGCCACTTCGCGCATCTCTTCGTCATCGGTCTCAACCAGATATCGTTGGCTGGGCTTCAGCCCAATCACCAGAATCGTGCCGCCATCATCCATCGAAAATTGAAACGGAACGCGTCCGAAGATGACGCTGGCCTCGCCTAAGCGCAGGGGCTTCGGTGTCGAAGAACCCGCCGCGCCCAGGCTCACCACCGTGGCTTTGCCTTGATGGAACAGCTCGGCCTCGCCCGCGTATAAACCAAACCAGTCGGCGTCTTCGTCCCAGCCGGAGCGGGCAAAAAGCACTCCCGAATTGGGATCATGAAACACCAGCGGGAGCTGATAATAGCTGAGTCCGGGTTGATACGGATTGGCCCACAG
The DNA here is from genome assembly GCA_963713415.1 of Bryobacterales bacterium. Classification (GTDB taxonomy): domain Bacteria; phylum Acidobacteriota; class Terriglobia; order Bryobacterales; family Bryobacteraceae; genus Palsa-89. Next base: position 332,412 of record CAVQLV010000009.1, on the reverse strand, counting down.
GAACTCGTAGGGCGCGCCGAAAGGCGTCTTCATCAGGTAACGGTCCTGAATTAGCCAGCCTTGCAGAAACTGGTTTTGCAGGCCGTTGGTATCGTAAGCCACCATGCTCAAGCCGGCCGCGCGCGCCAGCGCCGCCTGGTTCAGATCGGGCGGGGCATCGCCCTGATAGACCGGGATACGAAATTCGTTTTCGGGCGCCCGATAAGGCGCCGGATAATTGGCCGCGATGAGATAAGTCGGTAAATGGGCGAAGTAATCCACAGCATTGTCACGCAGGTCGATCTTCAGGTTGTCGCGGATCGCGTGCAACATTTCGAGCAGCGCATAGAGGTCGGGGAGCGGCGGCACGGTGCGGCCTTCGGCCAGCCCTGGAGCAAATCCGGCGCGCCACCATTGCCGAACCAGGTCGCGGAGCGGCGCTTCTTCGGGGTGATTGGACTCGTCCGCAGTAGCTATCAGAGCCAGGACGCAGTCGCGGCGAGCCGCGATGCTGTCGCCCGTGCGTTTTTGAGCCAACTGCCGGATCTTGGCGGCCAGCGCCGCCGATTGCTGGGGACTCAAAATCGGCTGGCACCAATCGTAGACTAGCGCCAGTTGGCGAAGATCATCCGTCTTCCCCAAGGCCCAATCCACCGCCCGCTTGCCCACTGCGTTGTCATCGGAGACGGCATAATAGAGCGCCAGGGCAAACCCGGGTTCGGGAAGGCTGGCGCCACCTTTCACCAGCGAATCGAACTGGCGCCAGCGCTGGGATTCGCGCTCCCGCTCGCGCTTGAGCAGACGCAAAAGCTGGGCGGTCAGGATCAATCGGGGATGGTCGGCGTAAACCCGAAATTCCTCATCCTGGGCCCGAAGGTTGGGGCTTACCGCCACGGCGCAAGCGGCCACGACTAAGCCTGCAATCCAATCCCGAATCGCCAAGCCCCAATTGTGTCACACTGACACAGTCCTAGCAGCCTGCCGCCTCAAGCAATACCCGGAGCCCACACAAAATAAAGGGGGAAACCGTGGCGCGCCGCGTGCATTTGAAGGAAACGAATTGATGAAGTGACCTTTAAAACCTGCCCTCTGCTTGCAATGAGCGGGACGGGGTCATGAGCGGGCTGGTGAACGGCGTGCTTGCGGGAACCGGTGCTTTTCGAGATTTGCAACCGCTTTGACTCTGAACGGCGAGTTGCAACAGAGGGATTTTTTTGGGCCGCTTCGTCGAACGAAAACCGATCCTACTCGCATCTTGGAATGGTTTCGGCGGCGTTTGGCATTCGTAGCGGGGATAGCAGGACGCGGGCCTCGCTTTGCGAAGGAACTGAAAATTAGTATCCAGTCAGACGTGCCGGCGCTAGATCCTGACCGCACCGGAACCGGCGGCTTCGTGAGTCCTCACCAGCCGGTCCCCGGTGCGGGTTTTGTTCAAACCCTTTCAGTGTAATCGAATATCATCAATGTTACAAGCGAGTTATAAACGTTAAGCGCGTTCCATGGCAGATTTTTGCCGCATACCAGCCCGAAGCCGGCGAACCCGGCAGCCAAGATTTACGTCATAAGCAGGCATGCGGCATGCAATTCGCACCCTGCTCAGGGATCGCGCCTACACGGCGATAGCTCTGCTGACGCTCGCGTTCGGCATCGCAGTCAATACCATCATCTTCTCCATGGTGAATGGAGTCCTGCTGCGGCCGCTCGCCTGGCGTGAGCCGGGGCAGTTGGTGACAATCCACGAAATCGTGCCGGAACTTGGCGGCGCCGTCCCGGTGCTGCCTGTAAACTCGCGGCACTTCTTCGAATGGCGGGACCGCAGCACTTCATTCGCCGCGCTGGCTATCATCGATGGCCGCAAGTTTACATTGACGCGGGCCGGCGAGCCGGAGCAAGTGGCCGGTGCCAGGATTTCAGCGAATGTTTTCTCGATGCTCGGCGTCCAGCCGCAGCTCGGACGCGGCTTCCTTGAGGAAGAGGACCATCCGGGCCACGATCGCGTGGCGGTGATCAGCGATGCGCTCTGGAACCGCAAGTTTCACCGCGATCCGGGACTGGTGGGCCGTTCCATCACGTTGGACGGTGCGGCTCGAACCGTGGCCGGCATTCTTCCGCCTTTGTTCCACTTTCCGCGCCTCGAAGGCACGAATGTCCCCCGAAGAACTGACATTTTCATTCCAGCCGCTTTTGATCGCGATGCCGTGGAGTGGCTGGGCGACTTCAACTACACCGTCATCGGCCGGTTGAACCAGGGCGTTACCCTCCAGCACGCGCTGGCGGAGATCAACGTGATCCAAGCTTCCATCGCCACGCATTTTCCCGAGAAGGTACACCTGCGAGCTTCGATCGCGCCCTTGCAGGATCAGATGGTGGGTCCTGTGCGCCGGGGTCTGCTCATTCTGTTCGGCGCGGTGGGAGCTGTCCTGCTGATCGTGTGCGTCAATCTTGCCAACTTAACTCTGGCCCGCGTCACGGGCCGCCGGCTCGACCTGGCGATTCGCACCGCTCTCGGCGCCGGGCGAGGGCAACTGGTGCGCTACGTTCTTACTGAAACCGTGTGCATCGCCCTCGCCGGCGGCGCGGCGGGAATCGCGCTGGCGTCCCAAGGATTGCGCGCGGTGCTGCGCTACGCGCCGGTGGATCTGCCTCGCGTGGAAGATATCCACCTGGACGCCAGGGTGCTGCTGTTCGCCACAGGAATATCGCTTCTCACCGGCATCCTGATGGGCCTTTTGCCGGCCTGGCGCGCAGCCTCAGCCGACCCGCAGGAATCCTTGCGCGGAACGTCGCACACCGCAACCGAAGGCCGCCCCGGGCTGCATGTGCGCGACCTTCTGGTCGGATTCGAGTCCGCATTGAGCGCCGTTCTGTTGATTGCGGCGGGGCTGTTCATCGCGAGCTTTGTGCGATTGTTGAACGTCGACCAAGGGTTCGACGCCGGTCGCTTGATCGCGGTGGAAATCAATCTGCCCTCCAGCACTTATGCCGAACCCAAACAGCGGGAGCCATACTATCGCGAGCTCGTCGCAAAATTGCAGGCCATCCCAGGCGTAACCAACGCGGGTCTGGTCTCGCATCTGCCGCTCGAAGGCCAGGATTGGGGCGATTTCATTCAGAAGGACGGCGACCACCGTCCGACCTTCGAGCAGCCGTCAGCCGATTACCGTTTCTGCAGCCCCGCGTACTTCAAAACCATGGGCATCCCGTTGGTAGCGGGCCGGGCGTTCACCGCAGCCGATCGCAACCGGAATCCGGCTGTGATTTCCGAAACCGCGGCCCGAGCGGTCTGGCCCGGTCAGAATCCGATCGGCCGGAAATTCCATCGCGCCGACCTTCAAGAGCCGCCTTTCGAGGTGGTGGGCGTGGTGCGCGACGTGCGCGAAGGAATGGCGGAAGCGCCGGTGCCGACGGTCTATGCGCCGTACTGGTATCGCAGCCGGACCGCCATGGTAGCGGTGCTCCGGACGGCAATCGATCCGCGCGCCGCAGCCGCCTCGATCCGCTCGGCGGTGTGGGGTATCGATCCCGACACGGTCATCGGCGAGGTGCGGAGCATGCAGAACGTGGTGTCCGATTCGGTGGGGCAGCGCAGATTTCAGATGTGGCTGATCACCGGATTCGCGGCCTCGGCGCTGCTTCTGGCCTGCATTGGCATCTACGGCGTAGTGGCGTGGTCTGTGTCGCGCCGCCGAAACGAGATCGGGATTCGTATGGCTCTTGGCGCGCGCTCGGATGAAGTCTGCCGGATGGTGATGGGAGAGGCGTTGCGGCCGGTGTTCGCCGGTTTGTTGCTGGGAGTGGCGGCCGCGTTGGCGCTGGGGCGCGCCCTGAACAGCCTGTTGTTCGGCATAAGCGCCCGAGACCCGCTCACCATTCTGTCGGTCGTGGCCGTGCTCAGCGGCGTCGCGGCGCTGGCCTGCTATCTTCCATCGCGGCGGGCCGCACGGCACGATCCGCTGACCGCCCTGCGCCACGAGTGATCTTGGCTAGAGCCGGTGGGGGCACCGCTTGTGCTTTATAATCGGATCAAGGCCCAAAACATGTACCTGCGGTTCGCGCTTTCTCTTGTCTTCTGGACTTTCCCTGCTCGGGCAATCCGCCCCGGCCGGGAGACAGACTGCGGACGTCGCGCCCAACCCCCAATCGTCTTCGACGAATCCGGCCCCGCGCCCATCCAGGTACAGGTGAACGAAGTCATCGTTCCCGTGACTGTCACCGACGAGAAAGGCCGCTTCGTCTCGGACCTGGACCAGAAGGATTTTACGGTTTTCGACGAAGGCAAGCAGCAGCAGATCCAGTTTTTCACCCGCGAGCGCAGCCAGCCGGTAGTGGTGGGATTCCTGATCGATTTGAGCAACTCCAGCCGCCTGCATTGGAAGAACTATCAGGACGCGGCCGTGGAGATGGTGCAAAATCTGATTCCGGGCGACAACCCGAAGTTCAGCGGCTATCTGATCGGCTATTCCAACACCGCGGACCTGCTGATCGACACCGGAACGGATCCCGAGCCGATGGTGCAGAAGCTCCAAAAGCTGAAGCCCAGCGGCGGAGCGGCGCTTGTACGACGCCATCTATATGGCTTGCACCAGCCGCAAGCTGATTCAGGGCGAGCCGATTGAGCCGCGGCGCATCCTGGTGATCATCGGCGACGGGCACGACAACGCGAGCAAGAAAACGCTGGACGAGGCGCTGGAGATCGCGCAGCGGAATCTGGTGACCATTTATGGCGTCAGCACCGTGGCTTTCGGTTTCGCCAATGAGGACGCGAAGAACCTGGTCCGGCTGGCGGAGGAAACCGGGGGCCGCGTGGAATATCCGCTGGAAGGCGTGTACAAAGACGTGGCCGGGTATCTGTCGACGCCATCCGACGAAGGCAATTACGCGCTGAAGGTGGGTACCGGCCAATACGCCGCGGAACTGGCGAACGGAATGTATCACGCGGTGGAAGCGGTGGTGGGCGAAGTGACCACGCAGTACATCATCCGCTACATCCCCAACGAGAGCGACTCCAGGAAGCAGTTCCGGAATATCGACGTCCGGGTGAATCTGGCGAACGTCAAGGTGCGGGCCAGGAAGGGCTACTATCCCAACGCGGTGCCATGACCACTCCGCACTCCGGACCGGCTGCGCCGATACGCTCTGCTCGTGAGCACGCCTACGCGCGTCGATAAGGGTTACTATGGAATCCCGCTTAGGCCAATACTCCGTTGTGCAAGCTGAAACGCCGCGAGCAGGGCCTGGTGAACATCGGGGTGCTGTTGCAAGATCCGGAACCGATTCGCTGCGTCTGCGCTTCCGCCGGGACCTGGAATCGCTGGTGGACGAAGAGGAAGACCGGGAGGTCTTGGCGGATTTGGCCGATGACCTGGCGGGAAAAGCGCGGGAGATGGGCGCCGAAAAGCTGTTCGAGTATCTGGAATCCAACCTGTCGGGCGCGATTCGGCTGACGGATCGCGAAGAGGTTTTGGTGGAGGACTTCGACGCGTGCGCTGGACCGCCTGTATCTGAAGAACGTGCAAAGCAACGTGCTGGAATTTCGCACGCATCTTCCGAAATACTCGCTGCGGGCGGCGGCCGGGAAATTTCTCGAGAACCAGGAGATTTCAGAAGACGGCTGGGTGGAAGCGCCGGAAGACCTGCGCCTTGCGACCGATATGTTTGTGGCGCAAATCGCGGGCCACTCCATGGAGCCGCGGATTCCCGACGGATCGCTGTGCGTGTTTCGGCTACGGCGTCGCCGGATCGCGCCAGGGCCGGCTGGTGCTGGCCGAAGAATCTGGAATCGCACGGCAACAATCGCTACGCCGTGAAGCGCTATCGAAGCGAGAAATCGCAGTCCGAAGCGGACTGGAAACACCAGCGGATTCGCCTGGAGTCGCTCAATCCCGAATATCCGTCCTGGGACCTGGATCCCGACGAAGAAAAATACCGCATCCTCGCCGAGTTCGTTCGCGTGCTGGATTAGCTCTCTCTAAGCGCGCGCCGCGAGCTGCCGCACCACGTACGGCAAGATGCCGCCGTTGCGATAGTATTCGGCTTCCTGCGGCGTATCGATGCGCACCATCACTTCGAAGGTCTTCTCGCCGTCGTCCGATTTCGCGCACGCGCGCTTTGGCGCCCGCGCCGACGGCTTGCGGGATGCCGTCGATCGAGTACACTTCAAAGCCCGTCAATCCCAGCGATTCGCGATTCTCACCCGGCAGAAACTGCATCGGCAGCACGCCCATCCCCACCAGGTTGGAGCGATGGATGCGCTCGAAGCTTTCGGCGATCACCGCGCGCACGCCCAGCAGCAGCGTGCCCTTGGCGGCCCAATCGCGCGAGGAGCCCGAGCCGTATTCCTTGCCCGCGATAATCAGCAGCGGCGTGCCTTCCTTCTGATACTTCACCGACGCGTCGTAGATGAACATCTTCTCGCCCGTTGGCACGTGCGTGGTCCAGCCGCCCTCGGTTCCCGGAGCGAGTTGGTTGCGCAGGCGGATGTTCGCCAGCGTTCCGCGCACCATCACTTCGTGATTGCCGCGGCGCGCGCCGTAGGAATTGAAATCGCCCGGCTTGACGCCGTGCTCGATCAGGAATTTGCCCGCCGGGCTGTCGGCGGGAATGTTGCCGGCGGGCGAGATGTGATCGGTAGTCACCGAATCGCCCAGCATGGCCAGCACGCGCAGGCCGCTCAGATCCTGGACCGAGGTCTCGGGGTCCACCATGTTTTCAAAATACGGCGGCTTGCGGATGTAAGTGGATTGTTCGGACCACTCGTACAGATCGCCGGTGGGAACCTTCACCGAGTTCCAGCGCTCGTCGCCCTGGAACACTTCCGAGTACTGTTTGTGGAACATCTCGGCGCGCACCGAGCGCTTCACGGCGGATTGCACTTCTTCGGTGGATGGCCAGATGTCCTTGAGGAAAACGCTTTGGCCGTTGGAATCCGAACCCAGCGGATCGTTCTGCAGATCGATATCCACGCGGCCGGCCAGCGCATAGGCCACCACCAGCGGCGGCGAAGCGAGATAGTTCGCGCGCACCAGCGCATTGATGCGGCCCTCGAAGTTGCGATTGCCGCTCAGCACCGCGGCGACCGTCAGCTTGCCTTTTTGCACCGCCTCGGCCACCGGCTCGGGCAAAGGCCCGCTGTTGCCGATGCAGGTGGTGCAGCCGTAGCCGACCAGATTGAATTGCAACTTTTCCAGATACGGCGTGAGGCCGGCGTCGTCCAGATAGTCGGTCACAACTTTCGACCCGGGCGCGAGGCTCGACTTCACCCAGGGCTTGATTTTCAGGCCTTTTTCGACGGCTTTCTTGGCCAGCAGACCGGCGGCGATCATCACCGACGGGTTCGAAGTATTGGTGCAACTGGTGATGGCGGCGATCACCACCGAGCCATCCTGAATAGTGGACTTCGATCCATTCGTCGCGATCTCGGCGGTCTTCTGCGCCGCGTTCAACGTATCCAGGAAATTCTTCTTCACATCCGGAAGATTGATGCGATCCTGCGGCCGCTTGGGACCCGCCATGGACGGCACGACCGTGCCGAGATCGAGTTCAAGAGTGTCCGAGTATTCCGGATCGGTGGAGTCGGGCGTGAGGAACAGTCCCTGCGCCTTGGCGTAAGCTTCCACCAGCGCCACTTGTTCCGCCGAGCGATTGGAGAGCCGCAGATAATCGAGCGTCTGATGATCGATGGGGAAGAAGCCGATGGTCGCGCCGTATTCGGGCGCCATGTTGCCGATGGTGGCGCGATCCGCCAGCGGCAGCGCGGCCACGCCCGGTCCATAAAATTCGACGAACTTGCCGACCACGCCCTTCTTGCGCAGCATCTGCGTGACGGTAAGCACCAGATCGGTAGCGGTGCAGCCTTCAGCGAGCCGCCCCTTAAGCTTGAACCCCACCACTTCGGGCAGCAGCATCGAGATGGGCTGGCCCAGCATGCACGCTTCGGCTTCAATGCCGCCCACGCCCCAGCCCACCACGCCCAGGCCGTTGATCATGGTGGTGTGCGAATCGGTGCCGACCAGCGTGTCGGGATAAGCCAGCACGGGCGATTGTTTGCGATCGGTGAAGACCACCGGCGCCAGATATTCGAGATTCACCTGGTGCACGATGCCGGTGTCGGGCGGCACCACGCGAAAATCCTGAAATGCTTTCTGGCCCCAGCGCAGAAACGCGTAGCGCTCCTGATTGCGCTGGAATTCGAGCAGCGCGTTGACGCCGAACGCGCGCGGACGTGCCGAACTCGTCCACCTGCACGGAGTGATCGATCACCAGATCGGCGGGGATGAGCGGATTCGCGCGCTTGGGATCGGAGCCCATCGCGCGCAGCGCATCGCGCATGGCCGCCAGATCCACCACGCAGGGAACGCCGGTGAAATCCTGCAGCAGCACGCGGGCCGGGCTGAAGTTGATCTCCTTCGCTGGCGCGCCGATTTTCCATTCCGTCACGTACTCGATGTCGGACGCCTTCACGGTCGCGCCGTTTTCGGTGCGCAGCAGGTTTTCGAGCAGAATCTTGATGGAATAGGGGATGCGAGAGATGTTCGCGCCGCGCTTTTCCAGGGCCTCGAGCGCGTAGTAGCGGTACTGGCTGCCCCCGACCGTCAGTGTGGAAGCAGCACCAAAGCTATTCGATTGTGGCATTTACTTTCATTGTAGACCGCGCGGTGGCGCGTCACATGTATTCAGGAACGTTCCGCAAGGGCGCGTTTCTGCCGAATCAGCCTTATAGTTCAATCCAATTGATGATGGCCACCAAGGCGACAAAGGCGCAGATGCGCCAAGACTTCAGCAGATCCGTGCGCAACGGTGGCAGCTTCGGGTTCATAACTGGATGGGCCACGAGCACAGCGACCGCAAAAACAACTAGCGACAGAGAATGACGCGTCGCTCCACCCTCCCCGAAAAGCAAGGAACACCTGCGAGAAGAACACTCCGATCAAGAGTGCCCACCAAAAGATGCGGCGGTCCGATAGCCATGGCGGCATCGGCAGATGAAAACCGCTGTCATCGCGGATATCATGCTCGGGACCCCGTAAATCAGGCAAAGCCCATCGTACCGTGGGCTTTCACGACGGATCTGAAATATCGGGTGTTACATATATTCAGGAACCGCGATGCCGAGCACGGCCAGCGTGCGCTCGATCTGCTTGCGGACATAGTCGGTCATCCACAGCAGGAACACGCGCTTCTCCGCGATTCTCTTCGCTCAGCACCTGATAGCCGTGATAGAAATTGTTGAACGCCTGCGCGAGCTGAAATGCGTACTTGGCCACATGCGCGGGCTCGCCGGAAGCGATGGCGCGCTCGATGGCTGAATCGGATTTCGACGCCATCAGCAGCAATTGCCAAAAATCTTCCGAAGCAAGTTGGCGCGCCAGCGCGGCGCGATCCAGCTCGCGCGCGAAATCGGGCAGCGCTTCGCCGCGTTCGGCCAGTTTGCGCAGGATATTTCCGGCGCGCACCGCCGTGTATTGCACGTACGGGCCGGTATCGCCTTCGAAGCTCAGCGCCTCCCGAAGATCGAACGCGATCACGGAATTGCGCGTGAACTTCAGCATGAAGTAGCGCAGCGCTCCGACGGCGATTTGCGTCGCCACTTGCTTGCGTTCGGCGGCGGGCGCTTCGGGATGCCGCGAGTCCACTTCTTCCAGCGCCTTTTCGATCAGCTTGTCGATCAGATCGTCGGCCTTGACGCCCAGGCCCTTGCGGCCGGAAACCTCCACATACGTCCGCTTCTTGTCTTCCTCCGATAGCTCGATGCCCAGCTCGACGCAGGTGCCCGGCGTGAGCGCCACCATCTCGTAGGAAAAATGAATCGACCGGTCGGCTTGCTGGTTATATCCGAGCGCGCGCAGGCCAGCGACGACGACGTCCTGCAAATAGGACTGGCGCGAGTCGATGACGTTATAAACCCGATTCGCCATGGCCGAATGAATGGCCCTGCGGCTGCGGCTCGGCCGTCGTGGCGTAAACGGTGTGGCCGCCGATGCTGCTCCAAGGCCGGTAGTAAGAAATCCTTGCCAAGCAGCCCGAACTTCCAAAGCTGATAGGCGATGTCCTTGCCGACATACGTGACCGTGTTGTTGGACCGCACGATCACTTTGCTGTCGTCGGTGTCCTCGCCGGTCTGCTCCTTGAACGCGCTGGCCGGCATCACCCAGCAGCCTTTGTTCTTGCCCTCGGTCTCGAAATAAATCGCCTTGCGTTCCTTCAACTGCTCGAACGCGGTCTCCCAGAACTTGAGCGACAGGATCTCGCTTTCGCGCGGCAGGACAGTCGTAGTGGATGCCCAGGCGATCCATGGTCTCGAGGTGGCAGCTGCACGATCGCGTCGCCACGGTGGCCGCCAGCGTCGCCTCGCCACCGGATGATGTTCCATGGCGTGCAGGGTGTCCCGCCGCCACGGAGTCCTCTTTGTGCTCGGCGAAATGGCTGGAGACTTCGCGCGTAAAGATCCCAGCAATAGTAATCGAAGCGCACATTTGGGTCGGCCAGCAGGTTTTGAACGTCGGCCGCAGACTTTTGTGTTCCAGCAGTTGGAAGCCCGCCACCACGTCGGCCACCTGCACGCCGGTGTTGTCGATGTACATTCTGCACCTCCACGGTCCGGCCGCTCGCGCGCAGCATGCGCACGAACGTGTCGCCCAGCACCGCGTTGCGCAGATGGCCGATGTGGGCGGCCTTGTTGGGATTGATGTTGGTGTGCTCGACGATGATCTTGCCGGGGACCGGCTCGCCGGGCTCTTCGCCGGCGCCATGCAGCACGGCGTCAGCCATAAGCGCCGCGGTCCAGCCGCACGTTGATGTAGCCGTTGCCCGCCACTTCGAGCGCCGCCACGCCTTCGATCGATCCCAGTCCTGCCACTAACTCCGCCGCGATCGCGCGCGGCGCCTGCTTCAGCTGGCGCGCCAGATGAAACGCCACCGGAATCGCAAGTTCGCCGAAGGAGGACTGCTTGGGCTGCTCGAGCGCGCCGCTCGGTCTCCACGCCATACTTGGTCCGGACATACTCGGCGACCCGGTCGGAAATCTTCTTTTCGATGGAATGAAACACTGCTTATCAAGTATGCGTTACAGGCCGTTAACTCCGCACACGATATAATGGGACGTGCCCAAGGTAACCATTGACGGCAAGACTGTCGAGTTCGAATCGGGAAAACTGCCCTACCAGGAGCACGGAAAACCCGAATCGCTGCTCGATGTTTGCCTGAATGCCGGAATCCATCTGGAGCATGCCTGCGGCGGAAACTGCGCCTGCACCACCTGCCACGTGATCGTCAGAAAGGGCATGGAAAACCTTTCCGAGATGGAAGACGACGAAGCGGATCGCCTGGACATGGCCCCCGGGCTCACGCTGCGCTCGCGGCTGGGTTGCCAGTGCATCGTCGAAGGCGACGTCGAGGTGGAGATCCCCACCTGGAATATCAATTACGTGAGCGAAGGCGGCGGGTCGATGAACCTGGGCGATGCGATTCCCGCGCCTGTCGGGAAAAAGTAGCCGCCGCTATTTCTTCAGCCACAAATCCAGAAACTTGTCCGCCAGTTGTTGCGGGACATCCGCGGTCACTTTGGTCTGCGCCTGCTGCTGGGTTACTTGAATCGCATCGTACAGCTTCAGCATGTCGGGCTGATTATCCGGCGTGTTCAGGCGTCCGAATCCCACCAGTCCGCGCACCAGATCGTGAATGAACTTCGCGTCGCGCTCGGTATTGCAATTCACCACGGCGATCGCGTCGATGCCCTGGCTCAGGTTCATGCCGAGCGTGGCGCTATCCACCGATCGCAGCGCTTGCAGGACATTGCCGAGGTTGCCTTCGCGCGGCAGCGGCAAATTCAAATTTTCCACGCCGCCGGTGAGCGCGGCATAAACCTGATCGCCTGCGGGCAGCGTGCGCAGCAGGTCGCGCAGCGGCGTCGGAAGGCCGCGGCCGGCGCTGGGCTGATCGAGCGAGCGCGCGAAGCTCCACGGGCGCTCCGGCAGCGGCCGTGGAATCGTCCAGAAACGTGATGGCGGCCGTTGTCGTCGCCGAACAACGCGTGCCCTTTGTAATTGGCCGGCGTGACGCCGTTGGATTTGAAGCGCGCCTCCAAATCGGGAAGGCGAAACTTGCCGCGCACCAGCAGCAAAGCGCTCTTGCCGTTGGAGCACAGCAGGATCTCGGAAAGATCCTTGCGCGGATCCAGGCCGGTTTGCTGCGTGAAGCGGTCCAGTTGGGGCAATGGAACCCGAGTGATGAGTTTCTGATAGATAGTAGTGTCACGAATCGCGGCGAGATTCACGCCCAGCACAACAACGGTGTCGGAGGGGACCAGCGTTTCGAGCGCGGGACTGATGTGGAGAGACGCGGATTGCTTGGGCTGGCAGCCGGCGAGCAGGAAAAATGCCAGCGCAATCGGCAGCGGGCGACCCACTAAAAATCTCTCCGCGCGAAGATCGCCAGCGCCGCCGCCCAGCATCACCGCGCCGAACAGGGCCGAGGTCCAGATGGGCAGATATCCGTCGAACGTGCGGCTTTGGATCGCGTCCAAGGTCATCTTGCCGATCTCGTAAACTTTGGGCAGCGCATAGTAGAGCACGCGCCAAAGATTGCGCGACCATTCCGAAGACAGCAGCCGCATCATCAGGCTGGTCTGCGCCAGGATCGGGCTGATGATCATCAAGGCCACAGTGATCATGGTGGCCGCCGCGGCGCTTTCAATGGTCACGCCGATCAGCACCACCACCGCCAGCAGCACCGCGAAGATGAACGTGGTGGTGGCAATCGCAATCAGAAAGCCCGGCGACCAGATGCCGGTCTTGATGCCCAGAATGATCCACACGCCCAGCACCAGGTAAGTGGTGTTGAGCGAGACCACCAGAACGTTGCCGGCGAAACGGCCCAGCAGGATATGCGTTCGAGAAAGGGGTTTGGAAAGCAGCAGTTCGATGCGGCCCGGCTCCAGCACGCTCGGAACCAGGCCGGCCGAGGCGAACACCGCGAGAAACATTCCCCAGGTGTAGAGGAACGTCGCGATCCCACCGTACACGCCGCGCACCAGGCGGTCCACGTTGGCATCCCCTGGGCCTTGGCGGCCAAATAGCGAGACCGTGGCCGTGGCGCCCGCCACGATGTCGATCCGCAGCAGGAACAGGAAGAACAGGATCAGCAGCGTGGAGAGGCCGAACAGCACCCAGAATATTTTTCGCGCCAGCGCTTCGCGGAAAGTATCGCGGATCAGAGCCAGTGTGACCATTACTTCTCCACCGTCCGGACGAAAACCTCTTCCAGCGTGCTGGTGGTGGGCGCGAGAGCCTCAATCTCGCAATGCTGCGGCGCGCAAAAGATCCACGGCGCTGTTCACCAGCTCGCGGCTGGAAAATTGAAAATCCACCAATCCGTCGCGCACCGCCATAGACGTTGCGCGGCCGCGCAGTTCCTCCGCCAGAGCCTCGGGAGGCTGCGCCACCGTAAGACGGTAGCCCTTGCCCGCGGTAAGATCCTGCATCTTTCCCGAGAGCGCCACTTTTCCCTTATGCAGGATGGCGACTTCGCGGCACAGTGTTTCCACTTCGGCCAGCAAATGCGAGTTCACGAAGATGGTGACGCCGCGCTCCTCGAAGCGGCCGAGAATCTCGCGGATCTGGCGGCGTCCCACGGGATCGACGCCATCGGTGGGCTCATCCAGAATCAGAATCGTCGGCGAATGAATGAGCGCCTGCGCCAGCCCCAGGCGCTGCAGCATGCCTTTGGAATATTTGCCGATCCGCATGGTGGCCCATTCGCTCAGGCCCACCAGCTCCAGTTGCTCGGGAATCAGCTTCTTTCGCCGCGCAGCGTCCAAGCCCGAGAGCGACGCGTAGAAATCGAGCATGCCGGCGCCGGTGAAGTAAGTCGGAAAGCGGTGATTCTCCGGCAGGTATCCGATGGGCCGCCGCGCCTCCGGCTGGCTGGCATCGCGCCCGAAGATGAGCGCTGTGCCGTGGGTGGGGCGCACGGCTGACAGCAGAGTCTTGACGAAGGTGGTCTTCCCCGCCCCGTTCGGGCCCAGCAGACCAAAGATGACGCCGCGGCGAACCCGCAGCGAAACGCCGTCAATGGCGCGCACCTCCCGCCGCTTCCAGCGGGAAATGTAAACCTTGGTGAGATCCTGGGTTTCGATGGCGTATTCGGAGTCCACTGGCCCTTCCACTCACACCTAGCATACGCAGGAACGCCCATCCTTTGTTCCCGCGCCAGTCGAAATGCCTCTACGTACTAGTATCCCAATCCCAAATTCGCCCTGAAATTAGCCGGGAAGATGTCATAAGATAAAGACATAAATCCGGATGATGCCTACCACTGCCGCTAACCCCCTGCTTCAAATTCAGTTTCAAATCCCGTTCGATCAAATTCGCGCAGAAAATGTCGAACCGGCCATCGAAGAGTTGCTTCAGCAGACGCGCGAGGAGCTGGACCGCCTGACGTCGGAACCAGGTGCGCGAACGTTCGACAACACCCTGCAGCGGCTGGACCAACTGACCGAGCGCCTGGATTACGCCATGCAGATTGTTCGCAATCTGGAGGCCGTGGCCACCACGCCGGAGCTGCGCGCGGCTTATAACGCTGCCCAGCCCAAAGTGAGTGAGTTCTACTCCTCACTGCCGCTGAACGAAGCTTTGTGGCAGGCCGTACTCAGCTATTCCCGGACCGAAGAGGCGAGCGCTCTGACGGGAGTTCGAAAACGGTTCCTGGAAAAAACCATGGACAATTTCCGGCGCCATGGAGCGGAATTGAACGCGGAAGGCAAGAAGCGCATCGCCGAGATCGATGTGGAGCTGACCAAGCAGACCATCCGATTCGCCGAAAACGTCCTGGATTCCACCAATCAATACGAATGGGTGATCACCGACGAAAGCCGCTTGGCGGGCCTGCCGGAAAGCGCGCGAGCCATGGCGCGAGCCAGCGCGGCTTCCAAGGGGTTGCCGGAGCCCTCCTGGCGGTTCACTCTGCAAGCCCCCAGCTACCTGGCGGTGATGACGTATCTGGACGACGAAGAGATGCGGCGGCAGGTTTACGAGGCCTTCGTCAATCGCGCCACCGAGGAGAAGTACGATAACCGGCCGATTCATGCGCAGCATTCTGGAATTGCGCGGCGAAAAGGCGCGGCTGCTGGGGTATCGCGACTTTGCCGATCTGGTGCTGGAAGACCGCATGGCCCACGCCGGAGATCGCGCGCAGCAGTTCCTGGAAGATTTAAGGCACAAAACAGAAACGCATTTCGAAAAGGAAAACGCCGATTTACTGGCCTTCTCCGGAAAAGCGGAATTGCAGCCTTGGGATATCGCTTATTACGCGGAAAAACAGCGCAGCCGCGCTCTATGATTTCGATGAGGAGGCGCTGCGGCCCTACTTCCCGCTGGAGAGCGTGATCCACGGAATGTTTGAGATCGTCCACCGGCTGTACGGAATCTCGGTGCTGGAAAAGCCCGGCGTTCCGGTCTGGGATCCGCAAGTAAAATACTACGAAATCTACGACGAAAGCCGGCCGCGCGGCAACGAACTGGTGGGCGCTTTCTACGCGGACTGGTTTCCGCGCGAGAACAAACGCGGCGGGCGCCTGGATGGACACTCTGATCACCGGCGATGCGCACGGCGAAGGGCCGGAAGCACGTCAGGATCCGCATCTCGGCCTGATCTGCGGCAACCTGACGCCGCCCGGCGCCGATCGCCCTTCGCTGCTCACGCATCGCGAAGTCCAGACCATTTTTCACGAGTTCGGCCATCTGCTGCACCATTGCTTGAGCCGCGTGGAACTGCGCGGTTTCGCCGGCGTCAACGTGGCTTGGGATTTCGTGGAGCTGCCGTCGCAAATCATGGAGAACTGGTCCTGGGAACGCGATGCGCTGGATCTGTTCGCGCGGCACTACCAGACCGGCGCGCCCATCCCGGCGGAACTTCTGGCGAAGATGCGGAACGCGCGCAATTTCCGCGCCGCCAACGCGCAGATGCGCCAGCTTGGATTCGGGCTGGTGGACCTGGCGCTGCATCGCGACATCCCGCCGGGTTCCAACATCGACCTGCTGGCGTTTGCGCGCGACATCCTGCAGCCGTTTTCGCCGGCCAGGCTGCCCGAGCGCTACGCGATGATCGTCAGCTTCACGCACCTGTTCTCCAGCCCGGTGGGTTACGGCGCGGGCTACTATTCCTACAAGTGGGCGGAGGTGCTGGACGCCGACGCCTTCACCCGCTTCCAGAGCGGCGGCATCTTCAGCCGCGAAGTGGGCGCGCGTTTCCGCGATCGAATCCTTTCGCGCGGCGACAGCGAAGATCCGGCCGATTTGTATCGCAGCTTCATGGGCCGCGATCCGGATCCGAACGCGCTGCTGGAGCGTTCCGGCCTGCTGGTAGCAACAATAGGTCCCGATCCGCTCTGTTTGGTCCTCAACGTGCTTGCTTGCAAGGCGTGAGATCCTCCATTCGGCTCGGCAAGCTCTTCGGAATTGAAATCGGCCTGCACTATAGTTGGTTTCTGATCGCCCTGCTCATCACCATGTCGCTTGGGCTCGCAGTTCCAGCAGGTCCATCCCGGATGGGGCTCCAGCACCATCTGGGCGCTCTCAGTCCTGACGTCCATGCTGTTCTTCGTCACGCTGCTGGCGCATGAAATGTCGCATGCGCTGGTAGCCCGCGCGCGCGGATTGAGCACCAAGGCGATCACGCTGTTCGCGCTGGGCGGCGTGGCCCAAATCGAGAAGGAGCCAGAGGACGCCAAGACCGAGTTCCTGGTGGGCATCGTGGGGCCGCTTTCGAGCGCCGTGATTGGCGTGGTTTCGCTCGCCATCGCATGGGCGGTGGGATGGCGCATTGGAGCGTCGCCCGCAACGCCCTTGCGCGCGATGTTCGTCTGGCTGGGATACATCAACCTGTCGCTGGCCGCCTTCAATATGATCCCCGGTTATCCGCTGGATGGCGGGCGGATCTTGCGATCCATCCTGTGGCTGACGTCGCGCGACGGCCTGCGCGCCACCCAACGCGCCGCCGCGGTGGGCAAGGTGATTGCGCTGCTGTTCATCGCTTTCGGAATTTTCCGCTTCTTCGGAGGCGCGGGTTTCGGCGGACTGTGGATCGCTTTCATCGGATGGTTCCTGCTGCAAGCCGCCACCGCCAGCGCCAGTTCCGTCGCGCTGACGGCGGGCTTGAAGGGTGTTCGGGTGAGCGACGTCATGACGGCGGATTGCGTCATGCTGGACGGCAATATGAACGTGGAGCAGTTTGTGGAGAACTACCTGCTTCGATCCGGCAAGCGCTGTTTCGTCGTGCAGCAGAATGGCGAAGTGGCGGGGCTGGTGACTCCGCACGAAATCAAGGCGCTGGAACGCCCGCGCTGGCCGTACACCACGCTTTCCGACATTATGCGCCCGCTGGATCAACTGCACACCGTAGCGCCCACCACGCCGGTGATGGAAGCGCTGGAAACCATGGGCCGCGACGACGTCAATCAGCTTCCGGTGGTGAGCGGCAACCATCTGGACGGGATCATCACGCGCGCCAACGTCCTGCAGTTCCTGCAGACCCGCACCGAATTGGGGCGCTGACGGGCAAACTTCGCCAGCCCTGCGTAAACTTTGGTAAAGTAAGCGCAGTGCGATTCGTTTTCGTCGCAGCCCTGGCTTTTTGCTGCTTCGGCGCCTCCATAGACGATCAGGACTTCAACGGCCGGTGGGACATCACCGTCGGTGGTCCGTCGTCCCAGCGCGGATGGTGGTTGGAGGTGTCGGGCGCGGGCACCGATAACCTCAAGGGCGAGTTCCTGGGCGCTCCGGTGGGCCTGCTGGACGACATTCCCAAGCTGTCCATTTCCGAGGGTGAGCTTGCGCTTTGCGCTGGAAGCCCGATTCCGCAAGGACCATGCTCCGGAAAAAGGCCTGTATTGGGCCCGGCTGGAAGACGGCAAGCTCAAGGGGACGTTTGAAATCGAAGGCGATCCTTCCACCTATCTGGAATGGACCGGCGTTCGCGCGCCGGCCCTGCCGGACAAAGACGACGCGTCCTGGAAACGCGGCGACCCGGTGGTTCTGTTCAACGGGCACGACCTCGCCGGCTGGCAGGCCATTCCGCCCGGGCATCCGCTCGGGCTGGATGGTCAAAGAAGGAGCGCTGATTGCTCTGCCCGGAGCGCCCGATCTGGTTTCCGAAAAGAAGTTCACTCAATTTCGTGGTGGATGCCGAATACCGGATTGAGCCGCACACCAACACCGGCATTGGTTTGCGGGGGCGCTATGAAGTTCAGATCGCCGACGATGCCGACCGGCCGTCGTCGAATCGTGGAACGGGCGCGATTCTGGGCCGCATCGCACCCACCCTGAACGCCGAAAAGCCGGCCGGAGAATGGCAGATGCTGGTGATTCGCCTGGTGGGCCGCGAGGTCACGGTGATCTTGAACGGCATTCGCGTGATCAACCGGCAGAGCATCGACGGGCCGACCGCTATCGCGCTGGACACCAACGAGGCCGATCCCGGACCGATCCTGCTGCAGGGCAATCGCGGGATGGTGGAGTTCCGCCGGATTGTGGTGTACCCGCTTGTCAAGAAACCTTGAGCGAACAGAAACTGGCCAAATTGTATCGCGTGCGCGGACGCGTGCAAGGCGTCGGATTCCGCTATTTTGTGGAGCATTCGGCCCAGGCGCTGGGCGTCCGGGGATGGGTGCGCAACGTGGATGACGGCAGCGTGGAAGTCTACGCAGCGGGCACCGCGGCGCAGCTTTCCGATCTGGCGGGATTGTTGTGGCAGGGGCCGCGCTGGGCCGAAGTTCGGGGAGTGGATGAGAGCGAGGCCGCGGTAGAAAATCACTCGGGATTTTCGGTGCGGCAGTAGGGCTATCGTCAGGCCAGCAGGCGGGCGGCGTCTTTCGCAAAATAGGTCAGCATGAAATCCGCGCCGGCGCGGCGGATGGCGGTGAGCGATTCCAGAATGGTGCGGTCGCGATCCAGCCAGCCGTTTTGAATGGCGGCCATCAAAGCGCTGAACTCGCCGCTGACCTGATAGGCGCCAAGCGGCAGCGGAAAACGCTCGCGGGCTTCGCGGATGATGTCGAGATACGGCATGGCCGGCTTCACCATGATCATGTCCGCGCCCTCTTCAATATCGAGCTCGATTTCGCGCATCGCTTCGCGCGCATTGGCCGGATCCATCTGATAGCTGCGCCGGTCGCCGAATTGCGGCGTGGATTCGGCGGCCTCGCGGAAAGGTCCGTAGAAAACCGAGGCGTATTTCGCGGCGTAGGAAACGATGGGTGTATTGATGAATCCGGCCGCATCCAGCGCCTTACGGATGGCAGCCACGCGCCCGTCCATCATGTCGCTGGGCGCGACGACATCGGCGCCGGCCCGCGCGTGAGATACCGCCGCTTTTGCGAGCCACTCCAGCGTGGGATCGTTCTGCACCTCGCCATCCACCACCAGCCCGCAGTGGCCGTGGCTGGTGTACTCGCAATTGCAGACATCCGTCATGACGAGCAGCTTGGGAACCTCTCGCTTGAGCGCCCGGACGGCCTGCTGCACGATGCCGTCGTCGGCGTAAGCGCCCGATGCGATTTCGTCCTTCGTTTCCGGAATCCCAAACAGAATGACGCCGCCGATGCCGAGGCGAAAGGCCTCCGCGCACTCGCTTCACCAGCCGATCCACCGAAAGCTGCGCATGGCCGGGCATGGAGCTGATCTCGCGGCGAACGTTTTCGCCTGGGCAGATGAACAGCGGAAGGATGAAATCGGCCGGATCGAGCAATGTTTCGCGAACCAGGTTTCGCAACGCTTCGGTGGCGCGCAGGCGGCGCATTCTGTGAATGGGAAACGCCACGTGCTTTAGCCTTCCTGAATGGTTACGGACTTCAACTGATCGCCCTGCTGCACCTTGTCCACCACGTCCTGGCCGCTGGTGACCTGGCCGAAGACGGTGTGCTTGCCGTCCAGCCAATCGGTGGCGATGTGCGTGATGAAAAACTGGCTGCCGTTGGTGTTCGGGCCGGCGTTGGCCATCGACAGCGAACCGACTTTGTGACGGTTGGGATTGCCCTTGGTCTCATCCTCGAACTTGTAGCCGGGACCGCCGCGGCCGCTGGCCGTTGGATCGCCGCCCTGAATCATGAAGTCCTTGATGACGCGATGAAATTGCGTGCCATCGTAAAAGCCCTCGCGGGCGAGAAATACAAAATTGTTCACCGTCTTGGGCGCGTCTTTGGCGAAAAGGTCGCAGACGATCGTGCCCTTCGATGTTTCGAGCGTGGCCGTGTACTTGGCGGCCGGATCGATCGACATGGACGGCGGTGCTGAATATTGTTTGGACATAACTTTAGTTTAGCGGCCAAGCGTCGGCACGATTGCCGACGCGGCACGCTGAGTGCGTGCGCCAGGATCTAAAGGCGCAGGTCGCGGCCGGTCATTTCCTTGGGCTGCTTTTCATCCAGGAATCCCAGGACGGTGGGCGAGATGTCCTGCAGCGCGCCGCTCGATCGCAGCATGACGCGCGAATCGCTCACCAGGATGAACGGCACGGGATTGGTGGTGTGGTAAGTGTGCGGGCCTTTGGTGATGGGATCGATCATCGTTTCGGCATTGCCGTGATCGGCGGTGATCATCCACGTTCCGCCGGTGCGGCGCAGCGCGTCGTAGATCTGGCCCAGCCCGGCATCGACGGCTTCGACGGCCAGCACGGTGGGCGCCATTTTTCCGGAGTGTCCCACCATGTCGGCGTTCGCGTAGTTCATGACGATCACGTCGAACTCGCGCCTCTCGATGGCTTTCACCACCACGTCGGTGACGCCTTGCGCGCTCATCTCGGGCTTCAGATCGTAGGTCGCCACCTTGGGCGACGGCACCAGCTCGCGGCTCTCGCCGGCATAGGGCTTTTCATTGCCGCCGTTGAAGAAATAAGTGACGTGCGCGTATTTCTCGGTTTCGGCCACGCGCAGATTTTTCCAATTCAATTGCGCCATCACGTCGGCCAGGATGTTGTTGGGATGCTCGCGCGGCAGCACGAAAGGAACCTGGAAGCTCTTGTCGTACTCGGTCATGGTGGTGTAGTGCAGATTTTTCGGCGCAGCCGACCGCGACGGTTTTTCGAGCGTTGGATCCATCAGAGCCATGGTCATCTCGCGGCCGCGATCGGCGCGGTAGTTGAAAAAGATGCAGGCGTCGTCGTCGCGGATCAGGCCCACCGGTTGCTTGTGCGCGTCCACGATAGTGACGGGTTCGACGAATTCGTCGGTGATGCCGCGCTCGTAGGATCGCTTCACGGCCGCTACGGGATCGTCCGATTTCTCGCCATTGCCGAGCACCATGGCGCCGAACGCGCGCTCCACGCGATCCCAGCGCTTGTCGCGATCCATGGCGTAGTAGCGGCCCGAGACGCTGGCGATTTTGCCGGCGCCAATCTGCCGCATCTCTTTCTGCACTTGCTCGATGTAACCAGCGCCGCTTTCGGGCGGCGTGTCGCGCCCATCCATGAAGCAGTGCACAAACACCTGCTCCACGTTTTGTTTTTTGGCCATTTCGAGCAGCGCATAGAGATGCGTCAGCAGCGAATGCACGCCGCCATCGCTGCACAGTCCCATCAGGTGCAGGCGATGCGTCTTGGCGTGCCGCATGGAATCCAGCAGGACCGGATTATTGAAGAACTCGCCCGAGGCGATCATCCGGTCGATGCGCGTGACATCCATATAGATGACGCGGCCGGCGCCGATGTTCAAATGGCCCACTTCGCTGTTGCCCATTTGTCCTTCGGGCAAGCCGACCGAGGGCCCGGAAGTTTGCACCAGCGTGTTCGGATATTGGCGCAGCAGCAGATCATAAGTGGGCTTGCGCGCGGCGGCGATGGCGTTGCCCTCCGTGGCGGGCGAAAAACCCCAACCGTCCAGGATGGTGAGAACCAGCGGCTTCTTTTGTGCCGTGCATTATTGGTGGAACGCCTTCCGGCCGGCGAACTTGGCATCGCTGCCCAGTTCCTCTTCGATGCGCAGAAGCTGATTGTATTTGGCGATGCGGTCCGTGCGGCTGGCCGATCCGGTTTTGATCTGCCCGGCGCGCGTGGCCACCACGAAGTCGGCAATGAAGGCGTCTTCGGTTTCGCCGGACCGGTGCGACACGATGTTGGTATAGTGCGCCGCCGTGGCCATCTGCATGGCTTCCAAGGTTTCCGTGACCGTGCCAATCTGGTTCACCTTGATGAGAATCGAATTGGCGATTCCTTTTTCGATGCCCTTCGCCAGAAGTTCGGTGTTGGTTACGAAAATGTCGTCGCCCACCAGTTGGATCTTCGATCCCAGCGCTTCGGTGAGCGCGTGCCAGCCGTCCCAATCGTCCTCGGCCATGCCGTCTTCGAGCGAAATGATGGGATACTGCTCCACCCACTTGGCCCAGAACTTCACCATCTGGTCGGACGTGCGCTGGCTCTTGTCGGATTTCTTGAAGACGTACTTGCCGTCGCCGTGTCGTAGAACTCGCTGGCCGCGGGATCGAGCGCGATGCCGATTTGCGTGCCGGGCTTGTAGCCGGCCTTGGTGATGGCTTCCAGCACGACTTCGAGCGCTTCTTCGTTGGATTTCAGATTCGGCGCGAATCCGCCTTCGTCGCCCACCGAGGTGGAGTAGCCGCGCTTCTTCAGCACGCCTTTCAGCGTGTGAAACACTTCAACGCCCATGCGCAGCGCTTCGGAGAATTTGCTCGCGCCGTGGGGCACGATCATGAATTCCTGCGGGTCCACGGAATTGTCGGCGTGCGCGCCGCCGTTGAGGATGTTCATCAGCGGAACCGGCAGCAGATTCGCTCCGACGCCGCCCAAATATCGATAGAGCGGAGTCATCTGCGATTGCGCGGCAGCGCGCGCGGCGGCCATGGACACGGCCAGGATCGCGTTCGCGCCCAGCTTGGCTTTGTTGGGCGTGCCGTCCAGCTCGATCATTTTATGATCGATGGCGCTTTGGTCTTCGGCCTCCATGCCGGTGACGGCCGGGCCGATTTTCTTGACGATATTCGCGACGGCCTTGCGCGTGCCCTTGCCCAGGTAAGCGCTTGGGATCGGCGTCACGCAGCTCAACGGCTTCGTGCTCGCCGGTGGATGCGCCGGAAGGGACCGCGGCGCGGCCGATGGAACCATCCGCGAGTTGCACGTCGGCTTCGACGGTGGGATTGCCGCGCGAGTCGAGAATCTCGCGGCCCAGAACCTTGACGATTTCCATATCTTTACATGATGCGGGAAGGGTGGACGCGTTGTCCAATAGCGGTTGAGGCCGGGGTGCGCGACTTGGGCGTAACGATTCGCGAGTTTTCTTTTTTGGTGGCATGAAACCGAGCGTAGTGATACGCTAGATTCATCAGGAGACTTTATGCACGATTCTCTGGCTGACCTGGAAAGCCGCCGCGCCACTGTTCAATTGCAGATCGTCCAGTTGGGTGACATGCGGTCCGGCTGCATTACCGGAACAAGTGGTCGTTGTGGAAATCTTAACTGTCACTGCCATCGGACCGGTGATCTTGGCCACGGCCCTTACTTTCGGCTGACACGCAAGGTGAAGGGCAAAACCGTCACCGAGACGTTTTCCTCTCCGGCGAGTTTGGCCAAAGCGCAGCGCGAGGTCGCCGAGTGCCAGCGCTTCCGGGAACTGGGCGAGCAACTGTTGGATGTCAATGAACAGATCTGCGAGTTGCGGCCAGTGGAGGAGAACTCGCCGTCAGCCCAGGAAAAAAAACGGTCGAAGCGATCCAAAAGGAAGTCACGCGCGAAGTAGAGCAACTGTTGCGCGTAGCCTTTGGTGCCCGCCGCAAGACGGGGCGTTTGGATCTGGAAGCCCTGGAGTTGGCCGTGCGTTCGGCCATGCATCAGGCGGGGGCGGCAGTGCTAACCAAACTGTTGCAGTTCCCAACCCCGACTGCGGACCAGCACAACATTGCTTGCGCCTGCGGACACCAGGCCCGTTATCGGGAGTTGCGCTCCAAGCCGGTCCTCACTGCGGTAGGTAAGTCGGAAGTGTCGCGCCCCTACTACCTGTGCCCCCATTGCCATACGGGCCAATTCCCCGCTGATGTCGAACTGGATATCGAGAACACGGAACTCTCTCCTGGGGTGCGTCGCATGCAGGCGGTAGTGGGCCAAGGGTCGCCCTTCGACCACGGCCGTCAGCAGATGAAGCTCCTCGCCGATCTGGAGGTGACAACCAAAGCTGTGGAGCGGACGGCTGAAGCTATCGGAGAACACATCGCAGCAGACGAGCAGGAGGAGATCCAGCGGGCCGTGCAGTTGAATCTGCCGATGGTCGTGGGCGAATCGGTTCCGATCCTGTATGTGCAAATGGATGGAACGGGAATACCAGTGGTGAAGAAGGAGACGGTGGGTCGGCAAGGCAAGACCGAAGGCCAGTCATCCCATACGCGGGAAGTAAAGTTGGGATGCGTCTTCACCCAGACCGACTGGGACCAGGAAGGCTACCCGATCCGCGATTCTGACTCCACTACCTACGCCGGCGCCATCGAGACCGCCGAAGAGTTTGGAAAGCGTATTTACCTGGAAGCCTGGAAACGCGGCTGGAGCCGCGCTCAAAAGAAGGTGGTCATGGGCGATGGGGCCGAATGGATCTGGAATCTTGCCGAGCAACATTTTCCCGGCGCGGTGCAGATTGTCGATCTGTATCACGCGCGCCAACATCTCTGGGAGTTGGCGCGCCGGCTGCACCCCAATCAAGAGGCCAACCAGAAAGCTTGGATCAAGCTCCACCAGCGGAGATTACTCGACAAAGGAAAAATCGAGAAGCTGGTGTGTGCCCTTCGTTCCATCGTTTCCACCAATCCCGAAGTGATCGAAAAGATTCGCATCGAGGCTGACTACTTTGACAGGAACGTGGCGCGCATGCGCTATCCCAAGTTTCGACGCGAGCACCTCTTTGTCGGCTCGGGTGTAATCGAGGCCGGCTGTAAAACCGTGATCGGCTCCCGGCTCAAACAGTCCGGCATGTTCTGGACGGTTCGGGGTGCCAACGCCATCGTCTCCCTCCGATGCTGCCATCTCAACGGCCGGTTTGAGGACTACTGGGAGGCGCGACGGGCGGCATGATTCCCACTTCTACGTCGCGCACCCTTGAGGCCGCGTTTCGGAGGATGTCGATTTAATGTGACTGGATTTTGTGTTGTTGCACGGGCGTTGGCCTTCCGATCGGCGACGTTGTTGGCGATGAACTGAAGATGAAAGATGCAGGCCGGGCGATCTCCTTCGAGCCCCAACGCAGCGGCGCTGAAGGCCACCTTCCGGTCCGGCAGCCTTCACCGAGACATCGATATGAAGTGGGTTCTCCGAGGGATCGTCTACGTTCCTTTCAATCCCGAACTAAACTCCCGAATAGACGAGCTTGGTGAACGTCGCAGGGGTCATAAGAAACTGGCCCAACTTGGCGCCGTAAGCGGCTGTTGGCTTCGCCGCGATCGTTTCTCCGAGCGGCTTGCCTTGCTTCTTAAGTTTTGAGACGTTATTGCGGATCGCGACTAGCATGTCGTAATACTCGGAGAGGCCGGCCTTGTTTCCAGCGGGACCGTGGCCCGGAATGATGATCGTCTTGTCCGTCACGACAGACAGGTTCCGCTTGGTTGCACGGATCATGCCATCGATGCCGCCTCCGGTCGAGTAGTCGATGAATGGGTAGAAGCCGTTCCACCACGTGTCTCCGACGTGAATCACGTCAGCCTCTTCAAACACCACAGAGATATCGCTGTCTGTGTGGGCCGGGCCGTAATACTTCAAAGCTAAGGCCGTGCCGTTGTGGCGGAGGCGGTGTGCGTCACCGAAGATGGTCGTGGGGCGCGCCGCTGCCGGCGCGGGTGGAAACGTATAGCCCCAGTCGCCGACGCGAGTCGAAGTCGATAGGTGCTTCTTGGTGTTTTCATGCGCCGTAATGGCTGCCCCCTTCGTATTCAGCCAGGCATTCCCGTCGGTGTGATCAACATGCCAATGCGTATTGATTAGCCGGGTGATCGGGTCCGCACTTAGGCTATCGAGGGCCGAAGAAATTCGGGGTCTTGAGACCGTGAACCCGGCGTCGATGAGAAGCTTGCCATCCTTCCCACTGAGTACGGCGATGTAGCCGCCCGAACCCTCCAGAACGGCGATATTCCGGCGAAGCCGATTCACCTCGATGTTCGCTTGCGAGGCCGCCTGGATCATCGTGGGGACAATACCCGTCTCGTTTGCGAACACACGGCGCGGAGCCAGAATCAGGGTACTGGCGCCAACACTTGCCGAGATGAAACGGCGCCGAGAGAGCTTGGACCGGCAGCTAATATTCATGGATTCTCCAATGCCTTAAAGTGTCGAGTCCACGCCCCAATTGGAAGAAAGCTAACCTTCAGCCCGACCGTTTCTCCGAGAAACGAAGGCCGCCGCTCGGCCTCACCAATCCCTGGAAGTAAGTGATCCCGGCCATTGCACCAATGCAGGCCGGGAAATCATCAAGCCGCGACCGTCGCAGCGGCTGCGAAGAACGACAATAGGTCGGCGTTAATCGTGTCCGCTTCCGTGGTAGGCATGCCATGCGGGAAGTTCTTGTAGCTTATAAAAGTCCCACTCTTCAGCAACTGAGCGGACCGCGGACCGGCCGCGACATAAGGCACAATCTGATCGTCCTCGCTATGAATCACCAAGACCGGGACGTTGATCTTCTTGAGGTCTTCCGTGAAATCCGTTTGGGAAAAGGCCACGATACCGTCGTAATGCGCTTTGGCTCCGCCCATCATGCCCTGGCGCCACCAATTTTCAATGACGGGCTCTGAAGCTTTCGCGCCCGGCCGGTTGTAGCCGTAGAAAGGTCCCGCCGCGACGTCGCGATAGAACTGCGAACGGTTCGCGGCGAGTTGCGCTTGCAGGCCATCGAACACTTCCTTGGGAAGGCCGAGCGGATTGGCCGGTGTCTTCACCATGAGTGGCGGCACCGCACTGATCAGCGCTGCCTTGCTCACCCGGCTTTCGCCATGCCGTGCCAGATAGTGCGTCACCTCGCCGCCCCCGGTAGAGTGGCCGACATGGATGGCATTTTTCAGGTCGAGATGCACGGTGAGAGCCGCCAGGTCGTCGGCATAATGGTCCATGTCGTGGCCGTCGGCGGTTTGAGTCGAGCGGCCGTGGCCGCGCCGATCATGTGCGATCACCCGATAGCCGTGATGCAAGAAGAACAACATCTGATTGTCCCAGTCGTCTGCGCTGAGCGGCCAACCATGGCTGAAAACTATAGGCTGGCCTTTACCCCAGTCCTTGTAATAGATTTCTGTACCGTCTTTCGTCGTGATTGTGGGCATGAAGTTTTCTCCTGAGTAATGTGTGTTCAAACAAAACCATGTCGTGGAACGCCTAGTCGATTGATTCCCCAGTGTTTTCTGTTACGTCCGTTTCGCTGTGCGACTAACCGGACGTAGCCAATCTCACGCCAACAAGTGTGCGGCATCGCGGAAAGGAATACGCCACCAAATGGAGTGTTCCTTCACTACCGCGAAGGATTGAGCAAGCAATACCCCATTTTGGGTAGCCAGACCCCTGGCAAGACTGCCGTCCTCGCCTCATTTCGTGTTCCCGGTACCTGGCTGATCGCGGTTTTACGCTTGACGGCGAGAACGGAATTGGCTCCTCGCTCAATGCTGTCGGCATCCGGTGGAGATGCAGAGTGCCGTCGGATAAGGAATGGCAAGTCGCGATCACAACTTTGATTGGTGAGGGTACCTTATGCCCAGGCTCAGTGTGCCCTGGCGCGCTCATCGTTATTCTGCCGTTTTCACAGCGGCGACGCGATCGACCTCAGTTGTGATGGCTGAGAGGGCGCCCGCTATAATGCCCCCATGTACACGCCTCAGGCAGGAATCTTCGCGCTCGGGACCTCTTCGCATGCCTACCTGGAGTTTGACATTCTGGACGCGAAGAAGCGCAAGGAGTTCGCCTCTACCATCTCCGCAATCCGTGAACCACGGACCACCACCGGAGGCGTGAACTTCGTCATCGGCTTCCGGCCTGAGCTTTGGCGCGATATTGTTCCAGGGGACGCCCCTCCGGGCGTGGAGGGATTTAATAATCAGATTCAAGGCATAGAAGGATTCGTTATGCCGAGCACGCAACATGATGCGCTGGTACGGCTGTCCGGCAGTGCCTATGACGTTATTTTCGATATGGCCCGCTCAGTAGTCCATGACCTCACAGGCCGAGCCTCGCTGGGGGAAGAAACCTCGAGCTGGCCTTACCGGCACGATCGCGATCTTACCGGCTTCATCGACGGCTCAGAAAATCCGACGCTGCTCGACGCTCCCACTGCGGCACTCTTGCCCGAAGGAGTTCCCGGTTCCGCCGGCTCGGTCCTATTGCTTCAGAAGTGGAAACATAAGGTATCCGAGTGGGAAGCTCTGCCGATCGAACAACAGGAGCGCATCATGGGCCGCACCAAGCTCGATAGCATCGAACTCGAGAACAAGCCAGCGGACTCGCATGTCGCTCGCACGGATCAGGACGAGTTTGGGAACATCTTTCGCCGCAACATGCCCTACGGAAGCGTCGAGGACCATGGCACGATGTTCGTTGGGTTCAGCGCAGAGCAGAAACGGCTTTCCAGAATGCTCGAAAGCATGGCGGGCCTGATCACTGGCCAGCGCGATGCGCTCACGCGCTTTACTCAGCCGTTGACCGGCTCCTATTATTTCGTGCCTTCCGTCGAAAGTCTGCGAAGCCTGCGGTAGGACGAATTTCGCAACCGTTGCAACGCGACTGCCGGGAGGCTTCGTCCGCGTGAGTGTTCAGTTTTCCGTCGGTGCCTTTTCCAGGTGCGTTATGGTCAGCATCTCGATAGGAGCCTTGCGTGCTTCCAGCCGGAGGCCGTACTGCTTCACGGCGTCAAACACCGACTGAGCGGGCGCAACGGATACTGCCGCACTATCCGGTAGCGGACCGGCGCCCATCGGCGGCGTGGTGATCGTTTCCGGCGCAAAGATCAGCTTGAACTCGTACTGACCCGCGATGCCGGTCATGTCGACCACGGGCCGGGCAGTGAACCGCGACATCAGTCCCGCCATACTCGCAAGGCTCGCAGACGGGGCCGTAATGCCTACGCCGCCTGGCGGAAACCCATACATCATCAGGTCCCTGGGCTTGCCATCCGGTCCCAAAGCCTTGGGCGACTTGTCGTCCGCTTTTGCTTCTGCCGGCTTCAGCTTCGCTCCGCCACTTCCAACCACCAAAGCGTAGACATTGTGCTCCTTCATTTCGCGCCGGATCTCCAGCTTGAACCTTTCCACCAGCAACGCTTGCAGCATCTCGGGAATCTGGTCCTGGGAAGCGCCCGAGGGAAGCTTGGCGTCGATCTCGAACCGCGCGCTCGTCATCCAATTGGGCCCGACGATCTGGAAGTCCCTCACGCGGTATGCGCCGCGGATGCAATCCCGCAGGGTAATGTTTGTATATTTCACCATCGCGCCGTCGGCGCTCATGCCGATAAACATTGGGTTCGATGGATTGGGATCGGTGGCCTTGATGGACGCCACCTCGAATCTGGGCCCGTCTGGCGCCTGCTGGGCGAAGGCGAAGCCAAGAGAAGCAAGACACGCGCATATAGTGAATGGCCTCATACCTGACATATTAATTCCCGATAGCCGTTCGCTGGGGAGCGTGCGCCGACCCGGCGGGCGGGTTTCGGGCAGGCGATTAACTCTTGGCCTTTTTTACTTCTTCGACCAGCGCCGGGACCACTTCGAACAGGTCGCCGACGATCCCGTAGTCGGCTACCTCGAAGATCGGGGCGTTGGCATCTTTATTAATCGCGACGATGGTTTTGGCGCCCTTCATCCCCACCAGATGCTGGATGGCGCCGGAAATTCCGACGGCGAGATACATTTTGGGCGAGACCGTTTGGCCGGAGCTGCCGACCTGGCGCTCCATCGGCAGCCAGCCGTTGTCGCATATGGGCCTCGAAGCCGCCAGCTCCGCGCGCAGCGCCTTGGCCAGTTCTTCGACGATCGGGATGTTGTCCTTTTCCTTGATGCCGCGGCCGACGGAAACGATGATGTCGGCCGATGTCAGATCCACGGCGCGGGCGGACTCGCGGAACGGCTCTTCGGGTTTGGCCCGAATGCTATCGGCCGTTAGCTCCGGCGTGAATTGTTCGATGGGCGCAGTACCGTCTTGCACTTGGTCCGCTCGAAAGGCGCCGGCTTGGATAGAAACGAAGTACGGTTCGGCGCCGCCGAGTTTGACGTCGGCATTCAATTTGCCCTGAAAAAGCTGGCGAACGAAAATGGGCGCGCCGGATTCCACGCGAAAGCCGACCGTGTCGCTCACCAGGACTTGGTTGAAGCGCGTGGCCAGCTTGGGTGCAAAATCGCGGACTTGATATGTGTGCGGCAAGAGGACAATCGACGGATTGATTTTGCGAATGAGCTGTTCCAGCGCGGCAGTAAATCCGTCGGCTGTGTAGGCCGCGAGCAAGGGATGTTCGACGGTATACACACGATCGAGCTTTTTGCCGGCAAGTTCGCCCGCTTGACCCACAACAGCTGCCGATATCGACTGCCCGATTTGCGCCCCGAGTTGCTGACCGGCGGCGAGCGTCTCCCACGACATGCGATGCCATGCTCCGGCCCGTTGCTCCATGACAACTAGAACGCCGCTCATATTACCCGCGCCTCGAAACGCAGCTTCTCCACAAGCTTCGCCGCCGCTTCCCTCGCCGTGCCTTCCATCAACTGGGTCTGCTTGGTGCGCTGCGGCAGATACACTCGCACGATGGATGCCGTGGGCGCCGCTGCCACACCCAACTCGGCCGCGGTGAGACGCTTCACCTCTTTGGTCTTGGCCTTCTTGATGCCCATCAGCGTCGCGTAACGCAGCTTGTTGATTCCGGATTGAATGGTGAGCACAGCGGGAAGCGGCATCTCGACGTTTTGAAACCAGCCGTCTTCGAGCTCACGCTTCACTCGAATCGTGCCGTCCATCTTCTCCACCGCCATGATGATGGTGCCGTGCGGCAGTCCCAAAAGTTCCGCCATCACGACGCCGGTTTGTCCGTAGCCCAAATCGTCGGACTGCAAGCCGGTCAGGATCAGATCGGGCTTCTCGGCGTCGGCTGCTTTGGCCAGCAGCGTGGCCACGCCCAGCGTATCGAACGCCGTCAGATTTTCTTCTTCGATGTGAATGGCGCGATCTGCGCCTTTGGCTAATGCCTCGCGAATGGTCTGCGATGCGCGCGCGGGCCCGGCGCATAGCGCCACCACTTCGCCGCCGTGCTTTTCCTTCAAGCGCAGCGCTTCTTCGAGCGCGAAGGCATCGGGCTCGTTGATTTCGAAGCTGAGGTCGTTTTCCTGAATCCAGCGGCCGGCGGCGTCGATGCGTAGCTGAGAGTCGCGCGAGGGGACTTGTTTGATCGAGACCAGGATTTTCATGGCTGGCGGATCAACCGGTGTATCGTTTGAAAATCAGGCAGCCGTTGGTGCCGCCGAAGCCAAAGGAATTGGACAACGCGTAATCCATTTTCATGGGACGGGCTTTATGCGGCACATAGTCCAGGTCACAGCCTTCGCCGGGAGCGTCCAGATTCAGCGTGGGAGGCGCGATCTGATCGCGCAAGGCGAGCACCGTAATCCCCGCCTCCAAGCCGCCCGCGCCGCCCAGCAAATGGCCGGTCATGGATTTGGTGGAGCTGACGGCCAGCTTATAGGCGTGGCCGCAAAACACGCGCTTCAACGCAGTGGTTTCGATGCGGTCGCCCACTTCAGTGGAGGTGCCATGCGCATTCACGTAATCGATCTTTTCAGGCTCGATGCCCGCATCTTTGATCGCCAGGCGCATCACGCGGAATGCTCCGTCGCCGTCTTCCGACGGGCTGGTGATGTGATAGGCGTCGCCGCTCATGCCGTAGCCCACGATCTCGGCCAGGATGTTCGCTCCGCGCCGCTTGGCGTGCTCGAATTCTTCGAGGATCAGGATACCGGAGCCTTCGCCCACCACGAATCCGTCGCGCCGCTTGTCCCACGGGCGCGAAGCTTTCTCGGGTTCGTCATTGCGCTGCGAAAGGGCGCGCATGGCGGCAAATCCGCCGATCCCCATGGGAGTGATGCACGCTTCCGCACCGCCGCAAATCATCGCATCGGCGTCGTCGCGTTGAATGATCTTGAACGAATCGCCGATGGAATGCGCGCTGGTGGTGCAGGCCGTGGCGGTGGCGGAATTCGGCCCCTTGGCGCCGGTGCGGATGGAGACATTGCCGGCCGCCAGATTGACGATGGTGGCGGGGATAAAAAATGGCGAGATGCGGCTGGGGCCCTTTTCGAGCAGCGTGCGATGCTCGCGCTCGATGACTTCGAATCCTCCGATGCCGCTGCCGATCACCACACCGACACGCTCGGCGTTCCCGGCATCAATCTTGAGGCCGGACTGGGCCATGGCGAATTCGGACGCGGCAATTCCAAACTGGATAAACCGGCCCATTTTCTTGATTTCTTTGCGCTCGATGAATCGGGCGGGATCGAAATTCTTCACTTCCCCAGCGATGCGGCACGCAAAAGCGGAAGCGTCAAACTGTTCAATGCGGGAGATGCCGTTGCGCCCCTCGCGAATAGCCTGCCAGCTCTCGTCGGTGCCGATGCCGAGCGGGGTCAACAACCCCACTCCTGTGACTACAACTCTGCGCGACAACAATAGCTCCCGGCGGTTTACTTCTTCTTTTTGTTCTCGATGTAATCGATGGCGTCTTTCACCGTTGCGATTTTCTCGGCGTCCTCGTCGGGAATGTCAATATCGAAAGCCTCTTCAAACGCCATTACCAGCTCCACGATATCGAGCGAATCCGCGCCAAGATCGTCGACGAACGAGGCGTTGTTGTCTACTTGGCCTTCATCCACGCCCAACTGCTCGACGATGATCTGCTTCACTCTTTGTTCAACCGACATGAATCCTCCCCACGATGACTGCGAAAAGATAGCTACAAACTCATTGATTCTAGCGATGGTGGCGGCCAGCCGCAACTACGCCGGCCGCAACTGTTCCGGATGAGGGGCTCGAGTGCGCTCCGATATCTCCGCTTACGAATAGATCAAGAAACCGGGTTTCTTGTCAACCCAATTGTAGCCCAGCCGGCGGTGTGCGCCGGCATACAGGCGTTGCCGGCTTGCCAGGACCAGGGGCGCCGCGCGACACTGAACTGTGTCCATCGCCGGATTTGCGGCGCTCTTCTGGTCGCCGGCCTGCCCCTGACAAATAATGAGCCGGTTTGTTTATCTGCACGGCTTTGCGAGCAGCCCAGGTTCGCGCAAGGCTCGCTTTTTCGAGGAGCGCTTTCGTGAGCTGGGCATTGGCCTGGAAATTCCCGAGCTGGTGGCGGGGGACTTTCGAGACCTCACGCTCACCAGGCAACTGAAAGTGATCGAACGAGTGTGCCGCGATGAGCCGGTATCCCTGATCGGGTCCAGCATGGGCGGATATCTGGCGGCGCTGTACGCGGCCCGTCACGCCGAGATACAAAAGCTGGTGCTGCTGGCGCCGGCCTTTTCGTTCGCCTCGCGCTGGCCGGAAACGCTGGGCGTCCCGGCAATGGAACAGTGGAAGCGCACCAACTCGCTGGAGGTTTTTCACTACGCCCAGAACCGCGTGGCGGAATTGGGCTACCAGCTTATTGAGGACGCGCGGCAATACGAAGCCTATCCGGATTTCAGGCAGCCAGCGCTTATTTTTCAAGGCAAGCGGGATACCATCGTGCTGCCGGAATATGCCGTGGCGTTTGCAGGGGCGCATTCCAATGCGAAGTTGTTGCTACTCGATTCGGATCACGACCTAGTGAACGTGCTGGATGAGATGTGGCGGGAGACGGAGAAGTTTTTATTCTGACGGAAACTCGAGTCCATCGTAGATTCGAGCAATCGGGATGGACACTCCGATAGACTCAATCAGCAATGTCTCGGTGGCAGCTTTATAGTCGTGAAAGGTCCATAGATGAGCGTCTCCTCGCGTAAATTGCTCAATCCGAGCTTGCTCTTGATCGAGAAGAACATAGTCGGTCAGTGACTCGATTTCACGATAATGCCGAAACTTCACGCCGCGATCGTAAAATTCCGTGGAAGGCGAGAGAACCTCGAAAATGACCTTGGGGTTGAGCAAGATGTCCTGGCGTTCGTCAGCGAGCATCGGCTTTCCACAGACCACCGTGAGGTCGGGGTACGTGTACATGCGAGGAGAAACGCGAACGCGAAGGTCGGAATCGAAGGCCCGGCACTGGGTACCGCGCAGGGCGTCACGGACTTCACCTGCAAGATTGATCTTCATGCCGGAGTGACGCAAGCTCCCGCCCGACATGGCGACGATTTCGCCATCGAAGAACTCGCTGCGGAACTCGGCCGCTCGGTCGAGCGCAAGGTACTCTTCCGCGGTTACTTTTGTGATCGGACTGGAAGCCACGACTCTACCTGATAGCAGTGTATCATCCGTCAAACACGAACCCATCCGCGCGTCTTTGAACTCTCCGTCACCTTCTCCAACAACCGCATCCCCAGCAACCCGTCTTCGAACGTCGGATAATCCGGCGGAGCACCCGGGTCCGCTACGCGCGCGTAGAAGCGCTTGAACACCTGCTTATGCGTATCGTCGTAGCCTTCGCTGTGTCCGCCGGGAAGATCGGCGTACGCGGCCGCTTGGGGATAAAGCAGCGCCGGGTCCTTCACGATGATCTGGTTCGGGCTATTGCGCTGGCCGATCCATAATTCATCGGGGCG
Organism: Bryobacterales bacterium; assembly: GCA_963713415.1. Classification (GTDB taxonomy): domain Bacteria; phylum Acidobacteriota; class Terriglobia; order Bryobacterales; family Bryobacteraceae; genus Palsa-89. The sequence continues at coordinate 297,718 of CAVQLV010000009.1, read as the reverse complement.
CTCCTGGTTCCAGGAAACGCCCGCCTTGGTCCCGTAAATGTCAATGCTGAACATATTTTTTCGGCCGGCCGACATCTGGCTGACGGTAAATGCACCGCGCGCTCGATCCCCCATGCGCAAAAGAACCGAGCCGAAATCATCCGTGCCGATCGGAACAGTTTCAAACTCGCCCGCTTGCAGGTGCTTGCCGGCGAATGTTTCCACCGATCCTTTGGGCTTGCGCCGCGTGTGATGAAATGTAGCCAGATCGGCGCAAAGTTCCGTAATTCGCAGGCCGGTGACGTGCTGGATCAAGTCCATCCAGTGCGATCCTATGTCGCCCATGGCTCGCAGCGCACCGTTTTCTTTCACATCCACGCGCCAATTCCAATCCGTGTCATACAGCAGCCAATCCTGCGAGTAAGTGCCTTGCACAATCAGAATTTCGCCCAAGTCGCCCGCTTCGATCATTCGGCGGATCTGTTGGACGACTGGGTAGTAGCGCAGATTGTGTTGGATGCAGTTGGCGAGTGAAGTATCGGCTGCAAGATCCACCAGTTCGCGCGCCTGGTCCACCGAAACGGTGAAGGGCTTTTCGCACAGAACATGTTTTCCGGCTTTCAGTGCCGCGCGGCAGACGGGAAAATGCAGCGCATTGGGTGTCAGAACATGGACAGCGTCGATGCTGGAATCTTCGAGCAACTCCTGATAATTTCCAGTGGTCCGGTTGACCCCAATGCTCTTACCGAACTCGCGCGCACGCTCCACGCTGGAGCCGGCCACCGCCGTAATTTCGACAGTGCCCAGGCGGCGCAGATTCTCCGCGTGCACCTTTCCCATGAACCCGGTTCCGATCAGTGCTGTCTTTACCATTTGCATAACATGATTTGCATAACGTGGATGGTTGGCGATGTCGATATGTTTGGAGTGGGAATTGCTAAACTGAGATTCTAACCGAATGGTTGTCAGGATACGACTCAGTTCCGGCGCCAAAGTGCGGCAGAAGCGGCGCAAGAATCAGCACGTCGCTCTGGCGATGGCTGCCTTGCTCACCCCGGCGGCAGTAATGGCCTGTGCGCTTGCGTTTTGGCGGCTGGCAGCGGATATGAACGCCACCGGGCAGTTCCCCATTCCGAACGGTCTTTTCTCGCACTGGCAGGTTTGGGTCACGCTGGCGGCCTCCCTGCAATGCTGTGCCACGCTTCTGAATCGCTATGGAAAACCACAGGATGCGCTACCGGAATCGGTAGACGAATCGGAACGCAAGCTAGCCGACTCTCGCTACTGACAACACTTTCATCGCGCCAATTACGCCCTAGTACTTTTCCCCTGTGGCAGCGTGCCACACCCTGTGCATCGCCTGCGCGCACTCCAATTTCACATCGAATCGAAATACTTCCGCTAACTCGCGAGCAATTCACGTGGTGCGGCCCAATTTGACTTCGCGGAAACTTTGGAGGGTTTCGTGCATCGAGTGTAGGTAGAGGTCGGAGGAAGATGCCAGTTCTCAAAATTGTACTCACGCCGCAACCGGCAGTGGCGCGCGCAAGATCCGGCGTCGCAGCAAACACTTCGGAGAGCACAATCAAGCCGCAGTTTCGGTTTGAGGGCGCGTTTGTTCAAACCTTAGGACAAATGGCGAATGTCCTGGTCGCTCTGTTGACGCCTGCCGCCGTGGTGGCCTTCGTCCTGGGATTGTGGCGCGTGTGCGCGGACCTGGGATGGGCGGGCGCATTCCTGATTTCGGGTGGTTTCTTCTCGCACTGGCAGGTGTGGATTGCCCTGTCCATCGCCCTCAAGATGCTTTCCTCTGTTCTGATCGCCTGGGGCTCGCGAAGCGCGAAGTTTTCTGAGGAAAACTGAGCTCTGTTTCTGATATTCTGAGCTTTAGGCGGGTCTTCAGTTCATGTCCTTCCGCAGCAGAACCCGATCTATCGGCGCATTCTATATTCCGGGCTTCCCTAAAGGCGTCAAATGGCTGCTGATCAGCAATGTCGCCATTTTCATCATCGGCTACTTCGCTGGCCTGCTGCGGCTGGACGCGCCGCTGGCTTACCTGGCCCTCACTCCGGTTTACGTCGTCAAATACTTCGCCGTCTGGCAGCTGGCCACCTACGCCTTTCTGCACGGCGGCTTCGGCCATATCATCTGGAACATGCTGGCGCTCTGGATGTTCGGCGCCGATATTGAAAGGATTTGGGGAACTCGCCGCTTCGTGCAGTTTTATTTTTTCTGCGCCGTGGGGGCGGGCATCTGCGTGGTGATCGCCAATTACGTTTTGCCCTGGGGCAACCCGAATCTGCCTACCATCGGCAGCTCCGGCGCTATTTTCGGCATCTTGATGGTCTACGCCCTGATGTTTCCGGATCGCGATATCCTGTTCGGATTCCTGATTCCGATTAAAGTGAAGTACTTCGTGATGATCGTGGGCGCGGTCGCATTCTTGAGCTCTTTCGGCGTCAATACGGGAGTCAGCAACTTCGCGCATCTGGGCGGCCTGTTGTTTGGTTATCTCTTCTTAAAGACACCCCATATGCAGTTCGATCCCGTGGCGCCCATCCGCAGGCAGTATCGGGACTGGAAGCTGCAGCGCGCCAAGAAGAAATTTCAGGTCTACTTGCGAAAGCAGGGCGGCGGCCGCGGCCCCAAGGTCAATTAGCCCCAAGCTCAATTAAAGGTCTAAAATGGGTTGCAGGGGCGGCAGGGTGCTGTCCTTGGCGCAGCGGTGATTGTATGAAATACTTCAAAGCCGGTTTAGCAGCCGCCGTAGTACTCGCATTCGGCGCAATTTCGTTCCATTTGGCTTTCGCGCAAGACGGGCCGGGATCGGACTCATCGGAAACCGTCGCCAAACCCAGAAAGAAAAACCTGCCGCCTGACGCGGCAACGGAGCCCGCCAGCGTTGAGCCGGACAGCACGTCGCCGGCCGCCAGTACACCGCCCCCGAGTGCGCCAACCAACGACAATGAGCCGGCCGTCGAAGAGCCGAAGATCCCATCGAAGTTCAGCCGGAAGGGCAAAGAACTCCCCGCGAATACGCCTACCTTCACCAGCGACGTGAACACGGTGGAGCTGGATGTGGCGGTGCTCGACAACAAAGGTCATTTTATTCCGAACATTCCCCGCAGCGACTTTCGGGTGCTGGAGGACAACGTCCCGCAGAAGATCGCCAGCTTCAGTATGAACAGCGACGCGCCGATGACCATCGCAATGGTGATCGAGTTCAGCAACCTGTACCAGCAATATTATTCGCAGGGATGGTACGAAACGCTGGTGGCCTCTTACGGCTTCGTCCAAACTCTTCAGCCGCAGGATTACGTAGCTGTCATCGCTTACGATCTGCGCTCGGAGATCCTGTGCGATTTCACTACCGACCGGGAGAAAGTTCAGGATGCCATGCAACGCCTGCGGATCCCCGGATTCTCGGAAGCGAACCTCTTTGATGCCGTGGCGGACACCGAGCAGCGCATGAGCGGCATTGAAGGACGCAAAGCGATTCTGCTCATTGCCTCCGGACGCGATACGCTCAGCAAGCTCACTTATGACAAAACCAGAAAGGTGATTCAAGAGAACGGCGTACCTATTTACGCCGTCAGCATGCTCCAAGCCATGCGCATCATGGCCGAGCCTTACATGGGCAATAACCAGTACATGGACTTTCTGCAAGCCGACAACGAGATGAAAACCTTCGCGCGCGAAAGCGGCGGCCAGGCGTTCTTCCCGCGCTTCTTCGGCGAGTTCCCGAGCATTTTTCAAAGTGTTTCCGCGGCTCTGCGAAACCAATACTCCATCACTTACGCACCCGCCAATCAGGCCAAGGACGGCCAATTCCGCAAGATCAAAGTGGAGTTAGTGGATCCGCAAACCGGCGTCGCGGTGCGAATCATGGAGAACGGGAAGCCGGTGAAGTACGATGTGGTCGCGAAATCCGGTTACACGGCGCCGCGCGCGGTGGAGTAATTTTCTTCTCGCGCGTACTGCATTGCGCGCAACCTCGTTCGCGCCTCGCAAGTCAAGCTCTCGATCTTTCGACTTTCCAAGCTGATAGAAATTCGTTGACAGTGGTATTACAGCTCTGTTAAGTTCGTTGGGTCCTTTCGATGGCGAACTCACCTTCTCAGAATCCGTGCGGACGGATTCTCTTAGTCGACGACAACTGCTTAGGTACGGCGGCGCGGTGCAAGGTGCTGCAGGAGCTGGGTCATCAGGTGCTGACATCCAGCACCGCGGCTGAAGCGCTCGAATTATGCGGTAAACATAATTTCGATATCGTGGTGACGGATTACAAGATGCCGAAGATGAATGGCATCGAACTGATCGGCCGCGTGAGAAAGCTGCATCCGGCTACTGCGGTGATTCTGATCTCCGGCTTCACCGATACGCTGGGCCTGGACGAAGCCAGCACGGGCGCCGACGTTGTTCTGCAGAAGAGCAACAATGAAGTAAGCCAGCTGGTTCGCGCCGTGAATCGGTTGCTGCGCAAGCAACCGGCCAGGAAGCCTATCGGATCCCAACCCGGCGCGAAAACCGAAAAACGGAAAGTTCGTTAGCAGCTCGCTAATTTTCGCTCGGCCTTTCCAGGCGATTGATCACAAGAAATTCCACGGGGCCTTTGGTCGATTCCAGTTTCAATCCCAGTTGTTCTTGAATGGCGGTGAATATCGACTTGCCATTCGGATCCGCGGCAGCAGGCGGCGCGGGCGCGAGACCAGGCGCTACCAACCCGGGCGTGCTCTGATCCGCAGTCCATTCGACACGAACATCGAACATACCGGTGAGCCCCGTTTTGTCGATCACCGGGCGCTGCAACGCGTTGGACAGAGCCGTCCCCAGTTCCGTCATCGAGATCCCGGTTCCAGCAACGCTATGCAAACTGGTGGTCATGCCACCGCAGATGTCGGCCACCTTCGGGTCCGGGGGCGCCGGCGCAGACACAGTGCAACTCGACGCCGCCAAATGGACGCCGCCTTTCGCCGCCACCAACGCATACACTTGTGCTTCTTTCGTCTCGCGATGCAACTTCAATTGAAATCGGTCCTCCAGCAACGTTTGCAGCATCAACCTGGTCTCTGCCAGGCCCGCGTTGGCCGGTTTGGCCGCACGAATGTCGTAGCGGTCGGACGAAGCCCAGCCCGGGCCGCCGGACAGTTGAAAATCCCTCACGTTCCACGCATACTCAATGAGAAATCGAAGCCAAACGTTATCCGCGTCAAACCTCGCGCGAGCAATCGCGCCGATTCTAACACCGGGGTCCCCGCGCGTGTTGCGCCGGATGGATGCCACTTCGAATTTCGGCCGCACGGCGACGTCCTGGGACCGAGCCACTCCCATGGCCGCCATCCCCAGAACGATCGCAATCGCCTTGCGCCGCATCGCTGATTATTCTATCGAGTTCGCGGTAAAGTAGAAGCAGATGCTGCTACGCGCGTGGATCGCCCTCGTACTCTGCATCCCCTTTTCCATTTCAGTCTCAACCGCCGCGACGCGAGCCAAGGCATCGAAAAAAACGTCGGACAAAACTGTCAGCTATTCCACGCGGCAGTGGACGCGCTCCCTGAGCCTGCACGACAAAGTGGCGCAGCTCATCATCGTACCAATTTATGGAGAGCCGGCCAACACGCGCTCCGCCGAATTTCGCAAATATCAGCACCTGATCCGCGATCTTCACGTGGGCGGCGTCATCGTGACGGGCCATTCGCTCAACGGCGGCATCCGCAACGCCGAGCCATACGCCATGGCCGCCCTGCTGAACCGGCTGCAGAAGCTGGCGAGAACGCCGCTCTTCGTCGCCGCCGATTTTGAGCGCGGCGCTTCCATGCGCGTGAACTCCACCACCGCGTGGCCTTACAGCATGGCGTTTGGCGCCGCCAACGATCTCGCGGCCGTCACCGAGGAGGGCGCCGACACCGCTCGCGACGCGCGCGCCATGGGCGTCAACTGGCTGTTCGCGCCGGTGGCCGACGTTAACAACAACCCCGATAATCCCATCATCAACATCCGCTCCTTCGGCGAAAACCCGCAGCAGGTGGCCAGCTTCGTGGAAGCCTACATCAACGGCGCCCATTCGGACCGCAAGAATCCCGTGCTGGTCACTGCGAAGCATTTCCCCGGCCATGGCGACACCACCGAAGACAGCCACCTGGAACTGCCGCGCCTGGATGCCGATCATGACCGAATCGAAACCGTGGAGCTGACGCCTTTCCGCAGCGCGATCGCGGCTGGCGTCGATGCCGTGATGACCGCGCACCTGAACGTGCCGGCGCTGGATCCGGGCAACATCCCCGCTACCGTTTCGAGCAAAATCATTACCGGCGTGCTGCGCGACGAGCTCGGGTTTCATGGCCTGGTGGTAACCGACGCCATGGACATGCAAGGTCTTGCGGCGATGTTCGATTCAGGCGAAGCATCCGTGCGCGCCATCGAAGCGGGCGCCGACGTGCTGCTGATGCCAAAGCGTCCCGAAGAAGCGATTCGCGCCTTGATGCTGGCGGTGGAAAAAGGCAGAATCAGCCGCAAGCGCCTGGATGAAAGCGTCAACCGCGTGCTCGCGGCCAAAGCGCATCTCGGCCTGCGCGCCAAAAGGACTGTGAATCTGGAAGCGATCGCCGACGTCGTAGATTCGCCCGAGTCCGCCGACCGCGCCCAGGAAGTTGCCGACGGCGCCGTCACGCTGGTGAAGGATTCCAACGATGCGCTGCCCATTCGTCATCCGGAAAGCACCTGCCTGCTCGCCCTCACCGAAGGGCGGCGCAGCCAACAGGGGATTCGTTTAATAGATGAAGTGAAGAAACGCGCGCCGGGCATAACCACGACGATTCTCGACCCAAGCATGAGCAAAGCCGATCTGGACCAGGTGAGCGCGAAGACATCCAGTTGCACCGAGATCGTCGCCGCGGCGTACGTCACGGTGGCTGCTTACCGCGGCAATGTGGCGCTGGCCGGCGGGTACCCGGATTTTCTGAACGGGCTGATCGCGGGCAAGGTTCCTGTGATGCTGGCGGCGCTCGGCAATCCATATCTGGTTCGTAATTTCGCAAATGTGAGCGCATACCTCACCACTTATAGTCCGACGCCGACGTCCGAGACCGCGCTCGCCAAGGCGCTGGTCGGCGAAATCGCAATCACCGGCCACTTGCCGGTCACTATCCCCGGCATCGCAAAATATGGCGATGGAATCCAGGTTCCGATGGCAACTCCCGTGGTGAAGGGGTTATAAGAATGGTCGAGATCACCTGGCTCGGTCACGCCACCGTGCAATTTCGTTTGGAATCCGGCGAAGTGATTTTGATGGATCCCTGGATCGATGGCAATCCCGCGTATCCCAAGGGGCACCAGATTGATCGCGTGGATGCCATCCTGATTTCCCACGCCCATTTCGATCACATTCATGACGCGGTCCCGTTGGCCAAGAAGTTCAAGCCCAAAGTAATCGCGATCTATGAAACCTGCGTATGGCTGACTTCCAAAGGCGTGGAGAATTGCAGCGGCATGAATAAAGGCGGGACTCAGGAAGTGATCGGCGGGCTCAAAGCCACCATGACGCACGCGATCCATAGTTGCGGCATCCAGGATGGCGACCAGATTCTGTATGGTGGCGAGGCGGCGGGATACGTGCTTCATTTGCCCGATAATCGCGCGATCTATTTCGCCGGCGACACCGCAGTGTTCTCCGACATGCAGCTTCTCCAGCAGTTGTACAAACCCGACCTGGCGTTCCTCCCGATCGGCGATTTCTACACCATGGGTCCGCGCGAAGCCGCACTCGCCTGCCGTTTGCTGGATGTGAAGCAAGTGATCCCGATGCATTTCGGCACCTTCCCCGCGCTGATCGGCACGCCCGCCGAGCTCTCGCGCGAGTTGAAGGATTTCTCGCGCACCGAAGTGTGGCCGCTCGAAATCGGCAAGCCCGTCAATTGGTAACCCGGCGATCCGCAGTGAGTAGCGTGGAGTTCAAAATTTCCCGGCAAGAGACACGACCCCTCTAAAACGATGGTGTCTATCGAGGAGCTTGCGTGCGGCCCATCCCGGGGTAAGCCTCGGAAAACCTAGCTGGGTTAGAATTGCTTAAAACCATGCTTGATGAAGCCCGGCGTTCTTCCCAGACCGTGACCGCCGACTGGATGCCCGTGGATCGGCGATTGTTCCAAGGCGTTCAGATACACGAAATCAAAAACGTTGTCATCCGCAGCGGAATCTTGACGGAATGCTTCCGTCCCGAATGGTTCGAGCCTGCGTTCGTGCCCGCGCACGCGGTATATATGGCCTTGCTTCCGGGCGGCATCTCGTCGTGGCACTGTCATCGCCGCCAGCGCGACGTGATCGTGGCCCTGCGCGGCCAGCTGCGTATCGGCTTATACGACGACCGCCTAGATTCGGCGACCTACCAGTCCTTTTCCATGCTGCACTCCAGCGTCGCGCGCCCCAGCGCTCTGTACGTTCCACCCTTGGTATGGCATGCCATCCGGAATCCCACTGCGGATGAGGCCGCATACCTGGTCCTCAACGACGAACCGTTCAACTACGAGGAGCCGGACGACTGGACCTTGCCGCCCGGTTCAGAGGCGATCCCCTTCCGGCTCGACTAAGTTATGCCCGGCGAGTTCATTCTCACCGCAATCACGGCCGATCCGGAACTGGTCCAGGCCGCCGACGAAGCGGGCGTCGATCGTATTGGCATTGATGTCGAGCGGATTGGAAAGCCGGCGAGGCAAGGTCACCTGCCGCGGGCGCGATTTGCCGCGCATCAGCTTGACGATCTGGCCATCGTCGCCGCAAACGTCCGGCATGCCGCCGTTTTCGCGCGCTTGAATCCGCTGCACGAAGAATCGGCACAGGAAATCGAGCGCGCTCTCCAACTTCACGCGCAGTTCCTGATGCTGCCTTATTTTGCCCAGCCGGCCGAGGTGGCAGCGTTCGTTCAAATCGTCGGCGCAAGGGCGGAGGTGGTCCCGCTTGTGGAGACGGCCGCTGCGGCGGAACGCATTTCCGAAATCGCCTCGATTCCGGGTTTGCGGGAAATCATGGTGGGCTTGAACGATCTTCATCTCAGCCTGGCGCTGGCGAATCCTTTTGAGATTGTCGTCTCAGCTCGCATGCAGACCATGGCCCGCTGCGTCCAGGGAGCCGGCATGAGATTTGGCTTCGGCGGTCTGGCCCGAGTGGATGACAGCACGCTGCCCATTGCGCCCGATCTGATCTTCGCGCAGTATCCACGCCTGGGAGCGAGCTCAGCGTGGCTCTCTCGATCGTTCTTTCGCGGAATTGGTCCGTGTCAGGTCGGCCCTGCGGTCCATGCCCTGCGGGAACGGCTGCGCTATTGGGCCAGGCAGCCGCTGTCCACGCTAGCGCGCGAGCGGGATCGTCTTGCTGCCGCGATAGACGCTGCCGTCGGGCCGGCTTCCCGCGCCTTAGTATCGCGGACTTGATGCGCACCTACTGTACGGACTTCGATTCCCATTATTTGGCACAAGGGATCGTCATGCTGCGCTCTCTGCGCTCCTTCGATCCTGGAGCGGCGATTCGCGTCCTGGCCTTGGATGAATCCTGCGAGCGCGTTTTGCGCGACCTTTTCCCATCCTCGATCCAGGTGACTGGGCTCGGCGAGCTTCACGCCCAAAAACCGCAACTCCCAGCGTTGCGGGAATCGCGCAGCGCCTGGGCCTACTACGCCACTCACAAGCCGGCGTTCGTTCGCTTCGTATTGGAATCCACGCCCCGGCCCGCTTCGGTGACCTTCGTCGACGCGGACATGCGCTTCTTCGCCGACCCGTCGCCCGCCTACGAGGAACTCGGAGCGGCCGCGATCGGACTCTCACCGCATCGGTTCCCCGCCTCAGCGCAGGATCTTGCCGTTTACGGCACCTACAACGCGGGATGGATCTATTGGCGCGCTGGAACGGCAGCCCGTCAGTGCCTTGCCGACTGGGAAAGGGACTGCATGGCATGGTGCGATCCCGAGGTGCAGTCTGACGGCCGCTTCATGAATCAAGGGTATTTGAACGCCTGGCCCAATCGATACGCGAGCGTCCATGTTCTCAATCATCCCGGCGTCAACCTCGCGCCTTGGAACATCGGCGGCCATGTTCTGACGCGGAACTGGGGTAAGACTTCCGTGGATGGCCGGCCGTTGATCTCCTATCACTTCAGCGGCCTTCTGCGCGACGCATCCGGTTTCTGGTATTCCATTTATCCCTCGCCCCCGCAATTCGACATCGCGCAGAAAAGCATCTACCAACCGTACCTGGATGCGGTTGAATCGGAGGGCCGCCGGCTTTCGAAAAGCCACGGCCTGGAGGGAATCGGCTCCGTGCGTTCGACGTCCGTAGGACCGGGCCACACCCGCATTTACCGTCGCCGGTCTTTTTCGGTTTCCCGGATCATTGGTCGAGTCGCTCGATCATAACGTGAACTCGAACGCAACCGCTAATCTCGTATGATGCGTACCCGGTTATGATGGCATCGCCGCCCGTTCAGTCACGCTGCAGTTCCAAGGACCCGGTAGTCGGTATATCCGTGAGCTCCGCCGCCGTAAAACGTCGAACGATCAGGCGGGTTGAGCGGCTGATTTTCTTGGATCCGCTCAACCAGGTCCGGATTGGCGATGAACAGGCGGCCGAAGGCGACTGCATCGGCGTGCTTCTGCTCGATTGTCTCTGCCGCACTCTCGGGCGTATAAGCGGCCGCCGAGAGCAGCGGTCCATCGAAAGCAGAACGGAACAGGGCGGCATTGTTTCGAGCATTTTCGTGCAGTTCATCGGTCAAACCGATCTCCGAGCCCCTGGCCTCGATCAGGTGCAAATAGGCGATTCGGCGCTTACTGAGTTCCCCGATGACAAAGCTGAACAGCTCCAGGGGATCGCTGTCGTGAATCCCGCCATATTGGCCAAAAGGCGACAGGCGTACGCCCAACCGGCCGGCCCCAAGAGCAGCCGGTCACCTCGTCCACGATTTCGAGCAGGAATCGAGCCCGGTTCTCTTTCGACCCGCCGTAGGCATCGGTGCGCTGGTTGGTTCCGTCCTCCAGGAATTGCTCGATCAAGTGGCTGTTCGCGCCCTGCAACTCCACTCCATCGAATCCAGCTTCGATCGCGTTAACGCGGCCTGACGGAACGTGCCAATAACGACCGCGATCTCGGAGGTCTCCAGCGGGCGCGGAATCTCAGCCGGAACCTGCTGAAAATCTTTCGTCAGAGCGGGAATTGTGGGAGGAATGGCGGAGGGCGCGACAGGAACAGTTCCATCCGGAATGAGCGAGGAATGAGAGTTCCTTCCGTTGTGAGCGATTTGCAGGACGATCCGGCCGCCGCGGGCATGGACGGCATCGGTCACTGCTGCGCCACCCGGCAATCTGAGCCGCTGTGTAGATCCCCGGAGCATTCGGATAACCTTGCGCCTGAGGGCTGATCGCAGTTCCTTCCGAGATGATCAGCCCGGCTGAGGAACGCTGCGCGTAGTATTCAGCGTTTAACGCGGTTGGAACATTCCCAGCGCCGGCGCGCATGCGCGTGAGCGGGGCCATAACGATCCGATTCGGGAGTTGCATTGCCCCCAGACGCAGGGAAGTGAACAGGGTTTCTTTGAACATGATAAGCCTTTCGCGTTCCGCTAAGCGAGAGCGATCTCGCCCATATCGATGGAGACCAGGAGAGGCTCCTTGACCAGCTGGTAGTCCCCTTCGTATGCGTAGATTCGGCGCTTTGTCGGCACAATGATTCCGTCGACGTCCCGATACTCCGAGGCATAGTTGAGTCCCGTTGCTCCGCCGAGGATGTCTACCGTATAGTCGTGCCGGCGCAGCAAACCATCCGGCCCAAAGCAGGAGATCTGTTCGCGTGTGTGGCTCTTCACGTAGTCCGGGAAAGTGACTTTCAGACGCCTCCAGGTTTCGCCGTCAACCTGAATCGATGGGATCTCCTCACTGCTTGAATCCCTCATGCGTGTACAGGAACGGGGTGTTGAGGTACGTCCACAAAGCCTCGCCACAGAAATAGGCGACATGCATGTCATCCCAAGGCGTTTCTCGCTGCTGACCTTGGAACGATTCCTCGGGGTTGCCGCGGGACTCGATGAGCGTACCGTCAACCTTCTCCATCACGATGCGGTTTGGTTCGAAAATCGAGCGTTTGTCCTGGCCGGGGAAATCCGTGACCAGGCGCTCGACCTTCGTATCAATTGTCATCACGACATTCTTGAGGGCGTCGCCCTTGCTCTTCACGAACCAGATTGCGCCCGTGATGGATGCGGCAACTTTCACCGACTTCACTTTGTTCCAGCGCTCCAGACCGCCGTGCGCCTTTACGGCCAGATTCAGTAATTCATTCATTGATGCTCCTTCGTGTCCGTCGATCGAAATGGAGCGCGCGGCGCTCAAGGAAAGAGCGCCGCAAGATCATCCATGCGCCGGGCCGCCCTGAAAACGCATGGTGACCCGCACCGTGCATTGCGTTTAGCGCTTTATGAACTCGAGGATGTCGGCATTGATCTGGTCGGCATTCGTGGCAGGCATTCCGTGCGGAAAGCCGGGATAGGTTTTCAGGGTCCCATGCTTCAGCAACTTGATTGTGCTTGCCCCGGAAGCGGGAAACGGGCAGATCTGATCGTCCTCGCCATGCAGCACAAGGACCGGGATGTCGATGCTCTTAAGGTCGTCGTAAAACTCGGTCTCCGAGAGAGCTTTAATGCAGTCGTATTGTGCCTTGATCCCGCCCATCATACCTTGGCGCCACCAGTTGTCCCGGATACCTTGCGAGATCTTGGCGCCTGGGCGGTTGAAGCCGTAGAAGGGCATGGTGATGTCCTGGTAGAACTGGGCGCGATGATTGCCTGTGCCGTCCCGAAGGCCGTCGAACACTTCCATTGGAAGCCCAGTCCGGATTTTTTTCCGACTTCAGCAAGCCGGGAGGAACCGAGCTGATGAGTACCGCTTTGGCGACCCTGCCCCTTCCGTGCTGGGCGACATAGCGTGTGACCTCGCCGCCACCGGTTGAATGTCCGATGTGGACGGCGTTTTTGAGATCCAGGGCTTTCACAAGTTCGGCAACGTCGGCCGCATAGGTGTCCATGTCGTTGCCGCTCACCGTCTGAGTGGAACGACCATGCCCGCGCCGATCATGGGCAACTACTCGATAACCGTGCCCCAAGAAGAACATCATCTGGGCGTCCCAGTCGTCGGCCGACAGCGGCCATCCGTGATGAAAGAAGAGCGGCTGACCCGTGCCCCAATCCTTGTAATAAATCTGCGTGCCGTCGTTCACTGTAAGGGTATTCATGTATCCTTCTCCTGTCTGGTCTAGTTGCGAGGTTACTCCGGATCCTATACTCGATTCCCTCGTTGTCCCCTGTGTGTAAACTTCGTGTGTAACGTCAATGATTCCGTTCCATGCGACGCTTACTCCGGAACCGGGCTGCTTTGAAAATGAACAAGCTCGATGCGGCCATTCTGTTTGCGATAGATAGCGACCAGCCGGAACTTGGTTGTGGTCTCTTTCCCATCGCGCACCGCCGTAATTTTGCTATCGCCCGGTCAAAATCCCGACCGAACCGTAGATTCGAATCTTTTCGCTGGTCAACTCAATCGAGGGAAAGCTCATTGCATGGGTCTTGAGATCGTCCAGAATTTGCGTCTTGGAGAACGTTGTTCCGTCCGGTCTCACGAGCATGTAGTCATCGGAGTATATCTGCGACAGCCTCTCTAAATCGCCTTTCCTGAGGGCTCCGTAAAAGTCTTCGCGGTGGGCACGGCTCACTTCCTCTGTTGTCATCTCCATAGCCCGATCTCCTTGCGCGCGCCAAGACACATGTTCTTCGCCCGGCGGCGTTGCAAAATACGCAACACCGGGAAACGATGCGCCCCCGATTACTCGACTCTTGGAGCCACAGAAAATACCGATAGCCTATTGTGCTTGATTACGCATTGGGCCGCGACACCTTTCGAGGTAGTTGCTCCTACCACGAACCGAAGCTTCATTGCGGATCTACTCGATGAGCCTCATGCTCGCCACCCCCGTGCTCGTCACCCCCGTGCACGTCACCCCCGCTGCGCTTCAACCAAAAGGAGTATATGATGTGTACCGGACTCTGCCGGGATAGGCGGCGGGGATGCACCATTCGAACGGCCGAACTCCGGCGTAAACATTTATGAGATTCAGTGCCATGGTCAACCCATTGGTTCTCGCGGGCCTGTGGCCCGTGCTATTTCTGAATCCGGCCCAGGCATTGAGTGTTTGCGCCGATCCAGACTATCTGCCGTATTCCAATCGAGCGGGCGCGGGATTTGAAAATAAAGTTGCCGAAGCGGTTGCCAAGGCCCTGGGCGAAACCGCGGACTACACATGGGCGAGCCATCGCGGCCACGGCGGATTCCCGCAATTCCTCTCGTCTACCCTCGACGCCAAGAAGTGCGACGTAGTAATGAGCATCCCCTACGCCAGCCGCGAAGAGCTGACCACGCGCCCTTATTACATCTCGTCCTATGTTTTCGTTTTCGACAAGGGCAAGAAATACGACATTACGAGCATGGATTCGCCCGTGCTGAAGCGCGTGAAGGTTGGTTTTGAACGCGAGACGCCGGCCGAAGACGCTCTCAAAATGCGCGGGATGATCCCGGCGGCCGTGGCCTTCGATGTGGCCACCGATGACGGAGAGTCGCCGGCATTAATGCTGGACGCGCTGAATAGCGGAAAGATCGATGTCTTGATCACCTGGCAGCCGGCCATCGGCGCATTCCTGCGCACTGCGCCAAATCTGGAAGTGCTCGCGGTTCCTAATGAACGAGCCTTGGGGCCGCCGGAACAATACTCGTTTCCCATGGCGATGGGCGTTCGCGCCGGCGACGAAGCGTTAAAGAAGAGGCTGGATGATGTGATCGAGAATCACCAGGCGGAGCTCACGGCCATTCTTTCCGAGAGCGGCGTGATGTCCTATGCGCCGCGGCAGCAGGACCGGCCACGTTGAAACTGGTTATCATCTTCGCCATTGCTCTATCGGCCGCCGCCCAGGACGGCGAAAAGCTGATCAAGGCGAGCGACTGCTCCTCTTGTCACGCCGTGGATCGCGAAGTGGTGGGGCCAGCCTACAGCGCGGTGGCCAAGCGCTACGCCGGCCAAGCGGATGCTCCCGATACCATCGCCAAGCTGGCCGCGAAAATCCGGGACGGCGGCAACGGCATGACGCCCCATCCGGATTTGACGGACGCCCAGCGCACGGCGATGGCGAAGTGGATTCTGTCGCAGACCGGATCCGCGGCTGTTCCCGCCGAGGGCGACACGAAAACGTATTCATACAAGCTCCAGGACGGCACCACCGTCAGTCTCGATTTCCCGCTCTTTCTGGAAAACCAGGCCCCCAAAGTAACCAAGGAAGTCTTCCACGGCTATCAGCTCTTTAATTCGTACTGCTACCGTTGCCATGGCACGGATGCCACCGGCAGCCAGCTCGCGCCCGATCTGCGGCACTCGCTCGCAGCCGGAATGAAACAGCGCGATTTTCTAGCGGTGGCAATGTCTGGAAAAAAAGAACAAGGCATGCCGGCGTGGGCCGGTTTCCTCAGCGAAGACGACGTGATTCACATTTTCAGGTACGTAAAAGGACGAAGCCTCGACCTGGTGTCTTCCGGCAGGCCACCGTCCGCGCAGGACTAAAGAAAAACAAAAGGAGCTCTGAAATGAACTCGATGAAACAGCTCTGTTCCCTGGCAATCGCTTTCGCCACGTGCGCCGCGCTTGCCCCGATGGCCGCCGTTGCGCAAGATGCGCTCCAGAAGGATTCACAGGACCCCAACCAATGGGTGATTCCCTTGGGCAGCTACGGCGGGAATCGGCACAGCAAATTGAACCAGATCAATACCAAAAACGCTGGAAAACTCAAGGTCGCCTGGACCATGTCCACCGGGACGCTGCGCGGGCAGGAAGGCCAGCCGCTGGTGATCGGCAACATGATGTACTTCGAGAGCTCCTACCCCAACTTCGTCTATGCCATCGACCTGGACAACATCGGGCAAATCGCCTGGAAATTCGCGCCGGAGCAGGATAAATTCTCGCCCTCGGTGGCCTGCTGCGATCTGGTGAACAAAGGCGTGGCCTATGCCGACGGAAAGATTCTGATTTCCACTTTGGACACGCATGTCTACGCGCTGGACGCGAAGACCGGCAAGGTGCTGTGGAGCGCTCAGAACGGAGATCCGCAACTGGGACAAACCATGACCATTGCTCCGCTGGTGGTGCATGACAAAGTGATCGTGGGAATTTCGGGCGGAGAATACGGCGTGCGCGGGCACCTCACCGCTTACGATCTCAATACCGGAAAGCTGGTGTGGCGCGCCAACAGCGTCGGTCCGGACCAGGACATTCTCTTCGATCCCGACAAGACCATCGATGCCGCGACGCAACAACCGGTGGGCAAGGATTCCAGCCTCAAAACCTGGATGGAAGACGGCTGGAAGCTAGGCGGCGGCACAACCTGGGGCTGGTATACCTACGATCCCCAGCTCAACTTGGTGTACTACGGCAGCGGGAACCCAGGCACGTGGAATCCTGGCCAGCGGCCCGGCGACAACAAATGGTCCACCAGTTTGTTCGCGCGCAATCCGGATACCGGCATGGCAGCGTGGGTCTATCAGATGACTCCGCATGACGCCTGGGATTATGACGGCATCAACGAGAGCATCCTCACCGACAGCGTCATCGACGGCCAAACCATCCCCACCATGACGCATTTCGATCGCAACGGTTTTGCCTACGTGCTGGACCGCCGCAATGGAAAGCTGCTCCGAGCCAATAAATTCGATCCCTCCACTAACTGGGCGGAGAAGATCGACCTGCAAACCGGCCGGCCGGTGCTCAACGAAGCCAAGATGACCAAGGAAGATGTCAATGTGAAGGACATTTGTCCGGCCGCGCAGGGCGCCAAGAATCATCAGCCGGCCTCCTACGATCCCAAGAGCAAACTGTTTTATCTCGGCACCAATCACATCTGCATGGACTACCAGGCGTTCAGCGTCAAATACCGTAGCGGCTTTCCTTACGTGGGAGCCACGTTGAGCATGTACCCTGCCGACCATGGCGATGTCCGCGGCAGGCTGATCGCCTTTAATCAAGTGACCGGCGAAACGAAGTGGACCGTCAACGAGAAATTCCAGGTCTATAGCGGACCGCTGACCACCGATGGCGGCGTGCTCTTCTATGGCACGCTGGACGGCTGGTTCAAAGCCGCCGACCAGGCCACGGGAAAGATTCTGTATCAATTCCACGCGCCCTCCGGCATCATCGGCAATCCCATCAGCTACACGCATAAGGGCAAGCAGTACGTTGCAGTGCTGACCGGCGTGGGAGGATGGGCGGCAATCGGTCTGGCCGAAGGCCTCACCAAAGGGAGTGAAGGACTCGGCGCCGTGGGCCTTACATCCTCGCTCGCCGACTACACCAACCTGGGCGGAACGTTAATCGTTTTCTCGCTGGAATAGATTTGCGCAACTTGCTTCCGAAGACCTGGTCCGGGCCTCCTGTGCGGGCTCGAACCGGGTCTCCGCAGATGCCTCGCGCGCCGCCTCACCACTTTGCCATCGCTTTCTTCCCCCGCCCTGCCAACTACTTATGCTGCCTCTCCCGTGCAGCGCCACTTCTCCGCCATATGCTGGATTCCGATGCCTTCCGAAATACTCATCCCTCCAATCTCCCCTGTCCGCCTGAAATTCGCCGAATTCGAAAAAACAATGCGTCACCAAACACAAAAATACCCCTGATGCGTCCGCCCCTTCCGAATCAGTGATTTCCAACCGCCTCGCCGGGCCAAGTCCCCTTCGAAGGCCGCCCACTGCCGGACGCGCGCGGCGGTATATTAAAAGGCAAGAGGCAACATGCGTTACGTCGTCACTTTCGCCCTGCTCACCGGCGTGGCTTTCGGCGCCACCCTCACCGATCCCGATCCTTCCCAAATCGACCAGATCATCGCCAAGTTCGCGGCCAAGGAAGCGGCCTTCGCCAAAGCGAGAAGCAACTACACCTATCGCCAGACCGCCAAAGTGGAAACGCTCGACGACGGCGGCGGAGTCACCGGCCAATGGGAAGAAGTGACCGACATCATCTTTTCGCCCGAAGGCGCGCGCATCGAAAAAGTAACCTACGCTCCGCCGAACACACTCACCGCGATTTCGCTCGATCCGGGCGACATTCAGGATCTTCGCGACGTGCAGCCCTTCGTGCTCACCACCGATGAAGTGCCGAAGTATTTCATTCGCTACCTCGGCCGCGAGCAATTGGATGAGATTTCCACTTATGCGTTCGCCGTCAAGCCCAAGAAGATGGAGTCGGGCCAGCGCTACTTCGAGGGGATCGTCTGGGTGGACGATCGCGACCTGCAAATCGTGAAGAGCTACGGCCGCGGTGAAGGCGCGAAGCAGAACGCGGACCATCAATATCCGAAGTTTGAAACGTATCGCGAGCAGGTGGACGGGAAATACTGGTTCCCCACCTACACCATCGCGAACTCTACTCTGCACTTCCGCGAAAACGACCAGCGCATCAAAATGACCGTCAAGTACGAGGACTACAAACAGTTCAAGAGCGACGTGCAGATCAAGTACGACGTGGACGATCCATCCAAGACGCCCGCGCCGGCCACGCCGCCTGCCGAATAAGTAACTGGACACGGTTCCGATATTGACCCGGCAGATCGCCAAGCTCCCCATCGACGATCTGCTGCCGGCGATTCGCGAATCGCTCGGTCATGCTCTCCAACTTGGTCATCGAAGCGCCTCCGGGCGCCGGGAAGACCACGCGCGTCCCGCCCGCTTTGCTCGATCATGGTGCGCGGGCAAGTGCTGGTGCTGGAGCCGCGCCGGCTGGCCGCGCGATTGGCGGCGCGCCGCGTGGCCTACGAGCTAGGCGAAAAACTCGGGCGAAACGGTGGGCTATCAGGTTCGCTTCGAAGAGGTCGCCGGAGCACGCACGCGGCTGCGATTCCTTACCGAAGGCATTCTCACGCGGCGCCTGATTTCCGATCCGCTGCTCGCGGGCGTCGATGCCGTGGTCTTGGACGAGTTCCACGAGCGGCATTTGGAAACCGATCTGGCGCTGGCGTTGCTGCGGCGTTTGCAGCGCACCAGGCGCCCGGATTTATGGATCGTCGTGATGTCGGCGACGCTCGACGCCGCGCCGATCGCGGCCTTTCTGGACGACTGCCCGATCCTGCGTTCCGAAGGCCGGCTGTTCGATCTTGCAATTACTCATCAGCCTTACTCGGCGCTGCCGCTCGAAAAACAGGTGGCCGCGGCGCTGGAGGCTCTGATCGTCGCAGGCGCCCGCGGGCGACGTGCTGGTCTTCCTGCCGGGAGCCGCGGAAATCCGGCGCGCCGAGCGCGAATGCCGTCCATTGGCTGCGCGGCACGATCTGTTGCTTCTTCCGCTGTACGGCGATTTGTCGCCCGCCGAGCAGGACCGCGCCGTCTCCCCCGCCCCGCAACGCAAGGTGATCCTGTCCACCAACGTCGCCGAAAGCTCCATCACCGTGGAAGGCGTCACGGCCGTGATCGACAGCGGGCTGGCGCGCATGGCGAGCGATTCACCGTGGTCCGGATTGCCGACGCTCGAAGTGGCGCGCATCAGCAAGGCATCGGCGACGCAGCGGGCGGGCCGGGCAGCGCGTACCGCGCCGGGCCGCGTGATCCGGCTCTACACGGCCGACGATCTTCATCGCCGCCGCGAGCAAGATCCGCCGGAGATTCTGCGGCGCGAGTTGTCGGAGCTTTGCCTCACGCTGCGCGCCATGGGAGTAGGCAACCCGCTCGAATTGGATTGGCTGGATGCGCCGCCTGCGCCCGCGGTCACTCGCGCGGAGGATTTGCTGCGAACGTCTGGGCGCAACGCGCGAACGGGCGCGCCACATGGCGCGTTATCCGTTGCATCCGCGTCTGGCGCGGCTGGTGATGGATGCCGCCGAACGCGGCGCGGGCGAAGAAGGTTGCCGGGCGGCCGCGGCGCTCAGCTCGGGTGCGCGGTCGCCATCGTGCGATTTGATGAGCCTCATCGATTCACCATTCGATCCCGTCACCGAACGCCACTTCGAGCAGATCCGCCGCATCGTCAGGCCGCCGAAACACAGACGCGCACGATCCCAACGCGCTGGCGCTTGCGATCCTCACGGCATTTCCCGATCGCGTGGCGCGCCGGCGCAAGGATAATCAATTGCTGCTGGCTTCCGGAGGCTCGGCGGTGCTCGGCTGCGAAGCGCGCGCCGAGTTTCTAGTCGCCGTCGATATCGAAGATCGCAGCGAGCACGCGCTGCCTCTGGTGCGCCTGTACTGCGCCATCGAGCCGGACTTGGCTGCTCGACCTGTTTCCCGATCGCGTGAAGGAACGCGCGGGCGTGGAATGGAATCGGATCCGCCGAACGCGTGGAAGCGGTGAGCGCGCTGCTCTACGAGAATCTGGTGATCGAGGAAACGCGCAGCGGCGCGCCCGATCCCGAACAGGCCGCGGCGTTGCTGGCCGAGCGCGCGATCGAAGCCGGAATCGAACGCTTTGTCGATCCGGACGAATTGGCGCAGTTCCTGGCCCGCGTCGCCTTCGCGTCCGAGCACGCGTCGATCACAAAGTTGGATGTTGACGAAGCGTTTCGCGAACTTTGCCGCGGCTTGAAAAGTTTTGCCGATCTCAAGAACGCCGGCGCTTCGTTGATCCCTGCGCTGGAGCAGCGCATCGGCGCGCGGCTTCTGAATGAAATTGCGCCCGGCCGCATCCGCTTGCCGAACGGCCGCCAAACGAAAGTGAATTACGAAACCGGCAAGCCGCCGTGGATCGCGTCGCGATTGCAGGATTTCTTCGGCATGCGCGAGACGCCGCGCATCGCGAACGGCAAGGTCGCGCTGGTGGTGCATTTGCTCGCGCCCAACAAGCGCCCCGTGCAGACCACAACGGACCTGGCCGGCTTCTGGCAGCGCCTCTATCCGCAAGTCCGGCGGGAACTGAGCCGCCGCTATCCCAAGCACGCCTGGCCGGAGGACCCATATTCGCCGCGGGTAGACTGAAATTTATGCGCCGCGCCGTTGCAGCTTTGTTCCTGTTCGGGATTTCGTTCGGCTACGTGGAGGCCGCCGTGGTGGTCTATCTGCGCGCGCTCTATAATCCCATCCGCGCGCGCTTGCATCCGGAACGTAACCCTGACGATTTGTTTCCGCTGATCACGCACGCAGCAACTGGCCGACGCCGGGCCCGAAAATCCGCGCCGCCTGGCGATCGAGATCGGGCGTGAAGCCGCAACCATGGTCATGCTGGGCGCGGTTGCCCTGGCCGTGGCGCGCAATCTGCACGAATGGATCGCGGCCTTCGCCATCGCGTTCGGCGTTTGGGACATCACCTTCTATGCGTTCTTGAAGCTGATGATTCATTGGCCGGACTCGCTCCGCACCTGGGACATTTTGTTTCTGATTCCGCTGCCCTGGGTGGGTCCGGTATGGGCGCCGGTGCTGGTGGCGTTTACCATGATCGTCTGCGGCTGATTTCGTTGCGCGCGGGCGGAATTCGCGGCGGGCTGCCGCACTGGGCCGGGGTGCTGGCAGGCGCCGCGGTGATCGTGATCGCATTCGTGTGGGATTTCCGAAACACCAGCGCGGGCGGGATTCCGAACGCCGTTCAATTGGCCGCTGTTTCTGGTGGGAGAGGCGATCGGACTGAGCCGCGTTCCTGGCTGCAGCAAAGTCTCCAGGATTTCCGGGATCTCGAAAACTGCGCGGTTCGTGATGGCCGCGGCGTTCGTGCGAAAGCGGGAGAAGTTCGGCGGCGTCCAGCAATTCGCGCAACCCGGCGTCGATGCTCGCGGAACGATGGCAACACCACGCCCACCTGCTTCTCGAGAATCCATTCGGTGTTGTAGCGTTCTTGCGGAAGCGTCCAGGCGTTGCGCTCCACCACAACCGGAAGCCGCATCGCAATCGCTTCGCTGATGCTGCCGGGGCCCGGCTTGCCGACAAAGAAATCGGAGAGATGCATGTAATACGGAATTTCGCTGGTGAACCCTTCCACGTACTTTGGGAAACTTCGTATCCATGCCGCGCAATTTCTCGGCGAGCTTCTTGTTCCGCCCGCAAATGAAGATGAACTGGAAGTTGGGCTGCGCGACCGCGCTCATACGTTTTGCGATTTCCGGCATCACGCTCGATCCTTGCCCTCCGAACAGTACCAGCCCGGTTGGCAGTTCCGGATCCAGCCCCAGCCTGCGCCGTTCCGCTGCGCGATCCGCCATCACGGGCTCATAAAAGCTGGGGCGCAAAATCATTCCCGAAGTCGCGAAAATCTGTTCAGCCGGATGCCCCAGCACGCGCGCCTGCTCTACGGCCTTCTCGGTGCCGCAAATCAAATATTGATCCTGACGTTCGATCCAGAAGTGCGGAGGAAAATCGGCCAGATCCGTCAAAATCGTCACCAGCGGCGTTGCAGGCAGACTCTGGCGCAAGGCGCGGTTGAAATTCGGAATCAGCGAAACCACCAGATCGCGCTCGCCCTGCTTCCAGAATTCGGTGAGCAACCGCACTTGGCCGCCGATGGTACAGGCGAATCAGGCCGTGCATCAGCGCTGTCATCTGCGCCGATCCGAGCGTCCAGCCCTTTTGCAGCAGCACGTTGTACACGTCCTGCATCCGGATTCCGGTGTATTTGCGGAAAATATCCAGTGGATCCAGGATTTCCTGGAGGTTTACCAGCCTGATTTCCCACGGCCGCCCCTGCTGCTCGATCACAGCTTTCAGGGCGTTGGCGGCGGAACGGTGGCCGCCTCCGGCATCGAAGAAAACGAAGTCCAGCCGCTATTCGACGTCCGTTCCAGGCCGGGAATAGGCTAATTAGCTAGTACTATGCAAAGAACAGTTTGTCACAGTTACGTTTTCAGTCAAGATTGTTTTACCCGAAATCATTTCTTCAACAGAATGTAACGGGGCCGGCGGTATATTCTGAAGTAGGATGGTGCGAAGTCTAATCACCAAGGGCGACTACAGCGTGATGCGCCGCGCCAACAATTGGGAGGCGCCGCGCTGGGTCCGGCTGTACGTCGTAAGCGCTACGCGCGTGGGCGACGGCTGGCTATGGTACGCCATGGGGCTTGCGATCGTGATGCTGGGCGGCAAAACGCGCTTTGAAGCCGTAGGAGCTGCCGGGCTGTCCTCCGTCCTGAGCATCCTGATGTTCCTCTGCCTGAAGCGCCTGACGGGGCGCCGGCGGCCCTGCCAGATTGCACCGCACTGCTGGGCTACGCTGCTTCCGCCCGATCAATTCTCATTCCCCTCCGGCCACACCATGACGGCATTCGCGGTTGCCATACCCCTGCTCGCTGTTTTATCCGACGCTCACCATCGGATTGCTCTTCTGCGCTCTCAGCATCGCGATGTCGCGCATTCTGCTCGGCATGCATTTTCTGAGTGACGTAGTGGCTGGCGCGCTGATCGGCACCGGGCTGGGATACCTGGGCTACTTCGCCTTCCAGTAACAGCGAGCCCGCGAAAGGCCGCCTTCCACCCTTGTAATCAAGGAGCGTTTGGGCTACTATTCCAGTGGCTCTGAGATCGCTCGACCCGAGCCACCCCCGCACTTGCGCCGAAAGGCGGCCAGCCATCTACCCTTCCAATTGAGGAGGATTACCATGAGTACCCTACCGCATCAAGTTGCTTTGGTGTCGGATACTCCGACGGTGAGTTTTTCAGACGTGTCGGCCGTCGCTGCTGCGTTGCAGAAGCAGGCGACTCGAGATTTTGGACCCATCTGGCAGGTGAGCGCCACGGTGAGCGCGTTTGATGCCTTGGAATCGGTTCCAGTGGACTATTGGCCGGTGATCATTCGCGACGATATCGATCAACCCGGCGCGGCCGGTTATCACACCGACGAGAACGGTCAGCCTTTCTCGCTGGTGCAGGCCGACGATCAGTGGCAGCTCACGGCCAGTCACGAGACGCTGGAGATGCTGGCCGATCCGTTCGGGAATCGCACTATCGCGGGCTCGCCGCCGCCTCAGGCGCCCCAGCCGATCTCCGCGCTGCAGCGCGTCACCTATCTGGTGGAGGTTTGCGATCCCTGCGAAGACGCGCAATTCGCCTATGGCGTGAACGGGCAGCAGCTCTCCGATTTCATCACGCCCCACTATTACGATCCCAACGGCGCCTCGGGTACGCTCTATAGCTTTCGCGGAAACGTCAAAGGACCGCACACCGTGCTCGAAAACGGCTACGTGAGCTTCGGAAATCCGGTGACGAACGAGTGGTATCAGATTGTCGTCACCAATGGCCAGGCGCAGGTGCGCGATCTGGGTAAGCTCAGCCGCAATGGGCGGAGCTTGCGCGAGACCATCGACGATCTGGTGCGCAACGTACGCAAGAACGATCATTACCGTACCAAGAAGCCGCTGGCCGCCAGAGCGGCGCGGGTAGGCGGCACCATCGCCGAATCGAGCGGCGCACGGGCCAAGTCGTTGCGGGACTTTATCGGCAAGCTGTAAACTGCGCCCGATGAGAAACTGCGCGGCGGTTGTACGGAGGCCGCCGCGTTTTCGTTGCTCGCATCTCGATAGAATGAGACAGGAGTGGAAAATGTCCGACCAAGACAGCCAGCACACTCAGGAAGGTCAAGTCCAAAGAGCCAAGCGGCTGCGCGAGCAAATCGAGAGCCTCAAGTCGGGGCGGAGCGTGGAACCGCCGGGCCACGAGAAGTCCCTGCGGGAGCAGATCGAAGATCGTGCCAACCAGGTCCGCAACCAGGAGCAGTCCGAGAAGTCCTGAAGGCTCGTCGATTCTACTTGGAATACCTTGGCTTGACGGCGAGGAAACAAGCTCCCTACAATTGAGTAGTGTTCCATATAAGGAGGCCGTATGTTCCGATCTATAGGCTTCCCTGAGCTGGTGGTCATTTTGGTGGTCGCTGTTCTGCTGTTTGGCGGAAAGAAGATTCCCGATCTGGCAAAAGGTTTGGGCGAAGGCATTAAGAACTTCAAGAACGCTGTCAAAGAGGAACACGACGTCGACGAAAAGAAGTAGTAACATAGGGCTTCCTGGACTTGCTCGCACTCTGAGCCAGACCTAAATCGACTTTTGAAAAGCAAAACCCCCGCGAGGCTACGCGGGGGTTTGTGTTTTCCGCCGAAGCTGCTTCGGCCCTATCTCCCTGCTATTTCTTTTTGGGGGGCACGATCGCGTCTTTTACGGCTTTCGCTACCCGGAACTTCACCACTTTCTTGGCCGGGATCTTGATGGCCTCGCCCGTCGCGGGATTGCGGCCCATCCGCGCCTTGCGGTCCACGCGCACCAGGCGGCCAATGCCGGGAATCACGAACATGCCGTTCTTCTTGGTTTCCCGAACGGCCAAATCAGAGAAACTGGTGACGAACTGTTTGGCTACCTTGGTGCTTGTACCGGTGGCGCCGGCCAGTTCCTTGATCACTTGGGTCTGCGTCAACTTAGCTGCTGCCATGTACTTCTCCTTGTCTGTACTTTTCGATGTCTGTACTTTCGGTCTGACCTGTACTTTCGATCTGTGGGTCTGGTTCTTCCAATTTCGGCCGCGGCGTTTAAAACATAACCGTGCTGAATTGTTCCTACCAAATCATACGAGATGACAATCCGGTTGTAAAGAGAAGAATGCCTAAAATCCGCATTTTTCCTCAGTTTCCTGAGGTTAGCATGTCTGGGAGCCCGATGGAATGGGCTTTTGGAGCTAGGCTGCCGTTGGGAGGGCTGAATTTACGCGGTCCGGGCGGTCTGGGTGAGGTCCAACTGGCTGCTCGCGGCGGGAATGGGCGAGGCCGCGGGCGTCAGACCCAGGCGCCGGCGCAAATCCGCGTCTAAACGGTCCGCGACGGCGGGATTCTCCACCAGAAACGCGCGCGCGGTTTCCCGCCCCTGTCCAATGCGCTCGCCGCCGAAGCTGTACCAGGAACCGCTCTTTTCCACCAGTTCCTGAGCCACGCCCAGATCCAGCAGATCGCCTTCGCGCGAGATTCCGACTGCCATATAGAATGTCCACTTCGGCCTCGCGGAAAGGAGCTGCTACTTTGTTCTTGACGATTTTGACCTTGGTCCGGTTGCCGACAACTTTCTCGCCGTCCTTCAGGGCAGCCATGCGGCGCACCTCGGTCCGCACCGAAGAGTAAAACTTCAGCGCGCGCCCGCCGGTGGTGGTTTCCGGATTGCCGAACATGACGCCGATCTTCTCCCGCACCTGGTTAATAAAGATGAGCAGCGTATTGGTCCGCGCCACGGTTCCGGTCAGCTTGCGCAGCGCCTGCGACATCAGCCGGGCGTGCAGGCCCATGTGACTATCGCCCATTTCGCCGTCCAGCTCCGCTTTCGGCACCAGCGCGGCCACCGAATCCACCACCACGACGTCGACCCCGCCGGAACCGATCAAGGCGCCGGCGATTTCGAGCGCCTGCTCGCCGTAATCCGGCTGCGAGACGATCAGGTTGTCCACGTCCACGCCCAGCTTGCGGGCGTAGCTTGCATCCAGCGCGTGCTCGGCATCGATGAACGCCGCCGCGCCGCCGGCCTTTTGAGCTTGCGCGATCACCTGCAACGCCATGGTGGTTTTGCCGGAGGATTCCGGACCAAAGATCTCGATCACCCGTCCGCGCGGAAAACCTCCCACGCCCAGCGCGGCGTCCACCGAAATGGAGCCGCTCGATATCACGGTTACCGGCAGCACATTGCGCGAGCCGAGCCGCAGTACCGAGCCTTTTCCGAACTGCTTGTCCATCTGGCTGAGCGCGGCGTCAATGGCGCGCTGGCGCGCGTTGGTGTCGATCGAAGAGGTTTGGTCCTTCACGGCGAATTAGTGGAGAGCGTGGGACGATCGTCTCAGGGAAACCATCGACCGAGCCTCGCATTCTGAACCCGCCTTGGAATGCGGACTGATACTCACATGAGCCAACCTCCGCCTGTTGTCCGGCGCCCCGCGGGCCGTGAGATCTCCTGCAAAGGCTGGCACCAGGAAGCCGCGCATGCGGATGCTCATGAACAATCTCGATCCCGAGGTGGCCGAAAAGCCGGACGAGTTGATCGTCTACGGCGGCGCCGGGCGGGCCGCGCGGGACTGGCCCTCGTTCCACGCCATCGTGCGCTCGCTGCGCGAGCTGGAAAATGACGAGACGCTGCTGGTGCAATCGGGCAAGCCGGTGGGCGTGTTCCGCACGCACGCCGAAGCCCCGCGCGTATTGCTGGCGAATTCGAACCTGGTGGGCCACTGGTCCAACGACGACGAGTTTCACCGCCTGGAGCAACTGGGCCTGATCATGTACGGCCAGATGACCGCGGGCTCCTGGATTTACATCGGCAGCCAGGGCATCCTGCAAGGCACGTTTGAAACCTTCGCGGCCGCGGCGGACAAACATTTTCAGGGCTCGCTGCGCGGACGCTGGATCGTCTCGGGCGGCATGGGCGGGATGAGCGGCGCGCAGCCGCTGGCGGCCACCTTGAACGGCGCCTGTTATCTGGGCGTCGAAGTGGATCCGGCGCGCATCGAGAAGCGGCTGGAAACCGGCTATTGCGATCGCATGGCCCGGAGCCTGGATGAAGCGCTGGCGCTGATTGAAGAAGCGCGCCAGAGCGGCGCAGGCGCTCTCGGTCGGGTTGGTTGGCAACTGCGCGGACGTGATTCCGGAACTGGCGCGGCGCGGCATGGTGCCCGATATCCTGACCGACCAGACCAGCGCGCACGACGCTCTGCGCGGCTATGTCCCCAATGGAATGACGCTGGCCGAAGCGCTCGCGCTGCGCGTTTCGAATCCCGACGAATACACGCAACGCTCCATCCAGGCCATGGGCCAGCACGTCGCGGCCATGCTGGCGCTGAAACAAATGGGCGCCGTAACGTTCGATTACGGCAACAACATCCGCGCCCAGGCCAAGCGCGCCGGCGTGGCAAAACGCCTTCGATATTCCCGGCTTCGTGCCCGAATACATTCGCCCGCTGTTCTGCGAAGGACGCGGGCCGTTTCGCTGGGTGGCGCTGTCGGGATCGCCCGCCGACATTCACACCACCGACCAGCTGGCGCTGGAGCTGTTCCCGGCCAACGCCACGCTGCAGCGCTGGCTGCGCCTGGCTCGCGAGCGCGTGCAGTTTCAGGGATTGCCGGCGCGCATCTGCTGGCTGGGCTACGGCGAGCGAGCCGAGTTCGGCCTGGCGCTCAACGATTATGTGCGGCGCGGAAAAATTGAAGCGCCCATCGTGATCGGGCGCGATCATCTGGATGCCGGATCGGTGGCGTCGCCCTATCGCGAAACCGAAGCCATGCGCGACGGATCGGACGCCATTGCGGATTGGCCGTTGCTCAATGCGCTGCTGAATACGGCGGCGGGCGCGTCCTGGGTCTCCATCCACAACGGCGGCGGCGTTGGCATCGGCTACGCGCAGCATGCCGGGCATGGTGGTGGTGGCCGATGGCACCGAAGCCTGCGGCCAGCGGCTGGAGCGCGTGCTCACCACCGATCCGGGAACGGGCATCATTCGGCACGCCGACGCCGGGTACCAGAAGGCCATCGATTTCGCGCACGAGCATGGCATCCGCATTCCGATGGATCCGCGCTCGTGAGAACTGCCGTCATCAATTGCGCGCAACTGGTGACGCTGGCTGGCACCGGCCGGTCCGCGCACCGGGCGCGCGATGCGCGATCTGGGGATCATCGCCGACGGCGCGCATGCTGATCGAAGACGGCCGCATCGCGCAGGTTGGCACGCGCGCCGAAATCGAGGCTCGTGATCGCGCCGGGATGACGCGGTCGATCGATGCCGGGGGGCGCGTGGTGATGCCGGGATTCGTGGACGCGCACACGCATCCGGTGTTTGCGGGAACCGCGCCGCGGAGTTCGAGCAGCGCATGCCAGGGCGCAAGCTACGCCGAGATTGCCGCGGCGGGCGGAGGCATCCGGTCCACGGTTCGAGCAACCCGCGCCGCGAGCGAAGATCAACTGCTGGCGCCGCCCAACGCTACGTGCGCTGGTTTCACGCCGGCGGGACCACCACCATCGAAGCCAAGTCCGGCTACGGGCTTACGCTCGAAGACGAATGCAAGATTGCTGCGCGTGATCGGCCGCATTGAAGAGCATCCGCAGCGGTGCCGACGTTCCTGGGCGCGCACGAAATCCCGGACGAATATCGCGGCCGCCCGTCGGACTACACCGATCTTGTGATTCACGAAATGCTGCCGCGCGGTGGCGCAGCGAGCGAGCTGGCCGAATATTGCGACGTCTTCTGCGAGCCGGGAATCTTCTCGATCGAAGAAAGCCGGCGAGTCTTATCCGCCGCCCGCTCGCTCGGGCTCGGGTTGAGAATGCATGCCGACCAGCTTTCCGATTCCGGCGGCGCGGCGCTGGCGGCCGAACTGCACGCGGCCACGGCCGATCATCTGGAACACACCAGCGCGCGCGGCATCCTGGCGCTCCAGGCGGCGGGAGTGCAGCCGGTGCTGCTGCCGGGCTCGGTCTACGCGCTCGGCTCCACGCGCTACCCGAACGCGCGCGAGATGATCGAAGCCGGCCTGGCCGTGGTGCTGGCCACCGATTTTAATCCCGGGTCTTCGCCCACGCCTTCCATGCCGATGATTCTGTCGCTGGCGTGCACGCAGATGAAGATGACGCCGGCCGAAGCGATTACCGCGGCGACCATCAATGCCGCTTACAGCCTGGGGCGCGGGCAGCGAAATCGGCTCGCTCGAAGCGGGCAAACGCGCCGACTTCGTGATTCACGATTGCAGCGATTATCGCGAGATCGCCTACTTTTTCGGCGCGCCGCTGACGGAAGCGGTCTACCTGGATGGGCGACAGGTGTGGGGCGCGCCTCAAACATTGGAACTAGCTGCCGATAAGTACCAGCGTGGAGCCGTAACCAGCACCTTGCGCTGCCGGAGTGCGATCGTCGTTTTCGCTCCGCGTTTACCAATGCCGCGATCGGCATGGCCATCATCGATAGCACGGGAGCATTTATCTACGTCAACCAGGCGCTCTGCCGGATGAGCGGGTTATGAGGAGCACGAGCTTTGTCAGATGCACTTCACGGCGACGCTGCATCCGGACGACCGGGCCTCGCGATTGGATGTGTTCCAGCGGATTCTGTCCGGCGAAATTGGCAGCTTCATCAACGAGCGGCGATTGATGCGAAAAGATGGGAGCGTGGTGTGGGTCCGAACCAGTATCACGGTTCCCAGCGAGCCAGGACGGGCCGCGCCAGATCATTACTTTCGTCGAAGACATCACGGAGCGAAAACAAACCGAGGACGCGCTGCGGGCGTCGGAGGAGCGCTTCCGCATCGCGGCTGAAAACGCCAGCGACATGATCTACGAATGGGATCTGAAGACCGGGGCAGTGGATGTGTTTGGGCCCGTCGCCACAAGCGCATGGGCGACTGGCCTACGCCGCGCAGCTACGAAGCCTGGAAAAACATGGTCCATCCGGAGGACCTGGAACGGAATTGCTTCCCGCAATTCGCGCGTTACATCGAGAGCGGGGAACGCTACAGCGGCGAGTACCGGATCGTCGGCCAGAACGGAAATATCTATCATTATTCCAATCGCGGGCAGGCCATTCGCAATAGCGCGGGCGAACCCTGTAAGTGGATCGGCCTCGCCACCGACATCACGGAAAGCAAGCTGGCCGAGGAGGCGATCTCGCAATTGGCGGCCATCGTGCATTGCTCGGAGGACGCCATTATCGCCACCGACACCTGGCGGGCGCCATCACCACCTGGAATGACGGCGCGCAGCAGCTGTTCGGCTACACGGCCGGCGAGGCGCAGGCCCTGTCCATCGCAGCGCTGTTCGCCTCCGCCGGTCTGGCGCGGGAAATCCTCTCGCAAATTCAACAGGGACACTCCTCGCGGCTGGACGAAGCGCTTTTCGCTGCGCAGCGACGGCAGCCAGGTTCCGGTTTTGCTCAGCGTCTTCCCCGATCCGCAAATCCGACGGCCAGCTCACCGGTTCGGCCATCATCGCCCGCGATATCAGCGCCCGCAAACAGGCCGAACGAGAGATGGCGCACCGCGCCCTGCATGACCACTCTGACCGGACTGCCCAACCGCCTGTTGCTCGGCCAACGGCTGGCCGAGAGCATCGCCAGCGCCGATCTGGATGCTTCCGGGACGGCGGTCATCTTTGTGGATTTGGATGGATTCAAATTCGTCAACGACACGCTGGGGCACGAAGCCGGCGACGTTCTTCTGCAGCAGGTGGCTCAGCGGCTCAGCGCCTGTGTGCGGCGCGGAGACATGCTGGCTCGCATGGGCGGCGATGAGTTCATGGTGGTGGTGAACGGGGTGACGGAAGATCAGGTGGCCCAGAGCGTG
Source organism: Bryobacterales bacterium (assembly GCA_963713415.1). Classification (GTDB taxonomy): domain Bacteria; phylum Acidobacteriota; class Terriglobia; order Bryobacterales; family Bryobacteraceae; genus Palsa-89. Next base: position 266,440 of record CAVQLV010000009.1, on the reverse strand, counting down.
GCGGACCGGCTGGGCGCCGCGCTGCGACATCCCTTCTTCGTGGCGCATCACGAACTGGTCATCACGGCCAGCATGGGCATCAGCATTTATCCCAGGGACGGCACGGACGTAAGCGCGCTGCGCCGGAACGCGGACGCCGCCATGTACGAGGCCAAACAAGCCGGCAAGGATCGAATTCGATTCTACCGGCCCGCCCTGGGCGCCGCTTGCCAAGCCAGGCTGGAGATGGAAACCGACCTGCGGCACGCGCTCGACCGCGGCGAGCTATGCCTGCATTACCAACCCATGTACACGGCAGCGGACAACCGGCAGACCGCCTATGAAGCTTTGGCGCGGTGGCCGCATCCCGGCCTGGCTTCGTGCCTCCGAATCAGTTCATCCCATTGGCGGAAGAGACCGGCCTCATCATCCGGCTGGGCGAGTGGGTGCTGCGCGAGGCGTGCCGCCAATGCCGCTGGTGGCAGGACCATGGGAAGCCTTTGGTCCGTGTCGCCGTCAATGTTTCCCCCTTGCAGTTCGCCCGCGCCGGACTTTGTCGATACCGTGCTGGGCGTGCTGAGCGAGACCGGACTGACGGGCGAATTGCTGGATTTGGAAGCTCACCGAGTCCATCGTGATGCGCGATATCGACAGCGCAATCCAAAAAATGGCGCGAGTTGCGGGAACAAGGCATCCGCATCTCGGTGGACGATTTCGGCACCGGTTACTCTTCGCTGGGCTATCTGCCCAAGCTGCCTATCGACATCCTCAAGATCGATCGCTGCTTTGTCGCGCAGATCGGCGAGAATGACGCCGCGGTACCGCTGATTCACGGCATGATTTCGCTGGCGCATAGCATCGGCAAGCGAGTGATCGTGGAAGGCGTGGAAACCACCGGACAGTTGGAGATTCTGCGCAATCTGAAGTGTGACGAAGTGCAAGGCTTCCTGCTAGGCCGCCCGGCGTGCTTGACGCGCCACGACGAACGGCCGCAGGAATTAACAACCGAGCAGCTGATCGCCTGATACTCGCGGTTCCGCCCCTGACGCGACGTAAGTGCGCTAGCCGGCGATCCCCAGGTAGCGGAAGCCGAAGCGTTCCAGCCTGGCCCGATCCAAAGCATTGCGCCCGTCCAGCACCAGCGGCGTGCGCATCCGGCTGGCCATCACTTCCCAGTCCAGCTCGCGATATTCCTGCCACTCGGTGACCAGCACCAGCGCGTCCACGTCGTCGGCGACCTCTTCGGGCGATTCGCAGCAGATCACGCCCAAATCGGGATAGTCCAGCTCAAATTTTTGCAACGCCACCGGATCGTGGACCTTTACCTTGCACCCGCGCTCCACCAGTTTGCGGGCGATGTCGATGGCCGGGGCTTCGCGCAGATCGTCGGTGTTGGGCTTGAAAGCCAGGCCAAGCAGCCCGATGGTGCGGCCTTTCAGGATTTTCAATTCGCCCAGCAGCTTCTCCACCACGCGCTCGCGCTGCCGCTTATTGATCTCGCGCGCGGCTTCCACGATCGGCATGCCGATGTTGTACTCCTTGCGCCGTTGCAACCAGCGCCGAGGTGTCCTTGCCGAAGCAGGAGCCTCCCCAGCCGATTCCGGCCTGCAGGAAACGCGTTCCGATGCGGGCGTCCAGGCCGATGCCCTTGGCCACTTGCGAAATATCGGCGCCCACCTTTTCGGCCAATTGCCCGATTTCGTTGATGTAGGAAATCTTGGTGGCCAGAAAGGCATTGGCGGCATACTTGATCAGCTCGGCCGAAGCAAGATCGGTGGAAATCAGCGGCACCGCGCCGATGCCCTCCGGCCGCGGCAGATAGGGAGGCGGCGCGAAAGTCTGATCGAGGATGGGTCGGTACAACGAATAGAGCACTTCCAAGGCGCGGCGGTTATCGGAACCGATCACCACGCGATCCGCGTACAGGCTATCGTGCAGCGCCGTGCCCTCGCGCAAAAATTCCGGATTGGAGGCCACCGAAAAGTGCCCGTTCGCCTTGCGTCCGTGGTGCTGCTCGTAGGATTCGCGCACCAGAGAACCCACCCAATTTCCGCTTCCGATCGGCACGGTGGATTTGTTCACCACTACCAGAAAATCCCCGTCGTAGTGCTGTCCGATGCCTTGCGCCGCGGCGCGCAGATACTTCAGGTCGGGGCTGCCGTCCGGAGAAGGGGGCGTGCCCACGGCGATAAAGATCACGTCGGCGTCCTTGACGGCGCCCGCATAATCGGTACAGAACTGCAGGTTGGGCTGCGCAGCCGCCATCAGTTCCGTCAGAAACGGCTCGTAGATCGGCGTTTTGCCGGCCTGCAGCATTCCGATCTTCTTCTGATCGGAATCAATGCAAGTCACTTTGTGCCCCAGGTAGCCGAGACAAACACCGGTTGTCAGACCTACGTAGCCAGTTCCAATAATCGATACTTTCATTCCGTTTGTTCTCCTTCCCTACCGTATCAAACACCGCCCTGGCCTACCAATGACTAGTAGTACTAATTGGCTTACATACAGTACCGGAGCGGAAATTCTAAGGTCTTTCCCTATTAGATATTTCGGTCTGGTTACTCGCTACCGTCTGGGCTGAGCCTGATACACGAAGGTCCACTTGAGAGGCAGCGACTGCGGGATATAACAAACTCGATCGTCGCAGGCTTGATAGCGCAAGGCGCCATCCACGGCGAAATGACCCGAGGGATCGACGGCCGGTTGAAGCTTGGCTTCGGGAGGGATGGTGATGTCGCGCATCAGGCGGAAGTGGCTGCGGAACGCCGGAACGGTTTCGTCGATGGCTTTCAGGTACAATTTCTCGGCGCGAGGAAATACGGGCGCATGAACCTGGGCGGTGTCGGAATCCTGCATCTTCCAGTCGATTGGAATGTAGCCTTCCACGCCGGGCGCGTAGACGTGCATGTCCGGCTCCAGGTCAACATCGACCGTCAGTGCGATGCGCTGGCCCGGTGCGACCCCGGAGTTGCTCGCGCCAATGGTCGCGGTCAATTGCTTGCCCGCGATTTCACGGGTGTCTGGCGGAGTCCATCCGAACTGATGAACCAAGATGGCGCTTGCGGTGTAGCTCCCGTCGTACTTGGCGATGATGATGCTCTTGGTGTCCAACACGATCCAACCCGAACCAGGTCCGGCAGTCGCGGTGACTTGCAAGCCCAGTTTGTGAAACGCTTCGTAACGTTCCTGCAACTTGTTTAACTGCGTTTCTGAACCATGCAGCAGAACCACCGCGCCCTTCGGGCCTATTTTCAGCCGGCCACCTAAGAAACGGCTTCCGATCTGGGGTGCGGTATCGCTCGCGGCCGCGGCCAGGACGCAGAGTAAACTGAGGATTATGGGACGCAGCCGATTCATTTGGCCTTCCATCCTATTATTGCTCGGCTGCTGCCCCGCTTCCCCTGCCCTGGATTACCAGATCGAAGCCAACATACATTACGACCACTATCAGGAGACCGTCCTCGACATCCTGCAGCCCCGCGCGCCTTCGCTGGCCGACCGTCCCGGCGTGATCGTGATTCACGGCGGCGGCTGGGTGCAAGGCAGGAAGGAGGAGATGTTCGAGGAATATTGCCTTCCGTTCGTGCGGCGCGGCATGGTGGTGGCGAATATAGAGTACCGGCTGGCCAACGCGGCGCCGGCGCCCGCCGCGGTGACTGACGTTCTCACGGCGGCGCAGTGGTTCCTGGACCATGCCGCCCAGTACAAGGTGGATCGCAAACGGATTCTCGCAACCGGCAGCTCGGCGGGCGGGCAGCTGGCACTGATGACCGCCATGACGCCCGCCTCCGCCAATCTGGGACCGTCCATCAAAATCGCGGCCGTGATCGATTTCTTCGGCGTGGCCGATGTCGCCGATCAACTCGCGCCGGGGCCAGATCAACGGCCCTACGCCGTAGCATGGATTCCCGATCAGCCCGATCGCATGGAGCTGGCGCGGCGTCTATCGCCCATCAACTATGTGCGCAAAGGATTGCCACCCATTCTGGTTTTGCATGGAGACGCGGATCCAACCGTTCCTTACGGACAGAGCGTGACTCTGGTGAAGGCACTCAAAGATGCCGACGATGATGCCGAGCTGATCACCGTTCCTGAAGGCCGGCACGGCTTCACTCCCGCCGAGATGGAGCAACTGTGGCCGCAGATTTTCCGCTGGTTGAAGAAGCACAAAATTGGATCTTGAGGGCGTGGATTCTGATCACTTGTTCATCGAGGCGCTGTCCGGGCACGGGATTTGCAGCATGCCCGAAGCCGGCCGGGCGATCATTCAGGACCAGTTGGCGATTGGCGGCCAAGCCTTGCCATGGTCCGACCCCAGCGCTTTCGCCGAACTGATGTCGAGCTGGGAAATAGTGGCCCGGTGATTTTCGATCGCGGCGTGCCCGATGTGCTGGGCTACTTGCGCTTCGCATTTTTCGTTATTACCAACAGGTATTGGTCGTGCCGCCTTGGCCCCGAAATGTTCCCGCCGGATGCGGAGCGGAAACAATCTTTCGAGCGATGGTGGAAACTTACTCAGCGCTTGGGTACGACCTAATCTCACTTCCCCGGGATTCCGTTGAGGAGCGCGTGCGGTTGGTATTATCCGCCCTGGCTGATTAGCTGCCGGCCAGGCGTTTGGCAACCACGAGCGTAATGTCGTCGGCAGGCGGCGCGCCTCCGGTGAAATCCTCCACCAGCTGATTGATGGAGGTGATGATGGATTCCGCATTCTGATCCCGCAGCCCCGCCAGAACTTGCGCCAGCCGCTCCTCACCGAATTCTTCGTCGGCATTTGGGCGAACGGCTTCGGTGACGCCATCGCTAAACAACAGCACCGCATCGCCGGGGCCCATGTTGCAGACGCCTTGTTTATAGGTGGCCATCGGCAAAATGCCCAGAATCAGACCGGTCCCTTCCAGCTTCTCCACCGAGCCGTCGGCGTGGGCCACCAGCGGCGGATTGTGGCCGGCGTTGACGTACGTCAATTCGCCCGTGGCCGGATCCAGGACGCCGATAAAGAAGGTGATAAAGCGGTTGGAAGGGCAATTGGAGGAAATAATGCGGTTCAGGCGTGTCACGAGCGCGGCCAGGTTGGTGGGATCGTCGAACAGCACTTGCACGCGCGCCTGCAGACTGGACATCAGCAGCGCCGCGGGCATTCCTTTTCCCGCCACATCGCCCACCAGCAATCCGACGCGCCCATCGGGATACGGCAGGAAATCGTAATAGTCGCCACCCACCGTGTGGCAGGCGGCATTGTAGCCGGCCAAATCCACTCCCGCGACGATGGGCGCCGTCACCGGCAGCAGGCTGCGCTGGATTTCGGCGGCCTGATCCAGCTCCTTGGCGTGCAGGCGCTCGGCCTGTTCCACTTCGGCCAGGCGCGTATGTTCGATCCGGATGGCGGCCACGTTCGCCATGACGGTGAGCAGGCTGAGATCGTCCTTGCTGAATTCCTTGATGAAATGCGGCGAGTCCAGGTAGATGAGCCCGATGACGCGATCGTCGGTCTGCAGCGGAACGGCCAGCATGCTGCGAATCTGCTGCTGCACGATACTCATGCGGTCGGCAAACGCTTCGTCCAAACGCGCGTCGCGCACCAGCAGGGACGTTTTTTCTTTGATGACGCGGTCGCGGACCGTGTTGCTGATGCGGAAGCCCTCGCCCAGCGCCGCTTGCACCACCAGTTCCTTGCCTTCGATAGTCATCAGCACGCCACGAGTGGCGCCCACGGCCTCCACCGAGAGATTCATGATGAGCTTGAACAGCTCGGCCAGGGGCATATTCCCGGCCAGTTCGCGTCCGGCGCGAATGAGCGCGCGCATCTGCGGACCGCCTTCAATTTCCTTTTCCTGGCTGAGCACGCCCTTCAGGCTGGTGGCTACCGTGGTGGAGACCGAAGTGGTAGGGGTGACGCCTTCGATGAAGATAACCGTGTTGTCGGCGGGCGGCGGCAGCGAATTCTCGCCGAAATCGAGCGCAATGTGTCCGGCCGTTACGCGATCGTTCTTGCCGAGCGGATAGGGGCTGGTAATCCGGACCCCGTTGACGAAGGTGCCGTTTTTGCTGCCTAAGTCGCGAACCGTCCACGTATCGCCGTCTTTCTCGATGGCCAGGTGCTGGCGGGAAAGCCCGGCGTCCTCCGGGTAGCACAACTCGTTGGCGCTCGAGCGGCCGAGCGTGTAGCGTTCACGTTCCAGCGCGAGCGGCCGGGTGGCCCCGTCCGGCGTGTGGATCAGCAATTCTCTCGGAATGAATTTGGCTGCGACGCCAGCCATACTCATCTAGAGTAACTTAAATGCAGTCCAGAGGAGCGGAAAAAGCTGGTCCGCACGTGTTGCGCGGCCGGCACGCGCCGCTTCTCCGGTCGCCTCGGAACGGAGCACGGCGTCGCCAAGCCATTCGATGATCGCCGGCGGCAGGACCGGCTCGCGCATCCGGATATGGGCATCTCCGCAGTTGCCCGGCAGGCAAGGCCTATGCAACGGCTGGCAGTGGCCGCGGATTTCACGACGGCATCCGCGTCGTAATTACTCCACGGATGAATCCTCCAAACGAAGTCCGAACCAGGCGCCGCGTCAAGATCCAGCGCGCCGCTGGCTGGCCTTCGACAGTTTTCTGAACGTCCAAACGCAGGCTCCGGCAAAAACGAGCAGCGCGACAAGCAAAACGAGCCATAGCGGAAACCATCGGAGAGCTCGAAACATAGCCGGCACCTTCTGGCAGGTCAGGGGGTCTCCGCACCAGCAGTCTGACGACGACCGTGACAAAAAGCAAATAGGCGATCAAGGCGCCCACGCCGGTAAGGAAGCTCTTCAGGTACAGCATCGGCCGTCTCCACTTGCGAGGGTATCAGCGCGGCATCTCACAGCGCACACTGGCGCGTATAACGGCCGACACGCGAATTGCAGCCCCCGACGCGATCCGGAAACTCGCCGCTTCGTCGGCGACGGGCGTTCGCCCGGCGTTCAGACGCCATTTCATCCGTCACTAGCGGGAATTTGGACAGCGCGTCAAAGCCTGAACAAATAGAGCACGACCGGCGCGCGGGCCGGAGTTTCGGGCAAGGATTTGCAACTCGAATTAGCCACTTTCTGATACACTTCCCTCCCAGGTTTATCCTCATGAAACACTGCGTTCCCTTCCTCGCGATCGCCGTACTAACTGTCACGGCGAACGCTCAGTTCAAAGCAACACCGTTGACTGGCACCTGGAGCATGACGGAAATTCAGACCACGGGCCCAAACGCCCGAACGATCAGCCATCCCCAACCCGGGCTCTTGATATTCACTGGCAACCATTACAGCCTCATGATCATTGAGTCTGACCAGCCCAGAGCCGGGGTCCAGAATGCCCAAGTAAAGAAACCGACCGCTGAGGAATTGCTTGCGACATGGGGACCATTTACCGCCGCCTCCGGCACTTATGAAATATCGGGTAATACATTGACGACGCGGCCGAGCGTCGCAAAGAATCCGCAGGTCATGGCTCCTCAAAACGTTCAACTCAACACGTTTAAAATCGAGAAGAACACCCTCACGCTAACACGCATACGAAATGCCGGACGTGTGGTTGCCAATCCGACGACGATGACTTTCACGAAAGTTGAGTAGTGATGCCGGCAGCGGTGGTTTGCGATCCGACTGCCATTCGCGAGGGTTCTTGACGGTACTTCGTAGAGATTTACGACCGGCGCACGTATGCCTCGTTCACGTTGCTTCGCAGGAAGTCTCGGAAATCCCGCTGGTACTTGGGGAGGCGCAGCTTGCCGCGGACCGTCCGTTTGTCGGTGAACTTGATCTCCGACGAGGGATTGAAATAAGCCACGGCGTTTTCACGCGTGAGCACGAAGGGAGGGCAACCGTTTTGCAAAAGGACTCCGCTCGCAATCAGGGACCCAGTGCGATGATTGCCTTCCTGATAGAGTTGGGGCTGGCTTAACACGCCCACGTACACTTGCGCCGCCACCTTGTACGGGTTGTCCGTCTCATGCCTGCGATACCAACGGCGAATGGGCTTGACGTACCGGCGGAAATTATCAAAGAACTGGTGTCTGGTAACCGTGATGTGCCGCCCGAACTCGCGCGGATCGTATCCCTTGCCAAGCAGCGCGAGATGGTTGAGCTGCAGAAGGGCTTCCAGACCTTCATCGCTAAACAGGTCCAGGTCTTGATTTACAACCGCATCTAGAAACTCGTATGCCGCGAGCATGTTCTGCCGCACTGTGTCCGTAAATTCGTCACGGCGGCTGTTGAGCACCGCATTAATGGCCGGGAAGTGACGTTGGACCTCGCTCAATTCTTCATCTATGCGTGCCAGACGCAAGCGCAAGGGTTTCACACTCATTGCAGTAGAGCACGTCCCGCCAGGCTTTTCAACTTTCGTGCGTCCGATGAGCTTCCAAGCGATGCGTCTCGCTGGCGAGGATCGCAAGTTTCTGGAAGCAATCCGTGAAAAAGGCCATCCAAGCCTGCCCGGAGAGCAGGCCTTGAATCGATTTTCGGCTGAGCACAAAATGGGCGTTCACGCTGGTTAGCCGTCTCGGCCACTATCAATCCACTTGGACCCATGAACGCCGGCACGAACTGCAGCCGTCGACGCGATCCGGAAACCGGATCGTGTTTTGCCAAAGCGCAACAGCCTTCTCTAACCTGGGTTTGTAAACGCTGCGGCGATAAATCGGCCGTAATCGTCTCGCACGGGCACAAGAGCTTCCATCATCACGCCAAGTGGCGCCCCAATGGACCCCAACGTGGCGGGAGTGATACGTATCTGGGGCAGTTGCCAAACGCGTCGCCGCAAACCGGGTTCTGTTGCACTCAAAAGAGGCTGCAATTTTAGCCAGGAGCAACAATACGATTTCGATTTTCCACCGCTAAGGCGAGGATTGGAGTAGAATTTGCCTGAGGGTCGCGGCGTTATGAGATAGTATTTGGGGCCTGTACCAGCGCGGGCTCTAAGACTCCGAAACACAGTCCGCGCGTGCGGACGCCTTCTCCGAGCAAGAGAACGGTGTGCTAAAAAGCGCACAAGCAAGGAGCATATTGTATGTTTTCGCTCTCCAGAAGTTGCTTCCGCGTTTTCACGTCGAGTCTGTTCCTTCTGCTTGCTTTCCTTCCAAGCGCGGCCCAACAAAACGCAGTGATGCAGGCTCTGAGGCGCCCACAGGTGATGGACTCTCAGAGGAAACTCCCTTTGAGCTTTGAGGCAAATCAGGGGCAAACCGACCAACGCGTGAAGTTTCTGTCGCGCGGCTCGGGGTACACTTTGTTTCTCACCGAAGACTCCGCCGTTCTGGCTTTGCGCGCCAAGGACAAAATGCATGCGAAAAATGCCGTGCTGCGGATGAAACTCCTGGGCGCGAATGTGCATCCGAGTGTCGCGGGAACGGATGGGCTGCCGGGCAAGAGCAACTATTTCGTCGGCAACGATCCCAAGCAGTGGCGCACGAATGTTCCCACTTATGCGGCCGTGAAGTATGCGGGAGTTTATCGAGGGATTGACCTGGTGTACCACGGCAATCGACGGCGGCTGGAATACGATTTCGAGCTGTCGCCAGGGGCTGATCCGCGGGCCATCGACCTTCGTTTTGAAGGTGCCCAAAAACTTACCGTGAACCGCGATGGCGCGCTCGTGATTAAGCTCGGCGGCGACGAAGTGATCGAGGAGGCACCGGTTGTGTACCAGGAGATCGGAGGCGCGCGGAAGACTTTGGCCGGAAAGTATGTGTTGCGGGGAAAGGGGCGAGTGGGATTCAGCGTGGCGGAGTATGACAAGAGTCGGACGCTGGTGATTGATCCGACGCTAGTGTATTTCACCTACCTGGGAGGCTTGACTAGTGAGGACCATGGCCTTGGTATAGCGGTGGATGCCTCCGGAAACGCCTACGTCACTGGCTGGACCTCCTCGACGGATTTTCCGACCACGCCGGGCGTCTTCCAGACCGCTTACAACGGCAACGTAACTCTAGATTTCAGCGGGGGTGACGCTTTCGTGAGCAAGCTAAACGCAAGCGGGCTTGTCTACTCTACGTACCTCGGTGGGAATGAAAGCGACTTTGGTTTTGGTATAGCAGTCGATGCCTCGGGCTGCGCCTACGTCACAGGTGGCACTCATGGCAACTTCCCCATCACCCCCGGTGCCTTCCAGACCACCCTTCGCGGAAGCGCAAATGCCTTCGTGACTAAGCTGAACGCCAACGGCTCGGCTCTCATTTACTCCACTTATCTCGGTGGGAGCCTCTTTGATCAAGCCGTCGGCATAGCGGTGGATGGGTTCGACAACGCTTATGTGGTGGGTGACGCGGGATCTACCGACTTCCCCACAACGCCAGGCGCCTTCCAGACGACCTTTCCCGGCACGTTCGGCACCCAACATGTTTTCGTTAGCAAACTGAACCCCGGCGGTTCCGCTCTAGTTTATTCCACATACTTGGGCGGATCCGGAATCGATGGTGGCTTTGCGATAGCGCTCGACGCATCAGGAAACGCGTATGTCACAGGCAAGAGAGCTGCAACAACCGATTTCCCCAGCACGCCGGGCGCCTACGACTCGAACGGAGACCTGTTCGTAACCAAATTGAACAGCGCCGGTTCGGCTCTGATTTATTCAGCTTTTCTTGGTGGGGGTGGCTTCGACCAGAGCCAGGGCATCGCGGTCGACACAGCCGGCAACGCCTATATCACAGGCACGACACTAGCCTCCAATTTCCCCACTACGCCGGGTGCATTCCAGACGACCTACCAAGGGAACGGAACTCCAAATGCTAGCCTGGGCGATGCATTCGTGAGTAAGCTGAACGCAGCTGGGTCTGCCCTTGTCTACTCCACCTACCTGGGCGGAAAGTCCGAGGACGGCGGCATGGGAATAGCGGTCGACGGCTCAGGCCACGCCTACGTGACCGGCATAACTTATTCCGCAAATACCTCTGATTTCCCCACCACGCCCGACACGCTTCAGACGGCTTGCTGCGCCTTCGTCAGCGAGTTGAACCTGGCTGGCTCGGCCCTCGTTTTTTCTACTTATCTGGGTGGAAGTGGTACGCCTGCGGGTGCTGGCATAGCCATCGATCCCTGGGGTAACGCCTATGTTACCGGCGATGTTGGCTACAATGGCCTAACCCAAGGCGATGCTTTTGTCAGTAAGCTGACCTCCGGTCCCCCCAGCGCCCCGCCGGTCACCAGCGGGGGTCCGGACCGCTTCCCCGACAACTACCCTTGGTATACCAGCGCTGTTACCGTGACGCTCAGCGTGGTCGATCCGTACAGCCCTGTTTCCGCAACGTACTACAGTTTGGACGGCGGCCCATACCAGGGTTATGGCGGCACATTCTCGATTTCAAGCGACGGGGTCCATCGATTTGTTTTCTATAGCGTTGACACGGCCGGTCGCCAGGAAAGCCCCCATGGGGAATTGATCAAAATCGACAGCACCCCTCCCGTGAGCCATGTCGCCGCGCTTCCGGCTACCGAGGCATCGCCGAACTTCAGCGTCCAGTGGTCCGGGACAGATGCGACGTCCGGTCTCCGCTATTACACCATCTATATGTCCGATAACAGTGGCCCGTTCACTCCGTGGTTGAGCCAGACAACCGCTACGCAGGCGTGGCTGGCCGGTTTCCTCGGGCACACCTACAAGTTCTACTCCGAGGCTACAGATGTGGCGGGCAATGTGGAGGTCAAGACGACGCCGGATGCGTTTACAACCGTCCCGGCTCAAATGGCCGCGGACGTCAACGGCGACGGCCAAATTAACTGCGCCGACATCGCCTTGGTGAAAGCCGCGTTCGGAACGAAGACTGGCCAGCCCGGCTTTAATCCCAGTGCCGATGTGAACCACGACGGCGTGGTCAATATCCTCGATCTGGCGATGGTATCCCAGAAGCTGATTCCCGGCACGACGTGTCCATAAGGCCGCTCGGCCGGGGGTTGTCGTGCTCCTCAAGAAAACGGTGCTCGTACAGGCTTTGCCGTACTGCCCGATTAGTAGTTTTTCGTGGAGCCGTTATCGGCAAATTAAGATATACTGCCACCACGGTGTCGACGCAGGGCAACCTGCGGCAGGGCGGAATCGGGTGGAAGGAGTTGAGTTAATCATGAGAATTTCACGTTTATTCCCGGCTCTTATCTTCGCGGCGGCTGGCTCACTTTTGGGCGGGACGATTTCCGTTCAGCCGTCTACCCTCGACGTTACCGAGGGCGAGACTTTTTCGTTGGACATCGATATTGCGAACGTCGCGGATTTGTACGCCTTTCAATTCGATCTCGGGTTTGATCCGACGATCCTGGCAGCGGAATCGGTGACCGAAGGGTCCTTTCTCCCATCGGGAGGCTCGACCATCTTCTTCCCGGGTACGATCGACAATATGGGCGGTACGATTGCGTTTAATGCGGACACGCTTGTGGGGGCAATCCCAGGTGTGTCGGGCGGTGGGACGCTCGCTAGCGTCGAGTTTGAGGCGTTAGCCACTGGGACCAGCGTGATTAGCTTGAACGACGTCGAATTGCTTGATTCGAACTTCAACCTAATCGACTACAGCGCTGCGAACGGAAGTGTGTTGGTGACAACGCCAGAGCCATCCAGTCTGGCTCTCTTGGGGTCCGCTCTGCTGCTGCTGATTGGTTTGAGGCTGGGAAAGTTTATCCATCGTCAAGTTTGACGAGCCCACCGATAGATAGTCGGGCATGTTTGCCGTCCGGCCTCCGGCCGCTGCACACAGCACGGCGTCCGCTTCCATGGAGCTCATTGGCGCACCTGGGTTCTAGATCTGATGCGGATTGGGCGACACGGCAAGAAGTACGGAATGTGGCACAACGCGCGAAGCAGCCCCGTTGCCAACTAACAAAGCAATAGAACCATACGACGTGAAGGCGAGCGTGCAACGCAGTAGCAAACAAGCGGACCGCTAACGCGTGTCTCGTTTCTTGTCCTATACTTGTGCCGCGAGTGGCTGGGCAATTGACATCGAAGAGAGAATTGACACGTCTCGCATAGCCGCGACCATATCGTCGTCGCGCGTCGTATTGCGTGCGGCTCTGGGAGGTTGCGATAGCCGTGCTCCGATGTCTGGATACGTTTCAATCGCCGTTGGTCTCGCTGGATGCCAGAAACGGCTTCACGCCTCTTTGCCGTGATTGCCAGCAAATGCTTACATCAGCGGCTAGCATCTAAAACTTCAGACAGGATCTACGATAGACTCCCCGTCTGCTAACGTTTACGTGTCGCGAAGGACGAAGTTGCCCGAACGAGAAACGCACGACACGCGAACGGCGCCCGCCGACGCGATCCGGAAACCGGGGCGTGTGTCGCCAAAGCGCGACAGCATATACTAACCAATAGGAGAACAAAGTGCGAACTATCCTCACCGTTTTGACTCTCGCCGGGTTGTCGGCGACCTTGAGTTTCGCCGCCGACGCGCAGGCCGGCAAAGCAGTTTACGACAGGTCGTGCAAGGGATGTCATGGCCCGGACGGCGCGGGAAACGCGGCCGTTGCCAAAATGATGAAGGTGGAGATGAAGGATCTGAAGTCGCCGGAGATTCAGGCCATGAGCGACGACGATATAAAGAAAGTCGTCATGGACGGGAAGGGCAAGATGAAGCCCATTTCATCCGTCACGGGCGCGAATCTGGACAACGTGGCCGCCTATGTCAAAAGCCTGAAGAAGTAAGGCGCAACGCCGCGGGCCGGAGTTTCGCAGCAAGGATTTGCAACCCGGCCCCGCGGATCTACGTCCACATCAGATGACTTGACTCTTGCCGCGTCACACTCTCCGGCAGATGCTGCCATGGGATCGACGATCGATTGCAAGTTCCCATCCCGTTTGCTCTTGGTCCTTCTGTTGTTGTGCGGCGGTGCATTTGGGACTTCGCTAGCTCCGCTCATCTGTTCTTCGGGAACGCCGCTCGGCCGGGTGGATCTGCGTGTCATCTCGCCTGAGCCGGGCGCGAAGCCATTGCCTCTTCGGACCATCAACCGGCTGGAAGAAGGCGATGTTGTCACCTACCGTCCCATTCTTCGACACGGTGAGGAACGTAAAGGGCAGGTGGCCATGGTCCTGATTCCAGCCAACCGAACGGCCGCCGGCGAGGACATGCAGATTCTGGAGCCGAAGGACGCCAACAAGCCGCAGCAGTGGAAGGTGCCCTGGCGCGTCTCTCTGCTGGCGTTTGTCTATGGGCCGGAAGGCCTGAGCACGAAAAAGGTTCGAAAATTTCTATCTCGCGATGATGAGGTAGTGGGACAACTGGCGGATTACGCCGACAAAACCGCCAAGACCGAGGCCCTGATCGCGGAAATATCTTCGCCCGACAGTTCCGACGAAGCGTTTCAAGCGGCCATGCAGGGTTTCTCATCGCAATTCGGGCTCAACGTCCAGATCGCGCGGAATGCTCCCATGCAAACGCAGGCGTCCGCGTTGTTCCAGGCCATCAACCCGCAGATGGCCAGTTACGATCCGCTATCGTCTCAGGACACGCCGGCGGCGGGCCAGACCGCACGCCTGGCTACTTCCGTCGGCGAACTGTTTTTCGGAACTCCGGTGGGGTTGGCCGCGGGCGGCACGGCGCTGTTGTTGGATCTGCGCGCGCTGGCATTTCCGAATTCCGAATTTCGCTCTTCGTTCTCACAGCCTTTGCCCGATGACGGACTGGGATTGTGCGGCAAAACCGGCTCTTCCCCGCCCCACACCAAACTTGACTATCTGTGGGCTATGCGGGTGCCGAACGTCAAAGCGCCCAACGTCACCACCGGCAAAGCGAACTCGCTGCCCGCATCCGTGAAATCTCCCTTGCCGGTGACGGTATCGAAGGACGATTGGAAATATGTCGATCGCGCGCGCGACTGGACGCTGCAGCCGGAAACGGGCAAAGCGCTACCGGTAAAGGTTCAAAAGCTGGGCGATACCGATAAGCTGGAACTCGATCTGGGCAAGGACATCAAGCCTGGCCGCTATCGCTTGGAGGCGAATTGGGATTGGGACCATTTTGTGGTGAAGGGCTTCGTTGAGGTCAGGCCGCTCGGCGATTTCAAGTCGGCCCATCTGATGCCCTCTTCCCAGGATCGTCTGATCGCCAATACTGGCAAAGTGCGCCTCACATTGGGAAATGGCGATTTTGAGTTCGTCACCAAGCTGGAGGTGGAGAAATTGCACGATGAATTCGCTTCGCCTAGCCGCCGTTTCTTTTAAGCTGCCCGAAGGCCTGCGGGAGGGTCCGCAGGATCATATGGACCTTTTGATGGATACCGCCGATCTGGATCCCGGCTCCTACCGGCTGATGCTCTCCCAGGTCGATGGCAAAACTCACGACGTGAATCTGGAAGTCCTGACCGCGCCTCCCAGCATCGAGAATCTGCCGTTAGTCCTGAACCAAGGCCAGTCCACGGGTGAGTTCATATTAAAGGGACAACGATTGGATCAATTGAAGCGGCTGGAGGTGGACAAGGGGAGCATTCATTTGGCGCCGGAGGCGGCCGGTGAGTCCACACGTGCGCTTACTGTAAAGATGACGCCCGGACTCGCGGCCGGGAGCAGCTTTGCGATCAAAGCGTTCGTGAAGGGCCGCAGCGAACCGTTGTTGCTCTCCGATGCCGTCCGCATCGTGGGGCCCCGGCCAAACATCACGGATGTGACGGTATCCAAGCCCCCGGATCAGGGCGTGCAGTTCGACGCCGACGAATTGCCGGGCGGGACTTTCTTGAGCGCGATGCTGACTGTCGAACACCTTCAGCCGAACAGCATCGTCAAGCTGGGTTGCCAGACCGATGCGTATGGGAGCGTAACGCTTCCTTTGGGCGGACATCGCGGGCCAGTGCGCGCGCAGCGATTAACCGGGAATCAGGTATTTCTCTCCTTCGATACGGGAGCGTGGCCGACTGGCTGCGTGCTCGAGGCATCTGTTTCAAACGATGGCGAAGGAGAATCGGCCAAGCGCCGGATGGGTACCGTGGTGCTCGCGCCGCACATTCAGGCGCTCCAATTGACGCTCGACAGCGTCGACAGCAATTCCTGGTGGGCCACTTTGACGGGTCAAAATCTGGAAACCATCGAAAAGATCGGCTGGACACCGGAACAGGGACAGCCGGTGGCGGGGCTGCCGCTGGCGGTGGGGGACGGACAAGAGCAACGGTTGCAAACCCGCATCGATCCGCCGCCCGATCCCAATGCGCCGCTTTTCCTGTGGCTGCGCAATGAATCCAAGCCGCGCGCCACTACGATTCGGCCCACTCCCGGCGATGCTGTCCCAAGATGATTGAGGCGCGGCTCGCGCTTACTTGCCGACCATGTGCTGGTAGTCCTTCTCGTTTTCCAGGCAGTAATAATCCAGCAGCTCGCTATCGAGCACGATGGGCTGGGTCATTGTTACTGTCCACGGTGCAGTGTAGGCTTTCGGATCGTCCACGGTGATTTCGATTTCGAGCGTTCCGTAGTTGGGGCGCCGGAGCTTTTCGGTCACTTTGGCGCTGTTGGTCAGGGGATTGCCGTCGGAGTCCAGCCACAGATCATCACGGAAACCGATAGTGTGTATCACCAAGGCGTCTCCTTCCCACTTGGCCGTCGAGTAGCCGTTCCAGGTGGGATTCGGGTCGTCGGGAAGCGGCCGGCCGTCGGTGAAGATCTGGCGATACTGCATGTTGCGTTCGGTCAGGACGATCACGCGACCGGGAACCTCGAAGATCCGCTTGTAATAATCGTCCGTCCAGATTCTCAGAGCGCCGCGCGGCATGCATCGGACGTTGGGATCGTCTTTGGCCATATTGGCTTTGCGTTGTTTCACCAGCGCCGCCGCCCATGGCTGATACGGCAAGCCGCCCTTGAGGTTGCGGGCGATATTCAGAAACTCCCAGCCAATTTGCAGGTCGGTGCAACGCTTCCCGCAGGCGGGACCGATGGTTTGCCATCCCCACATCCCGGAGAGATCCGGTTTCCCGTCGGCTGTACGCGGCGCGGGCGCGGTAAGGTCGGGCTTGCCGTCGGGCGTGCGCGGCACCTTGGCGGTGGGGTAATCGAACCACTGCGCGAATGTGGCCTGTGGGATTGCGGCCAGGATGAAAACAGCCGTTGCGAAGTACAAGCACGATCGTCTGGGAATGAGCCTGTATGCATTATGCATTTCTTTACATTAGCGCCTTGCACCGCCGCCTGCCAGTTTGATTCCAGAACGCTGCATGCAGCCTGCGTAACAGCACGCAGGCGATTCTGAGGCCAGTACCCCAGAGCTACGTGCTATTCACGCCGAAACGCACGCATCGCCTGCATTTTGAGTTGGTTTCGGGATTGCACAACCTTCGGCCGGAGGCAAAAGCCATGCGAAAGGCACTCTACGTCGTAGTCGTTTCAGCCTTGAGCCTGCCAGGCAGTTCAAGCCCAAGACAACGCCGCTCCCACGCCCCAGATCGAGCGGGGACGGCAACTTTTCACTAACTCAAAGAAAGGCGTCGCCTGCAAGACGTGCCATCAGCTGGGCGGTGCATAGGGTACGGCCATCGCGCCGAACCTGAAGGACATCGCTGCTTATGGAAGCGTGCACAGTATCGTCATGACCATGCATATGACCATGACCGAGAACGTCTACCGGGTAAAGACCACGGTGAGCAGCTTTCCCGGGCATACTCAAGGGAAAATATGGCGATCGGGTGGAGTATTACGACCTGAGCCAGATCCCGCCTGTGCTGCGGACGTTGTACAAGAATCAGATTGTTTCCGTGGAACGCGACGAAAAATGGCGGCATCCACCGGCCCTGGCCAACTATACCTCGCAAGAACTGGCGGACGTGATCGCTTTCCTGAAGTTCGCCGCCACCGGGACCCCGCAGGATATCGCAGGCTGCCGACATCGACCCCACCTGGTAGGGTGCCGCACGCGGGGCTTTTGCCTCTCTCTTGGATTAGTGTTCAATAGAGGGTGATGATGCAAGATCTCACGATCGGCGATGACCTGTGGGAGTACATGCGGCGCGTCACCCTCCGGGAGCCTGCCCTGCTACTCCGTCTCCGCGAGGAGACTGCGCCGCTACCGAAATTCCAACTTTCCAGATTTCGGCGGAGCAGGGCCAGTTTATGGCCCTGCTGATGCATTTGATCGGCGCGCGGCGCACCATTGAGATCGGCGTCTATACCGGCTATAGCGCGTTAGCTGTTGCGCTGGCGCTGCCCGAAGACGGCCGGGTCATTGCGTGCGACATCAACGAAGAGTGGACTTCGGTGGCGCGGCGCTACTGGCGCGAAGCGGGCGTGGACCACAAGATCGACCTGCGTCTCGGACCCGCGCTTGCCACCCTGGATGGCCTGATCGCCAATGGGCAGGCAAACCAGTTTCGATTTCGTGTTTATCGATGCCGATAAGACCAACTATGCTAATTACTATGAGCGGGCCCTGGTGCTTCTGCGGCCAGGTGGATTGATCGGCGTGGATAACGTACTCTGGTATGGCAGGGTGATCGATCCGTCTTTCGACGATCCGGATACGCGAGCCATTCGCGCGTTCAATGAGCAAGTCAAGAACGACGATCGAGTGTGGTTGAGCATGCTGCCGGTGCGGGACGGCCTGACGCTAGTCTGCAAAAAATGACGCCGGCCGGCAAAAAGTGACAGCCTGTATGGCGGCACAGTACTGGAACTACGCTGTCCACGCACTGGTACGGTTCGGCCTAAATAGTGATAGTCTTTTCATGGGATTTAGCGGATCGTGGTAGTTTGAACCACGTGATAGCTTGACCCAGCTAACTTGACCGATTCAGAAAGGTTCAGTAGTCTGGACAGGAACGGAGGGTGGTTTGGTCCTTCTGCTCTTTGGACCGCCTGGTAGCGGCAAAGGAACGCAGTCTCGGAGTATCTCAAACTGGTTGGGCATTCCGGCCATCTCGACGGGCGATATGCTGCGGGAGGAAATCAAGGCCGGATCGGCGCTGGGGAACGCCGCAAAGTCCATCATGGCCAGTGGGGGATTGGTGGGTGACGACCTCGTCAACCGGATGCTGGCTCAACGTGTGTCTTCACCCGATAGCTCGCACGGCTTTCTGCTGGATGGCTATCCGCGCACCGTGGAGCAAGCCGAGTATCTGGATCGCCTGCTGGAGAGCGCAATTTCCAAACGCCCATCGTGCTGCATCTGGATGTCCCGATGGATGCGCTGGTCGGGCGCCTCACTTCCCGCCGCCAATGCCCGCAGTGCAAACGGATCTACAACCTGCTGCACCAGCCGCCTCGGGTGGCCGGCATTTGCGACGACGACGGCACGCCCTTGATCACTCGCAAGGACGATAGCGAAGAAGTGGTCACCGAACGCATTCGGACCTATGACGAAGTGACGCGGCCGGTTCTGGCGTACTATCAGGACCGCAGGTATCACCAGATCCGGGGCGACCGCTCGCCCGAACTATATTTTCGAAGTGATCACGGGTATCCTGGAGCCGATTGTCGCTAAGAATGGCTCCAACTGCTGCGCCAAACCCAAGAAACCGGAGTAATTGCTTCCTCCACGGTTTGATAGCCCACTACCTAAAACTGCCTGGATTCAGCTATAACTTCGATCCAGATACGAGGGAAACGGAGTTGCCGACTCCAGACGAGACAGATTAAGCGGATCGTCTTTTCCAACTAGCCGACGCCGTCTTGGCGATCAAAGACCGCTTGCGCGGACTCAATACCGCCGCGCCGCTCTTCGCGCCGCAGAGCTTCCCGAGTGCGACAGCCGCCGGGTTCTTGCCAGCATCCCTGGCCGGCAACGGCGAGCCGTCCCATTTCTCGCCGATGGCCTTGTTCGACCACGCGAAGGCCAACGGTCGTGAAATCGTGATCCTTCCGTTTGCCTAAACGGCTAGGCATGATAGTGTTGTCCCACAACGAAAGGGAGCGAGGGCACATGGGACTACGTAGAAACCTGTTGCTTCTTCCAGCTGCATCTCTGGTGATAGCCGTCCTTTCAGCTCAATCGCCAGGTCTGACCGACTGGCAGGCCGCAGCCGGAGGAAAGATGGCATTCGAGGTCGCTTCCGTGAAGCCCGCCCGTCCCGGGACCTTCACACTGCCGAATTTTTTGCCCGACCTCGGGAACGCGAAGCCGCCGGGCGGCCACTTCCGGGCAATTCTCCCGCTCGGTTGGTACGTTAGTTTCGCTTGGAAGCTCGATCCGGGCCAGTCAGACGCAATGTACGCAAAGCTTCCCAAATGGGCGAATAACCCTTACCAGATTGAGGCGAATGCGGACGGTAATCCCACGAAGGATCAGATGCGCCTAATGATGGAGTCGCTCCTTGCCGACAGGTTCAGGCTAAGGGTGCATTTTGAAACCAAGGAAGGCCCCGTGTTCGCCCTCACACTTGTCGAGCCTGGCAAACTTGGTGCGAAGCTCATTCCGCATTCCCAAGGGCTGCTTTGCCCGGATGTATTTGAATTGCCTGCCATGCCGGATCCGTCTAAACCGCCTCAGGTCGCGAAGCCGAATGCCGAATGGCGGCTATGCGGGGTTTCTGCTAAAGTTCGGGGAACTACCGACCATACTTGGATCGGATCTCGCGATACGCCGCCTTGGTTGATTGCCAGTGATCTTTACACCTATGGTTCTCTGACCGGGGAATTAGACAAGCCTGTTGTCGATCACACCGGGCTGACGGGAATGTTCGATTGGATGCTTGAGCTTCCAGCCGGGATAATTTCGCTGATTCCGAGGCTGCCCAATCCGGATGACCCTCCGCGAGGCACGCCCTTTCTGGATGCAGTGCGCAAGCAGCTGGGGCTGAAACTGGGGCGCTCCAGGGGCGATGTGCGAACGTTCATCATCGATCATATACAGCCGCCTTCAGAGAACTGATTTCAAAATGACCCAGTACCGAAAATTCGAAGCTGGTCCTTGTGTTTAATCTGATTCCCGCGGAGAGGAATCTTCGGGGATCGGCACAACTTTGGCGTGCCGCCACAGCCGCTCCAGTTCATAGAAAGTTCGCGACTTGGGCGAGAAGACGTGAATCAGGTAGTCTCCGTAATCCGCCAGGATCCATTCGGCGTTGGCAAAGCCTTCCACGCTGACCGGATATTCGCCGCGCCGGTCCAGTTGCTGGCCGACCTCTTCCATGATGGCTTGGATCTGCTTGGGATTGCTTCCACTGCAGATGACGAAGAAGTCCGCGAAGCTGGTGACTTCGCGCAGGTCCAGGACGCGAATATCAAGGGCCTTCTTGGATTCGGCGGCCCGAACGGCAGTGAGCCACGGAGGCGTAGTGACTGGCGCTGCAACCGGGTGCAGGGCCGTGTTGTGTTGCGGTCGGATAGCTAAGGAGTTCTCCTATCTGTATGGTACACTCAAATTTCCAATGCGACAATTGCTAGTGGTTTTATTGTCCTTTGGAGCCTTCATTCTTTTGGCAGGAGCTCCCGCTGCAGCCGGCCGTAGCGCCACCCGACAAGGGAATTGAACTGGCTCAACAGGCACTGGCCCGTGTTACCGAACTGGTGGCGGCGGGAGCTCTTCCGCGCGTCCGTATCCAACAGGCGGAATCCGACCTGGAAGACGCCAAGGACGAAGTGGTTCTAGCGCACGATTTGTATGGCGACCTTCCCGATCAGGGCGCCAGCGAGGCCGCTTCCGCGGAGATGGTTGCCGCAGCGGAACGGCGCGTGGATCGCCAGCAGGCACGCGTGGACGACGCCCGGAAAATGGTGGACGCCGGCATAGCAGCGCGGACTTACCTGGAGCCGTTCGAAGCGGAGTTGCTGGCGCGTCAAACCAGTCTCGATCTGGCTCATTTGCGCGCTCATCTGATGGCGGACCGGGCTGTGGAGAATCGGCAGGCGGATCGAGCGGCAGCCGCGCCGGTTGTCGAGGCGCAGCCTTCCGATGATTCCGATTTATTCTTCCAGGGCGAAGAGCACTACGAGGGGGGCGGTGCGTTCAATGAACATCGCGACCTGCCGCCGCTGGAATTGGCATTTTCACTCAAGTTCGATCGCCCGCTTCCAATCAGCGCGGAAGGCGAGACGGAAGTGCACCGGGAAATGGGGTTTGATCATCGCGGACGCGTGGACGTGGCGGTTGTCCCCACCGCTCCGGAAGGAATCTGGCTGCGGCAGTATCTTAAGTTGCGCAAGATTCCCTACTACGCTTTTTCGCGTGCGATTCCGGGCAAGGCTACCGGCGCCCATATCCACATTGGTCCCGGAAGCACACGCCTGGGCGATCAGTTGAGTAAACGCATGGGCGTTCGCGCACACAGCGCCGATTAGCGAATGGCCCTGGTCCCGCGCGTTTTTCTCACAGCCGAGCAAATCCAAAGGCGCGTGCGCGAAATGGGCGCCCAGATCACCGCCAACTATCCGGAGGGGCCGCTCTATCTTATTTCCGTGCTGAAGGGCGCGTTCATCTTCATGGCGGATTTGTCGCGGCACATCAAGACGCCGTCGCGCATCGAGTTCATGGGGATTTCGAGCTATGGCCGAGGCAAGACCTCGTCGGGCGAAGTGAAGGTCACCAAGGATCTGGATGTTTCCATCGAAGGGCATCACGTGCTGATCGTGGAGGACATCGTCGACAGCGGAGTGACGCTCACATATTTGATGAACGTGCTGGAGCAGCGGCGCCCGAAGTCGCTCGCCATCGCCACCCTGCTGGACAAACCGGAAAAGCGCCTGCGCCCGGTACAGGTTTCCTATGTCGGCTTCCAGATCCCTGATGAGTTCGTGGTCGGCTATGGGCTGGACTTCGCGGAGGACTACCGCAATCTCGAGCGACATTTGCGTGCTGACGGAAGGGTAGCGGCTCGGATTTGGCGGTTGGCGCAGCTGAGAAAAGCTTCGGCCTTCGAGCACTATTGGGTCTATGGTCAAGAGCTTTCGGGATTTGGATGTCTGGCACCTGGGCGTGGAACTGGCCGAGACGGTTTACCGGATCACTGCGCGATTTCCCAAGGCTGAGCTGTTTGCTCTCAGCGCTCAGATGAGACGCGCGGCTGTCTCCATTCCGGCGAACATTGCCGAGGGCCGTGCTCGCGATTCGAGCCGTGAATTCCTGCATTTTCTTGCCGTTTCCCGCGGGTCTCTGGCCGAGCTGGAGACCCAGATTGAACTCGCCATCCGGCTCGACTATACGGATTCGGAGTTAGACGCCGCCCGGTTCCAAAGTGAAGTGCTCGGAAAAAAACTGAACCGGCTGCATTCCTCGATCCGGGACAAGCTGCCCACCGTTAAGCCTTGATCTCCAATCCCGAATCACGCTTGACCCAGCGCAGTCCCGCCGAACTCAGCGCCAAGCCCCCGACCATTGGGCTGCATGAAAGACCTCCGTCAACCAGGCGTAGATTTGAAATCCTGCGCGAAAGGCAGCGCTGACTTGATCTTCGCCATAAGTTCCGTGGAGAGTGCGCCTATTCGTCGTTCCAGCCGCACCACCAGTATGGAACCCAATCCTTGCGTTGGTCGACGAGAGTTGCCATTTTCGATGGCCAACGGTCGAGGCGGGAGTAGGCCGCTTCAAACACTTGGTGCTCGACGCCACGCGAGTTCGATGAACCGGCGACGCAGGTCGGCGCTTTTCACAAAGCGCGCTGCGTCGGCAAACACCTGCGGACTCATTTTGAGTTTTGTCGCACATTCATGTAGGTACGCGAGCGCGAGAACACTATCCCTAAAGTCGTTTCCCTCATCCACCAGCGCCAAAGCTGTCAGCCCCTTTGTAACCAAGTCAGGCGAACCAAGTCTCAGAGCTGAGGAGCCCAGTTTGCCCGCGCAGCCAAGCAGCACGTCCTTCGCCGTGCTGCCCAGCCTGCTCCTGAGCAGACCTTGTTCTTCCGGCCGAGCACTCGCGAAACATACAATTAGCGCCTCCACTGCGGTGACAATATCCTCGTGATCGTTTAGTGGCCACATTCCGAGTGAATGGAGCCTATCAACTTCTGCGCTAAAGTAGTCAGCAACTTGTCCAACATCAGCCATACATTGTTCCTACCACAAGCGCAAATCTGAAAGGTTGCTTGTGTTCGGGGTCAGCCTTTGGCGGGTTTCCTCATGGC
Source organism: Bryobacterales bacterium (assembly GCA_963713415.1). Classification (GTDB taxonomy): domain Bacteria; phylum Acidobacteriota; class Terriglobia; order Bryobacterales; family Bryobacteraceae; genus Palsa-89. The sequence goes on along the minus strand of CAVQLV010000009.1, from coordinate 242,480 downwards.
TCCATCGTAAGAATGCGCCGCACAGACTTTCGGCCCACACCGAGCCGCTGAGCGATCTCGGATTTGCTGATATCGGCGCGGTAGAGTTTCCGGATCTCGACGGCAAGGCCAGTTGTAGTTGTGGCGAATTGCTCTTAAACTGCGCCGCTCCCTCTAAAAATCTGCGCTCTCCAACCGGTGCTGGTTCTATTCGCAGAAGAGCCGTCATCTTCGTCCGCAGCAGGTCGTATTCCGCCAGATCCAACAGCAACAGCAACACGAAGTATTGCGTTCCACCGTGATACCCTCACTAGGGAGAAGACGAGCCTTGTGTTTTTCAGCAACAGCGAACTTTGTTGGCAGCGGGGCTCTGGCCGTCATCGGCGTGGCCACCTTGACCAAGGTGAAGCACCGGAACGAATTACTCTTCGCGGCCCTGCCTACTCTTTTCGGCGTTCATCAATTCATCGAGGGATTTGTCTGGCTGGGATTGGATGGGATTCTCTCCCCCACGGTGACGCGTGACATGGCCGCCGCGTACATGCTGTACGCGCAGGGACTGCTGCCTTTCCTGCTACCGCTCAGCGTATTGCTATTTGAGGCAGACGGGAAGAGCCGCAGGCGCATGCTGCCGTTCCTGGTGCTGGGCGGAGCAACCGCGCTTTATATATTGTGGGCGTTGATGGCGTATCCTTTGGACGTTTACATCCAGGGAAACAGCATCGTGTATATCAATCCGGCCACCAACAACACGGCGGTGGCAGTGCTGTATGTGATTGCGACTTGTGGATCGCTGTTTTTTTCGAAGGTCCGGCCGATGATTGTCTTCGGCGGGGCAAACCTCACGATCCTTCTGATTGTAATGGAGGTCAAGCGGTACGCTTTCACTTCCGTGTGGTGTGCGTACGCGGCCATCGCAAGTCTGATCATCCTAGCCTACTTCTGGAAGAGCAGTGCAGACAGGCCCTTCGCCTACGCGCGTTAGAGGTTCACTGAACCGTGTCGATCGAGCGCACGGCCAGCTTGGTCCTTAACTGGTTGGCCCTTCAGATGCCTCCTTCGTCCGTAGCATTTATGAAAAATAAAGGCGCACTTCCTCCGATATGCCTTCGAATTGTGGCATTTCTGGCACACGCTTGTGTCATTGCTCAACTGGCTCTCGCGAGTCAACTGGCTCTCGCGCAGCCCTGGGCGATATCCAAGACTCAGAACCTCCTGACCATCGACCCGAGTGCGATCCCGGCAACGGCGCTGAGTCCAGCGGGCGAAGTCTACCTCATTAACTCCGGCGCCAGTCAGACCAATTCCATATCGAAGCTCGACGCCACTGGCAAAGTGCTCTTCACCACGACTCTGGCGGGAACATACCAGGCTGGTGTCGCTTTTGATTCCGCCGCGAATGTTTACGTATTCGGGACCGCCGCCGCTAACGGCTTCACTACCACGGCAGAGGCGTACCGCTCCACTGCTCCGGGCGATCACGCGGCGTTCGTCTGCAAACTCAGCCCAACATCGGGAACCGTTCAGTACTGTACCTATCTCGACACTACGGGATTCGGCCTCGCCGCTGTGGACGGCACTGGCTCGGTAGCCGTTGTGTTTGGGCCCGCCTCGCCGGGGCCGTCCACCATCGGCGCTCTCAGCCAGGGAAAGAGTATCTACGTCGAAAAATTGAATCCGGCCGGCACAGGGCTGGTGTACGCCGCGAGCTTCGGCGGCTCCTCTACTGACTACCCGGAGGGTGCCGTGGCCGGCGCTGGGGGCAGCCTTTTTATCACCGGACAGACCTACTCGCCCGACTTCCCAACCACGCCAAACGCGGCAGTGACAACCAATCCATCAGGAGCGGCAAGCTTCCCGGGCTTAGCGACATTCACGAGCTTCACTGTCAGGCTCAATTCGAGCGGCTCGGCGTTTCTATATTCAACGCTGGGGAACCCTGGCGAGCAGGGCCTCGCGATCGCTCTTGACCCGTCCGGAGACGCGCAGGTGCTCGAACAAGGCGCCGGCAACGATCTCTTCCTGAGGCGGTATAAAGGGGACGGTTCGGGTATTCTGTTCGAAACCCCGCTCCGCGTGGCGAACCCTTCCATCGTGGGCGAGGTTCCCACCATGGCGATCGACACCGCGGACGTGACAACAGTTGTGGGCGTCACAAACAACGTCACTTTCCCGGCCTATCAGGCCGTCCAGGCATGCCAGTTTACCGTTACCGGCGGAGATCCGAACGGATTCCTCATCCGCATAGATGGATCGGGAGATCTCCTTCAATCCACCTGGCTGCAGGGCACTGGCCCCCCGGAATTCCCCCTCCTCTCCGTCAGCCCCGCTACCGCGTTCGAACTGGTCTGGAGCATCACGGATCTGTCGCAGGGCGCAAACGAACTTGATCTGCTGACTCTCGCGCCTCAAAGCACGGCCACGCCGGTGAACCTGGCCTGCCTCGGCAATTCGGCCACTCTGAGCGGCGCTCCGCTGGCGCCGGGAGAGATTATCATTCTGTTCGGAGACGGCATCGGGCCGATCATCCCCGGCGTTGCTCAGCTCGGATCGAACGGCCTGTTCCCTGCTTCCATCTCGAACACACAAGTTACGTTCGATGGCGTGCCCGCGCCGTTGCTTTATGTCAGCAGTTCGCAAATTAACGCTGTCACTCCGTTCGGCCTGGCGCCGAACGCCACCACTCAGGTTTGTGTCCGATACGAGGGCACGCTCACGAACTGCATTGCGGCGGGCGTGTCCGCAGCCGCTCCGGGAGTCTTCCTGAACCCGGCCACGCCCTACTATGCCGCGGCCTTGAATCAGGATGGAACTTTGAACTCGCAGCAGAATCCCCTGCATGCGGGGTCGATCATTACGCTGTTTGCCACCGGCCTGGGGGACGTCACGCCCGTCCCCGCGGACGGCAGCATTGTCCAGCTTCCGCTTCCAACCCAAGACCTAAAGGTGCAAGTGCAGGTTCCGAATCCGGACCAGAATAGCCCGGAGCCATATTTCACAACCGTTCAATACGCCGGGCCGGCTCCTTTGGAGATCGCCCGTTTGAGCCAAATCAACGTCCAGATTCCGGATTTCATCCTGGAATATTCCGGTCCGCTTATGGTTTGGGTAACGCTGCCCGATGGCACGACGGTGATTTCCAATCCCGTGTACATATGGATCACTGAGTGAATCACGCTTCAGAAGTCTTTGGGGCTATGCGGCTTTGATCTCCGTCCACAAGCGATCGCGCAGGCGCTGCGTGGCCGGATCCAGCGTGATAGCAACGCGACAACATCGTTGGTCAGTGAATGAGGGCGATCATCCCAAACTGCCCGCTAGTTCTGATCCTTGTAGTTCAACAACGCGACTGAAGGAATCGAACTGGCTGGACAATGCTCGGTAGACTCTTTCGATTTCCCCTGAATATGTCCAATCCTCACTGTAGAAAACCTTGCGAACGCCTGAAGCCTTGGCGATCGCTAAGCACTGAAGGCAGGGACGCAGGTTCACGTATAGTGTGGAGTCTCTTGTGCTCACGCCACGCCTTGCTGCGTTAGCGATTGCATGTTGCTCAGCGTGAATGCATATGCACGTTTCGTAACCGCTTCCGGTATCTCCACCATTGATGCATCGAGGGCATCCCGCCTCGCGGCAGTCCGCGTGGTCCCCCAGCACCCCGTTCCATCCGATCGAAATAACCTCTCGCTGCCGCACGATTAACGCACCAACCGCCCGGCGAACGCAGTTTGAATTGCGTGCAGCCTCATTAGCTTTTGCCATGAACACCCGATGGTCATCGGGCTCAATGGCCTTGTGACTTTCGCGCAGATGCATTTCCGTGCCCCAATGTTACCACTGGAGTTCGCTTTAGTTCCTCAACCTGATCGGAAAGCGCCTTGAGGCGGTCTTCGTAACGCTCTTCAAGTTTCTTCTCGATGGTCTGCTCCATCTGAAGTTCGCTCTGATCGCGTCCTACAACCCACTTGTCCACGATTGAGGCGCCCAACGGGGCGAAAATCGCCAGTAACGCGAGCAAGACAGCCGCCACAGTGGCCCAGACAACCAGGGCATTCTTAAATGACGCAAAAGCAGTTTCAGCAGCTTTCTCTGCCGTCGCCTCTACATTTAGAAAGGTCGGTGCGATGTATGCAGCCACTCCGTCCTTGACATTTGAAATGTACTGCTGCCGGGCATATTTTTGCGATTCTTTCGCCTTCGGCGACGGATTGCAAAGGTGGAAGCTAATGCGCATGAATTCAGCTCCTTGCCTCACCACGAAGTCCCTCCGGCCAAAATTGATTAGAATGCTGGAAATCGGGCCGTGGAAACCTGGATCGACGACGCCGATGTTTATCGCGAGGACACCTTTCCTGCAGAGCTCGTTCTTCAACAAGGCGTGTCCAGTGACGTTGTCAGGCAATTTCAACGACTCCTTCGACACGACTTGGACCGTGCCACCCGGTGGAAGGATGTACTCGGATCCGCCCATTTCAGGTCCCGCCGGAATAATATCCCCGACTGACAGATTGTAGGTAGAAGCGCGATAAAGAGCTTTATTGTCGCTGTTTTCCACCAATGCGAGTGACTCAATCTCTTCTCCAGACAGAAGGTTGAGTGGTTGAGTAGCCATATTGCGTATCTTCGCAGAAACCGGCCAGGAGCGATGATTACATTCAAGGAACCTGTTGAAAAGGCCCGCCAAAGCTATGCGGCCTTGATCTCGGTCCACAGCCGATCGCGCAGGCGCTGCGTGGCCGGATCCAGCGTGATGGCCCATTCTCCGCGTGCCACCACATCGGGAGCCGGATAAAGCGTCGGATTATCGCGAAAATCGGGCGGCAGGATTTTGCGCGCGCCGGCGTTGGTGGTGGTGGTGCGGGCGGTGAGCGCGTTGGCGGCCGCGATGTCGGGGCGCAGCAGAAAGTTGATGAACTTGTGCGCCAGCTCCGGGCGCTTGCTCTCGTACAGGATTACGGATGCGTCGGGATAAACGGCATAACCTTCGATTGGATAAACAAAGCCGACATTCGGCGACGAGTCCATGGCCTGTTGCGCGGTGGTGTTCCACATATGCGCGGCCAGGATGTCGCCGCTCACTAGCTGGTCGCGCGCTTCGGCATTGAGATAGGCGCGCAGCAGCGGCTTTTGGCGGATGGCTTCGTTGCGGGCGCGCTCGAGTTGCGCGGGGTCGGTAGCGTTCACTGAATAGCCGAGCTTTTTAAGACAGGCGCCGATGGTATCGAAAGGATCGTCCAGCATGGTCAGGCGGCCGCGGAGGCGCGGGTCCCACATATCAGCCCATGCTTTGGGCGGCGGGTCCAGCTTGCGGTTATACGCGATGCCCGCGGCGGTGACCATGTAGGGAACGGACCAATTGAGATTGGGATCCCAATCGGGACGCTGGAAGCGGGGTTCGAGCTCGGAAAGATTGGGCAGCAATTCGCGATGAATGGGCGCAAGCAGTCCGTTCGCAAGCAGCGGCTTCACGATATAGTCCGTCGGAAAAGCGATGTCCCAGCCGGAATTTCCGCCCATGACGCGCGCCAGCATCTCTTCATTGCTTTCGTAGGTGCCGTAGCGCACGCGCACGCCGAATTCGGATTCGAATTTGGGGACGGTGTCGGGAGCAATATAGGCCGACCAGTTGAAGATGTTCAGCCGTGGGCGGCGATCGCGCGCACAGGTGGTAAGACTAGCCGCGCCCAATGTGCCGAACACGAAATAGCGCCGGTTCACGTGGTGCGCAGCCTTTCTGAGATCAGCACCAGCGTTCCGAATCCGACGACGATCAAGGCCGAGAGCGCGTTGACCATGGGGTTCACGCCGCGGCGCGCGATAGCGTAAATCACCATGGGCAGCGTTTCGGAATCGACACCAGCCACCAGGCTGGTGATCACATAGTCGTCGAAGGAAACCGTGAAGGCCAGCAGCGCCGCGGCGATGACACCGGGCAAGATCGCGGGAAGCGTGACATAGCGAAATGCCTGCCACTCGTTGGCGCCGAGATCGAGCGCGGCTTCTTCGAGCGTGGCGTCGACAGTGCGAAGTCGCGCCATGACGACAATGACCACATACGCGATGCAAAACGAAACGTGCGCCAGAATCACTGTGTGCATGCCGAGCTGGACGCGGAGGAACCGGAAAATCCACTGATAGAAGGCCAGCAGCGAGATGCCGGTGACAATTTCGGGCGTGACCAACGAAAGGTACAACGACCCTGCCAGCGGCCGCGAGGTGCGCTTCCACAGCCCGTAGGCGCAGAGCGTCCCGAGAACGGTGGAGACGATCGTGGCGACGACGGCGATGATCAGGCTGTTCAACGCGGACTCGGTCAACTGCGAATCGTGCAACGCGGCGGAATACCAGCGCAGCGAAAACCCTTCCCAGATGGTAAAGCGAGAGGAATTGAAGCTGAAGATGGAGAGGATCAGCAGCGGCAGGTGCAGAAACAGGAACGCGCCGACGGCGTAAATAGCGAGGGCAGGGGCGCGCTTCACAACAAGTCCTCACCCTCGCCGCGCGCGATGGCGAACAGCAAAACCATCACGATGGCCATCAACACCAGCGAGACGGCGGAGCCAAACGGCCAGTCGCGCGCGGTGGTGAATTGATTCTGGATCAGGTTGCCAATCATGACGGACTTTCCGCCGCCCAGCAAGTCGGGCGTAAGGTACGCGCCCAGGCACGGGATGAAAACGAGGATCGCGCCGGCGCGAATGCCGGGAGCGGAAAGCGGAATGGTGACGCGCGTGAGCGTGGCCCAGGGCTTGGCGCCGAGGTCGGCCGCGGCTTCCAGCAGCGTGCGGTCCAGGCGTTCGAGCGTTGCGTAAAGCGGCAGCACGGTGAATGGCAGGTATCCGTAAACCAGGCCGAGGATCACAGCGCCATCGTTATAGAGCAGTGGCAGCGGCGAATGGATAAGGCCGAGCTTCTGGAGGAACGTATTCACCAGGCCGGTGTCGCGCAGCAGAAACATCCAGGCGTAGGTTCGAACCAGGAAGCTGGTCCAAAAAGGAAGCATCACCAATCCGAGATAGAAGTTTTTGTGCCGATCCGCGCGCGAGATAAAGAGTGCCAGTGGGAAACCGAGCAGCAAACAGAGTAGCGTGGATGCGCCCGCGATCCAGAAGGAGCGCCACAGGATGGAGAGATAGATGGGATCGATGAGGCGCTGGTAGCTTTCCGCCGTCCAGGGCGAGGTGATGCCGCCATAGACGCCGCGCGTCAGGAGGCTGTAGCTGAGAATGATGGCGAGCGGCGCAAGAAACAGCGTGATGATGACGGTCCAGGTGGGAGCGAGGAACCAGGCGCGCAGGCGATTCATTCGAAGCGCAACTCGTCGGCCGGTTCCCACCAGAGATGGACTCGCTCGCCGGGCGTGAAGCTTTCACCCAAGCGCGAAATCTCAACGACGGCGGGTTCGCCATCGGACATTCGGGTATCGACGTGGACGCAGTTGCCGAGAAACGTGGAATGGACGATGGTGGCCGGGTGCGAGCGGTAGCCATTGCGCGATGGTTCGCGCGCGATGCGCATGGCTTCGGGGCGCACGCCGACGTCGCCGATCCAGTTGACGGCGCCCAGGAACGACGCGACGAATCGCGTGCTGGGATGCAGATAAATTTCTTGGGGCGTGCCGATCTGTTCCAGGCGTCCTTGGTTCATGACGCCCAGGCGATCGGAAAGCGAGAGCGCTTCTTCCTGATCGTGCGTGACGAAGAGAAACGTGATGCCGACCCGGCGCTGGATGGCTTTGAGTTCTGCGCGGACCTGTTTGCGCAGGTTGGGGTCGAGCGCGGAGAGCGGTTCGTCGAGCAGCAGAACGTCGGGTTCAAGGACCAGCGACCGGGCCAGCGCGACGCGCTGCCGTTCGCCGCCGGAAAGCTGAGCGGGGCGGCGCGATTCTTTGCCCGTCAATTGAACCAGATCGAGAACGTCGCGAACACGGCCGGCGATGCGATCGCCCGCGCGGCGGCGCAGGCCGAATTCGATGTTATCGCGCACGTTGAGATGCGGAAAGAGCGCGTAGTTTTGAAAAACCGTGCTGACGTTGCGCTGGTAGGGTTTGAGGTGCTGGATGCTGGCGCCGTTGAGACGAATTTCGCCCGCAGTCGGCTCTTCAAATCCGGCGACCAGGCGCAGCGTGGTGGTCTTGCCGCATCCGGACGGACCAAGGAGTGAGAAGAACTCGCCGCGCGCGAGGTTCAGCGAAACACCATTGACGGCGTGGTGCGAGGGATAGTGCTTCGAAACGTCGCGAAGCTCTAGGACACACTCCATTGAAATTGCATATTAACGCAAGTGGGAGGAGAGATTTTTTCGCCAGGAGAAACGAAACGGAGAGAGCGCCGGTTTGCCGGGACGGCGCGCTTTTTGGTCTTGACAGCATGATACCTGGTAATACAATATATGTAGACGAATGAAGGAGCGCGGCGCGGCAGACCCAGACAAGGGCGACAAGTGGGAAGTCCAACTCCGCAAAGGATGTCTCGAATTGGCCATCCTGGCTGCGTTGTGGGATGGAAAGCTCTACGGGCTTGAGATTCTACGGCGCTTGGAGGGTGATTCCGACCTGATCGTGTCGGAGGGAACCGTGTATCCTCTCCTGAGCCGCTTAAAGGCGCTAGGGCTGGTGCGAAGCGAATGGGTCGAATCGGATTCCGGACATCCCCGGAAATACTACGCGCTCACGCCGGCCGGGAAACAGCGGGGCCGTGAGATGGCTGCCATTTGGACGCGGTTTTCATCGAGCATGAGCAGGTTGATCGCGCCACTTGCGAAGGGGAAGTAAATGACGATGTCAGGCGAAGCGCAGCAGAGGATGGAGGCTTACTTGGGCAAGCTGCGCCTGCGGTTGCGCGGCATGAACGATGACGACGCGCGCGAAATCGTGGAAGAACTGCGCAGCCACATCACGGACCGGGCGGGGGCGAGCGGACAGGCGACGGCTGCCGGAGTTGAGGAGGCGCTGGCGGCGCTGGGCCGTCCGGAGGAGCTGGCCAGCCAATACATGACCGACCGCTTGCTGGCGCGTGCGGAGGTCAGCCGGTCGCCGCTGCGGATACTGGAGAGTTTATTCCGCTGGGCGAGCTTGAGACTGGCCGGTTTTCTTGTCCTGGTAGGCTCGATCCTGGGATATTTCCTCGGCTTCGTTTTCATTCTCGTCGCTGCGTTGAAACCGTTTCATCCGGAGAGCGCGGGATTGTGGGTCTTTCCCGGTGCCGCAAACGACGTTGAGATTTCGATTCGCCTCGGATTTGGAAGCCCTCCGGTGGGAGGCAGAGACGTTCTGGGTTGGTGGATCATCCCGGTGGGATTTGCGGTGGGTTGCTGGCTGGTGATTTTGACCACGCGCTTGGCGCTTTGGTGCGCGAGCCGCTATCGAATATCGCGTCCGTTGCCGCGACACTAATCATGTCCAAGGACCAATCTTTCGCGCAGCGATGGTTCTACCTGGGCGAACTCGCGCTGGGAAGCGCCATCGTAATCGGCCATAACGTCTATCACGTTGTTCCCAACGAAGTGCCCATTCTGTTTGTGCTGGGTCTGATTTCGGTGCGGCTCCGCGATGGCGGACTGGGCGCCATGGGCCTGCGGTGGCCCGGCTCGTGGCGGCGAACCGTTTTTGCTCGCGCTGGGAGCGGCCGCCGTCAGAATCCTGCTCGGTCAGTTTGTGATTGATCCCCTTACCGCGCACTTCTGGCCCCCGGCAGTAGGACCGAGTGGTTCAGAAGAAATTACGGGGCATCCGATGGTGGCGCTTCGCTGGCTCCTGCTGGTGTGGACCTTCGCAGCTTTCGGGGAAGAGATCGGCTATCGCGGTTACTTGCTCACGCGCGCGGCAGACGTGGGCGGCCGGTCAAATGCCGCCTACTGGGTTGGCGTCCTGGTGGTCTCCGTGCTGTTCGGATACGGTCACTACTATAAAGGTCCCTCGGGAATCGTTGATTCGGGCATGGCCGGACTGGTGCTGGGTGCCACTTACTTCTTGTCAGGACGCAACCTGTGGGCGTGCATTCTGGCCCACGGGTTCATTGACACAGTTGGAGTGACCGTCCAGTTCTTCGGATGGGGTTCCTAGGCCCCAGTTCTCGGCCTATTTCGTATCGGTGACGACCGAAGCTTACGCGCGACAACCAAGCGGCACACGCTGATAAACGCGACATCGTGGCAGAATCCGGTTCCTGGCTTGGAATCGACCGTCCAGAAACCGCCATCCTTGGCAGGCGGAGTCACTTCGTGATTGTCCTGATTGCATGGGCGACAAACCTGTGGTTTATGTGCGGCCCAAAAGTAAAGCCCCGCGGAACTTTGCGTCCCGAGGGGCTCTTAAGGATTAGGAGAAGGTATCTGTTATTCAGACGCTGGCCGGCGCTTTAAAGTTGGACGGTCGTCATCATCAGAATTGGTAGTGGTGGGGTTGCCATTGCTGTCCACCGTGCCGGGACCCGATCCGGCCGCGCGCCGCAGAGTTGGACGGTTGGCGTCGGCGGGGTTATCCACCTTGCGTTTGTTGTGCATGGCGATCAAGCGCGCTTTCACATCGTTAAACTCGGAGGTGGTGACCACGTATTCGGGCTTGGCCTTGAGATATTCCTGTATGTTCTTCTGAGCCGCGCGGATGCGTTCGTCGGTGGGCGGATGGGTGGAGAAAAACTTGGACACGGTTCCCGGTTTGCGCTTCTCCAGGGTTTCAATTTTCTCGAAGAAGTCCACGAAAGCCGTGGGGTCATACCCGGCTTTGTACATGTACTCCAGGCCCAGCAGATCCGCCTCGGACTCCATGTGCTGCGAGAATCTCAAGAACCCGATGGGCACCAGCACGCTGGCCGCCTGATAGATCCCATACCCGGTCCAGCCGCCCATGAAGATGAGCGGGATCATGCCCAACTGCGCAATCTCGCCGCGCGTAGCCTGCTTGGTTCCATGCCGCGCCGCGACGTGCCCGATTTCGTGAGCCATGACACCGGCCAGCTCGGCCTCAGTGTCGGCTTTCATAATCAGACCGGAGTTCACAAAGAAGAATCCACCAGGGAGGGCAAACGCGTTCACATCCTCGCTGTCGATCACTTTGATGGTGAACGGAACCTTGGCGTCGGAATTTCGCACCAGATTCTGGCCCACGCGATTGACGTACTCGGCAATCACCGGGTCGTTAATGATTTTCGCCTGGCGCTCCACTTCAGAGGCGAGCTGCTTGCCCAGCGCAATCTCTTTCTCGAGCGAGTAGAAGTTGACACCCTTGCCAACATTCCGGTTTCCTATTTGATCGGGGTCTTTCTCGGGATCCTCCGCGAAAACCCTGCCGGGCATGGTTAACGCCAGAGCGAGCGAGAAACTCAGGCTAGCGGACAACAGGCGTTTCATCCAAAAACTCCTACAGTCGAGTATAAACCCTCATGCTTTATACGTATAGTGGTCTTTATGGGTTTCGAGAAGGATTTCGAGCAAAAGACCAGTTCCATAACGGTCACAACCGAACCACTCTGGAAGCAGTACCGGGACGAGTTTCCGGTCACCCAAAACCTGATTTACCTGAACCATGCCGCAGTGACACCTTTGCCCCGCAGGACGGCCAAAGCTATGCAGGGGTGGGCCGAGGAAGCTCTCCAATTCGGCTCGCTCCATTACGATCGCTGGTTGGATGCTTATGAGGGCCTGAGAGTTGCGGCTGCGCGTCTGATTGGCGCCCAGCGCAGCGAGATTGCGTTGATCAAGAATACGTCTGAGGGCATATCGACCATTGCCCGAGGGCTAGACTGGCGCCCGGGTGATCGGATCGTGGCCTTTCGCGAGGAGTTTCCCGCAAACTACTACCCCTGGCTACGCCTGGAGGCTCACAGGTGTACGGTCGATTGGCTTTCTGTCGACGTTCCGCTGGAGGAGATCGAGATTGCGTGCACCGGCGCCAAGCTTTTGTCGATCAGTTTCGTGCAATATCTCAGCGGCTTTCGAGCCAATTTGAACGCGATTGGCGAGATTTGCCGGCGGCACAACTGTTTCTTTTTCGTAGATGCGATCCAGGGGCTGGGCGCGTTTCCGCTGGACGTAGAAGCCGCTCACATCGATGCACTGGCGGCAGACGGGCACAAATGGCTGCTTGGTCCGGAGGGGTGCGGGATTCTGTACGTTCGAAAGTCGCGGCAGGATTCCATCTTCCCGGAGGAATTCGGCTGGACCACGGTGGCTGGACACAACGATTACTCCTCGCGGGATATGGCGCTGCGGCAGGATGCCGGGCGCTACGAATGCGGGACCCTGAACACCATTGGCTGCTATGGATTACGAGCCTCAATTGAACTTTTGCTGGAGGCCGGGGTCCAGCGCGTCGCGCCGGCTGTTCAGGGGCTGGCGGATCGGCTGGTTAGTGGCGCAATAGATAAAGGGTACCAGCTGCTTGGCGACCGGACGCCCGAGAATGGCGCCGGGATCGTTGCGATTCAGAAGCCGGGGCTGGACAGCCGCAAGGTAGTGGCCGATTTAAAGCAGAAGGGGATTGTCGCGGCGCCTCGACAGGGCTGGGTACGGTTGTCGCCGCACTTTTACATTAGCCCGGAGGAGATCGATCGGGTGATTGAGGCTTTGCCTTGACGAGGGGGTACGGCGTTGGCGACATCGTTCTACAATGGAGGCGGGTGTACAAGAAAATTCTTACGGCCGTGGCGGTGCTCGGCATTGCGTCATCGCTAGGGGCCACGCCAGCCAAAACGCATAAGCGGCGCCACGCGGCGAAGTCCGTCTCTGCCAGTTCCCTGCACAAGGTGGCGAAGGCCGCAACGAAAACAAGTTCGGCGAAAACAACTTCAGCCAGGAGCAAAAAGTCCAGCAGCACGCGCCGCAAGGGTACGGTCACGAGACGCGTCACGCGGTATTACCAACAGGCTCCCACGCCGGATCGTTACAAGGAAATCCAGCAAGCGCTCGCGAGCAAGGGTTATTTCCAGGGCGAGCCTAATGGCGCATGGGGGTCGGATTCGATTGACGCCCTCAAGCGCTTTCAAGCGGACCAAAATCTGATGCCGGACGGCAAGATCAGTTCGCTTTCGTTGATTGCCCTGGGGCTTGGTCCCAAACGCCTGACCGCGAAATCGGATGCTGCTCCTGCGCTTCCGTCCGCGCCGCAGGCCGGCACGCCCGCTCCATCCTCACCGAACCCGGCGCAATGATCGTCGGAGTCCCGAAAGAAATTAAGGATCACGAAACGCGCGTCGGGCTGGTTCCGAGCGGTGTAACTGCGTTGCGGGAGGCCGGCCATCGGGTGCTGGTGGAGGCCCAGGCTGGCACCGGCAGCTCGATTCCGGATAGCGAATACGTGGAAGCTGGCGCGGAGATATGGCCGCTGGCAGCCGACGTTTGGGGCAAGGCCGATCTGGTGATCAAGGTGAAGGAGCCGCAGCCGTCCGAGTACGCGCATTTCCGGCGCGGCCTGATCCTATTCACTTACCTGCATCTGGCTCCGATGCCTGAACTCACCCGCAAGCTGGTGGACACGCAAGTGAATTCGGTTGGATACGAAACCATTCGCGAGGCGGACGGTTCGCTGCCGCTGCTCACACCCATGAGCGAAGTGGCAGGACGCATGGCGGTGCAGGTGGGCGCGGTGTATCTGGAACGTCCCAACGGAGGCCGGGGGATTTTGCTGGGCGGCGTGCCCGGCGTGGCGCCGGCCAATGTTGTGATCCTGGGCGGCGGCGTGGTGGGACACAATTCAGCCAAGATGGCGGTGGGGCTGGGCGCGCACGTCACCATCATCGATCGCAATCTGGAGCGGCTGCGCGCGCTCGACGACATTTATAACAGCCAGGTGGTGACGCTGGCATCGAACAGCTTCACGGTGCGCGACGCGGTGCGCAACGCCGACCTGGTGGTGGGCGCGGTGCTGATTCCCGGCGCGTCGGCGCCCAAGCTGGTGCGGCGCGAGATGTTGAAAACGATGAAGGCGGGGGCCGTGATGGTGGATGTGGCCATCGATCAAGGCGGATGCTTTGAGACTTCGCACGCCACCACGCATACCGATCCGATTTATTTTGTCGACGACGTGCTGCATTACTGCGTATCGAACATGCCGGCTGCGGTGCCGCATACATCCACGTACGCGCTCACCAATGCGACTTTTCCTTATCTAGCTGAGTTGTGCGCCAAGGGACTGGAGCAGGCCTGCCGGGATAACGCCGCGATTCGCGTGGGCGTGAACACATACGCCGGACACATCACGCATCCGGGCGTGGCGGAATCGCAGGGGCTGGCCTGGAGCGAGCTCAAGGCTTTGCTGTAGTTGGCGCGGTACTGGCCTGAGGGGCAAAGACTTTTTCCGCGTGTTCTGTTTTTAACAAGAATCCACGTTCCTGTTCTTTGACGGTCAGGGTGGCTCGCGCGGCGTCGGCTGGAACTCTCCATAGCTTGGTGATCTCGCGCTGTTCTTTCCTGTTGAGCACGAACGCGGCCGGATGCAGGAGCGTGCTGGATTTATCCCACTGGCCGTTGGTTTCCGACTGGCCAGTGACTTCGAGGGCGACGGGAACGGTAGCGCGGTCTTCGGTGTTGATCACCTTTACCTTGACGAAGATGAGATTGGCGTTTTGCTTCTCGAGACTTAAGGTGACGTCCAGCTTGGGCGACTTGGCGCAACTGGTCGAACTCAGCACGAAACTCAGAGCGACCAGCAACAGCAGAAATGTTTTCATATCAGCCTCGATGTTTTCGGAACGTCCACGCGTTTTTTGAGACGAGCCGCCCGGCGCTCCAGCGCCTCGGACGGTTCCAGTTCCAGCGCGCTGCGCGTCATTTCCAATGCCAGTGGGTAGTTGCGCTCGCGGCGCTCGTAATATTTGGCGAGTTCCACCAGGGCGGCGGTGCGCCAGGGATTGCGCGACGCGGCAAGATCAGTAAGCACGGGAAGGGCGGCGCGTTCGCGGCCTAGCTTCTTTTCGAGCGCTGCGATATCCCACAGGGTGCGAAACAGCAACTCGTCTGAAAGATTCTTGCCGATGGCCTGGCGAAAAAGCGCGAGCGCGTTTTCATGCTGTTCGGCTTGCCGCCACCAGCGCGCCAGGCCCACCATTTCGGCGCCATGCGAAAACTCGGCGTGGTCAGGGTGAAAGGCGCGCGGCACGATGGCGGTGAGGCAGGCCAGCGTCAGGATGTCGATGGCGTTGTGATGAAACACCGGCAGCAAGCGGAAGATTTCGTGCGTCCGCACGTATTCGAAGTAGACGTACGGAATCAGTTCGCCGGGAAGATCGCCCTGCCGCTCGACACCCAGGATTTGATTCTCGAGTTCCACCAGGCGGCAGCTATCGAAGCGCAGGTTCCACAGCCGGCGCGCGCCGAACAGCAGATCCAGATGTTCCAGCGAGGCGAAGGGCGGCCGCTGGCGGACCATGCGGAAGCGCGTTTCGAGCAACGGCTGATCGTAGGTGCGTCCGTTGTAGGTGATCATCACTTCGAATTGCTTCAAGTGCTCGGCCAGCGCGCTCAACTGGCTGGCCTCCTCGCCAAAATCGCGCATGAAGAACTGGCGCACGCGAAAGCCTTGCGGCGTGATGCGGCCGACGCCGACCAGAAACGCGTAGGTGCCCGAGCCGCCGGCGAGCCCGGTGGTTTCGGTATCGAGGAAGCACCATTTCTCGGGCGCTACTCCGCGGATCTGGCCGTTCGAAATCGGATCGAGCAGATCGTGCGAGAGATCCTCCAGATCCACGATGCCGATTCTGCCGTGGCGGCGCTGGCGCTCGTAGAGCCGCTCGGTTTCGTAGTGGACGCCGTGCGCGGTTTCAACTTCCTTGCCCTGGAGCCAGTCCTCTGGGGTTGGGATGGAAGGTTGGGGTTTGGGCGTCGGAGCTTCCGCCGCTGGGCGTGTATATTTGCGATCGATCTTCGCGATGCGGCGGCGCAGGTGCGCGAGTTGTTCCTGAAAGTCGCGTCATACGCCGCCGGTCATACTTCCTGGGACACCGTTTCCCATTCTTCCAGCAGCGTGTTCAGCTCCGCGCGGCGCTTTTCGAGTTGCGCGGCCAGGCGCATGGTTTCCTCGGCGCTGACGAAATTTGCCAGGCTCTCTTCGTCGCTGGCGATTTCAGCTTCCAGGGCGGCGATTTGCGATTCCAACTCTTTCGCTCGATTCTGCCGCTGTTTCAGCTTCATAGGATTCACGCGCTTGGCGGCCGGCTCGGGATTGGGGATTGGGGGTTGGGGATGGGCGGCCGCATGACCGTTCGTGGATAACGTCAGGTCGATCTGTTTGCCTTCCTTGCGCCAGATGTAATCTTCGTAGTTGCCGGGGAAGACGTTGACTTCACCGTTTCCCACTTCGAAGATGCGCGTGGCTAGTTTGTCGATGAAATAGCGGTCGTGCGAAACGAAGACCACGGTTCCCGTGTATTTTTCGAGGGACTCAAGCAAGACGTCCTTAGCGCGCATGTCGAGGTGATTGGTGGGCTCGTCGAGCAGCAGGAAATTGGAGGGCTGGAGCAGCATGCGGGCCAGCGCGTAGCGGTTGCGCTCGCCGCCCGAAAGCACGCCGATGCGCTTGAACACATCGTCTTCGGAAAAGAGAAAACAGCCCAGCAGGCTGCGCAGTTCGGTATTGGTGGAGCGCGGAGCCTCGCCTTGCAGATCGTCGAGCATGCGCGCGTTGGGATCCAGCTCCTTGTATTGATCCTGCGCGAAATAATCCACGCCCACGTTGTGGCCGAGGCGGTATTCGCCGCTCGATAGCGGCTCGCTGCCGGCCAGCAACTTGATCAGGGTCGACTTCCCTGCCCCGTTGACGCCGACCAGCGCAATCCGGTCGCCCCGTTCGATGATGAAATCGACGCCGCCGAAAACGAACTTGTCGCCATAACTTTTCGAGACGCTGTGAAACTCGGCGACGATGCGGCCGCTCGGCTTGGGCTGCGGAAAAGAAAAGTGGATGGCTCTTCTCTTCGTTGGGCAGCTCGATGCGCTCGATCTTTTCCAGTTCCTTGATGCGGCTCTGCACCTGTTTGGCCTTGGTGGCCTGATAACGGAAGCGACTAATGAAGGCTTCCAGTTGCTCGATGCGCTCACGCTGGTTGCGATAAGCGGCTTCGAGCTGATCCATGCGCTCCTGTTTCTGCTTCAGAAACTTTTCGTAGTTGCCCGAATAGAAATGCACGCCGCGATTCCAGATCTCGACGATTTTGTTGACGGTGACGTCCAGGAAATAGCGGTCGTGCGAAATCAGCACGAAGGCGAACGGATAGTTGGAAAGATATTGCTCCAGCCAGTTGCGGGCTTCCAGATCCAGGTGATTGGTGGGCTCGTCGAGCAGCAGCAGGTTGGGTTTTTCAAGCAGCAGCTTGGCGAGCGCGATGCGCATCTGCCAGCCGCCGGAAAATTCCTCGGTGCGTTTGTTCCACTCCTCGTGCGGAAAACCGAGCCCGGAAAGCACGGTGCCCACCTGCGCTTCAATGGCGTAGCCGTCGCGATTGCGAAATTCGCTATCCAGTTGATGGAAGCGATCGGCCACTTGCGCATACTTCGGGCCAGCCGGATCCAGCTCGCCCATCTTGTGCGTGAGCTCTCCCATCTCCACTTCCATCTGCTGCAGGGAGGCGAAAACCGACATGCATTCGACGAACACGCTGCGGCCGGAGAGCGAGAGGCCGTCCTGCGGGAGGTAGCCGGAGCTGACGCCGCGCGTGACGCTGAGCTTGCCGTAGTCGAGCGACTCCATCCCGGCGAGCACTTTCAGCAGTGTGGTTTTGCCGCTGCCGTTGGCGCCCACCAAGCCGGCACGGTCCTGGGCCGTGATCATCCAGTTGAGTTCTTCAAATAGGAGCTTGGGGCCGAAGCGCTTGCCGGCGCCGGAAAGTTGAATCATCTCTTTTTAGTTTCGCTCACGGCTGTTTCTAGTTTCGCTCACGGCTTCCCGAGGCTGCACAGCGGATCGCCCACCACAATGTTCATCCAACTGAGAGCCGGAATCGCAAGGTAGTAGCTTTCGGCCAGATTGCGGCCGTGATAATAGGCCGGCAGCAAGATGTTGGGACGCGGCGTGAATTGCAGATACGGTTCGTAGACGTGGCCGGAAGCGCCGGTGGCGCCGTCGTGAATAAAATCGGCGGTCAGGCTTTGTGGCGTTCCGCCAAAGGTGGATTTGGGATCGCCCCACGCGCCCATGTTCCAGCTTTCAGGAGGGCGCGCGAAGGTGCGGCCGTTAGTGGATACATATTCCGTCGCGATGGCGCCGGGCAGCCAGTGGAAACCGAGATGGCGTTCCTTGCGGTCCGGATCGTTGGAGCCCCAGGAGGCGTAGGCGATGACGTCGGATTGGTGATAAAGTACGGTGCGCGAAACATCCAGCACCAGGCGGTTGCGCGGGAGCTGGCTAGCGGCCTGGAGCAGCCAGGCATTGCCCTGGGTGTTATCGCTGCCTTTCAGGTCGATGACAAATTTTCCGCGATTACGGGCTTCGAACCCGCGGTCGATCATACCTTTCACGTCGTCAAAATCAAATCCGGCCAGGCGCGTGACGAGATAGATGGGGAAGTCGGGATGGCGGAACACCGCGTTGGTTTTTCCGAAAAAAGGATTCGCGACGCCGGAGGGCACCGGGTGGGGGCGGCCGTGCAGATCGGAGTAGATCAGCGTGAGTTCGGAATCCACGGAAGCGGCTTCGGCGGCAATGCCCAGGTTGCCGCGGATCTTCAACGGGACTCCATCCGTTGTGACAATGTACAGAATTTTCTCGGTGAGCTGGTGGCCGCGCAAATAATTTTGGATGGGGCGAGCGACCTGATCGTCGTATTTGGAGCGCAAGACCTCTTCGTTCGTAGTGGCGTTGATCCGGCAAATATTGGAAGCAGGAATGTGGCGCCGTTCGGCGTAATATTCGCCGATCTGGCGTGACAGCGCGGAGGCTTGGTTGACAACGATGAGAACCGAGCCGGACTGCTGGCCGCGGAGAAGGAACGCCAGGAGGAAGAGCAGGAAAATTCTGGACGCCAATTTCCATAGTAGGCTTTTTCAATCAGACTTTTCGGATGGGGCGGCGCGTGATGGCGGTCAGGAGTACGATTGCGGATGGAGAACGCTTGTGAACACGCGTGAACTTCAGCGCAGCATGTATGAACTGCGCGATCCTTCCATCGCCCAGCGGTTCACGCTGGCGGGATTCGGGGCCGTGTGGGTAGCACTGGCCTGGTGGCTGCTGTTTGGCGGCGGAATCGAAACCGCCGGCTGGTGGTTCGGGTGGATTTGGAGACCAGGCGATGCGATACGCCGGGCCTGCCTGGCTGCCGCCCTGTCGATCTACTACGTTCGGATTCTGTTTACCGAGTTCGTTTTCCTAAAAAGGGGCGTGAGTTGGAGCGAGGTATTCACTATCGCTCCCTGGATCCTCTGTATTTATGTGCTGCTGGCAGCCGCGGGCGGGCAAAACTCCAGCATGCTGGGCGTAACGGGCGCCGCCGGGATTATCCTGTTCGCGGTGGGATCCTGGATGAACTCCTATGCGGAGCATGCGCGGAATGTCTGGAAGCAACGCGCGGAGAATCGCGGCCGGCTTTATACGCAGGGACTGTTCCGCTACTCCCGGCACCCCAATTATCTAGGCGATTTACTCTCGTTCTCCGGACTCTGCTTGATTTCAGGAGCCTGGCTGACGGCCGTGATTCCGGTGTTGATGCTGGCTGGTTTCGTGTTCGTAAATATACCGGTGTTGGATGCTCATCTTCGCGACAACTACGGAGCTGCGTTCGATGAATACGCGAGCCGGACACGCAAGCTGATTCCGTTTGTGTATTAAAGCTTCCGGCCTTATTGGTCTTCCTGGCGGCGGCCTTCGCAGAAACTACCGATGCTGCCGAAAATAAATTGGGATCGTCAGCAAAACCATGGTGGTGGCATCGCCCGCCGCGCTTTAGGCTCGGCCGGGCGGCGCCCTGGCTGGTGGACGTGACGAAATTGGTGTGCAGACGCAGATTTAGCGTCTTGAGGCGCGCCACTCGCGCCAGTCGGCTGTGGTGGCCTTGACCATGGCGGTGGCGGCATCATGCAGCCAATAGGCGGGCCGTTTGGCCAGATCGCGCAGAATCAGTTTGGCGGCGCGCGGGGTTCCCAAATGTACGTTGGCGGTTTCGAAGCCCATGGCGCGGAGCAGCCGGGATTCGTCGCGCTCCTTGGGCATGGAGGACAGCTCGACGCGCGAGCAATCGGGCGCCAGCCGGCGTACGATCCAGCGGCCGAGCAAGTGGACGAAGGGATCGACGTCGCGGACGGAGCGGTTCAGCGCCTCCTGATAGTGGATGCGCCCGGAGGCTTTCCGGGTGGCGGCCCAGACGCAAGCCGAAGGAGCCAAGGCCTTGGCTTCGCGCGCCACTCGCCCGCCGCGGCAGTTGGCGATGGCGACGTAGCGCTCGCGTCCGAGACTGCCGAGGCCGGCGATGCGGTGAGCGATCCGGTAATCGAGCCCGGGCTCGGGCAGCATGCGCTCGATGGCGCGGCGGGCGCTTTTGGGGACGCGGCCTTTCAACGTGGGCAGGCTGTCGAGCTTCTGCCAATACTGCACGGGGTCGCGCAGAACGCCCGTAACCATGTGGCGCAACCAGTCGTGCTCTTCCGCCATCACGAAGGGAACGCCGCCGAGTTTCGAGACTCTTCTTGTAGCCGGTGAGGATGGCATCGCAGGCGTCCTTGGCGGCGATCTTGAGGCGGGATTCGCGAATGGCGATGTGCGCGCTGGCGGCCAGGCGCACCAGATCGATGCTGTAGGGCAGCTGGTAAACCTCGTCAAAATCGTTGATGCCCCAAACCAGGCGGCCTTCGACGTCGCGCCACGTGCCGAAATTTTCCACGTGCAGATCACCGACGGCAAGCACATGCGGGGCGCCAGATTCGTCCGCGCACACTTTGGCCCAGAGCTGCATCCAGCGATAAAAAGTGGCGCGGAAGAAGGGAAACAAATCCTCTGCCATGGCTTGATGTTTGCGCCGCAGGTCGGCGGGGAGCAGACGGATGTGCGTGGCCAGCCACGCCTCGTAATCGCGAGTGGCTTTGACGATTCCCATGGGCTGCGACCATTCTAGCGATTGGCAGGCATCACCGTGCTAAGCTCTTGCTGACCAGGCATGCAGATCCTGATTGACGCCACTCCGCTGTTGCTCAGAAGCGCGGGCGTCAAGAATTACACGTACTACTGGATTCAGAATCTGTGGCAGCAGGCGCGGAACGACCGGATCCTCACGCTGCCCTCGCTCGCGAGCCTGGGTCCTCTGAATCACGAGCGTTCCATTACAGGCGCCGCGCGGACATACCTGCACCTGGGCCGGGTGTTTGCATCAAACGCCGCGCCGTCGCTACCGCTGCTGCGCTGGACCATGCCGAAGGCGGACGTGTTCCACGTGTCGAATCAGATCCGCTTTCCGCCGAAAGGCGTGAAACTGACGGCCACGATTTACGACATGACGTGCCGGCTGATGCCGGAACTGCACACGGCGGCCAATATTCAAGCCGATGAGAGCCTGGCAAAGAATGTGCTGTCGCGCGCGGATCGGTTGATTGCGATTTCGGAGAACTCGCGGCAGGACGCGGCGCGGCTGCTCGGGTTGGATGCGGATCGAATCGAAGTGATCTATCCGGGCGTGCCGGAAGTTTACTTTGGCGCGCAGGCGCGGCCGAGTCAGCAGCCATACGTTTTGTATTTGGGGACCATTGAGCCGCGAAAAAACGTGGACACGCTGCTGGATGCCTGGAGCGGGTTTCGCCTTCGCGGCGATTTCGATCTGGTAATCGCGGGCGCGAGTGGATGGGCGGGCGAGAAGACGCTGGCGCGATTGGCGTCACGGCCGGCGGGCGTGCGATATCTCGGATATGTGCCGGAAGACGAACTGCCGGGCTTGATGGCGGGCGCCAGCGCGTTCGTTTATCCATCGTTGTATGAAGGCTTCGGATTGCCGGTGGCGCAAGCTATGGCGGCGGGAATTCCGGTGATCACCTCGAATACTTCGTGCCTGCCGGAAGTAGCGGACGAGGGCGCACTGTTGGTGGATCCGCGCAGCGCGGAGGAAATTCGAGCGGCGATGGAAAAGCTGCTGACGTCGCCGGAGTTGCGGCAGGAGTTGGTTGCGGCTGGGTTGGCGCGGGCGCAAAGGGAGTACCGATGGGAAGTTTGCGCCCGGAAGAGCCTGGAGTTTTTTCACCGAGTTTAGCCACGGATCAACACGGATAAGACAAATCTTTGTTTGGAAATCTTTGTTTGCCATCCGCGTTTATCTGTGTTCATCCGTGGCCAGTTTTGTTCAGGCGAGAGACGATATAATCCGTTTATGCGCATCCTGGCCGGCCTGCTTTGTGTAAGCGCTGCGGCGTGGTGCGCCAATGCGACGCCCGAACACATTCGCGACGCGGCCACGCGTGCCATCACGCTGTTCCAGGCGAGCCAAAAGGGCTGGTATACCAAGCAAACTTGCGATTCGTGCCATCACCAGTTTCAAGCGGCGCTCGCGTTCCAATCGGCGCGAGAACACGGGATTCCAGTGGATGAAAAGATCGCGCATGCCGACGCGGTGAAGGCGTTCAACTATACCAGCCTCGACAACGCCGTCCAATACAACTGGGTGATTGAGCCCGCCATGGACGATGCCTATGAGCTGGTGGCGGCGAACGCGGCAGGAATTCGGCCCAATCTGGTGACGGCGGTTTATGCGCGATTGCTGGCCGCGCGGCAGGACGCCGACGGCTCCTTTAATAGTTTCCATCAGCGGCCGCCGTCGTCTTACAGCTTCTTCACCGAGACCGCGCTGTCGCTGCGCGCCATTCAGTTGTACAGCTATCCGAGCGAGAAGGCCGACGCGTTCGTGCATGTGACGCGCGGGCGAAAGTGGCTGGAATCGCACCGGCCTCCGGACACCGAGGCGCGGACGTATCAATTGTTGGGGCTGTGGTGGGCGGGCGCGGATCGGGCGGAATTGAAGAAGCTGGCGAAGGCGCTCATGGCGAAGCAGCAGCCCGATGGCGGATGGGCATCGTTAGATGGCCGCGAGAGCGATGCTTACTCGACGAGCCAAGTATTGGTTGCGCTCCATGATGCGGGCGGCGTTCCGATATCGGATGCGCGCTGGCAGCGGGGCATCGATTATTTGCTGAAGACGCAGGCGGCGGACGGATCTTGGCACGTGGCGTCGCGGCTGCATCCGCCGGCGTCGGTGAGTCCGCCGTATTTTGAATCCGGTTATCCTTACGGGCACGATCAGTTTCTGTCCGCATTGGCGGCGGATTGGGCGGTGATGGCTTTGGCGCGCGCATTGGGGCCGGGAACGAAACAGGAACTGCCGGAGCTGAAGGAAGCCGAACCCCGCACCGTGGAGCCGTGGGCGGAGACCGTGCTGTTCGGGAGCGTCGAAGACGTGCGGAGCCTGCTGGACGGAGGTTTCGATCCGAATTCGGCCACCGCGGACGGAACCACAGCGCTGATGATGGCCGCGCCGGATGCGGCGAAGATGAAGCTGCTGATGGATCACAAAGCGAACGTGAATGCGCGCGCCAAGACGGGATTTTCGGCGCTGATGGTAGCGGCGCAGTATGGCGAAAGCGCGACGCCCGCTCTCAACCTATTGATAGATCATGGCGCGGAAGTTCGCGTGGCCGCCGGACAGCATGCGCCCATGTTCAATGCGACGCCGTTCTTCCTGGCGTCGTATTCTGGCAACGCGGAGATCCTTCCACGGCTGCTCGAAGCGGGCGATAAAATCGATACGCCGATGGTTCTGATTGGAACGTCGTCCACAACGGCCATCGCCGGCGCGGTGAGGTTGGGGAACGTTGAGGTGGCTCGGAAACTGCTGGATATGGGCGTGCCGGCGGATGGGTTGGAACGCAGCGGCATCAGTTTGCTGGATCGCGCCGTGCTGGGGAATCAAGTAGAGGTGGCGCGGTTGCTGATCGAGCGCGGGGCCGATGTGAATCGCGCGGACAGAATCGGATTCACGGCGCTGCTGTATGCGGCGTCGATCGATTTCGGCGATTCGGCCATGATCGATTTGCTCTTGAAATCGGGTGCTCGCGCCGATGTGCGAACCAAAGACGGACTGACGGCGCTGGACCTGGCACGCAAATATAAGCACACGCATTTGATCGCGAGTTTGCAAGCCGCCGGCGTTACCGCGGCACGCGCAGCGAAATAATTATCGTCCCGTACCGGGCGCGATAAAGAAATCCCAGACCTGCATATCCACCTTGTCGATGGAATATTGGACCACTGCGTACTCGCCGGGATCGAGCGGCTTCTGCGGCCAGATCTTGAACAGGTCGTCACCCACTTGCTGGCGAAATACTTCGACTAAATCCGGCTGCTGCGTGGTTTCGTTCACCACGGGCTGGATGGTCAGCTTTTCCACCAAGCGATTGCCTTTGTGCACGCTCAGACGCGCGATGCCGAAGCGTTCTTCCTCCGAGAGACGAATGTAGAACTCGGGGCTGGGATTGGCGGTGCCTTGCGAAGCGTGCGGGCCATCCATCTCGACCGTGGCTTTGCCGGGAATCAGGGGCACGGGACTTATGACTTTGAGAATGCTGCGCCGTTTATTGTTGACTACTTTCGATTCGCCGATCTTGAGCGGAGTCAGCTTGGAGGGTCCGGACGGCTGCTCTTCGATGAGGTAGACGCCTGGGTCTTGCGGGATGCTGGCCACTTCCCGGCGGGCGGCGCGCTCGGCCTCATTCTCGACTCTTTCAGCGGCAG
This sequence comes from Bryobacterales bacterium, assembly GCA_963713415.1. Classification (GTDB taxonomy): domain Bacteria; phylum Acidobacteriota; class Terriglobia; order Bryobacterales; family Bryobacteraceae; genus Palsa-89. The sequence continues at coordinate 217,816 of CAVQLV010000009.1, read as the reverse complement.
CATCGGCGCGAATCTCGTCGGCGCGGGCCTTGATTTCGGCCTTGGTCTTGTCCAGATCAACGAGCGAGGCGGGCACTTCTTCCCAATCGTCGCGATCCAGGCTGTAGAACTTCACGCGGTCGTTCTCGAGGTGGTATTCGCGAACCAATTGATAACTACCATCCTTGAGATAGAGCTTGACGTTTTCCGCGCTGGCCAGAAAACAGAAAGCGAAGAGCAAACAACAAATCTTACGCATGGCCTAACCTTCGGCGGGTTGCAGACCCACGCTGCGCAGCAGCAGGAACTGCGAAAGATTCTCCGAACTCAGCAAGCCGAGCAAACGGCCTTCCTCCATTACTAGCACGCAGGCGCCGGCGTGAGCCATGAGCGGGAGAACGTCGGCGAGATCTTTGTCGGGGGGAACGCTCGGGAATTCGCGCTCCATGTAGCCGGCGATGTAAGAATCGGGACCCTCCTGCGCCATGCCGCGCAGAAGCGCGTTGCGGCCCAGCAGGCCGAGCACCTGATCGCCCAACACCACCGGGAAATCCTGCTGCGAAGTGGAGAGCAGGAGATTGGCGGCGTCGCGAATGGTGGCGCCGTGGACGAGGGTGCGATATTCGGTCATCATGGCGGCGCGCACGGGAATGCCTTGCGTGAGCGATCGGCCGCGTGACGCAGCGCCTTCATTGGCGGCGCCGAGATAAATGAAGAAAGCGACGAAGGCCAGCATGGGCATGTAGACGAATCCATAAAGTCCCATGCTGATGGCCAGCATGCGGCCGGACCAGGTGGCGATGCGCGTGGCTTCGTATTCCGACTTCATGTGCGAGAGAACGGCGCGCAGCATGCGTCCGCCGTCCATCGGGAAGGCGGGCAGCAGATTGAACCCGGCCAGGATCAGATTGGCGAGCGCAATGCGGTCGGCCAGATTCGCATCCGACGGCTGCACCAGCGCAAAGAAATTGATGGCGTGCTTCTGGGAATAGAGGAACGCGAAGATGGAGGCGGCGATCATGAGATTGACCACGGGTCCGGTGAGCGCGATCCAGAATTCTTCACGCGGCTTGGCGGGGCGTTCCAGGCGCGCGACGCCGCCGATAGGATACATCACGATTTCAAGCGTGCGAATCCCGTAGAGCGAGCTGACGAAGGCGTGGGCCAGTTCGTGCAATAGCACCGATGCGATCACCGCCAGCACGAACAGCGTGTAATTTCCGGGCGATTGATTACTGGTGAGGCCAATTACCACCAGGCAAATCAGGAGCAGAACGAAGGTGAAATGGAGGCGAATGGGAACGCCCATTAACCGAACGGAGCCGACGGAGCCCGAACTGGCGGCTCTGGGAGTGCTGCCTTCCTGTGCCAATAATTCCTCTGCAATGATTTTGACACACGGTTTTGGATACGCGGGGCTGGCCGCTTACTTAGGATGCGGGTTTGGGCGGCTTCGCCAGTATTTCGTACACCGGTTTGTTGCCGGCGTAAACCCGAAACTCCTGAATCAAGCCGTCTCGGAGCACGGCGCGCCAAGCGGCGGGAGTTCGCCATTTGTTTTCGGGAAGCAGTTTCCCGTTCGCGCTCATGGTGCCCCCGGCCGATCCGAAAACAGCGACGGTGTTGCCGTCAGGAAAGATGTCTTCGTTCGACACCCGGTAGTCCGGACGGATCGCGAAATAGGCACGCCAGCCGGCCAGCATCTTTTCGCGGCCGCACACGGAATTGCCGAGCGAGTCGACGAAGTCGTGACCGGCGGTCATGAGCCCGGCCAGCTTGCCGGGGTCGTGTTGATTGATGGCGTCGAAGAATGCCAGGACCATTTTCGACGGGTGTCATCTTAATTCGCCGCTGGCTTTAGCATGTGCGGGCGCCTATCGAAGTGAACGCCCGCGCTCGACGGGCAGCGGATTAGCCCTGCCCCGGTCAGAGAAGAAATCGTTATCCAAAGGGACGCAATCTTCCCGGGAAAAGTACCGGCAATTGCGCTTACGCAAAAGCTCGCTAGCTTCGCGAAAACGCTACTTCGGTTGCGGGACGATGCGGAGATACGGCTTTGGCGACTTCCAGCCGGCCGGATATTTTTGCTTCGCCTCGTCTTCGGTCACCGAGGGAAGGATGATCACATCGTCGCCATGCTTCCAGTTCACCGGCGTGGCGACTTTGTGACTGGCGGTGAGCTGGATGGAATCCAAAACGCGGAGCACTTCATCAAAGTTCCGTCCCGTGCTCATGGGATAGCTGAGCATCAGTTTGATTTTCTTGTCGGGGCCGATCACAAACACCGTGCGCACGGTGGCATTGGTCGCCGCGGTACGGCCCTCGGATGTATCGCCGGCATCGGCCGGGAGCATGTCGTAGAGCTTGGCGACTTTCAGTTCCGTGTCGCCGATCATGGGGTATTTCACCTCGTGGCCTTGAGTCTCCTTGATGTCGGCGGCCCACTTGCCGTGGCTGCTCACCGGATCCACGCTCAGGCCGATAATCTTGCAGTTTCGGCTGGCGAAGTCGGGTTGAAGGCCGGCCATATATCCGAGTTCGGTGGTGCAGACAGGAGTGAAGTCTTTGGGGTGTGAAAACAGAACCGCCCAGCCGTCGCCGATCCATTCGTGAAAATTGATGGGACCTTGGGTGGTCTCGGCGGAAAAATTGGGGGCGGTGTCATTGATGCGTAAGCTCATAGTTGATCTCCGGAAACGCTCGCTCAAAAGTTGCGAACGCCACCGTAGTATATCGCAAGGATGGCGCCGATCATTGCATCTCGCGGGTATGGATGGAAGCTTCCAGCCGGAAATCGAGCAAGGTTTCGGCCGGGATGTCCAGCGTTCCCCCAGCGTCAATCCATCGGGCTGCGATCTGTCATTGGGCAAATGGTAGGGTGAAGAATTCTATGCGATTCTGGATGGTTTTTGTCCTTGGTGCGGGATTCCTTGGCGCACAGCAGCAGGACAGCATCGTGGTGACGGGAACTACCCAGCCGATTCCTTTGGCCGAGGCCGATCGCGATGTCAGCGTTCTGCCTCTGCCGGAGAAGCAGCGCGAGCTCTACAATTCCTGGTTCGATCTGCTGGCGCTCGATCCTGTGCTTGACTTACAGACGCGCTCGGCAGGCGCGATGCAGGCCGATCTTTCCATTCGCGGCGCCACCTTCGGGCAGACGCTGGTGCTGCTGAACGGCCTGCGCCTGGATGACGTTCAGACCGGCCATTTCAATCTCGATCTGCCCATCCCAATCGAGATGCTTTCTGGTATCGAGGTACTGAAAGGCTCAGGCTCCACGCTCTACGGGTCGGATGCGATCGGCGGCGTGGTCAACGCTCTTACCGCTCCCATCGCGCCCGGCGAATTCCGCCTGCTCACCGGCGCCGGCAATTTCGGCTTCAATGAGCAGCATGCCGTGGCGTCTTTCGGACGTTCCTGGTGGCAGGAGGAAATGGCGGCCGCGCGCGATTTCTCTTCCGGATTCACCACCGATCGCGATTACCGCAATCTCTCCCTGAGTTCGCTGACGACATTGAAATCGCGGCTGGGCGCGACAAGCCTTCTTTTCGCGTACAGCGACCGGCCCTTTGGCGCGAACGATTTCTATGGCGCCGAGCAGGAGCAGTGGGAGCGCACCAAGAGCTGGTTCGCGTCCGGGCACCAGAACCTGGGCGACAAGACCGAAGCCAATTTCGCCTTCCGCAAGCACACCGACCTCTACGTTTACATCCGCGACGATCCCTCGTATTACACCAACTGGCACACCGACGAAAGCTGGCAGGGAAATCTGCGGCGGACCGACCGCGTGCCGTTGCACGGCGCTATCAGCTACGGCGTGGAGGGGCTGGCCGAATCGGTGCACAGCACGAACCTGGGCGTTCACAGCAGGGAGCGCGGCAGTGGTTACATCTTCTATGATCTGCGCTCGGTCCGCCGCTATTCTTTGTCGGCCGGCATTCGGGAGGAAGTCTACGGCGCGCGCCAGGTGGCGACCAGTCCTTCGCTGAGCGGCGCAGTGTGGGCGTCGGCGAAGTTCAAAGTGCGCGCGTCGGCGAGCCGCGCCTTCCGCCTTCCCAGCTATACCGATCTTTATTACGCCTCGCCCTCCACGGTCGGCAATCCCAATCTCGAGCCCGAGAGCGCCACCAGCTACGAAGCCGGCGCAGACGGCTACCTGAAGCCAAAGCTGCGCCTCTCATTCACCGCGTTCGAGCGGCGCGATACGCGCGTGATCGATTACGTGGAAACGCCAGGAACCATGCTGTACGAAGCCGAAAATCTTCCGGCGCTGCATTACCGGGGAGTGGGAGCTTCGGCGGTATGGGAGCCCCGCGCGGGCCAGCACATCACCCTGAGTTTCAGCGGGCTGCATGGCCAGTTCGCGTCGCCGCAGACCATCGTTACCGAATACGCATTCAACTATCCGGTGTACGACGGCGTGATGGAGTGGCAAGGAACCCTGGCGAAGAAGGTGATCGCGCGCAGCCGCATCGGCGTAGTGGAACGCGTCGCCCGCGGCCCTTATGCTATCTGGGACGCTTCGCTCGGCTATGCCACCGGACATGTACGGCCGTTCCTCCAGCTCACGAATATCACGAACACGATTTACCAGGACATCCCGCTGGTGGCGATGCCGACGCGGGGTGTCATCGGCGGGGTGGAATTGTACGTGTTCGGGGCGTCGCGCTAGGCTTCGGAAACCACCGGCAGTTTGGCGGCTTCCCAGGCGGCGAGGCCGCCGGCCATTTCGATGAGGTGCGTAATCCCGTATTGATGCAGGATGCCGGCGGCGATGGAGGAGCGATAGCCGCCCGCGCAATGGACCGCGATGCGGCGATCGCGCGGAATCTCGGCGATGCGCTCCTGCAGATGGTTGGGTGGAATGTTCACGCTGCCGGCGATATGTTTCGTCATCCACTCGCGCGGATTTCGGATATCCAGCAGCAGTGGCGGATCGGCGCCCGCTAATTCCTCGGCTACCATCGGTGCGCTGGCGCGTTCGGTGGGCCAGACTAAGTCCGGCCGCTCGGCCAGCGCTTCCATGCCGCCATGCATGTAGCCCTTGACGTGATCGAATCCGATGCGGCCCAGGCGCAGGGCGGCTTCCTGCTCGCGTCCCGGTTCGGCAATGATCACGATGGGCTTGGCGCGATCGAGCACGGTGCCCGCCCAAGTGGCGTATTGGCCGGCCAGCCCGATGTTGATGCTGCCGGCCAGGTGGCCTTTGGCGTACTCGGCGGGGTCGCGAACGTCGAGGATCTGCGCGCCTGCATCGCCCATCCGCAGGACTTCGTCGAGCTGGATGGGATGCAGAACCTGTTCCAGATTGGTGTCCAGAGTAGCGCGCTCGCGGGTGTTGAGAATCGCGTCGTAAGTGAAGTAGGGCGGCGCGTCAGGTTGGTCGGCAGTGACCAGACGGACAAATTCCTCTTTGGACATGGGCTGCAGGGCATAATTGAATCGCCGTTGATCGCCCAGCGAAGAGACCGTGTCGGAGGAAAGCTTCTTCCCGCAGAGCGACCCGGCGCCGTGAGCCGGGTAGACCAGCGTCTCATCGGGAAGCGGCAGGAGTTTGTCGTGCAGCGAATGGTAAAGATGGGCGCCCAGGTCGCTGGCAGTCCATCCGAGCGATGCACGCAGGTCCGGGCGGCCGACGTCGCCGATGAACAGCGTATCGCCGGTGAGTACTGCGTAGGGATCTGCCGGATCTTTCTGGAGATCGAACACCAGGATCGAGATGGATTCGATGGTGTGGCCGGGGGTCTCGAGTACTTGGAGGCGCAGCCCGGGAACTCGAGTGAATCGCCGTCCTTCATCGGTTCGAACGCATATTCGGCCTGGGCGCGGGAGCCGAGATGAATGGTGGCGCCCGTTTTCTGATCGCGCAACTCCAGATGGCCAGCCACGAAGTCGGCGTGGAAGTGAGTGAGGAAGACATGGCGGATCTGGAGCCCCAATTTTTCCGAGTCGCTCAGATACTGCTGAATATCGCGCTGGGGATCGACGATGATCGCGGTGGCGCTGGCTTCGTCGCCCAGCAGGTAGGAGGCGTGGGCGAGGCAGCCCAGATAATACTGTTTCAGGATCATGCAATTTTCTACAGTCTAGCGTTTTGCTGGCGGCGTATCGGGAAGCTTTCCATTTGGCCGTCCGGTAGCGAGCTCGAGGATTTGAGCCGGCGTCGCTGTTTTAAAGGCGTTCTTTGGACTGGGAGCGGCCCGAGCCAGGAATCGACAACGCGCCCAGTGCCTCACCAACGATACGGCGTTCGTTCCTAATCGCGGGGGGCGGCTCCACCGGTATTGCGCACCATAACCGAGGGTAATATCATGAAGGCAGATGCAGACGATCTCATTGAAGCTGCCTGACGACCTTCTGGCGGAACTGGAGCGGGAGGCGAGGAGTAGACGAATCACGAAATCCGAACTGGTGCGTGAGGGGCTAGAAGTGGCCCTGCGCGGACGGCCTCCGCGTGCAGCGTCCTGTTACGACCTGGCTCGGGATCTTGCGGGGACAGTGAAGGGTCTGCCGCGCGACCTGGCGCACAATCCGAAATATATGGAGGATTTCGGCGAGTGAAGGAGCGAGTTGTGCTGCTCGACACGGGGCCGCTCGTGAGCTTTCTCGCTGTCGGATTGGTGCACCACACATGGGCGGTGGAGCAGTGGAAACAAACGCGCCCTCCCATGCTCACGTGTGAGCCGGTACTCACTGAGGCCGCATTTCTCCTGAAGCGCGAGGATCGGGACAGCGATGTCCTTTTTGCGCTGTTAGAGAGAGGAATCATTCGGGTCGGGCTCGCGGTTGAGGACCAGCAGGCGGATCTTCGCGTCCTCATGCGCCGGTATCGCAATCGGCCGATGTCGTTGGCGGACGCGTGTCTCGTTCGTTTGTCTGAGATCCACAGCGCGGCCGAGGTGCTCACCCTGGATGGAGATTTCCGAATTTATCGCCGGCACGGCAACAAAGTGATCCCGGTCCGAATGCCGGACTGAAGAGCGATACCGGGGCCGGAGTGAATGGGGACCGGTTGCCCGGGAGCACAGTTCAGATCGGAGTTTCACAAGACTAATAAGATCCAGAACGTCCGATTCCCAAAGTTCCCCAAGCTGACTTCTGCGGCTAGCCAGTTCTATTGCGACTTGATGGCGAATCGTCGGACGACCATGGCGAATGGCGTTCAGACTGCGCCAATGGCGTCCTTGCGGATACAGCTCCACGGCCGGCTCGTGCTACTTCGTATCGACCTTACCGGCGAGCAGGCATAGATGAAGACACCGCACCCCAACCCTCAACCAACGGCTGACCAGCTCACGACGAACGCTATTCATCACCGATCGTTAGGGACAACGGTAAGCTGCCGGTGGACTTCCCTCTCGGACATTGGCGCGGGTCAGGTAAAGGGGCAGAGAGTTACCACAAATAGGCCTCTGTCAATTACATCGTGGAGATGGAAGATCCGGATGAACGGCTAAATTCGCAATTTACTGTGGTCGGTGCTTTCTGGCCCCCCGATGCACCCGACGCTATCAGCACCGGCACACTCAAAGCGGATGAACAAAAGATTACTTTAACCACCGCGCCTACGTACAGCCGCCAGCCGAACATGAGCGAATTACTCTCTGCCGGAACTGTGAAAACTATCCCGGTATTGCACGGCTTTACTCAATACGGCATGTGCACACTTTTCCAACTCATGGAAAGCGATTCGCCAGGGCTGACAGATTTCAGCATTCAGCAATCTATAAAAGCAGCCTCTTATCGGGTTTCAGGGTGTCTGATGGGAATGCTTGTCAAAAGCTCGGATGACAACTGTCTCGAAGCGGCTAGGTACACGTTTACAGGATTGAGTGAATGGATGCCTCAGTCCTTCTCCGAGGAATGGGAAGGCAAGTCTATCGTGCTCAAACTGCCCATGGAGTCCCAAAATCTTGCCAGGTTCAGTCTCTGCAAATCACAGGCCGAGGTGAGCCTTAACCTCTTTTCCCAAATCATAAGTGGCGATGAAAGGGCGGAGCGAGTGAGCCGCTCCGTTGCATATGTCGAAATCAAACCGTTAGAGGCTGAATCACTTTCTTGGTGCAGCGACATCGCAAACCGCTTAGAAAACCTATTTTCACTTTTCACAGGAAGATCTGTGGCTATGGAGACAATATTCGTCCATCGGGGCAAAGAGCGCGCTCATCTTCTTGCGAAACGTCAGCGTCGCGCTGAACCTTTCGATCAGCGAAGCGCCGTGCGATGTACTCATAGTCAGCTCGCAAACGCCATCGCGATCTGGCTATGTGAGCCTGAAAGGTTCACTTCCATTGAAGGCTTGGCCTTGGGAATCTTGCGAAAAACTAAACTTTTTATCGAAACCGAATTCCTCTCGCTGGCTCAGGCACTGGAAGGGTTTCATCGTGCAACGGGCAGTACAAGCTGTCCCAACAAAGCCGCACTCAGACAACTGCGAAAGAAACTCACCACCTTCCTTGAGGCTGAGCCTCTGGATCAGGAACTCAAACAAAGGGTCTGCGAATCGGTGAGCTATGCGAATGAACCGACGCTCGCCGCACGACTTGCCGATTTGTGTGGCCGCTTGAGTAACGCGACCATTTCCGGCATGAACATCCATCTCGTGACCTTTTCACAAAACATCCGTCACACGCGAAACTTCTATACGCATGCGGGTTCTCCTCAGAGACGCGTTGACCACAAGACACCGCTTTCAGGCAAGCACCTGTTCCTGCTGAACCAGAAAATGCGCGCCCTACTTCGTGGTCTGCTCTTGCTCCACGTCGGCATACCTGAAGAGCAATTTCGCGAGCTTGTGATTACAGAGGCGACTCAGTGGGTTTAATGCTTTACCGCCCCCATCCCATCTTTCTAGACTGTAGATTTCTCTTGGAGCAGATGCGAGGATCGCAAGGAGCCGCATCCATCGCCGCGGTGACCGGTAATTAACGCGGCGCGGCAAGAACACTACTAAGCATCGGAGTCCAGTGGCGTTTTTCCGGGAGGGAACGTCCCCCCTGCCGACAGACCGCAAACCATGTCAGTGAACGCCATCACCTCACCCACTTGTTCGTTTTAGAGCGTTCCAGAAAACGTATCCCGCTTCCTCCCTCCCCGAGACGTGCTAGCCTGCGGTCGTGATGCTGTCTTTTGCCCAAAAGATGCGAACGCTCGTTTTGTTGGTCCTGTCCGGCGCGGCCCTGGCCCAGGCGCCGGCCTACACGCCGAAGCCCTACGGCAACCTAAAACAAGTGATGCGCAGTCTCGCTTTACCGAATGCCAACATCATTTTCGGCGTTCAGGAAACCCTGCCCAAAACCGACATGGAGTGGCAGAAAGTGATCAACGCCTCGGTCGCGATCGAGGAGCTGGAAAACGTGATCATGATTCCGGGGCGAATCCAGTCCAACGGCCAGCCGGTCCCGGTGCAGAATGCCGATTACGCCAAGTTCGCCGCCGCGCTGGCGCCCGCCGGACGGGACTGCCTGAAAGCCTCCCTCCAAAAGAACAAGGATTCGGTCAGCAATTGCACCGACAGCCTCAGCCAGGCCTGCGACAATTGCCACAAGGTTTATCGGGACCAGCCTCAAAAGTAGCCGCGCCATGTCACTTACCGGTTTGTTACCCGGTGTGACCGTGCGGTCCTTTCCTCGCCGTCGAGAGTCGTGTTAGGCTCCAGGTAAAGGGAAAACATGCAGTCTCGATGTGCCCTCTTCGCTTTTTTGCTCGGGATGGGGCTGTCCGGAATGCCGTCGTACGCGCACCATTCGGTTAGCGCCGAGTTCGATCTCAGCCACCGGATCACATTGGAGGGCCGGGTAACCAAGATCGACTGGGAGAACCCGCACGTGTACCTATATGTGGACGTAAAGGCGGGCAGCAAGACCGACAATTGGGCCTGTGAGACGGCGGGTCCGAACACGCTGGCGCGGCAAGGCTGGAGCCGGAGGTCGGTCAAGATTGGCGACCGGGTGACGGTAGTGGGATATCGCGCCAGGGACGGAGCATACGTGGCGTCGGCTCGCGAAGTGGTGCTCGCCGATGGGCGGAAGGTATTCGTCGGATCGCCCAACGATGGGGCCCCCCGATCCTGATCCGGTGCCAAAATGTACGCCGGCGACAAGCCGGACGAGTTGACGATACAAGACGCGAAGTAAGTCCCAGCGCTCCCTCACTCGACCGATTGCGTGAAATTCCGCAAGCTCCTTGACGGAGATCGCCGTAACGCTCGTAATTCCTGCCTCTTAGCCCCCAATCAAGTGGCTGCACAAATGCGTCTGTTTCCGCTTAGTACGAAGGGGGCTCTGTATGACCCGAATCGTTGTCGCAGTCTCGCTCGCCGTTCTTCTCGCCGCTCCGCTGGTCTCGCAGTCGATCAGCAGCGGCACCGTCACCGGGTCGGTGCTCGATCCGACACAGATGGTGATCCCCAAGGCCCAGGTGGAGCTTCGCAACCAGGTAACCGGCTATACCCAGAGCACCATGACTGACGACAGCGGCGCTTTTCGGTTCAACAATATTCCCCCGAATATGTACGAAATCGTCGTAACAGCCAATGGCTTTTCCACCCGGTCAGAGCCGCTCGAAATTAGCAATCCGGTTCCCATTAGCTTGACGTTTACTCTCCAGATGGGCGAGGTCTCTACCTCAGTGGACGTCGGCGCGTCTTTATCGCTGATCGATACCGATCCCTCGGCGCACACCGATTCGAACTCGTCCGCTTTCATGAAACTGCCGTCGTTCGATCCGGCATCTGGCCTGAGCAGCATCATCAATAACAGCACCGGCGGCACGGCGGCCGATGCCAACGGGTTCTTCCACCCCTTGGGCGATCACGCGCAAGTCACCTTCGTCATCGACGGCCAGCCCATCAGCGATCAGCAGAGCAAAGTTTTCTCGACGCAACTGCCTCCCGACGCCATCCAGAGCATGCAGCTGATCAGCGGCGCTCCCGACGCGCAGTACGGCGACAAATCCAGCCTCATCGTAAATGCGACCACGAAATCCGGGCTGGGCGCCGCTCCCTATGGAAGCATCGAGGCGGTAGCGGGATCGTTCGGCACTTACGGCGAGAATGGGACCTTCGGCTGGGGATCGGCCAAGCTGGGAAATTTTATTGCGATCAACGGTATCCGCACCGGCCATTTCCTGGACACTCCCGAGTTTCTGCCCTTCCATGACGTCGGCAACAGCGAAAACATTTTCGATCGAACCGACTACATCCCCGACGGGCGCGATGCGTTTCATCTGAATATTTTTCTGGCGCGCAACTGGTTCCAGGTGCCCAACGACTACGATCAATTGAGCCAGGACCAGAAGCAGCGCGTGCTCACCTGGGACGTAGCGCCCGGCTACCAGCGCACTTTCGGTTCCAACATGCTGCTGACAGTAAATCCTTTCGCGCGGCGCGATCAGGTGAACTATTACGGAAGCCGCGATCCGTTCGACGACACGCCGGTGACCGAATCGCAGAACCGGTTTCTCACCAACTATGGAGTCAAAGCGGATCTTTCCATTTCACATAAACGGCATAACATCAAGATCGGAACGCAGATTCAACAGACCCGGCTGGATGAGAATTTCAGCATGGGCGTGACGAATCCCGCCTTCAATCCAGTGTGCCTGGGGCCGAATGGCGTCGCGCTGGCATTGCCTGGAATCACTGACCCCAACGAGTGCAGCTCGATCAATCCCTTGTATATTGCGAACCCCAAGCTGCTCCCCGGCCTGGTCCCCTATGACTTGACCCGCGGCGGATCGTACTTCCTGTTTCACGGGCTGGGCAACATCAATCAAGCCGCCTTCTACGTCACCGACGACATCAAGCTGGGCTACCTTTCGGTCAATATCGGCTTTCGAGACGATCAGTACGATGGCTTAGTATCGAAAAATGGCCCGCAGCCGCGGCTCGGCTTGTCTTACCTGGTGAACCGCACCGGAACGGTATTGCGCGCCGCCTATTCGCGCACCTTCGAAACGCCCTTCAATGAGAACCTCCTGCTTTCGAGCGCCACTGGCAGCGGCGGACTGGCCGAGAATATTTTCGGCGCCAAGGGCAGCTATCCCATCCAGCCGGGCTACCGCAATCAATTCAATGGCGGCCTGCAGCAGAAGGTCGGGCACTGGCTGGTGGTGGACGCCGACTACTTCTGGAAATTCACGCACAACGCCTACGATTTCGACGTGCTGTTCAACACGCCCATTACGTTCCCGATCGCCTGGCACAACTCCAAAGTCGACGGATTAACCGGGCGGTTGAGCACCATCAGCCTGCATGGCTTCCAGGCCTCGACGACGTTCGGGCACAGCCGCGCGCGCTACTTTCCGCCGGAAGTGGGCGGCTTAATTTTCCAGGGCACGGCGAACGTCCCAGGTGTTTTCCGCATCGATCACGACCAGGCTTTCCAGCAGACCACCAACCTGCGCTATCAGCGTGGCAAGGATGGGCTCTGGGGATCGTTCATCTGGCGCTACGATAGCGGGCTGGTGGTGACGGGCGTGCCGGATGCAGCCGCTGCTTTGAAGCTGACGGCCGCGCAGCAGGTGGACATCGGCCTGGCGTGCGGCGGAGCGGAAGCGACGTTCCAGGATCCGCTGCGAAACTGCGGTAGCGCCATCGTTACCTCGACGCTGCTGACTTTGCCCCAGACGGGTACAGAAAACAACGATCACAACCCGGACCGCGTGAAGCCGCGGAATCTCTTCGATATGGCGGTGGGCACCGACAATTTGTTCCACGCCGAGCACTACAAAACGGTGCTCCGCTTCACGGTGACCAATCTGACGGATAAGGTGGCGCTCTACAACTTCCTGTCGACGTTCAGCGGAACGCACTTCGTCGCGCCCCGGACGTATCAGGCCAGCATCGGTTACAGATTCTGATGCGCGGTCACTGAATCAGCTGATACGATTTCATCCGGCCCAATAAGGTGCCCAGGTCCACGGGCTTGGTGAGATAGGAATCGCACAGCTCGTGGAAGCATCGGATCACTTCCTTAACGTCGTCCACCGCCGTGGTCATGATGATCTTGGCGCCGGAGCTGGACAAGATGCCATGCTCTTCCTCCAGCGCCCGGATCTGCCGCACGGCTTCCCGGCCGTCCATTTCCGGCATCATGATGTCCATGCAGATCAGATCGTATCGGAGGCCATGTTCCAGGGCGCTGCGGAACGCCGCTACGGCTTCCCGGCCATTCACGGCGATATGGCATTCGCCGAAGGTGGAAAGAAAGGTTTGCAGCAGGAGCCGGCTGGCAAAATCATCTTCCACCAGGAGCACCCGCAGCAGCGGACGAATTCCGCGCGCGCGGCTGCCGGCCTCGTTGGCCGGGCCACTGGCACATAGCTTCCCCAGAGCGGCGATGCTTTCGGCGATGTCGGCATGATTGCTCGCGCCTGGATTCTCCACCAAGTGCTGCAATCGATCGACGGCGCCGAGCAGCACGCGCATCCGGTCCCGGGTGGGAAGCAGCTTATGCGAGCGGATCAGCTCCAGTGCGTTCTCCATCTGGTGAGCCAGATCGCCGATCCGGACCAGATCGAAAACTCCTGCACCCCCCTGGAGCCAATGGGCGGTCCGAAAGGCGCGATGGACGACGTCCGGATCCGCCGCCGCGCCGCCCGCTTCGATGCTCAGCAGATCTGCTTCGAGCGCTACCAGTTGCTCATGGCACTCGGCCAGGTAGTCCTTGGCTAGTTCGTCTTCGAGATTAATCATGGATTCATCCACCCCTTATTCCATTGCGGCCAGCCGCCCTGTAATCTCCTGCCCACCCTTACTAGGAAGCATTTCGTTTCGCCGGCTTGTCCGTCATCGATCGCTTGCGTTTCTTCGGAGTTGTTACAGGGATCAGTTGATAGAACTCCAAGTGCGAAACCAACTGCTCCAGATCGATGGGCTTCATGAGGTAGGCGTCGCAGAGTTCTTTAAAACACCGGATTACCTCCTTGATTTCAGTCACCGCGGTAGTCATGATGATCTTCGCTCCGGAGCTGGAGAAAATGCCGTGCTGTTGCTCGATGTCTCGCAGCCGGCGAACCGCCTCTCGGCCGTCCATTTCGGGCATCATAATATCCATGCAGACCAGATGGTATCCGTGCCCCTCCTCGAAGGCGGAGCGAAACGCATCGACGGCCTCTCTGCCGTTCACCGCGACATGACATTCGCCATAGCGGGCCAGGAAGGTCTGCAGCAGGTGCCGGCTGCCGAAGTCGTCTTCCACCAGAAGCATCCTCAGATTCGGTGCGTTCTTGTTCTGGCTGGCTGAAGAAGCGCAGCCCTGGCCCGCGGTGGCCGGAGGTTCCGCGCACAGATTGGCTAAGGCCCCCATAAGTTCGGCGATATCGGCTTGGTTGCTCGTTCCTGGGTTCACCGCCATTTGGTGAAGCTGGTCGGTGGCGCGCAATAAAATGCGGATTATCTCGCGCGTGGGAGTCATCTTACCCGAGCGGACGCGTGCCAGCACATTTTCCGCGTGATGGGCTAACTCGCGGATCTTTGCCAGATCGAAGAATCCGGCGCCTCCCTTGACCGAGTGCACGGCCCGAAAGACGCTATTGACCAGTTCCGGGTCCACCGCCGCGCCACGCTCGTCCATGGTCAATAGGTCTGCCTCGGCCCTCACCAGGTGCTCGCAGCACTCGGCCAGGTAGTCCTTGGCTAGTTCGTCATCCAGTTGAATCATCGTTGCTCCGTCCCTTGAAGAATCTCGTTGTCCTTGCTCTGCGCCCATCCGGCCCAATCCAGAGCACGCTTGAACCGCTCGAACTCCTCCGCCACTCGCGGCAGCAATTGGCGGCAGCGATCCATCTCGCCGGCCCGTCCGGCTTGTTCCATCGCCAGTGCGATCGCGCGCAGATCGTCGGCGGCCACCGTAGCCGCGGCGCCTTTGAGCATGTGGGCTTGGGAGCGCGCGCCAGGGGAGTCCGCATTCTCAAGCCGCTGGCGCAGATTTTCCAACTGCGACGGCACATCCTGGAGGAAGCCCCGGAGGACGATGCCGGCCAGCTTCCGGTCTCCCATCAGCCGCCCTAAGAAAGCTTCCTCATCGAAGACCGGCTTCGCTGCTGTACCGGAGCTGGTGCCCGAACTGAAGTTGGCCGCGGGCAGCCACTTGGCAAGCACCTCCGCCAGCCGCCCCAACTCCACGGGCTTGGACAGATAATCGTTCATCCCTTCACACAGGCATCGATCCCGGTCGCCCGACATCGCGTCCGCCGTGAGGGCGATGATGGGGATATTCGGCCGCATCGACCGGCGAATGGTGCGAGTGGCCTGGTAGCCGTCCATCACGGGCATCGCGCAATCCATCAACACCAGGTGGTACCCGCCTTGCTCTAACGCCCGGACGGCCTCGGCGCCATTGGGGACCGCGTCGGCCCGGTATCCAAGCTTTTGCAATTGCGCCAGTGCGACTTCGCGGTTGGTGGCATTATCCTCGGCCACCAGAATGCGCGCCGCCGGGCCCGGATGAGAAGCCTCGCTTGGCGCAGTGAAGCGCTCCTCGGCAGGCTGAGCAGTGGCCGCGCTCGCCATGGCCGGCGCCAGTTCCATCACCGCCGTGAACCAGAAGGTGGCGCCCTGGCCGTCCCGGCTTTCCACGCCAATGGTTCCTCCCATCATTTCCACCAGCTGTTTGCAAATGGCCAGCCCGAGCCCGGTGCCGCCATACTTGCGCGTAGTGGAGGCATCCGCTTGAGTGAAGGGGGAAAATAGCGCGCGCAGCCTGGTCCGGGCGTAGTCCGATTCCGGTATCGGTGATGGCGAAACGAATGGTCGCCGAGCCGTCGCGCTGAGATTCGAGTTTCGCCTCCAGCGTCACCTGGCCGCGCTCGGTGAACTTGATGGCATTGCCCGCCAGATTGGTCAATACCTGCCGCAGGCGGTGCGCATCGCCGCGGAGGAGCGGCGGAATGCCGGGCGACATGGAGGAATGAAAACCCAAACCTTTCGCGCTGGCCTGGACTCGCAGCAGCTGGACCACATCGTCTACGGTTCGGCGCGGATCGAAGTTCAGTTTCTCCAGTGTGATCTTGCGCGCCTCGATCTTCGAAAGGTCCAAAATATCGTCGATAAGGGCTCAGCAATGCCCGGCCGCTGTCCTGCGCCACGGTAACGTAGCGCCGTTGTTCGGAGTTCAGATCGCTGATCATCAGCAGTTGGAGCATTCCCAGGACGCCGTTCATCGGGGTGCGGATCTCGTGGCTCATGTTGGCCAGGAAGCGGCTCTTGGCGCGATTGGCGGCGTCGGCGCCTTCCCAGGCCTGAATCAGATCCTCCTCGTAATGTTTCGCTTCGGTGATATCCTCGGCGACCCCGACCACCCGAATCAGTTCCCCCCCTTCACCATGAATAGGAAACGCGCGGTCGCGAATCCATTTCTCCTGGCCGCCTGGCGTCCGGATACGGTATTCCGATTCGATCGCCTCGCCTTGAATCTGGCTTGCAAACAAGGCATGGGCGCTTTCCAGGTCGTCGGGATGAATGGCCTGCGCCCACGACATGGGGTTCTGGTACAGGCTGTCGCAGGTTCTTTCCCACACATGTTCATACGCCGGGCTGACATAGAGGATTTCGTCGCCCGCCGGAGGCATCATCCAAAACACTTCATGAATGTTTTCGGTCAATTGCCGGAACTTCTCTTCGCTCGCCCGCATGGCTTGCTCGGCTTCATTCCGCGCGGTGATGTCCGCGGTGAGGCCGACGTGTCCCAGAAACGTGCCGCCGGGCGATAAACGCGGCTCCGCATAGGAGCCGATCAAGCGCCATTCGCCATCCGCCCGGCGGATGCGCGCTTCGGCCCGGAAAGACGCGCGTTCCCGCACTGCGCGCTCGAAGGCTCCTACATACCCCGCCGCATCGTCGGGGTGAACCAATAAGCGCCACTTGCCGCCTTCCACCTCTTCGTAAGTGACGCCGGTAAATTCCCGGTACATCCGGTTGACAAACTGAACTTCGCCCTCGGCGCCGGTCACCCACAGCATGGTGGGGCAGCTATCCGCCATATTGCGGAAGCGATTTTCACTCTCGTGCAGCGCCTCCTCAGTGCGTTTGCGCTCCGTGATGTCTTCCACGTGGACCACAAAATAGAGCGCGCTGCCTTGGGAGTCTTGTACCAGCGAGATCCGGGTGCGCCCCCACACCACATTTCCATCGCGGTGCAGGTAGCGTTTCTCCAGTTCGGCAGATTCGCCGGGCGCCTGGTATAAGCGGTCCACCCACTGTTGGGTAAGTGCACGGTCGTCGGGATGGGTGAGGTCAGCCGAGCGCGTGGCCAGCAGGTCTTGTTCGGAATATCCAACCATACGGCAAAACGCGGCGTTCAGCTGCAGGTACGTCCCATCCGGCCGCGCCACGCACACGCCGACCGGCGCCTGCGCGAAGACTCCGCGAAATAACTCTTCGCTTTCCCTCAGTTTTCTCTCGGCTCGCACGCGCTGCCCGATATCGCGAGCGATGATGGAAGCGCCCGCCACTTCGCCTGCCTGATTCCGAATCGGGCAGATGGCGAACGAGACATCCATCCCACGTCCGTCCTTCTTTCGAAGCACCGCCTCGAAGGGCTGGATGGCTCGTCCTTTCCGGATGTCGCGCAGACAGCGGCGGAGTTCATCGTAACGGCCGGGCGTGCTCAGAACAACGGCGTCCTTTCCGATGATCTCCTCCCTCGAGTAACCGAATAACAGTTCGGCCCCTCCATTCCAACTGACGATGGTCCCATCCAGCTTTACGCCGTAAATGGCATCGTCGGAAGATTCTACGATCGACGCCAGCAACGCCCGCGCCTGTTCGGCCGCCTGGCGCTCGGAAATATCGCGCAGAATCACCGAGACGGCTAACACTTGCCCGCTCGAGTTCCGGATCGGACACGCGGTAACCGAAATCAGAATCCTCCGGCCATTCTTGTGAAGGCACAACCCCTCGTATTGCGAGACGGAGAGCCCTTGCAAAACCTGCTTGGTCAGGTGCTCCAACCTCGGCAGCCGCTCGGGCGGTACCAGCGTGGAGGTGGGCGTCCCGATGGCCTGGGCGGCACTGCGGCCAAACAGGGTTTCCGCCCCTCGGTTCCAGGTGCGGATTATTCCCTCGGGCGTAAAACTGATGATCGCCTCCGCCGAGCTTTCTACAATCGTAGCCAGGAATTTTTGCGCTTCTTCGGCTGCCCGCCGCGCGGTCACATCCCGCTTGATCGCGATGAAGCTGACCGTTTCGCCGTTCGCCCCCTGCACCGGCGTGATCTGCATCTCCTCCTGATAAAACGTTCCGTCCTTGCGGCGGTTGACCACTTCGCCGTGCCAAACCCGGCCTGAAAGGATCGCGCTCCAGAGCTCTTCATAAACCGCCGGCGGCTGGCGTCCCGACTTGAGCATCCGGGTATGTTGCCCCAATGCTTCTTCGCGGGCGTATCCGGTCAGCACCGTAAACGCGGGATTCACGTACTGAATTTTGCCGCTCGTATCGGTGATGATGACCGCATCGGCGGCCTGCTCGACGGCCGTAACCAGTCCGGCACGCTCGATGGCGCCGCTTTCGGGACCCACAGTTCACCTCAATGAGGTCCAGACCTCATCTTCCCTTATCGACCTGCTTCGTGTGTTTTTGAGAAACGGTGCCCTGCCAGCCGGGCTCGTAAAATAATGCGAACCAGGTGGCCGATCGGAGAATATATAGCTGAGGGTTTCTTTACAGGTGCCGGAACCAGACTCGGTGGCGCGGTGGGAGCTTGCGGCGGATGCAAAGGCCGGGCGCGCGCCCGCACCCACCACCGATGAGCAGCAGGTCATTCAGCTTTTTGATGAGCTGCGCGGCCGGCTGCTGCGATATTTGCTGGGCTTCGGTCTTCCGCCGCAAGACGGCGAGGAAGTGATTCAAGAGGTGTTTCTGGCTCTCTACCAGCACCTGCGGCGCGGAAAGTCGCGGCAAAATCTGCGCGGATGGATCTTCCGCGTGGCTCACAATTTAGGCTTGAAACGCCGGCTGGCCAGCGCGCGGGAGGCCGCTCATCTCTCCGTCTCCCAGGAGGCTCTGGACGCCGCCTGGCCCGATCCGGCCGAGAATCCCGAACAACAGCTTCTTACCAGCCAGAGACAGCAGCGCCTGCAAGCAGTGCTGCGCGCGCTTCCCGAGCACGATCGCTGCTGCCTCGCGTTGCGGGCGGAGGGTCTGCGCTATCGCGAAATCGCGGAGGTTCTGGATATGTCGCTGGCGTCCGTCTCAGCCTCCCTGGCGCGATCGCTGGAGCGCTTCACCCGCGCCGATATCCCATAAGCGTGAGCCCCGGTTCACCCGCCACAAATGGGGTTTAGTATCATGTGCGAGGTTGCAGGTGGCTGGCGAAGAGGCGTATCTCGACAAGGCGATCGGCCGATTTTCACTCGAAGTCGCGGCGGCCGCGCGGGCGGGCCTGAAGAAACTGCGGACCCGCTTTCCAGGCGCCAGGCAACTGGTGTTCGAGCGTCGGGAACAAACCCGGCTTAGGGGTACGCGCCTTTCTGTCGATGCCTGCCGGAGTCGCGTCGTGAAACGGATTCCATTCCTGGTCATCGCTGCCGTGATGGCATTAGCACGCGGGCAATCTCCAGCCTTCGAAGTCGCGTCGGTCAGACCTTTTCAGGGACTGCCCCTGAACGTGGAGATGAATGTTTCCGGCCCAAGAGTCACCATCAGCGAATACGGATTGCGGGGCCTCCTCATGACCGCATACCAGGTGGAATCCTGGCAGATCTCCGGAGGGCCAGTTTGGCTCGACACCGATAGATTCAACATCGTCGCCAACGCGCCAGGTGAGGGATCTCCCACCGGTGAACAGGTCCGGCAGATGCTGCAGACGTTACTGGCCGATCGATTCCGCCTGAAGGTGCATCGTGAGAAGAAAGAGCGTCCCGTTTATGCGCTGGTGGTCGATAAGCACGGACCGAAGCTGAAGCCGAGCACCTCCGCCGATTCCTCATTTACTGCTGGCGGGCGCGCTCGAACTATTCAGCTGACATTCCAAAAACGGACCATGGAATTTTTCGTTCTTCAGCTGTCGAACAGCGGCGGCCTGGGCCGCGAAGTTGTGGACAAGACCGGGCTCACCGGAAAGTATGACTTCAAGCTGCAGTGGGCTGCCGGGAACGATGGCAACCCACCGCCCGATTCCAATGAGCCGGGTCTCTTCACAGCGGTTCAGGAACAGCTCGGCCTTAAGCTGGAAACGCAAAGAGCTCCTGTCGAAACTCTCGTCATCGACCACGCGGAGAAGCCCTCGCCGAATTAACGGTGCCGGGTTCGGCGCGCTGGACTCAGGCGCCGGCTGATGGCGCAGGCCTTGAAAGTAGCGGGCCCTTCCAAAGCCACACGATATCGAAAGGTGTAAAATAGTGCCCGGCTGACACGTCGGCGGCTCAGAGCAGACAGCTCGGGCTCCAGGCCGCGTTTACAGGAGAAATCATGAAGACCAAAATGAATCGGCGATCTTTTGTGAGTGGAGCGGCGCTCGGCGCAACCGGCATTCTGGGCGGCGCGTTCCATAACGCGATGGCCGCGGGCGCCAAGGACAGCTCCGCGCAAGGACCGGTGGCCAACACCACCTCGGGCAAAATTCGCGGCGTAGTGCAGGAAAACAAGGTAAACGCATTCCGCGGCGTTCCTTATGGCGCTCCCACCGGTGGCGAGAACCGATTCATGCCGCCCGTAAAACCGGAAGCCTGGACGGGTATCAAGGAAACCATCGAGTGGGGGCCGGAAGCGCCCCAGGGTCCCCACACCGAGATTCCAGAAGTAGCCGCGACCATCCCCAAACTGTCCATCAGCGAGGACTGCCTTCATCTGAACGTCTGGACCAACGCTCTGGATTCTCGCAAGCGGCCCGTGATGTTGTGGCTGCATGGCGGCGGATTCACTAGCGGCAACGGCAGCTATAGCATGTACGACGGCGCCAACATGGCGCGCAAGCACGACGTGGTGGTGGTGACCATCAATCATCGTCTCAATTCGTTTGGCTTTCTTTATCTGGCCGACATCGGTGGGGAGAAGTTTAAAAACGCGAGCAACTGCGGAATCCTGGACGCGGTGGCGGCGCTCGAATGGGTGCGCGACAATGTCGCGAACTTCGGCGGCGATCCGAACAACGTCACGATTTTCGGCCAATCGGGCGGCGCTGGCAAGGTGAGCACGCTGATGGCGATGCCCGGAGCCAAGGGGCTGTTCCATCGCGCCATCGTGCAGAGCGGCGCGAATCTGAAGGGCGTCTCTACCGAGGACGCCACGAAAACGGCCCAGATGCTGATGGAGAAACTGGGCGTGAAGACGGCCGAGGAGTTGCAAAGAGTCCCGATGGATCAACTGGTATCGGCCACGCTCTCGACGCGCGGGCTGCGGCTCGCGCCGGTCCTGGATGGCAAGACGCTGCCGAGTGGCCCTTTCGATCCCACCGCCCCGGCCCTTTCTTCCGACGTTCCTCTCCTGATCGGCTCCACGGAATTTGAAGTGAACTTCTTCCCGAACACCAAGCTGGATCCGATCGACGATGCCGAGCTGCACGCCGCCGTGAAGCAGGCTACGCGCGCGGACGACGCGGAGGTGGATAAGCTGATCGCCGTTTATCGCAAGGGCCGGCCAAAAGCCACCGACATCGATCTTTCCCAGATCATCGCGTCGGATGGTTTCCGCTCGCCCGTGATCACCGAGGCCGAGCGCAAGTCGGAGCAGCCCGCGCCCGTGTACATGTACTACTTCACCTGGAAAACGCCCGTGCATGACGGGAAGCTGAAAGCGTTCCACACGCTCGAAATTCCTTTTGTGCTCGACAACGTCGACGAGGCCAAATCGATGACCGGCTCGGGGGCCGATCGCTATCCGCTCCAAGACAAGATGAGCGGCGCCTGGGCCGCCTTTGCGCGCACCGGCAATCCGAATCATAAAGGACTGCCGAACTGGCCGGTCTTCAAAACCGATCGGCGTGCCACCATGGTCTTCGATAACCTGTGCAAGGTGGTGAACGATCCGCACGGCGAAGAACGGATGGCTTTAGCGGAGCTGCGGCCGCCGCGCCGCGGATAAGAACCTGGGATTGAAGAGCGCCTCCGATATTCCGGTTCTCGCGGCGAGCCAACTTGGACGAAACGCTCGCACGAGTGCCCAAATCGGCTTTCATTCAAGGTCCCGACAAACACCCGCATCGAGTTGCTGGAAGGCCGGGCCGTCAAGAGGTAATCCGCGTGATCTCCGCGAAGCCTTCCTCTTTGGACGGCGGAATCATCTGCCGCGCCATTTTTCGGATGGCCACTTCGGGAACCACGCGGTCGCGATCTTGATTGCGGGCCAGGCATATTTCGACGGGAACATCGAAGAACAGCGCTTCCAATATGCAACCATAACGTTGCGCAATCTTCACATAAGGTTTTCGCTCCCATGGGGTGAGATGAGTGGCGTCCACATAAGTCAAGGGCCGCTGCGCGGCGATGCGCTGGCGAATCAGGTAGCGAATCGTGGAGAAAATGCGCGCATTCATGGTCTGATCGTGCGGATCGTCGGCGATGAGCCGCCGAACCTCGTCCGATGAAATCGCATTGACGCCCAGCCGCGCAAGATACGTGGACTTTCCGGAGCCGGGCAATCCAACAGTGATGATGAGTTTCACCTAAACGACGTAACGGCCGGCAGAGAGAAGCCGCTCGGCGATTCGGCGCCGCGCTGCAATCGCGTTCACGGGCTCACACTTGGTGAAGCGCTTCAACACCGCGATGTTTGTGCGCAAAGTGTCGCCTTCCGAAGAACCGGCCAGTACGTTGCGCGCCGCGCTCTCGATAATCTCCATCGCTTCCCGCAGAAATACCGCGCAGACATCGCCGGCGATTTCACCTTTGCCGAGCTTCGCCAGCTTCTGAGAGCGCAGGTAGACCGATTCCATCGCAAACGCATTCATCGCGATGTCGGTAATGGACGCCAGAATCTCCTGCTGCTCCTCGATCGTCATTCCGAATTTCTGATAGGCTACGCCGAGTACAAGCAAGGCGATTTTCTTAGCATTTTCCACCAAGCGCGCTTCTCCGCCCGCTCCGGACCCGAGCGTTGGGCCGGCGAGAATCTCGCTCTGCAATTTCATGACTGCTTCCACCAGCGGCAACTGGCCGCGCTGCGCGCGCTTGAGCAGCATTCCAGTGGCAAGCAGCCGGTTGATTTCGTTGGTGCCTTCAAAGATGCGGTTGATGCGTGAATCGCGATAGGCGCGCTCGACGACATAGTCCTGATGATAGCCGTAGCCGCCATGAATCTGGACGCCCTCATCGGTAACGTAGTCCAGCATCTCCGACGCGAAGACCTTGATATAGGAACATTCGGCGGCGAACTCCTCCACGGCTTTCAGCTCGGTTTCGGACTGGAGCTGGCTTTCGATAAGCCCAACCACGCGATAAGTGGCCGATTCCGTCGCGAAAATCCGGATCGCCATTTCGGCCAGCTTGTGCTGGATCAGCCCGAACTCGGCGATCGACTTACCAAACGCCTTGCGTTCCTTGGCGTAGTTCAGCGAAACGCGCAGCACTTCCTTGGCCCCGCCGCAGGCAAAGGCGCCCAGTTTCAAACGGCCGATGTTCAAAATATTGAACGCGATGATATGGCCGCGGCCGATTTCGCCCAAAACATTTTCCACCGGCACTGGCACATTGTCGAGATAGATGGCGGTGGTGGAGCTGCCCTTGATGCCCATCTTCTTTTCTTCGGCGCCCGACGCGAGGCCGGGGAACTTTCGCTCGACGAGAAACGCGGTGAACTTTTCGCCGCCCACTTTCGCGAAGATGGTAAACAGATCGGCCGCGCCGCCGTTGGTGATCCACATCTTCTGTCCATTGAGGACGTAGTGCTTGCCGTCCGGGCTCAAATCGGCGCGAGTGCGCGCGGCCAATGCATCCGATCCCGCTTGCGGCTCGCTCAGCGCGTAGGCGGCCACCATTTCCGCATTCGCGACCTTGGGCAGATAGCGCTGCTTCTGCTCTGCGGTGCCGAAGAACAGCAACGGAAGAGCACCGATGCCGCTCTGTCCACCGTGCCAGGCCGCGTAGGAGCCATCTTTCGCGATGCCCTCGGCCACCAGCATGGCGGACGTAAGATCCATTTCCATGCCGCCGTATTTTTCCGGCAGATGCACGGAGGTGAGACCGAGTTCACCAGCCTTGCGGAGCACCCGAACCGCGACTCCCGGCTCCTGATGCTGGATGGCATCCACATTCGGCGCGATCTCCTTGATCCAGAATTCTTCGGTAGTGCGTGCGATGGCGCGATGCTCCTCAGTGAAATCTTCGGGTGAAAAAAGTTGCTCGGGCGAAGTTGGCTCGATGAGGAACGCGCCGCCCTTAAGCTTGGTGGGAGAGATTGTCGAGGATGCCATCGGAATTATTCCTTATCAGGTTTTCGAAAATGCCGGCGGCGCCTTGGCCCCCGCCGACACACATAGTGACCATGCCGTAGCGCGTGTCCTTGCGGTGCATTTCGCGCAGAATAGTTGCGGTGAGTTTCGCGCCGGTACAACCTAGCGGATGCCCGAGCGCGATGGCGCCGCCGTTGGGATTCACGCGATCCAGATCGAGACCAGCTTTGCGAATCACGGCCAGCGCCTGGGCCGCGAACGCCTCGTTCAATTCGATCACGCCGACGTCATCCTTTTTCAAGCCCGCCAGCGCCAGTGCTTTGGGAATAGCGACCACCGGTCCGATGCCCATGATTTCCGGCGGAACTCCCGCCACGGCGAAGCTGATGAACCGGGCCATCGGCTTCAGGCCGAGTTGCTCGGCTTTCTTGTCCGATAGAACAATCGCCGCAGCCGCGCCATCGCTAGTTTGCGAAGAATTGCCGGCAGTGACGGTACCGTCGGATTGAAACACCGGCTTGAGTTTCGCGAGCGCTTGGAGCGACGTATCGGCGCGCGGTCCTTCGTCCTTCGTGAACATCCCGGAGCCATTCAACGGAACCGGGACGATCTCATCATCGAACTTGCCCTCGGCTTGCGCGTGCAGCGCGTGCTGGTGGCTGCGATAGGCGAACTGATCGGAATCCTCACGGCTGATTCCGTACTTCCTCTGCACCTGTTCTGCGGTGAGCCCCATGCCCATGTAGATCTGCGGCAGATGATCCACCATCCATGGATTGGGCGCGAATTTATTGCCCGCCATCGGAATCATGCTGAGCGACTCGGCGCCGCCCGCGATGATGATTTGCGCGCTGCCGGAACGGATGCGGTCGGCTGCCATGGCGATGGCTTGCAGTCCCGAGGAACAAAAGCGATTGATGGTCATGCCTGGCACCGAATCCGGCAGCCCTGCGCGCAGAGCGGCGATGCGAGCCATGTTCATGCCGGATTCAGCTTCGGGCATCGCGCAGCCCAGAATCACGTCGTCAATTTCCTCCGCCGCGATGGCCGGATGCTTTTCAAGCAAACGCCGGATCACGATGGCCGCAAGATCGTCCGGCCGCGTGTTGCGCAAGCTGCCCCGGGGCGCTTTGCCGACCGGCGTTCGCAGGCAATCTAGAATTACTGCTTCCATAATCAGTTTCGGAGCGGCTTACCCGTCTTCAGCATATACTGCATTCGCTCCTGAGTCTTCGGATTGCCGCACAGGCTCAAAAATGCTTCGCGTTCCAGATCCAGCAAATACTGTTCGGAAACAGTCTGCGAGCCTGAGTGTCGGCCGCCGCTCAAGATGTGCGCCAGCTTCTCGGCGATGATCATGTCGTAGTCGCTAATGTAGTGGCCCTGCCTAGCCGACCAGGCGCCCAGCTTCATCAGCGCGTATGCGCTTTCGCCGGCCACCTGGATATCGTTGCGCGGAGCGCCGGGCGCGTAATTGGGAACCAGCGAGAGCGCCAGCGCCTTGGCGTCGAAGATCAGGCGCTCGGGATTCATGGAGATGGAATCCGAGCGATGGAGCAGGCCAAGTTTTTGCGCTTCTTCCGCGCTCGACGACACTTTCGCATAGCCGATCAGCTCGAAGATACGTAGAGGATCGTGCAGCCGCGCGAGCAATTCCTTGCATCCGCCGCCGGCTGGAATCACACCGACACCCACCTCCACCAATCCGATATAAGTTTCCGCGGAAGCCTGTGCGCGCGTGCAATGCATCACCAGTTCGCAACCGCCGCCCAGTGCGCGCGAGAACGGCGCCGCGACCACCGGCTTGGCCGCATACTTCAGCGCCATGTTCATCTGCTGGAAGCGCTGAACGGCGAGATTCAGCTCCTCCCATTCGCCCTCTTGCGCGGCCAGCAAAACCAGCATCAGGTTAGCGCCAGCGCTGAAGGTGTCGCCTTCATTGGCGACGATCATGGCCTCGAAGTTGCGATTGGTTTCTTCCAGGCCCGCGTGAATCATCGCGATGTTGTCTTCGCCGAGCGTGTTCAATTTGCTGTGGAATTCCACGCACAGAACGCCATCGCCCAGATCGACCAGGGACGCGCCGGCGTTCTCAAACACCACTCCGTGCGTTCGCTTACGGTCCCGCAAAGTTAGGATGCCGGGCCGGGGTTCGATGGGTTGGTAGCTGTTCGAACGGAAATCAAAATACTCAGCTGAATGGCCGGCTGCGCGGCTCCGGGGGGCGATAGAGCGCGATGACTCCGCGCGCCAGCGCATCTTTGATGTTGGATGGAAGCGCGCGCCGCTCCATTTCAAGACGCGAAACCACTTCCAGAAAACCGACCGCGTCCCACAGCTCGAACGGACCCAGCTTGTGCCCATATCCCCAGCGCATGGCGCGATCGATTTCGACCATGCGATCAGAGATCTCGGGGATCATCGCTGCGCAGTAAAGGAAGTGATCGCTCAAGACCTTCCACAGGAACCGGCCGGCGCGATCGTCGGAGCGAAGCAGATGTCCGCACGCGCTCGCCGAGGTCTTCGATATTGCGCGCGGTCTCCACCGCAGCGAAGCGCGGCTTCTGGAGCGGATGATATTCCAGCGTTTTCCAATTCGAGAGCCTGGATCTCGCGATCCTTGCCAACGCGCTTGTAGAAGCCCTGACCGGTTTTATCGCCCAGCCACTTCTGCTCGATCATCTTCTTTTCGAAATCGAGCGGCAGGAAGCGTTCGCGGAATGGGTCGTTGGGAACAAGCTCATATAGATTTGTTCCGACGAAGGCCCAGACATCGATGCCCACCAGATCCAGCAGACGGAAGCTGGCGCTGTTGGGGACGCCGATCAGCGAGCCCGTGAGCGCGTCCACTTCTTCGATGGTGAAATCGTCTTCCAGCATGGCTTTGCCGATGGTTCCGCCCAGAAAAGAGCCGATGCGGTTGGCGATGAAGTTGGGTGTGTCTTTGGTGCGCACCACGCCTTTGCCGAGGCGGCGGTCGGCGAATTGCTCAACGTCGGCCAGAATGCGTCGGATCGGTTTCCGGCCCCGGAATCAACTCCATCAGGTGGAGATAGCGCGGCGGATTAAAAAAGTGCGTGCCCAGGAAATGGCGGCGGAACTCGGCCGAGAACCCTTCAGAAATTTTGGCGAGCGGGATGCCGCTGGTATTCGTGGAAAGAATGGAGCCGAGCTTTCGCGCCGCATCCACTCTGCTGCCACAGCGCGCGCTTCGCGTCCAGGTTCTCCACGATGGCTTCGATAATCCAGTCGCATTCCGGAAGCTTGTCGAGATCGTCCTCGAAATTGCCGGCTTGCACCAGCGCAGCTCTTTCTTCGGTAAAGAATCCGGCCGGGCGCTGTTTCAAGGCGTTCTGAATGCCTTGCAGCGCGGGCGCGTTTCGATTCGGCTGGCCGGCGAACATCCAGCAGCAGCGAAGGAATGCCCGCGTTGGCGAAATGCGCGGCGATGCGCGATCCCATGGTGCCCGCGCCCAGCACGGCAACACGACGAATGGTTCGCATGGCGTGTCAGCGCCAGAGCAACGCCGCGTCCATGCGAACGTCGAAGAGCAGCACTTCGCTCTCGGCATCGAATTGGATGTCGAGCTCGCGCGCGTTCGTGATTCCAGACGCCGTCTCCCGAATGCAAGTCGAGCTGATCAAGCCCGGCGCTGGCTACGCGGAGGCCGCCGTGCACCATCTGGATCCACGCGCCCCAACCGGATTCAAGCGAATGCCGCACGGATCGCCCGGCCTGAAAAAGCCCGGCGTAAATCCGCGCGTCCGTATTGATGGGCATGCTGCCGTCTTCGCCATCGCGCGAAACGTAGAGTCGAAAACGGCCCTGGCGCTCTTCCGGCGTGAATTTGAGCTGATGATACGCGGACGCCGTTCCAGGCCGGTCCGGGATCAGCCACATCTGGTAATTGTGCTCGACCACGTCGTCCACATTTTCCTCCGAGTGAACGATGCCGCGGCTTCCGCGCTGATGTGCTGCATTTCGCCGGCCGTGATCGCGGCCTGATGGCCCATGTTGTCGCGATGCGTCAGCGTTCCGGCCGCGACATAGGTGACGATCTCGGCGTCGCGATGCGGATGCGTGGGGAAAGCCCGAGCGCGGTTGAATGTGATTCTCGATCATCACACGCAGCGGTCCGAAATTGTTCCAGACCGGATCTCGGTAGCCGCGCGAAGGAGAACGTCAGGTAATTATCGGTCCAGCCGAAATCCTCGAAGCCGCGTTCCTTATTGCGGCGCAGGCGGATAGCAGGCGTCGAGTCGATTCGGCCCCGTTTGCTGTTCAGTTTGCATACGCTAGGACCATGATAGCTTCAGAGGTACCTACAGATTCACCGCGCTCATGTGCTGCTCGGATAGCGCATCCCCGCCGTGCTGCCTTTGGGAAGCACGCGATCGATTTCCTTGAGTTCTTCGGGCAGTCAGCGCGATGTCGAGCGCCTTCAGATTTTCCTCCAGGCGGGATCGCTTCTTGGTCCCGAGGATGGGCACGATGTCTCCGCCCTGCGCCATCACCCAGGCCAGCGCGATCTGCGCGGGCGTAGCGCCCTTGGCTTGTGCGAGCGCTTCGATGTGACGCACCAGATCGAGATTCTTGTGGAAATTGTCGCCCTGAAAACGCGGGTTGAAGCGGCGAAAATCGTTCTCCGGAATGTCTTCGGGCCGTTTGAATTCGCCGGTCAGAAAGCCGCGGCCGAGCGGGCTGTACGCCACGAAAGCCGATGCCGAGCTCGCGAACGGTGGCCAGGATATCGTCCTCCGGATCGCGCGTCCAAAGCGAATACTCGGTCTGCAGCGCACTGATGGGATGCACGCGATGAGCGCGCCGGATGGTGCCGGGCGCGGCTTCCGACAGGCCCAAGGTAGCGCACTTTCCCTTGCTTCACCAGGTCCGCCATCGCGCCCACCGTATCCTCGATCGGCGTCTTCGGGTCCACGCGATGCTGGTAGTAAAGATCGATCACTTCCACGTTCAGGCGCTGGAGCGACGCTTCGCAGCACGCGCGAACGTATTCCGGGCTGCCGTTCACTCCCAGAAATTTTCCGTCGGGCGACCGCTGATTGCCGAACTTGGTGGCGAGCACCACTTCGTTGCGCCGGCCTTGAATCGCCTTGCCGACCAGCACTTCATTCTTGAACGGGCCGTACATGTCGGCAGTGTCCAGGAAATTCATCCCGCGATCGAGCGCCAGGTGAATGGTTGCGATGGATTCGGTGTCGTCGGTGGAGCCGTAAAACTCCGACATGCCCATGCATCCCAAACCCATGCGGGAAACTTTCAGTCCGAGCGAGCCTAAAGCGACTTGCTGCATATGATTCCTTTCTCGCTCCCTCACGGTCGTGGTTCTGTTGATTCGCGGCGGCAGTAGAGCGACCTTTAGCCCGACCGGAATTTCGGGCTCAGGCGCGTGATGGCGGCGCAGCGGCACGTCGCGCAGAACGATGTGCAAGATGATCGCGAGCGTCATGATGACGGCGCTGGCGAAGAAGATGCGCTGCAGGCCGTTCAGCAGCCCGATTCGCACGTTCGCCAGCAGCATTTGCAAAAGGTGGCGTCCGCTTTCCGATCCGCCGAAGGTGGCGTCCAGTTTCGGGCGCATCTGCGCCAGCAGACAGCGGATTGGAAAACAATTTCAGCGCCGCGGGCGGAGTATCGGGCGGAATGCCGGCCGTCAGGTCGTGATGATAACTGGTCAGCAGCACGCTGCCGAAAATCGCCACTCCCATGGTGCTGCCGATGGAGCGAAAAAACGCCGTAGAGGCCGTGGCCGCGCCCATCTGTTTGCGCGGCGCAACGTTCTGGACCGCGACGGTGTAGACCGGTTGCAGCAAGCCCATGCCGGTGCCGGCGATGATCATGGCGAGAATCACGTCCATGCGCTGCGGTCGCGTTGCCCATGCGTGCGAACAGGATCATGCCGGTGGCGACCAGAATGGATCCCGACACCGCCGCGAGCTTGTAACTTCCCAGGCGCAGATTGAGCTGGCCGGTGACGATGCTGCCAACCACGGCGCCCATCATCAAAGGCGTAAGAAGATTGCCGGATTGCGTGGCCGATACGCCCATCACGCCCTGCATGAAGAGCGGCAGATAAATAATGACGCCGAACATTCCCATGCCGAGCACGAACACGGCCACCGAACACAAGCTGATGATCGGATTGCGAAACAGAGACAGCGGGATCAGCGGCTCAATGGCACTGCTTTCGGCTCGCAAGAACGCCGCCAGCATCACGACGGAGAACGCCAGCAGCGATTCGACGCGCGTGGAACTCCAGCCGTAGTCGGTCACCCAGGTGAGCGCCAGCAGCAGAGGCACGATGCACAGGATGAGTGAGACCAGCCCCGCCCAATCCATGCGCCGCTGAACGCCCTCGGGATGCAGCTCGGGAAAATAGAAGTAAATCGCGGCGATCGCGACCAGGCCCACCGGCATATTCACGTAGAACGCCGCGCGCCAGGAGACATGATCGGTGAGCCAGCCGCCGAGCGTTGGCCCGAAGATCGACGCCAGTCCCCACGCCGCCGCGAAGAAGCCCTGGTACTTGCCGCGTTCCGCCGGCGAAAACACGTCGCCGATGATGGTAAACGCCAGGCCCATCATCATCCCCGCGCCGATGCCTTGCAGTCCGCGAAAGACGATGAGCTGGTTCATGCCGTCGATGGGCAGAAAAGTCAGAGTCCCGGAAGCGCCGCACAGCGCGGACGTAAATACGAACATGGTGGCTCCGCCGAGGAAAAACCATTTTCGGCCGTACATGTCGGATAGCTTGGCGAAGATGGGGACCGCCAGCGTGGACGTGAGCAAGTAAGTGGTGGAGACCCAGGGATAACGGTTAAATCCGGAGAGCTGCGCGATGATGCGCGGCTCGGCGGTGCCTACGATGGTCTGATCGAGCGCGGCCAGCAATACCGCCAGCATCAGCCCGGCCATGGTGGCAAACATTTGCGGACGCGTGAGCCGAATCAGGCCGGAGGTATGGAGCTTGGGCTCGACTGCGGAGGCGGGCATTCCTAATGTTATCCTTTTTCGGACGGCCTTTCTGGAATGGCGACAGCGGATGCTTACTTGCGCGCGGCGATAGAACAGGCGCGCAAAAGTTTGTCGGAAGGCGGCATTCCCGATTGGTTCCGTGCTGGTGCACGAGGGCCAGATCATTGGGCGAGGCCACAACTGCCGGGTGCAAACAGGCAGCGCGATCGATCATGGCGAGATGAATTGCCTGCGCAATGCCGGACGCTTGCCGGCGCGGATTTACAGGAACAGCACCATCTATTCGACGCTTTCGCCCTGCCCGATGTGCAGCGGCGCGATCGTACTGTATAAGATCCCGCGCGTGGTGGTGGGCGAGAACAAGACTTTTCTCGGCGCGGAGGATTACATGCGCAGCCAGGGCATTCAAGTGGAGGTGGTGCAGGATGAGGAATGCATTCAAATGATGACGGACTTCATTCGAATGAAGCCCGAGCTGTGGAATGAAGACATCGGAGAGTGAAAGATGCAGGAAGTGCGCATTCAAACATTCGATCGGGCTTTGTTTCGGGATCTGATCGAGCGGGCGCGCCGCTCGCCGAGGCTTCGCACCAATCATAACTTTCACGCGTCCATGGAGGACAACCCGCATCGCTTCCTGAACGTGATGGTGAAGGGAACTTACGTTGCGCCTCATCGCCATCTGGATCCGCCGAAGGCCGAATCGTTCGTGGTTTTGGAGGGCGAAGTGGCGTTCTTTATCTTCGATGACGCGGGCCGCGTGGTGCGCACGGAAGTGGTTGGCCGCGATCCCATCGGAATCGATCTGATGCCCGGCATATGGCACACGTTAACACCCGTTTCGGATCACGCAGTTTGTTACGAAGTGAAACCCGGCCCGTACTCGGCCGCGAACGATAAGGACTTCGCTCCGTGGGCGCCGCGCGAGGGCGATCCAGAAGTCGCGCGCATATCTGGAGACTTTGATGGCCGCGCTCAAAAGCAAACATGTTTGATGGTGTCTACCAGCGCATGCAATCCGGCTGACGCGAAGATGCTGGAGCTTTTTTCGAAGACCTTGCCATAGGCGATGCCCGCGATGGTCGCGAGGATCATGTAGCGCCAGTTGGGCAGCGGTCCAGGGCCGTTGTCCAGATGCGCGCATCCAAAGATGAACGCGGAGACCAATAGCGTTGAAGTGCTGGTTCCGAATTTCTGCGCGATGCAATTCTGGATCAGGCCGCGAAATAGGATCTCTTCTGGAATCGCGGTTGCCGCGAGAATAATCAGATATTGCGATCCGATGCGCGTTGCTGATGGCTGCGCGGGAAAGTGAAATGGCGGAAGAAAGCCGATGGCGCGCCCGAGCGGGATCAGAATTGGCGCGCAAGCCGCGAAGCCGAGCAGCAAGTTGACGAAGTCGCGGCCCGATCGCGGCAAGTTGATTTTCATTCCCTTGAGCCGCCGGAACCAGAGAAAGATCGAGAGACCAAGGGTGATGGAAACGCCATAGGCTGCCAGATGCAGCGTGCCCTGAGCATGCTTGGGGATGAATTGATGGCCGGCCGAAAATTCCAGAGGGAACCACAGCAGCGCGATTACCAGGAAGTCGAGCCAAGTGGGCGGCGGAGCTTTGCGCGCCAGATACGCGACCGCGATCGGCACAAACGTATAGGCGAAAATCAAGGCCGCTAACGGAATGCTGAAGGCCCCGAGATGAGCCGCGATTGCCAGGAACGCTGCGGACAATACGGCCGGAATCGCGAACAGCAATGGGTTCAGGCGCCTAGGATTTCGAGATAGCGCGCCACGGCCTCAATGCCCCGAAAGAAATTCGGCAGATGAAGCTTTTCGTTGGGCGCGTGCAGATTGTCGTCAGGCAAGCCGAAGCCCATCATGACGCTTGGAATCCCGAGGTTCTCTTCGAACGCAGCGACGATCGGAATGGAACCGCCCGAGCGAATGTACACGGTGTCCTGGCCGAACACTTGTTTCATCGCTTCGGCGGCGGCGTGGATAAAAGGATTGTCGGGATTCACCAGCGATGGCGGCGCGTTGTGGATCGGCTTGTACTCGGCCGTCACACCTTTGGGACAGGCGGCCGCGATGGCTTTTTTCAATTGCGCGGTGGCTTCGTCGGGCTTCTGATCGGCCACCAGGCGCAGGCTGATTTTCGCCAGCGCACGCGCCGGAATTACGGTCTTCGCGCCTTCGCCGATAAAGCCTCCGCGAATGCCGTGAACTTCAAGCGTCGGCCTGGCCCACAAGCGCTCGAACAGCGGAATTTCGGGCTCGCCCACCAATTCCTTGACGCCGACTTCCTTCTCCTTGTACTCACGCTCGTCGAATGGAAGCCGCGCCCACGCCTCACGCTCCTTGGCGCTGGGAGGCACCACGCGATCGTAAAATCCTGGAATGCGAATGTGCCCTTCGCGATCCTTCAGCGCCGACAAAATCTCCGCGATGGCCTGCAGCGGATTGGGCGCGGCCCCGCCGTATACGCCCGAATGCAGATCGTGATTCGCGCCTTCCACCACCAGCTCGCCATAGATGATGCCGCGCAGGCCGACGCAGATGGTGGGCAGTTCCGGCGCGAACATCTCGGTATCGCAGATCACCGCGGCGTCGCACTTGAGGCGCGCGGGCTTGCTCGCCACGTACGATTCGATGTGCTCGCCGCCCACTTCTTCTTCACCCTCGATCAAAAACTTCACGTTGACCGGCAGGCGTCCGTGCTGCTTCAGCAGGCCCTCCACGGCCTTGATCAAGATGTAGGTCTGCCCTTTGTCGTCGGCCGATCCACGCGCGTAGATATTGTCGTTGCGAATGTCGGGCTCAAACGGCGGCGTCTTCCATTCGTCCAGCGGATCGGGCGGCTGCACGTCGTAATGCCCGTAGAGCAAAACCGTGGGCTTGCCCGGCGCGCCCAGCCATTCGGCGTAAACCAACGGATTGCCTTCGCCTTCGATCAACTGTGCCTGCTGCAATCCGGCGCGCTCCAATTCGCCGCGCACGAATTCGGCCGCACGCTGGATATCCGGTTTGTGCTCCGACAAAGTGCTGATGCTCGGGATGCGCAGGAAGGTTTTTAGACCTTCGAGATAACTGTCGTGATGCTCCTGGTAATAGTTCATGGTTTTATTTGGCGGCGAGGCCGACCTCGCTTACGATGATCCCCAATTGCCGGCGGTCAGTCGAGGTAGGCGGCAGAGTGTGATCGAGGGCAAAATCAATTCGCACCACATCGCTTTGCAGTTTATCGGCGGGCACGTCGCGGGTGTAGGTGTATTGGCCGGCCTTGGTGTAAGTCTGCGGTTCCAATTTGAAACCTTGGATGGATGCCGACAACTGCACCGACGTCAGTTGCTGGATCACCGCATCTGGAATCGCCAGCTTCATTATTAATTGCGCGCCTTTCTGATCGGAGTGCAGCGGCGGCGAAAGATCCACGGCGAAGTCTTTGTTGGTCCAGCGCCAGGCGCCCTGCTCCACATCGTAGAATCCTTTTGCGAAATGGCTGGTGACATTCGGATCGCCCGCGTAGATGGTGCTGGCAAGCAACTGGGCCTGACCGGAGCTGCTGTGGCGGCGCTTGCAGCCGGAACCCGCCAAAAGCAGGGGGATGAGGATCAAGGTCAACGGGAGTGTTCGCATGGTTTTGAAGTTTATCGATGGCAGCGGGCAGTCAGTCCCCACACTTCTCGACATCCACCAGGCAACTGTAAAATGTGGGACCGCCGCCGATATCGGTCAGCCGATCGGAAGTGAGCGCGTTGATGTTGCGATGGCCGGGCGACAGTTTGTTCCAGCGCACCGATGGCGCCAGCACCACGCCTGGACGGACCGCGCCGTTCACGCTCGCGACCAGCGTGCAGCTTCCGCGCTGGTTGAAGACGCGCACCCGGTCGCCCTGGCCGATACCGCGCGCACAGGCATCATCATGGTGGAGGAACAAGGCGGAGGTCTGTGCTTCCGCCGAGCGCTCATTGCCGAAGGTGGAGTTCATGCTGTCGTGGCTTTTGGCGGAAATTAATTCCAGCGGAAAGCGCGCGCGCAAGTCCGGAGAGCCTAAGCGCGATTCGATGGGCGGCTGATATTGGAGCGCGTCGGCCCCAAACTCGCATTTGCCGGATGCCGTGCCGAATCCGCCCTGAGCGAAAGGCAGATAGGGCTGGGAGTCCGGCGCGACGTTCAATCGCACGGAATGCTCGCGGTCGAGGCGCTCCAGGGTAATTCCCTGCAAGAAAGGGTGCCCGGAATTGAGCAGTGTTCGGATCATGTCGTCTTCTGAATCCTGGAAACAAGGCTCGTCGAAACCCATGCGCTGGGCCAGCAGCCGGAACACTTCCACGTTCGATTTTGTTTCGCCTGGCGCGGGCAATGCGGGACGCGCGAGCTGCAAATGGTAATGCCCGTAGGCGAGATACAGGTCGGTGTGCTCCAGGAACGTGGTGGAGGGCAGCAGGATGTCGGCGTGATCGGCGGTGTCGTTTTGAAACTGCTCCAGCACGACGGTGAAAAGATCCTCGCGCCGCATCCCCGCCAGCACCAGGTTCTGATTCGGAGCGATGGCCGCTGGATTGGAGTTGTAAACCACCATCGCCTTCACCGGCGGATCCGTCAATTGAGTAAGGGCCTTGCCCAGTTCAGCCATGTTGACGATGCGCGCGTCGCGCCCGAGCGGCGATTTGCGCTGCAATTCCGGCATTTCGAGCCCGGTCTTATTGAGCCGGAACGCCTGGCTGGTGGAAAGCTGCAGTCCGCCGCCCACTTCTTGCCACGATCCGATCAGCGCGGGCAAAGCCGCAATCGCGCGCGTGGCCGACCCGCCGCGTTCGCTGCGCTGGATTCCATAATTGAGCCGAATGGCCGCCGGCCGTGTGGTGGCGTATTCGCGCGCGAGCGAAACCACTTCTTCGCGAGCAATGCCGGTGAGTTGTTCCACGCGCTCGGGCGGATACTCGCGCGCCAAGCAGGCAAACGCTTCGAAGCCATTCGTATAGTTCGCTACGTACTCGGCGTCGTGCAGCTTTTCACCGATGATCACGTGCGCCAAGCCCAGCGCGAGCGCCAGATCGCTGCCCGGAAAAATCGAAAAATGCTTGTCGGCCAGCTTGCCGGTGCGATTGCGAACCGGGTCGATGGTATAGAAGCGCGCGCCATTGCGCCGGGCCTCCACGATGAACGGCCACAAATGGACGTTGGTGGCGAGCACGTTCGCGCCCCAGGCGATGATCAGCTTGGAATGGCGGAACTGCTCGGGCTCGGTGCCATATCGAAACCCTAGCGTAGCCATCAACCCGGCGCTGCCCGCCGCTGAGCAGATGGTGCGGTCCAACTGCGACGCGCCCAGCCGATGAAAGAAGCGCCGATCCATGCCGCCGCCGTTCAACAGCCCCATGGTGCCGGCGTAGCTGTACGGCAAGATCGCCTCGGGCCCGAAGCCGTCCGAAACCTGCTGCAACCGGGCGGCGATGGTATCCAGCGCTTCGTCCCATGAAATCCGCTGGAATTTGCCTTCGCCCTTCGCGCCGGTGCGCTTCTGTGGATAGAGCAATCGGTGCGGGGAGTACTCGCGATCTAAGTACCGCGCCACCTTGCCGCAGAGGAAACCACGCGTTACCGGGTGCGCCGGATCACCGCGCAAATGGCTGCCCTTGCCATCTTCCACGTTAATCAGCAGGGAGCAGGTGTCGGGACAATCCAGCGCGCAGACGGAGTGTCGCACTTCCGGCATCTTTTGATTATACGCTCGCGCGGTTTTGGCTTCGGAGGTCGAAATTGGAGCGAAACATGTTCATTCAAAAGGCGTGGACGCATCAGGGGTATTTTTGTGTGCGCGGTGACGATTCATTTCGGCGAACTTTGGGCGAAGGCGCATGGTTGGGAGGAGTTGTCGTTCGCACGGCATCGGGGACACAATATCGCGGGGAACCGGCGGTCAGGTGGACGATGCCGGGCAAGCAGTTGACGGGATACGGGAGAAAGAATCGGAGCACCTGTGACTAGTAACCGCCTGCGCGCCAGGCACGTCTCGCATGATACGGTTGGTACCAAGCGGGCCTTCCTAAGACCGGATTTTACGATGTTGCGGCTGTTTTTGGGTTTACAATCGACTTGAGGAGTTTAGTAATGCTTCGCCTCATCCCTGCGCTGTTGTTGGTAAGCCTCACCGGAATGGCCTTCGGCCAGGGGCATCCGGGCGGATCGTGGTCGCTGGGCGGTTTCGGCAGCGTGTTGTACCCGGGAATGGGACATGCGCCCACGGCTACGCCCCCGATCGGCCAATTCGGAAGCCGAGGAGGTTACTCGCGCGGCTTTCTGAATCCGGGCCGGCCGAATCATCCTCAACATAGCGGCACGGTGATTGTGCCGTATCCGGTTTATTACGGCGGCTATTATGGCTACGATCCTTCGGCGGCGGGTTATGCGAACGGGTACGCGCCTGGCTATGGGCCCGGAAATGGCGACGATGGTTCGCAGTCGGGGCCTGGATTGCCGTCGGTGGTGATCAATCAGAACTTCGTGCCCCCGCAAGCGAATCCTCAGGTGCGCGACTATGCGGGCGATCAGCAGGCACAGCAGCAATCACAAGATCAGTCCTCGGGGCTGAAAGTGTACGAGGCGCCGCCTTCGCATCCTTATGCCGATGCGGCGGCCGCTCAAGCCGCGGCTGCGGGTCACGGTGCGCCGACTGCTCAAAGTGGGGCTGCCGCGCAACGGACATCCTCAGGCGACCAGCCGACCATCTATTTGATCGCTCTGCGTGACCACACGGTGGTGCAGGCGCTAGGGTATTGGATGGAAGGCAGCACGCTGCACTACGTCAGCGCCGAGCATACGCTGAATCAGGTGAGCATCGATCTGGTGGATCGCGATTTGTCGCAGCGTTTGAACGACGAACGCGGGTTGGAATTCCGGCTGCCGCAGGCCAGATAACCGCTTCCTACGCGGGTCGCTGAAAAAGCCCTTTCACGTTTGCGAACCGCAGGCGTGGGCGTCTACGCCACACCTGCATCAATAACATAGCTATCCCGGCGCAGGGCGTGCTTCAGTCTGCCAGGCTTTTTCAGCAACCTGCTACGCGGGCGGATTCGAGAGCAGTTGTCTGAGGAACTCGGCGTCGCCTTCCAGAAAATCGTAATCGCTCAGGCGCTCGCGCGGCACCCATAAGATCTGTTCGAAATCCAGATTCTTCGGTTCGCCTGAAAACTCGGTCACGCGATAGAACAGCAGCAGAATCGGCCAGCGCCCAGGATATTGGAATTCATAGCGCGCAAGCTCAGGGCCAACTTGCGCGCTGATGGCGAGTTCTTCTTCGAGCTCGCGCACCACGGCATTCTCCGGTGTTTCCTCCGGCTTCCACTTTGCCGCCCGGAAACTCCCACTTGAGCGGATGCTGGCCGGTTCGCTTGCGCTGGGCAATCAAGATGCGCCCGCCGCGTTCGATTACTGCCGCCACAACGATGGTCACAGATTCTCACGTTGCATAATTGAAGAGAGCCCCCATTGTACAGCGAAGCTTTCCTCGACCACTTCAAAAATCCGCGCAATGTGGGAGAACTGCCGCCGCCGGCGGTGACGGTGGAGATTTCGAACCCCGCATGCGGCGATATCCTGCGGCTTTCGGCGCGCTTTGAGGACGGACGCGCGGTAGAGGTCGGCTATAAAGTGCGAGGCTGCACGGCGTCGATTGCGAGCGGGTCCGCGCTGACGGAATGGATGCTCGGGAAATCCCGGGCTGAACTGGCCGCGCTGACCGCGGTTGCCATCGAATCGGCCGTGGGCGGGTTGATTCCGGAATCGAAACACGCCGCCGTGCTCTGCGTGGATGGAGTGAAGGCGCTGCTGAAAGCGAAGTGAGCGGGTGGTTCGATGGATACTCCGATGGACGGTTCGATCCGATGCCCGTGGCCGTTTGCTGTTAGAATCCTGGTAGATCCTACTTCTTGTTATGCCTGAATTACCGTCGACCCTTGGAGCCCTGAAAAGCAGCAAATTTGGCGAGCGGCACCGGAACGATCCCGAGCTGGGCGAGCGGACCGTCAAGAGCGAGCTGCGTGAAAATCTGATCTGCAAGCTGCAGCGCGGTGAGGACCTGTTCCCGGGCGTGGTGGGCTACGAAGACACCGTGGTCCCGCAGATTGTCAACGCCGTGTTGTCGCGTCACAATTTCATCCTGCTGGGTCTGCGCGGGCAGGCCAAGACACGCATCATTCGCATGCTGACGGGATTACTGGATGAGCAGCTCCCTTACGTAGCGGGCTGCGAGATCCGCGACAATCCGTTTCATCCCATCTGCCGCCGCTGCCGCGACCTGATTGCCGAACAGGGCGACAAGACGCATATCGCCTGGCTCAACCGCGACCATCGCTACGTGGAAAAGCTGGCGACCCCGGATGTCACTATCGCCGACATGATCGGCGACATCGATCCCATCAAGGCCGCGCGCGGCGGGCACGAGCTATCCAATGAAATGACGGTGCACTATGGCCTGCTGCCGCGCGCCAATCGCGGCATATTCGCCATCAACG
The DNA here is from genome assembly GCA_963713415.1 of Bryobacterales bacterium. Lineage (GTDB taxonomy): Bacteria > Acidobacteriota > Terriglobia > Bryobacterales > Bryobacteraceae > Palsa-89. The sequence continues at coordinate 178,004 of CAVQLV010000009.1, read as the reverse complement.
AATTGCCGGATCTGGCGGGCAAGATCCAAGTGGGCTTGTTCAACATCATGCAGGAAGGCGACGTGCAGATCAAAGGCTATCCGGTGCGCCTGCCGCTCGACATCATGCTGGTGTTCACCGCCAACCCGGAAGACTACACGGCGCGCGGCAAAATCATCACGCCGCTCAAGGACCGCATCGGCAGCGAGATTCGCACGCATTATCCGCTGACGGTGGAACAGGGCTTGACGATCACCAAGCAGGAATCGTGGGTGGAACGGGCTTCGCCGATCCGGCTGGAAGTTCCCAACTATATTCGCGAGATCGTGGAGCAGCTCGCGTTCCTGGCGCGCGAAGACAAGCGCGTGGACAAACGCTCCGGCGTCTCGCAGCGGCTGCCGATTTCAGCGCTCGAAAACGTCATCTCGAATGCCGAGCGCCGCGCGCTGAAAGCCGGCGAGGATTTGGCCGTGCCGCGTGTGCTGGACATCTATGCGGCTTTGCCGTCCATCACCGGAAAACTGGAACTGGAATACGAAGGCGAGCTCAAGGGCGGCGACAACATTGCGCGCGAGTTGATCAAGACGGCTGTCGGCAAGGTGTACACGAATTACTTTGAAGGCGTCAATGTAGCGCAGATCGTGCAATGGTTCGAACTGGGCGGGTCGCTCAAGATGGACGAGTCGGTGGATTCGGCGAACATCCTGAAGCAACTCTCGAAGATCCAGGGGCTGCTTGAAAAGACCGGCGCTTTGGGATTGGGAGCGAGCGAACCGGACGCGGTGCGAGCCTCGGCGGCCGAGTTCATCTTGGAAGGTCTGTACGCGCATCGGCGGATCAGCCGCAATGAAGAAGTAGGATTCACGGCCGGCGAGCGGAAGCGGGAACCACCGGAAGGCAACGAAGGCAGGCGGCCGCCCCGCAAGCAGTTTAATTAAGGAAGCAGGCAGTTCATGAAATGGATTCATTACACCCGTTTCACCGGCGATGACTTCGGGCTCAGCTCCGAAGATCTTCTGAAGGCGCTCTCGGATTTCTTCCTGGAAAGCGGCTTCCAGAACCAGTACATGGGCTTCAGCGAGTGGAACCAGCACACGCTGGAGGACTTGAAGAACGCGCTGCAGCGGGCGCTGGAGCAGGGCGACACGTTCGATCCCGAGCAGGCCCAGCGCATCCAAGAAGCGCTCGCCAACATGACGCCCGAGCAGATGGACGATCTGATGAACCGGCTGGTCCAGAAGCTGGTGGACGACGGCTACATCAACACCGATCAGCAGCAGGCCAATGAGACGGGGCCCGGCGGCACGGGAAACGCCGATCGCAAAGTGGACGTCAAGATCACGGACAAATCCATCGATTTCCTCGGATTCAAGACGCTGAAGGATTTGCTGGGCTCGCTCGGGAAATCGAGCTTTGGCGCGCACGATACGCGCGATTTAGCGACGGGCGTCGAGACCAGCGGCGCGGCCAAGCCGTATGAATTCGGCGACACGTTGAACCTGGACATCTCCCAGACTTTGTTTTCCGCGATCCAGCGCGAGGGCGTGAAGGTTCCGCTCAATCTGGAATATGCCGATCTGCACGTGCACCAAGCCGAATACCAAAGCTCCTGCGCCACGGTGCTGATGCTGGATTGCAGCCACAGCATGATTCTGTATGGCGAGGATCGGTTCACTCCGGCCAAGAAGGTGGCGCTGGCGCTGGCGCACCTGATTCGCACGCAATATCCCGGCGACAGTTTGCGCTGCGTGCTGTTCCACGATTCCGCCGAGGAATTGCGGCTGGCGGACCTGGCGCGGGTGCAGGTGGGCCCGTATTACACCAACACGCGCGATGGCCTGATCCTGGCGCAGCGGCTGCTGAACCAGGAAAAGAAGGACATGAAGCAGATCATCATGATCACCGACGGAAAGCCGTCGGCGCTGACGCTGGAAGACGGGCGCATGTATCGGAATGCTTTTGGGCTGGATCCGCTGGTGATCAGCCGCACGCTGGAAGAAGTGGGGCGCTGCAAGAAGCAGGGCATTCTGATCAATACGTTCATGCTGGCGAGCGATTTTGGGCTGGTGAACTTCGTCCAGAAGGTGACCGAGCTTTGCCGCGGCAAGGCTTATTTCACCACTCCGTATAATCTGGGGCAGTATTTGCTGATGGATTATATGAATCGCAAGACGCGCACCATTCATTAGGGGCGGCGTTCGTGAAAGCATCCGCCAATTTTGACGAGGCACTCCTGCCGGTAGTGTCGAACCGTCTGTTTGTCTTCGACATGGATGGCACCTTGCTGATGAAGACGACGGCGTGTATTGAAATCGCAAAGTTGTCGGGCACGCTGGATCAGCTTCATCACTTGGAATATAGGTTTGCGACCGGGGAAATCGACGCATTTTGTTTTGCCCAAAACATAGGCGCACTGTGGGGGAGAGTGGACGAACAAGCTGTTCGAAAGGCGTTTGACGCAACACCCAAGCTCACCAACATAGAAGCCGTCACAAGTCTGATCCGGCGAGGCGGCGGGAAATCCTGTCTGATCACCATGTCTCCGGATTTCTATGCGAACTTGTTCTACGAATACGGGTTCGATTTCATCGGCGCTTCTCGATTTCCTAGGAGCTCAGATGAAGAGATACAACGGGAACATATTCTGAATCCCAAGGATAAAGCCAGGATCGTAGAGCGGTGGTGCAGCCAGCTCGGTTTTGAGCTGAATCGATGTGTCGCTTTTGGCGACTCCATGTCGGACTACCCGCTGTTCCAGGAGCTGGAACACACTGTGGCGATTAACGGCGACGCGAAACTCAGGGGCCTGGCTCGATACAACTATGAGGGGCCGGACCTGCACGATGCTTTTTTGGCGGTTTGTGGCTCTTTGGGCAAGAACCCTTAAAAGCGCAAAGGGTGCGGCGCGCACCACAAAACGGCCCAGGAACTCCCTCGCGCCGCGGTCCGTTTTGCGCGAGTTCCTTGCAAGGCGGGAGCGAAATATGTACAGCGACGATCCGGTAGAGGTTTATCGCAATGAGGTTTGCAAGGTTCCGCCCCTGGTGAAAGCGAATTGGCTTGTTTGATTTCATCGGCGCCTCTCGATTTCCGAAGAGCTTGGATGAAGATATAAGTCCTAGCGACCAAGCCAGGATCGTGGAGCGGTGGCGCAGGCAGCTTGGTTTCGAGCTAGGTGATTCGGGGTGGAGGCTTCGCGCTCTGGTTCTTTTTGTACGGACAAAATGTGTCAGGCCATGAGTCTCCGAGACGCACAGTTGGAAAGACTCGCGACACTGGGGCTTATCCGCTAGCTAGTTGGCCTGTTCTAAAGCAGACGTTGTGAACTCGCAGAGGCGAACCGCAGCAGGGTGATGCTGGAAGTAGGCCAGAAGATTTCTTCTCGCCTCCGCCATCAAATCGGCGGCGGTTTGGCTCGCTAGGGGCGCGCTGCCGTGCCGGACGGCGAGCGTCGCGCCGCGCCCACGTCGCAGCGACGCCCGGTCCTCGTCCTCGTCGATATCGCGGCAGTCGTCCAGGGCCTGGTATGCCTCGCCTAATAGTTGTCCAAAGCGGCTCAGAGTCAAAACATCGGCAGCTTGGGCGCCCGATAGAACAGGCCCAAGGGTCAGGGCGAGACGGAACAGCGCGGATGTTTTCCATGGCCGCCGGGAACGCTCGCCCCATGGTTCCGATGAAGGCGTGAGGTCGGCGGCTTGACCGGCAATCATAGCGGCGACGCAATCGGTCAGTTCGCGAAAGGCCGCGGGGCCGGCCACGGAAACACGTGACATTCGGCCGGCTACCAGCGCGTAGGCGGCATTCATCAGCGCCAGCGCGACGACCACGGCAAGGCCTTCGTCATAGAGCAAATGGAGACAGGGACGTCCGCGCCGTTCGCGCGCATTGTCCATTCCCGGAAGATCATCAAATATGAGGGCGCTGGCGTGAAGATATTCCACCGCAACGGCGGCGGTCATGGCGTCGTCATCGTCAGCGCGAACGAGTTGAGAAGCAAGCAAAGCCAAAGCCGGTCTGAAACGTTTTCCGCCTGGAAATACGGCGCTCTGTAAGGCCGCATTGAAGATCGAGTTGTGGGTCAACGGCAAACTTTTCTTAAGTGCGCATTCAATTTTGGGCCAGGCCGCGCCGATGAAAGTTTCAAGGCTTACCCCATCTAGGGGCACTTGCTGCCTGGCGCTCATTGAGAACCACCTAAGAGCGCGCGGAGGCAAAATGCCGTGGTGAGAACCGCGGACTGATAAGTGGCCACGTGCAGGATTTTACCGGTGGCGCGTCCGATCTCCATCCGGATCCACGGCGAGGACACCCAGCTTCCGTCGGCCAGTTGACGTTCCCGCAGAGCTCCAGCTCCGCGCCTGATTTCCAGCGAGGCTGGACCTGGCTCCGTTTCGCGCAATGCGGCCAGGCTGAGCGCCGTCTGAAGCGGCGCCGACGCGTCGTCCCCCCAGGCGCCATCCTGATGCTGAGTGTCCAGCAAGAAGCGGCGCGCGCGAGCCCGGGCATCATCAGCCATGCCAGCTTCCCGCAGCAAACGTAATGCCAGGGCAGTGCCATAAGCCGGACCCTCATACCAGGTGGCGCGCCAGCTGCCATCCGGCTGTTGCATGTCGATCAATTTGGAAACGCCCCGGCGGACTATTTCCCCATACCGGTCCGGCGCCGACAGCCAAATTGCGTGATAGAAGTGAGCCAGAACATCCGGGTCCGTGCCCGCACCCCAGTAGTTCTGAATGGCCCATTGCATCCGGGCGCGATCGGAAGGCACATCGTTCGGAGCAACAATCCAGGTTTCGAAGGAGCCATCCGGGTGAGCACCAGCCAGGACGATTTCCACCGCTTCCCGGCACAGTTCGACGTGTTCAGGAGCAATTCGAACGAACAACGAAAGCGCCGCCGCCAGACTATCGGCATCTGGCGGCAACTCAGGCAGACCCGGGAAGTAACTCCATCCACCCGCCCGGTTTGCAACCTTCGAACGCGCGATATAACCGGCCTCGCCGCGGGCGATGTCCCGAAACAACGCCGCCAATTCAGCCTGCCCCGACAATTCAGCGATATCGAGGAACAGGTTTGCCAAGGTGGCGCGTGCGAAGATATCGCTGGACTGTTGTTCGCTCACGCCCGTAAAACCGGCGGCGCGAGAGAAATGCATAATATGGCGCACCTCAGCGAACTGCTGCTCCGCCCGAGCCAGCAGAAACGCCGAAGCGCGTTCTTGGGCGGCGCTCGATGGAACGGCGCTGCCATGGACAACGGAGGCCATGTTTAGGTGATGGTGAAGCTCTGAACGAGAGTGTACGAGCAAGAGCCAGCTTTTATCGTCACGTCGCGGACCGTTTTCGCGGCCGCGGAGTCGATGATAAATTCGCATGTCATGTGCTGATCGTCCACCACGGCTATGTTCACAGCATTAACGCTCAGGCCGCTCACATTTACGTCGTGCAGAGCCGCCGTCGGATCGAAGGCCGTGCCGGTAATGGTGACGTTTACGGTGGTGCCGTGTGCTCCAGAATTCGGGTTAATTGCCGTAGCCTGACATAATTGCACCGTGATGGCGCCTGCCAAAGTCTGGGTGGCGGCTACGCTATTGGTGAAGATCAGATCACCCGTGCCAGAAGCTGAATTGGCCGCGATCGAGATCGTGAGATCGAGTTCGGTATCGGTGCTGCTGTTCTTGATGGCCACCGTGACGCCAGACAGACTGCACGCGACGCTCGTAACCTGATCCAGGTCCTGCCCGGTGAGGACGACATCTCCGGTCCCCGAGCCTGAAAAACATCGGCTCACGACTTGGGGTAATACGTTGCTGGCGTCGAACTGAAGCGGTATCGGAATCAGGGTGGCGCAGGCTGTCGGCGTAACGGGCTCCAATGCCGGTGTCAAGGCCGAACCGGGGCTGCCGCCGGCGCCGACCGGTCCGGGATCGCCAGCATCTCCTGGGTTGCCGGCGCCGGCTGGAGTGCAATCGTTGCTTCCCTGTTTGCCCGGGTTCCCTCCTAACGCTCCGCCTCCGCCGGTACCGCCGGCACCACCTTTACCACCGCTGCTCTGCGTCACCAAACTGATCTGGTTCGGATTGTTGAACGGGCCTGCCAGATTGGCCGGCGTGCTGATAATCACGATTTGACCACCAGCGCCGCCCGGGCCGCCGGGCCCGCCCATACCACCGGCTCCTCCATCACCGCCCTGTCCCCCATCACCAGGCTGGCTGTCGCAGCCATAACCCGGCCATCCACCCTGAGTGCCATCCGGGCCCTTTGTACCCTTATCGCCTTTTCCGCCGTTTTGGCCTTTGCCTCCGTCGCCCCCATCCTGGCCCGCCCAGTCGATTGCGAGATTTCCTCCGTTGAGAATCTCCAGCTCGAGGGCAAGCACTACGAGTTTGACGGGAGTCCTTTTATCCCCCTTAAATCCGGTGAGATTGGCTCCAGGAGACCCAGCGTTGCCGGTAGCGCCATCCGTCCCCGGATTACCGTCTTCGGCTGTACTGGAAGAAGCGCTCGGAGGACTAAATGGTCCACCGGGAGCAGCAGATGTCAGGCGACCGCTCCAGGTGATGACGTTGGTGTTGTTGTATCGCGTACCGGGATCACCTGGATTGCACGGATCGCCTTTAGGAGGCGTGGCGCCGCCGTTCACGATGAGCTTGCGGCAGATGACCGCGTATTCGGGTTGTGGCTGCCCCAACGGAATGTCGAAAATCAGTTTGCCGGTGTCCAGAAATTCGATTTGGTCCGCCACAAAACAAGGGCCCGGAACATGAAGATCCGAGCTGATCACAACTGGAGGCTGGCGCGGCGGCGCGGTAAACGCCGCGGCAATACCAGAGTTGCAAAGAGTACAAACATCCGATAGGTCAGACATAATTCTCCCTTTTGTCGCTAAACCATCTGAGACTGATGTGGCTCCCAAACCCCAAAATCGGGAACCGCAGTTCCGCATGCGTGCAGATAGGTGGTGGTGCTATCGCGGAGGGCCTCCAACATGGAAAGACTCTTCTTCACCGCGTCTACGCTAAGCCCGGGCCTCCCAGCGAGTACCAGATCGAGATCGTCGATCATTTCTGGAGCAAGTTTCTGCAGCTCCGGCAGAACGGCCTTTTCGGGGCGTAGAAACGAGACGTCCAGGCCCTCGGACGCCCGCGCGTGAACCATAGGGATACGGGCGATGGCATAGGCACAAAACCGCAGGTAGAAGACGGCAGCCGCGCGATCCCCACGCTGCGCCATCTCCAAAGCCACTCGAATTCGCCAATCCAATTCTTCACTCGAGAGCCAGTAACGGTATTCGAAGCGAGTTGCAACCTGCATGTTCCGCGGCCAGTCCGGTTCGGGAAATTTCTCGGTAACGCAGGCGTGAATCCGCCGCAGCGACGGAATGAGCCGCATAGGATCGGCATCCAGGTGCAAGGCTTGGATCCAATCGCTGCGCAATCCGGGGTGGACGGCGCGCTCGGCGTCGTCAATATAGTCGAAGGGCCGAGTGTAGACATTCGGACACAGGCGCCGCATCGCGTCCAGCATGGCGGCCAAGCAAGCGGCGTGACCCATGTGCAGCCAGAAGAGAGCCAGAGCGGGAAAATCCCAAGTAATACCGACTTCGCGCACGGTTTGAAATCCGATATCGAGAAAGATGCCGGTCCGCTTCCTCTGAACGTCGGCCCAATACATGCGCCGTTTGATTTCCAAACAATGCCGGGCGAGGTGGTTGCCGCGGTCCCACACTAAGTCCGAACTAAGCAGCCGATGCGGAACCCATCCTCGAGTGGCCGCAATTTCCGGATCACTTACCCACACCCAAGGAATCCAGGACAGGTCGGTCATAACACGCATGCCATCCGGCGGTTGCAAAAGCAAGCGCTCCGAATGAAAATCCTCGATGTCCGACAAGACTACAAAATCCAAGTCAGAGGTATCGGGATACCGCGCATCCACCGCGGGATTTCGGATCATAATGCCGACGGCTCGGGATGCGACCGCACGAGTCACCATCCCGATGGCGTTTTGAACGTTAACAGGATACACCAGGCCACCTCCTCCGAAACGTGCCTTGGTACCAGTAGGTTCTTGTTTATCACTTTCGCGAACACTGTGCAAGAGTTTTTATGTACTGCTTTAGCAGGACACTCCTCCACTGTCCGGGTAATTGATCGCTAGGAACGTGAAGTGCCGCAAGTTCCGAGGGCAGTTAGGTGCCGAGCTTCATCGAACACCGCAAGCGCAGCCGTAGGGTTGTTCGCGGGAAGATGCGACGCATCCGCTTGCCTGCTCCTACTGCAGAGAAGCCGAACCAAAAGTGAATATGAGAATTAACGGTCACGGCACCATTTGTCCCGTGGTTAAAATATAGGTGCAGCGTGGCGTCATGATAATGGAGGCAAACCCTTGACAAACGGCGAGAGTTCGGCGGCCATTACAGCGAACTATCCCAGCTCGATCGGCTGACGCAGTCGCTGGAACAGCGAGCTGGAGCACACGGATTAACGGCGATGCGAAACTCAAAGACCTGGCTCGATTCCGCTATGAGTGGTCGGATTTCTTAGCGATTTGTGGCTCTTTATCAAAGAACCAGTAATAGGCGAGAGCGAATATGTATAGCGACGATCCGGTAGAGATTTACAGAAGCGAGGCTCGCAAGGTTCCACCGATGAATCGCGAGCAAGAAGTGGAATGCGTCCGGCACATTCGTGCCCGGGATGAGCAGGCGGAACATGCCACAAGAGACTTGGTCGAAGCGAATCTGGCCTTGGTGATCTCCATTGCGGAGAAACATCCGAGCGATCGCCTTCATATCCTGGACTTGCTCATGGCAGGCAATGAGGCTCTGATGCGGGCGGTTCAGCCCTTCGCGGACAGCGATGCCGAAGGCTTCTCGGCCTACGCCGCGCCTTTGATTGAGCGTGCTATCGAGCACGCCGTGGCTACCAGCCAGCCGCTGCCGATACCGGCGCATAAACGTTGATCCGCGGCTGTCACCAGCCGAAATTGCTAACCACCAAATAGACCACGGGCAGGGCGAACAGGCTGCTATCCACGCGATCGAGCCAGCCGCCGTGGCCCGGCAGCAGATTTCCGCTGTCCTTCACGCCCGCGCCGCGCTTGATAGCCGATTCGCACAGATCGCCCAATTGCCCCGCGACGTTTGCGAGCACCGTCAGCCCCAAAGCCTCCGCCAGCGGCGCCGCAGGCAGCAGCCGCGGAAAATAGATTGCGCCGTAGATCACGGATGCGACGGTGGAACCGATGGCGCCTTCCCAGGATTTCGCCGGGCTGACGGTGGGCGCGAGTTTGTGCCGGCCGAGCATTCGACCTACATAGAGCGCGGCGATATCGCCCGCCCAGTTGAGCGACAACGCGAAGAAGAGCCAATACGGGCTGATGGCGCGCAATTCGACGCCGCAGCGTAGCGAGCCGAAAACATACGCTACTCCCAGCAGCAACGCCGCCGCGTCCGGCAGCGCTTGCGCCATCTGTTGCGCCCGCAGCGCAAGCGACATCGCGAGAATCGCAATCAGAACCACGAATGCACTATCTTTGCTGGGCAGCAACAGCAACAACAATCCGGCCACGTAACCAAAGAGGCCCGGTTTGGCGACTCCGTGCAGTGCCGCCAGCTCGCTGTATTCGCGAAAACAGAGCACCGCAACGGCCGCTACCGTCACCAGGAACGCCCACTTGGGAGCCCACAGCACGATGTAGCAGAAGAACGGAATGAGGAGAAGCGCCGTGAGGACGCGCTTCATCGAGCGAGCGAGCCCGCCACTTCCGCCCACTCGCTGTCGGTGGATGCGGCGTGCCCCAGGCCGCCGAAACGCCGGTCGCGCTTCTGGTAGTCCAGAATGGCGTGCAGCAGATCGGCGCGCCGAAAATCGGGCCACAAAGTTTCGGTGACGTACAGCTCGGCGTAGGCGATCTGCCAGAGCAGGAAATTGCTGATGCGCATTTCGCCCGAAGTCCGGATCAAAAGGTCGGGATCGGGAAGGCCGGCGGTGTAGAGCCGCGAGGCGATGGCCTGTTCGTCAATGCGCAAATCGCGCAGCCGGCCTGCGGTGCGCGCGTCTTCGACAATGGCATTGAGCGCGTCTACCAACTCGGCCCGGCCGCTATAGTTGATGGCCACGTTCAGCCGCATGCCGGTGTTTTGGGCGGTGGCTTCGATGGCGGTATCCAATTCCTGCCGCACAGGCGCGGGAAGCTGATCCATGCGGCCCATGCAGCTGAAGCGAATTCCGTTGCGCAGCAAGTCAGGAAGCTCGCGGCTCAGGTACAGGCGCAGCAAGCGCCAGAGCATATCCACTTCCGGGCGCGGCCGCTTCCAGTTTTCGGCCGAGAACGCGTAGAGCGTCAGCGCCTGGATGCCGAGCCGGGTACACGTCTCCACCGTATTGCGGACGGGTTCCATGCCGGCTTTGTGTCCAGCCACCCGCGGCAGGTTGCGGCGGCGGGCCCAGCGGCCATTGCCGTCCATAATGATTGCGATGTGCGCGGGCAAACGGCTCGGATCAATCGAGTTGGCAAGGATCCAATCTTTGCTGCCGGGCGTGAGAACCTCGAACAGGTCTTTCATGAACCGCATCGAGCATGAACCGCATCGAGCTAAACTGCTATGGTACACCGGATCGATCGGTTCGCACCGAAAGCCGCACTACTGGATAGGAATGGTGACGCCGGCCTGCGTTTGTACGCCGCTTATGGAGATGGTCACCGGAACGTCACCGCTCGGAGTTCCAGCCGGAATTCGCACATTAAATTGATAGAGTCCGTTGATGGAGCCGGGCGAGAGGCCGGCATAGAGAACGTCCGACGAGGCGAGCGTTGTGCCGCCGATCGTTACCGTGATCGGATTCGTCAAGTACGCAATTCCAGTGGCCAGCGCTCCGGGCGGAAGCGATGGGTTGGTGTCTCCGAAGCCGGTACCAAAAAGAGAGACGATATCACCCGGTTCGGCGGGTGATGCTCCCGCCACCACGCTGGCGTCGGCCACAATGGTACCCGTTGCCGCCTCTTCGGCTGCAACGCTCGTCGATTTGGGGAATACGAAGAAAGCTGGCGCAAAAGCCTGTAAATTATTGAACGTACCTTGTTCACTGGGAATCTGATTCGGCTGATCCGGATTGAGCAGCACCGTAAAGGTTACCGGACCGAGGCCCGACAATTCCGGCAACTGTGCATTGATTTGAGTTTGACTGACGTATGCAATCGGTAAGCGGACTGGTTGATCTAGGCCTGGCGCCGCTACTTCCACACCGACACAGCGTAACTCCGTCGGATAAGCGCCATTGTTATAGTCTCCCAAGCCGGCGGTGCGCACGCTCCCCGAGGTCTGAAATCCATTACCAATGATTGAAATCATCGAGCGAGAGGAAAGAGATTGTTGGAATGACGCACCGTTCAACACCATTTGAAGCTGCGGAGTTTGATTGAACACGCAGGTCCCCACGTTCGCAAGGAGCTGGTTGAACGTGTACACGTAATCGCCCTGGGGAGTGCCGTCCCCATTGGCGGCAACAGCGGCAACAAAGATCTGCAGCCTCCCGATCTCCTGCAAGGGCGGCGTCCACAACACGTCAAACTCATAGGCTGTGCCCCTAGATGAAATCGGGGCGTCGTGGTGCTCGGCAAATTGGCGCGTGTAATTGGCGGCGCAAGCAGCCTGGGATCCGTATTGGGAACCGTCGTCGCAGACCACTTGCTCCGGCGACATGGAAGGCGGGATCGCGAAAGTTCCTGAGGACAGCGTCTCATCGCTTTGCTCGCGAATGGTCATCTGGAAGCCCCAGCGCGATGCATCGGGGTTCTGTACAACGATTTTTATCAACTGCTGCACGTTCGGGACATAATCGCTGACGGTCACTTTGAGCGACCCGGACGGGTCGTTCAGCGCGGCGCCGGTGTGGCAGGTGATGCAACTCTGGCCGCCATGATCGGTAGGTGCACCCGTATAGCCGATACTCGGGGTTGCGCTCTCGCCGAAAACTGCCGCCGGCGCCGACGCAAGCAGTACGAAGATTGCGAGGCGGTTCATTACCAGTGAGACTAATGGTACTAAAAAAAGTTACGTACTAGTTATCTTACTCAAATACTTTCGCTAAGTGCCAATGCTTTCTTAGCAATAGTGCTAACGGGGATGGCCACCAGACTGCGCTTTCCCAGCCATTGAAACCCATCGGGGCGAGAAGGGACTGAAGCGCGATAAACCTTCACCAAGTAAATGGTTTGGACGATCGTGTGGCGAAATTCACCCGCCGATTCGTGAACAGTCGCGCTGGCCACTTGGGCGCGATCGGGAAGTTCCCAAAACCCCGCTAGCCGCCGGCTGTCAGGCGGACGCTGCCAGAGCAGAATTTTATTCCCCTTTTCGATCACCAGTAAGTGCTTTTCCTGGCGGCTCGTGCTGGGGCGCACGCCATTTAAGGGCAACTGATTTTCGACGCCCTGCTGGCGCGCCTGGCAGTGCAGGCGGACGGGGCAAGCGCCGCACAGCGGCTGCTTCGGCACACAGACAGTGGCGCCCAACTCCATGAGCGCTTGATTGAACTCGCCCGGCCGCTTTGGATCCAGCAATGCTTCGGCGCGCGTCCGCAGCTTTCCGCGCACGGCATCCGACTTGATGTCGCCGCGCTCGGCCAGCAGGCGGCTCAACACCCGCAGCACATTTCCATCCAGGACCGCGTGCGGCTTCCTGAACGCGATGCTGGCCACCGCGGCCGCCGTGTAGTCGCCGATGCCGGGCAACGCACGCAGTGCGGCATAATCGCGCGGAAATCGGCCCGCCTCGACGATGGTGCGGGCGGCCTTCTGCAGGTTGCGCGCGCGGCTGTAATATCCCAATCCGGCCCAGGCCGCGAGTACGTCTTGCTCGGGGGCAGCGGCGAGCGCCGGAGGGTCCGGAAACAAAGCGAGAAAACGCTCGTAATAAGGAATCACCGCCGCGACACGCGTCTGCTGCAGCATGATTTCCGAGATCCAGATCCGATAAGGATCCTGGGTCCGGCGCCACGGTAAATCGCGCTGGTGCGCCCGATACCACTGCAGCAAGCTCCGGCGAATTGCGGCGGCATGAAGCGGCGGGCGCGTTAACGTTTGGTGAACCACCTGGGAACGAGTATACTGTCACCAGATTCCGTGAGCGGCCGTATTATTCGTAGATTCCTGTGGAGCGGTTTTGCACTGCTCGCGGCTTCGCTGCTCGGCATGGACCTGTACGTAGCGCGGCACAGCGCCGAGCTATGGCGTCCGCTGCTGGGAGTCACGCTGGCCGTATTGCTGCTGGCGGGCGGGCTGGCGGGCCTCTTCATCCGAACTTTTTCCCGGCGTGTATCTCAGATCCGGGCTTACGCCGAACGACTGCTCGACCCGCCGGTCTTCGAGCAGCCGCTGCCGGCCGGTGACGACGACCTGGGCCTGCTGGCGCGCTCGCTCCAACGCACGGCGCCGCGCATCCGTGAACTGGTGGAAAGTCTGAAGCTGGAGGGCGCGCGGCGGGAAGCGATTCTGGCCAGCATGGTAGAAGGCGTGCTGGCCGTCGATAAGGATCTGCGCGTCACGTTCTGCAATTATTCCTTCGCGCGTACCGTGGACGCGCGGCTGCCCGTGGTTCCCGGCATGCCGCTGCTGGAGTTGGTGCGCGATCCGGGGCTGCGCCAGATCATGACCGCCGTGATCTCGACCGGCGAGCGCGTGGAACAGCGCTTGACCTTGCCCGGCGCCGGCGCGCGTTCCTTCGAAGTGCTGGCCGGTCCGTTGGGAGCGCCAGCCACGCGGGGAGCACTCGCAATTCTGCACGACGTTACGCAATTGGAGCGCCTGGAGCGCGTCCGCAGGGATTTCGTAGCCAACGTTTCGCACGAATTGCGAACGCCGCTGGCAGCCATCCGCGGTTACGCGGAAACCTTGCTCGACGGCGCGCTGGAAGATGCGGAAAACAACCGGCGGTTCGTGGAAATTATTCTGGCGCAGGCCACGCGGCTGAGCAACATAGCTTCCGATCTGTTGTCGCTTTCCGAGCTCGAGTCCACCGCTCGCGCCGCACCGCCGCAGCCGGTTTCGATCCGCGCCGCGATCGAGGCCGCTTTGCGCACCGTGGAATCCACGGCACGGGTGCAGGGCGTGCGGCTGCTGTGTGAAAAGCTGGACGATTTGAAAGTAGTCGGTTATGAGCTCCGGCTGGAGCAGGTTTTCGTCAATCTGTTGGACAACGCCGTAAAGTTCAATCGCCCCAACGGCGAAGTGCAAGTGGAAATGCGGCGCAACAACGGCAAGGTGCGCATCTTGATCGGCGATACCGGCATTGGTATTCCATCCGAAGATTTGCCCCGTATCTTCGAGCGCTTCTATCGCGCCGATAAGGCTCGATCGCGCGCCATGGGCGGGACAGGCCTGGGACTGTCCATTGTCAAACACGCCGTGGAACAGATGGGTGGAACCATCCAGGTACACAGCAGGCTAGGTGAAGGCTCCGAATTTACCATCGAGCTTCCAACGGCATAACTTTCGCTGTAACACGATTTTAACCCAACCGTCATTTTTCGCTAACTCACTGGGGCTATCTTCCGATAAGGCGGTTATAAACCTCACCGCTTCGCTTTGGAAAAAAATCTTGAAAAACCCAGTTTGGGATGGAGATGATGAAAGCTAAAACGCTAGGAAGTGTGACTCTGTGCTCCGCGATTCTGTTAGGCACGTCGTTGTTTGGACAGGTAGCGGCACCGACCGCGCCGGCTGCTCCACAAACAGCAGACAACGATGTCGCCACGTTGAAGGCGCAACTGGCCGCGCAGCAGAAGCAGATTGATGCGCTGAAGTCGGCAATCGAAGAAGAGAAGAAACTCATCGAAAAGACCGCGAGCGCCGCAGCGGCACGCGACAGCCAGGACAGTTTCGCGTTGCCGCGGAACAAGGCGCTGGGGGATGTGGCGAGTACCACGCCGATCATTCCCTCGATTGCGCCCGCCGTTGCGCCGGTCGTGAGTCAGGGGCAATCGTCCGGGAGTTCGGCTAATCCTTGCGAAGCTCCTCTCGACACCAATTCCGTGCCGCCTTATTTGCGGCTGGGGAGTGTTTGCATTGCGCCCGTCGGCTTCATGGATGCCACGTTCGTGTGGCGTGACAAAGATGCCGGGTCAGGCATCGGAAGCAATTTTGGGAGCATTCCGTACAACAATACGGTCGCCGGCAGGACCTCTGAAGATCACTTCAGCATACAGAACAGCCGCCTCGGATTCCGCGCGGACGGGAACTGGAAGGGCGCTCATTTCATCGGATACAATGAGTTCGATTTTCTGGGCACCAGCGGCGCGACCAACATGACGGTGACCAACGGCGCCGTCGTCCCCCGCATCCGTCTTTACTGGGTGGATGTGAGAAAGAACGGCTGGGAATTTCTGGCTGGACAAAGCTGGAGCATGCTAACGCCGAATCGCAGGGGAATCTCTCCGCTGCCGGGCGATTTGTTCTACTCGCAAGTCTTCGACGTGAATTACATGGCGGGCTTGACTTGGACTCGCCAACCCGGCTTCCGCGTGCTTTATCACTTCAACGATCAGTTGGTGTGGGGCTTCTCGGCCGAAAACCCGGATGCATACATCGGCGGCTACTCCGGCGGCGGCGCCATTACATTGCCGGCATCGCTCACCAGCCTGTCCGGAACACAGTTGGATCAGGCCAACATATATAACACGGCCCCGCAGCTGACGCCCGATTTCATCTCCAAGCTCGCCTGGGATCCCAGCTCACGCTTCCACGCGGAAGTGGGCGGCGTCGTGAGCACGTTCAAGATTCTCAACAACCCGAGCAATCTGACCAGCGCCCAGTACACCAGCAAAGCCGGCGGCGGCGTCCTATTCGGGATGAACGGGGAAATCTTCAAGGGCCTCCGGCTGATCACGACCAATTTCTGGTCCGATGGCGACGGCCGTTATCTCTTCGGACAGGCTCCGGATCTGGTGTTGACCGCCAACGGCGGAATCAGCCTGATGCATTCCGGCGGTACCGTGGATGGCTTCGAAGCCAGGACGGGCAAGTTCCTGTGGTTCGGCTATTACGGCGGTATCTACATTCCCAAGAATGTTCAGATCGATACCAGCGGCAAGTATGTTGGTTACGGTTACGTCGGTTCTGCGAACAGCCAGAACAAGGCGATCCAGGAACTCACGTTCGGCTTCAACGAGACCGTTTGGGGGAGCCCGCGTTACGGCGCGATCAACCTGATTGGCCAGTACGAATATGCGACGCGCAACCCGTGGTACATTGCCGCCGGCAGCCCGGACCAGACGCACGACAATACCATCTATTTCGATATCCGCTATACGCTGCCGGGCAGCATTCCGGCTTTCTAGAGCGTCAACACAAAGAGGGGAGGGGCTAGAGCCGCTCCCTTGGAAGAAAGGATTCGATTCATGAAAAAACAGATGCTTTGGGTTGTGTTATTCGCGGCTGCCGGAACGATGCCGGTTTCAGCAGCCGAAACCATCAATGCAGCGGGGGCCACCTTCCCCGCCCCCATTTATCAAAAGTGGTTTGAAGAATTCCACAAGATGCACTCCGATGTCCAGATCAATTATCAATCGATCGGCTCGGGCGGCGGCATTCGCCAGCTCACAGAGGGCACAGTGGACTTCGGCGCGTCCGACATGCCGATGACCGATGAGCAACTTTCGAAGATTACGAAGTACAAAGTGCTGCATTTTCCAACCGTCCTTGGCGGCGTGGTGCCGACATATAACCTTCAGGGCGTGGGTTCGCTGAAGTTCTCGGGCGCAACCCTGGCCGGAATTTATCTCGGGACCATTAAGAAATGGAACGACGCAGCGCTGAAGAAAGACAATCCAGGAGTGAATCTTCCCAACGACGACATCACCGTGGTTCATCGCTCGGATGGCAGCGGCACCACCTTTGTGTGGACGGATTATCTTTCGAAGGTGAGCCCGGAGTGGAAATCGAAAGTTGGCTCCAACACTTCGGTAAGCTGGCCGGCAGGCTTGGGCGGCAAGGGGAATGAAGGCGTAGCGGGACTGGTCAAACAAACGCCCGCCTCCATTGGCTACGTGGAATTGATCTATGCGGTCCAGAACAAAATGGAGTACGGTTCGGTGAAGAACGCCGCCGGCAATTTCGTGAAAGCGGATTTCGCCTCGGTCTCGGAAGCCGCCGCCGGGGCAGCCAAGAATATGCCTGCCGATTTCCGGGTCTCCATCACCGACGCTCCCGGCAAGGGCACCTACCCCATCTCGAGCTTTACCTGGATGCTGATTCCCGAAAAGATCGACAACGCCACCAAGAAGATGGCCATCACCGAGTTCCTCAAGTGGATGCTGACGACAGGACAAGGCAGCGCGGAAGGAATGAGCTACGCTCCTCTTCCCAAGCCGGTGGTCGCCAAAGAAATGAAACAGATCGCTTTGATAAAGTAAGAAGTCCGGAATGGGAACAGCCGTAGCTACCGCTCCTCCGCGATCGCAACCGCGGAAACTGATCAACTTCTGGCGTGACGGGGATCAGATCGCTCACCTCGTCACGTTCCTCTTTGCCGCCAGTGTTTTTCTGGTTACCGTTTTCCTGGTGTATGAGCTCTGGATCCATTCCGGCCCTTCGCGCGCAAAGTTCGGCTTCGGCTTTCTGACGGGAACACAGTGGGATCCCGTCGCTGTGAAATTCGGCGCACTGCCCTTCATCTACGGGACGGTGGTAACATCCTTTCTCGCGCTGTTGATTTCCGTCCCATTGGGAGTAGGCGCCGCGATCTTCCTTTCGGAACTGGCCCCGCCGAGGGTTTCCAACACTTTGACATTTTTGGTAGAACTCTTGGCTGCCGTGCCGAGCGTGATCCTCGGCCTGTTGGCGATCTTTACTCTGGTTCCCGTCATGCGCCAGTCCATCGAGCCGTTTCTGAAGCACACGCTCGGTTTTATGCCGTTGTTCACGGGACCGGCCTACGGAGTCGGCTATCTGACCGCGGGCATCATCCTGGCCATCATGACGTTTCCCTTTATTATTTCCATTTCGCGTGAAGCGCTGCTGTCGGTTCCGCGCGAACAGCGCGAAGCCGCTCTGGCGCTCGGCGCAACGAAGTGGGAATCCACCTGGCAGGTGGTGGTCCCTTTCGCGCGTCTCGGAATAATCGGATCCGTTATCCTCGCTCTGGCCCGCGCGTTGGGTGAGACCATGGCCGTCACGATGGTGATTGGCAACGACACCGCCATCCATACTTCTCTGCTGTCACCCGGCTACACCATCGCCTCAATTATCGCCAATGAATTTACGGAAGCCACGGGTGACGTCTATCTCAGCTCTCTGATTGAGCTTGCGTTGGTGCTGTTCGCACTCACCATGGTGCTGAATGCGGGCGCACAGTTGCTGATCATCGCCACCACGCAGAGAGGATCGAAACAGAGCTAATGGACCAGATGAAGCGGCGCAACTTTTTGAACAACTTGATGCTGACGCTCACTGGTGTCTGCACTGTCATCACATCATCGATTCTCTTCTTGATCCTCGGTTTTCTGGTTTATAACGGATGGCGCTCGCTGAATTGGGACTTCTTCACGAAGCTGCCGTTGTCCGCGGGCGAGACGGGCGGAGGCTTGGCGAACGCCATCGTCGGCAGCGCCGAATTGATCGTGATCGCTGCGGCAATCGGCATTCCGGTGGGATTCCTGGGCGGCATCTATCTGGCGGAATTCGGCGGAAAAACCGTTCCGATGATGATCCGTTACACAGCGGATCTGCTCAACGGCGTGCCATCCATCGTCATCGGCATCTTTGCCTGGACGGTCGTCGTTGTTCCTATGCACCATTTCTCAGCGTGGGCTGGGGGCTTTGCACTGAGTTTGATGATGATCCCCATTGGACTGCGCGCCACCGAGCAATTCCTGCGCGGCGTTCCCAATTCGTTGCGCGAAGGTTCGCTCGCGTTGGGTGCAAGCAAGACCCGGACCATCATCTCGGTAATCGTGCCCGCAGCCAAACAAGGCATACTGACGGGCATGATCCTCGGCGTGGCACGCATCGCGGGCGAGACCGCGCCTTTGCTGTTTACGAGCTTCAACAACCAGTATTGGGCTAAAACTCTCAACGAGCCCACCGCTTCGCTACCGTTCATGATCTACTATCTTGCTGTTTCCCCGTACGATGACTGGCATCGGGAAGCTTGGGCAGCAGGCTTGGTGCTGCTGGTGCTGGTGTTGATCGCCAATATCGCATCCCGCTGGGTGCTGTCTCGCGGGGCGTCCGTTCAAAGGGGGTAGTAACCTAAAGATATGGGAGCCACGCCGGAATCTGCAAAAATGAACGATATCACCGCACCACCCACAGCGCCCCCTGAAGTCAGGCCGGAAGTAGCCGCCCGCCCCAAGCTGCAGGCCGTGAATCTGAACTTCTTCTACGGCAATTTCCACGCGCTCCACGATATCAGCCTGGAAGTGCCCGAAAAAAAGATCACGGCACTTATCGGTCCGTCCGGCTGCGGGAAGTCTACATTCTTGCGCACGTTGAACCGCATCAACGAGACCGTTAAGAATGCCCGCTACGAAGGGCAAGTGTTGCTGGATGGCCAGAACGTGCTGGAGGTGGATGTTACTAAATTGCGCCGGCGCGTCGGCATGGTGTTTCAACGCCCCAACCCGTTTCCGAAGTCGATCTTCGAAAACATCGCTTATGGCGTGAAGGTGAACGGGCTGAAAGCGGGCCGGTCGCTCCCCGATATTGTGGAACACAGCCTGAAGCGCGCCGCGCTGTGGGACGAAGTAAAAGACAAGCTGCATCAATCGGCATACGGGCTTTCCGGCGGCCAGCAGCAGCGCCTGTGCATCGCACGAGCTCTGGCGGTGGATCCGGAGGTTTTGCTGCTGGACGAGCCATGCTCAGCGCTGGATCCGATTGCCACCTCCAAGATCGAGGATTTGCTGTTCACTCTCAAAGACCAGTGCACCCAGGTGATCGTCACCCATAACATGCAGCAAGCGGCGCGCGTGGCGGAGTTCACTGGATTTTTCCTGTTGGGCAACTTGATTGAATTCGACAAGACCGAGATCATCTTCAAGCGTCCGTCCAAAAGAGAAACGGAAGATTACATCACGGGACGGTTCGGCTGATCCGTCCTCACGCGATCCATCCCCACGGGCTACGGTTGCCGTGATGCGTTACACGAAGGAAGGACGAATGATATCGGCTGAGGAGCTACCCTTGATTCATTTCAGAGAAGAACTCGACGAGATGCAAAGCCGTCTGCTAGAGATGGCGGGCTTGGTGGAATCGGCGATCCACCAGAGCGTCGACGCGCTGGTGCGCCGCGATGAGCAGGCTGCCAAAGAAGTCTTGTGGAAAGAGGCGCTCATCAACCAGAAGGATATCGAAATCGACGAGTACGCCACACGCTTGCTGGCGCTGTATCAGCCCATGGCCCGCGATATGCGGTTCCTCACCGCCGTTATCAAGATCAACGGCGATCTGGAACGGATGGGGGACCTGGCGGTGAACATCACGCAGCGCGCCATTTCGCTGATGCAGGAGCCGCCGGTAAAGCCGCTCATCGACATCCCGCAGATGGCCACGCTGGCCGAAGATATGGTGCGCAAGAGCCTGGATGCGCTCACCAAGCGCGACGAAGAACTGGCCCGCAGCGTCCTGCTGTCGGATGATGAGGTGGATCGCCTGCGCGACGCAGTTTACAAAGAGCTGGTCGCGTTCATGCAGGAAGAGAGCACCACCATTCCGCGCGCGGTGGACCTGATGTTCATCGCCCACAACCTGGAGCGCATCGCCGACCATGCCACCAACATCGCCGAGGACGTGCTGTTCCTGGTGAAGGGCATCGACGTCCGGCACCATGCCGAAGTGCGGGAACAGACGCTTTACAAATAAACAATAAAAGTCTGGACCTTACAATAGTGGGATTGGAACCCGTCTCCCACTATTACTATTCCGATCGCCTGAAGCTGCAGTTTTGGGATTGGGGGCATGACCACCTGCCCCCGTTGCTGCTGGTGCATGGCGGCCTGGATCACGCGCGCAACTGGGATTGGGTGGCGCGCGCGCTCCGCGAGCATTTTCATGTGTACGCCATGGATCTGCGCGGCCACGGCAATAGCGCCTGGGCGCCGGGCGCCATGTATAGCATCGCCGAGCATGTACTGGACGTCTCAACGCTGGTGGATGTGCTGGGCGCCGGAGCCATTCACTTGATCGGGCATTCCCTGGGCGGCATCCTGACATTGATGTACGCCGGGCTCTTTCCCGATCGTGCCGGCAAGGTGATCGCGATCGAGGGCCTGGGACTGCCCGCATCGCATCGCATTCATAAGCCCGCCCCGGAGCGCGTGCGCGCCTGGATCGATAGCGTGCGGAAAACGGAGCAGCGCGAGCCGCATAACTACGCGAACCTGGAGGCCGCGGTGGCGCGCATGAAGGAAGCCAATCCGCACTTGTCCGGCGAAGTGGCGCGTCATCTGACGGTGCACGGCACCAATTGGAACGCCGACGGAACATTGAGCTGGAAGTTCGACAACTACGTGCGCTGCCTGGCGCCGTACGGCCACAACATTGACGAGCAGCGCGCGATTTACGCCGAGATCACGTGTCCGGTGCTGCTGGTGTGGGGCCGCGAGAGCTGGATGCCCGACCCTGAGACCGAAGACCGCGCTCTGGCAATCCGCAACCGCCGGGTGCTCAAAGTGGACGGCGCCGGGCATTGGGTGCATCACGATCGACTCGATCTGTTCCTGGAAGAATCCACGCGCTTTCTGCTGGAGCCGTAGCTTTCGAAGCGGATAATAGTCTAAGGAAAAGGGAGGTCCTTATGTTCCGTTCCATCGGCTTTCCAGAGCTTATTGTGATCGCCGTCCTGTTGCTCGGGCTGTCTGTCTTCACCGTCGTACCGTTTTGTCGAATCACGGAACGGACCGGATACTCGGGCGGGTGGGGCTTGCTGAGTCTGCTGCCGTTCGGCACGCTCATCTGGGCATGTTTTGTGGCTTTCTCGAAATGGCCGCGGGACGCAGCCGCCCGCTAGATCGCGCTTGAATCTCGCGAGAATGTTGCCGAGCGTGCTCCACCATCCTTTTAGAGGAACTCACGGCGCTCATGGCCAACACATCGCTTGCCGACCATGTCATGGTCTTCGGCGGCGCGCTCTCGGCGGAACATTGCCGGACGCTAATCGCCCGGTTTGAGTCTTCAAGCGATCATGAGAGCTGTCAGCTGGAAGCCGGATATAGCTTTCGCCAGCTGAACGTCACACAGAAATGGCCCGATCAAAACGATATTCTGGTGCCCATCTTTCTTTCCTATTTCAATCGATATCAAGCGTTGCTCAACGCGCGCTTCTGGCCTCCTAGATTTTGCTTCGAGCAGTTGCGGATGAAACGCTATCTCCCCAACGGGCGCGAATCCTTCCCGCTGCACGTGGACGTGATGGGTCCAGCGGCGGCCAGGCGATTCATGACGGCGATTATCTATCTGAACGCTCCAGCGGGAGGCGAGACGGTGTTCCCCAGCCTCGACATTGCGGTTGCGCCGGAAGCGGGCAAGCTTCTCGCCTTCCCCCCCATCTGGCTTTTTCCGCATGCGGGGCGCCCGCCAGAATCCAGCTCCAAATACATTCTTCACACCTATCTTTGCTATCCCTTATAAATTGGTGCCCTGGTCCGCGCACCCGAAAGGAAACAAAGTCGCGGCCCTGTGCTTCAATACGAATAGGAGCCTTTCCTCCATGCGGAAACTATCGCTGTTACCGACTTTGCTAACGCTAGCCGCTATCGCTATCGCTGTACCCGCGATGGCCGATTTCAAGGCCGGTCTGGATGCGTACCAAAAAGGCGACTACGTCGGCGCCGCGAAAGAATGGCGGACCCTGGCGGATGCAGGCGACCCGATCGCACAGTACAACCTGGGGCTCCTGTACCTGGACGGTCACGGCGTTCCGCAAAGTACCGCCGAAGCGGCCAGCTGGTTCCGGCGCGCGGCCGAGCAGGATTACACCGAAGCCCAGCATAATTTGGGCGCCATGTATGGCTCCGGGCAAGGCGTGAAGCGCGACTACGTGCAAGCTTACAAGTGGCTGAACATCTGCGCGGCCAAGGGCAATACCGGATGCATCACGCAGCGCGACCTGATCGCTAAAAAGCTCAAGGCAGCACAGATTGCCGAGGGACAGCGCCTGGCGACGGATTTCACTCCGCGCAAGGAAAACGAGAAGCAGTAGCGCTGGCCTGCTACCGCATTTGACTCACCGGCTATCCTAGAGTCATGGCGTTTCATTTGGGCGTAGATTACCGCCCGCGCGGCGATCAGGCGGCGGCCATCGATCAACTCTTCCGTGGCCTGCTGGACGGCGAAAAGCATCAGGTATTGCTGGGCGTCACCGGCTCCGGCAAAACCTACACCATGGCGCAGTTAATCGAGAAGACCGGCCGCCCGGCGCTGGTGCTGGCGCACAACAAAACTCTGGCTGCCCAGCTTTATCATGAGTTCAAGACGTTCTTCCCCGGCAACGCCGTGGAGTATTTCGTCAGCTATTACGATTACTACCAGCCGGAAGCGTACATGCCTTCCGGCGACATCTACATCGAGAAAGAGGCCACCATCAACGACGAGCTGGACAAGCTTCGGCTTTCGGCCACGCGTTCGCTCTTCGAACGCCGGGACTGCGTGATCGTCGCGAGCGTCAGTTGCATCTACGGCCTCGGGTCTCCGGAAGCCTATTACGGCATGCTGCTGATGCTCGAAAAGGGCCAGAAGATTTCACGCCAGCAGATCCTCTCGCGGCTGGTGGAAATCCTGTACGAGCGCAATGACCACAGCTTCACGCGCGGCACATTTCGCGTGCGCGGCGACGTCATCGAAGTCTTTCCCACTTACGACGATTACGCGTATCGCATCGAGCTGTGGGGCGATGAGGTGGATAGCCTCAGCCAGATCGACCCGATGCTCGGCCAGGTGCGGCAGACTTATTTGCGGCTGCCGATTTATCCCAAAACGCACTACGTAATGACGCCGGAGTCTCGCGAGAACGCGTTGCGCAGCATCGAGACGGAGCTGGAATGGTGGCAGAAGGAGCTGGAAAAGGGCGGCAAACTTGTGGAAGCGCAGCGCCTGTACCAGCGCACTATGTTCGATCTCGAGATGATCCGCCAGATCGGCTATTGCCACGGCATTGAAAATTATTCGCGCCATTTCTCGGGCCGGCTGCCGGGGGAAGCGCCGCCGACATTGCTCGATTATTTGCCCAACGATCATCTGCTGTTCCTGGACGAGAGCCACCAGACCATCCCGCAACTGCAAGGCATGTATCATGGCGACCGCTCGCGCAAGCAGGTGCTCGTCAATTACGGCTTCCGCCTGCCCAGCGCGATGGACAACCGTCCGCTCACTTTTGAAGAGTTCGAGAATCGCGTGAACCAGGTGCTGTACGTCTCCGCCACCCCCGGCCCTTATGAGCTCACCAAGGCCGCCGGGGTCGTGGTGGAACAGATCATCCGCCCTACTGGTTTGGTAGATCCGCAGATCGATGTGCGTCCCATTAAAGGCCAAGTGGACGATTTGCTGCACGAAATCCGCCGGCGCGTGGAAATGAACGAGCGCGTTCTGGTCACCACTTTGACCAAGCGCATGGCCGAGGATCTTTCCGAATATTACAGCGAAGTGGGCGTGAAGTGCGCTTACTTGCATTCCGAGATCGGCGCGCTGGACCGCATGAAGATCCTGCGTGATTTGCGGCGCGGCGAACTGGACGTGATCGTTGGCATCAATCTGTTGCGCGAAGGCTTGGATCTGCCGGAGGTTTCTCTGGTGGCGATCCTGGACGCCGATAAAGAAGGCTTCCTGCGCTCCACTGGATCGCTGATCCAGACCATGGGCCGCGCCGCGCGCCACCTCAACGGCCGCGCGGTGCTTTACGCCGACGTTTACACCGACAGCATGAAGCGCGCTATCGACGAAACCAATCGCCGCCGCGCGATTCAGGAGCAATACAACGAGCAGAACAACATCACTCCACAATCCATTATCAAACCCATCGACATGAGCCTGGTGGCGATCGCGGA
Source organism: Bryobacterales bacterium (assembly GCA_963713415.1). Taxonomy (GTDB): domain Bacteria; phylum Acidobacteriota; class Terriglobia; order Bryobacterales; family Bryobacteraceae; genus Palsa-89. The sequence goes on along the minus strand of CAVQLV010000009.1, from coordinate 152,986 downwards.
GGGCGACTACGTTACCGTTCCCGTGGAGCCCGAAGACCCGGCGGAAGAATGGACGCCCGAGCAACGCGATAAATTCGTGTCCGAGTTGGAGGAAAGCATGCGAGATGCGGCAAAAAGATTTGAGTTTGAGAAGGCTGCGCAGCTTCGTGACCGCATAAAAGTGTTAAAATCACTCGGAATTCATGAAGAAACCCCAGTCGGTGGGCCTGATCGCCACGGGTAGCCTCACCGACGCTCCGCTGACGCGGTTCTGGTGGTTGTCGGAACGCCTCGGTCCCGTGAAATCGGCCTCGTATCGCGTAGCCAGCCGCATTGCCAATATGCTGCAGGCCGGCCATCCTGTTAAGGATTACGCGGAATTTGAAACGTGCGAGCTTATTCTGATCTGCGTACCGGAGGAGACCCTTGCGCAAGTGGTTTCCGAGATGGCATCGGCGGAAATCTCGTGGGAGGGCAAAGCCGTTGTGCTTTGCAGCACCTGGCTGGACAGCGGCGAACTGCGCGAGCTTTCCGCGCGCGGCGCGTTAGTGGGATCCATCAGTCCCATTCCCGGCTTCGACGACGAGCGTTACCTGGTGGAGGGCGATCCACTCGCCATCCGGCAATCCAAGAGCCTGGTGGAGCATCGCGAGCGGCGCGCCGTAGCCATCGAGCGGCCTTTGAAGCCCTTCTATCTGGCCGCGCTCACCTGCACCGGCACTCTGCTGTTCGCTCTGCTGCACGTAGCTTTCGAAGCGTTGCAGCACGCCACGGTGCCGCCCGGCGTTTCGGCGGTTTTGCTGGAACGCCAGATTACCCGGACGCTTCGTTCGTTGCTCAAAGGCGGACGGCGCGCCTACCCCGAGCCGCGTGAGCTTCCGCGCCAGTTACGCGCTCTTTCGACGGCCAATCCGGAGCTGGCGCACTACCTGGAACAAAACGTCCGCCTGGCATCGCGGATGATGGAGAAGAGGCGGGCTGTTTGATTGGCCGGGCTTTGATAGAATGACCGCCGGGAGATGACATGGAACGGCGTGGGGGCATTTGCTTCGGAGGCAGATGTGCCCGCACGGAAAGGTGCGCGGCCCGGCTGCATCAATATGGACCAACAGGTTCCGCTCACCGGCATCACTTACGCCGAGTACAAGAGGGGCGAAACTGATGGCAAGGGTCACGTGTCCCGCGTTATGACGCTCGTCGACAATATTTTCCCGCGCGTGGCCGATGGCTTCGACGCCGTGGCCTGGTCTCGCGGCAGATCTTGATCCTCCCTGAAGGCCGTCTCGCGCGCACCGGCGTCGCGCTTTCCAATTGGAGCGAACGCTGGTTTCCCGATCCTCTGGTGTTCGCACTGGTCGGGATTGTGGCAGTCTTTCTGATTGGAATTGCCGCCGGGGAAAAGCCCCTCAACCTGGCCATTCAAGGCGGCAAGGGATTTTGGTCGCTGATCCCCTTCACCATGCAGATGGTGATGATCATTATTGGCGGCTATGTTGTCGCTTCCAGCCCTTTGGTCCAACGGGCGATGCAGCGGCTGGCCGAGGTTCCCAAGAGCCCGCGCCAAGCCATCGGCCTGCTGGCCCTATTCTCCATGCTGACAGCTCTCATTTCGTGGGGCATGAGTCCCATCGTGTGCGCGCTGTTCGTCCGTCAACTCACGCAGCGAATCAAGGGTCTGGATTATCGCGCCGCCGGCGCCGCTGCGTATGTCGGCGGAGCAACCGTGTGGGCATTGGGACTCTCTTCGTCGGCAGCAATGTTGATGTCTACCAGGAGCGCAATTCCGGAGAAACTGTTTGGCATCAGCGGTCTGATTCCGCTCACCAGAACAATCTTTCTGTGGCCAAGTTTGCTGATGGCGGCCGTGCTGATCGTAACCGGAGTTTCGATCGCGTACCTTTCTGCGCCAGCGGCAGAGAAAGCCCGAACCGCCGAGTCCTACGGACTGCAGTGGGAGCCGTTCCAGTTGGATCTGGAGCCGAGGACCAAGCCGGGAGAATGGCTGGAGTACAGTCCGCTGCTGACCATCCTGGTGGCTGCGCTGCTCTGTGTTTATCTCGTGGACCTTTTCCGCACGTCGCCACAGGGCGCGCTCGCGGCGCTCGATCTGAATACTTTCAATTTGATCTTCATCACCGCCGGACTTTTGCTGCAGTGGCGTCCCAAGCGCTTCCTGCGCGCGGTGATGGAATGCGTCCCCGGCACCGCGGGCGTGATCATCCAGTTTCCCCTTTATGCGGTAATTTTCGGAATGATCGTCGGCACCGGACTCTCCGACAAAGCCGCCCGCCTGCTGACCCACATCAGCAGTCACGATACCTTCGCGTTGGTGGTCGCGCTCTATTCGGCTACGCTGGGCGTGTTCATCCCGTCGGGCGGCAGCAAGTGGATCATCGAAGCGCCGTATGTTCTGCAAGCGGCCATCGACCATCATGTGAATCTGGGGTGGGTGGTACAGATCTACAACGCGTCGGAAGCGCTGCCGAATCTGATCAACCCGTTCTTCATGCTGCCGCTGTTGGGAATCCTGCGCCTGCGGGCGCGTGATCTGGTGGGATACGGGCTGTTGCAACTGCTGGTGCAAGCTCCCATCGTGTTTTTCCTGTGCTGGTTCTTCGCGCGGCATTTGCCGTTCATTTCACCGCACTAAGCGGCCGGCGGAATGTTCTGGTTCACGCGGAAGAAATTCTTCGGATCGTATTTGGCTTTGATCCGGGCCAGTTTTTCGTAATTCTCGCGATACGTCGCGCGAATGCGATCTTCGCCTTCGCCCTCCATCATGAAGTTGACGTAGGCGCCACCCGCGCCATAGGGATGCAGCGCCTCCCAATAGTTTTTGGCCCAAGCGGTGATCCGATCCTTGTTCGCCGGATCCGGGTCCACGCCGACGATCACTTCGCTCCAGACAGCGTCGCGATAGCTCCAAGGCGTGTCATGATTGCGGGCCTTGTGCGCGGCCCCGTTGATGGGGTAGAGATGCATCGTAGAATGCAGCGTGGGCAATTCCGAAGCATGCTTTACATGGAGGTCGATCGCTTTGTCGCCCAGTTCTTTCACGAAGTCCGCCTTCCAGTACCACTGCAAGCCGGGCGTATAGAGGCCGTCGAACAAGCTTTGCAACATCGGAAATGGCATGGGAGCGAAGAACTCGAAGGCCGGACGGTGGAAACTCCGCAATGGCCCTAGAATCTCGTTGGCCTGCTCCGGCGTTCCGTTGTAGCACCAGACGATGGCGCACATCTTTTTGAAATGCAGTTCCGCCGGGAAGGGCGGCCCGGGCGGCACGGTGAGAAATGCGAAGAAGCCGTTGATCTCTTCGGGCGCGTGCACGATGAACTCGCGATACCATTTCATGATGTCGGCGGCCTGATCCATTTCCCATAACATCGGCCCGGCGCACACTGTATGCACCGGATGAGCTTGGAACAGAAAAGACGTGACCACGCCGAAATTTCCACCGCCGCCGCGAAGAGCCCAGAACAGGTCGCTATTCTCGTCGGCGCTCGCCACCACAAAGCTGCCATCCGCCAGGACAACATCGGCTGCCAGAAGATTGTCAATGGTCAAGCCGTATTTGCGCGTCAGGTGTCCCATGCCGCCGCCCAGAGTCAAACCGCCCACGCCGGTGGTGGAGATAATCCCGGACGGCACAGCCAGACCAAACGCATGCGTCGCGTGATCGACGTCGCCCCAGGTGCATCCGCCACCCACGCGCACGGTTCGCGCCGCCGGATCGACATGCACGTACTTGATGGGAGAAAGATCGATGACCAGGCCGTCGTCACAAACTCCCAAACCTCCGGCATTATGGCCTCCGCCGCGAATGGACACGCGCATATCGTGGTGCTGCCCAAAACGAACCGCGGTAATCACGTCGGCCACGTCGGCGCATTTGGCGATCAAGCACGGCTTGCGGCTGATCATCGCGTTGTAGACCTTGCGCGTTTCGTCATAACATGCATCCGTGGGTTCGATAAGTTGGCCCCGGAATTGAGCTTTTAGTTGAGTAACAGCTTCCTGTTGCATTGAATCCTCCAGTCGATCTCCAGTTTGCCCTCCGACGCGTTCTGAAACCGTTCTAAGGGCAACGGGTCAGCGTTCGGCAGCGTTCCCGTGGTTACCGGCAAGAGCGGGAGCCTCACCTAGCCGAGCGGCGGCACGGAGCTCGAACAGATGCGCGCCCGTCTTTTGAGCCGATTCCATGGCGCGCCGATAGCTGGCCTGAGCCGCCGAAGCGTCCCCGCTGCGCAGCAACACATCGCCATGAATTCGGTACAACTCGGGCGCGGACCACAATTCGCCGTTCTTATTCTGAAACGCAAACCCGCTGGCGATGTTCGCCAATGCTTCGCCTACTTGGCCGGCCAAGCTACAGACTTCCGCCAGCAGTCCATAGTAGAAAGGCAGGCGCAATTCCGCACCGGTGGCCTTGAGCGCGTCCAGCCCGCGGCGGAGTTGCGTTAAGCCGGCACCGGCGTCGCCTTCCAAGGCCTTCGCCCAGCCTTCCAACATCTCTGCCCACGCGAGGTAATAGGCAAATCCGTGCTTCCGGGAGACTGCGCAAGCTTCGCCGGCTCTAGCCAGGGCTTGCCTGCCGTCCTGACGGAACACGTCCAGCATCGCCGCGTAATCCAGGGCGATCGCCAGACTGAAGGGATGCGATAGCTCGCGAGCTAGAGCGATGGATTCCTCGCTTTTCGCGGCGGCTTGCTCGGCATTGCCGAACTGCCAATGCAAATGCGACAGATAAGCGCGGCAGAAGACACCGACATCGGGGCCGGCGAAGAGCGCCAATGCGGGATGCGAAGCGGATCCGTAAGATGGTACCGCCTGCTCCATTTGTTCCAGGGACGCGGTGAGTTCTCCCAGATGAAACAAGGTGGACCCAAGCAAAAGGTGGCCGGCCATTTCCAGCGCGGGAATGCCGTCGCTCGCCGCGGCATCCAGGCACTGCTGTCCCAAGTGCCGCGCTTCCTGCAATTGCCCCCTGACGATGTGGAAGAGCCACGCTCCGCTCAGCAGGGAGAACAAGTGCGTCCGGTCGCCGGAGCGGCGCGCCAGCAGCAGCCCGCGCTCGTAAGCAGCGCCAACTTCCGGCGTGCTATACCCCTGCGTGGTGACCAGCGATGGCCCGAGCATTACCAGAAGTTCGAGTTCCTGCTTGTCGCGTTTGGCTGTTTCTGGAAAATCGCGGCACAGAACCAACGCGCGCTGGATCAGACCGGCGGCTTCGGTATCCGCGAATCGTTGCTTGGCTACTTCGGCCGCCGCGCGGTAACACTGAATCGCACGGTCCGCCATTCCCGCTTCGTCGTAATGCGCGGCCAGCCATCCAACAACGCTCTCCAGCTCAGACCCATGCAATTCTTCCAACGCGCGGGCTACGCGCCGGTGCAAGGATCTTCGGCGCACGGGACTCAATTCGCTATACGCTACCTCGCGCAGCAGGTCGTGCGTGTAATCGTAAGCTCCAGCGCCTTGGCCATCGATGATGCGGCGCTGCCACAATTGTTCCAGCGCGCCAGACAAGCTCTCCTCGTCCCAGTCCGTGGCTTTCGCCAGCAGATCGAAGGAGAATGGCCGCCCTATGGTAGCGGCAATACCCGCCAATTCATAAGCCGCGGGAGATAATTGCGCCAAGCGCGCCGCGATAACAGCCTGCACGCGCGGCGGCGCAGCACCCTTGGAGGGTTGGTCTTCGAGGGAGGCTCGCACGCTCTCCACAACGAAGAGCGGGTTCCCTTTGGTGGCGTGATAGAGGCCGCTCAGGAATGCAGGATCGCACTCGCGGGTGGCAACCTGTGCGGCCAGCGCGGCCGTTTCTTCCACGGTGAGCGGCGCCATGGGGAACTCAGAAAATTGCCCCGACTGGCGCAGCTCGCTGACCAGTCCGGTCAACGGGTGGCCGCGCCCGGTCTCTTCCGGCCGCACCGTACCCAGCACCAAGGTGCGGGACACCGTCGAGGACCGGAAAAAGGAATGCAGCCACTCGAAAGTATCCTGGTCGCACCATTGCAGGTCGTCAATCAGCAACAGTAGCGGCTTGGGACCGTGATGGATGGCCGCATTCAGGGCTTCATAAAAGTGACGGCGCTGCCAGCTTTCGGTCAGCGGTTGGGGAGCACCGATGTCCGGAGTTTCCACCAGAATCTCCGGCAGCACGCGCGCCAGTTCGGCCAGCTGAGGCTTGGGCAACTGAGTTCTTACGAATCGCATCGGCGCGCCGCGCAGCCACTCGGCTACCGGCCCGTAGGCAAGCTGGCCTTGCGCGAAGTAGCAGCGAGCCCGCACGGCCCCCGCGCCCGGGAACCGCGAACAGAACTGAAACAGATCCTCGGCCAGCCGGGATTTTCCGATCCCGGGCTCGCCCAGGATCAGAGCGAAGTGAGTCTCGCCCTGCGTCACTCGCCGCCAGCAGCCAAGCAAGCCCTCCCGTTCCCCTGCCCTGCCCACCAACACCAGCGGCATTGTCGTGGCATCAGGCGGTAATTCTGTCCGTACGGCGGGGGGATGTTCGGCTTTCAGTGCTTGAGTAAACAGATCCTGCGTCGCCTTCGACGGGCTGATGCCCAACTCGCGCTGGAAGGTTCGCATGCATTGGTGATAAACGCGCAAAGCGCTGGACCGGTCGTTATTCCGCGCGTGCAACCGCATCAGCGTTTGATAGGATGGCTCGCGCAGTGGATCCAACGCCACCAGCCTGGTGGTATGACGGATCGCGGCCGGGTAGTCGCCGCCCATCTCAAGCAGCGCTCCCAGGCGGCTGAGAACTTCGGCGAATTGTTGCCGTAATTGTTCGCGCTTGGTTTGCAACCACTCGTCGTACAAATCCGTCAGCAGGTCGTCTTGATACAGCCGCGCGGCGTCCTCGAGTGCTGCACGGGCGCTGGTAAAGTCACCCTGCTTTTCGGCATCCGCGGCCCGAACTACCGCAGTCTCGAATTCGACGACGTCGATAGAGCAAGCGGTGTCGAGCCGCCAGCGCACTGTCTGGTTGTCGGCCGCCAGAAGCGAGCATTCCACCGGCAGCGCGCGGCGAAGATGGTGAAGCAGTTGGCGCAAATTGGTGCGGGCTTGGGATTCGCTGGATTCGGGCCACAGCAGAAAGGCGAGGTGTTCGCGGGACTGCGCGGCATCGCCATGCAGCACCAGATAGGCCAGCAGCGATTGCAGGCGGTTGGTGCTGACCGACGTGAGGAGCTCCTGTCCGAAAGTGAAGCGGAGCTTGCCCAGCAGCTCAATCCGAATCGGCGGCACCTCTGAATCTTATCGAAGAACGTTCGCCGTTGACAGCGAAGCGTAACAGGGCTGCTGAAAAAGCACGGCACTGCTGAAGTCCGCCCTGCGTCGGGACATCTATGTTCTTGATGGCCCATGCAGCGCAGGCACCCACGCCTGCGGTTCGCGAATGTGACAGGGCTTTTTCAGGAACCTGCCTAAGGCGCCGCTTCCAATTGCTCCAGCAATATAACGATCCGGCCGGCGGCTTCCGAATTTCCGCCAAAACGCAGTTCGTTGTACGCGCCGGTGAAATCGTCTACCAGCAGCGCGAGTTCGGGCTCCTGCAGCACCCGGGCAAATTCGCACGGCGTTAGCCAGGCCGGCTTTTCGATGCCGCGCCGGCGCAGAGCCTTCAGCATGCGTTGATAGAGCAGCGTGGCATCCGACGCCTGGCCTTGGCCGCGCTGGACCTGGATCATACGCCTCCGCGTGGTCCACCATCGCCATCCATCGCGCCGCAGAAAATTGCCAAGAAACGCCAACGCAGTGGCTCCGAGCAGCAGCAGCCCGAGTGCGGTCCAGTTGCGGCCGCTCCAAAGTCGGGGAACTCCGTTCCAGTTCAACCCAATCTGCCTTCCGGATTCTCCCACGCGCGAGGCCAGCTGCAGCTGGCGCTCCAGGTTGTAGTTCAAAACCCAGTCCTGCCAGAAGACATCCACGGCGTCGGCGTAGAAGCTCAGCCGGGTCCAGGGCGAGAGCCCTGCCGCGTTCGGGTCGGGCGGGGTGGGATCGAAGGTGGTCCAGCCGCGATCGGGCAGCCAGGCCTCCACCCAACTGTGCGCATCCGACGTCCGGATCAGTTGCGAACCGCTGATCGGATTGTAGACTCCGCTTTGGAAGCCGGTGATGACGCGCGACGGAATGTCCGAGCACGCGCAGCATCACCGCCATGGCCGAAGCGAAGTACTCGCAGTGGCCCTTCTTGCGGTGGAAAAGAAAGAATGCCAGCGGATCGTCCGGCTCTACTTTCGGAAGTTCCAGCGTATAGCCATAGTTGTTGCGCAGATAATTCTCGATCAGATCGCCTCCGCGGACGGCGACGCCTTCGCCTCGAACGACGCTTCTCGCCAGCTCGCGAATGCGAGGGTCCAGCCGCGGCAGTTGCAGATACATTTCGCGGGCGCCGGGTGGGAGCGGGTCCACCGATGACGGGTCCACCGCGGCCGCGGGCGAATCCAAACGGCTGAACACCTGGTAGGAAACGGTGCGCGACTCGCTGAACTGGGCGCTGTAGTTGCCGAAGGGGCGCCGCACCACCAGCGAATCGATCCGCAGATATTGCGGCGTTCCGGCGAAGAACAAAGCATCCTGCGCCAGGTCGCTCAGATAAACGGCATAGGAGATGTCCCGGCCAGTGCGGTGCGGCGATTCGTCGTCCAGGCGCAACAATCCCCCGCGATCAGGCTGCAGAATCTGGCCGGCGCGCGGGACGATTGAACCAGGCGCGTCCGTTAAATTGCGATAGAGCCGCCCCGCGCCACTTCAGCGCCAGCGCGCGATCCTCGGGGCGATCCATCTTGACGTGCATTACCGGCACGTTCTCCTGCTTGATTTCGCCGATCTCGCCCAGCGTGACGTGGTTCGAGAAGCCCGCCAGGTGATAGCGATGCGACACCAGATGCTGGAAAGCGGCGCGCGCGGTGCGCGGCAGGAAGAAAAACAGGCCGGAGGTGATCACCAGGATGGCGAGCGAAACGGACAGAACCACGCCCACCAACCGCGCCGTTACTCCAGCGCCGCTGATTCTGGCGGGAGAATACCCGCGTTTCCTGGATTGGCGAATCTCGCTGCTCGCAAAGGTGGCGACGCCGAGCACCAGAAAGAGCAGCAGGAAAACGAAAAAATTGAAACTGGCCGAGACAATACAAGCGGCCAGCAATTCCAGAAAAGCGATCACCTTCAGCAGCAGAAAATCGCGATCGGTGTGCCCGGTCACAATTTTTACCACGGCCACGAAAAACACCAGATGGATCGCGGCTGGAATGAAAGCGCGCGAAATCAGGAAATAGTCAGCCGGGTAAAAGACGATGTACCCCAAGGTCAGCACGGTCACCACGATCGGAGGCAGTTCGAAATGGATCAGTCCTGCGACCATCAGCGTGCGGATCACCAGAGCTGCCGCGGTGAGGACGATGGTGGGGGCATCCAGGTAGCCCGAGCCGGCCACCGCCAGGAAGCCGCTGGCGAGCAAACCCAGCAAGGACAGCTCAAAGAAACGGTCCACCTGATTTGGAACGGGCTGATTTGGAACGAGCACTGGTTAGGAAGAGGCGCGGCGCCAGCGAGCTCTTGAGCCATTAACCTTATTCTACTTCCGGCCGATTGTTATCATGAGAACTTGGAGGGACCTTGACGCCAGCCACATCCGCGCCTGAAGTGCATGTTCCGGACCCCGCCAAACGGAAGCTGGCCATTATGATCGTATCGGCGTGCACCCTGCTGGTCGCCATTAGTCAGTATTTGATCAAGCTGGGTGCCAATCGGCTGTCTCACGCGGGTCTGATGGCGACGATGATCGGGATTTTTACTATACCGCAGCTTTTTGCCGGCTACTGTTTGTATGGTGTGTTTACGGTGCTTTTCATTTATGCGCTGCGCCATGGCGAGCTGTCGATTCTCTATCCGCTGATCGCGCTTAGCTACGTCTGGGCAACGATCACAGCCGTTTTAGCATTCCATGACTCCATGAACCCCTTCAAAATGATCGGATTGCTGGTGATCATTTTGGGCGTGGCCGTATTGGGTTTTGGTGGAGGCGCCGGCGCGGAATGACCACTCCAGTCTCTTCGATGGCCCTGGTTCTGGTCGGATCGGTGATCGGATCGGTGGGCGCGATTTTTCTGAAGTCGGGCGCACACGCCGTGAATCGCCAATGGACCAGCATTGCATTCAACTGGCGGCTGGCTTTGGGGATTGGCACTTATCTGGTGTCATCCGTGCTGTACGTGAAAGGCATGTCGAACGGCGAACTGTCCGTGCTGTTTCCGTTGGTTTCGCTTGGATACGTCTGCACGCTGGTGTGGTCGCGGCTCTTCTTCCAGGAAGTGATCACGAAGGTGAAGCTGGCCGGAGTGGGCCTGATTCTGGTGGGAATTACTTTCTTGAGTCTCGGAAGCAGGTAGCGAGTGGTCCCAATGAAAAACCCGACCCGGAAACGCCGGATCGGGTTTTTGTATTACTCGCGCACCTAATGTTCAGACGTGTTGGGTCCGGTAACGGCTGATGATTTCGTTCATCTGATCTTTCAACTGGAGTTTGATTTTCTTCAACCGGTGCTCCTCCACTTCCTCTTCGGGAGTGAGGTGCGATTTGGCTTCCAAAGCCTCCAACTGCTCATGATAAAGATGGTGCTGCTCAGCCAGATGACGAAACTCGTCGTCCGACTGCATCAGGTGCGTCTTCAATTCTTCTTGCGTGTTCTCCATCAGGGTTCTATCTCCTTGTGAGGTTGCCACGCCGAGTCGGTAGGGTTGACTTGCTCGGTGGGTAAATGAATGACTAATAGCATTCGTCCGTGCGGAGGTCACCGATGGCCCCCGCATATGTGACAGTATCATGAAAGAATTCTCATGACAATCCCTGTTTCGGAGGGGTTGTCATAGTACGCGGGCCGTTGTCCAATGGCTTGAAAACCCAGACCTTCGTACAGGCGCCGGGCGGCGGCGTTGGACTCGCGCACCTCCAGAAAATGGGCACCTGGCCAGCGGGAAATCTCCGCTTGGAGCAATTCGGTGGCGATGTGCAGCCGGCGAAAATCGGGATGAACGGCGATGTTTAGAATCTCACGTTCCTTATCGGCCACCGAACGGGAAACCAAGAATCCGGCAATGCGTCCGTCGGCTTGGGCGATCTGGCAATCGAAGGCGAGATAGTCCTGGGCTTGCCATTGCGAGGATTCCGGAGACGTATGCTGGATCTCGGCCAGCTCCGGCAAGTCGCTCTCCTGGGCCGGACGAATTCGCACGCGGGGCGGCATTAAGTCCCGAAGCAGCGCACGCTGGCGCGTTCCAATTTGACGCCAGCCGTAGTTTTGCTCCGCGTGGAGGCGGCCGGCGCTCGGCGATGCGCCGGCGAAGGGTGTGGTCCTCGAGCAGGGTCTGGATGGCATGGGCGAAATCTTCCGGCTGGTCCGCGATCCAAACATTGACCGAGTGCTCTAGGCCGAGGCCGGCGCAGCCGGAGGACGTGGAGACCACCGCGCGATCCATCGCCATCGCTTCCAAGACCTTGAGATTCGTGCCGGCCGAGACCAGCGTGGGGACGATGGCGAGGTTCGCTTCGACATACAACGGGCGAACGTCGGAAACAAATTCGAGCAGGCGGATGCGATCGTCTTCAGGGATGGATGAGAGCCCGGTGTGCGCGCGCCAGTAGAGCAGCGGATCGGGACCGGCGACTACTGTGAGCGTGATTTGCGAGGAATGTTTGCGCAGGATGGGCCAAACTTGTTCGACGAAAAATCGATAGGCCACGATGTTCGGGAAATGCCGGAACGATCCGATGAAGAGCAGGCGCTCGCCGGGGCGCTCCATCTCAGGCGTGAATCGCGCCAGATCCACACCGTTCTTGACCACGGTAACATTCGGCCGGTTGAGCAGAGCGCGATCCTGCTCCGACATAACCACCACTTTGCGATAGCGCGCGATCCATTTGTTTTCGAATCGCCGCCAGCGGAAATAATCCCAGCGCTGGGCGATGCCGGGCGAGCGGTCGCGGATCTGCCGGTACAGGGCGAACGTGACATCGTGTTCCACCAGAATGTCGCCGGCGTAGGGCGCCAGCATGGTGTATTCGACTTGTACGGCTTCGATCTGGTAATCGTTTCGGACGCGGGCCAGGGCCGCGAGCATCGCGGGCGAGCGAAATTCGTGGACCTCAGGCGGCCAGAGCGTGGACCAGCGCGGCTCGCGGTAACGAGGCTTTTCAATCAGGATCAGGCGCGCGCACAAGTCCAGCACAGGTTGCTGGCCGGCACTGGTTTCGTTATCGCTGAACGCGAACAGAAAAATGTCGAACTCGCCGGACATTTCGCGCAGCAGGTTGAAGATCCGCACCGCGCCGCCATGCGCGAGCGGGTAGGGGAAATAGGGACTGATCACGGCGAGGCGCCGGCGGCGTGGCGACACTGGCCGTCCTTCGAGCTCCTCAAGCTGTAACGGATAAACGGTGCGATCTTTTTTCCACGGCACCAGCCACTTGGGGCGAAGAAAGATGCGATCGAGCGGTACCCCTTTGACAAACAGAAAGGACGCGATTGCAGTTCGAAAGCTTAGTTGATGACGCTCCAGGCGCGCGTTGTACGCCAGGATCTTGGTTGGCGCGTAGAGAAACACCGCGCGGCGCAGCGCACGGTAGCGCGGGTCGCGATCCAATAACAACGGCGCCTGGCCGATCCGATAGGCCCGAAACCGCTGGCGAAGCTGCCGGTAGATTTGAAACGTCGACTGTCCGTTGAATTCGGCGGGTTTTACCAGAAAATGCCGCCGATCCGGCACCAGGCGCTGGATCTCATCGAACATGCGCCTGGAAAGTTCGGGATCGCCCGCGGCGAAGGTGACGACAATCGCTTCAGGATCTTTGCCGAGCAGACGAAAGATGAATTTCTTGAGCGCGGACCGCACTTAATGAAATTCGATCGCGACCACGACGCCCGTAGTGTGCAGCGCTGTATCGGACTTCGCGTTGTATTGCACTGTAACCTGGCGCGGATTTTTCTGCGCGCCGCAAGCAAAAGTTTTTTCGCCTCCGCCGCCTAGCGTCACCTGCGAGGGATCGGCCATCAGGAGTTGCACTGTTTTTCCGTCCGCCGTCTGAATTACAAGCCGGGCGCGTTGATCCAGGCAATCCAGCCGCTGAAACACGCCGTCCACCCGCGCGCCCGCGGTTGGCGCTTCATACCAGGCCTGCGGTTTAGGCGGCACCGCGCCATTCGGATTCATCTTCTTGCGGGCGGCATCCTCGGAAGCGCGAATCGCGGCATCGCTCTGCGCTTTCACCCGCTCGAGATCGGCTTCCTGCTCGTCCTTGATGCGCTTGCGCTCGGCGGCGTCCTCATCGAACTGCTTGGCCTGCACATCCAGACGAATTTTGCGGATGTGCTCGCGATCCTGGTCCGTGGCCGCTGCACGCTCGGCACCCGACCAGGCCTTCTCGGCCTCGCCAAAATCCTTCGCGGCGATGTAGGTTTTGGCGAGCTCCTCCCAATAGTCGATGCTGCGCGGGTCCAGATTGGCGGCCTTCTTGAGCAGCGCCGCACGCTGTTCCAGATGCACTTTGTCGACGGCCGGATCGACATCCGCCAGTTGATAATAAGGCTCCGCCCAGCGGGGATTCAGCTCGCTGGCTTTCTTGAGCTGGTCGGAATCGGTCCGCATGCGGCCCAGCTCCAGCCACGCTCTGGCGCTCTTGCTGCCAGCGTCGACGGCATCCTGCAGCGCGCTTCTCGCCTCTTTGTCCTTTTGTGCATCCAGATCCATCAGCGCGATGCCTTCCGACGCCTCGGGCCCATGCAAGACCTTGTACGCCGCCGCGGCTTCGGCGGTGTGCCCGCTTGCCAGCAGAAGATCCGCCTGCGCTATGGGGACGTCTTCCGACGCCAAAATGACGGGTTTGAAGTCGCGCGTCATGCTCAACGCGCGCCCGGAAATGGAAGTCGTGGGGAAGTTGCCCGCTTTGAGATATGCATCGGCCTCCTGCCGGATTTGCGCGCCGGTTTTCTCAAAAGCGTTGTGGCAGGCGGCGTCAAAATCGCCGCTTTGCCCGAGATTCGAAAGCATCACGCTGGAGCGGCCCGCGTAGTCCGGCTTCACCGTCACCAGTTGCATCAGAGCCCAGCCCGGCGTGCGCTCCGCTTCGGGAACCGGCGCGCCGAGCGTGATGCGCGTGCCATCGATCTGGACGGTGGAAACCAGCTCAATCAAACCCTTCTCGATGTCCGCAGGCAGGCGATTGGTGTTTTCATAAATGAGCAGACGCGCGAGTTCCTTGATACTGTCAGTGGAGAAACCGCCGGTTTCCGTGATAGCGGCCATGCGCGCATCGCGTCCCAGCGCCCACTGCTTGGGTATAGAGGGCATTTCGGCCGCGCTCTTGAAAATGAATAAGTGCACTGGCCATACCATGCGCATTTCGTCTTTACCGGTGATCACGCGCAGGGTTTCGCGGAATTGCTCCAGGTACATCAGCTTCTCGCGCGCCGGGCGCTCGCCGGCATTGGTGAAAACTTCGAACGGGCCCGATTTCAGAGCGATCCAGTGGTCTTCGGCCGGGCATCACCTTGGGCAACAAGGCCGGCAGCAGGAGAAGAAGGGAAAGCCGGGACAGCACGATTAAATGTTAGCTCGACTGTTAGCCCCAGCGGGCGTTCCCTGTTATGATCCGAAAAGCAATGGGCAAGATCATAGCTATTTTAATGCTGGTCGCGTTGATCGCGATTCCGCTGGGAACACTGTTCTTTCTTTCGGCCCACGCCACGCTGGCGTTTGAGCCGCAGCCGCAGGACATCGGGGTGAATACGCCGGTTACGGTTCGCGTCGCCGATCCGCATGGCGTGCGGCGGCTGACCGCCACCATCGAACAAAACGGCATGAGCACGGCGCTGTTCGAAAAGAAAGCGCCGGCCGATCGCTTTCGATTCTGGCAGGCGGATGTTCCCGATCAGGACGTTCACTTCAACGCCGGCGGCAAAGAAGCGCCGAACCTGAAGGAAGGGAAAGCGCGGCTGGTGGTGGAAGCACAATCCAACGACTTTCGCGGGGCGACGGATTCGATCGCCGCGGACGTCAACGTCGTGCTGCGCCCTCCCGCCATCTCAGCCGACGCCTTTCAGCACTACATCAATCAAGGCGGTTCGGAAATGGTGCTGGTAACGCCGGCGGGCGGCTGGAGCGAAGCGGGCGTACGAGTGGGCAAGGACACCTATCGCAGCTTCCCCATCGCCGGCCGGACCGACCGGCTGGTGCTGTTCGCTTATCCGTGGGATACGCCGATTGACACGGCGCCCGTGGTGTTCGCGAAAAATTCGGCGGGGACCGAGGCGACGGCGCGATTCTGGTTCAAGATCTTTCCGAAGAAGTTCCGGATGCGCGACCTGACCATTGACGATAGGTTTCTCGACAAGGTGGTGAATCAGATCGATCCGAACGGGTCGGGCGATTTGTTGACGCGCTTTCTGAAGATCAACGGGGAGATGCGGCGGCAGAACAACCAGACTTTGGCCGACCTGCGCTTCAAGACCGCCGATAAATTCCTGTGGACGGACTCATTCCTGCAACTCGCCAATTCGAAGGTGGAATCCGAATTCGCCGACGTGCGCAGCTACATCTACAAAGGGAAAAAAGTGGATCAGCAGGTGCATTTGGGATTCGATCTGGCGGTCACGGCGCATACGCCGGTGCTGGCCTCGAACGACGGCAAAATAGTCTGGGCGGCGCCGCTTGGAATCTACGGCAATTGCATCGTGGTGGATCATGGCTACGGTCTGCAATCCATCTACGGGCACCTGAGCTCAATCGCGGTGAAGGAAGGCGACATGGTGAAGCGCGGCCAGGAGATGGGCAAGAGCGGATCCACCGGCCTCGCAGGCGGCGATCATTTGCATTACTCGATGCAGGTGGAGGGAGTGGAAGTGAATCCGGTGGAGTGGTGGGACGCGCACTGGATTAGAGACCACGTGCAGGACCGGTTGAAACAGCAGTAGACGCCGCGCCGAATTATTGGAACTGATACCCCGGCTTCAGCTCGCAACGATACAGCTTGGTTTGGTCCGCGCCCACTTGCAGAGTGCAGTCGGCCCACGATAGCTGTAGCGCGGGGCCGAGGGGAAACACGATTTCCGAGCCGCCGAGGTCGACTTCCAGGCTGGGGCCCTCAGCCGTGGCCGGCAGCGTGAAACTCAAGGTACGTCCATAAATGGCGGGATAGGCTTGCCGAATGGCGTCGCTCGGCATGCTGCGCGTGACTTCTGCTTCCACCAGGAACGTCACGGTGTCGGACCAATTGCGTATCGTTACTTTGATGGTGCGGCCTGGGGGAGGGATCGCGCCGGTTTCAACCCTGGTGAACGGACAGGGCCCGGCGATGCACGATACGCGCGCGTTGTCGAACTGCTGCCCCTGGCCGGCGTCCATGGTTATGTTGCCCATGGATGCCTTCCATTTGCCGTCGGGCGAACAGGGCGGTTTGTCTCCGCAAGGAACATTGCCGGTATTCGGCACAGCGAAGGTCTTCGCTGCGCTGCCCACATCCACGGTGCTCGAGGTTGTTTCCGCATAGCGGACGCGTACATCCTTGACCGCAATTTCATGGACGCCCGCGGGAAGAACGGCTGCTACCGGAATGGGCGTCATTCGAACGACGTACAATTCGCCGTTCAGTTTTGGCGCGATCTCCATCGGACGATAGCCCGGATGAACGAATGCCAGCGCTACCGGCTGTTCGCGCCACCCCCCGTTGGGCAGGTTGAGGCGGAAAAGCCCGGAGGCGTCCGTTTCAGCCTGAACGCTCCGTTCGCCCTCGGTGGCCGTGATCTTCACGTCTTGAATCGGCAGTTGTTTTTGCGGGTCGGGATCTTGTCTGAGCACTACTCCCGTGAGCGTCAGACTCGATTGCCGCCTGCGAACGATGAGAGTGACGGCGAGAATGCACATCGCCACCACTACCGCCGTCAAAATCACCACCCTGCGCGTTCTTGTTCCCATCCGCCGATTTCAGGATACTGAAAGTAGTGCCCGCCAGCCGCCTTACGCGCCGAATGCTCCTGAAGGTCATGGCCGGCGCAGGAGTTTCCTGCGGATCTCTAGGAGCGGCTCCCATTGCCGGCCCGAGCGCGGCGCTGGCGCCCGAAGACGACGCGCTGCTGGACGAGATGGAGAAGGCGTGTTTTCTTTACTTCTGGGAGCAGGCCCATCCCGACACGGGTTTGGTGAAAGACCGCTCCAAAGCCAACAGCTCCGACAGCGGCATTGTGGCCAGCATTGCGGCCACCGGCTTCGGTCTTACCGCGCTCTGTATCGGGGAGAAACGCGGCTGGATCTCGTATTCGGACGCGCGCGACCGCGTTGTCACCACGCTCACCTTTTTGGCCCGCAAGATGCCCACCCACCGCGGCTTCTTTTTTCACTGGGCCAACATTACGACCGGCGAGAGAATCTGGGATTCGGAAGTATCTTCTGTCGACACGGCGATCCTGTTGTGCGGCGCCCTTACCGCCCGCCAGCATTTCCGCTACGCCGAAATTTCACGTCTTGCATACGAGATCTTCGCCCGCGTGGATTGGACCTGGCTCTCGGAAGATACCATCCTGTTGTCGCATGGCTGGACGCCGGAATTCGGATTCATCCCCTACCGCTGGGATTTTTACAGCGAGTTAATGATGATTTACCTGCTGGGTCTGGGATCGGAAGCGCATCCCTTGCCGCCGGACGCTTGGACCGCCTGGAAGCGCACCACCTTCGAGTTCGACGGGCTGCGGTACATCGGGTCCTATGCGCCTCTCTTCGTGCATCAATATTCGCAAGCGTGGTTCGATTTTCGCAATAAACGCGACCGGTATGCAGATTATTTTAAGAATTCCACGATCGCTACCCAGGCTCATCGCTTATTCTGCCTGGAATTGA
This sequence comes from Bryobacterales bacterium, assembly GCA_963713415.1. Taxonomy (GTDB): domain Bacteria; phylum Acidobacteriota; class Terriglobia; order Bryobacterales; family Bryobacteraceae; genus Palsa-89. The sequence goes on along the minus strand of CAVQLV010000009.1, from coordinate 135,110 downwards.
GCAAGCAGTTCCCTGACTATAGCGACGATCTATGGGGCATTACGGCGTCCGATTCCCAGAACGGCTATGTAGTGTGGGGCGGCCCGCCCGAGATCGGCCCGATTGACGGCACGGTGGTGCCGAGCGCCCCCGCCGGCTCGCTGCCGTTTCTGCCGCAAGCCACGCTGCGGGTGTTGAAGAACATCCGGACGCGCTATGGCGCCCACACCTGGAGCCGTTACGGCTTCGTCAACGCGTTTAATCCGCTGAAGAACTGGTATGACAGCGACGTGATCGGCATCGATACCGGCATCACCATGCTGATGGCGGAAAATCTGCGAACGGGATTTGTATGGGAGACGTTCATGAAAAATCCCGAAGCGCAGCGCGGATTGCAGCGGGCCGGCTTTATGAATTACTGAGCTGCCGGTGGATTTGCCACAATTGCGCCGAAAACGCCGCTCGTCTGATCCGTTCCCCCGGCGTTGAAGTAAAGGACATTGGCCGGCCCGGATTGCGCGTTGCCGTTGCCAAACTCCATGCCCCAAAGGCCGGGGATGATCAGATCCTGCCCGCTGGCGTCCTTCAGGAAACCTTGGAAGGCCCCGCTCACTTTGTAGGCGCCAATCCGCCCGCTACCGGTGTTCCCCACCAGAATCATGTTGCTGAATTCTCCAAAATTGGCGGGCGCCAGCGCCAGTCCCCAGGGCTGATTGAACCACCCGTTCCCCAAGCGCAGAAGAAGCTTGCCGTTCGAGTCGAAAACGTCAGCATAACCTCGCCCTCCGCCAGCGGCCGCATTGTACGTCACGACGATGAGCGACAGGAAAGCTTGAATACCGGCCGGCGTATAGGTTGCCGGTATCTTTGCATCCGTGAAGGCCTCAGGCCCTAACTCGACGGGACTGAACGTCTGTGCGTCATAAGCCTCCACTCCTCCGTTCGCATTGGCGGCGTAGTATGTGAGAGCGCCGGTGGTGGCGTTCGTGGCGATGGTCAGACCTTGATAGGACGCCCCGGAGCCGGACTGATTCACCGCGATGGTCGCGGTAGTCACATGACAAAAAGAGCAGGATGCGCCTCGCCGGGTGGGTGTGGCCCCAGCGTTCCAGATTGAGATGGTTCCATCCAGAGTGGCAAAGGCAAAGCTTTTGTTTGTTGCATCAAAAACAGTTCCCGTGGGACTGCCTGTGCCGATGCCGCTGGCCGGCGGAATGGTGATTGCCAAAGCGACGGTGCTTCCATTCACATCGTAGAGAGTAGAAAGACCGGTTACCTGGTCGCTCACCCACCACTCATTCTCTTGTAAGTGGGAATTGACCGGACGTGACAGCCCCCAGGGATTCGCAAGACGCGAATCCTGCACGGATGTCACGATATTCGATACGGAGTAGCTGTTCGTCTGAGCTTGGGCGCCTATGCAAAACATCATGGCCGCACTCAGCAGGAGAACGTTTCGCATCTTCTTCCTCTTTCGTTTGGGTTCACGGCTCACGTCCAGCTCAAATCAGGAGGAAGCCTACTGCCCCAAAACGATTTCTTTTTCGCTGCGCTCGAATCCGCTTGCGGAAAAGCATAGCACGTTCTTGCGTGGGTGCCATTCCGCGTTCTGTCGTGCGAGTTAGCGGCCAGGGGCTATCCGTTCGCTGGTGGGGCGATACGGAGTTATTGCTCAGCCAAAACCGCGACAAACCATCGGCCGGCCTGCAAAGTTCTGCCCTCTCCCATCTCGGCAATCAGGCGTTCCGGCGTGAAATAACGCTTGTAGACCAAGTGCCGCGATCCGTCGTTGAGGACTCGTGCCTGATGTTCTTCCGGCGGGACATCTTCACGCTGGGCCGCATCGATCATGAGCATCGCTTTGGAAACACGCCGTCCCTCGGCCAGGAACAGCCGCCGCGCAGTTTCATCCAGATGTCCGCAGAAATGCGCCGACACCAGACAATCGAATTGCTTCGATCGGAAAGGTAGTTGCAGTCCATCGCCGCGAACGAAGGCCGCGCGCGGCATTCTCTGGCGCGCCACCGCCAGCATGGACGCGCTTTGATCTAGTCCGACGACGTTTCCCCGCAAATGCTCTGTAAGATAGCCGGTCCCGCAGGCCACATCCAGGAAAGAATCGAAATGGAGCGAAGCCAGAACTGCTTTCAGGGCAGCGAGCTCTTCCGCCCATCCCGGACGAACCCGCTGCGCATAGAGTCCGGTTCCAAGATAAAAATCATCATACTCCGGAGCTCGCCGATCATAGTATGCGCGTTCTGGCTGGTTCATCTCTCGTTACGACAGCCGGGCCCTCACTTTTTCGCTCAGCGCTTTCCCGTCCACGCGCTTGCCTGCCAGTTTGGCTTGCGCGGCCTTCATCACTACGCCCATCTGCTTGGCTGAAGTCACGCCCGTCTCCGACATCGCGGCCGCAATGGCATCGTCGATCTCCTGGTCGCTGGGCGCGGCCGGCATGTAGGATTCGATCAGCTTCAGCTCGGCTTCTTCCTTGTCGGCCAGCTCCGCGCGGTCGCCCTTGCGAAACATGTCCGCGGCTTCGCGGCGCTGCTTGATCAGCGTGCCCAGTATTTGCAGCTCGGTGGCTTCGTCCAGCGGCTTCATGGAATCCACTTCGTGCTTCTTGAGCGCCGTCTTGATCATGCGGATGGCGTTGAGCTTCATCTCTTCTTTGGCGCGCATCGCCGCCACCATGTCGGTCTGAATACGGTCAAGTAGGGCCATCGTTTGTTATCCTGAATGCTTAATCGTTACAGCTTCATACTTACACACAAACATGCGAATCCTGATTGCCGAGTCGCTGGCTCCCGCAGCCGTGAAATTGCTGCAGCAACAGCCGGGATGGGAAGTTGTTGTTTCCAATCCGAAAGAGTATATGCAGCACCTGGCCGGCGCCGATGCGCTGATCGTGCGCAGCGCCGTTACGGTGGATAAAGCCGTGCTGGCCGCGGCGCCGAATCTGCGCGTGATCGGACGCGCGGGCGTGGGCGTCGACAACGTCGATCTGCCTTCCGCCACTGCGGCCGGCGTGCTGGTGATGAATACGCCGGGCGGCAACGCGGTCTCGGTGGCCGAGCATACCGTGGCGCTGATGCTATCGCTGGCCCGCTCCATTCCCAACGCCAGCGCTTCGGTGAAATCGGGCAAATGGGAAAAGCGCAAGTTCATGGGGAACGAGCTGCGCGCCAAGACGCTGGGCGTCATCGGCCTGGGGAGCATCGGGCGCGAGGTGGTGAAGCGCGCGGCCGCCTTTGAGATGAACATCATCGCGCACGATCCCTACGTCCATTCGCAAACCGCCAAGGACGTGGGCGTGGCCCTGGTGGATCTGCCCGTGCTCTTCGCCGAAAGCGATTACATCACGCTGCATACGGCGCTCACGCCCGAATCGGTTCGCCTGCTCTCGCGCGACGCCTTCGCCAAGATGAAGAAGGGCGTGCGCATCGTGAATTGCGCGCGCGGCGAGCTGATCGATCAGGAAGCGTTGCGCGAGGCGCTGTCCTCCGGGCCAGTTGGGCGGCGCCGCGCTGGATGTTTTCGAAAACGAGCCGCCCGTCGCCCAACGATCCGCTTTTCGCCATCGAGACTTTGGTAGCCACGCCGCATATCGGCGGCTCCACCGAGGAAGCGCAGGAAACTGTCGGCGTGCGCATCGCGCAGCAGATTGTCGAATACCTGCAAAATGGGGCGGCGCTGCACGCCGTGAATCTGCCGGCGCTCACGCCCGAACAATACAAAACGCTGGGGCCATACGGCAAGCTGGCGGAGCGGCTGGGCAGTTTCGCGTCCTATATCTCTACCGGAAATCCGAAGGCCGTGCGGCTGGTTTATTTCGGCAAGATCGCGGAGTTCAATACCCACCTGGTGCGCAACGCAGGACTGGCCGGCGTGTTGCAGCGATCGCTGGCGCGCAATGCGAATTCGATCAATGCCATGCAGATCGCGGGCGATCGCGGCCTGACCGTGGCGGAGCGCCACGAAAAACGCGCCACGCACATCGATTCGGTTCGCCTGGATCTGGAGACCGACACCGGAGTCACTTCGGTGGAAGGCGCCGTGGTCAGGGAAGAGCCGCGGCTGATCCAGATCGACGGCACCCATTGCGAGGCCACGCTCGAGGGCAATCTTACGTTCGTTACAAGCGAGGATGTGCCGGGAGTGATCGGATATATCGGCGACGTTTTCGGAAAGAATGGCGTCAACATCGCGACGTTTTCGCTCGGCCGCAAGGAGGCCGGCACGGAGGCGATCTCGGTGATCCAGACCGATCAGCCGGCCACCGAGAACCTGGTAGCGGAGCTATTGAAGAATCCGGCCGTTAAGGTGGCGCGGCCGGTGAAATTTAACGGTTAACGGTAGCCTCGGCGCGATCAGCGAATTCGGCTGCGGCGCTGGTCGCCAATTCTGCCGCAACATTTGTTCCAAATTCGGCGGCGGCGCTGGAATTTCGCAGCACGGCCTGAAGCAACGCGCGCGTGTCTTCGGTGCGCGGATCGCGAAACATCTGTTCGGTGGGTCCGCTTTCGACAATCTGCGCCGCGCTGCAAAATCGCGATGCGCGAGCACAGCGAAGCCACCGCCAGCAGATCGTGCGAGACAAACAGCATCGCCATGTTCAGCTCGCGATTCAGGCTGCGGAACAGATCCAGGATTTCGCTCTGCGTGATCGCGTCCAGCGCGCTGGTCGGCTCGTCGGCGATCAGCAGGCGAGGCTTGTGCAGCACGGCCATGGCGATCAGGACGCGCTGCGCCTGGCCCACGCTCAACTGCCGCGGATAACGATCCAGGAACGATTCTTCGGCCGGCAGGCTGACGCTGGTCGAAGAGCTCCAGCGCCCGCGTCTTCCATAGTTTGCTTCCGGAGTGATGTGCGCGCCACGCCTCCGCCATTTGCGTCCCGATGCGCAGCGCCGGGTTGAGCGACGCGAGCGGGCTTTGCAGCACCAGCGCAATGTCTCGCCCGCGAATCTGGCGCATTTCGCGCGCGCGCAATCGCAGCAAATCCCGGCCGGCGAAGAGGAATTTCGCCCGCAATGGACGCGCCCTTGTGTTCCAGCAGCCGCAGCAGCGCGAGCGCGATGGTGCTCTTGCCCGATCCGCTCTCGCCCACCAGCCCCAGAATCTCGCCTTCGCCGATTTCGATCTGCACGTCGCGCAAGACGCCCGGTTTGTTGGGATAGTCCACGGACATGACGCGCTTGAAGGATGTTCATCGGCTGGCTCACCAGCGTCCCGCCCACTTGCAAGCGCTCGGCATTCCAGTAGATCTGCGGGCTCAGCACGGCGGGCGTCACGTTTTTCACGTTGGGCGATACGGCCGACAGCGCGTTCGGATTCACCAGGAATAGGATCGGCGCCTGGTCCGCCACGATCTGCTGCACCTTGTCGAAATAGGCTTTACGCTTGTTCGGATCCTGCGACGCGTTCTGCGCCTGCATCAATTTGTCGATCTCGGCTTCCCAGGCGGTGGCAGGCGTTTTCTCGTTGGGATTCCAGTGATGATTGGCGGCCGAACTCAACCAGACGTTCATCTGTCGCGCTGGGATCGAGATCGATGTTGGTCAAGCGCCATCAGCACCGACTCGTAGTTGTAGGTGCGGCTGATGCGTTCGATCAGCGACGGGAAATCCAGAACGACGACATTGAGCTGGATGCCCAGCCGCGCCAGATCCTGCTGGATCAAAGCCAGCATCCGCTCGTGCAGCTTGTTGCCGGCGTTCGAGATCATCGAGAACTCGACTTTGTTGCCGGCGCTGTCGACCAGCGTGCTCCCAGAGCGCCGGAAACCGGCATGCTGCAGCATCGCCATGGCAGCGGCTTCGGAGCCCGAGGGCGGCTTTAGCGCCGGGATTCAACCAGAAACGGTTCGCCACCGAAACCGGACCCGCGGCCGCGCGCGCGTGCCCGTGATAAACGATACGAACAATATCGTCGCGGCGGATGCCTTCGGAAATCGCGCGCCGGAAATCGGCGGACCGGAACCAGCGCCGCTTGTATTCGGGCAACGGCGCGTTCTGAACCTGATTGAAGAAGACCGTCTCCCAATCGAGCGACGGCCCGGCGTCCACCACCGCGTGCGGCATCTCGGACGACAGCCGGTCATACATATCCGGATCCAGCTTGTTGATGATGTCGAGTTCGCCGCGGCGGAAGCGCAGCAACTCCAGTTCGCGATTCTGCTGGATCTCCAGCCGGATGGAATCCAGATACGGCAGCGCATGCCCGTTCGCATCGCGCTTCCAATAATTCGGATTGCGCCGCAGCAGGACATATTCGCCCGGCTTGTATTCGCCCATTTCGAACGGGCCCAGCACGGCCGATTCTTTGCGGGGCGATTGCGCGGACAGAATGGCGACCTCGTCGAACTGCGAGGCCAGAGCCGCCACCGGCCCAGGGAAGCGCAAAGTGGCCGCGGAGGCGCTGGCGCACTTGGTCTCCACTTCACCGGGCGCCGAGCGAAACGCATCGCCCACTGGCGAATGCAGCGCCGGATCCATCAACTGGCGCATGGTGTACGCCACGTCCTGGCAGGTAAACGGCGTGCCATCGGAGAAGCGCACTCCGTGCCGCAGCTCGAAATCGATGCGCCGGCCGTTTTCCGAGACCTTCCATTTGGTGGCCAGCTCGCCTTCCAGCTCCTGCGTGTAGCGATTCAGCCGGATCAGCACGCCGCCCGTCAAATAACGAACCGCCGCCGAAGATTCATCCTCCACCAGCAGCGGATTGAATGTTTTGGGATCGGTGCGCAGGCAGAAACGCAGCTCATTGGCCGCGCTCGCCGCCATGGCCGCGGCTCAGCAAAAACACGATCGCGCGGCGGATCAACATGGGAACGCATTCTCCTCGGTTCCAAGCAACAGCTGCAGACAACTGACCACGATCACCAGCAACACCGCGGGCGCCAGCATCCAGGGATTCTGCAGCACCGCCGAGTAGTTTTCGAGTTCGCGCAACATCGCGCCCCAGGAAGGCAGCGGCTCCGACACGCCCAGCCCCAGCAAGCCGAGATTGGCTTCGCTCAAGATGAACAGCGGCACCGAAATCCAGAATTGCGCCAGAAGAATCGGCCGCAGATTGGGCAGCAGATGCCGCCAGAACAAACGCCAGCGCGAAATCCCGCTGGCCGCTGCTTGCACCAGATAGTCCGAGTTCACGAGCGTCCGCGTGCCGGCGCGGATGATGCGCGCGGGCGCGGCCCAACCCAGGCATCCGAGCAGCAGAAAGGTGATCATCACCGACGTCACGGGCGACGTGTTCAGCGGCAGCAATGCGCGCACCGCCAGCAGCAGAAACAGCCACGGCAGCGACAGGAACAGATCCACGCCGGCGGTTACGATGCGCTCCCAGCGGCCGCCCAGGTATCCCGCCGCGCCGCCGATCAGCCCGGCCATCAGAGTGGAAAGCAGCGCCGCCGCGGGCGCCAGCAACAGCGAAACGCGCGTGCCATAGAGCAGGCGCGCGAAACGATCGCGCCCCAGTTCGTCGGTTCCCAGCCAAAATTGGGCGGACGGAGGCGCGCTGATGCATCGCGAAACTGTTCGGAATAAGAGGACCGCGCCAGAACAGCGGCCCCGAGCGACGCCGCCACGGCCACTGCCAATACCGCCAGCGCAACTTTTGTTTGCCTGTCACGCCGCCGCGCTCCCATCCGGCTTCCACGCCGCCAGCGCGATGTCGGCCAGGCTGTTCACCATCAACGTCATCAGCGCCACCAGAACCGTGATGGTGACCAGCAGCGGCAGGTCGCGATCGAGAGCCGCGCGCCAAGCCAGTTGCCCCACGCCCGGGGTATCGCAAATCACTTCGATCGGGATGGACGCGCCGAAAGCCAGGCTCACCGAGATCCCGGCCAGAGCCGCCAGTTGCGGCGCCGCCGGAGTGAAAACGTGCGCCCACAGCACTCGCCAGCCGCTCAATCCTTTGGCCTGGGCCGCCACCACGTGCGGCGATTGCGAGGTTGCCATCAGTTGATTCTTGGCGTAGCGATAGACATGCGGAAATACCACCAGCGCGATGGCCCAGCGGCTGGCGGCGCCCAGCCACAAAAACACCAGCGCGATTACCGCCGCCGGCGCAGCCAGGCATAGCCCGCTTAGCAAAGCTGGCACAAGATCGGCGCCTGGAGCACGCCACCAAACGGTGAGCAAAGCCAGCGCAAGCCCGATAGATACGCCGCCCAGCACGCCGTATCCGAGCGATACCAGCGTTAGCGGCAGGCGCTCTTTCAGCAGCTCCGATACCGGGCGGTTGAGCGATCGGGAAACGCCCAAATCGCCGTGAACCAAGCCCGTCAAATAACGGAGATAAAACGCGGCGATATTGTTGTCGCGAGCGCGCTCAGCGCGAATAGCCTGCTGGCTATCGGCATTCAAGTGGCTATCGAGCTCCCGTTCATCGACGCCGAAACCCGGGCCTAGCCGCACCAGCGTCGCACCCAGCAATCCACCCAGCAGAACTGTCAGCAGGATTCGCCGGACTTGACGCAGTAAGAGGGCGGCCACCATCCACCGCCTACCAACGCGCCCGTGGGCTCAAATGCGAACCCGCGCGGCCCCACGATACTCATCTTTTCTCTTTGCTTGGCGATGTACATGCGCCGGTCCGCCTCACTCAGCAGCCGGTCGGCATCCACGCCGTCTTCGGGGAACATCGCATGGCCGATGCTGAGCGAAATCGTCTCCTCGGCGAAGATTTCGTGGCCGGCGTCCGCCGTAATGGCTCTCAAGCGCTCGATCTTTGACGCCAGTTGGTCCGGTTGCAAGCCCGGCAGCACCAGCACGAATTCATCGCCGCCCATGCGCGCCACGTAGTCGTATTCGCGGCAGGACTCCTTCAGCTTCTTCGCCACCGAATGCAGCAGGCGATTGCCTTCCAGGTGCCCATACTGGTCGTTAACTCTTTTGAAGCCGTTCATATCGCACACCAGAACCACCAGCGGCGAACTCAAGCGGCGGCAGCGCGCCAGTTCGCCGTCCAGGTGCAGGAACAGCGAGCGGGCATTGGGCAGCCCGGTCATGTAATCGGTGGACGCGGAGCTTTCCGCTTGCTGGAACCGCAAGGCGTTCTCGATGGAAAGCGAAAGCTTGGGAACAATCGCCAGCAAAATGCGCAGATGATCGTTGGTAAAAGCGTCGCGCTCGGTTTGATACAACGTCAGGACACTCACGGTTCCGTTCAGGCCGATGAGCGGCACCGCCAACGCGCTGCGCATGGTGGTGAACTTGGTCTCGTCGTCCAGATAACCCGGTTCCACCGACGGATTGCCGTTGATGATTGGCTTGCGTTTCTCCGCTACCCATCCCGACAAGCCCTGGCCCATCGGAATCTCGAGCGAGGAGAACAGGCGGAAGTTCTCGCCGTTCACATATTCGGCCCGCAGCCGGTCGTCCCGCAAGACATAAATGGCGAGCGAATCGTAGGGAATCATGCGCTTCAGCCGCAGCGCCAGCAGCGACAGCGTTTCGTTCAGGCTGAGAGAATTGCCCAGGTCCTGCGCCAGTTCGAAGAGATTCTGCACCTCCTGGCGTGCCGCGGCAATGGAAGCGAGGAAATGCTCGGGCGGTTCGGGAGTTGCAGCGGGACGGGTGTTCTCGAATCCAGCCCCGGGCTCCAAACCGCGCTCCACCTTGACGCCGGTCGAGAGCTTCGCCGGCTCCGCGTCCCGTGAGCTCGCCATAGCCTCCAGCTCGATATAACGGCGCTGCAGCACCTCCACCACCTCGGGATCGAATGCCTTCCCCGCCTCGGCCGCCACCTTTTGCATGGCTTCGTCGAGCGGCAGCGCCCGGCGATATTGCCGGTTCGACGCTAGCGCATCCAGGCAGTCCACGGCCGCCAGTATGCGCGCGCCAATGGGAATGCTCTGGCCGCGCAGCCCGTCCGGATAGCCGGTGCCATCCCAGCGCTCATGATGCGAGCGCACGATGGGAGTCACCGGGTGGGGAAAGCGCACGCGCTCCAGTATCTCCGCGCCCACCACCGGGTGAATCTTCATCTTCTCGAACTCTTCGCGCGTCAGCTTGCCCGGTTTCGAGATGATGTGCTCCGGCACCGCCAGCTTTCCGATATCGTGCAGCATGGCGGCCGCCCGCAGCGCCTCCAGTTGCGACTCGTCCAGGCACAGGTCCTTGCCGATCTCGACCGCGTAGATCTGCACCCGCTGCAGATGATCGTGCGTGGTGTGATCCTTGGCTTCGATGGCCAGCGCCAGAGCTTCGATGGTTCGGAGATGCAGCGCGGCCATCTCTTCGGCGTGCTTCTTCTCGTCTTCGATCCGGCCCAGGTAGAGATAATAAGACCGATAGATCAGATACACCACCGGGATGGCCAGCAGCGCCGTCTGCCAGCCGAAGTGCCGGTTGACGGCGCTGGCCGCGCCCGCGATCACCGCGCCCAGCAGATAGTAGGGGAACGACCAGATGTAGCATTCGCGCCATACGCTCCGCAGAGACCGGCGCTCGGTGAGCGCGATGGCGCCCGCCACCGGAAAGGTGTTCATCAGGAAAAATACCGTGGCGGTCACCACCAATCGCAGAGCGGGTTCCAGGTGCCTCTGATTGAGCTGGCTGGCATGGTACACGGCGCCTGAAGCTGCCACTGTAATCGCCATGCTGCCCAGATTAAAGAGCACCTGATGCCACTTAGGCCGCTGCTTGTAGTTCCACAGGCATTGCATCAGAATCGCCGAGCACCCGATGAACAGGGCTTCTGCCGGCGACAGCTCCACAATGGCGAACAGAATGAAAATAAACAGCACGCTCAGCGCGCCTGTGATGCCGGGCAGCGATACTTTCAGGCGCGAAGCAATCACAGCCAGCGCCAGGTAACAGAGAAAGCGGACGAAATCTTGGGATTGCCAGCGGGCTAACTCGGAGACCGCGACTGCGGCGCCGATTACTACGATCGCTGCAACGTAGATTTTAGCTATCAGGGACATTCTGTATCGGTTCGTCGACACTGCCATCGGTGCCGGTGGAGGTTGCAGCTTCCCTACCAAAAGCTCGCGTCGCTATCCAGTTGATACATCGGCGAATGGGAGGGGGATCGTTAGGAGAACAAGCCAATTTGTCGCGCCGCTTTACGCCACTTTGAGACATTCTGTCCCGGCGGCGCGGTGGTTTTCTGGCCAGCTCTGAGTGATTTCTCCGGCGCCATCCAGAACGGAAGTACCATGCTGCGTACAGCCGAAAGAGCCGAATTGCAAAACAGTGCCTCTATCCCCCCAGGCTAATACCTATCTGGGCATGCCCGCTATCATTACGAGCCCAGGGATGCGGCAGCTCATCGAGCTGGCGGAACGAATCGCGCAAAGTAATGCAGCCGTTCTAATTACGGGCGAAAGCGGCTCCGGCAAGGAGCTGATTGCCCGCGCTGTCCATCATTATTCCCTGCGCTGCGCAAAGCCTTGGGTAGACGTGAGTTGCGCCGCGCTTCCCGAGCATCTGGTGGAAAGCGAGCTGTTTGGCTACGAAAAGGGTGCTTTCAGCGGCGCCGATGCCCCCAAACCCGGACTGTTCGAGCTCGCCCATCACGGAACGCTTTTCCTGGACGAAGTCGGCGAATTGGAACCTCGCATGCAGGTGAAGCTCCTGCGTGTTTTGGACGGCGTGGCATATTACCGGCTGGGAGGAACACGGAAAGTAACCGTGGACGTGCGCATCGTGGCGGCCACCAATCAGGATCTGGAAAATATGGTCGAAACCGGCAGCTTTCGCGGCGATCTGTATCATCGGCTGGGTCAGATTTGTCTGCGCGTGCCGCCGTTGCGCGAGCGCACCGAAGACATCGTTCCGCTGGCCGAGCATTTCCTGAAGCAAACCAACCCCGGCCTGAGCTTTTCGCGGGAAGCAGTTCGGATTCTGGAAGGCCATCGCTGGCCGGGGAATGTGCGCGAGTTGCGCAATGTGGTCACCAAGGCCGCCTTGCTGGCGCGCAGCACCGAAATCGGCACGGGCGATCTGCTGCTTGCGCCGCCTCGTCCGCCGCTTCCGGCCATTCCGCTGCAGACCATCCCGTCGGCTGTCTCGCCGGCCGTCCCCGCGGAAAACCTGGATGGAATGGAAAAGAGCACCATTCTGCGAGTGCTGGCGCAGACCAACGGCCATCAGCAGAAAGCCGCGGAGCTGCTCGGCATCTCGCGCCGCACGCTGAGCCGCAAGCTGAAACTTTACGGAAGGGAGGCCGTGCGGCAGTCCTACGCGTCTTGAGCGCCACTGCCCGCAAGATTCACATGGCAGCCGCCGATCGCCGGACCGAGCGCCGTTACCGCGGCCAAGGTCCGCTCACACTTTCGTTCGACGATCCCTCGCCGCAGGAGATCGTCGGCCGCCTGCTGGATTACAGCAAGAGTGGATTCCGGGCCGTTCACGAGTACGCCGCGCTGCATACGGGCCAGGTGGTCGCGTTCCAGCATGCCATTGCTGGAGGCAAAGCGCGGGTGATGTGGAATCGCATCACCGATGACCGAGTGGAGACTGGATTCTTCGTTATTCAGTAATGATTAGCCACGGATGAACACGGATGAACGCGGATAAGAAAAACAATCAGAATTTATCTGTGGCTTGAACTTCTTACTGGCGCGGCGTTACGTCTTGGAGCGATATCTGCGGGAAATATAAGCCCCTCGGCTTACGCTTCCACCAATCCCCGGTCGCTCGCCGTTCCGCTACAGTAGTAAACGAATAGTCGAATAGCTCTGCCCGTACATATTTCGGCGGCGCGCCCGGAAACGGATTCCTCTGGAGCAATCCCAAAACATCCGGCGACCCTTGGAGCAGGCGCACCATGAAATTGGTGAACCAGGGTGTGCCGCGGTAATCCGACAATGCCGCGAACCACATCTGCCAGTCCAGCCGCGGCTGATACGGCGCCACCCAGTGCGGCGGTTGCCGCAAATCGCCCGGCTTATAAGGAAATTCGTAATCAAGCCAAGTGGCGCCGTCGTTTGAACCTTCCACGATAATTTCCGGCCGCGTTGTAGTCATGGATGCGAAGAGCCCGTAGGTATTGGCGATCTGAAACGGCCCGGCGAGGCGGACCAACCCATTTTCCGGTTCCGGCGAAGTGTCGAAAAACATCTCCTGGAGTTCGGAGATGCTCAGCACCAGGATGACGATCGCGGCGGCCCAAACAGCCACAGCTTTGGTCCGAGCTGTTCGCCCCGGCCAGCGCGCACTCAATTTCTCGAGTGCCCGATCATCGAACAGAAACACGCACAGCGACATCGTGAGCAAATTGAAAAACGTGTAGTTCCCGGTGACGAAAATCAAAACTTGCAGGAACAGCGCGAAGCCCGCGCCCACCAATCGCCAGCGCCGCGGCGCGAAAAACAGAAAAGGAATCACCAGCTCAATAAACAGCACGCTGGCGGTTGAAAAGCGCTGGAATGCGAGCGGCAACTGGTACATATACCAGGCCACCGGCGTGGGCAGCGGCTGCGTCATGTAGTGAAAGGCGAGCGCGGTGAAATCGCGCCAAACCGGATCGTGGCTGGTCAGCTTCACCACGCCTGAGAGAAACATCAGGCGAAACAGCAGCCACCGAAACAGCAGCACGATCAATCTGGAGTTCCCAAGAAAGATCGCAAGAAATCCGGTTTCGAGCAGCAACGAATCCCACTGGAAGGACAGAAAATCCTGGCCCGCGGTGCACAGCGAAAGATAGAGCCCGTACAAACAAATCAGGAGCAACCGCTCCCAGGCGCCCTTCAGCATCCCGGACAGTAACGCGATTGCCATCGCTGCGCCCGCAATCGTAACCGCTATGAGGAACCGATCGCCATGCGCCACCCAGAAAATCGTGGGAACAGTCCAATAGCCGCGCGCTCCGAGCGCCCTGGAAACAGCAGCCAGATAGCCGCTCAACGGCAAGATTCCATGCGCGCCGATCAATCCCGTGATTTGTACGGCGAGCGACGCAAAGGCGATCAGATAAATGGCTGCGAGCAGCCGCAGGAAAAGCCATTCCACCTTGGCGAATTTCAACGGCAAGATACGCCTGCCGAAGGTCAGCCGGGTCGCATAATAGAAGAACGCGCGATGGCTCGCAATCAGGCGATACGCCGCCTCGCTGGCCGGGGCAACGAGGGGAACGCGATCGTAGATCCAGAGGAGCCAGGCCATTCCGGGCGCGTACGTCAGAGTTGTAAATACGGCTTGTGCCCCGTTCAATATCTCCCCGCCCGGCATCACTAATTGCACGGATTCGCTGAAGTTTTTCGCCGGAATCTGAGGATAGCCGGCGCCCACATCCTGCGACGCGGCGTAGCCTACCCGCCCGCCGGTAATCGCCTTCCAGTACTCGATCCATATCCGGCAAAAACCGCAGCGCCCGTCATAGATGATCAGGGGGCTGATCAGAGGGATGATCAGGGGATATTCTGGAATTGCGGAAGGATCTTCGGCCATGTTCTACCTTTCCAGTGTAGGTGTACTCGGCGGAGCGGCGGGCCTGTCGCTCCTGTTAATCACATCACCGCGACTACCGGCCCAATCGGCCCCCGATACGAGCAGCCAGTTCAACTTTGAGGTTGCGGCCGTAAGAACGAACAACTCGGGCGAGGCGCGCACCAGCGGCGGTTTTCAATTTTGACTGCGGCTGCGTACGTCCGGCCGCATGTGACTTTCTCATTGCGGGAGGTCCCAAATGGATCGATTCCGATCACTTTGATGTGGATGCCAAGGCGGCCGGAGATTTCCCTCCCGGTCCCGATGGACCGGCTTATCTCCGTTCGTCGTCCGCCGATTGCGCCGTAACGCCGGCAACCCCGCGACCAGCTTGCTGGGCGCGGATCGGGCCAGGCAGCTTCGCGGCCAGGGGGACGACCATGGCCCAATTTGTAAGCCTGCTGCCAAGGTTTGTAGACCGGGTAGTGATTGATTCTACTGGCCTCACTGGACGCCGCTTCCCCGCGAATGGTGGACCCGCCTTCGCCAGGCGTTCAGAGGGGACTGCCCGCTGCCGGGCGGCCCATCACTCTTTACCGCCATCCAGGAACAGCTCGGATTGAAATTGCGAGCGCAAACAGGGCCAGTGGACACTCTGGTGATTGATTCCGTCGAGAAGCCGTCCGAGAATTGATATAGGCGGGGATGAATCCCCATTCCATTTTTCATAGGCGTTCGCTGAGAAGCGGGAAGTGCTAGAATTGACGTGAAGTGTCAGTGCAACTTTTGTGTGGCGTGAAAACGTCTACCATCTGAGCGTGATTGAGGCGCAGTAGAAGACTATGTCTGCTCATGACCAACCAATGGCCTATCCGGGGGGTAATCCTCCTGACAACCCGGATGATCTTCACCTTCTGTTGAGCTCCAAGATTGATGAGCCGTTTTTCCGGTCTCTCGCGCGGAGCATCAAGGAACTCATTCACCCGCCCCAGCTGCCTCCCTTGGAGTTGACTTCCAAGCCCGTCGCAGTCAAGGAAATCTGGGGATTCTACGGCGGACAAGAGAAGCGCGCCGGCATGACGTCGTTCGCGGTTCACGTGGCTGTCATCGCGCTGCTGTTCTTGCTGGGGACCAATAAAGTAGTGCAGCAGGTGGTGAAACAGCAGATCGAATTAATCGCTCCCGACATCGCGCCCTATAAACCGACGGTGAAGAAAGACGCGATGCACGGCGGCGGGGGCGGCGGCGATCGTTCCCCAACGCCTGTCAGCAAGGGAAAGCTGCCGAAGTTGGCCAACAGGCAGTTCGTGCCTCCCATGATCCCCAAAGATGACCATCCCAAGCTTGTGATGGATCCCACGTTGATCATTCAGCCGGACGCCAACATCCCCAAATTGAACACACCCGACCTGGGAGATCCGCTGGCTAAGTCCGGGCTGGCTTCGAATGGTTTTGGCGCGGGCGGCGGCATGGGCAGTGGACGCGGCGGCGGCATCGGGCCGGGCTCGGGACCTGGATACGGTCCAGGGTCGGGCGGCGGCATGGGCGGCGGGGCCTACCACATTGGTGGTGGCGTGTCTCCTCCCAGCATTATCTATAAGGTAGAGCCAGAGTATTCCGAAGAAGCGCGCAAAGCCAAGTTCCAGGGCACGGTCCTGCTGTTTGTCGTCGTGGACGAACATGGCAATCCGCGCGACATCAAGATCATTCGTCCGCTCGGCTTGGGCCTGGACCAAAAGGCCGTCGAAGCAGTCGAGAAGTGGAAATTCAGCCCTGGTAAGAAGGACGGCAAGCCCGTTCCGGTGCAGGCGCAGATCGAAGTAAACTTCCGTTTGCTGTAGTTACTTTTTCTGGTGCGATTCGCACATTTGGCCGGTTGGCTCCCAATCGACGATATCAATCGGAATACCCCGCTTGCACGCGCTTCGGCCCTGGTGGGCCTTGCCTTGGATGGTGATCACCGTATCGAGATTGGGTTTGGGCGCCGCTACAAAGCTATAGATCGTGCTGCCATCCAGCGTCTCAAGCAATAGGCACTGGCTTTCGGCGGCCTGGCGAACGCAACCGGTGGCTCTCACTTCGGTGATTTCGAACTTGGGTTTCTGTTGTGCCAGCAGGAGCATGCTGACCAGTGCTAGAACAAGCATCGCTTCCAAGTGTCGCACTTTACTCCCCAGGCTTGAAATAAACTAAGCAGATGCCTGTCGCTATGGTCACCGGAGCCAGCCGGGGCGTGGGCCGCGGGGTTGCCATCGCGCTCCATGAAGCCGGATTCCAGGTGTTCGCAACCGGACGAAGCATCGCCGCAGCGAATCTTCCGTCCTCCATCCACAGAATCACCTGCGATCACTTAAACGATTCGGAAACCCGAAAGGCCTTCGCGCAGACTGGCGGCCCACGCCGACGGACTCGATATTCTGGTCAATTCCGCGTGGGGCGGTTATGAGCGCATGGTGGAAAATGGCCAATTCACGTGGAATCTGCCGTTCTGGGAGCAGCCGCCGCATCGTTGGACCAGTATGCTGGACGGGGGCGTGCGCGCCGCCTTCGTGGCCTCATCGCTGGCAGCCCGGGTGATGGTTCCGCGACAGAGGGGACTCATTGTGAACATCAGCTACTGGGCGGCGCGGAAACATATCGGGAACGTGATCTACGGCGTCTCCAAAGCGGCCACCGATAAGATGGCAGCTGACATGGCGCAGGAACTGCACCCGCACGGGGTAGCGGCCGTTTCGCTCTATCCCGGACTGGTAAGGACAGAGAACGTGCTGGCTTCCGGCTGGTTCGATTTGTCGAACAGCGAGAGCCCGGAGTTCATCGGGCGCGTGATCGCGGCCCTCTCGAGCGATCCGGCGCTGCTCGATCGCTCGGGCCAGGGGCTGGTGGCCGCGGCCGTGGCGGCCGAGCTTGGTGTCAGCGACTTGGATGGCAAACAACCTGCTCCTCTGACGCTGGATACGGCATGAGAATCCTGACCGGACTAACGCAGCCCCGGCCTGTAGAACCTAGCCAAAGCTTATTGAAACGCCATCCCCGCCACGTGCGTTAGTATTCAAAGAGACGTTTAGCTGCCCCACAGGAAGCCACCATGCTCCGCACTCCTGCTCTACTCCTGGTCTTTGCACTGGCCGTCGGGACGCTGGCAGCCGGCGACGACGTGGTGTTTCATAGCGATGTGTCGTTGGTGCGCGTTGACACGCAAGTAGTGGACTCCAGCAACCGCGCCATCATTCATTTGCACGCCGAGGATTTTGTGCTGCGCGAGGATGGCCGCGTGGTGCCCATACGCAATTTCGCGAGCGAAAACATGCCGCTGGATGTCCTGTTTTTACTGGACGTGAGCGGCAGCATGCGGCCGCATGTGCAGCGCATCGCCGATGCATCCGGCCAGGCGCTGACCGAGCTCGGCAATAACGACCGGATGGGGATCATGGTGTTCGATCGTGCCACCCGAGTACGGCTGGCCTTCAACAGCGACCATCAGGCGGTGCAGCGCGAATTCGACCGGCTGCTGCGCGACGAGCGCTTCAATGGCGGGACCGATATCACCCGCGCCATGCTGGACGCAGCCGATTACATGCGCCGTGAGGGCCGCCGCGATGCCCGCCGCGCCATTGTCATCCTGACTGACGACCGCACTGAATTCGATCGGGACGATGAGGCCGTGGAACGGGCCTTGACGCGCGCCGACGCGGTGATGTGCGCGCTGATTGCTCCCGATGCGACGCCCTACGGAGGCCGGCGTGGACGGCGACAGGGTGGATATGGCGGCGGTGGCCTGGGCGGACCGCTGGGCGGCATCATTTTCGGGCCACGCGGCGGCGGGGGCAATGGTTATCCGGGCGGAGGACAAGGGGGCGGATCGCACACGCAATCGGCCGGCACGGCGGAGATCGCGCGCGATTCGGGCGGCGACAGCATGTCTGTCAATGACGCCTCCGCTCTGGACGACACGCTAGAGCGCCTGCGGCGGCGGTACACATTGTTTTTCAGTCTTCCCGAGGGCGTGCAGGCCGGCCAGGAGCGCAATATCGAGGTGGATCTGAGTCCGGAAGCGCGCCGGCGATTCTCTGATGCCGAAGTCCGCTATCGGCGAACATTCCAGTCGTCGAGTGGCGATCGCGACAGCGGGCCCACCAGAATCACGCGCGCGCCGGGCGATGGCACTGATTCATCACCGGACTCGTCATCCTCTGTCCCCGGCACCAGCGCGGACTCAAGCACGCCGACCACGCACCGGCGGCGCGTGGCGGTGAATGAGGATGGCACCCCGATCACATCGCCAGACCCGCAGCAGTAGCCGTTCCAGAAACGGCGCAGGGTTAAAGAATCCGCTCAGGGATTCGATAACGAAAGAGAAGGCCTGCGATGCGGGACAAAGTCACCATTGCGATCATTGCCCCGCTCCAGCCGGAAGACTTCTTCGATCTGCTTTGGCAGGGGGTTTGGGAGGCCACCTTCGACTTGGCTTCGTTCGGCGTGGAGGTGCAGAATCTCACAACGCAAAATGACGATGTCCAGGGGCAACGGACCATCCTGGAAACGCTGCTCGACCACCAGCCGGATGCGATCGGTCTTTTGCCGGTGCACGCCACAGCACTGAACGATCTGATCCACCAGCACAGCCTGCGTGGTACGCCGGTGATCACATTTCACGGCGATGCTCCGGAAAGCGCGCGAACGGCGTTTGTGCGGCCCGATCTGCGGCAGGCCGGCGTGCTGGCCGGCGAGGTGCTGGCCAAAATGATCCACGGCCAGGGACACGTTTTGTCGTTTCCCGGTTCGCTCGATGAGTTCCACCTGGCGCAGCGCTACCAGGGCTTTCGCGAAGCGCTGGCGCGCCACGCCGGCCGCATCGAAGAAACGCCTTGTTGCTTGAACACCGGCTCTGCCTCCGTGATCACACGGGCAATGCTGCGAGCCGGCGGGAAAGGTGGACGCATATTACGTCGGAAACGAGGATCTGGTCAGGATTGCGGCCGTGCTCGAAGAGTTTGGAATCCAAGCTCCCTGCGTCGGTTTTAGCAACACGGAGCGAGTCAGGCCCTTTCTGGAACGCGAAGTCGTCTCCGCGGTGATCGACGAGAATCGCTATCAACTAGGCTATTTCGCGGTCCAAAAAGCCTACGAAGCGTTTCTGAAGCGCGAGTCCGGCGCTGCCGTTGCCAGCGTGCAAATTCCCTCCACGGTGGTCTTCGCCGCCAACGCCCGCGGCGCGGGGGACTCGCTGGACAGCGCTTTCGAGCTGCTGGTCCGGCAGCGCACCGAAATTCTGGTGTCGTACAAGAATCGCCTGGAGGAAGCCAACTTGAAACTGCTCGATCTGGCAGTGACGGACCCGCTCACCGGCCTTTTCAACCGGCGCAAATTCGAAGAGGTCCTGAACCAGGAGGTCAGCCGGGCGCTGCGCTACGGCCCCGTATCGCTGCTGGTCATCGATCTGGACCGCTTCAAGTTGGTGAACGACCGATACGGACATCAGGCCGGCGATGACGCATTGAAGGCCGCGGCCCAGATACTGCAATCCTCCTGCCGCACCACTGACACTTGCGCCCGCATTGGCGGCGATGAATTCGCCATTATTCTTCCGCATTCCGACCCTAGCGCCGCCCAAGTAGTGCGGCAACGCATTCAGCAGCAAATCGCGCGGGCGATGGTGCCGACCGCTGCGGGCCAGCTAAGCATCTGCCTCAGCATCGGTGTTGCCACGCTGCCCGGTGATGCCGGCAGCGGCGCTGAGTTAGTGGCCGCGGCCGACGCCGCTATGTACCGTGTCAAGCAAGCCTCGCGGCTGGCGCCGGCCCCGGTTCGCGAAGCTTCCTGAGCACGCCCCGGCCGCGCGCTAGCACGCGGCCAGCAGCTTCTCTTTCAGCATGGCTTGCAGTTCGGGCGACAATTTCTGTCCGTCGTGCGCGACATAGAAAACATCGATCGCGCGGCGCCCTTTGGTGTCGATCAGCACCACATCGATATTGCAGGCGGTAGTGGAGAACACCGTGGCCAGGTTATACAGCAAGCCCGGCCGGTCCTCGGCGGTAATTTCCACCAGCGTCGCGGTGTCGCAGGCGTCGGAGTCAAAATGCACTTGCGGGGGGGCGGAGCGTTTCTTGGGATCGGCCTGAGCGCGGCTGCGCAGCAGACGCTGGCCGTCCGTCTTGCCCAGCGCAACCCTGCGGATCAAATCCAGCAGCCGCTCGGATTCGGGCGGATTCAGGTCCAGCGTTCGCTGCGGGTCGGCAAAAACAAAAGTGTCCAGGATGGTTCCGCGAGCGTTGGAGAAAGCTTCCGCCTTGAGAATGTCCAGGCCGAAACTGGATATCGCTCCGGCAAAAGAGGCGAACAACGCCGGCATGTCGCGTGCAATCACGGTAAGCCGGTAAGCGCCTTCGATGCGATCCAGTTGTACGGCCACGCCGGTGGGACGGCTTTCCTCATAGAGCCGCATGTGCTCTTCGATTTCGCCAGGCGCATGCGCGCGCAGATAGCGCACGGGAAAGCCCTTGAGAAACGCCGGACGGCCGGGCAAACTTTCCGGCACTTCCTGGATGCGATCGGTCTCGAGTTCCCGCGTCAGCTCCTGCCGCGTCACTTCGTAAGCGCGCCATAAGCGCTCCAGCCGCCAGGGTGTCATGGTGTCGGAGCTCACGGCCGCCAGATCACCATAAGTCATCACGGTGAGCAGCTTCAGGCGTTCGATGGTTCCCACCCGCTCGGCTAACTGGCGGGCGGTGGCGGGATCGTCTACGTCGCGGCCGCTCATCACCTCCGCCAGATCCAACTGGTGCTCGATGAGAAAACTCGCCTGGGCCTGTTCTTCCACCGGCACACGGATGCGCTCCATGGCTTGGCGGGCCAACACCAGAGAGGGGCGCGCCGGATCGCCTGCTCCCGTGCCGCGGCCGGCCCTATGAAATAGCAACGCAAACGCCAGCACGGCGCGATTCTCGATCTCGGAAAGAAGTTGCGCGAACCGCTGCAGGGTAGGATCGGTGTTGGTGGCGAGCTCGGTGGCACGCTCCAGCGTCATCAACGTGTGCTCGTCGACGGTATAGCGATGCTCGGGCTCGGTGTCCACCAGATCCACCATGGAAGACCACTCGGGAAACAGCGCGGCCAGCAGGCCCACGCGCTGCAGCGTGCGCATGGCCAGCGCTGCGCGCGGCAGGGAAAGAATGCTTTCGAGCGTAGCCCACAAGGGCCGGGGCTGGCCGCAGTACGCCGCAAACGCGGGCCGCGCTGCTTCCAAACGCCGCTCGGTTTCGGGCGCCGCCGCAATGCCGTGCCGCCCGATGAACTCGAGCATCCGCAGCACCACCGCCGGATCGCTTTCCAATTGGGCCGGACTCCGCAAAAAAATCCGTTCGCGCGAGACCGTGAATTCACTGTTCGACAGGCGCGACCGCCAGTCTCGAAAATTTCCCACCAGCGAATTCTCGGTTTTCTCCAGCGCTCCCAGGGCCCGGCGAGCTTCATTGAAGATCACTCGAGCGTGCCGGAAATATTCGCGCATCCAAGCGGAAACCGTTGCCGCTCCCACTGAAGGCCCCGGCTCTGTTGCAGAGAGCATTTTGGCGCGGCTGAACGGCTGGGCCAGAATTCGTTCCTGAGCTTCGGCGTCCAGCACATTGTGGTCGCCCTGAGCCTGGTAATGGAGAAAGCACCGCACCGAGGAAAGGAACTCGCCGGCCTGCTTCAGTTCCTCACCCTCGTAAACCTCTTCGGCGCCCAGGCGCGACAGCCATCCAATCAGATTCCAGTCGCGCAGTCCGCCCGGCGCCTCCTTGACGTCAGGCTCGCGATGGTGCACCGTGTTCTGAAACTTGGCGTAGCGGACGCGCGCGTGCTTCGCCAGGTGCTGGCTCAGCTTGGGCCCGTTCTTTTCCAGGAAAGGCCGGCCATTTGTTTTCCAGACGTGAGAACAGCGCTTTGTCGCCGGACAGATAACGCAGATCCAGAAGATTGATATCGAGGTCGATGTTCTGCTCGCGAAACTCCAGACACTCAGAAACGGTGCGGACCGTGTGGTTCAGGCGCAATCCCGCATCCCACAGCAAACGCACGCACTCCGCCAATGGCTCGCGCAGGGAAACCCACGGCGATTCGCCTTCCAGCAAAACCAAGATGTCCACGGTAGCGTAGGGAAACAATTCTCGCTTGCCGTAGCCTCCCGCTGCCAGCAGCGCAGCACCCTGCGGAAGAACCGCCTCAATGGTCGCCCGGTAAGCATCCATTGCGATGGAGTCCACCATACGCTCCAGCGCGGTATGCACATCGGCGGCGCGGCCGGTTTTGAAGAACTCCTCCTCGGCACGGCGCCAGGCGGCATTCGAGTGTAATTTCGTCGGAGCGTGTCCGCTCGTGTCCGCTAGTCGTTCCATGGGAGTGGCCAAGTTTCAGTATCACGCAGCAGGCAGCGGCGGGGAAGCCGGGTTATGAGATCAATCCAAATTATCTATTAGTGCGGATTATCCCGCATGCCAGCATTTTAGCTGCCGTGCCAGCCTAGCCGATTAGATTTCCGGAAGGAAGGTGCAGGGGGCAGACCACGCCGCCCCCATGCATTTCAGTCTGCTTACTTCTTCACGATGTTGTCGCCGAAAATGAATCCGACTTCAGCGACGGCTCGGGCCTGGTTCTTGTCCGCACCCGTAGGACCGAAAGCGTAACCGGGCGTGATGTCGCCGACATGAGTCCAGGAAAGATCGCCCCGAAGGAAGAAGCCACCGACCTGAAAGGTGGGCGTCACAGTGATGGACGTGCCCGTGCTGCCTGGCCCGTACATCAGGTTCACGGCGTCCTCGGCGGCGCTTCCCGAACTGGCGATGTATTCATAGCGAACGGGCAGCGAGAAGCCGTGTTTGAAGGCGTAACTCAGCAGGATGGCGCCGCCGTTGGTATGCGCGCCTTTCACGATGCCGATGTTCGCGTCGGTCGGCACGGTGGTGTATTGATAATACGGCTGAATGATCCAGGAGCCTTTGGTGTAGGTGTAAATGACGTTATAGATGCTGCCGTTATTCTGCACCGGTGTGGCGAACGTTTCAAAGCCGGTCTTGCCGTAGTTTCCGCCCGCTACGAACGATATGGCGTGGGGGCCATTGGTGTAGGCCAATGAGCCTGACAACCAACTATAGCGGTTGGAATAAAACCCGTCGGTCCAAGCCAAGGAAGCCGCGAATTTGCCCATGGTCTGATTCAGCTGGATTCCCTTGGTCACGGCGTTTTCCTGGTTCCACAACAAGCCGCGCTCGATATTCATGTTTTCAAAGGAGAACGTGTACTCCGCGCCGATCAAGGTAGGTAGCTCACCGATGAGGATCGAGGTGTTCTTGCCGGCCTGCAAGCTTCGCAAAGGCCACCGGCAACGGTCCGAAGAGATAATGGATGGTTTTGTCAGTGTCCAGAAAAGGCAGTCCCAGGGACAGAATGTCATACCCGCCGGCCTGAATGTAGAACTGAAACCAGCCATCGGTCTTCTGAATCCAAATCTGTCCGTTGCTGAGCGCGGCTTGCGTGTTGCTATCGCCGAAGGAATGATTGTCCTGCCACATGCCGAAGCCACTCACGATGCCGTTCACCGAGAGCTTGCCGAAAGGTCCAGCATCGAAGATGGCGGGCGGAAGATTGGACAACGGGCCAGTGACGGACGGCGTCGAAAGAGGTGCGGGGGCAGCGGGCGCGGCTGGTGCGGGTGCGGCCGGGGCTGCTGGTGCTTGGCCCGCGGGCGGAGTTGCCTGCGCGACCTCTGTGGGAGCCGCCGGCGTGTCCTGTGCGGCGCAAACCGAGGCTAACCCAAAACAGAGAGCAATTGCGCCGAGATTCTTTAAATACTCGAATTTCATAGATTCTCCTGAGATAGACTTGTGTTTTTTCGATCCGGCTAGAAGCACCGGAACCCGGTACACGCCGTGGTGCACAGAGGATTGCAAGTTGTTATTGTTCAAGTACTAACAAAAGCGAACCACGTGTAAATAGTGCGTGGCTGATGAATCAGCTTCCCGAGTCCGCGAATACTGCCGCGCATTCTTAGAACAGGCGAAGGCGTGGAGCTTGGCAAGCCAACACCCGCCGAGAATGCGATTCGACAACCTCGAAGACGCTTTCAGCGTCGTCCAAAATCGAAGACGCGTTCAGCGTCGCTGCAATAAAACTAAAAGACAACCTCAACTACCGGACTTGAGACAGCACTCGCAAAGGCAGCGGCCCATACTTCTGCCACCGCGGCTCAAGGACCAAAAAGCTGTATGCGCTTTTCGGAATGGTAACGACAAATGACACGCAATGCCAATAGAAAATTTGGATCGGTCCGATTTATTGGCGGCGGCCGCGCCAAGGAAAACATTTTGCGAGAACGCGCTTGCGGCGCCTTCCGGTCGTGAACCATGACCCGGCGGCGTGCGGCAAGATTCCCACCGTGCGAACCTGGATCGGACCGGCGGACGCTGCGCTTCAGACACAGTGAATGATCGGCGAAAAATATGGGCCGGAAACGGTGTTATGAAGCACATCCAAATTATCTATTAGCCAAAACACTCAGGAGCCAATAGAATGGCCCTTACTCGTACTGGCGATGTTCGGAATTCGCAGCACGGCCGAAAGCTGCGGAGTCCGGCATCGCCAGCGACATGGTTGAGACCAGCGGCGCGATGCTCGCCCGGTCCAAGCACGAGAGTACAGGCACGCCTGCCTGGGCCGTCTTCCACCCGAAGCCTACTGCTACAGGCCCAAGCGGTTACGCTAAGTTTCTTCTATCGACAGGTATAAGTTATTTCGATTGGACGAGAGCCTTCGGAGAGAGTAAGGTCAGTAAAAAGGAAAACTAGCTCCAAGTAGAGCGGCACAACTAAATTTGGAAGGGATAGATAATAATGGCCGAAAACGACGCACCTCAAATGCAAGCCACGTTAGGCTTAACCGGGTTGACAATGAACGCGATGGCGCTGATTGCACCCGGCGCTTTCCTGTGGATCACTTTCTTGACTCAGGCAACAGCCGGATCAACTTCGCCCGCGATGTGGATTGGCATCCTCTTCGCGACCGTGCTGTGCCTGGCGACCGCCGTCTGCTATGCCGAGATGGCGAAGCTGTACCCCGGCACGGGCAGTTCCTACTATTTCGCGGAACAGTCCTTCCTCAACCACGAAAAGGCGTGGCCTTACGCCCGACTTGCAAAGTTCATCATTGGATGGGGCTCGCATCTTTACTACTGGATATATCCGGGCGTGATGGTGGCTACCATGGGAATTATCGCCGGCTATATCGTGGGCACGCTCTGGCCAAATTTCATGAGCGCGTCCAATCCCGGCCCGATGTTCATGATGGTGGTCGCTATTCTGTTCGCTTTCGGCGTGGCTTACATCGCGGCGCGAGGCGTGAACGGGTCCACCTCAGTAAACATCGCGATTAACGTGATTCAGATCAGCGCGCTCATCGTTTTTTCGGTGATGGCTCTGAGCTACCGCATGAATCATGCTCCGGGAAGCGTGGCGCTCCAATGGGATTCAACGTCTGGAGACGCCTACAACTATCAATTCCTCACCCAGAAGCAGACCGTCGCCGGCGTAGCCACCGACGTCATTGTGCGCGACGCCAACGGCATACCCAAGCCCATGCTGGATACCGCCGGCAAGCCTGTGCCGTTCACCGTCAGCTATCAGGATCACGACGACAAAGGCAATTTCCTGTCTCACCCGACAGCCGGCTCGGTCATCGGGGTTCACAGCTTTGGATCGATGTTTGTTCAGGCTACCATCGCCATCCTGATTCTGGTCGGCTTCGAATCGGTTACCTCCATGGGAGGCGAGGCCAAGAATGCCAAACGTGACATTCCCATCGCGGTGATTGTTTCGCTGCTGGTGCAAGGATGCTTCTGCTACCTGTTCGAGTACTTCGCGGCGAATTACGTCTTGAGCAGCGGTTATAACATGCAAAACGCCGTTGGATCCGCGGCTCCTATCGGCGATCTCATGGTCATGGTCGGAGACGCAATCTTCGGTCCCGGCAATGGCCGCGCCTTCATGCTCGCCGAGGCGTTCACCGTATTTCTGGCGCTGATCGGCACCACCCTGTCGTGCATGAATACGGGCGCACGCGTTACTTATGCCATGGGTAAGGACGACGAGCTGTCCGGCAATCTCGGGCTGCTTCACAAGAAGAATCTTACACCGCATCGCGCCATTTGGACCCTCGCGGTTATTTCCGCGGTCATCGGCTGCATCACGGTTTTCATGATCTTTGGTGACGCCGGTGCTCTCACCGATGCGACGGTCAAAGCTCTTCCACAGGGCTTCTGGTCTAGTTTCGGCTACGTGAGCCATGACGCTATGGCAGCCTCCCCCAACTCCCTGCTTACCATTACGCTGGCGTCCAATTTCGGTACGTTCCTGCTGTACATGTTGAGTTGCATCACGTGTATGGTGGCGTACCATGGCCATCCACAGTTCAGCTTCGTTAAGCACATGGCCATTCCGGTGTTCGGTCTGCTGGCGAACTTGGCCTGCATGGCGTTCTATCTGATCGGGCCGTTCATGGGATTCGGCACCAAAATGGAACCGCTCTGCGCTTTGGCGATCGCGGCAGTGTGGGCCATTTACGGCGCGATTTACTTCATCCGCTCCAGCAAGTCCAAAGGTCGAACCACACTTGTCAACAAGCGGTTCATGGCCGCGCAGTAACCGCATGCCGCGTCTGGGAGGAGCGGCAGCATCATGAAGTCCGGGCGGGCTATCCAAGTCCCGCCCGTCTTTTTTTCTTTGATTTTGAATAAATACGATGAACAATTTGAGCGCGGTGCCAGGCGATAGCGGCCGTTCCAGCAGTCTGCCAGGCCGGCTCTGCCTTGCATGTGGAGTTCGCCCAGTTTTCCGATCCGGGGAAGCAGCGGGACCACAATGAGGACTATCTCGGCCAGGTAGTTCCATCCTCACCCACGGCAGCGCGCACGCACGGATGGCTTTTCGTGCTGGCCGATGGAGTGGGCGGAAGCGAGAAAGGGGAAATAGCATCGCAGGCCGCGGTCGAGTATCTTACGGCGGGCTTTCGCGCGGCTCCCTCGTCCGAAGGGCTCAGCGCGCTCTTGATGCGCTTGGCCCAAGAGGCCAACGTACAGATTTACCAGACCGGACGCTCCCACAGTCCGGGCGGCACGTCCATGGCAACCACACTGGTTGCGTGCGCTTTCCGCTACGATCGCGTTGTCGTGGCGCACGCCGGCGATTCGCGTTGCTATCTGATCCGCCAGCACCAGGCCCGCTTGCTGACGCGCGATCACACCGTTGCCCAGGACCAGGCCCGCATCGGGCTGATCACCGCCCAGGAGGCGTCTGAATCGTCGAAGAGCCACATACTCAGCCGGTCGCTTGGAACGGACTTGTTCGTCAGCGTAGAGACCAGCGATATCCAGGTATACCCCGGCGACGTTCTGCTGCTCTGCTGCGATGGACTGTATCACACGGTGCCCTCTTCCGAGATGGCTGCGGTAGCCGGACACGGCGGTGATCTGAATGTCGCAGCCAAGCGCCTGGTCGACATTGCGAACGATCGGGATGGCAGTGATAATATAAGCGTTCAACTAATCCGAGTACGAAGCGTGGAACGCGTGGGAATGTATCGGGGACGGCCTTATAAGCTGCGCTAGTCGTCTGCTTGCCCCGCGAGCGCGTTCCCGCGCACCACATGACACTTCATCCCGGCGAACAGCTTGACCACTACCGCATCGAAGGATTAGTCGCCCGCAGCGGCATGGCGTCGATTTTTCGCGCCACCGACATGCGCAACGGCCGCCAGGTGGCGATCAAGATTCCGCATCCCGACATGGAAGCGGATCCGGTGCTGTACGACCGTTTCCAGCGCGAAGGCGAGATCGGCGAAAAACTCGACCATCCGGGCGTCATGAAGGTGCTGGGCGATAAAGACCGCAGCCAGGTCTACATGGTGATGGAATGGGTGGACGGCCGCCTGCTCCGGCAAGTGTTGCACGACAACGGCAAGCTGCCCCTTGAGCGCGCGACCAAGATCGCCGTCAATATCGCGGACGCTTTGGATTACATCCACCGCAACGGGGTGGTGCACCGCGACCTGAAGCCGGAGAACATCATGCTCGATGCCGACGATCGCATCAAGCTGATCGACTTCGGCATCGCGGGCAAGGAAGGCTCCAAGCGCCTGACCTTTGCCAAACTGTCGCAGGTGATGGGGACGCCGGACTACATCTCGCCGGAGCAAGTGAAGGGCAAGCGCGGAGACGGGCGCAGCGACATTTACGCGCTGGGCGTGATGCTGTACGAAATGCTCACCGGTAAAACGCCGTTCCAGGGGCCCAATCCGTTCTCCGTCATGAACGACCGGCTCATGAACAATCCTATTCCGCCGCGCGAGGTGAATCCCGAGATCTCGCCCGAGGTGCAGGAAGTGATCTATCGCGCTCTCGAGCGCGAGCCGCAGAACCGCTATTCGACGGCCAACGAATTCGCCTGGGATCTGGAGCATCTGGATCAGGTTGGAGTAGCCGACCGGCCGGAGCTGCGCGACTGGAAGATTCGCAAAACTCCGCTCGCGAAACAGATTCTGTTTTATGTGGCGATGGCGCTGATTCCGGTGGTGATTTTTGGACTGCTGCTGCTCATCGCGAAACACTGACGCACGGCGCTGCCAGTTTGGAATTATCGCTGCCAGAAATCTTCGTTGTGCGTCATGAAATCCGGATAGGCGCCGGCGCCGAGTTCGAATAAATCCAAACCCTGGCGCTCACCCTCCACTGCGACGCGTTGCGGGAGCAGCCGATGCAGCAGCCAATTGAGCCCATAAATCAGCGGCAAAATGCAGCCGAGCAGCGTGGCGATTCCAACAACTTGAGCGAGCCACAAGCCCGGAGCGTCGCCCGGGGCGATCGCGGCCAGCAGTCCCGTAGCCAGCAAACCCCAGACCCCCGCGACGGCGTGCACCGAGACAGCGCCGCCCGGATCGTCCACACCGAGGTGCAGCTCCAGCCACTCCACCGAATAGACCACCACGGCGCCCGCGATCAAGCCGATGATCACGGCCGCGGCCGGACGCACCACAGCGCAACCCGCGCTCACCGCCACTAAGCCCGCCACCCAGCCATTGGCGCAAAGAGATGCGTCGGTCTTGCCGAAACGCGCGCGCGTGACGGCTGCGACGGAGAGCGCCGCCGATCCAGCTGCCAGAGTGGTATTCACGGCGATCAAAACCGCGCGGCTGGCTTCCACGCCCGTGAAGAGAATGGCACCCGCACCGTCCAGTCCCAGCCATCCCAGCCAGGCCAGAAAACAACCAAGCAAAACGAGAACGGCGTTGTGGCCGGGCATCGCCGAGGGCAAGCCGTCCGGACTGAACTTGCCGCGCCGAGGCCCCAAAATCCAGGTGATGGAGAGAGCCGTCAGGCCGCCGGTAACTTGAATCACGCCGGCGCCGCCGCTGTCGAGAAAACCGAATTGGGCCAGCCATCCGCCGCCCCACGCCCAGTGCGCAAACAAAGGGAAGATCCAGCCGGCGAGTAAGACCGTGGAAGCACAGCTCGCGCCCAGACGCCATCGATCCGCGCCGCCGCCCAACGCGATGATCGCGGCCAGGCCCGCGCCCATCAATCCAAACAGCGTGGCGAGCGAGGACCATCCTCCCAGCTCCAGACCGCGCAGAAAGAAGCGGCCGGCGCCGATCCAGTTCCAGTCCTTTCCGGCGGCATGCAGCGCGTACGCTGGCTGCCCGGCGGCTCCCTGCCATGCCGCTCCGGCGGCGAAGTAAACGATGGCGGCCACCGCGATAACACAAAGGGCGCTAAGCATGGAATGAGCCGCGTTTCGGAAGCGCCCCAGTCCCGCGTTGATGAGCGCCAAACCGGCCGCGGCGCAGGGAATCAGCAGCACGAACAAAAAGCAGAGGATCGCCGAAGTTTCGGTCAGCGCTGGAGCGCGAACGGGCGTCACTTCCTTTCCCTGCTTGGAATCAAGTGCGCGCGAAAAACCAGCGTCAAACCCAGCGCTTCCACTCCGAGCGCCACCAGCACAAAGCTAATTTGGGATGGCCCGGACGGCAGCAGCGCGATGGCGGCCAGGACTATAATCCATCCGCCCACCAGCAATAAGAAACCTGTAAGCTTCATGAAAAATTTGGTTCATTATAGCAGCGCGGGCCTCTCTCGCGACTACTGTGTGCGTTAATACTGTGTGCGTTAATGAAGGGATGGCCGACGCAGCCGAGGAGCAGTTCGACAGCATCGAGAGCGCTCACGAGTTCATGGTCGTATTGGAAAGCGTGATCAGCGACGCTAAGAGCGAGCTTGCAACCATGCTGGAAGACGCGAATAGCGCGAACGACGAGCGCCGCAGGGAAGCCTTGCGCCTGGCGCTGTTCAAGATTTCTCAGCTTGAAACCCACACCGGCAAAAGCCGGCGCATTCTGAACGATCTCGGGCTCATCCGGTCCCTGCTGGTGCGGGGTTAGGGCGCGCTCCACGCGTAAATTTCGGTCGTATACTAAAGAGCAAATCTCCTGAGGAGAAACATGCGGAAGACCCTATTCATTTCGCTTCTCTGGCCTGCCATCGCGTTATGCCAAACACCGCCGCCCGGCGCTCCCGCTCCCGCCGCGGGCCGCGACCAGCAGTGCCAGGACATCCTGGAGAAAGCTCTCAAGGACAAGAACCCGGACACGCGCAAGCAGGCCGCCATCGCACTTAGCTTGGTGGGCTCTACCGACCCTTTCCCTTCGCAATTGGAAGCGCTGCTGGACGACAAGGACGTGGAAGTGCGCCTCGCTGCCGTCGCCAGTATCTCCGATCTGAAGAATAGCCGGACCGTCCCCGCGCTTCATAAAGCTTTGGACGACGAAGTGCCGGAGGTCAGCTTCGCTGCCGCACGATCCCTGTGGGCACTGCACGATCCAGAGGGCAAGAAAGCGCTGCTATCAATCGTGAGCGGAGAAAGCAAAGCATCGTCGGGGTACTTTGCCAAACAGAAGCGCGATGCTCTGCGAATGATGCATACGCCGAAGCCGATGTTCCTGTTCGCGATGCGGACCGGGGCCGGCTTCGCACCCGTGCCGGGATTGGGCGCGGGCGTTTCGTCGATGCAAGCGCTGTTGAGCGATCCGTCCGTATCCGGACGCGCCACCGCCACGCTGTTACTCGAAAAAGAAACGGACGAGCAGACCTTGGCCGCGCTCAAGGACGCGCTCGAAGACAAGGATTGGTCCGTCAGGGCAGCGGCCGTTCACGCCCTGGTACTGCGGGACGAGCCGGCGTTCCAGGCCGACATTATCCCTTTACTGGACGACAAAACCGAAGGTGTCCGGCTGCGCGCCGCGGCTGGATATTTGCGGCTGGAGACCGTTAAGAATACCCGTAAGCGCGCGCCGCGCAGGACGCGCAGGCCGCAGACGAAGAAGACCGCAGTGAAACCACCAGTGTAAAAAGCTGAAACTCAGGAGGCCGTTCCATGACGAATCGTCGCACGTTCCTAAAACAGACTTCCCTGCTTGCGCTCCTCCCGGCTGGCGCCATCCTCGGCCGCGCCGATCAGGAATCGGTGATTGCCGAGACCGCATTCGGCAAGGTCCGGGGCGAAGAGGTCCAAGGCATCAAGATCTTCAAAGGCGTTCCCTACGGAGCGACCACGGCGGGCCAGAATCGTTTCATGCCGCCCATGGATCCGGCCCCATGGACCGGGGTTCGCGATGCCCTCCATTACGGACCCAGCACGCCGCAAAGCAATCCGGGTGTGCCCTCGCGCTCGGGCCTTCCGGAAAGCGAAGACTGTCTGGTGCTGAATGTCTGGACGCCCGCGCTCAAGGATGGCCGCAAGCGGCCGGTCCTGTTCTGGTGCCATGGCGGCGGCTTCGTCAGCGGCTCCGCTTCGTCGCCGGGCACCGACGGCGCCAATCTGGCGCGGCGGGGAGACGTGGTGGTGGTGAGCATCAACCACCGGCTGAATGTGCTCGGCTTCACCTACCTGGCCGAATTCGGTGGTTCGGAATTTGCAGCCTCCGGCGACGTAGGCATGCTCGACATCGTGCACGCGCTCGGCTGGGTGCGCAACAACATCGAGCAGTTCGGCGGCGATCCGAATACTGTGATGATCTTCGGCCAATCCGGCGGCGGCCGCAAAGTGGGTACGCTGCTCGCGATGCCATCGGCGAAGGGATTGTTTCACCGCGCGGTGATCGAGAGCGGCCCGACGATTAAGTTAGTAGAGCGTGAGCAGGCCATTCGCGTAGCGGGGATGTTGCTCACGAAATTGAACGTCAGCAAGGCGCAGGTGCGCGACCTGCAGAAGATGCCCGTGGAACGCATCATGAGCGCATATTTCGCGGTGGTGAAGGACATGGGCGGCCAGGATCAGATGACGCAGGGTTTCTCGCCCACCGTGGATGGAAACGCGATCCCGCATCATCCGTTCCATCCAACCGCGTCGCCCATTTCAGCCGATGTGCCGCTGATGCTCGGCCACACACGCACCGAGATGACGCTCTTCAGCGAGGCCGATCCCACTGCGTTCTCACTCGATGAAGCCGGGATGCGCAGCCGCTTGATGACCCTAGCGGGCGATAGCAGCGACGCGTTGATCGAGGTGTATCGTAAGCAGAATCCGCGCGCCACACCCTCCGATCTTTACTTTCTCATCGCGAGCGACTATCGCTACGGCGCGCCCGTGATGAAGATCGCCGAGCGCCGCGCGGCCCTGGGCAAAGGGCCGGTCCATTTGTATTACTTCACCTGGGAGACGCCGGTGCAAGGCGGCCGGCTGAAATCGCCGCATACCATGGAGATCCCATTTGCGTTCGACAACGTCCAGATCTCGCGGCAAATTACCGGCGGCGGCGCGGACGCCATGGCTTTAGCCGACAAGGTCAGCGATGCCTGGATTGCGTTCGCGCGTACGGGCGATCCGAATACGTCCAAGCTGCCGCATTGGCCGGCGTTCAACGCGGCTAAGCGGCCCACGCTGGTGATCAACAATCAGAGCAAGGTGGTGGACGATCCGCTGCACGAGCAACGGA
The DNA here is from genome assembly GCA_963713415.1 of Bryobacterales bacterium. Classification (GTDB taxonomy): domain Bacteria; phylum Acidobacteriota; class Terriglobia; order Bryobacterales; family Bryobacteraceae; genus Palsa-89. The sequence continues at coordinate 101,733 of CAVQLV010000009.1, read as the reverse complement.
TGGCGATGTTCCGCGCGCTCGGCCTGAGTTAGCGTCGATTGGCCAGGAAGCTGCAAGCATCTCGCTAATGCGTCTTGCCACGGCGATCATCGTGCTCGCTTGCCCCTGCTGGGCGCAGTTCAAGAGCACCGTTCCACTGGTCGTCGCGCCCACTACCATCACCCATTCCAAGGGACATTTCGTGGATGGCCTCACGTCTGACGATCTGATTCTTTACGACAACAATGTGCCGCAGAAGGTACAGATGGATTGGATGGCGTACCCGATCGACCTGGTGGTCGCGGTGGAAACCGGCGCCAATTCCGGCGCCGTGATCGACAAACTGGGCGGCAGCGGCATTCTGGTTTCGCAGTTGCTCGCCGCCGACGCGGGCGAAACCGCAGTCGTCTCGTTCAGCGATGACGTGAAGATCCACCAGGATTTCACCACTAACCCCGACCTGGTGATTCACTCGCTGCGCATGTTGCGCAAGGAAGGCGACCACGCGCACATGCTGGATGCCATGCATCAGGCGCTTGGGATGCTCGCGCATCGCCCACCCGGACGGCGGCGAATCATTCTGATGATCGCCGAACGGCGCGACCGCGCCAGCAAGACGAAACTGCCCGAAGTCATGGAGCAGGTGGAGCGCCTCAACGCCGCGGTTTACTGGCTAACCTACTCACCATTCCTGGAGCCGTTTACGGTGAAGCCCAAGACCGCCGAGGATCTGAAGCCCGAAGAGGAGCGCATCAAGGTCCAGAAATGCGCGCTCTGCCCCGCTCCCGACGATACCGCCGTCCCACCCGATTTGGGACCGGGCGGCTATGTATACGCGATCCAGGAATTGATTCGCCTGCACCAGCCGGATCTGGCTCGTCTGTTCACCAGGATCACCGGCGGGCGAACGCTCAGTTTTTTGAAGAAGAGCGCACTGGAGCAGGCCATTCAATTGGTGAGCGAAGAGGTGCATCGCCAGTACATTTTGAGCTTTCAGCCCAAGGGCGCCCAGCCGGACGGGTTTCACACCATCCGTGTAATGGTGAAGGACCGGCCGGAGCTACGGGTGAAGACACGCGACGGATATTGGGCCCTGCCGTGACGCGTACGCATCTCAAAGCGTCAATTCCCAAGTCTCGCCCACCAGTTTTGCCCCGAAGCTCCGATGCCGCTCCCGCTTCACCATGCGAAACCCGGCTTGGCGATAGATATGCCGGGCCGCGTCCAGGATGGACTGCGTCCAGAGCGTGATCTTGCGATACCCTGCCTGGCGGGCGAAGCGGATGCATTCAGCCACCAACCGGGCGCCTATCCCCAGGCCGCGCGCTGGCGGTTCCACCAGCAGCAGCCGCAGTTTCGCCACTCGTTCCGTTTTCCTTGCCAGGAACACGGATCCTACGATCGCGCCGTCTCTCTCCGCAATCCAGCAGCGTTCGCGCTTCGAATCGAACTTCTGAATAAATTCGGAGGCAATCTTCGCCACCAGCGCTTCGAAGCGCTCGTCCCATCCGTACTCCTGCGCGTAGAGCACGCCGTGCCGATGAATCACCCAGCCCATATCGCCCGGCTGGTGGGTGCGGAGCAGGTACGGCGCCTTCGATTCGGCGGGCTCGCCCAATAGGCTTTCGATCGCAGCCATCGCGCCCGTCAACCGGCTCTGTTCGGCCGGGGGCAGACCTTCCAGCATCTTCGATACCGCCGCCTCGGACTTCGCCTCCAGCGCGCCAAACGCGACCCGCCCTTTCTCGGTGAGCGAAAGATGGCTCTGCCGCGCGTCCTGCTCCGACGCGTGCCGCGTCAAAAGACCGCGTTTCCGAAAGCTCGACAGCATGCGGCTCAGGTAGCCCGTGTCCAATCCCAGCGCTTTGCCGATCTCCGCCGCCGCGGGCGCGTCCCGGTGGGCCAGCTCGTACAGCACGCGGACTTCGGCGAGCGTGAAGGGGCTCTCCAGGTATCCCTTGCCAAGCAGCCCGATCTGCCGGGTATAGAAACGATTGAAGCGGCGCACCGCGTCCACGCGATCCTGGGCATTCATATTGCCAGTGTCAACGATATAGTTGACTTAAGTCAACTAATGCATCAGAGAGCAGGGCGATTTTTTGCGCGCTAATGTCAGCGGCCTCCCAGGCCGATTACTTTCGAAGGACCCGGCTTCAAGTTGGCAACCTCTACCCATCCCCCGCCTCAGTCCCCCGCCCAGCCGCTGGGGCAGGCGCCGGCTTCCTCCCCGGCCGCCCGGTTCCGTACCGGGCTCGCGCGCGTTCTGGCGCCGTCTCTTTCCGACTGCTTCTTTATCGCGCTGATTGTCTGGCTGTTCATCTCGGGCGCGAGCGGCTGGATATCACTGCTGGGAGACGGCGATACGGGGTGGCACATCCGCACCGGCCAGTACATTTTGCAGCATCACAGCGTACCCACCCGGGACTTGTTTTCGTTCTCACGCCCGGGCGCTCCGTGGTTTGCCTGGGAATGGCTGACCGACGTGATCTACGCGCTGTGTTTTCAGATCGCGGGGCTGAAGGCTATCGTGCTGCTGGCCGGAGTGATGATCGCGCTGTATGCCACCGTGATTCTGCGCTACACGCTGTGGCGCGGCGCTAACGCGCTAGTGGCGGCGTTCACCACGCTCGTGGCCGTGGGTGCTTCGTCCATGCACTTCCTGGCGCGTCCTCATCTATTTACTTTGCTCTTGTTGCCGGTCTGCTTGTGGGTGGTGGAAGCCGACCGGCGCAAGAACACGCCCTGGTTGTGGATCCTGATTCCGGTGACCGCGCTGTGGACCAACCTGCATGGCGGCTTCGTTATTTTCCTGGCGTGCCTGGGGCTGCTGGTGCTCGCGTGCGCGCTCGAAATGGCGCTCGGGCGTGGCGGCGCCGAAGCGCGCTGGACCCCGATCCGCCGGTATTCGGCGCTGCTGGCGGGGTGCTCTCTCGCTTCGCTCGCCAATCCTTATGGAATCCAGCTGCAAGCTCATATCTACACCTATCTGCGCTCCGATTGGATCAAGAATATCGTGCAGGAGTTTCAGGCGCCGACCTTCCGCTCCGAAGGCCAGCTTCAGTTTGAGGGGCTGCTGCTGGCGGGTTTGATCGCCATCGGTTTCCTGCTCCGCCGCGGGCTCTACACCGAAGCATTGTGGGTGTTGTTCTTGGCCCATTCGTCGCTCATCAGCGTGCGGCACGCCCCGCTCTACGCGTGCGTCGCCGCGCCCCTGATTGCCGGCGAGATCAGCGAGTGGTGGCGCGCTGGCGTGGCGGGAATGAAAAAGTCTTCGGCTGCGCGGATTCTCTATCAGCTGGGCGCGGACCTGACGCCAGGCTTTCTGCGGACCAGCATATGGCCGGCGGTGTTGGTCCTGACTTTGGCCGCGCTCAACGCGCCTCTGAAATGGCCGCGCCGATTTCCCGAGTGCGATGTTTCCCACCGCGATGGTCCACCAGCAGGCCGGCGCTGATCGAGTCGGGCCGCTTACTGACCCCGGACCAATGGGGGGACTACATCATCTTCAGCCTTTACCCCCGGCAAAAGGTGTACGTGGATGGTCGTAGTGATTTTTACGGAGAGAAACTCGGGCAGGAGTATCTCCACCTGATGCAAGGCGCTTACGACTGGAGAGCGATTCTGGATCGCAACGGCTTCACTGTCGCCTTGTTGCCAGTGGATTGGCCACTGGCGTCGATGCTGAAGTTAGACCCATCGTGGCGCGTAGTACAAGACGACGGCAAGGCCATACTGTTTGCGAAGCTAAGTCGGTAAACCACGCCGAACTAGGTAGTTCGACACCTCACCTGCTGTCGTTCGTACTAAAGAAAACCGGATGTTCGGGCTAATGAAAACCTCCCAGTTGGCCGAAGTTATAAGTCAGGGAGAGCGACCGGCATGAGAAGCAACCAGAACCCGTCAGGCTCAGTCACCCCGAGTGTCGGCGAACGCAGTAGCGGCACTCGAACGCCGGCCACTGGAAGTGCGGTGGGTAAGTTAAGCGTGGGTAAGTTAAACGTGGGCAAGTTAAGCATGCCCCGAATGCCCGTGGAATGGCTGGACTCGGGAAGCTGGCGGCTGCCGTCGGGTAAGGCATTAGCGGAATTTGCGCTGCAGGCCGGGTTTCTGGCTCCGCTTGCTGTTCCGCGCGGACCGCTTTGGGAAGAAACTGCCGGATGCTTCCGAATTCGGGGCGAGCGCGGCCGGAGCACGGGGGAAACAGTTCGGCAAAGGGGACGGAGGTGACTGCGCAGGTGACTGCGCAGGCCCTATTGGCCGGAGGAATCGGGATTGCGGCGTGCGTAGACGATCTCAGGCGGCGCCAGATCGCCAATTGGATTCCGGGCTTGGCGCTTCGCGAGCGGTCTGGTTTTGCAGACGGTGCAACATGGCTGGCGCGGCATGGGATCGGCGCTGCTCGGCACGCTGGCTGGCGCGGGGGTGTTCCTGATCTTCTATCTGCTAGGCGGCATGGGCGGAGGAGATGTGAAGTTGATGGCGGGCTTCGGCGCGCTGCTCGGGGCGAAACAGCTTTTCCAGGCTGCTTTATGGACGGCCGGATGCGGCGGCGTAATGGCATTGGTCGTAATCGCCGGCGGTATGGTTCGAGATCTCTGGGCCCGCAGAAAATCAGCGGCGAGTGAAGCCGCGGGGGCCGAGCGCCGGCCCAGCAGGAGCGCGGACAGCATCCCCTACGCTCCGGCCATCGCGGCGGGAGTCTGGCTGAGTCTATTGGGACGAACCTGACTGGCGTGACCGGGTGCCGAACGGGAACGGATATTTGGTGGCGTTCGAAGGGAACGATCGAAGGCGGGAGAGAGGGATATGGATCGTAGATTTCTGACGGTGTTAGGCGTGAGTCTGCTGTTCGCGCTGGTGATATCGAGCGTGTTCTACCAGATGGCGGCTCGCGCCGGCAGCCCCAAGAAGGCTGCCGAGTCGACCGATTTGAAAGATATCGTCGTGGCGGCCCGGCCGCTGGCGGTGGGAACGACGATTAAGCCGGCCGACATCAAGCTGGGCAAGATCCCCTCGTCCGCATTCCCCAAAGGCGCGTTTGCCAAGCCCGAGGAAGTGATCGACCGCCCCCTGATCAGCAACATTCTGATGGATGAGCCGGTGCTCGAAGGACGTCTGGCGGCGCGCGGCAGCGGAGTGGGTCTGGCGCCGATCATTCCGGTCGGGATGCGCGCGGTCACACTGCGCGTGAATGATGTCACCGGCATCGCCGGTTTTGTGCTGCCGGGCATGCGCGTGGATGTGCTGGTCACCGGCCATCCTCCCAACTCGGAAAATTCGGTCACCGCCACGCCCGTGCAACTGCAGAATTTGCTGGTTCTTTCGGCCGGGACCGTGATGCAGCCGGACGCCCGCGGCCAAGCCATGCCGGCGCAGACCGTCACTTTGCTGGGGACCCCGGAGCAGGCCGAGACACTCACTCTGGCCAGTTCGGACGCCCGCATTCAACTGGTGTTGAGAAACGGCAGCGATCAGAGCATCGCCAAGACTCCCGGCGAAGATGTCGGGGAATTATACGGCGACCACTCTTCGCGCAAGAAGCCTGAAAATACCGCACCCCGGCCCCGGCCCAGGCCAGTGGTGGTAGCCGCGGCCCCCCCGCCCCCGCCCCCGCCCGATCAGATCGTGGTGATTCGCGGAACACAAAAGAGCGTGGAAGTGGTGGGGCTGGGCGGCGGAGGAAAGTAGACCATGCAACCAATGAAACGGCTGTACATCCTGTCTGGGCTGCTCGCTTGCGGCGCGGCCAGTTGGCTTTTGGCCCAAGGCGGTCCGGAAGAGATTCGCCTGACGGTCGGAAAGAGCATCGTCATCGATTATCCGGCTGAAATCGCGCGGATCTCGACCAGCAATCCGGACGTGGCGGATGCTTCGCCCGTTACCGGGCGCGAAGTTCTGGTGCATGGCAAATCTTTCGGAACTGTGACGCTGGTGGTTTGGAGCAAAACCGGCCAGCGTAACTTTTACAACATCACCGTGGAGCAGAATCTAGAGCCCTTGCGCAGGCTCCTCAAAGAGACCTTCCCCAAGCAGGATATTCACGTTCAATCTTCGCGCGATTCACTTTCCCTCACCGGACGGGTGGCGGATAAAGACATTGGCGACCGCGCCACGGCGCTGGCGACGCCGTTTGCGAAAACCGTTGTGAACGACCTGCAAGTGGCCGATCCACCGGTCGAGAAGCAAATCCTGCTGCGCATCAAGTTCGCCGAGTTGGACCGTTCCCTGTCCAATCAGTTCGCGGTCAACCTGCTTTCCACCGGCGCCACCAACACCATCGGCCGTGTCACCACCGGACAGTTCCCGGCGCCTTCGCCCAGCACCATCCAGGCCAACGGCGGCTCAACTAACTCCATATTCAGCATTTCGAATGCACTGAATATATTCGCCTTTCGGCCGGACCTGAACCTGGGCGCGCTGATCCAGGCGCTGGAGCAACGCAATATTTTGCAGACTTTGGACGAGCCCACGCTGGTCACCAGCAACGGGAAAGAAGCCAGCTTCCTGGTGGGCGGCGAATTTCCCATCCCGGTCCTGCAGGGAGGCGCAAATTCCGGCGCCGTCACGATCCAGTTTCGAGAATACGGCGTGCGCCTCACTTTCACGCCGTTCATTACCGGGAACAACAATATCCGCTTGCACGTCAAGCCGGAAGTTTCCGCGCTCGATTACACCAACGCGCTCAGCTTCAATGGCTTCACGATTCCCGCTCTTTCCTCGCGCAAAATGGAAACCAACATCGAGCTGGGCGAAGGACAGAGCTTCGTGATCGCCGGTCTGATCGACAAGCAGGTGACCGAAACCCTGGCCAAAATTCCCGTATTATCCAGCCTGCCCATCCTTGGAAACCTTTTCAAAAGCAAGGAATTCAATAGCAGCGACACAGAGCTGATTGTGATGGTCACGCCCGAGATCACGATGCCGCTGGAGCCAGGCGACGCCAAGCCCGGGGTTGCGTCGCCGCGGCCCTACCTGGTGCCGATCACGCCGGGTTCAAGCGATGCGTTCCCCTCCAACCCCAAGGGTAAGTCCAAGTAGGAGCGTGGAGGAATGAGAAAGGGGAGGGCGCGATGACGGGCCGGGGACCAGTTTTGACCGCACTCGCGATCATTCCCGATCGCGAGCTGGCGGCCCAGCTCGCCTCCGCGCTCGAGCGCACCCGTTCCTTCCAAGTCCTATCCGAGTTCAAGTCCTACCCGGCGCTGCAGACGCTGGAGATCCGGGTCCGCCAGACCAAGCCGGATGTGATCCTGCTCGACCTGGCCTCCGATCTCGATCAGGCCTGCGAGTTGATTCGCCTGGTCTCCTCGCTGAATCTGCGGGCGCACGTGGTGGGGCTGCATGTCCGGAACGACTCGGACGCGATCCTGCGCTGCCTGCGGAGCGGCGCCAGCGAGTTTCTCTACGCGCCTTTCGATGCGCAAACGCAGAACGACGCGGTGGCGCGGCTGCATCGTTTGCTGCAGCCCAGCCCGGCCGAACAAGCCGAACCCGGATCGATCGTCGCCTTCTCGAGCGCCAAACCGGGCTCGGGCGCTTCCACCCTCGCCGCCCAAGCCGCATTTGCGTTGCGCCGCACCACCTCGCAACGTGTCTTGCTGGCCGATTTCGATCTCATGGGAGGCATGATCGGCTTTTACCTGAAGCTCACCAACACCAAGTCTCTGCTGGACGCCCTGCAAATGGCCGAGCGGCTGCAGGACGGCGCCTGGGCCGCCGTGCGTGGCAGTGTCCGATGGCGTGGACATTCTGCCGGCGCCGGAAACTCCCTATGCCGGGGCCGATCGACGCCGCGCGGCTGCACGCGGTCCTGGAGCACGCCCGCTCGAACTATGAGTGGGTAGTGATCGACCTGCCGGTGGTGTTTCAACGGTTGAGCTTAATGACGATTTCCGAATCCGACCGCGCGTATCTGGTCTCGACCCCCGAGTTGCCGAGTCTGCACCTGGCGCGCAAAGCGGTGAATCTTCTCGACCATTTGGGCTTCCCCAAGGAACGCTTCCAGATTGTGATGAACCGCATCGACCGGCGGGACGAGATCGCCGGTTCCGATATCGAACGATTATTTAACTGCGCGATAGACGCGCGGATCCCGAACGATTATTTCTCGCTGCACCGCGCGGTGACGCTGGGCCAGCCGGTGGATGGGCATTCCGAACTCGGGAAGGCGGTGGAGAACCTCGCCAACCGCCTGACGGGCGCTGGAGGACAGGATCGCAAAAGGGCCGGCGTTCGCGGACTTGCGCGTCGCGACTTCGCCGGTGTAGGGCAGGCTTGGGTAGTAAAGGCTGGTGGCAGGGAAGCCTCGGGCAGTGAAGGCTCTGGTAGTGAAGGATTGTGTAGTGAAGATTTATGTTTCCTAACCTCGACACCAAATCGACGCCGCAAATCAGCTGGGAGCAACGGCTGCTGAAAAACGGCGGCAAAACCAAGGGTGCGCTGAAGCCGGAATATCAGGAGCTGAAGTTCACCCTGCATCGCAAGCTGGTGGACAAGATCAATCTGGAGGCGCTAGCCACCATTGACAACCAGCGGGTGCGCAGCGAAGTGCGGCAGGCGCTGATTTCGCTGATCGATTCGGAGCCAACTCTGCTCAGTTCGCTCGAAAAGCAGCAGATCTGCGACGAGGTTCTGGACGAGGTCTTTGGCCTGGGCCCGCTGGAGCCGCTGTTGCAGGATCCCAGCATCTCCGACATTCTGGTCAACACCCACAAGCAGGTCTACATCGAGCGCAAAGGGCTGCTCGAACTGACCACCGTCACTTTCCGCGACGCCCAGCACCTGCTGCGCATCATCGACAAGATCGTTTCGCAGGTAGGCCGGCGCGTGGACGAATCCAATCCCATGGTGGACGCGCGGCTGAGCGACGGCTCGCGCGTCAACGCCATCATTCCGCCGCTGGCTGTGGATGGCCCGCTGCTGTCGATCCGCCGTTTTTCGACCGACAAACTGATGCCGCCCGACCTGGTGGATCGGCGCGCCATGACGCCCGGCATGATGGAGCTGCTCGAAGCGGCCGTCAAGGCCAAGATGAACATCATCATCGCGGGCGGAACGGGCGCCGGCAAGACCACGCTGCTGAACGCTCTGTCGGCCTTCATCTCGCCCAAGGAACGCATCGTCACCATTGAAGACGCGGCCGAATTGCAGTTGAAGCAGCCGCACGTGGCGCGGCTGGAAACGCGGCCTCCCAACCTGGAAGGCAACGGCGCGGTGCGGCAGCGCGAGTTGCTGGTCAACAGCCTGCGTATGCGCCCGGACCGCATCGTGGTGGGCGAAGTCCGCGGCGAGGAAGCGCTCGACATGCTGCAGGCCATGAACACCGGTCACGATGGATCGCTGACCACGGTCCACGCCAACAGCCCGCGCGACGCCATTTCGCGCCTGGAGGTCATGGTTTCGCTGGCCAGCGCCAATATGCAGCTGGTCTCGGTCCGGCAGCAGATCGCGAGCGCAGTGCATCTGCTGGTGCAGGCCTCGCGGCTGAGCGACGGCTCGCGCCGGGTGATCAACCTCACCGAAGTCACCGGGATGGAAGGCGACGTGATCACTTTGCAGGACATCTTCGTTTTCGAAAAGCGCGGCCTGAACCCGGACGGCCGCGTAGTGGGACGCTTCGCCGCCACCGGCATCCGGCCCAAATTCTACGAAAAGCTGCTGGCGGCCGGCATCCGGCTGCGGGCGGACTTGTTCGACGAGGTGGTGGAGGTTTGACGCCATGTTTGTAATGATCGCCATCGCGGTATGGGCCTGCGCCCTGGTCATCTGGTGGATCTGCTCGAACGCGTTCCGCCACTCCGATCTGGACAAGCTCAAGAGCCGGCTGATCGGCACCAGCAAGACCAAGGCGGCGAAGGTTTCCTCGAGCGGCAGCGGCGGCTCGCTTATCCACGCCGAGGAAAAGAATGTCCTGCTCGCCACCAAGTTCCTGCGGCGTTTCCAGCTGCAAAGCAAGTTGCAGGAGATGATCGAGCAGGCTGGCATGAAGTGGAGCACGCACCGGCTGGTGAACACCTCGCTGCTCGCGGTGGTGGCGGTCTGGGCGCTGGCCTGGGTTTTGCTTCCCGACCAGTTCCGGCGCTTTTGCCTACGTGCCCGCGCTGCTCGCCGGCGCCCTGCCGCTGCTGTATGTGATCCGCAAGCGCAAGGCGCGCATGCGCCGCTTCGAAGAGCTATTTCCCGACAGCCTGGAGTTCGTCTCGCGCTCCATGCGCGCCGGGCATGCCTTCTCGGTGTCGCTCGAAATGATTCACCGCGAGTTTCAAGAACCGCTGGCGGGTGAATTCCGGCGCACCTTCGAAGAACACAACCTGGGCTTGCCGCTGGACGTGGCGCTGCAGAAACTGGCCAAGCGCGTTCCCTCGCTCGACGTGCACTTCTTCGTTTCCGCGGTGCTGCTGCAAAAGCGCACGGGCGGCAACCTGGCCGAGATTCTGGACAAACTCGCCTACGTGATCCGGGAGCGCTTCAAGTTGCGCGGCCGCATCCGCGCCATCAGCGCGCACGGGCGGATGACGGGCATCGCGCTCAGTTGCATTCCCATCGGCGTAGCGGTGCTGACCTTCTACACCAACCCGGACTATGTGAGGTTCTTCTTCCTGGACGACGTCGGCAATATCATGCTGGGCTGCGCGGTGGCCCTGCAGATCGTTGGATTCTTCATCATGAAGCACATCACGACATATCGAGGTTTAAGGCCATGGCATTTCTATTCAGCTTCGTGATTTTCCTGTTGTTCGCCGCCGGGCTTTCCTTTGCGGGCGTGAAGATGTACGTCAAGCCGAAGGAAGCTATCGAGCGGGTGGCCGGCACCGGCATGAGCGCGCACGACGCAGCGCCGGTCCATCCCAGCCTGCTGTTCCACGACCTGGTGAAGCGGCTGGGCAACCTGGTTCCGGCCTCGCCCAAAGACGTGACGGTGATGCAGCGCCGCCTGATCCGCGCCGGCTACCGGAATCCCAACGCGCTCAAGGTTCTGTATGGAGCCAAGGCCATTTTGGCGGTTCTGTTGCCGGTGGTGATGACGCTCGCGGTGTTGAATTCGTCGGCGCAGCAGAGCAACAAGGTGGTCGCGATTCTGGTGGCGGTGGCGGCCGGATTCTTCGGTCCCAACGAATACGTGCGCATGGCCGCCAAGCGCCGGCAGAAACAGATCCAGCGCGGGCTGGCCAATTCGCTGGACCTGATGGTGGTCTGCGTGGAGTCGGGTCTGGGCCTGGATCAGGCCATCATGCAGGTGGCCAAGGAACTGGAGCACGCCCATCCGGAGATCAGCGAGGAATTGGCCATCGTGAATCTGGAGTTGAAGGCCGGCAAGCGGCGCGCCGAGGCGTTGCGGAACCTGGCCGACCGTACCGCGGTGGAGGATCTCAAGAAGCTGGTGGCGGTATTGATTCAGGCCGACCGTTTCGGGACCGGCGTGGCGCAGAGCTTGCGCGCCCACTCCGATTACATGCGCGTCCAAGCGCGCCAGATCGCCGAAGAGAAGGCCGCCAAGCTGGGCGTAAAGCTGATCTTCCCCATCTTTTTTTGTATTTTGCCGTCTTTGTTCGTGGTCACGGTGGGGCCGATGGTGATGAAAATCATGCGGGAACTGATCCCCATGATGAATAACATGTAGCGGAAGTCATTTTCGCGGGAAAGGAGAAAGCGATGATGGATAGCTCGATGATTCGCATTGTTTGCGCGGTGCTCGCAGTCCTGTTTCTGGGGCTGATCGTTCTGCGGCGCAAAAAGAGCGCTGAGTAATAGCGGTGACTGGGCGCATCCGGCGCGGGGCGTCAGGGAAGCAAGCTCCCTGGCGCGCCACGACCTGGGGCGCGAAGTTGGCGCCAGGAACGAGTTTCCCCGTGTGATTCGCGAAACCGAGGCGCGGGGCGGGCCGCTAGCGCAGGATCTCTGGCAGTCGCAGAGCCGTAATGAAGTGTGAAGAGTCTGAAAATTTGATGTTTTTTGGAGTGAATCGCTATGCTGAAGTCATATTGGTGGAAGACCGTTTTGGCCGCTTCGCTGGCGGCGGCGGCCTGGGGAGGAACCTTCGGGACAGTAGTGTCCATCGGAGGCGAGGCCTCGGACCTGGCGCTGGATGAGACGCGAGGCGTGCTGTACATCGCTAACTTCACCGCGAACCGGATCGACGTGATGTCGCTCGCCACCAATACCATCCAGACTTCGATCAACGTGGCCGCACAGCCCAGTTCCATCGCTTTGTCGCCCGATGGCCGCTATCTGGTGGCCACCAACTTCGGGAACGCGGCCGCTCCGGGCTCTCCGTCCAATTCGCTGACGGTGATCGATCTGACCAACCAGGGAACGCAGACCTTCTCGCTCGGCAACCCGCCGATCGGCGTGGCCTTCGGGGCCGATGGCATCGCGCTGGTGGTCACCACCACCGACTTCCTGCTCTTCGATCCGACTACCGGCGCCACGCAAGAACTCGATACGCTGGCAAACGTGGTGGCCAACACACTGCCGGTGGCGCCCGCCAACTTCCCGGCCGATATCACCGCGGCATCGGTGGCGGCGTCCGCGGACGGACTGCAGGTCTACGGATTAGGCGGCTCCACCAGCACCGTCACCTTCCGTTACGACGTAAACGCCAAGGCCATTTATCCCCGGCGGCATCGTGACCAGCACGGGAATTCTCGGGCCCCGCGTGGTCAGCCTGAATCATGACGGCTCGCTCGTCATGGCCGGATGGGTGATGATCGGGCAGCGGCACGGCTTCGTCAACTATTTCCCGCAACATACCAATCAGTTCAGCGTCGGAAGCACCGCGTTTGACGATAGCCGCGGTTTGCTCTACGCCCAGATTCCGGCGGTGACGGGCGAAGCGCCCACGCTGCAAGTGGTCACCTCCAGCAACCTGACGCTCCAGGAGCGTCTGCAACTGCCGGAGAACCTCACCGGCAAAAGCGTGCTCTCGAGCGACTCCAACACTCTCTACGCTATTTCAGAAAGCGGCGTCACCGTACTGCCGGTCGGCAGCCTCGCGCAGCAACCCCAGGTCACGGCGCAGCAGGAAGATCTGGTGTTCCGGGGAAGCTTCTGCAATCAGGGAGTCTCCACCCAGCAGCTCACCATCGTCGATCCGGGTGGCAACAACACGCCGTTCTCCATCAGCTCCGACACGGCCGGAGTTTCCGTCTCTCCCGCAGGCGGCGTCACGCCGGCCGTAGTGACGGTTTCGGTGGATCCCTCGGCGTTCCTCAACCAGACCGGAACCGTGGCCGCTACCCTGACGATCCAATCCGGCGCGGCCATCAATGTCATACCCAGCGTTCGGGTGCTGGTGAATAACGCCGGCCCCAACCAGGTTGGCAGCTTCATCGATGTGCCGGGCACGCTCACCGACATCGTCGCCGACCCGGTGCGCAACCAGTTCTTCGTCGCCCGCAGCGACAAGAATGAAGTGCTGGCCTTTGATGGAACCAACTATTCCCAAATCGCCACGCTGCCAACCGGCAACCAGCCCACCACCATGGCCATTTCCTTCGACCAGCAGTATCTGCTGGTGGGAAATCTGGGATCGCAGACTCGTCAACGTATTCGATCTGGATACCCTGCAACCCGACACGCCGATCGTTCTGCCGTCGGGCTTCATCGCCCTATCCATCGCGTCTTCGGCGAACGCCACGCTGGCGCAGGGCGGCTATTACGATGGCACGTTCCACATCTTGCAGCTGGATATCCCGTCAGCGTACGGGAACTGAATTGCCCTCACTGGGCGTCTTCACCAACCTGACCAATGCCAACACCGTCTTGACCGCCTCGCAGAACGGCTCGTCCATCCTGATCGCCCAGGCCGACGGAACAGTGTATCTGTACGACGCCACTTCGAACTCGTTTACGGTGTCGCGCAAGGATTTCACCTCTCTGGCCGGTCCCTACGCCGCATCGGCTTTCAATCAATATGTGGTCGGCAACAATCTTCTGAACTCTTCGCTGGTTCCGGTGCATGCAGTTTGAGACCGGCACGGGTACTCCGTCCGGATTCGCCTTTGTGAACGAGACCGGCTTCCGGACCAATGCGCCGGCCCGCCCGCGCAGCGACCGCGACCACTTCGACCACGACGCACCACCACGCACTGCCGCCTCGCCAGCAACGGCCAAAGCACGGCGCCCGGCGTCATCCAACGGATCGACATGAACAACCCGACCAGTTCCGTCAGCAGTGCCACCGCGATGGTGGAAGCTCCGCTGCTCGGAACCACCGCTTCGCCCTTCACCCGCACCGTCGCGCCGCTGGCGAACCAGACCGCGATTGCGAACCTGACCGTCTCCGGTGTCACCATCCTGCCGTGGAACTACGATGCCGCGGTGGCGCCTCCCAACATCACCTCCGTAGTGAACGCGGGCGATTCGGGGACCGACATCGCGCCGGGCGGTCTGATCTCGGTCTACGGAACCCAATTGAGCCCGGTCAACATGGCCACCTCCGAAATTCCGTTGCCCACCGCGCTGGCCAATAGCTGTCTCAGCGTCAACGGCCTGCCGGTGCCGATTCTGTACGTCTCGCCCAACCAGGTGAACGCGCAGATGCCCTACCAGGCGATCGGCGATGTAACGCTGATTCTGCGGACGCCGGGTGGTCAGAGCGACAACTACAACCTGGTGATTCAGCCCAATGCGCCCAGCGTGTTCCTGGCCTCGGTTGGTCAGGACACCAATATACCCACGGTGGTCCGCAACGACGACAACGAACTGGTCACGCCGTCCCATCCGATTCACCGCAAATCGAATACCGCGCTGGTGATTTACCTCACCGGCCTGGGCCCAACTTCGCCCGCCGTCGGCACCGGCCAACCGGCGCCTTCCAACCCGCTGGCCGTCTCGCAGCACTCAGCCCACCGTCACCCTGGGAGGCGTGGACTTGCCGGTGCTCTTCTCCGGCCTGGCGCCTGGCATGGTCGGCGTCGATCAGATCAACGTCTCGGTGCCTTTCACCGTGCCCGACGGAATGTCTGTCCCCCTCGTGATTACCCAGGGAACGGTTTCGACTTCGATCCCGGAACGAGTGGTGGATTAACCGCAGAATCCTAAACTAGAATGAGAGACAAGATGAAACATTTTCTGTCGCTAATGTTTTTGGCGATTGCCGTGGCGACTCCGGCGGCATTCGCCCAGAAGTGGGAGGTCGGTTTTGGCGCCGGCGGCAGCTTCCTGACGTCGGAAACCATCACCAATCCGGCGGGGAACGCCGACGCCACGCGCAACCCCGGTTTGGCGCTGAGCGCCTGGCTGGACAACACCATCGGCAGCGGGTTATTCGGCGGGGAGCTGCGCTACGACCATGAGAACGGCGATCTGAAGCTTTCCTCCGGCGGCACCAGCACCACGTTCGCCAGCCAAAGCAACGCCATTCACTACGATTTCCTCTATAACTTCACTTCGTCGGAATCGGCCGTGCGGCCCTTCGTGGCGGCGGGCGGCGGAGTGAAATGGTATTCCGGCACCGGGACCGAGCAGGTTTACCAGCCGCTCTCCGACATCGCGGTGTTTAGCGACGTCCGCGACATGCGACCTCTGGTTTCCGTAGGGGCTGGCGTGAAATTCAACATCGCCAAATCAACCCTGCTGCGTCTTGAGGTGCATGACTACCTGACTCCGTTTCCCAGCACGTTGATCGCGCCCGTTTCCGGGTCCAGCGTCGGCGGCTGGCTGCAGGACTTCGTCGTGTCGGCGGGCATCAGCTTCGGCTTCTAAATTCCTCAGCTTCTGAGACCCGGCTGGCTCACTCCGGCCGGGTTTCGCTTGAAGTTGCGGGCAGCGACTCATGAATCTTTCCAACGCCTGCTTCGGTGACCGCGGTTTTGATCATCGCCTTTGGGGTGTTCGTGATGTACACCCAGTGGAAGAACTGGTTCGACAGCAACCTCCCCATCATCTTTTACGTGGTTTTCTTCGGCTTCATGCGAATCCGTCGACGGCGTGGTGCCGTTCTGGCTGATTTGCACCGGCTTCGGCCTGGCGCTGATGCTGCGATTTGAATTCATGAACACCGGCTTCACACGCGTGGTGAAGTTTCTCGAACTCGGCGCCCTGGGCGCCATGCTCTACCTGTCGACGACCATGCTGGTCCGCTTCTAACTGCTGGCAGCTTGGATCTACTTTCTCCAGCGGCAACCCGGATGCCTGGTAAGCGCGCCATCCGCCATCGAGCGAAATCGCGTTGGTGTAGCCCATCTGCCGCAGCGCATCGGCGGCCAGCGCCGAGCGATACCCTCCGCCGCAATACAGAACCAGCTTGGCGTCCTTGCGCGGCACTTGCGCTTCGATGTCGCGCTCGATAATTCCCTTCCCCAAGTGAACCGCGCCGGCGGCGTGTCCCGCGGCCCACTCGTCGTTCTCGCGAGTGTCGATCAAGACGTGCGGCTCGCCCGCCGGCGCGCAAGCGCTGATACTCAGCGATGTCGATTTCTTGAATTCTGCTCTTGGCCGCATTCACCAGCGCCAGAAAAGCCCGGGTTGTGATGTTTAGGTGCGCTCATGTTCATCCACTCGATGGTTACCCGCTCGATCCGCGCGCCCACGCGCGCCAACTTTTCCTCGATTCTCTCATAGCCCCGGTCGATGTGATAAACCCGGTCCACCACCGTTTCGCCGCGCGCCACCAGCCCGGCCAGCACCAGCGACGCGCTGGCCCTGAGATCGGAAGCAATCACCTGCGCGCCGGTCAGCTCGGCCACGCCCGCCACAATCGCCTGCCGGCCCTCCACGCGGATATTCGCGCCCATCCGCGCCAGTTCCTGGGTATGCATGAAGCGGTTTTCAAAGATGGTCTCGCTGACGAACGAGATCCCCTCGGCCAGCGTCATCAGCGCCATGTATTGCGCCTGCAGATCGGTGGCGAATCCCGGATATTCTTCGGTGGTGATGTCGGCGGCGCGCAGCCGCCGGACGCCCGAACCCGCAGCGCGCCACGGCCCGCTTCGGTCACATCCACGCCGGCCTGCCGCATCTTCAACGCCAGCGCATCCACGTGTTCGGGAATAAAACCGGAAACCACCAGGTCGCCGCGCGTGATGGCTCCGGCGATCAGAAACGTGCCGGCTTCGATGCGATCCGGAATGATGGCGTGCTCAGTTCCATGCAGACTGGAAACGCCGCGCACCCGAATGGTGGACGTGCCCGCGCCTTCCACGCAAGCGCCCATTTTGTTCAGCAGCAGCGCCAGGTCCTGCACTTCCGGTTCGCGCGCGGCATTGCTGATCACGGTTTCGCCCTCGGCCAGAACGGCCGCCATCAAGACATCCTCGGTGCCGGTCACGGTGATGCGATCGAAATGCACCTGCGCGCCCTTCAACCCTCGCGGCGCCTGCGCCTCCACGTAACCGTGCTAATGATGAATCTCAGCGCCCAGCTGTTCGAGCGCCGCCACATGCAGATTGATGGGCCGCGCGCCGATGGCGCAGCCGCCCGGCATGGAGACGCGCGCGCGGCCGGTGCGAGCCACCAAGCGGCCCCAGCACCAGACTGGAAGCCCGCATGGTCTTCACCAGTTCGTACGGCGCTTCGGGACGATCCAGACTCGCCGGCGCGCACCGTGACGGCGCCATCCGACACCGTCGACCTCGGCGCCCGCATGTTGCAGCAACTGCTGCATGGTCCCGATGTCCCGCACCGGCGGGATGCGCCGCAGCTTCACCGGCTCGCTGGTGAGCAAACAGGCCGCCAGCGCGGGCAGCGCGGAATTCTTTGCGCCGCTGATCGCGATCTCGCCTTCCAGCGGCACGCCGCCATGAATCCGGAACTTGTCCATATTAGGTTCATGCCTCCGAATTAGGTTCTTGAATGCCTCGGAAATCCGCCCGCCGCGCGGCCGCCAGCCGCGCTTCCGCCGAGCCGCGATCGAGCGACAACCGCGCCATCACAATCGCTACCGGCACACTCTCGCCCGCCTCCACGAGCAACTCGCCCGCGCGCTCGTAACTCAGCGCCGCGCTGGCTGCGATGATCCGCGTGGCGCGGTCCCGCAGCTTGCTGTTGCGCGGCTGCACATTCACCATCAGATTGCCAAAAACATATCCCAGCCGGATCATCACAGCGGTGCTGAGCATGTTCAAAACCAGCTTGGTCGCGGTGCCCGCCTTCATTCGCGTGGAGCCCGGCGATCACTTCCGGCCCCACCAGCGGCGTAATCGCAATGCGCACGCGAGCGGCCAGCGGCGAATTCGGGCGTGCAACTGATCCCGATGGTCAGCGCGCCCAGCTTGATTGGCGGCCTCGACGGCGCCCAGCACGTAAGGCGTGCGGCCGCTGGCGGCAATTCCCACCAGAGCGTCGTTCGCGCGTGAACCCCCGACCGGCAAGATCGCGCCTGCCCGGCTTCCGGATCGTCTTCAGAAGCCTCGGTAGCCCGGGCCAGCGCCGCTTCGCCGCCGGCGATGATGCCCTGCACCATTTCCGGCGGCACTTGAAATGTCGGCGGACACTCGGCGGCGTCCAGAACGCCCAGCCGCCCGCTGGTTCCGGCGCCGATGTAGAACAGCCGGCCGCCCGCGCCCACCAGCTCCACGATGCGATCCACGGCCTCGGCGATGCGGGGAATCTCGCGCCGCCACCGCCAAGGCCACCTTCTGATCTTCCCGGTTGATGATGGCCAGCACGTCGGCGGTGGGCAGGGCGTCAATGTGATCCGAAGCGGGGTTGGGCTGCTCAGTCAGGAGGCCGGTGAGGTTCATAGTATACGACAAAGGCGCCGGAGGCAGTGCCTCACGACGCCCGATTCGTTTGATTGCCGAGTTTTAGGCGCTGAAGGAGCTGCCGCACCCGCAGGTGCTTTTCACATTGGGATTGTTGAACTTAAATCCCGAGCCTTCCATGGTTTCGACGTAATCCACTTCGGCGCCGTCCAGATACAACAGGCTGGCCTGATCGATGAACACCTGCAAGTCGTCGAACTTATAGGTCTTGTCCAGCATGTTCGGGGTGTTTTCGAAAGCCATGGAATAGCTGAATCCGGAGCATCCGCCACCCACCACCGCGATGCGGAGCCCGGCTGGCTTGGGATCCTGCGTTCCCAGAATCTCCCTCACCTTGCTTACGGCCGTCTCGGTCAGTTGAACCATTTCTTAAGATCTCCTGTTGGCTGAACTCTCTAGAAGCTATTATCGCCTGAACGCTGCCATCGCAAGGCGTCAGGCTATACGACCGGTTAGATGCTAAACTCCCAGGTAGGATGCAGCGGTAAGATTCGACACTGAAGATGCCAACCCGGCGGATTCCCGCTGTTTACCCCCAACTGACTGCAACCGCAAGCGGTTGGCATACGTCTGGGTGGGTGTATGAGCGGTCTTGCTGGCACACTTCCCTTCCCGGCGTCCGGCGCCCGGGCCCAGGCCAAAACCAGAGTGGATCACCGGAATTCTGAAGAAGCCGCCCTGGTCAGGCGCGTTCAGGCCAGAGACGAAATGGCCTTTCGCGAGATCGTGGAGCGCTATCAGGCCAAGGTGTTTTCCATCATCTATGGGATTCTGCGCAACCACAACGACGCCGAAGATATCGCCCAGCAGGTTTTCGCGAAGATTTACTTCTCCATCCAGAGTTTCGATTTTCGCAGTTCGCTGCTGACCTGGATCTACAAGATCACGGTCAACGAATGCTACGATTATCTGCGCAAAAAGCGCGTCCGGAAGCTGGTTTACGAAAGCGATTTTTCCGAAGAAGACGCCCAGCGGATGCAGAACAGCGAGACCGCCACCGGACAGGCTCCGGCCGTGGATACGCAACTGGCGCGCAAAGACCTGGTTTTGAAACTGCTGGCCAAGCTGTCGGATGAGGACCGGAGTCTGCTGCTGCTCAAGGAAGTGGAAGGGCACTCGGTGGAAGAGCTGTCGCAGATGACCGGCATGAACGAAAATACAATTAAGGTGAAATTGTTTCGGGCCCGGCAGAAGCTGCTGAAGGTGGCGCAGCGCTTGACGCGCGGCGGGCAGTCGCTGGCTTGATAAGTAGTCCCCTAGGTTGATGTAACAGAAGCAGTGTGATAGAACAGTTGGAACGTTGATTGGACAGCGAAACGGACGAATCGATCCGTAAGAGTCAGAAGTTAGCGGTCTTTTTTGAGGGAAGAAGTCATGCATCAGGAAATCAGGCACAACCTTGAAGATTATGCTAAGATTTAAGGGTTCGGGCTCGAAGCTTCCAGCGGAGTTTCACGCGCACTTGGGAGAGTGCCGCGGAATGCTCCGATGAACTTCGGTCCCTCGAGGCGCAATCGCAACTGTTGCGATCGCTGCGCAGGGCCCCGGGAGATCGAACCGCGCGCCGGCTTCTATGCCCGCGTGATGGAGCGGATCGAAGGCTCAACCAGCTTCCATCTGGTCCGTTTTCCTGGACCGCAAGTTCGGATTCCGGCTGGCAGTGGCTTCGGCCGCGCTGGTGGCGCTGCTCGGAACATATCTGGTGACTTCGGAGCCGAGCGGCCCGGATTCGCCTCCTCGCCGGCGGTGGTTCTGACGGACACCCCCGCGGACTACCGGGGCGAGCGGCCAGGCGCAAACCGTCGATCAGCAGGACGTAGATCAGCAAGACGGTCAGCGGCAGCAACAGCAGCGTGATGCCGTGCTGGTGGATCTTGCCAGTTACCACCAGTAGGGCCATGTTCGCTTCGGATCAGGCCAACCTGGCAGAATCCGCGCATTCTGACGACGCTGGTGCTGGTGTTCCTGGCCGGCGCCATGGCCGGAGCCATCGGCATGCGGGCCGGGCCTGCATGAACAACTGCATCGCAATGCGGTGTATTGGAAAGGCGACAAAGGCCGAATTCTCCTACGATCAACTCAAAAGAGAGTTGAAACTTACGCCGGATCAATCCGAACGTCTGAAAACTATTCTGGATGATTTCGTGAAATACCACGAGGATTTGGAGGCGCAGATCGAGGATGTCCGCGCCACCGGGCGCAACCGCATCGTCCAGATGCTTACGCCCGAACAGCGCAAGCGCTTTGAACAGCTTTCCGATCAACTGCCGCCGCATAATCGCCGGCCGATGCCGGGCGTTGAATTGCCCATTGCATTCCGGCGCTTCCAATGGTACTCTGAAGTTGCATCGTGGATTGATTTAGGCTCTGCCGCAAGGTGGGGTCGGCTAATTGCAACCACGCTAAAAAGTGCTAAAGGTGAGTCGGTCTTCACGAAACTAAACCCCCTGTGGCACATGCCCAGGGGATTTTTATTTGGTGACCGGGTCGCCGGAGAGGATCACTCGATGACGGCGTCTCTACCTCCCGAAGCGGCTCTATTTGGGCAGCAAGGCGAGCTTATTTCCCTCTGTATCGCAACCGAACCAAAACTGCTGGAAGATCTATTGGAGGCGCTGGCCGCACTGGATTTCCCGGTCAATCCCCAGCTTTATCACCGGCCGGCGCGAGTGCTGGTGGAGTTTCCAGCCTATTCCAGCCAAGTGGAGCAAGTACGCGACACGCTGGTGCGGCAGGGTTTCGACGCTAACGGCATCCGGGTCTCCCGGCCGTTGGCAAACGCCGCAGGCGCCTAGCGCCAGAGACCACTCCCTCAGGGTGGTGGCTGGGCGATCCGGAGGCCTAGCGAACAGCCGTCTTTTTTGCGGCGATTTTGCGCTCCACCGCTTTCATCAACCGGACCTGAACGTCTTCGGGAATCGGCTTGCGGCTCCATTCCCTTATATACCCTGATGGTCTTTTGAGTGGTGTCCAAAATCACAAAGCAATTGGGGCACTCGCTGATATGCGCCTCCAATTTGCGGCGAAGTTCCGCGTCCACGGTTGAATCCATGTAATCGGTGAGCTCCTGCAAAAACTCTTTACAGGTAAGCAAAGACGTCATCCCCCTTCCGTCGGAAGAAACGCGTCAGCTTCTCCCGCAACTGCAGACGCGCGCGCAGCAGGCGGCTTTTCACCGCCGGCACCGAGATTCCCAACGCTTGGGCGGTTTCCTCAGTGCTCAATTCTTCGATGTCTCGCAAAACGAAAACGGTTCGGAAAGCCGGTTTCAGTCCCTCCACCGCTTCGTCCAGTATCCTAGCCAGTTCCTCGCGGGAGTACTGTTGCTCGGGATTTTCATCCCAGACGGCGATTTCACGAACTACGGTATCCTCTCCGGTATCGAGAGGTTCATCCAGCGGGACAGTCCGGTCGGACTTCCGCTTCCGCAACTTCATGAGGGATTCGTTGACGGCAATTCGCACAATCCAGGTGTAGAACTTAGATTGGCCTTGAAAATCGCCTAGGTGCTCAAACGCCTTCATAAAGGTCTCTTGCAGCACGTCTTCGGCGTCAGTATCGTTCTGGGTAATGTGTTTGGCCAGGCGGTAGATCTTGCGGGAGTACCGGTTTACCAGCTCGTTGAAGGCAGCAACATCGCCCTCGCGAGCCTTCGCCAGCAACCCGGACTCGTCGAACACCCCTGCTTCAGTGGTGGCAGGCATTCTTTCTCAATGGTACCACCGGGACCAAATGGGACCTCCCGTTGGTTTGGCCGACCCAGGAGTCCGTTCGAAATAAAGATGAGTGGTGGGCGCGACAGGACTCGAACCTGTGACCTCCTGCGTGTGAAGCAGGCCATGTTCCCTAACTCCTTGAATATACACACAATATTTTTGCAAGAAAATTCACTTTAGGTACCACAAATACGCTTGTGGTCGGGCGATTTGGTTGGGCCGTCTTGCAACCCCACTGGACACGGCGAGTTTGATCTGCCCTCGTTCCGTGCGTCGCTTGGAATTCTCGCGGTTGTCTGGCCAAGAAGCCGTATGGTCAGAAAATGTGCTAGCGCGCCATGGATAGCCGTATTGGTGTCAAAGACGGCCGGTTCCTCGATTCCCAACTTGCAGTCATAGACTAACGACAACTAATTAATCGTGGAAATATCAAGCGAGGTGCTCGCCGATGCACATCGACTACCCGGCTAATAACTGGTGCTTTAGGGCACCACCGATCGGCTTCGGACCCAACCACACCGAAAGCAGCGCATCTGCAAAGTCTTTACCTCGAATCGTTAGCTCGCGGCCTTGGCCGCGCATCACAGTGCCGACGCCGGGTAGATACGTGAAGCTGAGCACATTTCCTTTTCTGGGTGCTGGAAGCGCATCCTCCAAGAGATCGAGTCGCGAGCGCAAGATTGGCATCTCAGAGCTGGAGTTGCGGATGATGGCCGCCTCCACGGCTTGAACAAACTGCTCGCGACTGAGGTCGCGCAGCATGCTAATTACAATGCGCTTTTCCTCGTCGGTCATAATCGCTGCCCGCGCGTTCGTCGTCGGTCGTTCGAGGTACAGAGCTATGACGTAGACTTTGAAGAAAGCCTTCTCCTTGCGCAGGCCTATGCCGTTCAGCCGGAGTTCCTTGTTGTCGTCGCCTCTGACCACTTCGGGCATGTTTACGCCCGACACCTCACGCAAAGGAACTGCCGCTACACTCAGTGCCGCCGCGCAGCAGAAAACTGCTGTGGAAATTAGATCGCGTACTTGCATCCCAACAACCCTCAGCACATCCTGAGGAGCGATTAGCCTCCACAAGTCATTGTCCGACCGGCAGAATCTCCCGCATCCCAAAAGTTCGACCGCACGATGCCGGACAGACAGTTATCCCGCCTCCCTTAATCTTATTCGGAACGGCCAAATACCATCTGCGTTTGGAATAGGTCCTTTTAAATAGCAGTAGCCGAACTTGACCGGTTGTTTCCTCTGGGTTGATGAACCATCTGGTCCCTTGAAGTGAGTGGGGGGAACCTAATTGGCGGGCATGTAGCCTTTCAGCGAATGATCGTGTGCGGCGTAGTAGTCGCCCGCTGCGTTCAGGTCTGGTTTGCCGGATGTCACATGGCAGTAGGCGCAAGCCTTTCCCTCTGTTTTCGCGTATTCCGGCTTGGCGTAGGACGGGGTCACGCTGACACACCACACGCCGGCGGTCAGGACTGCTGGGGCAATCGCACTCTTTAAGATTTTGGCATCGCTGATTGTATCCTTAGTCAACCTAAGTGCAATTGCTTCGCCAGCGCTTCATCTATACCCAGGTTTGCGGACTGTTGCTGCTTTCTGCTCCAGCTAGATGAGGGCCCTGTGGTGACCATGCCTGGTCGCGTGACGATATCTCGTTGTCAGTTTTCGCTCAGCATGGATCTCGCCCGGGCCCCAGCGATGGGATCCGCTCCCTCGGTTCCTGGCCCGCCGAGATAATATTCTCGGGTTTATCGTCGAGCGATTGTCTTGACAGCGCCACGTTCGAGGTATTCGTTGATGCTCTGTTCCATTTGGGCTGGAAACTGCGGCGCAGGCCCTACCAGCTTTTCGGCGTAGACTCTGAGCGCGACTTCTCTGAACACGGGAACGGCAACCCGGCCACCAGTCTCTCCTGCTCCGAGGGAGCGATTGTCGTCAAATCCGATGCGCACAGCGATTGTGATCCCGGTAGAACCGTAAGTGGATCCTACGAAGAGCGCATCCCGGAATTCATTTGTCGTTCCCGTCTTGCCCATCACAGCCATCGGGAAACCGCTGGAGTCTAGTGCGTGAGCCGTGCCGGTGGGCAAGCGCACGACACCGCGCATGCCTTCCTGAATGCGCAAGAGGGCGAAGCCCTCGACATGAACCAGAGACGATGCGTGTTCGCTTTCTCCCATCACCTGACCCGAATCGTACACGATCCTCCGGATTACATATGGCTGGGCGAGGGTGCCTGATGCCATCGTACGGTAGGCGTTAGCCAACTCCATCAGGGTCACTTCGGATATGCGAGAAGAAGTTCTTGTCCTCGGCGGCAAGGATGGCGCCAGAAATCACGCGCGGGATTTCCTCGTACCTGCTGATCCACCGGTACCGGTGGCCGTCTCCATGAGCGGCTGGCCGTTCGTATCGTAGATGTGACCGATGGTAGGGAAATCGAAGCGGACGAATGGTTCCAAGTCAGGCAGATTGGTTCGGTCAAGATAGATGCGATAGAAACCTATTCCCGCGAGAATGGCCGCTATGAGGGCTGTACTGAGGAGTAGCCCGCCGGCGGGCCTCCTCCATCGCGGCGCTGCGTCGCGGCCACGAGGGATTCCGCGAGCCGCCATCACCCGAGTGCAAGCCAGCACGCCCCTGAACTCGTGGAGAACAACACCGACCCAATCCCATCGCAAAGGTGTGTTCTGCACGGTCAAGCTCATTCCATATCCGCTAGCTCACGACGCGTTGAGCGCGCCCAGGACCGAGCGCGGACTCTGCATCTCGATCATTAAATCGTTCACACCACCCTGCGGACGAGCCAAACGACCAGACAAATCACAATAATAGTTCCAAGCAATCCTAAGCCGAGCATTTCATTTCTCCTTTTGATACCGACATCCGTCAATCTCTTCTAAGGCATGAGGAGGACCGAACCTCGCTTGGGGAAATATTCTAAGGTTGCCTATAGCCAAACGCCCGAACGAGCGGGCACTGTAATGTAAAGGACCTTAGGCCGGTAACGATATATGGCCATGTGACCAAGTGTGGTTACGGCAGGAGCCTGCTCCGAAGGAAGAGTGAGCGAATTCTTAGGCGCGTCGGGCTTCTCCATCAACGCCCCCACCACCCGCGGACTCTTTTGGATCTACACCTGCAGTGCAGAGCCTAGAAGTCTCACGGCTTCCAAAAGGTGTTGCAACTGGAGGAAATGCACATGAATTTAACCAACTTCAATCCGGTCATGCTGATCCTCATCGTGTGCCTTGTTCTGGCGATTGCCATAGCGCTGTGGATGTACATGCAGAAAAGGCAGACGCAGAAGCTCCGTTCCAAATTTGGCCCCGAATACGACAAAGCCATCGGCGAACATCGGGATCGCGGACACGCGGAATCGGAACTTCAGAAGCGAGAGAAGCGCGTCGCCAAGTTTCACATTCAGCCTCTCAAAGCCGAGGACCGCTCCAGGTATATCGAAGACTGGCGCCGGGAGCAGTCTCTATTTGTAGACGATCCTCGGGGCGCCGTGAATCATGCCGATACTTTGGTCCAGGATGTAATGAAACGCCGCGGCTATCCGGTGGGCGACTTTGATCAAAATGCCACGGATCTCTCGGTAGATCATCCTCTCGTCGTAGAAAACTATCGCATCGCCCACGAGATTGCCCTGCGACAAGGTCAAGGTCAGGGAACCACTGAGGATCTCCGCAAAGCCATGATCAGCTACCGAGTCTTGTTTGAAGACCTTTTGGACCAAACTGTAGAGAAACCTGAGGAGGTAACAAAATGACACCACAAGTAGTCGATACAAGGGAAGAGAGCGGCAACCGGCAGTCCACAGCTGACTTGGTTGCCGCTAACGGCACGCCGGGCGGTTCCACGCCGCCGATGACCAAAGCAGCGCAGGAACCTAACTTACCGTTGTTTGCACAGAACGATACGCAGGACTTTCGCTCCCGCTGGGAGAAGATTCAGATCGGCTTCGTGGACGAGCCCCGAAAAGCGGTGGAACAGGCTGACGAGTTGGTGGCCAGCGCAATCAAGCGGCTGGCGGAAGTCTTTGCTGCCGAGCGGCAGAAGCTGGAGAGTGAATGGGACAAGACCGACAACGTCTCGACCGAAGACTTGCGCATCGCGCTCCGCCGGTACCGGTCTTTCTTCGACCGGCTCCTGTCGGTTTAGCGGAAAGGCCAGAGAGAAAGTCCGCCAGGTCCGAGCCCCGAACTCGGACTGTGGTTCGTTGCATGGTTTAGACGTTGATGCTGTAGTCATCGGCGCTTCGAGGCCGACTAGAAACAAAGGGAGAACATGATATGTCACTTCTCGCGTGGATCGTTTTGGGACTGTTGGCCGGCTTCATTGGCAGCAAACTGGTCAATAAAACCGGCGAAGGCGTTGTTCTCGACATTGTCTTGGGGATCGTCGGCGCTGTAGTCGGCGGCTTCCTCTTCAACCTATTCGGAGCATCTGGGGTGACGGGCTTGAATATCTATAGCCTTTTCGTGGCAGTGATTGGGGCGGTGCTCCTTCTTGTTGCGTATCACTTTATAAGACGACGGAACCTCGCGTGGTACCGGCGGTGAAGACCATTTTCGGTACTCACTGGACTGGCCCGCGCCAAACTTTTCTAGTAGCAGTCATTGTTTCGGTTCTGCCCTAGCCGGTGTGAGCGCAATACGACCGTCGAACAAATCCCTCGCAGCTTCGAGTCTGGCCGCGAACGCAATCGAGGACTCAACGAAGACTGGCCCGGTGGGGCCGGGAGCGACGGGTCCGAGAGTGGTTCGGGCGCAGATTCTTCTGGACCGTGCCAGATTCTCGCCAGGTGAAATTGATGGTGTCTATGGCGACGATTTCGCAATCGCCATCACGGGATATCAGGAAACCCACGGTCTGAAGCCGACCGGAACGATTGATGAGCAGATGTGGCGCTTGCTCGATACCGATGCCGGCTCTCCGTTGTTGACCTACACGATTACCAAGGCGGATGAGAAAGGCCCGTTCCAACCAATTCCCGACGACACCCTGGAAAAGGCAAAGATGAAATGGCTGGGGTTCGAAACATCGGAAGAGGGACTGGGCGAAAAGTTCCACAGTTCGCCGAGGCTGCTCGCAGAGTTGAATCCCGGCCTGAAAATGGACGCGGTGGGCATTCGAATCAATGTTCCGAACGTGCGGCACATTCCAGGGGGCCTGGCGTTACGTGTGGTGGCGTCGAAGTCAAAACGCACGGTAATCGCCTACGGCGCGGGCGGCAAGGTGCTGGCCCAATTTCCGGCCACGATGGGCGACACACATGATCCGCTGCCGATTGGAAATTGGAAGATCACAAGCGTTGTGCATTATCCCTGGTTTAACTATGACCCGGAACTTTTCTGGAACCCAGACCCGAAACAAGCGAGCGCGATACCGGCCCAAGAAACCCCGTCGGCACCGTCTGGATCGGACTCTCGAAAGAACATTATGGAATCCATGGGACGCCGGATCCGGGGCATATCCGGCACGGCGAATCAGCTGGGTGCATCCGCTTGACCAACTGGGATGCGGATCAACTGTCGCACATGGTTCGGCCAGGAACACCAGTCGTACTGGAGCAATAGCGTTGAGGCTCAGGGGCTGCATTGCCGGGCTTTTCTCAGTGCTTCTTGCTGTTGGCGCCACATCTTCCCTTCTCGATATGAGTCCTCCTATCCGCGGACTCGCCCTTGCGGAGCTGCGGGATATGTTCCAAGAGGTTCACAACGGACACCCTCATGATGCGATCGATATTCTCGAGCCGAGAGGGACGCCCGTACATGCGGTCGTATCCGGAACCGTCCGTAAGCTCTTCCTCAGCAAACCTGGCGGCAACACGATATACGAGTTCGACGAAATGGGAGTGTATTGCTACTACTACGCGCATTTGGACGGCTACGCGGAAGGGTTGCAGGAGGGAATGCGGGTCGAGCGCGGGGACCTTATCGGTTTTGTGGGGTCGACGGGGAATGCGGATTCGCGCACGCCACATTTGCATTTTGCGATCTTGGAATTGGGGCCGGAAAAGTTGTGGTGGAAGGGGAAGACCATTGACCCCTATCCTGGCCTGGTGGCCGCAGTGAAGCGGGCGAAATAGCGATCGTTGGTGCTTCTCGTGCTAGGGAACGTTAGCAGGAACCAGTGGACAGTATTTGCCATGGACCCGGTAGACTGACGGCCACGCACCGACGCGCTGTTTCAACAAGAGAAGGAGAAAGCCTCAAATGACTCCCGTGACTGAAGTGAGAACAAATCCAAATCCAGCCCCTGAATTGGCGATTGTTAGTGGCGGAGCAGCGGGCTGCGACAGCCCCGTCGTTCTCGTTTCCGATCGGCTATTACGACTTGCACCCTGACAGCAGCATCAATTTTCAACTGAACCGCTTCTACGGCTGGGTCGGCGACGACAGCATGCTGACCGAGATGGGCGAGGCGCTGGCCAGCGTGAACGATTATCCGACGTTCACGAAAATCGTTCTCGACTTGGGAGAAAAGGCGCTCGCCCGGCACGACGTGCTCAAAGGGGCCTATTATCTGCGCCTCGCCGAGTTCTTCCTGCTCTTTAGCGACCCGCGCAAGCTGCCCACGCGCCAGCGCTTTGTCGACCTGATTCTCGATCATTTTCAAATTCCCTCCTCGGCGTGCAGCAGGATTCCCTTTGAATCGGGCTGGCTTCCCGCCTATCGCCTTACCCCGGCGCGACCTAAGGGCACTCTCGTCGTATTCGGCGGATTCGACAGTTACATCGAGGAATGGCTGCCCGCGGCGCTGGTCTTTCGCGACGCCGGCTACGACACGATCCTGTTCGAGGGCCCCGGCCAGGGAGCAGCGCTCGAATTGGCGCACCTGACTATGAATCCTGAGTGGGAGAAGCCGGTCAAAGCAGTGCTAGACTTCTTCCGCCTCGACGCAGTCACGTTGATGGGTTTCTCCCTCAGCGGCGGGTTGGTCATTCGCGCCGCCGCGTTCGAGCCGAGGGTGTGCCGGGTCATCGCATACGACATCTGCACCAACGGGCTGGAGTGCGCCCTGCGCCCATTGCCGCCGTCGGCACAGAAGGAACTCCTCGACTGGATCGACACTGGCAACGAGGGAGCGGTAGATAAGTTCTTCGCCGATGCGATGGCCAAGAGCCTGCTTCTGGACTGGATGATGAAATTGGGGATACACAACACGGGAGTTAAGACCCTATGAGATGCTGAAGCAGTATCAGAAATACCAGACCGCCAGCATCTCCTCCCGACTGACCCAGGACGTGCTCCTGATGGCAGGCGCCGAGGATCACTATATTCCGGTACACCAACTGCCCGACCAGATCGCGACCCTGACTCATGTACGCTCACTGACCGCGCGCCTGTTCACGCGCGCTGAGCAGGCGCAGAACCACGTTCAAGTGGGCAATATGGGCCTTGCGTTCCGCACCATGATCGACTGGATGACTGGTCTTGGGCCGATCGAAGGGCTCACCGACGAATGACGCTCATGCGGAATTAGAGGTGCCATTGTCTGGAAGTAACTAATGAGGTAACCATCCAAGAGCACTTCCTCAGTTTCGACGCCGGCGACGTTGCAATGCCGTTGGAGAACGACACGATCCTCGGTGAGCGTGCCAGTTTTGTCGGTGCACAACACATCCATGCCGCCGAAATTCTGAATGGAGTTGAGCCGCTTGACGATCACCTTCTTCCGGCTCATGGCGAGCGCACCTTTGGAGAGGCAGACCGAAACGATCACCGGCAGCATCTCGGGGGTGAGACCCACGGCCACCGCCATCGCGAAGAAAAAGGCGCTCTTCCAATCGTGCTTGGTGAACCGTTGATGAGAAACACTAGGGGCACCATCACCGCCATGAGCGGGATCATCAGCCACGTAGAGCGGCTGAGGCCCTGATCGAAGCTGGTGGGCGGCGGTTCCTCCGTGATGGAATGGGCCATGCTACCGAGATAAGTGTTAACTCCCGTCGTGACCACCGCGGTGGCTGTTCCGCTCTCGACGCTGGTCGCCATGAAGCAGATGTTATTCAGCTCGCTGGGTGAGCTCACATCCTTGATCTGGGGGTCGTGGAATTTCTCCACTGGGAACGACTCACCGGTAAGGCTTCCCTGGCTAACGAAGAGGTCTTTGGCAGTGAGCGCCCGGACGTCGCCCGGCATCATGTCGCCGGCGGAAAGCTTGATGATGTCCAGGGGCACCAGGTCACGCAGCGGCATCTCCTTCGCTTCACCGTCCCGAAGGGCGGTGGCGGTCACGTGGATCATGGCCTTTAACTTCGCCGCCGCCGAGTCCGCCCGTGCCTCCTGCACGAAGCGAAGCGCGACGCTGAGCGCCACCATGGCCGCCATCACGGTTCCCGCGCTCGCGTTCTTCGGCCTCCAGTTGCGTCAAGCCCGCAGGGGTCGTACGCAAGACTGCAGCAACTCTTCGCCGTCCTTCCGCGCGGCATCCAGGACAGCAGGTGAAACACGAATGGTCGCGTGCTTGGCCTTAGCGTGAGTCGCCTGCCCGGCGAGCGGCACAGTGCCCCCGTGAGGCTAGATCCTGTTGTGCTGTCGGCGTTGATTTAGGCCATGCCGTTTTGTCCATCAGCCTTGCCACGGAAGCTAGTTCCGCTTCGGTCCCCCTAACTTAGACGCTCAGCACCGGGATCTGCGATGCCCGAATGATCCCGTAACCGTTGCCGTTATCTCCCAGATGGCTGCGCCCAGGAATGTGTCCGATCACCAGCACGTCAGCCTTCGTTTGGTCCGCCGCTCGGTTCAATAGCTCCGGGACATTGCCGCTCTCGATGATCACTTCGGCCTGCGTGCCCACGTCCTGTTGAAGCCTGGCGATCTCTTCGGCGGCGAACCCGACGATCTTCTCCTTCCACAGAGGGTCGACGTGGGAGCCACCGGGGCCATAGATCTCCACGCTACCCGTGATATGGACCAGTGTCAGCGTCGCATCGACTGCTGCTGCCATCTCCGCGGCCAGCGACACTGTGTGACGGCTGTGCCCGTTCAATTCCACCGAACACAGCACGCGGCGAATCGAAAACTCGCGCGTCGGAGTATCGTCCGGGTGAGCTCCGGTGAGGTGAGCGCCGATCCAAACCGGGCACTCGATTTCGTGCAGCACCTTCGCTGTCGCCGACCCCAGCAGAAAGCGGTAGAAAGCTCCTTCACCGCGAGTCGACATCGCGATCAAGTCAACATTATGATCGCGGGCGGTCTTCACGATTTCGTGGGCCGGGCTGCCCCTCAGCAGCACTCGTGTGACCGCAATCCCATCCAGCTCCGGCCGTAGCGCCTGATCCAGATCTTCCTGAGCGCGCTGGACGATGTGCGCATGCAGATCCCGCGCGGTGATCTCGTGCCCGCTCTCCAGCAGGCCGGCGGGATAATTGAGAGGCGTTACCACGTGCAGCAGGATGATCTCCGCATGAAAGCGGCGCGCCAGCCACGCGGCTTGCAGCACCACGCGCCGGGAAGTTTCTGCGAACACCACAGGAACAAGAATTTTATGAATGCGCATGCCAAGCGTCAGGATGGAGCCTGCTGATCGATAGCGACGCGAGCGTCATGCAATGCGTATTCCCTGGCGAGTTCCATGGACGGGAACTCTTGGTCACTGTGATGAATCGTGACCGTTCTTTCGGGATGTTTTATCAGCGTGTAGTCGCATCTCCAATACCCCTGTTGCAGCTCTTGATGCATCTCCATTTCAATCTCGATGCCTTTGTAGATGGATTGAATCATGAATCGTACACTCCTTCATTAGAATAAGGTTCGTTATTGTCGAACTCCAGTGGGTGCGGGCGCGTTCAGCAAGCGTTTCAGTGCGTCCATCGATTTGCCGAAGTCTGCCCAATTGCCCTGCTGCATGGCCTTCTGTGCATCATCGAACTGCGCTCTGGCTTGGCCCAGTTCCGGTTGCGCGCCGGGCGCCTGCGCGGAAATCTGGGGTTGCGCGGTCCCAAAAACGGATTGGATAGCCTCATCGAGTGTCGGCTCCATCGCTACCTTATCCCCCGAAATCACGATTACGCGCTTTAGTTGCGGGAAATCAGTGCCCTCTGCCGTGAGGTACAGCGGCACCACATAGAGAAAAGAGTTCTCGATTGGAACCGCGATCAGGTTTCCACGAATGACTCGCGATCCCTTTTGGTCCCACAGGCTCAGTTGCTGGGAGATGGTGGTGTTCTGATCGATCATTGCTTCGATCTGCATCGGGCCGTAAATCAGCTTCTCTTTCGGGAGTTGGTAAAAGAGCGTCTTGCCGTAGTCGGGAAAATCGCACCGGGCCGCCATCCAGGAGATCATGTTGTTTCGCTTCTGGGGCGTGAACGGTGTCATGAGGAGATACTCAAGCTGGTCGCTTCCTGGGAGCTTCATCAGGATGTAATAGGGCTTCATGGGCGCAACCTTTCCCGCATAGTTCTCTTGGGGAAGCACCCACAGATCCTCCCGGTTGTAGAAAACCTGCGGAACCGTCATATGGAATGTTGTGTACTGGTCAGCCTGGATGGAAAAAAGATCTTCCGGATAGCGCAGATGCGCTTTCAAATCCGGCGAAAGCTGATTCAGATCCATGAATACGCCTGGAAACGCACGACGGTAGACAGCCAGGACCGGGTCACTCGGATCCATGACGTAGAACCGGACCGTTCCGTCGTACATGTTCACAACTACCTTCACGGAGTTTCGAATGTAGTTCAAACTTTCTTCAAAATCGGCGGCGTGAGGACTGGAGTAGGGAAAGTGGTTCGAGACCGTGTATGCATCCTGGATCCAGTATTGTTTGCCCTCGCTCACTACTGCATAGGGGTCCTTGTCGAGACGCAAGAAGGGAGCGATCTGCTGCACGCGTTCCTGGACACGCCTCCAGATCTGAATCTTGCTCTCAGGTTGAAGATAGGAAGTAAGCAGAATGTTGACATCCTTCTGGGTCCAGGCGAATAAGAGCCGCTTCCAGAAGCTGTCCAGCGGGATACCTCCCGTTCCGGCGTAACTCGTGTAGACATTCTGATTCCCCTTGGGGTAGTCGAACTCTTTCACCCCAGTCGCGACGATCCGGTATCCAGTCATCGACTCGCCATAGTAGATGGCAGGCTGGTTTATAGCTAGCCCGTATGCGGATTCGGGCGGGATATTCTCAAGTACGTACTGCGGGAAGCCTCCCCCCATGGTCTTTGAGACGAAGCTCATGACCAGGCCGTAACCATGCGTGAATTGCAACTTCTGGTTCACCCAGGTCTGGGCTTGAGCGGGAAGTTCCGGGGAAAGCTCGCGAGCCGAAAGCATCACCTGGTGATAACCATCGGGCAGATGGTAGCGATCGACATCGGCCTGGTAAAACTGGTAATAGAGCCGTATTTCCTGGGCCTGCTGGTACATCTGAAGCAAAGGACGGTAGTCCCAGAGCCGGATGTTCTGGATGGTGTCTTGGTTTCTCGCAATCATCTCGGGCGTCAGGTCGGCCAGCGCCGGGTAGGATGTTTCCTGAATCGTATCCAGTTTGTAGGCTTTGCGAGTGAACTCGATGTTGTTCTTGAGGTAAGGGGTCTCGCGGGCCAGTTCGTTCGGCTGCACCATAAATCTCTGGAATAGCGCCGGCGCCAGCCAGACACCGGCGATGTACAAGGTGGCGAAAAGTCCGAATCCGATGGCTATGGACTTCAATCGGGGCCGAAAGAAATTGAGCGCCAGCAGCGCGCACAGCGCCAGCGCGGCGGCCAGCATCATCCAATAGGCGATCCGAGTGACATGATCCGCAGTATATCCGGCTCCGTAAACGACGCCCTGAGTGGAGTAAAGAAGCTCGAAGTGATCCAGATAAAAGCCCCAACCCCAACTGGCGACCAGTACGAAGAACAGGACGGACAAATGTGGAGTCGCCTTCGCGCTCCAGCCTTCCACCGGCCTGCCGCGGCTGAACCCCAGCGATGCGAAGTACGCGTAGAAGGCCAGGATAGCGAGGAGCGTGATGACCGCGAGCGTGGTCAGGCTGCTTTGCAGAAGCTCATAAAAAGGGAGGCTGAACACATAAAATCCGGCATCGGCCCCGAAGAGCGGATCGGACAACCCAAAGGATCCGCCGTAACGAAAGCGGAGGTACGTGTCCCACTGCGCATAGAAGATGGCAGCATAGAACAAAGCGACGATGGCAGCCCCCGCTCCCATAGCCAGATTCAAAACCGTGGGCGAGACCTGGATACCGAGTTTCGTGGCAAGCGCAGATTCACCCGTCAAACTACTGACGCGGAACGTGACGCCGTTCTTTACCGCAAAGCGAAGATTGATCCATAGGTATAAGAGTGCTACAACGAAAGCCGCGCCAAACAGCTCCCAACGCACGGAGAAGAGGGTCCAAAAGACGCCGCTGTAGCCGACCTGCCGCATCCACAGCCATTTCTGAATCCAATTAGGGACGAACGCCAGGATCGCGATGACCGAGATGGCTCCAAGGATCGCCAGCCCTTTTGGGCGCCTTCGCCTTGGGGGTCCCAGCCTTGGCCGCGTTTCGTGGATGACGTGGACGCTTCCGTTGCCGTTAGGTTCTCCGTCCGCAAGCGGCTTTGACGGCTCGACATCTGGTGGTTGCTCGATCATTGTTCTGCCGCTCCTGTGATTTAGTGAGAGTGCAATCAAAGATCCATTCGGGTTCACGGCTGCGCACACAAGGCAGGGCCGCGCGTGAGCTATTAGGTTGACCACCTAAGGTCGCGTGACCGCGCATGGTCATCGATTCCGCGTCTTAGCTGCTATTCACCGTTCGACCGTCTCAAGAAGACCTCCTGGGCGTGCGCGTGCATCAGATCTACCCAGTGCCTGGGAGGCGCCAAACCGAATGCTGAGGAATGCAAGGCAGTTGGAGAACTTCGTGGTTCAAGCTA
Source organism: Bryobacterales bacterium (assembly GCA_963713415.1). Classification (GTDB taxonomy): domain Bacteria; phylum Acidobacteriota; class Terriglobia; order Bryobacterales; family Bryobacteraceae; genus Palsa-89. Next base: position 66,460 of record CAVQLV010000009.1, on the reverse strand, counting down.
CGGACGGAGAGCTTGGAACTGTGGATCAGCTCTATTTCGAAGATGACACCTGGGCCATCCGATATCTAACGCTGGCAATCGGCTTCCTTGGCGAGCGCCAAGTGCTCATCTCACCAATTTCCGTCATCCATGTTGACTGGATCGGCAAGCGATTGGATGTTGCGCTGACGAAAAGGCAGGTGGCGAACAGCCCTGACATCGATACGGACAAGCCCGTCTCGCGGCAGCACGAAATCGCACTCAGCGAGTATTACGGATATCCCTGTTACTGGGGTGGCCCCTTCCTGTGGGGCCCAGTGTACTATCCTGGCGCCCTAAACACGGCTCCCATAAATGCGACAGAGGAACAAATTAAGAGCAAGTCCATGGACTCCCATCTGCGCAGTATCAAAGCCGTCACCGGCTATCACATTGAGGCGATCGACGGTGAAGTCGGCCATGCGGACGGATTTATCGTGGACGACCAAGCCTGGGCTGTCCGCTACGTCGAGGTGGCAACCAAGAATTGGTGGCCGGGCAAGAAGGTACTGGTTTCGCCTGCGTGGATTGAACGGGTGAGTTGGGAAGATTCCAAGGTCTTCGTTGGCCTAAGGCGCGAAGCCATCAAAGACGCCCCGGAATTCGTCGACTTCACGGAAATCACGCGGGAGTATGAAAACAAACTCTATTCTCACTATGGAAGGCCGCCGTATTGGCTGCACGAAGCCGAATTCAGGCCGTCTTTGTCCCTGAGCGGCGTGTAATCAAACAATGTTCGTCCGCCATCGCGCGGGGCACATCGAGCGTCCCGAAGCCTTAATGAGCTTCTAGTCTCCTGTCCCAGAAGTTTATCGACGAAGTCCGCTAGGTGGGGCGGTCCCCCTGGGCCGCGGCCGACGCCCGCGTCGGCCTCTCGCTCTCGTATGTTGCCAGAGCCGGATCAGGGATCCGGAGCAGACGTGGGCGTCTGCCCCACAACCGACTTGTCTCACGAACCATTGGGACAGGAGACTAGCGAGAGGGGATGGCGCTGCGCGTGCATTCGCATAAAGCGGAAGTTAGCCAAAGGAGATTTGAAAATGCCTGAACAAAACGCGGTGGTAGCTGTTTATGCCACCCATGTCAACGCGGAAGCTGCCGTGAAGGAGCTCCAGCGCGCCGGAGTAGATATGCACACCTTGTCCATCGTCGGCAAGGATAGCCACACTGACGAGCATGTGGTGGGTTACTACAACACCGGTGACCGGATGAAGTACTGGGGCAAGATCGGCGCTTTTTGGGGAGGCTTCTGGGGATTGCTGTTTGGATCAGCCTTCTTCGCCATTCCGGGTCTCGGTCCCGTTCTCGTGGCAGGGCCTCTGGTGGCATGGATCGTGGGAGCTCTCGAAGGAGCAGCGGTGGTTGGCGGAGTGAGCGCTATCGGTGCGGGGCTCATCGGTATGGGAATTCCGAAGGATAGCGTCGTTCAGTACGAACTGGCTCTGAAGACGGACAAGTTCTTACTGATGGTGCACGGCACTGCGCCCGAAGTCGAGAAAGCTAGAAGCATTATCGCAAGCACACGGCCCCTCAATGTGACGCTGCACGCGCCGGAAGCAGTGGGAGCGGCCGCGCTCTAACGACCCTCCTAGATGGAAGAGGAGAACAACAATGTTGAGGAACGCTACACCATTGGAGGGTTTCGTGGTCCAAGCTACCGACGGAGACCTCGGGACCGTATATCAGCTCTATTTCGATGATGAGACCTGGGCCATCCGCTATCTCACGGTAACAACCGGCTGGCTCGGCGGCCGGCGAGTGCTTATCTCGCCATTTTCTGTTGTCCACGTGGACTGGCAAGCCAAGCGTGTGGACGTGGCGCTGACGAAAGAACAGGTGAGGAACAGCCCGAACATCGATACAGACAAGCCTGTCTCCCGCCAGCACGAGATCGCATATAGCGGTTATTACGGATATCCCTATTATTGGGCTGGTCCCTGCATGTGGGGCCCAGCCTCCTACCCAGGCGGCGTAATAACCGCTCCCAAAATGGACCCGATTCCAAGCGACTCGACGGGTTCACATCTGCGAAGTACCAAAGCTGTCATCGGCTATTACATTGAGGCAACCGATGGGGAACTCGGCCATGTGGACGGATTTGTCGTCGACGATCAAGCCTGGGCTATCCGCTACATCGAGGTGGCAACGAAAAATTGGTGGCCAGGGAAAAAGGTTCTGGTTTCACCCGCGTGGACCCAACAGGTGAGTTGGGACGATTCCAAAGTTTATGTCGGCCTCTCCAGGGAAGCGATCCAGAGTGCCCCGGAGTACGTCGAGTCCGTGCCCATCACGCGCGAGTATGAAAACCGGCTCTATGCTCACTACGGCCGGCCACCGTATTGGCGGCACGAGGCCGAACACGAGTCTTCATTATCCCTGAGCGGCGTTTAAGTTCAGGCGCTGAAATGCCCCCATGACTCATTTACAGGTGCGCGAACATGAAAACACAAATTGAGACACTCATTCCGGAACTGAACCAGACGCAATCCAACTCCTTGAACCACGAGGAGCTAATCACAAAGACCAACACGCTCACTGCGGAATTGCTCCACAAAATAAACGCATACTGGCGTGCAGCCAATTATCTGTCAGTCGGACAGGTTTACCTCTACGACAACCCCTTGCTGAAGGAGCCGCTCAAGCTGTCACACGTGAAGCCGCTGGTGGTTGGGCACTGGGGGACCACGCCCGGTCAGAACTTCATCTACGTTCACTTGAATCGGGTGATCAAAAAGTATGACCTGGATATGATCTATATCGCCGGTCCCGGACACGGCGGTCCAGCGCTGGTAGGTAACGTCTACCTCGAAGGCACCTGGAGCGAGATTTATCCGAATGTCACTCGGGATGAGGCCGGCCTAAAGAAGCTGTTCATGCAGTTCTCGTTTCCCGGCGGAATTTCGAGCCATGTTGCGCCAACCACGCCAGGATCGATACACGAAGGCGGCGAGCTGGGGTACTCACTCAGCCATGCCTTCGGAGCCGCGTTCGACAATCCCGGGCTAATTGTTGCATGCGTGATTGGAGACGGTGAAGCGGAAACAGGCCCGCTCGCGACCGCGTGGCAGTCAAACAAATTTCTCAACCCGATCACTGACGGAGCTGTGCTGCCGATCTTGCACCTGAACGGCTACAAGATAAGCAATCCAACTGTCCTCGCTCGCATCGAGCATGACGAGTTGGAACAGTTCCTACGCGGGTGCGGCTGGACGCCTTACTTTGTGGAAGGTGACGACCCGGCGACGATGCATCAACTTATGGCCGCCACCATGGAAACCGCTATCGAAGACATCCGGCAAATCCAAAAAAACGCCCGGGATACTGATGACACCACGCGGGCGCGCTGGCCAATGATCGTTCTTCGATCACCGAAGGGCTGGACGGGCCCGAAAGTAGTGGATGGATTGCAAATCGAAGGCACCTTCCGGGCGCACCAAGTGCCGATCCTGGTGGACTCCGAGCATCCCGACCACGTGAAGCAGCTGGAAAGCTGGATGAAAAGCTACAAGGCCGAAGAGTTGTTCGACGAAAATGGCACGCTGATCCCGGAACTGGCGGAACTAGCACCAAAAGGCGACCGGCGCATGGGCGCCAATCCTCACGCCAACGGGGGCGTTCTATTACGCGACCTGCGAATGCCGGACTTCTGCGTCCACGCGGTGAATGTGCCTTCGCCCGGCGCCGTCGATGCCCAAGACACGCTGGTGCTGGGTAACTTTCTACGCGACGTGGCGAAGCTGAATCAGGATCAGCGGAATTTCCGTATCTTCGGCCCCGATGAGACGCTCTCGAATCTATTAGGTGCGGTTTTTGAAGTCAGCAACCGTCAATGGGAAGCGCGCGAAGAAAAGAACGATGAATTTCTCGCACCCGCTGGACGCGTGTTGGATTCCATGCTCAGCGAGCACCAGTGCGAGGGTTGGTTGGAAGGATATCTTCTCACCGGGCGGCACGGGCTGTTCAACAGCTATGAAGCGTTCATTCGCATCGTCGATTCCATGTTCAGCCAGCATGCCAAGTGGCTAAAGGTGACGTTGGAGCTGCCCTGGCGCCGAAAGATCGCGTCGCTGAATTATCTGCTTGCGTCGCACGTCTGGCAGCAGGATCATAACGGATTCACGCATCAGGATCCCGGCTTCCTGGACCATGTGATCAACAAGAAGGCCGACATCGTCCGTGTCTACCTCCCGCCCGATGCTAACTGCCTGCTCTCCGTTTTCGATCACTGCTTGCGCAGCCGGCATTACGTCAACGTGGTGGTGGCAGGCAAACACGCGCTGCCGCAATGGCTGACCATGGATGCGGCGGTGGTGCATTGCACGGAAGGAATCGGCATCTGGCAATGGGCTAGCAACGATCAGGACGCCGCCGAGCCGGACGTGGTGATGGCCTGCTGTGGAGACACGCCCACGCTCGAGATTCTGGCTGCCGTTTCCATCCTTCGCGAGCATCTGCCCGATTTGAAAATCCGGGTAATCAATGTTGTTGATCTGATGAAACTGCAGTCTGCGAGCGAGCACCCGCATGGCCTGAGCGAATCGGATTACGACTCGCTATTCACCAAAGACAAACACATCATCTTCGGTTTCCACGGATACCCGTGGCTGGTCCACCGGCTAACCTATCGCCGGACCAATCGCAATCTGCATGTGCGCGGCTACAAGGAAGAGGGCACCATCACGACGGCCTTCGACATGAGAGTGCAAAACGATCTGGACCGCTTCCACCTGGTGGAAGACGTGATCGATCGTGTGCCGAACTTAGGCTCCAAGGGCTCCTACCTGCAGCAGATGATGCAGGACAAGCTCATCCAGCACAAGCGTTACATCGACAAGCACGGCGAAGACCTGCCGGAGATCCGGAACTGGAAATGGAAGACATCTCAACAATGAGCGAAACGAACTACGGTCAGCATGGCAATGAAGGGCCGGAACATAGCCAGAAAACCCAAATTGCTCCTGAGAATGCCCGGCAGGCAGACGAACAAGCTGCCCGGGAAGGGGTTTCGCCGGCTTACTGGAGGCGCATGCATCATGACTGGCGTATGTGGGTGGGCCTGGTACTCATGCTTGCGGCGATAACGATCTACATCCTCAGCGAGGACTTGGCGTGGCTGCCGCACATCACATAGAACATGTCAGATCATGAACCAGACGCCGCTATATCCGCTGCGATTCGAACCGATCTATCAGTATCGGTTGTGGGGCGGACGGCGTTTGGCCAGCGTGCTCACGGCGCCACTGCCGGGCGAAGGCCCGATCGGCGAAGCGTGGGTCCTCAGCGACCGCGAAGACCATCCGAGCCGCGTTGCCGACGGATCGCTCAAAGGTCAGACCATCGGTCAGGTGCTGGAGCAATTTCCAGAGCAGGTAATGGGAAAATTCGCCGGGCGTTTCCACCGATTCCCATTGCTGCTGAAGTTTCTTGATGTACGTGAAATGCTCTCGGTCCAGGTGCATCCAACGGACCCGGCCACCGCCAAGACTGAAGCATGGGTGGTTTTGGAAGCGGGCGCAAAAAGCCGCATCTACGCTGGCTTGAAATCAGGTACCACAGAAGCCGATCTGGAGCGGGCGCTTACGAACGGAACCGTAGCGGACCGCTTGGCATGCTTCCATCCAAGGCCCGGCGACGCCGTCTTCAACCCGGCTGGAATGGTTCACTCGCTGGGTGGCGGCCTGGTGGTGTTCGAGGTTCAGCAGAACAGCGACGTGACGTTTCGCTTGTTCGACTGGAACCATGTCGACCCAAAGACCGGCCAACCGCGAGCGCTCCAAATAGATCAGGCCTTGGCTTGCATCGATTTTGGCCATTGTACGGGCGGTTTGGTCGCGCCCGTGGTGGAGACGACATCGCTAGTTTGCCGCGAAAGGCTTTTCCACTGCGACTACTTCTGGTTGTCTCGCCTGCGTGGCGAATCGCCATTTACGGTGGGATCCGCGGATGTGCCGCGCGTGCTGGTGTGCATCGACGGCCAGGGGCAACTCCACCATGGCGGCACCACATGTGAAATCGGAAAGGGTGACGTTTTTCTGATACCTGCGGTACTCGGAGCGTGTACCTTGCAGCCTCAAGGTTCAATGAACGTGTTGGAAATCGAGATACCGGAATGAAAAAACTGATTGTGTTCGATCTGGACGGCACCCTTGCCGAGAGCAAGTCGTCGCTGGACGCCGAAATGTCGCGGCTGCTGGACGACCTTCTCGGCATCCTCAAGGTGGCCGTTATCTCCGGAGGCGATTGGCCGCAGTTTGAAAAGCAGGTCCTTTCTCATCTTGCCCATGACGGCAGCCTGGCGAACTTGTCGATCCTCCCAACCTGTGGAACAAAATTCTTCCGCTACGCAGGCGATTGGAAAAAACTCTACTCCGAAGATTTCACGCCGGAAGAAAAAGAGAAGATCGTCAGCTCTCTCAACAAGGCGGTTGCGGAGGCGGGATTCAAGGTCGAAAGAGTCTGGGGCGAAGCGATTGAGGACCGGGGTAGCCAGATCACGTATTCCGCATTGGGCCAAGAGGCGCCCTTAGAACAAAAGACAAAATGGGATCCCGATTTTGCAAAGCGAAAGCAAATCAAAGCGATCGTTGATTCTTTGATTCCCGAATTTTCAGTCCGCATGGGCGGCGCAACATCTATCGATGTCACCAAACCCGGCATAGACAAAGCTTACGGAATCGGAAAACTGAGAGACGTGCTCGGCATTTCATTAAAGGAAATGATTTTCGTCGGCGATGCATTGTTTCCAGGCGGAAACGACTATCCGGCTGAAGAAGCTGGCGTTGTTTCTATTCCCGTTCGCGGGCCTCACGAGACGAAGCGGGTTGTCGAAGCGATCATCGCTTGTTTATCGGATCACGGCCAGGAAGCGTTGACGCTGTGACGGAGCCGCGACCGTTAGGGAGCCGGTATGAGTGGATTTAAACTGCGCCGCCTGGGGATGATCATGGAGCCGGAGCCTGGCAATCCAAACGAGATCGAAGGCGTCCTGAATCCGGCGGCGGTTCGCGGCCCGGATGGGGGACTCTACCTGTTCCCGCGGCTGGTTGCAAAAGGGAACTATTCGCGCATCGGCATTGCACGAGTGCGGTTCAATGCAGCCGGCGATCCGGAGGGCGTCGAGCGGCTTGGGATCGCGCTCGAGCCCGAAGCGGATTATGAGCTGCGGCCCAATGGCGGTGGAGGTTGCGAGGATCCCCGGATCACATTCGTGGAGCCGCTCAAACGCTACCTGATGACTTACGCGGCGTTTTCGGCCCAGGGTCCGCGAATCGCTCTGGCAATATCGGAAGATCTGTTCCATTGGCGGCGCATCGGACTCGCGCGCTTCGGCCCGTATCAGGGCATTGATTTCGACGACGTGGACGACAAAGATGCCAGCCTGTTCCCGGTAGCCATTCCGAATCCATCCGGTCATCCGGAAATCGCCATTCTGCACCGGCCGCTTTTCCCCGGTACTCGTCCGGAGGAGAAGGCCTGCCACCCGGCAGCGCGCGACTTGGATCTCGAGCGCGAAAGTATTTGGATTTCCTATTGTCCGATGATGCTCGAAGGCTGCGAGCCGCATTGTTTCGGCAAGTTCTCTTCCCATCACCGGCTGGCTGCTCCAGCATCGCGCTGGGAGCGGCTGAAAATCGGCGGAGGAACTCCGCCCGTCCTGACCCGTCACGGCTGGCTGATCGTTTACCACGGAGTGTGCGAGATGCTGCAGGCGAGCAAAGGTACTCACCCGCTTCGTTATTCCGCCGGCGTGATGGTGCTTTCGAAGCGGCATCCGCAGTTGATCCGCTATCGTTCTGCGGATCCGGTACTTACGCCTTCGCTGCCCGAGGAACGCGGTGGGACCGTTGCGAACGTGGTGTTTCCCACCGGCATCGACCGGCGCGACGATATCGGCTCGCCGGATCGCTTCGACGTCTATTACGGAATGGCCGACAGCCGCATTGGCGTGGCACGCCTGGACGTGCCGGAATGCCTGCCGCCCGGAGGAGTCTCTGACCCGCCGGAAGGAACAGTTTAACGATTTCAGGAATACAGAACAGGAGACGTCAGCATGACACCAACCGCAGCTCAGCCAGAAGCAAAGCCCGAGGTGAAGTCCGAATCGAAGCCCGAAACAAAATCCGAAACCAGGCCTGCGGCGCCGGGAACGACGTCCGACGCGCAGAAAAACCTGAAATCGATTTCCATGGAGGAACTCCAGAAAAAGCTGGGCTCCTCGCCCGACGGCCTGAGTGAAGCCGAGGCTAAAACACGGCTGACTCAATATGGGCCCAACGAGATTGCGGACAAGAAAGAAAATCCGTACCTGAAATTCCTCACCTATTTCTGGGGCCCCATTCCCTGGATGATCGAAGGCGCAGTGATTCTGTCCGCCGCGGTCCGGCACTGGCCGGATTTCTTCATCATCCTGCTCCTGCTGTTGTCCAACGCAGTAGTCGGATTTTGGGAAGAACACCAGGCCGGCAATGCGATCGCCGCGCTCAAAAAGCAGCTGGCAATCAAAGCGAAGGTCAAACGCGACGGGAAATGGACCAATCCTTCGGCGAAAGATTTGGTGCCGGGCGACGTCATTCGCCTGAAGCTGGGCGACATCGTTCCAGCCGACGCGCGTTTGCTGCCAGGCGACCCGCTGGAAGTGGACCAGTCCGCATTGACAGGCGAATCTTTGCCCGCCACAAGAAAGCCGGGCGATGCGGTATTTTCCGGATCTATCATTCGCCAAGGTGAGAGCGAAGGAATGGTCTATGCAACCGGTACGGACACCTACTTCGGCAAGACCGCGCAGATGGTGCAGGGACCGGAATCCGTCAGCCATTTCCAGAAAGCGGTGCTGAAGATCGGCGATTACCTGATTGTTCTGGCAGTAGTCCTGGTGGCTTTGATCATCACCGTCGCTCTCTTCCGTCACGATCCGGTCATGAGTACGCTGGAGTTTGCACTGGTCCTTCTGGTGGCCGCGATTCCAGTGGCGATGCCCACCGTCTTATCGGTGACTATGGCAGTGGGTGCTCGCCTTCTTGCAAAAAAGCAAGCTATTGTCACCAGGCTCTCCGCTATCGAAGAACTGGCCGGCGTGGACATCCTGTGCTCGGATAAGACCGGCACACTTACTCAAAACAAGCTGACGCTGGGCGATCCATTCACCCTGAATGGTATTCCCGCCGATCAAGTCATTCTCTGGGCGGCGCTCGCTTCGCGTGCCGAAGACAAGGACACCATCGATCTTGCGGTGATCGGTGGAGTCAAGGATACGAAGACTCTGCAGGCCTGCCAGGTGCTCCATTTTCAGCCGTTCGATCCGGTCCACAAGCGCACCGAAGCTACGGTAAAAGGCGCGGACGGAAAGCAGTTCTATGTGGCCAAGGGGGCGCCACAGGTGATTCTCCAGATGGCCACCAATGCCGGTGAGGTAAAAGCCAGTGTCGAGAAAGCGGTCGACGAATTTGCCGGACGCGGCTTCCGTTCTCTGGGCGTGGCGCGGGCAGATGAAGAAGGCAAGTGGCAGATCGTGGGCGTGTTGCCGATGTTCGATCCGCCACGCGATCAGGCCAAAGCAACCATCGCGAGCGCGCGCGACATGGGCGTCAGCGTCAAGATGGTTACCGGCGATCAGATGGCGATCGCTAAGGAAACGGCCAAGCAACTGGGGATGGGCACGAATATTCTGGATGCCAGTGGATTAGGCGATATCAAGCATCACGAGACGGCGCAGGCCGCGGAAGCAATCGAAAAGGCGGACGGATTCGCGCAGGTTTTCCCTGAACACAAATACCATATCGTGGATGTCCTGCAGCAACGCGGCCACATCGTCGGCATGACCGGCGACGGCGTAAACGACGCTCCCGCGCTGAAGAAAGCCGATTGCGGCATCGCCGTCTCGGGAGCGACAGACACGGCCCGCGCGGCCGCTTCCATCGTGCTGCTGGCGTCCGGCCTGTCGGTGATCATCGACGCAATCAAGGAGAGCCGGCGCATTTTCCAGCGCATGAACAGCTACGCCATCTACCGCATCGCGGAAACCCTGCGCGTGCTGTTCTTCATGACGCTGGCGATTCTGGTATTTAACTTCTATCCGCTGACAGCGGTGATGATCGTGATGCTGGCGTTGCTGAACGACGGAGCCATCCTGTCCATCGCATACGACAACGTTCATTACAAAGACAAGCCCGAGGCCTGGAACATGCGCCTGGTACTCGGGGTTTCCACGGTGCTTGGCGTTCTCGGAGTGGTGGCTGCATTTGGCCTGTTTTATCTCGCTGAGCGCGTCTTCCATCTTGATCGCGATCACATCCAGACGCTGATGTATTTGAAGCTATCCGTGGCCGGACATCTGACGATTTTCCTGACTCGCACACGCGGGCCGTTTTGGTCTATACGCCCCGCGAAGATTCTATGGATGGCGGTACTCGGTACGCAAACGATAGCGACGCTCATCGCCGTCTATGGGCTGTTCATGACGCCCCTTGGTTGGGGCTGGGCAGCGCTGGTTTGGGGCTACGCGCTGGCGTGGGCTCTGGTGAACGACCGCGTGAAACTGCTCGCCTATAGGATTCTTGACCCTACGAAAGCTCCCTTGCTGGCCAAGATTCAGAAAAAACAGTAGATCTGACACCTGACATCGCCACACGGGCTTACGAAATTTACGAAGAGCGAGGGCGCCACGATGGCCAGGCGGATCAAGACTGGATAGAGGCTGAAACCGAGATCCGAAAAAGCGCGCAAGCGCATGCCAAAGCAGGCTCCCGATGAAGATCGACTCGAAGGATTTTCGTGTGACCCGGAAAAAGGTGAAACTCAGTAAATGGCCGACCATTGTGAAGCCCGTTTATAAGTCGAAGGAGCAGTATCAAGAACTCCTGGAAGAACATGTTGCAAAATTAAGCGCGTTGCAACAGCTTCACTACGCATCCAACCGCTACGCGTTGCTGCTGATTTTTCAAGGGATGGACGCCGGCGGCAAGGACGGCGCCATCCGGCACGTCATGTCCGGTGTGAATCCACAAGGCTGCCAGGTTTTCAGTTTCAAACAGCCGAGCGCCAACGAACTGGAACACGATTTCCTGTGGCGTACCACATGCGTGCTTCCGGAACGCGGGCGGATCGGGATATTCAACCGTTCCTATTATGAGGAAGTGCTGGTCGTCCGGGTGCATCCGGAGATTCTCCGCAACCAGGGGCTCTCGGAAGAATTGCGCGACGAGAAAACCATCTGGGCGGAGCGGTATCGCTCCATCGTGGACCAGGAGGAGCATCTCCACCGAAATGGCACTCAGATCGTCAAAGTCTTTCTCCATCTTTCGAAAGAGGAACAAAGAAAGCGATTTCTTGCGCGCATTGATGAGCCGGATAAGAATTGGAAGTTCAGCCTTGCAGATATTCACGAGAGAAAATATTGGAAGGACTACGTTCACGCTTATGAGGAGTGCCTGACCGCCACCAGCACTCATCACTCGCCCTGGTACGTCGTTCCCGCCGACGACAAGGAGAATGCCCGTTTGAACGTTTCCCAAATTGTCCTGGATACGCTCAACGACCTTAAAATGGCTTATCCCAAGACCACTCCAAAACGACGGCTGGAATTGAAATCGATCCGCAAGCTGCTAACGAAATAATGGTGGCAACCCAATGACTATAGAGAAACCCCCTCCCCCCAAGAGTCTCCCCGTTCCCACTGGTTTCACCAGCGATGAAGCCCGAAGCCGGCTGGAGAAGTCCGGGCCAAACGCGATGCCCGACACGGCTCTGCATCCGCTGCGCAGAGCACTTGCCAAATTCTGGGCGCCAGTTCCGTGGATGCTCGAGGCTGCGATCGTGCTCGAAATTGTCCTGGGCAAGTATGTCGAGGCTGGGATTATCGCGGTCCTTCTGGCCTTCAACGCAGCTCTCGGATTCATTCAGGAAGGGCGCGCTCAGGCGACGCTGGCAGCGCTCAAGTCGCGGCTTGCGCTGAATGCCTCGGTCAAGCGCGATAATGCCTGGACTACTGTGCCGGCTACCCAATTGGTGGTTGGCGACATTGTGAAATTGTCGCTTGGCGCTGTAGTTGCCGCCGACGTGCGCTTGACTGACGGATCGGTGCTTCTTGACCAATCCATGCTCACCGGCGAATCCGTTCCTATCGAAGCTGGGGCTGGCTTTGAAACTTATGCCGGAGCGCTGGTGCGGCGCGGCGAAGCGGTGGCTGAAGTCACGGCCACGGGAGCGCACACCAAGTTTGGACGCACCGCGGAGTTGGTTCGCACCGCGCACGTCGAAAGCTCCCAGCAGAAGGCGGTTCTGCGCGTAGTGCGAAATCTAGCATTGGTTAATGGCGTCATCATCGCGACGCTGGTGGGGTATGCGTACATTCTCAAGATGCCGGGGAGCGAGATCATTCCCCTGGTTCTCACGGGGATTCTGGCATCGATCCCAGTCGCGTTGCCGGCGACCTTTACCCTTGCCGCCGCCCTCGGTGCAAAGGCTCTGGCAAAGTTGGGCGTTCTTCCAACCAGGCTTTCCGCCGTCGATGAAGCGGCCAGTATCGACGTGCTGTGCTCGGATAAGACCGGTACACTGACGCAGAACGCCCTGACCGTAACCGCCGTGCATGCCATGCCGGGTTTTGATGAATCGCACCTCTTGTGCGTCGCTGCCTTGGCCAGTTCGGACGGCGGCGAAGATCCCGTGGATGGGGCGATCCGTGCCGCAGCAGCGAAGAAACCCGCATCCGATCTGCCGACCCTGGTCAAGTTTATTCCGTTCGATCCTGCGACGAAAATGTCGGAGGCGACTGCAACCGATCTGGGCGGTGCCACGGTGCGTGCGGTAAAAGGCGCCTTCGCAGCGGTTGTTAGTCTCACGCAACCATCGAGTGACGCGGCAAAGACGGCGAATGACCTTGAGGCGCAGGGCTTCCGCGTTCTGGCTGTCGCACTCGGCCCTCCAACGGCGCTGAAGCTAGTTGGAATCATTGCTCTCAGCGATCCGCCCCGGCCGGATTCCGCCGCGTTGATCACGGAGCTGCACACGCTGGGAGTGCGCGCGGTGATGGTGACGGGCGATGCTGCGGCGACAGCAGCGATCGTCGCTCATGATGTGGGCCTGGACGGAAAGGTCTGTCCACCCGGACCGATCCCCGCCGATGTTCGCCCCGAGGAATTTGCGGTTTTCGCAGGCATTCTTCCAGAAGGAAAGTACGATCTCGTTAAGGCGTTCCAAAAGAGTGGCCACATCGTCGGCATGTGCGGCGATGGAGCCAACGACGCACCGGCACTCCGCCAAGCCCAGATGGGAATCGCCGTGTCAACTGCTACTGATGTGGCCAAGTCGGCGGCCGGCATCGTGCTGACTAAACCGGGACTCGGAGGTATTGTCTCTTCAATAAAAGAAGGACGCGTAACATTCCAGCGCATTCTGACTTACACGCTGAACTCAGTAACCAAGAAAGTTGTGCAGGTGTTGTTCCTGGCGGTTGGCCTGGTGATGACGGGACACGCCATCCTGACTCCGATGTTGATGGTCATTATCATGCTAACAGGCGATCTTCTTGGCATGTCCCTGACGACTGACAATGTGCGCCCGTCTCCAACTCCCAATGCTTGGCGAATCGGCGCGCTGACCATCGCAGGTGTCTTCATGGGGATCTGCGAGTTGGTCTTTTGCACCGGTGTCCTCACTATCGCCAAATTTCATCTGGGGCTTGGAATCGAAGCGTTGCAAACTGTGGCCTTCGTGGCGATCGTGTTTGGCAATCAAGCAACCACGTATACGAATCGTGAACGCGGGCGCCTGGGATCATCTCGTCCCAGCCTGTGGCTGGTTGCATCGTCCGTAGTCGATCTGCTGATCGCGTCAACGCTCGCTATTTCCGGAATAGCGATGACCCGGCTGCCCATACTCCTCGTCGGAGAAATGCTCGTGGCAGCCGTGGTCTTTGCGTTCATCGCGGATTTTTCCAAAGTCCCGGTTTTCAAGCGTCTGGGGATCGCGTAACGCTACGCTCTTCTCAGATCGATGTCCACTAGGACAGTGAGCAACCCGGATGCGCGCAGTCGCAGGAGATCTCCACCTCACCTTTCGCATCTTCGCAGCGCTGGCTGCAATATTTGTCGTTCTCGGTTACGGTGCACCGGCAGGCCGGATGCGCACATTTTTTCTGCTCAATATTAGCCATTAGAATTTACCTTTCCTATGCAAAATCTTCACGCGGCATTCAGGAGAGCCGCAGGGAGCGTTTCTTTTCCATTCTCGCGATCCTGCTCGGCAGCCTCCTGACATCGGATACAGCAAGCCGCCCAAGGCACCGCTGCGAGGCGCTTGGGGCTGATTGCCGATTCGCACTCCATGCACGTTCCGAAGCCGCCTTCGTGTATCCGGCGCAACGCGTCTTTCACCTCGCGCAACAGGTTGGACTCGCGGTCTACGTTTCGAATCGCCAGATCTCGCTCCGTCGCGTACTGAATCTCATCCATTTGGTCCGCGCTCTTCTCAATTACGATTCCGTCCCGCTTTCGCAATATGTTTACCAGATCGGACTCTTTTCGTTCGAGGATCTCTTGGAACCCATTTATCTCGTTGTGTTCTGTCTTCATGTCATCCTTTTCACTGTACGGGCCGAGCATCGTCTAGACCAAGAATGATGCCGCAGCCGGTCATCTATTTGCGCTCGAAGCGGAGGCTGATCGGTTTCTGCTCCGGCCTTACGACGCTGACCAGCATGGTGCCATCCGCCGCAAGGGTGTAGGTTTCCAGCGTAACCGCGCCGGATTGCGTATTCGTATTCGTTACTTTCAGGACATCGTGATCCCACCTGGTCTTCGTCTTGAGCTCTTTGCCGGTGTGAATCGTGGCACTGTTCTCGCTGTCGGTGATGTCGCGGTAGAAGAATGTGTCGCTGGCGCCTTCATACTTGAAACTGCGGGAGACCGTGATGTCTCCATCCCGCTCGTTGATTGTCACGGTGCCGGTTTGAATGACGGGCTGGCCCGCAAAATCGCTCTGGGCGGGCACCAGGGTCCAGGTGCCGTTCAGGGCGGTGTGCTGGTGCGCGAATGCGGTGGCGGCGAACAACACAGTGGTTAAGACGCCTCTCGTAAGTTTAGTCTTCATGATTTCCTTCCGACAAATGACAGAGCACGCCCGCAACCGAACTGCTCTTCTAAGGAACTCGCGCAAAACGGAGAGCGGCGCGAGCAAGTTCTAAATCCGCTTGGTGGTCCGCGCCCCACCCTTTGCGCTCACGAGCATCGCCATTCCGCCGAATGTCCGTGGGTTTCGCCGAGACCTTCTAGATAATCGTCGGCCTGCGACACTGCGTAGGTTTTGGCGGAATCGAGCGTACTCAGCGCTTGCTGTTCATGCACGGCAGGGTGCGTTAGGCGAGGATCTTCGATGTATACGATAAAGCCGTTCTCCATAGAGGTGGCCTGAATTCGCAATTCCAGAGGCCCATATTCCGATCGACAGCCGTGTTCAAGGTCCATAAACTTTATCGCAGTTTGGCCGAGCGCCATACCCTCTCCGCACTTGCGGAGAGGATCAACGGCTTTGACGCATGCCGCGGGATGCCGCGCCGCGCCACACTCGCCTCGGTTAGCGTTTACCCTCAGCTACGTGGCCCCGTCCATCACGCATTTCGTTTCCCTTAAAGTGCGCACTGCTGACGCGTTTTGTGGGCTCGGCCTTCTCGCCGCGTTCTGGCAGTCGGCCCTTGTAACCGTGTTCCGGATGAAAGCGGTTATTTACGTGGCCCTGGAAATCGCTGGCGCCATGAAACCACGGGCCAGCGCCAATGAAGACGTCCCCGCTAAACCATTCTGGACCGTAGTAGCCTGCCGGGGCGCAACTATAAGGAGCGACGTCGTAGTAACCATAGGGACATTCAGGGGCTACTCCGATGTCGACGCTGACTTGCGCCTCTGCCTTTGGGGTGGCGGTGGTGAAGCCGATTCCAGCAACAGCAGCGAACACCAAAAATGTAAATCCACGCATAAATTCACCTCGCAATCGTTAAAGCAGTTCCCAGGCCGACTCTGGAGCAGGCAACAGGGACGGCAAATATCGACCGTTTCACTGGAAAGTCGGGGGATCGCTTTAACGTCATATGGTCAGGTGACCACGTGTGGTCAATGCAAAGCCCTCCTCGAAGAACACGGAGCCTGGTCATTCAGTCGACATCCAATAGATAGAGCGTTGGCGCGGCACTTGCACTTGCTTTACTTGAGGTGCTATCAGCGATGCAAACATTCTTGAAGGGTACGATTGCCGCAGTGGTCGTAGCTGGCGGTTTGTGGTTTGCTGGCGCAATCCCCTCTTACGCCAAGCCGGAATATGCGAAAACAGAGGGGAAAGCTTGCGGCTACTGCCACGTCACGGCGGGCAAGCCGGAGCTGAACGCGGCCGGCAACTACTATGCCGCACACGATCATTCGCTCAAGGGCTACGCGCCAGCCAATTAATAAACCCAACTCCTCAAGGTCCGGGACTGTCTGAATGTCCCGGAAATCTTTGGTTGTCTTGGCAGCCAAGGCGGCATCACTTTGCCTGGCGCGAGACCAGAGCCTTAAAGCCTGGTATTCAGTCGTGCGGAAGACCTAGTTGCACGTCATTCGGGATTGGCTTGGATTTCGTATCTAAGGCGTCCGAGCACGCGAGGCATAGCGGAAGCTCTAGATTGCTCGTTTGTGTCGGAGCGCCGCATCGGTAACAGGTTCCCATGATGGTCTCCTAATCGCTCACGCCGCCACAGCGCTGCACTTGGTTCGGATCGGTTCACGAATCGCAGTGGACCGCACCCGTGCGTCGATTTCAAAGACGTTGTAACGACGGTGCTCGAACACAACCTCGAAACCTTTGGGTAGGCAGGACGATCGGCCGATAACATGAAGCATCGCGCCGACTGGCAGAAAAACGATGCGGCCTTTTCCGGCTCCATCGAAATGAACAGCCACAACCGATGCTGTTGTACGGTACGTTCGCTCGGCAGGGCCGTCGCTTTCATAGCTCGTCAGGCCCGGAAGAAATGCCATAGAAGACGCTACAGGCGTTGTCATCTGAATACTCTCCATTTCTAAGCGGTGCTAACAATTTACGCATTTTGCCCGCGCCGCGTCTGTTCAAGAGTGCTCATCAGGATGGTTTTCGCTCGGACCGCCCACAACCAGAATCCATGGTCCTCGCCGAATGGGGGATCGTCTGTACCAAACCTGTTCAAGCTATTTAATTCCTGACCTGCCCGCGCTCCGCCGTCAAAGGGCCCCTGGAGTGCTTCGCTGTAAACAAAGGGCACGATATGGACCAAAGTAAGTCGGACATGCTGTTGGAGCTGAGATACGCCATGGATGAAGCGTTCGGGAAATCCGCGCGCGTAATAGCGGCGATTGTGGCCCTCCAACGCGCTGGGCAAGGCGTTAAGATCGCAATCGACACTGCGCTCGTAGACATTCCGGTTCCCGGTGCACACTCCCCCAGCACGGAAGATCACTCGATCCTCGGGGGACAGCTGATGCTGAATGCGACTGACATGCTTTTCCTTCGGGCTTTGAAAATCAGCGTCGAAATCGGGAGCGCAGGATTTTCCACACGAGCGTAACGGACAAGACGTCTTTCGAGCTGTTCACTGTGACCAAGCTCGAAAACGACGAGATTCCCGATTCGAACCCGGATTTACCACGTCTTCGAAAGAGGCCCGATTTCCCGATCCATCTTGGTTTTAGAGCCGACTATGGAGCTTGCCTGGAATGCGCCTTCAATGACGCGCGCGGCACGACAGATCAAGCCGGCGTAGTCCGTACTGCTGTCGATCCACACTCTGTTAGCAGGCGGATGAAAGGAAGCCGGGCCCGGAGGCAAACAATTAAGCTACTCTTCGATAGCCCGGCTATGCGGAAGGTGTAACACCCGATGACCATTGAGTTAAAACGTCTGGCCTTCACTCAACGGCACTCCGTTCTCTAATTGAAGCATGCTTGGACTAGTCAAGACTGTTCAAAATTGCTCAAATGGCGCAGGGTCCGGTATGGAAGCGCACGGCTGGCACGCGTCAAAATTGCGTTCTGTTAAAATACTTTGACAGCGAAACCGAAAGGATCCGAGTTTCAGCTGCCTTTCATGCCCCGCGCCAAATTGAAGACGTCGCGAACGCCGCTGCCAAAAGCCCCGACAGGAATCGAAGGACTGGATGAAGTCACCGGCGGAGGGCTGCCGAAGGGCCGCACGACGCTGGTGTGTGGCAGCGCAGGTTGTGGCAAAACTTTACTAGCGATGGAATTTCTGGTGCACGGCGCTCTACAATACGGCGAGCCTGGGGTGTGCATGGAATTCGAAGAAGCCACCGACAAGCTGGCCACCAATGTCCGATCCCTGGGTCTGGATCTGGGTGATCTGGTGAAGCGCAAGAAGCTATTGCTGGACCATGTTCGGATTGAGCGAAACGAGATTGAAGAAACGGGAGAATACAATCTCGATGGCCTGTTCATCCGCCTGGGCCACGCGGTGGACTCGATAAAAGCAAAGCGTGTTGTACTGGACAGCATCGAGACACTTTTTGCGGGATTATCCGATGCAGGGGTATTGCGGGCAGAGCTTCGTCGGCTGTTCCGCTGGCTGGATGAACGTCACCTCACCGCTATCGTTACCGCCGAGCGGGGAACCAACGGCACGTTAACCCGGCACGGACTGGAAGAATACATCGCCGATTGCGCAATCGTGCTGGACCATCGGGTCAACGAACAGATCTCTACCCGGCGGTTGCGAGTGGTCAAGTACCGGGGCAGCGCTCACGGTACCGATGAATACCCGTACGTGATCGACGACGATGGCCTCTCCGTGCTGCCGATTACCTCTCTGGCACTGACCCATAAAGCTCCCTCTGCCCGCGTTTCAACGGGAGTCGCCGGTCTGGACGAGATCCTGGGAGGAAAGGGATTCTTCCGTGGAAGCAGCGTGCTGGTTTCCGGTACGGCTGGCACCGGGAAGTCCAGCGTCGCGGCGAAATTCGCGAGCGCCGCCTGCGCTCGTGGGGAAAACTGCCTCTATTTTTCCTTTGAAGAGTCTCCCGACCAGATCGCCCGCAACATGCGCTCGGTTGGCATCAACTTCGACCCGTGGATACAAAAGGGCCTGTTACATTTCCACGCCGTTCGCCCAACCAGCACGGGCCTGGAAGGCCACTTAGCCACTATGCAAAAACTGGTGAAGCTACAAAGGCCCAGAGTCGTCATCGTCGACCCCATCACCAGCGTCGTTTCGGTCTCAGGCATTTATGGCGTCAAATCGATGCTCACCCGTCTGGTCGATTTTCTCAAGGTTCAACAGATCACATCCATGTTCACGAATCTCACCTTCGGAGGGAAACGGGAGGAGAGAGCTGAGGAGGGGATCTCCTCTCTCATGGATACCTGGATTGTGTTATGGGACGGCGAACAAAATGGACAGCGGGCCCGCGGACTTTGTGTTGTGAAATCTCGCGGCATGGCTCACTCGCGCGAAGGCCGGGAACTGGTAGTGAGTGACAAAGGCGTGGAGTTGGGCGGCGCAATGGCGGTTAATGGGATGGCCACGACCATCGCAGGCTGAGACAGTTGGCTAACCGGCTGAACACGGACATGAAGAAGAGCGTAACCAAGAAGCGTCGCACCACCCAGGGCGCCCGCGCCGAGTTCTGGGAATTGCGGCTCTACATCGCGGGCCTGACGCCCAATTCGATTGCAGCGATTGCCAATTTAAAGAAGATTTGTGAGGATCAGTTGAAAGGCAAGTACCGAATCGAAGTCGTCGACTTGCTCAAGAAACCGCAACTGGCAAAGGGTGACCAGATCGTCGCCATTCCAACCCTGGTGCGAAGGCTGCCGCCCCCGGTCAAAAAAATCGTTGGGAACCTCTCCAAGACTGAGCGAACGCTGGTGGGGTTGGATCTCCTGCCGCGTGCTGAGCTAAAAGGCTGAGGTAGCAAGTGTCCAACAAGCGAGCGCTAAGAACACGCAAACGCTCTCCAAGGAAACCCGCACCGTCGATCCGGGCCGATGCCGAGGAAAAACTTCGCGACCGGCTGAAAGCAGCGGAGGAAACTCTGGCCGCCATACAGTCCGGCGAAGTGGATGCATTGATGGTTTCGGGCCGGCGGGGTGAGCAACTGGTAAAACTGAAAGGGGGAGAACCCGCGTATCGGATGCTGGTAGAGGCTATGAGCGAAGGCGCGGCGGCTCTATCGAGCGACGGCGCCGTGCTGTATTCGAACCGCAAGTTCGCGGAAATGATTCGCAAACCACCGGGAAAAATAGTCGGGATGGCGGTTCATTCACTGGTTGCGGGAAAAGAACGGGACCGATTTGGAACATTCCTGGCAAAGGCTCAGAAAGGTGTTGCGAAAGGCGAATTCAATCTGCGCCTGGGCGACGGGAGCGTGGTGCCGGTGTATCTGTCTTTGAACAGGTTTCGGGGATACGAGGGCCACGCCCTGGGCATGGTTGTCACGGATCTTAGCGAGCAAAAACGCAAACAGGCTGAAGAAATCAGACAGACCGAAACCATGCACCGGCTTCTGCTGGAGCGCGCGTTCTCAGCTCAAGAGGAGGAACGGCAGCGGATTGCGCGCGAATTGCATGACGAAGCTGGTCAGTTGCTGACGTCGCTCTTGGTAGGGCTGCGTACACTGGAAGACTCCCGGAACATGGCGTCTGCCAAGGCACAGGGACATCGGCTTAGGGAAATCACCGCGCAAGCGATCGACGAGATCGGACGGCTGGCCCGCGGTCTTCATCCCGGAGTTCTCTACGACCATGGGTTGGGCGTTGCACTGAGCCGCTACGTTACCGAGTATTCAAAAACGCACAAAATACCTGTAGATCTCACGCTGGATGGATTGGACTCCTGCAACTTGCAGCCTGCAGTCCAGCTCAAGTTGTACCGCATTCTCCAGGAAGCCCTGACCAACGTGGCAAAACATGCGGAGGCCAAGGCGGTCAGCATTGTATTCGAGTGTTCGGCCACGGCCTTGAAGGTAGCCGTGACCGACAACGGACGCGGTTTTAACACCAAAGTTCTGTCCTCCGTCTCCTCGAACCGCTTGGGGATTCAGGGCATGCGTCAAAGAGCCGGCATGTTGGGCGGAACCATCAGTTTCACGTCGAAGGGCAAGGGGACCCGGATTCGGCTCGAAATCCCACTCGCTGACCAGCCGGACAATCGGCCTATCGCACGGCGAAGGACCACCTGAGTGCCCGCGCGAACATCCAAGATCAGAGTCATGATCGCGGACGATCACGCGATTCTGCGCTCGGGGCTGCGACTGCTGGTCAACGCCCAGGCTGATATGGAAGTTGTCTCGGAAGCTCCCGATGGAGAGCAGGCCATTCAAGCGGCGCGCGATGCAAAACCGGATGTGGCATTAATGGACCTGACCATGCCTGGGACGGGAGGGATGCGGGCGCTTCAGCAGATCTTGCGGGATTGCCCGAAAACCCGCGTGCTGGTGCTGACGATGCACGATGACCCCGCATACTTACGTTCAGCGCTCTCTGCCGGCGCCTCGGGTTACGTGTTGAAAAGGAGCGTGGATGCGGAGCTGCTCACAGCCATACGCGCGGTGTATAGAAAAGGGACCTTCGTGGACCCCAGTCTGGCCAACATTCTTGTCCAGGACGTGCTTGCGAAAAGAGGCGCAAAGGCGCTTCCCAAACGGCCGATAAACATCCTCAGCGAGCGTGAGCTGGAGGTGCTCAAACTGGTGGCGCAGGGTTACAGCAGTCAGCAAATCGCCAAACGGATTCTGGTAGGCGTGAAGACTGTCGAGACTTATCGTTCGCGTCTGGCTCAGAAACTCGGCCTTCGGACGCGCAGCGATGTGGTTCGTTTTGCTGTACAAATGGGGCTGTTGACACCGGAAACGCTCGAGGCGGAAGAGGGTCGTCCGGCTCGATAGCGCATTTTGGTCTATTGTCCCCACCTCACAATTAGGTCACTGTTGCGTCCTTGTCAGGGTTTTCCCTACAAAACCCCTCGGACTTTTGGCAGTATCCCTGATACTCCCGCAGCGTCGGTAGCCGCAGACTGGTCTTATAGCACTGGATTCAGCGTGGTATCACAGATCAAAATGGCAGAGCGGGCGCATACGTACAAAGATGCGCTCGGGGCAGAATCTCGTGGCGCGCCGAATGTCAATATGCCTCCGAAACTGAAAGCGTCGTTCGATCCGAAGAGCCTTCTAGCGAAGATCGGCAAATCGAAGACGCCCGCCGACTATAAGAAGAATCAGAAGGTTTTCACACAGGGCGATCCGGCCGGGGCCATCTATTATGTCCAGCAGGGCAGGATCAAGCTCACAGTTGTATCCAAAGAGGGCAAAGAAGCGGCGATTGCCATTTTGGGGCCCGGCGCCTTTTTTGGAGAAGGATGCATGGCTGGCCAGTTACTGCGGATGGCCACCGCCACTACCATGTCCGAGTGCTCGATCATCCGGCTGGAGAAGGCAGGCGTTGTCCGCGCCTTGCACAAGGATCCGGCATTTTCCGAACTGTTCCTCCACCACTTGCTAACACGCAACATTCGGATTGAGGAGGACCTGGTGGACCAGCTGTTCAACTCCAGCGAGAAGCGCCTGGCCCGCGTTCTGCTGCTGCTCGCCAACTTCGGGAAAGAAGGCACACCAGAACCGGTAATACCCAAGATCAGCCAGGAAACGCTGGCGGAGATTGTTGGCACCACCCGCTCCCGAATCAGCTATTTTATGAACAAATTCCGCAAACTGGGCTTCATCGAGTACAACGGAAAACTGGAAGTTCACAGCTCGCTATTGAATGTCGTCCTTCACGATTGACGCCACATTGGATCCGAAGGAGGGCCTGTTGGGGAAAGCCTCCCACTCACAAGCCAGCCGTTGGCTCGAGGAGAACGGTCCGAGAGAACTCGAGCTGCTGTTCCGCGCGATCGTCTACCACCCGGCGGCACCCATCCTCATCACAGACAACGATCGCAAGTACCGGGATGCCAGCGCGGGCGCCGGCAAGCTGCTGGGACTTCCGCGGAATAAACTAATTGGCTGCCGGATGGATGATTTTGCGGCGCCCAGCTTCAAGCCCAAGATTTCGCAGCTTTGGCGCACCTTTCTGGACCGCGGCGAGCAGGAGGGGACGCTCCAGCTAGTGAGTCCCGATGGAAACGTCCGGGACGTTGAGTACATGGCCAAAGGGAACGTGTTGCCCGTACGCCACGTCTTCGTGCTGCGCGACAAGACTGCACGCGCGGAAACCGGCCAGGCCGAAAAAGGCTCCAGTCCGCCCTGGGTCCGGGACTATGCGCTTTTCCTGCTGGACGCGGACGGCCGTGTGGCTGCCTGGTATTCGGGAGCAGCGCGCATCTACGGCTACAGCGAAGATGAGGTCCTTGGCAAGGATTTAACTTTTCTCTATCCCAGCGAAGATACTCTCAGTTTCCAGCTGAGGGAGGAATTGAAGAGGGCCGCTGCCGAGGGCCATTTTGGAAACGAAGCCTGGCATGCGAAAAAAGATGGGGCGCGATTCTGGGCCAATGTCATCACGATGGCACTGAGGGACGACCATGGGGAGTTGCAGGGCTTCGCGAGAGTGGTGCGTGACTTTAGCAAGCGTCACGAGCAGGACGAGCAGTTGCGCCGCAGCCGCTCGCGAATGCGGCCCATCCCGGCGGCCAGATCGGCCATCGCGGGCGTGGTTTCCGGTGAGTTTGAGCGTATTCCCGAGGTGAATGATGCGTTCCTCGATCTAGTCGGCTACAGCCACGAAGATTTGCAGGCTGGCCGGCTGAGTTGGTTGGACCTCACGCCCCCGGAATACTCTGCGCTGGACGAGCAGGCGCATGAAGAAGGCTTGCGGTTCGGAGCCTGCACGCCCTACGAAAAAGAGTTGCTTCGCAAGGATGGGACTCGAGTTGCGGTTCTGGTCAATACCGCAGTGTTGAAGCTCTCTCCCTTCCGCTGGATTACATTTGTGCAGGACCTCCGGGAGCGCGACCGCCTGGAGAACGTCGAGGATGAAGATGTCGAAGTCAAAGATGCGTTCGAGGAGATCGTAGGCACCAGCGCGGCGCTGCTACGGATTCAGCGGCAGGTTGAAGTGGTTGCTCCTACCGATGCGAACGTGTTAATCCTGGGGGAAACAGGCACCGGCAAGGAGTTGGTAGCACGCGCCATTCACAGATTGAGTCCTCGCAAAAACCTTCCTTTCATCACGTTGAACTGTGCCGCCATTCCGACCGGGCTTCTCGAAAGCGAGCTGTTCGGCTACGAGAGAGGAGCCTTCACCGGCGCCCTGGCGCAAAAGATCGGCCGGTTTGAGCGCGCGCACCAGGGAACTCTGTTTCTGGATGAGGTGGGTGACATCCCATTGGACCTGCAACCGAAATTGCTCCGGGCTCTCCAGGAGAAGTCGTTTGAAAGGTTGGGCGGCACCCGGACCATTCCCATTGACGTCCGCCTGGTGGCTGCGACCAACCGCAATTTGACGCAGATGATGGGCGATAAACTCTTCCGTAGCGACTTATATTATCGTCTGAAAGTTTTCCCGATCACGACGCCGCGTTTGCGCGACCATCCCGCGGACATACCGATACTTGTCCGGCACTTCACCAAAAAATACGCGGACAAAATGAACAAGCGCATTGACAAGGTCCCATCGGAAGCAATGCAAGCCCTGGTGAGTTGGGCCTGGCCGGGGAATGTGCGCGAACTCGAGAATTTCATTGAGAGATCGGTCATTCTTTCTCAGGGGCCCGTGCTCCGCGCTCCACTTGCGGAACTAAGGGCCGAAGCTGTGGAAGGCGCCGGTGGCACACTCGCGGAAATGGAACGTGAATACATCATCCGCGTTCTCCGGGAGTCCAATAGCGTGATCAGCGCCGCGGCTAACCGCCTGGGAGTGCCGCGCACTACGTTGAATGCCATGATGCGAAAGCTCGGGATCGCGCGCAAGGACTATTGACGATTCTTCCGGGAGAACTTCCGGCTTACATCGGGCCAGAATTCCTTCAAGACGTTCGACGCCATGTCGACGCCGATTTGCATGCCGAGCTTGCCAGCCGAATTGGCGGCGCTCCGGTTGTCCTGGTAATAAGCGTTTGAAATCGCGACCGCGGTGGAATTGCCAACGATCTCCGAGTAATTGAACTGAGTCCGGTCCGAGTCGGTGTGGGTCCAGAAGATTTGACCCATCGCGTAACCCATCCGAGACCATCCGCTCCCAATGCCACGTCGAAAATAGCGCGGATCCTGATGGAGGAGAGTTGGGAAAATAGCCTCGGACATGTAGTTCCCAATGAGGAAGTCTGCGTAGGATGCGCCAAAATAACGGGTATATCCCAGGGTGCCTTGCCCGAACGAGCGATTGGCGTTGGTGAGCTGAGCGTCACCCGCGAACGCCGCAGCAAGGATCACCGTACCGCGATCGAACGAGTCTTGACGGGCAATCTCGAACTTTTGCTTGGGCGAGAGAGGTTTGTAGTCTGTAAGACTGGGCCAGGTACGGTTGTTCGGAATGATTCCAAAAATACGTTTGCTCTCCAGTGGAAGTGGTTGAGGAGCCGGTTGAGGAGTGACGCTCTCGGCTTCAGTCAAATCTTCGAAGGAAGGTTGCTGGCCGAACGAGAGCGACGGCCAGCACGCCGAGGCGAAGAGGATGAAGGAAGCGATGATGCCGTTCGTCACAATAAACTCCTAATGCCCCAATCGCGCTGTCGGTGACCGGATACGGTCGTCTAACCATATAGGGTCACCTGCTGCGCGGAGATTGCGTCTGCTAGTTGCGTTCGGCCGAATCCCGATCCAGCGAGTGTTCAAACTTTCTCGCGGCTTCCGGAGTCTTGAAGTCACCGGTCAGAATTTCATGATTGGTTGTGTCGTGGCCGTAGAGTTCCCGGTTGGTTTCCTCATCCGGCCGAAGCGTGGCGCCGGTCAGCGAGATGCCTGCGAAAATTCCATGCGAACGGGAATACGACAGCATTTCCGCCTGCAGTTCCGCGTCCGTCCGTGCGCTGGCGTCGCGGCCAATCGGGCCTGCCGCCACCGATGCATCCCCGCCCAGCGAGAACTTATCGGATAACAGGTGCTTCATTCCACCGTCGTTCATCACGAGCAATACGACATCGGTGTCCGAAGCGCCAATCTGAAAGCCGAAACTGCCACCTTCCGAGCGCATCGCCGCCGGAGCGCTCCAGCCCACGCCATCGTGCCGGCGACAGACCGCGAACCCGCGGCCGTACTCGGCGCCGAAGATGAATCCAGCTTTCTTCATACCAGGCAGCACAACCACGCAATGGGCTTTATCGATCAGGTCTTGGGGGATTCCGTTGTCGGAAGCTCGCATCATATCGGTCAGCGCGTCGGCCGAAGCGTCCAGCCTGTCGTCGACCTTGATTTCTTTGTCCGCCGCGAAAGCGGCGGTCGTCATGGATCCGGCAATCGCCAGAGCCCAAACATAGTGTTGTAGATTCTTTTTCATAATATTCATTCCTTTTCGTCTTTCGTCTTGGGGCCACGAGTAGAACGACCAATACAGCTCACCGCCGGTGGGCGAAAAGTGCACACTCATTCGTTTACTTCTCCAAGACTTTTTCAAACTGACCGATTTTCTTTTGGATTTTGCCCGCGAGTTTTTCGGTTTGGCCTTCGGCTGTCAGGCGGGGATTGTTCGTGAGCTTTCCTGCTTGCTCTTTCGTCTCGCCTTTCAATTCATGAAGCTTGCCCTGGATTTGATCCGTCGTGCTCGGTTTCATAGTTTTCTCCTGTTTTAGCGACTTACATCTCTTAACCATGCAATCAGGCACCCAATCCTGCGGGCGGGCGGCAGGATCAGCGCGTGGCCGCGCGCGATCGCAAATCTTCCGCGGCATGGAACCAGTCTTCTTGCGCCGATCCGTGTGGACAGCCTCTGGCTTGCCAGTGTTCATAGGCCAGGGCTTCGATCTCGGCATGTCCGAATGTGGCAATGCCATGTCCGACTGTCGTAACTGGCGCCTGGTAGTTCTGGTGAGCCTCCGGGGAGTGCTCCAGGGCTTGCCGCGAATACTCATGTCCCGTGATGTGATCCTGTTTTCCGTGCTGCTCGCCGGCACGATGGGCGTGCGCTGCGCCGTCGTGTAATTCAGCGGCTTCTTGGTGGTTCTCGTAATGCGATCCGTTGTTATAGCGAGTGGACATATCAGATACTCACGATCTGCGCGGATTTCGTGTGCGCTTCCTTTGCGAGTTTATAGGCCTGGTCCGAGTACTCGAGTGCTCTTTCGGCGTGCCATTTCCCCCCTTCGTTGTCGCCTTTTTCATTGTGTTCGGCGGCAGTACGATGCGCGCGTGCCGCAAGTTCATGCTGCTCGGCGGCCTTGCGGTGTGCTTCGTGCATGGTTTTCACCGTTTCGCCGCGACCGCGGCCTCTGGAATGTCCGCGCTTGCTTCGCCAGACGATGCAATATCCTGGGCGCCCGTGTGCTTCAACAGGTCTTTGGCGCGAGCAACCTTCTCGGATGTGTCGCAGTGAACCGAAAGCAGAACCCCGCCCGCTTTGATGTGCCCTTCGTATCGCTTCGCTTCGTACTCAGGGATTCCCATCCCAACCAGCGCACCGATAATACCCCCGACAGCGCCCCCGACTCCGAGGCCCGCCAGGGCGGCCATGATCGGGCCGGCTGCGATAAACGGACCGATTCCGGGAATTGCAAGAACGCCAATCCCAGCCAGCAATCCAAGAGTTCCCCCGATCACTCCGCCGGTTGTGACTCCTGCGGCCGTTCCTTCTGGCGCTTTTGTACCTTTGTCGTGCGCAAAATCCCTGGTGCCCTCGTTGTGCGGGAGCAATACCGAGATATCGTCATTCGAGAACCCGGCCGCCAACAGGTCTTCGACGGCGCGTTCCGTTTGCTTTTCGTTTTGGTAGATGCCAAAAACTGCTGTCTTTTTTTCTGCCATGATCTAGTCCCTTCGTGTTGGATTCTGCAGGTGGAGGCCCAGTCCATTGGCCGAAGGCGCTACAAGGTGATGCGCGCCTGCAATCCTGGCCGCCTTGACCAAACCTGGTCGGATGACCTCATGTGGTCGCAAGACTGATGGACCCTGGGTATTGGACGGGTAGCAGGGTTGGAATCCAGGTTTGGTTGTTCTCGTGCCCTGATGGGCATTGACCGCGATGTCGTCTCTAAATGATGTCGGATCAGAGGAGAAATATGAAAACATTCAAATCGTGCTTGCCCTTGCTGGCGGTGGCTGCCATCGGGACTTTGGCAGGCTGCTCAATGAAGTCCACCAAGGCTGCCGATGTTTCGGGCAGCGTCCGCACATCGCTGGATCAGGCCGGGCTCAAAGCTGTCTCGGTAACCGACGATCACGACAAGGGTGTCGTAACGTTGGGCGGACACGTGGCGGCAGACGCCGAAAAGTCACAAGCCCAGTCCATCGCAACATCCATGGCTGGCGCGCAAGTTGTATCGAATCAGATTGAAGTAGTTCCGCCGGGAACCGAGCATGATGCCACCAAGATCGACTCGGACCTGGACAAGGGTATCGAGGGGAACCTGGACGCGGCGCTCATCCAGGGCGGCCTTCACAAGAACATAAACTACGCTGTTAAGAATCAAGTGGTCACAATGACCGGTGAGGTGGACTCTCAATCCAAGCGTACCCAGGCGCAAGCCATCGTGGCTGCCGTTCCCAACGTGCTGCAGGTGGTGAACGAACTTCAGGTTAAAGAGCAAAAGGCAACCTCGTCGAACTAGGACCGGTTCAACCAGCTAGCTCAGAGGCGCGGGTGCCCGTCCCCAGGAAAGCTCGTCCGTGCCTTCGTTGTGCGCGCCAGACTGCGTGGCGTTGGGTGTCGGGAGGCGAAACTACAATAAAAAATGAAACTCGTTCACGAACCCAACCACAATAAGGCCTTTGGATGGCCGGGCACAGCACCTCGATGGACGCACGGAGCAAAAGACGGCGTGGGCACCGCCTATGCAGCTTCCAGCCGGGTCTGGTTTACTTTTTGGAACGGAATCATCACCGAAGTCTATTATCCGACGGTAGACAGGCCACAGATCCGCGACCTCCAATATCTCATCACCGATGGCACCAGTTTTTTCCACGATGAGAAACGAAATCTTCAGTCGAAACTGGAGCATCTCTCCGACCATGGCTTGGGATACCGCTGTACGAATTCGGAACCAGCCGGGCAATATGCCATTGTCAAAGAGATCATCGCCGACCCGCACTTGGCCTGCGTTCTTCAACACACCAAGCTGACCGGTGACGAATCGTTTATTTCGAAGCTGCGCCTTTACGTTCTTTGCGCACCTCATATCGAGGTAGCTGGCTGGGGCAACAATGGCTCCGTGGTGCGAGTGGCGGGTCGAACGGTCCTGATCGCCGAACGCAAGGGGACATGGCTGGCGATGGCGGCCACCGTCCCTTTTGCGCGTGTCTCATGCGGCTACGTCGGGCGAAGCGACGGCTGGACGGACCTGCATGGCAACTTTCAAATGGACTGGGCGTTCGATCAGGCTCCCGACGGCAATATTGCGCTCACCGGCGAATTGGACTTAACCGGCACTCGCGAATTCACCTTAGGACTGGCTTTCGGTAATAGCCAGCACCACGCCATTTCAACCCTCTTTCAATCGCTGAGTACTCCTTTCGCGGAGCATTACAAGCGGTATGCGGAACAATGGGAGCGATCGGGCGCCGGCATCCTGCCGCTGGACAAGGCCTCGGGCGACGGAGGTAACTTGTTTCGCGCGAGCTGCAATTTGCTCCGCGCTCACGAAGACAAATCGTATCCTGGTGCGTTCATCGCCTCGCTCGCCATTCCATGGGGAGAAGCCGTCGGTGATGAAGACCAAGGTGGTTACCATTTGGTATGGACGCGAGACATGGTAAACAGTGCAAATGCCATGCTGGCCGCCGGGGATCGCGCGACGCCCATCAGAGCGCTGATCTATCTGGATGTCTCGCAGCATGAGAGCGGGGGTTTCTCCCAAAACTTCTGGATTGACGGTGAGCCCTACTGGAAGGGAATCCAACTCGATGAAGTTGCCTTTCCCATTCTGCTCGCCTGGCGGCTCAAATGTGAGAACGCCCTGCAAGACTTCGATCCGTACCCCATGGTCATGCGGGCCGCTGCTTATCTGGTCCGGCATGGTCCTGTTACTCCGCAGGAGCGCTGGGAGGAGGTCAGCGGTTATTCGCCTTCCACGCTGGCGTCCAACATAGCGGCATTGATCTGCGCCTCATGCTTTGCTCGTGAAAGAGGCGATGAGGCGCCCGCGAAATACCTGGAAGAGTACGCCGATTTCCTGGAATGCCATGTCGAGAGCTGGACTGTCACAACCGAAGGCACTTTGCTCCCAGGCGTGACCCGGCACTACATGCGCATTCTTCCGGAGCAGCCCGATAATCCGAATCCAGACGAAAACCCGAATCAAGGAACCATCACCATTGCGAACCTTCAGCCCGGCGTGCGGAACGCATTTCCCGCCAAGGAAGTTGTGGATGCGGGTTTTCTGGAGCTGGTGCGACACGGAATCCGCAAACCCGACGATCCCGTCATTGTGGATTCGCTGAAGGTCGTAGACGCCGTGCTGAAAGTTGATACTCCCTTCGGACCTTGCTGGCGCCGTTACAACCACGATGGATACGGACAGCGTGAAGATGGTGGTCCTTTTGTAGGCTGGGGACGAGGACGTGCGTGGCCGCTGCTCACCGGCGAACGAGGTCACTACGAACTCGCGGCGGGACACGACGCGAAGCCATTCGTTCGGGCTATGGAGGGCTTAGCCTCAAGCACCGGTCTTTTGCCCGAGCAATCGTGGGATGGTCCCGATCAGCCCCAGGTCTACATGTATCGAGGGCGCCCAACCGGCTCGGCCATGCCGTTAATGTGGGCGCACGCCGAATACATCAAGCTGCTTCGCTCCGTCCGCGATGGGAAAATGTGCGATCTGATTGCCGAGGTTGCGAAAAGGTATCTAGGCGAGCGGAACAACCATCAATTGTTCGAAGTCTGGAAGTTTACCCGGCAGGCGCGAAGCGTGAAGCACGGTTATGTGCTGCGCATTCAAGCGCATGCTCCTTTCCGGCTGCGCTGGTCGGACGATGACTGGCGGACCGTGAAGGACACTCCCTCTTCCGGCACCACGCTGGGAGTGGACTCTGTGGACATCCCGATTTCCGAGCCGCAGCGCGCGCCCATCCGTTTTACTTTCTTCTGGACCGCAAGCAAGCATTGGGAAGGGCGCGATTTCGCCGTGTCAGTGGCCTGATCGATGTACACGCCGCACAGCTATCCGGTTGCACTGTTGATGATGTTAGTCAGCATGCTGTGTTGGGGCAGTTGGGCCAACACCGAGAAGATCGATAGAACACGGCGATTCGAGCTCTATTATTGGGACTACATGTGGGGGATTGTGGTGTGCGCCCTGCTGTTCGGGCTCACCCTCGGCCGGACGAATCCGGCTGCCGCAGCAAGCTTCTTTCACAATCTCGATAGCGCAAGCACTCGTTCCCTGGCGGAGGCGTTCGCCGGCGGAATAATTTTCAATCTCGGGAACTTGCTTTTGGTGGCCGCCATTTCCGTTGCAGGCATGGCGGTGGCTTTTCCATTGGGCGCCGGCCTGGCGCTGGTCATTGGCGCGGTTCTCAACTATGTCATCGCGCCGGTGGGCAATCGGTTGCTTCTCTTTGGCGGGATTCTACTCATCTCGGCCGCGATCGCGTCGAATGCCATGGCCTATCGCGGCCTATCGAAAAGCACGAAGGCTGGAACGAAAGGAATCGTGCTGAGTCTACTGTGTGGCGTGGTTATCGGACTCTTCTATCCCTTCGTAGCAAAAGCCTTGACCGGGCAAAACCATCTCGGACCGTACACTGTTTACTTCGTATTCGCGCTCGGGGCGCTGGTGTCCAACTTCCCGTTCAATTATGCGTTTATGCGACGCCCCGTAATCGGATCGCCGCTTTCGCTTGGGGACTATTTCAAAGGCGGCCGGGCAGTTCATGCCTGGGGAGTTTTGGGCGGTCTCATTTGGGGGACCGGGACCATCTGCAGCTTCGTCGCCGCCTATACGCCCATGGTTGGGCCCGCAACTTCATTTTCGTTGAGCGAGGGAAACACGATGATTTCCGCGGTGTGGGGTGTTTTCGTGTGGAAAGAATTTCGCGGCGCCAACACTCAGGTGAAGCGCCTACTCGCGCTGATGTTCGGGCTTTTCGTTCTAGGTTTGGTTTCCATTTCGCTAGCGCCGGTCTTTGGGTAGGAGCACATGGTGGGGTAGGAGCACATGGCTGAAAACAATCGTTACGACATCATCATCATCGGGACCGGAGCCGGCGGAGGAACGCTGGCTTACCACTTGGCGCCTTCGGGAAAGCGGATCCTGCTTCTCGAACGTGGCGGCTATTTGCCACGGGAGAAAGACAACTGGGATGCGAAGGCTGTGTTTGTCGAATCCAAGTACAGGGCCAAAGAAACCTGGTATGACAAGGACGGCAAGCCGTTTTATCCGGGCATCCAATACTACGTCGGCGGCAACACCAAGGTTTATGGCGCGGCGTTATTGCGGTTTCGCGAGCGAGACTTCGATGAGGTGGGGCACCACGGTGGCCTCTCACCAGCCTGGCCACTGAGTTACGCGGACTTTGAGCCGTATTACACCAAGGCCGAGCATCTTTATCATGTCCATGGGCAGCATGGCATTGACCCCACTGAAGGCCCGGCTAGCGCGCCCTATCGTTATCCGCCAGTGAGCCATGCACCGCGAATTCAAGAGTTGTGCAACGATTTCGAGCGCCTTGGCTACCACCCGTTCCCTTTGCCGCTCGGCATTTTGTTAGACGAAGCGGACGGAAAGGCTCTGCACACCAGTGCATGCGTACGCTGCGCCGCGTTTGATGGCTTTCCATGCCTGGTTAATGGAAAAGCGGATTCTCAAGTGATCGGCGTGGATCCGGCCCTCGCGCATTCCAATGTCGAACTCCTGACGAGAACTTACGTGGAGCGGCTCGAAACGGACGCATCGGGACGCGTGGTTACCCGAGTCATCGTTACGCGCCAGGGCGTCCTGGAGGAATACTCAGCGGATATCATCGTGGTTTCCTGCGGGGCGGTCAACTCCGCAGCTCTGCTTTTGCGGTCCGCGAACGACAAACATCCCCGCGGGCTCGCCAATAGCTCCGACGTGGTGGGACGTCACTATATGCGTCACAACTGCTCGGCCTTTATGGCGATTTCGAAGAATCCCAATCCCACCGTGTTTCAAAAAACTCTCGCATTGAACGATTTCTATTTTCGCTCCGACGATTGGGAATATCCGTTGGGTGAGATCCAGATGCTCGGCAAGTCCGATGGAGAAATGCTCAAGGGCGAGGCGCCCGGGTGGGCGGTTTGGAAGCCCGAGTTTGCGCTCGATTATTTGGCGGAGCACTCCATTGACTTCTGGCTCCAATCGGAAGATTTGCCCCATCCTGACAACCGCGTGACGATCAACCGAGCGGGACAACTTGTGCTGAACATCCAGGAGACCAACCTGGAAGGTCACGAGCGCCTGACCGCAAAGCTGGAAGGAATGCTTGGCGACATCGGGCTACACGATCACTTGATGCACCGTTCGCTTTACCTGGGCAAGGACATTCCGATCGGAGGCACAGCTCACCAGGCTGGCACCATACGGTTCGGCCGCGATCCGAAAACATCGGCGCTGGATGTTAACTGCAAAGCGCACGACTTGGACAATCTTTACGTAGTCGATGCTAGCTTTTTCGTATCGATTGCGGCTGTGAACCCCAGCCTGACCATCATGGCGAACGCGCTGCGGGTTGGCGACCATTTACTCGAAAGGCTGGGAGTATGAAAGCGATTGCTATCGTGCCGGGAACGGCCGGCTCGCGCCTTGTGGAAAGGCCTGAGCCGTCGATCACCGCGCAGGACGAAATCAAAATCCGGGTTATTCGGGTGGGTATCTGCGGCACCGATCGGGAAGAGGTGTCGGGAGGCCGCGCCGATGCTCCCGACGGTCAGAAGGAATTGGTCATTGGGCATGAAATGTTCGGCCAGGTCGTCGGCGTAGGGTCGTCCGTTACTCGCGTGAAGCCCGGCGACTACGCCGTGTTCACCGTACGGCGGGGCTGCGGCGAATGCGCCAACTGCAACATGAACCGCGCCGATATGTGTCAGACCGGCAAGTATCGCGAGAGAGGCATCCGCGGACTGGACGGATACCAAACGGAATTCGTCGTCGATCACGAACAATATATCGTGCAGGTGCCCGCCGAACTGGAGCCAGTCGGCGTCTTAATGGAGCCACTCTCTGTGGTCGAAAAAGCGATCGACGAGGCCCTGCGTGTGCAGACTGTTCGCTGTCCAGACGCAGCTACGGTTCCCGACTGGCTGCACGGGCGGCACTGCCTGGTGGCGGGATTGGGGCCGGTGGGCCTGCTGGCGGCCATGGTCCTGGTCTTGCGCGGCGGTGAAGTTTATGGCCTGGACGTGGTGGATCAAAACACCGCGCGCCCGAAATGGTTGAGCGGTATCGGCGGGCGCTATATTGACGGCCGACAAGTGCCCGCGGACCAGGTAGAGAAGAAGATCGGCGGCATGGATTTTATACTCGACGCTACAGGAATCGCGCCGCTGGAGTTCAATCTGCTCGACGCGCTGGCTCTGAACGGGATATATGTGCTCACAGGAATCCCGGGCGGCGACCGGCCGCTCCAAATCCCCGGAGCTGAGTTGATCCGGCAGCTGGTGCTGGATAATCAGGTCCTGCTGGGCAGCGTGAATGCCGCGCGCGGGCATTTTCAAATGGCGGCCGACGATCTGGCCCAGGCCCACCTGCGTTGGGGCGTTCAGATTCAAGGTCTGATCACAAATCGCTATTCGCCGGTTCAGTTTGCCGGGCTAAAAGATAAGCATCAGCCCAATGCAATCAAGGAAGTCATCGAATGGGCGTAATTGGGCCGCATCAGATGTTCGGCAGCAAATCGAAATATTCATCGTCTTCGTTCGTGCCGCCCTCCCCCTTGCCCAGCTGTTTTTCGGATTCGACAAATTCGATCCGTTCGATCCACTTGACCATTTTATAGCCCAGTTGATTTTCTACCCTTAGCCGCAGTGGGGCACCATATACAGCTGGAAGCGGGGCTCCGTTCATTTCCAAAGCAAGCAGACATTCCGGCTTCAGAACGTTCTCCAGGCTCTGCGTATCGTAGTACCCTCCTCCATAAAGAGAGCCACCAAAGGAAAAGAAGACAACTGCTTTTGCGGACGGCTTCGGTCTGACCAGGTCGATGAGGTTTTTCATGGGAACTCCGGTCCACCGCGCTATACCCGACCAACCCTGGATGCAATGGTGCATCGTAATGAATTCGGCTTTCCCGAGGCCTTCCAGTTCCGAGATAGAAAGCTCTAGTGATTTCTCGACCAGACCGCCGATCTTCAACTTATAGTCATGGAAGCCAGTGGCGGCCAGGTGTTTCCAATCCTCGCGTTCCGGCATCTTGCCGTTCGGCCAAAAGTAAGGCGAGATCTGGTCCTTTGTATATCGTTGGCTCGGTGCAAGACGGTTCAGCGTGGCTAGGCGTAAGGGTTGTGACAACGCCTTTTGGATGTGTTGGAGCATGCGGGGGAAGTTCCATGAAACATAGTGTGCCGCTATCCAGGAAGTTATAACCACGGCAATGCCGATAAAGCCGAGGATCATCCCGAGACGGCTTTGATCGTCGGTCCCCAGGACGATATGATTCATATTTCGTGCAAAGCCAGTTAATGCTACGAGCGTGACATGAGCAACGATGAACGCCAGGTAACCCGTCATCAGGAGGAAGTGAATGGACCGGGACGCCTGCCTTCCACCAAACATCCGCGGGAACCATGCGAAACGATTCACAAGCGCCGGGGACATTGAGATCCCGGTCAGAATGGACAGGGGCCCGAACACGAAGACCATAGTGAAATAGACAAGCTGCTGAAGCGCGTTGTATCCGTAGAACCCGTTGGGTTCTTGGGGAAAGTGGAAATTTGCATAGTCGACGAATGTGCTCCAGGCCTGCGTCAGCACCACCGAAGAAGTGGGGACAAGCCTTCTCCATTGTTCCGTTGCCAAAAGCAACGTGATAAAAATGACGCCGGTCACTATAAATCCGTAGACGTCGATGAAGTGCCAGGAGCGCGCCACTCCCACGGTATGGCGATAGCCCGGTAATCCGAACACTGGCGAAATGTAACGTGCATCGTCCTTTGCCGTCCACACGCGGTCGGTTGGAACCTTTAATGGCGTGAATCGGACCCACTCGGTTCCGGGCGTGCAACCATCATTGAAATATAGCCGCGGATGATCGAAAAGAATAGAAAGACCACTGCGGATCAGCATCATCAAGAAGAGAAAGTTAAAGAAATGACAGTAGCGCACCCACAATGGAAAGCCGTGCGGCCCGAACGGCGATAATTGATCAAATTGAGGTATGGACGGCATGTGCGGCAATCCGAGGAAAGCGGCTTGTCCCCAAGCCACTAGCAACGGCAGCAACATCAAACAGGCAGCAACAGCGATGAAAGAGGGTTTGATCCAGACCCGAAAACGCCGATCGGACGGATAATGAATAGCTCGACGCGCCGCATCGAATGCAACCATAGCTTTTCCTGAACGGTGGTCGCACCTGCCGGCCACGGCCTCCTCTCTCTGGCCCGCCTGAGAGGGCCTACGAGTTTAAGTTTATGGGATTCTGACTGGTTCCTGACGCCGCTTTGGCTTGGTTGCCTTATAGTACAGCAGACACGGACGCCCAAGTGACGCGCCGGCATGCTGAGCCTTAATAGAATTCTTGTTCTCGTTGTGCTCGCGGATACTTCCCGGCACGTTGTGCACCAAGCCGCGCGGTTGGCGCGCCGCCTTCATGCGGAGGTGATCCTGCTGCACGTGGTGACACGGTTCAGCTACCCCGCCGGGATCCTGGAGCGCGGGCACGAGATCACCGCGCAGGCTTTGCACGCGCAGATCGTCCAGCGGGCGCAGGAAGATCTGGATCAGGCGCTAAGGCCGGAGTTGGACGGGATTGCAGTGACAAGCTTGCTACTCAGAGGCGACCCCACGAAATCGTGAAGACGGCTCGCGACCAAAACGTTGACCTGATTGTGATGTCGACGCATGGCGAAGGGATTTTTCTACCGCTTGCGGCTGGGCTCAGTGACGGCGAAAGTACTGCACGAAAGCCATTGCCCAGTCTGGACAGGCGCTCACATGGAGGAGGGGCCGGTGCGCGAGTTCTCCATTCGCCGCGTCCCCGTTTGGAAGGAGCAGATGGCCAAGCTTCAGCAGGACGTGGGCGCGAGGGCCGAGGTTTATCATCGATAGGAGCAACGTCCCGGAGCTGTTGAACCGAGTGGCCGAGCGAACGAAGGTTGACGTGCTAGTCATCGGACACATTCCTGGGCGAAGTCACCTGGGGGACAGCGGGAACGGTTATGGGATCATTCGGGAGTCGCACATTCCAGTCCTGAGCGTCTGAAAGGTTGGTGCCCATGAAGAACTGGATCATCGTCGTAATCATCCTACTGATCGTCGCCTTCTTGGCCGGCTTCGCCCCGCAGTATATAAAGGTGAATCGCCTGGAGAATGAACTGTCCACCGCGAAACAGGACAGTGACCTGGCCGAACTACGTGATCTAGCTGGGCTCGCTTTCGTTCAGACCAGCCAGTAGAATTATGGGCTCGCGGCAGCGACCAGCAATCAGTTTTTTGCGAGTGCTCGCGATATTGCGAATCGGCTGCCGGATGCAAACGGCCGCAAAGTTTTGCAGGATCTTTTGGCCTCTCAAAACAAGATTACAGCCGAGTTAGCGAAAGGCGACCCGGAATCGTTGGACGATCTCCAGGTATTGTTTGACAAGACGCGTCAAGCCGACAGTTCCATCGGCCGCTAGGCGTTGGCGTTGATCGACGCGGCTAGCAACTTATCTCTCTCTATTAGGGACCTGTCTGAGGGCGGCGACAGCTTGAACGATAGGCTCGCGCGGCGCACCGACGTGGCCAATCCGATCGTCTGCAAAAGCCGAATCGCCCACCAGCTCAGGTCGATCTCATACCACGCAAGTCCGTGCCGGGCCGATGT
This sequence comes from Bryobacterales bacterium, assembly GCA_963713415.1. Lineage (GTDB taxonomy): Bacteria > Acidobacteriota > Terriglobia > Bryobacterales > Bryobacteraceae > Palsa-89. Next base: position 28,368 of record CAVQLV010000009.1, on the reverse strand, counting down.
CGGATAGGCGTGATGATTGTTGTGCCAGCCCTCGCCGAAACTCAACAAGGCCACGAACCAGTTGTTCCGTGAGCCGTCACGAGTAGCAAACCGCCGGCTTCCCCAGAAGTGCGTTAGCGAATTGACCATCCACGTCGCATGCAGCCCAATCGTCACCCGGAAAAACACTCCCCACAGAAGAAACGGCAGGCCACCGAAAGCCAGCAGCAGTATACTCATGAGAACTAACGGCACGTAGTGATACTTCGAAAGCCAAACCAGGAACCGATCCTTGCAAATGTCCGGAGCATAGTGGGAGCACTGGTCGACGTCGCAGTGGGTCGCGTCTCCGATCAGCATCCAGCCGATGTGACTCCACCACTTGCCATCGCGCGGGGTGTGCGGGTCGCCCTCCTTATCGGAGAACTGGTGATGGATGCGGTGGGTGGCAACCCAAAACATGGGCCCGCCTTCTAAAGCTAGCGTCCCGCAGATCGCAAGGAAATACTCGACCCACTTCGGCGTTTTGTAGGAACGGTGTGTCAGCAAACGGTGATAGCCCATTCCTATGCCCAAGCTCAGAGAAATCCAGTAAAGCGCCAATCCGGTAAAGAAAGCCGGCCAACTGAAGAAGAAAAGGGCAGCGATCGCCCCAACGTGGAAAAGCGTGAAAGCGATCAACGATGTCCAATTGATTCCATTTCGTCTGATGAACGGCCTGGCGCTAGTTTCCATTGGTTGCCCACTTCATTGGACGGGAGAAATGCTTCCCGGACTGTCAGAGTTGTGTAATATTGCCATGGTCAGTTTCATCCGCGATCAGTAAGCCTTTCTGGGGGGCTTTGACGGCCATTCGCTTAGTATGAAGTTGTAGGCGCATTTGGTAGCCGGCGTGAGCTCCGGGAAAAAGACTACCGCCAAGAAAGCAGGTTCCTGATGGCCGCCTCCCGTTCGGACGCGCTGTTGCTCTTCGGTGTCACCGGAGACCTCGCCCATAAGATGATCTTCCCGGCACTCTATGCGATGGTGAAACGAGGCGATCTCAAGGTTCCAATCATCGGCGTCGCCTTCCCGAAGTGGAGCCTGGAGCGTCTGCATAGGCGCGTCACGTGGAAGGCATCCTTGGTGCCCGATTTGGCTTCGAGCGCCTGCGTAAAGAGCAGGCGATCAGCCTCACGCAATTGCCGATATGCTTTCGCTTTCCGAGCACGATCGGTCCCGCAGGATCCTCGCTGGAAACTGAATTCGCGTTCGTCGGCGCGGGGCAACGGCATGTCGTCGGCTGGATTCTCGGTTGTTGGGTTCCAGCGCCTCGCCTGGTCAAGCACACTTCTGACGACGGCGCCCGGTTGGTGAGGCTCGGTTTCAAACAGCTAAGTTTGAGTGCGCCATGCTCCGACCGTACGTGGCGGGCGAAAAGGGTCGTGTAATTGCGCGCGGTTTTCTCGCACATCCCGACCGTTAATGCGACGTTGCTCCTCCCGAGGTATTCGTCGAGCGTCGAGCTTGCTTGAGGACGCGGCGGGAGCTTGAGAGAGGACGCGCGCGAGTTCGGCTTCAGCCAAGGGACAGGCGCCCTGGCCTGCCTTATTAATAGAGCTGCTTGCCGGTGGCCGATTCCCTGCCCCGGTAGAGGTAGATATGCAGGAGCCAGGAATTAGGGCTGCAGATCCTTTACGCTTGCGTACTTTTGAAGGTGTGTGGATGAGGTACGGCGTAACGCCTGATGGGTGAGATCCTCAATTCCAACCTTGTGGGCCAGAGGCTTCAGAAACCGCTTCAGATAGTTACCTACGCTGTAGGGGGTCTTTTTCCGGCTCGGAAAGAGAAACGCGCGGGGATTCATACGATCCGAGTGTCGCGCTATCCACTGCGCGATCTCGCGTGCGAGATTCGGTGGCACTGGAACAGAGGAATTGCTAGCTTCGGACTTTGTTTCGCCGATCCGGGCGTTGCCCTTCTCGCGATCCTTCAAGGCTTCGTCAATTCGGAGCTGGTTCCCCAGGAAGTCCTCAATGCGGAGAACCAGGATCTCGGCCGGCCGAAGACCGCAGGCCGCTAGAATGTGGAGCACAAGATGCTCTCTTGTCTCTGCCTGTGACAGAAGTGCGCCGATCTCCTCCATGCTGAGGTAGCGGCGGCACACTGTTTTCCGAATCTTGGGCATGGCGAGCTTGCGCGCCGGATTCTTCGCGACCAGGTCTTCGTCAGCGGCATAGTCAAAAGAGGCTTTCACGTACATGCGAACCTTCCGGACCGCGGATTTGCTATAGCCGTCTTCTGCCATCTGGTTCACTATAAACCGAAGGGTCGTCAGGCTGATCTCATCCAGCCGTTGTTTGCCAATCACGGGCAGAACATGGGTCGCAAAACGGATCGAATCGTTTCCCGGAAGGGTTGGGACCACTGACCCGATTTCAGGCCCGAGAAAGTCCGCCATAGATCAGCGTACGTCCGGATCACGGTGGTCTCGGCCGGCTTCTCGCGCATGAACGTCTCGATGTAAGCGGCGAGTTTCTTCAGCGCCTCGTGCTTGGGGATGGCGGCTGGCCCAAGCACCTTCTCTTTCTTCCTCCGCCGGCGCTCGCCGTCTTTGCTCGTTACCCACAGATGGAAGAATCCGACCCAGACCTTCCCGTCACCTCGCTCGATCTTTTTCACCCAGCCGTCTGGAGTTTGGGTTCTTGGCCACCCGTCCAGGTGTCTCCGAGTCGGCGTGGTCCCCGCGCACGCCACCCGGTGGTTTTCGACCGACCTGCGGGCCCGGCGGGGTCCCAGATCCCGGACGTTGAGATCGCGATCGGGCGGATTGCCCTTCGCCTCGTCCAATCGTTGTGTCTGCGGTCTGGTGCCGAATTCCGGCATGACCGCACCATACACGTTTTTCTTGATCGGCAAACGCCAAAGTGGGTGGGCAACTCAGCTTTCTATGTTTTCGCGGCACCACCCGTAAAGTACTGATTGGCTTGGCATGCACGCGAAAATTTCAACTTCCGATCGTTTGCCCGGGAGGCAACGGGCGTCCCCTAACACCATGATTATAGAACAAATATTTTTGTAAGAAAGTTCAATTTAGGTACCAAAAGTGCGTCTGTGGGTGGGCAAAGTGGGTGGGCTGTTTCAGTGATGCACTCCGGGAGCATACGGTCGGAACGTGACCTTCTGATCTCCACACAAACACTCGAAGCAGAATCGGGCACGGACGGATCACTCGCGAGTCCAGGATCACTTCACAAAAGATTCGGAGTCAGGCGCCCACGGACAGCAGAATAGACACCAGGCAGAAGGAACTCATAGAAACAAAATGCAAGCGAGTAGAATCCCAGATTCTACCGCCGGATGTACCGCTATTCATTCTAAAAGACAAAGCCAAAGAATTCGTGCAGCGCCTGGTCCCAAAAAAGACAGCCACTGCGCCACACAATTTCCTGCGATCGCGACCTGCACAAGCTCCCGGTGGAAGTCGTCGGCGGTTGAACATCAAGAAGCCCTGCGCCTGCGGCTAGACTCTATTTGCCGACCATGTGTTTCGCGTCTTTTTCGTTCTCCGTGCACCAGTATTCCATAAGCTCGGTGCCCGGACTCACGCGATAAATATAGGAGGTGCTCCAGGGGCGCGTGTATGCTTTGGGATCCTCAACCGTCACCGTGTAGCGCAGCGTATTTTCGTTTAGCCGCCGGTAACGCTCCAGCAAGTGGAGTTGATCGCTATGCGGATGGCCTGACGAATCGAGCCAGGACTGTTCGTCATTGAATCCGGTTACGTCGATCACCAGTTCCGGACCCTCGTAGCGGCCCACTGCATCGCCCATCCACGTCCACGCATCCTTATTGTGCTTGCGCCCATCCATCGGCACAATGCGGTAGGTGTGCAGCCCTCCTTCATACAGGAAAATCACTTGATTGTCAGTCTGCACAATCTGCATGGGATATGGCACACCCTGTGCGCGCGGCAGGCCGCTAGGCTTGCACTGCAAGTTCGGATCGTTTTTCTGGTAGTTCTCCGTGCGCTCGTCCCACAGCTTGCGGCCCCATTCTGTAAAGGGAACCTCCACGGTTTTCTCCGCATAGCGCCCATCGGCCATGTCTATAATCCAGCCGCTATTCCAGACGCCGCGCAAATCCGGCACACCCTCTTTGAGCCAAAAGGTGGGTCCTTCCACGATCGGCGCCTTCGCTCTCGCGGGGCCTTGCGCGTGGGCCTGCGCCGCAAGCACCCCCCCCATCATCACGCCTAGCGCCCCGGTCGTACACGCGGCCAACCATTGCTTGCGCATTTCGCTTTCTCCTTGAATTATGCGAATCCTTGCCCCAATCGTGCAGCGATCGCACTCGGCTCGGTAGTCGGACTGCCATCGACCACCAATAGAAAGAATTGCGCGCCAGGTGTTCTATTTCGAAGCTCTCGGCCAGACGACGCCCTGGTCTTTCTTCGTTACGGCAGCCAGTCCCTTGTAGACGAATTTCTGGACACGCTGGCCGCGATAAGTCTCCGTGGTGTAAATGTTGCCCTTCGAATCGGAGGCGATGCTGTGCACGGCATAGAATTGGCCAGGCTGGCGGCCGCCGTCCCCAAAGCTCGTCAGAATCTCGAGCGTGTCGCGCAGCATGACGTAAATCTTCTCATTGGCGCCGTCTGCCAAGAAGATGTACTTCTGCTGCGGATCTTTGGAGAAAGCGATATCCCAGACCGAGCCATCACCTCGTGTATTTTTGGCGATGAATACCTCTTTGACAAACGTGCCATCCGGCTTGAAAACCTGAATGCGATCGTTCGGCCGATCGCAGACATACAACAGGTTGTCATTGGAAAGTTCGGTGCAGTGAACTGGATTTCGGAACTGCTGCGCTGGCGGATCGTCAGGCTTGTATGGCCCGAGGTTGGTGTCGTCGGGCTTATTCCCGTACGCGCCCCAGTGCCGCTTGTATTTACCAGTCTCCGCGTCGAAGACGATTATGCGGTGATTGCCGTAGCCGTCGGCGACGTACAGCTCATCCGTCTTGGAATCGATAAAGAGTTTTGCGGGCCCCTTCAAATTCTCCACGTCGTTGCTGCCCTGGCTCTTGCCCGGGTGACCGATCTGCATCAGGAATTTCCCGCTTTGCGTGAACTTCAGAACCATGTTGTCGTTGAAGGAGCCGGCCCGCGAGGAGCAGTTTCGCTCGGAGCAGCACCGCGAGGCGCCGGCCCGCGGCCGTTTCCGCCGATCCAAACGTTTCCTTTGTAATCGACCGTGATGCCATGATTAGAGTCGGGCCAATCGTAGCCTTCGCCCGGGCCACCCCAGCTCGCGACCAGATTGCCGGCTTGATCGAACGCTAAGACAGGAGGCGCCGGGGAGCAGCATTCCGCCGCGGGCGGATTGGCCGCCGCATAGCTTTCCATTCGTTCGAGTGAACCCGCCCGGTGAATAATCCAGACATGATCCTGGGCATCGACGGAAACGCCGATCGTGTTGCCGATCACCCAGTGATTCGGCAGGGGCTTGGGCCACATCGGATCCACTTCAAACCTCGGCGCCATGACTGTTCCAGCGTGGTCTGAAGCTTTCTTGCCGAGCACCACCGAGCCTGCTGCTAGGACGAGGACCGTGGCGCAAAACGCGCCGCCCGTCCGTCGATTGATCTGCATGGTCGTAAGCCTCCTTTGACAGCTTGTCTGTTAGCCGCCATAACGCGGTTTGCTAGTTTATCAGCCGTACTAGTAGGGAGCAATGATCAAATCGGATTACTCCCAGCCAGTAACGGATTCACCGGTCAATTTGATTCGATTCGGGCGGCGCGATCTGGGGTAAGATTCATGCACGTGCACGTAATGAATACCCTTGGCTTGGCCGCAGTGACTATCCTGCTTCCCCACCTCGCGGCCGCTCATAACATTCCTAACGACGTCACAGTGCAAGCATTCTTTAGGCCTGAAGGAAAGCATCTGCGTCTGTTGGTTCGTGTACCGTTGCAGGCGGTGCGCGATGTCGAGTTTCCACAGCGCGGGCCAGGCTACCTGGATCTTGACCGAATCGGCTCGATTCTTCCCGATGCTGTGACGCTGTGGATAAGCGGTGCACTCGACGTTTACGAAGACAATGTGCTTCTGCCCAAGCCCTCCGTGCTGGCGAGCCGCGTATCGCTGGAATCCGACCAGTCCTTCGCGAGCTATGGCCCTGCGCTGGCGCATGTTCTTGGCCCAAGACTTGCGAACACCACCAACGTGGTGTGGGACCAAGTTCTGCTCGACACAGCGTTGGATTATCCGATTCAATCGGACCGTGGCCGTTTTTCCATCCACTCCGAATTGGCTCGGCTGGGAGTGAGAACCGTTACCGTGCTGCGATTCCTGCCAGCCGGCGGCGCTATTCGGGCTTTCGAATTTACGGGCGATCCAGGTGTGGTTCAGCTCGACCCGCGCTGGCATCAAGCGGCCTTGCGGTTCGTGAAACTGGGGTTCATGCACATTCTGGACGGCACCGATCATCTGCTCTTTCTCTTCTGCCTGGTGATACCCTTCCGGCGCTTCCGCGCTCTCATCCCGATCGTGACCGCGTTCACGGTTGCGCATTCAATCACGCTGATCGCGTCCGCGTACAATCTCGCTCCCGGCGCGCTCTGGTTTCCGCCTCTGATCGAGACGCTGGTCGCTGGCTCGATTGTGTATATGGCGCTGGAGAACATCGTGGGAGGAGCCACCGTGCATCGCCGTTGGATGATCGCGTTCGGATTCGGTCTCGTGCACGGGTTCGGCTTCTCCTTTGCACTCAAGGAAACGCTGCAGTTCGCCGGCTCGCATCTCTTGACGTCGCTGCTTGGGTTCAATATCGGAGTCGAGCTCGGGCAACTGCTGGTGCTCGCGTTGATGGTGCCGGTGCTCGAATATGTGTTCCGGCACATGGTGGCGGAACGGATGGGCACCATTATCCTGTCGGCATTGGTAGCGCATACCGGCTGGCATTGGATGATGGACCGCGCGGATCAGTTGCGACAGTTCCGCTTCGAATGGCCGGTGCTCGATGCAGCAATGCTCGCGAATACCCTGCGCGTGTTGATGGTGATCGTGGTGATTGCCGGCCTCATGTGGGCAGCGCGCGCAGTGCTCAGGGACCCGGCGCAACGGAAAAGGACTACGGGCCACGGCCAGCCGGCGGGCGGCGAACAAGCGTCTATTTAACGTATTGCTTCAAATCCTTCGGCCGACTGTGCCCTTGCGCCATAGAGGCCGATGGTCTCTGAGCCAACTTTAAAACCCCAATTCTTTTTGAATATTTAGCTGCTAAGGGATTTCCAATTCTTCACGAGATAGTCGGCCGTGCGCCACGCGAGTGCTTGTGCGGTGAGTGTAGGATTGCGCGCCCCGCTGGTACCCATGACCGATGCGCCTAACACGCCGAGATTCGGAGCCTCGTGGGAAAATCCCCAGCGATTGACAACGTTGGTGTCGGCGTTGTCGCCCATGCGCGTGCCGCCGTAGGCGTGAGTCGAAACACCCGGAACAAACGGTGGAGTCTTGATCACTTGGATGGCGCCGGCGGCCTGGAACCACTGCTCCATCTTGTTATTCGCGTTCAGGGTCGCGCGGCGTTCGTTCTCCCGCATCCCGCCAGTGTTGATGCGGCAGACCGGATCACCAAGCGGGTCCGTGATTTCGTCGTCCAGATCGAGATACATCGTTTCGTATGGAAACGAGTTGGTCTGTATGTAGGTATTAGACTGCCGGCCGGCGTTGTCGCGGATGAACTTCTTCCAGGACGAACCCCAGCCCGGCGCGCGCCCAAAAGTATTCATAGCCGCCGCATCGATGGGGTGACGCTCGGTCATTACATGCAGGCTGCTCCCACCGATGAAGCCCATGCCGCTGTGATCGAAGCTATCGTCCGCCCACTCATCGCAGGTCGTGCCTTGCGCGGGCAATCCGTACCACGTGTTGATGTCGTGTGGAAACAATGCCGTGACAAAGCTGTTCCAGTGCCCGAAATAATGCCGGCCCACTTGTCCGTGGTTGTTCGACAAGCCTTTGGGATATGGCTTCGATTTCGAAAGGAGCAGCAAACGGGAGTTTTCGTAGGTATATCCAGCCAGCAACACAAACTTCGCGGGTTGGAAAAACTCCTCGCGATTGCGGAGGTAGCGGACGCCCGTTACACGTCCATTGGCATGCGTCTCGATGCGCGTCACGTGGGCGTTATCGAAAATCGTGAGATTCTTCGTCTTTTGCGCCTCGGGAATCGTGGTGACCGCAGTTGAGCCTTTCGCGCTCACATGGCAACCTCCCGAACCGCAGTAACCGTGGTACACGCAACTACTTCGCCCCTTGCGCGGTTGGGAGTTAATGGCAGCAGGCGGTGCAAAGGGTTTCCAGCCTAGTTCTCTAGCCGTCTCCGCCATGTGATTGGTGAAGCCGGAACCCCGCAGCGGCGGCATGGGATATTCCTTAGCGCGTGGAGATTCAAACGGATTCCCTCGGCCCGTGAGTTTGCCGCCGATATTTCCCGCCGCTCCCGAAACCCCGACTTCATCTTCGACAAGATCGTAGAACGGAGCCAGTTCGTCGTAGGTCAACGGCCAGTCTTCCAGGGTTGTGCCGGCCGGAATCGCATCGACCCCATATCTCTGGAGTGTTTCCGAGCGTGTCCTAAAATCCCACGCCTTGAGCCGCCAGCTTTGGGCCCAGTAGTGGATAGATGTCCCGCCTATAGCGTTCATCATGGGGTGCGCCGCTGGCGGGCGCGCTTTTTCTCCCGGCCCCGTGCGCACGGTGGGAATCTCGTGCTGGGCTTTTGGCGATGTAGTCACCTGGCGGCGAACGTTGTTGAAGATCTCATCGGCGTGAAAATCGCGATGCGGATCCATCCAGGTACCGGCTTCGATCCCCGCGATTTTCAGGCCTGCGCGCGCCAAAGGCAACACGGCGACTCCACCTGTGGCGCCGAGTCCAATCACCGCAACATCGACTGATTTGAGTGTGGTTGCCATTATCTATATTGCGTTCCCCAAGCAGAGTGGTGATAAGGACCAGGCGCCGCGTCCATGCGCTGCATTTCTGCGTCGACAGCGGGGCGAGGACCGGGATAGCGGATCAAATCCCATCCGGCGAAAGCGCCATTGCCGCCGTAGTAGGGGTCGCCGAACATGCCTTCCAGGGTCAAGCGGCGCGCGCGATTGAAGAATTGCCTGCCTTGCGGCAACCCCTCTGCGGTGTTTTCGTCAATTGCTTTTAAAACAAGATCGCGCTTTTCCGCTGGAAGGTCGGCCAGCGGAGCGCCCTGGGTGCGTTGAGCATAGGCATTCACGGCTTCCAGCCCCTCCAGGAACTGCACCTTTTCGTTTGCGTTCGGACCCGCCAGCACACGATCGATATAGACCTGCGCACGTGCTTCCACGGCGCCTGGCCCAAGTTCATCGGTGGGGATTAGCCGATCGATGAACGCTTCGAGCGTCTTCATTTGTCCAGAGGTAAGGGCAACGGGTCCGGTCTGCGCAGTGGCCGTGAGCGCGGCCAGCGGAACGAACGTGGCGGCGAACAGAAGGTCGCGGCGCGTCAACTCATGTTCATCAGGCATGGGATGAATCTGGCAGACGTGAATCGCGCTATTCGAGGGACGCCTGCGTGGGCCCGCCCCTGCCGATCATGCGTTTAAGTACGCTGGGGCCTGAGGGTTTGAATAGCTTCTCGGGGTCCACTCCAGAATCGATCAGAAAGCCCATGAAACAATTCTGCATCTCCTCCCAATTCTGAAGTCCCCAAACAACTTCTTTGGCCGGGTCCGGATTCCACTTATTGTTGGCGGAATTGTCGTAATGCGCGATGCCCTGGACCTTGGTGCCTTTCGGAATCGTCAGCTGTTTTTCCAGATCGTAGCCTAGCTGCCAGTTGAAGTCGAAGCGGCCGCGGAAAACCGTCTGGGTTTCCCCGGTAGGATACACGAGGCGCACTTCGTAATCCTTCCCGCGCACATGCATGTGCGGCTGAATATAAACCAGCTTGGAGTCGAACTGGGCAGTCATCTCGGACACCACTTCGCCGTTGTTATCATTGGGCTCAATAACCAAATTGCTACCAATGGGTCCATAGCTGGTGACATAGCGGAGCTTAGGAGGATTTTTCGCCAGCACTAGCCCTACAACAGATTTGCTGGTCTGCGGTGTCCCCACGGCGGTGTAGTGAATCTCAAACACGATATCGGAGCCCTTGGGGACGAACTTCGCGGAGCCCCCAAAGTCGAAAGTTTGCTCACCCAATCCGGGATTGAACTTCCCCAGTATCTCAAGGCCGTCGCCAGGCCCCCTTTTCATTTCTTGCGACGGATAGGAAACTCCGGGAGTAGCACCGGCCATCCACTTCGCGCTCGGAGGACGAATCCAAGCTTCCCCATGGTGCACCACCTTGGAATTGCCTGGGCGCATTTCCGCTGCACTGACCCACATGTCTTCAGGAAAGTTTGTCTTCACCAGCATGTATTGATAATCGATGGTACCGGTGGCGGGCACATGGAACTCGGAGGGCATCTCGATTTCCAGATCGGGCTTGATGTTCCAGCCGTCGACGAATTTCACAGGGGCTGGGGCGTCCTTTGGATCGCCTTCCGGGGCGCCGTTATTGGCCCAAGAAACCAGTGTGGCGATTTGCGTTTCGGTGAGACGACGTTCGTTGGAAAAGTGACCCACCTTTGGATCGGCGAACCAGGGTGGCATCTGCTGGCTCACAACGGCGACCTTGATAGCCTTAGCCCAGGGCCGCGCCTCTGCGTAGCTCATCAGGGAGAACGGTGCGACTTCCCCGGGACGATGGCAAGTCTGACAATTTTTCTGCAAAATCGGCAGGACGTCCTTATGGAATGTAACCGATGTCGTCTCAGCGGAACCGACAACGGCTTGTGCGCATACCGCCGCAATGACAACACACAAACGCGCCATTAAAATTCTCCTCTCGCGAGTATGGGCATTCTCTAGCGCGCTGTCAATGATCCGAAATGATTATCCATTAGCCAGCGACGACTTCGACCGGAAGGTTGTGCAGGTCGCGAAATCGAAGGCTGCCCTTCTCGCTACCGGGTTCAACAGTAACGCCGAGCTTTCTAAGCCGAGCTGTGACCGAGGCACGGTGAAACCCTGCAACCTTGATGGCGAAGTGCGAAAATCCAGGCTTCTGCCCGGCGGGGACGGCTTCCAGGCCAAGCTTGGTGTCGGCAAGTTTGAACCAGACCCGCCGCGGGTTGCGGCCATGCGACTCCTCGGCGCCGAACAGCTTACGGTAGTATGTCAGGGATCTGTCGACATCCGTCACCGACAGCACGATGTGATCGAGCCCGATGGGGATCAGAGCCGCCGGCTCCGGAGTGACTCGCCCGCCGGGCATGATGGTATCGAAAAGGCCATGGGTCGAATTGACAAGCTGTAGCCGGAGGTTATCCGGATCAGAAAGCATCGGAAGCGCGCCAGGGGGTGCTGTAAGACCGGCGGCTGTGATCTCCGCTTTGGTCCTGGCATCGCCGAAATCAGCCTCAACAAAGCCGATCACGCCAGCGGCGATGTGGTCGATGTAGGGGGTCACGTTGGCTTGTGGACCGAACGCAATATAGGCTGCTCCAAGACGGACGTAGTAACGCTGGGCTCCGGTGCGCTCGTGGAATACTTGTGGGTCGAAGATGCGGCCATAGAACGTCGCCGCTTCGAGGGAATCGGGAACAGTTAAAGACAAATGATCCAGGCCGGAGCATTGCAAAGGCAGCAGCCTTGGTTGAGCCGAACCGCGTGCCACGAGCAAGGAACCGACGGCGAGGGAGGTAGCGTGGGTGAGCCACCTGCGTCGATCAATCGCGCGATTGATGCTCCTTTCGCTGAGTGGATTCGACACTGAACACGCTCCAATTCAGTACATTGTACTTTGTTTCCGTTGTGCAGCAGCTTGAATCATCGACTCGCCTCAATAACACTGCTGAAAGCCAGCATCGCCCGATCGCCTGCAGGATCCGAATACGAGATGATCGCTCGTCGACAGGCAAGATCGACGTCGAGCCGAGCCCAGTCGCGATCCTTCCGCCATTCCAATGTAAGTGAGCTGTCGTCAGATTTGTGGAGCCGAAAGTCGCCCGCGAATGCGGGATGCGCATTGCGGAAACGGATGAGATCCAAGAGAGCACGCACTAGTGGGATTTCGAGTTGGTGGCACAGTTCTGAGCGCGTAAAGTAATGACGGTTGATGTCACAGGCGTCGCCGGTCTGTCGCGCCAGATCCCAGTCATTCGTCCCCGCCAACAGCCCGACGTAATAGACCTGGGGCACTCCGGGAGCAAAAAATTGAATGGCGCGCGCGATCAAATAATCATCGTCCCGGCGACCTAACGCTTCGTAATAGGCGCAATTTACTTGATGGACGTCCAAATTGTTGACCGCAGTGCCGATCGCCCCCAGGCTCAAACCGTTGCTCTTCTGGCGAATCGTCTCCACCAGATCGTTGATCTCTTCCAAAGAAAGCAAACCGGGCGGGCCGTCCGGACTCGTTGGATCCGGGCCGATATCGCTGACTCCCATACCGTCGTGAGTATCGAGCACGGTGACGGCGTTGCGCGGCTTGATTTCGAGCCATTTTTTAAGGCGGCGCGTGTCCTTCGAATAGAGCGCGTGTAAAACGAGGGGTGAGAGGGCGAAATCATATACCCAATCCACCTGCTGGGCTATTTGGATCTGCTCGATGTAGTGGCTATGGACTTCGACCAGCACCTCGATTCCAAGCTTGCGAGCCTGACGCGTGAGTTTGCCAATGAACTCAAGAGTCTCGGGGATCATGAAGCAACTCGTGCCGCGCTTCTTGATAGCGTAACCGGCAGCGACGAGCCGGATGGAACGAATGCCAGCGGTGTGAAATTGGTTCAGGACTCGATCCAAGTACCTTTTGCCTTGCGGGGAGCGGACGTCGATGTCCACTTGTTCCCCAGTGAACGTTGTCCACAAGAGTCGCTCGGTTCCGTCGGCCAGGCGCATTTTCGTGAAGGGAAGCCCTGGCCGCGAGCGATATATTTCCATTAGTTCCCCTTCGGCTGCGCCATTCGGAAAAACGCGGCCGTAGGTGAGAAACATGAATGCGTAACTTGACGCGTCACCACGATGGCGAAAGTCGGTGAACTGCGGCGACCGGCTCGAAACGTGATTTACGATCAGATCGGCCATGAGATCCGTCCGCCCGGACAGCGCGCGCACGTCGTCCCATGAGCCCAACCGTGGATCCACCTTCGTGTGATCGATGGGATCGAAACCCGCAGCGGCGCCGTCCATTGGCCAAAAGAAAGGCAGAAGGTGGACGCCACCGAAAAGTCCAGCAAATGGCCCGTCAACCAGCAGGGCCTGAAGTTCGCGAAATCCACCGCCCGAAAACCGATCGACGTAGGCGATTAGCTGGACCTGGTTCTTCATGACCGTCGTCGTCCCTGAATCGGCAATCTACTTACCAACAAGGTGTTTCAAGTCGCGATTGTTCTCCTGACAGATATACTCGAGAATTTCTTGATTGGCGTACCACGTGGCGAAGGTGACAACCGTCCAGGGCTTCGTATAGTAATCCGGATCTTCAATAGTGGCTTCGACCCGGAGGGTGTTTGAATCGCTGCGTGTGAATCGCTCGATTACGTGCAGCTTTTCACCATGACCGTGTCCGGCGGCGTCAAGCCATGTTCTGTCGTTAAGACCCACAGTGTCGACGACGAGAGTATCCCCTTCCCACTTACCGGTCGAGTACCCGAGATAGGTCGGATTGGGGTCCTTAGGTTGTAGGCGACCGTCCAGCCAGATGTTGCGCCAAACGTGAGCTCCACCTTCGTATACGAAAACGACACGTTCGGGAAGCTGGAAGATTTCAGTTGGATAGGGCGTGTACATCATTCGGGGAACGCCGGGCGGCAAACAGAAGCCCTCGGGATCCTCTTTCGAATTGGTCGCTTGAGCTGCCTCGAATGCCTTTCGCCCAAGGTCCGTGAAAGGTACCTCGACGCTCGTGGTGTGTTGCCGCCCAAGACTCTCATAACACTTTTGATCACCCAGAGCGCATCCTTGCTTCTGCATGTCGATGATGTATGGCACTCGCCAAATACCCCTTATCTTGGATCTGATGCTTTGCGAATTGCCGCCAAGGTCAGGCCTACCCGCGTTAGCCCCGAGATACGGGTCGTCAGGGAGGTGCGGTGTTGCAGCGGCCGGAGGGTTCCCCAAGGCCTGAGCCTGTTTGGCACCACCGCCCGCCGCTGCGGATGCCCGCGCACTGGTAACATTCTGATCCTGGGCAATACTGGATTGAGGCTTAAAGACGACCAGCGTTAACGTGCATACGGCAATTCTTATCACATTAAGACTCATCTCTAAATCCTTCCCCAATCCGGGTGAACATGACTCGACCGAATAGCGCTCTGCCTCGATAAGTTTCGCCAGTATTGCAGGTTCGCTATCTAGGATCAATGATCATTTTGGAGGGTACATACATAGGCAGACCTAGCTGCCGTTACCAGGATGAACAACCCCAACACAAGCGGTGCACTGATTTCCTTCTCCACCATGAAGTTCGGCAATAGGCGGCAGTAGCCGTGGTGGGCCGACGACCATCCATCTCGGACCAGTGGAAGCGATCACAACGTTTAATGGGCGAAGTTTTTCGTGAGCTAGTTGAAAAAAAGAGAATCTCCGCCGACCTTGGCGTTGTATCATGTGAGCCATGGGGCATCGTTGGAGCGTCATCGGTAGCCTGACCCTACTATGCGCCGCCATCGCACCCGCGCATGACATTATCACTACTCCTATTACCTGGGACCGTGAAATTTCTCGCATCGTTTATGAGCGCTGCGCCTCCTGCCACCACGACGGCGGCCAGGCTTTTTCACTGATGACCTACGCAGCCGCGCGTCCCTGGGCCGTCGCAATAAAAGAGGAAGTGTTGGAAAGGCGGATGCCTCCGTGGGGCGCGGTGAAGGGGTTCGGCGATTTTCGCAACGACAAAGCGCTCACGCCTGAGCAACTCGAACTCATTGTTAGTTGGGTGGGTGGTGGCGTGCCGGAGGGCGAAGCGAAGGAGTTGCCGCCCGATCCCAAGTTCGATCAGCAGCCACCTCAGGTTCCCTCGCACGGCACTCTCGCGGTCAGCGGCGAGTTTCAGCTGCCCAAGGATTTTGCGCTCGATGGCCTTTTGCCCAAGACCGTGCCCGAGGATGCTGCCCTTCAAATAACGGCCGCACTACCTGACGGCAGCATCGAGCCACTCGTTTGGTTCGAACATTACCACGCAAAGTTCGTGCATCCGTTCCTGTATCGGAACGCGATTGAGTTGCCGGCCGGCACCAAGATTCGCGGTGTTCCCTCTGGATCTACCGTGCTGCTGCTGCCCGCCGCTCCGGCAACGACGAACGCTACTCCAGCGCCTTGACGGGCACGTCAAAGTGCGCAGTGTTGACCACGCCCTTGCGCTGGAACTGTACCCAGATGCGATACGTTCGCGCTCTCGGAAAATTCAACATGAATTCGAGTTGGGGACCACCATCGGCGATGAACGGGTGGGTGTGAATGAGGTCGATCAGATCGTCGCTCGCAGCCAGCATGTGTGCCCACACGCCAATGTATTTCTCAATTCCGTCCGCCGGCGACAGCTTAAAATAAACCTGCGTCGGCTGCGCGGCGATGGGCTGCGGCGGATCGGTTGTCATTTCCACCTGCAGGTTCTCTGCCTGCTTGGTGGAGTAATCGCGCGGGATCGAAACCGGCGGTGGCGGCGTTCCCGCAACGAACACCGTCTTTGCGATCAATTGCGGCGTGGCGCCGTCCGGATAGAAGTCGCCGAGGACCCGATACATGCCGGGTTTAGGAAACGCGAGGCTATAAAGAAAATCCCCGTCCGGCTGAATCACCGGATGATCGTGCACGAAGAATTGCAAGTCCTGGCTCACCACAAACATATGGAACAGCATCTCATGGACGATCTGGAAATCTTTTACGGGACGACCCTTCCACGGGTCGTGCACCGAGAACTTGATCTGCGCGGTTTGATTCGGTCGTATCGCTCGCGGCGTCAGCGTCAAATCCATGTGGAACTCCACCGGGTCGGGGATTCCCGCCCGCATCTCCATCCCGCAGCGGCGGCATTTTCCAGGCTGGTTGGAGCGGACGTCCTGATCCATGGGACAGATGTAGACCTTGTCTTGCGCCGACAAGAAGCTTTGCGCTCCGAGAAAGCTGAAAATGCCGACCAGCAAATTTCGTCGGTTTTGATATACCATCCGTTTGCCTCCTTAGCAAGTCATGCAATCGTCGTACTTGCACGACGACCGCGTCCTATTCGCTCGAATGTCCGCGGGTTAGGCGAACCGCCGAAACGGGATAGGTTCTACTCCACACCTCACGTTCATCTTGCCATCGAGTCGAATCAAGATTTGGACTCGACTTCCTGGCTTTAGGGCCGATTTCCCAGGGAGCAGTTGATATCGCGTTCCCTGCCACGTGACGGTCAAGTTGGAATTGACGGTTCGGTACTGCACTTCGCACAATATGTCTGCGTCGGATCTCCATCGAAGCCGCCGCAACAATGTGGGTATCCATGACGCAGGAACAGCCATCTCCCGTGCGGCCTGGTTCATTGTGATCTTTCGATTTCGGACTTGCCGCAGACAACGCAGGACCTGCTCTTGGCTGGCTCTGTTGTTCATTTTGATGCAATCCGGCAATTTCACACTTTGCCGAACCTTCCAATCGTGCTCCTGGGATCCACGAGGTTATAGGCAAAAGTCCCGCTCCGTTCAATGATCCAAACTGATCAGCCATGTGGCTTCAGTGGCTAACTTTCTTCATGGCCAGGTTCTTAGAGAAAAACGGCAGGACCTTCGACTCAACTCTCTCGGGAATCTTGTTGGTATGGTCGCCTTCGTAGGTCTCAAACGTGTGAATGATTCCGAAATCGGTCATCATTTGTTCTAGCTGTTTGTTCTGGCCAGCCAGGCCGTATTGATCCTGCATTCCAACGTCGAGCATAATCGCGTGGTATTTCCTGAGATTCGTGACATACTGATCGATCATGGCCAGGGGGGAAGCGGCGTGCCATTTTGCAACCACAAGCGGCTGCAAATGACCTTCGCGTGTTGGCTCGTCGAAATAACGGGGCGGATTCTTCGGATTGGGCGAAAACGCGGCCGACCACGCGAAGTTCATTTGTGAGGCGCCGCCCGTGTCAGTTGTATTGCTCTGCTTGGAAGTCGGCGGCGGCGAGGGAAGAGGGTTATTGATCAAGCAACAGGCGCTCATGATGTACAGGCTCGAATACACATCGGGACGCTTCATCCCTATCCGAATCGCTCCATAGCCGCCCATAGAGTGGCCGGCCAGTCCACGGCTCAACCGATCGGGAATCGTCCGGTAGTGAGTGTCCATGTAGGCTACCAGGTCCTCGGCGATATACGTCTCCCAATCTCCGGTCGTTACAGAGCTGGAATACATGCTGCCACCGTAGGTGCTATAGGCATTCGGCATCACCACGATCATCGGTTTCGCTTTGCCCCTTGCGATCAGATTGTCCATCGCAGCGGTTACGTTTGCGCCGGGCATGTTTGCGCCCGGAATGGAGACTCCCGTGCCAGTCCAATATTGGTCCGTGAAGAGATAGCCGTGCAGTATGTACACGACGGGATATCGCTGATTGCGATTTGCATCGTAGCCCGGCGGCAGATAGATGGTTACATCCCGGTCCGGCGAATCTCCTTCGAGGTTTCCCTCAAGCGATTTGCCGTGAACCTTGATGCGTTGAACGGTTCCCTTCGGCTGCGGTTTCGTTTCTGCAACCAGTAAAGCTGTTGCTGCAACGATCAACGCGATAAGTTTCATCATTCCTCTTTCCAATCGGTCACGGCGGTGTGCTAATGTTTCCCCTGATTTTCCTGCAGATCCGGATTCGATCCGCCAACAAACAACCTTCGGCCGTCCTTGAAGGTGATACTGCTGGCGTTGGCCCTTAAAGCGCCGCTCTTGGCTTGATAGCCCTGCGCGATCACCTCGGTTCCAACTTCGAGGGATTTCTTGGTGAACCCTCGCCGAATCAAAATTCCTGGTGGACCGCATTCCACCATCCAGTTCGTGACTCTACCGTCCGGATCTACGACATCGATATGGATCCAGGCGTGGGGATTGATCCATTCCATCTCCGTCACCTTGCCCTCAAGCCGCACCGGCTTGTTGGCGTCGAACTCGGCTGAGAACGAGTGATGAGCTCTCAGAGGTAACGCAGCAAGGAGGACGGCGGTGCAAAAACCCACGCCAGCGACTCTGATTCGACTCACTTGGTTGCTTTCCTTGCGCTCTCCGCGGCCGTCTGTTCGGCATAGGCGCCGCGAAGAATATCTTCCAGAGCGTAGTTCCCTTCGTGACAGGCATACTCGACCATCTGGTAATTGGGGTTCAGGTGCAACGGGAATGCGATTTTCCAGGGTTTCGTGTAGGTTTTAGGGTCTTTGATGATCGCCTCGTAATTTAGGGTATTTTCGGTGACGCGCGAGAATCGTTCGGTAAGAACTAAGTCGTCGCTGTAAGGAGTGCCGCCGCCGTGGCTAAGCAAGCCGAGTTTACCGCCCAGGAAATTCGTGGTTTCGACCACCAACGTGTTACCCTCCCAGTGGCCCCGTGGATCTCCCATATATGAGCGAACGCCTGAGCCGACGTGCTGCCGGCCATCCACTGGAATCACGCGCGTCTCGTGGATCATCTCATAGCGAATCACGACCAAGCCTGGCGTCTGTATGATTTGGTTGCCAAGGTTATACCCGCCCGGCTCGCCCGGCAAAATCGATCCGATTACCCCGCGTGAGATGCAGCGGTCGTACAAGTTGCTTTCGTAAGGCTCTACGAGCGCCAACACATCGTCAATCCAGGACTCGTTAGAGCCATGCACCTTTCTTTCACCGCCGTAAGTGAGATGAAACTTAGCATCTCGAGCCTCGCCCAGTTTGATCGCTTCCTGGGTTAGAGGAGGAATTCTGCCGTCAGGCGGTTCCACAATCAGCGACGCTTGCCGGGTTGGTTTGCCGTGCTCCAGCCACCATATCGGAGAGCCGATGTTTCCTGGTAAGTCCTGCGCATCCTCCCCAACCAGTTTGGCCCGCGCCTCTTTTTGCGCATACTCCTCGTCGCTCAAGAACGCGCGCGTGCCCAACTTTGGATCGCGTTGGAGGGGAGTCCCAAGCAGGTCCGTGCCAGGCCACATCCCCTGGAGGTCTGGATCACCCCAACTGGTCTTGGGCGGAGTCCAGGCCTTGACCGCTGCGGTTGATCCACTCTTCACCAAGGCGGCCGGCGGCGATTCAGCGGTGGAAGAAATGGTCACCGCGCCGGCGGCGGCCAGGAGAAACAGGAGTTTAGGCAATCCGCGAAGAGGAATGGGCGCAAGCATACAGCACCAATAGCGTCTCTACTACTGCTGAGGCTCAGGCTCCGGCTCAGATTGAGGCTTAGGCTGAGGCTTAGCCTGCGCCTTCACCGCAAGACCTCCTGTGATGCCATCTACCTGATACCCGGTTTGGATCTTTCTTATTTTGGCAATCTCGGCTGGAGTAGCCGTTTTGGGATCCACATTTGCGATGCTGCAGGTGAACCCTCGCAACGTACATTCGGATGTGGTGTGCTTGATCCCCCGCTTCTTCATTTCCTCGGTCATGAGCGCTACTACGTCGTTATGCATGATGACGGCGTTGTTGGGCACAAACGTTCCAACACCGATGGCATAATCGATGGGCATGAGGGGCTCCACGCTGGAACCGAAGGCTCCATCGTTTTTCTTTCCAAGATCGTGCGCGTTGAGGTCCGCGCCTTTCTCGATTAGGTAGCGAACAATGTTGATGTCGCCCAGGTTCGCAGCGGCCATCAGGGGCGTGATGCCATAGCTGTCGGCGTGATTCACGTCTTCGCCCAAATCGACCAGAAGCTTCACCACCTCGAGCCTTTCGGCGGGTGGCTTTTGCCGATGATAGCCGTTGATAAATGCCAGGCCGCAGGCAGCCTCCAAGGTGGTCTCGCGGTCCTTGGACGGGATATTGTGGTCCGCGCCATGAGCGAGCAACAGTTTGACCAGCTCGAGATCGCCGGCGAATGCGGCCCGCATTATGGCAGTGGCAAAGACGATGCGCGGCGAACCCTCGCGCATGCGGGCGCGGGGCGTGTTGTTTACCAAAGCATTCGGGTCCGCTCCCGCATCCAAGAGTTTCTTGATGAGAGGAAGCGGATCAGTGGTTACCATCCAGGGGAAGTTCGGCGCAGTCTCCATATTGCGGCGATCCACGGCCCAAAACAACGGCGTAAACCGTTGGGCGTCGGCATGGTTCACGTTCGCGTGACTGTCGATGAGCAGCGAGGCCACATCGTAGCTTCCGTTGAAAAGAGCAAGTTCCAGAGCGTCTTTGCCGTCGCCTCCGACTGCGTTGACATCCGAGCCGTGCTGGATCAGAACACGCGCCGACTGGATGTCGTCTTCCCGAGCCGCAAACATGAGAGGCGTCATCCAGCCGCTGGCAAATTCTTCGGTCTTTTGATCGGGTTTGGGCGCGACCGGGGCCGTTCCTTCGAATCCTCTGCCGGAGGCCGAGGGCACGAAGTTCGATTTAGCGTTTACGTCCGCGGCGTGTTCCACTAAAAGCTGGACGACCTCAGGATGGCGCTCGGAAACCGCCCACATCAGGGCTGTTGTGCCGCCCCAACTCTCCTTCGCATTCACTTGTGCTCCGTGGTCGAGAAGCACCTTTGCCGCATCCACCTTGCCGGTCCGGGCGGCCATCATCAGGGCTGTATCGCCGGTCTTCGATAATGGGGCATTCGGATCAGCGCCCGCCTGAATGAGCCGCTCGATGATGGCGGCATTCCCGTTCATTGCGGCGAGGAGCATTGGCGTTGCGCCGGATTGATTCGCCGCCGACGGGTGAACACCGGCGCGAAGCAGCATCTCCGTCATTTCCAAGTCGTTCGCGCGAACTGCCCAGTGTAAGGCAGTGGTGCCGTCGGCTTGCGGCGCATTCACGTCGGCTTTTTGTTGCAGCAGCGTCCGCAGGGCAGACTTGTCCCCCTGCATAACGGCATCCGCCACTTCGCTCCGGACGGCGGCGCAAAGCCCCCACGCCATTAACAAAATGATGGCCACAATTGCAATTCCATGTCTCATGGCTCTAGGCCTTCTTCACTTGTCATTGGTCACTTATCCTCGTTGGTTCCCCAAACTCGGGTGAGCCACTCAACCAGTTGCTCAAGTTCTTGATCCGAGAGCCGGGCGCCCCGTTCCCTCATACTCAAAAGCGTGACCCGCCAGGCCTCCGCGGCCTTCCGCGCCGTTTGCACCTGCTCCAGCGCATGACATTGCGTGCACGACCGATTGAGAAGCCGAATGGCTTCCGGATCGGAGAAGAACGTGGTGATTTCGCGAGGAACGTAGGTTCGCGGAAATGGCTTAGTGTCCGGGCCAAATTTGGTGCCTAACCAGTCGAGCAGCAAAGCGCGGTCCGCATCGGAGAGGTCGGCTTCGCCGGGCTTATGTTTCTGCGCGATCAGTTTCTGCCAAGCAGCCTTATCCTGAGCGTAGAAGGCGAAGTCGTCAATCCCGTGGCATGCCGTGCAATGCGTGCGAATGACCTCCCATACGGGCCCGTCGGGCCGTTGCACTTTGGGCCGCTGCGGCCGTCCACCGATCTGTGCAGCGATCGGTGTCGCGAGCAACAAGAGCGCTGCGGCCGTCCAGATGACAGCGGGCGCAGTTTCCTTCATAACGATAGGGGCGTGGTGCTGGAACCGAAGTTCCGGGTGACACCCACTTGCTTACCGCTGGCATCGTACTTGGGAAATTCTGCGATGTCGTACTTGTGCATGAGGGCAAGCAGCATGTTCGACGTCCGTTCTGTATTGTCGGGGAAAACGATGTGGCGGTTGCCCTTGAATTTGCCGTCCAACCCGCCGAGCAGGATCACGGGCACTTTGACATGCGCATGGCGATGCGAATTACCCATGTTGCTCCCCTTGTAAATCATGATGTGGTCAAGCAGTGTGCCATCGCCGTCGGGTGTCTTGCTCAGCTTCTCGGCGAAATAGGCGAGATTCTCGACGTGGTACCGATTTATTTTGGCGTATTTGGCCACGTTGTCCGGCTTATCCCCGTGATGGGAAGAGCCATGCCAGCCGCCATTGAAACCTGAAGCGGGGAAACTGGCTCCGGAAAGATCTTTGCCGAGCATAAAGGTAGCGGAGCGAGTGAGGTCGCCTTCAAAGGCTAACGCCAGAAGATCGTACATCAGCCGGTAATGCGTCTGCTTGTTTTCCGGCACGCCGAAAGGAATTTCCTCGGAAGGCTCTTTAATGGACCTCTCCATCGAGATTCGGATGCGGCGCTCGATTTCGCGGATATTCTCCAGATAAGTATCCAGGCGCGCCCGGTCAACCGCGCCGAGCGGTTTTTTGAAATAAGAAATCTGTTGGGCCACCGAATCCAGGATGCTGGCATTCTGCTTCCGGCCGGTCTTTCGTTCCTCGGGACTGGTTCCATCACCAAACAGGCGCTCAAAAGCCACGCGCGGGTTAACCTCTGTCGGGAGGGGCTCGACCGGCGAAGTCCACGAAATGGAATTTGTGTAGGCGCAGCTGTAACCCCAGTTGCAATTACCGTAATTGCCATCTTCTTCGACCGCAAGCTGAATCGATTCCAGGATGGTGTCGCGGCCATATTTCTTCGCGATCAGCTGATCGACAGTCACGCCCAGATAGGGGCTAACGGCATTTCGGCGCGGGCGCATGCTGGAGAGCAGAACCGCCCCGCGGGCGTGGTCGCCCCCAGGCTCCTCGGTAGTTGCCATCGCCTCCGGCATATCCATGCCGCTGATGAGCGTGACGTACTTGCGAAACGGTTCCAGGGGCTTGGTGATAAAGGAAAACTCGAAATCCGCTCCTTCTTGAAGCGGGCTCCAATAGCCCGGCGCGGCGCCGTGCGGATGCCAAATACCCATAAATCGCCGGGCCGGCACCGCCGCCGTCTCCTTCAGAGGAGTCTGCGCGGGGATCATTGAGTCAAGCAGAGGCAAACCCAGAATGACACCAGCCCCCCTGATGAACGTGCGGCGCGGAATAGATTTCTTTTCGATAAAGTTCATTTGGACTCCTTCGCAATTGGTGTGGCTGCAGCCACTTCTTCGTCGATCTCTTTGGTGCGCATCTGGAAGGGTGCGCTCTTCACAATACCCATCAGAATCGATCCAAACCGGTCGTCATCCCGGTCCGCATCATGGACGATGGAGCGGATCACCGGCATATCCTGGTATTCGACGCCCCGTCCAAGGGCGAACGTCATTAGTTTCTCGGTGATCATTCTGACGAATTGGGGCGAATAATGCAGAAGCGCCTGCCGCAGTTCGACGGGACCATTCACTTTCGTACCGTCCCACAATACGGCGGAGGTATCGATGGGGACTCCGCCGTCGCCCCCCTCCTTGGTTCGCCATTTGGCATCCGCGTCGAAGTTTTCCAGCGCGAACCCGATCGGATCCATGAGCTTGTGGCAGCTCGCGCACGGCTCATTCTTGCGGTGCAACGTCATCTGCTCGCGCAAGGTCATGATCTTGTTGTCGCCCTTGGAATCCTCTAGCGGAGGCACATTGGGGGGAGGTTCGGGCGGCGGTGTACCCAGGATGTTTTCCAGCACCCAGACGCCGCGCTTCACTGGCGAGGTTCGGAAGTTCTGCACCCAGGTGAGCGCTAGAACGCTCCCCTGACCCAGTAGCCCCCGGCGATAGGCGAAGTCCGGTCCGAGCGTCACGCGACGAAATTGCGAACCGTAAATATTCGGGATGCCGTAATGCTTGGCGAGTCGTTCATTCAGGAATGTGTAATCCGCCGTCAGAAGGTCGACCACGCTGCGGTCTTCGTTGATGATGCTCTGCAACAGCAGTTCCGTTTCCCGGCGGAAGCTTTTACGCAACTCATCGTCCCAATCCGGATAAAAGACTCCGTCCGGAGAAGTCGCCGGCAGATTCCGGAGATAGAGCAACTGGTCGCCGAAATTGCTCACCAAAGCGTCGGCTTTGGGATCGGCAAGCATCCGGTGCACCTGCCGTTCGAGCACCGGCGCCAGATGAAGCTTGTTCTGGCTGGCAACGTCAATGAGTTCATCATCCGGGATGCTGCTCCAGATCAGGAACGATAAGCGGGACGCCAGCTCGAGGTCCGTAATGCGATAGGGTTGTCCCGCCGTTATGTTCGCGGGCTCGCGCTCCGCGCGGACCAGGAATGGCGGACTAGCCAGGATACGGCGTAGACCCAGTTCGATTCCATCTCGAAAGGTGCCTTCTCGCCGGCCTTCCTGATAAAAGCTCTGTACCCACTCCCAATCAGTGGCGGTGACTGGACGGCGGTATGCACGCCGCATCAAAGTGGTGAGGATCTCTTTGGCACAGGCGTTCTCCTGGGTCTCATTCGATGGATGGCACGTTAATACTTTGCGAATCGAGGGCGAGTCTTCCGGCCGGGTTGGCTTAAACGGCCCCTGGATTCTTAGAATTCCGACCGCTGGATAGTATTCCAACTGCGGAATTGGATTATCTTCGAGCGACTTGCGCCCATATTGCCGGATGAAATCGAGGGTCGGACCATAGTTGGCGGCCAGAAACGTGACTCCCACCAGATGGGAGCCGGCTTTCACAGGCAACGCAACATCAATGGAGCCATCGCGGTCCGATGAGTTGTTCGCACTCAAGCCCACGCCTTTGTAGTCGCGCATGGCGACCAAGTCGTTGTCGATAAGAAATTCCAGTTTTTCGCCGGGAATGAATTTGCCAATACCGAGGTTTTGGACAGAGAATTTGTATTCGCCATCCGACGGGAAGGTGTGCCGCACCGCCATCCCTCCGCGCGTGCCAAAGGGCAGGCCTTCGATGTGTTGGTTCTGCGAAGAATCCGTGGGTGCGATGTAGGCGGCGGCTGTGGGGGATTTCCAAAATCCAACCGCCATACGGGCTATGCGCGTTGCGGCATTCGTATAGGCTTCCAACAGAGTGGGCGAAATGGTCAACGAACCCGCTACGTTATCGAACCCTCGCGCCGAATCATCTGCCGGGCAGAAGCGAGTTTACGTCCACCTGGAGATCCAGCAGATCGCGAATGGCATTCGCGTATTCGGTTCGATTGAGGCGATGCAACACGACGGAGCCGGGATTCGGACGTGCAGCCGCCTTGCGATCGATCTCGGCCTCCAGCCAGTCCCGTAGCTGCTCATATTTTGCGAGCGAAGGACGCGGCATGCCTGGAGGTGGCATCATACCGGCCCGCATTTTTCTGATGACCGGTTCCCAGGTCTCAGGATGGTCGCCAACTGAGTTGATATCCGCTGATTGGAGCGATAAGTTGGCGGTTTTCAGCTTGTTGTTGTGACACACCACGCAATACTGATCCAGCAACGCACGCTCTGCCGCCGGGCTCACCTCAGCTTTGGGGGCTGGAAGGATTGCAGGCACAAGGAGCAGACCAATAGCGCCGACCTTCTTAAGCATTCCCCTTTACCTCGTAATTCGCGTGCGCCTCCCCAGAACCAGCGCCGTCTTCGAAGTGTTCGTGCAAGTGTTGATGCTGGTCCCGCAGCCGGTCGCCGCGGGCAGCGGCTACTTTGCGATGCGCCGCTCTTAGATTTGCCTGTTGTGTATTCTCTGAGCTGACCGCGCACGCAGAAATCAACTGCTCTAAATCCGAAGATTTGCAATTAGGGCATTCAGCAGGAGTGGACGTTCGCAGAACCAGGTACTCAAAGCCGTGCCAGCACTGCTTGCATTGGTATTCGTAGATTGGCATAAAGGAAATTTCCTGCCGTCTTAGCAGCCCGAGCCCCGGCCGAACGAGGGACCAATGACGGATTTTATTGTATGCCCGCCATAATCTGCATGCAATGATCAGTTCGGATCACGCTTAAGGCAGTTAGTCCCTCGGATTGCGCTATTGAGTGGGTGCCGGTTGGTCCGGGTTGGAACCACCGAGAAAAAGGCGCTTACCATCCGAAAATGTGACGGAGCCGCCATTGATCTTGTTTTCGCCGTCCTTCGCCATGTAGCCCTGGACCACAATTTCTGTGCCCGCTTCTAAGGATTTCTTAGTGAAGCCGCGGCGCAAGAGAATGTTCGGACTGCCGGTCTCCACCATCCAGTTCACCACCTTGCCGTCGTCCCCTTTCACGTCCATGTGGATCCAAGCGTGCGGATTGATCCACTCCATATCGGTTACGGTCCCCTTCAGAGTGATTGGCTTCTTGGCATCGAATTGAGCGGTAAATGAGTGGTGCGCCCATGCCGGCATCAACATGCAGAGACCGCAAAGAAAAAATCCGGCGAGTTTCTTTGTCATTGACTAATTCGCTCCCTTTTGCGCCGCGGTTTCGGCAGCCTTCTTTTCAGTGGCACGTGCGCCAGCCAGCGCGTCGTGCATAAAGATATTGCCTTCGTGGCATGCGTACTCGTAGATGTAGTCGTAATCGGCCTCGCGCCGCAGCGGCAACGCGATCGTCCATGGCTTTGTCCACGTTTGCGGGTCCTCGATGGTGACCTGGTAATTGATGGTGTTTTCGTCAACCCGGGTAAAACGCTCCACGAGATGCAATTGGTCCGTCGCGACTGCGCCCGAATCGCCAAAGCCACCGCCTTGCGACCCGATGAAGACCTGCCCGTTAAAATTGGTAGTGTCTACTACCAAAGTGTTGCCTTCCCAATGCCCGCGGGAATCGCCCATCCAGGTCCGAATCTCGGGGCTGGCATGAGGCCGGCCGTCCAATGGGATCACGCGCGCCTCATGAATCATCTCATTGCGAAAAACCACGAATCCCGGACCCTGAACAATCTGCTGACCGTTGTTGTAAGCGAACGGCATGACCGAACCGACGGGACCCAGGGTGATGCAACGGTCCCAAGTGGTGAGGTCCAGCCAGGTATCCGGCGAGTCTTTCTTTTCGTTCCAGTGTTTCTTACGCGCGGTTTCGCGGGCCTGCGCCTCGGCCGTGAGCGCTGGAATCCGGCCATCCGGGGGATCGACCACCAATGAGGCCTGGCGATTCGCCTTCCCATAATCGAACCAGCCGGCCGCCAGCGGCACGAACCCTTTCGGGTTCCCTGTTTCGAGCTGATGGAATTGCTTATCGCGCGCCGCTTTCTGGGCTACTTCCTCGTCATTAAGAACGGCCCGCGTGCCCAGCTTGGGGTCGCGCTCCATCGGAGTCTGGAGCATGCTGGTGCTGGGCCACACGCCCTGCAGATCCGGATCGCCCCAAGGAGTCATGGGCTGCTTCCAGGCCTTGGATGCCGTTACTGTTTTAGCGACGGGTTGCGCGGAAACCACCATTGCTGTCGCGGCAAATACAGCTAGCACTATCATGCGATATCGATAATTCATTGGCAGATCCTCTCGTCCAGCATGTGTTTTCCCTCACGGGGGTGTCAATGATCCGAAGTGATTACCAGGTGCCGTCCTGCGTTAGAAAAGAAAATGGCTACTTTCCGGTCTGCTTGCTGAACTCCCCGTAAAGCAGTTCCTCCGCAAACGGTATGCATTTGAATTCCAGCAACTGGAAACCCTTTTCGACACGCCGGTAGAGCGTCAAATGGATTTTCCAGGGTCGCGCGAAGACCTTGGGATCTTCCATTGTCGCCTCGTAAGCGAGATGGTCCTGGTCCGTGAGCGTAAAGCGTTCTACGACATGAAGGCCGTCGCTCGAGAAATCCCCCGCTCGATCCAGCCAAGCTTTGCCGTTTAGGCCTGTGACGTCCACCACCAGCGCGTCGCCGTCCCAATGCCCATTCGACATCCCCATCCAGCTGTCGGCGCCAACCTCACGTGCCTTTCCCATGTTCACCTGTCGACTTGCGGTTGCATATTGGTAGATGAAGAGCATGTCCTGATTGGATTGGACGATTTGAAACGGATAGGGCAGATACGCAGCGCGGGGGATGCCTGGGAGATAGCACTTCGCTTCCGGATCGGCTGCCCTTCGATTCGCAAAATTCTGCTTGCGTTTCTCGGCCGCTGCGGGCAGATACGGGATCGAGCCGCCTTCCACGATGCCTTGCCCGGCAGGCACGGCGGCAATCGCACCCATTTCCCACATCGGTCCGGCATAGGCCGAGTGATCCTGCAGATCCCAGTTCGCGGTACTCAAAGATTCCCAAATGCCATTGAAATCCGGCTTCCCGCCGGCCATTCTGGGATTTTCGACGCGGCAGCTTGACCACTGGCCGGGCTGTTGCCCAGGCACAGGATCATCAGGAAGCTGCCGGACAAGGTGCGTAGCAGATGTGCGCTCATTTATGTTCGAAATTTACGCCTTTCTAATCGATGCCTTGGCGCCGTACTAGAACGTGAATCGGGCACCGAGCTTCAGAAAGTTGGCCTGCA
>CAVQLV010000008.1:0-60337 GCA_963713415.1 Bryobacterales bacterium | reverse complement strand
TCCGCGCCTTGATCCTGACGCACGGCCATGAAGACCATATCGGCGCGGTGCCGTTCCTGCTGACGATATCGATGTGCCGATTTACAGCACGCGTTCACGCTGCACCTGGTGGACCGGCGGCTGGAAGAATACGGGCTCGACGAAGCCAAGTTTCATCATGTCAAACCGGAACGGGTCGAAATAGGCCCGTTCACCATCGAGTTCATCCACGTGACCCACTCGATTGTGAGTTCCATGGCTCTGGCCATCACCACGCCGCTGGGCGTGATCATTCACACCGGCGATTTCAAAGTGGACCCCACGCCCACCGACAATGAGCCGTTCGATCTGCACACCCTTGCCGATTACGGCAAGCGCGGCGTGCTGCTGCTGCTGTCCGATTCCACCAACGTGGATCGGCCCGGCTACACCGAAGCGAACGCGCCGTGCGCCCGCGCATGGATGAAATCTTCTATCGCGCCGAGCGCCGGCTGGTGATCTCCTGCTTCAGCTCCTCCATTCACCGCTTGCAGCAGATCCTGGACGTGGCCGCCGAGTACGGCCGCAAGGTGGCGTTCCTCGGCCGCAGCATGAATAACGTCACCGAAATTGCGCATTCGCTGGGTTTGCTGAGCCTGCCCGACGGGATTTTGCTGCGCCCGCAAGACATCATGCAGGCCGAGCCGAGCAAGGTGGTGGTGGTGGCATCGGGCACGCAAGGCGAGCCCATGTCGGCGCTTTCGCGGATTGCCGTGGATAATCACAAGCACTTGTCGGTGGAGCGCGGCGACACGGTGGTGCTGAGCGCGCGCATCATTCCCGGGAATGAAAAAGGAATCTTCCGGATGATCGACCACTTTGCCAAGCGCGGCGCGGACGTGATCTACGGCACCATGAATCCGCCGGTGCATGTGTCCGGGCATGGCAGCGTGGAAGAGCTGAGGCTGATTTTGAACCTGCTGCGGCCGCGCTATTTTCTGCCGATCCACGGCGAGTACCGGCAGATGGCGAAGCATGCGGCTCTGGCGTCGCACCTGCGGGGCGCGGGCCTGCAGG
This sequence comes from Bryobacterales bacterium, assembly GCA_963713415.1. Classification (GTDB taxonomy): domain Bacteria; phylum Acidobacteriota; class Terriglobia; order Bryobacterales; family Bryobacteraceae; genus Palsa-89. Next base: position 59,302 of record CAVQLV010000008.1, on the reverse strand, counting down.
AATCATTCATGATCGAAACCGGCGAGACGCTGGAGATCGATCGCGCCGGCGCGCGCCGGGGCGACAAGGTTACGGTGGGCCGCGTGTGCATCGATTCCGGCACCATCGATGAAGTGGTGGAGGACATCGTGATTCGCGACCGCCGGCATCTTTCCGAAGACGGCTTCGTGCTGCCGATCATCGCCATCAGCAAAAACCGGGCCGGAATGAAACGCTGCCGGAAATTGTGAGCCGCGGTTTCATGTCGCTCGAGGACGGTTCGGAATTGATGCAGAAAGCGCGGCAAGTGGTGGCGAAGACGCTGGAATCGTCGAGCGAGGAAGAGAAGACCGATTGGGGCGTGATGAAGGAAAAGATCCGCGCGGATTTGAAGCGCTTCCTGAATAAGGAAACCTCGCGGCGGCCGCTGATCATGCCGGTGATTCTGGAAGTCTAACGAGATCAGAAGTCAAAATTCAAGCATGACCATCGAGGACGCTTCGGGGTTTCGGGGGCAAGCGGAACGAGTGAGCATTCCCGGCGTCGGAAGCCGAGCTGCTGGACATCATCGCGGCGGCGACGCGGTGACAACACGCCCTCACGATCGCCGGCGCCCGCACGGGACTTGACCGGCGGCGTGTGCCGCAGGCGGCGGGTGGGCAGTCTCGCTCGAAAAATTCCCGCGGCTGGAAATTGTCCGGGACGAGCCATCGCCGGCCCGGGCGTTCGCTCGATGCGCTGCAAGCTGCGGCCGCGCGCTCCGGCCAGTTCTATGCGCCCGACCCCACCGAACGCACCGCCAGCATGGGCGGCACCATCGCCACCAACGCCAGTGGCTCACGCAGCTTTCGCTACGGCGGCACGCGCCGCACGTTCTCGGCCTGCGAGTGGCGCTGATGGACGGCCGCGTGCTCCAGGCGCATCGCGGCGACAAAGTCGATTTCGATGTGCCCGAGCTGCCGCTGCCCGACACCACCAAGAACACCGCCGGATACCTGCTGGCGCCCGGCATGGATTGGATCGACCTGTTCACGGGCAGCGAAGGCACGCTCGGCATCGTTACGGAGGCCGAGCTGCAACTGCTGCCTGCGCCGCGAGGTGCTGGCGGGCATCGTGTTCTTGATCAGCGATGGTGCGGCGCTGGATGCAGTGGATGCGTGGCGGCGCATTCCAGGCCTCCGCATGATCGAATATTTCGACGGCATTCACTCGATCTTCTGCGGCCTGATTCCCGGAGATTCCGGCCGCGCGGCGGCGGCGCTGCTGATCGAGCAGGAAGACGGCGACATCGATTTCTGGGCCGATCACGCGCCAGAAGACACCTGGTTCGCCGCGAGCGACCAGGATCGCGAGCGCTTTCGCCGCTTCCGCCACGCGCTGCCGGAACTGGTGAACGACACCATGCGCCGCCGCGGATTTATGAAAATGGGCTCAGATTATGCCGTGCCGCTGGCGCGCAACCAGGAAATGCTGGCTGATTATCACGCGCTCTTGCGGCATCACGGTCTCGAGTACGTCATCTTCGGCCACATCGGCGACGCGCACGTGCACGTCAACATCCTGCCGAGGTCCCCAGCCGAATTCGAAGACGGCCAGCGTTTGATGCTGCACTTCGCGCGTCACGCGGTGGCGCTGGGCGGTACAGTTTCGGCTGAGCACGGAATCGGGAAGCGCAAAGCGCATTTGCTCGCGCTGCAATACACGCCGGAGCAGATCGAAGCGATGAAAGATGTAAAGCGGAAACTGGACCCGCAGTGGCTGCTCAATCGAGGGAATCTTTTCGCAGCGCCGTTCTAACCCCGGCTACGGCTGCAGCGTCAGTGTTGCCTTGCCGCCGGCGCCGTTGTAGATCAATTCGAGCGACCGAATGTTCTCAGCTTTGCCATGGTACGAGAAAAAGAGCAGTCCAGCCTGGGGCAGGGCGCGATCGCCCTCTTCCATGTAGGATCTATGCACTTGCTGTTCCATGGCGCGGCGCAGCGGGAAGGGCATTTTGGGCGGGATGGGCGGGAGCTTATCGCCACCGCTGGTGCCATCGCCCGTGGTGAGGCCGCCTTTCGATTGCTTGTTGTCATCGGTTTTGGGGGGCTGCCACTCGGGATCTTTGAGGGTGCGAGAAACCAGCTCGAAAGGCTCGTAGGGCGACGCCGTTTTCCTGCCGTTGATGCGCAGAGTAAAATCGTCGCGCGATAGCGTAATGTGCGCGCCGGCCGGCCCAAAAAGCCCAGCCTCCACCACGATGAAGTCTTCGGTGGAGAAGATATGTTCGGCTGTGGGGACGGAGTGCCCCATGAACTCGGCCCCGATGGTTACGGCGCCGGCTTTGGCCTGCGCCTGATATTCAGTGGGAGCCACGCGCGGCGGCATGCCCTTGATTTGAGGTTCGCGCGCTTGAGTTTCGTTGGCGCCCGCCTCCTGGCCGCTTTGCTCTTGCGCGGGCAGGCAGATAGCCGATAACAACACCCCAGTAATGAAGAGACCGGTAGTACGCAACACAGAGGTGGAACGCATTTCAGTTTACAACCTACCACAGTGGCAAGCAGGCTGAATCCACCAGAGTACATTCCACTGTGCGCGCCCCCTAAGCGTTCTCAATCGAGATGGCTACCTTGGAGAGGCACGTGTCGGTGCAATTCAATATTTGGTTCATTTAAAAACCGCCGCAACGGATCGCCCGACTCAGCTTCCTGGAGGAAGCGTTGCCAATTTGCGCCCATCCGGCCATTGCACATAACCGGCTCGCATCCTGAAACTCTGGTCTTTAGCCCGGCTGCCGACCACCGAGATGCGGTCGCCGGGTTTCAGAGTATCTCTAGTCCAACCCAGACGACCCAGGATCACCGGGCTCTCCATCTCGATGCTCCAATGCTCGGTTTCCCCTTCCCCTGCGACATCCAGAAAAAGCTGCGCGTGGGGATTCTCCCAATCGAACCGCGTCACCACGCCGCTGATGATCGTGCCATGAATCAGATCGTAGCCGGCAGTGGAATGATGCGCCCGCGCGGGAGCACACAACAGGCCAAAGATCCCGCTGACAACACCAAAATACAGAAGGATCTTCACGGCCCCTTACTTCGAGTAGTAGTGATCCTTCACCGTGGCGAGCCCATTGACAATGTGTTCCTGATCGCGCTCCCCGCCGAAACAATCCGATTCGAAAGGCTCCTGCGGATGCGCCGATTTCTTGAGCTCAAATTTCATCTTGAACGGCCGCGTGAACACCTTTGGATCGTCGAAGGTGGCTTCATAATCGATGGTGTTCTGGTCGACGATGGTAAATCTTTCCACCACGTGCAGCGCGTCGCTGTGAAAATGGCCCAGCCATATCGAACACCGACTTGTCGTTGTTGTCGGCCACATCCACCACCAGCGTGTTTCCTTCCCAGTGCCCGCGCGAATCGCCCATCCACGCCGAATATCCCGGCGGATGCGGTTTCCCATCCAGATAAACCAGCCGCCGCGCATGCATATTCTCGTGCAGAAACGCGATGAATTTGGGCGTTTGAATAATCTGGAAGCCGAAGTACATGGCATGCGGTATGCCCTCGTAGTGGCAATGGCCCGTCGGATCCAGCTCCATATGATCCGTCAAATGCTTCACTTCTTCGGCCGCCCAAGGCTGATAAGGCAACTCGCCGCCTTCGACAATACCGGTCTTCGATTCCCCGCCCAGGAAGAAACCGCCCGCGTGAGGCAGAACCGAATAAGCGGCGCCGCCGGCCCGCGGCTGCCAGCTTCCTTCGATATCCGGCTGCCCGTCCGGGGTGCGCGGCGCCGTATATGGCTCTGCCGTCTTGGCCGTCGCTTCGGCGGGCGGGCCCTGGCCGAATGCGATCGCCATACTGCCCGCAACAAAGACTAAGCAACCTAATCTCATCGAGGCGTTCCTTTTTCCTCCGGCGCGTTTGCCGGATACGGCCGCACGAATTCGAAAATGTCACCCTCGGGCCGCTCCCGATAAGGCGGATGGATGGCGCGGCCATTATCGCCTTCGGTGCATTCCTGATCCCTGAGTTCAAAGCCCGGCTCGGTATTGCGATGCAGCGGCATGCTGATCTTCCACGGCCGGCTGTAGGTCTTTGGATCTTCGATCGTAGCCTCATAGTTGATGGTGTTGGGGCCGACGCGCGTGTAGCGCTCCACCACGTGCAGTTCGTCGCTGTGCGTATGCCGCGCCGAATCCAGCCAGGTTTTGTCGTTGAAATCGGTCACGTCCACCACCAGCGTATCGCCCTCCCAATGGCCCACCGAATCGCCCATCGCAAAATCGATTCCATCCAGATGCGGACGGGAGTTGGTGGGCACCTCGCGGATATCGTGCAGGTATTCGTACATGAAAATCACCACGCCGGGATGCTGCAAAATCTGAATCGGGAACGGCATGTAACTGATGCGCGGAACTCCCGGCATCATGCAATGGATGATCGGATCTACGCGCGGGCCCTTTTTCTTCCCGCTCGAGCGCGGCGGGCAGGTATGGAATCTCATGCCCTTCGGCGATCTCGCTCACATCAAAGGAAGCCGCATTGCGCGTTTCCCAGATTCCTTGCAGGTCCGGCTTGCCATCCGGCATCCGCGGCGCCTTGCCGGCATCGGCGACGGGTGCGGCGCCCGCCTGGGCAAACGCGGAAGGCAAAACAATCGGCACAAGCGCCAGGGCCATGGCCGCGGGAAAGAAACGTACGTTCACCTACATCTCCTAAACTAGCCGGGATTGTTTTCCGTCCCGAGAGTGATCACAGTTCCATCCGGCATGGTCAACTGCTGCGCGTCGGCCGTGTTCGAATTGTCCTTGGCGCCATAGCCGGTAATCGTGATTACCATTCCGGGTTGCAGGGTATTCTTGCGGATGCCGCGCTTGTAGAGCGGACCCGCGGCCCCGGTTTCAAACGCCCAGTGCGCAACCGTTCCCTTGGCGTCGGTGACGTCCACGTAAATCCACGAATGCGGATTGGAAAGGTCGAACTTGGTGATCGTGCCGGTAACCTTCACCTGCTTGCTGCGATCGTATTCCGCCGCGAAGGAGTGGTGAGCGAGCAGCGGCGTCGAAGCCAGCAGGCCCCCGCAAAGCGCCAGCAGAGCTAGTTTCGACTTCACCTGGCGATTCTCTCTCGAGCGGAAAATATGCGCATGGCGACCAAAATTATATATGACTGACAAGTACCCGTGTCAACATCCGAGCGTCTGCATCCATGCGCCTGCAAGGGTAAGCGTTCCCGCCGGGCGGCCAGAAATCACACAAATTACGCTGGGCAGAGGGACACCCAGTGGAACAAAAGGTCAGATTCCTCAAACCCCAACAGACGCGAGGTGGTGCCGAACGCCAGGCGTTTCCAGCGACTACCTACTTGACGCTCTTCATCCACTTCAGGATCGGCCCGGTGACGCTTTTGTCGGCTGTATCGGGCGACATCACCTCGGAGATGTGGCTGTGGTCCTTATATTCGACGTAGGTCACGTTGCGGTTCGCTTTCTTGAGCTCATCCCGCAGCGTCGCGGCGAACGCAACGATGGTGGGGGGATCAAGTTCTGCGACCGAGACCATGAGAGGTATCTTCGAACTGGTCAGCCCGGGCAGATTCGAGCGGGCCAGCTGCGTGGCGGGGTCCGGCGGCGCCCCGCGTCCCCTGCCAAAACCGCGACTGCCCGGCCCGCGTCCGGCTGCCGGAGCGGCGGGAGGGCCCCCATTCGGAGAGCCGCAGGGAGCGAATCCAGCGCCCTGCACCGGCGGCGGAGTTACGGGGAGAATGTCGAAGGCTGGTGGAGACATGAAGATCACGCCCTTGAGACCAATGCCCTCGGTTCCCCAAAACTCGGAGTGTGCGACATAGGTGCTGAGAGGAATGTTCCCGGCCGATTGCGACCAGGCGAAAACCCGGTTCGGATTCCCTTTGTGCTGTGCGATGTTCTGGTTTACCCATTGCACCACCAGGCTCACATCTTTCGCCGGATCGTCCCACGCCTCGCCGTTACGGCGCTGCATGTTCACCCCGACCATGCCGTTCTTTACCGCCCAGACCATGATGTTGTCGTAGAAAGCCTCGCCGTTGGGACCACCCTGTTGTTTGTTGCCGGCCCCACCCGAAAGGTAGATCAACACGGGCCGCGATCCGCCGCCTTTTTCCGGCTCGGCCACGTCGAGGACGTTCTTGGCGTCGGGCCCGAATGAGACATCGCGGGTAAACTTCACACCCGCGTAGGGAGGTTTCGGCTGCAACGGCGCGTAGAGTTCCGCGGTTTCCGGAACGCACACTCCCCGTCCGATCGCAATCAACTTCGTCGCGATGTCCGGCGGCACCTGCGCCGCCAATGTGCCAGCCGTAAAGGCGGCCGCTGCAACCACCCACCACACCATTCGTTGAATTCTCACGCAAACCTCCAGCGGTCATTGAGTATATCGCACGGTGGATTCAGTTCGGCGCTGCGCGATCTCAAATGAGGCGTTCTCAAGTCGATGGTCGTCCGATCCAGGCCGGCATTCGTTGAGCAACGCATTTTGCTCACCGCTCTGAATATCGATTCGCGACAGATTGCCGGTGGCGGGATCGTGCGCTTCCCTAGCCGCGCGGCCTCGCGCCACGGAAATCTTGCGGGGCGCCGAAAATTTGCGCTTTGGGCCCGCCGCTGTGACCTGATGCCACCGCGCCCACAATCTTGCGTCCCACGCCTGCCGCGCAAAAGATCCCGATGGAGCGCGCCTAGCTGCCGCTATGGATGAACCAGCTGGGAGAAATTTCGGTGACGGTGTCGTGTTGCCGACCCCGAAGCTGCGCTAAGTTCGGGCGCAGCGCACTTGCCCTTCCTTCGCCCAACCTCGTACCGTGGAATTGGATGCCCTCGAAATCTGAGGAACCCTCTCCACCGCTGTGGCTGTGGCCCAATCTGCTGAGTCTGGATGCGCCTCTGGTCGCGGTACTGTGGCAGGGGTTTCTCGCTTACCGGTTTGCGCTTCCCCTGCGGCCCGCGGGGCGATTGGTTCTGGGCCTGACCGTGTGGGCCATCTATTTGCTGGACCGCCTGCTGGATGCCCGAAAACCGGCGCCCGTGAATGGAACCGCGAGAGCCGGCCCGTCATCGCTACTATCGCCGGCATTTCGAACTGATGGCCGCGCTGCTGGCGATCGTGATTGCGGCCGATGCTTTGGTCGCGATGGCTTGGCTGCGCCCCGCGGTTCTGCGCGTTGGGCTGATTCCACTGGCGGGTGTTCTGGTCTATCTGGCGACCTTCCACATTTTGGGCCTCTCGGCGAAAATTCCGAAAGAAATCGCTGCCGCGGTTCTGTTCACCGCGGGAACTTTTCTCACGGCTTGGAGCACCATCCCTTGCCTCAGCCTGGCTTGGCCGGCGGTGGCATTCTTCCTGCTTTGCCTGGCGAACATCGTCGCCATAGAGGTGTGGGAGTGGCGTGAACTCCCGGCCGGCGCGGCACCGGCGCCGCATCCCTGCACGCGCTGCCTGGCGCGCACCTATCTGGTCTGGGTTCCGGCGGGGGTAATCGTGTGCGCTTTGCTCGGACGCAACGAATGGTATGCATCCATCGCATTAAGCGCGGCTGCCTGTGCGGCGCTGGTCTGGCTGGGCCGCCGCCTTTCGCTCGAAGCGCGGCGCGCGCTGGTGGATGGCGTACTGCTCAGCCCGATTCTGTTCCTGATCGTGAAATGAATGCGGACCGGATTGCCAGCAGCTACCGGTGGCTGGAGTACGCGGCCTTTGGCCCGGCATTGGAACAGGCCCGCTTCGATTTTTTGTCGCACGCCACCGAGGCTCGGCGGGTGCTCATTTTGGGCGAGGGCGATGGGCGATTTCTGGCGCGGCTCCTGGAATGCAATCTGCAAGCCAGCGTGGCGGTCGTTGAATCCAGCGCCCGAATGATCCAACTGGCGCGACAGCGCGTGCCCCCGAATGATCGCACGCGGGTGGAGTTTCACCACATCGACGCGGCGTCTCAGCCTTGGCCTGAGGGCCCGTTCGATTTAGTCGTGAGTCATTTTTTCCTGGATATTTTGACCTTTCCCGAAGCCGAATCCGTGATTCTCAAGGCGAGCGTTTTGCTCTGCCCGGGCGCCCTCTGGCTGCTGAGCGAGTTTCAAGAGCCGGCTGGCGGAATTCGTCGCATGCATGCCCGCCTGTGGCTCGCTGCGATGTATCGCTTCTTCTGGCTGACCACGGGCGTACGGGCTTCCAAGCTCCCGCCTTACCGCGACACGCTCAGCCGCTACGGTCTCACCGAGACCGAGCATCGGGAGCGCAGGTTCGGCCTGATCCGGTCGCAAGTGTGGCGCAAATAGGCTGAGGGTGTTTGCACCTGTTATCCGCCAACAGGAATGGCACGGGGCAGGTGATCCTTTCCGACGTCACGCCGGCCACACAACCGAGCGTGACGTCGATCACCATTTATTTCCACACAAAGCGCGCCAGTTCACGATCCTTGCGCACGCGATCCACCGGGAACACCTGATTGTGTATCACTACGTACACGCCCGCCGGCAGCACGCGCGCCGCGAGCAGGCTTTCGGTCAGGTTCTGCAATCCGTCGCTTCCTTCGAACCCGAGCGGCGTCATCGCGCCTGTCAACACGATGGGATAGCGCAGCTCGCGCAAATTCTTTTCGAGCAACAGCCCGGTTTCGACCATGGTGTCCGTGCCGTGCGTGATGACAACCGGCGCCGGGTCCGCGGCCAGCTTCTCCCGCACCGTCGCGAGCACTTTCTCGCGATCGGCGTCCGTCATTTCCAGGCTGTCCTTGTTCATCAGGTGCGTCACCGCGATCTCGGCGTCCGGGAGGCGCAGCATGCGGAAATAGCGGTCGATCTTGCTATCCAGGTTCTGAACGTTGCCGGTTTGCTCGGAATAAACCTTCTCGATGGTCCCGCCGGTGGCGATCACATAAATGCGGAGCATGATTCAGACGATTCAGACCGAGACGCGGAGCATGATTCAGCAGCGTGAACCGCTTCACTCCCTGCTCTATTCTACTGTCACGCTCTTGGCCAGATTGCGCGGCGCCGCAACCCGGCACACGGCGATGTGATAGGCGAGAAGCCGCAGCGGCACGACTTCGAGAAACGGCAGCAGCAGTTTCGAGATGGCTGATCGCCGCTTGTCGCGTGAGCGCTCGCTCGAGACGAACCGGCGCGGTACAACCGTAGCAGGGGCTAATCGGCGAACAGATGCAGGATCACGCTTCGCCGATGCGGCCTGGCCCGGTGCTCAAAGAGGTATACCCCCTGCCAGGTCCCCAGCGCGAGCCGGCCCTGATGAATCGGAATCGATAGCTGCGTCTGGGTGAGAGCGGATCGGATGTGCGACGTCATATCATCCGTTCCTTCGGCCGTGTGCCGATAGAGCCGCGTGTCTTCCGGTACGAGGCGCGTCATGAAATCGGCCAGATCGGCCACCACGTCCGGATCGGCGTTCTCCTGAATGACTAACGACGCCGAAGTATGCTGGCAAAAGACGGTCAGAAGCCCGGTCTGGGTGGCATGCTCGCCAATCCAGCCTTCAATTTGCCGCGTAAAATCGTAGAGGCCTTTGCCGTGTGTCGCGATGTGAATCTGATGAGTGAACTGCTTCACTCCCCGATTATTCAACAGTCACACTTTTTGCCAGATTGCGCGGCTGATCCACGTCGCAACCCCGCCGCACGGCGATGTGATACGCCAGAAGCTGCAGCGGCACTACTTCGAGAATCGGCAGCAGCAGTTCCGAGGTGGCGGGAATCGGGATGGTGTAGTCGGCCACCTTGGCCACCTCTTCGGCGTCCTGCTCGCACACCACCGCGATCACGATGCCGTTGCGCGCCTTCACTTCCTGAATGTTCGACAGCGTTTTCTCGTACCGTACGCGGCTGTCATCGCTCGCCGGATCGCGCGTTGCGATCACCACCACGGGAAGATTTTCGTCGATCAGCGCGTTCGGCCCATGCTTCATCTCGCCGGCCGGGTAGCCTTCGGCGTGGATATAGGAGATTTCCTTCAGCTTGAGCGCGCCTTCCAGGGCAATGGGGAAGTGAATGCCGCGGCCCAGGAACAGGAAATCCGTCGAGCGGAAGAGCTTCTTCACCAGCTCGTCGTAAATCGCGTCGTGGCTCAGCACGGTCTCGAGTCTTCCCGGCAGCTTCACCAGTTCCTGCACCAGGCAGGCCGATTGCTCCGGTGACAGCGTCTCGCGCACCTGGCCCAGGTACATCGCCAGGATAAAGAGCGCCGTGAGCTGGGACGTAAACGCCTTCGTCGATGCCACGCCGATTTCGGGGCCCGCGTGCGTCATCAATGTCCCCGCCGCTTCGCGCGTAATCATGGACCCCACAACATTGCAGATTGCCAATGTTTTGGATCCATGCTGCTTGGCCTCGCGCTGCGCCGCGATGGTGTCGGCAGTTTCGCCGGACTGCGAGACCACCACGGTCAGCATGTCGCTCGAAACAATCGGATCGCGGTACCGGAATTCGCTGCCGTAGTCCACCTCCACCGGAATCCTCGCCAGCTTCTCGATCATGAACTTGCCGACCAGCGCCGCGTGCCAGGCGGTTCCACATCCGATGATCTTGAGCGATTTGAATTCCTTGAACACTTTCGGGTTGATGTCCATCTCGTCGATGAACACGCGGCCGGTCTCCTGCCCCACGCGCCCTAATACCGTATCGCGCACCGCGCGCGGCTGCTCAAAAATCTCCTTGAGCATGAAATGCTTGTAGCCGCCTTTTTCCGCCATGATCGGATCCCACAGAATATGGGTCACCTGGCGCTTGATGGGGCGTCCGTTGAAATCGGTCAAATGCACGCCGTCGGGCGTAAGAACGGCGATATCGCCGTCGCCGAGGAAGAACATGTCGCGGGTGTGGCTCAGGATGGCGGGGACGTCGGACGCGACAAAGTATTCTCCATCGCCCAATCCGATTACCACCGGCGGACCCATGCGGGCCGCGACGATCTTGTTTGGATCGGAACTCGCGATCACGCTCAGCGCGAACACGCCGTGCAGATCTTTCACCGCGCGCCGGACCGCGTCCTCCAGATTTCCTTCGTTATACTTTTCCACCAGGTGCGCGATGATTTCGGTGTCGGTCTCGGTAACGAACTTGTGGCCTTCCAGCTGAAGCTGGTGCTTCAGGCTCAGGTAGTTTTCGACGATGCCGTTGTGCACTACCACGATGTCGCCGGTGCAGTCGCGATGCGGGTGTGCGTTTTCTTCGGTGGGGCGGCCGTGCGTGGCCCAGCGAGTGTGGCCGATGCCGTAAGGGCCGTCCATCGGGTTGATGCGAATCGCGTCTTCCAGGTTGCGCAGTTTTCCCGACGCCCTTCGGACTGACAGATGTTGATCCCCGTTGAGGACTGCGATACCGGCCGAGTCATAACCGCGGTATTCGAGCCTGCGCAGCCCATCCAAAATGATGGGGACTGCTCTTCTGTTGCCGATATAGCCGACAATGCCACACATACAACTAGGATACAAAGAACTCGGGGAAACTTAAGCACTGGCAGGTTTGCCAACGAACCGGGCATAGACGTAAGTAACGAGGCGCGGGTTGATGCCGAGCGCGCCCTAGCCCTCCTGACAGGGAACTCGGGCTCTGTGGATTTGTCTTGCCGGTGTTGATCGGCATCCATCCGCCGGATCGTCGGTTGCGACGTTAGTGGGTGGCACTGCCGTTCGGCGGATCGACACTGGGCGCCTGCCCGGGAACGATGCCGAGGTCGGTGAGAATCGCCGGGTTCTTCTCATCCACCGCCGCCAGCTGGTGACAGGTATTGCAGTCGTTGGGGATGGTGCGCCCGTCGGCGCTGGCGTGGTTGCCGTCGTGGCAGCGGAAACAGCCGGGAGAATCCATGTGGCCGATGTTGTTAACATACGTGCCCCAGGTAACTTTCATCGCCGGAAAAATGTTACGGGCATAAATATTCTGGACTGCGCCGATCGCACTCTCCACTTGTGCGTGCTGTTGCGCGTACACCTGTGGATAGCTGGTCCGATAAAACGCCCCGAGCGTGGTGGCGATCTGGGTATGCGCGCCGGCGCGGTCCGGATAATTCACCTGCAACGCGGCCAGGGCCTGCTTTTTCACGAACGGCAGGGCCGGGCTAATGCTGCCGCTGGACATGGCGTCGTCCAAAGCTTTCCCGGGCATCTGGAAGACGTGCGTGGGCCGGTTGTGGCAGTCCACACAATCCATGGTGCGGTGCTCGCCCCGCTCTAACTCCAGGGGTGTGGGCTTCGTGTCGGTGGAGGTGTAGATGGTCCGCTTGCCGCTCGCATCGGTGTAGATCACTTGCGGGATTACCTGGCGCTGTCTGTCGGTGGTGACGTACTCGATGTTTGTTTTGTCGGCCAGGTGCGCTCCGTGGATGCCCACCATTCCGTTCCAGGCGCGGCCGCCCACCTTCATCAGCAGCACCGTGGTGGAGGCGGTATTGTGCTCATCCGGCGCGTACGCGGTGTGCACCACCACTTTGTCACCGGTGAAGCGCTGGGGCCAATGGCAGACCTCACAGGTTTCGCGGGCCGAGCGGAGGTTCGAGACCGGAGCCGGTATGGGCCGGGAGTAGCTGTTGGTGGCCACCCCAACCAGTTGACGCATACCGTTAATTTTGGCTTTGACGAACGAAGATGCTCCCGGACCGATATGGCATTCCACGCACTCCACGCGGGCGTGCGGCGACTGCTGGTGGGCCACATACTCAGGCTGCATCACCGTATGGCACACCTGACCGCAGAACCGGCTGGTATCCATATAATTGATGGAGCTGTAAGTAAGCTGTCCCGCGATCACGACGTTGGCGAAAGTAGTCACCAGGACGAAGGTCAGCAGCTTGCGCAGTTCCGGCGAGTTCAGGGTGAGCGGCGGGAAGGCCGGCTCGGAAGCCTGTTCTTTACGCAGGCGTCAGCCGGCGTAAATAGATCCCCAGCGGAACCAGGATCAGTCCCACGATGAAGATGCTGAGGATCGCCAGCCACAGCAGTCCTAAGTAGGGGTTCTGCGAGGTTCCGTGCAGCAGAGGCGGCAGCAGGAAGAACCAAGACACGGCACCGATGGTAGTCAAAACCACGCCCGCCAGACTGATGGGATTACTCGAAAGATAGACCAGCGGAGACATCCAGTCGAGCAGGCGCTGCGAGAACGGGCGATCTAGTTCCATTGGTTCCTTCCTTTAACGTTGTCGCTAACCGCGGATCTCATGAAAGCCATGGCGATGCCTAGTGTCACGGATATCCACTCACGGCGACGCGACGGACCACCTAGACATGCATTTGCTCCTACCAGCTTGTAATCGTCGGTGCCAGGCAGGGACAGCGGTGTCATGAGCGTCCACATCGGAAAGTCACTTCTAAAACCGCCAGCGGTCCACGTTCCGATTGCCCGTGTCATCAGAATGAACTTATCGGCAAGTATCCGTCCATCTGCATTGGACTGTGTTTTCAGTTACTTGCGATAGTAACCCTGCTTAGTTCTGTGGGTTATTGCGCGGCGCTGGGTGAACTGGCACGCAGTTCGGGCGTGAAGAGCGGCCTGGTGGAGGGCGCGGGTTAGCTCAACAGAACGAGCGTCTTCTCTTCGCGTCGTTTCTTGTGCCCGCCCACACAGACCGCCGACATCCCGCATTCTTCGCAGCGGCCGGATGGCATGGTTTCGGGAGTCAGGCGGGGTTCCGCGCCCAGCCAGTACAGTCCATTTGCCATCACGCAAAAACCAGTGGCGGCAAACCACACCATGGCACCGCCAACGAAGGCCGTGAACAGGCTGAACCACGGACTGCAGGTGAGAATCAGCACTGAAGCAACCGAGATGTTGATCCCAACTGCCAGGTAGATGCGGCGCTCCAGATACCACCGGTCGGTCTGCATGAAATACAGGTTCCAGCGCGTTGGTGTCTTCGATCCGAGCATGGGGGTGAAGCCAAACAAGCGCAAGGCATTCCCCACTGGGCAGAAGCCCGTGAAGGCGACATTGATGGAGACGAGTCCCGTTGCGGCGACTCCTAAAATCCACAGCGGGTTCACAAACAGTGCCAGCGCTGTGCTAGCCAACAGAACCACTCCGGCGATCAGCCAGACGGTTCGTTCGATATACCATCGATGGATTGGGACGATATAAACACCGGAACGCAGTGTCATTGGCTGACTATAGCATCGAGTAAAAATCGAAACAAGGCCGGTTCGAAGGGAAGAATTATCCAATACAAGATGAGCATGAAAGTTCAGGAACCGGCAGGACGGTTTCCAATGCAAGATGAGCATGAAACGGGGAAGAATGGGGTAGGCATGGCGCGGCCGGGTGCAGATACAGATGCAGAATGCCGAGCGCCTGAGCCGGGAACAAATCCAAGATTTTCTACGAGGCAGCGAAGCGACTCGAGTTCGCGGCCGGGGAGCGGGACGAACGCTACCGATGGGTGGAAGCGGTGCTGGCGGCGCAGAACTACAAGGAGTTATGCAAGGGCGAGCGCGGGCTGGTACGGGCCTATGTGCGGAAAGTGACGGGGTTGAGGGAGGCGCAGACCACGCGCTTGATCCGGGCGTTTCTGGATCACGGGCTGATACAAGCGCAGCCGTACCAACGGCACACGTTCGCAGCCAGGTACACGGTGGAAGACATTGCGTTGTTGGCGGAAGTGGATCGGGCGCATGGGCGGTTGAGCGGACCCGCCACCCGGCGGATTTTGCAGCGCGCCTACGAACAGTTCGCAGAGAAGCAGTACGAGCGGCTGGCGAAGATCAGCGTGGCGCACTTGTACAATCTGCGGGCGAGCGCGCGCTATCGCAACCAGGCTGCGGTGTTCGAGCCCACGCAGTCAACCGCTGCCGCGATCGGACAACGCCGCAAGCCGGACCCGCAAGGGCGGCCGGGATATCTGCGCGTGGACACGGTGCATCAAGGCGACAGCGCGGGGACCAAAGGCGTGTACCACATCAATGCCGTGGATGCGGTGACGCAGTGGCAGGTGGTGGGCTGCGCCGAGAAGATCAGCGAGGCCTATCTGATGCCGGTGCTGGCAGCGGTGTTGGCGCAATTTCCCTTTCCGATCCGCGGTTTTCATGCCGACAAGGGCTCGGAGTATATCAATCATCGGGTGGCGGAAATGCTGCGAAAGCTACACGCCGAATTCACCAAGAGCCGGGCGTGCCGGAGCCAGGACAATGCACTGGTGGAAGGCAAAAACGGCGCGGTGATCGGCAAGCTGATCGGGTACGGACACATCGCCGGCCTGCACGCCGCGGCACTTCAGAACTTCTATCTCGAGCACCTAAATCCGTACCTGAATTTTCACCGGCCCTGCGGCTTCGCAACAGTGAGCTTGGACGAGCGCGGGAAACGGCAACGCAAATACAAGGCCGAAGACTACCGGACGCCGTTCGAGAAACTGCAAGCGCTGCCCGAAGCGGAGCGGTTTTTCAGACCGGGGTTGAGTTTGCCGGAACTGGAGAAGCGGGCGCTGGCCATCAGCGACACCGAATGCGCTCGCCGGATGAGTGTGGCCAAGGCCAAGTTGCTTCGGCAATGCCAGACACCGTCATTGCCGAAGTTCCACTAATGAAGGCCGTGGAAATGCCGGGCCCGTGGAAAGAGTGGAAAACCAAAAACGGGTTTTCCACTCTTTCCACCGTCCCTTGGAAATCTCGCAGAAAGCGCGAGATTCCCACATTCCCACCGCCCGGCTTCGCGGCCATGGAAAAGTGGAAAACCAAAAGCAGGTTTCCCACTTTCCCACAACCGCTCGCGACGACGATTCCTGTTCTCGCTCTGAAACCAAAAAACCAAAGAAAGGAAGTCGGCCGCTACGCGGCCTCCTCATTCCCTATCCCGTTCTCCCTCCGGTCGAACGGAACGGATTTCATGCTCATCCTTCAATTGGAAAATGCTGGGAAATCAGTCGAAAAACTCGGCGACGGGGGCTTGGATCTCGGGATCGCTGGTTGTGAGAATTCCCGATTCGGCTTCGACCAGGCCGGCATTGGTAGCGATATAGCCTTTGCGCAGGCGGGGATTGATGATCCAAACGTAGGGGACGCCGAAACGCAGGTAATCGTCGATCTTTTCCTGCATGTATTCCATCGTGTCGTCTTTGGAGAGGATTTCAATGCAGAGATGGGGCGGGGCAGTGAAAATTTCCCCCTGGACTTGCGAGCTCTTGACGACAGTTACATCCGGAATCCGGAAGCGCGTCGGGCTGACTTGGACTCGCTGCTCCGGGAAAACATCTACCCCAAGCTCTTTGCGCCGATTTGCAAAATAGACAATCAAGTTCCGTTGAATCGCGCTATGCGTCTTCCCGCCCAAGTTCCGCTCCACGATCCTGCCGTCGAGATACTCGCGGTCAGGAGAGTAGCTGGTACTCAGGTAGTCTTCAACGGTGACAAGAGTTGCTGCTCCCATACCTACCCTCAGGATACCTTTTCTGGCGGCCCGAACGTCGATCGCACCAGTTCCAGGCCCTCCTCCTTATTGTGAATGCGCGCCTCCAACTGCGCGTCCTCGGCCACTTCCAGCATGCGCGAAAAGTCCGGTCCGGGTGCATAACCGGCGGCGATCAGATCATCGCCCGTCACCAGCCTGGGCGGACGCAGTTCCTCCGGCGCCGATTGTTCGAACCGGGCCTTGGCGAACTCATAATTGCCCAGATGCCCGTGACTCGACGAACAGTCCAGCCGGTGCAGTTCCAGGTGCTCTTCAAACGCGGGCAGCCGCAGCATCCGTTTCAGAGTGCTTTCGCGCATTTGATGCACGTGTGAAAATCGCATGTGATTTGCGATCAGCGCGATCACCTGATCGATTTCTGCATTAGAAAAGCGCAGCCGGTTGAGGATCTCGCGCGCGATCCGCTCGCCCAACTCGACGTGCCCATCGAATCGGATGCGATCGGCCACGCGAAACGTTCCGGGCTTTCCGACATCGTGCAGCAAAACGCCCAAGGCCAGTGCGGGGGAGGGTTCGCGCAGGCCTTCCAGCATGATGAGCGTGTGGGTCCACACGTCGCCCTCGGGATGGAACTCCGGCGGCTGTGCTACGCCCTTCATGGCAGCGATTTCAGGCAGAATATCGGCCAGCAGTCCGGAAATATCCAACAATTCGAACCCTCGCCGCGCGCCGCCTTCGGTCAAGATCCGGACCAGTTCGTCGCGAATCCGCTCCGGCGAAACGCGCAGAATCTGAGCGTGCAGCTTTTGTATGGCGGTCAAAGTTACGGGTTCGATAACGAACCCGAAGCGCGCTGCGAACCGCACGGCCCGCAGCATCCGCAGATGGTCCTCCTCAAAGCGCTGTTCCGGATTGCCGATGGCCCGGATGACGCCCGCGCGAAGATCGGGCAGGCCGTTGACGTAGTCCAAAACTTGGGAAGACAAGGAATCCGGGGAACAGTGGGGGTTTAGTAAGGATGGATCCAGCAACAGAGCGTTGATGGTGAAGTCCCGCCGCAAAACATCTTGCTTGGGATCTGTTTCAAACACAACTCGCCCGGGATGCCGGCCATCCGCGTAGGAATGATCGCTCCGGAAGGTGGCGATTTCGAAACCATCCACCAGTACCACGCCAAACTGAGCCCCCACCAACTGCGCCCTGGGGAATATCCGGAGCAGGTCTTCCGGACGAGCGTCAGTTGAGATATCATAGTCCGACGGTTCGCGCCCCAAGACCAGGTCGCGCACGCAGCCGCCGACCAGCCAAGCCTGGAAGCTGCGTGAGCGCAAGTCCGCCGCGATCTCGATTGCCCTCGTCCGGCTCATTGGGTTCGGCCCATACGATCATCGTAGGATAGAACATTTGTCTCAAGTAGAATAGTCATGGGAACTTCCCCGTTCATGTCCACCGAAGTAGGCAAGCCGTCATCAACTACCGCTAAGGTTGTGGTGGCGACCACCGTCGCTCTGTCCTTCATCAGCTTCTGGCGTGGCGCGGCCATCGTACTCTCCGACTTGGCCTCGTCGGCCTTTTACGTCGGCGGCATTGCCGAGACAGCCATCGGGCCCGCGGCTCCCTGGTTCGTGCTCGGCGTGATGCTGTTCAGCTTCGCCGTGCGTTCGGTCTACATGGAAAGCTGCAGCATGTTCGTACGCGGCGGCGTGTACATCGTGGTGAAGGATAGCATGGGGCCCTTCATGGCGCGCCTGTCGGTCTCCTCCCTGGTCTTCGACTACATCCTTACCGGGCCGATCAGCGTGGTGAGCGCGGGGCAATATCTGGGCCATTTGCTGGATGAAATTGCGAAGATGCTGGGACAGTCGTTCCCGTTTAACGTGAACTATTTCTCCGCTTATTTCGCGGTTGTAGTCACGGTTTACTTCTGGTGGCAGAACATCAAGGGCATGCACGAATCCAGCGGCAAGGCGTTGCGCATCATGCAGATCACCACCGTGATGGTGGTGGCGCTGATTATCTGGTGTCCGCTCACTATCCTGCTGCGCGGCCATGTGTACATCCCTCCGGCCCCGCTGCCCCACAATCTGCAGTTCAGCAAGGAATCGCTGGGCTGGTTCCGCGGAACGATTTTCCCGTCCATCCCGATCATCGCGTTGATCATCGCCTTCGGGCATTCGCTGCTGTCGATGAGCGGCTTTGAAACACTGGCGCAGGTCTATCGCGAGATCGCCTATCCGAAGATGAAGAACCTGAAGATCACCGGCAACATCGTGTGCTGGTACGCCGTGATTTGCACCGGCGTCATCACGTTGTTTGCTTGCATGATCATCAGCCCGGAGGACATTCGCAACCTTTATTCGGACAATCTGCTGGGCGGCCTGGCGATGCGTCTGGCGGGGCCGGAGCTGCTGAGGCTGGCGTTCCACATTTTCGTGGTGATCGTAGGCATTTTGATTCTTTCCGGCGCGGTGAATACCTCCATCATCGGCGCCAACGGCGTGCTCAACCGCGTGGCCGAGGATGGCGTGCTGCTGGATTGGTTCCGCAAGCCGCACAAACGTTTCGGGACCACGTTCCGCATCATCAACATGGTGACGCTGCTGCAGATCGCGACCATCGCACTCAGCCGCGGCGATGTGTATGTGCTGGGTGAAGCGTACGCGTTCGGCGTGGTGTGGAGTTTCTTCCTGAAGTCGCTCGGCGTTCTTGCGCTGCGCTACCAGCGGCACGATCAAGAGTATAAGTTCCCGTTCAACTTTCGCCTGGCCGGCGTGGAGATTCCGGTGGGCTTGGGCGTGACGACCATGATCCTGGGCTTCGTCGCCGTTGCCAACCTGTTCTCCAAGGAAATCGCGACCATTTACGGCGTAGCTTTCACCCTGGTGGTCTTTGTGATGTTTACCATCTCCGAGCACATCAACGCGAAGAAGCGCAAACTGACCGCGGAACACAAGACCCTGGAAGAGTTCAACCTGGATCATCAGCCGCAGGTGAACGCCGCCACATTGCACGCCCGGGCCGGTTGCGTCCTTGTTGCGGTCCGCGATTATCACAACATGGAGCACTTGCGAAAAGTGCTCCAGAAGGTGAACCTGCGCCGCAACGACATTGTTGTGATGACAGTCCGCACCATCTCCACAGGCGCCGGCGAGTACGATCTTTCCGACGATCAGATGTTCAGCGATTATGAGCAGGAACTGTTCAGCCACGTAGTGGAAATGGCCGAAAAAGAGGGTAAACCGGTGGAACTGCTGGAAGTCCCGGCGGTAAACCCGTTTGATGCCCTGGTGCAGACGGCCAGCCGGCTCAAAGCCTCGCGTTTAGTCACTGGCGTTTCTGAGCGGATGACGTCGGAGGAACTGGCGCGCCGCATCGGCCTGGCGTGGGAGAGCCAGCCGGAACCGCGGCATGCATTTTCGCTCGAGGTCATTAGTAAAGACCGGCCTTCGATGTATGTGAACCTGGGCCCCCACCCTCCGCGCCTCTGGCCCGAAGATGTCGACCGGTTGCATGACCTGTGGCTGCGGCTGAGCGACGCCGAGACGGTTGGCTCGCGGCTGCACCACCGCGACATCGTTGGGCTTGCGCTGCGCCGCCTGGAAAAGGATCTGGCCGATGGCAAACGCAACGAGGTGATGGGCGATCTGGATCACGAGCTTCGCAAAGACTGAGACCCGCCGCCCGGCGCGCGCTCTCATCGTCTTGTATACTCGGATTTTCACCATGCGCGCACTCACACTTGCAACATTGGTTCTCGCGGCCGGCTCCCTTTGGGCCGCGCAAATTCCCCGCCAGTCGCCCGATTTTGAGGTCCAGCTCACCAACGGCAAGCAGATCAAGGTCAGCGACTACCGCGGCAAGGTTCTGTGCCTCACCTTCATCCTGACCACGTGCCCGCATTGCCAGCACACTACCGAACTGTGGGACAACATCTACCCGGCACTCGAGCCTAAAGGATTTGCGGTAGTAGAGGCGGCTCTCAACGAAAATCCGAACCTGGCCTCATTCGTTTCGCAATACAAGGTGCCCTTTCCAGTGGGCACGGCCGGAGTTCTCGCGGCGCTGGACTATATCCAGTGGCCGAAGGACAAACGTCCGCTGGTTCCCTTTCTGGTGTTCATCGATCGCAACGGCGTGATTCGCGCGCAATACACCGGCGTGGATGAAGCGTTCTTCGATGCGCAACAGGAGCAGCACATGCGCGAGGAAGCCGAGAAACTGCTGAACGAAGGCGGCAGCGTCAAGCACAAGCCCGCCCACAAGACGCACGCCAGTTGAACAGCGCTGGATTGGTGCGAATCGTAGCCCATCGCGGCGCGTCGTCCGAAGCACCCGAGAATTCGCTTGCGGCGTTTGCGAAAGCCATCGAAATGGGCGCCGACATGATCGAATTCGATGTGCGGCGCGCGCGGGACGGGAGTCTCGTGATTTCGCACGATCCGGTTCGCGGACGCGGCCCCCGGCTCCCTACGCTCGAAGAAACGCTGCGGCTCACCCAGGGGCGGATTCAGCTCGACGTCGAGCTCAAGGAGCCCGGCTGTGAACGCGACGTCATCCACCTGCTGCTCCGCTATTTTCCTCTGAGCGATTTCTGTGTCACTTCTTTCCTGGCGCCCGCCTTGCGGGAAACTCGCGCCATCCAACCCGGGGTTCGAACCGGCTTGATCTTCGCAACTTGGACCGCGAGCGTACGCGCCGCCTGCCAGAGCCCTGACGTCGACGTGCTGGTGGCTCAATCCCGCTTGGCAGGCCGGGCCGAGAAAATCGGAAAGCCCCTGTTTGTTTGGACAGTGGACAGGCCGTCACGCACGCGCGCTCTTTTTGAGCGCCCGATGGTGGAAGCCATTGTCACCAACAAACCCCGCCAGGCTCTCTTACTCCGTCAGGAATTCCTGGAGAATTGATCGTTCCTGCGCCTGCCTGCTATCCTTCTCGACAGCATGACTTCGATAGAAACCGCGCCTCTGGTTCTGGATGGAAAATGGGTGCGCGATCAGATTTTCACGGAGCTGAAACCTCGTGTTCAGAAGCTCGCCGCGTCACGCCGGCGGCCGGGCTTGGCGGTCATTTTGGTGGGCAACGATCCGGGTTCCGAGGTCTATGTTCGCCTCAAAATCAAGACCTGCGGCGAACTGGGAATCTATAGCGAGAAGATCACGCGGCCGGATTCGGTCACCACTGGCGAACTGCTTGGGATCATCGAAGGGCTGAACCAGCGGCCGGATATCGACGGCATTCTGGTCCAGACGCCGCTGCCGCCCCAGGTGGACAAGAACCTGGTGCTGCGGGCGGTGAGGCCGGACAAAGACGTTGACGGATTTCATCCGCTGAACGTTGGCGCGCTGGTGGAAAATCTTCCAGGGCCGCGCGCGTGCACGCCGCTGGGCATTCTGGAGATGCTGCGCCGCTACGAGATTCCGGTCGCCGGACGCCGCGCCGTGGTGGTGGGGCGCAGCGACATCGTTGGCAAGCCCATGGCGCTGCTGCTGCTGCACGCCGACGCCACGGTCACCATCTGTCATTCGAAAACATCGAATCTGGCGGAGGAATGCCGCCGAGCCGATATTCTGGTAGCGGCTATCGGCAAACCGCATCTGATCACGCGCGACTTCATCAAGCCCGGCGCCGTTGTCATCGACGTGGGCATGACGCGCAATCCGGGCGGTAAACTGGCCGGCGACGTGACCGATGATGCGAAGGCGCTTGCGAGCGCCTACACGCCGGTGCCCGGAGGCGTGGGCCCGCTGACCATTGCGATGCTGATGTCGAACACCGTCGAGATCGCCGAACAGCACCTATGCTCCGGGTAGGCCCGTGCTCAGAGTAGGATTGACGGGAGGTTTGGCGTCCGGGAAAAGTTTCGTTGGCCACGCGCTCGCCGATCTCGGCTGCTATCTCATCGAAGCCGACAAACTCGGCCATGAAGTAATGATGCCGGGCGCCGAAGCCTACGATGGCATTGTTCGAGAATTTGGCCGCGACATCCTGGATTCCGAAGGCCGCATCAGCCGCCGCAAGCTGAGCGGCATCGTGTGGAACGATCCGGAACGCCTGGAAAAGCTCAGCAGCTTCGTTCATCCGCCGGTTCAGAAGCGCGAGGAAATCCGAATGGCGGAAATCGAGCGGACGGACCCGCGCGCCATCGTAGTTGTGGAAGCGGCCATTCTGGTTGAAACTGGTAGATATAAGAGTTTCGACCGTTTGATTGTCGTCACTTGCGACTCGGAACAACAAATGGAACGCGCCTTGGAGCGGGGTTCGTATAACAGAGCGGAGGTTCTCGCGCGTTTGAGCCGGCAGTTGCCTCTGGAAGAAAAGTTACGGGTGGCCGATTACGTCATTGATACGTCCGGTTCCAAGGAAGCAACGCTCGAACAAGTGCGAACGGTGTACGGTAAGCTGCGGAGTTTAACAGTATGAAATTGCGGATTCTTGTGATTACGGCCCTCCTGGTGTGCACATTCCTTCTCGTCACCAGCAAGACGGATTGGGGACAGCGCCAGATTCTGAACCCGGTCTCCAGTTCCGTGCCGATTTGGTCCGGCCCGTCGGCGGCGCATGCCACAGGTCTGAGCTCCGATGAGATAAACAACATCGACATCTACAAATCGTCGCATCTGGCCACTGTGAACATCACCAGCACCGTCTATCGGCGTACCATCTTCATGGAGATTTATCCCTCCAAGGACCAGGGATCGGGATTTCTGATCAGTTCGGACGGCAAGATCCTGACCAACAACCACGTGGTTGCCGACGAGCGCCAGTTGGAAGTAACGCTGTCGGACCAATCCCGCTACAAGGCGCGGTTGTTGAGCCGCGATGAAGCGAACGACCTGGCGCTGCTACAGATTACTCCGCGCGGCAAGCTGCCGACGCTCCGGCTGGGCGATTCCGACGGGCTGCAAGTAGGCCAGAAGGTGCTTGCCATCGGGAATCCTTTCGGGCTAGAAGGCACACTGACCACGGGCATTGTTAGTTCACTCGGGCGCAGCATTCGCGGGGAAAATGATCGCACACTCGAAGGACTCATCCAGACCGACGCCGCCATCAACCCCGGGAACAGTGGCGGTCCGCTGCTCGATTCATCCGGCAACGTGGTGGGAATCAACACCGCGATTTTGGGGCCGGACGGCGGAAATATCGGCATTGGGTTCGCCATGCCCATCAACCGCGCGAAACTGATGCTGGATGATTTTCAGGCTGGACGGAAACGTCCTAAGTTAGGCGTATCGGTTGTGCCGATCGCGGGCGACTATGCGGATGCGCTGCGGTTGCCGACGCAGGGCGGATTATTGGTCCAGCAAGTGGACGCCGATTCGGCCGCTGCTCGCGCTGGGCTGCGGGGAGGGCAGGCAAGAGGTACAGATCGGCAACGCGGAGTTGCTGGTGGGGGGCGATCTCATCATGTCCATCGACGGCAAGCCTGTCGATCGCGACGATGCCATCAGCCGGGCACTTGCCACCAAACGCACCGGCGATACTTTGGAGCTAACCATCTTCCGCAACGGCAAGACCATGAATATTCGCGTGCGCCTGGGTGACGAAGGCGCCATCTAGCGACCCTGTGGCGCGCGCACTCATGCGCAATCCCGCTTAGTTCTCGCGTGCCCCGCGCAAGATGAGTCGTGACGCTGCAAACACGAATATTCGCTCCACGCGTGGCGCACGCACTCCTGCGTGCCGCATCGACACTCGTGTCGATGCCAGGTAAGTTTCACGTCGCTCGTGCCTCCGGCAACACCCATGTACTATGCCGAGATAATCGCCTTGCGGACGGCGTACAAAACGATTTCCGCCGTATTGTGCACCCCGAGTTTCTGCATCAGATTTTGCCGATGCGTCTCAATCGTGTAGGGGCTCAGGTCGAGAATCGCCGCGGCCTCCTTGTTCGATTTCCCCTCGGCCAGCAGCTGCAAAACCTCGCGCTCCCGTTCGGTCAGCAAGTCGTACGAATCTTGAACGTGCCGCTCGCGCATAAGCCGCACATAGTCCTCCAGCAGCGACTTGGCAATGGAAGGCGAAAAGAATGGCCTCCCCAGTGCGACTGAACGGATGGCGCGCTCCACATCGTCGTCAGCGTTGTCTTTGAGCAGATAGCCGCGCGCGCCGGCATCCAGAGCCCGCACGATGTAGCTCTCGTCCGTGTACATGCTCAGGATGATGACGCCGATATTCTCGTTCTCACGAACGATCTGAGCCGTGGCATCCAGGCCATTCAGCAGCGGCATGCCAATATCCAGGATTACGATATTCGGTTGCAGCGCCTTAGCTAGGCGTACCGCCTCACGGCCGTCAGCCGCCTCGCCCACCACCTGCATGTCCTCCACGCGCTCAAGCAGAAGCTTCAATCCGGTCCGCACGATCCCGTGATCGTCCGCGATCAGAATCTGTATCACCATGAACCTCCGCCGGCGCTGGGCAAGGCAAACGAAATTCGACGCGCGTGCCTTTCCCGGGGGCCGATTCAATGCGAATGCTGCCGCCCACTTCGCGCACTCGCTCCTCCATTCCTAACAGCCCCAGCCCGATGCTTTTCTGCGCGGCCCGCTGAAAGCCGCGGCCGTCGTCGGCGATCCTGCCGGTTACCCAGCCGCGGGCGCTCTTCAGAGAAACTTCCACTCGATGAGCTCCCGCATGCCGCGAGACATTTGTGAGCGCTTCTTGTACCAGCCGATAGATGCAGGTCCGGTGCACGTCCGGCAGCGTATCCACGGCCGGATCGATGTCGGAGTTCATCTCGAAGCCGCTGGATCGCGCCACCTCCTTGAGCAGCCAAGCCAGTGCCGGAGCCAATCCCAAATCATCCAGCATCGAAGGCCGCAGCAGCATCGCGATGTCCCGGACGATTCGCAGCGTCTGCTCTACCGTTCCCTTAGCGCGCGCGATGCGCGAAGAGATTTCGCTCTCCGAATCCCCGTGAATGCGGGCGACGCTCGCCAGTTCCATGCGCAGTCCGGTCAGCATCTGGCCCACTTGATCGTGCAGTTCGCGCGAAAGATATTTTCGCTCGTGCTCCTGGGCCGTGCGGATCTGGCCGGATAATAGCCTTAATTGCGATTCCGCCATCTGGGATTGGCGCTCTAGCGCCAGCATCCGCGCGAGCGTCCCGCCGGCGATGGCAAAGCCGAGCAGCAGCGCGATCCCGGTAGTCCAGCCCACCGACATCCGGAAGTCCCGGTCTGCCGTGGTAATACGTTCCCGCTCTCGCACGAAGTTTTCGGTCACCAGCCGCTCCACTTGTTCGGCCAGCGCGAAGATCTCCTGCCGCCGGCGAACTCGTTGGCGAAGCATCACCGATCGCTGCGCGCGCTTTTCCGCGGGGCTCCAGTCGAGAACCACTTCGGTTGGATCCCAATACGCCGTCAATTCCTTGCGCAGTTGCTTCAATGCCGCTTGCTGCTCGTTGTCCAGGCCCGATGCCTCCAGCGTTCCAAAACTCTCATCCGTATTGGCCTGGATGGTCTTGAACTGATCGATATATTCTTTGGCATGGGAGGAATCAGAATCGAGGAGGTAGTCGCGAGTAAGAATCGCATTCAGGAAGACATTCGCCCGGATGGCGGCCAGCGCCTCGCCGGCTTGCATGTGAGCCCGTTGCAATGCCGCGACGCTTTCCTGAGAATTCCGGGCGCTCCACCAGATGGCAAAGGCGGAAGCGCCGATCACCAGCAACAGCGCCGCCAACCCCAAGGCCAACAGAATGGACCTGCGTGCCTGCATGGACTGTCCCACCCTCAGTATCACTCGAAACTCCGTGGCCGTGCGGTTTGCGCTTCCTTAAGCGTGCCATATCAGACGGCCGAATTGATCGGTCTACGGCACTTTTGGCGCCCGGCTGGTGTGTGCAAGGGATAACGTCCAACTAGCTGAAAACGTTAAGCTTAAGGTGCGCCGGATGGAGCGCTTCTACAGCATGGAACACTGGACCAGGCAGCGCCTTCAAAAGTTCGTCACGGACACCCTCCAAGGTGTGAAATTGATCGTAGTATCGAATCGCGAGCCTTACATTCATACGCGCGACTCCGGCGGTATCCGGTGCCAAACGCCCGCTGGTGGCGTAACCGCTGCAATCGACCCCGTCCTGCGGGCCTCCGGAGGAGTCTGGGTGGCCCATGGCAGCGGCAATGGGGACCGGGACGTGGTGGATGCGCGGCAGCATGTTCGCGTCCCGCCGGAAGCTCCGTCCTACACGCTCCGGCGCGTTTGGCTTCCGAAGCGAATCGAGGAGGAATATTATTACGGGTTAGCCAACCAGGGGCTTTGGCCGCTATGCCATGCGGCTTTTCACCGGCCGCGCTTCAGCCAGAAAAACTGGGATAGCTACCGGACCGCGAACCAGCTCTTCGCCGAAGCAATCTTGGAAGAGGCCGGCGCTTCCCCGGCTCTGGTCTTCATCCAGGATTATCACCTGGGGCTTCTTCCCCGCATGCTCAAGATGAGCAATCCGAATTTGGTGGTCGCGCAGTTCTGGCATATCCCGTGGCCCAATCGCGAGACGTTCCGTGCGTTTCCCTGGAAGGACGAGCTGCTGGATGGCATGCTTGGAAACGACTTGCTGGGGTTCCATCTTCAGTACCACTGCACAAACTTCCTCGAAACCATTGAGCAAACCGTGGAAGCTCGAGTGGATCGCGAGCGCAGATCGGTGGACAGAAACGGCCACTCCACCTCTGTTCGTGCCTTTCCGATCAGCATCGACTATGACGAACACGTCCGGATGGCATCCAGCCCCGCAGTGGCTGCGGCCACCGCCGATTGGTCGCGGGAGCTTCGATGCACACCCGAAATCCTCGGCATTGGGATCGACCGGATCGATTACACCAAAGGCATTCCCGACCGCCTGCAGGCCATCGACCGGTTGCTGGAAGAGCGTCCGGAATATGTGGGAAGGCTTGTTTTCCTTCAGGTGGGCGTGCCGAGCAGGACTGCCATCACGGATTATGGCCATTTGAATCAGGCTCTAGCGCAGCAAGTGGATGCCATGAACCAGAAGTGGGGGCATGGCGCCTGGAAGCCGGTGATCTTCGTGAAGCGCCACGTGGACGCGCAAGCGCTGGCGGCACTCCACTTGATGGCGGACTTCTGCCTGGTCAGCTCGCTGCACGACGGCATGAATCTGGTTGCGAAGGAGTTCGTTGCCAGCCGTATCGATGGCGACGGTGTGCTGATCCTGAGTGCATTCACCGGTGCGGCGCGCGAGTTGACCGATGCGCTCATCGTCAATCCATTTGCGGTGGATGAGATGGCGGAGGCCATCCACCAGGCTGTGAACATGCCCGCTGCCGAGCGCCGCCGGAGGATGAACAAAATGCGATCCGTCGTCGCTGCCAACAACATCTACCGCTGGGCCGGCGAAATCCTGCTGGCCCTCTCCGGCATGGACGTTGGCGACGCCCAATATCGGCCGGTTTCCGCGCATGCGGATTTAGCGTTTGCGGGGGTGGCCTGATGAAGTATTGTCTTGCGGCGCTTCCCGAAATCGATCCAATCCTGCGTGCCGCTGGGCGCATCTTAATCGCTACCGATTTCGATGGCACACTTTGTCCGATCGTAGATGTACCGTCTCAGGCATCTGTTGCTCCTGCAACCATCCAGATCCTGCAGCAGGCCGCGGATTGCAACCGGCTCACTCTGGCAGTGATCAGCGGCCGAGCGCTGGCAGACGTGCAGCGGCGCGTTCCGCTCGATATCACGTTCGCGGGGAATCATGGCCTGGAAATTTCCGGGGGCGGCGTTGAATTTGAACACGCCGCAGCGCGCCAACTTCGCCCGGTGCTGGCCTCCGCCTGCGAAGTCTTGAGCGGTGTTGTGCGAGAATGGCCTACGGCGTGGGTAGAGGATAAAGGATTGTCGGCGACACTGCATTTCCGCCAGGTTGACCAGCGGCGTCACAGTTCCTTGCTGTTCGCCGCCCGCCATGCGCTCGGGGCTTTTGGCTCGCAACTGGCTCTACGCGCCGGGAACCGCGCCCTCGAGATCCGACCCAGGGTGGAGTGGGACAAAGGCAGCGCGTTGCAATATATCTTGGAAAAAAGCGGCCCTTTCGACACGTGCATCAGCATCGGTGACGATCGCACGGATGAAACCATGTTCCGCGCCAATCGCGGCCAGCTGAACATCCGCGTGGGGTGCGTCTCAGGATCGGCCGCCACGCACTACCTGTCGGACTCCGCCGAAGTGGCGCTCTTGCTTTCTCACGTCATCGATGTGTGCAACTCGGAAGCTCTTCCGCGGCGGAGCAGGTGCGTGTACTCGGTGTCGGCGCCCGGCGGCGACTAGTCCCGGACGATGGCGGAAAAGGACCAGGGCGGACCCGATGTCGACCAGTTCCTGCGCGATCAGATTGACACGGTTCCCCACCTGGAGGCCCTTTTGCTGCTCTGGAACAGCCGCCCCAAAGAATGGTCAGTGGACGACATGGCGAAGGGACTCTTCCTGTCTCCCGAAGCGGCCAAAGAGATCTTGGAGGACTTGGTCCGCCAGCGCCTCATCGCGCACATTTCTGGGGCCTACGAAGCTTTCCGCTACGAGCCGCAGAAGGACAAAGATGAACTCATCGCCGCCGTTGATTCCGCTTACCGCAAAGAACTGATCCGCATTTCCAGATTGATTCACTCCAAGCCCTCGGCGGCCGTCCGGGAGTTCGCCCGTGCGTTCCGCATCAAAAAGGATCGCGACTAATGGGTCCCGCTGTCTATATCCTCGGCGCCTTAATCAGCCTGTGCTGTGGCATCCTGCTCCTGAGGAGCTACGGTCAGGTACGGAAGAGGCTACTGCTATGGAGCGGGCTTTGCTTTGTGGGCCTCGCGATTTCGAATCTGTTAATCTTCGTGGATCTGGTGATTTTCCCGGACACCAACCTGTATCCATTGCGGCTGGGCACCGCGGCGGCCTCGCTGCTTCTTCTGCTCTACGGCTTGATATGGGAAAGCGAGTGAAGAAATGATCGAAGGTTTCCTGCTGGGAGTGATCGCCACCTCTTCCATCATCGCCGGCATTTTCTTCCTGAAGTTCTGGCGGAAAACCGGTGACTCGTTTTTTCTCGCGTTCGCCGCCTCCTTCCTCATTGAGGGACTGAACCGGTGCGGAGTGATGTTGCTCGAAAAGCCGAACGAAGGGAATCCCTGGATTTACCTGGTGCGGCTGCTGTCGTTCCTGTTGATTCTCGTAGCGATTCTCAGAAAGAATTACGGCCGCCAATAACTCATTCGTTCGCCCGGAACGCATAGCGAAAGCTGTTGGACGCCAATTCCTGGGCGGGTAATCCAAAAGTTTTCTCCGCCAGTTCGTATTCCCGTGTGAGCGTGGTGTGAAAAAACGCCGGATCGTCGGTATGGATGGTAATGGGCACGCCAGCGTCGTAGAGCGCACGCACCGGATGCTCTTCCAAAGACGGAACCGCGCCGGTGCAAACATTGCTCGAAATGCAGACCTCGAGCGGTACGTTGTCCTCGCGAAGTTGCGCCATGAGGGCGGGGTCCTGGATTGCCGCGATGCCGTGCCCGATGCGCTCCGCCCCGATCGCCAGCGCGCCCAAGACGGATTCCGGCCCCGCCGTTTCTCCAGCGTGACACACCAGATGCAGCCCGCCGTCGCGCGCATAAGCGAACACATCGCGGAACCAATGCGCCGGCCCGCGCACTTCATCGCCGCCGATCCCATACGCCACCACTCCTTCGTCGCGCCGCGAAACGGCAAACTCGGCCACTTCCATGCCTTTTTCGGGACCGAATTGCCGGATCGCATCCAAGATCCAAAATGTACGAATCGGCGAACGTTGGGACTCGCGCCACACCGCGTCGTAAACCGCCGCCAGATCCTGCTGCTTCCACAGCACCACGCCGGCCGACAAAGTAATCTCGGCGTAAGTCACGTCTTGATCGGCGAGCGAATCGAGTAAGTGGCGCGCTGCCAAGGCGTAATCCGCCGGCTTTTCGAGTTTCTTGCTAACCCAGATGTAACCCTGCAAGAACTGCGGGAACGAGGTGCACGTCAAATAGCCCTCAATCTCCTCACGTGTGAGCGAAGGATCGATCGCCATCAGCGTCTCGGGGCCAATGGATCCTTCCAGATGTACGTGCAGTTCCGCTTTCTTCATAAGGGAAATTGGTTCCTAACTCCTGCCCAGTTACAACCCTCTGCCATAATAGCTGTGCATGACTCCGCAAGAACTCGAAGCCATCCTCAACGGCACGCACGGCGATCCGTTTGCCGTACTGGGCCCTCATCAGGTGGCGGATGGCTGGGAAGTGCGCGCGTTCCTTCCGCAGGCCATGGATGCCGTGGTGGTTGCGAAAGACGCCTCCCATCCCATGCGCAAGACGCGCTCCGAAGGATTCTTTGTTGCCGCGCTGCCACACGATCCGGGAAATTACAAGCTGCATCTGACGCTCTGGAACGGCGAGCACGCCGACGCAGAGGATCCTTACCGATTTCCCCGGCTGATCTCCGATTTCGACCTACACATCCACGGCGAGGGAACGCAGTATGAGAGCTATCGCACCATGGGTGCCCACCCGGTGGAATGCCTGGGTGTCCAGGGCGTGCGTTTCGCGGTCTGGGCGCCGAATGCCGAAGTAGTCAGCGTAGTCGGCGACTTTAACGATTGGGACGAGCGCCGGCATCCCATGCGGCTGCGCACGGGCGGAGTATGGGAAGTCTTCCTTCCAGGAGTTGGCACCGGTACCAACTACAAGTTTTCGGTCCGTGCGCCCGCGCGCGGCTTTCGCCAGCAAAAGGCCGATCCCTACGGCTTCGCCATGGAAGTGCCGCCGCAGTCCGCCTCTATCGTGTCCGACCTGAACACATATCAATGGAACGACCAGCAGTGGATGGACGCGCGCGCTCATAAAGACCATCTCAAAGAGCCGATCTCCATCTATGAAGTGCATCTCGGCTCCTGGCTGCGCGGCCCGCACAATTCGTATTTAAGCTATCGCGAGCTGGCCGACAAGCTGGTGGAATATGCCGTTCGCATGGGCTACACGCACCTGGAACTGCTGCCCGTGATGGAGCATCCGTTCTCCGGTTCGTGGGGCTATCAAGTTGTCGGATACTATGCGCCGACGTCGCGCTTCGGCACGCCGCAGGATTTTATGTATTTCGTCGACCGCTGCCATCAGGCCGGGATCGGCGTGTTGGTGGATTGGGTGCCGGGACACTTCCCCAAGGACGCGCATGGGCTGGCTCATTTCGATGGGACCGCGCTCTATGAACACGCCGATCCGCGCAAAGGCGAGCATCGCGAGTGGGGCACGCTGATCTTCAATTACGGACGCAATGAAGTGCGCACGTTTTTGATATCGAACGCGCTGTTTTGGCTGAAGGTGTATCACATCGATGGCCTGCGCGTGGACGCGGTGGCATCTATGCTGTACCTGGATTATTCGCGCAAGCCCGGCGAGTGGATTCCCAACATGTACGGAGGCAACGAAAACCTGGAGGCCGTCGATTTTCTGCGGCGCTTCAACGAGCTGGCTCACCAGGTGCCGGGCGCGATGACCGCCGCTGAAGAATCCACCGCGTTCACCGGCGTGTCGAGGCCCACTTATCTCAATGGCCTGGGCTTCACCATGAAGTGGAACATGGGCTGGATGCACGACATGCTGAATTATTTCTCCAACGATCCCGTGCATCGCAAGTATCATCACAACAACATCACGTTCAGCATGCTGTACGCTTTCACGGAAAATTTCATCCTGCCGATCTCTCATGACGAAGTGGTGCATGGCAAGGGCGCCCTGCTCAGTAAAATGCCGGGCGACATGTGGCAGAAGTTTGCGAATGTGCGCGCGTTTTTGGCGTACATGTACACGCACCCCGGAAAGAAGCTGTTGTTCATGGGATCGGAGATCGGCGTGTGGGACGAATGGTACAGTGAGACGGGTTTGCCTTGGGAGATTCTGCATTACGATTTTCATCGCAAGCTGCAGGCCTTCGTCGCGGAGCTGAATCGCATCTACCGCGCACACCCGGCCCTGTACGAAGTGGATTTTCATTGGTCCGGCTTCGAGTGGGTGGATTTCCGCGATGTAGATGGTTCCACCATCTCATTCATCCGGCGTCCGCAATCGGGCAAGCCGTTCCTGCTCATCCTTTGCAACTTCACGCCCGTGCCGCGGCTGCATTATCGCGTGGGCGTTCCCGATCCCGGCGTCTATCGCGAGATTCTGAACGGCGATTCCGAGCATTGGGGCGGCAGCAATTTGGGCAACGGGGGCTATGTGGGCTCCGAGCCAATTTCTTACAACGGCCACTATCACAGCCTCTCGATTACGCTGCCTCCGCTCGCGGTGGTGGTGTTCGAATCGCCGCAATCGTAACTGCAGCCATAGCTTCCCGATTCCAAATCTCGCGCGCCGGCGAGATAATTGCTGAATAGGCAGGTGGCCGGATGCGCGACTTTATCAGCGACTTCAAGCATTCCATCCGAATGTTCCGAAACAGCCCGGGCTTTACGGCCACGGCGGTGGCGGCTTTGGCGCTCGGGATCGCGGCGACCACTGCGATTTTTTCGATCGTCAACGCGGTGCTGCTCAGGCCGCTGCCCGTGCGCGATCCGGACCGGTTCGTGCTGGCGATGTCTAGGACCGTAGATCAGAAGGGCGAGATCGGAGCCAACACGGCGGCTTCGCCCGTGAAGTATGCGTACTATCGGGCGCAATCCAGCGTTCTGGAAGATGTTTCCGCGTTTGGCGGGGCCCTGATGAATTACACGGGCGGGGATGTGGCGGAGCAGTTATCCGGTGCGCGGGCTTCCGCCGACGTCTTCAAAGCTTTTGGAATTCCCATTCTGCGCGGGCGGACTTTTACGCCAGCCGAGGATTCGCCGAACGGGCCGCGGGTGGTGTTAATCAGCCAGCAGTTGTGGGCCAACCGCTTCGCCGGCGATCCCAGGATTTTGGGCAAGACT
Organism: Bryobacterales bacterium; assembly: GCA_963713415.1. Classification (GTDB taxonomy): domain Bacteria; phylum Acidobacteriota; class Terriglobia; order Bryobacterales; family Bryobacteraceae; genus Palsa-89. The sequence goes on along the minus strand of CAVQLV010000008.1, from coordinate 26,056 downwards.
ATTTCGCTGAATGGAGATCCTTACACCATCATCGGAGTAGTGGCGTACAATCCCGCCTGGCTGGAATGGGGCCCTGCGCCGGCGGTGTTTCTGCCGTTTCAGCTCGACCTGAACAGCAGCGATGTGGGGAATTACTTCGAAGTGCTGGCGCGCTTGAAGCCGGGCATCACGCTGGAGCAGGCCAGAGCGGAGTTGCAGGCGTCCACACCCGCGCTCAGGGCCAAGTTCCCGACGGCGATTGGCCCGAAGGACACTTTTAGCGTCGAAACGTTTAAGGAGTCTTTAATCGGCAACACGCGTCCGCTGCTGTGGGTGATGCTAGGCGCAGTGAGCCTGGTGCTGCTGATCGCATGCGCGAATGTCGCGAACCTGTTGCTGGTGAGGGCAACCGGAAGAAGACGCGAGATCGCGATTCGCACCGCAATCGGAGCCGGGCGCGGGCGGATCATCCGGCAATTGCTGACCGAAAGCGTGCTGCTTTCGCTCGCTGGCGGCATTCTGGGACTGGCGCTGGGATTCGCGGGCATTCGAGCGCTTCTTGCGGTGAATACGGCAGGGCTGCCGCGCGTGGGCGTGGATGGAGTCGCGCTCTGGATGGACTGGCGGCTGGCCGCGTTCGCGTTAGGGATATCGCTCGCCACCGGCATCATTTTCGGCCTTTTTCCGGCACTGCAGGGATCTCGGGCCGATCTGAACGAGGCGCTCAAGGAGAGCAGCGGAAGGTCGGGGACTGGGTTCCGTCAGAATAAGGCTCGCGCGGCGCTGGTGATGAGCGAAGTGGGACTCGCTGTGGTGCTGTTGGTGGGTGCGGCGCTGCTGATTCGCACGTTCGTGGCGCTGTACGCGGTGGCGCCCGGTTTTAACGCGAGCAGCGTGCTGACCATGCGGACCGATGACCGGGCCGAAGTTCCAGAAGACGGCAGGTGTGTCGGAGGCGGTTCGCGATGCGGTGGAACGGATTCGCGCCGTGCCTGGCGTCTTGGAAGCTACCGCCACGTATTTCATCCCCCTGCAAGTGGGCGCCGGTCTGCCTTTCAATATTATCGGCCGGCCGACCGGTGCAAGGGCCCTTCAGCGGTAACGGCGCCTGGTCGGCGGTTACGCCGGGTTTTTTTGAGGTCTTTAAAATCCCCGTGGCTCGCGGGCGCACGTTCACCGATCGCGACGACGGGAAATCGGAACCGGTGGCGATCATCAATGAGGCGATGGCCAAACAGTTTTGGAAGAATGACGATCCGCTGAAGGATCGCATCGCGATCGGACGCGGAATTTTGCGGGAGCTGAAGGACGAGCCGGTGCAGCAAATCATCGGCATCGTGGGCGATGTACACGATGGGTCTTTGAACACGGATCCCAAGCCGACGATTTATGTCCCGCAAGCGCAATTGCCCGACGCGGCGAACGCATTTTTCGTGGGGTTGATTCCGATGTCGTGGGTGGCGCGGACCGAGGGCGACCCGCATCGGCTCGCCGGTCCAATTGAGGAGGCGCTGCGGCAGTCCACCGGGCTGCCGGTAACGCAAGTGCGTTCGATGGATGAAGTGGTATCGCTTTCCACCGCGCGCCAGCGCTTCAACATGCTGCTGATGACGGTGTTCGGAGCAATGGCGCTGCTGCTGGCGGCTATCGGGATCTATGGACTGATGGCGTACAGCGTGGCGCAGAGGACCCAGGAGATCGGCATCCGCCTGGCGCTGGGTGCCGACGGCGGCCAGGTGCGCAACATGGTGGTCAAGCAGGGAATGCGATTGGCGCTCGCCGGCGTTGTCATCGGGCTGGCTGCGGCGTGGGCGCTGGCGCGATTGATTGCGAGCCTTTTGTTCGGCGTCAAGGCTCGCGATCCGCTGGTGTTTATCGCGGCCCCGCTAGTGCTCGCGCTCGTGGCGCTGATAGCGGTCTGGCTGCCGGCGAATCGCGCAGCGCGGGTGAGCCCGGTAGAATCGCTGCGCTACGAATAGCGCCGGACGCTCACTTGGCGCTCAAATGCGGCGCGTCCTGTTCGTTTTCCTGGCAAACGAACTCGATCAAATTGGTATCCAGCAGGATGTGCTGGCGCACCGAGACGGTCCAGGGCTTGGTGTAGGATTTCGGGTTGTTGATGGTCACGTCGATTTGCAGGTGCCCGAAATCCGGGCGGCGGTAGCGTTCGGTGATGTGGCCCTGATCGCTCAATGGGCTGCCTTCCACATCCAGCCATCCCATATCGCGGAAACCCGATGTTTCCACCACCAGCGTGTCGCCCTCCCAATGGCCTGTCGAATAGCCATACCACCACGGATCCGGATCATTGGGCAAAGACCGTCCATCGGTAAAGATCTGCCGGATGCCCGCATTGGCTTCGTACAGGATCACGATTTCCTGCGGGGTCTGGATCATTTTGCGCGGTTCGCCGTGGTTGTGAAACTGCATGATCCCCATCGGAAGGCAGTGCGCGTCGGGATTATCCTTGCTGTTGCCGGCAACACGTTCGCTGTGCACTTTCGCGCCCCAGGGCGTAAACGGCAGGCCATCCTTGAACTGTGACCCCAGGTTCCAGAACGGGCTGCGCCTGGCGATGGCGATTAAATCTTCGTTCGATGTCGGAGGCTTGGCGCTAGAGCGGGCAGCCACGGTGCCGCCGACCGTCCGGTCGTTTTGCCAGATGCCGCTGAAATCCGGCTTGCCGTCCGCGGTCTTGGGAGCGGGAGCGGTCAGGTTCGGCTTTCCATCGGGAGTTTTGGGCACGCCCGGCGAAGGATAAGACGGCCATTGAGCGAAAAGTCCCGCGGGGACGGACATGAGAACGGCTGCAAAAAGACAGCGTGAGAAATGGAGCGGCATCGGCATAGGCGCCTTCCAAAATACGTTGTTGAGGCACAGGTGTCAATGGCGCACACGCGAGCTACGGATGCTGCGATGTCAATCGCGTGACTTGAACCTCACCCGCCCGCTCTGGTATATATGACGTTCGCCTCATGTGGCAACACAATTACACTCCCATCCATGGAAGCTTGCTGCTTTCTTCGCTCGTCGCGGCGTTGCCCATCTTCGTGCTGTTGTTTCTATTGGGCATCCGGCGATCGCCCGCGTGGAAGGCGGCGCTGTGGGGGCTAGGGACCACGGTGCTGGTTTCGTTTTTCCTGTATGGAATGCCGGTGGGGCGCATCGTTTCGGCGGCTGCCTACGGCGCGGCTTATGGATTGTTCCCCATCGGCTGGATCGTCATCTGGGCGCTCTACCTCTATCGCCTGACGCTCGACACCGGAAAGTTTGAAGCGATCAAACATTCGCTGCGCAGCCTGACGCGCGATCCCAGGCTGCAAACTCTGCTCATCGCATTTGCGTTCGGCGCGTTTCTGGAAGGCGCGGCCGGATTCGGAACGCCCGTTGCAGTGGCCGCCGCTATGCTCGCCGGGCTGGGCTTTTCTCCGTTCCAAGCCGCCGCCATCTGTCTGCTTGCGAATACGGCGCCCGTTGCGTTCGGGTCCATCGCGATTCCCATCGTTACGCTGGCTGGCATCACGGGCTTGCCGCTGATGCGCCTGAGCGCCGGTGTGGGACGCATGTGCGCTCCGGTTTCGCTGTTCATCCCGTCTTACCTGGTGGTGGTGATGGGCGGCTGGGGCGCGTTAGGACGCGTGTTTCCGGCGGCGCTGCTGTGCGGCGTCACCTTCGCCGGATTGCAATTCACCATTTCCAATTTCATTGGACCGCAGCTAACTGACCTGATCGCATCGTTGTGCGCACTCGGCGTTCTGGTGGTTCTGTTCCTGTTTTGGAAGCCGAAAGACAAAGACAAGTACGAGCTCACGGCAGCCGCCAAAGCCGCCGAGACTTCGGAACATTCTCTTGGACAAGTGTTTCAGGCCTGGAGCCCCTATCTTCTGCTGGTGATTTGCGTACTGTTGTGGGGTTGGGCGCCGATGCTGAAGCCGCTGAATTCGGTGAGCATTCCAATCAAATGGCCCGGGCTGCATAATCTGATCGCGCGCGTGCCGCCGGTCACTGCTACCGTGTCGCCCTATGCCGCCATCTTCAATCTGAATTGGCTGTCGGCCTCGGGAACATCCTGCATGATTGCCTGCATCCTCTCGTGTTTTGCACTACGCGTGCCGCCGCTGCAAGCGTTGAAAATCTTCCTAAGCACCATGCGGCAGCTCACTTTTTCGCTGATCACGCTGGCCGGCGTATTGGGCTTGGCATTCCTGATGAACTACTCGGGCGCCACGGGAACACTCGGGCTGGCCTTCGCGGCGACTGGCAAATCGTTTCCCTTCTTCAGTGCGATCCTGGGCTGGCTGGGCGTGTTCCTCACCGGCTCCGACACTTCCGCCAACGCGCTTTTCGGGAACTTGCAGGTGGTAACAGCCACCAAGCTCGGATTTAATCCGGTGCTGATGGCGTCGGCGAATTCGGCGGGCGGCGTGATGGGCAAGATGATCAGCCTGTCGAGCATCGCGGTGGCAGCGGCGGCCACCAACATGAAGCCGGACGAAGAAGCCAAGCTATTCCGCTTTACGCTGAAGCACAGCGCGTTACTGGCTTGCGTGATCGGTCTGATCGCTCTGTTCTATACTTACGTCGCGCCAGGCTTGCAGCCGTAGGTCCGGCTCCATCCTGATGAAAAAGGCGATAAGATTCCGCCACGGCAAACGGTGCGCATATGGATTGCTCGGCTTTGCGCTCGGCGCCGTGACCGTCTTGCTGATTTTTGGGATACGGAGGCCGCATAATTGGGGACTTGCCATGTCTGCGGCGATCCCATTGTGCATCTCTTGCGCCGCAACGCCCGCTGACCATTTTTCCCCGCTCCACGCTTCACCCTTCTGCCGAAGCCCATTTAAGCCGATTTCCTCTTGACGGACCGCCCTGGATAACGGGATTCTTGTACAAAGGTCATCTTTGCTCATAGCGAGGTTTGCTCGTGGAAGACCGTCGATAGTTTTGTGGGTGCTCACGCTCGGACTATCTCTCTGTTGCAGGAATGTCGCTCGCGCGGGGCAAGTACAACATATTCCACGACAAACGTTTTCCACCGTCGCGGCCATCACCGGCATTGTCACCACTGAAGACGGGTTAGGCCTGGGAGGTGTTGCGGTTGTTCTTCAGAACCTGGCCACGGGACGCCGTCTGACGGCGGCCACCAACGGTGACGGATCGTTTCGATTTCTGAACCTCGCGCCAGGACGGTATCAGATTCAGGCCACACGCGATGGCTTCGCCCCGTTCGCGCAGGGCGACATCCGGCTCTCCGCCGGTCAAGTGTTTCCACTCACGTTCATGATGGCGGCGGCCGCGTCCGGTTCGAATGGCATCCGCGAAATTCCCCGCCAGCCGGATCTCGGCCCCGCGCCTCCAGCGCCTCCGCAACAACCGGCCACCTCTTCCACCTATCGCAACTTGCCGGGCGAGGCTGCACCCGCTGAGGCAGCCAAGCCGCTCGCGCCCGTTCCAACGGATGAGCAGGTGTTCGAAGCGGTTCCGAATCGCTGGAGCTACGACTTTCCCGATTACCATCGATACGCGAACTTCGAGGTGCCCTACGTCAAAGGCCACTGGTACGATCCGTTCAATCGCAATAAGCTCAAGGGCGATTCCCCCATCATTGGGAACCAGACCTTTCTCGACATCACAGCCACTAGCGACACCTTCGCCGACGGCCGGCGCTTGCCGGTTCCAAGCGGTGTCGGAGCGGCCAGCCCAGGCGAATCGCAGTTCTTCGGCCGCTTCGGACAATTCTTCATGAGCGAGAACATGGCATTCTCCTTCAATCTGTTTCACGGCGATACGGCATCGTTCCGGCCGCCCGACTGGCGCATCCAGATAACGCCCGAGATTAATATCAATTACCTGGCCGCGCAGGAAAATGGCGTGGTCAATTTCGATGTTCGGAAAGGCGCCACGCGCCTGGATACGCACGTCGGATTGCAGGAGGGCTTTGCCGAAGTAAAGCTCAAGGACCTCAGCAATCAGTACGACTTCATTTCGCTGCGTATGGGAGTGCAGAACTTCACCAGCGATTTTCGCGGCTTCATCTTCTCCGACGAGGAGCCCGGCGTGCGTCTATACGGCAACCTGGATTCCAATCGCTATCAATTCAACCTGGCGTATTTCGCCATGCTGGAAAAAGATACCAACAGCGGTTTGAACAGCATGGCTTACCGCCACCAGCAGGTGATGATCGCCAACATTTATCGTCAGGATTTCATCAAGCCGGGCTATACGATTCAGGCCAGCTTCCATTACGATAAGGACGATCCGTCGTTTGAGTATGATACCGATAATTTCCTGGTGCGCCCCGCTCCCATTGGCTTGGTGGTGCCGCATTCGGTTCGCGCTTATTACTACGGGCTGACTGGCGACGGTCATTTCGGCAAGCTGAACCTCACGCACGCGTTCTATCAGGTGCTGGGCCACGACAATTTCAACGAGATCGCGGGACGCCGCACCGATATCAACGCGCAGATGGCGGCTGTGGAATTGTCCCTCGATAAGGACTGGCTGCGCTACCGGCTCTCGTTCTTCTACGCCTCCGGCGACAAAGATGCCCGCGACGGTTCGGCGCGCGGCTTCGACACCATCTTCGACGATCCGAACTTCGCCGGCGGCTTCTTCAGCTTTTGGGACCGCGAGGGGATACGGCTCACCAGCACCGGCGTGGGGTTGGAGAGCCCCGATAGCCTGGTGCCCGACCTGCGCACCAGCAAGGAGGAAGGGCAAGCCAACTTCGTGAACCCGGGGTTGTTCCTCTACAATGCGGGAGTGGACATCGACGTCACGCCGAAGCTGCGCGCGTTCATCAATCTGAATCTGCTGCGCTTCGCCCACACGGACCCGCTGGAGCTGCTGCTGTTCCAGTCCAACATTCACGCCGGCATCGGAGCCGACTCCGGGATCGGCTTCGCCTATCGTCCGCCGCTTTCGGAGAATATGGTGATCACCGGCGGCATCAATGCGCTGGTACCTTTCCAGGGTCTTCGCGACATCTCCACCAATCGAGTTTTATTCTCGGTCTTTACGAATGTTCGTTTCAAATTTTAAGACAATTCGAAGCCTGGCTCTTGGTCTCGGGGCCAGCGCCGCGTGCGCGTTGTTGTGCGCGCTGTTGTTGGGGCAGCAGGCGGGACCATCGCGGCTCGGCGAATCGCAAGAGGAAGCCGATCGCAACAGCACCGGTTGCGTGGCCTGCCACGGTCAGACGGACTCGGCCAGCATGCACACCACCGGCACGGTTCGCTTGGGCTGCACGGATTGTCATGGTGGAAATTCCGGCGTCCTGCCGCCGGCCGGGGCTGCAAAAGGCTCCGCCGGATACGACGAGGCGAAGAAGAAAGCGCACCCTAAGCCCAGCATTCCCGATTTGTGGCGTAGCTCGGCCAATCCCGTCCGTCCTTACACGGAGTGGCTGAAAGAGACCAAGGAATACATCCAGTTCGTCAATCCGGGCGACCTGCGCGTGGCCGAGCAGACCTGCGGTTCCGCGGGTTGTCACACCAGGGAAGTATTCGCGGTCCGCACCAGCATGATGACCACCGGCCCCATGCTGTGGGAAGCGGCGCTGTACAACAACGGCGGTTTTCCGTACAAAGACGCGCGCTTTGGCGAGAGCTATTCAGCCGATGGCATCGCGCAGCGCTTGAACAATTATCCGCCGCCTTCGCCCGAGTTGACGCGCACTAAGGGCATCCTGCCGTACCTCGATCCGCTGGCGCGCTGGGAAGTCTCGCAGCCGGGAAACATTTTGCGCGTTTTCGAGCGGGGCGGGGGAGAGCGCTCCGAGATCGGTATACCGAATCCCGACGAAGATCCCGGGCGTCCCGACGTGAAGCTGAGCGATCGCGGCCTGGGTACCGAGCTGCGCACCGATCCCGTATTCCTTGGCCTGCAGAAGACGCGTCTGCTGGATCCGATTCTGTCGCTGCCTGGCACCAACGATCATCCCGGCGACTATCGTAACAGCGGCTGCACCGCGTGCCACGTGATCTACGCCAACGATCGTTCTCCGATTCACTCCGGACCCTACGCCAAGTACGGCAACCAGGGACACAGCGATGAGCTGGACCCCACCATTCCGCACAACGAATCCGGCCACCCGATCAAGCACGAGTTCACGCGCTCCATTCCCACCAGCCAGTGCATCGTTTGCCACATCCATCCTGGAACGAACATGGTGGCGTCGTACCTCGGTTACATCTGGTGGGACAACGAAACAGATGGCGAGCACATGTACCCGAAGGAGCAGCACAATCCCTCGGACGACGAGCGTTTCAAAACTTGGCAGGCGAACCCGGAGAGCGCGTCGGCGCGCGGGCTGTGGAAGGATCTTTCGTTCCTGGAGAAAACCGGCACGCCCGAGTTCAACAAACAGCTCCAGCACACACAGTTCGCCGATTTTCACGGCCACGGCTGGGTGTTTCGCGCAGTGTACAAACGTGATCGCAAGGGCAACCTGCTTGATCCGGAAAGCCATATCGTTCCGCCCAACGACAAGGACAAATTTCAGAAGGCGGTCCAGCTTCGCGATATCCATCTGGAAAAGGGCATGCACTGCACCGACTGTCATTTCGCGCAGGACAACCACGGCAACGGCAATCTTTACGGCGAGACGCGCAACGCAGTGGAGATCGACTGCGTGGATTGTCATGGCGCCATTTCGCACAAGGCGACTCTGAGGACTTCGGCCGCCGCGGCTCCCGTAGGCGGCACCGATCTTTCGCTGCTGCGCACGCCCTGGGGACAGAGGCGATTTTATTGGCAGGCAGGCAAACTGTACCAGCGTTCCATGGTGGATAAAGATCGCTCGCCGTGGGAAGTGGTGCAGGTGGTGGACACCATCACGCCCGGCAATCCGCACTACAACGAGAAATCGCGGCTGGCGAAAACAATTCTGAAAGACGGGACCACGTGGGGCAGCGTGCCGGGCGGCGAGTCCAAACTGGCGCATTCCAACGAGCGCATGACGTGCTACGCCTGCCACACTTCCTGGACCACCAGTTGCTTCGGCTGCCATCTTCCCATGTCGGCCAATCGCAAAACGCCCATGCTGCACAACGAAGGCCAGACCACGCGCAATTACACCGCCTACAATTTCGAAGTGCTGCGCGACGACATTTACATGCTGGGCGTCGACGGCACTGTGACCAAACATCGCATCGCGCCCACGCGCTCCACCTGCGCGGTGGTGGTCAGCTCGCAAAATGCCAATCGCGATTGGCTGTATTACATGCAGCAGACGGTGTCGGCGGAAGGATTCAGCGGCTTCGCTTTCAGCCCATACTATCCGCATACCGTTCGCGCGACGGAAACCAAGATGTGCACGGATTGTCACGTCTCGCGCCAGGGCGACAACAATGCCTGGATGGCGCAGCTCCTGATGCAGGGGACCAACCTGGTGAATTTCATGGGCCGCTACGTCTATGTGGCCGAGGGGTCGAAGGGTTTCGATGCGGTGCCTGTGGCTGAGCATGACGATCCGCCCGCCGTTTTCGGAAGCGATTTGCAGAAGATCGTTTACTCGAAAGACTACGCCGAAGTGGAGGAGCATCATGGCGAGTTGCACGAAGCCGATCACCACGCCGGAAATGTCCTCGATGTCCAGCTCCGTGGTGAATATTTGTACGCGGCTCTAGGGAAGGGCGGTTTCCGCGTTTACGATGTCGCGAACATCGACAATAAAGATTTTTCGGAGAAAATGGTCACCGCGCCTGTTTCTCCGCTTGGCCAGCGCTTCTATGTGAAAACCAGGAATGCCACCGCAGTCGGCTCACCATCCACGCTGGCCGTCGATCCCCTGCGCACGCGTATTCCGGCGAACGAAGAGCAGGCTATTGCACTGATGTACGGGTTCCTGTACGTGACCGATTCGGAGGAGGGCCTGATCGTGATCGGCGATCCGAATTTGAAGAGCAAGGCGCCCGGTGTTCTGACGCTGCTGGATGGCAACCCGTCGAATAATTTCCTCAAGCGCGCCGCAACATTTAATCCCAACGGCGTTTTAAACGGCGCGCGTCGGATTACCATCGCGGGAACCTACGCCTACATTCTTTGCGACCGCGGCCTGGTAGTAGTGAACATCTCGAATCCGATCGCGCCCAAAGTGGAATCGGAAATCGGCGCGCCCGACCTGATCGATCCGCAGGGCGTCGCCGTCCAGTTCCGTTACGCCTTCGTCGTGGATCGCCAGGGCTTGAAAGTTCTGGATGTCACTTCGCTGGCGCACCCGCGCCTGGTTCAGGGCGCCGGCGTGCCGCTCCAAGACGCGCGCAACATCTACGTCGCCCGCACCTACGCCTACGTGGCCGGCGGCAAGCAGGGACTCGTCATCGTGGACGTGGAACGCCCGGAGCATCCGCAAATCGACCAGGTCTTCACCGCTCAAGGCGCGCTCGATGACACGCGCGACGTCAAGCTCGGCATGACCGCCGCGAGCGCGTTCGCCTATATCGCCGACGGCAAGAACGGTTTTCGAATCGTGCAGCTGTTCGCGCCCAACGAACAGCCGAATTATCTCGGCTTCAGTCCCAAGCCGGCGCCCAAGCTGATCGCGACGTATCGCACCAAAGGCCCGGCCCTGGCGGTATCGAAGGGTATCGATCGCGACCGCGCCGTGGATGAGGACGGCAACCAACTCGCGGTCTTCAACCGGCGTGGATCCCGGCCACTCAATCATGAGGAAGCCGGGCGTTTGTATTTGAAGAACGGCCAGCTGTTTACTGTCACGAACGAGCCGCCCGGACCGCCGCGTTAGCCGGCCGGTTTGCCAGTCCTCCGGCGCTATCACGTTACAATCGAATTTGGCGTGAAAATCACTGTATCCAAGGAAAATTACCTCAAGGCCATCGCTGAGGCCGAGAGCGAAGGTGAGCCTGTAATTCCAGCCACCCTGGCGCGCTGGCTGAATGTTTCGGCGCCCGCGGTCACCATGGCGATCAAGCGGCTGAAGCGCGACTCGCTGATCCGCAGCGGACGCGACGGAACGCTTTCACTCGCCCCAGCCGGCCGTGACATCGCAAATCGCCTGCTCAACCGGCACTATTTGATCGAACGCATGCTCACCGAGATTTTCGGCATGGAGTGGTACAAGGTCCATGAGGAGGCCGAGCAATTGGAGCACGCGGTTTCAGCCGATTTCGAGCGGCGATTGCTCGAAAAGCTCGGCACCGGCGAGGCTTGCCCGCACGGGAATCGGGTAGAGGGCGACACCCCGCAGGACCGTCGCGACCGTGGCCTCCGTCCGCTCGATGAAGCGCCCGCCGAATCCGTTTCCATCGTGGTGAGCGTGTTTGAGCGCGACCGGCGGCTGCTGGAATATTTGCATGGGCTGGGGATTCATCCCGGCGCGGTGGTCCGGATGATGGCTTCCAATTACGACGACACGCTGACGCTGCAAATTACGGGACAATCCGTGCAGTTGGGGAAAGCCGCCGCCGCGAAAGTCTGGATCGAAGTAGCGCCTGCTGTCACTGAGCGAGAGCCGGTGAGGGCAGGCTCTGGAAGTATTCGATCGTCTCCCTGAGCCCGTCTTCCAGGCTGACCTTGGGCTCCCACCCCAATATTTTTCTCGCCTTGCCGATATTGGGCTGCCGCCGCTTGGGATCGTCCTGGGGGAGCGGCTTAAAATCGAGCTGGGCCGTGGTCCCCGTGAGGCGGCGAATGCGCTCGGCAAATTCGAGGATCGTCAGCTCCTGCGGATTTCCCAGGTTTACGGGATAGCGCTCGTCGGACAACGTCAGCCGATAGAGCCCGTCCACAAGATCGCGAACATAACAGAAGCTGCGGGTCTGAGTGCCATCGCCGAACACCGTCATCGGCTCGCCATGGAGCGCCTGATCGATGAACGCGGGCACCACGCGCCCGTCCTTCAATTGCATGCGCGGGCCGTAGGTGTTGAAGATCCGCGCTATGGTAGTCTGAACGCCGTGCACGCGATGGTAAGCCATCGTCAGCGCCTCGGCGTAGCGCTTGCTTTCGTCGTAGCAGGAGCGCACACCCACGGGATTCACGTTGCCCCAATAAGTCTCCACCTGCGGATGCACCAGCGGATCGCCGTAGCATTCCGATGTCGAGGTAACCATGAAGCGCGCCTGGTGTTCCCGCGCGATCTCCAGCATGTTGCGCGTGCCGGTCGAGCCCACGTCCAGAGTCTCAATAGGATGCTCGAAATAATCCTTGGGACTGGCCAGCGATGCCAGGTGAAGCACGCCGTCCACCGGGCCTTCCGGCTCAAACGCCCGGCACACATCCCATTCCCGAAACTCAAAGGCTGGGTTGCCCTTCAGGTGCTCAAGATTGCGAGCGTCTCCGGTCATGAAGTTGTCGTAGCCGATTACCTGATGCCCCTCGGCAATCAGACGGTCACACAGGTGGGAGCCGATGAAACCGGCGGCCCCGGACATAATAAAACGCAAGCGATTCCCCCTAATTCAACTATCGTAACGTAGGGCGGGTGTCTTTATAGGTTGCCGGCAAAACCGGTACCGGTGCTAAGTTGCAGCAGACGCTCGCCAGTGTGTCAGGATATGTAATAGCCACTTCATGCGAACAGTCGGTCTTGTTGATCTAGGTGAAAACCTCTTGATCGACCTGGCGAGCCTTGCTAGGCGCCTCAACAGGGCTCAGAAAACGTTTCAATTTCGCGTCCTCGAGGCACGCCCCAACATTGGCCCGGCTGACGTTGCTGATCAGTGGAACGACGTTCAAAAGCTTTTTGACCAACTGTCCTCGGTCTACGGTGCGGAATCGGTCAACTTCGTTGTTGGTGTCACGCACGTCAGATTCACTGATCCTAACGAAACGGACGGTCGAAATGAAAGAGACTATTTCTCCAAAAGCGATTGCCGAAAGTTCACAGTGGTCACCGAGGCCATGGTCAGGCACAATTCCCCACATAAGAGCAGGTACCAATACTGCGCGTACCTGGCGGTCGAGGGACTCCTGATCAACATGTGTCAAACAAAGCTGAATCACATGAACGTCCGGTACTGCCTGTTTGATGAATGCGAAGATCGCGATGACTTCCGGAACTGCATCGACCGCGGTCAATTCTGCAAGTGGTGCGAGGCCAACCTTAAAGAGCACGGGTTGGACGAGCAAACCCTCGCTGACGTTAAGAGGTTGCTGAGTTGGTGTAAAAGGGACACTATCACGTCGTCTATAGTCGGTGCCCTCCAGACCCCTTGGGTCACGCTGGTGCTAGGCGCGAGCTCCGGATGGTTGTTACGCAATTTTGTCAAGATCTCCCATTGGCCGAGTGTGGTCGCGATTACGGCGACTATACTTTTGTTGGGGATAGCGCATAGCCGCTGGATTCGGCGATAATGGAGGTGCCGATGAGTCTTAGCGATATAAATATTCGGCGTGCCCGAGTAGAGGATGTTGAGTTCCTCCAGGGGCTAGAAGATCGCGTGTTTTCCCTCGACGATCGATTCTCTAAAAGGCGATTTCGATACTTGCTAAACTCTCCTAACTCATATACGGCACTGTGTTTTGAGGGGAACTCGGCAATTGGCTATGGAATCGCGCTAAGAAGCCGACTACGCAACGGTACCGTTAAAGGCCGGGTTTATTCTCTCGCTGTGGTGCCCGCACGGCAACGGCACGGTGTCGGAAGGCTGCTTATGGACCACCTTGAACGCTGGCTTGCCAATTCTCGCGCAGGATTCATTACGCTCGAAGCACACCAGAAGAACCGCCCCGCCGTTGAGTTCTATCGCAATCGTGGATACCAGGTATCGGAGACGCTACCCGGATATTACGCTTCTGGGGATGGTCTAAGATTCCGCAGAGCGATCTAAGGCGCCTGCGCTACACTCGCAGTTGGTGCCCCAACTGACCTTGCCGGAGTCGGCCCTGTTCCTCGTTCTGCTGGCCGTTTCCATTTTTGGATTTTGGTGGCGATTTCGCAAAGTCTGGCGCGTGGTCCGGCAGTCCAAGAAAGACCCCGATTTTCACCTCCAGCCAGTTGCGCGCCGCGTCGGCGATTTCTTCTGGGAAGTGATGCTGCAAGGGAAGGTGATTTCCCAGCGGCCGCTCCCGGGCATCGCTCACGCGCTGGTGTTCTGGGGATTCTGCGTTTTCGCGCTCGTTACCGCCAATCAATTCGCCGAAGGCATCGGCCTCGGTTTTCTCCACCGCGCCGGCCTCTTCGGTTCGCTTTATTTCGACATAGCAGCAGTGTTCGCAGTCGCGGTGGCCATTGGGATCGCCGGATTGGCTTTCCGCCGGTTTGTGATCCGGCCGAAATGGCTGGGGCCGCTGTCGATTGAATCCGGCATCATCGCGCTGCTGATCTTCCTGCTGATGATCACCTATCTCGCAACTTTCGCCGCCGGCTGGGAATCCAGCCATCTGCTTTGGTGGGCGCACACGCTTACTATCCTTGCGTTTCTGCCGCTGATCCCGCATACCAAGCATCTGCACCTGGCGCTGAGTCCTATTACGGTCTTCTTGAAACGCGACACGTTCAGCAAGATTCCGCCGCTGGTTGGTGACGAAGATTTCGGCCTGGATACCGGCAAGGATGTCACGGAGCTAATCTCGCTGCAGGCCTTTACATGCGTCGAATGCGGGCGTTGCTCGGAGCATTGCCCGGCCACCAACACCGGAAAGATCCTGAACCCCAAGGAAATCGCGCTGGGCGTCCGTGGATATCTCAACCAGTTTGGTCCCGCGAGCACGGAGCCTCTGTTGGGCGTGCACTTGTCCCAGGAAGCCGTGTTCCAATGCACCACCTGCGGCTCCTGTGAGTTTCAATGCCCGGTGGGAGTGCAGCATCTGCCGATGATTATTGGCCTCCGGCGCGGCGCGGTGAACACCGGCAAATGGGAGGACGATTACGGCACCAAGCTGTTCCTCAATCTGGAGCGGAATGGCAACGCGCTCGGCTTTTCGTCCAGCGAGCGCGACAAGTTCATCCAGAAGCAGGAGCTGCCCATCTTCGATGGCACGCAGGACTATTGTTTGTGGCTCGGCTGCATGGGCGCGTATGATCCGCAGGGCAGGGAAATCATCGCGGCGCTAGCGCGCGTGTTCCGCGCATTGAACGCCAGCTTCGGTGTACTTCGCAAGGAAAAATGTACGGGCGATCCAGCGCGGCGCCTGGGGAACGATCTGGCATTCGGGCAGCTGGCCGAAAGCAATCTGGCGACGCTGCGCGAAGCGCAAGTGAAGCGGATTATTTCTATCTGCCCGCATTGCGTCCGCACCATCGGCACAGATTGGGCGGAATTCGGGCAAGCCCCGCCGATTGAGCATCACAGCGAATTTTTGGCGCGGCATTTGGACCGCTTGCCCGCGCGAACGGGCCAAGGCGAAAAGATCGTGTATCACGATCCCTGCTATTTGGGCCGCTATCGCAACGTTTTCGATGAGCCGCGCCAGGTTGTCGGAAAGTACGGAACACTCACCGAGCCTCCCCGTTCCCGCGAACGATCGTTCTGTTGCGGCGCCGGCGGCGGGCTGGCGTTTCTGGGAGAAGAGAAGGGCAAGCGGATCAGCGTGGAGCGGGCCGAGGAATTGGTGGCCACCGGCGCCGATGTAGTGGCAGCGGCCTGCCCGTTCTGCAACACCATGTTTCGCGATGCTCTCTCGGGAGTGTCCGCTACGCCGCCCAAGCTTCTGGATATTGCGCAGATCGCGGCGGCATCGCTCGCGCCGCGCGATGGTGCCGGCGCCGGCCACCAGTCCGTGCCTTCGTAAGGTTCCCCGCTATTTTCCCGCACGCGCTTTCCCAAGCAGAAGTATCGATCCGGCAATACCCGCCAGAAGCGACGCGGCAAAGATCCCGAGCTTCGCCATGTTCAGCGCCGCCTCATCGCTGAACGCCAGCCCAGCGACAAAGATGGACATCGTGAATCCAATTCCGCCCAGCCAGCTAGCCGCGTGAAGTTGGCGCCAACTGATTCCATCCGGCAGAGTGCCGAGGCGCAGGCGCACCGCCAGCCACGACGCGAATGTAATCCCGATCGGCTTGCCCAGGAAAAGGCCCAGCACAACGCCGAGCGGAATGGGCTGCAGCAAGCTTGCGGAAACACTTCCATGGAAAACGATGCCGGCGTTCGCGAGCGCAAAGAGAGGCATGACGAGAAACGTCACCCAGGGATGAAGTCCATGCTCCCAACGCAGCAGGGGCGATTGTACCTGTTCAACGGAACGCTCCAGCGTCTGAATGGCGGCTTGCTGCTTCTCACGCATGAGCAATGTTTTGCTGTGGATGATCCGTTCCAACCGGTCGAGTATGGTCCGGCTCCTCTGTAGAAACTGATCGGAGTTGAGTTCCGTGCGGCAGGGAATGCTCATCGCCAGCAGCACGCCGGCAATGGTGGCGTGAATGCCCGATTGCAGAATTGCGGCCCATAAACCAAGGCCGAGTAACGCGTAGGGAAGCGGATGTCGCACCGCCAGGCGGTTTGCCACGAGCAGCGCGGCCACGCAGATTGCCGCCATGCCGAGAGCGCCCCATGCGATATGGGCGGTGTAAAACAGAGCGATCACGGCCACCGCGGCGATATCGTCAACGATGGCCAGCGCCATCAGGAATACTTTGAGGCTCATCGGCACCCGCCGTCCCAAAAGCGCCATCACCCCCATAACGAATGCGATATCCGTCGCCATTGGAACGCCCCAGCCCGAAGCGCCCGCGCCGCTCCAGTTGAGCGCGGAGTAGAGCAGCGCGGGAACCGCGATCCCGCCGATGGCCGCGACAATGGGCAGCGCGGCCTGGCGCAGCGAGGCAAGCTCTCCCAGTAAAAGTTCGCGCTTGATCTCGAGCCCAACCACAAAGAAGAACAAGGACATCAGCCCGTCGTTCACCCAGAAGTGGAGGTTGTGGCTTAGACCGGAACCGCCCGCGCCAATGGTTACCGTGGTGTGCCAGAGGGCAAAATAGCTGGACGCCCAGGGCGAGTTCACCCACAGCAGCGCCGTTAACGTTGACAGCAGAAGCAAGACGCCTCCGGACGCTTCCCGTGCGGCGAACTCCTGAAACGGGCGAATCAATCGCTCGATAGGCCGCGTCAACGCGGCATCTTCACCGATGGTGGCAATCGCGTTCATGTAGATTCTTGACCTCCTCCCCAACATCCCCAGGAGGCGGCCGTCGGTTCATTCGCGTCCGCGTGCCGCTTCCTGGGACTAGCCGGCCTTATTTCGCTCTAGCCGCGGCGAATCGCAGAGCAGCCGCCGTTCCGAGCGACAACAAACCAATCAGTGCGACCAGCGGCAGTGACGACGCAGTCTCGGGCAGTTCCTTCGGCAGTTCGGCCGGCGGCGCGGCGGGCTCCACAGCCTGAGCCAGCTCCACTTCCTCTCCCGTCGGTTTTTCTTCGCGCAGAGGGACCACCAGCAATGCCATGATTTCCGGCGATTGCATCGTAACGGCGGGTTTGGTCGTGTTGGACGCCAGTTCGGTTGGCATGGCGGGAACCGGAGTATTGTTGGCTTTCGCTAAGGCCAAGGCTTCGGCTTTCGGATACACAAATTCGTGCCCGTAGGTTTTGTGGGGAAAGAACCAGGCCTTGATGGCCTGCGGTTCTCCGGCAGCCCTCTCCTCAAACCGGATGATGGTCTTGTCCGAGGGGCGCAGACGGTAACTGGGAATCGCCAGGACCGTTCCGAACACGCGGTTCTCTTCTTTGTTGAAGACCTGAACGATGTGGCGGTTCGAGTGGGAATTGACCACTTTGAAAACGTAGGTTCCCTCAGGCAGTATTTGCCCTGGAATTTCGACCGGTCCACTGAATGTCAAAACAGTTCGTTGGTTCCATTCATCGGCTTTGGCGGCAGGCAGTAAGGCCAGCATGCCCAGACCGAGGAACAGCATGAATTTTTGCAGCTTGTTCATCTCTTTTTCCTCCTTCAGGAATTGGACGGGCGGTGCGCTTTGTCAGACTTTCGCAATCGCCTCGCGGTGCTCCTAGCGCAACTGCGCAACCAATCACGAACGAATCGTGAATCGACAAACGTATACGGCGTGCCGTCAGTGGTTTAAACGCAGTGGCCCAGATACGTTTCGGCGTCAGGGCAATCGGCGCCCAGCAACGGTGTGACGAAAACGTGCGACACACGCGGCCTAGAATCGCTGGATTCCGCTACAAGTAAGTAGCCGTGTGCTACCAAAGCTGGATAGACGCAATTCGGGAAGCGCCTTACGATGGACTTGTGATGAAGACCGGCGAGAATGTTGCGGGAGCGGTAGTAGAAAACAAGCCGCCCCGCCGCATTTCCATCGTGGATGACGATGCGTCGATCCGCGCCGCGCTCCAAAGCCTGATGCGGTCCGTTCAATTCGATGCCGAAGCCTTCGCTTCGGCGGAGGAGTTCCTGGAATCCGGACGGGCCAGCGATACTTCGTGTCTCATCCTCGACGTTCAATTGCCCGGCATGAGCGGCTTGGAGCTTCAAAATCGTTTGAATCGAGAGCGGCGAGGCATCCCGATGGTCTTTATCACAGCCCATTCCGAGGAACCTTTGCGGCAGCGGGCCTTGCAGGGCGGCGCGGTCGAATTCCTCAGTAAGCCGGTCCGCCGGGAGGCTTTGTTCAAAGCCATCCAAGCCGCAATCGAAGACGAAACGGGATCGAATGTTTCATAAAGTGGCTGTCCACTGAGAGCTTGTCAGGAAATAAACCTTCCAAATTGCGCAGCCGCCGATCGTGGCGCACGCGCCCGCGCGTGCCGCGTTCACACTCGTGTGAACGCGAGTTATTCCATGCCGTCAAAGGTGGCGAGAACCTGTCTCAACACGGCGCGCAAGAATTCCTGCGCCTCATCAAAATGTCACTGTTATTTCATGGCGTGCTCTCCGAAGCGCAAAGGGCGCGGCACGCACCACAAAAGAGGCCAGGAACTGCCTCGCGCCGCGCTCCGTTTTGCCCGAGTTCCTCCGTTTAAATACTGTGGCGGCCGTCCCAAAACTACCAAACGATCATCAGGGTCCTACCAAGAGAGGATAGTATTCGTTCTTCGAAGAGCCCTACGATAGATCCAGACGTTATTCGCGAGTGCGCTAGCAGAAACAGGAGCGACACAACATGATATGGAAGACTTTTAGCGAAAATGCTGACCGGCAAACCGCACCCCATGGAATGATTGGAACAAGCCGGCTTCTTACCTCGGTCATGGAGCAGATCCGCGTGGTTGCACCCACCGATTCCACGGTTCTCATTCAAGGCGAAACTGGCACGGGCAAGGAATTGGTGGCGCAGGCGATTCACAATCTGAGCGCTCGGCGCAACGCTCCGCTGGTCAAACTGAATTGTGCCGCGATTCCCGCCGGTTTGCTCGAGAGCGAACTGTTCGGCCATGAGCGCGGCGCTTTCACTGGCGCGCTGACGCAACGCATCGGACGCTTCGAAATGGCCAACGGCGGAACGCTGTTCCTGGACGAGATTGGGGACATGGCCTTGGAGCTGCAAGCCAAGCTGCTGCGCGTGCTCCAGGAGCAGGAGTTCGAGCGGCTGGGCAGCACGCGCACCACGCGAGTAAACGTACGCGTAGTGACGGCCACGCATCGCGATCTGGATGAGATGGTCGAGAACAAAGAATTTCGCGCCGATCTCTTCTACCGGCTCAGCGTGTTTCCGGTCTCCCTGCCTCCATTGCGTTCCCGCCGGGAAGATATTCCGGCACTGGTGCGGCACTTCATCGGCAAATACGCCGAGCGCATGAACAAGTCCATTGAAGTTATTCCGCCGGAAACGATGGACGCCATTGTCGCCTGCGATTGGCCCGGTAATGTCCGCCAACTCCAGAATTTCATTGAGCACGGCGTGATCGTTTCCGGGGGCTCCGTATTTCAGCCTGCGCTGAATCAACTGCGGCCGGAGAGGAGCGGAATATCCGCGAATGGCAAAGCTCCCAACGTGAAAACTCTGGAAGACGCCACTCGGGATCATGTGCTCCAGACGCTGGAAGAGACCAAGTGGGTAGTAGGCGGCAGGCATGGAGCCGCGGCTCGATTGGGAATCGCGCGGACCACGTTGATTGCGAAGATGCGGCGGCTCGGCATTGAAGCCGCGCGGGATGAACCCCGCCGAACCACGCACCGCGCCGAAATGTTTGGCGCGATGGCCTGAAGTTGCGAAGCTAGCCTCCCCGCGATTGGGCAGGCGTGATTGTCTAGCTCTCGCTTACCTTGCCTGAGCCCGGCTTCAAACGCCGCCGTCTGAGCGACCTCCACTACTGCGCGGCGAACGCCAGCAAAACATTCCCGGGAATTCCGGATGTGACGCTGTATCCCGAACCGATGAAAACCATGCCACCGGCGATGGTCGGTCCGATGGAACCGATCGATCCGCCATGCGCGGGAACCTTGTTTACCGTATCGAAGTCACGAGCAGCGTCGAAGCTCCATAGTTCGCGTCCATCCTGGGAGGAAAGCGCATGGATCTTACCGTCCGTCCCGCCGATGAAGACGGCGCCGGGAATCGCGCTGCTCGCTGCCGCATACGATATACGGCTGCCCGGCGGCGCCAGACGCGTGGTCCAAAGCTTCTCGCCCGTCGAAATTTGAACGGCCGTGAGCGCGCCGGTCACCAATCCAACGTAGAGATTCTGCCGGTCCGCCGAGCCGCCCCAAACAAGATTGGTGCTTCGTGTTCCCGTCGTTTCGGCGAGATTCGTCTTCCAGACCACGGCGCCTTCGTGATCCGGATCCAAAGCAAAGACGATGCCGCTCTTGTTGGGCGCCAGCAGCAGATCGCGGCCGCTCGGCAGCGTCTTCAGAATCGGCGACGCGCCAAAGTCCCAATCCGGGCCAGGATTCTCCGGGCAGTTTTCAGTCCTATTCTTCCCAAAGCAGCCGCCCAGCGTCGCATCATTCGGCTCCGCTTGAAAATGCCAGAGCAGTTTGCCGCTGTTCATATCGACAGCCAGGATGGAATCCGACGTATCCGGCGCGGGCTCGGTAGCCGAGTCGCCATCTCCGAAGTAGATCGCGTGGCGTTTCGCATCCACCGTGGGAGAATTCCACACCGCAACACCGGACGGCGCGTATAACTGCGTGCCGATGGAATTTTTCTTTGTCGGTTTGGGCTCCGAAATGGTGTAAGCTTTCCAAATCTGATCGCCGGTCTGTGCGTTCAGCGCAACCACACTCCCGCGAAAGGTGCAGCAAGGATAATCGAGCGTAGACGCGGAGAATCCTTCAGAAGTGGAAACGGGAACATAAAGCCGGCCTTGAAAGAGCGTGGGAGCTGCGGTGATGCGCGCGCTGAAATGATCTTCCACGCGCCGGGTCCAAAGCAGCGCGCCGGTCGCAGCGTCGAGCGCGTACACGTTGGCTTGCATATCGCCCAGATAAACTGCGTAGCGAGATGAGCCCGCCTTTCCCGCGCGCCCAATCGTAATTGCTGTGCGCACCGCTGCTTTGGTTTGATAGGACCAGTAAACGCAGCCCGTCCGCATATCCAGCGAATAGACGTATCCGATATCAGAGCCGACGAAAACGCGTCCGGCGGCCACTGAGGGCTGGCCGAACGCCGAAACGCCCAGCGGAAAACCGAAGGCCCATTTCAACTTCAGACCCGGCACCTGCGCCGCCGTGATTCCCGCGGCTCCGGCACTTTGAAATCGCGTGTTGTGGACATCCACGCCCCAGCCATTCCAGGTCGGACCTTTCGCTGGATCGGGCATTGTCGCCTCAGCTGGGCAATGATTCGGCATCTGGCTCGCATCGCCCAACGCCGCGCTTCCCAGTGGCCGGCCGCCCATGTATTCCGCCAGCCGCCGTTTCTGTTCGTCCGTCAGGTTCGCCGCCTCGGTTTTCATCACTCCCGTGGTGAGCGCGGCATAAATCCGTTCGGGCGGCATTTGACGGATTGCAGCAGGCGTCGGGGCCCGCTCCACCGCGGCGTTGCCATGGCACTTCGTACACTCTCGCTCGAACGCTGAAATGCCGAACTCGGTTCCGAGCCTCTGCGGTGACGGCGGAACCTGGGCCACGCACCGTCCCGCCCAAATCAGAGGAAACAGCGTTGCAGTATAAATGATAGTCTTCATCACGCTTACGAACCTTCGACGTGGAATTTTGCCGAACGTGATTGTAGCGTAGTTTGCCGCGGCCTCACCTGCGATAGAATCGCCGGTACAGGAAATCAATGCGATTCAGAATGACCTTCTCCCTTTGGATTGCGCTTGCATTGGCGGGCGCAGCCGGTGCACAGCAGAAAGGGCCGCAGTCCGCGGCGCCGCCCCTCGCAGCTTGCGGCGTTCACGGCGATATCGAAGTCCTTTGCGGGACGCGATCGCCCGAAGATCTCGAACTCACGCCGGATGGCAAGTACCTGATCGCGACGCAGTTTATCAGTCAGGGCCGCAAGGGCGCTGCCGGCGCCGGCATGGCGCTCTTCGACATCGCGAATAAGACCTTCAGCCAAATGGCCGTGACCGATGAGCCCGATAAATCCTGGGGCGATTCCAATTGCCCCGGTCCCATCGGCGATGCGCTGGTCTCGCACGGCGAATCGCTCGCCAAACGCCGCAACGGAGCCTGGGCGCTCTACGTGGTCAACCATGGCGGGCGGCAATCCATCGAGATGTTCGAAGTGAAGCCGGCGGCCGGCAGTTGGGCGCTGGTGTGGCATGGCTGCGAGGTTGCCGCGCATGATTATAACGACGTTGCCATCCTTCCCGGCGGCGGCTTTGTCGGCACCTACCCGACGGCGTTGTCGTCTGGCGGCTCAGGAGGACCGTTCGGCGGCGCGGTGACGGGTTACGTCGCTCGCTGGGACCCCGGCAAGGGCGAGCGAGAAATCATGGGCACGCGGATGCGCTATCCAAACGGCGTCGTGGTCAGCGCCAACGGCCGCTTCATGTACGTGAACGAATTCTCCGGTCGCCAGGTGTTTAAGTACGATCTCAAGAGTGAAAAATCAATCGGCTCAGTGAAGGTCGATTTCCTGCCCGACAATCTCACCTGGACGAAAGAAGGAAAGCTGTTGGCGGCCGGGGTAAAGGGCGCGCGCGGCGACTGTCCCGAAGGCAGCGGCAGACCTTGTATCCAGGGCTTCGGAGTGGCGGAAATCGATCCCGCGAAAATGCAAGCGCGGCCCATCTTCGATTCCGCGTCACACGAACCGCTGATCAGCGGCGTGTCGGTGGCGTTGAAGGTCGGCGATTCTATTTACCTCGGCGCATTCCAGGGCGATCGTCTGGTGAAGATCCCTTATCCGAATTAGCGACTGGCCAATTGAGGCTACTTGTCGGTTAAGGGCAGGCGGAACGGAACATTGACCGTTGTCATCACTGCAACGGGATGGCCCGAAGAGATCACCGGACGGTATTTCCACTGTTTTACAGCGGCGATAGCAGCTCCGACAAGCTGCGGCGGGCCGCTGACTAAATTGACTTCCTGAACCGTCCCATCCGCAGCGACTCGCACCGCGAAAACTACATCGCCCTGGATGCGGTCCGACTGCGCCCGGCTAGGGTATATTGGCCTCACGCGCGTAACGAGTTGGCGCTCCATCATACTCCATCCACCCGAATTGCGTCCCCCAAGGAATTGCGAAGCGGACGTGCTGGAACCAATGGCGATGGGGGCTGTGGCTCTGGCTCATCACAACTACCATCACGAATAAAATCTAAATCCCCGTCCAACTCCCCGTCCCCGGCCAGGCCCAACTCCTTTCCTTCGGCCGAGTAGAGCCAATACAAGAAAAAGGGGTGGCCGAAGATATCCTCCTCGTGTCTTTTGAGCGCGATGAGATCGCCTCGATACTTCTTAGGGCACTCGATGACGTCGTACCCCACGACCTGGTCCGAGATCAATGTAGCTTGACCACTCGCCAGTTGAACGGAGATCAGTGCTCCCGATGTTGCGGACCCCTTGAAATGAGGAAGAGCTTGTCGCGGGATTCGTTCAGCTCGGGGCGGCCAAAGTACGAACTTTCGCGCCCCTGATACTTCGCTGGCCCAGCGTACAGCAACTTCTGTATTCGAGCCGGCACGTCGATCTCGTAAACCGAGTTTCGGAACATATCCTCAGCCGGGTGCCTGAGAAAGACGACCGTCCGTCCGTCGGGACTGAGCCATGGATCTGAGTCAAGTCCAGTTTGAGTTAGTGTGGTCTTCTGCCCAGACGAGTTTTCAAGAACGATTCTTCCCTCTTCGCTGCTGACGCGATCCGCGGCAATGCCGCGACAGAGGGTGAACGCCATCAGCAAGGCTACGCTAAAAATAACTCGCATAGTTCTGCGGCAGGCAGTTCAGTATACGTTCAGAATCCGGATGACGTACTTACTTCCGCGCTGACGTTGCCGGCCCAGCATTCAGCTTCGCCAGCAGTTGCTTATACGGTTCGTCGTAAGCGTTCAACACATCCGCGCTGGGATATTCGTTCACCTCGCCCAGAATGTGCGGCGGCATGTCGGGAGTCTTGAAAGGAGCCCACTCCGGCAAATTCTTACCATTCGGGTCGCCCTTCTTGGCGAAATTCACCCAATAGGACGAGATCATGTCGGCGAGTTCCTGATCCGGCTTCGATGCGGCGGCCAGACGTGGCGAGCTCAGATCCGGGATGGAACGCGGCGCGCTCAGATTATCGAAAACATACGGAATCTCGGCCGCATGCGTAGCTTTCAGATTACGGACGCCCGGCTCCACCGGCGGCTCATGCGTGAAGAAATACCAATAGGCATGCTTTCCAATGGCAGTCTGGCGCTCGGCGAAAAGCCGCATGCCCCACATCAGCGTGTCGCGAAACTCCACGCGCCCGCCCATCGCCAGGTGCTCATCCTTGTTGGAACCAACCAGCACGTCCACGGGATTTTGCTTGCCCTGCTCGAACGTGATCGAGAGATCTTCAGGCACGATCCAGCCGTCGATAATCATTCCCGCCCCGCGGATGGTCTTCATCACGTCTTCCGTGGATCGCCCGCGCAATTCCGCCAGCGTCGGAAGCGGTTTCTCCGGCTCCGGTGCGGCGCGCGCCCCAGGCGGCCCGAAACGGGGCGGACCCAGGGCCGCGAACTTTTCGGCTCGCGCCAGCGGCACCATCGGAGCCATGCCGAGACCCATCCACTGCCCGCTCTCTGAAATCGCACGGTGGAACAGGCCTTTGGCAACCGGCGATCCAACCAAGGCAGCCACCATGCAGGCGCCCGCGGACTGGCCGAAGATCGTGACGTTATTCGGATCGCCGCCGAACGCCCGGATGTTCGCCTGCACCCAGCGCAGCGTAGCCAGCGAGTCCCCAAGCGCCTGATTGCCCGACGCGTCATGGCCGGACTCCTTCGTCAGCTCAGGATGCGAAAAGAATCCGAATGGTCCCAGCCGGTAATTAAAGGTGACCACCACTGCGCCCTTGCGTGCCAGCTCCTGTCCGCCGTTATGAGGACTGGATCCGGCGCCCTCCGTATATGCGCCGCCGTAAATCCAGACCATCACGGGAAGCTTCGCGTTCTTGTTCTTGGCATCCGTCCAGACGTTCAGATACAGGCAGTCTTCGCTCATCTTGGGCGAATCCGGCAGATCGGTAGCCACGTTGTTCGGAACGCGCTTGGGCGCCGGCCGCTGCACGCACACATCGCCGAACGCGTCGGCTTTGCGCACGCCCTTCCACGGCGTTACCGGCTCCGGCTGTTTCCAGCGCAACTCGCCCACAGGTGGCGCGGCAAATGGAATCCCTTTGAAGGCGCGGACGCCGGAACTCAGCGTGACGCCCGACACCAGTCCGTCCGCGGTCTTCACCGGATCGGAGATCGCGGCCAAGAGCGGACTAACGGCGGCAATCGCCACCGAGACGGCCAACGCGACCCTGACGTTCATCAATGTTGTTCCTTTTCAGCCGCGCCCGCGGCCTTTTCCCGTTCCGCCCGTGTCACGCTGATCCAATGCGGAATCATGGTGTTATCTTCGGTGCACGCATATTCCAATATCTTGAAACCATTGTCGAGCTTCAACGGAAAGCGCGCGGTCCAGGAGTGCGTAAGCACCACGGGATCGTCCACCGTAATGGTGTACATCAGATAATCTTTGTTCATGCGCGTGAAGCGCTCCGTCATCTTCATCTGATCGCTGATCGGGAAACGGTTCCCCGCGGGCGAACCCATCACGCCAGTGTTCGTAGCCGATGCGCCAGG
>CAVQLV010000007.1:0-255810 GCA_963713415.1 Bryobacterales bacterium | reverse complement strand
AATGCGCCGTGCGAATTTCGACCCAGGGCTGGATCTTTTCCTTTTTTTCCTTTTCCGGTTTCTGTTTCTTATCTTCCTTGTCTGCGCCGCGCGCACCGGGGCAGGGAATCACAGCGAGAAGAAACGGGGCGGCCGGGTCGGCCTTTGCCCGCGTGGAATTACGAAGTAAGGCGTTCATGCCGTTTTGCGACGAGACGGATCCCCGACAGTTTACCAGACAAGACTTCCGGCAAGCGCCGGAATCCTTATAATGCGATTCCCCGACCGAGGCGCAGGTTGCCTTTGCCGTCCCGGATCAATCGACTCGAAACTCCCCATGACGCCGGCTTCAAAAAAAATCGGTTCCACCCGCTGGGGGAAAAGTGCACCGCTGCTTTGTCATTCCGAGCGGGCCGAGGAATCTCTCTTTCTTTTCCTAACTTTAACCCGGGGATTGCTTCCTCGCCCCGCTTGGTCCACTAAGAGCGGTCACCGTCAACGGAATGAAAAAATAGACCTCTTTTTCCGCCACCTTTCCAGCCTCCTGTTTTCACTTCCGGATCGGGCTTCGCGCCTCCCGTGAGCCTCCGCGCCAAAGCTCATATCGCCCTGATGACCTGTTGCTTCTTTTGGGGAGTGACCTTCGTCGTCGTAAAGGACGCCCTCGCCGATATTTCCGTGTTTGCCTACATGGCCGCGCGTTTCGTCCTGGGCGCGCTGCCTTTGATTTGGTTTTACCGGGAAGACCTGCGGAAATTGACTCGCGACGAGGCCTGGGCGGGCATCCAGGTCGGTCTCTTCATGTTCGGAGGCTACTCTTTTCAGACCGCCGGGATTGCCCGCACGACTCCCTCAAAGGCCGTCTTCATCACCGGATTGAGCGTGGTTCTGGTCCCCGTTTTCCTGGCCGTGTTTTGGAGGAAGAAAATAGGAGCCTGGGGGTGGGGAGGAGCGGCAGCCTATTCACGGGGCTCTACCTCCTGACGGTCCCGCTCAGGGCCTCGCCGATCTGAATCGCGGCGATTTGCTTGTGATGGGGTGCGCGGTTCTTTATGCGTTTCAAATCATCTTCATCGCTCGCTACACGAGAACATATTCGCTGGGAGCGCTGAGCTGTTTACAGGTGATCCTCGCCGGAGTGCTCTCGACAGTCGCCGTCCCCATTTTTAATGTGACGGGCTGGGAGCCTTTCTTTGTCCGATTTACTTTTGCCATGGAGTTCGGCGTGCTCGTCACCGCGGTTTTCACCACCGCCCTCGCCTATCCATTCCTGGTGTGGGGGCAGCGCCATACCACCGCGACGAACACCGCATTGATCCTGACCTTCGAGCCCGTTTTCGCCGCGCTCACTTCGTTCCTCGTGTTGCATGAAAGGCTCGGCCGAAGGCCCCTGCGGGAGCTGTCCTCATTCTGGCCGGTATCTGCATCGCGGAATGGAAGGGGACGATTCCTTCCGCCGGGTCTTAGAAACTGGTTTCACAACCAGGATTTGTACGGAGCAGCGCAAGCCGAGTCCCCCAATCGGGAGAATTGATTCTGAATGGGGCTGGAGCGCAACTTCTTGGAACCGCATTTTGATGGCGAGGTCGGACTAATTCCGGCCCCGATGGGTATCTCAATTACGGCCAGGGGCTATTTCGAGTCTACGGGCGAATGCATCGTGGCGCCGGGATGATGCGATTTCTCGAATGCGCTGATTTTGTTTTCGTATTTCAGTGTGAGGCCGATTTCATCGAGTCCCTCAATGAAGATGTGCTTTCGGAATTCTTCGATCTCGAAGCGGTAGCTTGCCCGCTCGCATCGGTGATCGATTGCGCTGGCAAATCGACCGTCAGGGAGTAGCCCTCCTGGCTTTGCGCGCGACGGAAAAGCTCGTCGATTTTTTCCTCGGAGAGAACAACGGGAAGAAGGCCGTTAATTAAAGCAGTTGCTGTAAAAAATATCCGCGTAGCTTGGAGCGACAATGACGCGAAACCCGTAATCGGCCACGGCCCATGGGGCATGCTCGCGGCTCGAGCCGCACCCGAAGCCGGCGCGCGCCAGCAGCACGGAAGCGCCTTTATATTGAGGCCAGTTCAGGATGAAATCCGGATTGGGTTTGTAGCCGGGGAGATAGCGTCAGTCATAGAACAGCACTCTGCCATAGCCCTGCTTGGTCTGCAGCTTCAGGAATTGCTTGGGCACCATTTGGTCGGTGTCCACGTTGACCCGGTCCAGCGGGAGAACGATTTCAGTATGTTTTGAAAACGGCTGCATGGGTTCTACGGCTTGAAGTTCGTGGTTTCCACCACCAAACTGTTTCCATCCCAGTGTCCATTGGAAACGCCCAGCCACTCCTTGATTTTTGGGGATACCGGCGGACCATTGAGCTGAATAATGCGCGCTTCGTGGATCATTTCCATACGCAGCACCACGTAACCAGGCGTCTGGACAATCTGCAGGCCGTTGTTATAGCGGAAGGGAAACATCGAGGCCGGCAACCCGCGCGTAATGCAGCGATCCCAGCTGTCGAAGTCTTTATAGGAATCGAACTCCAGCTTCTCGCCCGGCAGCGGCCAGCTGCTCTTCATCAGGCTGGACAGCCGCTTGCCTTCCGGAGTCATCTCCGGAAGCTTGCCATCGGGCGGGTCCATAATTAACGAGGTCTGGCGCTGCGGGGTAAAGTCGTCCATAACGCCATCGCGGAACACTCGGGCGGCTTCGCCGTCCTTGACGTCTTCGGCATAGCGGTCGGGCCGTTTCTTGGCCGCTGTTAGCATGGCATCATATTCCGTTTGTGTTAGAAACACCTTGTGCGGATCGCAGGGGGGCGCATTGGCACGCCGCGGACCGAAACCGGGGGCGCATCGCTGCAGGGACACGGTGCCGACGAACGAGATGGGCCAGATCCCCTGTAGATCCGGATCGCCCCAAGGCGTCTTGGGCTGCACCCAGCCGGGCGGCGTGGCGATGAAGAAATTCGCCTCGCTCGGCGTCGAGCTTAATTTCACGGGTGGCAGCTGCGCGTTCACGGTGGAACCGAACGCGAAGAGCGCCAGTGCGCCGCCGATCAGAATGCGAGTGGTCGTAGAATCTATTGCACGCATAAGATCTCTCCTTCGCTACGTCGCGCTCTGCCTACTTCGCGTCCGACGGCGGGCCTTCCGGTCCGGACGAGCCCAGGAAAATCTTCTTTCCGCCCGGGAACGTGATGTCGCGGCCGTTGGCGCGATGCGATCCGTCTTTGGCCTGATACCCTTCAAAAATAACCTCGGTTCCAACGGGGATGGAATTCTTGGTAAAACCGTGGCGAATGAGCGCGTTCGGCGACCCGCCTTCGATCGCCCATTCGGTCGTAGTTCCATCCGGATTCTTCACCGCAACATGAAACCAGGAGTGGGGATTTACCATCTCAATTTTCACCACCGTACCTTCCAATTTCACCGGCTTATTTACATCGAATTCGGCGGCGAAGGCGTGATGGGCGGACAGGGGGAGTGCCGGCAGCAGCAGTCCAAAAGCGGCCAGTGCGAAACCAATTGTCGTTTTCATGGCTCTTTGATTATATTGCGATAATTTTCCCGTGTCTTGGCCGATGGAAGGTCGATCGAAGGCCAAACAGCCCGCCCGAACCTCTCCGATCAGCGCCGCTGATGCATCGGATCAAAATTGGTCCACCGGTTGCATGCAATCCGGAGATATAATCACTTTACTGATGGAAGGCTGCCGCGATCTAATAATGTTGGCTGCGACGGTGGTTGCTGGCGCGGCTATGGCTTACGCTCAACCCGATTCGGCCGCCGCCGAACAAGCGGTTATCAACAAATACTGCGTTGTCTGCCATAGCGCCAAGCTGCATACCGGCGGGCTTGTCCTGCAGGATGCCGACCTGAACAACGTCCCAGCCTCCGCCGAAACCTGGGAAAAAGTCATTCGCAAGCTGCGCACCAGTTCCATGCCGCCGCAAGGAATGCCTCGGCCGGATGCACCCACGGTGAACTCCCTGGCAAGCTTTCTCGAGGACATCGCTCGATCGCGCGGCCGCGGCGAAACCCAATCCCGGACACGCGGCTATGCACCGCCTGAATCGCGCCGAGTACGCCAATGCGATCCATGACCTGGTGGCGTCTCGACGTGGATGCCACCGCGCTGCTGCCGCCCGACGACGAGAGCAGCGGCTTCGATAACATCGCCGACGTTCTGCGCATGTCGCCTTCGCTGATGGAGCGCTATCTGTCGGCATCCTGGAACATCAGCCGAGAAGCCGTTGGAAACATGAATATCGCCCCGGCGACGTCCACCTACCGCGTCCGGCCCGATCTTTCTCAGGACCAGCATATCGAAGGACTGCCGCTTGGAACCCGCGGCGGCATTCTGGTAAATCATTATGCCCCGCTGGATGCCGAATACGTGATCAAGCTGCGCCTGTGGCGCAATACCTTCGACCTGATGCGCGGCATGGAGGATGCCCATCAGATCGAGATCAGCGTGGATGGAAATCAGGTGCGGCTGGTGACGGCCGGAGGCCACGACGAATTCCTCAAGATGACGGCCAACCCGGGATCATTTGGCGCCGACCTCGACAAGCAGCTCACCGTTCGCGTTCCTCTGAAAGCCGGGCCCGCATGTCATCACCGCGTCCACCGTTCTGAGAAGTCATGCCGAGAAAGACGACCTGGTCAAGCCTTTTCTGCGGACCACCATCGATGGACTGGATATCATGGGCGATCCCTCGGTTGACCGCCTCACCGTGGAAGGTCCGCTCAATCCGACGGGCCCGGGCCAGACGCCATCGCGTGCGAAGATCTTCGTTTGCACTCCGCAAAACGAGCAGGACGAGCTGCCGTGCGCGCGCAAGATCATCGACGCTCTGCTGCGCCGGGCGTATCGCCGGCCCATCACCGGCGGCGATCTGGAAACGCCGCTCAGTTTTTATCAGCGGCGCCGCAACGCGCATGGCACTTTCGAGGCCGGAATCGAATCCGCCCTTCAGTTCATCCTGACAAGTCCGGAGTTCCTGTTCCGTTTCGAGCCCGACCCCACTGATCTCGCCGTAGGCGCGGCCTACCGGCTGGGAGACGTCGCGCTGGCTTCGCGCCTGGCATTCTTTCTATGGAGCAGCCCGCCCGACGACGAATTGATCAATCTGGCGAGCCAGGGAAAACTGCACCAGCACGAGGTACTCGATCAACAAGTGAAGCGAATGCTGGCCGATAGCCGCTCCGACGCGCTAGTGGACAATTTCGCCGAGCAGTGGCTGTTCCTCAGAAACCTGAAGAATTCGTCGCCCGACCCGCAGATCTTCCCCGACTTTGACGACAATCTCCGCCAGGCCATGCGCGAAGAAACCAAGCTGTTCTTCCAGAGCATGGTGCGTGAGGACCGCAGCGTGCTGGACCTGCTGAACGCCGACTATACCTTCGTCAACGAGCGCCTGGCGCGTCACTACGGCATTCCAGATATATACGGCAGCCAGTTCCGCCGCGTCGCGCTGACCTCGGAGAATCGGCGAGGCTTGCTCGGCCAGGCCAGCATCCTTACCGTGACCTCCTATCCGAACCGCACATCGCCCGTGCAGCGCGGCAAATGGATTCTCACAAATCTGCTCGGAATTCCGCCCACCCCGCCGCCGCCCAACGTCCCCGCGCTCAAAGAAAATGGCGATGGCAAGCCGCTATCGTTGCGCGAACGCATGGAACAGCACCGCGCCGACCCGGTATGCGCCGGCTGTCATAAAGTGATGGACCCCATCGGATTCGCGCTGGAGAATTTCGACGCCGTGGGCCAGTGGCGCACCCTGGACGATGGCTCGCCCATCGACCCTTCCGGCACGCTGTATAACGGTGCGAAAGTAGACGGGCCGGTGGCGCTGCGCAAGATGCTCACCGACCATCCGGACGTATTCGTCGGCGTAATGACCGAAAAGCTTCTAACGTACGCGCTGGGGCGCGGCGTCGAATATTACGACATGCCGGCCGTCCGCAAGATTGTGCAGGAGGCCGGCGCTCATGATTTCCGTTTTTCATCGCTGGTTCTTGGAACCGTGGAGAGTGTCCCGTTCGACATGAAAATTAAGACCGCCGGCGCAGCAACCGACGCGTCCCGATAAGGAGCCGCAACATGAGACTGATCACGAAAAAACATATTTCCCGGAGAACGGTGTTGCGAGGTTTGGGTACAGCGCTGTCGCTTCCATTATTGGATTCCATGGTGGCGGCCCAAACGCCGCTGGCCAAGACCGCCGCCAATCCCGAAATCAAGCTGGGCTTGTGTTTCATTCCGCATGGCGCCGTGATGGCTAATTGGACACCCGCTGGTGAAGGCGCCGATTTCAAGATGTCCCGCACGCTGGCTCCCATCGAGCCGTTCAGGGACCAGGTGGTGGTGGTCACTAATCTGGCCCACAAGATGGCCGCGCCCGGCGGCCCCGGCGATAACGGCGGCGATCATACCCGATCCCCCGCGGTTTTCTTGAACGGCGTGCATCCCAAGCGCACCGACGGCGCCGACATTCGCGCGGGCACCACCATCGATCAGATCGCCGCGCAGAAGATCGGGCAACAGACGCCGCTGCCGTCGCTGGAACTGGCCACCGAAGATTTCAGCGGGCTGGTGGGGTCGTGCGACGTCGGGTTCAGTTGCGCGTATATGAACACCATTTCGTGGCGCACGCCCACCACGCCTCTGCCCATGGAAATCAATCCGCGCGTGGTTTTCACGCGCCTCTTCGGCGACGGCGCGAACGCCGAAGAACGCCTGGAGCGCATCGATGAACAGCGCAGTATTCTGGATGCCGTGATGGGGCAGGTCAAGCATCTGGAAGGGAGCCTGGGCCCCAGCGACCGCAATCGAATCTCAGACTACCTGGACACCGTTCGCGAAATCGAGCGCCGCATCCAGCTCGCCGAAAAACAAAACGCCAACTCCACGTTATCCGTTCCGGCTTCTCCCACTGGAATTCCCGACGATCACCAGGAACACACCAAGCTGATGTTCGATTTGATGACGCTGGCTTTCCAGGCCAATATTACGCGCATCTCCACGTTCATGATGGCGCGCGAAGTGAGCTATCGAACCTTCCCGATGCTCGGCATCTCCGAAGGTTTCCATCCCGCTTCCCACCATCAGAACAATCCTGCGCGCCTGGAGAACTTGACCAAGATCAACACCTATCACGTCGGATTGATGGCTTACTTCCTCGGCAAACTGAAAGCCACGCCCGACGGCGACGGCAACCTGTTGGATCATTCGCTGATCCTTTTTGGAAGCGGCATGAGCAACAGCAATGTGCATAATCACGCGCCGCTGCCCGTCTTCGTAGCCGGCGGAGCTGCCGGAAGAATGAAGGGCGGACGTCACTTGAAGTATCCGGATGGCACCCCGATGTCGAATCTGCTGCTGACTATCCTGGATAAGGCCGGTGTTCCGCAGGACCACGTGGGCGACAGCACCGGGATGTTTGCCGAGCTGTGATCGGAGGATCACTATGAAAACACTGTGCGGCGTTTTACTGCTGGCAGGCTTTGCGGCGATTAGTTATGCGAGCAACGCGACGGTCGCCGATGCGGTCGAGAATCGCGACCTTGCCGCTCTTCAGGCGTTGCTCGCGCAGCACGCGGCCGTCAATGCCGCGCAGCCGGACGGAACAACGGCTCTCCATTGGGCGGCGCACTGGAACGATTCTGAAACCGTCGGCATTCTGCTCAAAGCCGGCGCGGACGCCAAGACCGCGAACCACTACGGCGCAACGCCGCTTTCCGAAGCCGCGGCGCTAGGCAATGCCACCATCATCGAGCAACTCTTGAAAGCCGGGGCCGACCCGAACACGCGCACCACCGCCGATGGCGAAACGGTTCTGATGACGTCGGCGCGCGCCGGGAACGCAGAAGCCGTCAAGGTTCTGCTGGACCACGGCGCCGACGTAAACGCCAAGGAGGGCTATCGCGGCCAAACCGCTTTGATGTGGGCCGCCGCCGAACGCCACGCCGATGTCGCGAAGCTGCTGTTAGCGCGCGGCGCCGACTGGAAGGTTCAATCTTCGTTTCGTGAAACGAAAATTCCCAAACTGAGCACCGCATCTTCCATCTCTCCCATCTCCCGCGGCGGTTTGACGGCCTTCCTGTTTGCCGCGCGCGAAGGCGACATCGAAACCGCAAAAGTAATGCTGGACGCCGGCGTGGATATCAATCAAACGGACGTCGACGGCACCAACGGCTTAGTGGTGTCGATCATGAACAAGAAGTACACGTTCGCCAAGTTCCTGCTGGATCGAGGCGCCAATCCAAACGTGACGGACGTCAAAGGCCGAGCCGCGCTCTATGCCGCCATCGACATGCGCAACGAGGATTGGTCTGCTTTGCCGATGCGCAAAGAGCTCGACCCGCTGCCGAGCATGGATCTCATCCAGGCGATTCTAGCTAACGGCGCGAACGTGAACGCGCAGTTGACGCATAATCTTCCCGGCCGCAGCGGAATGGATTATGGCGACGTGGCGCTCGATCAAGGCGCCACGCCGTTCATGCGAGCTGCCCGCTCGGGCGACACTGCCAGCATGCAAGTTTTGCTCAAGGCCGGAGCCGATCCCAAGATCGTAACGAAAGATGGCAATAACGCGCTGCTCTTCGCCGCCGGCATCGGCTATCGCGACAAGCAGACCCAAGGCACCGACGCCCAGGCGCTCGCGGCGCTCCAGCTTTGCATGAAACAGGGTATGGATATCAACCAGACCAACGGCAAAGGCGAGACTGCGCTGCATGGAGCCGCCGGCCGGGGCTCCGACGTTCTGGTAAAATTCCTGGTCGAGCATGGCGCGAAGCTGGATGTGAAGTCTAAGTCAGGCTTTACGCCGCTCGACATCGCGATGGGGAAGGATAGCTTTAGCCTGCCGGTTCCGCACGACACCACCGTAGCGCTGCTGCGAACCTTGGGCGGCGCCGAGGGGACACGCTGAGGCAAATGGCGAAGCAAAGATGGAAAGGTGCGCTTGCCGCACTCGCAATCCTGGGGATGGCCAGTCGTTGTGTACGCACAAGCTGTGCACACACAGAAGGACCAGTTCCCGTGGAACGATTATCACATCGAGGGCGGCATCACCACCATACACGTTCAAGGCAACGTGTACATGCTCCACGGGCTGGGAGGGAACGTAGCGGTCCAGATCGGAGACACTGGTGTTCTGGTGGTGAACACTGGCCTGGAGGAAAACTCCGCGAAACTGATCGCGGCCATCCGTAAATTGTCCGACAAGCCGCTGCAATACATCATCAACACGTGCATGCATCCGGACCAGACCGGCGGCAACGAAGCTCTGCGAAAAATCGGTGTCACCATTACCGGCGCTAACGTAACCGGCGACATCGCCGACGCCGGCCAGGGCGCCCAGATCATCGCGCACGAAAATGTTTTGAACCGGATGAGCGCTCCCACCGGTCAAAAGGCTGCTGCGCCGGATGGCGCGTGGCCCACCGACACCTACGTCTCCGGCCAGAAGGAAGTCTTCTTTAATGAAGAGCCCGTCATCGCGCGCTGGCAGCCCGCCGCCCATACCGATGGCGACAGCCTGGTGATCTTTCGCCGTTCCGACGTCCTTGTCACCGGCGATATCTTCAACACCGACAGCTATCCTTTCATCGACGTGGAACACGGCGGCAGTGTCCAGGGCGAGATCGATGCGCTGAACAACATCATCGATATCGCCGTTCCCAAGCATGAAGAAGAGGGCGGCACCTACATCATCCCCGGCCACGGCCGCATCTGCGACGAATTCGACGTAGTGGAATACCGCGACATGGTGACCATCGTGCGCGATCGCGTGCAGAACGGCATCAAGAAGGGAATGACCCTGGAGCAGATCAAGGCGGCCGGTTTCACCAAGGATTACGACGCCCGTTGGAGCGCCCACGATGGACCCGGAACCGCTGACAATTTTGTGAATTCGATTTATCGAAGCCTCACGGCTTCCGAGAGCAAACGAGGTCCGGCAGCATGAGACGGAATTCTTCACTAATTGTGATCGTTGCGGGCTTGGCCCTGGTGCCTGGAGCGCTCGCGCAATATTCCGGTTCGTTCAACGCGCAGCCGGGCATCGATCTGAGCGGCGCCTGGGCGCCGGAGCCACATGAGGAAAGTACCGGCAACCCCGCCATCGCGGACTACCTTGGCGTTCCCATCACCGAAGGTGCGCGCGCCGTGGGGCTGGCGTGGAGCCCTTCCCGCGTTACCGTTCCGGAACATCAATGCCAGGTGCACGTCGCTCCCTACCTCTTGGGCGGACCGCTCAACCTCCGAATTTGGGAAGAGCGCGACAATGAATCGCAAAATCTGCAGGACATCCGGATGTACATCAGCACGTACGAACAGAACCGCACCATCTGGATGGATAACCGGCCGCATCCTCCCGAGGCCGCCGTTCACACCTGGATGGGTTTTTCCACCGGCAAATGGGAAGGCAACACACTGACGGTTTATACCACTCACATCAAGCCCGGCTACTTAAGGCGCAACGGTCTTCCCGAGAGCGATCAGGCGACCTTGATCGAGCATTTTATTCGGCACGGAGATTTCCTGGTGCACGTGAGCGAAGTGACCGATCCGTCCACGTTGACCGAGCCTTTTGTGAGGAGCCAGATCTTTCATCGAATCCCGCAAGAGGGACAAAATTGGCTTTATCCATGCGAGTCTGTGGTTGAAATCGCGAACCAGCCGCGCGGTGCCGTGCCGAACTTCCTCCCCGGGCAAAATCCATTTGTTGCGGAATTCGCGAAAAAATACCATATCCCTCTGGCTGCGACGTTAGGCGGCGCCGAGACCATGTATCCGGAGTTTGCGCGAAAAATAAAGACCATGAAGGAAACGGACGCATCGCAAAGCAGCCGCTAATCCAATTTATTCCCACATCTTTCGAATACTCATACGTTGCACGCGCCCCAAAGGGAGAAAGTTTAGATTGCACAATCGATTCATCCCCACCCTCGTAGCGGCGGTAACGGCACTGTTCGCCGCGAGTGCCGCTCCAGCGCAGCAGCTCGATCGTCCGGCCACTATTTCGGGGCATCCCAACTTCAACGGCATCTGGGAGGCTCTGAACACGGCGTATTGGAACCTGGAAAGCCATCCGGTGCAAGGATTGAGTAAGGACTTCTGGCAGCTCGGCGCCATAGCCGTCATTCCCGCGGGGAAAAGCGTTCTGCACGGAGGCGGCACCATTCCCTACCTTCCCGAAGCGCTCAAGAAGCGCGACGAAAACCGGTCCAAATGGCCCCAGGCGGACCCCGAAGCGAAGTGTTATATGCTGGGTGTTCCGCGCGTCACTTACCAGAATTTTCCGTTCCAGATTTTCCAGGGTGACGGCGATTTACTCATGGTTTACCCCTTCGCCGCCACCAACCGAATTATTTACATGAAAGATCATTCCGACCTGCCGGTGGATTCGTGGATGGGTAAGTCCAACGGAACCTGGGAAGGCGATGTTCTGGTGATCACCACCACCTCGCAAAACGGCCAGTCCTGGCTCGATCGCGCGGGAAACTTCGCCACCAATCAGTTAAAGGTCACCGAGCGCTTCAAGCTTCTGGACGCCAACCACATCTGGTATGAGGCCACGCTCGAAGATCCGCAGACGTTCTCGCGGCCCTGGACTATCGAGATGCCCCTGTACCGCATCATCGACGACAACGCGCAACTGCTGGAGCATAAGTGCGTGCCTTATACCGATATGCTGCTCTATCATGACCTGCTTCAGCCCAAACAGTAACATGAGTAGGAACGATAAGGAGTCGGGCCAATGCACAGCAGATTGCTGAAAATCGTAGTCGGTGCCGGCGCGCTGATTGCCGCGGCATTTCCCCTAGCGGCGCATCATTCTTTTTCCGCGGAGTTCGACCGGAACAAAGAGGTCACGCTCGATGGAAAAGTGGTCCAGATGGAATGGGTGAATCCGCATTCCTGGCTGACCATCGATGTCCCCAAAGCCGACGGCACGGTGGAACGCTGGCGTATCGAAGGCGGCTCGCCGTCCGTTTTGCTCCGCCTGGGCTGGAACAGGAATTCGCTCCCCGCCGGCACAAGGATCAAAGTGATCGCCTTCCAGGCGAAGGACGGCTCGCTCCGAGGCAGTTCGCGAGACATCGTATTTCCGGACGGCAGGAAACTGGATATGGGCGGCTCGGGAACGAAAGAGGGCCAGGACAAGCCCGACAAGTAGGATTCGCGCGCATGAACGACAATACTGCCATCTCGAAGTTCTTGGGACAAGGTCTCACTCGGCGCAAGGCTCTGGAAGTCCTGGGCATCGGTGCCGCGGC
This sequence comes from Bryobacterales bacterium, assembly GCA_963713415.1. Lineage (GTDB taxonomy): Bacteria > Acidobacteriota > Terriglobia > Bryobacterales > Bryobacteraceae > Palsa-89. Next base: position 243,550 of record CAVQLV010000007.1, on the reverse strand, counting down.
CGCCACAGTCCCGAGCCATCTGTTCGCGCAGGCACCAGTATTTCCGAAGGGCGCCATCATTCGGACCGTCCTCAAAGACTACACACCCGAAGAGTTAGCGGGCGGCGCCACTCTGTTTCACGAACACCTGCAACTCGCGCCGGACTTCAACGTCCGGTTCGCCGCAGCCGCCGCAGCCGCTGCAGCCGCGCGCGCCGCGAATGGATTGCCGCCCCTTCCTCCGCGACCCGGCGGAGCAGGGCGTGGCGGACCGCCTCCCGGCCCGGACATCATGCACAACGTGGACCTGATGTCCGCTGAAGTTGTGAAGGCTGCGCACGAAGGCCACCTTGCCTGCATCGTCGACGCGGGACACAAGGAGATGGGCCGGGACATCAACTTCCTGCGCCAGGTGGCCATGAAGTCCGGCGTGCCCATCGTCGCGGGCGGCGGCTTCTATGCACAGCCGTTTTACCCAAAAGAGATCGCGACTATGAGCGAGGATCAGATTGTCCACGCGCTCATCAAGCAGGCGGACGACGACGTCATCGGTGCTTATGGTGAGATCGGATCCTGGGACGAAATCACCGCCGAGGAGAGGAAGGTGTTCCGCGCCGTCGGCCGGGCACATGTCGCCACCAACATCCCGATCTTCACCCACACGGGAATTCCAGGCAAGTCCGCTCTCGAGCAGCTCGACATCTTCGAAGATGCCGGCGTGAAACCCGATCGCGTAGTCATCGGCCACCTGGGAAATCTTGTCGACCCAAACGTCTACGTGCAGAAACAAATTTGCAGGCGCGGCGCGTTCGTCGGCTTCGACCGGCAGGGTGGCAACAACGACGCCCAGCAGGTGCCGATGGTAATGGCGCTCATCGAGGCAGGTTACGCCGATCACCTGATGTTTTCAGCCGACGCATCCAGCGGCTACGCCAAGACGATCACGGTTTTTCTGCCGAAGTTGAAGGCTGCGGGCGCTTCTGATGACACGCTGCGCCACATCACCGTCGACAACCCGCGCCGCTTTCTGGCATTCGTCCCGAAGCGCCCTCGAAAAGATAAACGAAAACAGGCATGAGGGTCAGCTCTCGAACCATGACCTCGGAGCCCGGCGTGCCGCGGCAACACAAAGCGCTCAGAATCGCCCTCCTCATTCTGAGCCTGCCCTTAACATCCACTCCGTTGGGCGCGCAATGGTTCAAGTACCCCACCGCCGGAGTCCCTCGCAAGGCCGGCGGCCAAGTGGACATGTCAGCCCCGGCCCCCCGCATGCAGGACGGCAAACCCGACTTTTCCGGAATCTGGACCACCGGCGACCCCAATATCCGGCGCAAGGAGGGCACAGCGAGCCCTAAGGATGCTCCAGCGCCCCGCCCGCAAAATCCCGCCGAAGCGCAGGGTCCCGGTGACGCCAGTAAAATCACCACCTCGCGCCAAATGGTAAATATGGGCGTGGATCTTCCCGGCGGGTTGCCGTATCAGCCCTGGCTTGCCGCCATCGTCAAGGAACGCACCGCCAATGAGGCGATTGACGATCCGCACATCAAGTGCCTGCCGGACAATTTTCTTCGTGCCTACGGGCTCCCGCATCTGCTGAAGTTCGTCCACAAGCCGGGTCTTTTGGTCGTGCTCGATGAAATGAATGCCGGCTATCGCCAGGTATTCACGGACGCGCGGCCGTTGCCCGAGGATCCAAATCCCTCCTGGCAAGGATATTCATCGGGGCGATGGTCCGGCGACACGCTGGTCATTGACACCATCGGACTGCGCGACGACACGTGGATCGATTGGAACGGAAGCGTGCTCACCCAGGCAGCCAAAGTCCGCGAACAGATCCGGCGTCCGGACTTCGGGCATCTCGAAATCCAGGTCACGGTTGACGATCCCAAGGCTTACACGAAGCCCTGGGCCGTCAAATTAAAGGAACGCATCGTTGTCGACACAGAGTTAGTCGACGAAATTTGTTTGGAAAATGAGCAGTCCCTCAAACACATGAAGTGATTTCCGCGCCTGCCTGGTATGAAGAAGTTCGAACACGAGTGGATTTTCGACGCCTTTGTAGAGCACCCCACCTTCTTCACCAAGCGAATGTTCGGCGGCCTTGCGGCCTACCTCTTCGAGCGCCAGATGCTCTTGCTCGTTGAGCCAACCAAATCCGGCCGCTGGAACTGGCACGGAGTCCTGGTCTGCACGGACTACCAGCATCACGCTTCCATTCAAGCCGAGTTCCCCGCGTTGACGCCGCACCAGGTTCTAAGGAAGTGGCTTTTCATCGATTCGACGCACGAAGAATTCGAATCCACCATGGATCGGGTGACGAAACACGTAGCCGGAAATGACCGGCGCTTCGGCATTTTCCCGCGAACCACCAGGCCCGGGAGCCGAAAGCAAGTCCGAGCATGACGTGCCGCACGAATCCACCGTACGTCCGCGACAAATCGCCTCACGGCGTCAGGGCGCGGAGCGTGATACGTTCTCGAACCCGCCTTACTTACTTCGTAACCACGAGAATTGAAAACGAATCAGGCACCATCTTTCCTCCATACCCAGCCACTCCCGCCCTTGGCGGCCCGGTAGGAGGTAGAAAATCCGCAGCGATGAGCAGGATCCGTTTCGTTTTGCTGTCCCACACCATCTATTTGGCACTCTCCTTCGTTTGTACGGTCTGCTCCTTGGCGAAGCTGGTGGGACTCGTTTCCCTAAAAATGGAAAGCGTCCCATCGATCGGCGCGCTGTAAGCTTCACTCGTTTCCGGGTTGAATATGGCCGAATCGGCGGTGGATCCAACAGGCAGAGCATCCAGGATCTTTCCATCGGTGGCACTGAGGATCACCATCATCTGCGGCGCCCGGAAGCCCGCGAACAGAATCTCGTTTTTAACGTCGTTCTTGTCCCTGACATCCAGATAAACGCGGCCTTTCCGATCCGTGGCGGCCTGCTCTGGCTCGCCGCCCAGATCAAATCGCGCCCAGAACAGAGCCATTCATTGCGTCGATGACGGTTGCATTCGGAGCGATATGGCTAAAGATAAAGACACGCTCGGTAAATGGATCGAACAGAATGGCATCCGGGCGGCCTTGGACGTCAATGGTCTTGATCGTCTTCAGAGTCTTCGCGTCCCACATCACCACGGGTTGACTGCTTGCGAACCCGTGCCCGGATTTCGAGTCGACTGCGACGCCGTTCGCTGCTGCGTCGGGGATTTCGGGTGCTGTCCTAAAGGTGCGTTCATCCATTTTTCTTAATAAACACGAAGCGCTTGCTTTCGCTGTACGATGGTTGCATGGCAAGCCCTTCTGTTCGCCGTGATTTGAAAGCGCTCCATCGTATCATCAATCAAGCCGATCTGGTTCTCGCCACAATTCCCGATCCGCATCCGTCCGTTCGCAGCGCCCGCGAATCTCTGAATGCTGCGCTGGCCCTCTCAAAGCACCTGGCGAAACGGGAACCGGATGCAGCCGCGCTAGGGTCCAAGGGTGGGACTGTCACAGCGCAACGCGGTCCTGAATATTACGCCAAGATTGGGGCCATGCGAAAGAACCGCAGAGGCGGACGCCCGCGCAAGCAAGCCGAATAACCCCTTCGATAGAATAGTCCCTTACAAAATGAAAAGCCCCGGCGCGAACCGGGGGCTTCTCGATAGGACCTAAGCACCCCCATCGTAAGCCCTCTTTGCGCCGCGCGCAAGAGGGGTAATTGTCCGATTCTGATTTCTGGCGTGAACTCGCTGAGAAGTTCCGAGCAATAGAAGATCCCTTCGATTTGCTTCATGCCGAATGGAAGAAGTTTGACAAGCAACCGTGGACTCTCGTGGATGAGGCCATCACTCGCAGGCCTCAACGTGCCTCTATTGCCGCGCGCTTTGAACCGTTAGCAAGGCGATGTGGAACCAAACTGGATTCCACCCGCGATTCCTTGCACGTATGGCTCAATGCGATGAAAACTGAGGGCCGTTGGACCGAACACGAAGTTCACAGCAATTTGAATGAGTTAGGAGAAACCATTGATAATCCCATCCTTATTGCTTGCTGGATAGTGCGCCTCTGTCAGTCATCAGCCGATTACTGCAACATCCTTGAGGCTCGCGCTATTGAGTCGGAACGACTCGCCACCGAGGAAGAGAAACGAAAGAACGATCCAACGAACTGGCCAGAAATTGTTCAGCAGTACGAGGTCTTTAAATCGATCAAGGGCTTGATCTCTGGACCACACGAGAAAATACCGGAAGATGTACTTCGTAATTTAGTGGCGCAGCAAGATGGCATCACGCCAGAGGAAGTCACGTTTGATCGATTGAGATTTGCTGTGACGCAGTTATTTCAGCACTATCCGGCCATCACGTTGGTTCCAACCGCTCGGCCTGAACAGTCAGATAGCGTTTTGGTTGATTCAAAGGAAAGCATCGCAGCTGCGCCTGAGTCTATCTGCGATGACAAGACCTTGACCAATCGGGACCGCATCGATGCCTTCATTGGTAAACTTTTACAGCACGGGACCAAGATAAACCGCACCGACATCTGGCTTGTGGCGGGCTACGAGGACCGTAGCGAATTTGAGCGATTTCAGCGTGTCGACCCGAGAGTTACCAAACGAGCAACGCGTGTCTTTAACGAAATACTAGCTCTGTCCCCCCAGGAGTTTCTAAAACGCCTGAAAGCTCGCCGGTCGTAACCCAGGTACCCCGCATTTCCCCGCATTCCCCCGCATCCGACTGCATTGCACTCCTGCTATGCGGGTGCCTTAAGATTGAGTCCGTTAGGGGGAATTGAATGACATAGATTCGAGGGCCACCACGAACGCGACGGGGAGCGGTTGTTCGCTCCCCTTTCCATGCTTGCGGGCGTGGTGGAACTGGCAAACGCAACCGTCTCTAAAACGGTCGATCCGGCGAGGGTCTTGTGGGTTCGAGCCCCACCGCCCGCACCATTATTCTAGGCCATCTGGAAAACCAGAGATCAACGCTTTATAACACGAAGCGCTTCGTGTATACTTGAATCATGAAGACGGAAGCCAAAGCTAAGGTCACAATGAACTGTCCCACGTGCGATATCCGCTGCGCCAGTTTTGGCAAGCATCGGAACGGCCTTCGCCGCTTCCGTTGCGCAGAGTGCGGCAAGACCTACACGGAGGCGCACGAGAAGCCGCTAGGCGATATGACCCTGCCGATGGAGAAGGCCATTCTCGCGCTCCGCATGCTCTTGGAAGGCGCTAGCATTCGTTCGGTTGAGCGCACCATCGACATGCACCGTGACACGATCATGAAACTCTTAGTTCTCGCTGGCGATAAGTGCGAACGTATCATGGCCGAAAAAATCCGCAACGTAGTGGTACGGGACCTAGAATGCGATGAGGTGTGGTCGTGGATTTCCAAGAAACAAAAACGTGTCCGTCCCGAGGACGATCCTAGCTTCGGTGACTGCTACGTGTTCACGTGCATCGAACGACACTCGAAACTGATCCTGAACGTGACGATGGGCAAGCGCGACCAACGGACCACGGACACGTTTATCGAAGGCGTTCGGCAGGCAACCTCTGCGCACAGCAAGTTTCAAATCACAACGGATGGATTCGCTCCGTATCGCTCCGCGATCACCACTACGCTGCATGATCGGATCACGGGATACGCGATGCTCATCAAGGTTTATCGTGCGTCTCAGGAAGGCGAAGCGCGACATTCTCCGGCTGAGGTTCAGTCCGTGGAGGTGGTCCCAGTCGCAGGTGATTGTGATCCTGACCGCATCTGCACTTCGATCATTGAACGGAGCAACCTATCGCTACGGATGGGCCCTCGCAGGTTCACTCGACTGACGAATGGATTCAGCAAGAAATTTGATAACCACTGGGCAGCCGTGGTCCTCTGGTACACGTACTATAACTTCTGCCGTGTGCATCAGTCCTTGCGCGTGACGCCCGCTATGGCCGCTGGAATCGCCGATCATCCTTGGGAAATCGCCGAACTTTTGGCGTAGAATTGAAGGAAACTAAATGGAAACGGCCTAGCTGAGAACTAGGCCGGATTTCCGCATTCGGTTCGGGCGCACTCAAATCTTAGCAGGGGGTGTGCCTAAATGCAACGGACCATCGCAGAGCAAGTGGAAGCCGACTCTCACAGGCGTTTAGTCGAAAGGTCAGTTTTTATGGAAGAGCAGAATATCCGTAAGGCGCTAGGACCAGCGCTTTGGGAAAAATTGTGCGGTGCGATAGTTAACGAATGTAAACATGCGAATAGCGTAGGGGAGCAGGTGTTTGAAGTTGACGAGCAACCTAGGACCCTTGTCGTCAAGCGACTTACGACAGCCAAGAAGCTACGGTTGGAATACGAAGAACTTTCCGCCTCTATTTCTGTATACGAGTCAGGGAGGCAGTCGTCCAACATTACATTTCGTGTTGATAGCAATCCAGCGCCTAGCTTGATGCTGATGTATAACAATGCCCCAATGCTATTAAACGATATCGCCATTTTCCTCATCCAAGGAACCGGCTCGGGTCGATGATCTACCGACTAGCCGCGCAATTGGGAATAGTTGCGTTCGCTTCCCTGTTGGCAGGATGCACCAGTCACTTGAGCCGCTCACGGGTGAGAACTGATCTGGTAGAGGCAGTCGATGCGACGTACTGCCTTGACGGCGACAAGTGCAACAGAAAGCTACTTCTTGAAACAGGAAAGTTATCGGAAGCGTGCGAAGCTAAAGAATACAGCGTACTCAAAGATTACGACCCTGTCGAATCGGGGGTGGAGTATAAAGCCCTTGCACAAACCGGATACATAACCGTAAAGCCGAATGGCAAACACGTTTGGGATGTCGCCTTGACTAGTCAGGGACAGTATGCGGAAGAGGGCAAACCCGTCGAAGTTAATCAAAAAGCAGATTGTGCTTACCAGATAATTACGCTTCCGTTGTCGGCCTTCTCGACTTTGGAGGTTACCGGGATATTGGAAGACGGACCTCACGCTAAGGCTAACGTCACTATGAATTGGAAAGCGACTGCTTTAGGGCAGGCGTTGAAAGAATACTTCGCCTCCGAACCGGGCGACGAAAGCAAGGCGTCAGAGTTGCTCGGGGATGGAATCATCAACATGCCCAAGGGTGCAGAGGGCTATCCGACATCCATAACCGTCGAGTACGACAAGTACGATGACGGCTGGAGAAAACGTGAGATTCCGTAGACGGAGCGATCAACGCATCTTTAGGACACTACCGGATTTCGCCCGCCGGCTCCAGCGTGTCAAGATTAAAAACGGTGATCCAGCCCGGGTCCTTGCGTGGAATGTACAGACGGCGGCCCGCGACGTCGGCGAAGGCGGTATCGAACCTGCCTTCGCCACCGATTTTTACCACTTTGGAAACTTTGTACGGCCGTCTGCCAAAGCCCCTTGAGGCAGTCCGGCAGCCAGGGAAATCAGAACACAGGCTCCCCATAGCGGGCAACATTTTCGCATCGTGTCCCCTCCGCAGATATTCTACTAAGCCGGTGACGAAAACGCGCCAAGCTAACCGGCCCCGGCACCCGCAGCTACGAGTGGGCGGCACACCAGCGACGTAATCGAAACATAGGGCGTTTCTCGTCAAGTTGACGTGGAGGCGGCTTACCCGGACCGATCCTTCCGCCGCCCCCCGTAACGGACGCGAAGTGCGGCTGCGGCGAAATGTTCACCTTGTAGCGGCTGAAGCTGCCATCTTCGCCGCACCAATGCCTTGCCACAACCAATGTGATCGGGAGTCCGCAGAGCGGTGTGGCGCCGCCGCACGGCGAACGACGCGGTGGCGCGTTCCGGAGAGGGTGGAGCGCTTCGGCCTTGCTGCTCGCTTCGGCCTGGCTGCTCAAAGGAGAAGAACTTCCACAAAATCGATGGCCATCGAGATCTGTGGGCGTTGGCCACGATCTTGGGCCTCAATCTCTAGTTCAGCCAATCGGGTAGTCCGCTTTAGCCGGCGACCGCCAATCGCAGGAGAAGCTAGCGTAGAATAAACAGGTTGCTGTTGCCAGCCTTCAGCTACGGTTGGGACGCCTCCGGATGGACGCGTGATCCAAATTTCCGCCGGTAACGCGAACGACTCAACAAGAAGGAGGATCATCATGACTGTTCTACGAAAGATCTTTGGGACAACTGTCGCGATAGCAGTCGCTCTGACGATTAGCGCGCCGTCCTCGGCCTTTGCACAAGAAGGCGGTGCTGCACCCTCGGGAGCCCCCGCCGCAGGCGGCCGTGGACCCGGTGCGGGCGGCGGTCGCGGGTTCCGGTTTGCCGGTCCGACGTACACCCCCGCAGCCGGTGCGAAGGACCTGAAAGCTGTCCTTTTCAACTGGGGCTGGTATATGGGCATGCTCCGAAGCAGCGAGGAGCGAGACTTGATCATGTCGCTCGAATACCAGGGCAAGGGCACCATGCAAGTGGACGGACAGCCCTGCAATGTAACTAAGTATCGAACCAGCATCAGCTACCAGACGTCCGGCGAGCGGATCCAGTACACGGGCACTCGGCCCAATGGCCAGTCGTGCTCCAACGTCGAAGTCCTCAGTGGAGCGTACGCCTGGGACGAAGACATTCCCGGCGCCGAACTCGTCCCCGGTAAAGGCAAGGCGACGCCGATGCCCGCCACTGTAGAGGAACGGATGATTCGCCTGTGGGCCAGCCCGCAGGGCGCCTTTAAGGGCGCGATGGCCGGGATAAGTGATCCACCGGAAATGGCGCCCAGGCCGCAACGGGTACCTGCTAATGTCTCGATGGCCGGGAAAACCTCCGTCGCGTGGGAAGGCAATACGCCCGTCGTGACGTTCCCGATTCCGGGTGTCCCCAGTGCAATCGCCACCGTCACACTCGACGCGAAGTTCATGCCCGAACGCGTAGTGGTGAAAAATGGCGCCAACACTTACGAGTTCACTTACAGCGATTATAAAGATTGGAACAATCCGCTCAATCCGGCCGAAGCGTTTTACGCGGGCCGGATGACGGAACGCAAAAACGGAGCCGTCGTCCGCGACATTACAACTACGGTGACGGAAACGGCACAGATGTATGTCGTGATGCCGGTTCCGGCGAGCATCAAGGCGGCGATCCAGCCAACCAATCAGCCTCCCAACTGGACTCTGAATGTCGGCGCAAAGCCGGCGACCGAGACCGAAGCCGTCGCAACCCCGCGGCTGGCCAATGGTCATCCGGATATGACGGGAGTCTGGAGTGGTCCCCCTCTTCAAATCACAGGTAGTGGGAACCGCCGATGCGGTCCAACGCAGGTGAAGGGCGGGGGAATCAGCCCCGACACCGGCTGCCAAACCGGACAAGACAACTTCTGGGTGGATTATGAGTGGATCTCTCCCTCGCGGTTTGGGCCGAGTCATCCCATGTACAAACCGGAGTTCTGGGACAAGGTTGAGGAACTGGATCAGTGGACGAACAAGGACGATCCCATCATGACCTGTCAGCCGATGGGGGTTCCACGGGAGGGCCCGCCCCGCCGCATCTTCCAAACGGCGAACGACATTACCTTGCTCTATACCACCAGCGATTACGGAGGCGGAAACAGGGAATTTCGCGTGATTCCAACCGACGGCCGCAAGCACGATCCAAAGAAGGCGATCGAGGCGACGTATATGGGATATAGCGTGGGCCACTGGGAGGGCGACACGCTGGTGCTCGACTCCATCTCGTTTGTCGATACGACGTGGTTGGGACGGGGCGGCCTCTTCCATTCCGAGAACATGCACATCGTGGAGAAATTCACGCGTAAGGGCGATGAAATCCTTTACGAAGTCACTGTCGACGACCCCGATGTGCTCTTGGAACCGTGGGTGATGCAGCCGCGAACGCTTCGGCTCAACGGAGCTGCCGATGCCGGGATTGTGACGGAGCGTGCGTATTGCGAAGTCTACGAAACAGGTCACATCGTGACGCAGGCGAGACACTAACCGTTCTTTAGGAAGAAAAACTCCAGCCCGTTTCGGAACCACTCTCCGGAACGGGCTGTTTGGTTATGCGAGCGGACCGGGCGAGTCATCCTTGCCAAGAGTCTCGTGCGGCGCAGATTGGGAACCAGAAGCCGGCTTGCGGGGACCTTCCTGTCTAACGCGCTCGTCCTTTTGTACGAGAGGCCAGCAATTCGCCCGGCCCGGCACTTCTCAAATCACCGTTATCTCTGAAGTTTCCGATCCCTCAGGCGTAGCCCCCCAGCTGGAGGTCATAACCGCAGCCTGGAATAACTTCTCTCGAAATACCACGAATGGGGTACGCTTCTTCCAACTAAATTGGTTACCTGAAAAACCTCCCATCTCGTGATTCCGCCGACTCGTGAATCGGGCATAAATTGAGGAGCAAGCTCGGTTGACAGGGCTCAAATCACCATCGATGGAGTAAGACCCATGACACAAACCACCGCGACGCAACAACGCAGCGACCAGGCAAATGACAAGAACGCGATTCGCCCCTTCCATGTGAATGTTCCGGAAACTGAACTCACCGAATTGCGCAGGCGCATCAACGCCACCAAGTGGTCTGAACGAGAAACGGTTACAGATGCATCACAAGGAGTACAGCTCGCGACGATGCAAGCCCTGGCGCGCTATTGGGCGGCAGAGTATGACTGGCGCAAGATCGAGGCCAAGCTGAACGCCCTGCCACAGTTCATCACGGAGATCGATGGACTGGATATTCACTTCATTCACGTCCGTTCCAAACACGAAAATGCGCTGCCCCTGATCGTCGCCCACGGATGGCCCGGCTCGGTGGTCGAGCAGCTCAAAATTATCGATCCGCTCACCAACCCAACGGAGCATGGCGGAACCGCATCCGACGCCTTCCACGTAATCATCCCTTCGATGCCGGGCTACGGATATTCCGGCAAGCCGGCCGCTGCCGGCTGGGGACCCGAGCGCATCGGGCGCGCCTGGGATGTGCTGATGAAACGGCTCGGGTACACGCGATACGTCGCGCAGGGCGGCGACTGGGGCGCAGTCGTCGTCGATCTCATGTGCGTGCAGGCACCAGCAGGGTTGGCCGGCATTCACACCAACATGCCGGGCATCTTTCCGGCCGAAATAGACGCAGCGGCGTTCTCTGGTCAGCCGGCGCCGTCGGGCCTCTCGGCCGACGAAAAGGTCGCGTACGAGCGTCTGCAGTTCGTCTACCAGAAGGGAATCGCCTACGGTTACCAGATGGGGCTCCGGCCGCAGACGTTGTACGGAATCGCGGATTCGCCCATCGGTCTGGCGGCTTACTTCCTGGATCACGACGCGCGCAGCTACCAGCTCATCACACGCGTCTTCCAGGGACTGGCCGAGGGTCTCACGCGCGATGGCATCCTCGACAACATCACGATCACGTGGCTCACGAACACTGCGATTTCCGGCGCCCGTCTTTACTGGGAGTACTTTGGCAAAGGGTATTTCAATGCCAAAGGTGTCTCCATCCCAGTCGCCGTGAGCGTCTTCCCAGACGAACTCTATCCAGCTCCACGGAGCTGGGCGGAGCTTGTGTATCCCAAACTCATCCACTTCAATAAGCTCCCGAAAGGGGGCCACTTCGCGGCCTGGGAACAGCCGAAGCTCTTTTCAGAAGAGCTTCGCGCGGGCTTTCGATCGCTCCGGTAGGGTTCCGCGAATCGAGCTAGGAGATACGCCATGCCTGACACTTCGCAGTTCAACATCGACCGCACTTATCCCGGCCTGTGGACCATCACCTTCAGCAACCCGCCGATCAACATGTTTGTTCCCACAACGATCGTCGAATTGGGAGCGCTCATCACCGGCCTCGAGGCGGACCCGTCGGTGAAGGTCGTAGTGTTCCAGTCGGCGAATCCCGATTTTTTCGTCGCCCATCTCGACGTAGCCAAGGCAGCGGAACGGCCAGAGATGCTGGGCCTTTGGCGCGACTTCGTGCTGCGCCTCTCGTCCACCCCAGTCGTGAGCGTTTCAAAGATTCGCGGCCGCACGCGCGGCATCGGTAACGAGTTCGTGCTGGCCTGCGACATGCGCTTCGCCAGTCGGCAAAGCGCCCAATTTGGCCAACCCGAAATCGGCGTCGGACTGGTCCCGGGCGGCGGAGCTCTGGAGTGGCTCCCGCGTTTGGTCGGCCGCTCGCGGGCACTTGAGATCGTGCTCAGCGGCGACGACTTCGACGCCGATATCGCCGAGCGCTATGGCTGGGTGAATCGCGCGCTGGACGATGACGCCCTCGATTCGTATGTCGATACTTTCGCCCGGCGTCTGGCCTCGTTCGACCACGAAACGCTGGCCGCGGCGAAGGCCCAAGTCAATCGGTTCGGGACCCCGACAGCTACCGAGCTCCAGTCGAGCAACGACCTGTTCTTCCCGCTGCTGGCCCTGCCAGGTGCGCAGGCGCGCCGTGCGAAGGTTCGCAACATCGGTTACGGTGTTCGGAGCGACTTCGAATTGAACTTCGGCCGGTACCTCCCTGCGTTCGGGCTGCCGGACGACGATGACCACAAGGCGCAGCCCGCCTGATCGTCGCCCTCGCCTTCCGAGCGATACACATTCTCTCGTTGTGCTTCAGCCTGCCCGACGATGAGTATCAAGGCTGTGATGAACGCCGAGGTCACCGGTGGAGCGCCGATGCTTCAACACGAAGTCGACCAATCGAGCCAGGCCGTCGCGGCCGATGATCACAAACTCCCGCCGAAGCTTTCTGCTTCCCCCTCAACAAACTATCTCAGCCGATCCGTCTGCTCCATCCCCGCCCGTGCTATCCCGGTGACCGAGGTCCACAAATGGCAACAGCAGCCCAAGCTCAACCAACTCCAACAAGCGCCGATCCCGTCCAGCGCAGGGTAGCTCACCGCGCCGCCATCAACCGCGCCAACGCCGCGCACTCCACCGGTCCCCGCACCGAACCAGGCAAGCAGCGTTCGTCGCTCAACGCGCTGCGCCATGGCCTCACTGCCCGCACCGCCGCCCTGCCCACGGAGGACCCCGAAGCCCACCGGCGCCACATACAGCAATTCCTCGATGAGTATCAACCCGCCACCCCCACCGAGACGCAACTGGTCCACGAAATCGCCAACACCGCCTGGCGCCTCAATCGCATCCCGCTGCTCGAAGCCGATCTGTTCGCTCAAGACCCCAGCCCTCAATCCCTAATCCCGGCGCTGGCCACGCTGGGCCTGTACGGCGCGCGCCTCTCCCGCCAGTTCCAAAAGGCGCTCGATCAGCTCGTCCTCATCCAAGATGATCGCCGCCGCCAGGAGCGCCGCCGGCTCACCGAAGCCGCCGAGCTCTTCATACGCCATCAACGCAAAGGAATTCCTTGGGAGCCAATCGAAGATGGCTTCGTTTTTTCAAAAGATCAAGTCGAGCGCCACGCGCAACACTTGATCCGTCACAACCCGGCCTATTACGCCCCGCATCCTAGTTCCCAAGCGACGCCGCCGCCCAGCACAGCAGGTTGTTCTCACTAGCGCAAAGGGTGCGGCGCGCACCGCGAAACACATTAGGAATTGCCTTCGCGCCGCGCTCCGTTTTGCGCGAGTAAATCAGTAGCGCAAAGGGCGCGGCGCGCACCACAAAAGAGGTCAGGAATTGGTTCGCGCCGCGCTCCGTTTTGCGCGAGTAAATCAGTAGCGCAAAGGGCGCGGCGCGCACCACAAAAGAGGTCAGGAATTGGTTCGCGCCGCGCTCCGTTTTGCGCGAGTAAATCAGTAGCGCAAAGGGCGCGGCGCGCACCACAAAAGAGGTCAGGAATTGGTTCGCGCCGCGCTCCGTTTTGCGCGAGTAAATCAGTAGCGCAAAGGGCGCGGCGCGCACCACAAAAGAGGTCAGGAATTGGTTCGCGCCGCGCTCCGTTTTGCGCGTGTCCGAGTATGCAGAAACCGACGCTACTTCGCCGTCTTATGCGCCCGCTCGAAACGCGACGTCTCAATGTAACCGCGAATGGCCGAATTGCCTTCGTGGCACGCGTATTCGAACATTTGATACTTATTGTCCAGCTTCAGCGGAAACGCCACCGCCCACGGACTCACCACGATCTCCGGATCCTCCACCCGCATTTGATAATCAATCGTATCGTCGGCGGTTCGCGTGAAGCGCTCCGTGATCCGCATGTTCTCCGACGTGGGGTTCAGCGGCGGAGAACCGGGAACGCCGGCATTGGTCATGTCCGTCTTGCCGTTAAAGTTGGTCGTTTCCACTACCAGCGTATTGCCGTCCCAGTGTCCCCGCGATTCACCCATCCACTGTTTAATCGTCGGATCCAGCGCCGCGCGCCCGTCCGTCGGAATGATGCGGACCTCGTGAGCCATCTCGAGCACAATCAGAACGTAGCCGGGAGACTGCATGATCCGGATGCCGTTGTTGTAGTTGCGTGGCAGCATGGAAACTGGCATGCCGCGCGTGATGCAGCGGTCCCAGCTGTCGAAATCGTCGGGCGTATCGAATACGGTTTGGCCCGGCTTGTAGCTGCCGTGCATTTTGTCGTACAGCTCTTTGCCCTTGGGCGTCAGCGCCGGGAAGCGCCCGTTCGCAGGTTCACTCATCAAGGATGTCAGCCGCATCACCTGGGTGCCGGAGTCGGCCTGCGGGATCGCTCCGGATTCGAACCGTTTGTTGCGGGCCTGCGCGCTCTTCTGCGCGGCCGCGTATTCTTCATCGGTCAGGAACCGGCGGTCACCGTACTTTTCCGGCCGCTGGAACGGAGTAGCGATCAGATGATTGAGAGGCCAAATCCCTTGCAGGTCCGGCTCTCCCCAAGGCGTTTTGGGCGCCGTCCAGCTCTTGTTCGCGGGCCCTTGCGACTCCTGCGCAGCGGCCGGGTACAGTACCAGGCCGACGATCATCACGCCCAGTGCCAGCATCCGTTGGGTCATCTCAAAGGGATCATATCATGATAATCTCGTGCTTCAGCCCGCAACCACAAGGAGGTTTATGAGGCTTGTTATTGGCTTGCTGCTGGCTTCGAGTCTGGCTGCTCAGGATAATCCCGATGCGCACATCGCAGCCGCGAAGGCCGCGGCGGGCGATGATTTTCAGAACCTCTTCAACTTTCAATGCTACGGACCTGGTCCTGGAGGCCCACGCGCAACGGTGGGAGCGCAGCGTGCCCCCGGACCAGGGCCGCGAGCTGCCGGTCAGAGGCCGCCAGGCCCTCCCGACCCATCTACCTGGCATGTCGAACCAGTAAAAGTCTTTGACAATCTCTATTTCTTCGGCCAGTCCGAATACTCCGTGTGGGCCATCACGACGTCAGAAGGCATCATCGTCCTCGACACCATCTTCGATTATTCGGTGGAAGACGAAATTGCCGGCGGGATGAAGAAGATGGGTCTAGATCCAGCCACTATCAAATATGCTGTCGTCAGTCATGCTCATCCCGATCACGACGGCGGCGCGCGGTTCCTGCAATTGCACTACGGCACACGAGTCATCATGTCGCCGGCGGATTGGGACGTGCTCGATAAGAGAACCCGCGGCACCAAGCCCAAGCGCGACATTGAGGCTACCGACGGCCAGAAGCTCACGCTCGGCGATACCACGCTGACCCTCTACTTCACACCCGGCCACACGCCCGGCACCATCTCCACTGTGTTTCCGGTAAAGGATCATGGGACGCCACACCTCGCGGCTCTTTGGGGCGGGGTAGGGCTCAATCCGGATCGGGAACGCGTTCAGCTCTACATCCAGTCGGCGCGGCGATTCAGCAGCATCGTAAAACAGGCCGGAGCGGACATCATCCTGACCAACCACACCGATTGGGACCGGTCCAAAATCAACCTGCCGATGCTGGCCAAACATGCTTCCGACACGCCGAATCCATACATCGTGGGGAATGCCAAGGTCCTGAACTTTAGGCTCTGAGCAGGAATCTGACGAAGTGCCCGATTGGCGGGGGGGGTCGTGCTTCCGGCCTGTTCGGGGAATTCGACAGTTTGTCGGTCCGGTCGCCAGGCGTCGGTTTTGCGGAGGGCGTCGCTGAAACTGGCAAGGTAGTCGTACCTTCAGCGGAGCCTGTACGGCTGAGGATCTCATGGAAGACCTTGAATCCAGAGCGTTTGAGGCCTGTCCGTGGGCCCTCGAAGGAGCGTTGGGCGTTGGCGGCACCGGCGTTGTAGCCAGCCACTGTGGAGAGCGCTCACCTTCTTCTCCTCGCCGGACTCGGCTCCGGTGAAGTGGCTTTGGGCGGCCTCACCCGGCGTTTTCGAGGTGCCCTGTCTGTGCAGGCGGATTCTCCTTGGAAGCCGATAAACATTGATGATCACGCAGTTGCGGAAGTCAAAGCGGTTCGTGGCTCCGGGAACCTGTCTCTGCCCAGCCCCAATAAAAATGGGGGTCCCGTCAGATTCTTGCGCAGAGCCGAACTTTATGAAGGTCGCCGAAGAATGCGCCACCGCCCGCTTGGCCCAGGCGAACTGAAGCATTTTCGGATTCAAATACGAGCCAGGCGCTGCCCGGGCTTGGGACCGGCTTGCATCGGTAGCTGCCTCGATCACCCAGGTGCTGGATTTCGCCGCGACACTGACGGTCCGTCGAACTGCTCCAAGCCGCCGCTCGCTCCGCCGTTTCTGTGCGCATCCAGTCGGTGGTCAGTTGGATGACCGAGATCATGATCCATAAAACTGGCGAGCCGATCAGACTTTGCCGCCAAAGATCCGGAAGGTGATACAGTGTTCTTTGTTGCCCGGCTAGGGACGCAAAAAGGTATGTCCCATGTTGGGTTTTTGTCTGGGATCACCAACCAGATTCTAATGGACGATCAGTCGCAATCAAAAAACAGCGGCTAAAAGGAAACAAATGAAAACTCTTTCAATTGCGGCCGGTATACTGGCCCTGGCTTCGTGTAGCTTCGCCCAGTCCACCTCGTCCGCGGAAGCCCCCAACGCGGCTCCGTCCGCCGGCGCCGCGGCAGACGGGCGGGTATCCTACAGCCATATTTACTTGCTAAGCAAAGACCCCGAGGCCCAACGGCATTTTTGGGTGGACATTATGGGTGCGACGGCCGGAAAGATAGGCCGTAGTCTCGATGTCTACACCCTGCCGACCATGCGCGTGATGGTCAATAAAGGCGACCCTGCCGCCGGATCCGAGGGATCCATCGTCAATCACGTGGGATTCCGGGTACGCGATATCAAAGACATTTTGGCTAAGGTCGCTGCGGAGCACTACACGATTCAAGTCGTAAATCCGAATAAAGACAAGCCCACCCAGGCATTTGTGCTCGGTCCGGACGATCTTCGCATCGAGTTGCTCGCTGGCCCGAACATAACGGCCGTAGCGGAAAACCACCAGGTCCACTTCTTTACGCCCGATGCTGACGGCATGCAGAAATGGTATCTAACGAATCTCGGGGGGAAGGGCCAGGCGCTCGGAAAAGTGAAAGTTGTAAACCTGCCCGGGACCATGCTGCTGTTTAGTCCCACCGACACCCCCGTTGCCGGAACGAAGGGTCGTGTGCTGGATCATGTCGGCTTTGAAGTAAAGGACCTCGAGGAGTTTTGCAAGACCCTGGAGGCGAATGGCATCAAGCTCGATGCTCCGTATCGCAGGTCGCCCCAGTTGGCGGTAGCTTTTCTGACCGATCCTTGGGGAACCCGGCTCGAACTGGTAGAACATTTCGCGGCGTCAACCAGCCAAGCCCAGAAGACGGCTCAGCAGTAGCCGGGGAAGTGGCAAGTTTGGCGTAGCGGAACGTTCGGAATCCCTGCGCGGTTTGCTACGATTTGGGCTACCATTATGAGCCACGATATTGTTTCGTTCGTTGAAATCGGGTCCGCAGACGCCTCCCAAACAGGGGCTTTCTTCCAGCAGCTTTTCGAGTGGCAATTCCATCCTCTGGGCGCCCAATCCGAAGGATGGTATCAAACTTCGTCGATCAGAATAGGTATGCACGGAAATGATCCTTTGCCCGGATTCCTTGTGTTCTTCCGCGTCCCTGACCTGGACGCCGCTATCGCCAGGGTTGTGAGCTTAGGCGGCCAGGCGGAAGCCCCGACCGAGGAGCCAGGATTTGGGAAATTTTGTTTCTGCACGGACCCGTCGGGGCTCAAGTTTGGCCTGCATCTGCTGCGTTCGGACCATTAGTCTGAGGACCAGCACGGCGCCACAGATGGCCCTGAACGCTATCCGCCCGAACGCGGGATTGCGGCCCCGGTTAGCTCCGCCAATGCGGCACGCAGTTCCTTTAGTTTGGGCGGCTTGTTCAGCACACGGTCGACGTTCGCCGGCACATCGCCTTCGGCCACCAGCCGCTGACCCCAGCCTGTTAGCAGAATCACGGGCGTGGACGGTGAGTCGCCCTTGATGGCGGTCGCCACCTTGCGGCCGTCGACGTGCGGCATCCCGAGATCGGTGATGACCACCGCGAAATGCTCGTTACGCTGCTCGGCGGCACGGAACGTGTCGATGCCCTCCTGCCCGCCATTGGCCGTAACCACGGCATGGCCGTCCGCTTCCAACGCATCGCGCAGCGACTTGATGAGTAGCGGATCGTCATCCACGCTCAGAATGCGCAGACGCGATGGCATCGCTTCGGGTACAGGCGACTGAGCGTCGCTGGCGCTCAATACGGCAACCGGGAACCGCAGGCGTATGGTGGTTCCGGCGCCAATGGCACTTTCCATTTCGATGTCCGCATTGTGCCGCCGCGTGACGCCGTAGACCATCGCGAGACCAAGGCCCGTGCCCCGCTCGCCTTTGGTGGTGAAGAACGGTTCCAGGCACCGGCGCTGGGTGGCTTCGTCCATGCCAATGCCGGTATCGGCCACCTCAACGTCCACGGAACTGGAATTCGCCGCCTTCTTGGTCCGAATGGTCAGCGTCCCGCCCTCCGGCATGGCATCCACGGCATTGAACACCAAGTTGATCAGGGCCTCGCGGATTTCGCTCTCAATACCCGCGATCTGCGGAAGAGTAGGTCCTAATTCCAGTTGCAGGTTCACCACGATTCCGCGCTGCTGTGGCATGTCGAACCAGCGCGCGCGACTCAGGTCGATCACTTGTTGTACCAGAATGCTTAAGTCCACGGGCGACAGGACCAGTTGCGATTCCTGCTGGCGATAGAACTCGCGCATGCGGGCCACCGTGTGGGCCACATCGCCGATGGCCCGCTGGGTTGTCTCCAGGTATTCACGGGTTCGCTTGGAAAGATTGGTCTCCTGTTCCAGCAACATTTCCGTGTAGAGCGCTACGGGCGAAATGGCATTGTTGATGTCATGCGCAACCCCGCTCGCCATCTGCCCCAACGCGCGCAGCCGCTCTTGCTGCATCACGGCCTGTTGAGTTTGCCGCAGGTCGTCATAAGCCTGCTGCAGGGCGCTGTAGACCTCCGATTGATGAGACGCCAGCGCGACGTGCTCGCTGAGCTGTTGCAGGAATTCGCATTCAGCGCTGCTGAAACTGTGGGGCTCGCGGCGGGCAGCCACCAATATTCCAAACACCTGGCTTTCGAACAACAACGGTGCGGCCACGAACGCGCGCAATCCGCTGCGCGCCAGGCGCTGCGGAAAAGGAAAGTCGATCTGGCGGACATCCTGCTCGTAAACCAAGTGCCCGCGAACACATTGCGACAGGCCATTCTGGTCGATGCCGATGTGAGCTTGCTGGGTCATGGCCAATTCCATGGCCAAGGCTTCGCTGCGCACGCCCACGCAATTGACTACCACTTCGGCGGCGTGCGGGTCGTACAAACAGACGCATCCGAAATCGATTGGCAAGCTTTCTTCCAGGCTGCGAATCACCACCTGAAAGATGCTGCGCAGATCCTGGCGCTCGGCAATCGCGCGTGTGATCTGGCCGAGCAGATTCAGGCGCTCCAACTGGGTCTGCAGTTTCTGTTCCGCCACTTTGCGGTAAGTGATATCGCGCGAACTGCCGAGAAAGCTGACGGCGCGCCCTGCATCGTCCTGGAGAACTTTCCCGCGGCACCATACCCATCGAAAGGTTCCATCCGGCTGCTTGATCCGGCACTCGAATTCGCACACTCCGCCTTGATCCACAGCCGTTTGGAACTTCTCCTCCACTGCAGACCGGTCTTCGGAGAGCACGTTTTCGAAAAGCTGATCTCTCGTGGCTGCGCCGCGCCCCGCTTCGTAACCGAGAATTTGATCGTGGCGAGCAGAGCGGTCCACGCGTCCCGTGATCAGATCCAGATCCCATCGGCCGATGCGGGCCGCCTCCAGCGCCAAGTCCACGCGCTCTTCGCTCCGCCGCAGCGCTTGTTCGGTGCGCTTGCGTTCTCCTATTTCCAGCTCCAGCTCTCTGGTTCGGCTTTGCACGCGGCGATCCAGTTCCTCATTCGCTTCGCGCAGTTGCTGGCGTTTCTTCCGCTGGGAGTGAGCCACCAGGCTCACCAGCAGCGAAACTCCGATCAAAAGGGCCAGACGGCTGGGATCGGTGCTTCTCAGGCGGAAACCGGGCGTCGCCAGGAGCGGAATGCCTACCATGGTGATCAGGCATGTCATGGCACCCGGCACGTAGCCGCCAAACCACGCCGTTACGAAGATCGCGAACAGGAAGAAGAAGACGTAGGGAAAATCGACATGTTTCGGAACAAACAATGCAATGGTGGCTTGGATACCGATCGCGGCCAGCAATGTGACGAAGGGCAGAAGGTAACGGACAATAGGACCGGGCCGAATGAACAGAGTGTCGATAATGCGCGTGAGTATCTTGGGTGGGCGCATGGCTAAAATTCCAGACGTGCGCCCAACTGAATCTCGCGGCCGGGAAGCGAGGATGTAATGGTGCCAAACGCCGGCGAATCGATGGAGTTCACCGGAACACCCAGATTGGTGTGATTCAGCGTGTTGAAGAACTCCGACCGGATCTGAAGGCGCCGGGTTTCAGCGGATCCCCAGGGAAACGACTTAGACATCGCGATGTCGATGTTATTGACTCCGGGGGCGCGCAGAATGTCGCGGCCGGCGTCGCCATATTCGGGTGTGGATGGAATCACAAACGCGGACGGATCGAACCATTGATTGATGGACTGCTGGCCGGCGGGCAGCGCGCCGCTGGCAATGCGGTTCGGGCGGCAGTTGTTGCCTTGAGCATTTACGTCAGCGCACGACATCAGTACGCTGAAGGGCGTCCCGCTTTGCGCGGTGAAGATGCCGCTCAATTGCCAGCCGCCGAGCGCGTAATTCAACAGCTCGCGGGCGCGCGATCGCTCCACCGGACCGCGACCGAAAGGAATTTCCCACACCGCGCTACCCACGAAAACCTGCGGACGATCGAAGCTGGAAAGCCCGCGATCCAGGCCGGGGTTGAGTGGATCCTGCGGGTATTGGCCGCTGGCGATGACAGTGTCCGTACCGTTGCTTTGGTCATCAATCGATTTTGACCAAGTGTAGGAACCCAGGAAATACAGGCCACCGGAGAAGCGTTTTTCGATCCTGGACTGCAGCCCATGATAGATGGAGTGAGCGCTATTGGAAAGCTCACGGATCTCGCCGAGCGCCGGACCGTATGGCTGGCGGGTGGTGGGGTCGGTGGCGCCGGGCAATGCCGCGTTGATGTTGGACGCCGTCAGCAGCCGGTTGCCGCTGGTGCCGACGTATCCCACTTCGAACATCAAAGCGGGATTGATGGCCCGTTGTACGGTGAAGCTCCACGTCTGCGAATATTGATTGCCGTCGGTGGGGACGATATAGCGCTGGTTGCCCGTGGGCGCGTCGGGCGAAGGCATCACCAGGCTTGGCAGCGTGCTGCTGAGCTTGTAGGTGGGCGCGCTGAAAGGAAACTGGGTGATATTGCCGAGATAGTAAAACGGGACGTTGAACTCGTTGCTGTTGAGCGCTCCCGCCGCTCCATATGGATCGATGAACCCGATGCCGTAGCCAGCACGAATCACGGTCTTGTCGTTCGCCGAATAGGCCAGGCCTACGCGCGGCGCCAAGTCTTTATAATCCGTGCTTACCAATCGCTGACTGGTGTCCTGCCCCGCGATCAACATGGTTCCCGTCGCTGGGTCGAAGTTCGACAGCCGGTTATGCATTTCGCGTGGATACGGCATGATGTCGTAGCGGGCGCCGAGGTTGATGGTGAGTTTGCGTGTGACTTTGATGTCGTCCTGTGCGAACAATCCCACTCGATAGGAAATCAGCCCTACCAGGCCGGGCGGAAACTCGTCGCGCAGTATCTGATAGGGCGCGCCCACCAGGAAACTCGCAAACGCATTGCCGCCGGGTGTTCCAACCAGCGAACTGGTGGATAAATTCAGGAAAGTGTACAGCCCGCGGCCATAAACCAGATAACCCGTGCTGCCCATCTCATGCTGGTAATCCACTCCCACGTGTATAACATGGCGGCCCTTTACCCAAGTGACTTTGTCGCTGGCATTCCAGTCCGTTGTATTGAGCTGCAAGGGCGTAAGCAAACTGTCTCCGATGTCGAACAGGCCGGCCACATCCAGGTTCGACAATCCGGAAGTCTGCGGACTTATGTTGATGCCCGGAATGCCAAATTGCTGCGAAAGATTTTGGCCGTAATCCTCCTGTGTGAGGTCCGCGGTTTGGCGATTCAAGCCGATCCGGATTTCATTCAGCAATGTGGGGCTGATGGTGTAGGTGTAACCGAGGCCGGCGTTTTGATTGCGCGCGCGAGTGGGTCCGGCGCCCTCGATCGTTCCACCTAGGGGCGAGCCAAATAGCGAGGGGATCTGCGCGCCCGTATTCTGGAAGGACTCCCGCGCGAAGAGGTTACTCTTGGCCGAGAGTTGGTGGTCCACCCGAACATCGAAGGACTCCACATTTGACGTATCCAGGCGCGTCACTGCGTAGTTGTTGAACGCCAGCGGACTACCAAAAGAGTTGAATTGGTTGGGCAGCGGCAGCAAGGAGGTGATTTTCACGGTGGCCGGATCCAGCACGCTAGCCGGGATGATGTTGTTCGGAAATGGCGAGCGCGCGAACGAAGAACCAAAAGGATTGTAAACGATGGTGCCGCCCGGCCCGAGCAACGCGGAGAAATTCCCGCCGCGCTGGCTGCTCAGCGGTACGCTGGTGACCATCGGTTGGGCGCTATGAGTGACGGTGCCCTGGTAATCGGCGAAGAAGAAGGTTTTGTTGCGCCGGATCGGCCCGCCCATCGATCCGCCGAACTGGTTATAGCGCAGCGCATTCTTGGGCTGGCCGGTTTGATTCGAGAAAAAGTCGGCCGCGTCCAGCGCATCGTTCCGAAAGAATTCGAACAGCGATCCGTGCCAATTGTTCGTGCCGGATTTCGACTGCAGGCTAATCACGCCGCCGGCAACGTTGCCGTATTCGGCGGAGTACGCCCCGGCCTGCACCGAAAACTCGCGAACGTCTTCCAGCGGAATATCGAAGTCGTTCCCGCGGCCTTGGGCCGATGACGTTGTGGAAATGCCATCCACCATATAAAGATTTGCCTTGGTCCGCTGCCCGTCGATATTCACTGGATTGGGCGAGCCCGATTCGCCAGGCGCTCCCGGATTCACACCCGCGCTCAGGTCGATCAACTGCTGCCAGCTCCGGCCATTCAAAGGAATTTCGGCGACCTGTTTACTGACGATGACCTGCGAAACGTCGGCGCTCTCCGTAGAAAGCAATTGCGTTCCGGAAGCCTCCACTTGAACCGATTCGGATGCCGTACCGATATTCAGCGCGAAATCCACGCGCACGGTCTGGTTCACTTCCAGGGTCACCGGTCCGAATTCCTCGCTCTCAAAGCCTTGCTTGGCAGCGCTCAACGTATACGAACCGGGAATTACGGTCGGGCTTACAAAAAGCCCATCGCCATTGGACTCTACGGTCACTTCGGTGCCGTTGTTGTTGGATCGAACCACCACTTTGGCGTGTGGCACCAGCGCGCTGGATGGATCGCGCACCTCGCCTCGAAACACGCCGCCGGAGGTCTGGGCGTAAGCAACGCTGCCGATCAGTGCGGCAGTGACGAACACTTTTCTGGCAATTGAAAGACAGCCGATCATTGGAGCCTTTCTTATCTCCCATGGGTGTACCACCCGCGAGCAATGGTGTTTTAGGGCATTCCTCTTATCGGCTGTGTCTTTGGCACGCTTTAATTGACGGCACACGGTTATAGGTCTATAAAGAACCAGGCCGAAAAGGTCGATCCCTATTACACATAATCTAAGAGGAATAGCCGGGATATAGCGGGCAATCAGCGGGTGGGGGTGGTGACAGAAAGGGATTAGGGCTTGAGAGTCGCGAACCTTACGGATTCCCGCATTCTGATCGTTGACGATCAAACTGCGAACCTTCAAGTACTAGCCGCAGTCCTCGAGTTTGCCGGTTACAGCAACGTTACCTGCCTGAGCGACTCACGCAACATTCTTCAAACATTCCAAGAGATCCGGCCGGACCTGATCCTGCTCGACCTTCACATGCCGCATGTCGATGGCCTCGCCGCCATGGATCAATTGGCGACGGTGATCCCGCAAGATGACTATTTGCCCATCCTGGTGCTGACCGGCGACAACACATCGGAGGCGAAGGAGAAGGCGTTGTCGCACGGCGCGCATGACTTCCTCTCCAAGCCGCTCAACCGGACCGAGGTACAGCTGCGCGTGAAGAATCTGCTGGAGACTCGCCATCTTCATCTCCAACTGAAGTCCCAGAATGCATCGTTAGAGCAGCAGGTGCGAGAGAGAACCGAGCTGGCGGACGAACTCGGCAGAACCAACCAGAAGTTGCGCGACACGCAGGCGCACCTGATTCATTCCGAAAAAATGTCCGGATTAGGACAGCTTGTGGCGGGCATCGCTCACGAAATCAATAACCCGCTCTCTTTCGTGATCAACAACATCTTCATTGTGCAGGAATCGCTGGAAAAACTAGCGGCCCAGAGCGACGAATTGCCACCCAGCGCATCGGAGAGAGTTGGCAAGATGCGGGCGCGAATGGGCGACGCTCATTTGGGCGCAACGCGAGTGAAGGAGC
Source organism: Bryobacterales bacterium (assembly GCA_963713415.1). Classification (GTDB taxonomy): domain Bacteria; phylum Acidobacteriota; class Terriglobia; order Bryobacterales; family Bryobacteraceae; genus Palsa-89. Next base: position 218,714 of record CAVQLV010000007.1, on the reverse strand, counting down.
TGGTTTCCAAGCTCCGCACTTTTTCCAGGCTGGACGAAGGCACCGTTAAGACCATCAACATCCACGAAAGTATCGAGTCGGTTCTCCTATTTTTGCGGCACAAGATGGAAGGCCGGATTGAAGTGGAACGCCGCTACGGGGAAGTGCAGATGCTCACCTGCCTGGCGGGCGAGTTGAACCAGGTGCTCATGAACATTGTCGCCAATGCCATCGACGCGATTGAAGGACCGGGACGCATCACCCTCGCCACCGAACAGCAGGACGGGCAATTCGTGATTCGGGTCCGCGATACCGGAAAAGGAATACCCGAGGATATCCGCAACAGAGTCTTCGAGCCGTTTTTCACCACCAAGCCAGTCGGGAAGGGCACCGGGCTCGGGCTGGCCGTTTCTTACGGAATCATGAAGGCGCATCGCGGCTCCATGGAGTTTTCAAGCAGAGCCGGCGAAGGCACGGAGTTCACCTTGAAGATCCCCACCGAATTGAGTAACCAGGCATGACCGAGCGGCCCTATAAGCCAAAGGTGCTGGTGGTGGACGACGAGCCGCAGATTCTGGAATCGATCCACGCCCTGCTGGAAGACGACTTCGACGTCGTCACCAGCAACGATGCCAGCAGCGCGGTGGGGTTTCTCCAGGACGCTCAGATCGCCGTCATTCTGGCCGATCAGAGAATGCCGAAGCTGACCGGCGGCGAATTCCTGGCGAAAGCACGGGAGGTCTCCGATGCCACGCGCATTCTGATCACCGGCTACATGGACATCGACGCTTTGATTCGAGCCGTCAACGACGGCCAGATCCATTCCTATATCCCCAAGCCCTGGGAGCCGGCCAATCTGAAGGTCACGGTGTTGAAGGCCGCCACATACTCGAAGGAGCTAAGCCAGCGAAAAAAGGCGGCCGAAATTGTGAGCGAGCAACAAAAGGCGCTGGCGCGTTCGGAAGCCGCTTACCGGCAGCAGACGAAAATCCTGCGATCTGTGCTGGACAGCATGAGTGACGGCGTTCTGGTGACCAATGAAGAAGGGAAAATGTTACTGCTCAACCCAGCCGCCGAGCAAATGGTCGGCGTGGGAGCCACGGAAACGCCTCAATCGGAATGGAGCAAGCGCTACGGAGTCTATCGGCCAGGCACCGCATCGCTCTATCCGGCCGAGGAGTTGCCTTTGGCGCGAGCCATGCGTGGCGAAACCGCGGATGGAATTGAGCTGTACGTGCGTAACGCATCCAAGCCGGATGGCATGTTTGCCAGCGTCAGCGTGCGGCCTCTCAAGGATGATCGCGGTGACATCAAGGGCGGCGTGGCTGTGGTCCGTGACGTCACGCTCGCAAAATCGGCTGAAGCTATGTTACGGCAAGCCAAGGAAGAGGCTGAGCGGGCCAATCGCGCCAAGAGCGAATTCCTTTCGCGCATGAGCCACGAGCTGCGCACGCCGCTCAATTCGATACTTGGGTTTGCGCAGCTTCTAGCGCTGGCAGACTTGGCGGTCCAGAATCAGAACAACGTGCAGCAGATTCTGAAGGGCGGATACCATCTTCTGCAGTTGATTAACGAAGTGCTGGATCTGGCGCGGATCGAAGCGGGCCGGCTCAGTCTTTCGCCGGAGCCGGTTCAGATTAAGGACGCGCTGACGGAAGCCCTGGATCTGGTGCGCCCCATCGCGAGTTCACAAAATATCACTTTGAGCGCGGATTTCTCCGCGCACGGCGAGCGCTATGTCCACGCCGATCGCCAGCGCCTCAAACAAGTGTTGCTGAATCTCCTTTCCAATGCCATCAAGTTCAATCGCAGTAACGGGCTGGTGGTGCTGAGTTGCCAGGATACCCCGGACCATCGTCTGCGGATCGAGATTGCGGACACCGGCTCGGGCATCGATCAGGAAGGGCTCAAGAAGATTTTCACTCCGTTTGAGCGGCTGGGCGCGGATCGGAACGCGGTGGGAGGAACGGGCTTGGGTCTGGCGCTGTCAAAACGCATGGTGGAAGCCATGGGCGGAACGATCGGAGTGGAGAGCACGCTGGGAGTGGGAAGCCGGTTCCACTTTGAGCTTTCCCTCGTGGAACCCGCCACCGAGCCGCGAGTGGATCCAGATTTCCACGCAGGCTTGACGGCTTTAGAGCAGACTGCTTCCTTTCGGGGAAGCATACTTTACATCGAGGACAACCTGTCGAACATCCGCCTTATCGAGCAGGTTCTGGCACGCTATCCGGGCGTACAATTGCTCGAAGCCACGCAGGGCAGATTGGGCCTGGATCTCGCCAACACGCACGCCCCCGATTGGATTCTTCTGGATCTGCACCTGCCTGATATGCCGGGCGAGGAGGTGCTGCGCGCGCTGCGGGAAGAGCAACGCACGCGAAGAATTCCGGTAACCATCCTGAGCGCGGATGCCACGCCCGGCCAGGTGCATCGTCTCAAGGCGGCGGGCGCGCGCGAGTACATTACCAAACCGTTGGATGTGCTGCAACTCATCGCCCTGCTGGAAGGCACGATGCGGCGGGAAGAAACCGCGGCGCATCCGCGGGCCGGCGTGTCCACAGAGGAAAAGCCGCGCGAGCCTCTTCGCTGGACTCCAGCGGCAATCAGTTTGTCGCGACTTTCCGCGGACCTGCTTCAGCAACTGCTGAACGCCGTCCGGGACGGGGAAAAGGACCGTCTGGATGAGCTCATCGGGGCGGTTGCGAAGGAAGACCCGCAGCCTGCGCGCGCCTTGCAAGAGCTTGCGGATAAGTACGAATACGACACCCTAATGAACTTGCTCGCTGACGCAAGCAAATGCCCCGAGGCGACCAAATGCCCGGAGGCGAGCAAGTGAAAGAAGATCTGAATCGCCTGGCGCAGAGCGCGGGAATCGGCGTAACTCCGGTCCAGCCCAGTGGCGCTGACGGCGCTCAACCCAAAAGCAACATCATGGTGGTGGACGATCAGCCGGCCAATTTGAAATTGCTGGAAGACCTGCTGACGCAGCAAGGCCACGCCGTACGGTCGTTCCCACGCGGCCGATTGGCGCTGGAAGCAGCCACGCGCAGTCTTCCGGATCTAATTCTGCTCGACATCAACATGCCAGAGATGGATGGTTTCGAGGTGTGCCAGCGTTTGAAGACCGATGAAAAGCTGGCTCCGGTTCCCGTGCTGTTCCTCAGCGCGCTGAATGAGACTGAGGATAAGCTGAAAGCCTTTCAATCGGGCGGCGTAGACTACATCACCAAACCGTTTCAGTTGGAGGAAGTCCGCGCGCGCGTGGATACTCATCTCCAGCTTCACCGCGCACGGCAGGTGGAGCGTGAGCTCCTGGAAAGAACTCTGAACGGTGCGGTAAAAGCTCTGTCGGACCTGGCACATCTGACGTCCCCCACCTTGACCGAGCGCTCAGGCGCCTTGCGCAGCATGGTGGTGCATATGGCCGAGCAACTGCGTCTGCCCGATCGCTGGCAGTATGAACTGGCGGCGATGTTGTGCCTGATTGGCTGCATCACTTTGCCTACGGACGCATTTGAACATGCTTACGTCGGGGACAAGGCGTCCGCCGAAGAGGACCGGATGTACCGCGGGCACCCCGACGTCGGCTTCCGGCTGCTTTCGCAGATTCCACGCCTGGAAAACGTGGCCGAGATGATTCGTCTGCAGCAGGTTGAGACCTCCAACTGGGCCAGCAACGCCGTTGCGGAGCGGGGATCGCGCATGCTGAAGACGGCCCAGGAGCTGGATCGCCGGACGCTGCGCGGTATCCCGTTCCAGACCGCGTGCGGTCAGCTCCGCGCCGCTCCCGGGAAATACCCGACCGCCCTGCTGGATGCGCTGCAGGGTTATTCCCCGTCCCGCGTTCATTTTGAAGTGAAGCGCCTGACATCGCCGCAATTGCAGCCAGGGATGATTTTGGAAGACGACGTGGTCACCGAACAAGGCGGTTTGATGGTGATTTCCAAAGGCACCACGCTCACGGCAACGCTGATCGAGCGCGTACAGAACTTTGCCCGGACCCGCGGCGTGCGAGAGCCGATTCAAGTACGGGCGCCCCAGGGTTCGTATACAGAAGAGCTGCAGCGAGTGTAGGACCGAAAGATATGGCGGGAACCAATGGCAGCATCCACATCACCGGAAAAAGCCACATCACTGCAGGTGAAAGCCACATCACTGCAGGTGAAAGCCACATCATGGCAGGTAAGAGCCACATCATGGCAGTGGATGACCAGCCGGCCAATCTGAAATTGCTGGAAGATCTGCTGAGCTACCAGGGCCACACGGTGCGATCGTTTCCGCGCGGCCGTCTGGCACTGGAAGCTGCCGCCCGCAATCCCCCGGATTTGATTCTGCTCGATATCAACATGCCGGAGATGAGCGGGTTTCAGGTCTGCGAAGTTCTGAAGGCCGACGAGAAACTGGCCGGGATTCCAGTGATTTTTCTGAGCGCCCTCACCGATGCCAGCGACAAGGTACAAGCGTTCCAGTGCGGCGGCGTGGACTACGTGACCAAGCCTTTCCAGGTGGATGAGGTGCAGGCGCGCGTCGAGGCCCATCTGAAAATCCACCAATTGCAGAAGCAGTTGCAGATGCACGCCAACCATCTGGAAGATCTGGTGGCTTCCCGCACTCGCGAACTGGCTGAGAGCCAGGCCCGGCTGAAAGTGCTCGATCGTGCCAAGAGCGACTTTCTGCGGCTGATCCACCACGAGTTGCGGTCGCCCTTAAACGGGCTCTTGGGCGTTGGGGAATTAGTGCTGGACGAGTTGGGCCCATCGGAAGACGGAGCGGAACTGCGCGAAATGTTCGAGCTGTCGCGCCAACGGATGCTCACGATTCTGGAAGACGCGCTGCTGCTCACTGAAATTGAAGTAGCGAGCGACACGTTCTCGTCCGAGTCCACCGATCTGGTTTCCACTCTTCGCCACGCGCTCGAAAGCTCCGCCGGATTCGCACAATCGCGTGGCGTTGGCCTGGCGCTGGAGGCCGGCGAGACGTATTGTGTCGTAGCCAAGCGGGACCTGCTTCTGAAAGCGATTCAAGCTCTGCTCGAAACCGCGGTGAAGTTCTCCAAAGCGGGCGAAGTGGTGCGGCTCAAATGTGAAGGCGGCCCAAGCGCGATCCAGGTTCTGATTCGGGGCGGCGGCCGAATTCCGGAATCCGCGATCGCAAACTTCTTCCAGGTGTTTTCGATCGGCGAGGCGATTACGCCCGGGGTGATCTCGGCTTGGGGCCACCGGTGTCGCAGCGTATCCTGTCGCTGTTCGGCGGTTCGATCACCGTGCAGAATTTGGAGCCGCTGGGAATTCAGCTCACGGTAACGCTCAAGAACGCATCAGGCAATGCTTCCTAGGACGTCTAGCCAGCATCCACCGCCAGTCTTGTCCGGATCGGTCAGGGAGAAGAGTGCTCAATTGGCCCGTCTTGGCGTGGCTGCCGCCTGGATCAGTCGGGCTGGCGCAAACGACTTGACGGTGTGCACGTATCGCCGCGCCAGTTCTTCAATCCAATCGGCCTCGCGAATGGCGATGGCGCGCGGCGGAACCAGGTCCGCCCCAATACCGACCGCGGTGGCTCCCGCCGCCAGATATTTGCCGGCGGTTTGCTGGTTCACTCCTCCGGCCGCGATGAACGCTACGTGGGGAAACGGAGCCTTCAAGGCGTGGAGGTAATCGACGCCGCCGACCTGGGCGCAGGGAAATATTTTGACGAAGTCCGCGCCCGCTTTCACCGCCGCTATGATTTCGCTGGGCGTCAGAACGCCCGGGCATGACGATGACGCCCGCCTTGACGCAGAATTCGACGATCTCCAGATCCAGTCCCGGGCTGGTGATGAATTTGGCGCCGGCGGCCAGGCAGGCGCGCGCTGTTTCCAAGTCCAACACCGTTCCCGCGCCGACCACCATGTGCGGATGTTTCTTGACCAGGCGCGCGATCAACTCGGTGGCATTGGGAACCGTCATGGTGAGTTCCACGATAGGCAGGCCGCCGCGCGAAACCGCCTCGGCGGCGAACAGCGCGTCGTCGGCGTTGGCGGCGCGAACCGCCGGTATGATCGCGAGTTCCGCAATCCGGGCGCGAACTTCTTCCTTCGTCATCGATCCGATTATCCTCCGTTTTCAGTGGAGCACCAACGGACGGCGGGAATGTCAATGCCACAGTTTGGTATGTCGTCGTATCGATATTCTGTCAGCAAACAACGACGTTCACATGAGTTTGAACGCGGCACGCGGAGTACGTGCGCCACCGGACCGCCAAAAACACAACTGGTAATTCAATGTTCTGCTTGCGGCATTGCGCCTACCTCAGCGAGCGTGAGTGAGGATGGATCCGGCAATGGCGCCGCAGCGGCAGAATGGTATCCACGGCGCCGCGCTTGATGGCCTCGTTGGGCATTCCGAAGACCACCGAAGTGGCTTCGTCCTGCGCGATGGTGGCGGCTCCGGCCTCTTTCATTTCCAGCATCCCGCGGGCGCCGTCGTCGCCCATTCCGGTCATGATCACCGCCACCGCATTGGGTCCGGCGTAGCGCGCCGCCGAACGAAACAGCACGTCCACCGAAGGGCGGTGCCGGGAAACCAGAGGGCCATCCTTGATTTCGACGAAGTAGCGCGCGCCGCTGCGCTTGAGCAGCGCATGATGATTGCCGGGAGCGATTAACGCCCGTCCGCGCAGCACCGTATCGTTGCTTTCGGCTTCTTTCACCGAAATCCGGCACAGGCTGTCCAAGCGATTGGCGAACGCGCGGGTGAAAACTTCCGGCATGTGCTGCACGATCACGATGCCGGGAGCGTCGGCGGGCAGGGCTTCGAGCAGCGACCGCAGCGCCTCGGTTCCACCCGTGGACGCGCCGATCACCACGACCTTTTCCGTGGTTTCGAGCATCGCGCCGGTGGCCCGGGGCAGAATAGCGTCGGCGGTGAGCTTGGGCTCGATGACGCGGCGCGGCGAGTATGGGCGAAGCCGCGCCACCGCCGCCGCTTTAACGGCTTCGCAGAGCAATGACCGACGACTCCTCCAGAAACCGCTGGCTCCCCAGGCGCGGTTTCGCGATGATATCCACGGCTCCGTATTCGAGCGCCTGGAGCGTGCTCTGCGCCCCCTCTTCGGCCAGGCTGGAACAGATGATCACCGGGATGGGGTGCTGGCTCATGATCTTTTGCAAGAACGTCAATCCGTCCATGCCGGGCATCTCGATGTCGAGCGTGATCACGTCCGGCACTTGTTCGCCGATCCGGTCGGCGGCGACGAAGGGGTCGCTGGCCGTGCCGATCACCTCGATGCCCGGGTCCGACGACAGAATCTCGCTCAGCGTCCGGCGAACCACCGCGGAATCGTCCACGATCAGGACGCGAACTCTTCGGGCGCGCTCATGCCGTTGCTCCCGCACGGGCGATCGCGCGTTCCAGGCGCCCAGCCGGTACACCAGCACTTCTCCCGTGCCGGTGTGAAAGTGAATTCTCCGGCCACGCGTCCCGCCCAGGTCGGAAGCGATCACCGTGAACCCTTCCTCGGCCAAGTACCTCGATGGCGGCCTGGCAGTTCATGGCGCCCGACCGTGGGCCGGTCGGCGCGCTCGCGGAGCAAAGGGGAGCACATCGGCGCCGCCGAACAGCTTCACTTCCAGCTTCATCGCGGCGCGCCCCGAGGGCGTCGAACTGTTGCGCCAGGTGGCGAATGCTGAAGTCCACGTACCGGTAGCCATCGGAAAGGCTGGCGCCGGCAGGCCAAGCCTGCGGGCAGCGGGGCAGCACGCCGTGGCACAGGGCGCCGGCGCCCAATCGTTTACTCCAGAACGTGACGCTCACGCACGATCCTAGAATGGTCCGCAGGATGGCGGGACGTGCGCGCCAGGTACAGTTCTCCCGGTTGAAGATTCAAGTCCGGCAGAACCGGCGCCGGCGTTCGCTCATGCGGGTTTCCTGTAGGCCGAAGGCGCAACCGGAATCAGCGGCAGGTCCATGCCCTTGCAGGGATTCGGAGTGGCCGGCGAAAAAGTATCCGCCCGGCGCCAGTTGCCGCGTGAGCTTTTTCAGAAGGCGCTCCTGGGTCGGCCGGTCGAAATAAATGATGACGTTCCGGCAGAAGATGATTTCCGGCGTCTGGGGCAGGTCGAAGTCGGCATCCATGAAATTGAGGCGCCGAAAATCGATGAGCGCGCGCAGTTCGGGAACCACGCGCACCATGTCGGATTCGGGATCGCGGCTGCGCATGAAATACTTGCGTTGCAAGCGCGCGGGGCACGGGCGCCACGGCATCGGACTTGAATATGCCCATGCGGGCCTTGGCCAGCACGTCGGTCGAGATATCGGTGGCCAGGATGCTGAAGCGAAATCCGGGGCAGGTTTGGGCGTGCTCGCTGAGGACCATCGCCAGCGTATACGGCTCTTCGCCGGTGGAGCAGCCGGCGCTCCATACCAGCGAAGTGCGGCTGGCGCCATGGCGCGCCGCCAGATCGGGAAGCGCCTTGGACACCAGATAGTCGAAATGGCCTGCTTCGCGGAAGAAATCGGTTTTGTTGGTGGTGACGACGTCGATCAGGTGGACCAGTTCGTTTTCCAGGCCGTCTGGGCCCGAACACCTGGTCGCAGTAATCGGCGAGCGAGGCAATATCCAGGCTCCGCATCGCGGCGCTTGAGCCGTATCTCCAGCATGGTTTTCTTGTCCGAGCTCAGGTTGATGCCGGACTCGGCATAGATCAACTCGCGCAGCCTTTCGAAATCCGCGTTGGCACAGTTGCTTCGTTGCTGTGTGACGACCTTGTGCACACGGTGCAGATCCCGCGTGCGCTATCCTTCAGATCAAACGGGCTCCCACGATCGGAGCCAGCTGGCCGCTCAGGCGTGTACTTCCGCCAGGGGCTTGTTGAGCTCCACGCCGCGCACCGCCAATAGCTCTTCGGCGGAAAAAATGCGGTCGATATCCAGGATCATGATGAATTGCGAATCGCGCTTCCCCATGCCCTTGATAAAGTCGGTCCGGATCTGGGTGCCGATCTTGGGCGCCGGCTCAATCTGCTCCGGCTCCAGGTCGATCACCTCCTCCACCGAATCGGCCAGTGCGCCGATCACGGTGGCCTCGCCATCCAGCAGCATCTCCACCACCACCACGCAGGTGTTGACCGTTTTCTCCGTCTTCGACATCTCGAAGCACAGCCGCAGATCCACCACCGGCACCACGTTGCCCCGCAGATTGATCACGCCGCTCATGAAATCGGGCGTGCGGGGGATCTTGGTGATGGTGGTGAAATCGAGCACCTCCCGCACCTTGGCGACGTCGGTGGCGAACACCTCGTCTCCCAGTTTGAAGGTCAGGTACTGCCGCGTCTCGGTAATTTCGGTAGCGCTCATGTTGGTTTCCTTTCCCGTTCCGCTGCTCCGCTCAATAACGTTCGAATTCCTTATCCACGTGGTCGCCGGTCTCTCTCATCTTGAGAGCGACTCCCGGATTTCCGGCCTTCTTGGACACCGGCTGGCCGTGGGCATGGCGTGAGTCACCGCCTCCTTCAAGTTTGCCCAGCGTGCCAGCGCGGCTTGGCGCCCGCCGATCGCGCGCCAGGCGGAGCTTGTCCGGCGTCTCCGGTGCGGAAGAATCCGAGCGCGCTCACCAACTGGTCCGACTGCCCGGTCAGCTCCTCGGTGGTGGAAGCCATCTCCTCGGCCGCCGAAGCGTTCGCTGAATCACCTTCTCCAGTTGCTGCAGCGCTTTGTTGATCTGCTCGGACCCGGCGTCCTGTTCCTTGCTGGCGGCGGTGATCTCCTGCACCAGCTCCGCCGTCTTCTGGATGTCGGGCACCAGTTTGTCGAGCATCTCGCCCGCCCGCTCCGACACCTTTACGGTGGTGCCGGAAAGCTGGTTGATCTCCCCCGCCGCCTTCTGGCTGCGCTCGGCCAGTTTGCGGACTTCGGCCGCCACCACCGCGAAGCCCTTGCCGTGCTCGCCCGCCCGCGCCGCTTCGATGGCCGCGTTCAACGCCAGCAGGTTGGTCTGCCGCGCGATCTCCTCGATGATCGAGATCTTGCTCGCGATCTCCTTCATCGCCGCCACCGCTTCCACCACCGACTTGCCGCTCTCCTGGGCGTCCTTGGCCGATTTGGTGGCGATCTTGTCGGTCTGCTGCGCGTTGTCGGCGTTCTGCTTGATGTTGGAGCCCATTTCCTCCATCGAAGAAGAGGCTTCCTCGGCCGACGCGGCCTGCGCGCTGGCGCCATTGGATACTTGCACCGAGGCCGTGCTGATGGCCTGGCTGGCCGCCGCCACTTCGCCCGCGATGGTGCGAATGTCGGTCACCGTGCGGGTCAGCCCGGCCACCATGGCAGTCAAAGCCTGCATCAGTTTGTCCTGCGCGCTCCGCTCGCGGATGATCACCGTGAGATTGCCCTGCGCGATCTCTTCGGCTGCATGGGTGACCTCGTCCATGGCGCCGATCAGCGTGTTCAGGTTGTTCTTGATGGTGTTGAATTCGCCGTGATAGGTGTCGGTGATCTGCGGCGGCAGATCGCCCTTGCTGATGCGCTCCACGTAATTGGCGGCGACGTTGAGCGGCGTAATCACCGCGTCCAGAATGGCGTTCACGCCGCGCACGATGCTGGAGTAGGCGCCTTCAAACTGCTCCTGATCGCCGCGCTCGGTGAGCTTGCCCTCCTTGGATGCCTCGGTCAAGCGGGCCAGTTCCTTTTGGAGACCTTGCAGCACCACCGCCACCTTGTTGACGGCCTGTTTCATCTTTTCGTGATCGCCCTTGTAGGTCTGCGCGATCAGCTCGTCGATCTTGCCGCGGAATCTGCGCCAGAATCCGGTTGCCTTCCCCGATCGGCAGCAGAATCGCGTCCAGCATGGTGTTGACGCCGCGCACGATCTCGGCATAGGCGCCCTGGAAATTCTCCGGCTTGCCGCGCTCGGAAGCTGGCCTTCTTTGGACGCTTCGATCAGACGCGCCAGTTCTTTCTGCAGACACCTGCAAGACAACGGCCACGTTGTTGACGGCCTGTTTCATTTTTTCGTGATCGCCCTTGTAGGTTTGCGCGATCAGTTCGTCGATCTTGCCATTGGAAATCTGGGCCAGAATCCGGTTGCCTTCTCCGATCGGCAGCAGAATCGCGTCCAGCATGGTGTTGACGCCGCGCACGATCTCGGCATAGGCGCCCTGGAAATGCTCCGGCTTGCCGCGTTCGGCGAGCTGTCCTTCTTTGGAAGCTTCGATCAGGCGCGCCAGTTCTTTTTGCAGAACCTGCAAAACGCCGGCCACGTTGTTGACGGCCTGCTTCATCTTTTCGTGATCGCCTTTGTAGGTCTGCGCGATCAGCTCGTCGATCTTGCCGCCGGAGATTTGCGCCAGAATCCGGTTGCCTTCCCCGATCGGCAGCAGAATCGCATCCAGCATGGTGTTGACGCCGCGCACGATCTCGGCATAGGCGCCCTGGAAATTCTCGGGCTTGCCGCGCTCGGAAAGTTGTCCTTCTTCGGACGCTTCAATCAGCCGCGCCAGTTCCTTTTGCAGAATCTGCAAGACCACCGGCCACGTTGTTGACGGCCTGCTTCATCTTTTCGTGATCGCCCTTGTAGGTCTGCGCGATCAGCTCGTCGATCTTGCCAGTGGAGATCTGGGCCAGAATCCGGTTGCCTTCCCCGATCGGCAGCAGAATCGCATCCAGCATGGTGTTGACGCCGCGCACGATCTCGGCGTAGGCGCCCTGGAAATTCTCGGGCTTGCCGCGCTCGGAGAGCTGTCCGTCGCTGGAAGCTTCGATCAGCCGCGCCAGCTCCTTCTGTAAATCTGCAAGACGCCGGCCGACGTTGTTGACCGCCTGCTTCATCTTTTCGTGATCGCCCTTGTAGGTCTGCGCGATCAGCTCGTCGATCTTGCCATTGGAAATCTGGGCCAGGATCCGGTTGCCTTCTCCGATCGGCAACAGAATGGCGTCCAGCATGTCGTTGATGCCCTGCAGCATCGCCCGATGGACGCCGTCAAACTGGTCGATCCGCCCACGCTCGTCCAGGCGGCCTTGCCGCGAGGCTTCCACCAGGCGCGCGATCTCTCGAGATACGAGCTCAGTCTGCGAGTCTCCTGTTGGTTCGGCCGGACGCGCACCCGGCGCGCCGTAATCCAGAACGGCTGCTCCGCCGTTGCCGGAGCCGTCGAGTTTGTTTTTTCCATTTACCTTGCGTAGCATTTGTCCTGTTGTCCTTTCGAATGATTGTGCTGGTTCGTGTCGCCTGTCGATTCACGGCCCACTTTGCCGTTGTGCCGGGATCTCCGGTCATCGGAATACCTCGGGTCGGAGTGCTTGGCTTCAGATACGCTCTGGATCACGTGCTGCACCAGCCGGTGCGGATCGAGGATCAGACGCCACCGTTCCGTTGCCGAGGATGGTCGCTCCGGAAACCACTTGCACGTTGCGGTAGGCGTTGCCCAGGTTCTTGATCACGGTCTGATGATCCCCCAGCACCTCGTCGACCACGAAGCCGTAATGGCCGTACTCGGTTTCCACCACCATGATCTGCTCGCGCTCTCGCCGCGGCCGTCTCCATGCTGGAAGTACTCGCTGCAGCCGGATATAAGGAATCAGTCTCGCCGCGCACGTTGGCGATGTGATTTCCGTGCGCGTCGGCGATGTCCTGCCGCGTCAGCTCGACGCATTCCAGGCTGTTGGCCAGCGGCAGCACGAAATGCGCGTCGCCCACGCGCACCAGCAGCCCGTCGATAATGGCCAGCGTCAGCGGCAGGCGCAGCGTTACCGTGACGCCCTGCCCCGGGCTGGCTTTGGATCTCGATGGAGCCGTGCAGCGCCTCCACGTTGCGGCGCACCACGTCCATGCCCACGCCCCGCCCGGAAACGTCGGTTACTTCGCGCGCGGTAGAGAAGCCGGGCGCCAGGATCAGGGAGAAGATCTCGGCTTCGGAAAGCCGCGCGGCCCCGTCGATCAGCCCCTGCTCGAGCGCGCGCGTTCGCACCGCGTCCACGTCCAGCCCGCGGCCGTCGTCGTTGCACCCGGATCAGAACGTGGGCGCCCGAGTGCAGCGCCGAAAGCTGAATGGTGGCGCGCGGCGGTTTGCCCGCCGCCTGGCGAGCCTCGGGCGTCTCGATGCCATGATCCATGCTGTTGCGGATCAGATGCACCAGCGGATCGTTCAACTGGTCGATCACGGTTTTATCGAGCTCGGTGTCGGCGCCCTCGATGGCCAGCTCCACGTCCTTCTCGAGCTCGACTCCCAGATCGTGCACCAGCCGGCGAAAACGCTCGAAGGTGGTCCTGAGCGGCAGCATGCGGATGCTCATGGAGTTCTCGCGCAGCTCGCGCCGTCAGCCGCTCCACGGCCTCGGCGATTTCCGGCGATCTCCGGGTCGTCCAGGCGCGCCGACGGCCTCGCTCAGGCGGGCCTGCACGGTGACCAGTTCGCCGACCACGTTGATCAGCTGGTCCAGCTTGTCGGCCGAAACGCGAATGGAGGTGGCGCCCGGCCCGCGCTTCGCGGACCGGCGCCGCCGCCGCGCAGCCTGCTTGGTGGCTCCGCCGGCTTGTAGACGTTGCCGGCGCGCTTGTCGCCTGCGGCCTGCTCGGTCCCGGCCTCGATGCGTAAGCTCGCTCTCATCCTCGACGAAGATGAAAACGTCGCGGATCGCCTCGCGCGGCGCTGCCGTGGTCAGCACCATGTCCCAGGCCAGATAGCAGCGCTCCGGATCGATCTCGCGCGAGCGGCGGAACGCCCGCCGTATCCACCTGGACTTGCAGCCGGCCGAGCTCCCGCAGCTCGCCCAGCAGCAGCAGTGGATTGGTTCCGTTCGAGCAGCACCTCCGGCCCGGGCCGGAAATGCACCCGCCACTTGGCGCCGCCGCCCTGCTGGAGCGCGGCGCAGGTCGCCGGCGCGTCGGGCGTGGCCGGCGCTCTCAGCATTCCGCCGGGACACTCACCTCGAACTGAGCAGGCGCCACCGCCTGCCAGGATCTCGGCCGACCGTCCCTGGTCCGCCGCGCCCCGTCCGGCGGCCTCCTCCAGCATGGCTTTGATCTGATCGCTCGCCCCCAGGGCCAGCCGGATCAGATCGCGCGGTAACCCCCAGCGTCCCCTTGCGCAGTTGGTCGAACGCGGTTTCCAGATGATGCGTGAAGCCGGCGATGTCGTCGAAGCCGAACATCGCGCCCGATCCTTTAATGGTATGCAGCGCCCGGAAAGCCCGCCCCACCACATCCAGGTTGGCGCGATCCCGGTCCAGCTCGAGCAGCGCCAGCTTCCAGCTCCACCAGCAGCTCGCGCGCTTCCTCCTGAAAGGCCTGTTTGTACTGGTCGATCATCTTGGCTTCGCCCCTCACCCCAGTACCCTTTTCACCACCGCCAGCAGCTGCTGGGTGGTGAACGGCTTCACGATCCAACCGGTGGCGCCGGCCGCCTTGCCTTCCTGTTTGCGCGATTCCTGGGATTCGGTGGTGAGCATCAGGATGGGTATGCCCTTACAGGCCGGATTGGCGCGCAGGCTCCGGATCAGGCCGATGCCGTCCAGATTGGGCATGTTCAAATCCGTAATGACCAGATTCACCGGACTGGCCAGCTTGGTGAGGGCGTCTTTGCCGTCCACCGCCTCAATCACCGCATATCCGGCGTCCGACCAGAGTGAACTTCACCATCTGCCGTACGCTGGCCGAATCGTCCACCGTGAGGATCGTTTTTGCCATCGCTTTCAGCCTTCCGCCACTGCCAGCTAAGCCTGTTCGCCTGGGAAGCGCTCAAAACCGGCCACGCGCGCAGCCGCGGCAGCGGATTCCGGCACGCGGCTAACAAACCCCAGGCCGGCTCGTGCTGCTTCCCGTTCCGCTGACCACAGCAACTGCAGGAACGAGATATCGATCTGGCCGGCGCGCTCCAGATCGAGTTCGAGCGGCTGGCCCGAAGCCAGCCCTTCGACCAGCGCCAGCTTCAGCTCGGCTGCCGAGCTTATGGTGCAGTCGCCTTCCCAGCGGAAGAGCCAGCGCGTTTCATTGCGGTCCACCATTAAAGACAAAACTCACTCCTCTCGCAGCTACGGCGGTTGTCCAGGTTGCCTAGCGCTCTCTCCAGTCGTCCAGGGGCAGGTCGAACTGGCCGCCTTGCAATTCAATCCCAGCGCCCTCTGCATCTACGTGCGCGACCCGGCCGAATCCCCAGGCTGAGAACGGCTTGTCGAGCCGCTCTCGCAGTTCGACATCCACCGTCACCTCTTCGCCGGGACTGAGCGGGCAAGGCTGGTCGAAACGCAGCCGCATCCCGGAGCTGCTGATATTGACGGCCGTTGCGAGGATCGTTTCGCCGTTCTTCTTTTGAACGATCACCTTGGCCTTCACCGGATAGCGCGCTTCTTTGCGTCGGTCCGCGATATGCTCCTCCATTTGAGTTGTTCGGTTGCGACCCAACGCCTCCCAAGTTCTCCTAATCGGTCGCGACGGCCGGAATAAGAGGCGCTACGCCCTCCGCGGATGCGCCGGCCGCCGGTTATCGCCGCTCATCGTTATCGCCGATATGGAGGCATGCCGGAGAGAGCAGGCCAACGGTGAGCCGAGCGTCGATTCTAAATTCGATCCAGCACAGTTTGCTGCGCCGCGGGAGAGTAAGTTCAGCGGCGCGGGGCTGGGGGAAGACCATTCGCCAAGCCATCCAGGAACTGGAACATTTGAATCATTCGACGGAACGCGATTTTCTTGGAGTGGGCGAAAAACTGATGGAATTTCGTTCGGCGGCGCGCCAGATGGCCTCCGACATGGCGGCCGTCACCGAGCTGTTCTCGGGCCAGCAGGGCCGCGCCGCCTCCGATGCGCTGACCAGGATGCTGGAACATTCGCGCGAGATGGATGCGCGCATGGAGCAGAGCGGCCGGGCCTTGGGGCAAGTGAGCGAGCTCGCGCGCCGCATTCGGCTGGCCTTCTCCGGACTGGCGCACACCGTCTCGGTCTTCCGGACGCTGTGCACGCTCACGCGCATCGAGACGGCGCGGCTGGGAGGGCAGGGCGCGGACCTGGGGCATCTGACGGCGGAGGTGGGGCCACTTTCAGAGAGCATTCAAACCAGCGGAGAGGGCATTTTGGAAGCTGCTTCCGGGCTGGATCAGGATGTCCGGGCGGCCATTCGGAGCGGCGCCGAATTTCAGGCCGCGCAACGCCAGCAATTGCCGGCGCTGATGGCCGGGGTGAGGGAGGGTCTCCAGTCGTTCGAAGAGCGCCGCAAGTGGGCGCAGGAATCGAGCGACCGGCAGGCCGCCCAGTATGCCGCGGTGTGCGGGTCGATCGAGGATCTGGTCGGCTCCATTCAATTCCATGACATTACGCGGCAGCAAATCGAGCACGTCATTGAAGCTCTGCGGGGGGAGGCTCTAGGAAAACTTGGTTCGCGGAGGGCCGCGGACGCAGGTGTGGTGCTGACACTGCAAGCCAGGCACCTGGGGGAAGCGGCGCGGATTTTTGCGGGTTCGATGGAGCGCATGGAGCGCGATCTAGCGAGCATCGCCGCCCGCATCGAGAGCACGCCGGAAGCGAGCCGGGCGTTGCTGGGTATTTCGGGCGAGCAGACTGAGTGCGGCCCCGGGGGTGACCGGGGTGATTCCTTTTTTCTGAAGATGGAGGGTCAATTCTCGGCGATTCTCAGTATGCTCGGCTCTTGTACGACGGCGGAGGTTCAGATGGAGACCACCTCAGCCAAGCTGCAAAAGACCATCCGCCATATGGCCGATTCGATTGAAGAGATCCGCGGAATCGAGATCCGGATCCAGCGGATTTCCACCAACGCCTCGGTCCGGGCGACTCACATTGGGGCTTCCGGAGTCGCACTCAACGTGATCGCCGAGGTGATGCAGCGCCTGGCACTGGATTCCAACAAGAACACCGAAGACGTAGCCGCTGCGCTCGAGGCGATGAGTGCAGCCGCTACCGGGGTGTCGGACCGCGCCGGAGATGTGGCCTCGGGCGCGCAGCCGGTGACCGATCAACTGATTGACGAGATGCGGCGGGCGGTGGAGGAGTTGCACCGCTCGAGCGCGAGCAGCTTTGACCGGGTGAACGACATCGTGGCTTTGGGCGCCCGGCTGGCCGGGGATATCGGCGCGGTGCGCGGCGGCTTCTCGGCGGGGGCGATGTTTGCCGAAACTGTCGGGCGAGTTTTGGGCGAACTGGAACAGCTGGGGGCGCAAGCGGGGACCGGAGGCGGCGGTGTGGATCGGGCGCAAGCGTTGGAGCATTTAGCCAAGACCTATACCATGCAAAGGGAACGCGACGTTCATCATGCGGTGATCTCGGGGGCGACGCTCCCCTCGGCACCGGACGGGCCGCCGCAAGCCATTTCCGCAGAAGGAGACCTGGGGGGCAACGTCGAGTTGTTTTGATCAAAAGTGATTCGCGTTTGAAGAAAGGTGGATCGGGATGAATGAGCCGGTTGTAACGAAGATGTTCCAGTGGACCCCCGACTACGCGGTGGGTGTCCCGCAGATCGACCAGGAGCATCAGGGACTGTTTCGAATGGCCGAGGAGATGCATCAAGCTACGCTGGAAGGGAAAGGCGAGGCGATTTTGGAAGACCTTCTCTCGCGGCTGGTCAAATATACGATCCATCACTTCGCGCCTGAAGAGCGTCTGATGGAGCGAATCGGGTATCCGGACTATCGGCAGCACCAGATCGAGCATGCTGAATTGTGCTCGAAGGTGCGCAGGATGCAGGATCGGTCGGACTTGGAAACGATCCCGCCTGGCGAAATCCTGCGGTTTCTCGGCGACTGGCTCAAGTACCATACCACTACCAGCGACCGGCGCATCGGCGCCTACATGACAATGAGCGGAACACATGGACACGGCGGCCAGCACTCGATCCCTTGAATTCCGGGAGCAGCTTTCCCGGGGAATCCTGGTGGCGGATGGCGCCATGGGGACCGTGCTGTACTCCCGCGGCGTGTTCATCAACCGCTGCTTCGATGAACTGAACCTTTCGTCTCCCGATCTGGTGCGGCAAGTTCATCGCGACTATGCCGAGGCGGGAGCCCAGATTCTGGAAACCAACACCTATGGGGCCAATCGCGCGCGGCTGGCCGGGTTTGGGTTCGCGGAAAAGCTGGAGGACATCAACGCGGCCGGCGTCCGGCTGGCTCGCGAAGCGGCGCGCGGCGGGGCGTTTGTAGCGGGCGCGATCGGTCCCTTGGGTGTGCACTTGGAGCCGCTGGGTCCGACTTCGTTTGCCGAAGCTCGCGCCATCTTTCGCGAACAAGCCGAGGCCCTGATCTCAGCGGGCGCCGATCTGCTGGTGCTCGAAACCTTCGGCGATCTGAACGAATTGCGCGAGGCAGTCTTTGCGGCGCGCGAGGCGGCGGGTCCGGATCCGGTGATCGTGGCGCAGGTGGCTGTGGACGATTTTGGCCGTCTATCCGGCGGCGCGGCGGTGGAGGCATTCGCGCGCGAGATGGAGGCGTGGCCGGCCGATGTATTGGGCGTGAACTGCTCGGTGGGGCCCAAGACCATGCTCGAAGTCATCGAAGAGCTGGCGCAGCATTCGGCTAAGCCTCTGAGCGCCATGCCTAACGCGGGCATTCCGGCGCGCGTGGAAGGCCGCAACATTTATCTTTGCTCGCCCGAGTACATGGCCCAGTACGCGCGGCGCATGCTGTGGGCGGGAGTGACGATCATCGGCGGCTGCTGCGGCACCACTCCGGAGCACATTAAACTGATTCGATCCGAAAGCCGCTCGCTGCAGCCGCGCGAGAGTGTGCGGGCCCAGGTGTGCGGATGCGAGCGCGCCGAAAACGCAAGTGCTTCCTGGCGTTCCCTTGGCTGAAAAATCCAAGCTGGGCGCGAAGCTTGCGGCCGGAAAATTCGTGGCGATGGTGGAAATTCTGCCGCCGCGCGGACTGGATGCATCGCGTGAAATCGCCGGCGCGAAACTTTGCGCAGAACACGGCATCGATTGCATCAACGTCCCGGACGGTCCGCGGGCCAGCGCGCGCGTCAGCGCCCAGGTGACCTGCCAGCTGTTCCAGCAGCAAGCCGGCATCGAAGCGGTCAATCATTTTTGCTGCCGCGACCGGAACATCCTGGGAATTCAATCCGAGCTGCTGGGCGCGCATATGGCCGGGCGTCCGCAACCTGCTTTGTATCACCGGCGATCCACCGCGCATGGGCATCTATCCGGAGGCCACCGCGGTGTTCGACATCGATTCCATCGGCTTGGTGAACATCGTCAGGAATTTGAACCGCGGGCTGGACATCGGCGGCAACGCGCTTGGGTCGCAAACGGCGCTGGTGATCGGCGTGGGAGCCGATCCGGGCGCGCTCAACCTGGACGAGGAGATGCGACGATTCGAGTGGAAAGTCCAGGCCGGCGCCGAATACGTGATTACGCAGCCGGTTTTCGATCTGGATCTTCTGGAGCAATTTTTGAGGCGCATCGAACATGTAAAGATCCCGGTGATCTGCGGGATCTGGCCGCTCTCCAGTTTCCGCAATGCCGAGTTCATGGTGAACGAGCTGCGCGTCCGCGTGCCGGCCGGGTTTATGGAGCGCATGCGAATGGCCGATACTCCCGAGAAGGCACGGCAGGAAGGCGTTGAGATCGCACGGGAAATGGTGCAACGGGTGCGTCCCATGGTGCAAGGCGTGCAGTTGAGCGCGCCGTTTGGCCGCTATGAACTGGCGATCGAGGTGGCGGATGCCATCGGGCCGCGTTAAGGAGTTGTCGCATGGCTGAGCGGATGGATGCCGGGCGCGCGATCGAGGAGCTTTCAAGCGAGCGCGTCCTGATCCTGGATGGCGCCATGGGCACCATGCTGCAGCAGCAGTGTCTTTCCCTGGCTGATTTCGGCGGCGCTTCGCTTGAAGGCTGCAATGAGAATCTGGTGCGCACCCGGCCCGACGTGGTGCTTGCGATTCATCGAGCGTATTTGGCCGCCGGCGTAGATATTCTCGAAACCAATTCCTTTGGCGGAGCCAGGATCGTATTGGCGGAGTATGGCCTGGAAAACGACGCATGCGCTTTGAACATTGCAGCGGCGCGGCTGGCGCGCCAGGCTGCCGATGAATTCTCCACCACGGCCAAGCCGCGTTTCGTCGCCGGAGCCATGGGTCCCACCACGAAGGCGATCTCTGTCACCGGCGGGGTGATGTTTCCGCAATTGGTGGACAACTTTTACGAACAGGCTAAGGCGCTGATGGAAGGCGGCGTGGATCTTCTGTTGCTTGAAACCTGCCAGGATACGCGCAATGTCAAGGCCGGGCTGGTGGCCATCGGGCGTGTGCGGGAAGAGCTGGGCTGCTCCATTCCGATCATGATTTCGTGCACCATCGAGGCTACCGGCACCATGCTCGCCGGGCAAACCGCGGAGGCATTTTATGCGTCCGTGTGCCATGCCGATCTGCTGTCCATCGGTCTCAACTGCGCCACCGGTCCCGAGTTCATGACGGATCACCTGCGCGCGCTGAGCCAGATGTCGCGGTTTCCGGTTTCCTGTTATCCCAATGCCGGATTGCCGGACGAAGAGGGCCGGTACCTCGAAACGCCCGAATCTTTAGCCCGGCAGCTGGAGCGTTTTGTCGATCACGGCTGGATCAATATGGTGGGCGGGTGCTGCGGCACCACCGAAGCGCACATCCGGGCCATCGCGCAGATGGCGGAGGGCAAGCGGCCGCGCGCATTGCCGGCGCGCTCGCACCGTTCCTATTATTCGGGCGTGGAACTGGTGGAGGCCGACGAGAGCAACCGTCCGCTGATCGTGGGCGAGCGCACCAATATGATCGGGTCGCGGCTGTTCAAGCAGTTGGTGGCAGCTGAAAACTGGGAAGAAGCCACCGAGATCGGGCGGCGCCAGATGAAGAACGGCGCGCACATCACCGATGTGTGCCTGCAGAGCGCGGATCGCGAGGAGATGCGCGATATCGAGATGTTCTATGCCGAGCTCGTCCGCAAGGTGCGGGCGCCGATCATGATCGATAGCACCGATCCGAAGGCGATCGAGCTGGCGCTCACCTACTGCCAGGGCAAGAGCATCATCAACTCCATCAACCTGGAGGATGGCGAAGAGCGATTCGAGCGCGTATGTCCTCTTGCCAAGCGCTACGGCGCGGCGCTGGTGGTGGGCTGCATTGACGAAGACAAACTGCGGGCGCAGGCGTTCACGCGCGAGCGAAAACTGGAGATCGCCCGGCGATCGTACCGGCTGCTGACCGAAAAGTACGGAATTGCGCCGGAGGACATCATCCTGGATCCTCTGGTTTTTCCGTGCGCCACGGGCGATGCCAGCTATGCCGGCGGGGCGGTGGAGACCGTGGAGGCGATCCGGCTGGTGAAGGCATCGCTGCCTCACGCCAAGACCGTGCTGGGCATATCGAATGTCTCTTTCGGGCTGCCGGCCGCTGCGCGCGAGGTGGTGAACTCGGTTTTTCTGTATCACTGCACCAGGGCCGGCCTGGACCTGGCGATTGTTAACGCGGAGAAGCTGGAGCGCTTCGCATCGATTCCCGAGGAAGAGCGGCGGCTGGCGGAAAATTTGCTTTTCAATGCGCCGCCTTCCGATGCGGAGGCGGACGAATGCCTGCGCAACGCCCCGGCGGATTGCCGCGATCAAAGTCCGGAACAACGCGCGGCTATCAATCAATTCCATATCGCGCGCGTCACCAGCCACTTCCGGCAGGCCACGGGGCGGTCCAAGGAACTGGCGCGGGATCTTCCGCTCGATCAGCGGCTGGCCAACTTCATCATCGAAGGAAGCAAAGATGGCCTGATCGCGGCACTGGACGGGAAGCTGGACGAAGGCGCTGCGCCGCTCGACATTATCAACGGACCGCTGATGGCGGGCATGAGCGAAGTGGGGCGGCTGTTCAATAACAACGAGCTGATCGTGGCGGAGGTGTTGCAATCGGCGGAGGCCATGAAGGCCGCGGTGGATTATCTAGAAGGTTTCATCGAGAAGCGCGGGGAGAAGAGCGCAGGCTCGGCGCGCGGGCGGATCATTCTCGCCACCGTGAAGGGCGACGTGCATGATATCGGCAAAAATCTGGTCGAGATCATTCTCGCCAACAACGGATATGAAGTGATCAACCTCGGCATCAAAGTTTCTCCCGAAGCGCTGATCCAGGCGTATTTTGAGCACCAGCCCGACGCTATCGGGCTTTCCGGACTTTTGGTGAAAAGCACCCAGCAGATGGTGGCTACCGCCAGCGATTTCAAGGCCGCTGGAATTCACGTGCCGCTGCTGGTGGGCGGCGCGGCGCTATCGGAGAAATTTACGCGCACCAAAATCGCAAACGCGTATGGCGAAGCGGCCTATTACGCCAAGGACGCCATGGCTGGTTTGAAGTGGCTGAACCAGATTATGGATCCGGCGGAGCGTGACGCGGTGCTGGGGCAGATCGAGGCGGGCGAATCTCTGGTGGAAAGCGCGGTTGCGGAAGACGTTGTTCGGAACGTCAGCACGCAGCGGAGCGCCAAGGTTCGCGCCGGTCTCGCGATTCCACCCGCGCCGTATCTCGACCGCAAAGTCCGCTCGGTGCCGAATCTCGCCGAAATATGGGGTTACATCAATCCGTACATGCTCTACGGACGGCACTTGGGCTACAAGGGGGATTTCGAAACGGGTTTACAAGAACGCGATACGAAGGCGTTGAGCCTTTACGATCAAGTGGAAGAATTGAAGCAGGAAGCCGCGCAGTTCATGAAAGTCCGCGCGGTTTGGCAGTTTTTTGAAGCGGAACGCGATGGGAATGCGATCCATTTGTTCGCGGCCGGCGAAGCGACGCCTTTGCACAGTTTTCGCTTTGGACGCCAGGCCGGCGCAGGCCAAAGCGACAACTCAAGCTGCAAAAACGACGCGCTCTGTCTGAGCGACTATATTCTCGATCCGGCTGAGGGCCAGCGCGATCATCTGGCGCTGTTCGTTGTCACCGCCGGGGTCGGGATCCGCGAACGGTCCGAGCAATGGAAGCTGGCGGGCGATTTCTTCAAGGCCCACGGCATCCAGGCGCTGGCGTTAGAAACCGCCGAGGCGTGCGCGGAGTGGCTGCACCGCCGTATCCGCGAAGATTGGGGATTCGGTGATCCGGAGAAAACAACTATGCACGATCGGTTTACTTCCAAATATCACGGCAAGCGCTACAGCTTCGGTTATCCGGCGTGCCCAAATCTGGACGATCAGCAGGGTTTGTGGAAACTGCTGCGGCCTGAAGAGATCGGCGTGGGGCTAACCGAAGGCATGATGATGGAACCGGAAGCGAGCGTGAGCGCGCTGGTGTTTCATCATCCCGATTGCGTTTATTTCGCGGCTGCCGGAGCTACTTCTTGATCCACGGATAGCGATCGGTATCTTTGCTCGCATAATCCGGGTCCAGATAAATGAAGCAGCGCTGGATCAGCCCGCCGCGAATCTCGAACACATCGCACCAGCGGCCCGCGCCCCAGTCGGGATCGCCCGCGCGCCACGGACCATCCACGTGTTCGCCGTGGCTGGTGCCCTCGCACACGATGGTGTCGCCGCCCGAGAAGATCCAGTTCAATTCCGGATAGTGGTGAGCAATCGATTTGAGCTTGCCGCCCAGGTCGCCAAACAGCTTTTCGATCTGCTCCTTGCCTTTCGCGACGCCCCACTTGGGAAAGTAAACCTGGGCATCGGGCGCGAACAGATCGAAGATGGATCCACCGGAAGAAGTCACGCCGCCGGCATCCAGCGCCTTCAGGTATTCGAGCGCAACCGCCTTCCGCTCTTCATCGCGCATAGAGGGCCGTCAGGCAGTTATTCCTTGCCCACCAGATGGGCGTCGGACTTTTCGTTTTCGTTGCAAATGAACTCGATCAGATTGGTGTCGAGCAGCAGGTGCTGTTTGATGGTGATAGTCCAGGGGTGGGTGTACGCTTTCGGATCTTCCACCGTGACCTGAATTTCGAGATGCCCAAAGTTGACGCGGGTGAAACGTTCGGTCATTTTTCCGGTGTTCGTGAGCGGGCTGCCTTCCACGTCCAGCCATACGTCATCGCGGAAGCCGGTAGTTTCCACCACCAGCGTATCGCCGTCCCAATGGCCGATCGAGTAACCATACCACCACGGCTCAGGATCGTTGTTGGGCAGCGAGCGGCCATCCATAAAGACTTGCCGGATGCCGGCCTGGGCTTCGTACAGGATAACGATCAACTTGGATGTCTGGATGATTTTTCTGGGCTGCGGATGCGTGTGCAACTGCATCAGGCCCAGCGGCAGGCAGTGCGCATCGGGATTGTCCTTGTTGTTATTTGACTTGCGTTGTTCTCGTATGGCGGCGGCCCAAGGGGTGAACGGGAGGCCATCTTTCAGCGTAGATCCGATATCGAAAAACTGGTTGGGACCACGCGGCCGCGGACCCAGGCCGGTTCCTCCGGCTGGCGGCGGTCCACCGGCTGGCGGCGGTCCCCCAGCGGGCGGTGGGCCACCTGGCCGGGCGGCTGCACCGGGGCCGCCCGGAGGACGCAACCCGCGATTTCCGTCAAATTGCCAGATGCCGGATAGATCCGGTTTGCCGTCGGCGGTACGCGGCGTGGGGCCGTCCATATTGGGCTTGCCGTCGGCGAGTTTGGGAACGTTAGGCGTCGGGTAAGGCGGCCATTGGGCTAAAAGTGCGGTTGGGATGGCGGCGAAAATGAGCGCCGCTGTAACGGCGTGAACCAAAGTTTTCGTGTTAGGCATCAGAGTGAAACGCTACGGCTTGCAAACCTAGCTCTATCAGCTTACATCGATCGCCGGCTTGCTGGGGAGGCCATTGCTGCCGTGGTTACAGGAAAGGTACATCCGGTCATTTTTTCCGGGATCAGGCGGCCTGGGTTCAAACATTTCCCCGGGCTCCTGATTCTCTTCCACTTGAAGCGTGGCAGAAAAAATGCGGTAATCCGGGCGGGAGAAGCAATATGAAAATATTTATGATCGGTCTTCTATTTACGGGTGGCATGTTACTGGCGCAGGACACGCAAATACAGCAACAGCCGGCGCGAGAAGCGCATTTGTCGGCCTCGCAGCGGCTGGCCCTGTACTCACAATCGCCGTCCGTTCGGACCAATCACGGGAAGCACCAGAGGAGCAAATACGACGATTATCTGGTCACAAAAAACAAAGGCGCGATCGTCGCTATGATTCCTTACGGTAAGTAGGACCAGCGGGCCGGTGGGTCAGCGATAGTCAGGGCTGAGAAAATCGAAATCGCAGCCGAGATCCGCTTGGGTAACATGGTCGAGGAACAGGCGCCCGTAGCCGCGATCGTAATGGCGGGGCGGCGGTTTAAAAAGCCGCGCGCGGCGATCCAGTTCTTCGGCCGCGACCAGCAATTCGAGTTTGCGTCCGGGAACATCGAGCAGGATTTCATCGCCAGTCTCGACCAACGCCAGCGGGCCGCCAATGGCCGATTCGGGAGTCACGTGGAGGACCACCGTACCGTACGATGTGCCGCTCATGCGCGCGTCCGAGATTCGGACTATGTCGGCGACGCCTTCGTTGAGTAATTTACGCGGCATCGGGATATGGCCCCATTCGGGAAACCCCGGCGCCCCTTTGGGTCCGCAGTTGCGCATCACGAGGATACTGTCGCGATCGACCGGCAAATCATCGCGTTCTACTTCCGCGAGCATTTCGGCGCGAGTTTCAAAAACATAAGCCCGCCCGCGATGCTGCAACAAATCCGGGGAAGCGGCGCTCTGCTTGATCACGGCTCCGTTGGGTGCAAGATTTCCGCGCAATACGGCGATGCCGCCTTCGGGATACAGCGGGCGATCGCGCGGGCGGATGACGTCGCCGTTCAACGGAAGCGCGCCGCTGATGTTTTCGGCGATGCTCCTGCCGTTGACCGTTTCGCAATCGCCGTGCAGCAGATCTTGAATCCGGTTCATGACAGCGGGAACTCCGCCGGCGTGAAATAAATCTTCCATCAGAAAACGGCCTGATGGCATGACATCCACGATGCAAGCCGTGCGGCGCGAGATCCGGTCGAAATCTTCGAGTGCCAGGCGGATGCCCAGACGTCCCGCGATGGCGATCAGGTGAATCACAGCGTTGGTGGACCCGCCCAACGCCATCAGGACGGTAATGGCGTTCTCGAATGCCGCGCGCGTAAGGATGCGGGAAGGCTTCAGGCCGGGCTCGATCATCCCGACCACGGCGCGTCCGCTCAGTTCCGCGATTGCCATCCGCCGCGAATCGGGGGCTGGAATGTTGGCGCAACCGGGCAAAGTCATGCCGAGCGCTTCGGCCAAACTGGTCATAGTGGACGCGGTGCCCATCACCGTACAGTGGCCGGCGGTGCGGGCGATGCATCCTTCGATCTCGCACCATTCCTCTTCGGTAATGCGTCCGGTGCGGAACTGATCGAATAGCTTCTTGCCGTCGGTGCCGGAGCCGAGCCGCTGACCGCGCCATTGGCCGGCCAGCATGGGGCCCCCAGGCACAACGATAGCGGGGATATCGGCGCTGGCCGCGCCCATCAGTTGCGCGGGCGTGGTTTTGTCGCATCCACAGAGCAGAACCACGGCATCCAGGGGATTGGCGCGGATGGATTCCTCCACGTCCATGGCCATGAGGTTGCGATACATCATCGTAGTGGGCCGCATGAACATTTCGCCGAGTGAGATGGTGGGAAATTCAAGGGGAACACCCCCGGCCGCCCACACTCCGCGCTTGACGGCCGTGGCCACGTCGCGCAGATGCGCGTTGCAATTGTTGAGCTCGCTCCAGGAGTTGCAGATGCCGATCACGGGCTTGCCGTCGAACACGTCGGCTGGAAAGCCTTCCGAGCGAAGCCAGGCCCGGCGTCCAAAGCCATAATATTCGGGGGCTTGAAACCATTCGCGGCTGCGTTTGTTTTTCATGACGATTCCCGCTTAGGTTGCTGAAAAAGCCTTTTACATTCGCGAACCGCAGGCGTGGGCGCCTACGCTACACGGGCCATCAACAAAATAGGTGTCCCGCGCAAGGCGGACTTCAGTCTGCTGGGCTTTTTCACCAACCTGTTAGTGTACCGGACGGCGCCCTGCTTGCGTCTACCGGGTTGTGAGGCCACACGGGGTGTTCAAATTGCATGCATTCGCCGGCGATACGGTCATGGCTGCCTGGCTTGGTCATCGCGCCAGGTCCGGGACGCTGCCAGCAAACAAATACATTTTGGGGTCAGCCAATCAGCGGATTTGATATACGGATTACGCCCGGGCCGGGTTGCGCTGTGCCTTGCATGCACCTGTGATAGCATGGGGAAGATTTATTAACTTGCGGACTTGAATATTGGGGACTTATGAAAGACCGCTCTTCCGGTGCCTCAGATTTAGCGGGTGAAGCCTACGTCATTATTCGGGAGCGAATTTTGCGGGGCGAAGTGGCCATTGGCCAGGTAATCTCCCGGCGCAAAATCGCGGCTGAACTCGGCATGAGTTTTCTGCCTGTTTCTGAAGCATTTCTTCGTTTGGAATTTGAAGGCCTGCTGGAGAGCCGGCCTCGCGCGGGAACACGCGTGCGCATTCCCAGCCGGGAAGACGTGCGCGGGCACTATCTGGTGCGCGAAGCGTTGGAGGTGGAGGCGGCGCGGCTGTTCACCGAGATGGCGACACCGGAGGAACGTTCTGAGCTGCTTAAATTGGGCGTGCGCGTGGATGCCATGCGGTCGCAGCCGGAGACTAATCGCTTTTATTACCTGAATCTGCACGAAAAACTGCACCGCCGCATCTCGGAATGCACGCGCTGCCCGGCGCTGTGCGACGCCATCGAAAGAACGCGCGCGCTCTCGTCGACCTGGCTGTGCGTAGGAAGGGCATTCAACGGGACCACGTCGCGGCGCCATCAAGACCTGATGGAAGTGCTGGTAGGGATGGATCGCGATGCAGCGGCCGCAGCCATGCGGGACCACGTGATTACGAGCATGCAACGGGCGTTGGAGCGTCTGGAGCCCTATTTCCGCGCTCGCAAGATGCAAGGGAAGACCTATTCGCGCAAGCATTTTTCCATCGAGCTTCCGGTCGCACCCGAGATCAAAGGCGAATCTCAAGCTTCGCCGGCGGAAGCCTGAAGCGGCCGAGCGGCCAGCTTTAGCAGCTTGCTGAAAAAAGCTTTTCTTGTTGCGGCGACAAAACATTTCATATTGAAGTTGGACGTCGGCACGAGTGCCGACGCTGGACGCAGGAGTGCGTGCGCCACAATGATTTCAATATCTTACCGACCTCATCGAAAACTAGGCGGCATTTGGGCTATGCGCCCGCGCTACACAGTATATCAACAACATGGCTGCTTTTTTTCAGCAACCTGTCAGTTTAGGGAGCGGTTAGCCGCGGCTGATGTTCGATGGCGTTTCGCGTCTGCTCCAAACTGGTTTTCAACGCTTCGGCTGGAAGTTCATGCACGATGGGGCTCAGCAGCTTGGCCATCAAGAAAGGAATTTCGCGCGTCAGCGTGATGGATTCGCAGGTGATGAAGACTCCGCCGTCGCTTTCGTCGAAAAACCAATAGCCATTGATGCGCCACATCAGCCCGCGATCGTGGCCAACGGGCAGCTCGTGTTCATTCTTCTTTCCGGCATTGCTGACCTCGACGACGCGGTGGCTTGTCGAACGGCTGTAGACTCGCTTGGAATCGAGCGGGACGAAGTGGATCTGATTGTCGATATCGAGCACGTCGGAGATGAAAAACTTCGATTTCACAACGCGGGTTCGAACCGTAAAGTTGTTGCCGGTATGAGAGAGAACTTTTACTTCGGTGACGTCGGGCTTGTAGATCTCGGTGTGTTGCGGATAGTCCTGAACAACGCTGAGCGTCTCTTTGAGCGTGGTGTTGGGAACAAAGACGGCTCCGATCCAGTCCTGAATGAGGCCGCCGGGGAGAGTGACAACGCCATTGCCTTCGATGGGCTGGGCCACTACGGCGCCGGCCAGCAGGCGCAGGCGGATCTCGGGCGAATCATCAAACCACAGGAAATGCTCGCCGCTCCAGCGCGGCTGCATCATGGCCTCGGTGCCCGCAATATAGCGATCGAAGGCATCCACCGTTTCGGGTTTCAGATCGACGGCGAGGCAAAGGCCCGCGCATGCGGAGAAAGCGGCGACGAAGAGAAGGAAGCGCGGCAGCCTTAGTCTGCTCCCACCGGTTTTTTGGTGGTTGCGTCCACCACATCGCGATAGCTCTGGGGCGCTTCTCCTCCGAAAAGCTGTTTCAATCCCGCCTCAACGCTCCAATCCATGCGGCGCACGATGGCTTCGGCCATGATGGGCTCGATATCGATTTCGCGCAGCGTGGCGGCGACCTCTTCCATTTCGCGCGCGCGGCGTTCGCCGTGCACTACCACGCGGCCAACCATGTAGTCGGCCAGTTGTTTCCACTGGATGCCGGGGAAGCTTTCGGCGAGCGAGGCGAAGACGCGTTCATCGGCGTGGTATCGGCTGGCGCCGAGCACACACTCGGTGAGCAGCGCTTCCAGGCCCTTGACGATGATGCTGCGGAACATCTTGGTTGCGGCTGCCGTGCCTACTTCGCGCGAGACGATTTCGGCCGAGATTCCAAACGGCGCCAGCCGGTCGACAAAAGCCTGCGCACCGTTGCCGCCGGCCAGCATCGGAACCTTGTGGCCGTAGGGTGGGACGGGCGCCATCATCGCGATTTCGGCGAAGCGTGCGCCCGAAGTTTCAATCATGCGCGCGATGGATTGCTTCAAGCCCGGCGAAACCGAATTCAAGTCGGCGTAGATATGATCCGGGGTCAAGTGAGGCGCGTTTTGACCGGCGGCATTGGCGGCCTGATTGGCCGTCACCGCCGACAGCATGATGTCGCAGGCTTGCGCGAGCTCTCCGTTCGATTCCACCAAACGAGTTTCCGTTTCCCGGGCGCGCTGCTGGATTTTCTGCCCGAGGCCGGGTGTGTGGGTGTGGATGTCGAACGCTGTGATGGACGCGATGCCCGGCTGCCTGAGACCCTTCGCAATGTGATAGGCCGCTTCGCCGAAGCCGACGAATCCGATTTTGAGGCCAGGCGACATCGCGGCGGCTCTACTTCACGGCTTGCGCCTGCGCTTGTTCGGCTCGCATGCGGCGCTGTTCGGCCTGCACCGTGATGAGCGACATCCACATGCCGAGGGGATGTGCGCCCGCTTCGACGAGGGGATGCGGCTTGAGCGATCGCACCGCGTCGATGCTTTCGTCCTTCATGGTTTCGAGCACCTGCGCCTGCTTTTCGTTGAGGCCGTACTCGGCCGCGAGAGCCGGCGTATCTTCAAACAGGCGGCGGCGCAACGGCGAACTGAAGCGCAGATCGTACAAAAGTTTATTGAGCGGATACACCGACGGATCGGGATGCCGGTAGAACTGATAGCCTTCCGCGCTTCCGAAGTTGAACTTGGGCGCGGGTTCGGGTGTGGTGGGAACACCCTTTTTATTGGGGATGAAGCGCATCACCGCATGGCCGTGATGCCAGGTGGGCTGATAGGTGATCAGCTCGCCCGGCTGCTGGCCGATGGCGCCGAAGAGAATCATCCAGGGCAGCATCTCGGTGTTGCCCACTTCGTCCAGTTGTTCGTTGTTGAGCTCGAGCAGCGCGCTGTTGTTGCCGCGCTCCATGTGGGCGATGGCCCACCAATCGAAATCGAAGGCCGGTGGGGATATTTCCACGCGCCGGGATAATGCGACATACCGCCGCTGGCGACGATCGCGATCCGGTATGGCGACCGCAGGATGGCATCGCGGACAGCGGCGCCCAACTGCGCACAGCGGCGGGCGGTGGGCAGCGGAGGCAGGTACGTATTGACGAAGATCGGAACCACTGGAATGGAGCGGCCTTCGATCACCCACTCATATACGGCGGCGAACGCGTGGCCCAGCTCGGCATCCTGCGAGTAAGTCAAATCGAAGCCGTCGGTCACCAGGTCGTTCACCAACTCTTCGGCGAAGCCGTGAATCGGGAGCGCGTAGCTCTTGCGGGCGAAAGCGGCTTTCGATTTCTCGCCGCCCACAATCGCGAAGGTGGGAACGGCGGAGAGGAAGAACGTTTCCAGGTGATCGCTGCCGATGACGACGATCGCGTCGGGCTTGATCTCATCCAGGTTCTTGCCCAGCACGCGCATGGCGGCTATGTCGGCGTCCAACTGCGCCTTGTCCTCGCTCGGCGGATAGGTGAATAGCTGCGGCGCGTGAACCGTGGCCGCTGCGAATACGATCTCTCCCATGGTGTTACCCCCTTACAACGGACTCCGCTCTGCTGCGGATACTTCCTTGATTTCTTCAGAATACTCGATGCCCAGCTCCTTCAGCTTAGCGCGGAGACTATGGAAGTCGACACCCGGATCGCCAGGCGTTCGCGGGTTTGTTCTTCCTCGGCGCGGCGCTGCTCGCCGGCTTTGGCAACGGTGGCTGCCGCGGGCATCCCTTAGTTCACCAGCGCGCTCGGATTTGTCACTGCCATGCGCTTGATATCGGTGGCCGAGAAACCGCCGTCCATGAGCGTTTGAGCGAACATCGCGAAGCCGTCGGACACCGGCGGATTGATGGTCTGGCCCAGATCGGTGGAGAGAACGCAATGCTCCGGGCCCGCCTTGCGGATGCTCACCATCACTTCTTCCCAGGGAGCTTTGCGGGTGTGCATGGTGGTGAAGCAATGCTCGATGAGTGCGCCTTCGCTGGCCAGTTCGGCCTGCTCGTCGGCCGTCAAATTTTGGGATGGGAATTCGGCATGGGTCACCAGCACGCGCTTGAGCTTCATTTCACGCGCGCCGCGCACCAGCGCGAAGATTTCTTTGCGGCCCAGATGCCCGGTGGCCATGATCATGTTGTGGCTGCCGATCAATTCCAGGCAGCTGCGCGCGGCTGCATTCAAATTGCCTTTGTCATCCAACACGGTCAGCGGCGGCGGCGCGATTCCGGTGGCGGCCAGCTCGCGCTGGATCTTCGCCCAGAACGGGAGCTTGGTGTTGGGACCATCCACGCGGCCAGCGGTTTCATTGGCCGCATCCACGGTGGGCATCCAGACTATTTTGGCGCCGGAACGGCCGGATAGTTCGACGGCCACCGGATTCAATCCACCGACGGCGTGATTCAATGTGATGGCGCCAAAAGCCTGTATGCCGGGGACGGCTTTGGTGACCACCTTGGCGCGCTCGGCGGTAGGGAAGTAGTGCGATTTGAGAACGAATCCCTTGAGGCCGTGCTTCAAAAATTCGTGCGCCAGATCGATATCGTCAATGCGCCGCTCGATCACGTCGGGTGCGACGTGAACCTGTAAATCATATCCGCCTTCGATTGCTTTCCAGGCCGCATCCGACACGGACGTAGCTGTACCCGTTACCGCTTGTGCGCTCATTGCAAAGGCAGTATGACAGGCGGCGAACGGCGGTGTCAAGTTACTGATCTCTCAGATTCCGTTGACTTTTCGGGTGAAAATACGTGCTCTTTGAAGGCGATTCCGGCGAAGGAGACATCAACTTCGCGCGCACGAATTTTGATATATGATATGTCACTAGCGCGGTGCCGGTCGTGATAGTTTGCGCGTTCCCCCCAACATGAGATGATGGTTCTGGAGCACGAAGCGCATGGAAACTGCTGATTTTCGCGGCGAGATGAGACGCGACGGGAAGATTGAGGCCCCCCCGGGAGATCGCATCGCAGATTCCTGCTGGAGAGAAAGTCGCGGTTCTGCTGACCTGGGGTTGCTCTGAGGAAGAACGTGCGTGGCAGGAGGCCGGGCTACGCCACTTCGAATCTGCCTATGCTCCCGACGACTCGGTTTACGAACTGTTGATCCATGAGCCTCCGGCGGGGTGAGGTTGTCCTGATCCGGATCGACTTTCACCAAGCGCCCGGCGGCAAAGTGCGGCCGGCGGTTGTCTTACTGGACGCTGGCGACGATGACTTTCGTCGCGGCATCCGTCACCTCTCAGCAGCGACGCACAGAATTCGACGTTCCCCAGCGCGAATGGCGGGAGGCAGGCCTCAACGTGGCGTCTACAATCCGAGTTCACAAACTCGCAGTGCTGCCGAAGGATCAGATGATGAGGCGCCTCGGCGACCTCACTGGAACAGACCAGGCGGCGCTGGCTGAAGCCCTTCGTCGAGCGTTTTTATTGGATCATTAGAGGCGCGTTCGTCGTTTGCCGGGCCTTTCACCCGCGTCCCACGAACGGCATCTTCGTCGCCATCACCGTCATGAATTGGACGTTCGCCTCCAGCGGCAGGGTCGCCACATAAAGGACGGCGTCGGCCACTAGTTTCACATCCATGCGCGGCTCGGAGGCTTTTGTACCGTCGGCTTGCAGGACGCCGGCGGTCATTCGTTCGGTCATCTCGGTGGCCGCGTTGCCGATATCGATCTGTCCGCAGGCGATGTCGTATTTTCGGCCATCGAGCGAAATGCTTTTCGTCAGGCCAGTGATGGCGTGCTTGGTGGCGGTGTAGGGCGCGGAATTGGGCCGGGGCGCGTGCGCGGAAATGGATCCGTTATTAATGATGCGTCCGCCGCGCGGCTGCTGGGATTTCATTAGCCGGATGGCATGCTGGGCGCACAGAAAAGCACCGGTCAGATTCACCGCGACCACGGCGTTCCATTGCTCGAAGGTAAGATCCTCCATCGGTAGGCCGGGTGCGCTGGTGCCCGCGTTGTTGAAAAGAACGTCGAGCCGTCCGAAGGTTTCTTTCGTTCGATCGAACAATGCCGCTACCGCGTCCGGCTGGGAAACATCGGTGGGAACTACCAGCATCGGCGCATCGCTACGCTGCGCCATTGCTGCGGTGCGCTCCAGTTCGGCGGCGCGGCGTCCTGCCAGCACGACGGAATATCCGGCTGAATGGAACGCCAGAGTCACCGCGCGGCCAATACCGCTGCCGGCTCCGGTCACGAGCGCAATGCCGCTCATAGCAATTCCCAGAAGCGAATTATCACTTTGTCGGGATATCGTTCGCCGGAACCCACCATAACCGCGCGAGTAAGCCAGGCGTGGTCGGGCGCGCTGGTTTCAAAACTCGCCGCGCTGCGGAAATAATACGATGCCGGATCAACGCGCTCGCCCCGGTTTAATCGCGCCAGCACGTCCGGCGGTCCGTGCCGAATCCCGCGATTTACAACATAGATGAGCGCGCCGCCCTCGGACTGGATGGTATAACGCGCGTCCAAATCGCCGGTGCCGTCCGGGCGCAAGATCTGCCAATCCGCGCCGCCGGGTACGACGCGCCCGCGCAGCTTCGGCCCCGAAACCAAGCCGCCGGCGATGGGGATAACGCGGCGATGGCCGGCTTGCGTTTGGCCGAAATCGAGCGGATCGCCAACCTCAACCTCAATTTCAAATGCGAATTGCAGTTCGGGCGCCGTCATGCGCGGCTCAATAGGCGCTGGCGTCGTTCAATGTTTCGATCGAATCCGAATCCAACTCGAGGTTCGCGGCGTCCACCAGATCCTTCAGCTGCTGGACGCTGGTGGCACTGGCGATGGGGGCGGTGATGCTGGGCCGGGCGATCAGCCAAGCTATGGCAACTTTGCCCGGTGTGGAGTGCAGGTTCGCCGCAACTTCATCCAGCGCGGCCAGAATCCGGAATCCACGCTCGTCCAGATACTTCTTCACCATCTGACCGCGCGGCCCTTTGGCGAGATCGTTCTCCGACCGGTACTTGCCCGTCAGAAATCCGCTCGCCAGCGCGAAATAAGGAATCACGCCGATGCTCTCTTTCAAGCAGATCGGCTCCAGCTCTTTTTCATAGCCGGCGCGCTCGTAAAGATTGTAGTGAGGCTGCAAGCACTCGTAGCGCGGCAGTCCGTGTTGCTCACTTACTTTGAACGACTCGGCCAACCGTTCCGCGCTATAGTTCGACGCACCGATGGCGCGAACCTTGCCTTGTTTGATTAAGAGCTCATAGGCCCCGAGTGTTTCCTCCAGCGGGGTGC
This sequence comes from Bryobacterales bacterium, assembly GCA_963713415.1. Taxonomy (GTDB): domain Bacteria; phylum Acidobacteriota; class Terriglobia; order Bryobacterales; family Bryobacteraceae; genus Palsa-89. Next base: position 183,915 of record CAVQLV010000007.1, on the reverse strand, counting down.
TCTGATCGTCGATGTGCGACTGGTACAGATCGATATAGTCGGTCTGCAAGCGTTGCAGCGAGTCCTCCACTTCGCGGAGGATGTAGGCTTTCGAGAGTCCCTTCTTATCCGGCGCCAGTTCAATGCCCACCTTGGTGGCCAGAATCACCTTCTTCCGGTTGCCGCTGCGCTTGAACCAATTGCCGAGCACGGTCTCCGATTCGCCGCCTTTATGGCCGGGGACCCAGCGCGAGTAGACGTCCGCGGTGTCCACGAAATTGAATCCCGCACCTACAAATTCGTCCAGGATGGCGAACGATACCGGCTCATCCGCGGTCCAGCCAAAGACGTTTCCGCCCAGGCAAACGGGAGAGACTTCGAGGCCTGACCCTCCCAACTTACGGGTCTTCATTATGATGAATGCTCCTTATCGCAATTACTTATTCCGATTTGCACTTTCCGCCCGGACAGCGGTTGTTCTCTTCGCAAACGTATTCGTACAGCCCGGCCGCGTCCCAATCGGGATGCAGAGCCATGGTGAAATCCTGCGTCCATGCCGCGGTGAAAACTTTCGGATCGTCGATGGTGAGCTGGTAGGAAAGCGTTTTGTCATCCAGCCAGCGGATGTGCTCGATAGTGCGCAATGCATCGCTGTGCATGCGGTACTGGTTTTTGTCGGTGTAGTAATAATCGTCCAGGCCCCAGCGCTTGAAATTCGTAGTCTCTACCACCAGCGTGTCGCCTTCCCAGTGGCCTACGGGATCGCCGTAATACATGGGCTCCAGCCCCTGGCGATGCGGACGCCCATCCAGCGGAATGATGCGCGTCATGCGCTGGAACTCGTGCACGATCACCAGGTAATTCTTGTTCTGCACAAACTGCACGGCATTGGCCGAGAGCATCCCCGACGGAAAACCGGCCGGCATACAAAACTCGCGCGGCTCATCGTGACGCGGATCGCCGGTGGGAGGCTCAAAGAACGGCATGCCGCCAGGCTTGAACGGCGCGAATTTCTTATGATCGAAGACGGTGGCGGAGCACCGGCAGCGATCGCCGCCGTTCGATTTCGGCCATTCATACACACCGCTGAAATCCGGCTTGCCGTCCGCAGTGCGCGGCATTCCCTTGGCGCTGGCCATCTTCGTGTTCTGCGGCTGCAAACGCGCGGGCGATAGAACCAGCCCGGCCAGCAGCGCTCCAAAGGCGACGTGGCGTCCAATCCGATCGGCTGAGGTTCGCTTCATAATAGGTCCTCCACGCTATTTCTTACCATCGCCTTTGGAATCCGGTTCCTGGCTGGCAGTGAACACCATGTGCCCGTCGGGGAACGTCACCTTCGATCCATTGGCGTTGTCTGAGCCGTCCTTCGCGCGAAAACCTTCCACGTTGATCATCATGCCCGGCTGAATTACATCCTTGCTTATGCCGCGGCGCATGAGCTGACCGGGTGCACCGCCCGAGATGGCCCAATGCGTCACCTTGCCGTCCGCTTTCGTCTCGTCGACATAAAACCAGATGTGCGGATTCATCCACTCCACCTTGGTGACGACGCCCGAGAATTTCACCGGTTTGGTGTCGTCGTATTCGGCGGAGAAAGAATGGTGGGCCAGGATGGGCAGCGCGCCCAGCGCCAGGCCGAGCACCAACGACGCAAACGATACAACTCTGACCGACGATGTCTTCATGAAGGGACCTCCGGACAACGGCAGGATATCGCGAGTTCCTCGGCCAGCGCAAGGCTGGGGTTGTAACTGCCATCAGTCTCTTTACCAATCCTTCACGAATCGTTCATTCGACATTCATACTGGGTGCTTATACTCAGTCGTTCAACCTCAAAGCAGGTCGAGGAAGATTTTAAGCAGTAAAAACAGGAAAGGAAAACTATGAGAAGACGTGTGTCCATTTTCCTCGGCGGAGTGTTGATAGCCGGGACTCTGATTGGTTTGGGAACAGCCAGCGCGCAAACACCCGCACCCACCGCCGGCGCGGCCACGCCGATCCAGCACCTGGTGGTGATCTTCCAGGAGAACGTGTCGTTCGATCACTACTTCGGCACGTATCCGTTCGCCGCGAACTCGGAAGGTGAACCAGCGTTCTACGCTTACCCCAACACACCCAGTGTGAACGGCTTTAGCCCGGCGATCCTGAACGGCAGCGCGACGCTGGCCAATTCAGCCAATGGAGCTGGTGCAGCGGCGCCTTTCCGGCTGGATCGCTCGCAGGCCTCCACCGCCGATCAGGATCACGACTACACCGCTGAACAGATCGCTTATCACAGCGGATTGGTGGATCTGTTCCCGATGGCCACCGGTACCGCGGGGCCGCCCCCCAGCAACATCCCGCAGGCTTCCACCACCGGCCTGGTGATGGGCTACTATGACGGCAACACCGTTACCGCTTTCTGGAATTACGCCCAGCATTACGCCATGAGCGACAATTCGTACGGCACCAACTTTGGCCCGTCCACCGATGGCGCTGTGAACCTGATCTCCGGACAGCTGGACGGGGCCATCAACAACACCAATGGAACAGGCGCACTGATCGAGGACGGTTCCGGCGGTATGACCGACATCAGCGACGCCGATCCGGCCGGCGACGTCTGCTCCACCACTACTGGTGAAACTTTCAGCATGAGTGGAAAGAACATCGGCGATCTTCTCAATGCCGCGGGCGTGAGCTGGGGATTCTTCGAAGGCGGCTTCGACCTTACGGCCACCAATCCCAACGGGACCACAGGCTGCTCGCGCAGCACCACGTCGTTGATCACCAACTCGAAGAAGGCCGATTATATTCCCCACCATCAGCCGTTCCAATATTACAAATCCACTGCGAACCCAACTCACGCACGCCCCACTTCGGCGGCCATGATCGGCCAGGCGAGCGATTCCGCGAACCATCAATACGACATCAGCGATTTCTACACCGCGGTGAACAACAACAACTTCCCGGCAGTTAGCTTCCTGAAGGCGCCAGGATTTCAGGATGGACACGCCGGATATTCCGATCCGATCGACGAACAACAGTTCGTCGTGCACGTGATCAATTACCTGCAGAACCTGCCTTCCTGGTCGTCGACGGCCGTGGTGATCGCCTATGACGATTCCGACGGCTGGTACGACCACCAGATGCCACCGCTGGTAAATCAATCCACCACCAGTGCCGATATGATCACCGGCACCGGCACCTGCGGAAACGGCAACGCGGCTCTTCCCGGTGCTTCCATCAGCGTCGCTCACGCGCAGGGCCGCTGCGGATATGGCCCGCGTCTTCCTCTGATGGTGATCTCGCCCTATGCCAAGCCGAACTTTGTGGATCACACCATCACCGATCAAAGCTCCATTCTCCGTTTTGTTGAAGACAACTGGCTGAATGGGGAGCGCATCCAGGGCTCCTTCGACGCGATCGCCGGTCCCTTGGACAATATGTTCAATTTCGATGCCGCTCCCAACACCGCGTCATTCATCCTGTCGGAAGGAAGCGGTCAACCGGTGAATCCGGCGCAAAGCGCGTCACCCAAAGCGGCGCTGCATTTTCATCCAGTGAGGCCGGTCGCCGACACCAGGTAGCGATTCGGAGTCCAATTTAATATAGGCCGCGCGCCGGGTACGTTCGGGTGCGCGGTCAGTCTTTCATTTAAGCTTCAGAATAATGACCCGCCGGACCTTCGTTCGACACGCCACCTATCTGGCCGCACTGGCCAATCGCGCTGCATCCGCGGCGCCGGCTCTGAATCCGAACTCTCTCGCCAAATTTGTAGATCCTCTGCCCATTCCGGAAATTGCGAGGGCCGTTGGGCTGCGCAGCGCGCCAGGCGGCAACAGCTCCGAGAAGGTGCCCTACTTCCGTGTGCCGATGCGGCAGGTAGAGTGCAAATTGCATCGCGATCTTCCGGCTACTCGCCTCTGGTGCTACGGCTCCTCGTCGCCTGGTCCGACGTTTGAAACCCACAGCGGGCAAGGGCTAATGATCGAATGGCCCAACGAGCTCCCGGCGAAACATTTCCTGCCGATCGATCACAGCCTGCACGGCGCCGAAATCGATACGCCCGAGGTTCGCGGCCTGGTCCACATCCATGGGGCCAAGACGCCGCCCGAAAGCGATGGATATCCCGAGGATTGGTACGTTCCCGGCAAAACCCGGACTTACTTTTATCCCAATCGCCAGGAAGCCGCCGCGCTCTGGTATCACGACCACACCATGGGCATCAACCGGCTGAACATTTACGCGGGCATGGCCGGGCTGTTTTTGATTCGCGACGATTTCGAAGACGCGCTGAACCTTCCCAAAGGCGCTTATGAAATCCCGCTGGTAATATACGACCGGCTGCTCAAGCAGGACGGGCAGCTCGACTATCCGGTGTCCGGCGATCCCAACAAGCCTTGGGTTCCAGAAGTGTTCGGCGACGTTATGGTGGCGAATGGAAAAGCTTTTCCGTTTCTGGATGTAGAGCCGCGCAAGTATCGATTCCGGGTGTTGAATGCCTGCAATGGCCGCTTCCTGCATTTGGCGCTTTCCGACGGAAGTTCCAATGCGCTGACGTTTCACCAGATCGGCACCGATCAAGGGCTCCTGCCCGCGCCCGTTTCGCTGGAGCGCTCGCTGCTGGCGCCGGGCGAACGCTCCGATCTGGTGATCGATTTCGCGGCCAGCGCGGGCAGGCAGATCGTTCTGCAAAACGATTCGTTCCTGGTAATGCAGTTTCGCGTAGGGCAAAAGAAGGCTCGCGACACGAGCGCGCTGCCCGGCGTGCTGCGCCCGGTGCCGAAGACGCCGGAGTCCGCTGCAGTCAAGACGCGTCCGCTGGCATTGATCGAGAAGCTGACCCTGGCCGGCGAATCCATGACGATGCTGCTGAACAACACGCCCTGGCACATGCCGGTGACGGAAAACCCCGTTCTCGATAGCGTCGAGATCTGGAGCTTCATCAATACGACGGACGACTCGCATCCCATTCACCTGCACCTGGTGCGCTTTCAGATTCTGGATCGCCGCCGCTTCGAGCCGTTTTTTTACCAGACCCGCGGAGAAGTACGATACACGGGGCCCGTTACTCCACCGGCGCCCGAAGAGGCCGGTTGGAAGGATACGGTGCGAGCCGATCCGAAGATGGTGACCCGCATTATCGTTCGGTTCGAGGGCTACCTTGGCCGTTACATCTGGCATTGTCATGTACTGGAGCACGAAGACAACGAAATGATGCGTCCTTATGACGTGATCGCCGCGGCTCCGAAGTAGGGATGGGGATATCGACGAAGTGAAGTTACTGCGCGACGACGGAGACGGCCGTAAAGTGGATGCCCGGCTCTCCGCCTCGCGATTCCACCAACTGGTTCATTTCGGCCCAGATTTTTTGGATGGCGGCCGGCGGCGCATCGGGAATGTTCCCATCGCGCCAGGTAAAGATCTCGACGGCCCATTGCCGTGCGATTGCATTGGCGAGGGCTGCCTCTGAGCCTGGCTTCGGATGATACGTCACCATCACAGTCTCTGGAACGGCTCCCTGGGGTGCTGCGGCCGATCGGGGAACCGAAGCGCTGAGCATAATCACGATGGCAGTCGCGATCAGTGTATGACGGACCATCTTTTATGCTTCCTTTCCGTCAGAGACGGCGGGCGGGTTTGTAAAGCTGATTGCGGAGCGGATCCGCGCGTCTTCGCCCATTTGGAAAACACTGGTGCCGCTCATCGCCTCTTTACCATCGCTTGACGTCGAAACCCAGTCCGCCATAATGGTGCCCTGGCAGTGACGAACATCGCCCTTGCGCCGCAATTGGATGCCGGGCATGAAGCGCAAGGCCGCGCCCGCATGTGCCGACAGATCCGCCACATTATCCAAGGAACTGAAGCGGTCGCGAAAACGGACGCCGGCGGACGCGATCCGCGCGAATTCGGCATCCCGAGCGTCTTGGTCCGTGAGCGTCCACGCGTGGAACCACGCATCCACGATGCCGGCGGCAGCGGCGTAAACCTCATCCGCCACCTCGTTGGCGAAGAGCGAGAGTTGAAATCGCCAGCCCTGCACATGCTCGTCGCGCACGGCTTGATCGGCAAATTCGTGCAGCAGGTGCAGCTTTGTAGCGGATCCAATGGGCTGCAGGACGATTGTTACCCGGGAGCCGCCCGCTGGAATCGGCTGGCCGCTCGCATTGCCCCAGGTAAATACGAAGCGATCGTGTGGGACGATCTCCAATACCTCGCCCACCACCTCCACGGCGTTCGGATGCCGAATATAGATCCTGCCGCCCACATGCGGCTCGATGGTGGACCCCGCGCCCCACCACTTGGCCCAGCGCGCGGTGTCCATGAAATAACGAAACACGGTCTCGCGCGATGCCTCAATCTCGACGGTCCGCTCGACTCTGTACTTTAATTCATCCATCGGATCAGCCTTTCTTTTTCCTGGACACTCGCTTCGGCCGAGGACCGCGCCGCGTCTCCTCCAACTGCGCCTCTAGTTTGAGAGTCCAAAGCTTGTCGTCCCACATTTGTTCCAACATCTTTCCCAAGGCTCCCAGCGCTTCCGGGCGCGCGCGATAAAACCGGTTCCTGCTTTTGGCGCGCGTCTGGATCAAGCCGGCTTCCATCAATGAGCGAAGCTGCAGCGAAACCGCGCCGAACGTAACGTCCGGCATGGCCTGGTGAATTGCGCCGGCCGTCAATTCTTCCCTCCACACCAGGCGCAAAATCTCGCGCCGGCGGGGCGAAGCAATCGCGGCCAAAATCGCGGCCTGAGAGGGCATCGGAGATAGTTTAGATTAAACTAAACTAATCGTCAAGGCCTCAGGTGAATCTCGGCTACAATGGTGGGCCAATGGAACTCCCCATGCCAGCAGGTCCAACCGACGCCGCAGCCGCTCCGTTGACCCTTCGAACCTATGTGGAAGGCGACGCCACCATCGTCCACTGCACCGGCAAACTGACCGCCGGGCCTCGCCGGCACTCTTCGCGACGAGGTGAAGCGGGTGATCCCGCAATCCAAGAAAATCGTTCTGGATTTGACGGAACTCACTCAGATGGACAGCCTCGGCCTGGGAACAATCGTAGGCCTGTATGTTTCCGCCAAGGCGGCCGGCTCCACGCTGATCCTGATCAACTTGAGCCCGCGGGTTCGCGACCTGTTCCGCATCACGAACGTTTGGTCGATCCTGGAAGTCTATGGCGAGAACATCGTCCGGATGCCGTGAGAACCTCGCTGCATATGGGGATTGCGATTGGCGCCGTTTTGACCGGTGCTATCGCGCTGGCGCAAACGCCAACGCCGAAGCCAACCCAGGGAATCACCCCGGCTACGCTGGTTCTTCCGGGACCCGGCGCGCCGCTCTCGGCCGAAACGGTGGAGGAGCGCACAACCAAGCTGCCCGACGGAACGTCCAAGACCGATGTTCTGACCAGTAAAGTCTTTCGCGACGCCGACGGCCGGGTGAGGATAGAAATGAACATCGACGGATCCAACGGCGAATCCGCGCCTATGATTCAGATCCTGGACCGGCCGGATGGCTTCATGGCGATCCTGGTGCCGGAGCAAAGAATGGCTGCGCGGTTTGCATTTCCCAAGAGCGGCGACGCAGGATTTTCCGTGTCGTTCTTAGGAAATCCGTTGATCCGGGTGCCCGGGAAGAAGTCCATGAAAACCGAGAACCTTGGGAAACGAACTATCGACGGCATCGAATACGAAGGCGAGCGCGTCACCACAACTTCCGATGAGCAGCCCTCCCTGGTTGGCGTGGAGGAACGCTGGCAGGCTCGTGAACTGGGGTTATTCGGCCTGATGACGTCCTCTGGTCCGGACGAGCAGAGCAACGCCAAACTCCGCAACGTCGACAGGCGCGCGCCCGATCCGAGCCTTTTCAAAATCCCGCCCGATTACGTCGTCCGCAAGGTGCAGACGGACGATCCGCGGCAATAATCTACCAATTCAAATGCAGTATTCCGCGCTCCAGCGCGATGGTCACCGCATGCGTGCGGTCGGCTGCGCCGAGTTTGCTCAGGATATTCTGCACGTGCATTTTGATGGTGCCGCTGGCCGTGCCCAGCCGGTGCGCGATGTCTTTGTTCGCCAGGCCGCGTGCAACAAAGGAGAGCACCTGCACTTCGCGCTCGGTGAGGACGATCTGCGGAAAATATTCGGTGAGCCGCTCGGCCACTTCGGGCGGAATCAGTCGCTTGCCCGAATGCACCACGCGAATGGCCCGCAGCATATCGGTGTGCACCATTTCCTTGAGCAGATAGCCGCGGGCTCCGGCTTCGAGCGCCCGATAAATGTCCTGATCGCCGTCGTAGCTGGTTAATGCAATGATGCGCGCCTGCGGGAATTCTTCGCGGATCATTCGCGTGGCGCTCACGCCATCCAGGTCCGGCAGCTTGAGATCCATCAAGGTGACGTCGGGAGTGAGAGCGCGATGCAATTCCACGGCTTCCCGGCCGGTGGCAGCCTCGGCAACCAGTTTCAGGTCATTTTCATTGGCCAACAGCGACGCAATCCCTTTGCGCACGATGGGATGATCGTCCACGCACAAAACCCGAATCACCTGTCCGAACTCAACGGTCTGCATATTAAAGTTCCGCCTTCACACTCTGGCGCACGCCCACTCGCAGCGCGCCTTCGCTCATTTTCTTGACTGGAAAATCGACCACGACGGTAGTTCCCATCCGCGGCTGGCTGGTCACCTGCAAGTCGGCGCCAATTTCTTTGGCTCTTTCCTTCATTCCCACCAGCCCGAAATGATCTGTTGCGGAATCTCCAGGCGCGAAACCGGCCCCGTCGTCGCGCACCGCGATCCGGAGCACATCGGGCAGCGCCTGCAACGAGACTGCAATGGTGCGCGCGCCCGAATGTTTCACCGCATTGATAATGGCTTCCTGCGCGATTCGCAGGAGATTGTATTCCGCGTAGGCCGGCAAGCCGCCGGCAAACGGCTCGATCGCGAGCTTCAGGCGCGCCTCGCCGGACGCCGTCAACTGACGCGCGCTTTCCGACAACTCTTCAGCGAGTCCGGGCCGGGGTCCTCGATTTCTGCGCAGTTCCGAAACGGACCGGCGCGCTTCCGTCAGGCAATTCGCGGCGTCGTGAATAATATCCCGCAAAGCCTCGCGCGGCCCGTTCGGCAAGCGGCCCGCCAGGGCCTGCATCTCCATGGTCACGCCGGAAAATCCCTGCAGCAGTGTGTCGTGCAGTTCCCGTGCGATGCGGCTTCGCTCGGCCAGGATGGCTCCGAACTGGCGTTCGATATGCCGGATGCGGAAAACGTAAGCAAATCGCGCGAGCAACGCGAGTAATGCCACGCCCACCAGATAGAACCAGGTCTGCTGATAGAAGCGGGCCGGCAAAACAAACGCGAGGGACGTGCCGGCGTCGTTGCAAGTTCCATCGGCGTTGCAGGCCGTCACCAGGAAGCGATAATCTCCAGGCCGCAGATTGGTGTAGAAGGCCTGTCTGCGAGTACCCGCATCCACCCAAGCATGATCGAAGCCCTCCAGCTTGTAGCGGAAGGTGATGCGCTGCGGAGAATGCAGACTGAGGGCGGTGTAGCGAAACTGCAGATTTTGGTCGCCGGGCGCAAGTTCGCGCATTCGTGCCACGCTCTGGTTCCGGCCATCGATGGAAACGGTCTCGATCACCACCGGCGGCGGATCCATCTTCAGTTGTGTTTGATCCGGATCGATCACCAGCAGCCCATGAATGGTGGAAAACGAAAGCCGTCCATCGCGCATGCGCCAAGCCGCCGGCTGGACGCCCGGCTTGCACTCCACAGTCTGTAATCCATCCAGCGGGCTGAACGGCCTGCTGGCCACGCTGTGAATTTGCCCGGCCGCGAACTGCAGCAATTCCCGCCGATTCAGCGAAAAGATCCCTTTGCTGCTCGCCAGCCACAAACGATCCTGATCGTCGGCGGCGATTCCGTAAATCTCGTCATCGAACAAACCGTCTGGTACAGAAAAATCGACCTGCTGGACGCCGCCTGGGTGCGGAATCAGCAGATGTAATCCGCTGCCGATGCCGCCGATCCAGACATATCCTTGCGCGTCCCGATAGAGCGTATCCGCATCCCGAATCGCGAGACCGGGGCCAGGGACTTCCCTCCCGGAAAGCTCCCGGAGTGTCCGCTCGTCATAGGCCTTGATCCCGATGCCATCCACCGCCGCCAGAATCTTCCCGCTCGCTTCCACAAACGAGACCACTGCTTCATTCGAGCCCAAGCGCACGATTTTGTGAGAGCGCAAAACGGTGGGACCGTTCGATGTTCCAACCCAGAGGGTGCCTTCTTGGTCTTGATACAAGCTGCGAACAGCTCCCGGCAAAATCCGGGCGATCTGGCCATTACTGATTTGATCCAACCCGGCATCGGTTCCCACCCACAGAGTCCCCTGCGCGTCGCCGGCCAGAGCCAGGATGGAATTGCTGGAGAGCCCATCCTGTCTGGTGAGCACGCTGGATTTGCGTCCATCAAAGCGGGCCAGCCCGGCGCCCAGCGTGCCTACCCAGATGACGCCGCGCGGGTCCTGAAACACCGGCCCGGTATCGTTACTCGGCAGCCCCTCGGCGGTGGTAAACGGGAGAGTCCGGCGATCCACGAATTGGTTCAGCCCGCGCTTTGTGCCCACCCATAGGCTTCCTTCGCGATCCTCATACAATGCTCCGACGGTGCTTTGCGAGAGGCCGTTCTTGGGGAGAAAACTTTCGATCTCGCCATTGCGCCAGCGGCTGAAACCGCCATCCGTGCCGACCCAAATGGATGCGTTCCGGCCTTCGGCGAGTGAGAGCACCGAATCATTGGCCAGCCCATCGGCCTTTGTGAATCGCTGTTCGCGGCCATCCTGCAAACGAATCAAGCCAGCGGTGGTTCCAATCCACAAGGTGTTATCGGATCCGGAGAGCATCGCTTGGATCCGTGCGTAACGCGGCAACGAGTGGAGCGAATAGCTGGTGAATTGCGCTCCGGTCCAAATGTTCAGTTCCCCTCCATCGCCTCCCATCCATATGGTCCCGTCTTTTCTTTGCGCGGCGGCCGCTATGCTTCCGCCTGCCAGGTCTGGCGCGTTTCCCAGCAGACGAATCTTCCCGTCCTTGATCTGAGCGAGCCCGCCTTCAGTGCAGGCCCATAGATCGCCGCCCTGGCCTGGGAACAGGCACGCAACGTTGCCGGCGGGGAGGCCATCGCGCCGGGAGAACCTGGCCACCGTTCCCTTCTCGATTCGAAACAACCCTGAATCGCTGGTGGCGACCCAAAGGGCGCCGCGCGAATCCTCGGCCAACTGGCGTACCGACATCTTCGGGAGCGCCAAGCCGTCCAGATCTTCCGGAGACGTGAAACGCACGCCGTCGAAGCGCACCAGGCCATCGCCGGTTCCGAGCCACAGGTATCCGTCGCGCGTTTGATGGATCGCAAAGATTCCGGACTGCGGCAAACCTTGGCGGGTTTGCCAGATTCTTTGGAGATATTGTGTCAGCCGGCGCCCTGGATCGAGCGCGGAAGCCGGCAACGCGGCCAACATGGCGAGCACCGTGAAGGTGAAGATCCTTTGCAGTCGAAGCACTTACAGTTATGACGCGCGCGGGGAGGGGAATGATACTGAGCGCCGGTAGCTCTTGCGGGCTAGCGACATCGCCTTTTGTTCCCCTGCCAAACGGCATAGCGGCCGAGCGGTCTTTCGGCAGTCGCGCCAACGCCTTTTCGCTTCCATGATGGGAGTGGAAAACGATGGATCAACCACCCAGTACCCCGGGTCCCGTGGAAACCATGACGCCCATCGCGCCGCCATTGGCGCCTCCGGCACCGGGGCCGCAGAAACCAGGACGAGAGAGGCCGCCGCACGCTCCTCCACCGCGCCGCCGTCACACATGGATCTGGATTCTGGTGCTAGCGCTGTTGGGCGCCGGAGGTTACTACTACTGGTCAAAAAGGACAGCGCCCGCATCTGGCTCGGCCGCCGGAAAGGCGGCGGACAACGCGGACAAGGCGGGAACGCAGCGGCTCCGGTGGATGCCGCCAAAGCAATTAAAGGCAACATTGGCGTCTACGTCACCGGACTCGGCGCCGTGACGCCCATCTACACCGTGACCGTGAAGACCCGGGTGGACGGCCAATTGATGAGCGTGCAATACAAAGAAGGCGACATCGTGCATAAAGGCGACCAGCTGGCCGAAATCGATCCGCGGCCCTATCAGGCGCGCTGACGCAGGCCGAAGGCCAACTTATCCGCGATCAGGCCCTGCTCGAAAACGCCCGCATCGATCAGGCGCGCTATGAGACGCTGCTCAAGCAGAACGCCATTCCCGAGCAGAAGCTGGCCACGCAGAAGGCGCTGGTGAAGCAAGACGAAGGGATCGTGAAGACCGATCAAGGGCTGATCGACAGCGCCAAGGTGAATCTGGTGTACTGCCACATCACGGCGCCGATCACCGGGCGCGTCGGCTTGCGGCTGGTGGATCCGGGCAACATCGTTCACGCCACCGACACCAACGGCCTGCTGGTGATCACCCAGATCGACCGATCAGCGTCATCTTCACCTCTCGGAGGATCAGCTTCCAGCCGTGCTCAGAAAGATGCGCGCCGGCCAGAAGCTGCAGGTGGATGCGTCGACCGCGACATGAAGACCAAGAAACTCTCGTACCGGAACGCTCACGACGGTCGACAACGAGATCGACCAGACCACCGGGACGGTGCGGCTGCGCGCCACTTTCGACAACAAGCACAATGCAGCTCTTTCCGAACCAGTTCGTCAATGCGCGCTTGCTGCAGGAGAAAAAGCGCGGCGTGGTGCTGGTGCCGACCGCGGCGATCCAGCGCAATTCCAACGACACGTACGTGTACGTGGTCGAAGCCGGATTCCACCGTTACGGTCCGTCAAGTCAAATTGGGCACCAGCGAAGGCGACGAATACCGAAATCACCTCGGGCCTGGAGCCGGCGACGTGGTGGTGATGACCGGGCGTCGACAAGTTGCAGGAAGGCACCAAGGTGAACGTGCAGGTTCACGGCTGGCAGCCGGCGGAGGTCCAGAGCGCCAAGCCGGGAAAGCAGAGAGCGAAGTGAGTCCGTCCCGGACGTTTATTCTGCGGCCGGTGGCGACCTCGCTGCTGATGGTCGGCATCCTGCTGGCGGGCGCGGTGGCCTATCAAGCAGCTGCCGGTTTCGGCGCTGCCGGAAGTGGATTATCCGACCATTCAGGTGGTCACGTTCTATCCGGGCGCCAGTCCGGACGTGATGGCGTCGTCGGTCACGGCGCCGCTGGAGCGGCAGTTCGGCCAGGTGCCGGGCCTGCAGCAGATGACCTCGACCAGCTCCGATGGCAGCTCGGTCATCACGCTGCAATTCAACCTCAGCCTGAATATCGACGTCGCCGAGCAGGAAGTGCAGCAGTCCATCAACGCGTCGGGCACGTATCTTGCCGCCGGATCTTCCCACGCCGCCGATCTACAGCAAGACCAATCCGGCCGATACGCCGATTCTGACGCTGGCGCTGACCTCGAACGACGATGCCGCTTTCGAAAGTGGAGGATCTGGCCGACACGCGCCTGGCGCCCAAGATCTCGCAGTTGCCGGGAGTGGGGCTGGTGAGCATCAGCGGCGGGCAGAAGCCGGCGGTGCGGATTCAGGCCAATCCCACGCAGCTGGCCTCCTACGGCCTGAACCTGGAGGACGTGCGCAGCGCCATCATCGGCCGCGAACGTGAATCAGGCCAAGGGCAACTTCGACGGGCCGCACCAGGCCTACCAGATCGGCGCCAACGACCAGTTGCTTTCGAGCGCCGATTACGCGCCGCTGATCGTGGCCTACCGCAACGGCGCGCCGGTGAAGCTGACCGACGTGGCCGACGTGATCGACGACGTCGAGAACGTCCGCCAGGCGGCCTGGATGAACGAGACGCCCGGCGGTGATCGTGAACATCCAGCGGCAGCCGGGCGCCAACATCATCTCGGTGGTGGACCGCATCAAGACGCTGCTGCCGCAGCTCACCGCGACGCTGCCCGCATCGGATGTGAAGTGAAGATCCTGACCGACCGCACCAACACCATTCGCGCGTCGGTGGAGGACGTGGAATTCGAACTGATGCTGACCGTCGGCGCTGGTGGTGATGGTGATCTTCCTGTTCCTGCGGAATCTTGTCGGCCACCATCATCCCCAGCGTCGCGGTGCCGCTGTCGCTGGTGGGCACGTTCGGCGTGATGTACCTGCTGGGCTACAGCCTGAACAACCTGACGCTGATGGCGCTGACCATCTCCACCGGCTTCGTGGTGGACGACGCCATCGTGATGATCGAGAACATCATCGCGCTATATCGAAGAGGGCGAACAGCCGCTGGAGGCGGCGCTGAAGGGCGCCGAGCAGATCGGCTTCACCATCGTTTCGCTGACCATTTCGCTGATCGCGGTGCTGATTCCGCTGCTGTTCATGGGCGACATCGTGGGCCGCCTGTTCCGCGAATTCGCCGTCACGCTGAGCGTCACCATTCTGGTCTCGGCGGTGGTGTCGCTGACGCTGACGCCGATGATGTGCTCGAAGCTGCTGAAGCACAAGCCGGAAGCGCAGCAGGGCCGCTTCTATCCGGCTGTCGGAGCGCGCCTTCAACGGCGTCATCGCGCTGTACGGCAGGACGCTGCAATGTGGTGCTGCGGTTTCAGACCATCACGCTGCTGGTGGCGGTGGGCACCCTGGTGCTGACCATCTATCTGTTCTACATCAATCCCCAAGGGATTCTTCCCGATTCAGGATACGGGCGTGATCCAGGGCGTTTCGGAAGCGCCGCAGACCGTCTCGTTCCAGGAGATGTCGACGCGGCAGCAGCAGCTGGCGAAGGTGATTCTGCAGGATCCGGCGGTGGAGAGCCTGTCGTCGTTCATCGGCGTCGACGGCACCAACACGACGCTGAACAGCGGGCGCATTCAGATCAATCTGAAGCCGCTGGAGGAGCGCAAAATCAGCGCCAGCGACGTGATCCGCCGGCTGCAGCCGAAGCTGGCCAGGGTGGCCGGCATCACGCTGTTCATGCAGCCGGTGCAGGACCTGACCGTGGAAGACCGCGTCAGCCGCACGCAGTTCCAGTACACGCTGGAAGATCCGAGCGCGGATGAGTTGAACGTCTATGCGCCGCAGTATGCTGGAGAAGCTGCAGGCAGCTGCCGGAGCTGACGCGACGTGGCCAGCGACCAGCAGATGCAGGGGCTGCGCGCGACGCTGGTCTTCGACCGCGACACGGCTTCGCGGCTGGGCATCACGCCGTCGACGATCGATCAGACGCTCTACGACGCCTACGGCCAGCGGCAGGTCTCGACCATGTTCACGCAGCTGAACCAGTATCACGTGGTGCTGGAAGTGAAGCCCGGCTTTCAGCAGAACCCGCTGGATCTG
Source organism: Bryobacterales bacterium (assembly GCA_963713415.1). GTDB lineage: Bacteria > Acidobacteriota > Terriglobia > Bryobacterales > Bryobacteraceae > Palsa-89. The sequence goes on along the minus strand of CAVQLV010000007.1, from coordinate 168,587 downwards.
CGCGATCTGTATCATCCGCACGGGCACCGGCGCCACCAGCGGCAGCGGCGTCGGGCCTGGTGTCCGGCGGAACTTCGTCGACGGCGATTTCTCAGGGACCGGCCAACTCCGCGCGGCGCAGCGCCGCCAGCCTGCCATCGTGACCGGCATCGGGACGTCAGCGTCGAGCGCGGTGTTCAGCGGCCGTGCGGCATCGACTCGGCCGTGTTCCCGAACGGCGGCCAGGTGCCGCTGAGCGCGTTTTCGCACATGGAGCAGACCAGCGCGTTCCCATCACCGTCAATCATCAGGGCCAGTTTCCGGTGGTCACGCTCTCCTTCAATCTGGCGCCCAACGCGTCGCTGGGCGACGCCGTGAACGCGGTGAACAAGGCCAAGGACGAACTCGAGCATGCCGGCCAGCATTCAGGCGGCGTTTCAAGGCACGGCCGAGGCGTTTCAGGCCTCGCTGGCGAACGAGCCGGTGCTGATTCTGGCGGCGCTGGTCACCGTGTACATCGTGCTGGGCGTGCTGTATGAAAGCTATATCCATCCGCATCACGATTCTCTCCACGCTGCCCTCGGCGGGCGTGGGCGCGCTGCTGGCGCTGATCATCTGCCGGCAGCGATTTCAGCGTCATCGCGCTGATCGGCATCGTCCTGCTGATCGGCATCGTGAAGAAGAACGCCATCATGATGATCGACTTCGCGCTGGAGGCGGAGCGCGAGGAAGGCAAGCCGCCGCGCGAAGCGATCTATCAGGCCTGCCTGCTGCGCTTCCGGCCCATCATGATGACCACCATGGCGGCGCTGCTGGGCGGGCGTGCCGCTGGCGCTCGGCACCGGCACCGGGTCGGAGCTGCGGCGGCCGCTGGGCATCACCATCATCGGCGGATTGATCTTCAGCCAGGTGCTGACGCTGTACACCACGCCGGTCATTTATCTGTGGTTCGACCGCCTGGCGACGCGATTCTCGCGGCATCGCGAAGCCAGCATCCCCGGTCGGCTCCGGAGCCGAGCCCGCGCGATAGCCATGAATATCTCCGAGCCATTCATCCGGCGGCCGGTTGCCACCACGCTGCTGACCGTGGCCATCGCGCTGGCGGGCGCGGTGGCGTTCCGGCTTCTGCCGGTGTCGCCGCTGCCGCAGGTGGATTTTCCGACCATCTCGGTGAGCGCGAGCCTTGCCGGGCGCGAGCCCGGAGACCATGGCGTCCTCGGTGGCCACGCCGCTGGAGCGCCAGTTCGGCCGCATCGCCGCGGTGACCGAGATGACCTCGTCGAGCACGCTGGGCTCGACCAGCATCACCCTGCAATTCGATCTGAACCGCAATATCGACGCGGCGGCGCGCGACGTGCAGGCGGCCATCAACGCGGCGCGCGGCTATCTGCCGACCAATCTGCCGAGCAATCCCACCTACCGCAAAGTGAATCCGGCGGATTCGCCCATCATGATGCTCGCGCTGACTTCGAACATCGCTGATCAAGGCGCAGATGTACGACGCGGCGTCGACCATCATGGCGCAGAAGCTGTCGCAGATCACGCGGCGTGGGCCAGGTGGAGGTGGGCGGCAGCGCGCTGCCCGCGCGTGCGCATGGAGCTGAATCCGAACGCGGTGAACAAGTACGGCATCGGCCTGGAGCAGGTCCGCACGGCGCTGGCGCAACGCCAACGCCAACACGCCCAAAGGGCATTTCTCGAACGGCGAGCAGACGCTGGGAAGTCGGCGCCAACGATCAGATCTTCAAGGCCATCGACTATGCGCCGCTGATCGTCGCGTATCACAACGGCGCGCCGGTGCGCGTCTCGCGATGTCGGCGACGCGGTCGATTCGGTGGAGGACCTCCGCAACGCCGGCTATGCCAACGGCAAGCCGTCGGTGCTGGTGATCATCTTCCGCCAGCCCGGCGCCAACATCATCGATACCGTGGACCGCATCCGCGCCGTGCTGCCGCAGCTCCACGCCGCCATTCCCGCCGCCATCGACATGCAGGTGGCCATGGATCAGACCGTCACCATCCGCGCCTCGGTGCACGATGTGGAGACGCACGCTGCTGATCTCGGTCGTTCTGGTGGTGCTGGTGGTGTTCGTCTTCCTGCGGAACGCGCGGACCACTTTCATCCCCAGTGTGGCGGTTCCGGTTTCGCTGATCGGCACGTTCGGCGTGATGTACCTGCTGGGCTTCAGCCTCGACAATCTCTCGCTGATGGCGCTGACCATCTCCACCGGCTTCGTGGTGGACGACGCCATCGTGGTGATCGAGAATATCACGCGCTATCTGGAGCAGGGCATGAAGCCCGTTCGCAGGCGGCGCTGAAGGGCGCCCAGGAGATCGGCTTCACGGTGCTGACCATCAGCATTTCGCTGGTGGCGGTGTTCATTCCGCTGCTGCTGATGGGCGGCATCGTGGGCCGGCTGTTCCGCGAATTCGCGGTCACGCTTTCGGTGGCCATCGTGGTCTCCATGGTGGTCTCGCTCACCACCACGCCCATGATGTGCGCGCATCTGCTGCGGCAGCATGAGACGACCACGGACTGGCTGTACCAGGCCAGCGAGCGCGGTTCAACTGGGTGGTGAACCTGTATGGCCGGACGCTGTCCGTGGTGCTGCGGCATTCCGTTCGTCACGCTGCTGATTCTGCTGGCCACCATCGGCTCTGAACGTCTATCTGTTCATCCGCGTGCCCAAGGGATTCTTTCCGCAGCAGGACAACGGCCGGATGAGCGGGCCGATTCAGGCCGACCAGGACACTTCGTTCCAGGCCATGGACAAGACGCTGCTGACAGATGGTGAACATCGTCGATGCCGACCCGGCCGTGGACACGGTGAACGGCTTTCACGGGCGGCGGCGGCGGCACCACCACCAACACGGCGCGCATGTTCATTTCGCTGAAGCCGCTGAGCGAACGCAAGGTCAGCGCCGACCAGATCATCGCAGCGCCTGCGGCCGAAACTGGCGCGGGTTCCGGGCGCCACGCTGTATCTGCAGGCCGTCGCAGGACCTGCGCGTGGGCGGCCGGCAGAGCAACGCGCAGTATCAGTTCACCATGCGCGGCGACAATCTGCAGGATCTGACCAACGTACGGGCCGCAGATGCTGGACGAGCTGAAGACGCATTCCGCATCATCGCCGACGTCAACAGCGACCAGCAGAACCGCGGCCTGGAAGCCATGGTGGACTACGACCGCGAGACCGCGGCGCGCTTCGGCATCTCGCCGCAACTGATCGACAACACGCTCTACGACGCCTTCGGGCAGCGGCAGGTGTCCACCATGTACACGTCGCTGAATCAATATCACGTGGTGATGGAAGCGGCGCCGCAATACTGGCAGAATCCCGATACGCTGCATCAGATCTACGTGCACTTCGCCCAGCGGCAAGCGAGGTTCCGTTGAGCGCCTTCGCGCACTCAGCGACCGCCACCGCGCCGCTGGCGGTGAACCATCAGGGCCTGTTTCCCGCGGTGACGATCTCGTTCAACCTGCAGCCCGGCGTGGCGCTGGGCGATGCGGTGGACGCCATCAACGCGGCGGCCAGCAAAGTCGGGCTGCCCGCCACCATTCAGACCGGATTCGCCGGCACGGCGCAGGCCTATCAGGATTCGCTCGGCAGCGAGCCGCTGCTGATCGCGGCCGCGCTGGCCGCCGTCTACATCGTGCTCGGCATGCTGTATGAAAGCTACATCCATCCGATCACGATTCTTTCCACGCTGCCCTCGGCGGGCGTGGGCGCGCTGCTGGCGCTGGTGCTGACGCACACCGATCTGAGCATGATCGCCATGATCGGCATCATCCTGCTGATCGGCATCGTGAAGAAGAACGCCATCCTGATGATCGATTTCGCCCTGGCGGCCGAGCGCAACGAAGGCAAGAAGCTCGCGCGACGCGATCTTCGAAGCCTGCCTGCTGCGCTTCCGCCGATCCTGATGACCACCATGGCGGCGCTGCTGGGCGCTCTGCCGCTGGCGCTCGGCACCGGCACCGGATCGGAGCTGCGCCGTCCGCTGGGCATCACCATCATCGGCGGATTGATCGTCAGCCAGATGCTGACGCTGTACACCACGCCGGTGGTCTATCTCTACTTCGACCGGCTGCAGCATTGGCGCGAACGGAGCGCGCCGAGCGCCGTCAGCCGCAGGCGGCATCCGGGTATGACGAGCCCGTGGGCTCGGAGGTGTAACGGACGTGATCATCATGTTTACTATCACTGTCTCATCCGCCAGTCCGATTCTCGGACTCTTGCGATTGGCGGGAACGTCAGCCAGGACGCGTTACCAGAAATTGCCCGGCTCATCGATCATGGCAGGCGCGATCATGAGACAGTAATGCTGGACATGGGAGAAGTGACGTTCATGAACCGGCCGCGGCGCAATTTTTCGCCGAGCAGTTTCAAGCGCGGCATCGCGCTGGTGAATTGTCCGGGTTACATTGGGCATTGGATACTACAAGAGAAAACGATGAATCAGAAGATTATGTTCGTACCGCAGCGCGCGGCCGTGGCGCCGTTGCTGCTGCTTGCGAGCGGATGCATGGTGGGCCCGAATTATAAGCGGCCCCCCGCTCCCGTGCCTCCGGCTTCAAAGAGAAACCCCCCGGATGGCTGGAAGGAAGCGCAGCCGAGCGACGCCGCGATTAAAGGCAAGTGGTGGGAAATTTACAACGACCCCAAGCTCAATGCGCTTGAAGAGCAGGTGAATATTTCCAATCAGAACGTGCTGACGGCCGAAGCGCAATACCGCGCGGCACGGGCCGAGGTTCAGATTGCGCGTTCCGCTTTGTTTCCAACTCTCACCGCCGGCCCCACGCGCGGGTGGCGCAAGGCACGGGCGGAGTTTCGGCCAATCAGGTAGCGGCCGCCGGTGGCGTTCACACCAACTATCAAATCCCGTTCGATGTCTCTTATCAGGTGGATCTGTGGGGCAGTATCCGGCGCAATCTCGGGCGAACGCCGAGACCGCGCAAGCCACCGAAGCGCAACTCGAAAATGCGAAACTCACCTACCAAGCGGATCTGGCGCAGGATTATTTTCAATTGCACGGCACCGATGGCGATATCGCGCTGCTGCAATCCACCGTCGATTCGTACACCAATTTTCTGAAGCTCACACAAGCCCGGCATGACTCGGGGATCGCTTCCGGCGCCGACGTGGCGCAGGCGGAAACGCAGCTCGATTCGGCCAAGGAGCAATTGATCGATCTGGGCGTGGCGCGCGCGCAGTACGAACACGCGATCGCTATCCTGATCGGCAAGCCACCCGCCGAGTTGACCATCGCACCGCAAACGATCAAATCGAGCCGCCGCAGGTGCCCGTTGCGATGCCGTCCACGCTGCTCGAAAGGCGTCCGGATATCGCGATGTCGGAGCGCCAGATGGCCGCCATGAACGAACAGATCGGAATCGCGGATGCCGCCTATTATCCGTCCCTCACGCTCAGCGCGGGCGCGGGCCTGGCCAGTTCCAGCTTCACGAGTCTGTTTACCTGGGCAGCCCGTTTCTGGTCGGCCGGCGCCACCCTCTCGCAAACTTTGTTCGACGCCGGCAAGCGGCGCGGGCAAGTGAACGTCGCGAAAGCCGATTTCGACGCCGGCATGGCGAATTACCGCCAAACCGTCTTGACCGCGTTTCAACAGGTGGAGGACGAGTTGGCGGCGCTACGGATTCTGGAACGGAAACCGGCGCAACCAACGAAACCGTGAAGGCCGCTCAAACGGCGCTTGATATCACTACCGCGCAATACAAGGCCGGCACCGCGACTTATCTGCACGTGGAGACATCAGCAAACTGCTTTGTTCGCCGAGCAAAAGGCGCTAGTGGATCTGCTGACGCGCCGCATGGTCTCGAGCGTCCTGCTGGTGGAAGCGCTGGGCGGCGGCTGGGACGCCTCGCAATTGCCCGAGGTCAGCGCACTTTCGGCCAGCGACAAACGCGCTAAGAACTGACGTCTAAAAACTAATCTTGTCCTTGGCCGCCGCGATCTTCTTGCCGTCCACGCCGTAGATGATCAGCAAATCGCCCCAGGCGTGAAAGTCGCCGTGGCGCTCGCGATATTTCACCACCGCCTCGGCCTCTTCGTCGGTGAGAGCCAGCCCGGTCGCGATCTCCTGCGCCGTGGCTTTGTTCACATTGATCTTGGTCGCGTCTTCAACCTTGGGGAAATTCTCGAAGAGATAATCGGCGATGATGTCGAGCTCGGCCCGCGTGGCCTGCGCGCCGCGATCGCCCATGCGGTAAACAATAGTCTGGTATTCGTCCTTGGTGAAACGATAAACCGCGATCTCCTCCGCCTTATGGCAGCCGACGCACGCGCGGAGGATCAGTTCCTTGCCCTTGCCGTCGGGAAGATCGGCGGCTCGGGCTGCGGCGAGAGCAGGCCAAAGGCGGCGATCAGGCATACAGCAAACTTATTCACGCCGCCCTTCCCTTACTACCCGGCCTACTTTGAAAACGGCCTTCCAGCACGCCCTTCGCCAGGATGTGGCCCTGCATGGCGGCGAGAACGTCGGCGCGCGAAGCGTCCGGTCCAGATCGAGCTTGGTGTCGAGCGCGAAAAGTTCAAAGGTGTAGTGATGATACGGGCCGGCCGCCCCATGCCCGGTCCCATGTAGCCCACGCCGCCGCGCAGATTCTTGGCATTGATGGCGCCGTCCTCGAGTTTCGCGTTCGGCGGGAACGCCTTGGAAGTCCCGTCGCGGTGCCGGGAATGTTGAAGATCATCCAGTGCAGAACGTCGTCGGTCTTGCGTTGCAGCGCCACGTCGGGATCGTGCAGGATCAACGCGAAACTGACCGTGCCCGCAGGCACGTGGGTCCACTCCAGTTTCGGCGAAACCGCGTTCGGGATCGGCTTGCGTGTATTTGTTCGGAATGACGCTGCCGTCTTCAAAATCGGGCGAAGTGAGCGTGAGGCCGGCCGGCGGGCGGACGTCCCCCTTTGGCTGCGCAAAGGCCGAGCCGAGGCTCGCCACGAAGAACATCGTTGCTCCTACAGTGAGTATTCTCATGAGGTGTTTCTCCTTGGAATGTATCAGCATATCAGGAAGGTGAAGCAAATTGTGGCTCTCGCGCTCTGGTCGACTTACATCTCTCCTGTGATGAGAAGATGGTGAGTATGGACCGGCGCAAACATTGTCCAACCCCGACAGTTTTTCAATTCCTCCACATGCGCTTTTCCACCGACATTTTTGGCATTGGCCTTCTGTGAGTTCGGCGGATCAAGTTGAGGAAACGCTGTGGATAAAATGTTACCGGTCACGAATGTAGCTGTCAAACGAGATCCGAGGCCGTAGCCTGTCTTTATGAGGAAAGTGAATTTATCGGTGCCAGAGAAGGTGCTCGCTGTTCCACCCCGCTTCTGTGGGACGGCATTTCGTATGTTGAAAAAGGGCTGGTCACTGAGGGGATTGACCAGATCACGGCTCTTATCTCCCGCTGGGGTGCCTTCATAGATAGGCCGGAAGCGGAAGTCGATCCGGGGCACAAACGAATTATCCCCTATGCTGTCGTTCGCCATTCCGATCGGTTTTTCTTGCTCCAGCGGAAGAGCGCGCAGAGCGAGCAGCGGCTACACAATAGGTTATCGATCGGCGTCGGAGGGCATATCAATCCGTCGGAAGCAGTCTCAGACACCGACGTTATCCGCGTAGGTCTGAGGCGGGAGATCGAGGAGGAGCTCTACATAGCCCCGGGTTACGAGGAGCACCTTATCGGGCTGATCAACGACGATACGACCGATGTAGGGCGCGTGCATCTCGGCATCCTGTTCGAGATTGAAAGCACATCGGCTGACGTACGCGTGCGCGAGACCCACAAAATGGACGGCGCGTGGGCGCTCATGGATGACCTGGGTCATAGCTATGAGAGGCTTGAAACTTGGTCGCACGATTGTATTCGCTTCGTATTTGTATCCACGTTTCTTGCGCACCCAGCGTACTGCCAAAGCGGGATGATCCTTGAGTTGCGTCCAGTTGCCCGAGAGAGAAACCGTTGGCGTAAACTTCGCCGGATCATTGAAGCGATTCATTAAGGACTTCCGTTGTATTGTGTAGATCTCACCGAAACACTTCCCTCGCAGCCGTTTGCCTGCGAAAATCGCGGACGGCGTCGCGCAAGGTGGCGGGAAGGTAGGAATACTTACGTTCTTGCAAAAGACCATACGCTATAATCACGGTTCATTATGGGCGTTGTGGATCTGTCTGTAAGAATGACCGACAGTTCGGATTCATATCACAGGCACGCTTGCTCCAGCGACAGTGCGGTGTAGACAAAATGCGGACCGCTATTTTCTCATCGGAGACAACGGCGTAACCTTGGCGGCGTATCAATCGCTCCTCGTTGAAACTGCCGAGACCGTCGCCACGCCCTACAATGTGTTCGGAATCTAACGGGAAAGAGTTCCCAGATCTTCAGAGGCACGTTTATCTCAACGGGTAAAATTAATCCGGATTCAACAGCAAACTCAAAATCGGCATTTACAATGGCAGTAACAACCCGTTCGTAATACGGAGAGGCGACCCCCTCTGTTCCTGCGTATTCTTTGAAATGGAGTCGTCGATCTCGGCTCCCTTAAAAAGCTACGATGATGGAGCTGCGCCGCTGGACTATCTCCTCACTGTCACCGAGAAAACGAAGTTGTGGTTGAGGCGCAATAAGGACTACTTCTCGATCATCTTGCCGCTCGTTTGCAATCCTAGTCGCTATCGCATCTGTGGCGGTGACTGTCTGGTTGAAGCGATAATAAATTCCCGCGATGTTGATAAGTTGGAGATAATCTTCGGGCCCTGATCGAGCAATACCGATCGTGGAACCACGCGATGCGTGCTTTGATGAGACATCGATCTCGCTCAGACTAGACCATCGGGTGACCGCTATCAATCCGCCCGAAGGGTCCGTTCTGACGTACGGCGAACCCATACCTGCTGAATTTGTACATGAGAACCGCATTACGACCGATCAAGGCGTCATAATCGGTCCGCGTAGTGCTTTGTTGGGATGCTCGTTTGAGCACGTCCGTATTCCATCGGGCTACTTCGGCCTGCTTCAGACGAAGGGCTCACTAGCCCGGTTGTTCGTGAGTCTGCAGTGCTGTGATGGCCAGATTGAGCCTGGCTTTGACGGAAAAGTCACTTTCGAGATTTGCAACCAGTCCGCATTCGGCGTTCGCCTGTTCCCAAGGCAGAGGGTTGGTGACCTGTTCATTTTCAAAACCTCAACCCGGCAGGTGAAGCCATACTCGGGGCGGTATCAGGGCGCGACCAAGCCTACGATACAACTTCCCGAGAGCTAGTCAAGGCAGATGATCTTAAATGGACCGAGCACTGGCTATCTCGGCGCCAACCATCCACAAGTCGCCTCAAGTCAAAATAGGGCGGCGGTGCTGTTTCTCCAGACCGCCAGTACGGAGCACTTTTTCGTGTGACTATTGCCTTTGAATATCTCTGCTTTGCCGCTTGCGTCCAGACTGCCATTTACGAGCTGACCGGTAGCGAAGTAGACCAAGTCTGGATTGCCAACCAACTTGGCATCTCGGTATCTCCGGCATTCGATACCTCGGATTTAACCCAAAGAGGCGTCACAAACATCCGACGTGACTCAGATCCGCATAGTTGGGGGATCAGTCCCACCGGTTTGCCCGCAGCGCTAGGAGCCTGTCCGAGTATTCGTTAACTTTGCGGGTCCAAACGGAACGGAAACGGTACATAATGTTTTATGCCAAAGGGCTACCGAACATACCTGCCGGAGCAAGAGTTATTGTTGCCGCCAAGCCTGCGCGAATGGCTTCCTGAACAGCATCTGGTCTACTTCGTGAGCGATGTCGTCGATCAACTCGATCTGTCGGCGATGTACGCGGTGTACGAGAAGGAAAAGCGAGGGCAGCCTCCCTACGATCCGCGTCTGATGACGAAGTTGTTGGTGTACGGCTACTGCACCGGGGTGTTCAGCTCGCGTCGGATTCAGAAGCGGTTGCAGGAAGACATCCCGTTCAAAGTGTTGGCGGCGGGCAATGAGCCGGACTTCCGGACGATTTCGGACTTTCGTAAAATCCACATCGAAACGCTGCAAAACCTGTTCGAGCAGGTTTTGGCGATGGCGCTGGAATGTGGGGCGATCAAGCTGGGCCGTGTCTCGCTGGACGGGACCAAGATGAAAGCCAACGCCAGCAAGCACAAGGCGATGAGCTATGCCCGAATGATCGAGAAACAGAAGCAACTGAAGGAAGAAGTGAAGCAGTTGCTGGACCAGGCCGCAGCCGCCGACGAGACAGAAGACCGCCACTTCGGCAGCCAGCGCGGCGACGAGTTGCCGGAGGAACTGCGGCGGCGCGAGACCCGCTTGGCCAAGATCAAGCAGGCCAAGAAAGTCGTGGAACAGCGGGCGCGGGACAAGGCCACCGAGGAAGGCAAGAGCGCCGAGGAGGCCAAGCGGGCCAAGCCCGAGGATAAGGATCAATACAACTTCACCGACCCGGAGTCGCGCATCATGAAAAGCAGCGACGGATTTGTACAGGGCTACAATGCGCAAGCGGCGGTAGAGCCGAAACTACTGCTGATTGTCGGGCAATCGGTGACAGAAGCGGCCAATGATAAGAAGCAACTGAAGCCGATGATGGAGCTCATTGAGCAACAATCAGGGCAGCGTCCGGAGGCGATTTTGGCCGACAACGGGTACTGTTCGGAAGAGAATCTGGCGCACCTGGAATCGACCGACAAACCGGAGCGAAACATCGAGGGGTTCATCGCGACGGGCAAACAAACGCATGGCGAGCATCGCCTCCCCGCCAAGCGGGGTCCGTTGCCGAAAGGCGCGACCAAAGTGGATCGGATGAAGCGAAAGCTACAGACCAAGGTGGGTAAAGCCGTCTATGCGGCGCGCAAATGTGTGGTGGAACCGGTGTTCGGACAGATCAAGCAGGCACGCGGGTTTCGCCAATTCTTGCTACGCGGAAAAGAGAAGGTCAAAGGGGAGTGGGCCCTGCTGTGCCTGACGCATAACGTTCTACGGCTTTACGCCGCCATGCAGTACTGCTGAGGGGCATCCGGGAATGATTTTCGGTCAAAATCGCGTCCCAAACGCTCCTGGAGTAAAAACGTCCGCCACGACGTAAACAATGCCTGATCGGTTGAAATTTCGTGACACGTGAGCGCACGGCTCTCAAGTCCTTTCCGTCGCTTTACTCGGACAGGCTCCTAGTATTACTACGTTAAGTATTGACAGAACAGAGAAGCGCTGATATGTTTGGGCATGACCGATGCTCAGGCGGTGCGTTGCCGGAAACGGCTGGAGCGGTTTCTTGTGGACCTGCTGGAACCGGTGGGCCGGAGCGAGCGGCGGCATTGGGGAGAGGTCTATGTGCGCAGCCTGCTGCTGGATGGCGAACGGAAATCCATTGAGCCTTTGGCGACGCGACTTCCGGAGGGAAACGTGCAGGCGATGCAGCAGTTCATCGGACAGAGTCCGTGGGAGTGGAGCCCGATCTGGGAGCGGCTAGGAAAGCGAATGACGGCCGAATTGGAGCCGGATCCGGCCTGGGTGGTGGATGACACCGGTTTTCCCAAGCAGGGTACGCACTCGGTAGCAGTGGAGCGGCAGTACTCAGGCACATTAGGCAAGACGGGCAACTGCCAGATCGCAGTCAGCGTTCATCATGTCGGCGAGCAAGGAAACGTGCCTCTGGGCTGGCGACTGTATTTGCCGGAGAGCTGGGCCAACGACGCCCAGCGGCGGCGGGAAGCGGGGATTCCGGATGGGATCGTCTTTCGCAAGAAGTGGGAACTGGCGCTGGAAATCATCGATCAGATCCGCGGTTGGGGTCTGCCGGATCGGGTGGTGCTGGGCGATGCCGGCTACGGAGATGGCACCGAGTTCCGGGAGGAACTGGAAAAACGGGAACTGCAATACGCCGTGGGTGTGCTGCCCCAAGTCGGCGTATGGCTGAAGCCGCCCAAGATGCACCGCTCAAACACCGGCAAAGGGCGTCCGCCGACTGCGGCACGCTATGGGGATCAACGGCCCACCACCGCGCAAGAGGCCGCCAGGCAGGCCAAGGGCTGGAGGACGATTCGCTGGCGGGAGGGGAGTAAAGGCTGGCTGGAGTCGCGCTTCTGGGCCACGCGCGTGCAGCCATCCCATCGCTATCAGGATGGCAGACCGCCGGGCCAGGAGGTCTGGCTGCTGGCGGAGTGGCCGGAGTCGGAAAAAGCGCCGATCAAATATTGTCTCTGCGACCTTCCCGCCGACTACTCCCTGCGACGTATCGTGCGGCTCGTCAAGTGCCGCTGGAAAATCGAGCAGGATTATCAGCAACTCAAAGAAGAACTCGGCTTGGATCACTACGAAGGCCGCAACTGGCAAGGGTGGCACCATCACGTCACGATGGTCATGGTGGCCCACGCCTTCCTCACTCTGGAGACATTGCGCGGTAAAAAAAACTTCTGGGTGGACCCTGCCGAGGACGCGACGTGAGATTCAATATATCTTGTTCACCTGGACTGGCGTTTGCGCTTACTGCGGCGCCAAAGCAAGAATATCCCGCAGTCCATAACACTTAACGTAGTAATACTAGAACTCGCTGGGATTAAGCTTACCTGTGATTTCCACCGAATTTCGCACTTTCAAGATTGGGAGTTTGAAGACCGTCTCGTCGCACTATGCGAGGGCCGGCGGTTTCCTATTGTAGGGTTCGACTACAACACTTTGTTTGGCAAGTTTGTTACCGGTGACCAGGGCCACTGCGCTGTGGTGCTCAGCTACTCAAAGGAACGTGGACAGCTGGTCTTCGAAATGCAAGATCCTGGACCATCCCGGCCGGGGCTGATTCGAGTAGGGTCTGATCTTCTGTATCGAGCGTGCCGGCACAAACCTGGCGGGCTGTGGGTCATGAAACCCACCGAATAACTGACAGACACTTGGCAGTTCATCCGCATCGGTGCATCTACGTCCTTCGAGAAGGAACTTAGCGAGCAGGCGAACTCCGGTGCCAGCCGGGCCGCATTTTTGGGCCGGGCGCGGGCCGTGTTATGATCGGGCTTCTCGCGAAATCACGCGAGGAAAGTACCCTTCGGAGGGTCCGGAATGGCAGTTCAGGCGACCAAGTCTACCGAAAATAAATCGCGCAAATCGGCGGACGGAGAGCAGTACTTAGCGGCGCATTTGGCATTTGAGTTGGCGCGCGTTGTGGAGGAAGCCGCGGTCGCGTCCGCGCGCACCATGGGGCAAGGCGACAGTCCCGGGTCCGATCATGCGGCGGTACAAGCCATGCGCCGCGCTTTTGAAGATGTGCCGATCGCCGGAAACATCGTGATCGGCGAAGGCGAGCGCGATGAAGCGCCAATGTTGTATATCGGCGAGCGGGTAGGCGCGACGCCGCCTCCCGGCCTGGAATATCCCGCCGTCGATATCGCCGTGGATCCGCTGGAAGGCACGAACCTGTGTTCTACCGGCGCCGCTAACTCCATCGCCGTGCTGGCGGCTTCGGAAGCCGGCGGGTTGCTGCATGCGCCGGATTGCTATATGGAGAAGATTATCGCGGGTCCTGGATGCCAAGGCGCATTGGACCTGGACGCGCCTCCCGAAGACAATCTCAAAGCCATCGCCGAGCGATTGGACCGCGACGTCGACGATCTGGTGGTGATGGTGCTGGACCGGCCGCGCCACGAGGAATTGATCGCCAGGATTCGCAAGGCGGGCGCCCGCATCCGTCTCATCAGCGATGGCGATCTGTCGGCAGGAATCGCCGCGGCCGTGCGCGGCGCGGGCGTACACGCGGTGATGGGGATCGGCGGCGCTCCGGAAGGCGTAATCACCGCGGCCGCCATGCGCTGCCTGCACGGCGAGATGCTGGGGCGTTTGGTGGTGGTCAATCAGGAGATGGAGCGGCGCATGGAGAAGATGGGTATCAGCGATCCGCGCAAGATCTATCGAGCCGAAGATTTGGCGCCGGGGAAGAGAATCATCTTCGCCGCGTGTGGCGTCACGCCGGGAAATCTGCTGCAAGGCGTGCGATTCTTCGGCGACGGTCATCGAACACACTCCCTGGTGATGACCTCGCACCCGAACACTGTGACTTTCCGCGATACGGTCCATTTGACTGGCAAGCCGGATCGCCGCGGCGTACGGTTATTCTAAGTCCGAATTCTGAATTCTTAGTCAAGAGCGCTTGGCATCGGAACGGCTCCGGCAATCGCTCTGTGAGCTGCGACGTTAGTGTAGGGCGGTACTGGGTGCCTGCGGTTCGCTGGTAATATAGAAGGCAAGCATAGTATCGGTCATTTATTGGCTCGTTCGCCGGGAATCAACTCAGGAAATTTCAGCGGTACAAGATAAATGCCATTCGATAAGAACAAGGCCGGTCAATCGGCAAGAGCCAATGCGTTGCCGCCCTTTGGAATCGGGAAGTGCGCCACATATGTTCGAAACGCGCTGGAAGCTGGCGGCCTAAACACCGGGGGCCATCCCGCTCTTGCTAAGGACTGGGGCCCGACGCTAACACATATGGGCTTCCAATCGGTTTCAGCGGCTTCGTACACTCCACAAATTGGGGACGTGATCGTAATTCAAGGAATCAAGGGACATAATAGTGGGCATATTGAAATTTATGATGGCAAGAATTGGGTCTCCGACTTCGTGCAACAGACGTTGTGGCCAGCGCACGCCTACCAAGTGGAGAAGGCAAGTTATCAGGCTTATCGGTACCAGTTCTAGCCTTGCTCTGTTCCCGATTGCGCTAGCGCTTGCCGCGCCCGCGCCGCAGCAGTTGCGCGATCCGATCTTTCGCCTGATCTACGACCCAGCAATCGTGAAATTCGAGCCCGTTCCCGACCGAATCGCCGCGTCCTGTCCTGAGCTCACGAATGCGAAATGGGACCGAAAGATGTGGGTATTTGCGCAGGTGAATCCCGTTGGCTCGCAGTATGCCGTTATTGGCGGGTACTTCGTCAAACGCGCTGCGCAGGGGAGAGCAACGCCGGAGATTGAAATCGACAAATCCGGCGCAGTGGTGCGCGTGAGTAACGGTCGATGTGATTTGATTGGCGCCGCGCGCGATGTGTTCGATTATCCGCCCGAGGGTCTGCAAGCCTCCGTGCTCAAAGATCTGGCAAAGGACGCAGTCTGCAGATACTCTCGCGCTTTTGGAGGGCATGAAAAGTTTGTTGCAACTCTTCGGCGTCAGGGAGTCGTCCTCACGGTTCCACCGTCGTCCATTCTTAAGGATGCGATTGCAGATGCAGGCGTATGCGATCAAGCTTCGCTGAAACGCCCCTGGCAAGACCCGAGGGATTACCTCCTCACCGCCTACCATTAGCGAATCGCCGTGCAGAAGCCGGGGTGAAAGGCCAGAATTCAACTCCACGTCACGGTCGGAGCCCGGCTGTCCTGCTTTCTTTAAAGAATGGGGGGAGGATCAAAGAGGGGATTTAATACTATCTTGTTGGCAAAATCCGATTCCCCTCCTTGTTTAGTTGAGCCGCGCCAGCCAGCGATGAATGGAGCTGAGTTGCTGGGCGATTTGCGCGCGATCCTCGGCATTGGGCGAATACTTCAGATACAGCTCCAGATCCGTTTGAGCGCTGCGGAATTGGCGCATCCGCAAGCGGGCCACGCCGCGCGCCTTGTAATACTCGGGGTTCCTGCGGGAAAGCTTCAATCAGCAGATCGGTCACCGCCACCATCTTGTCGAACTGTTTGCCGCGAAAATAGGCCGAACGCAAATTGTTCAACATGCGCACCAGGATATAGCGCGTGCCGACGGGCGCCAGAGCAGTCGCGTCGGCTTCCGATCCGGTGCGGTCCCGCGCGAGTTGCCGGCACTCCTCCAGGTCGAGCAGTTTGCCGGAATGAAACGGATCGATGTAGGTTGCAAATTCCCCGTCATTATATTCGACGATGAAGTGGCCGGGAAGTCCCACTCCTGAAACCGGCTGGCCGAGCCGACGCGCCACTTCGATATAGATCACCGAAAGCGCGATTGGAATCCCGGTGCGGCGATCCAGCACATAATTGAGGCAACTATTGCGGGGATCGTTGTAATCGATTTCATTGCCGCGGAAGCCCAGATCGCCGAACAGGTACTCGTTGGCCACGCGCACAAACTCGGGTCCGCTGGCCGAAGGGGGCAGCCGCGCCGCGATTCCCGATGCGATTCTATCCAGAATGCCCAGGAACGGCTCGGGATCCAGATCCGGCGTCTCGATGGAAGCGATTTCGAGCGCCGCTATGTCGAGCCGGCCCTCCGGCTGGTCTTGAATTGCCGATCGCAGCGCTTCCATCGAACTCTTCAATTCCTGCTCTTGGTCCCTTCGCGGGGGCTCTTTCGAATTGTGACACCGCGCGCGGCCACTTGCACAGGCAGGATTTCCGCGCCGGCGCCGGCGATGGCGCGCGCCACGCGCTGCTGTGCGCCGCGCTCCACCAGAAAAAAGACGCAGCCGCCTCCGCCCGCACCGCAGACTTTGGCGCCTAGCGATCCGGCGCGTTTGGCCAGCGTAATTAACCGATCGATCAGCGGAGTGGATATGCCCGGCAGGTTGGCCCGGCGGTGCGACCAGTCTTCGCGCAGCAACCGGCCGCATTCGTTCCAGTCGGCTTTTTGAACGGCGTCGCGCATGCTGGAGGCGACCGAGGAGATGTGCCCGAAATTGCGTTGCACTTTGCGATCCCCGTTGATATAGGCCTTAGTCACTTCCCAATTATTGATGCCGGAGTTGCGGGGAGCGCCGGTGTAGCAGAGCACGATGCGGCGATTGAAGTCGTCCAAATCCACCGGAATCGCGGCGCGGCGAACACCGTCCGCTCGAAGTTCAATGGCGCTAACGCCGCCGTACAACGCGGGATAGTAATCCTGCACGCCGGTGGGCACGCGAATGATTTGCGCCTCGACGTTTTGTGCAATCTCGCGAATTCTTTCCGGGCTGTGACTGGAACCGGTAAAGCGATTGAGGGCGCTGGCGGTGGCGATCATCAGCGCGGACGAACCGGCAATCCCGGCGCCCGCGGGCGATTCCGAATCGGTCCGCAGGGCGAGGCCGGTGCGCGGACGGAAGAAACGCAACAGGTAGGTGGCCAGCGGCAGGCTGGGCTTTCGGGCTCGATCGAGATTGGCGAGGGATTGGTGGGTTTCCTCGGCCTGGAGATCGCCGGAATGCAAGCGGATCTCGGGCGAGTCCAAAGTTTCCAGCGCGCAGCGGGTGAAGCGGTTGATGGCGAAGTTTACGGTAACAGCGCCCGGATGGAAAAGGTATAAGGGCCAGATATCGAGGGTGCCGCCGGCCAAGTCAACGCGGCAAGGCGCCTCGGCGATGATTTTCATGCAGAAGCTTTACTATACCCTGGGGCGACTGGCTATTACCCTGGCAGTATCGAGAATCTTACAATTCCGCCGATAGAGATAGAGATGAAGTGCGTTTTGTTCCTCGGCGTGTTGGCGGGAGCGCTCGCCTGGGCGCAAACCAAACCCGCCGCCGCGCCTTCCGAGGCGCCACCAGCGGACCAAAAGCAGCAGCAACAACAACAACAACAGGATCAACAAGCTAGCGAGCAGTCGGCGGCGCCCGAGCCGCCGGCTCCCACGCCACAACCAAGCAACCAGCAGCCCGACGCAAAAGCGTTGCAATCGGCGATGGCGGCGTCACTCGCCAAGCAGCGCGTGGCCGCCATGCAGCAAGTGGCGTCGGTGATGGGCAAAGCGCCCACGCCCGCGGCGTCCTTTTTCACCGTCCCGTGGGTGGAAACGCCGGTGCCGTTCAGCGTCCCGCCCTGCGATCCGATGCCAACCGCCGAATTAGACAAACTGGTACTGGAGAACTCTCAACAGCAAGGCGTCAAACCCGAATTAATCCGCGGGGTGATTGCCCAGGAATCCGGCGCCCGGCCATGTGCGGTGTCCTGGAAAGGCGCGCAGGGGCTGATGCAGCTCATGCCGGCCACTTCCGAGCAATTCGGCGTGAAGGACCCGTTTGATCCCCACCAGAATGTTGAGGCAGGCACGAAGCTGCTGAAGCAATTGTTGACGAAATACAACAATGACGTGAGTCTTGCGCTGGCGGCCTATAATGCGGGCGAAGGGCGCGTGGATAAGGACGGCGGCGTACCGCAGATTGCCGAAACGCAGAACTACGTGACTGATATTCAGGCTAAGCTTCCTAAGAAATAGACACCGCTCGCTCTTATGTTTCAACAGCTTAGAACGCTCGATCCGGGCCATGCGCCTTAAACTTTTGGCATTGTCCCGACGATAATCCCATTTGGAGCGTCCTCTATCCCGGCCTATCTCTGCGATGACAAGCTCTGCGATGCCAAGCAAAGACCATCTCGTTCATTCGGGTTCAGCCGCTTCCACCTCCATCATTGCGCCCATTCCGTTCTTTGAACCGGACGACAATGCGCAGATTCCGGCGACAATCCTGATGGTCGATAGCGAGGAGATCAACCGCCGCTTGTTGCGGGCCATCTTTAAAACCACGCCGTACAAAATCCTGGAGGCGCATCGGGCGTCGGAAGCAACCGCGCTGCTGGATTCCGAAAAGATCGACCTGGTGATTCTGGACCTGATGCTGCCGGAGATGAGCGGCCCGGAGCTGTGCCGCTGGATGAAGGCGCACCGGTCCACGCAGTTGATCCCAGTCCTGATGATCACCAATCTCCAAGGCGTGGAGAACGAGATTGCGGGGATCTCGTCGGGAGCGGATGAATTTCTGATCAAGCCGCTGCATCCGGCAGTGGTGCGAACGCGGGTGCGAGCGATGCTGCGCAACAAATTGCTGATCGACTCGCTCGAAGAGGCCGAGACCATTCTGCTGGCGCTGGCCCAAACCGTGGAACATCGCGATGCTTACACGGGCAAACATTGCCAGCGTCTGGCGGTGGCGTCGGTGATGCTGGGCGAGGCGCTGGGTTTGCCGAGCCAGGATCTCACGGCGCTGTATCGCGGAGGCTATCTCCACGACATCGGCAAGATCGGCATTCCGGACGCAATTCTGTTCAAACAGGGCGAGCTCACGCACGAGGAATGGGAAGTGATGCGCAGCCATCCGGTCCGCGGGGAAGAAATCTGCCGTCCCATGCGCAGCCTGGCGCCGGTGCTGCCGATTATTCGCGGGCATCACGAGCGCTGGGATGGATCGGGCTATCCGGACGGATTGGCGGGCGAGGAGATTCCGCTGCTGGCGCGGATTCTGCAGGTCTCCGATATTTACGATGCCTTGATTAGCGAACGCCCATACAAAGCCGCGCTGTCGCCCGAAGACGCGTTCGGGGTCATGGAGGAAGAGGTCCGGCGTGGATGGCGCGATCCGGAACTGGTCTCGCTTTTTGCAAGTACAATTCAGACCAATCCTAGCGCGGACCTGACGTCGCTGGAGGCCTCGCTCGAAAACATGCGCACCGCCGTTTCCCGGTAAGTCAACGCAGACGGCCAGCCTCAATAGCGCGAAGGGTGCGGCGCGCACCACAAACGAGGCCAGGAACTGCTTCGCGCCGCGCTCCGTTTTGCGCGAGTTCCTCAGTAGCGCAAAGGGCGCGGCGCGCACCACAAGACAGGCCAGGAACTGCTTCGCGCCGCGCTCCGTTTTGCGCGAGTCCCTCAGTAGACTAATCTTGTAATTTGAAGCCGCTGGAAATCCTGGAGCGCCAGATTGTCCGCTGCGAAAAGTGCCCGCGCCTGGTGGCCTATCGCGCCGAGGTGGGGCGCGTCAAGCGCCGCGCGTATCGCGATTGGGATTATTGGGCTAAGCCGGTGCCTGGTTTTGGCGATCCTCAGGCCCGGCTGCTGCTCATCGGCCTGGCACCGGGAGCGCACGGCGCCAACCGCACTGGACGCGTGTTCACCGGTGACAGCTCCGGGGACTTTCTGTACAAGGTTTTGTTCGATACCGGCTTTGCCTCGCAACCGGAAAGCACGTCGCGCGATGACGGGCTGAAACTGACCGGCGCATTCATCGGCGCGGCGGTGCGTTGCGCGCCGCCCGACAACAAGCCAACAGTCCAGGAGATTCGCACTTGCCGTCCGTACCTGGAGCGCGAACTGGAGCTGCTGAAGGATGTCGAGGTAGTAGTGGCGCTAGGACGCGTGGCTTTCGATGTCTACCTGGGAATCCTGCGCGATCGGGGCAAGATCGCGCGGCGGTCCGGATTCGTGTTCGCG
The DNA here is from genome assembly GCA_963713415.1 of Bryobacterales bacterium. Classification (GTDB taxonomy): domain Bacteria; phylum Acidobacteriota; class Terriglobia; order Bryobacterales; family Bryobacteraceae; genus Palsa-89. Next base: position 148,475 of record CAVQLV010000007.1, on the reverse strand, counting down.
CACGATGCCGAACATCATACCGGCCAGGGCCAACCGCTGCTCATCAGCTCCTACCATCCCAGCCAGCAGAACACTTCCACCGGCAAACTGACCGAAGCGATGTTTCGCGGGGTATTCGAGCGGGCGCGCCGCAACATTACAGCGTGATCGCAATGGGGCTAAACGCAGCCGACATTAGCAGCACGCCCAGCCGGCTGTGATCGCGCGGGGAAACATAGGGATTGTGAACGTGCATCTGCACGGTGGTCAGGCTATCGGTTTTCAGCCATTTTACCGGGACTTCGTGCTGGTAATTCACGATGCCGTCCTTAGCGAACCGGACTTGATCGAGTAAATGCCCGTTGACATAAAAGTCGACGATCAGCGGACCAGTCTGCTTGAGCGTCTCCAGCGGAAGGAAGAAGCGCTCGCGGAACACGTGATGCTGGACGGACGAGAGCCGGAACCGCAGTTCGGGTTCGTCCAGCGTCCAAAAGCCTTGCGATTTCTCGTCGCCCACCAGCACGCCCTTCACAACATACTGCGATGCTCCCGGCTTCCCGACGGTCATGGTTTCGCCGAACGCATAATCCGGATTGGATACTTTCAGCAAATGAAGCTGGACGCTGACGGCTGCGTCCGAGTTGTCGAGCTCCACATAGTGGCCGTTCTCATAATCGAAAATATGATCGTAATGCGGCAGGCGATTGAGAGGGATGCGCTGCGGCGGCGGCCCATTCAACTGCGTCAGGAAGAGATCGGCGTCGTGATAATACAGCCTCAGAAGAAACACCAGGTCCCAGTTATAATCCAGGGCGCTATGCACAAACAGGAGCTTGGAGCCGTGCGGCAGTGTGGGATAGAGGTGCGAGAATTCGGCGGCGGTGTTCTTGTAAGGCGAATATCGCGGGTCGGGAGCTTGTGGCCAGTTGCGAAAGTCAATCACCGTGAACAGAAGCGCCGTGGCTATGAACAGCGCGACCGATGAGGAAGCAGGCGATGGGGACCAGTGCGACGTGGCGCCGAAAGGTGGCGCGCCACGGGCCTGAAAGTCGTCCGCGATCAGCCGGCACAAGCTTTCCTTGAAGCGCACCAGGATGACCGTCCCGTAGAGCGCCATCCCCGCCAGCGGCAGATAGAGCACGAAGCCGAGCCGGGGCGGGATAAACGATACCGGCAGCAGCGCGATCACGAAGAACAGCAGCCCGAACCACATCACGCGGGATCGCATCCAAATCGCAATGGCGAGCAACACGCCGAAGAATATGGCCACGCCGGCCGGGGTGAAGGGCTTCACGCCGAGCGGTACCGAGGGATCATTGCGATAAAGCAAATCGCCCAGAAATGTTCCGGTGTCGGCCAGCCAGCGCGTCAGCGTATAGCTGGGAATGTAGGCGGTGTCTTGGCCGATGCCATTCGCTCCCAGCTTGGCCGGAATGTAGATCAATACGCACAGCGCGCCTATGAGCGCCATTCTGCCTTCGTGGAAACACCAACGGAAGAGTGAGCGAAGGCTTCGGAAATCCGGCGGATGAAAGAAAAGCTCGTACAGCAACACGATCACCGGCAGGGTCGCGCCCATTTCCTTCGAATTGAGTGCACAGACCAAACACACTAAAAACCCGATAGTCCCCCAGACGCCCAGGAAGCGGTCCCGCAGTCTGGCTTTGAGATAAATCAGCAGGGCAAGAAAATAGAACAGGAAGCAGAAAACGTCGTACAGCGATCCGGCATTGTAATAGAGATAATCGAGCTTGCCGTGGAAACAGTACAGTAGAATCGCAATAGCGCCGAATTCCGCCGATCCCCCGATCCTCCGAAACACCATATAGGCGAGCCACAGATTGACCAGCATCGCCGCGAAGAACAGCACGTAGAGCGGGTAAGGATTAAAGCCAAAGATCGCGAAGAGCGTTCGATAGATAATGCCGCCGAACGGACGATAATACGGCGTCCAGAAGAAAATATTGGCCTTCACCAGCGAGCTCACCGGCTTGCTCCAATAGCCGTAGAGATTCATCATGTCGTCGCCGGTGTAGTAAATGAGAAGCCCGCGCCAGGTGAGGCTCAGGAACAGGCCCGCGACAAACAGGCCGGCGAGAATCGGCTGGAGGATGCGGCGCCCACTGCGGCTTGTGCTGGAGCTCGATTGCATCACAGTTTCGCGTAAGGGTTTCTCGCCGGAGTTTGGCGTCAAGGATCTTTGCGCCAGGCTTGTTGCAGCTTTTCCGCGAACGGAGAAGCGGACGGGGCGTTGCGCTGTGGCGGCTCGGCGGAGGGCTGTTGTTCCGGCAGCGCGGTTCCGGCGGGAACCTGCGCGGGAGAGGAGGGATCGGCGGAACTCGCTGGCGCGGCGGAAGCCTCACGCGGCGGCTCGTCTTCCAGGTACTTCGCTTTTTTGAGAATGGACCGTTCGAGCGAAGGGCTGTAGCCGGTCCAGCAACCTTCGATGTGGCGATCCTTTTCCGCCAATGCGCGCATGCACTCCATTTTCGAATCGAGATTATCAATATGGTGCAGCAGCATCGCTTCGGGAAACAGCGGCACCTTCGGCGAGCCATACTCCAGCTCTCCATGATGGCTGACAATCAGGTGCTCCACCAAAACCCGGAGCCTCGGCGGAAAATCGGGAAGCTGCTGGAGTTTCTCGTGCAGCAGACGCAGGCCGATCACGATGTGACCGAGCAGTTGCCCCTCGGAGCTATAGCCGAAGCTGCGCTCGTACGTTAATTCGGCCACCTTTCCGACGTCGTGAAGAATCGGCGCCCGTGAGCAACAGGTCCGGGTCCAGGTTGCCGTAATGCAAAGAGGTAAGGTGGCAGAGCCGGCAGACGGAAAGCACATGTTCGATCAATCCGCCCAGGTAAGCATGATGCACGTGTTTCGCGGCCGGCGCGGTGCGATACATGCGCGCCAGAGGCTCGTCGTCGAGAAACGCGTTGAGAAGCGCGCGCAGATGCGGATTGCGCATGGCCGCCACCAGGGCGCGCAACTCCGCGAACATTTCCAGAGGATCGCGCGTGGAGGCCGGAAAAAAATCGGCGAAGTCGACGTCCGCATCCAGGACGCGCGCCATCTTGTGGACGGTCATCTGCAGCCGGTTTTGGAAGATCTGCAGCAGGCCTTTCACCTTGACGAAGTCGTCGCGGTCGAAGGTGTCCACCACCTCGACGACGTTGTCCCACATCTTGGCGTCCACTTCGCCGGTGCGGTCGCCCAGCAGCAGCGAAAGGTAGGGTTCGCCGGACTTCTTCTGCCGGACATCTTTGCCGTGAACGAGAAAGGTTGTGGTGAAAACCTGGTTCGGCTTTAGGTCGCTAAGGTAGGGCGATTTCATGGAAACCGGCGCCTTACTGCGACGAGCTGATAGCCGTGGTCTGGGTTCCGGGAACCGGGATGGTCCACAGCAGTCTCTTATGCCGGGTGGTGCTCACCACCTCTTCCTTCTTCACGGTTTCCGGCCTGAGTTGCGCGGGGTCTACCCACGCGGTGTCCTTGCCTGGCGCCGCGCCGGTGTCGATGTAGTCGGCCTTGATCTCCAGGAAAGCGTCCTTGCGCAGCTTGGTGAGATACTCGCGAACGGCCACATCCAACCTGGGCGCGAGAAGCCTCTCCGTGATTTCGTTTTCCACTTCCGACAGCTCGGCTTGCCCGGCTTTCTGGTGGTCTTCCACTCGCAGGATGAGAAATCCGTTGGCCACCTTGACCGGATCGGTGATGTAGCCCTTGGGCTGATTCCACACCAAGTCTTCCAGGTTCTTGCTGAGGTCGCCTTTTTTGAACGGGGCAGGGAACTCGCCCATGCTCTTGGCGGTGGCGGAATCGGAATTGTCGCGCGCCATCTCGGCGAATCGCTCGCCCTTGCGCGCCCGCGCCACCAAGTCCTTGGCCTTTTTCTCGGCGGCCGCCACGCCCGCGGCATCCTTATCCTCGGTGGAGATCAAGATCTCCTGTAAGGTGATCTGCTCTTTGCGCACGAATTCCGTCTTGTGCTCGTTGTAATACTTCTCCAGGTCCTCGTGTTTCACCGACATCTTCTCGCTCACTTCTTCGCGAATCACGCGCTGGGTGAGGAATTGATTCTTCATGTCCTGTCGATAGTCTTCAAAAGACTCGCCGCTCTGTTCCTTGACGTACGCCTGGAACTTTTCCGGGTCGGCGATCTTGGAGTCCGATTGGATGGCGGCCAATCGTTTGCTGACGTCACTGTCAACATTGATGTTGAGATCTTTGCCCTTCTGGGCCAGCAGGAGCTGATCGATTTGGTCCCGCAGCAGGTTCTTCTCCCGCGCCGCCAATTGTCTTTCCAGTTCATCGCCGACCACGCCGTTGGCGCGCAGGCCCTCCAAAAGCTCGCGGCGGGCGCGATCGAGATCGCCCCGCGTGACGATGTCGCCGTTGCATTTGGCGACGATCTCTTCCACCACGGAAATGTCGGCCGCGGCTAAACTGAGCGCGACGGCACAACTAGCTCCTAACGCCAGGAGGGGTACAAACAACTTCATAATCTCCATTATGGACGAAAGGCCGCGACTTGTGGTCGGGATGGACTGAATCCGTCCGTCACCGATCGGGGACGGGGACCTACCGGGGGGATGGAGAGTAGCGCCGCCGGTCCGAACCGCTGATAAACTAGAAGCGGGGAAAGCATCTAAACAAGTGATGGCAACGCCCACTCGCGTACAAACTCCAGTAGATATCTCGCTCTCGCAAGAGCAGCTTGTTCGAGCGTATCGCGCGATGTACATGGCGCGGCGGCTGGATGACCGTGAGATCCTGCTGAAGCGGCAGAACCGCATCTTCTTTCAGATCAGCGGCGCGGGACATGAAGCGGTGCAAGCAGCGGCGGGTCTGGTGTTCCGGCCGGCGCACGACTGGTTTTATCTTTATTATCGCGATCGTGCGCTGGCCCTCATGCTGGGAGTGACCGCCGAACAAATGCTGCTGGCCGCCGTGGGCGCCGGTCTGGATCCGGCCTCGGGCGGCCGTCAGATGCCTTCGCACTGGACCGATGCCGCGCTGCACATCGCATCCCGATCCTCGGCCACCGGCACGCAGTTTCTGCAAGCTGCCGGCTGCGCCCAGGCCTATCGCTACCTTGACCCCGATTCCGACGAAGTGACGCTGGTTTCGAGCGGCGAGGGCGCCACCAGCGAAGGCGAGTTCTGGGAGGCCATGAATGCGGCCAGCATGGAGAATCTCCCTCTGGTGTTCCTGATTGAAGACAACGGCTACGCTATCTCCGTGCCGGTGGAGAAGCAGACCGCGGGCGGGAACATCGCGCAACTGGTGGCCGGGTTCCCCAATCTCAAACGCATCGAAGTGGACGGCACCGATTTCATCGCGTCCCACCAGGCCTTGAGCGAAGCCGCCGCATACGCGCGGGAGCGGAAGGGTCCGGCGCTGGTGCATGCGAAAGTAACGCGTCCTTATTCGCACTCCCTTTCCGACGTCGAGCGCGATTATAAGACCAAAGCCGAACGGGAAGCCGAGGAATTGCGCGATCCGTTATTGCGCTTTCCCGAGTGGCTGATCTCGGAAGGCATTCTGGACCGGCAGGGATTGCAGGTGATTGTCCATGAGGTGGATCAGGAGATCCAGGAAGCCACCGATCATGTCCTGCGCGCCGATCCGCCGGCCAAGGGTTCGGCGCTTCAGTATCTTTATTCCGACCAGATTGACCCGGCGTCGGCGGAGTTTGAAGCCGAGCCGCAATCGAGCGGCGAGTCCCACACCATGGTGGATGAGATCAATCTGACGCTGCATGAAGAAATGCGGCGAAACCCGCGCATGATCGTGTTCGGCGAAGACGTGGCGGATTGCAGCCGCGAAGCGAACCTGGCGGAAGTGAAAGGCAAAGGCGGCGTATTCAAGGCCACGGCCGGGCTGCAGATCAAATTTGGCAGCGACCGAAGCTTTAATAGTCCACTGGCGGAGGCTGGCATCATCGGCCGGGCTATCGGACTGGCGGAACGCGGCCTGAAGCCGGTGGTGGAGATTCAGTTCTTCGACTATATTTGGCCGGCCATGATGCAGTTGCGCGCCGAACTGGCGACGCTGCGCTGGCGATCGCACAATGCGTTCAGCGCGCCGGTGGTGGTGCGCGTCGCGATCGGAGGCTATCTGAGCGGCGGCGCCATTTATCACAGCCAGTGCGGCGAGGTGATTTTCACCCATATTCCCGGGCTGCGCGTGGTGATGCCATCCAATGCGCAGGATGCCTGCGGGCTTTTGCGGACGGCGATTCGTTGCGACGATCCGGTGCTGTTCCTGGAACATAAGAAGCTGTATCGCGAGCTCTATAATCGCGCGCAGCATCCGGGGCCCGACTATACCATTCCGTTTGGCAAAGCGAGCATTGTGAAGAGCGGGCAAAGCCTGACGGTAGTTACCTACGGCGCGGTGGTGCAAAAGATGTTGCAGGCCGCGCTGCTGGTGGAGCAACGCAATCCCGAAAAAACCATCGAGGTGATCGATCTGCGCACGCTTTCACCGTACGATTGGGAGACGATCCGTACGTCGGTGGAAAAAACTAATCGTGTGATGGTGGCGCACGAAGACTGCCTGTCGTGGGGCTACGGCGCCGAGATCGCCGCGCGCATCGCGAACGAACTGTTCGATCGCCTGGATGCGCCGGTGGGCCGGGTGGGCGCGCTCGATACCTGGGTGGGCTACAATCCGCAACTCGAGAACGAGATCCTCCCGCAGGTGGAAAATCTGGCAGCCGAAGCCGAGCGTCTGCTGAACTACTGAGAGTTCGGATGGAGTGCCCGAATTGTGGACTGATTTGTCCACCCAGCACCGCGCAGTGCGATTGCGGCTACAATTTTCAGACGGGACAGCGTCCGAAAGAATCTCGCGCTGCTATTTACGGGCATTGGCCCTCGCCGCGCGATATCATTCTTAGCTTGTGGATTTTTTGGGTGATTCTGACGGGCTCTTACCTGGGGACCATGGCCGTTAGCGGCGGGCGGGGAAGTTGGACCTACCGGGTGAATGCCATGCTCGGGTTTCTTACGCCGATGGGATTCTTTAATTTTGCGGGCTCACTGGAGAAGTGGAAATGGACCATGAACATTCCCGCTCCTGTTGGGCGGTCTATTCTTCGGCGATTGGATCGGCAGGCGGATATTAAATTGGCCGCTGCGCGTCTTGTACGATTTAGCGGTACTGGCTGCACTCACGTGGGCCTTGGATGTCATCATTTGGCAGGAATGGCGATCTTATGAGAGCCTGCGGCAGATATTTGAATAGGCCGGCCCAACGGTGAGGAGCAAACGCGGAACTCAGGCGTCGGCGGGGAGAAGGGTGAACGGTTTCCCGTCAGCGGCGCGGACCACGCGAAAGTGCCTTTCGTCGACAGTGAGCACCCGCCGGATCCCAAGGCGTTCCGCAGTAGCAACTACCGAAGCATCCGCCAGGCCAAGATCGAGGGAAGAGTATTGATTCATCAATTCCCGCGAGCGCCGGACGTCGGTGCTGGTAAAGGGTTCCAAAGTGAATGCGCCATCGAGAATGTCGTCCAAGAAATCAAGCTCCGCGCTTACGCCGAGTTTTGCGGCCAGCAGGTAGTCAATTTCACTGACAATTGCAGTCGGAATTAAGATGGCTCCCGGCTCATGAGCGATGGCGGCGCGGAGGGCCGCATGATGACGATCGCGCCGGTTGTAGAGCCCGTAGATCGCGCCTGAATCGGCTACCGCCGCCATCTGCCCTTCTTCGCGGCAGAGCGAAGAAAATCCTTGGCGCTTTCGGCGCCATTCGCCTCACCGCTATCGTACTTACCCAAACCGCGGGGGAGCGGACGCCTGGCGCCTTTCGTGTACGCGTCCAGTGCGTCGCGAATAAGTTCCGCCTGGCTGCGGCCCTGCGTTTCCGCCATTCGGCGGAGAGCCAGCACGGTGTCGGGATCGAGATAGACGGTGGTTTTCGTCACGCCACATAGGGTACCATATATGGCACTGACGGCTCGAATCTCCAGGGGTCAGGCGCGGCTAAAACTCTCGATGGCCGCCGCTTCGTCTTCAAAAGTCTGCAGCACGGAATCAATTTTGGTCACGCTCAGCACCCGCCGTACCGGCGCGTCCGGATTCAGCAGCTTCAGCGCTCCCGCGTTTTTCATCGCATGGCAATAGCAGTTCATCAATACACCTAAGCCGGTGCTATCGATCCGGCTGACTCTGCTCAGATCGATCAGAACCTTGGTGTCGCTCTCCAACCGGACCGCTTTGGACAGCTCCGTCAACTCCAGGGAGGCTGCCAGCAGTTGGGTGCCCTGGGCGAATTTCAGAACCGTAACGCCGTTGATGCGCTTGCGTTCCACCATCGGCTCGCCCAACCCGCGAATCAGCAGCTCGGTGGCACGCATCTCTTCGAAGCAGTCCCCGCACGCCAGGTAATGGCTTTCCCATTGCTCGGCCAGCTCGGCGCCCAGCCGGCGCTGGAGATAGCGCACGATGGTCTGTTCGCGAAGGACCGGGTCCACATGGAATTCCATGCTCATACTACCTAGTGACGGGAAGGGCTCCGATGTTGCGTCTGTTCGAGATAAATTGCGCGAAATCTTTCTTTCGCCCGGCACAGCACGACGCGGAAGTTTTCGTCGCTCATCCCGGTCTGCTTCAGGATCTCTTCCTTCGATTTTTCTTCCAGATAGAAGCTGCGCAGGACGCGCCGATCCCGATCGGAGAGCTGCTCCAGGCCGGCTGCGATGGCTTGGCGCAGTTCAAACAGGTCGGCTTCGGGAATCCCGGAACCGGGCGGCTCGGGAACCACCTCCGGCATGGGTTCATCGCGCATATTTCGGCGCCGGTACTCTAAGATCACGTTTCGGCAAACGCCGTTCAGAAACGCGGGCGCTGCGGCTGGGTTCTGGATCTTTTCTTCGCGCGCCGCCACCAGGAAACGCGCCAGGCTTTCTTGCACGATGTCATCGATGTCCGGGCAATAAAAGCCCACGTCGTAGCTGACCTTGAAGCGCAACCTCGCTCGAAGTTTCTCTAAGTCCTCACCGGAAAAGTTCATCAAATGCCCAGATTTGCGGGACTTCGGGGCCCATGGAATGCGCTATCGTAACATACTGTACATAGGGCGATCACGGTCGGCGACGAATAATGAAGATAGAAGCCACGGAACTCGATAAAGCGGTGCTGCTGAAGGTGACCGGCCGCATGGATGCTGAAAACGCCCACGAATTCGAGGAAGCCTGTCAGAGCTGGATCGCCCTAGGTTCCAAGCACCTCATTGCAGATCTGGACGGCCTGCAATATGTGAGCAGCATGGGGCTGCGGTGTTTTCTTTCGGTAGCCCAAAAGCTGCAATCGTCTTCCGGGTCCCTCCTCCTTTGCGGGCTGCATGGGTTGCCGCGCCAGGTATTTGAAATGACGCGGCTCATCGGCCTGTTTCCGGTATTCGAAACCACCCAGCAAGCTATTTCCACGCTGTGATGGACCCGCCGAATCGGCTCACTCTGCCGGCCACAGCAGATTCCATTGCGGCGTTTACCGAGTTCGTACGCGCCGGCGCGGACACGGCCGGCATCGCCCCGCACGAATTCGAAAAGCTGGATCTGGTGCTGGAGGAGATCCTGATCAACGTCGCCCGTTACGCCTATCCTCCCGAAACCGGACTGGTCGAGGTTGTGTGCTCGCAGGCCGGAGATCGCAAACTGCGGGTGGAGGTGATCGATTTAGGGCGTGTTTTCAATCCGTTGGATGCTGCTCCGCCCGATCTTTCGCTCGGCTTGGCGGACCATCCCGTTGGTGGTTTAGGCGTGTTTCTGGTCAGGAGTCTGGTGGATTCTATTGCCTACCGGCGCGAGGACAACCGCAACATCCTGTCCTTCACCTTTCCGCAGGTCGTTCCAGTTTCCGAATGAGGCAGCGCCGAACGGCGACTAGACAGCTTGGTACTCGCAGCGTTCGAACTTTTTTGGGAAATCTGCAACATTGCGGGGAACTGTGTCACTCTATAACGTAAGCAACACGAGAAGCAGAGGCACGGAGGAGGATTTCGATGACTTCTTTACGCAAATGGAGATTTCCAATACTGATCGGGAGCGGCCTGATCGCGGCGGGTGTCCTGATTTATTTCTCGAACATGCACGTCAGTTCGGACAAGACCCAAGGCGCAATCGGCCAGCGCGACGTCTATCGCGACGGGCAAGTGAACTCCGCCGACGTGGCCGCTCCTGGCTCGGCGCCGGTAGCTACCACGGCAATTTTGGAGACCAGCGAGTTCAAGTCGCTTGCCAAGAATGCTGCGTTCCAGGAACTGCTCCACAGCGATGCGTTCAACGGAAGCCACCGAAAGGCGTTCGCGGACTTGTTGGCAAATTCTGAATTTCGCGCAGCCGCCCAGGACCTGCGCTTCGCGGCACTGGTCAACTCATCCGCCTTCCAACTGGCGCTGCGGAGCCACGCCGATTTGTATTCCGCGCTGAAAGAGCAGGCGCAATTCAGGGCCATGGACAGCAACGGGATGAGGATGCTTTTGAAGAACGATCTCTTCTTGCGGCTTGCCAGAGAAAGTTCGTTTCACGAGCTCATCGCCTCCAACGCGCTGCGCGAGAACTTGAAAAACGAGGCTTTCGTGTCCTTGCTTTCCCGGTCCGACTTTTCGGGCATGTTTGCCCATGAGATGGCCACGCGCTGACGAATAGGCGGATCGAGCAACAAACAACCTTTGATAGAAGAATTCTTGATACGAGTCCCGCGGCGCGTCGCGGGACTCCTCTTGTTTTCGGGCCTGCTCTGCGCCCCCGCGTTCTCAGCGCGCCGTCCCAAGATCTTTACCCAGTCTTCGGCGCACATCGAAGTCCTGTATTACAGCCCGGCCCATGAATACCTGGTCACGCACCTGATCCGCTCCTACGAGAATGCGCTCAATTTCGAGCACAACCTGTTTCACTACACGCCCTCGCAAAAGCTGAGCGTTCTGCTGGAAGATTTTGGCGACTATGGCCACGGCGCCGCCGGAACCGTCCCGTCCAACTTCATCGATGTCGGCATCGCGCCCTTCAGCTATACCTACGAAACGCTGCCCGCGAACGAGCGCATGATCTGGATCATCAATCACGAGTCGATCCACATCGTGATGGGCGACAACGCGAATTCGGTGGATCGGCGTTTTCGCGCGCTGTTCTTCGGAAAAGTAGCTCCGACGGACGAGGACCCGGTCTCCATTTTCTACAGCTCGCTCACCAGCCCCAGGCATTACGCGACGCGCTGGTTCCACGAAGGCATCGCGGTGTTCATGGAAACCTGGATCGCCGGCGGGTTGGGGCGCGCCATGGGCGGCTGGGATGAAATGGTGTTTCGCACCATGGTCCACGACGACGCCTATATCTACGATGTCGTGGGGCTGGAATCGGAAGGAACCGCCGCCGATTTTCAAACCGGCGCCAATTCCTATCTCTACGGCACCCGCTTCATGACCTGGCTCTGTTACAAATACGGGCCGGAGAAACTGCTCCAATGGATTACTCGCGGTGAGAACACCAGGCGCTATTTCGGGTCGCGCTTCAAGCAGGTCTACGGAATCGGAATGAATGATGCGTGGAAGATGTGGATCGCCGAGGAACGGAAATTTCAGGAGGCGAATCTGGCTGACATCCGCAAGTATCCGGTCACCGTGCCGCAACGGATCACGCCAAAGGCGCTCGGCTCAGTCTCGCGTTCCTACTTCGATTCCAGGGACAACGTGATCTACGCCGCCATCCGTTATCCGGCACATATGGCCAGCATCGCGGCGATTCATGTGGATACCGGCAAAATCGAGGAATTGAAGGACATCAAGGGGCCGGCGTTGTATTACGTGGCGTCGCTTACCTGGGATGCGGCTGGCCGCAAGCTCTACTACACCACCGACAACAACGATATGCGGGATTTGAATGTCTATGACGTGGAAACGCACCACGCCGCGCGATTGTCGAAGGATGTTCGCACCGGGGACCTGGCATTCGATGCCGAGGATCGCTCCATTTGGGGCGTCCGGCACGACAATGGTCTGTCGGCGCTGGTTGAGTTTCAGCCGCCCTATAAAGAGGTAACGGTTCGGCGCGACTTCGACTACGGCGACGACATCTTCGACATCGACGTCTCTCCCGATGGCCGCTATCTGACCGGCGCGATCTCCGACGTGAGCGGCAAGCAGAAACTGGTTCGCTTTCGAATTGAAGATTTGCGCAAAGGCCCAGCCGCGCCCTTCGAAGTGCTCTACGACTTCCAATACAACTCGCCGGGCAATTTCGTGTTCTCGCCCGACGGGCGCTACTTATTCGGCTCGTCTTATTACACCGGCGCTTCCAATCTGTTTCGCTACGATATCCAGACCAGGAAGATGGACGTGATCAGCAATGCCGAAACCGGGCTGTTCCGCCCCTTGCCGCTGGCCGATGGATCGCTGATCGCGTTCGAATATACCAGCAAGGGATTCGTGCCGGGGCGCGTGCCGGTGAAACCTCTCGACGACGTGAGCGCGGTGAAATACTTTGGCCAGGTGACGCTCAATAAATACCCGGAACTGCGGAAATGGAAGCTGCCGCCGCCATCGTCTATCAATTCGGAGAACCTGATTACGCGCTCCGGGGCGTACGATCCGCTGCACAATGTCCAATTGATCTCGGCCTATCCGATTGTCCAGGGCTACAAGAACACAGCGGGGGCCGGAATGCGCGCAGAGTTTGCCGACCGGCTGCGGCTGGTGGGAGTCAATTTCGATGCCAGCTATTCCCCCGATCCCAGTTTGCCGCCCAACGAACGTACGCATCTCTCCTTCGACGCCCACATGTGGGATTGGAAACTGACCGGCTATTACAATTACGCCGACTTCTACGATCTGTTCGGCCCCACCAAGCTCAGCCGCAAAGGCGAATCTCTGAAGCTGGCCCACTCGCAATATTTGATCTACGATTCGCCGCGCACGCTTTCGCTCGACTGGAGCGTGGCCGGCTATTCCGATCTCAACGCGCTGCCGGAATATCAGAACGTGTCGACCAATAACATTGGGAATTTGCTGGATGCGAACGTCGGGCTGAAGTATTCCGATCTGCAAAGGGCGCAAGGCGCGGTGGACGATGAGCAAGGAACCGCTTGGAGCATTCACGCGCGGATGTATTACACGCACGGCGGCTTCCCCAGCGTCTGGGGGAATTACGACCGGGGATTCCTGCTGCCGCGCAACAGCGCATTCTGGCTGAGGGCCTCTACTGGAAAATCGTTCGGCGATTTCAGCAGCCCCTTCGCAAGCTTCTACTTCGGCGCGTTTGGCAACAATTACATCGATCATCTCTCTATTGACCGGTACCGCGAGTATTACAGTTTCCCCGGCGTTGCCATTGACGGGATTGGCGCGCGCAGCTTCGGCAAACTGCTGGGCGAATACAATCTGCCACCGGTTCGATTCCGCGAACTTGGAACCACCTGGGCCTATGTCAATTGGGCCAGGCTGACGCTGTTTTCCTCGGGCCTGGTGACGAACCTCACCAGCGATCCCAGCCGCGATTATTTTGCGAATGTCGGAACGCAACTGGATGTGCGCGTGGTGTTGTTCACTTACTTGAACACGACGCTCTCCGGCGGCTATGCCGCGGCGGCCGACCGTAACGGCCGCATCACCACCGAATACATGGTCTCGCTGCGGATTCTTTGATGTTTCCGACCGCCCTCCGGCTGATCCTCGCGCAGGTGACCGCCAGCGTGCTTCCAGTGCTGGTGTTTCTGTTCGCGCTGGAGCTGATCGACACCTACAAATTGCTGACGTTCGGCCGCGTGCTGCGATCGGTGGGCGTGGGTTGCGCGGTCGCAGCGGTCTGCTATGGTCTGAACACCGGAGTCTACGCCGCGGGGATTGTGGCGCCTGGCGTCTGGGCGCGATCGGGCGCGCCGGTGGTCGAGGAAATCGCCAAGGCGCTGTATGTCGCATGGCTGTTGCGATCGAACCGCGTGGGCTTCATGGTGGACACCGCGATCTCGGGATTCGCCGTCGGCGCCGGATTCGCGGTGCTGGAAAACCTGACGTATATTCCGGATCTTTCGGCCACCGGCTTGGCGGCCAGCGCGGTGCGCGGCCTTGGAACCGCCATGATGCACGGCGGCGCGACGGCCATCTTCGGAACCGTTTCGGCCAACCTGAGCGAAATCCGAGGGTCGCGTTCGCCGCTGACGTTTCTGCCTGGCCTGGCTACTGCCATCGTAATTCATGAACTCTATAATCAGCCGCTGTGGAGGCCGGTGACGGCGGCGGTGGTGGTGCTGGTCACTTTGCCGGTCGTCATCGCTTTTATATTTTGGCGCAGCGAAAAAGTGCTCGAAAAATGGCTGGGCATGAAGCTCGACAAAGACATCGACCTGCTGCAGATGATCGCGGCGGGGAGCTTCAATCATTCGCCGGTGGGCAAATACATGCGGTCGCTCGAAAGCACATTCGCGCCGGTGATTCTGGGCGACATGCTCGCGTATGTGCACCTGTCGCTCGAACTGAGCGCGCGCGCCAAAGGCGATCTGCTGCGCCGGGAAATGGGCTTTCCCGTGACCCCGGACCCGGAGTTGCCGGGGCAATTGAAGGAACTGCGGTTTCTGGAGATGCAGATTGGCCGCGCCGGGAAAAGGGCGCTGGCTCCTTTGCTGGGACAAAGCCGCCGGGACATTTGGGAGATGCAACAGTTAGCGGAGAAAACGGAACTAACCTGACGGAGGAGCAACTGGTCTGCCATCCGTGTTTATCTGGGTTCATCCGTGGCCAGCGTTGTTCATGTGTTTTCCTCTAGCCCGCTCATCGTCGACTACCCCGAAGTGTTTCTAATGGCGCTTGAAATACTGCACTTCGCGCTCATGCTGCTCCGCGGCATCCCGCGTGGAGAAGGTGCCCAGATTCCTGCGACGCCCGGTTTTGGCATCCTTTCTCCGTGAGTAGAGCCGATACTGTCCGGATTTGAGTTTTCGTATCATCGCGATTCCTCAATCGTAGGACGCCTCCGGCCATTTTCTGTTGCGGTCAGCGCAACGTAGAAATGTGCAGTTGGCGGGGACTCGCCTGAGCGAGGCAGCCTGAGCGAGGCCTTTTGAGTCCCATGGCCGCACTACGATATAATCTGGGCGTAAACTGGAAGTAAAGGAGCTATCGGATGCGCTTGGCTTTTGCAGCCCTCTTTGTATTTGCCGGAATCGGATTGAATGCGGCCACCCCCAAGGCGGAAGCCCCGAAGACAGAAGCCCCGCCGGTGCTTCGAAAATCGCCGGAGTTCGTCATCAACTTCAACGATGGCCATCAAATGCTGCTGAGCAGCTTGAAGGGTAAAGTGGTCGCGCTGCTGATGGTTCACACCACTTGCCCGCATTGCCAGCATACGTCGCAGGTTTTCACCCAGCTTTATAACGAGTATGGCGCGCGTGGGTTTCAGCCCGTGGACGCGGCCTTCAACACCAACGCCAGCATGCTGGTGCCGGACTTCGTGAAGAACTACAACATCGGATATCCGGTGGGTTACAGCACGCCGGAAGCGGTGATGGCGTTTCTGGGCTACAGCCTGATGGAACGCTACACGGTGCCGCAGATCGTGTGGATCGATCGCAAAGGGGATATTCGATCGCAGACCACGGCCATGGGCGACGTAGCGGAGCTCTACTCAGAGGGCTATTGGCGAAATATGATCGAGACGCTTTTGAAGGAGCCGGCCACCCCGGTCCATCATCACACTACGGCTGTGAGGACGCACCACGTAGCGTCCAACTAGGGCGCCGAGGTCTGATTTCACATCTTGCCGCGGCCTGAAATGTTCCGGATGGCGCGTAGCGGCTATAATAGCGACAGAGCGCCCGTAGCTCAGTCTGGATAGAGCGTTTGCCTCCGGAGCAAAAGGTCGTAAGTTCGAATCTTACCGGGCGTACCAATCTTTTCAATCACTTAGATTTTTGTCCACACACGCAGCCCACCACTCAGCGTTTGCTCCAAGTTGTGAAGGCGTGTATCGTGCGGTATGGAAGAATACGGCGCCGCCCGACCGCGGCTTCAACGTCCAGGATCCGGAGCGCCGCCCGCCAAGGACTCAAACTTTCGCAGTATCGATGCTACTCCGGCAGCGAATCGTCCCCGCCCAGATCGTTGGTGCGATTTTCGAACTTCGTGAATTCCTTGAGGAACACCAGGTTCACGCGGCCGGTGGGACCGTTGCGCTGTTTGGCGAGCAGCAGTTCGGCCATGCCGCGCAGGTCTTCGCGATCGGGTTTGTAAACTTCCTCGCGAAAGATGAAGGACACCAGATCGGCATCCTGCTCGATAGAGCCCGATTCGCGCAGATCGCTCAACTGCGGACGATGATCGCCGGGGCGTGTTTCCGGCGCGCGGCTCAACTGGGAGAGCACCAGCATCGGCACTTTTAATTCTTTGGCGAGCAGCTTCAACCCGCGTGAAATGGTGCTGATTTCCTGGTTGCGATTCTCGAAACGGCCGCGCCCGCTCATCAACTGCAGATAATCCACCACCACCAACGCCAGGCCATGCTCGCTCTTCAGGCGCCGCAGTTTGGCGTGAATATCCATCAAATGCGTGCCCGACGTATCGTCGATGAAGAGCGGCGCTTGCACCAGGTCGGACGCGGTGCGCGCCAGACGCCGCCGCTCGTCTTGATTGAGGTAGCCGGCGCGGAACTTCTGCTGATCCACGCGCGCGCCGGCGCAGATCATACGAGTGAGCAGCGATTCGCGCGACATTTCGAGCGAAAACACCGCGACGGTCTGCTTCTTTTCCGGGAACATCGCCACATGCTGCGCGATGTTGAGCGCCAGCGCCGTCTTGCCCATGGAGGGCCGCGCGGCCAGAATCACCAGTTCGCCTTCGTGCAGGCCGCCCGTCATTTCATCCAGTTTCAGGAAGCCGGTGCTCAGACCCTTGATGCGCCTGCTGGGATCGAGAAAGGCGTTGATGCCGCCGTCGAACGCGTCCAGAATTTGCCGGGGATTCACCAGCGCGTCGCCGGCGCGCGTATCGCCCAGCTTGAGCAGACTTTCTTCGGCGCTGGCGAGGATCTGATCGGGCTCTTCTTCGCCGATGATGCAGCGGTCGATTAGATTGCGCGATGTAAAGATGATGCGGCGCAGAATCGCTTTATCTTTGACGATGCCGACATAGCTCTCCAGGTTGGCGAGCGTGGGCAGTCCCTCGTCGAGCGAGACCAGGTAGGTGATGCCGTCCACCGATTCCAGCTGGTTCTGCTTCATCAGCTCGTTGGCGACGGTGACGCGATCGATGCGGTCGCCGCGCGCGTAGAGCTCGCCCATGCGGAGAAAGATGCGGCGGTGCTTCTCCAGGCTGAAGTCCTCGGCTTCCAGCGCTCCGGCTACCTGGATGTAGAGCGCGTCGTCCATGAGAATCGCGCCCAGAACGAAGCGCTCGGCGTCAAGATTAGCGGGGAGTCCACGTTCCAGCGCGATGTCAGGAGAAGCTGCTGCCATAAGCCAACCGTTCTACATTAGCGGCACGGTCTGTCTGAACCAAGGCATTTGTTTGCGCCATGCCCTGAGCCAGATACGCTGTGGATCATCCGGTGGAAAACTCCGCAGCTGCTCACTCCACACAAGTGATTCCCTAACACAGAGTTGGACCGGATATCCGATGAGACGCACAGCTTTTCCACAGCTACAACAATTTGACTTCTGTTTGTTTTATATCATGAACGATGGACGGACGGCGTGGCCGGCGTTTCTTAAAAGCGCAAAGGGTGCGGCGCGCACCGCAAAACAGGGCCAAGGAACCGCTTCGCGCCGCGCTCCGTTTTGCGCGAGTTCCTCAGTAGGAGCTGGGCTGGAGCCGGTCGAACAGCAGATGCAGCCTATCGCGCACCGCCCGGACCGACGCGCCGGTCAGTCTCGCCGATATAATCCGCAAGCTCCGCCTGTCCACCGAAAGGATCTGCGATATATTCACCACGCTGGCCTTTGCAAGATTGGCTTCGCCCTTCCTCAGCAGAACATTTCCGGGCGCCTTCGCCCTGCTCAGGTTCGAGGTAATCAGGCATACCACGCTGGTGGCGATGGCGCCCCGGTTGAACAAATCGTTCGGGAACACTGGGAGCTGATTTCGGGTGCTCGCTCACCACGATTTCTTCAGCCCGCGGCGGATCTTCGCCTTGATTCCCCTGAGCAGGAGCTTTTCGTTCGGCTTTGCCTCTTTGGCATAAACTTCATTCAGCCGGGCCAAAATCTGTTCCTGTCTATGCCGCTGAAGGAAATCACCGAGCGCTAAAGCGAAGAGCCGGCTGCGGCTCAGTCCCATCTGACGCGCGGTCTCATCCGCCTCACGCAGTATTCGGTCCTCGATCGATATCGCGGTCTTCATCTTCCTACCCTAGTATGGCCACGCTTGCCCATTAATATCTGTTCGCGACCGCTGCATCATAAGCGGCCCTCGCGATTCTCGCGATAACCGAATTGCGCTGCTGTTCATCAGCCCTGGAATCGGTAACGAAAACAGCGATCGCCAGGCGGCGACCATCGGGCAGGGAAATGAGAGCGATGTCATTGGTAGCCGCCGTAAACCCCTGGCTGGTCGCCGCTGTGCCCGACTTATGCATGAGCACCGTTCCGAGCGGAAGCCGGCCGCTAATCCGTTGATTTCCCGGCGGCGTCTCGCGCATCCAGCCGAGAAGCAGGTCCGCATGTTCGGCCGTCAGCGGCGGATTATCGTTCAGCAGACGCAAAAATTGCACCGCGCCCGCCGGTTCAAACCAATTGCGGTACTGCGCGGCGGCATCGCGATGGAGAACGGCCTCGTCATCCCGAAGATGAAAGCCGGCGATGCCGACTTCTTTGATATACCGATCCACGACCGCCGGGCCGCCAATCACGCGCAGCACGATGTCGGCGGCGATATTGTCGCTGAGCGTAACAGCCATGTTCAGTAGCCGGCGCAGCGGAATATCGACGCCGGCTGCTGGGTATTGGTCCTGCAAGGGGCTGTAAACGGTGGGCAGAATGCGATCGCTCGCAAGAAAGCGAACGGGCCCGTCGAGCGACAGCTTCCCGCGCTCCACCAGGTGCAGCGCCGTGAACGCGAGTGGAGCTTTGAAAACGGACTGCATCGGCGGACGCGCGTGCGCATGAAAATCGCAATCGAGAGCAGTGCCTGGCAGCGAACAGGCCACCGACACCTTGCCCTCAGCTTCGGCTGCAATCGCAGCAATCTGTTGCTTCAACGCAGCCTGAGCAAATAGTGACGTGGAGAAAGGGAGGGCCAGTAGAATCGCTCGAAACCGCCTGCTTCCGGGCACAACGGCATTGTGCCAGATCCCTCACAATCTGTCGAATACGCACTCTGCGATTCGTGGCCTGGCCAAGTCAGCGACCGGCTGATGGTCCCCAATGTACTAAGCTGGTAGAGGATTTCCCGCCGCGCCCTGTGGAGCGCCCCAAGGACCCCCGTTTTGTTCCGAGTAGTTGTCCCGAATTTTCTGACCGGAGTCGATAAAATGCCTGCCGCCGCTGCCACAGCCGCTCAATCGCCCGCCCATCGCAATACGGAACTGATCCGGTACATCAACCTCAAGCTGGCCGCGCTGGGGCAGCCCACCAGCCGCAGCACGGCGGATCCCGAGTTTCTGGAGATCGCGGGGCCCTTGCTGCGCAACTACCATCAGAAGGACCAGTTGCTGGGCAACCGGCTGTGCCCGGCGGACACCCGCACGCAAGCGTTCCTGGACAGCTACCTGCGCGATGTTTGTCCCAACGGCGCCGCGCGGCTGCCGGTGGATACGTTCGTGCTGGATCGCGAGGGGATGGCGCGCATTATGTCGCTGCCCGCCAGCGCCGACGTGTTTTCATCTCCGTGTCTCAAGTCCTATCGCGTGGCGCAGGGAGTGCTCCATAATCCGAAAAGCGACAAACGCACTACGCAAGGTTTGTTTCATATCGCCGAAGGCGGCCTGCCGGTGCCGGCCGACAAAATCGCGGTCCCGAAGCAGGCCTTCGCGGCGCTATGGGCTGCGGCGCTCCATCCGCCCGCCAGCATGATGGTGCTGCCGTTCACCGCCGACCAGGACGAGCTGGTGCGCTGCTTCGTGTCGCTGCTGCTGCGGCCACTGGTGTGTCCGGCCGCCGGACGCGATCCCGAAAAGACCATGGAGATCCGCTTCATCGTGCCGGGCAGCCTGGTCAGCAATCTGGATTTCGTGGAAAGCATTTTCGGCAACGGCGGCGACCCCTATCTTCCTGAGAACGACGCCGCGCTCGACGTGATGCACTGGACCGGTCATTCGGGCTGCGTGGTCTTGGCGCCGCATTTGGTTGGCATCAAGAAGAAGGATATCGGCCTGCCGCACCTGAGCCAGGCCACCGAACGCCAGCGCCGCGATCGGATGTACTGGGAGAACGAAGACGAGGCCTACAACAATGGATCGGCTTTCAAGATCACCTGCCGCGATCAGCGCGGCTTGATGGTCACTATCCTCGCGGATAATTATTACGGCTATTGCAAGAAGGAAGTGAAGACGCAGATCAGCTTCTCGGCCAATCTGTTTGGGATGTGCGAGGAGGAGCACGCGGGTGGCGCGATCGCGTTCGCCACCTATGTGCTTGGCCAGGAATTTTACGCCGGCCGCACAGTCAGCTTGAGGAAGGCGAAATACTCGGATGCGGTGTGTCTGCTCGGCGATCTGGTTGAGCCGCGGTCGGAGGGCTATGCCAAGGACAAACGCTTCTCCGACATCTATTACGTACCGGAGGATTCGGTCTTCAATGTTCTGGACGGGACCATTACCTGGAAGCACGGCGACCAGAATGAGCGGCTCATCCTGCGCAATGACGCGACCTATTTTCTTCCCAACGGCTTCCGCATCCGCCTGGAAAAGCAAACCGGCGGCACCGCCTGGCGATTAGTTGGCGCGCGGCCGCGCGGAACGCTGTGCCACAAACCGTGCACCGTATCGGGCGGCGGGAAATCGGAAATTTCCAAGTCGATCGCCAACGCGCTGCTCAAGGGTCCGGTGTTTGTAAGCGATTACCACCGCGACATGGATCAAGTGGCTGAGATTTTCGCGCGTGATTTTTCCTCCATCTATCGGCGGCGGATGCCGGACGCGAGAACCCGCCGGCCCATCCTGAGCCCCGAGCGCACGCTTGGCTCCGTGATCCAACTGATGATCCCTTCGCCCGAATATACCGATGAACATAACGCGTGGCTGAGGGACCTTCCGGAAATCATCCGGCAGCTTCTGTTCACTGTGAAGCGCTACTATGATCCGGAATGGGGCGACAACTGGCGCGAGCATTTCACCGTGGATCGCATCAACGGAGTTCTGGGGCACGAGCTGAAGTTTGAGAATCAGCCGCTGGTCAGCAATTATCTGCGCGTGGGTTTCGATCCGGACGGCTCCTGGCGCGTCTACAAACTGCGCCCCGATTTTCATCCGGCGGATAAAGTTGCGGTGGAGGACGACATCACTGCTTCCGTCGTGCTGCCGCGCGAAAGCCTGAGCGATCTGGATCCCGAATATCCAAATCCCAGCGTGAAGCTGGTCGCCAACTGCGAACGGCGGCTGTTTCAGCGGCCTGACGATGCCATTCGCCGCGGTTTCGACCGGCAAGCGGAAGCCGACATCGCGAGCTTGGGCAACTTCTTTTCC
Organism: Bryobacterales bacterium; assembly: GCA_963713415.1. Taxonomy (GTDB): domain Bacteria; phylum Acidobacteriota; class Terriglobia; order Bryobacterales; family Bryobacteraceae; genus Palsa-89. The sequence goes on along the minus strand of CAVQLV010000007.1, from coordinate 126,883 downwards.
AACTACGAGCCTTTCGACGCCGAGCACGCGCGCGCGCTAGTGGAGCATGTGGTGGAGTTCGATCGTTATACCGAGCCGATGAAGCAGCGGCTGGGAGGTTTCCTTGATACGTCGGACGCCGAATACGTGGTCTCTTCGGCGCATCCGCGCGTAGTGAATGGAGCGCCTTCCACCAATCCGCGCTATCTGCAGCCCCGGCCCGACCTGGTGAATCCCCGCGATTCTTATCTGGCGGAGATGGCGGCGCGGCTGGCGCGCGAAATTCCTGCCGCGCGTCCGGTGTATCAGCCGGTGAACGCGGTGCTCGCGGGACGGAGAAACAGCCCGGCGGATTCCAAAGCCGGCACGCCTCCGCTGGCAGTCTATGGGCCAATTCATTATCAGGAGCTGCCCGAGCTCTTCATGGATTTCGTCGCCAGCTTGACCGGCAAATCGCCCGCGACCACCGGCTTCGGAAGCGAAGGCGCGCTTACCAAGGGTCCGTTCAATGCTTTGTGGCCGGTGGTGGATCTGAACAACGCGCTGGTGTCTGCGATTGTGACGGGCTATGCGGGCTTTACAACATCGGCCGGCTACGTGGGTCCCGGCTTTCGCGTGGATCACGACGTGAGTTTGCTGGTTCCCGAGATGTGGTGCCGGATGCGCGTTCACGAACGCGACCCGGAATTCTTGAAGGCCAACGGCTATCTGGAGCAAGTCTGCGATCTCCACGTGGATGGCCGCACGGTGCTGGCCAGCCGTTTGGGCTACCGCATCACGGAGCTGTTCGTCGATCATTTCCTGGGACGCATCTTTGAAACTCCCGACGTGGTATTCCCGGATCCGATGCTGCGGCCCGAGAAACAGGACCTGGCGCAGTTCGCCGCGGGCGTCGATGCGATTGTGGAAACGCAGACGCGCGTAGCGCTGCAATATTTCGAAGACGGCAGCGTGGATGCCGCCTGCCCGCCGCTCAAGGCTCTGCTGCATATCATGGCGCATGGATCATATGAAGGGCTGGGTGTGGGCGCTCCGGAGATCCGCGGCCTGTTTACGCGCGAAGCCCTGCTCGCGAGCGATTGGTATCGCGAGCGTTTAGCCGTAAAGCAGGCGCGCGATATCGCTCTGTGGACGCGGCATGTGGAATCGCTCGAAGCCGCCCGCCTGAACACCGAGGAAGCCCGTTTGCAACTCGCGCGAGTAAGCGCGCCAGCGTACCTGCATGAGCTCGAAGGCACCATTGGCGCGGATCCATTTCATATGCAATTCTGATTCAGTCCAGCGGAGCACGCTGGGTAACGGCTAAATGAATGAAGTGCAGTTTCGCGACCGCGGGGCGGGGCAGCGCGAATGGATAAAGATCCGGCTGGCCCATGCTGCGGGACAGTTCATTCAGCACGGCTGAGAGTTCGATCCACGCGTTCAAGAACGAGAGAAATCGCCTCGCTCCAGGGTGGTTCGGTCGAAATAATGCATCGCGGCTGAAGGGCTCGATTTCCATTTCGAGGCTGCGGGTATCCAAACCGAAGCTGAGCGCGGTGTCGAGCGTATCCGCCATGTGCAGATAGTGGGCCCATGTTTCCGCCCAGTCTTCCCAGGGATGAACGCTGGCGTAGGAGCTCACGTACTGTTGCGCCCAGCCGGGTGGCGGCCCCTGCTGGTAATTGCGCTGCAGCGCGGCCGCGTAATCCTGCTGCTCGTCGCCAAACAGATTGCGGAAATCGTCCAGCCAGGAGGAACCCGCGATCAGGCGATCCCAGTAATAATGTCCCACTTCGTGGCGTAAGTGCCCGAGCACGGTTCGATAGGGCTCATGCAACTGCTCGCGAATTCGCTCGCGTAGGGAATCGTCCGCCTCTTCGATATTAATGGTGATGATCCCATCGGCATGGCCGGTCATCACCCGCGGACCCTCGGCGGGCGAGCGCAAAAAATCGAATGCCAGGCCGCGCTCCGTGTTCTGGTCCACACGCGATTCCACAGGGAGACCGAGCGCGAGCAGTGAGGAGACCAGCCGGCGTTTGGCTGCCTCCAGACGGCTCCACAACATGCCGTTTTCGGACACCGAAAGATCCGGGATGGTGCGGTTGAGGCGGCAGGCGATGCAGAGCAGGCGCGGGTTGTCCACTGTTTCCGCTTCAGGGATCAGCCAGTTGCAGCCGGCCGGTGAATCCAGATTGGGACAGCGGCGGTATTTTCCGCCGGCGTTTTGAGAAAGCCCTTCCGCCAATTGCCACATGCCGGGTTCCGAACCAGGCTGAAGAGGAAACACCTGCCGCAAATGCGGCTCATAGCCGAGCGGCGTGTGGCAGGCCAGGCAAACGCTATTGCGAAAAAATACCGGCCTTCCGCAACGGCAGAAATAGGCGCGGGTCGCCGCCACGGGTTTGCGTTTGGTCTGGGCGACCTTCCTTGAGGCGAATTTGTCAAATAAAGAGGGAATGGGAATACTCATTGTACGGGAATAACTGCCGAGGAACCAGCCGATGCTTCGTGTCGCTGGTTAGATGCGGCCGCCGGAATTAGGTAACCGTCACAATTCACTTCAAGCTTTCCGCGCTGCGAACGATGAGGACCTTAGGAGCAATTGTGACTTCCACTGTCGTAAATGCGTCGGATTCCAAGGCGGCGGCCTCTAACATAGCAGCGGCGGCCGAACAGCGCGCCGGCAAATATTTGGCGTTTCGGCTGGGAAAGGAAGACTTCGCCATCCAGGTCCTGAAGGTCCGCGAGATTGTGGGAATACAGGACATCACGGCGGTTCCTCAAATGCCTGCTTACGTGAAAGGTGTCATCAATCTGCGCGGGAAAGTGATCCCGGTGGTGGACCTGCGTCTCAAGTTCGGACTGGAGGAGCGGGAATACACCCAGCGGACCTGCATCATCGTGGTGCAAGTGCACCATGGAGGGGTCGCGGTGCAAACCGGGATCATCGTGGACGAGGTCTCGGAGGTTCTCAATCTGGCGGCCGGTGAAATCGAAGACACGCCGGACTTTGGAGAGGACGTCGGAACCCCCTATCTGCTGGGCATGGCGAAGGTGAAGGGCAACGTGAAGATGTTGCTCGACATCGATCAGGTTCTGGCCAATAGTGAAACCATGTCGCTGGCCGGTTTGGCGAACTAGCCGGCATAGCTTTCCGCAACCTGGGGCATGCCGCAAACTTATTCGATTTGAAAATCCGCCGTCCGCTTGAACTCTTTGCCGGCGTCGTCCTGCGCCTTGATCTCAACCTTATAGGCGCCTGGAGCGAGCGAATCAACAGGTACCTTCCCGAGCACGGGAACCATCGGGCTGCCCGTTTGCGAGGGAAGTCCCACGCGTATCAGCCCTGTGTCTTCCTTCTGCTCGCCCGTCTTGGCGTCCAAAACCCGAAGATCGAACACCACCAGAGGCGGCGCTTTCGGATTGCCGTTGACCAGGAGCGGCTCGTAAAGTTCGGTATAAAAAGCCACCAGATCGCCCTTCTTGAACTGATCCGATCCGTACGGCACCAACTGCAGATCGTTCGCGATCAGCGGCACGCGATCTTCCAGCAGCAGCGCATCCAGTCCCGTACCCAGGTCGGAGGCCTTCCGCACTTCCTTGCTCAGCGCCAGGCCGCTCATGCTGAATTGCTTCGCGTCGTAAGGATCGATTGCGAGCGGCACCTCCACCTTTCCGAAGCTCTGGCCGCCGGAGGCGAACACGACTTTCAGATTGTATTTGCCCGATGCCACGTCAAACTGGTTCTCGTAGTGCATGGGCTGCTCCTGGAACGCTTCCATCTGCTTCTTGTCGTCGAAATCAAGTTTCACGGAGTCGCTGAATCGCGCTCCCACCGTGCCATCGGGAAGATAAGCCAGTCCCAAAACATCCATGGTTGCGTGATACTTGCCCTTTTGCTTCTCGAACTTGATGTTGCGGGTGGCAATCTCCATGGCCACGTTCACGCGCGCGACATTGGAAGCGGTGTAGAAAAACGGAAGCTCCATGGATGCGCTGACATTGCCGGCCTGCGCTGCGGCCGCGCGAATTTCCAGCTCCTTTTCGGTGGGGTTGCCGGCCAGCAGATCCTGTGGCTTGGAATTGCAATAGCCGGTGCGGGCCCGCACTTCCGTGCCGCCACGATTCACTTTTACTCGCAGCACATGGCAGCTTCCCTCTTCCGAATCCGGTGGCGTGTATCCAAGCACATAGTACTCATCCTGCTCTTTCCCGATCTTCTCCATCCCCGTAATCAAATCGTTGGTTTCGTGAATTACAAAACCGCCCGTGCCCTGCGCCAGCATGAACATGATGTCCTGGTTCGTGGCGGTGCTATCGGGCATTTTCGGAAGAAGCAGGCGCGATTGAGCGCTCGGATTCGTCCAGGGGGAGTTGATCCCATATGGGTTCATCGAAGCTGGCGTTCCGCCTCTCCCCGGCATTCCGCCGGTAGGCCCGGATGTTGGGCCGCGGCCTACGCCAGGAGATCCCCCACCGGGAGCGGGAGCGCCACCGCCGGTACGTCCACCGCCGCCAGTGGCGCCGCCGCCAGTCGCCCCGCCACCAGTATGACCTCCGCCACCTCCGCCAACCGTTCCGCCTGAATGCTGCGGAATGAAGAACGCCATGCCGCCCGGAACATAAGAGGCGGGTACGAAGCGTACGCCATCATTGGATGCCACTCCGCGGTCCGGCACACTCAATCGCGCCGTCGGCGTGCCAGCCACCAGACCGCGCACGTCGATCGGATAAATGGCCACGTTCGCCTTGTTGCACGCGCTGATCGCCGCGGTAGCTTCGGAAAGTATTTCCGGGGAAAGAGGAAAACCCGCGGTGATCAAAATTACGGTCTTGCGGGCGGGGATCGCGCTGAGGTCTTTGGCCAGGTCTTTCAGCGCGTACAGCACGTCGCGGGCGCCAAAACTAGCCATTTGCGCACTGAGCTGCGGCGTGTTCCCATTCGATGCATTCGGCGAGACGGAGGAAAATTTCACTCCACTGACAATATTCTTCAGCCGCTGTGTGTCGTCGGTGAAATTCTGTGCGATCTGGAGCGCGCCGCCGAAATTGACGATTGCCATCAGGCGATTCGGGCCGCCGTTGGAGTCGATGAATTTCGTCGCGGCCTGGCGCGCGCGGCCCTGGGCCCCAAAATCCATGGTGGAGTTGTCGAAAAACAGCACCAGATAATGCTTTTGTGGATTAGATGGGGACGCTGAACCGGCCTCGAAAGAGAAACTCTTGATCTGCTGTTCCTTGTTGTCTTCCCACACCTTGAAATCCTTGGCTTCCAGGTCGTGGATGTAGTTGCCCTTCTTGTCCGTGACCACCGTGTCTACCAGCACCAGCTTGGTCTCGGTGCGGATGACAGCTCCGGAATCCGCCGGCGCTTGCCCGCGAGCCGCCGGACACAACATCGCCAGCGCGAGCAGCGCGGCGCCGCGAATCATTGATTGAAACTTCACTTTTCGCACCTCCATCAATTCAAGGAATCTCGACGACGCCGTTGCGCGCCGCCATGGTCTGGCCTTCCGAATCTCGCACCACCAACCGGATCACATAGCTGCCCGGCGGTACATCAAAGTTGGTCCTCACGGTAATGCCTGAATTCGACACCTTCTCGAAGGTCGCATCCAGCAGACGCATCTCAACTACTTTTCGCATGCCCTGGATGTAGTTTCCGTTGCGGTCGAAGAGGCCGGATATGATCGTCAGATTATCGTTGTTGCGACCGTCCAGTTTGCGAAAGCGGAGATTTCGTATGTTCACTCGTGCCAGCACCGCGATGTTGGCCGCGACATCGCTGGATTTGAAGAATTGGGTATGCAACTCGAGCGGAATATCCTGAATTTCATCCCGTGAAAACAGCGCCTCCTGGATTTCCCGCTTGGCGTCCTCTTCCGGGTCGGGAAGATGCCGGGGCGCGTAGTAACCGCGCCGGGCCTGCAGATTCAGGCCGCGCGAATTTCGCAGGGCAACTTTCAGCGCGTGATAGGCACCGTCCAGTTTCAGGTTCTGCGGGGAAAATCCCAGGACATAAACAAACTCCGGCGCCGCCGCCACCTCCGCGAAGCCCGCTTTCAGATCGTTATTATCGTGGAAGTATCGGCCGCCTGTGGCAGCGGCCAGTTCTTCGAGGATTCCTTCTTCGGCCAGCGCACTTTCGCGCTGGTATTGCGCTTTCGTGTTCATCACCCCAGGCAGCGCGACAGTAGTGTTGGTACTGGTGTCGCCTCCGGGAACGAGTACATACAGGCCGCGCGCGTTCAACGAGCTGATGCGTACATTCGCGCGAATGGCGCGGTCCATGATGTTCGTCTCTTCGTCGCGCAGATCGTCGGTAATGTAGAATCCAGAGGAGGTCAGGATCAACGTCCGCTCGCCGGGTGCCGCGGAAAGCCGGCGGATGGCGCCTTCCAGAATTGTAAACGCCAGCCGCGTATCGCGCTCGCCGTAGCTCAGGACGCGAATAGCCGTGCTCTGCGTAACGCTCTCGGCCATTTGCTCTGCCTGCTGCATGATTTGCTGGATCTGTTCCGGCGTCGCGCCGGGAGGGATGGGGGGCGGCGGGTCGCAAGTGGCCAGCACTTCTTGGGCGGCCGCCTGCAGAGCCGTACGATCGTTCTTGTTCTGGATCAGATCGGCCATGTAGTAGCTCAGGTCCGGGCATTCCGATCCCGTGGGCCCGAGGGTGGGCCGCGCCATCAGATTGAGCAGCGCCTGGTGCAGTTTGACGCGGTCGTCCGTGAAATCGACATTGCCCAGTCCGGAAGTGGTGTAAATGGCGGCGCGCGTGGTGGCGTCCAGGCTTTCCGCCAAATGACGATCGGCGGCGTCGCGAGCCTGGATCAGGTCCGCTGTGCTGGTGTGTACATCGTCAAACAGGTACAAGACAAAGCGCTGTGCGATCGGTGCCGCGGGAGCCACGGGCGCAACCGACTTATCGAGTGTGGATTCGGCGCTGGCCACTTCCGCGGGAATTTTCGCCTCGCCCGCCTTTTCCACCGAGAATCGGGAAATCACTTGCGGCTTGCCCTTGTCGAAGAGCTGGAAGTCTTCTTTTTGCAGCGTCCCAATCGCCTTGCCCTTGCCGTCGCGGACCACTACCGGGACCATTACCAGGTTCACTTTAGTGCTGAACGTAGCTGGGGTGTCGTGCGACGAGATCTCGGGCGCCTTCTGTGGGGGAGCCTGCCCCGTCGCGGAAATCGCACCACACAGAAGGAGAGCCGTGCCTACACCTCTCACCTGCATTTGGGAACTGAGTCCTCTACTGGTGGACAATTCTACTGCATTCTTCCACCGGGTGCGTGGAAGTCGCCATAATATAAAGATGCTGCGCGAATTCTGCCTGGCCGGTTTATTCTCCATCATGCTTGCGAATTCATTGATCGCCCAACCCACTCCCCAACAGGTGGACCGCTTCTTTGACGACGTCTATTTCAAGTTCAACCCCACTACGGGCACGTCGACGGGCTTTCACCAATATGATGCCCTGCTCGAAGACTACTCGAAGGCCGGCATCGACAGCCAAATCCGGGTTCTTCACAACGCCGAAAAAGAATTTTCCGCGCTGCCCGAGGATCCCGACCGCGATCTCATCCTGAATTATGTCCGCGCCACACTGCTCAATCTCGAACAGGTGCGCCCTTGGGAGAAAAATCCCGACACCTACTCGAGCGGAGTGACCAACAGCATTTTCGTCATCATGAGCCGGACGTTCGCGCCCGCTTCGGATCGCTTGCAATCCGTGATCGCTCGCGAACGCCAGTTTCCCGCGGTATTCGCCGCCGCCCGCGCCAATCTCAGGAACCCTCCCCGCATTTACACCGAGATCGCGATCGAGCAGTTGCCGGGCATCATCAGTTTTTTCAAAAACGACGTCCCCACCGCCTTCAAACAAGTTACGGACGCAAAACTGCTAGGCGAATTCCACCAGTCCAACGACCGTGCGATCGATCTTCTGACGCAGTATCAGGCCTTCCTCAAAAACGATGTTCTGGCCCGCTCGCATGGCGACTTTCGGCTAGGCGCGGAGCTTTATAGTAAGAAGCTGCTCTACGAAGAAATGGTGGATCTGCCACTCGATAAGCTCCTCGCCATCGGCATGGCCGACCTGCGCCGGAACCAGGAATCGTTTAAACGAACCGCCGCCAAAATCGACCCCAGCAAGACGCCGCAGCAGATTCTGGAGGAAGCCACGCGCGACCATCCTACGCCTGATCATCTGCTGCAATCCTTTCGCGACGTGTTAGGCGGGTTGAAGGACTACATCACCTCCAGGCACATCGTCACCATTCCTTCGCCGGTGCTGCCGATGCTGGAGGAAACGCCGCCCTTCATGCGCGCGCTGACCGTGGCGTCCATGGATACGCCCGGGCCGTATGAAAAGGTCGCGAAGGAGGCATTCTTCAACGTGACCCTGCCCGAACCCTCCTGGACTCCCAAGGAAGTGGAGGAGCACATGGAAGGCTTCAACCGGGGCACCATCATCAGCACCGCGGTCCATGAAGCGTACCCCGGCCATTACGTGCAGTTCCTGTGGATGCAAACCATTCCCTCGAAGGTCCGCAAGCTTCTGGGCGCGAATACAAACGCCGAAGGCTGGGCGCATTATTGCGAGCAGATGATGTTGGATGAAGGCTACGGCAACGGCGATCTGAAGCTTCGCCTGGGCCAATTACAGGACGCGCTGCTGCGGGACGCCCGCTACATTGTGGGCATCGAGATGCACACCGGCCACATGACTTACGAACAGGGCATCGACTTTTTCGTCAAAGAAGGCTATCAGACGCGTACCAACGGCGAGCGCGAAACCAAACGCGGCACCAGCGATCCGACGTATCTTTATTACACACTGGGCAAGCTCGAAATCATGAAGCTGCGCGCGGATTACAAGAAGAAGCGCGGGAGCGCGTTCACGCTCGAAGAGTTTCACGACCGCTTTATGCGCGAAGGTACGCCGCCCATAAAGATCGTGCGGAAGGCCATGCTGGGCGATGATTCGCCGGTTCTGTAACGCCCGCTAATCGAAGCGGGGCAACAGTTCCAAGTCTTCTTTGGGCACCGGTTCCAAGGGATATCCCGCGCGGCGCCAGGCACGCAAACCACCGGCGATGACATATGCGTCGAATCCTTTTTCCCGCAAGATGTGCGCCACACGGGCGCTGGTGGCTTCGCGTAGTCAAGTGCAGTAAAGATAGATGGCCGCGTTCTTGGGCAGCGATTCGACAAATGCATCAAGATTGTTCGGCTCGATGCGGATGGACCCTCGCACGCGCTCCTCGCCCTCGTCGTAATAACCGTGGCTGCGCACGTCCGCGATGATAATGTCGGGTGCGCCTTCCAATTCGCGGCGCGCTTCCACGTCGCTCACCGGAACACGGCGCACGGACCGATTGAGGCGATACCTGGCAAACAGCCACGCGCGATAGCACACAAACCCGATCACTCCGATCAGCACCACCCATGCCACGGCCCGGCTGAAAGCCTGCAACCCGCCGGCGATGGCGCGAAAGACATCGCGAAACAGGTAGCCCAGCGATCCATACGCCAGCGTGTAAAGCAGAACGCCGCCGAGGTCGAACCGCAAGAACTGCGGGGCGCGCATGTGCATGCTGCCCGCCAGCGGCGGAGCCATGGTGTTGACGCCCGGAAGAAATTTCGAAAACAGGAGAGTAGCGCGGCCCCGTTTATAGAACCACTTCGCGGAACGTAAAATGCAAACTTCCGGGCTCAGAGAAAGGCCGCACAGAAGACCCAGCACGGTCCATCCCGAGAAGCGTCCGGCCAGGTAGAGCGTGGTGTCGCCGATCAGCATGGCGCCCACTGCCACTCCGAAAGCCAGCGCCGGATGCAGACCACCTGAAGCCGCTGCCGCACCTGCCGCCAGCAAGGCCAGCGCGCCGGGGATGGGCAGTCCCATCGCCTCCATCAGCAGCGCCGCGAACAAGCTTGTATAGCCGTACCTGGCGATGGTGATCAGAATGTCCGGCATTTCACCTATTATGCCTTGCTCTCCGATTTCGGCGTGGCGCGATAACGGTTACGCATCGTTCCCAAATGCTCTCGCGGTACATCCAACGGTCTGGAGCATTCTTATGTCAACTAAACTCGCTGGAAAAAGAATCGCAATACTCGCCACCGACGGTGTCGAGCAAGTGGAACTTACCGAGCCCCGCAAAGCACTCGATGCCGCGGGCGCGAAAACCGAAGTAGTCTCGCCCGCCAAAGGCAAGCTGCAAGCCTGGCGGCACTTGGAAAAAGGCGAAAAGATCGCCGTGGACGTGGAACTGGAGACTGCCGATCCCAACAATTACGACGCGTTGCTGTTGCCCGGCGGCGTCGCCAATCCCGATCAGCTTCGCATGATGCCGAAAGCGGTTCGGTTCGTGAGGAGCTTCTTCGACGAAGGGAAGCCGGTTGGCGCTATTTGCCATGCTCCTTGGATGCTGGTGGAAGCCGACGTGGTGCGGGGAAGGAGCGTCACCTCCTGGCCGTCCCTGCATACGGACCTCAAGAACGCCGGCGCCCAGTGGGTGGATCGCGAAGTGGTGGAAGACAACGGCTTGGTGACGAGCCGCAAGCCCGACGACCTTCCCGCTTTCAACAAGAAAATTATCGAGCTGTTCAGCCAGGCGCGGTCGCGTGAAGCTCAACCGGTGGGAGCCGGGAGCGAGCGGCACCACAAATCCTAGGTGGGGAACGGCCCGTTCAACTCTCGGGCCGAATCTGAGCCAGCAGTACGGTGGCCTGTTTTTCCAGGTCGCCGTGCTGCGCAATCAACGCCTCCAGTTGCTGCTGCGCGCGTTGGACGTCGTGTTCGGCGATGAGACCCTTGGCGAGATAAAATCGCGCGCGTTCCCGGTAAGGATTATCGCCGGCTGTCGTCAGGGCGCGCAGTTCCTGGATTCCTGCAATGTGGTCGCCCGAGAGCAGCAGTGAAATCCCTAGATAGAATCGCGCGGCCAGATAGTCCGGATCGGCGTTGGTCACCGCGCGCAAGGCCCAAGCTGCGCCCGCGTAATCCTGTTTCGTGTAACGCGCCATGGCAGCTTCGAACGCTTTCGGTTCGCGCGGTTCGGCGGCGTAGCCGGGAGCTTTAAACGCCGCCAGAAGCTGATAGCGTTCATCGGGAATTTGACTCGCGGCACTCGGCGGACCCGCTCCGGCCACTCGTCCCACGCCGGGTTCCTTATACGAAGTCCACGCCAGCCAGGCGAAGACGCTCACCGCCACCAGCAGGATGAACGCAGTAAATCCGTAGATCCCAATCCAAAAGCGATTTTCAGGCTTGATTTTCAAGGCGCGATTTCAAAACTCGAAGGGGTTACCTTTCAGCATAACAATTCACAAAACCTTCAGTGCTGGGTAATGTCTTCATAGTGAGACATCGCCCAGCGTTGGCGAGCGTCCTAGAGGGCATGACGCCGCAGTGGCTCACAGTCCCCATTTCGCTCATCGCGTTCGAGATCGGCATGTTCGCCCGGATGGCGCTTTCGCGATTCGTTTTGTTCCACCCGAAGTTGGAGCCGGCGCAGCCCGCCTATTGGCTGATGATGCAGGTTGCGATGCTGATTGGTTTTCTGACTGCCTGCCCCGCGAATTGGTGGCTGATCAGAACAGGAATCGAGGAAGCGATGTAGTGCCTGTCGCCCCGCCTACGGCTCCGCAAGGGTCGACACTGGCGTTACTTCCACCGGCTCCGAAGTTTTGACGCGCCGGCCAAAAAGCAAAATACCAGCGACCACAATCAAGAGCAGCAGTTTCACCACTTCCAGCACTCCGTACAGACCGTGCAGCCTCCAGAACTGGCTGTAGGCGGCCGATCCCGAGCCCGCGCCGAAATCAATCAACCGGCCGAGCGCAATCATATCCGGCGTCACTCGAAAATGCTGGAATAACGCGATAATCAGCATGGAGCCCGTCATCCCTGCCATCAGCCGGCTCTTGATGCTAAGCAATAAAATCGCGGTCAGCAGCGCGCCCAGCGCAATCTGCGCCCACTCCCAACTGGTGAAAAACAGCCGGTTCTCCTCGCCCGCCAGATAGCGCAGCAGCAGCCGCGCGTTTTCCGGCCCGAGCGTTTCAAACATTTGCGCAGCCTCTTGTGGAGGGGCCGCCAGGACGCGATCCACCGTGCCGAAATTTTGCGTTGCCACGAAGATCATGAACAGGCTGCCCAGGATCAGGCACCCCGCCAGAAATGCCGCCGTTCGATGCCGATGCATGGCCATCCTGCCTTAATTTTATCGCACGCATCGTCCTGCGTTCCTGAGTTCAGGTTTGTCGCAGACGCGGGTCGGCGCTGCCCGCCGGCGTATCGCCATTGAGTCCGAACGGGATCGAACTGGGTGCGCCAGGCAGCCCGCCTGTTGGCTGACGATGCAGATCGCGATGCCGAAGGCCTAACTAACGCGGATCTTTTATTGCAGCTCCACCGTCGACACCGCGCCGTCGCTCAGCCGCACGAGATGGTCGTGTTCCAGGTTGCGTTGACCGTATATCTCCAAGAGATGGCCAGCGGTGAAACATGGCGATTCGTTCGCATTCTGCCACTTTTGACAGGGTCGCGCGAGCAATCAAGACCGGTTTCCCAGGACGCTTCCGCCCTGCTTCCGCCCGGCAGCGGACCTTCATTTGACCACGCCTCCGGATTTCATGCCGGGCTGCTGCAACGTCGGTGGTGCAGGTGGTTGTTGTGTCGAAGGTACCGCGCCCAAAACAGCCCCGCAACGCGTACAGTAAACCAAATTGACGCCTAGTTGGAGGGCTTGGGCTAAATTAAAAATCCCATTCGAACACTTCGGGCAACATGGAGACGCCGTTGTGGCATGATCCTCGTTTCTCGGCTCGGTAAATACGTTGGTTCCGATGAAACTTGGCGCCCAGGCTGCGTCCGCCGACTTTCCCACCTCGGGACCAGTGCCGACCTATGGGCTTCATTATATTCAAACCGTCCCGCGGTTCGCAGCCATCGGTCCTGCGTTATACTTTTTGTCACCGAGAGCCTGTCACTCGAGAGCGTCCCATGAAGTTACTGACCAAATTCAATCTTATTTTGATCGCATTGTTTAGCGCCGGCTCCATCGTAATCACCATCGCCGCCTATCAATTTCTTATTCGCAACGCGCGCAGCCAGGTGATCCAGCAAGCCGAACTCATGATCGAGAGCGCGCTGTCCACTCGCCAGTACACCGCCAATGAACTGGCGCCGCTGCTCGAAACTCTGCCCGAGCACAAGACGCGCTTCCTTCCCGAAACCATTCCTTTCTACGCGGCCACCGTCACCTTCGACTATCTGCGCAAGCATTACCCGGATTATTCCTACAAAGAAGCCGCACTGAATCCAACCAACCTGCGTGACCGCGCCGTGGATTGGGAGGCCGACTTGATCGACTACTTCCGCAATCACGCGCATCAGAAGGAGATTGTCGGCGAGCGCGACACGCCCACCGGACGGGTGCTCTATATCGCGCGGCCCATCGTAGCGGATCAGGCCTGCCTGGAGTGCCACAGCGAGCCGTCGGTAGCTCCGGCCGCCATCGTGCGGACGTACGGCAACGAGAACGGCTTTGGATGGAAAGCGAATGAAACGGTGGCGGCGCAGATTGTTTCGGTGCCCATGGCGGTGCCAATTCAAATTGCACACGTCGCGTTTCGCAATTTGGTGATCTACCTGCTCGTCGGACTAGTCCTCTCGGTAGTGGCCATCGACGCCGCCGTGGTTCTGCTGGTGATCCGTCCGGTGCGCAAACTGTCCGACATGGCAGATCGCATCAGCAACGGGGACATGAGCCTGCCCGAACTGCCGGTGTACGGCCGCGATGAAATCTCCACTCTCACCGCGTCGTTCAACCGGATGTTCGTGAGCCTGCAGAAGGCGTTCCGCCTGTTGAACGGCTAAGCGACGCGCGCGGCATGCTGCCCAGGAATTGCTCGCGCTTGCTGGCCGAGCTGATCTCCTGCGCCAGTGTCTGATAAAGATCGTTCAGCGTCCGGCTTTGGGGCGCAGCGCGGCGCACCAGGATATGCGCGATCGGCCCGATAAAGGTCGCCAGGTTTTTGCTGGCTCGCTCCAGGTCGGCATCGCTATGGAGCGAAACTTCCGCGGCTGGTTGTGAATCCGGCGCCGGCCCTGGCGCAGCAGGCCGCAAGTTCGGTACCGCGACAGTGGTGGTGTCATTCAGCCGGTCTGCGCCCAGCCGGACCGCATCCAGCGCCGCCAGAAAATCCTGCGCGCTCGCGAACCGCTCGGCTGGATTCTTTGCCAGCGCCCGCAGGATAACCCGGTCCAGCTCCGGCGGCACTTGCGCGTTCAGCTCGGAAGGCGTTTTCGGCGTATTCCGCAAATGCGCCGCGATGATCGCGTAAGCTCCGCCGGAGCCGCCGGCATCGAACGGCGGGCGCCCGACCACCATCTCGTACAACATCGCACCCGTGGAATATACATCGGATCGTGCGTCTGCCCGTTCTCCCAGCGCCTGCTCGGGCGAAATGTAGTAAGGCGATCCCAGCATAGTGCCCGGCTGCGTCAGCTCGGCATCATCGCGCCCCGGCGTGGTGCCTGGGTTCAACGACGCTGCCAGCCCAAAATCCAGCAGCTTCACCACGCCATGCGACGCGATCATCACGTTGGACGGTTTGATGTCGCGATGAATCACTCCATGCGCGTGAGCGTACGCCAGCGCTGCCAGAACTTGCGAAGCATACTCCAGCGCCTGCGCCACCGTAATTCCCGGCGAACGAATCTTGTCGCGCAGGCTGATGCCTTCCACGAACTCCATCACCATCACCAGCTCGTTGTGCGTCCGAAAGGCATTGTGCAGCGACGCGATGTGCGGATGTTCCAGGCTAGCCTGCAACCGGATCTCGCGCAGGAACCGCTCCGCCATGTCCGGCGACGCCGCGGCATTCGGCAAAATCACTTTGAGCGCCTCGATGCGTTGCGAAATCGCGTGGCGGACCTTGTACACCGATCCCATGCCGCCCGCGCCCAGCGAGGCCAGCACTTCGTAGTCGCCGATGCGATCGCCGGACGCGAACGCCATCTTGTCCGGAGCCATAGTTCCGATCATGTCAAGTTTTGCGGGTCCAAGGCAAGCAAACGGCGTGAACATCCGCCCGCCGGTTCCGTACTCTCTCTTGAGTGCTCAAAGGAAAGCCAAGCCGGACTGCGGAGTTTGTGGCGTTAAATCGCGCGCTCGGCACACTCGCGCCACAAGTGCCCGGCTTTGGGGACCCGTTCGCCTTCCAATTCCTCCCGGACCGATGGCAAAAGAAAGTGGAGAGGGTTCGTGCCGCGCTCACCAGCGGCGCCCGAACGTCGCCGTATCCGTTCTGGCAGCGCGGGATGGGCGTTTTCAATCAATTCCGAACTGTAATCCTGGACCGCGCCATCACGTCCGCCACGCCGCCGGAGCAACTCGTCATCCTCGGCGCGGGTCTCGACAGCCGCGCCTGGCGCCTGGATTGTCTCAAGGACACGGTGGTCTTCGAAGTCGACCATCCGGCCAGCCAGGCCCTGAAGCGCGAACGCTCTGCCTCCATTCCGTATAAAGCAAAAGACGTCCGTTTTGTGGCAATGGATTTCGAGCGCGATCAGCTTGCCCCGCTGATCAAAAGCGCCGGATTCGATCCAGCCAAGCGCTCTTTCTGGCTGTGGGAAGGCGTCACGATGTATCTGCGGCCCGAACAGGTCGCTGCCAATCTGGGCGCCTTCGCCGCTTTGTCTGCGCCCGGCAGCCGTATCGCCTTCACCAACCTGCGCAAGCAGAACGGCCGTATCCCGCGCAGCCTGTTTCTAGCTCTATTGGGCGAACCGGTGCGATCGGCGTTCGCTCCCACCGAGATCGCGGAAATGGCCCGATCGCACGGCTGGCGCCTCATCAGCGATACCAATATCGAAAACTGGCTCCAGGAAACCCCCGGATTGAATCTGACGCGCCGCCAGATCGGTCTGCAGTGGCTGGAATCCATTTGGGTCGGCGAAGCGTAAAGGATTGGTTTATATGGGTCGATAGAGGGTGGTACCTTCATGTCGACCCAGGTGATATCCTCGGGTGCGCCCCCTTTCAGCAAATCCTGGTCCCAAAAGACGGGAGCGCTATCGGGCGCGCTAGCCATCCTGCTCGGTTCCGCCGTGCTGTTCGGATGGGCGTTCCACTCCGCGTTTCTAGTCCAAATTGCACCCAATCTGCCCCCTATGCAGCGCAACACGGCCGTTGGTTTTGTGCTGATCGGGCTGGGGTTGCTGGGCATCGCACTGGCTAAGCCGCGGTGGACGTTCCTCACCTCCGCCGTCACAGCGGCATTGGCGGTAGCGTCGCTCCTGGAGTATCTGTTCCATGCCAGTTTCGGGGCCGATGAACTTCTGGGCCCCGCCTATATAACTACCCTTACCTCGGATTCCGGACGCATGTCGCCGGCGCCCGCCATTTGTTTTCTGGTGCTGGCCGTTGGCTTCGTTTTGTCACAACTCATTCCGTCCGCCAAACGATCCCCCGTGCTCGGAGTTCCCGGGTTGCTGGTGGCAGCGGTGGGCGCCGCCTGCGGCATCAGCATGCTGTGGGGCAGCGGCCACGCTTTTGCTTTTGGCAACCTCACTCGAGTAGCGTTACACACGGCCGTTGGATTCGTAGTGCTGGGCATCGGCGCAGCCGCCTTGGCGTTCGACATGATCCAGCCCGGGTTGAGCGAGCTATGGGCGCCCATCGGCGCGTTCCTGTTTGTTGCCACGGTTCGATTCGGATTGTTGCAGGCGTTCTCGCCCAAGAACCAACCGCGTCTGTCGTCCGTGCTGACGTCGATCGGAGCGCTGCTGGGCGCGGCCGTGTTTGGTGTCTTCATCCACCTCGCCTTGAAAGTTCGTATGCAGCGCGACGCCTTGCGGGACGTGAATCGAAGGCTGGAAGGGGAGATGATTGAGCGCCGGCAGGCGGAGGAAGCGGCACACGCCGCGAATCGGGCCAAAAGCGAGTTCCTGGCCAACATGAGCCACGAGATTCGCACGCCTATGAATGGCATTCTGGGGATGGTGGAATTGGCGCTGAGCACCCCGCTCGACGCCGAACAGCGCGATTATCTGGAGACCGCCGAGGAATCCGCCCAGGGGCTGATGACCGTGATCAACGACATCCTGGATTTTTCAAAAATCGAAGCCGGGAAGCTGGATCTGGAGACCGTCAACTTCAGTCTGCGCGAAAGCCTGGCGCAGACTCTCAAGCCCCTGGTCGTTCGAGCGCAGCAGAAGGCATTGGACCTGAATTGGCACGTCGATCCCCAAGTGGTGGATCTGGTGGCGGGCGATCCGGTTCGCCTGCGCCAGATCATCGTCAACCTGGTGGGGAATGCCGTGAAATTCACCAAATCCGGTGGAGTGACGGTATCTGTTCAAAGCGAGCCTCAGGGCTGCGAGCCGATGCTGCTGCGCTTCACGGTCACAGATACCGGGATCGGCATTCCGCTCGAAAGACAGAAAGAGATCTTTTCCTCCTTCACCCAAGGCGATAATTCCACCACCCGCAGATACGGCGGAACGGGCCTGGGGCTGACCATTTCGCACCGGCTGGCCGAGATGCTGGGTGGCCGCATCTGGGTGGACAGCGAACCGGGCAAGGGCAGCTCTTTCCATTTCACGGCGCGCTTCGGAATTGCCAAGGAATCGAGGACCGCAGCCGATTCGGGTGTACTTCGCTCCGCGTCATCAACGGCGGTTTGATCGGCCTTCCGGCTCGAACACGCCGATCACGTTCCAAGCATCTGTTTCTTTCCTTCCACGTTAGGCATTTAGCTGGCAGGCGCGCTCCGATCCCATACGCCAACCCCGTACTCTTGCGGTGAAAGGCCTCTGATGAAACCTGAATCGCTCCACAAAGTCGCCGAAACTCTGCGTTCGGCCCACCATCACCATCTGGGCGTGACCGCGCATCCGCCCAAACCGCCGAACGTTGTCGCGGCCGCGCGCCTGGAACGCCCCGATATACAATCGTTCACCAATGCTCTCGACCGCGCCCGGGCACAATGGCCGGAC
The DNA here is from genome assembly GCA_963713415.1 of Bryobacterales bacterium. Classification (GTDB taxonomy): domain Bacteria; phylum Acidobacteriota; class Terriglobia; order Bryobacterales; family Bryobacteraceae; genus Palsa-89. The sequence continues at coordinate 108,906 of CAVQLV010000007.1, read as the reverse complement.
ACCGATCTCTGCCTCATCGGCTCGCACGGCGCCATCGGGCCCACTAACATTGACGATCCCACCGACACCCTTCCCGCGGGCTTCCTGCAGTTCCTGGATCCCGAAACACTGCTGCGCATTCCCGTGGGCGACCCGGAAGATCAGGGCGATCAGATCGACTAGCCGCAACGCCCGGGCTTCCGCTAGCGTCCATGTAGAAATGAGAGCCGTTGGGCTGATTCTCGCGCTGGCCGTGTTTTGCTACGGCGGCCGGTCCTCGCTTTCGAGCGATGCGCTCTCCATCGACGCCATCATCCAATCCCGCCACCTGCCCTTCGGCGGCATCCTCGATCCCATCTTTGCGGCTCCAGACAGCCCAGCCATCACCGGCTACACGCGCTGTGGCGACTCCGCGCTGTGGACCGGCCACTATCTCGCCGCCGAGGCCTATCGCTACAAAGTGTCTGGCGATCCGGCCGCGCTCGCCAACGCCCAAGGCGCTCTGGCCTATCTGAAGACCCTGGTCGACGTCACCGGCACCGATCTGCTCGCGCGCTGCATTGTTCCCATCAACTCCAACTACGCCGCCGGGATCACCAGCGAAGAATCCGCCAACGGCATCCATGAGAGCGGAGAGAATTATTGGATTGGGAACACCTCGCGCGATGAATACATCGGAGTCTTCTTTGGCCTCAGCGTGGCTTACGATCTGCTGGGCGCCGAGACGCAGCCGGCCATCCAGACGCTCGCCACGCGCCTGCTGAATTTCCTGACCGCGCATGGCTGGAGCGTCGTGATGCCCGACGGCACCGCCAGCACCACATTCGTGATCCGCCCCGATGAGCAGCTCGGATTGCTGCAGATCGGCCGTCAGGTGAACTCCGCGCAGTTCGCATCGGTATATCAGAGTCTGGCGGCCAATGTTTCCACGCTAGCCAGTGTCCCGGTGATCGTCGACGCCGCGGACGCTCGCGATTCCTACTTCAAGTTCAACCTGGACGCCATCAATCTATTCAGCCTGATTCGTCTGGAAACCGATTCCACGCTGCTCGCGCGCTACCAATCCGCCTACCAGGTCTTCCACAACGCCGTCCAAGACCACAAGAACGCGCACTTCAACATGATCGACCGCGCGCTTAATGGCGCGGACTCCCAGGCGCGATCTGGAAACCATAGCCTACCTGCGTCAGTGGCTCTTCCGTCCCCGCCGCGATTTCTACGTGGATCTGCGCGGCCAATATCCGTCTTGCGTGAGTTCCGATGAATCCTGCAATCCGCTGCCTGTCGTCAAGCGCATCCCCACGGACTTCTTGTGGCAACGCAGCCCGTTCCAGCTCGATGGCGGCGGCTCCGGCCTGATCGAGAGCGCCGGCATCGACTACATCCTGCCCTATTGGATGGCTCGCTACTACGGCATCGTGAACGACTAGTTCCGCCGTGGCGCACGCACTCCTGCGTGCCGCGTTCACACTCGTGTGAACGCCCCCGCGTTTTCACGATAGACGCGCTGTGTCACTATAGTTGTGTCTATGACGCCCTCCCAACCCGCGCCGAAATTTCAGTTGAACAACACCCCCGAGTATCGCGAGAACTACGCCAATAGCGTGCAGATCCGCGTGAATCTCTGGGACTTCTTTCTGATGTTCGGCACCGTGAATCAGACCGCGCCCGACTCCGTGACCATCAACAATTTCCAGGGCGTCTATCTAAGCCCGCAACAGGCCAAGGCGCTGCTGAACGTCCTGACGCAAAACATCTCGCAATACGAAGCCACGTTCGGCGAAATCAAGCTGGAGCCGCATCCGGGCAAACCCGGCGCCATTAACTGAGTGGCTCTGTGATGCGGGCCATCCGCTTCAGCACCCTTCTGCTTCCGGCCGCGTTCGCGCTACTGGTTTTTCTCGCGCATCTGCCTTACTTCGGACTGCCGTACTTCTGGGACGAACTCGGCCAGTTCGTTCCGGCCGCCCTCGACATCCTGCACGATGGCGCCTGGATCCCGCATTCCACTGTGCCGAACGCCCATCCGCCCGGCGTCATGGCTTACCTCGCGCTGGTCTGGCGAATCGCCGGCTATTCCATCACGTCCACGCGATTGTCGATGCTGGCCCTGGCCGCCGCAACCGTCATTTGCACTTTCTTCCTGGCCGGTGAACTATCGCGCGATCGCATTGCAGCCATTCTTGCCTCGGTCTTCTTACTGGCCGATCCTCTGTTCTACACGCAGTCCATGCTGGCGCAGCTCGACATGCCGGCCATGCTGTTCACCGTGCTCGGCCTGCTGCTGTTCCTGTACGATCGCCACGCCGCCGCGGCCGCTGCCTGCACTGCGCTGGTGCTGGCGAAGGAAACCGGAGCGCTTCTGCCGCTCATCTTCCTTGTGGTTCTCTACCGCGATCCGCTGCGCTCCCGATACGCCGCCTATTATCTGGCGCCCTTCGCCGCCCTCGCCATTTGGTTTCTCGCGCTGTGGCACTCCACCGGCTATCTCTTCGGCGATCCAGGATTCACTCACTACAACACTACGTATTCGCTCAATCCGGTGCGCGCCTCAGTCGCGCTCCTGCGCCGCTTCTACTATCTCTTTATTGACGACTTCCGCTGGATCGGCTCGGTCGCAATTTTCTTCGCCTGGAAGCGCGCCCGCCTTTACTCTACGCGCGCGTGGAAGATTACCTGGTTGTTCATCGCGGCGCATATATTGCTGGTCAGCCTGCTGGGTGGCGCTACGCTCGAACGCTATCTGCTTCCGGTCCTCCCGCTGCTATACATTGCGATGGGCGCGGCATTCCAACTGGCTCGCCCGCGCTGGCGCTATGCCGGAGTGACTGCTCTCGCCGCTGGGCTGGTGGCCGGCCTGTTCCTCAATCCACCCTTCCCGTTTCCTTACGAAAACAATCTTGCCTTGGTCGATTTCGTCGATCTGCATCGCACCGCGGCGCAATTCCTCGAAAAATCGTATCCGGACAAAACGATTTACACCGCCTGGCCGCTCACCCAAGCTCTGCGCAATCCCGCGTTCGGGTATGTCGACCGAGCCATGTCCGCGTCGGAAACTTCCGATTTGCACATTTCCACTCTCCAAGCCCTGAATCCGAATTCGGTCGACGTCCTGGTGGTCTACTCGCGCACCTGGGAGCCATCCTGGGGAGTTTTGCAGTGGCCGGCTTCTCCGCGATTTCCTGAGCCGCTTCTACGAATACGAACGCGAAATGACTCCCGCTGAAGTTCACAGGCATTTTGGCTTGATTCCCGTCCAGCGCTGGACCCGCCGGGGCCAATGGATCGAGATCTTCTCACGCCCCTGAACGCTTCCGTTACGCGTCTGTTAGCATGAGGAGTCCTCCGATGTCTGCCGCCGTCAAATCCGCGGTCTCGGTGCTGATCATTGACGATAGTCCGAGCAGCCTGGAGCTGGTCTCCATCGCCCTGGCCCCGCTCGGCCTGGAGATTTTAACGGCCACTAGCGCGGAAGCCGGACTGAACCTGTTTTACAACCGCCGGCCCGAGATCGTGCTTACCGATTTAGTAATGCCGCAAATGAACGGTATGGAGGTCTTGAAGCGGATCATGGAAGTGGAACCCGCCACGCATGTGATCCTCATGACGGCGCACGCCTCGTCTGAAACCGCCGTCCAGGCAATCCAGCAGGGGGCCAGCGATTACCTGGATAAGCCGGTATCGATCGGACCGCTGCGCGAGCGTCTCAGCAATTTCGTGGAGGCCAGCCGAAAACGGAAGCGCGCTCTGCGGTTCGAGGAAGACCAGCTAAGAACGAGCTCGGAATTCGAAGGAATCATCGGCCGCAGCCCGCCGATGTTGGAGATGTTTTCGCGCATCCAGCGTGTGGTCCCGCACTATCGCGCCCTGCTGATCACCGGAGAAACCGGAACCGGCAAGGATTTGGTGGCCGGCGCAATCCACAAGCTGAGCCCCGCGGCGTCGGGCCGCTATGTCGTGCTGAATTGCTCGGCCGTGGTGGAGACGCTGTTTGAGAGCGAGCTCTTCGGCCATGTGAAAGGTTCGTTCACGGGAGCCACGCAAGATAAGCCGGGTCTGTTCGAACACGCGCATCAAGGCACTTTGTTCCTGGACGAGATCGGCGATATGCCGCTCTCCACGCAGGCCAAGCTCCTCCGGGTACTTCAGAACCAGGAAGTGCAGCGGGTGGGAGCGCTCAACTCACGCAAAGTGGAAGTGCGCGTGGTGGCCGCGACCAACCACGATCTGCGAGCCGCCATCGCAGAAAGGCGTTTTCGGGAAGATCTCTACTATCGCCTGTGCATGGTGGAGATCCAGACTCCCCGCCTGTCCGACTGCATGGAAGATCTTCCCTTGCTGGAACGGCATTTTGTCGCACGGTTCTCAGCGGAATACGGCAAAGAGATCCGCGGACTGACCCATCGGTCCCATATCCGACTCGCACAGCACTCCTGGCCAGGCAATGTGCGGGAGCTGGAGAACGTCCTGGGGTCCGCCGCGATGATGACCATCACGAACATGATCGACTTGGAGGATCTTCCCCGTACTTACAGGCTTCCGCCGGTCCCATGGGATGCGCGCAGCGTGAGGCTGACGCCCTGGAAGGGCAGGAACGTGTACTCATCTTACGGGCGCTGGAAAGGGCCGGCGGTAATCAGACGAAGGCCGCTCGTCTTTTGCGCATCAGCCGCGATCGGCTCCGCTACAAATTGAAGAAGCATCATCTCTATGCACCGGATTCCGCGCGACGAGCCGCGGCTGCTGGTTCAGCGTGATGGCACTGTTCCGGTGGCACGCGCAGTGGTTTTAGGCGGAATGTCGTCGATGATCGCGCGCTTGAAAAACTTCCAGTGTCCATTCTCGCGCTTCAGCACGTCCTCGTAGTGCCCCGCGCCCGCGATAACGGACTTGCAGTCTCTGGTCACGATGGTCTGCCAGTAGGCCTGATCCGTCGCGGTGTCTCCATGGATCTGCAGCGTCAGATTATTCACCACGTGCTCGCTTCGATGGCTGCCCGGCGGAACAGGGCAGGGCGAAGGAGCTGCCGAGGCCGCCGCTCCTGGAACTGGCCGGGAACTGAAGTATTCCTGGATCGCCGCCGGCCCAGTCACCTTGGTGCTTCCGCCATTCATGATGAGCGTGCCGTCCTTGGTGAAAAACGCGGCATAGGCTGCCCAGTCGTTCCCGTCCAGCGCCCTCGGATAATCGCCCATCAGCAGTTGTTCAATCGCCTGGCGATCCTCAACCCTTTGCAGGCGCGCGGCCGCTGAGTCCGCGCTCTTCGCCTGCCCGAATGCACTCAAAACGACTATCATGGCAAGCCCGCTCCATCGCAAGCTGTCCCATTTCCAATTCATGGTCTGTGCCTCCCGTAGTCGATTCTACTTGCCTGCCAGGTGTTCCGGATGATTGTTTTCGCAAACATACTCCATTATTTCTTCCCGCGGAGCCAGGTCCAGCCGGACATTCATGTGGAACGGCTTTACGAACGTCCCAGGATCCTCGAACGTGGCCGCGACTTCCATATGGCCGAAATCCACGCGCCGGTAGCGCTCCGTCAGATGCAGCATTTCGGTGTGAGGCAATCGGCCTCCCCCCAGACCTCCCAACCAGCTCTTGTCGTTAAAGCCAACTGTATCGACAACCAGTACGTCTCCATCCCACTTGCCGGTCGAATGTCCCATCCAGGTGGGATCCAAATCCGACGGATGCGCGCGGCCATCGAGAAACACCTGGCGAAAGCCGGGAACGTCTTCAAAGAGGATCACCAGTAGCGAGCCAGTCTGCACGAACTTTTCGATAAAAGGCGCCGAACTTCCTGGCACGGGAGGCGGGCCTGGCAGGCAGTGATTGTGGGGAGCGTCTTTCCCGTTGGTCTCGTTCCGCTCCTTAAGAACCGCGGCGGCCCAAGGCAAAAGTTGGGCCTGTTCGGGATAGGGATCGTCCGTAGCGATCCAGACGCCGGATAGGTCGGGCTTTCCCCCAGCGCCGCGCGGCACAGGCTGCGCGGGCACCTTCGACCGTTTCAACATGATCCGGGCAAGCCGGTTTGGATCGTCGCCCAGCGTGTTCCCGTTCACGGTTTCTGCCAGCTTGATGTTGAGCTGCGCCGCTTGGCCTGTCTTTAGGACCACGTCCTGCCTGACGTCTTTGTATGCACAGCAGGGCATCACGATCGTGAGCTGGTAGGTTCCCTCCGCCAGGCCCGCGATGGCGTAGCGGCCGTCGGACTGGCTGCTGGTCCGCGCCAGCGCGCCCGTGGCTTTGTTCTTCATCTGGATGGGGGCATCGGGCATGGCTGCGCCGCTCGGATCGGAAATGGTGCCGCTTAGGAACCGTCTAGAAAGAACATATCCACTACAAGATGTTTGGGAGTACACTGGTTGCAGTGGCTGATATCGTTGCGATCACCGCGCGCTACGAGGCTCTGAAGACACTTCTGGACGAGCGGTCGCGACGGTTGTTAGCAGCAGCGGAAAGCCAAGCAGTCGGCAAGGGCGGGATCTCCATCGTGGCCCGAGCAACCGGAATTTCTCGACCCGTGATTCGACAGGGTGTCGCTGACCTGAAAAATCCCAACACATTGTCTGCGGGACGTGTCCGCAAAGAGGGTGGGGGGCGCAAGAGAGCCATCGACAAGGATGGCTCATTGAAGACCGATCTACAGTCTTTGCTGGAATCCACCACGCGAGGCGACCCGCAGGCGGCGCTGCGCTGGACCTGCAAGAGCGTCCGCCAGTTGACCACCGAGTTGAAGCGTATGAGCCACGAAGTCAGCCATCAGGTGGTGGCCGATCTGCTGCACGAGTTGGGCTATAGCTTGCAGGCGAACCGCAAGACGAAGGAAGGATCCGACCATCCCGACCGCAACGCTCAGTTTGAGCACCTCAACGGGAAAGTGAAGTGGAGCTTGAGCCGCCACCTGCCGGTGATTTCGGTGGACACTAAGAAGAAAGAGTTAGTCGGCGACTTCAAGAATGGCGGGCGTGAACTGCGTCTGAAAGGCCAACCGGAAAAGGTGCGAGTTCATGACTTTGTCGATCCGGAACTAGGACGTGCCACTCCATATGGGATCTACGATCTAGGCCGCAATAGTGGATGGGTGAGCGTGGGGATGGATCACGATACGGCCGAGTTCGCAGTGGAAACGATCCGCCGCTGGTGGCGCACCATGGGACGACCAGCCTACCCGGAAGCCACTCGGCTGCTGATCACTGCTGACGCTGGTGGTAGTAACGGTTCTCGCTTAAGGCTCTGGAAGGTCGAACTTCAAAAGCTAGCCGATGAAACCGGACTGCGAATCGTCGTGTGTCACTTCCCCCCGGGAACCAGCAAGTGGAATAAGATCGAACACCGTCTATTCTCCTACATCACCCTAAACTGGCGCGGCAAACCCCTCCGCAGCTTCCAAACAATCGTCAATCTCATTGCGGCGACCACCACCACGACGGGTCTCACAGTTCATGCGGAGTTGAATACCGAAGCCTACCAATCCGGCATCAAGGTATCTAACGAAGAGCTTGCCTTGGTCAAGATCCGCCGCGACAAATTCCATGGCGATTGGAACTATGAGATCCAGCCCAGAAATCAGACCTGCTGACCATGTTATTTCTAGACAGATCCTTAGCGAAACGCGGGCGCTCTGAGCGTACAGCGACGCGACGAGTGCGAACGAAGCAAGCATCAGCCGGAGCATCGGTGGTTCATCGAGCGTATCACGCCTGATCCCGATCTCGCGCCAGACTCCTTGCTACTATGGACCGGAAATGGAGCCGAAAACTCTAGTTGGACGTGTCGCGGTGGTTACCGGAGCTAGCCGCGGCTTGGGAAGGGCCATTGCGGTAGCGCTCGCATCCGCTGGAGCGAAGGTTGCCTTGATTGGCCGGGAGAGGGAGGCACTCAGTGCATCCATGCACGAGGTTGAGGCCCTGGGCGCGGAAGCAGCGATCTATCAAACCGACATCACCGATGAAGAACAGGTCAGGAGCCTCGATCGCGACGTTCTGGCGCGATTCGGCCATGTGGACATTCTGGTGAACAACGCGGGAATCAACGTCCGCAAATCGTTCGATGAGATTTCGCTCACCGAGTGGAACCAAGTGCTGGCCACCAATCTAACCAGCGTATTCCTGCTGTGCCGTTCCTTTGTCCCTCAGATGAAGGGACGCGGGTATGGCCGGATTATCAACGTAACGTCCACTTTGAGCCACGTATCACTGCCGCAGAGATCAGCTTACTCGGCGAGCAAAGCCGGCCTGCTGGGACTCACGAAGGCGCTCGCGCTGGAGCTTGTCGCCGAGGGGATCACTGTGGTGGCGATCAGCCCCGGGCCCTTTGCGACCGAGATGACCACTCCGTTAATCAACGACCCGAATATGAATCGCCAATTCCTGTCGCGAATTCCCATCGGACGCTGGGGCAAACCCGAGGAAGTTGGGCAATTGGCCCGCTACCTGTGTTCGCCGGAAGCCGGGTTTATCACTGGCACCGACATTCTGATCGATGGCGGGTGGACCGCTCAATAAGCTTGCGTTTCCCTCGTAACTTACCTCCGTACACCGCCTGAGTCCGGTACCTTTTTCTAGTAAGGACTAAGTTTCTTTAAGGCTGGTATGTTGCGCGCCGTCCCCTTAGCATAGTATTCAGAGGGAAGATTCCATGCGTTTGCTTGCGCTCACTGTGTTGCTCGGAAGTTTCGTTGCATCCACCAGCGTCTTCGGGCAAAGTTTAACCGAACATGCCGCCGCCGCTGCGGGCGCCACCATCGGCACTGCCGCTGGTAAACCGCTCGGCACGGCTCTGGGCAGAGTTTTTGGCGAGGTGAATAATACCCAGGCGGCCGTTGCACCCAAGACCGTAAAACCGGCCGCGGCCAAGCCCGCACCCGCTGCTCCTGTGGCCGTTGAGCGACCAACCGCCGCCGCAGCCCCATCTGGCGGGGGCGGCGATGCCGCTGCGGGTGGAAGTGGTGGCAGTGCCGGGACTCCTCCGCTGCATCACACGCGCCGCCACAAGGAGCTTCCGGTGGAGGCCGCGCCGGTGGCCGTAAGTCCGATCGTCCCGATCGTCGCCGAGCCGGTGGTAAAGGAACCCTCCGCCCAGGAGGTCGCCGGCATCAGAGTGGGCGCCACATCGAGCGAGTTGCGCGAGGCTTTGGGCGCGCCCGAATCCACGGTCAGCATCCCTGGCGACGATGGCCATCTGCTCGAGATCCGTCAGTATTGGGCCAAAGGCGAGCCAGTGGGAACCATTCGGCTGGATAATGGCCACGTGGTCAGCGTACAAACCAATAATTAAGGTGCACCCAGCCAAATCTTCATAGCGGTAAGGCTGAGCGCAAGAAAGATCAGCACGATCACCACGAAGGACCACCGAATCCTCCTCGCAGTGGCCGGCTGTTTGTTCTTTGGATCGTATTGCATTGCCTGCCGGATGTCGTCCGCCATCGTGCCTCCGCACAGTAGACGCCGGCGGCGGAAAATCTTTCAAGAATTCCTGCGACACCGCCGCGAGGGCTGCACGTCTATTTTGCCGCTAAACTGTTAATGTGTTGCGCTTCCTGCCGGCTCTGATTCTGTTCGCCAGCCTCCGCCCCGCTTTGGCCCTCACTGGCGCGGACCTGGGCGATCAAATCCAGAACATCACTTTGGACCCGGCCGAGTGCTATCGCGTAATCGACCTTAATTTCAACAAAGAAGATTTGAAGGTGTATCTCGCGTCCGGCTACCTGATCTTCACCAAGCCGGTTGGTGGAATGCACCTGGGAGCAGTGTTCGTTGCAAACGCGGAAGGCGGCGATGCCGACGTTCTGCTGCTTCCGCCCACCCGCAGCGAGCGCTCCTCACTCGCCACCTTCACCAATTCCCCCAATCTGGAGGAACACTTCCAATCCGCGGCCTTCATCTTCACCGATGGAACCGGCGACGATCTTCTGGCCCAGCTCCAGCACAATCCGGACTCGAAGAAAAGCGCGGAAATGGGCGGCCTGATCGCGGAACACTGGTCGCCAGTCTTAAGCAATCTGATCTCCAGTTTTCAGACGCGCGTAGTCTACGACGTGTTGTCCGCGCAGCGCGACACCGGTCTTTTTTACCTGGCGGTCTCGGGCAATCAACTGCAGAACTTCGATGTGTTGTACGATCCCACCTCGCAGGATCAGATCCTGGTGGGCAAAGTCGGATTCCGCGACAATCACAGCTACTTCAATATCTGGACTTCGTTTCAGGCGCGCTCGTTCCGGAATGGAGCTGCGCCGCGCGGCGCGCATTACGCTCTCGACAACATCCGGATCGAAGCCACCATTCAACCCGATCTGACCATGCAGGCCGTGACGCGCGCCAGGCTTACTTTGGAACAGCAGCAGCAACCCCGGTCCGCGGTGCCCTTCAACCTCTCTCCCGATATGCGCATCACCGCCGCCAGCATCGACGGACATCCGGCGGAAGTGTTCGACCGCGATTCGCTGCGTTCCACTCTTATCCAGGCCAATGAGGACCGCCAATTCCTGCTGATCTCGAATCCCCCGCTCGATCCCGCCGTGCCTCATGAGATCGAAATCCATTATGCCGGCGCCGTCATCCGCAATGCGGGTAATCAGGTTTATTACGTCGGATCGCGCGGCACCTGGTATCCACGAACCGGCTCCGTCCTGGCCAATTATGACTTGACGTTTCGCTATCCGAAGAGCCTGACAGTGGCTGCCACCGGAAGCACGGTGGACGACCGCGTGGACGGTGACTGGCGCATCACCCACGTCAAAACCGAGACTCCGGTGCGATTTGCCGGGTTCAACCTGGGTGACTTCGAATCCCTGGTGCAAGAGCACAATGGATACAGAATCGAGCTGTATGCCAATCGCCGGCTGGAGGCCGCGCTCGCGCCCAAACCCGTTCCTGCGGTCATGCCGCCCGCCGAAGTCCCGTTTCCGCACCGGCATGCCAAGCCGCCCGATGCGGCGACACAGCCGCCGCTTGTGGTTCCACCGGATCCAGCCGGGCGCATGCAGCAACTCACCAAGAACCTGCTGGACACGCTCGATTTTATGACGGAACAATTCGGCCCTAGCCCGATCCGCAGTCTGGCCATTACGCCCATCCCCGGTGGCTTCGGCCAGGGCTTTCCCGGATTGGTGTATCTTTCCACCTTGGCCTATCTCGATCCCGGCCAGCTTCCGCCGGCGCTCCGCGAACGGTCCGATCAAACCTTTTTTTCCGAGCTGCTGGAGACCCATGAAGTCGCGCATCAGTGGTGGGGAAACCTGGTGGTTCCGGCCAGCTATCACGATAACTGGCTGATCGAGTCGCTGGCGAACTACTCGGCACTGCTGCTGCTCGAACGCAACAAAGGTGTGAAAGCACTGGATACGGTACTGGATGACTATCGCACGCATCTGCTCGCCAAGACTGCAACGGGCCACACGCTCGAATCGGCGGGGCCCATCGTCTGGGGGTACCGCTTGGAATCCTCGCTCGCTCCCGACGCGTGGCGCGCCGTCACTTATGAAAAAGGCACCTGGATCATCCACATGCTCCGGCGCCGGCTGGGCGACGAAAAGTTCATGGCGCTGCTCAAAGACATTGCCAGCCACCATCATTCCATCAGCACCGAAGAGTTTCGCGATCTGGCGAGCCAGTACGCGCCCCAGTCGCCCGATCCGGGGCTGAAGGTTTTCTTCGACAATTGGGTTTATGGAACCGGCGTGCCCGCCGTCACGCTGTCTTATTCCTGGCGCGGCGCAAAGCTTTCCGGGACCCTGTTGCAGCACGATGTCGACGATGCTTTTAGCGCCTATGTTCCGGTGGACGTGGAGGCCGGCGGCGAGAGCCATGTCTATTGGCTCGCTACCGGCAGCGATCCCGTGGCGTTTTCGATTCCCCTGAAATCACGGCCCACGAAAGTGGACCTGCTGGCCGCCGATTGCCTGATGACAATTTCGAAATGAGACCAATCCCGCTTTTCTAAACGACACACATGCCAGTTGCCAGCAAACGCAAAGAAGCGCGCAAAGCCGCGCCCATCGTCGCCGTGGAGCCTGAGCCGAAGCTTCAGGAAGTGGATCTTCCGCCGGCTATCAAAGTGACGGCCCTGGTGTTTTCCTACGACAGCGCGCCTGCCCTGCGCCGCTGTCTGGCCGCGCTGGAAGGCTCCAACGATCGGGCTTCCATCGAGATCCTGGTGGTGGATTGCGGCTCGCACGACGAGAGCGCGAAGTTGGATTCCGAATTCTCGAATGTCACCATGTTGCGCCTGCCGCGTTACTTCGGCCGCACCAAGGCGCTGAACATCGGCACCCGCACTTCGGCCGGTGAGTATTTGCTGTTCATGACGCCCGAAGTGGAAGTGCTGCCCACCACCATTCCAGCGCTTCTGGCGCGCCTGGAATCGGACCCGGAGACGGTTGCGGTCTGCCCGCTTCTGGTGGACACCCAGGCTCACACGGCCGAGCAATTCTTCCGCCTTCCGACGCCGGCCACTGGCCTGGATCTCACACCTGTGGAGGTGGAAAAGACGGCTGAAGTTTTCCCGGTGGAGTACGCCACGTTTCAAGCTTTTCTGGTGCGGAAATTCTTCGTAAAAGGCATTAACTACCTGGATGAGCGATATGGCGACTCCTGGTCCGATGCGGAACTCTGTTATCAGATCCACCGCGTATCGCGAAAGACGTTAGCGCTCCCGCAGGTGACTGCGCTCTATACGCCGGGTTCCCCCTACGCCGAATCCGCCCGGACCATCCTGGCGGCCGACCGCGTCCACGGCGCGGCCGTGTTCTTCGCCAAGCATTATGGCTTGGCAAGCGGCATCGTCTTTCGCACGAAAGCCATTCTCGGAGCGCTCTTCACGTTGCGGCTGCCGCTGTTCGCGGCCCTGATCTCAGGCACCAAGATTGATGGCTCGCAAACTGCAATTTTGTAGAGGAGCGCATCACAGCGTGAGGCCAACGGCCTTTGCTACGGCGCTTGCGAACGATGACAGCGCTCCAGCCTGATGGAAAGCACGCACCTGTTGCTCCACCGTCCGTCCGATGTTGGCCGCCTGCTCTGTAAATCTGCAAATCACGAGCGCTTCATCGATGCCCATCTGATCGACCAGAAAATCGTCGGGATGAAGAACCTCAATGCCGTACGGATGCACGGCCTCCGGCTGAAAATGTCGGATGTTAAAGGTAACGATGGTTTGCCCGCTACAGCGTACGGCAGCGGCGAGGACATGCCTGTCTTTCACATCGTTGCGCAGAGTGGGCATGAGATCCGAATACTCTCGCACCCAGGCTTCGGGAAAGGACTGCCGGAGCTCTTGCACCAGGTGCCCGGTTTGCTCGACCGACTTGTTAAATCGCTTTTGCAGCGTGCGCTCCACTTCAGCGATGATGTGATCGCTCCATTTGGGCAGGTACAGTCCAGGCGACTCGGCCAGCCGCAACAGGGTGTCTCTTAATCCCGCGCCTACCAGGACGCAGGCGTCCAGGACAACCGGACGATCAGACCTCATTCAGTGTCGTGGTTATTGGATCCATTTGGGCCCGCGTAGATTTGGTCGTAGTCGCCGTCATCCATAGCCTCGCGCGCCATCCGGTTAAGGATTTCCTTACGCTGCCTGTCCCGATGTTCCCGGTAACGCAGCAGATCTTTGAGATAGATCCGGCGGTGGCTTCCCACCAGGTGAAAAGGGATCGCTTGTTTGTTCAGTAGCTCAATCAGAAAAGGCCGCGAAACGCCGAGCAGGTCCGCCGCTGTCTGGGTGGTCAACTCTCGTAAGACGGGGGTGACCGCGACTCCCTTGCCTTGACTCATGAATCCGAGGATTTGCCGCAGAACCTGGACCAGCGAACCGGGCAGCGGAATCGGCTGTTGATTGGCTGAGCTCAATGCAATGTTCTCCTGCGCTAGCACTAATTCATAGAGTGCTTTCATCTGGGACAATTCTCTCTCGGTCGGTTGCTGAATCGCAGATGCTTGTGCTGCCATGGCTGCCTCCACTGCTCCGATACTAGCACATAAGCGAAATAAACGAAACAAGCGAAACAAGCGAAACTAAAGAAATGAACATTAGCCTAAGTCACCTAGTAGCTAACGTTACAGCAGCCCACAGCCGATATAGAATCGGTATGCAGCTTGACGCCTTCTTGTGGATTCTCCTTCCGGTTTTCATCGCCGCGGGATCTGCATTGTTGTCGTTCTACATCATGCAGGCACGCATGGAAGTGGCTATCTCTAAGGAACGAGAGGTCATAGCGGAGGTTCGCGCCGAAGTCCGCACCCAAAAGAACACCATGGAGGAGCGCGTGAAGGCCACCGAGCAGGAAGCCCGCAGGCGCGCCCTGGATGAATTCATGCAGGATTTTCGCGTGGAAGAGCGCCACTACTTCCGTGAAAACAAGTCGGTTGCGGCTCGACAGAAGTCCATGGTTCTGCAGGAGCGCCTGTACTTCCGCAACATCCCGCTCTCCAATTGGGTGGAACATGAGATGGTGGTGGAAGAAGACATGGCGGACATTCAGCACATCGCCAAAGGCTGCTCTATTTTCAGCACCAAATCGCTCTCTGAAGACAGCAAAGCTGCCGTGTCCAGGCTCTTGGAACAAGCGACGGCGTCCGGGAGCACCGCCCAGCTTGCCGCCGCGCTCAACAACGGTCACGCCGGCTGATTCCTCACCTTAGATGGTTTTTGTCAACCAAATGGGCTGAGTTCCGTCCAGACCATATGATGGGCGCGATGGCAGATAGCCTGGAAGCCAACATCGATGGGCTCGCCGAAACCCGCGAGTTCGGTTCCTGGATGGCTTCCGAGCAGAAACGTGTGTTCTTGCTCTGCCGGCGCATGCTGCAGGACGCCGAAGAGGCCGACTCCGCCACCCAGGACACTTTTCTGAAGGCCTGGCAGGCTCTCAAGCGCCCTGAATCGAAAAGCCTGGATGATGCCGGGAAGTGGCTCACCCGGATCGCCGTGAATACCTGCCTGGACCGCCTGCGGTCCCGCCGCTGGCAATTTTGGCGCAAGCGTCCCAAGGCCGAGGATGAATCGGCCATATTGAACCTGGCCGCGGCTACGGCTCCGAACGCCGAGGACCAGCTCTTCGCCCGCCAGATCGCTCAGCGGCTAGCACGCGCGCTTACACGGCTTAGCCTCCGCCAGCGCGCCGCCTTCACATTGAGGCATTATGAAGATCGAAGCTTGGCTGAAATAGCCGAGATCCTGAACCTGGATGTTGGAACTGTGAAAGTGCACCTGTTTCGTGCCACGGAAAAGCTTCGGGAGGAGCTGTACGACCTGTACTTTCGCGATCGGGAAGACCATGAAAAACACAGACCAGACTGATTTTGAGGAATGGCTGCACGAACGGTTGCCTC
This sequence comes from Bryobacterales bacterium, assembly GCA_963713415.1. Classification (GTDB taxonomy): domain Bacteria; phylum Acidobacteriota; class Terriglobia; order Bryobacterales; family Bryobacteraceae; genus Palsa-89. The sequence continues at coordinate 93,598 of CAVQLV010000007.1, read as the reverse complement.
AGCTGCCGGAGCCGGAGGTGTCGCCTGAGTTCTTAGCCGCGCAACGCCGCAGTATCTATCGGCGGCTGGATCTGCCGCAACACGCCTCGCCCCAAATGCGCTGGGCCCTTTCATTCGCGATGCTGCTGCTGATGGTGGCCGGCGGCCTGACGCTGGAGCGCCGCCACAAAATCCAGCCCGCAGTTTCCACGCCGATGTCCACCATATCCGATGACCAGTTGTTCTCCGATCTATCCGCCATGGAGCAGCGCAACGAGCCCAAAGCCATCCAGCCGATGCACGGGCTGTTCCGGGAATAGGCGCAGAATAAACAAATGCCACGCGTGCTCCTCTTGGCGCTGCTGTTCGCCGCGGGCCTGTCGGCGCAAATGCCCAAGGGCATCTACGCCTGGTGGAGCCGGCCCAAGATTGCGCGCGATCTCAATCTTTCGCCCGCGCAGCGCGAGCAGATTCGCGCCACGGTGCAGCAATATCGCCCCCATTTATTGAACGTGCGCGCTGGAAGTGAATCAGGCCGAGCAAGCGCTGACGGACCAATTTGATCGCAGTCCGGTGGATCCCGCGAAGACCAACGAAGCCATTGAGCGGTTAGTGGACGCGCGCAGCGATCTGACGCGCACCCTCACGCAGTTGAGCTTGAAACTGCGTTTGATCCTTACTGAAGAGCAATGGCAGGAGTTGCAGCGACACCGTTCTGATCGGCGTGACGAGGCACCGCCGGCTCCTGAACCCGAACCACAGAAGTAGTTTGCTAGGGGAGGCGCGTGAAGCACATCGCGACCTAGTTTTGCCGGTCACCCTCCGCCGCGGTGCCCATACACTTCGAACGGCCTGATGCGCGCCGCTCGCTCCATCCATTCGGAATCGCCAGCCCGCCATTGTACACTGGCACTTGCAGCCCTCCAGGTCTCACGCGTTGGATACCAATACCCCGCTCAAGTTCGTCAAAGGTGTGGGACCCGCCCGCTCCCAGATGCTCGAAGCCAAGGGACTGGTCACGGTTGAGGATCTGCTGGCCTACGCGCCGTTTCGCTACGAAGACCGCACCAACGTGAAAACCATCGCGCAGCTCGCGCCGGGCGAGATGGCCACCGTCATCGCCGAAGTGCAGTCCGCTCATTTGCGGGGATTCCGCCGACGCAATCTTGGACTTTTCGAAGCAATATTCAAGGATGCGTCGAATGAGCGGCTGCTCGCCAAATGGTTTCACGGCGGCTATCTGGCCGACCGCTTCTTGCCCGGCCTGCGCGTCTCGCTCTACGGAAAAGTGGAACTCGACAGCTACACCGGCGACCTGCTCATCATGCATCCGGAGTTTGAGATTCTCACGGGTGACGATTCCGATGGCGACGCTGCGCTCCACACCGGCCGCATCGTGGCAGTTTACGAAGCCGCGGGCAAGGTAACCACCCGGGCGCTGCGGTCGTTGATGCATCGCGTGATCGAGACTGTGGAGCCGCTGGAAGATCATCTTCCGGCGACATTGCGCGAGCGGCTGAAACTGCCGGATCTATGGAGCGCCATCCGATCCCTGCACTTCCCGGCGCCCGATTCGGACTTGCGCATGTTGAACGCGTATCGCACGCCCGCGCATTGGCGGCTGATCTTCGAGGAGTTCTTCTGGCTGGAGTGCGGCTTGTCACTGAAGCGTTCCAAGGCGCGCTTGCAACCGGGCATTTCGTTCGAATTGAACGATCGCGTGCGCGAAAAGATCAAGGCCATGCTGCCGTTTAAGCCAACAAGCGCGCAATTCCGCGTGCTGAAGGAAATCGCGGAGGACATGAAGGCTCCCCATCCCATGAGCCGGCTGCTGCAGGGCGACGTGGGCAGCGGCAAAACGCTGGTGGCCGCCGAGGCCGCGGTGATCGCAATTGAGAACGGGTATCAGGCTGCCGTGCTGGCGCCCACTGAAATCCTGGCCAGCCAGCACTACTTCTATTTCAAAAACCTCTTTCACAAAATGGGCTATGTGCCGGTTCTCCTCACCGGCTCCGCGACGCAACGCGAAAAATCACAGCTCAAGAAGCTCATGGCCGAAGGACTCGCGCATATCGGCATCGGCACTCACGCCCTCATCGAAGAGGACGTGGAATGGAAGAACCTGGGCCTTGCCATCGTCGACGAGCAGCATCGCTTCGGCGTGATGCAGCGCCTGCGCCTGGTCTCGAAGGCCAAGCATCCGGACGTTCTGGTGATGACCGCCACTCCCATCCCGCGCACGCTGGCGCTCACCATTTATGGCGATCTGGATATTTCCGTGATTGACGAAATGCCGCCCGGACGCCGCCCCATTGAGACCAGCCACGTTACGGACGATCGCGTGGAAAGTGTGTACAGCTTTATGAAGCAGCAAATCGCGAAGGGGCGGCAGGCGTACGTCGTCTATCCGGTGATCGAGGAGTCGGAGGCCATGAAGGCCGCCCAGCAGATGTATCTGCACCTCTCGCAGAAAGTTTTCCCGGACCTGCGCGTGGGGCTTTTGCACGGCAAACTCAAAAGCGATGAGAAGGAGACGGTGATGGAGCAGTTTCGCCGGGGTGAAGTGAAGATCCTGGTCTCCACCACGGTGATCGAAGTGGGCGTCGACGTGCCGAACTCCACCGTGATGGTGATCGAGCAAGCCGAGCGCTTCGGCCTGGCGCAGTTGCATCAACTCCGCGGGCGCGTGGGACGCGGGGGTGAGCAAAGTTACTGCATCCTGGTGACGGGCAAACTGGGCGACGCCGCGCGCGAGCGCGTCCGAACTATGGTCGAGTCGACCGACGGTTTCTACATCGCCGAGATGGATCTAAAGCTGCGCGGTCCCGGCGAATTTTTCGGAACCAAGCAATCGGGCCTTCCCGCCTTGCGCATCGCCAACATCATTCGCGACAAAGATGTGCTCGAGCTTGCGCGGTCGGAAGCGCAGACCTTCATCGCCAACCCGCCCTCGTCCGAGGAGCTGCGCCGCGCAGTCGCTTACATTCGCGAACACTGGCAGCGGCGCTACGGACTAGTTCAGGTAGGGTAGGGAAGAGAGCGAAATGCGGGTGATCGCGGGAGAGTTTCGCAGCCGCCGGTTAAAGAGCCTGCCGGGCTTGAACACGCGCCCGACGCCAGACCGTTTGCGCGAGACATTGTTCAACGTGCTGGCGCCCCGCCTGGCCGATTGCGTCTTCGTCGACACTTATGCCGGCACGGGCGCCGTCGGCATCGAAGCTTTGAGCCGCGGCGCGCGCCGCGCCATCTTTATCGAGAAGAACCGCGCGGCCGTAGAAGTGATCCGCGAAAATCTGGCCGCGCTGGGCCTGGAAAGGCGCGCCGAGGTTTTCTCAAGCAAAGCCACAACGGTGCTGGAACGCGTCCGCGCCGATATCGCGTTTCTCGATCCGCCGTACGACATGCCCAGGGAATATGAAACCTCCCTGGCTGCTCTCGACCAGTCCGAAACTCCACTGGTGATCGTGCAGCACTCAGCGCACTTCGCGCCGAAAGAAGCCTACGGAAGTTTGCGGCGCTATCGCGAAATCAAGCAAAGCGACAATTGTTTGAGCTTCTACCGGCGTTAGCTCACCGGGTTCCAAACATATTTGCCGTCTTTGTTGATGTAGCCTTCCCGCTCGCCGATCCAAACCGGAGCCAGGCCAGCCGAGAAATTGCCGCCTTGGTCGAACTGCGGATTAATGGCATACTTGCCAGCGCGATTGATGTAGCCGACGCGCCCGCCAATGGAGACCAGGGCCAAGCCGTCGGAAAAATCGCCCGCCGTATCAAATTGCGGATTGATTTTCACCTTGCCCGTTTTGTCGATGTAGCCGGATTGGTTGCCCAGCCGCACCATCGCGAGGCCCTCGTGGAAATCGCCGGCGGTAGCGAACTGCGGCGCGATCACCATTTTGCCTGACTTGTCGATGTAGCCATACTTGTCTTCTATCCGCACTACGGCCAGGCCTTCGGAAAAATTGCCGCCTTCATCGAACCGCGGATTGATTACAGTTTTGCCGCTCTTGTTAATGTATCCCCAGTGGCCGTTCACCAGCACCGGCGCCAGCCCGTTTCCGAATTGCCCGGCTCCATCGTATTGGAGATTGATGGTGAACTTGCCCGACTTATCGATGTAACCGAGTTTCGGGCCGATACCCACCAGCGCCACTCCATCGAAAAACGGATCCGCCAGATCGAATTGCGGCGAAATGGCCAGCTTGCCCGATCGATCGATGTAGCCCCAACGATTTCCCACCGCCACGGCAGCCAAGCCTTGCGAGAACGTGCGTGCACGGTCAAACTGCGGCTGAATGATCACCTTCCCCGATTTGTTGATGTAACCGTATTTGCCGCCAGACATGATCGGGTACAGGGGGCGAGAACGGAGCGCCAGCCACGCGCCCAGTCCAATGAGAGCAATCAGGACAAAGGCCGCCAGCACGATCGTGTTCTTTTTGCTCAGTGAGAAGGAACGCCGCGTAAGTCTTACCGTCTCGATATTGGAATCCATCATTTGTGCACCTGGAACACGGCGAAAGCACCTATCCTGCCATTTGGCACGCAAATGGCAACATCGAGAGCAGGATGTGGTTGAAAAAGGCACTAATCGTTGAAGCTTTGTTCGTGGCAGTTGCCTTCGCGCAGCCAGTGGTTTCCAACGACTACGGCTATGAACCTTTGATTCCGGCGCCGGTTGTGGTGCGCCCGCCTGAAGTTGCTCCGCTGCAGCAACCGCAACCACCGCCGCCTCAAGAACAGCAGCAGGCCTATGCGCCAACTGCGCCCAGACCGATCGTCTATCGCGATTATCACCATCATCACCATCACCGGCGGTCCGGCAAAAAATCCGCCGCTATTGTACTGGGCAGCGCGGGCGCCGGTGCGGCGATCGGTGCGCTGGCGGGCGGCGGAAAAGGCGCGGGAATCGGAGCCTTAGCAGGTGGCGCGGGGGGATTTATCTACGACCGGTTGACCCGCCATCATTAACTCAGTGCGCTGCGGCGGTGCGTAGCGCCAGATTCACGGCGATCATCAGAACCGACATTGCAGGGAGCAAGAGCAGCGCCTTCTTCAATCTTGCGGGTTCGCCCGCGGCGATAGAACCGATTGCGCGCGAGCTAACGGCCAGGCCAATCCAACTGGCTGTGATCGCGATTCCAATTGCCGTTCCCGTCATGCGTGGAAACAGATCGCCGATGAGGGCGACGGTGGTGGGAAACACCGGCGCCATCGACATGCCGGCCAGAAAAGTGAGTATCCACGCGACGGTCGGAGTGCGAGTCTGCAACATGGCGAACGTCATGATTGCCATGGCGATGGATGCGGCGAGGGTGACAGTGAGTCCGGAGACCGAGATCAGGATCTGGGACGCGGCCAGGCGTCCGAACAGGAGCCCGAGCGCGAAGCCGAACGAGAGAACATTGAGTGCTCGCACTTGTGGTATGCCTTGCGCGATCAGGTGCTGCACCAGCCAGTTCCAGACGCCCACTTCGCACGCCACGTACAGGAACAACAGGAGAGCGCAGAGCCAAAGCACGGGACGCCCGAGAACGCTTCCAATATCGGAGAAAACGAAACTTTGGGCGCTCGAGGGCGGCGGAATGGGCGCAAACAGGTTTACGGCAACCGCTACCACGGCCAGCCCAGCGATGAGATGGCAGAGCCGTGTGGACTGCTTGCCGAGCAGGTTGGCAGACACAAAGGGCGTGGCGAAGCCGCCGAGCCCGAAGAAAATATTCAGAAGATTCAGCGCCGTGCCGCGATGAGCGGGATCCACATCGCTGCCGAGCGCGTTGGCCGCGGTAACGATTACGCCTCCGCCGGTGCCGAGCAGAAACAGATACGATGCGATGGCGCGAAAGCCGTTGGATCGGGGAAGAAGTGCGACCGCCAGCGCGCTGAGGGTCAGGCCTAGAACCAATCCAATTTTCTTACCTTCATAATCGATCAGCGGGCCAACGCCGATGGAAGCCAGGATCAAGCCCAGGGCTTGGCAAAACGCGATGGTGCCATTTTGTTTGGGGGTTAATTGAAAGCGGGCAGAGAGATCGGGCAGGATGGTGCCGAGCATCGCGGCGGTCATGCCATAGACGAAGATCGCGAGCACGGCGGCAAGAATAAGCATCAGCACCCAGGTATAACAGACAAACTAGGGGCGCGGCGCCAGGGTGCGGTAGAATGGGGCGTTCGGGCCGTGGCGCAGCCTGGCTAGCGCGCCTGCTTGGGGTGCAGGAGGTCCCGGGTTCAAATCCCGGCGGCCCGACCAAATTAACCCTTCAGAATCAGCATTCGTTCTCTTCGGGATTACAAGCAGAAGACCGTTTGTGCCAAGAAATGTGCAATAAATTCCTCAGCTCGCCTTCTCGCAATGACGCGCTCCTGCGCCTGCCGATCTAACTTCGCGAGCGCCTCGCGCAGCATTCCTAGCTTTGCCTGACTGTATAGCTTGAATACCTCTGCATCTTCCTGTCTCAACATCTGCGTCACCATGTGTCTGCAACGCCTCCTGCGCTGAGCCGGGTTGCGAACGTGTGCCGAAGTTCGTAGGGTGCGAAATAGGGCACTCCAGCCCTTTTCAAAGTTCCCACCCATACTTTGCGGAGATTCGTCATGTGCGGCTTTTTCGCCTCCAACTTGGGGCTCGGAAAGAGATACTCGCTCCCGGGCGTTTCCTCGATCTGCCGACGGAACGCCTCTATCGCTGCTTGGGTCAATGGCATGTCGCCAATGCCACTCGGCGTTTTGGAGTCCGCAATATGCACCAACCCGTTTTCGAGATCGACTTGCTCCTTCTTCATTGGAAGGAGTTCCTTCTTGTAGCGCAACCCCAGCTCGGACACGATTACAACTATGTTCCTCACGTAGGTCGGGGAGACGCTCTCGATCTTTGCTTGTTCTGTCGCCGTCATGTAGTGGGGCTTCCGGGTTGACTTTTTCACCGATACCGGGAATTCGACCCCGACACACGGATTGACGGCAAGCCGATTCTGCTTGACCGCGACGTTCAGGATATGCGAAAGAATCCTGAACTCCTGGTGCGCGGTTGCCGGTTTGATCGTGCCCCGCAACTGAACGCCGAACTTTGTGTGTATCCTGCGTCCCGACTTCAGGGGATCGGCCAGATAGTCCTCGACCGCATCGCCCGTGATCTCTGATAGCGCAAGATCCCCAAAGACCGGCCTTAGGAACTTCAGCGCATTCAAGTTCACCTGATGGTTGGCAGAGCTCCGGAATGGCGGCTTGGAACGCCGCTCCAGAAACCAATCCGCCCATTGATTGAACATGATTTGTTTGCCCGCCAAAACCGTCACAAGCCGTCCATCGTCTCTTGCATCCAGGCGATCCCGAAGGAGCCGCTCGGCTTGTTGACGATCGGATGTGCCTGCCGACTCTCGTACGATTTCTCCTTTCGGGTCCTTATAGCGGACCTGCCAAATCTGTGAATTCTTCCGTTGGTAGACCGCACCACTATGTTTTGGCGGTCGTCCTCTTTTACTCATTGATTCCTCCATTGACGTGAAATTGTTGACGCCACGACTCCAACTCCGATAACCGGAATCGGATCGCGCGCCCCATCATCCGAAAATGGGGAATCTGCTTCCGCTCAACATAAGCATAGACCAACGAAGGACTGACGCCAAGGAAAACCGCCGCTTGGCGAACGGTTAAAGGCCGTTCAAAGGCAGGGACAGTTGGGGGTCCAATTATTGCCGCGTCCATATAGAAATCGGAACGCTGATCGAGAAAGCTTGCCGACAGCCCGCTAGTGGAAACAAGGGGCAAACCAGACACCTGCAGCGAACAGCGCCGCCCCAGCCAACAATCCGACTGACACCCAACGTATGATCGCCGGACGGCGGTGCGCTTCGTTCACTAAATGGACGTACTCGCGCGCTTTCAGACCGGCCGAGCGAATATCCGCCTGTAGGCCTTCGCGCATCTTCTCCGCAGAATCCTTGACCATTTGCGCCAAGACTTGTCCGGCACGCGTTTCGGCCTTCTTCATCGATTCGTGAAATTCCGCAATGAGTTTATGGTTGTGGTCGGAGAACCGTTGCGCAGCTTCTTCAAGCACCAGGCGATTCATCGTCACCAGGGCAAATAGCGGGTCGCCGGGTTCCACGCGGATTCCGTTCTCGGCTGCAACTTCGCTGATCATTCGTTTTACGTCGGGCATGTCGTTTCCTTACAGCAGTGACAGCTCATCCAATTGTTCGAACAGGTCTCGCTGGACCATCTTGAGCCGCTGCTTACTCATGACCGAAGCCGTACCGTTGCGAATCGCATCCTCAAAAGTCTTCTTCCGTGCGATCACTTCTTCGACGTCTCGCCCGAAAGTGTCCTGGTTTCGCTTCGCGATGCGAATCATGCCGCAGACTTTCGATTCACTCTCCTGGTAGGCCAGCATGTCTGTGAACGTCTTGCCATCGCGCTCAATCACGCCGAAGTATTCGTTCAGCCAAACCACGATATTTCGTTCAGCCGTGCTCTCGGCAAGGCTCTTGAAGCCCTTGAGGGTGTCTCCGAGGGCCTGGCCGCCCGTCACCACCGTATGGACGTACAGCTTGCGCCCTGAGGCGGCAATCATTTCGAGCACGTTGTTCTCGACCATGTAGCTCCAGAGGGGAACGAAGGTGGACGCGCCGTTATCCACGATGAAAATTCCGTCCTCGCTGAGCACGCGATCAATCAAAACATCAAAGCCGCCGGAATCAATCCTGCCGTTGCGCATGAGCGCCAGGTGTTCGGCACCCAGCTCCGCGTATTGCGAGAAGGTCTGGTTCACCGGATCGCTGTCAATGCAATGGATCTCCTTGGCGTGATAACGGAAGTACTGGCCGAGAATGCTCGCGACCAAGCTCTTCCCGACGCCACCTTTGCCTTGCAAGGTCAGGTGAATGGTAGCTGGGTGATTCGACGTAGTTCTCGCCATGAATTTGCCCCTCAATTACTAAGGGAACGGCGGAGGCACTTCGGGACAGCAAACTAAAACGTTTTCGTTAGCGGCTGATCTGGGTTAGATCAGCTTGCTCTCGTCTGGCGGGCCTGGCGGGTAATCGAACTTGCTCACTTGGTTGCGGTTTCCCGTACGCGGGTGAAGCGCTCGCCGTGTAGGCTTTGGGACGGACAGGACAGCCGGCGCGACTGGATCTGCCGGTTCCTTCCGCCGAATGCGCGTCAAATACGAGCCGAGGCTTTGGACCGAGATTTCGATCTCGGCTTCATCCTTGAGCCATTGGCAGATGTTTGCCAGGCTTTGTCCCTCGGCAATGGCAGCGCGGATTTCAGACCAAAGGGCGCGAAGCTGGCCAGCTTTTGTGGCAGGCTTTCCCCCGCGCCGTTGTGCGAGGCGCTTTCTGGTCTGGATGATCCATTCCCGTGCTACTTCTTGGCGCTGCTCACTTTTCGCCATAGCACCCACAGTTTGCGCCGGTTCTCGACATAATTCAACGAATTTCGTTTAGCCGTCGACATTCTTCGACGCATTTCAACATCACAACCCAACAAAGATCGGTAGTGGAACATAAAGGTTGGGATGCGCCGCCCCGGTTTCTGGTAGATTCCGTATTGCTACGTTTGGACTTAGGACGGGATGCACCTCGCGGAAATTGCATCCCGCTTGGGATGCGCATCAATTTTGTGATTTTGGGCGTGTCCCGAAGCGCCTTCGCCGTTTCCTTAGTAATTGAGGGCGCGTCAAATGGCACAACGAGCGATTCGATTTTCTGAGGCAATCGACAAGCAGATCCAAGAGACGACGCGGAAGCGCGGCTTCGCATCGTTAGCGGCCTTCATTCGTCATTCGGTGGAACAGGAATTGTTGGGGACCGGGGAAGAATTGATGAATACCGAAGAGCGCCTGGTCGCCACCATCGAGCAAGTCCGGCACGAAGTGATCCGCATGGCACGAGCGCAGCAGGCTCTATTCGCACTTGTGAATAGCCTGGCGAAGGTGATGCTGACCTGTATGCCAGAGCCGGCGGGAGAAGCGATGGAAGCCGCCGTTGCCAAGGCACAAGCGCGGCACGCCAGATTGTTGAAGAATGCAGGTCAGTCGATGGGCGTGTCGCAATTGGATATGCAAGACTTGGTGAACCGTGGCGGAGAATAAAGCAAAGAAACGACGACGATCGGACGAACCAATGCCCAATTGGTACCTGGAGCGCTCGGCATATGCTTGGTCCCGATGCCAGCGACGGCAGGGCGCAACGGTCCATGTTTTGAAGACCGCCGGGGGCGCTGAGGGCACCTCGTTGTCGTCGCTGAGCGGCCTACGAATTCCGGCGGTCGGAGGCGGAACCACATTCTACGCGCAGGCAAACCGGTGCTTGTCGATTCGCAGGCTCCTGATTTTCGACTCCAGTGTAGTTCGGGGCATTCCGAGTTTGCCGGCCGCTCCGGCCGGACCGGAAATCCGGCCACGGCTCTCTTCTAGAGCAGCTTCAATCATTTCTCGTTCCTGAGCCACGAGGGCAGTCGAAAGAGGAACGGGCGGCTTGGGCGTTCCCAGCTTTTCGGGCTCGATCCAGTCTTTGTCAATCGAGAATGTCTCCCCGTCACAAAGGATGACGGCCCTCTGAACCACGTTTTGCAGCTCGCGAATATTGCCCGGCCAATCGTAAGCCTGCAGCCATTCGAGCGTTTTTCGCTCGATGCTTCGAATCTTCCTGCCGGTGCTTTCTCCGTAGCGGTGAATGAAATAGTTGACCAATGCGAGAATGTCTTCCGGGCGTTCGCGCAGCGCCGGAACCTGAATCGGAAAGACGTTTAGCCTATAAAACAAATCCAACCGGAAAATGCCTCCGTCCACTGCTGCTCTCAAGTCCCTATTTGTCGCTGCGATCACGCGCACGTCTGTGGAGATAGGATGCGTGCCACCCACCCGTTCAAATTCACGCTCTTGCAGGACCCGCAGCAGGGCGATTTGAGTCTCGGGGGGAATCTCGCCGATCTCGTCAAGGAAGATGGTTCCACCATTCGCTAATTCGAAGCGGCCCAGATGCCGCTGAGTGGCGCCCGTGAAGGCGCCCTTTTCGTAACCGAAGAGCTCAGAGGCTATCAGCGAAGACGGTATCGCGGCGCAATTAACTCGAACAAAGGGACGTTGGGAACGATGGGACCGTTTGTGAATTGCACGCGCGATCAGCTCTTTGCCAGTCCCGCTCTCACCGTGGATCAGAACTGTGGCGTTCGTGGGCGCCACTCTCGTCAGATGTTGAAATACGCGATACAGAGGTTCTGAAGACCCAACGATCTCCTCGAACATGGACCCGCAGACGATTTCGTTTTTCAAATCGAAGGCATCTTGACAGGGCCGGTAACTTGAATCGGGGTCGTAGTCCGCCGCCCTTGACTGATCTGAGACGCCGAAGAATGATTCATTACGATGAGTGGAATGTGCTGTGCTGTTCATGGTGCTTTCCAATCAAGTATTGCGGAGGCGCCTCTCATGCGGCGTTGGCCAGGAAGTCGCCACCCGGAGTTGGCATCAGTTCCGGGTTACGGTCCAGGGTTTCCTGACACCGTATACAAAGAGCGGCCCATGGAATTGCAGCGAGCCGTTTCGGATGAATGCCCTCGTCACAGTGCTGGCATATTCCAAAACTTCCTTGCTCTATGCGAAGGAGGGCGGCACGAGCGTTTCGAAGTTGATTGAAGTCACGGTCGAGATTACAAACCGCGAGTGCGCGTTCCGATGCTCGTTGGATCTCATCCAACTGGTCTGGGCTCCTCTCAATCGTGATCCCGTCGCGGAGTCGGTTAAAGCTTTCAAGTTCAGCGATTCTCGCGGTCAGAATCGCTCGAAATTGGTTCATATCGTTCTTGGTCATCGAATCCCTCCGTCTCTAACCATGATTCTGCGCCCGGCACCGCAAGAGAACAACACCAAATCGGGGGCCAGTTATGTGCCGAATCGTGGAACCTGGGTTCACTCTTTAGTGGGAAAAAGCGGCGCGCCTACCGCTCGTGAATGAGCCGCTTTCTTCCAAAGAGCCGGGCATCGATCGACCAGGCGCCAGGACCAAGCATCGCGAGTGCAGCTCCTACTGACGCCAACAGGATTTGCGACCAGGGATCGCCTGTTCCCGAGAACACGGACCACAGTGCAACAATCGAAAGCGCGCCACCCGCTACTGGTGTCCATAGACCAGCGCACAGTAAAAGCCCGGATGCGATCTCAGTCGCTATTCTGAACAACAATATCGGCTCTGAAGAGAACCCGGTGATGGCATAGTGGATCGACACGATCGCTGTAATCACTCGCAGGCACAACAGGCCTATTCCCGGCCAGCCGCGGGCGAAAGTAGAATATAGACGCTGCAAACCTAGGTCACCTATTTAAGGGTAAGGAGTCCGAATCGACGCCGAAACCCCCGTCAGCAGGATGGATTTTCACTCTTTCGAGTGATTACAATTCGACGATTCCGCGCTTTATCGCGATGGCGACAGCGTGCGTCCGATCGTTTGCACCCAACTTGCTAAGGATGTTCTTCACGCGGCTCTTAACCGTTTCTTCCGTAATCGAGAGCTGTGCGGCAATCTGTTTGTTGGCATTTCCCGCCGCGATAAGGCGCAGCACTTCGGTTTCCTTCGGCGTCAAGCTTTCTTCGCCGCTGTGCTCGGCAATCTGGGCTGCAATAGCAGGAGCGATCGCTCGGCGCCCTGCGTGTACTGTGCGGATCGTCTGAATCAATTCCTTATATAGAAGGCTTTTCAGCAAGTAGGCTTGAGCGCCGGCTTTGATCGCGCGTATCGCCTGGACGTCTCCAGTGTATGTCGTCAGGACAATGATTCGCGCTTCGGGGAATTCATTGCGGATGGCGATGATCGCGTCAAAACCATCGGTCTCCGGCATCTGCAAGTCCATCAGCGTGACATCGGGCCGGCATTCCCGAAATTTTGCAATCGCTTCTCCTCCGTTGGTCGCTTCGCCGACGAGCTCAATATCCGACTCGGTAAGAAGGAGCGTGGCAATGCCTGCGCGGATCAACTGATGATCGTCCACCGCCAGGACACGAATCGGAGACGGGTCGCGGTTCATGAATTCGTCCCCACTTTGCTCTTAAACAGCCGGAACTGGCGGCGAGTATAACTCTGATACGCAATCGAGGCTGGGACAGTCAACTCGATCTCCGTGCCGGCCTCGTGCTGGCTCCAGACCTCCAGTTCTCCCCCGATATGCTTCGCGCGCTCGCGCATGCCTCTCAAACCCCAGTGTCCAGGGCGCCCGTCCTGACTGAGCACATTTGCATGGATACCGATTCCATCGTCCCGCACCAGGATCCGAAACCGATGCGCAGCATAGCGGATTTCGACTTCGATCCGCGGCGCGCGCGCGTGGTGGAATGCGTTGCGCAGTGCTTCTGCGGCGATCCGATAGACTTCATCCCGCAGGATCGGATGCAGATTTTGTGGCGTGCCCTCCACTTCTACCGAAAAAGCGGTTGGGTCCTGATCCTGGGTTCTTCCGTCCTGGGCCATTCCCTCACCCAATGCCTCCAGGGCCTTTGCCAGATTGCTGGCTACTACGGCGGATACGCGGAGATCCTGAACCGCGTCGCGTGCCTCTGTAATGGCTTGGGCAGCGTCATCGAGCGCTGTTTCCAGCACCTGTCGCGCGTCCGCGGCGCGCCCCGGGAGCAGGTTGTGAACGGCTTGAAAGCGCAGCAGCAGCCCGTGAAAACTCTGCAGCAGCGTGTCGTGCAGATCGCGGGCGACGCGTAGCCGCTCATCCACCGCCCCAGCGCGCATTAAATTCTCGCGACATCTGGTGCAGCCTGTAGCGATAGAATGCCCACAGCAAGAGCAAGAGGGCCATGGCTGAACACGTTCGGAACCACACCGTGCTCCACCAGGGCGGCAATATGACGATCTGTAGACTTGTCCCTTGTTCGTTCCATATTCCGCGGCTGTTGCTGCCTTGCACGTGGAACACGTATTCGCCCGGCGCGAGTGAATATGTGATCACCCTCTCATCGCTCCCCGATTCGTTCCACTCTGTGTCCAGTCCGTCCAGCCGGTAACGGTAGCGATTCCCATCCGGGTTAGTGAAACTAAGGGCTGCAAATTGTACCGACACCACATTCTGGTTGTGCGAAAGCTTCACGGAGTCTGTAAAGGGAATCGGCCTGCTTCAACGGAGAATCCCCTCCGATCGGCAGGGACCTGCCGGCGACCCTCAAATCGGTGATGACTACGGGAGGAGCATACGGATTATCAACCACTCTGTCCGGGAAGAAAGCTGTGACTCCCGCATAGGAGCTAAAAAACATCTCTCCGAGTAGGACTCTTGAAAGCCGACGCATAGTTGTAGAATTCGTTGCCGGCGATCCCGTCGGATACGTAGTAGTTCTTGAAAGTCTTCTTGTTAACATCGAATCGAGACAGTCCCTTGTTCGTGCTGATCCACAGATTGCCACTGTCATCCGCCAGGATTCTGCTGATGTGATCTCCCGCCAAACCGTCACGTTCATGGTAAGTGGTAAAGGTGCCCGCGGACGGATCAAACCGGTCTAACCCGTTGTCCGTTCCGACCCAGATGATCCCAGCATGGTCGATCCAAATCGTCTCCGTGATATCGGAGCTCAGGCTTCCCGGCGCCTGGCTGTGCCGGTAGGCTTTAAACTGGCCGGTTGCGGGCATAAAGCGAAGCAGGCCTGTTCCTTGGGTAGCGATCCACAACACGCCAGTGGCATCCTCGGCAATCTCATGTACTCGCGAATCGAACAGCGCACGGCCCGCTTTGTAAGTGCGAAAACTCTGGCTAGACTCGTCGAATTCGTCCAGCCCGTCCTCCGTTCCAACCCAGACGGCGCCCTTATGATCAACAAAAATCTTTTGAACGGTATTGTGACTCAATGAGTGAGGATCGCCTGGATTATGCCGGAAAACCGTGAATTTCCCGGTTTCACGATTGAGGCGATTGAGTCCAGCGCCGACGGTGCCGAACCAGAGACGCCCTGAGCGGTCCTCGGCCATGGAAATCACCCAGGTGCTGGATAGTTCTCCGGGTCCGCCGGCCCTGCGATCGAAAGTCATCTTCCCCGTTTTGAGATTCAACCGGCCCAGAGCCCTGAGGCTCCCGATCCAAAGCTCGCCACGACTGTCCTCAAAGATTGAGGTCGTGTAGTTCATGTCCAGGCTGTCCGGATCCCCAAGCTTCTGTCTGATAGACTTTGAACGGCAAAGGGCGGGGCGAAAACCGGTTTACGCCGGCGCCGTTCGTTCCCGCCCACATGTTCCCTTCGCGGTCCAGAAACAAGGCATGAACCTGATCCCCACTCAAGCTTTCGGGGTCGGCTGGGTTATTGCGGTACCGCACGAATCGGGAGCGGGTTGGGTCAAGCCTTAACAGGCCACTGCCCGTTGTCCCGATCCACAACGCCCCATCCTTATCTTCGACAATGGAGCGGGCGCCAGATTGAAGTGTATTATCCTTTCCGGTACCGTCCAAGGAATAAAACGTTAACGTGCCCGCTTCCCGATTCAGCCGGGCGAGACCATATCCATACGCGTATATGAGCCACAAGACGCCGGTGTGATCCTCGCAAAACTGGATGGTGAGCACGGGGTTCGGATCCCCAATTGGAAAATCAACCGGCAGCGGGATGTGCTGACGTACTTCGCCGGTCTGGCGATCGAAGAGATCCACGCCGCCGGTAGTGGCTACCCAAAACGTCCCGTCTTTGGCTTCGAAGCTGGCCCTCACCCTGTTAGTGCTCAAGCTGCGCGCGTCGTTTGAGCGGTGCTGATACTGAACAGTCGTGCCCGTGGAAAGATCCATTCGGACGAGTCCGTAATTTGTCGCGAACCATAATATACCGTTACGATCCTGCATAGCAGACATCACGCCATCGAACTGTCCGTTCGTCGGGTATTGTCGAAACGTTTCCGTCGCCGGGTCAAACCGATCCAGCCAACGCTCCGACCCGCCCCACAGCGTATTTGATTTGGCTATAAATAACGACCTTGTGAATACCGCATTGGGGCTGTCCGGTTCTTGCGGGTATTCACGGATCTCGTATCCGTCGTACCGTTGCAGCTTGTTTTGCGTGCCAAACCAGAGAAATCCCTTGCTTCCCTGGACGATCGCATGAATGCGGCTATAAGACGGCTCCTTTCGAAAGGCGCCAAAGGATACATGGATGAAGCGAATGTCGCTCGCGTCGGTGACGGGCAAAATCAGGGGCCGGATCGTATCGGGTGCGCTTGCGCCGAGCGCGGCTGAGCAAAAAACAGACCGCAGGACGACACTTAATCGCGGACGCATTTTGCCATCTAGCCTGCCTTCTTTGTCACCAGTGTAAACGAAGCGCGAATTGGATCTGCCGTCGCATTCGTGACCACAGTGGTGATCGTACCCGCTGCCGCCGAGCCAATGCTTCCGGAAGGCAAACCGAAATTCGCACGGTTCAGAATGTTGAAGAATTCAGAACGAAATTGGAGACCGACTTTCTCGCTCAAGCGAAAATCCTTATCCGCACCCAAATCCCAGGTGAAAAGACCAGGGCCGATCAGGATGTCCCGTCCAGCGTTGCCAAACGTGTACAACGGAGGGTTCACGAAACAGCTTATGTCAAACCACTCGTGGATGGTCTGCTTGTCTGACGGAAAGTTGCCATTGCAAACGCGATTGGGACGGGTGAATGTGCCTGTATTGGCGGTCGGATTCGCAAGAGACACGGAGAAAGGCGCGCCCGATTGCGCGGTCACGATGCTGGTAATCTGCCAACCGCCAACGAAAGTATCCGCGAAGCGATTAGCGCTGCTTAGATATCCCCGCCCATGTCCGAATGGTGGCTCATAGATCAGACTGAGAGTGAAGCGCTGGCGGAAATCGAAATCCGAAAGCCCATAATCGGCTCGCACGTCGCTGAGGGTTCTGAATGTTGATGCGCGGGTCACCGTTCGAGGAGTTGCCGCCCCCACCCTCATCGAGGCTCTTGCTCCAAGTGTAAGCGGCCAGGAACGATAACCCCGCGCTAAAGCGCTTTTCAGCCGAGAGCTGTAAGCCATCGTAGTTGGAAAATCCCCTCGGCTCCCACGCAGAGATGGTTCCATAGGAAGGATACGGCTGGCGAGGCGCCACGGGGCCCGGGCCGGGCGTGGCGACGTTCTCATTGATGTTCAGATTGAGATGATTGCCATGGCTGCCAACGTAAGCGGCCCGAAGCACCAGTGCCCCTCCGACCTGTCGCTCGATCGTCGTGTTCCATTGCTGCATGTTGGGCGTAAGATTCGGCGTTGGTTGGTACACCGCGGTCGGCAGGTTATTTGCGCTTAGGGTCTCCGGAATTCCAGTGGAAGTGCTCAGGCATGGAAGAGTCGCGCTGCATGAGACCGTGAATTGCGCCGCGAAGGGATAGTTGATGAAGAGGCGCGTCGAGCCGCCGGATCCCTTGCTCATCGAAGTAGAACAGGCCGTATGCGCCGCGAATAACTGTTTTGCTTCCGAGCCGATACGCCAAACCGATGCGCGGGCTGAAGTCATGTTTCTGCAGGCTAAGGATGCTCGACGAAACGCCATCCTGTCCCGCAAGCGCCAGAGTCCCGGTGCCCAGAAGAAAATCAGATTGCCGGTCGTAGCGCTCAGACACCGGCGTGAACAGATCGTAGCGAAGGCCAAGATTGACGGTGAGCCGGGAGTTAACACGCCATTGATCCTGAACGAAGGAGCCGTACTCGCTATAGCGGAGATATGGAGTGCCTTGCGGGAACGCCGATTTCGCTGAGCTCACTGGCAGCCCGAGAATGAAATCCGCGAAACCGGCGCCAGTTCCGGCCGAGTTCGCAGGGTTGTTCGTGTAAGCGCCGGTGAAGGATAGAGAACCTGACGGAGCGCTCAACTGAAAGAAACCGAACCGATTTTGGATAGCAGTGAAGCCAAAACGCACGTCGTGTGCGCCGTGCGTGTAGGAGATCGTGTCGCTCAGTTGCCAGGTATTCTGGGGGACGATCTCCGGCAGGTTGAAGGAGTTATACCCGGACTCACCCGAAATCGTCAAACTCGACATGGCACTCCCATTCGGATCGCTATTCGCGCCCTGCAAGCCGAGCATTTGAGCTATATTCAGTCCTTGTTCCAGGTTAGTCGCTCGCAAGTCAAAGCGTGTGTAGCCCAGAGCAATTTGGTTCACTACGTTTGGCGTGAATTGATGAATCTCCTGCAAGGTGGCCTGTTGACTGGGGGCGTGGTTGAGCTTCAGAGATCCGGCCAAGGCGCTCCCCTGCGCGAACGCCAGCGGATTGATGGCACCATTAATCATTACTGGAGTGGAAGGGTAGGTGATGTCTGCTCTGCCCCATGTGTATCTCGCGAACATCGCGTCCCGCTCCGAGAAAACCTGGTCGCCGCGCACATCCATCTGATCCTGCACATCCACATCGAGAGGATTGATTCGCAGATTGTTGGCCACACCGGGAAGATTCGGCAGGGGCAGTATAGCGAGGAGGTTTCTCGCTACGGGGTCGATGTCACTAGCCGGAATTATGTTGCCCGGAAAGAGCATGCGAGTGTTGGTCGTCGAGTTATAGGTGGTTGGATCGTAGATGATTGCCGGATAGCTGCTAAAGTTGCCCCCGCGCATGGCGGAGGTGGGTTCCGAGAGGATCGAGGTGGGAGCCGTGTGAAGGCGTAGGCCCTGATAATCGGCGAAAAAGAATGTCTTGTTTTTGCGGATCGGACCTCCGATCGTGCCGCCAAATTGGTTCTGCTGGAATTGCGGCTTCTTGGCATCAAAGAACTGACGTGCGTCAAGAGCGCTATTACGCAGGAACTCGAAGGCCGACCCGTGGAACTGGTTTGACCCCGAGCGGGTAATCACGTTCACAACCGCGCCGCCGGACGCGAATCCAGCGTCGTAGTTGCCAACCTGGACTTTGAATTCCTGGATACTCTCCAGGTTTGGAAACACTTTGATGGTGCCGACGGATTGGTCGCGATCGTCGAGGCCATCAATCAGGAAGAGGTTGAAGCTGCCGCGCGAACCATCAGCAATCACTTCGGCGCCCGCCCGCTGTGTTTCATTGCCATTGCCTTGAGTCCGGATGCCGCCGACCGGTCCTGGATTGGTTCCGGGTACAAGCAGTGCGAGCTGAGAGAAATTGCGGCCATTCAGCGGAAGTTGCTCCGATGTGTGTTCGCTGATTACATTGCCCACGTCTGTCGTTTCTGTATTCAGCAATGGGGCGGCGCCTGTCACCAGGACTTCGGCCTTAGCGCCGCTGATCTGTAAGGTAAAGTCTTCCTGAACGCTCTCTTGAATCTGCAAAACAAGGTCCCGGCGGGTGGTAACGTCGAAGCCCGGAGCGCTGGCCTCGATGGAATACATGCCGGGCTTGACCAGGGGAAAGGCGTAGTAGCCATCTGTCGCTGTAAATTTGATGTTCGCAACCCCCGTTTGCCTGTCAATCAGACGAACTCGCGCACTGACCACGGCCTTCCCTGCAGGATCGGTGACCTGCCCCGAGAAGGTTCCCGTCGCATTCACCTGGGCGTTAAGAGAAGCGGCAACGCAAACGACACACACCGCTGTTGCGATCAACCGCACAGTTCGCACCATGTTGGTGAAGTCCACTCCATTGCCGCCGCACCTGATTTCAATGAAAAGTTGTTTTGGCTTCTCTGTGATTCTGCTCTTAACGCACCCTGAGAACAACACCCTATCGTGGAAGGTTTGACCGCTCAAAAGTGAAAGCTGCTTCTCCCACTTTCGTGGGAGTTCGAATCGGCCTCACAGATCCGGGTCGAGTTGTTTCCTGCCGAAAAGCCGCGCATCGATGGACCACGCCCCCGGGCCAATCATCGCCAGGCTGGCCCAAGGACCGCCAAAATAACGGCCATCGGTATGTTATTCGGCTGAGAGAAAGCGATCCAAAGCTCGATTGCTGCCGCCACCATGGCAGCCACCGGCGTCCACAACCCGGCGAGTATCAGTATTCCGGCAACTGCTCCGATTATTTGCGGAATCGCCAGTTCGAGATGAGCCTTCGTTAGAGACAAGGCTCCGCAATAGACTAAAATTCCTCCGGTGAGGAGTCGCTGTAACAAGAGGCCGAGTCCGGGCCAGCCGTCAGCAAAGGTCGAAAAGAGGCGCTGCACAGCAGTCCCATCCACATACTAGGGAATCTGCAATCAGATGGGAACCCACGAACCGGGCATCGCGCGATTCCACTTTAGTGGGATCTAAATTTCGATGATTCCGCGTTTCAGCCCGATGGTGACCGCATGGGTCCGGTCGCTCGCTCTCAGTTTCGACAGAATGTTCGTCACGTGCCGTTTAACCGTATCCTCTCCAATGGAAAGCTGCGCGGCAATCTCTTTGTTGGCATTTCCGGCGGCGATCAGCCGGAGCACATCGATCTCGCGCGTGCTCAACTCGTCCTCCCCGGAATGCTCCGCCAGCTCGGCCGCAACCTCTGAAGGAATCCGCTTTTGTCCGGCGTGGACTGACCGGATGGCATCCAGGAGTTCTTGATTTACTTTTGCCTTCAGCAGATAACCGCGAGCACCGGCTTTCAACGCCCGAACTACCTGCACATCGCCATCGTACGTCGTAAGAATAATGATTTTTGCTTCTGGGAATTCCTGGCGAATTGCAATCGTAGCTTCGATACCACTCATGTCAGGCATTTGCAGGTCCATGAGTGTGATATCTGGACGATGGAGTTTGAACTGCTTGATTGCTTCCACTCCGGTGGATGCCTCGGCGATCAATTTCATGTCGGACTCGGCGTCGATCAATGCTGATATACCTTTCCGAAGGAGCGGGTGATCGTCAATCGCCAAGACCAAAATTGGTTCAGGACGCGAACTCACGACACCTCATTATGCTTTCCGGAACAGACCAAAGCGACGCCGGACAGGAGATTTCGCATAGGCGATTCGGGATGGGACCGCCAGTTCGACTTCTGTACCCGCCCCCGCTTCGCTCCAGAATACCAACCGGGCGCCGATCCGTTTTGCCCGCTCGCGGATACCCGGCAACCCCCAATGGCCGGGTATGCCATCCTCAAATACCTTTCGATCGAGTCCCTTCCCATCGTCCCTAATCCGTAACCGAAGCAGGCGGTTATCATAATGGATTTCAGCTTCGATTCGGCTTGCGCTTGCGTGCCGGAAAGCGTTCCGCAACACCTCGCGGCCAATCTGATAGACCTCGTCCTGGAGAACGGGAGACAAGGCTTGCGCAGGACCCTCCACGGTCACCCGGAACGCCGGGCGATTGCCGTTGGAAACTTGAGAGCTTGCGAGTTCCTGCCCAACAGTTTTGAGTAGCTGTTCCAAATGAGCTTGCGGGGCCACCGTATCGCGCAAATCATGAATCGCATCCCGGCCCTCGACGATGGCTTCCTGGGCTGTGCTGATGGCGCTATCCAGGGTTTGGGTCGCCTCTTCGCGACCTTTAGAAAAGAGGTTCCGGGCCGCTTGAAATTGGAAGAGCGCGGCTTGAAAGCTCTGCAAGAGCGTATCGTGCAATTCGCGCGCGATGCGCGTGCGCTCGTCGACGCGCCCTTCCAGTTGCGCGTTAAATTCCCGCGCGATCTGGCGGAGGCGGTACTGATACAGCGCCCAGAGCAATGCGAAAAAAGCGGCCACCAATGACAAACGAAACCAAACAGTCTGGTAGTATGTCGGGTCGATGGAGAAATCAAGTGAGTCGCCAGCCGCGTTCCAGACGCCGCTATTGTTGCAGGCCGTCACGCGAAACCGGTATTTACCGGGCGGTAAGTTCGAATACTCCACGCGGCGCTGGTTGACGACCTCTTTCCAGTCCTGGTCCTGTCCATCGAGCTTGAATCGAAAATGCACCTTCTCCGGCGCGACCAGGCTCAGAGCTGTGTAATCAATCACAAGGTCGCGGACCAGCGGAGGCAGTCGCAAACCGCGCGCGGTATCGTATTGCTTGCCATTCGCGGTGATTTGTTCGATGTGGACAGGAGGTGGAAGGGGGTTGAAAGGAAGGTGTCGCGGATCGATGACGCCGACGCCATCCATAAACGCGAACCATATTTTCCCATTGGGAGACTTAGTCACAGTTGGACCGTAGGGGGTGAGTAGTGAACGAGCTCTGATGCCGTCGGCCTCCCCGAACAAAGTGGCGTGAATGGCGCGTTTCGGGTTGGATTCCCATGCCTCCAACTCGGGCCGAGAAATGCGCACGAGGCCGCAGGCCATATACAACCATAACGAGAAAGCGTCATCTTCAATGACCCAGTGAACGGCCTCGCACGGCAGCCCATTCTTGGCCGTAAGCGTCGCCACGCGACCGTCTCTGATACGGCTGAGGCCGCCTTCCGTAGCAGCCCAAAGGGTACCCTCGTGATCCATTTCAAGATTCCACACCCGCCCGGCGCCCAACCCCTCTTCGGCAGTGAAGGAGGTGCTGACTTGGTGGCCGGTCAAATACGCGATGCCTTCGTGTTTGAAACCTACCCATAGTCCACCTTTGACCGGATCGGATAAGACGGCGGAAACACGTGGGTCGATCGGGTCGGACCATGGCCAACTCGCCGATTCTATGACCCGCCCATCAACCACATGAAACCGGCCATCAGCGGGATAGCTGATCCAGACACCGTCGCGCCCATCAGGGAGAATCGCGCTCGCAGCTCCGACAGGCAGCCTACCGGCTACGTGAGTAAACCGGCCGTTCTCAAACCAGGCAGCCCCTTTGCGACTCGTGACCCAAATGCGGCCACGCTGGTCTTCGAAAAGGGAGCCTATCTTGCTGTCCGGTAGCGCAGTGTCACTGATTTCGCGCAATGCGTTGTCCGACTCGCCACGGAGGGGCGTCCTCGGCTCGAAAGGGGAGCGATAAATCGTCATCTGGCCTTCATGCCATCGGTTCACGCCATCCTCAGTACCGATCCACACGCTGCCATCACGGGCTGCGAGGACTGACCAGGGTCGGCCGGACAAACCTTGATTCGCGGAGATCGTTGAAACAGCGCCTTCTCGAAAGCGGTCCATGCCATTGGTCGTGCCCACCCAAATGCTTCCCTCGCGATCCTCAAAAAGAGCCGTCACGTCATCGCTGGAGAGTCCATCACTGTGCCCAAACCGAGTTATCTTTCCGTCATAAACACGCACCAGCCCCTGCTGCCAAATGCCGATCCACAAGGCGCCATTGCGATCCCGAAGCAGATTGCGAGCGAAGGGCTGTTTGATACGCGGGATGGCGTACTCCTCTATGTTCTTGCCGGCGACCTGCCGCAAGATGCCGCCGCTGACTGCAATCAATCCTGTTCCCTGATCCCCTTGGGCGAGAGCCTGGGACGTGGTCATTGGCCCCGGCAGGACGCGTTGCGGAGGACCGGGCCTCCACCGCCACAGGCCGGACTCAGCTTCTCCGGCCCACAGACGTCCCCCGCTGTCCTCAAACAGGGAAAACACACCGATGCCGCCGAGGAGGTGGTGATCATCAGAGCACTCAGTATTCCCACTCCGAATCGCGCAGACCCTGCCACGCAGTCCAACCCAAACCACTCCCTGATGATCCTCCAGAAGAGCGAAGACGGGCTCTCTGGCAATGTTGGGGTAGCGGGTCAGCTTGCCGTTGTTGAAACTCGCCAATCCATCACTAGTGCCGATCCACAAGGCGCCATCGCGTGCGGCTAAAAGCGACATGATATTGCTGCTCGGGAGGCGCTCGCCCGGCGGCGGAGTCCACGAAGAAAAACGAACGCCATCGAAGCGGACGAGGCCGAATTCGGTACCGAGCCAAAGATACCCGTTAGGCGTCTGGACAATTGACTGCGTGGCGCCCGCAAAACCTTGGCGAGCCGTCCAGGCAGTATGCGTGTATTGACTCAGTTCGAGCGAGGGATGCAACGCGGAGGCACGAGGGCACAACAACACCGTGCTCACTGCACCGAGCACACATCGAGTGACCGCGATTCCAGCCCAACTGCGTGCTATTGTTCTCATATTGGAACCGCCGGTATACCAGCATAGCCTTCTTCCTCGTGGGCGTGCGCGGGCAAGTCGACGAGTTTTCGGCCGCGCACATCAGAATTCACGAGCTGCGGCACCGATATGGATAACCGCGATTCTGCTTCCGGCCACTATGATGGGCCAGACGTTTCTGGGCTCCATCGTAGGGACGATTGCGGACACGTCCGGAGCATCGGTGCCGGCCGCAAAGATGAGGCTAACCAACACCCAAACCAACGATGAACGCACTGCCTCAACCTCGAATTCAGGCGATTATCAGTTTCTGAATCTCGTGCCGGGCAGCTGTCGGATGAGCGTGGAAAAGCAGGGCTTCTCGCGAATGGTTCGGCAGAGCATCGAGGTCCCGGTTCAGTCAGAGGTTCGTATCGACGGAACGCTCGCGGTTGGTGCGAGCACCCAGACAATTGAGATTACGAGCGCGGCCCCTCCGCTCGACACGGAAAGCGGGGCAGTCAGTACCGTCGTGGATTCGAAAACGATCGATGGCCTGCCGCTGAATGGGCGTAACGTGCTGAACTTGATCGCGCTGACGAACGGCGTCGTCCCGCAACCCGCCGCGATGGGCTCGCCAAGCGGCAATTCGAATGGCGGCACCGCCACCATTTTCGGTGACATCATGAACTACCAGATTGGAGGGGGTCAGAACAACCAGAGCGCCGTATTCCTGGACGGAGCCCCGCTGAATATCAGCCAAGGCAATTCTACCGCATTAGTGCCGATCCAGGACGCCGTCCAGGAATTTCGCGTCGCCAGCAACAACGCCAGTGCCGAATTTGGCAAGTTCGCGGGCGGTGTGGTCAATCTGGCCACTAAGTCGGGATCGAATGATTTCCACGGCGAGGTCTATGAATTCTTCCGCAACAGAGTCCTGAATGCCAATGCATTCTTCAATAATCTTTCCGGCCTGCCGCGTCCTGAGTGGAACCAGAATCAGTATGGAGCGAACTTGGGCGGACCTGTCAAGAAAAACAAGCTGTTCTTCTTTCTCGCCTGGGAGAACTTTGACTACAACATCGAGGTGCCGTCGTTAACCTCTGTTCCGACGCAACAGATGCGCACAGGAAACTTCAGCGAACCCGGCGTTCCTACAATCTATGATCCCGAAACGGTCTGCGGCTTCTACGGTAACGCCGGCTGCGCGGTGGTGAATGGTAGCCCAGTGTACACACGTCAGCCGTTTCCCGGAAACAAGATTCCGCCTAGTCGAATCAGCCCCTACTCCCTGTTCATCGAGAACGCGTTCCCTCTGCCGAACCGGCCCGGGTTGACAAATAACTACGTCAGCAACCAGGCTGCGGGTGGGCCGGAGCACCAATACAACGGCCGTAGCGACTGGAACTTGAGCGAGAAGCAGTGGTTATACGCCCGGTACACATATTGGAATGTGGCCCAGCGCCCTTCGGTTCCTTTCCCCCCGCCGGCACGACAGGGCGACATAGGATCGCGCTTTGAGTGGCAAACCCACCAGGCCGTGATCGGCGACAGCTACGTGCTCTCGCCGACAACCATTGTCAGCGTTCGCGGATCTTTCCTCCGGAACACCAATTCAAGCCTTCCCCTCGATTTTCCGGTTGACCTGTCCAATTGGGGAAATGGCTACGGCTCGCTCCTGACCCAGCTGGACGGACCGGTGGAGCCTCAAACCAATATCCAGGGCTTCTTCGGCAACATCGGCGGTTTTGGCCCGCAGACAGGAAGAAACAACGTTTATGCCTTGTCAGGTGACGTGGCGAAGACGCTGGGCCGGCACACCATAAAGTTCGGTGCCGAAACGCGCGACGCCCAGGTGAACCGTTTTCAACTCAACCCGGCCGGTTCCTTCGTCTACAACAATGGATTCACCTCTCAGAATCCGCTCGCGTCTGGAAACACTGGCTACGGCATGGCGAGTTTTCTGCTGGGATTGGCCGCGAGCGGGAGCAGCAAAGTCTCTCTTCGGACCGCGAATGCCGAGCATTATTCGGGACTATATGTCACCGATACGTTCCAGGCCAGTCGGAAGCTGACCTTAACGGCTGGGTTACGCTGGGATCTGCCGTTTGCCTACACCGAGCGATATGATCGTATCGGGATTTTCGACCCCGGGGCAACAAATCCGCTGGCACAGGCGACGGGTTTGCCGCTCAACGGTGCCGTCGTTTACGTCAACTCTTCAGGCGATCCGTATCGCAGTGTGTACAACCCCCACTACAAGTTGCTCGCTCCCCGGTTGGGGTTGGCTTATCGATTCACGCCCTCCACAGTGGTGCGCATGGGATACGCGATCGTGTACGCACCGAACGACACCAATGAACCCGATACAAACAGCGTGAACAGTGCGGCCACGACTTTCGTAGCGAGTCTGAATGGCGGAATTACGCCGTACAACACTCCAGCAGATCCGTATCCGACAGGTCTTATCCCGGCCGCCGGACGCGATGCGGCGGAACTCCTGGTGACAACCCAGGGGCAGACCATCACTGTTCCCTTGTCACACATCCGCTACCCCTATGCGCAGCAATGGAACGTCACGATCGGAAGAGATCTTGCCCATGGCATGGTGGCGGAGGCCAGCTATGTCGGGTCCAAGGGAACCCATCTGGCCATCGCCGGCAACGCGAACCTGAATCAATTGCCGGATCAATACGACTCGATGGGGCAGGCTCTCCTAACGCAGGTACCCAATCCGTTCTTCGGGAAGATCGCCGTCGGACCGCTAGCGAACGCAACAGTAAGTGCTGGTCAGCTGCTTCGCCCCTTTCCGCAGTATCAGAACGTCTTCATCCCGTCTTGGAATGTCGGCAACTCGACCTACAACTCGCTACAGACCCGCTTAGAGAAGCATTTCGGTAGCCTGGGAGGCACGCTCATGATCAACTACACGTGGTCGAAGCTGCTGTCCGATGTCGGCACGGCGGCTGTTATCGGCACATTCGCCCCAACTGGCACTAATGGCATCCAAGATTGGAACAATATTGCATCCGCTAAGGCGCTGGATCCGAATAACGCGGCGCAGCGTCTGGTAATCAGCTACGTATACGATCTTCCGATCGGAAAGGGAAGAGCATTATTCAGTAGCGCCCGCGGTGTGATCAACGGCCTCGTCTCCGGATGGGGCGTGAACGGCGTGACCACGATCCAGAGCGGATTCCCGCTCTCGATCACCTATGGAGGCAACAACGTACTCAGCTCTACGTTCGGTGCGGGTATTATCCGGCCGAACGTGATCGCGGGTTGCCAGGAACGCCTGCCCGGCTCGGCTGTCGACCGGTTCAACGGCGGCAAGTGGTTCAACACCAGCTGCTTCACGGCGCCCTCCGTGTTCGGATTTGGTGACGAGCCTGCTTACGATCCTGAGCTTCGGGGCCAGGGCATTATCAACTTCGATCTGGCGTTGGTTCGCAACTTCATCGTTCGCGAGCGCTACACGATCCAATTCCGTGCGGAAGCTTTTAATCTCGCAAACAAAACGAGGTTTGCCAATCCGGGTACGGTCATGGGAACTCCGACGTTTGGGATGATCACAGCTAACGGTTCCAGCCAGCAGAATCAGCCTCGTTTGATCCAGCTGGCGGTGCGCGTCAACTTCTGAGGCATTGCGGGTGAACTGATCCTCATTTTGATCGTTCGCTGAGCAATCAGCGACGGGTAATCGGTGAGGCGTTGGCCTAAATCTTGGCGACGCCATCGCTTGGATCGTTCGTCAATTGCCGAGTTTTCGTCGTTGCTAAAGCTGTACCTGGCGGCACGATCCTGCAAAGTAGTTTCATAGTGATGGAACCAGAACTGCTCCTCCCAATCTGTACGCCCGAACATTCCGGCGTGAGATGAGTATGGGTCTATCGGACCGTTCAGTCAGAACAGAGTGGCCCCTTCGCCGGCATGGCGGCCTGGATATCCTTCCGTCAAGTCGTAATCACCCGCCTCAACATTGCGGGCGTTTATCGGCGATTGCAAGCGCTTGAATAGGAGCGAAATGGCCGTCGCAGAAAGCTCACCACATTTATCTGGTCTCGATTTGCAGGACCAGGCCGAGAGCCTACCCAGGACTTGGATCGGCCGCCTCCTCTTGAGCGGTCGTCCCGCCGACGAACCGGACCATGCGGAAAAAGTTTATCCATGGTACGTCGTCCTCTGGTTGACTGGGGTCGACTATTTCTCGAGCCTTGGATACCAACCGGGGATTGCTCTGTTGGCTGCTGGCGCGCTCGCGGTACCGGCAACGGCGGTCCTTGTCCTGGTCACCCTTCTGGGAGCTGTCCCTGTCTATGCTCAAGTTGCCCGACGCTCTTACGCCGGCCAGGGTTCGCTCGCGCTGCTGGAACATCTTCTCTCCGGCTGGAAGGGCAAGATATTCATTCTCATCCTGCTGGGTTTCGCGGGGACGGACTTCGTGATCACCATGACGCTGTCCGCAGCGGACGCGGCTCGTCACGCCATTGCAAATCCATACCTCCACCGCTATGTTGGTGACGCGCAGATTCCACTCACCCTCGCGTTGCTGTTGTTACTGGCCATCGTGTTTTTGTTCGGCTTCCGGGAAGCAATTGGACTCGCTCGAATTGTCGCCGTTCCATACCTTGCCTTGAACGTGATCGTGCTTCTGCGAGGGCTTTGGGAAATAGCGCGTCATCCCGCAACTCTTCATTGCTGGAGCTTTAACCTGAGTGTTCACGGAGACTGGACTGCGATCTTTGTTGCTTCAGCGCTGATCTTTCCCCAACTCGCTTTGGGGCTCAGCGGATTTGAAACGGGTGTTTCCGCGATGCCGCTGATTGTGAACAGGGATGCTGCGAGCCGGGAGGCCGACGCCGGATCGAGGCCCGCTGGAAGGATTCGCTCAACAAGGAAGCTTCTGTTGACGGCCGCCGTCATCATGAGTTGCTTGCTTCTGCTGTCCAGCTTCGTGTCAACTCTTCTTATTCCAGAAGCAGACTACCGTCTGGGTGGCGCAGCCGCTGGCCGAGCGCTCGCCTATCTCGCGCATCGGCTTTTGGGCAGCGGTTTCGGTGCCGTCTACGATCTGAGCACAATTCTGATTCTGTGGTTCGCTGGTGCGTCGGCTATGACCGGTCTCCTGAACCTGATTCCCCGTTATCTTCCTCGCTTCGGCATGGCTCCGCGCTGGGTGGCCCACCGCAGACCTCTGGTGCTGGTGCTTCTGGCAATCAACGTGGCTGTTACGCTTGCCTTCCGAGCGGGTGTTGAGGCACAAGCCGGGGCCTATGCCACTGGCGTCCTGGTGTTGATGTTTTCTGGAGCTGTTGGTGTCGCACTGGAGTTATGGCGAGAGAGCAGCGTGCGCAGGCCCCAAACGATTCTGGTGGCGCTTTACTTTTTCGCAATCGCCTTGGTGTTCGCCTACACCCTGGGGGCAAACGTCGCAGAACGACCAGATGGCATCATTGCCGCAACATTCTTTATCCTTCTGTTGTTGGTTGTGGGCGCGATTAGCCGGTATGCGCGGTCTACTGAAATGCGGGTATCGACAGCTAGCTTTACGGACCAGAAATCGGCTGACCTCTGGGAAACGATCGTGGGCAAGAAGGTGAATCTCATCCCTGACCGTGTTCCCACGGCTGAGCACCGTCTATTCATCGCCGACAAGGTGCAGCGGTATTTCAAGATCAAGAGCCCACTCGCCTTTATGCACGTCCATTTGTTGGACAACCGTAGCGAATTTGTGGCACGCCTGTGTGTACAAGTTCGACAAGAAATGAACCATTATGTAATCGAGGTCGCCGGTGCGGTTGCGGTCGCCAACACAATTGCCTATTTGAGTCGGTTGCTCGATCCGGTGAGTATCGTGCTAGGGCTGACGCACCGCAACCTGATGAAACAATCTCTGGCCTATTTGATTTGGGGCCAAGGAGAAACTGGCTTCGCGCTCTATTCCATTCTCGTTCGCCACTGGGAATTGTCAGAACCGGCACTCGCCCGCCCTCTCATATTTCTGATTAGTGAATGAGGCCGCCCAATTCCGCTGCGATGTCGGACGCTAACGACATGGTCAATCCATCTATTCGGCGCATCAAAGTAATAAACGACTGTGCCCGGCCGTCTGGTAATCCCCGCGGCACTTCCGCAAGCGTTTCCTCGATCGTGGCCTTCAGAAGTTCAGCGGAATCGTTGGGCTCGCGGATGATCGGCGGGCGATCTCCCTCCATGCAATCGGCCATCTCTTCCAGCATCTGAGCCGATTGCTCATCGTAAGCTGCCTGCCGGACGCTGACTTTCGCCGGAAACTCAAACCCCGGCACTTGCAAGCGGTATTTCCAGGACGCGAACCGCATCATGAAAAGCGTGCGCAATTGGGGCTGCCATTTGCGGATGGAGCTACGCAATGCGAGATCCCGATTGCGTGAGGGGCCGAATTCGAAAAGAACCGCATCGGCAAGAAATCGTACTTTGTCGAACTGGGCATTGGTTGTTTCCCGAAGAAAGTAACTGCGTTCGATCGCCGTTCGGAGATCGCTTGAGATCGGCTCTCGGGTTAGTTGAGCGAGTAGCCGCAAGCCCGAAATGAACGCCTTCTTCATTGCAACACCCGCCGGAGCGCTCCAGAGTTGGTCGAAAACTAACCACATAACAAGCAGCCCGATTAGGATGCCCACCACTCGATCTCTCGCTACCGCTAGGGACGTTTGTATCCTGAATTCCTGGAGGTTAATCAGGAAGAAGGCGAAGGCAACCTGTACGCCGAGGTAGGACAGGCGCGGGCTCGCGGTAATGATCCACGCGGCAAAGGCCGACACCAGGATGAAGAGCACGGTGAACGCAGCGATCGAATCAATATAGGGAAGAATAAAGACCTGGGCGCCCATTCCGATGACGAAACCGCCAATGATTGCACCTGCGAAGCGCAGAACCTGTTTCTGATGGGACGCCCCGATGGTGGTAAGAGCAGTCAGAAAGCAGGTGGTCACCGATGTCGAGATCTCCGGCCAAAACAGAGCGCTGTAAATGACGTAGCAGAGGCTGGCCGCGAGACAGCCTTTCAGCCCGAATTTCAGGTGTTCCGGGCTGAGCAGTCCGCCCCGCACCACTGCGGCCGGATGGCCGCCCGCTTCTGGCGCCATCGGATCCAATATCGTCAACAGCCGGGAACCCGAGAATACTTCCTGGATCAGAAGCGTGGTCTTTTCGATCTCCCCGAAGAGCGGAACGCCGGACCACGTCTCCACTCCGCCGCCGAGACCGGCCACGCGCGGGGCCGATTCGTTATGGAGGCCCTCTCTGATTTCAGCGATCCGATCCGCGGTCTTGCCAATCCGTTCACGATCGGCATCGGGGACGTTACCCGCGAAGTTCGGTAAGTTGGCAGCGAGATCAACTAATCTGCCGACCAAGGCAAGGACAGCGCCCATTTCCTGGGCGTATTGCTCACCGCGGTGCGAGCGAGTCAAAACGCCACGCAGGCGGGATGTTCCCAACATTGCGAGACACGTGATGCGGGAACGCGTGGCCACCTCGATAGGAAGGCCGCCGGCATAGACGCGCAGCAGTTGCTCTACGCATGCCAGGCGATCCATGATGGGATCGACCAGATCATCTCCGCGTTTCAGCGCTGCGTAGGCGATCTCCAGCAACAAGGCAATTACGCTGGCCATCGTGAGCATGCCCACGGCCCACAGAATCCCGTTAACCTTTGCCTGAGCGGTAATATGGCGATCCCACAGCGAAATCGTGATCACGGCCATATAGCCGAATCGGCTCCATGCGGCCAAATTGCCCGTCGCGCTTATGCCATAGAAGATCAGAAAAAGCGTTGTGACGATCCAGAGAAAGCGCAGCAGTGGATCTCCCAAGACAAGCATCGTTCCGGTCAAGAGATACGCGCCCGCGAGCACAAAGCCGACAACGATTGACTGCACCGCGCGTCTTGATCCCGGCAGACTTTCCCGTGAAAGATTCAGGGCGAAAAGAGCAGCATAGGCGCCGTAGGGAAGCCGGAAGGTCATGCTGATCATCATGACCAGAGTCGCCGCGGTAACCATCCGCGCGACCAAGAGCGCTCTACCTGGGTATGGAGTCAACTCATCTCTGAGCCATTGCCATAGCCACGTCAGCGGTGGAGGCGACGCAGGCAAGGATTGAGGGATGGACGCCATCTCAATGCCCGCGAATCACAACAACTGCCGATTCACTCACCCGAAACAGATCTGGGGGAGCATTCTCCACACGCACCCGAACCGGAAAACGCGACGCAAGATGCACCCAGTTCAGCGTCCTCTGCACATCTGGCAAACCCTGGTCGAAACGCCCGACAACGTCCGCATCGGGAGTCACGCCAAATCCTATACTGTCCACTACGCCCGCAAAGCGCACATTCGGTTTTGACAGGACATAGACGTCGGCCCGCATACCGGGCTCGATGCGTTTTAGCTGTCCTTCCCGGAAATTCGCGACCGCCCACCACGTCCGGGCGTCAATCAGCACGAACATCTGCTGGCCGGCGTGCGCATAAGCTCCTTCCGAGATCGTGAGGTTCGTCACCCGAGCATCGAACGGAGCGTAGACTCGGCAGTTGTTGAGGTTGTAACGTGCAGTGTCTATCGCCGACACTTTCGCGCCGCGCTGGTTGACCAGAGGTTCCAGCGTCGTGACGGCGTTCTGCGTCTGTTCATGCTGGGCTTTGCTTTGAGTCAGCACCGCCTTGGAGCGTTGCTCCTGCGCCAACGTCACCTCCAGTCCAGCCTGCGCCTCGAGCAGTTGCGATCCTGCCTGCTTCAGCGACTGGGCTTGCGAGATCTCTGATGTCCGCGCCCGATCTACCTGATCGACGGTGACAAACTGCTTCGCCAGCAGCGGCTCGACGCGATGCAGGTTATTGTTCGCATAATTCCATTCAGCTGTTGCGCGGCTCACCGCCTCCTGAGCGTTTGCCACGTCGGCTCTGGCCTGATCCACGGCCGCCGCCCATCGGCTTACATCTGCTTCGGTACTGTGGATATTCGCCTCCGCAACGGATACGGCACTGACCTGAGCCGCGATTCTTCTGCGCTCGTCCGAGACCTGTCCTTCGAGCGTGGCCTGCTCGGAAACTGCTTTCTCCAGTGCATACCGATACGGCCGGTCATCGATTTCGAAAAGGAGGTCTCCCTTCTTCACGAACTGGTTATCGTGCACATTTAGATGGATGAGTGGACCTTCCACCTGCGGCGCGATTCCAATAAAATTGGCGAGAATCTCGGAATCGTCGGTTCGCGGATAGTAGTTCGTGTGATCGACCACCACCAGCCCTAATGCGATTGCTCCCGTCACGATCAGAGCGCTGAGAACGCGGCCAATCCAAATTCCGATCTTGTTATTGCCCTCCTTGCCATGGTTGGTCGGCTGCATGCGTGTTCCTCGCTACCGAAAAAATGCGAGCCAAAGGGCAAAGGTGAACAATGCGGTGAGGCTCGGATAGGTCAATATAGGAAGCGCGAGCAAAACATGAGCGCGCAACAACAGCCAGCGGGCCGCAACCGTCAGCCCTAAGCCCAAAACCAGGCACAGGAGCCAGGCCGGAAAGAAGGAACCTAGAATATCGAAGGACGGAGCCCGGCTGCAGCTCGTGCAGAGCATTACTGCGAACAACAACAGCCCAAACCTTGACAGCCGGACAGCATTGACGATCATCGGCGGCCCCTCCCGGTGTTGGCTTGAATCGCATCGCCTGTTCGGAATGCAAGATCCGCAAGCGCCGCTAGCACCTGGGTGCGCGCCAGAATGTCGGTTGAGCGGGCTTGGGCCAACACCTTTTGCGCGTTGGTGACATCCAGCAAGTTGCGCACGCCGTAGTTGTAGGATTCTAGTGCGGCGCTGTAGGATTGCGTCGCGGAGGTCACCAGTGCGGTTGCGGCCTCCCGCTGCCGGAAAGCGGTGTTCAAGTTCGAATACGCCGTCCAAACCTGGTCTTCAATCTGATCGCGTGCGGCGCTGACTTGTGCCTGCGCCTGCCGGATATGAGCTTCGGCCTGCGCGAGCCGGCTTCGTCGGGCGCCTCCATCGAACACGGTCCAGTTCAGGCTCGCCGAAAGGCCGCCGGTCAAACCGGCAGTATGTCCCCAGGGAAGATTCTGCTGCATAATGTACACCGATTCTGCGCTCGGGCCGGCGCTCACACTCAGGCTTGGAAAGAAAGCGGCTCGCGCCTGCTGCCGCTCTGCTTGGCCTAGTCGAATGTCGGCGATCTGCGCTAGAAGATCGGGACGCTGCTCCAGAGCCCGATGAATCGCTTGCTCCACGGTGTCGGCTATGGATGCGGTCGCCGGTACTTCGCTCAGTGGTTGCACACGAAAGCGTGTGCTCGCGGGCGCGCCGAGAACAGTTGCGAGGTCGCCCCGCGCGATTTCCTCGGCTCCCAATACCGCCTGTAGATCGTATTGCGCCTGCGCGGTCGCGCTGCGCGCTTCCAGAACGTCAGGTAGTGTCGCTAATCCATTACGAAGACGCTCTTCGGCAGCCTGCTGTACGGCCTGTGCATTCACCAGGCTCGCCCCGGCGGCTTCTTCTTGTCCTGCGGCATTCAGCAGCCGATAATAGGCCTGCGAAACTTCGTAGAGCAGTAGACGGTGAACGTCGTTGAAGCCAAAGTTCGACGCCAATAGGCGAGCACTTTCGGCGTTAATCCGGCCGCGACGCGCGCCGAAGTCGAAAATCGTGTAGTTCAGATCGAGTGTGAGCTGAAAAGAAGCGATGGTCTGTCGATAGAACCGCGCACCGAGTGCTGCCTCGTCGCGATCCGCACCGGCTAATGCAACGGCCGCCAGCGTCGGAAACAACTCACTGCGGGCGATTCCGAGGGCAGCGGCTTGGACGCGGGCGCCTTCCCAAGCGACACGCGTTTCCGGATTGTGCGCTTCCGCAAGATCGATCAACTCAGCCAATGAGTAGATTTTGTTGGGCTCGATGGGAGGTACTGGTGCGTGAATCTGCCGGTCGCCGATTGTGATTTGCCGCTCGTCGGGTGAATGCCAGGGGCGGTCGGGTGAAACGGGCGGAGACTGAGCTAAGAGCCGGCTGACAACCATCAAAAGTACAAGTGTAATGGCCGTTCGCGCCAGCATTCGATGATCGGGACACATGTCGCGATATTTGAGAGCCCAGTTGCGCAATTCTGTATAAAAAGAACGCACACTCATGAGTTTTGTTGGTCCCCTGGAACTGTTCTTGGCGACCAACAAATACGCTGGCGCTCCGCTCTCTTCCTCTGAGGACACGCGCCAAAATGATCAAGAGAAGTCTGATCGCGATAACGATGTTCGTACGATCAAATTGATAGCCGGCAATCGGGGGCGCCATGACCAGCGACCAAACTGAGAGCTACATCAAAGGGCGCGCGGCTGTGGAAGAGTCGATCATGAAACTGCGGCTGAGATAGTTTGCTGTGTTTCGCCAAGTAATCTCTGGGAAAGCAACGGCGTTTCAACTGGATTGGCGGGGTCGACCTCGCAAACGCCGCTCATCGAGCCCTAATCGAACTCATTTGTATTGCCGGAGACGAACAACAAGTTCGGCGAGATTGGGGGCCAATGAATATTGAATCGATAGTATTCGAACATTACCGAATCCACGTGATCGAACGATGGCCGGACGGACCGAGGAAGCAAGCGGGGCTCGCTTCAGCCCGGTCTGTGCTCGAGCGCATGGTCCGGACCATGCCCGAAGGGTCCTCATTCGCGTGCGCGATCTGCGCCAGCGGGCGGCAGGCCGTGACGGAGATGCCGGGCAATGCAGTAATTCATAAGCTGCCCTCTACCCTGGCCGCGTGACTCACGGACAGCCTGTGTGGAAAGACAACGAGCGGAAACTCTTTATCCCATCAGTCGTCGATCACTTCCTGCCGAACAGACAATCAGATCGACCTTTTCTTTAGGAGTCCTGTCGAGGTCGCCGTTGGTCACGCCACGCGCTATTCAAGGGCGACGATCGAGTGACCCGACTGGCCCAGCGAATGCTCGATTCCAATTCGGAACGTTGATTTGAGCGCGCTGGGTCTGCGCCCAGGAGTGCTCGGAGAATCTCGACGTTATCAAATGCTCTTTAGTTTTCGGTTGAGAGTTCAGCGGCCCGTAGTCCGAATCAACATTTCCTGCCCGCTGCACAGTGTGATCTTCTGGTGTCCATGGAACGCGGTGGTGCCTAGTCCTCCGGCGCCGCCGATTATCGACCCGATCCCGGCTGCCTTACCGCCGCCGAAGATTCCTCCCAGCAAGGCGCCAGCGCCCGCCCCGATCACCGTATGCTCGATACTCTTTCGGCCCCTGCCACCTGACTCAATCGCTCCTTCGAGGTCTACCTTCTCACCGGACGGTGCATGGTAGAGCTCAACGATTTCGGCATGAATCCGCGCGCGACTGCCATCGGGCATAATCAGCCGGTCGAAGCGAAGCACCATGCTGGTATGGCCTTTGACCTTTCCCGACATATCAATCTCAGTAATGTGCCCGTACACACGTGCATTCCGGTATTCCCCCTGGTCAACAACGGTTGCGCTGAACGGATCGCCCACTTGTGAATCGACGCTGGTCAGCGTGTCATCCAGGCGAATCCGGAGAGCGATGTCCTCGGGTACCTGGAACGCGTCCGCCGACGCCAGCACTGCCGGAGCCGCAATCATTAGTCCCAGGGCTAAACCAACCCCTGCAGCAAACTTCGAAACCAACGACCTTTGGAGACCAAGACTCATAGATGCTGCTCCTCTCATTCGAAAACGAAGGGTAGACCTCAACGCCGGGTTCCACCTTGTTCGGGCAACTCCGTTTGAACATGCGTCTGAATTTGTTCGTGAAGATGCTGGTTCCCATTCTCCCGAGGTCCTTGGCAAACGCCCCCACGAAGTTGTTCGTGAGAGTCCTGAATAGACGGGGTCTGCACAACACCGGATAACGAAGTAGCCAGCCGCGCCGCCACAACGCCGACGGCAACTCCGAGCGCGGTGTCAACGAGTCGCAATATAGGCTGTCGCCAGGCGTCGTGCGGGTTTATTGACGCGACGACCATCACTACCGCAACCGTAATCGCGGTGGTGATCGTGTCGTCCGGGCGGCCCATCTTCGTCGAGACAACGGCGGCGATACCGATAAGTGCGGCCATGCCCCAAACCTGAGACGGCAAAATCAACAGGTAGACCAAACATAAGGCGAAGCTTATAGACGTTGCCGCCATGCGCGATAGCGCAGCGTGTACGCTCTCCGCGTGGCTATATCGATAGACAAATATTGTGGCGACGACGGACCACATTCCTCCGAGGAGGTCGTCATCTCTAGATATGGAGTACACGTCGGCAAGAATGCCTGTGGTCAGCCAATAACTGAACACACACGAAATCGCAAGGACGGCCCCACGGACGACGACTTCGAAGGTCCGAGGTGACGCACGATGCAAGTCAGCTACATCTTGTTTTTCTATTCTCACAATGACTGAACGGTGTCCTGAGCGAAGTATCTATTCCAAATCGGAGTAAACAGGAGTCCACTGCGTCTTCTGCACTCGTTGGCGCAGTTCGTCCTCACTCATCTTCGGAGCGACGCCGTTCTTTTGTGCTTCGATGCCAACCGCACATGCGATTTCCGCGGCGACTCTCCTGATCTCTGTGAGCGGAGGAAGCAGAAAAGCGGAAGGATCTTTCAGGGCAGGCGAGTTTCCGCCGAGTGTTCGAGCGGCTGCCAGCATCATCGGTTCCGTGACCCGGCGAGCGCCCGATGCGACCACGCCCAGTCCCATTGCCGGGAAAATGTAAACGTTGTTGCACTGCGCTATCGGAATCGTGCGGCCGCCATGTTCAACGGGCGCAAACGGCGAGCCTGTCGCCACCAGAGCGCGCGCGTCGGTCCAGCGAATCAAATTTTCGGCGTTTGCTTCCGATCTCGCAGTCGGATTCGAGAGCGGGAAGATGATTGGCCGCTGAACCTTGCGGGCCATTTCACGAACGATCGGCTCGGAAAAAGCGCCCGCGACGGTGGACAGACCGATAAGGACGGTCGCCTCGATCTTTCCAATCACATCGGCCAGACCGATGTGCCCGTTCGAAGTTCGCGGCCACCCGGAAACACGGCTCTCCGATTGGGCATAAACGTTCTGCTCCGGAGTAAGATTCTTCCGGCCCGCGTGGAGAAGCCCATCTTTGTCGACGACCCAGAACCGGCTCCGCGCCTCTGCTTCGGACAGCCCTTCTCCTTTCATCGCCTCACGTAATCCATCGGCCACACCGATGCCCGCCGAGCCTGCACCCAACAAGACGATCTGTTGGTCTTTTAATTTCTTTCCCGTAACCTTGACGGCGCCCAAAATCGCTCCGAGGGCGACAGCGGACGTTCCCTGAATGTCGTCGTTGAACGTTAATAGCTGGTCGCGATAGCGCTGGAGGATTGGCCGGGCATGCGGAGTCGCGAAATCTTCCCACTGCAGGCAGGTTCCGGGAAGCTCCTGCTTTACTGCCTGCACGAACTGATCTACGAAGTCAAAGTACGCTTGACCGGTGATCCGTTCATGCCGCCAACCGAGGTATTCAGGATCTTTGAGTCGCTCGGTGTTGTTGGTTCCGACATCCAACACGATCGGCAGTGTTCGCGCCGGATGGATGCCACCGATCAAGGTGTACAGGGACAGCTTCCCAATCGGTATGCCGAGTCCGCCCGCACCTTGATCGCCGATGCCCAGAATACGCTCACCGTCCGTCACGACGATGACATCCACGTCCTTATTGGGACGATTTCGCAGCAGTGCGGGGATTGAGTCGCGGAGCGGATAGGAAACAAACAGCCCGCGCGGCCGCCGATAAATGTGGCTGAACTGTTCGCACGCCAGCGCAACGGTGGGCGTGTAAACGATGGGCGTCATTTCCGGAATGTGGTCAAGAAGAATCCGGTAAAAGAGAACTTCGTTCGTGTCCTGGAGCGCCCGTAAGTAGATGTGCCGTTCCAGGTCGTCGTCTTTTCTCCTGTAAGCCTCATAAGCACGCACGACTTGCTCATCAAGCGTCTCCACTTGCGAAGGGAGAAGACCGTGCAAGCCAAACTCGGCGCGCTCGGTGTCGCTGAAAGCCGTGCCTTTGTTCAGTAGCGGGCGATCGAGGAGATCCATCCCGCGAGGAATGTCCACCACGCGTGACTGAGGGATAGTTTCTACGGTTGCCATTCGTATCGTTCCTTTCCTTGCAGTCGACCGATTGCGCGTTTAGCGGAACAGATTGACGCGTGCGAGATCGATGATTTCATCGCCGCGTCCGCTGAGGACTGCCTTCATCATGAACAGGCTGAAACCTTTGGCCTGCTCGAACGTGATCGTCGGCGGCATCGAAAGCTCCTGACGCGATACCGGAACCTCTACCAACGCAGGGCCGTCATGTTTGAGAGCTTCCGCGATCGCCGGCTCGACCTGATCCGGAGTCTCCGCCCTTAGTCCGAGAAGCCCCGCTCCCTCCGCGATTTTTGTGAAATCGGGATTGCGCAGGTCGGTTCCAAAGTCCAAGATGCCGGCCGCTTTCATTTCTAGTTCGACGAAGGCCAGCGAATCGTTCCTGAAAACAATCAGCTTTACTGGCAAATCGTGCTGCTTAAGCGTAAGCAGGTCCCCCATGAGCATGGCGAGTCCACCATCGCCGGACATCGAGATCACCTGACGCACGGGATAACTGACTTGCGCACCGATGGCCTGCGGCAGTGCGTTGGCCATCGACCCATGTGTGAAGGAGCCGAGTATTCTTCGCTTACCGTTCATCGTGAGATACCGCGCGGCCCAGATGGTTGGAGTTCCCACGTCACACGTGAAGACTGCATCCTCGGTGGCGAGTTGATCGAGCACCCGTGCGACATATTGAGGATGAATGGGCTTCTTGCCCGAATTCGGTGTTGCCAGTTCATCCAGGCCCGTGCGTGCGTTCCGGTAATGATCGAGTGATTCTTTCAAGTGCGCTTCATGTTGGTTCTGGTCAAGTTTCGGCAAAAGGGCTCGCAGCGTAGTCTTGGTGTCCCCCACAAAGCCGAAGTCAACCTTGGTGCGACGGCCGAGTTGTTCACCGCGCAGGTCGATCTGCACGATGGTTGCATCTTTGGGAAAGAACTGCTGATACGGGAAGTCTGTTCCAATCATCAGCAACACATCGCAGCCCATCATCGCGTGATAGCCGGAAGAGAATCCGAGCAGACCCGTCATGCCCACATCGAACGGATTGTCGTACTCGATGAACTCCTTCCCACGCATCGCATGTACGATGGGAGCTTGTACCTTACCGGCGAGTTCAATCAGCTCGGCGTGCGCTCCGGCACAGCCCGCACCTGCAAGTATCGTTATCTTTTTCGACCGATTCAGAACTTCGGCGAGTACGTTGAGTTCGTCGTCGGCGGGACACACGGTGGGCCGTGGCTCGCAAAAACGCAGTCGCGGCGCCTGCTCAGCGGCATCCCGCAGAGCTACATCGCCTGGCAGGGCGATCACAGCAACGCCGCGCTTTGAGATCGCCGTCTGCATGGCAATTTCGAGTACCCGGGGCATCTGCTCAGGTTGCGAGATCAGCTCACAGTAATGGCTGCACTGCGCGAACAGATGCTCAGGATGAGTCTCCTGAAAATATCCACTCCCGATTTCATTGCTGGGTATTTGCGCAGCGATCGCCAGGACTGGAACACGGCTGCGATGGCAATCATAAAGTCCGTTGATTAAGTGCAGATTGCCCGGACCGCAGCTCCCGGCGCATACCGCCAAGGTGCCTGTGAGATGCGCTTCGGCTCCGGCAGCAAAGGCGGCCGTTTCTTCGTGGCGTGCATGCACCCATTGCATGTCCCCTCGGGTACGTATGGAGTCTGTGATGCCGTTGAGAGAATCGCCTGAGAGGCCGTAGATTCTCCGGACACCCGCATCCGCAAGAACCTCCACCAGCAAATCCGCTACTGTTTTCTTGGCCATTTGACGATCCTCAATGCAGAATAAATGGGAGTCACTCGAAACTGCGGCGCCGGTGCATGCCAGCTGTCCAAAATTCCAGCCACATCTGCTAAGAGCGCGATCGCGCATGTTTTGTTTGTATCTGAGTGGCCCACTTGATGGGAATCGAAGAAGTCCTCTAACAGGATGATGAGTGCGCCGGGATAAAACCGGCGTGGAGTTGTGAATGCAAGAGTCATACAGGAAAGGTCTAGCGAGCCATCCTGGCCCCGAGTCATGCGTGGCCAGCCGCGAGGCTGCCATCGAAGCGTTGACAGGGGCACATGCAGGCAGGGTATTGAGCTGCGAAATAATCGCGATCGGAGTGCCGACGTCGTTCATCATGGCGGAAGGCAACACCGCCGGGAGCGCTAGCGCGAGCACCCGGAGGACTCCGCGCAGTCTGAGACCCTTGGCATGCATGGAAACTCCACGCGCGAGAACCGGGAGACCCCGTCGGTGCCCGTCGCGGAAGTTGCGGCGGGCCGGTTGGAGAAGGTCATGAGCCTCAAGTCCAACACGCCCGCCGGCGGGGAGTCGGACGGTTGCGTACTACCGTCGAAGTGTCCGAACAACAGCGGGCAA
Source organism: Bryobacterales bacterium (assembly GCA_963713415.1). GTDB lineage: Bacteria > Acidobacteriota > Terriglobia > Bryobacterales > Bryobacteraceae > Palsa-89. Next base: position 52,203 of record CAVQLV010000007.1, on the reverse strand, counting down.
CCGCTGGCGGAGGGCATGGAGGGAAGGCAACCGACCAAGGAGAACATTGGGCAGGCGACCACGCCCCGGACTCAGAGCCGGATCAGCGAGTTGAGCGACCTGCACGGTGTGCGTAAGGCAGCACGGAAAGACAAGCAGATGCGGTTCACTGCGCTGCTCCACCACGTCACTGGCGGTTTGCTACGGGACAGCTATTTCGCCTTGAAGCGGGATGCCGCGCCTGGAATCGACGGCGTGACGTGGAAAGAGTACGAGACGGGTCTGGATGAGAAGCTGGCAGACTTACATAGCCGAATCCATCAAGGGACGTATCGAGCGCAGCCTTCCAAGAGAGCCTACATTCCGAAAGCCGATGGACGGCAACGTCCCTTGGGCATTGCAGCCCTGGAGGATAAGGTCGTTCAACAAGCTGTAATGACGATCCTCAATCAGATTTATGAAGAGGATTTTCTGGGGTTCTCCTATGGTTTCCGGCCCGGGCGCAGCCAGCATCAAGCGCTGGACGCGCTGTGGGTGGGGATCATGCGGAAGAAAGTGAACTGGATTCTCGATGCCGACATTCGTGGCTTTTTCGATCATTTGTCGCACGAATGGCTGGTCAAGTTCATCGAGCACCGCATCGCCGACCGAAGGATACTTCGCCTGATTCAGAAATGGCTGAGGGCGGGGGTGTCCGAGGAAGGGAAGTGGTCGAAGACGGAAGTAGGGACTCCGCAAGGGGCAGTGGCATCACCGCTGCTGGCCAACGTGTATCTGCACTACGTTTTCGATCTGTGGGTCCAGCACTGGCGAAAACATCTGGCCACGGGCGACATGGTTGTTGTCCGATACGCCGATGATATCGTCGCGGGATTCGAAAATCGCGCCGACGCGGAGCGCTTTCTTTCCGAGTGGAAAGAGCGCTTGCGGAAGTTCGGGTTGGAGTTACACCCGGACAAGACGCGCCTGATTGAGTTCGGGCGCGAGGCAGCCGAAAACCGGAAGCAGCGCGGCGAGGACAAGCCGGAGGTGTTCGACTTTCTGGGTTTCACGCACATGTGCGGGAAGACCCGGAAGACCGGCCGGTTCATCGTCAAGCGGAAGACGATTCGTAAACGACTCTCTGGCAAGCTCGGTGAGCTGAAGGAGGAGCTTCGGCGACGCTGGCACCAGCCAGTGGCCGAGGTTGGGAAGTGGTTGAAATCGGTCGTACAAGGCTACTTCAACTACCATGCTGTACCCGGCAATATGGATAGTCTGAACAGCTTTCGGGCTCAGGTGATTTGGCGCTGGTACCGTGCGCTTCGGCGGCGGAGTCAGCGAGACATGATGACTTGGGAACGGTTCTGGCCGTTGGTCGATCGATGGATTCCGAGTGCGAAGATCCTGCATCCGCATCCGAACGTGCGTTTCGACGCCAGATATCCGAGGTAGGAGCCGTATGCGGTAATGCCGCACGTACGGATCTGTGCGGGGGGCGAGGGGAAACCGTCGTCCCTACCGCGACAAAAGATATCCGAGTAGAGCTGTGACCATCGAAGACAAAACAACGTCTTTATGTTTTAAGCCTATGCGAGGAAAAGATACCCAACAAAGCGCGATGTTCAGTTACGTGTCGGCGGAACAGCGCGTTCCAGCCGATCACCCCTTGCGGCCGATTCGCACGATGGTCGACACGGCGTTGAGAGGACTGTCGCACTCGTTCGGGCGAATCTACGTGGATTGGGGCCGGCCTTCGATTGCGCCGGAGAAACTGCTGCGTGCGCTGCTGCTGCAAGTGTTGTACACGATTCGCAGCGAGCGGATGCTGATCGAGCAGCTGCAATACAACCTGCTGTTCCGTTGGTTCGTGGGATTGAGCATGGACGAGCCAGTGTGGGTCCCCACGGTGTTCAGCAAGAATCGCGAGCGGTTGCTGAATGGCGATATCGCCGAGAAGTTCTTCGCACAGGTATTGAAGCAGGCCCGCGCCAGCGATCTGTTATCGGATGAGCATTTCAGCGTGGACGGCACGCTGATTGAAGCCTGGGCGAGTCAGAAGAGTTTTCAACGCAAAGATCAGGGTCCGGCGCCGCCACCGGAGGACCCGGGTAATCCCAGCATCGATTTTCACGGTGAAGAGCGCCGCAACGATACGCACGCTTCGATCACAGACCCGGAGGCACGGCTGGCGCGAAAAAGTGGAGGTCATGAGTCGAAGCTGGCCTACTGCGGCAACGTGCTGATCGAGAACCGCAACGGACTGGTGGTGGACACCGAATTGGTGATGTGCAACGGGTCGGCCGAGCGCGACGCGGCGCTGCAAATGGCAGGGCGGATCGCGGGCGATGAACGCGTGACGGTGGGCGCCGACAAAGGCTATGACACGCGAGGATTCGTACAGGAAGTGCGCTTCCGGAATGTAACGCCGCACGTGTCGCAGAATATCAATCGACCGGGCGGCAGCGCGATCGATGGGCGCACGATCCGGCATGCCGGTTATCAGGTGAGCCAGCGCAAACGGAAACGGATCGAGGAGGTGTTTGGGTGGTTAAAGACGGTGGGGATGCTGCGCAAGACGCGGCATCGGGGCGTCTTCAAAGTCGGCTGGGTGTTCACCTTCGCGGCCGCCGCCTACAATCTGGTGCGGATGAGGAACCTTGCGGTAGTTCCCTCCGCATAAGTTCGGGGAGAAGTGTGTCCGGACGACGAAAAGTCGCCGATTCGGACCTGCCTTCTCAAGGTAAATGCTCATGACAACTTCGTTGGCGACAGCCAATAAGCTTTGTCGAGTAACTAATTCAGCAGCCTGCTAAAGGTCAGGAGTGTGGATGTGCTTCCTGCCGAAGAGCCGGGCATCGATGGACCAGGCGCCCGGTCCCACCATCGCCAAGCTCGCGCCGAGGACGGCCAGTATGACGTAAATCCAGGGATCGGCGGGGTGCGTGAAGGCGATCCACATCTCGGCGATAGCAAGGAGAGATCCAGCCAGCGGGGTCCACAAACCGACAAGTAGAAGAGCCCCGGCGCCGGCTCCGATAATTTGCGCGATGGGGGCAACCTGAGGTGCTGTGTTAAGGTAAACTATCCCAAAATGAAGTAGCGTGGCACCGATAACCAGGCGCTGGAGCAGCAGGCCTCTACCGGGCCAACCGTCCGCAAAAGTCGAAAATAGCCGTTGCAAAAACTGTCCGGTTTATAGGGTGAGAGCTAGACAACCAAAGTGAAACACTCGATGGTCGATTGCGCTTTCCTACTTTTGGGGGTCAATCATCCCGCGCTTCAGGCCCTATCGTGACCGGAATGGGTCCGGTCGCTGGCGAATCGATCCCCTGGTTGGGCCCGGATTCCCACCGTGCGACAGATTTCACGAGTTCCGGTGAGAACCGCACCTCGCGACCGACCAGCCGGGTCACCAGGGCGAACAGGAAGCTGGCAGATAGCCCACACATAAGCACACCGGTGAGGCTTTCTAATGGGCCTAAGTTCCGCCACGCTCGGGGGAGCAGCAGATCCCCGTAACCAACCGTTGAATAACTGGTTGTCGAGAAATAGAATGCGGATTCCCATGAAGGGAAACACTGCCAACGATAGAATCCGGCCCACAGCAGAATCTCAAAAAGGTGCAAGGCGATCATCACGCTGGTGAACCGCACTATGAGCGCGGCCGAGCGTACCGTGCCAAGCCGGTGCGAGTATCGCCCGAAATGAGGGATTGCCCAGTCGATGAGAGCCGCCATCCCGGCGCACTGAAGTACAAGAGTGAGCGTTACGAGGACGAAAGCAACGGCGGCGTGGGTGAGAGGGCCCATGGTCACAAACGTGTCGTCTGATTAAGAGATCGGCGGATCGGCACTTTTGTTGGGAAGTATCGTACTCGGGATCTACAAATCGATAATCCCGCGCTTCAGCCCTATCGTGACGGCATGGGTCCGGTGATTGGCGCCAAGCTTGGAGAGGATGCTCGTGACGCGGCTCTTGACCGTCTCCTCTGCGATAGAAAGCTGGGCGGCGATCTCCTTATTCGCATTCCCAGCCGCGATCAGCCGGAGCACCTCTATCTCGCGCTCGGTCAGGCCGCTCTCGCCGGCGTGGTCAGCCAAGTCGGCGGCGACCTCAGGAGGGATTCGCTTTTGCCCAGCATGCACTGCCCGGATGGTCTCAAAAAGCTCACCCGCCAGGTGGCGGAATCTGGAAGTGGATTTTCGGGAAATGGTCGGCGGATTCGAATGGTTTACGCTTGCAGTGCGCCTCCGGTGAGTGTGGTCACTGGACTAAATCCCTTCGGTGGTGTCTTGTCGGCGCCTCCAGCGTGCGGCGTCCCGACCTGGTGTCCGCGCACCTCTTTGGATTCCCGATCCGAACGCAACCGGCGGGAAGGAAATCAATCCAGCGGTATTCGCCACACCCACCGGGTCGGTCCAAGGAAATCTGCAACGCGCTGCACGGATTCGGCGCGACACAGGTCGATTTGACGCTGTGTGGAGGCAATTCAAGCTTCGGGAGCGGCTTTCTCTTCAGGCGCGCGCGGATCTTTTACAACATCTTCAACCGCCCCAATTTCGGTAGCCCTATCAACTGCTTGAGCTCTCTTCTCTTCGGCCAATCCACCCAGATGCTGGAATTCTCGCTCGCAAGCGGCGGCCAGAATTGCGGCCTCAATCCGCTGTATCAGATCGGCGGTCCGCTCTCGGCGCAACTGGCTCTGAAGCTTCTATTCTGACCGCCGCACGCCTCTTACCTTTCCTCCAACAAAAACCCACAGGCTCTCGCTCTTCTTCAGTGAACGCTGCCAAACGGCCGCGTAAAGTTCCGTTTGGTTGCGAATATTTGCTGTGGCCATTGAACATTAAAGGAGAACATCAGTGTTTGACAAGCGAGTGGCTTTTGCATGCGTATCGATACTTGCGCTCTTTGTGGCGCTCAGCGCCTCCGCTTCCGCGCAAGAGGAAACGACGCCGCGTTATGAAGTCGGCCTGAATTATTCCTGGTTGCACGTGAACTCTGCGAATTACGACTACCAGCGGACGGGAAACGGCGGCTCTGGATATTTCTTGTACAACCTTACCCCGATGGTCGGGCTGGTGGGCGACTTCGGCGGATATGCCAACACGCGAACGGGAATCAACGACAAAGCGCTCACGTACTTGTTCGGACCGCGTTTCACCTTGCGCCATTCGCGTTGGAACCCCTATGTGCAATTCCTGTTTGGCGGGGCATACGCGTGGAGTGGCCCGAACGATAATTCCAACAAACAAAATGCTTTCGCGATGGCTTCGGGCGGCGGTTTGGACTATGTCTTGACCAACCACATTGCCATCAAGCCGATTCAAGTGGAATACGTTATGACGCAGTTCGATAGCGCCAGTCTTGGCGGCTCAACCAGAGGCTTCGGCGGCCACCAGAACGACGTTCGTTATTCAGCGGGCGTGGTCTTTCGATTGGGCGAAAAGTAACGTTTCCGCATCCGCTAGCAACTCCAATAAGACGTAGTGGACCGCCACAGGTTCAAGGAGAGTTTTGTAAATGCCTGACTCAAACGATTCGGTTCAGAATCGCCCGACCTTAGTGCAACGTTTGAAACAGTTGGTGGTCCCGGTATTGATTCTATTGATGGCCGTCGGGATTGTGTTTTTGATCGCCGGCAACTGGAATACTTGGGCCAGCGAGCGGGCCTCCGAAAAAACCGATGACGCCTACACGCGGGCGGACCTCACGCCCCTGAGCACGAAGGTAGCGGGACTGGTGGCCACCGTAGCCGTTTCCGACTATCAACCGGTGAAATCGGGAGATTTACTCGTACAGTTGCGGGATGACGATTTTCGCGCGCAGGTGCAGCAGGCCCAGGCCGGGGTGGCCTCAGGCGAGGATGCCCTGATCAACAATCAGCGGCAAAAAGAATTGCAGGACGCCCGCATCGTCCAGGCCGAGGAGGGGATTCGCGCAGCAGAAGCAGACATCGCGGCGGCTCAGGCAGGGATTGAGTCCGCAAATTCGGCGATCGCTAGCGCGCGCAGCGGAATCGACGGGACCAAAGCAGACGTGGAGCGGACGTCATTAGAGCGTCGGCGACAGGAAGCGTTGATTGCAACCGAGTCGGCAACGCGGCAGAAGCTCGAGCAGGCAGTCGCGGACGCACAGCGCTTCCAGGCGCAGCTTGCAAGCCGACAGGCTGAGGTTGTAGCATCAACGGCTCAATTGTCCAGCCGCCAAGCCGACCTTCTGCGGGCGCGAGCTGAGCTGGGAAGCAAAAAGGCCGAGCTCGAAGCGCAGAAACGTCAGCGTGCGGTGCTGGACTCCCAGGAACTTCTGCTGCACGCCGATCTCAACGCGAAAAGAGCTTCGCTCGCACTGGCGCGGACCAACTTGGGGTACACGCGAATCGTGGCGCCGGAAAGCGGCATTGTTAGCGAGCGCAAGGTGCGCCCCGGGCAACTGGTTAGTCCGGGCACTCAGGTTATCTCGCTCGTTCAACGCGACATTTGGGTAGACGCGAATTATAAGGAGACCCAGGTCCGTCACATCCATGCGGGCGACCCCGCCGAAATACGGGTGGATGCATTTCCCGGAGTGAGTTTTCGAGGCAAGGTAGATGATGTGTCTCCCGCCAGCGGCTCACAATTTGCATTGTTGCCACCCGATAATGCGACCGGCAATTTCACTAAGGTGGTGCAGCGGGTACCTGTGAAGATCGTGCTCGATTCGGGCCAAGAGGGCGCCGAGCGATTACGGCCGGGGTTATCTGTGATCGCCACCGTTCGAACGAACGGCACTGGCCAGTGACGGAGATTCTCCAGTGACCGCGGCTTCCCAAGTGCGTGCATCAGCAGCCACAGCCGCGCCCCCTGCGCAATCCGTACAGACCCAACTGAAAACCAACCCGTGGCTCGGGATCTTGGGCGTCTTTCTGGGTGCGGGAATAGCCACCCTAAACTCGCGCTTACTCAGTGTCGGCCTGCCAGACCTCCGCGGCGTCATGGGCTTCGGTTTTGACGAAGCATCGTGGATTCCCACCGCACTCAACATGGCGACCATGTTCAGCGGCGTATTCGTCTGTTTTTTGAGCGTCTTGTTTGGCCCGCGCAGGATTCTCCTCCTCGCGGCCACCATCTTTGCGGTCGCTTCGGCACTCCTTCCTTTTGCGCCGAACTACTGGGGAATGCTGATCTTGGTTGTGATTGCCGGTCTTGCTTCGGGCACTTTCTACTCTCTCACGATGACTTTCGTGTTGAGCGCCCTTCCCAAGCGGCTGATCATCTTCGGGATCGCAGCGTATGCGGCCGATATTGTTTTCGTCAGCAACATCGCATCCGTTCTCGAAGGTTGGTACGTCGAGTATCTATCCTGGCACTGGATCTTCTGGACTGCCGCGCTGGTCACGCCATTGATGATGCTCTGTATTCATTTCGGAATTTCACAACGGCCTATCGGAGAGCTGAGGCCGAGTTGGCGCGGCTTCGCATATTTCAGTTGTGGCCTTGCCCTTCTCTACGGTGCTCTGGACCAAGGGGAGCGGCTGGATTGGTTGAACTCCGGCGTAATCGTCGCGATGCTCGCCGGCGGCGTTTTCCTCGTGGCGGCGGCAGCGGCGAGACGGTTAATTCAGCCGAACCCCACCTTAAATCTTGCTTTTCTCAACAGGCGCAACATTATCATCCTTGCCGTATCGATTTTCGTATTCAAGTTTACGCACCTGGCTACGATTGTGCTCATCCCGGGGTTCCTGGGCAACATCCAACATTACCGGCCTCTCGAGACCGGTCACGCACTCGCCTGGGTAGCGGTGCCGATGTTCGCTGTCGTCTGGCTGGTCGCGTCTCTAGTGATCCATACGAACTCGCGACTGATTCTGGCCTCCGGGCTCACCATAGCTTCCGTGGGCGGCTGGATGTGTGCGCATCTCGACTCTTCCTGGGCGGGAATTAGCTTTGAGACCATCGAGCTTCTTTTGGCGGCCGGGTTCGCTTGCAGTTACGTTGGGTTGGTTAGCTCCATTGTTTTTGAAGGGCTCGAAGCAGGCGCTTTGTCCAATGCCGCCAATGCTGCCACTTTCTCGGGGCTCATGCACTTCATCCGCATTTTCGGTGGCCAGGTCGGCGTAGCGGTGATGATACGTTTCGTTTCAGTGCGCGAACAGTTTCATTCCAACATGCTCGGACTGAACGTGGAAATCGGCAATTGGCTTACGGACGAACGCCTGCGGATGCTCAGCGGAGGGTTGTTTCCGGGTTCGACGGGATTAGAGCAAGCACAACATCGGGCGGTGGTCATTCTGACCCAACAATTGCGGGCCCAGGCCTACACGCTGGCAATATCGGACGGATTCATTCTGGTTGGTTGGACGGTGGTCGCATATTTATTGCTGATGTTGTGCCTGAGGCCGGCAAAGTTCAGTTACCAGGACCTGAGGTCAATGCGATGAAACTCACAAATTTGCTTCGGATCTTGGCAATCGGAGGTCTTGGCATGTTCTTAGCCATCCCTCAGCATGCCGCGGACATCCGGCACCTCACACTGACAGATGCCGTTCAGCTTGCGATCGGCCAGAACCGCTCGCTCAAGATAGCGCGCCTGAAGGTAGTTGAGAACGAGGAGAAGAAGGCTGGCGAGCATTCGTCGTATTTTCCCAAGATTACGAATCAGTCGAACGTGCTGCACGTCACTGAATTGCAAAATATCGGGATTCCGGCTGGCGCGTTGGGCCTTGTTGGGGGATCATTGGTTCCCTCGCAAGGGGTTACTCTTCCGCAGGGCCAGAACACGTTCTTCACCAGTGGAACCCAGCTTTCGCAGCCACTCACACAGTTGATTCGCATCCACGCCGCCAACCGGATGGCCGCCGCTGAAGTCGCCAGTTCACGCGACGATCTCAAGAAGGCAGAGAACGACGTCGCGCTCGAAGTGCATACGCTTTACTACGGTATCCTGATCGCCCGTCTTCAAAAGCGGGCGGCCGACCAGCAGACAACTTATGCGGAAGACAATCTACGCGAGAGCGAGGACGACGTAAGTAACGGCAGTGCGCTGAAAGTGGCGGCCATCCAAGGCCGCGCGGGCCTGCTGGAAGGTCAGCAGGCCGTGCTGACCGCGGGACTTCAGCTCTCTGATTTGACCACGGAACTGAACGACCTGCTGGGCCTTCCGCTCGACACGCAACTCGACCTTGATCCGGCAGTGCCATCCAGTTTCGACCAGCGCCCGCGAGAGGAGTACGTGCAAGCCGCGTGGTCGGAGAACCCGGAAATCTTGGCTGCTGAAGAAGCCGTCAAAAAGGCGCGGGCCGGCGTTACCGCCGCGAAATCGGCTTACCTTCCCGACATCACGGCCTATGCGCGCCAAAGCTATCAGGACGGTGTTCCGTTTCTGGTGCGCAATTTCGGCACCTTCGGTGTCAGTCTCGATTGGGACGTGTTCGATTTCGGCAAACGACGCGCAGACGTGCGCGAGCGCGGCACCCAATTAGCTGAAGCCGAAGAAAACCTCCGCCGGTTAAAGGAAGAAGTCGCCGCTAAGATCGACAGAAGTTATAACAAGCTGGAGCGAACCAAACACATGGTCCAAGTAGCAGATCAGATGGTCAAACTGCGGCAGGAGAGCGAGCGATTGGCTCAGAACCAGGTGACCCAAGGCGAGGTGTTGGTCTCGGAACGCCGACAAGCTACTGCCGCAACGTACAAGGCAAAGGCGGAGTATCTTCAGGCGAGCTTAGGATATTTACTCTCCAGGGCGGAACTCGAGGCAGGCAGTCGGGCGCACGCCTGGCCTCTAGCTATCGAATCCTGCCACAGGGGTATCTGATGAAGGTCGAACAATTATGACGCACGTCCTCCCGACGATCAATGCCTTGTTAAACGCTACTGCAGCCGCTCTTCTCATCTGGGGCTACATTCTTATCCGGCGCAAGCGTGTCCAGGAACACCGTAGGGTTATGATTAGCGCGTTTTTCGTGTGCTGCACGTTCCTCGTCTGCTATCTGGTCTATCACGCGCAAGTTGGTTCGGTGCCATTCCGCATGAAAGGCGCCATTCGGATTGTTTACCTGGGCATCCTAGCCACCCACACGACGCTTGCCGCCGCGGTGCCCGTACTCGCGATACTGACGCTCCGGCGAGGCCTCACCGCTCGCCCGAACTCCCACCGCCGACTCGCCCGCTGGACTCTGCCCATTTGGCTGTACGTCAGCGTCACCGGCGTGGTGGTGTATCTAATGCTCTATCACCTGTAGCGCTCCCACTGGGAGCGTCTTCTGATTGGTTGGTAAGATACTCCTCACGCTTGCCATCGCCTGACGTGCGTCGGGTCGGTTGTTCCACGGCACACTGTGGCGGCGGCCGCATGTGCGGCATTCATATTGGCCGCGAATGGGCCACATGGGCGCGTTATGCATACGGTCGCACCACCAGAAGCCAACACGCGCGATTCCCATTTGAACCGTTTGTGCCCACGTATTTCTGTGATACGGGCGCGCCTTCGGCCCCAACGACAGGGCGCGGGGAGAGTGCGGCCGAGCCGACTCCTGATCGTCAGGAGAACGTGATGGTGAACGAGATGGGATAGTGATCGGAAGCATGGATGTCACCGTGTACAAGCCCTCGGTCGGCTTCGATCGAGCCGGATAGAAAAGCCCAGTCGATGGATCGCGGACGTGGGAACCACCAGCGTGCAGGTGTTGTGTGAGGGGAAGGACGCTTGATGGCACTCCGGAAATCAAGGCGCTGAATTGCGCCGGCCCGAAGAGCGCTCGAAGCATCAAAATTAAGATCGCCAGCCACGAGGACTGGCGACTGAGGCGCGAATTTAGCGGCATCCAGTAGAACTTCTTCCAATTGCGCCTGCCGAAGATCGCTGTTTCCGCGGCTTTCTAAGTGAAGATTGTAGACAGTGAGTCGTTTGTCGCCATGTGCAATGTCTGTTACCAAGGCGATGCGTCCGCCGATTCGCTCCTGAAATGGCTCTGTACGCGGCAGAAACCATCTGGGTCGCCAGAAGGTTGATTGGCGTCGAAATCGGATCACCCGTGGATTCATTAGACGGCATCGCGACAAGGTAGTTTGGCCGTGGTAAGCAGGGGACGTTCGCGAACCTTGCGTCAACTCCTCAAATTCGCGTCCGAATACGTAGTTCATTTGCAGCCGCCGCGCAATTTCCTCCGCGACATTGAGGCGTCCGGTTCGTCGTGCGTTCAAGTCCACCTCTTGCAAGATGAGGAGATCGGCATTTTGCGACTCGAGGAAGTCGAGGATCGCCGGCAGCTGCAACCCACGCTCGATATTCCAGTTGACCACGCGCATTCTCTGAAGCGGTCGGCGGTCATAGTCGCGTGGAGCAAAGCTGCCCGTGAGAACATCCTTCATGTCTGAATCTCAAAGATCCGGATCACGGGAGCTCCTTCCGGACGGGCTCCGCCGTGGCTGAAAGGGAAGAAGTATCGAGGTTGTAGTCGAAATACTCGATGGTTACCTCAGTGCTTCCAAAGATTCGTGCTTCGGTCTCGGAACGGTCGGAAACGGGAAGCCAGAAGGATCCGGCTTTCTCATACTTATGGACGAACCGAACGCTCTTGATCCAGAAAGAAGGATTCCTGGCGGGCTGCCCTTCGATGCGCACGATTGCATAATCGTCGGCGTCTACCCAGATTCGGCTCCGCATCAGATATTTGTTCGGCGTCTTCGGCGCAATCGTCATCACATAGACGGGTCTTCCATCGAGGGTCTCAGCGCCTTCCATTTCGAATGTGTAGTTCTCAGGAGTAATGCGCGACCGCCCGCGAAGGCCCGGCTGAGATGCCTCGGCTTCCGCTTCCAGCAGCTTGGAGAACACATGCTTCCGCGCACCGCCCCAGCCCGTTGCGGAAATAGTCTCGAACTGTTTCGAACCGTTTTGCAGGCAGATAATCCGTACAACCATTTCGGCCCGCTTGTGGAAGCGCTGGTTGTCAAGCATGTAGCGTCGATAAGCGGTATAGCCATGGAAGGTGGCCTGGCGTTCGTTATCGCGTGCCATCATCCTGGCGACGACCTCGTCTGCGGTTGGAAGCTGGCCGGCCGAGCCGTCGACTGCCGTCGCGATTGCTGAAAATAGAAGAAGAGAGACACGCACCATCGCTAAAACTCCAGGATGAATTTCCCCCGAAAGATCCGGCCTACACCGTTGAAAAGCGCTCCGAACCGGTCGCTGTCAAGATCGCTCTGGACATCGCGGGGATTGAACCGGTTGAATAAATTGAAGACGCTGAATCCGACCCGCGCCTTGAATCTTTCGCGTGGAAGCGGGATCGAGATTGGCCTCGTCATCTGAAGATCAAAGGAAGCGAATCGAGGGAATCGTGTTGAGTCACGAGGGCCGATGAACTCGCGTTCCTGATCGACGACGGAATATGGAAATCCGGTGTGGATATCCAGAACCGGCGCGATCCTCAGCTTAAAGGGCGCCTCCCATTGGCCCCAGGCCAGAAAACGATTTGGCGCATCGAAGGGAAGCCGCCCACGCTCGTCCGGTTGAATCACTGCTACGGCGTCGTTTCCGAAGAACTGATTGAAATCATTCAGGTCGCCGTATGCCTTCGACCGTACATAGGAGGCATTCAGTGTCGCTCGGGGGATTTTGTACTGGCCGGTAATTTGAAACTCTCGGTACAAGGAGCGGCCGCCATTGGCGAGCGAAAGCGTACCAATGCTCGATTCAGGCGTAAGCACAAAGTCCCGAGTCGTGTTCCGCCCCTGGAATCCCGCGCGGACGAGAAGAGCGGAGGTCACCTGGCGGTCAAATTCTACGTTCCAGCCCGTACTGCGTGGATTGCGCAGACCCCCAGCAAATCCATTCATGTACGTCACAGAGGAAAGAACCCCTCCGGCCGGATCGAACACCTCAATCGTGCGGTCGGGCAGAAGCGGAAAAGAGGCAACATTGAGCGGCACGCGATCATAGAACAGACCGGCACCGCCCTTGATGAGCGTTTTTGCGTCCCTGGTCAGCATGAGTGCGAACCCGGCGCGCGGTGCCGAATTAGTTGAGCGCGTCACCGAATCCCGATCGAACCTCAGCCCGAAATCCAGCGTCAGGCGCGAGAACGGAGTCCACTTATCCGCCAGGAACCATGCCACTTCGTTCTGTTCGATATTAAAGCGGGAGGTGGGTCCAAAACTGATATCTTCGACAGGAAGCTGTGAGACTCCAATGATGGAGACCGGCAGAAGCTGTATGCGCCCGTCGTAGTCACTGTGCGCGACGTCGGTGCCAATCTTGAATTGGTGGGAACCTAGCGCGCCACGCAGTCCGAACTGATATGTTTCCTGCCACTCAGTGCGATAGCTATCGCGGCGCTGGCGATCAAAGAAGCCGCCGGTGGTCGTCTCGATCAAGAGGTCGTAGGGAGCGTGGCTGTTTGCAGTGACATCGGCATCGAAGTTCTTATAGCTGAATTGTGAAACGAGCAGGGCGTTCGCGCCTGCAGTGTAACGGTGTTGGATGGATCCCATGTAGCCCCGCTGGTGAAGATCCGGGGTGGATGCCTGTGGATTGAACGTATTCAACCCGAGGTAGTTGAGCTTCTGCGGATACAATACAAACGAGGCTGTCAATGACTGCCGTTCGCTCAGCATGACATCAACCTGGCTGTAGGAATTGAACCCCTCCAATTTCGTATCGCGCTGGAGCTGCGGAAGGCTCGACACCGGGGTCCGGATGAAGCGGTATTCAAAGGATTGTGTGAAGGCGACCTTCTTCTTCACGATAGGGCCCGTGAGGGTCATTCGCGGTGTGGCCGATTCAATGCCTATAAAGTCCCCGTCACGTTGCCGAGGCCGCACGAAAAGGTTCTGTACGGATGCGTGGAAAGTGTCAAAGTTTCCGGTAACAGTCTCCACGCTCGACACCGCGCCGGTCAGCCTGCCGTACTCGGGATCATACGGATTTGGGATCACCTTCACCGACTCGACAATGTCGATCGGGAGGTCCATAGTTGTGTTGCCGGTCACTGGATCGGTAACGTTGGCACTATTGACGAGAAATCCGCCTTGTGATGAACGGGCGCCTTTCATGTTGATCAGGCCGTCCGGACCGCGGACCACACCCGGAATCAGGGGAAGGAGCGCGTCGACGCGGTCATGCTGGTTCGGCGCATTCAAAACCGTGGATCGGTCTAGGACCGACTGATCGGACGAATCGGTTGATAACGAAGGCTCGTCGCTGCCAGTCACCGTTACGGATTCATTTACGGTTTTGAGCGTCAACTCGATTGGAATGTCGAGGGTCTCACTGTTGGCGAGCAGGACAGTCTTGGAACCGGTTAGGCCCGGAGCCGTCACATTGATCTCGTAGGTATTCGGATCCAGCGCACCGAAACTGTACCGACCTTGATCGCTAGTAACAGTCTCTTGGGAGAATGAGGGTCCGACAAGTCTGACGAGCGCGCCAGCCACTGCGGATCGCGCCCCATCGGATTCCACCGTATAGACGGTACCTGCAATGCTGCCAGCTGCGGCGACTTGCGAGAAGGAAGCAGCACAAGTCGTGCTAACTAACACCAAGTAGCGGATTGTCAGTCGTAATTGCTGCTTCATGGGACTGTCGTCGGGTCGGGCACAGCACTACGCTGCAACACGGCCAGCAACTTCACGTGCTTCGAACGCGCCACCATCGCGGCAAAACGTCAAGAATGGCGCGCCGTCGCTGTGAGTCACGCGGATGCGATCGCCGCGGTCGATCTGCCCAGTGGCCATTAGATTCGAGAGAGGTTGTACGAGCAGTTGCTCGATGGCTCGCTTGAGGGGGCGCGCGCCGTACGTAAAGTCGGTGCCTTCGATCAGCAAAAACTCCCTGGCGCTACCCGTGACATGTACCATGAACGGCTTGCCGACGGCTGCCGCTTGGATTCGCTGTTGCACCATCTCGAGCTCAATGTCAACTATGCGTCGCAGTTCCTCCTTGCCCAGAGATTTGAAGACAACAATCTTGTCCAGACGGTTGATGAACTCCGGCGTGAACTTCCGGCGAGCGGCAGCGATACCGGTGCGCGACATCCGGTCGGCAAGTTTCCCATCGCAAACAGAGTTCTCGCTGGAAGGAGCCTGGAACCCAAGCCGCGGACTAAGCAGGGCGCTCATTTCGCTCGCGCCGAGATTGCTAGTCAAGAAAACCATGGTCGCGGAGAAATCGACTTTGCGGTTGTCGCCCAGCGTCAAAATGCCTTTGTCCAGGATTCCCAGAAGAAGATTCCACAGAGCGTCGGATGCTTTCTCGATTTCATCGAATAGGACAAAGCTTACCTTGATCTTGTCCGTGTGGTGCTGATTGAGCACTTCTTGTGACAAAAGGGCATGCGTTTCGCGGTGTCCCAGGTATCCGGGAGGCGACCCGATCAATTTAGCGATCTCATGGCTGTGTTGGAATTCCGCGCAGTCGATCTTGATCACCGCTCGGGAATTCTTTAACAGGCACTCGGCGGTTGCCTCTACGATGCGAGTCTTTCCGGAGCCAGTGGGCCCAAGGAATAGAAAGTTTCCGATAGGCCGACCGACAGGGGACAATCCTGCCAAGTGAGTCTGGTAAGACCTTACGATCTCGTGAATTGCGGAGTCTTGTCCAACGACGAAGTGCCGGAGTTGATCCTCCAGGTGCTCCGCTTGTCTTCCCGTCTTGCTGGGATCGAGTAATGTCAGTCTGGGCATTTTAAATCTCCTTCTGGCACTTTCAGGCCGCATTGCGTGTATAGTTGCGTCGTGTTTTCAAATAGGGCGCCAGCTTTTTCTTTGCGTTGAAGACCCGCCACTGAACGGTGCCGATTGGGGTCGCCTGTGCGGCAGCGATCTCGTGGTATTCCCACTCTTCGATGAAGCGCAACCTCATGACCTCTTGCTCACGCGAATCCAAGAAGGCCATCCAATGCATGAATTCGAATGCTGGAGTTGCGGCGGGCGTGCGCCTGGGGGCGGTCAAACGATCGGCGACGTCTGCCAAGTCGATGGTTTCCACCTCCCGCGCCTGCTTGCAGTAATGCCGGCAAAGGGCATTGCGGGCGACCTTGAATAGCCACGCGCGAAACAAGGTGCGGTCGCGAAGTTGCGTGGCCTTGGAGTAAACCGTCAGCATTACTTCTTGGGCGAGGTCTTCCGCCAGGGCCAGTTCGCAACCGCGCGCCCGAAAAAAGGCAACCAGTTGCGGCGTGAAGATCGTGAACAGTTCCCCGAACGAATCCTCGTTCGGATCCTCAAGGAAGGTCTCCGTCACGCTCGCTTCGTGCAGGTGTTTTTCGGATGCGATCAGCTCGTTCGTCATAGGATTCAGCCCCTCTTTCGGCTGCACCCTGTATAAGGCACTCTCGCGTCCAATTCTTCTGCAGCTTAATGCCTGTGTTTCTTGAGGTTTGGAAGCATCCCGGCGGACTTTCAGAGCTTCGGGGGGGCGTCAATTGGCGAGTTCTCGTCGTCACCGAGCTAGGCGGAAACTGGTGGGTGTGCTCTACCGACGGAAAACGTGCGGTGAGAGTAAAGCGCTACGAGCCAAACCATGTTGGCCCCGAGCGCGGCGAGAATGAACGCGACGTTCATTATGTTGAAAAGAGCGAAAAACAAAAACACGTAAGGCAAAAAGCAGCGCCGGATGATGAATTCGGTATGCCGGCTGAGATACAAGAACGGGTTAGATCGTTGACTGGCTGCCCGCGTCTGCCAGATTTGCAACAACTGTTCGGGGCGTCCCGCCGCCAACCGATGGCGCTGAAGTCCTGTGACAACAAAACTGACGACCGCCCCAAAGAGAAGTAACCCGCCCCATACCAGATAGCTTCCCGTGGGGGATGTCCTCACCAAACCTATCGTCATCCCAACAAAGATAAACAGATAATAAAGGTAGTCGCAGATCGTCTCCAGCCAGCAGCCGAAATCCGATTCTTGGAGTTTCAAGCGGGCGACTTCACCGTCGCATCCATCGAGAATGCTTGCAAACAGAGAGAGGACCGCACCAAGCAGCATATTCCAATAGCCCCCGAATGCGAAGAACAAACCGGCAGTGAAGCTGACGCCCAGAGTAAACAGACTGACCATATTGGGTGTGATCGGAAACCGGATGATCTGGCGGCTGATCGGGATCGAAACTCGGCGATTCATTCTTGCAAAGATTCCATCTGTTGGTTTGACGAGCCAGCGATTCAGTTTCCGTTCCGCCACCAGTCGCTCTTGTGGAGTACGAACGTGTTGCCACTCGTCCTCTTTCACTAGCTCGCACTCGACGGAATGAGTCGATGTGAGCCAGGCATGCAGTTCTTCGAGGGTCTGGATGCTGGATGGTGCCTGTTTCGGCAGATCCATTGTCAGGTTATGGCAAAGTGCGTAGATCCCGACAAGCCTGGTGCCGGTCATAGGCGCCCAAGCATCGCTTTCTCCGTTCCACTCTGCTGCGCGCCTATGTAGCGCAGGATGATAAGTCCCGTCGCCGGCTATTAACACCACGCGTTGCTCTTCGCCAATGAGTTGCCCTAATAACGCAGAAAGAGAACTCGCTTGGGCTTCGAGTTCATACCATTCGATGGCTTGGGGCAGCCGCCCGGTGCTCTGCAAATCACGAACCACCACTGACCTTGTGGCGGGATTTAGCACCACTACGATTCGTGCTGCGCCTGCTTTTTGGGCTCCCAGAATAGCGCGGAGCAAAACGGGAAGAGTGCCGACCCGGGGAAGTCGCGAACCAGCGCTGTCGTAACACGGCAGGTGGTCAGCGAGAATGATTGCGACGTGCGATCGACCGGCCTTTATTTGAGTCTCGGGAGAACGTTGTTTTCTCGATTTCGACAAGATGATTAAGCAGACGCTCCCGACGGCCGCCCAGAAGATGGCTCGAACTCGTCGAGTGAGCCCCAGACTGAGACCAATAACTCCACTGAAGCCGAAGATTCTTCCAATGAGCATGTTTCCGCCTTCATACGTTCCGAGATTTCCGGGATTGAAGACTCCCAGCAAATTGACCAACTTCGTGAGACCTTCGATGGCAAGTGAGGCCAGGATGCCGATCTTGGCGCCGACCAGGAGCAAGATCAGATAGACTTCCAATATCGCCGCAACCTGGCATACCAGATTCAACGAGAGACAGCCCCAGAACGCTCCAGGTGTCTGGTGGTAAAAGCTATGCAGCTTGTGTTCTACGGAGCAAATCAACGAGCGCTTGCGATCCATCCACGCCGCGAAATACCGGCCACGGCCAACGATTTGAGCAGTTCCGGAAAACACTGGCCAGCGTTTTCGCACAGCCAGCGCCGTCGTGAGAATTGCGCCCAGGAGTATGAACGCGACCAGGGCAGTGTACAACGACAGGGTACGGGGCAACGGCCAGACGAACAGAACAATAAGTAAACCGACAGCGCTTGCCACTGTGGCGCTAAGGACGAACAACGCCCGGTCCAGCGTCACCGACGCAATCTTACTTTCGGGCGGTATGGTTGAGCTTAGAAGGGACACCCGAAGGTTTTCTCCAAACATCTGTCCGAGGAACCCGAGCTGGCCAGCCGCTTCCGATCCCAGCCGCAAACCGAACATCCGCGAGAACGAAACGTGACGCTTTTCGGCCAGTAGCGTGATCCGCCATGCCCAAGTCTTCAGGACATGTGAAACTCCCGCGAGAGCAATCACCAGAATGAGTGCCCACCCGATAGCATCGATGCTCTCGCGGAGCATGGATGTACCGGTTCGCCAGACCAGGAATCCCAGAAGCAGAACTCCGAATGTCCCCGCAAGCATCCGGAGAGGGAGGCGGACTTGCGTTATCGCGTTAGACACGAATCATCTCAAGCGGCTTGTTGGAAACGCCCATCGAAAACGCTCTCCGCGTGGGCCAGAGCCTCGGGAGTATCCACATCGTGCCAGCGGCCCTTGCCGATCTCCAGGGCGCGCAAGCTCCGCTCTCGAGCTAATTGGCGCATGCCATCGGAAAGCGAACAGTTGCCATTCGTCATGGATGACTCGAGCTTGCCGAACAACGCCCGGCTGCACAGGAACATGCCGGTGTCGAGCGCGTCGTAGGTGGGGATCTCCTTCCCGATATCCACAATGAAGTCCCCTTGACGCCGAACCTTGGTTGCGTCTTCGAGATCGAAGATGCGGTCGATCTTAGGATCCACGGCGAGAATAACCTCATCCTTGGAGAGCGGCTGACTGATCAGCAACCTGGCCGTCTCTGGCTCGAAGACGTGATCCGCCATGAGCAGGAGAAAGCTTTCGTCCATCTCCTCGCGAGCCTTTAAGATCGAAACGCCATTGTGTTTGTGATAATCCGGATTTTCGACCAGCCTCACGGAAACATCGCCGAGCCACCGATTGTCAATCCAGCGACGAATCAAGTCGGAGCGATACCCGACAACAATTACGAACTGTTCGATGCCGGCCTTCCGCGCCCGGAGAATTACATGTTCGAGGATGGGTTTGCCACGAAACTGCACGAGAGGCTTGGGAAGCCCCGCGGATACGGATTTCAGCCGTGTTCCGTTGCCGGCCGCGAGAATCAGACACTGTTTTACCTTTTTCACTTGTCCCCCTGGCCTGCACAGGGGCACGCGCGCGTCCAATATCCCGCACGGCTTGGCACTTGCGTTTCTACGGTTTATGCAGTCTTCGCAGCAAATTGTCGTTCGCGGCATTCGTCAATTGCTGAGTTGTCGTCAAGCCTAGGGACAGCAAAAGTGAACTTTATTGGTGGGTCAGCGATGCATGCTGCTCGCTTGCCGAAGGTCCAGCGATGGGCCAGGTGTGCTGGATCTTATTGGCCACGTTGCGCGCGAGATTGTGCGTCGCTCGAAGATTGCTTCCAAAGAAACGGACATTTCCGCCGACCAGAGTTTCCAGAACAACATTGCCATCGCGCGTGCAGAGCTGACTGCGGACCCGCAATTTCGTAGCTCCGCTGAAGGTAGTGACGGCTCGGCGCCGCTCGCTACCGGGGGTGAACTCCTCCACTGTTGTTTTCAGAATGAGGAGGTTGGGTAGGCTATCTATATCACGGTCACCGCTTCGCAGCACTTCTTTGAACTGCTTGGTCTTGCGTAACGCATCCACCAGATTCTCGTAGATGGCGATCTTAAACGCCGGCTCAATATTTACATCGCCGGGGCCGACCTGGTCAATCTGCACACTCCATGGCCCTGTCGGCGCCCGGGCTGGCAGAACATCGTGCGAGGCTGCGATTGCCACCGGGATAGCCGCCGGGACAGCTTGATCCTTTGGGCGGTCGACGTGAGCACCCCCGGGCAAAAGTGCCTGCCGAAGTACCAGGCCTTCACCCTTGTTCATTTGGAATAGCGCGCCATGGAATCCTCCGGCGGCATCGCGATACTCTACCGTCACAATGTCGTACTTCTTGTGGGCAAAGAGAGCGATCAGGCGGCCCCCGCCGTAGGGTGTCGCAGCTCTCCCCAAGGCCAGCGGTGTTCCGCCCACCTCCTTGTCTTGTTCACCCAGGACGACGTCCCGGATAGAACTGATCATGATTTGAGCGCCGGCGCCATCCGCTTTCTGAAATCGCAAAACGTTACCGTTGATCGACAGGTCTCCATTTGCGTTATCGGGAATTCCTTCGAAGCCCAAAACATGAGTGACGTGCAGCGGAGTGGTCAGTTCCGGGATACTGCCTGCGCTGGGTTGCTGGGCGGACAGGCAGGCGCCGTAGCAAGCCAGGGCCACTAAGGTAGTGATCGCGCGGCGCGTCGGGCGGGAGAGAGAGATTGTTGACATCATGCTTCGGTGTAAGCAGCCGAAGTGCCATACGATTACGATGCCATGGCCGGAGTCAAACGCAGTGCCCTAACTAGCGGACCCTCGCTCGAAGCGGACTTCTCGTAGTGCGAAATGAAGGGGTAGCTGATTCGACAATCGGCGAAAAGTCGACATTGCTGACACTCGCTGCAGGTCCGGCGCGGAGCGGCAGCCGGTGGGGACAGCGCGACGGAGGTGTTCAAACAGCGTGCTCGGCACCGATCCAGAAACGTTCGCGTAAGAGCCGCTTCAGTATTTTTCCCGAGCCATTTTTCGGTAGGTCCGCGCCTGAGAACTCAACATGGCGGGGAACTTTGTAGTTCGCCAGGCTCTGGCGGCAGTGGAGGACCAGCGCCTCTTCAGTGAGGCTCATTCCAGGCTTCAGGACAACACTGGCGGCAACGAGCTCTCCCCACTGAGGATCAGGGATGCCAAAAACCGCTACCTCGCGCACGGCTGGATGCCGGAAAATGACAGCCTCCACCTCGCCGGAGTAAACGTTTTCGCCGCCGGTGACGATCATGTCCTTCAACCGATCCAGGATGAAGAAATAACCGTCGGCGTCCTGATAGCCGATGTCTCCAGTGCGAAAGAAGCCATTTCGGGAAGCGGCTTCGGTGTCCTCGTGATCGTTCCAGTATCCGCGCATCACGTTCGCGCCACGCGCCACCAGTTCACCGCGCTGACCGGTTTCTACCTGCTTGCCAGTTTCGTCAACAACCTGCAAGTCGATACCGGGACACGGCCGCCCGCAAGACACGAGCCTGTCGATTGTGTGCTCGTGGTCCTGCAGGCCAGTGAGAAATCCCGTTTCACTGAGTCCGTAGACTTGGACCAACTCAACGTGTGGTAGAAGCTCTCGGGTCCGGCGAATCAGCTCACGCGCCATTGGAGATCCCCCATAAGCCAGCACCTCAAGAGAACTCAAGTCATAGCTCCTGACATCCGCGAACTGCGTTAACAGGTTGATCATGGTCGGAACTAAAACCGTGTAGTTGATCCTCTCCTTCTGGACTGCGGCGCAAAAACTTGACGCGGCGAAACGCGGCACCGCGACCTGGCACGCGCCGAACGCGGGTGCGGCGAACATTGCGGGAAAATCAGCGATATGGAAGATGGGCGCAGCATGGAGATAGACGCCGCCCTCCCGATAGGGCATCCAGTAATTGAAATGGTGAACATTCTCCAGGATGTTGGAGTGCGTTATAACGACACCCTTCGGCCGGCCCGTCGTGCCGCTGGTGTAGATCAGGGCTAAGGGCGCTTCGGGTTCGTAGGATGGCTCGGGACAGGAATCATCTTGCGTCTCAAGAGGTTCCTGGTCGAGCACCAGTTGCCACGAAATGTGCGCTCTGGGAGCCGGGAAGGAGGAATGCCGTATCAGCCCACGCGGAAGTGAGTCGGCAAGTACATGATCGATCTCAACAGTTGAAAGCCGCGTATTGATCGGAACAACAATCACGCCCAGCCAACTGCACGCATAGACCAGCTCGATGTACTCGTGTCCATTGGGAAGAAGCAGCGCGAGCCGGTCGCCAGGTCGCAACCCGCGCCGGCTGAGCGCAGCGGCCAGGCTCTGGATGCGCCGGTCGAGCTCCCGAAAAGTGAGTAGTTCCTCGCCCACGCGAAGCGCTGGCCTCTCCGGGTAATATCGGGCGGCGCGGCCCACGGAATGGATGTAGATCATGTCTTTACCATCCCAGCTGTTCCCAGAACTTTCCCGATTCTGATTCCAATCGATACAGTGCCAGCTCTGCGACGGTGATCATCTTCAGACCGTATTTGATACAGAAATGCCTGAGGTCATGGAGCCGCGCCATACTGCCGTCGTCGTTCATAATTTCGCAGATCACTCCTGCGGGATTTAGTCCTGCGAGGCGGGCCAGGTCGACGCTTGCTTCCGTCTGGCCACGACGTTCCAAAACTCCGCCGGTGCGCGCGCGAAGCGGGAAGACGTGGCCTGGACGCCCCAAATCTTCGGGACGTGAGCTCGGGTCTATAGCTGCCAGGATCGTTTGGGCGCGATCATGGGCCGAAATACCCGTCGTCACACCGCGCCCGCTGGCATCGATTGAAACGGTGAAAGCAGTGCCGCACGGAGATGTGTTGCACGGCGTCATGGGGGGCAACTCCAATTCATCGGCTCTCTCGCCGGTAATGGTTAAACAGATCAGGCCCCGTGCGTGAGTCGCCATAAAGTTGACGGCTTCTGGTGTGATCATCTCTGCAGCCATCGCGAGGTCGCCCTCGTTTTCGCGGTCCTCGTCGTCAACAATCACCACCATCCGCCCGGCTTTGAGTTCTTCGATCGCAGTCTCAATCGAGGCGAAAAGAGGTGATTCGTCACGCGTGTCTCTATGAGCAACATACTCAGGAGCCTCTAAGTATTCGGACAATTCGCTAAACATATGTGCTGATTCACACCAACGTGAGCGTGTGACCCATCCTCTCTTTGGCTCTGCGCAGGAATTCGTGGGAAGTGCCGGAATTGCTGAACTTGGGCTAAACTCGCAGTTTGCCGACGGATAACGAGTTCACCAGGATCTTGGCTTGGCCGGGATACCAGGTCTATCAACATGAGATTGACGAAAAAGCGAAGACGCTGAAACTGTGGATACGGCGCAAGCGAGGAAATCGAAAGATCGAGTGCTCCGGTTGCGGCCGGAAGTTCAGCGAACTGTACGACACCAGCGAGCGGGCGGTGCGGGATCTTCCCTGGAGCGCGTTTACGGCGACGGTGTTCATCGAGATTTACCGGGTGAAGTGCCCGGACTGCGGTGTGAAGCGCGAGAAGGTGCCACTGCTGCCGAGCAAGGCGCCATTTTCTAAGAGGTTT
Organism: Bryobacterales bacterium; assembly: GCA_963713415.1. Taxonomy (GTDB): domain Bacteria; phylum Acidobacteriota; class Terriglobia; order Bryobacterales; family Bryobacteraceae; genus Palsa-89. Next base: position 28,674 of record CAVQLV010000007.1, on the reverse strand, counting down.
GAAGACGCCGTAGGATTAGCATGCGAAATGGCCTCGGCCAGACAGGTGGCACGCCAGTTCGGGTTGCCCGCCAGCACCGTGCGGGCGATCGATCTGAGATATCTGGAGCGGTGGAATGCGGCGCGAAGGAAACCCGCTTTACGTCAGATGGGCGTCGATGAAATCTATCTGGGAAAGAAACAGAAGTTTCTCAGCGTGGTGTGCAACCTGGAAACCGGCGAACCCTTGTGGTTCGGCCAGGAAAGGAAGAAGGAGACCTTGGATGGATTCTTTCAGACCGAGCTCAGCGCCCAGCAGCGGCGCGGGATTCAGGCGGCCTGTTTGGATATGTGGAAGCCCTATCGGTTGAGCATCGAGCAATGGGCGCCCAACTGCCAGATCATCTATGACAAGTTCCACATCATGCAACACGCCAACAAGGCGGTGGATGAAGTGCGAAGGGCGGAGTTCTTCCGCAAGGGTGGACGGATGAGGAATGTGGTGAGGGGCAAGCGTTGGCTATTGCTGAGCCGATGGGTCAACCTGGAGACCGGCAAGAAACAGCAGTTGAACAAGCTGTTCGCGCTCAACCGGCGGGTCCTGAAGGCGTATCTGTTAAAGGAAAGCTTGGACCGTCTCTGGACCTATCGCTACGAAGGCGCCATGATGCGGTATCTGCACAACTGGATGGATCAGTTGCGCTGGCAAAGGTTGAAACCGTTTGAAAAGCTGGCCCAGATGTTGGTCGATCACCTGGAAGGGATTCTGAACTACTGCCGCACCAAAGTGCCGATGGGAGTCGTGGAATCGGTGAACGGGAACATCAAGAGCCTGCTACGGCGCGGCCGGGGCTATAAGAACCGCCGTTACCTCCTGCTGAAAGCGCAACGGATGGCGGCCACCAAGACCGAATTTGTTGTCTTCAGGAAAGCAGCCTAAAATGCGGGCCTCCACAGATTCCTGCGCAGAGCCCTCTCTTTCTTGATTCGCAAGTACGTCAGTGCGTGAGGATTTGGCTGAATCTCGCACGGGATCTGCTCAACAACCTCAATGCCTCCGTGCACCAACGCGCGCCGTTTATCGGGATTATTTGAAAGAAGCCGAACGCGCCGGATTCCAAGATCATTCAGGATCGCGACCGGCAAACTGAAATCCCGGCAGTCGGCCTCGAAGCCAAGCACATGATTCGCCGTTATGGTGTCGAGTCCGGTGTCCTGAAGAGCATAGGCCTGAAGTTTCGCCATCAGTCCGATACCACGCCCCTCTTGATGCTCATAAATCAACACACCGCACCCTTCCGCGGAGATGGTTCGCATGGCCAGTTCCAATTGATCTCCGCAGTCGCAGCGAAGGGATCTGAGCACGTCGCCAGTGAAGCACTGCGAATGGATACGTAGGAGCGGAGCCCCATGTGCCCCGTTGCCTAGCAAGAGAGCGATCGCGGTCTCGGCGTATCCTCTGCCGTTTGGGGAGCGTTCAAAGCCAATCATCTGAAACGCTCCCCACTTGGTTGGCAGCACGGTGGACGCCACGCGCCGAAAATTCTCAGAGATGCGTTTCATAGAAACGCTTTCAACCTGCTATCGCACGCCGGCGGGGGCTGCCGGCTCTGGCGAAACATGTGGAATGGCGCCGCTCTCGCGTAAGGCATCGATTTCGTCACCGGTGAAGCCAAGTTCTTTTAGCACCTCTTCGTTGTGCTCCCCAATTTCCGGAGCGCGCCTGGCAGGCACTTTAGCGACATCGTGTACCTGGATCGGACTGCTGACCGTGAGCTTCAGATTCGCTCCGGCGCCCTCGATCGGCACAACGATTCCATTCGCCTGAAGCTGGGGATCTTTCACGACTTCGCTCGGTGCGTGAACGATGCCGTATGTCAGGTGACCCTGATCGAAAACTTCCTGCCAGTGCGGGATCGGTCGCGAGCGGAATACCTCATCGAGAATGACCGTGAGTTCAGCCGAATTCGCTGCCAGCTTTGACGGATCGGCGAAGCGCGGATCTGTCAGCAACTCCGGGTGGCCAATTCCATTCGCCAGAGCCGTCCACCTATCCGGAGTGAGGGCAAGCACGAACCAGTTATCGTCCGAAGATTGATACATATTGATGAGTGCATTCGGTGGCTTTATCCGATCGTGTAGTGGGAAGAACGTGGCGTCGCAAAGCGCGGCCTGAACGTAGACGCCGCAGGACCAGACTCCCGCAGCAAGCAACGACGTTGTGACGTACGAACCCTTTCCAGTGCGCTCGCGCCGGTAGAGAGCCGTCACAATCGCGGAAAACAGAGTAACCGCCGTTGCGTGGTCTCCACTGCCCGATGGAGGGAGAGTGGGTGGAGCGCCCGGCGTCGCGGGTCAGCGAGAGCAAGCCGGATCTGGCCCAATAAGCCGTGATATCGAATCCAGGAAGGCTGGCGTCGGGTCCTTTTTCGCCGTAACCAGTGAGGTCCGCATAAACCAGGCGAGGATTCCACTGGGAAACGTCCTCGTACTCCAGCTTCAGCTTCTTGCGCGCCGGATGCGGCGTGTTGACGATGAGCACGTCCGCCCACTTGACGAGCCGTTCCAGGATCTCCGCCGAGTGTGGAGACTTCAGATCGAGGGCCACGCCCCGCTTATTGCGATTGTTCAGATGCCACGGGTAGTTGTCGTGGGATCGCGGCTGAGGCGGAAGCTTGTAACCAATTCGCCATGTGTCACCGCTGGGAGGTTCAACCTTGATTACGTCCGCGCCATAGTCGGACAAGATCACGGCGGCGGCGGGCCCCGCGATGAAACTCGACAGGTCCACGACCTTCAGTCCCGAAAAGATGTTTTCCGTTGTCATGAGTATCTCCTTGGAGTTCACGCTTCAACGTCCCTGGAATTGCGCTGCACGCTTTTCGAGGAATGCCGACGTTCCTTCCTTCTTGTCTTCGGTTGCGGCACAGATACCAAAGAACGAAGCCTCGAGCGCAAAACCCTCATCCTGGCTCGTTTCCAATCCTTTGTGGACCGCCTCCAGCGAGTACTGAACGGCGATCGGGGCGTTGGCCAAAATGTGTTTCAAAATCGCTTCGGCACGCGCGATGAGATCCGCAACCGGGACGACTTCGTTGACCAGGCCAATGCGATAAGCTTCGGCGGCATTAATCATCTCTCCAGAGAGAATGAGCTGAAGAGCCCGGCCTTTGCCCACCAGCCTGGGCAAGCGCTGCGTGCCGCCACCACCTGGAAGCAGGCCCAACTTCACTTCGGGCTGGCCGAACTTTGCGTTTTCTGCGGCGATTCTGATGGTGCAAGCCATGGCGGTTTCGCAGCCACCGCCAAGCGCGAAGCCGTTAACTGCAGCAATCACCGGCTTGCCGAGATTCTCAATGAGATTCAGGACGCCTTGTCCGAAAGTGCTTGATCGTTCTGCTTCGACCGCAGTGACCTGGGCGAGCTCGCTGATGTCCGCTCCCGCGATGAAGGCCTTGTCGCCGGAACCTGTCAGAATGGCGCCGCGCACCTCGGTGTCAGCCCGCGCTTCTTCAAAAGCTGTACCCAAGTCGGCCCACGTTCGATGATTCAGGGCGTTGAGAACTTTGGGGCGATTCACAGTCACATAGGCGATGGCGCCCTTCCTCTCATAGATGACAGTTTCAAGTGACAGTCCTGCCAGGGTCGATTGACTCATAAAGCTCCTTATTCCGAATGTTTGTTGCTGACAAGAAGCGAAGGCCAGCTTCACTTCGGAGCGCTCACTTCGGAGCGCCAGCCAAAACCTCAAGTTCCAGGATTGCCTTGCCCTCATAGCCGAGGCCATCGGCAATTCCGCGTCCGTATCTTTCATCCGCTTTCAGAAAATGCTGGATCTGACGAATCTGAATTTCCCGAGGAACGTCCTTGATGCTCATCACAATGTTGTGGATGAGCCTATCCTGGGCGTCGGGAGCAAGCAGCCGGAAGAGATCGCCGGCTTGGGTGAAATCGTCATTGCCTTGTCGATGATCGTAGCGTTCGACTGGATAACTCCCAATGTCCCAAGAGAGGTCGCGATACAGTGGATCTTCGGTGGGACCGCCAAAGCTGTTGGGCTCATAGTTTGGGGCTCGGCCACCGTTCTCGTCGAAGCGAATGTGCCCGTCGCGATGATAGGTGTGAACGGGACATTTGGGTTTGTTGACCGCCAGTAGATCGTAGTTCACGCCCATGCGGTGCCGATGCGCGTCCGGATAGGACAGAATGCGGGCCTGCAGCATCTTATCTGGCGAGTAACCCATTCCGGGCACGATGTTCGCAGGTGCAAAGGCCGCCTGTTCCACCTCGGCGAAGTAGTTCTCCGGACCTCGCGTAAGGGTCATGATGCCGACTTCGTGCCGTGGAAACTCCCTCTGCGGCCAAATCTTGGTGAGATCGAACGGGTTGTAGCGAAATGTGGACGCCTCGTCCTCATCCATGATCTGAACGCAAACACGCCATCTTGGGGACTGGCCGCGTTCAAGGGCGTCGAGCAGATCGCGCTGGGCGAAGTCTGGATCCTTGCCGACCATCTCGATGGCCTCTTCGCGATGGAAGTTTTGAATGCCTTGCATCGTTTTGAAATGCCACTTGCACCATACTCGCCGCCCTTCCACATTGATCAGCGAAAACGTGTGGCTCGAGTAGCCGTTCATGTGCCGGTAGCCACGCGGGGTCCCTCGGTCGGAGAAAAGAATCGTCACCTGATGTAGAGATTCCGGCGACAGACTCCAGAAATCCCACATCATGGTGGGCGACTTGAGGTTGGTGTGTGGGTCGCGCTTCTGCGTGTGGATGAAATCCGAGAATTTGAGAGCGTCCCGGACGAAGAAAACCGGAGTGTTGTTTCCCACCATGTCCCAGTTGCCCTCTTCGGTGTAGAACTTCACTGCGAAGCCGCGGGGATCGCGTTCGGTGTCGCCAGAGCCCTTTTCACCGCCGACAGTGGAGAAACGGACGAAGACCTCGGTTTTCTTGCCTGGGCGCTCGAAGATCTTGGCTTTGGTCCACTTCGTGATATCGCCGGTGACCTCGAAAAATCCGTGTGCGCCGGACCCTTTGGCATGGACCACTCGTTCCGGAATGCGTTCCCGGTTGAAGTGCGCCATCTTTTCGATCAACAGTAGGTCCTGCATTAGGACTGGCCCGCGAGGACCGGCGGTGAGGGAGTTCTGGTTATCGCCGACCGGAGCGCCGGCGGCCGTGGTCATGGTTTTTCGTTTGCTCACGTTTTTAGTCTCCGTCGCCGGATGTCACAGGAAGTTCGGCGTACGCAATGCCCGACAGGTTCCCTTGGGCGAAGAACAGAGTCTTCTTGTTCGTGCCATCGAGATTCGCGCTATAAACCGAACCCGCAAGGTCCGTCATGAACATCCGCCTGTTTTTCAGATCGAGTGCGAGGCCGATGCCTTCCATCAGGGAAGTGAAGACAATCTCCGGATCGTTGCGTTTCCCGTTGACTGCATCCAAAGACGCCCGGTTCACCGTGTTGCCCCGCGGCGGGTCGCCACGATCTGTCCAGTACATCATTCGATTGGCGAGATCGAGGTCCAAGTCAATCGGTTCGGGCAGGCAATTGTAGAGAAGTTCGATGTCCGCACGATTGGCCGGCGTTTGGCTTTTCGGAATTTCCAGGTTCGCGCGAAAGATGCGCCCCAAGCCAGCGTTATCTGGGCCTTTCTGGGTCCAGTAGATCTTGCCGCCTATAACGTCGAGAGCGATGCCGACGCACCATTTCTTCGCATCCTTGCCTGGGCGGGCATCTCCCTGGCTGGTGTCAACGAGCGTCTCGATATCGGACCCATCCAGATTCGCACGCATGATTCGCATGCCCTCGCGATCCGACCAGTAGAGCTTTCCGTTCACTTTGTCGAGTTGAAGCTGCTTGGGAGTATGCGTGCCACCCGTGGGAACGATGGCCGTCAGATTCTTTCCATCGAGATCGGAGCGTTCAATGGAACCATCATTCGCACTGGGATTGCCCATATTGGTCCAGTAGAGATGACCGGCCTCGACGTCCACAACCAGGCCGTCAGGAAGTCTTCGGCCTTCCGTAAGAATCGTTTTCAAATCGGAGCCGTCAGGGTTCGAGGAAAGAATGCGGCCGCCCGAAAGATTCAAAAAGAACAGCCGGCCCGAAGTGGGTTTGGGCGTCGAGTGAGCGCCTCTGGGTTTAGACATAGTAGTGGACATTGTTTTCCTTTTTCACGCGAAGCACTTAGCTTTCGTCCAGGTGTTTAGACGAACGCGCTGAAGCCCGTTACGGCTTTGCCGACGATCAGATTTTGCATCTGGTATGTACCTTCGTAGGAGTACAGCGCTTCGGAATCCGCAAAGAAACGGGCGACGTTGTAATCGGCTACAATTCCGTTGCCGCCAAACACTTCGCGCGCCCAAGCGACCGTTTCGCGAGTTCGGGCGGTGCAGAATCCCTTGGAAAGCGCCGCGTGTTGATCCGTCAGCTTGCCTTCATCGTCCAGGTCTGCCAGCCGAAGCAGCATGCACTGGGAGGCAGTTATGTTGGCGAGCATCTTGGCGAGGAGGTCCTGAATCAGTTGAAAGGAGCCGATCGGCTTTCCGAATTGCTGCCGTTGCTGGGAATAGAGCAGCGCGTTTTCGTAAGCTCCCATCTGACAGCCCGTCGCCATCCAACCCACCATAAAGCGCGTCATGCGCAGCACGCGAGCGGTGTCGCGGAATGAGTTGCCGGCCTGAAGTCGATTTGCTTCCGGCACGCGACAATCCTTCAGAGTGATGTGACCGTTCTGAACAACCTTTAGAGCGATCTTATGCTCGATCTTCTCGACGCTGAAGCCGGGCGTGGTCTTGTTCTCGACGATAAAGCCCTTCACTTGGTTGTCCGCCAGATCGCGCGCCCAGATGATCGAGAGGTCGCACCAGGGAGCATTCCCGATCCACCGTTTCTCGCCGTTGATGACCCAGGTATCGCCCTCGCGTTTAGCGGTAGTCGTCAGTCCGCCGGCGGCTCCTGAGCCAACCAGCGGCTCGGTCAGGCCGAAACAGCCGATCTTTTCAAGGCGAGCCATCTGCGGTAGCCATTTCTGTTTCTGCTCTTCCGATCCGTCGAGGTAGATTGATCCCATCGCCAAGCCATCGTGGACACCGAAAAACGTAGAGAACGACGGGTCGATCCGCGCCAGCTCCATCATTACGAAGCCGAACAATTTCTGACTTCCGCCCCTGCATCCATAACCCTCGAGCCCGAGCCCGCCGATGTTGAGCTCTTTGAACGCGGGGATCAATTCGAAGGGAAACGCATCGTCGGCCCAGTACTTGTTAATGATCGGCGCAACCTTGGACTCCATGAACGCGCGGACCTGTTTCACCAACGCGAGTTCTTCGGCGTTTAAGGTTTCGGCGAGCTGGTAGAAGTCGCTATTCGGCGCAGGTAGCGGTTTGGGTTGTTTAACGTCATTTGACCGGTTGATATCACTGATTGCTGTCGCCATTCTGAGTTCTCCTTGTGGGGTAATTCCTTGAAATCCTTACTTTCCTGAACTTGCCAATTCCAACTGCGCTTCCTTAGGATGCTGTGTGATCGGTTCGGCGTCGTGGTGATTCACAATGAGCCGCGAGCCTCGCTGACCCGTGATATAAGTCCAGACCCATTGCAAGAACACACTTACGCGCAAACTGGATTGCGCCAGGAACTGAAGATGCACCGCGGCCCAGGCGAGCCATGCGACGAACCCGCTGAGGTGGACTTTCCCGCTTTGCAGAACGGCGAAACCCTTGCCGACGACAGCCATGTTGCCCTTGTCGAAGTAGCGAAATGCGGCCGGCCGCGATTTGCCCGAGATCACCCGGTGTATCAGGTTTCCCGCATAGTGTCCTTGTTGAATGGCTACTTGCGCGACACCCGGCAGCGGCTTGCCATCCTGATCGAGCGAGGCAGTATCACCCACCACGAAGACTTCCGCATAGCCCGGGACTGAGACGTCCGGCTGGACACGAACTCGCCCGGCGCGATCTGTCGCGACATTCAGCCACTTGCCAGCGGGCGATGGCGCAACGCCGGCGGTCCAAATTACGGTCTTGCTCGCAATGCGCTCACCCGCAACGATAACGCCGTCAGCGTCAATCTGATCGGCGCCGTGGCCCAATCGAACCTCCACGCCGAGGCTCTCTAGGCGCGCCTTTGCCGCTTGAGATAGATCCTCCGAGAAGGTCCCAAGCACCCGCGGCGCCATGTCGAGCAAAACGATTCGCGCTTTTTCAGGATCGATGCGCCGAAACTCCGACTTGAGTGTGTTGCGGACCAGCACGGCAATCGCACCGGCCATTTCCACTCCTGTTGGGCCAGGCGCCCACAAGCACGAAGGTCAGGAGATCGCGGTGACGGCCGGGGTCTTCCTCGGCTTCAGCCTGTTCGAATGCGTGCAGGATCTTATTGCGGACCGAGACGGCATCCGCAAGGCTCTTTAAACCCGGCGCAAACTTCTCGAATTCGTTGTGTCCGAAATAACTGTGTGTGACGCCGGTCGCGAGTACCAGGAAATCGTAGGGAATCGGCACGCCTGTTCGGCCAGCGTCGTTGACGAACACGCATTTCTTGTCCTTGTCGACACCTGTGACTTCGCCGAGGATCACAGTTGTGTTTTGCTGTTTCCGGAGAATATTCCGGATCGGCGAGCCGATCTGCCCAGCCGCCAGGACCGCTGTGGCCACTTGATAGAGCAGCGGCTGGAAAAGATGGTGATTCGCGCGGTCAATCAGGACAATTTCCGCGGGAGCGTTCTTGAGGGCCTTGGCGGCCGCTAAACCGCCAAACCCTCCTCCAACAATCACGATGCGTGGGACGCTTCCAGGCATGTTCGTCCCTCCTTCAGCTCGCTTTGGTCAACCTGGATGACTCTGAGTATTTAGCGCGGAGCTGGAGCAGTCCTAGCAGAACTTCGTCCCGTATCTCCGCCAGTTGATCTACCGACTGGCCAGCGGCCTCCTGCGTTACGCCCTCAATGATGCTTTGCTTGGTCTGCGGACTTAGTTCGGTTAGCGTGCCGAGATCCTTCCACCAGCTCGCCATCGGACCGGCCAGGTGTTCCATGAAATGCTGAATCCCGCCTTCGCCGCCGCCCAAATGAAACAGCAGATTGGGCCCCATGACTCCCCAGCGCAGTCCAGGTCCCCAGCACACCGCCGTGTCAGAATCAGCGACATCCAGAACACCGTGCTCAATGAGGTGCACTACTTCGCGATACAGCGCGGCCTGGAGCCGATTCGCTACGTGGCCGACTACTTCCTTGCGAAGGTGGATGGGCTTTTTCCCGATTGACGCATAGAAATCCATGGCGCGTCGGATGGTTTCTGGTGACGTCTTGGAGCCCCCAACCACTTCAACGAGCGGAATCATGTGGGGGGGATTGAACGGATGGCCGATGACGCAGCGTTCGGGATGCTGACACGCGGATTGCATCACGCTCATCGTGATCCCCGACGAGCTGGACGCGATGATCGAATCGGCTGGTGTAGCGGCGTCCATATCCGCAAATAGCTTGATCTTGAAATCTGGCCGCTCCGGCCCGTTTTCCTGGACAAGATCCGCGTACGACAGCGCGCTCTTCATGTCGGAAGTGAAACTCAGTCTTTCCCGCGAAGCTTTCTTTGTGAGGCCCATGGTGGTAAGCGCCGGCCAAGCCGCGTCGATGTACTTACGCAAATTCGCCTCCGCGTTCGGAGCTGGGTCCGTCGCGATGACATCGAAGCCGCGCGCCAGAAACTCGGCTGCCCAGCTTGCACCGATAACCCCGGTACCGACGATGGCGATGCGCCGTATTGGTTTGTCTGAAGCCATATTTTGTCCTCTTCTTGCGCAAGAGCGCTCTGGGGCTGCGACACGCAAAGCCGGTGAATCCGTTTGCTCAGTTCTTGTCGAAGTCCGTTTCGCTGACCTACACAGTGAAAGAGAGCTGTCCAGCTAGTTTTGTTGGGGCTTGGCGAATATCTGAACGATTCTGTTCAATTGGGTGACTCGACGGTTCGCAAAGAACATTATCAATAAGTCGCGTTTCGCCAATCCATGCTGCCAATGCAGCTCGCACGGGTCCCTGTACGACGTCGACGGGCCGAACTGTATCCGGATCGACCAGGTCGAAATACTCGAGCGTGATATCTGGGAGATCGTGTAAGATTTCTGCAACACGCGCTTTGAGAGCGGCAGAGTTTCGCTCTCCACAGGCGATCGCCTGCTTGGCGGCAAGCAAGGCTTTGTGAAGACATGACGCGAAAGCGCGCTCCTTCAGAGTTAACCGGCGATTCCGTGAACTCATCGCGAGGCCGTCCACTTCTCGCACCGTCGGTACACCGACCACTTTTACGGGAATATTCAGGTCACGTACCAGGCGCCGGACGATTGCCAGTTGCTGATAGTCCTTCTCTCCGAAGAAGGCGAGATGCGGTTGAACTATCTGGAAGAGCTTCAGGACTACGGTCGCGACACCCCGAAAGTGGCCCGGGCGGCTTCGGCCACACAGGTGTTCGGAGACTTCCCGCACTTCCACAAACACTCGCTGTCGCTCGGGATACATCTCATTCTCCTGAGGAGCGAAGATGTAGTCGACGCCATGAGCTGTGCAGAACGCGATGTCATCCTTCAAGACCCGCGGATAGAGATCGTAATCGCTATTCCGGTCGAACTGAATTGGATTGACAAAGATGCTTGCGACAACGACGGAGCAGCGCCGCCGCGCTTCTTCAAATAAGGCGCCGTGGCCTTGGTGCAGGGCTCCCATGGTGGGAACCAAACCGATTACCGCCTCGCGTGGCAGTCGCGCGGCGATGTTCTTGCACTCCGAGATTCGGTGGACGACGGTTGTCATTTCAACGCCGGCATAGAAGCACTCTCGGGGCAGGGCGACACCGATCGTGGATAAGCGCAGTTCCGCACGTCGTCCGCATAGTTCTTTGTGGCGCGTAGGATGATGTCGCCGAGCTGCGCGTATTGCTTGGCAAACGGGGGAACGAACGTGTCAAAGAGTCCAAGAATGTCGTAACTGACGAGCACCTGACCATCGCAATGCGGCCCGGCGCCGATGCCGATGGTCGGAATGTGCAGCCGGGAAGTTACAGCTTCGGCAACGGCATCTGGAATCGCCTCCAACACTACTGCAAATGCTGCTGCGTCCTGAAGCGCCAGCGCGTCGAGGAGTAGTTCGCACGCGGCCTTCTCATCGCGGGCTTGTCGACGCATTCCTCCCAGGCTATGGACATGTTGCGGCGTCAGCCCGAGGTGTCCCATGACAGGCAGACCGGCCGCCGTCAGCCTTTGAACCGTGTCCGCAACCGCGCGACCACCTTCCACCTTTATGGCAGCTGCACCGCCTTCTTGAAAGAGTCTCGCAGCATTATGCATTGCCTGCTCGGGTGTGACCTGATAGGTGAGGAACGGCATGTCGGCTACAACCAGGGCACGGTTTGCGCCTTGCGTTACTGCCCGCGTGTGATGAATGATGGCGTCTAGCGTGACAGGTATGGTCGTGTCCAAACCCAAGATCACGTGCCCAAGCGAGTCGCCCACGAGCAAGACGTCGACGCCTGCCAAGTCGAAAAGTCGCGCCATGGTGGCATCGTAAGCAGTCAACATGACGATTCGCTCGCCTTTCCGCTTCATCAGGGCAAGATCCGGCACGCGAAGCTTCTTTGGTGCACTGTTCATAGCAAAAGTCATAGTCACAAAGACCGATCGAGGACCATCACAGCGAGCAGCGCCGGGAGGTACAGCACGGATGCGAGTAGCACATGCCGCGCTCGAACAAGGGTACGGTCGCGCCCAAGACGCAGACCGAAGTAGAGCAATGCCAGGCCTGCAGCGATTGCGGCAATGGGATAGATCAGCCCCGTCATTCCGAGAAGCCGCGGCGCGACGCTGATCGGGATCAGAAGCAGTGAACAGGCCACGATACGCCTGGCGGTCGACTCGCCATCCGGTTCCACCACTGGGAGCATCCTGATTCCGCCCTTGGCATAGTCGTCCCGATACATCCACGCGATCGCGTAGAAGTGAGGAAACTGCCAGACGAACAGAATGAGGAACAACGCCACTGCTCCGGCATCGAGGTGCCCGCTCGCCGCCGCATAGCCGATCAGGGGAGGCATGGCGCCGGGCAGGGCGCCTACGGTTGTGCACGCGGGCGAGCGCCGCTTCAACGGAGTATAAAGGACCAGGTAACTCAGGAGCGTAAACAGGCCGAGTGCTGCCGTAAGCGCGTTGGCTCCGAACCACAGCTCCGCGAAACCAGCGGCTGAGAGCAATACGCCAAAAACGAATCCGTGGCTGCGTTTCATCCGTCCGGCGGCAATGGGTCGGTTGCGCGTTCTGCGCATTTTGGCATCGGAATCCGCCTCATACCATTGGTTGAGCGCCGAAGTTCCCGATGCCATGAACGCTGTTCCAAGAAGGACGTGAACGAGGATTGACAGATGAAACGCGCTCCGACAACCGAAGTAATAACCGACGGCGGTGCAGATCAGGATGAGAATCGTGATTCTCGGCTTGGTCAACTCCAGGAAATCTCTCATCGCTTTATGCCCTCGCCTTCCGGCTGATTAGTCGTTCGCGAACTACAAAGAGAGCGATCATCAATGGCGGAAACGCGATGTAGCTCCAGTAAGAGAGCGCCTTCTCAGGGGCCGGCGCGACGTCGATTGTTCCTGTCGCGTCTGTCCGCTCACCGTTTCGGGAAATTGTCAGGGCGAGCCGCCATTTGCCTGATTTTGAAAACGTCACGGGAGCGGCATACAGGAGCTTGTTCTGCGCCTGCTGCTGGGTGGGTCGAGCCTGGATTTCTGTATCCGACGCGTCCGGCCGGAGCCGCATCGAGACATTCGCATCGAGTACGGGTTCCAGCCCATTCCGATTCTGCAACAGCAAACTGATATCCGCAGTACCGGCTGAAAGAGGCGAGGGAGAAGTAAACACAGTGATCAGTAGTGCTCCCGCCTCCTTGCGTAACTGGACCGTTCCTCCGTCAGCGAAGAGACGTGCTGGAGCCAGAATCGCGACGAACGTCAGTAGTAATTTGAGACGTTGCATGATTGCTCCTATCGCATCATCATCGTTCCGCGCATTTGCATGGGCTGGAAGACAATCCAGACACCTGCCGAATACAACGCGCCCGCTAGCACGGCCCAAGGCGCCAGCACTGCCACCGCGTTGCGCCTACCGTCTGTGGCCTGCCGCGCCACGCGCCATGCAACGTAGAGCGTGAGCAGGAGACCCAAGTCCAGAAAAAATATGTCGACCGAAAGCATCCACGCCGGCATCCATGCTTGCGCATAGACGCCAGACGACACTCGCGAAAAGAACCTTTCAACAGCCGGGACTAATGCGCTCCATCCCGCCACCAGATGCTTCGAGAAGTGTGCGAGCCACATACTGAAGCCGAGCGGAACCAGCGCAAGCGTGAAACCGTACGTCAGCTCCTTCCGGCCGGCACTCGCTCGCGCCCAGTGAAGGCTCGCCCATCCGCAGGCGGCGGCCAATATCGCTGGAATGATCAACAGGCCACAGGCGTACAGCGCAGACACAATCGGCACCATCGAACTGAGTCCCAGACGAGCCTGCTCCAATCCGTGCAGATGATGCATCCACATCATGACGGGCTCGGTCATTCCGGCCGCGTTCGCAAATGCGCCGAATACCAGGATGAGCACCAGGGCGGCGACATCGGGACGCTGCATCAGCCGGCCGATTCCGGAACTGCGGCGGTCCTCGATCAGGGTCTGCGCGGGCAACACATGCAAGATACCGACGTTTTCCTGAGGGCAAGCCTGCACGCAATCGAGACAAAAGGTGCAGTCGAAGTTGCCGGCCTTCTTCGGCTGAAACAGGTTTAATTCACACCCTCGCTGCCGATCGTTGCCACGAATGCAATCATGCGAACTGCACGATTCGCAGACTGCCGGTTCGCGCACCTTCACCTGCAGCGGCGAGACGAGTGAGTGAACGAAATGGAACTGGCCGATCGGGCAAACGTACTTGCAGAAGCTAGCCCCTCGGAAGACGGTATCGACGGCGAACGCGGCGACAAAGTACCCGACGATAATCCAAGCGGTCGCCCGCGGGCTGTCCCAAAGAGCAAACGCCTCATAGGCCCAAAGGTAGGCGACGAGCAGGCCTGCCGCGATCCACTTCGAACGCAATCGCCTTGGCCAGTGATAGCGCGGCGCCACGAACTTTCGAGCGAAATCGCGTGGGAGTGTAAATGGACAGGCCATGCAAAACAGATTGCCGGCCATCAGCAGCGCAATCACAGCCAGCCCACGCCAGTGGGTCCAGGGCAGCACTCCGGCGAGATTCAGTGGAGCGACTTGTGGTCCTAAGAACCCGTCTACCGCTACTGCGGCAGCCAGCAAGAGCATCGCTGTCTGAACATATCGCCGAAAATGGCGATACCTGAGGATGGATCCAAGAATGGGCGTTCGTAGGAGATCCCACGGCGCTTTGGCAAGGACGCGTGGACGCGGAACGCGCGGGACTGACCGAACCGGAAGGGCGTGCCGCTCGAGCGCACGCATCCCTAGAATCAGTGCCGGCAAAAGAAACGCGATCGATCCCGGCACCCACATAATGGCTCCCGCCGTTGCCTGGTCGCCGAGAGCGGAGATTCCCCATAGGCGAGGTGCAAGTTGATAGGTGGGATAGAGCACATGATCCGAGAAGCAAAACAGCGCGGACAGGCCGGTGTTCACAAGATCCGCCAGGACGAGGTACGGAATCATCGCCCATCTTGGCCAGATGGGATGGCTGGGCCACACTCCAATTACCGGCCACCAAAACAGGACGGCTGACCAAAAGAAACACGCATGCTCCGCTTGATGCCAGGCCAGCGAGTTCAATGCCAATTCATAAAATCGGGGCAAATGCCAGAAGATGATGACAACCGATAAGGCGAACCAGGACGTTATTGGATGCACCAGCGCTCGGCCGACTTGTCGCAATTCCCGGCAGCCAAGAAATGGCCCGAGCGCGTCCTTAAAGATCCATCGCGGCAAACCGCGCAACAGCGGCAGCACCGGTTGTCCCACGAGTAAGAGCGGAGGTGCAACCATGATCAGCAACAGATGCTGGATCATGTGGGCCGACAGCAGGATTTGCCCGAACGCATCCACTGGCGATGCGAGAGCGAGCAGGAGCACTAGCAAACCACCGGCAAAGGCAGCCAGCTTCCCGATCGTGTATTTCCGGGGCAGTTCGCAATGAACGCGGCGCCAGCCGCGAACATAAAGAATCCCGACTGCCAGCACGAGGCACGCGGTTTTCCAATCCAATGTCCAGGATGAGAGCACCGCAGCTGCGATTGGATCCATCTGTATGCCTAGCGACTGGCTCGCGTTGCCGTTCCCATGTTATTTGCCGAAGCGGACTGCGCCGGCTGCGTAGAATCCCTGGCTCCGGGCTGATACGACGGCCGGAGGGTTTGCATGAATGCGACCAGCGCCGTGACTTCCGCGGGGCGCAGATTCTTGCCATACGCCGGCATGTTTCCGCTACCCTGAATGACCTGCCGAATCATCTGATCCGGCGTGAGACGCGTGGCTACCGTATCCAATGCTGGTCCCCGCTGTCCGCCCTCACTACCCAGGCTGTGACAATTCCGGCATTGCTTGCTTTGGATGAGAATCGCCCCGTGGAGTTCCAGCGCTGTCCTGCCTTTGAGGTCATCCGCTGGCGTGACTGCGCTACTCCAAGCCTGCATGTGCGGGGACCAAGGCGCGAACGTCCCGAGGTACGCCAGCAGCCCAACTGTAAGAAAGGCCATCAGCACCACGACTACGGCAAAGGGACGCTGGCGATAGCTTTTCTCTCCTGTTCCCGAATAGAACGGCAGAAGGATGAGAATCGCCAGACCAATCACTGGCGCCACCAATAAGAGGAACGTTTCCATGTAAGCCGGCAGCAGCGCGAGGATCGCGTAGACTGGCAGGAAGTAGAAGTCGGGCTTCGGCGCCGTATGTATGAGTGTCGGGTTTGGAGGGCCGGACGGACCGGCTGGCCCGAATACGAGTGCGCAAGTGACGATCGCTATGATCAGGCAGCCGCTGAAAATCAGATCTTTGCCGATAACGTTCGGAACAAAGGGAACACCAGTTTTGTGGACCATCTCCTCGTACTCGTTCTCGTAGGACTCCTTCCTTACAATGCTTCCTGGCGTCGGGTATTCGTTTATGCCTTTTGTCAATACCAGGCGCAGGTGAAGGCTCAACAGCGCAATGATCAACCCAGGTACGACGAAGACGTGCAGCGAGAAAAATCGCGACAGCGTTTCACCGGCGATGGTGGATCCAGCAAGCATCAGGTGCACGAGTTGCGCGCCGATGAGTGGAACGCGGCCCATAATCGACGCGCCGATTCCAAGTCCCCAATAAGCATCCTGATCGAAGCGCAAAACCTGTCCCGTGAACGCCATGCCAAGAGTGCACAGAAAAAGAACACAGCCACTGACCCAGGTCAGCTCGCGCGGGTATTTGTAAGCGCCAAAGAGAAACGTCTGGACCAGATGCAAGCTCATGATGGCGACCATGAAGATGGAGCCCCAGTTGTGAACCGCGCGCAGAAACCAGCCCAGGAACTGTTCGTTGTTCAGATATTGAAGACTGGTCCAAGCCTGACTTGTCGATGGTACATAGACGAACGCCAAAAGCGTACCGGTCACGATCTGCAGAATGAAGCACAAGAGCGTGCCACTGCCGAACACGTAGAACCAGCTATTCGTGCTGGGTGGAACCTTATGCCCGGCCGTCGATTCGAACAGCTTCGTCAGGTGCAATCGTTCTTCGAGCCACAGTGCGATGGATCTCAACATGTTGTGTTCCTTGAAGAGGTTGTGTTCCTTAAAGAGGCTCCGCGAGAGTCGGAAGATGACCGCCCAGTACCTTCAATTCGCTGCCGTCGATTTTGTGCTGGTACTCGAAAAGCCCCCGGGGCGGCGGACCGGAGGCATGCGCCCCATCCTCGTAAAAAGCGCCTCCGTGGCAGGGGCACATGAACAGTCGCGATTCCTGAAACCAACGAACCGGGCAACCCAGATGGGTGCAGTTGATTGCGAAAACCTGGAACTTCTCTGAATCGATTCGGCGCACCCAGCAGGGCACTTCGGCGGTGTCTCCATCCCAAGGCTTGCTGACAGGGTTGCGATAGACGGCCATCCGGGTTTCGCCCTCGGGAAATCGGTCTAGAGATCCCAGTGAAATCCAACTGTTTGCCGATTTTCGAGTGAAAGTCGACAGCACATAACCAAGGAGGGGGACGCCGATCAGGGCCGCTGCAATGCCGTTTAATCCTGCTCCGACCTTCAGAAGGAGATTGCGGCGAGACAGCGGCTGCGCGGGTGCGTCTTTGGTGGGGTTTAGTTTCTTGCAACCGCAATCTGAATTCTGATTATTGTCACTCATGGTCTACCGTTCCTTTTGTTAGTGAAGTGATGGCTAACGTCCGATGCCAAGAAAGCCACGCAACAACATCGGAGATTTCTTGTGGCGTCATGGCGTGGCCGGGCGAATCGCTTTTCCAATTTGGACAGCCCAGGTCTGAACGCCCGGCGATCACCGTCGTCCGAATGGACTGGTTGCTCTCCAATGAAAGCAAAGCGGATTCGATCACGGAACCGCCTTTCCCTAACCCGCCCGTCCCGTTGTCGCCGTGACATCTGGAGCACTGGGTCTTGAAAACTGCTTCGCCGGCTCTGGCATCGCCCAGCTCAGCGCTATAGGGCGGCAAGGTCACTCCGACGTACTCTCTCGGACGTGACCAACGAGCTTCTATCTCGTCCGCCAATATCGTGATTTGCTGGTCCGTTAGCGTGCCGCCGCCGTTCTGCGCGAAGGCCGGCATTGCTGTGCCGGGAACACCTTTTGCGATCACGTCCCGCATTCGTTCCTTGCCGATTACGGCCAGATAGAGGGGATCGTTCAGCGGGCGCGCGGCGCCGAAGCGGCCGTTGAGGCCGTGGCAACCAGCGCAATTGTCCTTGTAGAGAACAGAGAAGTCCGTGACGCTATCCGGCAAGGTATACTTTTCCGCCGCATGGCCGCAACCGGCTAGCACAACGGCAAGACTAGCGAGTAACCAGAGAGCGAGCCGCTTCATAGGTCGGTCTTCTCCTCAGAGTCCATTTGTGCTTCGATACCCGCTCTTTCGGCTAAGGGCCAACTCTGCATAGTTTCGATCTTCGCGGTACGGGCGATCACCCACGAACAGGCCAAGCCGAAGGCAATTTGCGAAGCCACAAACCAGGTCCAATTGATGCGCTCGTTCAGGGTGGGGTTGACCACGCTGAGCGTGGCAGCTATGAGCCCAGACCAGATCACTGGAGTAACCAGGCTGCTTCGCCAAGTGGCGCCCCGTGGAAACATCGGAAGGCTAACCGCGTAGAGCAACCCAACGAAGACTGAGGTGGTCAGGTGAATGAATGATCCAGCGATCAAGCCGGCTTCGCTAAACTGCCTGAGTTGTGCAATGGACGCATGGTCCATCGAAGGCAAAATGCCGGCCGCCAACAGGTTGATCGGGTACCAAATACTTCCCTGCGCGATCAAACCGAACAGCATGGCTACTACGGCCATGGCGACCGCGCCCACCAGTCCCCCGTACAGACCCGTCCAATAAGGATGCACTTCCACCGGGATTCGGACGCGGTGGCGTTCGACGCCGTCCGTGAGGCGATCCACTTTGGATGAACTCCTCGGCACGCGAGTTGCGGCGAGATCGGCCGCGTTCACCGATACCGCCTCTTCTTTTTGATCGGGGAGCACATCAAACCACCAACCGATCGTGGCCCTTAGAAGGATCACCATGCCCACCATGGTCACAGCGATGTGCGTAACAATCCCGGAGAACATCAGCGTGATGCCGAGCGCGGCTATGAAGGGCCAGGGTGTCGGCGCCGGAACCAAAATCGAAGTTGAATCGTTTTCGTGCATTTCACTACCGTCCAATCACGTAGACCACTGTGAACACGGCGACCCAAACAGCGTCTACGAAATGCCAATACCAGGCCAGCAATTCGAATCGCCGAGCCTGTCCATACATGTTGCCCTTCAGCCCGAGAACGAGCGTGACCGACAGCAAGGCCAAGCCGAGGACCACGTGACTCGCGTGTAGGCCAACCAGCGAGTAGAAGGTGGTGCCAAACAGGTTCGTAGTAATTGTCAGGTGCCAATGTGCGATCAGGTGGTGCCACTCGAGAGCCGTTTGCCGCAGGAATTCCAGCCCGAGCAGAATGGTCACCGCGGTCCATACCTTGAACTTCTGCAGTTGATTACTCTTCAGGGCGCGGGCCGCGGTCCCCACCGTGATGCTGCTCGTAAGTAGGCAGATCGTCGGCCAAATCGGCAGTTCCAAGACCTGGCTTGGCGTAGGACTGGTCAGACTCTTCCCGATATAGAAGGCATAGGCCACCAAATAGATCGTGAACAGTGCGAACTCCGTCGCAATCAGACACAGAACTCCAACGCGCCCCCGATCCGGCAGCGTCCACTCGGTTTCTTGTATCGCAATGGCTGGGGTCATCTCGTCCTCACTCGTACTTCCAGTCCGGGTCTTCCGGATGCTTCAGATCCCACAATGGCCGGCTGCTGCGCACCTCGGGCAAGGTGGCGAAGTTATATTCCGGAGGCGGAGACGTCGTGGCCCACTCGAGCGTCCACGCGTCCCATGGATCGTTGCCGGCTGGTTTCCCTTTCCGAAGCGACCGGATGATGTTCCATATCAGGCACGCGACGCCGGCGGCCTGGAAGATCACGCCAATCGATGCCACCAGGTTCAGACTTTCCCAGCCTCGCCCGGGAGCGTAGGTATAAATCCGCCTAGGCATTCCGAGAAGTCCGGCGAAATGCAAAGGATCGAACGTCATGTGGAATCCGATCACCAGCAGCCAGAAATGCCACTTGCCAAGTGATTCGCTGAGCATCCTCCCCGTCGCTTTGGGAAACCAGTAATACAAGCCACCGAATAACGCGAACAGCATGCCGCCGATAAGCGTGTAATGGAAGTGCGCCACCACAAAATAAGAATCGGTTAGCTGCCAGTTGAACGGGGCTGCAGCCCAGCATGATTCCTGTCAGACCGGCAATCAGGAACTGGAACAGGAATCCGATGCAAAACAGCATGGGTGTATCAAAGCGCAGCTTGCCGCCGTACATGGTGGCCAGCCAATTGAAAATCTTAATTCCGGTCGGTATCCCGACTAGCATGGTTGAGGCTACAAAGAAAATGTTCGCTCCCGCAGACATTCCTACGGCAAACATGTGGTGCGCCCACACACTCACCGCCACAAATCCGATCGCCACGGTAGCCCCTACCATTGCCGCTCGTCCGAAGATCGGTTTTCGGGAGAAGACTGGGATGATTTCCGAAACACAGGCGAACCCGGGCAGAATGAGGATGTAGACCTCCGGGTGCCCAAATAGCCAGAAGAAATGCTGCCACAGTATGGCCGATCCGCCCGCCTGCGTATCGAAAAAATGTGCGCCAAGGTACCGGTCCAACAAAAGCATGGTCTGCGCGGCGGTTAGCGGTGGCAGCGCCATGATCACCATTGCGGAAACCACCAACATCAACCAGACGAACAGCGGCATGCGAGCGAACGTCATGCCCTTGCAGCGCATGCTGATGATGGTCGCGATCACGTTTATGGCGCTCACTGTAGTGCCGATGCCGCTGATGATAATGCTGAGAATCCAGTAGTCGGTGCTCGTGCCACGGGAGAAGGCGCGCTCAGTTAAAGGAGCGTATGCAAACCAGCCAACGTCGGGTGCAGTACCATGCCCCGCCAGCCCCGCAGCGGCGATGTAGCTGAAGTAGAGGAGTAAGCCACCGAAAAGGAACATCCAATATCCGAACGCATTCAGCCGTGGGAACGCCATATCCCGGGCGCCAATCATGAGCGGGACAAGGTAATTTGCCAGTCCAGCGAAAAACGGCATCCCGACCAGAAAAACCATCGTCGTTCCATGGACGGTGAACAGCCGATTGAACACTTCTGGTGACAGCACCTTCCCGTTCGGGAAAGCGAGTTGCGCCCGCATGAGCGCGGCCAGGGTTCCTGCCAGCGCAAAGAAGAACAGTGCCGTTGCGATGTACATGATCCCCAGCCGCTTGTGGTCGACGGTTATGATCCACTCATGCAGTCTGGAAGGCACGGGTAGTGCCTCCGTCTTGTGAAAGGTTTCCGGAATGCTGGTAGTGGTCGCCATATGTGCTACCTATTTCAATGAGCCGAGGTACGCGACGACCTCGTCTAGCTCTGTGTCATTCAGTTGCATATTCGGCATCAAATTCCCTGGTTTTATCGCCTGAGGATCTTTCACCCAAGCACGAAGATTCTCCATGTTGTTCGGAATAACGCCCGATCCCAAAGTGGCCCGGCTCATGAGGTGAGAGAGGTCGGGTCCAAATGTGCCTGCGGCGGACGTCCCTTTGACGGTGTGACAATTTACGCATGCGAGCGAAAGGAACTTGGCTCGTAGCAGTTCAAAACCCGGCCTGTAGGCAGCGTCCGCTTTCTGATGGGCGGCCCATTTCGCGAAATCTGCCGGCGATTGCACAACCACACGCAGCAACATGTTCGCGTGCTGGGTTCCGCAGTACTCCGCACAGTTACCTAAGAACGTGCCCTCTTGCCGGGGATCAATCCACATGCTGTTCGTCCGGCCCGGAATCAAGTCGGTTTTCCCGGCAAGCTGCGGCACCCAAAAACTGTGCGCCACATCAGCGGACTGGAGCTTGAGAAACGTCAAAGCTGGTTTGGCAACTGTGCTCAACGGTACGTGCAGCTCGTTCGCCGTCACGATCCCAAGTTCCGGATAGTGGAACTCCCACCACCATTGGTGTCCGATGACGGTGACCTGTAGCGCGTTCTTCGGCTCTGGTTTGTCTTGAATGGCGATCACTACCCGCGCGGTCGCCATCGTCAGCACCAGGACGATCAGAACTGGAATCACTGTCCAGGCAACTTCAATGCGATTGCTTCCGTAAACCTGTGCGGGTTCATTGCCGTTGTCCTGTCTGCGCCGGCGGAAGCGTAAAATCGTGAACGTTAACAGCCCTGCCACCACCAGGAAGATGACACCGCAGACCGCGATTACCAGCACCGAGAGATGGAAGACCGATTCCGCCGGCGTTGCCTTCGGATTGAAAATGTTTCCAACCGAGTGCATGCCCTGGCCGAATGCAAAGACAGCCATTGCGCAGAGAAGCCCGGCAAGTCGTGTGGAATAATTCATAGCAAGTCTTTTCGTTCGCTGTTTTATAAGAGCCTCAGTAAAATGCTTTTGTTGGTCGCGTTCAACTCGCTGCCCTTTTGGCTTCGGCGCGCTAGCCGCGGTAGACCTACGCAACTTGGCGATCTATCCGCCGTAACAAGAGAGCGCCCAAGTTGGGCGAACAGAGGAGCAGAGGGGTGGGCCTTGTTGATACGAAGTTACACTGCTGGTCAAACAAGCCCTTGAGCGTTTGACTCTTTTCTAACGAGAGAGCACGCAAACGGCAATGACTACATCACTCGCATCTTTCGAAGACAGTGTCCTGATCGAATTGGCGCTGGCTGGGCAGTCAGAATGCTTTGCTGTCCTGATGGATCGTCACTTAGTCGCAGTAAGAGGATGCATTGGTTCGATGGTGCGGAGCGCGACCGACGCGGAGGACCTGGTCCAAGAGGTCGTGTTGAAGGTCTGGCGTCATCTGTCGACCTTTCGGTCGGAATCGAGCTTTCGCACCTGGCTGACTCGTGTGGCCATCAACGAAGCATTGCAGTTATATCGCCGGGAGCGGAGCAAGCCACTCTGTCAAGCCCTCGAAGACCTCGACGCTCTCGCTTCTCACAGCGAATCGCCGCACCAATCCTATGCTCGACTCGAAATGGCGCAGGCAGTTCACGGAGCCGTGGCGGAGCTCCCTCCAAAATATAGGCAGGTGTTGACTCTTCGAGATCTTGAAGAGCTCAGTGCGCAAGAAACAGCTCGACGCCTCCAATCCAGCGTTCCGGCAGTAAAGACGCGGTTGTTTCGGGCGCGACTCATGGTCTTAGCCGCACTCAGACGATCGACAATGCGGGGCGCACTGCAAGGCCCGCTAAAAGAGGCGGGCTCGAAACGTGCAATTTCGCGTCCGCGGCCGTTTTCCTGAATTCCGGACTGCCGCGCCACGCGACGATGAAGCTTGGCTCGACACGCAGCTTTGGGGGCATGAGATCAGAATACTCAGGAAAAGCCGGGGGGCCATATGGCAGTGTTTGCAACATCCCATTTGGAGCGTCGCGAGAACGAGAATCGCCGATTCCAGCGGGTCATTGGGAATGCCCCGACCTGGCGATCGGTACTGGAAGAAGTCGCACTCGTTGGTCCCACGGATTCCACTGTCTTAATCGTTGGAGAGACGGGTACTGGCAAGGAACTCATCGCGCGCTCGATTCACAATTCAAGTTCGCGTTGCGGACGTCCTTTCGTCAGACTCAATTGCGCCGCGATTCCTTTCGATCTGCTGGAAAGCGAACTGTTTGGGCATGAGAAAGGCGCTTTCACGGGAGCAATTGCCCAACAAGTGGGCAGGTTCGAGGCGGCCGATGGTGGCACCTTGTTTCTGGATGAGGTCGGTGATATTGCCCTGAACTTGCAGGCGAAGCTGCTGCGAGTGTTACAAGAACAGGAGTTCGAGCGCCTCGGCAGTACTTACACTCGGCGCGTCGATATACGCGTCGTCGCTGCCACCAATCAGGACCTCGCGGCCCGGGTCGTCGAGAAGCAGTTCCGTATGGATCTCTATTACCGGCTCAACGTTTTTCCAATAGCCCTTCCCCCACTACGCCGGCGCCCGGAAGACATTCCGCTGCTGGTCGCGCATTTTGTGAAAGAGTTCGGCACCCGCATGTCGAAACGCATCTCTCGGATTTCTGACGACGCCATGGATGCTCTGATCCGTTACACGTGGCCTGGAAATATTCGGGAGTTGCAAAACTATATCGAACGCGCAGTGATCCTAACGAAGGGCGATGTGCTGCAGATGCCCTCACTTCCATCCTCGATGCTGAGTAAGAGAGAACCCACGACTCTAGCCGAAGCCGAGCGCGATCATATCCTGAAAGCGTTGGAGGAGAGTAATTGGATCGTCGGCGGCAAGTCTGGTGCCGCGGCGCGTTTGGGTCTGGCGCGGACAACCTTAATCGCCAAAATCCGAAGGTGCGGGATTTCGCGTGATTTGCTCCAGACTCGACTTGCAATGTGATGAGCGGCGTGAACGAGTTGACGATTGTTCGGCAAATGCCCCCTGCCGTCATCGACATTTGATAACCGCCTGGGCGCGCCGCTGTCTGCACACGCTTATTTTTCAGTCCCATCAGCCGACCACTTCTTTGGCCAAGCACCTGCCCATGAATCCGTATGAAGCACAAGACTCCTCGTACGCGCGGCAAAATCTCGCGCAGATTCTGCGTATATGGTCTTCTATTTATTCCTATGGTCAGGCTGCTGTTTCCGTCGGCGGTCGATGCGGCGTCTCTGGAACCGATCACATTGAAGGCATGGGAAGATTATGTCCAATCTGCAAATGCGCGCATGGAGCAGCGGCTTAGCCCGGGCAAAACCTTCCTTTGGGTGGACGAAGCGCCGGATCGCCTTGCCAGGGTTCGTGCCGGCGCCGTGGTCGTCTCACCAATCGGCACCCAGAATCCAAAGAGAGTACCCTCTGGGCTCATTCACGATTGGATTGGAGCAGCGTTCATCCCCGACGTTACTCTGGCTGATGTACTACAGGTCGTGCGGGATTACGCGAGATACAAAGAGCTGTACAAGCCGACTGTGGCCGACTCCAGCCTGATAGCCACCAGCCAGGCAAAGGATCTCTTTTCGATGCGGCTGCTGTATAAGTCAGTATTTCTGAAAACGGCACTCGATACAGACTACGAATCCGGGTACATTCGCGTAGACGAACGGCACGGATATGGCATCTCCCGGGCGACGCGAATCCAGGAAATAGAGGAGGACGGTACACCCGCTCAGCATGACTTGCAGGAGGGTGAAGGCAGTGGATTCATTTGGCGGCTCTTCAGCATCGCGCGCTACCTGGAACGCGACGGTGGCGTCTATATCGAGCTTGAGGCCATCGGGCTGAGCCGCGACATTCCGGCTTCGCTTCGATGGATTGTGGAGCCGATAGTCCGTCGTGTTTCGCGAGGATCACTCTCAACTTCCTTGCAACAGACCGAAAACGCGGTGCACCTCCACGTCGAACTTGCCAACCGCAAGGCCGCGAGTAAGGAATTAACCGCCGAGACGGTTCACGGCTCGTTCGTCATAACCTCGAAGGAGGCGCAATAGAATGCGCGCAGACATCGTCCCCGGAGCAGTTTTCCCCGATTATGAGCTGACCGATCACGCAGGCAGACGCCGCAAGCTATCGGATCTGCAAGGGCCTGATCCGATGATTCTGGTGCTGGGCAGAGGAGGCTTCTGCCCCAAAGATCGGCGCCAGGCGGAGGGATTGGTCCAGCTTCATCGCGAGATTGAGGTTGGTTATTGCCGACTGGTCACCATTACCACGGACACTTTGGCTGCTACGAACGAGCACCGTACTGGCGTCAGCGCTCATTGGCCATTCTTGTCCGATGCCGGGCGTATCGTCCAAAAGGATCTGCAGATTGCCGAGTACACAGATCCAACGCACGATCCGATGATCCCGCACACCATCGTCCTCGAACCGAAGCTCATCGTTTTTAAGATTTACAACGGCTATTGGTACTTTGGCCGCCCGACGATTGAAGAGCTTCGACAAGACCTGCGGGCCGTATCGAAGAAATGCCGCCCGGACTGGGACATCACAACTCCGGAGATCAGATGCGCCTGGGGGCGGGGTGAAAAGAATCGCTTCTATCCGTACGGCAAGAGTTACGCAAAGGTTTTCGGCGAGCAAGAGTAAACCTCGGCGGTATGTGCCCAACCGTTTCCGCCTTCGATTTGTAACGTTTTTATGGCCGGACACTGCAACGTTCGGCCACTGTAGGACATGCATGGTTGTTGACTCAACTTTCTAATAACATCTAACATATAGATGGTATACTTTAATGCAGGGCATCGAGCTGAAACTTAAGCAGGCCAGTGCGGTTCTGGGCGTAGCGCCCAAAGATCTGCAGAACCTTGTGCAGTTCAAAGTCTTGCGGCCACCGCGCCGCAACACCTTTTACTGGTTCGATAATCGGCTTCTCCTTGAAGCAAAGGTTGCTTTCTATTTGAAGGAATCCCTCGGCACATCTAACGAGATGCTCGCCCGGTTTACGCAAGCTCTCTCCGCAAGCCTCAAGGAAGAGCAGACGATGAGACCTCGGTATCTTTGGCTGCGCTCCCAGCCAGCTAGAAGCCGGGAGCCGCTTGAGGTTCGCATTCCCTTAAGAGAGCTGGCGAAGGAACTCGAGGAACAGCTTCCTCAGGCCGCCATGTTTCAAGACTTGCCGCGCGGAAGAAAGCGACCAGGATGGAAGCGCGAGTTCGCAAGCCGTCTGGCAGCCGCGTCTTGCGATCTATCGGGGGTCACAGACTCGCGGGTCGCGGAGGTAATCCGCGGCTACAGGGCCCAGAAGAAGCGATTGCCGGAGATTACTGTTGGCTCGCCGGGAAAGTCAGCCTAGAGGAGTTGTTGACACGTCCGTACTCGTCGCCGGCGTCGCGGGATTCAAAGTCCGGCGGTCTGTCCAGAATCCGAGCGCGTCGCTTCTACGTGACTGGATCGAGCGCGCGACTTTCACCTGGCTAGTGAGCGAGGACATCATCGCGGAATATAAAGAGGTCCTCACAAGACTTGGTGTTCGGCGGAACCTTGTAGGCGAGGTCATCAATCTCCTCAGGGAGGACGCGGAGATGGTGGAGGTACGCACGACAGGTGACGTGTCGCCCGACCCAGACGACAATTTGTTTTGTGGATGTGCAGAACAGGGGCGGGCCGCGTTCATTGCAACTCTAAATCCGAAGGACTTTCCTCAGAGGAAGCTGCGAGCCAAGGTGATCGCGCCTGGAGACGCGATCCCAACAACACGGACGCGTGATCGTGAAAACCGCTAAACGGGCGCATGGATCGATGTTGCAGCGACGTCGGGTAATCCTTGTCTTCCGTTCCGTCCTCGTTCAGCAAGCGATCTTCGGATCTGAATGAGACCAACTGCCGAGAAAGCATGCGTGCCTGAGTGTGCAAGAAACTGTGCAATAAATTCAATCCAGCGCCGTCTGCAGTGAGCGGAAGCAGACGCCCCGAATCCATCTAACCCATAGAAAGCACCGCAAGCCAAGTGGCTCAAAGAAGCCGCTGTCATGGTTGGGGTGCAGGAGGTCCCGGGTTCAAATCCCGGCGGCCCGACCAAATTAACCCTTCAGAATCAGCATTCGTTCTCTTCGGGATTACGAGCAGAAGACCGTTTGTGCCAAGAAATGTGCAATAAATTCCTCAGCTCGCCTTCTCGCAATGACGCGCTCCTGCGCCTGCCGATCTAACTTCGCAAGCGCCTCGCGCAGCATTCCTAGCTTTGCCTGACTGTATAGCTTGAATACCTCTGCATCTTCCTGTCTCAACATCTGCGTCACCATGTGTCTGCAACGCCTCCTGCGCTGAGCCGGGTTGCGAACATGTGCCGAAGTTCGTAGGGCGCGAAATGCCTGGAGCCATCGAGCGACACCCAGCCCCAAGCCGTCGCCCGAGCCAAGGACCGGTACCAACGGCTGATCAAGGCCGCCGGTCAGAACATGTCCGGCAACGCACTCGCCGCCCTTGCAGGATTTGGTGGGGCATGGCACGAACTGATGACGAGCGGAGAGCTCGACGTTGCGACGGAACGTAGTTAAAGCAGTCTCACATTGTGTTCGACCGTTTTTATGAGCCTGTCCATTTTGCCGCACAGTACCTGTTTCGCAACACTCAGCGTGTAGCCTTTCAGGGTGTGAAACGGCACGTGCGACCCATATGCATGAATCCACGAAACGAACTGCGTTCCCGAACCTTGTCTTCCGCCCAGACCATGGCGAACCAAGCCCGAAAGCACATCGTGAGTTTCCGGTAAGCGTGCGTGACTGCCGTCAGCGGTAGCTGATACGGTGTGCAAGGGCGGGAGGCCCCGGCGGATGGCACAGGAAACGGCGCATTATCGGGAAGAGGTGGAGCAGGCACGACGGCGATTTGCGGAGTGGCGAAGCACGCATGCGGTGCGGTCGAGGCTGCCGGAAGAGTTGTGGGCAGCGGCCGTGGAACTGGTCCAGCACGATGGGGTGGATGCCACGGCGCGAGCGCTGGATGTGGATAAGCCGAGCTTGCGGAAGTGGGCCGAGCGACTCCAGCCACAGCGGCGGCCAACAGCTCGCAGGTCGCCACCGAAACGGAGAGTGAATGCCATGCCGGCATTCGTGGAACTGCTCGCATCCGGTTCTTCTGGTGCGACCAGTTGCCTGGTGGAAGTAGAATCGCCGCGGGGAGGCAAGTTGCGGTTGGAATTGAAGGCCATCGCGACGAGCCAACTGGCCGAGCTGATTCGCGCGTTTGCGACGACGTAGAGCATGCTACAGATCACGCCGCAGATGCGGATACTGGTGGCGGTGGAAGCGGTCGACTTCCGCAAGGGCATGGACTCATTGGCTGAGTTGTGCCGCGCAAAACTGAATGCCGATCCATTTTCGGGCTGCCTGTTTGTGTTCCGCAGCCGGCGGGCGACCTCGATCAAAGTCTTGG
>CAVQLV010000006.1:0-511432 GCA_963713415.1 Bryobacterales bacterium | reverse complement strand
GCGATGCCAGATGCTCCACTCGCACCCACGGCAGAGTCAGAAAGCGCGTGTTGTAGGCCAGCAAGTGCACGTTGCGCTCGCGCGCTTCGTCACTCCAGCCCAAGAATCGGTCGCGTACCTTTAAGTGATGTGGCGCGCTTTGCCAGGCCAGGCACGCGATCGTTTGCCGTTGGCTTTCACCAGATACTTTGATGCTCGCCCGCTGGCTGCGCATAACCCAAGTAATGATACTGCCTCCATCAGGCTGTTGAACAACGGCTCGTCCGGCGTGCGACGCACTTGTATAAACTCCAGCGGAGTGATGCTCGCCAGCGGCCCACACACCGGACGGTTGTCAGCGATCACAGGCTCGGGGCGTTCGCGCTCTGCTAACCGATTCCGCACAACGCGCCGCACCGGCGGCAACTGGATCCCACCCGCGCGATCCAGCATCAGTAGCAATCCACGGCAGAGCATGTCGCGCAACGCGCCGTTGGCTTGCTTCCACTGCCAGGCTTCACACAGTTGCCGCGACAGCTTCCAGCGGCTCAGCTCCGGTTGATCTCGAATCAGTTTCCGGATGAAGAGAACCGCCTCGCCGGTAATCTCTCGGCTTCGGTAGCGATGGGTGGCCATCTCATCCGCAGTGTGCCAGAAATCGTTTCGGAACGCAAGTAGAAAATGACCGGCCTACACTTTGCGCCACACCGGAGCCGCATCGATATCCGGATTGCCGGCCGCCAGCAGCACCTGCGCTTGATGCACGCGCAGCGCCTGTGCCGGTTCCTCGCTCTGCGGCCACCAGCGGAAGCGCCCTTTGGACAGGCGCTTGGTCGCCAGCCAGAACCCCTGCCCATCCCAAGATGTGGAGCTCCACATCTTACGACTTATGTGAAGCGCCGTGTTATGTGGAGTTGACCTTGGCACGTTCCTTTCTCTCGCCCTTTTGAACTCGTCCCGCTCCACATAATGCGCGCGCCCTTCAGGAAAAGGGGGCTAGCATCGAGGCCTGGCCGCACGGCGGCCCATCTCATAAAGAAGGACTCGATGCTTACGTCACTGTTCCCCAATACGCACACCCGCTACACGTCGCTGCCGGTGCTGGGTGCTGTTCTTGAAGATCTCTGCTCATGGTTGGACGCTCATGGCTATCCGCCGAGCGCCATATCTCGGCGGATAGAAGCTGCTCCGTTCCTTGAAACATGTCTCAAGCGGCACCAGATCGAGTTGCTATCCGGCTGCACGGCAGACCGTTTGCGTGCATGCTTTCCGCGACAGAAGCGCTGGACTCCACAGATCGCCTGCTCGCTCGGCCGATCATTACTCCTGTATCTGCAAGAGCAACGTTCCCTGGAAACCGCGAAGCCGAACGCATCGGAACGGCTGATCCGCGCCTACCGCGAACACCTCGCTCGCGTGCGCGGATTCGCGGTCTCCACTATCGCGCGACACGCCGTTGTTGCCTGCGATTTTCTGCGCCTTTTAAAGTACGACGAAGACACGCAGCACCTGCCACAGGTTCAGGCTAGTGACCTAGAGACCTTCGTAATCCAAGCCAGCGCCCGCGTGGGTCGCATCACTATGCAGAAGGTCATCGCCATAATGCGCGCCTTTCTGAGATTCCTCGCCGCCAGTGGTGAGATTCCGATCGGGCTGGACCGGCATCTCGAGTCGCCACGGCATCACCGGGGCGAACGGCTCGCCCGCGCCCTCCGCTGGGAGGACATACTCTCACTGCTGCGCGGCATCGATCGCTCCACGGTGAAAGGCTGTCGGGACTACGCCATGCTGCTCCTGATCGCGACCTATGGTCTTCGCCGAAGCGAAGTCTCCGGTCTGGATATTGACGACATCCAGTGGCGCGCCCGGGTGATTCGCGTACCGAGGCCCAAGGTAGGCACGCCGCTGGTCGTGCCGCTCACTGACGAAGTCGCTACAGCCTTGGTGGAGTACTTGCGCCAGCGTGCTGGGGAGGCCAGCGAGCGGCGACTTTTCCTGCGTGTCCGTGCACCGCGGGGTCCTATCCAGGCGACCGCAGTCTTTGATGTGTTCGATTTTTGGGCAGTGCGCGCCGGAGTGCATGTGCCGGGCCTTGGCGGTCCGCACGTTCTTCGACATGGATTGGCCATGCATCTTCTCCGGCAGGGCACACCACTCAAGACCATAGGTGATCTCCTCGGTCATCGCAGCGTCGAAAGCACTGGCGTTTATCTGCGCCTCCACGTTGACGATCTACGCGACGTAGGTCTCTCGCTCCCAAAGTCGGATTCCTGCTCGGGGGCGCGGTTATGAAAGAGTCCGAGGCATTCACATCGTCGATTGGACCGCTGATCACCCGTTATCTCGCCATGAAACGGGCGCTCGGCCGTCGTGCTGTCACGATGGCATATACTCTCCGCTATATTGATCGCTTCCTCACGTCGTGCCGCGCCGCAGACCTAACGCGCGAGACATTTGCGACTTGGAGCGAGTCGATGACCTCGTTACAGTTGAACACACGGTTGGCGCGACTCCGCGCCGTCTATCACCTGTGCCTGTTTCGCCAGCGCGAACATCCCGCCAGTTTTGTGCCAGACCCGACACAGTTTCCACCCAGCGGCCCGCGACCCTTGCCGTATATCTTTTCGGAAGGCGAGATTGTCCGCCTGCTCACCACAGTGGAATCCCTGGCGCCACACAAGGGTTCGCCACTGCATTGTGAAGTGGCCCGAGTTGGCATCGTGATCCTCTACACAACAGGTCTCCGTCGAGGGGAACTGGTGCGCCTCACCCTCAGCGACTACAAACAGGTCGACCGAGTCCTTCACGTGCGCCGCTCGAAATTCGACAAGTCACGTCTCGTGCCTCTGTCGGTTGACACCACGCAGGAACTCGATCGATATCTCGCGGCTCGTCGTCAGGCCGGTGCTCCTCGTGACGGCGATGCGCCGCTGTTGGTGCATAATCATGGTGCACGGTTTCGTGGTTACACGGGTGCGGCGTTCGGCCGCTTGTTGCGTAAGGTGATACTAGCCGCCGGCATTCGGACGCCCCAAGGTCGGGCTCCGAGGGTCCACGACCTCCGCTTCACCTTTGCGGTCCGGGCTCTATTGCGCTGGTACCGTTCTGGCGTCGATGTGCAAGCCCGGCTGCCCGCTCTGGCTACCTACCTGGGGCATTCATCAGTCGTTTCAACACAGTACTACCTGACCTTCCTTCAGGCGACCGCCGAGGCGGCTAACGAACGGTTCCACACTCACTCAGCAGCTTGGCTGTTCCCCAGTGCTGGGCAGGGGGGTCGTCGATGACGCCATTCCCCACCAAGTTTGCCGCTGCCCTCCGCGCGTTCTTCGCCCAACATCTGCCGCTTACACGAGGGCTCAGTCCCCGGACGGTCTTGAGTTACCGCGACTCGTTCGTGTTGCTGTTGCGCTTTCTCGCCGCCCGCCACCGCTGCGGTGTGGTTGATCTCGAACTCCAGCACCTACGAGCTGGAGATGTTCTTGCGTTTTTGGAACACCTTGAAGCAGAGCGGAAGAATAGCGTCGCCACTCGCAACGCCCGTCTGGCCGCCATTCATGCCTTTGCGCGCTTCCTGGCGACGCGAGATCCTGAGCCCGTTGAAGAGTGCCAGCGACTTCTGGCTATACCCACCAAGCGCGGACCAACCCGCGCTGTAGATTACCTGGAAGGCGACGAAATCGGCGCAATGCTGGAGGCTGTGTCGGCTCATCGGCGAGATCATGTCCGCGACAGGGCGCTACTGCTCACCCTATTCAATACGGGCGCCCGCGTGCAAGAACTACTCGATATCCGGCCCGGCGATCTGCAGCTAGACCGACCCACTTCTGTTCGCCTCCGCGGGAAGGGACGCAAAGAGCGCCTTTGTCCGCTGTGGCCCGAGACGGCGGACGTCATTCGAACCCTGCTGAGTGCTACCGCTGCGGGGTACACCGGCCCAGTCTTTCGCAACCACCGCGGCGAACCGATGACCAGATTCGGTGTCCGGTATCTGCTGCGACGTTTCGCCGAGCAGGCACGGACAGCAGCACCCACCATCATCGCCAAGCGCATCCATCCGCATACCTGCCGTCACAGCGCTGCCTTCCATCTCCTACGTGCTGGTGTTGATCTCGTCACCATCAGCCATTGGCTCGGGCATGCCAGCGTAGAAACCACGAATCGATACGCTGCCGTAGATCTCGAAACCAAGCGCAAGGCCCTGGAACGCGCAGGCCCCGTGACTGGCGCGTCAGAATACAACGTAACGGCATGGCGAACTGATACCTCTGTGCTGGAGTGGCTACAGTCCCTCTGATCACGATCCGGATTATGTGGAGTAGAGCGGCGCACACGATCCGACTGCAAAGCGGTCGCGGCGTTCCTACTCCACATAACACGGTGCTTCACATAAGTCGTACACCAAGACTTTGATCGAGGTCGCCCGCCGGCTGCGGAACACAAACAGGCAGCCCGAAAATGGATCGGCATTCAGTTTTGCGCGGCACAACTCAGCCAATGAGTCCATGCCCTTGCGGAAGTCGACCGCTTCCACCGCCACCAGTATCCGCATCTGCGGCGTGATCTGTAGCATGCTCTACGTCGT
Organism: Bryobacterales bacterium; assembly: GCA_963713415.1. Taxonomy (GTDB): domain Bacteria; phylum Acidobacteriota; class Terriglobia; order Bryobacterales; family Bryobacteraceae; genus Palsa-89. The sequence goes on along the minus strand of CAVQLV010000006.1, from coordinate 506,868 downwards.
CGCAAACGCGCGAATCAGCTCGGCCAGTTGGCTCGTCGCGATGGCCTTCAATTCCAACCGCAACTTGCCTCCCCGCGGCGATTCTACTTCCACCAGGCAACTGGTCGCACCAGAAGAACCGGATGCGAGCAGTTCCACGAATGCCGGCATGGCATTCACTCTCCGTTTCGGTGGCGACCTGCGAGCTGTTGGCCGCCGCTGTGGCTGGAGTCGCTCGGCCCACTTCCGCAAGCTCGGCTTATCCACATCCAGCGCTCGCGCCGTGGCATCCACCCCATCGTGCTGGACCAGTTCCACGGCCGCTGCCCACAACTCTTCCGGCAGCCTCGACCGCACCGCATGCGTGCTTCGCCACTCCGCAAATCGCCGTCGTGCCTGCTCCACCTCTTCCCGATAATGCGCCGTTTCCTGTGCCATCCGCCGGGGCCTCCCGCCCTTGCACACCGTATCAGCTACCGCTGACTGCAGTCACGCACGCTTACCGGAAACTCACCATACTTCCGCATTTACGACCTCCGATCCACGTACGCGACACGCCTGAGCGCCGGCGGCGTGGCGGACGAGTGGGTGACTCAACTGCTCCGGCAGGGAGACGCCAAGGTGTTCAAGAAGTACTCACAAATGAAGCTGCAGATGAAACGGGAGGCGCTGCAGAAACTGAACCGGCAGGCGAATGAGAGCGGTCGGAGTTTTGACACGGAGAGGCCTAACTGATGGGGTTTTGTCACGGTTTTGCCACGGTCGGGCCTATTTTAGGAGTTTTTGTCCTCGTCGCGGAGCGCGGCGAGTCAAGAAGTGTTTTAGAATGAAGAGAGCAACACATGTCGGGGCGTAGCGCAGCCTGGTAGCGCACCTGCCTTGGGCGCAGGGGGTCGGGCGTTCAAATCGCCCCGCCCCGACCAATAGAATCAAGCAGATGCGGGCGTTTTAACGACGCCCGTAAAATCAACTGTAGATAAAAATGTAGCTGTGGCTTTCCTCAAGTTTTCAACAGCAGCAATGACATTCAGCAAGACTTGGTGATTCTCTAGCCGTGAAACCCTACTGGTGATCCTCCGCACTGACTCCCGGCATCTTCGGGACAATGGCCAATGAGGGGCTGCCATCCGAGCAGCGCTAAACCCATCGCACGGAATTGCGCGAGATCCAGAAATGGCTCCGGCAGTGATCCTGATACCACAAGGAGGGTTGAAGCGAGACAGCGGAACCCTCTTGCTGAACAGTCCAATGAGGATCGTGGTTGGCATGTAGGTCTACGGAGAGTCGATGTCCACGGCGACACGGGCAGTCCAGAATTGCCCATATGAGATTCCCGTTTCTCTCAACAAGATAAATGAATGCCCCGGTTTCATCCGGAACATCACTGACCCGGTGAACGACGCGCACGCCCTTGAATCGACGACGCCTGAGAAGGCGCGGTGCAATACGGGCAAGAAATCGGGTAATGTTGCTTTTCATGATCAGCTTGGCCAGATCAACCCAAGCAGCGGATCAGTATCGCCGCGACCCCAATTCTTTCGGTCCGCACAGGTGCACGCCGACAGTGGAGCTGTTGAGTTTCGGATAATCTTGGAATCGTCGAAGAGTAAGAACAACTCAGTACTGACGCGATCATCTCCCATGTAGCCGCTCAACCGATGCAGGAGTTCATTGATCGCAAAGGCTGCCACCGAAGTAGTGAAGGGAATGACGGCAGGTGCGTTGGTACGCAGTTCCGGAACGTACCCCTGCACCCTACGAAGTTCGTACTCGGCCGGATCGGTTTCCGCCAACACTTCAGCGGCAATCACGTCGCCGGAAATGCGCTGCCGACAGAATAAGCATGCAGCACCGGGCAGGAGAGTGGTAACCCGCCCTTCCACTGCCTTCACGCTTCCATTGTCGGAATCTATTTTGACGCCTAGATCGAATATGGGCACCAGATAATAGAGAGCGAACTGGGCCAGAATGGATCGTCCCCACTCACGATCTGTGCATCCAAAAATGAGATCACAATCGCGGAAACGTTCGATCACTTCACGACTGGTCACATTCCCGGGAATCGCTTCAGTGATCGTTCCCAGGCCGATTTCGTCGGCATGACGGCGAATTATTTCAACCTTAGGTGTGCCGGCATCACGCACGCGGGAGCCGTACACGCGCGTGACATTGGAATCCTCCAACTCCTGGACGTCGGCGAGAATAAGTTTCCCGACACCGAGCCGAATGAGTTCTTCAGCCACCGCCGATCCAGTACCGCCCACACCTACGATGCCCACCGTTAGGTGATGCATGAGTTTCTGGAGTTCTTCGCCGAAGGCCAAGACTTGTCGAGAGAAGAGATTCAGGCAGATCTCGGTTCCATCAAGATCCATGGCGAACAGAAACCGATTTCCTACAACGCGAATCCGCTCCATAGACACACACGTACCGTTCGGCAACCAGATCCGCCCGATCGGATTCTCCGGCGAGGAGAATACGACACTTCCATGCACTGCTGCGTCGTTGTGAATGCGATTATATGCGGTGCGAAACAGCGGCCTTTCGGTTCGGTCGTCTTGATTCGAATGCTTCGGAACGGTCGGCGGATGCGAATGCACGAAAACAAAACACAGGTTCTTCTCTGCGGCCGCCTTGATCGGCCGCAGGAAGGAAGCCTGCTGGATCTGCATATGGGCGTTGGACGAGTGGTCGATTTCCGCTTCGGGCACGGGGATTATCTCACGCACGAGCAGGCGCGTCTCGTTTACAGTGGTCGAGAGCCCGCAGAGCAAATAGGCCGCTTCCTCACCGGATGAATGGAAGAGGTGGGCAGTGAGCCGGTCGTAATCCTCCTGAATGAATGTCAGCGTGAAACGCATGGTCAGATGCCTTTGTTTATCTCGGCCACGACTGCTGCCAGAAAGGTGCGGAGATTGTCGACGCCGGAACGCCATGTCAGGTGTCGCGACCACTGTTGCCAGGGTTTGCCGCCGATAGCCGGGTGCTGGTCGCAACTTTGCGGGAAGGCGCCTGAGGGAAGCTTGACATCCGGAATCGTGTAAAACATATCGACCGCCGTTTGCGGATATCCGGAAGGCAGCCTTATGAGCAGGTCGGCCTCCTTCGGCGTGTAGGCCGAGAATGGGAATCGGTGAATGACAAGATGGACCTCTGCACCGACCTGAACGAGAGTGTAATCAAAGCCTTTCTCGGCCAGAAACGCGATGTCATCCTCGGGAATCAGCGCCATAGACAACCGGGGTTGAGTTTCTTTTGGACCGTGAAGAAATGCTCGCCATGCTTCAACGTGATGACCCTCTGATCGTCGCCGATCAGTTCGTCGTCTCCCTTGCCATGGACTTCCCGATACAGATCGTAAAGGTTCGGATCGACGTTGCCAAGACGGTACAAGGCAGCACCGGTCGTCGGATCCGGAGATTCGTACTTCTTCTTATCGATAAAGATTTCTACGTGATTGTGTTCCATAAAATTGTGGTTTCCTTTTTGGTTCCGACCTTTTGGCGCGCCTGACCAGACCTTGACGCCTAGACTGACGCCTGCAATACTGACTTACATATGAAACAGTCTACAGCGTCGGTGTATCGCTTGTCAAACGGCGGCTTACGTATGCAACACCATGGCTAGGCTCACCGTCCACGCTCTCGGCCGGAAGCTTCTGGAAATGCGCGGCGAACGTGGTGTGAGGGAAGTGGCGAAGGAAATCGGTATCAGTCCCGCGACCCTCTCTCGCATCGAACGTGGAAACGTGCCAGACCTGGATACTTTCGGGAAGGTCTGTCGGTGGCTGCGCATTGATCCATCTGAAGTCCTAGGCGTTGAGTCTCGCGTTGGCACGGCTCGGCCAACCGCCACCGTCCACTTTCGTAAAGACCAGACTATCGATCCACAGACGGCGCAAGCGCTCGCACAGTTGATCCTCGCCGCGCAACGGGCGCTGATGCTCTCCGAACCGGAGGAGTCCACCTGAGCCTATGTTCCGGCGTGGATTCAAGACCTGGTGCGAGAATGTGTCCGCTCAATACAGGCGGAACCTCAACCTACGTCCGCACGATCCGCTTGACCCACACGCCTTGGCCGAACATGTTGGGGTCCGCCTGTGGCGTCCCGACGAAGTGCCCGGTGTCGAGCCGCATCATCTTCGTATTCTGCTGCACGACGATCCGGATAGCTGGTCGGCGATCACGATCTGCGTTGGAACGAGAAGCGTCATCATTGTGAATTCATCTCATTCACCGGCCCGTCAAGCAAGCGACGTTATGCATGAGCTCGCGCACGTCATTCTCGCCCACGAACCAGCCCGTATGGACGTCACTGAGGACGGCATCATGGTTCTCAGTACGTTCGACTCATTGCAGGAGAACGAGGCGGCCTGGCTGTCAGGGTGTCTTTTGTTGCCGAGGACGGCCCTTGTCGCGATCGCCAGGAACCAATTGGATAGCGTCGCCGCAGCCGCCCGGTACGGTGTCAGCGCCGAGATGCTCCGTTATCGCCGTAGCGTAACTGCCGTCGACCAACAGTTCCGAAATAGAAGTCGTAGATCAACCGCGTAAACGCTGACAGGAACAGGCACCGATCTCTCGGTGGGTGGTTTCGTGTTGAGTCGGACGTTCAAATCGCCCCGCCCCGACCAATTGAATCAATGCGGTAGCCGAGCTTCTTCGGCCACCCGATAAATCCGCCCTAGATGAATTCGTAGATACGATTTCATCGCGGACAAATCTTCGGGCCGCGCTGCGTAGAAGAACCCGCAACTAGCCGTATTCCCTCTATCCACAGAGCTTCTTGAGAACAGAGCCCGTTAGCTCTATAATTAGGGGAAAGGCGTTGTCCCGCCTTCTTCAAACTCAGCCCTCCTTTCGTGCATCCGGCCCCCTAACAAAGATATGGGCCGCCACCAGCGCTTCAAGGTTCCAAGATTTCGCTTTCCATCTATATATAAATGACCAAAGGTTTCACCCTCATCGAACTCCTCATCGTCATCGCCATCATCGCGATCCTCTCCGTCGTCATTATCTTCGCCATTAACCCGGCCGTGCTCCTTGAGCAGTCGCGCGATTCGCAGCGAGAGTCCGACATGACGGTCCTCAACAACAACATCAAGTTCGCGAGCGAAATCAATGGCGTCGGGACATACATTGGATCGCCCGACACCGTCTACGTCTCCATCCCCGATCCGGTCGCAACTACTACTGCGGGGGACCAATGCCAGGGCCTCGGAATGGGAACGCTTCCCTCGGGCTGGTCCTACCACTGCGCCGCATCATCGACCTATCGCAACGTAGACGGCACGGGATGGGTGCCGATAAACTTCACAAAACTTCCGGGAGGTAGTCCGTCTGGCGCCCTGCCTGTTGATCCCGTGAACCAAACGTCAACATTCCTCTACTACAGCTACGTGACGAACACGAGCTACGAGTACCAGCTGTATGCCCACTTCGAGTCACCGAGCTACCAACCCCAGGAAGCGGACGCCGGCACACCCGGGATAGACCCTACGACTTACAAGCTCGGCACGAACGTGAACATCGCTCCTTTCGCGGGAGGACTTGCCGCCGATTGGCCCATGGATGAGGGGAGTGGAAGCACCATCAATGACCTGAGTGGAGATGGGTATACGGGAACGATCAATGGCGCTACGTGGACGAGTTCGGGGTGTAACATAGGACAAACAAATTGTCTGAGTTTTAATGGGACGGATGCTTATGTGCAAGCAGCAGCGAATATCATCGGGGTTCAACCAATAAGTACATGTGCTTGGATTTGGCAATCGCCCTCCTATGTTAATAGCTATAGTGCTATTCTCTACAACTTACAATATAGTCTCGTTCTTTATGAACCTGATGTGAAATTAATTTTGAATAATTCTAGTATGGCTAGTGGAGCTTCGACACCATGCTGCAGCTCGGTTCCTTTGAGCAGTTGGCACTATGTCTGTGCAACGAGAGACAGCAATGGGACAGCAAATCTCTATGTCGACGGTGTTAATTTAGTTGCCGATTCAGAATATGGGGGTGCCCCCACCGCAGCACCGGGTTGGTCTACTGTGATTGGACAGGAAAATAATGATGATTTTTTTACAGGGGACATCAGCGGTGTTCGTATTTTCAGTCGAACCCTTTCTCCGACTGAGATCCAAAATCTGTACAGCGCAGGAGGGTAACCTATAATTAATATCAAGTGCCTATGAATTATCGTTCATTATCTTCCAGCCTGTTCTGCTTAGTCGGACTTTGTTTCTTTGTATTGCTCACGCCAGCAGCACATGCGGCGATCTCCCTTGTCGTCAACACTTCTACGTATGGCACGTCGGGCGCTCTTAACGCAGGAGGAGCCACGGTCCTTGTAGCGTTCGTCGGAAGCGATAGCAGCCAGTCGAATGCTCCATCCGACAGCCAATCGAACACATGGACACTCGCCACTACTACTAAAGTCTCGACGGCCTATCTTTCTATTTATTATGTTTGCAACCCAACTGTCGCGTCCAATCAGACATTCACTAACAATGTCTCGAGTGGGGGCTCATGGCTGCTTGTAAGCGCGTTTTCCGGCACCGCGACTTCTTCTTGTTTGGATACATATAACGGGAATGGTACAACGACGAACACCGACACGATAACGACGGGTTCCGTTACGCCCGCCGCTTCGGGTGAATTGTTGGTGACTGATGCGCTCAAAATTAACGGAGGTATCGACACCTTTTCGATCAACGACGGCTTTTCTCTCTTGGACCAGCCGACTGCCTTTACTCCAATATCAGCGGATGCCTATCTCGTTGCCTCAAACACAAATCCCATAGATCCCACCTGGACCAACGCGCAGAGCGTGACCGACCTGGTCGCTAATATAATAGCTTTCAAAGCAGCCCCCGACACCACCCCTCCCTCCATCACCGTCACCTCTCCCACCTTCGGCTCTTCCGTCTCTTCTGCTATAACTCTTTCTGCCTCTTCAACTGACAATGTCGCTGTCGCCGGCGTCCAGTTCCAGATCGATGGAGTAAATCTCGGTTCAGAAGTCACCGCCACCTCAGGTCCCACTATATATAGCACCACCTGGAACACCGCATCCTCTACCAACGGCACCCATATCATCTCAGCCATCGCCTACGACACTTCAAACAATAGTTCTACCGCTACCACAAGCGTCACGGTAGCAAATCCTGCCATCCTCCAGGTAACGACTTCAACCTCTCTTTCTTTCTCTGCTCTGCATGGATCGACTGCCACTTCTTCTCAGAATATCGTTATCACAAACTCAGCCGGCACGAGCACCACCCTCAATTGGTCAGCGACGAGTACCCAATCCTGGCTGACCTTCAATCATGCATCGGGCACCCTTGCAGGAACCGCCTCCACCTCCCTCGCTTTCATCGCAAACCCAACAGGACTTAGTGTCGGCACCTACAACGCAACGGCAACGATAGCTGACCCCAACGCCTCGAGCTCCTCCCAAGAATCTTGCGGTATCCTTCGTTATCTCGGTAGACAGCACGCCGCCTTCAGTCATTCTCATCGCGCCCACCTCAGGATCCACCGTCTCAAGCACCGTAACGATCTCTGCTTCTTCCACTGACAACGTCGCCGTAGCCGGCGTCCAGTTCCTGATCGACGGGGTAAATCTCGGATCGGAAGTCATCGCCACATCGGGCCCTACCATCTATTCCACCTCCTGGGATACCACGCAAGTTTCGAACGGGACGCGTGTCATATCCGCCATCGCGTACGACGCCTCGAACAACTCTTCGACCGCTACCTCAAGCGTCACGGTAGCGAATGCTTCCCAAGGGAACAACACTCCTGCAACGACCCTTCCTTCTTTCGGCGTCGCCGCATCGTATGGGAGCCCCGGGTATGGAGGAACCCCACTTACAACGAATCCCATCACGGGCACCGCACCCCCTGCATCAGGTTCCGCGTCTTCCATTGCAGCCACGATTGCCTCTCTTACGTCACAACTCCAGACCCTCCTTGCAGAAGCACAACAGCAGGGCATCACGCCAGCTTCACTCTTCTTCACGAGAGACCTCTCCCTCTGGGACAGGGGACCCGATGTCCTATCGCTTCAGGAGTTTCTTATCCAACAAGACGTAGGTCCCGCCGCAGAGAGGCTCAAAGCACATGGCGTGACAGAGGTCTTTGGCTACCTCACCTACAATGCCCTCAGAGAATATCAAGCAAGCGTAGGCTTACCCACAACGGGATACTTTTGGGTGATGACGAGGGGTAAGGTGAATTCGCCATGAAGGAAAGACTCATTCACTTCTTTCATCATTTATGAAATACAACACATTACTTCGTAGCGCACTCTGGGTTGGAACCCTTATTGCTGGAAGTGTTTTGGTCTTTAGTAGCATCATCAGGGCTAGATTTATTGAAATGCGCGTTGCCCACGCAGCTGGCAATACCATCACCGCTGCATCCTGTTCGCAGACCGATGTGCAGGCTGCGATCAATCAAGCTTCAAACGGTGATACGGTGATTATCCCATCGGGAACTTGCACATGGTCTAGTCAAGTAACTGACTCTGTCGGCATCATATTGCAGGGCCAGAGTGTTTGCGCGGGTAGCGGAGATCCGAACGGGGGAACATCAGGGGTCATTTCCTGTACGGACAATACAATCGTGACGTGGGAAACTCCTGGAGGACTCTCGGTGAATGTACCGTCTGGTCAGTTTGTCAACATTACAGGTTTTACTTTCATCAATGCAGAATCCGAGGCCGGCGGGGGCATAAGTGGAAATCACGGACAGGTGGACTTTAGATTTCATAACAATCATGTCAAAATGACGCAGCCTGGAGCGGAGACCATCTTTTTTTATAACGGCTACGGTCTGATCGATCACAACTATTTTCAGGATATGAACTCACCTGGGACCACAAGCGCCGTACCCCTTGATTTCGGAGGCGATCTCGCCAGTTCCGGTTATCTCAACTGGCAGGACCCGACTGGATTGGGCACAAATCAGTCCATCATCGCCGAACAGAACTATTTCACCACCAGTGCATGCGGGTCTGGATCAACCGAGGGGTTCTATGATGCTTATTATGGTGCCAAGGTAACGGTTCGTTACAACACCATTGTTGGCTGCAACGACTGGGGCTCTCATGGGTATGATTCAGGAGAATTCCGCTCGGTGGTCGTCAACGAAGTCTACGGGAACCATGTCACGAACTCCAGTGGCTTAACTTCAAAACTTCTCGGTATCCGTGGTGGTACGCTCCTGTATTGGGGCAATATACAAGACGGTTCAACTCCCGTTGGTCCTGCTGATTTGCAATATTTCCGGTTCTCGCAACAAAATCCGTACGTCGGAACGTGGGGAACGGCATTACCTACGGTGAATTGGACGCCCGTATCAGCGAATATTACCGCAGACGGATCTACTTACAACACGGCCAATGCTCCTGATTTTCAAACCTCGCATTCCTACGCCGCAAATGCAGTTGTCGGGCCGTTGTCCAATAATGCGGGCGGCAATTTTCAAGGCGTCGATCACGGAGGATACAACTTTATCCTTACTAATGGTCCCAAAACTTGCGGCAGCACTTACCCAAGTTCATGGAATCAGACTTTGTGGGGGACTACAACGGACAATGCGGGTTGCATTTGGGAAAACATCGGCGGCACTACGACGGCTTCGCCCAATCCCGGTTCAGCTGCTGGTTTTCTCTCCACCGCTCCTGACACGACCTGCACGAGCGGAGTGAATTGCACGCGATACGTCGATGCGAACGGCGGCTATCCTTACCGGGATCAGCCCTGTTTGGGGCAAAACCAGACTTTGATGCCGTGCTACGAATGGCTGAATAACGGATTGCAATTACCCAATCCGGTCTTTTCCACTGATGCTCAATCCAACAGCATCATCGTGCAGAACCGTGATTACTATGACTACACTGCCAGCTTCAACGGTACCAGTGGAGTAGGAGCCGGATTGTTGTCGGCGCGCCCCTTAACTTGCACGACGGGCGTTGCATATTGGGCTACTGACCAAGGGAGTTGGAATGTTAGTGGAAATGGAACGGGGCAGGGCGTGCTCTATCAATGTTCGTCGACGAATACCTGGACCGTATACTACACGCCATACACTTATCCGGATCCTTTGGATACCAGCAGTGGCGACGATACAGTACCTCCTACGGTATCACTTACCTCTCCCGCGAGCGGTGCAACTGTTTCGTCAACCGTCATTTTGTCGGCAAATGCCTCAGATAATGTAGGCGTCTCCTCGGTTCCTTTCAGTGTTGACGGCACAGTCGTGGGAACCGATACGACTTCTCCCTATACTTTTTCTTGGAATTCGACATCTGTACCAAACGGTAGCTACACAATTACGGCAACCGCCGTCGATACATCAGGAAATCAGGCGACATCAAATGCCGTGACGGTAACGGTTTTAAATTCTTCTGGTGTCAGTGGAGGAGGAACTACTATTTCCCTTGTATCTAGCACTTCCACATACACCACGTCGGGCGCTCTGAACACAACAGGAGCCACGGTCCTTGTAGCGTTCGTCGGAAGCGATAGCAGCCAGTCGAATGCTCCATCCGACAGCCAATCGAACACATGGACACTCGCCACTACTACTAAAGTCTCGACGGCCTATCTTTCTATTTATTATGTTTGCAACCCAACTGTCGCGTCCAATCAGACATTCACCAGCAAAGTTCTCAGCGGAGGAGCTATCTTGCTTGTAAGCGCGTTTTCCGGCACCGCGACTTCTTCTTGTTTGGATACATATAACGGGAATGGTACAACGACGAACACCGACACGATAACGACGGGTTCCGTTACGCCCGCCGCTTCGGGTGAATTGTTGGTGACTGATGCGCTCAAAATTAACGGAGGTATCGACACCTTTTCGATCAACGACGGCTTTTCTCTCTTGGACCAGCCGACTGCCTTTACTCCAATATCAGCGGATGCCTATCTCGTTGCCTCAAACACAAATCCCATAGATCCCACCTGGACCAACGCGCAGAGCGTGACCGACCTGGTCGCTAATATAATAGCTTTCAAAGCAGCCCCCGACACCACCCCTCCCACAACCTCCATCACCTCGCCGCTTTCAGGTGCTACCGTCTCAAGCACCATCTCCATCTCCGCCGTCGCCTCTGACAACGTAGGCGTCGCTTCCGTCCGGTTGTATCTCGACGGTTCCCTCATTGGTACCGACGCCAGTTCTCCCTGCACCTTCCTTTGGAATACCACTGGGTCATCGAACGGATCGCACACCCTCCAGACCAAGGCATATGACGCGGCAGGGAATGTGGGTAGTTCTGCAATCGTGACGGTCACGGTATCGAATGTCGTTGTGGGCGCCCCGGTGATCACGAGCGCCTCTTCTTCCTCGGCCACAGTAAATGTTCCTTTCTCGTACCAGATCACCGCCACGAACAGTCCCGCAAGCTTCAATGCGACGAACCTTCCTGCTGGCCTTTCGGTAAACGCTGCGACTGGCATCATCTCTGGAACTCCTACGAGCGCAGGAATTTCAAACATTACAATTTCTGCTACGAACAGCGCTGGAACGGGGGCTGCCACCCTGACCCTCACCATATCAAACGCCCCCGACACGACACCGCCCAGCATTCCCACAAATCTCTCCATAGCCGGAACCACCACCTCAACCGTCTCCCTCTCCTGGACAGCAAGCACCGATCCAACGGTAAATGGCCAAACCACCTCCGGCCTCGCCGGATACAAGATATATAGAGGAGGCGTCCAGGTAGGGACATCAACCAATACGTCATATACGGACTCAGGCCTCGCCGCATCGACTACCTACTCATATACCGTTGCCTCATATGACAATGCGGGCAACGTCTCTGCCCAATCAGCCAGCGTGAACGGAAAGACGACGGGCATCCCCGATACGACGCCACCCACGACGAGCATCACCTCTCCAACAAACAACGCCACCATCTCAGGCACGATTACCGTCTCTGCCTCTGCAAGTGACAACGTAGGCGTCGTCTCCGTGAATCTCCTCGTCGACAATACCGTTGTCGCGACCGACACCACCTCCCCCTACACCTTCTCCCTCAACACGAATGCCCTCGCGAACGGAAGCCATACTCTGGAGACCAAAGCATATGACGCCGCAGGGAATGTTGGAACCTCCCCCACCGTCTCCGTCACCGTCTCGAACATCCCACAGACCTTGACTGCCTCCCTTTCTGCATCTGCAAACTCAGGCACCGCCCCGCTCACCGTCTCTTTGACTGCCTCTGCCGCCGGCACCGCTTCAGGTACCCTGAACTACATCTTTTACTGCAACCGATCTGATACCGGCACAAACATCACGAGCCCTGCAGACCTCACTATCAACGCCACGAACCAGAATCCCTACATAGCATCCAATCTTTGCTCCTACCAGACCGCTGGCACGTATACTGCGAAGGTCATTGTCGAAGAGGGAAGCGCGCCTCCAAGCCAGGCCCAGCAGACGATCACCGTCTCGAATCCCGTCAACCAGACCTCCACCCCGCTCATCTCAAGCGTCACCGTCGGCCAGATCACGGACACCTCAGCCCAAGTCACGATAACGACGAGCGCAACCTCAAGCGTCGTCGTGAACTACGGCACAAGCCAGAGCTACGGTCTCGCCTCCCTCGCCTCACCCAATCTCACGACCATCTACGTGAACCTCGCGAACCTCACGCAGAATACGCAATATGACTTTGATGTCGTCGCCATTGCCCAGGGCACCACAACAGCCATTACTTCACAGAACTTTTCCTTCACGACGAATCCAACGCAAGGTTCGGGAGGTGGTGGAGGCGGAGGAAGTTCATCCGGTGGCGGTGGTGGGGGAGGTGGTAGCTCTGGCGGCGGAGGTGGGTCTCCTGGCGGTGGCGGTTCTAGTGGTGGTGGAAGTTCCTCCGGCGGCACCGGCCTCCCTTCCTTCACCCAAAGCGTCACCATCACGACTTCTACCCAAACGTCAGCTAAGATCGCCGTTGTAACCTCGCTTCCCGCAACCACCACGCTCGACTATGGTCGTACGGCCCAATATGGCGTCGCCCTTGCATCGACCCTTCCCCTCACGACAACGTATTTCAATCTCCCCAACCTCATCCCGAATGCTACCTACTATCTGAAGGCCATATCAACGGCAGATGGCCAAACCATTTCGAAGACCCTCTCCTTCATCCCTGGTCAGGAAGCAACCGCAGTTCCAGAAACTCCGACCTCAACGACGTCTCTCCCTCCTTTCGTCCGCAACCTTACCGTGGGCAGCACGGGATCGGATGACCTTGAGCTCCAGCAACTCCTGAACCAGTGGGGATATACCATCACTTCCTCAGGACCCGGTTCCCCCGGCAACGAAACAACGTACTTCGGATCGCTCACCGCAAAAGCCGTCCAAAAGTTCCAGGCCGCAAACGATATCTCACCCGTCTCCGGTTATGTGGGGCCGCTCACGCGAGCGAAGCTCAACAGCTTGATTGGAAACAACGGAACGCCAGTACCAACAACGCCAGCCGTGCCAGCATCAGGATCAATCACTCAAAATCTCTCCGTTGGTGATTCAGGATTAGAAGTCACCCTCCTTCAGCAGTTACTCACGAGCGACGGCGACTATACCGGCCCCATGACCGGATACTACGGGTCATTAACCGAACAAGCCGTCCAAGCATTCCAGACAAAGTACGGCATCGTAACGTATGGGACACCGGACACCACAGGCTATGGGGCGGTAGGGCCGAAGACGCGAAATCAATTGGAAATGCTATAGGGTTTGGGCTCAGGGAAACTTGCTACCATCGGCTTAATGCCGACAGAACAGATCCTTGCACTTTTGATCCAGGAACGAGACAAGTTAAACCGAGCCATCGCCGCGCTCCAAGAAGGCGTGAAACGCAGGGGCAGGCCTCCGAAAAATCTTCTGCTTAGTGCATCATCCGCCCCGACCACGGTGATGAACGGTGTGGCGCCGAAAAAAAGGACTTGGAACGCGTCTCGAAAACGAGAGCAGGCAAAGCACATGAAAGAATACTGGGCAAAGAAGCGAAAGCAGAAGTGACTATTTCTATCGAGCGCTTCGGCCTTCACGTTCTCATTCTGGTGGTCGAATCCTGGGTGGTCTGCACTGGGGGCACGCTTCGAAGCCAGCGCGTTCCGCTTCATCCCAATCCTTGAACTCCTTATACCGCGGCCGATGCATGATGTTCTTTGCCGGACAGTTCAGGCGATGGTAGAGCCTTCCGTGCGTGCTTGCGTATACGATCTCAGGGAAAAGTTCGAGTAGCCGGTTTCTCGCGATCCGCTGTGCCATTGCATCTGGATCGCCGAGCGCCAAATAGAATTCTGCTTTCGCTGTTTCCCGATCTCCGCGGAGCAGTGCCTCGTTGCCAAGCTTGATGTGTTCGTTCAAGGCTCCTCCATCTGCCAGTCGGTATCTATCTATACCTTGAACTTCTTCTTCAGGTAGGCTTCGGCCTTTTTGATCATGTGCGGGTCTTCCATCAAGCGCTCAATCATCACTCGAGTGCCCCAGTACAGGGTTTCTACTGAGAGGTGAACTCTGTCGTCAGCCGCGATGAGTTGGAGGGTCTTCGACGGGGGAGTAGGCGAGACCTCCAATCTTTCGAGCACATCTTCCGGATAGCCATTTTTACCGACGGCGCCCTTTTTCCCGCTGATGCCGAGTTCATGGGCAAGCGGATTTCGCCACCATTTGTAAAGCTCCCGAGCCGCCTTGCCTGACTGAGTTTCGCCTTCCGCGTCCCACGGGTAGTATTTTTCTAATAGTTGCTTATATCGTTCCCCCGAACCGCCAGTAGCCTGAAACAATGTAGCGGAAATACCGCCAATGACCTCAAGAAGCACGAGTGCTGCCGCAAAGTTACAACCGTGAGTGAGACCTTCTTCGCTGAGGGGCAATCGCAACATTGAGTGCACGTCGCCGAGGAGCATGTCGATATGCTGAACGAGGCCTTTGGCGAGAGGCCCTACATGGCGACTCATTTTCAATGGTTGGTACATTGTGGGTACTTAAGGATCTGTTTCACATAACCCGAGATTATCTTATCGCCAATCTGGTCGAAGGGCTCGGCACTGCTGCAAGTTAGTTCTCGACGCGGTTCACGAACTGTGTGAGCGGTGCAACTTGGAGCGTGATCGCCAGGCTCATCGCCCGTCATCGGAAGAAGTAGTTTTTTTGAGAAGAATTGGCCGGAGCGCCTTTGAAGTCGTGAGATGCCAGTAAGGGCAAGCCGAACACTTATACGGACGACTCCGCTTGCTGAAGTACTTGAGTCGGCCTCGATGCGTGAACCTGGTAGCCGCTTCTCGGGTGTTAAAAGGCTTCTTTACGCAGGTAATCATGACAGGTTCTGGATGCACCGGGCACCAAACGAACGCCCTAGCCTCGACATTGATACGGTTGAGAATATGTCCCATCCATCAAAAGCAAAAGGTGTGCGATTGAGCGCGGGATGCACATTTGGTTGTGGATGGAGTGGAAAACGGCGCTGCCGGTTCAACTCTCGCAGGTAAGGGATACGGTGCCGGATCTGAACCTGAGCGTCAGTGGAAACTGATCAGTGGTTCGAACTTCTCAAAAAGTGCCGTGCGCGCCCGACAACTTCAGTATGAGGTTAGCGGTCGGTTCGTGCGCGCGCAAGGTATACAAATGAGCGCGTGGTGGCCGATATTTTCCAGGGGCGGTTTCCGAACGCGCGGGCGATCCAGGAACTGGTGTGGAAAGAACGTCGGAAATCGCGATGATTCCCCCGCAGGGGAGACACGCGATATAATCCCCTCCATGCCGAAGAAGAAGGAAGCGCCGGTCGTCTACCTCTGTCCAGACTGCAAGGAGCGCGGCATGACGTGGGACTGGACGGACGGCGATGCGCGCTCGCACGTGGCCATCTCATGCTCCAAGTGTGGGACGAAGCGCACCATACCCATCGCTGACCTGCACGAGATCAGGAAGGCCGACGCGCTGCTCGGGGAACGGCACAGGGATGCCGCGCGCAGGATCACGGGATAGCACAACGCCCGCCTGGGGAATATTACCGTGACGGCCCGTAACGCGCCGCCCGCAACCATCAGGGGAAACCCGATCAATGGTTCGAATTTCTCATCTCGGGTCTCTTCCTATGAGAATGTTCGAACCGCCACTTCGGTTCCCGCTTTGGTTCCTCGATGCCATTCAATATCTCAACGAACGCGTGAATTTCCAAGAAAAAGTGGTTCGAAGGTACGGAGGTGAGGGACACCTCTGATGAAACGGTAAGCGCAGATGTGCGAAAAAAGCTGAATAGAAGCCCCAAATCTGCGGTTCGAATTCTCCCGGTTATGAATCCGCCTGGAAGGATGAGGCGATTGAACCGCGACCGGAGCGGCGGCGTTAGACTATGCCATGTGGCCCGTAGGGCGCTCAGTGGATTCATGATCTGCTGAAGATTGGCGCGGACGCGCCCCACGTCGGTGACTGCTTGCGCCCGGCTTTGGAGCGCGATCCGCTGATCGTTCAGGCGTTTCTTCTGGGCAAGAAACTCTCCATCGGTAAGGAGGCTTTGCGCCCGCATCCGAATCAGTTCATTGATCTCTGTTTCCAATCGTCCAATCTGCTTCCGTCGAAGCTGATGCTGTGCTGATAAATTACGCTCCTCTTGCTCGGCCTTCTTGATCACCCTCTCACCGATTTCCGCGATGAGTTCGGGCCGGGGTGCGATCTCATCAAGAAACGCGGTGAATTCATCGTAAACATTCGCCGCCGGAATGCTTTTGCCTCGCCGCGAGCATTGCCGATGGGCGCAGACATAGTAGGGATATAAATTGCTGCGACCGCGCGAGAATGCGCCTGTGAGACCTTGGCGGCAAGCATCGCATCTCACCAGGCCGCGTAATGGAAACTCCTCCCGCTCTTTCAGGTGTGGCCTCGACCGGTCCCGGCGCGCGAGAACGCATTGCACGCGTGCAAATTCTTCCGGCGTGACCATCGGCACATGCTTGCCTTCGAATTCAGCCCCGGACCATGGATCGATAAGAATGCCCGCATAGAACGAATTCGTAAACAGCTGGCTGAGCGACTGCGGAGCAAATGATTTTCCCTTGCTGGGAACGAGCCCCCAGGATTGCATCAGGCGACCTATCTCGGACTTTGTGTGTGCGCCTGTCGCGAATTCCGCAAAAGCCCGTTTGAGCAGACTGAATGTCGGCTCATCTGGCAGATCAGGCATAGTCTTCTTTTCGTTCGCGGTTACCGAGCTTTTATAGCCGAACGGTGCCCCCCATGGAAATATGCCGTCGTGTATCTTCCTTCGCATGCCTTGAACGCTTCGCATTGCCCTCACGCTGTTGTCGAATTCCGCGAATCCAGCGAGGATTGTTTCCATCAGCTTACCCTCGGGATTCGTGTCGATGGGCTCAGTCACGGACATGATCCGCACGCCTTGCTTCGCCAACGTGGCCTTGACGCTGAAATGATCGGCAACGTTGCGGGCGAAGCGATCCACCTTCCAGACCAACAGGACGTTCACAGATCCTTTGTTGGTTCGGCAGAAATCGATAAGTTCGAGAAGTTGAGTCCGGTCGGCAAACTTTGCGGATTCACCCTGTTCGATGAATACCTTCAAAATTTCGATGTTCTTGGACTGAGCGAATTCGCGGCAGGCCGATTCCTGGGATTCGAGGCTCGTGCCCTCGACCTGCTCCTTTGATGATACCCGGCAGTAAACAATTGCTTTCATGTGAAGACATTGATTTTGAATGACCTTGAGGACGTACCTGGGAGATAGATACCAAGACCTTAACGGTCGGGTTGCGGAACGTCAATCTCTGGCAATCCACAGGCGTGCACCTTTTGGTTTCGTTTTCTGGATTCATACACGTCGAGCAACAGCGCAGCCAACGCATCGATATCCTGCCGCAATTGCTCAAGTTGGGCCGCCGTCCATTTATCCGCCTCAGGCCCGACGAGTTTGCGCATCCGTTCAAGTTCGTCCATCCCAAACAGTATGTGCCGCCTGATGGCTGCCGAAAAGGTATCCGGGTATGCGTCCAGTGCGCGAGCGGCGTTCTTTCGTACGGTTGTCTTCTCGCTCATCATCAGGGCATGGAACTTACGCAATTTTTGATGGAAACGATTATTGCATGGGCGCGCGATGTTGCCATCAACGTGTCTGGCCGCGTGATCGAGGAGTTCGTCGGCAAACGGCGTAACCGCCCCCGAAAAACTAAGCAACGGCGAAAGCGGTCCCAACCGTTACGAGAAGGACGATCGCGCTGAGCTATTCACAACGCCTTCATCGAATATTCACAGCCAACAGGGCTCTCGAGTCAAGCGTTGCACGACTTTTCACGGGAGCGCTGCCGCAGTGGCGTCGGTTTTGCCGCCGGAATATGCACGCCGAGCTACTTTTGCGCACTAGTCCAAAAGTTGACCGATGGTAATGTTAACGCAAAGGTCGGCAAAAATACTTTTTCCAAAATCTGAACTATGTCAAAGGAGGTGATGGGGAACTACCTTCGCGCACACCGGCGGCGCTGCGGCCTGAGTCAGCGTGAACTGGGAATCCTTGTCGGTTACGGCCATGGGCATGCGATTAGCAGGCATGAACGCTCGAAAGTCGCGCCCCCGCTGATCATTGCACTGGCATACGAAATTGTTTTCGAGATACCGGTGGGGCAGCTTTTCAGGGGTTTCCGATCCGTGGTTAGGGAATCCGTTGCCCGAAACGTAGCAGACCTAAAGGCGGAATTGAAAACTGGACGGAGTAAATCAAGCCCGGAACGAACGCAATGGCTCGCGAATCAGCGTCTCGGTTGACTGCAAAAGTGAAATCAACCGAGCGACGGTTGGCTCTGGAGATTCGATCCTGGAAATTCGGTTACGTAGTCATCCAGGGCTGTGAGCTCCTCGATTGGGGTGTGTGCCGATTTCCCAGAGGCGACGTAACCGTAGCGATTCGCAAGTTCAGTTTCCTGCTCACGACCTATGTACCGTCCATTGTGATAACAAAACGCACTCGGCGGGCGAAGCATCGATCAGCGCCGAAGGCAACGCACCTACTTCAGGCGTTTCGGCGCGAATTGAAAGCCCAATCGATCCCTTTCGCGATTCTCCGGCGGGCCGACGTCCGCGATTACTTTATTCAGCAGGGATGCACCAGCAAGGACGGCGTCGCCCGAATCGTCGCCGAACGGTTTGACCGGTTGAAGTCGAGAATCCCGAGGTCGCGGAAGCCGTGGGATCCTGAGCGCAGCATGGTCGCTGTTTTCGACGCGGCCGCCACTGCCATTGCATTCGAAAATCTCCGCGCACCAGAGCAGATCTGATCCACGGCGGCATCGCCGGGCGCTCGCGGCTGACGTATGACCGACTTACAAGGCCGTCAGAATTCCGGAGCGCCCAGCGATGCCGCTGGGAGCATAGCCGTCGCGTGTGGCAGTGTAATTTACTGGCTTGACCGCCAGATGCCAGGCGGTATATTTACTTTGTAAGATGGAGTACTTTGTCATCAGAAAGCCGATGGATCTGCCGATGGAATATTGGTGGGCCGGGAAGGAGGTGGTCACTTCGATGACCAAAGCAGTGCATAGAACAAGCGAAGACCATGAAGCATCCGCCGAGGAGGGGATTCTCATAGCGCGCACGGATGCAAAGTGCGCGAATCCGCAACTCGGAAGGTTGCTTGGCGCGTATTTGGGAAGTTCCTTAGGCGCACCACAGAAAGAGGAATTCGAAAAACATCTGGATGATTGCCTTTCTTGTGATCTAGCGGTGAGCAACTGGTTTCAACTTCGGCAAGCCCGTGAGAGACTCTTCCGCCGTTAGATTTCCACAGGCAGCACGCTGCCTGTGTTTTTTCTCCCTCAAAGCCCCTACTTCACCGCTTTGAACGCCCGCGCCTCGTGCTGGGGCGCAGGATTTGCCTGGGTGCGCTCGTTTACGAGCGCCTTTCGCAAGTTTTCCCAGTTCATTACGGCGACTTCACAGGCAAGGCATTCGTCCATATGTCGTTCGAATGCCAGCTTCTGCTTGGGAGAAAGACCTTTGCCGAGATACCGTCCCAGGCGACGCCCTTCCTTCGCGTTCACGCATCGGGCATCGGTGCGGGCGCAGAATATCTCGCTCGCGGCTTGCCGCTTACTCTCCATTCGGCTACCTTTCCAAGATGTCAAGCAACCATACTGCAAAAAAAACAACAAACGCCCCACGGGTTCCAGCCGGGGGGCGCGTTTTTGATTCAACGTCCTGCTGCGTATTTCGCCTTCCGTTCACTCCTTTCAGACGACTGCGGGCCGCGCATCAGTGTTTTCCACCACAGCGCCCGGGTCCGGCACAGAATCGAACTAACCGTTCCTTCCGGCATCCCCGTCAATTGGGATATCTCTTTGTTCGATTTGTCATCAAGAGAAAACCTCAAGACCTCCGCATCCCGTGCGCTCAGCGATACGAGCAATTCATCTCGCAACCGAACTGCATAGACATCCTCGTTAAAATCAATCTGCACCTGCTCCTGCAGAGCCCGCTCGATTTCGGCGGAATACATCTCATCATCGGTCGCGATTCGCCTGTCCCCGCTTGGCTCACGTCCTTCGCCCTTCTTCACCGTGTTTTTTACACTCCGAACCACCAAGAAGAGCCAGCTAGTGAACTTACAGTTGTTCCGTCCTTCAAAGCGAGAAAAGTGCGTGAGCATCTTGAGCCAGCTCTCCTGCTCCACTTGCTCTCCAAGTCGCTCGTACAAGTCCCGCAGTAAAGATTTCGTGAATATACTGATTTGTTCTTGAACATGGGCCACGAGCTCAGGATCATCGCTGGGAAACGCTCCGCCCGGGTTCTGGCACAAAAAGTCGGCGACTCTGGCATTTAGCCAGTCGCCCCGGCCCGGTTTCGGTACAGATTCCGTCACCGATTAGTATGACTACGCGTGCCACTTGGCCGCTGCATGCATTGTAAAATTTTTTCGGAAGCATCGGGGCGGAGCCCTGAGCAGTGCGGCCAGAAAAGAGGACCCCACCAATCCTCCTCCTGAATAACCGATAACTCCACCGAGGGGTGGGCGCAAGCGGTGCACGTCTTTCGATGTTTTGCTCGTCTAAAGGGAATGCAAGATTTGTTTTTTAAACTTGCAGGGGAAATCGATCCGCTGGAGTCTCTCTAATCGAGCGGCCTAAACCGGTGAAAGCGAACCCGAAAAGGCGGCCGACACCGGACGCCGCCGCTCACTACTCCTACCTTTATCCCGACCGGGATCCCGGAGACAGGCGGGCTAGCTCCAATTCCGCTGGCCTGCCCCTTCGGGGCGCGTGGGAGAGGAGGGCGCGACATGAAGTTGATCTTCAATATTGCGACGGCAAGTCAAATCGGCAGAGAGTCCGGCGTCGGAGCACGTTCCGCTGCTTTCCGAGAGCTCCTGGCCGATTCGCTCCCTCGCGCTATTGAAGGGCTTCAGCTTCAGTCGCTGCCGCCCGCAAACCGGGGGTGGTTGAGCGCGCGCGTCCCTCGCGCCGACGCTCCCGCCCCCGGTCCCGGTGGCGTTGCCAGACAGATGTCGCGCCTTGAACAAGCAAACTGCGAGTGGTTCAACTGGCGCTTTCCCGAGGACGCGTAAACGGCTCGTTAATACGAGTCAAACCCTGGGCTACGCGAAAGATGTAGCGCCACGCGCTAAATCGCATACCTTTTTTTCCATACCCACACTGCTAAAGTTATTCCACGCTTCGGCGTCCGCTGAAGCGTTCCCACGAAAGGAAGGCATTCGTATATGATGCCGCGCTCTCTCTCAACGGCTATGCATGGACCCATCGCCTACATCGGCGGCAAAAATCGGTTGGCGAAAACATTGATCGCTATGTTCCCGCCGCATACCACGTACTGCGAGGTATTTCTGGGCGGTGGTCAGGTTCTCTTCAGAAAAGAGCCGTCGAAAGTTGAGATCGTCAACGACCGTGATGGGGAGGTCGTGACATTCTTCAGGTGCGCACAGCAACATCCCGAAGAACTGTGTCGCTACCTGAAGTTTGTCCTCGTGAGCCGCCAGTGGTTCGAAATTTTCAACAATCAGAACCCGGCCAGCCTCACCGACATCCAGCGCGCCGCGCGCTTTTTCTACCTCCAAAAAAACTCGTATGCGGGCCTCGTCCAAGGCCGCCACTACGCCGCGAAGGTTGTGAGCACGCCGGGCTTCAATCCGAACCGCCTTCCAGAGATCCTTGACAACGTCCATAAACGATTGGCACGCGTTCAGATCGAGTCGCTGTCCTTCCAGGAGTTCATCCCGCGCTTCGATCGGCCGGAAACGCTGTTCTTTTGTGATCCACCGTACTGGCGGCGCAAACTGTACAACTTCAACTTTGCCGACGAGGATTACCAGACGCTCGCCAAGCTGCTGCGGTCGATCACGGGCAAGTACATCGTGACGATCGATGACGTTCCTGAGATCCGCGAGATTTTCAAGGAATCGAAAATCACCGAGGTCGAGATCCCATACACCGCGCAGCGGGAAAGCCGGCAAGCGCTTCAAAGAACTCATCATCACCAACTTCTGAGGTCCGTCTCTCGCCATGCATAACTTCCTCGACGAATTTCTCTCTGGACTCTTCAATCACAGGTCCCGGAACCGCGCGACACCTGTGCGCCAGGCTGGGCTCGATATCGGCCAACGTGTCGTGGATCGCGAACCGGTCAGTGGCCGGGTCGCCATCGCGCAGAACCGTAGGGCAGAGGGATTGATGCTCCTGGGGAAGACCGGAACTGGCAAGTCATATCTCATAAGGCACTTAGCCCAGCAGGATATCAACGCGTCCCGCGGATTCATCTTTTTCGATCTGCACGGTGATGTGATACCCTTCCTCCTCAAATGCATTGCCGCCCGGGAGCGTGTGCTCAGGAGAGACCTGAGCGACCGGTTGATTGTTGTTGATCTCGCCGATCCCGAAAATTCCGTTGGGTGGAACCTGCTCGAAACCGAGGGTACCACCGACCGTTTCATGCAGGTCGCGGCGTTCTCGAAGATTCTCAAAGACCGCTGGCATCTTGATGGCTTCGGACCGCGGACGGATGAGGCCCTGCGGAACAGCCTATATGTTCTGTCCGAGAGCGGCCTCACGCTCGTTGAGCTTGCGCCGTTACTCACGGATGCCGAATTCCGCTCCCGTTGCCTTGCCCGCGTCACGAACAATGAGGTGCGCGAGTATTTCGAAGTTCGGTACAACCAGTTGAGCGACGCGATGCAGCGCGTGACGGCTGAACCGGTGTTGAATAAAGTCAGCCTCTTCCTCGCCGACCCGAAGTTTCGCCATCTCCTCGGCCAGCAGTCCACGTTTTCGCTGGTCCGTGCACTGGATACGAACTGCTGGATCTTGCTGAACCTCGATAAGGGGCGTCTCGGAGAACACAGCGCGACCGTTGGAAGCATTTTTCTCACGAAAACCGCGCACAAGTTTTTCCTGCGGTCCACGCGCAGTCTGTTCTCCGTCTACGGCGATGAAGTCCAAAATCTTGTCGCGTATAGCGGTGGAACTCGAGACGATGGCCGCCGAGGTCCGCAAGCGGGCCGGGGCGCTCGTCACCGCGAACCAGTACCTCGCGCAAAATCCGGCAGATGTCCAAGCGGCGCTCCTCGCGATGGGATCGTTCGGATTCTTCCAGCTTTCCGGCGCGGACGCTCAGCAGATTGCCGGAATGCTCGACGGCGGGAAATCCCTCGCCGAGCGGCTGAAAAATCTGCCGCGCCGCCACCTCATCGTGAAAACTGTTCACGAGCGCTGGTGCGAGACCATCGTGCCGACCGTGCAGGAGCCGGAGATTGATCCGTCAGACCTGTACCGCCGATCATGCGCCCGCTGGGCGCGACGACGACGGGATATCGAAGAAGAGATCCGCAACCGGCGTGCAGTCGGACGTCCGAATCAACGCGAGGCGCTGGATGGCTGGGAATAACCGGAAGGTCGTCATCCTGCAGGACCGCGACGTGCACCTGCTGCGGGAACTTGCCATCATGCGCGTGGTCGATCGCGAACAGGCGAAGCTCGTTGGAGGATTCGGTTCGACGACGCGCGTGAACACACGGCTCCTCGCGCTCACGCAAACCGGATACCTTCGCCGGTTTTTCTGGGGCGAACTCATCGGCGCGCGCAAAGGCCTGTATTCGCTATCGGCCAAGGGGGCACAGTTCGTGGGAGTTCCGGCGCGCGGTCCCCGTCGAAAGGCAGATCAGGTGCTCGCGGCGGATTACTTCTCGCTACATCAATTGCAGATCAACAACGTATATTGCACGTTGAAATACCGGCCAGCACCGCAGGATGTGAAGTTCGTCCGCTGGGTGAGCTTCTACGAACCGATCGAGGGGACGAAGCTCATTCCGGACGGTTACGCCGAAATCGAGATCCTGCGCAAGCGAATCGCCCTCTTCTTCGAGGTTGACCTCGGAACGGAGCACCAGCCGAAGTGGCAGGAAAAAGTTCGGCAGTATCTTGCCTATGCCACCTCCGGAAATTTTCTGCGCCAGTTCGGTTGCGAACAATTTCGGACGCTTGTGATTGCCAATTCCGAACCGCGGCTCGCGAAGTTGTGCACCGCAACCGCGCCGCTCACTGAAAAGATTTTCCGCTTCACAACCTTCGAACGGATCGCGCAGGAAACCTTCTGGGAAACTATTTGGCAGAAACCGGCGGAACAGACACGCCAAACCATCATCTGAATCCACATGAAATACTGCTTCAACTGCGATCACATCGCACCGGGCAAGCCGTTCTTTTGCGAGCAGTGCGGGTGTTCATATGACGTGAAGCTCTGTTCCCGCAGGCATGCGAATCCGCGCACCGCCGAGGTGTGTTCCTTGTGTGGATCACGAGATTTGTCTGTTCCGCAGCCCCGCCGTCCGGCGTGGGTACCGCCCCTCGGATTCATCATCACGATGCTTCCGGGTGCATTCCTCACGTTCGCTTCAGTTGTCGTTGTACTTGCTTCCCTGGTTGCTATTGTTCAACGGCCAGACACGATCGTGATGCTCATTCTCCTTGCGATTCCCTTCGGAATCCTGTGGGGGATGTGGTCGGAACTGCCTCATTGGTTCCGCCATTGGATCTATCGACTGCTGAAACATCGGCGCGAGCGGCGCGAAGGCGGAGGCGAGTGATGGGGCCGCGCAAGTCCCGCAGGGGCGTCCCGCCGAAGGCCGCGCCATCATTGGCTTTATCGCCGTCCCGCCTCGGGCAGAGCAAACCGCCCCATTGCCCGACCCGTTGCCCGCAGGTTGGCGACCCGGAAACGCTCGGCGCGACGCTCACGATCGGCGAAACGGCGGCGCTCATCGGCTGCTCGGCGTGGACCATACGCCAAAAATATCTGCCGATGGGCCTGCCGCACTTTCGCGTGGGCTCGAACGGCAAATTGATCTTTTACAAAAACCAGGTAATCCGCTGGGTGATTGCCCAGCAGGAGAAAGGAGGGAGGACCTGAGTCTCATGAAGCGCGGGAACATATGGTGGGTTTATCTTTACCGCGACGGCAAACGGTTCCAGTATTCGACCGGAACCGGGAACCGTAAGCGGGCGGAGAAGATCGAAGACCAGCTCAAAAAAGAGCTCAATGATCGGCGGTTCCAACTTGTGGAAGCCGATCCGTCGATGACCTTCGGCGAACTCGCTGCGCGCTTCATCGCGAGCGGCTCCGTTCGTCCCCACCACCTGTATCATCTTAAATTCCTGTTGCCGTATTTTTCAGATTTCGTTGTCTTGAGAATAACCAAATCCCTCGCGGACGAATTCAGGAAGGAACGGCATGCACGGAACCCGAATATTAAGGACGCTACGGTCAATCGCGATCTGAGCGCCCTACGGCACATCTTGTATTGGGCAGTCGATGAGCAGCTCCTTGCTGCAAATCCATTGGCCCGCCTCAAAATGGTGCGCGAGCGGCGCATCCGTCGCCAGATCCTAAGCCTCGCCGAGGAGGAGTTACTACTCGGCGTCGCAACGGGTCACCTCCGCACCATGCTCCTTATCGCCCTCGACACCGGCATGCGGCGCGGCGAGATCACCTCGCAACGATGGGAGGACATCGACTTCGCGCAGAAGATCCTTTCGGCGACGCATTCGAAAACACCGGAAGGCGAATCGCGCGAAATCCCACTCACCGAGCGGCTCTATCAGTTCCTGATAGAGCAGCGCAAACCCGAGGGGCTCGTCATCGAGTTTCACGGCCAGCCGGTCCACATCGTGAAGCGCACGTGGCATACCGCATTGAAAAATTCCGGTATCCGCCACGTGAGATTCCACGATCTACGCCATCGTGCCGACTCCCCGGTCATGCCGACTTCTCGCACGGCGCCCTTGTAGGAGGGGTCCGCGGCGAGTTGGGATTCGGCATAATCAAAGGCTCTCCAGGAAGGCCAGCAGTTGATCGTCGGGCCGGTATCGTCCTGGTTTGACACCAAGAGGCGGGGTGCGCGAGAGCGCTTTTTCCTTCAATTTCATGTCGGCATGCAGATAGATCTGGGTGGTCTCGACTGATTCGTGTCCGAGCCAGAGAGCAATCACGGTTCGGTCGACGCCATTCTGGAGAAGGTCCATTGCTGCGGAATGCCTCAGCGCATGTGGACTTACGTTCTTACGCTTAAGGGATTGGCATTTGTTTGCGGCGACGGAGATGTATTTCTCCACCAGGCGTTCAACGGCATCGCGGCTGAGCTTTCCGCCTCGGATGCTGGCAAAGAGCGGATCGTCCGGACGGCCATGGCGCTCCCGTATCCAGGCTTCCAGCATTTTTGCCGTTTCTGGACGGAGCGGCGTGCATCGATGTTTTCTGCCCTTTCCCTGGCAGTGGACATGGGCACCCGTTCCCAAAACAACGTCCTGGCAAGTCAGGCCTATCAACTCGGAAACCCGAAGGCCAGTCTGCACGGTGAGCAGCAGCAAGGTCCGGTCGCGGCGCCCTATCCAAGTGGAAAGGTCGGTTGCCCCCAGAAGGGCGTCGATCTCTTCCCGATTCAGAAATTCGATTGGCCGCCGTTCGTGGCGTTTGGCAGGCATCGCGAGGATTCGCTGACAAAGCAACGCATGGGCCGGTTCTTCGAAAGCCACGTACTGAAAGAAGGAATGAATCGCCGCGAGGCGGATATTGCGGGTTCGAGCGCTATTCTTTCGGTGGTTCTCGAGATGATCGAGGAAGTCACCAATGAAGGACACGTTCAAGTCCTCGATCGTGAGATTCGAGGGCGCTTTACTGAGCCGTTCTTTTGCAAAATGGAAGAGCAGACGGAAGGAATCGCGATACCCCGCGACTGTATTGGGACTTGCTCGCTGTTGTCTATGCAGTCGATCCGTAAAGAAGGCTTGAAGTAGGGAGGGAAGGCCGGCCACTATCGTCGCGCCTCCTTCCCGTTGTCCAGGAGACGATCCGTGGCCAACTGAAGGAGTTCCGGCACCGCCTCCAGGTACCAATACGTTTCATTGATATGGACGTGGCCGAGGTAGGTGGCCAGCTTCGGGAGTTCTCGTTCCACATCGAGTCCCTGTCGATACCACTGGACCAACGTGCGAGCGGCAAATCGGTGACGCATGTCATGGAGCCGGGGACCGCGTCCGTGGCCCTTTGCCTTGCTACGGAAACCGAGTTGTTGAGATAGCTTGGCGAAGGTGTAGCGCGCCATCCATTCTGTGATCCGCGAGCCACGCTCGGAGAGGAAGAAGGCTTGGTTCGGTGGCGCGCGTACGACGCGATTTCTCTTTTCAGCGTACTCTTTCAGTCTGTCCACCGTCGATGAATGAACCGGCACGTGACGCGACTTGCCAAACTTTGTGCGGCGTATGGTGAGGATCCCTTGATCGAGGTCCACATCGGGCTTGTCCAGATGTAAAGCCTCATTCACCCGCATTCCAGTCACGGTGAGAAGGCCGAAGAGAGTGGTGTAGGTCGGGGCACGAAGTCCTTTCTCGGATGGAAGCTGCGTTGCGCTGCACAGCAGGCTCGCTATCTCTTCGTCGCTATAGATGTGAGGCGTTTTTCGTTGATACCGATGAGAAAGAAGCCCGGGCGCCGGGACCTCTGTTCGCGGTTCCATCGCACAGTGCCACGCGGCGAAGCGTCTGACCATACCCAAACGCCAGGCCCACGTGTAAGGCTGAGCATCCGCGGGTTGGGTTGCCCAGCGGAGCGCCAGTTCCTTCGTGATGTAGGAGGCACCTTCGATCTTGAGGAAGGCGACAAAGTTTCGCAAACAGCCAGCCACCTCCCGGAGTTCGAACCCAAGAGCGCGGCGAATCGCGATGTATTCGTTCAATGCCAGATCGAGCGAGTTCATCGTCCGCCTCCCACGCTGGGCCAAGGATGCGCCAGTGTGCGCAGACCATCGAAGTCGAGCTTGGCGTAAATTTCCGTGGTGCTGGGGGTTCGATGTCGAAGAATTTCTCCGATTTCATTCATGCTTGCGCCAGAACGAAGCATCGTCGTGGCGAGACTGTGTCTCAGCACGTGGGCGCCCCTTAACGCCGGATATAAATCCGCTCGATCGAGTGCGCGGCGAACGATCGTGCTCAATGTCGAAGGTCCAGCAAAGCCAGAACGCGGCGCCTTCATGCAAACGAACACGCGCCGCGTTTTGCATGGGGGACGATCCATACGCAGGTAGGATGTGAGGGCCTCCCCGACATCGACCGGCAAGGGCATCCGGTCGTGCAATAACCCCTTACCTCGAACGAGCAACTCCCCAGTTCGCCAGTCAACGTCATCGAGTTGAAGGGACACGACCTCTCCGGCACGCAGGCCGAGGCGGGCCAGCAAGAGAAGGATGGCGTAATCGCGGCGGCCAGTGGCGGTTTGACGGTTGCAGGTACCAAGCACACGTTCAACCTGATCGGGGCTCAGGTACTTGGGTATGGTGGACAGGCGCCGATCGGCGACGGAGGGCACCGAAAGAGCCAGGTTGACCTGCAGTTCCCCGTCTTGAAAGAGGAAGCGGAAGAAAGAGCGGAAAGCGGCGGTGACCAGTTGTGCCCTTCGAGGGCTCACGGTCGGTGCCTGCCGCAAAATAAAGTCGGAAACATCTGATGATCTGACTTCCCGTATGACTGGCGGTTTCTCTCGAAAACGTTCGATCAGGAACTTGCGAATGCACGGCAAGTAATTGATGACAGTGGCTGCGGCAAGCCCACGTTCGGACCGCAAATGCCTTTCGTATCGCGTCAGGATGGCGGCCAACGGAGAGTCATCGCAAGCCGGAGTCGGAGCGGGAATCACGTCCCGCTTTCGAAGATGATCCAGAAACTGCAAAAGTGTTTCTCGATTACCCCTGTGAACTCGGCCCTTCCGGCGCTTGTAAGCGATGAATCTTTCAGCCAACTGCTCGTCGAAATCTGTGATTGATAATCGTCGTCGCTCCAACCACTGGCCAAAACTCGACAGCAAATTCAGTTTCGACTGCATGGTCGACTTCACATAGCCGTTTTCAACCAGCGAAGTTGCAAACGGTGCGAGGTGCGAAACCAATGGGCTGTCTCGCAGGCGTGGGTCTGTCTCGGGGCGTTCAAAGGAATCTTTCGGCATTAATCTTCTCCTTTACTAGCTTCATGCCAGTAGGGAGAAGACACCCGGATTATGCCGACTTCGACCGGTCAGCTTGACACGGAACTCCGCGCCAGACGGCACGCAGGCGAGTCCCCTTTGGAGACAGTCGGCATGACCGGGGAGTCGGCACGATGGCGATTATGCCGCTAGCGGCATAATCGGCATACCTTTAATACGCGCCTGATGGAGTCAGGTGTTCTCCAGGAAGTGAGGATGTCCTTGATGGGCCATTCGCCCGGCGCGAAAGTGCATTCGGCATATACCCATATCGAGCTACCGACGAAACGCAAAGCGATTCGCTCGCTCGAAGCCTGGGTTCACGATCAACAACAGGAACTTAAGGAGCAACATGATGCCAGCACCAAAGCAGAACGAACCCAAGAATCCGCCGGAGAAATCCGAACGGAAACCGTGGAAGAAGAAAAGCCCCGTCGAAATCGTCTTGGAGCAAGCCAACAAGCTGAAAGCCGAGATCACGGAGATGGAGGAGGAGTTGAAAGCGAAGAAGCGACAACTCCAGAAATTCGAGGAGGCGAAGAAGCTCTTCGAGTCGGCGTAGGCGAGAACGAATCGCCAACCGCTAAACCAGCACCTTTGCCGGACCCCTAACCGGCGCCAAGGCCAAGAACTATTTCTTGGCCTTTATTTTCGTCGGTCACCGCGACCGGCGCGTTAATGAACCAACCGGGAGGCTTGCCTCCCACCTATATATAAAGGAGAAACCACCATGAAGAAACTGTCAGTTGTTGTCGCCGGAACCGGCCAGATCCGCGATGTTGAGATCGAGCCGGGCACCACGGCGGGGGATATCCTCCACCAACTCAATCTTTCGGACTATCTGCTGAGCCGTGGTCCGAATGAACCGTTTTTCGCCGCCGCCGAGTCCGTGTATGACAAGGTGAAGGACGGCGAGAAGATTTTCGCATCGACCAAAGCCGAGGTTGGTATCACGGTATGCGCGTGAAAGATCTCGGTACCCGGCCTGCTCCCGTATCGATGCGCGAGGTTTTCTCGCGCGTCCTGCGGGGGCACGCCCCCACAATTCTCGTCCACCGCCGCGAAATTCCGTACTGGCGGGAACATGGGTGGACGCGCAACGGACATTCCTACACGGGTTCGTACCAGACACGCCATGCAGCATTCCAAGGTCGGATCGAGGAAGAATGGTCCGGCCGTCTCAAGTTTTATCTCTACCATCCTTCAGCCGAAATCCAGCGGCACAGCCATTGGACCTGTTTCGTGCCGCAAGGCGAGGATTGGTATCTGGTCCACATGGCCCGGCGGCCCAGGGACGTGAGTTCGGGCATCATCACGATCGAACGATTGATTTCGGAGGCTTACGAATCATGAGAACCAACACTTTGGAATCCAAGAAGCGCGTGCTTGTTGAGAAACGGGAGAAGCTCATCACCCGCTTCAACGAATCCGCCCGCGCTGGCAAAAAGACCATCCGTGTGTGCACGGAGATACGTCGGGTGAATGACTTCCTCGCCACCCTCGACGGCATCGTTGAAGAGAATGCGCAGAAAGCCGGCGAACCGCGCCGATATGCGGTGAGTTCGCTCTTTCTCCACGACTGCTTCAAGAAGCTGACCGCCGATCCGGATGAGCAGTTTTTCTTTATCACCGGCGCCGAGGTTGATGGCGTCCACGTGCTCGACCAGTGCGCCGAATTCGCGCACCAGCGGCGTTCCCGCATGGGAGTCGTAGCCGATATGCCCTCGATGCACAATCTCCTGATCAAGCTCGAACAGTTCGGCCACAAATTTCTGGCCCATTTTCACAGCCATCCGGGGAACGGCCCTGGCGCGACCCATCCCTCGGGGACCGACCAGAATTTCCAGCGCCGCCTTGAACAGGGCGGCCATCTGGCGCTCATGGCGATCTTCAGCAGGGACGGCTTTATCCGATTCATTCGTATGGACCGGAATTTCCAACTCGAAATCTACGGCGAAGGAGTTGAACAGTATGCGCCTGACGTTTACCGGCTCAAAAACCTCGATTAGCCTGCGCGGGAATGCAGTCCCCGGAGCCGAGGACCGCCAGCGCGCGATTCCCGGATTCGATCAGGAGAAATTCTCGCGGAGCCACGTCCTCTGCATCGGTGCTGGCGGGATTATCTCCCAGATTGCACCGCCGCTGGTGCGCAAGGGGATAGGCAAGATCACGTTGCTCGATGACGACGTGGTCGAGGTAAGTAACCTCAATCGCCAACGCTTCTATATAAAGGATGTCGGCGCGAGCAAGGCGATGGCGCTTGCGCGGAATCTGCGGCCGGAATGCATCGTGGCAACGGAAATTCAAGGATATGCGTTGCGTCTCGAGGAAGCGATCGCGCGGGAAATGGATCTCGCCTGCGATGTCGCGATCTGCGGGGTGGACAACAACCCTGCTCGGGTGGTTGCCAGCCGGTATTTCCGCGCGAAGGGGATTCCGATCATCTTCGCGGCGGTGAGTCGGGATGGGAATCATGGATATGTTTTTGTGCAGGAGGCGGATGGGCCGTGCATCTCGTGTATATTCCCTGACATCGTGAATAATGACCGATATCCCTGTCCGGGAACGCCAGCAATCGCCGACATCTTGCAGGCCGTCGGATCGTTCGCCATTTATGCTGTGGACTCGCTGGTGATGAAACGTCCACGCCTTTGGAACTATCGTCGGCTCAGCTTGGCCGACGCTGTCGAGGATGGTTGCTCAACGATACGTCGGCGGGAAGGCTGCACGATATGCAGAATCAGTTCCGCAGTTGTCGAATGAAGCGGATAGGGCTATCGGCTGAAGTCGAATCAAGAATCAAGGGCACATGCGCTCCATCAGATACACGAGATTGTGGGCGCCTACAGTCTTCAGGATGTCTACCCTTTGCAATGGGTTCTGCGCCGCGGGAGGCGGTACCGGGGCAGCGAATGGTCGCTCGTGTTTTCCGCACCCCGTAATATGGAGGCATGAAGAAGCGAGGATCGCGGAAGCCATTTGCGCGGGTCCATGCAAGCACTATAACCGGGCCGTGAGAATCGACGCTGCTGACGAAAATGATTGTCTTGTCACAAGATCGCCCGTGGAGTCCTTGAAAGCTAGCGATTATGTCTAATTGAGCTTAGCGTTGCGCCGATTGAGGAGGCGGGAAAGTGATGGCGATCTGGGAATCCCGACCGGGAATGCCCGGATCGCGTAGCGCGAGATTCGGCACTCCTTTGCGTATTTCGGGCTTGGTCCAGCGCACCACCGAGCCTTTGAAAAGTTCGGCTGGTGAGCCGCCAGTACCAGCCACGGTTAATGTGTAAGTCTGTTCTTCTTGTGGGACAATGCGCGAGATCAGCCAAACTGCGGCACGAGACTTGAGTTGTGCATCGTTGCCAACTCCCTGGTAACCGAGACCTGTACCATTGACAACCGTCGTGCCAGTTGCCAGCGCGAGCGCAATCGTGACGTTCTCCGCTGTTAATCCCTTGCCCTTGCTACCTCGATTTTTTAGCGTGAGTGTATACGTCGTGTTTGCGCCAGCCATCGCCCCAACTCCCATCTTTGCCGAGATTGGCACCATGAGCCCGAGATCTTCGGTTGCAAAGCGAAAGATCTCCTGCAAAGTCGCCTCAGGCAGTCGCAACATCGAGAAGCTACCCATTCTGCCGGCAGGGTACCCTTCAAAATGCTCGTAAATTATTTTCGCAAAAAATGGAAAATCAACTTCTGACGCCTCTCCGCCGAGCACGCTCCGGGGAGCCGCTAGCTCCGGTCCGTGACACTGGCCGCAACCGTTTGCGATGAGTAGCACTTGGCCGCGTGGTGCATCGGACGCTGGAAGTGGCACACGCCACGCTGCGGGTTCCAAAACTTTGGGGAGACTGCTTAGATAGACAGCAATATCAGCCAGATTCTGTTCACTCAATGCCTGCTCGCTAAAAGCAGGCATTACACCCCAGGGTTGGCGAATCGCGCGTCTGAACTGCCCCAAGCTGAGTGAACGACCAGCTAGATCCGGCCCGTACCCACCTTCACCTTGGTCTCCATGACACCGACGACACAACTTGGCGTCCCAGGCTTCCTTACCGGCGGCTATCCTTTGTGCCGAGGCGACGTCTTGAGCCTGGGCGATACGAACCAGGAATAATGCGACCAGTATTGTGTTCAGTCTCATGTCGGTAGCCACCTTAGTAAGGTCATGCTCTCTAACCACCGGGCCGAGCGTTCGTCACCGCTTTTGAACCCCAATGGAAATTGTACATCCAAGTCAATGCGAAAACTGGTCCTCCAGTCATAATATATTCTGATCGTTTGAGATAGACACAATATCATGGGATGTGTGCGCTTTCAGTTATAATGATGCGAGCTGGTGCTTCTTAACTGCATCCGCGAGCAAGACTAAGCGGATACCCGCAATCTAAAGACGCTTTCAAGGAGAGAAAATGGGCAAGCTCCACCTCACGATGGCCTGCTGGAGTTACGACCGTACCCGGGCTCTCATGGAGGGGCGCATCCCAATCGATGGGGTCGCTCTGAACTATCTTGATCTGCCGGTCGAAGAGACTTTTTTTCGTATGATCAGGAGACAAGAATTCGACGTTGCCGAGATGTCGCTCTCTTCTTACACACTTTCACTATTCAATGAGAATCCGCCGTTCATTGCTCTGCCAGTGTTCGTTTCCCGATCATTCCGGCATTCAGGCATCTATATCCACACGGGCAGTGGGATTCGGGAGCCCCAGGACTTAATTGGAAAGCGTATAGGCACCCCAGAGTACCAGTTGACTGCAGTCGTCTGGATCCGTGGCATCCTGAGCGATGAATACGACGTACCGGTTAGCAGTGTCAACTACTTCACTGGCGGCGGGGAGCAGGCCGGCAGAATCGAGAAAGTCAAGCTCACGCTTCCTTCAGAAATCCAAGTGAAAGAGATCCCAAGAAATAAGACTCTTTCCAGTATGCTTGAAACTGGGGAGATCGATGCGATGTACGCGCCTCGCGCTCCCGGCACGCTACGCACGAATCCGGAAAAAGTGCAGCGGCTGTTCTCCAATTATGCATCCGCCGAGCGGGAGTATTATCTAAAAACCAAGATTTTCCCTGTAATGCACGTTATCGTGATCCGCCGTGAGTTGTACGAGAAATATGCATGGGTCGCGCAATCACTCTACAAGGCCTTTGTCGCGGCGCAGCAGGAAGTTTATGACGACTTGCGGCAGGTTCACGCATTCAAGTCCATGCTGCCTTGGCTGCCCTCCCATGTCGAGGACGCCGAGCTTCTTATGGGCCAGGACTTTTGGCCGTACGGATATGAACCCAATGTCCACGTGTTGGAAACGTTTCTACGGTATTCCTATGAGCAGGGACTTTCCAAACGCCTCCTCGACCCTTGCGAACTATTCCCCCCCGAGGTCCGCGAGTCCTTCAAAATCTAAGCCATGGTCGAATTTCGCTGGTGGACTCTGAGCCGTGGCGACATTGATGCCACAGTGGCTCAGGTGGGCTTCAACGTGGCCCAGCTGATCATTCCAGCCTTCCTGCTCGCTCCAGCCGGTGTGCCGTTCGATTTCAGTGTCAATCACATTCTGCCTGGCTATGCCATAGGCTTCTCAGTGGGATCACTGGGACTCGCCAGTCTTGCGATACGCCTAGCGCGACGCGACGGCCGCTCTGATGTCACTGCGCACGTCTACGGCAATAATGTGCCGGGCAATCATTGGTTACTCGCTTTCGATCATGTTACCGGTGTACTTGCAGACCCACGATCCACTGCAAGCGTGGAAGGTCGGCGCGGCAGCCGTAGTTTGGAGCGGAATTCTCAAGTTGGTGGCCGCACCCTTCGCAGGGATTCTCCAGAGGCTGATTCCTCCTGCGGCCGCTCTGACGGTATTCGGTGCCGCCATGTACAGTTATCTTGCCATGGTTCTGCTGCAACGCCTCTTCGATCGGCCCGCTGTCGGTCTCATTGCGCTCGCCATCGTGGCCACAGGAGTCCTCGCAGGTGTACCAGTTACTCGCTGGCGTATCCCCCCCTTCCTAGTCGCATGGTTGGTCCCGCTCACTTGCGGGATCGCCGTTGGATATATCCATCCAGTGTGGCGAGGACTTCGACCCAGCACGCCTTGGCTCCCTTCGCCGGGCCCGGTGAACGCCCTTGTGGTCGTGCTGCCCTATTTCTCAGTGATCGTGCCAGTCGTGATCTACCAAGTTTTGCAGGACATCGCGTCCGTCGCTGGATCCAGTGCGGTCGGCGACCAATATGATCCACGTAGTGTTGTTTTCTGGGACGGCCTGGGCACCCTTCTGTGCGGTGTCGCTGGCAGCGCGGTGACGCCCGTCGTTTATGCTCTTCATCCGTCGTACAAGCACATGGGCGCCCGCATCGGGTTTGCCATTTGGACGCCAGTCCTATTTCTGGCCTTGGTGACGAGTGGTCTCACTCTCTTCGTCGCGCAACTGTTTCCGTGGTCCATACTATCTGCGATGATCGCCTATGTTTCCATTGGTGTCGGGGTAGTGACCGTGCGGCGCGTGGATTTAAGATATCTCAGCGCCGTTCTCCTTGGGTTCATGTTGCCTGCAGGAGCCGTGGTCGCGGCCGCACTGAATTCAGCTCTGCCCGCGCTCGGGCTAATCGCGGTTGAACCCCAGGTTCAATTATCGCTAAATCGGTCCATTTATTGGGCATCTATTCAAGGATTGGGAAACGGATTTCTTCTCCTCGTTCTCGTGGTCGCAGCCGTTGTCGTCGAGCTCATCGATCGAAATTTTGGGCGGGCTACTTTATGGTGCCTAATCGCTGCGGTGTCTTCATGGTTTGGATTGATGCACTCCACCATCATCCGCTGGGGCGCGCAGCCTCAATATGCCATCGGTTGGCTAAGTGCAGCCATTATAGTTTATTCGGCCCGGTGGTGGCGCGGCGATGTCGACCCTTCCAAGGTTCGTTCTTGATTTTTAACCGGACGCGCTCAGTCCGGCGGCTTCCGAGAACATGCATACCCACCAAATCTCCCCTGTGAGCAGACTCGCCGTTTTGGCGGGAGTCGCCCCGGTGGGATGCTGGCGTGCTTCTCGCTGGTGACTGGACTCCTGGAACCATGGAGACCCGAGCTAACCGGAAACATTGCCACGGGTGTTTCACTTTGGCGCGAGGTTCTCGGTCAATTCGATGTAGGTTCCCCAGGGATCAGTAAGGAAGGCAGTCTTGATGTTTGTATTTGGGATCTGGTGAACAGGCACGTCCAGCTTAATACCTTGGGCTTCGAGCTTCTTGGAAAAAGCTTCCAAATTTCGCACCTCGAAGCCGATGTGATCGAGCAAGTGGCCTTTAGTTGGGACAGATTTCGTACCTGGTTGCAACCAGGAAAAAGACTCGTCGAAGAGGAGTGTCGTTCCGGGAATGAACACCACCGGGGCCTCGGCCTTTTTAGAATTCCGCAAGCGACTCCCAGGCATCCCTCCGAAGGTTGTTACATACCAAGCCCGAATCGCGGGCAGATCGGCGACTTGAAAGTGAATGTGGTCCATCGCAACAGGAAAGGATTGTGTGGGGTCGCCGAAGATTTCGACACGCATTCCGTCCGGCGTGAAGACAAAACCCTGGAGGCGGCGCACCTTTGAAAGGTCCTGATTCCCACCCTCGACTTTGATACCATTGGCTTTCCATAGGCCAAGCATGGCTGGCAAATCCTTAAAGACGAAGCCGACATGATTTACGACAGCGCCTTCGTTCGGTTCGACCCTCTCGTTCGACTGGCACAATATAATATAGGCACCGACAAACTGGATGAGGTCGAGCGGACCATTCTTGACGAGTTTTCCGCCCATCATGTCGACCCAGAAGTGTTTATTAGCGTCCATGTCCTTGACCACCAGATGGACGTGCCCCATGGTGACGCCCGATTGGTTAGGCGGCGCGAGCTGTGCACAGACAGGTACGGCGAGAAGAGTGGCCAGGGAGAGCAGAGATCGCGTATTCATGCCATAAAGTATACGTCACCCTACCAATGCGCATCATACTTTGTTCCTCTAGATTGATCGGATTCCGCTATGATTCCCGATTCTGCAAGATGAGACTTTCCCATCGGGGTTGATCGGCTGACGGCCACTTAATAGCCAAAGGACACGGCGCTCGCTCAGCTCATTCAAGGCAGCGAGATCAAACCCATCCAGTACATGAGCATTGATCTTCTAGCTTCGGGAGACCCGGGAGACGTCCCAGGCAATCTGTGCATTTCGATGTCGTATTTGCTGACGAAGTCAAGCTTTCCGTCACCACGAACCCGGCAGACCACCAAGCTGGCGGGCACCGTGTGCACGCCTTGCCCATCGCGCACTGGCAGTGCTTCTTGGTTGGCTGCCACGAGGATTCGACCACTAGGGTCGAGAGCAAAGGTGCGTGGCGTTATTCCGCGCGTGTCAAAGTTTTGGATCAATTTCGGCTCTCCTGTGGTCTGATTGATCGCGTAGACGGCTATCGAGTTCTCGCCTCCGTCGAATACTGGTGTGCCCTCGTAATCGATAGTGCCATTGTCCCGGTTGGCCTGGTACACAAACTTTCCATTGGGGTGTACGTGCACGGTACCTGCCTGCTGCCCTGGTCGCTTGTTGCGACGATCAATCAATGGGTCTTCGGTAAACAAAGGTTCACTGGTGAGCGTCTCTCCTGGCAGTTTCTTGTAGACCTGAAGTGTGTTTTGACGTTCTAGCGAAACAAAGACATATGGCCCACCAAAATCCAGGTGGCGGGGTCCGAACCCAAAACCCCCTCCCGGAGCAATCGAGGCCCGATTGGTTAGCACCCCGTCGTTGTAGCTGAATATCTTCAACGCGCCGGGATCTTCGGGTTTACCGTGGGTAGGATTATTACCTCGGGTCACAAGGATCACCATCTTATTCGAAGGGTCCACACGCACTTGATGTGCGTAGATTCCGACATCCAGTGGTTCTGGCTGTTCTATCTGCGAACCTATCGTGCCATCTCTCCCAAGTCGATATACTGTCAATCCGCTGGGATTATTATAGGCGATCAGCAAATGGGTCCCAGGGATGTCGGTGGTGACATGGATCGGGCGAGCTGACAACGTTACTGGCTGTCCGAGGGGGCTCAGAGATCCAGAGATCGGGTCGATCCGGAACGCGCTGACGCCATCGTGGCTGCCCGGTCGATTGCTCCAGACAACATAAAGGTACCTATGCGAAGGATGGGGCCACGCATATTGAACATTTGCGGGGACGGCCACAGATCGCCGCTTCACCAGCAACGCGTGCTCCACGTCGAGATCGTATTGAGTCAGCTCGGCTCCCACGGCGGCGTAGAGCACGACTTTCGGTGACTGGGCTTGTCCGACAGCCGCTACGATAATGGTCACTGCGATTAATACCATTCGTCGGAATCGACTATAAATCTGAGGATTCAATGCGAGAACCACCTGAACTGCCTCCTAAGTGCCCCCAAGGCCGTGGAGTCCTTCGATGCCGCCCTCTTTGCAAGATGGATCGATCTGCGTAAGTTGGAGGTTTCAGACAGCACATGGCGCCCGCATGACTGGCGTTTCCACAATTCCCAAGGGCGGTCGTACTGGCTAGCGTTGGCGATCTCTGCAAGCTCGGCTTCCTCAGATGAAAGATACTGGACCGGCTCGCCAAGAGACATCGCGCGCATCTGCAAGACCGCGTTTAGTTCAGCATAGATCGCGCGGAATGTCGCTTCCTTTAGGCTTGCACCGACGGCTGTAGTGCCGTGCCCGCGCATCAAAATGATGGAAGATTTCTCAAGACTCATAGCAAGAGAGCGGCCTAGATCTTGACTCCGAATGAGCATGTCAGTCATCTGTCCCGTGGCAATGCGAATATCGAATTTCTTGACATCGCGGAGGAACCCACCCATATGACACACGGCACGCAGAGGCACCGAGGAGACACCAAAAGGAATCAAGTTAGGGGAGTGGCTGTGCACGACAGACATAACATCGGGGCGCTCACGATAGATTTCGCCGTGAATGAAGCGCTCAAGATAGGAATGGGCGGCGGTAGTCGGTAATGAATCGAGGTCGTATTCAAGAATGTCTTCGGGCTGTACCAGCGAGGGCGCAATGGCCCGTGCCAAGAAATAGCGGTCAGCACTCTGATCACTTCGCACGCTCACATGACCGAAACCGTCAAGGATACCCTGATCGTAGAGGATACGGTTGGCGAAAACCAGATCGGCTATAAAGGGGCTGACTGCCATAAGCAATTCCGTTCGCTGCTAACGTGGTTGCGTAACGACATCCACCAGAGCGGGCTCGCCGCGTTTGACTATGGCAAGCGCGCGGCCTATAGCCCCGCCAAGGTCCTTTGGATCAACGACGGGGCCTTCGGCATAGAGGCCCATGCCCTGAGCAATCTTGGCGTAGTCGAGATTGGGGTCGGTGAGCGTGGTGCCAACGCCGGCTTGAGTGATGCCGCGCTGGCGGCGTGCAGCCATCCGCTGTATGTGCATCACTTCCTGGTGATAGGCACGGTTGTTGTGCATCACGCTTAGCAAGGGGATATGGTGATGAGCGGCAGTCCATAAGATTCCATTAGCGTACATAAGGTCGCCGTCGTTCTGAATGCTCACCGTGAGGCGACCGTGCTTGCGATGGGCGAGGGCTGCACCAGCAGACGACGGCGCTCCGTAACCTTCGCCATAGCCCCCGCTGGCACCGATAAACTGATAGGGCTTCTTCATATCCCATAGACGCAGAGGCCAGTTGCTCACGAAGGCGCAATCAGAACCCAGCGCCCAGTCTTCATCCTTGATTTGAGCCCAAATTTCTGTGCATAACCGGGCCGTACTTATGGGCGTTGCGTCCCAGCCGTAGGCGGCCTCCTCCAGCGCCTGATCTAGGATCCGCTGCTTGGCAGCGGCAAGCTTGACACCACGATCTCCGATAGCACGCTTGCGATCCCCAGTAAGCTGGAGCTTAACCGCTTCGATGAGATAGGGCAGAGTGGCTTCGGCATCGGCCTGTAGTGCGAGATCGAGTTCCGGATAGCGCTGCAGGTCTTGCATGTTGCCTTTGGCGTAGAGGTCGCCAGCCGTAATGCTGATAAGCTTTACACCATCCCTGGTAGCGGAGCGCGAGCTTCGGACCTGCTGATCACGATAGGTGTGAACCGTGCCCCAGAAATCAGCTAGTTCGAGACCGAGGATCACGTCGGCGTTGGCGACGAGGCTACGCGCGTTATCAGAATGGTTCAGCGGATGGCGGGTTGGAA
The DNA here is from genome assembly GCA_963713415.1 of Bryobacterales bacterium. GTDB lineage: Bacteria > Acidobacteriota > Terriglobia > Bryobacterales > Bryobacteraceae > Palsa-89. The sequence goes on along the minus strand of CAVQLV010000006.1, from coordinate 466,141 downwards.
AATTCAAGCGGCCCCATTTGTCGATCACAGGTGCCTGCAGCGTCTCGGCAAGTTCCACCAATAGCTTCATGCCGTTGGGCGTGCGCGCGGCGCGATCCGCGACCAGCACCGGATTCGTCGCCGCTACTAGCAAACGGGCAGTTTCGGCCACTGCGGCCGAGTCGCCCTGCGGTGGTGCCATCGCCGGAAGCTTCGGGATGCGTATCGCTTCATTGGTTTCGATCGCACCTTCTTGCAACTTGTTGTCAGCCACTATGAGGACCGGCATCATGGGAGGCGTCATCGCGATCTTATAGGCGCGCACCGCGGACTCGGCAAAATGAGTGAGGGACACTGGCACGTCGTCCCATTTGAGGAAGTCGCGTGCCATTGCGGCGCAATCCGGCGCACTGTGCAGCCATTCAACTAAGGGGCGCCGCTGGGTGGCGTCGAGAGCGTTGCCGAGCAGCAAGTAGACCGGTACGCGATCGCAATAGGCGTTGTATATCGCCATGGAGGCGTGTTGCAGCCCTACGGGTCCGTGTAACATCACGGCGAGCGGTTTACCTTCCACTTTGGCGTAGCCGTGCGCCATGCCGACAGCGGATTCTTCGTGACAACAAGTGATTAGCTCGGGATCTTTGTTGCCGCCATAATTGACGACCGATTCGTGCAATCCGCGGAAGCTTGAGCCGGGATTGGCGCATACATAGTCAATGCGAAGGGATTTTAGAATATCAACCATGAAGTCCGACCCAGGACGATCGACAATGAAGACATCGATATTGGCGGGCGTTTTCTTTTCGTCAGCCAACGGCATCGCGCCTGCGCGGGAGGAAGGCTCTTGGGCTTGCGCTGTGAGTTGAGGTCGATCAATGGCGGCCGCGCCCACTGCAACCGTGGCCTTTAGAAAACGACGACGCTCCAGGGAGACTTTCCCTCTTTTCACTTCGACTCCAGTTTGTGTTTTTGCGCTTCCCAGAACCGCTCGTAGCCGTCTTGCATGGTGGATTTCTTGGCCTCTTCTGGGTCGAGGTAGGTGATAGGAGAACCTAGCAAGAGTGCCTTCCATTGCAAACGGGCGTTCAAGGTCATGTAATAGGACCACCCTACGGCAAGGTGAAGCGATGGCGCTGCCACCACCGCGCCATGACCACGCAGCAACACCGCGTGTTTATCCGCCAACGTTTTCGCCACAGCACGACCAAGCGTCGGGTTGCGGATCAGCATATCGGTTAAACCACCGACCTTTCGAATCTCGAACACTGGCACACCAGCGCCGAGAAATCCCGCCATATGATAAATGGGCCGCAGAGCGATGCCGGTCACGCTGAACGGGATGAGATCGGGGGCGTGGGTATGTACCACGGCTAAGACGTCAGGCCGCGCGCGATAGATTTCGCTGTGGATGAAGCGCTCGGAATACCCGACAACATTGCTGCCATCCACGGGATTAGCATCGAAATCGTACTCGACAATATCGGCCGAAGTGACGTTGATCGCGGGGATATGTCTGGCAAGCAGGAAGTGATTTGGGTTCTGCGGGTCGCGCACACTTACATGGCCGTACGCGTCGAGTACCCCTGCATCAACAAGGATTCGATTGGCAAGCACTAGATCTTCGACGGCAGCAGCCCGTTGGGAAACAATCGGTTTCGCCTGCGCGAACGCGGGAGCCGAAAAAATAGCCATTAGTGCAGCGGTTTTGTAAACATTCATGCTTGGGTTCCGAAGCCTTCCAGTGTATCCTACACTGACAGTCGCTTCCTTTACGGCAGGACGTGAGTCTTCAATTGCGAGTGGTCCCTTCGATCCCGTTCATGTATCCTCCTGCGAACGTGTCCTGGCCCTCGCGTTAGCGTGGTCGCGAACCCGTGGTCGTGGCAGGCGGTCCATTACTTATATCTTCCCTTGCGAAGATGGCCATACAAGAGCTCTTCGCTGAACTCCACACACTTCGACTCTACGAGTTGAGCGTTTTCTTCAACATGGCGGTAAAGCGGCATCCTCATCTTCCACGAGCGCGAAAACACCTTCGGGTCGTCGATCGTGGCTTCATACATCAAAGTGTCCGAACTGCGCGGCGAATAGCGTTCGATCACATGTAGTGCATCACTGTGAAAATCGCCAGCCCGGTCAAACCACGTATCCCCATTCTGACTAGTCACATCCACGACGAGTGTGTCTCCGTCCCAGTGTCCGTTCGACCATCCCATCCAGCTATCCGCCGGTGCCTTCGACGAGCTATTCATGTTGATGATTCGGACAGAGCCCGCAAACTGATACGTGATTAGGATGGTCTTCTGAGTTTGGACGATCTGAAACGGATACGGCATATAAGTAGCGCGAGGTACACCAGGCATATAACACTTGACCTCTGGGTCCAGCTTCAGCCAATTGGCCGCATTCTCTTTTTTCTTGGCAACCGCCGCCGGGAGATACGGAATTCCCTCGCCTTCAACTACCCCGAGCCCAGCCGGATCGAAGAACGCCGCGCCCAGTGCGGACATTGGCCCTGCTTTTGCATTATGGCCCTGGATATCCCAATTTGCCGTATTCATGGCCTGCCAAATGCCGTTAAAATTTGGTTTGCCATCCGCGGTTCGAAGCGGCTGAGAAGTTTGGGCCTGGCCGACCAATCCAACGGACAATAAAAATGCGTGAAGCGTAACAGCCGCAGCATAATTTAGAAATCGATTTCGCATTAGAAAAACCTACTTTGCCAACAGCTCATGAACTCAGGGCATCAGTGATGTTGCGTAGGCGGCAATCGCCAGCATCTCGTCGTTGTTCAGCTTGGATACTAGGGGTGTCATCAAGCCAACCCACTCTCCTTTTCGAGTGCCTCTCTGCATGTTATACATTTGTCGAACCAGATAGCCGGCGGAACGTCCCGCGATCCCCGGAACCGGGCCGAGGCCCATCAGATCCTCTCCATGGCAGACACGGCATCGCAATTCCTTCACCAGCGCCTCACCTTTCTTAAGGCTGCCTACGGGCACATACGCAATCGAACCGGATCGGGGGTCACGAAGGACCGTTGCAAACTCAGTATTCTCCGGCACCTCGATGATGCGCTGACCGAGCGGTTCTTCCCCTCCCTGTTTCAACCGGAGGAATTGCCCGTTCCGGATACGCGTCTTAGGCACCATGTTGACTTCTGTGACCTTGATCCAAGGCGTCCACTTCATCGTGGCGAAATATTGGGCAGCTTCTTTGATATCATCGTCGGTCATACCCTTGGCGATTGGGATCATGTTGTCTTCGACCAGCTCAAACTTGTCCCGTACATATTGGTACCTACCCGGGCCTGCACTCTTTCGTTTGCCATCTCTAAAATCGATCATCTGCTGGATGAAATAGGCAACGGGAAGCCCGGCAATACCAGCATTCTGGGGGCGGCCCTTGCCATTGGGATAATGACACAGCGAGCACGCGCGGGCCTCAGGCTTGCGACCATGCGCGACGATCTCGGGCATCCTGGGATGGTCCTCGGGAAACCAGTCGGCCGGACCCCAAGGGTCATTAAGTTGTCCCGCAGTGAACCCTCTGCTGCTTCCTGGTAAATGTTTCACAGTTGTGTCGGTCAAGTTCGGAGGTGGTTCCGTCGATGACGTACTGGGAGGTGGTGAATTTCCTGCAGGTGGTGAGTTTGCTGCAGATGCCGCGGCCGGCGTCAGACCATACGCCCACCCTGGCAACTGGTCGCCAGCAACGGCCCCACCCATTGCAAATACAAACGCGATTAAAAGCATCACCAAGACTGTGAGTCTCATGCAACCTCATTCGGAGTACAGATCGTTTTCACGACCATTGAAATAATCTCGAAACTGCACTCACTTCTTCGGCGCTTCATCCTGACTTTTATCCGGCGCGCCAGAACCGGACGAACCAACAAACAATTTTCGTCCGTCCGCTAACGTAATCCTCTCTCCGTTAGCTATGTTATCCGCAGACTTGGAGAGATAGCCGTAAACCACGATCTCGGTACCAACAACCAACGAGTACTGCGTCACCCCTCGCCTGAATAAACCATTCGGACTCCCCGCTTCGATCGCCCAGTTGACGACTTTCCCATCGGGACCCTTCACGTCAATGTGAATCCATGCGTGAGGGTTAATAAATTCTACCTTTGTAATCGTTCCCCTCAACTCAATCGGCTTTTTTGCGTCGAACTCTGCCGCAAATGAGTGGTGTGCCCACCCCGGCATTACCGTCAGAATTAGACCCATGCCAGCCACAACAGCTGTTCGCATATGAATACCTCCTGCCTTACTTGATCAAATTGCTTTTCTTCTGTGCCGCTTCTTCTGCGGCCTTCTTCTCTGCGAGACGAGCCCCCTTGAGTGTATCTGTCATGGCATAGTTCCCTTCGTGACAGGCGTACTCATAGATCGGGCCTGGAATCGCCTTCAGCGGAATCCGTGCTGTCCAGGGCTTGGTAAACGTGGTCGGGTCGTCTATGGTGAATTCGTAGTTGATCGTATTTGCATCGACCCTGGTGAAGCGTTCGATTAGGTGCAGATGCGGGCCCGATCCTCTGAAATCGTATTCCTCATTGAAATTGGTAGAGTCGACGACTAGCGTGTTCCCCTCCCAATGACCCCGAGGATCACCCAAGTATGTGCGCACCGCTGGTGGAAGATGCGGACGACCGTCGAGAGGGATGACGCGAACATCATGAATCCGCTCCTGGTATAGCACCACATAACCTGGAGTTTGCAGAATCTGGACATTACTGTTGTAGCCGTCTGGAAGCATGGGTACCCCGGACCGAGTTCCTTCGTGGTTAGTCGAACTGTCGAGGCGCATGATGCAGCGAGCCGACAAGTCAAGATCCTCCGGGCCGTCCGCAGGATGCTGCTCATGATATTGTGCCCGGGCATCCTCGGCTTTCTTGGCCTCTGGAGTCAAAGCCGGCACTCTGCCATCCGGCGGATCGACAATCAGCGAAGTTCGAAGGCCCTCGGCAATCGTGGTCGCCCGCTCCTGCCAAAATGCGTCATACCCCGGACCGCCAGTCGCGGTGAGACGAGCGTTACTTGCCTTCTGAATGATTCGTTTTTCGTACGCAGCTGCTTCCTCTGCCGTAAGAACCGATTTCCCGGCAAACTCACTCGGCCGCTCTAGGGGCGTAAGGGTTGAGTTGGTCCACACCCCCTGGAGATCCGGTTGTCCGTCGGGTGTATGTGCCAGAGTCCATCCTTTCACCGGAGCCTTCGTGGTCCGTCTCGCCGCCGGTTCAACTTGACCCGTCATGGGCGTCGATGCCAGGAACCCGACGGCCATCAGTATTAGCGCCATCACGCTGACCGATCGATGTTTCACTCCCGAGGAACAATCCACCTTGCCAACCCTAATCCCGAGCCACGCAAATGTCAATTTAACCACCTCGTAGTCCACGCAGAAACATCGGCCCGCAGTGCTTGCTTTGTTCAGCCGTCGCCCGTTCACGAGAGGAGGCATATTAAAAAAGAAGCTTCAGTCCGAACTGTATCTGCCGAGAGGTGCCGATGGTCGGACCGTGCGGTTGGCCAACGCTCGAGATCAAGCCGCCACTCCCGTCGAAGATCGTTAACACCTGGGGCTCAAAATTCACATTATTCAGGATATTGAACATTTCTGCTCGGAACTGAAGCCTTAGCTTCTCGCCCCACAGGTTTTGGTTCTTGAACACGGAGAAATCGAGATCATGGAAGGTCGGCATGTGGAGCGTATTCCGGCCCAAATTCCCCAGCTCGCCCGGTTTCGGAAAGGCGAAGCACTGGGTCATGATGTAGTTGTTGATGTTGCCTGTGATGGCGTCCGGCGAACAGCCGGGAGCATCTACATACATCGGCCGCGGCGCTCCTAGTGATCCCTCAGATGAGGTGCTTCCAGTGTCGGCCGGATCTCCAGTGATTTTTAGGGTGAAAGGACCGCCGCTTTGTATGGTGTAGATTCCACCTAACTGCCATCCGCCCAAGATGGTGTTGGCGAAACCATGCATCTTCACGGCCGCGGGGACCGGCAAGTTGTACTGAAAGTTGGCAACGAAATTTTGAGGAACGTTGAAATCCGAGACACCTTTGTTGATTTCTGGAGCGAAGGACCACCCCTCTTCCGCATCGTTTGAGTTTTCGTTGCTTGCGGCGAATGAACTTGACCCGTTGTCGATGCTTTTTGAGAATGTGTAGGCGATCTGGTAAGTCAGGCCTTTGATTGGACGCTGGACCAAGCTGGCTTGTAGGGCATTATACGAACTGAACCCATCCCACTCCAGATCTTGGATACTCCCAAAGTTTCCGTTAATTCTTTGGATCGGCTGGCCAGGCGCGGGAACTGGGAAGATGAAGGTGTCGAGTGCATTGTTAAATGTTACGAGAGAAGGAGGCACTTGATCGGTGTCATCGTCGGGGTGAGCCAGGTGCACACCCTTCGATCCGACGTAACCCACCGTCAAGGCCAAGTTCTTAGTGAGCTGGCGCTGGATATTCAGGTTCCACCGCTCCATGTAGCTGGTAGGAGGATTGAATTGAATGTGCGCGGCCGCGAGCGTGCTAAGATTGAGCAACGGTAAGGCTTCGTTCGGAAAGCTGGAGGGCGGAGGGCTATTCACAAGACCTGACTCAGTGAACGGAGCCTTCACTATTTTGTTCGGGAACAGATAAGGCAGGGGGATGAGGTCGTAGATCCCGCCCGCGCCCCGGATAGAGGTCTTGCCATCTTTGAACGGATCCCAGGCGAAGCCGATGCGGGGCGCGAAATCTTTGAGCGTCGGGTTGTTGTAGTAAGGGTTGCCGACCGTCACGGTCGGGTCGGTGAGGTTGCGAAGATTTCCAATCTCTCCATGTGCTTCTTTGATGACCGTACCCATTTCGTACCGCAAGCCCAAATTGAGAGTTAGGTTAGAACGCATGCGAAAGTCGTCCTGAATATATCCTGCGATCACCGACATGCGTTCACCGCGAATGCCGTTGGTGCCCGGGTAGTCCGCCTGGAATTCAGACGGGATTCCCTCCAGGAAATTCTGGATGGAACTGAATGACCATTGCCCGAGGGGTCTACCGGAGGAGTTCAGGTTGTAATCAATGCGTTCGAAACTGAATCCAGTTCGGAGGTTATGTCGGCCTTTGATCCAGGACAGATCCTCAGTAGCCTGCGGAGCAGTGTAACCGAACGCCTTGAGACCATTCGTGCCGATACCAGAGCCGATACCGCCGTAGACGCCAGTGACTCCGCCGACAGTAATGGGTCCGAGAGGTAAGCCCGGCAGGAAGCCCAGAGAGGCATTGTCGAGCACAGGGTTCGTGGGGCAGCAATCAATTGCTGTGCCCGCATAGGTACGACTCACACCGACCCGAATAACATCGACGATGTTTGCCGAGAACACATGCTGCAGACTCAGGACGGCGTTTTGCCTTCGAGCAGGAGAAACGGCGGACTTCAGATTGAAGTTATCGGGTTGGGTCAGCGTCGAGTTGTCGTAGCTGTAGCTCCCAGAAACAGTAGTCATTGGTGAGAAGTAGTGGTCGATCTTGCCGATCACGTAGTTTTCTTCACCGCGGGTTGAAGCGGGGAAATTGAAAAGCCCGGTATTGCCGCTGACCGCTGCGTTGGGAACGGGAAAGAGCTCCAGGTAGGGCAGAACCTTCGGATTAATGGCGATCTGAGTGGTCTGAGTGCAAGCGGCGTTTGCGCAAAGAATGCCGTTATGGGCATTCGCCGATATGGTAGAAACAGAGGAAGACGCGCTCAGAAGCTGACCCAGCTTTTCATAATTGGCAAAGAAAAAGGTCTTATCTTTCTTGATCGGCCCACCGACGGAACCACCGTACTGATCGCGGTGAAACGGCGGGACAGTCTGCCCATCAAAAAAATTCCTTGCGTCGAATGCGCTGTTCCGGACGTATTCGTAGGCACTTCCGTGAATCTGGTTAGTGCCCGACTTGGTAATGGCATCGACGACGCCACCGGAACCTCGGCCGTACTCGGCGGAGTAGCTGCTGGTGAGAACAGAGAACTCGCGGATAGCATCCACTCCCAAGTTCACGCCCAAGGCGCTACCTGGGCTCGCGTTCGAGAAATCATTGACGGTCAATCCATCGATCAGAAACACGTTGTCTGTCGGCCGCCCTCCGGAAATGTCCATGCCGACACCGTTACCGCGCAAGGAACGAAGAGAGTTGGTTTGTTGTTGGCCCTGGCTTTGGCTAGCGCCAGACTGCAACAGGGCCAGTTGGAGCCAGTCGCGACCGTTCAGGGGAAGCTCCTCGATGGTAGCCGAACCCGCGAAGCCGCCCAGTGTGGAAGTGGAAGTATCCACCTGGGGCGCCTGGGCGACGACTTCCACCTTCTCGCTGATCGCTCCGACGACCAGCGAAAAGTTCGCCGAGGTGTCACCGCCGACGGTAACGACAAGACCAGTACGTATCTCGGTCTTGAACCCGGAGGCCGAGGAAGTAACTTCGTATGACCCAGCTGGCACACTGAGGATTCGATAATTACCGTTATCATCGGAAATGGCGTTACGGATGACTCCGGTTTCTAAGTTTCGCGCTGAGATCTCAGATCCGGAAATCACCGCTCCCTGCTCATCTCTAATTACCCCGAGTATGGTTCCCCCAACCGTTTGTGCGCAAAGGGGTATTGGAGTCACATACAAAAAGTTCGCAGCCATGCTGAGACAGACCAACACGACCAAGTGAAAACGGTCCTTGTCCACAGATCTCCCACGATTCTGCATTGCAATCTTGGCAATAGCCATCATTCTGATCCTTCCTAAGAACCGTGCAACAAAGGTCGTCACGAACAGCGAGTATACACCCTCAGATTGAAATCTAACGATACTTTGTTCCTCTAGATTGATCAGATCCTGTTATGATTCGTGCATATGGAAATTCGCCAAATCCGCTATTTCCTGGCAGTAGCCGAGGAGCTTCACTTCACGCGAGCAGCAACTCTGCTCCATGTTGCACAGCCGGCGCTCAGCCAACAAATCCGGCAACTCGAAGAGGAAATCGGTGTAAGGCTTCTCGACCGAAACAATCGCCGTGTGCGCTTGACCCCGGCGGGCAACGTGTTCCGTGACCGCGTGCGCGTCTCGCTTGAGCAGGCTGCGAGAGCGATCACGGACGCCGCAAAGGTGGGACGGGGGGAGGCGGGCAGCATTTCTATCGGCGTAGGTAGTTCCGCAGTTTGGACCATCTTGCCTGGCCTGCTGCGGCGGTTTCAGCGGATCGCACCCGCTGCTACGATCGACATTCGAGAAATGGAGCCTTCCGAACAGATGGAAGCACTCCGACATGAGACCCTCGATTTCGGCCTGCTCCGGGCACCGGTGCAGGATCCTGAATTGGATTCCATCGTCATCTCCCGCGAGAAAATCATCGTCGCGCTGCCAAACGGTCATCGTGCGGCTTCGCAGCGCCATGTTGACTTGCGATCGTTGGCCGAAGAAACGATCGTACTACCTCGACGCCAGTCGATGCCGGCATCAAACGAAATCGCGCTCAAGGCATGCGAACAGGCCGGATTTACCCCGGCCAAAATAATAACTACGAGGTTTCTGCAGACTGCGCTCGGGTTGGTCGCGGGTCGGCTCGGATTCGCGTTGGTTCCTGGACTCTTCGGCGAAAATCTCCGGTTAAAGGGTGTGGTGTATCGGCCTTTGGCGGGACAGGCACCAATCACGGAATTGATCGCGGCTTGGCGAAGAGACAACAGTTTACCCCTGGCACACCGGTTTCGAAATGAGCTCCGATCGCTGGCGCTGGCATCTGCTAAGGTCCAAGGTTCAAATTGATAGGTTGCCGCTTATACATCGAGAATTGTCGTTTTGCGTCCAGCGCCCCACTTCTTGGGGAAGTACTTGGCTTTTCGGTACCACTTTGTTTCGCTTTGTTTCACTTGTTCAAACTAGATCGGAAACAAAAGCTGTAATAACCTGTTCGCACTGAAAATAGCGCGAGAATCTTGACACGAAAAAACGCAAGTGTTAAGCTCGCCGCATGATAGCGCGAGAGCTGAACAAGTTCTGTGAGTTTACCGGATTGATGTCTGCGCCGCCAGTGAAAAAGGATTAGGATTCGTAACGTGGATTGTTCCTCGGGAGTGAAACATCGATCGGTCAGCGTGATGGCGCTAATACTGATGGCCGTCGGGTTCCTGGCATCGACGCCCATGACGGGTCAAGTTGAACCGGCGGCGAGACGGACCACGAAGGCTCCGGTGAAAGGATGGACTCTGGCACATACACCCGACGGACAACCGGATCTCCAGGGGGTGTGGACCAACTCAACCCTTACGCCCCTAGAGCGGCCGAGTGAGTTTGCCGGGAAATCGGTTCTTACGGCAGAGGAAGCAGCTGCGTACGAAAAACGAATCATTCAGAAGGCAAGTAACGCTCGTCTCACCGCGACTGGCGGTCCGGGGTATGACGCATTTTGGCAGGAGCGGGCGACCACGATTGCCGAGGGCCTTCGAACTTCGCTGATTGTCGATCCGCCGGATGGCAGAGTGCCGGCTTTGACTCCAGAGGCCAAGAAAGCCGAGGATGCCCGGGCACAATATCATGAGCAGCATCCTGCGGACGGCCCGGAGGATCTTGACTTGTCGGCTCGCTGCATCATGCGCCTCGACAGTTCGACTAACCACGAAGGAACTCGGTCCGGGGTACCCATGCTTCCAGACGGCTACAACAGTAATGTCCAGATTCTGCAAACTCCAGGTTATGTGGTGCTATACCAGGAGCGGATTCATGATGTTCGCGTCATCCCTCTCGACGGTCGTCCGCATCTTCCACCAGCGGTGCGCACATACTTGGGTGATCCTCGGGGTCATTGGGAGGGGAACACGCTAGTCGTCGACTCTACCAATTTCAATGAGGAATACGATTTCAGAGGATCGGGCCCGCATCTGCACCTAATCGAACGCTTCACCAGGGTCGATGCAAATACGATCAACTACGAATTCACCATAGACGACCCGACCACGTTTACCAAGCCCTGGACAGCACGGATTCCGCTGAAGGCGATTCCAGGCCCGATCTATGAGTACGCCTGTCACGAAGGGAACTATGCCATGACAGATACACTCAAGGGGGCTCGTCTCGCAGAGAAGAAGGCCGCAGAAGAAGCGGCAGCACCGAAAGGCAAGTAATGCCAGTGAAGCAATGCGTAACCGTTTTGACATCTCCGGAGCGATGTTGCTCCATAAATGCTCGGTTTGGAGCGCGGTTCCTACGTGCCACCGTTCTCAGCATCTTGATATCGGTCGTAGGACAAGCCCAGTCATCAGCATCTCAAACGGATACGGCAGCGGCGGAGTCAAGACGGGGCAAAGTCGTGCTCTACGCCGCCGTGGGAGCCGAGCTGACTCAATACGATCTCGACGTGGAGCACGCGTTGCTGGTGAAGCGGCGAATCTGTGGCCGTCCCCGCAAATGTTCAATATGCGTGGCCCCATCCTTCGCATAGGTACCTTTATGTTGTCTGGAGCAATCGACCGGGCAGCCACGATGGCGTCAGCGCGTTCCGGATCGACCCGATCTCTGGATCTCTGAGCCCCCTCGGACAGCCAGTAACGTTGTCAGCTCGCCCGATCCATGTCACCACCGACATCCCTGGGACCCATTTGCTGATCGCCTATAATAATCCCAGCGGATTGACAGTATATCGACTTGGGAGAGATGGCACGATAGGTTCGCAGATAGAACAGCCAGAACCACTGGATGTCGGAATCTACGCACATCAAGTGCGTGTGGACCCTTCGAATAAGATGGTGATCCTTGTGACCCGAGGTAATAATCCTACCCACGGTAAACCCGAAGATCCCGGCGCGTTGAAGATATTCAGCTACAACGACGGGGTGCTAACCAATCGGGCCTCGATTGCTCCGGGAGGGGGTTTTGGGTTCGGACCCCGCCACCTGGATTTTGGTGGGCCATATGTCTTTGTTTCGCTAGAACGTCAAAACACACTTCAGGTCTACAAGAAACTGCCAGGAGAGACGCTCACCAGTGAACCTTTGTTTACCGAAGACCCATTGATTGATCGTCGCAACAAGCGACCAGGGCAGCAGGCAGGTACCGTGCACGTACACCCCAATGGAAAGTTTGTGTACCAGGCCAACCGGGACAATGGCACTATCGATTACGAGGGCACACCAGTATTCGACGGAGGCGAGAACTCGATAGCCGTCTACGCGATCAATCAGACCACAGGAGAGCCGAAATTGATCCAAAACTTTGACACGCGCGGAATAACGCCACGCACCTTTGCTCTCGACCCTAGTGGTCGAATCCTCGTGGCAGCCAACCAGAAGACCCTTTTCGTGCGCGATGGGCAAGGCGTGCACACGGTGCCCGCCAGCTTGGTGGTCTGCCGGGTTCGTGGTGACGGAAAGCTTGACTTCGTCCGCAAATACGACGTTTATACCGACAGCCCACTTAAGCTACCACCTGCCGCCAAGAGCTTGATCTGGATAGGATTGGTCTCACTGCCTTCAACGTAATCCGTTTTCGAGAGCATATTGAAGATTGTGCTATAGGTAGCATCGCACTCAAATATTCTGAAGTCAACGGACTGTAGGAAACTGCAGCGCGACCCCGCATTTCGCGCCCAAATGACGGCCGCCATGCGTCGGCGAAATGCAGGGAGAGCAAGAACGGGAGATAAGAATGTTCGTTCGCGATGAGGACCTGAGGACCCATCCGCGCTTCGTGCGCTGAATACTTTCCTGCTGCCCAAGAAGATGTGCAAGGGGAATGGCAACACCTCTTAGGGTGACCGTTCGCTTGATGTCAAACTGGTTTGCAACGTATCTAGCGTATTTAATGATGCCGATCACGCGCGGCGCGCGGTGCCGCCGCCCGGTACCTTCCCACGAGGGTCCGCCAGCCGCTGGCGCTCGGCGGGACGGCGTTCGACGAGAGTTTGTCCCTGCGCGTCATCGCCCCGCGGCTTGGCGGACTTCGCCGTTGCACCTTGGCTTGACGCGAGTGCGGCAGTGGGGCAGTCTAGAGATGTTGGAATCCCAAATTGCAGGGTATTGCAGGGTTATGTACCACGCGATTTGACAGGTGCCTTCGATGAGCAGGCCGGTCAACCACAGTAGGGTTTTCGGCGCGGTGGCAATGCTTCTGGCGTCGTCCGGACTCTTTGCGCAATGGCCGGCTTTTCCGACTCCGGGAGTTCCCAAGACTGCTGATGGAAAGCCGGATCTGACCGCGCCACCGCCAAGGACGCCGGATGGTAAGCCCGATTTCTCTGGAATCTGGAGGTTTGTCGACAATCCCGATGCGCGGCCCGGCCCGCCACCTCCCGCTGGGGCGAGATCATTCGGCATCGGGTTGCGCGTTCCGGGGTTGATTCAGTTTTTTGACATCGGGTCGACACTTAAGGATGGTCTGCCGTTCCAGCCATGGGCGGCGGCAGTTCGCAGCCGACGCGCTGCGCAGAACAACAAAGATAATCCCGACGCTCACTGTTTGCCGATCGGGTTGATGCAACTCCACACGCATCCACAGCCCAGGAAGATCATCCAGACTCCAGGACTGATCGTCATCCTGTACGAAGCGAACGCTGGTGTCCGACAGATCTTCACGGATGGACGGCCATTGCCCGGCAATGATGCAGAACCTTGGTGGTTTGGCTATTCGGTCGGCAAGTGGGACGAAGACACGCTGATCGTAGAGACCAAGGGTTTCCGGGATGATGTTTGGCTCGATGTCGAGGGCAGCCCGCTCACGGAATCGGGAAAGATGACCGAGAAGTTCCGCCGGGTGAATTACGGGAACATGGAAATCGAAATCACAGTCGATGATCCGAAAGCCTATACCAAGCCCTGGACCGTCAAAGTTCATCATCGCATTATGCTCGACACGGATCTGATCGAGTTCGTGTGCCAGGAAAACGAAAAAGATGTACGACACTCCACGGGCAACTAACAAGTGGGGCCACCGTCGGGGTTCACATGCAGCAGGGAACTAGCATCGCAATTTCAAGAATTGTGACCGATCATCGCGAAGAAGGCACAACGGTGACTCATCCAACCCCAATCTGCGCGGCATGTGCACTTCTGATTACGCTCATCCGACGTTAGCCCGAGCAAAGCATGAATGACGAATACCGGCTGGTGAAAATCCGCCAAACTGTTGCTGCACGTCCGACGCGAAGGTTTGTCGATTCAGCTCCCGGTGCGGTAGCCCGCCGGCCATTCGGACGCTCTTGACAGCAATCCTGTAATGCTTAGCATTAACAGAATGAGCAACACGAGAACTAACACTACTTCGACTCAGCGCCACATTCCGCACGAACTCCAGGTTCTCTCGGAGGAAGCTCGCAAATGTAAAAGCGTTGAAGAGTTCAGTAGGGCGGTCGCTCTCAAGAGGACTATGATACAGGTGCGCCAGGTGAAAAACGGTATCGGTTTTGCAGACGACGTTATTGGCGGAATATCACAGACGGCCTTTTCAAGCGAAGAGACAAGACAACAACTCGAAGACTTTGTGAGGAGAACGGGGTACTCGTCATTGACGGACTTCTTCAATCAAGCGACGCACTGAATAACTCACACGCGGACGGGCAGCCCTTTTTAATCACTGAACAGTAAAACCGAAGCTTGGCGCAGCCCCTCATTGATGCCTCGCCGCGGCAGAAAAAGCGAGGGCTTCAAACGTCCTTTATGACACGTCCTGGGTAGGCGCTGTCAAATCGCCTTCACTCGATTTTCATTTAAATCGTCAAGAGCACTTATCCACAGAAGTATACTCTGGGGTGCCTACCCCGCAGGTTGCGCAAATACCTGATAACTTCGTAGCCACGTAGCCAATCGAGAGAGTTAAAATCATACGAGGGGTGTGTGCGTGCTGGTTAACGAAGGAGCAATAATAAGGCAACGAATAGTTGAACCACCGAAGTCCCACATATTAGGGTTTGTGGCTGTAAGTGGTAGGGGTAAGCCTCTTCACTGTTCTTGGCTGCGCTCAGAATCCCAAGCAACCGCCACGCGCCAAAGAGGCTGTAACTCCACCTGCCGGGCAGACGCTTAGCCGAGAAGCTTGGCGCGCAAAGATGGCGCGAACACCTATGCCTGGCAACAGAAAGGCATGCTTTAAAGCAGTGTACCCGAAGACTGAATGGCAGGAAGTTTCGTGTACGACGCCCCCCGAACCGTCCCTACGGGCCCGCGCACGGGCCTGGCCGGTCAGATATTGTGGGAAATGGCACCGACTTTCAGGCGAAATAACAGACCCCATCTCCTGGGCGACTGGATCCTTCGAAAGTGTCACTGGGGCGACGAGCGAAAGTGGAAACGTGAATGGAAATCCGCCGGGCGGTCCCCAACACCTTCTCTCTTCAATTGAACACGAAGCCCTTCACGACTTCGCTTTGCAGCGGCTCTCCAAACGCGGGTTGCCAGGGTTGGCAACAATTCGTCTATTCTAATTCCGGTTATGCGTTCATTCAGTACTGGCTGATTGGCTATAACACCATGTGCCCGGCTGGATGGAACACCTTCTCATCTTCCGGATCAACGGATTGCTGGGAGAACGGCAACGGGGCTGCGTCTGTTCCCGTTCAAGCGCTCACTAACCTGACCAACTTGAGCCTAACTGGCACGGCCAATCCCGGTGGCACGGACACAGTAATCATGGCGATTGGGGCCAACGATCTCACCGCGGCGAACCAGGACAGCATCCTGAATCTGGCAGAAGTTTGGAACGCTGCCGAATTCATCATCGCCGGCGATTGTTGTTCTTCCCAAGCTACCTTCAACGCCGGATCGACGATCACCATCAGGACGAGTGTGGATCACGGAATAGTAGCGGCACCCGCCTGCGTGACAGAGGGTTTCACGGGAGAAACTAACAACCTCGCTTTGGTACCACCCTGTTGCCCGTTCAGCGGAGCCGTATCGGGAATCGATTTTATGACGAGCAACGCAGTTGGCGCCACTATGTCCTGCAACATGCCAAACCCACCAACTAACCTTACTACCACCGTCAAGTGATGCTAGTCGCGCTCGTTAGGCCCATGCTGTACTTGCTATCCCACCTGAAGGTCCAGCTTCACCGCTGATTGTCGCCGATGGCCCGTTTTGTGACGAATACTCAGAGGATGGGTCAATCGGAGTAACGACAGACTACCGATCGCGTCTTTCTAATTTTGGCTCTGCGCAAGAATCTGACGGGACCCCCATTTTTATTGGGGCTGGGCAGAGACAGGTTCCCGGAGCCACGAACCGCTTTGACTTCCGCAACTGCGTGATCATCAATGTTTATCGGCTTCCAAGGAGAATCCGCCTGCACAGACAGGGCACCTCGAAAACGCCGGGTGAGGCCGCCCAAAGCCACTTCACCGGAGCCGAGTCCGGCGAGGAGAAGAAGGTGAGCGCTCTCCACAGTGGCTGGCTACAACGCCGGTGCCGCCAACGCCCAACGCTCCTTCGAGGGCCCACGGACAGGCCTCAAACGCTCTGGATTCAAGGTCTTCCATGAGATCCTCAGCCGTACAGGCTCCGCTGAAGGTACGACTACCTTGCCAGTTTCAGCGACGCCCTCCGCAAAACCGACGCCTGGCGACCGGACCGACAAACTGTCGAATTCCCCGAACAGGCCGGAAGCACGACCCCCCCCGCCAATCGGGCACTTCGTCAGATTCCTGCTCAGAGCCCTAATTTTCTGTGCGGCTTGTTTTAATCGAAGGCCTGCCTGGAGGTTATCCCATGCTGTAGATGAAATTGAGGATGCGACAAGCCGAGAGCTCCACAAAGCTCAACAGCTTTCAACAAGCTCGCCGCATCTCGCTGAAACAAAATACGTTGAAAATAGGGGATTTTCTCGAAATCGTAACACCCGCCTTGGGCGCATTGGATCGGTCGTTCACTTGTGGCGTGTTTTCAGATACTTGCAGACAGGGAACCTGCCCAAATTGCAGGTGGTCGCTTCCGGCGGTCAGCAAATATTGGGCTAGAGGGCTTCTCCTTGTGGGAATCACATCTACAATTTTGACTACACTTCGCTACGGCAATACCAACGCCGGTCCGTATCCATTTCAAGAAAGGGCATTTGCGTGCCACGCATTGGGGGACGCACACCTGCTGTTGCGGCAGGGGCCCTGGCATCAATCATCGACTCCGACCTTCGCGTAAAGGACCAAATCAGAGTTCCACGGAAGTGAAGTCCACCGGACAGTGGCCGCATGGCGGCAGCAAAAGTTGGACCCAGCGCCGGGTGCGGTCGACCGGCGGCTCCAGTCGAGGGCGCTCTTGACAGGAAAGCCGTGATGCTTACCATTAACAGGATGAGAAACACGAAACCCCAGCTCGCCACTACGACTCAATGCCAAATTCCGGACGAACTCCAGTATCTCCGGGAAGAAGCCCGCAAGTACAAAAACGCGGAAGCGTTCATCAAGGCGATTGCTATCAAGAGGACAATGATGCAAGTCCGCCAGGTGAAAAGAGGCAAGGGTTTTGCAGACGAAGGTATTGGCGGAGTATCACAAACCGCATTTTCAACGGACGAGACGAGGCAAGAACTCGAAGAGCTTGTGACGAAAAGTGGGTATTCGTCATTGACGGATTTCTACAATCAAGCCACGAACTGAATGTACTGCACAAATACGCGAGGGGCATTGAATCGTTGAACACCGCGATCGAAGCTCAGTGCGGTCCTCTCACATGCCTCGCCTCATAGATGCCTCGCCACTGCGGACCTGGCAGTGGTGCGGACGCCGATTAGCGAACTCGCTAACGAGCGCTGGCCGCGATCGGGTATTTCTCGCGTGGAGTGGCCACCGAACGCTTCAGAATCGTGTTGGTGTCCGCCACCAGGCGCTGAAGCTGCAACATGTACTGAAGGGCTTCAAATTGTCCGGCCGGCAACGTCATCTCCAGATAGTATGCAATCGCCTCGATCGAACTCAGCGGCTGGCACAGATCGTGAACCAGATTGCGCAAACGCTCCTCGGGCGAAGCAATCACAACGGAAGCCTCTACGTAGCGAGGAGTTTCAGCAAGAACAACGGCGCCGGCAGCGGACATCGTTTGTTGGCATTCCCTTTCGAACGCTCACAGACACCAACCCCAGGCCTTGGCAGACGCTCCATTCAACAAATGGGGGGAATCCGTTTTGTCCGGGATTTCCATTTCGGCCTCTTGGCAGAAAACAGTATACATCCGTCTGCTTCTGTGGAGGCATTGAGGAGAAACTTTTTTCCTATTCTGAAAACCCATTACTCCCAGTACCCTTTATCGAGCTTGGCCCGTTTCGCTCTCCCACCTATCCGCGATGCGTTACCCTAGGGCGCGGTGGCCCTCCCCGCTTCCATCCAGCGAATCGCGCCTTTGCCGAAGCTTGCTTTGGAACTTCTGAACCGCGTTCCGACGATCACGAGCGAAGGAGACAATCTACGCGTGCTACTCGGGCCGGAAGCGATACTGATGGCCGAAGTTACGCGAGTTGTGATGCAAGCGGACGCCTGCAAGGCCGTTGACGTCAATCTCGACGCAATCCTCGAAGAACTTGGTCCTTCCAAGCTGGCCGAGATCGCGCTCACCGTTCTATTGCGTGACTACATGCGGCGAACCTTTGACGTTTCCGAGGGCTGGCAATACTGGCGCTATACTTTGGCGTGCGCCTTTTGCTGCGCCGAAATCGCCCCACCGAGCCCGCGGAGAAGACTCGCAGCCTACGCCGCCGGTTTGCTGCATGACCTGGGGCGGCTCGCGCTCATCGCTTCCTACCCGTATCGGTACGCAAATCTCCTGGCTCTGATCGACCGCATGCTCGAAGCAGACCAGCCATTCGACGTTTCCCAGCAGGAGGTGCTCCTGTTTGCGATGGATCGTTTTGCGATTGGCGCGTGGCTGGCTGCCGCCTGGAACTTGCCTGGCTGGTTGCGTCCAATCGTGGGAAAGTTCGACCAGGCGACCGTGGACAAGGAGCACCTCATCGAAACCGTGCGCGCTGGCACGCGGATTGCAAATTCCTTGGGCTTCGGCTATCTGAAGACTGCCCCACGCATGGAGGTTCGAAAAATCCTCAGCGGGCTTCCCGCTGCTTTTGACCATTGGAAAACCGTGGATCAATGGCACCTGGGCGAAGAGTACCTGCAAGCGAAAATCCAGGCGGCGCTCAGTTTGTTCGGCATAGGATCTCCCGAATCGAACAACTGAGACCCGTCTTCCCGAAAAATGTCAGGACCGCGCCCAGCCCGCCGCGTACCAGCCTGGGTGCGGCTAGCGTCAGGGCACTCCACCAATTTGTCCCGGTATTGAGCGGTTGCACCGTGAGTGGACGCTTTGTATGACCTGAAAGCAATCGCTAGCAACCACAAAGAACCATCTGGACCGGGCCACTAGTGTCTTTGATACATCCGTGTGCGGTCGTAAAGTTTCGTGATGCGCGGCGACTCCTGCGCTGCAATCGCCTGCGCGTTCTCTATCGTCCCCAAGTTCTCCAAATAAGCGGTGATGCCCTCTGCGCGGAACGCACGCTAAGACCCACTACCAAAGTTCCCATTGGCATATACTCGGAATCCTGTGGATTGCGAAGAACGAGAACGCCTGAACAAAATTTACCTCGTGGCTCTCAGAAAACACAATGAGGCGAGTATGAAGTTTACAGACATGAAGAGCGAAGCGTGGCGTGAGGCGACCAAAAAGACGCGGGACGCCTGCCAGGATGCATTGGCTGATCTCAACGCACACAGGCAAGAACACGGCTGCTAGGGACGTGTACTACTCGCTTTGACGAAACCAGGGCATGCCCGTACACTGAAATCAAATCGAATTGGCAGTCGTAATACTTACCATGAAGACAACGCCAACCCAAGAGCGAGTCGGACGCGTCGGGCAGCGGCGCCAAGTCGTGATACCACGCGAAATTCTTGATACCCTCAAGCTCCATGCAGGGGATTTAGTGGCGTTCTCCAAACAAAAGAACGGCGTGCTCATAAAACCTAAACGCGCCATCCATCCGGACGATATCTTGACGCCCGAAGAGGCGAAGATCGTCCGCCGGGGCGAAGCGCAGCTGAAGCGCGGACAGTCGAAACCCTGGCGCTCCATAAAAGATGCGCTACCGCGCTGAGGTTTCCAAGGGCGCTGCGGAACAACTTTCTAAATCCCGCGCAAAGTGCGGGACCGGCTTGAGCGCGCGATCGACGAGCTTGAGGAGAGAGATGATTCGGAATGGAGCAACATCAAGGCGCTCCAGGGACCGCAGTGGAAGGGGAGGCTTTGCAAGCGAGTCGGCGCCTGCCGGATCATTAGGAAATTTCCCGAGAGCGGCCTTGTCGAGATCTCCGCCATCCTCATCAAATCAAAAGATACGTATAGATAGCAATCCGCTCGTTGGGGTAATCGGTAGCAACCGTTAATGGATGGCACCACGGCCAGACAGCGGCGAGAATGCCGTCGTCAGCGACCATATCTGCATTGCTAGTCTTAACCATGTTCTATTGCAAAGAACGCGTGCGCCTCGTGACAGATTGGCGAGATGCTCCCGCGATGTTTTCTGAGTCGCTCTAGAATCCGCTTGGAGCGCTGGGCGGGACTAGCACGGGCCAACTGTTGTGCGCCTCCAACAGGGAGCACGGACATTTTGTGGTTGTCAAAGGTTCGGCCTTAGCTATAGCTAACCGGTAACCAATCCTTAACAATCCGGGAGATAAGTTCTGCGTACTCTTCCAAGTCCGTTGGCTTTTGAACGAACTCCTTCGCACCGAGCTCCACGGAGCCTTGGATGTCCGCCGGATTCGATGATGAGCTGAAGACCACCACGGGACTTGTGGGTTTTGATCGCTCCAAAAACCAACTCCCGGACACCTTGGGCAGATTGAGATCCAGGAGGATCAGATCAGGCTCAAATCGTCCCTCGGCTAGCATGAACAGAGCTTGAGCGCCGTCCCGTGCGACATGTACTCGAATCGGGATTTGTTGTAGTTGAAGAATTTGGCGAATGAGCAGGACATCCCCGGCGTTGTCCTCGATCACGAAGATGTGGCGCGCTCGTTCCATGCGGATGTTCCGATGGTTCGACGCGGCACAGCGCACGATCATTTCACTAAGTTCAACAATGCCTTTATATCTTCTTAATGCCAACCTGCACGCTGGTATCAGCCGGCCGAGCAGCGCTGGCAGGAGATGAGGGGGAGCCATTAGGCAGTACCGTTACTTCCGATCTACTGTGCGAAAACAAACAGCAGTAGTACACTCTTGTCCTTAATGTTAACCGGCAGGCGTTTCCGATTGAAAGTGGATACTCTCGCCATCGATTCCAGCGGTCAAAAACGAATTGCTGTGACCGTTCCATCCGGCGAGATCATTGAAGTAACCCGTGGCCCGCGATTCGACGACCAAAGGATGGTAGACATTCGTTGGGACGGCAGAGCGTTAGTTATGTTCGCTGAGGATGTTGAAGGGCGTGGAGAATACGTTGGCCGTCGAACGGCTGGCGCCTGATACATCGCCTTGCGAGAATGTGAACGGTGCAAACGAGGCAATCCGTCCCCTCGATTCTCAATGCGATCCGTGTCAGCATTGAGGTTCCTCGATTGAGTCTGACGGGTATGCCGTGGCGGAAGCCGGTTGTTCAAAACCCTGGTCGCTTTCCTGAACCCCGGCTACGATGGTTTATCGAGCTCAAAAGTGTTTCATGGAAGCCAAAGGTCGATCTCATCATCCGGCCCACGAATGAACGTATAATGCGCCATGACCGATTTCGTCGGCCGATCGGTTTACTTCCTCGGTCATCCGTCAGAGTACATGGGGCTGTTGCTTTTGGATTCGACGGTATTCTTGTTAGCCGTGACGCTCCTCGTCGTGCTACGGCGGCTATTCGTAACGCGACGACAAATGGAAATTCTCCTCCGCCAGGGTGAACTGAACCGCGAGCGAAGGATGCGGTTGGTCATGTATGTGAAAGCTGATCTGCCGGGGCAACTTGTGGTCTTCTGCCGCAATGACGGAAACAAAACCGCCCAGAACTTTTATTGGCACCTCGCGGTATCGATAACGGTTTCGCGTTATGGGGTCTCGGATGCCGATGGGAAAGAGATATTGTCCACCACAGGAATGGAGTCTCACGACGGAGCGTTGTACCGGCACTATACCGGATTCGTGCCCGACCCACTCTATCCAACCCGGATGACTCCGGTCGCACGAATCGCCACGCACGATATGAAACTGCCGCTGTGGTGGTCCACGATCTCGGAGGATGGTGCCGATCCTGCCTCTGATGGAGAGATGCAGCGGATGGAGCTCAATCTGCCAACTTGATGGAATTAACCGTTGAATGCGCTCATGAGCAGCGCCCCCGAGCGGTTTTCATCCCAGCAACGGAAGGGGCAATTCTCGCAAGGGACTTCGTCACATTTATGCCCATCACCGATAACGGTAAGCTTATCAAGGTTAATATCGGATACAGCGTTGAATGCCAGCAGTCTTTATTCCAGATGCCGCGCCGGAGGTTCATGGTTCACTGCTAAGAAGCGTCCTTTTGCCTCCGGCAAGGGAATACCATGACTCTTTGTCCTTCCAGATATGGTCGATTGCCGGCACCACGGGCGGCGTATCTCCTTGTTTGCCCTGCTTAAGAATGTGCGTGCCGGTATCCTTACCGGGCGTTAACTTGAACTTTTTGGGATCGACCGGAGCAGCCAAAATGATGTCCCATCTCACCCAGTTCAACCATTGCAGCTCACCTCGCGTTCTAACGGGATCGGACTTACGCGCGACCAACCACGTACAGAATTGCCCGGCTAGGACAGTCCGAGTGAGACTGGCTTTCTTGTTGGTGGTGGTGTATGCGCCACCACAACTCGGGCGGTCCCAGGCTTTGACGGTAATTACTTTGGTCGCGTCGGAAAACTTTGTCGGCTCCGTCATCCACCCTACCCAACTCCACGAAGTCATTTCAACACGATCATTTGCAGGAGTTAATGCTGTATCGACCATGTGTTCGTAAATCTCGCGTCCATGATCATCGGAATAGAAATCGCTTTGTTTTGACGATATGACCGTCTGATGATAGCCCAATTCCCAATCTTTGGCTTCGCTCTTGCTTGGATCTATTATTTCAACGTTGCTCTCGAAATCGATTTCGGCCCGCCCCGCGATTACCCTATCCATCATGTTAACGAAAGTCATTGGGCCGGGCTTAACATCGAATGAGTTTACCGTAAAGGTGACGTGGCTCATATAATCGAAGCCTCCATGTGAGACTTATTGTACTCAATGCTAGCCAGGCCATGGCTGACATCTTAGCCCAGCAATTAGACTGGCCGCGAAGCACCTTGATCTGATACGATCCCAGTGAATGCCAACTGACCACATACTTGAGTTACTAATTGCAGAACGTGACAAGATTGACCGGGCCATTCAGGCGCTTGGCGCCGGGACGAAACGACGCGGACGACCGCCGGGTTCGGGCAAGAAGCAGGAAGACGTTCTGGAGCCGACGACAACACCGCCGAAGACAATTCGGAAGAAACGGAACTTCTCACCAGCACAGCGCGCGGCTGCGGCGAAAAGAATGAAGGCGTTTTGGAAGAAGAAACGGGCTGCGAGTAAGTAATTTACTTGGCGCGCGACCAAGTCAGATGTTTGCAGATATAACGGTATCCATCACATGAACACCAACAGCGGGCGGCCAAAGAACTGGTCAGCCGGGCGAGCGATCAGCTAAGCGCGGGCCGCGCTCCAGCGGTGCGGCAACAATTCATCGAGCTGTTGAATCGAGCACGCCCCCGATGCGAGAACGTCTCTCGTCGTCGTCCAAATTCGTCCTAACCCGTCAGCTGCGGCAATCACGAACAACTCCCCACGTGCTATTATTTCACCCAACCTTAGAGCGCCGTCGGCAGCCAGGATGTTCGCAAAGAGTGGCCCGAGTGCAAATATAACAGTAAATATCAGCCATGTCGTCACCTTCATTCGACCAATTATACGGCTCTGAGCAGGAATCTGACGAAGTGCCCGATTGGCGGGGGGTTCGTGCTTCCGGCCTGTTCGGGGAATTCGACAGTTTGTCGGTCCGGTCGCCAGGCGTCGGTTTTGCGGAGGGCGTCGCTGAAACTGGCAAGGTAGTCGTACCTTCAGCGGAGCCTGTACGGCTGAGGATCTCATGGAAGACCTTGAATCCAGAGCGTTTGAGGCCTGTCCGTGGGCCCTCGAAGGAGCGTTGGGCGTTGGCGGCACCGGCGTTGTAGCCAGCCACTGTGGAGAGCGCTCACCTTCTTCTCCTCGCCGGACTCGGCTCCGGTGAAGTGGCTTTGGGCGGCCTCACCCGGCGTTTTCGAGGTGCCCTGTCTGTGCAGGCGGATTCTCCTTGGAAGCCGATAAACATTGATGATCACGCAGTTGCGGAAGTCAAAGCGGTTCGTGGCTCCGGGAACCTGTCTTTGCCCAGCCCCAATAAAAATGGGGGTCCCGTCAGATTCTTGCGCAGATCCAATTATACAAAGGTGTCATATCGACAAAAGGCTTAGACAACCGAGATTAACCACAGATGGAGTACCGCTGCAAGCGCCCGGCGCTTTGTCACGTCGCCCATGATCCGATGTGCGCCGGATCATCCATCGGAGGTAACCAAAGACTAGCGGTAGCGTCTGCTACATTCTCTCTGCCTTGTTAATCGAAGGCTCGCCTCGAGGGCTATGGGATGCTGTAGATGATTTTGGAGATGCGAAAAGCCGAGAGTTCCACAAAGCTCAACAGCTTTCAACAAGCTGGCCGCATCTCGCTGAAACAAAATGCGCTGAAAAGAGAGGATTTTCGCGAAATTGTAACAACCGCCTTGGGCGCAGGGGGTCGGGCGTTCAAATCGCCCCGCCCCGACCAAATCGTTGCTGATTCTAAAATAGTTATTTGACTGAGCTCCATTGTCTTCGTATCCCAGGTTACACTTGGACTCAAGACTGTATCAAAATGCCATCCGAAGATGCCACGTGGGTGGAGCTGTCGAGCCAAGAGCAGATTCCCCAAGTCATTGGAAAGGTCGGGTAACGATGCAACGCGATGAAAGCGTTAGACGGATTTTTGTGCGCCCGAGATAGGTGAGCTTTCAAATCCGCCGTGCCCACCATGAACGCGTAGGCGCCTAGAACGCCAAACCGTTGCGGAGCCCTACCACGACGATCGTACACTGATGGATCATGGACTAGTGAACGGCGATCCCGCTGACAACTCCGACATCGATGCGCTCCGCCAGAGGTGCCTTCGTTTGGAGAAGGAAAATGCACGACTAAGAAGTCTGCTCGCCGACCATAGCATTGCTTCCGAAGCTACCGCGAAGCCAACGCAACGGCCCGCTGAACCGACTTCGAATAGGCCCAAGCTTGGCACTGCGGAGAAGATCGCATTGTTCAAATCCCTCTTCCGCGGTCGAGAAGATGTGTACGCGCAGAGATGGGAGAGTCCGGACGGCCGCTCCGGCTACTCGCCGCGAACGGAACGTGACTGGCACGCCTACAACGCGGCGAAGCCCGAGGAGCGAAAACGGGTCGATAAGGAGACCCGCCAGAATCTTCCGCTGACCGACGAAGCAATTCACGCCCACCTAACAGGAAAACAAACTCTTGGCGTATATCCGCTGCTGCTGAATGAAACCTGTTGGTTCCTCGCGGTTGATTTTGACAAAAAGACTTGGAAGGACGACGCATCAGCCTTCCTTTCAACGTGCCGCGAGTTGAACATTCCCGTGGCGCTAGAGCGTTCGCGTTCGGGCAACGGTGCGCACATCTGGTTCTTTTTCGACCGGCCTGTTCCCGCCGGAGTGGCGCGACGACTAGGCACGCTGATCCTGACACGGACGATGGAGCGGCGTCATCAACTAGGACTGGATTCGTACGATAGATTTTTTCCGAATCAAGACACGATGCCTAAGGGCGGTTTCGGCAACCTGATCGCGCTACCGCTTCAGAAGGTCCCTCGCGAATCGGGATTCACGGAGTTTCTCGACGATGAATTGCGGCCACACGCCGACCAGTGGAGTTATCTCGCCTCCATTCAACGGGTCTCCCAGCTCGCACTGGAGCGGCTGATTTCGGAGGCGCTCCAGCGAGGCGACTTAGTCGGCGTTCGGATTGCTTGCACGGACGACGAAGATCAGCCCGATCCATGGACCCTGCCGCCTTCCCGGAAGCGACCCGACAGGCCGATTAAAGGGCCGCTCCCCTCAAGTGTCGAAATTGTCCGAGCTAATCTGGTCTTTATTGAAAAGAAGGCCTTGCCGCCCGAAATGCTAAATCGCCTTCTCCGGATCGCGGCGTTCCAAAATCCAGAGTTTTACAAGGCACAAGCAATGCGGCTCTCGACGTTCGACAAACCACGCGTGATCGCCTGCGGAGAGGATTTACCTCGCCACCTTACCTTGCCTCGCGGCTGTCTGGGTGAAGTTCTTGCTCTTATTGAAGGACACGGCATCAAAACGAACCTGCGCGACGAGCGCTTTGCTGGTATGCCGATAGAGGCTGAGTTTCACGGGACTTTGCGGGCGACCCAGGAGGAAGCGGTATCGAAGGTCACGCCCCATGACGATGGGCTCATCTGCGCGCCGACCGCGTTTGGCAAGACAGCAGTGGCGGCATGGTTGATCGCGAAACGCAAGACCAACACGCTCGTGATGGTGCACCGCCAACAGCTGCTCGATCAGTGGCGGGAACGGCTGGCGATGTTCCTCGAAATTCCAATCGATGAGGTCGGCCAAATCGGGGGCGGCAAAACCAAACGAACTGGAAGAATAGACGTAGCGGTTATTCAGAGCCTGCATCGCGAGCGAGAGGTCAAGGACTTTGTGGCCGAATATGGACAAGTGATTGTTGACGAGTGCCACCATCTTTCAGCCTTTACATTTGAGCGGGTGATGCGCCAGGTCAAAGCGAGGTTCGTAGTTGGATTGACGGCAACGCCAACCAGAAAAGACGGGCATCATCCGATTATCTACATGCAATGTGGGCCGACGCGCTTCAGTCTCGGCGTACGCGCGATGACCGATTCAAGTCCCTTCGACCATATAGTCGTTCCGAAGCTCACAGATTTTCGAATGACCAGCGACGGCGCGGACGCGACAATACAGGATATTTACGCTGCTCTTGTCGTGGATGAGGCACGCAACGAGTCCATTGTTCGGGATGTAATACACGCCGTGCAATCTGGACGGTCCCCGCTCGTCTTGACCGGTAGAACGGAACATCTCAGCCGCCTGGAGTCTGCCCTTACGGGCAAGATTCGCAACATTATCGTGCTCAAGGGAGGAATGGGCCGGAAGCAGCGTCGCTCAGTTAGTGAGGTTCTCGCCGGCGTCCCGGACGGCGGGCAACGCTTGATCCTAGCAACCGGGAGCTACATCGGCGAGGGGTTTGACGACGCTCGCCTCGACACGTTGTTCCTGGCGATGCCGATTTCGTGGAGAGGCACGCTTCAACAATACGTCGGACGACTCCACCGGCTCCACGACAACAAGCGTGTGGTGGAAGTCTATGATTACGTCGACGCGAACGTCCGAATGCTCGCGCGAATGTATGACCGGCGGTTGAAGGGCTACGGCGACATGGGCTACAAAGTTTTGGCAACCCCACAACAGCGGTTGAACATTTAGGCACCGCCATTCTGCACGTGCCTTTCAGAGTTCACCCATTGATGGTGGACCCGTCGAGTTCGCCGCTTCCCGAACGGAAATGTTTTCAGTGTTCCTCACCGTTTTTGGACTAATGTTCCCGAACGGTAATATTTAACACATCCTCGCCTTTAAAAGGTATAATGTTACCGTACGGGAAGTTCTGGAGGGACTGCTTGAGATATACGCCCAAGCAAATTGGCACGGTGATCCGTGAAACCCGGAAAAACCTCGCGGTTACCCAGAAGGATCTTGCTCTGACGTCCGGAACCGGAATACGGTTCATCATCGACCTTGAAAAGGGTAAGGATACCTGCGAAATCGGAAAGGCTCTGAGAGTTTTGAATACGCTCGGCATCAAGATAACGCTGACGCCACCACCAAGTTCGGCTAAGGAAGGCTAACGGGATGGCCAGAACTCTTGACGTCTATCTTCAGAACGATCTCGTCGGCCATCTGGTTCAGGATGAGGGCGGGGACATGAGCTTCCAGTACGTAGAAAGCTGGTTGGACAGACCCGGCGCCACGCCCCTGTCACAATCGTTGCCGTTGAGGAAAGAGCGCTTCAGACGCAAGCAGTGCCGAGGCTTCTTCGCCGGCATTCTGCCAGAGGAGAGCAAGCGCGAAATCATCGCCCGCAATCTAGGAATCAGCGTGCGCAACGACTACGCGATGTTGGAGCGGATCGGAGGCGAATGCGCGGGAGCCGTCACGTTTGTTGCACACGGCCAAGGCCCGCCGGAGCGCAATTATAGCTATCGCCAGCTTTCCGAGGAGGAGCTCGCGGCAATCCTGAAGGAACTTCCCAAGCGTCCGCTGCTCGCCGGCGATGACGGGATTCGGCTCTCCCTAGCTGGAGCGCAGGACAAAGTCGCCGTGCGGATCGAAGGCGGCAAGATCTGCCTGCCTCTGGGTGGCGCGCCGAGCACACACATTCTTAAGCCGGCCGTGGAGCGGTTCGACGGAGTCGTCTTCAACGAGGCGCTGTGCATGACACTGGCCGCAGCAACCGGGTTGTCGGCGGCTGCCGTGGAGACGAGAAACGTCGAGGGTATCGTCTACCTGGTCGTGGATCGATATGACCGGATCCACCGCACAGCGCCGGGCGGCGAGCCGCTGCTTGAGCGGCTCCACCAAGAGGATTTCTGCCAAGCTCTCGGTATTGTTTCTGAACAAAAATATCAGAAGGAAGGCGGCCCCTCGCTCAAGCAATGTTTTGCATTGCTGCGCGAAATCTCAAGCGCGCCCGTCATCGATTTGGCGCGCCTCCTCGATGCGGTGATATACAACTACCTCGTCGGCAACAACGATGCGCATGGAAAGAACTTCTCGCTGCTCTATCGTGGTACTGGGACAGAAAATTTCGAGATCAGGCTCGCGCCGCTCTACGATGTCGTCAGTACCGTCTACTATCCTGAGCTTAGCCGGGACATGGCCATGCGGATCGGCGACGAATATTCTTCAGAAAAAGTGACAGCTAAGAACTTTGAACAGCTTGCGGAGGAAGCGGGCCTTGGCAAGCCTCTGGTACGTGTCCGCGTGGTGGAGCTGTCCGAAAGGGTAATCGCCACTCTCCCAAAACTGGAGACCGCACACCCGGTCGCCCAGAAGGTAGCAGCGCTAATACATCAGCGTTCTGAAAAAGCAGTGAGTCGTTTTGGAACTTAGAACGCGACTTAACGAAGAAGGTCTCGTCTCCTGCGTGGTGGAGAAAGCTTACTTCCAGGGCGCTGCGGGCGAGAAATTCGTTGCAACGGAGATCACAGAAACCGAAACTCATATCCATCAGAGTTTCATCGTTCCAGACCAGTGTGGTTCACAGTTTGCGCATCGTGGCTTCCCCGCCCTGTTTATGACGCGCAAGACACAGCGGTGGAGAAAGCGCCTGGAAGAACGCCAGTTCATCGTTCGAGCGCAGGACATGTGGGATGCGGCGCGCGAGACTTCCGAATGTTCGGCAACCAAACGACTGATGCGGATCCCCAAAGACATCCCGCCGTATCTTGAAAAGGCTCTGGGCGTCCCAGCGTTCGCTTAATATCGCGGGAACATCCTTGCGGGGTGACGATTAACCCGGTCAGCGCTACCACAAAGCTAGGGAACTAGCGTTCCAAAAAAGCGAAACCGAAAAGAGGGTACTCGGGAGAATAGTCTGATCCTTCCGCTATGAATCTGTTCTAGAGGCGCTCCGGCCACTCGGTGGAGAAGTAGCGTTCGGGTGTCGGCGTGGTCACGTGGCGAGCGGTCGCGCCCTGCGTGCGGCCACTCAGTGAGTGGCGGGCAGCCCAACGACGATGAGAACCGCGTAGTCCTGCTTGCGGCAGCCGTTCACGACGGGCATGGCCGCCCCTGGATTCACCGGAAAACCCGTGGTCCGAACGTTCGCGGGCGAGCACGAGTTGTTAGCCGTCGCCGGCGTGTAGCGTGCGGAGCGGCATCCGAGATGGGTGACATCGTAGAGGGTCGCGCCGTCGGCGAGTTCCCACCGCTGATTGCCGTCCTTGTCCTTGGGCTGAATTGTCAGCACGGTCGTCACCTTGCGGTCGCCCGTGACGAGGTATTTCCCAGGAGGCAGCGGAAAGGTCGGCTTCTCCATGATCAAGCCGTGTTCCTCCAGCCACCAGTCCGCAGCGTCGAATTTCCACTGTGCCGGCGCCACGCCGCCGGCCGCCTTCAATTGAGGGTAGTGGTCCAGCTTGCAAGCGCGCGGGCCCGGGTCCTGGCTCCAGAAGCCCCATGATTGCGCGCCGTTGCCGGAGGTGGCCCCGGGGTCTCCCAGCGCCGCGATGTACTGCGGCTCGATGCGCCTGAACTTCGAGAGGTCTACGCCTGACGCGTGAACCGGCTGCTGCAGGCCGGCCGCCAACATGAGGGATCCCATGGACAGGAGCCGGCGGCTCACGGACGGCACGAGGTGGCGGACATTCATGCGATTGCTCCGGTTGGACGACCTGATGACATCCTACACCAACGCGCGCCCCGGAGCTGGCCTCCTCGTGGTGGATCTCGACCTCGGCACGGCCTCAGGACTCCTCGCGTCACGGTGCCGCACCTCGCCGATGTAGCGCGCTTGGTATACCAGCTCGATGGCTCTCGGCACGCGGTATCCCTACGGCAGGCGGTCCGACTCCGGCGCGCCGATGAACGAGAGATAGGTTCGGGCGGTCCGGTCAAGGCGGTGCTCAAACGCTGAAAGCACTACACCTGGAAGCTCTGCTGGTACGCAAGTTCTGCGACCCCCTGGAGCGTCTTCTCGCCGTCGATGGCGAGCTTCCTTAAGCGCACCGCCAACGCCTCCTTTGTGCCCAGGCTCTTGTCGATAGGTCCTTCTATGTCGGCCAGCGTTTACCGAGGTCTTCGCGGTGCAATTGAGATGCCGCGGGCGGATAACGCGCTACACAGAGCGAGGCAGTAGGCTCCCGTCGATCAAATTCCCGTGGCAATTGGAGGACACGGGTCATGAAGCAAAAAAACGCGCAGCAGGCGGAAGCTCTGATGCTCAAACGCGGCTGCCGGCATGCGATTGACGAATTCGACTGGTACTGATCCGGACCTCGATTCTCATTCAGCAAAACGATGGTCACACGGCATCGGATGCATTCGGAATCCCGCCGCCTCGCTCCCGGAACCATTAGCCTTCGCCTCGAAGCGGTTCGCCGTCTCGCGTTTGGAGCTGCGGATTGTGGATTGCTCCGCGCCGACTGGGCAGCCGGAATACGGCGAGTCAGGGCCAAGCTCTCCGGCAGGCTCCAGATCGCGACCGGGTCAAGGGCAAACGGGATCGGGCCTTGCTTGCAGTGCTTCTTGCTTGTGGGCTTCGTCGCGACGAACTCGCCGGGCTGACCCACACGCTGGGGAGCGATACTGCGGGGCATTTCCACGGGCGAGTACGAGGAAGTTCTTCCGGAGATGGCGCAGACGGCGGGTGTGTCGCGCATTCGGTGACCCAGGAAGCGGTCCAAGCCAGCGCCGAACAGTTGAAACGCTACGGGAGAAACGCTGGGAGATCATCGAGATTTTGGTGCTCCCGTCATTTGGCGCACCCCTCCGTTGCCACCCTCGATGGAGCGTGATATCGTGGACTGGCTCAATTTCCGGATAGTGATCAAAATTTCGGAGCGCATCACATCATCAGTGCGGTAGGTGTGGGGCCGCGGGGAGCAACAGGCGCGGATATTTAATCTGACGCGGGTTGCTTGGAAGGTGACGACTCCGCAGGGAGAAAAGCGTTTGGAACAACTGGCTCGCTTCCTGGAGCGCGCTTATGAATCGGCCGCACCCAGCTTGCGGGAGAGAATGGCGGAAATCCTCACCCCGCAGCGGCTCAAGCTGCCGCCCTCGCTGTACAAATGCCTGGCGACGGCCAACCTGATCGAGAGCCCGCAGAGCGGTGTGGCGAAAGTCCAGGCGGCAGTTTTTCAGTTGTTGCATGATATAAGTTCGGCTTTAGACAATCACTCGATGGGTTGTTTCCTCAACAGGAAAATCTATTTCTCGATCACGGAGGTTTAGCGCGTGCGAAAACACTATCTCTCGTTCCTATTGTTGCTGTTGCCGGCCTTTTTACTCCTCAGCGGAGATGGCGTCGTTAAGGCGCAGCAAGGAAGCTCTTCGGCAGTCAAAGCGGGGCGCTGGTCTGATGCAGCCACCTGGCCTGACAAGAAGGTGCCCGGCAAAGACGACGTGGTCACCATTGAAAAGGATATGAACGTCGTCCTCGACGTCTCTCCGCCGCCGCTGCGCAGTTTGACGATCAACGGCAAGCTGAGCTTTGCAGATAACAAAGATCTCGAACTGACCACCGAGTGGATCATGGTCCACGGGGAGTTGGCGATTGGCACGGAAGCCAAACCCCACACGCGCAAGGCGACCATCACCCTCACCGACAACGTCAAAGACGAAGATATGACTGGAATCGGCGGAACGAATGACCGCAGTGACCGCGGGATCATGATGATGGGTGGAATCCTGAACCTGCACGGTACGGAGAAAAACTCCTGGACCAAGCTGACAAAAACCGCCGCCGCGGGTAGCAACACCATCGAAGTCTTGAATGCCGGTGACTGGAAAAAAGGTGACGTGATTGTCCTCGCCTCAACGGATTTCGATCCCCATCAGGCAGAGCGGCGAATCATTGCCGCCATTCGAGGCAATAGGATCATGCTCGACAAGAAACTGGACTACATGCACTTCGGCAAGATTACCTTCGACGTGGATGAACGCGGCGAAGTGGGCATGCTGTCGCGCAATATCCTGATCCAGGCTTCGCCTGACGCGGACAAGACGCTCTTTGGCGGCCACATCATGGCGATGAACGGGGGCAAGATGTTTGTGGATGGCGTCGAGCTCAATCGCATGGGTC
Organism: Bryobacterales bacterium; assembly: GCA_963713415.1. GTDB lineage: Bacteria > Acidobacteriota > Terriglobia > Bryobacterales > Bryobacteraceae > Palsa-89. Next base: position 433,196 of record CAVQLV010000006.1, on the reverse strand, counting down.
AGAACATGCATCTGGCCCGGTATCCGATCCACTGGCATCTGATCGGCGATGCGCAGGGGCAGTACATCAGGAACTCGGCGATTCACGACACCTACAGCCGCTGCGTGACCGTGCATGGCACAAATTACGTGAGCGTTGAAAACAACGTGACCTACAACAACATCGGTCACTGCTTCTTCCTGGAGGACGGCGTGGAGCACGACAACCAGTTCGTGCACAACCTGGGGATCCTGACCAAGTGTCATCCGGACGCGCCGTGCGTCCCGACAAACCTCGCCGCAGCCGGAGAGAGCCGAGCGGGAGCGAATGGCCAGAATGCCAAGGACATCCTGATTCCCTCGGACAACACGGCGTCGACTTTCTGGATCACCAATCCGGACAACATCTACCGGGATAACGTGGCCGCGGGTTCCGACGCGACAGGCTTCTGGATGTCATTGCCGGAACACCCGACGGGTAAGTTCGAAGGCACGGAGATCAGTGCGAAGACGTGGCCGCGCCGAACGCCATTCAAGGAGTTCAAGGGCAACGTCGCCCACTCCAACTACGACTCGTTCATGTTCGACCGAAACGTTCAGCCCGATGGCCATTTCGGTGTTACCGGCAGCTCGCAAACCGGCCATGAAAATCCGGCTGACGCGAACAGCCAGGCGGTGGAATCGGTCTTCGAGGATCTCACCGCCTACAAGAACCGGAATAACGCCATCTGGGGCCGCGGTGAGCTGCACGTATTCAGGAACGTGAAGCTGGCCGACAACGCTATCGGCTTTACGCACGCGTCTGGCGAATTCGGTCGTTACGCCTTTACGTCAAGGGTCATTGACTCGCTGTTCGTGGGCGAAACCGAGAACATCGGCAACCCCAGGACTGACGCGGAAAAGGCTTACGGCCGCAGCTTGCCGAAGCCCGAAATGCCGGATTACCCGATCCGCGGCTACGAGTTCTACGATTACCGTCATGACGTGGTGAATGACACCTTCGTGAATTTCGAGGACAACGCCACTCGCAAGACGGGAGCGATCTCTTACCTGATGTATACCAGCTTCGGGGTCAGCTCCAACAACTCGGTCGAGCACGTGAAATTCGTCAACGCAAAGCCGGTGTATTTCCCGCCGATGGAGCGAAAGTGGGGCAGCGATAATTTCGGCAGTACGGCCTATAAGACCGCGGTGATCCGCGACAAGGACGGCTCGTTCGGCGGTGGTCCCGATTCCTACGTTCTCATCAATGACGGCGTCAATGACAGCATCGCAGCCGACGCAGGAGCTTGTGAGATCAAGCCCACTTGGAACGCTGCTGTGTGCAAGGGCGATGTTGGACGCCTGAATGTTGGCGGCCCAGGAGGAGGCGGTGGATTCGGCGGCTTTGGAGGACCTGGATTCGGCGGCGGCGCTCCTGGCGCAGGCCCCGCCAGATACGCAGCTGCCGGTCCCGGTGCTGCCCCTGGTCGCGGTCCTGGCGCCGCCGGTCCTGGCCCAGGTGCCGGTCCTGGCCGAGCGGCAGGTTTTGGCGGGCCCGCGGGACCTCCTCAGCCGCCAGTCATTCTCAGCCGCAATGGCAAGGAGTACAACCTAACGGGCACCAACGTACGAGCCGGTACCGAGATCAAGGTGACCACCGAAAGGAAGACCGTGTCCCTCTCCCTGAGGGAACTGGATCGCGGCTCGTGGGTGATCCTTGAGCTGCCGGGATTCACCACCGCAGCCTCGGGTGCGCCGCAGGACAGCCTGGATGCGCTGCGCGAGGCCAGAGCCACCTCGTACTACAAGGGCAAGGATGCGCTCTGGGTGAAGGTGGTCTCCAGCGGTGACAGCGGCACCGGCGCCCCTGGTGGTGGAACCAGCCTCCAGGTCAGCCGGTAAGCCGAACCCTGCTACATGAGCAAGAGCCCCCGGCCTGTGCGGGGGCTTTTGTTTCGTACCGCAATGCTGCGCAATCGGTTTCCGGAATCGCCTCCGGCGTCCGGGGAAAGGGAATGGCGGAAATGTTCACCTGCAGCGGCTTAAGCTGCCGCCCTCGCTGTACGAATGCCTGGCGACGACCAACCTGATCGAGAGCCCGGAGAGCGGTGTGGCGCGCCGGACCGCCAGCGTGAGGTAGCGGCGTGATCAGGGAATGGTTGAGCGTTAGGTTGCTTCGGCCTGCGTACTCACCGAAAACCGTTTCCGAAAACTCCGGCCGTTGTGACCTGTGGGCGCTGGCCACGATTCTCGGACGCAAAACTGAGACTGAAATCTCGCAGGAGGTAGTAGCGTAATATGAAAGTCCGGTCGTCAGTTTTTCGGTTGTTACATGATATAAGCTTGGCATTAGACAATTTCTCGATCACAGAGGTTTAACGATGCGAAAACTTCCTCTCTTGTTCCTTTCGTTGCTGTTGCCGGCCTTTTTACTCCTCAGCGGAGATGGCGTCGTTAAGGCGCAGCAAGGAAGTTCTTCGGCGGTCAAAGCGGGGCGCTGGTCTGATGCAGCCACCTGGCCTGACAAGAAGGTGCCCGGCAAAGACGACGTTGTCACCATTGACAAGGACATGGACGTTATCCTCGATGTCAGTCCGCCGCCGCTGCACGGTTTAAGGATCAACGGCAAGCTGAGCTTCGCAGATAAAAAAGATCTTGAACTGACCACCGAGTGGATCCTGGTGCACGGGGAGTTGGAGATTGGCACGGAAGCCAAGCCCCATAAGCGCAATGCGACAATTACCCTGACCAATAACGTCCCGGGTGAAGACATTGAATCCATGGGTGACCGCGGGATCATGATGATGGGCGGAACCCTGAGCCTGCACGGTACTCAGAAAAACTCCTGGACCAAGCTGACAAAAACAGCCGCCGCCGGTAGCGACTCAATAGAAGTCATGAATGCCGGTGGCTGGAAAAAAGGCGACGTGGTTGTAGTCGCCTCAACGGATTTCGATCCCCACCAGGCAGAGCAACGAACCATTTCCCGCATCGCTGGAAACGTGATTACGCTGGACCAGAAACTTCAATATATGCACTACGGCGAAGTCACCTTCGGCGTGGATGAGCGTGGTGAAGTCGGCATGCTGACACGCAATATCCTTATCCAGGCTTCAGCCGACGCAGAGAAATCATTCAGTGGCGGGCATGTGATGGCGATGGCCGGCTCAAGCATGAAGGTCTCCGGTGTCGAGTTCTATCGAATGGGTCAGCACGAGAACCTTGCGAGGTATCCGATCCATTGGCATCTGGTTGGCGATGCGCCGGGGCAATACATTGAGAACTCCGCGATTCACGACACCTACAGCCGCTGTGTGACGGTGCATGGTACGAACGATGTGCGGGTTGAGAACAATGTGGCGTACAACAACGTGGGTCACTGCTACTTCCTCGAAGATGGCGTGGAACACGGTAACCAGTATCATTGGAAACCTGGGGATGCTGACCAGGTGCAATCCCACCCGGCCCTGCAATCCGACCAACGCTCTTAACGGCTCCGGGGCCGGTCAGAATGACACCGATCAGCTGATTCCTTCCGACAACACGGTGTCCACATTCTGGATCACCAACCCCGACAATACTTACCGCGGGAATGTGTCCGCAGGTTCGGAGGAAACAGGCTTCTGGATCGCTTTGCCGGAGCATCCAACGGGCAAGTTTGAAGGCACGGAGATCAGTGCGAAGACCTGGCCGCGCCGCACGCAATTGAAGGAGTTTTCCGGCAACGTCGCCCACTCCGACGTCGACGGGCTGATGTTTGATCGCGGACCCAATGCGCAGGGTAAATTCAACCTTGGCGGGAACACGCATCTGCCCTATACGGATCCCAGCGACACCAACAGCGCGAGGCTGGAAACGGTGATCAAAGACTTTACCAGCTACAAGAACAGTGGCGCTGCCATCTGGGCCCGTGGCGAGAATCATGTGTTCCAGAGCCTGAAACTGGCCGACAGCGGTATCGGCTACACACATGCGTACCCTGGTGTGGCCCCGTACCACGGCGACTTTACCTCGAGAGTCGAGGACTCCCTGTTCGTGGGCGAAACCGACAATAAAGGCACCCCTAAAACCGAAGCGGAAATCGCGTATGGTCGAAGCATGCCTCGCAAGGACGCGGATTACCCGATCCGTGGCTTCGAATACTACGACTTCACGCACCATCTTGTGAATGACACGTTCGTCAATTTTGTGGACAATGCCACTCGCAAAACCGGCGCCATCTCTTACCTGCTGTACACCAGCTTTCCAATCAGCACCAACAACGATGTCGAAGGCCTGAAATTCGAAAATGCCAAGCCGGTGTATTTCCCACCGACGGAGGATCGCCGATGGTCCTTCTCCGGTGAATTCGGAAGGTTTGGAGGCTGGAATGGCGCGGTGTTCCACGATATCGACGGGTCGGTCGGCGGCGTCCCCGATTCCTACATTGTGATTGACAACGGGATCGCGGACGATCCTCAACACTGTCAAATCAAGCCGGACTGGAACGCTGCCGTGTGTAAGGGCGATATGGGGCGCCTGGGGATTAACGCCGGCGGTGCTAGCGGCGGACTTGGCGGCGGATTCGGCGGCGGCCGCGGCGGCGGCCGCGGCGGAGGTCGTGGTGGACCTGGCGCTGCTGGAGTTCCTGTCGCGGCTGAGGGTCGTGGCGGCCCTGGCGCTCCTGGCGCACCTTACGGTCCTGGCGGCCCTGGCGCCGCTGCAGCGCGAGGCGGATTTGGCGGAAGAGGAGGTTTCTTTGGAGGCGCTCCACAGGTCACTCTCAGCCGCAATGGCAGGGAATTGAAGGTCAGCGGGGACACCACGGTACTCGCCGGTACCGAGATCCGGGCGGAAAGCGAATCGCCGTCCCTGAACATTAGCGTAAGGGAGCTGAACAAGGGCTCATGGGTGATCGTCGAATTACCGGGATACACCAGCGCAGCCACGGGCACGGCACAAACCAGCCTGGATGCGCTGCGCAGCGCCAGCGACACCTCGTACTACAAGGGCGATGGTTCACTCTGGGTCAAGCTTGTATCTGACGGTGGCGGCGCTCGCCCCGGTCGTGGCGGCGGAACTGGAGGCAGTATCCAAGTCAGCAGGTAGGCTGACCGCCGCTTGATTCGGTGGACCGATGAAGCCGATTTTCCGATTGAGAGAACACCAGTCAAGTTGAATAGGGGGTGTCATGAACCTGAATTCCATTCGTCAGGCGACCGTCCGGGCGGGCGCGTTGGCACTGTGCGGTCTCGCACTGGCAAGTGCACCGGCTGCGCGTGCGCAAGACAAGATGACTGCGCAGTCATTGATTGACCGCCAGCTGATCCTGGATCAGATCACGCGTTACTACTACAACTTCGGCAAAGTGGATCGGCAGAGCGAAGAGAGCTTTTATGCCGAGGACGGCGAGTTGATTCTCGGCACGAAGCACTACAAGGGCAAGGAAGGCATCAAGCAGGCATACAACCGTGCCCCCGCGGCGCCTCCAACTGGCGCGGCACCTGCGGCTGGAGCGGCGCCTGCTGTCGCCGCAGCGCCCCCGCGCGAGAGGACTGCTTTCAACGTGGCGATCGAGAATCCGCTGATCATCGTGCACGGCGACACGGCCACCTCGCAGGTCATTTTCACCGAGTACCGGCAGGAGAAGTTGGGCGATCCGATGAAGATGACGACTCAGGGAAAGGAGTACGCCACGTGGGTCAAAGTGAATGGCCAGTGGCTCTACAAGACCCGCCAGATCGCGAGCGGCAGTAACCCGCCGGAAGGCTGGAAGGAATAAGCACCAGGCGCGTTGGATGCTCTGGCGTCCGAACCGCTGTGCCCAGATCCAGAAGGGGCTGGAGTCCATCAGCGGGACGGGGTTTTGAAGCGGCGACGGTCCGTCGCTCCGCGATAAATGACTTGCGCTCGCGCACAGTGCGGAACCGCGAGCGAGTCACTCGTACAGAAATGGGATTGGAGTGATAGGGCTCGAAGTCCTTTTATACCGGCCAATGTTCTAGTTGAGCGGCTCGCGGCCATCACCGCAAAGCAGTATTCTTTTCTCGTTCGAAACTGACTTTGTCGGAGGGTGAAGGCCCGTCCAGCAGATCGACACTTTGGCAGGAACGGTCAGCTGCGGGCAAGAACCGGGATTTTGAATCCAAATTCGCGGATCGATCCACACATGCGATCGACAGCACTGTCGTTCTTGCGTGGGATCGCGTAGTCCCAACAGCTCAAACGGCCACTGATCCTGGCTCACCAGTTTCCGCGTGTTGGCCCACGAGCCCCACCCCGGCATGGTTACGACGCAAAACAGAACCGCGACCGCGAGGTCATGAACATGAACACGGATCGTTGGTATACCAGCCCTGCCAAGAAAGGCGCCCGTGGGTGAAAAGGAGCCAGGTTGTTTCAACTGTGCTTCAATGCGTTTTTGAAAAGCTGCGCGTTCGGGGCCATTCCGCGGTTTCTCGTAGGTGTACTGGTACTTTTTGCCGCGATGCGTTGCCCAAAAGCAGTAGTCGCAATCGAGACTATTACTGTAAAATCAGGAGAACATCTAAGGGAGAAGGAAAACGATGAAGAGTTTGGTTCTAGCGTGCATGGCATCGATGTTGGCATTGACCTCGACGGCATTCGCCGACAATATAAATTTTTATCTGACGGTGCCAGAAGATAACGATTACGCTCTGCCATCTCCGGATTCCGTTCTGGTTGACGTGGATCTCAACGCCACCACGGGAGTGGCTACGGTAACCTTTGACGCCGAAAACGTCGGCCCGTACACCACCGCACTTTACAGCGTTTTCTTCGACGCGAACGGCCCCTTCACCATTGCGAGTGTCACCGCCACGGGAGACGGTGCCCCCGGTTCATTGCCGGCCGACAACTCCGCGCCTACCTCGAGTTCCCTGGATTCACTGGGGGTATTTTCCGAAAGTCTGGAAGTCCACGAGGCCACGCAGGTCGTCTTTACCCTCGATCCGACCGACGGCGTCTCCGAGTGGACGAGCGCAAGTTCGGTCCTGGCGCCCACTACCGGCTACGGCTCCGACTACAAGGGGATCGGTGGTTTCCTGGCGGCTTCCCAAGTACAGCTTGAGGACGATGGCACCCTGGTCACCTATGATGGCAAGACTGACCTTGACATCGCCGGCAACGGCACAGTCCCGGGACCTTCACCCACGCCCGAACCCAGCGGCGTGGCACTGCTGTTGGGTGTGGGGTTTGGTTGCTTGTTGCTAAAGCGGAGACAGCAGGCCCGATAGCCGCTGCCATTCCTGAATTCTCGATGCCGGAGAGTCTCGGAGCGGCACCTGAGGTTCTTCGGCGTCGCTGTTTGTCGGGAGCACTAAAAAGTAACGAAGAACACTATTCTGAATCCCTGCAAACGTCGTCAATCACTTCGGTTGTGAGCTTTTCGTAATAGCGGGTGGGTGTAGGTCGGGTGTCGCCAATACCTTCGACAGCTGAGGATGCTGACGAAACTGCGGGCAGTATGCGGCTGCCGCCCGTCGTGGCCATGATCTCGGCCAGTGTCGCGCCTTTGGCGCGCTTCAGCATGGCGATTACCTCGGCTTTCTTGCGCCGATTGTCCAGCGCGCCGAGTGCTCTTCTTCGAATGCGAGGTTTTGCGCCGGGCCCTCCACCTAGCTAGCAGGCTCTTGTTCGGATGCGACGTTCTCGATTGTTTCGTTGCTCATTTGCTTCGCCGTGACCGAGTTGAGGTCGTCACACCCATCGCTCCAGGTCGGAGAAATTGCAACAAGAATCAGATGGGGGCCAGATGCGAAATCGACGGGCTTGTTCCCTTTTTTATGCTCGCGGACTCGGTCTTCTCACCGCCCTTGGTGGCGCGGGGGAGCGCACGCACCGCATCGCCAAATAGCCGCGCGTACCTTCCATCGCCGCTTCCCGGTTCCCACTGGAGGCGGCGTTCGTGCTTGTGTAGGCTCCATTGCTCAGCAAGTGACGTGACGGACCGGTCACGTCACAACCAAGGAACGATATCTGGCATTGAACAAAGCCTTCGGCAGGTAAAGCCCGGAAGTTGGGGACGTTTCAAGGGGTGATGGTTCCGCCGGGCACTGATTTGTGATGTGGTCACAACGAAAGGAGTTTTGTTGTGACCCTACTTCGACAGCGGATGCTGGAGGACCTCCAGATCCGACATTATTCTCCGACCACGATTCGGCTGTATCTGTACGCCGTCCGGGAGTTTGCCAAGCACTTCGGCAAACCACCCGATCAACTCGGCGCTGAGCACATTCGCAGCTATCAGTTGTTCCTGACCAAGGAAAAGAAGGTGTCGACGTCCACCTACGTGCTGATGGTTTGCGCGTTGCGCTTCTTCTATACCCATACCCTGCACCGTAAGGTCGCTATCGAACGCATTCCGTTCCCCCGGCGCGAACGGAAGCTGCCGTTGATTTTGAGCCGCGAGGAAGTCAAAGCTCTGCTGGAAGCGCCAAGCGATTTGCGCCATCGCGCGATGCTGGCGATTCTCTATGCATCGGGACTGAGAGTCAGTGAAGTCGCTCGTCTCAAAGTTGCCGACATCGACCGCGGCCGCAACGTGCTGTGGGTTCGCTCCGGCAAGGGGAAGAAGGACCGACAGGCGCTGTTGCCGCCGAAGCTGCGCGAACTGCTCCGCTGCTACTGGCGAAGTCGGCGACCGGCGGAATGGCTTTTTCCCGGTGCGCGTCGAGGCCAGCCGATCTCGGTGAAATCGATCTTCATGGCTTGCCGGAAAGCGGCGCGTGCGGCTGGCATCGACAAGTCCGTTCATCCGCACTTGCTCAGGAATGCTTCGGCATACTACACCACCTTTCAGAGTGTGTTCATTCTAAAGATAATTGGCGCTGGTCAGGCGCAGTTGGCGGCAGTCTACGGCCGGTGAGGACCGCTTGCACCTGGAGCTGCACCTCAGGGAGACTGAGATCCTTTTGATTGATAACCCAGGGAGCACAGTCAACGATCTGCGTCGCTGGCAGAACCTGCTCGCGGATGAGCCGTTTCACAACGGTATTGCTCACCTTGAGTTCACGCGCTGCTTGCTCCTGAGTTACCCAGCCATCTTGTCTCAGGAACGGCTCGATGTCGTGATACCCGCGCAGTCCGGCGACGCGAGAAGCATTCCACGTCTTCTCTTGGCCGGTCTTATAGCCCAGCCGATTCAGAATGGCGGCGATGACCCTGTCCGGACAAACCTTTGCGAGTTCACTTACTAACTCGATCACAGTGCGATCCGTACTGCGACGATGTTGACCTGATCGGTTACGCTCCACCTGCAGCTCCGTATGAACGCCACCGGCCCAATGTAGGAGTACTCGGTGTGTGGGTGACTCCGGTTTGCTCTCAACCACGACCTCGCTCAGCACTGTTCTGAGGATCCGCTTCTTCAGCTGCACTGGCGCTTCTGGATGATTCCACAATGCCATCACATCATCGCCCAGCGCCGTTAGCTCAAACTTTTGTTGCTCGCTCAGCGGCGCCGGTTGCTCTCCCATGGCGGTAAGTCGATTTTCCAGTGTCGCGACCTCTTCCAGCGCGTGGTTCCATCGACCCTCCAACTCGCCAGCCACCAAACGATTCTCGGGCTCGACGGCGTCGAACTGGCGGCGGGCTCGGTTGGCTTCATAGCGAGCACGCTCTAAGGCCAACTCCAAAGCTTTGCGCTTCTCGTCGCTTTCGGCCTGCGAGCATTCGCTGATCTTCACCGCAGCCTCGATCCCAGCGGGTTGAATCGCCGCCAAGACACTGTGGACCACTGCTCGATCCACCCGCAAGCTCCCCATCGTGAAGCATGCGCTCGAACCACGGTCTCCTCGATCTCCCCGGCAGACGTAGCGCGGTACTCGGCCTCCAGTTCCGCTGTAGGCCACCTGCAGCTTCCTGCCACATCGGCCGCATCTCAACAACCCTGATAGCAGCGCCGAGCCCACTTTGGGAGCGCCACTTCCTTCTCCATCCCAAGCCACGTTCGCCTCCAGCCGCTGTTGGTTCTCCAAATACTTCTCCCAACTGATGTAACCCGAATGATGATCGAGAAGCAATACCTTCCACTCTTTTTGTGGTTTTCGATAGCGGGAACGCTGGCGAGCTCTTCCCTCTTCAATCACGGTATGGGGAGCGGTCTTGCCGTAGGCAAATGCTCCACCGTAGCAGGGATTCTTCAGCATCTGACGGATTCTTCCGCTGCTCGGCAGGGTCCAGGTGACTTCCCGCCCTGCAGTACCTGGCTTGACATGCGGCACTGAGATCCGTTCTTCACGAAACCAGATAGTGGCTTGACGCGCACTTCCGAGTTGCTGAAACTTCTGGAACACGTTGCCAATGGCCTGCTGGACCTGGCGATCAGGTGTCTTCTCGATGCGGCCGTCTTCACTGCGGACAAACCCCACAGGGAGTTCCCACAATGCGAACCCGCGCTTCACTTTCTGCTCGAACGCTTCGCGGGCTCGCTGTCGTAACAGACCGAGTTCGAACTCCGCCATGGACCCTTTTAAGCCAAGCAACAAACGGTCATTGAGCACTCGAGGATCGTAAATGCCGTCACTATCGATGAGTAAAGTCTCCGCAAGCGCACACAGATCAACGAGGTGATGCCAGTCTCGATTGTTGCGTGCCAAGCGGGAAGCCTCCAGGGCGAACACAGCCCCTGCTATACCCTGACAGACCGCTGCCAGCAGACGACCGAATCCGGGCCGTTCGTGCGTTCCACCGCCCGATCGTCCCAAATCGTCATCAATGACAATAACTTTGGCGAAGCCCAGTTGTTTCGCTCGATCTGCCAAAGCGTATTGGCGCTCTTTGCCTTCCACATGGTGGCGAACTTGGTACGGCGTGGATTGCCGCACATAAACATAAGCTCCCCGTTCCAGATGATGTCCGTTAATCTTCTCGCTCATTCAACTTCCCTTTCTCTTTTTTCAGCACGCTCGCCAACAGTTCCTTCCATAGCGCTCGACAGCTGTCCCGCACCGGCTCCGGTAACATTGGCCAAAGCTCGTCGTCTTCGAATCGAAGGTTGCGCTGCCAGGTCGCCGGTTTCTCGTGGTTTTGCATCCTGACCTCCTCTTGCGGATTCTGCACGATCCGAAGTGGCGGCGGCTATAGGTGAGGTCTGCGTGTCGATCAGCAGCCGCAAGTCGAGAAGAGAGGCCAGTGAAATCCGCGGCTTGGCTTCTATCGTCAGGCGTTCACATGCCTCTGAATCCAGCATCCATTCCGGTATTGCCAGCTGGGGACCATCCGGCAGTCTCACGATGACGACGGCCGCACTGCCGCGTCTTAAATAGCGAACCAGCTCGACCTCTGCGCCGTAACGCGGGTGATAGCGATAGCAGATCTTAGCGACAACGAAATTGTGAGCACCACGATGACGCCTTGCGGCACGCCTTCGCTACCCACTTACTCGAAGCTGGTGTCAATCTCTGCACCATTCAAGCCCTGCTCGGCCATGCCCGCCTCGAAACGACGGCGCGCTATCTGCAAGTCGCCGACGTGAATGTGCGCGGGACCATTAGTCCGCTGGAAGCGCTCGAGTCACTCCGCCTCCTTCCACCGAAGTGATGCCAGAGCATCGGCTGGAACTGGCCGATGTCTTCCGCACTCATCAGCACGATTTCCTGGCTCGCTGGAACTCCGTGCTGTCGCGCCAACAGAGGAAGGCGCTGCGAGACATTCGTGACTGTCGGACCGCAGTCCTGGGCGGTCATCTTTACGAGTGCGACCGGTGCGGACATCGCGTCAAGGTATTCAACTCGTGTCGCAATCGCAGTTGCCCCAAGTGCCAGGCTACGGCCCGCGCCAAGTGGCTCGCTGACCGGGAGGCGGAACTCTTGCCCGTTCCCTACTTCCACGTCACGTTCACGCTCCCCCAGCAGATCGGCCGCCTGGCGCTTCAAAACCCAAGACAGATCTATACCATCCTGTTTCAGGCTGCTTCGGAAACTCTGCTCACCATTGCCGCCGATCCCAGACATCTCGGCGCTTCCATCGGCTTTCTTGCCGTGCTGCACACCTGGGGTCAGAACCTGCATCTTCATCCGCACCTGCATTGCGTCGTGCCCGGCGGCGGATTCTCCCCCGATGGCTCCCACTGGATCGCTTGCCGCAAGGATTCTTTCTTCCTTCCTTATAAGGTGCTCAGCCGTCAGTTCCGCAAACTTTTCCTGCTGTCTCTGGGAAGGGCTTTTCGCAAAGGTAGCCTTCACCTCTCCGGCGAGCTGCGCGATCTGGCCAAGCCGGCTGCGTTCCAGTCCATGTGTGAAGCAGCCGCCAAGCTCGAATGGGTCGTACACGTCAAGCCGCCCTTCGGGGGACCTCGGCGCGTGCTCAAGTATCTGGCTCGCTATACTCACCGCGTCGCCATCTCCAACCACCCGCTTCGCGCTTTGGAGAACGGCCGCGTCAGCTTCGACTGGAAAGACTACGCGGACCATTCCCGCACTAAGATCATGACCCTCGATGCGGTCGAGTTCATCCGCCGCTTCCTGCTCCACGTGCTGCCTTCCGGATTCGTACGTATCCGCCAGTTCGGCTTCCTCGCCAATCGCGTTCGCAAACAAAAACTGCTCCAGTGCCGCGCTCTGCTCGCCGCCTCAGCCGCGCCCATTCCCATCGATTCTGAACCCAGCACCACCACCGTCGAAGACCCGCATTGCTGCCCCATCTGTAAGCTTGGGCGATTGGTCGTTATCGAACTCATCAGCGTCGAATCGAAGGCAGTTCAGGACACCTCATGATCGGCGCTACGTACCCCGTCCTCGCGTCAGCCGGTTCCGATCGGAGCCTCAGCAGAACACTGTCCCCGGTCGTTCCGGTAGTTGCCGAAAGCCCGTCCGCACCCCCCCCCAGCGCCAGCATTTTCCACTCTGGAAGCCCCACACTCATCTTCCATCCCACCGTTTCACGTGCTCCACTCCACGCAATCAGCCGCAAAAAACCATTCAATACCCAGCGACGGGTTCCGACTCCGTTCAATGAATTCTATCCGAAGCGCTCCGGCCCGACCATTCCGTCGCTTCACACCATCCTTCCGCCGGAGCACTTCCGATAGAATCCTTCTCAATATCGGACAACCGTGCCCCCGCGGCGCCTCCAACTGGCGCGGCACCTGCGGCTGGAGCGGCGCCTGCTGTCGCCGCAACACCCCCGCGCGAGAGGACTGCTTTCAACGTGGCGATCGAGAATCCGCTGATCAACGTGCACGGCGACACGGCCACCTCGCAGGTCATTTTCACCGAGTACCGGCAGGAGAAGTTGCGCGATCCGATGAAGATGACGACTCAGGGAAAGGAGTACGCCACGTGGGTCAAAGTGAATGGCCAGTGGCTCTACAAGACCCGCCAGATCGCGAGCGGCTGTAACCCGCCGGAAGGCTGGAAGGAACAAGCACCGGCGCGTTGGATGCTCTGGCGTCCGAACCGCTCTGCCCAGGTCCCGAGGGGCTGGAGCGCATCAGCCGGACGCGAACGCCGTTTTTGGAGCGGTGCGGACCTGGCGGGCCTCAACGGCCAAGGGCCAGCCGAGCCGAGCTACATGAAACAGCGCACGGCAGGGCACACCGGGACGGCCATCTCGTTGTTGAGCGAAAGCAGATACCCCAGATTGTTGTAATTGTTAGGATTCAGCGAAAAACAACGAAGCCCTTGGAACAGACTACTGTCCCTTGGGCGCAGGGGGTCGGGCGTTCAAATCGCCCCGCCCCGGCCAAATCTATCGCTGATTCCAAAAAGAGTCGTTCGATCCGCGCTTCCTCGATTCCTGTGCCCAGACCGGTGGCCTTTGTGTCGCCTGACGGTTCAATTTCGCCGGCTGCCTCTCATTTCATCTGCGAGTACTTTTTGAACACCTTTCGAACACCCAACCAAGGGCGCGCCACGCCCCCTATGAAGCCAAGAACAGCGATCAACTTCGGTTTAGCCGACCCAAACAACAGGGGCTGTGCGAAGCTGACCGCCCTCTTTTCCCCCAAGCTCAGGCAACGTCGTAGCGATCCAGGTTCATCACCTTGTTCCACGCAGCCACGAAGTCCTTCACAAATGCCTCCTTTGAGTCGTCGCATGCATAGACCTCCGCGATTGCACGGAGCTGGGAATTCGAACCAAAGAGGAGATCGACGCGGGTACCGGTCCACTTGACTTTATCCGTCGCCCGATCGCGTCCCTCATACACCCCGTCCGATCCAGATGGCTGCCACTTCGTCCGCATGTCGAGCAGGTTGACGAAGTAATCATTGGTCAGCGTCTCGGGCCGATTGGTGAACACGCCATTTTTGGACTGCCCGAAGTTCGCATTGAGCGCGCGCATGCCACCCACCAGAGCCGTCATCTCCGGCGCCGTCAACGTCAGCAACTGTGCGCGATCCACCAGCAACTCCTCAGCCGCCATCGGGTGGCCTCCGCGGAGATAGTTCCGGAATCCATCAGCCACCGGTTCGAGCGGCGCGAAGGAGTGCACATCGGTCTGCTCTTGCGAAGCGTCCGTGCGTCCCGGCGTGAAAGGTACCTTCACGTCGTGTCCGGCTTTCTTCGCCGCCGCTTCAACGGCCGCGCAGCCGCCCAGAACGATCAGGTCGGCAAGCGATACTTTTTTCCCCTTGCCATTGGACTGCGTTGCGGATTGAGAAGCGTTGAACTCCTTTTGAATCGCTTCCAGCTTCTGCAGCACTTTGGCCAGTTGAGCCGGCTGGTTCACTTCCCAATTCTTCTGCGGCTCCAGGCGAATGCGCGCGCCGTTGGCGCCACCGCGCTTGTCTCCGCCGCGGAACGTGGCTGCCGACGCCCAGGCCGTGGAAACCAGTTCAGAGATCGACAATCCAGATGCGAGAATCTTAGCCTTCAGAGCGGCAATGTCCTGCTCACCGATCAAGGCATGATCCAGCGCAGGAATAGGGTCCTGCCAGATCAGAGTTTCCTTCGGAACGAGCGGGCCGAGGTAGCGCGCGATCGGCCCCATATCGCGATGCGTGAGCTTATACCAAGCCTTGGCGAAAGCGTCCGCCAGCTCCTCCGGATGTTCTCGAAAGCGCTTCGAGATCGGCGCATAAATAGGATCCATCTTCAGGGCGAGGTCCGTGGTCAGCATTCCCGGGGAGCGGCGCTTGGAGGGATCGTGGGCACCAGGAACACTGCCGGCTCCAGCGCCGTTCTTGGGAGTCCACTGGAACGCGCCGGCCGGGCTCTTGGTGAGTTCCCATTCATAGGAGTAAAGGTTTTCCAGGAAGTTGTTGCTCCACTTCACCGGGGTGGTGGTCCAGGTGACCTCTATGCCGCTCGTGATGGCGTCTTCGCCGCTGCCAGTGCCATAACTGTTTTTCCAGCCAAGGCCCTGCTCTTCGATGCTGGCGCCCTCGGGTTCGGAGCCAACATATTTGCCCGCGTCGGCAGCGCCATGAGTTTTTCCGAATGTGTGGCCACCGGCAATGAGCGCGACAGTCTCCTCGTCATTCATCGCCATACGGGCGAACGTTTCCCGGATGTCTACTGCCGCGGCCAGTGGATCAGGCTTTCCATTGGGGCCTTCCGGATTCACGTAAATCAAACCCATTTGAACAGCGGCTAGAGGATTATCGAGTTCGCGATCGCCTTTGTAGCGCTCATCGCCCAGCCACTTGCCCTCTGGCCCCCAGAAAATATCTTCCGCGGGCTCCCAGACGTCCACGCGCCCGCCGGCAAAACCGAAGGTCTTGAACCCCATCGACTCCAATGCGACATTGCCCGCGAGAATGATCAAGTCAGCCCACGAGATTTTCTTGCCATACTTCTGCTTGATCGGCCACAGCAAGCGGCGCGCCTTATCGAGGCTCGCATTGTCCGGCCAGCTATTGAGGGGAGCGAAACGTTGGGTTCCGGCTCCTGCCCCGCCGCGCCCGTCGCCGATGCGGTACGTGCCGGCGCTGTGCCACGCCATACGAATAAAGAACGGCCCATAGTGACCGTAATCGGCCGGCCACCAGGGCTGCGAGTCCGTCATCAAAGCATTCAGATCCTTGACCACGGCGTTCAGGTCGAGCGTCTTGAATTCCCTCGCGTAATCGAACTCCTCGTCCATCGGATTGGACAGCGGCGAGTGCTGGTGCAGGATCTTCAGGTTCAGTTGATTCGGCCACCAGCCCGCGTTCGTCGGGGCTCCCGCCACTGTATGTCTGCGAGGGCCGCCCACGACCGGGCATTGGGCTTCGGGTAATATGTTTTGCTCTTCTCGCTCGGGGAAGGACGCCCCGGCTGCGGTAGTGTGTTGCTCCATGTTGTTTCCTTTCTTCGAATCAGTCAAAAAATTCGGCACGCTTCGTGCATCGCGCAAATCGCCACTGGGCGAGTTTGCTCACGCGCGCCTGTCATTCGGTATCGACATGTCTAAGACACGGAACGGGAAGTGTGCCGCGGAGCGCACTTGGCGCAGAGACCGCGGAAAATAAGTTCGCATTCGCGAAGGACCCGCTTGCCGAGGGAACCCGCGGCCGGCCTGGGCACGTCGCACCACTCAATGTCCTCTACATTGCCGCAGCGGTCGCAGATGAAGTGGTGATGGCGCATGCCTTTCGCATCGAAGCGCGCGGCGCGGCCCTCCACGGCCACTTCACGCACCAAACCCGCCTGCACCAAGTCCCGAAGGTTGTTATAAGTTGTGGCCCTGGAAGAACGCGGATCCAAGCAATTCACAGCTTCGAAGATTTCCGCGGCCGTCGGATGACGGTTGTGTTGCAGCAAAAACGCCATCACGGCGTAGCGCTGCGGAGTGCACCGCAAGCCGCCGGCTTCCAAGGACCGTTTAATCGCCTCGGCGTCCATCAAATAGTTAGATTATATCTAATGTGATATTTTGTCAAGACTCTGTTTCGGCCGGAATTCCCACCGATCGCATCAAACCTCATGCCGCAACGCGACCGCCGGATCGACGCGCATGGCCCGCCGCGCGGGAATCTGGCAGGCGACCAACGCCACTACGATCAGGACCACAGGCGCGCCCGTCATGGTAAGCGGATCATACGGCGATACGCCCACCAACTGCGATTGCAAAATGCGATTCACGGCCAGGGATGCCGCCAGGCCGGCGATCATACCTGTGGCCACCGGGAGCATGCCATCGCGCAGGACCATCCCGAGAATGTCCTCGGCAGCCGCGCCAATCGCCATGCGAATGCCGATTTCCTTGGTGCGCTGGCCTACCGAATGCGCGATCACGGCGTAGAGCCCGACGGCTGCCAGCAGCATGGCAATCAGGGCGAAGATGGGCGCCACCGAGGCGTGCTTGCCCAGCTCCGCATGCTCCAGATCCATGCGGTCGCGACGAAACCCGAAGCTGGCCTTCAACGAGGTAAAATCTTCCAGGATTACATCGGGATCTAATTTCTGGATCTTCCCGCGAACGGCGCTTGCCAATTGGTCCGGAGGCACGCCCGTGCGCACCAGAAAAAACGCGCCACGCGCCGGCGGGTCCTGCTGGAAAGGTACGTAGACCAGAGGTTTGAAATGCTGCCGGGTGGGATCTCCCTGCATGATATTCGGGACCACCCCCACCACCGTCCTCCACTCGCCCGGCTCGTTTCGATTCTCCACGCGAAGGCGCTTGCCGAGCGGTTGCTCGCCAGGCCAGAACGTGGCGGCGAAGCTTTGGTTCACAATGGCGACCGGCAACGCAGTCGCGCGATCCCCATCATTGAAGTCGCGGCCGGAGATAGCGGATGCTCCCGCCACGCGGAAGTAATCCGACCCGACGCTCAGGAACTGGGCGGACTCCGCGCCGTTGGGCGTGCTGGGCCTTCCCTCGATCTCAAACGCCTGCGAATTTGTATTATCCACGGGAATGATGCTGGACACGGACTCATCCTCAATTTCCGGGATGGTCTTGAATTGCGCTTCGAGGCGAGCGAAATACGCCAGCCTGGCGGCGGGGCTCGGGTACTTTTCGGAAGGCAATCGCATCGATCCAACCAGTATGTTTTCGGGATCGCGTACGCCGGTCTTGGCGCTGACGACGTTCCAGAGGCTCCGCGCCAGAACGCCCGCTCCCGAGAGCAGCACAATGGCGAGAGCCATCTGGCCTGCTACTAATACCGCGGCCAGATGTTTGCCGCGCATACCCTGCGTTACGCCGCGGGCGTCGCTTTTGAGCGCGCTGTTCACACTTAGGTGCAAAACCCTGACCATGGGAGCCAGGGAAACGAAAATCGCCGCTGCGGCCCAGATCGCAACCAAATAGGCCAGCGTGCCGGAATCCACAGTGTAGTCGAGCACCTGGTAGCGGGACGCGGTTTCCACCGCCCACGTGCGCACACCCCATTGGGTGATCCACCAGCCGAGCGCGCCGGCCGCGCCAGCGAGCATCAAGCTCTCTACCAGAATCTGGCGCACCATGCGGTTCTGGCCAGCGCCGAGCGCAATCCGCGTCGCAAAATCGCGCGATCGCCCGATGGTTCGGGCCAGGGTGAGATTGGCCAGGTTGGCGCAAGCGATCAGGAGCACGAACCACGCAGCCGCCCAGAGCGAGCCGTAGATGATCGGCGCATCTGGGCCGACGGCGAATTGCGAATACGTGCTTAGCGACGGGACGAGGTTGCGATTCGTCGCCGGATAGTCCGCTTGGAGCCGGCGGTTGATGATCCTGAGTTCCGCGCGAGCCTCTTGCAGATTGGCGCCATCCCGCAGCCGCCCAAATGCAAAGAACCCTCCCGGCGTGAGGCCTCTCTGCCGCAGCTCAGGCGTGTGGGCCACCGGCATCCACAGGTTGAGTTGCCCCTCCGGGAAATCGAAACCCTTGGGCATCACGCCAACAATGGCGGCGGGCGCTCCGTCGATATGAATTGCCAAGCCTAGAATGTCAGCGCGTTTGCCAAACCGGCTTTCCCAAAAGTCGTAGTTGAGGATCGCGACCGGCAGCGCGCCCGGGAGTTCATCCGCCGGCACAAAATCTCTCCCCAGAATGGGCGATACCCCCAAAAGCCGGAAGACATTCGTGCTCACTGGAGCCGTGGACATGTCGATGGCGCGCCCACCTCCGTCGCTAAAGCTGATGTTCCGGCCTCCGACGAAAGCCATCCCTTCAAACGAATGTACCTGCGAACGCCAGTCCTCAAAGTCCGGGTAGGAGATGCAACACGCGCCGTTCGGCGTGTGCTCCTGCAAGTAAACCAGCCGGTTGTTTCTCGTCGCGAACGGGAAGCCGCGAAACAGCATCGTGTTCATCACCGTGAACACGGTGACGTTCAGGCCGATGGCGAGTGCCAGCATCGCGATGGCGGCTAACGTGAACGCCCGGTCGCGCCGCAATCCGCGCAGCGCAAATCGAAGATCGTAAAGGAGCCCCTCCAGCCACGAGGCTTCGAGGGCTCCAAACCTCATCGGTGCCAATCGTTTCGCTCCGGCTGAACGTACTTCACTAGTCTAATCCCGATCGTCGTCGCGCTTTCCCGTGTGCGCTACGCTATAGCATTCTATTGCCTCTCGGAGGTCGTATTCCAGAGAATGATTTCGCGTCCGGGGCGGGCGATTTCCCAGTGCCCTGTCGTGGTTCGTGGTCTGCGGATCGCAGGCCATCCTTCGACGGCCTGGACCTTCAGTAATTCCTCAAGAAATTCAAGAACTATTTTCCACTTCCGACCAAATGCTGGACGTCCTTATTATTTTCTTGACAGATGTATTCCATAAGGTCGCCCTTCAACATGACCGGGTGGGTTGTAAAGCTCCACGGCTTGGTATAGGCTTTGGGGTCATCGATGGTGCTTTCGATTTCCAGGTGACCCAGGTCCGGACGGCGAAAGCGCTCGATCACGTGCAGCGATTCGGTGGTGGGCAGGCCGGATTCATCCAGCCAGGATTCTCCATTGAACCCGACAGAATCCACCACCAGCGTGTCGCCATCCCAGTGCCCGATGGAGTCACCTAGCCAGGTTGGATTGGGGTCCGCCGGATGCGAGCGTCCATCCATGAAGATCTGCCGCCAGATGTGAGCTCCGCCCTCGTAAACGATGAGGATCAGCTTCGGCGTTTGCATGATGCGGAACGGGTAAGGCGTAGTGGTCATGCGGGGGACACCGGGAGGCAGGCAATGACCTTCCGGGTCATCCTTGGAGAAATTCGCTTTCCGCTCGAGGTAGAGCTTCTCCGCCCAAGGCTGAAATGGAATGGCAACACCTTCTGCCTTCAGACTGGCACGCAGGTCCACATTCTGGCGGATCGCATTGGGTGCCCAAGCGCCGGAAAGATCCGGCTTCCCATCCGCAGTCTGCGGTGCCGGGCCCTGGGGAGGCCAGCCAGTGGGCTGCGGCCGGTCGCGCACAGGACCGCTCAGCGAAGGGCTGAAATCGGCCGGCGCCGGGGTGGACTTGGCTTGGCCAAAAACTTGGAGGGGGCACGCTATCACAAAAACACAAAACACAATATCACGTATATTTATAGGGATTTTCACGGGTTCTTCATCCGCCACGATGTTAACATTCTTCGGCACATAATCCGAAGCATGCGCGCACCGCGGCCGGTATTCCTTAAGAATCGGAGCCGGGGAGGCCGGACGCCCCGCACGCTCTCCGCAACTTCTCCCAATTCCAGATCCCGTGCACCACCTTATCTGGCAACGGGAATCCGAGCTGATGCGCGAGCATACACACCTGTCCGCGATGGTGGGCTTCGTGACAAAGCATGTAGCACAGCATCTCCTGGCCCACCGGCCACGGCGGAGCCCAGCCGTCTCTGTGAAACTTCTCGACGCGTCCCTCACCACCCAGCGCTTCGGCGAGCATCTCCGCGCAGCGGGCGGCGCTCTGGGCTAGTCCCGCGCGAGTCTGCCGCGGCGTCGAGTGCGCGCGATTGAGCTGCACTGGAATCTTCAGGTGTGGAGCCGTCAGCCTGACCCACTTGGTGCGGACATTGTGCATGTGCGTGAAGATCGCCGCAATGGTGCGGACCTGGCCGGGTGGTTTGGCCTTCCATGCAGCAGGGTCCAGATGTTCGATCAGCATCTGGTTCATGCGATCGTTGGCGGCAAAGATCCGGACCGCAGCTCGGCCGAGTGGAGTGTGAACCTTGTGCTGACGCCTCGTCATGGCTGGCTGCTCCTTGTCTGGCTGCAGTTTAGAGGCCACGCAAGAACGGGTTCCTGCGCCGTTCCCGGCCGATGGTGGTGTTCTGTCCATGCCCCGGAATCACTGCCACGGCGTCGTCCAGCGGCAGCAGCTTGTCGTGAATCGAACGCAGAATCTGGCGCGAATTTCCGCCTGGCAGATCCGTGCGGCCGATGCTGTCCAGAAACAGCGTGTCGCCCGCCACCAGTTTGTTCTCGGCGGGAATCCACAGGCTGATGCTGCCTTGCGTATGGCCCGGCGTCTCCAGCACATGAAATTCGGCCGGCCCCAGTTTCACGCTCTCGCCTTCGCGCGCGTTTACGTCGATGTCCGTTTTGGCGGGCGTCGCCATTCCCAGCCATTGCGCCTGCTCGTCGATGTGATCGTATAGCTCCTGATCGTTGAAGTTCATGTAAACCGGAGCGCCGGTGAGCGCCTTCAGCTTCTGCGCGCCGCCGATGTGATCGATATGCGCGTGCGTGATGATGATGGCTTTCACTCGCAGGTGATGCTTTTCGAGAATCGCTGTGATCCGCCCGATCTCCTCGCCCGGATCGATCACCACCGCTTCGCCGCTCGCCTCGTCGCCGAAGATGGAGCAATTGCACTGCAGCGGGCCGACGGGAATGATTTCGTGAAGCATGATCGTATACTCGAATTATGGACCCAACCCTGCGCGCGGTGCTCGCCATCTCGATGCGATGGATTCATATCGCTTCCGTGGTGGCGCTGATCGGCGGGTTCATTTATGCGCGCTTCGTGCTGGCTCCGGCGCTGGCTTCGCTTCCCACCGCTGAGCGCGAGCTGGTTGGTTCGAAGACGGTGAGCAGCTTTCGGCCTTTGCTGATTACGGTCCTGGTCACGGTGATTGGATCGGGAATGTATAACTACCTGACGAAGACCAGCTATCCACCCACTTACAACATCTGGATGGGCATCAAGCTATTGTTCGTGCTCCACATTGCCGCTTCGGCCATCCTCTATGCAGTGCGCGACTCGGGCGAAGGCAAGCGCAACCGAACGGCCCTGAGCATTACGATTTCGGGGTTGATCGTAATCGGGATTGCGGATTATCTGAGGTACCTGTCACTAAGATGAAGACCTCCGAAAAAATGACCGGCTACGAAGCTCTTCGAAATCGCGCCGCCTGGCTGGACCTTTCCGCGCGCGGCAAAATCAAACTTACCGGCGAAGATCGCGCGCGTTTGTTGCACGCGATGACCACCAATCACATCCAGCAGCTTACGCCAGGCACCGGCTGCTATGCGTTTTTCTTGAATGATAAAGGCCGCGTCCTGGCGGACGCGAATATTTTGTGCCGCGCGGATTATTTTTTGTTGGATGTGGAGCCCGAGACGCGCCAGCCGCTGTACCAACACCTGGACCGCTTCATTATCGCCGACGATGTCACGCTCGAGGACGCAACCGACGCGGTCGCGACCATCGCGGTGGAGGGCCCGCAAGCGGCTGCGTTGCTGGAGCGCGCGGGCGCGCCGATCCCCGACGCTGAGTATTCGAGCATCGATTGGAATGGATCAGTGATCGCGCGCCTGAATTCTACCGGCAGCCCGGGGTTCTTCATTTTCCTGCCAGTCGGCGAAAAGGCCGCCCTCATTTCGCGCCTGGAGGCCGCGGGTGCCGAGCCTGCCGACGCAGAAGCGCGCTCGCGTGGTCCGCCTGGAACACGGCAAGCCCCGCTACAGCGAGGACATCAGCGAGCGGTTTCTCGCGCAGGAAGCCAATCAGCCGCACGCGCTGCATTTCAGCAAAGGCTGTTATTTGGGGCAGGAGATCGTGGAGCGGGTACGTTCGCGCGGCCAGATCCATCGTGTGCTGATGCCGCTGATCCTGGATACGAACGAACCGCCGGCGCCCGGCGCAAAATTACAGATCGATGCGGCTAGCGTGGCTGAGATCACGTCCGCTGCTTATTCACCGGCGCTGGGCAAAGTTGTGGCGCTGGCTTATGTGCGAACCGAGCATGCCCGCCCGCACGAGCAGATGATGCTAGGCGATATTCACGCCGAAGTGGCCGGCTAGTTTCGGGTGTTCAGCACTTTCGGAATCGACAAATATCCGACGATGGTGTTCTTCTTCACGTCGTTCACCACCAGCTCATAAGGCTGCTTGGCTTTCGAAGTCATGAACTGCAGCGGCTCGTTGATGACGCGATCCTTCTTCTCCACCGTCTTGTCGTCGGCGGTGAGCTCGATGGTGAAGCGGTTCTTCTTTGGATCGGCCTTCTTCAACAGGATCTGGATGTCTCCCACTTTTTGCGGTTGCTTGCTTCTTTCGATGGTGAATTGAATGTAGTTGCGCTCGCCGAGCGCCTGCAGGGCCGCCAGTTCCTTGCCGTTGGTGGCGATCAATACGCTGTGACCGTCCAGCTCGCCGGTGGCCCGCTTCAGATCGGCCACGGTCTTCTCCAGTTGCGATTTCGTCGCGGCCACGTCACCCTTCACCGTAGTCACTTCCGTGCCCACCTGCGAGAACTGAGTATCGGTGGACTCCTTCACTTTCGAGATATCGGAAGAGAGTTGCTGACTGGCCTTCTGCTGCGCTGCTTCGAGCGCCGCCCGTGTCTCGTCCACCCTCTTCAGCGCTTCATCTTTGGCCTGTCCGGCGGCCAGGTTCGCTTGCCGGCGGGCGCGCTCCAGTTGGTCGCGCAACTCTTCCACCGTACGCCGATTGCTGCGCGTGCTCACGATTCGCCGCTTCTTCCAGCTTGTCGATCCGGGACTGCGCGGTGTCGTTGGCGGCGGTCAGATCCTTCTTCACTTTGTCCAACTGCATATACAGATAGACATTGGCGCCGATCAACGCGGCCACGAATACGAACAGAATCCCGAATTTCCATGCCAATCCTCCGCTGGCGGGCGCCGGGGGAGGCGGTGGCGGATAATACTGCGGCGGCGGTGCGTAATAAGCGGGCGCTCCGGGCGGCGGAGCAGAAGGAGGCGGCGCGGCGGGAGGAGGTGCCGGGGGAGGCGTATAGGTTGGTTCGGAGCCGGAGCCTGGGCTGGGATTCGGGAAAATGGACATGTGACCTCTGATCCGTAGAGTACCAGTTATATAACCTGTTGGATGGATGCCTCGGGCCGCCGGTTTCAGTGGCGATGTGCCGATATTCATTTGGGAGATTCGCATGGGCAGTTTGACTATTGAGGTGCCAGATGTAGTAGCGCGGCGGCTGGAAGCACTCGGGAGCATTTCCGGCAAGAAGGTCGCCGAACTAGCGTTAGAAGGCGTGGAAGCATTTGCCGGATCTCACGCGTCGAGAAGGGCCCTCGTGAAAGCTTGGCGTAAAACGGCCGCCGTTGCCGCAACAAGCTACTCGCTTGCGGATCTTGGCTGGCTGGAGGGCTACTCTGGCCAAGCCATTGACGAAATCCTGGCATTCGAGGGAACCGAAGGGATCGATCGCTTGTTGTTCGCGTTAGAGGACGCAATTCAGGAAAAAATAAAGGCGTCCGGGCCGTCAAAAATGACGGGTGTCGAGCGGATGGTTCTCTCGTTGATGGCACTCTCACGGGAGGTGAACAACGGCGGGTATGGCCAGTTCTTCCGTAACCCGTTTCGCCGGTTTCGCTCCGGCCATCGTCAACGATTTGGTCAGGATTGGCTGCGTGGAGATCGCCGACATTACGCAGCAAGCCTTGGATTCACTGGAGCTGCCGAAATTAGGCGCGGCGGAAATCGAGGCCGCCATGGCGATAGAGAGCGTGAAGCGGGATCGTGCGCTCAACCGCTGCGATACATTGTTTTACGAGAGAGGCGAACTTTCCCAGCGGCTGTTTGCTTACGTCAAAGCGCACCAAACCGGAATTCTGAGCTAGCTCTCACGGCTTGTTCCTCGGGACCGCGAACTCCAGAAACGTTTGCTTGGGCATGCCCGGCTCAAAGCAACGGCGGCAGCGCGCCTCGTACATTCCGCTGGCGCCCACCACGATCAGGTCCGTGGACTCCACCAGCCTTTGGGTATGCTTGGCGGGATTGCCGCAGCGCACGCAGATGGCGAGTGTCTTGGTGATGGATTCGGCCAGGCTGAGCAGGTCGGGCATGGGCGCAAAAGGCCGGCCCATATAATCGGTGTCCAAGCCGGCGACAATCACCTGCTTGCCGCTGTCGGCCAGATGCGTCGCCACTTCCACCAATTCCGGGCCGAAGAAATTCGCTTCGTCGATGCCCACTACTTCGGTGCGCGAATCCAGTTTCGGCAGAATGCCGGCGGCGCTTTCAATGGCCTGCGATTTCATCCGCAGATCGCTGTGCGAGACGATCTCATCGCTCGGAATAACGGTCGTCGATCAGGGGCTTGAAAACCTGGACGCGCTTGCGGGCGATGATGGAGCGCCGCAGCCGCCGTATCAGCTCTTCGCTCTTGCCTGAAAACATCGGACCGCAAATCGCTTCGATCCAGCCTAGATTACCGGTGACAATATCCATCCACTGACTGCCGCATCTTATCATGTAAGGGTGCTGTGGGAGTATCGATGAACGGCGGGGTCCTTCACGAGCGTTTCATCGTGCCGGAGATGCTGGATCACGCGCCGCCCGACGTGACGCGCGCCAGCCTGCGGGATCTGGCGCGGATTAACCGCTATCTGGGCGGCTACTACGTGCTCGGCAGGCTCTTCAGCGGCGTGGCGAAGTCCGGCGACAGCTTTTCGGTGCTGGATATCGGCGCTGCTTCAGGCGACATGGGCGCGGCCATCCGCCGCCGCTATCCGCGCGCGATCGTTACCTCGCTCGATTACAAGGGCGATCATCTGGCCCAGGCCGCCGATCCCAAAGTGGTGGCAGACGCGTTCCGTTTACCCTTCCGGCCGGCCAGTTTCGATTTCGTCTTCAGCTCGTTGTTCCTGCATCACTTCAGCAATGACCAGGTGGTGGAGTTGTTCCGCAGCTTTCGTTGCCTGGCGCGCCGGGCCGTGCTGGCGATCGATCTGGAGCGCGGTCCGCTGGCCTATCATTTCCTTCCCAGCACCCGCTGGGCGTTCGGGTGGCACGACATCACGATCAACGACGGCCAGATTTCGGTGGCGGCGGCATTGAAGAAGGATGAACTGCTGGCGCTGGCGGTGCGCGCGGGTTTGGATGGCGCTCGCGTCCGGGTGCATCGGCCATGGTCGCGTCTATCGATGGTTGCGCCCGTGTAGCCAGCGTTCGCGACGCCTATTCGGCGTTCTGACCGGGATCGCTGGAGGACTGCAATTTCGAACGAATGAGAGACTCTACTCTGCCCCAGACAACCGGGTCCGATTCAATCTCGATGTGAGACCTCATGAACATCCTGGCGTACCAGGGATAGCCGTCACAATTGACCGGTTTGGTCTTGTAGTCGAATTGAAAATTCCCGAGGATCTGAGTGTGTGCGGGATCAGCCGCCAGGATGCTTCGCCGGCCGTGGAGAAGTCCGTCCAGCTGGTAGAAATTGATGGCTTGCGCAACATTCGCCGGGATATGCCGGTCATCCTCGCCAGGCTTCGCGACGCTGTCCACCTGGATGGTCAGCAACACCGGGACTCCGTCCTTCTGGAGCGTTCGGGCCATGCTAACGGATTCAGACGCGCCCCAGCTATGCCCGTAAAGAACGATGCGAGCTTTGGGCTTTCTCGTCGCCAGACAAGGCGCCGTCGTGGTCCGTGTCGAGGAGCCGTAGAATCTCCCGGTGGGCCTGACCACCCAGGTGGTTCGCAAAGATCCTGACCTTCATCCGAGATGGGTAATCCTTGCGCAAATCGGCGGCGACTTGCACCTCCCGATGAATGGTGTTGTTGCGGTGGACGAATCCGCCAACGAATCCCATCACGATGAGCGGCGGCGATTGCGCCGCGGCGCGATCCGGTTGACGTGAAGCGGGGAGAGGGGGCGCAGCTGGCCGCGCTCCATCCGGCAATGCTCGAAGATATGTAAAGAAACCAAGCACATCAAAACGACGGAAGAAGCAGGAAACCGCGAAACGCAGGATTGTGATTCATGACAAAAACATCGGGGAGAGGAACGCTAAGAGTCTACCATTTGTGCTCTGCGGTATTACGTTTGAAACCGTGACATGTTCTTCGCCGGAGACATGATGATCCCTGGCGGCAATTTCTTCAATCTGAGGAAGGAATCGTGCGCGAACAAAAGGGTCACGTATTGATTCTAAGCGCCCAAACAGTGGCGGTTTGGATGCTTCACTCGTTGCATAGGACGTCATCGTGCGAACTTGGACGCTACTGCTTCTCGGGGTTTTCGTGTGCGGCGCGGGAGTGGCCCATGCCAGCGTGACGGTGTTGCTGGAGGAACCGTTCGGGACCTTCGGGGGCATGAATCCGACCGGACATGCCGCCATCTATCTTTCTCATGTTTGTGCCGCATCCCCGCTCCAGTTACGCCGATGCGAACCGGGAGAACAAGGCGTGGTGATCAGCCGATATCATCGGGTCTCGGGCTACGATTGGATCGCGATTCCTTTGTTGCCGTACCTCTATGCGGTAGACCGGCCGGATGAAATTCCGTTGACGGTAACGCCCGAAGAGGCGGCGGCCCTGAGGGATGCCTATCGGCGAAAACACCTCGAGAACGTGGCGCCCGACACACCCGGCGGTTGCCCGCCGGAAGGAGATTGGATACAACTGATCGGCGCGGCATACGATCGGACCATTTACGCCTTTGGGATCCAAACCACGGCGAAGCAGGACGGCCAGTTCATTCAAAGGTTCAACTCCCGCCCCAACAAGAGCCGCTTCAATCTTCTGTTTCACAATTGCGCGGATTTCGTGAGGCAAGCTGTCGACTTCTACTATCCCCACGCCGTTCATCGCAGCTTCATTACCGACGCAGGGATCATGACGCCGAAGCAGGCTGCCAAGAGCCTGCTGAGTTACGGCAAACGGCATCGGAATCTGCAATTCGCGAGTTTCGTTATTCCGCAGGTTCCGGGAACCATTCCGCGCAGCACGCGCGGTCCGTGGCGTACTGGAGTCCCTGGTGAAATCCAAAAGGTATGCCGTGCCGCTGGTTTCATTGGCGGTGCTGCATCCTCTTCTAGGCGGCAGCATGGCGTTCGCTTGGCTGGACGGTTCGCAGTTCAATCCGCGCCGGACTGCGGAACGCCAAGACTCGCCGACGGCGCCGGGGCTGATTGCAACCGAACTGGAATCGAATCAGACCGTTAAGCGCCTCAGTACCAGTTATCGTCCTCAATCACGAAACAACGCTGCGACTCTCGAATCCAATCTTCAGGGGAAGCGCGCTGGCGAACCCCCCAGATGAAGTCCCCTCAGATGATATCCAAAGGAGAACTTATGAATAAATTCAACTTTCTGGCAGTAGCTGCTATCGCTGGAATTTTCCTGATGGCGGCCCCGCCCAAAATGGAGGCACAGGTGGCCGTCAATATTGGACCCGCTCCGGTGTGTCCTTATGGTTATTACGACTATGCTCCTTACGCTTGCGCTCCTTATGGCTACTACGGCCCGGAGTGGTTTTCCGATGGCGTCTTCATTGGCGTCGGCCCGTGGTTTCACGGCCATGCCGACTTCCGAGGCCACGTGAATAACCATTTCGATGTTCATCACGGCTACAAAGGGCCCCATGCCACATGCCGGCGACAAAGCAGAACACCGTCCCGATCAGGTTGCCCACTTCAAAGGAAATGAAATGCGTGATGGGCGCGGCCACGTAGCCAAACGCTAACAGAGCCTGAGTGGGCTTAGTTTGTAATCCTGATGGTGGCGGCTGGACTGGCCACTCCATCCACCGTCACCACCACAGGCTGCGCGCCGGCCGCGATCCCGTTCGGAACTTGCACGTTGATCTGCGTCACGCCGACCAGTCCCGGCGGAATTCCGATGAAATCGATAGCCGCCTGCACTCCGCCGATCGTCACCGTGGTTGCCTGCTCCGGCTTCGGAAGATCCGCCAGCACAGTAGACGCCGCAGGCGCCGCGCCATCGGAGATAGCCGGGGAAACAGCACCCGCGCCGGTGATGTAGAAAGCGACCTCTTGTCCAGGCGCCGCGCTCGGCGTAGGAACCAGCGCACCTGTGGAATCCGTGAAGATCCCCGGGGCCGCCGCAGCCACCTGGAACGTCTGCGTGGTCACCTGCCCGTTGTTATTGATGCTGAGCACGGCCGGACTGTTGGCCGTGGTCTCATACGGGATCTGTACGTTCAACTGGCCGGCCGCGGCGTAGTACAGCGGTGCGGCCACTCCGTTCACCAGCACAGCCACGCCGGAGATCGAAAGCGGCAGCGGCACACTGGACGCGCTCGCGGTCACGGGCGACAGGTTGGATCCGAACACGCTCAGGATCGCTCCGGGCGCGAAGCTTGGCTTGAAGCTGGCTCCGTTGCTGACGCTGGTGATGGCCGGCGTGCGCGGCCGAGCCCGATCCGGACGCCGTCACGCTTACCGTCACCGAGGCGCTGCTGGCGCTGTTGTATGTTGCCGTGATGGTTCCGGTGCCTACGGGCAATCGCAAAGCATTCACCGCCAGCGTGGCCGTGGCCGTGCCCGCCGATCCGGTCAACGCGGCCGATCCCAACGAAGTGCCTGCGATCGAAAACGAAACCGACCCGGATGGCGTGGTCCCATCGGCTGCGGTGACAGTGGCCGTCAAATACACCACGTCGTTTTGGGCCACCGTGCTCAAGTTGCTCAGCAGCGTGACGTTGGTAACCGGGGTGGTAGGCGGCGGGGTAACGGTCCCGCCGTTCCATCCCATCACCAGCTTGTAGGCGTCCACCGAACCGAGTCCGGTGGTCTGATCGTAGCCCACGCCCGCGTAGTAGCCCACCGGCGTGGCCGCGCAGTTTGTCTGTCTTCGCGAACAAGCCACAGTGACAATGTTGTTGCCCGTGGTGACGTCGTGAAAGATGCCCGCGTTCGATTGCGCCAGCGAATACAAATTCGGATTGATGTTCCCCACGCCGCCCGAGCCGAGTTTTTGATTCAGCAGCGCGGTCAGCCCGGCAAACGAAGGCGCCGACACCGATGTCCCTCCGTAAACCTGAAGGCTTCCGCTGGTGTAGACCAGATGGCCGTCATGATCGTCGGACGCGTTCAGCGATACGTCCGGGACATGGCGCGCATTGTCGGCGGGCACGCCCGGCCCGGTCTGCCAGGAAGGCTTCGAAAACAGAATGCTCGCGCCGCCGCCGCTCGCCGACGGCTCCCCGTCTTCGGCGCTATCGTTCCAGGTCATCTCCGGAATGTATGACAGCGCCGATGCGCCATTGGCGTTGTTGGTAGCGCTCCAATATGTGCCGGTGCCTTCCATGTACTCCGTGCCGCCCACGCTGGTCACTTCCGGCACGCTGCCCGGCAGGTCGACGGCTAGGCCAGGGTTTTGCGAATCGGCACAATCGGCCGCGCCGTCGTCGCCCGACGCCGCGAACCATGTCATGCCTTGCGCGTTGGCTTGCTCGCCCCACTGGACGAAAGCGTTGTACTCCGATGCCGGCGTCTCCTGCTCGCAGGAGCCATAGCTCACGCTGACCACTGGCGCAAGCTTCTCATCGATCGCATACTGCAGCGACGTCATGACGTCGGTGGAATAAACAAAAATAATAGTCGCGTTGGGCGCCACCGCGCCGGACCATTCCAGATCCAGGTCGGACTCGGCAAGATCGCCCGAGCTCGCGTTGCTTCCCGGGTTTCTCGAACCCACCAGCACCGGCTGCGGGTCGTTGGCCGGCAGATTGAATTGGCTGCGGAACGCCTCGATGTCGGAAAGATTTACCTCGATCTGCCCGGCGATGGCGATCTTCTGGCCGGTTCCATTGATTCCGGCGTTGTACAGCGGCGTCACATCGTAGATCGTGGCCAGATCGCCGGGCGCGATATAGTGAGTGCCTTGGCCAGTCGTGTAGTTCGGCTTGGCGGAACTTAATTTAGAGGCGAGGCCGCGCGCAGCCGCGGCTTCAACCGGAAATCGTTCAGGCCGCGAATGGCTTTCACCACCGAGCCGAAGGCCGCGGGCACCGACGGCGCCGACGCATTCGCATAGTGTGTCTCGCCATCGACTAAGTAATTGTGGATTTCGGTCTGAAAGGCCGATTCCACCTGCGCCGCCGTTCCGCTCACCGCGATCCAGCTTCGCCCGCGCGCCACCGATACCACTTGCAGACCCTGCTGCTGAACCCATTCCGTGATTTTGCCGAGGTCGGCATCGTTCACCCCGAACTGCTGCCCGTATTCTTCCGGCGTCAGCCAGTGATGATAATTCGGAGAGCCCGGCGTCTGCTGTTCCGCCAGCAGCTTGTCCAGAGCGGCCTGCTGGCTCGCCGACGGCGCCAGCGCGAGCGTGATGTACGGGATCTCCAGCGAAGGAGCCACGCGGCCCTGGTCGTTCCCCGCTAGCGCGGCCGCCAGCGCTTTGGGATGGATATTCCCAGCCAGCACCGTGCGCGTTTGATTGTCCACCGGACGCGTAATCCGGCTGCTCTGCGCCTGGGCGCCGGCTATACAGAAGATTGCCGCGGCTATGGCGGCGCAGGCATGAAAACACTTCGCGCGCATTGGTTCCTCTCGAAGCAACAGAAGGACGCGGATAGGCCTTGTCGATTCTGCGCCCCTGGAGGGCGCTGTTCAATGCGACGTTTCAGCATTCGCCGCCGTTTCCACTGGTGACGGAATTTTACCTTAGAAGCGCAAAGGGCACGGTGCGCACCACAAAACAGCCTAGGAACCGCTTCCGCCGCGCTCCGTTTTGCGCGAGTTTCCTTAGAAACAGTCCTAGAAAGGGCCCGCTAGTCTACCCAATTGCTACTGTTGCACCATCAGCCGCGTATGGGAGCCGCCCAAGTCGATGGATTGGATGCTGGCCACACCGCGCTGAGTATTTGTTTCAACGGAAGTATTATCGAACTTTCTGTTACTGTTCTCCACCTTCACTGGCACTGTGAAGGACTTCGAGTTCTGAGTATCGGTCAGAACGGCTTGCGATCCTTGCACTTTGAGCTTGTACTCGCCGGGCTTCAACTCCGTAGCGCCCGCTTTGGCCGCGTGGTCCAGGATAATGTCGTACGATTTTGCGCTGGCAATACCCAGGCTCGAAAGCGTCAACGCGCCAACGATAAGTAACGTTTTTCCGGTCATGTGTTCCTAATCTCCTTACACTCACTAAGACGAGTCGAAGAAGGGCACGTTACGCGTGTAAATGTAAGAGTCTGTCTCGCTGGCCGCGGCCTCTAACGGTTACTAAACATGCGAATAAGCACGTCCGCCCAGCTGCTCGCCCAGTAATTGTCGGATTATTAAATATAGATTAACGTGACCGCATCGGATTGCGCCGAAGCCGAGCTCAGGAAGAACCGTTGGCCACGCGGGTCTTCGGAATCGGTACGCGCCAGCGACTAGCGGCTATTCAACCACTTCTTCCGTCGTTGCCGGTAGATATCTACATAGATATAATTCCACCATGGCAGACGCGCCAAAACTCTCCCACACTTCCGCCATGATGCTGCAAGCCATCGCGGCAGGCTACGTCTATGGCTACACCTTGATGGAGGCAACCGGTCTTCCGAGCGGAACGGTCTACCCGGCATTGCGGCGGATGGAACGCGATCAGTTGATTCGATCCCAGTGGGAGCGCCAGTCTGTAGCGGATGCCGAGCAGCGGCCGCCGCGCAAATACTATAAGCTCAGCCGCGCCGGGGAGAAAACGCTGGAAGCCTCCAGAAAGCGCTACCCGCTGTTGGCCAAGCTGGTTCCGGCTGGGGAGGTGGACGGCGCATGAAGGGCGCATGGCTGCAGCACACCATTCTGCGCGCCGCTTCCTTACTTGTGCCCGGCGATGAACGCGCCGAATGGATGGAGGAATGGCGATCCGAGCTCTGGTATATTCCCCAGTGCCGGGCAACGCTCTTCTGTATGGGCGCTTTTCGAGATGCGCTTTGGCTGCGAAGCAATCGTTGTGTCCCTGTGACGCGAACCGGAATCCGACTGGAATCGCCTCTCAGTTGCTTGGCCTTGCTGGCCGCACTCGCGGCGCTGAGCGTCTTTTTCGCATTTCACATCGTCGCTTTGCGCCTGGAGCCGCGCCTCGCCCTGGAAAGCTCCCGACTTGGGGCTATGCGTCGGAGTGCTGACGCTTTCTAGTCTGCTTCTGCCCCCCGTGCTGTGGGTGTGGAGGCCCCCTGCCAGTCGCTATTCGATGTCCTGGTCGAGCACGTTGCGCCGGGGAATCTTCCTGGTATTGAAGATCGCGCTGCTGCAGTCCATCGCGCTTTGCGGATCGGTGGTTCAGATACTTCCGAGGTCACTGGGAGGATTCGCCGGCATTGCGGGCGCGGCGGCAACGATCTTCGCCTTCCACTGGGTGATCACCGATCAGCAGCGCCGCTGTCCGATGTGCCTGCGCTTGCTCACCAACCCGCTTATCATCGGTACTCCATCACGAACGTTCCTGGAATGGTATGGCACCGAGTCCACCTGCCCGCACGGACATGGACTGCTGCATACCTCGGAGATCTCGTCCAGCTACTCCAACCCGCAATGGCTGAACCTGGGCGATTCCTGGAGCGGTCTGTTTGCCAAAGGCGTGGGGCGGCACTCATGACGCTGCAACTGCGCTCTGTGCCTTCGGCCGCCGCAACCACGCCAGCGCCAGCGCCGCTGCCAGCAGGAAAACCGTAAGGCCGGCCAGTGGTGGCAGGTGCAGGATCCAGAAGTTTGCAGCGGTCGCGCAAACCATCACCACTGCAATCTGAAGCGCCGCCCAACAGCGGTATTTCGGGATCAGCACGCCGATCGCACCGCTGAATTCCAGAATGCCGGTGAAATACCGAAACCATTGCCCGATTCCGATCTGCGCGAATTCCTGAACCATGGCGCGCGCTCCAAGCAATTTGGCGCCGCCGGCAAATACAAAAACAACTGCCAGCAGAACAGCAAGAATCCATGCCAGGATGTTTAAGGTCGTTTTCACTTCGCACGCTCCCACCCCTATGTAGCAAACTACCTATAAGCCTGTCAAGGATGCCTCCCCGGCCATAGGTCTTCCCTGGCGCCATGAGCGTTTACTGGGGTGGGCAGGCTGGTTCGAAGGGACGAACTGGAGTGCGAACACAAGAACCGTGGCGGCATTATCCGATATCGGATTGGCAGGCTGCGCGAATCGGGCTTCCGGACGGTTCAGTACCCCTGGGATTCCTCTGACGAGGCTACAATGCAGAGTAGTCGACTCTAGGGGGGCACATCGGATTCGTCACCGAGTCCGTGCCACCGAGCACTCTTGTTCCGATGTACCCGCCAGTTCCGCACCATCTACTTTGCACGCCGTGGGCCGCGGCACTTGGCCGCGTTCGATCCCAGCCCGAAGCGGGACTTTGCGACACCGTCCGGCGCTTGGATACGTAGGGGCGCCAAATCGAGTGGGGCATCATTTGGGGCATTTCACCCAATTTCGCCCTGCCGCCGAGAATGAATACCAAGCCCGGCATTTCACGGTTTTTCGCGTGGCCTAAAATAGTGGCAGAGGTCTACCGCTCCCTATGACGCCTCCCAATTGCATCGCTTCCTTCATCGCCTGTGCCACGTTTCTTGCCGTCGCGTCGCCGGCGCAGGAAAATCCACCGGCAGCCCAAACCGAAAATCCGGAGATCGCCGGACTTCCCACGGCGCGCGGCATCTACTTCCACGCAGCCCAGGGATGGGTCGCGCTTTCGCGCACGGTTCTTATGCCCTTCGAGGAAGGCAGAGCGGCCGCTCTGGAAATCCTCAACGTGGGCTCGGACCACGCCACAGCCGAGATCCCGGGACCGCGCGCCAGCGTCCAGATCAGCAACGATGCGCGGCCCACCTTTTATCTGCGCGGTATCACGCCGGTGGACTTGTATCTGGTCCGCGCCGTTTCCAAGGCGGATTATCGCGAGCTTCGGATGCCCACCAGCAGGCATTTCCGCGAGTGGGCGCATTTCCGCGCCAAAGATGTCGCCGATTATGACCTGCAGCCTCTGGCCCCCGATGTTGTGGCCGTTAAACCTCGCGCCGATCTCAAAGCCGGCGAATACGCGCTGGCTTCGGTGTTTGAACCCGGCGATCGCTGGATTCGGCTCGGTTATGACTTTGGGCTCACTTCAGGACAGTAAACAGAAGTCCGGTTTCTGAATCGCGCGCCGCCCTGCCATAATATCTTCTTGATCCAGGCAGGCTGTGTGTCTAGAGGGCCGCGCACAACCGAGCGCGACGCCAGGAAGTTTCTGATCCGGCGTGTCCGCCGCGCCGCGCCTGTTATGCTGCTGGGCTGCGCGCTCTGCCTGGCCTCCTGCGATCGCCTTCCGGAAAGTTATCCTCCACCCCAGCAGCGCCATCCGGTCCAAGACTTAAATTCTGGCCCGAGCCTGATGGTGGATATGAGTGACCGGGACGTTGCGATCCACATCGTGAAAGACATTTATGGCCAAGCCGACCCTTCCTGGCGCTGGACCTCCCAGAATCCCACCGTGCAATTGCTGGTGCTCTCCACCGATAGGCTCAAGTTCCATGCCGACTTCGCCATTTGGGAAGACAGCTTCAAGGTCACCGGGCCCCTGGAGATTACATACCTGGTGAACGGCAGGCTGCTCGACAAGGTGCGCTACGACACGCCCGGCCTCAAGCAATTCGATAAGCCGGTTCCTTCCGATTGGCTCGCGGTGGACTCCGACACCATGGTCGGGATGTCTGTCGACAAGCTTTATGTCTCCCCGCGCGACGATGGCAAGTATCGGCGTGATTTTGGTGCGCATGGGGTTCAAACAATGACGGCGCCGCTCGCTCACAGCCGCGGTTCGGCAGCATGATTCGAGTGATCCCCATTCTTTTCGGCGCGCTGTTCACAGCGGCAACCGCCTGGTCGCTCGGCATGCTGCTGTTCCGCAGGTTGTCGCTGGTCTTTTACGCGTGGGAAGAGCGCCTGCTTGCGTTTGTCGCCGGGTCGGCCTGCCTGAGCGGGATCATGTTCGTCTTGTGCGCCACCCGGCTGGTATACCGTGGGATCCTGCTGGCTTTGGGCCTCGCGATGATCGGCTACGCGGTATATTCCGGCGCGCTTCGATTTAAAGGAAAGATGTTCCCGCCGCTCGCGCCACTATGGCGCTGGGTTTTCGTCGTCAGCTTCGCCGCCTTCACCTACTTCGGATTTTTCAGCGCCCTGGCGCCCGAACATAGCACCGACGGCATGGCCTATCACTTGGGCGAAGTCCTCAAGTACCGGCAGGCGCATGGATTCGTCCGCATTACCACCGATATCTATTCCAACTTATCGCAGGGCGTCGAGCTGCTCTATCTCTTCGCTTTCGACTTTGGACGCCACTCCGCCGCCAGCGTTCTTCACTTTACGTTCCTGGTGGTGCTCGCGTTTTTGATTCTGTCGTATGGCAGGAGAATCGGGCGCCCCGGCGTGGGCGTGGCGGCGGCCATCATCACCTATACCTGTCCGATTGTGCTGCTGGATGCCTCCATCGCTTACGTCGACGTCGCGCTCGCGGCGGTTCTGTTCGCTCTTTTTTATCTGCTGCAGATCTGGGACGAAAATCGCGATCCCAAAATGCTGGTGCCCATCGGCATCCTGGCGGGGTTCGGGTACGAAGTGAAATATACCGCGATCCTGGCGGTCCCCTACGCTGCCGGCTTCATTGCCTGGAAGCTATGGCGCCAGAAGAAACCGGTGCTGCGGCCGGTGCTGGTGGTCTCGCTTCTGGCAGCCGCATGCATCCTGCCGTGGATGGTGAAAAATTGGATCGAAGTCGCCAATCCCGTCTCGCCGCTCGCCAACAGCATCTTCCCCAACCCGTACGTGCATATTTCATTCGAACAGAGCTGGCGCGCCGATCTGGCCCGCTACGATCTGGCCAGTAAGTGGCAAATTCCGCTGCAAATTACGGTGCAGGGCGATCGCGTGGAGGGTTTTCTCGGCCCCCTGTTTTTGCTCGCTCCCGTTCGCGCTGTTTGCGCTCCGCTTTCGGGAAGGGCGCCAACTGCTGCTGGCGGCCGCGATCTTCGGACGTCATTTACTTTACCAATATTGGCACACGCTTCCTGATTCCCATTGTCCCGTTCGTGTCGCTGGCGCTGGCGCTGGTAGCCGTCGAATGTTCGCTGGCTGTTGCCCACACTGGTGGTCGCGCACTATATTTACGTGCTGGCCCGCGAGTCTACAATCTTTATTGCACGCCCGGCGCGTATCGCATCGAAGACGTCCCTATCCGGGCGGCGCTGCGCCTGGAGCCGGAGGATACCTATCTCAGATCGGATCCAGAATACGCCGTCACGCGCATGCTTGGGTCCGTGGTGCCGCCTTCTGAGCCGATCTTTGCCATCAGCCAGGGCGGCCAAGCGTATCTTCCGCGGCAATTGCTGATCGGCTACGAAAGCGCCTCCAACGAAGTTGCTGCAAGATATTTTGTGGACCCCGGTGTACCGCGTATTCCAGCCCACCCGCATCGTGAAATTCGATTTTGCACCCCGCGAATTGCGGAAATTGCGCGTAGTTCAAACCGCCAGCCTGCCGTACAATCAGTGGTCTATCGCCGAGATGCGCATCTTTGGCAATACCAACGCCGAACTGCCCCGCGATTCTGCCTGGCGGCTCACCGCGCATCCCAACCCCTGGGACGTCCAACTGGCTTTCGACAATAGTCCGGTGACGCGCTGGCGAAGCTGGCAGCCCGCGGCGCCGGGCATGTATGTCCAAGTCGATTTCGGCCGGCTGCAAAGCGCCGGCGCGGTGGTGGTGGAGATCGTCCGACGATTGCGGAGCGACTCAAATGAAACTGGAGGGCATGGGCGCTGACGGATCGTGGGTCACGCTGTCCGATCATCCGGTGGAATCCAGGCGGACCATCCGCACCAGCCTGCGACAGGCCGCCACCGCGGAACTGAAGGCCCGCGGCATCCATTACGTACTCAGCAAGCCCGACAATCCAGGCGCCGGCGATTTACTGCGTTATCCGTCGGCCTGGGGACTGACGGTGGCGGGATCGGCGGGCGACGTGCGGCTCTTCCACATTCAGTAATGTCGCATCCTAATTAAATGTCCCGGTATTTTCTGGGTGTCGATGGCGGCCAATCCAGCACCACAGCGATCATTGGTGACGAAAGCGGCCGGGTGGCCGGCGTGGGACGCGGCGGACCATGCAACCATGTGGGCGCTTCGGAGGGGCGAGCCAAGTTCGTGGGCGCCGATTCGAGTCGTCCGTGCGGGCTGCCTGCGCGAAGGCTGGATTAGACGCCGTAAGCGTGCGCTTCACCAGCGCCTGCCTGGGATTCAGCGGCGGCCCAGCGGACAAGGAATCGATCCTCGCCCAGATTCTCGCGAGCGACCGGACCCTGGTGACCGACGACGCCTTCATTGCGCTGGCCGGAGCCACCGCGGGCGAGCCCGGATTAGTGGTGATCGCCGGAACCGGCTCCATCGCCTTTGGACGCAACGCCAGCGGCCGCACCGCGCGGGCCGGCGGCTGGGGCTATCTTTTTGGAGATGAAGGCGGCGGATTCTGGATCGCGCGCCAAGCCATGCGCGCCGCGCTCGCGTGGGAGGAGGGCTGGGGAGTCCCCACGTCGCTGCGCGCCCGGCTGCTGGATGCCGTGACCGGCCAGAATGCGCCGGCAACATAAATGATCTGCTGCATCGCTGCTACACGCCCGAATTTCCGCGGCCGCGCGTCGCGAGTCTTTCCGTGCTGGTTAACCACGCCGCCGAGAGTGGCGATCCAGTGGCTGTGGAAATCCTGGATACCGCGGCCCGCGAACTGGCCCGATTGGCGGTAGCGGTGCATGGACAATTGTTCGACAGCCGGAGAGACGGCACATCGTCACCTACTCCGGAGGCGTATTCGGAAGCCGGATTCTTCTAGCCCGTTTCCGCGATTGGATGGCGTCCGACGCCGGCATCCAGCGTGACCGCTCCGGTCTTTTCCACAGACGGACCCGCCGTTGGAGCATTGCTCGAAGCCTATCGCGCGGCAAGTCTGGATTGCCGTCCTACAGGGTCTTTCCTGTATCCGCGCTCTTAGAAACATTTTCCCCCGCAGTTCAGCGGTTTTCCTGTACGGCGACTAGGGTGAGATTTCTTGAATCGTGGGTTTGGATCATCGATAAGTCCCGCGAGGGCGAACTGTATCAATGGCTTGGGCGTGGCGAGACGAAGAAGAGACTGAAATGGACGGCCCGCCGAGTTCCACACTTTCCCGAACCCTGGTCGATGAGACTCCTATGACGGCCCGCGCCAGCGAACTCACCGAAGCGCGCGGCAATGAAGCCATCCGCGCGCATTGTCTGCGGGTGGCAACCTGGTCGAGCGAACTGGCGGGCGCGATCGGGCTTTCCGAATCCGATAGAAATCTGGTGGAACAGGCCGCGCTGGCCCATCATGTCCCCGAGGTGCTGGTGGACGACCAGGCACGCCGGCGGCTGCTGGCAGAGATGCACCTGGAAGCGGAAGGCGAGCGGCCTTTCATCTCCGACGACGTGCGAGCCGTCCTGGAGACGCTGTGGGGCCGGCGTCCGATCGCCGATCCCGCCATGGGGAAGATTGTGGCGGTGCTCGAAATCAGCGACGATTTCGATCAGTTCTTCGAGTCCGAGCCGCTGTTTGATGCCGACTCGCTGGATCAATGCACGAATTCCTCGGTCGAGGCCATGATGACCTACCTGCAGGTCACCAGCAGGGCCGATGTCAGCCGGGTGATCGATCGGCTGCCGGTGTTTCCGCGCGCTGCCCGGGAGGTGGTGCGGCAGGTTGCCAATCCCGACGTGGGACCGCGCGAAATGGAAGCGTGGCGTCGCTCGATCCCGTCCTCGCCGGACGGCTAATTCAAACCGCGAATTCGGCGTACTACAGCCCCCGCCAGCCCATCGGAACCATTTTCCAGGCCGTCTCCTTTATCGGTACCGAGACCGCGCGCCGGGTGTTGCTGGCCGCCGCCATCCGCGGCAACTTTTCATCGCCGCAAGCGCATCAGCTCTGGAACCACAGCCTGGATGTGGCGCAGACCGCGGAGCTGGTGGCCATGCACTCGTCGGTCAAAATAGATCCCTCGCAGGCGTTTCTCGCCGGCTTGATTCACGACATCGGCCGCCTGGCTTTCGCCATCATGCCGGTGGCGTTTCAGGATCGCTTCCAGCGCCTCACGGATGGCGGATGTCCGCCCGTGGAAGTGGAAATGTGCCTTTCCGGGCGCTGCCACGGCGAAGTGGGCGCCGAAACTCTGGCGCAATGGAAGTTTCCGCTGGAAATCATCGAGGCCGTGCGCTGGCATCATCGCCCGGAGCGCTCCGCACTTCCGCTGAGCTCGCTGCTTTATCTGGCCGAGTTTATTACCGAGTCCCAGGAAGATCTGCCTTCCTACGTCCGCATAAATACCGCCTCGCGCCTGGCCGGTATTTCCATGGGGGCGCTGGCTGAAATTCGCCAGAAGAGCGCCGGCTCGCTCGAAAGCTTGCGGTTCGCGGCCTGAACTGGCGGCGCGTTACGCTGGTCTATTGAAAACTTCTGAGCCCGAGCCCGAAAACGGCTGGCTGCCGGACGTGATCTATACCGGCGGCGAATTCCGGTCCGGGCTGGCGATGTTCGGCGACGCCAGCGGCCGCATCACCCGCTTTTCTTCCGCGCCGGCCGATCTCGCCACTGCCCAGCGGCTGGCCGGATGCGCCCTGCTGCCGGGCCTGATCAACGGCCATTCGCACGCCTTCCAGCGCGTCCTGCGCGGCCGTACCGAGCACCGTACCGCCTCTCAACGCGACTCATTCTGGACTTGGCGCGACAGCATGTACCGCGCCGCCAACCGGCTGTCGCCCGATGCTTTGTATCACGCCTCGCGGATGGCTTTCCTCGAAATGCTCCTGGGTGGCATCACCACCGTCGGCGAATTCCATTATGTGCATCATGCTCCGGGCGGAGCACCCTACGCCGATCGAAATGAGCTGGCGCGGCAGGTTCTGCGCGCCGCCCGGGACACCGGCCTGCGGATTGCGCTGTTGCAAACCGCCTACGCGCGGTCGGGGTGGGATAAGCCCGCAGAAGCGGCGCAGGTCCGATTCCTTACTCCGCGAGTACTGGATTTCATCGCCGACACCGAAGCGCTGCGGGCGGCCCTGGGACCGCCGGAAGAGACGGGCAGAGCGTGGGTGGGCGTTGCGCCGCATAGTCTTCGAGCCGTGCCTCTGGATTACCTGCGCGAAGTGGCCGCTTACGCTCGTGCAGAACAAATACCGGTGCACATGCACGTCTCCGAACAGCCCGCGGACGTCGACGCCTGCCTGGCCGAATATAAAATGCGTCCGATCGAGCTGCTTGATGAAAACGGTTTGCTCGATTCCCGCTTTACAGCCATTCACGCCATTCACGTCACTCGCGAAGAAATTTCCGCGCTCGCGGTCGCCGGTTCGATGGTTTGCGCCTGCCCCACCACCGAGCGCAATCTCGGCGACGGTATTCTGCCCGCCGATCGGCTTTTCACCGCGGGCGTAGGCGTCTCGTTAGGTTCCGACAGCAACGTCCAAATCAACTTGCTCGAAGACGCCCGCGAGTTGGAATATCATCTCCGGCTGCAAAAGCTGGAGCGCGCCGTGTTACAGGCGAGGCATCTCTTCGATTGCGCCACCGAAGTCGGCGCCCGAAGTCTTGCCGCGCCCGGCGGGAGCCTGGAAGTGGGCCGTCCAGCGGACTTCTTTACGATCGCGCTGGATGATCCAAGCATGGCTGGTGGGACCGCCGCTCTGACCCCGCATCGCTCTTGGCTCACATCGTCTTCAACGCCGAACGAACCGCCGTGCGCGATGTAGTGGTGGCAGGCAAATTCGTAATTCGCGGCGGCCGCCATCCACTGGCTGAGGAAATCACGCACGAGTTTATCCGCCTGCAGCACGATCTGTGGATATGAGCCCCCTCAAAGCTCGATGGCCGTGAATCCTTCCCGCTGCGCCGCTTCCATCAGCCGACGATCACGGCATAGAAACGCTCGATTCCTGGGCTTTTCATTGCACCAAACCAGCGCAGCCGCCAGTTGAAGAGCATCGGCGGCGCGCAGTGAATGACGATCCAGGCAAGTCTCGGCAAGCTCGCGTAGCCGGTTGGTCGGCTGCATTTCGCGCCAAACCTTGCGGAGCAAGGCAAGCCGCCTGCCGGCTGCTGTGTATTGCTCTTGCGATAGGAGCCTGTTCGCGTTTCAGACGACAAAATGAGCTGAACACTTCAACTGGAGTGCCCCACCAAACGACGGGAGCATGCTGCCTGATCAGGCGGCGGCTGGGCCCCGGATTCTCCATCGGGACGCACAACGGCGCGATGGCGCTAGCGTCCCAAAAGCCCGCTATCTCGATCTTCCCGGTCCCGGGAAACGGCGTTAAAGATTGCCTCCGCCGCCTCTGCGTGCACTGGATCAGTAGCGCCGATGGACCAGAACGTCCGTTCGTTCAGTGTTCCCGACGGCAGCAGGAGTTCTCCCGAAGCTGCCAAAGCCAGTTCTTCCTCTAGTTCCTCGCCAGCCCGCACCTGCTGGAGATAGGCGCTCAGGCGGTTCTTCAGTTCGGCGATGTTCACGCTCCGCACATAGCTATGGTAGCCAAGTGGCGGCCCGCGCATCCGAGCGTCGGACCACCACACGAATTTTGTCCGCGAAAAGCCACCGGTGGTCTGCAATAATGATTGTGAAGTGGCTGACGAGCGTA
Organism: Bryobacterales bacterium; assembly: GCA_963713415.1. Taxonomy (GTDB): domain Bacteria; phylum Acidobacteriota; class Terriglobia; order Bryobacterales; family Bryobacteraceae; genus Palsa-89. The sequence continues at coordinate 390,559 of CAVQLV010000006.1, read as the reverse complement.
GTGCGCTATCCGACCTGATCCGGCGTGGCCGGCGCCGCCAAGCCTCGCATCTTCTAATCCACGCGGCCTCGTTCGCGGCCGTCGTGGGGATGGCCGGCGCCATACTGCTGCTCATCGTTGGGGCACAAATCCTCAACTGGTATTGGCTGGTCTTGCTCTTCGCGGGAAGTCTGGCCGCCAGCGCGGTACGGTCGCGGGCCAAGCTGCTTTCCGCCTATCAGGTGGCGCAATCCATCGATCGCCAGATCGGGTTGAAAGACGCACTCTCCACCGCCTATTATTTCGGCCGGCATCCGGAGCGCGCCACTTCGGCCGAATTCGTCGAGCAGCAGCGGGCGGCCGCCGAAGATGCAGCGCGATCGGCCGACATCCAGCGTGGCGTGCCATTCCAGACGCCGCGCACCGCCTACATCAATTTGGCCCTGGTGGCTGTTGCGCTCGGCATGTTCGGATTGCGATACGGAATCCACCGCAGCCTCGATCTCGGCTCGCCTTTGGTTCATATCAACTTCGACGCCCTATTCGGGACTTCACCGCAAATGGCCAAGGTGCGACAGGGCAAACGCCCCGGCGATGCCGGCGACCAGCGCGACCCGGGCGCGCCGGAAGACACCTCCCAAGCCAAGACTAATGATCGGGATCCTGCCGCCGACCCGGCGCTGCAATCCGCCAATGACCCCGATCCGAACAGCGCCAGCACCTCGCCCGACGCCGCGGCCAAAGCGGATGCCAAAAGCAGCGAGCAGTCGCCGCCCGACACCAATCCGCTGGATTCCGGCCAAAAGGCGGACCCTTCCAATCCGAGCGACGCGAAATCCGCGTCGGGATCCGATTCGAAATCGGGCCAGCAGAGCGCATCGAAGGACTCCAAAGATGCGAAGGACGCCAAGGACTCGAATCAGTCCGGCAGCTCCGGCGACAGTTCCAGCCTAGCCAGCAAGCTCCGCGACGCGCTGTCCAATCTGCTCGCCAAGATGAAGCCGCAGTCCAAACCGGGCGGCGGAAAGCCGAACGATTCCTCGCAATCGGCCAGTTCGCGCCCCTCCCAGCAGGGCGAACAGCAGGAAGGCAGCCCGAAATCGCCTGGCCAGGAGCAAGCCGACGCCAGCGCGAATTCGCAGGCCGAAGGCGAACAGCAGCAGGGCGGGACCGAGCAGGCATCGCAAGGCAAGAGCCAGGGGCGCAGCAACAATCAGCCCAATTCGCCCGACGGCAAGAGCGGCATCGGCAAACAGGATGGCGACAAGGCCGCTCGCGAAGCGGCTGAGCTGGCCGCCATGGGAAAGCTCAGTGAGATTATCGGCAAGCGCGCCGCCAATATTTCCGGCGAAGTGATGGTGGAAGTTTCGTCCGGCAAGCAGCAGTTGAAGACTCAATATTCACAGCAAAACGCCGCGCACGCCGAAGCAGGCAGTGAGATCAATCGCGACGAAGTCCCGCTGGCGTATCAGCAATACGTGCAACAGTATTTCGCGCAGGTGCGGAAGCTGCCGGCGGGGAAGAGCAAAGCCGCGCCGGATTCGAAGACCAAAGCTGCACCGTCCAGCCTGCCTTAGACCAAAGCTCTAACTTTTGTCGTAGAAGCTGCTCTGTCCAAGGCGCCACAAAAGTCTATCGAGCAATCTAATCCTGTAAGGACATCCGGAGAGATCAGCGGCGCTCATTACGGGATCGAGATCCTTGTAAACCTTAAGCCACAGGTCCACAAAGCAAGCGTACTCTGATTGTTTTGGTGCCGGAGATAAATGACAAAGCCGGCTGATGACTCGGAGAGCGCTCGCCGCATTGTTGTCGAAGATTGGCACATCGTCCGGATAGCAGCACCACAATGCCTTGGAAGTTAGCGAAGTCAGCTTGGGTATTTTGCCCGTCTTTATGGATGCTGCGGTATTACCAATCAATTCTCCAAGTCGGTTGAACTCGGAAACGATTCCGTCCTTATCCCTGTCCAGCGACTTCTTGCGCGGTCCGTCTGCGAAATCGATAATCTGTTTCCCTATCGCAAGGCTCCGATCCCGCGGAGAGAACATGAGCACTTTGTAATAACTGAGCCACTTGATAATTTCCTCAGTCCTGGCCGTGCGGTCGAGATCACGCCCATTGATCGCGTCAATGACCGCTTTATCTTTAGCTGTTTCGCTCGAATCGGAATAGAGTTTCGCCGCAACAAACTCCTTCGCGAACCTCGTTAAATCATGCACAAATGCTCCGCCGACTTTCACGAATTTTACCTCGTCTGGCTTGGGAGCCCGCCAGGTCTCTATTTGGGGATCGAATTCCGTGCTTCAAAAATTCGCGTAACGAAGCGACGATGGGTAGCTACCTGGCGCTTAGGTTGCCAGAAGCGGTAAACAGATCGCAGTGATTCATAATCCTATTGCAACGAGCTCAGAGGCTTATTCCCGCGTCGCGCGCGACCCGAGCTGCGAGACCCGGTTTCAGGCTTTTATTGCCGTGCACTGGGATTGAAATGACCTTGCGCTCGCCCTCTTTCGCATAGACATGATGGCTTCCATTGATTCGACGCAGCGATCAGCCATTCTTCTCAATTAGCCGGCACATTTCGCTCCCGCTAACTGCTTTCAAACAGCCACATCCAAAATTCGGACGTTTGCGTCAGGCTCCTGTCCCCGTTCCCTCAGTACTTCGAGCACGCCTGCGATGGCTTCCCGGATATTGTCCTTGAGTTCGTCGATAGTTTCGCCTTGCGAATAGCAGCCCGGAAGCGCTGGGACCTCGCCCCAAAAGCCGCCTTCGGGATCTTCGTGGATGACAACCGCGAATGTCTGCACGCCTAAATTCTCGCACAACAGAAATGCCTACTTGCCGTCTTTGCTCTGCGTAACAGCTTGCGCCAGATAATTCACCACCTGCGCTTCGTCGCGCGCCACTTCATAATACGCGGCGCGGAGTAGCTGGTCCTTGCGATTGATCAGCGTCTCGCGGATGTTCTGCTGCACGCGCGGATCGGTCAGCTCGCGCTGGCCGGCCGGCTCCTTGGAATAAATCTTGAATATGCGATAGCCTTCCGCCGTTTTCACCACCCGCGTTACCGTGCCCGCGGGCGCCGACTGGATCACAGCGCGGATTTCCGGATTGGCCTTCTCCAGCGCCGACTCCGGCACGAAACCCAAATCCCCTCCATTCGGCGCCGTGGTGGGGTCCTCGGAAAAGTTCTGCGCCAGCGTGACGAAATCCTCGCCCTGCTTCAGCCGCGCCACCAGCATGTCCATTTTCTTGCGCGCCTGCTCGTCGTTCTGCGCTTTGTCGTTCTTCAGATTGCGCACGTTCGGGTCCGGCATCGGCGACACCAGGATCTGCGCCAGATGTACCTGCGGCTCCGGGAAATTGAAGCTGCTCTTGTTGGAGTTGTAGAAGTCGGTAACGTCTTTGTCGGAAATCGAAATGTGCGAGGTGATCTCTTTGTTGAACAGCTTGGTGATGCTCAGGTCGCGCTTGAGCTGCGCCTTCATGTCGTCCACGGTCATCTTGCGCGCATCCAGCTGCTTCTGAAATTCCTCCTGCGTGTACGGCGCTTTCAGTTCCGCGAACCTCGATTCCACGTCCGCGTCGGTGGCCATCAGGCCCAGCTTCTCGGCGCGCTGCAGCATGATCTCGTTGTCCACCAGCGTTCGCAGCACTTCCAGCTTTTGAATCTCCATCTGATCGACGCTGGGTTTCTCGGCTGGAGGACATGAACTGCGCTTGATATTGCTTGTCCAGGTCCGCGTAGGTGATGATGCGCCCGTTCACCGTGGCCGCGACGTTGTCGGACACGGCGCGCTTGCATCCGCACGCGCATACGACGAGCAGAACGCTGGAGAGGGCGGGGAAAATACGGGACATTCGGTAGATGACTTTATTCTACAGTCTCTCGCGGCTCTTCAGTTCACCGCTACAATCTCGCGCATGGGCCGCGCATGGGAGTGACGCGTTACGCGGCGCTGTGCTCTGGCCGCGGCTGCTCCGTTTGCGGCCGACCGCTTCCGCGAACGATTTTCGCTTCTCCATCCTGGGCGACCGCACCGGCGACGCGCAGCCCGGAGTCTACGAGCGCATCTGGAGCGAACTCGACGCGCTTCATCCCGACTTCGTCATCAATGTCGGGGACACCATCCAAGGCGGCAACGACGCCACGGCCGCGGCTGAGTGGCGCGCTCTCGTCCGCTTGGGACGCTATCGCTACCCGATCTTCTTCACGCCCGGCAATCACGACATCTGGTCGCCCGCTTCCGTGCGTCTACGAACAACAAACCCGGCATCCGGCGTTTTATAGTTTCAACTATCAAAACGCGCACTTCACCGTACTCGACAACAGCCAGACGCCGGACCCACTGCGAGATCTGAGCGATCAGCAAACGCAATTTCTAGCGCGCGATCTGGCACAAAACCGCGATCGCGACCCCAAGTTCGTGTTCTTTCACAAGCCCTCTTGGCTCATCCCGGTGAAGTTTCAAAGCAGCCATTTCCGTTTCATCAACTGATCGCCAAATACGGCGTGCGCTCGTGGTGAGCGGCCACGGACATCAGTACGTGTTCGCCGTGCCGGATGGCATCATCTATCTTGAAGCGCCCAGTTCGGGAGGCAAGCTGAAGGGACAAGGCTTCGCGCGGGGATGGTTCTACGGCCACGTGCTGGTGACGGTGAAAGGCTCCAACGTCGGCATGACAGTGCAGGAAATCGGCCCACCTTTCGGCCAAGGCCGCAGCTTCCAGCCGCTAGAGCAACGATTTCCCTTCGAATGTCTATTTCTTGATCGGCACGGGCGGAGGAGGAGGCGGCGGGAGCGGCACGGCGTTGACGTATCCGCGCTCTCCATCCGGACGGATCGGCCCCGGACCGAATCCCAAGTGCGCCCGGTCCACGGTGTTTTCCGCGCACGAATATTCCCCCAGGCGTTGGCCCGGGTCGCCCGCTTCCCAGGTGCGCGAATACGTAAAAGGCTTGGTGTAGAACTTCGGATCTTCGATGGTGGTGTCCACGTGGATATGCTTGGCGTCGGGCCGCGTCCAGCGCTCCATCACGTGCAGCGCGTCGCTATGCGGGCTGCCGTTTTCGTCGGCCCACACCTGCGTGTCTTTGAACCCCACCGAATCGATCACGAACGCATCGCCGTCCCAGTGGCCCACTTCGTCGCCGAAGAACGACGGATCGGGGTCCTCCGGCATGCTTGCGCCCGTCAGTGGGAATCAGTCGGTAATAACTATAGAAGTAGAGAAAGGTGACAAACTGCGGAGTTTGCATGACCATGAACGGCAGTCCGCTCGCATTGTGGCGCGGAATGCCCCCGAGAATGCATAGTGCCTCGGGATCGACGGTGGCCGTGGTGTTGTGCTTCCAGGCCGCTTCGCCCGCCGGCGTGAAAGGTAATTTGTGTCCCGGGAAGATCCTTGGCGATATTTCCCACCGGCTTGGTGTCCCGCGTCCCTTTCCAGAATCCGTTCAGATCCGGGTGCCCGTCGGCGGTGCGCGGTACCTGAGCCGCGAGCGGCGCGCCAGCCATCGCCAACACCGCGCAAACCGCCGCCAGGATTCGCATCTCGATGCTAGAGTATATGAAGCAACCGAGCTACGTCAACGAAACGGAGACAGCTCATGAGAACCAAATTCACAACCTGCCTGATTCTGGCGCTCTCGGCCATCGTGCTGCCGATCGAAGCGCACCACTCCTTCGCGGCCGAATACGACGCCAGCAAGGCCATCCGCGTCACCGGCTTGATCAGCAAAGTGGAATGGACCAATCCGCACTCCTACCTGTACATCGACGTGAAGGACGACCAAGGAAATTTCGTCACCTGGACCTGCGAAGGCGGCGCTCCGAACGCCTTATCGCGCCGGGGCTTTCGGAAAAACGACATCAAGATCGGAGACACCGTCACCATCGATGGCTATGGCGCCAAGGACGGCTCGCGTTTGATGGATGCGCGGCGCATCACGCTGACCGATGGCCGGACGTTTTATAGCGGATCGCCTGGCGACGGCGGCCCCGGCGATCCCGGGAAAGGGTCAGTAATCGGCCGCCAGCTAAGCTTCAAGCGCCCGGACGTGGCGCTCATGCGAATATCGAATCAGCGGCTCGTCCTTCGTCAGGAGCGTTGCGCCTAATACTCGGGCCGTGGCCACCAGCATGCGATCCGCCGGATCGCCATGCATTTCCCCGGGAAGATGCACGCTTTCGATCATGATTTCGGGAGTCAAGGGAGTGACAGCGATTCCAGGTTTGCTCAAGGCTTGATCCACCCAAGTCCGCACATTCATCGGAAGCGCCACGCGCCCCTTCTTCTTCAAGCATCGCAACTTCCCAAATCGAGATGACGGAAATGCGCAGCTTACCTTCGGATTCCCCGCTGCGAATCGCCTGCAGAGCCGCTCGCGAAAAGTTTTGGATCAGGCCCAACTGCGCCCACAACCAGCAATGCGTATCCAGGAGCAACAGATCACTCGGCATCCGCCGACCACTTCACGTCGATGGGCGCAACGATGTCGCCCACAATTTCCATGGTCCCCTTCATGCTCCCGATGAAGCTTTCCGGCTGGTCGTCCAACGGGACCAGTTTCGCCACCGGCTTGCCGCGCTTGGTGATCACCACCTGCATGCGCAGCCGCTGCACTTCGTCGAGCACCTGGAGGCACTTTGCCTTGAATTCGCCTGCTGGGATGTTTTCGCTCATAACCATAGTCATCATAGCATAGTCATAACCTTCCCGGGAATCCCTCGAATCCTCCCGCTACCCCGCCGCACGCTATAATTCAAACGAATGGATATCTACGAGGAAGTGGTCCGCCTGCGCCGGCTCGGCCAGAAGTGCGCGCTGGCGACCATCGTCCAGGTGAACGGCTCCATTCCCAGCTACGAAAGCGCCAAACTGCTGGTGCGCGAGGACGGCTCCATGATCGGCACCGTCGGCGGCGGCTGCGTGGAAGCCGAAGTCTGGAACGCCGCGCGCGAAGTGATGGAAACCGAGCGGCCGCGCCAGATGAACTTCAGCCTGGGCCAGGACGCGGCGTACGACAACGGCCTCATCTGCGGAGGACAACTCAGCGTGTTTGTCGAGCCCGTGGTGCCCCAGCCCCGCGTCTTCATCTTCGGCGCCGGCCACATTTCGAAAAGCATCTCCAAGGTGGCGGTGCTGGCCGGGATTCGCCTCGGTGGTGGTGGATAATCGCGAAGCCTTCGCCAACCGCGAGCGATTCCCGGAGGCCGACGAAGTCTACGCCGAAGAATACGAGGAAGTTTTCCCGAAGCTCCCCATCCGCGACACCAGCTATGTGGTGATCGTCACGCGCGGCCATCGCGACGACATGCGGGTGCTGCGCTGGGCGGTGGAAACCAACGCCAAGTACATCGCCATGATCGGCAGCAAGCGCAAAGTAATCGGCGTGGTGAAAGAACTGGAGAAGGAAGGCATCGCCCGCGCCGCCTTCGATCGCGTTTTCGCGCCCATGGGACTGGAAATCGGCGCCATCACTCCGGAAGAAATCGCCGTCTCCGTGGTTGCCGAGATGATCGCCGTCCGCCGCGCGCCCGATTCGGAATGGCGCACCGCCGCCAAATCGATTTTCGCAAGCGAGGCGTCGCGAGCCGTCCTAAAGTGACGCCCAGTCCGTCGATCGCCGGCATCATTCTTTCCGGCGGCGCTTCCCGCCGCATGGGCACCCCCAAAGCGCTGCTTCAATTTCAGAACGAAACGTTTCTGGATCGATTGATTCGCGTCTTCTCCGCGGTCTGCGATCCCATCATCGTGGTGGTCGGCCAGCATGCGGATCAGATTCGATCCGGCATCGAGCGCGGCCGCGAAGTTCTGTTTGCCGTGAATCCCGATCCCGAGCGCGGCATGCTCAGCTCGTTGCAATGCGGTCTGGCTCTGGTTCCGATCGACGCCGAGGCCGCGATGTTCCTGCCCGTCGATCACCCGCACATCGAAATCTCGACCATCGAAACCATCGCCGCCCGATTTCGCGCGGATCGCGCTCCGGTCATCGTGCCCACCTATGCGGGCGAGCACGGCCATCCGGTCTGCATCGCGCGCGCCTTGATCGCGGAGCTGCTCGCGCTGCCGCCCGAAGCCAAAGCGAGCGACGTCATTCATCGCCACGTTGCCCCGAACTCAGTACATCGAAGTTTCCGACCCGGCAGTAGTCACCGATGTCGACGACCCGGCCGCTTACGCGGAACTACTGGCGCGGCACCTATGAGAACGGCTGTGGCGCTGGCTGCTGATTGCTTTGCTCGTTGGTGGTGGCCGTCGGCCTGGCCGCGCCGAGAGTTAGCGCCAATCGTTTTCGCCCGCGCATCCAGGCCGCGCTCGAAGCCGCGCTCAACCGGCCCGTGCACCTGGGCGCCGTTCACTTGAATCTATTCACCGGCCCCGGCTTTACCGTGGACGATGTCCAGATCGACGACGATCCAGCGGCCGGCATCGAACCTTTCGCGCACGTCGAGTCATATGCAGGCGCGCATCCGCTGGACCAGCTTATTCGCCGGCACATCTCGCGTTCTCCAGCCTGCCGCTCTCGGACGAGCCCCAGCGTCAACGTAGTGAAGATGCCGTCCGGCCCCTGGAATATTCAGCCCTTGCTCGATCGCCGGCCGCAGTCCGGCGCCGCGCATCATCACGCGCGTGCCGGATATTCAGATCCGCGGCGGCCGCATCGACTTCAAATTTGGCGACACCAAGTCCGTCTTCTACATCAGCGATGCCGACGTGGATGTCTATCCCAACGAAAACGGCGAAGTGGTCATCCGCTTTTCCGGCGCGCCCGCCCGTACCGACCAGGCCTCGCAAAGCTTTGGCGAACTTTCCGCGCGCGGACTGTTGCAATCCGGCCCGAACGGCGAGAGCCAGCTCAGCATGGGCGTTCACCTGGATCGAACCGCGATCTCCGAACTAACGCGCCTGTTCCATGGCAGCGACATCGGCGTCCACGGCTATGTCTTTGCCGACGCCAAGCTGGACGGCCCGCTTTCGAAGCTCGATATCACGGGAAACCTGAACATCAGCGACGTGCATCGCTGGGATCTGATGCCCGCTCCCGGCGAAGGCTGGACGCTCAACTATCGCGGCCTGCTCAATTTGACCGGCCATCATCTGGAACTCGCCACGGTGGCCGCAACGCCCGCGCAGCCCGATCCGGTCTCGGTGGAATTCCGGTTGGACGACTATCTGGCCGCTCCGAAATGGGCCGGCAATCTGCAATTTCACGATCTCCCCGCCGCGTCGCTGGTCGAAACCGCGCGGCATTTCGGTGCGCCTCTTCCGCCCGGCGTGCAGGTGGAAGGCAAGGTGGAAGGCGGCATCGGTTATTCCAGCCAGTCGGGCGTTGGAGGACAATTGTCGCTGGCCAGCGCTTCGGTGAAATTTCCCGGACGGGCGGTTCCGCGCAGTTCGACTCCGCGCAAGTGCAAATCTCCGATGGCAAAGTGGTGCTCGCTCCTTCCGACGTACGAGATGGAAGACGGCCAATCGGCGCAGATCGAAGGCGACTACGCGCTGGACAATAACCATGCGGCGTTCCGCATCAGCACGCGACAGTTAGCGGTGGGCGCCACCCACTTGCTGGATGCGCGCCAATTCCCGCTGCTCGGCCAGCTTCATCAAGGCTCTTGGAAAGGCTGGATTTCCTACGAGAGCACCGCCGAAAATCCTGGCGTTTGGTCCGGCCAGTACGATCTGCAAAATGCCGTCATAGATATTCCCGGTCTGGCCTCGCCCGTTCGGCTCGCCTCGGCAACGGTGCAGATGTACGAGGGCGGAATCCAACTCACCCGCGTGCGAGGGCGCGCCGGCACGGTGAAGTTCGAGGGCGATTATCGCTACGATGCTTCGGCCGCGCGTCCGCGAACGTGTGCGCCTCACTATTCCGGCGCTTGCAGCTAGCCGACCTGGAGAGCCTGATGCTGCCCACGTTGCGCCGCGACGAAGGCTTCCTGGCGCGCGCATTCCGCCGCGATCGCCCCTTCCAAAATGGCTGGAAGAGCGGGATACGGACGTCACCTTGCAAGTGGCCAGCCTGCTCAATGGTGATTTGCCGCTGGGCGATTTGACCGCGCACGCAGTGTGGCGCGGCGCGTCCATCACCGTGTCCAACCTGGAGTGGCACCTGGACAACATGCACGCCATTGGGAAAATGTCCGTGAATCTTGCCAAGGCCGAGCCGTCCTATGATTGGAACGGTGCCGTCGAGAATTTCGACTATCGCAACGGCCAGCTCGATATCGACGGCGAACTCCAGACCCGCGGGATCGGCCCGGCGCTGCTGCTGAATCTTCGATCCAAAGGCACGTTCGACGGGCGCGGAATCATGCTGGCGCCGGATTCCGAAGTTCGCGAGGTCTCCGGTTCCTATCGCCTTGGCGGGCCTTCGGGCGTTCCCCGTCTGCTGTTATCGAACGTTCAGGTTTTGCAAGGAGCCGAGACGCTGGTGGGCCAGGGCGCCAGCCAGCCCGACGGCCACATCGTTCTGGACCTGGCCAGCGGGCGCAGGCAAGTGCGGCTGACGGGGATGCTGCTGCCGGTGCATCCGGAGCCCGCGCCCGCGCGATAAACTCGGCTGTGCTTGCTAAGATGGAGCAAGAGTGGGTACTCCCTTGCGGACCGATACCAAACTAGCGATCACCGTGCCTGCTGCGATGGCCGAGCAGATGAAGCATGTTCAGATGAAGGAAAATCGCACGAGGTCGGAGCTGATGCGCCAAGCATGGCGGCACTATTTTGAAAGCCATTACGCCGGATACACGCCATCCGATGCAGAAATAGCTGCAATCCGCAACGGTCGCGCCGAGATCAGTCGAGGGCAATACAAGACGCTCCACGACCTTCACAACTCCCATTAAGACGCCGCTCCGCTTGCTCCTCAGGGCGCTGGAGGAAATGCAGCAAAGTCCGTTTCAGCGGTGATGTCAGGTGCCTGAAGTCCGAACCTTCAACTCGGCGTAGGCGTGACGGGTTCTATCGAACCTCCTCGACCACATATTCCTAGCGAAACGACCTCTGGCCGTGAACGCCTCCGATACAATGGAAGTGGTCCGTGTTTTTCCATGAATGAAGCCACCAGCGAGCTGCTCGCCGATGCGAACGATATCGTTCGGGAGCAGTTGGCGCTCGCCTGGGCCGAGCATATCGAGCGCGTCCGGGATGTGCTGGAAGCGCAATGGCCCGAGCGCATGGAGCGCGTGCTCGAAGAGACCGTCGCCGGATTGGCCGCGCGCCTGGAGGAAGAACACCAGGACGCGCTGGAAGCCCGGGTGCAACAAGCCAATCGCTCGGCCGAGACAGCGCGCCGCGAACTGATCCAGAAGCTGAACCAGATCACGCGGCGGCTGCGGAATTTTGAGGACGAGCGCCAGTGGAGCAACACGCTGGTGGATGCCACGCGCGGATTTTGCGGACGCGCGGCGCTGTTTCTGATTCGCGATCGCAAGCTGTACCTGGAAACCACCCGCAACTTCGACGACGCCGATCTGGCCGCCGCCATACCGCTGGAGGACGCCCCCGCCTTCGCCACCGCCGTCGAGACTCGCGACACCCTGGTTGCCATCCGGTCCAGCAGGGAACTGTCGGAGCCCGTCGCGGCATACCTGGGTGAAGCGCCGGACCCAGGAACGCCAAAGGCTACCTTTTCCCGGTGCTGACGCGGCAAGATGTTCCCGGCGGTGCTGTATGCGGACTCGGGCGAATTGGATGTCGACGCCCTGGAGCTTTTGGCCGCGACGGCGGGCGCGGTGTTGAATTCCAGGCCCGTTGCGCCGCCCGTGCCGGCGGAGCGCCCAACGCCAGCGCATGTCGACGGCCTGATCAGCATTACGGTTCCCGCGGCTCCTTCGCAAAAGCCTGAGATCCTCTCATGGTTTTCCCTTAGCCGCGAAGATAGGGAACTTCACCTACGCGCCCAGCGCTTCACCCGCGTCCAGGTGGCCGAGATTAGGCTTTATCAATCAGAAAAGGTGAAGAAAGGGCGCGCCGCGCACGATCTATATACGTCTCTTCAAGAAGAGATCGATTCCGCGCGCGAGGCTTTTCGCCGTGAGTTTTTGAATGCATCGGACTCCATGGTGGATTATCTCCATCTCGAGCTGGTGAGAACGCTGGCAAACGATGACGCTGAAGTTTTGGGTCAAGATTATCCCGGTCCGATGGTCTAAGAGTGGCCAGGCGGCTCGCGGCGCTGTGGCAGCCGCTGGCGTGTGCTGCGCCGTGCCTGTTGTCCGCCCAGTCGCTTCGAAGCTTTCGCCGATCGCTATCGAAAAACGCCGAACGCCACTACGCGCGCGGCCGTGCTGCGCTACGCCGAAACGCATCGCACCGATAAGAACGGCGCCCTGGCCCTGCTGCTTCTGGGCGCCACCGAAAACGATGCAGCACCAGTTTGGAGACGCGCTCACTCATTTGAAGTCGGCCGCGAAACGCTTGCCGGAGCTGGCCGATTACGTGGCATACTTGAGCGCGGTCGCCGACTCCGGGTTGCGGCAATTCAACGACACCGAGCCGGCGTTGCAGCCGGTGTGGCAATCGACGCCCGCCTCGCCGCTGGTGACCAAAGCGGTTCTGTTGCAGGCCGAATCGTATCTGCAAGGCGGCAATCCAGCGAGCGCCGTCACGCTGGTCCAGCAGCATCTGGCCGATTTGCCCACGCCTCAGGCCGAGCTGCTGCTGGCTCGCGCTTATGAGGCGCAGAACGACGCGGGCGCCAGGCCGCGCAGCATTATCAAAAGATCTACGTCGAGTATCCGCTGTCGAAAGAAGCGTCGGATGCCGAAGCGGCGCTCACCCGTTATCCCAGCATTCCCGCCCGAAGCTCTGTTTGCGCGCGGCCTGAAGCTGGAAGCGGGCGGCGACTACACGCGAGCCGGCAAGGAACTGACCGAACTGCTCCCGCGCCTGAGCGGCGAAAGTTTCGACCTGGCGCGCGTGCGCATCGGCGCCGCCGCGTATCTGGCGCGCGACAACGAAGCGGCGTACAAATATCTGATCTCCTTCCAGGCCACCGCGCCCGACGCGGAAGCCGAGCGGCTGTATTATTTGCTGGAATGCCAGCGCCGCTTGAACCGGCTGGACGAGATGAACGCGACGCTCGAAAAGCTGGCGCAATCCTATCCGCAATCCCACTGGCGGCTGGAAGCGCTGGTGGCGGTGGCCAACTATTACGTGGCGCACGATCAGCCGGATGCCGCCCAGCCGCTGTATCGAACCTGCTTCGAGACGTTTCCGAACGAATCGCAGTCGGCGGCCTGCCACTGGAAGGTCACCTGGTCGACCTACCTGCGCGATCCTGCGCAAGCCGAAAGCATGCTGCGCGAGCATTTGACGCGCTATGCGGCTTCCGATCAAACCAGCCCGGCGCTTTACTACCTGGGACGAATCGCGGAATCGAAATCGGATTGGTCCACTGCGCGCGCCTATTATGACGCGGTGAATAACGCGTATCCCGAACTATTACTACGCGATTCTCGCGCGCGAGCGTCTGGAGACGCCGTCCGTGCTCGACACGCGTCGGCATCGCCCGCCACCGCGCAGTTTCTTGAGCGCCATTCAAATCGTAACCCGCCGAGCTCCGGAAAGCTTCGATCCCACGCCGCTCACCAGGCTGCGCATCGAGCGAGCGCATTTGCTCGACATTGCCGGCCTGGACGATCTGTCGGAAGCCGAGCTTCGCTTCGGCGCCAAAGTGGACGGCCAGCCGCAAGTGATCGCGATCGAATTGGCCGATCTGGCCACCCAGCGCGATGCTCCCGACCAGGCCATCCGCTACATCAAACACTACGCGCCCGGCTATCTGTCCATGTCGCTCGATGCGGCGCCCGACAAGTTCTGGCGTCTGGCCTTCCCGCTGCCCTATCGCAAGTCGCTGGAAGAATATTGCCGCGCGCAGATGCTGGATCCTTATTTGATGGCCGCGCTGATTCGCCAGGAATCGGAGTTCAATCCCAAGGCGGTCTCGTCGCGCCAACGCGCGGGGTCTGGCGCAGGTGATGCCGGCCACCGGACGCCAGCTCAGCCGCAAGCTTGGGATCCGCCGCTTCCGCACGGCCATGTTGTTCACGCCGGACACGAATCTGAAGTTGGGCACGTATTACCTGAAAGCAGCTTTCCGACGAGCTGCAAGGGAAATGGGAAGCGGCGCTGGCGTCCTATAACGCAGGCAAATCGCACGTCACCGCCTGGATGGCGGCGGGGAATTATCGCGAGCCCGCCGAGTTCGTCGAAAGCATTCCTTTCAATGAAACGCGCGCCTATGTGCAAAGCGTGTTGCGCAACGCCGAAGTCTATCGCAAGCTCTACGGGCCAGAAAGTCCGGCCGTGAAGGCAAATTAGCGGACCTTCAAAACCGCCGCGCCGCGAATGGCGTCGTTCTTCAGCGCATTGAGCGCCCGGTTCGCTTCTTCCAGCGGGAAAACCTGAGTCGAGATATGAACCGGAATCTCGGCGGCCACCTTCAGGAAATCCTGCCCGTCCTGCGCGAGTGTTGTTGGCCACGCTGCGCACCACGCGCTCCTCATAGAGCAGATCGTAGTCCAGCGGCGGGATGGTGCTCATGTGGATCCCGCCCAGCGCCAGCGTTCCGCCTTTTTTCAGCGCCTTCAAAGCCGCGGGCACGATCTCGCCAGCCGGCGCGAAGATGATCGCGCTGTCCAGCTTCTCGGGAGGTTCCGCCACTGTTCCGCCCGCCCATACCGCGCCCAATTCCAGCGCGAGTTTCTGATGCCGCTCATCGCGCGTGGCCGCGTAGACTTCAGCGCCCCAATGCCGGGCCACTTGAATCGCAACATGGGCCGCGGCGCCGAATCCGTACAAACCCAGCCGTCCGCCGCGCTCGATCCCTGAAAGCCGCAGCGCCCGGAACCCGATAATTCCGGCGCACAGCAGCGGTGCGGCTTTCAGATCGTCGAAGCCTTCCGGAATCGGATAAACGAAGCTTTCTTCCGCCAGCGCATATTCGGCATAGCCGCCATCCACGGTCCAGCCGGTGAACGCCGGATTGTTGCACAGATTTTCTTTGGCCGCGCGGCAGTATTCGCATGTGCCGTCGGTGGAGTGCAGCCAGGCGATGCCCACGCGCGTACCAATCTCGTGCTGTTTCGCGCGCTCGCCCACGGCTTCAATCACGCCCACCACTTGATGTCCCGGCGTAATCGGCGATTTGCGCTGCGCCAGTTCGCCTTCAATCACGTGCAGATCCGTCCGGCAAACGCGCGCAAGCATTCACACGCACCAGCACTTGCGTTCCGGACGGCGCGGGCTTTGGAACGTCGGTGTATTCGAGCGGATTGCTCTCAATGGGCGCGGGGTGGCGAAGAACGCAGGCTTTCATGCTCTCAACCTATAGATGTCCACCATCGGTTCGATGTCCACCATCGGTCTTCATCCCCATAGTAACCTGAGAGTCGTAGCCCAACATCATGACGCTTCCCGGACGGCACTTCGCGCGCAACCTGATTCACCGGCGCACGCTGCTGCTGCAAATGGTGCGGCGCGATTTCGAGCAGCGCTTCATCGGTTCCACCGCCGGATGGATGTGGGGGCTGATCCTGCCGCTGGTGCAACTGGTGAGCTGGGTGTTCGTCTTCGAAGTTTGCCTGCACCAGAAAGTCCCGCCCAACCAGCCGACGCACAGTTATCCGCTGTTCCTGTTCTGCGGATACCTTCCGTGGCTGCTGTTCCAGGACACCGTCACTCGTTCGGCGAATTCGATGCTCGACAATGCCAACCTGATCACCAAGACGGTTTTTCCCGGCCGAGATCGTGCCGGTTTCCATCTTTCTCGTCTTCGCTCGCCAGCCACTTGATGGTGGTGGCCCTGTTGATCGCCGGGATCGGCGTCGTCACGGGCCACTTCAGTATGTGGATGCTGATGCTGCCGATCTACATGCTTGCTGGTGGGGCTGTTCGCGATTGGCGTCGGCTGGATCGTGGCCAGCTTACAGGTGTACCTGCGCGACACGGCGCAGGTACTTTCGGTAATCCTGGTCTTCTGGTTTTGGGTGACGCCGATCTTCATCACCGAGCAGCAGATCCCGGAGCGCTTCCGATTCGCGCTGCATCTGAACCCGCTGGCGTTCGTCGTGCAAGCCTATCGCGACCGGCTGCTTTCCTACCGCATCCCCAGCCTGCACGACCTTGCCATCATCACTGTCTATGCGATCACCGCCTTCATCGCCGGCGGATTATTCTTCCGCCATCTGAAGCGCGGCTTCGCGGACGTTCTCTAAACGGTTGCCGAAAAACCTTGGTGGCGCAAAGTGTGCGGCGCGCATCACAAAGCAGCCCCGGAAATGCTTCGCGCTCACTCCGTTTTGCGCGGCTTCCTCAGTGCAAGTCCAGCCGCCGATCAATGCGGATCGGCGGCTGAGTCGCCATCTTTTAGCGTCCCGCTAAATCCCGACAGCTATTGTTCATCGGCGGTGGGCCCGTACAGCGCCGGCACCGGGATATCGTTCAGCCGCAGGTACACGCCCAACTGCGCGCGATGATGGATGGTGTGGTTCATCACGAAGCTGCGAATGACGGCCACCCTCGGCATCGTCATGATGTCCTTCCCCCCGGCCTTCAGGGTCCACGGCGCGAGGAATTTGCCGTCATCCGCCGCCGCAATCGCCGCGCGTGCCTTGCGCGACGCTCTTGTCGAAGGCCGCAAGCAACTCCTCAGTGGAGGAAAACTTGGGCGTCTCATAAGGAGGCGCGCCGGGTGGAGCATAGTCGAATGAGTCGCTCTGCATGGTGAGACCGGCCCAATCGGGCATGTTGGCGATGTGGGCCGCAAGAGCGCCGAATTCAAAAGACTTCGGATGCGGTTTCCAGGAAAACTTGGCGGCTGGTACGCGTTCCAGCACCTTGCGCGTGTTCGCCATCTCCTGGTCAAATTCAGGCAACAGGGTTTCGCTGATTTTCATCTGTGGTTCCTTGTTAGGGAGAATGAACTGCTCTCGCAATCATAGGCGAAGAATTGGCGAACATGTCAAGACCGATGCAACCAGCCCGGATTGCCCCGCATCCAATGTAGTGGAAGGCAACGGGAGTAAGCCTTCCGGGAAGGTTGTTATGTTAAAGAAAACATTAAAAACACTTGGGCTCCCGATTGTCGCGCTAGCGGGAATGATGATGTTTGTCGGCGCGCCAAAGGCTGACGCCGCAGTGCGTTTTGGCTTCGGCATTGGCGTGCCCTATGCCTACAGCTACCCGTATCCTTATGCCTATGATACGGATACGGCTACCCGTATTACAGTCCATACGCTTACCCGTACGGCTATCGTTATGGATACCCCTATTATGGCGGAGTCTATCTTGGCGGCGGCTGGGGTGGTTACGGCCGCGGCTACTATGGCGGACGCGGCTACGGCCGCGGATACGGTGGCGGATTCCACGGTGGCGGCGGATTCCATGGTGCAGCGCGAGGTGGCGGCGGATTCCACGGAGGCGGCGGACATGGCGGCGGCCACGGCGGCGGACATCGCTAAGAAGTAACAGTAGTTGCTTCACCTGCCCTGCTTCGGGATAGTCTCCCCCGAAGCAGGTGCGGTGAGCGCCCGGTGGTTTCTCCGGCCCTAGAGTAAAATGGGCCATGGCAACTCAGCGTATTGGCATTCTCACTGGAGGCGGCGATGTTCCCGGCCTCAATTCAGTTATCAAAGAAGTAACCTACCGGGCGACCGAGAACTGCTGCGAAGTCGTGGGCATCCGGCGCGGCTGGGAGGGCCTGACGCATGTCCGCTTGGACGACGAGCCCAGCAGAACGCGCTATATCCTGCCTCTAACCCGCGAAAACACGCGCACCATCGATCGTTACGGCGGCACTGTTCTCCACAGCAGCCGCACCAATCCCTCCAAGATGTCGATGTCGAAGCTTCCGGATTTTCTGAAGAACCAGGATTTCCCCAAGAAGGAAGTCACCAAAGGCGGCAAGACATCCACTGTCTACGACATCAGCTCGCAGGTTCTAAAAAATATCGAAGCCCTGGGCCTCACCTCGCTGATTGCCATCGGTGGCGACGACACGCTGAGCTATGCCGCGAAGCTGCACAGCTTGGGCGTGAAGGTGATTGCAGTTCCAAAGACCATGGACAACGATGTCCGCAACACCGAATACTGCATCGGCTTCTCTACCGCCATCACGCGCGCCACCGATGCGATCGCCCGCCAGCGAACCACCGTCGGCTCGCATGAGCGCATCGGCATTTTTCGCGTATTCGGCCGCGACGCCGGCTTCACGTCGCTCTACACCGCCTACGTGGCGTCCATTCGCTGTTGCATCCCGGAGTTCAAGGTCAATCTCGATAAGCTGATCGATCTGTTGATGACCGACAAGAAGAACAATCCCAGCAACTATTGTCTGGTGATCCTGTCCGAAGGCGCGGAGTGGGAAGGCTATCAAGTGCGCGAATACGGCGAGCCCGACGCTTTCGGCCATCGCAAAAAGGAGAACGTCGCCGAAGCGCTGGCCGAAGAGATCCACCGCCGGACATCGGAAGAGACCATCGTCAGCGATTTGACTTACGATCTGCGCAGCGGTGTTCCTGATTTCGTGGACAAGCTGGTAGCCAACACGTTCGGCACCATGGCGCTCGAAGCCGTGCTCGACAATCAGAGCGGACTGATGGCGGCTTTGGTGGACGGCAAGTATGCGATGGCGCCAAATTCCCGATCCGGCTCTGGGGCCGCGCCATGTGGATGTCGCCACCATGTACAACACCGAGCGCTATCGCCCCAATTACGCCAACAAGACCGGCCTGCCGATTTTCCTGACGCACGGCTGATGTTCTGGAAAAAGTCGAAACCTCTTGCACCCGCTGTGCCGTTGAATGAAATTGTGCGGCACTTCAACGAAGCCGCCGCCGACGAAGAAAATTTCCCATCGACCATCGATCCGCGGATTTACCACGTCCAACTGATCCTCGAGTATTTCGGCGATCTGAACGGGAAGCGCGTACTGGATGTCGGATGCGGCAAGGGCCGGTTCGCGCGCGTCCTCGCCGAGCGTTATCCCCAGGCGTTTCTGGTCGGGTTCGATTTGGCGGAAGCCATGCTTCGGCACGTGCCGCCCCCGGTAAGCGCCTGCGCCGGATCCATGACCGCGCTGCCGTTCCCAACCGGCTCCTTCGATTGCGTCTATGCCACCGAGTCGCTCGAACATGCCGTCGAGGTGGACGTCGCCGTCGCCGAAATGTGCCGCGTGACGCGTCCCGGCGGGCGCATCGTCATCATCGACAAGAACGCGCGCCAGTGGGGACGGCTGAAAACTCCCGAGTGGGAGAAGTGGTTCGATCGAAAAAAGCTGGAAAAATTGCTCGCGCGGCATTGCGCCAAGGTTTCCAGCCGCCCGATTTCCTATTGGGAAGATGTCGCGCCCGATGGCCTGTTCCTGGCCTGGTTGGCGGAACGCTAGAGCCCCTTCGGCTTAAGCTCTCCAACCCAAGCTATACTGGCTCCAAATGGGGACTCCCCGTCCCTTCATCGGAGGCAGTATGGGCAAAGTTTCGATCGTGGCTGTTTTTGTATCTACCGCACTCACTTTGCCGGCCGCGGCACAATGGATCAACTATCCCACTCCGGGCATTCCGCGCACCGCCGATGGCAAGCCGAACCTCTCTGCACCCGCCCCTCGAACCGCCGACGGCAAGCCCGATCTCTCCGGACTCTGGCGAGTGAAGCAGGCAACCTCCGGCGAAACCGACCAAGCGATGCATAGCGTGAAGGCCCAGCCCTGGGCCGAAGCGCTGTCCAAGAAACGCAAGGAAGACCTGGGGCGTGAGGACATGAGCGTGTTGTGCTTGCCGTTCGGTCCCCGGGCCGACATGGGCGTGGGCAAAATCATTCAGTCCTCCGGATTGATGATGATGGCGTTCGACGACCTCACCTATCGCCAGATTTTCCTGGACGGACGGCCGCTGCCCCAGGATCCCAATCCCACCTGGATGGGTTATTCGGTCGGGCGTTGGGAGGGCGATACGCTCGTGATCGAGAGCGCGGGCTTCAATGACAGAACCTGGCTGGACAGCGACGGCCATCCTCATAGCGAAGCGCTGCATGTTACCGAACGCCTGCGGCGGCCCGATTTCGGCCATCTGGAACTGGAGAGGACCCTCGATGATCCAAAAGCGCTAATACAGCCGTGGGTGATCCCCATCAAATTCGAGTTCGATGCCGATACCGAGATGCTCGAATATGTTTGCGCCGAGAATGAGCGCGATCGCGGCCATTTAGTCGGCACCGCGGCCGACGACAAGAAGAAAGAAGTCGCCGTGGCGCCGGAGATTTTGAAGCAATACCTGGGCGTCTACGAGTTCAAGCCGCCGGAGCGCCCTAACGATCCGATTCTGATCGACGTCACGCTGGACGCCGGACATCTGATGGTGGCGCTGAGCGGAGGAGCGAAGACCCCCGTCACGGCCCTCTCAGACACCAAATTCTTCTTTGATGGGGCGCACCTGGAGTTCGTCAAAGACGACCATGGTGCATTCTCCCAGTTGTTGGTGCAGACCGTGGAAGGCGATTTCAAGGCGCCGCGCAAGCCGTAGGGCAGCTTCCCGCCCGTCGCCTGGCTCGTCCGCGTGACATAAAATAAAACCCGGAGGGCCCTGTGATTCGCACCATCACCGTCGAGCGCGAATACGGCGCCGGCGGCGGCGTCATCGCAAAGAAACTGGCCGAGCGGCTGGGCTGGAAGCTTTGGGACCAGCAGCTCGCCTGCGAGATCGCGCGCGTCGCCAAAGTGGATCAGTCGGTGGTCGAGCGCATGGACGAGCGCTGTGACTCGCTGTTCTACCGCCTGATGAAAGTGTTCATGCGCGGCAGCATGGAGCAGAGCCTGGCGGTTCGCGGCATGGATCATTTCGACGCCGATAGCATGGTGGAATTCATGCAGCGCGTCATCTCCGGAGCCGCATCGGAGGGCAACTCGGTGATCGTGGGACGCGGCGCGCCCTTTCTTCTGCGCCACCGGCCCGACACCTTCCATGTCTTCGTCTACGCGCCTTTGGAAGAGAAAGTCCGCCGCCTGCGCGCAGTCGGCAAGAGCGAAGAGGACGCCATCGAGGAGATCGAAAACATTGACCGGCAGCGCGTGATTTTCGTCCGTAGATACTTTCGTATGGAGTGGCCCACCCGCGAACTGTATCACCTGATGATCAATTCCAAACTCGGCGACGATATGGTGATCGAGACCATTCTCGACGAGATCCACAGCCTGCGAGCACAGAAAATTCCTTCAGACTTCGGCGTAGCCAGGCCGGTAAACGGCTAGCCGGCGCCCGCGCCCCGCCGATCCTGCCATCCATCGGCAAAGCGACCCCATCAAAGTGATGACTCCGGGCTCCTCGAATGCTTTGCATTCACCGGCCATGAACGGAACGAGTGCAGTGCCCGGCTATTTTCTTTCTTGCCTTTCTCTGCCGGCCCCGCGCCAACCCGAGAAATGGTCACGCTGATGAGCTTTACCGGGTCCACCGGTTTGTCGCCATGCAGCGGCGCATGGCTGATCGCGTCCACCACGTCCATCCCCGATACCACCTGGCCGAAAATCGTGTATTGCTGATTCCAGCTCCGAACCAAATCGTCGGTGATGAAGAACTGGCAGCCTCCCGAATTCGGTTCGCCGCTGTTGGCCACCGCCAGCCGCCCCGATCGATCGAACTGCAGTCCCAATCGCAGCTCATCGGGAACCGTGACGCCGCAATTGTGCGCGCTGGTGCCGGTGGGGTCGCCCGATTGGATCATCTGCCCCCGCAGCACCCGGTGAAACGTGATGTTGTTGTACATCGGCCGCTTCACCATGGCGCCGGTCTGCGGGTCGCGCCATGCCTTCGTGCCCTGCGCCAGTTCCACGAAATTCTTCACCGACGCGGGAGTGACTTTTTCATAAAGCACCGCAATGATGGTCCCCTTGGACGTATTGAAAGTGGCGTAGAGACCCGGCTTAAGCGGTGTCGGTGCCTTCTGCGCGAAAGCTGCGGTCGTAAGCAAAATCAGCGGGCAAATGCCTTTCATCACCACGAAGTATTATACGATCTTTGGTCTCAGAACCCGCTACCATCCACTCCCGGGAAACGCGCATGGCACAGCCGATCCGAGCGACGCCATGCGAGCGTTCGTCCCGCAGCGTTCGCGTTTATCCAAGTTGCCCTGCCGGCCTCCGGTTACTAATGTCGCCAACTTCCTCGAATGTCGTGCCGAGTGTCTTACGCCCCTGCGGCGCGAGATGGTGCTGCCCTGAGCAGAGTGAAGCAGTTAGTCAGCCGGTCCACCGCGGTCACCGGGCGGCCGCGCCGATAAATGTTCCGGCATCTCTGCTGTTAAGGTGAATAGGCGGGCAAGTTTCGGCCACGGCAGCTCCGTTCCGATGTAAAGTGGAAGCGTCTCCAGTTCATGGGGCTGGCGGGCAGGCCCAAAAACAAACCGACTAGGCGCTACTGTGAAGCTAACCGACCTGCGCGGGATTCTTCAGTACATTCCGCAATTCCGCGAAAAAACGTTCATTCTCGCCGTGGACGGAGGAATCGTCACGGAGGAAAACTTCGCCAACATCCTCCTGGATGTGGCAGTGCTGCGTTCTTTGAATATCCGTGTGGTCCTGGTGCACGGAGCAGCGGAGCAAATTAACGCTCTCGCTGAGAGGCGGGGCGTCCAGGCGTCCAACCTCGATGGCTCTGGCCTCACCGATGCCGCGACATTGCAGCTCGCCATAGAAGCCGCGAACCGTCTCACCCATGAGATCCTGCAAGGCCTTTCGGCCAACGACCTCCGGGCCGGTTACACGAATGCCATTGTCGCGCATCCGCTGGGGATCATCCATGGCTTCGACCAGCTGTTTACCGGGAAAGTCGAGCGTGTCGATATTGAACTTCTTCAAACGTTGTTAAACCAGGGTATTGTTCCGGTGGTTCCGCCCCTCGGCTTCGATGGCGAGGGTAAGACGTACCGCGTCAACTCCGATAGCATCGCGGTCGCGGCGGCCGAAGCCTTGAAGGCGGCCAAGTTGATTTTCATTACCTCACAGGATGGGTTGCGCTACAACGGTCAACTCATTCGCCAGATGCCGGGTGCGGACTTGCAGAAGCTAGTAATGTCCGCGGCCGGCGGATTTGCTCCGGAAATGGTTTCCAAGGCTCGCCACGCGGCTGCCGCCTGCGCCGCGGGTGTGCAGCGCGTCCACATTATCAACGGCCGCGAGGACGAAGGGCTGCTCTCCGAAGTATTCTCCAACGAGGGCATTGGAACGCTGATTTACGCCAACGAATACGAACAGATTCGGCCGGCCAAGAAGAAAGATATTCGGGCCATCCAGCTGTTGACCAAGAAGGCGGTGGAAGCCGAAGAGCTGATGCGGCGGACGCGCGGCGAAATTGAGAAGAACCTGGCGGATTACTATATCTTTGAAATCGACAAGAACCCCGTGGCGTGCGTGGCGCTGCATGTTTATCCCGGGCAACAACAGGGCGAACTAGCCACTCTTTATGTCGATCCGTCGCACGAAAATCAGGGCATCGGCCGGAAGCTGATTCAATTCGTCGAAAATAAAGCTCGTGAAATGGCTTTGACTGAATTGATCGCGCTATCCACGCAGACGTTTACTTACTTCCAGTCGAAGGGCGGTTTTGTCGAAGGCACACCCGGCGACCTTCCGCCGGCACGCCGCGAGAAATACGACCAAAGCGGGCGGAACTCCAAGGTTCTGGTCAAGAAGCTGAAGGGCTCGGAGTAGGTAAAACGAACCCCCTGCCCAACGAACCAGACTCGATTGGAATCATTGCGATCGGAAGGCGCATCCAGTTACCTCTTTGCGCAGTATACGCGCCGCACGTCACTGCGGAGAAACGGACAAGGGCCACGCCGCGAAACGCACCACAGAACTGGAGAACAAATGCAGCCAGCCTACTTGCCCACGATATGTTGCAGATCACGGTTGTTTTCCGCGCAAATGTACTCCAGCAGGGAAGTGTCGGGCATCAATGTGATCGGGTAAGATACCGTCCACGGTTTGGTGTAGTCCTTCGGATCGTCGATTGTGATCTGAAGGTCCATGTGTCCGAAATCGAGCCGGTGGAAGCGCTCGGTTACTTTCAGAGCGTCGCTGTGCGGGTGCCCGCCGGAATCCAGCCAGCTCTTATCGTTGAAGCCCGACGTTTCTACCACCAGCGTGTCGCCGTCCCAATGCCCGATCGAATAGCCCATCCAAGTCGGGTTGGGATCCACAGGAAGCTCGCGGCCATCCAGGAAGATCTCGCGGAAGCCGCGCACTGCCTCGTAGAGGATCATCACTTCGGTCGGGGTTTGAAAAATCTTGTATGGATAAGGAACCGCGTCCTCCTGCGGCACGCCCGCCATGTTGCAGTGGCTGACCGGATCGTCCTTAGACATGGTGTCCTGATGATACTTGTAGAGGGCGGCCGTAGCGGGCCGCATCGGCACGAAGTCCGCCGGGTGACCCGCGGCCAGATTGAGTGTGTACTTGACGCCGTTGGGCTGCTTCCAGATGCCCGACAGATCCGGCTTGCCGTAGCTGGTGCGTGGAGCCGGCGCCGTCAGATCGGGCTTTCCTTCGGGCGTGCGCGGAATTCCCGCGGTCGGGTAATGCAGCCATTGCGCCGCCGCCGGACCCGCCATCGCGCACACCAGGGCCGTCGCCGCCGCCCAACGCACGCCGCGCGCAGGGCCGCTACTTCGCATCGGGCAAATGGGGAACGTCGCGGTTATTCTCATTGCATTCGAACTCCAGCAAATCTGTATCGGCCAGATAGTGCGGGTCCTCGATGACGGTCCACGGCTTGCTGTAGGCCTTGGGATCGTCAATGGTCACTTCAATGTTCATGTGGCCGAAATCCTTGCGGCGGTAGCGCTCGATCACGTGCAAGGCGTCGGTGGAAGGGTGCCCCAACTGGTCGAGCCACAGCCTGCCATTGAAGCCGGTCGTGTCCACCACCAAAGTGTCGCCGTCCCACTTGCCCACCGAGTATCCGAACCAGGTCGGGTTGGGGTCCTCAGGAAGCGGGCGCCCGTCGGTAAAGATCTGCCGGTACCCGCTGAACGCTTCGTACAGGATCACGATCACTCCCGGAAACTCCATCACCTTCCACGGGGCCGGCGCGGCGTCGATTTTGGGCACGCCTTGAGGCAAGCAGTTGGCGTCGGGTTCCTCACCGGAGAGTGCTCCGGTCTTGCGTTGGTTGTACAGCTTCTCGGCCCACGGCTGCATCCGGACTTCGCCGGGCTTCAGATCCACCGCCAGGTCGCGCACGAACTTCGGATCCGGGTCCCAGATACCCGTCAGGTCTGGCTTGCCGTCGGCGGTGCGCGGCGCCGGAGCCGTCATATTCACCTTGCCATCGGCAGTGCGCGGAATCCCGGGAGTCTTACGGTTCAACCACTGCGCCGTCGAGGGCGCGGCGCACCACAGCAGCACACCCAGCGCCGCCGCGGTCGGGATCGGCTTTCGCATGGCAGTCTCGGGAATTATACATCAGTGCACTCTCCTTGACCGATCGCTCGAAATCGATCGCCCGAAAGCGATCGACGAGTATAGTAGCTTTCCTCCAAGTGCAGTGAGCAAGTTTCCAAAGCCGTGGATCTGGCTTGTAGGGACTGTCGGCCCCAACTTGGACTGCCGATTGGGATGCAGGAGATAAGAATAAGTTTTAGTCGACGCTATTCGCCGAAATATTGCTTGCTTGTGATTTGCTAAGCCCTATGCGATTCATACATTTGTTGATCCCCGCCGCTGTTCTTTTGACGCCAACTCTGGTCGCCCAACCCTCCAAACGCGGGAAAGACCGCCCATCCTGCGACGTGATCCGCGAACAACTGAAACGCGAGGGCCCGAGTATGGCGATGATCGATCCAATTCCCGACCTTCTGCAGGGCGAAGGCATCACTACCGACCCGAAAATCCTTGCGACCAGCGGCAGGTCCGTGCGCGGCGTTGCGTCCGGCAGTTGGGTCTTACTTCGCTTCCGTGCTAATTTTGCCGGCGAAAGGCTCCAGTTGACCATCCTCAACGACGCCGGAGAGCCAAGCCGAACTTCCAGCGAGGACGGGGGCTTGGCTCAAGTCCCCATCACCACGTCGGGGACCGAAACGCTGTTCCAAGCCTTCCATTTCGACTCGGGATCGCTGATGGTGACTGCGGTCAAGAATGCTCGTGAAGCCACAGCGTTTGCATTGTTCCGCGCTCCAGAGAACTTCGCACGCGACAAGCGCGATTACGATAAAGCCTCTCGCGGTCTTTCGTTTCGAGTGCAGTCTCTGGACCTGCCCTGTTTCACCTTCACCTGGCCGTCTTCCAATTGATGTAAATCAGAGCACCCGGACGCCTTGTCGCCGTCCTCCAATCTCCGCTTCCTTTGAGCCAATCTTGTACCTGACTCTCTGAGCGCCCGTAATCACGAACCTCCGCCCGCTCTATCTATTCCCCCGTCAACAAACCAGGTCGCGCCAACCCGCAACCGCGTCGCCGGAGGTGCTATTCCGGTGGTCGAGGTCGAAGACCGAAGTCGGTATCGAAATGACGAATAGCCCCACTCCCGCAACCCGCCGCGAGCTCACCGAATCCGCCAAACCCTTCAAACACATTCATCACAAAAGACTTCTCAGGGCAGCCCGCCCCCCGGCTGTTCCGTCTCTACCAAATACGTTGGCTTCGTTTTTTCAAAACAACAAATCGAGCGCCGCACACTCACTATAGATGCGTCCCCATGTACGCCGCCCAAACCGTCTCCAAGTGCGCAAACTTCCCTTCCCTTTCACCGCAAGCGCCAATAACAGCAACCTCTGCAACATCTTACTGACCCAGCAGCCCTTGCATCGCAGTGGGCGGCGCTGTAAAATTCTGAAGGACGAGAACGACAGGAGAGTATGGCTATGTGGCTAACGAAACTAGCAGGCAGCGTTCCGAAAGGCATCGCAAAGTATAGTCTTTTCGGCATCGCAATCGCCTGTGCCGGGACGGCTTCCGCCGCCGAGCAACTATATACGGTTTTGAATCCAACCGGCAATCCCCCGCCCATCCAGCGCAAGGCCATGGCTCCGCGTCCCGCGAGTCTTTCAGGCAAAACCGTCTACCTGGTGGACGAAACCTTCGACGGCGGCGACAAATTTCTGCACGCCATGCAGGATTGGATGGCCGTCCACATGCCCGACGTCAAGACCGTTTACCGCGCGAAGAAGGGCTCGTATTTCACCGACGATCCCGGATCTGTGGAAGGAGATCAAATCGGTCGATGGCCTGATGGTCATGGCCATAGGCCATTGAAGCACCTGCGCGCCGGCGGTCGTCGGCCATATAGCGGTAACCGAAGCGAATTATGGAATCCCCTCGGTAGGCGTCATCATCAACGTGCTCGAGGATCTGGTTCACGACAAGGCCTATGAAGAAGGGATGCCCGGTCTCAGGCTCGCCTTCACTCCTACGCCGGTCGGCGGAAAGACGCGGAAGGAGCTCGACGCCTACATTGCGGGCGACGATCCCGTCACCAAGCGGCCTTTCATGCCGGAAATCGTAGATTATTTGACCAAGCCGCTGACGGACGAAGAGAAAAAGACAGGCTTGGTCCAGCGCGAGAAAAAACGCTTCATCGGGCCGGACACAGCCGACAACATCCAGAAGTACTTTGATGACCGCTTCTGGACGGACCAGCTTCCCATCGTCATGCCCACCGAAGAGCGGGTGGCGGCGATGCTCAAGGCCACGCATCACAAGCCTGATGAGATCGTCGGAAAGATGCGGGTCACCGGAGAACGGGAGGCGTGGGAATACACCGTGGAGACGGTCGCCATCAACGCCGTGATGGCGGGCGCGAAACCCGAAATGTTCCCCGCCATCCTGGCCTTGGCCGCCTCGCAGACCGACGCGCACTCCAGCTCCACATCGTCCATGGCCGCCATGGCGGTTGTGAACGGCAAGATCGTGGACCAACTGGATTTGAACTCCAGCACCGGCGCACTGGGGCTCTACAACAACGCGGGCGCCCTCATCGGACGCGCGTGGAGTTTGCTATCGATGAACGCCACCGGCGGATCGGTGCCCGGCCACACCTATGAGGGCGTGCAAGGCAATCCCATGGCCGATGTCCCGGCCGTATTCGCGGAAAATGTCGCGGGCCTGCCCCCGGGTTGGAAACCGCTGAGCGTCCAGAAGGGTTTCCAGCCGGACGACAGCGTGATCAGCACTTTCAGCGGTTGCCAGAGTCAAAACACCATGATGGTCTTGCAGGACGAGGATTGGCAATACACGCTGAAGCGGTTTATCGGCGCCCTCGGTTCTCCCCAGCGCGGCGGCAAGCTGCTGCTGATCGATCCGTCCGTGACGCCCCCCTTGCTGCGCTTCGGCTTCGACACCAAGGAAAAGCTGATCAAGTGGGTGAAAGACAACGTCACCATTCCCAAGGACCACTATTGGCTGGACCAGGAAGTCATCAACTATAAGCTGGGCCTGGCCCGCTCCGGAGTGGAGCCGTATGCCTCGTGGTTGAAACTGCCGGGGGATGCCCCCATTCCGTATCTCACCAATGTCAATGTAGTGGTGGTCGGCGGAAGCGGCAACATCCGGTGGAGCGTGAATGAGTGTTCTTACACCAAGAGCATCAAAGTTGACGACTGGAAATAAGAACTCGATGCGCACAGCCATCGGCATAGCGCTGTTCATGGGCATCGCGTTGCTGCCCGCGCCATCCGACGCAGCGGACCCAGCAGCTTGCAGCGCCCATGCCAAAACGGCGAACCTCGGCTTGACCTTCAAAGACATCCAAGGCAAATCCGTCACCTTGTCCGATTACAAGGGCAAGGTGATCCTGCTGGACTTTTGGGCAACCTGGTGCCCGCCCTGCCGCAAGGAGATTCCCGGCTTCATCGAGCTGTACAACACGTATAAATCGCGCGGCCTGGTGGTGGTCGGCGTTGCGATGGACGACGCCGAGGATATCGCGGATGTGAAACGCTACGCCGCTCAAATCAAAATGAACTATCCGGTTCTGGTGGGCGCCGGGCGCGAGGACGACCTCAAGCCGTCTTTTGGTGAACTCCCGCTCCCGACCTCTTTCGTCATCGCGCGCGATGGCAGCATCTGCGACCGGCATGACGGCCTCACCGCCAAGGCCCAGGTAGAGCGCGAAATTACCGCGCTGCTTCAATAGCTGTTTTAATAAATACAGGAGGTTCCATGAGGCTGAATCTATCCTACGCACTTCTCGCCCCGGTCTTGCTGCTCCCGCTGTTTGCTCCCGCCTCCGCTTTTGCCCAGGACTGCAAGGGAGCCTTCGTCGACGGCGAATGCGTCGAGGGTTATGTCTACGTCCCCGATTTCATGTCGCCGCAGGAGTTGAAGCAGGACATCGACCAGCATGCCAAGGACGTCGTGATTGTCGACACCGCCGCGCCTCCCATCTGGGAAGAGGAGCATATCCCCGGCGCCGTGAACCTGCCCTACACCAAGACCCTGACCGCGCCGTCGGAACTGTCTCGTGAAAAAACGCTGGTCCTCTATTGCGCCTGCAAAGATGACGAAGACTCCAGCGACATGGCGCGCCAGCTCAGCCTGCTTGGTTATCGCAAGGTGAAGGTCCTGAAGGGCGGCTGGTTCAAGTGGCTGGATCTGAAATACCAAACCGTGAGCAAGGACGACGAGAAGGCGGCGAAATGATAAGAATCTCCCAGTTGGCGATCCTCTGCCCGGTCCTGTTCGTCGCAATCGCGCCGGCGGCCGATATTGTCTCCGGTCCCGCGGTCGGCGCCACTACCATGTCGATTCCCGTCTCCGATGTCACCGGGCCATATAAAGGAACGCTGGTCTGTTACGTTTGCGATTACGACAAGGCGCCGGACGTCCTCGCGTTTTTCCGGGACACTTCCGACGCTACCGCGAAAGAGATCATCCAGCTCAATGATCTGTATCTGAAAAACAAATCCCGCGGCTTCAAAGCGGTTGCGATGATCATCGCCGGCGAAAGCTCCAAGCCATGGCTGGAGGATCTGAACCGCACCAACCATCTCGAAATTCCTTTGACCTACTTCAGGAAGGGACCGAAGGATGCTGCCGTACGTGTTTATAACCTGAACCCCGCCGTCGCCAATACGTTCCTGGTCACCGTCAACCGGTCGGTCGTAGCCAACCTCTCCGATATCGCGCCGGACCAGTTCAGCCGCGTTGCGGACGCCACGTCAGCAATGCTAGCTACCGCCCGGTAATCACGCGCCCGCAAGGCTTAGTCCGTGGGCGCAACGTCACGCGTCTTGATCAGCCACTGCCCGTTCAACCGAACCAGCTCATCCACTTCCCGTCCGGCGCCGGCTATCCGCGACGGCACCTTCGGGCCGCCGGCCGCGACGAAGGTCATCCAATAAGCCTCCAACCGCGCGTGATCCTTGTCGAGAAATTCCAGATAGCTGTTGGCGATTACATGATACATCGGCGGCCGTTTCTCTCCAGTCTTGGATTCATTTTCCGCGCTGCGCTGCCGAAAATCGTTTATCATCTTCTTGAGCGCATCCCGTCCCTGGACGGCATTGGCGCCGCTGCCGAACTGTCCGTCCGGTGTGAACGCGGCCGCGTAAGCATCGGCATTTCCCGTGTCCAATGCTCGAACGTACTGCCACATCAACTTTTCAATCTGAGCGCGATCGTGAACTTCCCGTTCTGTTGCACTCTCCGCCGCAACAGCCGGCGAACTAAGTAGCGCCACTACCAAAAAAACCGCGGCACTCAACGCGATTTTTCTCTTCATACCCGCCCTCCCATGTACAAAACCACAATCATTGATCTTTCGCCAAGCGTCCGCCGGGATGAGCCCAGTCGTCTTCCAGCCCTCCGAATCGGCGGCCCGCCGTGCCGCGTTCCGTGCCGACCAATCTCCAGTCCGCCGGATCACTCGCCGACTGACCCGCGCTCCACGCAGACCAGTCTTCCAGCCAACCGGATTGGCCACCAGCACCGCGGCGTTCCACACCGACCAACCTTCCGGCTTTTCAAACCATGCCCCTTCATTCCGCGGAACTCGATGTATACTGGCGAGGACGGAGAGTCCATCCATGCCGCGTAGCTCCCTGCTCGCATTCGCCCTATTCGCGTCCGCCGCGCTTGCACAAGCCCAGTGGCCTCAGGTGGCCTCCCAGAAACTGCCGCGCACCGCCGACGGCAAGGTCAACCTGAACGCTCCGGTTCCCGCGCACCCCCAAAGGCACTCCCGACCTTTCCGGGGTTTGGGAGATGTACGCCGAATCGGACCCTGGTCCTCCCAAACTGCTCATCAACCTTGCGGCGGATCTGAAACCGGGCGACGTCCAGATGCTTCCTTGGGCGGAAGCTCTCTACAACCAGCGCAAAGCTACTAACGGCAAGGATCATCCGGGCGCGCAGTGCCTGCCCTCCGGCATGCCCGAAAAGGACGACGTTCCGGCGCCCTACAAAATTGTGCAAACGCCCGATTTGATCGTGTTCCTTTACGAATCCCGCACCATTTATCGCCAGATCTTCACCGATGGCCGGTCCCTGCCTGAGGATCCCAATCCCACCTGGCAAGGCTACTCGGTTGGGCATTGGGACGGCGACACGCTGGTGGTGGAAACCGCAGGTTTCAATGGTAAAACCTGGCTCGACATGAGCGGTCATCCCGCCACCGAAGCGATGCATCTCACCGAGCGCTTTACGCGCCGCGACATTGGGCATATGGACCTTCAGTACACCATCGACGATCCGAAAGCCTACGCCAAGCCCTGGACCGTCTCGGCCAAAATTCACCTGGTGCCGGAAGGCGACCTGATCGAGTACATCTGCGAAGAGAACAACAAAGCGCCGGGCCACCTGGTCGGCCGGTAGGCCTTAAAATAACAACTTCAAGCTGAACTGCGTTTGCCGCGCCACGTTGCTGAGTCCGCCGCTTCCAACCAGGGACGTAATCTGGCCGGCGGTGGAGACCGGCACTCCCTGGTAACCGGTGGCAGCCGACCCGGCGGTGAACGCGCCCGCCACCGGATAGTTGAAATTGGGGTGATTGAATAGATTGAACAACTCGGCGCGGAACTGAACGCTGACCCGTTCGGTGATCCTGGTCTCCTTCATCACGCCCAAATCGGTTTCCACGTAGCCCGGCCCGATAAGGGTATTCCGTCCAAGATCACCAAGAGTGCCATAAGCGGAAGGCGTGAAGCAGGCCGGGTTATACCATTGGTGAACGTTCTGACCGGCGTAGACGTTGCAGCCGTACACGTAATTCGGCCGGGGCGTATCGAAGTTGTTGTTCAGATACGGCTGAGTGCCTTCTCCCAGCGAGAACGGAACACCCGTATGCCAAGTCTCGATTCCCGTAATCTGCCAGCCTTCCACCAGGCGATTACCCTTGAACGGAAGCAGGTAGACCACGTTGGCGGAGATGTTGTGGCGAAGATCGAAGCTGCAGTTGCCTTTGTCCACGGCCCAGTCGTATGGGTTGGTATTGGCGGAGGTTACGTTGTTGCCGCCCAGGCCGGCATACGCAAACGAGTTATCGATGCAATGGGAATACGTATACGAGAATTGGTACACCAGATTGGAAGACGCCCGGTGCGACAGTCCCACCTGCAGCGCGTTGTAGGCCGAGTAGCTGGTGGTATCCAGCATGTCCAACGAGCCGAAATTGGGATCGGGCGAAGCATTGGCTACCAGGGCGCCGGATGAATTCGCGTGAACGAAGTCGTACACGCCGTTGGTGACGGTCGGAACTGGCGCGTTGAAATCGTGGAACGCCAGCAGGTGAACGCCGCGCGTGCCTTGATAACCCACAGTCAAGAGCGTGTTGTCCGGCAATTGGCGCTGGACGCTCAGCGTGTATTCCAGGCTGTACGGCGTGGTGTGGATGCCGTAGTAGGTCCCGTTGGTGTTGCTCAGAAGAGGAGTGCCACCGCCGACGAAAGGCGTTGGCCAGTTCGGATCGCCGTTGGTGAAAACCTGGTTCTCCGTCAAATACGGAGGATTGGTCAGATACGCGGACGAGAATGTGTAGGTCTGGAAAGTGTCATGGTAGATGCCGAAGCCGGCGCGAACCGCCGTTTTGTGATCGCCGAAAACGTCCCACGCCAGTCCGACCCGAGGATCGAAATTCTTATTCGACGGATTGCTTACAAACGCATGCGACACGTTCTGGAATCCGGTTCCGAAGGGCGGGCCCACGGCATTGTAGAAATTATTGTGAATCTCGATAGGATTCGATTCCCAGTCGTAGCGCAGCCCGATGTTCAGCGTCAGCCGGTTGCTGACCTTCCAGTCGTCCTGAATGTACGGCGTGAGGCGGATATCGCGCTCGGCGCGATTGGTGTTCGTTCCGCCGTTGGGCGCCCCGGTGAACGAACCAGGCAGGCCGGAGAAGAAGTTCGGGATGCTGGTGAAGAGATAGAATCCGTTCCAATACGTGTAGGCGTATGGATTGAGCTGCTCGCGCCGGAAGGTTCCGCCTATGCTGATGGTATGCGCGCCGCGGATCCATTTCAGATCGTCCCGCTCGGTGAACTTATTTTGGATGTACTGGAACGGATTGATGAACGACGCGCCGAGCGGCGTGAGACCGATGGGCAGGCTGACGTAAACATCTTCTCGGGCCGGCGTGAAGATCTGGAGCGGAGCGTGCTCGGTGGGCTGCGTTTCGTTGGTCACCGGCCGGGAGTAAGAAACGTCGAACTCATTGATGAGCGTAGGCGAGAAAATGTGATGCTCGCCGACAGTCAGGAATTGATTGTGCGTCAGATCGTAGGTGGGCCAGAGCCCCAAGCCGGCGTACGTGGTTCGCGTTCCAAAATCGGCCTGATAACGGCCAAAGAGAGAGTCCTTGTCCGAGATGTTGTAATCGATGCGCGCCACGCCGAAATCCTCCGGCGTAATCTGCGGACCGACGAATTTGTATATGCCGACGTTGGCGTTGTCGGGAGCATTCGCTTGCGGGTACAGCGCCAGCATGGCTGCCGAGGCCGAATTCACGGTGTAGGGCGTGCCGTTGTAAATCCCCTGGCGCAGCGTCGCGCTGGGAACAAAGTTGACGTAGGTAGTGTCCAGCACCTGCCGGATTCCTTCATAATTGACGAAGAAGAATACTTTGTTCTTTTTGATGGGTCCGCCCATAGTTCCGCCGAACTGGTTGCGGCGGAAAGGAGGCGGCGAGCCGGCGTCGAAGAAGCCGCGGGAATCCAGATCGCTGTTGCGGAAGAACTCGTATACCGATCCGTGAAACTCGTTGGTGCCCGATTTAGTGACAGCGATAATCGCGCCGCCGTTGCCGCCATACTCGGCTCCAAAGGTGCCGGTCAGGGTTTGGAATTCGGTGATGCTGTCGATGCCCAGAGAAGTACCGGTCACGTCGCCGCCGGCATTCCGCTGCCACCAATTCAAAACATCTTCGCCATCCAATGTGTTGGCGTATCCTTCCGGGCGCGTGCCGGCGATGGAATACGCGTTGGCCACCGAGGTGAGCGCGGAGCTTCCGCCCGCGGGATAAGTGGACACGCCGGGAGCGAGCAGAATCAGTTGCTCAAAGTTACGGCCATTGAGGGGCAGTTCCCGCATTTGGGTCTGGTTCACCAGCGAAGAAACCGCCGCGGTAGTAGTTTCCACCTGCGATGCTTCCGCCGATACCGTCACCGTTTGGGTGGACTGCCCGACGGACAGCGGGATATCGATCACGGGCGCGCTGCCGACACTCAAGGTGACGCCGGTACGCACCGAATTTTGAAAGCCCGTCTTGGAAACGTCGATTTCGTAAGAACCGACCGCGAGATCCGGTACGGTGTAGCGCCCCTGGTCGTCGGTGACGGTGGTCTGAGAAGCGGAGGTGCCGGTATTCTTGACGACCACCGTTGCGGCTGGAACGGCGGCGTTGGAGGCGTCTGTGATACGTCCCGAGATGGAGGCGGTCCCAACCGCCTGCCCAAAGAGTTGTATGGATCCTAGAGCCGCGAGAAACACAGCGGCAAAAAACAGAACAGCACGGTTCTTCAAACTTGTCACGATCAGATCCCCCTGTTACTGGCGTCAAAGCCAAACGGGCCAAAGCCCGACCCTGCGTTACTAGGTACCCGAACGATATCATCAGTCGTGAGTAATGACCAGATTCTGGAGGTGATATACCGGATCAGGATTGCTGATAACGGCGGGGGTGAGAACGCAACCCCGGGAAACGCTGGTTCGAGGAAGGCCGTTGTACGTCAAAGTGACGCGAAGGCGACTTTTACCGGATTGATGGCCGGACGTGGGCTCAGGAAGGTGACCATTCTCCGAGTATCCGACATCACAGGAGTTATCTCCTACAACGCCGTTTCGGGGCAGACTGAGCCCGGAATTCCGAAACACTGAATCACCTATCTCGAAGGCGAGAGCGCGGGACCGTCGGAACTTTGTCTAGTGCTTGGGAAGGTCTTCCTCCGCTTGGGCAACCCATGTAACTTGAAACGTACCGACTGTCGTGTAAAAGTTAGTCATCCAAATCTCATCCGAGGTCAGTTTGTCGTGGTTTTCAAGCATCCTGGCAGTCCTCATATCAGCAACGATGTCTCTATCAACCGCTTCAGAGCTCTGTAGATGCCGTTGAAGAAACTTGGCCGCCTCAGTCGGCAGCCCGATGCCGACTAGAAGCTTGAAACTATTCGCCGTGACGTCGCTTACCTCGCTTGTAATATGAATATGATGGATTCTCTCCAATTCAGCGCCTTTTGGCGAGAAACCCAATTTCGTCAGGACAGTCGCCATATCCGGAAAATCAAGCCCTCTCAATGCGAGCGTGATATGAGGCGGCTTTCGAAATGACCGCGCAAACGCAACGTCGCGCCCGACACCAAGATGGATCGTTATGGGCGACACCGTATCTATCCATGGGGCCCACGGATGTGCAAAATTGTTGGTATTGGTGACAACATCATCGTTCTCAACCCTGGTAGTTTCAAGCACCTCAGATGTATGGGTGGCCTGCTTCTGAATCACGGAGTTCCAAACAAGCGAGACCACGGCAATGACGAAGGTGACCCCAATACTAACCAAAGCTATATTATTCGTACGCCTTTTCTCCGCCAAGTCCTTCAGCGCTAAATCAAGAGCTTTCTTGTCGCCAGGCTTGGGGCTACCCGCCGCCACATTGTTCTTGGCCATAAAGTCGATCGGCTCCCTGATAGTGTCCATATTCTATCTGCTTAGGCCGCAAGTGACAAAAACGCACTGAGCCGTCGTCGTCACCGGCCGCCCTCCTGCCGTTTCGATTAGGAATCACTCACATTGGGAGAAGCTTGATCGGGAACTTGTCCCGAAGTCTAATTATGGGAGATTACTCCCGTGAACCGCCGGTCAAGTCAGCGCAAGCGCTACACCGAGGGTCGTGAAAGCGACATCACAGAGTAATCTCCCGGAACGCGGTTCGCATGAATCCGCGCCGCGCTTCCCTTTAGCCCTGTGCGACGGCGTCGCGCGCAGCCCTGTATTTTTCGATCATTGCGATCAGCGTGGAAGCGTGGATCGGCTTAGCGAGATAATCGTCCATCCCGGCGTCGAGGCACCGCTCGCGATCTCCGTCCATGGCATGCGCGGTGAGCGCGATGATCGGCGTGCGACAGGCCCCTTCGGTTTCCCGGATTTTCGCGGTCGCCTCGAAGCCGCTCATTTCGGGCATCTGCACGTCCATCAGGACTAAGATCGAACTTTTCCCCATAGAATTTCTCGACCGCTTCCATTCCATTGTGTGCCAGCACCGCCGAATGACCCGACTTTTCAAGAACGCGCTGAACCACGCGCTGATTCACCACGTTGTCCTCGGCGAGAAGAATACGCATGGCGGCGTGGGGTTCGCGGAGCGCGGAAGCGAGCGCCGCAACATCGGAGCCCTGACCGTTCGGCGTGGCGATGGGGTGCCGCGCAAGCGCCGCCGAAATGGCGGACCGCAGCTCCGCGCGCCGCACCGGCTTAGTCAGATATACGGAAATCCCCAGCGTCCGGCAGCGCTGAATATCTTCGGCGCGCTCGTTCGAGGTAAGCATCATCATTACAGCGCCGGTTAGACCCGGAGCGTTCCGGATCTGCTGTGCGAACTCGAAGCCGTCCATACCGGGCATGTGCGCATCGGTCAGGACCAGAGAAAACGGCGAACTTTTGGCCTCGCGGCGCAGCAACGCCAGCGCCTCCCAGCCATTTTCGAGCGCCGCTGGCTGCATGTTCCAGCGCGCCAGCAGGTCTGCCAGTACGCGCCGGCTGGTAGCGTTGTCGTCCACAATCAAGACGCGCATCCCTTCGATCGACCCGTTCGGCGCATCCGGCGGCTCGGCCACACCAGCGAGACTGAAGCAGGCTCGTGAATTGAAAACAGCTTCCGTGCCCCGGAACGCTTTGCACTTGAATTTCGCCTTCCATCAGCTTCACCAGGCGCGCGGAGATGGTAAGCCCAAGGCCGGTGCCTCCGAACTTGCGCGTGGTTGAGCCGTCGGCCTGCGCGAACGCTTCAAAGATCAGGGCGTGATTCTCCGCGGGAATGCCGATCCCGGTATCGCGAACTTCAAATCGCATGCGTATCCGCTCTCCGATCTTGCTATCCACACCGGCGCTGACCGCTACTTCTCCATCGTCGGTAAACTTGATGGCGTTGCCCACCAGATTGGTGATGATCTGCCGCAGGCGGGTCGCATCGCCGACGACGCAGGCCGGGACATCCGGATGCACTTCCAACAACAGCTCGAGCCCTTTGGAGTGCGCCTTCAACGCCAGCGCCCGAACAGCTTGCTCCAGGCAATCGCGCACGTTAAAGCGCATCGGATCGAGCGTCATCTTTCCGGCCTCGATCTTGGAAAAATCCAGAATATCGTCGATCACCGTCAGCAACGAATCGGCCGACAGCTTGACGATGTCCAGGCACTCGCGCTGCTCCGCCGTCAACTCGGTATCCAGTATCAGCTCGGTCATTCCCAAGACGCCGTTCATGGGCGTGCGGATTTCGTGGCTCATATTGGCCACAAATTCGCTCTTGGCGCGGTTGGCGGCTTCGGCGCGATCCCTGGCCTGCGCCAGTTCCTCGGTGCGGACGGCCACTTCGTGCTCGAGATGATCGCGATTGCGAAGCAGCGCCGCATCGCGCGACTCGATCTCGGAAAGCATGGTGTTGAAGGTCTCGATGAGCTCACCCAGATCGTCGTCGGCGCGCTTTTCCGCGCGGACCGTGTAATCCTTTTCGCTTGAAATCTTGCGCGCGGTTGACACCAGGTGCGCGATAGGCTCAGAAATGACCCGCTGGACGCGCGCGGACATAATCAGCGCCAGCGCCATGGTGACCAGCAGAATCATCAGCATCAACGAAAAGATGCGCAACAGCCGTGCATGCACCTCACCCGAGTCGGATTCGACGTAAACGACGCCTTCGATCTGGCCCCTGAGAGTGACCACGCGATAGACAATGAGCCGGTCATTTTCCACCCAGGCTCCTTCACGATGAAACGCCGGCGCCGGTCTCGGCGAGCCGGGATCGCGCTGGTATTGCGCGAAAACTTGCCCGTCGCTGGTGAGGAGAGCCGCGGTGGTGATGTGCCGCTTGGCCCGAAGCGCAGAGAGAACTTCGGTCGTGGCGGATGCGTCATGCGACTTGAGCAGGGCAGCACTGTTGGAGCCGACCACTTCGGCCAGAATCTCCAGATCCGTCATGATGTCGCTGCGCAGCACGAAATCGGCGAAAACAAGATTGGCCCCGAGCGCGAGGGTCAGCGCGGCGCCGACGGTGGCCATAATGATCAGAAGCAGCTTGCGCTTGACGGGCAGATTTCGATAACGGCTGACCGTTCTCATGCTACTTCCGTAGGACCCTCCGCCAGGCCCGGCAGCTTGGATCGAATGGTCAGCGTCTGTTCATCGGCCGCCGCCGGGTTGGTCTTACAACGCACGTGTCCGCTATCGATTGGGAAATTGATGACCACGCCCCGATCCGCGAGCCTGGGGCTTTCACCGATTGTCAGCACGCCGCGTCCGCGCACCGCGCACCGGATCGTGAGAATGCGCCCGCTCTGGGAGTCGCTGGTAAAAAGGATTCGGCGAATTGCGGCGGCCGGGGCCTGGATCAGGCGACGGCAAAGCGTAATGGGATCGCCGGGGCCAGACCAGGCATCCGGAGGCCATTCGAAAAATTTGGCCCAGTTGAACAGAAACGCAGCCTGGACGCGATATGCGGCGTTGATCGGTGCGGATACTTTTCCTGCCGCCGGCAGAGTCGCGCAGATCCCGAGCATCAAACGAAGGCGCATCGCCTCTCACATTGCTCATCGGTTGCGCCGCTGCGTTTTTGAGAACACGCGATTGAATTGCCATACAAGAATCCGCGGACGATGAGGAAAGTTGTGAATCGTTCGGGTTTACTTCGCGCCGCGTTCCTGCTGCTTCCGCCGCTCGGCTGCAAGTCAGTTCTCCGCAGGCTTTCGGTCTATGTGGCCGCTGCCGGCGCAAATTGTCCGGATCACGCGCCTCAGCAGCGCGCGGGTGACAACCAAATTCTTGCGCCTCCGCGCATCCAACCGCCCCTAGCCAGCTACAATGAGTCCGTAGGTTTCTTCTTGATTCGCACCCTCACCACGACTCCGGATTCGGCCAGACAGGAAAGGAGCTAGCCGGCTCGCGTGGCTGCAGTCGACGCGCCCGCCGCCAATCCGCCCATCCCCTGGACTCCCAGCGTCAGCCCCTGGCTGATCGCCGCCACCGTGATGCTTGCGACGTTCATGGAGGTGCTGGACACCAGCATCGCCAACGTTTCGCTCCCGCACATCGCGGGCAGCCTCTCGGCCACCGTCGATGAAAGCACCTGGGTTCTTACTTCTTACCTGATTTCCAACGCCATCGTGCTGCCGCTCACCGGCTGGCTGTCGATGATGTTCGGGCGCAAGCGGCTGTTCATTGGCTGCGTGATCATCTTCACCCTCAGCTCGTTCCTGTGCGGCCTGGCGCCCAATCTTCCTCTGCTCATTTTCTTTCGCATCCTGCAAGGCGCCGGCGGCGGCGGACTTCAGCCCATCTCGCAAGCCATTCTGGTGGAAAGCTTCTCGCGCAAGAAGCAGGGGATGGCGATGGCGGTGTATGGCATGGGCGTGGTGGTGGCGCCCATCATCGGTCCTACGCTGGGCGGCTGGATCACCGACAGCTTTTCGTGGCGCTGGATCTTCTTCATCAATGTGCCGGTGGGAGTGGTGGCCATCCTGATGACCATGGCGCTGGTGGAAGATCCGCCGTACATGATCCGCAAGACCTTCCAACAGGGGCTGAAGATCGATTTCATCGGCTTGGGTCTGCTCAGCGTCGGCCTCGGCTTTATTCAAGTGATGCTGGACAAGGGGCAGACGGACGACTGGTTCGAATCGCGCTTCATCGTGATGTGCGGCGTGATCGGGGTTCTCGGCCTGGCCGGCATGATCCTGTGGGAACTGCGCCAGGCCGAGCCGCTGGTGGATCTCCGCCTGTTCACGCAGCGCAACTACAGCATGGCCACGTTCATGATGTTCGCCATGGGCGTGGTGATGTATGGCACCACGGTTCTGCTTCCCATTCTGCTGCAAACGCAAATGGGCTACACCGCCGAATGGGCCGGCCTGGTTCTATCGCCCGGCGGATTGGTTACTCTTTTCGTCATGCCGCTGGTCGGCCGCCTGCTGAGCAAGTACCAACCGCGCTGGCTGGTCGTCTTCGGTTTCATGGTGCTGGGTGCGGGAATGCTCCGGCTTTCTCGAGTTGAGTCTCCAAGCCGGCTTCTGGACTTTCGTCGCCACCTGGACCATTTCGCGCGCCGGGCATGCCGTTCCTCTTCGTGCCCATCAATGTGATGGCGTTCGCTTATGTGCCGCGCGAGAAAACCAATAACGCCACGGGACTGATCAATCTGACGCGCAATCTGGGAGGAAGCGTGGGAATCTCGCTGGTGGCCGCCGCGCAAGGCCACATGGCGCAGGTTTCGCAAATCAGCCTGGCCGGCCATGTATCGGTGATCAGTCCGCTGTATGCCAGCAGGCTGCACCAGTTGCAGGGCGCGCTGCAGGCGGCTGGCTCCAGTCCTCCGCAAGCGGCGCAACAGGCGCAGGCGCTGCTTTATAGCGAGCTGTTGCGGCAATCTTCGATGGTGGCTTACGTGGATGTGTTCCGTCTGCTGGCGTGGTTGTGCGTGGCGCTGATTCCGCTGATGTTTTTCATGAAGCCGGCGCCAAACCTCGCGGCGGTGGGATCGCCGAGTGGGTCTGCACGTGAGCGCTTCATGTTGCGCTAAGCGCCTCGGCGGCCAAGGTATCCAGCCGCAGGAACAGTTCGGATAGGGTGTTCCGAAATCTTTCACCGATACGATTCGGCAGTCGATAGCCACCGGCACCATGGCGCTGCGGCCTTCCCATTCCAGCGTCGGCGTCATGCGCGTGAGTTCGATGAGCTGCACTTTCCCGCGCAATTCCTTGTAGGTGGTCTTGGGAGGGGCGACAGTAAGGAACGCGCAGGGCGCCCAGCGAATGAGGCTGTTGAATTCCGGCAGCGACTGCGCCAGGTGGAGCACTACTTTCAGGAGCACCTGATCGCCCCGCGAGTAGCCGAATTTCGCGTTGATCAGCGCGAGACGTTTCACCACGAAGAGCGCCGACATAGCAATCGGAAGACTGGCCGTGCGCGCGCGCCAATTCAGCTTCGGCATAGGCGCGCGAGGGCAAACCCGTCAAGGGATCCGGCGCATAAACCGTACCAGCCACACGCGGTGTTTCGCCGGCATCCTGGTTCCCAACCTGGTCTGGGCCTCGGACTGGAGCGATGTCCAGCTTGCCGGCGACACCGGAGAACAGCTCGCTGATTTTGTGGCCCTCCTGGAGGGCTTCGGCGCGCGCGGCGGCAACGCCCGCGCACAAACGCGCTTTCACCGAATCCAGGTCGTCGTCCGCCGAGATCTCGTTGATTTGCTGTTCCAGCTTGCTGAGGCGCTCGGCGGACCGCTGCATTTCCGGCAGCGTCTTAACCGCTTCGGACAACTGGGCAGCGGCCGTGACCAGGTCCGATTTCTGCCGCGCAATTACCTGATTGGTCTGCGTGCCATATTTGTCCAGGATTTCGACCGCGGTATCCACCAACTGGTGGGCGTTCTCTTTTCCCTGGAAACTGGCTTTCCAGGGCGGCCAGTTCGGCCCGAAACTCCTGCCCGTCGGAGCCGTCGGCAATGACCGAATGGTTCTGAATTCCGCGCAACAGAATCAACAGGCAATCTTCTAGCGTGACTTGGCCGGTTGGTTTCGAGGGCCGATTTTTAGAGGCTGGTTGCATGGCTAGGCCTGCTTCCTCTAATCGGACAAAAGGGATGCAGTATGAGCGGCCTAAGCTATTGCGCCCCGACCTGCTGCCCGGATGATGATTGCGACGACTCTTGCGGCTGTGGCAGAGACGCTGCGGCATGAAACCGCGCCGTGAACCAGAACCGGGAGCCTTTGTCCGGCTCGCTCTCCACGCCCACGCGGCCGCCCATCATTTCGATGAGTTGCTTCGAAATGGCCAGGCCCAGGCCAGTGCCGCCGTATTTGCGCGTGATGGAACCATCGGCCTGCACAAAGGGCTGAAACAAGCGCGCCACCGCATCCGGCGCGAGGCCAATGCCGGTGTCCAGCACTTCAAACAAAAGGCGCACCCCATGTTCAGAAGCTTCCGCCACGCTCACCCGCACCGTCACTTCCCCGCGCTCGGTGAACTTGATCGCGTTCGATACCAGGTTGAGCAGCACCTGCCGCAGCCGCGCCGGATCGCCCCGCAATACTCCCCGCGCTTCTTCAGAAACGGCCGCGCTCACCGCCAGGCCTTTGCCGCGGGCGCGTCCGGAGACCAGCTTCAGAACCTCCTGCAGCACCTCGGCCGGGCTGAAGTCCACCACCTCCAGTTGCAGCTTGCCGGCTTCCATCTTCGATAAATCCAAAATACTGTCGATGATTTCGAGCAGCGCTTCGGCCGAGCGAAACGCGGTGTCGGCGTAGTCGCGCTGTTCCTCTGTCAGAGCGGTATCGAGCAGCAGCTCCGTCATCCCCAGCACGCCGTTCATCGGCGTTCGGATTTCGTGGCTCACGTTGGCCAGGAACTGGCTCTTCAGCTTGGTGGCTTCCTGTGAAACTTTCACGGCCTGCGCCAGGTCGCGATTCTTGCGCTCGATGTCGTGGGCGTACTCGAGCAGCTCCGCCTGGGCGCGTGTGCGCTCCAGCGCATAGCGAATGGAACGCTCCAGCAGGCGGGCGTCCAGGTGTCCCTTCACCAGATAATCGGCGGCGCCGGCCTTCATCGCTTCCACATCGGTCTCCCAGTTATCGTTGCCGGTCAGCAGGATAATGGGCGCCTTGCAACCGCGCGCCAGCGCTTCGCGCAGCAATTGCAAACCGTCGGCGTGCCCCAGATGATAGTCGAATAAGTAGACGTCGTGCTCGTTGCGCTCGATGGCCTGGAGCGCGCCTTCATACGATGGCGTCCAGTCCAGTTGGAAGCGCGGCCGTCCGATGCGCAGCAGCAGATCGCGCGTGAGGACGTAGTCGTCCTCATCATCGTCGGCGATGAGAACTCTGAGCGCTCGTGGGTCCGGGTCGGGGACTGGTGGGTCTCTAGGCGGCCTCATCCTGGGGGCTGCTCGACGGCAGCTCGACGACTTCGAACCAATACTTGCTCAAAGTCCGGGTGATATCCACCAGCGACTCGAAGGTCACCGGCTTTAAGATGAACGAATTGACGCCCAGATCGTAGGCGCGCAGGATGTCTTCTTCGGCCTTCGAGGTGGTGAGCACCACTACTGGAATGGAGCGCAAGCGCGGGTCGGCCTTGATCTCTTGCAGTGCCTCGCGGCCATCCTTCTTCGGCATGTTGAGATCCAGCAGAATCATCCCTGGCAGAGGTTCGCCGCTCAGATGAGCGTATTTGCCTTTGCGCCGCAGATAATCCAGCAGCTCTTCGCCATCCTCGACAAAGTGCAGCTCGTTGGCCAGCCGGTTTTCTTCCCAGGCATCCTTCACCAGCATGCGATCTTCGGCGTCGTCGTCGGCGTAGAGGATCGTGATGGGCTTTCCGAATCTATTCATTTTGTTTGTCTCCTGGGGGCCGCTCGCCTGGCAGCGTGATGATGAACCTGGCGCCCGCTCCGGGCGAACTACTGGCCAGGATGGAGCCGCCGTGCCGGTCCACAATCTTGCGGCAGATGGCGAGGCCAATCCCGGTTCCTTCGTACTCGGTGCGCCCATGCAGGCGCTGGAATATTTGAAAGATGCGGTCGCGATATTTTTCGTCGAAGCCGATGCCGTTGTCTTGGACCGTGATCTGCCAGCCGGCCGCGCCGCTTGGGAGCGTTTGAACCTGGCTCTCGATCTTGACTACCGGGGTTTCGCCCGGTTTCCGGAACTTCAGTCCGTTTCCGATGAGGTTCTGGAAAAGCTGCGCCATCTGCCCGCGATCACCGAAGATTACCGGCAAAGAGCCGATGTCGACGCGTCCGCCCGCGTCGTTGATGCGCATTTCGAGATCGGAGACAACCGTCTGGACCGC
Organism: Bryobacterales bacterium; assembly: GCA_963713415.1. Taxonomy (GTDB): domain Bacteria; phylum Acidobacteriota; class Terriglobia; order Bryobacterales; family Bryobacteraceae; genus Palsa-89. The sequence goes on along the minus strand of CAVQLV010000006.1, from coordinate 346,092 downwards.
GTCGCTCAGATCCACCGGGGTGAAAGGCTTGGAATTGCTGGCGACCCGCGAAAGGCTGAGCAGATCCTGAATCAGCACTTGCATGCGCGCCGCCGCGTTTTGCATCCGCGTCAGATAATCGAGACCTTCCGGGCCCAGGCCGCTTCGTACTTGGTCTTCAAGCGATCGCCAAAGGCCTGGATCTTGCGCAGCGGCTCCTGCAAATCGTGCGAGGCGACGTAGGCGAACTGCTCCAGTTCGGCGTTGGACCGCGCCAGTTTGCCGGCCTGTTCCAGCAGCTTCATTTCGGCACGCTTGCGCTGCGTGATGTCGAGGAGAAACGTGCGCAGGCCGGTGGGCTGGCCGAATGCATCGCGGATGCGCTTTTGGTGGATCTCCATGATCACCGAGCTGCCGTCGCGGCGTTTGTATTCACGTTCGAGCGGAACCAGGGGCTGCTCATCGGCGATGCGCTGCAGCAGACCGGTGCGGGTTTTTTCCCGATCCTCGGACGCCATGAAGTCCCAGATGGGGTGGCCAACCATCTCTTCCGCCGAGAATCCGAAGAGGTCGCACTCGGCCTGGTTGACGCACAGGATCACGCCGTGGCGATCCACTTCGTGACAGGCTACCGGAGCGTCGTGGAACCAGCTCTGAAAATGGCGCTCGCTATCGCGGAGCTTTTGCTCGAGCTCCTGGTGATTGCGGCCTGGATGATCCAGCAGCTTCAGCGAATCCGGCGCATCCAGAGGCGCCGTGCCGGGGCTGACAGGGCTTCCCTGCACGTTCAAAACGCAACTCTCCACATATGTTTTCGGCTACGGGTAAAATCTCGGCAGATGTATGCAGGAACTTTAGCGCACAGTGCGGGATGGGCAGGCATGCATCAGCCGCCGGTCGCCAGTCCCCGGAACATTATGGCGCAGTGGCCAGCATCATTTGATAGTGCTCGCGATAGTGGCGATAAGACGCCAGTAACGTGAGCAGCATCAGGACTGCCGCGCCGCCCATGGTAATGGAAAGCGAATATCCGATCATTTTTCCGTTATGGAACAAATAATCGTTGAATACGCCCGGCAGCAGCGGGCCCAGGCTCTGGCCGCCGATATTCAATATAAAAAGATACAGCGCCGACACTACGCCGCGCACCTGATTGGGGAAGATGCGCTGCAAAGCGGCAGCTGAGATGCCCATGGGCAGGGCCAGGCAGAAAACGCCCGCAAACAGCAGCGCCAGCGTCCAGCGGACGTCGCTCAGCAGCGTTCCGACGGGCAATAAAACAATGGATCCGATGGCGCCCAGCACCATGACGCGCATCGGCGCTTCGTCCAGGCCGCGGCGCTGCCAGCGATCGCTGCAGCCGGCCGCCGGTGTACATGCCGCCGCAGCCGGCGAAGAGTAGAATCACCGCTAGAGCTTTGCCGGATTGGCCGGGCGTCCAACCATGCACGCGCGAAAAATACGTGGGCCCCCACGAAACCAGCGCGTAGTTGGCCATGGACTGAAAAACCATGGCGAGCGAAATGCCGCCGACGGATTGCCAGCGAATCCGCAGTTGCCCGAGCGATTGGCCGAAGCTCAGTTTCGCGGGATTGCCTTGCGCGCTGCGCAGCATGTTCAATCGCAGCGGTTCCTTGATGGTATAGACCAGCAGCGCGCATAACAATCCGGGCAGGCCGACGATCAGGAACGTCACGCGCCAGGACGCGATGGTGCCGAGCAACGGCAGCGTAACGGTGTGAATGCGCGCCATGGTGTCGACCACCACTCCGCCCACCAGCAGCGCCAGGCTGGATCCCAAGAAGACGCCCATGTAATAGACGCTGATGGCCACGCCCAGCCGATCCGGCGGAAAATAATCGGAGATCAGCGAGTAGGCTGCCGGCGACAGTCCGGCTTCTCCCACGCCCACGCCGATGCGGGTGAAGAACAGCGACCAGAAGCTTTTCGCAAAGCTGCAGGCGCTGGTGAAAAGGCTCCAGACCACTACGCCCGCCGCGATCAGATTGCGCCGGCTGCGGGTGTCCGCCAGACGGCCGAGCGGCAGACCCATGATGGTGTAGAACAGCGCGAACGACAAGCCTTGCAGCAAGCCGATGCGCGTGTCGCTGACACCGAGATCGCGCTTGATGGAACCCACCAGCAGGCTCAAGATGGTGCGGTCCACGAAGGACAGCATGTAGAGCCCGGTTAAGACGATGACTACGTACCAGGCGTAGCGCAGGCTGGGTTTGGCCCGTCCCGACGGCGGATTTGCGCTGGAACTTTGCGCTGAGGCTGGGGTCATAGTGGAGTTCTCATGCGAATCGTTACCGCGTACTATATCCTAATCGCCGGCTGCGCGCTGTGCTTCGCCCAGGAGTCGGAGCGATTCGCCGGGCGGATGGGGTCGCGCTCGGTCGGCCGCTCGACGACGATTTCAAGGCGCGATTCGCGCCGGGCGACCGCGACTACAGCACTCCCACAGCTTTCCAATACAACACGCCCGCGGCAGTAGCGGCTAACCCGGCTGCAACATTCACCCACGCCAGCCGAAACATCTGACTCTTGCTAAATCCTTGCTTGGCCGTCATGCCCTCGCCCATCGCCATCCAGAAATTCATGTACACCATCAGGAACGGCGCCGACATCAACAGCAAAGGAGCGGCCAACACCAGCGGCGGAATTCCGGCCTTCGAAACAGAATCCACCAGCGGCGTCCACAACAGCGGAATCGCAAAAAAAGCGGATGGATCGATAAATCGCATTGCGAGCATGAGAACGGCCATCAACAACAACAGCAGCATGGGACTGTGAACCAGAGGCAAAATGCGCGGCGCCATGATGCCGGCCATCCAATCCGTGATCTTATATTGCGGAATGATGTGGGTAAGGCTGAAGATGCCGCCTAAGAACAAGAGCAGCGTCCAGGAGACGCCGGTGCCGATGTCCTTGTCCTCGAAAACGCCGGTGAGCGACAGAATCGCCATGCCGAACATCCCCACCGTGAAGGTGGCCAGGTGATGCAGCTTGCCGTTGGTCACCCAAAATGCGATGGACGTAAACACCACGCACGCCGTGATCGCTTCCGCCCGCTTAAACCCTCCCAACGCCCGCAGCCGGCCTTTTGCAAAGTCCTTGGACACCCGGATCGGTTCCTCCGGTTTGAGCAGAAGTTGATTCAGAACCAGAATCAATCCGCACATGATCAGGGTGGGCAGGAGCATCACTTGCATGTAGTAGCCATCCGTCAGCGGGATGTGCTTGCTTTCGAACATGGTGATTACGACGGGCCCGTTCAACGACCCCAATTTAAAGGCCAGCCCGGGCACCACAGCCATCTCGATCACCGTAATCATGATCAGCGCCGAGCCGTGGCTTCGCGCCTTCAGTCCCAGGGTTTGCACCAACGACCAGGCAATCGGCGCCATGATGGCGGTGCGGACCGTCATCGACGGGATCAGCGGGGAAAAAATCAATCCGATCAGAAAAAACGCGGAGAGCACGCCGCTATACGTTCCCGGGAAAAGCGACAGAATGTAGTAAGCGATGCGTTCGGCGAGCCCGGTTTTCTTCATCGCGAAGCCGTAGTAGACCACTACCAACAACGTCCACCACGCACCATCGGCGAATCCATACAGGGCGCCGCTGACGGGCGGCGATAGCCCCGGAGCGGTGGTCAAAGGAGCAACGCCGATCGCCATCAGGACGCCCATCATGAGCAGGGAGGCGAGGCCGTTGTTCATAACGTCGGTAGCCCACAACACCACCGTGCCGGCGATGACCGCGAGCACCAGCTGCCCCATGTGGCTTAAGCCCGGCTGCGCCGGCATAAACGCGACTCCCAGGCCGACCGCAATGGCGACCGCCAGCCAGCCCCACTTGATGGTGTGAGGGGTGGTAGCGGCTGGGGATGGTGTGGCGACGGAGGTACTCATATCGTGAACATTATGTTATCAGCCGGAAAAGCCGCAGAGGGCGTCGACCGGGCGATAAAGAAATGTTTGCGGCAATTATTAGGCGCTGGTCAACACAGGAGCCGACGCAACGTGCATCTTCCCCGAAGCCAGGTGGGTGCGGATAATGAGAATAACTTGCGCGTGCAGGCTTTCGCCCCGAGTGAGCGGGGACAACTGGCCGGAACTCGTCCCAACCCCCAGTTATCCCAAGTACTTGCCAAGAATGGTTGAACTCAGGCAGGAAAGGAGCTCTACGGCACTATCCGGAATGATACGTTGCTCAAAAGTGTGCGGCTCGGCGTGATCACTCGGACTTTGCCCGTGGTCGCGCTGGCGGGTACTGTGGTCGTGATCTCGGGGTCGGAGTCGATGGTGAAGGCTGCGGGTTCGCCGTTGAATGTAACGCTGGTCACGCCGGTCAACTCGTAGCCCAGGATGGTGACCGTTTTGCCGGCTTGGCCGAAGGTCGGACGTGTTTCGACGAATGGACCTTGACCTGTGGACAGGCTGAAGACCACGCCGTAGCCGCCTAAGCCGCTCGTTGTCCCATAAAACTCGCCATTAGTGCTCTGGACCAGCCCGTTGGGGTTGCCTCCGTCCGCACACCCGGCTTGGGAGCAGAAGTTGTAGAGTGTGGTCAGCGTGCCTTCAGGTTTGATTCTAAAGATCGTCCCATAACCATTGGCCCCGCCGTATGAGGTTGTCCCGAGTAAATTACCACTGGCGGCCTGGACCAGCCCGGCATTTGGTGCGTCGCCGTCCGGGCACTGGAAACCTTGTTCAGAGCAAAAGCTATAAAGCGTTGTCAGGGTGCCGCTCGGGGTGATCCTGAAGATTGTCCCGCTGCCGAACGGGAATGGCGACGTGGTGATGCCGCCATAAGTGGTTGTTCCGTAGAGGTCCCCGTTGTTCGCCTGAACCACCCCCCCATATGACTCTGCGCCGTTGGTGCAGTTGCTTTGGGTGCACAAGCTATACAGCGTCGTCAGCTTGCCGGTCGTAGAGATTTTGAAGACGGTCCCGCAGCCGGATGGGCAATAGCCAGAGGAATTGCGTGTCCCCCCGAACATGGTTGTTCCGTAGAGGTCACCATTCTTGGCCTGGATTAGCGGTCCGCTCGGGTAGAAGCCATCCACGCAACCGCCCTGGGAACAGAAGCTATGGAGCGTCGTCAGCGCGCCCCTCGGCGTGACTTTGAACAGAGTGCCGCAACCGGATGGGCATGATGAGCTGGTGATGCCGCCCAAAGGAGCCGTTCCGTAAAGATCGCCGGTCGCGGTCGCGACCAGCCCGGCAAAAGGCTGTTCGCCATCTGGGCAGCCGTTTTGAGCACAGAAGCTATAAAGCGTCGTCAGCGCGCCGTTCGGTGTGATTTTGAAGATGGTGCCCTCGTTATTGGATCCGCCCGATTGAGTCGTTCCATAGAGATCACCATTCGTGACCTGAAGTAGTGTTGCACGGGGGAATTGGCCATTTGGGCAACCGCTTTCGGAGCACAGGAAGCTATAAAGCGTCGTCAGTGCGCCGGTCGGCGCGATTTTGAAGATCGTTCCGCACCCGATACCGCCACAGTAGGTCCCGGCACCGCCATAGGTGGTCGTTCCATAGAACTCGCCATCGCTGGCCTGGATGAGGGGTGAGGAAGCGGCTAGGCCATTCGCACCGGTGAACCTAACCAGCGTCGTGAGCTTGACACTACTCGCTACCGCGTCGTCCGTCTGCGCAAACGCAATCCTCGTTGCAAATCCCCACGCCACCAACGTCAAGACGATGCTCACGCGACATATTAACCATTTCGCAACACTCATTTTGATCCTTATAGATGTAACTACAGAGCTTACTATACACTAAGCCGTCAAATATTCTCGTTACAGGTGGGTAATGTGAGTAACGAACCTGCAATAGCACTCACGGGGTCAGCGAATGACGCCAGGCATACACGAGCTAACGCCGGACAATGCCCGGTCATTAGAAGGTTGAAACCGAGCTTCAGTTTTTCATTGGCGGCACGCCAACGCTCTGCAGTCCATCGTCTATGGCAACAGTATTGTAAGTTCAAGTCCCATGGAAATGTTTAAGGCAATGTGGACATTGCATTCGGATGCGCCACTTTACGTCAAACCGATGGCAGTCGGCAACGATCTCGTATCAGAAGCAAAGCACCGTTGTGTTCATAGATTTGTTAGTGCCGTCGCCGGCCCTTCGGGAACACGAAACCAAGCTACCAGCACGGTATCCGGATTAACAATCAGTATCGAAATTAATCGAATCCGCGTTACGCGCTTGCCTGCCGTCGATACACCGCCGGCGAAACCCCCACCTGCCGGATAAACCAGTGCGACAAATGGCTCTGCGACGAAAAGCCCGACGACAGCGCCACGTCCACCACGGGCAAATCGGTATTGCGCAGCAGTTCCTTGGCGCGCTCGATGCGCCGCGCCAGCACGTATTGATGCGGCGATTGCCCAACCGCGGCCTTGAACGCGCGCGCCAAATATAACGGGCTGATGTCCACTTCGGCGCCCATGGCCTGCAGGCTCAGATCGCCTTCCAGATTATCCTCGATAAATTCGATCACGCGCCGCATTTTCCAGCCGGCCAGCGGCTTGGCGGGAAGAATCCGCACCGGCCGCGAGCGCGAGGAATGCGTGCGCGCCAGATGCACGGCCATCATCTGCGCGATGGTGTCGATATAGAGGCCGTCGTTATATCCATCGCAGGCGTGGCCGTCGCGCAAAGCATTCGTGATCGCGATGGCCAGCTGTTCCAGCAGCGGATCCAGAATCGCAAAGCGCGGGCACCAGCTCCGCGCCCGAGCTATCGCAGCCATAGATTTCGCTCACCGCCGCTTCGTAAACCGATTGCCGCAGGTACACCTGCAGGATCTCCGGATGCCCCGCGTGCTGCCATTGCGTGGTAGCCTCGCCCGGCGTCAGGCAAATGCGGCGCGGTCCGATGAGCGCGGTCTCCCGCGCGGCGCCTTCAATCTTGCGCGTCACCTGGGTGGGCCGGCTCAAATGATAGATCAGCGAAGGATGGCGGATGGGCCGCTCGACGGCCTGAAACGGAGCTTCTTCGAGAATCGCGGCGTGCAGCGATCGCCAGCCTGCGTCCTGGCTATGGGCGATCAGTCGGTTTCCGGAGCGGAGTACCCGCCCGTGGGTTTCGCGGGCGGTGAACACGGAGTTCGGCGGTACTATCACGAGATCACTTCTGGGTTACGTACCAAGTCTCTGGTACGTCTTAAGTTTCGGTGGTTCCATTGTACACCCGTGATCCGGGGCGTCGTCTCCGCCAGCACGCCCGTATCTCATTGAGAAGTTTGTCGCTTGAGGTACACTGGATACCAGAAACTCTTGAGTAGCCGGCGGAGCCAACTCAAGTCTTGACGAAAGTTTGCCGATAACTCATAATGTGGGAACGGTTTGCACTGAGAGCTTGATGTGGTGCATCTAGGCCAAGACTGCATTTACATGCTGGTGCTTGGTTTTGTGGGTATCTTATAGAGCTAGGATTTTCACATTCATAATATGTATCAGCGCCTGGTTGTCGTCTTCCTTTCTGTCGTACTCCTGACTGGATCAGCCTTTGGAACTACTACCCGAAAGAAGCGACGCCGGATCGTTCACAGCACCGTAGCTGCCAAGTTACAGAAGGTATCCTACACGCCGGCCGCAATCACGGCGCCCCGCCTCATTACAGCCCGGCGCGTTGTGAGACGAAGGAAGGTCGCCAGTCCCTGGGCAACGCCCACCTTCGCCGATTCCACGCAGGGTGACTCGGTGGATGGCGAGGACTTAATCGCTCGCCGGGCGGCCGTTCAGGCGCTAGGACCGCACAATGGCGCGGTGATCGTCGCCGATCCGAACACCGGACGGATTCTGTCCGTGGTGAATCAGAAGCTGGCTTATCAGGGAGCGTTTGAGCCGTGTTCCACCATTAAGATTGTTGCGGCGCTGGCGGGATTGAGCGAAGGCATTATCAATCAGGAAAGTTCGCCCCGGCCCACCAGGCGCCACGCCATGGATCTCACCGAAGCAATCGCGCATTCCAACAACGCATACTTTGCATCCGTGGGCGAGAAGCTTGGATACGACAAGATCGTGCAGTACGGGCAGATGTTCGGGCTTGGGCGAAAAGGCCGGCTTGAATATTGACGGCAGAGCAGCCCGGATTGATCGCCCCCGCGCCTCCCTCCGATGGGCTCGGAATGATGACCAGCTTTGGCGAAGGCTTTTCCATGACGCCCATGGAACTCACCGGCATCGTCTCCGCGGTGGCTAACGGTGGAACGCTGTATTATCTCCAGCACCCCACCTCGCAAGAGGAAATCGATCAGTTTGTTCCCGAGGTGAAGCGGCAGCTCGAACATCGCGCAGTGGCTGACGGATATCAAGCCGGGCATGATGGGCGCCGTGGAATACGGCACAGCGCGCCGGGCGGGCTTCAGCGCCACTGAGCCGATTTTCGGCAAAACCGGCACCTGCACCGATAACCGCACGCCTACGCACCTGGGCTGGTTTGGTTCCTACAACGAAGTCGGCGGGCGCAAGCTGGTAGTGGTGGTTCTGCTGACTCGGGCGGACACGCAGTCAGCGGACCCATCGCCTCGGGCGTCGCAGGCGCCGTCTACAAGAATCTGTCCAGACGAGAACTACTTCGCTCAAGCCGTTCCGCAGATTTCGCCGGCGGCTTTGATTTCGAACCACTCCTTTTAAGTTTACGGACCTCGCGTAAAAGCGGACGCGCGCGGCGCGTCTAAAAATACTCTCCGCAGTTCTTCAAACCGGGCAATTTTCAGTAATCGCCCCGGACCCTCGCGCAATTCCGCACGCTCCAGCGTCCAGGTTCGCTCATGCGGCACGAACACCGCGTGAATGCCCGCTTCCAGCGCCGGATTCACATCGGACTTGGGCGAATTCCCGATCATCCAAGTGTGCGCCGGATCAAGCTCGCGCTCGCTGGATCAGCGCTGGCGTAAGAGCGTGCATCCTTCTCCTTCACGATGGCGGTGTGGCCGAAATAAATCGCCAGGCCCGAGCGATCCAGCTTCAGCTTCTGCTCTTCGGGATCGCCCTTGGTGAATAGCGTCAGGCTGTGGCGCTCGGACAGGTACTCCAGCGTCTCCTCCACGCCCGCAATAATTTCGATGGGATGATGCAGGATCTGCTCGGTGAAGCTCATGATGCGCGGCAGATCGTCGGCGCTCAACCTCGCGCTCCACCAGCTTGTGATAGCACTCGGTAAGGTTGCGGGCGAAATTCGCCGTACCGTAGCCGTGCGTTTTGTTGTTGACGATTTCGATCTCGTCCAGCACCCCGCGCACTTCGTCGCGGCGTGAGCGTGGAGTGCGCGAGAAAATCGCAAAAATCGTCGAACGCGCGCTCGAAATAGATATTGTTCTCCCAGAGCGTGTCGTCGGCATCCACGATCAGGTTTTGGCGTTCGCGTTCGAAAAGCCGCTCACTCGCCCATGGACCCCTTGGCGTGTCCGTTGGTGGGCGCCACGGCACGCGCGTGCTGGATCTGGCGCTGCCGCGAATTGTAGCTGGGGAAGAACTCCGCCAGGCGCCGCATCCGGTCGGCTTCCGATCGGGTGGCCAGCAGAATCTGGCGAAAGTCCAGATCGGGCACCACTTGCGCCAATTGAAAGCTGAGCTGCGGATCGCTGAGTTCCGGTTCATGCACCGGCTCGGAATCGTCCAGCGCGCGCAGGTCGTTGTAGGAATCGATCACACGCTTGCGCACTTCCGGTGGAATCGGATCGGTTGCCGTCATCGTCGAAATACTCCACCGCGCCCCGCAGATACGGCTTCTCGTCGTTGAGCAGGATGATTTCAAAACGCCGGCGGCCCATAGCTGATCAGATCCATGCGGCCGTCGGGATATTTCTTGAGGACTTTTTCCACCGTGGCCGTGCAGCCGGTATTCACGATGCCCTTTTCGCCCGCCAGCACGACGCCGAACTCCGTGTGGCCGCGCTGCACGTCCGCGATCATCTGCTTGTAGCGCTCCTCGAAGATGTGCAACGGCAGCGCGGTCCTGGGGAACAGGACCACCTGGAGCGGAAAAAGCGGCAACAGCTCTTCCTGCATGTGTACCATTATGCTGCTTGCCCGTGCGAGTTGCACGTCGTGTTGCAGCGTCTTGTTGCAGAGTGACGCGAAGCTGTGGGACCATTCGTTACGCGGACGTTAGTTGCACGAATGCTACTGAAGCTGAAGCGCACGCCCGGCCTCTACCTGGTCGGCTTCATGGGGTCGGGGAAATCGGCCGTGGGCCGCCTGCTGGCGGACGAGCTCGGCTGGTCCTTCGCCGACATCGACGAAGACATCGAGCAAGCCGCAAGGCGTTTCCATCGCCGAAATTTTCGACACGCGCGGCGAGGAAGAATTCCGCAGGATCGAGCAGGAAGCGCTGCGCAAGCGCGTGCGGGAAGTGGAGTGCGGCAAACCCATGGTATGGCCCTGGGCGGCGGCGCGTTTATGGATCCGGCCAATCGCAAGCTGCTCGAAGAGCGCGGCGTCACGCATCTGGCTGGATTGTCCTTTCCCGCGCATCTGCGCGCGCGTGGAGGGCCAGACCCATCGGCCGCTGGCGCGCGATCCTGAAAAGTTCCAGCGGCTCTTTGACGATCGCCGCGACGCTTACAGCCAAAGCCGAGCATCGCATCGAAGCCGATACCGACGATCCGGCAGCGATTGTGGCCGAGATTTTGAAGCTCCCCATTTTCTAGCTCGATGGCCGCATCGTTGCGCCGTCAGGCACTTCGTATTTTTCAAGCAGCATTGAAAGCCGCCGATCCTTATCAGGCCGTATTGCGCCATCTGCAAGGATGTGACCCGCGAACCTTACCGCGAATATCTTTGTGATCGGCGCGGGCAAAGCCAGCGCGCAGATGGCCCGCGCGGTAGAGCGATTGCTCGGCGCGCGCATCAGCGGCGGCGAAATCAACGTAAAAGACGGCCACGGCGCGAAGCTGCGGCGCATCCGAATCAATGAGTGCGGCCATCCGGTGCCCGACCAGCGCGGCGTTGCCGGCGCGCGGCGCATCGCGCAAATTGCCAGCCAGGCCGGCCCGGACGATCTGATCATTTGTCTGATTTCGGGCGGAGCCTCGGCTTTGCTGCCGCTTCCCGCGCCCCCCATCACGCTCGCCGAAAAACAGAAGACCACACGATTGTTGCTGCATTGCGGCGCCAGCATCCACGAGATCAATTGCGTTCGCAAGCACATCTCGCGGATCAAGGGCGGGCAACTGGCGCGCCTGGCTTATCCGGCGACGCTGCTCACGCTGATTCTTTCCGATGTGATCGGCGACGATCTGGACGTGATCGGCTCCGGGCCCACGGTTCCCGATCGCTCCACCTTCGCCGATGCGCGCGCGATCTTCGAGAAATATCGCATCCGGAACCAAGCTGCCCGCGGTACGCGAGCGCCTGATTCCTCTGCCGAAGAAACGCCCAAGCCCGGCGACAAAATCTTCGAGAAGACGCGCAACGTGATCGTCGGCAGCAACGCTCTGGCGGTGGACGCGGCGGCGCTCGAAGCCCGCCGGCTCGGCTTCCACACCTCGGTGCTCTCTACGTTCCTGGAAGGCGAAGCGCGCCAGGTGGCGCGCGTTCATGCTGCCATCGCCAAAGAAATTCGCGCCGCCGGCCGGCCCGCTCAAGACGCCCGCCTGCGTGATCTCAGGCGGCGAAACAACGGTCACCATTCGCGGCAAAGGACTGGGCGGCCGCAATCAGGAATTCGCGCTGGCCGCCGCGCTCGACATCGCAGGATTGCGCGACGTCGTGATCCTCAGCGGAGGCACCGACGGCACCGACGGGCCCACCGATGCGGCCGGCGCCATCGCGGACGGAACAACGCTCGCGCGCGCGCAAGCCCTCGGCCTGAACGCAGCCGCATTCCTCGCGAACAACGATTCCTATCATTTTTTCGAAGCCACCGGCGATCTGATCAAAACCGGCCCCACCGGCACCAACGTCGCCGATATTCAGCTGATCCTGGTTCGCTGAGCGTCGTCCTACTCGTGCTCCACTTTCAGCGGCGGATTGGGCGTCTTCGGTGCTTTCGGCGATTTGGGCGGGAAGTCGGCGCGGTGGTGACGTCGGGAGACGTGGTGGTCTCTTCGGCGCTCGCCTTGCGAACCGTAATAGATCCCCGTCCGGTCTCCAGCCGCAATTGGGGCCCGCCGCCGGTGCTTCCCGCGATGGTTGCGCCGCGGCCCGAAGCTATCTTCGCGCAGCGGATCGCCATATTCATTGTCCGCTTCCCCATGTTCGGTGGTGGCCCGCAAATCGAACTTTGCGCCTGGCGGCAGCGCCAGATCGATGTCTCCCGAGCGCGTGTGCACATCCATCCTCGGCAAGTTCTTGCCGGGCTTCAGATCGATATCGCCGCGGTCCATGGTCAAATCCAGCGACTGCGTGAAATCGGAAAGCTGCACGTCGGCTCGAATGGCCGCTCAATCGAATCGGACCAACGATGTTGTTGCCGGTCAAATCGCCGCGGGCGATGCGGACCTGACCAGGCAGTTTCTCCAAATCCATCGACCCCAAGCGGATCTTGCCAGCGCAGCGCCTGCGCCAGTTGGCTTAACTGGATCTCACCCACGTGAACCCCGTTCACCGTCACCAATCCGCCGATATTCCGCAATTCCACGTCGCCGCCGCGGCCCTTCAGATCCACGCTGCCCTTCACGTCCACCGCGCGGATGGTATCGCTGGCGCGCGTGTCGATCTGCACGTTGCCGCCCAGATTCTCCAGCCGCACGCCCGCGTTATCGCTGTTGATGTTCACATTTCCGTTGATGCCCTGGACGTCGAAATCGCCGTAGCGCCCGTGCGCTTCAATGGACGATCCCTCGGGCACCGAAATATCCAGATCGGCGTTGGGCTGCACGCGATCGCTCACCTTGTCCTGATTGGTCCGGACGATGATCTGATCGCCTTGTTGGATCAGCTCCAGCGGCGTCTGTTTGTTGGCGCTGTCGGCGTCGGACTGCTGAAACGACCGCACAGTTTCCTGCCCGCTGGCCTTCACCGTCATGTCCGTGGTCCCGGTGATCTTGGCGTTGCCGCGAAAGCTCTCGATCACGATGCGGCAGTTCTTCGCGCAGGGCTTTTCCACCGGCGCGAGCGTATAGTCGTAAGCTCTCGCCCATGTTCACCACCACGCGCCTCCACGCGCGGCCGCTGGGGAACCACGACGGAGCGTTGTGCGCGGTGTACATGGTCGCGCCCACGATGCAGATCACGAAAATCAGCGCCCATTCTCCGCCCGAGACTCCGTTGCGCGGCAGCGGCTTGCCGGTCATCGACCAGAACAGGATTTCGATCAGCCGGATGCCGCCCCAGGCGATCAGCAGGAACGGCCAAAATCGCGAGATGAGATCCACCAGCGGAATGTCCGGCCACAGATTGCGAAATAAGAACAGAAGCGCCGAGCCCGATCAGGATCAGCGGCCCAATTACCGAACCGCGCCTCATATCGCGTTGCCTCCGGGCGGCCGGTCGCCGGGTACTGACCGGGATATTGTCCAGGGTAGGGCGGCGGCGCCCGGCTTCGCGGTCGCTCGCTCCAACAGCTTCAGCAGTCCGAACACGATAATCAGAATCGGCCAGGTCCGCCAAAATCCGTAGATGCCGGCATAGTCGATGGCCACCAGCGCCCCCAGCGTGATCAGCATGATGGGCCCGCGGATCGCTTGTACGAAGGTACTAGCGTCGTTCATTGGCAGCCTCCCTTGGCGGTGCGCGCGTGTCGGTGATCAGCGCGGAGCCCGCGGATGTCCCGGAGAGACGTTCGTAAAGCATATACGCGCCCAGACAAATCAAAGCCACTGGCCAGTAACGAATGATCTCGCCGATGCGCAGAATATTCAAGTTGTGCAGCAGAAAGAGCACCCCCACCGCGATCAAAACCGCCGGCGCCAGCGGGAAACCGCGCAGGATGGCCGGTGCGCGGCACGATACTGGAGAACTCGTCCACCGGCTGGCCGAGTTGGCGCCGCTTCGCCGTGTGGTACGCCTCAAACGCCATATAGAAAACCCAGACCGCGATCATCATCCCGAACAGCGGCTGCAGATTGCCGCTCATTTCGTCGTTGTTCACGATGGCGATGAGAACTCCGAAAACGACCACATGGATAAAGCCCTTCACATACTGGCCGTTGTAGATTGCGCCCACGCCGGGAATGAAGCCGAGCAGAAAGGCCAGGCCCGGCGATGCTCCCGGATCGGACATGGGGGGATGCTGTGCGTCGTAAGGCCGGTGGCGGTGCCGTGTACGGAGATGCCGATCGGAGGATGCGGGGGAGGCGGCGGGCGGCGGTGGAGCGGCGGCGCATGCAGCCCAGGCTGCAGCGCCGGCACATGCTCTTCACAGTAGACGGTTCCATCGGCTTCGCGGCGGCACGTTCCGCACAGCGCCTTTCCGCACTCCCGGCAATAAGCGATGGCCGGAGCCTCTGGATGATTGACGCAATTCATTGCTGACTTCCTTCTTTCGCTCACCCGCTGTGCATTTCTCCGCACGCCTTGCGCCGCGCCCGCACCTGCGACGGGTCCTGATCGGTCCATTCCTTGTAGACGCGATTGAATTTCAATCACCAGCCGCAGATTGTCGTAATACTTCATGGCCCGGTCGTAGACGCGATGCGAGTGGTCGTCAATCCCCTGCCAGACTTTTACCGGATCCAGATCCGACGGCCGCAACTGCCGGGGCTCGATGTGCGCGAAGCGCGCCAGCATGGAGAACGACAGGATGGTCATCGCCATCCCCATCACGTAGCGGGGCTGCAGCCAGCCCTGCAAGAATCCGCCGAACCAGCGCTTGACCCAGGATGGCTGCGGATCGCTCGGAAGGCGCTCGGCAACCGCGCCAGGCCCCATCGGCGCATGATGCAGAATGCGCGTCATCAGTTCGGCCGGCGGCTCGGCTTGAGGCACGCGCTCGAAGAACGCCGTCACGCCCGTGACATCTTCGGCCAGTTGCTTGCACGCCGCGCATCCCGACAGATGACTTTCGAGCGCAGTCCTCTCCTGCGCGTGGAGCGTTCCGTCCACGTAGTCGCACAGCAGGATTTCAAGCTCTGCGCACGTCATGTCTTAAATGCCGAATCTTCTGCCTGCGAAGCACCTTCGCCAGCTCGGCGCGCCCGCGATTCAATCGCGACTTCACCGTTCCTTCCGGAACGTTCAGGATCTGCGCGATCTCCCGATATTCTAATTCCTCCAGATCCCGCAGGATCACCGTCTCCCGCAACTCCGGCGACAATTTCTGCAACGCCGCCTGCAACAGCTCGCTTGCTTCGCGCCCGGCCAGCATCCCCTCGGTCCTCGAAATCGCGGCGCCGCTCTCTTCGAGCGCCACCGTCTGATCTTCAATCGACTCCGTCGCCCGATCCATGCGCGTCCGCCGGTAATGATCGATCAGCAGATTCCTGGTCAGCCTGGTCAGCCAGACCACGAACAACCCTTCGCCCGCCCGGAAGCTTCGCAGGTTCTTGAACACTCGCAGGAAGACGTCCTGCGTCAGATCCTGCGCTTCCGAATCGCTATTGGTGAAACGATAGCAAATCGAGTACACACGCCGGGTGTGCACCCTCACCAGGTCTTCCCAAGCGGCTTCCTGGCCGCCCAGGCAGCGCTCCACGAGTTGAACATCCGCATCCAAGCTGTTGCTCGTCCGGACTTGCGGGTAGGGTGACTGCCAGCTCCATTTCGCCGCCGGAATTGCCACCGTTGCCATGCTGCCTCCTATCTCCTGCTTCCAGTAATGAAAACGAGGATCTATGATAAGAAGTTCACTTGAATCCAAGCTTTACATTCTACGGGGTCCTATGAGCGCTGACTAGCACCGCTGTCACCTTGCCCCTGGAACCCGCAATCAATCGTCCCCGTCCTTCCCGAACGTTAGTCCTGGCTATCGTTGCCAGCTTAGCTGTCCTTGTGCTTCTAGCTTACCGGACCCGGGGTGCAACTTTCCGCTGGGATTTGTTCCTGGCCACGCTCGAGCACGTGGACTGGCGCTGGCTGGCCGCCTCTATTTGCTTGATACTGCTGAGTAATGTCGGCCGCGCGTTGCGCTGGCAAGTGATGCTGCGGCCGTTCGGGCATCCCATCGGCGTCTGGCGGTTGACCTCCGATACCGCCATCGGCCTTACCGCCGGAGTCCTGCTGGGACGCGTAGGCGAGGTGGTCCGGCCCTATCTGATCGCCGTCCAGACCGGCCTGCCGTTCTCATCGCAAGTGGCGGCCTGGCTGCTGGAGCGTATGCTGGATCTGCTGGCCGTGTTACTGCTTTGCGGCTATGCTCTCATACGTATTCCGCCAGTATAGCTGGCGTTTAGGCCCCAAGGTTCAGGATGCCCTGGCAGCCGGCGGCTACTCGCTGGCCGTCGCCGGCGCGCTCTGCCTGGTTCTGCTGCTGGCCTTTCGCGACCCGGCTCGCCGCGCTCAAACCCGCGATCCTGAGCGCCCTCACCTTCCTGCCCGAACATCAGCAGCAGCGGGCCGAGCAAATGCTGGAAGCCTTCTCTCAAGGAGTGGAGTGCACGCGTAGATCCCGCAATCCCTGGCGCTACTGCTAGGTTACACGCTGCTGGAATGGGCGGTCATCGTGGCCAGCAGCTTTGCCTTGTTCCGCGGCTTTCCGGCGACACGCGGTTTCGGGCCGCTGGATGTCCTGGTGCTGCTGGCCTTTATGACCCTGGGCAGCCTGGTCCAGGTTCCGGGGCTCGGCGGCGGAGTTCAAGTGGCTTCCATTGTTGCACTTACCAAGATCTACGGCATTCCGCTCGAAGCCGCCTCGGGCATTGCTATTCTGCTTTGGATGGTCGGCTCCATCGCCATCGTGCCCTTTGGACTGGCCTGCGCCTTCCACGAAGGCCTGAATTGGAGTAAACTTAAGCTATTGTCAGCAAAGCAGATACTGGAAGATCCCCAAGCATGAACTGCCCCTTTTGCGGCCACAAAGAGGACAAAGTCATCGACTCGCGCGAGAGCAAGGAAGGCGATGTCGTCCGCCGCCGCCGCCAGTGCCTGGGCTGCGAGCGCCGCTTCACCACCTATGAGCGAAGTGACGAAATCCCCTACATGGTCGTCAAAAAGGATGGGAGGCGGGAGAAGTTCGACCGCCAGAAGGTCCTGAACGGTCTGCTCAAGGCTTGCGAGAAGCGGCCGGTCGCCATGGCCAAGCTGGCCGAGGTGGTGGACGCGGTAGAAGCCCGATTGGCCGACAATCCCGATCGGGAGATAACCACCACCGAGATCGGGGAGATGCTCATGGAACACCTCAAAAACCTCGATAAGATAGCATATGTGAGATTTGCGTCGGTCTATCGCGACTTTCAAGATGTGGAGGCGTTTCTGAACGAATTGAAGAACTTGGTGTTGCACAAGCGGTCTTAGTACTCTGGCATCTAGGTACTAGTACTCTCGCAGGCTGGGGCGGCCAAAGTTGGTGTAACCAATCTGGAATCAGAACATCTTCTATTTAGGGCTTAACTTCGCGATCGATTCGATGTTATAATCGATTGCTAATATTCAAGGTCGGCACGGTGGCTGAACGCGCGCCTAAGCTAGTGGTTTGTATACAGGTTAACATACCCCGCCAGGTGAAGATCAGTACGAAGTCTTGTGCCCGGTTGGGGAGGTGAGCATCCAAGTGGATCAATTCGAAGATCAGTTTCTAGCAGAGGGTCATGAACCCCTCGGACTTCCGTTCGACGAAGAAGCCAATTTCTTCCATCCCGAGGAAGTTCAGGAAGAGGAGTTCCCAGCCCAACAGGCCGAAGAGTCGATTTACACCGACGACCCGGTACGCGTGTATCTGCGCGAAATGGGCGCCGTCCCGCTGCTTGACCCGCGAGGGCGAAGTCAATCTGGCTCGCCGCATGGAGCGCGGGAAGCTGCGGATGCAGAAGTCCATCAGCCGGTCCGCTCTGGTTCAGTTGCGGGTTTCCGAAATCGCCGAGTTGCTCAAGCGCGGCGACGACGAACTCGACAACTTTCGTGGATTTCGGCGACGTCGAAGAAGGCAGTCCGGCCGACACCAAAAAGCAGGCCGAAGTTCGCGGCCAGTTTGGCGACCTGATCGCGCTGCATAAAAAGCAGCTCCAGTTGATCGACAAGCTGGAACGCGGTGCCGCTCAGCAACAAGAAGCTCCGCCGCAAAGCGCAGGGCAAAGTGAACCGCGCCAAAGTGGAGATGTCGCAGGCCATCCGCCGCCTGCCCTGGCTGCCTTCGCGCTGGAAGCAGTTCGCCAAGGAAATCGAGCACGCGGTCGAACAGCTGGCGCATCTGGAAGCCGAGCTGCGCAAGCTGGAAGGGCGCTCCGGCCTGACCGCCCAGGCTCGCACGCGCGAGTTGCGCCGTGAAGTCCGCAAGCTGGAGAATGCCGCCGGCGCATCGCTGGCCGATCTGAAGCACAGCATGTCCGTGATCCGCCACGGCGAAATCGAAGCCGAGCGCGCCAAGAAGGACCTGGTGGAAGCCAACCTTCGCCTGGTGGTTTCGGTGGCCAAGAAGTACGTCAATCGCGGATTGCACCTGCTGGATCTGATCCAGGAAGGCAACATCGGCCTGATGCGCGCCGCCGACAAGTTCGAATACCGCCGCGGCTACAAGTTTTCCACCTACGCCACCTGGTGGATTCGCCAGGCCATCACGCGCGCCATCGCCGACCAATCGCGCACCATCCGTATTCCGGTGCACATGAACGAGAGCATGAACAAGTTCCTGCGCGCCACGCGCGAACTGGAAAAGGAACTCGGCCGCGCTCCCACCAACGACGAAATCAGCCGCCGGATGGATATTCCGGTGGAAAAGGTCCAGAAGCTGAAGACCATCTCGCGCGATCCGGTTTCGCTCGAAACGCCGGTGGGCCGCGATGGCGAATCGGCGCTGGGCGATCTGATCGAAGACCGCTGGGTGGGTTCGCCCGTGGACGCCGTCATCGATTCCAACGTCCGCGACG
Source organism: Bryobacterales bacterium (assembly GCA_963713415.1). Lineage (GTDB taxonomy): Bacteria > Acidobacteriota > Terriglobia > Bryobacterales > Bryobacteraceae > Palsa-89. The sequence goes on along the minus strand of CAVQLV010000006.1, from coordinate 327,189 downwards.
AGACCGCCAACATTTTGAAGACCCTGTCTCCCAAAGAAGAGAAGGTGATCCGCCTGCGCTTCGGCATCGGCTGCGAGCGCGAGCACACCCTGGAAGAGATCGGGCAAGAGTTTGACGTCACCCGAGAGCGCATCCGTCAGATTGAAGCCAAGGCCTTGCGCCAGCTTCGATCCCCGGAACGGGCTCGCCACCTGAGAGCTTTACTGGCCGCCCGGTAGAGCTGAAGCCGCTCCTCCTCTATGTGAAAGGCCGGGCTAATCCCCCGGCCTTTTTTATTTGCGCGAAACCGAAATGCATATGGCCACAGATGTACACGGATGGACACTGATAAGCATGTTTCGTTCCGCATCCGTGTTCATCCGTGGCTTTAGTCTCACGCGCAGCTCCTTGACTTTCAGGCGTTAAGTATTTTACTGTAAACATTCATCTTGGCCGCGGCTTTGCCTAGAAGGACGGCCTCCACGCTGAAACTATGGCAGAACGCAAAATACTGCTCGATTCGACCCTGGATAGTGTGGAAGTGGCGGAGACGGAAGTTCTGGGAGCGGCGCGTGAGATCGGCTTCCATGAAGACGATCTGCATCAATTGGGAATGGCCGTTCGGGAAAGCATGGTAAACGCTGTGGTTCACGGGAACCGCTACAATGCGCGCAAGAAAGTCCATCTGTCGGTGACGCAAGCGCCCGACCGGCTGACCATTGTGATTGCCGACGAGGGCGACGGCTTCGATCCGAATTCGGTGCCGGATCCGCTGGAGGAAGGGAATCTGCTCCGCCAATCCGGCCGGGGGCTGCTTCTGATCCGCGCCTTTGTGGACGAATTCCAGGTGCTGCCCGGGCAGCCGCGCGGGACCGAAGTGCGGATGGTGAAGTACCTGGCCAAGGCCAGCTGACAAGATCCAAGGAATCGCGAGGAGGGTCCAAATTCGTGAGTGTTAAAATGTCACACCGCCAAGTGGGCGACGTTACCGTGGTGGATGCAGCGGGGCGAATCACCCTGGGAGAAGGCGCCAGCGTTTTCCGGGATATGATTCGCGACTTAGCCGCTAAGGGCAACAAGAAAATTCTGGTCAACTTGACCGAAGTCTCTTATATCGATAGCTCGGGGATTGGTGAAATGGTGTTCGAGCTTCACCACGGTGACCAATCACGGCGGCCAATTGAAACTGCTGGGCTTGACTAAGCGCGTCAAGGATCTGCTCCAGATCACCAAGCTCTATACGGTGTTCGAGGTTTTCGACGACGAGCCGTCGGCCGTTCGCAGCTTCGCCTGAGCACTGTTATTGCCCAGTGGCGGCTATCGTGCATTCGCCTGCCCTGCTATCATGAGCATGCACTATGCCTGATCTACACTCGGAGCACGCTCCGATGTCCGACGCCGTGACAAACTCCATCCGGGTCGAAGTTTTGGCGCGACACTCGCCCGAAAACTCCCGCCCGCTGCAGGGCGAGTGGATTTTCGAGTACACGGTCCGCATCACCAATCAGGGAAGCGATACGGTGCAACTGATCAGCCGCCACTGGATCATCACCGATGCTTTGGAGCACATCGAAGAAGTAAAGGGCCCGGCGTGATCGGCGAGCAGCCCGTCCTGGCGCCCGGCGAATCCTTCAAATACTCCTCCTGGTGCCCTCTGAAGACCCCCACTGGTATCATGCGCGGCACCTACCAGATGGTCCGCGCGGGCGGCGAAAAATTCGACATCGAGATCGCGCCGTTCGCACTGAAGGCGCGCTATACCGTTCATTAATTCGCGCTGCGATTTTTCCGGGCGCCGCCGCACTGGTAAGGCATGAAAGCTTATCTCTCTCTTCTCCTCACCAGCGCCCTGATCTTCGGCGCATCTTCGCTGGCCTTTGGCGACTCCAGCAAAAGCGAAAATAGATCAGGTCACTCGAACAGCCATAAATCTCACAGCTCCACGCACCATCACAGCACGGGCTCTCGACACAGCAGCGGCAATTCCGGATCGAAGACCCATAGCAACGTGCCTTCGAACTAAGCGCACCAGCGCCGGCGGCGTGCTAACTTGTCTGCTTGCCCGCGCCTCCATTCTCTTCCCGGCTGCATTGGGATCTCGCTCCCAATCGCCTCAGCCGGTTGTTGGACGAAAAACGGGCGGCTGGCTGCGCCGATCCTCGATCTTACGGAATCGAATCCTACCGCGGCCGGATTCGCCTATCCATCGGACGCGATCTCTGCCGCGCTCGCCGATCCCGCGCTCGCTCCGCTATGAGCCCGCCGCCGCGGGAATGCCGGCCGCCCGCGCCGCTGTGTCCGAATATTACTCCGGCCGTCCGCACGCCCGGTCAGTCCGGATCGCATTCTGCTGACCGCCAGCACCAGCGAAGCCTACGCCTTCGTCTTCAAGCTGCTGGCCGACCCTGGCGACGAGGTGCTGGTCCCCAGCCCGTCCTATCCTTTGTTCGATTACCTGGCCGCGCTCGATTCGGTGCGTGTCGTCCAGTATCCGCTGGTTTACCACGGGGCATGGAACATCGATTTTGACGCGCTCGCCCGCTCCATCACTTCCCGCTCGCGCGCCATCGTGCTGGTGAACCCGAATAATCCTACCGGATCGTTCCTCAAGCAGTCCGAGCTCGGCCCGCTCCTCGAGTTGTGCCGCGAACACAACCTGGCTCTCATTTCCGACGAAGTTTTCGCCGACTATGTGTTCGAGGACGACAGCGCCCCTGGTGCGCTCGCTAACCGGCGTCGACGAAGTCCTGACGTTTTGCCTGAGCGGGCTCTCCAAAGTGGCGGGCCTGCCGCAATTGAAGCTCGGCTGGATCGTGACGGGCGGCCCGCCTGCCGATCGCGGGAATGCCTTCGAGCGCCTGGAACTGATCGCCGACACCTATCTGTCCGTCAGCGCTCCCGTGCAGTGGGCCGCGCCCGCGCTGCTCGGCTCTGCGCGGCAAATGCAGCGGCAAATCCTGGAGCGCGTCCGGGCCAACCGGGCTTTTCTGGCGAGTCAAATCGGAGCCGCCTCTCCTTGGAACCTGCTTGCCACCGAAGGCGGCTGGTACGCGGTCCTGGAAGCGCCGCGCATTCAGAGTGAAGAGGAATGGGTTCTGAGTCTGCTTACCGAGGACGGCGTTCTGGTCCAGCCCGGCTTTTTCTTCGATTTTGAACGGGAGGCGTTCCTGGTGATCAGCCTGCTGACGCCGGAGGATGTTTTCCGCGAAGGCATCCGCCGGATTCTGGCGCGCGGCGTCCGCGAGTACGCTTAGGCCGGTTTCCGGATATCGGCCTCCGCCGCCGCCGCCGAAGCAATCCGCGCGTTGGCCAGTTCCATCAGCTTCTCGCAACAGCCGCTCATGGAAATGGTAATTTCGCGCAGTGAAGTGCCCTGAAAATGCAGGCGCGGCGGCTGATGATGATCCGGACAACGCAAGCCACGCAGCTTGTCCTTGGTGGATTGCTTAAACTGTTCGACGCGCGCGCTATCGAAGTCCGTCAGCATCCACAAACATTCTAGCATCTGTCTGTTACAAACAAGAGACAGGATCTTGTCTCGAATGCTCCCCGGAACTGGGCCGTTCGGGATCCGTCCGGCCCGGCTTCATAGGCCACCCGGCCGCTTGGGTGGAAAAACAGTCGCAAATAAGGGTCCGACAGGCACTTTTGGGGGCTTGACAACCGGTCCGGCATGCTTAGAATGGGGATAATCTCTCTCTTTCTATGCAGCCCTGCAATCACACCCGCACTGAAATGTTGGCCCGGCGTGACGGTGTGGACTATGTGCGATGCCTGGATTGCGACCAGGTATTCGAAGCCGAAGACCTGGAAGCCATCGTCCCCGCCTACGACGAGGACGACCAACCCGCCGCCTAACCGTCCTCCTCATTTGCGCTGAGATTTTCCGCGACCGAACCGGTACCACATTGCTATCCAAAGGTTCCACGTAGTTTAGTGCCGGCGGCTCATTAAATCTCGCACGGAACCTGCGATGCTATATTTAGCCAGCCAGATACAGCCGGCCCAACAGCAATGACGCCTTTTCGCATTGTCGCCATCGGCGGAGGAACCGGGCTTTCCACGCTCTTGCATGGCCTGAAGCGGTACGCCCTGGAGCCCCGCGAAGTGGAAATCACGGCCATCGTCACCGTTACCGACGATGGCGGCAGCTCCGGACGCCTGCGCCGCGAATTCGACGTCCTGCCGCCGGGCGATATCCGTAACTGCATGGTAGCCCTGTCGGAAGACGAGGCCTTGCTCTCCAAACTCTTCCAATACCGCTTCTCGGAAGGCCGCGGCCTCAAGGGACACAGCTTCGGCAACCTGTTTCTAACCGCCCTGACCAACCTGACGGGCGATTTCGTACAAGCCGTGAAAGTCTCCTCGGAGGTTCTGGCCAGCCTGGGCCGCATCTATCCGGCCACCAACGCCAACGTGGTCCTGGAAGCCGAGCTGGAAAATGGGTCCATCGTGAAGGGTGAGACCAAAATCGGAAAAAGCCGCTCCCGCATTCGCCGCATCCGCCTGCAGCCGCGCCACTGCAAACCGCTTCCGGAAACCCTGGCCGCCATCGAAGATGCCGACCTCATCACGCTTGGGCCCGGTTCGCTCTTCACCAGCGTAATTCCCAACCTGCTGGTGGAAGGCATCGCGCCGGCCATCCGGCGCAGCCGGGCTTTGAAAGCTTATTTCGTCAATCTCATGTGGCAGCCGGGCGAGACCATTGGTTTCCGCGCGTCCGATCACGTGGAGGCGATTCATCGCCACGCCGGCATGCCGCTTATTGACGTGGCGATAGTAAATACGCGGGCCATCACCGCCCGCCAAAGGCGCAAGTATGCGGCCCAGCAGGTGCGACCGGTCTTGAATGATGTCGATCGCCTGGCGGAGATGGGCCTGCAAGTGGTAGCCACCGATCTGCTCGCCTCCGGAGACAGCGTGCGCCACGATCCGCGCGCGTCCGCCGATGTTGCACTACAATTGGCAAAGCGCGGGCAGATGGCCCGGCGCCGAGTTCGCGTCCTCGGAGAGCGTTAGCCCATCTAAGTAACTCAATGACATCCCAGACCAATGTGGTGATCCTGGCCGCCGGCCTGGGCACCCGGATGAAATCCAAGCGCGCCAAAGTGCTGCATCGCGCCGGCGGCCTTTCCCTGATCGAGCATGTGGTGCAGGCAGCCGGCGCCATCGCACCTCCCAGCAACGCCACTGTTGTGGTGGGACACCAGGCCGATCAGGTTCGGGCGCTGCTGGCGCCCGCCGGCGTCCGTTTTGTGGAACAAACCGAGCAGAAAGGCACCGGCCATGCGCTGCTGGCCTGCCGCGCATCGCTCGCGTCCGACCCGGGATTCGTGGTCGTGCTCTATGGCGACTGCCCGCTGCTTTCCCCCGCCACTCTCACCGAATTGGTTCGCCGCCAGGAGCTGAGCGAAGCCGCGGCTACTCTAATCACCACGCGCCTCACGGATCCCACCGGCTACGGACGCATCGTCTTCGGAGAGAACGGCACGGTTCGCGCCATCGTGGAACACAAAGCCGCCACGCCCGCGCAGCTCTGCCATCCCCTTCATCAACTCCGGCATCTATTGCTTCCGTGCCGAACTGCTATGGAAGCATCTGGTGGAAATCCAGCCCGATAATCCGGCGCACGAATACTATCTGACCGACATCGTCGAGATCCTCGGCCGCGCCGGCCACACCGTTGCCGCGATGGAAGTGGAAAATTCCGCGGAACTGCTGGGGATCAATACGCGGGCTGAACTGGCGGAGGTGGACAAGATCTTCCGCGAGCGAAAAGTGCAAGAGCTGATGCTCGCGGGCGTCACCATCGAGAAACCCGAAACCGTCACCATCGATTCCTGGGTACGGATTGGCGAGGATTCCGTTGTGGGGCCGTTCGCGCAGATTCTGGGACGCACCGAAATTGGCGAGGATTGCCGCATCGGCGCCTGCTCCATCGTCGAGAACTCGACGCTCGCATCCAATGTGGAAATAGCCGCGTTCACCAGCGTCGTGGATTCGCGCATCGAAACCGGCGCAGTCGTCGGGCCGTTCGCGCGCTTGCGTCCGGGAAATCACGTCGGCAGAGACGCACACGTCGGCAATTTCGTGGAACTCAAAAATACGCGCTTGGGCGCGGGCGCGAAGGCCAACCACCTGGCGTACTTGGGCGATTCCGACATCGGCGATAAGACCAACATCGGCGCCGGCACCATCACGTGCAATTACGACGGTGTAAGCAAGCACCAAACTCAGATCGGCAAGGATACGTTTGTAGGCAGCAATTCCACGCTGGTGGCGCCGCTGGAAATTGGCGATGGCAGCTACATCGGCGCCGGCTCCGTGATCACCCAGGCCGTGCCGCCCGATGCCCTGGCTTTGGGGCGGGCGCGCCAAGTCAACAAAGAAGGCTGGGCCGCGAAGAGGAAAAAGAAGAAGTAGCTACTTCTTCGACGTTCGCACCACAACCAACCGCGCCACGTCGCCGTCGTCGGTGGTGATATAACCCACGGTCACTTTCACGCGAACCTTCAGCTTGCCTTCGATGCGCGTGTCGGACTTGATCCAAAAAGTGCGCTTCTCGGCGGGCTTTCCCAGGATGCTGCGGGAGACGGTGATCTTGGTGGTGGTCAGTTCGACGATCGGCCCGGAAAACGTCTGATCGTACTTGGGCTCGCTCTTGGAATTGTCGGCGTGGGCGGATTTCTCCAGGCTGGCGTTTTCCTGCGCCCAGCCCGCCATCGCGAACGACGCAACAATCAGCAAAGTCGCGAAACGGGGCCGCACTCTTGCATCATAAACCAAGCCGGTTGGGACGGGACTGGGGTTGGTATTATTCTTTCTTAACCCTAGTATTATCAATAGTTTCAACACTTTAGCGTCACAGGGGATACGCCGACTTCCGCTAAAAACAGAGGCCGCGCTATAAAAGTGACACAAGCCGAGCAGAAGATGGGTCGGCAATGGTTCCCACGACGCTGCTACGGATGAGATGTCCTTGCCATATAAGCAGAGGCGCGTTCCAGCGAGGCCACCGGCGCTCCTACCGTTGCCGGTTCACTTCTTCCGGTTCGAGATCCACGATTCGGAGGCTTTCCTTTTTTGTGGTGGCGGTGTTTGCTAATTTGGGGTCATGCCAAGTGCTGTACAGCACATCCGGGTCTTCGTAGCCTCGCCTGCTGACGTCAGTGAAGAAAGAACCCGAGTCGAGAAGGTGGTACATGAGCTGAATCTGGCGGCACCCGCTGACTCAATGGTTCAATTTGAACTGATCCGATGGGAGACGCATACATACCCGGACTTCGGTCTATACCCGCAGGCTGTGGTTAGCAATCAAATCGGGACAGGTTATGACGTTTTTATTGGAATCCTTTGGTCGCGGATAGGAACTGCTACTCCGCTAGCACCCTCCGGAACCCTCGAGGAATTCCATGCTGCCTACAGTAAGTGGAAGGGCGATCCAAGTTCGATCACTTTGATGGTTTATTTCAAGGACGAGCCGATCTCGCCCTTGCTCCTCGATCCCGAACAACTCCGTCAGGTCCAGGATTTTCGACGAGAGCTGCCTTCCTCGGGAGGCTACTATTGGAACTTCAAAAGTGTCGATGATTTTGAGACCCAGCTGCGTTTGCACTTGGCTAGATGTTTGCAGGATTGGACCCGTCGCCTCCGGTCCTCATCAGTTGCGTCCGGTCCCGAAAATTCGGGCTCCGGGCAGCAAGGCTCAAGTGTGGCACTGGTTGATACAATGAACACAGAGGGGGACGAAGCAGATCTGGGTTTCCTCGACTACATGGAACTTGTCGCAGAGGCGAGTGGGCGATTGCTGAAAGTCGTTGGCAGCATGTCTTCAACGTTGGAGTTAATCGGCCGCAAGATTGGGGATAGGGCAGCTGATGTAGAGGCTATGTCAAAGCGCGGCCTTCCTTGACAGAGGCGCGATTAGCAGAAGCGCGATTGATCTTCGCACAGAGCGCATACGATTTAGATGAGTTTTCATCCGCAATCATGGGTGAAACTCCTACGTTAGTTCAAAGCCATGAGGACTTTCTAAAATACCTCGCTGGTGGTGCCGCCTCGTCCTTGGATTTCGGTTCCAACGAGCAAGTACTGCAGGTTTTGGCCGAACTAGAGAAATTTACCGATGTCATCCAAGACGTGAAGACGAAGACCATCACATTCCGAGGTCTTATGGCACAGCTCCCGCGCATGACTGTCATACAAAACAGGGCAAAACGACGCGCGGCCGGGGTGTTGGAAAACTTAGTGGCAACATTTGCGGAACTAATAGCGAAGAACTTACGAGTTCGCGACGATCTTTCGGCACTCGTAACCAACACCGAGGAAATACCGTAATAGTCCCGAGACCCCGACATGGGCGATGTGCACGCGCACACCTTGTAGGATATTCCTTAAGCAATTGCCGCGCTACCAGTAACCGCGCCCAATACGTCACCAGCGTAAGACTATGGGCCGGGGCGTGGGAATTGGAACTGTGGTTAAGGAGATAGAATACTGTTATGGCGCGTTATGCGATAGTTCACGAGGAAACTGAACGTCAGATGATCGCTGTCGCCGTGTTTGAGAATGACAACGAGGAGATCTGCCTCAAGAAACTCATGGAATTGAACGGGGACGGACCGGCGAAATATGCAATGGTGGACACGTGGCGCAACCGCGCTATCGTGGCATGAACCAGCTTGCCGCGCGGCTTTAGAACGATTACAGCGGCCTTGGCTGGCTTTGTCCTAGAACATCAACACCGCGATCTTTTAAAACATCAGGTGGTTGAATTGTTGTGAATTGGTATGGTACAGTTCCGGCCACAGGAGGTTCTCCCGAGCCATGCTTGAAATTGCAGCAATCACTGGAGCACTTGGCGGCCTGAAGACCGCGACCGATCTACTTAAGGGGATTCGCGATGGCATCAAATCCAAGCGCATGAAATTGGACGAGGTTGATAGCCGAATCAGCGAAGCATATGACCACGTCGTCGAAGCCAAGGCCGCGCTGATCGAGGCCAAGGATGAGATCTCGCGGATGCAGGGCGAACTAGCGAAGCTAAGAGATATTCGTGATGGTTTTGATCTTCGTGACAATGTCTTCTGGCGCAAGGGCACAAAAGACGCCTACTGCCCCTTCTGTTTGGGCGCTAACGAAACAGCCGTCCCACTCTTGGATCAAGGCGGTACGTGGTATTGCGGCATCCACGATAGAGTCTTCGCACCCCGTTCCGCCCCAGAGCCTGGGATCCAGGTTTGGCACTAGGAGGCCCTCAGACGGCGCGCCTTGCCGATGGTTGGCTCGTGCCAGCCTGTTGCTGCAATTCAGAAACGATCGATGCCGATGTAGGTTGGTATTAAACTTGCTAATTCCGTGGTTCAGGCCTACAACACAAGTACCGGATGGTACAGATTCGGCAGGCGCACCTCGCCAATTGCGATTAAATCACCTTCCGGACTGATCGCCTTTACGTATTTGGCGCCGGATCTGTCCGCGAACGGCGACAGCCGGAAATCCTTGCCCTGACGGATCTGGCCGGCGGTGAGCGCATCGACGGCTGCATTCGGAATATCCGGCAACACGTCCGTGGCGGGGATCAGTGCCTGGTCGAATGCCCCAGCGCGTGCCAGGTCTTCCAGCGCTACTAACGTACGGGCCTGGACCTCAGTGAATTCGCCCGACACCGTGCGCCGCAGGGCAGTCAGGAAGGCGCCGCAGCCAAGTTCGCGGCCCACGTCGTGCGCAATGCCGCGAAGATATGTTCCGGCCGAGCAGCGCAGACAGATGCGGGCCGTAGTTCCATCGAATTCCAGCAGATGAAGAGCGAGTATCCGCACTTCTACCGGCGCCAATTCCACGGCGATGTGCTTGCGCGCCAGGCGATAGGCCGGCGTCCCCGCTACCTTCTTGGCCGAAAACGGCGGCGGAGTTTGCAGGATGGTTCCGCGAAAGCGATTGAGCACCGCTTCCAGCTCTGCGCGCGTGAAGTGCGGCGCAACCGGCTCCGATATGGGCGCACCCTCGCGATCATACGTGTCGGTAGCCCATCCGAATTGGACCCTGGCATCGTAGGTCTTCTCGCCGGAGGAGAAGAATTGCGCCAGGCGCGTGGCGCGGCCCACCACCAGCGGCAGGACGCCCGTCGCCATCGGATCCAGCGTACCTAAGTGCCCCACTTTCCGTGTGTTCGCCAGACGCCGCAGGCGATTCACAACGTCGTGCGAGGTGAGACCCTCGGGTTTATCGACAACTATCACGCCATCCACGAGATCACTGTAGCAGGAGACCGGGGGAAACCTGGCGCGCCGTGGCCACGTCTTTTTGATTAGCAATATCGCATTTCGCTTTTTCTCCAAAACGAATTTCGATTTGACTTAGGCAGCCTGATCCGCGAAAGCAGTTCAGTTGCCGGCCGGCGAGCATCTTCCTCCGAGTGTTCGCCGGCTTCTATTTTGAAGCGGCCTGTGTTCGAGCGCCCGCTCGGCGGCACGAACGATACTGGAAGGTAACGAATAGCGCGCCACATCGCCATCCCGCACCACGCCACCTGCGGCGCTTCCTCTGTGAGTGCAAACTCTGCGGAATCCGCGCGAAACGCAAAGATCAAATCGTGATGGAGATGGAACGGCTCGCCCTTGCGCGCCGGAATGGCGTGCACGTCCATGCCGGCCAATTGGACGGAGCCTGCGCGTTGGATTCGCACCGCAGTCTCTTCGATGGCTTCGCGGCGCGCGGTGTCACCGAGCGTCACGTCGCTCTCTTCCACGTGCCCGCCGGGCAGCAGCCAGCGGCGATGGCGATGATGATGCATCAGCAGGAATTGACCGCCGGTCGGATGCGAGTACCACCGCCGTGCAGGTGATGTGGCCGGGATGAAACTGATCGCGCGAAAACGGCGCCGAGGTGAATTCCAAAAGCGCGCGAATCAGCTCGCGGCTTTTTTCCTCCTCAGGCGAGGCATCGAAGGCATTTACCAGCGCCAGGGCTTCCGCGAGGCTGCGCATTAAAATTCGATGGCCGAGAGCACTTCCGACGGCCGCTTATCGAACGCGCGGCAAATAGCCAGCAAGCTTTCGATGCTCGGCAGATTCGCACCCCGCTCGATGGAGCTGATTTGCGAAATGCTCAGCTTGGTAGCGGCGGCCAGATCCTTGAGCGACCAGTCGCGCTCCACGCGCAGCATCTTGATCTGGTGGCCCAGCCGCTCGCGCAAGCGGTCCTGAATGGTGCGCCCGAATCCGTATTTGTCGATCGCGTTGTGCAGCGTCTGGCGGAGCTGCGCCAGTGAGAACGGCTTCGAAATATAGTCGAAGACCTTCATCTTGAAGGTGGCGCGCATATCTTCGAGCGACGGGTAGCCGGTGACGATGATGACGCACAGGCCAGGGAAGGCAGCCAGCAGTTGTTCCAGCACCTTGTCGCCCTTGAACTCGCCCATTTTCATGTCGAGCAGCAGGATGTCGGGAAGGCGCTGCTCACAGGCAGTGAAAAGTTCGTCGGGATGGCCGAAGGCGCGGATGGTGTACAGCCCGTCGTCCTTGAGCGCGTCTTCCAGGTAATTGCAGAAATCCGGATCGTCGTCAAGAATGGCGAGATCCACCAGCCCGTTGACGGGCGCGGGATCGGATGCGCGATCGGAAGCCGGTTTTATCGCCAATTCAATTCGCTCCTTCCGCGCGGCGGCCGGCGGAAGCGGGCAGTGTCACTTCGAGACAAGCGCCGCCCTCCGTTCGATTCGACGCCGCGATGGTCCCGCCATGCTGATGAATGATGCCTTCGGCCACCGTGAGTCCCAGGCCCGTGCCCTTGGCGTCCAGCCGCGTGGAAACGAAAGCTTCAAAAATATCGGGCAGCACGTCCGCCGCGATGCCGGGGCCGTTGTCTTCCACCGCTACCGAGATCCAGGGCTGCGCGTTGCGATTCAGCCGTTTGGAATGAACCGCGATTTCGCCCGAGGCCGGGATGGCGTACAGCGCATTGCGCAGCAGGTTGACGAAAACCTGCACCAGGCGATCGGAGTTGCCGTTCACCACAGCGTCCGGCTTCACGTGATTGGCGAAGCGCGAGGCGGCGGCCTTATTGTCGATGGCTACTAGCGTCCAGGCTTCGTCGATCAAATGGCGCAGCGGTACCGGCTCCATATGCTGTTTGCGGACGCGCGAGAAATCCACCAGGCTTTCGCTGATGCGGCGGATGCGCTGCGTGACGCGCAGCATGCGGGCCAGCCGTTCCAGCGTAACGGTGTCGCCAGTGGTTTCGGTGAGCTTTTCGATGGAGCCTTGCAGCACCGTGAGCGGCGTGTTCAGCTCGTGCGCCACGCTGGCGCTCAGCAGGCCCAGGCTGACCAGACGGTCCTGCGCTTCCAGCTTGCGGAGCGCTTCCTCCAGATCCTCTTCGCGCTTGCGAAGCTCGATGATGGTGGCGTTGCGCGAGCGCATGATATGGCCGATCTCGTCGCCGGGGATGAACGTTTCGTCGATCAGCTCACGCTCGCGGTCGCCCCGCTGCGTGGCTTGATCGGCCTCCAGCATCAGCCGCAAGGGGCGATAGACGTACAACGGCATGATGGTGGTTTCGAGCACCAGCACGGCCAGAATGTAGATGACGCCGAGCACAATGAACAGTGTGGCTTTGGCGTGATCGGGAAGGTACGGGTAAAGCGCGAAGTAGACGCCGATCGCGAGCACCAGGAAGAAGACGTTGTGCAGCACCATCAGCTTCATGCGTACTTTCAGATCGCCAAAGAGCCGGGTGACGCGTTTGGGCGATCGCATGGGGGACCGCATGGGCGCCGGGACGCTGAGGGATTGTGATCGGATCACGGGGTGTACCTGCTCCTACGATTCTACGAAATTGGGGATTGGAGGCTGGGGGGCCGGGGATCGAGGGTGTCTTAAATGTGCCTGAAGCGGATTAACCGGGATAGCGCAATTCGCGCAAATGCCGTTCACACTCGCTTCTGGCGAATTCGCGCACGTCGTTCCCCACGATGTCGCGTTCCACTACCTTGTCGGCGTCCCGAGTGACGCATTCAAAGAAAGCTCCTTCGCGAGAAGCAAAAGAACCTGCGATCACTTCATTGTCTTTGTACACACAAAATAGATTCATTTGGTGTCTTCCAGGGCGCATAGCCCGATGCGAGCGAGCCTATTTGCTGAACCGCGCTCTGAACTCAGTCAGCATCTTTTGAAGCGCCGCCTCGTCGGTTCCTGCGGCTCGTCTCGCAACAATCATCAGCGCGAGCGCTATAGGAATCGGTCGATTCTCAAAGTTGAGTACAAGTGGTTGAGCGCCTCAATCTTTTCTTCATTTGAAAGGCTGCTCGGCCAGTACTCCCGATACAATTCGCCAAAACCCTTGATTGTGCCAGATGCCTCGAGGCTCGCACCAAATGCTGCGATTGATTCACCATAACCCATCAGGAACGTGAGTTTTTCATCAACGTTAAGTTTTCTGTTTACGACAAAAGCATTCCAGGCTCGGCCATTGGACAAACCAGTGGTAAAGAATTTGGCTCTGCGCAGGAATCTGTGGAGGCCCGCATTTTAGGCTGCTTTCCTGAAGACAACAAATTCGGTCTTGGTGGCCGCCATCCGTTGCGCTTTCAGCAGGAGGTAACGGCGGTTCTTATAGCCCCGGCCGCGCCGTAGCAGGCTCTTGATGTTCCCGTTCACCGATTCCACGACTCCCATCGGCACTTTGGTGCGGCAGTAGTTCAGAATCCCTTCCAGGTGATCGACCAACATCTGGGCCAGCTTTTCAAACGGTTTCAACCTTTGCCAGCGCAACTGATCCATCCAGTTGTGCAGATACCGCATCATGGCGCCTTCGTAGCGATAGGTCCAGAGACGGTCCAAGCTTTCCTTTAACAGATACGCCTTCAGGACCCGCCGGTTGAGCGCGAACAGCTTGTTCAACTGCTGTTTCTTGCCGGTCTCCAGGTTGACCCATCGGCTCAGCAATAGCCAACGCTTGCCCTTCACCACATTCCTCATCCGTCCACCCTTGCGGAAGAACTCCGCCCTTCGCACTTCATCCACCGCCTTGTTGGCGTGTTGCATGATGTGGAACTTGTCATAGATGATCTGGCAGTTGGGCGCCCATTGCTCGATGCTCAACCGATAGGGCTTCCACATATCCAAACAGGCCGCCTGAATCCCGCGCCGCTGCTGGGCGCTGAGCTCGGTCTGAAAGAATCCATCCAAGGTCTCCTTCTTCCTTTCCTGGCCGAACCACAAGGGTTCGCCGGTTTCCAGGTTGCACACCACGCTGAGAAACTTCTGTTTCTTTCCCAGATAGATTTCATCGACGCCCATCTGACGCAAAGCGGGTTTCCTTCGCGCCGCATTCCACCGCTCCAGATATCTCAGATCGATCGCCCGCACGGTGCTGGCGGGCAACCCGAACTGGCGTGCCACCTGTCTGGCCGAGGCCATTTCGCATGCTAATCCTACGGCGTCTTCAAACCTCTTAGAAAATGGCGCCTTGCTCGGCAGCAGTGGCACCTTCTCGCGCTTCACACCGCAGTCCGGGCACTTCACCCGGTAAATCTCGATGAACACCGTCGCCGTAAACGCGCTCCAGGGAAGATCCCGCACCGCCCGCTCGCTGGTGTCGTACAGTTCGCTGAACTTCCGGCCGCAACCGGAGCACTCGATCTTTCGATTTCCTCGCTTGCGCCGTATCCACAGTTTCAGCGTCTTCGCTTTTTCGTCAATCTCATGTTGATAGACCTGGTATCCCGGCCAAGCCAAGATCCTGGTGAACTCGTTATCCGTCGGCAAACTGCGAGTTTAGCCCAAGTTCAGCAATTCCGGCACTTCCCACGAATTCCTGCGCAGAGCCAAGAATTTAATGCTGGCCTCCTGCCCCCACACCGTCAACGTGAAAAAGGTGGCTAAGAAGCAGGAGACAGCGCGCCGATGGTTCATGGGCGCGAGGATATCACGCCGAAACTGGGGAGGCCTGACTCAGACCGACAATGACGAAGAAAATCAATAGCAAAATTCACACTGGCAGTGCGCAACCGTTCCTCCACTAGCGAGCGATCCTGACCTGCATTGAGCCGAACCGTAGTGTGGGGCAGGGTTGCCTCCAGCGCATTCCGAACATCCCTCTACGCTGTCTGGATTGGGTTCGATAGCGTGATCACTCAAGAATCCTGCTTGGACCTTTCGCTCCGCTTCGAGATCATCATAAGGTAACATCGTCTTCCCGGCGCTCTTCAAGCCTTTACGGATCTCGCGTATGTCTTGAGATGTTGGCAATTCCTCAGGATATGAGCCGATCTCATCGTGCATGGTCTGGCGGACGCGTCGACCGACCTCTCGCGCCACTCGTTCCAGCGGGATCTGCCCTTTCGTGTTTTCTTTTTTTATACGACCCTCTGTCATCGCCAGCCGGAATAGATTTCCGGCAAGCTCATCCTTACCCATGAAGTCGAGAACGGAGCGTTTTGGTTTGTCCGAAACGTTTCGCAGGCGCCGAAGCTCCTGGTAATCCATCTCATACATGCCGACGTAACCGGCTACGCTGAAGCTGCCGTAGTCCCTGACACCCGCGTGCGCTACGGTTTCGCTCAAAGTGATCTCGCGTTCCGAAATCTCTTCTCGGATTGCCAGCCTATCCATGCTCTCGGCATGTTGAATCGCCTGGCCGGTAAACGCTGCTGCGATGGAAACGAAGTACGCTTGGACCGCAGCAACGTTCTTGTTTTTGGAGTCACCATTAAGCGCGATCATGCCGCAGGCGAACCGGGACAGCGTATAGTCCTCAACAACGCGTCCGTCGGCGTTCTCGGTTTTGCTCGGCGAGAAGTGTTCGAATACCTGTACGCCGAGGAGCGCGCACGCCGCAATTGCCTTATCGATGTCCTTCTTGAAGCTCGACCAGTTGTCGTACCCGAGCGCCGCCATTAACCTACGTGCGGACCATGTACGCTTGCCGTTCTCCTGAGCAAGCGCTTCGAAGGCCGTCCCGTCCTCATCAAATCGCATTGGTAGCGTTTCCTCGGCCATTGCCCAATTGTATAGCCAAAACGAACAATGGCATAGGCAGGTAGTGCCCTATCGGCAGGTAATGTCCTAAAAGATTTAGGACGCTATCCGGGGATTCGGGTTGGGGATTGGCAGCGCGGAGTGATTCCTGGAACTCCGCCAACGAAGGGCGCTTTCCTAGATAAATGCTGACGACCTTCGTTGGGGGTTCAGG
Organism: Bryobacterales bacterium; assembly: GCA_963713415.1. Lineage (GTDB taxonomy): Bacteria > Acidobacteriota > Terriglobia > Bryobacterales > Bryobacteraceae > Palsa-89. The sequence goes on along the minus strand of CAVQLV010000006.1, from coordinate 311,016 downwards.
ACGGATACGTTACTTCAATTTCCACGGCCCTTCTGATATCCAGCCTCATACGCTTTCTGGTCCTCGTCTTTTTTGAAGTGCCTTTTCTTGCTGTGGTCCCGCTTATGCGCACGGTCACTCTGGCCTTCGCGCATACCTTGCTGGTATCTTTTGTTCTTCGAATAATCTTGGGCTTGGTCCTGGAAAAACGGGGCGGCCACGGCCTGTATCGCGCCGCCGGTGAGACCGATACCGGCCGCTACGGCCAGAACGCAGGTGTACTGTCTTAGAGTCATGATGTTCATCCTTCCGCCGTGAAGGTAGCACGCTCCGGGCGTTCCATGCGGTGGCAGCGCTGATTGCGGGTGAAGTGGGGCGTCGGGCGACTCGAGCGCAACGCGGACGCTGAGCGTCCCACGGAGATCGCCAAAAGCTCCCTGGTCAGCTCCGCCGGCAGGTCCAGCATCACATCGTGTCCGCACTCCAGGTTGACCGTCCTCCAGCCCTTCGTCTGCGCCTGATCGCAGAAAGTCGGAAACGGAGACGGGGCCCAGCCCGTGGCCAGGATGAACGTGATGTTTTTGATCCCGTCGATTTTCCCCGTCAGATGCAGAGGTTGCTGAAACGTGGCCAGCGATTGCCTGGTGCACTGCCGGTTCACCCAATCCAGATCGCGGGCGTTTACGTGAAAGGCTTCAGCGGGAATCGGCGGAACCTTCCAACCCTCGCCACTCTCCCGCGCCTGTGCGATCTGTTCGTCTCGCATTGGGGGCGGCAAAACGTCGTGAAGGCTTTGGCCGTTCTCCAGCACGAAGGCATCCAAATATACCAGCGCGCCGATGCGATCCGGAATACAATCCGCCACCCCGCTAATCACGCAGCCGCCGTAGGAATGGCCGCACAACACTACGTCCGAAAGTTCCTCCCACTGGATGAGGTTCACGATATCGTTGATGTGCGTGTCCAGATCCACCTGGGGAGACAACAAGTGCGCTCGGTCCGCGACGCCAGTCAAAGTGGGCGTGTAGACTTCATGCCCGAGCGACTGGAGCGCCGCGCGTACCCTTTTCCAGCACCAACCGCCGTGCCACGCTCCGTGAACCAGGACATACGTGCTCATCGATCGCCTCGCTTATTTATCTCCGAACGTGATGTTCGAATCGGAACTGAACCTGCGGTAGTTCTGGAAATTAATCTCGTTCTTCGTGCAGATGGTGGTTCCCCTCTGGCAGGTCAGAATCTCACTGTGGGCAGGAAGCGGGAACGTTTTTCCGTCAATCGGAATGAAACCGTACTCCACAACAGACTCCGCTTTGTCGAACGGGAAGTTGGCGGGCAGCGGCCCGGTCTGCTCCTCAATCCGCATGACGTTGTGAGTCTCCTTGTCAATCCAAGCGGTCCCGGTGTACGCGGGCGTGACTTTGGAGCCGTCCGGAGCATGGATGTCCCAATCCGAATTGACCTGCCGCACGCTGAAATCATAGGTGTAAGCGGCACGTCCGTGGAGGGTATCGTCCTTGGATTTCTTAAAGGCAGCGGCAGTGTACGGATTCAGGAGGCTTTCGAGAGTGGTTTGGAATTCGCCGGTGGACCAGGCGCCGGTTTTTTCGATGGGCTGCCGGGACGGCTTGCCGTTCACCTGAATGTTGCGATAGTCTTCTTTACCGCCTACGCTGGTCACTTCCGCAGTCACCACGTCCAGGACCTGCCATTCCGGCGGAAGCGTCCGGCTGAAATACCGTGTGGTGTTTTGCTGAACGATGAAGTTGGGCAGTCCGTCGGTCAGGTGGTCGGCTGCGTCGCGCGCCGCGCCGATGATGTCGTCGTTAGGCCCAGGATGCGGCGCCGTTGGCGCCTGTTGAACCGACAGCGGCGGTTCAGACGCCGGAGGGGTGACCGACGCCGTCTCCCGTTCAAGGCTGGGACGTGGCGCTGTTTGGGGCTGCTCCACCGGCTTTTGCGCTTCAGACGCCGGAGGCTCGCCGCTGCTGCTGGAGCTGCCCTTCGAGCTTTCCGAGGGCTCGGTGGCAACTTCCATGGTTCCCGCCGAATGGGTATCCGCCTCAACGGGAGCCACGGCGGAATCGTGGTCGAACGGTTTCTGGGCGGCTATCTTGTCGTCGGTTGTTCCTTTGCGCATCAAAACAACGCGCAACGCCGTCTCCGGAGCGTCACTGGTCACCTGCACCGCGAGCTGATCGCCGGGCTTTAGCAATGAATCGCGAACCTGTTCACCTTCCTTGTCGCGAAATTGCGTCTTCGCCAGCAGCCGAAACCGGAGGAGCTTGTGTTTGCTCGTTTCCATATACAGGCTCTTCTCACCCAGCTCGCGCAACATTCCGTCGGCGGCGAGGAGCGGGACCCGGATGTTATTGCTGTCCGACGAGTCTTTGTCTTTGTCCTTGCTCTTCTTGCTCGGCAGCCTTGGCACCGGAAGATTGATCCCTCCCGGCAGCCCGACGCCGCCTGGATATTGGCCGGGCGGATACTGGCCCGGCGGATATTGGCCCGGCGGATACGAACCAGGAGGATACGGACTTTGTTGCGGATACTGCCCGCCCGGATACGGCGTGCCGGGATAGGGGCTGGGATATGGGCTGGGGAATTGGGCGTAGCCTGCAGCGGCTGCCAGCAGGACCAAGGGAACGAAGCGAAGGTTTCGGGCCACGGGGAACCCCCTGGAGCGATTATACGGCAGCAGGCCTTGGCACAGATCAAGCGCATATTCAAGGTGGCGCATGTTCGCAACCGTTGTGAACCAATCCAAGCGTTTACCTGCATTGCTAGGTAGTGTCCTGAGGTGCGGTGGACACCACCACCGTCCCTCCGATGAATACTTAACCAACGCAGCGGTGGACACTACCCACTCCTTAGGGTGGTATAATTATTCATATCGATGAATAATTATAAGGTCGGCATCGTCGGCTTCCACGGCTACAGCGGCGCCGAGCTCCTCCGCCTCCTCGCCTCCCACCCCCACGCCGAGCCCGTCCTCCTCGAACATCGCCAGGATCAGGGCGACCGCCCCGCGCCCATCAACTATCCCCAGCCTCGCCGCGCCCCTTCCACACCTGATTCCGTTCGCGCCGAAGACCTGGCCGTTGTCTTCCTCGCCACTCCGCCCGAGGTTTCCATGGAACTCGCGCCTGCCATGCTCGACGCCGGCGCCAAGGTCATCGATCTCAGCGGCGCCTTCCGCCTTCCCGACGCCGCCACGTATTCGCGCTGGTATAAGCAGGAACACACCGCGCCCCAACTCCTCGCCGAGGCCGTCTACGGTCTTCCGGAGTTCTGCCGCCAGCGCATTCGCACCGCTCGCCTGATCGCGAATCCGGGCTGCTACCCCACGGCCGCGAATCTCGCCATCCAACCCCTGGTCGCAAGCGGCGTCGCCGACCGATCCGCCGGAATCGTCTGCGACGCCAAGTCCGGCGTGAGCGGCGCCGGCCGCAAGCCCACGCTGAAGACCAGCTTTTGCGAGGTCGCCGACAACTTCTCCGCCTATTCGGTGCTCGATCACCGGCACGTCGCCGAAGTCCTGATGGTCTCCGGCCTAGACGAACCGGAGTTGAGTTTCACCGCGCATTTGCTCCCCATCGACCGCGGCATTCTCGAAACCATCTACGTGCGCACGCGCGATATCAAGTCCGCCGAGGACCTCCTCGACATCTACCTGCAGTCGTTATCAAACCGAGAAATTCGTGCGCCTTTACCAGCCCGGCAGCCTGCCCGATCTCGCCGCAGTGAATCGCACCAACTTCTGCGACATCGGATTCAAGTTCGATCCGCCCACCGGCCGCGCCGTCATTGTTAGTGCCATCGACAACCTGGTGAAGGGAGCCGCCGGCCAGGCCATCCAAAACATGAACCTGATGCTCGGCTGCGAGGAAACGGCGGGCCTGTTATAAGCAGCGCCGTGAAAGTATTAATCAAGCTCGGCGGCACGCTGCTGGACGCAGCGGAATCGCGCCACCGCTTGGCATCGGAAATCGCCGCGGCCGTGAAGCAAGGCGTGCAGTGCGTGGTTGTCCACGGCGGCGGCAAGCAGATGACGCGCTACCTCGCCGGCCTCGGCATCGAGAGCCGCTTCGTGAACGGTCTGCGCGTCACTACGCCTGAAGTCCTGGACGCGGTCGTGAAAGTCCTGGCTGGTTCAGTAAATCAGGAGCTGGTAGCAGCGTTCGTTGCGTGCGGCGCGCCGGCAGTCGGGCTGAGCGGCATGGACGCCCTGCTCACCGAAGCGCGTCAAATGAGCGAGGAGCTCGGCTGGGTGGGCAAGCCTGTGCGCTCCGATGCCCGCCTTCTGAACGCATTGCTCGACGCCGGATACCTGCCGGTCATTGCCTGCCTGGCGGGCGATCGCCAAGGGCAGTTCTTCAACGTCAACGCGGACCAGATGGCGGTCTCCATTTCCGGCGCTTTTCGCGCCGACAAACTTCTGTTCCTTACCGATGTCGATGGCGTCCGGGGAGAGAACAATATCGTCTATTCAACGTTAAATCCGGAACAATGCAGACAACTCATTAACGCCGGCATCGCTACGGGCGGCATGCGCGCCAAGCTGGAATCCGCCATCGATGCCCTGGAAACAGGCACTGCCGAAGTGATCATCGCTCCCGGCGCCACTCCCGGGATCGTCGGAAAACTGCTGGCGGGCGATCCTATCGGCACCCGGCTGATTGCTCCGCAGTGTATATCGCAATGCGTAATTCACCGTACTAGAAGATAATGGAAGGCTAATAATTCGGCGGTCTCATCGTCGCAAGGCCACCATGCGCGATATCCCTGCCGTTCTTCAGTTGATCAATTCCTACGCGGCGGAAGGCATCATGCTGCCGCGGACCGAGTTTGAAATCTCCGAAAACATTCGCGATTTCTCGGTTGTCTAGGCCGGTTCCCATCTGCTCGGATGCGGCGCCCTGCACTTTTACACCCCGACATCCGGGGGAAATAAGGTCTTTGGCGGTGTCCCCATGAGGCGAAGGGCCAGGGTGTAGGAGTTTTCCTGACAAAGGCTCTGGAGAAAGAAGCCATTAACAACGATCTGCATTCTATATTCGCCTTCACTTATGTTGACGATTTTTTCAGACGCTCGGCTTCCAAGAGGCGGATCGCGGTCTGTTGCCGCTGAAAGTCTGGAAGGATTGTTTGTCGTGTCCGAAGTTCCAATGCTGCGATGAAATCGCTGTATTGAAAGCCCTTAGGTCTGATACGGCTCCCGCTTTATCCCTGAGTTCCAGCCACGAACTAGTCCAGCTTCACACTCCTAACAACCTTTGATCCTCCTCGTTACTTTCGCCTTTCTTTTCACATTTTCGCGGCGCACTGAGATTTTTCCCTCGCTTTCTCACTACGGCTGTGTATAATTTGTAAACATACTTAGATACGACTCCGGGAGGGATCATCGGTCTATGAAGGCACAGACCATCGACGTTAAGGCATCAACCGGACGGATACTTTGCTGTACGATATTTCGGGCCGGCGGCAAGAAATTGCTGGCGAAAGGCCACGTGATCAGCGAAGAAGATGCTCGAATGCTCCAGACAGAAGGCATGAATGAGGTCTGGGTCACCGAACTGGAAGAAGGCGAAGTAGGCGAGGATGACGCTGTTATGCAGGTCGCGAGCGAAATCGGCTGTGGAGCGCTCGAAATCCGTCTTGCCGCTGGAGGGAGGGCGAACTTATTCACTACCGAGCCGTCATGCGTCTTGGTGGACGATGAGCTATTAAAGCAGATCAACTGCACGGCCAGCATGGCCATTGCCACGTCTCTCAACTTTTCTTATGCGCGGGCTGGTCAGCGGGTCGCTACTGTCAAGAGCACTCCGTTCGCGGTCGCCAAGCCGGAACTCGACGCCATGATTTCGATAGTCAAGGAAAGAGGGCCCATTTTGCAGGCCCGGCCCATTCGTACGCCGGGTGTGGCCATCCTTTACACAGACCCGGTGAACGGTGAACGCGCCCGGCAGTTGTTCGAAAATATAATGCGCCAACGCCTGGATCGCATCGGAACCAGCGCCAGTTTTGTCCTCTCGTCGGTCGAAGAGGAAAGCGCCGTAGCCCGTTCGCTCCAGCATCTGCTGCGCGCGAAACCAACCAGCGTGCTGATCGCGTCCACCACCGCCCCCGCGGGTCCGGACGATGTAGTCGGCCGTGCGATGATTCGAGCCGGATGTCACATCGAGCGTTTCCTGGCCCCCGTGGAGCCGGGGAATCTCTTTTTGCTCGGGTACAAAGACGATGTGCCCATAGTCTCCGCGCCCGGCTGCTTCCGCTCCGCGAAACCTAACGTGGTGGACCTGATGCTGCCGCCCATGCTGGCCCGCTACCGCGTTTCCGGCTGGGAAGTGGCCTGCCTGGGGCACGGCGGCTCTGTTGGCCTGACCGAAATATTCTCCACTTCCATGGTGCGGCCTCAACCCGCCCGTGGGTGCTCCTCGATCCGGACGCTACTCTAGCGTCCGGCTTTTTTTTCGCCATCCTGCTAACCTTACCTACTGAGCCGCCACCCACTGTTTTCGATGACTGACTTCCACCGTATCCTCAAAACCACGCCCGGCGTCGCGGCCGTCGGCGCAGCGGTGGTCTCCGCCGGAGCGCTGGCTTACGCTGTTCGCGTACCTTCTTGCTCCTGGCTTGCCCCTTCGGTCTGCCGGGGAACCAATACCCGGCCCGCCATCGCCCTCACCTTTGACGACGGACCCAGTGAATCCACCAGCCAGCTGCTCGAAGTCCTGGCTCGCCATCGCGCTCCAGCCACTTTCTTTCACTGCGGCGCCAATGTCCGCCGCTTCCCGCCGTGGCGCGCGAAGTGGCCGGCGCCGGACACGAAATCGGCAACCACACCGACACCCATCCTCTTCTCGCGCTAAAATCCGCCGGCCATATTTATCGTGAACTCGCCGCGGCGCAGGAAATTATTGAAAAAGTCACTGGTGTTCGCCCACGCCATTTCCGTGCTCCTTATGGTGCGCGCTGGTTCGGACTCCGCGCCGCTCAGCAGCGCCTGGCCCTTACCGGTGTGCTGTGGAGCACCATTGCGCTAGACTGGAAACGGCAGACGCCCGCTGTCGTCTCCCGCCTGCTTCATGGCGCGGCCCGCGGCGCGATCCTCTGCTTGCACGATGGCCGAGTTCTTCAGCACCGTCCCGATATTGGTGTTACCATCCAAGCCGTTCGCGAGCTTCTGCCCAAATTGACCGAACAAGGTTTTCATTTCGAGAAGGTGTCGGATATCTTATGTCCTACGAAGAACTGACGGCGCGAGTCAGAGCCGTCATTGCCGCAACCCAGCACGTTCCCCAAGAAAAGATCACCGCCGACAGCACTTTCCAGGAACTCGGCATCGATTCGCTGGATGGCATCAACATTCTTTTCGCCGTGGAAAGCGAATTCAATATCAATATTCCCGATGAGGCCGCTCAAAATCTGCGCTCGGTTCGGGACGTGATCGACGGCATCGCCAAACTCTTGGACGGTGCACAGGGGAAGCAGGCGGCGGTCAGCGCTTAACGATGCCGCGCCGCGTGGCTGTGACTGGCCTGGGAGTCATTTCCGCCATCGGCCATCACAGCGGCGAATTCTGGCAGTCGCTTCAGCACGGCCGGCCCGGCATCGCAACGCTCCAAGGCGTCGATCCCGCGCTGCTTCGTTTCTCCAACGGCGCCGAAGTTCGAAACTACACGCCGGCGCGCTATTTCGACGAGAAAGAACTCGGCTTGCTCGACCGTTTTGCCCAATTCGGAGTAATCGCGGCGCGCGAAGCCATCGCCGCGGCGGGCATCGAATGGACCCCGGAGCTGCGCGAGTCCACCGCCATCATCACCGGCTCCTGCGTCGGCGGCCAAACCACGGAGGACGAAGGCTTCGTCAATCTCTATCGCAACAACATCCCGCGCGTGAACCCGTTCACCATTCCCCGCACCATGGAAAACGCGGCGGCCAGCCGCATTTCGCTGGAGACCGGCGTGGTGGGGCCCACCTACACCATCTCCACCGCATGCTCCTCTTCCAATCACGCCATCGGACAGGCTTTCTGGATGGTGCGCAGCGGCGCCGCCGCTATGGCCATTACCGGCGGCAGCGAGGCTGTCTTCAGTCTCGGGTTCCTCAAAGCCTGGGAGGCCATGCGCGTAGTTTCGCCCGACACTTGCCGTCCGTTTTCCAAGGACCGGCGCGGCCTGATCTTGGGCGAAGGCGCCGCCATGCTGGTGCTGGAGCCTCTTGATACCGCCCGCGCCCGCGGCGCGCCCATCGTGGGCGAAATCATCGGCTTTGGCATGTCGTCGGACGCGTTCCACATCACCCAGCCGTCGCCCGACGGCGCCGCGCGCGCCATGCGCGCTGCTATCTCTGACGCGGGTGTTGAGCCAAACCAGATCGGCTACATCAACGCGCACGGCACCGCCACGCTCGCGAACGACGCTACCGAAACCGCCGCTATCCGTAAAGTTTTCCTCGCGCATGCGGATCGTCTTGCCATCAGCTCCACCAAATCCATGCACGGCCATACACTCGGCGCAGCCGGCGCCATCGAAGCCGCCGCCACGCTCCTTGCTTTGCGGCATGGCATTTTGCCCCCCACCGCCAACTTCACCGAACCCGATCCAGCGTGCGATCTCGACGTGATTCCCAATACCGCCCGTCCGTCCGGCGCCGAGGTCGCGCTTTCCAATTCATTCGCCTTCGGCGGGCTCAATGCTGTCCTCGCCTTCCACCGCGTCGAAACGTAACCCCTCCACCAGCATCTTATTGTCGGGGTGTTATATGTCGGAACACGAAGATGTCGCCGTCACAACCGTTGACGACGTTTCGGATGTGGCCCATAATCACGACGAATTGCGCAGGGTCAGCGACTACAAACCCACCAATGTGCCTCTATCCGAGTTTGAAATCGAGCAGGATGCAGCCAAAGATACGGCGCACCAAGGCTGGGCGCCCAGAACCACCGAAAATATACACGATCTCACTCCGCTGCCCGAACGCCCGGCCATACCCTAGCCGCTCGCCCCGTTTACCCCCTCCGCTGGCGCGCCCGGCCTTCTAGCCGTATGTTAAACTGAAGTTTTCCCGCACTTATGAGGTCTCCGTGGACAAGCTTACCCGCAAGGAACTGAAGAGCGACAAGTTCGCTCTGGAAGTCCAACACAGCGTCGAGTTCGTATCTCACCACCGCCAGCAGATGATCCTATGGGCCGCGCCCGCCGTTGCGGTGGTGCTGATCGTCATTGGCATTTTTTATTACCGCACCTACCAGCACAACGCGCGGCAGGAAGCTCTGTACGCCGCGATGCGAGTTCAAAACAGCCAGGTAGGTCCCTCGCAATCCGATTTCGTGGTTTCGTTCCCCACCGCGGCCGCTCGTTACACTGCCGTGACAAAAGTTTGGAGCGGTCTGGCGGCCAAATACCCGGGCACCCAGGAGGGCGATATCGCCGAGTTCTTCCTCGGCACCACCGCCGCCGACCAAGGCAATTTACCCGATGCCGCCAAGCACTTTAAAGCCGCCATCGATTCGGGCAGCGGCCCCTACGCCTCGGAAGCCAAACTGGCGCTGGCGCAAGTCTACGCCGCGCAAGGCAAATTGAACGAAGGCGCGCAGCTCATTCAGTCCGTGATTGACCATCCCACCGTAATGATTTCAAAAGACGCCGCCACTTTGGCGCTCGCGGATCTCATTAAGACCAGCGATTGCGCTCGCGCCCGCAAATTGGTGGACCCCCTCCGCACCAGCACGCGCAGCGCCGTGAGCAAAGCCGCCGTCACGTTGGACAGCTCGCTGAACTGCAAGTGAATCGGCCGGCAGTCAGCGGGCCGGTAGTGAACGGACTGAGCCGCCTGCGTTTCCCCCCGCGCAGAGCCGCGGCCGCCGCTATCCCGAACTGGCGCATCCTTACCGCGGCGAGTTCCAGCGCGATCGCGACCGCATCATTCATTCCCGCGCTTTTCGCCGTCTGGAAAACAAAACCCAGGTATTTCCGCCTGGCATTTCGGACCATTTTCGCAACCGGCTCACCCACACCATCGAGGTCTCGCAGATCGCGCGCACCGTGGCCGCGGCGCTCGATCTCAATGAAGAGCTCACCGAAGCCCTCTCGCTGGGCCATGACATCGGCCATCCTCCGTTCGCTCATGCCGGCGAAGATGAGCTGGACCGCCAGATGCGCCGCTTCGGCGACCGCTTCGATCACAATCTTCACGCCCTGCGCATCGTCGAATCCTTCGAACGCCGCTACGCGCGCTTTCCCGGCCTGAACCTGACCTTCGAAGTGCGCGAGGGCATCGTCAAACATTCGCGCGATTTCGAAAAAGGTGAAAATCCGCTGCTCGACGAGTATCTCCCCGGATTCCGCCCCCCGCTCGAAGCCCAATTGATCGATCTGGCCGATGAAATCGCCTACAACACGGCCGACCTGGACGACGGCTATTCCGCGCGCCTCTTCAAAATCGAAGATCTGAGCCAGTGTGCTCCCGAATTCGGCCGCCGCTGGGAGGAAGTGGAATCGCAATTTCCCGGCGCCACCGAACGCGAGCAATTTCAGGAAGTGCTGCGCGGATTGCTCGATTGGCTGGTTTCAGGCTTGATGGAGGGGACCGTCGAAGCGGCCGATGCGGCTTCGGTCGGAAACGTGGATGATGTGCGCGCGCACCCCCGGCGTCTGGCGTCGTTCACGGTGCCCGCCCACACCACCAATCGCGCGCTGAAGCAATTTCTGCATCACACGCTCTATTATTCCGAGCCGATGGCGGGCGAGCGCCGCCGCTCCGCCACCCAAATCGCCGAGCTGTTCGATTTTTGGGTTACGCATCCCGACAAACTCCCCGCCAATTACGTCGAATCTCTCGCCAACTCGCCCATCCACCGCGTGGTCTGCGATTACATCGCCGGCATGACCGACGGTTATTTCCTGCGCTGCTATCAGCAAACCTTCAGCAAAGACCCAACCTGACCCATCATCGCCGTGATAGGATCGGCAGTTCCGCAAGTCAACTGAGACAAGGCCTCCGAGAACGGCCAGGCTTTAAGGTAGCCGTTATTCGGGGGAAACGGGTTAATGCAGATTATCGAAGTCCTGCAAACAATTGACTGGCTCAAGGGGGTCGGCCGTCGCTTCATCGAGAGCCTGAATGAAGCTCTCAACGGAAAAACATTTGCGGGCGGTCCCATGCTGGCGGCGTTGTACGAACACGCACGGATGAGCGCGACCCTCAAGGAAAATCCGGCCGCAGTTGAGGTCCTCGACGCCTTTGGGCTGTCCGAGGCATTTCTTCATGAAGCACTGATACTCAAGACGCTTGGCAATTACAAGAGTGAACGACCCGACGAGGACCGGCCGCCGCACAACATCATGATGGTGGCAGACCGCTTTATTAATCCCTGGAGGGGAATGATCTTAGCCGTCGAGCCATTCCGGAAGTTGACGATTCCCGCAGCTCTGGCGGAGCGTGCGACCAGGGAAGAAATACTAACAGTGAACATAGCGGAGCGAGAGCACCTCGATCTAAAGACGCTGATAAAAACTCTGTCCCAGATCGAAGCTCTTTACGACACCGTGGAACGGGTACATGGCGCAGATTCCCAGTATCCCCCACTGGAACTCGTGAAAATCGAAAGTGGAACCGACGTCCGAATCGATGTCAAAGGCCTCGGCAAACCAATCAAGGAAATCAAGAACCTGATCCTTGAGACGTGGACCAAGCACCGACACAAGCGAGTAGACGAGATTGTCGATCACAATCGCGCCGTCGCGTCCAGCAGCCAACTGCTCGAGGAGATCGATCAGAAGGTTAAGAAGGGAAGCCTCTCCAATGAGGATGGCAACCGGTTCAAGCGGGCGGTTGTAAGCAACACGCTTGGGCTTTTCAAGAACGGCGCCTTGATCGAAGAGATCCCAAAAGTGGAAGTCGTCGACAATCGAAAGCTGCTGGACTCTTTCGGGCCAAAGCTGTTAGAGGCGCCAGCGGAGGAGAGTGCCCCAGCACAGGCCGCAGCGCCTTCGCCGGTTCCGGTTCCAGAACTCAAGCCGAGGCGGCGAATCAAGGTTTAGAGCATGATCGCCGGCGAGGCCAGCCCGCTCTCAACCTCGGCGACGCCTCTACTTCACCTCATCGCCCTTCGGATGCATTCCCGCCGTCAGAAAAGTCTTTGGGAACTCGCCTTCACCAGCCAGCGTAAACTTCCGGAAGCGCTTGAACCACATGCCAGCCGGTACCTCCGGCTCAGACTCCAACCAGTGCTTCAGTTCAGAAAGTCGTCAACGGAAACTGCGGAGGCGGCCTCCGGATCTTAGGCATTCGTGAATTGTTTGTGGAAGATGATCCGTTCTATCTGGTCGGAAAGTCGGCGTACTTCGGCTGGATCAACGGTCGCCTTCAGACGGTTGAGGAGCGCCGCAAGGGCTTGGTCGGACGTGTCGAGGGCAGGTTCGGATGCTTTTTCGCGAGTTGCGCTGTTCTTCAACGAGCTTATGATTTCTCCGTTCAGGCCCTTGTCCTCGGTCAATCTGGCCTTGCTCGCGCCTTCGCTCCGGTGCCGGCTCGCAAGCTTTTCGGCCGGCGCGGGGCCGCCCCTCTTCGGTCCTTTGATCCCAGGCGCAATCGCCCCTGCGTTTTTCCTCGCCACACTCACATTGTACGTGAGTGATGACGTAGCGTCTCGATCGATATTGCCCTGCACCACGGGCAGTTTAGCCTGCCGCTACTTCTGGACGCGCGCATAAGTGGAGTATTCTTTCCACGTATGGCGACCTCACTCATCCAGGATCTTCGGTAGGCCACCAAATCCACCCCCCCCTAACATTAAAAGGAATTTATCGTCGCCAAACACAAAAAATACCCTGATGCGTCTTCCCCCTCTCCCTCAACGAGTTCCAAGCCAAAAATCGGCGTCTCTCAAATCTAGACTCCGATGCTACGATGGAATTACCGAGTTCTCCCCCCATGAAATGCCCCATCTGCGACACGCGCAAACCGCGCCGCCATTGCCCCGGCATCCATGGCGAAATCTGCTCCATCTGCTGCGGCAACGAGCGCGAAGTCTCCATCACTTGCCCGTTCGATTGCCCGTATCTGATGGAAGCGCGCCGCCATGAAAAGCCCCATGAATTGAATCCTGACGAATTGCCCAACCGCGACGTCCAGGTGACCGAACAATTCCTGAACGAACACGAAGCGCTGTTGGTGTTTTTGGGTGCGCGCCTGCTGGAAGCCTCGCTCGCCACCACCGGCGCCGTGGATTCCGATGTTCGCGATGCGCTCCAATCTCTGATCCGCACCTATCGCACGCTCCAAAGCGGTCTCTATTACGAGACCCGGCCCACCAATCTGCTCGCGGCCGGCATTCACGACCGCGTCCAACAAGCCATCGAAGGTCTGCGCAAAGAGCTCGCCGGGAAGAATGCCATGCCGCTGCGCGATGTCGAAATTCTGGGCACTCTCGTGTTCCTGGAACGCGTGGAGCTGCACGAAAATAACGGACGCCCCCGCGGCCGCGCGTTTATCGATTATCTGCACACCTACTTCCCGCAAACCGAGCGAAGCGTCGCGCCCGCATCGCCATTGATCCAGGTATGACCGGGTTCATCGTCTTCGCGCATGGCTCGCGCATCGAAAGTGCCAATCAAGCCGTGCGCGATGTCGTCGCCCAAATGGCCGCGTCTGGCCAGCACGTCGTCGAAGCCGCGTTCCTGGAATTGGGCCAGCCCGATCTCAGCGGCGCCACCGCGTTGCTCATCGCGCGCGGCGCCCGGCGCATCGTCGTCATCCCCTATTTCCTGACGCTCGGAACGCACATGCAGCGCGACCTGCCGCGTCTCGCCGCCGCTGCCTCGCGCGCTAACGGCGATATCGAAATGCGCATCACTTCGCCGCTCGACGGCCATCCCGCGCTGGTGCAAGCGCTGCTCGATCGCGCCAGCGAGGCACTGGCATGATCGCCACCCTCCTGGAGTTTCGCGACATCGCGCCCGAAGTCCGCCATTTCGTCTTCGAAGTCCCCGAAGTGGAACAACTGCATTTCAAACCCGGCCAATTCGTTTCGTTTAGCGAAATGGTCCAGGGCAAGAAAATCACGCGGCCGTATTCCATCGTTTCCCTGCCCGATGGCAATCGTTTCGAGCTCTGCTTGAACCTGGTCCACGAAGGCGTTTTCACGCCCCACTTATTCGCCATGCAGCCGGGCGATTCCATCGCGACGTCCGCGCCGCTCGGATTCTTCACCGTGCGCGATCCCGCCAAAGAAGCCGTCTTCATCGCTACCGGCACCGGCATTGCACCCTTCCGCGCCATGGCTGCCGATTATCTCTCGGGCCCTCATGCTAAGCGATTGACGCTGATCTTCGGCGTACGCCATCAGCACACCATCTACTATCGCGACGATTTCGAAGCGCTGGCCTGTCAGTATCCGAATTTCCGTTTTTGGCCGGCGCTCAGCCGCGCCGAATCCTCCTGGACCGGCCGCACCGGGCACGTGCAAACCCACTTGCTCGAGGCCATTGGCGACCGCCGCGATCTCGACGTCTACATCTGCGGCCTGAAGGCAATGGTCGACGACGTACGCGCTATTCTCAAAGGGTTGGGATTCGATCGCAAACAAATCATTTTCGAGAAATACGATTAATGAACCGAACCGTTGCGCTCGCCCTCGGCATGGTGATCATCTTCGCCGTAACCGTCGGCGTACTGCTGGCCGTAATGCCGGGCCCGCACAAATCCACCGATTATCTGGTCATCGGATGTGTGGCCACGCTGCTCTGCCTGCTGCTGCTCTTCGTGGTGCTGATCAACAGCCCTAAGCGCTCCAGCCGCAAGCCCGATGCCGGGTAGCCCTAAATTTTGCGAACCTCTACTGATTTATAAACTTCCTTGGTCTGCTCCAGATTGGCGAACACCAGCCCCGGTTGCATCGCCGAAGCCGTTCCCGCCGCCACCGCCCAGCGCGCGCACTCCGCGAAATCCTTCTTCTTCGTCGCAGCCCATACGTACGCGGCAGCCAGCGCATCGCCCGCCCCCAGTGGCGACGCGGCATCGGTCCGCGGAGGAATCACTTCCAGCAATTGGTTGTCATTCACCGCCACCACGCCGCGTCCGCCCAGCGACAGCAGCACCGCTTCCGCGCCCATGGCTTTGATGCGTGTGGCCGCCTCCAGAAATTGCGCCCGCGTGATCAGCGCCCGATTCAATAGCCTTTCCGCTTCGGGCTGGTTCGGGCTCACCACGGTTGGTCCGGCTTCGATGCCGTGCAGCAGCGCATCGCCGTCGGTGTCCAGCAGCGTCTTCACCTTTCGCTCGCGCGCCATGCCTATCAACTTGGTATAAAAATCTGTGGACACCCCCGGTGGAATGCTCCCGCACAACATCAGCCAGGAAGCCGATTCCATGTGGTTCGCCACCGCTTTTTCCAAGCCCGTCAATTCCTCCGGCGTGATCTTCGGGCCGCGCTCATTCAGCCGGATCGCCAGCCCCTGCTTATCGGTGATAGTCAGATTCACGCGAATCTCGTTATGAATCGGAACCACTTTCACCGGGAATCCGGATTTCGCCGCCAGCTTTTCCAAACGCTGCCCATTCACGCCGCCCGAGGTGACAATCGCTAGCGTCTTCGCTCCGAACGAATGCAGCACGCGCGAAGCATTCATTCCACGTCCGCCGGCCGAGTCACTGCGCGAGAGAATGTAAGCGCGATCTTCGAAAACCAGCCTGTCTACTTCGATATTGCGATCCACCGAAGGGTTGATCGTGACGGTGAGTATCAACACTCAATGTTACCCTGAATTTTGTCGCGCCATCCTCATTTTCAGGCGTACCTGGCGCTCGCCGCGGTCTGTTTCTTCTGGGGCACCACGTACCTGGGCATCCGCATCGCGCTCGAATCCATGGCGCCGCAGGTGTTGCTGGGCCTGCGCTACACCACATCCGGCGGCATCCTCCTTCTGGTCGCCTGTTTTTCCAAAGCGCACATCCCCAGGGGCCGCGAACTTTGGTACACCGCGCTCTTCGGCGTCATCATTATCGGTACCGGCACGGGGAGTTTGGTTTTCGCCGAACAGTGGGTGCCCAGCGGCTTGGCGGCCGTCTTCATCACCGTGTCGCCCTTCTGGATGATCGCCGTCGAAGCGCTCATTCCGGGTGGCGACCGCTTGCATGGCCCCACCCTTGTCGCCATGCTGGTCGGTCTGGCTGGCGCCCTTTTGTTAGTGGGTCCGGAAGCGCTGCACGAAGGGTTCGGTGGTCCGCTGCTGCGTGGATTCTTGCTGATACAAATGGGCTGCGCCGGTTGGGCGCTCGGTTCCATCCTGCAGCGCCGCCATCAGACCAAGGCGCATCCGATCGTCAGCGGCGCGGTGCAGCAATTGGCTACCGGCCTCGCGTTCGTCGTGCCGGCGTTGTTTGCGAAACCGCATCCCTCCACGTGGAGCGCGCGCAGCATCGGCGCTGTTGCTTATCTGGTGATGTTCGGCTCCATTGTCGGCTACAGCGCCTACAGTTTTGTCCTGGACCGCCTGCCGGTATCGGTGATCAGCATCTACAACTACGTCAACCCAATCATCGCGGTGTTTCTCGGCTGGCTCTTTTTCCGCGAGCATTTGGGGCCGCGGGAAATGGCCGCGATGCTGATTATTTTTGCCGGGGTTGCGCTAGTGAAGCACTATTCGCGGCCACCTTCTCCAGAGCCGGCTCAAGTCTCTGCGGCTTCTTGAGCACCGGCTCGAACAGATCGCCGGTGCGCTCGAAGCGATCCATCGCGTTATGGATGTTGAACTGCGCGGGATCCAGGCCGGTTTTCACTTCAGACCAATCGAGCGGCGTGGAGACCGGAGCGCCGGGATGCGCTCGCAGAACATAAGGAGCCGCGATTGTTTTGGAGCTCGAAATCTGGAGGTAATCGAAATAGACCTTCGCCTTCTTGCGGCGCGAAACCGCTCGCGGCGTAGTGAACAGGTCGGGTTTCTGATTGATTACCAGAATGGAAAGCAGCTCCGCGAAGGAGCGCACCTGTTCGTAGGTATAGATGGGTTCCAGCGGAATGTAGATGTGCATCCCGTCGCCGCCGGTTGTTTTCGGATAGCCTGCCAGGCCAATCCCGTCGAGCGTTTTCTTTACCAGTTGCGCGGCTTCCACAATCTGGCTGTACGGACAGCCTTCGGTCGGATCCAGGTCGATCAGCGCGAAGTCCGGATGATCCAGCGATCCGAGGCGGCTCATCCAGGGATTCTGATCGATGGAGGCCAGGTTCGCAAGATAGATCAAGGTCGCGCGGTCGTTACAGATGATGTAGTGAATCTTGTCCTGGTTATGCTCGGAGAAGATCGGCTCCAGGCGCACCCAATCAGGCACTTTGCCTTCGGCGTCTTTTTGAAAAAAGAACGGCTCATCAATACCGTTGGGATAGCGCTTCAACGACAGCGGGCGGTCGCGCAGGTGCGGAAGAATCAGCGGCGCAACCGCATCGTAGTAGTTGATGACGTCGCGCTTGGTGATGCCTTCGCCGGGATAAAAAACCTTGTTGAGATTGGTCAGCTTCAGCCGGTGTCCCTCGATGTCGAGCGCTACTTCCGCGGGCGAATCTTTCGGGATCAGCGGGCCTCGGCGCGGTTCCTCGGCCGGAGCCGTTTCACGCACGCATTCCCTCGGATCTTTGTCGGGGCGCAACGCCACGAACACCGGCGCGCGCAGCAGACCGTCGGGAGTCATTTCCAGGTACTTGATCTCAGCCACCAGTTCCGGCTGCAGCCAGGTGACATCGCGCAATGCCTTCACGGTCCCGGAAAAAGGGCTCTTCTTGGTGATCAGCGGTTCGATTTTGGCGTAAATTTCTTTGAGCGTTTTCTCATTGAATCCCGTGCCCACTTGTCCCGCGTGCGTCAGCTTCTCGCCAGCATAAAGCCCCAGCACCAGCGAGCTGAAGTAGTCGCGCTCGCCGTGAGTGAATCCGCCGATGACGAAATCGTCCGACGTGATCACTTTCACCTTCACCCAGTCGCGGCTGCGGCGTCCTTCGTATTTGCTCCCGCGCGCCTTGGCCACGATACCTTCCAGGCCGTTGGCCTTCGCGGCTTCGAGCATCGCGTCGCCATCCACTTTGAAGAAGTCGGAAACATGAATTCGTTCGGCGGGAGCGACAATTTCCGAGAGCAGGCGCTTGCGCTCTTCGAGAGATACGCTGCGCAGATCGTTGCCATCCAGGTACAGCAGATCGAACAAGAAAAGATTCACCGGCGTGGATCGCGAGAGATGCGCAACCGAATTCGGATCGCCCACCGAGATACGCGGTTGGATCAGGCTGAAGCTGGAGCGGCCTTTCTCATCCAGCACTGCGATTTCGCCGTCCAGGATGGCCTGCGATGCTTTGACATGGCGCGGTAGCACGCTCAACTCGGGATACTGCTGGTCGCAGCGCTTCCCCGACCGCGAGAAAATTCGCAGCTCGTTGTTTTCGATAAAGCACAACGCGCGGACTCCATCCCATTTCACCTCGTACAGCCACGAATCGCCGGAAGGGGGACGCGTGGCGAGCGTCGCCAGCATGGGGGACACGCTGCGCGGCATCGGCGACTTTACGGCGCCCGCCGGCATCGCGAGAGATTGGGAATTCGGAGCGGGGGTTTGGCTGGGAGGAAGGTTCTCGGCGATTTCCTGCTGTGTCCTTCCGGTCAGGACGCTTCTCGCGTGGTCCTCGATGTTCCAACCGGGCTTCGCATCGGCGTCTTTCTTCTTGATGAGCAGCCATTCGTTGCCCTTGCCGCGTCCGCGCATCAGCACCAGCGCGAATTCGCCATGCAGTTTTTCGCCATGCAGACGAAATTTGAAATCGCCGCGCTCGATTTGCTGCAGCGCCGGCGCATCGCCCAGCAGTTCATAGCTGCCGCGATCCCACAGCATCACGCTTCCGCCGCCGTATTCGCCCTTCGGAATGTTGCCCTCGAAGCTGCCGTAGTCGATGGGATGATCTTCCACATGCATCGCCAGATGTTTGGCCAGCGGCTCCAGGCTGGGCCCTTTGGGAACGGCCCAGGACTTCAGAGTTCCGTCCACTTCCAGACGAAAATCGTAGTGCAACCGCGTGGCATCGTGACGCTGCACGCAAAAGTAGTTGCCGGCCGCCGTGGACCGCGCCTGCGGTTTGGGCTCCGGAGTCTTATCGAACGAGCGTTTACGATCGTATTCGTTGAGCGACATCGCCAGGATGCTGCTCTCAGGTTAGCTTACGCGGCTGGGGAGAAATATGTTCTCGATGGCGTCGTACAAATCGCGCGAATGGATGGGCTTCGACAAGTATCCGTCCATGCCCATGGCCAGGAAACGCTGCCGGTCGCCGGCCATGGCGTGGGCGGTCATCGCCACGATGGGAACGTGTGTGCCATTGCATTGCTCCTGTTTGCGTATCGCGGCGGTCGCTTCCATGCCATCCATGATGGGCATCTGCACGTCCATGAGGATGAGATCGAATTGCTGCCTCTCCAACGCTTGCAGAGCCTTGCTGCCGTCGCCGGCCACCACCACGCTGTGCCCTTCCTTCTCGAGCAAGCGTACCGCCAGGCGCTGGTTCACTACGTTATCTTCAGCCAGCAAAATGCGCAACGGCGTGCGGGCTTCCCTCAGCGTGTGCCGGGTGACCAGCTGCGGGGCGGGCGCGTCTTCAGTGCGAGGTCCCAGCACTCGCAGCAAAGCTTCCAGCAGATCCGATTGCAGCACGGGTTTGATCAAATAGGCCGCGATCCCCAGCTCTTTGCAGCGCTGGGCGTCTCCGCGCTGGCCCCCGGAAGTCAGCATCACCGTTACCAGCCCTTGCATCTCGGGTATCTTTCCCAAGCGCTCCACCAGCATGAACCCGTCCATATCGGGCATATGGCAATCCACCACCAGCAGTCCGAAAGGCGCTCCGCCGGTCCGCGCTTCCTGGAGCATCGCCAATCCCACTGCGGCGCTCGAGGCGCAAGCCGGTCGCATATTCCAATAGCCTAGAGTCTTTTCCAAAATCTGGCGGTTGGTGGCATTGTCATCGACAATCAGCGCGCGCAGGTTTTCGAGAATGGCTGGATCCGCGCTCGCGGGAATGGACGATAGCGTGGCGTTTGCGAATCGGGCCGTGAAGTGGAAGGTGGTCCCCACGCCCATTTCGCTCTCCAGCCAGATGCGCCCGTTCATCATGCTGATCAGCCGCGAAGAGATGGAGAGGCCCAGGCCGGTGCCACCGTAGCGGCGCGTGGTGGAGGTATCGGCTTGGGAGAAGGGTTCAAAGATGAGCGCCTGCTTTTCGGGAGGGATGCCGATGCCGGTATCGGACACCGCGAAGTGCAACGCCATGCCTCCGCTATCCTGTGACTCCAACTCGACGTGCAGAACCACCTCACCCTTTTCGGTGAACTTGATGGCGTTCCCGACCAGATTTAATATCACCTGGCGCAGGCGGACCGGATCGCCGATCACGAAATCCGGCAGCTCCGGGGGGACGAAGCAAGCGAGTTCGACGTTCTTCTCGTGCGCGCGTCCGGCCAGAACTTTCATCGCCTGCCCCAGGTGGTTGCGAACATTGAATTCGATGGGATCCAGGCTCAGCTTGCCAACTTCAATTTTCGAAAAGTCCAGAATGTCGTTGATGACCGTGAGCAGCGAGTCCGCCGAATACTTGACGGCGTTCAGATACTCGCGCTGGGATGGGTCCAGCTCAGTTTCCAGAACCAGCTCAGTCATCCCGATAATGCCATTCATAGGCGTGCGGATCTCGTGGCTCATGTTGGCCAGGAACTCCGATTTGGCGCGGCTGGCGGCATCGGCGGCTTCCTTGGCGGTGCGCATTTGTTCACTGGCTTCGCGCACCGAGGTGATGTCTTCGATCACGCCGACAAATCCCTGCGACTGCCCGTCCGGCGCGCGAATCGGGCCGCCGTGGACTCCCACCCAGACCACTTCCCCGCCGGGCTTGACGTATCGATATTGGTCGAAGAAGCGTTCGTCACTCCGCAGGTTCCGCCTTCTCGAGGCCATCACTCGTTCCATGTCCTCGGTATGAATGCGGTTGTGGAACTCGGGTCCTTGAATCTCTTCCGCGCTTACGCCGTGAATCTCGAGCAGCCTCTCATTGGCATACAGCATCGTGCCTTTCTCGTCGATTCGAAAGACGCCCACCGGGGCGGCCGCGCAGAGTGTCCGGAACAC
Organism: Bryobacterales bacterium; assembly: GCA_963713415.1. Taxonomy (GTDB): domain Bacteria; phylum Acidobacteriota; class Terriglobia; order Bryobacterales; family Bryobacteraceae; genus Palsa-89. The sequence goes on along the minus strand of CAVQLV010000006.1, from coordinate 289,881 downwards.
TTCCTCGCTTTCACGCAACGCTGACTCGGCTTCCACGCGTTTGGTAATGTCCTGGAAAAGGGCGAAGGCGCCGCAATAGCCGCCGGCGGCAAGCAGCCGCTTGGCGTGGACTTCCACGTCCACCACGGTTCCGTCTTTCCTTCTGCGCTTCATCGATCCGTTAAACACAGCTCCTTCCGCGATCTGCCGGATATTGGACAGGAAGGCTTCTTCGGCGCCCGGCTGTACGATCAGCTCTTCCAGCTTGCGTCCCGCGCACTCCTGCTCGGTGTAGCCGAAGATCTCGCAAAAAGCCGGGTTGGCGAGCGTCACCAGGCGGTCCTGATCGTGCACGATGATGCCGACCGGACTGGTTAGGATGAGCGTGTCCAGCAGTTCGGTGCGCTCCCGCAGCATGTGCTCGGTACGGCGAGCCCCGGCTTCGATGGCGACGCGCTCGGTACGCCGGCGAAATGACCATGCGAATAACAGCAAAGATACGAGAGTAAGCGCGCCAAAGGAGATGGCGTGATCCAACCATTCGGCCCGATGATGGAGCAGCAGATGGGATAGAAGATCGCCTAGCGCGGCCGCGAACGTAACCAGGGCGGCGAAACGCCAGGGCGTGTAGTCCTGGGCATTCTGCCGGCGCGTCTCTCGCGGCGTCTGCTGAGTGGTCTCCTTGGGTAACAAGGCTCCGTCCGATCCCTCTCCCGGTTTGCAAGGCCGCTGAAAGGCGAACACCTTAGTCCTTCCAGGCTTAATGGGCTTATCGTCGTAAAGCTTTGGATTCTTTAGCTTGCGGCAGTACCTAAGCGCCCTTCGGGGGCAAACGGAAGTTTTTCGACGATTCCAGCGTATACTAAGCCTAATGCCCTCGCGCGCGGCCCGCTGGTTTGCATTCGCGCTCGTGGTATTTCTGTTCGCGCAGCCGATTCCATTTCAGGCCTTCGCACAGGACTCGAGCAACGAGTGCCCTTGCTGCAAGGACATGAAGTGCAGCATGCGATCGCATGGGCACATGCCGCCTGGCGACACCTCTGGCCCGGCGCTCTCCTCGCGTGACTGCTGCGACCAGTGCCAGATATCGGTTCGCAAGACCCGGCCGGTTGCCGAGATCTTTGCTCCGGCGATTGCGTTCGCCGAACTCGTTCCCACGCTTTCTTCTCCCACTCCACGTCCGAGCTGGATTCCTTCCGCCTGGCTCGATGTCCCATTGTTTGAACGTCCCCCTCCTTCTGTCGTCTAAGTTTCGCTTAGTCACATTTTGAAGAACAATGATGGAGGCTTTATGCAGAAGCTCGTGTTGTTTTTGTCTCTCGCAATCTTTCTATTGCTTGGTTCCCTGCTCCAAGCAACAATTTTTGGAAGAATACAAGGAATCGTGCACGACCCGCAGCATCGGCCCGTGGCGGGAGCGTCGGTAAAGCTGCAGGCGACGACCTCGGATTATTCCCAAACCACGCAAGCCGACGATAACGGCGAATTTTCTTTCACCGCCGTGCCGGTGGGCGATTACAAAATCACCGTCACTCAAGACAAGTTCGAAACCTTAGTGCAGAGCGTCACAGTGGAGTCCGGCTCGTCTCCGATTCTCCATTTTCAATTGGCCATTGCGCCACTGAGTCAATCCGCGGTGGTGATTGGCCGGGCGGAAGAGGCCAATATGGATTCAGTAACCCCCACCACTCTGGTGGATCGCGAGGACATCGCCCAAACTCCCGGCGCCGACCGCACCAACAGTATGGCGATGATCACCGACTACGTGCCCGGCGCATACGTTACCCACGACATGCTGCACATGCGCGGAGGCCATCAAGTGGAGTGGCTGATTGACGGCGTGCCTATCCCGAATACCAACATCGCAACCAATCTGGGCCCGCAGATTGATCCAAAGGACATCGATTATCTGGAAGTGCAGCGCGGCAGCTACGACGCCGAATACGGCGACCGTACGTATGGAATCTTCAATATCGTGCCGCGAACCGGCTTTGAAAGCAATAACGAGGCAGAGCTGGTGACATCCTTCGGCAATTGGTACCAAACCAACGATCAACTGAGCTTTGCGAGCCACACCGACCGTTTCGCCTATTACGTGAGCCTGAACGCAAACCGCAGCGACTTCGGCCTGCAACCCCCCATCGGGCAAGTAGTTCACGACGCGGACAACGGTTACGGAGGATTCGGATCGCTCATCTTTAACCCGAATTCCTCCAACCAGCTCCGGCTGGTGGCTTCGTTGCGCCAGGATTATTATCAGATCCCCATCGACCCGGATCCCAACTCGGATGGAAATCAGGTTTATCCCAGTTACGGCCTTCACGACAGCGAACGGGAGCCCGATGGCTACATCGCGTTCTCCTGGGTCCATACATTTAATCCCAATCTGTTGCTGACGGTTTCACCGTTCTATCATTACAATCAAGCCGCCTATAACAGCTCGCCGAACGACGTACCCGTGATCTCGACCGTGACTCAAACCGCCAATTATGCGGGCGCGCAGGCGAGCGCGAATATAACAATGGTGAAGAACAACGACCTTCAGGTGGGAGTTTACGGATTCGCCCAGCACCAAACCAACTACTTCAATAACGTTTTTACGGATTGCGCGCCGGACTGTCAGAATTACGGTCCGTCAACGGCTGGCGTGACCGGCGGCTTGATCGAAGAGTTCATCAGCGACCGCTATAAAATGACCTCATGGCTGACGCTGATCGCCGGCCTGCGCGAATCGCACTTCAACTCTGGCTCAGTGGCCGGGGGAAGCCAGCCGGCCGTCATTGAGAACGCCACTGACCCGCGCTACGGGATCGCCATCAGAATTCCCAAGATAAACTGGGTTTTCCATGGGTTTTATGGCGACTTTTATCAAGCGCCTCCACTCTTGACTGCTACCGGCCCCTTGCTCGACTTAGCCACCAGCCAGACTCTGATGTTCGCTCCTCTGCGAGGAGAGCGGGATCACGAATTTCAATTCGGTGTTTCGATTCCTTTTCGCGGTTGGGTGCTCGAGGAGGACAGCTTTCAAACCCGCGCGGGGAATTGGCTGGATCATAACAATATCGGCGAGTCGAACATCTTCTGGCCAATCACCTGGCAAGCCGCTTTGATTCAGGGTTGGGAAACCACGCTGCGTTCCCCGCGCCTATGGCGCCGCGGTCAGATTCACCTGGCCTATTCGAATCAAATCGCGCAGGCCACTGCGCCCATCACCGGAGGCGTGGTGTGCCCGGTGCCGGTGTCGCCATCGTGCCCGGTGGCCATCCCACCGGGGTATTCGCCGGTAGATCACGATCAGAGAAACACGCTGAATGTGGGTGCAAATGCGAGTCTTCCCTGGCAGGTGTTCGCATCGACGAATGTGTACTACGGCTCGGGATTTACGAACGGGGACCCAGACGCGCAATATCCGGGCGACTATCTGCCGCAGCACACTACTTTTGACATTTCCCTGGGGAAGAGTTTTGGGGAGAAAGATAAATACCGGCTCTCGCTGACCGGTGTGAATGTGGCGAATCGGCGGGTATTGCTTGACAATAGCTTGACCTTTGGAGGATTCCATTACAACGAGCCGAGGCAGATTTATGTGGAGTTTCGCTGGAGATTTCATTATTGAGGAACAGCCGCTGGCTTATGCCAGTTCTGTGCCTCTGGTTTCCGGCAGTGTGAAGATGAGTGCGGCGCCGATCAGGAAAAACGCGGAGTTGAGCGCGAGTCCGTAGCCCAGGCCGTGGCGATCGCCGATGGCGCCGATGGCGAAAGGCGCGAGGGCGCTGGCGGCTCGGCCGGTGTTATACACGAAGCCTTGCGCGGAGCCTCGGATGGAAGTGGGATAGAGTTCGGCGAGCATGGTTCCGAACAGCGAGAAGAAACCGGTGCCGAAGAATCCGACGAAGGGCCCGAGGGCGAGCAGCCAGAATTCCGACGATGCGCCGGCCCAGACAGGCGTGAGTCCATAGATGGGCGTGAGCACGGCGGCGATGATGACGTAGACGAAGAAGGCCGGGCGGCGTCCCCACCAATCGGCCAGCCAGCCGAAGCTCGCGTAGCCCAGGAAGGTGCCGAACTGCATGATGAAAATCCACGCGCTGGTTTGGACGATGTTGAGTCCGGCGCCGCCCTGCGAACGCGGCGCGGAGAGAAATCCGGGGAGCCAGGTATTGAGTCCCCAGTAGGCGAAGAGCATGCAGGTGGCGAGCGCGGTGGTGAGCATTGTGCGCCTGGCGAGCGGCGGACGGAAAAGATCCAGCCACGGACTGGCGGCCGGTTTCTCTTGCCACAGCGGCGGTTCCTTCACTTTGCGCTGGATCCAGATGGTGAGCAGCGCGGGCAACAGGCCGGTGAGAAACAGAACGCGCCATCCGAAGCGCGGCAGAATGAAGGCGGTGCTAGCCGCGGCGAGCATGTAGCCGATGGCCCAGCCGGATTGCATCAGCGCGATGGCTTTGGCTCGATGGCGCGGCGGCCAGCTTTCAGCCACCAGCACCGCGCCGGCTGACCATTCGCCGCCGAGCCCGAAGCCGACGATGGATCGCCAGAAGATCAGCGTGGTGAGGCCGGTAGCCAACGCCGATCCGCCGGAGCCGATGGAGTAAATCAGGATGGTGAGAACCAGGGTGCGGCGCCGGCCGATGCGGTCCGATAGAAAGCCCGCGCCGATGCCGCCGATGGCGGAGGTGATGAGAGTGGCGGAGCTGACCAGGCCTGCGGTCGCCGCCGACCAATGAAATTCGGCACGCAGAGCGTTGACGACGAAGACGTACAGCAGGACGTCGTAAGAATCGAGCACGAAGCCCGCCATGGCCGCCCACAGCGCGAGTCCGCGCGGCTCGGAAACCCAGGCCAGCGGGCTGGTGCGGATTGCGGGCGCGGTGGATTGCGTGGTGTCGGGCAGGGCAGATTCAAAATATCATGGACAGCCGAGGCGGGTTTTGGGGTGCGTGGGTTAACCTGAACTTATGGGGTCCGCGATTCAGACCATCGAGCTCACGCGCCGGTACGATTCGTTAGTGGCAGTGGATCATCTGGATTTCAGCGCTGAGGCGGGTTCCATTTTCGGGCTGCTGGGCCCGAATGGCGCGGGCAAAAGCACGCTGATCAAAATGCTGACCACGCTTTTGCCGCCCACCAGCGGGACGGCCATGGTGGCGGGCTTCGATATCGTCCAGCAGGCCGGCGGATGTGCGGCGCAACATCGGATACGTGTCGCAGATGCTCTCGGCGGACGGCGATTTGACGGGCTACGAGAATCTGCTGATTTCGTCCAAGCTGTACGGCATCCATGGGAAGGAACGCGAGAGACGCATCGCGGAGGCGTTCGAATTTCATGGACCTGGCGGAGGCGGCCGCCAAGCGCGTGAAACAATATTCGGGCGGAATGATCCGGCGGCTGGAGATCGCGCAATCCATGCTGCACCGGCCGGAAGTGCTGTTCCTGGATGAGCCTACCATCGGCCTGGACCCGGTGGCCAAGCGGTCCGTATGGGAGCGCATTCGCGAGTTGCGGCAGCAGTTCGGCACCACCATTCTGATGACCACGCACGATATGGAAGAAGCCGACGGGTTGTGCGACACAGTGGCGATCATGCATCAGGGGCGTATTGCATCGCTGGGGTCGCCCGCGCAGCTGAAGGCCCAGGCGGGCGGCGATGCCACGCTGAACGATGTTTTCATTTTGTCCACGGGCGCGTCGATTGAGGGGCCAGTGGAAGAAGGAGGGTCTTTCCGCGATGTCGCAAGAACTCGCCGCACGGCACGGCGCCTGGAGTGACACGCCGCGTCCGCTGGCGTTCGTGCTGCAGATGATGGTGGTGGCCGAAGCCGACGTGCGCAAGCTGCTGCACGATCCGGCGGAGCTTTTTACGCGCATGTTGCAGCCGGTGCTGTGGCTGGTGATCTTCGCGCCGGTGTTTTCGCGCGTGCGCGCAATTCCCACCGGGGAATTTGCGATATCTGGACTTCATGGCGCCGGGAATTCTGGCGCAAAGCGTGATGTTCGGCGCTATTTTCTACGGAATCTCTCTGATTTGGGAGCGGGACCAGGGAGTCCTGCACAAGTTCATGGTGAGTCCCGCGCCCAGGGCCTCGCTGGTGATGGGCCGCGCGCTTTCCTCCACCATTCGCGGGGTATTTCAAGCGGTGCTGGTGTACATCATCGCGTTCGCGATGGGCGTGCGGCTGCGGTTTGAGCCGTGGTGCATCGGCGGGCGTGCTGATCGGCGTGATGCTGGGCGCGGCCATTTTTTCCACGTTTTCGCTGGTGGCGGCTTGCATCGTGAAATCGCGCGAACGATTTATGGGCATCGGGCAGGTGCTCACCATGCCGCTGTTTTTCGCGAGCAACGCGATCTATCCGTTGAGCATGATGCCGGACTGGCTGCGGTGGCTGGCGAAAATGAATCCGCTGAGCTACCAGGTGGATTTTCTGCGCGCGCTGATGGTGCAGGGCGGGCACAGCGTTTTTGGGTTGGGAATGGATTTGGGAATGATGACGCTGGCGCTGGCGGTTTTGATCGCGATTGCGACGAAATTGTATCCCGGGATCTTGGTTTAGCGCTCCACTAAGAGCGTGTCGGGAAATAACCGGGACATTTTGATGTGGTGCACGCATTCCTGCGCGCCGTGTTGAGACCCGTCTCGACACCTTTGAGCATATGGAATAACTTGCGTTCACAGGAGTGTGAACGCGGCACGCGTGGGCGCGTGCGCCACACACGCTCTAGTGGTATTCGCGCCCAGGGCGGCGAATTCCGCCATCTCGCGCTGGATGCGCTGCGGCTCTCGCGGCAGGGTGAAGAAAAAGACGGAGCCTGAGCCGGGCTCCGATTCCACCCAGATTTCTCCACCGTGCCACCGCACGATGCGCTGGCAGATAGCCAAGCCGATGCCGGTGCCTGGAATCTCCTTGCCGTGCAGCCGCTTGAATATGCCGAAAATGCGATCGCGATATTCGGCGGCAATTCCGATGCCGTTGTCGCGCACGCTAAAGCGCCAGTTCCCATCCGCGGCTTGGGCCGAGACGTGGATGCGGGGCGGATCCTCGCCGCGGTACTTGATGGCGTTGCCGATCAGGTTCTGGAGCAGAGTGATGAGGGAGCGGTTTTCCACCCAGACATCGGGAAGAGGATCGTACGTGATGGCCGCGCCGCTGGCTTCGATGGACGCCGAGAGCGCGAACAATACCTCGGCCAAGGCGCCTTCCGCGGAGGTGGGCTCGGTGGGAAGAGTTTTCGAAGCGCCGGTGGAAGAATACTGCAGCAGGTCGCGAATGAGCGAGCTCATGCGCTCCACGCCGTCGACGATGTAAGCGGCCAACTCGGCCGCATCCTCGCCGCCCAGATGGCCATACCGGCTCACCAGAAGCTGCGTGAAGCTGGCCACGGTGCGGAGCGGCTCCTGCAGGTCGTGACTGGCGATGTAGGCAAACTGGCGCAGCTCTTCATTGGAGCGCTGCAAAATATGGCGCGCGGCCTCCAATCGCCGGCGTTCCTGCTCGGCCATGCTGAAGAGCCGGGCGTTATCGATGGCGATGGCGGCTTGGGAGGCCAGGCTGCTGGCGACGCTTTCGTCGCGTTCGGAGAACGGTTCGGCGCTGCGCCGCCCGAAAAAGATCACGCCTAAAACGGCACCGGGGCGCGACATGACGGGCAGAGCGATGCAGTTTCCAAGCGAAAGCTTGCGCGCCACGGACTGGATCCACCCGTCGTTGGTGTCGAGCGGGGAGCCCACGCCCTCGGAACAGCGCAGCACTTTCTTCCAGGAGAAGTGCGTGCCATCCATCAGCGCATCCGCGCCAAGCAGCGCGCTGGCCTCCGCCAGCGGAACGCCCGAGGCGCAGCGCACCGCAAACTTGCGCGCGCCCTCCACGATGCCCTCGGAAAAGAACATGCCGACATCGGCGCCGCTCAGGTCGGTACCGGCCTCCACGATGGCGGGAAGCAGCGTATCGAGGTTCAACTCGGCGGAGAGAATCTCACCGACGTGGTTCAGCAGTTCGATCTGCGCCTGGGCGGCCTCTTCGCGCGCATAAGCTTCAGCTTTGTCCACCTCGGCCTGGCGGGTTTCCTGGAGGTGGTGCTCCACTTCGTACTGCCGGGCGCGGGCGCGCAAGGCGGCACGCACCACGGTGAGCAGCGTGATGGACCGCAAGGGGCGCTCCAGCAGCGTGATGTTGCCGAGCGGCTGCATCAAAGCGAAACGCTCCTGCATTTTCGCGGGCAGCGTCTTGCTCCCGGTGAGGATGATAAAAGGAAAATCGGACCAGGCCGGCTGAGCCCGCACCCAATCATGCAGCAAAGGGATGTTGCCGTTCAGAGCTTCATCGGCGATGACGGCGGTCCCCGCGCCCGCCCGCAGTTCGGAAATCAAATGCCCGACATCGAGACAGATTTGCGCTGTCAATTGCTCGCGCTGAAGAACGGAGCAAGCCAGCGCCGCGTCGCGGCCCACGGGCGCCAGGATCAGGACGCGGGTGCGCGTGACTTCGTTCGAGGGTGCTTCATTGGCCTGCAAGCTGGCCTTCTTTCGCGGGCAGCGGACCAGATCTCTCCGATGTAGGTGGGCACGCCGGTGAGCACGCCTTGAAACGCGGAAAGCGGCGGACCAACGAAAACGCCGCTGGGCGAGAGCCGGAACTCCCGAATGGTCTCTTCGTGGGCGCCGCTGCGCTTCTTAATAACTGAAATGGCCTTCTTTACCGCGCCGTGAAATTCGAAATAGCGCAGCAGGACCACGGTGTCGGTGAGGTAGCTGAGGTCGATGGGGGATTGCATATGCCCGATCAACCCCGCTTGCGCCATCACCAGGATGCTTAACATGCCTCTGCGATTCAGGTACGCCAGCAGCTCGTGCATCTGCATCACAAGAAATTGCTCGGCCGGCATGGCATTGAGATAGCTGTTCAGGCTATCGATGACGATGACACCGCGAGGATTGTCCTCCACGCGCTGGCGCACGCGATGCGCGAAGTGGCCAGGGGACAGCTCGGCCGCATTCACGCCTTCGATAATCAGGCGGCCGCTTTTCAGATGAGGCTGGAGATGCATGCCCAAACCGGCGGAGCGCTCGATCAGCGTGCTGCGGCTTTCGTCGAAGGTGTAGATGGCGGCGGACTCCCCGCGTTCCAGAGCAGCCAGGGCATAGCGCGTGGAAAGGGAGGATTTGCCGGCTCCCGCGGGTCCAACCAGCAGCATGCTGGTGCCGCGATGGACGCCATCGCCCAAAAGCGAATCCAGCGCGGGCACGCCGCTGCTGACCATTTCGCCGGAGAAGGTTTCGAGAGTGTCATCGAGGGAGATTCTGGGGAACACTGAAAGTCCGCCCGCGGAGATCACCACGTCGCGCCATCCACCGCGAAAACTCGCGCCGCGCATCTTCGTAATCTGAATCCGGCGGCGCTCGGCTCCATACTCGCGGACGAAGCGCTCCAGCACGATGACGCCGTGGGTGATGCTGTGCACCTGGAGCTCATGCGAGCGCGAGGTCAAGTCGTCCAGCAGGAGCGCGGTGCTGCTGCGGCCGGCGAAAAACTGCTTGAGCGCCAGAACCTGGCGGCGGTAACGCAAAGGATCCTGGGCGAGCAGGCGGATTTCGGCCAGCGAATCGAAAGCCACGCGATCCGGCTGCAGCTCTTCAATGCGATCCAGGATCAGCTTGATGGTCTCGCTCAGCTCGACTTCGGAAGGGTGCAGCAGCGTGTAGTATTGGTCGGCGGCGAAGTTGGCTTCGGGCGGCGTCAGTTCGAAAATGGTGACGCCGTCGAGCGACCAGCCATGCGAGCGAGCCACGGCGCGCAACTCCTCGGCGGTCTCGGAAAGCGTGATGTACAGGCATTTTTCACCGGCACGCGCGCCTTCCAGCATGAACTGGAGCGCCAGCGTGGTTTTGCCCGTTCCCGGATCGCCTTCCAGAAGATAAATGCGATTCGGATTCAGCCCGCCCAAGAGCACTTCATCCAAACCTTGGACGCCAATAGACAGGCGCTCCGATAGGCCGCCGCGGTTTTCCGTGCCAGTCAAAACGGTTCTCCCCCGTCGTTAGACTCGGCAGGCCGACTGGCTGTTACGTAAGTTAACCGGCGGGGACGGGAGCTTCGGGAGGCAACATGACCCAGCGTTTTACGATTCCGCGGACCGCGTCGGCATACGGCTCAAACCCGATGGGTTTTTGCACGTACTCGCGCGCGCCTAACGCCAGAGCTTTCTGCACTTCCACTTTGTTCTGGGTGGAACTGAAGATCACGATGGGAATTTTCTTCTGTTGATATTGCTGCAGAACGGTCTGGCCGTCCACTCGCGGCATGTTCAGATCGAGAATGATCAATTGTGGCTGGAAGTCAGGGGAACCGAGCATCTTGAGTGCTTGCTCGCCATCTTTTGCTACCAGGAGTCTGAGCGGGAAGGGAACCTGGGATAAGGCTACTCGAACGAGCAGCACATCGGCAGGATTATCCTCGACTAAAAATACCTCTATAGTTTCCATTTCCCCGCACTTTATCCGTCTTCACCTATTGGTGGGACTCAACAGGGCCGAATCCGTTACATTAGCATGCCGGGGAACGGGACGCCACCTCTAAAGGGTAATCGGGTGCGCGACGTAGAAGTGGGAATCATGCCGCCCGTCGCGCCTCCCAGTAGTCCTCAAACCGGCCGTTGAGATGGCAGCATCGGAGGGAGACGATGGCGTTGGCACCCCGAACCGTCCAGAACATGCCGGACTGTTTGAGCCGGGAGCCGATCACGGTTTTACAGCCGGCCTCGATTACACCCGAGCCGACAAAGAGGTGCTCGCGTCGAAACTTGGGATAGCGCATGCGCGCCACGTTCCTGTCAAAGTAGTCAGCCTCGATGCGAATCTTTTCGATCACTTCGGGATTGGTGGAAACGATGGAACGAAGGGCACACACCAGCTTCTCGATTTTTCCTTTGTCGAGTAATCTCCGCTGGTGGAGCTTGATCCAAGCTTTCTGGTTGGCCTCTTGATTGGGGTGCAGCCGGCGCGCCAACTCCCAGAGATGTTGGCGCGCGTGATACAGATCGACAATCTGCACCGCGCCGGGAAAATGTTGCTCGGCAAGATTCCAGATCCATTCGGCCCCATCGCCCATGACCACCTTCTTTTGAGCGCGGCTCCAGCCGCGTTTCCAGGCTTCCAGGTAAATACGCTTTCCAAACTCTTCGGCGGTCTCGATGGCGCCGGCGTAGGTAGTGGAGTCAGAATCGCGGATCGGGTAGCCTTCCTGGTCCCAGTCGGTCTGGGTGAAGACGCATCCCAACTTTACTTCCCGCGTATGGGATGACTGGCCTTCGGTCTTGCCTTGCCGACCCACCGTCTCCTTCTTCACCACTGGTATTCCCGTTCCATCCATTTGCACATACAGGATCGGAACCGATTCGCCCACGACCATCGGCAGATTCAACTGCACGGCCCGCTGGATCTCCTCCTGCTCGTCTGCTGCGATGTGTTCTCCGATAGCTTCAGCCGTCCGCTCCACAGCTTTGGTTGTCACCTCCAGATCGGCGAGGAGCTTCATCTGCTGACGGCCGTGGTCGAAGGGCGACCCTTGGCCCACTACCGCCTGCATGCGACGCACCCCAGGAGAGAGTTCCGTGTTCTCGATATCCAGTTCGACATCAGCGGGGAATTGGCCCGTATGGCAATGGGGGCACAGGTAGTAGGGGCGCGACACTTCCGACTTACCTACCGCAGTGAGGACCGGCTTGGAGCGCAACTCCCGATAACGGGCCTGGTGTCCGCAGGCGCAAGCAATGTTGTGCTGGTCCGCAGTCGGGGTTGGGAACTGCAACAGTTTGGTTAGCACTGCCGCCCCCGCCTGATGCATGGCCGAACGCACGGCCAACTCCAGGGCTTCCAGATCCAAACGCCCCGTCTTGCGGCGGGCACCAAAGGCTACGCGCAACAGTTGCTCTACTTCGCGCGTGACTTCCTTTTGGATCGCTTCGACCGTTTTTTTTCCTGGGCTGACGGCGAGTTCTCCTCCACTGGCCGCAACTCGCAGATCTGTTCATTGACATCCAACAGTTGCTCGCCCAGTTCCCGGAAGCGCTGGCACTCGGCGACCTCGCGCTGCGCTTTGGCCAAACTCGCCGGAGAGGAAAACGTCTCGGTGACGGTTTTGCCCTTCACCTTGCGTGTCAGCCGAAAGTAAGGGCCGTGGCCAAGATCACCGGTCCGATGGCAGTGACAGTTAAGATTTCCACAACGACCACTTGTTCCGGTAATGCAGCCGGACCGCATGTCACCCAACTGGACGATCTGCAATTGAACAGTGGCGCGGCGGCTTTCCAGGTCAGCCAGAGAATCGTGCATAAAGTCTCCTGATGAATCTAGCGTATCACTACGCTCGGTTTCATGCCACCAAAAAAGAAAACTCGCGAATCGTTACGCCCAAGTCGCGCACCCAGACATCACCCGTCGCGCGCGCCTCGCGTCTCCGCGCGTTACCATGAAGTCGGTGTGAACCGGCCCATCCTGACGGTACCCGTCCAAAAAATCGAAGGCGATTCCTCCGCGCCGTTCCAGGACTTGCTGGCCGTCGAAGAGCCGCTCGAAATCCGCCTCCAACACAACCTCGACGACAAATCCATTTCCATTACCATGCGGACCCCCGGCCATGATTTCGAACTCGCCGCCGGCTTCCTGTTCAGCGAAGGTATTCTGCACAGCGCCTCCCAGATTCGCGAGATCCGCTGGTCCCACCTCGCCAACGGCAACCCCCGGCAGCTCGGAAATTCAGTCACCGTGGAACTGAACCCGGGCGTAGAAGTGGATCTCGATCGGCTGGAACGCCATTTCTACACCACGTCCAGTTGCGGCGTCTGCGGGAAAGCCTCCATCGAGGCGATTGAAATGCAGGGCTGCCCAGTCTTACCGCGCAACTCGCCGCTGATTGAATCCAGCGTGATTCATCTGTTACCCGAAGCTCTGCGGCGCGCGCAGCCCGTATTCGAACGCACCGGCGGCTTGCACGCCGCCGCGCTCTTCTCGCCCGATGGGACGCTTCAGCTTCTGCGCGAAGACGTGGGCAGGCACAACGCAGTGGACAAATTAATCGGCGCCGAAATGCTCGCGGGCCATCCACCCCTCGACAACCGTTTGCTCTTCGTGAGCAGCCGCGCCAGCTTCGAGCTGGTCCAAAAAGCGCTGATGGCCGGCATCCCGATCCTGGCCGCCGTCGGCGCGCCCTCCAGCCTGGCCGTCGAAACCGCGCAGCGCTTTAACATGACCCTGCTTGGTTTCGTGCGCGACGCCCGCTTTAACATCTATTCAGGAGCATCCAGAATCCAATGAAACTCCGCATCCAGGGAAATTCGCTGCGGCTGCGGCTCAGCCAATCGGAAGTCGCCCAATTCAGCAAGACCGGTTTTGTCGAAGACAGCATCCAGTTTGCGCCCGGCGCCAGCTTCGCTTACGCGCTCGAATCGCTATCCAGCCTGAGCGCGCCCCAAGCTCTCTACTCCAACGGCTGGCTGCGCATCCAAGTCCCGGGCGCCGACGCCACCGGATGGGCCTGTTCGGACCGCATCGCGATCTCGGGCGATCAGCCCATCGAATCCGGCAAACGCCTCTCCATCCTCATCGAAAAAGATTTCCAGTGCCTGCATGGAAGCGAAGCGCCGGATCCCGATGCTTATCCCAACCCGCTCGAAGAGACCGCGCCGCGAGGCTAAGAGCTCGTCAGGAAATAACCCTTCCAATTGCGCAGCCGGCGACGTGGCGCACGCGCCCACACGTGCCGCGTTCACATTCGTGTGAACGCGAGTTGTTCAGTATGGTCAAAGGTGTCGAGACGGGTCTCGACACGGCCGCACGAGTGCGTGCGCCACATCGGAATGTCACGGTTATTTCGAGGCAAGCTCTAAACGCGTCGCGAGCCTACTCCGCGAAATGGAAAAGGGCGCCGATCTGCTCGTGCGCCCTTCGCCGCGTCGTTCGGAATCGACCCTGGAGTTATGACTTCTTGGTCCCCTTCGCATCGGGGCCCCACGGCCATCCGAACAGCTTTACTACGTTATCACGAAAGCATCAGCTAATTTTCTCTCCGATGCTCTTCGCCTGCAGGAACTGCAGCAGATAATCCGGGCCGCCCGCTTTGGAATCCGTCCCCGACATGTTGAATCCGCCAAAAGGATGCGCGCCCACCATCGCCCCAGTACACTTGCGATTGATATACAGATTGCCCACGAAAAACTGCTCGCGCGCCTTGCGAATCTTTTCCTTATTGTTCGTGTAAACCGCGCCCGTCAACCCATATTCGGAATCGTTCGCCAGCTCCAGCGCATGATCGAAATCGCGCGCCTTGGCCACCGCCAGCACCGGCCCGAAAATCTCCTCCTGGAAGATCCGCGCCTTCGAATCGATGTCCGCAATCACGGTCGGCTGCACGAAGTAACCGTCGCCGGAAGCTCTGCCGCCGCCCGTCACCAGCCGGCCTTCCTTTTTGCCGACCTCCACATACTCCAGAATCGATTTCATGGCGGCTTCGTTGATCACCGGACCCATATAATTCCCGGATTCATCCGACGGCCCCACCTTCAACCCCGCCACTTCGGCCTTCAGCTTCTCGACGAACTCGTCGTAGATGGCGGCGTCCACAATCGCGCGCGAACACGCCGAGCATTTCTGCCCCTGATATCCGAACGCCGACCACAATACGCCCTTCACCGCGCTATGGATATCGGCCTCGCGATCCACCACGATCGCGTCCTTGCCGCCCATCTCCGCGATCACGCGCTTGATCCAGATCTGTCCCTTGCGCGGCTTCGCAGCCAATTCATTGATGCGCAGCCCCACTTCTTTGGACCCGGTGAACGCGATGAAGCGCGTCAGCGGATGCTCCACCACAACGTCACCCACCACCGCGCCGCTGCCCACCAGCATCGAGAACGATTGCGGTGGAAACCCGGCATCCTCAGAACCTCGGCGAACTTGGCCGCAATGGTCGGCGTGTCGCTGGATGGTTTGATCACCACCGTATTCCCCGCCACCAGGGCTGCGGTGGTCATCCCCACCATGATGGCCAGCGGAAAATTCCACGGCGGAATAATCACGCCCACGCCCAGCGGCAAATAGAAGAGTTCGTCTTTTTCACCCGGCAACTGCACCAGTGGATCCGGTTTGGCCAGCCGCTCCATCTGGCGCGCGTAGTATTCGCAGAAATCGATGGCCTCGGACACGTCCGCATCGGCTTCCGGCCACGTCTTGCCCGCTTCGTACACCAACCAGGCGTCGAACTCAAACTTTCGCTCGCGGAACAGCTCGGCGGCGCGCATCAGAATCCGCGCGCGAGTCTCCGGCGGCACTGCCGCCCACTGCGGAAAATAGGCGTGCGCCGCTTCCACCGCTTCCTTCGCCAGTTCCGCCGTAGCCTTGCTGTGAATGCCGACCATCTCGCTCGGCCGCGATGGATTGAGCGACTTCAGTTTATCCGGCGTCTTCTCGCGCCTGCCCGCGATCAGCAGGTCATACTCGCGCCCCAACTGCGCCCGCACCTCGCGCAAAGCCCGCTCCATCGCCTCCCGGTTGGCCGGCTTTGAAAAATCGGCCACCGGTTCATTTGAAAATGGCTTGGGCCGTGCCTTTCACCGGCTCGGCAATCGTGCTGCTCATGAGTTATCCTTGGATGCTTATCCCTTCAAATTGGACGCTGTGCTCTCCACGATCTTGCGTCCGCGCTCGAACATATCCGCCGCTTCATCCGCCAGCTTGCGCCCGCGCTCGTACATTTCCCGCCCGCGATCCAGCAGATCCCCGCCGGAATCGGCCAGTGCATTCCGGCCCTTTTGGGCTTTCCGCGTGAGCTGCCTCCGCGTATCTTCGCCTGTAGCCGGAGCATAGAGCAACGCCACCGTCGCGCCAATCGCAATCCCCGCCATGAACCATACCGCTTTGCTGCCGTATTCTTCCGCCATGGACCCTCCACTTTTATTCTAACGCCCGCCGGGTTTGTTCCGCCGTCCCGCACGCACAAAATACCTCTAGAATCAAAACGTGAGTAACGAACAGAACCTGATTACGGTGTATCGCTCCATGGACCCCGCGCCAAGGAAGACGCCGAATATATCCTTGAGACTGTTGACCGACGCCGGCATTCGAGCCGTCGTGCTGGACGATTCCGCGCCCGGCGTCCCCGAAGGCGTTTTCGAAGTGCAGGTGCCCGCCGCCGACGCGGCCCGCGCCGAAGAGCTGATCGCCGAGAATCCGCCGCCCGATGAAGTGGAAGAAGTGGACGACTCGGCCGCGCTCGACCTGGAGACCATCGCCAGCGCCGCCAGTGAAATGGAAGCCACGGGCATCAAGAACTTCCTGGAATCGAACGGCATCGCGGCCGTGCTGGTGGGCGATTCCGTGCTGCCCAACTTCGCGTTCGAGGTCCGCGTGGCTCACGATCAAGCCGAACGCTCCCGCATCTTGATCGCCGATGCCGAACAGGTCGGTCCGGCCGCCGCCGAAGAAGCTGAACGCGCTTCGGAATCCTGATCCGCTACAGTGTCGGCTCGTTGGGGTGCAGGAACCTATAGTCGACGATTCCGTGCTGCCCAACTTCGCCTTCGACGTCCGCGTGGCTCACGATCAAGCCGAACGCTCCCGCATCTTGATCGCCGATGCCGAACAGGTCGGTCCGGCCGCCGCCGAAGAAGCCGAACGCGCGTCGGAATCCTGATCCGTTACAGCGCCGGCTCGTTGGCGTGCAGGAACCAGCGGTCGATCACGACGTCCCGCACAAACCAGCGCGCGCCCAGCAGCCGCCTTCCCAGCGCTCCGATCCAAGCCGATGGCAGATGCTCGCCAACCCGCGACGCCCAGTCCTGGCCGGATGTCCCGAAGCGCCGCGCAAGCAGCTTCCATAAGTCCCCAGCGACTTCACGCGAGTAGTCTCCTCGCGCCGCCGATATAGCCTGCGCCGCCAGCAGGCCCGATTCGATCGCCGGACGAATCCCTTCACCGCTCTGCTTGTATGCCAGCCCCGCCGCGTCCCCGATCAGCAAAACGCCCTCGCCGGCCAACTTGCGTTCGGAGACGCCATACAGCAAATAGGCGTGCCCCGGCAGCCCCGCGGGAAGGTCGAACGAAATCCGCCCCGCCGCGTGCAGGAAAGCTACGAACTTAGCCACATGCTCGGCCAGCCGATGTGGATCCATTCGGCCCAGGCCGATGTTCAAGTAGTTCCCCTTGCGAAAGCACCAGCCGTAGCCTTTGAGGTCCGCGCAGAAATAGAGTTCCGGCATATCCGGGCGCACTCGGCAGCCCGCCTGCTGGCGATCGTCCATCTCGAACTCAGCCTCTTGCGCCACCACAGCGTTCTCCCGCGGCGGCTTCGCCCCCGTCAGCTTGGCCACCGGACAAAAGTGTCCGCCCGCGCCAACCAGCAGGCGCGCGCGAATGTCCCCATTCACCACCCATCCGTCTTTTTCGCGCTGCAAGCTGCTGAGTGCGGTTCCCTCCAGCAAGCGCGCGCCCGACCTTCGCAAAAGATAATCGTCGAACTCGCGCCGGCGAATCCCATAACTCACCGTCGCCCTGTAGTCGGTATCGAGCGCCGGTCCGCCGATCCATCCGGTTCGAAATCCACTGATCGGCTGCATTACGCGGCCGCGTCCGTAATCGGAGGGATCGATCGCGAGTTCGCTCAGCACCTGGGGCGTGATCCAGCCGCCGCAGATCTTATCGCGCGGAAAAGTCTGCCGGTCGAGAATCGCTACATTGAGCCTTGCGCCCCGCAGTCCCCACGCGCACGACGAGCCCGCCGGCCCGCCCCCCACAATCAGGACATCGCATGCTTCCATTTGACCTTCTCGCGGACCTTCTCTATTTCGGTCCCCTCGTCCTCGGCATTCGGTTCCATATCGCGATACAAAGCATCGCGCGTCCAGAACGCCGGTTCCTTTTGCGATCCGGTAAAGAGAATCTGGAACAACTGCAAATGCCCGCCGCGAAACGCCGCGATCGATCCGGCCAGATACAACCGCCACGCCCGCACGAAGCGCGAATCATACATCGCCGTCACCTGCTGCCGGGACTTATCAAAACGCTCCAGCCAATGCTCTAGTGTTTTGGCGTAGTGCATCCGCAGATTCTCCACGTCCAGGACCGAATAGTTCTTAGGCTCCAGAACCCGCAAAGACTCCCGCAGCGATGGAACAAAGCCCCCCGGGAAAATGTGCTTGCGAATCCAGCGGCTGAAAACCGCCGGATAGTTTCGCCCTATGAAGTGCAGCAGCCCGCGTCCGGTGTCGCCGATACACCGGTGGATGATCTCGGAAAACTCGCCGAAGTGATCCAGCCCCACATGCTCCAGCATCCCCACCGAAACGAACACGTCGAATTTCCCCGTGATAGCCCGGTAGTCTTCCTCAATGTATTCCACGCGATCGCTCAGACCCTCCGCCCGCGCCCGCTCGCGCGCGAACGCAATCTGCTCATGCGAAACGTTGTAGGCCTTCACGGACACGCCATACTTCCGTGCCATGTGAAGCGCCAGCGCACCCCATCCGCAACCCGCTTCCACCACCGTCTCACCCGGTTGCAACCGCAGCTTGCGGCAGACGTGGTCCATCTTGGCGATTTGCGCGTCCTCTAAGGTCGACGACGGCGTCGGGAAGTACGCGCAGGTGTACAGCAGCTGATCGTCCAGCCACAGCTTATAAAAGTCGTTCCCCAAATCATAATGCCGGTGGATGTTGTTGCGCGATCCATGCCGCGAGTTGTCCTGAGATACATCCATCCACCTGGATGCCAGCTTGGAATACCACTTGCCCAGGCTGGACGACTTTTCCATCGCCTGATAGATCGTCTCGAGAAAACGCACCAGATCGCCTTCCACGTCGATCCGGCCATCCATATACGCGTCGCCGAAGCTAACTTCCGGGTCACGCAGCAACCCCGCCAGCGTGCTGCGATCTTGGATCACCATGGTGGCGACGGGAGCGCCCCCCAGCGGAGAAACATCGGCGCCGCCCTTCACCAAAAGCCGAACCGGAGCCGAACCGGTAGCGTCAAGAATCCGTGACAGCAGCCATTCATCAGCGAAGCGCGGCAGAATCGCCATGTGCCTGGTCCTCCGGTTATGTAAGCTGGGCCTTAACCCCCGCCCTATTTAGATGATGTTACTACTCGCCGTAACATTTTGGGGAATCACGTGGCAAAGGCGCGCCGGTCCCCACGTCCAACAGTAAGACGACCCAAGGTCAATCAGTTGACACTAGTTTTTGTCACGTGAGCAAATGTCCCAGGAGTGCCCTGCCGGTGCTATTGCCTTCTTTTCCAGGGGAATGTGGGATTTACCGAACGCCGCTGCGCCTTGTTCCTCAATTAGTTGCTCTAATCGCTGTTCCGTTGCTGTAGGGGTGCAAGAATTACAGTCCTGAGCGATTAATTGGCGCCGCTGGCGATGGCGTTCTACATGCTCAAGAGGTTGTTCGGCGGTTTGGACTGAGATTCGAAGCTTAGTGCTAAACATATTGTCATAGACTGCCGTTAAGTACGGTTACAGGAGCCAGCCATCATCATGCACACTGACGTTGTGCGAGAAAATGTTGTGCCAGACAATGTTCTGCCGGACAATGTTCTGCCAAACGATGTCCTACCCAACGAAGCTTCGCAAACACGCGAGGAAATCGATACGTCGGCCGGCACGCTGGGTTCATTGGCCCGCTTTGCCGCCAGTTCCGGGGCCAGTTTCACGGGCGACCTACTGGGCTCCCAAGGGAAAAGCATTTCGCGTCCTAAATGTCTTCTCGCGGAATCAGTGCGAAAAGGCGATGGCGCCGGTCCCGTTGTGGCTCTCGGCGAGTATTGCAACAAATTGTTGGTCCTTACACTTGGAATCACCGATGTAGTGGAGCGCACAGGCCTTACCGTTTCCGTCTGGGGTTCGTCCGACCAGAACGACTGGGGCTCCCAGCCGCTTCTCACCTTTCGGCAACGTCAATACTGCGGCGTGTATTCGGTCCTGCTGAATCTGGCCATGCACACTGACGTCCGCTACCTGCGCGTCCAGTGGAACATGAAGCGCTGGGGTAGAGGCGAACGTACCCCATTGTTCGGTTTCGAAGTATTCCTCGAGGAATCCGGTGCGCGCGTTAGCACCTCGGCTGTCGCATAAACTGCGCGGAAGCTGGTGCATTGCCCTTAGTGATTACCCTGGGTGCGCGACGTAGAAGTGGGAATCATGCCGCCCGTCGCGCCTCCCAGTAGTCCTCAAACCGGCCGTTGAGATGGCAGCATCGGAGGGAGACGATGGCGTTGGCACCCCGAACCGTCCAGAACATGCCGGACTGTTTGAGCCGGGAGCCGATCACGGTTTTACAGCCGGCCTCGATTACACCCGAGCCGACAAAGAGGTGCTCGCGTCGAAACTTGGGATAGCGCATGCGCGCCACGTTCCTGTCAAAGTAGTCAGCCTCGATGCGAATCTTTTCGATCACTTCGGGATTGGTGGAAACGATGGAACGAAGGGCACACACCAGCTTCTCGATTTTTCCTTTGTCGAGTAATCTCCGCTGGTGGAGCTTGATCCAAGCTTTCTGGTTGGCCTCTTGATTGGGGTGCAGCCGGCGCGCCAACTCCCAGAGATGTTGGCGCGCGTGATACAGATCGACAATCTGCACCGCGCCGGGAAAATGTTGCTCGGCAAGATTCCAGATCCATTCGGCCCCATCGCCCATGACCACCTTCTTTTGAGCGCGGCTCCAGCCGCGTTTCCAGGCTTCCAGGTAAATACGCTTTCCAAACTCTTCGGCGGTCTCGATGGCGCCGGCGTAGGTAGTGGAGTCAGAATCGCGGATCGGGTAGCCTTCCTGGTCCCAGTCGGTCTGGGTGAAGACGCATCCCAACTTTACTTCCCGCGTATGGGATGACTGGCCTTCGGTCTTGCCTTGCCGACCCACCGTCTCCTTCTTCACCACTGGTATTCCCGTTCCATCCATTTGCACATACAGGATCGGAACCGATTCGCCCACGACCATCGGCAGATTCAACTGCACGGCCCGCTGGATCTCCTCCTGCTCGTCTGCTGCGATGTGTTCTCCGATAGCTTCAGCCGTCCGCTCCACAGCTTTGGTTGTCACCTCCAGATCGGCGAGGAGCTTCATCTGCTGACGGCCGTGGTCGAAGGGCGACCCTTGGCCCACTACCGCCTGCATGCGACGCACCCCAGGAGAGAGTTCCGTGTTCTCGATATCCAGTTCGACATCAGCGGGGAATTGGCCCGTATGGCAATGGGGGCACAGGTAGTAGGGGCGCGACACTTCCGACTTACCTACCGCAGTGAGGACCGGCTTGGAGCGCAACTCCCGATAACGGGCCTGGTGTCCGCAGGCGCAAGCAATGTTGTGCTGGTCCGCAGTCGGGGTTGGGAACTGCAACAGTTTGGTTAGCACTGCCGCCCCCGCCTGATGCATGGCCGAACGCACGGCCAACTCCAGGGCTTCCAGATCCAAACGCCCCGTCTTGCGGCGGGCACCAAAGGCTACGCGCAACAGTTGCTCTACTTCGCGCGTGACTTCCTTTTGGATCGCTTCGACCGTTTTTTTTCCTGGGCTGACGGCGAGTTCTCCTCCACTGGCCGCAACTCGCAGATCTGTTCATTGACATCCAACAGTTGCTCGCCCAGTTCCCGGAAGCGCTGGCACTCGGCGACCTCGCGCTGCGCTTTGGCCAAACTCGCCGGAGAGGAAAACGTCTCGGTGACGGTTTTGCCCTTCACCTTGCGTGTCAGCCGAAAGTAAGGGCCGTGGCCAAGATCACCGGTCCGATGGCAGTGACAGTTAAGATTTCCACAACGACCACTTGTTCCGGTAATGCAGCCGGACCGCATGTCACCCAACTGGACGATCTGCAATTGAACAGTGGCGCGGCGGCTTTCCAGGTCAGCCAGAGAATCGTGCATAAAGTCTCCTGATGAATCTAGCGTATCACTACGCTCGGTTTCATGCCACCAAAAAAGAAAACTCGCGAATCGTTACGCCCAAGTCGCGCACCCCCCCACGTTGAGTTTGGGCCGGGGGATGGGTTATTCTGTTATCTGTACCAGAATGGCTAATACATTTTCAGCGCTGAAGCGCATGCGCCAGACCAAGCGGAAGACGGTAGTCAATCGCCTCCGCAAATCGCGGCTCCGTCACCAAATCCGTTCGATGCGCCGGCTGCTCGAGCATAAAGACACCAAAGGCGCGAACGACGCGCTGCCCGCCACGTTCTCCCTCATCGACCGTTCGGCACGCTGGGGCATCATCAAGAAGAACACCGCGGCGCGTTACAAGAGCCGGCTCCAGGCCAGGCTCAAAGCGATCGCGTAATCGCCTCCGTCGCGCTTCGTTCCCCGTACCCCTGCGGTAGAATGAGGGCATGTTGGACGTTCTTCGCATCGCGGATCGCGATTTTCATTCGCGTCTGTTCGTCGGAACGGGGAAATACCGCAGCTTCCAGGAAATGGCGCGCTGCCACGCGGCCTCGGGCGCCGAAGTGGTCACGGTCGCGGTCCGGCGCGTAAACCTCACGGACAAATCCAAAGAATCGCTGATCGATTACATCGACCGTTCGAAGATGTTCATCCTGCCGAACACGGCCGGCTGCTACACCGCCGATGAGGCAATTCGCACGGCGCGGCTGGGGCGCGAGGTCGGGCTTTCCAATTGGGTGAAGCTGGAAGTGATCGGCGATCAGAAGACCCTGTTCCCCGACAATGAGGGCTTGGTGGAGGCGACGCGGGTGCTGGCGCGCGAAGGTTTCGTGGTGCTGCCCTACACCAATGACGATCTGGTGAACGCGCGGAAGCTGATCGATGCGGGCGCCGCGGCGGTGATGCCGTTGGGCGCGCCCATCGGATCAGGCCTGGGTATACAGAACACCACCAACTTGAGGATTCTGCGCGAGACCATCACGGAAGTGCCGCTCATCCTGGACGCGGGCGTGGGAACTGCGTCCGACGCCGCCATCGCGATGGAGCTAGGCTTTGAAGGCGTGTTGATGAACACCGCCATTGCCGAAGCGGAAGAATCCGAGAAGATGGCGGAGGCCATGAAGCTAGGCGTCCAAGCCGGGCGGCTGGCGTTTCTGGCGGGCCGCATGCCGAAGAAGCTGTACGCCAGCGCGAGCAGTCCGTTGGCAGGCGTGGTGCGGTAATGGGCCACGGATAAACGCAGATAAACACGGATCGGAACAGAATTCTTATCTGTGTTCATCTGTGTCCATCCGTGGCCGATTCTTACAACGTCCGCGTCACTTTGCTCAGCGCCCGCGGATGATCCGGATTCAATCCCTTCTCTTCGGCCAGCGCCGCCGCGAACAACTGCGCCGGAATGATGTATGGGATCGGCGTATACATCTCGTCCAGCGCCACCGGCAACGATCACGACCGGCGATCGCGCGCGGCCTCCACGTTGCTCACATCGGTAAAGATCAGCGTCTCGGCCTTCAGCTCATTGAGAGTTGTCACCATTTCGCGCGTGCCGGGCCAGGTGACGCCCGCGGGCGCGAACAAAAATGCCGGGAACGACGCTTCCAGCATGGCGATGGGGCCGTGCAGCAGGTCTGCGCTCGAGAAGCGCTCGGCCACCACGTAGCAGGTTTCCATCAGCTTCAGCGCAAACTCGAACGCGCTGGCGTAATTGAGCCCGCGTCCCAGCACCACCGCGTGCTCCATGAAGCGATAGCGCTCGGCCCGGCGCGCGATTTCGAGCTCCAGCGTCGAGCGCGCGGCTGGTCCATTCCGGCAGCACGCGCCAGGTCGTCGAGTGCGATATCGGCGCCCAGTGCATAGGCCAGCAGATAGAGCAGCAGAATTGGCCGGTGTAGGTCTTGGTCGCCGCCACGCTGCGCTCGCGTCCCGGCGTGCACCAGGAACACGATGCTGCGCGATCTTGGCCAGCGCGCTCGACCCCTCCGTTGGTGATGCCGATGGTGCGCGCGCCCTGCTCGCGCGCCCGCTCCAGCACCACGTTGGTGTCGGTGGATTCGCCGGATTGCGAAATCGCCACCACCAGAACGCCATCGAAGCGGAACGGCGCGCCCGTAAAGCGTGAAGATGGAAGGCGCCGCCAGGGTAACCGGAATCCCGGTAGTCATCTCCAGCAGGTAGCGCCCGAACTGCGCCGCATTGTCGGAAGTGCCGCGCGCGGCCAGCATGATCAGTCGCGGAGGATCGCGCTCCAAAACCCGGCGCAACTCTTCGATGGGCCCGCGCTCGGCTTGCAATGTCCGTTCGAGCACGGCGGGCTGCTCGCGGATCTCGTCTCGCATTTTTGACATGGATTTTTGACGCGGATAGAACGGATGTTGATTTACAATTCCATTCTGATCTAAAGCTCGGGCGGCGTGCGCGTCTCGGTGCCGGCCCACGCCCTCGATGCCGGCCGATCCGACGGAGGAGCGACGGTCACGTGCGGCTTCAGCACAATCAAGGTAGCGCCCTGGTCTTTGCTGATGGTGTTTTGCCGCAGAAGCGGGATGTAGCTCAAAATGGGCAGCCCGGTGATGGTTTTTGCTTCGCTGGCGGTCATCAGGCCGGCCAGCACGGCCCATTCGCCAGTACTGATGTCCACCTTGGATTGATACTGGGTGTTTGCGATCACCGGAATTCCATCCGAACTGGTGGCGCCCAGCAGCTTGAACTCGGCGTCCAAATCCAGCGCCACCTGGTCCGCACTGACGATATGCGGCGTCACCTTGATCAACAGGCCCAGGTCCTCAAAGCTGACCGTCGGCGGCGGCGTGTAGACTGTTCCGCTGCCGGAGGTGTTTCCAAAATAGCCGCTGGTCATGATCGGATACTTCTCGCCGACATGCAGGGAAGCGGGCAGGCCATCTTCGGCCACCACCTGCGCGTGAAAAATGCTTTTCGCATTGCTCTTGGAAACGTTCGCGAAAAGCTGCGCGTTTGTGACCCCCAGACCCAGCATGCTCGCGCCGCCGCCGAATGCCAGAAACGTCGAAAAACTCGAAGAAAAATAGTTATAGGCGTTCGTGATATTCGCCCGGTTCAAGAAGCTGGAGAGGGCAAAGGACGTGGGCAGCGACAACCCGTAGCTGAGTGACGACGAGGTATCGATGGTGAGAATCTCCACGTCGATGGTTACCTGCGCGCGCGGGCGCAGCAAATCGGCGATCAGCTTTTCCGCCAGCCGCACTTTATTGACCTTGTCGCGGATCAGAATCAGATGCCGGGTGGTGTCTACCATCAGCTTTTGCGAATCCAGCACGCCGCGGATACTGGTGGCAAGCTCCTGGATCTCTTGGACGCTGATCGCCTCCGGGAACGGGATTACCACCGCGGCCGTTGGCTCGAAATCCTTGCGCTTCTGGGTAGTGTCGTTGGCCACGAAAATCAGGCGCTGGCTGATGGGAACCAGGAAGGAATCTGTGGCGGCTTCCAGCGCGTGGAGCGCGTCGCGATAGTCGGCATGGTCCAGCTCGAAGCGGAACATACGTGTCGGCTTATAGTCCGAATCGAACAGCACTCTCAGGTGCAGCTTGGCGGCCACCTGTTGCCAGAGGAACTGGGAGTCGCCCCGGAAGTCATAGTCCTGCTCACCGGGCTCGGCTGCAAGCTCGGGCGGCGGCAAAGGCTTGCGCGCCTGTTCCAGGTCCGCGTTGGTGATGTTTCCAAACAGCGTGCGGTCGATCTTGTCGCTCGGGAACTCGGGCGACTTGGGCGGGCTGGCTTCCATCAGGCTGGCAGTGGGCCGCAACGCTTGCGCGTGAGACCAATAGTCGAGGTTCGCGGGATCGGCCGCAGCAGCTTCGGCGTATAAAATATACGCCTTAACGATCTGGCCGTCATGCTCGGCCTTCTGCGCCTGATGAAAAAGTTCCTCGGCCTGGGAAACGGCGCGAAGCGGTGCTGAAACTGCCATCCAGCCCGCTACTAAACAGAAAACAAAAGACCGGCACACCCTCACAAGAGGGTTGACGGGGCCGCAGGCGCAAGCGTGTACTCTGGGTTCCGTCAAAAACGCTTCGCTAACCCCGTCACCTTAGTGGTGGAGCGGTTGAGGATGATGGTACCAGTGCAGCCATCTGGCTGTAAATCCATGGAGATGCGAAGTCTTGGCCGCCTTTGGCGCCGTACCCTCTTCCTCCCGCAGCGAGCGATAAAGGAACAAGTAAGGGATTATCGGTACCGCAGCAATTAAGAGCAAAATCAGCATCATATGCAATTGGGAGCCTGGGATCCCAGAGTCGAGAGCCGCGGTTTTGAGTTGGATGATTGAGAACACCATTCATGTCCTCCTTTCGGTGACACTGATATCCCCGCACGTTGAAGACCAAAACCGGACACTGCGGCTGAACTAGCAGCAGATCGAGCTGCGAGGCTATTGGGGCAAGAGCCGCAGTTTTGCGCCAAGAGCCTCCGGATCTGGTCGGCAGTGGCTTCGCGCCTGGCCGTGTGAATCAAGACGTCCTTTTTTTGGCAGCGAATCGCAGCACAACAGATTCTACGCCGCGCATTTCCTCACCGTTATAATCGAGCGATGCTGCGCAGCACGCACAAAATTCTAACCACGCACGTTGGCAGTTTGCCTGCACCCGACAGCTTGACGGGAGAAGCCGCGGTCCGCCAACTGGTCGAGCGGCAGCGCCACACGGGCGTGGACATCGTCAACGAAGGCGAGTACACCAAAGGTGGCGACTGGCTGTCCTTCACCGACGATCGCTTCGGAGGATTCACAGCCGGCGCGCGCAAGGGACCGCCCATCGTTACGCTCGGCAAGGATCGCGAAGAGTTTGCGGACTTCTATAAGTGGGCCTCCGAACGGGGGACACTGTTCTTCCAGCCCGGCGACCAGATCAAGAAGGTGCGGAGCCACTGGATTTGTACCGGCCCCATCACCTACACCGGCCAGACGGTCCTCAAGCGTGAGATTGATCTGCTCAAAACCGCCGCGGGTTCGGGAGGCGATGTGTTCCTGACAAGCACGGCTCCGGCCAGCCTGGAGGTCTATCGCTCCAACGAATATTACTCGAAGGAAGAAGACTTCCTCTTTGCTTTGGCGGAGGCCCTGCGCGAGGAGTACAAAACTATCGTCGACTCGGGCGTCATTCTGCAGGTTGACGACGCCTGGCTGCCAGCGCTCTGGGACCGCATCGGCATCGGCATGGGTCTGGAAGCGTTCCAGCGCCGCTGCCGGGTGCGCGTGGAAGCGCTGAACCATGCGTTGCGCGGCATCCCCGAGGACCGGGTCCGCTATCACTTCTGTTGGGGAAGCTGGCACGGCCCGCACGCCTATGATTTGGAATTGAAGCACCTGGTGGATATTCTGCTCTCCGTGAAGGCGCAGGCATACTTGATCGAAGGAGCCAACGCGCGGCACGAGCACGAATACGCGGTGTGGGAAACGGCCCGGCTGCCTGAGGGAAAGATCCTGATTCCGGGCGTGATCACGCATTCCACCGACGTTGTGGAACACCCCGAATTGGTATCCCAGCGCATCCGAAGATTCGCCGCTTTGCTCGGCCGCGAAAATGTGATCGCCGGAGCCGATTGCGGGTTCGGAGGCCGCACGCATCCGCAAATCGCCTGGGCCAAGCTGCGCTCGCTGGTGGAGGGCGCAAAATTGGCAACCGCGGCGTTGTGGTAGTGTACGTCTAATTCTCAGAAGGCCTTTCCACCTTGTCGATGACCATGACATCGACAGGCGCTTTGGCCGATTCCAGCTTCAATCCCAGCTGCTGCTCAAAGGCGGCGAACACGTCCGGAGCGGCATCCGGATTGTCGGCCGCGGGAGTTGGAGCGCCACCCAGACGCACCGCCTGCGCCGGATCGAGCGTGAACGTCAGCGTGAAATCGTACTTTTCCGTGAGGCCTGACTGATCCACCACAGGTTTATCCATGATGTTTTGCAACACCGCGGTGACTTGCGACATTGGCGAGTTCCTGAAGGTGAGCGTCGTTCCCGCTGCGGCTCTTCCGAAATAAAATCCGGGAAGGCCCTTCGGGTCGTCCTGGCTCTTGATAATTTTCGCTCCGGTTTTCGCGATCCTGACCGCATATGCCGGCATATCTCTCTTCTCGAAATGGAATTTGAGCTGGAAGCGATCGGCCAGCAGTTTCTGAATCATCAGCTTCATCTGGTCCACGTTTGGCTGGCCCGGCACATCGGGTTTTCCCGCCATGTCGTACTTCTCTGATTCCGTCCAGGCCGGTCCGCCGGTAACCTGCTTCGGATGGAGCCAGTAAGCCAGGTTGATCAGATCGCGCACCGTCACGTTGGTTGTGATCACCTCCGCGCCTCTCAATGTAATGACCTGGCCCGGGGTGGCAGGATTGCTCGGCTTGATGGTGGCCACTTCGAATGCGGGCTTCGCATCCGCTGCCATCCGTACCGGCGGAGGCGGGGGTTTCGGAATCTCCCAAGCGGTCTGGGGAGTGGCGCGTTCCAGGTTCAAGGCCAGCGCCGCGCGCTGGGTCCAGGTGCCTGCCATCGAGTTTCCGTCCCCGCTCAGCTTTCCTTCATACTTGCCGTTTATGGAGGGGATGGTCATTTTCACAGTGGAACCGTCCTGCGTGATGGTCAAGGCGATGGGCGGCGATGGCCGGTCGACGATGTAGAGGGTAGCGTTCAGCTTGTCGTTTTCCAGCGCGATCTTAAATACGATGCGCACTTTTTGCTGCCCGGCCTGCAATGTGCCCTGCCAATTGCCGGTTATATTCTGGGCTTCGAGCGTGCTTCCCAGCAACGCCGCGAGAGCCATTATCCACAACGTCAGCTTTTTCATCGGCGGACCTCCTGGTTGTTTCTCTGATTAAGTAAATAATGTCACGGACGCATTGGCGCAACAACGGGTCGCCACGCGTCAACGTAGATCGTTGCGGGCCGATCTGACCATTCGCGAATTCGACCGCGCGAGCAAGTCAATCGTTTTTTGCGCCGGTCGCATTGCCCCGCAAAGAGAATGTGATCGCCGGAGCCGACTGCAGGTTCGGGGCTGATACCCATCCCCAAGTCGACTGGGCGAACTCTGCTCGCTGGTGGGGACAGAAATTGGCGACCGCGAACCATGCGCGATGGGAACCCTATGCATTTTCGGGAGCCTCCCGGAGACCTTTGCTGTCAGTTCTGTATGATTTGGGTGTGGCCGGCTACCTTTTCTTTAGAACGTCGCGTTCCGCGTATAAGCAAGTCACCGAACTCTTCGATTTTGTTACGCCTGCTGCCGCGGCGTTGTGGAATTTGCGCTGGCAGGTGGCTGGTTTTTGTTCGCATCATCCCGCTGCGACCGTGCAAACCCTCGACGACCGCTTTCTATCCGGGAGCGGCTTGCGCGGGGCAAATTTCAGGCGCGCGTGCATCGATATAACTTGGGAGGATCAACAGCAGCAGTTTGCGAAGTTTTTCTCGATGAGTTTGTTCTCGATTTACGAGGGTTGGCTGTCAGACGTTTTGCGAATTGTGGCTCCTCCTGCTCGGCTGAAGGTCTTGGAGAAATGGTGTCAATATCCTGATTCGACCGCTCCGCGTCGACATGGCACCGCGATGGCCACCGCCGAAATCAAGCTTAATAGTTCGCAAATGCTTCTTGACGCTTTCTATTCGACGCTACGAAAGCAAAAGAAGAATGCTCTTCCCCAAATTGGCACTTTACTGACGTGCTATAGAGCTTTCAAAGAGGGTCGGAATGCGTTTGCGCACCAAAACGGTCTCGCTACCCAAGCTGCGGTCGACGCGTACCAGAACTATAGTCGTCTGTCGCCTTCGGATCTCGACGCGGCCGAAAAACCGATGCTCCCGCCGGTATCGCTGAACAAGCCCATTACTTTTAGCTTGCGCGGGGTAGTCGGATTCTCCGGAATTATACTCCGGATAATCGCTACGCTCGATGCTGAGTTCTCCTGCGCTCAGTTGGCGGAGGAGGAATTTCGGTCTCAGAGGGTTGAACTCTATTCCATCAATGGGAAGGTTCGGCCACGGATGCTGAAAAGCGCGGGCGTAAATCGGCGCGAAAAGCAACTGGAGCGACTCGTCCGTAAGCTCAAGCTTCCGGCCCCGAGCCAACTCGCCGGGATCGAAACGTTTTTGAAACAGCAACGTTTCATAATCTGAATTGGTGGACCGGTCCAGCAGTCCGCTTGTGGGGTCTGGCGGGTGCCGACCATGCGGAATGGTTCAGAAGTCCGCTCAGCGGAAATTTCGATGTGGAAGTCCCTCAGGGTCGAATTAGCCGCGTGAAACGCCGTGTACGTCATGGGTCTCAATCCGGGCGTGATCGCCTATGCCGACGCGGGAAAACGATCCAAGCCGATCGAAAGCAACCCGGGCGCCATCAGCACCCCGACACCTCAACCAAATGTACTCCCCCGCTAACTCATGCATGCTAGAAGGGTGGCAAGCACGGTCAGCACCGGCGTAGCACTCCAACTGGAGCAAGTCCGGCGCGTATTTAACCAAACGAACATCGTGATCGCCGGCATGGACTTGCGCATCGATGCAGGCGAATTCCTCGCCGTTCTGGGACCTTCCGGCTGCGGCAAATCGACGTTGTTGCGGATGATCGCGCGGCTGGCCGAGCCGGACTCCGGGCGCATCCACATGGAGCCGGACGAACAGCGCTTCCAAACCGCCTTCGTGTTCCAGGACGCGAACCTGTTGCCGTGGCGCAACGTGCTGGACAACGCCGCATTGCCGCTCGAATTGATGGGCGAAGCGCAAGCCAAGCGGAAAGAAAAGGCTCGCGCGGCGCTGAAGCAAGTGGGTCTCGACGACGCTCTGGATCGCTATCCGGCCCAGTTATCGGGCGGAATGCGGATGCGGGTATCGCTGGCGCGGGCGCTCGTCACCGAACCCCGGCTGCTGCTTCTGGACGAGCCCTTTGCGGCGCTGGACGAGATCACGCGCTTCCACCTCGACGTGCAGCTTCGCGAACTGTGGCAGCGCCGCGGCATGACGGTGATCTTCGTCACGCACTCGGTGTCGGAAGCCGCGTTTCTTGCCAACCGGGCCGTGGTGCTGGCGCGGCGTGGGGGAGCCATCCGGCTGGATCGCAGATTGGAATTGCCCGCGGTCCGCAATAATGAACTGCGCGGCGATCCCCGCCTCGGCAAAGAGATGCGGTTCTTACTCGGGGCGATCGAAGAATGAAACGAACCCTGCTGTCGCCGCTCATTCCCTTCGTAGTCCTCGCGCTTCTCGCCGAGTTCCTGGTGCGCGAAGGCTTCGTTCGAGCGTACCTGGTGCCGGCTCCCTCGGCGGTTTTCCGAGCGATGATCTCCAGCCGCGCGGAGCTGTTTCAGGCGCTCGCCTCCACCACGGCCGGCTCGCTCGCCGGATTTGCCCTCAGCGCAGTGACGGGCATCGCGATCGCGATATTATTGTCCTCCTCGCGCGGCATCCAAAGAGCCTTTTATCCCTACGCGATTTTCTTCCAGACCGTGCCCCTGATCGCGGTTGCGCCGCTGCTGGTGATCTGGTTTGGATTCGGCCTGGAGACCGTGATCGCCTCAGCCTTTGTGGCATCCGTGTTTCCAGTGATCGCCAATACCCTGACCGGCATTCTTTCCACGGACCCGCCGCTGCGGGATTTGTTCAAGCTCTACGGTGCATCGCCGCTAGTCACGCTGTTCAAGTTGCGCCTTCCGGCGGCGCTTCCGCAGGTGTTTACGGGACTTCGCGTATCGGCCGGGCTGGCGGTGGTGGGCGCCATTGTGGGCGAATTTATCGCCGGTGGAGGACTCGGTTCTGTGGTGGACGTCGCCCGGACGCAGCAGCGCATCGATAAAGTATTCGCCGCGGTCCTGCTGGCCAGTCTGCTGGGGCTGGGGTTGTTCGGATTGATTAACTTATTGAGCTACCTGATGCTGCGGCGTTGGCACGCTTCCGAACAACCAGAGTAAGTGTTACGCGACAATCATACAGTGATTCCCCACCAGATCCCGCGAAGAACATTCCTGAAAACCGTGCCCATGCTGGGGCTCCTCACCGCCTGCGGGAAGCCGGCCAGGACCAGGCTGGCCCTGAACTGGAAACCCGAACCGGAATTCGGCGGGTTCTACGCGGCGCCTTACTCCAAGCACGGACTGGACGTGCAGGTCCTCCCGGGTGGCTCCGGCACTCCCACGGTGCAGATGATCGGCGCAGGCTCCGCAGATTTTGGAATTGTTTCCGCCGATGAAGTCGTCCTGGCCAGAAGCCACGGCAACGATGTGGTGGCGCTGTTCGCGGTTTTTCAGCACAGCCCCACCGGGATTATGGCGCATGCATCGCGAAATCTCACGAACATCGGCGATGTTCTCAAAGGGGGCACCGTCGCTCTGGAAAGCGGCTTGCCTTTCGCGCGCCTGCTGGAGCGGAAATATGGATTCAGTCACGTAAAAGTGGTGCCCTCGCCAGGCGGAGACATCACATCTTTCCTGCATGATGAAAACTTCGCGCAGCAATGCTTCCTCACCTCGGAGCCGATCGCTGCGCGGCGCGAAAGGCGTGGCGGTGAAAGTGTTCGCCGTTTCCGAAATCGGCTATGACCCCTATACAACGGTCCTGGCGGTGAGCGGGGAATCGTTACGTAACAATCCGGATCGCGCCAAGGCGATGGTGGCGGCGGTGCGGGAAGGCTGGCGCGCGTACCTGGACGATCCCACGGCGGTGAATCAGCAGATGCACCAATTGAATCCAACCATGGACGCGCAGACGTTTGCCGAAGTATCGGACGCGCAGAAGCCGTTCATTGAAACAGATGCCACGCGGCGCGACGGGCTGGGAACTATGTCTCGCGAGCGCTGGGAAACGCTGATCGGACAGTTCAAAGACTTGGGCGACATTTCGCAAACGATTCCCCCCGAAGAATGCTTCCGGGTGCTTTAGCAACGCCGCCCTGTAAATAAATGCCCCCATTTGGCCGATGAAGACAGTGAGGCTCACTATCTTTCATGGCTGCAACACTGGCTCCGGCCCACAGCGGGTTCAGTCCGACAATTCCGCAAACCTTTGAAGACTTAGGCATTTCCCAGTCCCTGGTGCTCGATCTGGTGCTGCGCCGCTTGCTGCTGGAAGGGTTCAGCAACCTGCAGAGCCTGAGCAACACCCTGAAGCTGTCCGTTCCGATTCTCAACATCGTCTTCACCCACATGCGCCAGCAGCAACTGGTGGAAGTGAAGGGGATGCTCGGCAACGACTATAATTTCACGCTCTCGCAATCGGGCAAGATGCTGGCGGGCGAACGCTTTCAGATCAGCCAATACGCCGGCGCGGCTCCAGTTTCTTTAAAGGATTACAGCAGCGCCACCAAATCGCAGGCCGCGCAGGTCCGGATCGACCGCAAGATCCTTCGCTCGGCGTTTTCGGATCTGGTGGTGAACGATCAGCTGCTCGATCAGCTTGGCCCGGCGCTCATTTCGCAAAACTCCATTTTCGTCTACGGACCCACCGGCAACGGCAAAACCAGCCTGGCGGAGCGGATGCTGCGCGTCTATCAGGATGCCGTGCTGATGCCGTACGCCGTGGAAGTGGACAACCAGGTGATCAGCTTGTATGACCCGGTGGTGCATCAAAAGCTGGGCATGGACGATCCGGACGTGGACCCGCGCTGGGCGTTGTGCCGCCGGCCTTGCATCGTGGTGGGTGGCGAGCTGATCCCCAGCATGCTGGAATTGCGCCTGGACGAAGCCTCGGGCATCTACGCCGCGCCGCTGCAAATGAAGGCCAACAACGGCATCTTCATCATCGACGACTTCGGCCGCCAGTTGATGTCGCCGCGCGACTTGCTGAATCGCTGGATTGTCCCTCTGGACCGCCGCGTCGACTACCTGATGCTGCGCTACGGCGTGAAATTCCAGATCCCGTTCGAGCTGATGGTGGTGTTCTCCACCAACCTGGAGCCGAGCGATCTGGCCGATGAAGCCTTCCTGCGCCGCATCCACAACAAGATTTTCGTGGACGCGGTGGACGACAAGTCCTTCGACCAGATTTTCCACCGCGTGATCGGCAAGTTCAATATCCCCTGCG
This sequence comes from Bryobacterales bacterium, assembly GCA_963713415.1. GTDB lineage: Bacteria > Acidobacteriota > Terriglobia > Bryobacterales > Bryobacteraceae > Palsa-89. The sequence continues at coordinate 255,949 of CAVQLV010000006.1, read as the reverse complement.
AGCCCGACAGCGCCGAGTACCTGCGCAAGCTCTGTCTTCGCGAGGGACGCACGGAGCTGCGCGCCTGCTATCCGGCGGACATCTGCACCATTCTTACATCCATCGGCAAATACGAAGGCCGGCCGCCGTTCATGAGCAAGTCCGAGCTGGAGCGCGCCACCGCGCTGTATTTCGCCAAGAGCTGAGACAGCCGGCGTGGCGCACGCGCCCACGCGTGCCGCGTTCACACTCGTGTGAACGCAAGCTGTTCCGTGTGGTCAAAGGTGTCGAGACGAGTCTCGACACGGCACGCACGAGTGCGTGCGCCACATCAAAATGTCACGGATATTTCCTGACACGCTCTAAGCGCCGCCTTCGCACCGGCGATAATGAATTGGTCGCCGCATGAAGGTTCTCCTGATTTCCACTTACGAGCTGGGCCACCAGCCTTTTGGCTTGGCGTCGCCCGCGGCGTGGATTGCCGGGCACGGCCACGAAGTCGCCTGCGCGGATCTCTGCGTGGAATCGCTCGATCCGGATTGCGTTCGCGAAGCCGATCTGGTGGCCTTCTATCTTCCCATGCACACGGCCACGCGGCTGGCGGCCAAAGTGATGGAGAAAGTGCGCAAACTGAATCCCGCGGCGCACCTGTGCTGCTACGGGCTGTACGCGCCGTTGAATGAATCGTACCTGCGGAGCCTGGGAGCCGCGACCATTCTGGGCGGCGAGTTCGAACCCGGACTGGTTTCGTTGGTGGAGCGGCTGGCCGGCTCGGGATCTGGCGTGCAAACCGAGCCGCTGATCTCGCTCGACCGCTTGCAGTTCCAGGTGCCGCTGCGATCCGAGCTGCCGCCTCTCGAAAAATACGCGCGCCTGCAAATCGGATGATTCGTCCAAACGCGCCGGCTATACCGAAGCCAGCCGAGGCTGCAAGCATCTGTGCCGCCATTGCCCCGTGGTGCCGGTATATCAGGGCAGTTTTCGCGTGGTGCAGCCGGAAGTGGTGCTCGCCGACATTCGCCAGCAGGTGGCCGCGGGCGCCGAACACATCAGCTTCGGCGATCCCGATTTCTTCAACGGTCCCACGCACGCCATGCGCATCGTGGACGCGCTGCATCGCGAGTGGCCGGCGCTTTCCTACGACGCGACCATCAAGATCGAACACCTGCTGAAACATCGCGAACTGTTGCCGCGGCTGCGCGAGACGGGTTGCCTGTTCGTTACCAGCGCGGTGGAAGCGGTGGACGACGCGGTGCTCGCGAAGCTCGACAAAGGCCACACGCGCGCCGATTTCATTGAAGTCGCGCGCCAGTTTCGATCGGCCGGTCTGACGCTCGCGCCCACCTTCATTCCGTTCACTCCGTGGACCACGCGCGAATCGTACCGCGAACTGTTGGAGCTGTTAGTCGAACTGGATCTGGTGGAGCATGTCGCGCCCGTGCAATTGGCGCTGCGACTGCTGATTCCGCGCGGGTCGCGCCTGCTGGAGCTCGACGACATTCAGGCCGTGCTCCGCAATTTCGACGAACCTGCGCTGTTGTACCGCTGGCAGCATCCCGATCCCGAGGTAGACGCGCTGGCCGCTCAGGCGATGCGCATCGCTGCCTCGCACGGGTCCCGCCGCGAGATTTTCAACTATCTCTGGAACCTGGCAAGCGATCGTCCGTTGCCCGCGGGCTTTCACGAATCGCCTGGCTCTGCGATTCCCCACATGGACGAACCGTGGTTCTGCTGCGCCGAGCCCACCGAAGAGCAGGTTGCGCAGGTCTAGCGGTTCGGTTGCGCATTTCTTACCGTTCCACATCTTCCTGATTTGTTTTCCCTTCCCTACATACCACTTACAACCGGCAGCCACCTTCTCACCTGATGCTGGATGCTATTTCTGATTTGAAGCGGCAGGGCGCAGCGTCCCCGGAAAGCCAAGGAGATTTCCACAGAAAATGCGCCAGCAAACACAAAAATAGGCCTGATGCGTCCAGAAGCCAGCGCCTCCCCTCCTTGCCTGATAAAAACTCCCCTGTTTCCTGATAAAAGTAAGACGTGCACGAAATCCTGCGGAACCTGGGGCCCGGCCAGCGCGTGCTCCATATCGGATCGCGCCCTGGCAGCTTCCCTTCCGATATCGGCCCATTCATCGCCATCCGCGCCGATCTCGACCGCCCCTCCCATCCCGCCCTGAACTTCACGCGAGCCGACGCCGCCCACCTCCCGTTTCCTGACCGCGCGTTCGACGAGCCGTGGTTCTGCCGTGCCGAGCCAACCGAGGAGCAGCTGGCGCAGGTCTAGCTTTTGGGTTTTCTACCCGCGACGATGTCTTGCAGGCCATCGGCGACAACTTGGTAACGAACATCTCCGAACCATCTGGAGAGTCGCTCGACCATATATTCGCGCGAGTGCCAGGTTGTGTGATACCAGTCCGGCACAATGCCTCTCAGCTTTTGGGAGCGCCTGTGCAGAAATCCGCTCACGTGGAGCGCTCTGCGCCCCTCCTCATCCAATCCGTCGGTCGCGCCCTTGCCGTAGATGGAGAGCAGGAGCACGCCGCCGGGTCTCAAGATCCTGTTCAGCTCTTGGATCCAGAGATCTTGCATGGACTCGTTTATGTGAGTAAACACGGAGAGGCAGTAGACAACGTCGAAATAATCCTCGGGATAAGGCAGCGGCGGAACAGGCGCATTCGCGAGAAAATGGCCGGGCTGGAGATGGTTTCTGCACCAGTCTATAGCCTCTCGATCGACATCAACTCCGTGGAATTCTGTGTTGTAGTCGCGAAGAAACCATGCGATGGTGCGCCCGCATCCGCACCCGAAATCGAGCACTCGATGCGCAGTCGCCATATCGATCCCCATGTCATCCACGCCCCGCCGTATTAGGCCTGCGCAGCCCTCACCAATGCGCAGGAACTCGCTCACCGAAAGCAATTCACTCACGCGATAGCGCAGGATTGCGGGCGGAATGGGGATTGCGGACGGCGGCCTGCGCAGCCGATCCACGCACCAAAACTTCGCTCGCAATTGTAAACGAAAGGCTTTATGATAAATTCCCCTGGCAATTGGCTTCAAGGCCAGGGGAATCCCACTCTGCATCGAGCCATGCACACCTTATGGTATGCCTTTTCATTAATCATTTTCGACTTTGAAATTAGCCATCGCCTCCCCCCTTGTTTCCTGATAAAAGTAAGACGTGCACGAAATCCTGCGGAACCTGGGGCCCGGCCAGCGCGTGCTCGACATCGGATCGGGCGCGGGCAGCTTTCCTTCTGATATCGGGCCGTTCGTCGCCATCCGCGCCGATCTCGACCGCCCCTCCCATCCCGCCCTGAACTTCGCGCAAGCCGACGCCGCCCGCCTTCCGTTTCCCGACCGCGCCTTCGACGCCATAATTTCCAACCACAGCCTCGAACATTTCGACGATCTCACCGGCTCACTCGCCGAAATCGGACGAGTCCTGAAGCCCACCGGCGCGCTCTACATCGCCGTGCCTGACGCCTCCACATTCTGCGATCGCCTGTATCGCTGGCTGGCGCGCGGCGGCGGCCACGTCAATGCGTTCACTTCAGCCCAAACCTTGGCCGATAACATCGCGCGGGCCACCCATCTCAGTCACATCGATACGCGAACGCTCTGCACTTCGCTTTCTTATCTCCATCGCACCAATCGCCCGGTGAGCGGTCCCAGGCGTCTGCTGCTGGTGGGAGGCGGCACCGATATTTCGCTGCATCTGTTCACCTATTTCGCGCGCCTGTCGGACTGGCTGTTCGGTACCCGGCTGGGCGTTTACGGCTGGGCGCTTTATTTCGGCCATGTTGCTGATCCAGTGGAGACGGACACCTGGACCAACGTCTGTATCCGCTGCGGCTCCGGGGCGTCGTCGGATTGGCTGCGCGAGCTGAAACTGGTGCGCAGGCGTTTCCTGATACGGGTCTACCGGTGCCCAAACTGCGGAACCAGCAACCTGTTCTCCGAGGACCGCCGCTATCCACACTTTGGGATTCGCTCCACAACCACCCCCCAGTCCCATGGCTATAATTAGGACTAGCCATATGAAGCAAAAGTTGGCCCCCCTGCTCTTCCTCCTGGTATGCGCCTGCCCGGCTCCCGCGCAGCGCAAAAATTTTGAACTCCCCACCATGCACGCCGCCCGCGGCACCAGAGGCGCTCTCGCCACTGGCAGCGAATACGCCGAAGAGGCCGGCATGAAGATCTTCTTCCATGGCGGAAACGCCGTGGACGCGGGAGTAGCCTCCATGTTCGCCGCCTCGGTGGCTGAGTTCTCGCACTTCGGTGTAGGCGGCGAAGCGCCGATTCTGATTCGCACCAAGGCGGGCAAGGTTTATGCCATCGCGGGCGTCGGCACGATGCCCAAACTGGCCACGCCCAAGTTCTTCATGGAGCACCAGCCCAGCCGGGGGAAATTCTGACGCTCGATCCGGGCGGATTGAAAGGCATCATTCCGGTGGCCGGTATTCTTCCGGCGCTGGTGCCGAGCATGGTGGAGTCCGGGCTAGTGGCGCTGCGCGATTTCGGAACCAAATCGTTCTCCGAGGAGATTGAGCCCGCCATCGAATTGGCCGACGGCATGGCGATTGATGAAACCCGCTCGGGCGCCATCGCGCGCTCGCGCCGCTTCTTCGATTTATGGCCGGATTCCAAGAAAAAGTTCCTGCCCGATGGCCGCGTGCCTTTGCCGGGCGAGATCTTCCGCCAGCCGAATCTCGCGCGCACTTACCGCTCCATGGCCGCCGCTGAGAAGAGAGCGCTGGCCGCGGGTGCATCCCGCGCAGCCGCGATCGACGCGGTCGGCGATTACTTCTATCGCGGCGACATCGCGCGGCGCATCGACGCCTTCATGCGCGCCAACGGCGGTTTGCTGCGCTATGAAGATATGGCCGCGTTCAAGCTGCAGCCCGAAGAGCCGGTCTCTACCGACTATCACAACTACAAGGTTTATAAGCCCGGATTCTGGAGCCAGGGCCCGGCCATGCTCGAAACTCTGAACATTCTGGAAGGCTACGACCTCCGCTCCATGGGTTTCAATTCGGCCGACTACATTCACACCGTTACCGAAGCCCTGAAGCTGGCCTATGCCGATCGCGACACCTATTACGGCGATCCCAAGTTCAACCATATTCCCGAAGAAACGCTGCTGTCCAAAGCCTATGCCGCCGAGCGCCGCAAAGAAATCGGGCACATGGCATCCATGGACTTCCTGCCGGGCAGTCATCAACGGCAAGCGCGGCAAGCATCCCACTGAGATGGACATCGCGCGCACCAAGATCGACGACGCGTTGATGGAGAGCGACACCACCTGCGTCGACGCCATCGACAAGGACGGCATCGTATTCTCCGCCACGCCCTCCGGCGCATGGCTGCCCGCGGTGGTTGCGGGCGACACCGGCATTGCTCTCACCGAGCGCGCGCAGCAATTCATCCTGGTTCCCGGATCGCCCAACGAACTGGAAGGCGGCAAGCGGCCGCGCGTAACTTTGAGCCCCACCATCGTCACCGAGCAGGGCAAGCCGTTCCTGGCTCTGTCCACGCCGGGCGGCGACAACCAGGAACAAAGCTTGATCCAATTGTTCTTTAACGTAGTCGAGTTCGGCGATAACGCGCAGGAGGCGGTGGAAGCGCCCCGCTTCCAGACCCGCCATCTGGTATCGAGCTTCGACAATCACGCCTGGAATCGCGGCGACCTGCTGCTGGACGAGCGCATCTCGTCCACCGTGGCCGCCGAACTGGCCGCGCGCGGGCATAAAGTCGGCATTCGTTCGCGCTGGGCCAGCGGCGCCGCGCCCGTCATGATTCGCATCATGCCCGATGGCGTCATCGAAGCCGGCGCCGATCCCTACGGCTACCGCGTCGCCACTACGGCGTACTGAGCGCGCTGCGCGGGCACTTGGAAACAGCTTCGCTGTTTGATGAGCCGTCCGATTTCGAGCGCCAGCGCTTGAGCGCGCGGCTGGCCGCGCTGGCCGCTCAAAACATTTTGATCGGAACCAGTTCCTGGAAATATGAAGGCTGGATCGGCCAGATCTATTCGCGCAATCGCTACACCACGCGCGGCCGGTTCTCGCAGAAGCGCTTCAATGACGAATGCCTGAACGAGTACGCCGAAACATTTCCCATCGTCTGCGGCGATTTCTCGTTTTATCAATTTCCGTCGGAGAGCTACTGGCGCAAGCTGTTCGCCTCGGCGCCCTCCACGCTGCAATTCGCCTTCAAAGTTCCCGAAGACGTCACGGTGAAGCAGTTCCCGCGCCATCCGCGCTATGGGCCGCGGGCGGGCGACGACAACTCCTCCTTCCTGGACGCCGCGCTGTTCCAAAGTGCGTTTCTGGATGTGCTGGCGCCGTACCGGCCGCGCGTCGCCGCGCTGATTTTCGAGTTTGGCAGCTTCGCCAGGCAATGCTATCCGGACGTTGGCGCATTCCTGAAGGAACTGGATCCTTTTCTGGCCGCGCTGCCGGATAATTTTCGCTACGCCGTCGAAATCCGCAATCCCGAGTTTCTTTCGCCCGAATATTTCGCCTGCCTGCGCAGCCACCGCGTCGCTCACGTGTTCAACGCCTGGACGCGCATGCCCGAAATCGGACGGCAGATGCACCTGCGCGATGCTTACACCGCCGATTTCACCCTGGCTCGCGCGCTGCTTCGGCGCGGCCGGCCTTACGAGGAAGCGGTCGCGAAATTCACTCCCTACGCTCATGTGCAGGACCCCAACCCGGAGACCCGCGATGCGCTTCGGCTCTTGATCGCCCATGCCCGCCAGCGCCACGAGCCGTCCTACATCTTCGTGAACAATCGCCTGGAGGGCAATGCCCCCGAAACCATCGAAGCCATCACGGACTAGTAGACTGTCCCGGTGATTTCGAAAGCGGCACGCTGAAGGGTGCACCACATGTGGCGCGAACACTCGTTTTGCCGCGTCGAGACTCATCTCGACGCCCTCCTCGGTTTCCCCACTAGTACCATGAATCGCCGCCGCGTTAGAAAAAGTTACAAATCTCCGAAACGATTTAATCTGAGGTCGATCTCATAGTGAGCGGCTCTCTCCCTAGCGACTATCCCAAAAATGACGCCTCAGGAATCACTGCAAGCACCGGACGCCCGTGCCGGCCTTCTCGCCGGCGGCGGGGAACTGGGCGAGTTGATGCGTGCCATGGATTGGTCGCGCACTGCCCTGGGCCCCATCGAATCCTGGCCGCAAGCGCTTCGGACCTCGGTCCGCATCATGCTCACCTCGCGCCAGCCCATGTTCGTCTGGTGGGGCGACGAGCTGATCAATCTCTACAACGACGCCTATAAGTCGATCGTCGGCGGCAAACATCCCCGGGCGCTCGGCCAGCCCGCGTCCGTAGTGTGGCGCGAGATTTGGGATCAGGTGGGACCGCGCGCCCAGTCGGCCATGACCGCCAACGAAGGAACCTACGACGAAGCGCTGTTGCTGATCATGGAGCGGCACGGGTATCGCGAAGAGACCCACTACACGTTTTCCTATAGCCCGGTTCCGAGCGATACCGGAGAGGCCGGCGGCATCCTGTGCGCCAACACGGACGACACGCAGCGCATCATCGGCGCCCGCCAGCTAGCTTTGCTGCGGGAACTCGCGGCCCGAACCGCCGGATGCGCGCACCATCCACGATGCCTGTTCATTGAGCGCCAGGGCGCTCGAAACCAACCCGCGCGATCTTCCCTTCGCTGCTATCTATCTGCTGGACTCCAGCCACCGCCGCGTGATGCTGGCGGGCTGCTCGGGCATCGCTGCGAATCACACGGCCGCGCCTGCGGAGGTTCTGCTGGATGGTCCTTCCGTATGGCCGTTCGCGGAGGTTTTGCACACCCACACTCCTACGCTGGTAACCAACCTGGAGCCGCTCGGGCCTCTGCCGAACGGCGCGTGGGACCGTCCGCCGCAGCAGGCCGTCGTATTTCCGATCGCTCCTTCCGGCCAAACGGGCCGCTCCGGCGTTTTGGTGGCCGGCCTGAATCCGTACCGGCTTTTCGACGACGGTTACCAGGGGTTTCTGGGACTGGTGGCGGGCCAAATCGCGGCGGCCATCGCGAACGCGCAGGCCTACGAAGAAGAACGCAAGCGCGCCGAGGCGCTGGCCGAGCTGGATCGCGCCAAAACAACCTTCTTCTCCAACGTTTCGCACGAATTCCGCACGCCGCTCACCCTGATGCTGGGTCCGCTCGAAGAACTGCTGGCCAGGCAAGAGGCAGACGACTATTCCGGCGACCTCCGGCTGGTTCACGTGGCTTACCGCAACGGCCTGCGATTGCTGAAGCTGGTGAACAGCCTGCTGGACTTTGCGCGGATCGAGGCGGGGCGCGTGCAGGCCAGCTACGAGCCCACCGACCTGGCGGCGTTCACCGCCGATCTTGCTTCCAGCTTTCGCTCCGCTACCGACAAAGCCGGCCTGCGGCTGATCGTGCACTGTCCGCCGCTGCCGCAGCCGGTCTATGTGGATCGGGACATGTGGGAGAAGGTGGTGCTGAACCTGATCTCGAATGCCTTCAAGTTTACTTTGGAAGGCGAGATCGAAGTGCGATTGGAGGCGGCCCCGGACGGCTCCGTCGCCAAGCTCAGCGTTCGCGACACCGGCACAGGCATACCGCCGGAAGAAATGCCCCGCTTGTTCGAGCGCTTCCATCGCGTGGAAGGCACGCGCGGGCGCACGCATGAGGGAACCGGCATCGGTCTGGCGCTGGTGCAGGAGCTGGTGAAGCTGCATGGCGGCAGCATCTTCGTCGAAAGCGAGTTGGGGCGCGGAAGCACGTTCTCGGTCCACATTCCGTTCGGAACGGCGCACCTGCCACGCGGCACGGCATTCACGGAGCCCTCCACGGCGAAGGCTTCCACGGCTACGCGCGCCGAGGTTTACGTTGACGAAGCGCTGGGTTGGTTGCCGCTGGATGGCGAACCGATCGCAACGGCCGGCAAAGCGGGACCACGCGACTCTTTCGCACCGTCCTTCACAGCGTCTTCTAAAGCGGAGCTCGATGGTTCACCCCAGGAGGCGACGCGCGGCAGGGTATTGCTGGCCGACGACAATGCCGACATGCGGGGCTACGTCTCTCGCCTGCTCGAGTCCGCACTTCGACGTCGAGGCGGTTTCCGATGGCCAGCGAAGCTCTGGAGCGCGCTTTGCATCGATCCCCCGGACCTGATCCTGAGCGACATCATGATGCCGGGCCTGGATGGTTTCGCTTTGTTGAAAGCTCTGCGCACGGCGCCTTCCACCCGCACGCTGCCGGTGATTCTTTTGTCGGCGCGCGCGGGCGAAGAGTCTCGCGTGGAAGGCATTGAAGCCGGAGCGGACGACTATCTGGTGAAACCCTTCACCGCGCGGGAACTGCTGGCGCGCGTGACCACTCATCTGGCCATGAGCCGGTTGCGGCGGCAAGCCGCCGAACGCGAGCGCGAGCTTCGCCAGGAAGCAGAAGCCGCCCGCGAGCGTGCCACCAGCGCCGCGGAGGCTCTTCGCCAAGCCAATTCCGATCTGGAACAGTTCGCCTTCTCCGCCAGTCACGATCTGCAGGAGCCGCTGCGCATGGTGGCAACCTTCAGCCAGTTGCTCCAGGTAAAATACGCGGGCAAGCTGGACGAGCAAGCCGACACCATCATCGAGCATTGCGTGGAAGGCGCCATCGCGGATGGGGCGCATGATCCGGGATCTGCTGGAATACACGCGTGCAGCCAGTATCTCCGCTTCGCAGCCGGAAATGGTCAGCCTGGAGGAGGCGTTGGACGAAGCGTTGGGCAACTTACAGGCATCCATCGACGAATCGAAAGCCATCGTTACGCACGATCCGCTTCCCGTGCTTCCGGCGGAGCCGGTCCATTTGCAGCAGATTTTCCAGAACCTGGTCTCCAACGCCATCAAATACCGCGGCGACCAGCCGCCCCGCATCCACATTGGCGCGGTTCGCGAAGGCGATGCCTGGCGGTTTTCCGTGCAGGATAATGGAATCGGGATCGAACCCCGATATAAGGATCAAGTGTTCGGACTCTTCAAGCGCCTGCATAGCGGCGCGCGATATTCGGGTACCGGCCTGGGCTTGGCCATCTGCAAGAAGTTGGTGGAACGTTACCACGGGCGGATTTGGGTGGAATCGCAACCGGGCGCAGGCTCCACATTTTTCTTCACGCTGGCACCCAGCGAACTGGCGGCAAGCGAGCACGGCCTGATGGCGGAGAGCCCTTATCGAATCTGGATTGCCGAAGACAATCCGGCGGATGTGTATCTGATTGAGGAAGCGCTGCGGCGCCACGAATTCGCGTATCATCTGGAGATCGCCGACAATGGCGAAGACATGCTGAAGATGATCGCCGGAATCGACCAGGACCCGTCCGCCAACTGTCCGGACCTTTTTCTGATCGACCTGAACCTGCCCCGGCGGCCGGGCGATGAAATCCTGGCGCGGATTCGTCAGAGCAGCCGCTGCGCTCAAGTTCCGGCCATCGTGATCACTTCTTCGGATTCGCCGCAGGATCGGGCGCGGGCGCGCGAACTCGGCGCGTCGTTTTACTTCCGCAAGCCGGCGGACCTGGAGAAGTTCATGGCCATCGGCGGGATTGTTCGGGAGTTCCTGGAAACCCGGCCTGGCGGAGTGCCGCAGGCTTCGCCATGCTAGCGCGCTTCTGGGGTACGCGAGGATCCATCGCGGCGCCTGGGCCAGGCACTACGCGATTCGGCGGCAATACATCCTGCGTGGAGTTGACCACGCCGTCCGGCGGAGTGTTGGTGCTGGATTGCGGCACCGGCGCACGCCCGCTGGGCAATCGCCTGCTGGCATCGGCTTCCGGACCCGTGGCGGCCACCATTCTTCTCACGCACACACATTGGGACCATATTCAGGGCTTTCCGTTCTTTGCGCCGCTGTTTCAGCCCGACAATCATTTCAAGGTCTACGGGCCGGAAGGCGCGCAGTTGTCGTTGCGCGATGTGCTGGCCGGTCAAATGGAGCATCACTATTTTCCGGTGGAGCTGGACCAGTTGGCCGCGCGGATCAGCTATGAGGATTTGGGCGAAGGGACTTACCAAATCGATGGCGTGCAGGTGCGCGCGCAGCAGATGAACCATCCCTCGCCAACGTTGGGGTATCGCATCGAGGCGGAAGGGCGCTCCATCTGCTATTTGTGCGATCACGAACCGTACTGCGAGAAGATCTGGCGGGACGGCGCGGCGCGGGGAAAAATGGAGTCGATTCTCGACGCGGGCGACCGGCGTCACGCCGAGTACATGCAAGGCGCGGACGTAGTGATTCACGAGGCGCAATATACGCCGCAGGAATATCCGTCCAAGCGCCACTGGGGCCATAGCACGTACGCGTACGTGGTGGAGCTGGCCGCGCTGGCGGGCGTGGGCCGGCTGTTTCTCACGCATCACGATCCATCGCACGACGACGAGTTCATGGCCGGCGTGGAACGCAATGCTCAGGAGCTGGCGCGCAAGCTGGATTCGAAGCTGGAAGTCTGCTGCGCGTACGAAGGCTGCGAAATCGCCGTTTAACGACTTCTTTATCCTGATAAAATTCCGGTATAAAATTAAGACCAGAGCAGGAGGACCGAAATGGCGCGAATCAAAATGGCGTGGCATCGGGAGGACAGCTGGCTGGCGGGCGAATGGCTGGGATCAGAAGCAGCCGAGCCTTACCATCCAGCGTGGATGGATTCTTCCTACCCGCACGAAGCGAGCGCACGGCGGTCCGCTGCCAGCCTTTCGCCATTTGGCAAGCCCGCTCTATTCGTGCAATGGTGTCAGGCGCCCGAGAGCGACCCGTTCGCCGCGTGATGCCTGGCCGCCATTAAGATATCGAACATGCGGCCCAGCACGGTGGTGGCCTGCGCCTGGGAAATAGTCTCCGGATCGTAGGCGTGTTCCAGCACCAAACCGTTTAACACCGCCTCCAGGGCCACTCGCCGCACTTCACGCGATTCGCGGCCAGTCTTCATCAGTTCCGGAATCAGCTTCGTGATGGTCTCCAGCTTCAGCGATTCCCGGATGCGGCGATGCGTGCGCGCCAGGCGCGCCCGCAGCTTGGGATGGCGCAAGGCAAACAGCTTGAACTCGAGCGCCAGCATCACCCACTGGCGATCCGATACGCGCGCGACATAAAACTTGCGCAAGGCCCGCAGGCGGCCTTCCGAATCCTGGCACCGTTCCAGCACCGAGCGGAGATCGCGCAAACGGTCGCCCGCTTCCTGCTCGAACAGGGCGAAGAACAGGTCTTCCTTGCTGCTGAAGTGAGCGTAGAAAGCGCCGCGGGTGTGGCCGGTGGCGCCGGCGATGTCTTCAATGCGCGAAGCCTCGAAACCATCGCGGGCGAAAATGCGGTGGGCCGCCTCCAGCAAAGCGCGCCGCGTGGCTTCGGTTCTCTGCTGGTGCTTGGTCGGCTGGTGTGTCTTCGCTGCCGCTGATATGCCAACGTCCATGGCCACGTACATTATATACATGCAAGTATGTATATGATCAATCCCCAGATATGATAAATTATGGAAGTGTTCCGCCTCACTCGCGCCATTCGTATCGGCTGCCTGGCCGCCTCGCTGGCCGGCTCCCTGGCTTGGGCCCAGTTCGGAGGCACCGGAGCGCAGCGCTCCACGCAAGCCACGCCGCTGCCGGAATCCGGACGCCAGTGCGCCGGGTTCGGTGTCCACTCTAGCAGCAAGCCGCGCCCAACCCGGGCGCCAACACCGTCAACAGCTCCGTCCAGATTGGCGGCGATTTCGAGGGCAGCGTGCAAGGGGGAAACATTCCCGCCGGGCCCGTGACGCTCACGCTGGCCGACGCGGTGAAACTAGGTTTTCGAGCGAATCTGGGAGTGCTCACCGCCGACGACTCGGCCCGCGCCTCGCGCGCCCAGCGTTTGAGCGCGCTCAGCAACCTGCTGCCTTACGTCTCCATCGATGCCACTGAAACCAGCACGCAGATCAATCTGGCGGCATTCGGCTTCAAGTTCAACATTCCGCCGGGAGTGGGCTTCTCCATTCCCACCGTGGTGGGCCCTTTTCAGTACTCGCAACTGCTCGGAAACTTGAGCCAGTCGGTGTGGGATCCGGTGGCGCGCCGTAACTGGCACGCCAGCCAGGAGAGCGAGCGCGCGTCGCAACCTCTCGGCCCGCGATGCCCGCGAAATGGTGGTGCTGGCGGTAGCCGGAGCGTATTTGGAAACCATCGCTACCGTTGCTCGCGTGGCTTCGCAGCGCGCTCAAGTAGACAACGCGCAAGCGGTCTATCATCAGGCCGAAGTTCGCAAAGAGGCCGGCACCAACGCCCGCATCGATGTCACGCGCACCTTGGTGGAATTGCAAGGCCAGCAACAGCGGCTGAATGCCCTGCAAGCCGATCTGCTGAAGGAGAAGCTGGGCTTGGCTCGTTTGATCGGCCTGCCGCTCGATCGCGAACTGATTCTGAGTGAGCCGCTTTCGTTTAATCCGCCCCCGGTGCCCGAAGCTGCCGGCGCGGTGCAAGCAGGCTTTCCAGAAGCGCTGGGATCTAAAAGCCGCCGAGAGCCAGGTGCACGCCGCTGAAATTGTAGTATCCGCCGCGCACGCGGAGCGTCTTCCCTCGGCGTCACTGACGGCGGATTACGGAGTGCTCGGCCCCACTCCGGTTTCCAATCACGGCGTGTATTCGGTGACGGGCGCGGTGAACGTGCCGGTATTCCAAGGCGGGCGGGTGAAAGCCGATATCGAACAGGCCGAGGCAACGCTGCATCAACGCCAGGCCGAACTGGCCGATCAGCGCGGGCGCGTGGAGCAGCAAGTGCGCACAGCCCTCATCGAGCTGCAGACCGCTATCGGCGAAGTTCGGCTGGCGGAAAACAATCGCGGCTTCGCCAACGAAACTTTGCGCGAGGCGCGGGATCGCTTTAACGCGGGGGTCACGACCACCGTGGAAGTGGTCCAGGCGCAGGAGCAAGTCGCGAGCGCTGAGAGCGACTACATTTCGGGATTGTTTGCCTTCGACCTGGCTCGCATCTCTTTGTCCCGAGCCTTGGGACAGGCCGAAACCGACCTTCCCAATTTGCTGAGCGGAGTTCAGTCCGGAGTTAAGCCATGAGTACCACCACCAACGCACCGCCCGCTTCGCCGGCCTCGCCCCAACCCTGGGACAAGAAGCCGGAACAGCCAGCCACTCGCGGCCGTGGCCGCGCGTTCCTCATCTTTTTCGTGATCCTGCTGATCGCAGCCGGGGTCGGCCTTCGCTATTGGCTCCAGTCGCGGAACTTCGAATCCACGGACGACGCCGAGGTGGAAGCTCACCTGAATTCCATCAGCTCGCGTGTCGACGGCGCGATTACGCATGTCTATGTCGATGAGAACCAGATCGTGAAAGCGGGCGATCCTCTGGTGGATCTGGATCCGCGCGACTTCCAGGTGGCGGTGGATCAAGCGCGCGCGCAAGTGGCGCAGGCCCGCAGCCAGGTGACAGCGCAACAGCCCAACGTTCCCATCACCCAGATCGAAAGCAGCACCAATATCACCGGCGCGGAAGCGGATGTCGCCAACGCGGAGGCGGCCGTTGAAGTGGCCCAGCGCGATCGCGAGTCGGCCGCCGCGCGCCTGGCCGAGGCGCAGGCCAACGCCGCCAAAGCCCGGGCCGATCTGGACCGCTACACGGTGCTCATCAAGAACGAAGAGGTTTCCAAGCAGGAGTTCGATCAGGTAGCGGCTACCGCCAAGGCCCAGGACGCTGCCGTGGACGCCAATCGCGCGACGGTGGAAGCCGCTGCCCGCACCGTCCAGCAGCGGCAGGCCCAGGTTGCGCAGGTCAAATCCCGCCTGGCGCAGTACCAGCGCAACGCGCCCGCGCAACTTGCCATCCGGCGCGCCAATATCGAATCGCAGCAAGCCAATGTGCAAACCGCGCAAGCCATGCTGGAGCAAGCGCAGTTGAAACTCGGCTATACGAAAATCGTCGCCCCGGCCGCCGGGCATCATTCTCAAGCGATCCGCCGAAGTGGGCGAACGGATCAACGCCGGCCAGCAGTTGTTCATGATCGCCCAGATCGACGACATCTGGGTGACGGCCAATTTCAAAGAGACGCAACTGCACAACATTCACCCGGGCCAATCCGCGCGCCTGCACGTGGATGCGCTGGGGCTGGATTTTGATGGCTACGTGGACACCATCGGCGGCGGCACCGGCGCGGTGTCGAGCGTCCTGCCTCCGGAAAACGCCACCGGCAACTACATCAAGGTAGTGCAGCGCATCCCCATCCGCCTGCGCTTCAAACCCAATCAGAACGGGCTGGATCGCTTGCGGCCCGGCATGTCGGTGGAACCGGACGTCCGCATCGGAAACTAGGATGAACCCGGTAGCATCGCATCAGGACTGGAAGCCGTCGCACAACCCGTGGGCTGTGGCGCTCACGGTCACCATGGCGACGTTCATGGAGGTGCTGGATTCTTCCATCGCCAACGTCTCGCTGCCGCACATTGCCGGGTCGCTGGGCGCGACCTACGATGAGGCCGTCTGGATACTGACCAGTTATCTGGTCTCGGCCGCCATTGTGCTTCCCGCGTCCGGCTGGCTCTCCACCGTCTTTGGACGGAAACGCTTCTACATGACGTGCGTGGTGTTGTTCACCGTGTCGTCGTTCCTGTGCGGCATCGCGCCCAATCTGCCGTTCCTGATCATCGCGCGCGTGCTGCAAGGCCTGGGCGGCGGAGGACTGCAGCCTTCCGAACAAGCCATCCTGGCCGATTCATTTCCCACCGAAAAGCGCGGCCAGGCGTTCGCGGTGTACGGCATGGCCGTTGTTCTAGCGCCTGCCATCGGCCCCACGCTGGGCGGATGGATTACCGACAACCTCAACTGGCACTGGATCTTCTTCATCAACCTGCCGGTGGGCCTGATGTCGCTGTTCTTTACCAGCCGCCTGGTGGAAGATCCGCCCTGGCTGAGTCAAGAGAAACGCGGCGGCATCAAAGTGGATTACATCGGGCTCAGCCTGCTGGTTACCGGCATCGCCTGCTTCCAATTCGTGCTCGATAAGGGCCAGGAATCGGACTGGTTCTCTTCTCGCCTGATTACGGCGGCGGCCTGTGTAGGCATTCCGATGCTCGCCGCATGCTTCCTCTGGGAGTGGTTCCACCCCAATCCCATTGTGGACGTGCGCCTGCTCAAAAACCGCAATTTCGGAACCGCGGTTGCTTTTTCGTTCGTCCTGGGAATGGTGTTGTTCGGATCCACGGTTTTGATCCCCGAGTTTCTGCAAACCAGCCTGGGCTATACCGCCGAATTGGCAGGCCTGGCGCTTTCCCCCGCGGGCTTTGTGCTGATGGTCATGATGATAGTGGCCGGACGCTTGACGGCCTCGAAAATCGATCCGCGTCTGCTCATCTGTATCGGCTTCCTGGGCACTGCCTTCGCGCTGCGGCTGATGACCAACATCTATTTGCAGATCGACTTCACCACCATTGTCCTGCTGCGCTGTTTCCAGGTGATCTTCATGCCGCTGATTTTCATTCCCATCAGTACGCTGAATTATGTCGGCGTGCCGCGTGAAAAGAACAACCAGGTCTCGGGTATTTCGAGCTTCATGCGCAACATCGGCGGCAGCATCGGGACCTCCGGGCTCACCGTGTTTCTGACGCGCCAGAATCAAGCGCACCAGGTGTCTTTCGCGGCGCACACCAACATGGGGAACCCGAATTTCAGACAAATGCTGAACGGCCTGACGGCTTTGTTCACCTCGCAAGGTTACGATGCCGCCACCGCCGCCAAGAAGGCGCTCGCCATGGCCTACTACACCGTGCAAAGCCAGGCCAACGCGCTCAGCTTCAAGAACAGCTTCTTTGTGATGTCGGTGATTATCGCCTGCTTGAGCCCGCTGCCGTTCATCATGCGGCGTCCGAAGTTTGGAGAGCGGCAGCCGTCTATTTCGCATTAGAGCGACAATCGTGTGAAAGCCTGTCCATTAGTTCACAGTGTTCGCAAGAGTGCGAACACGGCACGTTTGAGAACATGCGCCACGTAATGGCTCTTCGGTCAATTGACCAATTCGGCGGCTAATATCTGAAATGTGCGTTGGAGGAGAGACACGGCTGGTTCGGCATATTTCAGACACTACCCATTGGCGAATGTTACAATACTACTGAGGCAGCTACCCTCTATGGCATTCAAACCAGCTTTCGCGCAAGGCGCGCAGATCGAGCACAACAAGTACGGCCTCGGATCCGTGGCTTCCTGCACGGAAGAGTACATTGTAATCAAATTCGACGATCACGGCGAGAAGAAATTCGTACTCTCCATCGCGCTGCCCGCTTTGAAGAAAAGCGACCGGCAGCCGCCGGTGGAAAAGCGCCGCGCCGCCCGCAAAAAAGCCACTCCCGCAGCGGCGCAATAGAATATTTATCGCTGAAGAACTTACGGGAACCCGGCACATGCCTGGTTCCCGCGCAGGTAATTAGACGGTGGGGACGGTTTTCAGCTTGTCGCGTTGCTCCCGCAGCACTGCCTTTCGGCTCAACTTGATTTTGTTGCCTTCGAGCGCCAAAACCTTCACCAGAATCTGGTCGCCCTCCTTCAACTCATCGCGCACCGCTTTAATCCGGTTTTCCGAGATTTCGCTGATGTGCAATAAGCCGTCGGTGCCGGGGAAGATCTCAACAAACGCGCCGAATTCCGCCAGCCGCACCACTTTGCCAAGATAAGTTTTGCCCACTTCGGCCACCGCACAGATATCGGTGACGCGCTGGATAGCCAGCTTGGCCGATTCGCCGTCAGAAGCGAAAATCTTGACCGAGCCGTCATCTTCGACGTCGATCTTCACGCCCGTTTCGTCGACGATGCTGCGGATCATCTTACCGCCCGGCCCGATCAGATCGCGAATCTTGTCGGTCGGAATTTGGAGGGTGTAAATGCGCGGCGCGTATTGCGACATTTCACCGCGCGGCGCGGCGATAGTCGCCACCATTTTGTCCAGGATGAACAAACGGGCGCCTTTGGCCTGGGCCAGCGCCTCTTTCATGATCTTGGTGGTGACGTTGGGGACCTTGATGTCCATCTGGAGGCCAGTGATGCCCCGGCGCGATCCGGCCACCTTGAAATCCATGTCGCCGTAGTGATCTTCGGCGCCGGCAATGTCGGTGAGGATGGCGTAGTCCTTGCCTTCGAGCACCAGCCCCATCGCGATGCCCGCGATGGGTTCAGCAATCGGCACGCCCGCATCCATCAGCGCAAGTATTCCGCCGCACACGCTAGCCATGGAGCTGGAACCATTGGATTCCAGGATGTCGCTGACCACGCGTAATGTGTAGGGGAACTTCTTGTCATCGGGAATTACGGCTGCAATCGATCGCTCGGCCAGCGCGCCATGCCCCACTTCGCGGCGTCCCGGCCCGCGCATGAATCCAACTTCGCCGACGCTGAACGGCGGGAAATTGTAATGCAACATGAAGCGCTTGGAGGTTTCGGTAAGATCGAACATTTCGATGCGCTGTTCGTCGTCCTTGGTGCCAAGCGTGACGGTAACCAGGGCCTGGGTCTCGCCGCGGGTGAACAATGCCGAGCCGTGCGTGCGGGGCAGAACGCCCACTTCACAATCGATGTTTCGGATTTCGTCGAAGGCCCGGCCATCCGGACGGCGGCGCGCCTTCAGCATCTCGTCGCGGAAGATGCGCTCCTTCAACGTATCGAACAGCTCCTTGGCTTCGTCCTGCTCTTCCTCGGGAAGCGCCTCGACAACCTTCTTCTTGGCTTCGTGGACGCGATGGTAGCTTTCGAGCTTGGGATATTTCTTGGTGTCCAGCGCGTCAGTCAGTTCCTTGCGGATCTGCGACTCGATGCGACCGTACAACTCCTTGTTCATGACCGGAGCCGTCACGTCCCATTTCTTCTTGCCGACCTTGGCAACCAGCTCACGGATCCCGGCGGCGATCTTCTTGCAGCAGGTATGTCCGTACTCGATGGCTTCCAGCACTTCGTCTTCCGACGCATGCTGCGCCCCCGCTTCCACCATGACGATGCCGCCCTCGGTGCCGGCGACGACGATATTCACCTTGGATTCGCGCGTCTCGTCGTAGCTGGGGTTCGCCACCAGCTTGCCGTTCACTGAACCGACCCGCACGCCACCCAACACGTGCTGGAACGGGATATCGGAGATGGCCAGCGCGGCGCCCGCGCCAATGATGGCCAGGGTGCTGGGATCGCGCTGGGGATCGGCCGAAAGCACCATGGCGATCACCTGCGACTCGTTCATGAAGCCTTCGGGGAACAAAGGCCGGATGGGCCGGTCAATCAACCGGCTGGTAAGGATTTCCTTCTCCGAAGGGCGTCCCTCGCGCTTGATAAAGCCGCCGGGAAATTTTCCCGCGGCGTAAGTGTACTCCCGATAATCGACGGTGAGGGGGAAAAACGCGGCGTTGGCCTTAGGTTCCTCATTCGCGCACGCGCTCACCAAAACCACGGTGTCCCCGGAACGAACCACGACGGCGCCATTGGCCTGTTTCGCGATCTTGCCCGTCTCCAGGGTAATCTTTTGACCATCCAGGTCAATTTCTACTGTATGTAGCATCTGCAATTCCTTTTAATCCAGGCCGAGCTGTCCGCCCGCCTGCTTTACTAACGCGCACAGCGAAACCCCGGCGGCAGCAATTGGGATTCAATCTGGCGTGCCAAGGCATCCTGTGCGTTCTCAGGATTAAGAGGAGACTTTGGAGTGAATGAACTGTGGGAGCGCCGCCCACCGGGGCGGTTTACCTGTTCCCGAGCACCTAACGGCGGATGCCCAGGCTTTGAATCAGGTTCTTGTATCTTTCCGGGTTACGGCTTTTCAGGTATTTCAAAAGGCGGCGGCGCCGCGCGACCATCGACAACAATCCCCGGCGGGAATGATGATCTTTGCGGTGCGTCTTGAAATGATCCTGGAGCTGCAAAATGCGCTGACTCAGGATCGCGACCTGTACTTCTGGCGAACCGGTATCCGTTTTGTGAACTCGGTACGTTGCAACTACTTGCTTCTTGGAATCGGTTGCCAGGGCCATTCTCGAATCGATACTCCTCGTCTTAACTTAATCTCTTTTTTGTCCTTCGTAGGATAGCACAATTGAGGATTGGGGGTCAGGGATGGCACGCTAGATGCTGTTTGACGCCTTGGAGCAGTGCTCGAGTCGGACCAGTTCGTTGAGAAGTTCAAGAGTTCCATTCTTCATCTCGACGTCGATCGCTTGCAGGTTGGATGCGACATATTCGGCGCCGCAAAAGGCTATCAGAGCCACGATTAGCCCAAGTCCGGTCGGCATAAGTGCCCACGAGATTTCTCTGGCGGCGGCTGCCATGATTACTATCGTCGACCCGGTGGTGCCACGAAACGAGTAGGCAATACCCAACAACGTGCCCATTGCACCCAGGAAGGCGGCCGTTGAGGCTATCGTCGCAAGGCTAGTAATGCCCTTGCTCATTTCGAGATGGACGACGGAGGCAGCACGAGTGCAGGCGCGCTCCACCGTGGCAACCAGCCCATTTTGCATGTCCAAGTGTGCCCCCAAATGGAAGACGGGGTCAATGGAAACTGCGAAGCGGAACTGCGAACCCGCTATTCCAGCGACACCGGCCGGTCGAAAACCACATCCAGGGTGCATCCCTGCCTCAGATCCACTTCCTTGCCGCGCGTGAGGAGCACGGTGGCCAGCCCCACGGCCGATCCCACGCCCGCGCCGATCCCAGCGCCTTTCCAACTTCGGTCGGCGATGCCACCAATGCCGGCTCCGCTGCCCGCCAGGATCGCGATGCGCTCGGCATCCCGGCCTACGCTGGGGGCCTGCTCGATGGCGTTCTCACTCCCCACCACCTTCTGCCCGGTTTCGCCCGCGTCCACCGCGCTCAAGTGCGGTGCGAACTTGTAAACCTTCCCGCTTGCTAGGGTTAGCGTCTCCAAACGGATCGCAAGCTGGGCCCTTCCTTTCACTCGTCCGCTACGCCGCGCGTCGGTAACCACGCCCTGCACGTAGCTTCCGGCAGGCACCGCGATCACGCCCGCATTCGCGATGGGCACGGCGGTCCGCAAGTAGACGAAGTCGCCTTTTTGAGCCGTGCGCGTATTCACGGAGTTTTCCATTCGCAGAAGCACGTGGGCGCCTTGGGGGATTTCCGCGGCGGCCATGGCCATGGCTGCGAAGAGCAGGACACACAGGTATTTCATGGATCAATGCTCCTACTACGGAATAATAGCGCCGATTGAGTACTACTGAGTTGTTTCCCCGAGTGGTCCTGCGGTGTTCCCCTCGGGTGTATAAGGCTTTTTCACCGATCAGCCGATAAGAGTACGGGTGGCATGGCGTGCGTTTGATCCCTCGCAGTCTGATGGGCTGCTTTATAGAACGGAGAGCGGGGCAGTTCCAGGATCCCGTGCAGCGTCTGCGTTATTTGCAAAGCAGCATGGGCACGGTGACCGGCCGGCCCGTTCTCCACGCCACGAAATCCGCGCGCGCCAAGAAACTCGCGATGCTGGGCGTCGCGCTGCTTCTGGGGTACCTTCTCATTCCGAAATACAAAGCCTCTTCCCGCATCTCTCCCGTGGTAAAGGTGTCCTTCCCCCAGCCGCCCGTCGCACAGGCTTCCGTCGCGCCGGTCCCAGACACCATCGCCAACGTCTGGCTGGTGGACCAGAGCCGGGATTTCGAAACATACAGCAATGGATTGCGGATTGACGATCGCTACGTCACGCCTTTTCAAAGGCGGGTCTTTTACGCGGTTTATCAGCGCGGAGCCATCGATGCCAGCCAGCCCGAGTTCCGCTCCGAGCCGGCCGGTATTGTGTATCACACCACCGAAAGCGACCAGGCGCGCTTCACTCCGGACCAGAACGCCAGACTGAAGCGCATTGCGAAGGCCGTCATCGGAGTGGTGCAGCAGAACCACAGCTATCATTTTCTGATCGACCGTTTTGGCCAGGTGTTTCGCATTGTTCCGGAGGCGGACGTGGCCAATCACGCGGGCTACTCGGTGTGGGCCAACGGCAATACGATCTATGTGAATCTGAACAGCAGTTTCTTGGGCGTTGCGTTTGAAACGCAGACCCAGCTTGGCGACATGCCTTCGGCCAACCCTGCCCAGGTGCATGCGGCGCGCATCCTTACCGAGATGCTCCGCGCCAAGTATCACATCCCGCAATCGAACTGCGTTACCCACGCGCAGGTATCGGTGAATCCGGACAACATGCTGGTGGGATATCACACGGACTGGGCGGGCAATTTTCCGTTTCGGGACATTGGATTGAACGACAACTACGCCTTGCCGCCTCCCAGCATCTACGCGTTCGGGTTCAACTACGATCCCGCTTTCGTCCACGCTACCGGCGTTCGCCTCTGGCAAGGTCTCGCTCTGGCCGAAGATCAGATGCAAACGCAGGCCGCCCAGCGCGGCATCCCCGTGTCCCGTTACAGAGCCATTCTACAAAAGCAATATAAGGAGGTACTGGCGGCGCTCAAGGCAGCGGCCACCGCCAACGATAATCGTCATGAGACATAACGACAAGGTGAACAATTCCGCGGTGGGATTGGATGTCGGCACCAGCCGCATCTGCCTGGCGCAACGGGTGGGCGAAGAATTTCAATTCGAGACGCAGTTAAACGCATTCGTCACCATTCCCTACTCGAAGATGACGGAGAGCGTGCTGAAGAAGGAGAAGGTGCCGCATACGGTTGCCGGATCCGACATCGTGGTGCACGGCAACGAATCGGACCGTTTTGCCGACGTCCTGAACATCGAGACCCGGCGCACCATGGACAAGGGCGTACTCAACCCGGCCGAGCCGGAGAGCCTGGGCATGCTGCGCAAGATCGTGGAGTCACTGATCGATCCGGTGAAGGACCGGCAGAAACTTTGCTTCACGGTTCCGGCCGCGCCGCTGGGGGCCGAAGAGAATCTTACCTATCACGAAGCCACGCTGCGCCGTATCCTCACGGACCTGGGCTATGAAGTGAAAAGCATCAACGAAGGCCTGGCGGTGATCTACTCTGAACTGGAGAGCTCCAATTACACCGGCATCGGGATCAGTTGCGGGGGCGGGCTGTGCAACGTCTGCGTTGCCTATTTGTCGGTTCCCGTGTTCAGCTTCTCGATTCCCAAAGCCGGCGACTACATCGACACCAGCGCGGCCGCGATCACTGGTGAGCGAGCCAACCGCGTTCGCATCGTCAAAGAGGATTCCTTCCATTTCAACGGCTTCTTCGCCGACAAGCTGCAGCAGGTTTTGGGCGTGTATTACGACGAGATGATCCAATCGCTGGTGCAGGGCATGAAGCACGCCTTTGCCAACTCGCGCAATCTCCCGAAGTCCACCCGCCCGCTGCCGATCGTTCTGAGCGGCGGCACGGCGCTGCCCGAAGGATTCCGCGAACGTTTTGAGAAAGCGCTGATGGAAACCGAGCTGCCCATTGCGGCTAATGAGATTCGCATCGCTCAGGATCCATTGCACGCCTCGGCGAAAGGCGCGTTAGTGGCGGCGCTGGCCGACGCCTGAGGGCTTGGGTTATAGAAATTACACCGGCTGGGCAGCCGATACCGGTTCTAGGACCTGTTGGGCCCAGCCGGTTGCCGCTAAGTACACGTCGCCGAGACTGGCGACGGGAACGCTGAGCTGCCGGGCGATCTCTTCGACGCGCGGCCAATCGGCAACTTCGTACGCTCTCGCGAGTTGAAAGGCGCCCGCCAGCGGATCGCTTTCCGGCGCCTGGCCGCTGAGCACTGCTGTAATCTCGGGCGCCAGGCACATTCCCGATAACGTCTCTTCGAGCGGGCGGTCAATCAGAGCGTCCAGCAGTGAGAACAGGCCGGTAAGAAAAGCGGACTGCTCCAGGTCCTTGCGTGCCAGCCGGGCCACCGATTCGCAGAAGCGCGCGCGCACCAGCGAGTGCCGGATCAGTTCGCCTGGCTTATCATCAGCCGTGCGAGCCAGCGTTGCCAGCACGATCCACTTGCGCAGCTCCGTCTCACCGAAAAACAGCAGGGCCTGGCGAATGGACCGGATGCTGCTGGTTAAGGCGAATAAGGGGGAGTTGACGTAACGCAGCAATTGGTATGACAGCGAAACGTCTTCTAAGATGAGCATTTCCAGGCGCTCAAAATCCAGCTCCGGCCGCTGCACTTCCTGCAGCAATCGCAAACAGTGGACTTTGGCGGCCGGGATCTTGCGGCCGCGCACGATGACCGGCCGCGCGAAGAAGTAACCCTGAAAATAGTCGTAACCAGCCTGCTTCGCCCATTCGAACTCTTCGTAGGTTTCTACTTTTTCCGCAAGAAGCTGGAGACCTCGCGCTTTGGAGGAGCGGATCAGCAAGCTTTGCTCGGGGCGGGGAAGACTTTGGATTTCGATCTTGAGCAGGTCAGCGACATCCAGCAGCGGTTCGTAGCCGGGGCGAAATACGAAATCGTCCAAAGCGATCTGATAGCCTTGCTCGCGCAACTTACGGCAAGCTTCCACAACTTCGGCATCCGGCTCCACGGTTTCCAGGACTTCGATCACCGTATTTTCGGCGGGAAGGGAGGTGTGCCAGCCCTGCAGCAGAGGCCCGCGTCCGAAGTTGACGAAGGCTTTCTTGGTTCCTACCAGATTGTCCAACCCGATGACCAGCAGGCTGTTGGCAAGTACCTGTTGGGTAGCAAGGCCGCCTTCGGTGCCATCGAACTCGTTCCGTGCGGCTTGGGAGCGGAACAGCAGCTCGTAGCCGTACACGCGACGGTCGCGGTCGAAGATGGCCTGTCGAGCGACAAGCACATCCATACCCGTCTATCGGCAGGAATCCGCAATACTCTAGCTTCTCAGGGCGTTACTCGTCTCTGGCCGGTCCTCATGTCCCCATACTCAAAGAACAGCGACTCCCAGGCGAAGGAAAGTATCAGAAGGGCTGCTTGGACAATCGGCGTGGGCACGTTGGGTTGAAACCACGCGTCCCAGCCAAAAACCAATGCGAGAAGCAAGAACGCCGCCCCGCCCGCCTTCAATAGGATCTTCAACGGCGACCGCAACCAATCGGGAACGCTTCGCCAGTCCAAATGATCTCCCGTCTGATTCTTAGCAATCTTTCCTTCGATGAAGGCCAAGCTGACGAGAGCGACGACCAATGGCCACGCCGCCCACGCTCCGGTTAAGTTGACTCCGAAACAGGCAGTCGCCAAGCGAATCAGAGAAATGACGAGACCTCCCTGGGCGATAATCTTCAGCGCGCGGCGGCTCTTTATGAAGTAAGGCGCAAGACGCGATGCGGGGCGTTCCTGTACTTGATCCAGTTCATGAACGTTGAGCTTCAGGTAATATCTTCCAGCGAGGATGAACCCAACCCCGAACGCCGCGGAAAGCGCCCCGGTAATCCACTCTGTTTTGTCCGGGCGAGTGTCCACCAGAACCGATTTGCTGTCGAACCCGCTGGTAACTATGAAAAAGGAGACAACAAAAAATGCAACTCCGGCGAGCGCCAGTGCAATCCCGATCACCCGGCTCGCAATCCGCATACCGCAGTCTTAGAACGGAACGTCGTCGTCGGTGATCCCGTGATCCATCGGCTCGGCCGGCGCGGCAGACTGGCGCGGCGCGCTGCGCGGCATCGAGACCGGAGCGCGCGCTGAATCTTCCCCGCCATCGCCGCCTCGTCCGCCTAGCAAAATCACGTCTTCTGCCACCACTTCGGTCATATATTGCTTCTTGCCGTCTTTGTCGTCGTAGCTGCGCGTCTGCAGCCGGCCCTCCACGTAGACCTGCTTACCTTTGGTCAGGTAGTTAGCCAGATTCTCCTGGCGCCACAAGACGACGTTCGCCCAGTCGGTCTCTTCTTTCCATTCACCGCTCTGCTGATCTTTCCAGCGGCGATTGGTGGCGACGGAAAACTTGGTGACAGCCACGCCCGCCGGCGTGAACTTGGTCTCGGCGTCCCTGCCCAGGTGGCCGACCAGAATTACTTTGTTAACGCTGCGCGATGCCATAATCCATGCACTGTACCATACAAATTCCTGTCTCAGTTACGGCGGGCACGGCGTCATACGGTTTGTGTTTCATATCGAAGCGTCGCATCTACTGAGAAGTATCCGAGCCCCCGATTACTTCTTCAGCGACCGGCTGCGTCTAAGTTAAATTTTTGCTTGCAGCCGCATGGTCTGGATGTACAATAAGGAACAATCCAGACGGGCGAGCGCTCAGTGGCGGGGCGTGCGCTACGACGTAAGCGGGAACGAGTGAGTAAAGAGGGGATGCGGAGACCCTGTTTGTTCGTTCAATCCGGCAGCCAATGGCTGCTGGCCGGGCTGATCTTGACTGCTGCGCCGGTCCATGGCCAGATTCTGATCCATGGCTCAGGGCCGCACCAACGCGCCAACATCTTTAATGCGGATCTGGCGGTGCTGGAAAGTGGGGAGGTGCGCAAGGATCTTCCCTGTACCGTTACTCCCAGCAAGCCCACTCTTGGATTCGATCTCAAATTTCATGCCGGATATCAGGTCACCGTTCCATTAAGGGAACTCGCCGGTACTGAAAATATGCTCAGCATCGTCTTTCGTGTTTCCCCGGACGATCATCCCGACGAGCCGGTTTACTTTGTGCAGCATCTGCGCGTTCCACCTATTGACCAGGACGCCCGAGGCGACGCCTATCTCCAGGGCGCCTTCGACGTCGGCGAGGGCTCCTACCACGTCGATTGGCTGATGCGGGATCGAAGCGAGCGGGTGTGCTCTTCGAATTGGGACTCGGAAGCGGCCCTAGCCTCCAAGGATCGGCCGATGAGCCTGGCCATCGCGCCCGAAGCCATCCAGCGCGCGAACGGCGATGAGTTTACCGAAGAGCCGCCTATCAAACGCGCGCCCATGGAACCCCTGCTCAATGTGAAGGTGCTGGTGAATTTCGCCCCCCAGGATTCCCTGTCGGCCGCACTCCAGCCGCTCGATACCACCGCGCTGGTGTCCATCCTGAGGACCATCTCACGGGATCCGCGCATCGGCAAATTCTCGATCGTCGCCTTTAACATGCAGGAACAAAAGGTGATTTATCGCCAGGACGACTCCAGCCGGATCGATTTTCCAGCGTTGGGAACGGCTCTCAATTCCCTGAATCTGGGCACCGTGGATCTGAAACATCTGAGTGACAAACATGGCGATACCGACTTTCTGACCACCTTAGTACGCAAGGAGATGAATACAACTCCCCAGGATCACCCGGATGCGCTGGTTTTTGCCGGGCCTAAGGTGCTGTTGGACGCCAATCCTCCCGACGAGGCCCTCAAAAATGCCGGGGACGTCGACTTTCCCGTGTTTTACATGAATTACAACCTCAATCCGCAGGCGGTGCCCTGGAAGGACGCGATCAGCCATACCGTCCACTTTTTCCGCGGGTACGAATACACCATCTCCCGCCCACGAGATTTGTGGTTCGCCGTATCGGAAATGGTCTCAAAGATCGTAAAATCAAGGAACGGAAGGGCGGTTTCGTCCATCTCAAGCCAGTAGGGGTTCATGCGTACAACAAGTTTGGCCGTTTTTCTGGGAGTGTTCTCACTCTGCGCGAGTCAATCGTTTGCCCAAGGCCTGCTCTACGGCCAGCAACACGCCAAACATTACACCAACAGCCTGGCGCCGTATGTTGTTTCGCCCCAGGAGATTGTTGATCGCATGCTGGAGCTGGCCGATCTGAAGCCCGGTGAAACTCTGTACGATCTCGGCAGCGGCGATGGACGCATCTTGATCACTGCCGTGGCGCGATTCAAAGCCAAAGCCGTGGGCGTCGAGATTTCCGATGAGCTGGTGGACAGCACTAACGCCCGCATCCGCCGGCTGGGTCTGGATAACGACGCCCAAGTGATCCACGGCAATTTCTTGAATGTGGACCTCAGCCCCGCCGATGTGGTGACGCTCTACTTAGCCACCGACGCCAACGAGATGCTGCGCCCGAATCTGGAAAAGTACCTGAAAAAAGGCGCCCGCGTAGTCTCGCATGAATACGCCATGCCGGGCTGGAAACCGAAGTTGGTGGATCGGGACCCGGAGGGGCACGGCCACACCATTTATCTCTACGAAATGCCCCCCAAAAAGAAGTAGCCGCCGGGTGCCTCCGTTCGATGTGGTCGGTGTCGGCCTGAACGCCACCGATACGCTGATCCTGCTCCCCCATTTTCCTCCCTACGGCGGCAAAGTTCCGTTCGAGCGCGAAGTCCTGAGCCCCGGTGGACAGGTGGCGAGCGCGATGGTCACCTGCGCCGGGCTGGGTCTGCGGGCCAAATATATCGGCACGCTGGGCGACGACGAACGCGGCGCCGTTCAACTGGAGAGCCTGCGTGTGAGCGGCGTCAACCTGGACGACATCGAGATCCGAAAGAACTGCCCGAATCAAAGCGCCTATATCGTGGTAGACCGGACCAGCGGGGAACGCACGGTGCTCTGGCATCGGGACGACTGCCTGCGCATCGACGCCGATAGCCTGACGCCCGACAAAATCGCATGCGCGCGCCTGCTGCATATTGACGGGCACGACACGCCGGCCGTAGCCCGTGCAGCGGAAATCGCGCGCCGGCATCAAATCCCTGTGAGCGTGGATGTGGATACTATTTATCCCGGCTTCGACCGCGTGCTTCCGAACGTCGACTACCTGGTGGCCAGTTTCGAGTTTCCCGCCCGCTGGACCCACGAAACCGATCCGTTTCGGGCTCTGGCGATGATTCAGGACGAATACGGGATGCGCGTGGCCGCCATGACGCTGGGCGCTGCCGGTTCACTCGCGCGCGTGGATGGCCGCTTCCTTTATTCGCCCGGCTTTGTGGTCGATTCCATCGATACCACCGGCGCAGGAGACGTGTTTCATGGAGCGTTCTGTTATGCTGTGATCGAGAGCATGCCGGTGGGCGACGCGCTAGAGTTCTCCAATGCCATGGCAGCCCTGAACTGTACCGCCTTGGGCGCGCGCGGCCACATCGCCAGCCTCCCGGAAGCGCAAGCGTTGATGCGTGACGGAGAGCGGCGCGTGAATCCTGACTTCGAACAGCCCGGCCTCGGCCCGCGGGAGTTTCAGCAGCGCTTCTGACGCCTTCAGCGCAATCCTTCCATGATCCCTCTCAAATCCTCTGAGCCGCACTATACGCGACCCACGGCCACCTTGGTGATCATCGCCGTAAACGTGGCTGTGTTTCTGTATGAGCTGAGTCTCGGCATGTCCAGCTATTCGCTGAACCGCTTCATCATGCACTATTGCATCGTGCCGGACCGCCTGCATTATTCCTCCATCCTCACTTCCATGTTTATCCACGGAGGATTCCTCCACATTGCGGGCAACATGTGGTTCCTGTGGGTCTTCGGCCGGGGAGTAGAGGACCTGGTGGGGCACGTCAAGTACCTATTCCTGTACTTCGCCTGCGGATTTGCCGCGGCCTTTCTGTACATCCTCGTGAACTCCAACTCCACCGTTCCAACCATCGGGGCGAGCGGCGCCATCGCCGGCGTAATGGGCGCTTATTTGATCAAGTTTCCGCGCGCGCACATCGTCACGCTGGTGTTCATCATTGTTTTTATCACCACCGTCGACATCCCAGCCTTTTTTCTGCTCCTGTATTGGTTTGCGATCCAGTTCTTCAGCGGCATCGGGTCGGTAGGGTATTCGGCGTCGTCGGGTAATGGCGACGTGGCCTGGTTCGCGCATGTCGGCGGTTTTCTGGCTGGAATGGCGCTGATCGCATTGATGCCTACCAAACAGCGCGCGCGGCCCTGGCGGTATTGATGATGTGGGAAGAAGTTGATACGGGATCGTCGCGCATCGAGAAGCCGCTTGATATTCTGGCTATCGCCGCGCACCCGGATGATGTGGAGCAGACCTGCGGCGGCACGCTGATCCGCATGGCCGAGCAAGGCTATCGAACCGGCGTGCTCGACCTCACAGCGGGCGACATGGGCAGCCGAGGAACGCCCGAGATTCGCCTGAGAGAATCAGACGCCGCCGGTGGCGCGATGCAACTGGCCTGGCGCGGGAATCTTCGTCTTCCCGATGCCCGCCTGGAGAATACGGTCGGCGTCCGCATGACTCTGGCGGTAGAGATTCGTAACCTGCGTCCCCGCGTGGTGATCCTGCCGTATTGGGAGGCGCGGCATCCGGATCATTACCGGGCGTCGGAGATCGGTTTCGAGGCGTGCTTCCTCGCGGGCCTCAAGAAGCTTACCGAAGAATCCGAACCGCATCGCCCGCACAAGATTCTTTACTCCTCGCTGTACGCCAACGTAACGCCGTCGTTTGTGGTGGACATTTCCGCCCAGTTCGAACGCCGCATGTCCGCGCTGTTTTGTTACGAATCGCAATACGGCAAGTCGGTGGAAGCGAGCGATCTGTTTCCGGATCAACAGGAGATTCGCGATCGGCTCGGCTCCGTTGCGCGCTTTTATGGAAATTTGATCGGCGTGAAATACGGTGAGCCGTTCGTAATCAAAGAAACGATGCGGGTGGACGACATTACTGCCATGGGCGTGAGGAGTCTTTAGAAGGCAACTTAATAGCCACGGATGAACGCAGATGAACACAGATAAGGCAAGCCCAAGGGCTGGGTTTTCGAGCGGTGTTTATCTGGGTTCATCCGTGGCAAGCATTCTTAGAGCGGCAGATTGCTGTGCTTTTTGCGCGGCATGGTATCCACTTTGTTCTCCAGCATTCGCAGCGCGCGGATCACTTTTGGCCGCGTTTCATGCGGCTCAATCACGTCGTCGATAAACCCGCGCTCGGCTGCAACAAATGGGCTGGCAAAACGCTCGCGAAACTCATCGATCTTTTCTTTGCGCAGCGTTTCGGGATCGGCGGCCGCCGCCAGTTCGCGCCGGTAAACAATGTTGACGGCTCCTTCCGGACCCATGACCGCGATCTCGGCCGTTGGATACGCGAAGTTCACATCGGTTCGCAAATGCTTCGAGCCCATCACGCAATAAGCTCCTCCATAGGCCTTGCGCGTGATCACGGTGATCTTCGGAACCGTCGCCTCCGCATACGCATACAGCAGCTTCGCGCCATGCCGGATGATGCCACCGAACTCTTGCTCGGTGCCCGGCAGGAATCCGGGAACGTCTTCGAACGTCAGAATCGGGATGTTGAACGCATCGCAGAATCGCACGAAACGCGCGCCTTTCACGGATGAATTGATGTCCAGGCACCCGGCCAGAAACGCCGGCTGATTGGCCACGATGCCCACGCTCTTGCCATCCATGCGCGCGAAGCCGATCACGATGTTCCTGGCCCAGTGCTCATGAATCTCGAAGAACTCGCCGTCGTCCACCACGCGATGGATGATTTCCTTGATGTCGTAAGGCACCTGCGGATCGGTGGGCACCAGGGTATCGAGCGACGAGTCCGCTCGATCGATGGGGTCATCCGACGATTCCGCCGCCGCATCGTCCTGATTATTACTCGGAATATACGACACCAGTTCGCGGATCATGCGCAAACATTCGGCGTCATCGTGCGCCATAAAGTGCGCCACGCCGCTGATGCTGTTGTGCGTCTCCGCGCCGCCCAGCCTTTCCTTGGTCACGTCTTCGTGCGTGACGGTTTTGATCACCTCCGGCCCGGTGATGAACATGTGGCTGGTGCCCTCCACCATAAAGATGAAGTCAGTGAGCGCCGGCGAATAGACCGCGCCACCCGCGCAGGGTCCCATAATGGCGGAGATTTGCGGGATCACACCGCTCGCGAGCGTATTGCGCAGGAAGATATCGGCGTAGCCGGCCAGCGACGCCACGCCTTCCTGGATGCGCGCACCGCCGGAATCGTTCAGGCCGATCACGGGCGCGCCGGTCTTGAGCGCCAGGTCCATGATCTTGCAAATCTTCAGCGCGTTGGCTTCCGATAGCGATCCGCCCAGCACGGTGAAATCCTGCGCGAAGACGTAGACCACGCGCCCGTGAATGCGCCCATAGCCGGTGACGAAGCCGTCGCCGTCGACGACCTGCTGGTCCATTCCGAAGTCGGTGGTGCGATGCCGCACCAGCTTGTCCATCTCTTCGAACGTGCCCGCGTCGAGCAGCAGATCGATGCGCTCGCGCGCCGAGAGCTTGCCCTCCTTATGCTGCCGCAGCATGCGCTCTTCACCGCCTCCCGCCTCGGCATTGGCGTGGCGGCGCCGCACCTCTTCTAATCGGTTCGCGGCGAGCTGGTCGGTGGACATACGAGAATACAGTAGCAGGTGCGGAAACATAGAATCATTCCCGGATCGAGTAAAATGGCATTAGGCCGTGGATCAACCCACTGCCTTTTGCCACCATGAACCATCTCATCATCGATAAGGCCGGGCGTATTGTTATTCCCAAGCCGCTGCGAGAGCAATTGCATCTCGGACCCGGGGATGCCCTCGAGATGGAAATGGCTGGTGAACAGATCACGCTTCGCCCCGTCCGGGGAACCGCCCCGCTCAGAAAAGAGCAGGGCGTTTGGGTATTTCACGCCGGGCAAACCTTGCCGGCGTCAGCGACTGACGAGGTGCTCAGAGAAATCCGGGAGGAGCGCGACACTACGAACCTTGGAAGCGGCGGGTGAAGGCGTTCTTCGATACATCCGTGCTCGTGCCCGTGTTCTATGGCGATCACGTTCATCACCGGGCGAGTCTCGATCTGTTTATCCGCTTCGAGAAATCCGGGGGCTGTTGTGGGGCTCATAGTTTAGTCGAGGTCCATTCCACACTGACTCGAATGCCGGGCCGGCATCGCATCAGCAGTGAACAGGCTATTCTCTTCATTGGCAGTATTCGGGAGCGGCTTTCCATTGTTGCTCTCACCGGCCAGGAGTATGCCGATGCATTGGAAGCATCGGCTGCCCGACGGATCGTGGGCGGGGGCATCTACGACGCGATACTGGCGCGATGCGCCGTCAAGGCGAAGGCCGAAACGATCTATACGTGGAACGAAAAACATTATGCGCAATGCGGGCCGGATATTACGAAGCGCTTGCGAATGCCTGGGCAGGCCTGAATGCGGCCTCGGCGAGCCCGCCCAGGGACATACAAGACGGAAGTCAACGCCACCGCCGTCACACATCTTGTCGCTTCCTTTGGGAACTAGCGCAGCCAGCAGCGAGACGTGAGCGGAAGCGGCGCCTGCCATTTACCGCCAAAACAAAAGACGATAGAATGATTTGAATTCTTCATGACCGGCACACCAAGTTCGGTGTTGAGGCCGAGTTCTTCAAAAAGCTACGAGAGGGCTCGCGTATCAAGCAGAAGATTGTTACCGAGTACTTTGTAGCCTACAATCGCGTCATGGCTCGCGGGCGACGCGAGAAGGTGGGGTACGCCGATTTGTTCGCAGGCCCCGGACTATACACGACTAGTGACGGCGCCGTACAAAAGTCGATCCCCGTTTTGGTGTGCGAAACCGCCGTGCACGACGAACTGTTTCGACAGAAGGTTCATCTCTGGTTCAACAACGGAAATCAAGAGAACTACCAACAATTGAAGACGGCGATTGACGCGGTTCCCGGCGTCGACACACTCCGGTATAGGCTGACGGTACGTAACAAGATCGTTGACACCGGCTGGGTTAGCGTACTTGGAAAATTGCGGGTCCCAACTCTCGTCTTTCTCGATCCACGCGGGTACAAGGGGTTATCACTGAGGCTAATCTCGTCGGTTCTCGGAGGCTTTGGCAACGATTGCATATTCTTCTTCAATTACAGTCGAATCAATATGAAGCTCGACCTTAAGATCATGAATAGATCTCTTGACGAGTTCTTTGAACCCGAGAGAGCCAAGACCCTCCGTTCTCAAATCCAAAATCGGTCGGCCTCCGAACGTGAAGAAGTTATCTTGGCGGCTGTCACATCCTCTATCACGGAGGTTGGAGCCATCCCTCTTTTCTTCCGGTTCAAGAGCGATAGGGGCAGGACTAGTCATCATTTGATCTATGCCTCAAAGGACCGGCGAGTAGCAGGCATGATGAAGAGCATACTTCGGTCTGCAAGTTCGAAAGTTGTGGAAGGTGTCGGGTCAAGCGAGCACGATCCGCGTGCTGGTGAGTTGCCTGACTCGCTATTTGATGGACTATACGAGGTTGAGGATCGCCTTTTGTCCGTTTACGCCGGCAGGCAGATTCGTTTCGGATCGCTACTCCAAGAAGAAGCACAAACGCAGTACCCGGAGAGCAATTATCGGGACGCCCTTCTGAAACTTGAGCGCGAGGGCCGGATCAACGTTGATCCGCCCGCTGAAGACAGACGCTTCCAGGCGGGTGGCGACAAACGGACGCTCCCGAAAAGCGTGTTGATTCGATTCTTAGGAAAGGGAGATCATGGCAACTAAATCGGCGATTGAATGGACTGAAGCCACCTGGAATCCGTCTACGGGATGCGACGCATTGAGCCCGGGATGCGAGAACTGCTATGCCGAGCGACTCACACGGAGACTCAAGGCGATGGGGCAGAAAAAGTATGCGAATGGCTTTCAGCTGACGCTGCATCCCGACACTCTTGAATTACCCCTTCGATGGAAACAGCCGCAGATGATCTTCGTCAACTCAATGAGTGATCTCTTTCACCATTCGGTCCCCTTGGAGTACATTCAGCGCGTATTCGGAACGATGAGAGCGGCATCCTGGCATCAGTTCCAAGTACTGACTAAACGCTCGGGGCGTCTGTTGTCGCTTGCTGAGAAGATTGATTGGCCCAGTAACGTTTGGATGGGTGTGAGCGTTGAGTCGGAGAAATACGTAGCTCGGATTGATCACCTCAGAAAGACGGGAGCTCGAATTAAATTCCTGTCTTTGGAGCCCCTTCTCGGACCTCTCGACGGCCTCGACCTGACCGGCATCGATTGGGCGATTGTTGGCGGCGAATCCGGCCCCGGCGCACGGCCGATCCTCGCAGAATGGGTTACCTCAATCCGCAACCAGTGCCATCAAGCAGGGGTTGCATTTTTCTTCAAGCAGTGGGGAGGGGTGCAAAAGAAGCGCACGGGTCGTCTTCTGGAGGGACGGACTCATGACGAAATGCCACAGACCGTCGCTCCGACATCTCCGCTCATTCAGGTGGCAACCTAGTCCCGAGACACCGTTTTGTTCTCAAACTGCTTCGAAGCTGCGCTATTCCGCATAATACCCGGTGCGCGAATGCAACTCCGCCCCCGGATACCGCTTCCGCGCGGCGTCCTCCAGCGTCACGGTGATGTGGCGGAACTGGCCCGCCGATGCATCCGGCGCATGATAGGCCAGCATGTAGCGGCTGCGAATCCGCTCGATCAATTCCTTGAACGAATCGCCCGCGTTCTCGGCCCTCACCCATTCGCCGCCGGTTTTTTCGGCCAGATCGTAGACATTGGCGGGAGTCAAGTCGGGATTGGACACCTTGCCGGGAACGAGCGGCGCCGGCCGGATGGCGCGCCCCGTGATGATCGCGTTCATCACCGTGTCCGCTTTGTTCAATTCGCGAATCACTTGGCCATCGGTCAGCCGATAGCTGGTGCTCAGGTTGTCGGTGAGAATCAGAATCGCGCGCCGGCCGCTGGGTCCCGCGTGCTTGTCCATGTAGTGGGCCGCGTCCATCACCGCCGAATTGATCATAGTGCTTGATCCCACATCCCACTTCTTCACCGCGCCGCCGATATTGCGCGCCGTTTCGGCCAGATTGTCGCTGAAGCCCTGCGCCACCGCCGTGCTCTTGGCGAACACCATCAACGCCACGCGATCCCCCGGCCGCAGATGATCCAGCGCATCGCGCGCTTCCGCTGAAATCTGGTCGATGTATTTCTGCATGCTCCCACTGACATCCAGCAGCAGGATCAGGTTCACGGGCTCGTCGCCATGCGAAAACGAGACAATCGATTGCGGCTGGCCCTCGTCGGTGAGCGCGAAGTCACTTTTGGTGAGATCCTTGACCAGATTGTTACCTTCGGTAACCTGGACGTCGACGCGCACGTCGGACACGCCGGTTTTGAACGTGGCCGTGGGCGCCGAAACTTGCTCGGCGTCATCCGGCAATTCTTTGGCATTGATTTGATTCGCATCCTGGGCCCGGAGAGGCGCTAGGATGAGGATCGTCGAGATGAAAAACATCATCATCGGTACAGCCGGCCACATTGACCACGGCAAAACCGCTTTGGTGCGGGCTCTCACCGGCATCGATACCGATCGTCTGAAAGAAGAAAAACAGAGGGGCATATCGATTGACCTGGGGTTCGCGCACCTGCAGCTATCCGAAAACGTGCGCCTCGGTTTAGTAGACGTACCGGGCCACGAAAGGTTCATTAAAAACATGCTGGCTGGTGTAAGCGGCATAGATCTTGTTCTCTTTGTTATAGCGTCAGACGAGTCCATAAAGCCACAAACTCGGGAACATTTTGATATCTGTATGTTGTTAGGCATACGGAAGGGCATCGTGGTCCTGACCAAGGCCGACCTGGCCGAGGGTGATTTGCTGGAGCTGGCGCGGCTGGAAGCCGGCGAATTCGTGCGCGGCTCGTTCCTGGAAGACGCGCCGATAGTAGCGGTGAGCGCGGCGACTGGTGCCGGATTGGACGAGCTGCGTGCCGAGCTCGCAAAACTTGCGGCGACAGTTCCCGAGAAAGACGCATCGCAATATTTCCGCCTGCCCATTGACCGTTCCTTCGCGATGCGCGGATTCGGCGCCGTGGTAACAGGCACGCTGGTCTCGGGCGTCGTTCACGTGGATCAGGAAGTGGAGCTGCATCCGGCGCACAAACGGGTCCGCGTGCGCGGCATTCAGGTGCATGGAGCCTACGTCCAGCAGGCCACCGCCGGGCAACGAACCGCGCTGAATATTGCAGGTGTGGACGCTTCCGAGCTGACACGCGGAATGGTGCTGGCTGAGGCCGGGCGCTTTCACGCTACCAGTCATATCGACTGTTCGTTCCAATTGCTGCGCTCGGCCAAGCCCTTGAAACATCGCGCGCCCGTGCATTTTCACGCGGGCGCGGCGGTTGTGGAGGCGGAAATCCGCAGGCTGAAAGGCTCCGATCCGATCGTGCCCGGATCGCGCGAATACGTGCGCCTGGTGCTGAGCGAACCGCTGCTTCTGCTGCCGGGTGACCGCTTTATCGTGCGCATGTTCTCGCCCGTGATCACTATCGGAGGCGGAACCGTTCTGGATATTGCACCACCACGCAGGGTTTCGAGGGGTGCTCAAACGGACCGTCTGCGAATCCTCGAAAGCGCGCCTCTTCCCGAGCGGGTCGCGCTGCTCGCTCGCGAATCGCGCTATGGCATCGGAATGCCCGAATTGGTAGCGCGTACCGGCCTGCTCGAAGCCGGCATTCGCAAGGCTTCCTCCGATGCGTCGCTCAGCGTGCTCGAATCGCCGCAATTCTGGCTGCTCGATCCCGGATGGGTGGCGGCCAGGCTGGAAACGTTGCACGAGCATTTGAAGCAGTTCCATCGGCAGAATCCGCTGCTGGCTGGAGCCTCCAAAGAGGAGCTGCGCAGCAAGTTCCTGCCCGGCGCGCCTCCATGGTTGATGGACGCGCTGCTGGCCCGTTCCAAGACACTGGCGTCGGACGCTGAGACAATCCGCCTTTCTTCTCATAAAGTTGCGCTGAAGCAGGATGAAGCGGAGGCCACCGCCAAAATCGAAGATGCATTCCGCTCGGGTGGCCTCGCCGCGCCGGCTGTTCACGAAGTGCTCGCGAAATCGGGCGTGGATCCCGCTCGCGCCCGCACGCTCCTGCAATTGATGTTGCGCGATAAACGGCTGGTGCGCGTGAGCGATGAATTGGTGTTTCATGCCTCGGCCATGCAGTCGCTCCGCGCGCTGCTGGCGCAGAAGAAAGGCGTGCAGTTTGCCGTGCCGCAGTTCAAGGACTGGACCGGCATTTCGCGCAAATATGCGATTCCGCTGCTGGAATACCTGGATCGCGAGCGGATCACCCGGCGCGACGGGGAATCGCGGATCGTTTTGTGATCTTGACGTTATCTTGACTATTGGCGAAGAAAGGGCGAAAATAGGGGATCGCGCATGTTGTTCGACGACGATCCTCCCCCCAAACTCGTCGGCATTGCCCGCCTGGCGGCTTCCAGCGACTTGCTGGAGGCCAAGCGCCAGGTGGAATATCTGGAACTCGAAACGCGCCGCTTTATCGGCCGCGGATCGGGCCGGATGCGGGACATCTGGACCATCAATCCGTATCGCGGCTGCGAGTATGGCTGCAAATATTGCTACGCCCGCTACGCCCACGAATTCATGGAACTTCGCGATCCGGAGCTGTTCGAGCGCAAGATCTTACGCC
This sequence comes from Bryobacterales bacterium, assembly GCA_963713415.1. Taxonomy (GTDB): domain Bacteria; phylum Acidobacteriota; class Terriglobia; order Bryobacterales; family Bryobacteraceae; genus Palsa-89. The sequence continues at coordinate 217,789 of CAVQLV010000006.1, read as the reverse complement.
AAACAATTTCAAGCCCCGGCGTTTCGGGCTGAAGTTCGCCGGTTGAAGCCGGGCGACACGGTTTGGATCGGCACCGCCACCGATCCTTACCAGCCGGCCGAGCGCCGCTTCCGGATCACGCGCCAAATGCTGGAGGTGTTCGCCGGCGAGCGCGGGCTCGATTTCGGCATTACGACCAAGTCCGATTTGGTGGCGGGCGACGCCGGGCTGATGGTCCAGATCGCCCGAAAAAACAAGATTCGCGTGCATCTGACCATCACTACGCTCGATGAGCGACTGGCCCGGCTGATGGAGCCGCGCGCGCCGCGTCCGGCGCTGCGATTGGCCGCGGTAAAGAAACTGACTGACGCTGGAATTCCGGTGAGCGTTCTGGCGCATCCGGTGATGCCGCTGATCAACGACAGCGAAGAGAGCCTGGAGCGCGTCTGCGCGGCGGCGGCCCGCAACGGCGCATCATCCTTCAGCGCGGCGCCGTTGTTTCTGAAACCCTGCGCGGCACAGGTTTTCCTGCCGTTTCTTGAAGAGCGCTTCCCGCACCTGGTCCGCCGCTATCGGGAGCGTTTCGAGAAGACGGCCTATCTTAAAGGCCACTATCCGGAAATGATCGCCGAGCGGGTGGAGCGCATCCGGGCGCGGCACCAACTGGCGGCTCGCACAGCGCTGGAATGGCCCGCTCGGACGACCAACTGGAGCTGTTTCCGTCGTCTGCGAAAGGGCCGCGCTCGGCAGGCCCCAGTACCGTTGCTACTTTACAACGCAAAGTGAATCGCTTATAATCGCTTCCATGGCTACCGTCCGGAGCATTCGCGCCACTCGCGCTGAACCGGTTTCGTTGCAGAACACACGCGATGGACAATCTGCGGCTCATTCGCGAGACCATGGAGCGCGCCGGTTCGTTCACTGCGGTTCCCGGATGGGGAGGCGTCGCTATGGGGTTGAGCGCGCTGGCAGCGGCCGGCATCGCCAGCCAACAACCAACGCTGCTGCGCTGGCTGGTTACCTGGCTGCTGGAAGCTCCCTTTGCGATGACGCTGGCGGTGCTGGCTATCAAGCGCAAAGCCAATGCGGCGAAAGGTCCGCTGCTCTCGGCGCCGGCGCGGCGATTTGTTCTGAGCTTCGCGCCCCCGTTGCTGGTGGGCGGGCTGCTCACGGCCGTCTTGTATCGCGCCGGTTTGCCCGCCGCGATCCCGGGAACGTGGCTGCTGCTGTATGGAACCGGAGTGGTAACCGGCGGGGCGTTTTCGGTGCGCGTGGTCCCGGTGATGGGCCTGTGCTTCATGTTATTAGGCGCGATTGCGCTATTCTGCCCGTTCGCTTGGGGAACTACGTTTCTTGGCAGCCGGATTTGGCGGGCTGCACCTGGCGTTCGGAATCATTATTGCCAGGAGGTACGGTGGCTAGACAAAACACTGCTCGCAAAGATTCGGCTCCGGAAAAGCCGGGAGGCGCCCGCATGGTGGCCGGCAAGGCGCTGGCCAGTTTGGATCGCTTGATTTATGAGCCGATCCGGCTGCGCATCGTCAGCGCTCTGGCCGTGAATCCATCGCTGACGTTCAACGAACTGAAGAAACTTCTCGACACCACCGATGGAAACTTAAGCGTCCACGCACGCAAACTGGAGGATGCCCAGTACATCGTTTGTACCAAATCGTTTGAAGGCCGCGTTCCGAAGACGCAATATCGTTTGACGGAGACCGGGCGCCGCGCCCTGGAGAAATATTTGAATCACATGGAAGCGCTGATTCAAGCCATCCGGGAACACTAGGTCTTTTTTTGGAGATATTCTTTGCGATGAAAAGCTCCGGTATGAAGAAAAGCTCCGATACGCGACAAAGCACTTCGGACGGATTGCACGCCGCGATCATCATGGACGGGAACGGCCGCTGGGCCTCCACGCGCGGCCTGCCGCGAGTGGCCGGGCACCGCGCCGGCGCCGAGGCCCTGCGCCGCACCGTGGAAGCCGCGCCAGATCTGGGCATCGGAATACTGACGGTTTATGCCTTCTCTTCCGACAATTGGCGGCGTCCGCAGCCCGAAGTCGTCCGCGCTGATGAAGATGTTCCACACCTATCTGCGCCGCGAGCAGGCCAAGTGTGTGGATAAAGGCGTTCGCGTGTCGGTGATCGGCCGGCGCGATCGTTTGCCGCGGCTTCTGCTGCCGGTGATCGATGAATGCGAGAGCGCCACAGCGATGGGCGAACGACTGCATCTGCGGCTGGCTGTCGATTATTCTTCACGCGACGCAATCCTGGCCGCGGCTCAAGCACTCCAAGGGAAAGCCACGCGGGAAGCGCTTGCCGACGCGCTCGGCGCCCAGGACGCGGATCTGATGATCCGCACCGGCGGCGAACAGCGTCTCAGCGATTTCATGCTGTGGGAATGCGCCTATGCCGAGTTGGTATTCACTCCGGTGATGTGGCCGGACTTCACCGCTTCCGATTTGGCGGCGGCGGTCGGCTGAGTTCCGATCCCGCGAGCGCCGCTTCGGAGCACTCCCACACGCTGCCTTTGCGTAGTTCCGGCGGCGAGAGGTGCCGCACTCCCCTGCGCGCGCCGCCCTCAATCGCCTACAGATGCCGGACGCCGCTCCAGCATAGCTGGATGCCCAGCGTGATCAGCCACACCGAAAGCACGATGCGGAACGCGCGCTGCGGCGTGATGGCCGCGAGATACGTTCCGGCAAACGCACCGAAAACTCCGCCGATCACGAGCTGCGTCAAAATAGCCAGGTCGTAATTGCCCGCGCTGAGCTGGAAGCCGCTGCCGATGAGCGACAGGCAGAGTCCAAAGAAGAGATCCGTTCCCACTACGCGCGCGGCCGAAAGCGGAGTGAGCCACAGCAGCGCCAGCGATCCGATGGCGCCCGCGCCGGCCGATGAAAATCCAACTTCGGCGCCGATGGGCAGAGCAATCGCGGGAAGCCAGCGCGACCAATCCCGCGACGACGCCGCGGGCCGGACGGAACCACAAACGGTACAGATTCAGACCCGCCATGAAGACGATGGTGGATCCCAAGGCAGCGTACAAGATCCCCTCCGAGCCCTTGGTGTTCAGCTTGGCCAGAATATACGATCCGGTGAGAACGCCCGGAACACCGCCCGCCAGCAGATAACCCAAGACGCGATAATCCACCTGCTTGCGGTAAATCTGCATGGGAACAACCAGGATTTTCACGGCGACGCTGAACGCGAGCGCGGTTCCCACGGCGTGCGCCGGCGAGACGTGCATGAAGAGAATCAGGACCGGAGCAGTGATTACGCCCGCGCCGACGCCGGTGACGCCGATTGCGACCGCGATGAGGAACCCGAGAACGATCTCCACCGGTTACTCGCTCTGAATGTGAATGCCGCACTCCAGCTTGTGGCCGCTCCAGCGGCCCGAGCGCGGATTGTCGGGATCAACGGGCGGCGTGGTGCAAGGCGCGCAACCGATACTGGTGTAGCCCTGATCGTAAAGCGGCAGAACGGGAATGCCGCGGCGCTTCAGGTAGGCCCAGACGTCGGCGTTCGTCCAGTCGGCGAGCGGGCTTACTTTCAGCAATTGATGGCCGGTGGGCAATTTGAAATGATCCACGGCCTGCAGATTCGCGCGCGTGGGCGATTGCTCGCGGCGCAGCGCGGTGAACCAGACGCCATAATCGCCCAGGCCGCGGAACAACGGCTCCACTTTGCGAATGCCGCAGCAACGATCGGGCGCGGTCTGGTTGAGGATGCCGAACTGCGATTCCTGCTCGGCGACGGACATTTTCGCGGCCAGATTGATGAGGTTCAGGTGCATCTGCTCGCGTCATCTGATCGCGATAAGCGTAGGTTTCCGGGAAGTGATAGCCGGTTTCGAGAAACAAAACGGGGATGCCAGGCTGGTGCGCGATCACCAGATCCACCAGCGCCATGCACTCGGTCTGGAAGCTGCAGGTAACGCAGGCGGCGCCACTGTTTTCGGCGAATACGCCGCGAATCAAAGCCGACGCGTCGCCAATTTTTTGATCCAGCGTGATCTTCTGGTCCAACGTCGATGGTCATTCTTCGCTCATTCAGGTGCGGACTCGTGCTAAATTCCTTCGCCACCGGTCAGCGATTCATTCCGCAGCAATATCTCCGATCTCTTCCAAAGACTGCGATCACGAAGTCCGCCGCTTCAGAATCGTCCGCCGGCAGATCCCAAACCGGGCGATTTGCCGGAAACCAGCAAAACCAACAAGCCGGCCTGTTCCAGCGCCGCCAGCGTTTCCGGCCGTCGGCGACTGTCGGATCGGCGTGCTCCATCACCGTCACCGCGCAGCCACGGTCGAAAAGCTTCCGCTCCAGCAGCCAAGCCAGCGTTTTCCGCGTCCCCCAGCGATATCGTTTCGCCGCCATGCCGATAGCGCGCGATCCGCTCCACGGGTGTTACGCGTTCGTGCCGGAGATCGAGCGCGGCCACTTTGGATCGGTCGCGTTCCACGATCACCGGCGCCAGAATCATGCCCGCGCCCACAGTGGCATTGGTTTCCGGATCGATCAGGATCAGGCTGCCGGTGGCACGATTCTGCGCATACGCGTCGAAATAAATAGGACGGCTGGTCTCGATGCGCAAGCACGCCGATCCCGTTCATCTCCAGGCTGTCGGCCGCCTCATGTTCCAGGGTTTTGATGTTGACGCGATGCTTCACCGCCTTCACTTCCGCCGGCAGGGTTTGCGTGGTGTGTTTCAGCATGTAGCGCCGGCTCAGATCGAGCGGCTGTTCGTTCATCCACACCACGCTCGCGTCGAACTGGCGGGCGGCGTCGGGCGGCTTCTGCGCCGACACCAGCATGTCGCCGCGGCTGATATCCACTTCGTCTTCGAGCGTCAGCGTTACCGACATCGGCGCCACCGCTTCGTCCAGGCGGCCGTCGAACGTTTCGATGCTCTTCACGCGAGAGCGCCGGCCGGAAGGCAGCGCCAGAACGCCATCGCCCGGGCGAATGGTGCCGGAAACCACTTGTCCCGCATAACCGCGGAAGTCTTGATTCGGACGGATCACGCGCTGCACCGGAAAACGAAACGCAGTGGCGCGAGTGCGGTGGTGAACCGGAACCGTCTCCAGAAACTCCAGCAGGCTCGGCCCTTCAAACCAGGGCATGTTCCGGCTGGGCCGCACCACGTTGTCGCCTTCCAGCGCGCTGATGGGCAGGAAGTAGACATGCGGAGCGTGTGCTGAGCTTAGCCGCCGACAAACTCGCGAAATTCGGTCTCGATGGAACGGAAGATCGCTTCGCTCGTAACCGACGGCGTCCATCTTGTTCACCGCCACCACCAGGTTCGGGATGCCCAGCAGGCGAGCGATGTAGCCATGCCGCCGCGATTGCTGCAACACGCCGTTGCGCGCGTCGATCAGGATCACGGCCAGATCGGCGGTGGACGCGCCGGTGGCCATGTTGCGCGTGTACTGCTCGTGTCCCGGCGTGTCGGCGATGATGAACTTGCGCCGCGCCGTGGCAAAATAACGATAGGCGACGTCGATGGTGATGCCCTGCTCGCGCTCGGCGCGCAGGCCGTCGGTCAGCAGCGAAAAATCGATTGGCCCGGCCGACCGGTTCACCGACGCCTTGGTCACCGCCTTGAGCTGATCTTCGTAGACGCTCTGCGAATCGTAGAGCAGCCGGCCGATCAACGTGGACTTGCCATCGTCCACGCTGCCCGCGGTGGTGAATCGCAGCAGGTCCTTAGCCTGCTCGGCGGCGAGGAAATCTTCGATCTGGAACGACGGCAGCGGCCTTCGCGAGAGCGGCCATCAGAAGTAACCCTCACGCTTCTTGATTTCCATGGAGCCATCCTGATCGTGATCGATCACGCGATTTTCCCGCTCCGACCTGCGGAATGAAACCAGCTCTTCGATGATCTTCGGAATGGTATCCGCGTCGGACCGGATGGCGCCCGTGCACGGGCTGCATCCGAGCGACCGCATGCGGCAGCGCACCATTTGCGGCTTTTCGCCCGGCAAGATGGGGATGAACGGCTGCTCCAGCATGATGAGCGACTCGCCGCGCACCAGCACCTCGCGCTCCTGGGCGAAATACATGGGAACGATGGGGATCTTCTCGGCGTGGATGTACTGCCAGATGTCCATCTCGGTCCAATTGGAAAGGGGAAAGATGCGCAGGCTTTCGCCCGGATGAATGCGGGCGTTAAACAGATTCCACAGTTCGGGCCGCTGGTTCTTGGGATCCCACTGGCCCTTTTCGTCGCGAAACGAAAAGATGCGCTCCTTGGCGCGCGACTTTTCCTCATCGCGCCGTGCGCCGCCGATGGCTGCGTCGAAGTTGCCTTGCCGCAAACCGTCGAGAAGCGCCTTGGTCTTCAACAAGCCGCAGCAGCGCTGGGTGCCCAGCCGGAACGGATTCGCGCCATCGTCGATAGCTTCGCGATTGGTGTAGACGATCAGCTTGGCGCCGATCTCCGCTGTATAGCGATCGCGAAACTCGATCATCTCCCGAAACTTGTAAGTGGTGTCGATGTGCAGCAGCGGAAACGGGATGGGCGCCGGGTGAAAAGCCTTTTGAGCCAGCCGCAGCAGCACCGAAGAATCCTTGCCGATGGAGTACAGCATCACCGGCCGCTGGAACTCGGATGCCACCTCGCGCATGATATGGATGCTCTCAGCTTCCAGCAATCGAAGATGGCCGAGTTGAGACATAAGCGAGTGTAACAGGAGACAGTGTAGCAGACAATCTACCCTAATGTCTATTGGGATAGGGATGTTACTAAGAAAGTCCTTCGTTTTTAATATCTTCCGAGAAACGAGCCCCAGTACTACTAGGATAACCGAAGTCCCAAAAAGGGTCGGCGGCCGAGCTTTCCCAGACCCGTTTGTCGCGATGGGTGAGCAGCAGCTTCGAAGCGGCGGTCGAGGTCGGCAACCTCGGCATCCAGGCCCAGCATGGCGATGATTCCGCGCAGATCCAGGTCGTTGCGATAATCCTCTAACCCGAACCGATAGCCGCGCTCCACCTCGGCGACGAACTTGCCCCAGCGATCGATCAATCCTGCGCGTCCGGCTCGAACGATGTGCTCGGGATAACCGTTCTCGCGGAGGTAGGCGGCCATTTCCTGATCAGTCATATCGCCGCTCGGCCTGACGGCGGAAATAGCGCTCGCCGTTGTTGGGGATGAAGAACGTTCGGATGGTTCCGTTGCGATTGTAAGCGCCGAAATAGCCGTGACGACGGTCGAACCGGCTGAACTCGCCGTTGGGACGGCGCGCTTCGAGAATCGGGCCGCCGGGCGGAGCGTCCCGCAGCTCTTGCGCCAGCCGAAGGTATTCGCCCTCGCTGATGTGCCCGAACTCGGCACCGTGCTTGGCGTAGTGTTCGTCCAGTTGCGCGCGGCTGCGGAAGCCGGGTCCGGAGGCGAAAAGGAGCAGCGTCAGGAAGAAGACGCCAAGAAATCTGGCCACCAGACTATTAGATCATTTCAACTGGTTCATGCTGAACCAATTGCCGGAGTTGTCTTTCATGATGCACTCGATGCCATAGAAACGGTCCGCCGGCGGAGAAAGGAACTCTACGCCTTTGGCCTTCAGGTCTTCGTACGTGGCACGGCAATCGTCGGTTTGAAGCACGCCGCCATTGATCCGCCCCCGATCGAGCAAGCCTCTGAGAACCGCGGCATCCTCGGGCTTGATGTTGGGTCCATCCACCTTCATCAAGATCAGTTGGAGGTCGGGCTGTCCCTTGGGACTTACGGTGAGCCAGCGGAAGCCATTGTCCATGCTCTGGTCCATGCGAACTTCGAAGCCCAGCTTGTTGACATAGAAATCGCGCGCGGCGTCCTGATCGAGCACATAAATGGTGGTGTGGGAGAGCTTTTGAATCATGAGTACTACGTTAGCGGAGGGCGCGAGGGAATGCTTCTCGGATCTTGCGATCGCTAGGAAATCCCGGCGAAAAAATGCTGGAAACAGACAGGCATGTAGTAGAGCGGCCAGTGCCGGCCGGAGGTTCCGAAGACGCGCCGCGATTCGCGCCGGAAAGCCGCCGGCGACAGGCCCGTGAGCGAGTGGAAGCGCGTGCTGAAGGAGCCCAAGCTCTCATAACCGGCATCCAAGCAAATGTCGGTAACGCTGTGATTGCCGGCGAGCAGGAGTTTCTTGGCGTGATCGATGCGCAGCCGCGTCACGAACTCGTGCGGTGTCTCATGGAAGGCTTCCGCAAACAGGCGATGGAAATAGAACGGCGATAGCCCGGCGAGCGCCGCGGCATCGGACAGCGAAATCCGCTGGTTGAAGTTTGCGGCCAGATAGTCCCGAGCGCGCAGCAGCCCGGGACGCGATCTCATGGAACTACCCACTTGCGCTGGATGGGCAAGCCAAACCGCTGGAGCACGGCTTCGACGTCTTTCTCGCTGAGGCGGGAGGCGTCGTATTCCACATGCAGCCGGTCGAGCGACGGAGTAAGCTGCACGCGCTGGATGCCGTACCAACTGTGTACGTCGGCGACGGCGGGGGCATCCTGATCGGTTAACGGACGCACGAGATCGTAATCAAGCTCAACCTTAGTCATTTCCGGTTCCGGTCCTCAGGATATCATTGCGGCTTGTCTGGCGATGTTAACTTCCAATGAATCTGGCGAATCATTCCGAGCCAGATTTCGGCATCGTGCCCGGCCAGTTCCATGCGGCGCACCAACCGGCGGATCTTGGCGTCGGCGCCTTCGGTGTGGACGTAACCCGATTTTTCCAGGACTTCGGTCAACAGCGCGGTCAGCCGGTCCAATTCCTCGGCGGTGGCTGGTTTCCGCGGATCGGGCTTGGGCGGAACCGGATTGCGCACCAGCTCATACAGGCAAACGGCGACCGCCTGGCCGAGATTCATCGAGCCTTCGGTCCCGATGCGCAACAGCCAATGGCAGTAGCTCATGTCTTCGTTCGAGAGGCCGAACTTCTCGGAGCCGAACAGCAGCGCGACGGGCGCGGCCGCCAGGCGCTTGCGGATCAACCGGCCGCCGTATTCCACCGCGCGCAGCGTATGCTGCAACTCCCGATGGCCGAGCGATGTGGTTCCGACCACCAAGCTGCAATCGGCGATCGCATCGGCCAGCGACGGAAATTCTTGGGCGTCGCGCAGGATCTTGTGGGCGTGTACGGCGGAGCGCGCCTCTTGAAAAGCGACGTGATAAGGATTCACCAGCCGCAGCCGCGCTGAATCCGAAGTTGCTCATGGCCCGCGCCGCCGCGCCGATATTGAGCGGGTTCCGGGGCGCGACCAAAATGACCCGCAGGTTGTCGTGGAAGTTATTGTTCGAGGTACGTGTAGCCGTTGAGGCCCTCTTCGTAGAATTTGAGCAGCCGCCCCGATTCTTCGTAGCCGATCTTGCCGTCGCGCAGCGCTGTCTCCACGTCGCGCCGGAACTCCTCCAGCAGCATCTTGGAGTTGAACTGGACGTAATCCAGCACCTCCCGCACCGTATCGCCGCGAATCACGGCATCCAGAATCACGTCGCCGCTCGGCCCCAGGCTCACGTGCACGGCGTTGGTGTCGCCGAACAGGTTATGCAGATCGCCCAGGATCTCCTGGTAGGCGCCCACCAGAAACGCGCCCATCAGGTACGGCTCGCCGTTGAACGGATGCAGCGGCAGGGTGCGTTTCACGTCGCGCCGGTCGATGAACTGGTCGATCTTGCCGTCCGAATCGCAGGAGATGTCGCCCAGCACGCCGCTGCGGGTGGGCATTTCGTTCAGCCGGTGAATCGGCATGATGGGGAAGAGCTGCTTGACGGCCCAACTGTCGGGCATGCTCTGGAACAGCGAAAAATTGCAGAAATAGGTGTCGGACAGCATGCCGTCCAACCCTTCCAGTTCCTCGGGAAAATAGTCCAGCTCCTTGGCCATGCGATGCACGCGCCGGCAGATGGCCCAGTACAGCGTTTCGGCCTGGCTGCGTTGCTTGAGCGGCAGGTAGCCAAGGCTGAACAGGTTCAGCGCCGAGTCCAGCGCCTGCTGCGCGTCGTGAAAGCTTTCCAGCAGATTCTTGGAGCTGAGCGAGCGGTAGGTTTCCTGCAAATCGATCAGCGGCTGCTCGGCGTCTTCCGGGACCGGCGTGAAACCATCCTCGCCGAATCCGCTAACGCCCAGTACGTTGAACACCAGCACGCTGTGATAGGCGGCGATGGCGCGCCCGCTTTCCGAAACGATGGTCGGGTGCGCTACTTCGGCTTCGTCGCAGACGTTCTGGATGTGGTAGACGACGTCGTTGGCGTATTCCTGCAGCGTGTAGTTGACGCTGGATTCGAAGTCGGTCTGCGAGCCGTCGTAATCGATGCCCAGGCCGCCGCCGACGTCCAGGTATTTCAGCCCGGCGCCGGCGCGCTTCAGCTCCACGTAAATGCGCGCGCCCTCCATCACCGCAGCCTTGATCTGCCGGATGTTGGTGATCTGGCTGCCGAGATGGAAATGCAGCAGCTCCAGGCAATCCTCCATGCCGGCCGCCTTCATTTGATCCAGCGCCTGCAGGGCTTCGCTCACCGTCAGGCCGAACTTGGAACGATAGCCGCCGGAGGATTTCCAGCGTCCCGACCCTTTGCTCGCCAGCTTGAGCCGCAGCCCGATGGTGGGCCGCACGCCGACGCGCTGGGAGTGCTTCAGGATCAAGTCGAGCTCGGTGTACTTTTCCACCACCGGAATGATCTGCCGGCCGATCTTCTTCGCCAGCATCACCATCTCGATGTACTCGTCGTCCTTGAAGCCGTTGCAGATGATGGGCGTTTCGTTGTCGGCCACGGCCAGAACCGCCAGCAGTTCGGGCTTCGGACCCGGCTTCCAGGCCAAAGTGATAAGGCCGGCCGAACTGGAAGACCTCCTCCACCACCTGCCGCTGCTGATTCACCTTGATCGGATAGACGCAGCGGTAATCGCCCTTGTAGTTGTGCTCGGTGATGGCGCTCTGGAACGCCTGGTACATTTCGCCCAGCCGGTGCTTGAGAATTTCGGCGAAGCGGATCAGGATGGGAAGCCCGATGCCGCGCAGCTCCAGTTTCTCGATCAGCTCGCGCAGGTCGATGCCGCGCGCCGGCTCCTTGCTGGGATGCACCCACAGGTGCCCGTTCGCCCCGACGGAAAAATAGCCTTTGCCCCAACTGGCGACATCGTAAAGCTCGCTGGCGTCGGTGATGGTCCACCGCTCGGTAGGTTCGTAAACGGTGGCTTCACTGAGTTTCAATTCGGGGTTACCTCCTCCGGGACGCGGCGCCCGGAATCCAGGCGCTAAAATTCAGTTTCCTGCGAATCGGCTTCCAGGGCAAGTAAATATTTTGATTTGGCAGGAGTTTGAATTTCTGGTTACGACGGATGCTGGCCGTTACCGCCGTTGCGTTCGATCAACTGACGCACGATGTCGGTCAGAGCCTCGACGTTCGAGTCGGTATGCTTCACGCTATCGGCGAGCGAGTCGATTTTCTCAGCGAGCCTGTCCAGCCGCTGGTCCGTCCGGACCGCCTGTTCGGCGAGTTTCTGGATTGCCGCCTCCGCGCGATCCATACGGTCGTTTATCAACACCTGGGCCGTCAACAGGTGGCGCTGGCTGTTCGCGAGGTGGCTCAGGGTCAGCTCCACCTGATCGAACCGCTCGTCGGGATTGGCTTGCTCGCTCACTGTACTTCAATTCTACGCTAACGGTAGCCTTATTTCGGAAGCGCCGGAAGCTGCGGAACCTGTGCGTTTGTCGGAAGAATCGGCGTGCGCGCGACATTCAGCACCATAGCCAGCATGGCGTAGTAGCCATTCAGCGCAGTAATGCTTACCACACCCTGCTCGCCGAACTTCTTCGACGCGCGATCGTAGGTCGCGTCGCTAACGCTCTTGTTGTGATCGAGCTCGGTCCAGAAATCGTAAACGATCTCTTCGTCTTCCGGCATGCCGGCGGGCCGCCTGCCTTCCGCGATCGCGTGGACGGTCTCCTGAGTCAGACCGGACTTGAGCGCGCGCGAGTAATGCGCGGTCCATTCGAACTGCTGCGTCCAATCCCGCGCCGCCAGCAGAATGACGAACTCGGTGAGCTTGGTTCCCAAAACGCTGTCCGTGCGGAAGTACGTCGCCATGGCGTAGGCTTGCTCGGCCAGTTTCGGTTCGCGCAGAACGCGACAAAAGGCCCGCCCACGCCAAAGGAGCCGGCCTGCATTTCGGCCACAGCCTTCTTTTGCGCATCCGACAATTTGTCGGCTGGAATCATCGGGAGCCGCTCTTGCGCTTGCGCGGCGCTTACGACGAATATCGAAAAGCAAATCAACTTTTTCATGGCAGGTCCTTCACACCCGAAATGTGTCCGCGCGCCAGGTGACGATTGCCTTCTTGATGTCCTTGGACCGCCATGTTCGCCGCCAGCACCTTCGCCACCAGGCCCGGCAGCTCGCTGTCGGAAGCAAAACGCAGCGCGATCAATTGCGATTCCGTCAGCTCCCCGATGCGCGCGCTCAACTCCGCCGACAGCAGCGCTTGCAGCCGCAGCCGTTCTTCCAGCCGGATCAGCCGGTCCTGCACCCGCAGCGGTTCGTACGAATCAGGAACACAGCCAACAGGAACAGAATCCCCATCAGCAGCAATATCCAGGCATCCAATCGGCGATAGTGACGGACCACGTTGACGACGGTCAGGATCAGCAACACGATCGAGCCTGGAGCCAGAAAAAAGTGAAAAGGCGGATGGAGTCGCGCGTGATTCGCGTAAGTCTGCGGCATCTTCTCAGCCATGGTCCCTCCCTCAAAGGAAGACGAATCAGAAGCGCGTTTCTTTGACTTTGCTTCGGATCGGTATGTATCATCATACTTCCTACACGGTTGCATGCAGGAACGTTCCCGAATGTGGTCCTGGATAAAAAGTAAGGAGAAGGTAGCGATGAAGCTTCCATCGAAACGATCATTCGATATACAGCAGCGCGGTGGCGTTGCTGGGCGCCACGGTGCCGTTCGGAGGCCTGGCCTTCGCGCAGGCTAAGCCGCAGATGGCCGACGACGTCTTCAAAAATATAAAGGTTCTGAAAGGTCTTACGGTCGACGAGTTCATGGGCACCATGGGCCTCTTTTCGGCCGCCTCTGAACGTATGTTGCGGGGATTGCCATGTCGGCGCCGGCGGCTCCAATCCGCAGTGGGATAAAGATCCGCCGCGGAAACTGGTGGCCCGCCACATGGTGGAAGTGATGAACAAGATCAATAAGGAGAGCTTCGGCGGCGCCAAGTGGTCACCTGCTGGACCTGCCATCGCGGCACTACCCCGCCCGCCACCACGCCGGCCATCGACGCCATCTACAGCGATCCGGTGCCCATGTATCCCGACGTCCTGCCGCAGGCTTCCGCCGGCGCCGTGGTCCCGAGCATCGATCAGATTCTCGATAAGTACATCCAGGCTCTCGGCGGCGCCGACGCGCTGTCGAAGATCACCAGCTATTCCGGCAAGGGAACCAGCACAACTTTTGGAGCGGACCAGCCAAATCCGGCCGAGATCTACGCCAAGGCGCCGGACAAGTACGTCACCATCGTTCACCAGCGGGAAGGCGACATGGTTCGGACCTACGATGGCAACGATGCGTGGGTGGTGCTGCCGTTGACGGTGACCGGAGAATACAAACTGACCGCAACCGCGGCCGAAGGCGGAAAACTGGACGGTCAAACTGGCGTTCCCGGGGAACATCAAGGAATTTTTCAAGACCTGGCGGGTGAGCTATCCAGCCAATCTCCCTGCATGACCGCTTCGCCCGGTTGCCCAGCCAAAATTCCGGATTCCGGCAATCCCGGTCATGACGTCTACGTAGTACAGGGAAGCGGCCCGCGGCGGTTTTATCGCGACGTTCTATTTCGACAAGCAGACCGGCCTGCTCACTGCGCATGGTTCGCTATGCCAATTCGGCGGTGGGACGCGTTCCCACGCAGATCGACTTCTGCGCGATTATCGTCCGGTGGCGGGAGTGATGATGCCCTTCAGGCGCAACTACGGCTGGGTGAGCGGCCGCGAGGAGTACACGCTCACCGAAATCAAGCCGAACGTTCCGGTGGACGACGCGAAGTTCGTCAAACCGCCCGCACCGCCACCGCCGCCAAAGTAACGCCGGCATAAGGAACATCGTTCGGCCAAGCGGACCTCGCGACCGCATTGGGGCGATAAATCCGGCGAGAAGCGCTTGAATTCATTGCCACAAGTGTGTTAGGGTAACGTCTTTGGGACAACCAGTTTTGGGCGTGCTGTAGCTTTCGGAGGCGCCTTTCCCGTAGTCTGTAAGTTCCCTTCTAAAACATAATGGAATCGACGTTACAAGGCCTGGGTCAACTCCTGCTAAAAGCGATCCCGACCATTTTCCTTTTGCTGGTGGTTCACTTTTATCTGAAGTGCATGTTTTTCCGCCCCATGGCGGATGTGCTGGCCAAGCGGCGCGCGGCCACTGAGGGTGTGCGTGAATCGGCTGAAGCGCATGCGCGCCAAGGCGGGCGAACAAACCAAGTCCATCGAAGAGCAATTGCGCCAGGCACGCGAAGCGATCTATCAGGAGCAGGAAGAGGCGCGGCGCCGTTGGACGGGCGATCAGAGCGCCCAATTGGACGAAGCGCGCAAACAAGCGCACGATCTGATCCATCAATCCAAGCAGCAGCTGGACGCCGAAGCCGCTGCGGCGAAGAGCCAACTGGCCGGCACGGCCGACACGCTGGCCGATCAGATCGCGAACGCGCTGCTCGAAAGGACACCGGCGTGATGCGGCGCGCAACGCTAGCTATCATCTTGGGCCTGGCCTTGGCGTCCTACGCGCTGCCGCAGGAATCGCCCGCGGGCAACCGAAAAGACCGAACAGGGCGATCCCTTGATCTGGTGGAAGTGGGCCAACTTCGCGATTTTGGCCTTTGGGCTCGGATACCTGATCCGCAAGCACGTTCCGCCGCTGTTTCGCAAGCAGTCCGACGAAATCCAGAGCGCGCTGGCCGAGGCCGCGAAGATCAAGCAGGAAGCCGCCGCTTACGCCGCCAGCGTCGAAGCAGCGGCTGGCCAATCTCCAACGCGAAATCGAGAATCTGCGCGAAACCGCCCACGCCGACATGGCGGCCGAAAGCGAACGGATACGCTCGCGAGACGGAGCATCACGTCGCAGAGAATCCGGGAGCAGTCCGTGCAGGAGATCGAGCTGATGACGCGCGGCGCCAAAGAGGAGCTGCGGAAATACGCCGCCGAATTGGCCGATCGGCTTGGCGGAGCAGCGCATTCGCTCCCGCATGAATCCTGCCGCGCAAGAAAATCTGGTGAACGGATTCCTGCACGATCTGCACGAGCGCGCTCCGCGGACGGCCAATTGATCTATGGCATCCGCCGTCGCCAACCGATACGCCCACGCCCTGGTGGATATTGTCATGGCGCCCGGGTCGCCGTTGAAGCCGGAAGACGCCCTCGCGCAATTGAGCGCCGTGGAGGGGCTGCTTCAGGAATCGCCCGAGTTGCGGACCGCGCTTGAGACGCCCGCCATTCAAACTTCGCGCAAACGCGCCGTGATGGCGCGACCTGCTGGCGAGAATCGGCGGTTCACCTCTGATCCGAAATTTCGTTTATGTAGTGATCGATCATCGCCGCATCGGCAGCTCAGCGATATTCGGGAAGCCTTCGAGCTGCAACTGGACGAGCGCCTGGGTTTTGTGCGCGCGGAGGTATCTTCGGCGGCGCCGCTGACCGCGCCCATGAGCGCGAGCCTGGAAGCGGAGCTTTCGAAGCTGACTGGGAAGCGCATGCGCTTGCGTTTTGAGGTGGATCCGGCGCTGCTGGGCGGCGTTGTGGCGCGCATCGGGTCCACGGTTTACGACGGGTCTGTCCGCGGCGAACTGCGGGAATTGGGGAAAAAACTGGCCGGGCATTTTTCAGAATAAGGCTTCTGAATAGGGCGGCCGAATAGGGGATGGAATTGATTTATGGCTCAGATCCAAGCTGATGAAATCGCGCGCCTGCTGCGCGGCGAAATTGAGCACTACGACAAAGCTGTCAGTGTTTCCGAAACCGGATCGGTGATCTCGGTCGGCGACGGCATCGCCCGTGTTTACGGGCTGGAAAACGTCATGGCCGGCGAGATGGTGGAGTTTCCGCACGGCGTCACGGGCATCGCGCTGAACCTGGAAGAAGACCAGGTGGGAACCGTGCTGCTGGGCGAATATCAGGAAATCAAAGAAGGCGACGAAGTCCGCCGCACCGGCAAAATCATGTCCGTGCCGGTGGGCGAGGCTTTGGTCGGCCGCGTGGTGAACGCGCTCGGCGAGCCCATCGACGGCAAAGGACCTATCGCGACCAGCGAGACGCGCCCGGTGGAAGCCATCGCTCCCGGCGTTGTGGATCGCCGTTCGGTGAAAGAGCCGCTGCAAACCGGCATCAAAGCCATCGACTCCATGATTCCCATCGGCCGCGGCCAGCGCGAGCTGATCATTGGCGACCGTCAGACCGGCAAGACCGCCGTCGCGCTCGACACCATCATCAATCAGAAGGGCGGCGACGTGATTTGCATCTATGTCGCCATCGGCCAGAAGCGCTCCACCGTGGCGCAGGTGGTGAAGACGCTGGAAGATTTCGGCGCCATGGACTACACCATCGTGGTAGCGGCCACTGCGTCCGATCCAGCGCCCATGCAGTACATCGCGCCCTACGCCGGATGCGCGATGGGCGAGTTTTTCCGCGACAGCAAGCGCCACGCTCTTTTGATCTACGACGATCTTTCCAAGCACGCGGCGGCATATCGCGAAATTTCGCTGCTGCTGCGCCGTCCGCCTGGCCGCGAAGCCTATCCCGGCGACGTATTTTACCTTCACAGCCGGTTGCTGGAGCGCGCGGCGAAACTGAACGACGAAAAAGGCGGCGGATCGCTCACGGCTCTGCCCATCATCGAAACCCAAGCCGGCGACATCTCGGCTTACATTCCCACCAACGTGATTTCCATCACCGACGGCCAGATCTTCCTGCTGGCCGATCTGTTCAACTCCGACGTTCGTCCCGCCATCGACGTCGGCCTTTCGGTAAGCCGCGTGGGCGGAAGCGCGCAAATCAAAGCCATGCGGCAGGTGGCCGGATCTTTGCGCTTGGATCTGGCGCAATATCGCGAGCTGGCGGCGTTCGCGCTGTTCGGCTCCGAGCTGGACAAAGCGTCGCAACAGCAGTTGGGCCGCGGCAAACGGCTGGTGGAAATTCTGAAGCAGCCGCAATATAAGCCGGTGCCGGTGGAGAAGCAGGTGGTGATCATCTTCGCCGGCACCAGCGGCATGCTGGACGATCTGGCGGTGGAGCAGATCCGTCCGTTTGAAGCGGAGTTGAATCGTTTTCTCGATACCTCGCAGACGGCGTTGCTCCAGGAGATCCGCGAAAAGAAAACCCTGGACGACCAGGTGAAGGCCAAGCTGAACTCGATGCTCAAGGAATTCAAGGACCGCTTCGTCTCCCAGCACAAGGAAGCCCTCGTCACGGCTTAGCCCATGCCCAGCCTGATCGATTTACGCCGGCGCATCCGGTCGGTGAAAAACACGCAGCAGATCACCAAGGCCATGAAAGTGGTCTCGGCCGCGAAGCTGCGCCGCGCGCAGGACCGTGTGCTGGCCGCCCGTCCGTACGCGCAGATCATCCAGCGCATGCTGGCGAATGTGGCGCAAGCGGCGGCCGAACAGAACGCGGACGAGGAAATCGAGCTGCTGGCCCGGCGGCCCGAGAAGCGGATTCTATTGCTGGTGATCACGGCCGACCGCGGGCTGGCCGGCGCCTTCAACTCCAACGTGATCCGCATCGCGCAAAAGTTTATCGTCGAGCATCGCGAATCCGAAGTCCGGCTGGAACTGATCGGGCGCAAGGGCCGCGACTTTTTCAAGCGGCGTCACGCCAACATCAGCGGCGAATACACCACGCTTTTTCAGAAGGCTCCGCGCTACGAAGATGCGCTGGAGATCGCGCGCAAAGTGATCGAGATGTTCCGCAAGGCGGAAATCGACTCCGTTTACCTGGTGGTGAACAACTTCAAAAGCCTGATGGCGTCGCAATTGGTGACCACGCGTCTGCTGCCGGTGGATTTTCCCGAGAAGCAGGAGCAGATCGACTATATCTATGAACAGCCGCCCGGCGAACTGCTGTCGGCGCTTCTGCCGCGCTATATCGAATCGCAGATTTATCGCGCCATGCTGGAATCCGACGCGGCGCAGCACGCCGCCCGCATGACCGCCATGGAAGCCGCCAGCACCAACGCCACCGACGTGATCAGCGCGCTGACGCTGAAGATGAACCGCGTGCGGCAGGCCAGTATCACCAGAGAGATCATTGAAATCGTGAGCGGCGCGGCGGCGCTGGATTAGCCCCGCGCTCAAGACAAAGAGGTATTTATGGCAACCACAACAGCGACGCAAGTGGAAGGCAAAGTCATCCAGGTGGCCGGCCCGGCCGTCGACATTCAGTTTCCCGAACACCAGATTCCCGTCATCAATACGGCGATCCACATTACCAGCGAAGGCTTTCAGACCAGCGTGCCCATCGATGTGATGGTGGAAGTGGCGCAGCACATCGGCGAAGGCCGCGTGCGTACCATCGCGCTGCAACCCACCGACGGCATGGTGCGCGGCATGAAAGCCGTCAGCCTGGGCCACGGCGTGGAAGTTCCGGTGGGCAACCAGACTCTGGGGCGCGTGATGAACGTCATCGGAGAGCCGGTGGACAACATGGGTCCCGTGAATACGGCTCAGAAGTGGCCCATCCATCGGCAGGCGCCGGCCTTCGACGAACAGGCCACCGAGCTGCAGATGTTCGAGACCGGCATCAAGGTGATCGATCTGCTGGAACCCTACCTGCGCGGCGGAAAGATCGGGCTGTTCGGCGGCGCCGGCGTGGGCAAAACCGTCGTCATCATGGAGCTGATCAACAACATCGCTCTAAAACATGGCGGCGTGTCGGTGTTTTCGGGCGTGGGCGAGCGCACGCGCGAGGGGAACGACCTGTGGATGGAAATGCAGGAGTCGGGCGTGCTCGATCCGCACGATTACACCAAATCCAAAGTCGCGCTGATCTACGGCCAGATGACTGAGCCGCCCGGAGCGCGCCTGCGCGTGGGTCTCACCGGCCTCACCGTCGCCGAATATTTCCGCGATGAAGGCGGCCAGGACGTGCTGCTGTTCATCGATAATATTTTCCGGTTCACGCAAGCCGGTTCGGAAGTATCGGCGCTGCTGGGACGCATGCCCTCGGCGGTGGGCTATCAACCCAATCTCGCTACTGAAATGGGCGAGTTGCAGGAGCGCATCACCTCCACCAAGAAAGGCTCCATCACGTCGGTGCAGGCGATTTACGTGCCCGCCGACGACTATACCGATCCCGCACCGGCCACCACCTTCGCGCACCTGGACGCCACCACCAACCTCACGCGCAGCCTGGTGGAGCAGGGCATCTACCCGGCCGTCGATCCGCTGGCTTCCAGCTCCCGAATTCTGGATCCGCGCATCCTCGGCGAGGAGCATTACCACGTGGCGCAGCAGGTGAAGCAGATCCTGCAGCGCTACAAGGACCTGCAAGACATCATCGCGATTCTGGGCATCGACGAACTCTCCGACGACGACAAGCAGACCGTGGCGCGCGCCCGCAAGATTCAGAAATTCCTGTCGCAGCCGTTCCACGTGGCCGAGCAGTTCACCGGCATCAAGGGCAAGTACGTCTCGCTGGCCGATACCGTCCGCAGCTTCAAGGAAGTGGTGGAAGGCAAGCATGACGACCTTCCCGAGCAGGCCTTCTACATGCAAGGCGACATTGAAGACGTGAAGAAGCGAGCCGAAGAGCTGAAGAAGCAGGCGTTAGCCGATGGCCGACACGTTCGACATCGAAATTGCCACCCCCGAGCGGCTGCTGGCGCGCGAGAAAGCCGTGCGCTCGCAGATTCCCGCCAAGGAGGGCTTTATCGGTGTGCTGCCGGACCACGCGGCGCTGCTCTCCGAGCTCGGCATCGGCGCTCTCACATACACTACACCCGGAGATCATCGCTACAGCATCGCGGTTTGCGGCGGTTTCCTGGAGATTCACAACAACGTGGTCCGGGTCCTGACCGGCATTGCCGAAAAGGGCCACGAAATCGACGTGACCAAAGCCGAGCAGGATCTGAAGCATGCCCAAGACGCCATGATCAATCCCGCGCTCGGCATCGACATCGCCTCAGCGCTCATCGCCGCCCGGCACGCCCAAGCCCGTATCGACGCGGCCCGCAAAGAAGCCGCCAAGGAAGAATAGCGGCTTCAGTAGAATATCGGGGCCGAAGATAGAATAAAGACAGCGCCGCGGGCTCGCGCCCTCCGGCAACGGATAATGTTTCGCGCTATCTTCTATCTTCTTCTCACGGTGGTAGTGATTACCGTGCTGAAGGGTATCGTCGGGATTGTGCTCAAAGGATTCTCGGAGGTCGATGAGGCCCGGTCCCGGCATGCCAGGCGCGCCGCGGCCGTCCAATCAAGTCCCGCTCACTGGCGAGCTGAAGAAAGATCCGGTCTGTGGAACTTACATCGCAGCGGCCACTTCCATTAAGGAGAAGGTGGGAGGCCAGACCTTCCATTTCTGCTCGCAGGAGTGCCGCGATAAGTACGTTGCTTCGCTGGCTCGCTAGCCTTGCGGCCGCCGTATCCACGGCGCTGGCAGGGCCGGTCTTCTACAAAGACGTTCTTCCGATCCTCCAGCAGCATTGCCAGGAGTGCCACCGGCCGGGCGAAATCGCGCCCATGCCCTTCCTGACCTACGCCGAGACGCGTCCCTGGGCCAAGTCGATTCGCGAGCAAGTGATCGCGCGCAAAATGCCGCCCTGGTTCGCCGATCCGCGCTACGGACACTTCAGCCAACGACCGATCGCTGTCCCAAGCCCAGATCGACACGCTGACGGCTTGGGTGAACTCGGGCGCACCGGCCGGCGATCCCAAGGACGCTCCGCCGCCGCGCCAGTGGCCGCAAGGCTGGAACATCGGAACGCCCGACCAAGTCTTTGAAATGCCCAAGCCGTTCCAACTGCCGGCCAAGGGCGCGATCGAATATCAATACCTGATTCTGCCCACGCACTTCACCGAAGACCGCTGGGTTCAAAAAGTGGAAGTGCGGACCAGCGACCGCGCCGCGGTCCATCATGCCGTGGTCTACATCCGCGAGCCGGGATCGCAGTGGCTGGAAGGCGAACCGCTCGAGAACGATGTTCTCCGTGCCTCTGGCGAAGGGTTTCACCACCAGCGATCTGCTGATGGTCTACACGCCCGGCAATTCGTACGATCAATGGCCGCCCGGAATCGCCAAGCGGATCAAAGCCGGGCTCAGATCTGGTGCTCCAGATGCACTACACGGCCACTGGCAAGCCTACCGAAGACCGCACGCGCATCGGCATGGTCTTCGCCAAGGAGCCGCCCAAGCAAGCCGTGCTGTCGCTACAAATGAGTAACGACACGCTTTGTGATTCCCCCCGGCGATTCCAACTATCGCGTCCAGGTTTCCGGCACCTTGCCGAACGACGCGCTGCTGATCAGCATGTTCCCGCACATGCACCTGCGCGGCAAAGGCTTCGAATATCTGATCACCGGCCCGCACGGTTATGTGGAGACGCTGCTCAAGGTGAACCACTACGATTCGCAATGGCAGCTCAATTACCGCCTGGCGCAGCCGCGACTGCTGAAAGCGGGCACGCATCTCACATGGGTAGGTTACTTCGACAACTCGCCGAACAATCCCGCCAATCCCGATCCCACCGCGGAAGTTCGCTACGGCGAACAGATCTGGGACGAAATGATGATCGGCTTCTTCGATGTGGTGGTGGATGCGAACATCGACAAGCAGAAGTTCTTCGAACGCAAACAAACTCCAGGCGCTATCACCGTTAGCAGATAAAAAATCGCGAAAAAGCTTGTCGCTTCCCTTGTTGGGCAGTAAACTGGAGCTTCGGCGCTCTTATGTGGGGAAAACAAAACGACGGACAAATGATTCAGAATCCACCGGCTCAACCGGCGCAGCCAGCACCTGCCGCTGCCGCCGCACCGGCCGTTCATCACCATCATCCGGCGCCGGCGCCTGCTCCGGCTCCAACCGTATTTGGCAAGTCCATGAAGATCATCGGCGAGGTCACCAGCGATGAAGAGCTGTATCTGGATGGCGATCTGGATGGCAAGCTGAACTTGCGCAACCGCTTGACGGTCGGGCCGAACAGCAAAGTGAACGCCAACATCAAGGCCCAGGAAATTATTGTCTTTGGGACCATCAAGGGGAATGTTGAATCGGAGACCCGCGTCTCTCTGCGCACGGGGGCTTCCATTGTCGGCGATATCAAAACCGCCGGTATCGTGATCGAAGATGGCGCCTATTTCAAGGGCGGAATCGACATCTCCCGCAACGGCGACAGCAAACGCGGCGCCCAAGGCACAAAGCGCGTCCGCTGGCCAAAAACGTTAGACGGCATACATGTTTGCAACAGTTTTCTTCCGCGCACGTCTAAGTGTGTGAGGCCGCACCCTCAGCGATGAGGAACATGTGACCGGAGAATGAGGGCGCTCGTTGGAAGGCGAGCGCCCTCTTTTATTTAACGGCCTTCAATTTATTCTCGATGCGCTTGCGCACGGCGCGCTCCGGGCTTCAGATCGAGCGCCGCTTGATATGCCGTCCGGGCTTCGGCCGAATGCTGCTGGGCGGCTTCCAGATCTCCGATTCGCTCAAATAACGCCGGATCCTGCGAATCCTGTTTGGTCACCTGGCGAAGCTGATCGAGCGCGCCGTCGCGATCGTTGGTCTTGACCAGAACATCGGCCAGCGCGATGCGCGCCGCCACGTAATCGGGCTTGGCTTCCAGAACCTTGCGGTATTCTTCCACGGCCCGCAGCATTGTCGCCTTGCGCGGCCAGCGCGCCGGCCAGGCTGAGGCGCGATGGCAGATAATCGGGCGATTGGCGCAAGTTCTCGCGCCATAATTCGATTGCTTCCTTCTCGCGGCCCTTTTCATCGTCCAGCAAGAGCGCCAGGTTATGACGCGCGGGCAGCAGATTCGGATTCTTCTGCAAAGCTTCCCGGTAAAGCTGCTCGGCTTCGGCCCGCTTGCCTTCCGATGCTTTCAATGTGCCCAGCGCGTTATAAGGCTCCGCCGAAGTCGGGCGCCAGCATCTCCGCCTTCAGGTACGCCGTCTCCGCGTCTTTGCGGCGATTCAACCGCTGATAGACCAGGCCCAGGTTATACGGCAAATAGCTGTACTGCGGCGTCAGCCGGATGGCTTCCTGATAGGCGCGAATGGCGGACCGATAGTCGCCAGTCTCGACATAGGCCAGCGCTTCGTTGTGCAGTGGATACGACCAGTGCTGCGCGCGCCGCACCGCGTCGCGGAAAGCCGGAATGGCTTTGTCGTACTCCGCTTGTTCCAGGTAAGCGATGCCGAGCGCGTTGAATCCATAAGCGGCGCCCGGATCGATACGCACGGCCTGCTCCAGCAAAGCGGCCGCCTCTGGGAATTTCTTGTCGAACAACAGCGCGCGGCCCTGAAAGAAATCCTCGCGGCCTTCCAGAAACAGCGATTCCTCGGTCAACGTCCGCGCCGCATCCATGTAACGCGCGCCGCTCTCGAATTCCTCGCGCGATTGCGGCGTCTCATCGCCCGCCAGGTAACGCAGCAGCACTTCCTGAGCCTTGTTTTCCAAGCGCGACCCGAAGCTGATTCTCGCGCTCCTGATATTGCTCGGGCGTCACCACGTTTTTCAAATCGCGCAGACGCGGTAAAAGCGTTATTCGGATCGGTGGGCAGAATTCGGCCGGCGTTGATCGCCGAGGTGAAACGGTCCACCGTAGCTTGCGCCTGGAGTGCGGAGGGGAGCTGGCCTTGCGGCGCGCCCGCGGCCAGGTACAGCGGGCCGCCGTTGCGAGCGTCCAGGATCACCCGCCAATGCGCGGAATCGATGCTGCGCGCAATCGTGATGCCCGGCTTCCTGGTGTCCGACAGCCGCATCTTGTTGTCGTAAGTCCCAAACTCGCGCGGGTGCTGCTTGTTCATCGGTGGCCATGGGAACCTGGTCGCTGACATACTTGATCAGCTCGTCGGCGTCCACCACGCCGTCCTTGTTTGCGTCGGCCGCGCCTTCCAGCCCCTTGATCACGTAGTAGCTGAAGACGCCGTGCCCGCCGCCGAACTCGGGCCCTTCGAGCGAAACTTCGCGCGGGCGGCTGGCCAGCAATCCGAAAAGATCGCCCTGGATATCGCCCAACTGCTGGACGTTGGAATTGACCGTCGTGTTGTGAATGGTCCCGATAGTTCCGGCCTTGCAAACATCCACAAACAACAGCACGCGGCCTACCTTGCTCAACTGCTCTTCAAACAGCGATTGCAGCTCGTCCATGCCGAGCGCGGTGCTCTTCAGATCCTGCGGATCGGAATCGTAAGTGAGAATGAACGCGTCCTTGCTGCCCGGCATTTCCACGGTGCCATGCCCGGCGATCAGGATCACCACGGTATCGTTCTTGCCGGCGCGGCGCTTCAGAAAATCCTGGAAGCCGTTGCGCACCGCGGCGGTGGTGGCCTTCTCGTCGGTCAGCAGCAGCACGTTGCCGCTCGGCACGCTGCCGCCCAGCGGACTTTCCAGCAGCTTGCTGAACACGCTGGCATCCGCGTTGGCGAACTGCAGCGATAGCTCCGGCTTGGCGTATTTCGAGATGCCCACCAGCAGCGCGTACGTCTGCCCGCCGGTCTGAGCCGCAGCGGTGGCCGCGGACGCCTGATCGGCCAGCGCCTGCTCCAGGTCGAAGATCTTGCTCTTCACCCACACCGCGTCCGGCCACTGTTCGCGCAGCTTGTCGTACGCGTCCAGCGCGTTGGCGATCAGCTTGTGATTCTCGAAGATGGTGGCTTCGGTGACCAAGGCCGCCTGATCCTTTGGATTCGCCGCCAGCACCGTTTCATACGGCGCCATCTCGGCTTGCACATCGGCCGGGAGTTTATCGTGCGGCGTGGGAGCGATCTCGGGCTTGTTCAGCCCGCGCGTCATGCTGACGCCGTAGTGCTGCTGGCTGGCGGCGGCAACGCGCAAAGTCTGCGGCAAGGTGCACGACGCGCGCCGGCTGCTCGGTGATCTTGCCCGCTTTCACCTTGGGCGCTTTCGACGTCCAGCCGAACCTCGCCCGACGGCGTCAGTGTGTCCAGCGCTTTGCCCGGGACAAAAAAGGAACGATGCCGGACCGTCCTCCGTCCGCAGCCCATCGCCCGCGAACAGCAGATCGCCCGGCCGCGCCGCCAGCGGCGTTTCGGTATCGGCGCGAAGCAGCTTGCTGCCGGTCGCCGAGAGAACCAGCCCCACCGGCTCCTCTTTGGTGTCCGCGAATAACAAACAAGCTGATAGTAGAAGAATTGTGGCGCACGCACTCCTGCGTGCCGCGTTCACACTCATGTGAACGCTACGCATTCACCGCGGCCTTCACCACCAGCGACGTCACCGTATACAAATCGATCGGCAAAGCCTTCCCGCGCACCGGCGCCTGGCCCAGGTGCGTGGTTTCCACCAGGCTTCCCAGCCGCCCCTCGGTAGTTCCCGTCATTAACAGCTTCGTGTGGTGCTCCTTGTTCAAACTCTCCAGCCTGGACGCCAGGTTTACCGTGTCGCCCAGCACCGTATACTCCATTTTATCGGCTGAACCCACATTTCCCACCACGGCCGGACCGGTGTGAATCCCGGCTCCGGTCTCGAAGCGGCTGCGCGCCGTCACCATGCGCGTGGCGCAGCGGACCGCCCGTAACGCATGATCGCCCGGCTCAGCGCCTTCATCGTCGTCCGAAAATACCGCCAGAATGCCGTCGCCGATGAATTTGTTGACATGCCCGTGATACATCACGATGATCCCCACCATCATCGCCATGTATTCGTTCAGCAGTTGCACCACTACTTCCGGCCCTTGCTCTTCGGAGACCTGCTCGGTGAAGGCCGTGAATCCGCGGATATCGGTGAACAGGATGGTCACCTCCATGCGCTTGCCGGACAAGCCGATCGAGTCGCGACTCTTCGAGCGACGAAGCCAGTTGTTTGCCGACAAAAACGGATACCGCGCGATGGAACAGATTGCCGCGAGTCTCCTCGGTGGCGTAGCGGTAGACCAGGGACGCAATCAAGCTCACCGATGTCGCCAGCAGCACCTCGGAGGTGGAGAGGATAACTCCGCGTTCGAATAACAGGTGCGTGGCAGCCAGGATGCCGAGCACTTCGAGCAGCACCAGGCCCACGGCGCGGCTGGCCGCAAAAGACGTGACGATCGCTACCGTCACGGTTGTGGCCAACAGCAGCGCCAGCACCAGCCCCCATTGCGGCGCGGGGATCAGGATAGCTGCGCGTGAGCAGCGTGCGAACGGTGTTGGCATGGATCTCCACGCCGGGCATGGTCCATTTGGAGCCGCTGAAGAGCGTGTAGAACGGCGTGTCGAAGCGGTCGTCCACGAAATCGGTGCCCAACAGCACGATCTTGCCTTCCACCCATTTCCGCAGCTGATCGGTATTCCCGGCCTTGGCGGCGGCCTCGAAATCGGCCAGGGAAACGCTGGGGAACGTATTGGGAGGGCCGGCATAGTTGATGGCGATGGAGCGCCGCGGGGAGATAGGGATCGCGTGGCCTTGCAGCAGCAGCGCGCCCTTCTGGAATTGCGCGTCCGTGCCGATGTATTTCTCGACGGTCCGCATGGCCAGAGACCGGGCGGGCGGCGGGTCGGCCGGATTGGCGGATGGCGCTTCCATCAGCTCCTGGTTGCGGATGAAATCGTCGTCGTCGGTGGTTAGATTGGCGAAGGCGCCCAGGCCCAGGGCCGCGGCCATCATGTTGACCGGAATGGATTGCGATTGCTGGTTGGAATTGATCTCGGAGACGTAGCCGACCACCACCGGAACCGGAGACGTGCTGATGGCTCCGGCCAGCAGCTCGTCGGCGTCGGGCTCCCACTTGTCGATGGGAACGCCGAATGCCAAATCGAGAGCGATCACTTTGGCGCCGGCTTGCCCGGCAGCACGGATGGCGTTGGCGTAATGCTCGTTCCAGAACACCCGCAGTTCGGGGAAGGTGTCCGTAGGCTTTCTTGTCAGCCGTGAGCAGGACGATGTTGGAGATGGCGGGCCGCCTGCCCAGAGAACCGCGCAGAAAATCGCGCACGATGAAATGCGCGTCGTAGGCCTTCAGATTGAGGATTTGAAAGAAGCGGATATCGCTCAGCAGCGACGCGCCGAGCGCGCTGCCCACGGCCAGAACCGCGCAGAAGGCCCAGTGCCTCCACTTCTTCTTCATGGTAACCTGCATCTTACTACGACAGTGCGGCCATCACTCTTTAGAGTGACAAAAACTATTTCCCTTCGAGCGTTGAGTAAAATTTTCGGTTTCCGCGCGTGGGTGCTGTTCCTTTTCTCGGCCGCGGCGGCGCTGTCGCAGACCACCCAGGGGCTCATCTCCGGACAGCTAGTGGATTCAGTGACCGGCCGTCCCATCGCTTCGGCCAGCGTCGTCTTTTCCAGCGCCACCACCACGCTCGCGGGCGGCGCATCCAGCGACTCATCCGGTTACTATTACCTGCCCCTGCTTTCGCCGGGAATCTATTCCATCCGCGTGATGGCTCCGGCCTACCAGTCCCAGGAAGTGCAGCAGCTGGAGCTCACCGTGGCGGCGCGCATCGAGCTCGATTTCAGGCTCCGTCCGCTCAGCGACGTTTGGGAGTCCGGCGAATACAAGAGCGTTTTTCTGCCAGGACAAAAGACCATCGTAACGTTTTATGGTCCCGACGTCGATCCCAGCAAGTCCGGTTCGTTCGAAGCGCAGAAGGGCAGGCAGGAGCCGCTGGAATCTACCGTATCGGAAGTGATCGATTCCGATGAGATCAACAATCTTCCGCTGGAGGGCCGCGACGTCTATTCGCTGCTGGTGACGCAGCCGGGGGTCACGTCCGATGCCGCCACCGGCCGCGGGCTGGGCCTTTCGGTAAACGGCCAGCGGCCTTCGTCGTCCAATTATTTGCTGGACGGCCTGGAGAACAACAATTACCTGATCACCGGGCCGCTGGTCACCGTTGCGCCCGAAGCCATCCAGGAATATCGCATCTCGACCAACAACTTCTCCGCTGAGTACGGGCGTACCTCGGGATTTCTAGCCAATGCGATTACACGCACCGGCGGAGAGCAGTTTCATGGCGTGGTGTATTTTTACCTGGAGAACGAGGCGCTGAACGCCAATGCGTTCCAGCAGAACCTGATTGGCGCGCCGCGCAGCATCGATAAGCAGGACCAGCCTGGGTTCTTCGTAGGCGGCCCGGTGCTGAAGAATCGCCTGTTTTTCTCCAGCGCCTATGAATATTTTCGAAGCCGCGGGGACGGGTCCCCCTACCCGTTCGACCTTCCCACGCCGAACTTCTTGAACTTTACGGCGTCCGAACTCGCTCGCGCGCCAGTTGCTCACCGAGTATCCAAGTCCAGTGACCAATGCGGCCACCGCGGCGCTCACGCAGGTGGAAATGCTCGCTCCGCCCGTGGCGGTGAATCGCACCCTCGCCATCGAGCGGCTGGATTACAACACGCCCAACGGCAAGGACCGGCTGATGGGCCGCGTGGTGATCAATCGTCTGGCCGAGCCCGATTTTATTTGGAGCCCGTACAAAGATTTCATCTCGGCGCTGAACGATAACACGGTCGCGGCCGGCGGCAGCTATATCCACGCGTTCCGGGCGAATCTGACCAACGAGGCGCGGCTGAGTTATAGCACCGACGATCTGGGATGGAATCGTCCGCATCCCGAGATTCCAACCCTGACCACCAGCGATTCTTATGCCGTGGACGGAATCGCGTATTCGGGCGTGACGTTGCCCGGCAGTTCCGCCTTCTATGCCTACAAGAACGTCAACGATACCTGGGAAGTGCTCGATAATCTGATTTGGACGCGCGGCCAGCATTTGGTGACGGTGGGCGGCGGCTTGCTTTGGCGCAGTTCGAACGGCTATCTGACGGCCGGACAAGATGGCCAATACATGTTTCCCAACGTTCTCTCGTTCGCGCTGGGCGAGCCAAGTTTTTTCAGCGCGGCCATCGATCGAACAGCGCTGCCGAACCTAACGCAACCCGATACCAACCGCACTTATCGATATGGCCAGGATTTTCTGTTCGCCCAGGACACTTATAAGCTCACGCAACGCCTGACCGTGAATTACGGCGTCCGCTACGAATTTTATGGCGGGCCGGAGAATACCGGATCGGCAAAAGACGCGCTGGTTCAGCTCGGCGCCGGTACTACGCTCGCGCAACAACTGACGGGCGCATCGCTGGCGCTGCCGAGCGGTTCCGGCAATGAACAGCTCTTCCGCTCGAGCAACGATTTCGAAGTGCGCATGGGCGCGGCCTACGATTTGTTCGGCACCGGGCGCACGCTGCTGCGCGGAGGCTTCGGCACGTTTTACGACCGGCCCTTCGATAATCTTTGGGAGAACGTTCGGGACAACAATCTCATTCTGCCGTTAATCCAGTTGCCTGCCGGCCAAACCAACTTTCTAGCGCCCGTATCGAGCGTCCTGCAAAAATTCCAAGGCCAGACGCTCGCCAGCACGTTCCCCGATCTGACGCTGGTGGATCCCAACCTCCGCAACGGCCGCGTGAAGAGTTACTTCGCGGGCGTGCAGCAAAGGATCACGGACAATCTGGAGCTGGAAGTAAATGGACTGGGAGCGTATGGACGCACGCTCATCACCACCGACGTGATCAATCGCAGTTTCTCCACCATCAACGGCCGCTATAACAACAGTCTGCCGGACATCGCGTATCGCGCCAACCAGGGATTCTCGGACTACAATGCGCTGACCGCGGTGCTGCGCTATCGCATCCCGCGGGGCATGATCCAAGGTTCCTATACCTGGAGCCATTCCATCGACAATCAGAGCGATCCGCTGATCGGCGATTTCTTCAATTTGACGTTCACCAGCATTCAAACCGGCCAGGCATCCGGAGCAACGTTCGACTTTTTCAGAGCAGTTCAACCCCAACGCGGACCGCGGCAATTCCGATTTCGACCAGCGGCACAATCTGGTGGTTTTCTCGTACTGGAATCTGCCCGCGCCGTTCGCGCAATCGAAAGCCGGATTGTTGCTGCGCGATTGGACCGTCGGCGGGCTGGCGGCGTTCCGCTCGGGACTTCCCTACACCGTGTATGGAACCTCGACGGCGATCCCCGGCGAGGGGCTGATTCTGAACAATCGCGCGAATGTTCTTGATCCCACCCAGGCAGTGTTCGCGAATCCCGCTCCGGTTCCGGGCGGAGTGCAGTTGCTGAATCCTGCGGAGTTCACTTCGGCCGCGCCCAGCACGCTCGGCAACTCCGGCCGCAATGCATTCATCGGCCCGGGATTCTACAGTTTCGATCTATCGCTGGCGCGCGGGTTTCCTCTGCCCTGGCTGGGCGAAGCGGGCCAGCTTGCGGATTCGCGCCGACGCCTATAACGTGCTGAACCACGCGAACCTGGGCAATCCCGACGCGCAGTTGAACGATCCGGAATTCGGCGTGGCCACCTATGGCCGGCAAGGCTATCCGTCGGGTTTCCCGGCCGTCGCCCCGCTCAATGAAACTCCGCGCGAGATTCAGCTCAGCGTCCGGGTAGTCGTTTTAGCGAAAGTTTCGCTTTAGCGAGCAGCTTCGAGCTAGCGACAACGCCGCCACGCGCCCAGCCCCCAGCAGCGCGGTTTTGTCGTTGGTAATCACTCGCACCGGAATATCCTTCAACAGCCCGCCGATTCGCCCTTTGGCGCTGAAAGCCTTCATGAACGCCGTGCTGCTCAGCTTGCGGATGATCTTGGGCGCGATGCCGCCGCCGACATACGTGCCGCCCGTGGCAAGCATCTTCAAGCGCCAGATTGCCGGCCTCGGCGCCATACAGCGACACGAAAATATCCAAAGCCTGAACGCAAATCGCCGGACGTTCCTTCCAGCGCCGATTTCGAAATCGCGGCCGATGGATCGCCCTGCGCGATCTGCTCGGCCAGCCACGGCGGCTCCTCGCCCCGCCCGGTTTCGCGCAGAAACTGATAGATGTTGTGCAGCCCGGGACCCGAGAGCACGCGTTCGTAGCTGACATGCTCGAAGCGCCCCATCAGGTAGCGGAGCAGATCCATTTCCAGCTCGTTGCGCGGCGCGAAATCCACGTGGCCGCCTTCGGAGGGAAACGGATGATAGCCGCCCTTGCCGTCGGCGTACAATCCCGCCTCGCCCAATCCGGTGCCCGCGGAAATCAGAGCGCGATTCCCCGTGCTGTTCGGCACGCCCGGATTCAAAACCACAAAATCCGACTCTTCCAGCAGCGCGATCCCATGCGCGTTGGCAAACAGGTCGTTGATCAGTGTGATGGAGGCCAGACCCAAATCAGCGGCCATCTTCCGCGCGTCCACCACCCAAGGCAGATTGGTGACTTCCACGCGTTCGTCCACCACCGCGCCCGGCAGCCCGAAGCAAACCGCATCCACCGCTTGCGGATGCATGCCCAGAAACTTGCGAACGATCTCGGCCGGCCCCGAGAACTGCGGACTGGGAAAGATCTCGATATGAACCGGCTGCAGGCGATCCGGCGTTCCCTCAAAAAATGCAAGACGAGTGTTGGTGCCGCCGATATCGCCCGCCAGGATCATCAGTCATTGCTCCAGTGGCGATGATCCCTGGTCAGCATTTCGTCGGCCTCCGGCGGTCCCCAGGACCCGGCGGCGTAGTTGGGAAAGCGGCGCGGCGGCAGCGCTTCCCAGACATCCAGAATCGGCGCCACCACGTGCCAGGCCGTCTCCACCATGTCGGACCGCTGGAACAGCGTCGCGTCGCCGAGCATGCAGTCGTACAACAAGCGCTCGTAACCGGTCTGCGGCGTGGCGTTGAAGTAATCGGTGTAGTTGAAATTCATGTCCACGTCGCCGATTTGCACCACCGGACCCGGGATCTTGGCGCCGAAACTCAGCGAGATGCCTTCATCCGGCTGCAAGTGCAGAATCAGCCGGTTGGGTTCCAATTTATCTACCGCGGTTTTGCGAAACAGCACGAACGGCGCGCGCTTGAACTGAATCACGATTCTGGTGGATCGCTGCGGCAGCCGCTTCCCGGTGCGCAGATAAAACGGCACGTCCGCCCAGCGCCAGTTGTCGATGAACAGCTTCATCGCGACAAACGTTTCGGTGCGCGAATCCGGCGCCACGTACGGCTCGCTGCGATACCCCGGCACCCGATTGGCGCCTTCGGTTCCCTCGCCATACTGGCCGCGCACCGTGCGCGTCAGCACTTCTTCGTCCGTCATCGGGCGACAGCGCCTTCAGGATCTTGGCCTGTTCGTCGCGCACCACGTCGGCATCGAAGGAAACCGGCGGCTCCATCGCCGTCAGCGAGATGAGCTGGAAGATGTGATTGGGCACCATGTCGCGCAGCGTGCCGGCCTTCTCATAGTACGTGCCGCGCTGCTCCACGCCCACCGTTTCCGCCACGGTGATCTGGATGTGATCGATATATCGCCGGTTCCAGATCGGCTCGAAAATCCCGTTGGCGAAGCGGAACACCAAAATGTTTTGGACCGTCTCCTTGCCCAGGTAATGGTCGATGCGATAGATCTGCTTTTCGTCCAGGACCTTGCGAATCTCCTTGTTCAGCGCCACCGCCGATTCATAATCGTGCCCGAACGGTTTTTCGATGATCACGCGCCGCCAGCCGTGATCCTCCTTCACCAGGCCCGCATCGCCCAACTGCGTGATGATGGGCCCGAAGAACGCTGGGAGCCGTGGCCAGATAGTAAAAATAGTTGCCGCGCGTGCCGTGCTCTTTGTCGATCTTCTCCAGCAGTTCGCCCAACGCCTTGTAGGCGTTCGGGATCGGCGAAATCGCCCGAAAGATAATAGATTCGCCGCGAGAACCAGTGCCACAGATCGGGATCGATGGTGGTGGTGGCGAACTCGCCGATCTCCTTGCCGATCTCGTCGCGAAACTGTTCGCTGGTCAGCTCGTTGCGCGCGAATCCCACCAGCGCGAACTCCTTGGACAGCAGATTGTCTTTGGCCAGATTGTAGAGCGCCGGGATCAGTTTGCGTTTGGTCAAATCCCCCGACGCCCCAAAGATCACCATCACGCACGGATCGCCTGGACGTCCGGCGCCGAGAATTCCTTTAGAAGCGATGTCTTCTGCCAACTGCATTCTTCACCTTTCTGTGGTTTCGTCTTCCCGCCGAAATCATCTGCGCCGCACTCAAGACAGCGCTTTCGCCATCGCCGATTGCAACGCCGCCAAGCCGCTTTCCACGTCGTGCAAATGGACGCGCAACGCCCGCCGCTTGCGATCGGCCAGCACCTGAAAATCGCCGCGGGCCTGCGCGGCCTTCACCACGCCGAAAGTGAACTTCTGCCCGGGCACCGGGATATCCGCTTTATCGTCGCAGGTAACTTGCAGGAACACCCCCGTATTGGGTCCGCCCTTGTACGCTTGACCCGTGGAGTGCAAAAAGCGCGGACCAAATCCCAGGCAAGTGGCCACTTTCTTCTTGTCGCGCACGCTCATCCGGATGCTCTTCAGCGTCTTCTCATGCGGCTGGTTCATCTCCACATAGCCGAGCAGCGCAAAATAATCGCCCGCCTTCAGCCGATCCAAGTGCGCCCGCAAATATCCAACCAGCGTTTTGTCCGAACCCGCCGCCGACGCCAGCGCCTGGGCATTTGCCTCATCGGTGAACAGATCCATGCCGTTCTCAGAAAGCATGGGCGATTCCGGCGGCAGCGATCCGGTCTTCTCGTATTCCGACGTCAGCTTGCGCGTCTCCACCTTGCTCGCTTCCACGTCCGGCTGATTGAAGGCGTTGATGCCGATCACCGAACCCGCCACGGCCGTCGCGATTTCCCAGCGGAACATTTCCTGGCCCAGGTTATAAATGTCGGACAGAGCGATGCGCACCACCGGGTGCCCAGCCTTTGCGAGCGCGTCCACGGCCTGATCCTGCGCCGGATCCGCTCCCTTATCCAGGCGAATGTAGGCGAACACGCGATCGTTGCCGTAAACTTCCGGCGCGCCCAGCGCCTCGCCATCCACCGGGATCAGCCCCTTGCCGTCCTTGCCCGTCGACTCGGCAATCAACTGTTCCAGCCACGCGCCAAAGTCCCAAATTCCAGGCGATGTTACCAGCGTCACCTTGTCGCGGCCGGCGTTGGCCGCCACGCCCAGCACCAACCCGAGCTGCACGCCGGGATTTTTATCCACCGGCAGGCACGACGAACAGGCAATCGCCATCACATCGGCGCGATCCAGATAATGCAGCGCGTCGATGCCCATCACCGCCGCCGGAACCATGCCGAAATCCGACAGCGCGGAGTAGCGCCCGCCGATGCTCGGATCGCCATGAAAGATGTGCCGGAAGCCATCGGCCTGCGCCACTTGCTCGAACTTCGACCCGGGATCGGTGATCGCGATGAACCGGCTGCCCGCCTTCCCCGCGCCCACTGCCTTCTCCACGCGGTCGAAGAAATATTGCTTGAAGATATTCGGTTCAAGCGTTGTGCCGGACTTGCTCGAAACGATGAATATCGTATTCGCCAGGTCCACCTTGCTTTCGAACGCCTTCACTTGCGCCGGATCGGTGGAATCCAGCACGAACAGCTCCGGAAAGCCGTCGATCTTGCCGAACGTCATCCGCAGAACTTCCGGACACAGGCTCGATCCGCCCATGCCGAGCAGCAGCGCGTGCTTGAACCCCGCCGCTTTCACATCCTTGGCGACGTCTTCCAGGTGCTGCTTGTGCGCGAGCTGATCTTCGGTGATGCGGAGCCAGCCCAGCCAGTGACTTTCGTCCGATCCGGTCCACAGCGACGCGTCGCGCGCCCACAGCCGCCGCACCTTGCCGCCCATTTTCCAATCGTCGATGGCCTCGGAAAGCTTCGCGCCGATACTCTCCGGCAGCGTGCTGGTCTGCGCGTCCACTTCGGCCTGCGACACGAACTTGCACTTGGCGTCCACCGCGTTCAGCAGCTTGTCGAAGGGCTCGGCGAACAGCTTCACCGCCTGAGTCACCAGGTCGTCGGTCACTTTCTTCATCGAGATGCCGGCCTTCTCGAGCGTGTCCATGGTGTTCTGAGCGGCGTCCAAACCGGCTTCCAGGCTCGCCTTCGGCTTCCCATGATCGCGGAAAGCCTCCAGCGTCTGCGGCGGCATGGTGTTCACGGTGTCGGGCCCGATCAGCTCTTCCACATACAGCACGTCTGAGTAAGACGGGTCCTTCGTGCTGGTGCTGGCCCACAACACCCGCTGCGTCTGCGCGCCTTTCTTCACCAGCGCGCTCCAGTCGGCGCCCGAGAAGATCTCCTTATATCGCTGATAGGTCAGCTTGCCGTTGGCGATCGCTACCTTGCCTGGCAGGCTCTTCAGCAACGCCTGCTCCTTCGGATCGGTACTGATCTTGAGCTTGGCCTTGATGATCGCATCCACCATGCTGTCGATGCGGCTGATGAAGAAGCTGGCCACGCTCGACACGTGGCTCGGATCGCCGCCGCCCGCCACGTACTTCTTCAACCCGGCAATATACGCCAGCGCCACCTTTTCATACATCTCCTGCGCGAACAGCAGCGTCACATTGACGTTGATGCCTTCGCTGATCAGCTGCTCGATTGCCGGAATGCCTTCCTGCGTCGCCGGCACCTTCACCAGCAGGTTGGGCCGGTTCACCGCCTTCCACAAGCGCCGTGCGTCCTTGAGCGTGCCTTCGGTATCGCGCGCCAGAAACGGCGAAACTTCCAGGCTTACATAACCGTCGCGCATCTTTGTTTCGTCGTACACCGGACGCAATATATCCGCCGCGTTCTGAATATCCTTGATCGCGATGATCTCGTACACGCCCATGGGGTCCAGATCTTTGCGCTTTTGCAGTTCGGCCAGCGCATCCGCATAATCCGTGCTGCCCGTAATCGCCTTTTCGAAGATGGCCGGATTGGAGGTCACCCCTCCCAGCCCATCCTCGTCCACCAGGCGCTTCAGCTCGCCCCCGGTGATGAGCGTGCGCCGGATGTAATCCAACCAGGCGGATTGCCCGTATTTGCGAAGTTCCACCAGCGGATTGGTGGTAGCCGCGGAGGTGGTAATTGTGGCGCTGGGGGTGTCTGTCACTTTGGTTTCCTCTTTGGTTTCTTCTCGTCCGTCAATCTGGAGGCAGGCGATGCGACGCGGCGATTCGCCCGGCCCTTTTTCTATTGTGCCTTTGCCAGTTCTTCTTTGGCGGCGGCGGCTACAGCGTCCGGGGTGAAGCCGAATTTCTTTTGCAGTTCCTTGAGCGGCGCCGACGCGCCGAAGGTGTGCATGCCGATGCGTCTGCGAGCGTACCGATCCCAGCCAAACACCGACGCCTGCTCCACCGAGACACGCGCGCGAATGGCCGGAGGCAGCACCCTGTTCTGATAATCGTAGGATTGCTGCTCGAACAGCTCCCAGGACGGCATGCTCACCACGCGCGCCTTGATCCCCTCTTGCGTCAGCTTTTCGTACGCGTCCACGCACAGCGAAACCTCGCTGCCGGTGCCGATCAGGATCACATCCGGTTTGCCGCCCGCCGCATCGGCGAGAATATAGGCGCCGCGCGCCACGCCTGAGGCGGATGCGTATTTCGTGCGGTCCAGCGTCGGCATGTTCTGCCTCGAAAGTATGAGACACACCGGCTCGTGACGCAGTTGCACGATAACTCGCCAGGCTTGCGGCCACTTCATTGGCGTCGCCCGGCCGCAGCACGATCAGCCCCGGAATGGCCCGCAGCGAAATCAGTTGCTCCACCGGCTGGTGGGTAGGGCCATCTTCGCCGACGCCGATCGAATCGTGCGTGAATATATAAATGACCGGGATCTCCATCAGCGCGCTCAACCGGATGGGCGCGCGCATGTAGTCGCTAAAAATCAGAAAACCCGAGCCGAACGGCCGCAGCTTCGACAGCGAAAGCCCGTTGAGAATCGATCCCATGGCATGCTCGCGGATGCCGAAATGCATGTTGCGCCCGCCGTAGTTGCCGGCTTCCAGATCGCCCGCGCCGTCGAAAGTGAGCCGGGTTTTGGTGGACGGAGCCAGATCGGCCGCGCCGCCGATCAGCCACGGCAATCTTTTCGCGATGGCGTTTTCCACTTTGCCCGACGCGTCGCGCCCGGCCAAGCCCTTGGGATCGGCGGGGAACACCGGAACGTCGGCATCCCAGCCATCCGGCAGCTCGCGCTTCTGGATCTTGTCCAAATAGCTGGCCAGTTCGGGAAACTGCTTGCCATACTCGGCGAATTTCGTCATCCAGGCGTCGCGCGCGCCGCGGCCGCGCTGGCCTAACTGTTCCTTGAAACCGATCGTAAACCCCGTCCGGCACCAGGAACTTCGCATCTTCCGGCCATCCATAGTTCCGTTTCGTCAGGCGAATCTCTTCTTCGCCCAGCGGCTCGCCATGCGCCGCGCTGGTGTCCTGCTTGTGCGGCGCGCCATAAGCGATGTGGCTATCCACAATAATGATCGTCGGCCGGTCTTCGGTGGCCTGAAACGTACGAATGGCCCGCGCCACCATCTCCTGATCGTTGGCGTCGCCCACGCGCAGAACGTTCCAGCCGTAGCCCAGGAAGCGCGTGGCCACGTCTTCGCTAAACGCGAGCGAGGTATTGCCCTCGATCGTAATGTGGTTGTTGTCGTAGATCCAGCACAGGTTCGACAGCTTCAGGTGCCCCGCCACCGACGCCGCTTCGCCGCTGACGCCTTCCATCATGCAGCCGTCGCCCGCCAG
This sequence comes from Bryobacterales bacterium, assembly GCA_963713415.1. GTDB lineage: Bacteria > Acidobacteriota > Terriglobia > Bryobacterales > Bryobacteraceae > Palsa-89. The sequence continues at coordinate 180,081 of CAVQLV010000006.1, read as the reverse complement.
CGCGTAGACGTTGAAATTGATCATTTCGAAGCCCGGCCGGTTGAAATACTCGCGCATCCAGCGCGAGGCCAGCGCCATTCCAACGCTGGTGGCCACGCCTTGTCCGAGCGGACCGGTGGTGGTTTCGATCCCCGATGTCCAGCGATACTCCGGATGGCCCGGGCACTTGCTGTTGAGCTGCCGGAAATTCTTGATGTCGTCCAAGGTTACGCTCAGCTTCCCGAGCGTCTCGTACTCCGGGTCCACCGCCTTCACCTGGCACAGGTGCAGCATGGAATATAGAAGCATCGAGGCATGTCCGGCCGAAAGCACGAACCGGTCGCGATTCGGCCAGATGGGATCGTCCGGATCGAACCTCAGGAACTGCTGCCAGAGGGTGTAAACCACCGGCGCCATGGCCATCGGCGTTCCAGGGTGCCCCGAGTTGGCTTGTTGAACCGCATCCATGGACAAGGTGCGGATGGTGTTGATACAAAGTTGATCAATCGCGTCCGTAGAGGCCGTTTTCGGCTGAGCTGGTTGGGGTTGAGCTGGAGTTAGGGTGGACATGGGAGCGTTTACGAACCCTCCGCGGTTCGCTGGCGGCGGAGTTCGGGCGAAAAACCCGCGCGCTCTCTGATCGAGCATTGTAGCGAATCCCATTAGGGCCCGCCAATGAAAATCGTGTTTCGACCGATCTGAAAACCTTTAGTTCTAAGCCAAACAGACCTCTCCGCTTCGGTCAAACGCCCGGCGGCTTTTGACACCATCCTTCCTTACACTTTCCTTTCGTGACAATTTTGCGTCGCAATTTCGTCGTCAGGTGTTGTATTTTCGTCGCTTTGGCTGGGGCGGTCCGCGCGCAGTGGCGGCCGATAAGGAACACTTCCGCGGAGCCCGAGGCCGCCCTAGCCCGCGATATGCTGGCGGCGCACAACGAGATCCGGGCGAGCGTTCACGTGCCGCCGCTTACCTGGTCGGATCGCCTGGCCGCCCACGCGCAGGAGTGGGCCATCCATTTGCTGCAGGAAAAGCAGTTCTCCCACCGCCCGCACCCCGTCTTCGGCGAAAATCTCTTTGAGATCACCGGCAGTCACGCTTTGCCAGTCGATGTTGTTGGCGTCTGGGCCTACGAGGCGAGCGATTACAGCTATTCCGCCAACACCTGCTCGGGCGTCTGCGGCCACTACACCCAGGTTATCTGGAGCCATACGCGCGAAGTTGGCTGCGCCGTCGCCCGCGATGCCCGCCAGGAAGTCTGGGTCTGCAACTATAACCCGCCCGGCAACTGGATCGGCGAGCGTCCTTATTGAATTAGAAAGCCGACATCCTCAAAGCGATTCCGCGATTGACTTTTGCCGGATCACTACATATCCGAGTTGCTCCAACGCACGAATTAGACGGTTACCGGATACGCCGAGCGGCAATTTCATGCCGCTTCAAACGGAATCAGCTCGTCTTTCACGTAGTGCATTTGCACCAGGCGGGGTCGCTCCGGGACATCTTCAAAATGTAGCGCGACCGCTTCCAGAACATTGGTTCGAAGTTGTTCCCAAGTCTCAGCTTCCGTAAAAATCGCATAGCCTAACGCCCGCGCGAAAAAGCCGCCTTCGTCCGCGTCGCGAATTTCGAAGATCAACTCCATTACCTTAGAATACCCAAGGCTCGACATCCATGCCGCACGGCGACGAAGTCAACGCAAAATCGGCAGCGCCGCTGCCGGCCCAAGTGCGCGAACCGGCGAGCCACGAAATCCCTTCGGATCCCGCGTCACTATATATTCGCATTCCGACACGAGCGCGGAGGCCGCCGTCACCGCGTCCTCGAAATCCACCAGCGGTAACCGCAAAGCCTCTTCTATTACGGCGCCGTCCACCGGTGCGACGCGAAAAACTCGCAGAATCAGGCCGATCAACCGTGCGTCGCCAGGAGCCCTTCCGAGCGGCCAGTTTCAACAGAGGCCCAAATCGCACCGCTCGCCTCCGCATGAAGCTGCCGGCCCAGCAGAACGTCCCGGACGACGTTCGTATCCTCCAGGAGTCCCGTCACCGGTATTTGCGTGTCAGGTGCCGTTTGTAGTCCTTCACATCCGCGTTCTTAAGGACGCCTCGAACCGAACGTAGGATGGGCGTATCTTTCGTGACGTTGGTTGAGGGTTCAGCCACCGCAGCGAAGTACGCCTCAACCATTTTCGATACAGAGACGCCTTGCTTCTTGGCGTAACGCTTTGCACGGGAAATAACCGCGTCATCCACGCTGAGTGTGAGCTTCGACATCCATACGTATTATATGGATATTGATACGTACAAATGGAGGGTCCCGGATCACAACACACCGCCAATTTTTCTCGTTCCTAACTCAACCACATCCACCTAAGCAGGGCACCGGCGACCGGGAATCATAGCTTATCCTCATTCCGATGCTTTTCTCCGTCCAAACCCTCGCCCTTCCGCGTTCCGCTCCGAAGGTCGCCCCGAATTTCAAAAAAATGCGTCACCAAACACAAAAATACCCCTGATGCGTCTTCTCCCGCCATTCCATGCACATAGCGCCGAAAATACCAGATGAAGGGCCCGCGTTTGACCTGCATGCAGCGCCTCACTATAATTCGATTGGCGGCCGTATCGCTCCCGCCGGCCGCCCATTCTAATTCGTTCTCTGCAAGAAAGGCCCCCATGCCCACTGATGACCAGTTCCGCGCGCTCGAAAAGAAAGTCGAAGAACTCACCGCCCAAGTCGGGAAGCTGCAGGATACGCAAGCCGTCCGCGACCTCCAGTACAAATACGGCTACTATCTCGACAAGTGCCTGTATGACGAAGTGGTGGATCTGTTCACTGACGATTGCGAGGTCCATTTCATCGGCGGCATCTTCCACGGCAAGGAAAGCGCCCGGCGCCTCTACTGCGGCCGTTTCCGCAAGAACTTCACCAATGGCCACAACGGTCCGGTGCAAGGCTACCTGCTCGATCACATGATGTTGCAGGACATCATCGACATCTCGCCCGACGGCAAGCTGGCCTACGCGCGCCTGCGCGTGTTCATGCAGGCTGGCCGGCATCACGAATATACCGACGAAACGCACCCGCTTCGCCAATGGTGGGAAGGTTCTCTCTACGAGAACGTTTATGCCAAAGAGAACGGCATTTGGAAAATGAAGGTACTGAACTATCGCCCCGTCTACCACGCCGATTTCGATAAAGGCTGGGCTTACACCAAGCCTCACTACGTACCTTATTACACCGACACGTATCCTTCGAATCCCACCGGCCCCGACGAACTCGAAAAGCCCACGCCTCCGCTGTGGCCTGAGACTGACGTTCTACCTTTCCATTACCCGCACCCCGTCACCGGCAAAGAAGTAAAGCTCGAAGCGCCGCCCAACATCATTCAAAAGGCCGCCGCGAAGTAGGTCGTAGTCATGGCCAAACCTTTTCCCAACACGATGGATTTCGCGGGATGGAACGCGCCCTCCCGCATCGAATGCGACATCTACGATCTGGTCACCGAGGGCGAGGTGCCCGAGGAGATCAACGGCTCTTGGTATCGCTCCATCCCCGATCCGCAATATTCGCCCATGCTCGGCGACGACACGTTCCTGAGCGGCGACGGCATGGTCAGCCTGTTTCGCTTCGAGAACGGCCACGTGGATTTCAAGATGCGCTACGTCAAAACCGAGCGTTGGAAGGCCGAGCGCGCCGCGCGCCGTTCGCTATATGGGAAATATCGCAATCCCTTCACGGACGATCCCAGCGTCCACGGCAAGCCGCGCAACGTCAACAACACCACGCCTGTCTATCACGCCGGCAAATTGCTCGCATTAAAAGAAGACAGCCACGCCATGGAAATGAATCCGCACACGCTCGAAACCATCGGCGAGTTCGACTACGACGGCAAGCTCAAAAGCCAGACCATGACGGCCCACACGCGCCTGGCGCCCGATACCGGCGATCTCTATTTCTTCGGCTATGAAGCGGGCGGCCTGGTCACCAAAGACGTATCGTTCTGCGTCGCTGACAAGAAGGGCAACCTGATGCGCGAAGAGTGGTTCGAAGCGCCCTACGTCGCGCTGATGCACGATTTCGCCGTCACGCGCGAGCACGTGATCTTCCCGGTGTTTCCCATCACGGCTGATCTGAATCGCATGAAGGCCGGCGGCCACCATTGGGTGTTCGAACAGGACAAGGAATCGTTCGTCGGCATCCTTCCGCGCGACGCTCACGTGAAGCACATGCGCTGGTTCCGCGGTCCCGCGCGATCGTCGTTCCATTTCATGAACGCCTTCAGCGAAGGCAATCGCGTTCACATGTATTTTGGCGTCAGCAAAGTGCCACCGTTCCCGTTCATGCAGCAGGCCTCAGGGATCAATCTGCGGCCCGATCAGGTGCGCATCGGATTCGTGCGCTGGACCTTCGATCTATCCAAGCCCGGCGACACCTGGGAAGAGACCATCATCGGCCCCAGCGGCGACATGCCGCGCACCGCGCTCAAAGATCAGATGACCGATTTTGACATCGGCTATTACCAGACCTTCGATCCGAAAAATGGGCCGCCGCAGATCGCAGGACCGGTCGGCGCGGGCTTCAACACCATCGTCCGGATGGAAGTGAAAACCGGAAAATACACCACGCTCGGCCTCGGGCCCACGGTCACCGTGCAGGAGCACGTCCACATCCCGTCCAAGAAACCCGGCCACGAGGGCTATCTGGCGTTCGTCTGCGATATGCACGACCAGCAGGTTTCCGAAGTCGCCATTGTGGAGGCAGAACATATCGAAAAAGGCCCCATCGCGCGCATCCAAGTGCCGTTTCGCCTGCGCGTGCAAGTGCACGGCAATTGGGTTTCATCGGAAGAATTGTCTACAAATTGAGCATTTTGGCGTCTAACGGACGGGTAACAGCATGCCTGACGTTCTTCTCGCCTATGCGATCGCCGCGTTGTTGGTGGTCGTAGTTTTCGTAGCCGCGTTCCTGCTTGGGTCGGCGCTCCGGGGCGCGGTGGGCCAAACACGCGTTCTCTTGACTCTGTCCGGCGGAGTGATTCTCGCGATCGCGCTATTCGAAAAAGCCGGGTGGACCACGCGGCCCTGGACGGCGGGCTCACCCGCGGCCGCCTTCAACGATCTCCTCTTTCGCATCCTGTTCCTGGTTGGCTTTGGACTGCTTTTCGTCTCCTGGACGATCGCGCTGCGCAACTGCAAGCCGCGCTAATTGCCCATTTCAGCCTCGACGCAGCGGCCACCATGTAAGCTAGTTAAGAAGTGCCATTTCTGGATCGAGCCTCCGGCCTGACGGCGACAGGTGTGTGGAAACTCAACCTGCTGCTCGGGCTCCTGCTGGCCGCGTGCGTTACGCGTCTCTGGCTGATGCCGTTGCCCTCCAGCTTCTGGGTGGACGAGATGGCTACCGTTTTCGTCGTCCAGCACGGACCCAATCACCCGTCCTTCGCGGTGGCGCCCCAGGTACCCGATTCCATCTATTACCAACTCCCGCGCGCCGCCCAGTCGCTCTTCGGATTTTCGGAAGTCTCCTACCGGCTGCCATCGGTCCTGCTGATGGGCCTCGCCCTGTTTCTGATCGCCCGTCTGGCGGCCCGGCTGATTCATCCCGGCGCCGCTTGGTTCGCGGCTTTTGTGTGCCTCTCCATGCGCGGCATCAACGATCAGGCTGCCGATGCCCGGCCCTACGCACTTGGAACGTGCCTGGCCGCGTTCAGCCTTTTATTCCTGATCCGATGGCTGGATTCAACGCGCTGGTGGGATGCCGCGCTGTTTATCGTCTCGGCCGCCCTGGTATGGCGCGTTCATCTCCTGTTCTGGCCGTTTTACATCGTGCTGTTTGTCTACGCGCTAACACGTTTGCTCCGTCATGAAACTCACGCCGGCTGGCTTTCGACCTTGACCGTATTTGTTCTCCTGGGCATCGCACTCCTTCCGGTGCTCCTCGACGCGCTGAATCTCTTCCGGCACGCCACCTCGCACGTCATCGTTGCCCAACCGACCCTGCGCGACCTGCGCGTTTCGCTCAAATTCGGGATCATCCTGATTTGTGGCGCGGGCGCTTTCGTGCTCAGCCGGCTGTTCCACTGGCCGCTCCGGCCAGCCGCCGGATTCAGCGCCTCGCTGGTCCTGATCGCCGCCTGGTGGCTCCTACAGCCCCTGGCTCTGTTTACCGTCTCACGTATCACTGGCAGCAGCATGTTTGTCGCGCGTTACCTCTATATTGGTCTGCCGGGAGCGGCGCTTGCCGCGACCCTCGCCGCCGCCTATTTCATTCCAGCGGACTATTGGAAGCCTCTTTCGGCAGTCTTCGCGGCCGGCGTACTGATTATGCTGGGCCAATGGCGGCAGCCCTGGCCGATGCATCACGGGTCGGACTGGCGCCTGGCGGCCCACACCGTCGATCAATGGGCCAGGAACAATCCCAACACCCCGGTTCTCTGCCCCAGCCCATTCATCGAAGCCCGGCCGCCGGTCTGGCAGCCGTCCTATGCGCTCCCCGGTTTCCTCTACTGCCATCTGCCCGTGTATCCATTCCGCGGCAAGCCCTATCTGCTTCCGTTTGAGAGCTCGCCCGAGGCCAAGCGCTACGTCGAAAGCCTGGCCCAAGGTCCGATTACCGCGTCCGGCCGCTTCCTCATCTACGGCGGTTCGGGCAGCGTCCGCTACTGGCGGAACTGGTTTTCGATACAGCCCGAGTTTTCCACCTGGCATCGGGAAAGGCTGGGACCCTTCGGCGACGTGGTGGTCGAGCTGTTCGAAAAACCCCATCGGCCCCCCGCCACACCCCCTCGGCCCTCCGTATAATATAGGCGTTGGCAGAATGCTTGATTTAAAGAAGAAGCTGGAAGAAGAAATAGCGGCTCTCGACATGGAATTGCGCGTGGAGCTTCCGCGCGAGATCTCGAAAGCGCGCGCGCACGGCGACTTGAGCGAGAACGCCGAGTATCACGCGGCGAAAGAACGCCAGGGCATCGTCAATATGCGGCTCGGCCAGCTTCGGGCCCGTCTGCGCGAGTTGTCCATGATCGACATGTCGCGCATCCCACGGGACCGCGTGGGCCTGGGCTCCACGGTCACCGTGCTCGATCTCACCAAGGAAGAAGAAGTCACTTACCAGTTGCTGACCAGCGAAGAGGCGGACGTGGCCCAGGGCCGCATCTCCACCACCTCGCCGATCGGCCGCGCTTTGCTTGGCAAGCAGGCGGGCGACACCGTGAAGGTGATGATCCCCGGAGGCGTCCGCGAGATGGAAATTATCCGGTTAGTCACCATCCACGACGAACCCGCATGAGCTTGTTTCGAGCTAGAATCGGTAAGGGCCGCTTGGCATGACATACACCCGCGCGATCGGCGTCGCGTGCAACAAAGTAATTCTCCTGATCGTCCGCGGGCTAGCTCTCTCGAAAATCCATCCCAACGTTCTGACGTTCCTCGGTTTGGTGATCAACGCCGTGGCCGCCGTCCTGCTGGCCGCCGGACAGTTCCGCTCGGCTGGCTTCGTAATTATCGGCGCCGGGCTGTTCGACATGGTGGACGGGCGCGTGGCGCGGGAAACCAACCAGGTCACCCGCTTCGGCGGATTTTTCGATTCGGTGCTGGATCGCTACTCCGATCTCGCGCTGCTGATGGGCCTGCTGGTTTATTACGGAACCATCAACCGGTATTTCTACGTGGTGCTGACCGCGATTGTAATGACCGGATCGGTGATGGTGAGCTACACTCGCGCGCGCGCTGAAAAGGACATCCCAAGCTGCAAAGTCGGCTTCATGGAGCGTCCCGAGCGCGTGGTGCTGCTGATCATCGGCGCGCTGTTCGATAAAATGGCGCCCGTGCTGTGGGTGATCGCGGTGCTGGCCAACATCACGGTAATTCACCGGATGGTGTTTACTTATCAGGAAGCCAAACGCCTGGAAGAAGCGCAGCTACGTCCGGCTCCGGTCACTGAGAGCGAGCCGCATTAGCGGCGCCCCGGTAAGCCGGTAGCGTATCCACTCGTCCATGGGAACCGCGCCCAGGCTACGATAGAACTCGATGGAAGGCGTGTTCCAATCCAGCACGGACCATTCCAGGCGGCCGTATCCGCGTTCCACAGCGATCTCGGCCAGGCGTTTCAACAGCGCTTTTCCGATGCCTTTTCCGCGATGCGTGGGCTCGACAAACAGATCCTCCAGATAGATGCCGGCCTGGCCCAGAAACGTCGAGAAGTTTCGAAAATACAGGGCAAAGCCCACTGGCTCCTCGGCCCAATAAGCCAGCAGCACTTCCGCCACCGGATTCGAACCGAACACATGTTCGCGGATGTTCTCTTCAGTAGCTATTACCAGGTGCGACAGCTTCTCGTATTCAGCGAGGGCCCGGATAAAGCTCAAGATCAACGGAATGTCGCTCTCGGCCGCGGGTGCGATTCGCAGCGCGGTCACTCTAAAGCCTCGACGTGCGCGCGAAGGCCCGAAGCCAATCCGGTTAAGCTGTACCCGCCTTCCAGCACCGACAGTAAACGTCCGCCGGCATGTTTGTCCGCGATCTCGCGCATCACGCGGGTCAGGTCGCCGAAGTCATCGTCAGTGAGCAGGAACTGGCCAAGCGGATCGCCGATGCGGGAATCGAATCCCGCCGAGATCAGCACGAATTCCGGCTTTACCTCATCCGCCGCGGCTATCAGTTGCTCCTGGAACGCTCCCAGAATTTCCTTGCGTCCGCTGGCCGCCGGAAATGGGCAATTGAGCGTCATGCCTTCGCCCTTGCCTTCTCCGCGTTCATTCCGCGCGCCGGTTCCCGGATACCAAGGCGATTGATGGGTGCTGAAGAAAAACACGCTGCCGTCGGTATAGAAAACATCCTGGGTCCCGTTGCCGTGATGGACATCCCAATCGGCGATCAGAACGCGTCCGATGCCATGCTTGTGCTGCGCGTAGCGCGCCGCGATGGCAATGGTGTTGAAGATGCAGAAGCCCATCCCGCGCACGGGCGTTGCGTGATGGCCCGGAGGACGCCCGATGCTGATGGCGTTGGAAACCCGCTTGTCGACGATGGCATCCACCGCGTTCAACGCCTGGCCCGTTGCGCGCAGCGCAGCGTCCAGCGATTTGGGAGAAATCACCGTATCACCGGTGCTCAGTTCATGAAAACCTTCGAAGATCTCGCGTTCGGCAAGCTGGATGTATTTGCGCGAATGGCACAGCGCCAGTTCGTCGTGGTTGGCGAGGCGCGGCGAGATCTTGACTAGATCCAAGCCTTGCAGCGCGTTTACCGCCGCGTCAAATCGCGCGGGCTGCTCAGGATGGCCGGGCCCGGTCAGGTGTTCTTTGCAAACTGGGTCCGCGGCAAGCCCTGTCATTACCTCCCAAATTCTAACAGTCCGAAGGAGCCGGGCTGCACTCTGCGGCGCGGACGGCCCTTGGAACCGTCGGCAGGAGGCAGCATTTCCACTTGAGCCAAGGCGAGGAAAACCATATGCGTCTTGGGATCGAGCGCCATGGTCCGCGCGCCTTGTTCGGTTTTCACGTTTTCCACCACGGTATATTTGTCCGGCGAATCTTCGTGAATCACGGTCAGCACGCCGTCCCGCCCGCACGAATCGAAAACGGTCTTCGTCCCCGGGTCGAACCAGGTGGCGTCCACTCCTTCTCCAATGGGTACGGTAGTGACAACTTTGCCCGTATCGGCATCCATCACGGACATCATCTTGTTGTCGCAGCCGGAGAAAATACGCCGGGTCTTGGTATCCATCGCCATGCCGGAAGGCTCCTCGCAGGGCGCGAGCGGCCACTTGTTGAGCACGGTGAGAGCTTTCGAATCGATCTGCATCACCTCGCTCTTGTCTTCGATATTGACGTAGACGTGGCCCTTGCCATCGGGCGCCGGGAACTCCGGCTTGCCTTCCAGCGTTACCGTTCCCGCCAGCGTCCCTTTCTCGGCGTCCACTGCGGTGGCGCTGGCGCTGCGGCCATTAAACGCGAAGACGCGCTTGCTGGCTGGATCGTAAATGATCCCGTCCGGATTCATTCCAGCGGGAACCTCGCCGATTTTGGCGAGCGTCTTCATGTCAAAAACCACCACCTGATTCGCTCCGCCATCGCTGATGAAGCCATGGTTGAATTCGCGGGCGAGCGCGATGCCGTGCACCAGCTTGAGTCCGGTGATCTTGCCGATTACTTCGCCCTTCTTGGCATCCACCACGTCTACTTCCGTGCCGTGGGAAACGAAGACGCGATCGGTGGCGGGGTCCGTGGTTAAGTAATCCCAGAAACCGTCGCCCGGGATGGGAATCTTTTTGATGAAATGGTAACCGCTTTGCGGGAGCGCAACGGCCAAAACAAGCAGCAACGCGATGAGCAACCAGGCGCTTCGAGGCATGGTGGCCATGTTACTACAAGGGTCTGAAGATTGGATGAAAGGCTAGCGCGAAGCGCGCAAGCGCTCTTTGGAACCCGAAGTTTCGACGCTGAAATTGATTGGCCCGGACCCGCGCATGCCTTCCACGGAGATCCGCCACAGCCCCGCTTCCGGATCCGGGACGTGAAACGTCTTGGGATTGGTATCGCCCGAATATCCGGTGGAATCGGCATACGAGGCGTAATGCCGTCCGCTGGGGCTCATCAGATGCAGGTCCAGATCGTCCGGAGTGCCGGCCCACGAGAGCGTGACCTCCAGAACTTTCGCGCTTCTCGATACCGCGATCACCTGACTCCACCATTGCTCTATGGAGACGCTGCCCGAATACTGGCCGGTGGCCGGGGAACGTGCGCCCGCGGCTTCTCCTCTTGCAATGGCCCGACGCGAACCGCAGTCGCACAGTGGCGATGCATTGCTTGAGACGACGGTTCGATAGCCGCTGCCGCGCGTCCAATTGGGCAGATCTTCGAACTGGAATGGAATGCTGGACGAGGAAATGGGAAGCGCGCGAGTGACGCTGACGTGGACGTGATAACCGCCGCCTTCGCCGAGCGTGTAGCCGCTGTTGCCGGCAGTCGCGAGCGCCTGCCCTTGCTCTACGTGCTGGCCGTTCTGCACCACGAAGGTGCCGGTGGCCAGGTGCGCGTAATGGCTGAACTCGCCGTTGCCGTGGTCGATGGTGATGTAATTTCCAAACGAATGATGCCGGTGATCCTGCTGGAGACCCAGATCGTGCGTGTACGCGATGCCCGCCTTCATCGCCACCACGCAACTTCCCTCGCGCGGCGCGATATCGAAAGCGTGCAGGCTGTTGCCCCAATGCGAGAACGTGCCGTAGGGCCCTTGCGTGATAACCCATGGGACGCCCGCGGCGGTGGGCAGCTTGTACCCGCCGGTCTCGATGAGGAACTGCGCGGGCCGGCTCATGCGGCCATCCGGGCTTTCGACGATAACCCAATATTCGTTGGCCGGCAGCCCCACGTAGTGGACGGTGAGTTGATTCGCCGCCGTGTCGCGTGGCTGCAAGCTGGCGAGATAGGTCCAGCCGCCGGCCGGCTTGTATTGTGCGATCAATACATTCGAGCCCGGTTGAAAATTCTTCCCGAGCACTTTGAAATCGGTCTCTTGGGCCTTCTCACCGGACCCCTGTCCAGACCACACAACACTGTTGACCACCGGGCCGCCATTATCGATACTGGCGGCGATGGTGAAACTCCGCGAAAACGCCACCGTCCCGTTCGCAACCGCGCGCACAGTCCAGTTACCGGGCTCCGAGGCCGGGGCGAATCCCGCGATGGGAAGCTGCGTGGTGAGGCACAGCTCGCCCGCGCTCGGCAGCTCACCATAATCCGCAGTGGTTGAAACCGCTCCCGTGGGATCAATCCATTCCACACGCAACTGATCGCCAACGCGTACTTGCAGCGCCATGAACCACACAAACGCTTGCCGGTCCACAGGCTGAAAAACCGAAACGGCTTTCGGCTCCACGCAGGATTGTTCGCTAACCGAAGCCGCTGTGCGGCCGTCCTGCACCGTGAGCGCCCACGCGGATGCGCTAAAGCTAGCGATCCAAAGGATGAAAACTGCCGAAGAACGCACCTAAGAGTCTATTCGGTGCTTCGGTCCGTGAACTTGAGTACGGCGCTTACCCTATGTACAGGCTTATATCTGGGGAAAGCGGACGCGGAACGCCGATCCCCGGCCAACTACGCTCTCGGCCTCCAGCCGCGCATGGTGCCGCTCGGCGATCCATTGGGCGATGGAAAGCCCCAGGCCCGCGCCGCCCGCCTCCCGGTTGCGCGACTCATCCACGCGATAGAAGCGCTCGAAGACGTGGGGCAGCGCGGCGCCGGGAATCCCGATGCCTGTATCGCGCACCGTTACTGAGGGACCAGACGAGTCCAGCGCTACCGATAGCGTAATGCGCCCGCCCGCGGGTGTGTATTTCACGGCGTTGTCCACCAACAGCAGCAATAGCCGCCGTAGCGCGGGATCGTTGGCGTCCACGTACACCGGCTGTTCGGGCCCCTCGGCCGAAATTTCGAGCTGCCGCTCCTGCGCGAGAATCTGGCCCTGCTCGCAAACATCGCGAACCAAGGGCGTGAGCTCCACTCGATGGAGCGGCCAGGCCGGGAGCCCGGCGTCGGCGCGCGCCAGCAGCAGCAGATCCTCGATGAGCCGCGTGGTTCGATCCGATTCATCGATGATGTGCCGCAGCGCCTGCCGATACGTCTCGGCGGTGCGCTCGCGCCGCAGCGTCAGCTCGGCCGTGGCCCGAATCAACGTGATGGGCGTGCGCAGCTCGTGCGAGGCGTCGGCGGTGAATTGCGAAAGCCGCTTCACCGCGGCTTCCAGGCGCTCCAACATGCCATTCCAGGTCTCCGACAGACGCTGTAATTCGTCGCCTGAAGCAGGCACATCCAAGCGTTGGGAAAGATTCTCAATACCGATGGACTGCGCAGCGCGCGTGATAACATCCACCGGTTGCAGTGCCCTGCGGCTGATCCAATAACCGCCCAGAGACGCGATCAAAAGGACCGCGGGCGTGGCCCACAGCAGCAACTCGCGCACGTGCCGCAACGTGGACTTCGTTCCTTCCAGTGGCGCTGCCACCACCACTCGAAAGTCCCGGCCTTGCACGGTCACAACGGTAGCGAGCATCCGATAATGGCCGTTGGATGCCGCGGCATCCGTGACCGCGCGGCTTCCGATGATCACGCCGCCTTGGGGATCACGCACCTCAATCAAATTTCCTTCGGGCGTGGCCTCGACATATTCGGACAATTCTTCCTTCAGATGTTCCGGTTTCCCGGGCTCATACTCGCCTTCGAGAACAGTGGCCACGCCCTTGACTTGCGCGGCCAGCGTCTCATTGACGGTGGCATTCAGACTATGGGTTACGACGATCCAGATTCCGGCGCCGAACAGGGCGAGCCCCGCCAGCAGGACGAGCGAATACCACAGCGTGAGGCGCGCGCCGATGGACCAGTTCGAGCCGCGATACGGCATCACGTTTCCTCCGGCCGCAAGCAGTAGCCCACGCCGCGCACGGTCTGGATCAGCTTGGTTTCGCCAGCGAGGTCGACCTTGTCCCGAAGCAGCCGGATGAAGGCGTCCAGCGTATTGCTGCGGACTTCGGAGTCAAAACCCCATACCGATTCGATCAGATTCTCGCGCGTCACCACGCGCCCGGCGCGCTTCATCAGCAGCTCCAGCAGGCCGAATTCAGTGCGGGTCAAGGCGATCTTTCGGCTGCCGCGGGTTACTTCGCGCGCCGACGGATTGAGCGACAGATCGGCAATCTGCAGTATCGGCGGCTCCGCGATGGCGCCGCGCCGCGACACGGCGCGCAAACGGGCCAGCAGCACCTCGAACGAGAAGGGCTTTACCAAATAATCGTCCGCGCCCAGGTTCAAACCCTCCACGATATCGGGAGTGGCATCGCGCGCGGTAAGCATCAGGATAGGCGTCTGGTTGCGCGCGGCCCGCAGTTTCCTGGCGACGGAAAACCCATCCAGCCCGGGCAGCATGACGTCCAGCACGATGGCGTCGAAGGGGTGAGACTCGGCCATGGCCAGTCCATCGCGCCCATTGCCCGCCAGCACCACGGAATGGCCCTCTTCTTCCAGGCCCTGGCGCAGCAGTTCGGCCATGCGACGTTCGTCTTCCACCACCAGGACCTGCATGATTCTATGTTTTCATGCTAACGCTGGCGTCTGAAGTTTTGCTGTAAATGAGGCTGAGCTTTGCTAGAGACAGCCGCCTAGCTGCCGAAAGATGCTGATCTTCTTCAATGCGTCCGTATCGCTGCCGCCTGAATCCGGAGTCGAGCCGGTGCCGGTAAATTCGAAGGCAACATAGACGTAATTCTCGTTGCAGAACCAGGGATGCTCCTCCTGCCCAATCTGGACCAAGTCTGCGAAGGCGCCGTGTTGTTCAATGCAACACATTCGTGTGAAGCCAACACGCTTTGTCCGAAGGTAGGCTTCCACGTCTTTGCGCGGCAGCCCAAGCTTGAGGTTCGCGGCATAGCTCTGAGCGGACGATTGATAAGCGGCTTCGCGCTTGTTCTTTGATTCCGGACTCACCTGGTGTTTCTTTGATATATAGAGGAACGCTATTTCCGGGGAAGCCGCGACAATTACCACGATTACGAGCAAGAGCCAACGCCCCATTGCCTTGAATTATACTCATTTCGTGCTACGCTTCCTCGCCGCGTCCGGTGCCGTAGCAGGCAACTACCCTTGGTACAATGACATGCAGTGGCCCAAATGAGACTAACCGCCGTGTATATGAAAGTGCCAGAGGGCTACGTCGCGTTCGTCGAAGAACTGCCCGGCGCCAACACGCAGGGCGACACATTGGAAGAAGCACGCGCGAATCTCCAAGAAGCCGTCGCGCTCGTCTTGGATGCAAACCGGGAATTGTCGGAGCAGTCGCTGGAAGGCGCCGAAGTTATTCGCGAGACCCTGATCCTACCCGCCGCGTGAGGCGAGCCGACCGGGTCCGGCATCTCGAACAGCACGGTTGCGAACTTCTTCGCCAGGGTGGCAATCACACTGTGTACGTGAACCGGAAGGCGGGCAGAACCTCGGCAGTTCCGCGGCATCGTGAAGTAAACGACTTCCTCGCTCGGAAGATCTGGGATGACTTGCAGATTCCCCGGCCATAGCGCCCACCCCCATCCCCGCCTTGTTCACCGGATTTTCAGGTTCAGCACGTTATCCTGGGGCAGATGCGCGCGCTGGCACTCACCCTGTTCGTGACTTTCAATTTATTTGCACAGCAGTCGCCGCCAGCCGCGCAGACACTCAGCATCAATTTTACCGAGGCGCTCCAGCGCGCGCGCCAGTACGGCGGGGAGTTGCAGACCGCCAACATCGCGGCGCTGCTGGCGCGGGAGGATCGCATCCAGGCCAAGGCCGCTCTGCTGCCGCAGACCCAGCAGGTGGATGAATTCATCTACACGGAGCCGAATCATACTCTTTCGGGCGTGTTTGTTCCCAACGACGGGCCGCATGTCTACTATGTCTACGCGCAGGCGCATGAAGATCTGTCGTTCGCGCGGCGCGCTGAGTATCATCGCGCGCAGGCGGCCGAGGCTCTGGCGCAGGCCAAAGCCGACCTGGCCGCGCGGGGATTGTTCGCCACGCTGGCGCAGGACTACTACGGACTGGCGGTGGCGCAACGCAAGCTCGCCAACGCGCGCCAGAGCCTGGCGGACGCCCGGGCGTTTCAGGACCTCACGCAAAAACAGGAGCAAGGCGGAGAAGCCGCGCACGCCGACGTGGTCAAGGCGCAATTGCAGACCCAGCAGCGCGAGCGGGACGTGGCCGACGCGCAACTGGCGATCGAGAAAGCGCGCCTCACTTTGGCCGTGCTGCTGTTTCCCGATTTCCAGCAGAATTTCAACGTGGTGGACGATCTGGAGCAAGCACCGGAGCTCCAGCCCTTCGCGGAAGTTCAGCGGGAGGCTCAGGCCAAAAGTCCCGAGCTGCGCATCGCGCAGGCCACCATACGACAGGAAGCGGCGGACGTTTCGGTGGCGCGCGCCGGATATTTGCCCGCGCCTTTCTTCGATTACTATTACGGCATCCAGGCCAACCAACTCGCGCTCTACAATCGCGATCACGACAACAATCTTGGATCCGTGGTGGACGTGGGCGTAAATATTCCGCTATGGACCTGGGGCGCCGCGCAGAGCAAAGTACGCCAGGCGCAGCTCCGCGAGCAGCAAGCCAACCTGGAGCTGAGTCTCGCGCAGCGCCAGTTGCTCGCGAACCTGAATTCGTATTATGCCGAGGCGCAACTCGCCCGGTCGCAACTGGATTCGTTGCGCAGTTCCCTGGCACTTGCCACCGAAAGCCTGCGCCTCACAAACCTGCGCTATCAAGCCGGCGAAGCCACCGCGCTCGAAGTAGTCGATGCACAGAGCACGCTGGCCGCCGCGCGAAACGCACTCGACGACGGGCTGGAGCGTTATCGCATCGCCGTTGCGAGTCTGCAGACTCTGACGGGAAATTTCTGAACCTGATCGTATTCCATATGCGAACGCTCCTCACACTGATCGCTTTGGCCGCGCTGGCCGGCTGTTCCAAACCTAAAGAGGCCGAAACAGAGCCGGTGGCGCCGGTGCAGGTGGCCGAAGTCCGGCGCGGGTCCATCGATCGCATCGTCTCCGCTGACGGAATTCTGTATCCGGTGGATCAAGCCGCGGTGATGGCCAAAATCAGCGCGCCGGTGAAGGACTTCAACATCAGCCGCGGCGATCATGTTGCGAAGGATCAACTGCTGGCCACTCTTGAAAATCGCGATCTAGTGGCGGCGGTGGCCGAAGCCAGGCAGCTCTACGAGCAGGCGCTCTCCGCGCAGCGCAACACCACTGGAGCGCAGCTTCCCGAAGACGCCACCAAAGCCCGGCAAGACGTGGCTTCGTCGAAGGAGGCGCTGGACGCCGCGCAAAAAGTGTACGACAGCCGCAAGCAGCTGTTTGAAGAAGGTGCGCTGGCGCGCCGTCTGGTTGAAGAGGCAAACGTGGCTTACGTTCAGGCTCGCAGCCAGTACGACATCGCCACGCAACACCTGCAAACACTGGACCGCGTGGGGCAGCCGGAACAAACCAAGGGCGCCGAAGCTCAGGCGCAAGCCGCCAAAGCTCGCTATGATGCGGCGGTGGCGCAGCTTTCGTATTCGGAAATCCGCAGTCCCATTGCGGGCGTGATCGCGGACCGTCCGTTGTACGCCGGAGAGATGGCCGCCGCCGGAAGCCCGCTGCTCACCGTGGTGAATGTCGCGAGCGTGATCGCGCGCGCGAACGTGCCGGCATCCCAGGCTGCGTCCCTGAAAGTTGGCGATACGGGCACCATTGTGCAAACGGAAGGCGGCATTCAACTCAACGGTAAAGTCACCGTGGTGAGCCCGGCCGTGGATCCGAATAGCACCACCGTGGAAGTCTGGGTGGAAGCAGCCAACCCGGGCGAGAAGCTGAAGCCCGGGGCCACGGTGCATGTCTCCATCCTGGCCGAAACAATTCCCAATGCCATTGTTATTCCCGCCGTCGCACTGCTTCCATCCGATGAAGGCGGCGTGCAAGTGATGACCGTGGGTACGGACTCCGCGGCGCACGAGAAGAAAGTCGACGTCGGGGCGCGCGAGCCCGACAAAGTACAAATCCTCAAAGGACTGGACGCGGGCGAAAAGGTAATCACGGTGGGCGGGGTCGGTTTGGAGGACGGCGCCAAGGTCCGCATCGTCGCGGCCCCAGCTCCGGCGCCCGACAAAGATAAAGACGACCAATGAACCCGCCCTTCACCGGACCCGAGGACCCCGTCCAGCCCGGCGATGCGGACCATTGGTCCGCGCGCTTCGGCAAATCCATCATCTTCGTCATTTTGACGATGGTGGCGGCCGGAGTTTACCTGGCGTTCAATATACCCATCGCGGTGTTTCCGGAAACGAACTTCCCGCGCATCGTGGTCGGCGTCGATAACGGCGTGGCGCCCATCGATCAAATGCTGGTCACCGTCACGCGCCCGATCGAGGAAGCGCTGAACAGCGTGCCGGGTCTGGAACGCATTCAATCCATCACCAGCCGCGGGTCGGTGGAAGTGGATCTTTTCTTTTCGTGGAAAGTCGACATGTTCCAGACCCTGGAACTGGTGAACGCAGCGCTGGCGCGCGTGCAGTCCTCGCTTCCCTCCACCGCCGCGGTCACTTCGAATCGGCTCACGTTTGCCGCGTTCCCAATTTTGGGCTACAGCCTCACCTCCACCACAGTTCCGCAAACCCGGCTTTGGGAGATGGCCAATTATGAAATCAAGCCGCGCTTGAACCGCTTGAACGGCGTTTCTACGGTGGTGGTGCAGGGCGGGCAGGAGCCGGAATTCGAAATCCAGCCCGATCCCGCCAAACTGCTGGCGACTTCCATCACGGTTCCGGGGCTGCTGGACACCATCCGGCGAAGCAACATGATCGACTCACCGGGACTGGTGGAAACCAATCACCAGTTGGTTTTGAGCCTGGTGAGCGGCCAAGTGCACGATGCCTCCGATATCGCGAACATCGTAGTGAAAACTACTCCGGCGGGAATTCCCATTCGCATCGGCGATCTCGGGAAGGTGCAACCTTCCGTGAAGCCCGTTTACACCATCGTGCACGCGAACGGACAGCCGGCCGTGCTGCTCAATATTAATCGGCAGCCGGATGGCAACACGGTGCAGGTGGCCGACGAAATCCATGCCGAGATCGACAGCATTCGCAAAACGCTCCCGAGGGGCGTGACTCTAACACCGTTCTACGATCAGTCCGATCTGGTGAACGAAGCCATCAAGAGCGTGCGCGACGCCATTTTGATCGGACTGGTGCTGGCTGCCATTATTCTGGTGCTGTTTCTGCGGGACTGGGGCAGTTCCATCGTCGCCGGCCTGGTGATTCCCGCCACCATCGCCATCACCTTCATTGCGCTGCGGGTGCTGAATGAGAGCTTCAACCTCATGACGCTGGGCGGGCTGGCCGCCGCGGTGGGCCTGGTGATCGACGATGCCATTGTGGTGGTGGAGAACATCGTCCTGCATCGCGACGCGGGCCAAAGCCGCTCGGAAGCCATTCGCAGCGCCATGCGCGAGATTCGCGTGCCGCTACTGGGATCTACATTGACGCCCATCGTCGTATTTCTCCCGCTGATTTCCATCACGGGTGTGACCGGAACGTTTTTCCGCGCGTTGGCCGTCACCGTGGGCATGGCTCTGCTCACATCGCTCGCACTGGCCCTGACTTGGACCCCAACGCTGAGCCATTATTTCTTGCGGAAGCCTCGAGCGGACCGGTCCCAGCAGCCCGAAGGCGAGCATCGCGGGCTGCTGGGCCGCGTCATTCACGTTTATAGCCGCGTGCTTCGGGTGGCTCTGGAGCGGCCCTGGGCGACGGGCATTTTCTGTGCGTTGCTGGTGGGTGCTTCCTACTTCTGCTATGACGCGCTCGGTACGGATCTGCTGCCTGCCATGGATGAGGGCGGATTCATTTTGGATTACATCGCTCCGCCCGGGTCTTCGCTGGCCGATACCAACCGCCTTTTGGAACAGGTGCAAAAGATTCTGCAGGAGACGCCGGACGTTGCGAACACATCGCGCCGCACCGGATTGCAACTGGGGCTGGCTACTGTGACCGAGGCCAACACCGGCGATTTTACGGTAAGGCTGAAGCTGAGCGGATCGCGGCGACCCATTGATGACGTTATCGCGGATGTGCGCAAGCGCGTGACAACCGAAGTGCCCGCGCTCGACGTTGAGTTCGCGCAGCTGTTGCAGGATATGATCGGCGACCTGACCAGCGCGCCTGAACCGGTGGTCATCAAAATGTTTTCCGAAAATGCGGATCTGCTGCGGCAGTGGGGCCCGCGCGTGGCCGACGCCATCAAAAAGATCAAGGGTGTGGTGGACATTCAGAACGGCGTGGAAAACACCATCAGCGGACCCGCCATGGAGTTTCACGTCGATCCCACGGTGGCCGCTCGCTCCGGATTTTCGCCCGACGAAGTGGAACTGGATACCAGCGCGATTCTGCAAGGCGAGCCTGCGTCGGCGCCAGTGGTGGTCAATGGCCGCGCTTACACCATCCGCATTCGCTTTCCCGAATACACACGCGCGTCGGTGGAAGCAATCCGGAATACTTTACTTTCGAGCCAGAACGGCAGCCGGGCTACATTGGGTTCGCTTGCCACGGTCCAGGAAATACCAGGACAAACGGAGATACTGCGGGAAAATCTGCAGCGCATGCTGGCGGTGACGGCGCGGCTGGAGGGATTAAACCTGGGAGCGGGAATTCAGGCGGTGCAAAAAACGGTGAGGGATCTCAATATTCCTTCCAGCATCCGCATCGTCTACGGCGGCGGTTACGAGGAGCAGCAGAGCTCGTTCCACGATCTGGCGGTGGTTTTGATCTTGGCGGTGCTGCTGGTGTTCACCGTGTTGCTATTCGAGTTCGGCAACTTCGGCGCTCCGCTGGCAATTCTGTCCTCGGCGTTGCTCTCTACGTCAGGCGTATTCCTGGCTCTGCTGATCACGGGGACCACGTTCAACATTTCCTCGTTCATGGGATTGATTATGGTAGTGGGCATCGTCGCAAAAAACGGCATTCTGTTGTTGGATGCCGACCAGAAGTTTCGCGCCGAGGGCGCCGCGCCGGAGCAAGCGATGATTCTGGCAGGCGAGCGCCGTCTTCGTCCGATTCTGATGACGGCTCTGGCGACTACGGCCGGCATGATCCCGCTGGCGCTTGCATTTGGCGCCGGATCGCAGATGCTACAGCCGCTGGCGATCGCGGTGATTGGCGGGATCGCGGCGTCGATGGTGCTCTCTCTGATCGTGACGCCCGCGGTGCACTATTATTTGCAGAAGAAGAGCTAGAAGGACGGACCGAAGCTGCGGCCGGTCATCGCCGCCAACAGCGATAGCAACACAATCAGGCCCGCGTACTGCATCAGGATGACGTTATCGTCTTCGGCTGGGTAGTCGCGGCTGAACAGACGGTAGCCCGCGCCTATCGCAATCAGAATGAGGATGGTCTGGTGAGTCAAGGCCCACATGGCGATGGCCACGCCGGCCGCCATGCCGCGTTGTTTCCGGGTAAGCGTGCGGAAGCCTCGGCCGCCATCCAACTGCCAAATTGGAATGAGGTTAAACAAGTTCAGCCAGGCGGCGGTGTTCGCGATGGCATACCAGACCGGAAGCCCGGTGGTGATGGCGGCGAGCCACGCCGCCACCGCCGAACCCAATCCCCAGATAGGACCCGCCAAACCCACACGCGCGTCCTCGCCCACGTTGCCTGGATACTGCTTCATTCGCACGAATGCGCCGAAAAATGGAATAAACATCGGCGCGCTGGCCGCAATATTATACTTGCGCAGCGCCATTACGTGACCCATTTCGTGGATATAGATGCAAATTACGAAGCCGAGCGCGAATCGCCAGCCGAACAGCGACCAATAGACCGCGAAGAAGGCCAGCATGCTGGCGAGCGTGCTGATTTTTGTCAGGCCCAGCAGCAACAGCTTGCCTTTCGAGAATGCAACCACCAGGAAGGTTCCAATCGGGCCGAGTTTGGCGAAGCGCTTCTTCCAGACATTGGCCTCGGAAAGCTGCAGGTCGATGTTTTCGATGCGGGTCTTGGTGAGGCGGTATTCTTCGGAATCCGGCGGAAGCAACTCCAGCGCCTTCACCCAGGCCTGCCGTGCGCCATGCCAATCGCGGGCCTGTCCGGCGAGCTTGGCGTGCTCCACCAGCGCGGCGAATTCCTGCTGCTGGGTGAGCGTCATAACTGTGCGAACAGATTGCCGATGCGGATGGAGAAGCCGGGAATCAAACTCGATTCGAAAATTCCATTTTCATCGAGAATGGCTTCGCGGTCATCGGAAAGAACGAAAGCTCGCCGCGAATCTGTATCGAGAATCCAGGCTTCCTTGGTACCGCATTTTCGATACCGGTCTGCTTTCTTGAGAAGAGTCTTAAACGTGTCGTTTTCCGAGACAATCTCAATCGCCAGATCCGGAACAAATCGCTGAACTCGCAGGTTTCCTTGCAGCAGCTTTGTTTTTTCAGGTCCCAGGAATGTCACATCCGGCCCATGGGCGTTCTTTTCAAACTGATACTCCTGTTCACTGAGCACTCTGCCGAGTTTGTGTTCTTTGACATAGAACAAAAGCAACGCGATCAGCAGGTCCCGAAGAGCGTTGTGATTGGCGGTATTGCCTGACACGTCGATTAGTTCCCCATCGACCAATTCATGGTAGTAGGCCAGCTCGTCCGGAAGACGCTCAAAATCGTCGATGGTGAGAGGACTCACCGGGAGTGCCATATAAGCTATTTTAACTCCACCACGGTTGCGCCCGTTCCGCCCTCGGCGGGCGTGGCTGGATAGTACTTTTCGACGTGTGGATTTGTCGCCAATAATTCACCAATCACTTTTTTCAAAATTCCCATGCCGTGCCCGTGCACGATGCGCACACGATCCACGGAGGCCATGGAAGCCGTATCCAGGAATTTGTCCACTTCTTCGCGAGCTTCTTCCGCGCGCTTTCCAATTACGTTGATTTCGCGATAAGTGACGTCCCAGCGCGGACCCGGCTCGCGCCGCGCCGGTTCGAACGAAACATTTTTCGGCAATCGCGTGTTGTCGGACGCAGCGGGCAAAACTTCCTCGACATCGTCGGTGGTGATCTTCATCCGCATCAAGCCCGCTTCTACTTCAAGCACCCCGCCGGAAAGCTTGCGGAGAACCCGCGCCGGTTCGCGAACGCCCTTCATCCGCACTCGCGCGCCTTCTTCGATGGGAATGAACCGCTGCTGCTGCGCCGGCACTTCTCCAAACACCGCCACTCGCGCCTGCTCTTCGAATTCGCGTTTGGACTTCGCCATGCGGCGCTCGGCCTGCTCGGCTGCTTTGCGCTGCTCGGCTCCCGCCAGAACCTTCTGGATGGTCTCCTGGCTGTGCGCTTCGAATTCGGCCAGCGCCGAACGCAACCGCTCGTCTAATTCTTTGAATTTCGCCTTTTCGCGCTGTTCGAATTCGGCGGCCAGGGTCTGCTCGCGTGCCTCCAAGGCCTGACGCTGCGCACGCAGATCCTGTTCTTCGACGGCGGTTCTGCGCAGCCGCTGGTGCAATTCGTTGAGAAAAACCGCGATATCGCGCTCGCTGGTGGACATGCGCTGGCGCGCCCGGGCAATCAGGTCTTCGGAAAGGCCCAGGCGGCTGGCGATGGCGAGGCCCGCCGATTTGCCAGGCGCGCCTAACTGCAAAACATAAGTGGGCTGCAGCGTTTTTTCGTCGAAGCCCATGGAAGCATTCACGACGCCTTCCGTGGTGGCGCCATAGATCTTGAGCGCCAGCAGATGAGTGGATGCGAAGGTGAACGCACCGTGGGCGCGGAAGGATTCGAGAATGGCGACTCCCAGCGGCCCGCCTTCTTCCGGATCCGTCGCGCGGCCCAGTTCGTCCAGCAGCACCAGCGACTGCGGCGTGACGGTTTCCAGCATCTCGCGCACGTGGGCGATATGAGAGGAGAAACTGCTGAGGCTTTCCTGAATCGACTGCTGGTCGCCGATTTCGGCCAGCACCTGCTCAAACAGCGGAAACTCCGCCTCCACGGCCGGCACCGGAATGGCGGCCTGCGCCATCAACGCCAGCAGCCCCACGGTCTTCATCGAAACTGTTTTGCCACCGGTGTTCGGCCCGCTGATCAGCAGTGTGCGTTGCTTCTCGTCCAGCGCGAGCGAAATAGGAAGGATCGGCTTCGTCTGACGCCGCAGCACGTCTTGGAGCAATGGATGCCGCGCGTCTTTGAGCACGAGCCGGCGATCCTTCTCCGCGCTGAAGCGGGGAATGACGCAATCGAAATCCGATGCGAACTCGGCCTTCGCGAACAGCAGATCCAACCGGCCGATCGCAGCCACCAGGGCTTGGATCTGCGGCCCATTCGTCCGCAGGACTTCGGTCAGCTCGCGCAGTATGCGCGCCACCTCGCGCTGTTCTTCCTCGCGCAAACGCACCAGCTCATTATTCAGATCGATGGTTTCGAGCGGCTCCACAAACAGCGTGTGCCCGCTGCTGCTGGCGCCATGAATCACGCCGTAGACCTTGCGCTGCTGCCCGGCGACGACCGGGACCACGAAGCGATCGTTCCGCAGCGTGATGAACTCCTCTTGCAGCGTGCCGTCGTCGCGATGGGTACGCAAGAATCGCTCCAGCGATGCCTGGATTTGCCTTTGCTGCCGTTCGATGTCGCGGCGCAGACGATTCAGAGCCACGCTCGCGTCGTCGGCCACCGCGCCATCGGGAAGAATCTTGCCGCGCACATCGCGCAGAATGGGGCGAGGATCGGCGGTTGCCTCCATTTGAGCCGCCAGGCACGGATACTTTTCCCCCGCCAGATTCAGCGCGGCGCGGATTTCGCCGGCCTCTTCGATCAGCCGCGCCAGCTCCAGAATCTGCTTGGGCTCGAGCATGGCGCCTTCGATGCGAAGGATGGTGAGCGCGGACGCGACATCGGGAATGGAATTGAACCGCAGCCGAATCGCGGAGCCCCGAGCGGCTGCTTGCGGCTGCCGCGAGGCGCCCTGGTAAGCGATGGCTTCGGCCACGTCCGCCAGGGCGCTTTCGAGCGCGGCGCGATCCGTTTGCGGCGCCAGTTTTTCCAATTCGGCGCGGCCGAGCGGGCTGCCGACATAGCGCCCCAGCAGTTCGCGCAGCGGCTCGAATTCCAATAAATCAGCGCTGAAGTTTTGCAAAGGCTCTCTCAATCACGGCCAGTGTGCCCTCAGTAAGGCGATACTGGCGAAGGTTCTTTTCCGCCACCCATTCCACGCGGCTGGCGTCGCTGGCGGGGGCCGGTTGTCCGCTCAAACGGCGGCACAAATAGTCGATCAAAACATAGTGATATTCGGGTTTCCCATCAGTATCCGGCATGATCCGCTCGAAGATTTCAAACATGAAATACGGCTCGACATCCAGCCCGGTCTCTTCGGCCACCTCGCGGCGAATGCCTTCTTCCAGCTTCTCACCGGTTTCGACAATGCCGCCGGGCAGGGACCAGTAACCCTTCAGCGGTTCCTTGCCGCGCTCGACCAGCAGAATCTTTCCGTCTTCAAAAATCAACGCACCCACTCCGAGGAACGGGCGGGAGGGATAACGGCGGCTGTCCTGGTTCATAACAGCTGGGTTAATACGGGATCCCTTTCACGTCCAAGCGCGCCCGGTAGAGCGTGGTCCGCGCAGTGATGTAGAGCGATCCCAAGTCTGGATCTCCGAAGGTGCAGTTGGATGGAGTCTCTTCGGTAGCAATTTTTCCAAGCACTTTGCCATCCGGCGAAAACACCTGGATCTGATTGGCGGCAACATAGAGATCGCCTTTTTCGTCGACGCATATCCCGCCGGGCACGCCTTCGATTCCTGAGATCAAGGTGCGTTCGTTCGATGCTTCGCCGTTCTTGCTCAAATCGTAGGCGCGCACATTGCGTTCGTCGGAGTTGGTCACGTAAAGCGTCCGGCCATCCGGCGCCAGCGCGATGCCATTGGGGCGCCCTTTGGGTTTGGCAATTACTTCCAATTCGCCTTTGCGGGAGATGTGATAGACGCCGAAAAAGTCGAGCTCGCGGCTGTCTAGCTGGTTTCCGAAGGCCGGATCGGTAAAATAAACATCGCCCTCCTTGCGAACCGCCAGGTCGTTCGGCGCATTGAGCCGCTTGCCCTGCCAGCGTTCGGCCAAGACCTCCACCTTGCCTTTCTTGTCGGTGCGCGTTACGCGCCGCGCATGAGTTTCGCACGTGTAAAGGCGGCCCTGCGCGTCGAATCGATTGCCGGCAGCTCCATTGGAATTTTCCCGAAAAACGCTGGCAACGGCGCCGGCCATAAACTGCAGCAGCTTATTGTTTGGGATGTCACTGAAGACCAGGTAATCCAGGGGCGACCACGCGGGACCCTCAGCGAAAGCGTAGCCGGTGGCGACCTTCTCAATCCGGATATTGACGAAGTCCTGAGCGGCGGCGCTTCCGGCCAGCAATAGAATCGCGAAGAACAGCCTCACGTACCGATAAGGTTATCAAAGGACCAACCGGAAAGGTTGCACGGTAGCCTGGCTAGTACAAAAGCTGTGGACGGGCGATTGCGCGGGCCGCCGTCGATTGGGATACAATCTGCCAATGGCTCGCACTCATCAGTACGCGGCGTGCCTCGCTGTTGCCGTTGTTGCGTGCTCCCCCTGTTGGGCGTTCCAGGCGTCCGGCGTCGATACCGCGGTTTCCATTCTTCCCCGTTTCCGGCCAGCGGTTTCCACTGGCCAAACCATCTTTCCGAAAGCTGACATCCGCGTGGATTCCGCGCTGGTCCTGGTGCCGGCCCAGGTGACCAATGTTTTGGGCACTCCCATCACCAATCTGCACAAGGAAGACTTCCGGGTCTTTGAAGACGGCGTGGAGCAACCAATTACCAATTTCTCCCGGGAAGACGCGCCGTTGTCCATCGGGCTGCTGTTCGACATCAGCGGCAGTATGCGGAATAAGATCAAGAAGGCCACCGAAGCGGCGGAAGCGTTTTTCAAGACTTCCAATCCGCAGGACGAGTTCTTTCTGGTTGAATTTAGCGACCGGCCAAAATTAACGGTGCCGTTCACTTCGAATGCGGACGAGGTCTACGATCGGATCGCGCATGCCAAGCCCTTTGGACGCACCGCGCTGCTGGACGCGATTCGCATGGGGATGGGCGAAATGAAGCACGCGCAGAACATCCGCAAAGCGCTGGTCATTGTTTCCGACGGCGGAGACAATCGCAGCCGGCATACCGAGCGCGAGATCAAGAACGCGATGCTCGAGTCAGACCTGCAGGTTTACGCGATGGGCATCTTCGATCCAGCGGACACGCTCAAGCATTCGCTGGAGGAACAAAACGGCCCCAAGCTTCTCGAAGAGCTGGCTGACCAAACGGGAGGCCGGGAATATCCGGTCATTAGCTTGAACGACCTTCCTTCCATCAGCGCCCGGATTGGCAACCAGCTCCGCAATCAGTATCTGTTGGGCTACTCGCCGCTGAAAACCGAGCGCGATGGAAAGTACCGGGTTATTAACGTTCGAGTAACTCCGCGCGCAGAAATACACGACTTACGCGTCTATTACCGTCACGGTTACTATTCGCCGGGTTCGTAGGCGAGTAACTACCAGCGAAAACCGAAGGTAACCGGTATATAGTCGCCGCGCTCGCCATTATTTAGAAAGATGTGCACGTAGCGAGCTTCGGCGAAAACTTTGCCGTGCCACTTAGTGCCGAGCGCTACGCCCATGCCCGCATTCCAGCCTGGCTTATTTACTGAATACTGGTCTCCGACAGACGGAATTACGAGCGGGAAGGAGCCTGCGAAGGAGTTCGATACGACCCCAGTGGGCGCGGAGAATTGTTGGTACCAGTGATACAGGCCGCCGCCACCGATGGCGTAAAGATCAAAGTGACTCCTGGGCGTTAAATGCACGATCGGATCGACGGTTGCGGAAAAAATATGAACATCGCCGCCTGGGAAACCACTCGTGCCCAATGCCGCTCCGTTCATGCCCAGCGAATTAAAGTCGAGCTGCACCAGCGCCCCAAAGTAGTTCGAGAAATTGATGCCTGCGCCGCCTTGGACATTCCAACCATCGTTCAAGTACCTTCCGGTGTTGCCGACTGGCTGCGTGAAACCTCCGCCAAGATCAAACGCGAAGCGAGATACTTCTTGCGCGCTCAAAGTTCCCAAAGATAAAAGACCAACACAACTTACGAGAGCGAATTTGTTCATCTGTAATAACCTCATGCTCTTTAGACCGATGTCTAGAGAGGGAGGTTTCGGTAGATGCAGTTACCTATGAGTTAAGAATGCTTTATGTCTAATCGCAGCGCAACGCTGCCATGGGGTCCACCTTGGTGGCGCGGCGGGCAGGTAAGTAACTTGCGACCAGGGCAGTGGCAAACATCAAGAGCGCGCAACCGGCAAACGTCGTGACATCAATCGCGCGTACCTCAAAGAGCAAGGTCTGGAGCGCGTGCCCCAGGGCTGCCGCGGCGATCAAACCAAGCGCGATGCCCGATCCGGCGATCACCAGGCCTTCGCGGAGGACCATCGCGAGAATATCACCACGCGAAGCACCCAAGGCAATTCGAATCCCGAATTCGTTCAACCGCTGCGACACCGAGTAGAGGATGACCCCGTAAGCTCCTACCACAGCCATCACCAGGGCGAGGCCGGCGAACAGGCCGATGAGTTGCGCGGAAAAACGCTGCCGCCAAGTGGCGTCGTTGACGATCTCTTGCGCGGGCCGCAGGCCCACCACGGGAAGGTCCGGACGAACGCCGTGAATGGCCGTTCGCACTGCGCCCGCCAGCTGCGCGGGATCGCGCTGGGTGCGAACCACCAACTCCATACCGGGATAAGCGAATTGATCGAGGGGCAGATACACAGTAGGCGTCGGCGCGGCAGTGATGGAAACATGCTTCACGGAACCAGCGATCCCAACGATGGTGAGCCACGGATCCGCGTGCCCCAAGCCGTCGTAGAAATGGATCCGCTTTCCGATCGGATTCTCGTGCGGCCAAAACGCGCGCGCCGCAGCCTGGTCGATCATCGCGACCTTTTGCGTGTCTGCTGTATCGGCGGCGCTCAAGCTCCGGCCGGCCAACACAGGAATTTTCATCGTCGCGAAGTATTGAGGAGTCACGATGGTCTTGTCGCCGGTGGGAAAGTCCAATAGATGATGTTGTGGCCGTCCTTCAATTTCGAACCCGTCGTATTCATTGAGTCCCTCGAGCGGCAGGCTGGATGCGAAGGCCGCTTGTTCGACGCCGGGCAATGCAGTAACGCGTTCGATGATCTGGCCGTAAACCGGGACATCGGCTTTCCAGGCTTTGGGATCGAAGGGAGCCGTGGGCACGATCGCAGCCGTCAGCAATCCATCGGCGCGAAAGCCTGGATCGGCCTGGACGAGATGCCACAGGCTTTTCAGCAGCAGGCCCGCGCCGATCAACAGCATGAGGGACAATGCGATTTCACCGGCCGCGAGCACCCATCGGATGCGCTGCCGTGCGACGCCGGAAGTCGCGCTTCGTCCTCCTTCTTTCAAGTTCTCGTTTGCGTTCTGCCGCGCGGCCGCCAGTGCTGGTCCCGCGCCAAAAACTAGGCTGCACAAAACAGAAACGCAGAGCACGAAGCCCAGGACTGCGCCGTTTACCGATAGGAGGGCAGAGTTGGGCAGGACATGTTCGGGAATCAAATGTTTCAGGGCCTCGACGCCCCAGGACGCCAGCAGCCAGCCTGCTACTCCCGCGGTCAACGAAAGTAGCAGACTCTCGGCGAGCATCAAGCGGACCAGTTGCCACCGGTTGGCTCCCAGCGCTTCGCGAATCGCGATCTCGCGCCGCCGTCCGTTCACGCGAGCGAGCAGCAGATTGGCTGCGTTCCCGCACGCAATCAGCAGCACCAGACAGACGGCGCCGAGCAAAATCAGCAACGCCGGGCGAATGTTCTCCACCGCATGTTCGGCGAGCGGCGAAAGGGTGATGCCGACGCCGGCGTCCTCCTGTGGGTATTGCGCCGCAAGCTGCCGCGCGACGGCGCTCATTTGAGCCTGCGCCTGGGCGAGGGAGACGCCCGGCTTGAGCCTGCCGACAACGCCGAAGTTATGGGAGCCGCGGCCTTTCATCCAGGGATCTTCGGTGAACGTGAGCGGCCGCCAAACGTCCAACTGGCCGAAGGTAGGATCGGGCGGCATGACACCGACGATGGTGTGAGTGGCGCCATCAATGGTGATCGGCTTGCCGAGTACGTTGCGATTTCTGCCGAAACGGCGATTCCATAGACCATCGCTGATCACGGCTACGCTGCCGCCCAGCTTGTCCTCGGCGGGGGTGAAGGCTCGCCCAAGCACTGGATTCAATCCCAACGTGCTGAACCAATTGCTGGTCACGCGCGCGGCGAAAACGCGGTCCGGCACTCCTTGCAGTGTGAGATTCACGGAACGCACTTGAATTGCGGCCATCGAGCTGAAGACCGTGTTTTGATCGCGCCAATCCATAAAGTCCGGGCCGGAAACCGGGAAGTCGCGAAGATCGAAGTTGGGCTCCTTGGTGTAGAGCAGAACCAGGCGGCCGGCATCGGGATAAGGAACCGGATGCAGTAGCGTGGCGTTGATCACGCTGAAGATCGCGGTGTTTGCGCCGATTCCGAGCGCCAGCGATACCAAGGCCAGTGCCGTGAATGCCGGGCTCTTGAGGAGCGCGCGGAATGCGTAAACCAGATCTTTTCGCATGACCCCAGATCAGGTGCAGCCGGATTTCCAAACGGCTTCCCACGCGGGAAGAATGAGATAGACAGCGTCGCGAACGGCTCCGGTGTCCAGTATTGGGACTACCTGTCCGCCGTCATTGCTTGAAATGCTCGTGATTGGGCGCGTGATGGGCCGCGGTGACGAGGGTGAATCGCGGATGGTCGCCGCAATGTTTGCAGGAAGGAAACGTCTCGCCCTTCACCATCGTTACCGGATGCTTGTCCTGATGAACACCGTCATGGACGACATCATAAATTCCCGATCGGGGGCACAGATCGCCTGGTTTGAATTGTTCCATTTTCAGCTACGCCCGCGCGGGGGATTGTCCTAGCGCCGTATGGGTGGCTGCACCGACCGCCTCGCCGACCTTTCGCCGCGGCGGCGTGGCGAGCAATAATAGCAGCGATCCGGCGAAGCACAATCCTGCGATGGAATAAAAAACCGGCGTGTAGCTTCCGAATTTGTCGAAGACGTAGCCGGCGACGAAGGGAGCCACCGATCCGATGCCGGTCTGTATCGCGAGCCATAAGCCGATTACGGCGGGATAGGCTTTCAGCCCGAAATAATTCATGGGCGTGCCCATCATGGATACCAACGTCGCGCCCCACCCGAACCCGAGCAGGATAGGGAATGGATAAAGGTCGGCCGCGCTGGTGGCGTGCACTACCAGAACCATTCCGAGCCCAAACGCCACCATCGCGCCAGACCATATGTAACGCGGTTCAATGCGGTCGCCAAAGCTGGCGAGCAGCTTGCCTACCAGGGTCGAGATAGCAAGGATCGACATGGCCATCGCGGCTTCGGACGACGAATGTCCCAAATCCCGCAAGTGCACCACGCCGTGGCCCTGGATCAGCGTAAATCCGCAGCTAATTCCCACCGACGAGAGCAGCATCAGGATAAACGCGCGCGAGAAGATCGCTTCTTTGAAGGTCCAGGCTTCGGTGGTGACGAATACGCCCTTCGGCGGCTTTTGCCCGGGCGCCAGATCGGGACCGGCGCCGCCATCCGGCAACTGACCCATATCCGCCGGCTTCTCCTTTACGAAGAAAAGGACGAAAGCTCCGCCGATCGCGGCGAGCGCGAGAAAAATCCACCATCCGTTGCGCCAATTTCCATGCGAACGCGAGATCACGCGATCGAGAATCGGAGGCAGAATGAATCCCCCGATGCCGCCGCCGCTGTACATGAGCGACAGCGCGAGCGCGCGTTTGCGAACGAACCACTGTGCGATTCCCTGCTGCTCGGCGATGGCGCCGCCCGCGCAGGATCCGAACCCGATCAGGATTCCGAAGGAGATCACCGCTTGCCAGCCGGTGTGAACGAACAGGGCCATGGAGAGCGCGCCCAGCATCGCTGAGCAGCTTCCGATCAGCAGAGTTTTTCGGACACCGATCCGATTCACCAGCGCCGCGACGGCGGGTCCGGGCAGCCCGACCATCAGCATGTACAGCGAGAAGGCCAGGCCCAGCATGGTGCGGTCCAGATGCAGGCCCTTCGCCATGTAGGCGTTGATGACGCTTTGGCCGTAGGTGGGGAATCCGAGGTTGACGAGGTAAATGAACCAGAACGCCGCCAGCAGCTTCCATCCATAGAATGCTGTTTTCTTCATCGTTCCGGCGCTCCTCTCCCGCTGCATGCAACAAAGATCCTCTGTGCTTATACCATATAATGAGCAAGCGATAAACATGTCTCAGCAATATGCGGATCTGAAACTTCTCATTGGCGGCGAATGGACCCCGCCACACAGCCGGAATGACGGGCGGGAGCACGAACCGGTGATGAATCCGGCCACGGGGGAATGCATTGGAGTGCTGCCCCACGCTTCGAAGGCCGACCTGGACCGCGCATTGGATGCGGCCGAGCAAGCGTATCCAGTGTGGCGCGGAATGTCGCCACAGGAGCGCGGCAAGATTTTGAAGCGCGCGGCGGACCTGATGCACGAGCGCGCCGATCACATCGCGCGCATCGCCACCATCGAAGAAGGCAAAACCATTCACGAAACGCGGCTGGAGACGCATGGCTCGGCCGACATCCTGGAATGGTACGCCGAAGAGGGCCGCAGGTCTTACGGCCGCGTGCTGCCGCAACGAACGCCGGGAGTAAGGATGACGGTGCTGCGTGAGCCGGTGGGTCCCGTAGCCGCCTTCGCTCCGTGGAACTTTCCGGTGGGCAATCCCTGCCGCAAGTTAGGTGCGGCCCTGGGGGCGGGATGTCCTTGCATCATGAAGCCGGCCGAACAAACGCCGGCGTCGGCGCTGGAAGTGGCTCGCGCGTTGATGGACGCCGGATTGCCGAAGGGTGTGCTGTCGATCGTCTTCGGCGTGCCGTCGCAGATATCTACGCACCTTCTCGCGTCGCCGGTGATTCGCAAAGTTTCGTTCACCGGATCCACGCGCGTGGGCAAGCAACTGATGAAGCTGGCGGCGGATGGCATGAAGCGGACCACCATGGAATTGGGCGGCCATGCGCCGGTGATCGTATTCGACGACATCGAGGTCGAAAATGTTCTCGATCAATCCGCGACCTGGAAGTTCCGCAATGCCGGACAGGTGTGTGTTTCGCCGACCCGTTATTACGTGCACGAGAAAATATACCAGCGGTTCGTGGATGGATTCGCGGCGCGCGCCAGTTCGTGGATGGTGGGGGACGGGCTGGTGGAAACCAATAAAATGGGGCCGCTCGCGCATTCCCTGCGTTTGAACGCGATGGAGGAACTGCTCGGAGACGCGAAGAAACACGGCGCGAATTTCGATGCCGGCGGGTCGCGCATTCCGGGACCCGGATATTTCTGGGAGCCCACCGTGCTGTCGGAAGTGCCGAACGAAGCGCGCATCATGAATGAGGAACCGTTCGGGCCGGTCGCGATCATCAATCCTTTTTCAGACTTCGGCGACGTGATCAAACAAGCGAATCGCTTGCCTTACGGCTTGGCGGCTTATGCTTTCACGCGATCGAACCGAACCGTGAATTTGCTGGCCGACCAGCTGGAAGCGGGACTGGTGGGCATCAACAGCTATCTTATTTCCGTGCGCGATTCTCCGTTCGGCGGCATCAAGGAAAGCGGGCACGGAAGCGAAGAAGGCATGGAAGGCCTGGAGGCTTGCCTGGTGACCAAGTTCGTCTCGGAAGCGTGATTGTGATGATGGAAGCGTGATTGTGATGACCAAAGACCCCGATTATCTGCGGATTGCCACCGAGGAAGCGTTCGCCCCACCGGAACTGGTGGCGCGCTATCGCAAGCTGCTGGAAGACGGCTACGACGATCCCGGTTTTCGCAGCCTGTGGGGATTTTATTCGGGCGCGAGTCCCCGCGCGACGGCGCTTGCCGAACGCATCCAGGACATCGGCGAGCGGCGCCTGCGCGACATGGACGACGCCGGCATCGCGATGCAGATCCTATCGCTGACCGCGCCCGGCGTACAAGTTTTCGATGCACCCGAAGCCACGGCTTTGGCGCGATCGTTCAACGATCAACTGGCCGAGGCCATTCGCAAGCATCCCGATCGATTTTCCGGCCTGGCCGCTATCGCTCCGCAAGATCCAGCCGGCGCGGCCAAAGAACTGGAACGCGGCGTGCGCCAGCTTGGTCTGAAGGGCGCCATTGTGAACAGCCACACGCGCGGAGAATATCTGGACGATCCGAAATTTTGGGCCATCTTCGAGGCTGCCGAAGCCCTGAACGTGCCCGTCTACATTCATCCCACTACGCCGCCGACGTCTATGATCGGTCCCTTCATCGAACGCGGCCTGGACGGCGCCATCTTCGGCTTCGCAGTGGAAACGGGGCTACACCTGCTGCGCATCATCGTCGCGGGCGTCTTCGATCGATTCCCCAAGCTTCGCATCGTCGCCGGGCATTTGGGGGAAGGGCTGCCGTACTGGCTGTTTCGAATCGATTTCATGCACGCCGCCATGGTGAAGGCCAATCGCTATGCATCCGTGCAAAAGTTGCAGAAGAAGCCGAGCGATTACATCAAAGAGAACATGTACGTCACCACCAGCGGCATGGCCTGGGAGCCACCGATTCTATACGCGCAATCCGTGCTGGGTGTTGATCGCGTGCTTTACGCGATGGATTATCCTTACCAGTTCGTGCCGGAAGAAGTGAAGGTCACCGACGGTCTTCCGATTGATGACGCCGCGAAAAAGATGCTCTACCAAACCAACGCCGAGCAGGTGTTTTCGCTTCGCGCGGCAAAAGCCGCAAACTGAGATATATAATGTACCGCAGGTGTTTTTTATGCGAACTCACTTCCTAGCTGCTGCCCTCGGACTGCTGATTTCAGCGCCCGCATTCGCGCACCATTCCTTCGGGGCGGAATATGACGACACCAAACCGGTTACCGTGAGTGGCGTTGTTACCAAGGTGGATTGGGAGAACCCTCACATTCATTTCTACCTGGACGTTAAGGACGACTCGGGCAATCTGGTCCACTGGAAATTTGAAGGCTTTCCACCCAATATGCTGCGACGGCAGGGATGGACGCGGGACACGATGAAAATCGGAGATACGGTTACGGTGTTCGGGTGGCGGGCGCGCGACGGATCGAACTTTGCGCATTCCCGCGAAATCACCTGGACCGGCGGCAAGAAGATGACGTCGGGGCCGCCCGCGAGCACCGGCGGAAACTAACGAGTGCTGGACTGAATTCGCCAGCCAGCCTCGCGCCAGGCCCGTGCGAGCGCCCAAGGCCGGGACAAACAGCCGTAGCCAGGCGGCTCACAAGCGCAAAGGGTGCGGCGTGCGCCACAAAACAAGTTAGGAAACATTTCGCGCCGCGCTCCGTTTTGCGCGAGTTCCTCAAAACGCTGCGCGAACAAGGGGAGCAGTCAGACGCGAGCGCGCCGCCGAGAAGGCTGCCCATACGCGTGCTCGCCGCGCACATTAGTCATCATCTTTACTTTTAAACATGCTTAGGTAAGAATTGCGCGTCACGTGCCTGCCGGCCTGCGCTAAAGGCCCAGAATTATGGGTTCTTTACTTTGGCCCTTGACGGGCAAATGCTTTGACCGGCGGTATTGGTGTGGCTGGCAACCTCCTAAAAGACGTGCAACGCCTCTTTGAAACCTTTTTCGAATGGTTCGGCGAATTGGGGCTGTTTTGCGCCCGTGTCGCACGAGCGAGCTTCAGCCGGCCTTGGGAGGGCCGCGAATTTATCCGCCAAATGGATTCGATTGGATCGAAATCCTTGCCACTGGCGGCCCTCGCCGGCGCCGCCACGGGCGTGGTGCTGTCGCTGCAGACCCGCGATAGTCTGGTCCGATTCGGAGCGAAGGCTATGCTTCCCGCGGTAATCGTATTCTCCATTATTAAGGAGAGCGGCCCGGTTATTACGGCATTGATCGTGAGTGGCCGAGTGGGTGCCGGCATCGGAGCCGAACTGGGGTCCATGCGAGTCACCGAGCAGATCGACGCCATGGAAGTCTCGGCTGTAGACCCTTATAAGTTTCTCGCCTCTACTCGTGTCCTGGCATGTTTGATCATGCTGCCGTTGCTGACCGTTTCGGCGGACGCCGCCGGCATATTTCTTGGATGGATCTCGTCAACCTTGCGCGAGCCCATCACATTTCGGTTCTTTCTGCATAGCGGCCTGAAGGACGCGGCACTTAGCGATTTCCTCCCGCCTACCTTCAAAACCGCAGTGTTCGGTTTAATCATTGGCTTCGTTTCCTGTTTCCAAGGGATGCGTACGCGGGGAGGCACGGCGGGCGTCGGCCGATCCGCCACCAGCTCCGTCGTGCTTTCGTCGCTGTTCATCATCCTTGCCGACGTGATCCTGGTTCGAGTCATCGAGGTATTTTTCCCGTCATGACTGCCAGCGAAAAACCGATCGTGTACGAGGCCGGCCAGAGCGCGAGTCCGCTGGCCCTGGTTGTAAGCGATCTGCATAAATCCTTCGGCTCCCAGAAGGTTCTGAACGGCATACATCTCACAGCGGAACGCGGCCAAACTGTGGTGGTGCTCGGAAGAAGCGGCACCGGCAAGAGCGTTCTATTGAAACTCATGGTCGGGTTGCAGCAGCCAGACTCCGGCTCCATCCGGATTCAGGGGCAGGAGATTGCTGGTCTTGAGTTGAACCGCTTGAACGGAATTCGAAAGAAAATAGGGTTCTTGTTTCAGCAAGCCGCGTTGTACGATTCGTTAACCGTCGAGGAAAATGTCGATTTTCCCTTCAGCCGGCACACCACGCTACCCGAAGCCGAGCGCCGGGAACGAGTCCGGGCGCTGCTGGCGAGCGTAGGAATGGAGCGCGACTTAACCAAGATGCCTTCCGACATTTCCGGCGGGATGCAAAAACGAGTCGGCCTTGC
This sequence comes from Bryobacterales bacterium, assembly GCA_963713415.1. GTDB lineage: Bacteria > Acidobacteriota > Terriglobia > Bryobacterales > Bryobacteraceae > Palsa-89. The sequence continues at coordinate 143,561 of CAVQLV010000006.1, read as the reverse complement.
CAGAGCTCTGGCGCTCGATCCGGATATCCTGCTTTTCGACGAGCCCACCTCGGGTCTCGATCCGATTACCGCTGCCGAAATCGGCGACCTCATCATGAAACTCAAGAAGGAACGAAATCTAACGTCGGTTGTCGTGACGCACGACATTCACAGCGCGAAATCCATTGCCAACCACCTTGTTCTCTTGCGTCAAGGAAAGGTCGTCATTGACGGGACTTTTTCTCAACTGGAACAGAGTTCCGATCCGTTCGTCGTCCAATTCCTCAAGGACGCCGCTTAGGGAGGCCTGATGTCGCAAGCATTCCGGCTTGGTTTGTTCATTGTCGCTGCACTCTCCGCACTGGTGATCGGTGTCTTTCTCATTGGAAGCCGCGAATCCCTCTTCCAATCCACCTACCGCCTCAAAGCCGACTTTCAGAACGTGGCCGGCCTCGCTGACGGCGCCGACGTGCGGGTGGGGGGACTGCATCAAGGCACCGTAAAACACATCCAGCTTCCAAATCAGCCCGACGGTAAAGTGACGGTGACAATGGACCTCGACAAAGCTACCCGCGATGTCTTGAAGAAGGATTCTGTCGCATCCATCAAGTCTGAAGGTTTGATTGGGGATAAGTACATCGAGATTACATTCGGCTCCGATGGCGCCCCTTCCTTGAAGGATGGCGACACCATTGGGAGCCAAGCTCCTCTGGACATATCGAACCTGGTGAAAAAGGCGGATCAGCTTCTGGATACGGCCCAGGGCGCAGTGACAGACCTCAACGGAACCGCGAGCAATCTGAAATCGATCAGCTCCAAGATCAATGAGGGCAAAGGAACCGTTGGCGCGCTCATCAACGACAAAACGATTTACCAAAAGGCCACGGCCGGGGCGACCGCGCTGGATGAGGATATGGAGGCCCTAAAACACAACTTCTTGCTGCGCGGATTCTTTAAGAATCGCGGTTACGAAGACATTTCGGATCTTACAAAAAACGCGATTTCCCATCTTCCGGCCGGCGCACCGGTGAAGACCTTCGACTATGACGGCCAAAAGATGTTCAATCAGCAAGCCAAACTGAAAGACGAGAAATCGTTAAAGGAGGCCGGCGACTATCTGCAATCGAACTCCTTTGGTTTGGCCGTGGTGGTTGCATCCACCGGGATGAAGGGCGAAACGGATAAGGACCAGGCTACTTCCGAAGGCCGGGCTGCCGCAATCCGCGATTATCTGGCTAAGAATTTCCGATTGGATGATACGCACATCAGAACCCTCGGTCTCGGCAAAACGGGCGAGACCGGCAACAACGGAAAGGCAGAGATTCTGGTGTATGCCTCCGCGGCCGTGGGCAACGAATCGGCGGTAAAAACGAAAGGCACCAGGTAGCGCGGCCGCCGGCCCGCCCTAGACCATCTTGAACGCGACCAATTTGAATACAATCAGGCCACTTAAAAAGCAGAACCGCCTCGAATCGTTTTTTGCCGATCTGGGCCCCGGGCTGATCACTGGTTGCGCCGACGACGACCCGTCGGGCGTCTCCACTTACTCCATGACCGGAGCCGCCTTCGGCTACAGCTTACTTTGGACGGTTCTTCTGTCTTTTCCGCTCATGGTAGCGGTCCAAATGATGTGCGGACGGCTGGGTATGGTCACTGGCCGGGGCTTGGCTGGCGTTGTCCGGCGGCAGTACTCCAAATGGGTTCTCTGGGGCGCGTGCGCTCTTTTGATCGTCGCAAACGTCGTCAACATTGCCGCGGACCTGGGCGGGATGGCGGGCGCTACGCAGATGATCACCGGGGTGAGCGCCTTTCTGTGGACCCCGCTTTTCACCGCGATTATTATCGCTTTTTTGTTTTGGTCGTCCTACCGCCAGATTGCGCGCTTCTTTAAGTGGACCACGCTGGTCCTGCTGGCTTACGTGATCACTGCATTCTTCGTGCGCGTGGACTGGCGGCAGGCATTGCTCGCAACTCTGCTTCCCCATCCGGTCTGGTCGCACGACTACCTGGAAGTACTGGTGGGCGTTCTTGGCACCACCATCTCGCCCTACCTCTTTTTTTGGCAAGCATCGCAGGAAGTGGAGGAACAACGTGCAATGGGAAGGACACTCGCTCAGGGCAGAGGCGCAACAGCTGAACAACTCCGGCGCTTGCGGGTGGACGTTATAACAGGCATGTTCGCTTCGAACTTCATCATGTTTTTCATCATCCTCACCACGGCGGCGACTTTGCATGCTCACGGCATCGTGCACATTGAGACGGCACGGCAAGCTGCCGGCGCGCTTCGGCCGCTCGCTGGAAAAGCAGCTTATCTGCTTTTCACTTTGGGATTGATCGGAACAGGGATGCTCGGAGTTCCCGTCCTTGCTGGATCATGCGCCTACGCGCTGTCGGAAGCTGCCGCCTGGCGCGGATCGCTCGAAAAAAAGCCGCGCGGCGCGCGCAAGTTCTATGGCGTGCTTGGCCTGGCGATGCTTTTAGGAGTCGCCCTCAATTATATGAGGCTCGACGCCGTAAAAATGCTGTTTTGGTCGGCGGTCACGAATGGAGTGCTTGCCCCGCCACTCATTCTGCTCATTCTTCTGATTACCAGCAGCCGAAAGGTGATGGGCGACCAGGTGAGCTCCGCGGCTGAACGAACCCTGGGATGGATTGCGTTCCTGTTAATGACAGGGGCTGCTGCCGCAATGCTCGTGGTATAAATACTGCTCCTCGTGACCTTCAGAACCGCGGGATGAAGGTAGGACTTCCGGCAAGCAGCCGGCCGATCTCCCAAATGTTTCGCAGTCTCCTTAGGAGCAGATGCTTGGCGACGATCACAACTTGGTGGTGTTGCGAACACAATCCTCGAAGAGACCATGATTTTGGCAAGCAAGAGCAAGTGAAGATCATTTTGGAAGTGGTGGACAGTCATCAACGGAAGCTGTGTGAAGAGTGCAAGCTTCTGGCCCCGCTGCTTTATGGCGAAATTGCCGAAGCCACCGGAGGTTTGGTGAGGACTCCTGTTGCGGGTAATCCTAACGTGGCCAGTACGTGACGCTCAGCCCCTGGCCGCTGATGGCCGCATCGATGACATAGTCCGAGAGGTCAAGTTGTTCATCTGATCCGCACCAGGCAGCCCATTGCCCCTGCGTCGTGTTGGCCGCAGACGTGTAGGCTGCCAGCACTGCCATGACATTGACGCCGTTTGCCTGTTCCAGGCCTGGCACCCCAAGAAAGATGAGTCCTGTGCTGGCTGCGGTAACTACCACATAGATTCGGCAGCACGCCGTCGGAGTGGTTGCTAACGGCACCGGCGATCCGCTGGCCGGCACGTTCACTTGTATTGTGATCGGCTCGGTAGTGATCGGGAGTGGAAATGGAATGAGGTAGGCTGGCTGGAGCGCCGCCATAACAGGCCAGGCCGAAGAAGGCGGCGGGAATGCCGGAAATGACCCTGGGGCTCTTGGTATGTAGGTCATTTCAGCTTTGGCGGTAGGTGGCCCATGGCCGTATTGTGCCACGCGGTACGGAATGTTCACGGAGGCAAAAGGAAGCAATATCGTGCCCTGACTGAATATTTTTTCCGGTTAGTTTTGTCACCGGTTCGTTCCCCCCAGGCGCGGCACGCCGCCAAGCGATCGCATTTTGCAGCTACGGAATGCTGCCGTTTGCAATTGGGCAGGTGGTCGCCGGGGCGATCCCACTCGTCAGAGCTGGCAGCTTTGGTGGCGCCGCGCCACTGCCGGCCAAGTGAGAACGGCGATCGGATGCAAGAAGATCGAAGCAGCCCAGCCCGGCTCGAACCCCGGCGTTCGCTTCCGCAAAATATCAGAGCCCGAACGCGGCTGGATATCTTACCTTGCCCCGAACGCCGTCCAGGGCGCCGGGGCGGAGTTCCAGTGCCATGAACGCATCCTGAGGAAAAGGGCTTTCGAGTAAGCGCGCCTTCTCACTGGAAAAGCCAAAGCGCGGATAATAATCCGGGTGTCCGAGAACGATGACGATCGCCTCACCTTGTCCTCGCAACAAATCCAGGCCATGCAGGATCAGTCGTCCACCAATACCTTGACGCTGAAACTCGGGCAACACGGCCACAGGCGCTAACGCTGCTGCTGAGATGGCGCCGCTGTCTGTCTCAATCGACATGCGGCTGAACAGGATGTGCCCGACGATGCGCTTCTCGATCTCGGCCGCAACAGAGACGAGCACTACACCAGCACTGCGCAAGTTGCCGACTAACTCAGCTTCGTCCGGGCGCCCGAAGGCTGCTTCGTTCATTGAGTGGATCGCCAGCCATTCGCCGGTGTCGTTTCTCTCGCACCGGATAATTGGATTGTCCTCTGCATGCACGTGCTCGATTGTAGCCTTAGCCGGAAGGGCGCGATAGCATGTGACATATGTCTTCAACTCCGCCGTCATCCCCGGAGCCAGGTTCGCCGCCGAAGCCGTCCCGCACCTCCATCATGGTGGCGGCTGGGCGCGCTTTTGGGGCTCGCGAGGCCGACGCCAATGTGCGCAATCCGGACTGGCTGGCGGAACGCTTGTTGGGGCCCGAGGAATTGGAGCTGATCGACGGTCATCCGCTCGGCCGCGCGCTCGACAATTATCAGGAGGCCAGAGGGGATCCTCAGGTGGCGGGCACCGTTGTGATGATGCAGGTGCGCACGCGTTACATCGACGAGAAACTGGAGCAGGCGTTGCGCAGCGGAGCCACGCAAGTGGTGATCCTGGGCGCAGGCTTCGACACGCGCGCGTACCGCTTTGAAGAACTGCTCAGGGACAAGCGCGTGTTTGAAGTGGATTCACGGCCCACGCAGGCACGCAAGCGGCAGCGCGTGGAGGCGGTGTTAGGACACGCGCCTGAGAACGTCGTCTATGTGCCGGTGGATTTCAATACGGAGCAGCTGGGAGATGTCCTCGGTGAGGCCGGCTACCGCGCCTCCGAGAAGACGTTCTTTATCTGGGAGGGCGTCAGCATGTATCTTCCCGAAGAACGCGTTCGCGAGACACTGCGCAGCATCGCCACTCAGTCCGCGCCTGGCAGCTCGCTGGTGATGGATTACGCTTCGCGCGGCGCGCTGGAATTCATGACGAAGTATCCCGAGTTCTCGCCCTCCAAAATGCTGGAAGCGTGGGGCGAGCGGTGGATGTTCGGAGTTCCCGACGGCGAGGAAAAGCAGTTCTTCGCGGAAGCCGGGCTGGATACCGCCGAGCTTTTTCCGGTTTACAGCGCCGAATCGGTGAAACGCTACCTGACGCGCAGCGATGGAACCACGCTGGGGATGCCGGCTGGTGCAGCGCGCCCGGCGCTTCCGCCGGAGGCATTGGCAGAAGCGATGGAGATAGGGAAGCGCGGCGCATGGTATGCGCTGGCCGAACTGACGGTCCCGCCCGCGACGGTCCCGCCCGCGAGTGAGGATCACAAACCTCTCGGCCTATAATTGCTTCATCATGCCAGCTCTCCTCCGGGACCTGAATTTCGGCGCGCGCATGCTCAGGAAGAATTTCGGATTCTCGCTCGCGGCCATCCTCACGCTTGCCTTGGGAATCGGCGCGAATACGGCGATTTTCACCGTTACTAACGCGCTGCTGTTGCGGCCGTTCCCCTACCGCGACCCACAGCAACTGGTGACCCTGGACGCCAGGGACAAGAGCAAGGACTTCGGCGGTACTCTGTTGCGGTATGAGCTGGTGCGCGACCGCAACCGGTCGTTTCAATCGGTAGCCGTATGGACCACTGACAATGCAAATCTCACCGGACACGGCGAGCCGCTCCAGGCGCCGATTGTGCGCGTCTCTCCCAACTTTTTCTCGCTGCTCGGCGTGCAACCTCAACTTGGGCGCACGTTCACCGCTGAGGAGGGCAGTCCAGAAGGCAAACCGGTGGTCGTGATCAGCGATTCGTTTTGGCGCGGCCGCTTGGGCGGCGACCACAACATCCTTGGTAAAACTGTCACGCTGGACGGCACTCCGCACGTCATCGTCGGCGTTTTGCCCGCCGGCGTTTCATTCCCATTCGTTGGCCAGGCCGACATCTGGACGCCGCGCTACTTCGAGTACTCACTCATGACGCCGCAGCGCCTCCGGATGGGCGTGGGTTATCTCAACATTTTGGCGCGGCTGCGGCCTGGCACGTCACTGCTGGACGCCGACGCCGAGCTTGCGTTGCTCAACCGGCAGTATCGCGAGCAGAATCCGGCAGCGCCCGATGCCGACCCCGAAGTAGTGATGACCGCCGATCCGCTGCGCGACCTGGTTGTCGCCGGCGTGCGCGAAAAGGTGTTCCTGCTCTCCGGCGCGGTGGCGCTGGTGCTGCTGATAGCTTGCGCCAATGTCGCCAGCCTGTTGCTTTCGCGCGCGCTGGCCCGCGGAAGGGAAATTGCGGTTCGCACGGCGTTGGGAGCGAGCCGGGGCATGGTAGCTCGGCAACTGCTCACCGAAAGCATGCTTCTAGCGCTCGCGGCCGGCGTGCTGGGCGCGGGGCTCAGTTGGATTGGAACTCGTGCGCTGGTGACATGGGGAGCAGGCCAACTGCCGCCAGGAATTCCTATCGCGATGGATATGCGCGTACTGCTGTTCACGCTGGTGAGTTCGCTGCTCGCGGGCATCCTGTTCGGGATGTTCCCAGCGCTTCAGCTTTCCAAGCTTGACCTGAATGCCTCCCTGCGCGATGAAGGGCGCGGCACTTCCGCGGGCCGCGCGCGCACGCGCCTGAAAAACCTGCTCGTCGTGGGGCAAGTGGCGCTCTCATTGTTGCTGCTGATCGCCGCGGGCCTGTTGCTGCGCAGTTTCGGGCGAATGATGCGCATCGATCCGGGCTTTGACGCTCACAACGTCCTCACCATGAATATCTCGCTGCCCACGGTGAAATACGCAAGCCAGGCGCGGCAAACCGCTTTCTTCGACGAAGTCTTACGCCGCGTTTCTGTGCTGCCTGGTGTGCGCAACGCTGCGATCTCGGCCGCGCTGCCGCTGAGCTGGGTACGGATCACTCCCGTGTTGCCGGAAGGCCAGCCCAACGTGCCGCTGGCGCAGCGGCCGTTCGTCGACATCGAGGCCGTCAGCCCGCAGTGGTTCCAGACCATGCGGGTTCGGCTGCGCGCGGGACGCGAGTTCACCGCGGCCGACAACTCCCAGGCGCCCAAGGTGGTCATCGTCAATGAAACCTTCGCCCGCCGCTTCTGGGGGACCGAGAGTCCGCTAGATCGGCATATACTCGTCGGCCGCGGGCCAAACCTTTCTCGAGTGATCGGCGTAGCCGCGGATATCAAGAACAAGGGACTCGCCGAAGATCCGCAAGCGCAGCTTTATCTGCCTTTCGCGCAGTTGCCCTGGGCCGATATGAACTTGCTGGTTCGAACTGCCACGCCGCCGGCGAACGTAATATCTGCTGTGCGGGCGCAGATCGCAGCCGTGGATCCGGACCAGCCGGTGGCCAGCGTTCAGACGGTTGACGATCTGGTGGACAGCTCTCTCGTGCAACCGCGCTTCACCATGCTGCTGCTCGGCATCTTCTCCCTTGCCGCGCTGGCCCTCGCCGTGATCGGAATTTATGGCGTTCTCTCTTATTGGGTGGCGCAGCGCCGGTATGAGCTGGGCGTGCGGCTGGCGCTGGGGGCGCAGCGCGCGGACATCCTGGGCCTGGTGGTGCGTCAGGGTTTGACGCTGGTGGCCGCTGGTATTGGAATCGGATTGATCGCGGCGCTGTTTCTCACGCGGTTGATGTCGAGCATGCTGTACCAAGTGGGCACGCTCGACCTGGCCACATTTGCGATCGCACCGCTGGTATTTCTCTCGATCGCTATGCTGGCCAGCTATCTGCCTGCGCGCAACGCGACGAGAGTGGATGCCGCTGAAGCACTACGGGGAAACTGAAGAACCCGACTGTGCACTGTCCAGAACGAACGTCAGCAACCGAGGCAACGCGGGAATCGACGTGGCCGGAGGCGGCGGAAGTCCCACAGACGGCTTTACCTTGCCGGTGCCGCCCATGATGGAGACGTACTGCACGCCGTCGATCTGGTATGTGATCGGCGGGCCCATGCCACCGGTAAGCCCGGTCTTCATATCCAGAAGCTTTTCTCCGGTATCGGCGCGATAAGCCACCAGCCGCCCGTCCGGAATCACCTGCAACACCAGATTCCCCGCGGTAGAAACCGTGCCTCCGCCGATGGAGCCGCCGCCCGGCTTCTGCCAGCGCTCCGTTTGAGTCACCGGGTCCCAGGCCACGAGAATTCCGCGTTGCCCTTCCTTCGGAGTTGGCCCGATGGACGGCGGAGTAGGTCTGGTTTTCACAGCGGCCTTCGCGGTCGCACCGGCTGCGTCTCCCGTTGCAGCCAGAGCCGTGGGCCGGATGATACCGAGGTTCTTTTCGCCTGGCTTGTAAACGAAATTCTCGTCCTCCGTATACGCGCTGAGGCCGCCGTTGGAGCTGGGAATGTAGACCAAGCCGGTGCTGGGATTGAACGACATGGGCGACCAGTTATGCCCACCGCCGGGTCCGGGTGTCAGCATCACGGTCTCGCCGCCGTAATGAGCTTCTTCATTCACGATCGGCCGCCCGGTAGCCTCATCCAGGCCTTTGGCCCAGTTGACCTGCACCCAGGGTTGGCCCGAGATGAATTGTCCCGTCACGCGATCCAGCACGTAATAGAAGCCGTCTTTGTTGGCCTGCATGATGACTTTTCGCTGCCGGCCTTTGATGGTGAGATCGGCCAGCATCAATTGCTGCACGCTGTCGTAGTCCCACGAATCGCCGGGAACCATCTGGAAATACCATTTCAATTCGCCGGTATCGGGCTTCACCGCCAGGATGGAGCAAGCGTAAAGGTTATCCTTGCCCTTGGATTTACGAACCTGTTCGGGCCACGGCCCAGCGTTGCCGGTGCCGACGTAAAACAGATCCGCCTCGGGATCATAGGCCATTCCATCCCAAACCGAGCCGCCGCCACCCATCTTCCACGCCTCGGGCGACCAGGTCTCGGCGGCCTTCTTCATCGCGGCATTCTCGAAAGGCTTGGTGGGATCGCCGGGCACGGTATAAAACTTCCACGCGAAACGGCCGGTGAGCGCATCGAAAGCGGAGAAAAATCCACGCACCGGATATTCCGAGCCGCTCACGCCGATGATTACCTTCCCTTTGGCGATGCGCGGAGCCATGGTGATGCTGTAGTTATCCTGCGGATAAGCCACTCGCGATTCCCATACGGGCTTCCCGGTCGTGGCATCCAGCGCCTCCAGGCGTCCGTCGATGATCGGCGCGATGATCAGGTTCTGGTAGATGGCGATGCCGCGATTCACGATCCCGCAGCACACACTCGGGAACACCGCCTCCTGGTTCACTTCCGGATCCCACCGCCAGCGCTCTTTGCCGGTGCGCGCATCCACGGCGAAGACCACGCTCCAATTTGTAATGCCATAGAGCGTGCCGTTCCAAACCAGCGGCGTAGCTTCCTGATTGCCGCCTCCCTGGCCAAGGTCGTAGGACCAGGCCAGTTTCAGCCGGCTCACGTTGGTCGCGTCAATCTGCTTGAGCGGACTGTAACGCGTTTCCTCGGGATTCTGCCCGTAGGTCAGCCATTCGTCCCCGCTTTTCGCCGCGTTCTTCAGAACGCTATCGTCAACACGCCGGGCTTGCTGGCCCGTTAGAATCAACGCCATCACAAATGGCAAAAAAATTATCTTGCGCATGGATCTATCTCACTTGGAAGAAAGCTTATCACTTACGCCGTAGTTAATTCTTGCGATCCTCATCCGGCAGCCGGAAGGCGATCAATTCCGCCGGGAATCCGGGACCCGCGATTGCCAGCGCGATGTATTGCCTTCCGTTGAACATGTACGTCATCGGAGTGCCGGTTTGTCCGGCGGGCATCGGGACAGCGCCCACTTCCTTCCCGGTCGCTTTGTCGTACGCCCGGAGCATCACGGCGGACTGGCCGGCGCTTCGTTCGCCGCAAATCAACAGCGTCTTGGTCACCAGCACGCTGAAAACTCCCGGCCTTCCGGTGCGGGGAATGTCCAAACCCTTGAGCGCTGGGTTATTACGGATGCTGTCGGGAGTGTCGCCGTTTGCGATATGCCACAAGATGTCGCCCCTGTTCAAATCGATGGCGGTGATGCTTCCGTACGGCGGTTTCGCCAGCGGCAAGCCGTCGATAGTGAGCCCGCCTGGGCCGCCGCCCGCTGCGCCGCTTCGGGGCGCGGCGCTCCCTGACATGTACGCCATGTCGGTGCGGCGCGGATCGCCAGGAATCAGGCCGATGGCGGTCATGCTGCGCTGCGAGGGAAGGTAAGCGATATGGGTTTCCGGATCGTAGGCGCCTCCCGCCCAATTGGTGCCGCCGCCCGCGGTGGCCATCGCGAGCGTTGCGTAGGGTCCTTCCGGCTTGCTTAATACCCCAGGCGTGAAGACCGGTCCCAGATGATATTTCGAAACCAGCTTCACCGCTTCCGCTCTCAGCTCGGGCGTGAAATCGATGAGATCATCAATGGACGCGCCTTGCAGGTCGTAAGCCGGCGGCTTGGTGGGGAATGGCTGCGTGGGACTGGTTTTTTCACCCGGCACGGTAGACTGCTCCACGGGCCTTTCTACGATCGGCCAGATGGGCTCACCAGTAATGCGATTGAAGACGTAAAAGAAAGCTTGCTTGGTGGGTTGCGCCAGCGCTTTCACGGTCTGGCCATTCACCGTAATATCGACCAGCATGGGCGCGTCCGGAATGTCCATGTCCCAGATCCCGTGATGCACCAACTGGTAGTGCCATTTGCGCTGGCCGGTTTTCAGGTCGACAGCCAGCACGGTTTCGCCAAAGAGGCCGTTTCCCGGGCGGTGGCCGCCATAGTAATCGCCGGTGGGCAATTCGACAGGAATGAACGCCATTCCCAAGTCCGGGTCCACGCTGATCTGGCCCCAAACGCCAGTGTTGCCAGTGTAGGAGGCGGAATCTTTCTCCCAGGTGTCATATCCGAATTCGCCCGACCGCGGGATGGTGTGAAAGATCCAGAGCCGCTTGCCGGTGCGCACGTCGAACCCGCGCACGAAGCCTTTGACGTTGGTTTTGCTTTTGGGAACGCCGCCAGGGTGGTGCGCCGCGCCCACGATCACCACGTCGCCGGCAACTACCGGCGTGGCGTGCAAGCCGATTTCTGCCAGAGAGCGGGTCGATCTCCTGGTCATCGTTGAGCTTCAGATCCACCATGCCGCCATCGCCGAAAGTCGGAACAAGATTGCCGGTCTTGGCATCCAACGCCACCAGGCGATAGCCGGGCGTCACGTAAAGGATTCGCTCCTCGCGGCCATCGGTCCAGTAGGCCAATCCACGGCCCGAAAGTTGGCGTGGCGCGACTTTGCCGCGCTCGCCTTCATTTTCGGTGTGCACCCACAGCAACTCACCCGTCGCTGCATCCAGCGCGACCACGTCCCGGCGAGTTCCAGCCGTGGAGTAAACCACACCGTTCGCCATCAGCGGCGTTCCCTCAAAGTTGAATTCCGGACGCGGGCCGAGGTTTACGGTCTTGAATCGCCACGCCACTTCGAGCTTGCTGAAATTGCCCGCGTCTATCTGGTCCAATGGCGAGTAGTGCGTGTTTCCGAGGTCACCGCCATACGTCCTCCACTCTCCGTTCTTCGCTCCCGACTGCGCGCTCACAGGCAGCGTACAGGACAGCGTACCTATCGCCAGGACCACGCCAGAAAATATCCACTTCATGCTTTTCTCCTTAGGCTCCGCGGGAAATGACCCGTAAGATTATATCTGCACTGGGCGGCAAACTGGTAGTGGGTCAGTTTGAAAAATCACCAGCGTTGACATTGACTTTGCGCTTGTCATACTGGGGTCATGGCAGACCGCTCAAGCAAAGCGCGCCCTCGCGATCCAAACCAACTCGCGTATCGAATCATCCAAGAGGCAACCGGGCAAGTTCCGAAGTACGATCCGCGTGATGAACCGAAACCAGTCGATCCGGACCCGACCAAGAATCCGCACGCTGTAGCTTTAGGGCGTCTCGGTGGACTAAAGGGCGGCGCTGCTAGGGCCGCTAAGCTGACGCCGAAGAAGCGCTCCCAGATCGCGGCAAGAGCGGCAAAGGCACGATGGGAGAAGAAAGGAAGGTAATCATGGGAACGTGCCCGAAGTGCGGCGAACATGTTTTAAGTGCACGCCTGGAGCCGATCACGATTGACGGCGGAGTTGGGAAGACCTCCTGGAAGGGCGTGAGTTACTTGTGTCCTTCTTGTTCTTGCGTATTGAGTGTAGGGATTGATCCGGTGGCGCTAAGGAGCGAAACAGTATCTCAGATTTCCGCGTCTCTCGGACCAATCTCTCAAGCGCTGAGTTCAATTCTCGTACAGATTCAGGAATTGCGTAAGGGTTGAACGCGGTTACCGCATTCTTGTTCGTTGCATCGCTGTTTAAAAGTTCTCCCATTTTTGTACTTGACCTTTTCTGCTTGACCGCTGTATAATTGGGTCAGATGAACAAGCTGGACCCCAAGAAACAGGCTCAAGTGATTAGCGCCCTGGTTGAGGGCAATTCGATACGCGCGACGGTTCGTATGACTGGCGTCGCGAAGAACACAATCGTGAAACTACTTGTTGAACTTGGTGCGGCTTGCTCTGACTATCTCGACAAGCATCTCGTGAATCTAAACTGTCAGCGCGTACAGGTGGATGAGATCTGGAGCTTCTGTTATGCAAAGGCCAAGAACGTGACTCCCGAAATAGTAGTCAAGAATCCGTTCGCTGGCGACGTATGGACGTGGGTTGCAATTGATGCTGATACCAAACTCATCCCTTCTTGGATCGTTGGCCCACGTGATGGCGTCACAGCTCGCATCTTCGTGAACGACCTCGCCAAGCGCCTTGCGAATCGCATCCAGCTAACCAGTGACGGCCTGAGCGTTTATCTGGCGGCTGTCGAGAAAGCTTTCCACGGCCACGTCGATTACGCGATGCTTCAGAAGATCTACAATGAAACATCCGGGGGCCAGAAGCGCTACAGCCCTGCGGAGTGCATCGGCTGCGAAACCAAGATCATCAACGGCGACCCCGATCCGAAATTCATTTCGACAAGTTATATCGAAAGACAGAATCTTACCATGCGCATGTCGATGCGCCGCTATACTCGCCTCACGAACGCCTTCAGTAAGAAAATTGAGAATCACGTCGCAATGGTCGCGCTTCATACCATGCACTACAACTTTGTCAGGATTCATCAGACTCTTCGGATAACTCCCGCAATGGCGGCAGGTGTCGCGGATCAGCTCTGGTCAATTGAGGATCTGATCCGACTGCTTCAATAAGATCCAGGAAGAAACATCCAAGAGTCCAGAGTTTGCATGGGGACTTTCTTTGGTCCGTACTTCTTATAGCGTTTGGCCATTTCCTTTTCGCCATTTTGGTTAAGGACCATAACCCGCAATTTTTTGTCATGGGGCCACGGAGCCTGCAATACATACATCCGTGTTTCCTTGCCGACCTGGGGGCTGCTTTCGCCGGTACGTTTCGCTTCGTAAATGTTGTACACAGTGTCTGGCAGAGGAGTTCTTGGCATCTGATTGCGACTATGTAGTGCCGGTTCGGCAGTATAGGCTCCGGTGCCAATCAATGAGAAATTAGTGACCCTGTCGATCTGCTCGCCTCTTAGCTCACAAACAAACGGCTCCCACAAAGTGGGGGCAGGCGTCTTAAAGAACCCCACGATAATCATGTCTACGCCCAACGGATTGGATTCAATGTCATTGCGGTATTTATCAACGGCTGCTTGGCCGAACCAATTGATGCCATGATCCAGGAACTCCTGATAGGAGACGCCAAATTTCCTTCCGATATACGCGCTAGCAATACGACGCTTTAGGACTTGAACGGGCCGGTCAAGCTCTGCTAAAAGATTTACTTCATCTAAATTAACGGTGGCCAAATGTGCACGATAGTACGATGCGAGTTCTCTCGCGCGTCCAGGACGATCGGCGGCTAGGGCCATAACGTTATCTGCCAAGATGTGGAACTTATTTTCGGTCTCGGAGGCAAACGCGTCCGTTGCTACTTTGGAGTCAAAGCACAATAGAATGGATGGCAAAGGCGGAGCGACATCCTCACAAAGTGCGGCAATGCATAATGTCATTGCTCTAGCATATGCCCGATGCTTGAGCGGTGAAGGGCATGGCCTGAGCGGTCGCGGACGCTTGGTGGGCGGCTCAGATAGGATCGGCCTACGACCTGTCTGAACGTGATAAGATTGCGACCTAGCGATGGCTGTTCCCGAAATCATCGAGTGTCCCTCTTGCGGTTCTGAAAACGAAATCGGCGCAGAGAAATGTGCCAAGCCTTACTGCGGAGCGAGCCTGACGGGCAACGATTTCTCCGAACTCAAGTATCTAAAGTCGATCGACAAGTCACTCAAGGCAATCAAGGCCATTGCAGTTTTCTGGTTGGTTCTGATCATCATTGGTCTTGTGGCTTATCTCATCATTCGCTCTGACCCTCTTTCAAACTGACCCACTACCGGCAAACTCATCCCCTGACTTCACGCCAGAATTATCCAATACAAGATGAGCATGAAAGTTCAGGAACCGGCAGGACGGTTTCCAATGCAAGATGAGCATGAAACGGGGAAGAATGGGGTAGGCATGGCGCGGCCGGGTGCAGATACAGATGCAGAATGCCGAGCGCCTGAGCCGGGAACAAATCCAAGATTTTCTACGAGGCAGCGAAGCGCTCGAGTTCGCGGCCGGGGAGCGGGACGAACGCTACCGATGGGTGGAAGCGGTGCTGGCGGCGCAGAACTACAAGGAGTTATGCAAGGGCGAGCGCGGGCTGGTACGGGCCTATGTGCGGAAAGTGACGGGGTTGAGGGAGGCGCAGACCACGCGCTTGATCCGGGCGTTTCTGGATCACGGGCTGATACAAGCGCAGCCGTACCAACGGCACACGTTCGCAGCCAGGTACACGGTGGAAGACATTGCGTTGTTGGCGGAAGTGGATCGGGCGCATGGGCGGTTGAGCGGACCCGCCACCCGGCGGATTTTGCAGCGCGCCTACGAACAGTTCGCAGAGAAGCAGTACGAGCGGCTGGCGAAGATCAGCGTGGCGCACTTGTACAATCTGCGGGCGAGCGCGCGCTATCGCAACCAGGCTGCGGTGTTCGAGCCCACGCAGTCAACCGCTGCCGCGATCGGACAACGCCGCAAGCCGGACCCGCAAGGGCGGCCGGGATATCTGCGCGTGGACACGGTGCATCAAGGCGACAGCGCGGGGACCAAAGGCGTGTACCACATCAATGCCGTGGATGCGGTGACGCAGTGGCAGGTGGTGGGCTGCGCCGAGAAGATCAGCGAGGCCTATCTGATGCCGGTGCTGGCAGCGGTGTTGGCGCAATTTCCCTTTCCGATCCGCGGTTTTCATGCCGACAACGGCTCGGAGTATATCAATCATCGGGTGGCGGAAATGCTGCGAAAGCTACACGCCGAATTCACCAAGAGCCGGGCGTGCCGGAGCCAGGACAATGCACTGGTGGAAGGCAAAAACGGCGCGGTGATCGGCAAGCTGATCGGGTACGGACACATCGCCGGCCTGCACGCCGCGGCACTTCAGAACTTCTATCTCGAGCACCTAAATCCGTACCTGAATTTTCACCGGCCCTGCGGCTTCGCAACAGTGAGCTTGGACGAGCGCGGGAAACGGCAACGCAAATACAAGGCCGAAGACTACCGGACGCCGTTCGAGAAACTGCAAGCGCTGCCCGAAGCGGAGCGGTTTTTCAGACCGGGGTTGAGTTTGCCGGAACTGGAGAAGCGGGCGCTGGCCATCAGCGACACCGAATGCGCTCGCCGGATGAGTGTGGCCAAGGCCAAGTTGCTTCGGCAATGCCAGACACCGTCATTGCCGAAGTTCCACTAATGAAGGCCGTGGAAATGCCGGGCCCGTGGAAAGAGTGGAAAACAAAAAACGGGTTTTCCACTCTTTCCACCGTCCCTTGGAAATCTCGCAGAAAGCGCGAGATTCCCACATTCCCACCGCCCGGCTTCGCGGCCATGGAAAAGTGGAAAACCAAAAGCAGGTTTCCCACTTTCCCACAACCGCTCGCGACGACGATTCCTGTTCTCGCTCTGAAACCAAAAAACCAAAGAAAGGAAGTCGGCCGCTGCGCGGCCTCCTCATTCCCTATCCCGTTCTCCCTCCGGTCGAACGGAACGGATTTCATGCTCATCCTTCAATTGGAAAATGCTCGCCCGACTTGGCTCGGCACCAGCTTACGCGGAAGCCGCCCGCGGCTCGGATTGCTCCCGAAGATCCACATAGTATTTGCCGACCGGCGTCAGCTTGACGATTTTCGTCAGGTCTTGCTGGTCATCAATAGTATCTGGGTTGAGCAATTCAATATATCCGTGATCCACCAAGAAGCGAATTTCTTGCGGCATGGGTCCCCACTTTTGGAACTTGTAGTCCGGCACGCTGCCCGGGTGTCTCATCTGAGAGTGATAGATGAGTTTCAAATGCCGAAAGACGTGCTCGCCGACTGAATACGTGACCAGCGCGTTGATGATCTCCTGTTGCCTGCTCAACTTTTCCTGCTGAGCGGTAAGAACCTGTTCCTGATGTTCGACCTTGCGGTTCAGGTGTTCCAGATCCAGATGATGTCCGATCACCCTTGTAGCGGGGAATCCAGCTTGACAAAAGCCTGGTTCTATAATGTGAACGGCGGGTACCAGGGGCAGACGGCGAGCCCGCTGACGGGGGTTTCAATTGGGAACTTACAAGCCGCACACGATCGACACGTCCCACGTGGAATTGAGCTCCAGCCTCCGGGAACTGATCGAGCGTTTAGCGCAGAACAACCACGATCATTGGGCCTTTAAGCGTCTGGAAGAGGGCTGGCATTATGGACCGGAGCGAAACGACAGCCGCAAGGAGCATCCCGATTTGGTGCCTTACGCGGAACTCGCGGAAGCGGAGAAAGAATACGATCGCAAAACCGTGACGGAGGCGCTTAAGGCCATAATCGCGAACGGGTACGAGATCAAGAAGCGCTAGCGCCAAGCGGCGCCGTTTCACCAGGGGATTGATTGGTGCGACATAATCACAAATACGCAACACATTTGCGTGAAGGGGACGCTTATGTCACGAACGCAAACTCCCTCCGTTCAACGCGCCGTAGAAATTCTGAAGGGTTCTAAGACAACATTCGCCGAGCTGGACGGACTGAGCCATGCTCTTCGGAGCGAAAATCAATTGGGCTATGCACGGCGGCTGCTGGAAAGGGCTGTGGCGGCGCCTTCGGACGTGCCTGAAGAAAAGCAACTGGAAGTGGTACGGGATTTGGTCCTGTGTACCTACAAGGACCCCGATCTGCCGGTGGACACCCGTCTCCGAGACGCCGAGGCATTGCTAAACACATTGTTGGGGGAGCCCGCGGCGGAGGATTCTCCGAGGGTGCTCGATTCACGTTTCGCGCGGCTGGCAGAAATATTGAACGCCTATCCAAAAATGCAACAGGATTTGCTCGGCATCGCCGGAGCGGTCCAAAAAAGGCGGTGGGAAATCTATGGCACGCGCCGGCACCTGATCCGCGCCCACGACTATTACCGGCGTGGCTATGACATGGGAGCCCAGCAGGATCTTGGTTACACCGGAATCAATTTGGCCTTCGTGCTGGATTTGTTGAGCGCGCAAGACGAAGCTGAGTTTGGCGATGCCACGCGGCGGAAGATGGCAATTCAGGTCCGTTCAGAAACGGTGACGGTGTTAACGGCGGTGCTTCACGATCAACCCGCGAAACTCGAAGATTGGTGGGTGCTCTGCACCATGGGAGAAGCCCACCTGGGTCTGGGCGAGTACAAGACAGCGGCCGAGTGGATGACGCGAGCTTCGAATTTAAGGGAAGCCCTGGAACGCAGCGCCGATATCAAAAACCGGGTCGCGCCCTGGCAGCTGGAAGCAACAGCGCGGCAAATAGCGCATCTGGCACGCCTCAGGCTGCGGCAGGACGGCGTCTCGCTGGATGACCTTCTCGATTCGCAACCGTGGTCGGTGGTCGAGGCTCTCTTGGGTGGCGAAAGTGTTGCGGCCGCTTCGTTTCTGCGCGGCAAAGTGGGGCTGGCACTCTCGGGCGGCGGATTCCGCGCTTCGCTCTTCCACATCGGCGTGCTCGCGAAACTGGCCGAGCTGGATGTACTTCGGCATGTAGAAGTTTTGTCCTGCGTTTCCGGGGGATCCATTCTAGGCGCATATTACTATCTGGAACTGCGCAGTTTGCTGCAGACCAAGGCGGATCGGGAAATCACCCGTGATTGTTATATAGAGCTGGTCCGGCGGATGCGAGAGAATTTTTTGAAAGGCGTGCAGCGCAACATCCGCCTGCGGCTGCTGATGGGCTGGCCGAGTAACTGGAAAGTGCTGACGTCGCGCCGTTCTTCTACTTCCGATCGCCTGGCGGAATTGTACGAGCAAGAGCTATATTCGCGCGTCACCGATGGGGAGCAGGATCGGCCGAGATACCTGGCGGATCTAACCGTCGCGCCGTTGGAAGGGAAGACCCAAGGAGATGGTGCGGTCAAAAACAACGCGGACTTTAATCCGAAGTACGACAATTGGAAACGGCTCAACAAAGTCCCCGCTCTGATCTTGAATGCGACTACATTAAACTCCTGCCATAACTGGCAGTTCACGGCTTCCTTCATGGGCGAGCCGCCGGCCTGCGCGATTGATACGGAGATTGATGCCAACGATCGTCTGCGGCGCATGTATCACGAAGAGGCTCCCGGCCGATATGCGCGGGACCTGGAAAATAACTTGAATGGCGGTGTAAGATTGGGCGAAGCAGTGGCCGCCTCCGCCTGTGTCCCGGGGATTTTCGATCCGCTGGTTCTGGAAGAGCTTTACGGAGTGACGGACAAGAAAATCACCCGTTTCCTAACCCGCCTGGTGGATGGCGGCAATTACGACAACCAAGGCGTTGCCAGCTTGCGCGAGCAGGACTGCACGTTGCTATTGGTGAGCGACGCGAGCGGCCAGACGGGTTTGGACCGCGCCCCAGGCGGCGGGCACCTGGCGGTAATGCAGCGCGCCAACAACATTTTGATGTCTCGCGTGCGAGAGGCCCAGTATCAGCTACTGGCAAGCATGCGCGATGCCGGCACTCTGCAAGGCTTGTTCTATATCCACTTGAAGAAAGGACTCCAGGACTCGACGGTCGACTGGCTCAAGTGTGAAGATCCCTCCGACTTCAAGAAGGCTCCAGACCAAACCGAGTTCGGCATCCGCCACGACGTGCAGCGCCTCCTGGCGGCGGTCCGTACGGATCTGGATTCTTTTTCCTGGCTGGAAGCCGACGCGCTGATGCTGAGCGGTTATCAGATGACTGCTTCGGAATGGGCGAAGTGTATGCCGAATTTTCCGGTGAGCCACCAGCAGCCCGCGGTGTGGGAGTTTCAAAAGTTGCGTGGCATTGCCACGGCTGAGAAGGGCAGTAAACCGCTGGAATCGGAAATCGAGGAGTTGAAGAAAGGTTTGGAGGTTGCAAGCAAGCTGGCCTTTAAGCCCATGTTCCTCTCGAGGTTCTTATTTTGGGCGGCTTTGATCCCGCTGATCGTGTTGGCTGCATGGCTGGTATGGTCGGTTCGAGCGCATTGGTCGTCGGGCGTCAACCTTCCGAATGCAGGCAAGGCGATCGCGATTGGATTCGCCCTCATCGTGGCTCTAGTCGCCATCAAGGAGCTATTCCTCGACAAGCTGCTGCATTACCGAAACAGCTATCTGGATATTTTCGGGGCGTTCGTGATGTGTCTCGTCGGGTGGATTCCGTTTTATCCGTATTTGTGGTTGATCGATCCGTTTTACGTCCGATGGGGGAGCGGCTACCGGAACAAGCCCCTGCAAACTCAGCCGGTGAACAAGCCGAGTCCACCCGCCCAGAGTGCCGCCGGCACATCCTAGTGGAGTCGATGGCTCCTCGGGCATTTGGTGTATCTTCATGAAGACCGATGCCGTACAACGCCTTCATCTCTTACAGCCATACGAGCGATGAGACTCTGGCCGCCGCGCTGCAGTCGGCCCTGCATCGTTTTGCGAAGCCCTGGTACAAGCTGCGGGCTTTGCACATTTTTAGGGATCAAACCAACCTGGCGGTAAATCCTGCGCTCTGGTCTAGTATTCGCGATGCCCTGGATCAATCGTCGTTCTTGATCCTGCTTGCTTCGCCGGAAGCGGCCGCCTCCCCCTGGGTGGCGAAAGAGACCGCATATTGGATTTCCCGAAACGGTCCATCGCACATCCTGATTGTCCTTACCGGCGGCACTCTGAAATGGGATCCATCCGCCGCCGCGTTCACCTCCGATGCCACCAACGCGCTTCCACCGGGCCTTCTTCATTCTTTCCCAGAAGAACCTCTTTATCTGGACCTGCACTGGGCGCGTGAGGACGCCGCGCGCCTCCGCATGCGTGAACCACGCTTCCACGAAGCCGTTCTTCAACTCGCCTCCACGCTGCACAACCGGCCCAAAGACGAACTCGACGGCGCGGATATTCGCATGCAGCGGCACGCCCGTCTGCTGGCCGGATCAGGCCTGCTTGCGCTTTTGCTCATCGCCCTTTTCGCGCTGCTCCTGACACACACAAATCGGAACATATCGACAAAAAATCTCGCGGCCAGTTTAGCCGACGGCTCTGTGAAGGTCCTGGCCGACAATCCGGATCGACTTCGCGAGGCGGCACTGCTCGCGATCGAATCCACTCGCCTTGAACCGTCCTTCGAAGGAAATCAAGCGCTGCGGTCCGCGGTTTCTCTGTTGCCGAGCGCCCCGCAGTTCTATGCGCCGCCGGACTCCGACCCAACCGAGCGCATTCGCGATCTGGCGTTCTCGCCCAACGGCGCGCTGCTCTCCGTGGTGCGCGACGACGGTTCCACGCAGGTGATTGACGTTGCGAAGCACCAACCGGTCGGATATTTCATGCCCGACGAGCGGCCCTCGGCCCGCATCGAACTTGCCGGCGATCCGCAAAATGCTTCGTTCGACAACGATTCAGCCGTTTCCGTAGCGTTTAACTCCAGCGGCTCGCTGCTTGCATCCGGTGCGCGCGACGGCGTCGCCCATGTTTGGGCGTTATCCGGCGGCCGGGAATTGTTGCGCGTACAGCACGGCGCGCCGATATCGCAAATCGCTTTTCGGCCCGGGGCTGATCAGACCAATCAGCTTGTTACCGCGAGCGATGATGGCCACGTTCGAATCTTTGATGTCGCCCGCGCGGCCGTTCTGGCCGATTTCAAGTGTCCGGACAAAGCGGTTTCCGCTTCCTTCAGCCCCGACGGTAACCTGGTTGCCGCGCTCTGTTCCGATGGCGTGGTCTCACTTTTCGATCCCGCGCATCGGAAGCTTCTTCGGACGCTGCCCGGCGGTGAGACCGCCTTCAACCTGGCATTCAGCAGCGACGGGAAGCGCCTGGCCGCCGCGGACGGCGATTTCGCTTTTGTCTGGGATGTAAATACCGGCCAACAATTGTTGAAGGCTACACATGCCGCTTCATCGGAAACACTCACGCCGCAGGAGTGGATTCTGGACGTCGCCATCAGCCCCGATGGAAAATTTCTAGCTTATGCCGCACGCGGCGACAAATCGGCGCATGTATGGAACGTCGACACCGGCCGCCAGATTCTTGAGCTCCCGCATGGCTCCGCGGTTGCCGCGGTTGCCTTCAGCGCGGATGGAACAAAACTTGGCACCGGCTCTTACGATGGCACCGCTCGCGTCTGGGAACTTCCTTCGGGACGCGAACTGGAGCGCGCCTCCCATGCCGGGGGCGCCGAAGTGGTGGCTTTCAGCCCTCTCGGCGACCATTTCGCCGCTGGCGGCGTGGGCGGCTCGGTTTCCGTTTCGGAGACCCGCCGTGCGGACCGCCCCGCATTCTTCCATTTGCCGTCTGAAGTTCGCAGCGTTGCCTTCAGCCCCGACGGCCGGCGGGTCGCGGTTGGCTCGGCCTCCGCGCATTCGTCGCCTCTGGTGAGAATCGCCGACACAGGCGGGAATATTTTGCGCGACATCGAATTTCATGGCGCGCCTTTCATCGACAAACTGTTTTTCCTGGACGCCAACGAGCTGATCGCCGATTGGAGCGACAAGCTATTCCTCATTACCGTCGATAAGGCGTCGGTAACTCCTCTACGCGACGTTCCGGGAGAAAAGCGGATCGACTTGTCCGGCAAGGTGTTCGCTGTCCAGCAGGATGGCGTTACGAACGTATACACGCTGCCAGGTCTCGAACAGGCCGCATCGATCGCCGGCCCCGATCGGTCGCTGCTGCGCATCGCCGGCAATGGGCGGCTGCTGGCTTTCGAAACAAATCAACCACCGAACGGTTTCTTCATCGATATCTGGAACGTCGCCAGCAAAGCCCGCGTCTGCCGCATTCAGTTGCCGTCTGAATTAACTCGCGTGGCATTCAATCCGTCCGGCACAGTGCTGTTCACAGCGCAAAGCGAAAAATTGCAAGCCTGGGAAATACCATCCGGCAGGCGAATCTTCTCTCTTGCCGCCGACGGCGACATCGACTTAATTGTTCCCGATCCCTCTTCCGCTGCCTTCGCTACCATCATCCATGGAAGGCTCACCGTGTGGGATGCCATCACCGGCATACACCTGGCGCAGCTTCCCGACGTAGGTTATCTCCGCGCGGCTGCCTTCAGTCCCGACGGCCGTTACCTTCTCACTGGTTATGATGAACGCTCCGCCGCGATTTGGTTGTGGCGTCCGGCCGACCTGCGCGATCAGGCCTGCGCCCGGATTACCAGCAACTTCTCGCACGAGGAATGGACGCGCTGGTTTCCGAAACAACCGTATCGTCCGGTCTGCCCCAATTTGCCGCCCGCAAATTGAGTAACTATTTCTCTCAGTGCCCGGCTAGCTTCGCCAGTCCTGCGGCGTAGGTGTCGAGCGAGTGCTGCAGCGCGTAATCGAATTGATCGGCTGCGCCCACAATGCCGACTTCCTGCCCGATGTGCTGATAGAGGGGTGGAATTGGAACCTTGGGCACCAGGTCGCTGGGGTTAACCACGCGCACGATGTTCGCAGAGGGCGGGAGTCCGTGAATGGGCGAGAACACCGCCGGACCCGCAAAGGTCCAGGTGGGGGCTTCGGGATGATGAACACCCATAATCAACGCCACCGCGGCCCCCAAACTATGGCCCGTGATGTAGACCTTCGCGTTTGCTGAACTTGCGGTATCCCAGGCCTTCTGCAAGCTCGGCGCGATGGAGTTCCACACGTCGTTAAAACCTTCATGCATCCACCAGGGTCCGTTGGGGACCGGTTGTACGATGGCCCGGAAGTCCTCAAGCCACTGCTCCTGCGTGTCGGTGCCGCGGATAGCGATCACTGAAGTTTCGTCCTTGCGCGCGACCACGCCCCAATCGCTATCCTCTGAGATAACGACTTTTGCGAGCCCGGAAGCTGTTTCATGATTGATGGTGGACTGATCCACTGTGACGATGCCGGTTTGCTGCCAGCCTGCCGGGAATTTGAGCTGCTGGTTCCAGGACAGTTGATATGCCGTAGTGTTCAGCGGGATGAGAACGTCGTGTGCGAAGACAGGATCGAAGGGCATATTGTCTTTTCCGGATGGCGATCAAACAGAAGCTGCGATGTCGGCTGCGGTGAGCGCTCGCGGATAATAGAGGTTTGCCCGATCCAGATTCGCTTGGGCTGGGCCGGCAAGTACGATCGCCGCGTTTGAAAATAGAGTGACGTTAGCGTTGTTTCGAGGGGCCAGGCCGGGATTACCGGCTTCGTTCATCCTGCATTCCGCCGCTGCCGAGTTGAAGTCCAGGCGCTGACATGCCGCACGAAAGTTAGGAAACCCGCCGGGACCGGCTGGGCCCATGGCCCATGCCATACTCAGCAAGCCCAACTGGGCGTCGGCGGGCCAAGTGTCGAAACCCTGAAACCACTGCTGGCGTTTCAGGAAGCCTTCATTCTTGGTCAGCCGGTCTAAGATCAATGAATCGATCGCGTCGTCGCTCAGCTCTAACTGGGTAATGGGTTCGCAAGCTTTGAATCCTCGCGTCGCCAGACTGGGATTATTCTTAAGCGTCTGCCACTCCGCGGCAATTTGACTGGGGGTGGCCGGAGATCCCGGAGCGGCAATTCCGGGATTATTCTTAAAACGAAAAGGGAGAGCCTGAGCCTCCGTTATCGGATCCACCAGGTTGCCCACTCCCACCGTCACGAGCCCCCTGACGTCGAGGTACATGTAGGGCACGCGTCCCTCGAACTGAGCGCTGAACGCGGGAAAATCTGATTGGACGGCTGGAAACATGACGTATCCTTTTCATTTCCGACGCAGGTTCATTTCCGACGCGGGCTGAATCTGGGCAAGCTGGTATCGTCCAGTTTGCCTCGCGTGCCGCAATAGACTGGCGCGCACTGGAGCCCTTCATCCTTGAGCAACACGCGATGATTTTCGAAGAAAAGATCTAATCTGCATGGCTGGTTTGCATTCAGACCCTCGGCGACTATCGCAATGTGATCCTCACGCCATTGGCCTTCTTCATTCAATTGACACGTGTGGCCGTTGGCGTAATAGAGTTTGAGACTCACTCCAATCCGACGGTTGGCCTTTTCCGTGACGCGGACGAAGTCGTGCCCAGCGGCAGGTTGTCCATACACACCAAAGACGCTCCTCTCAGGCTCGGTGAACGCCTGGGTGACGAGCGGGAGCGAGCCTTGGACACTGATGACGGCGCAGGAGATTGCGAACCGCGACAGTGTGCGACGAAAGCTAAGCATCCAATTATGCCTCAGGGATTGGAATTACAAACGTCCCGGTTCGATTTCCGGAAAAACATTCGCGATTCTATGAACACGTTACGCGATCTTCTTCCCGGCGGCAAGCTTTTTCTTCAACGCGATCCGTATTGGCGGAGACGTGCCAAGCGCCACAGTCGCGCTCGTAATACGTAATCTGTCCCACATCCCGCCTTTCCTAAGGTCCGCCTCACCAAAATTAAGGGTTGCTCTTGGCACAGTCTGGAGTTAGAATTGTCCGCAATAAAGCTGAACAAAGTTCAGTGCGGGCTCTCTTAGATCGGAGGAAGAGGGTTGTCGAGCAGCTGCGTAGAACCACGTTTTGTCCGGCGCGCCCTATCGGTGTTTATAGCCGCGTTCTGCCTATTCTCGGTTGGATGTCCGAAGCAAAGTTCTTCCTCAAAATATCCGGATCCGAAAGCGCGTTTTGCGAATTTTACGCAAACCTGCGACGGGATCCCGGGAAACCTGCCGGATCACTTCAGTTATTACCTGTCGGACCAACAGAAAGCCGGAGCATGCACCTGGTATCTGTGGCCGGGTGGCGATCCGCTGCGCACCCAAGGCAGTCCGGAAAATGCGCGCGGCAATCCGCGATTCTGGCGTCTGACGGAGAAGAAGCTATGGCTGATCTCGAAGGTGTCCGATCTTCCCATTGATGTAGCAATGCTTCGCTACGTCACCGGTACACCCCGGGCACAGCGCTTCCAGAAATTGGGAGTGATTAACGATCCGGGATGCAAAGCGGCCGCGAAGCCCGACGTGTACGGGCTGAATCTAGACGACTGCAGCGATCCATATTCGAGCGGCATAATGGGCATCCGCCTGTTCCCCAATCCGGACTTCAATCCGGCGGTGTGGGACGCCAACAAATTCCTCAATTTCGATCCCCGGATCGAACCTCCTTATCTGGCGGGCCTCACCTGCGGCGTTTGTCACATTTCCTTCAACCCCACCAAGCCGCCGGCCGACCCCGAGAATCCGCAGTGGGAAAATCTGGCGCCGGCCATCGGCAACCAGTATCTGCATGAAGGCGAAATGTTCAAGGGCCGGTTAACGCAGAACAATTTTCTGTTTTGGGTTTTCAATTTGCAACAGCCCGGCACCAGCGACACCAGCCGCATCAGCACGGACTTCATCGACAATCCCAACGCCATTAATTCCATCTGGTACATCCTCTCGGCTCGTCCGAAGCACGCCGAAACTATGAATGACGGAACCACGCAGGAGGTGCCGCACATCCTGAAGGATGGATCGGATTCGATTCGGGCCCGCCGGCGCCGCGTTGCGCGTGTACGTAAATATTGGTACGTGTCCGGATTACCGGATGAGCCTGGAAGACACCTTCATGGGGCTGCTCCGGCCCTTACCGTTAAGTTCCGACGCGAAGAATCCGACCGTGCAGCATCCGTT
Source organism: Bryobacterales bacterium (assembly GCA_963713415.1). Lineage (GTDB taxonomy): Bacteria > Acidobacteriota > Terriglobia > Bryobacterales > Bryobacteraceae > Palsa-89. Next base: position 117,398 of record CAVQLV010000006.1, on the reverse strand, counting down.
CGATTTGAATAAAGCGCAGCAGGATTGCGTCGATTGGCAATTGACGGCGGCGCGGATGACGAACGCCGCGAATTTTCTGGATGCCAACCAGCCGTATTACTTGAAGGACGCGCCGGGCGGGAGTGCCTACCTGACGAGTGATGCCGCCGTACTGGATCTCGGCAAAACGGTGTTTGGCGAGCAGTGCGCCCGCTGCCATTCAAGCAAGCTGCCGCCGGAAGTTGCGCAGGGCGGCTTGGACAAGCAATCTCCGCAAGCCAACGCGGCGTGGGTCAAGCTGGTGAAGACGCCGGACTTCCTGGATAAGAATTTTCTCTCGGACGATGACCGGTATCCCTTGGTGTCCAGCGATCCGCGGATGGCGATCGGAACCAACGCCAATCGAGCGCTGGGAACCAACCCGGACACCGGGCACCTCTGGCAGAACTTCTCGTCGGTGACCTTCAAGCAATTGCCGTCCCCGGGTCCGTTGGTGCTCGAGAATCCATTCGACGCGAGCAAGAAAATCACCTATCCGATTCCGCAAAATGGCGGCGGCTACTATCGCACGGCATCCTTGATCAACATCTGGGCGACGGCACCGTTCTTTCATAACAACATGCTCGGCACGTTTACTGGCGATCCTTCGGTGAAAGGCCGAATGGACGCTTATCAGGATGCGGCGGAGAAGCTGCTGTGGCCGGAAAAGCGCATGGGTCTGGCCACGATGAAAGTTACGGGGACTGACTCCGTTCTGAATACAGGAGCCATCTCCATTCGCATACCAGCGGGAACTCCGGTGGATCTATTGGCCAATATCAACGTCTATGCAGCGGTTCAGCCGGGCCAGTTGCTGGATACGTTGAAGCAACTGAATGCGCATCCGGAGTTGCTGGTGCGTCTTGTTCAGGCGTTGAAGAACCATGGCCAATACGACCAGCAGTTGGACGCCTTCCTGCCGTTGCTGCTGGCTAGGAATCAGTCGCCCGACTTCATCCAGGATCACGGACACACCTTCGGCTCCGACCTCCCCGACAATCAGAAGCGGGCGTTGATCGAGTACATGAAGACGTTTTAGCGGAGGTAAGTTTACGTCTACGGATCAAGACGTTATCTTTCAGCCGCTGAAGTTCCGCAACCTCACGGTGAAGAACCGGCTGTTTCGCTCGAACGTTTCGGGCCGGTTCGACAATTACGACGGATCGGGCGCACAGGCGCGCATCAATTGGGAAGAGTCTTTCGCGCGCGGCGGCGTGGGCGCGATTATCTCCTCGTTCGTTCCCGTGCATATACGCGGCCGGATTTTGCCGAACTACGCGATGATCGATTCCGACGACAAAATTCCGTTCTGGCGCGCGGTGGGCGAATCCGTGCATCGCTACGATTGCAAGTTTCTGCTGCAACTCAGCCATGGCGGAAGGCAGCGGGACCATCCTGGAATTGAGAATTTCCGCAAGAAAGGCCTGTCCTCGACCAGCCGCATGGATACGTTTCATGGGCTGCTCTGCGAGGCGATGACGCTTCCGCAGATCAAAGAGACCATTCGCGACTTCGCGAACGGCGCACGCCGCGCGCGGGAAGCAGGCCTGGATGGCGTGGAACTGCATGCTTCGCATGGATACCTCATTACCCAGTTCCTGAGCTCGGCCATCAACGATCGCAAGGATGAATATGGTGGAAGCCTGCGGAATCGGGCCGCGTTTTTGCTCGAGATCATTCAGGCCATCCGAAAAGAAGTGGGAACCGATTATCACCTGCAAGCGAAATTGAACGCGGTGGATTTCGGCAACGCGCTTTACCCGTGGGAGAAAAAAGGCAACACCCTGGAAGAAGGGGTTCAGGTGGCGAAGTGGGCCGAAGAAGCGGGGGTGGATGCCATCCATACGTCGATCGGCAGCATGTTCCCGCATCCGCTGCTTCCACCGGGCGGCTTTCCGCCGGATGAGCTGAATTGGTGGTACGGCAGCATGATCTCAAGCGGCGTGCGGGGGTACTTCAACTACACCATGTTCCACTTCCGGCTGCTGCGTCCGATCTTTTCGTTTTTCTGGGGACGCACCAAGAAAGATCATCCGGTGGAAGCGGTGAGTTCCGAGTACTCCCGGGAAATCAAGAAAAACGTTAGCGTTCCAATTATCAATACCGGCGGCTATCAGGACGGCCGCGTGATCCGGCGTGTGATTTCGGAAGGCTACACGGATGCGGTGTCGATGGCGCGGCCGCTGATCGCGAATCGGGACCTGCCGCAGATTCTGGAATCGAACCGGGATCTGCCGGACAAGCCGTGCTCGTTCTGCAATCGTTGTTTGGTGAACGCGATCGTCAATCCGCTCGGATGTTATGACGTCAGGCGCTTCAACGGGGATCATGACGCCATGGTGGCGAAGATCCTGGAAGTTTTCCATCCATCGCAATTTTCTGTGACGCAATAGGAGCAGAACGGCATGAGCGATGAAATGATCATCAAGACCGCCGAAGGCAATCTGGTGGATGAGGTTTATTCCGGCCCGGTCGACGAATGGCAGCATCGCGCCCGCGGCCTGGCGATCCTGATTGCGGTGATCGCGATCGCGGTGATCGTTATCTATCTGGCCTGGTATTTCGGCCGGGATCGCACGCGGCAGTACTCCGATATTCAAGAACATTTTAAGTACGGATCGATTGGAAGCGAGCCGGGAGGATCGATTTTCGATCCGGTAGGCGGCGTGCTTCCGCCGTACCTGATCTTCAAGACGCTGCCGCAGGTTTGCCCGGATAAACTGCCCGGCGGCTACGCGTCGCTAGGGCTGGTCTTCGAACCGAATCACGATATGCCGATCGGCGTTTCGCGCCGCTGGCGCTTGGGCACGGAGCAAGTGGGTCTCAACTGCGCCGTGTGTCATACGGGAACGGTGCGGGAAAAGCCGGATAGCCAGCCCATGATCGTGCTGGGCATGCCCGGCCCATCAACTGGATCTGGAGCACCTGTTCCAATTCGTTATCTCGTGCAGCCTGGATGACCGGATGACGGCCAGCAACGTAATTCAAAAGGCCGAAGAGGGCGGCGAACATGTCGGCCTGATGCAGAAACTTCTGCTGCACGTTGCGCTGATTCAACGGCTGAAGATGGCAACGCTCGAGTTGCAAAATCGGATGGGCTACGCACTCAGCGGATCGTTGCCCGCCTGGGGCCGGGGCCGTGTGGATACATTCAATCCGTACAAAGCGATCCAGTTCAACTGGACCCTGGACCAGCTTCCCCACGACGAGTTGATCGGCGCTTCCGATTTTCCGTCGCTATGGAACCAGCAGCCGCGCGAGGGAATGCATCTGCACTGGGACGGGAACAACACCTCGGTCGACGAGCGAAATCTGAGCGCTTCTTTGGGCGCGGGAGTGACGCCGGTGACGGTGGACCATGCCAGCCTGCAGCGAATTCACGATTGGATCTGGACTTTGCCACCTCCGCGCTATCCGTTCGCGATCGACCAGGCGAGCAGCCTGCGGGGCAAGGCGATTTTCGACCAGCAATGCTCGGGATGCCACAGCTTCGGAGGCAACAAAACGGGAACAGTGGAACCGCTTGCTTCGGTGAATACAGACCCTTACCGCTTGAATTCGTACACCTACATATTTTCCGTCAACCAGGCGAGTCTCTACCCGGAAAGCCAGTACAGGTTTACGCATTTCAGCAAAACCGATGGATATGCGAACCAGCCGCTGGATGGCGTGTGGGCGCGTGCGCCGTATCTGCACAACGGCTCCGTGCCGACATTGATGGATTTGCTCACTGATCCGGCCAATCGTCCCAGACAATTCGCGCGCGGGTACGATGTTTACGATCAACAGAAGGTTGGATTCGTATATGACACGCCGGGCGCGCGCGCGGCTGGCTCCCTTTACGACACAACTATTCCGGGGAACGGCAACGGCGGGCATTTATGGGGAACCACGCTCCCCGCCGATCAGAAGCGGGATTTGATCGAGTTCATGAAGACGCTATAGCGTTTCCATTCTTATGAACAAGTACGCGACATGGTTCGGGCGAATCGTTTGGCTGGGCATTCTCGCTAATTTCGCCATGGCGCTGCCGGCGTTATTTCTGCCCGACGAAATGCTGGCGATGATGTCGCTGCCATCCGCTTCGCCAACAATGTGGCCGAGCTTCGCGGCATTGCTGCTGATCCTTCTCACCCTGTTTTACATCCCCGCGGCTGCCCGGCCCCTGCACTACCGGCCGGTTGCCTGGCTCGCGGTGCTGGCGCGACTGGCGGGCGTTATTTTCTTCTGCATCTTCCATCCCGACTACTTCCTGTTTGGGCTATTCGATTTGACGTTTTTCGTTCCCGAATCCATTCTCCTGACGTTGGCCATCCGGCAAGCGGAAAAAACGATCCAGGGCGGTGCGGCAGGAAGAAACATGGCCGAGGCTACGCCCGGAACGAACATGCCGCCGCTGGGCGCCGGCAAATGGAAGATGCGCCTGCTGGCCGTCGCGATCGTATTGGTGGCGATCGAGCGCCGGCCTGACGTATTACGAGTTCTTCCGCACGCTGCCGCCGCCTTATTTCGCTTCCGACGAAGAGCACTTTCTTTACGGCTCCATCGGCACCGAAGCAACCGCGGGCGTGCCGTATTGGATCTGGCTGGTGCTGCCGCGCATTTTTCCGGACAAGTTGCCCTATGCTGGAGGCTATGAATCGCTCGGGATCGTGGCGCAGGAAGGCCGCGAATTGCCGATCGGATTTTCGAAGCAGACCATCGGCATCGAGCGCGTTGGAATCAACTGCGCCTTTTGCCATACCGCCACCTATCGCGTGCATCCGAGCGACAAGCCGGTGGTTGTGCCGGCGGCGCCGAGCCACACCACCAGCCCGCAGGATTATTTGCGTTTTTTGTTTGCTTGCGCGGCTGATCCTCGCTTCAATTCCAGCACCATAATGGCCGAGATTGCGAAGAATTATTCTTTGTCTTTCCTCGATAAGCTGACCTATCGATTCGTGCTGATTCCGTTTACCAAGCTTACCCTGCTGCGGCAGCAGAATGAATACCAGCAGTACGGCTGGATGAAGAACAATCCCCCTTGGGGAAACGGACGCATCGATCCGTTCAATCCCGTGAAGTATCGAGTGCTGAACCAGCCCGTGGATGGCAGTATCGGGAATTCGGATATGGTTCCGCTCTGGAATCTAGCCGCGCATGACGGCTATTCGTTCCATTGGGATGGATTGAATACGAGCTTGCAGGAAGTGGTGATCTCGTCGGCGATCGGCGACGGAACGCCGCCCGAATGGGTGGATCAGGATTGGAAAAAATCCCCCGAGAAATCCAGCCTGAAGAGGGTAATGCATTACATCAGCTACGTGCAGCCGCCGAAATTTCCACTCCCGGTAGATGCGGCGCTGGCGGCGCGCGGAAAACTGATTTACACCCAGCAGTGCGCGGAGTGCCATGCCATCGGCGGGGCACGCACCGGACGCGTGGAACCCATTGACAATCCCATGCTCCAAACCGATCGGCATCGGATCGACATGTGGACCCAAAATTCCGCGACCGCGTACAACAATTACGGGGCAGGGCACGCATGGAAGCTGTCTCACTTTGTAAAACAGAACGGATACGTCAACGTGCCGCTCGAAGGATTGTGGCTGCGCGGGCCTTATCTGCACAACGGCTCCGTTCCCACGCTGGCGGATCTGCTGGAAGAACCGGCTCAGCGGCCTAAGCTTTTCTATCGTGGGTACGACGTGCTGGACCCGGTGAAAGTTGGATTCGTTTCTCAGGGTTCGGAAGCCGAGCGCGTCGGCTTCCGCTACGACACCAGCATCACAGGCAACAGCAACGGCGGCCATTTGTGGGGCACCGCGCTGAACGCCGACGACAAGCACGCCATGATCGAGTACTTAAAGACGCTGTGAGGAATCCGTCAGTCGCCGCCGCCTGCGCTAGCCACCGCCTCCAGCGGCTTCACAACGCTAACCACCTGGTAACTGGCTAATAGCGAGCCGCTCTTGGGATCGGCGAACTTCAGATTTTCGGGACGCCAAGTGGAATTGACCGCGCAGCGAACCGCGACGCTGTTCGCGATGGACGCATTTTCCGCAACGCTGCGCCTGATCGGGATTCCGCAAAAGACTTTCCACGACTCGTGAAACGCATCCAGGGCCAGAGCGGAATCAAGCGGCATCGGAACTTCGCCAGCGAACGTCAGGCCTAAAGCGCTCGCTTTAGACATCATCCATCCGAGCGTAATATCGGAGAGCGCCGTGGTTCCCGGCAAATCGTCCGGTTCGCCCCCGCCCACGTCGCTGTGGGCGCCTGTAAACCAGACTTGCTCAAGCGTTTGCCCTGGCGCGGCCGGCCCTTTCCACAGGGTCGGCGGAAATTGAGCCCGCCGCTCGTCCATCGCCAGAGCATGATGCGCGTTTTTTATGTTCGGATGCAGGTTGGTGTCCAGAAAGCCATAAGCGATGGGGTCCACTTGGCCAATGGCCGAGGGTATTCCAAGCGAACCGACGGTATCCCAGACGCCAACCATCGTGATATCGGGGATCATGAGTTTGCAGTTCGCCAGCTTATTTGGCAGGTCCGCCCGCTTCGACGCGTCGCGATACGCATCGAAAATAGTACCAACCATGCCGTCTTGAAAATCTTGAGTTGGCAAACCGCAAGCAGTAATCATGCCGGCCAGACTGCGTGCTGTATAAGCACCCCGGCTGAATCCAAAAATAAACAGTGAATCGCCGGCTTCGTAAACGTGGGCGATCTTGGTGTAACCCTCCTTGATCTTGTCCCAAAGACCCGTTCCGAACGCGCCCCCCACGATTTTGACGATCGGATTAGCGCTGGCGCCGACTCCGTCGTCGTAAAAAGGAACTTGATCGGCACTGGTGCTCAGCGCCTTATACAGTTTGTAAACGTTAGTGTGACTTGTCGAACTGTCCCAAGTACCATCCGCGCAATAAGCAATCCTTTTCATACCAACCAACCTCCTCCGTTGGTGGGGAAATCATATCAGAAGTTTCCTTGAATTGATATGGACAGTTTCCATAATTAAGAAGACAATTTGTGACGCCTTAGTGACGTCCTGTATGCCTTCTATGCCTAAGCCGAGGCCGACTGTTTCCCTGCCGGCAGTGTAAGCGTCACCGTTGAGGTCACCAACCTCGCCGAGGCTCCTTGGGAACCGGCTGCCCAGAAAAGCGATACCAGCCCCCAAGGCTCTTCGAACCGTGCCTTGCTCCGGCTGATGACTTTTGCCATTTTGTCTTGGAGAGCGGCGCGCTCGATCGCAAACGCATGATCGTTTCTGAGAGAAGCGGGATCGCGCCCCGCCAGGAAACTAATCATGGATTGCAATTGCTTGCCAGCGTCCACCATGCTGGACGCCCACCACGTAATATCGTACACGTCGCCGATGAGTTGGAGGAGAATTTGCTGATAGTCCGGATTCGCGGATGTAATTCCCGCCACTTGCGCGAGTGCCGGGGATGGTCCCGTTTGAAACGCCTGTTGCCATTGCTGGTTTAGCAGATTGTAGCGATAGCGGTCAAAAGGGCCGACCTTATCGTTCAGCAGCGCCATCATGGCGCGCCGTCCGTAGTCCACGTAAAAGTCCTTGGGTCGCGGATTGTTCTGTTCATCGAAAAACATCGAGCGGCATTGAGCATCGGCCAAGGCGGTCCGGAGCAGGCACGTCGAGAACCCTTGGCCGTGAAAACGCCCCAGAACCTGCTGCTTGTCGCCGGCACTGATGAGATTGAGCGCCACCAGCCAGTTGAGATAATCGGTCATCACGCCGTCATTCGTGTTTTGGTTGAGCGCGAAGTGAAAGCTCTGGCTGCTCAGGTCGAATGCTTCCACTGCGCCGCTGGCCTTGTAGGCCGCTGTCACCAGAAGCGATTCGAACATCGCCTTCCTCAGCCGCTCCTGGCGCTTGGGAGGCTCGACAATCGCCTGGATCTGGGTGCCGCTGGCCGAATCGGCAACGGTGAGGTCGCCGGTGACAGGGTCTTGAATGATCTTGCTGCCGCGGACGAGATCGGATAGCGACAGAACGTTCACCAAACCGAGGAAGTTGATTTTGAACGAGACCTCCTTTTTCACCGAGGTCGAAAAGACACTCGTGATCATCTTCACGCCGGCGGCGATGGTGCCATCGGCTTTGATCCCAGCTTCCAACGCCGTCAGTTTGGAAAGATCGCCCTCCAGGGCGCGATGCACCGCCTCATTGGCAACCGGATCGAGTTGCGCCGCCGCGACGTCGATGTGGTATTGAAAAGCCGCCTGATCATCGGTGATGTGCGAGAGCGAGTCGTCAAACGACGCCTGCAGGCTGTGGTCGATCGAGCTTTTGATGGCATCGCTCAAAGTTTGTGTCTCATCGGCGGTCAAACCGCCCTGCAACAGCTGGCTATTATCGGTCTTGGGATCAATAGCCCCCAGCCAACTGCCAATCAGGTCGTTACCGGTATCGTTCTTTTTGACCGCTATGCCTCCTGAGCCCGTGAAATCGGTCTTGAGAGTAGTTCCTCTCTGTTGCAAGAAACTCAGTTCCACGGTATTCGCATCCATCCGGCGCACGCGCATCTGGTAGCCGCCTTTGATGGTGAACGAGACCGTCAAGCCCGCCATCACCCCGTCTCGAACAGTGATCTGGCCGGCGTTCAGCGGCAGGTCAACCGACGCCAGAGGATTGGGGTTTGCCGTCACCTGGACACCACCGGACACCGTGATGCTGCCGGTGCCCGACACCGCGCAGATATCGTTCGGTTGCAATTTGCTCAGATCGGTAAGGTCGCCGGGAATTACGTAATTCGATATCGCCTGAGCCAGCGCGTCACCGAGCTTCGGTTGATTCGCCCCGCTAGCTGAAAAGGCACGCCAGTAGCCAAAATTCACTTCCGTGCTGCGATCGAACCCAAAGGTGAGGTCGCCCGACGATCCGCTAATACCCAAGTCGAGAGAGCCGTCGAATGTGAATCCCACATAAGCCACGTCGGGCGGCACGACGACGGCAACAGCAAATGGATCGTCATCAAAAAGATTGCTTCCGGCTTTGGCGTTCACCTCCACAGAGGCTTGCGCGTCTGGAGTGATATCCAGTTCAGCTTGTGCAACGCCCAGCTGAAACAGGTGACCGACTTTGAGTTGCGCCTTCAACGGTTGCGGAGTGATTTGGGAGATCGGTTGATCTTTGTGCTGGATGAAATCCGGAAACACCACCAGGTGCAAGCCTTCCGATTTCAGGTATTTGGATAACCCGGAGAGTGAAGTCCAGTTGACCGGGGCAGGTACGGGGTTATTGAAGTTGTCGGTCAGGGAGAATGTCGACATATCCTCGGAGCTCCTTTGGCGGCACGTGTCGCCGCAATGGTGCACCAATTATATAGGTTGCGGGTTTCGAAAGGATGGACAAAAGCGTGCACCGCCGGGTTGACTTCTCGCCGAAAAGCAAATAATCTTTGCAGATATTTAGGAACACGATACTGGATCCGGGGGTGGAGACGAAATGTTCAATTCAAGTGTCCTGGATGTCGCAATCGGGCTGATTTTTGTCTACCTGCTGTTGGGGTTGATGTGCACCACCGTGAACGAATGGCTTGCGCAGCTTTTCAAAACCCGCGCTGCGACGCTCAAAGAGGGAATTCGCCGGCTGTTGAACGCTCCGCCGAAGGGAACCTATTTGATCCGCCCGGAGGACATCAATGTAACGGCGTGTGCGAAAAGATTGAACCAGGCAGGCGACCAGCTGGCGCAGGCAGTTGGGCCACTCGATCCACCGTTACAAGCCAGCCTGGCTCAATTCAGAAAGGACCTGGCGGTAAGCCCGGCCGCGCAGCCCCCGGCAGGCCTAGCGGTGCTGTTAGCGAACAAACTTAATTCGGTCTTAAGCCAGCCTGGGCTCAGTGAAAAGATCGACACGAGCAAGGTCACCCCGGAAACCAAGGCTGAGATCGCCAAGCAGCCTAAGGGAAACGATCTTTTACGCGTCAACCGCGCGCTGCTGACCCAAGCATACCCGGATGAAATCGCGTCCCTCTCCGATTCCTTCTATAACCATCCGCTGATCAGGTCGTTGGCCCGCCCCGGCCAGCATCCGTCCTACGTTCCGTCCAAGACGTTCGCGCTCGCCCTCCTCGACATCTTTGCCAAGGGACAGGCCAATAGGGGGACTGCGGATCAAACGCTCGCGCAAATCAAGACGTCCATCGACAGTCTGCCGGACAGCGGCGTGAAGAAGTCCCTGCAAGCTCTGCTCGTCAATGGCAGCGATTCGTTGGAGAAGGTGGAAGCGAAGCTCGAAAGCTGGTTCAGCGATTCGATGGATCGCGTCTCGGGCTGGTACAAGAACCGGGTCCAGGTCTGGACCGTTATAATCGCAAGCCTGGTTACCATTCTGGTAAACGCGGACACTATCCAGATTGCCCAGAAACTGATGATCAATCCTGCGCTGCGCGACAAAATCGTTCAGGAAGCCAAAGCCGCGAATGCATCCCCTGCGGACCAAACCACCCCAACTCTGACGGCACAGCAAAAAGACGACCTGAGCAGCTTGACTGGTTGGACCGAGGAGTTTCGGGTCTTTCACCATCTGGACGCCTGCGCGGATCCAAGCCTGCGCGGTGCAGGCGTGACCGAGACAGATTGCCGAACCCAATCCGATGAAGAAGCGAAAACGAACAAGAATACCAAATTCGTCGAGGCCTGGAACAGCGACGCGTTCCCCGGCACAAACCTGATTGGCGCGCTTCTGTTTCCATGGCTTTGGATCGTGGTTCCTAACCACGTGGCGGGTTGGATTCTAAGCGCCATTGCCGCTTCTCTGGGAGCGCCCTTCTGGTTCGACACGCTGAACAAATTCATGAACGTTCGCGCCGCCGGGACCTCGCCCAGCGAGAAGGGCAGCGACAAATCGAAGGCGTAAACAGGGCGCGATCGGCTCTGGCAGGTTGCCGATTGATATACTGCTTGTCAGAGTGTCCACTGGGCCGTGGACAAAGACCCCAGGACTTTTGAGAAGCGCATACCGGAGATAGCATCGCATGCATACGCACCGTCTCAGCACCATCACTGCAATTGCCCTGTCGGCCGTACTCATTGGCGCTCTTGATGGCGCGCCCGCTCTTACCCAACAGCCTTTGCCGCGCACCGCTGACGGCAAGCCGGACATGCAAGGCATCTGGCAGGCATCCAGCACCGCGGGTGCCGATCTGCAAGACCACGTCGCCAGCCTCAACATGCTGGCCGGCCGGTCGGTGGTTGAAGGGGGCACAATTCCCTACCAGCCTTGGGCCGCCAAGCAGAGGACGGAGAACTTTCAGAATCGGCAGACGGCCGACCCGCTCTCCAAATGCTACATACCGGGCGTACCTCGAGTCATGTATCTGGATTTCCCGTTTCAGATTTTCCAGACGCCGAAGATCGTCACCATGGCCTTCGAATGGGAACTGGACTATCGCCTGATTTACACGGACGGTACTCCCCACCCCACGGATATCGATTCCTGGATGGGCGATTCGCGTGGCCATTGGGAAGGCGACACCCTGGTGGTGGACGTCGGCAACATCAATGACAAAACCTGGTTCGATATGGCGGGCGATTTTCACAGTGACGCGCTCCACGTGGTGGAGCGCTACCGCATGACGGACCACGACACCATCGAATACCAAGCCACCATCGACGACTCGAAAGTTTTCACCAAGCCTTGGACTATCAACATTGCCTTGCGCCGGCGCATCGATCGGAACAGGCTTTTCGAGTACTCCTGTGAATCCGAACTCGAAGAAGTGAACGGAGCGTTCACGCGTGAGGACCGAACCTGGTATCCCGGCAGCGCCGCAGCCCCTCCCGTGAAGATGGCTGCCTCCTCCTGGGTGCCCCCGGCTCCTCCGGCGTCCGTTCCCAACCTTCGCCGGACCCCGGACGGCAAACCGGACCTGCAGGGCTTCTATGAATCCAAGACCCGAGGCGCAAATCAGGGATTGGAAATACACGCGCCGCCCGGGAAAGGCTTAATCGTGGATCCTCCCGACGGAAAGCTTCCCATGCAGCCTTGGGCGGTGGCGGAAAAGGTCAGCCGCAACCTGAGCGAACGCGGGTATGACGATCCCACGGCGCACTGTTTCCCTCAAGGCGTGCCTCGAACCATGTATGTCCCGCAAGGGATCGAAATGGTTCAAACACCCGACTACATCGTGTTGATGTTCGAACGCGTGCAATGGCGTATTATTCCGCTCGACGGGCGCGCGCACCTGCCTGACAGCATGCGTTTATGGGAGGGCGATTCGGTCGGCCATTGGGAGGGCGACACGCTGGTGGTGGACACCACCAACCTCAACGGCAAAACCTGGCTGGATGAAGGCGGCGAGATCATCAGCTACGCCGCGCACGTGGTGGAACGATTCACCCCGGTGGGCCCCGACACTCTGAACTATGAGGCGACAGTCACCGATCCGGTGGTGTATACGCGGCCGTGGACGATCACCTTCCCCGTCAAGCGCGAAAAGTTCGAGCTTCTGGAAGCAGCGTGCCACGAAGAAGATCGCGATCTCCCGCACTTGAAAGCCATCAAGGACGCCGCGGCCGCCAAAAAGAAATAGCGCCGCTCATTCGGTACGCAGGGCGGTAAGCGGGTCCAGATGCATGGCGCGGCGCGCCGGGAACCAGCACGCGATGAAAGCGATCACGGCCATGAACGCAATGGCCAGCAGATAAGTAAGCGGATCGTGTGCGCCGATGCCATAGAGCACCTGGCCGAAGAACTTTCCGCCCGCGAATGCCAGCGCCAAGCCGATGGTTGTCCCGGCAGCGAATAACAGCGCTGTCCGCCGGAGCACCACGCGCGCCACCTGCGAGGGAGCGGCTCCCAGCGCCATGCGGATTCCTATTTCACGCGTTCGCTTAGAGACTGCGTAGGCCATGATTCCGTAGACACCGGTCGCGGCCAGCAGCACGGCCAGCAAGCCAAACGATCCGAGCACTACTGCCGCTAGCTTATCCGGAAACAGCGCCAGCCCGAGAGCACTGGTCAGGCTGCCATCGTCGAACACCGTGAGCGACGGGTCCAGTTCCACAACCGCACGGCGCATCAATCGAAGCGTCTCCGATTCCGGCAAGGGCGAGCGTGCCACCAGTGTCTGGTCGGGGCTCCAATTTTGTTCCATCGCTTGGAAAACCGTCGGAGAAGGTTTCTCGCCGAGGGAGCGGTATTTTCCGTCTTCCACGACGCCCACGATTTTGATCCACGGTTTTTTTGACCCATGCCGGAATCGCGTGCCGATGGGATCCTCACCGGGCAACAGTTGGCGAACGAATGACTCGTTGACCAGAGCCACCATCGGCGCATCTTTGGTATCGCGCTGATCCAGGTCGCGTCCGGCAATCAGGCGGGTCCCCATGGCTCGCAGATAGCCCGGGCCGATGTAATACATGTTTGCCAAAGGAACGTCGCCCGCGCGCGGCTCCGGCTTCCCTTCCAAAAAGACGCCGCTGTTGGAAATGTTGAGCGTCAGAGGCAGGCCATCGATCACCCCGGCGGCCTCAATTCCGGGTGTCGCGCGGACCTTTTCGAGCAAGCGGCGCTGGAACTCGCGGCCGCGCTCCTCGCTGTAGCCTTGTGCGGCGAAATCGTAGGACAGCACGGCGGCGTGCTCCGCGTTGAATCCGAGATTCAGGCTGAGCGCGTGATGCAAACTGCGCACCACAAGTATGCTGCCGATCAACAAGACTACCGAGAGGGCCACCTGGCTGGCCACCAGAATATCGCGCAGTCCGAAACGCCGCAGGCTTTCCGAGGGCGCGTCATTCTTCATCGCGCCGGCCACGCTGGCGCGGGTGGATTGCAGCGAGGGCGCCAAGCCGAACAGGATTCCGGCCAGGAGCGCCACAGCAGCCGTGAACAAAAGCACGCGGTGGTCCATCACCACGTAAGGGACTACCGGGACATCCACGGGAGGACGCCAGGCGTTCACTAAATCAATCAGCCAGTACGCCAAGAGCACTCCCGCCGCGCCGCCTGCCAGGGAGAGCATCAAGCTCTCGGTCAGAAGTTGGCTGAGAAGCTGGCCGCGGCTTGCGCCCAAGGCCAGACGGATCGCCGTTTCCTTTCTCCGGTCTGTCGCGCGGGCCAGCAGCAGACTGGCCAGATTGACGCAAGCAATCAGGAGCACCATGCCGGCCACGGCCATCAATACCGCGGAGAATCCCGTAATGGGTCCGCGCAGAAAGCTGCCGGCCATTCCTGGCGGGGAGAGAATGATGGAAACGCCCGCATCGTCCCTCGGGTATTCGCGGCCGAGCTCGTTCGCGATGGTGTTGACGGCCGCCTGGGCGCTCCTGATCGAAATACCAGGTTTCAGCCGGCCAACGACCATCCCATTCGAATTCCCCCGATTGTCCAGCCATTTCATTTGCTCGATCTGCTCCGCCATCGCCATTGGAACAAAGATTTCCGGAGTGTAGACAAGTTCGGTTCCGATAAATGCCGGGGGCGTGACGCCCACAATGCTATAGTCCAGGCCGCCGATTTTCACATGTTTGCCCACAATATCCGGGTCGCCCCCGAACCGCGCCTGCCAGCAACTGTAAGTGACGACGGCGAGCGGATGGCCACCGCGCTTCACATCGTCGGCGGCATGCAGCACGCGTCCCCGGATTGCTCGAACTCCCAACAGGTCGAAGTAATTCCCGCTGACCTCGTAACCCCAAAGACGCACGTTGCCGCTCCCCGCGCGGCTCATATTCGCCGCGATGAACCGGTACATCGCTACGCCGCTCAGAACCGTGTTGCGGTCGCGATAATCCTTGTAATTGGGATAGGAAAGCATCGGGAATTCGGCCTTCGAAGTATGGAAGTTGAAGGACACCAGTTCGTTCTGGCGCTCGACGCCGAAGGGCCGGAAAACCACTGCATTTACCAGCGAGAAAATTGTAGTGTTGGCGCCAATGCCCATGGCGAGCGTGACAATTGCGGCGGTGGTAAACCCGGGGCTCGAACGGAGCCGGCGGAATGCAAAGGTCACATTATGGCGCAGCATAGTGCGGCGCGACCGCACGTCGATAACCGTTCGAAAATTCCAGATCCACACTGATCCGACGTATCCCAGTTCTTCGTTTGGAATCCGTGTTTATACGGGTTCATCTGTGGCCGTTGTTCTGAATGCGTTCAGGTGGATCAGAGCAAGATGTCCGATTCCGGGATTGGCCTGCTCACGGCCGGTCACATGCGCTGCCAACCTAACCGCGCGCGAGCTGAGCAGTCTAACGAGCAGCCGGGATGGAATAGCCAGGATGGACTGGACCGATCGAGCGGCCGCCGAAGCGGCGCGCAAGGGGAATCAACTCGCCTTTCGTGTCCTCGTGGAGCGGCACAGCCGCGCGGTCTTCCGTCTCGCCTTTCGTATGACTGGCAATGAACAGGACGCCGAGGACATGCTGCAGGAGACCTTCCTTCGCGCTTTTAAGCAACTGCATCGCTTCGACGGGCGCGCGTCGTTTGGAACCTGGCTGTACCGCATCGCGGCAAATTGCTCGCTGGACCTGATTCGGGCCCGGCGAGTCCGCCGGGAACAGCAGCCAGGGCCGGACGCCACCGCATCGCCCGAGCCGTCACCGGAGCGCGTTACTCGCGGCAAACAACTCGCGGGCTTGCTGGACCAGGCTCTGGATCAGCTCAGCGAGGCGGAGCGGACCGCGTTTGTGCTTCGCCATTTCGAAGGGTGCACGATTGAGGAAATTGCCAAGGTATTGGGGGTCAGGAACAGCGCGGCCAAGCAGAGCGTTTTCCGAGCTGTGCAAAAGCTGCGCTGCGCGCTGGAACCCGCCTGGGGAGACGCAAAATGAATCACCTGAGCGATGAAGAACTCACCCAAACTTATTACCGCGACGAAGAGCCTGAATCCCGCCGCCATTTGGATGAATGCGCGCTGTGCCAGGCCGCGTTCCAACACCTGAAGACGCTGCTGGACGAGCTGCTCGCCGAGCCGGTTCCCGAACGTGGAGCGGATTATGGCGCGGAGGTCTGGAAACGCCTGCTTCCGCGCTTGCCGCTCGAAAAACCACGGCGCGTCTGGCTGCGCTGGTGGACCGCGGTTCCTGTGCTGGCGGGCCTATTGGCTATCGCATTCCTGGCCGGACGGTTCACAGGGCCAAAAACGGCGGGCATCGCGCCACAAGCCCGCCAGAGGATACTGCTCATCACGCTGGGGAATCACCTGGACCAGTCCGAGATACTTCTGGCTGAAGTGGTGAACGCCGCGCCGGAGCACGCGGATTTCAGCAACGAGCGTTCCAGCGCCCAGGACCTTCTGGACGAGAACCGGCTGCTCCGCCAGACCGCCGCGCGCGCGGGCGACGCGTCTCATGCCGCCGTGCTGGACGAACTAGAACGGACGCTGCTCGATATCGCGCACAGCCCCACGGAAATCACCCCCGCCGAGCTCGAATCCTTACAGAGGCGAATCGAGAGCGAGGGCCTTTTGTTTAAGGTACGCGTGGTCAGTTCGAATATTCATCACAAAGGACAGCAATTATGATCCGCAGCATGTTCATTGTAGCCGCACTAGCCGCGGCCTTATCCGCTCAGGATCTCAACGGGCCCATGCGGCTCAGTTTTCAGGCGCAGCAGGGCGCCGGCGAAGACCAGGACTATCGGCGCGGCCGTAAGGCGCTGGACGCGGGCCGTTGGGAGGATGCAATCGCCGCATTTAGCGCGTCAGCCGCGCGGGCACGCCTGGGAGCCGCGGCCGACGGGGCGCTCTACTGGAAGGCGTATGCGCAAAACCGTTCGGGGCAGCGCGATGCCGCCCTCGGCACCTTGGCTGCGTTGCGGCAGCAATACCCATCCAGCCACTGGTTGAATGACGCGCAGGCGCTCGAGGTTGAGATTCGCGCTCGCGCCGGCGACCCGGTCAGCCCCGCCGCCGAACCGGATGAGGATCTCAAGCTCATCGCCATCAACAGCCTGATGCAATCCGATCCCAAGCAAGCGCTGCCCATTCTGGAGAAGCTTCTGAAGAGCAATAGCTCGCCGAAACTGAAAGAAAGAGCGCTTTTCGTACTCACGCAAAGCGGGTCGCCGGAGGCGCGCAAGATTCTGAACGACATTGCCCTCGGGAATTCCAACCCTGATCTCCAGCGCGCCGCCATCCGCTATATGGGAATGATGGGCAGCGACGATTCTCGCCGCGCGCTCGCCTCCATCTACTCCTCTTCCACCGACAAAGATATTAAGCGCACCATCCTGCGGGCCTTCATGATATCGGGCTCGCGCGAATTTCTCCTCAACGCCGCGAAGACCGAAAAAGACCCGGATCTGCGCCGGGAGGCGATTCGTGAGCTGGGCCTCGCCGGCGGTCAGGACGAACTCTGGCAGCTTTACCAGAGCGAGAGTTCCGTCGAGGCCAAAGAAGAAATCCTGAAGTCTATGTTCGTGGGCGGCAATTCGGCCCATCTGGTGGATGTGGCGCGTTCGGAAAAGGATCCGCGCCTGCGCGTCGCTGCCATCCGCTCGCTTGGATTGATGGGCCGCAACGGGGCCGGTGACGTTCTGGTCTCGATTTATCATGCCGACCAGGACAGCACTGTCCGGGACGCCATCTTGAATGCCCTGTTCATCCAGCAGAATGGCAAGGCGCTGGTGGACCTGGCGCGCAACGAACACGATCCCGAAATGAAAAAGCGGATCATCAGCAAACTCGCCCTGATTCACTCCAAAGAGAGTACGGACTACATGTTGGAGATTCTGAAATGAAAATGCTCGCTGTACTTTTCGCGATATCCGCCGGAGCATGCGCTCAGGACCAGACGCCGGCGGTGACCAACGCCCGATTTGAAAGCCGGGCATTTTCGGGGGATCTCGCCACGCAGATTCGAGCGCGCACCGCGGCCTGGTTCGGCTACGCCGTCAGGACCATGCCGGGCGATCACCCGAACTGCTGTTGGAATCAGGGCGCGCCGTGCGGTTGGCGGCCCGACGCGGTTGCGCCAAGTTCGGTGCATCTGGAGGGCTCGCCCGAAATGGAAATTCTGTTTCGCGTGGAGAACGACAACGTGGAGAAGATCGAGGTATATTCGGCGGACTGTCCCTTGGATGGCGGCGGACTTCCTTTCGAGTGGATCACGGGCGTGCCTGGCCAAAGCGAGTCTGGCGTACCTGCGGTCATTTGTCTCCGCGAGCGCGGCCGATCACCTGCTCAACTCCGCCCTGCTCGCCATCTCGATGCACGAAGACACCCAGGCCGACGGCATTCTGGAACAACTTTCGCGCCCCGCGGAGGCACAGAGCATCCGTGAGAAAGCGATCTTCTGGATAGGGGCGAACCGCGGAGCCCGCGGCGTGGCCGTTCTCAAAGAGATCCTCGAGAAGGACGCGAGCGCGCAGATTCGCGCCAAGGCGGTCTTTGCGCTTTCGATCAGCAAGCAACCTGACGCGCTCAACCTCATTATCCGGGCCGCCAGCAACGATTCTTCCCCGCATGTGCGTTCCCAGGCACTTTTCTGGCTGGCGCAGAAAGCGGGACAGCGTGCCGTGGCAACCATCGCAGGCGCCATCGAGAACGACCCCGATACGGAGGTGAAGAAGAAAGCCGTCTTCGCGCTTTCGCAGCTTCCCAAGGACGAGGCGATTCCGAAGCTGATTGAGGTGGCGCGCAGCCAGCGGAACAGGGAAGTCCGCAAGCAAGCCTTCTTCTGGCTGGGCCAGTCGGGCGACCCGCGCGCACTGGCGTTCATCGAGCAAACGCTCATGCGATGAAACGAACCGTCGGGGCATCAGGGCGCTCCGGCAGCCGCCAATATGTAAGCACTTTGGGTTGGCGCCTTCGCTTAGCGGTTAGCCCGCATTTCTCACAGACCCTATAGCAAAAAGCCGTCCTTCATGGCATAACTGAGTTTCCAGACAAAGTTAGAGCCAAAGAAAGGACGGCCTTCGCTATGACAGAGTGTAACCAATCAGGCTTCGGATTTGAAGCGTGCGGAAGACGGGAGGTGGTGGCGCGGTTCGATGGGGGCACGATCAGTTCCGACGGTGGCGCCTTCCTATTGCGTCAGACCGACCGGCGACTGAATCTGCTGCCGCGTCTGGCGCAGTGTTTGCTGGATGGCCGGGATCCGGATCTGGTGAAACACTCCATTCTGGAAATGCTCTCGCAGCGAGTATACGGCCTGGCGTTGGGCTATGAAGACCTGAACGATCACGAGCGACTACGGAACGATCCGGTGTTCGGAATTCTGGCGGGACGCGAGGATCTGGCGGCGCCGCTGGCTGGAAAGAGCACGTTGAACCGCATGGAACTGGGCGCGGGCGCCAGGGACCGGTACAAGAAGATCACGTTCTGGAAAGAGGCGCTGGATGAGTTGCTGGTGCAGGTGTTCTTGGAGTCGCACCAGACGGCTCCCGAGGAGATCGTTGTGGACGTGGATACCACCGACCTGCCGTTGCACGGCCACCAGGAGGGACGGTTCTTCCACGGTTACTACGACGAATATTGCTATCTGCCGCTCTACGTCTTTTGCGGAGAACACGTGCTGTGCGCGCGCCTGCGGGAATCCAATCATGACGCCGCCTTCGGCTGTCTGGCGGAGATACAAAGAATCGTGGCGCAGATTCACGCGGCCTGGCCGAAGGTGAAAATCATTCTGCGCGGGGATTCCGGATTCTGCCGCAACGAGCTGATGAGCTGGTGCGAGAACCATGGCGTGGACTTTGTCTTCGGACTGGCGCGGAATCAGCGGCTGCGGAAGATCATCGGGGCCGAGATGTATGAAGCGACCCAGCAGTGGAACCGGACCGGGAAACCAGCGCGGGTCTTTGCCGAGTTTGACTATCAGACCAGAAAGACCAAGCAGAGTGGCTGGGACCGGAAGCGGCGTGTGGTCGCCAAGGCCGAGCACATCGACGGGAAAGAGAACCCGCGTTTCGTGGTGACCTCGCTCAGCGGTGCGGAGTGGACGGCGCAAGTGCTGTATGAAAAACTCTACTGCGCTCGCGGCGACATGGAGAACCGCATCAAGGAACAGTTCAGCTTATTTGCCGATCGGGTCAGTACCGAGACCATGCGAGCCAATCAAATGCGCCTGTATCTGTCGACGATGGCCTATGTGCTGGTCAGCGGATTGCGGCGGCTGGGACTGCAAGCCACCGAGTTGGCGCAAGCGCAGGTGTCCACCATCCGTACCAAGCTGCTCAAGATCGGCGCGCAGATCCGGGTGACGGTGCGCAAGGTCTGGGTTTCGATGGCCTCCAGTTATCCCTGGCAAGGCCTGTATCAACAGGTCTGGGCGAACTTGCGCTCCTGACCTGCCCACACCGAGACCTCCTTCTTGAGAGTTTCATCTAACTGGCGCGGCCGGTTGGGAGCAGTGCGTTCACACGGCAATCAGAGGCACTCTCCGCTACCCACTGGACAGCCGAATTGTTCGCTACACTCGCTCAAACGACCACTGTCACTCGTCCCTCATCAGTTCGTGCATCGCAGGACCTCTTCTGTCCGCCCTTTTCGGTCTGCGCTGAACTACCTGTGAGAAAGGCGGGTTAGAGCAGCGGACTCATAATGCAAGGTTGAGACGTTCCCAGATACCGCCAAAATCGCGGATCACGTGATTTCTAAGGCTTGACTGAATCGGCGTTGCCTTTACAGACGTATCTTTTCGCAGTCACAAGAAAGATACAAGGAGAGACGAAAGATGTTCCCAAGTCCGCGCTACATGTTACTGCGAGCTTCCGTTTCCTAAAGAATCCGCACAAGTTCAAAGACCGTCCAGCCGTGTAGTTTTGCTCTCCGAGCAGCGCTTTACATAACGCTCCATCTGCGAGGGCCCATCCCGGATGCGCGAATTGACCTTGAGCTTTTGCAGGAATCTTAAAACAACGCTCCATCCGTCAGGCAGTGGTATTGTCCGCCCCAGATCGATGAGCCCGCCGTCCCCTGGGTGAAACTGGGCGAGCAGGAGTTTATGTAAGAAGCGTCACCAATAGCTGGCGACAAATGCCCGCGTCGATTTAAGGACGCGGCCGCCTGGCGAGAATGGGACTAAATTTCGCGTGCAGTTCGCACAGATTTGGTACAAGATTTAGACATGAACTCAACTGACATTGCCCAGGTTAGATCTTTCGTTGAGCAGGCCGTGTTGCCCGAACCCTACGCCGAACTCCTGGACGAACCGGCTCCCGGGATTACATCTCCCTTCGACGCGGTGAAACAGCAGGCGGCCGTGGTGGGATCGGATGTGGTTTCTTTCGTAGCAGAGGTTACACCGGAGCAGCGCCAGGATATCGTCAATGCATCTTTGTTGGCCCAGTTAGCCGCGAACAAAAGGGTTCCCGATCCGCAGGACCTCAAGGGCATCGTGGACTGGTACACGGCATACTTCGATGTGATGTCGCGAATCGGGTTTGCCGTAAATAGCCGTGGTTTCGCGCAGTACGTGGAGAGCGCGGACAGCTTCGAGGCGCACGAAGCGATTATCGAGATTGTCAAAACGGCCCTGGCCGGGGCGCCCGCGGCGATACCACTCGTTCTCAAAACTCTAGAGTCGCTGAAGAACATGTCCCAGGACAGCCCGTGGATCACCATTTTTCATCGTGAGAGCCGGAGCGCAAATACGGCGCGCTTCCAGGTGTCCACTGCTGACACAGGCGCCTCGCTGAACGTACTGGCGTTCGGCATCTCGGCGAAAGCCATGGTGACACAAGTGCTCCTGTTCAAGTTCAAGACCAACGAATCTACCCTGCAACACAATTCCTCAACCCTGACGATCAACCCGACCGTCCTGGGCGCGATCCGTAATGATATCGCGCAGAAGATCACCAAATACAGCAAGGACTTCGTCGCCGGTCTCGACATCTGAACCGCGCTGACTTCCTTCGCAGGAGTGCATCATGGACCCGCTCTCGTGCCGAACCATCGAATTCCACCGCTTCGGCGGCGCCGCGAGCTTGCTGGCGCCGGAGAACAAATACATCCGGACGGCGGGATGGGATGCGGTGGCAAAAGAAGTATCGCCGACACTGGATCACAGAACCTTTCAGCGCAACCTGAATATGCTCCGCTACCGGTTGGTCAGCCCCGCGGAAGCCGCGCGAGCGCAGGCGACACTCGCGGCGGAGGCCAGCCGGTTCCTGGACGTGGTGCAGTGCAGGGAGGGGAGCCTCCTTCAAGTAGATGTAGTAACGAGCGCCGCCGAACTGTGGGCGTTTCCGTTCGAGGCGGCCTGCGCCATGTTCGAACAATGGCTCAAAGACCCCGAGTGCGGCGTCATCATCACCCGCCGTATTCGCGGCGATTTTTCGGAAGAGACCACCACCTGGCCGGTAATGCCGCGAGTGCTGTTTCTGCATGCTCCGGTGGCCAAGGACCTCGATCCAACTTTCATCGGCGAGCATGTCGCAGCATTGACGGCGGCGCTCGAGCCATGGTCAAGGGGCAAGGACGTGATCGCCAGCGGGTTGCTCGCCGTGCAGGAAGTGAGTTCGTCGCGCGATTTCATTCAATACCGTGACGCGTTCAAGCCAACTTACATTCATGTGCTGTCCCACGGCGCGCTAACGGTGGCCGACCCCTTACTACCCTATGACAGGACGTGGGGGCTGCGTTTGGGAGACGTTGGACAGCCCGGGATAGCACCGGCAGATATCGCCGATGCACTGCGGCCCAAGGACGATCTCCCGGTTGTTGTGACGATCGCCGCGTGTGACAGTGGAAACCAGGCGGATCCGATTTACGCTGAGCAAAGCATCGCCCAGGAACTCCATCGCTTTGGTGTGCCGGTAGTCATCGGTTCCCAGTTGCCGCTCACAAAGCCGGGCTCGCGCACCTTCACTCGTTTGTTCTACCAGCAACTGCTGCAAGGGGTGGACGCGCGGGTCGCACTGCACGCCGCGCGCGTGGCTCTGAAAGCCGACCAGAATGCCGGTCACGATTGGCTGAGCCTGGTGGGATACGTGCGGTTGCCGCCGGAAGGCTACGCGGCGTATCTCGATGAAGTGGGTCTGCGGATCGATCTTCGCTTGCTGGATGCCGCTCAGGCCCGGGCCGACGCACTCAGCGGCCAAGCCTCTGGTCCGTTGGACGCGTTTAATAACATCGAAGAGCATGTCCGGGCCCGCCTCCGGTCGTTGAGCCGCCGCAAGGGGCGCTTCGCAGGGCGGAAGGATCTGCTAAACGAGTGTTCGGGGCTGGAGGCGAGCGCGTTCAAGCGGCTCGCAGAACTGCTGTTCGTCCGCGGGTCGCGGTTTCCGACTCAACAAGAAGAGGACTGGAAATCATCCACCCTGGCACTCAAGAGTTCCCTGGCCGCCTACCGGACGGCCTACGAGTCCGACTTGCAGAGTCACTGGCTCGGAGTGCAGCAACTGGCCCTCGATGCTGCGCTGAACGGCGTGGTGAGCCGTCCAGGCGATTTTGCGATCGTCGAGCGCGCCGCCGAGATTGCCAAGAGCGCGGAGGCGTATTGGGCGTACGGGACGTTGACGGAACTTGACATGCTCGCGCCGAAAGCGGGACGCCTTAGAGATCTCGACAGCGCAAAGCAGAATGCGGTGAAACTCGTGCAAAGTGCAGCCGCCGCCGGCGAGAGTTTCCCGATTGAGTCCACGCGCCGGCAGATCAACCGCTACATCCACTGGTGGACGAATGCAAATGGGTTCTTCAAGGAAAGCCAGGATTTGTGCGACGACGCGCGGGAGATCCTGGCGGTACTTTCGTGAGGCTCGATGGCCGCGCCGAAACGAGGCATCGACCCGATGAACAGCAACGGTGAAGGCGAATTCAAGTATCGGGCGTTCCTGAGCTATCGATCCGCGGACGCCCGCCAAGCGGAATGGTTGCACCGCAAACTGGAAGAGTACGTGGTTCCGCGCGCCCTTGTTGGCACGTCTGGGGCCCATGGCATCGTGCCGCGCCGTCTGGGGCGGATCTTTCGCGATCGGGATGAGGCTCGGTCCGCGGAGCGCATCGAAAGCGCTATCGCGGAGGATCTGTCACAATCGCAGCAACTGATCGTTCTTTGCACGCCGAATGCGGTGGCACCGGGCTCTTGGGTTCCACGCGAGATCGCGCTGTTCCGCGAGTACCGGCCCGGCGGCGCGATCCACGCGGTAATCGGCTCCGGCGTCCCGCCCGCGTGCTTCCCTCCGGCTCTTCTGACGACGACGGGCAACGGCCGAACCGAGGCGCCACTCGCTGCCGATCTCAGGCCACTGAAGGACGGTGGCGCCGACGGTGAGCAGCGCGGGCTGATCCGTCTCATCGCCGGTCTGCTCGGGGTAGGATTCGATGACCTGTGGCGGCGCGAGCAGCGCCACAAACGGATTCGGCGGATCGCTACGGCTGTCGAGGCGGCCGCCATCGCCGCAGCGGTTGCGGCGGCCATTGCGCTGGCGAATTCTTATCGCACTCGGGCGTTCGTGCACCTCAGCCTGGGACCGGTCATCGATGCCGCGTCTGCGGTGCGAATCGCCGGGACCGTGGAAACGCCGAACGAAAACCGGTCCGACTCGTTTCTCGATGAAGCGGTCTCCGCGCGAGAGAAAACCCTATGGATACCGGCGTCCGATGTAATCCTCCGGGTGACTGGCACCTACCCCGATGGCGCTGAGCGGGCGTTGTCCTGGCACCTGAAGCTGATGCCTGGGTTTCGCCTGGATGCCAAGCGCATCCGTCTGGCTGCGCCCCCAGCACGAGACATTCGCGGCCATCCTGGGATGGCATACATTCCGGCGGTTGCGTGGATCCACGGCCAGGACTATGAGCCGCGCCGCAATCCCCAACCGTTTTGGATCGATATCCGGCCGCCTACAGTGCGCGAGTACCTGCCCGTAGCTGAGCGCTTGTTAGATCGCGGTCTGCTCCAGGAGGAGAATACGTTCGTGCTGACAGCGCGGCGGCAATCGAGGGCTATCGATGCCACGGGTTTGGGTCAACTCCGTTCCCTCAACAAGAATCTCGGCGACGTCTTCGGCGTAGTGTCCCAAGGAACATCCTCGGACGTCTCCGCGCCCGGTGATATTGTGGCGGGCGCCGTGACCCTTCCTTGCGACGCGTGCCCTGCGCCGATGACACTGCACGAGGCAGAGGTTTATTGCCATAGCCGGGCAATGCGCCTGCCAACCGCTCTGGAGTGGGAGCTTGCGGTCCGCGGCGTCGATGGCCGCGTGTACCCATGGGGCGACAGATTCGATGGGAAGCGCGCCAACGTTCCGGGACTGCCGGCTAAAGGCGACCCGCCGCCCTCGCTCAAGCCGGTAGACGCTTATCGCGAGTATCGAAGTCCTTTCGGGTTGTACGATACGGTTGGGAACGCAGGCGATTGGGTGGTGAATGACATCTCATCGTACGAGCGTGTGTACATGGGAGCAACCTACCAGTTCAATCCGGAAGATGCAACTGCGTTTCGCATGCTTCCGGTGACCGATTCGGACTACCTGGTGCGCCAGATCACAGCCCGGTGCGTGACTCCGGACGCGAAGTAATATGGTTCGACGATAGGAGCGATCGGACACCAACCTTCGATTGGAGAAACAGCGCGGCCGAAGCGGATACAGGGAGTTGGGAGCGCAGGACTGGGGCGGCCATGTGGAGCATCGGCTTGAATCTGAGTTGGTCAACCAAACCCGGGCCGCTAGCGACTAACATCGACACCACCGCCAAGGGAAATAGATCTGAGACTCAAGGACCAATGTGCCGTAGCTGCTCGCCGGTAAGGGCGCACCCCCTCACGTTCACGGATTCAGAGTGCGATAGCATGCAGAAGTGCGGTCGGTATGGCCAACTGGGACATTTTCTTCAGCTATCGCCGCCACGATCTTCACCGGGCGCAGCCGCTGCTGGACGCTCTCGCTCGTATCGGAGTCCGCGTTTGGCGCGACGCCGACGAAATTCCTGATCAAGGATCCATCACCTCAGAAATTCGCCGTGCGATCGCAAACTCACGAGCTTTCCTTGCCTTTTATTCCCGCACCTATTCCGCCAGCAATCCCTGCCAGCAGGAACTCACCAGCGCGTGGCTGGCAGCCCAGCAGATAGACAAATTGTCGAATCGCCGGGTCTGGATTTTGAATCCGGAGGATAGCCTGGATCATATACCTTTGCTTCTCCGGGACCAACAGTTTGCTGCTGCCGGGGATGGTGCTCCGTTCCACACTATCGCTCACGGACTCAAGGATCGTCTGGATGCGCTGGATAAAACGTTGTTCGGCGACTTCATGCGCGACCTGCCTGCATATTTCGGCATGAGCCCGATTCAAGCTAGACGTTTCGTCGGGCGCACGATGGAGTTGTGGCACCTGCACGGACAACTTACGGCAAATCGCATCAGCATCATCAGCGGCGTATATGGCCAGCCCGCCACTCAAGTGCGAGGCTTGGGCGGAAACGGGAAGTCATTGCTCGCCCGCGAGTACAGCATTCGGTTTGGCCCTGACTATCCGGGAGGCGTGTTCTGGATGAACGCCTATGGGTACGATGACGCGAAGGGTTCCGTTACTCCTGAACAGCGACAGGCGCTCCGCCGGGATCAGATTCGCGAGTTCGCGACTCAGTTGGGTGTGCCAACCGAGGGGGCCACTCCCGAAGAGATCGAAGCCAGGCTGTGGCGGACGATGGAGAGCCGCGGTGAACGTTGCTTGTGGATTGTCGACGACCTACCATCCGGGTTACCCCTGCGCGATATCGAAACCACGTGGTGTCCGCATTGGGTGGGAGCATCCGCTCTCGTTACTACTCGTTCGGGAGAATATGGGGCGCTGGGCGCCGTGTTCGACCTCGGGGTTTTATCGCCACTGGAAGCTTTTGGCCTGCTCTATTCCCATCGTCAGCCGGTAGACGGCGCCGAGGAAACTGCCGCACATCGTATCGTTGAGCTTCTTGGGAACCATCCACTGGCTCTGGACGTAGCGGGAAGTTATCTCGCCCTGGGAATCGAGGGTTTTGAAGATTATCTTACAGCGCTAATCAATCCAGAGGAAGATGCTGTTGAATTCGGAGACTTAATCCAGGAGGCGCTGCCAACGGGCCATGAACGGAGCATCAGTGCCACGCTCCTGAAGAGCATCCGGCATTTGGGTGCGGAGGGTTTGGATTTCCTGCGCCTTGCGTCCGTGCTGGCGACCGCTCCTATTGAAGTAAAATTCGTAGCGGAAGTTTTCGAGCGATTAAATTCCACAGGCAAAGGACGAAAACGGGCGGCACAATCGCTGAATCAAGCCGCCCTGCTTAGCCTGTGCGAAGCCGTACAAGGTACGCGCCAGGTACACACGCTGGTAAGCCGGACCATGCGGTTTCATTTCCCGAGTGATGAGCGGACTGTGGCACTTCGATCTGCCGCTCAACAAGTGATCACAACGTGGCTCATCCGGGCTAATCAGGCAGCTGAATACTCCAAGATCGCGGCCTCTATCATTCACGCCAGGCGTCTAATCGCCAATGATCTGGAAACCGAGGAGGATACTGAACTCGCCCGTCTGGTTGCGTACCATGATTCTCAGCGGGGAGATTATAATTCGGCGCGAAAGCTGGAGGAACAAGTGCTCGAAGTGCGCCGCACCCGGCTGGGCGGACATCACCCCGCCACGCTGACGGCGATGAGCAGTCTCGCCCTGACCCTCTGCAACCAGGGCCATCTAGCAGAAGCACGGAACATTCAAGAGGAGTTGGTGAAGGTATGCGGTTCCGTGCTGGGTGAAGAACAAATGGAAACGCTGGCCGCGATGCACAACCTGGGCTGGACCCTGTACCGGCAGGGCGATCTCACCGCAGCACGTAAGCTTCAAGAGAGAGTGCTCCTGATACGCCGCCGGTCGGCGGGCGAGGAACATCTCGATACCTTGCGGACGATGCATAATCTTGCGCTGACGCTAAAGGACCAGGGTGACTTGGAAGGCGCGCGCAAACTTGAGGAATATGTCCTGGCCGGGCGCCTTCGCCTGCTCGGCGAGAATCATTTGGATACGCTCACCGGAATGGAAAATCTTGTGCTGACGCTGGAACAGCAAGGCGATCTGACGTCAGCACGCAGCTTGCAAGAAAACTTGCTGGATAAGACCCGGCGCCTTCTGGGAGAGTGGGATCCGCACTCATTGCGCGCGATGCATAATCTTGGCCTCACGCTTCACCGGCAGCGAGATCTGGAGGGCGCGCTGAAACTGCAGGAACACGTCCTGGCGGGACGCCGTCGCTTATTCGGCGAAGAGAATCCGCAGACCTTAAAGGCAATGAACGCTCTTGCGCAGACGCTGCACACTCAGGGGGATAGCACAGAAGAGCGAAAAGTTGAAGAACAAGCGCTGCGCATCAGCCGTCTCTTATTCGGCCAGGAACACATGGAAACTGTAACAGCGATGAATAACTTCGCCCAAACACTTTATTCCCTTGGCGATTTTTCCGAAGCACGGAAGCTGCAGGAACAAGTACTGGATCAACTCCGTCGTTTGCTTGGCGACCAGCACCCGACCAGTCTAAAAGCTGCGTACAATCTAGCCAGGACTCTCTACGCGCAGGGTGATGCGGCCGGATCGGCAGAGCTTCAGAAACTCGTGTTGGCGGGAAGCCGCCGGCTGCTCGGGAACCATCATTTAGAAACGCTGAGAATCATGGACACGCTGGCCTTAGCGCTTCGCGCGCAAGGTGATCTGGCGGCGGCCCGTGAGCTTCATCAGAAAGTTGTGATCGGCTATCGCCGACTTTTGGGTGACCAGCACCCGGAAACTCAAAGAGCTCTCGCCAGCCTGTCTAACGTGACCAGCGAGTATCGGAGCCTGGGGCTTGTGCAAAGGCTGAGGCGCCTGATCCCCTGGCGGACGTCGTCTTAAGTCCCTAATAGTGCACCTATCCGGCTGGAACCAAGATCGACGACAGCGAACTTGCTGGCGTGCATCTGAGGAGGAACACGTTCCACGGCGGCTCATACTACGAAATCCATCTCCACCACCGAGGTGGCAGGCCAATCCTAACAGCCGATCTGCGATGCGTCTCTCCGCAGTGACGCTCGGCGCGTATACTGCGTAAAGAGGTAACCGGATGCGCCGTCCTATCGTGGGTCTTGCAAGAATGATTCTCCCTCTGTTATTTTCTCCTCTGAATGGGCAATGGCTGAATTATCCGACGGCGGGCGTTCCCAGGACGCCGGACGGGAAACCGGATCTGGGAGCAGCCTGCCCGCGCACTGCCGGCGGCAAGCCGGACCTTTCGGGTTTATGGATCATACCAACGTCGCGGGCACCCAACGCAAATTTTCCCGGTTGCGCGGCGGTTTCAGACGAATTCATCAATATCGCAGCACACCTGAAAGGCGGCTTGCCGTATCAGCCTTGGGCCGCGGAATTGGTAAAGACGCGACGGAGCGAGCAACGCGTGAACGATCCGATGTCGCGCTGCAGCCCGATCGGACCCATTCGCCTGCACACCTGGAACGGCCCGCAAAAGTTGGTGCAAACCCCTGGCCTGCTCATCATCATGAATGAACTCGACACCACCTACCGCCAGATCTACACCGATGGGCGTCCGCTGCCGGCGGACCCGAATCCGTCCTGGAACGGTTATTCCAGCGGCAAATGGGAAGGCGATACGCTGGTGGTTCATACCAACGGTTTTCGCGACCACATGTGGCTGGATGCAACCGGCAATCCGATGACAGACGCGGCCGAGATCACGGAACGCTTCCATCGCATCAATTTTGGCAACCTGGAGATTGAGATCACGGTCGACGACCCGAAGGCTTACACCAAGCCGTGGACGGTGAAACTAGCGCAGGTGATCGAGCTCAACACAGATTTGCTGGATTTTGTTTGTGCCGACAATGAGAAGGACATTCCCCACCTGTCGAGTAAGTAGAATTTCGAGTAAGTAGAATTCTTGATACCTCTTATCGCACTTACTAGGATCATGTCTGCGATATAATCCCGCCATGGTGCGCAACGCGTGTGTCCTTGCGATGATTGCCCTGGCGGCGCTGGCACAGGATCCGGAGAAATTCTACTCCGCCATCCGCGACAACAACCTTACCGAATTAAAAGCCCTCCTGGATCAGAAGGCGAGCGCGGACACGCCCGACAATCATGGAATTACCCCATTGATGTATGCGGCTGAGATCGGCTCGGTGGACGCGATGCGCTTATTGCTGGATCGCGGAGCGGATGTCAATGCACAGAACGCATTCGGATCGACGGCCCTGATGTGGTCGGTTTCCGATCCGGCCAAGGTGCGCCTGCTCTTGGATCGTGGCGCGCAAGTGAACACGGCAGCCAAGAGCGGACGGACTGCGCTGATCATTGCTGCATTTACGAATCCGTCCGCCGAGGTTGTACGGCTTCTGCTGGCCAAGGGCGCGAAAGTTGACGTGATGGATAGGCGGCACGTCACACCGATGAACGCGGCGACGTTTGGGAACGATACAGCGACGGTTCGGTTACTGCTCGAAGCCGGCGCCGATATCGACACTCCCGACACCTTCATCGGATTGACCCCGCTGATGAACGCGGCAGGAAACCGGAACGTGGAGGCGGTAAAGCTGCTCTTGGCCAAAGGTGCACAGGTGAACGCCGTATCGAAAACGCAGGGGCTGCCGAAGATTCAGACCGGCACGGTTGAATTTGGCGGCTGGACTCCTCTGCTGATGGCCTCGGCATTCGGGCCGCCAGAAGCGGTGAAGCTGCTGTTGGATGATGGCGCGCGAATCGATGCGCAGGACTACCGCGGCTTCACGCCGTTGATGCTGGCGGTGGGTACGGACCGATACGACCGCAGGATCGTGGACCTGTTGCTGGCTCACGGCGCCGATCTTCGCCCGATTAATCATGCCGGCGAGACCGCGCTGGACTGGGCGAACAAATTCAGGGACCCGGCGGTGATCCATGCCTTAGGCGGGAGCCCGGCGGATCTGGCCCAACCCGTGCATTTGCCGGACCAGACGGCGGATACCCGCACGGCCATCACGCGCAGCGTTCAATTGCTGGAACGCACCAGCGACCAGTTCTTCCATAAGAGCGGATGTTTCGCCTGTCATGAACAACCAGCGGCCGAATTTGCCGCGGCCGCGGCACGCGTGAAGGGCATTGCGGTGGACGAGAACGCGTCGTACGAACGAATTCGGCAGATCACGTCCACCATCAATCCCGTCGCATTGGAAGGAGCCGCTGCGTTGGGCGGAGCCGATAACAATTTGTACGCCGTGGAAGCACTGGTGCGCGCTGGTTATCCGTCTGGCCGTATCACGGATTTTCTGGCGGCCAATCTAGCGGCGTCCCAGGGCGGCGACGGCGGATGGCATCTTCCCGGATACTCGCGGTCCCCGATGCAGGACAGCGATTTTTCGCGCACCGCGATGGCCATGCGAGCATTAAAAACCTACGCTACTCCCGGGCGCGCGGACGAAATGAAGCAGCGCATCGAGCGGGGCAAACAGTGGCTGCTGCGAGCCAATCCCGTGATCCTGGAGGATATGGATATGCGTCTGGCGGGTGTTGCGGCGGCGGGCGCGAGTCCTGCGGAACTTCGCAAACTAGCCAAGCCGATCCTGGCGCAGCAGCGCTCCGACGGTGGTTGGGCGCAACGCCGAGGATTTCCGAGCGATGCCTATGCCACTGGCATGACACTTTGGGCTTTGAATGAAGCCGGTGTGATGCGGCCGGATGCCAAAGGCATCAAGTTCCTGTTATGCACGCAAAACGCCGATGGTTCCTGGCACGTCGCCAGCCGCGCTACGAAATTTCAGGAATATTTTGAGAGCGGCTTTCCGTACGGGCACGATCAGTGGATCTCAACCATGGCCACAGGCTGGGCAGCCGATGCCCTAGCCTTGTCGATCGATCGCTGACCGTATCTCTACCAGATTACTTTCCGAACGTCAGTCTGAAGTTAAGTGCCCGGCTTATCAATATTTTCCATGTGGCCGACCGTCCGAAAACCGAGATTTGCGCATCCAGACCGTTGAGTCGGCCAATGTCAGGCGATCCGGGGCCGCGCTTTCGGAAGTACAACACCGAACCGTGACCGGCGGCCTTGTCGATTGCGCCTGGAACCTGTCGCGAAATCCCGTCGCGGGCAGAAATTAATCCGTGGTTTAAGTAACTCTGATGTGTAGAAAAAATCCAAGCGCATCAACGGTATTCGGAGAGAAGGAACGTGCCTTTTGCATCCGCGACACAACCCTTATGTATATATAATGGGTTGTTAGGATCTTCGGATTAACGGTTGATGCTGGGGCGCGGAAAGGCTTTTTGCATCGGCCGAATGGTCACAAAATGAGCCAGCCGGGGTTCAGGAAGCGTCCGGTTCTACAACGTAAGTCTAACAATCCGTGTGTTTTCTGGGCCCTTAGCTCAGCGGTTAGAGCAGCGGACTCATAATGCAAATTCGGGAAATCGTCGGACACGTCAGGAACCGTAACATTCCTGTCTACAGATACTTCTCGACCTTGCTCGTTTCTCCAAGTTGCTGGACGTTTCTGCCCATGGTGACAGAAATGGTTACACGGCACAAACACTCCCGACACGCCCAGCAAATCTAGCCGACGGTGGCGTACTTTGCCTTCTTCTTTGCTGCCCAGTATTTCTTCATTCGCTCCGCTTGCTGCCTTACGCTGCGCCGAGGAAATGTGTGGCTTCTTAGCGATGAGAAGCCGGCACTGATGTCGCCGGGCTGAGAGAATTCTTCGGCGGACGGCCGCGACGCTTTGGCAGGGACTTTCATGGCTCGGTTCCAGCGATCACGCTCCGGAATCAGGGGGCAACAATTGGGTCAGTCGGTATCACTCGCAGCGGAGCACGGGTCAGAGAATCGCTTTCACGGTTTCTCCATGGCTACCCCTGCTGCTTCCGAGAATCTGCCTTCGCCGCGCCAGCGCGCCGAGTCGCGCTGGAAGAGCAAGAAGGAACCGGAGGCGGCAACGTCACTTCTTCGGTTTAGCAAGGGATACTCCACATATAAATGGTGGGTCCTGTCCGATGCCTACAGGCTTGTTCTCCACTTACAGCACCGCCGAATACCGCGTCACCGCATCCTTCCTCACCGTGTTGAGATCACTTGCTCTGAGTCGAATTGAACGCCTCTTATAATACGTGCACATTCAGAACAGTGGGGTTCGAATTGGTGCGCTTCGAGAATCAACCCGCTTATAGCGGGCGAAGCGTGCCGCACCCCGTTGTGGCCAGCGGTTGTCGAATCATCATCGAGACCAAGGCCGGCCTGAATCCCTACCTGTGATCGCGGCGCCAACTGCATTATGGAGCGGCGAGCCGACGCAAGTGGCCGAGTGCAGCAATTGGTTGCTCGTGTCAATCTGATCAAAATGTTAAAGTGGCGGCTGAGATACGTCGCAAATCGAGACTTTAGCCGAAGCGATTGGAAAGGGGGCGATTAAACTTCCTTTTCCCTACCCCGATAGACGATCCACGTTGCGATTTCCCGAAAGTGCGCGCCCCCAACGGTAATACCTGCGATAACGACGCGCTCTGCCGGCTGCCCATTTGAGGTAGCTGGGGCTTTCTCTCGTTACGACTCCAACCGCCGCCTCACGTAGCGAAATCTGGGAGTGCTGCGCCTCGCCCGCAATCCACCGTTCGGCTATTGCTACACTAACACCACGTTGCGTGACCAGAACGCCTTGCGCGCGCTGCACGGCTTTTCGCGTAGCCAGCTCCTGGCGTAACTCGTCCAAGTGCCTCTCAAGCGTGATTTGCACCTCGCGCAAGTGGCTCCTTTCTAACAGCATTCCGAGCTGCTCTCCGAGACAGGCAACAATGCGGTCCAATACCCGGTGTTCAAACTCCAGACCAGCGCAGCTCGCAACGACCTCTCCTACAGTGCGCCCGCTTGTGCGTAACGGTGCTGAGCAATAGGGTAGATCGGGCGCGGAGACCTGGATCGGCGAGTCTCCAACGCCAAGATAGCCGCTCCGGAAGCGGTCGTCAAGGACCTTGATTGTCAAAAAGCCCGCGTTCTCCGAGCCTACAAACAGAGGCCGTATCCTTTCAACCGCGTTCGCGAGGCTGTCCGTCGTGCTGACAATTTTGCTTACCTGCCGCAACATTTGCGATTCGTTCAAGTTGCCCACCACGTGTGCGATATCATCCGAGGACATCATTACGCCTCGGCGCGCACTTGTGAGTTCTCTCGGTGAATAAGATGAAGAAGATTGCCGTCCATGTCCCTAAAAAAGATAACCCGCAACTGAAGCGGCGCAACGCGCATGATTTCCGTTATAAATTCGATACCACGAGCTCGCAGCCTCTGGCAGGAGCCCTCCAAATCTGAAACCACAAAAGCGACATGACGAACGCCAAGATCCTTCATATTTGGAGTTTCCGGTATACCTTCACCGGGAATAATTTCCAATACTGTTCCATTATTCGCTTCGAGAAAGATCTTTCCTTCGTTTTCAGAGATCACCCGAAGGTCAAGCTTCTCCACGTACCAGCCGGCGAGCTGTAACGGATGAAGGGACGCTATCGCGGTATGGTCGATTCCGGTGATCATTTGCAAACTGACAGGCGAGAGCGCATTCGTATAGCGTCGCGAAGGCTGTCGTTCGACCTGCTAGTACGCTCTGGAGCCCGCTCTCCGCCACGAGTACTGCGGCCCCTCATTTGTCGCTCTTGGTAGGATCCGGACCATTCGCCCCCGGCGCCGATCCTCCTAGAAACAGCCGTCGGCCATCGGCAAACCTAATATCGGTGCCGACCGCTTTATTGTCTCCCGATTTGGCCTGGAAGCCATGTACGACGATCTGCGTGCCCGGCGGCAAGTCGGTCTTCCTAAAACCAAGCCGAAACAGTGCGTTCGGACTGCCACCTTCAATCGCCCAGGACGCGACCGCACGATTTGGACCTTTAACATCCAGGTGAATCCAGGAGTGCGGATTCGTTAATTCCCATTTTGTTACAGTTCCTTGCAACACTATCGGCTTCCTTTCATCGAATTCGGCTGCAAATGAATGGTGCGCCCATGCAGGGGTTATACCGATTAGCACACTACTCGTTATCATTAATGCTAGGAGTTTCATTCTTTTAACTCGCCTATATAGCTTTCTACTCGGCTTTGCTCCCCCGGCCTACCTTCGGGTGGCCTGCTACGACCCTTGACCGACTGCCTGCGGAATACCCAACTCCACGCCGGCTTGTTTCTCCAGGTAATGAACAATGGCGGAATGGTCCAGCTCTCCTTCGCCTTCGGCCATAAGAGCCGCCAACATGTCTTGCACCAGGGAAGTGAGGGGCAGTGGCATCTGCATTTCTTCCGCCGTTTCCAATGCGTTCCGAAGATCCTTGTGGTGTAACCGAATTCGGAACCCGGGCTGAAAATTGCGCCGAATTACTAACAGCGCTTTTGCGTTTAATACCGTGCTCCCTGCCAAGCCTCCACTTACAGCCCGAAACACGGCCTCGGGATCCACGCCCGCCTTCACAGCCAAGACTAGGGCTTCTCCCATTGCGGCGATGTTACACGCCACCATGATCTGATTGGCTAGCTTCGTTACGTTGCCGGCTCCGACCGGACCTGTTCGTACGACGCTCGATCCCATGTTGGACAACAGTGATCGCATAGCGTTGAACGCACCTTCGTCACCGCCGACCATAATCGCCAAGGTTCCATCTTTGGCCTTCGGTTCTCCGCCGCTGACAGGAGCATCCAGGAATTCCATCCCCTTCGCCGCGCATGCCTGCGCCATGTTGCGAGACACCGATGGGTTCACCGAGCTCATGTCAATGACGAACTTGCCCGGTTTCGCTCCTTCCACGACTCCGCGCCGCCCCAAGACCGCCTTTTCGACATCCGGCCCATCCGGCAACATCGTTATAACGACGTCGGACTTCTCAGCGACATCGGCGCAGGATCGCCCGCGCACGGCTCCCTTTACGACCAGTTCATCCGCCAAAAAACCGACGACATCGTACACGACTAATCGATGGCCTGCTTTTAACAGATTGTGCGCCATCGGCCGTCCCATAATTCCCAGACCGATAAACCCAACGTCAAGCACTTTATTCCTCCTCCGTTTGCTCTAAGCCATAAGTACCAAGGTCCCCGGCATCACTTACCAGCACCCTTTTTCTCGGCCGTCCTTTTCTCTTCTGATCGAGCCCCAGCAAGTATGTCGGGCATACCGTAATTTCCTTCCTGGCAAGCGTATTCGAAGATCGGGCTTTTGATGCTGGCCATCATCACCTCACCGCTCCAGGGTCGCACCCAAGTAGTCGGATCTTCGACCCTGAACTGATACTTGATCAGGTTCGGGGCGATTCGTGTCAGCCACTCGATGACGTGTAGATTTTTGTTCGCCCCATGGAAGGAGATTTTGTCCGTGAAATTCGTGCTGTCGATCACCAGCGTGTCGCCTTCCCAGTGCCCCCGCGGATCTCCTCTCCAGAAACGTATATTCGCCGGCAGGTGTGGACGTCCGTCCAGTGGAATTACGCGCGTATCGTGAATCGTCTCGTTGAGGATTGCAACCGAATCGGGGCCTTGTACAATTTCCATGTTGTTGTTGTATCCGCCCGGGAGCATCGGTGGCCCCTCGTCCGGCCAAAGAATGCACCGTTCCGACAGGCTACGATCTTCTGGCCCGTCGAACGCATGCAATTTATTGTAGGCGGCGGCCTGGGCGACACGACGCTGCGCCTCAGCGGTCATGGGCGGAATTCGCCCCTCCGGACCAACAATGAGCGAAGTACGTAGACTCGGTGCCAAGGGCTCCTGCCCGGTCTGCAGACCGTACTGAGTGAGATCGTATTGCGTCACAGCATATGTAGCGGGGCGATCTCCGCGGGCCCCTTTTTTTGCGTTCTCCGCAGCTTCCTGTTTGGTGTAAAACTCGCGCGATCCGAGAGCTTTGGGGCGCTCCAGAGGCACCCGGCTGGCATTGGTCCAGACTCCCTGCAGGTCGGGCTGTCCGTACTCGGTCCGAGCAGCTATCCACTTCTCGGGTTGACCTGCCGCAGGTGCCTGACCAATAAGAACGCTTGGCGCATTCAGAGCCGCTACCATCGCACAGAGATAGATAAACCTTAAATTCAATCGCACCTCTAACCGTCGCGCGCGGGATTGTCTGGGCGCCGGTTTCCATTTTACTCACTTAACTTATCAGCAGATGTTTGGGGTTCCTATGGCTATTTCAGGCCCCCCGCTGCCGCGGATTTGAGCCCGGAACACTGCCTGCGCCAAAGGCGTAGCCGGCACCCGCAATTGGCCGCCAATGGTGTCTATCAGTGAAAATATGGAGTGCTCACGCTCTGCCCGGCCTTTCGACCATGTTGCGACAGTAAGTGGGCACAGCAATAACTAAGTAACTCGCGGAGGCGTTGACACTTTAGGTAAACCGGGGTACTATTCCGTTCCATGTGGCAACATAATTATGCGCCTCTTGCCAACAACTTGCCAATCTCGGCATTGGTAGCGGCTATTCCAGTATTTACACTGCTGTTTTTCATGGGTATTAAACGGCAGTCAGCGTGGAAAGCAGCCTGTTATGGATTGCTGTCAGCCGCTGTTATCGCCATTTTGGAGTACGGCATGCCAGTGCGTATCCTAGTGGGCTCAGTTACGTATGGTGCCGCTTACGGATTATTTCCAATCGGCTGGATTATTTTCGGGGCAATTTTTCTATATCGTATCACTCTGGAAGCAGGGCGGTTCGATGTTATCAAAGAGTCGATCGCGCATGTCACCAGCGATTCGCGCATACAAGTTCTATTGATCGCCTTCGCCTTCGGAGCGTTTATTGAAGGCTGCTCCGGCTTTGGCACGCCCATAGCCGTCGCGGCTACCATGCTTGCCGGCTTGGGATTCTCTTCGTTTTATGCCGCCGGTATTTGCCTGATGGCGAACACCGCGCCCGTGGCCTTCGGAGCGATCGGAATTCCGATCGTCACCCTCGCCGGCGTCACCGGTTTGTCCGTCAACCATTTGAGCGGCGTGGTGGGCCGCGTGTGCGCACCAGTCTCACTACTGATTCCCGCCTATCTGATGCTTGTCATGGGAGGATGGAGAGCTTTGCGGGGCGTGCTGCCAGGGGTGGCGACCTGCGGAATCGTTTTTGCCGGCGTTCAATTCACCGTCTCGAATTTCGTAGGCGCCCCGTTGACAGATATTCTTGCATCCGTCGCCTGCATGGCTGCGCTGGTCCTGCTTTCTAAAGTTTGGAAACCGAGCGACAAGTTTGTGCTTCCTGGCGAGCACCAGCTTGTGCCTCAGTCTATGGCTCATGCCCACCCGCCCCGTGAACTGCTACTGGCCTGGAGCCCTTATCTCTGCCTGGTGGTATTCGTGTTAGTTTGGGGCGTAAAGCCCATCCAATCGGAACTGAATAGTGTAAGTCTTGCGTTCAAATGGCCATGGCTTCATAATCAGATCCTGCGAATGCCGCCCGTGGTAGGCAAGCCTTCTCCCTATGCGGCCGTGTTCGCATTGAATTGGCTCTCCAACGCCGGTTCCGCCTGTGTCCTCGCCGCGCTCACATCAGCGGCCGTTCTTCGGATGAGCATCGGACGCATCTCTAAGGTCATCCTCGACACTGTCCGGCAGCTTGTGCTCGCGGAGTTGACTCTAGCTTTGATGCTCGCTATTGCATTCGTCATGAATTACTCGGGCGCCACTGGCTCGTTGGGATTGGCCTTTGCTGCAACGGGCGCCTCATTCCCGCTTTTCAGTACCTTACTCGGATGGCTGGGAGTATTTCTTACTGGCAGCGACGCCTCCTCCAATGCTCTATTCGGTAATTTGCAAGTGGTAACGGCGGGCCGCCTCGGTTTGAGCCCGGCACTGATGGCGGCTGCGAATTCAACCGGCGGCGTTATGGGTAAGATGGTCAGCCTGACAAGCATCGCGGTAGCATCCACCGCAACTGGAATGAAACCTGCGGAGGAAGCGCAACTGTTCCGCTTCACCATTCGCCACAGCCTGCTGATGGTTTTCGTAGTCGCTGCGATGGTCGCCTTTTATGCTTATGCCGCTCCGAATTTGGCTCGGTGACAGAGGCGATCGACCACTTAGAATTTCCATTTCGTTATTGTTTCAAGGAATAAATATGTTACTACGCACTGTACTTGTTGTGACTTTGGGCGCTTTCGCCCTCTTGCTATCTCCGGCGGCTACGCAAACTATAGGGGCACGAACCGCGGACGGAAAGCCTGATTTGAACGGTTTATGGCAAACGATGAACACCGCCAACTGGGATTTAGAGGGCCACATAGCGCAGGCGGGACCGATGATCCCATTGGGCGCTACCGGCACGGAGCCTCCAGGAATGAGCGTTGTTGAGGATGGAGAGATTCCTTATCTTCCTGCCGCCGCCCAAAAGAAGCGTGAGAATTATGCCAACCGTTTGAAGTTGGATCCCGAAGTGAAATGCTATCTCCCGGGCGTCCCGCGCGCGACTTATATGCCGTATCCATTTCAGATTGTGCAATCGGAAAAAGTGATTCTGATTTCCGGCTCTGCGCAAGAATCTGACGGGACCCCCATTTTTATTGGGGCTGGGCAGAGACAGGTTCCCGGAGCCACGAACCGCTTTGACTTCCGCAACTGCGTGATCATCAATGTTTATCGGCTTCCAAGGAGAATCCGCCTGCACAGACAGGGCACCTCGAAAACGCCGGGTGAGGCCGCCCAAAGCCACTTCACCGGAGCCGAGTCCGGCGAGGAGAAGAAGGTGAGCGCTCTCCACAGTGGCTGGCTACAACGCCGGTGCCGCCAACGCCCAACGCTCCTTCGAGGGCCCACGGACAGGCCTCAAACGCTCTGGATTCAAGGTCTTCCATGAGATCCTCAGCCGTACAGGCTCCGCTGAAGGTACGACTACCTTGCCAGTTTCAGCGACGCCCTCCGCAAAACCGACGCCTGGCGACCGGACCGACAAACTGTCGAATTCCCCGAACAGGCCGGAAGCACGACCCCCCCCGCCAATCGGGCACTTCGTCAGATTCCTGCTCAGAGCCTGATTTCCTATGAGTACGCGAGTGCTGTTCGCACCATTTTTTTGACCAACCCCGGGGAAGCGCCGGTCGACAGTTGGATGGGCTGGTCGACAGGCCACTGGGAAGGAGATACGCTGCTGGTAGACGTGACGGGATTTAATGAGCAGAGCTGGTTCGACCGCGCCGGCGATTTTCACAGCGACGCCTTGCACGTGGTGGAGCGATACATCCCACTTTCGGCCGGCGTTTTGGATTACGAAGCCACTATTGAAGACCCGAAGACGTTTACGCGTCCCTGGAAAATTCACATGCCGATCTACAAGCACGTGGAAAAGGAAGCGCAGCTGCTGGACTTCAAGTGTGAAGAGTTCGTGGAAGAGTTGCTGTATGGACACCTGAGAAAACACCCGGGCAAGTGATCGGGTCTGCAATGCAACGCCTGTTTGCGGGATGCAGTTCACGCGGCCCAGCTCCGCTTGAAGCGAACGCGCTAAACGGCCGGCAGAATCAATACTACGCGTGATGACGCATGGGTAAGCTCCTACTTCGCAGCAGCGACCGAGCGCACCTCTGGGTCTCGCATAGAGAGCAAAACGCAAGCGATCCATAGGGCGCGGAAAAGCAAGCAAGATGCTGGGCCGGGTGTCCAGCTGCTTCCAGAATCTGCGGCGTGTTAGCGAGTCCGCCAGGACCGATGATAGATGCGATATCGGCGGATTTGCTTCGGCATATTCGATCCGAGGGTCGATCAAGGATGCTCATGCCCCGGCATGATACGCGATAGACGTTCCTCGTAGGAGGCGTCTTCTTTCCAGTCGCACGGCACTCGCTACCGAACAGCAGAACCGGCGACCACACTTCGCGGCCGCCTTGTTTCTGTCAGCGTCAACTGAACGTTGACAACCTCGGGCCTACTTCAGAAGACAAACTTAAGACCAAACTGCAGCTCACGCATGTCGATGCCTGGACGAGTCGAGGTGATTTGTCCAAACGTTCCTGATCCTGGAATAGGAATTCCGCTGGAATCGGTGCGGTCAGCAGCGAGTGAGTTGAATGGATCGCCGAAGTTCGGGTGGTTGGCGCAATTAAAGCATTCGAACCGGAATTGCAGATAGTCCTGTTCCGTGAAATTGAAATTTTTGAACGTTGAGAAGTCCCAGGATAGGATACCCGGGCCAATTACGGTGTTGCGGCCAACGTCTCCGTAGTGGCTGCCAAATGGCTGAAGCTGGAATGCCTGAACATTAAACCATTCACTGGTCGATGGGTGAGCCATCTGCTCACTAACTCCCGGAACGGCATCGGGCCGAACGTTACTCAAAGTGGTATTCGCCTGATTAATGCCGTCGAGAATTTGGATCGGAAAACCTGTGGATGCCGTAACGATGGAATTCAGCTGCCAGCCGCCGAGTAGCGTGCTCATAATGCCCCGGTTGAGATAGGTCTTGCCTTTCCCAAAAGGAAGCTCATAAAGCACGGAAGCCACGAATCGGTGTCGCGTGTCGAAATCCGAGAGGGATTCCTCGCATTTGTAGCAAACGCCGCCCTGCGGTTGCGTGGATGCGCCGCCGCCGTTCAATACCCCGCCTGTCTCCGGCCGAATTCCACTTCCGTCATCCATAGACTTCGCAAAGGTGTACCCCGCTAATAGCGAGACGCCTTTTGAAAGACGGTGCGTCAGCTTTACAGTGCCGGAGTTGTAGTCCGAGGTACCTACGCCGGAGGTCATTTGAATCAAGTGAATCTCGGGAAACGGTGAACGAGAGGTGACTGTACCGGTCGGACTTGGATAGGAATCATCGTAGGCAAGCGCCCGTTCCAGCCGATGGCCCTCCGATCCCAAGTAACCCACCTCCAAAGTAGTCGACTGTGTGAGCTGGCGCTGGATGTTCAACTCGTACTGAACGACATATGGTGTGCGCCGGTCGACTTC
The DNA here is from genome assembly GCA_963713415.1 of Bryobacterales bacterium. GTDB lineage: Bacteria > Acidobacteriota > Terriglobia > Bryobacterales > Bryobacteraceae > Palsa-89. The sequence goes on along the minus strand of CAVQLV010000006.1, from coordinate 75,603 downwards.
GTTCCCAAGCAACACTGGACTGGAAATACAGGCGTAGGGCGGACTCGGAACGCCGCAGGCATTCGATCCCGCGCCGAACGGGTTGTTGAAAGTGAGATCGTGGGTGGCGAGGTTGGCGCTTGCCGATGCTTTACCAGCAGTATTCAGAGCCGAATCGAAGTATGTGTTGGCTTCGTCCTGTGCATAAAATATACCGAGACCGGCTCGGATTACCCAGTTCGGCGTGGGATTCCAGGCAACCCCTAGGCGAGGCGCGAAATCGTGATAGTCAGGCCGCTGCAGTGTCGTGCCCAATCCACTGACGCACTTGGTTTGTATGGCCGGATTGAAGCGCACCAAGCTCTCCGGGGTATAGAAGCTGTTTTGCCCATAGGCGGCACAGTCCCGAGCCAGGTAAGGATGTAGACTTTCCGGTATGTTTGTAATCGCCAGATTGTTCACCGTTCCCGAAAACGGGACGATGACATTGGCGAAACTGTCTCCCCGACTGCTCCAAGGAGACTTGTACTCGTATCGCAGGCCGGCTTCCACGGTAACGTTTGGGAGAACCTTCCAGTTGTCGGTAACATAATAATCCTGGCTGGTAGATCGTAACTGTGCTATGCCCAACGTGGCCCCGGCTGACGATGATTGGAGATATCCCATCATATAGTCGCTGAAGCCGTAACCAGTTGCCTGATTTTGCACGACGTAATTCCCACGAATCACCTGTCCGCCGAGAACATTGTAGCGATCCCGCCGCACATCGCCGCCGAATTTGATCGTGTGAGCCCCGTGTGTCCAGGATATTCCATCGCCGAATTGAAATAGCCGGTCATTCGCCGCGTATGGGGAGTTGATATTGTCGCCGATTGGACTGTAACCAGTGATCGTGATATTGATGGTGCCCCACGCGATGGGAGGAACATCTGCCAAGAGTGGAATTCCGAGCTGTTCATTGACGTTCTGTTTGTAGGCCAACTGCGTCAGGGAAAGATCATCAAAACCTTGGTAGCTGCCCCGGAAATCATTTACGATGTTGGGCGTCAGGATTCGAGTATTTCCAATCATGCCCTGCTTGACATGAACGTCGATATTAGAGCCATTCAAGTCGAGAGCCGGTTCAACGAGTGTCTCATTCTGGAAGCTGTAGCGCCCGAACCAGGTGGACTTCGTACTCTCCACAAAATCCACACGCTGCGTAAATTGATCCTTGTTAGTGCTGTTATTATCCAGAGCCAAGTAATTGTTCGTTAGTCCTGCCCCCGCAACGTTCGGAACGGGATAATACTGCAACATTCCCACCGCGATGGCGTTGAGGCGCGTTGCGGGAATCATGTTGTTCGGAAACGGGGCACCCGTTACGGGGTCCTTGATAACGGTGCCGGGCAAAAGTTGCGAAAAATCGCCATTCCGCATCGCTGTCGGTGCGGTTGTATAGACCGTCTGAGTTTGGTCTCTCAACCGATACCCTTCGTAGTTCGACATAAAAAATAGGCGATCCTTGCCGTTGAAGAGTTTAGGAATGGAAATCGGGCCTCCCAGTGTGAAGCCGAATTGATTCCACTTAAATGGTGCGGAAGCTGGAACTCGGTTCGTGAACGCGAAGGGGCGCGCATCAAGATCGTTGTTCCGCAAGAATTCGAAAAGGGTGCCATGGTACGCGTTGGTGCCGCTTTTCGTGGAAACATTAACCTGCGCTGTTTCCCGGCCGAACTCAGCGGAATAGACTCCCGTTTGTACTTTGAACTCTTCCAAAGCATCAATCGAAGGCAGGAAAGCGTAGGTGTTCCAATCGATATCCTGGTTCGGCATTCCATCCAGGGTGTAATACGTGTACCCCTGACGCATCCCCGCCACGGAGAGTGACACCGTTTCGCGGTCGGTACCTCCTCGCCCCGTGCTGTAGGCCGTATTCGCGGTTTGTCCGGCGGTGATATTCGGACTCAGCGAGATTAGAGATATGAAGCTGCGCCCATTCAGCGGGAGATCCACAATGCGCTTATTCTCAATCACGGTGCCGACCGTCGCGTTCTCTGTATCCAACAGTGGGGCGCTGGCTGTTACTTCGATCTTCTCCGAAATCGAACCGGGCGTTAGCTTAAAGTCAATTCGGGCGCCCTGCTGGACCTGCAGTTCGATAGACGAACGCAGTTCCAGACGGAAACCGTCCTTTTGCACCTCGATGTCGTAAACCCCGGGTGGCAGGGACGGCAGTGTGTAGAGGCCATCCGCATTCGTGTTGGTAATGCGGACCAGATGGGTCGCAGAGTTCGTCACGGTGACCTTCGCGCCTGGAATGACGGCGTCGGTAGTGTCGGTAACTAGTCCGCTGATCTCGCCAAACGTTTGAGCGAAACCTTGCGTGGCAAGCAGGATTGCCAGGCCAAACAAACATGCAGTCTTCACGGGCATGCCTTTTCTCCCCTCGCACCGCAAGGCTGAATCAACGCGGCCTTGCTTTTGGAATCTCAGTGTTTGTAACACGTAACAGAATCGTCATTCTATAGCCATTTAAAGCCCCTCGGCCGTCGCTGCCGCGTTGGAGCCAGCAGGTAAGCGATGACCAAAGCGAGGCTTGAGACTAATGAAGTCGGACAATGTCGATTCTTAGTTTAGGGGTGTCGAGGACGCGGGGATATCGCGAGGTGTATGAACTTGCATGCCACTTACTCAGTCGGGAATCGGGCGGCTGTCGGCCTTGATCGCGGCCGCAGAAGCCAAGTCGCCATTTCAAGGACAAGATCCTGCTTCGGTTTCCGCGTGTAAGTAAATGGGAGCACCGGCATCCACATCAGGTATGTCAGCCGGAGCGGCTTGTCGGCCCGCTGCCGTGTCGCAGCCCCCTCCAAATTCCGCGTCTACGTACCGACGACGGCTCGTTCGCATGCAACAGGCGATGTCTTCGTCAACAGCGCATCGAATAGGATCGGGAGTTTTGCCGCACGCGAGAAGCTGAACCGCCCCTTGTCCAGAGCGATGCCTTAAGGCTTATGTAGCGCGGCTCGCAAGCGGCCGATCCGCGGACCGTGAGACTTGCCCCGGCTTCTCCCCATCAATTGCGACGCTGTCATAAAACACGATGGTTCACACAAGGTCAATTCGGGAGTGCAAACGCTATGATTGACAGGCCCGCGGCTACGGCGATGTACTGTTTATTATCGAACATGTATGTCATGGGCGAGGACGTAAATGCGCGATTCGTTGCGAACTGCCACAAGACTTTGCCATTGCTGCCATCCGCTGCCACGAACGCGCCTGCGTTTTCGCCAAAGAACACCAATCCGGACGCTGTCGAGATGACCCCGGCCGATGCGGGCGCCGGGCCTGCAGCTTGCGGCAACTCCCAGCGCGTGGCGCCGCTCTGAATATCAATAGCGCGAAGGCTCTTTTCGAAGCTTTCATTGGGGACCGGACGGACATCGCCACCCAGGTATTTCTGGCCCGCTTTCCACTCGCCTTTGCTCCTGGAAAAGACGTTACATCGCTCGAGCGCCTGGAAGTAATACAGTCCAGTAACCGGATTGAAGGACGTGGAAAACCAGTTGGTCGCACCCTGAAAACCTGGGCAGACGAAGTCATCGCCGTGCGAATCCACTGGCAAGGTCTTCAATTTGGGCCGTCCGTCTTCTCCAATACCCGACGCCCAATTCAGAGTTTTGGAGAATTGCCGAGCCAGCAGCAGCTTGCCCGTAATGCGATCGAGAACGTAGAAAAAACCGTTACGATTGGCTTCGACAAGCAGTTTACGCGGTTGGCCGTGCCAGTCGGCATCCACCAGCAGAGGCGGCTCTTCAGCATCCCAATCGTGAGTATCATGCGGCGTAAATTGGAAATACCATTGCAGCTTACCGGTCTTGGCCTGCAGTGCGAGGATACAATCGGTATAGAGATTGTCTCCCAACCGGTCATCCCCGAAGAAATCGGCACCTGGATTTCCGCTCGGCCAATAAATAAGGTCGAGCTGAGGATCATACGTTCCGGTCATCCAGGTCGTTCCACCGGCGTGCTCGAGAATTGCCTCGCCAGCTTTCTGAACCGGTTTGACCCGGCTTGGGAACGGTCCAGAACCTCCACACTTCTTTACCGGTGGCCGCGTCATATGCGGCGACAAAGCCTCGCACACCTTCATCGCCGCCGCCAATACCGGCGATAACCAGATTGCCCACAGCGAGCGGGGCCGAAGTCGCATCGTAATTCTGATGCCAATCGGCCATCTCCGTCTCCCAAAGCAATTCGCCGTTGAAGCGATCAAGAGCGATGATATGAGCATGATCGGTGAGCATGAAGATGCGGTTGCCTTGCCATGCAACACCGCGATTGAAGCCAAGCACAACAGCGCCGACAACGCCACGCGTACGCGGACGTTGATAGTGCCAGATCTGGCGTCCGCTTCCAGCGTCTAGCGCATAACACTCATTGACGCTAGTTACATACATAATCCCGTCAACCACTACAGGCGTGGTCTCCACATGCGTGACATTCGGTAACGGAAAAATCCATCTGGACCCGAGCAAGGCGACGTTGGATTTGTCGATTTGCGTCATGGCGGTGTAGCGGTTCCCGGTCGGCCCGCCGTCGTAACTTGGCCAATCCTTCTGGGACGTGACGATACGATACCGCTTGCCAGCCTTCCGAAGCAGATGGACACGCTTATCCTGGGTTCTGATTTGTAGATCCGAGATGCCTTGATTCAGCACACGGCCTTCGAGAACTTGGCCTCCCACAGTTTCTATATGCTGCGGGTGCGGCTGCGATGGGCCGGCACCATCTTGCGCGAGCATCTGCGCCGCAAGGGATGAAGAGAGGGCTATGATTGTTGGAATCTTTTTCAATGGCCACACGTTCGTCGCAAGCATAGCGGCGTAATTCGCGGCAGTCAATGGCCATTTCAAGCTGGAGCGGCAGCTGCGAAATGATCGAACACGGCAGGGACTTGTAACCGAAATGCCCGAAGTGCATTTCGCATTTGCGCGGTCAAATCAGCATCAAACGGGTGTATACTTGCTCGCACAGTCTATGCGGATATTCACGATCACACTCCTTCTGGCGGCAGCAATAGAGCTATCAGCCCAATCGGCGACAGACAAGCTCGAGTTAAGGGCACACCACGTGGCAGCGTCGGTCGGCAACCTGGATCGCGCCATCAAGTGGTACCACCAGAAGTTGGGCTTTAAGCTCATCCTACGCCAGAAGCTCGGAAACGACGGCGAGATTGCATGGCTCACGATTCCAGGATTCAGAATCGATCTGATCCAGCGGAAAGGCTCCAAGCCTCCACCCAGGCCGAAAGATCACATGCTGATCCAAAGCTGGGGACATGTGGTTTTCGCCGTGGACGATGTGGACCGGGCCTGGGCCATCCTGAAGGCGCGTGGCGTCTATCTTCCCGAACCCGTGTCGACGAACGAGGCCTTACACATCAAGACCTGCCATTTCCCCGACAGCGAGGGTAATTGGCTGGAGATTTATCAGGATATAGGACCATCCCAGGACAAACAGCCTAGAGATAAATAATGATGCCGAAATCGGATGTGCGGTACGGAACAACAGCCACGCGGCGCGCTTTTCTGGGAGCCTGCGCGGCGGCGGTGCCCTTCTATATCAAGGCGGCCGATAAATCTCGAACACGCCTGCTCATCGTGGGAGAAGGCGACTTCCAATATGAATGGATTTCAGATTGGGGGGCGCTTCCTTCGAATATTAAATACGGAAATTGTCACGCTCTGGCCGAAGACTCGCAAGGAAACATTTATGTCCTTCACACGGTGAATCCCAGCAGCGAGAGCGGCGATTCGGTGGTGGTCTTCGATTCGGAAGGACGGTTTGTGAGGTCCTGGGGCTGGCAGTTTCGCGGAGGTGCGCATGGTTTGCGCCTCAACCGCGAGGGGAGGACCGAGTATTTGTACATCAGTGATACGCAACATCGCATAGTAACTAAAAGGACGTTAAAAGGAGAGGAGGTGTGGACTATCGGCTATCCGAGTGAAGCCAAGCCTTATGCCCCTAATCCGGGCATCCCATACCGGCCAACGAATGTCGCCATTGCAGCCAACGGCGACTTCTACGTCGCCGACGGCTATGGCTCCTCTTTCATCAATCGTTACGATAAAGCCACACACTACCTGTCGACTTTCGGGGGCACGAACACCGCGGAGTCTAAGAAGCTGGGATCGCTCGATACTCCACATGATGCAATGGTCGACACACGCGGCGAGACACCGCAGCTTTTGGTTGCCGACCGCTCGAATGCTCGCCTGCAGCGCTTCAGCCTCGACGGCGAGCCGATCAGCGCAGTGGAGGGCTTCACGAAGCCCTGTTTCCTTAGCGAGCGCAAGGGCTTGTTGGTGGTGGCCGATTTAGCCTCTCGCGTCACGCTGCTCGACCGCAATGACAAAATCATCGCGCATCTCGGCGACGGGCACTACACGGACGCGCAACGGCGCAAGCTGCGGGTCTCAAAAGACCGAAGTGTATTTGAACCTGGCAAGTTCATTGCCCCGCACAGCGCCATTTTCGATCATGCCGGCAATATTTTTGTGGCTGAGTATATTGAAATCGGACGAGTCACTAAGTTGCGCAAGATCTAGACCGATCAACGGGGACTCGCACAACTTCAGACATCGAGACCGGAAGGTTTTCAAGGGTCAAAGTAAGGAGAGGGTGGATGCAGCACGGAAGAATCTGTAGGGCGGCGGCACTCAGATCTGCATCCCCAACCTGACGACGATGGATGACGTGACGTGGCACACAGAACTACTTGCGTGAAGGACCACAGTTAAAGAAGCTAAGCATAAGGACCAATCGAGTTACCGCTTCTTTTGCATGTGCTGCGGATCGGTATTGCTTTTCGGACCAGAGATGTTCCTGCACTTCTTCATTGGGCGCAAGCGTCAGAATGCGGCGAATTTTCCAGGGCTTGGCAAGAGTACCTGGATCGTTGATGGTGTACTCAATTCGCAATTGCCCCAAATTCAGACGATCGAACCGCTCGACGATGTGCCCCTGCTCCGATTGCGGAGGGCCGCTAAACGGCCTAAAAATCGCCAACCAAACCTTATCGTTAAGCCCCGCGGTGTCCACGACCGGAGTGTCGCCCTCCCATCGGCCCACCGAGTGTCCTTGCCAGTTTGGAAATGAATCCCCGGGGGTGCGGCCATCCATCGAGAAAAATCTGGCGGTACCCGGGGATCGCCACCCTCATCCAGCATTACCAGGAGCTTCGGTGTCTGGACCAACTTAATCAGATCTAGTTCGGTGATGCGCACAATTCCAGAGGGAAGACACAATGCCCGAGGCGAAAGCGTACCGTTCGCCTGGCGCTGCTTCATGATTGCGGCTGCCTCCGACAGAACCTCCGGCGTCTCTGGCTCCGATTCCGGTGCAGGCAGCCAGACACCAGACAAGTCCGGTTTGCCCTCGGCGGTCCGCGGCACCGGTCCTTTCACTGGGGCGCCGACCAAGTGCCGAAAGTCAACTCGCCGGGCGTGTTCGCCACCTCGGCATCCTCGAGGCGAATGTCGAACAGAAGGTCCTGTTTTCCCTTCAGCACGACGTTCTCACGCGAAAACTTTAGCTACCCGATCCAGTCAACGGAGATCTCGTAGGTTCCCGGCGGCAAGTCGGACAACGTGAAGGATCCCTTTTCCGAGGCGATCACAGTCCGCGTTGCGCCGGTCGCGGTAGTGTTTGCGACAACTGGCGCCTGCCCGACGCCGACACCATAGCGATCCGAAATCAAGCCGTGAATGCTCGCATTTTGGGCCAGACACAGAGCAAAGAATACGAAGGCGACGGGAAGCAGCCGAAACACCGCGAGCCTAGCAGCCGTATAACTTTGGTGCAAGAATTCTCCCTTGCGCACAATAACAAACTCTTTAGGGATGACGTATCAAACCCCTTGGACACGTCTGCGAAGGTTACGAATGTGCGTTTGAACAATTAGAAGCGCACATTTCTTGCGCGAACATAAAAGCCAATTGAGTTAGCGGTCCCGTACAACGCCGCTATCCAGTCTTATCCGTGTGGGTGGCGCCCCGCGACTTACTTTTGCGCTACGCCCTTGTAAAGCCACCGATACACCCGGCGCCCCGTATCCACTTCTCCCAGATAGATATTCCCCTTTGAATCCGTCGCAATGCTATGAATGTGCGCGAAATCCCACAGGCCGTGCCCGCCGTGCCCGCCGAAGAATCCCAGCACTTCCATCCTCTGCCGATCTACAATTTGCACCTTCTTGTTGCTGCCGTCGGGAACATAGAAAAAGCGTTGCGCCTTGTCGCGAGAAAAGGCCACTCCGAATCCAGTGCCGAAGGGCGCTGTAGTCTGACGTTCGATAAAAACCTCTTTCAGAAACCTCCCATCCAGGCGGAAGGATTGGATGCGGTTGTTCACACGGTCGCCCACATAAACGATGCCGTCGTTCGAAATAGCAACGCCGTGAACGGTGTGGAATTGTTGCGGCCCGGGACCTTCATAAACCCGCGTCAGTGGTGCGCTATCATCCGGCCTATTTCCATAAGCGCCCCAATGCCGCTTATAAGCTCCGGTGTCCGCATCGAACACAATCACCCGGCGATTTCCGTAGCCATCAGCGACAAATACCTCGTTGGTGGGAGCGTAAACGGCAATTGCGGCCGCCTGGTTGACGTTCTCTGTATCATTGCTGCCTCCAGTTTTTCCGTGCTTTCCAATCTGTAGCAAGAACTTTCCAGAGCTCGAGAATTTCAGAATATTAGTGTCCTTGGCGCCGTTTCCAGTCACCCAGACGTCGTCTTTCTGATCAACAAAAATTCCATGTTCGATGTCGGGCCAATCATAACCAGGGCCCGGGCCGCCCCACGCCTGCATGAGATTACCTGTCTGATCAAACTCCAGAATTGGCGGCGCCGGGGTGCAACAATCGGCCTTCTTGTCGCGCAGGTAATCGTCATGTTCGTCGGTGGTGCGCGGCCGGTGGATTACCCAGATATTGTCATGGCTGTCGACCGCCACGCCAGAGACCTGGCCCAAAATCCAGTGATTGGGCAGGGGCTTAGGCCAATACGGATCTGGCTCAAATCTCGGAAGGCCGGGCGAAGCTCCACTGCAATTGCCCAGCAGAAGCAGCCCGAACACGCCAGCCAGCCATACGGTTTTTAGTTTCATCTGGAACCCGTCCCACAGTATAACGGCCAAATGCCGTACTTCCCAATAACAATTTTGCGGTTCTGTGATATTCTCGCGCCAGCAATCTACTACCGTTGGAGGAACAATGGGCAAACTATTTATTGGCAGCCTTGCCGGCGCATTCATCCTTTCACTTGCGGCACAGCCGCCCAAGTCGGCCACAGATATCACCGCTGCCGAGGTGCAAGCGTTTTTGAACTCGGCCCCGCGTGATGCAAGCACGGACCGCCCGATACGCGTGGTCGACGTGGGCCGTTATAAGGTGGGAGTTTACGGTGTTTTTCGTCCCAAGGGCTCTCAGGGTAAAGCGTTCGCGCACGAGACGAAAATCGCGGAAATATATCAGATCCTCGAAGGCGCCGGAACGCTAGTGACCGGTGGAACCATCACCAACGCGAAGGAACAACCTGGTGACATGGGGTTTTCCAACCTGGTCGGCACTCGCATCGAAGGCGGAACATCGCGCCGGGTATCGAAGGGGGATGTCATTGTCATCCCGGGTCACGTGCCGCATTGGTGGAGTCATCAGGAGGGCGAACTGACATACCTAATTATTCGACCCGATCCCGATGGAAGCTTGAAGCTCAAATAAATTGGGAGACTGTCATGATCGGCAGGTAAAAGAGCCGCATGGGACCAGAGTCCCATACGGCGTTGGTTGGATGCTACGGTGTCAACTTGACGCTCGACGTGGTCGCCCCATATCAGAAATAGAGCTTCAGAGCGAATTGAATTTCTCGCATGTCGATGCCGGGACGAGTATTGGTGACGGTTCCGAATGCGCCCGATCCGGGAATCGCTTGACCCTGGGAATTCAACAGGTCCGATTTGAGCGTCGTATTCGGATCGGCCCAGTTTGGGTGATTCGCGCAGTTGAAGCATTCAAAACGGAACTGCAGGTAGGCGCGTTCCGTGAAAGTAAAGTTCTTGAACGCGGAGAAGTCCCAGCTATTCACTCCAGGACCGGTAATTGTGTTCCGTCCAACATTTCCAAACGTTCCAAAGGGTTGCAAATAGACCGAGTCAATGTTGAACCACTCTTGGGTCGTCTTGGGACCGTTATTCCCATTCACACCGGCAACGGCATTGGGGCGAATGTAGCCAAAGGCGTCACTTGCTTGGTTAACACCGTCGACGAGCTCAAGGGGAAAGCCGCTCGACAAGGTGATGATCGAGTTCAATTGCCAGCCTCCTAACATCGTACTCCGCCATCCAGTATTCAGAAACGGCTGGCCCTTGCCAAATGGAAGTTCGTAAAGTATGGACGCCACGAACCGATTCCTGGAATCGAAATCGGAAAGGCTGTAATCGCACGTAACACACCAGGGGACTTGCGGCGAAGTTGTAACAGCGGTATTTTCGCCACGGATTCCGCTCCCGTCGTCGAGGGATTTTGAAAACGTGTAGCCGACCAACCCCGAAAGCCCTTTAGCGAGCCGACGCGTCAGCTTGACGCTACCCGAGTTATAGTTCGATGAAGCGACGCTTTCGGTGATTTGCAGTAGGTTGACCTCGGGATATGGCTGACGGGATGCAACCGTGCCGGTGGCGCTGGGGTAAGCATCGTTATATCCGAGCGGGCGCTCAAGCCGCCGACCTACCGTGCCCAGGTAGCCGATTTCCAGAACCATATTATCGCCAAGCTGCCGCTGTATATTCGCCTCGTACGTGGCGACGAGAGGTGTCTTGCGCGACGTAGCGTTTCCTAACAATACGGGGTCCGATATACAGACACTGGGCAGGGAGGTCCCGCACGGATTTGGCCCTGACGGGTAGGGACTCGAGAAAGTTAGCGATCCAAGCGGATAGTTAGGCGTATCATAGAGGCTCTTGCCTGCCGAATTGAGGGCTTCGTCAAAGAATGTATCCCCTTGATCCTGGACATAGAAGATTCCTGCGCCGGCGCGAATCGTCCATTTCGGTGTCGGACTCCAAGCCAGACCAAGACGAGGAGCGAAGTTTGTCAAGTTATTGCCTACAATCGTAGTCCCCAAGTTACTGACGCACTTAGTCTGAATGGCCGGATTGAATTGCACCGAATCACCGGGGGGATAGAACGAGGTTTGACCATAGGCCGCGCAATCGCGAGCCAGGTAAGGATGCTCGCTCTCGGGCACGGGAGGGGCAAGATTCAGATACGGCACTACGATGTTGTCCACGCTGTTGTTCCGGGCGCCCCATGGCGGAGTGTATTCGTAGCGCAAGCCCATCTCGATGTTAAGGTTCGATGTTATTTTCCAGTTGTTGTTGACGTAGTACGCCTGGCTGGTCGCGCGGAATTGTCCGACACCTATGGACGCCGTGTTTGACGTAATGTACGGCAGTCCAAGCATGAGGTCTGAAAATCCGTAGCCGCTATAATAGCCGTTCAGGGTGAAAAACCCGTCTGACACCTGACCGCCTACACTATCGTAGCGATCTCGGCGAATTTCAAAGCCAAACGCAGTAGTGTGCTTCCCATGCGTCCAAGAGACATTGTCTGCCCAATCGAAGGTCTGCTCGTGAACTATGTAAGGCGCGTCATAGTTGCTCGTGAATCCACTAAAACCAGAGATATTAAAATCGGGCACGCCCCACGCATAGGACGGTAGCGTCCCGGTTCCGAAGTTAATCCCTAAGTCTGCCGTGACGTTGGTTTTGTTAGCATAATTACTCAACACACTATTGTCAAAACCGGCATAGCTGACGTGCGCTTCGTTGACAATATTCGGCTTAATGATGAATGAATTGGAAATTACTCCCTGCTTCACGTTGACCGTGTTGATGCCCTCGGTCGCGTAACCTAGCACACCCGCCGACAAGACGGTTCCAGAGGTATTTATTCCTTCGTTTTGAAAGCTAAACCTGCCGAACCAGGTTGACCGTTCGTTTTGCACATAGTCGATGCGTTGCGTGAACTGGTCCTTGTTCGTAACACCAGGCAGGAGCGCCTCATAGTTATTGGACAGGCCGGCGCCGGGGACGTTGGGCGCTGGATAAAGCGAACCACCTTGGAACGAAAGGATGGACTGTGCGGTGGGACTGAGCATCGAAGTGGGAATTATGTTGCCTGGGAACGGCGCATTATTGTTGAACGGATTCTTAATCACGGTGCTCGGAAGAATCTGCGAGAAGTTGCCAGCGCGCATGGCGTCTGAGGGCACGCTGTAAAGCTGTTCTGACCGATCACGCAGCCGGAAGCCTTCATAATTCGACATGAAGAAGAGCCGATCTTTCCCGCTAAAGACCTTCGGGATCGTTATTGGCCCCCCCAGCGTGAACCCGAACTGGTTCCATTTGTAAGGATTACTGGAGGGCGTTGCGCTGGTGAAGGCAAAAGGGAGCGCGTCCAAATCGTTGTTGCGCAGGAACTCGAATAGCGTCCCGTGATAGCTGTTCGTGCCACTCTTTGTCAGGATGTTCACCTGAGCGGCCTCGCGGCCGAACTGCGCCGAGTAAACCCCAGATTGGATCTTGAATTCCTGCAGCGCATCGATGGACGGCAATAGTGCGTACGTGTTGAAGTCCACTTCGGAGTTTGGCACCCCATCCAGCGAGTATTGGGTAAATTCCCGCCGCATACCGGCAATTGAGATGGACACGGAACCACGATCAGCGTTACCGCGGATTGTGGACCATCCGTTGTTCGCGGTCTGGCCCGAAATGACGTCCGGACTCAAAGCGATCAGACCAATGAAGCTTCTGCCGTTCAGAGGAAGATCCGTGATGCTCTTGTTCTCAATAACCGTACCCACCGTGGCATTCTCTGTGTTGACGAGTGGAGCGCCGGCCGTTACCTCCACCGTGTTTGTGACCGCACCAACCCTCAACTGAAAGTCGATTCTGGCGGCTTGCTGCACCTGTAACTCGATTCCGTTTCGAACTTCGGCTTCGAAGCCTTTTCCTTCCGCCCGCACGTTGTACGTCCCAGGCGGCAGATCTGGAATATTGTAATTGCCGGCAGTATTGCTGACGGTCTGCCGCGTCAGATTTGTTTGCGGGCTCGTCGCGGTCACAGTGGCTCCGGCTACCACCAAACCGGATTGGTCGGTAACCAGTCCGCTGATCGACGCCGCAGTTTGGCCGAACGCTAAACACGCTTGAAGTAGTGGGATCAACACACATACTGCGACCGCCTTGATTGTCGTCATTTTTTACCCCTTTTCTCTCACGCTTAGCAATACAGCAACGAGGCGAATACTATCACGCGTGTCAGACTCCGCATATAGCTATTTGTGGCCTTAACCGGATTTACGCCGAATAGTTCGATTGAAATTGGTTGTGCGTGCGTTCAGCCTCAGCAGCACCCGTGAGCTTGTAAATCCAAACGCGGTGGCTCCGCCGTTATCTGCTACGAGGAAGGCGAAACGCGTTTCGCTTTTTCAGGGGGACAACTTCCGGTTACAGCGGTCCTGTCACTCTCGGGTGAGGTTGATGAATGGCGAAAACAATGCTGGGAGCGGCTTATGCTGTGGAAACACACGGGGGATACGGGCAATCTCCGCTATGGAATGAGATCACTCCAGCGAGAACACAAGCAACGTTCCGCCCAGATTAGAGTAGTCGCCGAGTGAAGCCGTTAGGCCAACTCCCCCTAATCCTTCGGTTCCCTTAGTTAGACCTTCTGCCAGTCCAATGGCTGCCCACCCGCCTACACCAGACAGTATCGCCACGTATTGCTTGCCCTTATACATGTAGGTCATTGGGTTCCCAACAATTCCGGAAGGCGTTTTGAACTGATACAACACTTTCCCAGTTGATTCATCCACCGCTTTGAACCAGCCTTCCAAGGTCCCATAGAACAATACCCCGCTGTCGGTGGTCAAAGGCCCGCTGTAGACCTGAAACATCTCGTTGATCGTCCACTTGGTGCCACCGGTGGTTGGATTAAACGCGATCAGTCGCCCGCGAGTGTTGCCGTGGTCCGCTGGGAACATACTTACTGTCGCACCGACATATGGGAAGCCGCCACGATATTTGACACTGAACGCCTGGTAGTCCATACATATATGGTTGGTTCCCACATAGAACAACTTGCTCTTCGGATCATAAGACACAGGCTCTTGATTCTTTGCTCCTTGCGCCGCCGGACATATATCCTTGACGTTAATATCTTGCTTGGTCAGTTTGTCCGGATTCACCACCGGGCGCCCATTCGCCAAATCGATCTTCTCTGCCCAGTTCGTCGATGGATCGAACTTAGTGGCGCGCAGAAGCTTGCCATTTCTTCGATCCAGAACATAGGCAAACCCATTGCGATCAAAGTGCGTCATCGTCGGAACCGTTTGACCGTCGGCGGTAGTTTCCGTCAGCACGCTCTCGTTGATACCGTCGTAGTCCCACGCATCGTGCGGTGTCATTTGATACGCCCAAGCCGCGACACCGGTGTCCGGATTCCGGGCGAAGAGCGTGGTGGACCACTTGTTGTCACCAGGCCGCTGCGTTGGGTTCCACGTTCCCGGATTTCCACTACCATAATAGAAAAGATTCAGCTGTGGATCATACGTATACCAGCCCCACGTCGTGCCGCCGCCCAGTTTCCATTGATCCCCGTTCCAGGTCTTGATGCTCGAGTCCTTGCCGACAGGCTGCTGCGTCGCTGCATCGATTGTCTTTTCCGGATCGAATAGAATCTCCGAATCCGGACCGACGCTGCTTGCGCGCCACGCCAGCTTCCCGGTATTCAGATCATAGGCGCTGATATACCCGCGGACGCCATACTCGCCGCCCGAGATACCCACGATTACTTTGTCGTGCACAACCAACGGTGCGATCGTCATCGTTTGCCCTAACTGAGGATCGCCATTTCGCGCACTCCATATTACCTTGCCCGTTTTTGCATCCAAGGCATAGACATGCGTGTCCAGTGTGCTCATCAAAATCTTGCCGTCCGCGTACGCCACACCTTTATTCACCAGATCGCAGCAGGCAACAGAGGGAGCGAACTTATCCTGCTCGGGGGCGAATTTCCACGCGATCTTGCCGACGTTGTCAAGATCGACGGCGTACACGAAATTTGGATAAGAACTCTCGAAGTACATCATGTTGCCGATAACCAGCGGCTGCCCCTCCTGACCGCGCAGCGTACCTGTGGACATCGTCCAGGCAACGTGGAGTTTGCCGGCATTTTTCGGAGTGATCTGATTGAGCTTGCTATGCCGCGTGCCGCTGTAGTTCCCAAGTGGCATAACCCATTGATTCGGATCCTCGGAAGCTTTCTCCAGTCCGTCCTGGGTGTAAGCCATC
Organism: Bryobacterales bacterium; assembly: GCA_963713415.1. Classification (GTDB taxonomy): domain Bacteria; phylum Acidobacteriota; class Terriglobia; order Bryobacterales; family Bryobacteraceae; genus Palsa-89. Next base: position 60,231 of record CAVQLV010000006.1, on the reverse strand, counting down.
GTCGCCAGCATCGAAGCCACAACTGCGGTGCTCAAGGTCTTTACTGTTCTCATTGCAAACTCTCCTTTGCATCAGTCTTGTTCGGACGGAGGCCTGCCGGGAGGCACCAGATCGAGACTCCGTCCTTTGACATACATGTAAATCTGATCCACATCCTCTTCTGTCAGAAAGCCGGCCCAGGACGGCATGCCCTGCTCCCTCTTGCCCGACATGGCGATCGACAGAAACTCCGGTTGCTTCATTCCAGCCGCTAAGGAGCGCCGCAGATCCGGCGCCAGCTGGCTGCTGCTCGCATCCGTTCCATGGCATCGATAGCAATAAGAGTTATAGAGCTGATATCCGTGAAAAACGGCCTTGGTTACCTTCGGCCCTTGGTCATTCACAAACATCTGGAAGTTCAAAGTTACAGTTGAGCCGTCGCTCAACGTATACTTGTGGGCCTGCCCGTCATCCGCTGGCTTCGTCAACACGCCTTGCAAAGAAAGGATCCAAGTCACAATCTGCTTACGGCTTTCCTCACTCAGGTCTGGATGCGGCGTCATGCCTGAGCCACCATCTCGTATCTTCGCTGCGAGCTTTTCCAGTGCGTTCTGCTGCCCGGCATAGCGTTTTGCTATATCGCCGTAAGAAGGTCCGACAATCTTGTGGTCTACAGCGTGACAGGACGAGCAATCGCTGCTCCGAATCAACTTCTCCGCGTCTTGCGCGGGCGAAGCGACGGCCAGGCCGGACAAAATCACGATACGAAGGACGCGCGACTTCGTGCTCAATGCCCCCTTCCTCCTTCGCCGCCGAGAGCTAGCACACCGTTGTCCGAAAGAATAGAAGTAAGTTCCGCGCCACGGCTCTGGATTACCTCGTCCAGTCGCTGCAGCAAGGCCTCATCCCCTATACGAACACCCATAGACATCGGGAACACGTATTGTTCTGGTGCTCCCAGGATCCTCTGATTCGAAACGGGCACTACGTCAAGCGCGGGATAGGAATGGAGGAGCCCTCCAATCGAAGGTTGCCAGGTAATCAATACATCGATTTGGCCGTCGTTCAACGCCGCCAGCATCGAAGCAGGAGACGCGCCTTGGTCCTCTGCTATGTCAAACGGCACCGCTGTTGACAGCATGCTTCGAATTTTGAGGGCATCTTCCACTGGAGTTCCCCTCTCGAAACCAATTTTGAGTTTTTTGAGAACCGGCGCGTCCATGCCGGAGATGTCGTATTGCCTGCTCTTGTCAAAAACAAAGACGTACGATGACGTGTAATAGGGCCGCGTAGTCAGCTCCTCTCTACTCTCATATGGAATGTTGAGGACCATGTCGCATTTTTTGGTGTCCAGGTAGGCGGCAAGAAATTGGTCAAAGCCGCCATGGCCGCGGTAACTCGCCCAGGTATACTGCAAAGGCTCACCCAGGGCGTCTGCAATCTTCTGAGCGATCTTGTTCTCGAAGCCCTCACCCGCGCGATTGGAATAGGGCAGGTAGTCCGGGTCCGCACATACGTGCAGCGCCAGAGCCGGCATTGGAGGAAAAGCCACCCAGAGGAACAACGCACCAACACTTACCAGCGATCTCTTACTATTAACCCTCATTATTCCAATGCCAATTAATCGCGTCGTCTGTTTGCGTGCCCGCGGACTGAGCGAGTATATCGTGTGGCTTCCTCAAGGTCAACGCAATTGAACATGCCGCCGATGGCTTCGGACGCCTTGTTGTGGACTGAGACAGCACAAGACATCTGATGCCACGCGGTTGTTGACTGGGAACGCCGTTGACCACAGTCCTTCTTGCATTCATTCGAAACATCTTATAAGCACTTTGGTCCGCAAAACGCATTGCAACTAACGAAGACGGTAAAGGTTTGGCGGAGACTTTCGGGGGCCACAAATAGCCATCAATGGCACTAACAGGCTGATGAAATAGTTATTGAGCGGAGCTTCTTCTCTCTCGCCAACGATTTTGTCATGAGCATTTACGCGGAGATTGTGTGCCTGAATCGGCGACTTTCCGTCGTCCAGACACACTTGTCCCCGAACTTACGCGGAGAGAACCACCGTAAGGTTCCGCATCCGCACCAGATTGTAGGCGGCGGCCGCGAAGGTGAACACCCAACCAACTTTGAAGACACCGCGGTGTCGCGTCTTGCGCAGCATTGCTACCGTCTTTAACCACCCAAATACCTCTTCGATCCGTTTTCGCTTGCGCTGGCTCACCTGGTATCCAGTGTGCCGTGTAGTGCGCCCGTCAATGGCGCTGCCGCCTTGCCGATTGATATTCTGCGACACGTGCGGCGTCACGTTCCGGTCGCGCATCTCTTGCACGAAGCCTCGCGTGTCATAGCCTTTGTCGGTGCCCACCGTCACGCGTTGGCCGCCATCGATCCGCCCCGCCATTTCCAGCGCTGCGTCGCGCTCGGCCTTCCCGCTGCACAGCACCAGTTCGGTATCCACCACCAGTCCGTTACAGTTCTCGATCAGCACGTTGCCGCAATAGGCCAGCTTCGACTCGTGACCTCCACTTTTTCGTGCCAGCCTTGCTTCCGGATCGGTCGTGGAGGCATGCGTGTCGTTGCGACGCTCTTCGCCGTGAAAATCGATGGTCGGATTGCCTGGGTCCTCCGGTGGTAGCGTGGGACCTTGATCTTTTCGTTGAAAACTCTTCTGACTCGCCCAGGCTTCAATCAGCGTGCCGTCCACACTGAAATGTTCCTCCGACAACAGGTCGTTGGCGCGCGCCTGTTTCAATACCTGCGCGAAGAACTTCTCGGCGATGTCGCCATTCAGCAGCCGGTCGCGATTCTTGCTGAACACGCTGGGGACCCACACTGGCTCGTCCATGTTCAGACCCACGAACCAGCGGAACAGCAGATTGTATTCCAGTTGTTCCATGAGCATCCGCTCGCTGCGAATCGTATACAACACTTGCAGTAGCAGCGCGCGCAATAGCTTTTCCGGCGCGATCGAGGGACGACCCCAATCGATGTATAGTTGCCCGAACGATCGGGACAGTCCTTTCAAGACCACATCCACCATAGTTCGGATCGGCCGCAAGGGATGATTCGCGGGAACACGCTCGTCCGGCGACACGTAACTGAACATCGCGCTTTGCTGGGTATCTTTTCCTCACATAGGCTAAAACATAATGACGTTGTTCTGTCTTCCCTGGTCACACTCTATCCCAATTACTTTTGTCGCGGTAGGGACGACGGTTTCCCCTCGCCCCCCGCACAGATCCGTACGTGCGGCATTACCGCATACGGCTCCTACCTCGGATATCTGGCGTCGAAACGCACGTTCGGATGCGGATGCAGGATCTTCGCACTCGGAATCCATCGATCGACCAACGGCCAGAACCGTTCCCAAGTCATCATGTCTCGCTGACTCCGCCGCCGAAGCGCACGGTACCAGCGCCAAATCACCTGAGCCCGAAAGCTGTTCAGACTATCCATATTGCCGGGTACAGCATGGTAGTTGAAGTAGCCTTGTACGACCGATTTCAACCACTTCCCGACCTCGGCCACTGGCTGGTGCCAGCGTCGCCGAAGCTCCTCCTTCAGCTCACCGAGCTTGCCAGAGAGTCGTTTACGAATCGTCTTCCGCTTGACGATGAACCGGCCGGTCTTCCGGGTCTTCCCGCACATGTGCGTGAAACCCAGAAAGTCGAACACCTCCGGCTTGTCCTCGCCGCGCTGCTTCCGGTTTTCGGCTGCCTCGCGCCCGAACTCAATCAGGCGCGTCTTGTCCGGGTGTAACTCCAACCCGAACTTCCGCAAGCGCTCTTTCCACTCGGAAAGAAAGCGCTCCGCGTCGGCGCGATTTTCGAATCCCGCGACGATATCATCGGCGTATCGGACAACGACCATGTCGCCCGTGGCCAGATGTTTTCGCCAGTGCTGGACCCACAGATCGAAAACGTAGTGCAGATACACGTTGGCCAGCAGCGGTGATGCCACTGCCCCTTGCGGAGTCCCTACTTCCGTCTTCGACCACTTCCCTTCCTCGGACACCCCCGCCCTCAGCCATTTCTGAATCAGGCGAAGTATCCTTCGGTCGGCGATGCGGTGCTCGATGAACTTGACCAGCCATTCGTGCGACAAATGATCGAAAAAGCCACGAATGTCGGCATCGAGAATCCAGTTCACTTTCTTCCGCATGATCCCCACCCACAGCGCGTCCAGCGCTTGATGCTGGCTGCGCCCGGGCCGGAAACCATAGGAGAACCCCAGAAAATCCTCTTCATAAATCTGATTGAGGATCGTCATTACAGCTTGTTGAACGACCTTATCCTCCAGGGCTGCAATGCCCAAGGGACGTTGCCGTCCATCGGCTTTCGGAATGTAGGCTCTCTTGGAAGGCTGCGCTCGATACGTCCCTTGATGGATTCGGCTATGTAAGTCTGCCAGCTTCTCATCCAGACCCGTCTCGTACTCTTTCCACGTCACGCCGTCGATTCCAGGCGCGGCATCCCGCTTCAAGGCGAAATAGCTGTCCCGTAGCAAACCGCCAGTGACGTGGTGGAGCAGCGCAGTGAACCGCATCTGCTTGTCTTTCCGTGCTGCCTTACGCACACCGTGCAGGTCGCTCAACTCGCTGATCCGGCTCTGAGTCCGGGGCGTGGTCGCCTGCCCAATGTTCTCCTTGGTCGGTTGCCTTCCCTCCATGCCCTCCGCCAGCGGTTGCCCGCTGTTGTTCGGACACTTCGACGGTAGTACGCAACCGTCCGACTCCCCGCCGGCGGGCGTGTTGGACTTGAGGCTCATGACCTTCTCCAACCGGCCCGCCGCAACTTCCGCGACGGGCACCGACGGGGTCTCCCGGTTCTCGCGCGTGGAGTTTCCATGCATGCCAAGGGTCTCAGACTGCGCGGAGTCCTCCGGGTGCTCGCGCTAGCGCTCCCGGCGGTGTTGCCTTCCGCCATGATGAACGACGTCGGCACTCCGATCGCGATTATTTCGCAGCTCAATACCCTGCCTGCATGTGCCCCTGTCAACGCTTCGATGGCAGCCTCGCGGCTGGCCACGCATGACTCGGGGCCAGGATGGCTCGCTAGACCTTTCCTGTATGACTCTTGCATTCACAACTCCACGCCGGTTTTATCCCGGCGCACTCACCATCCTGCTAAGAGCGACGTCCTCACTTCCTCCTTAGCCGGAGGATTCTCATCTTGCAAGCTGAGCGGTGACTGGGCCTTCAAGGCGATGTCCGTGACCTAATTAACGATGGTGTTCGCCGGTCTTCGGACTATCCCGCGAGTGCGCAGCAGTCGAATACCGACGAGTGCCTGTGCTTGTGTGCTTGTCTAGCGCGTTTCGAATTTCGCGGATTTATGCTTGTTAGAAATTGCCGAAACAGGTCAGGTCTCTCTCAGCCTTGACTGCCTCCGTCGCTAATCAGGAACGGTGAATGCAATCAACTCCGCTGGAAACCCAATCCCAGAAACCGCCAAGACAACGTATTGCTTGCCTTTCCACATATATGTCATCGGCGTTCCTGTTTCTCCCGCCGGCATAGGAACCGCTCCCACTTCGCGGCCGGTGGCTTTGTCGTAAGCCCGCAAACTACTAGAATCCTGCTGTCCTGCGACGGCTCGCTCTCCCGAAATCAGCAATGTCTTAGTCACCAGAACACCGAATACGCCAGGGCGCCCGGTTCGTGGGACCTTCACGCCTTGAAGCGACTTATTATTTCGGATGTAATCAGGGGTCGCTCCGTGCGCTATGTGCCACAAAATCTCGCCTTTGTCGAGGTCAATGGCAGTGATGCTGCCGTATGGTGGCTTTGCAAGTGGCAGTCCCTGGATGGTACGCTCGTCGCTCCGCGCTGCTTGTTGCGGTCCTTGGGAAGCTTTAGCGAAATCGTTCACCAAGAGACCCGGGCCAGCCCCCTCGACCCCGCTACCAGCCGCAGCACTGTCATAAATATAGGCCATATCAGTTCGACTCGGATTACCAGGAACAAGTGCCAGCACGCGCATACTTCGTTCCGAGGGTACATATAGGACGTGAGTTTCCGGGTCGTATGAACCTCCAGACCAATTTGTCCCTCCAGCGTTCGTCGCCATCGCAAGCGTACCGTATGGTCCCTCAGGCTTTTTTACCACCGGAGGTGTGAAAACCGGGCCAAGTTTGTATTTAGACACGAGTTTCACGGCTTCGGCCCGCAACTCAGGTGTGAAATCGATCAAGTCATCGACCGAAGACCCCTGGGCATCGTAGGGTGGCGGTTTGGTAGGGAACGGCTGCGTTGCGCTGGTCCTCTCACCAGGGACGTTTGACTGTTCTACCTGCCGTTCTTCAATAGGCCAGACGGGCTTTCCCGTGCTTCGGTCAAAGACATATAGGAAAGCTTGTTTCGTGGGCTGCGCAACAGCCCTTATCAAACGGCCGTTAACGTTAAAGTCAACCAACATCGGGGCACAAGGAATGTCCATATCCCAGATTCCATGGTGGACCAATTGGTAATGCCATTTCCGCCTTCCGGTTTTCAAATCGACAGCGACAACGCTCTCACCAAACAAGCCATTTCCGGGCCGGTAGGCGCCATAATAGTCTCCGGTCGGCATTTCCACTGGCAAGAATGCCAAACCGAGCTGCTCATCCACGCTGATCTGTCCCCAGACACCAGTATTTCCAGTGTAATCTGCCGAATCATTTTTCCATGTGTCGTACCCGAATTCGCCAGGTTTCGGAACAGTGTGGAAAATCCACAGTCGTCTACCTGTACGGGCGTCGAACCCGCGCACGTAACCTCTCACATTCTTTCTGCTCTTCGGCGCGGTGCCAGGCTTATGAGAGGCGCCGACCACGACAACACCATCTCCGACAACCGGTGTCGCGTTTAAGCCAATTTCATCAGACATTAAGTCGATCGCTTGATCGTCGTTTTCCTTCAAATCGACCATCCCGTGTACGCCGAAAGAATCAATCCGCTCACCGGTTTTAGCATTCAGAGCAACCAATTGATACCCAGGGGTCACATAGAATAAGCGTTCCTCGCTCCCGTCACTCCAGTAGGCCAGTCCTCGGCTGGTCTGGCGCGGACCTTTCTCTCCTCGCAATCCTTCTCGGTCCACGTGCGTCCACAACAATTCGCCAGTGGCGGCATCTACCGCCACCACAAACCGCCTGGTTCCCACAGTCGAATAGACGATACCATTGACCATGAGAGGCGTGGCTTCCAGGTTATAATCGCGACGCGGACCAAAATTGTCAGTTCGCAACCGCCAGGCGATCTCCAGCTTACTGAAATTCTGGGCATTGATTTGGCTCAACGGAGAATAATGAGTATTTCCCAGGTCTCCTCCGTACGTCCGCCATTCGCCATTGGTGGCACCCGCCTGCGCATCCATGGATTGCGCCGCAACAAGTAGCCCCCACATCACGATGATGTAGCTGCCATAGGATGTTCGTCTCATCTCACTTCTTAGCCTTGAACTTGAACGCATTTCATGATCCTTTTGACTCGGCAGGATAAATCAATTAGCAGGAATCGACGACATCCCCATGAACGCAAATTTCTGAATTCGCCGGCAACACTCGCCTGAGGCAAAATTGTCATTTACTTCAGTGGTGTATAGATTGCCCTGGTGATCGCTCGCCATATGATGGAGCACGTTAAACTCTCCGGGAGCCTGGCCGGGTTTTCCGAAGGAATACAGTGTTTGAAGGCTTTTCCGGTCTAGCACCAAAACGCGGCCCTCGCTTCTGTCGGCCACGAACAAGAACTTCTGTTGCCGATCGGTTGAGAAGGCCGTGCTCGCCGTAGTCTGACCATTCCCGCATCTAGGCGCTTCACAGCCACGGCCAATAAAGACTTGCTTGACGAACTTCCCATCCAGTGTAAACACCTGAAGCCGCTTGTTCGCACGATCGGAGACATATACCAAGCCGTCGTTTGATACCCTGGCAGAATGCACGATATTAAATTGCGGAGGACCAACGTCGCTTTTATCCCCTTCACCACCGCTACGAGGATCGGCGTCTTCGACTGTTGACTTTGCAGCGCCTTCCGGAGTCTTTCCAAAAGCGCCCCACATTCGCTTGAATGCGCCAGTGTCGGCATCGAAAACAATTACCCGGCTGTTACCGTAGCCATCCGCAACAAAGAGCTCGTTAGTCTTCGGGTAGACAAATTGATCCGCGGGTCGATTTAGGTTCTGGGTATCACTATTGCCCTTGCTTGAGCCAGGATGTCCAATTTGCAGGATAAACTTGCCATCCTTGGTGAATTTAAGGACTTGGTCATCCGTTTTGGCGTTACCCCCGATCCATACATTCCCCTTATAGTCTACGAAAATACCGTGCTCCGTCGCTGGCCAGTCATAGCCCTTACCAGGGCCGCCCCATCCAGTAATGAAATTCCCATTCACATCGAACTCCAGCACCGCCGGAGCTGCCATAGACCTCTGGGCTGGCCGCAGAGTGCGGGGACGTTGCAGCACCCAAATGTGATTCTGCGCGTCCACCGATACACTAGACACCTCACCCAGCACCCAATCGTGGGGGATCTTGGGCCAAGCTGGATCTACTTTAAAGATGGGAACCTTCCGGCCCTTTGTATCTTGTGCTGCCCCCTCGCGCACAGAGGAGATCAGCAATGCCGTCGCCACAATCGTCCAACTAACAAGAGCAACTGCCCTTTGACTCTTGATCAACGTACGTCCCTCCAGCCAGTAATATTCAGTGTGAGCGCAGAAGCAGCTTCTGCACTCTCCAATTCATGATCTCGCCAACATACAACTCGTTCGCATTTCGGCAATCGATTGAGTTGACAGTTCCAAATTCCCCTAGCCGCTTACCCGCTCTTCCCAACTGACCGAGTATCCGTCCATCCAGTTCCATTTTGTAAATCTCCCCTCCGTCCAATGTTGTAGGATCGTTTGAATTAGAGCTGAAAAGGTACTGATGCGGACCTGGCGAGATGCAGATAGCGGCTGGAGCTCCGATATTCGAAATCTGTCTCTCGAACTTGCCATCGTTGTCAAATACCTGGATACGCCGGTTCCCCTGATCCGCTACGTATACGTTCCCTTGCAAATCCACTGCGATGGAGTGAGGCGTATCGAATTCGCCCGGTCCGGCACCACGTTGCCCCCAAGACTTCATAAATACGCCATTCTTGTCGAATTTCGCGATTCGTGCATTTCGCAGTCCGTCAGATACAAAAATATCGTCTTTCGAATCCCAAGCGACATCAGTCGGGCCGTCAAAAATATCACTACTGGCACCCTTTCCAGTATTCGTCGACTTAGCCACCCCTGTGGGTTGTACCGGATTATGGATGGATTCTGGCTTTCGTCCCATGGTCATCACGACTCGTCCATCTGGATTGAACTTAATGACCATATTCGAGCCATTGTCCACAACCCAAATATTGTCGTGGAGATCCGTCCGAACGCCCTGGCCGAACGTGAACCCGTACAATCCCGGCGCAATCTCCCTGAGGAATTTTCCACTCGCCGAGAACTCCAGGAGTCGCGAACTTCCGCGTTCATATGGAAGCGCCGTCCCCTCCGTGACCGTTACAGTCCCGCTCCGGGTATACACGAACAGGTTTCCCTTGGAATTCGTCGCAACTCCCACTACCTCTCCGAAATATAGGTCATCAGGAAAGGTCAACAGGTCAGGAACGGAGTCATAGTGTATTACCGGAACGGCACCTTGCGCTGACACCCATGCCGGCAGCAGGATCATCGCTACGAGCCCGTAGCGGCCTATCCATCGACAAAATAGTTCTTTGTGCATGTAGAGATACCCTTCGCTTACGATCTACCTTGCCGCCTGGGCTCGGGGATGGAGGGTGAATCTATGCACTCGCCAACCAGCGATCTCAGAGGCCAAGATTACGTTATCCGTTCTGCAGTCAATTTCGTGAACCGTGCTTACCTGTTCAGGCTTCTTCCCGGCCTCTGCGAATTTGCCGATAATTCGGCCGTCGAGCTCCATCTTGTAAATCTCGCCCGTTACCGCGGATATCGCTGGACTGCTATTGTTGGGATTCGAGTTGGAACTATAGAGATATTGATGAGGGCCCGGCGTGATGCAAATGGACCATGGGAAGCCGATGTCGTTGTAGCTTGTGCGGTAAGTTAGATCATTGTCGAAAACCTGTATGCGCCCGTTGTTGCGATCCGCAACGTATATGTTTCCCGTCTCATCGGCCGCGATAGCGTGCGGGTTGTCGAACTGTCCCGGACCCGTGCCTTTGACACCGATGTCCTTGATGAATCGGCCGTACTTGTCGTACTTTACTACTCTTGAGTTGCCGTAGCCGTCTGAAATATAGATATTGCCGTTCCGATCCCAGGTGACGTCGGTAGGTCTGTTAAGCAGATACGCTTGTGCCGGTGGCACGGGCGTTCCGGGGGGCGGAGTTGCGAATATTCCGTGTGCTTCTGGTCTTCGGCCGATTACCATCTCGACGCGGCCGCGGGGATTGAATTTGATCACCATATTGGTTCCCGCGTCGACTGCCCAGATATTGTCTTCCGGATCCACTCGCACCACATGAGCAAGCGCGAATCCATAGAGGCCTTGACCGATCTCGCGAATGAAATTACCTTTCCCGTCGAACTCAAAGAGTTGTGAGCCATGACTTCGGGTAAACGCAAATATGTGCCCTTTGGAATCCATCGCGACGCCCGGCGTCTCACCCAGATAAAGATTCGGCGGTAGCTTCAGGAAGTTGGTCTCAACGTCATAAGGTATTTCAGGAACATTCTGCGCCTTAGCTTTGAAGCAAGCTGCACAGTTTTCTTTGGCGGCGACATCGCGGCGATTTCCCTCTTGAGCGTACCCGGGGGAACACACGCAGAAAAGGAATGCAGCAGAGAGCACTGCTCCAGGAAGTGCGGGGCCCAGAAGTTTCATCAAAGGTTTCCTCGCTTCAGGCTGTTACGCCTAAGGCCGCCGAATAGAGTCGATATCGGACGCGCCCTACTTGACATTCTTTAGTATCCATTTCTGTAGTACTGCGGCGACTTCTAAATTGTTCTTTTCGACCATCACATAGTGCGCATTGCCGTGGATACCTTCTTGTTCCAGGCGGATGTGCGTGTTGTCCACGCCAGCTTGAGTGAGATATTTCGACGTACAATGATCATAAACGGCGTGGTAGGAGGCCTCAGTGGTTACAATTAGGATGGGAATGTCCTTAAGATTGCTAAGTTGGCGAGGAGGGTCCGCTTGCTTCCAGCACCGGGCTAATCCGGGGCCGTCGGATGCATCCTCTCGGACGAAATGTAGATCGGTAGGCGACTGCACTGGGGGCGTGTAATGGAGGGGTATTGCAGTTAAGCCCCAAGGACGGGCCTCATCTTCCTTTCCACCATTCACTATTGCATTCATATAGGGCGGACCGGTGGGTTCGATCGCGACAACTCCCTTTACTCTCTCCGGGCGAGCATCCGCGAGCGCCCACCCGTAGGGACCGCTCTGTGAATGAGTAAGAAGAATCGCGGGGCCAATCCGGTCCAGCAGAGCCTTTCCCGCCGCCTGAAAGAGCGTCGGGCCTTCGATACCGCTGCTCACCGTCTCGAGCATACTTGCATAAAATGCATCGTAGACGGGATCGCCCATTCGTCCTTTGTGCGGGCCCGTGCCGGGCCATTGGGTGTGCTTCTTCGCCCCGGGCCACTTGCCGAAGAGTTCTGGTGCGGTGTCCTGCTCCTCGTTGCGCAGTTCAGGAATCGGAACCTTCAGGGGAGAATTCACAGAGCCATGCCATGCCGACCGGCCACGTGCGGGCTGATCCGGTAGATAGACAACATAGCCTTGCGATAGAAAGTAGTCAGCCCAACCAGGCCGCCCGTCTGGAGTGCCCATCCAAAGTACGGCTGAGCTGGCACTATGTATCAGCACAATCGGATACTTCTGGGTGACATGCTCTGGGCGGAGGACCTCCACATACATCTGTCCGGCCATCACTTTGTTGCCCGGAGGACCCACGTACTTACCGCCAACGAAGAAAAACTCGTGCGTAGCAAACGGCCGCGGCATTGAACCAGCCGTCCCAAGTACGACAAGAATAGTGTTGAGGCCAATAACCTTGGCGAATCGCATTGCGTTCATCATTTGTTTAAAAACTGCCAACCGTCATCACATCGCATTCAGTCGGGAAATTCTCGTGCGTGACTTACCGCCGGCGCAGTCGCCTAGCCAATATATTCATCGGCTTACCAGTTTCTCGGGCTCCACGGTGGTGGGAAGGCCAGCCGCGATTAGTGCCTGGCGAATTACCGCAGCGGTGGCTGGCGAACGATGCCTAACATTTTGACCTCGTGTCACGCCCTCGGAGATTCGCAGCGGTGTCCACCCCAGTTTGTTCTTTTGGTTCCAGATGTCAATCCTGGCCCCTTTATCGATTAGAAATTGAACAACGCTTGGGCATTCCTTATACGCGGCACCGTGAATCACTGTGTCTCCATTGTTGTCTACGTCGTTCACATTGCCGCCTAACTCCAACGCGACTTTAACCGCTTCCAGGACTTCCGCCTCTGTCCCAGGGTCCTCGCCGAATTGTTGAGTTCCCACGCCCGCTGCTACTAACAAAGGTGTTGTGTGCTCTGCATTCGGTAACAACGGATCCGCGCCTAATTTAGCCAGCAGACGCATCAGTGGCGCGTCGGCCGTCCGAGCGGCCATTAAGAACGGTGTCGCGCCAATCACATTCAAGTTGGTAGTTCCCAGATCGTACGGTTTCTTTGTGACGCGCGCATTTACGTCTGCACCATGCCGCACCAGATCCTTCACGAACTCCAGGCTGTCCATTTTTCCAGTTTCTTCCGGGGGAAGCGGATTGGAACCAGCGCCTGGTTTTCGTACCCATGTAATCTCGTGCAAAACCGTCCAACCGAGAGCCGCCGCGTTTTCCTTGGCGCCCGCATCTAGTAACATGGCGGCCAAATCATATTTGGCGTTAGCGACAGCCAGAACGAGGGCATTCGCGTACGCAAAACGGCTGGAAGCCGGCAGTTCCTCATTCACGTCGACTCCGGACTTGAGTAAAGCGCGAACAACCTCTATTTTTCCTTCCCGTGCCGCGAACAGAAATGCTGTGAAACCGCTTTTAGAGCGAGCGTGAATATCGGCGCCATGCGCGAGCAGGCTTTCGACAACCGCGCTGTTTCCCTCGGCGGAAGCCCACATCAACGCAGTCTGCTCCCTTCCCTCATCTTTGGCATTGACCTCAGCACCGTGGGCTAGAAGCGCATCGACGCCATCAACTGATCCGGAACGGGCTGTTGTCATCAAGGCTGTCTCGCCGCCAGGAAGGGTGGCGTTCGGATCGGCTCCTGCCTTCAAAAGGAGCTGAATCAGTTGGCCATTTCCGTTTCTGCATGCTAAGGATAATGGAGTGACGCCATACCGGTTCACGCTCCGTACATTCGCACCCGCCGAAATCAGAACCTTCACTAACCCTACTTCACCCCAATGCACCGCCCAATGCAGCGCCGTCGTACCGTCGGGCTCGGGCACGTTGACATCAACGTGCCGTTGTAGGAGCAGGCGCACCTGGACGTCATTCCTGTCTTTCACAGCTCGAACGAAGCCGGCTTTGGAGCTACTTGCGACGAGGTGACAGGCCGCTAAGGTGCTAATTGCACCGACGATGAAGAACCGACGTAACAATATACAACTCATCATTCGCTTGTACGGTTATCCCAACGACCGGGCAAATTACGACAACTCGGCAACGCGTCCACTGCTGTCAGCAAAGCTGTCTAGATGCAGTCCTGCTTTCTCCAGAAGCGTCAAATGCAGGTTCGCCAAAGGTGTCAGACTGTCATATTTAATGTGAAGTCCGCCCTTAATACCAAACGCTCGGCCCCCGGCGACGAGAATAGGAAGATTGGAATGATTGTGCGTATGCGAGTTACTCATGCCACTCCCATACAAATATATGGAGTGGTCTAGCAGAGAGCCATCACCGTCCGGGGTAGACCGTAATTTTTCAAGGAAATAAGCAAACAAGGACACATGGTACGCATTTATCTTGGCGAGTTTGGCCAGCTTCACGGGATCAAACCCGTGGTGCGAAAGTGGGTGATGAGCTTCAGTAATACCGACGTTCGTATAGGTACGCGTGCTCGCCTCCCGAGCAATTTGAAAGCTAGTCACACGGGTTGTATCTGACTGAAGACTGAGCAGCTGTAAGTCAAACATGAGCTTTACGTGCGCATCATAGGAAGCGGGCACATCGAGTGGCCGCTCCATATCCGGTGTGGGGTTGTGGGCACTATCCCTCTCCGCCTTTTGGATACGCTGTTCCACCCCTCTGACGTTGTCCAGATACTGACTGATTTTCGTGCGGTCACTTGGCCCCAGCTGGGTCTTGAGACGCGCCATATCGTCCATCATCAGGTCCAGAATGCTCCCGTCGCGGCGCAGGTCGGCCTCCCGTTCCGCCACACTTCCGCCGTCGCCAAACATACGTTCGAACACAACGCGCGGCTGAGCTTCAGCCGGAAGCGGGGTCGTGGGCGAAGACCAAGCGAGATCATTCTGATAGACACAGGCATATCCGTCGTCACAGTTACCGACTGTGTTTAACATATCGATCGCCAGCTCAAGTGATGGCAACCGAGTATCCTTGCCGATATGCTGGGCTGCCACCTGGTCGACTGTGGTACCTAGCTGATAATCGCTACCCTCAGTCATCTTTGCCTTCGCCGCGCTCAAAAATGCCGAGTTGGAGGTCGCATGATTGCCCGCCGAATACGCATTCTTAAGTTCCAGGTTCGTAATGACTGTTAACTGATCCAGGTACGGCCTAAGTGAGTCAAGTGTGGGCGATAGCTCTTGCAGCTTGCCAACCGTCTTAGGAGTCCAAGCCGAAAGTGTTGCTCCCATCGGCATGAAGACAAATCCCAACCGGAGAACAGGCTTTGCGATGGTAGCTGCATAAGCACTTGCGGCGGGGAACATCGCATCCAGGACAGGCAGCGCCAGGCTGGCACCCATCCCCCGCAAAACAGTTCGTCGTGATAGAGCCCTTTTCGTGATTATCATTGTGATCTCCGCATTTCAAATGGTGTGCTGTTGACAATTCCAAGAACCAGCGAAGAGAAGCGATAATCGTCGGTTCCTGCGCTTCGAACAATGTGACGTACCGCGGGAGCATCGTAATATTCCAGTCCCCGTCCGAGCGCGTACGTCAGTAGCTTCTCCGTAATTGCAATTACGAATAATTCCGGCCGTTCCAGAAGTGCTGATTGAAGGCCGCTCGCGCCTACAAACTTGACACCATCTGGAAGATTCCCCGAGGCATCCACGGGAATGTCCGCTTCCTTATTCCTCCAATGACCAACCGCATCGTAGTTTTCAAGGGAGAACCCAATAGGATCCATTAGCCGGTGACAACTCGCACACACAGGATTGGCTCTGTGTTGCGTCATTCGCTCCCGCATCGTTAAAACTCTAGTGCCTCCCGCACTTTCCTTAAGAGCGGGTACGTTTGGCGGCGGGGGTGGAGGGGGCATGTCGAGAAGGTTCGCCAAAACCCATTTGCCCCGGCGCACGGGAGAAGTTCGATTGGGATACGAGGTCACGGCCAGGATGCTGCCTTGCCCAAGCAAACCTCGTCTGGGGTTATCAGCCGGGATGCTAACCCTTCTGAACTGGCTACCGTACACGCCTGGAATGTCGTAGTGTTTAGCTAGACGCTCGTTGAGGTATGTGTAGTTCGCGCGTAGCAAATCGAGCACGTTTCGGTCGTCCTGCATAATGCTCTCGAAGAACAGCTCTGTTTCGCGACGTAGAGATTGCCTTAGGTTGTCATCGAAATCCGGGAATAGCCTAGGGTCCGGAGTCGTGGAATCCATATTCCGCAGATAGAGCCACTGATCTGCAAACCCGTAAACCAGCGCCTCAGATCTTTGGTCGGCTAACAACCGCAATACTTGCTGCTTAAGTACATGAGGCTCATGAAGTTCGTTTTTCTCCGCCAGCTCAAGTAATTCATTGTCCGGAATGCTGCTCCATAAGAAGAAGGACAGCCGGGAAGCGAGTTGAAAATCGTTAAGCTGGTAGACCGTGCCGGGCGGAATGCTTTCAGGATCAGTTTCAATGTGGAAGAGAAATTGTGGACTGACTAGTATTGCCCGAACCGCCATTTCGATCCCGCGATCGAAATCTGCATTGCCACAGGCCTTTTTGTACAGCTCGAATAGCTCCTTTACCTCTCCTGGCTTCGCAGGCCGACGGTAAGCACGAAGCAACAACGTTTCGATAATGCGCTGCGCACACGCATCATCCTCCGTGCGTTGCTTCGGATGACATACAAAGATGTGCCGACGGCTCACCGTATCGCCGGGGCCGGTGGCGTCGAAAGGACCGTTAACTGATATCGAGTACAACGCCGGGCCAATCCGCGGAGATCGATAGAAGTTAAAGTGGGCTAAGTACGGCTCCCGCTCTGTTTCTAGCAAATCGGCCGGGTGCTTAAGAAACGTTGCTCCCAGTGAATGTGAACCAGCCTTCACAGAAACGCGAACGTTAAAATCGCGATCGATTACGTCGTGCCCGCCACCTTGCCGGTATCGATCGTCCTTCGATGCAGGGAGCGGTGCCACGATCGTAAACAGACTCAGCCGAGCGTCGTCCAAGGTAACTTCAAGCTGATTCGGCTGTCCAGTCCGAATCGCCGGGAGCTTGTCGGCATCTCTACCGACGTACGCGGACTCGGTGAGCCCTTCGACATTTTCATTCCGGTCTCTTGTCAGGCGAACCTGAATCTCATACGTACCATCCTGAGGGAACGTATACCGTACCAGCGTTCCGCCTCGAGTGCCGAATGGCAATTGGTCAAAGTGTTCGTCCTGCGTAAGGTCGGGCGGCACCAGGAAGGCAGCACCTCCATGTTCCGGTACCGTCACGCCGACAGCCAGCCGGCTAATTTTCTTGGCAGCGTCTAGATAGCGCTCGAGTAAGACAGGTGGCAATTCACTGACCGTAATATTGTCAAAGCCATGGCTTGAGTCGTCCGGTGGCAGCAGCGAGTCGACATCAGCGTCTACACCCAGCAGGTCGCGAACCGCGTTGTGATATTCAGTTCGGTTCAGACGACGTAGCGCCTCTGTCCGGCCCGGGTTCGGATGTTCGACAGCTAGCTTGTCCAGAGACGTCTCGAGGTGTTTCACCAGGAGGGAATAAGCCTTTTCGTCCGGTCTGGGCATTCCCGCGGGAGGCATGTAACGCGCCCGCACCATGCGAAGAACCTTTTCCCACACTTCCGGTGCCTGACTTACATTTTCGGCACTGAGTTTGTTGAGCGCGAGACCGGCGGTCATAAGTTTGTCGTTATGACATACCGTGCAGTAGTGATCAATTAATTTCTGCGGGGTAGCACCTGCGCCCTGCGGGCCTTCTGCCCCTTGGCCACAGATGGCCACGCAGAAGAAGGCTACAAGTACAGCTTTCCCGCCGATAGTGCGCTTAGGCAATTTCGCCAAAACCCGAAGGCTTAAATCACTACGCATGTCTCCCTCTTCCGCTAGGATTCGCTGATCGCCTTTCCAGTTCATTGCGGCACCGGGATCCTTACGAAATCAACTTCTGGATCACGTTGCCTTCGACGTCGGTTAAGCGGAAATTACGGCCCTGGAACAGATATGTGAGCTTCTTATGATCAATTCCCAAGAGCCGAAGTGCGGTGGCATTTACATCGTGTACTGCAACCGGGTCCACGACAGCGTTATACCCGAAATCGTCAGTCGCCCCATACGTCAGACCAGGAGTCACGCCCCCACCCGCCAGCCAGACCGTATACCCCTTCGGATGGTGATCGCGACCGAGAAAGGGACCTGGCTGTCGCATCGGCGTCCGTCCAAATTCACCCGCCCAAATGATCAATGTGGATTCGAGAAGTCCACGCTGCTTCAGATCCTTGATCAGAGCAGCCGAAGCTTGATCGGTTTGCCCACACAACAACGGCGTCTTATTGATCACATCGTCGGTGTAACTGCCACCGTGCATGTCCCATCCCCGGTGACAAAGCTGAACGAAGCGGACACCCCGCTCCACCAAGCGACGCGCGAGCAGGCAGTTGTTTGCGAATGACGGACGGCCTGGCGTCGTCCCGTACATTTCATGGATCGATGCGGGTTCGCTGGCAACGTCCATCAAATCCGGAACACTCGATTGCATCTTGAACGCAAGCTCGTAGGCTGCAATCCTGGTCGAAATCTCGGGATCTCCTACCGCGTTCAGGTGGCTTCGGTTTAGCTGCCCGATCAGATCAAGGGACTCACGCCGTGATGCCGGGCTCATCCCAGCAGGATTGGAGACGTAATTAACAGGATCACCAGTCTTCTCAAACGGCACCCCCTGATGTACGGTCGGGAGGAACCCGCAGCCCCAGCACGCACTTCCTCCATCTGGGTTCGCGTCGCCCGACAGGAGCACGACAAAGCCAGGAAGATCCTTCGACTCGCTCCCAATGCCATACGAGAGCCAGGCGCCAAAGCTCGGCCGGCCAGGAATCTGATGCCCCGTCATCTGGAAGATTTGCGCCTGCCCGTGGTTGAACTGAGTGGTATGTACGGACTTAACAAACGTTACGTTATCAACCACCTCGGCCAGGTGCGGAAGAAGATTACAAAGAACGGCACCGCATTTCCCATATTCCCGAAACTTAAACGGAGACTCCTGTAACATCGGACGGCCCTTGATAAACGCGAATCGCTCACCCTTAATCAAGCTCTCCGGTGTCGGCTGGCCATTTCGCTTCTGCAGTTCGGGCTTGTAGTCAAACAGATCGATGTGAGGAGGCCCACCAACTTGCTGCAAATAGATCACGTGTTTAGCCTTCGGAACAAAGTCGAGAACATATTTCTTCGATTCTTGCGCTGACAACTCTTCGTTAAGTAGCGTCGCAAGTGCGGCTGATCCGATTCCAAGACCGGCCACTGACCCAAAAGCCTGCTCAAAGAAATATCTCCGAGTCGTAATCAGTTTTTTTGTTTCGCTCATGGTGTTACTCCTTCGTCAAGGTCTCATCGAGATTAAGTAATGCATTTGACATCATCGTCCATGCGGCCAAGTCGGGATCAGCCTTCCCAACCATGGTGTGCACTTCTTTGCTATTGCTCGCCAGCCGCTCGCGCATACGCTCGAAGGCCGAAACCAAATCCTTTAATTCGTCGTCGCTAGGCCTTCGGGCGACTACAAGCCTAAATCCGTATATCGCTCTCGAACGTGTCGTGGACCCGCCCTCGCTCATGATTCGTCCACCCATCGCTTGCGCCGCTTCAAAGAACGCCGGATCGTTCAAGGTCGTCAGGGCCTGTAGAGGCGTATCGCTGCGCGGTCGTCTAGCAATGCAATATTCACGAGAGGGAGCGTCGAATACAGTCAGGCTAGGGTATCTGACGCTGCGCCGTATGAAAATATATAGCGCCCTCCTGTACTTATCGTCACCAGGACTCAGCTTCCAGACGTCGGTGCCGCGCGACCCTGGAAACCACCCCCACAAGCCTTCAGGCTGGTACGGCATCACGGGCGGCCCGTACATCTTCGGGCTAAGCAATCCGCCGGCCGACAAGGCTATGTCGCGCACCATCTCAGCCTCCACGCGGAAGCGAGGACCGCGGGCCAACAGTGCATTCACGGGGTCCTTCTTCAGTAGCTCCGGCGTCACCGCCGACGACTGCCTATAGGTACTGGAAGTTACAATCAGCCGCTGGATAGCCTTCATATTCCATCCGTTGTCCATAAATTCAGTGGCTAGCCAATCCAACAGCTCCGGATGCGATGGCGGAGATCCTTGCGTTCCAAAATCCTCCGTAGTCTCGACGATCCCCCGCCCGAAAATCTGCTCCCAGAAGCGATTCACAACAACTCGTGCTGTAAGTGGATTATCCTTGCTAACCAGCCATTCGGCCAGCCCGAGGCGGTTTGGTGGAGCGCCAGGCGGGAGGTGCCCCAGAAACGACGGAACGTCTGCCTCGACCAAGTCACCCTTACTTATGAAAGAGCCTCGCATGCGAATGTAGGCCGTGGGGTGCAGAATTTTCGGATTGTCCGACAACACCAAGGCTGAAGAGATGTGCAGGTCAATAAGTTGATATCCAAGATCACGAATTTCCTTACGCACCGGCGCAAGTTCGCTATCGACCGTGCGGAAGTACGCAGTCAGTTCTTTGGCCTGTTCGGCCGTGCGTTGCGCCGCGGGCAGATTCACCACCGGCCGCAGACCAGCTGGAATACCAAGGGCTTGCCCAGGATCGGAGGCCGACGTCACAGACAAACGGAAACGACCGATGTTTTCACCGTTGAATTGGGATGTGTGCGCAATGCTAACTCGAAGTAGGCCACCCGAGCCGAGCTGCAAGGGTTTCTCAGGTATTAACACCAGTTGAACTCGTGGGCGTCGCGGGATTCCGGGAGTTCCGCTAAGACCTTTGGGAATCGCACGAGTATCATCGACAGCCCAAATTTGTTTGATATGGAACCGGGGATCTTCCCTCACGCGGGGCGGAGCGAGATCCGAGGCGACCTCTTTGAACGTAACCTTCGAAAGCTGGTCTGCAGACGGCCCGGCTTCGACATTCACTTCGTGCACAATGAAGTTGCCGTAATAATCGCGGCCCGGACCTCCACCAGGCAAGCTAGCGTCAGGGAGTGCTTCTATTCTTATCCCGGTGATTTCCGAAGCCGGGCTGCGCAGGTCCACGACGTAGGTGTCCTTGTCCGGGTTCGTCCCTGATGCCAACACCGAAGCATCTGGCTGCACGGTGAAGCTGGTACCGTTGGTTGAGGTGACGCGAAGCGGCCGAACCGAATGCCACTGCTGCTCAGAAGCAAGTAACTGCTTCTCCCAGTTAGCTTGGCGATCCTCAAATTCAGGAGTTGTGGTGTTAAGATGCTCCTCGAGTACTTTCAGTCTCGCGTTGATCTCATCACGTTTCTGAGCTTGCTCAGGCGTTGGCAACTCAAGCTTGGCTTCGCCATATGGGTTCCCGTCAAAACCAGTTCTGTCGTCGGGCGGATCATCCACAAAAAGCGGATTATTGAAGAAGGCCACCATCTGATAAAACTGCTTCTGCGTGAACGGATCATATTTATGGTTATGACACTCCGCGCATCCAAGGGTTGATCCAAGCCACACCGTACCGACTGTGCTTGCTCGATCAATCTGCGCAACCCAGTTGTTCTCCTCCGGATCAGTGCCGGCCTCGGTAAGAAGCATAGAACTCCGAACGAAGCCCGTAGCGATTTTCTGATCTTTCGTCGAATTAGGCAACAGATCGCCGGCCAGTTGTGCGATCGTGAATTTATCGAACGGCATGTTATCATTCAGCGCCTTAATTACCCAGTCGCGATATGGCCATGCAACGCGTGGCCGGTCCGTGGTCCAGCCGTCCGAGTCGCCGTAGCGCGCCAAGTCGAGCCATGGCGTCGCCCATCGCTCACCGTAGCGCGGCGACGCAAGGAGCCCGTCAACCAGTTTTTCGTAAGCATCGGGACTCTTGTCCGCCAGAAAGCTATCTACCTCGGCAGGAGTCGGCGGTAGGCCTATTAAGTCCAGGCTGACACGCCGTATGAGTGTTTCGCGCGATGCTTCCGGGGACGGTTTGAGTCCCTCCTTTTCGAGCCGGGCAAGAACGAACCGGTCAATCGGATTTCTGAGCCACTTCGAATCCTGAACGGCCGGCAGAGGCGGCCGGACAGGCTTCACGTATGCCCAGTGCGTTGGTACCTTAAATACCTTTGCCTCGGTGTCTGGCCATTCTGCGCCATTATCGATCCATCGGGATATTGTTGCAATCTGCTGGTCGCTCAGCGGATCGCCCCCAAGGGGCATTCTTTCCTTGCCATCCAACCCTTTTAACCGGTGGATCATCAGGCTTCCTTTGCTGTTGCCAGGAAGTATCGCTGGGCCCGACGTCCCACCCTTAAGCACCATTGCTTTTACAGCGAGATTCAGCCGCGCCGACGGTTCCGTTCCAGTGTGGCATCCGTAACATGAAACAGAAAGAATCGGCTCGACTTCCTTCGAATAGTAGTCGTTCACAGAAGACGCGGGTACATGCGCTCCTTGCTCGATCCAGGTTGTGATCAGTGCAACCTCGCCATCGGTGAGGCGCTGTCCCGAGGGAGGCATTCGAAGGCCACTTTGATCGGTGATTCGCGTAATCAGTAAGCTGTCCGCAGGCTTCCCTGGAACGATGACTTTTCCCGAGCTACTACCTTTCAGTAGGTCTTCGGGAATGTCCATCCGTAGACCGGCCGAGGCGGAGTCTCCCTGGTGACAGACTTGGCACTTACTAACGAGAATCGGCTGAATCTTGGATGTGAAGTCCACTGGCTTCGGCGAGGATTGAGGCTGGAGTCGCGAGACGGGCAGCAGCAGAGCACTCAGGAGGATGATTTTTGTATTGATCCTAATGTTTGCCACGGTTGTCATTGTGTCAGTCTAAGCTTTTCTTGGATATAGCTATTTGAGGCCCTGGGACTAACATGCGTTTAGACAACAACTTACGGCTGATAAGAAATCCGATGCTTCACGCGCGCCGGCGTCGGAAGATAGCGCAGGAATCCGCACTAGCGTCGGTGCCCCTCCATGAGGTTAGAAGTCTCGGGATTGAAGTTGGCGTTCAACTTAGACGAGCCCTCCATGGAATTCCGGCATCGTAACCGTTTTAGCTTCTATTGCAGGTCTTGCGACCCTCGGTGGCCCACTGTTTGGGAACTGTCTGATAAAATGCCGCAGGGATGAGCACTTGCACGCGGTTCAGTCACAATGATGTTGATGGAACTAAAGGCATCCTCGCCTGGTGCTTAATCAAAGGTATCGACGCTTCGGTCAAGATCAACGGCGGCTTATTGCTTGATACTGCGTTCTCGGCGGCGGACTAAGCAACGCCGGCTACCCATCAATACTTTAGCTCGATCCTGATAATATGCTGTTCAGAACTGCTGACATTCTTTCCAGAATGAACAACCGCCTCCGACCATTTGACGCTACCGGCTGTCCTGCGGATCTTGGTGGGCCGATTTTCGGTATAGTTGAAGCCATCGTTCTCAAAATCCGACAAAGCGATAGTCACTCCATGTGGATGGCGATGCTTCTTTTGGACTCCTCCAGGAGGTACCCGCTCCTCTATCACGCGGACAAAAGCATTCTCGAGAACCAGCTTCTGCGTATCAGGACACACACGCAATGGGTCCAAATCTTCTCCCTGACCAAAGGAAGGGTGCAGAACACCAGTCACAAGCAACAGGATAATCGTTGCCGGCACAGACGCAAACGTAAAGAGTTTTTTCAAAACGAGTTCCTCTTCGATTAAACTTAGCGACCAAAATTCAACAGCTCATTTTTGACTCGGCTTCCCCGAGTAAATCCCACGTCGTGATCCTCGCCGCCTTTCCTAGATGAGCCAGCAGCCGATAATGCCACACTCCGTGCTGAAAGGAAGGTTAGTTCCAGCACTCACAAGGGTAAATGGCCATTTCGAGCTGAACTTAGTTGTGCATTCCCGCCCGCTATTCCCGTCGCTAACCTAATGAAAAGGGAGACACGTTGACAAACTGGCGTCCGAACCGTTCGGGCGGCGTCTGGGCTACGCGGGATTTAGTTCCGGCGAGAAGCGGATTGGCTTAATTCCAGAACGCTCAACAACGTAGGATTACGATAGGTGAATGACGCCGCGGCGAATGGCTTCTGTGGCGGCCTGAGTACGGTCCTGCACTTCCAACTTTTTCAAGATCGTCTTCACGTGGTTGGCCACCGTATAGAGAGACAGATTCAGCGTATATGCGATCTGCTTGTTCACATATCCCCGAACAATTAATTCAAGCACTTGCAACTCGCGAGGAGTCAGATCAGGCCGGTGCTGCGCGTTAATTAGGGGCACCAGCGCAGCCATCACGTAATCTTGTCCGGAATGGACCACACGAATTACGTTTAATAACTCCTCCTGAGGAATGTCCTTGGTAAGGTATGACTTTACGCCTGCCGCCAAGGCCCGCCGGATATCCTCGTCGCCGCCGTAAGTGGTCAAGGCAATCATTCTCGCCCCGGGAAATTCCGATCGGATGGCAACGGCCGCTTCGACTCCCGATAACGACGGCATGCGCATGTCGAGCAGTGCAACGTCGGGGACATGTTGGCGATACATGGCCACCGCTTCGCTCCCGCTCGCGACGGACGCCACCACGGTCATATCGCGCTGCGCATTTACGATAGCCACTACGCCTACGCGCGCGACGACGTGGTCGTCGGCCACCAAAACCCTGATTTTGCTACTCACGGCAATGGTACCGTGACGTCAACGAGAGTGCCCTGGCCCACCTGGCTCTCTAACCGGAATTCTCCGCCCAGACGCTCGGTCCGTTCCCTCATTCCGATCAGTCCGAAATGCCCATCCAGAGGAGAAATTGCGTTCGGCTTCTGAAATCCCTCCCCATCATCCAGGATCTGCAGGTGCAGCTTGGATGCTTCGCGGTTCAGCCGTACGCTCACCTTACTCGCGGAGGCGTGCTTCACGATATTGGTAACAGCCTCCTGAGTAATACGCAGCAAGTGACGTTGAAACTCGTCCGGTATGCCCACCACTTCGGACTCCGGCACATCCATCGAAATCGCTAAGCCGGTGCCCGCAGTCCATATATGAGCGCCGGAACGGATCGCCGCCACCAGATCGCAGCCTTCCGGTGCTCCCCGGAGATCGCTGATCGCACGCCGCGCCTCCGTGATGCTGTGACGGGCCATTCTGCGGGCCAGATCGAGAGATCGCCGCGCGGCGCCGCTGTCTTTGGGCACAACCGACGATACCGCTTCCAACTGGGAGGATATGCCGATGAAGCCTTGCGCCAGCGTATCGTGAATTTCTCGGGCGATGCGCGTTCGCTCGTCCAACACCAATGCAAAACGGTAGCGGAGCTGCCGCAGCCGTATTTGATAAATGCCCCACGCCGCAACCAGCACTGTGATCCCGCTCATCAGCCGGAACCAGGTGGTCTCGTAAAACGTCGGCAACTTTTCGAAATAAAATGTCTTTTCATCGGCTAGGCCGCTCGGCAGTTCCGCTCGCACCGCAAATGAATACCTCCCATGTGCGAGGTGGCTGTAATTGATTTCCCGGCGGTTGCCGGCGTGGATCCACGTTTCATCCACGCCGTCCAGTTTGTAGTAATAGTCGACGCGCTCGGGCGCACTCAGGTGAATTCCAACGTAGCGAATCTGGATTGTGCTGCTGTCCGGCTGGATGCGGAGCAAGTCGGAAGAATGCAGGAATTTACCGTCGACTACGAAATCGCTTAGATGTACGGTCGGTGCGGGCGAAAGCGGCGGTCGCTCGTTTGGGTCAATCACTGCAATTCCCTTACTCGTGGGAAACCATAACCGCCCATCGGAGCTCCGAATTCCTCCCCGGCCCACAGGAACTCCAGGCGCGGCTTGGGCGCTACGCAGACCGTCCTCTACACCGTAATTCGTAGGAGTGAGCCTGGCAATCTGTTTCCTCGCAAACGCCGCTAGTTGCTGCTTGGAGACCTTGCAGATCCCTCGGGTCGTGCCCAACCAGAAAGATTCGCCGTCATCCACGATGCTCGAAATGTTGTCGCTTAAGAGGCCATCTTTCGCAGTAAAATGCGTGAACTTGCCTGCCCGTAGCGCGTTCAGGCCGCCTCCGAACGTGGCGATCCACATCGTCCGATCCGAATCCTGAAAAATATAGCGAACTTTGTCGCTCGAAAGCCCATCCGCGCTGGTGAAGTGGCGTTTCTCGTCTCCTTGCACACGCCACAAACCCTGTTCATAAGTTCCCGCCCATAATGCACCATCGGACGATTGATACAACGTCACCACCGATGTGAGCCCCACGGGCCCTCCGGGGATGATGAGCTGCATCTTTCCGTCCTGGAGCAGGCCCAAACCATTGGGCAATCCCATCCAGATTCGGCCCGAGGAATCTTCTAACGCATCGAAGATTTGCTTACGCCGGAATTGATCCGGCGGCACATAGGTGTAAAAAGCGTCTCTATGCTTTCGAACGAAACCCGCGCGGGTGCTTAACAGAAGATCTCCAGAACGGCTTTGGCGTATAGAAAAAACCTCTTCGCCCGGAAAACCGTCCTTTTTGGTGAACACGTGGAGGCCGCTGGGAGTAATCGATAGCAAAGCGTTGTCGTGATAGCCAACCCAGATACCCCCTTCGCGATCCTGGAAGACCGTGTTAGGGCTGTTGCTGGGAAGACCTTCGCTGGTTCCGTAGACAGTGAAAATGTTGTCGCGTAGACGGCTCAATCCGTTGTTGGTTCCAACCCAAAGGTCATGTTCGGTGTCTTCAAATAAGCAACGAATTAGATCCGAAGGCCCTTCGGCTTTGAAACGATCGCCTTGCAAACGCGTTAAACCTGAATTGGTTCCCGCCCATAAATTTCCGTCGCCGTCAAACAACAGGGTCCGCACGAAATTATCCGGGAGGCCATCCCGCCTGGTATATGTCTTGATACTACCGTCCGGCGAGCGCTTCAGGATTCCCAAACTGCCGGCTACCCATAGATTATTTTGCCGGTCGACAGTCAAATGCGAGATCAAGTTCCCTTCGATGGTGTTCCAGGGAAGGACCTGTATAAACTTGTTGCCCTGCTGCTTAACCACTCCTCCCAATCCGGCCACCCAAAGTACGTGGTTCGAGTCCTCGTAAACAGTTCGAACAGTAATCTGGATATCCTTGCCTGGCAGATACGCGGTGAACTTTTTTCCGTCGTATCGGGCAAGTGCTCCTCCGGCGGCGATCCAGAGATTCCCCGCGTGGTCTATGCAAAGCTCATCGATCGCGTTGTTTGGAAGTCCGTTCGCGGTCGTGAATATCCGGCTTTTGCCCCCGGCGAACTGCACCAACCCGCTCGACGTGCCAGCCCACAACGATCCGTCTCGCCCAGTGGTGAGAACTTTGATCGTGTTGGACGGCAGGTCCCCCCGCGCCTTGTCGAACACCACGAACTCATATCCGTCGAACCTCGCCAGCCCCTCGTTAGTCCCCAGCCAAAGATACCCATCGCTAGTCTGAACCATCGCGGTGATCGTGTCCTGGGGTAAGCCCTGTTGCTCGGTCCAGACGGTTCTCGAATATTGTTCGAAGCTTTTCTTCGGACTCAATGCCGCTGCAGGGCTGAGGCAAAAACAAACAAAAGCAGCGTAAACGATGCTGCGGACCATTTGATACTTCATAGGCCGTTCTCTTGACTAGATCTAGCTTACATCAGGCCGAACGCCCATCCCGTCAACTTGGCCTTCAGTACCGGGGGACGCGGCTCGATCGGCGGCGCCGGAACTCCCTAGCGTGCGCCCACGAACTGGGCCCGAGCAAGCTACTTAATGGAAGGTGAGAGGCAGCGATAAAGATTCGAGATTGCGTTTGTAGCGGTCAATGGCATTTTCCCGGCTCGGGACACCCAGAGCAGTCCGGACCCGGCATTGGAGGCAATTGTCCGGGAGTATTCGTCGCGCCATTAGTTGTCCAAAGGCCACGCGGTGACCATGCCTCGGGATGAGGTGCAAATGAGAAGTTCCTGGCTCTTCGATCTGTGCCCGATCAATTGATAGCTGTCAATCGAAACGCCGCCAGTTCACAAAAGCGAAACGCGTTTCGCTTTTGCTTTCGGCAAATGCGTACTTGCGGCGATCGGTTTATATAGTCCCTCGATCATTATCGCACATTAAGTTAAGTATTCCTTGTACACTAACGACATTATCGAATATACCGTGGAGCTTTAACCGCTAGACTGTAGACTAATCCCCTGTGGCGGCTCCTTGGGGATTGGCCAAAGGCGGCTCGTTATTTGTCCACATTTGAAGGATTTATGAGATCCGCGCCGATCGCCAGATTCACCCTATACACACAGGAAAACTGATGTCCTGCCTGCCGCTCGGGGGCCAGAAATAGCCATATCTGAACATTGCTTGAGCCCGTAAACTACTAGCAGAGCTTTAAATCGCCAGCCTGAAGAGATCCGCTCAGGTGCAGTAGTCATAAGTCGGACAATGTTCGCCCGAAGATGTTAACTACGTTAGCAGCAACCGTAAGGAAATCCGAAGATGAAATTCGCCGTATCTCGGGCGAGATCACTTGGTATGAAGAAGAGGCGCGCAAAAGCGTCGCCTTAGCCCTGCAGTACAAGCTCGAGGTAGGCAGGCGGCTGATGCGGGCCAAGGATCTGTTGCCGCATGGCAAGTTTCTAAGCTGGGCACACCAGGAGTTCGGTTGGACTCCGCGCCATGTTCAAAATCATCTGGTCCTGGCGGCAAATGCCAAGCAGGTGTCTCGACTTGCGCCGGGCGCTAGTCTTCGTATGGCATTAGCTGCCATAAGAGGCGCGCAACTCAAAGTGTCCAATGGAACCGATGTCGCTTTGAGGGCGGTCGAACCTCCGTCTGTGCAGACTGTTCACATCATCGGCGAAGTGGAAGAAGGCATGCTCAATCGCGAGCAGCTCCTGGTCGAAGTAGCAAGGATCGCCTCTAGCTTGGGAGCACCCAAGACCAAGTGGCGAATTCGGTAATCGATTAGCTCCACCACTCTATTGCTTCAAAGCGAAACAGAACAGAGAATTACCCGCTGACACCGCAACATACTGCCGGCCCCCGATCGCAAAAGCGATTGGTGCGGAGGCGATATTGGCACCTAGCTCCCTCTTCCATAGCGGCTTTCCGTCTCGCGCATCCAGCGCGAAGAAGTAACCCTCCCGCCCGCCGCTAAAGAGCAGATTGGAGGCAGTAGTCAGAACACCGGCCTCGGTGACGTCATTCATTTTGAAATCCCACTTCTTCTCGCCGGTAGCGGCGTCCACCGCTCGAATCGCGCCGAAACCTTCGCTCTCTTTCCGGAAGTTCTCGATGTTTTGCACAATGGAGCCTCGCTGGTAACCGCCCACATACCGCTCTCCTTCCACAAAGTCCTGGTTTTCCTTAAAATATTTGGAAAAGTAACCCGACCAGGTGGGAATGTAGAACAGCCCGGTTTGCGGACTGAAGGAAGGCGAGTACCAACTCGTCCCGCCCGCGTTTCCTGGGTAAATGATCGTGCCCGCAGTCGAGGGAACCTTGCCCGGAACCTTGATTGGCCGGCCTTTTTCGTCAAACCCATTCATCCAGTTCACTTCGACGAACGGCTTACCCAAGAGGAATTCACCCGTAGCCCGGTCGAGAACGTAGAAAAGGCCGTTGCGGTTGGCCCACAGCATAACTTTGCGGTTTTTTCGATCGGAATTCTTGCCGGGCCACGGAATATTGGCCAGAACAGGAATTTGAACAGAATCATAGTCGAATTGGTCGTGAGGAGAAAATTGATAATGCCACTTCAATTTTCCCGTGTCCGCATCCAGCGCGACGACGCTGTTAGTGTAATAGTTGTCGCCGGGCCGCGAGTCGCCATTCCAGGAGGGCGCGGGGTTCCCGACTCCCCAATAAGTCAGATTGAGATCGGCATCGTAGGAGCCGGTGATCCAGATGGACCCGCCTCCCCTCTTCCAGGAGTCGCCGCCCCAGGTCTTTTGATTCGGATCGCCCGGACCAGCGACGGTATAGAATCGCCAGACCTCTTTGCCGGTATGGACATCGTAGGCCGCAATAAAGCCTCGAATACCATATTCCGCACCAGCCGTGCCTACGATCACCTTGTCCTTCACCACGAGCGGAGCGTGTGTCAGAGCGTAACCTGCCCGCGCGGAAGCGATGGTTGTATTCCAGATCTGTTTTCCACTCTTGGCGTCGATCGCCACCACATGAGCGTCGATCGTACCCATGAACAGCGTGTTTCCTAAAATCGCGAGGCCACGGTTCACACGCCCGCAGCAGGGGCGAGCGTCAGGCGCCGGCGTATATTGATATATCCAAAGCGTCCGCCCGGTCATCGCGTCCAGGGCCACCACATCGTTCGGGTTCTGAATCGTATACAACACGCCGTCCACCACCAGCGGCGTCGCCTCGAACTTCTCCAGTGAGTGCGCTTGCCACACCCATTGCAGATCGAGGTTCTTTACATTGTCAGGATTAATTTGCGTAAGTCGACTAAAGCGCTGGCTCCAGTTCGTGCCCGAGTAGGTCAGCCAGTTTTGCGGCTCCTGATCCGCCGCCAGGATACGGTCAAAAGAGACCTGACCGTTCAATTGCGCTATCCCGAGAAATCCGACAAAGAGAAGCAGTCTAGGCGAATTCACGGCTTGCCGGTTCCTTTCAATGACGCCAGATAGGCCACAACGTCTGACACTTCCTGGGCGGTCAGCATCCCCTTGTACGACGGCATCGGCGAGCCGTCGACAAACTCATAATTTCTGAGATCCGATTTCCAGAACGACATTATCTTTTCCTTGTCCATCAATTGCACAGAAAACGTGTCCTGGTTAAGGAGCCTGCCGCTATAAGTTGAGCCAGCAAGCGTCACCACCCGGAAGGAACGATTCTGAGGAAGCACTTCGGCATTGGGATCCAGGATCGAACGCTCCAGGTCGGCCGGGCGCCGCGCGGCTCCGATGTCGGAAAGGTCGGGACCGGAGTGAGATCCCTGCCCTCGGACACTGTGGCAATTGAGGCACTCTCCTTTGCCCGCGAATGTCACTTTTCCGCGCACCTTGTCCCCTTTCACGCCGGAATCGTCAACGGCTGATTCGGCCAGGTAATGCAAATACGCAACAATAGCGTTCACCTGCGATTCCGAACTCGCTACGCCCGGAGCGAAACCAGTGAAGGTATGTGGCGGCATCGCGGTGCCGGGAATACCGTTCTTGATGATGTTGACTAGATCCGCGTCGGAAGAGGCCTTCCGGAACCTGCCATCCCCAATGTCGGTGCCGGGGATGGCATCGCCCTCCGGACCATGGCACTGAGCACAATTCAGGAGAAACAGCCGCTCGCCGAGCTGCAGCTTGGACGGGGCCTCCGGATCCTGCGCACGTAGCATTAACGCTGCCAGCAATAGCGCCACCGGCAACGCGGCGTATCGAACAACGACAGCGCGCCGAAATAATCCCGCCCACGCGCGCTTTAGTATGGTTCCTCTTCTATTATTTTGCACCCAATTTCACCAGTAGATCGGCGATCGCCTTCAGGGATTCGGAGGAATCGGATTCTCGTCGCGCAATCGCCAGAGGCGTCTCTCCCTTGTTGTTTTTTGCATTCAGCGCCGCGCCCGATTCGGCCAGCAGCCGGACGATTCGCCCATAACCTTTTGCCACTGCTGCGTGCAGAGCCGTATCGCCGGCTTCATCGGCGGCACGGACATCCCCACCCAGTTGGATTGCCAACCGAACCGCCGCCAGCGCTTGATCCTCGTCGGCCGGCAAGCCGGCGCCCGTAATATATGGCCCCCGCCGGTCATACCCTGTGTCCCAACCGACTCCTGCCGCCGCCATCAGCGGCGTGATGCCGTCGGTCGTCGCGATTTTCGGGTTTGCGCCTTCCATGGCCAGCATGCGCATCACCTCAGGTTCGACAAATCTGGCGGCCAGCCAGAACGGTGTCGCACCGATGAACTCTGCCGTCAGAAGACCGTCCGGGTCGGTTCGCCGCAGCGGCGCGCCGTTGGTCATTCTAGCGTTGGGATTCGCGTTGTGATTGAGTAGCGCGCCCATCAGCGCGCGGTCGCCCTTCAGTACGGCCAAATGCAGGGCTGTGTAGCCCGGCCCTGCGGCGTTCGCATCGGCGCCTTGATCGAGCAGCCATTGAGCCAGCATTCCATATCCGCTATGAGCGGCGATCAAGAGCGCAGTGTTACCGTCGGGCGCCGTCTCATTGACATCGCTTCCCGCTGCCAGCATCATCTGAACCAGATCGCGGTTACCTGTTCGCGAGGCAAATAGCATCGGCGTGCTTCCACCCATCTTCACCCATTCGCCCGAATTGCGGCCCCGTTGCTCTCCGACATGCGGAATCTTGAGAGCGACATACTGGCGGTGAATTGCGGAGCGGGCGTGAATGTCGGCGGCATGTTCGATGAGAATTCGCGCGGCATCCGGATGTTGTTCGGAAATCGCCCACATCAGAGCGGTTTGATGATGCATTTTCTCCGTCACGTTGACATCGGCTCCATGGCTCACCAGCGCGAGTACGGCTTTGGGGTTGCCGGTGCGTGCGCACGTCATCAACGCCGATTCTCCGGTGGTGAGCGCCGAGTTAGCGTTCGCACCGGCGTGTAGCAGCTTTTCCACCATGGCACCGTCGGCGTTCATACAAGCCAAATATAAGGGTGTAACGCCCAAATCCGTGGACGCGTTTACGTTCGCGCCCGAACGAACCAACCGATCCACTAGATCCGAATCCCCCCGATGAACCGCCCAATCCAACGCCGTCGTTCCATCCCCTTGCGTTGCGTTCACCTCCGCGTGGTCCGATAGCAGCGCTCTGGCAAGCTCTGACTTGTTGTGCTGCACCGCATCCGCCAAGCGACCGTCTTTCGCCGCGGCAAACCCGCCTCCCAATATCCCGAGCAGCAAATAGATCAGGCCCCTCGGATTTCCCGCCCTCATCCGAGATCCTTGAATTCTCCAGTGCTGTCGCCGATCTTGTCTACGCGCAGACCCAGGCGGTCCATCAAAGTCAGATGTAGATTTGCCAGTGGGGTGCCCTTCGGGTATTGGATATGACAGCTGCCTTTCAGATCGGCTACTCCACCCGCAACCAGAACCGGCAGGTCATAGGGAGAATGCGAATTTCCATCACTCATGCCCGCTCCGTAGATGATCGTGGAATGGTCCAGCAAGGAGCCATCGCCATCGGGAGTTGTCTTGAGCTTCTCCAGCAAGTTCGTGAAGAGCGACACGTGGTATGTATTGATCTTCGTTAGGGCCGCCAGGCGCACCGGATCGTTCTGATGGTGCGAGAGCGGATGATGCGCCGCGTGGATACCAATCTCGGGATAGGTTCGTCCACTGAATTCACGCGCCACCATAAAGGTGATCACCCGCGTCAGATCGCACTGATAAGCAAGACTCCACAGATCATACATCAGCGTGATGTGCTTGGCGAAAGTATTTGGAATTCCCGAGGGATGCTCCACCACCGGCAGTCTGCCGGTCGCCGTCCGCCTCCGCATGTTGGATCCGCCGCTCCACGTCTCGCAGCGCGTGGGTATATTCCTGGAACTTCGCGCGATCCGACGGCCCTAGCATTTTCTCGAATCGCACGATTTTCGCCGTTACCTCGTCCAGAATACTGCGCTGTTGCTGAATGCGAGCTAAGCGCGCTGACCGATCTGTGCTGTCGCTGTCTCCGAACAACCGCTCGAATACGGTCCGGGGATTGTTCTCCATCGGCAAGGGCGTGGTCGCGCTGCCCCACGAAATGGTGCTGGTGTAAGCACGGCTGTAGCCTGGATCACCCCCGCCCGGCGTGTCGCTCGAATCCAAGCCGAGCTCGAGCGACGCGAGCGCATTGTGTTCCGATAATTTCCTGGCGAGAATCTGGTCCATCGAAATGCCGGCGCCAAGGTTGGAAGCCAGCGTGGGCTTTGGCTGCACATCGGTCAGAAACCTAGTGGAGGCGCGCCCGTGGTTACCCGGCAAGGTCGCCCTATCTGGTGGCGGGGTGCTGTTCAGTCCGCTCAAAATGAGCAACCGCTGCCGGTATGGTTCCAGAGGTTTCAGAATCGGCGTGAACTCATAATCCGCGCCAGCGGTCGCTGGGGTCCAATCCCTCATATTGATCCCGTTGGGCACGTATACCGCACCGAAGCGTTTGGCGGGTGGCGGAGCTGCGCGCAGCGCCGGACACATGCTGTCAAGCAGCGGCAACGCCAAGCTCGCCCCGATTCCCCGTAGCACCGTTCGGCGCGGGATCGATTTACCAAGCAGTATCATTGGTTGCCTCCTCCGGCTGTTTGCTTTCAGCCGTGCTCATCTGAAAAGGTGTGCTCTTGACGATTCCCAAAATGATCGCCGACCACCGGTAATCGCTCGCTCCCGCACCCCGCAGGATGCGCCGCACTGCGGGAAAATCGTACGCCTCCAACTCACGCCCCAGCGCACAGGTCAGCAGCTTTTCGGTGACCGTACGAACAAATTCCCCGGAACGGGCGGCCAACACGGCTCGCAAGCCCGCGGCGCCATCTATCTTCGTACCGTCTGGCAGAGAGGCCGAGGCATCGATCGGTATTCCGTCGCTCGACACGCGCCACTTGCCAACCGCGTTGAAATTTTCCAGAGCAAAACCCAGCGGGTCCATCTTGAGATGACAAACCGCGCACGCCGGATTTTTTCGGTGCTGTTCCATCCTCTCCCGCACGGACGCGATTTTGCCGTCGGCACCCGTCTCCTTCAACGCCGGAACATCGGGAGGCGGTGGAGACGGCGGCATTCCTAGAACATTGTCGAGCAGCCACTTGCCGCGCAGAACGGGCGACGTCCGATCGGGATAGGAAGTCAAAGTCAGGATACTTCCTTCTCCGAGCAACCCCCCGCGATTGCCCTCCACCGGCACGCGACGGAAATAACTTCCGTATACGTTTCCCATGCCGTAGTGCTTGGCCAACCGCTCGTTGACAAAGGTGTAGTCCGCCGTCAACAACTCCTTCACGCTGCGGTCGGCGTGAATCTGGCTTTCCAGAAACATTCGCGTCTCGGTCTCAAACGCTTGGCGCAAACTGTCGTCGAACTCCGGATACCGCACCGGGTCCGGAGACACGCCGCGTATCTTCCGCAAATCCAGCCACTGGGAGGCGAAATTGGTCACCAAGGAGTTAGCGCGATTATCGCGGAGCATCCGCCGCACTTCGCGCTCGAGAACCGCTGGATTTTTCAATTCGCCGCGGATCGCGGTCGCGAGTAATTCATCGTCGGGAATGCTGCTCCATAAGAAAAAAGACAGACGCGACGCCAATTGCAAATCGCTGAGGCGAAAAACAGAGCCGGGCGAAACGCCTGCCGGTGCATTGTCCACACGAAACAAGAACTCAGGATCGCTCAGGATGGCCTGGAGCGCTAGCTGGATGCCGCCTTCAAAACCGCGGCTTCGCGAACCAAGACTGTAAATCCTCAGCAGCGGCGCGATGTCTTTCGATGTCGAGGGACGCCGGAAGCCCCGGCGAACCAAGTTGGAAAGAATTTTCGTGACGCAGGGCGTCGGGTCGTCGCCCTGTACCGGACGGCAAACAAAAATCCTGTGCCGGCTCTCCGTATCTCCCGGCCCCTGGACGTTGTAGGGTCCGCCGATCTCAATCGAGTCCACCGCCGCTTCCCCATCGAACTGCTCGTCCGACGATAAGCCGAAAGTCGAATTTCGGGACTGCACAAAACCGTCCGGTTCGGATCTTTCGTTGACAAACGATACGCTCAGGATTCGCGTGCCGGCCTTGGCCGCGAAACGAACTTCTAAGTTCGCGTCCGCCGAATGCAAATACTCTTCCCAGTCGCTGTCGCCTGGGACCGCGCCGGCGAAGGTGGCGGGTGCCGGCAGACCGTGTGCCTCGCCACCCACCGTCACCGAAGCCATTCGCTTGCCGTCCACTCGAACGTCCAGCCGTTGCGCGTGCCCCAGACCAACGATGTAATCGTAAAGCTGCCTGCGCAACCGCACCCGGAGGACGTACTGCGCATCAACCGGGAAGCGATAGTGAACCGCAATGCCGCCTCGAGAGCCGAAGGGGAGATCCTCACCCATGCGATCATCCTGAGCGGCGGTCTTCGGGACGCTGTACGTATCGAAAACCGGAACCAGCGTCGGATCGCCCACCGCCAGGCGGCTGATGCGTCCCGCCGCCGACATGTACCCGTCCAGCAACCGCGGCGAAACCGACAAAACGCCGGCGATATTCTCAAACCCATTCTGATCGGCGTCGTCCGGCGGGAGCAGCATGGAACTGTCGATATCGAGATCGAGCATATCCCGGATCGCATTGCCGTACTCGGACCGGTTCAAGCGGTGCAGTACTACCCGTCCAGGATTCGGAGTTGCCGAATCGAGCGCCTCCTCCGCCGCGCTCGCGAAAGCATCCATGGTGCGCCGATCCGGCCGCGGCATTCCGGGAGGCGGCATCTCGCCGGCCCTTATTTTTCTGACGATTTTTTCCCAGACGTCGGCTTGGGCGCCGGCCGTAGCCAATTCGAGTTTCTCGAACGCCAGCCCCGCTGTTCGGAGCCGTTCGTTATGACATGGAGTGCAGTACTTGTGGATAACGTCAGGCGTGTTTGCGGGATAGCCGCTTGCCGGATAAGCAGCGATCGTGAATCCGAGGACCAGCACACCGACCAACCCACCGCTTCGAGAACCCGCCTCCCACGGTTCGTGTCTAGAGTTTGTATGCAAGCTTACAGCCTAGATGAGCACTCCCGGCAGTTCCCCCGGCAGTTCCTTAGTCCAATGGTGTTTTATCATGGGCCGAAAATCACTTCTATAGCCATTTAAAGCCGTGACCAGTCCTTCCCCTCTGCGGCGCTAGCCCGAAGCCCGCAACTTTGGGAAACCTGGCCCTGAGCTATTTGCCGGCCGACCGGTATACGGCGTGTTCGAAATCCGAGAGCACCGCTACAGCTCCCGCATCATAAAAAGGTTGGAACTGCATCATGATCACTCCGCAGATCTGCCGTCGGCGGTCAATCCAAAAATAGGTGTTCCAGCCTCCCGCCCAAGCCAGGCTTCCGGCCGACCTTCCGCCTGGGTAATCCACCTTGTTGATCAGGAACCCTAACCCAAACCCATCGATTTCACCCGGATGGAACACCACGTCCTGCCACACCTTTCCGGTAAAGTTCCGCATCTTTCCCGCGCTCAGTTTGCCGATCTGGTTGGTGGCCATCAGTTCCACGGTCTCCTGGCGCAGGATCCGAACGTTACCCGGGCCACGGCCGTTGCGCAGAAACATCTGCATGAAGCGCGTGTAATCGCCGACGGTAGAATACAGTCCCGCACCTCCGAAATGCACACGCGGGGGCGGGGGCCTGTTCCGCGAAAGTTCCTTCAACGACCCGTCGTCCTGTCTTTCACAGATGCTGACCAGACGATCGTATTCTGCCCCCGACAGCACATATCCGGTGTCGGTCATTCCTAACGGGTCAAGGATATGCTCTTGGAAATACCGGTCCAAGGTTTCCCCGGCGACAACTTCCACGAGATGCGCTGTCCAGTCCGCGCTGGTGCCGTACTGCCAGCAAGTGCCTGGCTCGCAGATAGTGCTTGGCGGGACGCGGCCCCAAAGAGCGCTGGGATAGACCGGTTTGGCCGCCTCGTCAGCCGGGAGCACGGCCTTTACCAGCCGCGCCATGTTTTCGTTCCAGGTATCGTACGCAAATCCCGACGTATGACTCAGCAGCATCCGCAAAGTTACCGGTATGGTGGCGCGGCGAAGGATGGGCTTTCCGGTGTGATCGAACCCTTCCAGCACATTTATCGTCGCCAATTCCGGAAGATGCTTGCTCACGGGTTCGTCCAAAGTCAGCTTCCCCTGTTCCACCAGTTGCATGGCAGCCGTAGTCGTGATCGCCTTGGTCATCGAGGCGATTCCGAAAATCGATTTGGTTGTGACTTTGATTCCTGAAGTGGCATCGCGCGTACCGAAAGCGCCGGCGTAGAATGTCCGGTCTGCCGTGGCCGCCATGGCCGCGATGGCCGCGGCGGCCGGGATCCCACGTCGTCGCAGGGAATCCTGCAAAACACTACCGATATCGGTCACACCCGCCGCCCGCCTGGCGCAAGCGCAAAGCAAGCCAAGAGTGCCTCCGAATTGCCGGCGCGTCAGATAAGTGCTGCGGTACACGAGATCCAGCCTCCTACTCGACGGCGACCCTAACATCCGCCGCCTCAATAATGGCCCACTGCCGCGACTCGTGCGTTTTCTCGCAACAAATTCTGGCGCAGCGTTTTCCCGTCAAGTTCACGCTCCCAACGAGCCACCACCAGCGTAGCCACGCCGTTGCCGAGCATGTTGATCGTCGCGCGCAACATGCTCATAAAACGATCAATCCCGAGAATGATTGCCATCCCGGCCACCGGAATGGATGGAATCACCGTCAGCGTCCCCACCAGAGCGATGAAAGCCGCTCCCTGCACCCCGCTCGCCCCTTTGGATGTCAGAATTGCAACCAAAAGGAGAATTACCTGCTGTTTGAGCGATAACGGAGTGTGGGTGGCCTGTGCTACAAAAAGCGCGGCCAGGGTCATGTAGAGGCTGGTTCCGTCGGTGTTAAACGAATAGCCGGTGGGAACCACGAGTCCCACCAGGCCGCCCGAACATCCGAGCGCCTCCAACTTTTCCATCAAAGTCGGAAGCGCGGGCTCGGATGAACTGATGGCCAGCACCAGAATGATTTCATCTTTGATGTAGCGCAGAAACTGGAGCAGGCTGAATCCCGCCAGCCAGCACACCAATCCAAGCACCACTAGCACAAAGAGTATCCCCGTCGCGAAGAACGTGCCCACCAATTTCGCCAACGGCCCCAGCGAAGCAATCCCATATCGCCCGACAGTAAATGCAATCGCGCCAAAAGTTCCGATGGGCGCCAGACGCATCAGTACGTTCACCGCACCAAAGACCACAGCCGATAGCGAGTGAAACAGGTCCATTAACGGCTTTCCACGCGGGCCGGCCAGAGAGAGCGCAAACCCGAACAGGACAGCAATCAGCAGAACCTGCAGGATGTCGCCTTTCGCAAATGCATCCACTAGGGTATTGGGGATGATGTGCATCAGGAATTCGGGCACGCTCAGAGCTTTTGCCTGTCCCACATAGGCCGCAACTGCCTTCGCGTCCAGTGTTCTCGGATCGATATTGAAACCGCCGCCCGGATGCACCAGGTTTCCGACCACTAGCCCGAGGCAGAGCGCCACCGTCGAGACGACTTCGAAATACAGCAGCGCCTTCCCGCCGACCCTGCCGACTTTCTTTAAATCGCTCATTCCACCGATGCCAGACACCACCGTGCAAAAGACGATCACGGCGATGAACATCGTGATCAGCCGGATGAAGGCATCGCCCAGCGGCTTCATCGCCGCCGCTTTGGCTGGGCTCAGGTATCCGAACAAAACGGCGACCCCGACGCTCACCAATACCTGAAACGAAAGATCCGTATAGAAAGGTTTCTTAGCTGTCACGATAGGGCGAAGCGACCCGGCTTCCGACAACATCCGCCAAAGTGTATCCGCTGGCTGCCTCGCCGTAAATAGCTATTTTGAGACGCGGACGCTTTTCTTTGAAGTGGCAAACGACAGTGGCAAACGACCTATTTGACACGGTTCCGAAGTAGCCCTAAAATCAATCCGCGAAACTCGTTTTACCCAACGACAATTTGGTTCCTCGACAAGAGAGAAAAAGGAGTGCGACTGACAATGACGTTAGCAGAGGCACGTAAAGTGATTGCGTCCGCTGAGAAGAAGGCAGCGGAAATCGGACAGCCCATGAACATCGCGGTAGCCGATGAGGGCGGCAATTTGGTTTCCCATGT
This sequence comes from Bryobacterales bacterium, assembly GCA_963713415.1. Lineage (GTDB taxonomy): Bacteria > Acidobacteriota > Terriglobia > Bryobacterales > Bryobacteraceae > Palsa-89. The sequence goes on along the minus strand of CAVQLV010000006.1, from coordinate 20,868 downwards.
CCGCATGGACGGCGCATGGATCGGCAGCATCGATATCTCCCAGAAAAAGGCTTACACCTCGCGGGCTTTCGATATCGCCACCAAGGACCTGGCCACCCATTCGCAGTCCGGTGGACAGTTCTTCGGCATTCACACTTCTAACGACGGCAAGATCATGATCTTCGCCGGCGGAATCCCGCTCAAGAAGGACGGGAAAGTTGTCGGCGCCATTGGCGTCAGCGGCGGCTCGGGCGACCAGGATCACGCCGTCGCCGAAGCGGGCGCGGCAGCGTTCTGAAGCGGGCGTAGCAGCGTTCTGAAGCGGGCGTAGCAGCGTTCTGAAGCGAGCGTAGCAGCGTTCTGAAGCGAGCGTAGCAACGTTCTGAAAGATACTCTGATTACCTGACAGTTAAAAAGGAGATCTCATGGCCAGCAATAGAGGTGTCGTTTATATCCGTCCCGGGAAAGTGGAAGTGCAATCGATCGACTTCCCCAAGCCTGCAGAACCCCGCGGGCAAGAAAATCGACCATGCCGTAATCCTAAAGTGTGTCACCACCAACATTTGCGGAAGCGATCAGCACATGGTTCGCGGGCGCACCACCGCACCGTCGGGTTTGGTGCTCGGACACGAGATCACGGGAGAAGTCATCGAAAAGGGGAGCGACGTCGAGTTTTTGAACGTCGGCGATATATGCACCGTTCCGTTTAACATTGCTTGCGGCCGTTGCCTCAACTGCCGGGAAGGAAAAACCGGGATCTGTCTAACGGTGAATCAGGCACGCCCAGGCGCGGCTTATGGCTACGTCGACATGGGGGGATGGGTTGGCGGTCAGGCCGAATACGTGCTTGTGCCATACGCCGATTTCAACCTGATCAAGTTTCCCGATAAACAGAAAGCGCTCGCGAAGATAAGAGATCTCACTATGCTTTCTGACATTTTCCCCACCGGTTATCATGGCGCGGTCACTGCGGGCGTGGGAACAGGATCGGTGGTCTATGTCGCGGGCGCCGGCCCCGTCGGCCTGGCGTGCGCGGCCTCCTGCCATCTGTTGGGCGCGGCCGTCGTGATCGTCGGAGACATGATTCCCGACCGGCTAGCGCAAGCCAGAAGCTTCGGCTGCGAAACGATTGACCTGAAGAAGGACGCTTCCCTAGCCGATCAGATTGCTCAAATAGTGGGTTCTCCGGAAGTGGATTCAGCCGTGGATTGCGTAGGCTTTGAAGCTCACGGGCACGGACATCAGGCCGGCGTGGAACAGCCAGCGACGGTTCTCAACTCCGTGATGGACATTACGCGCGCCGGAGGAGCGATTGGTATACCCGGTCTTTATGTCACTGGTGACCCCGGCGGCGTGGACGACAACGCCAAGATCGGAAATCTGGGTATTCGTATCGGGCTCGGCTGGGCTAAATCTCATTCGTTCTATACAGGTCAATGTCCGGTCCTGCACTACAACCGCCAGCTTATGATGGCGATCCTTCATGACAAGGTGCAGATTGCCAAGGCAGTCAACGCAACGGTTATCTCCCTGGAAAACGCGCCTCAGGGTTATCAGGATTTCGATAAAGGCGCCGCCAAGAAATTCGTCATAGACCCGCACGGCACCGTGTCCAAGGCCGCCTAGTTAGGTATTCATGAAATGGCAACACGCAACATTGGTATGGAATGGCTCTCGCCGAAATACTTGTTCCTGCTTTTCTTCGTCTGGGCGCTCGCTCCCGCTCAGGGCCAAACCGCCGAAGTCCAAAAGGCGCCCGCCGATGTAAAGCCAGGCAGCATCACGTATGAGGATGTCCCATACCCTTACCCGGTATCGTTCTTGAACCTCACTCTCTACCAGCAGGACGTGAGGATGGCATACATGGACATCGCGCCGGCAGGCGCGGCGAACGGGCGCACCGTTGTCTTACTCCACGGGTTTAATTTCGGGGGCTTCTATTTCGCCGGGCCTATTGAAGCGCTCCGCCGCGCGGGTTTCCGCGTGATTGTGCCGGACGAAATCGGCTTCGGGAGGTCTTCAAAGGCGATCATTCCATACAATTTTAACGATATGGCCGCCAACGTTCGCAAGTTGCTCGTGTCGCGAGGAGTGGCCAAAGCCGTGATTGTCGGCCACTCCATGGGCGGGATGCTCGCGGCACGTTTCGCCGCCTCTTACCCGGATATGACGGAACGCCTGGTTCTATACGATCCGATTGGTTTGACCGACCCGCGTTATAAGCAGCCGTTCCCCAGAGCGGACGATCTTTATAAGCAGGCCATCACGGCCACGCCAGATCAGCTATACCAACAGTCGTTCGACACCATTAATCGTTACTTCCCGGGCGCCTGGAAGCCGGAGTACGAAAAGTTCGTTCGGATTCTGTACGCTCGCACACTGAGCGGCGATTGGCCCAGATTCGCAATGGTGCGTGCCATCCTCCGCCAGATGCTATATCAGGATCCGGTTGTCTACGATTGGCCAAAGATCCATGCCAGAACCCTGGTACTCGGCGGTGACCACGACCAACAACCGGGTTTTCCCGAACAAGCTCGGCACATCGCCGAGAATATTCCAGGAGCGCTATTAGTTTTGCTCCCAGGCCTCGGGCATGTACCGCACATTCAGGCTCCCGATCTGTTTAACGAAAAGCTGCTCGATTTTCTTCTGGAACCGTAGCAGAAGCTGAGGCGCTTTGCTTGCGCCAGCGAGAACTACTTATGAGTAGGATTGAGCCGTTCGTCCCGATATTTTGTCGAGGTCGGCCCGAAGCCTGTAATTTGAACAATAACCGATTCATCCTTCGTAAGGGCAAAGTGATCCACCCCCGCAGGTTCAGTATAAAAACCTCCCGGGGCAAGCTTTTTGAGCCCTTTTGCGTCAAACGCATGTCCATAACCTATGAACCAGGTACCCGATAACACTACGGCAGCGCGATTGTCTCGGTGCGAATGAGCTTCAATTTTTGTGTTGGGTGGGACTTGCAGCCGAATCGTATAAAGGCCAGGTTTAGTCGGATCCCCATCGAGCACTACGGTTTGGATTCCCTCGGCATGAGACGTACCGACTCCACCATGAGCCGATTCGCCTAGCCAGTGAATCTCGTCCAGGTCGAGTCTCCTTCCATGCTCTTGGGCAAGGGCGGGACGCAAGACGCCGATCGCAAAGATCACAAAAGCTGGAGACGAAAACATCACCACTGTCAAAAACTTCTTCACAGCACTATCCTAAGGTTGGATTTTGACAACTAAAACGTTCAATTGCTGACCCGCAGCCACTAACGTCCGATGCGGGACTTTGGCGGGGATGTATAGCACGTCGCCGCTTGCCAGACTGTATCTGGTTCCGCCCTCAATGGACTTACCACGGATCTCGTCTTTCGCGATATTCCGAGGTTCGATTATTTTCCCGCCAATCTGAATGCCGCCCTTGCCGGAGCGAACTACCAGAAGGTCCGCAAAACGTTCATGCAGTTCCGCCTCGCCCGTGCCCTCACGATGAAAGACCAGCGCGTTGTAAGTCGGTTCTGTAAAGAGCCGCTGTGCTCCACTCTTTGTGACATCCATCTTCAGCGCTAACGATTTCTCCAGGTTTTTGAGATCCGCGGCGCTCCAAAACTGGACTTCCGACATGTTTGCCGAAAAGAGCTGCGCGCAGAGGGCGGCAACAAGTGCAAGAATCCCCACAGACAACTTACGTGGCATACGAAATCTCCACCGCAAGATTAGCGGCAGCACCTGCAATGGTCAATGGCCATTTTGAGCCGCACCTAGGGCAGTCGTTGGTTGGTATGTGATAGCGGGAGCCAGCGTGGTGTGGAGTCCTCCCAACAGTTGTCGGAAAGCATCTGCAACCCGGAGCCGTCCGGACGCATGACCGCGATTTCGCCATAGGACTGAGGATTGTGTGGATGCAACGGACTCTCGTCCTTAAATCCTGTTGCTCCTGTCGCGAACACGATCCATTTTCCGTCCGGAGAGAATACTGGATGGCCGTTATTCCCCGGCAGATGGGTGATGCGTTTCAGTCCGGAGCCATCGGGGTGAATCACGTAGATCTCATAGTTGCCGTCCTGTCGGTTGCTCAAGAAAACAATTTGATCGCCGTTAGGAGACCACGATGGAAAATTGTCGCTGTTATGGCCGCCGGCTGTCAGCGTCGTAATTCTCCCCGTCTTAACGTCGATAATCCGTAAACCCTTGCCTTGATCATCCTGTGTGCGATAGACGATGCGGTGGCCATCGGGTGACCAGCTGGGGAAATTGTCGTTTTTATCCCCGGTCGTCAGTAATTTGAACCCTGTACCCTCGGGTGAAATGATGGCTAGGTGAGAAACAACTTTACCCACACCGATCGAGTTTTGAAATGCACCGCCCGCTCCGAAGGCAATCCAATCGCCTCGTGGCGACCACATTGGCGCCACGACGCTTTGCATCTGATCATCGAAGATCATCCAGCGATTGGTCCCATCTGCGCTGGATTCAATCAGCCCGTTGTGCATCGCCGCAGCGTAAGCGCTGGTCACTACCAAACGATCGCCGCTTGGTGAGTAACTGGGAAAGATACCGGTTCGAACGAGTCGAAATTCCAGATCCTTGCTCCATACCTCGCGGACCGGCGGCCAGTCCTCGCCGATATCGCGGTAGTACACCATTTTCTTTCCATCCGGCGACCAATCCGGGCTGTTGAACTCTCCGCGTTGCCCCGCCTCACCCCCAACGAATTCAATTCCGCCGCCAGGTCCTCCAGTCGAATAACCTATATGGTTCATGCCGATCCAATGTGGCGACCACTTTTCTCCCTCTCCCGTGGTGCGAGTCCGAACCATCCCGCCATCGATTCCAACCGTCGCGATCTGGCATGTTCCTCTCTGGCGGCGCGGATCAGAGATGCGAATCACATCCTCGAATCCGCACTGATAGAAAGCGATCTGCTTGCCATCGGGAGACCATTGAGGACTTCCCGCCACTCCTCCCACATGCGTGATCTGCCGAAGACCGCTGCCATCCCGCCGCATGACATAGATCTCGGTTCGCTCGATGAACTCGAAGGAGCCGGGCCGTCGTGGCATAGGTGAATCGCGGTCTGACGAAAATGCGATCCATTCACCATCGGGAGACCAGGCCGGGCGGAAATGCCCGCGCGGCTCGGGTGTCAGATTATACGCTCTTTTGGATGCTATGTCCTCAATCCAGATATCCGCCAATCCGCTGGCTCGCGTCGATACAAATGCCAGGCTGCGACCGTCGGGAGACAGGGTCGCCTGATCGTCAAAAGCAGGATCGCTGGTAAGCCGTTCCAGGCCCGTCCCATCTACCCGCGCCCGGTAGATATCCGCGGATCCAGCCCGGTCCGATGTAAACACGATCCATTTGCCATCCTTCGAAAAGGAGGCGTTGATATCGAGAAATCCGGCAGGCTCGAACGCCTTGGGGTTGGCGCCGTCGCTGTCGGCAATGAAGATCTTAGCGTTTAGAGGGCGAAAGCTGGCAAACGCAATCGCGTACTGTGGTTTCGCGGCGCCTGACGCGCTGGGGCCCAAAAGACCGATCATCGAAAGGCAAACGAGGCGGAGCGTGATCCCCGCTATCCAATTCTTCGGTCGGGTGTGATTTGAAACTGATCCATACATAACTCAAGTAGCGCCGGACGGCCCGCTGCCAACGCACGGTCGAATGCCGCGGGAAACTTTTCCGTGCTTTCCACTCTCTCCGCGTAAGCGCCGAAGGAGCGGGCAAGTGCGGGAAAATCGGGATTCAACAAATCTGTAGCGGAGACGCGCCCTGGGAATCGCCTCTCCTGATGCATCCGGATAGTGCCGTACATTCCGTTGTTAACGACGATCACGATGATCGCCGCGCCGTACTGCGCAGCGGTGGCCAGTTCCTGGGCGTACATCAAAAAACAGCCATCGCCGGCGAAACACACCGAAACGCGTCTGGGATATCGCAGCTTCCCCGCGACAGATGCAGGCAGTCCGTACCCCATTGCGCCGCTGGTCGGCGCCAGTTCTGTCCCTCTGCGCTTGTATTTGAAAAATCGGTGAACCCAAATAGTGTAATTCCCCGCTCCATTGCACACCATTGCATCCTCAGGTAGTGTCTCCGACAGATAGGAAACTACCATGGCGAGGTCCACACCTTTGGGCCTCCTTTTGAGAGGGACAGAACTAAATTCGACAAACTCTTGGCGCAGGTCCCTCGTCCATTTGCGCCAAGGTGGATTGCGCACCAGTGGCAGTTTTCGGAGCGCTTGCACGAAAGGCACGGGCGCCGCCGTGATCTGCAGGTGAGTCTGATGAACGCGGCCAAGCTCGCGGCCGCTGGCGTGCACGTGGAACAGCTTCTGGCCTGCTGGTGTTCGGCCGATCAACTTGTAGCCGCCAGTGGAAACGTCGCTGAGCCGGCTCCCGATTGCCAAAATGTGAGTCGCCGACTTGACCCGTTCGGTGAGGTAGGGCGCCATGCCCAAAGTCAAATGACCCGCGAAACAGGGATGCCGATTATCGAATAAATCCTGCCTGCGGAAGGACGCGGCCACCGGAAGCGCGTTCGCGTTGCAAAATGCTTCTATATCGGTGCAGGCCTCGTCCGTCCATCCGGAGCCACCCAGGATCACCAGCGGGCGTTCCGCCTGTGCCAGCGCCGAGCGCAGAGTGCGCATATCGTCGGAACTGGGTATAGCTGCAATTTCGCTGTAAGGATCGGCGTCCGAAACTTCACACGATTCCTCCAAGACGTCTTCCGGTAGAGACAAAACCACCGGACCTTGCCGGCCCGACGTTGCGCACTGAAACGCGCTTCGAACGGTTTCAGGAATGTCCCTCGGATCGTTGATTTCCTCGGTCCATTTCGTGATGGGCTCGAACATCTTACGAAAGTCCACTTCCTGGAAGGCTTCCAGGCCACGCACTCGGCGTGACACCTGTCCGACCATAACGATCATCGGCGTGGAATCGTGGAAAGCCGTGTGAACGCCGATGCTCGCGTGCGTGGCCCCGGGTCCTCGAGTGACCATGCAGATGCCCGGCCGGCCCGTTAGCTTTCCATCGGCCTCGGCCATGTTGGCCGCGGCGCCCTCGTGTTTCGCGACCACGATCTGAATATCCGGCGTGTCGTACAAGGCATCCAGCAGATCCAGGTAACTTTCGCCAGGAACGCAGAACACCCGGTCAGTCCCATGGAGCCGCAGAGCGTCAGCGAGTATGCGCCCTCCGCTGCGCGGAACCAGCTTGCGAGAGCCCCCAACCAGCACCGGCTTCACTTCATTACTCATGCCGATTCGAGCTCCTTTGCCCGCGTCTCGGGAAGCAAAATCGTAGCCAGCAAAACCAGGGAGTACGAACAGACCGCGAATATCCGAATGCTGGAGCCGAGTGGCAGAAACGCGCTCCAATAGCCCACCAGCGCCGGCACTGCCGATCCGGCAGCACGGCCGGTATTGTACGAAAAACCCTGCCCAGTGGTCCGTACTCGGGTCGGATAGAGTTCGGCGAACGTCGCGCCCATTCCGGCGACCATTCCGGATTGGAAAAAACCGAGCGGGAATCCAAGGATCAACAGAGCCATAGGTGTCAAGCCGGAAACAGTATAAATGACGATGGTAATTATCGCGCAGGCTGCGGTGAGCGCGAAAGTAATGCGCCGTCCCAGCCAGTCGCTCAGATGAGCGCTGACAACGTAGCCGCAGAAAGATCCGGCAATATTAGCAGTTAGATAGGCGCCGGTACTAAGAATGGAAAGCTTTCTGACCACGCCCAAATAGGTAGGGAGCCAGGTGAGGATTGTATAATTTCCTCCGAGTGCGCCTGTGGCGAGAAGGGACGCAACCAGGGTAGTACGCAACAATGGCGGACGAAAAATATCCAGTGACCAGGATTGCTTAAGGGACGATCCGGCTGCTCGTTCCTTATCCAGGAAGGTCGGGGATTCCTCCAGGTGCCGGCAATAGCAAAGGACGGCGATAGCCGGCGCAAGTCCAATGAAAAAGAGCAGCCTCCAGGCCCAGGCCGGCGGCGCCACGCTGAACACGGCAGTAAACAGCAGCACGGAAAAGCCATAGCCCACTGACCAGCCGCTCTGAACACATCCTACCGCCCGTCCGCGAATCCTTTTATCTACCACTTCTCCAATCAACACCGAACCGGCAGCCCACTCCCCTCCGAAACCCAGGCCCTGCAGGCTTCTGGTAAACAGTAGCTGGTGATAAGAGTTTGTGAAACCGGAAAGAAATGTGAACGCAGCGAACCAGGCAATCGTGATTTTCAAAACCCTGGCTCTGCCGACACGGTCGGCAAGTACGCCTGCGAGCCAACCGCCAAACGAAGAAACAAGCAGCGCCGAGGTGGCCAACATCCCGGCTTGGCCCTTCGATAACGCCCAAAAACCAATCAGCGATGGGATGATCAGCGCATAGATTTGGACGTCCATCGCGTCCAGCGCCCATCCCAGGAAACAAGCCACAAATGTGCGGCGCTCGCGGCCGGACATACTGAAGAGCCAGTTTGTGGAGCTTGCGGTTAGACGTTCGGTCGTTTGGCTGGACATCTGTTCCCCAATCCTGGCGGCGCGCGACGGCTGCCAGCGACAGCACAGGGTAACGTGATGTTGGTTACTTGTCCAGTTATTGAGACGGATAAGATCCATCCCGCCGGCTGACTTCTGCCATAAAACCGATGGCTCCGTCGAAGGTCGATGTTACACTCTTCGAAACACACGCGGTTTCGCCGATATGGGCATTCGATTCATAGGAGACGTTTCAAATTGAGTGATTCACAACCAGTAAGTATTTCTCTGGCCGCATTAACAAGTGGTCTGCGCGGTACGTCCATAATTGGGTGGAGTCGTTCCTTCTCCCGAAGATCGAAGTTTCGCGCCATCAATCCTGCTATCGGAAACGAAATTCTTCCGGACTATTGCAGCGCAAGCGTTCCGGACGTGGAACGCGCGGCCAATTTGGCGGCGGCCGCAGTCCCGGTCATGGAGCGGCTCTCGGGCCGCCAACGGGGCGCATTCTTACGGACAATCGCGAGCAACCTCGAAGATCTTGGCCAAGACCTCTTCTCCCGCGTCGAGCGTGAAACAGGTTTGCCATCCGCTCGAGTAAAAGCCGAAGCAGGCCGCACCTGCGCTCAACTCCAACTCTTTGCTGATTTGGTAACCGAGGGCTCCTGGGTGGATGCGCGGATCGATCGCGCGGACAACAACCGCAAACCCCGGAAACCGGATGTGCGGTCAATGTTGCGGCCGCTCGGTCCCGTCGCGGTCTTCGGAGCAAGCAACTTCCCGCTCGCATTCTCCGTCGCTGGCGGCGATACAGCATCAGCTTTTGCCGCGGGCAACCCTGTGATCGTGAAAGCTCATGCGGCGCATCCGGGAACTTCGGAAATGGTGGGGCAGGCAATCACTGAAGCGGCCCGCGCCTGCTCCCTACCCGAGGGAACGTTTTCGTTGCTCTTCGATTCGGGCTACGAAATTGCATGCGCCCTAGTGACACGCCCGGAGATCAAGGCCGTCGGCTTCACTGGATCGCGCAACGGCGGCCGTAGTCTCATGCGAGTCATGACTACGCGCGGCGAGCCGATTCCATTCTTCGCCGAAATGAGCAGTGTAAATCCGATCTTCTTCCTGCCCACTGCGTTCGACGAAGAGTTGGAGGGGAGAATTCAAGGCCTTCTGGCGTCTCTTACCAATGCTTCAGGTCAATTCTGCACGAAGCCTGGACTCGTTTTCGTCCCGGCCGGCCACGCGTCGGAATTTGCTTCCCGCCTGCATGAATTATTGGAAGCTCAGAGTGTTTTCACCATGCTGACGGTTGACATTGCGAGAGCTTATGCAACCCAGGCGGCAAGCCTGAGCGGACGCCCCGGCGTCACGCCCATGCTTTCTGCTGTGGATCAAACCGGGGCGCAGGTTCGCTCCGCGTTATATCGAACTGCAGTTTCAGAGCTTCTTGCCGACCCCACGCTCGCAGAGGAGATGTTCGGTCCGGCTTGTCTGCTCGTACAATATTCCACAACTGCCGATCTCATCGAAGTGGCGCGCCAACTGGAAGGACAACTTACCGCGACTGTTCACGGCACAGTACGGGACCTGGCAGACCATCAAGTACTGTTGTCGATGTTAGAAAGAAAAGCCTGCCGCCTCATTCTGAACGGCTATCCAACCGGAGTGGAAGTTAATCACGCGATGGTGCATGGAGGTCCCTGGCCTGCGACCTCGGACGTGCGTTCTTCTTCGGTAGGCACTCGAGCCGTTACACGTTTCGCCCGACCGGTGCGCTTTCTAGACATACCACAAAGCGGTCGAGCGAAACATATTGACGCTTCGAGTGCCTACCGAAAAAACACACTCCATCGCACCAATTCAGCACCATCTATAACTCCACTCCCCTATAGCCCCATCAAACCCCCTCTTCTACATCACACAACACCCCCCCCCCCCCCCCCCCAGTGGCGCGCCAACTGGAAGGACAACTTACCGCGACTGTTCACGGCACAGTACGGGACCTGGCAGACCATCAAGTACTGTTGTCGATGTTAGAAAGAAAAGCCGGCCGCCTCATTCTGAACGGCTATCCAACCGGAGTGGAAGTTAATCACGCGATGGTGCATGGAGGTCCCTGGCCTGCGACCTCGGACGTGCGTTCTTCTTCGGTAGGCACTCGAGCCGTTACACGTTTCGCCCGACCGGTGTGCTTTCAAGACTTCCCACAAAGCGGTCTTCCCGATGAGCTAAAAGACGACAATCCATTGAACATTTGGAGAACTGTCGAAGGCACTTACAGGCGGGACAAGCTGATTTAACCCACATAAAGCGTCTGTTCCATTCTGCAACTTCCACCGGAACAGGCGCGGTGGGACTTGCAGGCTAAGGCAACAAATGCGAAACGCGTTTCGCGTTTATCTGATCGAGTCAAGCCCCAACAGGCTGATGAGCGCGCCGGGATAAAACCGGCGCACTCACCATCCTGCTAATTGACATGCTTCAGGGTTCCGCAGGAGTTGGACAGTGCGCGTGACGATTCTTGCATCCTGTTGAACCTGTAACTCGACTCCATTTCGAATCTTAGCCTCAAAACGGTTCCGCTCTTACACGGATGTTGTTAGACACCGGGGGGGGCAAATCTGGAAGGTCATAATTTCGGGAATCGTTGCTGAGCGTTTGTCGAGTCGAATTCATCTCGGGAATTGCTGGCTATGACGTTTGCTCCTACAACTACAAAGCCGGATTGATCTATAAAAAAGCAATCCGCTGATAGAAGCAGCCGTTGGGACCAAGCCAACGAGCGTTGAAACGTTGGAATACTACGATTAATTAAGATACTAGTATTCTTGCAGTTATTCACTTGCCCCTTAGCGAAGCACGAAGCAAGTGAGGAGCAAATACAATGCCCACACTTTATCACGGCTCACACGCTTCGCATATAGCCATTGTTAGCCCTTAGCAGAAAGAGACACTGGCAGACCAAGCAACCTGAAGCCGGGGACACTCCGATATATTCACGCGACGACGCGCCTGGGTGAACTGGCAACTAATGCCAGGCCTGAACACATGCGACCGGTGCTATGCGTAGTGACCACCTTCTATTGGTTTCCGTTCGCGTTTGGGTGTTGACACGATTGCGTTCTTAAGGTGAGTTGCCTTATAAATCTTTAGCGCTCTTTGGCGCGCCCGAAAAAGCCGCACTTTCATCGTGGTTTCATCTACAGAGTAGATCCCGGCCAGTTGCTTGACAGAAAGGTCTTTCACTTCTTTTAGTGTAAGAAGAATCCGATCGTGCTTTGGAATCGAGTTCATTAGGGAATCTACCAGGTCTTTCACTTCTTCCAAACGCTGGCCCTCACCTGAAGTTACGGTTCCAGAGGCGGCGTCGGCCAAAATCACCTGCTGCTCGTTGAGATCGGACATCCTAGCTTCGTTTCGGCGCCGCCGTTTTCGGAGATAATCATACGAAGCGTTCACGGTTAGTCGATAAAGCCAAGGCTCAAATAGTTCTGCTGTTTTGAGTCGATTCAGGGAATAAAAGAGCTTTAAGCAGACTTCCTGAGCTACGTCTTCTGCATCTTCCGGCCGCCCGACTAGCCGACCAGCAGTGGATAAGATCCTCCCCCTGTATGCGATTACCACATGGCCAAATGCGGAGTGATCACCGCTGCGGGCTTTTTCAATAAGCTTGAGTTCCACTAGCATGCAATACAGGAACGGCCGGCCTGCTTTTTAAAGCGCACGTTGGAAAGCTCACGATACTAAAGTCTTCGCTCCGACCCATCGAGGCGTCTAGGCTGGGCGAGAATCAATCGGCTACGACCACGCGACAGCTAACCTGCTTATATCGATTCGATCAGTCCTCATACACCAGCTAGGACAACTTGATGACGAACTAACAACGAACTTCGACGTGGTTCCCTTCCGTAAGCTACTGGGTCTTCGACTGCCATAGCAGTTTCGCATTTTCCTGCGTTCGCAAGCGCCGAACTTTGTCAGAATACATGCGACGCAATTAGGACAACAAACGACCCCGACAAGAGGAAGTTGAGCCAGTGAGCAAATCGTATTATTTCGAGGCTCATTTAAACCGAAGTATGGCAATCGAATGCAAGTGCTGTCAACGCCTATTTTGAGCTAGTGTGTAATCGCAATGATTCCGTTAGCGGAGATCGCTCTCCCTTTTAGCGATGCGCTTTTCGCTTCACTTTTCTTCTTAAACCAACCGAGCCAGCCCATTTTGTGTGCCTGTGGTGTTCGAGGGTGGCTGGAGATTTTACCTTTTTTGCAGTACGCTTTGCACTTTTCCGCGAGGCGCGAGCCGAGCGCGGGCCGTTCCATTTCTCGTGGATGTTCTGAGGATTCAGCTTATCGCTCTACCCGCAACCTTCGCCGGCGTTAGGATCTCAAACCTCCTAACGTGTCATTCTCGGTTGTGCTGTTTCTCCCGGTTCTCGATTTCACGTTTGCACTATGTGATGAAGCCGCGCGGTCGGCACCGGAAGCAGCATCGGCAGTTTTCTGTTTAATTCATCAAACATCGGTAGGCATAGTCGATTCGGTTGGAAGGGAAAAACCCTTGTCAAACTAAAGCGCTTGGAATCGGCAAATCAGGACAAACCATGCGTAACGAGGAGCCCGCAATACACATACTGTGTTGGAAGCCCTGGGCGGGACCGAACGGCCTTTTGTCGTTTGATCCGTTCCTTTGTAGTGTAGAGCGATTTCGACGTAGTGCCCCTGCGATACCGATTCAGGTATTTGCAGTTATGGTGGAGTCGGCGGCGCTACATCGGGTCCCGCAAACACCGGGGCGGAATTTACCCAGATTTCATACCCCTGGCCAGGTTGGTCACGCCTTTGCCTGCGCCAATACGTGCTGGAGCGGTCCACTACGTCAAGCCTGGAATAGATCAATGTCCGACTTGCCGATAACCTATAGCTCCCAAGGACGTTTCAATGCTGTTCAGAATTGCACCAATTTATTTGTGCTTTCACTCACATCTGGCGGTGCCGAGACCAGAGCAGCGTCCGTCGAGCATTCGATCTCGCCATCAAGGGCTCGTTGAGCTCTCGATGAGTTCTCTCAAGCGTCTCAACAGCACCGGAGTGGACTAGCATACGTTGACGACGTAGAAGGTGTACTCAATATGTTGGGATGCGTCTTTGTATGAGTCGAAGATACAATAAATCGCCGGTCTGATGCCCTGCACGCCAATCACAAGATCGCAGAAAACGAGTCATTCGTCCAGCGTGAGGGGGCATAGGTTGAACTGTTGTTAGAGGCCGTCTAGTTACTTGCCTTCCGTTTCGCGGCCCATCTAACCTTCATACGCTTTGATGCCGCCAATCTTTGTGCTTTAGAAAACGTGCGCGTCCGTTTCTTAGTTTCCGGCGCGGATGTAGCTCCATTGGCAACCCAGGCTGGTGCTGTCTTCGGTGGACGGCCACGTCGTTTAGCAGCGGTTCCACCTTGAAGCAGGGCAATCGCGGCGTTTAGCCGGTCACGTTCGGCGATCAGGGCAGTTACGATCTGGTCTGTGTTCATTAACGAAATGATAACATTAGCTCAAGGCCAACAACTCAAGAATTATCTGAATGGAAGCAGTCTATGTTTAAGGTGTGCTTTTTCAGATGGACTAGCCATCGTTGACATCGTATCGCTGTTTGTCCTGGTTGCTCTTTTGACAAAGCGGGGAAATTAGAGGCACAATTCCGATGATTGCTTGCCCGTGCGGCGATTATGAACTTACCTCCCGCAGTCGGAAACTCTTGGGTTGGAGGCCTGTTAGACGTTCCCGAAATTCGCGTGCGGCATGCTCATGGTTTGTGCCATAGCAACAAGGTTTTCCTTCTTGCTAACTTTGGATGTCCACCGGGCGGTGCTGAAAAGGAACCCTAGGAAATGGGGAGTGGACCCCCGGGGCGTAGAATTATCCCTGACGTGCAATACATTCAATCTATCTATCCCATCACGGCGAGATTTGGTTTTGCGACAACGTCTTTCTCCACGGTCTTGGTATGCTCTCTACAAACCCATTTAGGTCCGATGATTATCGCCTGCGAAGCACGAGTCGAAACCCGATATATCGATGCGTTGTGCGGAACCACGGAAAGGGAACGGCTTTTGGCACAAGGATAGCACTCAAGAAGCGCAGAAGGCCCAGAACTCAACTTCCACCCTGCCTCGTTGGTTAGAAGGTTCTCGGCATGTTGCGGAACGCGCGCCGCTTCAACCTGGTTCACAGACTCGGAGACGCTTTCATCCAGGCCGGGGGAAAATTTCGAATCACCTGCAGCGCGTATGCGGGAGCCTTGCTCGAATCGGTTTCGATCGCGGCCGCGATCAACGTGATCGAGGCCTGCTTGAATCCGCGGTGACAGATGTCGAGGCACTTTGCAGACACCTATGGACTTTTGGGCTTTACTCACAAGCGGATCTTCGTCAACGTCACCGGCGCAGCGCCCGCTCGCTTGCGGCCGGTGCTCATCCCCTCTTTTGAAAACTGTCGAACGAAAGCTTACGACATCTCATCTTCCGGCTCTGAGTTATTCGGAATCAGCGTTGTCGTTCTCTTGCTGATCCGGATAAGCCGATCTGGATTGACTGCCTGTGCCAAAGGTGAAGCGATGCCGGCTAGTCCGAATTCATGTGAGTACTGGGTTCTCTTTCGCGCCGCGAGGAGCTCGTCCATGCTTGCGCGATATGTTGGCCTCGTGGCCGAATGACTCGGCTCGCCGCTTGCCTCGATGATACCGAGTCCATTCGGTGTGCTCGCAATGCATCAGTTGCCGATGGCGGTCACAAGTAGGCCGCCTTCGTCGCGCTGTATAGGGTGGCATGGCTCGCGGTCCGGCTCCAGGGTCGAGACGAGCTTATTGGCCCGCGACAGATGGAGAACCGAGCTTGGGTTTAACTGTGAGTTTCCGGTGAGCGTGCGTGACTGAAGGCATCGAAACTTGCTAGCGTGAGCAGAAGGCGGGAGGCCCCAAGCAATGATGCGAGTAACCCATGAGAGCAGCTTCGATGATGTGGAAGAACTGAGAAAGCGCTTGGAAGAGTTCCGGAGCCAACATCAGACGAGGACGCGACTCCCAGAAGAGCTATGGCGGGCTGCCGCGGAGATCGCAGGACGGCGCGGCATGAATCTGGTTTGCCGTTGCTTGCGGCTGGACGCGAATAGCCTTAAGAAGTGGATGGGCAAGGGAGTCAGTGGACCTAGGCCGAAGCACGCGAGGAGAAAACGCTTGGCAATGACGCCTACGGCAAGTTTCATGGAACTGCTGACGCCCGCGACTGGTGTTGCCGCGAGTTGCATCATTGAAGTCAAATCGCAACGTGGCGGGAGGCTCCGTTTGGAACTGAAGGGCGTCGCAACCAGCGAGTTTGCGCAGTTGATCCACAGCTTCGCAGGCCAGTAGGCCATGCTGCAGATCACGCCGCAGATGCGCATCCTGGTCGCGCTGGAGGCGGTAGATGGAAGAAAAGGAATAGACGGACTCGCACAACTGTGCCGCGAGAAACTGGCAAGCGATGCGTTTTCTGGCTGCGTGTTCATCTTCCGCAGCCGCAGTGCCAAGTCGATCCGACTGTTAGTTTACGATGGCCAGGGCTATTATTTGGTCCAGAACTAACCTTCTTCATACTGCACCTCTTTCGGTTCTAGCCCAACATTTATTTGCCTACGTGCACGGCTTCCGCCCGATCCACCAACCGATCCCACCGACTGCAATGCTTAGCCGGGATGTTGGGCCCTGGAATCTCGTAGAGTTGCCATCCGTGGTCATTGTAGAAGTGTGCTTTTATGATTCCATGTTTCGCCCACCGGTCAACCGTTTGCTCGTGGACATCGAGGCGTTCGGCCATCTCTTTTTTGTTCAGCATTCCTCGCCCGCGAAGCCGATCATGGCGCGAGCAGAGGCTATAGGTATGCATGAGATACGCTACCCGCTTGGCAGTAAAGCGATCGGCCTGTCGGCCCGGTCGTCCTGATCCGCCCGGGCGCAAACTCGACTTGTTAAGTATGTCGGCGATTTCAGAATAAATGTGGTCGTCGAGCAGTTGGTCAACCAGTTGCACGATCTCTGGCTGCGTCTGAATCTGTTGCGCGGATGACTTCGGGTTGAGCGCCGTGAGGGTCTCGGTCTTGCCACCTTTGAACCGGACGTGGATCTTCGTAATGCCTTCCGCCGGGATCTTAATGAGCGTTGCATCTTCGATGATGTAGGCGAGCAGTCGCTTGCGTTCGCGGTTCGGCGTGCTTGGATCATCCCAGAGCTTCCGGAAATCAGTCGTTAGGGAGGCTAACCGTTGGCGGATCGCGTCGTCAACGATGAACTGGTCCCGTTGTCGTGCTTGCTCTCGTTGTTCTCTTGCTTCGGCCAGAAGCCGTAGCTTGTCGTTCCATTCCCTCTCGAGCGTGTCGGCAACGAGGCGGTTGCTGGGATCGACCAGCATGAAGCGGCGCTGTGCGAGATCGGCTTCGATCTGAGCGCGGTCCATCGCGCGACAGCGTAGCTGATCGGCCTCTTCGTACCGAGCCTCGATCTCTCGTCTGATTTCCAGAGCTAGCTCGACTGCTGCGGGCGTCATCCTCTCGGTCACCAGGGCTCCAATGGTTTTGTCGATTGGCGGGCCTGCGATGGACTGGCAGTTCGGCTCGCCGCGGGCGGTGTGCCCACGATCGCAGACATACCAGGCCTCCTGCCTGCCACGGCGCGTGGCGTATCGAATACGGAAGTGCCTTCCGCATCGGCCACAAACAGCACGTCCTTGCAGTAGCGCCGCCCCTTCGCGTGGTGGCGATGAGCGCGCCACTTCGTATCCGCGGCCGTTGGTCTCAAGGATTTTGAGATTCTCTTGAAAGCGCTCCCAGGTGATGTAGCCGGGATGGGCATTGGGAATGCAAGCGAGCCAATCACTGTGTTCGCGCTTTCTTTGGATTCTCTTTTTGCCATCGACAGCCCGCCGATATTGTCGGCGCCCGTACACGTAGGCGCCCGCATATCGTGGATTGTTCAGCGTGCGCATCGCCGTGGATGCCGTCAGCGGCCGGAAGACGGCTTTATCGCCGCGAAGCCGAGATGGAAAATCAAGGCCCTCGTTCCGAAACACCTTCACCGTCTGGCTTGCCGAGCCCACGCGCGAGAAGGTTTCGAAGAAGTAGGCGATGGTTCCCCGGATCTGTGCGTCCGGATCGAGCACGACATTACCGGCTTCGTCATAAACGAAGCCGGTGGGCAGAGGACAACGGTACTCTCCGCGCCGTACCTTGTTGAGGATTCCACCGCGCAACCTGGCTTTGAGGATGTGCAACTCGGCTTCACTCATAGTGCCTTTGAGGCCGAGCAGAAGACGGTCATTGGTGAGCTTTCGGGAAGGATGCGCACCCTATTTCTCTGGGAAATAGGTCAGCCTAGAATCCGACGTACCGAGGTCCGGCCGATGTTCAGGCGGCGGGCGATTTCGGATTTGCTGATGCCAGCGCGGTGCAGTTTCCGGATTTCCGCAGCATGTACTGCCGCGGTCGCCGGCCGACCCAGCCGTTGTCCGTTCTCCCGCGCATGCGCCAGGCCAGCCCGAGTTCGCTCTCGCAGAATTTCCCTTTCGAACTCAGCAAAAATCGCCAGCAGGCCGGCCATCGCGCGACCGGCCGGCGTAGTCAGATCCAGCGCCTCGGTCAGGGATACGAATCCGACCCCCAGATGCTGCAGTTCCTGAAGCGTTGCCAGCAGGTCCGTCACAGACCGGCCCCAGCGGTCCAGGCGCCATACCAATACCAGGTCGATCTCCCGGCGGCGCGCGGCTTCCAGTACTTTCTCGCGGGCTTCCCGTCGTGCCGCCCCGGAGTTTACTTCGCGGACCTGCAAGGCGATCGTCCACCCGCGACGGGCAGCATAATCCCGCATCGCGCGGTTCTGCATCGCAAGTGTCTGCTGGTCGTTGGTGGAAACACGGGCGTAGAGGCCGACACGAAACATTTTCGCCGGCTTCCGTGCCTGGCCAAAAACGTTGTCGGATTTTGTCTTTGGAAAGTCCCGTTTGGCGGGCATTTCGGAGCGTCACGTAACCATGGCCGCAGTGGATCCTTTCCGGCCATCCGAATTATCGTACTCCAATGCGCGCCGGTGTCTCAGCGGGTGAGTAGGCCGGGGGAATTTCGCCCCCAGCCTCTCGCAGAACCGAGCGTGAGGCTCTCGCCTCACTCGGCTCCCATCAGGCAAACGTACCGGCCAGCGCGATCCGCCAGTGTACGAAGAGATCCACACGTTCCTTGGCCAGTGTCTGTAAAAACTGACTGGCTTGGACTGTGTGGTGTTTGAAGCGCTTGAACTTTCGCATCACCCATGTCCGGAGCTTTAAATTGATATGCCGGAACAATGGGTATAGTCCCGAGCGGGCATAACGCCCGTAGTAACCAGTCCACCCCCGAAGGAGTGGATTGAGTTCCCGAGCGATATCCTGCAAGGTCAACTGCGATTGATGCCAGAGTTTCAAGTCCCGAATCGTTTTCCGCATGGCCTTCATCGCCGAGGGACTAACTGCCGGATTGAAGCTCCCGAACAGCGTCTTGTCTCGGAAATTTTGGACCAGACGTGGCCGGAAGCAGAACCCGAGAAAATCAAATTTGACATTCGGATACTTGCCTTTCCGTTTTCCGTCTTTACAGTAAACGATTTTGGTTTTCGTCGGATGCATCTCCAGACAGCACTCCGCCAAACGAGCTTGAAGCTCAGACTTGAGCGCCTGTGCCTCTTGCTCGTTACGACAGTGCACCAGTCCATCATCTGCATACCGACACCACGGGAGCCCAGGGTGGGTCCGTACCATCCAAACATCGAACGTATAGTGCATAAAGAGATTGGCCAAGATTGGGCTAACCACCCCGCCCTGAGGCGTGCCGCGGCTTCGCCTAACAGTGGTCCCATCTTCCTGCACCATGGGCGCCTTGAGCCATCTTTCGATGTACAACAGCGCCCACTTACACGTCACATGTTTCCGAACGGCCCGTAGTAGAAGGTCATGGTCGATGTTGTCAAACAGGCCTCTGATGTCGAACTCTAACACCCAGTCATACCTCCAGCACCGCTCTCGCGTGACCCCTACAGCGTCCAAGGCCGATTTGTTCGGCCTGTATCCATAGGAATCTGCCAGAAAGATCGAGTCTAGAATCGGCTCAATTACCCGTTTAACCACCATCTGCGCCACGCGATCGGCCACAGTGGGCACACCCAAAATCCTTTCCCCTCCATTCTTTTTGGGAATGGAGACGGCGCGGACTGGCGGTGGAAAGTAACTTCCCGAGCTCATCCGATTCCAGATCTTGTACAGGTTTTCTGACAAGTCAGCATCGAACTGCTCGATAGTCTGCTCATCCACTCCAGCCGCCCCATGATTGGATTTGACTGCTTTATACGCCTCGTACACCAGGCGCTTATCGATATGGAACGGTTTGTTTGTCGCACGCATCGAGATCATCCTGTTTCCAGTTGTGTCGGTCATGCAACCGCCTGACCCGACCCCTTCGCTCCAGCCCTATTACAGAGCCTTCATCGCTACTACGGGTCGGTCCGTCCCAGTGCCCCGCTTCGGTACTCTCGCCTCACGGTTTTGGCCGTTTGAGCTTCTCCCTTTATCATCAGGGCGACTGGTTCCTGCAGTTCCGTGCCACCGCCTGCATCCGATTCACGCCCTCTCTACGCCGGCCGCCACCCGCTCCGTAATCAGGTACCCAGCGGATTTTGTCCCAGACAGGAACTACATGCCTGGTTTCGACGACACTTGAATGCGTAACGACGCGTCATCGATGGGTTCACTTTCGTTCGTCTCTCGGATGCGCACCTGCACAAGTTTCCTCGCGCTTTTCCTCCAACGCTCACCACCGACGGCTCTTAACCGCAGCGGCTTGGAGGGGGTTTGAGACCTGCTCCTGAAAGCCGATCCCGAGGGGCCTGCCCTCATCGATTGCACAGCTCGTCCACGATTCGGCTAGGTCATTGTAATAATGACCTCCTTTTCTGTGTACTTCTGCAGCACACTAATTCCACGGCATCCATGCCGCTGGGTTGGATGCCAGCTCGCTGGGATGCTTCTGCAGCTCACTGAGGTAGTCGAACGGATTGGCGCCGGCGAGCTCACAAGTGTGGATCAGACTCATGAACAGATCGCCGGCTTCGGCGCCGTGCAGGGTGCGATAAAACAACGCGTTCTTGCGATGCAGCACCGCACGTTTTAGCGCACGTTCGCAAACATTATTGTCCAACGGTGCGCCGGCTTCGCGCAGAAACGCCGTCAGCCCTTTCCAGTGGCGCAGCAAATAAGTGATGGCTTTGCCCAGACCCGAGTTTGGTTCCACTTGCTTCAGTGCAAACTGTGCGGCCAGCCACTGATGTAGTTGCTGCATCACGGGGCCGCTGTGTT
>CAVQLV010000005.1:0-433375 GCA_963713415.1 Bryobacterales bacterium | reverse complement strand
AACACAGCGGCCCCGTGATGCAGCAACTACATCAGTGGCTGGCCGCACAGTTTGCACTGAAGCAAGTGGAACCAAACTCGGGTCTGGGCAAAGCCATCACTTATTTGCTGCGCCACTGGAAAGGGCTGACGGCGTTTCTGCGCGAAGCCGGCGCACCGTTGGACAATAATGTTTGCGAACGTGCGCTAAAACGTGCGGTGCTGCATCGCAAGAACGCGTTGTTTTATCGCACCCTGCACGGCGCCGAAGCCGGCGATCTGTTCATGAGTCTGATCCACACTTGTGAGCTCGCCGGCGCCAATCCGTTCGACTACCTCAGTGAGCTGCAGAAGCATCCCAGCGAGCTGGCATCCAACCCAGCGGCATGGATGCCGTGGAATTAGTGTGCTGCAGAAGTACACAGAAAAGGAGGTCATTATTACAATGACCTAGCCGAATCGTGGACGAGCTGTGCAATCGATGAGGGCAGGCCCCTCGGGATCGGCTTTCAGGAGCAGGTCTCAAACCCCCTCCAAGCCGCTGCGGTTAAGAGCCGTCGGTGGTGAGCGTTGGAGGAAAAGCGCGAGGAAACTTGTGCAGGTGCGCATCCGAGAGACGAACGAAAGTGAACCCATCGATGACGCGTCGTTACGCATTCAAGTGTCGTCGAAACCAGGCATGTAGTTCCTGTCTGGGACAAAATCCGCTGGGTACCTGATTACGGAGCGGGTGGCGGCCGGCGTAGAGAGGGCGTGAATCGGATGCAGGCGGTGGCACGGAACTGCAGGAACCAGTCGCCCTGATGATAAAGGGAGAAGCTCAAACGGCCAAAACCGTGAGGCGAGAGTACCGAAGCGGGGCACTGGGACGGACCGACCCGTAGTAGCGATGAAGGCTCTGTAATAGGGCTGGAGCGAAGGGGTCGGGTCAGGCGGTTGCATGACCGACACAACTGGAAACAGGATGATCTCGATGCGTGCGACAAACAAACCGTTCCATATCGATAAGCGCCTGGTGTACGAGGCGTATAAAGCAGTCAAATCCAATCATGGGGCGGCTGGAGTGGATGAGCAGACTATCGAGCAGTTCGATGCTGACTTGTCAGAAAACCTGTACAAGATCTGGAATCGGATGAGCTCGGGAAGTTACTTTCCACCGCCAGTCCGCGCCGTCTCCATTCCCAAAAAGAATGGAGGGGAAAGGATTTTGGGTGTGCCCACTGTGGCCGATCGCGTGGCGCAGATGGTGGTTAAACGGGTAATTGAGCCGATTCTAGACTCGATCTTTCTGGCAGATTCCTATGGATACAGGCCGAACAAATCGGCCTTGGACGCTGTAGGGGTCACGCGAGAGCGGTGCTGGAGGTATGACTGGGTGTTAGAGTTCGACATCAGAGGCCTGTTTGACAACATCGACCATGACCTTCTACTACGGGCCGTTCGGAAACATGTGACGTGTAAGTGGGCGCTGTTGTACATCGAAAGATGGCTCAAGGCGCCCATGGTGCAGGAAGATGGGACCACTGTTAGGCGAAGCCGCGGCACGCCTCAGGGCGGGGTGGTTAGCCCAATCTTGGCCAATCTCTTTATGCACTATACGTTCGATGTTTGGATGGTACGGACCCACCCTGGGCTCCCGTGGTGTCGGTATGCAGATGATGGACTGGTGCACTGTCGTAACGAGCAAGAGGCACAGGCGCTCAAGTCTGAGCTTCAAGCTCGTTTGGCGGAGTGCTGTCTGGAGATGCATCCGACGAAAACCAAAATCGTTTACTGTAAAGACGGAAAACGGAAAGGCAAGTATCCGAATGTCAAATTTGATTTTCTCGGGTTCTGCTTCCGGCCACGTCTGGTCCAAAATTTCCGAGACAAGACGCTGTTCGGGAGCTTCAATCCGGCAGTTAGTCCCTCGGCGATGAAGGCCATGCGGAAAACGATTCGGGACTTGAAACTCTGGCATCAATCGCAGTTGACCTTGCAGGATATCGCTCGGGAACTCAATCCACTCCTTCGGGGGTGGACTGGTTACTACGGGCGTTATGCCCGCTCGGGACTATACCCATTGTTCCGGCATATCAATTTAAAGCTCCGGACATGGGTGATGCGAAAGTTCAAGCGCTTCAAACACCACACAGTCCAAGCCAGTCAGTTTTTACAGACACTGGCCAAGGAACGTGTGGATCTCTTCGTACACTGGCGGATCGCGCTGGCCGGTACGTTTGCCTGATGGGAGCCGAGTGAGGCGAGAGCCTCACGCTCGGTTCTGCGAGAGGCTGGGGGCGAAATTCCCCCGGCCTACTCACCCGCTGAGACACCGGCGCGCATTGGAGTACGATAATTCGGATGGCCGGAAAGGATCGACTGCGGCCATGCTTGGGTGACACTCCGAAATGGCCGCCAGACGAGCCTTTCCAAAGGCAAAATCCGATAACGTTTTTGGCCAGGCACGGAAACCGGCGAAAATGTTCCGCGCCGGCCTGTACGCCCGCGTTTCCACGAACGATCAGCAAACACTGTCCATGCAGAGTCGCGCTATGCGGGAGTATGCTGCCCGGCGCGGCTGGACGATCGCCCTGCAAGCCCGCGAGGTCGGTTCCGGTGCGGCGAGGCGAGAGGCTCGTGAGAAGTTGCTGGAGGCCGCCCGCCGCCGAGAGATCGACGTCGTGCTGGTGTGGCGGCTGGATCGCTGGGGCCGGTCGGTCACGGATCTACTGGCAACGCTTCAGGAACTGGAGCATCTCGGAGTGGGCTTCGTGTCGCTGACCGAGGCGCTGGATCTGACCACACCCGCCGGCCGCGCCATGGCCGGCCTGCTGGCTATATTCGCTGAGTTCGAAAGGGAGATTCTGCGGGAACGAACGCGGGCTGGCCTGGCCCACGCCCGGCAGAACGGCCAAAGGTTGGGCCGGCCTGCCACCGCAGCCTTACATACTGCTGAAATCCAGAAACTACACCGCGCGGGCGTTAGCAAATCCGAGATCGCGCGCCGTCTTCAGATCGGCCGCACTTCGGTGCGGCGAATCCTAGGATTAAAGTCATGAAGAGACCCAACAGAGACCCTGGCCGAGAGGACCGCATCCATAACGAAGTCATCGCCGATGCCAATGGGCCGGAAGAGCAAGTCATGGGATGGCATTGCTACCTTGACGACAACATCCGATTCCCTTTTCAGGCCAAGTGCATCGCTGTCAAGATCGTTTCGCCTCTCAGGAAAGGGGAAAGCGTCGAGGCCCTTCGTATGGCGCCGGAAGATGCCTGCTCAGCTGACATGCTCGTGGTGGTCCACTGGGAAGACCGCACCATGGCCGTTCCTTTGTCACAATTGGCGGCTGTTGATCCGGACGACGCGACAGCCGAAGCCATCGCCGACTGGCATTATTGGGTGGCACAAGGCTACTGCTTCTGACTTACGCACGCCAGCCGAAAGCTCACGGTTCTTCGGCCAGCCATACTTCATTCCCGGCACGATACCGAACATATTCTTTAGGCTGAGGGTGACCCCTGCCCAGTGATGTGTCTTCACCTTGGGCATTGAGACAACGAAGTCGGCATCGAGAACCGAGCGCGGCAGCCACAGCTCTCCGAGGCCGCTGTAATTGGCTTTCAGCTTCACTTTCCTGAGCTCGTCGCGGTTCAGATCCACGAACTCGATCTGCCGTTCGCTGAGATGCGGCTTCAGACCCGCGGACTGCACCACGAGTTCAGTGTCCCGTTGATGTCCAGGGCCTTCGCCGATCACAACACGGGCGGCGCCGAGACGAAGGAACGATCGTGCCGCCGCTCCGACAAGAGTTGCGCTCGTGTTTACGGGTCCCGGTAAATCTTCAACGAGATTTGGCTTGAGGAGAACCGTCTTGCCAAGAACGTTCAGGCGGAACAACCGCAATCCATCCAGAAGGAGCGCCTCGATCTTCTCTGAGTACTCGTCCGCATTCAGCACCGCTACAGCTGAACGAGGTCTCCGATACGAGACGGAGTGCTTCGGCCAAGCCCATTCGGCCGTCATCCCCACTGTCGCGGCCACACCCACTGAAGAGCCAAGGAATCGTCGCCGATCGAGCTTCATCGCAGCACCACGAACGGATGAATCATCTCGCCGCACTTCAGGGCGAGAAGCGCGGTGGCGAGTGTGGCATTGTTCCGGATGTCGCGGCCGTCTCCCATGATCGTCGCCAGCCTGTTCTTCAGCGCCTCAACGGACTCCTGGTATACGAACAAGGTGAGAATGCACCACGCAAGGCTGGAAACGGGAATCGATGACGGGCCGCTTCTGTTTAAGCCAGGCCAGAGCTTCGCTGAATAGTTTCGGTTCCTCGCTCATCCTGCAAAGCCAGCAGAGCGATCGCTGTCGCTTCAACATGCGGCGCGTAAGCGGCACGCCATAAACCACGCTGTTTCCTGAGTTCCAGCCTCCGTCGACGCACGTGCGATCCAGAAGCATCTCGACGCCCAGGCGAATTCGTCTTTCTGACACCTCAGTCCGGCTGCAGGCGGTGAATTGTTTAATGGCGATGACGCTAAACGCCGTGGGAATGACCCAACTGGCGGAGCCGGAGAGCCAGGGCCATCCATAACGGTCTGGGTCGAATCGAACCGCTCGGTCCGCGAGCTTGAATTTCCAACGCCAAAACCAGCCCCCTTCTCGGCCCTTGGTCTTCAAGAGCCATGATTGACCTCGTTCTCTGGCACCCGACGAATCGTTTGCTGAGTTCAATACGCAGATGGCAAGCGCAGTTGTCCACGAGGGCTCTCCGTCGCCGACAAACGATGGCCAACTGCCGTCGGAGAGTTGCGCGTGCAGGAGTGGCCAAACAACGTGCGGAGCTGAAGAGGGCTGTTCCGCCAGCACGGAGAAGCTTGCTAGGCATGTAGTCTCCAGGCTCATCTGCGATGACCCGGAAAAGCTCCAACCTCCGTCGGGCAACTCGCGACGGTGCAGTTCCTGAATGAGGCCAACGTGGTCCATTGCTGCGATTGTGATGGATGCGTCCGTAAACAATCAAACGAACTGCTGTACAAGGATTCCGACAGTGAGGGCGACAAAAGGCGAGCGGTCGACCGCTCTGTCACCTGAAATTGAGGTGCCGGCACGGACGAAGATCAGCCGGTGCCTGAGGTCTTACTCTTGTCGCCGTCTTCAAGTGCTTAAGTTTCAGCACGATTCAGCCAGCGACGGCAGCACCCTTACTATCAGCACGTTGGTCCATTTGAGAAAAAACAGGACAAGCCATATAAACGAGGATATGAATCCCAAGAGCCTCCCCCTCGATCTGAACAGCGGGGGCACATCAGCCGCATTCGCCGGCGCAGATGAAATCGTACTGACGGTTCGACACGCCGCGGGCCTTCCTTGGCGTCCTGCGCCTTAAAGTACGAAGAAACGAGAGGACTATATGTCTGCCGGCCCCTTCCATCCAGTAGCACCCTATACTGAGCGCCTTAGCGAAGCGGAACGCCCCGTCGAGCTCGAGGACGCAAGTATTCCCAAGGTCTTGAATTTGGCCGAGGCAGCCACGCTCGTCCGATGTTCGCGAGCCCACCTCTGCAACGTTATCAATGGCAAAGTTCGAGGGATCCCGCACCTCCCAACAGTGCGAATCGGCAGGCGGGTTCTCTTCAGGCGAGAATCGCTAGAGCAGTGGCTCAGAGAGGTCGAAGCCACTGGGCGGAAGCGAGCGGCCAGCTAAAGAACTAGCGCTGGGGGCCGGTAGTGGTACGATGCGAATCAGACCAGAAAACAGCGCCGGAGACGCCGGAAAGGAAAACCGTGCGTCGAAAGCGATTTCAACGCGGCTGTGTTCGAAAGGTAAGGCATGGCCGCAGATGGGTGTGGATTGGAAAGTACCGCGAGGACGGAATAGGGAGGACAAAGGTCCTTGGCCATTGTGCGGATCTGACGGAGGGAGGAGCATGGGCGAAACTGCAAGAACACTTACGTCCCCTGAACGAGCGGGCAGGGCAGCGTCAAGCCTTGCCCACAAATTTCAGGGCATACGTTTCAAACGTGTACCTTCCTCAGCGACGCAAGAAATGGAAGGACTCAACAGACCAGACAACAACAGAACGAATTGGAACACATCTGATTACGGCATTCGAGAGCTTCGATCTGAGCGATCTTACCCGGGATCGACTGCAGAGGTTTCTCGACGACAAGGCACGCTCGCTGTCGCGGAGCGTGGTAAGCCATCTTCGGTGGGACTTGAACGCGATCTTCAAGATGGCTGCGGAGGATTCGATCGTCCCAGGGAATTCGGCGGGTTCGCTCGTTACGCCGAAAGAAGCGAAAACTCGGGCAAAACGTACGATGACCAAAGAACAGGTCCGGTTGGCCCTGTCAGTCTTGGACCTGAGGGACAGGATCATTTTTCTGCTTGCAGTTTTGGTCGGGATGCGGCCCGGAGAAATTCTTGCGCTGCGATGGGCAAGGGTTGATTCAAAGATGATCGAGATCGCTCAACGCGTTTACCGGGGTCTTCTGGACGACCCAAAGACCGAGCGCGGCAAGAGGCAAGCGGCGTTGCCTCCAGATCTTGCCAGCGAGGTTGATAATTGGCGCAACATCTCTTCTGATACAGGTCCGGATGCATTGGTGTTTCCGTCCGAACGCGGCACGTATTTGTCGCGTGACAATTTTCTGCGGCGGAACATTCAGAAGAAGCTCGAAGAGATCGGACTCGGGTGGGTGAACTTTCAGGTACTGCGCAGGACCCAGGCGAGTCTCGGCCATAACGAGGGCGTCGACCCGAAAGTGGCCGCCGATCAACGTGGGCACGCGATCGGGGTCGCTATCGATACGTACACCGAGAGCGATCTTGAAAGCCGGCGGGAAGCGGTAACCAAGTTGGAGCTTGCTTTGGCTGGCCGCAAGCCGGCAGAGCGAGCTGCCGCTGCCGATTCTTCAAGCAAACCGGGTTTTCGAGGTAAACGAGGTAAAACGGGATGAGGGTGGATGCGCTAAGTTGCTCAAAAGATGGAGCGGGAGACGGGGTTCGAACCCGCGACGTCCAGCTTGGGAAGTCGGTACGCAATTGAAAATAAAGACCAAATGCGACCACGGCTATGCATTCTGACCACTGCAAACCATCGAGAAATCAATGCCTGCACCGAAAAGCCCGAAAACGGAGTAAACGGAGTAAAATCCCAAGCTTCGTTTTCGATACCTCTCCGCTATCATTCTGACCCTCCTCTGGATCGCCTAACCGCGCTGTTTTCGACAGCGCCACAGGCAATCCATGTCACGTCCCAATCCAGTCACCAACTACCAACATAGTACATCCGGAGGTCTGGAGAGGATCGGCCCGCTGCTGGCGGATCTTCACCCCGACTACGTCATTTCGAAACGGCGAATGCGCAAGGTCGAGTCGATCGAGTGTGTCAGGCTGAATCGCGAAGGCTCCCGGCAGAATCTCGGCTTTTCGTCCCGACCGTTTGTCCTTTGCGGACTTCCCGTCAAACGGCCGGCATCTGGTTGCCTCCTTCATGAACGGCGGAACGGTCAATTCGTTCTGCAGGTCACCGGGCATCCGAGCTACGGTCTGCCATGGGGGCAGGATCGGCTGGTTCCCATTTTTCTGGCGACGCTAGCGATACGGCAAAAAAGTCCGCGGATCACTTTTGAAAGCGCCGCGCAGATGCTGGACACGTTCGCGATGCAGCAGGGTGGCACGCAGTATCGTCGTCTCGTCGGAGCCTTCCAGCGGATCTTCGGGGCAACCATCTTCTTCGGTACCGACTCACAACGTGAGCGTGCTGCGGTTGTCCATCGCGCACGTTTCAATTTCATGAGCGAAGCCCGCATCTGGTATTCCAGAGACCCCGATCAGAAGCTTCTGCCTGGAGACTGCCAGAACGTGATCGTTCTCAGTGAGGAGTTCTATCGCGAAATCCTCGATCACCCCATACCAACCGATCTGGAAGCGGCCAAGGCGCTTTCATCCAGTCCAGCGGCTCTCGATCTGTTTATGTGGCTTTCGTATCGCTGTTTCACAGCGCGGGGGAGAGAGCGCGTTCCACTCTTCGGCGATTTCGGTCTCATCAGCCAACTTGGGAGCGCGGACTATGCACGTCCTCGAAAGTTTCGCGAGAAGCTGGAGGGGTGGCTCGATCTTGTTCGTACGATGTGGCCCCAATGCCCCGCGTCAATTGACCCGGACGGCACCGGCCTGTTTGTTGACCGGGCGAATGCAGTCCTGCCCGCGGGAGGAACTGATGCGCACCGTTGAACAACGAAACGGGATCTGGCGGCTGTCGCTCGAACAAATTGAAGCGACGGTAGCGGATCATCTCGGAAATGGACGCGTTCCTGGGAACCAGTCTGCCCCTTGTTTGAGTCGGCAGGTTTCCATGTATCTGGCCAAGAACGTTGCGGGATGGAGCACGACCAAGATAGGCCGATTTTACAACGGCCGCCACCACACCACCGTTCTTCATGCGATTGAGAAGATCGAACGCCTTCGGCAGACGGATGAGTCCTTGGATGCGTTGATTGAAGTGATCACCGCTGAGCTCCGCCCTGGGACGGAAGGCTGTTTCACCGCGCGGTTTCAGCCTGGCTGGACCACCGCGTTGATCGATGCAGTGGCCGACCGGGTTCTGCAGAAGATTCGCCGCGTTACAACTGAGTCCAAATTGGAAGGGACTTTCGCCTCGGAACAGATAGACCGAGGACTATCACAATGACAGCATTACGGTTGACATCTCCGTTTGTCCCTGACATGATGGAGGTGGCGTGATTCCGGCTTTCGATCCCGCCACCGGTGCATTGCCGCCTGGGGATCATCGGGCAACACTGAAAGAAATAGGAAGCCGCTTTGGTTTCACTCCCCGGCGCCGTTGGATTCTGAAGGGATTGCGAGCCGCGGTGGCAGCGTTTTGGGATGCCGGCATTGAGGACATATTCATTGATGGAAGCTTCTGCACGGAGAAGCCCGATCCAGGCGATCTGGATGGATACTGGGTCGAGCCGGACGACGGCGTCTACGATCGCATCGACCCGTATTGGATTAATTTCGAGATGATTCTGGTCCCGCAAGTTCGGAAATGGAAGTGGCGGATGTGGGTGGATCATGGAGTCGAGTTTTTCATCCATCCCGCTATGCGGGCAAATCCGACGGCCGGGTTTCCCGAATTTTTCCGGCAGGATCGAGAAGGAGTGCCCAGAGGCGTAATTCAGGTAGTCAGGTCGAAATCGTCATGATTAAGAGCGATGCTCAGAGAGAGCGGACGGCAATTCAGTTAGAGGGCTTTCGTCAAGCGCTCACCAAAATAGATCAGGAAATGGCTGGCAAGCGCGGCGCAGCGGTTCGCGGTAGCTACGAAGGCATGATCCGGGAGCTTGAAAACGAACTGCGCGAATACGACGAACTCAAGTCCGGCGAATTAACTCTTCCGAACGTCGAACGCCTGGATCAGATCGCGCCCTTTGTCGCGAAGATGCGAATTGCCAAAGGACTGTCTCAAACTGAACTTGCGCGCAGGCTCGGCGTCAGCAAGCAGGTCATCAGCCGCTACGAAGAGACGGAATACCAAACCGTGGCGATAGCCCGACTGCAGGAGATTCTCGACGCGATTGGCGTCAAGGCGCTAGTCACGCTAAGCGCATAGCCTGGTCGAAAGCTCAACCACCGAAACGGGAGCGGTCGCGCACCGGCGGAATACAACAACGGAAGCATCATCGTGAAGAGCAAACACCCGCTCGACGAATGCAATGCGCCGGAGCATCATCGAGCAGGAGCACCACGACACCGGCAAGCGCATCATGACCATCCGCGACGCCCCTTCGGTCGCACGCGAGGCCGCATCTAACAACGACATCGGAGAGGCCGACGGCGGCATCGATGCCATGACGTTGTTCGTCAATATGGAACGGCTGATGAAGCTCCTCGGTGCGCTCCGGACCGCCCTCGTCCGTGGGCACTGGTCCGGCTGGTCTCCATCGCCGATCCCGACATCGATGGGAACGACTTCGGTGAGCGGGATTACTCGATGCTGTTTGGCCCTGCGCCAAACATTCAGTATGCCTTCGAGCGGCTTGATGACGCAGTCGCGGAGGCACGCCGGAATCATCAAGGAACGTATTAATAAGACGGAGGTTCCGTCCCCATAGGCGTGCGGCCCCTTAACGCAATGGGTTACGATGTACGCGATGGACGACTCGGAAAAAGGTCTTTACCGTCTTCGCCAGGGCACCAGTTCTTTGTTCGACCGCGAGAATCGCCTGCGTGGAGCGATTGCAGAGCAGCTCCAAGCAGCGATTGCCTCTTTGAGAACGGTTAGAGGCTTTTTCGGCAACGAAAAGACGAGGTCTGCGGCTGCAGAGTCGATCAGCAGGGCATTTGCATTGCTCCAAGATGACGTCGCATTCCGGGATGCACTTCGTGATATCGACAGCGCACTATCCGACTATGCGTCATCGATATCCAGAAGCGCGAACGAGCAATTGCGTTCGACCGTAGAGGAGATTCGCCACCGTGTCGAATCCGAGCAGAAGGAAATGCATGCTCGGAATCACGACCTTCAGCGTCGCCTCGATGACGTCATGAGGCTGCTGGAAAAGGAACGCAAGACCCAAGCTTCATTACCACCACCGTTTGAGGACGTCACGATTCAAGGATCGCTGCTTTTCATGTCGGCTTCACCGGCGGGAGACGGGCTCTCAATTCCGCGATTTGTTCCGTATGAGGTTTATGTAGGTTCGGATGATTACCAGCTTGCCAAGAATGTTCATGAGAGCTTCCTCGGGCTCATAACAAGTCAGGGTTTCGAACCGGTTCCTTCATTGCCTGTTGTGTTGTCATCGCAGCGCATAAGGGGTGTCGTCAAAACAGAGCCAGTGACGCGGGACCAGTTGGACCGCATGCTCGCTGTTCAGGAAGGCATTTTGCGTCATCTGGAGGAATCGTCGACGGTCTCTCAGGCTCCCGTGGCGAAGCCCAAGGAAGACGCCGAAATCGCCAAACTAATCGCAGAGACTGAAAAGATAAAACTGGAATCGCAGCGGTCGCCTCTCGAAGGCCTGAAAACGAAGCAAGAAGCGCTCAAGGCCGGCAGCGAGACAGGAAAGAATATCGTGGAGGCGCTGGACAAACTTTCCGGGCTTCTTCTGAAAGCCGGTGTCGCGGTTAGTCTGCTCTTCGGACATGTCAGCATCTCGAACGCGCCTAAACTGGATAACCCAGCTGGTGCTTGCGGGCAATCACTCGCGGTGACCTCCCTGTCGCGCGAGGAAGAGGTCAAAATCCTTGAAGACTACATTCGAAAGCTCAAGAATCAGGAAGCAGCACGCGGGCCTGGAAACATATCGGCGCCCCCAAGATAGGGCACGTCAGAGACGTATACTGAACCATGCCGCGGAAGAAAAAGAATCCGTACGTACCCTACATCGCGATCGGCGTCGTGCTGGTAGCTTTCGTTTTGGCATGGGGACCAATACGGGATCATTACTTCAAGCCGCAGCCGACGGTAACGCCACCCGTCATAGTCGTTCAGATTGATCCGCTCTGTCAGTACGTCGAAAATTTACAAATGAGGTGCCTCGTCAGTCCGGCGGCGGAGGGCCTCATGGGTCCCGGCCACTACGTGAAGTATTCGCCTGATGCGGCGGCTCATACGAAAGTGCCATTTTCCAACGGTGACCTCTTCGACCCCGTCTGCGTTGTGCCGGGCGTGAAGGCTGCTGACATGATTGCCGCGCTTCTTGCTCAACTGCAGAGTCAGGAAAAGACCAATATAGTCCCGTTCGATGAGATTACCTTCCAGAGTATCGCCAGACCATTTCCCGGACGAATATCCTTGCAAACTGGGATTCGGATCTTTCGGCAGTGGCCGTGCGTCCGTGAATACCTGGCGGTATCCGGCGTTCAATTCATTGAGCATCACCAAAAGATTGGGAGTGTGGACGAACTTCAGCAAATGCGGCATCCCGTAGGCTCGCAGAAAGTTATCCGGCAAGCAGCGGATATGCGGGTCGTCTTTCGCCAGGTTGTCGGTACGCGCTTTGACGATCGGCGCCAGCCAGGGTTGATAAGGCAACCCGCCTGGAAGATCGATGCCGATATTCGCCATCTGGCGCGAGCCAACGATTGCAGTGGGATCGCCCGGACTCTCCGCGTCTTTGGAGTTTTGGGGATCCTGGGGAGCCGGCAGATCCTTGGGGCTGGACAGGCCCAGCGCCCGGCGATCAAAAGGTTCTCCGGTGGTCCAGATACCGGAGAAATCAGGCTTGCCGTCAGCCAGCCGTGGCGGCGGGGCAAACATATCCACCTTGCCATCGGCCTTCCGCGGCACGCCCGCAGTGGGATAGTGCAGCCACTGAGCGGCCAAGTGAGCGGATTCGAACTGCGCACCCGTAAGGACGAGCACGGCCATTACGCGTCGGGAGAGCCACGACATTGGGGTAGCATACATCAATAGAGGCAAGTTGTGACGGGCCGGTGGTTTGCCGGATTGGTTCGCGGGCTGTCGCTCGACGGCTGATCGCATCCTCCGCGTCCGCCTGGCTCGAGTATAGAGCAAGCGACGAATGACGTGAGGCGTAGCGACGAAGAACCTAGCCAGAATACCTTCCGATAATGAGAAGGATTCTATCGGAAGTGCTCCGGCGGAAGGATGGTGTGAAGCGACGGAATGGTCGGGCCGGAGCGCTTCGGATAGAATTCATTGAACGGAGTCGGAACCCGTCGCTGGGTATTGAATGGTTTTTTGCGGCTGATTGCGTGGAGTGGAGCACGTGAAACGGTGGGATGGAAGATGAGTGTGGGGCTTCCAGAGTGGAAAATGCTGGCGCTGGGGGGGTGCGGACGGGCTTTCGGCAACTACCGGAACGACCGGGGACAGTGTTCTGCTGAGGCTCCGATCGGAACCGGCTGACGCGAGGACGGGGTACGTAGCGCCGATCATGAGGTGTCCTGAACTGCCTTCGATTCGACGCTGATGAGTTCGATAACGACCAATCGCCCAAGCTTACAGATGGGGCAGCAATGCGGGTCTTCGACGGTGGTGGTGCTGGGTTCAGAATCGATGGGAATGGGCGCGGCTGAGGCGGCGAGCAGAGCGCGGCACTGGAGCAGTTTTTGTTTGCGAACGCGATTGGCGAGGAAGCCGAACTGGCGGATACGTACGAATCCGGAAGGCAGCACGTGGAGCAGGAAGCGGCGGATGAACTCGACCGCATCGAGGGTCATGATCTTAGTGCGGGAATGGTCCGCGTAGTCTTTCCAGTCGAAGCTGACGTGGCCGTTCTCCAAAGCGCGAAGCGGGTGGTTGGAGATGGCGACGCGGTGAGTATAGCGAGCCAGATACTTGAGCACGCGCCGAGGTCCCCCGAAGGGCGGCTTGACGTGTACGACCCATTCGAGCTTGGCGGCTGCTTCACACATGGACTGGAACGCAGCCGGCTTGGCCAGATCGCGCAGCTCGCCGGAGAGGTGAAGGCTACCTTTGCGAAAAGCCCTTCCCAGAGACAGCAGGAAAAGTTTGCGGAACTGACGGCTGAGCACCTTATAAGGAAGGAAGAAAGAATCCTTGCGGCAAGCGATCCAGCGGGAGCCATCGGGGGAGAATCCGCCGCCGGGCACGACGCAATGCAGGTGCGGATGAAGATGCAGGTTCTGACCCCAGGTGTGCAGCACGGCAAGAAAGCCGATGGAAGCGCCGAGATGTCTGGGATCGGCGGCAATGGTGAGCAGAGTTTCCGAAGCAGCCTGAAACAGGATGGTATAGATCTGTCTTGGGTTTTGAAGCGCCAGGCGGCCGATCTGCTGGGGGAGCGTGAACGTGACGTGGAAGTAGGGAACGGGCAAGAGTTCCGCCTCCCGGTCAGCGAGCCACTTGGCGCGGGCCGTAGCCTGGCACTTGGGGCAACTGCGATTGCGACACGAGTTGAATACCTTGACGCGATGTCCGCACCGGTCGCACTCGTAAAGATGACCGCCCAGGACTGCGGTCCGACAGTCACGAATGTCTCGCAGCGCCTTCCTCTGTTGGCGCGACAGCACGGAGTTCCAGCGAGCCAGGAAATCGTGCTGATGAGTGCGGAAGACATCGGCCAGTTCCAGCCGATGCTCTGGCATCACTTCGGTGGAAGGAGGCGGAGTGACTCGAGCGCTTCCAGCGGACTAATGGTCCCGCGCACATTCACGTCGGCGACTTGCAGATAGCGCGCCGTCGTTTCGAGGCGGGCATGGCCGAGCAGGGCTTGAATGGTGCAGAGATTGACACCAGCTTCGAGTAAGTGGGTAGCGAAGGCGTGCGGACTTGTCGATGCCAGCCGCACGCGCCGCTTTCCGGCAAGCCATGAAGATCGATTTCACCGAGATCGGCTGGCCTCGACGCGCACCGGGAAAAAGCCATTCCGCCGGTCGCCGACTTCGCCAGTAGCAGCGGAGCAGTTCGCGCAGCTTCGGCGGCAACAGCGCCTGTCGGTCCTTCTTCCCCTTGCCGGAGCGAACCCACAGCACGTTGCGGCCGCGGTCGATGTCGGCAACTTTGAGACGAGCGACTTCACTGACTCTCAGTCCCGATGCATAGAGAATCGCCAGCATCGCGCGATGGCGCAAATCGCTTGGCGCTTCCAGCAGAGCTTTGACTTCCTCGCGGCTCAAAATCAACGGCAGCTTCCGTTCGCGCCGGGGGAACGGAATGCGTTCGATAGCGACCTTACGGTGCAGGGTATGGGTATAGAAGAAGCGCAACGCGCAAACCATCAGCACGTAGGTGGACGTCGACACCTTCTTTTCCTTGGTCAGGAACAACTGATAGCTGCGAATGTGCTCAGCGCCGAGTTGATCGGGTGGTTTGCCGAAGTGCTTGGCAAACTCCCGGACGGCGTACAGATACAGCCGAATCGTGGTCGGAGAATAATGTCGGATCTGGAGGTCCTCCAGCATCCGCTGTCGAAGTAGGGTCACAACAAAACTCCTTTCGTTGTGACCACATCACAAATCAGTGCCCGGCGGAACCATCACCCCTTGAAACGTCCCCAACTTCCGGGCTTTACCTGCCGAAGGCTTTGTTCAATGGCGATTAACGGGTCGCTTTTGGAGCGCTGTTGCACTTCAAACCGTAGGCGACAACCCGTCAACTCGGATTTGTGAAGGCTACGGCGTCACAGTATTGAGACGGAGATTTGCGCTTTTCGGCGGGATCGCGCTCATGCAGCCTGCTCAGCGCCGACGGGGTTTTCTCGGGGTGGGAGCGGGGCGTTCCTTGCGCGACCTATCCTTGCGCGACATGAAGGACACGCCATTTGAGGGCGAACCTTGCGCTTTCATTCCCGCGAGATCAACTCGGCACGTCAAGGTCAGTGACGCGGTTAGAGCCTTCTAATTCTCACCGGGCCGCTCGACATGATCCACAACGGGCTCTGAAACGAGAGTCCGCGTCGGCTTCAGCTTTATTCCCAACTGCTCCTGGATAGCCTCCAACATGGTCGAACCTGCTAGTGCTGCATCCCGTGGAGGCGTCTGAGTCGGCCATGCGGTCTCCAGCGTAAAGTCCCACAGCCCTGTCAGCCTGGTCTGGTCCACAACACGACGGCCAATCTCTCCACTGCGTCCTGCCACATCCCCCAGAAAATCTGCTATCAGGTCCATTGAGGCCGCTCGTGACCCCAAGAGGAGCAAGCCGTCCTTGAGGGGCATCGCGGAGTAGGCGTAGCACTCTTTCGGATAGGTGTCTGGCTTCGGTTTCTCGTCGCAAGATTGTCCCCGCTCATGCGGAATCAGCTTCGGACCGGGCCTTCTGGGATTCGCCAGCACCATGGCGAGCACCGGTCGCTCTCTTTGTTCGAAGTGCAGCTTCAGGCCAAATCGCTCGGCTAACAGCGCCTGCATCATCAGACGGTACTCGTCCTTCGTCGCATGCAGCGGGGCTGTCGCCTCGATATCAAATCGATCCGTGTCTACCCACGCGGGCAGTTTAGCTACCATTGCCCTGCGCTCTTCTCCCGTAAGCCATATCTTATAGGCGAATTGAATGTAGTTCGGCAGCGCGAAATCCGCATGAAAGCGTCCATTTGGTTCCGGGAACAACGGGTCAGAACTCAGCGGAAACGAAGGTGGCTTGAACGGTCCTTTGTCCTCGTGAACAGAGGCGACCTCAAACGCCATCGTCCCTCCAGCCGCGTTCTGCCAATCAGGTACATGCGCCACAGCCGTTTGCGCGTACACCGAGTTAGCGGTCGCAACAATTGTAACCAGCAGCGGCATTCCAACTGATCTCATCCGTCTATCCTTCTTCCGCTTTCCGATAGATGTAGACGTTTCGCTTCGATGGAATGTGCAAATAGTTAGCAGCGTCCCTGGTCATCTGAGGTCTGGTACACCGGCCCGATCAGCCTATCGTCGGCGGCGGCCCGGCCGGATCGCGAAGGGCGATCCCGGAAGTTGAGAGGCACTTGGACGTACAACGGCTTAGCCGCGGATATGCCCCCGAAAGTTCAGCCGCGGATATATAACTCCGAACCGCGCAGCAGACGGCGCCCGACCCACAGGCGGCGCGGTCTTCGCTGTCCTAATTTTGCAGGATCCTATTGGCCTTCATCGTCAGGTTGCCGCCGGCCTTGATCTGCATATTCGCCCCACTGGTCGCCGTGGTGTTGCCGCCGGCTGTAGTAACGAAGTCGTTGCCTGCGGTGATCTGGGCATTTGCACTCGTGGTGAGCGTCGCGCTCGATGCGGACAGATTCAGATTCCGCCCGGCTTTGATCAGGGCATCCGTCATGGCGGTGATCACTGCGCCGGCGCCACAGGTCATCTGAAGATTCGCCCCAGATACCACCGAGGTGTTGATCCCGGCGGTCATCTGAATATTGGCGCTTCCGGACAGGACGATGCTTCTGGCGTCAATTTCGATTGTCCCGGCGGTCTCCAGGACGATTCCGCTGTCAGTAATGGTGATTTTGCTTCCTCCGGCGACCAGAACGATTTGACTGGAGCCGGAGCTGATCTGGAGCGCTTTCTCCAACACGGCGACGCGGCTTTCCAAGGCCTGGGTCGACGGATCCATCGAGTTCACTGGCGGCATCTGTTTCTGTTCCCTCCTGCCCTCAATTCAGAGAGTTGTTGTGGCTTCGAGTCTGCGATCTAGTCAGTATACGCGGATCACGTGGAGGTCAGAAATAGATCCACCCGTTTTTCATGCTGACCTTGGTCCCGGCTTGGGTCACGAGAATATTCGCGGGTTTCAGATCGCGATGGGTCATGCCTTTCTTGTGCGAGGTCCGAGCCGAAGAAGTACAATAAGCGAACATAGCCGATGACCCTTGCGGTCTAACATCATAATGATTCGGACCTGGGTGTTCTTAGCATTCGCCACCGCATCGCTTGCGCCGGCGCAGACCATGAACATGGAGGAGGTCGCGAAAGCGCTGGGGGTGCATTGCGATTACTGTCATTCCGCGCCGCGTGGCAGCGGCCGGAAGGAGCCGAAAAAGGACATTGCGCTCGCGATGATGGCGATGACTCGCGATTTGAACGCCAAAGTTCAGGACGCAACCGGGAAACCGCCGAATGAAGCGGCGCGCGTGGAATGCGTGACTTGCCATCGCGGCGTCCCGATTCCGCAGCCGCTTTCGGCGATCATCGTGCGGACGGTTGTCGAAAAAGGCGGCGCGGCTGCGGCGGAGCAGTACCGGGATCTTCGCAAG
The DNA here is from genome assembly GCA_963713415.1 of Bryobacterales bacterium. Taxonomy (GTDB): domain Bacteria; phylum Acidobacteriota; class Terriglobia; order Bryobacterales; family Bryobacteraceae; genus Palsa-89. The sequence continues at coordinate 415,753 of CAVQLV010000005.1, read as the reverse complement.
CAGTATTACGGGCGCGACACGTATGATTTCAGCGAAGACGCACTGCTCGAAATGATCCAGCGAGTGGTCCAGGGCAGGCCGGACGACGCCATCGCGCTACTCCGGATGAATCTGGAATTCAATCCGCAATCGGCGAAGACTTACGCTCTGCTCGGTTTTGCGTACACTCGCAAGGTGGATGACGCCTCCGCGATCACGAATCTGGAAAAGTCGCTCGAACTGGATCCGACCGACGCCATGGTGCGCGGCCGGCTGGAACAATTGCAAGAATATCGCCGGCGACGGCAACACGTTGCCGAGCCGTCACGCGCGCCGCGATCAACCGAGCCGCTGCTTTGCGGACGGCTTTTGCGTCGGATCTTCGAGCGCAAAGACACTCGTCGCTTCCGATTCATTGCCCTGCAAAGGAGGAGCATCCAAAGCCTTCAGAAACGCCGGAAGGAAGGCGGGGCGAAACACGTAAAACCGGCGACGGCATAGAAAGCAGCGTTGAGGAACCAGGCCGATCTTGCGTAAGATCGCGACCTTGACGTCCATTTCGAGGATGGACGGAACGATCTCGATCCACAGCGGGAGCATCGGAATATGATCCGTATAGTCATCGCTAGAATCTACCCTGTCAACAACTTTCCCCAACTATCTAAGCTTCTACCTGAATGCCATCCACCCTACCGTACCTCCAGAAGTACCGATAGGCATAGTACGGAACCGACAAGTAGCCTATTACTAGAACCTGAGGTTTAATAATAGCAGGTGTCCTTGGTATCCGGAATTACAGCACAGTCACAGGCGGATTTCGATCCCCTGGTCGTGGAATGGTTCCAAACCCGGTTCGGCAGTCCCACCGAACCGCAGATTCTGGGATGGCCTGAGATCCGGGCAGGGCACGATGTGCTCATCTCCGCTCCCACCGGCTCCGGCAAAACATTAGCCGCCTTTCTTATTTGTATCGATCGCTTGGTACGTGCGGCCCGCACGGGAGAACTCTCCAATCAGACCGAAGTTGTTTACGTCTCTCCGCTCAAGGCGCTCAGTAACGACGTTCACAAAAACCTTGAAATCCCGCTGGCGGAGATCTCGGAGCTGGCCGCCCGCCGCGGAATTCCTTTTGCGCCGATTCGCACGGCGGTTCGGACTGGAGACACGCCGGCTTCCGAGCGCCAGCAGATGGGCAAGCATCCGCCCGCACATCCTGGTGACTACGCCGGAATCGCTGTACATTTTGCTGACCGCGGAGAAGTCGCGCGCGATGCTGCAAGACCACGCGCACCGTGATCGTCGACGAAATTCATGCGGTAGCCGACGACAAGCGCGGATCGCATCTGGCGCTGTCGCTGGCGCAGATTGGATGCTCTGGCTGAGACCAGGCCGCAGCGCATCGGCCTTTCGGCGACGGTGAAGCCCATCGAACAGGTGGCCGAATTTCTTTCGCCCCGCGCCCACATCGTCAACATCGGGCATCGCCGGGAAATGGAACTGGCGGTGGAAGTGCCGCGCGACGAGCTGGGCCCGGTGGCGAGCAACGAAATGTGGGCCGAGATCTACGATCGGCTGGCCGAGCTGATCCTCACTCATCGGACCACGCTGGTATTTGTGAACACGCGCCGCTTATCGGAGCGCGTGACGCACGCGCTGGCCGAGCGTCTGGGCGAGAACATGGTGCTGCCGCATCATGGCAGCCTATCGCGAGCCTTGCGCCTGAACGCGGAGGCGCGATTGAAGAGCGGCGAACTGCGGGCGGTGGTGGCGACGGCGTCGCTCGAGCTGGGGATCGACATCGGCTCGGTGGATCTGGTGTGCCAGATCGGGTCGCCGCGGTCGATCGCGGTGGCGCTGCAGCGCGTGGGCCGGTCGGGCCACTGGGTGGGCGCAAAGCCCAAGGGCCGTTTCTTCACCACCACGCGCGACGAGCTGATCGAATGCGCCGCGCTGGTTCGATCGATTCGTTCCGGACAGCTGGATCGGTTGGAGATCCCCAAAGCGCCGCTCGATATACTGGCCCAGCAGATTGTGGCCGAAACTGCCGCTCGCGATTGGCAGGAAGAAGATCTTTACGCGCTGGTGCGCGGCACGTATCCTTATCGCGATCTGGATCGCAAGCATTTCGACGCGATTATCGAAATGCTGTCCGAAGGTATCTCGACGCAGCGCGGCCGCAGTGGCGCGTACCTGCATCGCGATCAGGTGAACGGACGGGTACGAGGGCGCAGGGGCGCGCGGCTGGCTGCCATCACTTCCGGCGGCGCCATCCCCGACACCGCGAACTATTCCGTGGTCGCCGAGCCAGACGGCAAGGCGGTGGGCACGGTGGATGAAGATTTCGCGGTCGAGAGCCTGGCCGGCGATGTGTTTCTGCTCGGCACCAGCTCCTGGCGCATCAAGCGCGTGGAACCGGGCCGCGTGCGCGTGGAGGATGCGCGTGGCGCGCCGCCGTCGGTTCCGTTCTGGAATGGCGAAGCGCCCGGCCGGACGTTCGAGCTCTCGGAAGCCGTCGGGCATGTGCGGGAAGAGATTGCGGCGCGCTACTCAGATCAGGCACCGATCGCGCAATGCAATTCCTGATCGAAGATTGCGGGCTCGATGAAGGCGGCGCCAAGCAGGCTGTCGCGTATGTGCTGGCGGGCGTGGCTTCGCTCAACGCCTTGCCGACTCAGAAGACCGTGGTCGCCGAGCGCTTCTTCGATGAAGGCGGCGGGATGCAGCTGGTGATCCACGCGCCTTTCGGATCGCGCATCAATCGGGCTTGGGGACTGGCGCTGCGCAAGCGCTTCTGCCGCTCGTTCAATTTTGAGCTGCAGGCCGCGGCCACCGACAACGGCATCAACATTTCGCTCACCGAGCAGCACGCCTTCCCGCTCGAATTGGTGTTCGAATTTCTGAAGCCGCAGACCGTGGAGCATGTGCTGACGCAAGCCATGCTGGATGCGCCCATGTTCACCGCGCGCTGGCGCTGGAATGCGTCCCGTGCGCTGGCCATCCCGCGCTTCCGGGGCGGGCGCAGGGTTCCGCCGCCCATCCAGCGCATGCGCGCCGAGGATTTGCTGGCATCCGTGTTCCCCGATCAAGTGGCGTGCGCGGAGAATCTGACTGGCGAGATTCGCATCCCCGATCATCCGCTGGTGGAAGAGACCATCGACAATTGCCTGCACGAGGCCATGGATTTGGACGGCCTCAGGCGAATCCTGGAAGATATGGAATCGGGCGCCATCCGCAAGGTGGCCATCGATAATGCCGAGCCGTCGCCTTTTTCGCACGAGATCCTGAACGCCAATCCGTACGCTTATCTGGACGACGCGCCTCTGGAAGAACGGCGCGCGCGAGCCGTTCAGTTGCGGCGCACTTTGCGCACCGATGCTTCCGGAGGCGCCGGGCATCCTGGATCCAGCGGCGATCGCGACCGTGGCCGCCGAATCCTGGCCCGATGTTCGCGATGCCGATGAATTGCACGACGCTCTGCTCAGCTTGATCACGCTGCCTGCCGGGGGTGCGTGGGGTGATGAATGGCGGGAATTTTTCATGCAGCTCACGGTGACGGGCCGCGCGAGCGTAATCGAACGCGACGGGCAAACGCTTTTGGGTTGCCACGGAACGGCTGCATCTGATCGGCGATGTGGTGCTGACCGTGCGCGGCTGGATGGAATCGCTCGGACCGGTGACGGCCGCGTCGCTGGCCGGAACGCTCGCGTTTCCGCTCGACGAAATCGAAGCCGCGTTATTGAAGCTGGAATCGGAAGGCCAGGTGATGCGCGGCCGCTTCACTCCCGATCTGGCGGAAGGCGAAACCGAATGGTGCAACCGGCGCGTCCTGGCGCGGATTCATCGCCTGACGCTGGGCCAGCTTCGCCGCGAAATTGAGCCGGTCACCGCCGCACAATTTCAACGCTTTCTGTTTCAATGGCAGCACCTGAATCCGCGCAGCCGCCTGCACGGCGTGGATGGCACGCTGCAGATCGTCAAGCAATTGCAGGGGTACGAAATCTCGGCGGCGGCCTGGGAAGCCGAGGTGCTGTCGCACCGCGTGGCTCGTTATGAGCCCGAGTTTCTGGACGAGTTGTGCCTTTCCGGCGAAGTGATGTGGGCGCGCCTGTCGCCGCATCCGGCCTTTGAAGCCGCCGAACCGCGGCGCGTGAGGCCCACTCGCACTGCGCCCATCGCCATCTTTTTGCGAGAGAGCGCGGACTGGCTGGCGCCGCGCGATCCTGACGCGAAGGCGCCCACGCTTTCGCACGCTGCGCGCGAAGTGCTGACGCGAGATCGAGCAGCGCGGGGCCTCGTTCTTCGCCGATCTGGTGCGCGCCACCGGGCGCTTGGCGAGCGAAGTAGAGGACGGACTTTGGGAATTGGTGGCCGCGGGCCTGGTGACTGCCGACGGTTTTGAAAATCTCCGCTCGCTGGTGGATCCCAAGCGCCGGCGCGGAGAAGGGCGGGGAAGACTTGCACGTCCCCGGCACGCCGCCGGACGCTGGGCGTTGGTGCGGCATTCCGGAAACGCTCGTCACGAGTGAAGCGCGCGCGCTCGCGTTCGCCGATCAATTGCTGGCGCGCTGGGGCGTGCTGTTCCGCGATCTTCTCGCCCGCGAAAGCCTGGCGCCGCCCTGGCGCGATCTGCTGCCCGTGCTGCGCCGCAAGGAAGCGCAAGGCGAGATTCGCGGAGGCCGCTTCGTCTCGGGATTCAGCGGCGAGCAGTTTGCGCGCCCCGAAGCGCTCGACCTGCTGCGCGCCATCCGCCGCTCGGCTCAAGATCCCGAGGAACAGCTCGATGTGGCCAACTCCGATCCGCTGAATCTGGCCGGCATCATTCTGCCGGGCCCGCGCGTAAGCACGCTATCGCGTGTCGCGCCGGGGCGTCACAGTCAGTGTTATCATGGAAGCGTAAGGTGACAACATGATCCGAACCCAGGTGAGCCTCGGTACGCGCGAATACACGCTTGCCAAGAAGGAAGCGAAAGCGATGGGAATTTCCCTGGCTGAATTTGTGCGAAGGGCGGTCCGCGATAGGCTGCCATCGCTCAGGAATCACCCTGGATGCGCTATGCGGGCATGGTGGAGTCCGGCGATCCAATTTCGAGTGCTTCCGTTGACGAAATGGTCTATGGCTCAAAAGACTGAGTTTTGTTTCAATCGGCTGTTCGCCGATCCACCGCCGCTTTCCACGTCGGCACTCGTGATCGCCGAGGGACACGGCTGGTTTCTTCCGCTTCAGCTTTCCTCACGAACTCCCGATTCGCATCAATTATCAAGAAATTCGGCGATCAGAAGCTGACTCTCGCGGATGCTCACGGGCTTGCGATCATGAAGGCCGAACGGATAGCGGCATGTTGGTCAACGGATCGGCACCTCGGGCTGACCGGAGCGACTTTGGTTTCTTGATTCACAGCAGACGTCAGCGGATCGACATCGATAACCAGCGCGGTGGCCGGCCATTTCTGTTCCCGTGCGAAGCGCTGCAAATCGCGCAACGTTGCGTTCAGAATCCGGCGATCGGCCGCCTTCAACAAAAGCTGATAACGAAATTCGCTCTTCAGCTTCGGCACCGGCGCCTCCGCCGGTCCCAGCACCTTGATTCCTTCGGGCGCCGGATCGAGCAAGCGGCCCAGCTCGGCGCTCATCGCGAGCGCATCCTCCTGCTTCTGGCTGCGCACCAGCACATTCGCCAGCGCGGCGAACGGCGGATAGCGCATCAGCTTGCGGAATTGAATCTCCTTCTGATAAAACCCCTCGTAATTTTGCTCGGAAGCCAGCCGCACCGCATAGTGCTCCGGATTGATGGTCTGAATCAGTACGATGCCGGGCAAGTTGCCGCGCCCGGCGCGCCCGGCGGCCTGCGTCAGCAATTGAAACGTTCGCTCGGCCGCGCGAAAATCCGGCAGCCCCAGCCCGACGTCGGCCGACACGATGCCCACCAGCGTCACGTTCGGAATATCGTGGCCCTTCGCGATCATCTGCGTGCCCACCAGAATGTCGAAATTGCCTTCGCGAAATCCATGCAGGATGCTCTCGAAGTGGCGCTTGCCGCTCACCGTGTCGCGATCCATGCGCGCAATCCGCGCCTCGGGAAAATCGCGATGCAGCTCTTCTTCCACCTTCTCCGAACCCGTGCCGATGAAATTCAGATACTCGCTGCCGCATTTCGGGCAGACCGACGGAACCTTCTGCGCGTAGTTGCAGTAGTGGCAAAGCATGCGGCGGTCGCGCCGATGATAGGTCAGCGTGACGGCGCAATTGACGCACTCCAGGCGCTCGCCGCACGCGCGGCACGCCACGAAGCTCGAAAACCCGCGCCGGTTGAGCAGCAGCATGGTCTGCTCGTGGCTCTTCAGGCGCTCGTCGATGGTCTCCACCAGCCGCCGCGAAAACGTCGCCAGCTTGCGCGTCTCCAAGAACTCCTGCCGCATGTCGATCACTTCGACGTCCGGCATGGGCCGCTGCTCGATCCGTTCGGGCAGTTTGATCAGCGTGTACTTGCCGCGCTCGGCGTTGTAGCGGCTCTCCAGGCTCGGCGTGGCCGATCCCAGCACCACCACGGCTCCGGCTTCGCGCGCGCGAACGATGGCGACGTCCCGGCCGTTATAGCGCGGCGTCTCCCCCTGCTTGTAGCTGGCGTCGTGCTCTTCGTCGATCACCACCAGCCCCAGGTTTTGCACCGGAGCGAAGACGCCCGAGCGCGTGCCCACCACCACGGTCGCCAGCCCGCGCGCGAATCCGCCGCCATTGCTCGGCGCGCTCGGCGTCGTGAAAAGCGGAGTGCAGATATTGCGACGCGATCGCCGAAGCGATGGAAGAATTGGCCGGCCACCGCGGGCGTCAGCGCGATCTCGGGCACCAGCAGCAACGCGCTGCGGCCCAGCGCGATGGTGGCGTCGATCGACTTCAGGTATACCTCGGTTTTCCCCGAGCCGGTGACGCCTTCGAGCAAAAACGTATGAAACTCGCCGCCGCGCAGCGTCGCTTCAATTTGCTGGTACGCTTCCAGCTGATGCGGATTGAGCGTTCGGGGCGGGACATCGGTGGTGAAGACGCCGGTGGGCGCTTCCGGTTCGAGCGTGATCAGGTTGCGCCGCGCCAGCGAACGCGCGGCCTGGCTTGCGCCCTTCACCGATGTTTCCAACTGCTCCAGGTTGTGCGTGCCGGGGTGCAGTTCCAGGAACGCGTGCAACTCGCGCTCGCGCTTGGTCAGCTTCAGGCCCTGGGCCGGACGCGGACGCCGCTGCCAACCACGACTGCGCGCAGCCGGGTGGCGGATGCTCGCAACGGATCGCGCTGCGCTTCCAGATCCTCCATCGCGACGAAGCCCTTCTTCTCGAGCGACCGAATCACATTCAGCGCGTTCGGCAATTTCTTTTGCAGGTAGGACGCCGACAGCGGCCGGGCTTCGAGCAATCTCAGGATTTGAAGCGTGGGATCTTGCTCGTCCGCGCCCAACAGCAGTTGCCGCGCCGTATCGCGGCCCGCGTCGGTGAGCGAATAAAGCTTGGTTTTGCGAACCTCGCCACTGAGCGGCGTCATGCTGCGCAGCACTTCGCCCAAGGGCGCACAGTAGTACTGCGCGATCCAACGGCCCAGCGAGAGCAGTCCGGCGTCGAGCACCGGCTCTTCGTCCACCAGCCGCAAGGCCTCCTTGACGGCGCCCGATCCTTCGGCGGCATCCGGGCCGAAGCGCCAGCACCATTCCGGTGAGTTTCCTGGGTCCGAATGGAACCAGAAGGCGGCAGCCCGGCTGCACGCGCGGTTGCATGGTCTCGGGCAACCGATAGGTAAAGGCCTGATCCAGCGGCACCGGCAGGCTGACGTCGCAATAGGTCATGAAGATCCATACATGAAGCCGAATTGTAGCGCAGGAATCTGAAGTACTTTCAGTACCCTCTTTACAAGCGTCAACAAATCTTGCAGAATTGTTCTTATCATTAGGATGATGCTGGTAGCGCCCCAGTCGGCGGCCCTTTGTAACGGGCTAGTCACAATTGGCGTCAATAAAGTAGAAGTTATGCGACCTGGTTGTCGATAAGGAGATTAGGTCGTCACCATGGATATTGTTGGAGACCGAAAGTTCGTAGAGGTGCCTGGGGAAAAAACCCACGAACTCCCCCCGCTCTTGGTTCGCACCAGCCCCAACGTCAGACGCCTGGATCGCGTGGTTGGCATGGCCAACAACCTGATCGACGCCGAAGACATGATGGCGCCACCCGCCTTTGATGGTCCGGTTACGGACTTCGAAGTGGATCGCCGCAAGATGGATCTGGCCATCAACCTGGCCGACCAATATCTTCGCTTCGTCACCCAGTGGCAGTGGGGCGACAGCATTCTCGAATGGATCCGGCAGTGCGAGATCACCTTTGGCGCGCGCCTGGAACTGCGTAACCTGCTGCGGCCCGATGTTTGGCCCCATGCCGGGCGCTCCAGTTTTGTGATGCTGCTGGAAGACAAGGCGATCCCGAGCCGAAGGCGTCGAGTTCGAAAAAGCCGTCGGCATGCGGCTCACCTTTCGCCAGCCGCCGCCGATTTCCTGCTTCTCCAACCAGTTTCTGTTCTATCTGAACTCGAGCGTTGCCACCAGCGCATTCGATACCTGGTCGCACCTCAGCCCCGCGCCGCTTTCCTGCTTGCCGCCGGAGCGATTCACCTTCGACATTATCGACATGTCGTAGGGCTCCCTAAAACCCGTTCACTGCGCGCGGCCGGCGCGCCAGCAAATCGATCTGCTCCGGCGCCTCCGGTTCCTGCGCCATTCGACACACCCAGTTCCCGCATCTTGCGCAGCGAAGGCACCAGCCGCGAATCCCACGATCCAACCGAACTGTTATAAGCCTCCACGGTCTTTTCCAAGAGCCGTCCGGTGGCCGAATAGTGCTCCTGGACCAATTGCACGCGCTCATACATCTCGGACGCCACGCGCCGGATCTCCTCGGCGTTTTCGGCAAGCTGCTCCTGATTCCAGCCGTAAGCGATGCCCTTCAGCACCGAGATCAGCGTCACCGGCGTCGCGATCACCACTTTCTTCGCCAGCGCCTCCTCGATCAGATCCGGCCGGCATTCCAGCGCCGCGCTGAAGAAATGATCGCCAGGCAGGAACAGCACCACCAATTCCGGCGCGGGCTGAAACTGGTTCCAATATTGTTTGCTCGAAAGCTGCCGGACGTGCTCGGACACTTGCTGGCCGTGCCGTTGCAACGCGGCTTTGCGCGATTGCTCATCGGGCGCACCGGCGGCATCCAGATATGCGGTGAAGCGGAACCTTCGCGTCCACCACCAGCGATCGATCGCCTGGCAGGCGCACGATCATGTCGGGGCGAATGCGCACGCCGTCGCCTTCGCGCGTTTCCTGTTCGGAAAAATCGCAGTTGTGAACCATGCCGGCCAACTCCGCCACGCGCCGCAGCGTCACTTCGCCCCAGCGGCCGCGGGTTTGCGGCGATCGCAAAGCGGTGGAAAGCGTCGCGGTTTCGCGCGCCAGCGACTGCACCTGTTCGCCCAGGCTGCCGTAAGCCTTCTCGCGCGCACGCTCCAGCTCGCGGACGTGGGCTTCCAGGCGTCCCAGCGACGCGGCGAGCGGCTGGACCATGCCCCCCACAGCGCCTTCGATGGCGGTCTGCTTTTGCGCCAGGTCGCCCGACATTTCAGCGCGCGTGGTTTCGAGCGATGGTTCGCGCGGCGTCCAGGAACGCGCTCTGATTGGACCGCAACGCGGCGTCGGCGAGCGCCTGGAACGTCTCCTCTAGTTTGGTGGCGCCGGACTCGGCGAACTGCCTGGCCGCTTCCAGCCGCGCCAGCTTGGCCCGCATCCAAAGACCGGCAATCAGGCCGCCGGCCAACACTCCAGCAATAAACGACACCCAGGGCATCACGCCACCAGGATAGATCATTTCTGATGCGGAAATGTTTAGTGTCATGGCTTAGTACTTTCGCCACGCGATCCAGGCCGCGCCCAGCAGAATGGTGACCACTCCCAGCGGCGCGCCCACGCGAAAATATTCCCAGAAGCCGATCCGGACTCTGTCGCGCGCCTGCTGGATCACGATCAGATTCGCCACCGATCCCACCACGGTCAAATTGCCGGCCAGCGTGGACGCCATCGCCAGCACCAGCCAGGCCCGCTGCGGGTCGCGCCAACTGCCCGATGAACGGCTTGAATACCAGCACGGCCGGCACATTGCTCACCAGGTTCGATAGCACGGCGGCAAATCCGCTGAGCAGGAATGTGTTGTCCAGGTGCAGCCGCCCGGCCAGCGCCGCCAGCTCCGTTTCGAGCGACGTCTTCTCCACGCCCGCGATCACGATGAACAGCCCGGCGAACATCACCAGCAGCGGCCAATCGATGCGCTCATAAACCTGCTCGGGCCGCACGCGGCGCGTGATCAGCAGCACGGCGCCGGCCACAATCGCCACCTTGGGCACCGGCCAGCCCACGAAAAACATCACGATCATCGCCAGCGCAACCGCGAGCGATTTCCACATCAATCCGCGATCCACAGGCAATGCGCGCTTCTCCACGTTGACCTTGCCCGGCGTCAAAAATTCGCGGCGATAACTCAAAAAGACGGCGAGTACCGCCAGAACCAACCCAACCACGGCCACCGGCGCCAGCGCCGCCACAAAATGCCGGTAGGGAATTCCGGAAAAACTTCCGATCATCATGTTTTGCGGATTTCCCGTGATGGTGGCCACGCTTCCGATATTGGCCGCCATCGCCACCGCCAGCAGGTACGGCACCGGATTGCGCCGCAGCGCTTCGGCGATTTCGAGCACCAGGGGCGTCAGCACCAGGCACATGGTGTCGTTGACGAAGAACGCCGAGAAGACGCCCCGCCACGGCGACGATTGCGATCAGCAGCAGCAGCGGGCGATGCGCGTGCTCCACCACGCGCTCCGCTACCAGAGAGAAGAAGCCCGACAGTTGCAGGTTCGCCACCACGATCATCATGCCGAACAGCAGGATGATGGTGTCGAAATTGATCGCGCGGTACGCCTGGTCGAGCGAGAGCGCGTTCACGCCCACCATGAAGCTGGCGCCGATGATGGCCGCGCCGGTCCGGTCGATGCGGAAGCCCGGCAGGCGGCCGATGGCGAGCACCAGGTACGTGATCGCGAAGATGAGAATAGCAGGCAAAGCTACGCGCCCAGGCGGCTGTGCCAGATGGAAAATACTTCGAAGAAACCCACGCCCAGCGCGGCCACGCCAAGAAAACTGCCGAAGGGCAGCTCGTAGGTGGATGCGTCCTTGCCGGTGAACCAGATGTAGCACAGGCCGATCATGGCGCCCAGCAGAGATCCCACCAGGAAAGCGAGCAGCGCGCTCTGCATGCCCAGGAAGGCCCCGATCATGGCGGCCATTTTCACATCGCCCAACCCCATCCCTTCGCGATGGCGGATCTTCTCGTAGAGCTCGCGAAAGAGCCATAACACGCCGCAATAGAGCGCTGCCGCCAGCAGGGAATCGCCCACCGAGACCAGCCACTGGTGCTTCGCGGTCATGAAAAGCACGAACACGATTCCGCCGTTCATGGGTACAAAAGCGGCGAAGATGACCCCCACCACCGTGCCCTCCAATGGTGAATTCATCCGGCAAAATGTGCTCTTCGAGATCGGAGAAAATCAGCGCGATCATGATGGCGGCGAAGACGAAGAACTTGGCCGCGGCCAGCGTCGTGCCGAGGAACCAGAACGCGCAAAAAAACATCGCTCCGGTCAGCAGTTCCACCACCGGATAGCGCAGCGGGATGCGATGCCCGCAGCGTCGGCAGCGCGCCCCCAGCAGCGCGTAACTGAGCAGCGGGATGTTGTCGAACCAGGCGATGGTCTGATTGCACTCCGGACAAAATGAGCGCGGCGCTACCACCGACAGGTCGCGCGGCATGCGATAAATGCAGACGTTCAGGAAACTGCCGATGAGCAGGCCGAACAATGCGGCCAACAGGGCTACCATCAAGCGCGGGTCCTCTCGAAAACGGGTGTGGGATGGATCATGGCGGCTGGATTGGCGATTCGGGCATTTCTCATGACGTTACCTTCGCGGGCTCATGTTTTTGGCTTTGGCGTACTTCAAGAAATTGTACAGCGCCGCCATGTGCGCGATGGCCAGACCTTCCATGCCGTCCAGAAATCCGCGGCGGAGAACGTAGGTTTTGAAGAATGTCCAGGGCGGGTTGAGGGCCGAGCTGCGTCCAGCCGACCGGAGCTTTCTGTTCCACCAGCTGTTCGGCCGCCAGCGTGGTGTAGCGGTCCATGGTCTTCAAATGCTCCGATAGCGAGCTGCACGTGAAGTGGAGGATATTGGATTTCAAATGGCCGACGTTGCCTTCCACCACCACGGACTCGTGCACGAAGTCGCCCACCCACTTCGACCGCCGGCGGTCGAACAGGCGCACCTTGCGGTCCGGATACCAGCCCGAGTGCAGTATCCAGCGTCCCAAATACTGCGCCAGGCGGGGCATGGTGTAGGCGTCAAACTCCGGGCCATTCTTCTTGATCTGCCAGATCTCGCCTTCCAACGCTTCGCTCAGCGCCTCGTCGGCGTCCAGCGACAAGACCCAATCGTGCTCGCACTGGCTGGACGCGTAATTCTTCTGCCCCGCGTAGCCGCGCCAGTTGCTATCGATCACCCGCGCGCCCAGCTTGGTGGCCAGTTCCACTGTGCGGTCTGTGGATCCGCTGTCCACCACCACCACCTCATCGCAGCAACGCAAGCTTTCGAGCGCCCGTGAAATGTTGCGCTCTTCATTGTAGGTGATGATCGCAGCCGAGATCTTCATTCCCAAGGCAGTAAACGGAGGACTGATGCTAGTGTAACGTGGGTTCGGTGGAGGACTTCCTCGCCTGTTCGCTTCGCGAGTCAGCCCGCGGAGTCACCGAAATGGGGCCGGCCGTCAGGCCGATGTTGATACGCTTCTGGGGTTGTTAGAAAGCCCGTGACGGCGAATCGACACTCGCCATCATCGCGAACTGCTCACCTTATCAGTTCGATTGACTCCCAACTCGTCAGGTGAGAATGATTACTCCGCCACTCCGGCGCCATCTCCATTGCTTCGCCTGACTCCGACGCAATGCGGGGATTACTTCCATCGTCTTTGTGCCACGGCGAGGCGCTGCAAGGCATCGGGGTGCAGCAGGCTGTGATCTTCGCCGATAATCAAGATCCCTGGGAAATCGCCATGATGCATCACTAAGCCCGCCGGCACCTCCCCGGCAGGCAGCCGAAACGGCAAATAGACGTCATACGATTCGCCGGGTCCGAGTTCGTCGGAAAGCAATCGCGGCGGCCCGGTTTGGAGAGATCGCGCCGCGGCGCAGGGCTGGTAGCGCCTTCCCTGCCCATCTTCCAATTCAGCGCGCGCATCACGGGCGTGCTGCCGGACCCGCTTCGCATCGCTCGACACCTCGATGGTCGCAATCCAATTGCGGCCGCCGTGATCTCCCGGACAATGCACGCTAGTCGAGCTATCGGCGAGTTTCACGTCCGTCGCCGCCACGCACCAATCGTCGAAGCACCGGCGTTCGCCCGGAGAATAGAATCGGCGCGGGAGCAGCAGGGCAACCAAGATCAGAGTGGTGGCATAGGCCGCAACAAACCAGCCGAGCATCCGGCCCAACCGTCTGGTAGTCTCCCAGCGGCGCCCCAATGCCGATCCAGCCATCAGCACACGCAAGGTCGACACGGTGAGAACCGATGCCAGGAAGAAGAGATTGTCACAAAGCACATCGTGTCAAGTGTGTTCGAGCAAGATTGATCGATCGAGATAAACAGCCGTTTAGGTCACAGCAATCGCGATTCGTCCATGATCCGGTAAATCTGGGAGGCGTACTTCTCAACCAGCTTAATTCCAATCCCAGGAATGGCCAGTAACTCCGCGGCTGTCTTCGGCTCGCGCTCTGCAATCGCCAGCAGCACCCGGTCCGACATGATACGGAACGCCGGCACGCTCTGCTTCGCCGCCAACGCGCGCCGCCAGGCTTTTAGCTTGGCCGCGACGCCTGAGTTCTTGCGCATTTCCCGCTCTTCGTGCCGCTTCATCGCCGCTGCCGGCGTCTTCTTACGCGCTCTTCCTTCCGATTGGCATTGCTGAAAAAGCCGCGGACTCGCGAATCTTCAGTTCGAGCGGCGCGTCCTCATCTGCGTGCCTGGCATCCACGGTAAGACTCGCATAGCGAAACGGAATCTGTTTCCCGTCCTTCTCGAAAACCGAATCCTCCAGGCGGACTAGCCCCGAGCGCGCCATCGCGCCGATCAGTTCTTCGAACCCGTCGCGGTCCAGGCCGTTTTTTCCGCACAACTCCGTGTGCAACTTGCCGACCGACTTGCGATTCATTCCGCAGCGCGCTCATGACCTCGCGCGCCACAGTCTGCTCGCGTTCCGTCGCATCGCGGAACTGCTGCGCCACGCAGCTTTCTGGCGCGCAGAAATCGCAGATGCCGCAGGGCTTCCGGCTGTCCGCCGTGTCGCCGAAGTGCCGCACCAGGCTCGACATGCGGCACTGATTGCTCTGCGCATAGCGGATCATCGCTTCAATCTGCGACTGCTTCTGCTCGCCCTGCGCGATATAGGAATCGCGCCAGTCATGCGCTGCCGCGGCTCAGATTGTCGTCCGCATCGATGATCGCGCCGCCGTGCGTCCAAAGCTTCTCCAGCGCTTTCTCGAATACATCGGACGCGACCCTGCTCTGTTTTTCAATCAACTCCCGCGGCTGCGGCTCGGCGACGAAGGCGCGCATAAATCTGGTCCAGGACCTTAACGTCGGGATAATCGCGCTCAAAAAAGAAATCGTGCGTGTGGCGGTCCGCGTAGGAGTGCATCAGGATCGCGCGGCTCGGCTCGCCATCGCGCCCCGCGCGCCCAATCTCCTGGTAGTACGCTTCGATGCTCCCGGGCAACGCGGTGTGGATCACGGACCGGATATTCGCCTTATCGATCCCCATGCCGAACGCGATCGTCGCGACGATCACTTCCAGCTTGCCGTTGAGGAATCCGTCCTGCACGCGGCGCCGCCGGTCGGCATCGAGACCCGCGTGATACGCCGCGGTGGGAAAGTCCAGCGCGAGCAACGCGGCCACGCTCTCGGCCTGCTTGCGGCTGGGCGTATAGACAATCGCCGGACGGCGATCCGGGATCGGACAACAACTCGCGCGCCAGGTCCGGACGCTGCGACGGGCTGGTTTCCACCACTTCAATCGCAATGTTCGATCGCCGAAAACCGTGAATAAAGCTCGCCTGCTGATCGAGACCCAGTTGCTTGCAGATGTCGTGCTGCACCACCGCCGTGGCCGTGGCTGTCAGAGCAATCACCGGCGCCGGGCGCAGCGTCGGCAGATAGCCGCCCAGCAGCCGGTAATCGGGCCGGAAATCGTGCCCCCATTGCGAAATACAATGCGCTTCATCGATCGCAATCAGCGTTGGTTTCCGTTTCGCCAGCATCTCCGGGAAACCGCGGCACCCGCAGGCGTTCGGGCGCGATGAAGAGAAATTGCAGCTTGCCGTTCAGGTAATCGATACAAACCTGGCGGGAAGCCGCGCGGTCGCGTCCGGAATGGATGCATTCCACCGCGAAGCCCCGTTCCCGCAGCTTTCGAAACTGGTCTTCCATCAGCGCGATCAGCGGACTGATCACCAGCGTGGTCCCGCCGCGCGCCAGCCCGGGCAAGTTGGTAGCAAAGCGATTTTCCCGCGCCCGTCGGCATCACCAACAGCGCATCGCGCCCCGCAATCACGGTCCGGCAGACTTCTTCCTGATTCGCGCGGAAGGCCGCGAAGCCGAATGCGCTGATGCAGCAACGCATCCAGTGACTCGTTCGTCGGCGTGCCAGCGGTAACGGTGGCGCTTGGCGCTTCGGCGTCGGCGACCCTTCCGCCCCCGTTACTCGCGTGCGCTGCGCGCGGGGATCCGGCCCACCTTGCCGATCACGTCCCGCACGTAATCCTCAATGCCGTGCAGAAACGGCTCCAGCTGCGCCTCGCCACGCTCGAATGCGCTTCAGATAGGCTTCCCATTGCCCCGTCATCGCCGGGCTCTTCACTTCCGGATGCACCACCTCAATCAGTTGGATGCCCTTATCCGTCGCCTCCAGATTCTTCCCGTTGCGCACAATGTATTCGCGCTTCAGCAGCACTTCGATGATGGAAGCGCGCGTGGCCGGCGTGCCCAACCCGGATTCCTTCATGGCGTCGGAAAGCTCTTTTTCATCCAGCGTCTTGCCTGCCGTCTCCATCGCGGTCAGCAGCGTGGCCTCGGTGAATCGCTTCGGCGCGCGCGTCTTCTTCCGGATCGCCTCGGCATCCAGCACATCCTGGGCCTGCCCGCGCGCGAGCCCGGCGGGCAAAGCCTGTTGCTCCTCCTCCGTACTTTCCTCGCCGCCTTTCGCCTTCCGGCTGCTCGACTTCTTCCTGTCGGTCTGGAAGTCCAGGACCTTCCAACCCACCTGCTGAATCGCCTTCCCGGAAGAGTGATAGCGATCGATCACCGCGGCGTTCGCGATCGCGGTAATCACCGTGGTCACCGACCACACATGATCCTCATGCCAGCAGGTCAGCAATCGGCGGCACACCAGGTCGTAAATCTTCCGCTCATCCGGAGAGAGATCCACTCGATCCGGCGAAGTCACGGTGGGGATGATGGCGTGGTGATCGCTGACCTTCGCATCATCCACATACCTGCGCCCCAGCGGCTTCTCGCCAGTGCCCGGAGCCAGATGTTCCCGATAGGGGCCCGACACCGTCTGCACAATCCGAGGCAACGTCGTCCGCCACATCCTGCGAAAGATGCCGGCTGTCCGTACGCGGATAACTGATCAGCTTGTGCCGCTCATAGAGCGCCTGCGCCGTGTCGAGCGTGTGCTGCGCGCTGAACCCGAAGAGCCGGTTCGCATGCCGCTGCAACTCGGTCAGGTCGTACAAAAGCGGCGGACCCATGCGCTGCGTCTCGGCCTTCACCGATTCAATGGCAGCGCTGCCGGTCTTTGCGCGCGCGACAATCTGACCGGCTTCCACGCCATCCGGCTGGAAGCCGGGAGGATTTCTGGATCTCCTCCACATCACGCACCCAGGTGCCCTGATAAGCCTCCGCCTGTGGCCGCGCCGAGGGTCGAAAGGTCGCGACCACTTCCAGATAATCTTCCGGCACGAAGCGCCGCACCGCCAGTTCGCGCTCCACCACCATCGCGAGCGTCGGCGTCTGCACGCGGCCCACGCTTAGTTCGTCGCCATAAGTGAGCGTGTAGGCGCGCGAAAGATTCATGCCCACCAGCCAGTCGGCCCGGCTGCGCCCGCGCGCCGCATCTGCCAGCGGCTCGTAATCCTCGCCCGGCTTGATCGCGTCGAAGCCTTTCCGGATGGCCTCCGGCGTAAGCGAGGAGATCCACAGCCGGCTCAATGGGCTTCGAACATCCCGCCGCTTCGTAGATGTAGCGGAAAATCAGCTCGCCTTCGCGCCCGGCGTCCGTCGCGCAGATCACGCGCCCCACGCGCGGCGAAGACAGAATCTTTCGCACTACTTCAAACTGATCTTTGGTCTTTTCGTAAACGACCAGCGGCCACGCTTCCGGCAGCATCGGCAGCGTCTCGCGCCGCCAGAACTTCCACTCCGGATGAATCTCGTGCGGCTGCGCGAGCGACGCCAGATGCCCAATGGCCCACGTAACCACGTAGCCATTGCCATGCAGGTAGCCTTCGCCTTTGCTCGTCGCTCCCAGGACCTTCGCGATATCACGCGCGACCGAAGGCTTCTCGGCCAGAACGGCCACCGCCCCGGATTGCTCCTGCCGCGTTGCTCAAATAACCAGTTTAGTGTTTCGCTGAGGTGCGCTGCCGTGCATCGCGATATACTCTCTAAGCTGGTGTAAACGCCGTTAGGTTGTCTTGCGGCTAGAAGGAGATTTATGAGGATCGCGCTTGCCTCTTGTTTCGTTGCGGTCGCGACTGTAGGGGCCTTGGCCGGCTTGGCGCAAACCGAGTCTGGGGATCAAGCCAAGCCCAGGATTCGCAGCCTTTCGCACGCCATTCACGCCGTCGGGGATTTGGATACCACGCTGGCATTTTACCGCGAGGTGTTCGGCCTCAACGGCACGCTGCAGGATTTTCCGAACCCGGCCGTGCCGCTACTCACCAACGCCCCCGGCGTCACGCTGCGTCTTTCGATGATGCGGCTGCCCGGCAAGATGCTGTTCGAGCTCACGCATTTCAAGGGTCTGGAACGGAAGCCGGCGGAAGCCAAATACACCGATCCCGGCGCCGGCAGTATTGTGTTCTACGTCCGCGACATCGACTCCGTTGTGGCGAATGCCAAGAAGGCGAATGCGCCCATCGTCACCACTGGCGGGGAGCCCGTTGAGATCTCGACCGCCGAAGGCAAGGCCCGCTCCATCCTGATGCGCGATCCGGATGGCTTTTTTGTCCAGGCGGTCCAGCAAGCGCCGCCTCCCGATGCGCCGAAAGGAAATGTGTATCGCGTCTCCCTCGCCTACACCATGGAGAGCGCCAAATCTACGGCGAAGTTCTACAGCGGCATGATGGGCATCGAGCTTAATGGCCCCACTGCGTTCTCGAAAGATCCGGCCATGCTGAAGCTGGTGGGCGCGCCGAAGGGAACAGAATTTCGAAAACTGACCGGCACCCTGCCCGGCCCTCCTGCCTACGTCGAGTTCACCGAGTTTCGCGGCGTTCCGCGCACCAAGTTCCACTTGCGTGTCCGCGATCCCGGTGCGCCTGCGATGGCGATTCAAGTGATCAATCTGAACCGGATGGTTGAGGAGATGAAGGCGGCGGGCGTGAATCTGATTTCCACCAACGGTCAGATTGTGGACTTCGGCGGCGGCACTCACAACATCTTCGTCGAAGATCCGAATGGCATGAACCTTGAATTGTTCGAACGCTCTGGTGCACCGCCCGCGCGGGCCCAGGCGAGGTAGGAATGCTCCGGATGCCATCCACAAGCCCTGGGAAGGTTTGCGCCGCGGCGAGTCTTTTTGCCGTGCTCGCGTTTTCGCAAACTACGCCCGTCGTCCGCTTGCAGAACCTGGCCCACACCGCCGAAAGTCTCGATAAGACGGTGCCGTTTTATCGCGATGTACTGGGCTTGCCGCTGAACGGAACGCGCGATCCTCTGGCACAAAAGCCGCAAAAGCTCGACGCAGAAATGTCGAAGTTCACGGCGACTCAAGGCATGAGTTTTCGCGGCGCGACGTTTCGAATTCCCAACGCAGCCTTCGGCTTCGAGTTGACGGAATTCACCGGCGGCTCGCGCAAGCCCGTACGGCCGAACATCCAGGACATCGGCGCGGCCACTCTGGCTTTACAGGTGCGCGATATCGAAACGGTTCTGGCGAAAGTGAAGGCTTCAGGCGCGCCCATCGTAACTATCGGCGGAGCCCCAGTCAATCCAACCGGGAATCCGAACAGCAAGCTGCGCGAGATCGTGGTGCGCGACCCGGATGGCTTCTTCGTGGAATTGCAGCAGCCGGATCCGCTGCCCGCCTCCGCTGCGACTACGCCCGGCGAGCTTCTCGGCGGCAGTGTTCAATTTTCCATTGAGGATTCCGCCAAGACCGTCGCTTTCCTCCGCGATGCCATCGGCTTCCACGCGCGGCCAACGGGCGCGTTGGGAACCAATCCAGTGGTAACCAAATTGATTGGCCTGCCGGAAGCACATTGGCGAATCACGCACGGGAACATTCCCGGCACGACGTTAGACTTCGGGCTGATCGAGTATTCCAGCGTGCCGCGCGCGAAACTTGTGGCTGGCGCCGAAGACCCAGGATCGCCCGCTTTCACGATGGTCGTGCGCAACATCCATGCCGCCGTCGATCAGTGGACCAAGGCTGGCGGCACCGTGGCCAGCACCGGCGGCCAACCCATCGTTCGCGCAAGCGGTGCGGGTAACGTGTTCGTCCGCGATGTCAACGGCTTGATGTGGGAATTGATTCAGAGCCCCAAGCAATAGGCGCTCGCGCATCGATATCTATTTCTTTGCGTCTTTCCCGATGTAGTGAACCGCGTCTCGATCCTGGCAAACGAACTCCATGATGTCGGTGTCCGGCATGAGTTGATGGTTCACCCGAACCGTAAACGGCTTGGTGTAAGCTTTGGGATCTTCGATTGTAATGTCGATCTGCATCAACCCGAACTTCGGCCGGCGCCAGCGCTCCGTAATCTTGCCGGAACTGGTCAAAGGGCTCCCTTCCACGTCCAGCCACACGTCATCACGAAATCCAGTGGTCTCCACGACGAGGGTGTCGCCGTCCCAGTGTCCGGCCGAATAGCCATACCACCAGGGCTCGGGATCATCGTTCGGCACTGACCGGCCGTCGGTGAAAATCTGTCGGAGATTGCCGTTCGCCTCATAGAGAATCACGATTTCGTTGGGCGTTTGTATGATCTTGCGAGGCTGCGGATGCATGTGGAGCTGCGTCAAACCTAGCGGCAGACACAGCGCATCGGGGTTGTCCTTGTTGTTGTTCCCTTTTCTCTGGGCCCGCACCTCCGCCGCCCAAGGCGTGAAGGGAAGCATGCCTCCTTTAAAGCCCGCGCCGATGTTGAAGAACTGCGCCACGGGAGGATCGTCCGGTGAAGTCGGAATCGGGAACGGCAGCGGCGGCGTGCCGTTTAAATCCACTCCAGGGCGCGCTTTGGTGTGCGCCGGCTCCCATATTCCCGAGAAATCGGGCTTACCGTCAGCCGTGCGGGGCGGAGGCGCCGCTAAATCAATTTTGCCGTCCTTCGCCCTGGGACCAGGCGTGGGGAAACTGGGCCACTGCGCGAACATGACCGAGCTGGTAAACAAGGCAAACAGCACGGCGGCTGGGATCTTGAGGGCTCTCATCTTCTGTCTTACTGTCTATGAAAATGAGCCTTCAAGTCAATCCCTGATCCGCGCATATTCGAAGATAAGATATTCCCTCCCGTATCCTCCGCCGCTTCCACCGCCATATAATAGGCGGCGATGATCGAAGACAAAGATCGAAGCAAACCTTCGCGCCGCGGTTTTCTTACCGCCAGTGCGGGCATCGCGGCTGCGATCGGAAGCACGGCCCAAGCTCCCGGCCAGGCGCCGGCGGACATCATCGCCGATGACATCACGATTTCGCTCGTGAACGGCCGAATCCACACCATGGACGCAGCCGCCACCGTCGCCACCACAGCGACCATTCGCAACGGGCGCTTCCGTGCCGTGGGCGCGGAGCCGCCGGCGGCCGGGCCATCCGTTCGCACCGTCGATCTGCACGGCCACACCGTCATTCCCGGCCTGGTGGAACCGCACATCCACATTGTGAGCCTGGCGAACCGTCCCGGCTATCACACCATTCTGGAAAACACTGCTTCGATTCGCGAAGTGCAAGAAGCGCTGGCCGCGCGGCGCAAGGACGTTCCTGAGGGCGCCTGGATCACCTCCATGGGCGGCTGGCATCCCAACCAATGGGCCGAACACCGCCATCCCACTCTCGCCGAGCTGGACGAAGCCGTTCCTGATCGTCCCGTGCTCTTGTACGAGCGTTTTACCGGGCCAGCCGCAACCAACACGTTGGGCAAAAAGTTTTTCGACGCTGCCGATGCCGCGCCGCCCGTGCATCCGGATATCAAAAAGATCAATGTGTCCGATAGCGGCGCGATCGCCCCGGCCGGCTTCACGGGCGGCGGTCCATCGGCCTCGGCGCTCTTCCTCCTGCGCCGCATACAAACCTTCGACGATAAGAAACGCAGCACCGTGGACGCCATGCGCTACTCGGTCAGCGTCGGCCTCACAACCGCGCTGGACCAAGTCCTGTTCCCCACGCCCGGCCCGCTGCATCCCAACCAGATCCTGTCCAACCTGGATCAGTACCGCATGTATGATTCGTGGCTCGCGCTTCACAGCGAAGGCCGCACCTTCATCCGCCTGCAGATGAATTTCCTGCAGAATCAGGCCGACCCGCGGCTTCCCGAGTTGCACGAACGCCTCCGCAACCAATTCCAGTTTTTCGGCGACGACATGCTGCGTACCGGCGCCATCGGCGAATGGGCGGCGCCACTCAATAGCGGCGCGGCCTGGAGCGAAGCCCAGCGCCTGGTGGGCCAAGCCGGCTGGCGCAACGAAAATGCCGTGCAAAATCTAGCTGGTTTGAAGCAGGTGGTGGAGGCCTACGAGGCGGTCAACCGCGAAAACGACATTACGAAGCTCCGCTGGGTGGTCCACCATGTTCCCGAAGTCAACGCCGATCTGCTCACCCGGCTTCAAGCGCTTGGCTGCGGAGTGGAAATGGGTGCGTTCCGCTGGGTGACTTCATCGGATCCAAAGGTGGTCGCCGGCCCTCCGTTCCGGACCATTGTCGATCACGGCATTCAGGTCGGCATGCACGGCGATGGTGTGCATATCGCACCGCTGAATCCGTGGCAGCACATTTACTACGCCGTCACCGGCCTCAATTCGTTCGGCGATCAGGTGAACCCCGGCCAGCATCTCACGCGCGCCGAGGCGCTCCGCCTGTTCACGCGCAACAACAGTTGGTTCCTTCGGATGGAAGACAAGATCGGGTCCATTGAGCCGGGCAAATTGGCCGACCTGGCGGTGTTGGATCGAGACTATTTTTCGGCGCCCGATGCCGACATCAAGAAAATAAGTTCCGTGCTCACCATCGTAAATGGACAAGTGGTTTACGACGCGGGCGTACTCTAGTGGGTGGCCAGCTTGAGATAGAATCACGACTTCGACAAAGGATCACGACATGACCGACACGCAAAAGCAGAACCATCCAGCCCCGATCGCCGCGCTTTGCATTGCGCTGCTGACGCTGTTCACGGCGCCGGGCCGCGCGCAGGATTTCGCAAACGTGAAAGCCGCGCTCGTGGATTACTCCAAGGCCGGCATAGTGGCGCGCAAAGGGTGCGACGAACTCGGCAAGTTCAAATCGAAAGATCTGGTTCAGATCACGGCTGTGGCGGCGCCGGCCGCTGGCGAGACGCCGGCCTATTGCCACGTCACGGGCCTGCTTGCTCCCGAGATCGCTTTCGAGGTCAGCCTTCCAGCCAATTGGAACGGACGATTTTACATGATCGGCAATGGCGGTTTCGCGGGCGACGCGTTGGATAATCCCGGCCGCGTGGTGCAGCGTAACGAAGCCCTGAAGCTCGGGTTTGCGTTCGCTCAAACCAACACCGGCCACGACTCACGCAAGGAGCCCGGCGCAACTTTCGTCCTGAGCAATCCACAAAAAGCGGTCGACTACGCCTACCGCGCCGTCCATCTCACGGCCAAAACCGCAAAGGACATCACGAAGGAATATTACGGTAAATCGATCTCTCGCGCCTACTGGGATTCCTGCTCGAACGGAGGACGCCAGGGTCTGATCGAGGCGGAACGCTACCCCGACGATTTCGATGGCGTCATCGCCAACTCGCCCTGGGTGGATCAGACCGGCTTTACGGTGGGCGCGATCTGGAATCAAAGAGCCGTAAGCACGGTATCCCTTACGCCCGCCAAGCTCGCGCTGGTGGCCGGCAAGGTGATGGAGAAATGCGATGCAATCGACGGCCTGAAGGATGGGCTGATCGACGATCCCCGGAAGTGCGATTTCGATCCGGCGCGCGACGTCCCGGCCTGCACCGCCGGTTCGGACGGCTCGGACTGCCTGACGGCGCCGGAGGCGGCGGCCATCGCCAAAGTGTACAGCGGACCTGTCAGCAACGGTAAACCTTTCTTTCCCGGGTTCATGCCGGGCAGCGAAGCAGTGGTGCCCAGCCTCTTCGGCGGCGGAACCGGAAGCGCGTGGCTGAACGTGATCGTCGCCGCACAACCGGACCGGAAACCCGCGGATTTCAATCTGGCGGAGGGCGTGATCCAATATCTGGCCCCGAAGCCTCCCAAGCCCGACTACGATTACCACCTGTTCGATTTCGATCGCGACCTTCATGTGCTTGACGACTGGAGCAAGCTGGCCGACGCCAAGAACCCTGACTTGTCGAAGTTCAGAAAGCGCGGTGGAAAGCTGTTGATGACGTATGGATGGGCGGACACCATCCTGCAGCCCATGGCGGGAGTGAATTACTACGAGCAGGCTGCCGCCAAGAACGGTCCGGACACAGCGGGGTTCTTTCGCCTTTTTATGGCTCCGGGTATGGGGCACTGCGGCGGCGGCATCGGGCCGGATCGCCACGACGGAATGACGGCGATGATCGACTGGGTGGAGAAAGGGACGGCGCCGGAATCCATGATCGCAAGCCGGGTGGTGAATAATCAGGTGGTGCGTACGCGCCCGCTCTGTCCGTATCCGCAAGTGGCGCGCTATTCAGGTCAAGGCAGTATCGACGAAGCCGCTAATTTCCGATGTGTTGCGCCTTAACCGTAGCTTAGGCGCGGTCGATCGAAATCGTGTAGTCGTACCACTCAACGATCTTTCCGTCTTTCAGGAAGAACACGCCAACCCCATGCCACGTCTTAAGGGGAAGGCCCGTGAAATGGTCATGCCGCTCGTTAAACACCATTGGGCCTTTCGCTAAAGTCTCCATCACCTCGAACCCTTGGACATTATCGACGAACGATTTAATGCGGTCCAGCACAGCTTGCCGGCCTTTATTTGGTTGCTGAGTCTCGCTCATGCGATAAGCACAATCTTCCGCAAAGAACGACATAATTCGATCGACGTCATGGCTCGGCCAGGCCGCGCAGAAATCGTTCACCACTTGAACATTGGCCTTTTCGGCCGGAGTCAGTTCAGCGGCATCGGCTCGGATTTGCATGCCTGCCATTGCGGCCAAACCGAAGCCAGCCGTGGTGAAAGTGGAGCGGCGCGTAACGCCGGACGAGCCTAAAGTACGATCGAATTTCATGCTGCACTCCTTCCGAAACGAATGCCAGTGTATCAGCTAATCTAACGGCGCAGGCATATAATAAGCTTCGAATCAGGAATGAGGTCACGGACAAACCCGCGCGTGGAGACCGGAACCAAGTTGTCCCGGCGTTCCTTTGCCGCCGCGCTGGCCGCTGCCCCCTGGATTGTCGCGCGCGCTCAGCCGGCTCCGTTACACGCGCGCATCAAGGTCGATACCGAGCGCGTGATCGGCGACATCGACCCCAAGATCTATGGAAATTTCGGCTCTGCGCAGGAATTCGTGGGAAGTGCCGGAATTGCTGAACTTGGGCTAAACTCGCAGTTTGCCGACGGATAACGAGTTCACCAGGATCTTGGCTTGGCCGGGATACCAGGTCTATCAACATGAGATTGACGAAAAAGCGAAGACGCTGAAACTGTGGATACGGCGCAAGCGAGGAAATCGAAAGATCGAGTGCTCCGGTTGCGGCCGGAAGTTCAGCGAACTGTACGACACCAGCGAGCGGGCGGTGCGGGATCTTCCCTGGAGCGCGTTTACGGCGACGGTGTTCATCGAGATTTACCGGGTGAAGTGCCCGGACTGCGGTGTGAAGCGCGAGAAGGTGCCACTGCTGCCGAGCAAGGCGCCATTTTCTAAGAGGTTTGAAGACGCCGTAGGATTAGCATGCGAAATGGCCTCGGCCAGACAGGTGGCACGCCAGTTCGGGTTGCCCGCCAGCACCGTGCGGGCGATCGATCTGAGATATCTGGAGCGGTGGAATGCGGCGCGAAGGAAACCCGCTTTGCGTCAGATGGGCGTCGATGAAATCTATCTGGGAAAGAAACAGAAGTTTCTCAGCGTGGTGTGCAACCTGGAAACCGGCGAACCCTTGTGGTTCGGCCAGGAAAGGAAGAAGGAGACCTTGGATGGATTCTTTCAGACCGAGCTCAGCGCCCAGCAGCGGCGCGGGATTCAGGCGGCCTGTTTGGATATGTGGAAGCCCTATCGGTTGAGCATCGAGCAATGGGCGCCCAACTGCCAGATCATCTATGACAAGTTCCACATCATGCAACACGCCAACAAGGCGGTGGATGAAGTGCGAAGGGCGGAGTTCTTCCGCAAGGGTGGACGGATGAGGAATGTGGTGAAGGGCAAGCGTTGGCTATTGCTGAGCCGATGGGTCAACCTGGAGACCGGCAAGAAACAGCAGTTGAACAAGCTGTTCGCGCTCAACCGGCGGGTCCTGAAGGCGTATCTGTTAAAGGAAAGCTTGGACCGTCTCTGGACCTATCGCTACGAAGGCGCCATGATGCGGTATCTGCACAACTGGATGGATCAGTTGCGCTGGCAAAGGTTGAAACCGTTTGAAAAGCTGGCCCAGATGTTGGTCGATCACCTGGAAGGGATTCTGAACTACTGCCGCACCAAAGTGCCGATGGGAGTCGTGGAATCGGTGAACGGGAACATCAAGAGCCTGCTACGGCGCGGCCGGAGCTATAAGAACCTCCGTTACCTCCTGCTGAAAGCGCAACGGATGGCGGCCACCAAGACCGAATTTGTTGTCTTCAGGAAAGCAGCCTAAAATGCGGGCCTCCACAGATTCCTGCGCAGAGCCGAAATTTCATTGAGCACCTGGGCCGCTGCATTGATGGAGGCGTGTTTGACGAGAAGTCGCCGCTCTCCGATTCGAATGGATTCCGCAAGGATGTGCTAGCCGCGGCCAAGGCCTTGAATGTATCGGTCCTCCGCTGGCCGGGAGGCAATTTCTCCTCGAACTATCACTGGATGGACGGCATCGGTCCGCGCGACAACCGGCCGCCCAGGCTCGAAATGGCGTGGGGCACCGTAGAGAACAACCGCTTCGGCACCCACGAGTTCATGAACTACTTGGAAATGCTCGGCGCCGAGCCGTATTTCTGCGCCAACCTCGGCACGGGAACCTGGACCGAAGCGCAGCAATGGGTGGAGTACTGCAACTCATCGCAGGACACCGCGACCACGCGCCTGCGCAAGCAGAACGGGCGTCAGGACCCGTGGAACGTCACCTACTGGGGTCTGGGCAACGAGATGGACGGCCCCTGGCAAATGGGACACCGCACAGCCGACGATTACGGCAAGTTCGCGCTCGAGGCCGCGAAGCTCATGAAGCTGACCGACCCCCGCATCAAACTGATCGCCGCGGGTTCCTCGAATTTCAACAATGGCATCGATTGGATCGGCTGGAATCGGACCGTGCTCGAATATCTGAAGCCGCAGGTGGATTACCTGTCACTCCATTTGTACGTCGGGAACGCAGCCAACGATTTTGGCGATTTCCTGGCCAGTTCCATGACGCTGGACGAGCGCATCAAGACCACCGAGGGCGTGATCGACGCGGCGCTCTCCGGCCTGACTCCGCGTCGCAAAATCTACATCGCGTGGGACGAATGGAACGTGTGGTATCGCGCCCGCGGACCCAGCCAGCGCGGCCGCAATATTCTGGAGGAGCGCTACAACTTGGAGGATGCGCTGGTAGTGGCCACGTTCCTCAACTCCTTCGTGAATCACGCGCACATCATCAAGATGGCCAACATGGCGCAATTGGTGAACGTGATTGCGCCCATTTTCAGTAGTGAGCAAGGCATCTTTCTGCAGACCATTTACTATCCCTTGCAGCTCTTCGCCGGCAATTCGAAAGGCCAGGCGCTGGAGCTGTTTGTGGATGCGCCTATGTATCCGAATCGCCGCTTCGGCCAGGTTTCGTATCTGGATGCCTCCGCGGCCTGGGATAACGGCGCGCTGGTTCTGAACGTGGTGAATCGTCACCCCACCGAAGCGATGCCCGCGGATCTGGAATTAGAAGACAAAACATTCGCGGGACCGGTTGAGATTTCTGAAGTGAACGGACCCGACGTTAAATCGCAGAATGATTTTGGCTCCACGACCGTGAAGACGATGAGGCGAATGGGAAAAGCGGATGGACACAAGTTCACTTACAGCTTCCCGGCGCATTCCTATTCCATGTTGAAGGCGCAATTAGTTTGAGGGCTTTGCGAGCTCGTATTTCGCGATGGCTTCCCGATGCACTTCATCCGGACCATCCGCCAGCCGCAGCGTCCGCGCATTGGCCCACGCCCACGCCAGAGGAAAATCTTGTGAGACGCCCGCGCCGCCGTGCGCCTGGATAGCCCGATCCAGAACCCTCAGGGCGACGTTAGGAGCAATCACTTTGATCATCGCGATCTCCGCCCGCGCCGCTTTATTCCCGGCCGTGTCCATCATGTACGCCGCCTTCAATGTCAGCAGCCGCGCTTGTTCGATTTCCATCCGGGACGCCGCGATGTCCGCGCGGATGGTCCCTTGCTCCGACAACGCGCGTCCGAAAGCTACCCGCGACTTCACTCGCCGGCACATGGATTCCAACGAGCGCTCCGCCACGCCAATCAATCGCATGCAGTGATGAATGCGGCCCGGGCCCAGCCGGCCTTGCGCGATTTCAAAACCGCGCCCTTCGCCGAGCAAAAGATTGCCGGCGGGCACGCGCACATTATCAAACAACACCTCGCCGTGGCCGTGCGGAGCATGATCGTATCCGAAAACAGTGAGCAAGCGCTGGATGGTTACGCCCGGCGCGTCCATTGGCACCACGATCATGGATTGCTGCTTGTGCCTGGCCGCCGACGGGTCCGTTTTGCCCATGAAGATGGCCACTTTGCAGCGCGGATCGCCGGCGCCGGAAGTCCACCACTTGCGTCCGTTGATCACATAGTGGCCGCCATCGCGCACGATGCTGGATTCGATGTTGGTGGCATCGGAAGACGCCACCTCCGGCTCCGTCATCGCGAAGCAGGAGCGAATCTCCCCCGTAAGCAGCGGCTTGAGCCATCGCTCCTTCAATTCAGGCGAACCGTAACGTTCCAGAACTTCCATGTTCCCGGTATCTGGTGCTGAACAATTGAACACTTCCGGACCGATGGCCGAGCGGCCCATGATTTCGCATAAGGGAGCGTACTCCAGGTTCGTTAATCTCGCGCCGTGTTCGCTCGCTGGCAGAAAAAGATTCCACAGTCCTGCGGCGCGTGCCTTCGGCTTCAACTCTTCGATCACCGGAACCGGTTGCCACTTATTCGGTCCATCGCAGTGTTCCTGGTACTTCGCTTCGCCGGGGTAAATGTGCTCTTCCATGAACGCGGCCAGGCGCTTCTGAAGAACCTTGACCTTGGGTGAGAATTCGAAATCCATCGTTCTCCCTATATCGTTTTACCGGTAGGTGCGAAGTCCAGGCTCGCTCAAGTGCGGAATGGCATTGAAGGAATGCAGCCGCAGTTCGCCGCCGTGCAGCCGCACTACGGTGCAGGAAGTGTTGTGCAGCACGCCCGCCAGACGCATCGCTCGCTCATCATGAATTTCCATGGCCAGCGCTGTCCAAATTCCGATTGGGGTCGCCGATGTAAACACCACGATGTTGGCATCGCGCTCCGCTGGATCGAGCCTCAATCGGCATCCGATAACCCGCTCACGAAACGCTTGCCAGCTTTCACCATCGTAGGCATGCTGGCCGCGAATCCAGGCCCGCACCACCTGGACATCGCACGGCAGCCAGCGGCGATTGACGCTCGCCTCGGGTTGCTCGGCGGCCGCGCGCGCCTGCGCCACCAGTTCCTGATACTGCCGTTCAAATTCGGGATCCTCGGCGCACAACCGGGGCGCCAGCGCGCGATAAACGTCCGTGAGATCAAACTCATTCCAGCCATGTTCGCGCACAATCTCCGGGAAGCGGACGCCCGCTTCGCCATACACAGCGCTCACTTCGCATGCGGTCTCCTGCTGCCGCACCAACGCTCCGGAATACGCCGCCGCAAACTGAATTCCTTCGGAGACGAAATATTCACCCAGCAATCTCGCCTGCCGCCGCCCCAACTTGGACAGCGAATCGTAGGCTTCGCGAGTGCCCGCCTGGCCATGCCGCACCAGATAGACGCGGCTCATACTCGCGACTCCTGTTCGACGAACGAGGCCGCCACCCGGATTAGCCCGCGCACTCGGCGGTCAAACGTACGAAAGCGCTCATCGCGCGTCTGGCCTTGGTGAAAACGATAGTAGATCTGTTGCAGAATCACGGCCAGCTTGAAAATCCCCAGAATTTCGTGATACCGGATGTGAGTCAGGTCGCGCCCGGTTCGCTCCGCATATCTTTGCAGAAACTGATCGCGCGTGTGCCAGCCGGGTTGCGCGGTCACGTTGGGCGTCGCGGGATGCGGATCGTCTTCGGCCGCCACGCTGGCCCACGTCCAGTAACACATCGTTAGGCCCAGGTCGGCTAGCGGATCTCCGATGGTCGCCATTTCCCAGTCGAGCACTGCTTCCACGCGGCCGCCGTCGGGCCGCAGCATCACATTGTCGAGCTTGTAGTCGTTATGCACCAGAGTTACGTCCACCGAAGGCGGCAAAGCATCGTGCAGCCATCGGACGATGTGGTCCATGTCCGGCGCCTCCTCGGTTTTGGCGCGATTCCATCGTTCCGTCCATCCCCGCACCTGCCGCTCCACGAAGCCCTGGGGTTTGCCCAGCGCACTGAGCGCGGGCTGTGAAACATCGATCGAATGCAGCCGCACCAGGCAATCGATGAAGGCCTCGCTCACACGCCGCGGATAATCCGGGATCGCGGCGAGTTTTTCGGGCACCGCATCTCGAATCACGAATCCATGGCGCCGCTCCATCAAGAAGAAGGTGCCCCCGATGACCGACGGATCTTCGCACAGCACAAACACCCGCGGCGCTTCGGGAAAGTACGAATGGAGCGCGTGAAGCACCCGGAATTCGCGCGCCATGTCATGCGCTTTCGGAGCGAGCGGCCCGAGCGGCGGACGCCTCAGAACATATTCGCGGCCCTCTGTTCGAATCAAATAGACCAGGTTGGAATGGCCATGCGGAAATTGTTCCACCTCGAGACCAGCCGCGCCCCCGGGCAAGTTCGCGCGCAAGTAATCCGCCAGTGCCGCCCGATCGACTTCTTCGCCTGGACGGACTGCCGATGTATCGGATTCAAATACCACGAGTGCCAATGGGTCTTCCTATAAGGTAGCCCGTTCCGCCACTCGTTCAGGCATTCGAACGGGCGTCGGGTGCCCGGTAACCAGCCAAACCGCTCGGAATGATTTCCATTGACGCATTTTGTTAAATCCTGAGGTGCGATGGGTGGCCCGGTCGCACCATGGACCGATGATTATCGCTCGAAGCCAAAGAGCGTTCGCAAAGGAGTGGCCGCCAGATCCCCCGATCCTGCCTCAAGTTTATACAACGTTAAAGTGCCGCTACCGCCTTCGATAAGGTTGCCGTCCGGCGAGAGCGCGAACATATAGGCTCGCTCTATCGGTTTTGGGCCACCAACGTCGTACAATTGCATCTTCGGCTTCCACGAAGCGAGCTCCACATTGTCTTTGATATCCCTCACGACCCGTCGTTTTAGAACGGTGTCGGCTTCGAAGTATCGAAAACTCCATATGGCGCAGTGATGTCCTTGGCTTGGGCAATCAGTCCGCCACTGTCGACGTCCATGCACCGCGGATCAATCTCGGGCGGCGCAGAATGATCCCCACCCTTGCCTGCGCAGAGAATTTTCCCAGAATCGGCAAAGCGGGCAATGTAGCCCGTCTCAAGCTCTGGCCAGCGCTGAATGATCTTTCTGCTAGCCGTGTCGGCTACAACCAGATCTGCGGAGTACTTTCGGGCTGTGCCCGTCGCTTGCAGCATCGCGATCAAGCCGCGGTCCGCTG
Source organism: Bryobacterales bacterium (assembly GCA_963713415.1). GTDB lineage: Bacteria > Acidobacteriota > Terriglobia > Bryobacterales > Bryobacteraceae > Palsa-89. The sequence continues at coordinate 384,236 of CAVQLV010000005.1, read as the reverse complement.
AAACGTCAAGCAGGTGCCACTCCGTGCCGCCGAGATTCCAAGTACTCTTGCCATTACACTTGGAATCAAAGAACTCCAGCCTGCTAGGTTTACCTCTTCCATACGCCACTGCTTCATTCGAAGAGAGCCATCCTGCGAAACCTAGCTTGGGGATAGTGCACTTTGAACCAGTTTCGACGTTGATAAGGTCCTCGCCTGCGATAAGCACTCTTCCCGATGGCGACCAGCTAATCACAGGCGGCCTGCTGGGAAGGCTATCTGAATCGTCGGCACTTATCTCGACGTTGAGGACGAATTGTTGTATTCGGCTGCATGTATTTTGGATGTCCATGACAAGCGGCCGGCGCGCGTCTTCTTTACATTTTCTTTATTCGGACTTAACGGTTTCTTTATCGCGCTTACGCTAGTCTGGGAAGTGCGTGAGTCCTCTTTCTCTGTTCGGCTTGTTTGCCGTTTCGGCGATGCTCCTCTGTTACGCGCTCGAAAGCCGCAGCGCCTGGTTCATCCTGGGTTTTTCCTTCTCCTGCGCATTGGGATCCACCTACGGATTCCTGCAGGGGGCTTGGCCATTCGGCTGCGTCGAGGCGGTCTGGACTGTTGTGGCGGCGCGCCGCTGGTGGCTCGCGCGCTAGATGCGGGATGCCGATATCGACGTCCGCCCTTTCGAGCGCCGCAACCTTGGCCGCATCGTTGCCATTGAGCGTGACTCGTTCGGTAAAGACGCCTGGCCGGCCGAATCGTTTATCGAATATTGGCGCGAGAGCCCCGAACTGTTTCTGGTAGCCCGGCAAGGCCGCCGGATCGCGGGCTATAGTATCGCGCGCGTCAACTGGCGAGGCGCCGAACTGGAATCCATCGCGGTACACCCGCGCTATCGCGGGCGGGGTATCGCCCGATCTCTCCTGGATGCCACCGTTGCCCGGCTGCGCTCCCAAAGCCAGGGCGTCCTGCGGCTGATGGTGAGCACGGCCAATGCTTCAGCGCTGCGCTTCTATCGCGATTACGGCTTCGTGCGTACTCGCCTGGTGAAGCGCTACTACGGCACGGGGCGCGACGCCTGGCGCATGTGCCTGAGGTAGCGCAAAGGGTGCGGCGCGCAGCACAAATCAGCCCACGAATCGCCCCGCGCCGCACTCCGTTTTGCGCGAGTTCCTCAGCAAAACATCACGGCCAGAACAACAAACCCACAAACAGGCACAGCCAGATTCCCGCCAGAAAATGCCAGTACAAGGCCGCCGTCGCGGTGCGGCCGCTCTGACGGCGGAAATCGAACAGCACCACTTCCGGCCGCCGCGACGCTGTCACCAGCAGGCAGAACAGCGCGATCATCCCTCCCAGCAAGTGCAGACCATGCGCGCCCGTGAGCACGTAAAACAACGAACTGTGCGGATTGTGGCGAAGATACAAGCCCTGCTTGGCCAGTTCCCGCAGCGCAAACAATTGCGAAGCCAGAAACGAGGCCCCGATCGCGACCGTCACCGCCAGCCACCGCGCATATCGCAGACTGTTCCTGCGCTCCAAAGCGCCGCGCGCAATTTCCAGCGTCCAACTGCTGGCGAGAATCAACGCGCTGCTCAGCCACAACAGCGGCGGCACAGGAATGTGCTGCCAATGCCCGGGCGACTGCGCGCGTTCGTAATAAGCCACGCCGATGGTGGCGAAACAGCGCGCTGATGGAAACCAGCAGAAATCGCATCGCGAGCAAACCCGCGCCCGGCACACCGCGGCCCGTCGTTGCCGTGATCGTCTCCGCCGCCCCCTCCGCGATCGTACGGGTCGTGATTGCGTGGACCGCCGCCATTGGGGCCGCCCAGCTTGACTTCCGGGGTTTCAAGAACGGAAGGCATACTCATAAGATAGCGCCGCACAAGCAACCCGGCACAGGTCGTGGTATGACAGAGGGATGCCTGAGATCAGCCGGAGACAATTCAGCGCGGCGCTGCTCGCTCTGACCGCACGGCCGCGCGCCGTTTGGGGCGCTAGCAACCAGGGAATCGGCCAGACCTTGCGGTCATCCCTCGAACAACACAAAATCCCGGCCTGCGTCGCCATGGCCGCCACTCGCGATAAGACCACTTATTCGGGAGCGTTCGGCAAACGCGATTCCGCCTCCGGCATTGATGTCAACGCCGACTGCATCTTCATGATCGCGTCCATGACCAAACCGGTCACCTCCGTCGCCGCCATGCAATTGGTGGAACAGGGCAAGCTGAAGCTGGATGAACCGGCGTCCACCTACATCAAGGAACTGGGAACGCTGCAGGTGCTGCACGGCTTCGATCCGCATACCGGCAAGCCGATCCTGAAACCAGCCACCAAACCGGTTACGCTGCGGACGCTGCTCACCCATACCTCCGGCTTCGTCTACGACACCTGGTTCGCCGACATGCTGCGCTATGAGAAGGTGACCGGCACCAGCATGCCGTTAGGAACCGTCGCGCCGCTGACTCCCCTAATGTTCGAACCAGGATCGCGCTGGCAGTATGGAACCAGTGCCGACTGGAGCGGCCGCTTAGTGGAAACGGTGAGCGGCTTGACGCTGGAGCAATATTTCCAGAAGAACATCCTGAAGCCGCTAGGCATGCACGACACCAGCTTCCTGGTGCCGCGCCGCGAAGTTCGATCGCATGGTGAGCGAATATCGCCGGGGCGAACGGATGGCACGCTCAAGGAAGATCCGCGCGCCTTGCCCCCGCCTCCCAAAGCGTACAACGGCGGCGGCGGACTTTACTCCACCGCCCGCGATTACGTGCGCTTCACGCAAATGATCCTGCGGCGCGGGCGCGGTCCGGGCGGCGAGGAGATCCTGCAGCCCAAAACCAGTGGACATGATGGCCACCATCCAGACCGGCGATTTGAGCGCGGGAAAATTGAAGACCGCGCGGCCGGACATCTCGAGCGACGTCGATTTTCATCCCGGCTTCAAAGATGGATTCGGCTTCGGCTTCCTGATCAACTCGACAGCCTACGAAGGCGGCCGTTCGGCCGGCAGCCTGGCCTGGGCCGGCGTGGCGAACACCTATTTCTGGATCGATCCGCCGCAAGGGCGTGGCCGGCGTAATCATGATGCAGTTTCTTCCGTTCGCCGACAAAGAAGCCATCGCGGTGCTAGGCGATTTCGAGCGCGCCGTGTACGCCGCGTCGTAGTGCTAATTACCAGCCCATCCGCTCGCGCAGCGCGGTGATGTGCGCCACGTGGTGGCGTCCGTGCCAGGCGTACAGCGCGGCATTCTTTTCCAAACTGACCAGCCCCAGCTCCGGATGCCGGAAGCTGCGTTTCCACTCGGCGTCCGACAGCGACCGCAGCAACGGCACCCAGCGCGCGTGCAGTGATTCCAGCAACACGAGCGATGGTTCCACGGGCATGCTGCGGGCATCGGGAAGCTCTGCCCAGCGCGCTTCTTCATACGGCTTGATCACCGGCTCGTCTTCGGTCAAAGCCAGACGAAACCGCACATAGCTGTTCATGTGGCTGTCGGGAACGTGGTGCGCGAGCTGCCGAACGGTCCAGCCTCCGGGGCGATAAGGCGTGTCGAGCTGCGGAATCCGACAAACCGGCGACCGCCGCGCGCATGCGCGCCGGAGTCTCGGCAATCTGATCGATGAACACCGCGAGTTCGTGGCGCGCTGACCGACTCGGGAAAGCGGAACTCGCCGACGGGATAGCGAAGGTCGGGTGGTGTTCATGAACTTAGGATACCCAAGCAGCCCAGCAAATGGCCGCCGCCGGAAACCGCCAGGCCATCCGAGCGTCCCGGCGAAATAGCGCGCGTTGATCTCGTCGCCGTTGAGATCTTCGATGCTCCCAAATCCCGAGCCGTGCCAGATCGCTCGCCGAGCGCCGCCGGATCGAAGAACAATTGAAAAGGTTCACCGGCGCGAGCCACTCGCGCAGCCATCGCGTCCAGCGCCAGCTGCTGCGGCGGGCTCAGAAACCGCCGTTCGATCGGCGAAGTCAAACACCACGCCGCTGCCCGCAGGCATGCTCGCGATGAACTGGATGGTGGCGTCGAAAGCCGGCCGCGAAAGATACGGCGTCACGCCCAGCCAGGAAAAGAATGCCGGCTGCTCGTCTCTCGAAACCGGCCGCGAGCAATCCGTCATCCAGCGACTGCGTTTCAAAATCCACCGCCGCGAATGTCATGTTCGCTGCGGGATCGCGATGCCGGCATCATCGCAATCGGGCGCGCTTCCATTCCTGCGTGGCGGGATGATCCACCTCGAAAACGTGCAGCCCGGCGGATCGGAAAGGATTGCGGTAGGCGAACGTGTCGAGTCCCGCGCCCAGCACCACGTACTGGCGAACGCCGCGTTCGACGGCCTGCGCAAGCTGATCCTCGGCATAGCGGCTGCGGACCGCGAGGAACGCCCGCAACGCTCGCGAGAAGGGCTGCTGGGCATCGGCCGGCCGCTCGGTCTCGCCGCCCGCGATGGCCACCGCCAGCGGATCGTCGAACACCCTTGGTTCATCGAGAAGCTTGATGCGCCGCACGCCGCATGGCGACCCGCTGCGCGGTCCGGCTGGGTTTGGCGCTCGTGCATAACTCCAATTTACCGGCATTCTGCGGCGCGTTTGCGGGTAGTACGCTGGCCCGACGTACCCACCTGTGGACCCACATGGAACGTAGGATGGAATCATGAACGAAACTTTTTTGAACGGACGAACCGCGCTGGTGACGGGAGCAACGCGCGGGATCGGTTTTGCCATCGCGCATGCATTGGCGGACGCTGGCGCCACAGTGGCGATATGCGGACGCAGCCAGGACGGCGTGGACGAAGCTGTAAGGCGGCTCACCAACGAGTCGCAGCGTAAAGTGGTGGGAAAAGTTGCCGATGTAAGAGCAAGCACAGACGTGGCGGCATTGTTTGCATGGATCGATAGTGAAGACGGGCGGTCCCGATATCCTGGTGAACAATGCGGGCGTGGGAATTATGAAAAGCACGGCGGAACTCACGGTGGAAGATTGGCAGACGAGACCATCGAGACGAATCTGTCGGGAGCGTTTTATTGCTCGCGCGAAGCGCTCGCGCGGATGAAGCAGTCGTGGGGGCGGTTACATCATCAATATAGGCAGCCTGGCGGGAAAGAATGCGTTTGCGGGAGGCGCGCGCCTACAACGCTTCCAAGTTTGGGTTGAGCGGATTCAGCGAAGCCATGATGCTGGATCATCGCTATGACAACGTCCGCGTCACTCACATTATGCCGGGAAGCGTCGATACAGAATTTAGTGGCGGATCAGCGAAAGCCGATTGGAAGATAGCGCCAGAGGACATTGGGGAGATTGTACTCATGTTGTTGAGAATGCCGGAAAGGACTCTGGTAAGCCAGGTTGAAGTCAGACCAGCAAAGCCACGAAAGTAAGGCTTTTACAGCGGTCCCAAAGTATGGCATCCAATTTGCTCTTGGAAAGTGCGGAGTGGTTGTGAAAGGGGCCCAGAAGAAAATGCTACGGGTTAATGTTCCTTTAGATCCGACGCGAACAGGGCGAGATGCAGAAGCCCTGGAGGGTAGCTTACGGCGCATGATCGTCGGTCAGGATGAAGCTATCCAGCAGATCGTCAATATTTATCAGATGAACCTGACGGGAATGACGCCCTCGGGCCGTCCCATCGGGAACTTCCTGTTTCTGGGGCCAACCGGATCCGGCAAAACGCGCATTGTGGAAGCCACGGCTGAAGCGCTGGTGCGCAATCCTCGCGCGGTCATCAAGATCGATTGCGCGGAATTCCAGCACAGCCACGAGATTGCGAAGTTGATCGGCTCGCCTCCCGGATACCTCGGGCATCGCGAAACGCATCCGCTTGCTCAGCCAGGAAGTGCTGAACCAATATCACACCGACGCGCTGCAAGCTGAGCTTCGTGCTGTTCGACGAAATCGAAAAAGCCAGTGACGCGCTTTGGAATTTATTGCTGGGCATTCTCGACAAGGGAACGCTCACCCTGGGCGACAACCGCAAAGTGGATTTCTCCCGCGCGCTGATCTTCATGACCAGCAACCTGGGCGCCACCGAAATGAGCGCGCTCATCAATCCCAGGCTGGGTTTCAACGCGGGCGAATGCGCCCGGCAATCCCAAAACGGAACCGTGGACGAAAAGCTGAACGGAAAAATCATGCGCAGTGGCGCCGAAGCCGCGCGGCGCAAGTTCACGCCCGAGTTCATCAACCGGCTCGACAAGATCGTCACCTTCAAGCCGCTTGGCACCAACGAACTGAGAAAGATCCTGGACATCGAGTTGAACATGGTCCAGCAGCGCATCTTCAACACGTCGCCCGAGAAATCCTTCGTCTTCAAAACCACCGACGAAGCGCGGGACTTCCTGCTGAAGGAAGGAACCGATCTGAAGTACGGCGCACGGCATCTGAAGCGCGCTATCGAGCGCCTGCTTGTCCAGCCCATGTCCAACTTGATCGCTACCGATCAGGTGCGCGGCGGAGATTGTGTCAATGTCGATTTCGACTCCGACACCTGTGCCTTGACCTTCATCAAGGAAGCCGAAGGCCTGGCCGTTCATGCCATGGCGGATCTGGTGGATCGCTCCATCTCCATCCCGGCCTTTGCCCTGGCCAATGGCGCCTTTATCGAAGCCGCCAAGACCCAGAGCGCCCGCTCTTCCAAACGAGCGTAAAGCAGCTGTGTCGCAGTACCCAGGTTCGGTTTCGCGATCGCCGCGCACCAAGAGTGGAGCGGTAACTGGGCCGCTACCCAAGGCTAGCGATTAGCTGGCGCACTCCCCGCGGCCCAACTGCAGCGAGTACTCCATGTCGTCGCCCCAGTCCCGATACATCTCCGGAGCCAGCTCCGGCGGCTTCACCAGATCGTTCGTCATCCCGCGGAAAGTCTCCACTTTGTGCCGCAGCACATACTCGCGGAAGCTCTCCCCATCCTGCCGATTCGCCATGTAATGATTTAACACGCGCCGCACCGCCTCCGGCGCCAACCGGGCCGGAATGCTCTGCATCGCCACGCCGAACCGCATCACGCCGCCACGCGTCATAGCCGCCGCCCAGCAGCATCAGATAATACGGCACTTCCTTGCCGTCGATCTTGCGCGCGTTGCCGTAAAAGCCAATGTCGCCGATCCAATGCTGCCCGCAGGAGTTCGGGCAGCCGCTGATCCTGATCTTCAGCCCGCGAACCAGCGGATCCGTATAATCCTTCACCACCCCCGCCAGCGCCGCGCCCAGGTTCATGGACTTGGTCAGCGCCAGATTGCAACTGTAAGCTCCCGGACAAGTGATCACGTCCTCGATCTGATGCGCTCCGCCATCCGCCAAGCCCAACCCGCTCCAGCGCCTTGTAAACCTGTGGCAGGGCTCGCAGGGGTATGTAAGCTAACACAAGGTTCTGATCCACCGTCACCCGCAATAACCCATCGCCGGCGCTGCGGGCTAAGTGTGCCAATTCGTGCATCTGACCTGCCCGTCAGGTTGCCCTTGCGGCACCTTGACGGTAACCATGGCGTACCCGGTCTGCTTCTGCTCCCGGATATTGGTCTCGAGCCACCGCTCGTAAGCCGGGTTGGCAATGCCGCCGTTCGATCCGAGCACGGGCGGCAGTTCCGCGCCGGTCCCGAGCGGTGGTGGTGATGATTGAAAACCACCAAAACCGTCCGGGACCACCTCCGGTGTCGCAATACCGCCATTGGCCAGGATTTCCTGGTAGTTCTTCTCGATCTCTTCCTTCACCCACTCCCAGCCGCGCTCGCGAACCACGAACTTCAAGCGCGCCTTGTTCTTGTTCTTGCGATTTCCGTGCGCGTTGAACAGCCGCAGCACCGCCTCGCAGCGGCTGACCAGATTCTCCACCGGCACGAACTCGTCCAGAACGTGCGCCTCCACCGGCAGCGGACCCAATCCGCCCCCCACCAGCATCCGGAATCCGCGCTGGCCGTCGCGCATCACCGCGCGCAGCCCGATATCGTGGATCGCGCCCAGCATGCAGTCTTCCTTGCAGCCCGAAAATGCGATCTTGAACTTGCGCGGCATGCTGTCGGTGAGATCTTTGTGCAGGAACGCGAACGCCACTTTCTGCGCGTAAGGATGGACGTCGAATACTTCGTCCGCCAGCAGACCGCTGAGCGGGCAGGCGGTCACGTTGCGAACCGTGTTGTAGCAGGCCTCGCGCGTGGTCAGTCGAAAATCCGCCAGCCGGTGCAGCAAATCCGACACCTGCGGCAGCGGAACAAAATGATACTGGATGTTCTGGCGAGTGGTCAGGTGTCCCTTGCCGCCGCCAGAATTCGTCGGCGATCATCGCCAATTGATCCATCTGAGCCGCGGTCATCGATCCGCCCGGGAATCTTGGTGCGGATCATGTGCACGCCGGCCTGCCGCTGGCTATAAACGCCGCGCCGCAGCCGTTGGGCCCGGAATTCGTCGTCCGTCAGGCCACCCGCCATGAATTTTTCAGCGTACGAGCGGAACAGTTCGATATCGGCCCGAACCGTTGCGTCGTATTGAGTTTCCGTCTCGGCTTGGAGGTTGAGCAGGTTTGCGGGTACTTCAGCGGTCATGATTACCCTTATGTCTATAGAGATTACTATATTTGGGACTCATTTACAATCTGGAAGGTTTCGGCCGGCATAATAGTCGATGCTGTAGCGCTGGGATCGGCTGGTGGGAGGCAGGCAAGTGATTGATCCTGTTAGCCTGCCGGACAACTGGCGATCCAGCTCCGGGTAAACGCGCCAACGCAATCGTCACCGACCGAGATCATTATCCCAGCCGCCACCACCGCCACGGCCAGATCGCGATGCGCAGTCTTTTCCCAAAACGCGCACAGAAGCCCTAGCAGGAGCGCCGGAATGATCCAAAACGTGGCCAGATGAAGCGCGGTATGCGACATTCCCGCCAGCAGCGCCTGCGGCAGCGCATCTTCAAGCGGCGGAACCAGGCAAAGCAGCGCCGCGCTGGCTCCGAACAAAGCCATCAACTTAGGACTTCGCGCCCGAACGTCGGCCACGGCGATCCCCATGAGCGCCGCCACCGCGGGCAACAACGGCAGCAAATATCCAGGGAGCTTGTTCGCGAGAGGCGGAAAAAAATACGAAACCCCAAGCGAACCAGGCCAGCAGAAACGCGGCACGGCGATCCTGATAAAGCCGCCGTTGGAACAGCAAACCCAGCAGCGGCGTCCAGGGGAAAAGCCCCGCCAGCAGGATCGGAACATAAAACCAGATCGGCTGCCCGTGCTGAAGCGCGCTGTTGAGAAAACGGCCGAAGTGATGCTTCCAGATGAACTCATCCAGAAACGTGCTGCCGTTGCGCAGTGTCACCAGCACATACCAAGGCGCGGCAATCAGCGTGGCTGCGGCGAAAACTAGCGCCAGATCGCGAATCCGGTGGCGCAGAAACCACAGAGCCGGAATGAACAGCGCCAGCGGCACCAGCCCCTTCGCCAGAACCGCGACCCCCATCAGCACTCCCGCGATCAAGGACGATCTGGCGTTGCCCTGCTCAGAAAACAACCCCAGCATCGCGGCCCCGAATGCAGCCGACATCGGCAAATCCGTAATGGCAATGTGGCTGTAAGCCAGCCATCCCGCCGACGTCGCGAGCATGGTCGCCGCATACCAAGCCGCACCATGCGCCGAACTCGCGCCGCAGCACGACGAAAAAATAAATCAGGAATGCGACGCTCACCAGCGCCACCGGAAGCCTGGGCGCCCAATCCGCTCCAAGCCCCGTCTTGAACCCAGCGGCCGTCATCCAATACAGCCATGCCGGTTTCTCGAACCACGGCGCGCCCCACAGCCGGGGCGTGATCCAATCGCCGCTCGCAGCCATGGCGCGTCCAACGGCTGCATAGCGAGGCTCATCGGGTCCCACCAGTCCCGTGCGAGTCAGTCCAAAGAAGTAAAGGAAAAACAGGCCAACCAACAGGCCAACGAAGCAGCCGTCAAAACACGCGGGCGGCTGCGGATCATTTTATGAAATGACTCATTCTTCCGGACGCCGCGGCCTTCTCCGATTCCGAACTCGGCTCGGAAAGCGCCACCAGCTCGGCCGGCTCATCTCGCCCGCCCACCGCGATCACAATATACTGCTTGCCCTTCGCCATGTACGTCATCGGCACGCCCGTGGCATGCGTCGGCAGCTTCAACTCAGAGACCGTGTCGCCGGTTTTCTTGTCAATCGCACGGAAAGTTGACGCATACGAGCCATTCACCGGCGTCAATCCCGGTTGCATCAGCCGAAAACAGCAGCGTCTTGGTCACCAGCAGCAGCGCACGTTCCGGATTGCCGAACTTGCTGGTGTCGATGCCCTTCAGCGCCGGATTGTTCTTGATGTTATCCGGCGGCTCGCCATTCGGAATCATCCAGAGCCGATCGCCCGAATTCAGATCGATAGCGGTGATGCGGCCATAGGGCGGCTTAATGATCGGAACGTCCTTATTGATCTTTTCGAGAAACACGTTCTTCGAAATGTACTCCATGTCGGAGCGCCGCGGCTCGTGCACCAGCGCCGCCACATAGGGATTGGTCACCGACGGAACAAAAAGCACTCCCGTCTCAGGATCCACCGCCGCGCCCTTGCCAATTGGCGCCGCCCGTGGCGTTCGGCAGCATCAGCGTGCCTTTCTTACCGCTCGCGTCGAAGACGATGGCCGGCGTGAAGATCGGCCCCATCTTATATTCCGACGCGATCTTCAGCGCTTCGGCTTTCAACTCCGGCGTAAAGTCGATCAGATCGTCCGGCGATACGCCCTGGCGGTCAAAAGCCGCCGGTTTAGTGGGAAAAGGCTGCGTGGGCGACGTCTTCTCACCCGGCACATCGGACTGCGGCACCGGCCGTTCTTCGATCGGCCATACCGGCTTGCCCGTCTCGCGATCGAACACATACACGAACGCCTGCTTGGTTACCTGCGCCACAGCCTTGATCTTTTTTCCGTTCACAGTAATATCGAGCAGGATCGGCGCCGCGGGATTGTCCCAATCCCAAATGCCGTGATGGATGATCTGAAAATGCCACACGCGTTTGCCGGTTCGCGCATCCACGCACACCAGGCTTTCATCGAACAGATCGTCGCCCGGACGGTGGCCGCCGTAAAAATCTCCGGTTGGCGTTTCCACCGGCAGATAAACGTAGCCCAGGTCCGGATCGGCGCTCATCGGCGCCCACACCGCAGTGTTCCCGGTATATTTCCACGATCCGTCCTTCCAAGTCTCATTCCCGAAATCGCCCGGCTGCGCGATGGTATGGAACGTCCAGAGCAGCTTGCCGGTGTGAACATCGTAGCCGCGCACGTATCCCGGAACGTTGTCCTTCGAAGGTGGCGCCGTGCCAAGCTGTAAAGCCGACCCAACCACCACGGTATCGCCCACCACAATCGCGGGCGATGTCGCGCCGATCACTCCCGGCTTGATATTTTCGCGGTCCAGGCCTGGCAGCAGATCGACGATGCCGTTGTTTCCAAACCCAGGCTCCGGCAGCCCGGTCTTCGCATTCAGCGCTACTAACTGATAGCCCAGCGAAATGGTGAAAATCCGCTCGTCGCCCTGACGGTCGGTCCAATAAGCCACGCCGCGATTGTTGAAGCGCACCGCGCGATTGCCGCGCTCGCCTTCATCCAGCCGGTACATCCACAGCGTTTCGCCTGTCGCCCCATCCACAGCCACGGTGTCCCGCCGCATTCCAGCGGTGTAATAAAGCACGCCATCCACTGCCAGCGGTGTCACTTCGTAATTCGGATCCGCGCGCGGGCCGAAGTTCTGCGCCTTCCAAGTCCAGGCGATTTGCAACTTGCTGGCGTTGTCGCGATTGATCTGATCGAGCGGCGAATACTTGGTACTGTAGGCGTCGCCGCCGTAATAGCGCCAGTCGCCATGCTCCGTTCCGGATTGAGCCAGCGCACAAATCGGGAGCGCGATCAGCAGCAGCGTGCGCATGCGAATCTTCGGTATCAACAAAGCATCCTTCCAGCAAAATTATACATGCTGCCACCGGCTTCAGATTAAGATTCTGGAAGCGTCTGAATTGAGGAAGCGTCTGAAATGTGTGTCGAACGAGAAACAGCGAGTGATTGCCGCGGCATTGAAGTATGGCATCAGACCGCTCCTCACCTGTTGGCCCTTCGCGAGCTGATCGCCGATACTGAACTTACCGCGGAAACATCCGGGATCTTCCGCACAACGCAACAGCGCACTTCTGGAAACTTCTGCAGATCCATTCGAGCGTTCGCCTGAAGCCTGCCATGCGAGCGGGGATCAGGGATCACATGAGAGGGATATCTCAGAACTTCTGGGTCAATAAGCACGCCATCTTCGGGAACAGCTCTTCCAATAGCTATACTGGTTGTAGGTAATACCGTGACTAAGCAGAGAACAGCTTCGGATTTGTTTCTCGGAGCAATTGAGCAGATCGCGCGCGCCTTCAGGGAACCCCGAAAGCAGGACATGCGTGAGCCATCGATTCAAGCAATACAAGCCATCCGGCAAAAACAGGAAGAACATGAAGAGCGCAAGCGGCGGATCTCCCAAACAATTGCCAACGGCAGTCGGATCAGCCGAGATTTATGATTTCCTCTATGTTGATCGTGCGCGTATCTCCTCCCTCTATGCCCAGTTGTTCCCGCAGGGCATTCTCACAAATATAAGAACTACGGCGCAGCAAAACTTTTCTGCTGAGAGCGATGTCGGCAGTGACATCAAGATCCTAAAGGCTGAATCCAAAACCATAGAAGGCGGATCGATCTGAGGGGATTGAGCGAATGTTCGATGCTTCGTGGTCCATTCCCTTGGAGGTGCTGGATCGCCTGCGAAACCTCTCTCTGGTACACGACTCGGTGAAAGGCGCTGGTCTTGGATCGATTGTACTCACGAATTGTTATCTTAGGCTAATCGACTTCGCAAGCATGGATAAGCTATGGGACGCTTCCATGAGGACGTTCCTGGCATCCTCCCAGGCTTCACAATCCGGCCAGCAAATACCACCGGCGGAAGCAGTTCCTTCTATAGTTGAGGCGCTGAGAGCCATGCCCCAGGTGGTCCATGCTCACTTCCTAACAAACGACGCCATTCTATGGTCATCGCTTCAGCCAGTAAACTTAACAATACCCATTAGCGACCTAACTCTAAAATACGGTGGCGTGGTGTCTGGAAAATGGAATCTTCTGTATATTGTGGACGCATGGGCCGATGAGGGAGAACCGCCAGATGTTTCAGTGTGGTCGGCCGGCGCAATGATGGACGCCATTTTAACGGCGATGCATGGCCTTAAAGGCATGATGGGGAGGCCAGTCGGCTGGATCGGAATCACGCCTCTGATGATTTATCGGGACGTCGCTGGATGGATGCCACCGGTCAAGAAAGATACCTGAACCTCTGAACGCACACCTCGGACGCTACCGAGATTGAAGGCAATGCAGCTCTCCTCAGAGATTCGGCTCTTCTGGTTCAACAACAAACCGGAAGCACTCGAGCGCTGGTTCCTGGACCAGGACATTCATCGTTTCTCCGCTGGTGGCGGCAAGAGGCGGACGGATGTCTATCTGCGCGACGCCAGCCAGATCGAACTAGGCATAAAAACGCGCGGCGAAAAACCAAGGGTTGAAATAAAAGGGGTTGGTAGCCATACCCGGTGACACTCTCGAATTCAATTCCTGCCAGATCCCGATCGAATTGTGGTCGAAATGGACTTCGCTAGCGTCGAACTTCGATGCGAACCACGGGGTGGAGCTTCGCAAAACCCGTTGGCTGCGCAAGTTCAACACGGCCGGAGCGAAGCCAGTCGAAATTGCGCTGGATTCGAGCGAGCAGCCCGTGGGCGGAGCTCCTCTGCCGGAAAAAGGTTGCAACGTGGAGTGGACCATCGTTGAGACTTCATCGAACGCAACCTGCTGGACGCTCGGCTTCGAAGCGTTCGGTGGTTTGCACGATGTTGAGGACAGCCTGCGATCGGCGGTTCGTACCATGCAGGAGCGCAATCCCCCGCCATCGCCCAACGCGACGGCCGCCAGCTATCCCGCTTGGACCGCGAAACGTCGTTAACCGGCTTGCCTGGGCATTATTTCTCTACGGCTCAACAACCTCCCGGTCCGCGCTACCGTGACCGCCCTCCCACTCTGCTAGCTTCCAGGCATGACGGCTGGCACGCTTCTCCATGCCTCCTTCGCCCTTTTTGGCCAGCTCCGCTACAGAAAAATACGTCAGCAAACACAAAAATACCCCTGATGCGTCCGAGCCGCCAACCCCCAGCACCAATCCCCAACCGCCACCCCCCAACCGCAAATCCCCAACCAACATTGACCCCGCCAACCTTGCCAGAATAAGATAGCGTCCGAAAGACCAATTTTGAAAAAAGGTGGAACGATGATGTTGTGTCGGCGGCGGAGTCCGCGATTTTTGTGGTCGGCCCGCGTAGCTGGCTTCGTTTTTATGGCTGGCGCGTTGTGCGCGCAGCAGGGCTACAGCCCCACCGACATCCAGGCCGGCAAGCAACTCTATGGTGTGAATTGCTCCGCCTGCCACGGTCCCAATGGCGACTCGGTGTCGGGCGTCGATCTCGGCCACGGGACCTTTCGCCGCGCGTCCACCGACAATGAGCTGGTCGCCATCATGTTGCAAGGCATCCAGGGCACGCCCATGCCGCCGGCGAATTTGAGCGACCAGCAGGCGCACCAGATTGTGGCGTATCTTCGATCGCTGGCCGCCGCATACGACACCACCGGCGCCAGTAAAGCGGACCTGGCCCACGGCAAAGCCATCTTTCAGAGCCAAGGCTGTCTTAATTGTCACCGCGTGCGCGCACAGGGTTCGCGCGTCGGCCCGGACCTCACCGATATCGGCGCGCGCCGCAAACGCGACGATATCGAGCGCTCCATCATCGATCCGAATGCCGAAGTTCTCGCGGAAAACCGCTATGTTCACGTGGTAACTCGCGACGGTACCGTCTACACCGGAAGAATCCTCAACCAGGACAACTTCACGCTGCAGCTCATCGATAGCAAAGAAAAGCTGGTGTCGCTCGAAAAAGCGGACCTGCGTGAGTTCGACTTCCTGAAAACTTCCCCCATGCCTTCTTATCGCGACAAACTAAGTGGCAACGAACTGTCGGACCTGGTCGGTTATCTGGTTTCCCTGAAAGGATTGTAAGGCTTCTCAATGTTTCGTCCCACGTTTGTGCTTTTGCTTGCCGCGGCGTTCGTTGTCCGCCCAAGTATCTTTCGACCGTCTGCTGCACGCCACCGATACTCCCCAGGACTGGCTCACTTACTCAGGAAGCTATTTCAGCCAGCGCTACAGCGCACTCGATCAGGTCACGCCCGGCAACGTCAAAAACCTGGAGCAGAAGTGGATTTTTCAAGCGCGATCGCTCGAAAAATTTGAAGCCACGCCACTCGTTGTAGACGGAGTTATGTACACGGTGCAGGCGCCCAACGACATCGTAGCGCTGGACGCCGTCACGGGACGGATCTTTTGGATTTACTCCTATAGCCCGGTGCCGCAAGCGCGCTTGTGCTGTGGACGCGTGAATCGCGGACTGGCGATTTTGGGCGACACGTTGTTCATGGGGACCATCGACGCGCACATCATCGCAGTCGACGCCAAAAACGGGCATCTGCTATGGAATACCAAGGTCGCAAGTCCCGAGGCGGGCTATGCCATCACGCTCGCGCCCCTGGTGGTGAAGGATAAGGTGATCATCGGCACGGCTGGCGGCGAGTACGGCATCCGCGGATTTCTGGCTGCCTACAACGTGCACACCGGCAAGCAAGTCTGGCGCTTCAACAATATTCCCGGGCCGGGCGAGAAGGGCCACGATACCTGGGCGGGCGATTCCTGGAAACACGGCGCAGCTTCGGTGTGGATGACCGGCTCCTACGATCCCGACTCCAATCTCACTTACTGGGGCATCGGCAATCCTGGTCCCGATTGGAACGCCGACATGCGCCTCGGCGACAACTTGTACAGCGATTGCGCGGTCGCCCTCGATGCCGACACCGGCAAGCTCAAGTGGTATTTTCAATTCACGCCGCACGATGATTTCGATTTCGATGCAGTGCAAGTGCCCGTGCTTGCCGATCTGGACTGGAAAGGCGCGCGCCGCAGAGTGCTGCTGTGGGCCAATCGAAACGGTTTTTTCTACGTGCTCGACCGTACCACCGGCGAATTCCTGCAAGGCACGCCGTTTTCCAAAGTCACCTGGGCGAAAGGCCTCGATGAAAAAGGGCGGCCAATGCGCGCCGCGAATATGGTGCCCACGCCCAACGGCACTCGAATTTATCCGGGGAATCAAGGCGCCACCAATTGGTATTCCCCGTCCTACAGTCCGCACACCGGCCTGTTCTACATTCCCACTTGGGACAACTACTATTCGGTTTACGTGAAGGAAAAAGTCGAGTTCACCCAGGGACGGCTGTTCGCGGGACCATTGCCGAAGTCTCCGGTGCCGCTCATACGCCCGCCCCAGATTGTGAATCGCAAAGAAGAGGACGGTTACGGCGCCATTCGCGCGTTCGATCCGCAAACCGGCGAACGTAAGTGGGAGTATAAGCTGACCGATGTTACCGATAGCGGCATCCTGACCACGGCCAGTGATTTGTTATTCGTCGGCGGCCGCGAAGGTTACTTTATGGCGATGAATGCCCGCAACGGCGAGTTACTCTGGAAGGCCGTGGTAGGCGGCCAGGTTTCGGCCGGCCCGATGAGTTACTCGGTAAATGGAAGGCAGTATGTCGCCATTTCCGCAGGCAATTCGTTGTTCGTATATGGACTGCGGGAGTAAGCCCGGTGCTTCAGCCCAATCGCAAGCCCGCCGTAGCGTGCACCACAAAAAGGTCAGGAATTGCTTCGCGGCGCGCTCCGTTTTGCGCGAGTTCCTCAAAAGCGGTCGCGCAGCTCCAATGGCGAGCCGCCGTGAGGAGGCCCTTATTTCAAAGTAATATTTCGCTCAGCCAGAATAGTTCCCGTCGCGAGCTGGAATTGCGCGATGGCTTCGCTCAGGTCCGCTTGCGATCGCCGCTCCTGGCTGCGCGCGGTGATCATGGTCGCCTGCCTCTGTTGCACCAGGAACAGCGTTGACGTTCCAGCGCGAAATTGGCGCTGCTCGCTTTGATACTGCTCTTCGGCTGATTCGCGCGCCACTTGCGCGGCCTGCAGCCGGAGCTGCGCCATCCCGACATTCTCCATCGCGCTGCGCACATCGGATTGAATGTTCTGCTCGGTCTGCTGCATTTGATTGCGGATGCGCCGCGTCTCCGCCAGCGATTTGCCGAGGTTCGCGTCCGCGGTCCGGTTCCGGATGGGCAGCGAAATATTCAGTTGCACTTCGGTGGTGGGAAAATCTCCGCCCCAAATCCCCGCGAGCGAATGCCCGTAGCCTCCCACCAAAACCGGAGGGATCGTTGAGCTTCCAAATGAAATCGTGGGCAGCGCGGGCAACCCGGCCAGCGCCGACAGTTCATTCAACTGAGTGGTTAACGGACCGAAGCCGGCGGTAAATGGATTGGGGCCGGGCGGTAGCAGCGCTCCGGCCAGGCCCGCGCGAGTGTAAAGGGCGGTCAAGTTCACTTGCGGTTTGGTCTGGCCGCGATAATAGCGAACATCCTTCTGGTTGATCTCGCCGCTAATTTTCACCTCGGCGATTTCCGGGCGATTCGCTATCGCCTCCGCGATTGCATCGGACAGCGGAGTGAGCGGCGTCTTGACGTCTTCGGGAGTAGTCGGGATCAACGCGCTCGACCACGTGGCATCGGTTCGATCCGGCAGCACCAGCTCCTTCAGTGTGTTCTCCGACGCCGTCAGCGCCGATTGCGCCGCATACGCGCCCACTTCGAAATTTGCGAGCTGAGTTTGCGCCGCCACCACATCGATGGGCGCCAGCAGCCCCTGCTGTTCCTGCCGCCGGTTGCTCTCGTCCTGCTGGATGCCGATGCGTACCGCGTCCAATTGCACTTGCAGATTGTTGTAGGCGTACGACAGCTCCCAGTAAGCCTGCTCCGTTTGCAGCACCACGGCCATTACGCGCTGCCGGAACTGCGGCGTCGGTTAAGGAGCGGTTTTTCTTGGCAACGTCGATCTGATGACGATTACTGTCGTAAAGCAGGTTGCGCCAAAGCGGCTGCGTGTAGGAGAAATTGAGCGAGGTCTCATACTGCGGGTTCAGCGAAAGGAAGGTGTTATTGGAATAAGCATCCGCGGACGACAAATCCGTCTTGAACGTTCCGCCATACCAGGGCAAAGGCTGCGTGATTCCAGGGTCAGCCTGCCAGGTTTTGTTCAGCAGGCTTCCCGTGGCCGATCCGCCCAAGGACGAAGCAATGGGCGTGATTTGTTGCTCCCAGTAACTGGTGACGTTGAGCTGCGGATCGAACGCTCCGAGCGCGGCGGTCAGAGTGTAGTCCGATTCCAGACGATCGATGCGCGACGATTCGATGTCTTTATTGTTCGCCAGCGCCATGGCCAAAGCCTGGTCCAGCGAGACGTCCATTTGCGTTTCGATGCCGGTGCGCGGCGGCAAACGGAACGGGCGAACCGGCGGCACCAGCGTGGAATCGTTAGGGCGCGGCGAGGAGAGCTGTTGCGCGCAAGCCAGCGAAAGCGTGCACGCGAGGAACATGAAAAATCGCATCAAGCGCGTTCTCCTCCCTCGAAGTGCATGGGCTGAGGCGCCACGTCCAAACCAGAAACGATCTCGCGTGTTTTTTTGATTTTGCGTGAGGATCTTCGAAACATCGGCAACTGCTTCATATCGTCAAAGAGCGAATAAAATACCGGCACGGCCAGCAGGGTGAGCAAGAGACACAGCGTCTGGCCGCCTACCACCAGCACGCCGATGGACCGGTTGCTGGCGCTGCCTTCGCCGTTCGAAAGCACCAAGGGAAGCATGCCCGCCACCAGTGCCGTAGTGGTCATCAGGATGGGCCGCAGCCGGTCCCGATTGGCTTGGATGATCGCGTCGTAGCGGTCCATTCCCGTGGCGCGCAATCCGTTGGTGTGATCGATTTGCAGAATCGCGTTCTTCTTCACGATTCCGAACAGCAGCAGCAAACCGAGCCCCGACATGATGTTCACGGACTGGTGGAACAGCAACAGCGACAGGATGCCGAACGGCACCGCCAGCGGCAGCGTCAGCAGAATGGTGAAAGGGTGCAGGAACGATTCAAACTGGGCCGCCAGCACGATGTACATGAAGATGAATGTCAGCGCGATGGCGAGGATGAAATAGTAAGCAGCATTGCCCAGTTCTTTCGAAGTGCCGAGCAGCTCGGTTTGATAACCCGGGTCCATGTGAAGCTCGTCCGCGTATTGATTCAAGGTGGAAATTACTTTCTGCTGCGATCCGCCCGGCAGCAGGTTGGCGCTCAGCGTTACCTGGCGCTGCCGGTCCAGCCGTCCGATGCTGGAAGGCGCATCGCCGCTCTTGATGCGGACCACTTGATCCAGCGGCACCCAGCCGCGCGTGTTGGTGGAAAAAACGGTGAGCTGGCGCAGCCCTTCGGCGCTGGTGCGGAACTGCATGTCGGCGCGCAGGCGCACGTCGTATTCTTCGCCGCCGGAAGGGAACGACGAAACCACTTGTCCGGCCACCATGGTGTTCAAGGCCTGCGCGATATCGTTGACGCGCACTCCCAGATCCGCGGCGCGCTGCCGGTCGATCTCGACGCGCAGCTCCGGCTTGCCGTAGACCAGCGATGTGTCGGCGTCGACGACACCTCGGGAATCTTCTTCATCCTGGCGAGCAAAGTTTGCGAATAGGTGTTGAGCTTGTCCAGATCCGGCCCGGTGAGCGTGAACTGCACATCGGCCTGCCCGCCGCCGGGGCCACTGGCCGCCTGGCCGACGCTGGTGCGCAGATCCTTCGGATAGTGCGTGAGAATCTCGCGCGCTTTCGCGATCAATTGATCCTGCGTATCCTTGCGATCGGCGCGCGGCGCCAGCTTCACGTAAATGGAGGCGCTATTCGATTCGCCGGAGCTGGAGCCGATAAATGAAGCCGATCCGATGCCCACCGGGGTCAACGTGGCGGTCACGCCCGGCAGAGCGCGAAAGTCGCGCGCGATTCGCTCGGCGATGGTTACGGTCGCGGCGAGTGAGGTTCCCTCGGATGCGCGAACGCTGGCTTGAAACTCCGACCGGTCGTCGGCCGGAATAAAATTCTTGCCCACCAGCATGAAGAGCGGAACGCTGCTCAACACCACCGCCAGGCTGATGGCCACCATGGCCTTGCGATGCGCCATGGACCACTCCAGCATGCGCGTATAATGGCTGTCCAGGAAGCGGAAAAAGCGCGAATCTTTGGAGCTTCGCTTCTTTTCGCCTTCGCGTGCGGGCAGCACTTTCACGAAGCGCGAGGTCAGCATCGGGGTCAGCGTGAAGGACACCAGCAGCGAAACCGCGATGGCGAACGAAGCGGTGAATCCGAACGACGACATGAACCGGCCGACGATGCCGCCCATGAAACCGATGGGCAGGAACACGGCCAGCAGCGAAAAAGTAGTCGCCATCACGGCCAGGCCGATATCTTTGGTTCCCTCGATCGCGGCCTGGTACGGCGACATGCCCTTTTCCTCCATGAAGCGGTAGATATTTTCGAGCACAATAATGGCGTCGTCGATCACGATACCCACCATGAGCGTCAGGGCCAGCATGGTGATCTGATTCAGGTCGAAGCCAATAGCGGCCATCAACGCGAACGTCGAAATGATGGAAGTGGGAATGGCGACGGCCGAAATCAAAGTGGTGCGGATATTGGCGAGAAAGGCAAAGACGATGGCCGCGGCCAGGATGCTTCCTTCGATCAGGTGCTCTTCCAGCGAATGCACCGCCGCCTTGATGAAGACCGATTGATCGTTGGTGATCTGAATGTGGATGTCTTTGGGCAGGGCCGCTTCAATCTGCTTGATCCGAGCCTTCAACGCATCGGCCGCCGCCACGGTGTTCTGTCCGGATTGTTTGGAAACCACCATGGTCACCGCGGGCTCGCCATTGAGCCGGGCGGCGGTGGTGGGTTCTTCCTGCGAGTCCTCGGCATAGCCGATATCGCGCAGCTTCACCACGTACGATCCGCGCGTCGCGATGGCGATCTCGTTGAACTGCGCCGGGTCCACCAGCCGCCCGAGCGTACGCACCGCCAATTCGCGCGCTCCGGCATTCACATTGCCGGCCGGCATTTCCATATTCTGCTGCTTCAGCGCGTTGGCGACGTCGGAAATGGCCAGGTTGTAGGCGCGCATTTTATCGGGGTCCACCCACACGCGGATCTCGCGCTTCAGGCCGCCGACCAACTGGATTTGTCCGATGCCGTTGATGTTTTCCAGTTGCGGCTTGATCTGCTTGTCGGCCATTTCGGTGACTTCACGCAGCGGACGAGGCGAGGAGAGCACGATCTCCATGATCGGCGTGGCGTCCGGATCGAATTTCTGCACCACCGGCGCCTTGGCCGTATCCGGAAGATCGTTGACGATCAGGTTCACCTTGTCGCGAATTTCCTGGGCGGCCACGTCGCCGTTCTTGTCGAGCGAGAACTGGATGGTGACCGTGGAGGCGCCTTCCACCGATGTGGAGTTGATCTGCGTCGATGCCGCTGATGGTGTTGACCGCATCTTCGACGCGCTTGGTGATGTCGGTTTCCACTTCCTCGGCCGACGCTCCGGGATTGCTCACCGAGACCGACACCGTGGGCAAGTCGATTTTGGGGAACAGATCCACGCCCAGGGTGAAGAACGAGAAGGTGCCCACCACCATGAGCGCCACGATCAGCATGGTGGCGAAAACCGGCCGTTTTACGCAGAGTTCGGCGAGTTTATGCATGGGCCGCTCTCCCAAACGGTCGCGACACGAGTGTCGAGACGGCGCGTCAGCAAGTGCGTGCGCCACGGGCGCGGCACCAGTTGCGGATGATCCTTCGATATCCACCGGTTCGCCGTCGAACAAATCCTGCAGATGGTCGGTCGCGACCACGAAATCCGCCGTGATGCCCGAAAGAATCTGGATCAGGTCGCCATCCACGGCGCCCAATTGCACCACCGCCACTCGCGCCTTGCCGTCGCGAATGAAGAACACTTGCGAAGAGTTGGTGCTGGGATCGGTAAGAACGCTCGCGCGCGGAAGAAAGATCCCCATACTGCTGCCCTTCAGCAGAATGCGCGCCGTGGCGAACATGCCGGGCTTCAGCGCCAGGTCCTGATTTGCGAACTTCGCCTCCACCGAGAACGGTGCGCGAGCTCGAATCCACAGTTGGATTGATGGACGTCACCGTGCCGTGGAACGTTCGCCCGGGATAGCCGGGAACGCTAGCCTCGACATCGGCGTCCATTCTTCAACTGCGGCGCGTTAGATTCCTGAACCTGCAAATCCAGCTTGAGCGGCGTAACGCGCACCAGCGTTGCGATTTTGGCAGTGAGCGCGACATATTGCCCGACGGCGACGGGGCGTGAGCTGATATAGCCGGTAAAAGGCGCCTTGATGATGGTGTCGTCCACTGCTTTGCGGGCGATCGCCGTTTGAGCACGCGCATAAGCGAGCGAAGCTTGCGCATTGATGACGCCCTGGAAATTCTGGCGCGCGGAATTGATGCGACGCTTCATAGAGCTGGCGCGACGGAATTGGCCTGCTCCTTGGCTGTGTCGGCCTGGGTGCGCGCCTTATCGTAGGCGCTTTGTGAGACGTCGCCAGTCTTGATCAAAGCGTCGTAGCGCTGGGCGTCGGCTTCCGACATTTTGGCCTGCGCCACCGCGGAATCATAAGAGGCCTTGGCGGAAAGCACCTCGGGCACGTTGTTGGCGTCAAATTTTCCGCCTTGCGCCAAACCGATGCGCGACTCCGCTTGCCGCAGGCTGGCGTCGGCTTGCTCTTCGGAAGCCAGCGCCGCTTGCAATCGAAGTTGCGCGTCGCGATCCTCCAGTTTGGCCAGGATCTGGCCTTCTTTGACGAACGCGCCCGCGTCCACGGGAGTGGCGATCACTCTGCCCAGCGGCGGGCGGCGCGACGTCCGACGATTCCTCGGCCAGAAAACTACCCGTCACCTGCACCGACGAAGAGACCTGCCGCGCGACGGCGCGCACGGTAGCCACCTTGAGCATCTTGGCCGGTCCGGTGGCGGCTTCGGTAAGCGAGATGGTCTTGTTGTCGCGCTGCCGCATCCGGCGGCAGCGAGCAGCGCGATTCCCGCCAGGCTCACCAACACGGATTGTGACGTTGCACTGCTTCCCATAAAATTACTTCTGCTTTCCTTTTGCGGCGCGTGCCTGAGGGTGCCGCTGTTCCAGGCCGCCCAGAGCGAGGTCCACGAACTGATCGACGATCGCCTCGTCGCTGGGCGGGAAATTCTTGGCGCCCAGAACGTGGCGGGCCATGGCGTAGTGGATCGTCGATCCGATCAGCGAACATGACGGCGACGCCCGGATCGCATTCCCGAAATGCGCCTTCCTTCTGCCGCGAGGCGATGTAGCGGGAAAGAAAATCGCCCATGGGCAGCCCGAAGCGCTCATGAAAGAGGTCGGCCAGCAGATGCCCTTCGAGCGACGCATAGAGCAACAAACGGTGAAAGGCGGCGTCTTCGCGAAAGGAGCGAATCAATCTGCCGGGCCACGTGCTGGAACAGTCCACGGTCGTCCCGGCGCTCGGCCAGTTCGTTCATTTCCACAAACCAGCGCTCGCCACCCATGGTGGCTTCCTTTTCGTCCAAAATCGCGTGATAAAGATCTTCCTTGCTGGCGAAATGGCGGAAAAGGATGGCTTCACTGACGCCCGCGGCGGCGGCGATGTCCTTGGTTTTGGTGCCGCTGAAGCCGTTGCGGGCAAAGCTCTCCACCGCGACCCGCAGCAGCTGGCGGCGGCGATCCTCGCCGGGCATTCGCGCGGCCGGGCGGGAACTTCGGTGGGTCTTGGGTGGGACGGCGGGGGTCGGGGCCGTTTCCATAAGTAAGTACTCACTCCTATCGGTCGAAACCATAAGACGCAATAGCCTCGGCCGAGGTTACGCGCAGTAATGTGATATGCTTTCCCTCCATGTGGTCAGTCATTTACCACATGATTTGCGTTTCGGTACGGTGCGCTGCCAACCCGCTCCGCCGATCCCAGGGAGACGGTTCTGTTATGTCTTTGCCCAGAATGATCGGGGCGCTCTGCGGCGCGCTGGCAACTCTGCTCGGCTTGGTGGTGCTGCTCGGATGGGCGTTGCACTCGCCGTTTCTGACTCGAGTTTCTCCCGATCTTTACCCGGCCCAGCCAGACGCCGCGATCGGCTTTGCTTTGAGTGGTCTTGCTCTGTTGGGATTCGTGAGGAGCAGGCCGCGCTTCATATTCCTCGGCTCCGCCCTTACCGCAATTCTGGGCGCGGCTTCGCTTGTCGAGAATCTGTTCCATGTTCACATCGGGATCAACGAAATCGGCGGGCGGATGTCGCGGGTTACCGCGCTCTGTTTCATCGTGGTGGCCAGCGGATTCGTGCTGGCGCAAATCAGTCCGCTGTTGAAAAAATCTCCGATTCTGGGCACTGCCGGCGTGCTGGTTGGGGCGATTGCCGCGGCTTGCGGCATCAGCATCGTCTGGGGCGGGGGCAATGCTTTCGGCCTGGGCAGTTTGACCCGCATGGCGTTTCCAACCGCTGCCGGCTTCGTGCTGCTAGGGACCGGCGCTGTGGCGTTGGCTTTAGATATCAGTCAAGCTGAGCTTCGAAAAGCGGCCTGGGCGCCCATCGGCGCGACCATCTTTCTGTTAACAATCCGAATCGGATTGTTGCGGGCGTTTTTGCCTGAGCACCGGACCGACATTTCTTCCATTCTGTCCTGGGCGGGAGCTGTCTTCGGAGCGGTAATCTTTGGCGTGTTCGTCCATCTTGCGCTCAATGCGCAACTGCAGCGCGAGCTCTTGCAAAGGGCCGAACAGGGAGTGCTCGCTGCGAATGAACAATTGGAGCAGCGCGTTGAAGAGCGAACCAGGGCCTTGGAGGCGGCTAACGAAGAACTGCGAGAAGAAATCGACCGCCGCAAACGGATGGAAGAAGATCTGCGGCGGCAGAAAGAGATCTTGCAAACCATTTTTGACCATGTTCCCGTGATTCTGAAGTTCGTGGACAAGGAAGGCCGCATTCAGATGTTGAATCGCGAATGGGAACGTGTACTCGGCCGGACGTCTGGACGAAATCACGAATCAAGGCGTGGACGTCTATGCGGAGGGCTATCCCGATCCGGTGGAGCGCCGGCGCCTGCTCGACTTTGTGGCGAATTCGAACGCGGAATGGGCGGACTTCAAGACCACAGTGCGAGACGGCCGCGTGATCGATACCAGTTGGGCCGTGGGGCGCCTGTCCGATGGCGCCAGCATTTGCATTGGGCAGGATATCAGCGCGCGCAAACAGACGGAGCAGGAGCTGCGAAAACAGAAGGAAATTCTGCAAACCATCTTCGATCACCTGCCGGTCATGGTTGGGTTCGTGGATCAGAAGGGCGAAGCGCAGGTGGTGAATCCGGAGTGGGAGCGGACGCTGGGCTGGACGCTCGAAGAATTACGGAGCCAGAAGATCGACCTGCTTGCGGAGAACTACCCGGACCCCGAGTATCAAGCCATGGTCCGGGATTTCGTGGCCAATTCGGAAGCTGAATGGGCCGATTTCAAGACCACGGTACGAGACGGCCGTGTGATTGATACCTCCTGGGCTATGCTCCGCCTGTCGGATGGAACTGGCATCGGAATCGGCCAGGACATCACCAAGCGCAAGCGCGCCGAGGAGGCGCTGCGGGAGAGCGAGGAGCGATTCCGCGAACTGGCCGAGAACATCCATGACCTGTTTTGGATCAAGACGCCGGATTTCAAGCGCGTGCTGTATTTGAGCCCCGTTTATGAGAGCATGAGCGGCCGGTCCGCCGAAGAGCGCTATCGAGACGCGGACTATCAGCCGTTTCTCAACAGGATTCTTCCCGGAGATCGCGAAAAAATGGAGGAAATCTTCCGGCGGGGAGCGGAACGCGAATTCGAGATCGAGTTCCGTATCGCGCTGCCGGATGGATCGGTGCGCTGGATTCGCGACCGCGGCTTCCCCGTCCGGGATGCAATCCGGGAAAGTCTATCGTGTGGCCGGAATCGCCAATGACATTACCGAGCGCAAGTTAGCCGAAGAAGCGCTACGCGAAAGCGAAGAGCGATTCCGCCAGCTCACCGAGAACATCAACGAGGTGTTTTGGCTGACAACGCCCGATGTGAAAAGAGTGCTGTACGTTAGCCCGGCGTGTTCGAAATCTGTTGGACCGGCCCTTCGAACTCGGGCCTCAAGAGACGGATATCGAAGTCTTTTTGGAAATGATTCATCCCGACGATCTGCCTGATGTGCGGAAGACTTTAGAAGCGCCCGGCGTGGGATTTGAATTCGAATGTCGAATCCGGCGGGACGATGGTTCGGTACGCTGGGTTCGGACTCGCGGCTTCCCCATTCGCGACCCATTCGGGCGAATCTATCGCTTCAGCGGCGTGGCCGAAGACATTACCGACCGCAAGGAAGCCGAACAGCAACTCAAGGCCAGCAGCGAGCAGCTGCGCGCCCTATCGGCGAGCCTGCAATCGGCGCGGGAAAAGGAAGCCACGCGCATCGCTCACCAAATCCACGACGATATGGGCGGCATTCTCACGGGCTTGCGATGGGAACTGGAAGCGCTGGAAAAAATGATTCACGATCCGAGCGACCCGTGGCACCTGAAGGTGGTCATGCAAAATAAGCTGGCCGCGATGATGGGTCTCACCGACACCACCATCAACGTGGTGCGCCGAATCGCCTCCGAATTGCGCCCCAGCATCCTGGACGATCTGGGCCTGGCGGAAGCCATCGAATGGCAGACGCAGCAGTTTCAAACGCGAACCGGAATCGAGTGCTGCTGCGAGTGTTCCATGGCAAGTATTCCGCTGAGCGATCAACAATCCACCGCGGTGTTCCGCATCGTGCAGGAGGCGCTGACCAACATTCTCCGGCATGCGCAAGCAACCCGGGTTGCTGTTGCCGTGCGGGAAGAAGACGGAGCCTTGGTTCTTACGGTAACTGACAATGGCCGTGGAATCACGGAAGCCGAAAAGCTCAGCCGAGATTCCCTGGGGCTGCTCGGAATGCAGGAGCGCGCCCATCTGATCGGGGGATGCATGGACATCGCGGGAGTGCCGGGATCGGGCACCACGCTGCAGGTTCGCGTGCCTTTAGCGAAAGCCGAGCCGGCAGGAGCGAGTATGATGCGAAAAGTTCTCATCGTTGACGATCACGAAGTGGTCCGGGACGGCGTCAAAAGACTGCTGGACGAAGAGCCGGGCGACATTTCCTGCGGGGAGGCCGGCACGCCCGATGAGGCGGTCCGCATGGCGCTCTTCGACGACTGGGACGCCGTGGTCCTGGATCTGTCCTTCGCCGGCAAGAGCGGCCTGGAAGTCCTTAAAGAGCTGAAACAGCTTCGGCCCCGTTTGCCGGTGCTGGTGCTCACCATGCATTCCGAGGAGCAATACGCGCGCCGGGCCTTCAAAGCCGGGGCGGCTGGATTTATCACCAAGGACAGCCCGAGAGCGGAACTTTCCAAAGCTATCCACAAGGTGATGGAGGGCGGCAGATATTTGAGCCCCACGCTGGCCGAAAGGCTCGATCCTCGATCTGGAGCGTGGCATCGACCGCCCGCCGGATCAGACCCTGTCCGATCGCGAGTTTCAAGTGATGCGCCTGATCGCCTCCGGCAAGACCCTGAGCGAGATCGCCGGTTTATTGTCCCTGAGCGACAAAACGATCAGCACCTATCGAGCGCGCTTGATGGAAAAGATGGGGATGCGCACCAACGCCGAGCTGACTCATTACGCCATTCAGAACAAGCTTGTGGATTGAGTTCCGCTGCTAAGTAGGGATGTCCCTACACGTGTGTAGTCCCACATCGGACAAAAAATCAAAGAACGCCTGATAGTCATCATTAGTTTCGCCACTTTAGACTGGTATGTCAGGTTGCCTACTTTTCCCGAGGGGAAGAATCGATGAATACGAAAGCGGAACTTGGGCAGAAGTCGCTGGGGAGCGACTTGGGCGGATTGTCAACGGCGGTGAGCACGCGCTTGAGGAAGCTGCGCCGCGAACGTGAGCTGGTCCTGCGAGCCATCGCCGCATTGACGCAAGTCTCACGGACGCGAGAATCGCGGGACAGACGAGGCATCCGAAGCTAGCCGTTCGACGCGGACCCACGCCGGGCACTTCAGATTTCAAGCTCCGAGGGGAGCTATCATAAGGAATATCAGTTGCCGCTGTGTTGTCTCGGTTCAGCGCAGCCGAGTCAGCCGGCCCCGTCCTTTCTAGCACGCCAAGTCAGCGAGAGCCTCGGCAGTCCCACAAGTGCTATGGTGAAAGTGACCCCGAATTCAAACCCATGCTTGCAACAAAACTCGTAACCAGCGAGGATCCCAACGCACAAGAGACCACTGAGTGGCTAGAGGCCCTGGACGGTGTTGTGGAGGAGGGGGGCGCTGACCGCGCCGCCTACCTGCTCGCCCGCCTGACCGATCGCGCCGCTCTCTACGGAGTTCAGACTCCGACCGGCCTCAAGACTCCCTATATCAACACGATTCCGGTGGATGAAGAGGTTCCCTACCCGGGCGACCGGGCCATCGAACGGCGCATCAAGAGCCTGATCCGATGGAATGCGATGGCCATGGTGGTGCGCGCCAACAAGCACGACAGCGGCATCGGCGGCCATATCTCCACCTACGCGTCGCTTGCGACGCTGGCCGAAGTGGGCCACAACCACTTTTTCCACGCACGGCACGGCGATCAGCCCGGGGACTTTGTCTACTTCCAGGGCCATGCCTCGCCCGGCGAGTACGCCCGCGCGTTCCTGGAAGGCCGTTTGAACGAGAAGCACCTGGAGAATTTCCGGCACGAATTGCGCGAGCATCCCGGCCTCTCCTCCTATCCGCATCCCTGGCTGATGCCGGACTTCTGGCAGTTCCCCACGGTCTCGATGGGTATCGGTCCCATCAATGCGATATATCAGGCTCGCTTCATGCGGTACCTGGAGAATCGCGGTATTATACCCGTGACGGCGCGCAAGATTTGGGCCTTTTTGGGCGACGGCGAAACCGACGAGCCGGAATCGCTGGGCGCGATCGCGCTGGCTGCGCGCGAGCGGCTGGACAACCTGATTTTCGTCGTGAACTGCAATCTGCAGCGACTGGACGGGCCGGTTCGCGGCAACGGACAGATTATCACGGAGCTGGAAACTCACTTCCGCGGCGCCGGATGGAACGTCATCAAAGTTTTGTGGGGCAGCAACTGGGACGACTTGCTGGCGCGCGACACTACCGGGCTGCTGGTCAAACGCATGAATGAATGCGTCGACGGCGAATATCAGAATTTTAAGGCCAAGGGCGGCGCGTACACCCGCAAAGAGTTTTTCGGAAAATATCCCGAGCTGCTGAAGCTGGTGGAGCACATGTCCGACGAAGAAGTGGGCGCGCTGCGGCGCGGCGGCCACGATCCGCTGAAAGTCTACAACGCTTATAAGCGTGCCATGGAGCATAATGGATCGCCGACCGTCATCCTGGCCAAGACCATCAAAGGTTATGGGCTGGGCGAAGCGGGCGAAGGCCGCAACGTCACGCATCAGCAGAAAAAGCTGAATGAAGACGAGATGCTCTACTTCCGCCGCCGGTTCGATATTCCCATTTCCGAAGAGACCGTCCATACGGCTTCGTTCTATCGGCCGCCGGAAGACAGCCCGGAGATGCGCTACATCCGCGAGCGGCGGGAAGCGATGGGAGGCAGCCTGCCGGCGCGTTCGGTCGCCGAAGATCGACCATCCAGGCGCCGCCGCTCGAGCTCTTCGCCGAATCGGTGGCCGGATCGCAGGGCCGCGAAGTGTCCACCACCATGGCGTTCGTCCGCGTGCTGACGCTGCTGCTCAAGGACAAGGACCTGAGCCAGTACATTGTGCCCGATCATTCCGGATGAAGCGCGCACGTTCGGCATGGAGATCGCTGTTCCGGCAATATGGCATCTACGCCAGCCGGGGCCAGCTCTACAAGCCGGTGGACAGCGAGAATTTCCTGTTCTACAAGGAAGCCAAGAACGGCCAGATCCTGGAAGAAGGGATCAACGAAGCCGGATCCATGGCATCGTTCACCGCCGCCGGGACATCCTACGCCAACTACGGCGTGCCGATGATCCCGTTCTTCACGTACTATTCGATGTTCGGCTTCCAGCGCATCGGCGATTTGATCTGGGCTTTCGCCGATTCGCGCGGCAAGGGCTTCCTGATGGGCGGAACTGCCGGGCGAACCACTTTATCCGGCGAAGGCTTGCAGCATCAGGACGGACACAGCCTGGTGCTGGCGAGCACCGTGCCCACCTGCCGCAGCTACGATCCCGCGTACGCCTACGAAATCGCGGTGATCATCCAGGACGGCATCCGGCGCATGTATCAGGAGATGGAAGCATCGCTTCTATTACCTGACCATCTACAACGAAAACTACGCTCAGCCCGCGATGCCGGAGGGCGTCGGCGGACGGAATCCTGCGCGGGATTTATCGCTTCAAGACCGCGGAGAACGGGAAGCCGCAAGTGCAGCTTTTCGGCAGCGGGCCCATTCTGAACGAAGCTTTGCGCGCGCAGAAGATCCTGGCGGAGCAACTACCAGGTTGCGTCCGACGTCTGGAGCGTCACCAGCTACAACGAACTGCGCCGTGATGCTCTGGAAGTGGAGCGCTGGAACCGGCTGCATCCGACCGAGCCGGAGCGCAAGCCGTACCTGCTGCAGACGCTCGAAGGCGTCGGAGGCCCGATTGTCGCGTCCACCGATTATATGAAGGTGGTGGCCGATCAGATTGCGCCCTGGCTGCCCGGCCGCCTGGTCACGCTGGGTACCGACGGCTTCGGACGCAGCGAGAATCGCGAACACTTGCGGAAGCATTTTGAGAACGGCGCCGAAGCCATCGCCGCGGCAACGCTCGCGCGCCTGGCCCGTGACGGCCAGTTCGACAAGGAGCGCGCGAAGGCGGCCATCGTCGAGCTGGGACTGGATCCGGAGAGTCCCGACCCGGTCACGAAATAGTAGCATTCTCCGAATGCTCTACCTCCCCGAAGAGGATGTCCGCGAATTCCTGTCCGATGCAGGAAGCCATCGGCCTGATGCGCAGCGCATTCGAAGCGCTGGCGCAAGGCCGGGCGATCAATCAACCGCGGCGGCGTCTCATTCTGGACACCGGCGCCACGCTGCACAGCATGGCCGGTGCTTACGGCAATTATTTCGGAACGAAGTTCTACTCCACGCATCCCAAGTACGGCGCGCATTTCTACTTCGTCCTCTACGACGCCCAGACGGCCGAGCCGCTGGCCTGGATGGAAGCCAATCATCTGGGACAGATTCGGACCGGCGCGGCCAGCGGTTACGCCACCAATCTTCTGGCCAACCCGCGCAGCGGAAACGCTGGGCGTGATCGGCTCGGGCTTTCAGGCGCGAACGCAAGTGGAAGCGATTCGCGCGGTCCGGCCCATCAAGACGGTGCGCGTCTGGAGCCGCAGACGAGGAAAAACGGCGGAAGTTCGCGGAGGAATGTTCGGCGCGCAGGCCGTGGCTACAGCCGAAGAAGCGGTGCGCGGCGCTCAAATCGTAGTCACGGCGACCAACTCACAGGATCCGGTTTTGGAAGACGCCTGGATCGCGCCGGGAACCATGATCAACGCCATGGGCTCGAATGTCGGCCAAGCGGCGAGAGCTGCCGGGAGAATTGGTTCGGCGGGCGGCGTTAGTGGCCGTCGATTCCCTGGAACAGGCCAAAATGGAAGCGGGCGATCTGATCGTGGCCAATAGCTGGGCGAATGTCGTGGAGCTGCAAGACGTTAAGCCACACTTCGACCCGAACCAGATTACAATCTTCAAATCGCTTGGAATTGGCGTGGAAGACGTGGCGGCGGGAGCCTTCGTCTATGAGCGGGCGCGCAGCTACTCCTGAACGGTTTGCTGATCGGAATCGCGCCAGGCGCTGATCTTCAGGCGGCGGCAAACCCAGCACAGCCCTTCGGCCGAATTGGGCGCACAAGCCGCGCCGCACACCGTACACTTCTCCACGCGCTTGATCTGATCGGACATCACGGACCGCTTCGCTTCATCCAGAAGCTTTTGGTCGATTACCGGATCTGGGGGCATCGGCTCTGGAGGCGCCGGACTTGGGATGTGCCGTGGGTTTTCGTTTCATTAACTGAAGACTACAGTAGCATGTCTCGGTATCGCGTTTGAGCTACGCGGCCCGGTCCAGCCGCATGATGTAAGCCGGATCCAGAGCCGCCGAGCATCGCGAGCACTTTTGACCGGGTTTCACCTTGGCGGTCTTTCCGCTGGCTGACCACAATCCCTTCCACGGTGTGCGTGCAGATAGGACAGTAAACAAACGCCTTGGTCTCGTATTGAGGCACCGGCTGCTGCGCTTGAGAGCGAGTCTGAATGTTCATGCCTCCTCCTTCCTCACTGCATAAGACGCAAGTGACGGGCCAAAGGATCGAAAAATTCGTTCGGGAAACAAGCTACACTGAAACTGTTCATTCTGTATGAAGACAGCGTTCGTTTTTCCCGGGCAAGGCTCGCAGTACGTTGGCATGGGAAAGAGCCTTGCGGAAAAATTTGCCGCCGCTCGCGCGATTTTCGACCAGGCCGACCAGGCTCTGGGATTTTCGCTCACCCAACTTTGCTTCGAAGGTCCCGCCGAAGTCTTGCAGCTCACCGAGAACATGCAGCCGGCGCTGCTGACGGTTTCCGTGGCGGCCTGGCAGGTGCTGGACGAGCAGAACGTTCAACCCGATTTTGTAGCCGGCCACAGCCTGGGCGAATACAGCGCGCTGGTGGCCGCCGGGTCGCTGGCTTTTGCCGACGCGGTGCGTCTGGTGCGCAAGCGCGGCCAGTATATGCAGGAGGCGGTGCCGGTGGGCGTGGGCGCCATGGCCGCATTGCTGAGGCTGCCCGCCGACAAGCTGTGATTCGGTTCTGGCCGAAGCGTCGCAAGGCGAGGTGGTGACCGCGGCGAACTACAATTCGCCTGACCAGGTGGTGATTGCCGGGCAACGCCGGCGCGGTGACCCGAGCGGTGGAGTTGGCGAAAGCCGCCGGAGCCAGGCGAGCGCTGCTGCTCCCGGTGAGCGCGCCGTTCCATTGCCCGCTGATGGAGCCCGCGCAGCAACGCCTGAAGGCGGATCTGGATGCCACCGAGTTTCGCGATCTGGCCGTGCCGCTGGTGAACGGCTGGCAAGCGCGAGTGATTCGCACGGGAGCCGAAGCGCGCGAGGGATTGTATCAACAGGTGCCCAACCCGGTCCGCTGGACCGAGGTGATCCAGAAGTTGTCTTCGCTGGGCGTCACGCCGATTTGTGGAAGTGGGCGCGGGCGGCGTGCTCACCGGATTGCTTCGCAATATCGGCGGAGACTGCGGAAGGTTCGAAATTCGGCGAAGCGGAAGATCTGGAGAAAGTACATGCGGCAATCGCTTAACGATAGCTTTCGTTCTCGCGGCTGGCGTCCGCTGTCTGTCTGTATGAGTTGCAAGCAGCAGCACCGACGGCCTCCGCCGGCCAAACCGGATCTCGCGAGCCTGACCGACGACTTCGTCTATGGATCGCTGGCTCTTTCGCCGGTCTCGGCCACGTCCGCCGGTTATCACCAGCACAAGGGCGTGAATCTGGACGAGCAGCTCGACGACTTCAGCGCGGCCGGCATCGACCAGCAGCACAAGTTCTATTCCGATTTTCACAATCGCCTGGCCGCCATCCAACAGGACTCGCTTTCGGCCGAAGACCGCGCCGATTACCAGATCATCGACAACCAGGTGAACCTGTCGCTGCTCGAGTTCGACCAGATCCAAAGCTATCGGCACAATCCGACGGTGTATGTGGAGCTGGTGGGCAACGCGCTCTTCAATCCGTTCGTGCTGGAATACGCGCCGCTCGATCAGCGCTATCGCGGGATCATCCAGCGGCTCGCAGAAGATTCCGGCGCTGATGCAACAGGGCGAAGCGAACCTGATGGATGCGCCGGAGATCTGGAATCGCGTGGCGCGGGAAGAAAACGAAGGCAACCTGGATCTGATCGACAAGACGCTGCGCGCCAAGGCGCCCGACGCCTTGAAGGCGGATTACGATCGGCGCCGCGGGACCGGCGCTGGACGCTTTGCGCGGGTTTACGAAATTCCTGAAGGACGATCTGTCGAAGAAGACCAGCGACTGGCGGCTCGGAAAAGAGAAATACGACCAGAAGTTCGCCTACACGCTGGTTTCGGGAAAGAAGCCGGAGCAAGTGCTGGCCGAAGCCGAAGCCGCGCTGAAGGACGTGCGCGACCAGATGGCCAAGCTGGCCGCGCCGATGACCGTCAAGGCAGCGCTGGACAAAATCGCGCAGCAGCACACCACGCCCGCGCACTATATGGATCAAGCCAAGAAGGATCTTGAGCGAAGCCACCAATTTCGTTCGCGAAAAACACCTGGTGACGCTTCCACACAGCGCCAATCTGCAGGTGATTCCGACGCCCGAGTTCATGCGCGGCATCTATTCTGTGGCCGGTTTCAACGCCGCGCCGGCGCTGGAGCCGCAACTGGGCGCGTTTTATTGGGTGACGCCCATTCCGCCCGACTGGCCCAAGGCGCGCGTCGAATCGAAGCTGCGCGAATACAATCAGCTACGGCATGATGGAGATCACCATCCATGAAGCCATGCCCGGCCATTACGTGCAGTTCCAGTTCGCCAACGCCGTGGAACCCAAATCGCGCCGCGTGCTGCGCAGCATTTACGGAAACGGCCCGTACGTGGAAGGCTGGGCTTTTTACACGCAGCAAATGATGTCGGACGAAGGCTTCATGAACAACAGCCAGGAGCTGCGCCTGAGCTGATGAAACAGGAGCTGCGGGCCATCGCGAACGCGATTCTGGACATCCGGCTGCAGACCATGGGCATGACCGAGCAGCAGGCGCTGGATCTGATGATCAACGACACGTTCCAGGAGAAGGAAGAGGCCACCGGCAAGTTCCAGCGCGCGCAATTGTCTTCCTGCCAGCTTCCGATGTATTTCCTCGGCTGGCGCGGCTGGCTGGACACGCGCGAGGAGTATACAGAAAGAAAGGCGCGGCCTTTCAGCTGGAGCAATTCCACGACGCGGCGCTGAAGGAAAGCGCGGTGCCGCTGCCGGCGCTGGGTCCTCTGTTGCAGTAATTCGCCCCAGCGGATTGGAGAACGTTCCGGAATCGGCGATATGCTATGGAGAGCCATGTCATCGCACGCCATTGATTCCGTTCTGAACGAACAGCGCGTTTTCGAGCCCTCCGACGAGTTCCGCGCCGGGGCACAGATCAAGAGCCGGGCCGAATACGAGCGCTTGTATCAGGAAGCCAAGGACGATCCGGAAGGTTTCTGGGCCAAGATCGCTCGCGAATTGCATTGGTTCAAGCCGTGGGATCGCGTGCTGGAATGGAAGCTGCCGTTCGCGAAATGGTTCCTGGGTGGTGAACTGAACCTTTCGTACAACTGCCTGGATCGCCATGTTGCCACCTGGCGCAAGAACAAGGCCGCCATTCAATGGGAAGGCGAGCCGGGCGATTCGCGCGCGCTCACCTATCAGCAGCTTCTGCGCGAAGTCTCAAAATGCGCGAATGTGCTGAAGTCGCTGGGCGTCAAGAAAGGCGACCGCGTCGCCATTTACATGGGCATGGTGCCGGAATTGCCGGTGGCGATGCTGGCCTGCGCGCGCATCGGCGCCGTTCATACGGTGGTCTTCGGCGGATTTTCCGCGCAGGCGCTCATCGATCGCATTAACGATTGCGGAGCCGTCGCGGTGATCACGCAAGACGGAGCTTTTCGCCGCGGCACCGAAGTGAAGCTGAAGGAAGCGGTCGACCAGGCGCTGCCGCAGTGCTCCACAGTGCAAAACGTGATGGTGTACCGGCGCACCGGGAGCAACGTCACGATGCAGCCGGGCCGCGACCATTGGTGGCATGAGCTGATGGATACTGCGTCCGATGATTGTCCGGCCGAGCCGCTGGACGCCGAGCATCCGCTCTATTTGCTCTACACGTCCGGCACCACCGGCAAACCGAAAGGCATTCTGCACACCACCGGCGGTTATTCGGTGGGCTCCTATATCACCGCCAAATGGATTTTCGATTTGCGCGAGGAAGATACTTTCTGGTGTTCGGCCGACATCGGCTGGGTGACCGGGCACACTTACGTGGTTTACGGCATGCTGCAAAATGGCGCGAGCGTGGTGATCTATGAAGGCGGCCCGACGTGGCCGGAGCCGGACCGTTTCTGGCGCATCATCGAGAAATACAAGGTCAGCATTTTCTATACCGCGCCAACGTCGATTCGCGCCTTCATGCGCCTGGGCGAGCAGTGGCCTCGCAAGCACGATCTGAGCTCGCTGCGGCTGCTCGGCAGCGTGGGCGAACCGATCAATCCGGAAGCCTGGATGTGGTATCGCGAAGTGATTGGAGGCGGGCGCTGCCCGATCATCGACACGTGGTGGCAAACCGAAACCGGCGCCACCATGATTTCGCCGCTCCCCGGCGCTGTTGCGACCAAACCCGGTTCCGCCACGCTGCCCTTGCCGGGCGTGATCGCCGATGTGGTGACACGCGAGGGCGTGAGCGTGCCGCCGGGCGCCGGAGGATTCCTGGTGATCAAACAACCGTGGCCCTCCATGTTGCGGACCATTTATGGCGATCCGGAACGCTACAAGGAGCAATACTGGTCGCAGATCCCTGGCATGTATTTCGCCGGCGACGGCGCGCGCATCGATTCGGACGGCTATTTCTGGCTGATGGGCCGCGTGGACGATGTGCTGAATGTGGCCGGACACCGGCTGAGCACCATGGAGATCGAGTCGGCGCTGGTGGCCAATCCGATGGTTGCCGAAGCCGCTGTGGTGGGGCGTCCGGATGACGTGAAGGGTCAGGCCGTTTCTGCCTTTGTGACGCTGAAGGGCGGACAGGAGCCCAGCGAGGAAAACAAGGCGCTGCTGCGACAGTGGGTGGCCAAAGAAATTGGCCCTATCGCGAAGCCCGACGATATCCGGTTCACCGATTCGCTTCCCAAAACGCGCAGCGGCAAGATCATGCGCCGCCTTTTGCGCGAATTGGCAACCAATGGAGAAGTGAAAGGCGATACCACGACGCTGGAGGATTTCTCCGTGCTGGCCAAGCTGTCTTCCGATGAGGAATAGGTCTACTGGTTTGGCGTGGCGGACCTGACAGACCATGCGTCCCCAAGAGTGGGGACGCGGCACGCATGAGTGCGTGCGCCACACGGCCGCGCCTCTCTCGCTGCCCTTTCGGTCTGTGCTAGCCTGCCTGTGAGAAAAGCAGGCTAACTGGCTTTCTTCAGCCGCGCCACCGCCGCGCCGATGCCTAACGACGCATCCAGCAAATGCCGCGCCGCGATTGGCCCCGCTTTTTCGTTTGTGATCCAATGCAGCGCGGAGCTGATGGCGCAGCCACATTCCGAACAATCGGGATCGCCGCCGAACACGCAAGGCTTCACGCGCGTGCGCAGATCGGCTGTATAGTTGGCCGACACCCGTGCGAAGGCGCATTGCTCGGGGCTCGAGGGCGGGCTCAGCAGGGCGCGCGCCATGCCTGATTTGATCAGAAACTTGGGATATTTCCGGGCCAGCCCCGGAATGGCTTCGGCCAGCCGATTGCGATCTTCCAGCGTCAGCCGCTCCGCGCTCTGTTCCCCGCGTTGCGGCGTATACACGCTCATCCAGATGCGATGCACTTCCTCGCGCGCGCTCCAGAACTCCAGGTAGCGCTCCGCATAGCTCGGATCCTGCACGTGCGCGCGTACCGCGGTCCAATGAATATATACTCTTCGTCCCGCAATGTTGCGGAGAATGCGTTCGTAAGTGGCGGGCTTGCGGCGCACGTCGTGATGCTCCGGCAATCCGTCCACTGAAATCGCTATGGTGACGCGCGGCAGCGAGGTCCATTCCGCGGGTATGGGAATTACTCCGCTGGTAACCACCATGGTATAAATTCCGCGCGCGCTCAAAATCGGAAGCAACCGGCTGAGCTCGCGGTGGCGCATCATTGGCTCGCCTCCCACCAGGCTCAATTGCATCGGATCGT
Source organism: Bryobacterales bacterium (assembly GCA_963713415.1). Classification (GTDB taxonomy): domain Bacteria; phylum Acidobacteriota; class Terriglobia; order Bryobacterales; family Bryobacteraceae; genus Palsa-89. The sequence continues at coordinate 346,189 of CAVQLV010000005.1, read as the reverse complement.
GCTGGTCCACCAGCCTCAAAATGCCTTGCACCAGAGTTTCGCCGCGCGAATCGGATAACTGCGTTAGCGTCACTCCGCCGCCGAGATGGCGGTCACCATAGGCGTAGCAACCCGGACAACTGAGCGGGCATTCGCTGGTGATCTCGATCGATAACAGCGGCATTTTGCCGCGCAAGAATTTGCCCCATCCGGAAATGATGTCTCCACCACGCATGTAACTGTGACGTAATCGAAAGCAATTCGATGCGGAGTAACCGTTAGCTCTGAATAGCACCGGCGGCGAAACTTAGTAAGTCGCCCCGTTCACGCGCTAATTCCTTGAGCCGCGCGGAATCGCCGGCCAGTTGGCAGAGTTGAATTAGCGTCGGACAGGCAAGTTCGCCGGACGGGATGCCGCTCAGATGTTCGAGTGAGATTTGCATGGCTTCCTGGTAGCGCTTGCGGCGCACCAGCAAGCCGACCAGCACCTGCGCCGATTGAATCTCCCGCAGCGGATCGTCTTGAGCGATTATTTTCGTCCGGAAATGTGCGATCGCGGTGTCCAGGTCTTGGCCGAGTAACGCGTGCAGGTAAATGGCGTAGTCACGATAGGTGTCTTCAAACGGTGGTTCTGCCCGCATCTTCAACTGCGAAGACAAGTGCGCGCCGTAATCGCATAATTCGAGCGCCAGCCGGATGACATGCTCATCCGCTAAATCCAGCGCAAATCGGATGACGTTGAGCACGTGCGATGTGTCGACATAGGCATCAAACTCGCCGAACAGCCAATCGCGCCCGGCGATCAATTCAGGAACGCAGGCACTGCCGGGCGCCCGGCCTTCTTCGCGCGCAATCGCGCTTTTCAAATTCGCCACCAGCTCGGCGTGCAGCGTCCGCACCAGCAAGATCAGGCATGCTTCGCGATCCTCCAGATTGGGAAACTGTTCGACATAAGTGATGGCGCGGCAGATGCCGTGTTGCGCGATGACCAGTTCCAGGCCTTTCCGCGGATGCACGCGCTCGCCCAGCGCGATATCGATGAGGGCGTCTGTGTGCTGGCCCGGTTCGCTACGCTCGATAGCGGAGGCGATGGTTTCCCGTTCGCCGATCGCACGAAAGTAGGGCCAGGCGCGCGCAATGTCGCCCGCGGCTAGAAACAGCGTCCCGGTTTCCCGAGCGGCCCGCCTCACACCGTCTTCATAACTGCTGCGTGCGGGCTCCGGAAGATCTTCCATGGCGCCGAGCTGGATCAACGGCAGGCCCAACTCCAGGCGCTTCTGCATCAGCCGTGCTTCAAACAATTGGGGATACTGTTGTTCGCGGATGAATTTCTGCGCCAGCAGATCCAGAGCGGACGCAGGGCCGCCGGATGCCAAAGCTTTTTCGACCAGATCAAATGCTTCGCCGCTCACGGGTCCGCTTAGCCCCCGATCGCGTACATGGGGCGCGGCGGAGCGACAAATTTTGCGGTGTTGATCTCATGCCCCAGCCACTTCTGGCGGACCGTCCCGCGAATGGTGTCGGCAATCTGGGAATCCGGAGCGCCGGTGCGCAGCAAGGCGCGCACATCCGTCTCCTCGATTGCGAACAGGCAGTAGCGCAGCTTGCCGTCGCTGGTAAGACGAATGCGATTGCAGTTGAGGCAGAAAGGCCGCGTGACGGAAGCGATGAACCCAACGCTTCCTACGCCGTCCGCGTAGCGATAATCGGTGGCCGGCGCGCGCGGATCGCGATCGGGAATCTCCACCAGCGGCGAAATCTCACGCGACAGGGTCTCGATGATTTCGTCGGCGGAAAGCACGTTCTCGCGCGACCACAGCCCTTGCGAATCGAGCGGCATGAACTCGATGAAGCGGATCTCGATGCCCTGTTCGCGGCCATAGCGCGCCAGAGGAACGATGTCCGGTTCGACTAAATTCTTCACCGCGACGGCATTGATCTTGATGGGACCGAAACCAACCTTCTGCGCCGTCTGGATGCCGTCCAGCACCTTACCCAAATCATCACGGCGGGTAATTTTCAGGAAGCGCTCGCGATCCAGCGTGTCCAGATGGACATTCAGCCGCCGCAAGCCGGCGTCGTACAGAGCTTGGGCGTGCCGGCCCAGAAGAACGCCGTTGGTGGTTAGCGCGACGTCGCGAACTCCGGGGATCGCGCACAATTTCGCGATCAGTACCGGCAGATCCTTGCGGACCAGCGGCTCGCCGCCGGTGACCCGAATCTTGGTGACGCCCAGCGACACGGCCACGCACACGAAGCGCTCGATTTCCTCGAACGTAAGAATTTCCTCGCGCGGCGCGTACTGCACGTTTTCTTCCGGCATGCAGTAGAAGCAGCGGATGTTGCAGCGATCGGTGACACTAATCCGGAGATTGTCGTGCAGCCGGCCGAAAGTGTCCAGCAGGGGTTCGCTCACTCTATTTCACCCGCAGCATGCGCTCAATTGGAACCGCGGCTCGTTCCATGATCTCGTCCGAGAGTTCCACGCGCGGTTCCAGGCTCCATAAACATTCTCGCAGCTTCTCCAAAGTATTGCGTTTCATGTACGGGCACTCGCTGCAGTTGCAGTTCTCATTCGGAATGAACTGGAAGCTTTTTTCGGGCGCCAGCTTTTGGAGCGACCGCAGAACGCCGCTCTCGGTCATAATAATGAATTCCCGCGCGTCCGATCTCGCGCACCACTGAATCAGGGCACTGGTAGATCCGATGAAGTCTGCCATGGCCAGCACGTCGGCGGGGCACTCCGGATGCGCGGCCACCAGGGCGTTCGGATGTTCAGCGCGTGCTTTCGCCAAACGGCGCGCAGCAAAAGTGGCATGGACGATGCACGCGCCCTGCCATATCTTCATATTCTCGCGGCCGGTTTGCTGTTTGACGTAATTCCCCAGATTAATATCGGGTAGAAACAGAATCGGTTTGTCCGCTGGAATGGAATTGACGATCTGGACGGCGTTGCGCGATGTACAGAGAATGTCGCTCTCCGCCTTCACTTCCACCGACGTATTGATGTAGCTGACGATCACATGATCGGGATGCAGTTTGCGATAGGCCCGCACCTGATCCGCCGGACAGCTTTCCACCAAACTGCAACTCGCTTCCCGGTCCGGAACCACCACCATCCGCCGCGGATTTAAAACCTTCGCCGTCTCGGCCATGAACCAAACACCGCAGAATGCAATTACGTCTCCTGAGAACTCTTGCGCCTTGCGCGCCAGCTCCAGGCTATCTCCGACGGCGTCCGCCAGATCCTGAATCTCGGCGTCCTGGTAGTGGTGCGCCAGAATTACCGCTCGACGCTCCTGCTTGAGCGTGGCGATCTCTTCGGCGAGAGATGTGATTGCGGTCATAATGTAACGTGGAAGTTAGAGCTAACTAATTTATTGTAACAAGGCATATACAACGGACAGACCCTTTGATAAGCTGCAACCAAGGTATTTTCCGATGTTTCGCCAATTCTTTGCCTTCGTCCTTGCCGTGGCGGGCATGTGCTCTCTGGCCCAAGCTGCAACCTTGAACTGCAATCTGCTGGCTTCTCCTCAGATAGTGCATGGAGAAGGCATCACCGAAAGAACGGGAGACGTTGTGTTTAACTGCGCTGGCGGGACGCCGGGCGCTACCTTAACAGTGAATCTTTTCATATTCTTAAACGTCGACATCAGCAACCGTCTTAGCTCTGATTCATCGAACGTCCTAACCGGCATTTCATTGACTGCGGACAATGGTTCCGTTACGCAATCGATCACCTCTCCCGCGACGCTCAGCGGGCCCGGAACTCTGGTCTTCAATGCAGCTACCTTTACTCTATCTGCCTCCGGTACAGTTACTCTCCGGCTGGCTGGCTTGCGAGGAGCCGCTAGTGACTTAGATTTTGATCCGAGTAAATTGATGCAAATATCGATCGGCTTAAATCCAGGCAATGTTCTCTCCCTTTCAACTGACCAGGTCACTGTTGGAGAACCGGAACACGGTCTCTACGTAGCGTTCTCCGGCGTACTGGTCTGCACGCAGAGTGGGTCGCCGCTGCCGCAGAACGTCGCCAGCTTCGCCGGTTTCCTGGCGTCGGGCGCGAGTTTCGTCTCAACGCGGCTGACCGAAGGGTTCGCTGATTCCTTCGCTCCGAAAGCGGACCCGCAAAACTTCACGGCCGATACGGGAACGCGCATCTGGATTCAATATTCAGGCTTTCCCGCCGGCGCGCGCTTGTTTGTTCCCACGGTTGTCGCGGGTTCGGACGCAACGCAGCCGACTGCGGGCGGCGATCTGGGCTTAACCGCTTCCGGCGGAAAGTACACGCCCGGGTCCCCTTCGTCTTTGCTGCTGTCGTTTGTCCCGAACACGGATGCTAATGGCGCGGGAGGAACCCCGGCCTATTTGCCCGGGCTTTCCGGCTCGGGCACGGTGAACCTGGACTCCATGAGCGAGGTGACGCTGACTAATGGCTCTGGCGTAGCGGTCTATGAAGTTGTCGACGCGAATCCGTCCATCCAGGAAAGCGCTCAGTTTCCTACTTTTCTTGCCATCGCGCCCAATGGTAATGGGACGCCGACCACCACCACGGAGAACGTATCGTTGGGTCCGATTTCCACCGTCCAGACGGCCACCGCGACGGATCCAATTCCTCGCTTCCAGCAGATCACGCCGCCCGCCGATTGCAGCATCGTTGGCGATTGCAACGCGCATTATTTTCCGACGTTGGTGGTGCCCGACACGTCATTGAACTTTTCGACGCAGGCCGGCGGCGCCACGATAACGAACTATGTGGCAGTCCAGAATTCGGGCGGTGGCCTCATGCCGTGGACGGCGACGTTGAGCTATGCGAACGGCAGCGGCTGGCTGTCCATATCTCCCACTTCAGGAGAAAACGGCGGGACCATTCGCATGGACGCGGTTCCGGGAACGCTGGCGCCAGGAACGTATCAGGCGACGCTGACTGTGAACGCGGGGCCGTTGGCGGGAACCCGTACGGTTGCGATTTCGTTTGTGATTACGGCGGCCACGGTTCAGCCTCCCGCCATCCAGAGCGCGGTGAATGCGGCCACTTTCGCCAGCGGGCCGCTGACGCCCGGATCCCTTGCGACGTTGGGCGGATCGCAGTTTTCAGGCAAGAATGTATCCGTCACTTTCAATGGCCTTCCCGCACAGGTGCTTTTCAGCAACGCGACGCAAATCAATCTGCTGGTTCCGGCCAGCCTGGGCGGCGCGACGTCGGCGCAGGTGGTGGTCACGGTGAATGGCACAGCCAGCGCTCCGCTGACGGTAAATCTCGCGCCCTTTGCTCCGGGCATCTTCTCGAATGGCGTCCTGAATCAGGACTACAGCCTGAACAGCGCCAAGCAGCCCGCCGCGCCCGGCAGCGTCATCCAAGTCTATGCCACAGGGCTTTCTGGCACCGGCGTGATTACCGCGAAGATCGGATCGCAGGTTGTCGCGCAGCCATATTATGCCGGGCCGGCGCCCGGGTTTCGCCGGATTGCAGCAGGTGGATCTGATCCTGCCAGCCGATTTGACCGGCAACTCGGTGAACGTTTCGGTGTGCGGCGGGCCAGCGGCTGCGAACGTGGTCTGCAGCCCGTCCGTTGCGGTTGCGATTTCGCAATAACGCCAGATGAATCGGTCCTAACGTTAGCGATCGTTCATCGATTGAAACGCATCCAGCGCTCGTACGACATCCAAGTAGGTGAGGAGTACAAATGAGCGTGAAATCTGCAGTTCTGTCGGGAGTCCTGCTGGCATCGTCCGCGATGGTGGCCTGCGGCGGCGGATACAGAGCGGGATACGTCGCGTATAGCGTGCCGCCTCCGCCCGCGCCCTACGCTGTCGGCGCGGTTGGCTACGCGCCCGGTCCAGGATATGTCTGGGTCGACGGTTTTTGGAACTTGAACGGAGGCCGCTGGGGTTGGGTAAATGGCCGATGGGCTGTGCCACCGCATCGGCATGCTCGATTGGGATCGCGACCGGTGGGAGCGGCATGGCAATAGCTGGCGTTATCATCGCGGACACTGGCGTTAGGCTTCTACAATAGTCATGGATGCCTGAGCCCGCATATGACGCAGTTCTGGTGCTTTCTTTCGGAGGACCGGAAAAGCCGGACGATGTTCTGCCGTTTCTCGAAAACGTTTTGCGCGGGCGCAATGTGCCTCGCGAGCGGATGCTTGCAGTCGCGGAACACTACCATCACTTCGATGGCAAGAGCCCGATCAACGATCACAACCGCGCGTTGATCGCGGCGCTCCAAGCGCGAACTGGCGAGCCACGGCCTGCAAGTTGCCCATCTATTGGGGCAATCGCAATTGGCATCCGTTGCTGGCCGACACGCTGCGGCAAATGCGCGCCGATGGCGTGCGCAAGGCGCTGGCGTTCGTCACCTCCATCTTTAGCTCGTATTCCGGTTGCCGCCAGTATCTGGAAGATATCGAACGGGCGCGCGCGGAGGTGGATGGCGCGCCGCAGATCCACAAGCTGCGCAAGTTCTACAATCACCCGCTGTTTATTGAGGCGCAGGCCGCATGAGGTTCGCGACGCGCTGAGCGGACGGTCGGCGCAGGATCATCTTCACCGCGCATAGCGTTCCGCTGGCGATGGCCGAGACCAGCGATTATCAAAAGCAGCTTCAGGAAGCGTGCCGGCTGGTTGCGGAGAGCGTGGGAATCAGGGACTGGCGGCTGGTCTACCAGAGCCGCAGCGGACCGCCCAACCAGCCGTGGCTCGAACCGGATATCGCCGATGTGCTGCGCGAGATGGAGCCCGGCGCCGAGGTGGCGGTGGTGCCCATCGGGTTTGTCTCCGATCACATCGAGGTGATCTACGATCTGGATACGGAAGCGCAGGCCATCGCGCGCGAGCGCGGCATCAATATGGTGCGCGCCCCCACGGTTGGCGTGCATCCCAAATTCCTGCAAATGATTCGCGAGCTGATCGAAGAACGCCTGGGCTTATGCCAGCCGCGGGCCATCGGACAGTATCCGCCGAGTCACGATTTCTGCCAGGCCGGCTGTTGCCCCGCGCCCGCGCGGCGCGCCGCGCTCGCCCACTCTCATCGCTCGTTGAGTTTTTGGTAAACCTCGCGTTTCGACAATCCGCGCTCGCGCGCCACTGTCTTCATCGCTTCCATGCGCGGAACTCCGGCTTCCAGCAGTTTGTCGAACGCCGCCTCAATCGGCAAGGCGTCCGCGGGCGGAGCGTCGCCTTTCCCGATCATCAGCGTGATCTCGCCTTTGAGCGGCGGGCGTTTCGTGAGGGCGTCGCGCAGCTCCGCGGCTTCGCCCGCGAGGAACTCTTCGTGAATCTTGGTCAGCTCGCGCCCCAGCGTTACCGCGGCGCGGCCCCAGCACTTCCGCGATATCTTCGAAAGCTTCCATGGATTCGATGCGGCGCTTCATAGAAAACCAGCGTCGCGGGAGAGTTCTTCAATGCTTCCAGCGCTTTTCTCCGCTGCGTCTTTTTGGCCGGTAGAAAGCCCCCGAAGTAAAACGAATCGGTCGGCAATCCCGACGCGCTGAGCGCGCTGACCAGCGCCGATGGCCCGGGAATCGGAGACACCGTTACGCCGTGCGCCCGCGCCTGCGCCACCAGCCGATAGCCGGGATCGGCGATCAGCGGCGTGCCCGGCGTCGGACACCAGCGCGATATTCCTGCCCGCCTCCAATTCGCGCAGCAATTCCTCCGCGCGAGCCTGCTCGTTGTGTTCGTGATAGCTCACCAGCGGCTTCGAGATGCCGTGGCGATCCAGAAGTTTGCGTGTTTGGCGCGTATCCTCGCACGCGATCTGATCCACTTCCCGAAGAATGCGCAAGGCGCGCAGGGTGATGTCCTCCAGGTTGCCGATCGGAGTCGCGACGACGTACAGTGTTCCGCTCACACGCTTAGTATCGCGCGCCCCTACCTGACCGGCGCGGAGTCAGCAAGCGGGAATTAACTCCCCGTCATCCGTGGTCCGCAGCACCAGCTTCACTTTCCCCGGACCTACATCCGCGCGCACGCTCGCGCCCGGATTGATTTCGCCTCCAGTCACCATCGCCGCCAGCGGCTGCATCAGTTGATGGTGCAGCACGCGCTTAAGCTCGCGCGCACCATACTCCGCGCTGGTTCCTTTTTCGAGCAGAAACTTGCGCGACCGCGCCGGCACTTCGATCCGGAAGGCCCGATCCCCCAGCCGCCGGTCGATATGGTCCTGCAAGTCCTCAATGTGCTGATCCAGGATGGCCGCCAGGGCCGCGGAATCGAGCGGCTGGTACGTCACCACCGAATCGATGCGATTGATGAACTCCGGCGAAAAGTTTTTGCGGACCGCCGTCTTCCCGATGCGCTCCAGCTTGTCGCCGCTTGGCGCGTTTTCTCGCGGCAGATTCGACTCAAATCCGAACTCCGGCCGCAGCTCGCGGCTCATGGCACGCGCGCCCAGGTTGCTGGTCAGGAAAATGATGGTCTTCTCGAAATTCACTAGCGTGCTGTCGCCCAGACGCAGCGTGGCTTTATCCAGAACTCCCAGCAGCAGGCGCACCAGCGATTGCGCGGCCTTTTCGATCTCGTCGAAAAGCAGAATCGAAAGATCGCAGCTCTCGCTGGCCGCGCCGCTCAGCTTTTGCTGCGTCAGCAACGGCTGTGTTTCCCTATGCCCCAGATACCCGGGAGGCGCTCCCAACAATTTCGCCACTTCATGTTCCATCTGGTATTCGCCGCAATCCACTTTCAGCAGCTTCTTCGGACTGCCGTGCAGTACGTCCGCCAGCGCTTCCACGGTTTTGGTCTTTCCGGTCCCCGTAGGCCCCAGCAAGAGAAAAATGCCGGCCGGACGCCCTTCCGGAGTGAGCCTGGCCCGGTACATTTCCACGTACGGAACAACCGAGGCAATGGCGGCCGGCTGGCCCACCAGTCTTCGCGAAAGTGCTATCGCGATATCGCTCGACCAATCGCTATCCGATGGAACGCGCCACCGATTTGGAGTGTAACGCATAATAATAAATCCCTGACGCGATTATGGATCGAAGAGCGGCAACAGAAGCGCTTCGCACGCTGCCGCCGGCCGGATTCGAGGGTGGCTTTCTCGGAATTAAGCTGTCAGGAATGAGTAAATTAGTGCTGAAATTCGCGCGCTGGCCTGGCCGTCGCCGTAGGGATTGTGAACGCGCGACATTTGGTCATATGCCCCACTGTCCCCCAACAAAACCATCGCCTCGCCTACGATGCGATCTTCGTCGGTGCCCACCAGTTTCACGGTGCCCGCCGTCACTGCTTCGGGCCGTTCGGTTTTTTCGCGCAGCACCAGGATGGGTTTGCCGAGCGATGGCCCCTCTTCCTGAATCCCGCCGGAATCGGTGATCAGCAGATAGGCCCGGCGCATCAGATCCACGAAGGGAACGTAGCTCTGCGGCTCAATCAGGCAGATGTTCGCGTGGCCGGCTAAGTAGCGCTGCACCGGATCCTGCACGTTCGGATTGGGATGCACCGGATAGACCAGTTGAACATCGCCCCGGTCCGCAATTCGCGCCAGCGCGCGGCAAATGCGCTCGAATCCGCCGCCGAAACTTTCCCGGCGGTGCGCCGTGACGACGATCAGCTTTTTCGAAGAATCGAGCCACGGGAATGCGCCGCCGCCCAGCGTCCCTTGTTCCAGGCCATCGCGCACATAGAGCACGGCGTCGATGCCGGTGTTGCCCGTCACATGAATTGACCCGGCGGGAACACCTTCATCGCGCAGATTCGCGGCGGCCTGTTCGGTCGCGGCGAAATGCACTGCCGTAAGACGCGAAGCCAGCACGCGATTCATTTCTTCGGGAAACGGCTGGCGCATATCGTGAGTGCGCAGGCCGGCTTCTACATGTGCCACCGGAATGCGCGCGTAAAACGCCGCCAGGGCGCCGCATAAAGTGGTCGTAGTATCGCCCTGCACGATGACCATCGCGGGCTGCTCTTCGCGCAGAACCGGTTCCAGTGCCGCCAGAATCCGGGAGGTGGATTGAAACAATGTCTGGCCGGGCAGCATGAGGTCCAGGTCGTGGTCCGGCTTCACTTGGAAGGCCGCTAAAACCTGATCCAGCATCTCGCGATGTTGCGCGGTGACGCAGACCTTCACCTGGAAATTGCTGGGATGTTCGCGCAGTCCGCGAATCACCGGGCAGAGCTTAATCGCCTCCGGCCGGGTGCCGAAGATCAACAGAATTTTGTGCATCTACTTGCCCCGGTCGGGCAGGAGGGAGAGAACCTGGCTACTTGTGCCGGTAAGTGATTCGTCCCTTCGTTAGATCGTAGGGAGAAAGCTCCAGGGTGACGCGATCGCCGGCCAATACGCGGATGCGGTTGCGGCGCAACTTACCAGCCAGGTGCGCGAGCACGGTGCGGTCCTGATCCAGTAAAACGCTAAACTGGCCGCTCGGAAACTTTTCTACCACGGTTCCGGTAACTTCTATGCTGTCTTCCTTACTCATCGTCCTCCTTCAGCGGGATTTCTGTCTTAGGTATCTTAGCAAAGGAACCCTCTGGGGCAAACGAACCCTGGGGTAGTGTCTTCAGCAATACCAGCAGCAAAAGCGCCGCGATTACCGCGAATACGGCGGATGCCTCCCAGGCCAGATGCGTGAGCGCCCTCCTGGTATTAAAACGATCGAAAATCGCCAGCGTTACATTTTCCGGCAGAAAGCGCGCGCCAAAAGCCAAAGCCAGCAGGATGGCGAGGAAGCCCGTGCGCAGGATGTTCTTCACGGCCCCGGCTGTGAATCGGCGTGCCAGAACCGCGCCCAGCATCGCGACCGCAATCGAAGCGCTCAGGCTGAACACCAGAACCGATGCGATAAATTCCGCGGGCGGAGTGATAAACCCTCCGCGCCGGTTCGGGCCGCCCGGGTTAACGATGTTCAGCGTCACGATGGCCGTGCCGAGAATCAGCACCATGAGGCCCCAGCCCCAAGCCACAATGATGGCGATCCTGCCGAGAGTACCGGAAGGAGTGGCGGCCAACTCCGCGCTCGCTGGAGCGATGAACAGCAGCGCCAGGAACGAATAGGCCGCGATAATGCGCGGATCCAGGAATCCGAAGCCCTTGTAGATCGGCACCAGGATGCCGAAGGCAATTACTACGAGCAGGATGACGACGGCTTGGCGGGCCATGAGCGAAAGTATACCGAACCGTGGCGCACGCACTCATGCGTGCCGCGTTCACACTCCTGTGAACGCCAGGGATCCTATCCAGGATTACGGCTACACGTTATCGCGAGCCAGTTCAACGAACCAGTTTGTCAGAATCGGTGTGACTTCGGTCTTCAACAGCGCGAAGGCTCTATCGGCCAGTGCCTGAACCGCAATGGGGAGAGCGTTGTAGTAGACCCAGAAGTCTGGAGCCGCCCGGTGGATCACAACTCGGTTGCCCGTCCCTCCTTGTAATCGCGCAAGGCCTCGGCGGCCGCAATATCCAATTTCCCGTTCTGAACGTCAGACTCGAACCGATCCCAGGCCTCGGCATCAAACTGCGCGAACCACTCCCGAAACGCCCTCAGCTCTTCCCCTGTGAGCTGCTTTACCTGCCCTTCCAGGTTTTCCACTTTATTCATTGTGTCTCCAAGATACAACAGGAGCCGCCGAAAATGCTCCGAAGGCAATCACTACCAGCAGGATGACGATGGCTTGGCGGGCCAAGAGCGAAAGTATCCAGCCGGTGGCCTGTGACACCGAAGAAAGTGCCACAGGCAGGACGGTCGAGGGCTTCAGCTGGGTTTACGCTGACTTGCCATGAAACCAATTGCTGCTTCCAGAATCGCCGCCGGCTTGCTACTGCCAGCGATGTTGTCACTGTTCACGCTCCACGCCGAGACTGTAAAGTGGTCCGAACTTCCCGGCATGACCAATCAACAGGACGCAGGCTATTCGGTGGTCACCAAAACCGGGCACACTTTCCGAGGCAGGCAACTGGTCTTTAATCCGCTCGGAGTGTTTGTCGCTGGGTCCGGCTCCTTCATCTCTCAAGAGAAGGTAGCCGCAATCCGCATCAGACATCACGGATCCTGGAAAGAAGCCCTGTTTACGCCCGCGGCCATATTTCTCGTGGGCACCGCTTCTATGCTCGACCGCGTTGCAATCGTGCTCCTCTTACCCGTCTGCGTTGGTGTAACCGCGGCGACAGCCCCGTTCACCTTGGCAACCGAAGGGGTGCGAAGGTTGCTCCCTGCCAGAGTTATCAAAATCGCGCCCTAATCAGCGCGATCTACGGATTCTCCGGCAGCCCGGCGCTGCCCTTCATGTGCTGCGCGTCCTGTTGATTCTCCTGGCAGATGTATTCCATCAGCTCTTCATGCGGACGCAGGCGGGCCGTGAACGTTAGCGTAAAGGGCTTCGAGTAATCGCCCGGATCGATGATGGTGACCTTATTCTCCAGCGTCCCTAGATCCTTCCGCGTGTAGCGCTCGATGGTGTGGAGCTGCTCGGTGTGCGGATGGCCGCGAAAATCGAACCAGAATTTGTCGTTGAACCCGATCGTGTCCACCACCAGCGTGTCGCCGTCCCAGCTTCCGATGGAGTGTCCGTACCAGGTGGGGTCCGGATCGTCGGGATGCTTGGCATTCATGAAGATCTGCCGGTAACTATGAATGTTGCCCTCGAACAGGAAGAAGATGTGCGTCGGAGTCTGCACGATTCGCCACGGATACGGCGCAATGCGAGGAATCCCCGTCGGCAAGCAGTTCGCCTCGGGATCGTCTTTGGATTGCCGCTTTTCCATGAGCGCCTTGGCCGCGGGCAGGATCGGAATCGTTTCGCCCTTGGCTAAGCCTTGGGCAAGGTCTCCCACCGGACCGCCGCCCTGCCAAACTCCCGAGAGATCAGGATGTCCATCGGGCAGCCGGGGCGCAGGTCCATGCGGCGTGGTGTCGCGCGGGCGCCGCCTGGCAACGTCCGGATTTGCGCTACCGCCCGCCGGAGCGGTTGCGCCCGCCGCATTCAAGGCTGAGGATTTCGCGGGTGCTTGCGCGGAGCTCTGCGCTGCCCCCACGGCGAACGCGGCGGCCAGCAAGAGGGAGCCTGTCAGGTTGGATTTCACTTGGTTCTCCTTGGCTCGATGGGTACGAGCTTATTTCGCCGGAGCATCGCCCAGCGAGAAGGCAAACACCTTCTTGCCGTCGGCCAGCGTCACGGTTCGGGCATTGGCCATCTGAGATCCGTCTTTGGCCTGCGAGCCTTCCACGGTCACTTCGTCGCCTACCTTCAAGGAGTGTCTGGACCAGCCTTGCCGCACCAGCACGTTGGGGCTGGCAAGCTCCAAATTCCAGTGGGCGACGTTGCCGCTCTCGTCTTTGACGTCCAGATAAAAGCGGGCATGCGGATTCGTCCATTCGACGCTGGTGACCGTGCCCTTGAGCGTCACCGGTTTCTTCACGTCATACTCGGCGGCAAATGAATGATGTGCGAGGGCCGCAGCCGGCGCCAGCAACGCGACTCCCGCAATTAAAAAAGCAAACGCAGCTTTCATCCTGTTTCTCTCCTTCGTAGATTCTGTCACAATTCGGCCTCCAATGGACAAGGGGGTTCGGAGGCTCCTAGCATCAACTATGCGCCGCCTTATTTCTTCCGGATCCATTTTCGAACGGGACATGGCTTATTCGCGCGCCGTGGTGGACGGAGACTGGGTGTTCGTCTCGGGCACCACCGGCTTCGATTACGAGACCATGACCATATCGAGCGACGTGGTAGAGCAGGCGGAGCGCTGTTTGCGCAACATCGAGCAGGCCCTGCTGGAGGCGGGCAGCCGGATCTCCGACGTGGTCCGGGTTCGCTACATCCTTCCCAAAGTCGAAGATTTTGAGCCATGCTGGCCCGTGTTGCGCAGGTATTTCGGCGACGTCCGCCCCGCGGCGACGATGATTGCGGCCGGGCTTTCCGATCCCCGCATGAAGATCGAAATCGAAGTGACCGCGCGTGTCAGTAAACTTTGAATGGCCTACGCTGGCCTGTGTTCACCCGGCTGCCGGACTGGCAGGAGCACGCGCACGAGACAGCGGTGCGCCCCCGGGGCCTGGCCGCAAGTCCTGGGATGGCATAGTATTTCAACATGAGGCCGTTGCAGCACGCGTTCCGGCGATTAGCAGGCTCTCCCACGTCTACCGCGATTGCGCTCATAACTCTGGCGCTCGCCATCGGCGTCAACACGTCCGTCTTCAGCATCCTGGATGCGTTTCTGCTGCGCGCTTTGCCTTATCCACAGCCGGAGCGCATTGCCGCTCTCGTGGTCCAAAGGCAAGGCATCGATCCTGACCAGGGCAAATCCTTCTTTGAAGACGACGACAGCTTCGACGGTGCTTCCTGGCAAGTGCTGAAAAGCAGTCTCGACGCAGTAACGCTGGCCTCCTGGGGAGGTTCCGGCGGGGTGAATCTAAAGGCTGGCGGCGCCATCCGCTACGTCATTGGCAGCCGCGTCTCCGCACGCTACTTCGATGTTCTGGGTATCCCTCTTTATTTGGGACGCAGCTTCACCGACGAAGAAGATAAGCCCAACGGGCCTCCTGTGGCTGTCCTCAGCTATCCTCTCTGGCAGTCCACCTTTCACTCCGATCCGCGAATCGTGGGCCAATCGATCGAACTGAAAGGCGAACCTTACACCGTGGTGGGGGTCTTGCCGCGGAATGCTTTAACGCCCAGCCATGCTGCTGTGTTCACTCCGCTCCGTCCCGCGCCAACCGGCGAGTGTGGTGGCAACAATTGCGGCATCCTGGTTCGCCTCAAGCCCGGCGCAACGTGGGCGCAAGTAAATGCGCAACTCAGCCAGATTCGGTTGCCCTATTTTTCAGAGCTGGAAACCAGATATCGCGGCCACGCAATCATCCACGCGCGCCCATTGCAACTGGAATTGGCCGGCGACATGCGCGGCAAGGTGATCGTTCTGATGCTCGCGGTGGGGTTCATTTTGCTCATAGCCTGCGCGAATCTTGCCGGCCTGGCGCTGGTTCGCCTGTTGCGCCGCCGGCAGGAAATCGCCACTCGATTTGCTCTCGGCGCATCGCGCCTGGATGTGCTCTGCGAATTGTGGATGGAAGATCTGGTGGTCGCGCTCTTGGGCGGCATGGCCGGAGTTGGCCTGGCCATCTTCACCCTGGATGCGCTTCGCAGGCTGCTTCCGGAGTCCATGATTCCTGTCGCGAACTTCTCGATCGATCCCCGAGTGCTGGGATTTACTCTAGGCGCCGCCGTATTGGCCAGCCTTCTGTGCGGGGCCCTCCCTGCATTTCAAATTCGCCGCTTTCACCTGGGATCTTCACCGTTCGCGGGAAACCGCGTCGTGACCAGCGGATCCAGCCGTCCTCGCCAGGCGTTGATCGCGGCGCAAGTGGCCCTCACGGTGGTTTTGCTGATTGCAGCCGGCCTGCTGGTTCGCACGCTCATTTACCTCGAGACGCTGCCGCCTGGATTCGATCCGCATGACGTCATGACTGCTACGGCTTCGCTCGACGACGTGCGTTACCACAATGCGCCGGCATTCCAAAACCTGCTCAACACAAGCGTAGCCGCCATGCGCCAGATTCCCGGCGTCCGCGACGCAGCCGTCAGCCTCAGCGTGCCTTACGAACGCGGGCTCAACGATCTGGTCGCGATACTGGACGGGAGCCGGGCTGGAACAAAGCGAGGGTCCAGCCTCACTTACGTCACCCCGGGATTCTTTTCGACGCTGCGCATTCCAGTTCTGGCCGGGCGTCCGATTCGCGATAACGATACGCCCAATTCCGAACACGCCGCTGTCGTCAACACTGCTTTCGGGCGACGCTTCTTCGATAATCCGGCGCCTGTCGGATATCACTTCAAGACTGAGAACACCACCTACACCATCGTCGGTGTCGTCGGCGATGTTGCGAAACGGCCAGGGATCGGAGGCGCCGCGCCAATCGGAACCGAACCGGTGGCGTATCTGCCGGCCTCGCAAACGCCGCAAGCTCTCGTAAACATCGCGCACATCTGGTTTCAACCGAGTTGGATTGTCCGAACCGGAGGCCCCATCCAAGGCCTCACCGCATCCATGCAGCGAGCGCTCGCGGATGCCGACCCCAGCCTGCCTTTCTCCGGTTTCCGTTCCATGCAGCAAATCCTGGCCGAACAATTGCAACAACAACGAATCGAGGTGTTGCTGTTCGCTGTTCTCGCTTCGCTCGCGCTCATACTCTCCGCGGTCGGCATCTATGCTCTGGTTTCGAATCTGGTGGTGCAGCGCACGCGCGAGATCGGGATTCGCATCGCACTCGGTTCCACGGCTGCGCAAGCGATGGTGCAGGTTGGGACTCCAGGTGTTGTTGCCGCCGCGGGAGGTCTCGTCTTGGGCGTTGCACTGGCGCTGCTGGCGATGCGTGTCCTTGCGAGCCAGATTTATGGCATCAGCGCGTACGATCCGGTGACGTTTGTCACGGTCCTGCTAATGTTGGCGCTGGTGGCCGGCGCGGCCAGTTTTCTTCCGGCGCTGCGGATCAGCCGCATCCAACCCGCGGACACGCTTCGATCGGAGTAGCTTTTTGTTGGCCGGGCGTCCATCCGCCCAACTCGAGCGCGACCTTCTCGGCGGCCTCGCGCAGCGCGTCACTGAGACCGCGGTCGCCCATCGACCTGGCCACCACCATCCCGCCGATGCACAGAGCCGCAATCGCGAGCGCGGTATCTTCACCGCCCTTCTTCACCTCGCGCCCCAAGAGCGCCACCATGGCCTTGAACACGGTCTCGAACGCCGCTTTCACTTTTTCATCCGCGCGCGCCACGTCGCTCGGCAGCGCAATCATCGGACAGGAATTCTCCACATCGTCAAAATGCTGGCGCGACAGATACGCGCGAACGATTTGCGGCCCCGCATCGGGCGAAGCCAGATCTACGTGTACTCCCTTCCAGCGGCTCTTCCAATTGGGATCGGTGAAGAAACATCCCAAGACCTCTGCATACAAATCGCTCTTGCTGTCGAAATAGCTGTAGAATCCTCCGCGCGTCAGGCCGGCGTGGGCCATGATGGAATCCACCGATACATTCTCAAAACCATTCCGATTGAATAACCGGCGGGCGCTCTCCACAATCTTCTTGCGAACCTGCTCGCGATGACCGGCGGGGTAGGGCATGTTTCACCTCCAAAATATTATCTTGATCATATTTTCGGGGCATGCTTCAATGCAAGCCATGCAGCAAAGATTGTCCCGGCGCCAGATGACGTTCATTCTCGGCTGTTTCCCAGCCGCCTCCGCTTCCGCCGAAACACAGAAGCACGGCACCGCCATCCACCAGGAAGTGAATTTCAAGGCGACGCCCGCGCGTATCTACGAAGTTATGCTCGACGCGAAGCAATTCGCGGCTTGCATCAAGGACACCGCTGAAATCGAACCACGGGCCGGCGCGCCATTCAAACTATTCGGCGGGCGCATCGAGGGCCGGAACGTCGAGTTGGTGCCGAATCAAAGGATCGTGCAGGCGTGGCGCCCATCCTATTGGCCCGCCGGTGTCTACTCCATCGTCAAGTTCGAACTGCTGGCGCGAAACTCTGGAACCCGCATCGTCCTCGATCACGCAGGGTTTACTGAAGATAAATGGGCCGGTTTAAATGCGGGCTGGGGCAGCCATTATTGGGAGCCGTTGCACAAATATCTGAACGCTTAACTCCCTTCGCTTCTCGCCTACTCCTGCCGCGACGCGAACATTGGATCTGGAGCTATTTTATTCTCAACTCCCGGATCATACCGCTCCAGAAGGCACGCCCGAAGATGCCGATGGCGAGCAGACCGCCGAATAGCGCTAACGCCTCGAAGCTCTGGCGGCCTTCGCGTTCCCAATAAACATCGCGGAGATTCAGCCACAGCGCAAACTCATCCAGGGTCAAAGCCGCCGCCACTCCAAACAGCATGGAGGTGACGCGTCCGGCCCACTGAGTCGGCGAACTGGCTCCCGTTCCAATTTCGATCAGCCACGCATAACCAACCAGTAAAAGTAGTAGAATGCCCCACACCAGATGATGGATGTGCCGGCCGTTCATCGAAACATCATGGAACGGACCAATATCGTAGCGGATGGCGAGCGTGAGCGCGCGCACCACCAGCACCGTGACGAAGAAACCGAGGGAGGCGAGGAACAATCGCTCCCTTCGCGACTCCGTAAATCGGCGCTGGTAGACGCCCCGCAAGCGGGTATGCGCGACAATCGCGCTCAGGCCGCAGAGAATCGCCGCAACCAGAATCGGCAGAACCCAAAAACTCCGGTGAGTCCAGAACATTTCTATTTCGATCTTGGCAGATACGGAGCGGCCTTCGAGCATGAGGGGGCGTTAGAATTGGAAGGCGGAGGGTTTATGAGCGCTTCGTACGCGCATCCGGAAGTTTTAGTGAATACCGATTGGGTGGCGTCGCACGCCCAAGACGCGAACGTTCGCGTGGTGGAGGTGGACGTGGATACCAAAGCCTATGACGAAGGCCACGTGCCGGGCGCGATCGCCTGGGCTTGGAACACGCAGCTTTGCGATACTGTGGTTCGCGATATCGCCCCGAAAGGCGCGTTCGAGGCGTTGCTGACGCAGTCGGGTATCGGAAACGAAACCACCGTGGTTCTATATGGCGACAACAACAATTGGTTCGCTGCCTGGGCCTTCTGGCAAATGAAGATTTACGGGCACAAGGACGTGCGTATCATGGATGGCGGCCGCAAGAAGTGGCTGGCGGAGGGGCGCGATCTAGAGACCACGGCGGCCAAGCCGGCGGCCAGCACGACGCCCTACAAGGCCAGTGAACCGGATTACTCGCTGCGGGCGTTCCTGCCGCAAGTGCAGCAGTCGCAGAAAGCGGCCAGCGCGGTGATGATCGACGTACGCAGTCCGCAGGAATTCAGCGGCGAGATTCTGGCGCCTCCGGGATTGCCTGAAACTTGCCAGCGCGGCGGCCACATTCCGGGCGCGCGCAGCGTACCGTGGGGCAAAGCCTGCAACGACGATGGAACTTTCAAATCGGCCGACGAACTGCAAAAGATATACGGCGCGGAAGGTGTGGCGCAGTCCAAGCCGGTGATCGCTTATTGCAGGATTGGCGAACGCTCCAGCCATACCTGGTTCGTACTCAAGTATCTGCTGGGCGTCGACAATGTGTTGAACTACGATGGCTCCTGGACCGAATGGGGCAATCTGGTGGGCGCACCGGTAGAAAAAGGCGCGGCAAAGTCTGCGGGGCACGCGTGAAGCCTGAAAACTACAGCGAACGGAAAGTGGACGTCGATGGCTGGGAAGTGAATCTCACAACCTACCAGCTTGGAAATAAGTGGCACACGAAGGCTGACAACGTGTCGCCCGGTGCGGCCCTGGCGCGGATTGTCGCGGATACGCGCGAGGACGCCGAAGCGCGGGCACTGGCGCGTGCGCGAGAGTTGCTCGCGCGCACCAAGCGTCACACGGTTTAGCGGGCCTTGCATGTTAGACTGAAGGGCGCGGGCGGCTTCGCCCACGCTTCACCGTAGACCCCGGAGAGATGGCCGAGTGGTTGAAGGCGCACGCTTGGAAAGCGTGTATAGGGGAAACTCTATCGAGGGTTCGAATCCCTCTCTCTCCGCCACTAGAATCAATAATGTACGTGTAATCATGGGCAATATGGGCCAACCAGGCCAGCGAATCTCTCTCGGCATTTCCCCGCGGCGATGTACTGCTGAGTGTCGAAGTTTGTTCAACCAACCTTTCAGGAGCGGTCGGAGATGGTCAATGAAGGTGGGTCACGGACGGTTCGGCCACGGCCAGCCGACATCAAGAGTGTACGATGTGAGGGTGCCATCTGGAAGTCGCCGTTGGAAATGTCTAATCTAAGAATTTTCGGGGCGGTTTGCTCCTCCGCGCTTCCACATCGCGATCACCTCGGTTTATCTTCAGTTCGCGGGCCGGTGTTTGCGGGTTTAGCGGCGCAGCATGCTGGAGCCATCGATCAGATAATTACCTGACGTGGCCGAGCGCTGTCTCCACAAAATCGCCCAGCTGCTCGGCGCTGAACTGGTTGCCTTCGAAGTTGGCCGCCAGTTTGCCCTCGCGGTCGATGACGAGCGTGTGCATGGAATGCGCCAAAGCCCCGCCATCCTGCCAGAAGTTCAAGCCGAAGCGATGGCACACCGCCTTTACCTCAGCGGGCGTTCCCGTCAAAAAGTGCCACGAATTCGGATCGGCGTTCCAGATGCTCGCGTACTTCGCCAGAACCTCCGGCTGATCGTGAACCGGATCGAAAGTGATGCTCAGCAGCACCAGATCGCTGCCCATCCGTGACGCGAAGCGCTTCTGGACGCGTCCAAAATTATTGGACAGCCGGAAACAATAATCCGGGAGTGGACAACTGGTGTAGATGAAGGTGACTGCCACCACCTTACCTGCGAACTGTGAAAGACTCACCCGCTGCCGTGTCTGATCGATGAGCGTGAAATCCGGCACGGGCGCCCCGATGGCAAGCGGCGCCGGCGCGGGATTCGCGCTGTCGAGTCTGGCGAGCAGTTCCAACCGGCGAACCAGCAGCGGTTCCTGCGCCAGGTTTTCGTAGTTGTGAACGCGAACATTCTCGGCATAGGAACGATTTTTTTCCACCACCAGCGTGAAGTCCACGAACATGCTGGGTTTCAGGCCTTCCAGGGCTTTCGCCTCGCGTACGGCGATCGGCATCACCATGGCTTTCATGTAGCCGGGGACGGCCGAACAAGATGCGACAAACGTCCGATGCGGCTTGTCTATTCTCAGGATCAGCCCGGTGACGGGGTAGCGCGCCGCGGCGGCAGCCCCGACGTTACTTACGAAAAAGCAGGCCGGAAGGACGAGTAAGAGCGCACGTTTCATCTCTTCACGCCCCCCAGGCGGAAGCGGGGACGCTCCAGTTTCGTGTATTCGGTGGCGAACTCTTTGATCTCCAGAAACTGATTCTTGCCCACGTTGGAAAAGGTCTGCGGCGTCCTGCTGCCGGGCCATAATATTTCGATGCTCACGATCTGCGCCGACTTCCCTAATCCGATATGCTGCTGGAGCGGCGATCCGCCGAAGGAGCCCCCGCTGCCGACCGTCCGATAGATGGAGCGTCGAGCGCCGGCCTGGTCTTTCACGATCACTTTGATACGCGCTCCGATCGCGGACCTGTTGGCCTTCACGCCCACCAACTTCAGACTGATCCAGTCGTTACCATTGCCGGGATTTTCGAACAGGCGGAAAGCATGGCGGTCCCCTGGGATTGCGCCGCCGATTGAAGTGATGATGTCTTCATCGCCGTCGTTGTCGATGTCCGCAAAGGCGACACCGTGTCCTTTGTGCAACTCGCCGGTGCCGGAAGAAGCTGTGACGTCAACGAAGGATTTTCCATCCTTGTTGCGGAGCAAAACATTCGGGAGGAGTGAGGCGTAGGAAGGATTTCCCGTGCCGAGATACATATCCGGATAACCGTCGTTATCTACGTCGCCAAAGTTCGCCCCCATGGTCATGAAGATCTTATCCAAGCCAGCCTTTTTGGTGACGTCCTGGAAAGCCCCGTTTCTCAGGTTCCGGTACAACTTCAGCGTCCCGGCTTTGTAAGGAAGACCGAAATAAGTTTTCAGGCTCTCCTCCACCGATCCGTAATAGCTGGCGACAAACAAGTCAGGCCAGCCATCGTTGTCGTAATCGAAGAACCACGCCGCGAAACCCCTTCCAGCCCCTGGCACCCCAGCCTGGCTGGCGATCTCGGTAAACGTCCCGTTGTGATTGTTGTGGTAGAGAAAGTTAGGGCCAGTCTGGTTGGAAACGTAGAAATCCATGTAGCCGTCGTTGTCGTAATCGGCCGCGACCACGCCCTTCGCGAAGGAGGTTTGGTCGATTCCCGCGGAGTGGGAGATGTCCTCGAAGGTTCCGTCGCCTTTGTTGAGGAAGAGCTGGCTGGGACCGGTTTCGTTGCCCGCGAAAAGGTCGAGAAAGCCATCGTTGTTGATGTCGGCCCAAACCGCCGTCTGAGTATTTGTCGCCTTCGCCAGACCGCTCTGGCTGGTAACATCGGTGAAGGTCCCGTTGCAATTGTTGCGAAGCAGCGACTTGCGCTGCGCCACGTTCTCCGGCTGCCAGGCTCCGCGCAACACCAGAAGGTCTGTGCATCCATCGTTGTTGTAGTCGGCTTGCACCAGGTTCAGGCCGCCCAACTGGTCGCTAAGGCCGGCCTTGGCGGCATGGTCGGAGAAAGTGCCGTCTCCGTTGTTATGGAAATAGTGCATCGGCTCGCAGGCATCGTAGGTTGAGGTAACGACGTCGAACAGGCCGTTATTCTCGAAATCGTCGACGACCACGCCGGAAGCCATCGCAAACAGATTCAGTCCTGCTTGGGGAGCGACATCGGTGAAGCGTCCAATGGTCTCTCCCGATGTAAATGGCGATAATGGCAGAAGGTATTGTTGCGGAATGCCAGAGGGATATTTCCCGAGCGTCATATATGCCAGGTTGAGCAGCCATTTCACTTCGATATCGCCGGGCTTTCGCTGCAGATATTTCGTGAAATACTGAATGGCTTTCGCTGAGCTGGCGGTTTGAGCATAGCGGAGGTCCGGAGGCATCGGGAAGATGCAGCGCTCACCCGGATTGCGATAAACGTCGTTGTCCATCTCGGATTTGTGCAGGTAACCGACCCCGAGCACTTCTTCCATCAGCGGCATCGCTCGCGGAACATCGGACGAGGCAATTCGATACGCGGTCTCCCACTCGGCGACGGCCTGCGCCATTTCGCCCTGGTAAGCGTGGAGCTGTCCCCTGGTCATGTAGACCTCCATCACATCGACCGGCCGGGTGGACTTGGCGTTCAGCGGGCTTGCTTTGTTGGCCGGATCCACTAGCGCGTCCGCTTCCTTCATGAGCACTAATGGCGACTGACGATAGGCATCGCAGACGGCGTGCAGGTTTTGGCTCCAGCCCTGCGGCATGACGCGCTGGAACAAACGCGACATGGCCTCATCCTGTCCGCCCACCAGAGGGGCCAGCCTGATGCTCCCTTCGGCACTGATGGCGGCCTGGAGGGCGCGGCCGGCCTTCCCCAGATCCGCGGCTTGTGCTTCCGTCAATACCTGCAGAATCGCGTAACTGGATGGTAATTTGACGATCTTCGAAACCTGGCCAGGTTGTAGCGCGCGCAGGCTGTCTCTCAATTCGTCCCGCAGCGAAGCCGGGTCGATTTTCCCCAGGAAACCGCCGTTGGATGATGTCGGATCGACAGACTGTTCCCGCGCGAGGACCGCGAACTCGGCGCCCGCCTTCAACCGGTTCTCGATGGCTTGCGCAACTTCGGCTGAATTCACTACGATCAGCCGTACCGGAATTGCGTTCGCGTCATCTCCCGTTCGCGCGACTTGCGAAAAAAGGATCAGGGCGATGGCAACAACCGCCACTGGATACGCGGTTCGACGCACGACCTTCGCGAGCTTCGCGTCGGCGAAATGCATGATGGGGTTGTTTCCGGCGGGATCATTATACCGCCAGTGGAGGCGGCGTTTTGCGGCAGGCCGCCGTGCGTTCCGCAAAGTCCGGGGATTCCCGCTAGCACTTGCTGGACGGGGGCCGATGGCGTTCTCAAAATGCGGCTGGCGCGGGGTGCGCTTGGGGCGTCGTGGCTTCCTGGGGGCGGGGCATGGGGGCGTAATAAGCCGGGTTTTGACGGATCAAGTGTTGTGCGTGGCGCTCGATTTGTTCCTTTGAAAAAACGAAGCCAGGTTCCCTTGAAAAGGCCTCGGGATCCCAGGAAAATCCTTTACGCTGACGGCGTATGAGGAGCTCGGCCGCTTCGTTGAGAAGGCGGCGCTCCAGGCGGCGACGCTCGTCCTGGATGTCGCGGAGTTGCTCGACGGCTTTTTGGAACTGGCGGGAGAGGCGCGCGCCGTGCAGGCTAAGCGTGGCCAGCTGCGGGATCAGTGTTTGGGGGCTGGGATTTTGGGAGAGCAGCCCGGCTTCGAGGAATGGAATGCGGTTGAGCCGCCAGGCGGTGTTGGCGATTTCGTGGACGAGTTGAGTTTCGGTGGCGTTGGCGGGGGCGTACTCATCGAGAAATTGCTGGATGTGGCGCTGGCAGGCTTCGGGATCCTCAGTGGGCAGGACGGCGGTGCGGGCGGTGAGGCCATGGCTGAGGGCGTTCTGCGAGGAGCGCTGCTTGCCGGATTTGGTGCGAGGGCCGGTGGAGTGTTGGGAGTTGGCGCGGTTGATGGCAGTGCGACGGGCTTGTGTAGCACTTGCGCGCGGCGCGCTTCGCGCTTTTGAGTAAGTCGCCGGCACGGAGGGCGAGGGCGAGCCTGTTATTTTCGCATCGAGCTGGTTTGCATCGACCTCGGGGCACGCGCCTCTGCGGGCTAGCCAGCGCTCGACGGGGTCCATGCCGGAATCCGTTGCGGTTGGCGCTGCTGGAGCTTGGGTTGCTGCTGTTGCCATTTGTGCACCTCGGTCACCGGGATACCACGGCCGGAGTTGCGGTTGATAGAGGGCCGGAATAGTTTGTTGACCGGGAAATAGAAAGAGCGGAGGAAAGTTTGTGATCAGCCGCCAGGGCGCGATGATCCGCATCGGCAATGGAGGGTGAGAGCGGGCCTGTTTGAGGGAACGAGAGTTCTGGGCCGACGGCTTCCGAGTGGCCGACTTATACGGACGAAGTGCGACCGCCGGCCATCTTTAAATACGCGAACGAGCGTTCCCCTCAGGCGCCCGGGGAATCCGAACATCAACCACGACTGATTCGCTACCCAATGGGGGTAAAGCTCCGTCATCTTGTTGAACAGCTCTTCGTCGGACGTCGCGGTTTTCTGCAGCCGATCAAAGTCGAGCAGATAACGCTTCGTATCCTCGATCGCCGACGGCGAGTCGGGCGCGCCGGGCTTCTTGTGACCGGCAACAACAATCGACGGCTGGAGCGCCGCCAAGCGGTCCAACGCCGCGACCCAGTTCTTCCGGCTCTCTGGGGTGGTGTCGCCGACGTACATGTGGCACTGGTTATACACTACGTCGCCTGCGACGACCAGGCCGATCGATGGAACGTACAGAGACGTCGTATCAGCACTATCGGTGTGGCCCTGCTCGATGATGCGCAATTCCTGGCCCTCGAGAGTGAACGTATTGTGCTCATAGGGCTCAGGCGCAACGAATTTAGCGGCCAATTGCCCAGGAAACAACCGGCGGGCTAACCGCTCTACTGGCGGAGTGAAAGACATCTGCATGGCGTTCACCGTCTTGGGTGTTGCGATCGCCCGAGCACTCGGGAAACGGCCGAGCAGAATGCTCAAACCGTAGAAGTGGTCGAAGTGGGCGTGCGTTATATAGATGGTCTCCAGGTTGCGGTTGTGCAGCGCAATCCAATCCGCGAGCGCCTCTGCTTCAGACACAGTCGTCATTGCGTCTACCAGCACCGCGTCGTACTCGCCGAAGATTAAAGTCGACGTCATCGGGTCAAAGCCGAGCGGTTCGCCGAAAGGCTTTGGCCGCTCGCCTGCCATTACCTTTCCAGGGGCGGTAAATACGTTGACACCGAGCGGGCTGGACGTGATGGCGGCAGTCATTGACATGGTCTCGCGCGGAGTCTCCATAGTTTCATCTCGCGCTCCTTTCTATGCCTGAAAGTAGGATGCGTGATTAACCGTATTTCAGGTCGGTGCTCTGTCCCACCTCGATAATGTAACCGTCGGGATCGCGGATGTAGCAGCGAATCTCTCCGTACTTGGGTATTGGCTTCGTGATGAACTCCGCTCCGCGGCTTGTCCATAATTCATAGCACGCTTGAATATCGGCAACGCGGAAATTCATAAAGCTGTTGATGTGATTCGGGTCCGGGACGCTCAGCGTCACGGTGGGCTTATCCGCGGTCGGGCCGCCTCCAACGTTCAGAATCATCCAGATATTCGCAAGCTGAAGGTACCCAGGCGCGTTGCCGTCCCCCAGGCTCAGGATGCGAGCACCGAAGACCTTTTCGTAGTAGCGAGCGGATCGCTCGATGTCGGCGACGGTGAGAAACTGTGCGATGCTGATCCCCTCTCGCGGGGGCATCTCGTAGCTCTTCTGATCGATTTGTACGCTGCTCGTTGATAACTGCGATTCTTTGGCCATTTCCGATTTTCCTTTCGTGTCCTTCGTTCGCAAAGTAATGTCAAGCGACTAGCAGGATCTTCCCGGCGACACCTTTTTCCGCCGCGGCTTGAGCCTCGGCCGCTTGCCTGAGTGGCAGGGTCTCGCTAATCGGGATCACCAGCTTGCCATCGCGCACGGCTTCGGCCATGAATTCGAGTGTTTTCCTGTCGAATTTCGAGAATACCGGCGCCACCTTCACAGCTGGGTACTGGGAGGCGCTCTGCGGCGCCTTGAGAACCGTGGCAAACACGCCTCCGGGCTTGACCTTGGCGATCAGCTTCTCGGCGGTTCTTCCGTCGACCGTATCCGCCACCGCGTCGAGCGGCGGAAGATGCGCAATGGCTGCGTCGTCGTCGGTTGCGACCGCCTGGTCCGCGCCGGCACTCTTCGCCTCATCCAGCTGCCTCTTCAAGACCCCGGCGATCACAGCCGCCCCGCGTTCCTTGGCGGTGAATACCGCCGAACGCCCGACATTTCCCACGGCGCCTGCGACCAAAACCGTCTGGCCCGCCTTGATTCCCGTAGCCGAAAGGAGCTGGTTGCCCGTTATGGTCACCAGTGGCAGCGCCGCCGCTTGGATCAAATCGAGACCCTTGGGGACCTTCGCCAGGATCGCCGCACTGACGACGCAAAGTTCAGCGTAAGTATTGTCTGCCATTGAGAAGACCTGATCGCCGACAGAAAATCCTTCCACCTCCGGCCCGACCTGCACGATGGTTCCCGCCATATCGACCCCTATGAGGCCCGGGAAATGGATCGGATAATAATCGTCCGTCAACCCGGCACGCCGCTTGTAGTCGAGCGGGTTCACGCTCGCAGCGGCGACTCGCACAAGCACCTCACCCGCGCCTGGCACCGGATCCGGATAGTCCTCGAACTTCAGAACCTCCGGACCGCCATACTTGTGGACGACGATTGCCTTCATTTCATGCCTCCGCGGTTACGTCACAGCGCGTCTGGTGCCGCTTTTCTTCTCTTCCGCCCGTGGATGCCCAGATCGTGCCACGACCCTTCCGAGAGGTTGACTCCATAGTACCGTGCAGCTTTCTGAATGTTCGAGAACGCCAAATCACGATCTTCATCGGACACGTCGATGACTTGATCGAACCGGGCGACAGCGTTACGCACGTGCTCTGCATCGGTCAGCGGTTCTTTGCGCTGTTTGGGAAATGCATAAACGCTAGCTGGCAGGTCACTCTCCGTTGTGAGCCGTCCGTGTTTCTCGTGAGGTTCCCAAGTCGCGTCAGGCATTTCCTAACCGTTCTTCCTTTGCCGCTCCACGGGTGCAATTGAATAGCCCTCTCTAAGTCGCTCAAATTCCAGTCTCAGAAGACCGGTCGATGCTCGTGTGTCCGCAGTTTGAGTCGATCGGCCGACGCAAACGCCAAGACGGGAGGCCTGGGACTCGACAGGTGCTGGGCTCTTCCGCGTGTCGCTGCTGGAGCTTGGGGTGCTGCTGTTGCCATTTTGTGCACCTCGGTCACCGGGATACCATGGCCGGAGTTGCGGTTGATAGAGCGCCGGAATAGTTTGTTGACCAGGAAATAGAAAGAGCGAGCGGAAGTTTGTGATCAGCCGTTAGGGCGCGATGATCCGCATCGGCAATGAAAGGTGAGACCGGGCCTGTTTGAGGGAACGTCCATAAGAGGCGAAAGCCGGTGACGGCGATAAGCCTGTTGCGTGGATTCCGTGGACGAAGTTTATCGGGGGTAATCCCGCCGGTCCCTTCCGCCAGCAACACTTCCGGTGACCTCCGGTATTCTGCGGCGGTCGTTCGAGAATTACAGGAACCCTCCTTCGGCTCGACGCCCCATTCACCCTGCATCGGGGGCGACAGGGGATTGGGCGAGTGGCTGTGGCTCTCGCTAATGATCCTATCGTCCTCCTTGGACTTGATGATGTCTCGAACTGCGCGCGATTCCAAGCCGCACCACTGCTTGTTAGCATATTCGGCACAAAGGAAGATCACGACCAACTCGCTTTGGTTCCGATAGATGCCTTGCAGGAGGGTGTCGAGGTTGGGCCTAGCTAGTTGAGCTTGATAGTCGTAGTCGTAGAAGATCGCGTCCGTGCCAAGACTCGGCCGAAGCGCGTTTACGACTTCACCGACATACGGACGCCGTTCTCCAGGAAAGGACATTGCAACTTTGAACCTGATCTCCGATAGCGGGCGGGCAGAACGATCGATCTTCCCGATTGTGAGATCTTTTGCTAGCCGTTCGAGCGCCAGCAGGGAAAGGGAGAACGGATCGGGTTCTATCTTGCTCGCCCGCTCTCGCCCGGGCCTAGTCATGGAAAGATGGTACAGGAGATAGTTCAGCCAAATGGCTAGCGGGTTGTCGTTTGTAACGGTGGTCGGTTTGCCAGACGAGTGTTCAGTTGTTTCCTTTAGCAAAATATCGTCTTGCACCTGAGATCGGATTGTTCTAACCTCCTCCTCGTCAAACAGGCTTCCAGCACGTAGCGCCATTCTCACGAATAGGGGCGTCGCAGCACCTTCGTTATGACCGCAAAAGACGAAAGTTCTGCTCCCCTGAGCCCCCATTGCAATTTGCTTTGTTGAAGGTTGTCCACTAGGCGGTCCGTGTCTTCATGGGCAGCGAGACGTCCATAGTACTGCCACAGCATCACTGCGTGATTAGGCGAGGCGAACTTTCTATCGGAGCTTGAGCCGCTCTGAGTGACGAACATTGTGCTCATACCAATGTCGTGGAACTTCGCTGCTTCAACCTCGAATGCGCTTATGAGGCGACGGATCTCCGTGGGTTGGTCTCTCAAGGACATAATGGTCTGCGTTTGGAGGAGGACGCTGAACCGCTGGAGGCCGGCTTCGCACGCCCTGCAAGCCACTCTAATAGCGGTCCGAGGGACTGGAATTGCCACGCTCCCTGGTGGACCCTAAGAATATCATCCCTCTGGACCGACTATAAGGGCGGGGTCGCTCGCAAGCTTCTCGGGGTGGCTTTCCGACGGATGCTGGCCGATTTGTCCCGTGAAGTCGCCGTCACGCCGGTTTGACTGGAAGCGCCTGACGATGACCTTTGCCAAACGGGTGGATTGGGTTGTGTTTTGATCCGAACAGGAGTCGAGAGGAGTCTCGACGCAGCACGCAAGAGTGCGCAATGCCACTTAGTTTTGCGGCGGGAAGACATTTCAAAGGACTTATGTCTAAATCGAGAGGGTCGTGCGGCAGCTCAGGTTTTACGAGTATTCGAGTTGGACGTCGGCACGAGTGCCGACGCTGCACGCAGGAGTGCGTGCGCCACGGTGTGTTCAGGGGTGTGACCCGAGTTGCGCCAACCCCTGGTCGATTTGCGCCAGCAGGTTGGGAGGGCCGGACTGGAGCACCAGGGGACGGGCTTGTTTTAGATACTCGACCGCCTTGGCTGGGTCGCCGGTGTTGGCGTAGGCCTGCGCCAGGGTCATCAGGAAGAGAGGCGTCACCTTGTCGTTGCGCTGAAGGGCCGGGAGTAACACGGGAATCGCTTCGGGGCTGTGGCCTGTAGTGATCAGGAGCTGCGCCAGCATCAGCCGGGCCGGACGAAAGGACGGATCGACCACCAGTGCGCGGCGATAATGTTCGATGGCCTGGGCCGGCCGATGCTCTCTCATGAATATGTCCGCGAGCCAGGCCTGCGCCTCGCCATCGCCGGGTTTCAATGCGATCCCTTTCTCGATGGCAGCGACGGCCGCTTCATATTTGCCCTGGGCGGCTAGGGCGGTGCCATAGTACAGATAGACCTGCGGAACGTCGGGGCTGACCCGGCTGGCGTTAGCGTAGAGGGCCTCCACTTCTTCGGGAGACGACTGGTTCGGGAACTGAGCCATATATAGAAGGTTCACCAGACTGTCCGGGTTATCCGGATGCCCCCGCAGAACCTCCTTATAAATCCGCGATGCCTGGTCGAACTGCCTCCGATCCATGAGCCGTTTGGCTTCGGCCAGGCGATTTTCAATACCGATGGCCAGCTTCTGGACTTCGCGGAGCAACTCGTCCTGCGACGGCGGAGTTCTGTCTTTGTAGCTCTCCGCCAACCGGAAGTTTTTTTCAGACTCTTCGTTGTGCCCCAGTCTTCTTCCGGCTTCCGCCAAGCCGAACCATGCGGCCCCGTATGTTGGGTAGGCCTGGCAAGCCCGGCGGTAGAGATCTTCCGCGGCAGCGAAATCCCCTTGCGCGAATTTAAGGCGCCCAAGGGTGTAGAGAGTCTCGGCCGAGCCGGGACTTTGCGCCAGCAGCGGTTCGAGCACGGCGTCGCTTTCCTGGAAACGTCCCAGTTTCAGGAGCAGCGCCCCGCGCTTCAGAACAGCCGGCGTGTAGTCCGGGCGGATACGTAATGCGTCCGAAACCGCTGCCAGAGCTTGTTCCGGCTGGGCCGCACCTTCCTGCGTAAGAACCAGGTAATATCGCCATGCGAATTCTTTGGGGTCCAGACGAATCGCGCGTTCAAAGGCGAGCGCGGCCGGCAAATAAAGCGTGTGAGCTTCGAGCACCATACCGAAGCGTCCCGAAGCTTGCCCGCTCTTCGGCTGTGCCACGGCCTGGCCGCGAGCCTTCTCAATTGCAACGCGAACGTCCGGGTCCAGACCATCGAGTGAAACAGCTGGAACCGGCGGGATGGGGCGGGAGCAGGAAACAGTTATGGAAAGACTGAACGCAGCCAATAGCGCGGCTAACATCCCAACGCTTATTGCCGCCGCTCCCCGCTTCACAATTTGAGTTGATATTATACCCCGTGGGATTCTGTTGCAACTAAAATCGGGGGCTTTGTCGGGGTTTTTCCTGCTGCCGCTGCTTGGCCTTTGCCTCTCATGCAAGTCCTCTCCGCCGCATCGCGCTCCGCTCTTTCAGGATGTCGCCAAGGAGAGCGGGATCGACTTCTGGCAGTATTCCGGCGCGACGGGAGAATACTTTTTACCGGAAGTGATGGGGTCCGGCGGCGCGCTGATCGACTACGACAATGACGGGGATCTGGACGTTTTTCTGGTTCAGGGCTATCCGGCCGATCCGCAGGGCAAAGCTTTGGTCCCGGTGCCCGCGGGATGGAGGCCCGGCAATCGCCTGTTCCGCAATAACCTGAATCCGAGCGGCAAACTCACCTTCACCGACGTTACCGAATCGGCCGGTCTAGGACACGCCGATCAGGGCATGGGCGTCGCGGCGGGCGATTATGATAACGACGGCTATACGGATCTCTATGTCACAAATTACGGGCGCAATATTCTTTATCACAATAATGGAAACGGCACCTTTTCCGATGTGACCGCGGTGGCCGGAGTGGCTTCATCCGGCTGGTCTACCAGTGCCGCGTTTATCGACTACGATCGGGACGGGCTCCTCGATCTGGCGGTGGTTCACTACGTGGAGTTTTTTGGCGGGCCTTGTTATTTGCCGCAGGGTCCCAAAGACTATTGCGGGCCGAAGCCATTCAAGCGAACCGTGACGCAACTTTTTCACAACCTGGGGAACGGGCGATTCAAAGACGTGACGGTGGAAACCGGACTGAACGCGAAGCGGGGGCCTGGGCTGGGTATCCTGACGGGAGATTTCGGTACGGACGGTTATCCGGGTTTTATGGTGGCCAACGATGGCGCGCCCAATCATCTTTGGATCAGTTCCCCGCGCACTCCGCAATCGAAGCAGAATGACCGGGTATTCCACGAAGAGGGCCTCACGCACGGGCTCGCGTACGCTTCGGACGGACAGCCGCGCGCCGGCATGGGCATTGCTTCGGGCGATATTTTTGGCGACGGGGGCGAGGCCGTGATCGTTACCAATCTTCCCACCGAGTCCTTCACCGTGTTCCAGCGGCAGCCGAACGGAGAATTCGCCGATGCCACCGAACAAAGCGGAATATCCCACATTTCCCTGCCATTCAGCGGCTTTGGCGTGGGCTTGTTCGATATGGAAAATCGCGGACTGCTGGATTTTTTCAGCGCCAATGGAGCGGTGGCTTCTATGGCGACGGAGCAGGGCGAGAAGTTTCCGTACCGCCAGCGCAATTTATTGCTGCGCAACGAAGGCAAGGGAAGGGGATTCGAGGACATTACAGCTTCCGCCGGCCCCGCGCTCCAGCCCGTGGAGGTTGGCCGGGCGGCGGTTTTCGGCGATGTGAATAATGACGGCGGGATGGATATTCTGGTCACCACCAACAACGGGCCGGCGCACCTGTTGTTGAACACTGTGCCGGACCGCGGCCATTGGATACTGGTTCATCTGGAGGGAGTCCGCACCAATCGTTCCGGATACGGAAGCGTGGTGGAACTGGTGCGCAAGAGCGGCACAAAGTCCGGCACATCCGTTCGGCGCTGGGTGAGGGGCGATGGCAGTTATCTCGCGGCCAACGATCCCAGAGTACATTTCGGTCTGGGGAAAGACACCGAGGTGGACCGCATCCAGGTTCACTGGCTGGCCGGGGAGTGCGAGGCTTGGCCGCAGACTGTGGTGGATCGGATTGTGAATCTGCGCGAAGGCACAGGCCAGCCGTGCCGCTGATTGTGCGCTCGCCGATGAAACAGGCCTCACCGGCTGCCCGGCGAGGCCTGTGGTTTTACGGCGGTGCGCGGTCCGTCAGAACGTAAAGCGCGCCACGATTTGGCCCGTTCTCGGTTGTGTTGTATTCAGTCCAGTGGCGAGTCCGTTGGCGGCTGCCCCTCCGCCGTTAAACTCGTTGACGAAGCCGTAGCCTCCCGACAACGCTCCGCTGGTGGATCCCAGGACCGGGAAGGGGTTTTGGTAAGCTGCCGGCGTATAGGCGCCGGAGGGGTAACCAGAAACCGGGACGGAGTAGAACACGCGATTAAACGGGTTCTGGAACTCCGCACGGACCTGGAACTCGTACTTCTCCTTAACCCGGAAGATCCGCCCCACACTGAGATTTTCAGCCGGTTGCCGCTGCCACCGGTTGTTGATGTAGTATGGCGCGGAGACCCCGAACGTGCCCGGAGCCGCGTCAGTCCACGCTTTGGGATTCAGCACCAGTGTTTTGGTCGGGTCGAAGTGGGAGTTCGGATTCACCGAGAAGAAAGGCTGCCCTGGAACGTAGTTTTCCAGGCCGTCGGGCGCGCTGAATACCGCCGGGTTATCCTGCGTACCGACACCCAGCTGATACAGGAAGTTGTTTTCGGAGGCGGGCGTTTGAAGCAGCACCCCGCTCTGATAGCGCAGCACTCCGCCGAAGGTCCAGTCGCGCGACACCCACGACAAGGTACGCATTCCGGCGCCATTCGCTTCCCATTTCGGCGTGGTGTAGTTGAACGTGGCCGTCAGCACCTCTGGCTCGTCGCAACTGCAAAGCTGTTTGTTTTGCATGCGGTTGTTGACGTCATTGACAACCACCTGGCCGGCCGTAAAGTAGGGCGTGGCGGAGGTGGTGCCCAGGATCAAGGTCTTCTGGAATGTATAGGAGCCCGACACGACCAATCCGTGAGAATAACGTTTGGTCAGCTTCACCTGAAGTGAATCGTACCAGGTGTCGCCGAGCGGCGGTCCCAGGAAGGGAGGAACACCGATCCACTGCGGATGGGGCCGCAGAGCCTGGTTCAGAGGTTCATAGTCCGGGAATCCCGGATACACATTATTCGGATTCGCCAGCGCGGGAAACGCCGCGATGACAGCCGGGCTGCTGATGGGCTGGGTGAGCAAGGCCAACTGGGCCGGGTTGTTGGTGTTGATTCCGGTGGTGTTCCCGTACTGCCGCTCGGCCAGCAGTCCGGCCGGGGTAAGTCCGTTCTCGGCTTCGGGGTCCAGGTCCGGCGCTGTAAACCATGCGCCGCGGTTGCCTACGTAAGCGGCTTCCATCACCAGGCTGGGGAGGATTTGGCGCTGCAACCCGATGCTCCATTGGAAAATGCGCGGCAGCCGTCCGGTGCCCTTGTCGATGGTAATGAAGGGCGAATCGATCGGTTTGCAGGGACTGGAGAAGGCAGGCGGCGCGCCGCAACCCGAACTGGAAGTCTGTGAGGGGAAGCCGGCTCCGCTCAGGGGGGACGTGAGTGGTCCATTGCCGTAGATGTTGCCGGGAGCAAACGGATTTCCATCCCTGAAATAGATGGCGCCGGCGCCGGATCCGCCGAGGCCCTGGCCGGTTCCCTCCGGGGCTCCTACGGCATAGAAGTCGGCATCGGTACCCGACAAACCGGCGTTGCCTCCAGCGGTGGCGTAAGCGACGCCCCCGCCGGCGCGGAACACGGTCTTGGAGTCGATCTGGTAGGCCACTCCGAGACGCGGTCCAAACGCGAACGGATAGTTCTGGTTGTACTGCTTCTGATAAACCACCAGTCCGTCCAATGGGGTGTTGGAATCCGCTGGAATCAGGTTTGGATTCGGCATTTGGAAGTTGGCGCTTTGCATCCGCCCGTACTCCTCCTGCAACAGCGTGGAATAGTCCCAGCGAATACCCAACTCCAGGCTGAGCCTACGGGTAACCTTCCAGCTGTCCTGCGCAAAGAAGCCCATGGAATGTCTGCCCAGCCGGGTGTCGGTAATGGCGGAAGCGTTGAGGCCGTCCATCGATCCCAACAGGAAGCTGGCATATGGGTTCCCGGAGGTAAAGACCGAGCTGGGGCCGATCGCGGGACTGGTATACTCCCAGGGATTCTGGGTCTCTTCGTAGCTGACGGTATAGAGCGCGTTGGCGCGGCTGGAACTCTGCGTGGGGAAACCCTCGACGACCATTTCGCCGCCCACCTTAAACGTGTGCTTCCCTTTCACCCAGGTTAAGTTGGCATTCGCGGTCGGCTTGTACTCCTTCTCATCCTGGTCGGCCGCGAAGCCGACGCCGGGGGTGGGAGCGAAGAACCCGGCGCCCAGATTCATGCCGCCCTCAAAGAAGCTGGACAAGCCGGCGACCTGAGGCATGATGTTGTTCGCGGGATACTGCTGGTTCGGGGCCCAGCCCAATACCTGGCCGGCGTTAAAGGAAGGTGGATACTGGTCCGCGTTGAAGTATAGAAGACCGACGCCCAAATGCAGCAGCAGGGTGGGGGTGAGGGTGTCGTCGAAATTGCCGCGGATGGTTTGCGCCCTGGTGTTCTGGGGCGTGGCCGACGACAGTTCCTCCGAGAATCCATTCGAATTGGGCGAATAGGTGGCCGTCTGGGAATAGTATCCGGATAGTTTTATTTTCGAGCTAAGGTTCTGGTCGATCTTGATGGAGGGAATGGTGGTGTGCCGGTAGTTGGAGTAGGCCGGCTGAACGGAGTTGTTCACCAGCCCGCCCTGAGTGGGCTTGATGAACAGCGACTGAAAGCGGAGCGCGGACGCATCCATCCGGCTGTAGGGAATAATGTTGTTTGGGAAGGGGTCTTCGACAATCCCGGAACCGAGCGCCCCGCCGTTCACATAACGGGCGGTTTCCGGGTCAAACAACTCGCCGATCAGATCCACCTGGCCAGTCGGAGAAGGAGTGCCGAACCCCGCAGTCAAGAAAGGGCCTAACGGGTTCTCAATGTTACCCGGGTTCGCCTGGCCGTTTGCCAGCGTCGGACCGAAGTTTGCACCCCGGGGGTCCGCCCCGGTCCATTGAGGCAGGGGCG
Source organism: Bryobacterales bacterium (assembly GCA_963713415.1). GTDB lineage: Bacteria > Acidobacteriota > Terriglobia > Bryobacterales > Bryobacteraceae > Palsa-89. The sequence continues at coordinate 310,635 of CAVQLV010000005.1, read as the reverse complement.
CGGTAGCAATCAGATTGGTCACAGTCACGCTCTGGCGGAACTGCTCGAAATTGAAAAAGAAGAATGTCTTATCTTTACCGTTGTACAGTTTCGGAATGCTGAGCGGTCCGCCCAGAGTGAACCCGTAGTCGTTCCGGTTTAACGGGTTCCTGACGAGACCGACGCCGGTCTGAGGGTTGTCGGTGAACGGCAGGCCCGCGTTCAGATCGGCGTTCTGGAAATAGTCGTAACCGGAGCCGTGGTACTGATTGGTGCCCGACTTCATAGTGAAGTTGATGTATCCGCCGCCAACCTGACCGTACTCAGCCGCGAAATTGCTGGTCTGGACGGACACTTCCTGAATGGCGTCCACACTGGGCTGGGTGGCCTGGCTGGCATTTTGCATAAAGCCGTTGGTGGAGTCCTGGCCTTCCACTCGAATAGCTTGCGAACCGGACGGCAGTCCGTTGACGCGAACCTCAACATCGGAAGCGTTCGTCGCTCCCGGCAGGGTGTTCAGAACCGACAGCGGGTCCCGCACGTTGCCGATCCCCTCAGTACCGCTCCCGTTCAGACTAAACACGGGGAGGCTATCCGCCTCAGTGAAATCAATCTGATGGCTCACTTCGCCGCTCTCCGTTTTCAGCAGTGGAGCTTCGGTGGTTACCGTGACCGCCTCGGTGGCAGCTCCCACCTCAAGGGTGGCGTCCACGCGGAGAGTTTCGGCCACCTGGACTGTGAGGCTTGGCCGGACGTATTTTTTGAAACCCGCGGCAGTGACCGTCAACTCATAGCTGCCTGCCGGCAGGTTGGCCAGCGTGTAATTGCCTGTACCTGTGGTACCCGCCGTATACACCTCGCTGGTTGCGGCGTTCTTGGCCTCGATGGAGGCGGTGGGAACCACGGCGCCAGACACATCCACCACGGTACCTGTGATAGTGCCGCGATCAGTTTGAGCAAACGCTGCGACCGCACAAAGGAATAGACACACTACTCTCGCCATTTGGCGCATGCAATTCTCCCCATTCCACGCACGTGGTCAAACCGACACCCTGATCACCGGCCAGCCATAAAATGCGTGGTGCGAGTGTATATCAACTTACCGGGCGAATCAATGAATTGTGGGGAAATTGACGCAATCTTGCTTTTTATAGCGAGGCTCATGACCGCGCCTTGACGCGCAGAAGATCGAGCCTGGAAATTTATTGGACGCGTCAAAAATTCAGAGGGACATTGACGCGATTGTGATCGTAACGGCCATGAGATGCTTGACGGAGAAACAGGGGGCGATTGTCAAAGATTGTCACGAGAATGCGTCACTGCTGGGGGTGGGCAACAGGATCTCTATTTCCCCACCATATGCAGCGCAGCTTTGCTCTGAGATGATGATCGCCGAGTTCTTGGCCCAGGATAAAATCCTCAATGATGGCGAATCGCTCAAGCGCTCGATTTTTCGTTGCAAAGTATCTAACAGGTGCCGCGCGGGGTCATGACCGGCCTCAAATTTTCCCTCGCAAGCGGTAACGGTGACTCAGTCTACTTTGACGCGTCGATGCGTCCATGGGTGTAACCTGAGACTTGGACTATTGCCCCATTTTGCCCGGCAGCGCGGAGATTGGGACTGAAACGGACGCGGGCCTTGATCGGTTTGAAACTTGTAGGATGTTCTCCAGGATCTGATTGGACCTTCGCCGGAACATTCCGGGCATGAACCGCATTCTGAGCCGGAGGCGCTCTTTATGAATTCAGCAACGCGATTTCCGGTACAAGGCCTTCGGAAAGTTGAACGGGCGCAGAACGACCCGGGCTTGTTCTCCAGCGAGGCCGTTCTCAACATTCTCGAGTTGATTCTTGCCGGATCTGAGTTGCCTGAGGTGCTGACGATCATTGCTCAGTTGGTGGAATCGCAAGGCAGCGGTATATTTTGCACTGTCTGGCTTCCGGATGCCGATGGCAAGTATCTCTATTGTGCGGCCGCGCCCAGCCTTCCTGGATTTCCCGCAAACGTGGGGCGCACGGCCATTTGCGCGCAAGGCGCATCCTGCGGCACAGCCGTTTATCGGAGGGAGCCGGTCTATGTTGCCGACATACTCCAGGAACCTAGTTGGGACGACTATCGTGACCGGATGTTGCCTTTTGGGATTCGCGCCGTTTGGTCGCGCCCTTTGTTCACGCGCGAAGGCAAGGTCCTCGGAACTTTCGCCATTCTTTATCGTGAGGTGCGTAATCCGGATGCGATCGATCTGAAGTTAATTGAAAATGCCAGCCACATTGCCAGTATCGCAATTGAACGGCACATGAATGAGGCAGCGTTGCGTCAGGAACGTGACCGGCTGGGATTGCTCCTGGAAATTACGAATAGCACGACTTCGAAGCTGGACCTGCCGCGTTTGGTGGAGGCGCTGTCTACAAATCTCCTGGGTGTAACGCGATGTGATTTTTGCGCCTTGCTGCTGCCGGATGCCGATAGCGGCGAGTTGCGACTGACAACCTTGTACAATCCGGAGGCGCGAGATTCCCTGGGCGATGGGACGATTGTCCCGATCCATGGCTCGGCCTGCGGCAAGGCCTTCTGGACCGGCAAGACGCAACACATTAACGACATCGAAGAGGTACGCGACGACCCTCAAAGCTTCGGCAACAGCATAGGCCGGGAATTCTACCAGCGTGTTGTCGCGGAAGGCCTGGTATCCGGGTGCGATCTCCCGCTCATCGGCAGAAGCGGTGTAGTAGGCGTGTTGGCCGCTATGAAACGGTCCGAGAGGGCATTTGAGAGTGAGGATGTCACCTTTCTGGAACAGGTGGGCCGGCAGGTTGCGATTGCAGTCGAGAACACCTTGGAGTACGAAAAGGCGATCAAGGCTCGAGATGAAGAAGCGAAGCAGAGACTGTACCTGGAGGAGGAAATTCGCGCTCAGTGTGGGGCAATCGTGGGGGAGAGCTCCGCGTTGCGGGCCGCGTTGCAGCTGGTATCCGTGGTTGCGCCAACCGATTCGAGCGTGCTGATTCTGGGCGAGACCGGAACCGGTAAGGAGCTGATTGCCCGCGCGATACACGATTTGAGCGCACGCCGCGAGCGCGCCTTCGTTAAAGTGAATTGCGCCGCGATTCCGCTGGGGCTTCTGGAGAGTGAGCTGTTCGGTCACGAAAAAGGAGCATTTACCGGAGCAATCGCGCAAAAAATGGGACGCTTTGATCTGGCCCATAAGGGCACGCTCTTTTTGGATGAAATTGGCGACATTCCTCTGGAACTTCAGGCGAAATTTCTGCGCGTCTTGCAAGAACAGGAATTTGAAAGGCTCGGCAGCAACCGGACTCATAAGGTGGATGTCAGGCTAATCGCCGCCACCCATCGCGATCTATCAGTGATGGTGAGCCAGGCGGCTTTTCGCCAGGACTTGTATTACCGCCTGAACGTATTTCCGATCGGCGTTCCCCCGCTGCGGCAGCGCACTGAGGACATCCCGAAACTGGTGCGGCATTTCACGGAGCTCTACGCCCGGCGGATGAACAAGCGAATCAACGAAATCCCTACCGAGACCTTGGACGCCCTGGTGCGATACCAGTGGCCCGGAAACGTTCGGGAATTGCAGAACTTCATCGAGCGAGCGGTCATTCTTTCCGCGCATTCGGTATTGCGCGCCCCAATCTCCGAGTTGGAACCTTTCCAGGCACACCGAGAGGCCAATAGTCACGACATTTCCGTGACAGGTATCGAGCCCATGACGGGTCTCCAACAAGTTGAGCGAGACCACATAATCCGGGCGCTGGAGGCGAGCAATTGGGTAGTGGGCGGCCGTAATGGCGCAGCCGAGCGGTTGGGAATGAAGCGGACATCGTTGGTATATAGAATGCAAAAGCTCCGCATCAGCCGTCCAGCGCTCCACCAACAAGACGGCGCCGCTGAGGCACGTTAGTCACATCTCCGTTCATCGATTCCGCGACGAACTTCGCGACCGATCGCGGTCAGTATGTTAGGAGTTCCGTCGCGAATTTGTCACTGGCAGGCGAGATTGGTTGTTGCGGAGTTCTCGCCCCGCGGCTTTCAAATCCAGATCTCTTTAGTTTGGCTTGTCGAGTGCGATACCAATGCTGTCGTGCCTTGGGCGAAGTGTCACACGGATCCCAACAGCGACTCTAAGGAGAAGCCAAAATGGAAATCCCGGCTAAGCGGGTTTTGATACTTGGTGCGGGATTCGGCGGACTGTACACGGCGCTGGGATTGGAAAAGACGGTGGCCCGCGATCCGGGGGTTCGTGTGACGGTGGTGAATCGCGAAAACCATTCGCTGTTCACGCCGATGCTGCATGAGGTGGCAGCCAGCGATCTGGACATGACCCACATCGTCAATCCGATCCGAAAGCTATTGAAGCACGTGCAGTTCTTCAATGGCGAAGTGCAGCAGATAGACCTCAACGCCAAGCGGGTAACCGTGGTACATGGAAGACAACGTCACGCGCATGAACTCGATTACGACTATCTGGTGATTGCTCTGGGATCGACCACCAATTTCTTTGGACTAGCCGGTTTAGAGCATCGTGCCCTGACTATTAAATCGCTGAGCGACGCCATTTACCTGAGAAACCACCTCATCGATCTGCTGGAACAGGCGGACTTCGAGTGTATGGTTGCGGCGCGGCCAGAACTATTGACGGTTGTGGTTGCTGGAGGCGGCTTCGCGGGCACGGAAACGGTCGCTGGTATAAACGACTTTCTCCGCGAATCGGCCCGGTTCTACCCACAGCTTTCCCAAGACTGGATTCGAGTGATCCTGGTGCATCCTGGAAAGATCATTCTTCCCGAACTTGGGCCGAAGCTGGGTGAATACGCACAGAAAAAGCTCGCCAAGCGCAACGTCGAGATTCGCTTGAATACCAAGGTAATGCAAGTGGACGACCACGCGGTGTACTTGAGCGATGGTTCGTGCATTCCAACGCAGACGGTGATCTGGACGGCGGGAACCTCGCCGAATCCGCTGGTCGGAATGCTTCCCTGCCAGCAGGAGCGGGGCCGGATCGTGGCGAACGAATATCTCGAGCTTCCCGGCTGGCCGGGAGTTTGGGCCCTCGGCGACTGCGCGTCGATTCTGGATAGCGACACCGGCCACCCTTTTCCACCAACGGCGCAACATGCCGTGCGGCAAGGACGAACGTTAGCAAAGAATGTGACGGCGGCAATGCGTGGCGGAAAGAAAACGACGTTTTCGTTTTCCACTCTGGGCCTGCTCGCCGCTATCGGCCGTCGAACCGGTGTAGCCAGTATTCTTGGCGCTAACTTTTCAGGTTTCGTTGCGTGGTTTCTGTGGCGAACCATTTACCTCAGCAAGCTTCCGCGAAGCGAAAAGAAGCTGCGCGTTGCGCTCGATTGGACGCTCGATCTTCTGTTCAGCAAGGACATCGTGAGCTTTCTCGACCGGCGCGGTTAGACTCCCGCTGCCCGGACAAAACTGGCGGCCGACAAGTGTGTATTGCATTGTTTGACACGGTGCTGTCACCGTTTGAAAGAATCGCGCCGCGCCCGCACAGCGCTTCGAGTGACGCGAGCCGCGACGAAAACGCGACCGATTGCGGTCAGTGTGCTGGAGATCCGTCGCGCCTTCGTCAGTGCGCCGGATCTTGCCAGCCTAAGAACTACTTACTCCTGAGTTGGAATTGCAAATTGCCGGTTTTGGCTGGTCGGGTGCGGTACCAATGCTGTCCTGGCCTCATGGCGAGGGTAGCAACCGAGTAAGGAGAATTTTATGAGTCAAACTCGTTCAACCCAACCGGCGAAGAGTCCAGCATTCGGGTTGAAAACTCAGCAACGGTCTTCAGATTTCTCTATTCCTGTTACATCCATCCACCGGGTGGAAGCGGACGGAGTCCGCGTCTTCTACCGGGCGGCCGGGCGACCCAAATGCCCCGGTAGTGCTGTTGTTACACGGGTTCCCAACGTCGTCTTTGATGTTCCGCGAACTCATTCCACGTCTCGCGAGCGACTACCGGGTGATCGCGCCGGATCTGCCTGGCTTCGGATTCACGGAAGTTCCCGCAGAACGACAATACGTTTATTCTTTCGACCGGTTGGCCGCGACAATCAATGCGTTTACGCAAGCGCTCAAAATCAAGCGCTATGCACTCTATGTGTTCGACTATGGCGCGCCAACGGGATTCCGTCTGGCGATGGCTAACCCGGATCGGGTGACAGCGATCGTTTCACAGAACGGGAATGCCTATGAAGAAGGATTGGGGGATGCATGGGGTCCGATTCGGAAATACTGGGCTGAGCCAACCTCGGAGAATCGAGAGGTCATCCGCAAGAATATTCTGACACTCGAAGGAACGCGCTGGCAGTACACCGATGGCGTGGGCGATCCAGGCAGTGTTCCTCCCGAATCGTATACGTTGGATACGGCTCTGCTGGAGCGGCCCGGGAACAAAGACATTCAGCTGGATTTGTTTCTCGATTACGCATCGAACGTGAAACTATATCCGGCGTTTCAGGATTATTTTCGGAAAGCTCAGCCGCCATTGCTGGCGATTTGGGGTAAGAATGACCCCTTCTTCGTTCCCGCGGGGGCTGAGGCATTTCGAAACGACATACCAAACGCGCGGGTGGAATTCCTGGATACCGGGCATTTTGCCATAGAGACGCACGTTGTGGAAATTGCCGACGCGATGAAAGAGTTCCTGGCAGCCAACGGCGCATCGCGCCGGACAGACAACGGGGCATCACAATGAGCTTTGCCCAGAACGCGACGATTGTGCTGGTCCATGGCGCGTGGGCTGACGGCTCTTGCTGGCGCGAGGTGATTCTGCCGTTGCAACAAGAAGGTCTCACAGTAACGTGCGCTCCAATTCCCCTCACATCGCTTACCGAGGACATAGCTGCGCTGGAACGCGTGATTGGGAGAACCGTTGGACCGGTACTGCTGGCGGGACACGCATATGCGGGAGCCGTGATCGCCGGGGCGAAGGATGACCGGGTGAAGTCGCTGGTGTACGTGGCGGCGCTGGCGCCCGACGAGGGTGAAACCGTTGCAGATGTTTTTTATCGCGCGAAGCCGCATCCGGAGGCACCACATCTGGAACCGGATGTACACGGGCTGATCTGGATGCCCGAAGGAGGTTTTGCCCGCGCGGTGGCGCATTTGGCTTCAGCGGACCAGACCGCGATTCTGGAGGCCGTGCAGCGGCCGATCGCGCTGAAATGCATTCAAGAGAAAGCTGCTGTGCCGGCCTGGAAAACGAAGCCATCGTGGTTTCTCTTAGCGGAAGAAGATCGCATGATTGCGCCGGAGACGCAATGCTACATGGCGAACCGGATGGGCGCGAAGATTCGCACACACGGGGTGGATCACAGTCCCATGTATTCGGAGCCGGACGTTGTTGTCGGCGTGATTCTGGAAGCGGCACGGGAGACGCTGGCATGCTGAAGTCCGTCGCCATCGTAACGGGCGCGAGCCAAGGCATTGGCCGCGCTACCGCGATACGCCTGGCACGCGATTTCGAAGCTGTTGTCCTGGCCGCGAGGCAAGCGGACGAGCTGGCTAAGACCGGGGCCGAGGTAAAATCCGCGGGCGCCGAACCACTGACTTTTGCGCTCGATTTGCGCGAGCGTTGTTCAGTCGACAAGCTGGTTCAGGGTACGCTCGACCGCTTTGGCAGAATCGACGCTCTGTTAAATATTGCCGGCGCCGTGCCGCAGATCGACTTGTTCGAGATGACGGACGCGCAGTGGGAAGACGGCCTGGCGCTGAAACTGCACGCCGCGCGCCGCCTGACGATTCGAGCCTGGGATGCTTTGAAGGCTTCGGGTGGCGCGGTGGTGCTGATCTCCGGAAGCGCGGCTCTCGATCCGAAGCCGGGCTTCGCGGCCGTGGCTACTATTAACGCGGCCATTATTGCGCTCGCGAAGGCCTTTGCCGAGCAAGGCATTCGAGATGGGGTCCAGGTGAACAGCGTAGTTCCGGGCGCGGTGATGACGGGCCGGCGGCGATCTTTCCTGAAGCATTGGGCGCCGGAGCACGGAATGAGCGTGGAAGAGGCGACCAAGCAGTTTCCGGAAAAGGCCGGCATCGCCCGCTATGGTGAACCGGAGGAGATTGCCGGGCTGATGGCCTACCTGGTTTCCAAGGAGGCTCGCTGGCTCACCGGCGCTTCTGTGCGGATGGATGGCGGCGAAATCAAAGGGATCTAAGATGCAACGCGGACACCGGCGGTTCGTTTGTCAACGCGAGCACTGTGGGAATTGCCTGGCTGAGAGTTCCACAAATATGCGTCGGGTTTATCGCGAGAAGGTGGCCGTTTAGTTAAATGGTCAACCCCACGCGAAAATATTAACAACACTAACCAAGGAGAAATGGACATGATTCGAAACACCAACACGATAATGGCGCTCGCGACGATGGCCTTCGCGCTGATTTTGCAGCCTTCTGTGAACGCGAAGGAAGGAAACGCTAAGATTCTGGAGACTGGCACCTTTCATGGCAAAGTGCATAGCACCTCGGGGCGGGCAACCATCTACCGGGAGCCCAACGGAAAAGTGATCCTTCGTCTCACGAACTTCAAAACCTCTAATGGGCCGGATGTTCACGTGATTCTAATCGCGGCGAAGGACGCGGACGACGATGCCAACTTCCTGAAGGGCAACACCGAACGTGTAGAACTCGGCAGTCTGAAAGGGAATGAAGGCGACCAGAACTACGATATCCCCGGCGGGACGGATTTGAGCAAGTTCAAAACCGTTTCGATCTACTGCGAGCGGTTCAACGCGAACTTCGGAGCGGCGCCGCTCGAGAACTTTTGAGCCGGGTCAATGAGGACGTATCCAATCGGGCGGCATGGAGCTGCCCGATTTACTTCACACAGGAAAAAAGTATGACACCCCATATAGGTAACTGGCTCTCACAAAAGAAATGGATCCTGATCGCCGTTGGCGTTCCGGTTCTCGTGGCGGCCTGGTGGGCTTTTCGGCCCGAGAAGCTCTGGATCAATGAAAAGGTCAACGAGCCCGCGCCATTTGCCGCGGACGCCGCAGCTCAACCGCTCTTTAGCGGACGCCTGGAAAGTAAAGCCCACCCGACAAGCGGGCGAGCAACGATTTATAAGAGCCCGGAGGGCAAGCTGTATCTGCGTCTAACCGGCTTTATGACGTCGAACGGGCCGGATGTCCATGTGGTCCTGGCAAGAAGCGGCGACAAGGCGCTGGAACAAGAGATCGTAAAAGGCAGCCTGGATGATGTCGAACTTGGGCCGCTCAAAGGCAACCAGGGCGATCAGAACTACGACGTGCCGGCATCTACGGATCTGAATCAGTACGGGACTGCGGTAGTTTATTGTGTGCGCTTCCACGCGATTTTCGGATTGGCGAAACTCCAGCCATTCTGACGGCTCGCGGTTTCACAAATTGACCACGAGGAAATATGCTGACGCGCGTCAGGGCTACAACGGCCGCAGGTAGCGCGGCGTTGGAATGATTATCGAGGAAAACAGCCAGTGAAGAAACTGATCGAAGTAGTGGATGAAGCAGGAAGAAATTGTGCCGCCATTGGGCATTTCAACATTGCCGATCTCGTTTTGCTGAAAGGCGTCTTCGAAGCCGCTGGTGAGCTGAAAGTGCCGGTTCTGGTGGGCGCTTCGGAGGGAGAACGGGAGTTCGCGGGAACGCGACTGCTCGCGGCTGCGGTGCGGAGTCTGCGTGAGGAATTCGACTTTCCCATCTTCCTGAATGCCGACCACACGCATTCTCTGGCAAAGGCACTGGAAGCCGTGAAGGCGGGCTTCGATTCAGTTGTGTTCGATTTGTCCGCCCTGCCATTTGAAGAAAATGCGCTTTCGACGAAGCAGGCTGTTGAGGCGCTGAAGTCTGTTGAACCCGGCGGTAGTGGTTGAGGGAGAAATTGGGGATATCGGCAGCGGCTCTGAGATTCATGATGGTCCGAGTCCCGACCGTGCGCTAAGCACTCCCGAAGAGGCCCGCCAGTTTGTCACGGAGACGAAGGTGGACATGCTTGCCCCGGCAGTGGGCAATTCGCACGGCATGCGCAAGAGCATGGTTACCGGCCGGGAGCGAAAACATCTTGCCATCGAGCGAGTTCGCGAGATCAAATCCGTTGCCTGTGTGCCCCTGACTCTGCATGGCGGTTCCGGCACGGCGGACGAGGATTTGAAACAGGCGATCCGCGCCGGCGTCAACATCGTTCACATCAATACGGAACTGCGTCTGGCGTGGAAACAGGGACTGGAAGCCGGCCTCGCGCGCCGCGAGGATGAAGTGGCGCCGTACAAGATCCTCCCTTCGGCCGTCGCCGCGGTACACGATGTTGTGAGCGCGAGGCTCCGGTTATTTGCGGGGCAGAACTAAGTGTCACGCTGGTTCACAAATCGATGACGACATCGCGGATCGGCTGCGAGCAGCACAGGAGAAGATTGCCGCCGGCGGGTTTGTCGAGCGGTTCTGGTGCGTAGGCCACTGCTCCGGATACCAAACCGCTCTCGCAGCTATGACACACACCAGCGCGGCAGGCCCAACGGACTGGGACGTCACATGCTTCGGCCAGCTCCAAAATGCTTTGATATGCTGACGCCTTCCAGTGTGCGGCGATGCCGCTGCGTGCGAACGATACCAGCGGGCCGGTGGCGGCGTCATCGGTGGGTGCGTGCGGAACTCGCGCCGCCGCGCCGAAGATTCCGGGAGTCATCGACTCGCCGCCGTTGAAAATTTCCACATGAATCCGGTCTGGCGCCACACCGAAGCTTGCCAGCGCTTCTTTCATGTCGCCCATGAAGCCATTGGGCCCGCAGAGGTAGACATCTGCTGCCGGCGGACGCCGGCCTGGTCGAACACGGATCGCGAAAAGTGCCCGGTGCCGTCGAAATCCTGACCCAACTTGTCGCCCGAGACCGGGCGGCTGTAACAAACGTAGCTGCGGCCATGTGGGAGCGCGAGCATCAGCCGGCGGACTTCAGCGGCAAAGGGATGATGCGCTCCATCGCGGGCTGCGTGCAGCCATAAGACCTGCCGCGTCGAGTGCGCCGCCGCCAGCGCCTGCAGCATCGCGAGCACGGGTGTAGCACCGATTCCCGCGCTGAGCAGGACTACCGGCCGCTCTCCGATTTGCAGAATGAAGCTTCCGCGCGGAGAACTGACGTCGAGAGCATCGCCCACCCTGACATGCTCCCGCAGCCATGTCCCGGCCGCGCCATTTGGCTCGATCTTCACGCTGATTCGGTAGCGCTCGGTGGAAAGAGCACCCGAGAGCGAGTAGCTTCGAAAAAGCGGCGCACCTCCGGTGGCTGATGGAAGACGCAAGACCACGTACTGGCCTGGCAGAGCCGCTTCGAGCGGCTGACCGTCGGGGCTTTGCATCGTGAGCGAGAGGACGTCCGCGGACTCCCGGTCGATCGCCGTCACCGCGAGCCGCCGAAATCCTGGCGCGGAGGGGTGCGCGGCCGCTTCCGGGACCAGGCCTGCGTTTCCACTCGCGTTTCCACTCGGGCTCTTCAGCAATGCCTGGAACGACGCGCGCCATCCGGGCGAAAGCGCTTCGATTCGCAATGCGCGTTCCAGCCGATCGCGAGCATGATCGGGCGAATAGAGGAGCGCGTTGATCTCGCGAACGGTCATGCGCTCTTTAGCCTCTCCGATCTTCACGATTTCGTCTCTAGCGCCCACCTCGCCTTCCTGTAACACCCGGAAGTAGAACCCCGGCCGGCCGCTCGAGGTCAGCAATGCCGGCATCCTGGGCTCGTTCATCCGAATGCCGACGCGATAACAGGTAACGCGAGGTTGAGTAACTTCGAATAGCGCGCTGCCGATCTGATAACGGTCACCGATGCACACCGTATCGTCGGGCAGTCCTTCGATCGTGAAGTTCTCGCCGAACTGTCCGTGGACGAAATCGGCCCGCTTCATCTGCTCCTGCCAATAACGATACGAGTCCATCTGGTACACGAAAACGGCGCGCTGTTCACCGCCATGCCCGGCCAGATCGCCTTGACCGTCTCCGTCCAGATTCAGCTGGCCCACCCGGCAGCGGCCAGGCACTGGACTCTTCCAGATGCCGGTGTGCACGGTGCGGCCTCTCCACGCGATGTCGCGCGGGAGTCCAACGTTTACCGATAGGAGTTGAGCCATCTTAGCGACAAAGTGCCGCGTGACTAAGTGCCGCGAGTAACTGTTGCCAGGCACGCCGAGCTCGGCCAGCCCGCGCACCAGTTGAGATGCCGGGTCGCGGACAAAGGTGCAGGCGATTTTCCTGGAAGTATCGCGAGCATTCACCTTCTCGCTTAAGGCGAATCTATACCGGAGATCGTGCTGGATTCGGGATCGGCGGCGCGGCGGGTCTCAAGGTGGAACAGTTTGCTGATGGTCATTCAACGTGGTCTATTTGATTCGAACGGAAAGCCGCGAATATGCCAGTGCGCTTGGCCTGGATCCCACCGGGTAAGCGTTTCAGGCCTTGCAATCGTACCTCAACGAGCGCCTCGAAACCGCAGACCTCGGTGATCCGTCGCTGCATGGGAACGCCGGACCGATTCAACGAGGAGGGAATGCTGATACCGACCGCAGGCCTCGATCAGGGCTTCTAACCCGGTGACATGACCACGTCCTTCAGGTGGTTTTCGGTGCTGCTCCTGGCTGCATGCTCACTCTCGAGCGCTCACACGGCTGATCTGCGAAAAGTGTGGATGCTAGATCTACAGGCTCCCGTTCCGACTGACCGAGGGTCATGAGGTGGCGCGGGCAGGAGTCACCGCGTTGCGGTTCTCCCCTGGCGGCACGCGAATAGCTGCCGCCGTGGAAGGCTATCTTCGTAGTGACGCGAGCCGGTTTAGTTGGCGCTGCCGAAGTAGCTTTCGGCGAGATCGGGCTTTTGCTCCAGCGCGCGCTTCCAGCAATCGCGCGCCTGTTCCTGCTGGCCCAGGCCCTTGAGGACGTGGCCCAGGTTCAGGAGAGCCTCGGGGAACTGGTCGCGCTCCTGCAAGGCTTCGCGATAGAGGCGCTCGGCGTCGTTCAATTGACCGGATTTTTGCAGCAGCAGGCCGGTATTGTAGAACAGCTCCGGACTGCGCTCGCCCTTTTCGATGAGGCGCGCCTGGTGCTCCAGGGCCTGGTCGAAATTGTTGTGTTCGACGGCCAGAGCCGCCAGGCCGCGCAACGCGTCGAGCGAATCGGGATTGGCCGCGAGCACCGCTTCGAAGGCCTTGGCAGCGCCCTCATGGTCGCCCATGTTCCAGCAGCAGATGCCCAGGTTCAACTGAGCCTCGGTCCAATCCGGCCGCTTTGCGACGCAGGACTGGAAGGCTTCGGCGCCGCCGCGATAGTCGCTGCGCTCGAGGCGCAGGTATCCCAGGCGGAACCATACGTCTTCCAGGTCGGAATTCTTGGCGAGAATGCGGGTGTAGATGCGCTCGGCTTCTTCTTTGGAGCCCTGCTTGTCGAGCACCGCCGCCAGGTTATGCAATACCTCAAACAGATCGGGGGAGATTTCAAGCGCCTTCTCATACGCAGCGCGCGCCTGTGGCAGATCGCCTGATTCCTGATGGATGACGCCTAGATTCACGTAGGCCTGGCTGGCGTCCGGACGGATGCGGATGGCTTCCGAATAGGCCTTGGCGGCCTGTTCCAGGTTACCGGTCTTCTGCTGGGCGACGCCCAGGTTGAACCAGCGATCGAAGCTTTCGGGCGTATACTCGGTGAGCTTGGTGCAATAGCGCAGGGCGGCTTCATAGTCGCCGGAGGCGAAGGCGCAGGTGGCCAGACCTTCGAGCGCGGTCTGCGAATTGGGCCGCAGCGCCAGCAGCTTTTCCGAATAGTCGGCGATCATGGCCTGGTCTTTGCGAGCCATGCCGATGGTGACCAGGTTGATGAGGCATTCTTCGAAGTCGGGCTTGGTGGCCAGGATCTGCTGGTAGATGCGCGCGGCTTCATCGAAGTGCCACTGTAATTGCAGCGTCACGGCTTTGCCGAACACCGCGGTGGTGTGATCGGGCTGCTGTTCGAGCACCTTGTCGAAATTTTCGGCGGCGGCGTCGGATTTTTCCAGATGCAGCAGAGCGATGCCGAGGCCCAGCCGCGCTTCCAGCCGGTCCGGCTGCGCTTCGGCGGCTTTCTCGAAGAAATCGGCGGCTTCCTGCCAGCGGCCCAGCCGTTCCAGGCAGACGGCCAGATTCAGGTTCGCGTTGGCATGCTTCGGATGCATGCTCAGCAGTTTGGCGTAGCTCTGGGCGGCTTCCTCGTACATCTCCAGCTCGAACTGGATCTGGGCCTTGGCGGAGTAGATTTCGAGCGTTCCCTCGCCTTTCTCCAGAACGCGGTTGATCTCGGCGAGAGCCTCGTCGAGCTTGCCTTCCATATGAAGGGAGACCGCCCTGGCCAGGCTGGCCGCCTTGGCGCTGTCGACCGACGACGTTCTAGAATTCGGTTGGCTCATAATCAGTTGATATTTCCATTTCTGCCCTCGATTCCGTAGGGCGCAAGATAGGCGCAGAGTCTGCCTAGCGCATCGTATTGATGCGAAACTTCCACCCAGCTGAGCCGGGCGCGCTCACCGCGATTGCAAAAGAATCCGACGCCCCCGTGCTGCAGGCGATTGTCAGTCCAGAAATCGACCACTTGGCCCTGCGCCATTATGGTGAAATCGCCGCCGCGCGCGTTCACCTGGATGCGATAGAGCATGTCGGGGCGCACGGTCATGGGAAGCGGCTTCTCCACGTGCGGGCCTTCTTTCCCGTTGATGACGGCGTAGCGCACCATGCGGATCAGCGGCAGCGGCCCGGGTTTGACTATCACAAATTTCATGGCGTAATAGTTGTTCAGATCCTGGGCGCGGAAGGCCCAGCCGATGGCCTTTTGATCGATTTCGGCCAAAAATTCGAAGCGATAATCGGAAAGATCCACGGTGGGCTTGAAGATGGCCAAGGGGCCGGGACGGACGAAGCCGGCGGCATCATAGGACCAGCTTCTGGTCAGGTTGGAACGGCTTTCCCAGGCGTCGAGCCCGGAACGAAAATCATCGGCATAAGCCACTGCGGCGCGGTCAGAGATGGTCTGATTTACGTTCTTCCATTGGTCTTCGACGACCTTTTGCACTTGAGTCTGCATCTGGTCCAGATTCTGCGGCGCCAATTGCTGGATCGGCACTTTCGGCAGGGATCCGTTGATGGCCACCACCAGCAGGACGGGCAGCAGCAGGCTGACGAGCTTCAGATCGCGCGGCGAACCCTTCCAGGCGGCCAGCAGCCAGCGCCAGGAGCCGGCAACATCGCGCGCCGGATGGGGACGGGTTTCCTGCTCATAGGATTGGTCTTGGGCGGATTCCTCGAGTATGGGCTGGCCGTCTGGAGCCTGCGTGTAAACCTGATCGGCCTCGGCCAGCTGTGGCGTTTGAGAATATTCGAATTCGGCGGGCGCTTCCGGCTCGATACCCTGCGCGGCCTGAAACATCTGGCGATGGTCCTGGCAACAGAACTCACCGTCGACGAAACTTCGGGACGGCGCGAGTGCAATATTGCAGTAGCGGCACCTCATTCAGGCTTGACCCGATTCCATATTAGGCCCGGCGAGACGGAATTGCTACGCAGTAAAATGCTTAACGCCTATACGCAATTCGGCGTACAACCAGGCTGGAGGTAGGAGGTTGACCTTAGTGGCGGGGGATCGCTGGCGCGCTGGTATTTTGAACTTCGCCCGGCGTCTCGACTAGCGCTATCCGTGCGATGGCGCCGCTGGACGAACTGCGGCGGAACCGGCGGCAACATCTCGCGCGCCCGAAAGTCTGTGAAGCGGAAAACGGCACAGGAACACAGGAAGGGAACGGACTGAGCATACCTGGCGGCGCAGGCCAGCTGGGGCGCGGGTCCAAATGGTAACCGACCTCTCGGGCGTTCTTATCGTATTCCGTTGGCGTGGAGAAACGGTACGTATTTTTTGTCGGTTCCCCGTATGTGGCTTTGCAGCCACGTACTCAGAAACTGCATCACTTCAACGCCCATAGCGACGCGGCCGGCAGCGAAATCCTCTTGAAAGTCCAGCACCTTTTTGGTCAGCGCTTCGTGCTCCCGCTTGTGGTTCACGAGATCCGGATAGTTGCTTTGCTGCATGAGCCGCTCTTCGGCCGTGAAGTGTACCTGGGTGTAGCGAACCAAACTGTCCAGGATGGGTCCCAGCACATCTTTCCCATGGCCCTGGCTCATCGCTTCGTGCAACTGATTCAGCAGCGAGACCAGGTGTTTGTGCTGAGCATCCACCTCTTGAACGCCCACCAGCCAGGTGTCGTTCCAAGTTACAAACTGTGTTGTTGTAGTAGCCATACTTTCGTTATCGGCAAAAGAACCCGGCTCTTACTGCGGTCCAACAAGGATTCCGCGTCCGGTATCCGGCCGCTGGGGATATACTGATCACGTTTCCCTCTGGGGTCAGCAAAGGAGGAGTTCGGTTATGCGCTGCACTTGGATAGGCGTGTTGGCCGCCACGGCGATATTGCCAACGCTTTTTGTTCCAGCGCGCGGCGCGCAGCACCCGGGCGACTGGCCGCTCTATCGGCACGATGCGGCAGGCACGGGCTATTCGCCTTTGGCCCAGATTACGACCCACAACGTGGGCAGCCTGGCTCCGGCCTGGCGCTATCGCTTGGAATCGGAAAAACCCGCCGCAGCCGCGAACGGCCCCGGAAGGAGCAGAGGCGTCAATTCAGAGGCCACGCCGATTGTGGTGAATGGCGTGATGTATCTGCCTGCCGCTGATCGCGTGGTGGCTCTCGATCCGGAATCGGGAAAGCAAATCTGGGAGTACGCGGTGGCTGGGCGCGGGCCGTCGCGCCGCGGTGTGGCTTACTGGCCGGGCGATGGCAGCAATCCGCCGCGCATTCTCTTCACAGCGGGACGCATGCTGATCGCGCTCAACGCAAATACGGGGAAGATTGATCCGGGATTTGGCAAGGAAGGCGAACTGGACATGGTGGTGCCCTACAACTCGGTGCCGCTGGTCTATAAGAATGTCGTAGTGGTGGGGGCGAACACGGCGCCTGGTCCGATCGGCGCTCCAGGGAATGCGCGCGCTTTCGATGCGCGGACCGGCGCCAAGCTGTGGGAGTTCAGTTCGGTGGCGCAACCGGGCCAGCCGGGACACGACACCTGGGACGGCGACAGTTGGAAGAACCGCTCGGGCGCGAACGCGTGGCCGTTTTATTTCACCGTCGATGAACGGCGCGGGTTAGTCTATTTGCCTCTGGCTTCGCCCGCCAGCGACTTTTATGGCGGCGACCGCAAGGGCGCGGATCTGTACGGGAATTCGGTGGTTGCCGTGGATGCCCAGACCGGTCAATACAAGTGGCATTTTCAAACCATTCATCACGATTTATGGGATCACGATCCGCCCGCGCCGCCCACGCTGTTCAACATCAAGCGCGGTGGCAAGACCATTCCAGCGTTGGCTGTGACCACAAAATCGGGCTATCTGTTCCTTCTCAATCGCGACACGGGGCAGCCGATTTTTGGCGTGGAAGAGCGCCCGGTTCCGAAGAGCGACGTTCCCGGCGAGCTGGCCTTCCCGACGCAACCTTTCCCGTTGAAGCCTCCGCCGATCGCCCGAGACACTTATGGTCCCCAGGATTTGGTCACCGCCGAGGATACGAATGCGGAGCACGTCCAGGCTTGCAAGGATTTGCTCGCGAAAAATGGCGGCGCGAACAACGGTGGCCCGTACACCACCTGGGCGTATCGCGCTGAAGGCGCACCCATCAAAAGTTCGCTGGTGTTTCCGGGCGATTTGGGAGGGCCCAATTGGGGCGGAGTGGCTTGGGATCCGAAGTCCGGCTACGCCTTCGTGGTAGCTGAGGACGATGGTGCGCTGGGTTGGATCGAAAAGACGAAAGAAGGCGCGCCGGTTCCTTACGACCGGACTACGCTGGAGGGTTCCGGTCCCGATCGGGGCAACTTCGAGGTGCGCATGGACGGCGCCGCGTGGCCGTGTCAGAAACCGCCGTGGGGACGGCTGATCGCTGTGAATACCGTGACGGGAGACTTCGCGTGGCAGATCCCGCTCGGGATCACCGAAGGCCTTCCGGAAGGGAAGCAGAATACCGGACGGCCCGCGCTGGCGGGCGCGATCGTTACCGCGGGCGGCGTGGTGTTCGTCGGCGCCACCGACGACAATCGCTTCCGGGCCATCGATGCCAAGAGCGGCAAGCAACTGTGGGTGACCAAGCTGGATCGGCGGGGCAACGCCGATCCGATCACGTATCAGGGTAAGGATGGCAAGCAGTATGTCGCGATTGTGGCTACTGACTCGCTGGTGGCGTTCGCGCTACCGTAAAGTCCGCTCGAAGGCATTGCGCAGGAGCGCTGCGAAGCGAAACTTCCCGTGCATGAACTTGCCGTAGGGCAGCGAGGCAAACAGCGCCGCCACGACGCCTAGGTGAACGATTAGGAGCCAGCTCATAGCGGCGGTTTCGCGCAGGGCCAACAGGAGCAGGCCCGTGAAGCTGGCGAGCAGCAGTAGGACGATGAAGCTGTCGCCGAAATCGCGCGGGTTGAGATCGTCGAGAGCCGGATCGCGTTTTTGTTTCAGCCAGAACAAGCCGGCGGGACCGGCGAGTAATCCTAGGCCTCCCAGCGTGCCGAGAATCACCGGAATGCTGAAATACGGATACGGCGCGCGCCGGCCAAGGGCGTAGTGATAGAACGCCGCGACGCATGTGGAGGCGAAGCATAGCAGGAAACCATAGAACGTGACGTGATGGAACCAGCGGCGCGCTTGGGATAAGCGTTCACGCGGGTACGGGCATCCGGCGCCGTGGCCGTCCAGGTTGGTGAGGCGCAGAGTGTCGCTGAAGGAAGCGATTAGTGGGCGGGTTTTGATGGGGACGGCGATGGCATCACGCCAGAATCGCAGGAAGGCAATCGTCATCGCGATCGCCGCGAGGGTGAACACCAGCCCCAGCGTCAGCGCCATCGGTTTATACGGAATCACCGCGTAGAAATTGGCGCCGCGAGAAGCAAAGCCGCCGAATGCGGCAGCGATCGCGGCCATGAGGGCGACGGCGAGTGCGATGAGTGCGGAGACCGCGAGGGTGCTATTGCGGTGCGCCAGCGAGAAGCTTCGCGGGAACGCGGATTGAGCGTAGGTTTCGACGCGGATCTCCGCGAGCACCTTGGGCAGATTCAGCGCGTATTCATGCGGCGGCGTATAGGGACAGGCGTAGTAGCACTCGCCGCAGTTGTGGCACAGGTTTGCCAGATAATTCACGTCGGCCGGTGAAAAGACGGAGCGGCGTTCCATTGCGGGGAACACGGCGCAGAAGCCTTCGCAATAGCGGCAGGCGTTGCACAAGCGCAGCAGCCTTTGGCCTTCGGCGATCAGTGGATCACTGGATCGCACTTGCCGCTCCCCGGCCAGCGATGCGTCCGAACACTGTGCCGATGGTCATCCCGATGCCCGGCCAGATATCCTTGGCCCAGGATGTTCCCCGCCATGATTTCACCGGCGGCGAATACATTGGGCGCGGGATTTCCGTCTTTCAAAATCACCTGGCCGCAACGAGTCACTTTCACGCCGAGATAGGTGAATGTAATGCCCGGCCGCAGCGGGTAACCGAGGAAGGGCGGGGAATCCAGCTTGAGCGTCCAGTGCGTTTTTTCCGGGCTGAGGCCGCGCGTATGGCAGTTATCGAGGCGCGTGTGGTCGAACGACCCCTCCGCGACGCTCTGGTTAAACTGCTGGACGGTGGCATCCAGCGCGTCGGCGTTCAGGTGGAGCAAACCTGCCAGCTCGCGGATGGTGCGAGCTTCCATGGCCGGGAATGCCGAGGGCATTACCAAATGGGCGGCCTTCGAATCGATGATTGAATACGCGATCTGATCGGGCTGTTGCGCAATCAAGCGCCCCCAGATGGCGTAGCGTTTCGGCCACAGGTCCTCGCCTTCGTCATAGAAGCGCCGGCCGTTTTGATTGACGACGATACCGAGCGGCACGGTGTCGAGACGCGTCACGATTCCGCCATCGAACTTTGGCGCGCGGGCGTCGACGGCGATGGCGTGGCACTGCGAAGGATCGCCGACCTGCTCCGCGCCGTGATCCAAAAGCAGACGCAGCACCTTTCCGCGGTTGTAGGGCGTGCCGCGAACCACGAAATTCTGCGCCGCGTCGCCCCAGGCTTCGCTCAGCCATTCGCGGTTGGCTTCAAAGCCTCCCGAGGCCGCTACGAAGGCCTTGGCGCGAATTTCGATGGGCGATCCGTTGACAAGGACGGTCGCGCTTTCGAATCGTCCGCCGTTCATGGAGAGCGCGGTTATTTCAGCGTTGTAGAGCACGCGGATGCCAAGTTTCTCCGCGATTGCATAGTAAGTGTTCACCAGCGTCTTGCCGCCGCCGAGGAAGAATGCGTTGGTGCGGCCCAGTTGGAGCGTCCCGGCCAGCGACGGCTGGAATCGCACGCCGTGCCGGGTCATCCAAGCGAAGCACTCGGGCGTGGAGCGAATCGCCAGCCGCGCGAGTTCCTCGTCGGTCTGGCCGGCGGTGACTTCGAGAAGATCGTTGAAATATTCTTCTTCGGTGTAGGAGTCCGTCAATACGCTGGTGGGCGACGCGTGCATCGAGCGAAAGTTGCGGGCGTGCCGGCTGTTGCCTGCGCGCAGGTGCTCAGGCGCGCACTCGGCGACCAGTACAGTTGCGCCGGATTCGCGAGCGCTCAAGGCCGCGCATATCGCGGCGTTGCCTCCGCCCGCGACGAGGACATCGAAAACAGGAAATTGTTCGGTCGCTCGTGGTCCGGTCATGCTTGGTCAGCTCCTGGGGCCGAGTAGCGCCCCAATAGCAGCAGCGCGGATAATCCGAGCAGCGCGGTGAACGATAGCCATACGCCGGGGATGGCCGCGTTTCCACTCGAACGGATCAAGTAGGTTGAAATTGCCGGAGTAAATCCGCCGAACAGAGCCGTTGCCAGGCTGAAGGATAATGACCAGCCAGAGGTGCGCACATCGGCGGGCATTACCTCGGTGAGATACACCACCATGCCTCCACTGTAGCTTCCAAACAAGAAAGAGAACCACAATTCCACCGCCAGCAGGCGGGGCACCGAGGGCGCATGAACCATCCAGGCGAGCGCCGGATAAGCCGTGGTCAGCGCGAGCAACGCGATGGTGAAAAGCAACGGCCGCCGGCCGATCCGGTCCGACAGCGCACCCATCACGGGCACCCAGATGAAATTCGAAATCCCGACGCAGAGCGTCACCAGCAGGCTGGCTGCCGCGGCCAGGTGCAGCACGCTGCTGCCGTAGGTGGGAGTGTACGCGGTAATCATGTAGAACGAAACCGTGGTGAGCGTGGAGAGCAGCATGCCGAGCAGCACAATGTACCAGTTGGCGAAGAGAGTCCTGACGATTTCGCGTACGGGAGGGCGGTGTTTGCGGGCGAGGAAAACGTCGGTTTCAGTCAGCGAGCGCCGAATGATCAGCAACAGCGGGATGATTGCGCAGCCGGCCCAGAGCGGCACTCGCCAGCCCCATTGGAACATTTGATTGCGGGAGAGATTGGTGGTCAGCACCAGCCCGAACAAAGCGGCGAAGATCACCGCAACCTGCTGGCTTCCGGATTGCCACGAAGTGAAAAAACCTTTGTGGCCGGGCGTGGCGATTTCCGCCAGATACACCGAAGCACCGCCGATTTCGACGCCCGCCGAGAGGCCCTGCAGCAGACGTCCCGCTACTACCAGCAGCGGCGCCAGAATTCCGATAGACGCATACGAGGGAGTGCACGCGATGGACAGTGTTCCCGCGGCCATCATTCCGAGTGTCAGCAGCAGCCCCGCGCGGCGGCCATGATGATCGATGTATGCGCCCAGAATGATGGCGCCCAAGGGACGCATCAGGAATCCGGCGCCGAAGGTCATGAAGGTCAGCATCAGAGAGGCGAATTCATTGCCGGTGGGGAAGAAGGCGCGCGAGATGTAAGTGGCGTAGTAGCCGAACACCTGAAAATCGTAGGCTTCCAGAAAGTTGCCGCTGGCCACACGCAGGATGGGCCGGAACTTGGATCCGGTCACGTTAGCGGGGCTCTCCGGCGGGGAAGGGCATAGGAGCGACGCAGATCAGTTTACTCGATCGACATCGTGCTGTGTTCGCGGCGGCGTTCACAGGAGTGTGAACGCGGCACGCAAGAGTGCGTGCGCCACACTCGCAGTTTGGATGTAGATTGAAACTTGCTGAGCGCTGCGTTAGAGTGAAAATCCATGAGAAACAAACTTGCTGGTTCCGTGCTGGCCGCGGCGGCGATAGTGTTCCTGTCGATTCCCGCTGCCGCGCAGTTCCCCGCCGAGAGCACGATTCCGAAAGCCCAGCGGCATCCGCGCCGCCTGGCGCCCGCGCCCACCGGACCCGCGCCCCGCACTGCCGACGGCAAGGCCGATCTGAGCGGCGTCTGGGGCTACGCCGGCTACACTTCGGACATCGCGAAAGACTACGACGTGGGCGAAGTGCCGATGACTGCTCTGGGCGAGAAGCTCTTCAAGGAGCGGCAGGCGAATGACGGGGTGGAAGATCCAGAAGCGCGCTGCCTTCCCACCGGCGTGCCGCGCCGCGATCCCTATCCGTCCAAGATATTGCAATTGCCGAACCTGGTGGTGATTTTGTTTGAAGGGAACCTGCACAGCTTCCGCCAGATTTTTCTGGACCGCAAGGAACATCCGGCGGACTTGGATCCTTCCTGGTGGGGCGATTCGATCGGCCATTGGGAAGGGGATCAACTGGTGGTGGACACGGTGGGGTTCAACGGCAAGACCTGGCTGGATCTGGCCGGGCATCCGGCATCGGATCAGCTTCATGTGATCGAGCGCTATTCGCGGCCGGACTTCGGGCACCTGAAATGGGAGATCACCATTGAGGATCCCATCATGTACACGCGCCCCTGGAAGGTCACCGAGATCACGCCTCTGTTGGCGAAAGGCGACCTGATGGAATACGTGTGCACCGAAAACGAGCGGGACTCGCGGCACTTGGATGCCATCGACAGGCAGATCAAGGCAGCGGAGAAGCGCAAGTAAACTGATTCAATCGACGGCCTTCTTTGCCCGTTCAGATATTTCAGATATGATGTACGAGCGGGAATTGTAAGGACCCTCGCATGAAAATCCAAATTTGCCTTAGTTTCCTGCTGGCCGCGCTGTTCGCGGCAAACGCTCCGGCGCAGCAGAAGATCACCATCAATTATCCGAACCGGAGCGGATCGAACTGGCCTTTGTTTCTGGCGAAGGACGGCGGGTACTACCAGAAGTACGGGCTGGACGTGACGCTCAGTTTCGGTGTGATGCCGGCGGGAGTGGCGATGCTGGTGAGCGGCGAGGCGCAGATGGTGAATTCGTCGCTGGATCAATTGATGCAGGCGGCGTCCAAAGATGGCTCGCTGGTGCTGGTGGGCAGCGCGCTGAATCGCGGGACGTTCGCGCTGATGGCCGCCAAGAATATCGACAGCGTGAAGGACCTGCGGGGGAAGCGCATCGCGGTCTCGCAAGTGGGCGACGCGCCTTATGGCTACCTGCTCGCGCTGCTCTCGAAATCGGGGTTGACGGCGCGCGATGTGCAATGGATCCCGGTGGGCACGGATGTGAACGGAAGAGCTGCAGCATTAGTCAGCGGCCGCGCGGAGGCCACGCTGTTGACCGCGCCGGCTTACTTCAAGCTGGAGGCGCAGGGTTTCAAGACGCTGGCGAATCTTGCAGACCATGAGGATATCTTTGCCTCGACGACGTATTTAATGAAGAAGAGCGCGATTGCAGCCGATCCAGCGCTGCCCGAAAAACTGATCGAAGCGCAGACTGAAGCGATCAAGCGATTCTACGATGATAAGGCGTTCGCGGTCCAGTCGTTCTTGCATTACGACAAGGCAGCGCAATCGGACGAGGTGTCGCGCGTGTACGATCTGTACGCGAAGCCGCAGGCGTTCGAGCGGGTCCCGTTTGTGCTGGCGCCTGCTGTGAAATCGGTGCTGGAGCAGCAATCCGACCCGCAGGTGGCGGAACGAATGAGGACTTACGACTTTCACAAAGTCATCGACAATAGTTATGTGGAACGGTTAGTGAAGGATGGATTCTTCGAAAAAACGTTTGGACCGGCCATCAAGAAGGAGGAGGACCGCAAAGCTAAAGCGGCCTTCCGATAAGCACGGCGCATGGTGAAGCTGGAAGTCGGCCACGTTTCGAAGCGATATTGGCTTGAACGCGAGGGCACGGAGGTGCCGGCGCTGATCGATGTATCGTTATCGGTCGCTGATGGCGAATTCATGGCCATCGTAGGGCCGAGCGGCTGCGGCAAAACTTCGCTGCTGAATATTATTGCGGGGCTACTGTCGTACGACGAAGGCTCGGTGCAGATTGACGGGCACAAAATCCAGGGACCGGGAATCGACCGTGCGGTAGTGTTCCAGCATTCCAGCCTGCTGCCATGGCGAACCATCGCGGGGAACGTCCGCTATGGAATGGAATTGCAGCGGCGCTTCGATAAAGCGACCATGGCGGAGCGCGTTGAATACTTCATTAAGCTGGTGGGGCTGAGCGGCTTCGAGCGGCACTTTCCGTCGGAACTTTCGGGCGGCATGCAGCAGCGCGTTAACCTGGCACGGGCATTGGCGGCGGATCCGGTGGTGCTGCTGATGGATGAGCCGTTCGCCGCGCTGGATGCGCAGACGCGCGAGTTCATGCAGGCCGAGCTGCTGAAGATCTGGGCCAAGGCACGGAAGACCGTGCTGTTCATCACGCACCAGATCAATGAAGCGATTTACCTGGCCGATCGAGTGGTGGTGATGAGCTCCCGGCCCGGGCGCGTGAAGGATGTGTTCCAGGTTCCGTTCGGGCGCCCGCGCACACTGCACCTGAAGCGCGAGCCGCGCTTCCTGGAAATGGAGGACGCCATCTGGCAGTTGATTGAAGAGGAGGCCAAGGGCGTGGACGCGCTGCTGGCGCCGGACTAATGGGATGAAACCGAAGCGCAGTTTTTATGAACGGAACGAGGCGTTGATTCTGGGCGGCTCGGCGGTGGCGCTGACCCTTGCGGTGTGGCAGGCGCTATGGTCGGCCGGAAAGATTTCGCCGCTATTCATGAGCGGCCCCTCGGCCATCGCCAAACAGTTCATGTTCGGGTTGCAGCACGGGACGCTGCTGTCGGACCTGGCGTATAGCGGAACTAATTTTGCCGCCGGATTCGCGCTCGCGCTGGTGACGGGAGTGGTGTTCGGCATCATCATCGGCTGGTATCGCCGGGTCCGGCTGATCTTCGATCCATTTGTAAACGCACTGTACGCGACGCCGCGCATCGCCATGGTGCCCATGATCATTATCTGGTTCGGCGTGGGCATGGGGTCGAAAATTTTCATCGTCTTCATCACCGCGTTCTTCGCGATTCTGGTGAACACGGTAGCGGGCGTGAGAAATATCGATCGGGACCTGCTGCGCGCGGCGCGCGCCTATTGCGCATCGGACTGGCAGATTTTCACTACGCTGGCGCTGCCCGGATCGGTGCCGTTCATTTTGACCGGCGTGCGCCAGGGAGTGGCGCTGGGATTGATCGGCGTGGTGGTGGGCGAGATGTTCGGCGGAAGCCGCGGGATCGGCTTCATGGTGGCCTATGGCGGGCAAACCTTCGCCACCGATACGTTGTTCGTGGGGGTGCTGATCGTGGCGTTTGCCGGGATCGTGCTGACGTGGCTGGCGGAGCGGCTGGAGCGGCGCTTCTCACGCTGGAAACCGGAGAGATAGCATGCAGGAATTGATAGCGCGGTTGAGCCGGTTGGATTCCTGCGCGGTTTCCGATGCATTAGACAAATTGGGATTGCCGGGCGCGGTCACCGGCATTCGGCGATTCTCGTCGGATCGGCGGATCGCGGGACGCGTTCTGACAGTGAAGCTGGACCGGGCGGAAGGGCGATCGAACACCCGGCATCTGTGCACGGCAGCAATTGAGGCAGCTTCGCCGGGCGACATCATCGTGGTGGAACAGCACACGGGCTTGGACGCCGCGTCGTGGGGCGGGAATCTTTCGATTGGGGCGCAGATGCGCGGCGTGGCCGGCGTGATCGTGGATGGACCGGTGCGCGACATCGACGATAGCCGCAAAATGGATTTCCCGGTGTTCGCGCGCGATCATACGGCGCGGACGGCGCGCGGGCGCATCGTGGAAGTGTCCACCGGAGAGCCCATCGACGTGGGCGGCGTGACGGTTTCCCCGGGCGACTACGCTGTGGCGGATGGCAGCGCTGCTGTGTTCATCGCGCAGGCTGAAATTGAGCGCGTGCTGGAGACGGCCGAGGCCATTGTCGCGCGCGAGGAAGCCATGGCCCAGGCGCTGCGCGAAGGCCATCCGATCAGCCAGGTGATGGGCGCCAATTACGAGCACATGCTCAAAAAGTCAACCACATGAATCATGCATAACGACGACAATGTTCTGCGGGCTTCGAAGCTCGACACCACGGCTCTGAGCGACGCGATGGACCGGCTGGGCATCGGGGGGCAGTGCCTGGGAATCAAGCCGCTCGATCCAGGATTTCGTTTGACCGGCCGCGCCTTCACCATCCTGTACGGACCGGCCGGGATGCCTCCCGGTACGGTGGGTGATTACATCGACGACGTGGAACCGGGCGGCGTTGTGGTGCTCGACAACGGCGGGCGCGAGAATGCCACGGTGTGGGGCGATATTCTGACCATGGTGGCACACACGCGCGGCGTGGGGGGCACGGTGATCGACGGAGCCTGCCGGGACGTGGCGCTCGCGCTGGAACTGGGCTATCCGATCTTCAGCCGCAGTTACTCCATGCGCACGGGCAAGGATCGCGTGCAGGTGGAGGCCATGGGCGGCCCGGTGAATATCGGCGACGCGCGGGTGGCGTCGGGCGATATTCTGCGTGGGGACAGCGATGGGATCGTGGCGCTTCCACGCGCCCACGAGAGTGCGATTCTGGCCGCGGCCGAGGAGATCGACGCGGTGGAAGAGCGGATTCGCCACGCCGTACAAGGGGGCCTGAGCCTGCGCGAGGCTCGCGCGCAGCACGGATATCACAAGCTGCAAACCAGGGCCAGGTAGAAGCAGAAGTTGGCTGTAAACCGGCCGGCGTCGGAGTGCGTCAAGAGCTTGAGAATTGGAAACCTGAACTTCTAACGGAGGTGTAACATGAAGGTCCAAAGCCTGCTTTTGACGTGCGCATTTGCAACCTGCGCGTTTTCGCAAGGGACAACGGCAACAGCGACCTTTACGCGGGATTATAATTTCCCGCCGGTGGGGCTGGCCAGTTCGGAAACGGCACAGGTAAACATCCTGAACGTGGCTCCGGCGTCCGCCTCCGCGAACTCGACTGCGCCTTCTTGCACCGGCACGGTTACCTTTGTCAACGCCAGCGGAAAGACCATCGGGACGCCGGCGAGTTTCACAACTACCGGAGCGGCGATCTTCTCGACGCAACTCACGTTCAGCCAACTTAGCGCCACAGGCACACGCGGCGAGTTCACGGCGAGCGTCCAACTGAGCAACGCGCTTCCGGCCAAGGCTCCCTGCTCGCTGGTGTTTTCGCTCGAGACGTTCGATGATTCCACCGGCGCGACGCACGTCTATTTAGGGAGCTCAGGAATCGGCCCCGTGCTTGCGGCGCCCATCCCTATTGGCTTTCATTGATCGATTCGAAATGGCGAGACCGCAAGTGGGATAATGGAAATCCGGCTTGGTCCAATTTCCTGAAGAAAGGTGAATTATGAAGCTCGCACGACGATCGATCTTAGCCCTGGCAGCCAGTCTTTTGCTGGCCGCAGTCTGCTTCGCACAGTCCGGCAAGAAGGAATACACGTTCCACGGCAAAGTAGAAGCGGTGAACAAGAGCGGCAAAAGCCTGCGTGTCAACGGCGAGAAGGTGGAAGGCTGGATGGGCGCCATGACCATGGATTACAAGATTGACAATCCATCGGTCCTCGACAAAGTGAAACCCGGCGACCAAATCATGGCCACCGTGTACGATGGCGACTATACGCTTCACAAGGTAATGGTGATGCCGCCTAAGAAGTAGGCAGGCCAGCGCACCGATGGTGACTGGCCCGTCGGTCAAGATCCCTTGGTTGTAAGTTCCTTGTAGACCACTTCGGTAAAGCTGGCGAATGCCGGGCCGCGTCCCGCGGGAGCAGGCGGAGGATCGCCCACCGCGGCTTTGATCTCATCCAGGGACTTGCCCTGCGCGACCATCTCTTTGATCTTCGCCCGCTTGGCTTCGGTATCGTTGAGCCGCTTCTCGATCTCAGCTTTGGTCTGGATATCCCCGTGGCCGGGCACGTACTGCTCGGCGTTCAGAGCGACGATTCCCTTGGCGGTGGTGATCCAACCTTCCGATGAACCATGCTTTTCCAGATGGATCAGCGGATCGGGACGCTGCGTTGCGATGATGTCCCCGGTGAAGACGATCTTATCGCCAGGCAGATAGATCACCAGATCGCCGCTGGTATGCGCGGGCGCCCAGTGGAACACCTCCAGCTTCACACCGTCGAACTTGAGATTCTCCTTGTTCTTGGTGACCACTTGCGTGGGGAGATGATCGGCCGGTGGCGCGCCTCTGCCGCCCGCGGCGAGAGCGGCCTCCTGCTCCTTCTTATTGTTTTCTTGAGCGATGATCGTGATGCCAGTGGGGAACGAGGCCAAGCCATTTACGTGATCGCCATCGCTGTGCGTGAGGATGACGGTGGTCACGGGCTTGGGCGTGATTTTAGCGATGTCCTCCAGCAGTTCTTTTCCGCCCGCGGGGGTGGTCTTGGCGTCGACAACGATGACGCCTTTGTCGCCGATGATGACACCGCTGTTTCCGCCGCCGCCCTCTACCCAGTAAACGTTCGGCTTCAACTGGTGGACCTTGAACGGCCCGGGCGCCGGGGGTTGCGCCAGGGCGAGAGTGGCCAGAGCGAGCGAACCTGCGGCCGTGATTAGACTGAGGGAAAAACCTTTGTGCATTGCGATATTCTCCTCTCCCCAAAGACTCTATCACGCGAGTGTGGGTTGGAGGAGGAGAGGCTATGGATACTTATTGTGGCGCAGGCGCTGTTGAGCGATGCCACGTAGTGTTTTCAGATGCGGGTCTCGACACGAGTGTCGAGACGGCACGCAGGAGTGCGTGCGCCACTAATCCCAGTACACGAACGCCATGGCGTTTCCGGTTCCGGCTTCGGACCGGTAGCATGGGACGTAGTCGACGAGATGGTAGCGGAGGCCGGTTTTATTCATCGCGGAGATCACCGGATACCAGTTCTTGATCTCCGCCGTTCCCACTTTGAAGAGACTTTCGGGAATGGTCGCTAGCGCGCCTTCGTCGCCGGCCTTCATGGCGTCCAGGATTTTGCGATCCAGTTCTTCGTCGATCACGAAGTGCGTCAGGCCGCCGGACGCCATCACGGCCACGCGCTTAAACCCATCGAAGCTCTTGATGGCGCGGTGCAGCGCGCTGCCCAGATCCAGGCAGCGGCTGTTCTTGGGCACGTTGTGAGGAAAGTGAACATTCAGAATAATCGGGACGCTGGGCGGCGGCGTGTCGCCGAGGATGGAATGATACAGAAACCCGTAGGCGTGCGGAATGCCCCCGCGCGGCGCCGCTTTGGGCGTGGAGTCCGATTGCGCCAGATCAAAATCTTCAGCCGCGAGAGAATCCAGGATGTGATCGGCCAGCGCCGTGGCCCCGGGATAACTGGCGCCGTCCTCCGGCGAATTTCCAGGCTCGGCGATATTGATCCCCGGCGGGTTGTTCGCGGGCAGATGCTGCAGGTTTTTAATTTGAGCGCCGCGATAGACGGTGATGGCGGGCGTGAGCCCCTCATCGAAGAACTCCCGCTGATCGTTGCCCAGGATTACGACGGCTTCGGGAGCAGTCTCCTTGAACTTTTGAGTGAGCACTTCCATGGCGCGATGACACTGTGCAAAGCGCTCGCGCCTCGATTCCACCGTCACCGCTTCGGCGAATCCCGGCGCGCGCTCCCGCAGCAGCGTTTCATAGTCGTAAGTTTTGCCGCGATACCAGTGCTTCTTGTTTTCGCGATCGGCCTGCGCGCGCATATCCCATTTTTCGGGAGGCGTGGAGAGCAGCGGACCGTGCGACGATCCGATTCCAAGAACGATTTCTGCCATAAGGATTCAGTCTACTTAAATTCCAGTTTAGCTTTGCTTTCCTCTTCGGCCTTGACTCCCGGGCCGAACAATTGTTCGAAATAATGTTCCCGCACCAGGCGTTCCACCACGCTATTGTCGATCACCTTGTGGAAGTCATAGGCTTTCATCTGCGCCGCGATGCGCGCATCCGCCTGATGATTTACGATGTACTGGACCGCGGGCGCCAGTACATAAGGCACGCGCTCGTAGGTATTGGCCTTGCGGTCATGATCGTAGATGCGCCCGATGTCGGCCGGGTTCTGTGTGTCGTACATCCCATACGCCTTCATGGCCATGGCCTTGTCGTCGTAATAGCGCTTGATGGCTTCGGCCTGCGCTTTGATCATCAACTCCGGTAGTTTCGGATTGGCCGCAATCTCGCTCTTCTTGAAGACATACGCCAGCGGAGCGTAAAGGTCGGCGTTATCGGCGAGGTTCGCGATTTCTTTGAAACCGATCGGTTCGAGCTTGAAATAAGCGGGCGGAGGCACCATGGTGGCATCGATCCGGCCGCTCACCAGCGCCGCCACGCGTCCGTTCCCGTCCGTTCCCAGAGGGATCCACTCGACATCGCGAGGGCCGATTCCGTATTTTCCGAGGATGGCCACGGCGAAGCTGTACGGCGGGTCGCCAATCTGGCTGACGCCGAATCGTTTGCCCTTCAGATCGCGAATGCTCTTGACGTTGTCGCGCGTCATCATTGCGAACAACGCGCGGTTCAACGGGCAACCCATGATGACGAGCGATCCATCGCGCATGGCGGCCTGCATGGCCTGATCCATGGGGTAATTGGTCATCTGCGCTTCGCCGCTCTCCATCATCGCGATCCCGGCGGGATGGATGGCGAAGACCAGCTTGGCGTCCAGCCCGTACTTCTGGTAGTAGCCGCCTTCCTTCGCGAGGAAAAGCGGCCAGTTGGCGGGAGCCTTGGCCGGATAGTTCACGGTGATGCTCTTCAGTTGCGCGAAGGCGGGCAGAACCGAAAGTATCGCGGCGCAGAGTAGAAGCTTCATGACTCGATGGTTTTGTCCAGCTTGAATATCTTTTTGGCGTTGTCTTCGAAGATCAGCTTTTTGTCGGCATCGCTGAGCCAGTCGAAGGCCTCGATCAAATAGCGCGTTTCGTCCAGCCATTTTCCGGTGCGCGGATCTTTGACGGTACCTACGCCCGGCCGCTCGGTACCGAACAGACATCGATCAGCGCCTACGGTCTTGATCAGAAGCGCGAGCGAGTCGCTCGAATAGATCACCGTATCGTAGTACAGATTCCGCATGCGGTTCGAGAAGCGCGCGGCGCCGGGAGTGCGCAGTGAACTGGCTTCAAACCGCGCCCAATGATAGGGAATGGCTCCGCCGCCATGCGAGATGAGAATCTTCAAGGTGGGAAAATCTTTGAACACGTTGGAATTTAACAACGACACGATGCCGATGCTTTCCTCGTTGATGAAATGCAGCGAATAAGGCAGCCGGTCTGACCGGCAGCCCGCCGAGTGAACATGGCCCACAACATCCAGCTCCACCAGCTTTTCATAGAGCGGATACCAATAGCGGTCTCCCAGCGCCGGCGTGGAAATGCCGCCGGCCTCGCCGGGATCGGGATTGATCAGGCATCCGACGAACCCGAGTTGTTTGACGCATCGCTCCAGTTCCGGAATGCAGTTGCTGACGCCGACGCCGGGGCTCTGCGGCAGCCCGCACACGCCGCGAAATACGTTCGGGTACAGCTTGGTCTGGCGCCCGATGATGTTGTTGGTCTCTTCCATGAACCAGTTGACCAGCTTGGGTTGCTCGCTGTGCATCATCTGGTAAGGGCGGGGAGAGACCAGTTGCATGTCCGTGCCCACTTCCTTGAGTTGGGCAAGATGGGAAGAACCTCCGAAAACCGGATTGTTCAAGGCTTGCGTGATGTCGTCATCGGTGGCCCCGGCGTTGCCGCGGCCGTGCGCGCCGCGGTGGGAAATCAGACCGGCCTTGTAAACGTACAGCTTGTCCGGCGCGGTGACGTGTCCATGGGCGTCGATAATCATAATTGAGTTGGTCGCATGTGAAGGATTCGCGCGCGTTTGCGCAAGCGAGGATTATATCGACATCGGGAAGGAAAGCGCAAAGTCGGATAGTCCTCTGAGCTCCTCTGAGCTCCTCTTGTGAATCGTTCGCAGGTGTGAAAGAATTTCTCACGGAGGTGTTGGCGATGAGGCCTCTTCTCTTTATCGCGATCGCGTGCGTGGCCGGGTTGACTTCCGGAGTGCCCGCGTTCGCACATCATTCGGGCGCAGCGGAGTTCGACTTCCACAAGAAGGTGGATCTAAGCGGCGTGGTAACGAAAGTGGAATGGACGAATCCGCACGCGCACTTTTATGTGGACGTGAAGGACTCGAACGGCAGCGTTGCCAATTGGAATTTCGAGCTCGCCAGCCCGAATGTGCTGATTCGGAATGGTTGGAAAAGGAACTCGATCAAGGCCGGCGATATGGTGAGCGTCACCGGGATTCAAGCCAAGGATAGTTCCAATTACGCGAGCGCCGGCACGATTACCTTTCCCGACGGGCACAAGCTGACGTTCCTGGCCGCGGATGATCCTTCGAAATGAGGCAACGAAAAATTATGAGCAAGCGAGTAGCGATTGGGGTGGTCAGCGGCGCGCTGTTGGCGGCTTTCTCCCTGGTGGCCCAGACCGAATCCCAAGGGAAAACAGGAAACATCGGCCTGTATCGAAATCAGAAGCTGGCGCCCGATGCGCCGGCGCCCAAGCTCGCCGACGGAACACCGGACCTATCGGGAGTCTGGCTGGGCAGCGGCGCGAATGAAGCCGACATCGCCAATCCCAAAGGGTTGAAGCCGGGAGAGCAGGTGCTCATGCTGCCGTGGGCGGAGGATCTGGTAAAGCACCGGTTATCGAAGCAGGATCCGGAGGCGAACTGCCTGCCGGCGGGCATTCCACGCGGCTCGCCGTATCCGTGGAGGATCGTGCAGACCCCAACGCACTACTTCATGCTTTTCGAAGGCAACATCCACAGCTTCCGGCAAATCTTCATGAATGCCAAGCATCCCGACGATCCGGACCCCACCTGGTACGGCAATTCGGTGGGCCACTGGGAGGGCGACACGCTGGTGGTGGATACGATTGGCTTCAACGACAAGTTCTGGTTCGACTACAAGGGTCATCCGCACACCGAGAAGCTTCACACCATCGAGCGCTATACGCGCACGGACCTGGGGCACATGTCGATCGAGGTGACGATTGACGATCCGGGCACGTACGTCAAGCCGTTTACGACGGTGGGCAAGGCGACGCTGATGCCGGGGACGGAGCTCTTGGAATATATTTGCCAGGAGAATAATCAGGATTTGCAGAAGCTCACTGGGCCGGCGCGGGGTCCGGGCGGGCAGTAAGGTTTCGCTTGCGAGGTGGGGGACGCTGCGGGTCTAGCTGAGCTAAAGCAAGGAGTCGTCCGCTTTCCGTCGAGTCGACCGGGAGCATGTTGACCGACGCGGTATCCTGGGAACTAGAAGCACGTTATGTATTTGCCAAGAGGCATCGCCCAGCCGACGGAACTGCACGAGATCCTCAACGCCCTGAGACCTGCGATCCCAAGTGCCATCGTTAACTGGCGCTACACAATTGGCGAGGACTGGAGTGGAGATCCTGCAATCTTTTTCTGGGTTACCCTCTCTGACGAGGCGGCGAAGCGAGGGAATCTTAAGGACGCCACCAGGCAGATCATCGGGTGCGCGACGTAGAAGTGGGAATCATGCCGCCCGTCGCGCCTCCCAGTAGTCCTCAAACCGGCCGTTGAGATGGCAGCATCGGAGGGAGACGATGGCGTTGGCACCCCGAACCGTCCAGAACATGCCGGACTGTTTGAGCCGGGAGCCGATCACGGTTTTACAGCCGGCCTCGATTACACCCGAGCCGACAAAGAGGTGCTCGCGTCGAAACTTGGGATAGCGCATGCGCGCCACGTTCCTGTCAAAGTAGTCAGCCTCGATGCGAATCTTTTCGATCACTTCGGGATTGGTGGAAACGATGGAACGAAGGGCACACACCAGCTTCTCGATTTTTCCTTTGTCGAGTAATCTCCGCTGGTGGAGCTTGATCCAAGCTTTCTGGTTGGCCTCTTGATTGGGGTGCAGCCGGCGCGCCAACTCCCAGAGATGTTGGCGCGCGTGATACAGATCGACAATCTGCACCGCGCCGGGAAAATGTTGCTCGGCAAGATTCCAGATCCATTCGGCCCCATCGCCCATGACCACCTTCTTTTGAGCGCGGCTCCAGCCGCGTTTCCAGGCTTCCAGGTAAATACGCTTTCCAAACTCTTCGGCGGTCTCGATGGCGCCGGCGTAGGTAGTGGAGTCAGAATCGCGGATCGGGTAGCCTTCCTGGTCCCAGTCGGTCTGGGTGAAGACGCATCCCAACTTTACTTCCCGCGTATGGGATGACTGGCCTTCGGTCTTGCCTTGCCGACCCACCGTCTCCTTCTTCACCACTGGTATTCCCGTTCCATCCATTTGCACATACAGGATCGGAACCGATTCGCCCACGACCATCGGCAGATTCAACTGCACGGCCCGCTGGATCTCCTCCTGCTCGTCTGCTGCGATGTGTTCTCCGATAGCTTCAGCCGTCCGCTCCACAGCTTTGGTTGTCACCTCCAGATCGGCGAGGAGCTTCATCTGCTGACGGCCGTGGTCGAAGGGCGACCCTTGGCCCACTACCGCCTGCATGCGACGCACCCCAGGAGAGAGTTCCGTGTTCTCGATATCCAGTTCGACATCAGCGGGGAATTGGCCCGTATGGCAATGGGGGCACAGGTAGTAGGGGCGCGACACTTCCGACTTACCTACCGCAGTGAGGACCGGCTTGGAGCGCAACTCCCGATAACGGGCCTGGTGTCCGCAGGCGCAAGCAATGTTGTGCTGGTCCGCAGTCGGGGTTGGGAACTGCAACAGTTTGGTTAGCACTGCCGCCCCCGCCTGATGCATGGCCGAACGCACGGCCAACTCCAGGGCTTCCAGATCCAAACGCCCCGTCTTGCGGCGGGCACCAAAGGCTACGCGCAACAGTTGCTCTACTTCGCGCGTGACTTCCTTTTGGATCGCTTCGACCGTTTTTTTTCCTGGGCTGACGGCGAGTTCTCCTCCACTGGCCGCAACTCGCAGATCTGTTCATTGACATCCAACAGTTGCTCGCCCAGTTCCCGGAAGCGCTGGCACTCGGCGACCTCGCGCTGCGCTTTGGCCAAACTCGCCGGAGAGGAAAACGTCTCGGTGACGGTTTTGCCCTTCACCTTGCGTGTCAGCCGAAAGTAAGGGCCGTGGCCAAGATCACCGGTCCGATGGCAGTGACAGTTAAGATTTCCACAACGACCACTTGTTCCGGTAATGCAGCCGGACCGCATGTCACCCAACTGGACGATCTGCAATTGAACAGTGGCGCGGCGGCTTTCCAGGTCAGCCAGAGAATCGTGCATAAAGTCTCCTGATGAATCTAGCGTATCACTACGCTCGGTTTCATGCCACCAAAAAAGAAAACTCGCGAATCGTTACGCCCAAGTCGCGCACCCCAGATCATCGATCTGGTTGACCAGCGGGTCAATCCCCTTGGTCAGTGGGGTCTGATCCCCTACTTCAGTTTTCGCAGCCAATCGGAGCAGGCGAGATTGCGAGAAGAGGTTTTCGGCTAGAATCGGTGGCTCATTCGGACGACCTGATCGAACACGCAAACTTTCTCGTCGATCTGAATGTGCCCAACGACCCCAAGCAAGTAGATCTGCGGCGAGCAGTCTCAGCGGCATACTATGCCGTCTTCCATTTGCTGACCTCCGAAGCCGCCCGCAACTGGAAGCATGGTCGGCACCAGACTCGGTTTGCCAGGATCTTCGATCACAAGCCGATGAAGACGTGCTCTTCGAGCGTGGCCTCCAAACAACCGCCTGCCGACCCTGCCAAACTTGCGGTCTTCGCCAAGCTGAAAGTGGTAGCTGAGAACTTCGTCAGTCTTCAGCAGGCGCGGTACGACGCGGACTACGACAACGCCCGGGTTTGGTCCCGAACCCAGGCCTACGAAGAAATAGTCAAAGCCGAGGTGGCGGTTGCCGCGTGGGCAACTATCCGAGAGGAAGAGATGGCGCAGGATTATTTATACGATCTCTTGGATTCGCGCCGGCGATGATCGGCTGCCGAAGCACTGCCGTTCGGAGGGTCGGGCCTTATCCACCCTCCCGTCTCCACCACCAATTCCAGATTGCGCCACTGCTGATCTTCAGTCAGAAGATTGCCCTCCAGCACGCTCGCGAATCCGCAACTGCGGGCTGAGCGCGAGCTGATCCACGGGCGCGTACTTGCTGGCTTCCTCAATGCAGCGCAGCAACTGATCGGACGTCTCCATTTCGGACAGCTTGGCGCTCCAGCCCCGGCTCAAAGCCGCCCGCGCGCTCGGACTCACATTCCAGCGGAAACGCCGTCAGTTCTTGGTTCTGACGGTAACTTGACGGATCGCCAGCCCTCTACAAGCCGCCGCAGATCGTCATATTCCGGCAGATCTTTTAGCAGAAGGACGCAACCCAACATCCGGATACCCAACATGCTTCGCTCAGATACTCCGATGCCGCCGGAATGATAAGGTGTCGCCTTGATTTCGAAGATAGTTCGAACCCTGCCCTCTCGGACCGTCCACCTCCTCCTCGTCAAAACCATCCCATCCATCCGGTGTACTCCATCACCCAGGTCATGGATTTCTCATCTACGAGCAGCTTGTAACTTGGGGGACTAGCTAACCTGAAAAAGACCATGCCGAGTCCCATGAGCAAGCTCCATGCCCCGGTTTCTATCGCTGCACGCGGCAGAGGGAGCCTCACCTCCCTTGAGGTGGGAGAGAGAATGCTCCATCCGAATCGCATTAGAAACAAGAGCGCGGCGAAACACAACGCCGCTATGAACCTGTACTTCAGATTTACGCGCGGTGACTTCATCTTCACTTCGTAGGTATCCATGGAAGACTCTGTTTCGAGATTTTAATCCATTGTTGGTCTCTGCGGCGGGGCGAAGAAGACAGGCAAGTGCAATTCGACTGAATAGTCATTCAGCTTCGTTGTAGCGTCTACCATTCGCCCCGAAGGGTTGTCGCCGACTCAATGCTCTGCGAGTTTTTCAGCCTCGATCAGGCGTCCGGCCACACCTTGCGTGCCGTCTCCACCACCAATTCCAGCTTGCGCCACTGCTGATCCTCAGTAAGCAGATTGCCCTCCAGCACGCTCGCGAATCCGCACTGCGGGCTGAGCGCGAGCTGATCCACGGGCACGTACTTACTCGCTTCCTCGATGCGGCGCAGCAACTGATCGGACGTCTCCATTTCGGACAGCTTGGTGCTCACCAGCCCCAGCACCACCGTCTTTCCGGGAGGCACGAAGCGCAGCGGCTCAAAGCTGCCCGCGCGCTCGGATTCATATTCCAGCAGAAACGCATCCACGTTGAGCTGGTTAAACAGCTTTTCGGCGATGGGATCGTAGCCGCCCTCGGCATACCACTGGCTGCGATTGTTTCCGCGGCACAAATGGATGGCCACCCGCGGGCCGCCGACTGAAGCGTCGCCGCGAGCGCCCTCGATGCACGCGTTGTCCACGCGGATCGCTTCGTCCAGCGCCTGCTCGGGATCCACGCCCATCTCATCCCGCACGTAGCGCCGCCATTTGGGATCGATGTAGTAGCTGTAGCGCGGCGCGTCGATCTGGATGTATTGGACGCCCTCGCGCGCCAAGGCCTGGATCTCGGCTTTGAATATGGGCACGATATCCCAGAGGAATTCCGAGTAGGTGCCGTAGGCCGGATCGCTCAGCCCCCTCTTGTACGCGATGGCCGGGAACTGGTTGGGCGTGGGCAGCGTCATCTTGATATCGCCGGGCGCGTGCTGCTTCAGGAACGCCACCTCATGCGCGGTAAGCCGCTTCTTCTGGCGGATCTTCGAGGTTACGACTCCGGGCAGCCGGTTTTTCAGGCCAGCCACGGCGACGGCGCCGCTGGCCGCGATCTTCCAATCGCGCGTGATGGCTTCGGCGTCATCGAGGCCTTCCACCGATTCATTGAAGTCGCCCATGAAGCCGACGCGGCGAAACTCGCCGTCGGTGAAGATTCGAAACCCGAGATCCTTCTGGCGCTGGAGCACACGTTCGATCTCGCGGTCCTCAATTTGCTTCAGTTGTTCCGGAGTGATGGAGGGATTCTTGCGCGCCTCGATCAGCTCGGGCGGGCGTAAAAAGCTGCCGACGTGATCGGCGCGGTATGGATTGCGCATGGTTGTTAGAACCTTATTTCAGCGCGGGGCTTCGCACGCCCATGGCTGAGAGAAATGCTTCGCGGATTTCGGCGGGTTGTCCCTGCTGAAATGGGTAGTCTTCCCTGATTTGCCGGCCATGAATCGGATGATTCACCAGTTCGTCGCGGGTCAGGCCTTCGGTGAGCAGTTTTCGCTCGGCCACCGGCAGGGCGACGCACTGGTTCACTTGGGGATCGCGAATGGTGGCTTTTGGATCTTCGCCTCTCGCCACGGCTTCCAGATCGCTCAAGAAGCGCTTGCGCAGCATCAGGACGCCGCGGTCGCTGGTGCCCAGGTGCTCCTGCGTCCGGTCCGCGACGGTGCCCTGGCCGATCCATGCGACGAAGTCCTGATTCATGACGTGGCTCGATATCCAGCGGCCCGCGGCGTCGGCAACGGGGCCATGCCAGGCCGGGATCTGTTCCTGGACATAGGGTTCATTTTCCTTGGGCACTCGGCTGAAGGCCCAGGTGACGCTCAGGGTATGCTGGTCGTCCACCGGAACGCGCCATTCGAAGTGATCGCCGGTGAACAGCGCATTCGGCCACAGGCAGACGCGGCCCACGGTCCACATGGGATCGGATTCACTCATGCCTTCGCGGATGCGGCGGTAGACGAAACCGTAATCGAACTCGTCGAACTCCAGCTTCAGATGCCGCGGCGAATATGGCCCCAGCTTGTCGTTCAAGCGGACGCTCCAATTCATGTGCATCCACTCGAAGTGCAGCGGATCGATGGAATTTTCCTGGCATTGAAGCCAGTTGCAGGGCACGTCGGCGAAGACGATCTGTACAAAACCGTTCTTCCAGGTGAAGGGCTCCCAGTTGGGAACCAGCGGCGCCGGCTCGGGTCCCAGATAGGCCCAAATCAGTCCGGCCGTGGTCTCGACCGGATAGGCCTTGATGCGGACTTTGTCCTTGAAGCGGGCCTCGGGCGCGGCGGCGTCCTCATAAGGTTGCTCGGTGCAGCGGCCGTCCTGATTGAACAGCCAGCCATGATAGTTGCAGCGCAGTCCGCACTGTTCCACGAAGCCGTAGGACGTGTCGGCGCGCCGATGCGGGCACTGGCGATCGACCAGGCCGAAGGTTCCGCTCAGATCCTTGTAGAGCGTCAGATCTTCGCCCAGCAGGCGGACCGGTTTGATGGATATGTCTTCGAACTCGCTCACCGCGGCTAGGGGCATCCAATAGCGGCGCAACAGATCGCCCATCGGCGTACCGGGGCCGACTTGCGTGAGAAGTTCGTTCTTAGAGCTATCGAGCATTTCTTACACCGTCCTCCACAGCAATTTATCGTATGCCATAATCACGCGTTGTTGTGAGGCATGGAAGCAGAGCACGCGCATGCAAGCTACAACCGGGCCGATACGAGGTGATGGGCGGAACGGAGCCGGCCGCGTCCGAGCAATACGAAGGGCGCGTGAAGGCGTACGCTGTTGCGTGGTGCCGCTCGCGCCGCCACGGGTGCGCGATCTCAAGCTTCGCGAGGATTCAGTTCATTTCTGGCTGTCAGGTGCCGGGTTGCCAGACGCAGGTCCGCGCCCAGGGGGTGGGCCCACGCGAGGAACTTGAAAGCCCGGCGGCACATGCGTCAGGGTGTGCACGAAACGCAGCTTGCCCTTCTCCACTCGAAACATGTGGGTATCAGGCAATCCGCCGACTCCGAACGTGCAAAACGCGACCACGGCTCCCATCGCCTCGTCGACGATGAAGCGCCGGGCGACGATGTTGACGCCACCGGGCACGCCCACCTGGCAGCTATCTTGCGGGTCGCCCCTCCCGGTGCGAATACCGCCTTCCGTCCGTTCACACGGATAGCCCCACGGCACTAAATCGACCTTCTTTTCCAAGAACGCGTCCAGGTAGGCATTGGCAGCGGCGACTAGGGTGTCGCGGCTATCGCGCTCTCCAGGCGGAATCTCTCCCCAATCTTCACCGGGCGACCACTTGAAGTAGTTGTCGGCGTTGAACAGCCAGTCGCCTTGCTGGGTCACAATCGATTCGATTTCCGCGATCTTGTCGTGATTCACCCGGAGACGCGTTCCGATGACGTACGGGTGGCTTTTGTCGGTGACGATCACCTCGGTAAAGGTTTGGCAGGTCGCCGGGTCAATCAAGGTTCGGTGAAAATCTATCTTGAGCGGTTTCTGAATGACACCCGATTTAATATCCACCACCTGCAGGTTCTCGATATAAGCGAGCCCCTTCGCCAGCGGCAGGCCGGAAGGATCACCCTTGCCCTGCGCCGCGACATAGAGATTGGTGGCCTCCTGGAGGCCGTCGCGCGTGCAGGCCACCTGCGCGAAACTCGCCGCCGGCGCCAAGAGTGCGGCCGAGACTGCAATCCATGCAAAAGCGCTGCGATTCATCGAATTTCTCCCATTCATTGTTCCAAAAGTTCGGGGCGGCTGGTCCTAATTTCCGCCTTTCAGTTTAATTTCGGCGGTGTCGCCTTTCACCTCGACCGTGGTTCCGAAAGGCCGCGAGAGGCCAGCCAGCCGCTCCAGAATATAGTGCGCCTGGTCGCCGGTGGCCGGTGTTGGCAAGCCGCGCGTCTGAAGGAAGAGGTTGTTGGTGTGTTCGTCCTGGGTATCGGCCTGACCTTTGCCAATCTTATTCATAGCGATCGGCCGGAACCGGATGGATTGCAGATTTTTGCCCTGGAAGTCGACGTAGGCCACCACGCTTTCCCAGTCGATGGGCTCATCCAACAAAACGTCGATCGGCGGAGCTTGAAAAATGAAATTGCCCAGATCGAAAAAGATGGGCAGGCCGTGATAAATCTCGACGCCGTGCAGCAGCGGCGCGCCATGCATCACGACGATATCGGCGCCCGCATCCACTTCGGCGTGCGTCCACTTCTTGAGCCAATCGGGCGGGGCCAGCCGCTCCGGCAGCTCTTCCAGCATGATGGTGCGGAAAGGCTTGCCGAATACGTGATTGTGTTCGTACACGATGACCAGGTCGGCGTGCTTTTTGGCTTCCCGGATACTTTGTAGAATGCGCTCCGCGTCTTCCTGGTTCGGCTTGTCGTTTTCCACGCGAAGCTCGTTCACGCCCGGCCGGGTTGCGGTAGCGGACCCGCCCTCCGGAATCAGCCCGGACGCCATCGCCACCAGTGCAACGGTGCCCTTGGGGGTGTGGAGGTACCCGGGCGCCGCGGCTTGCTGGATTGTGTTGCCGGTGCCGGCATGAGCCAGCTTCAGGCGGCCGGCCTCCTGGAGCGTGTTCTCAACGCCCGGAACTTTGAGATCGAACTCATGATTGTTGGCTAGCGAGACCAGGTTGAAGCCGAACGACTGCAACGCATCCATTGCTTGCGGCGGCGAGACAAACCGGCCGTCCATATGCGACTGGCCTTTTTTCTCGTCGACGATGGTAGTTTCGAAATTCGTGAACACCACGTCGCCTTTTAACAGCGATTTGATCACCGGCACCTCGGACGGCGCATGAACGCGGATGTCGGAGCGGATCATCGATTGTCCAGTCAGCGTGATGCTAAGCGTGGTGGATT
Source organism: Bryobacterales bacterium (assembly GCA_963713415.1). Taxonomy (GTDB): domain Bacteria; phylum Acidobacteriota; class Terriglobia; order Bryobacterales; family Bryobacteraceae; genus Palsa-89. The sequence goes on along the minus strand of CAVQLV010000005.1, from coordinate 268,702 downwards.
GCGCGCGCAGAGGCACCCGGAGAGCGAGTATCGCGGCAACGCAACCGGCGGCCAGAATGATCCCCCGGCTTCTTGATGGTGCGGTCATTATTCCTCCGGTCCGAACGCGAGCAGGACGTTGCCCGCGATGGCGCCGTTGCGCGCGTAGCCTGAGTTCACAAACAACATCCCGCCCGCCAGCACTGGACCCGCGCCATCCAGCGAGCCGCCTTTGCCGGGGACTCCATTCACAGTTTCATAGCTGCGCACGGTATCGAAGTCCCAAAGTATGCGCCCGTCCTCAGTCGCGTAAGCGCGCAAGTGCCCGTCGTCCGATCCGGAAAACACCACACCGGGAATCTCCGTCAAAGCTGCGGGCTGCGCCGGACTGCACTTGGGGCGGGTTCCGCAGGGCTGCGGCGCGACGTACCAGACCTTCTGGCCGTCCGAGATGCGGAGCGCGGTCAGCCCTCCGCCCTTGGCGGGATCGGGTGGCAATCCCACCTGGACGACGGTGCCTGGAGCGGTCTTTCTCGCCAGATCCGAAACTGCGGCGTACACTTGCCGGCCGTCGCTGGCCATGCCCCATTGCACGCCGCCGTTGGTGCCGCCCCTGCCGACGCGAGTCTGCCATAGAATGGCGCCTTTCTGGTCCGGGTCCAGCGCGTAAACCACGCCTGATTTTTGTCCAGCCAGCAATATGTCATGGCCAGTGGCCAGCTTCTCCATCACAACAGAAGACCCGAAATCGTAATCCGGCCCGGGGCATCCGGCTCCCGTGCAGGCGCCGCCGAAGATATCGCCAGGGGTGACTTGTTTGGACCACACGATTCGCCCGGTCTTCAGTTCCAGCGCCAGCACCGAGTCGCTCATGCCGGTGGCGGGAGTTGAGAAATTGTCACCGGTCGCGATGTACAACAAGCCGCGCTTCAGGTCCACCGTCGGCGACCCCCAGACGCCCGCGCCGGAAGGTCCCCAGGTTCCAACCGAGCCCGGACGTTTCCCGAGTTCCCTGGGCTTATCGCGCACCGTGTAAGTCTTCCACACCTGCACGCCATCCCTGGCACGCAATGCCGTGACACTGCCGCGGAACGTGCAACACGGATAATCCGGATTGCTGGATCGGGTCTCTTCCCAGGAAGCGGCGGGAATGAAGACCACGCCATCGTGCACGGCGGCGGAACCGGTGAGGCGCGTGGTGTCGTGGGGCTCGGGCTTTTTCTTCCAGAGCAGGCGTCCGCTCTCGGCTTCCAGCCCGTAGGCCCAACCGGTAAGATCGGTGAACACCAGAACGTGCGTCTTGCCGTTGGGGACCGCGACGATGGCGGATCGCACGGGCCCGTCGGCCTGATAAACCCAATGGACGCAGCCGGAATCCGTGCTCAGGGCTTGCACCGCGCCGCCCGCGCTGCCGACGAACAGTGTCTTGCCGAGCACCGTGGGGGCGCCGAACGCGGTGACATCGCCGCCGAACGCATAGGCCCACTTTAGCCTGAGCTTTCCAACGTTATTGAGTGTGATGCCGCTGGCGGTGGTGTAGCGCGTGTTGGATGGGTCGGGCCCCCAGCCGTTCCATAGGGGACTCGGCGAGGCTCCGATAGTCACGGTGCGATCCGAGCAATAAGCTTTGGCGGGAAGCGGCGGATCGGCACGCTCCACGCCCAGATACTTCGCAACGGCCTCGCGCTCCTCGTTACTCAGGACGTAAGCGACGTTGATCATGACGCCAAAATTCAGGGTTCGCAGAATTCGCGCCACCGACAACTGTTTGAGCGCTTCTTTCGGCGGCGCCGTTTCATTCGCGGAGTCGTGACAGGAGGCGCAGCGCTTTTGATACACGGCCTCACCAGAGACGGAGGCCGCGCATGGCATGGCCGCGATGGCCGTCAGAAGCGCGAATGCGGGCGCGAACGCAGAAAAGATAGGCCGAATGGACACGCGGTCATTTTACATGAGCCGATTGGCGCGCGGGGCGGGAACGCTGGCCACGGATTAAAGCGGCAGGGCCTGCGTCGCACACCGGCCCCTCGGCGCGGCGGCGACTAGCAGGCTTCGGAGAAACCCAGAGTAAGAATGCTGGCCACAGATGAACCCGGATAAACACGGATGGAGCACAAAGCACTCGGATTTGTCCCAGCGGCGTTGATCGGGTTCATCACTATCTTGCTGGCCTGGGCTCCGTGTTCAGGCCAGGGCTTTTCCGTACAGTACCAGCAAGCGGCTCCAGGCCTTCTCGGCTTGGGGCTTGTTGTAGACTGTCGTGTCCGGAGGGCACCAGCCGTGCAACGCGCCAGCGTACACTTCGATTTCCGCCGGCAGCTCCGCCTTGGCGAACGTCTCTTTCATAACGTCCTTGTCTTTGGGAGCCCGCATATCGTCGTTGGCCGCGATCGCGATGAGGAACTGCGCCTTGCTCTTGGCTGCTTCCAGGTGCGGGCTGTTTGGCATATCCGTCACCAGTCCGCCGCCGTGGAAAGTGGCCACTGCTCCGACGCGATCGGACACCGCCGCCGCGGTTCGAAACGCCATCGGGCCGCCCATGCAATAGCCCTGCGTACCCATCTTCCGACTTTTGGCAACCGACGATTGCTGGTCGAGCCAACCGATGAACGCCTTGGCATCCGTCATGTGCGTGGTCTCATTCAGCGTTTGCGCCAGCGGTATCAGCGTTGGGATCGGGGTTGCGGCGCCGGCGTCCGCGGTGGGGGCTTTCTTGGTGCGATAGAAAGGATTCACCACCAGCACCGAGTAGCCCGACTCGGCGAGCCTTTTGGCCATCATGCGGAACGCCGGCCGCAGTCCGAAGATATCCGGCCACATGAGAACGCCGGGGGCTGTGCCGCTGGCTGGATGCACGAAGTAGCAATCAGCGGTGCCGTCGGGAGTGGTCACGTTCACATCCGATTCGGCTACCGCGACCGCGTTCGCCACCTGCGGCAGCAGCATCGCCATGCCTGCTCCCAACATGGCGCCGCCGAATTGCTTCCGTGTCAGTAAACCGAGGGCCTCGTACTCTTCCCGGTCTTTTTCAAAATGATCCTGATCGCACATGTTCGCTCCTTATCATGCGTGCTCGCCGCACACCGGGATATTGTATATCACCCGGCCCTTGGAGCGATCATAACAATTGGAGCGATCATAACAGCCGGAAGTTGACTTCAATCTGCGCCTGCACCGGAACCGGCTTGCCATCCTTCTTGCCTGGATTGAATTTCCACTTCTGCACAGCCTCGATGGCCTTCTGGTCCAGGCCTAAGCCGAGCGGTCGCAGAATCCTGATGTCGCGCGGATTGCCATGATCATCCACCACCACAAAAAGCAGGACCGTGCCCTGGAACTTGGCCTTGCGGGCTTCTTCAGAATATTCAGGCTCCACTTTAAAGATGACGCTGGGCGGAGACACACCTCCGCCAATGCGGTAAGCGCCGCCGCCCATGCCCCCGCCCGAACCGGGACCGAAGCCGGGTCCAGAACCTGGTCCGACACCGCCACCGCGTCCCGTACCCATACCGCTGCCCGCGCCAAATCCGTTCGAGGCGAGCCCGGAGCGCGCCAGCGGATCGCCCAACTGATCCATATTCACCTTGGGGATGTTGGCGTCGGGCTGAATGATCAGAGTGGGATCCATCACCAGTTTGGGATTTTCCACACGAGTGATCATGGGAGGCACGAACTGCCTGTTGGCTAGCTTCGACAGCCTTCCTTTGCTGACGGGCGTGGAAGACCGGTCGCCACCACCGCCGCCGCCCGCCATCTTGTTCTTTTTCACGGTGGCTTGATACGGAACGATATCGGGCGCGATCAATTGAACCTGATTCACAACCATCCGCTGAACAGTTTTGTTGGTCCCGATCAGAAACAGCAGACAGATGACGCACGCGTGGACCAGAACGGAGGTTGCACCGGCTCGCTTTCCCTGTCCTCGGAATCCGCCCCAGATATCCTGGACCGGCAGCGGTTTCGATGTGAGTTGCAGCGGTGGAAGATCACGCGAATGAATCGCGTCTTGGATCGCCGCGATGATATTCGAATACCATGCGCGATCCAGAGATGCCGGTGTGAGAAGAAGAACCGGCGCGGTTGCGAAACCGGAATGCATTCCGCGCTCACCGGCGTGCTGGACGGAAGCTCGAAACCACGCGAGCGGCTGGGCGATGCTCTCCATTTCAGCGCGGCAAGCGGCGCATTCCCGTGCGTGCCCCTGCCGGCCCGAATCGCCGGCGCCGATGAGACACTCAAAAATTTCCCGCGAAGTTAGATGTTGGCTCATTTCTTTGGCTCCTCAAGCGTGGTCCGCACCGACTTTAGTGCACGGAACAGGTGCGTTTTCACGGTTCCTTCCTTCATTCCCGTGATCGCGGCGATTTCCAGCAGTTCCATGTCTTCCCCGAATCGGAGCAAAAACACGGTTCGTTGTTTCCCGGATAATCGGGCCGCAACCTTCCAGATTTTCTCCACCTGTTGCTTTGCCACCGCCATTTGTTCGGGAGACATCTGCCGGTCCGGGATCCAATCCCCGGCGTCGGACAGATCTATATCCGCTCGTAACTTGCGTCTCCAGAACTTCAGGCGGCCGCTTGCCTCGTGACTGCGCACCAGATTCGCGGCGATCTGCATCAGCCAGGTTCCGGCGCTCGAAGCGCTGCGAAGCTGGCCGCGAGCCTGGTAGGCCCTCACGAAGCAATCCTGGGTCAGGTTTTCGGCCGATTCCTGATTCCGAAGAGACGCCAGAATGAACCGGAAGATCCGCGGACGATACTGCTCGAATAACTCTTCAAAGTTATCGAGCGAACCACCGCTTCCCACGGTTTCCGGCGCCACCTCGGACGAAAGAGCTCTTTCCATCCGCCCATTTAGACCGATTCGGCTGGCGAAGGGTTTACATGGAAAATTTCCGGGTTATTCAGCCGGGAATGCACGCCGCAGATGCGAGCTCACAACCAGTGCTATACCAAAGGAATGATTCGATTCACCGCGAGTTTGCTTGGCATCAGCTTCCTGCTTTGCGCTCCCGCATTCTGCGCAGATCCACCCACCGTCGGCCAGGTTCTGGATTCCCAGTTCAACATCTGGGAGCAGGAAATCACGTCGGCGGTGGAGGCCATGCCGGCCGACAAGTTCGATTTCGCCCCCACAGCGGGCGAATTCACGGGAGCTCGCACTTTCGGCCAGCAGCCAAGCACCTGGCAGCCGTTATTTACGGTTTTTCAGGGGGCGTGCTCGGTGAAAAGCCGCCCGCGGACACCGGCAAGCTGAACGAAGGGCCCGAGTTGTTGCGGACCAAGGCGCAGATTGTCGAGTATGTGAAAGGCGCTTTCGCTTACGGGCACAAGGCCATGCTCTCGTTGACCGAGAAAAATGAGTTGCACAGAGCGGAACGCGGAGGCCAGGCGACGCCTCTCTACGAGGCGGTGTTCCTGATGAGCCACAGCATGGACCACTACGGGCAGATGGTGGAGTACCTTCGAATGAACGGAATCGTTCCGCCGGCCAGCAGACCGCAAGGGCGGTAGCTAAATGATCGCGAGATGGGCGGCTGGTGGGATTCGAGCACGACATCCAGAGCGACAAGCGCATCACGGGTACACGGAAGGGTACCGAAGCACCCTAATTGCTAATGATTTTCAAGGAGATTTTGTATGTCACATCATTTCGATACGAAACTGGCGAGAGAAGATCCGAGCCTCAACCTCTGCGACTTTTATTTATTTGACGGCCCCCCGGGCAAGACGGTGATGGCGATGACCGTGAATCCGGATGTGGGATTATCGGCCGCGGATACGCTTCATCCAGAAGGGCTCTATGCATTCCGGTTCGACCTGAACGGAGATGCGAGGGAAGAGGTTACGTTCAAGTTCACGTTTGGTGAACCGCGGCACGGAGATGGCGGTGAGCATGCTCACATTCAGCCGTTTGTGGTGCGGAAGGCGACGGGTGGCGATGCGCTTCGTGGTGACGCCGGAGAGATTCTGGTGGAGGGTGAAACCGGTTCGGTCGCTACGAATTCGGGCCTGCGTGCGTATGTGGGGACTGCTCCGGACCTATTTGCGGCAAATGCTGGATTCCGCCCATTTATGGCTACCTTCTATAAGGACCAGCGCTACGATAGGGACGCCTTTCTGCAGCAGCAGAATCCCTTTGCGAGGCGGAATGTTACCGCGATTGTGCTGGAGGTGCCGACCGAACTGATTGGAAAGGGAAAAATCAACGCATGGGCGACGATCTCCCTGGTTGTCCATGCGCCGGAGGTACAAGTTTCGCGTTGGGGCCTGCCTATGGCTACGCATATCTTCCTGAACGACCCGAGCGATCAAGAGGTGAAAGAACAATTCAATGCGTCGGTTCCGTCTGAAGATCTGGAGCGCTTCGCGAAGTCCATCGCGGATGTTGCGGAAAAGATGACAGCCTATGCCGATGCGGCGGCGGACCCGGGTGAATACGGGAAACTGATCGCTCGACGGCTTTGTCCCAACACGTTGCCTTACGAGCTTGGAACGTCCGCCGCATTTGAGGTGGCGAGCTTCAATGGGCGCGCGCTCGCCGACGATGTGCTGGATGTGATGTTGACGCTGGCGGCCAACACGCCAATTGTCGATGGACTTGCTCCCGACCACGGGCGCATTCGCAAGGATTTCCCTTATTATGGAGCGCCGTATACGGCGGAGGAGCAGGCCGGGGTGACGCCGATCCCGCGCCCGGCTAAGAGGCAGGCGGGAAGCGATGCTTGAGAATGAGGTTGGGAATCCGTGAGCACGGGCGCCGCCATCCCCACCAGACAGGAGCCAGCAATGAGCACGCAAGAAGTAAGCAAAAACGAAGAGACGAGGGACACGAGCGCTGCATTCGATATGAAGCTTGAAGTGGTCGTCATCCCCGTTTCCGACGTCGACCGCGCAAAAGAGTTCTACTCGAGGCTAGGATGGCGGCTGGATGCCGACCGCGCCGCCGGCGACAGCTTCCGCCTGGTCCAGTTCACGCCTCCCGGCTCCGGCAGCTCGATCCAATTTGGCGTAAACCTCACGCCGGCTGCACCTGGTTCGGCACAGGCAATGCACCTGGCCGTATCCGACATCGAGGCAGCGCGCAGCGAACTCATCGCACACGGCGTCGATGCGAGCCAGGTGTTTCACTGTGAGACCGGAACGGCTTGCAGGTTTTCCGGCATTGGCGTGCGTGTGACGGGGCCGCACCCCGAGCATCTCAGCTACTATTCGTATGTTTCTTTCAGCGATCCGGACGGCAATGGCTGGTTGCTGCAGGAAGTGACGAAGCGGCTTGCTGGGCGCGTGGCGGGCAACACAACGTATACATCGGCGTACGATCTTGCCCAGACGATGATTCGCGCTCGGAAGGCCCATGACCAGTACGAGCAACGGAGAGGGCAATCCGACGCGAACTGGCCGGATTGGTACGCCAATTATATGGTGCGCGAGCAATTAGGCGAAGAGCTGCCACAATGAACCGCCAACACTGTGACAAGTATCTGTCATTCCATCGGCGAGTTCCCTGGGTTTCATCGAGCGCATTATCGCCAATGCGCTCTCCAAAAGCAGATCTTACACGCGTGCGCCCTTACCCGCGGAAGCGCAAAGGCCGCTACATTCCGTCTATGATTGCGTTCAGCGTAACGCTGGGCCGCATCGCTGCGGCGCACTTAACGTCGTCCGGGAAATAATACCCGCCGATGTCCACCGGCTTGCCCTGCGCCACCAACAACTCCTGAGTAATCTTGCCCGCGTTCGCCTCTAGCGCGGCGGCTACCGGAGTGAAGCGCTGCTTCAATTCCCCGTCCTGGTCCTGAGCGGCGAGTGCCTGGGCCCACGCCAACGCGAGATAGAACGTCGAGCCGCGGTTGTCGATCTCGTTTACTTTGCGCGAAGGCTCGCGGGCGTCTTCGAGGTAGCGGCCGATGGCGTCGTCGAGCGTTTTCGAAAGCAGCGCCGCGCGCGGGTTGCCGGTCTTCGCCGCAATCAGCTCCAGCGAGGGCACCAGCGCACAGTATTCACCGAGCGAGTCCCAGCGCAGATGCCCTTCTTTCACGAACTGCTGCACGTGCTTGGGCGCCGAACCGCCGGCCCCGGTTTCGAACATTGCGCCGCCTTGGAGCAGCGGCACGATGGAGAGCATGCGGGCGCTGGTCCCCAATTCGAAGATCGGGAACAGGTCGGTGAGATAGTCACGAAGCACGTTCCCCGTGACGGAGATAGTGTCCTCGCCGCGGCGAATTCGCTCGAGCGAGAATTTCATCGCGTCCACCGGCTTCATGATCTTGATTTCCAGTCCCGAGAGGTCGTGTTCGGGTAAGTAGGCTTTCACCTTCTGAATGATTTGCGCATCGTGGCCACGATCCGGGTCGAGCCAGAACACCGCCGGTGCGCCGGTGGCCCGCGCGCGCGCCACGCCCAATTTTACCCAATCGCGGATGGCTTCGTCTTTCGTCTGGCAGGCGCGGAAGATATCGCCGCGCTCGACGCTCTGTTCGAGCAGCGTTCTGCCGCCCGCATCCACGATACGAATGGTGCCGTTGCCGGGCGCGGTAAAGGTCTTGTCGTGCGAACCGTACTCTTCGGCCTTCTGCGCCATGAGGCCGACGTTGGACACGCTGCCCATGGTGGCCGGATCGAACTGTCCGTGCTTCTGGCAGTCCTCGATCACGGCCTGATAGATGGTGGCGTAGCAGCGGTCCGGGATCATGGCGACAGTATCTTCGAGCGCGTCCTCTTTGTTCCACATCTTGCCGCCGTCCCGAATCACAACCGGCATCGATGCGTCGATGATCACGTCGCTGGGAACGTGCAGGTTGGTCTTACCCGCCCGCGAATCGACCATCGCCAAACCGGGACCCTGGTCGTAACAGGCTGCGATATCGGCCTCGATCTCGGCCTTCTTCCCGGCCGGAAGCTGGTCGAGTTTGCCGAGGACGTCGGACAGCCCGTTGTTGACGTTGGCGCCGATTTTTTGGATCGCGCCGGCATGCTTCTCCAGGGCATCGGCGAAATACACGGCCACACAGTGCCCGAACATGATCGGATCGGAGATCTTCATCATGGTGCACTTCAGATGCAGCGACAACAACGCGTTGTCAGCTTTAGCGGCGGCCATCTGCTCCGCATAGAATCTCCGCAGCGCCGCCACGTTCATCACCGCGCAGTCGATGACTTCGCCCTCGAGCAGCGGGATGCTTTGCTTCAGCACCTTCACCGCGCCGGCAGGTTCCACGAATTCGATGCGCACGTTGGTTGCGGCGCCCATCGTCGTGGATTTCTCGCTGCCGTAGAAGTCCTTGTCATTCATGTGCGCGACACGCGTGACGGAACCGGGCTTCGAACCCTGCTGGGGCCAGTTTTTCATCATCCTGTGTGGATGCTTCTGCGCAAACTCTTTCACCGACTTCGAAGCACGACGGTCCGAATTGCCTTCGCGCAATACGGGGTTCACCGCCGAGCCCAAGACCACGGCAAAGCGGGCCTGCAGCGCACGCTCCTCTTCCGTAGACGGCTCCTCGGGATAGTCGGGGATGTTGTAGCCCTTTCCGCGGAGTTCCGCAATCGCTTCCCGGAGTTGCGGAATGGAGGCGCTGATGTTGGGGAGCTTAATAATGTTGGCCTCCGGTGTCTTCGCCAGCTCCCCCAAGCGGGTCAACTCGTCGGGAATCTTCTGGTCGTTCCGAAGACACTCGGGGAAGTTGGCAATAATACGTCCAGCGAGCGAGATATCAGCCGTTTCGATATCGATCCCTGTCCCCTCGAAGTACGCTCGTAGGATGGGCAGCAGCGCATACGACGCGAGTGCGGGTGCCTCGTCGGTCTTGGTCCAAGTGAGCTTCATGTTATTGAAAGCGTAGGATATCATGACCAACCGGCTGAATCACACCTCAATAAGCTTGATGATTGCTGGTGGAAGGCTTGCTCTTTTCCACGGCCACTGGCGCCGCAGTTGCCAGGATACGACGCTCACCTTGAGGATTTGGCCGCTCCGGTGTGTTCCGCTCTTGGTCGGAGATAAAGTAAAACGGAAGTGTAGAATTCAGCCTGCCCGGCCGCAGCCGGCTCGTCTACTTTTTTGATGACGGCACGCTCGCCTGATCGGCTGAGTTCTCTGGTATCACCAAATCGGTGCACATGAGCCGCAACACCTGAGCCGCTTCGAGCGGCAGCCCGGCAATCCTGGCGTCGCGGCCGGTACCAAGGACTTCCGAGAGCAGCTCCTTTTTGAGGGCAATCCATCCGCCTGGCGTTTCGTAACTGACCAGGAAATGCGCTTCCCGCCGCGCCGCCAGCAGTTGCGCCCGGTCATAAGGCTCAGCCTTGTGCGCCGCCACAATCTGCCTGTCCGAAGAGCCGAAACACCGGGCCGGCACTTCCGGAATCGCCGACGCCTTCGAATCGGTCCCAGGGTCGTTCGGGGACGCGATATACAGGCGCCCGGTTCTTGAACCGTCGCATGCCCCGGCATTTGAATCGCGCCGCTTGAACTCGCTCTCGATGCGGCCGTAAACGTCTTCGGCGAACTGTTGCGGATAGTCGTACAACCGTTGTACTGCACGGTCGATGTGGGGCAATTTCCGCCAGCCGTTCACCCAGGCGAGCTTGGCCCCGTTGGTGTCTCCATCCTCCCCACTGGTGTCCCTAAAGACATCCTCCAGGCTGAATCGCGTTTCGGCATCGGGCTGCAAGGCTTTGAGCGCCATGTGCTCGATGAGATGGGATGGCAACCCGAATATGACGCCGTATGGAGAGAAGCCGCCGTCAACCGGTTTGAAACGCGGGAAATCGTCACGCAACGGCTCGATCAATCGATCCATCAGTGCACCGTACTCTTTTAGCAGGCGCACATGCCGCTGTCCCGCGGGCGAATAAACGGCATGGCCGTCGCCGGCTTGCTGTTTTGCCTCCGGGGCGATGAAAACGTGCTCGATCATGCTGTAAGCGCTCAACAGGTCGATGCGATTCAGAAACAGCTCGGGATCGGCAGCTATGCCCTGACAGATGGCTCCGGCCATGTCGAGCCGCATGCGCTCATCGCCGCTCTGCAATGCGCGGTCGTAGGCTTTGAGCAGCGCCACGAGACCTTGAACCAGCAGTGCGAAGTCGAGCGCATTGGAGGTGCGCGTGCGAAGAATGACGCTATGCTCGTTGATGGACACGCCATCCCTCGTGCAGTAGTAACGAATCTGTGAGGTTAGATGCCCGCCGAGCATTCGGACATGGGCCTTCTGGATTTCGAGCGCGTCCGCTTCCGGAAGCGTCTCCGTGACCTGCCGGGCGACCTCGAAATAGGGCGCCAGCTCATCGGTAATGAGGCTCTGCGCCAAGGGAATCAGCAAGCGCGCATCGCGCACCATCACGGGCTGATCGGCTGGTGAGTTTCTCCAGAGCTCATCGAGCACGCCTTGAATTTCCGCGAGCCGCCGTCGCGCGCTGCCAGGGTCGTCATCCCAAAGCCGCATGCTCAGGAACTGGAGACATCGGATTACGTACAAATTGAACAGCGTGTGCGCGTAGTGGATGCGGCCGTTGCGGCCCGGCCAGCGCGTCTGCTGCCAGCAATGAACGCCGCGAATCATCATCTCTGCCGGATGAATCAGGTCGTTATGCAGATCCTGGACCTGACGAGGTCTGAATCCCCTGGCCCAATGCGCTTCTTCCAACTGGCGTCTAAAATCCTTTTGGCTGGCGCTGGCCGCAGTGCGTGCAAAGAAGCAATCCTCGAAATGGCGGGACAAAAGAGAATGGTCCTGCAGATGCCGGATCGGCTGTCGCTGGGCGTTCAGAACGGCCTCTACGCTTTCGACGATATCTTGGCGATGCGCCAGAAAGAGTCGCAGCAGCTCGACGTTGGCCTGAAATGGCGCCTGACCAAACGGCTCGCCCGTCACGCTGCGCCCCGCGATAAATCCGAGCCCATTCGACAGAGAGTATAACGAGGGATTGAGGGCGATAGGGGCGTAGGAGAGGGCTTGCGACCAAAAGACCACTTTGGCCAACTCGCCTTTGTCATGTCACAAACATTTCGCGACCGCGGGCAGTGACCGGGACGACCTCCTCCACTTTCCCAGCGCGCACCAGAACCGCCTTATCAAAGTTATTGACGGTCGGACACACATGCGTGGGCAGCAAATACAGTAACTCTCCACGCGAGGGTATTTCGCCGCTCCGCACCTCAATGGGCAGATGTTCCTCGCTCGGCTTCAGCCCCACCAGGCCCGGTCTCCCCAGCACATCGCAAGTCGGCACGCCCGCATCTGCGGAAACGGCCTTATGACCGGCATCGCAGGTGACGCGATTCTCCCGTGGCCGGCTTACCACCGTCGACAAGACGAGGGCCGCCGGAAGAAATCCGTAGTTCGGCAGCTCCTTCAGGCTGCTTCGGTCGTTATAGACAATCGTCCCGGGCGACACGCGATGCGTGAACTCCGCTTCGCCAAAGGGCACGAAGTTGAGAGCATGCGGCATCGCCGGTGTTCCCGACGTAATCACCTCCTTCACCTCGACTCCCGATCGCTTGAGATACGTCACCAGTTCCACCAGCCGCGAGTAGCCCTCGCGAGCCACCGCCGCCGCCGATGGGTCGGAATTTTTGATTTGTCCATCGTAGTGATGCAAACCGCAAAAACGCAGTCCAGCCTTCTGAACCTGACCGATAAACTCGCAAACTTCTTCGAAGTGGTCCTCCGCCATGCCCGTCCGATCCATCCCAGGATTGAGATCGACGAACACGCCCACCGCACTTGCCCGCCATTCATCGATTTGATCGACGCTTTCTACCAGCGTGGAGACCCGCCGCTCCGGGTAGGCCGCTGCAAGCTCCCGCACACGCGCTGCATTCCGACCCATTAACGGAAATGCGACCAGTACATCCTCCATCCCAGACTCAATTGCCGCCAAAAGTTCCAAGGTAGTTGCGCACTTCGCAAACTTGATTCCGCGTGCCACCAACCGGCGCATCGTGTAGGCAAGCTTCGCAGTCTTCAGGTGCGGCCGCCACCGGTTCGGATTGCCGTTCATCATCTGCAGCGCAGCGGTAATATTCGCCTCAAGCATGTCCGTATAAATCAACAGCGAAGGCGTGGAATAAGCCTCCGCACCCTGCACCTCATACTCTGGGAAGGACCTTGGTCCGTTATTGAAATCCAGCCGTTCGGAGCGCCCCATACATCCAAAGGTACAATAGCTTTGTGGCCACACTCACCTTCGAACAGGCGCGGCAGTGTGTCCTGGAGAATCTGCGCGCCGCCCGGCCCCAACCCAAAGTTGAGCAAGTTAGTCTGTCGGAAGCGGCCGGCAGGGTGCTGGCCGAACCAGTAGCTTCGGACCGCGACTACCCGGCGCTCGCGCGCTCAGTGCGCGACGGTTTTGCGGTGCGGGCCGCGGATCTGCCTGGGGACCTATTCGTGATCGGCGAAGTGCGCGCCGGTGAATTGTTCATGGGCGAAGTCCAACCGGGCCAGGCGCTCGAAATCATGACCGGGGCTCCGCTGCCGCACGGCGCTGATTCGGTGGTGATGGTAGAACATTGCAGCGTGGCTGGCGACCGCGTCACGATACCGCGGACGCTGGCTCCCGGCGAAAACGTAAGCCCGCAGGCATCGCAGGCGCGCGACGGCGAAGTGCTGCTCGAAGCGGGCCATCGCTTGGGTTTCACCGAAATCGCGCTGCTGGCTACGGTGGGTGCGGCTGCCGTTTCGGTCTACGCGCGTCCGCAAGTTGCGATCCTGGCAACCGGCGACGAGATCGTGGAAGTGAAAGAAACTCCGCTGGACTACCAGATCCGCAACTCGAACGTGGAATCTCTGGCGGTTCAAGTGAAGCGCGCCGGGGGATGTCCTACCGTTCTGCCTATTGCGCGGGATTTGTACGAGGCCACTCGCGAATTGACCGAACACGGGCTGCGATTCGACATGCTGCTGCTTTCCGGCGGCGTATCGGCCGGCAAGTACGACATTGTGGAGCGCGTGCTGGCGGACTTGGGAGCCGAGTTCTATTTCGATCGGGTGCTCATCATGCCCGGACAGCCGCTGGTATTCGGCAAGGCGCGCGATCGGTTTTTCTTTGGCCTTCCCGGGAACCCGGCGTCCACCATGGTCACTTTCGAAATCTTCGCGCGCTCGGCCGTGGAACTTCTCGGAGGCCAAACGGACGCGAGCTTGCCGCTGCTTTGGAGCAGGTTGTCGCAGGATTTTCGCCAAAAAACCGGGCTGACGCGCTTCCTGCCCGCGGTCTTGAGCCCGGATGGCGATGAAGTTACGCCTTTGCCGTGGCAGGGGTCCGGTGACGTGCCGACGCTCACGCGCGCCAACGCATTTCTGGTGACGGAATCCGGCCGCGAGAGCTGGGCGGCCGGGGATTGGATTCGGGTGCTGCTGAAATAACCGATGACCACCAAAAAGAGGCTGAGCCATTACGACGACGCGGGAGTGGCGCGGATGGTGGATGTTTCCGCCAAGTCGCCCACCAGGCGCACGGCGCGCGCGCATGCGTTCGTGAAGATGCAGCCGTCCGTGATTGCGCAATTGCCGAGCAATCCCAAAGGCAATCCGCTCGAGATCGCGCGTGTAGCGGGCATTTCGGCGGCGAAACGGACTTCAGATCTGATCCCGCTATGCCATCCGCTTATGCTTTCCCACGTCGACGTGGAAGTGACGCTCGAGGACGACGGAGTACGGATTGTGTCCAGCGTTGCAACCATGGCCGCCACCGGCGTGGAGATGGAGGCGCTTACCGCGGCGTCGGTGGCGGCACTCACCGTCTACGACATGACCAAGGCGCTCGACAAGGGCATCGAGATTCAGGAGCTGTACTTGCTGGAAAAGACCGGCGGCAAGAGCGGGGATTACCGGCGCCCCGCGCAAGACAAATGATCAAAGTCGCCGTGCTAACGGTGAGCGATTCGGCCGTCGCCGGAACGCGCGAGGATCGGTCCGGCCCGGCGGTTCGTGAGCGCGCCGAGTCCTTCGGATGGACGGTGGGGGCAATGGAGTTGGTGCCCGATGAATCGCTGGAGATCGCCGACGCGGTGCGCCGCCTGGCAGACTCGGGCCAGTTTTCGCTGGTACTTACTACCGGCGGAACCGGAGTAGCGCCGCGCGACGTCACACCGGAAGCCACGCGCAGCATCATCGAGCGGGAAATTCCCGGGCTGGGCGAATTAATGCGTTCCGAAGGGCGAAAATATACATCTAAAGCAGTGTTGTCACGCGGACTGGCCGGGTTGCGGGGGCGCACCCTGATCGTAAACCTGCCAGGATCGCCCAAGGGCGCTGTGGAGTCGCTGGATGCTATTGCGGAATTGGTTCCCCACGTGCTGGATCTTCTGGAAGGAAGGACGGCTCACGATGGCAATGTGCCAAACTAAAGTTATGCGCACCGCGCTGATTTTTCTCGTTTGCGCCGCTGGGTTTGGCCAAGCTGTTTTTGCCCAGGCGCCCGGTACGCTGGATCCGGCTAAGGAGGCCGCTGCCAAAGAGGCTGCTGCTAAACTGGCCGCCGGGCCAGCGTCTGGAAAGCTAGATCCCAGCGATGTCACGATCAAGACCACCACCACGGTTGTGATCGCGCCCACTACGGTGCGGGACCGCAACGGCGACTTCGTGAATGGACTGCAACTGCAGGATTTCGAGCTTTACGATAACAACAAATTGCAGAAGGTGAACGCCGATGTCCGGGACGAGCCGCTCTCCCTGGTAGTAGCGGTGCAGCGCAGCTCCAACCTGACGGACTTTTTGCCGAAGATCCAACGAATCGGCACCATGCTGAACCAGCTTGTGGCGGGCCAGGATGGAGAGATCGCCGTGGTGGGGTTCGACCATCGCATTTTGACGATGCAGGATTTCACCAAGGAGGGCACCAAGATCTCCGAAGCGATGCAGAAAATGACGCCGGGGAGTTCAGTCCACGCTCTGGTTGACGCTGTGAATTATAGTATCCGCATGCTGAAAAACCGCCCTCCAGACCGGCGGCGCGTGTTATTGCTGATTGCAGAAAAGCGGGATCGGGGCAGTGAACTGCGCCTGCGTGAAGCGCTGACAGAGGCACAGTTTGCCAATGTCTCAATTTATTCTTTGGACATTTCCACCATCGTGGCCGCTCTTACCGATAAGGGCATGCCACCCCGTCCTCCGGCCATTCCTCCCGAGGCGCAACACCTGCCGGGCGGCGGAGTGGCTACTCCTACCACCGTTGACCAGAATTACTACATGGGGAATTATGTCCCGGTGTTCGTCGACATATTCAAAGCGGTGAAGAGCGTTTTCGTGGACGACACGCTGGATGTCTTCACGCGTTTCACCGGCGGACGGGAATATTCCTTCGTCGGCGAGAAGAGCTTGGATAAAGCAATCTCAGGGATTAGCGACGAACTGCACAGCCAGTATCTACTGAGCTACTCGCCCAACAATCAAACCGAGGGCGGATTCCACGAGATCAAAGTGATTGTAAATCGCCCCAATCTGGAAGTACGCACCCGTCCTGGTTATTGGGTGGCGGCGCGCCCTGAGTAGGCACTCATCGGCCCCAGGTTAAGGCGTAAACTTCTCTTGGCATGACTCGATCGTAGCCGCGGAAGATGTTCGGCGCTATGGAAAGGCCGTACGGGCTAGTTATGGTACCAACTATCCCCGAAAGGCAACTGCGGCGAAACTAACTACGCTCTGCTCGTCGATGTTCCACTGCTGGTAGCGCCTCAACGTCCCGCGAGCTTGCGGCACGGCCTTGAGGAAAGTGTACATGGGCGCTGAACCGCACCATTTCAGATCGTCCTGATTTTCCTGGATGAGGTCCCAAAATCCTGGAGCGTCGGCCGCGGTGAGCCGCTCGATGCGCCGCTGATCGCGCTCGGCGACGGCAGCCATCTCGCCTTCGTCGGCGCGGGCGATCATTTGGTCCCCGTAGCGGCGGCCCATATGCGCCATATCCACACCCAGCACCCAGAACAACTTGTTTCCTTCGCGCGCGGAGATATTGCCGAGACTATCGAAGAAACGCTGCACCTGCTCGTTCCCCTCCGGCTTGCCGCCCTGATAAATGCTGCGCAGGAAGGAGCCGCACAAAATCGGCAGGATGCGAATGTTCGGGCCGTAAAGATATTGCAGGAACAGCACCTGAAACTCGATAGAGTGCTCGATGGCGTGGCAATAATCCTCCATGCGAATCGATCCCGGCGCGGCTTGTGCAAGTTCGTCCACCAGACGCCCGTCCGTAATGGTTTCGCCAAGTGGTGTCACGAACGGTTTGCGAGTCAAACCGAAGCGGTCCGGTTCGCCGTAATGCGAGGTGCCGAGCACTACGAACGTCCGGTCCTGGTACGAAGAAGGCATCGCGGAATAAGCGTCGCGATAAGATTCCCAGCCGCCAAAAGGGCTGACATGCGGCGCCGCGATACCGATCAGGGAGTCTTCCGAGCCGGCGGCCATTGCACCTTGCATAAATTCGGAAATCGATTTTCGCGCTTCTTCGGCATCGTCCGGATAAGCTGAACCGGCATGCGAGGCGTCACGCTTGGGAGCCGCCGCGAATTCATTCACGCGCGCCAGGCGCTGTGCTTCGAAGGCCTCGTCTTCCAGGAACCCGGCATTGCTGAGCGTGTCGAACAGATGTTTTTCGAGCTCGCCGATCTGAATCTCGCCCGTGATGCGCACCAGGCTGGCGCGCAGGTCCAGACTGGTCTGTTCGCCGTCGAAGCACGCCAGGCACTCCACCAATTGAGGCGGAATGAGCAGCATGGCGTCGGAAAATTTCAGCGGATCGCGAATCAGGAGCCCGGGATGCTCCGGATCGGAGGAGGGAATAAAATCGAGTCCCAATCGAAGACGGGGGAGTGGACCTGGCACATCACCAATATCGCATGAGCCTTGTCCGGGACACGGTACGTCAGGCGAATGGATTTCGGACAGTTATGGCGCCGTAACGATGGCCGACGGCAAGATCCTCGCTCCACAGAACGTCGCAGCCCAATTCCACGGCGCTGTTGATGATGAGTGCGTCCCACCAACTGACCTTGTGCCGCCGATGAATCTTGCACGCCCGTAGCACATCCGCGTGACTGGGGCGATGAATGGTCCAAGCTCCCAGGTCGGCGATGGCTTCTTCGGCTTCTTCGCTTTTCATCCCCAGTTTCTTCGTGGCGGTAACGTAAAACTCCGAGAGCACCTGGATGCTGACGGCTCCGCTTTGGTCGTCAAACAGACGGGCAATCAGGTCCACGGCTTGGTCGTGTTTGGGGCCGGCACCGCCTTCATGCGCGTACACGAAAATGT
The DNA here is from genome assembly GCA_963713415.1 of Bryobacterales bacterium. GTDB lineage: Bacteria > Acidobacteriota > Terriglobia > Bryobacterales > Bryobacteraceae > Palsa-89. The sequence continues at coordinate 250,470 of CAVQLV010000005.1, read as the reverse complement.
TCGTGTCCACAAACTCAACGCTCATGCAATTCGTCCCGCGTCCACTGGATCCGGCCCTGAGTCCCGCGATCGGGAGCGTTGCGGATCCTTTCCAGGAAGCGGCGCCTGGCTCTTTGCGTTTGAGACTCCTGCTCGATCATGTCGCTGATGGCGACGGTAATGAGGCTGCTCATCGATTGGTTCCGCGTGGCGGCGAAGACCCGAAAGCGCCGCAGCAAGTTGTCGGGCAGGCTGAGCGTAACGTTGGTTTGTTCCTTCGTTTGTTCCCTCATTTGTTTCTCCACGTGATCCAGTGTAGCACATAAACATGTGTCAATGCTGGGGCGGGCCTACGGAACCACCGGCAGCCAAATCGCGCTCGCCTGGTCGGTTGAGCGGAACACGGTCTCGGTTGCTTTCTGATAATCCGACGGTTGCGCCAGGAAAATGTTGGACACGTAGGTCTGCGGGTTCCGATCGTATAGCGGGAACCAACTGGATTGGATCTGCACCATGATCCGATGCCCCGGCAGGAACACGTGGTTGGTGGTGGGCAAAGCGAATCGGTACTCCTGCGGCTTGCCCGCCGGGATGGGCGACGGATGCTCGAAACTCTCCCGGTACCGTCCCCGGAAAATATCCATGGAAACGGCTAGCTGATATCCGCCCAGCTCCGGCTGGCTCGGAACCTCGTCTGGGTAAACGTCGATCAGCTTTACCACCCAATCGGCATCCGTTCCGCTGGTCGCGGCGTGTAGATCGGCGATGGGCGCGCCGCTGATTCGCACTGGCGCGGTGAGCACGCCGGTGGAATACTTCAACACATCGGTCCGGTCAGCCACGGAGCGCTGGTCGGTGACTAACCACTGCTTCCAACGATCCGAATCGGCGAATCGATCCGGGCGCGGAAGATAAGGCACGGGCTTCGAAGGATCGGACACATACGAATCCGCCGCCGATTCCGAGCCGCTCGGCTTAGCAAACCCCAATCCGAAGTCCGCCTCCAGATAGATTGGCTTCAGAGGAGCAGCGCAGCCCTGCGCGCAGGCCAGCGGCCAATTCTCAAATCGATCCCAGTGGTTCTCGCCGGTGTTGTAAATGAACACGTGCGGCGTGCTGGCTTTGGGCGCATCGGTCTTCAGATACTGATCGAAGAACGGACGGAGCACATCGCGCCGGAACTGCAGCGCGGTATCGCCATCCCACTTCAGCGGACCCAGATTATACCCGTCGTAATTCACCTGGCTGTGCCGCCAGGGACCCATCACCAGGTAGTTGTGATCGGCCTGCCCTTTGGCCTTCAAGGCCATATAGCTGTGAATCGCGCCCCACATGTCTTCCTGGTCCCACAGGCCCTGAATCCACATGGTCGGCACTTGCGACGGATGCTCGGCCACCAGCTTATCCAGCGCTTGACCTTGCCAGAATTCGTCGTAGGCGGGATGTTCGATCATCTTCTCGTTCCAGGGCAATTGCTCCAGGCCGTGCAGGCGAGCATAGGCGCCCGCCGATCCCGCCCGCAGGAACGCTTCATAGTCGTCATAGGCATCGCGCGGCACGGCCTGTCCGCCGCCCTTCTGAATGGTTTGCTCGGAGACGTAGTCAAAACTGGGCTGGCGAAACGCGCCGTAATGAAACCAGTCGTCGCCCATCCAGCCGTCCACCATCGGGCTCTCGGGAGCCGCCACCTTCAACGCCGGATGCGGATTCAGCAGCGCCATCACCACCGTGAAGCCCTCATAAGACGAGCCGATCATGCCCACCCGCCCGTTCGATTCGGGCGTGTTCTTCACCAGCCAGTCGATGGTGTCGTAGGCGTCGGTCACGTTGTCCGTCGAGGTGGAATTCAGCGGGCCGCGCACCGGCTTCGTCATGAAATAATTGCCCTCGGACTTGTACTTGCCTCGCACATCCTGGAAGACGCGGATGTAGCCGGCCTGAACAAACACCTCGTCGCCCTGCGGCAGGATCGCGAGCATGTGCTCGCTATTGCTGCGAAGCGCGCGCGCGGTGGCGTTGTAGGGCGTGCGAGTTAGCAAAATCGGCGCATTTCGCGCTCCCTTGGGCAGCACGATGACGGTGTACAGCTTCACACCGTCGCGCATGGGGATCATGGCTTCGCGCTTGATGTAATCCTGGTTGGAAGTTGGAGGGTGGAAGGTCTTGGGAATGTCGCTATCGGAGGCAGCCGCGGTAAGGACGCAGACCGCCGCCAGCAGACTCATTCCCAGCAGGCCTATTTTTCGATTGGCGCGAGGTTGCTGCTTCATCCGAATATTTTAACGTGGCGGCCAGCGCCCGGGTCGCCGCGTATTGTTTACTCTGAAGGAGAGGCGACGCATGAAAATAGAGATCCGGGATACGGCCTTGGAGGCTCGAATCCAGAGACAGATTCAAGCCACTGGCGCGGCAAACGCGGAGGAAGCGTTAGTGCGCCTTCTCGAAACGCAGGAAGAACAGGACCGCTGGCTTTTGGAAAGCAAAGCCGCAATCAACGCCAAGATCAGAAGCGGCATCGATCAGCTTGACCGCGGCGAAGGTATCCCCGAACACCAACTCGACGCCTATCTTACCAAGCTAAAAGCCGCGTCTGAATGAGGGCTCGCTATGTCCTTGCGCCGGAGGCGGCGCGCGACCTAGTTCGAATTTGGCACTATATCGGAAGCAACGCCAGTTTTGAGATGGCTAATCGGGTGGAATCGGTCATCCGAGAGAAGATCGCTTATCTTGCAGGAAGGCCAGGCGGCGGCCACTGGCGCAAGGATTTAACGGATGAGCCGGTGAAGTTCTTCCCGGTTTACTCCTACTTGATTGTTTACCGACCCGAGACAAACCCCTTGCAAGTTGTTGCAATTCTCCACGGCTACCGTGACTTGGAACAACTCCTTTGGGATCGATTATAAAGCGGAACGGTTACTCTGCCACCTATCTCGAAAGCGATCAGCTCCGCGACAGCGCTAGCCGCGGAGATTCAGGTATAAACGATCTGGCCGTTCAGCAGGGCTCCCCTGTCAACGAGATCCACAAGCGTCCAAATAAGCCAGTCCACGATTTTCTCGTCGGTGTGCCGCTCCGGGCTGAATTGTTGGCGAAATGCTCCAATTGGCGCTGCCAATTGGTCACCATCGATAACCCTCCTGTACTCGGCTTCCAGAAATGCGTGGAATGTTATCAGCTTGCCAATGCGCTCCGGGGCCGGTTGACCACTTGAGGGCGGTTCGAATAAGAAAAACCTTGCCACCTTCGAGTCGTAGATTGGCAAATGCGGGTTGAGAGTATGCAGCAGCTTCGTAGCGAACGAGAATTGAAGGGTTCGCGTTCCATTGCGGCGCGTGGCGGAGTCATGTAGCACGTGGCACAAATTTGCGAGTGTCGGCGATGTCGGGGCCTTCAGGAACTCGAAGTAAGTGTTGTAGAATTCGCCGCTCAGCTGGGCCCTATTCATCCCCCAGAAGGCCTTGTATCGCTTTTGGAATAGACCGCTGTTAGCTTGCCCGACGTCCTCGAGGAGCCGATCGTATTCCTTCACATCCAGTGAGGGAATCGAGCCAATGATAGTTTGCTGAAACGTGTTGATTATCGAGTACATATGGTTAGCCTCTTTGCGACAGACGGACTCACGATCGCGAAGGACAATTCATTCTGGCAGATTGACGCTTCACGGCGGGAAGTCTTGAAGACATACGCACATGATGAAATCAGGCTGTTGCGTCTGAATTGACACGTCGCGAAACGAACTGATGGATTACAGCGCGATAATGGAATCATGCGAAGATTCTCCGGGCCGGAACTCGCCGAGGCCCTCTCCAGCCTCACCGGTTGGACCGTGGTCGACGGAAAACTCCACAAGGAATACAAATTCGCCGACTTCATCCATGCCTTCGGATTCATGGCCACCTCCGCGCTCGCCATCGAAAAGATGGGCCATCATCCGGAATGGTTCAACGTCTACAACCGCGTGGCCGTAGACCTGACCACGCACGACGCTCAGGGCATAACGTCCAAGGACGCCGATCTCGCGAAAGTTCTCGACGGAATCGCCAGCAAGCTGCAATGAAGATTCTGCTCATGCTGTTCTGCGCCGCCGTCCTTCATGGGCAAGAACCCTTCTCGGGCGCGGCCGCGGTGGATCAGCAGATGGAGCGCGCGGTGCACGATGGGCTCATTCCGGGCGGCGTGGTATTGATCGGGCACGACGGGCGCGTGGTCTATCAGAAGGCCTACGGCAGCCGCGCGCTGATCCCGCATCGCGAGCCGATGACGCTCGATACCATCTTCGACGCCGCGTCGCTCACCAAAGTGATCGCCACCACGCCCGCCATCATGCGGCTGTTCGAGCAAGGCCAGATCCGGCTGAACGATCCGGTGACGAAATACCTGCCCGAATTTCAGGGCGGCCACAGCGACATCACCATCCGCAATCTGATGACGCATTTCTCGGGACTTCGGCCGGATCTGGATCTGAAACCGGCCTGGAGCGGCTACGAAACCGGCATCCAGCGCGCGCTGACCGACAAACCCACCGGCCCTCCTGGCGTCCGTTTCGTCTACAGCGACATCGATTTTATTTTGCTGGGCGAAATCGTGCATCGGCTTACAGGAAAAACGCTGGACGAATATACGCGCGACAACTTTTATGAGCCGCTGGGCATGCACGAAACGATGTTTCTGCCGCCGGCCTCGCTCCGCCCGCGCATCGCTCCCACCGAAATCAATCCAGCGACCGGCCAGCCTTTGCGCGGCGAGGTGCACGACGATACGGCGCGATACATGGGTGGCGTGGCGGGCCACGCGGGCGTTTTCACTACCGCGGCCGACCTCGCGAAGTTCGCGCAAATGATGCTGGACGCAGGCCAGGGCAATGGCGTTCGCTTGTTCAGCGCCGCCACGGTTCAGAAATTCACTACACCGCAATCGCCCCCCGACCAGCCGATTTTGCGCGGCCTGGGCTGGGATATCGATTCGCCCTATTCCAGCAATCGCGGCGAATTGTTTCCGATCGGCTCCTACGGCCATACCGGCTACACGGGTACTTCGCTTTGGATTGACCCGTTCAGCCGCTCCTACGTCATCATTTTGACGAATTCGGTGCACCCGCACCGCGGCCATTCCGTCGTTTCGCTTGCGCAGCCGCATAGCGACCATCGCCGCCGCGTCCTTCGGAATTACGGCGCCCAGCGTGAAACTTACCGGATACAACGAGACCATCGTCGGTCCGGGAGTGCACCGCGAAGTGGAACCGAAGGCCGAGGTGCTCACCGGCCTGGACGTTCTGGCCGAAGACAATTTCGCGGCATTACGCGGCAAACGGATCGGCCTGATCACCAACCAGACCGGCGTGAACCGCGACGGGCGGAGAAATGTCGACCTCATGCTAGGCCGCGGGAATCGAAGTAACGGCGCTTTTCTCTCCCGAACATGGTCTGGCGGGCGCCGAGGACCGCCCCGATATCTCAGACACCAAAGACGACGCCACCGGTTTGCCGGTTTTCAGTCTCTATCGGGCCTCTTCCCGCCGGATTCAGCCGGCGATGCTGGACAATGTGGACGCCCTGGTCTTCGATATTCAAGACGTCGGCGCGCGCTTTTATACCTACTCCTGCACCATGCTCTACAGCATGGAAGCGGCCGCCGAAAAACATTTGCCGTTTTTTGTGCTGGACCGGCCCAACCCGATCACGGGCGTCCATGCCGAGGGACCCATGCTCGATCCGGATCTCCAATCGTTCACCGGATGCTTCGAGATTCCCGTCCGCCACGGCATGACGCTAGGCGAACTGGCGACCATGGCGAATGGCGAGCGAAAGCTCGGCTTGGATCTGCACGTAGTTGAAATGCGGGGTTGGGATCGGGGCGATTGGTTCGATGCCACCGGCCTCCCCTGGGTAAACCCGTCGCCCAACATGCGAAGCCTCAACGCGGCGCTTTTGTATCCCGGAGTCGCGATGCTGGAAGCGTCGCCTAATTATTCGGTAGGACGCGGGACCGATAGCCCTTTTGAGCTAATTGGCGCCGATTGGATCCAGGGGCGCGAACTGGCCGGCTTCTTAAACGGCCGGTTTATCCCTGGAGTTCGGGTGTATCCGGCGCGCTTCCGGCCCACCGCGTCCAATTTTTCCGGAAAGACCATCGAAGGCGTGCGATTCGTAATTACCAATCGCGACACCTTCGACAGCACCAGGCTCGGGTTGGAACTCGGCTACGCCTTAAACAAGCTATATCCGGGGAAAATTGACTGGCAGGCGAATCGCTTTCTGATTGGGAATCACGAGGTTCTGAAGGAGTTGAAGGATGGCGCCGACCCAAGAACCATCCTTCAGGAAATGGAAGATTCCCTCGCCAGTTTCACCCGGCAAAGGGAGCGGTACCTGCTCTACCGTTAGGCGGCAGGCGCGAGAGATGGACGTGAATCCACCTCTCACGAGTAAGAGTACCCGAGGTGCGGGCCAATAGGAGTACTGGCTCGGTTACCGCGACTGGCCTCACGTCCCTTTAGGCGGCGACGACTTTCGCTGAGCCCTTCGGTTCGCTTTTCGGACGATTCTTGCTTCCGGGAGGACGGCCGCGCCGCTTAATTTGCGACATCCAGGCTGGCGGACGTCCACGACGCCTGCCCCGACCGCGAGCCAGCCGTTCCAAGGTCATGATCGCTTCTTCGATCTGTTCCCGCTCCAGCCTCAAATCGGCCAGCATCTTATTAATATCCATTCACCATCTCCCCAGAAGTTTGGACCTCCGAGACACTACGCCGTTCGGAAAACCGAACAGGAACGAGTCATCTCATTGATCCGCAATAAACTTTGTACCGCATTTTGAACCGGTTTTCAAGCTTCTTGTTCGGTAAACCGAACAATATTGTCCGTCAGAACACAGTTCTTGTACTAGGCGGGCGGGTCTGATATGGCTCAGCAAGCGCGAATCTACGTGGAACGGCGTTTTTTCCAGTAGAAATAGAAGGGCAGGCCAAGAGAAATGAGTAACAGGCCAAGGATGGATTCGCGAGGGGAACTGCGCAGTGTGGAAGCGATTAAGCACGCGATCCCGAGAACGAAGGCAATCGGTACCACCGGATAACCGATAGTCCGGTAAGGACGTGGCATATCAGGGCGGCGGAAACGCAGCACAATTACCGAGGCGGTGGCCATGCCATAGAGGATGGCGCTGGCGAAAATTACGTACGTATAGAGCTGGTCAAATCGCCCGCTGAGCACCAGCAGGCAGGCCCAGGCGCTTAACAGCAGGATGGAAACACTGGGAGTTCGATGAACCGGATGAATTCGCTCTACGCCACGGAAAAATAGGCCATCGCGGGCCATGGCGAAAGGGACTCGCGACCCGGACAGGATGGAGCCATTGAGCGCCGCAAAGATGGAAATCATGGCCGCCAGACTGACCGCCGCTGCGCCCGGCGCGCCTAAAATCTTTCGCATCATTTCCGCGGCCACACGGTCCGTAGCGGCCACCGCGCCGGCGGGAAGCACATAAAAATAGGCCAGATTGGTCAGCAGATAAACCAGGATCACCGCCAGCGTGCCGACAATCAATGCTAGCGGGAGATTGCGCTGGGGCTTTCGCACCTCAGACGCCACCATAGTGACATTATTCCAGCCGTCGTAAGCCCACAAAGCTCCCACCAGCGCCGCGAAGAAGCCCAAAATCCCGCCGGGCGCTGGCGTGGATGTGTGATAGTTGGCAACACTGCCGAGCCCGGATCCCAATCCAATCAAAATAATCGCGCCGATAAGACCCACCTTCAGCAGGGTGGTAGCTACCTGGACGTTTCCACCGACCCGCACGCCGAAGTAATTCAGCAGGGCCAGCAGCATAATCAGGGCAATGGCAAGCAATTGGCCATAACGGATGGGAAGCGGAGTGCCGCCTTCGCCGAGAGGCAAGGGCGTCATCACCCAAACTTTTCCCAGCTCCGGCCGAAAATTGGCCAGATAGATGTAAAACCCCGTGGCCAAGGTGGCGATGGACCCGCTTTTTGCCACCCACATCTGGGTCCAGCCATAAAGAAATCCCCACAGCGGACCGTAAGCTTCCCGCAGATAAACGTACTCGCCTCCGGCTTCGGGAAGTGCGGCCGCGAGTTCGGCGTAGCTTAAGGCGCCAAACAGCGAAAGCAATCCACCGGCAATCCAGACGGCGAAAATCTTCAGCGGGGAGCCGACGTTGCGCACCATCGTGCTCGGCACCAGGAAAATGCCGCTGCCGATGACGGTGCCCACCACGATGGCCGCGGCGCTCCAAACACCCAGTTCGCGCTTCAGGCCGTCTTGATTAGCCAGCACTGGTCCGGTCATTCGATGGCTCTCTCAAGAATAGCGACATTACGTAACCGGTCGAGAATGTAGCGGCGGTTCCGATGACGACATACCAGGTGAAGGCGATGCTGGTCTCAAAGCGAATGTAGATCATAAGCGCCAGGCCGGCGATCATTGCGATCATGGCCGAAGTTTGTTGCACGCGCTTGGTGAGCAACCCGAGCAGGAACACTCCCAGCAGTGAGCCATACAATATAGACGCAATCGCCAGCCCCGCTTCCAGGACGGAGCCCACGTTCCGCGCCACCAGTCCCACCAGAAACAGAATTACACCCCATGCCACCGTTGCCCAGCGCGCCACTCGGAGAAAATGCGCGTCCGATGGCGGATGATCGCGGCGCGCGGCACTTCGAGTGATCAGGGGTTTGTAGAAATCCATCACAGTGGTGGACGCCAGCGAATTCAAGGCCGCGCTCAGGTTGGACATGCCCGCGGCGAGAATCGCGGCGATCACCAGTCCCGCGGCGCCCACCGGCAAGTTGTTCCAGACGAATTTGGGATAGATGGAGTCGGCCGGTTGCGGCGCAGGCAATCGGGCGTCGGAATAGTGCACAAAAAGCAGAACACCGATGAACAGGAACAGCGCGAACTGAAAGAAGATCACCAGCCAGCTCGATAATAATGCTGCGCGGCTTTGCTGCTCGTTCCTGGCGGCCAGCAGGCGTTGCACCATCAATTGCTCGGTGCCATGGCTGGCGGTGGTGAGGAAGCAGCCACCGATCAGTCCTGCCCAAAAGCTGTAGCTGCGCGAAAAGAACTCCGGCGTCCATGCGAACCGGAAATCGAACATCTGAAATTTGTGCGCCGCACCCGCAAGCGTCGCCACGTGCGGCCAGCCGCCGGGAATCTCGCGCAGGATCACTACGAAGCTGAGGATGGCGCCCGCGACATATAGAAACATCTGGACTGCGTCGGTCCAAATCACCGCCGTCATTCCGCCCTCGAAGGTATAAAACAGAGTCAAGCATACGATGGCAATAATGGAAACGATTTCGCCGGTCCCTAGGACCACGGAGATGACGATGGAGAGGGCGAACACACGGACCCCTTCGGCGAGTGCTCGCAATATCAAGAATGTCCCGGCTGTCAGACGCCGGATACGTTCGCCGAACCGGCGCTGCATCAATTCGTACGCGGTGAACATTTCGCCGCGGAAGTATTGCGGCAGAAACAGCACGGAAATGACGATGCGCGCCAGCAGATAGCCGAGCACCAGTTGTAGAAACTGGAAATTGCCCGAGAATGAGAGCGCGGGCGTGCCGATCACGGTGAGCGTGCTGGTTTCGGCAGACACGATGGACAGCGCGATGGCCCACCAGGGCGCATTGCGGCCGCCCAGGAAATAGTCCTTCAAATTATGCTGGCTCTTGCGAAAATGCGCCCCAAACCAGGTGATCGCGATGAGGTAAAGCGCGATCGTCGCCAGATCGAGAAAACGCATGAGAGCGGGCCGAGAAACAGGGATGATAGCACGGCGGGGGCGGTTTTCAACCATGAAACCTGCGGTGATCGAAATACGAGGAGCGACTGGTAATACACACGTGTGGCAGGTGAGAACGTCGCTAGAGGAATTCGGCGACGTTCACACGAGTGTGAACGCAGCACGCAGGATTGCGTGCGCCACGATGTGGATTACGGGAACAAATCGGGGAATGTTCAGGAACGCGGCGAGCTACCGTGCGTTAGAGTCCGGCACACTTGCCGGCGCCGGCTGTTGCATCGTCATGCAATGCAGTGTACCGAGGCCGAGAACCAGATCGCCGCAATAAATGCCGATCACCTCGCGTGAGGGAAACAGCTTCGCCAGTGTGTTGAGCGCCACGCGGTCGTTTGGGTCGTTGAACGTCGGCACGAGCACCAGGCCGTTCGCGATGTAGAAATTCACGTAGCTGGCCGGCAGCCGCTGGCCATCGAAATAGACGGGCGCGGGCATAGGGAGAGTAACCACGCGCAGCCCGGTGCGGCGCAGCAGTTTCAGATTCTCGCGCAGCGGCTGGTAGTTCGCTTCGGAGCGGTCGTCTTCCGCTGCGATCACTACCGTCTTCTCGTCCACGAAACGCGCCAAGTCATCAATATGTCCGTGCGTGTCGTCGCCCGAGATTCCCTGTTTCAGCCAGATGGTCTGGCGGATTCCAAGATAATCGGCGAAGTATCGCTCCAAGCTCGGCACGGCCGAGCCCGGGATTGCGCACTTGTACCGATTCGCTCAGCAAACATTCTTCGGTGGTGAGCAACAGCCCCGCGCCGTTGACATCGATACTTCCGCCTTCCAGCACAATACCAGGCTCGATCCGGCGAAACTGATCTCGCTTGGCAACGCGGGCAGGAATGCGGTTATCGTCGCGCCAGTTGTCATACTTCGCCCAGCCGTTGAAGAGCCAGTCAGTAATGGCAACTTCGCGGGCTGTGTTCTTGACGAAAATGGGGCAATAATCGCGAGTCCAGCTTCTATTGGTTGGCCAGCGAAGAAACTCCACGGCGCTCATGTCGGCGGCGCATTTCGCGAGAACCCGCCGGGCGCTTTTTTCGAGCGCGGCATCTTCCACCAGAATCCGGACCCGCTCCACGCGCGCCAGGCGCTTCACAATGTCGCCATAGACCCATGGAATCGGCGCGAACTTGCCCGGCCAATCCGTGCGCTCGTGCGGCCAAGCCAGCCACGTTGCTTCATGCGGCTCCCATTCGGCGGGCATCCGCCATTCATTGATGCAGCCACGTCAGTCCAACCAGCGCTTCAAAATCGGCCCGTAGGCGTCAATGCGGCGATCGCGCAAGAAAGGCCAGCCTCGGCGGACTTCTTCCATGCGGCGCGGATCGCACTCTGTCACCAGAATCTCTTCATTCGAAGTAGAGGCTTCGTCGATAATCTGCCCGAACGGATCGGCTACAAAAGAAGAGCCCCAGAATTCCAGGCCATGCTCGGGCGGCCCCTCGAAACCAACGCGATTCACCGCCGCCACGTAAATACCATTGGCGATCGCGTGGGCCCGCTGGATGGTGCGCCAGGCGTCCAGTTGCGCCTTGCCGTACTGCGCCTTTTCGGATGGATGCCAGCCGATAGCGGTTGGATAAAAGAGAATGTTCGCGCCCGCGAGACTCGAAAGGCGCGCGGCTTCGGGATACCACTGATCCCAGCAGACCAGCACGCCCAGGCGGCCGAAGCGCGTGTCGAAATTCACAAAGCCCAGGTCGCCGGGCGTGAAATAAAACTTTTCGAAGTACAGCGGATCGTCCGGAATATGCATCTTGCGATAGATGCCCTGGATCTCGCCGTCGGCGCCAATTACCGCCGCCGTGTTGTGATACAGCCCAGCGCTGCGCCGCTCGAAAAGCGACGCGATGATGACGATCCCGAGCTCGCGCGCCAGGCGGCCGAGCGTCTCCGTGGTCGGTCCCGGAATCGGCTCAGCCAAAGCGAACAACTCGGCGTTTTCCTCGCGGCAGAAATATTGCGATCGAAACAGCTCCTGGAGACACACGATCTGCGCGCCGCGTCCGGCCGCTTCACGCGTCCGCCAGAGGACTTTTTCCAGGTTCTCTTTGGGATCGACCGCGCAGCTCATCTGCACCAGGCCCACACGGAACTTCTCCGTGCTGATAGAAGACATGTCTCCATTGTCGATGCGCAAGCGGCGCCGCCGCAATGAACGCACGATTAAAATGCGGTTACATGTACCAGGGCTTTTACATATAGAGTCCGCCGTTCACGTTCAGCACGTGCCCAGTGATGTAGCGAGCGTCGTCACTCGCCAGGAATCGCACGGCCGCAGCCACGTCGTCCGGCTGTCCGATCCGCTTCAGCGCAATGTGTCCCACCATGTTGTCCTTGAGTTCCTGCGACAGTTTTGCCGTCATGTCGGTTTCGATAAATCCCGGCGCAACGGCGTTGACGGTGATGTTGCGGCTGCCCATCTCTTGCGCCAGCGCCTTGGTCAACCCGATCAGACCGGCCTTCGACGCAACGTAGTTAGCCTGCCCTGGATTCCCCATTTCTCCCACCACTGAAGAGATATTGATGATGCGCCCCCAGCGTTCGCGCATCATGTGCTGCAGCACTTGCTGGCTGGCGAGAAAAGAGCCGGTCAGATTCGTCGACAGCACGTTGTCCCAATCGTCCTTCTTCATCCGCAGCGCCAGGCCGTCTTTAGTGATGCCGGCGTTGTTCACCAGAATCGCAACCGGCCCAAACTCTTTCGCGGTTTTAGCGAAGGCTTCCTGAATCGACTCCGCGCTGGTCATGTCGATCGCGACCGCAAACGCCTCGCGTCCTTGCTTGCGAATTTCACCGGCCAGTTCCTCCAATTGCGCGGTGTTGCGCGCCGCGAGCGCCACGCGCGCGCCCGCGTTGGACAACGCCAGAGCACACGCCCGTCCGATACCCCGGCTCGCGCCGGTGATGAAAGCGGTTCGATTTGTCATGAGAGTGAATTTCCATCATAGTAAAACGTGAGCTCTCTTCATGGCCTATAGCGACTTGCGCGACTTCATCGACGCGCTCGAAAAAAAGAAAGAACTGAAGCGCATCTCGGCGGAGGTGGATCCGTTTCTTGAAATCACCGAATTCGCAGACCGGTCCGTCAAGAACAACGGACCGGCGCTGCTGTTTGAGAAGCCCAAGGGCAGCCGCGTTCCCGTCCTTATCAACAGCTTCGCCAGCATGCGCCGCATGGAACTGGCGCTGGAAGTGGACTCGGTGGAATCCGTCGCGCAACGCATCTACGAATTTCTCGAAATGCGTATGCCGGAGGGATTGATCGGCAAGCTGAAAATGCTGCCGAAGCTGGCCGAAGTGGGCGCATTCTTCCCCAAGATGGTTTCGAGCGGACCGTGCAAAGACATTGTCCGCCGCGACAATTTCTCTCTGAACGAATTTCCGATCCTGCACTGCTGGCCGCAGGATGGCGGCCGATTCATCACGCTTCCGATGGTGTTTTCCCGCAATCCCGACACCGGCAAGCGCAACTGCGGCTGCTACCGGATGCAGGTTTACGATGAGCGCACCACCGGGATGCACTGGCAGACCCACAAACATGGGGCGGAGCATTATCGCCGCCTGTTGAAGGAAGGCAAAACCGCGAGAATGGACGTCGCGGTTGCCATCGGCTCGGACCCGGCGACGATGTATTCGGCGATTTTGCCGCTGCCGCCCGATCTGGACGAAATGATGATGGCCGGGTTTCTGCGCGGCAAGCCAGTGGAAATGGTGCGGTGCGAGATGTCGGATCTGGAAGTTCCCGCCAACTCAGAGATCGTGCTGGAAGGCTATGTCGAAATCGGCGAGCAGCGCATGGAAGGCCCGTTCGGCGATCACACGGGTTTCTATTCACTCGAAGACGAATACCCGGTGTTCCACATCACCTGCGTGACGCAGCGCAAACATCCGGTCTATGCCACCACCATCGTCGGCCCGCCGCCGATGGAGGATTTTTATATGGGCAAGGCCATTGAGCGGATCTTTCTGCCGTTGATGCGCCTGCAGTTGCCCGAAATCCGCGACATCTCGATGCCCGCCGAAGGCGTGTTTCATAATCTGATCCTGGTTTCCATCCGCAAGTCATACCCGCTGCACGCGCGCAAAGTGATGCACGCCATCTGGGGCCTGGGCCAGGCCATGTTCAGCAAGTGCATCGTAGTGGTGGATGAGGACGTAGATGTGCAGGATGTTCGCGAGGTGGCGTGGAAGGCGCTGAACAATATCGATCCGGAGCGTGACATCCAGTTTGTGCTGGGTCCGGTGGATTCGCTCGACCATTCCAGCCGCTTGCCCAACTACGGATCGAAAATGGGGATCGACGCGACGCGCAAGTGGAAAGAGGAAGGCTTCGTGCGTCCGTGGCCCGGCGTGATCCAGATGCCCAGCGAAGTGAAAGAGCGCGTGGATCGGCTTTGGAAGAAGGCGGGGCTGGGATGATGAATGTTAAACTAGTATTCGCACGGCGGCTGTAGCTCAGTTGGTAGTAGCGCCAGATTGTGGTTCTGGATGTCGTGGGTTCAAATCCCACCAGCCGCCCCAGAATCAACTACTGCGTATTCTCGACCAACCGGACTTTCGCACCGTAAAATCTCGATGTCGTGGACTGGGGTCCACAAAGAATCAATCAGTTACAAAACAACCCAACCTCGCTGACCACGGGCTTATCTGTAGCTGCGAAAAATTGCCTGTTTCGAAGACAGGCTTTCAACCAACAAAGTGTCGGCGATGGCGCATCACTCAAAACCTCGCGATGCCTTACCGAAAGAAAAACCGATAGTCATTAGCGGTATTCGCCGGGCGTGTAAGCTGATGGGCATATCCGCCAAGGCTCACGAGCAATCATAGATTTCTGGCTCTCCTATATGTCGCTCGGTAAATTCCTCTAACGCCGTTCCGCAAATCGGGATCGGTCAACTCGACTCAAGACCCGTTGTGAGGATGTGACCGATCGCTCCCTCTGAAAAGACCGTCGGTATTTCGTTGGTTTACCAACCAGGCATTCTCCGTGTAGCGCGTATACCGGCAGCAATTCGAAAACAAGCGCTCATCGGGATGGAGACCGTTCATTCCTTCGGTCGGGCGAAAACGATTGCCTTTCGATAAGCGCGAATCGGTACGCCTGGCGGCACTTCAAGCGCGATTATTCAGTTATGACCGAGCCTTGCGAAAGTGGGGCCTTGTTCCCGATGCAGCAAATCCACCCTTTGCTTGGTTCCGTAATGACCTGAACGTCTGAGACCGAACCGAGTCCTCGGTCGGCGACTCGGATATAGCCTCGAGCGGCGGGTCTGAACATTGCTCCTGGTAAGTCGGGGTCCATTCAGACGCAAGAATCTGGGGCGTCCCGTTTGCGGGGACTTCATATCGGTTCTTAGTAGAGGTTTTCGCTTCCTTGATCCGGCCCGCGCCACTCCGCCCGAATTGACGAAGTGAACCTGGTCCACGTTGTCGGTGGTGTTCAGACGGTGCGCGATGTTCACCTAGGTGGTCTCCGGCGGCAGCTTGTCGAGAATCTCCCCCAGCAGCTGTTCGGTCACTGTCTCGATATTGGCCGTTCCCTCATCCAGAATCAGCGGCTCCGGTTTTCACAAGGTCGCACGCGTGAATGCGCTCAGCTGCTTCGGTTCCAGGCTGATGCTGTTCCCACTGCTCGCAAGCTTCGTATCCAGTGCTTGGGGGAACCGCGCCAGCAAGGTCGAAAATTTCGCACTCTCCAAAACCTCAGCTAATTGCGCGCTGGAATAATCCTGATACTCTTCGCTTCCGTTAAATGATGTTGTCGCGCACCGTGCCGCTAAATATTTGCCGGAAAGCCTAAAAGCCTTTGCCGCGACAGCAGGGAAAGGCCAGCAGAGAAAGGCTCAAAGCCAGGCATCAACAAATCGTGATAAAATCCTCAAGCTGATCGGCAACCGAGGATGTTACATCGAAATGATCAAGCAAACTTTGGGATTTGTGGCCACTGTCTGCTGCAGGCCCATCACTCCTTGGCGGGCGTGTACGACGTGAAAGTGGAAAAAGAACTTTCCGGGACAGTAACCAGCGTGAAGTTCACGAACCCACACGGTTCACTGGCTCGCGAGGTCAAGAATCAGGACGGGTCGTTGGCCGAGTGGGTGATGACCCTTGTATCCTCCACGGCGCTCGCCCAGCGCGGGATCGGCGAGACCGGGCCGAATGCGCTGCATACCGGGGACGAGATCAAAGTGAAGTTTCTGCCGGCGCGGGACGGCAGTCCGCCGGGCTTCCTCAAGAACGTGATCATGCCGGGCGGGCGCGTCATCCCGATCTCCGCCGGTAACCCGAACGAGTAAATAAAGAAGGGGAATCATCATGGCAGTTTTACGAAAGATCTTTGGGACAAGTATCGTGATCGCAGTCGCCCTGACGGTCAGTGAGCCGTCCCCGGCCTTTGCACAGGCAGGAAGCGCTGCCTCTGCGGCGCCGGCCCAGGGTGGCCGGGATGCGGGCGCCGAAGGTGGTGGACAAGCTCGCGGCCGCGGTGGTCGACGCGGCGCTCCGCTGTACACCCCTGCACCCGGCGCGAAGGACCTGAAAGCAGTCCTTTTCAACTGGGCCTGGTATATGGGCATGCTCCGAAGCAGCGAGGAGCGAGACTTGATCATGTCGCTCGAATACCAGGGCAAGGGCACCGTTCAAGTGGACGGACAGCCCTGCAATGCAACCAAGTATCGAACCAGCATCAGCTACCAGACGTCGGGCGAGCGGATCCAGTACACGGGCACTCGGCCCAACGGCCAGAGTTGCTCCAATGTCGAAGTCGTCAGTGGAGCGTATGCCTGGGACGAAGACATTCCTGGCGCCGAACTCGTTCCCGGCAAAGGCAAGGCGACGCCGATGCCCGCCACTGTAGAGGAACGGATGATTCGTCTGTGGGCCAGTCCGCAGGGTGCCTTTAAGGGCGCGATGGCGGGGATAAGCGATCCGCCGGAAATGGCGCCCAGGCCGCAACGGGTGCCTGCCGGCGTCTCGATGGCAGGGAAGACCTCCGTCGCATGGGAAGGCCAGACGCCCGTCGTAACGTTCCCGATTCCGGGCGTCCCCAATGCAATCGCGAGCGTGACACTCGACGCGAAGTTCATGCCCGGGCGTGTCGTGGTGAAACAGGGAAACAACACCACTGAGTTTACCTATAGCGACTATCGGGACTGGAACAATCCGCTCAATCCGGCCGAAGCGTTTTACGCGGGCAGGATGACGGAACGCAAAAACGGCGCGGTTGTACGCGACATTACTACGACGCTGACGGAAACGGGACAGATGTATGTCGTGATGCCGGTTCCGGCAAGCGTCAAGGCGGCCATCACGCCAACGAATCAGCCTCCTAACTGGACTCTCAATACCTACGCAACGGCCGCACCGGCGCCCGAGACCGCAGCCGTCGAAACCCCGCGGCTGCCTAATGGGAAGCCGAATATGACAGGAACTTGGGGTTTTGTCCCTCTTGCAATTACGGGTAGTGGGAACCGCCGATGTGGTCCAACGCAGGTGAAGGGTGGGGGAATCAGCCCCGACGTCGGCTGCCAGATCCCACAGGACAACTTCTGGGTGGATTATGAGTGGATCTCTCCCTCGCGGTTTGGGCCGAGCCGTCCCATTTACAAACCCCAGTATTGGGACAAGATTCAGGAACTCGATCAGTGGACGAACAGAGACGATCCAGTGATGACCTGTCAGCCGCTGGGACTCCCGCGGCAGGGCACGCCCCGGCGGATTATCGAAACAGACAAAGACATCATCTTCTTCTATTCGCAATATTCCGATTACGGCGGTGGAAACACGGAATTCCGCGACATCCCCACGGACGGACGCGCACGCAAGGCGGAGAAGGAGCTTGAAGCAACATACTATGGGTACAGCATCGGTAAATGGGAAGGCGATACGCTGGTCATTGACGATACTTCATTCACCGATACGACGTGGTTGGGACGGGGCGGCCTCTTCCATTCCGCCGACATGCACATCATTGAGAAACTTACGCGTGTTGGAAATGAACTCCACTACGACATGACCGTCGAAGATCCGGATTCGTTCATTGAGCCCTGGGTGATGCCGACTCGCATCCTGCGGCTCAACGCCAACGCCGATCCTGTTATTTCGGAACGCGCCAATTGCGAAGTGTACGAAACCGGCAAAATCAGCACTCAGCTTCGACACTGACCGTTCTTTAGTCACCCGACTCGCAGCCCGTTTCGGAGTCCACTCCGGGATGGGCTGTTTTTTTGTCCGGCGAGATGCAAGACACGGCAGGATAGGTTCCCCGATACGCTGAGAAGGTGTGGATGGAAGTCGCGCCCTCTGGGCGAGTAGTGGCTACTCGGAGAATGATCACCTTCCTAAGCGTCGTTTCGAGGTAATTCCGGCCGAGGAGCGCGGTTTGAGCGGTGTCAGACTGGTGGTTTCGGACGCGCTCACGGGATTGGAAGCCTGGCAGCGCTGCAACGTGCACTTCTATCGCAACGTGCTGGTGCCTGTGCCAAGCGCAGCCAGGCCGAAATGAGCGAGGCGATGAAGGCCGTCTTCGTACAGCGCGTCGAAAAAAGCGCCAAGGCCAAAGCCACGGATTTGGTGCAGCAGTTTCAAGCGCGCTTCGCCAAAGCGGTGGGGATTTTCGAGAGCCGGCGCCTTTTCCAGCGCAGGAAGCAGAATCAACGAAGGACGAAAAGGCATATGACTCTTGCCCTATGTTCGCGCCGGCCTTGATCCTCAATCACGGGCGTTGTGCAGCTTTCTTGCCATCGCGGTCGACGAGCACTCGCCGCCAGCGAGAGTGAACTTCTGCCGGTAAAGTAACATCGTCCGGTTGTTAGAACTGCCCGGAGGTGGTCCCAGACACAGGCATGGCCTTGCAGTTGTAGTCGCGGCGTTATATCTTATGTTGCATGCAAGTGCATCGGAGGGAGGCGTAGCGATGCAATCGGCGAAAAGAACGAATGCAAGACGCGTGCGGCATATCTGGTGGTGTCTGCCGCTTATGCTGGGGTTCGCGACGGTCCGACCTGATGCCCTTCTGGCAGGTCCTTCCACCATTAGCGCCGTGGCGGACGCCGCCAAATCCGATGATCTCCCCGAGATCCGCAAGCTGCTCAAGGAGCATGCCGATGTAAATGGTCCCGCTAATGACGGCTCGTCGGCGCTCTTGTGGGCGGCCTACCACTCGGACGTGGAAATGACGAAGGCGTTGCTCGCGGCCGGAGCCTGGGTTGACACGCCAAATCACTACGGCGTGACTCCTCTTCTCGAAGCCAGCCGCAACGGCGACGTGGAGGTGATGCGAGCGTTGCTCGATGCGGGCGCAGACCCCACGCGCTGGCACCCTGAGGGCGAGACGCCGCTGATGGCTGCGTCGCGCACAGGCCGCGTGGACGCCGTGAAACTGCTGCTTTCGCATGGCTCGCTGGTTAACGCCACGGATCCGTATCAGGAAGAGACGGCGCTCATGTGGGCGTCCGCCGAAGGTCAGTTGGAGGTGGTGAAGACGCTGCTGGCCGCGGGCGCGGATCCAAACCTCAAGGCCCACGTTTCCACGATCACAGAGCGCAAGGACGCCGACCATCCTTCCGGCGGCTTCACGGCATTGATGTTCGCGGCCCGGAATGGACACGCGGATGTCCTCGAGGCGCTGATCAAGGGCGGCGCCGATCCGAAGCTGACGAACGCTGATGGCGCGACCGCCACCGTCGTCGCCATAGTAAATGACCGCTTCGATCTGGCGAAGGAACTGCTTGACCTGGGCGGCGATCCCAACGATGGATCCTTATACTGGGCCGTCGACATGCACGACGGCACCACCGACATGCGCGCGCATGACGGCTCGCGGCTGCAACCCACGCATCCGAACAATCTGACAGCCCTGGGTCTCGTGAAGGTGCTGCTGGACCTGGGTGCGGACGTGAACAAGCCGTTCGTCGGCGCGTTGCATTCCACCACGCTGTGCTGCGGCGCATCGGTCAACAGCTCGCCTTTTTACCGCGCCGCGACCGCAGCCGACGTCGAGGTGCTGAAGCTGCTGCTGGCACACGGCGCGCAAATCGAGTGGAGCCCGAGCGAGGCCAAGCCGAAGGACGGCAAGCCCGCCGCTGCTGGCCGGCGGAATCCGAACATCGGCAAGACACCCATCATGGCTGCCCTGAAAGGCGGCCTGGGCGCATCGTTCGCAGCGGGGCCCGGATTCGACCGTATGGTGGCACCCCCGTACCGCGAGCCCGGCAGCCGCGATCCGGTGGAGGCGCTCAAGCTGTTGCTGGCCGCCGGGGCCAACCCCAACGCCAAGGCGCCCGATGGCTCGACGCCGCTGCATCAGGCCGTCGACGAAGAGCACGTGGCGATGATACGTGCGCTGGTCGGGGCCGGCGCAAAGCTGGACGCGGTGAACAAGGACAATCTGACGCCTCTGCTTCTGGCGGAAAAGCCCAAGAAAAAGGACCCCAATGCCATGGGTGACAATCCCGAGGCATATCATCCGAAGAAAGATTCGCGCGCGGAAGTGGTCGCGGCGCTGCGCGAGCTGATGCATCTCGGTCCCAACGATCCGGCGCCTCAGCCTCCGCCGCTGGCTCCCGCGGCCGGCAAGAAGAGCGGCGAGCAGAAAAAAAGTTCCGATGTAGCGGCGGTGACGAAGGCGCCATGAGAAAGATCGTAATCACAACTGCGTTGGCCTGCGCCGGAATCACAGCGCCATTGATGGCGCAACCGGGCGCGAGCGCGCCGTCCAAAGCCGGGACAACGGCGGGGAAGCCAAGTACCGGGCGTTCGTGAATCAATATTGCATCGCCTGTCACAGCAAACGCGCGGCGAATCCAGCGGCGGCCCCAGTTAATCTGGAATCGGCGAGCTTCGACGATCTTTTAGGCCACGCGGAGACCTGGGAGAGAGTGATTCGTAAGCTGAGTGTGCGGGCCATGCCGCCGCCGGGCGTGCCGCGTCCCAGCGAGGCCGAATACGCGGCCTTCACGAGCTGGCTGGCGGCATCGCTCGATCGCGCCTGGGAGGGTCATAGCACCCCTGGCCGCTTCGTGGTGCATCGTCTGAATCGCGCCGAATATGCCAACGCGGTCCGCGACCTGCTGGCGGTGGACTTGGACGTGAGCGACCTGCTGCCGACCGACGGCGCCGAATACGGTTTCGACAATATCGCGACAGCTCTGAAAACGTCGCCACTGCTGCTGGAGGGCTACGTCAACGCGGCCGAGCGCGTCAGCGCCATGGCGGTGGGCGATCCGCAGGTGCGGCCGGGGACGGACGAGCATTCCATCAGCCGGGAATTCAGCCAGAACGGATACATCGACGGACTGCCGCTCGGAACAGTGGGCGGTACGGTTGTTCACCACGTTTTTCCGGCTGACGCGGAGTATAAACTTTCGGGCCGCCTGGTGCGAGGCGTCCAGGAAGGCTACGCCGGCGTGGAGGGAAATGACACGCCGTACACCTTTGTCATTACCGTGGATGGCGCGGAAGTGTATTCGGCTCCGATTGGCGGTCCCGCCGACGACGAGATGCAGGCCAAGGATTTGGCCGCGGCACAGCCCGTTATCGACAAAAGAATGACGGGACGCGTGCGCATCACTGCCGGTCCTCACGACGTTGGATTTACGTGGAGAGAGCGGCCGGGCAAGTTGCAGGACGTCTGGCAGCCCTCGCCGCGCGACAGCCAGGAAGTCCACATGGTGGCGGGGATGCCCAGGCTGAGGACCGTATCCATTGACGGCCCGTATAACGTGCACGGCTTGAGCGAGGGCCCCAGCCGGCAAAAATTGTTTGTGTGCCATCCCGAGGCGAGTGTCAGCCGTGTGGCGGCGAAAGGCGCCGCGGGTGCGAGTCCGGAGGAGAACACTTGTGCGGCGAAGATCCTCACAACTCTTGCACGCCACGCGTATCGGCGGCCTGTGACTGCGGGCGACGTCGAGGCGCCGCTGTCGTTTTACCAGCGGGAACGCCAGAGCGGCGGCAGTTTCGACGATGGAATTCGAGCCGGGGTAGCGCGCATTCTTGCCAGCCCCTACTTCTTGTATCGCATCGAAAGCGATCCGCCGGGCGCCCGTGCCGGCGTCGCGCATCCGGTCAGCGAAGTGGATCTGGCCTCGCGCTTGTCCTTCTTCTTATGGAGCAGCATTCCCGATGAAAAACTGCTGGACCTGGCGGCAGCGGGTCGGCTGCGGGAGCCCGAAGTGCTCAGCGCTCAGGTGCACCGCATGCTCTCCGACGACCGGTCCGACGCCCTGGTAAACAATTTCACCGGGCAGTGGTTGCAGCTCCGCAATCTGGAAGCGAAGGTGGTTCCGGATATCCTGATGTTCCCAGATTTCGACGATAACATCCGCAAAGGATTCCGCACTGAGACCGAGATGTTCTTCGGCTACATTTTGCGTGAAAACCGCAGCACCCTCGATCTTCTGAACGCGGACTACACCTTCCTCGATGAGCGGCTGGCTCGGCATTACGGCATCAAAGGCGTTTACGGCCCGCAATTCCGGCGCGTGAAACTCACCGATCCCAATCGGCGCGGGCTGCTGGGGCAAGGGAGCATCCTCGCGATGACCTCGGTCGCCACGCGAACCTCGCCGGTCTATCGCGGCAAGTATATCCTGAGCACCTTCCTCAATACGCCTCCGCCTCCTGCGCCGCCCAATGTTCCCACGCTGGACGAAAGCAACAAGGACTCGAAAATTCCCAAGACGGTCCGCGCCCAACTGGAATTGCACCGCAAGAATCAGCCTTGTGCCGGCTGCCATCGCGTGATCGATCCGCCCGGGTTTGCGCTGGAGAATTTCGATTCGGTGGGAGTATGGCGCGATAAGGGCCCCGATGGCGCGCCGTTGGACGTGGCGGGAACACTCGCCGATGGAACCCAGGTCAACGGGCCGGTGGCGCTGCGGGAGGCCATTCTAAGCCGTCCCGACGCCTTTGTGACCGTCGTCACTGAAAAGCTGCTGACCTACGCGCTGGGCCGCGGGCTGGAGCCCGCCGACATGCCGGTGGTTCGGCACATTGTGAGGAAGGCCGCCCAAAACGATTACCAGCTTTCCTCAGTTATTATGGGAATAGTGGAAAGTGTGCCATTTCAGATGCGCACTAAGTTGGAACCGGTGGAAGCGGCCCGTACGGCCGATGCTGTTAAACTTGCACGATCAAACACTTCACGATCAAAAAGGGAGCAGCCATGATCATTACAAAGAAGCATCTTTCGCGACGCACGTTTGTGCGTGGCGCCTTGGGCGCCTCGGTCGCACTGCCGTTCCTGGACGCCATGATTCCGGCGCTCTCCGCTGCGCCGAAATCTCCGTTCCGCTTCGGCGCGGTCTACTTCCCTTGTGGCGTGTTTCCCACTACGTGGCATCCCGATGCGGCCGGGAGCGACTTCGTCTTCAAGCCGGTGATGCAGCCGCTGGAAGGGTTTCGGAACCAGCTGGTCACGGTGAGCAAGATGAAAGCGCCGTGGGGTTCGTCCATCCATTTGGGCGCCAGCTCCGCGTTTCTGAATGGCGTCGGGCCGGTGGTGCAGCGTGACGGCAACACGTCGGCTTATGGGGAAATCCACTCGAAGAAGACCGTCGATCAATATATTGCCGATCAAGTGGCGGGCGATACGCCGCTGCGGTCCATCGAAGTCGGCACCGAGGACATGGGCACCGCGGTCGGGGCCTGCGACGGTTTCGCCTGCACGTTCTTCAACACGCTGTCCTGGCGCGACGACTCCAGCCCGCTGCCAGTGGGGATCAATCCACGCGTGACCTTCGAGCGCATGTTCGGCGAAACGGATTCCACCGAGCGGCGCTTTGCCCGCCTGAAAGAAAAGCAGAGCCTGCTGGATTCGGTGAGCGAGGAAACCGCGAAACTGAAACGGTCGCTGGGAGCGCCAGATCGCGCCATCCTCGACGAGTACCTCGGCAACATCCGCGACGTGGAGAACCAGCTCCAGCGGATGGAGGCCCGGCTGGGAACCATTACCGGCGATCCGGAGGCGCCGGTGGGCTTGCCGGAAGCTTTCGACGATCACATGACCATCACTTATAACTTGATGCACCTGGCGTACCAGGGCGACATCAGCCGCGTGTTCACTTTCATGACCGGTCATGAGGCCAGCGACCGCGCGTATGCTTTCATCGGCATTCCCGAGCAGCATCACACCATCTCGCATCATGGCGGCGATCCGGAGAAGCTCGCCAAGTACGCCAAGATCGGCACGTACCAAATCCAGAAGTTCGCCGATTTCTGCGACAAACTGAAGGCCACCAAAGAGGGCGATGGAAACTTGCTCGATCACTCGGTTCTGTACTGGGGCAGCGGCATGAGCAACGGCAACGCGCATGATCGCCACAGCCCGCCTGCGGTGATCGTGGGCGGCGCACAGGGCCGGTTGAAGGGCAACCGCCACATCGTCGCGCAGGAAACGCCGACCGCGAACCTGCTTCTCTCGATGGCGCACTTAGCCGGCGTTGAAATCGACAAGCTCGGCGCGAGTGACGGCAGAATCGATCTCTAGGGACACTTCGGGGCGACGCGGGTCACGGTGGTTACGTTCATGCCGTCCGCGCCGCCGGCGCCGATCAGGAGGCCGGTTACCGCAACTCGCGAGCCGGATAACGGATCCAGGCGCGTGACGACAAACTTTAGTGGGAATGTGCGGCTCCCGAGCGGCCTCGTTGCGTCTGCGCCGCCCGGAGAAACGTTCTCCGCCCGCTCGGGTGTGGTTGCTTTCGTGACTACCCAGTCGGCCCCCTTCCGAGTGAGGCAACCGATCACGCGAGCGAGCGCATCGGAGGGGAGTTCTGTGCGTCCGTCCTTCTGGACAATCTGTACGTTGGCGATGCTGTCGCGCCGAAGGTCAGTGCTTCCCGCGGGAAAGCCGTTGGACTTCAGCATAAGCGCGACGATATCCCGGTAGGTGGATTCGTCGAGCGAGCCGGGGGCGCCGTTCGGCATGTTGGCGCTGACGAACTCCAGCAAATCGCCGACGCTTTTTTGCGCGAAACTCTTCCAGAATGGGTCGCCCACCAGCGGCGCCTTGCCCTCCGCGGCCAACACATGACAGCCCGCGCAGCTCTGGCCGAAGGCCGCCATGCCGCGCGCGGCTTGAGCCTCCGTGTATACACCGTCCCAGACGGTCCGGCGCGGGGGGCTGGTTTGAGCGGTCACGACACTGGCGGTGGCCGATGCGAGGAACAACAGGACAACCAGCGGTAAGACCGGCGCCGGGGGATGCACTCCGCCGCCCACGGACCACCGCTCGGGTCGAACAGATATGCTCTGCATCTGGTGATCGTGACAAGTAACCCAAGCCGTGTCAAGCCGCAAGTTGCAGGGCGGGACAGGGTCACGGCCATGGAGGCAAAGTCCCATCCCGCTGATTTTTGAACGGATCGCCGGTGCGCCCTAGCGAGCCGAGCAGGGCCGCGGATTCCAGTGGTAATCGTCAGACTGCTTCCTGAAGTTCGAGCTGGTGACGAAGGGCTCTTGCAGGTACAGCGGGTCCTGCACGATGGTGGTGACCACGAACCAGGGTTGGCCGCTGCGCTCGGTGAACAAGTCGAAATCTTCTTTCACGATCGCGTCGCCGCTCACCGGGAATCCGTTCTTGCGAAGATAGCCCGGCAGCAGATGCGTGGTGGTAACTTCGAGCGCCCGCCCCTGATTGCCGACGCGCGTGGCGCCGAATCCAAACTGCGGCTTGGCCATCCCGTGCTCGGGCTGCTCCCATTGCGCGGCGGAGAAGCCCTGGCGCGACGGTCCGAGATCCTCGGGAGCCGCGGCGCCGAACTTCAGCAGGCGCGTCTGCATGCCGGTGTCGGTTTCGATTTTGAGCGTGGAATCGTCCTGCCAGGTGATGTGAACACGGCCGGGCAGGCGCATGATGGCGGCTGCGCCGTAGGCTTTGCAGGTATCGCCGGAAGCTTCATCCTTGGCCGGGTCCCATTCGTCGCCGACGCGGCGGCCTTCGGGCTTGAAGGGGATGCCGGCGAAATCGTCCTTGGCGGGCGTGACCATGCGCCAGCGCCAGTCCTCCGAAACGACGGACACCCAGTAGCCGGTCAAATCGATGGGCGCGGCTTCGCGGGGCGAACGGTTGGGCGCGGGCGGACGCGGCGGTTGGGCGAGCAGCGTTTGCGCAAGTGCTGCTACGGCAATCGAGAGAAGCGTGATTCGTGCGGTCATTTCTTATTCGCCAGAGTCTTGAAAATGGCTTCCACGAAGGCATCGGCCAATGCCTTGTCGTACTGCGTGTCATAGTCGCGCGTGGGGCGCGCGGCCTTCACCTGTTCGAGGGAGTTGTCCTTGGCGGCGAGGGCGCGGACGCGGTCGCGTACGATGGTCACCATGTTGCGATATTCCACCACGTCCGCTTCGTCGCACAGGCGCCCGCGGCCGGGAATCACGTATGTTCCGGCCTCTTCGTATTTCAGCGGCACGGTGATGCGCAGGATCTGGTTCAGTGCATCCAGCTCGCCCTGGATGGTGCCGCCCTGGTCGGTGTGGATGACGGGATAGCGGCCGGGCGTGAACACGTCGCCAGTGGCCAGCACATCCGATCGGCGGAAATGCACCATGCTGTCGCCATCAGTGAGTGCGCTCGGGACGTGATACACCTCGATGGCTTCGCCATTGAACGAAAAATCCTTTGTAGGCGAGAAATATTCGTTGTTGGGCCAGAGCGCATCGGGAACGCGGGGCTGCCCATGGCTGACGCGATCGAGCACGTTTTCGTAAGCGACGATGCGCGGCTCCTGGCGTGGCGCGAGACCGCTGAGGCGTGGCAGCGCGCTGTTGCCGCCGATGTGGGCGGGGGCCGCATCGGTATTGACGACCCACAGGATCGGCCTGTCGGCCAGTTTTTTCAGCACGGCGGCTACTTTGGGCGCCAGCGCTTCAGTGCCCGTGTTTACCACCAACGTTCCGTCGTCGCCTACCTGTGCGGCGATGTTGCCGGCATCGGTGACCAGCATGTAGACACCGCCCTGGACCTTGAGGACACCAATATCGTTATCGGAGGACGGTGCGGGTGCGGACGATTGCGCACAGGCGCATGCCGCGGCGAGCGCGGCGATCAGGATCACTTCGAGTTTACGTCGCATTCGAAAAGTCCCAGGCAGCGGCAATAGCGTTCGCATTTGGCCGGCGGTTTGTAGTCTTTCAATTTTTCCTGATACTCGGGATACAGAGTTTCCTTGCCGCCGCGCGTGGCTTCAAACGGCAGGCCGTAATAATTGGCGAATTCGTGCAGGAATGGATTCTTGCCCGGGAGGAAGTTCGGTACCGTACCTTCGGGGCGGGGAACTTCGGGCTCGTACTCGCAGCCGTAGGGTTGAAGATGCTGGCCGGGGTCCAGATACCAATTGGTGCTGCGCACCATCGGCTCTTCCAGGAAAACCGGATCTTCGGTGATGGTGATCACGGTCAGGATGTCGCCGTGGCGGAGCCAGTGCTCGGTGATGATGGCCTGGTCGCTGCGCGGCAGCGCGTTGCGGCGCATATAACTGGTCTTCAGATGCGTGGTGGTGACGGTGAGCATGTTGCCTTCCCATTTCGCCGTCGAGAAACCCTGCCAGGTGTGCGCGGCGTAGGGCGGCGGATGCGGGCGGTCGTCGATATAGATGGTTCGTTCGTTGTCGTAGGCCAGGGTATGGCTGTGGAAGGCGACGATGCGCTGCGTGCGCGGATCCACCTCGCTCCAGATGCGCAGATTGCCGAGGCTGCGGAATCCGTAATCGGGCGAGTGCGGCCGGCACTGGTATTCTTCGACGACAGAGATGCGGTCGGCATCGTAGCTATCGGCCTGCATGCGCGCGGCATCGTTGATGGGCAGTTCGGTGTAGTCGCCCAGTTCGGCGCCGGGTCCCCGCTCAACCGGGTCTTCGTGATAAAAAGGCGCCCATTGGCCGCTGAAATCCACCTGCGACCAGGCAGGCGCGCCGGCCAGCAGCGCGAGCAGCCCGGCCAAAGTTGTGGTTGTCCGACGGGACCAGTTCCTCAAGTGAGTGGCCTCCAATGCAGTCAACGATTATATATCCATTGGCAAGCCCTGCCGCTGGATGAAAGCGGGAACGATGCAAACGGGAACAATGCTAGCGGGAAGGGAAGCGGCGGGAAGACGCCAGCGATCCCCTGCCAACGAAACCTTTGGCCGGCGCACCAAGCAGGTCGTCTCAGTTCGGGAAGTTCAGCTCGATCGTGACGCCGTTCGGGTCTTCCAGGAAAACCTGCGCCAGGTTCAGGCTGGGCACCAGCCTCTCGCGGAAGGCGTAGCCGGCGGCGCTGAAGCGGGCCCTCATGCCGGCCAGATCTTGCGCGACAAAGGCGATGTGGTCGATGCTGCCGGTGTCGTCGGCATCCTCCAGCGCCTTCTCGCCAAGGTAGTCGATCAGCGGCTGGGGGTTGGCTCGGTCGATGCCCACCACATGCACCACCGCCTGGCCGGCGTTATACAGCCAAATGCCAGGGAACTTGAATTCCGGCCGTGGCCCGGGTTGCAGCCCCAACACATCCGTGTAGAAACGCTCTGTCTCGGCGAGCCTGGTAGTGCGAATGGAGTAATGGTCGAGCTTACCGAGCGACATCTTTGGCTCCCTTCTCTCTCGGCTGTCGTTGTCCCCGCGGGCGATGCCGCCCCCGGCGATCTGCTCTGATAAGCTGCACTAAATAACTCACATGCCACTCCAGGCAGGCGACGCCGATAGATAATAACAGATTCACGCTCGCGTTTCGTCGGTGCGAAGCATGGCCTGAAGGCGTCTCTTATAGCTCGACGACAAATGGTTCATGACTTCTGAACCCAGGATCTCCGCGATGCGCCGACTATTGCGAAGCCGACATCAACGCAAATGTCCAGACTGAGCCGCCGGCGGGCACTTTGCGTGAAGCATACCGGGTCGCAAGTATGCCGCCGATGCCCGACGCAACGGTCACATATTGCCGTCCGTTGTGGGTATAAGTGATGGCCGTCGAATTAATGCTCGATCCGGTCTTGAACTGCCAAAGCGTTTTCCCGGTATCCTCGTCGAGCGCTATGAACTCGCCTGTCAAATAGCCCGTAAACACCAAGCCCCCACCGGTCGCCAACATGCCAGCGGCGCTTGGCAGGTCCGTCAAGGGCACCTCCCACTTCTTTTCACCGGTCAGCGGATTGATTGCGAGAAGATGGCCGAGCACATCTCCAGGCTTTGCTTCCGCCACTCTGGAAATAACGCCGGTGGAATCTTTACCGTTCTCGGCTGGCTTCGCAGGGTTCGAGAGCCGCTGAATGCGTGGAACATTCCACGTGCTGGCGTAGATCAGGCCCGTGTTCGGATCAAACGCGATCGGCACAGCATTGGTGCCGCGTGACGGCCAGATTTCAACTTCTTGCCCGGCGACAAAACGCTTGTAAACGTCGGACAATACCGGCCGCCCAGTGCCGAGGTCAATCTCGGTCGCCCAGTTCACCCTGACGTACGGATGCGCCGCGATCAGTTTGCAGTTGGTGCGGTCCAAAACATACAGGAAGCCGTTCTTGTTGGTCTGAATCATCACCTTCCGAAGCTGGCCTCCGATGCTAATATCGGCGAGCACCTGCTCGTCGGTAGCGTCCACGTCATAAACATCGTTGGGCGTGTATTGGTAATAACAGACTACTTCCCCAGTTTTCGGCCTGATTGCGAGGATGCTGTTGGTGAACAGGCTATCCAAGCCTTCGCGCGGCCTGGGATCGTAGGGCTCGGCATTACCCACGCCCCAGTAAACTAAGTCGAGTTGCGGGTCGTAGGAACCCGAACGCCAAGTCGGACCTCCTCCCTGCGACCACGCGTTCGTATTCTTGGGCCAAGTCTCAGAACCGGGCTCACCAGGGGCAGGAATGGTATACCGGCGCCAGAGCCTCTTCCCGGTATCGGGGTCCCAGCCGTCCAGGAATCCGCGCGTGGTGGACTCTCCACCGCCCACGCCGGAAATCAGCACGCCATTCGCAACCATTGGGCCGCCAGTAGAGTAGTAGCCATCGTGTAAATCTGCGAACTTCTGGTTCCAAAGTTCCTTGCCGGTCTTCATGTCCAGCGCTAGAAGATGATTGTCAACCGTAACGCGAAAAAGTTTGCCGTTGTAGATTGTCGCTGCCCCTCGGTTGTAGGCCGAACGCGTGACGCCTGATTCCAGCTCCACCGGAGTCCGCCAGATCTGTCTTCCAGTTTCCACGTCGATGGCGAAACTCCATTTGCCGTTGATCACGTACATGACGCCGTTATAAACGGTTGGGGCTGCCAGCTCACCTTGATCGTTCATCAGGCTTGTGCTCCAGATCGGCACCAAACGCTTCACATTGGATTTGTTGATCTGCTGGAGTGGACTATAGCTTTTGCGGTCGTAGCCCAGGCTCTGCGTAGTCACGTTTTCGGTATTCTTGCCGTCATTGACCAGTTCTTCGGTCGTTTGGGCCGATCCAACTGCGGCTCCGCAACTGAGTACAGTCACACAGAGCCAAACGCTTTTCATACGTCACCCCCCGTTTGAATTTGAGGTCATCACGCCCACTTATTGCCCGAGTGCGGCATCCTTAGGCTCGTCTGCGTAGTTGTCCGTCTATTCTAGCTCCTCATTTGAGCCGCGCGGGTGTCGAATTGCAAGGGGAGCGTGGGAACGTTGACCAAGCCATCGCCACCTGGGAGCGCCTCGGGGCGAGCGGTGGCCAAGGCCGGGGGCATCCTCCGGTTTGGATGGCGGCGGTGAAGCGCCGCGTCAGGCCGCGAGAAAAGACAACAGCGTCCGATCGCGGGCTCGTCAAGACGGACCCGAATGGCGCGAACAGCTAACTGACGACGAAAACCGCGTCACCTCGCGGGCCAGAAGAGGGTGCCTTTAAGCTAGGAAATGTGCCTCTTTGAGCCGGGGCTCTTACTCCTGGCGCCAGCTACTCGATGGCTACCCGCCGGAGCAGCTTGAAGTCGCTCAACATCTTTCCGGTTCCCAAGACCACGCTGGCCAGCGGATCCTCGGCGATCGATACCGGCAATCCGGTCTCTTGACGGATGCGCTCATCCAAGTTCTTCAACAAGGCGCCCCCGCCGGTCAAAACGATTCCACGATCGCTGATATCGGCGCTGAGCTCCGGAGGCGTCCGTTCCAGCGCAACGCGAATCGAGTTAATAATGGTGGTCACGCACTCAGACAGAGCTTCCCGAATCTCGGTGTCATCGACGATCTGCGTCCTGGGCACTCCTTCGATCAAGTTGCGGCCTTTGACTTCCATCGTTAATGGTTTGTTCAAAGGGAATGCCGACCCAATCTGGATTTTGATGGCCTCAGCAGTGCGCTCGCCGATCAACAGGTTGTACTTGCGTTTTAAGAATCCCATAATGGCGTCGTCCATCTGGTTTCCAGCCACGCGTACCGAGCAAGCGTAGACAATGCCGGACAACGAGATGACAGCCACATCGGTGGTGCCTCCACCGATATCCACCACCATATTTCCGCAGGGTTCAGTGACAGGGAGGCCAGCGCCGTTAGCGGCCACCATGGCCTGGTCCACCAAATGCACCTCGCTAGCCTTGGCGCGCATGGCGGAATCGATGACCGCGCGTTTTTCCACCTGTGTGATTTCGCTGGGCACGCCAATGACGATGCGAGGATGGACCAGCATCTTGCGGCCGTGCGCCTTCAGAATGAAATAGTTGAGCATGCGTTCGGTGACCTTGAAGTCGGCGATCACCCCGTCCTTCATGGGCCGGATGGCGACGACGTTCCCTGGCGTGCGGCCGAGCATCTCTTTGGCTTCTTTGCCAACGGCCTCGACTGCGCCGTTGGTTTTGTTGATGGCGACAATGGATGGTTCGTTCACGACGATGCCCTTACCCTTTGCGAAGACCAGAGTGTTGGCGGTGCCGAGATCGATGGCTAGATCCGAGGAGAACACACTAAACAGCGAGCGGGCATTCATGAGAGAGACTCCTTGTCTTGTACGGGTCTATCGACATTTTCGGGAAAGTCCTACAGTCAATTTACTCGTGCTTCAAGCAAAATGCCCTACGATGACAGTCCGTTCGTCCTCTAAATGGCCGCGGCTCTCGGCTATGTAACGCTGGTTCCTCAGCCTGCGGCAGATTTAGTGGCACCAACGCCGCGGAGTCGCAGGGCTTGGCTTTTCGCCGGCGTGGCACGGTAGAGGCGGCTGAGGAAAGCCCCAGCACCGGAGGCACGAAACAAGTCTGCCGGCCGAAGCGCTCCCATCGATTGACAGCGGTGTTGTCCCGGAGTAGTTTGAGGGGTGCCTTCGATGAGCAGGCTACTCAATCTCAGAAAAGTTCTCGGCGCAGCGGCAATGTTTCTGGTGTCGGCGTCGTCAGAACTCATTGCGCAGTGGCCGGCGTACCCGACTGCGGGGGTTCCGAAGACCGCTGACGGAAAGCCCGACCTGACCGGACCCGCCCCGAGAACGCCAGATGGCAAACCGGATCTGTCCGGGATGTGGAAGTTTGTCGATAGTCCGGACGCGCGCCCTGGGACCGCGCCTCCAGCAGGGGCCAGATCCCCCGGCATCGGCGTGCGTGTTCCCGGACTGCTTCAGTTCTTTGATATAGGCTCAACACTCCAGGACGGTCTGCCGTTCCAGCCCTGGGCCGCTGAGCTCCGGAGCCAGCGCGTCGCGGAGAATAACAAGGATAATCCCGACGCCCGCTGTTTGCCGATCGGTCTGATGCAACTGCACACGCATCCAGAGCCCAGAAAGATCATCCAGACTCCCGGATTGATCGTGATGTTGTACGAAGCGAACGCAGGTGTCCGGCAGATTTTCACCGACGGTCGGCCATTGCCGGGGAACGACGCAGAGCCCTGGTGGTACGGCTACTCCACCGGAAAATGGTCCGGAGACACGCTCGTGGTGGAGACCACCGGCTTCCGGGACGACGTATGGCTGGACGTCGAGGGCAGCCCGCTTACATCATCCGCGAAAATGACCGAGCGGTTCCGGCGGGTGGATTACGGGAACATGGAAATCGAAGTTACAGTCGATGATCCGAAAGCCTATACCAGGCCCTGGACAGTAAAAGTGCACCACCGCATCATGCTCGACACGGATTTAATCGAGTTTGTCTGTCAGGAAAACGAAAAGGATGTGGTGCACCTGACCGGCAAGTAACGGTTAGTTTTGCGAATTGCGGACGAGCGCAAGTGGCGTTTGCGCTGGCTGGAATCTCTCCATGACCTGATCGACCGGTGACTGTTGGCGAGTAAGCAAGGGCTGACAATTCCTCAACTACGCTGAGCGGAATCATCGGAACCGCGTTTGCGGGATTTATTACGAGCGAGATCCCCCAGCAGGGATCAGCGGTGGGAGCGCGCGGAAGGCACGCGCCAAAAATCCTATTGAGGTCAGTGCGCCATCGGCGGAGCCGGCGTCCCATCGGACCATGTACCAACCGGGACCATCATGATGGTCACCCGTTCTTCAGGATCATCCGACGCCAGAACCGGCGAGCCCGCCAGATCGGCTCCCCAGCTTTTGGCTGCTTCGCCCGGAACGAAAAACATGAGGTGTGGATGCCAACTCCTGCCCTGATCGCTTAGATACTGGCGCTTCGACATCATGTAGCACATCGCACCCGGCGCCAGCGCGGGCAATTCCTTCTTGTCCAGTGCCGATGCGGTCGCCTGGACGATCCCGGCCTTCGACTTTCCCGCCAGCACAAGTTTGGTCTTCAGCATGTAGATGGGCATGAAAGTTCTTGCGGACGGCGGATTAAAACAAATGGGACCGCGAATTTTGGGATTCCAGAATTCCGGATGATCGGTGGCCGCACCCCAGGAACGTTCCACTATACAGAGAAAACCATTGGTGCCTTTCACTGCGGTCCTGTATCCCGTGCGGCCCAGCACCATCACTTCGGCCCCGTCCGAAATGGAGGCTGGAGCAGCACTGCGCGCCAGCGCAATTTCAGACTTCTCGTCGGGCATCAAATACTGATTGAGAGGAGCCATGGTTGGATACGGAGCATTCTTCGGCTGCGCTTGCGCCTGAGAAGTTGTGCCGGGTATGAAGACAACCTGAACAAGGAATGCGAACGCGATGAGATTGCGGTTCGTCATGGGACGTTTCAGCATACGCATATTTTCTATGGGGGTAGTTAGATCATGCGCGATCCAGAAATAATTCAGGTGGACGTGAACGCCCTATCTGTCGAAGTGCCTTGCCGGTTCTTGGTGGATCGTTGAATCAATCCACTTTCACTGGGGAGCGTACGGACAAGAGCAAGACAAGGACTTGGACCGATTCCTTTGTGTGCCCGCGCTGCCTACTGTGACTCATTCGCCGGACCGCGCTTGACCGGTTTTCCGTAAACCTCTATCCAGGCAACGTCGGAGTAGCCGCCGGTGCCATGGCCGCTTCCCGGGCTCAGATCGGCAAAACCGACGGCGTCGACTTTGCTGAGATCTACCTTATCGAGCAGAGTCCCCTTCGTCCGCACGGTGGCCGGGTCGAGTTTGAGCCACCGCACGTCGGACACATAGAATTCGCTCTCCAGATAGTCCAGCATGTTCGCATCGACGTGGTTGCCTACCAACAACGTCCCGTCGGCGAGCTTCAGAACGGGGCGAACTTCATGGAACCCGGACGTCTTGGTATACCAGCGGATTTTCGCCTTGCCGGTGAGATCGACAAAGTTCTCCTTTTGACTGAGCGTGAGCGCGCAGGCGGTAGCACAGAGCCCTGTCCAAATGTGCGGCACATTGCCTTCACTGGTGACTCCGAAATCTTCTTTGCCGGTGCCGTACAGAGTCAATTGCAGATCAGGGTTTGTTACGAAGTCTTGCGTTACCGGCACATTTCCGGGAGCTTGTTTCCAGGTCTCCTTAAAGAAAAGCGGGGGAGGCTGCGGCGCTGGTCCCCTGCCGGGCCCGCGCTCGCCAGGTTGTTGAGCAAATGCGCCTATGGGGGCGCACAAGAGAATCCACGCAACGATCGTTTGCTTCATAGGAGCTCCCATCCGACGTTACGCATTATATAAGAGGTTCATCCTCGAGAATAGCCGGCATCTGCCGGCGGTCGCTGCGCCCGTATAAGTGAGACACTCGGAGAATGCCTCCGGAAAAATCTTCTTGTAGATCGGTCCCATGAAGTCCGTCGCGTCACCTGACGGAAAACGACCAGGGCGGAAGATACGGAACTCAGAGCGGTGCACGTTCGAAAGGATTCGGACGGCGCCCTTCGCTACAGCGTTGCCAATGAATGCAGGAAGGACCTGACCACCGCTTCAAAGCGATTAGGTTGGTCGTACGGAATCGCGTGGCCAACACCTAGCATCTGTTCGACCCGCAGGCGTGGATTAAGATTTTGCAGTTCTCGCGCCGTTTCAAAGGAAACAACACCGCTGTCCCCGATCACCAGCAGCATTGGGACGCAAATGGTGCTCACCAACTCGTGATATTCAGGGTTTGGCGGCGTAAGAACGTCGAACGCATCTATTCTGGTTTGCAGCCTCGCCGCGGCTATGAGCTCGATGAGCTCTGACGAACGCTGCGGGTGTCGCAACCGTAACTGAGCCAGCACTTCGCCCTTATTTGAACTGAGAAGTCGGCGCTGTTGCTCGGCGACATCGCTCTCGTGAACTTCGCGCTGACGCTCGGGGCTCAAGAAGGTTGGGTCCGCTAGGATGACCGCGCGAATGGCCGTGGCCATTTGGCTCCCTACCAGGGCCGCAGTCATGCCACCCATCGAGTGGCCCAGCAGAACCGGAGCCGCGAGCCCGAGCCCGTGGATGAATCCAACGATATCGCTCGCGTGATCCTCATACCGATACCCGTTGAGCGGCGTGCTCGAATTCCCGTGGCCTCTGGCGTCTGGCATCACTACGTCGTATTCACCTTCGAGAGCGCGTGCCAAAGGAATCCAGCAGGCTCCGCTTCCGGTCAATCCATGGAGTAGAACCAGCGGGGGCTTGCATCCGCCGGTTCTCAAATAGTGGATGTTGATGCCGTTGGCTTCCGAGACTCCGCTCGTCCAGTTTGTCATTGAGGGTATGGCGTTTGAGAGATGGCGAAGGCC
The DNA here is from genome assembly GCA_963713415.1 of Bryobacterales bacterium. Classification (GTDB taxonomy): domain Bacteria; phylum Acidobacteriota; class Terriglobia; order Bryobacterales; family Bryobacteraceae; genus Palsa-89. The sequence continues at coordinate 214,667 of CAVQLV010000005.1, read as the reverse complement.
GCCCTTCGGAGGCTTCCCTTCGGACAGCGTATCTCAGCGCCGGCCCGATTGCTGCTCGCTAAAGCAACCTTTCCATAACCAGCGATTTACTCTTTCGCAAAACGGGTACGGACCTGCTCAAACGATTGAAAAAGTCGGCGATTCGAAAAGCGTGTGAAACGCAGATTTGGCGTGAAATGCAGAGGCCCGCGGTTTGAGAGGATAGATTTCGGCAGTACCAATGAGATCGGAGACTGACTGTTGCTCGGATGGTATCTAGACGAGATCGCCGTTTTCCTGTTGCGAACGTTGTTCCGGCTCGTCCGGAATCGCAACACGAGAACGTGGCCGGCAGTTGAGGGAGAGGTTCACACTTCGGGTCGTTCCAGGTCTTTTTATCCCACAGCCGAAATTACGTACATGTACTCCGTTAACGGCGAGCCACATTTCGGCATTCACGAGACAGCCTTCTTCTTGCGAAATTCTGTCGAGGAGCACACGAAGCGGTTTATCCCAAAATGGAATGTAACCATCCGCCACAGCGCGGATGATCCCGATAAGTCGCTTGTGTCAGTCCATGATCAGGTTGCACCTCCCGTTTGGGCAACCCGCTACCGCGAGAAATGAGTTCACCCGGGGTTAAGAGACCCGATGCATCACAACCGGCAAGTCGTAATCGCGCTCCTCCTCAGACATCGGGTAAGCAGGCGGCAAGGCCGAGGTCCATCACAGCTTCAGCAGCTTCGCCAGATTACCGCCCAGCACTGCTTCCTTCTGCGTGTCGGGAACCTCCGCGTCCAGGATCGCGTCGATGGTGTCCGGCCAGACCAGCGGAATGTCCGTCCCGTACACCACCTGAGTGGGCCCCATCTCTGCCACCAGGTGACGGATGCCCTCCGGGGAGAAGATCATCGAATCGGCCAGGATCTGGTCGTGCAGATATTCGCGCGGATGCTTCTTGTTCATGCAGTCCGCATTCGGGCGTACTTGGCAGGCCACGTCGGTTCGTCCAAAGTACGATGGCAAGTAACCGCCTGCGTGCGCCCCGCAAACCTTCAGGCCCGGGAAGCGATCCAGAGTCCCGTCGAAAATCAAGTGCGTCAAAAAGAGATCTGTCTCCAGTGGATGTCCGATGATATTTCCCAGATCGCCCGCCCCCGCGAAAGCATCCGCCTTCGCCACGTTCTCGGCGTTGTTGGGATGCATAAATACCAATACGCCCAGCTCTTGCACTTTGGCCCAGAACGGATCATACTTCGGCCTCGACAGCGGTTCGCCTGCCACGTGGCCGCCAATCGCAACCCCACGCATTCCGAGTTCCTTCACTGCGTGTTCGGTCTGCTGCGCCGCCAAATCCGGGAACTGCAGCGCAGGCGAGGTGAACGCGACGAACCGGTCCGAGTGTTCCGCGCACCATTTCGATAAACCCTCGTCCTGCACCTGAACGATCTTGGCCGCCAGGTCGCGATCTGCCGCGTGCCACCAAAAGGTGTTGATATCCAGCGCCTGCACGTCGATGCCGCGCTTATCCAGTTCTTGAATGCGATCCGGCCCGAGAGTCCGGCCTCGCACTCGCCCGTAGCGTTTCAGGAGCGTACCCTTCACCACATCCGCGACCTCGGCGATAGCGGCGTGTGCGTGGACATCGACTACTTTCACTCGTTCCCCCCCGACGCGAACTTCTCGCCGCGCCGTTGCAGCGCCGTCTTTCGCCGCCTGGCCCGCACCCTCCAGGCGCTCGGTTGTTAACAGCGCTCCAGCTGCCGCGCCTGTGAGTGCTTTGATCACTTCCCTGCGGTTCGGCATGCTCTCCTCCTTGTGAACTGTTCTCACCAAGTCTGCTCCGAGCTTCATGCGGCGCGGGCACGGCACGCAGCGCGCGTGCCGTCACCAGCGGAAGGCCTCTTGGCCACGTTTTGACGTTATTTTGACGCACCTTCGCGCAAATTCCGCGATTAGCTCCATCGAGCTGTCTCTTTTCCCTGTCGCTTTTCCCCTTGCACGCACTCCACGCCGGTGATATGGTTGGTTTCCAAGCGAGTACCCAATGACGGCTCCGCGATCGAGGACGTCTTTATTTCGTGAGCGAACAATAATAACGGGCCGCGTTTTTCGCGTCCTGTCCGGCCTGGGCCCTCGCGATTCTTCCTGGAGACTTCTGTGCGTAAATATCTAGCGTGGCCGATCGCCGTGGCCGTCATTTTCGCGGCGGGCTTTGTAGCCGGCAGCAAACTGTCGCCCGTCCAGGCCAAGGACAAACCTGGTACGGGTTTCGCTGCCGTGCCCGGAGAAATGGGCGGGCAGGATATTTTCGGCCCGTACGAAGTGGTAAAAGGATGGCCGAAAAACATCAGCACACTGCCCGGAAATGAGAAGTGGACGTGGGGCGCCGGACAGAGCGTATACGCCGAGAGCCCCAATCGCATTTTTCTTCTGTTCCGGGGCGAGCTGCCAAACATCCCGCGGCCGCAAACGAAATTGATTCCCGAGTTCGGTCCGAGTCTGCAATTCCCGATTGGGCGGCTGCCCTGGCGCGACGCGACGGTGGCCGCGCTTCCGGGTGCGGGCGGCAGCGGCCAGGATCCGGCGGATGGACCGAAGCTTTGGAAAGGCACCGTGGGAGTGGATGCAAAGTGGGAGCATTGCCTCACCGTTGTGGATGGCGATGGCAATATTATCGAGCAATGGACGCAGTGGGATAAGATTTTCAAACGCCCACACTTCATTGCCATTAATCCGTACGATCCGGAAAAGCACGTCTGGGTGGTGGACGATCACATGCACGCCATCTACAAATTCACCCACGATGGCAAGACTCTGGTGCAGACCATTGGTACGCCGACAGTCAAGGGCGCGGATGGAACGCATTTCAACCGGCCAACGTTCCTGAACTGGCTGCCGGACAGCACACTTTTCGTCTCCGATGGCTACAACGGTACGCGCGTCGCCAAGTTCGATAAGAACGGAAAGTTTTTGCTCGATTGGGGGATGAAGGGCACGCCTCCCAATGAAACACGCCCTTACTACATGAACAACGTCCACGGAATGGCTCTGGATCCGCAGACGCGGCACGTGTTCGTAAACGACCGCGCTAATCATCGGATTCAGGTTTTCGATGAGAACGGAAAGTTCCTCTATGCATTCAGCATGGGCCAGGAGCCGTCGGACATACACTTGATCTACATCGGAGCGGATCGAAGCCTGTGGGCTTTCGATCGCGGAACATCCAAGATGCTCAAGTACGACCTGGAAGGACATTTTCTCTATTCGTTCGGAACTTGGGGGGATTTTCCTGGCGGTTTTTGGGGCGTGCATGGGTTCAGCGTCGACCAGGAAGGTAATTTCTACGTCGCGGAAGTGGATAGCGGAAGGGTACAGAAATTCAAGCCCAGGCAAGGTGTAAACCCAGGCTTTTTGGTGAGCAAACCGGTTTACGCGGCCTGGAAATAGAGTACCCGGCAGGTAATTACTGATTTAGTTAAGTCGCGCTGGTGCATAAATCTCGTTGACGCGCCGCGCTCATAAAGCGTGCCGAGACTGTTTGTGTGCCCGAAATAACAGCACGTCAGTTTTTCTAAAATACCTCCTGCTTGATTAATGACGCTTGTCACCCGCTGCCCATCGACGCCGCGGCGTACCGTAGCCGCCCCTGCTGCTGCCCTGCATCCCGATGCGATTGGCGTCCCGGGGGGTATGCTTAGTCGAAGGCGCGGCGTTCTTGAGGTAATAATGGAACAATGCGTTCGTTCGCTGACCGGGACGTGCATTTGTGGGTGGTGCGGCTGGAAGCCACCGAAGACAATTTCGCCCGATCGCTGGCCTGCTTGTCGCCCGATGAAACTGCGCGCGCCGAGCGGTTTTACTTCCCGCGGCATCGCCGGGCGTTCGTGCTGGGACGCGCCGCGTTGCGGGCGCTCACGGCGGGTTACCTTGGTATCGAGCGCGCCGAAGTGGATTTCGTATATGGACCGCAGGGCAAGCCGGCACTCGCGCCCTCGCTCAAAAATGACGCGTGTTCCCTGCGATTCAATGTATCCAATTCCGGCGACTTAGCCGCGTACGCCTTTACTTCGGGCTGTGACATCGGCGTCGACGTTGAACAGAATCGGCCGCTCTCCGACCTTGAAAACATCGCTCACCGGTTCTTTTCGCCGGAAGAGACGGCCGAATTATTAGAGGTTTCCGAGGAAGAAAGAACCTCCGCCTTCTTCCGCTGCTGGACGCGGAAGGAAGCCTATATCAAGGCGATGGGCGGTGGACTCTCCATTCCTCTGGAGAGCTTTCAGGTGACCCTTCGGCCCGGTGTCGCCGCGCGGATGGTCTCGCTTGGGGGAAGCGATGCCGCAGCGTGCAGCTGGACGCTCGACAATTTCGATCCGGCGCCAGGATATGCGGGTGCAATCGCCTATTGCGATGAGCCGCGCCCGGTCTGGAAGAACCCCATGGGGGCCGTGGACGAACTTCTCGATGACTTGCTGGCAGATGCGTCCGCTTAGGTCGCGTCACTTTGTTGGGGCCGAGCTGGCTGGGACCGAGCTGCCTGGCAACGAGCTAGCTGGGACCGGGCGCCGGGGAACTGGCTTGCGGCGAGTTGCAATCATCTTATTCACACGCTCCACCAGATCGAGTGGCTTAAACGGCTTGACCATGTAATCGTCCGCTCCGGAGCTGAACCCCAGGGCGACGTCCAGCTTGTCGCGCCGGGCGGTGAGCAGCAGGACTGGTATTTGCCTGGTGGCCAGGTTGTTGCGCAGGCTCTTCAGGACCTCGAATCCGTCCAAGATCGAGCATGTTCACATCCAGGATAATCGCGTCCAAGGGGCGCCGGTGAACCACTTCCAGCGCCTGTTTCCCGCCGCGTGCTACCTCGCAATCCATCTCGGACTGCTGCAACACCTCCGAGACTACGGAGACGATGGCCGGATCGTCGTCTGCAATTAGAACGCTAGGCCGCCTCTTTTGCAAATGCGGGCGAATCCACGGCTGGCTGCGGCGTCGCAGCCTTCGCGATCAGCCGGTACACGCGCACCAGAACCTCTTCGGCGTCCCAGGGGGCGATCAGAAAATCGCACGCGCGCGCCGGAAGTTTCGAGAACGAGAGCAGAGACGAGCGGGAGCCAATGAATACCGCCGGAACGGACCACTGCGGCCGGTGCAGAGCAGAGACCGAGTGGAAACGCCACATTCGTTGACGATCAGCGCGGTATATCCAGTCTGATTTTCGAGGGAATCGCTCTTTATCCGCTCGATCACAAGCGGAATGCTGGGGCTGTTGGCCGCGCTTCGGATGCGATTGGCTTCTTCCTCGGAAAAATTGATCAGCCCGATCCGCGCGCCACGCAGGCCGGCGATCAGCTCCAACGGAAAACTCGGCTTATTGCGTGCTGCTGCGGCAAACCGCCGGCGCATGGTTTCGATGGCCTTGACCATCGCGGCGTAATCAGTTACCCGGTGGTGCTAACAGCGTCTCTCAACCCGCGCCTGGCTGGAAATTTCGGGAAAACCGAGCGTCCCCCCTACGCCCGCCCAACGATGGAGAACCCGGCGGAGCACGTCGATAGCGGAACGCGGATCGGATTGGAACTCTTTCAGAATGGCGCCGCATTGCTCCAGACCTTCGGCCAGAAAACTGTTTCGGATCTCCGCCAGCAGATCGCCGCTGTCCCACGGAGCTTCCCGGCAACTTCCGTTGTGCCGCTGAGATATTCCCGAACCTGGCGCGCGAACGTGGCGGTGTCGATGGGCTTGGCGATATTGCCGTTGCATCCGGCTTCGCGCGCTCTTGCCAGCTCCGTTGGATCCGTGTAGGCGGTGAGAGCGATGATGGGCGTGGCGCCGAGAACCGGATTGAGCCTGAGCTCGCGCGTCAGCTCCAGGCCGTCCTTGCCTGGCAGCTGGAGATCCATCAGGATGAGATCCGGGAGGAACGATTGCAATAGTTCCAGCGCCTTCTCCGCGCTCTCGGCCACTTGGACGGTGTGGCCGGCTTCCTCCAGCAGGAAGCTCACCAGCTTCGACTGCATGTCGTTGTCTTCCACCACCAGGATTTGGATGCTGGCCATATCTCTAACCTCCATATCGGCGATCGGGCGAGAGTCTGTGACCAATCGTAAGCGAGCCGGCGCGCGGGTTGACGGCGGAGTCCGCCATCTGAGACGATAAACCCGACTAAGCCCTTCCGGGCGCAAAAGGAGCTGGCCGCTGTTGTACTTACGAAAGTGGGGAGCGATTGCGCTTCTAGCCTGTGGTGGTGTGCTGGTGGCTTGCGGGCAAAGCGCCGGACAAGCTCACCCGCCAGGATGCGCAGAAGCTGAAAAATCCCGTGGCCAACACCAAGAAATCCATCGCCCAAGGCCGCGTGATCTTCATGCAGAATTGCACCATGTGTCATGGCGAGAATGGCAAGGCCGAAGGATCGCTGGTGGCCGACGCCACCGATCTCACCTCGCCGCAGCTCTACAAGAGCGGGACCAGCGAAGGCGAGATCTTCCACAGCATTCGCGACGGGGCGGGCGATCAGATGCCCGCGTTCAAGTCGCAGCTGGATAGCGAAACCGACATTTGGAATTTGGTGAATTTCATCCGCAGCCTGTGGCCGGCATCCATGCGGCCGGCCGTGGTGGAAGACGGAAAATGAAGTGACGGCGGCAAGCAGATGAGAGAGGACACAAAATGAGCGAGAACCAGAACCGCGACGTTCAGAAAGCTGATACCCATAAAACCAGCGCCGGCGCTCCCGCCGAACCGGAGTCCCGTCCCTCTCGCCGAGGCCTGTTTGCTTCGGTGAGTGCGGGCGCTGTGGCGGCCGCGCTAGTGAATCCAAGCAAGATTTTTGCCGCGACCACTCCTCCGATTCCCTCCATCCGCATTCCCAAGGAAATCACCGACACGCTGGCCGAAGCCACGCACATAGGCGATTTCAGTGAGAAGGGCGGAATGACCGGCGCGGAGGTTTTCGCCAAGTCCTGCAAGGACGAAGACCTGGCCGCGCTGTTCTGCTGCCCGGGCAATTACCAGATCATCAACGCGATTTCGGCGGCCGGAATTCCGGCCTTTGGCGGGCGCTCGGAAGGCTCCATGGCATCGGCGGCGGACGGATTCTCGCGCTGCACCGGCGAAATCACGGCGTGTTCGGGCACTGAAGGCCCCGGCTTCACCAACATGATCATGAACATCGCGGTGGCGCATCGCGCGCGCACGCCGCTGCTGGTGCTGGCAAGCAACGTGACCATCGCCACCGATGATCGTGAATATTTCATTCAGACCGGTTATCAACAGCCGACCACCGAAGGACTGAAGAAGTACGGCAAGCGGCTAATCGCGCCGGATCGCGTGCATGAGTACACCGCCTACGCATTCCGAAATCTGAAGACCGGCGTTCCTGGCCCCGTTCACCTGGATTTTCCGGGCGAAATCTACCGGCATCGGTTCGCGGCGGCGTCGGAGCTCAAGGATTATTACAGCAAGGAGAAATACCGCACTGAGTCGCGCCCGCATCCCGCGCCGAAGGACTTGGCACAAGCCGTGGACATGATCAATCGCGCCGAGCGTCCGGTGATCGTCGCCGGGCACGGCGTATTTTTCCACAAAGCTTGGGAGCCGCTGATGGTGGCGGCCGAGAAGAACGAAATTGCGGTGGTGACTTCGGGACCGATGCGCGGCCATTTCCCCGATGAGCATCGCCTGTCGGCCAGCCTGTCGCCGGACGCGTTTATGAGCGCGGACCTGGTGGTTTTCGTCGGCCAGTACAGCATGCCCACCAAGCAGGAATGGCGATTCAATCCGGAAGCCAAGGCGATCCGCGTGAATCCGACGGCGGAGGACCTGGGCCGCAACTGGCCGCTCGATTTGGGAATCGTCGCCGACGAGGGCGCGTTCCTGGAGGGCCTGGCCAGCGACTTGCCGCAGAAGAAACGCGACGCATGGGTGGCCGAGCTGGCTTCGGCGCGGCAAAAGTACGAGAAACGATTGCTGGATGAATACGATCTGGGCGTCAAGCATAGCCAGGCCACTGGCACGCTGCATCAGGCCGTAGTTTGCAAGGAAGTGCACGATTTTCTGTACAAGGGAAACATCGACCCGAAGGAGACCGTGACGGGTTGGGGCGGCTGGACCATCGGCAATTGCGGAGCCCGCTGGCTGCGCGCGTATCGGCCGGGGCAGGAAGTGAACTGTCCCTATCAATACTCGGCCGTCGGGCCGGACCTGGCGATGATGATCGGCGCCAGCGCCGCGGTGCAGTTGGGAGTTGGTCCGCAAGCGCCCTACAAAGGCGCGCCCGCGCTGGTGATCACGAGCGACGCCGGCATCACCTACAGCATGTTCGAGCTGGATACGGCGGCCAAGTACAAAATCCCGATTGTTGCGGTGGTGTTCAACAACAATGCCTGGGGCATGTGGCCGAGCGCGGTGGGCACGCCGCGATCGATGCACATGTATCTGTTCCAGGAGAATCTGCGCTACGACAAAATGGCCGAAGGGTTGGGCGCGCGTGGGGAATATGTGCGTACCCAGGAGGAATTCCGAAAGGCGCTCAAGACCAGTTACGAAGTGGCGGCCAAGGAACGCGTGTCGACCTTGATCAACGTGCAGGCGCTGAAGGAGTTTACCTCGGGTAAGGATTATCCGCCGGGCAATATCATCAATCCCGAGCCGAGTGTGGGAGCGCTTGCGCACTAAGAGTCCGGTCAAGCGGATTGCCAAAAAGGTTCCGGCACAGTCGCAAGACTTCACTGTCGCGCTGGTAACGGGGATTCTGGAAGGCTACGCGGAGAAGGCTGTATTTCGGGGGTTCAGCGCACATCCGGGCGCCCAGGGCCAAGCCAGCTACCGGATGGTCTGGCATCATGACCGCCCATTCGAAATGTTGCTGGACGTTGAACAAAAAATCTCCAGTTTCCCGAAGTGTTGCCCGGCGTGCCCGCGCGCTCGCCGATGTACCGCAAGCTAAAAGCTTTCTTGAAGTCGCGGCAGTCCGGGGAAATGCCCGAGCATCGCAGCGTGAATCCCGCCAAGGCGCGCCTGGCACCGGGCAACCAGCGCGGGACCGTTTCCATAACAGTCACGGTGAAGGATGGCGACTTCGACTACGCCACGCGCAAAATCATTCACATTGTTCACGAAATATTCCTGATTTTCCTGGTGGATGGTCCCTATTTCGAGTATATGGTGGAACATCTCGGCCTAGATGAGGACCGGTACTAACAAGAAGGCCGTATCGCGCGGCCGCGTCTTCTACTGGTAGCCGCGGCGCTGGGCGCGCTGACGCTGGTGGCGTATTCAAATTCGTTCAGCGCCGGGTTTGTGTTCGACAACAAGCCCCTGTTGCTCCAAGATCCGCGCATTCACGAGGCCAGCGCGAAAAACATCGGACTGATTTTCCAGCACACCTATTGGTGGCCTTATGGCGAGAGTGGCCTCTACCGGCCCTTCGGTACGTTGTCGTATCTGTTCAACTACGCGGTGCTTGGAAACGGCGAGCATCCCGAGGGCTATCACTGGATCAATCTGTTTTTGCACTTCGCCAACGTGCTGCTGGTATATGCGCTAGCCCGGCGATTGCTCCAGGGGCGACTGCGCGACAACTTCTGGCCGCCGGTGTTTGTCGCAGCGCTGTGGGCGGTCTATCCGGTTCTGACTGAGTCCGTCACCAATATCATCGGGCGAGTGGATCTAATCGCGGCGATGGCGGTGCTCAGCGGCCTGCTGTTTTATCTGAAGAGCGCGGAAGCGAGCGGGGCGCGCCGCTGGATGTGGCTCGCGGCGTTAATGGCAGTGACGTTCGTAGGCGTTTTTTCCAAAGAAAACGCGGTGGTGATCCTGGGCGTGATCGTGTTGTACGAGCTGGTGTGGTGGAAGGAGCGGCGGAACCTGCGAGGTTTGCTGCTCGGATGCGCGGCGGTGGTGCTGCCGCTGCTCGCGCTGTGGTATCTGCGCTCTGTTGTCGTGCCTGGCGGCTGGCAATCTCCCTTTGTGGACAATCCGCTGGTGGGCGCGGACTTTTGGACGGCGCGGCTGACCGCGCTGAAAGTGCTGGGGAGGTATCTGGGGCTGCTAGTTTGGCCCGCGCATCTTTCGGCGGACTATTCCTACGCCGAGATTCCGCTGGCGCACGGCTCCCTGTCCGATTGGATCGCCTGGATCAGCGTAGCGGCGGTGGCTGCGGCGATCGTAGTATTCAGGCGCAATCGAGTGATCCTGTTTGTGGCGGGCTTCGCCGCGCTGGCTTTGCTGCCGACAGCGAATTTGCTTTTTCCCATCGGCACCATCATGGCGGAACGGTTTCTTTATTTGCCCGCCATCGCGGCGGCGTTTTGCATTGTGATTGCGCTCTACGCGCTGCCCGCCAAGGCTGCGCCCGTCACTTTGTGTCTGATCGCGGGAGCGTTTGCCATTCGCACCTGGGTGCGCAACACGGATTGGCAGGACGATTTGAGTTCGGCGCGCGCCATGGTGAGCGCCGCACCCGCGAGTTATAAGGGGCATAGCGCACTCGCGGCCGCCCTCTATGAATCGCACGCCGGTGTCGAGAGCGTCATCGCCGAGGCGGAGAAAAGCCTGGCGCCGCTGGAACATTTGCCCCCATCGCAGAATTATGCGCCGCCCTATCAACAGGCAGGGTTCTACTACTTGTCCAAAGGCGATGCTCTCCTGACGCACGATGCTCAAGGCCGGTTGGTCACTCCAGCCGAAGCCCGGCAGGCCTACCAGAAAGCATTGCAGGCTTTCGAGCGGTGCGATTCCATAGTCCAAGCCAACAACGCCCACGAAAATGCACTGGCGCGCGCGCGGGGTGGTCCCGCAATTCAGCCGGTACGCTATGCCGATCTGTATCGCTTGCTCTCGGAGGTGGAATTGCGCTTAGGCGACGCCCCGCGCGCGCTGGATCACGCCCATTACGCGCTGGATCTGTCCCCGTTTTCCGCGCCAATGTATTTGGAATTAGCCGATGTGCTGTTGCACGCGGGACGCGCCGAGGAGAGCGCGGTCGCGCTGATGGAAGGCGAGATCATCACAAACGATCCTGGGCTCACAGAACACATGGTGCAACTGTACCGGGGCGGTCTGGATCCCGAGGGCTGCGCCGCTGTCGAGAAGAATGGTCAATGGATGCTCAACCCCTCCTGCGCAGTTGTTCACCGGGATCTTTGTAAGGGATCAGCGGAGGCGGAACAAATCTATACCCGGGCGGGACGAGCGGATTTAGCAGCCGGCACCAAGGAGCTCGCGGTCCAAAGACTAGGGTGCGGACCGTAGCCGGATATTCCGCACCTCGATTTTCATTGGTTCACCGGCGTGCAGTTGTATCCCGATCAAGCCATCCATCTTCCGATTTGCGGTGTCGTCGTCGATCAGCATGCTCATCACGCGGCCGTTCAAAATCTGCGTCAGGATGTTGCCGCGCGCTATGATCCGATACTCGTTCCATCCCTGCGGGTGAATCGCGGCTTTCAAATCCGCATCGTTTCCCAGCGATCCCAGTATGGCTGGCTTAGCGCCAGTTTCAATGGAAACGGACTGGCCGCGCAACGCCAGGAATCCCCGGCCACGCTCTTCATAAATCTGCCCAGTGTACTGTTGCGCTGCGTCAATATCGGCCTGGTAGCCTTTCATTGCCCAGCGGATATCGGGAAGCTCCGAACTGCGATATTGAATGCCGCTGTTGCCGCCCGTCAGTCGATACTCGGCCAGCAATTCAAAGTTAGATGGCGAGCCGCCACGCCAAATCAAGAAGGTGTTTTGCTTGGGAATAGCGCCGGACTTGGTTTGACCGGCGATGGCGCCGTTTTCCACTCGCCAATACGCGGGATCGCCATCCCAGCCATGCAAAGTTTTGCCGTCGAAAATTGGAGTGAAGCTTTGTGCGGACGCTAAACCCGCGGTCAAGCACAGCAGCGCAGCCAGCCTACGGCTGCGGAATACCCAATCCAAACGCATACAACATACCGTCCTCGGTCCCGACATACACGCGGCCTCCGCCCACAGCCGGAGCGCTGAAATGCGAGAATCCGCGAATCGTGTTGGCGCTCGAAAAAAGCACATCGCCAGTGGCGGCGTCGAGCGCATAAACGATGGCATGGCCGGCCCGCGCCTTCCGGTCTTCGACGTTCAGCAGACCGCCGTTCGAACTGAATTGCGCCGGCGAATCGCCATCGGCCAACGCGAACACAACTCCGTTCGCGATGATCACCGGCGTGGGCACCGACATGTTCAGCGAGTTCCAAGCCGGAGTGAGTACAGGCTTGCCACCTTGCACCTCCACTTTGAACGCCATCACGCTGCCGTCGGGAGTTTCCCCGTGCTGCAACGCAAACTTGGCCGCGTGCCCGGGCGGACCCAGGCCGGCACATACAGCCAGCGTGTTCCAGCGGCATCTTCCCAGGTAGAAAACGCACCCCAGAACCCTTTGCCCGCGAAGTTCACTTCGTCGTTGGCCAGCAGCGGACTTCGATAGAGCGGCGTCTCATGGTCCGGACCGCCCAGCGATTTGGTGTCGAGCAAAAAAATCACGCCCTCCTTACCGCTGGCAGCCGCCAATTCCCAATTCTTGAAATTAAAAATTGCCGGCCCAATACTGCCCATATCCAGATCTTTCTTGGTTATCCACGACCGGTTACGCGGCGTGAAATAGTCGGCAACCTTCAGATCCTTGGCCGAAAGTGCAATAACAGAATCAGCCATCTGGCCCTTCGCTGGATCAAAGGCGCCATCCCCGGTTTCGATGATCACTCGCCCATCCGAAGTAAGCGCTGCTCCGCCGCGCCCCCAGATTCCTGCCCCGTTGGTCCCCGCCTCGAAATAGGAAACTTTGTGGCCGGCGTTGCTTAAGTCCATCGCATACACGCCCGACTTCACGCCATTGCAGTTCTGCGAGATGGTGGAATAGAGGATGCCGTCCACCAGATTCATGCTCCACGCCTTGGCGAACGCAGGGACAAAAGGAGTGGGCGGCAGCACGTCTTCGCCGCTCACCATGTTGAAGGCATGCAGCTTGCCGTCGCTCGCCAGCACATAAAGCGCCTGGCCGAATCCTGGCGCGCCGCCGCCGACGCGCGGAACCGGGCCGATCACCGGCGTGGCGGTCAGCCCGTTCGGGCACAGCCAGCTATCGCGGCGCTGGGGCGTACCTTCGGTGGAAAGCGTTTTTTCCCAGAAAATCTTGCCTGTATCGCCATCGACGACGAACACTTTGTTGGATACACCGGCGACAATCACCAGGTCCTTGACGCCCTTCGGCGTCGCGATGCTGGCCCGCACCAGCGGCGCCGTCAGGTTGCTCAGCGCCTTCGCCTCGGAGTCCAGCTTGACGCTCCATTCCAGCTTCAGGTGTTTCACGCTGTCGGCGTTGAGGTCGGTTTCCGTTTTGTTCCAGCCGCTGCGTTGGGGGTCGCCCCCGAAGGTAGTCCAACTGCCGCGCCCGGATTGGGCCGGCGCCAACACCGGTAATGCCAGAAGAACTGGCAGCAGTCTCAGGATTCTCATCAGCGGGGCCAGTGTATATCCGGTCCGGCAGCTATGTCAAACGGAAGGATCGTAACACCACTCGTCTGGGGTGGCCCGTGCGAGTCGGATAAAGCACGTGTGAGTACTGAAATTTCACTTTAGTCTTGACGAGAAGTTTGAAATCGAATATGCTCGACAAAGTTAAAGTTTGGTAAAAACTCGTGGCGCGATCCCTGCCACGGAGTTTGAGTCGGGGAATTTCCGGGTTTCCGGGGAAATCCGAAGTTCGGGGATTTGCGGGTTTTTGGGGAATTCACAACACTCAGTGTTCCAGGAAGAGGTATGTATGCGCTCAGTGTGCGTAGCTGCTGGCTCATTGCTAGCCACGATAAGTTTACTGCTGTTTGCTTCCGCGGCCTTTGCTCAGAGCGACCGCGGGATTATTACCGGGACCGTCACAGACCCGACGGGTGCCGTCGTGGCCAACGCCATGATCGAAGCCAAGCAGTTGGACACGGGGGCTATATTCCCCACCACCAGCACTTCGACAGGAAATTACACGCTTACCGAGTTGCCGGTGGGGCCTTACGAAATAACCGCCACCCTCGGCGGTTTCAAGAGATATGTCCGGTCGGGTGTCACGGTGCAAGTGGCGCAGACGCTGCGGGTCGACATTCCCATGGAGGTTGGTACTTCTACCGAGTCGGTTACCGTGAGCGCCGAAGCCAGTTTACTCAAAACGGAGACCGGTGACATCAGCACCAACGTCGAGGTGCAGACCCTGGATACGCTTCCGATTCTCGGCGTCGGCAGCGCCAATGCGGGCAGTTCGGGTGTTCGTAATCCGAATAATGTGCTCAATGTGGTTCCGGGCGCTTATTACGTGCCGAACTCCCAGGTAAAGATTAACGGCGCGCAAACGAATTCATACGCCTATCACGTGGAAGGACAGGATTCCACCAACTTCGGATTTCCCTACGCCGCGGCGCAAACACAGCCCAGTGTAGATGCGATCCAGGAAGTCTCGGTCCAGACCAGCAATTTCGCGCCGGAATACGGAGCGGTGGGCGGCGGGTTCTTCAACGTCACCATGAAGTCCGGCACCAATGAGTTCCATGGAACCGTTTACGATTATTTCGTCAATGAAATCTTGAATGCCGGCACGCCTTTCACCAACGCCGGGTTAACCGACAGCCGGAAAGATGGACAACTGATCCGCCCGCGCGCCCGCCGCAACGACTATGGTTTCACCGTCGGCGGACCGGTAGATATTCCTAAGGTTTATCACGGCAAGGACAAGACCTTTTTCTTCTTCAATTTCGAACAGTTCCGGGAAACGCAGATCATCAACAACACTCCCATCACGGTCCCCACCGCAGCCTATCGCACCGGAAATTTCGCCGGCGCTATCGTGGCCGATGGGAACAAGAATCTGGGCACCGACGTGCTGGGCCGCCCGATGCTGGCTGGCGAGATCTACGATCCCACTACGCGCCGCACGGTAACCGTGGGTGGGCAAAGCTACGTTGTGGAAGATCCATTCACGAACAACACCATTCCGGCCAGCATGCTAGATCCGGTGGCATTGAAGGTTCAGGCTCTGATTCCGCAACCTGGAAATGCGTTCTCCACCTTCAACCTGCTTCCCACGTATGACGCGGTGCGGCACACCACCATCCCGGCGCTGAAGCTCGACCAGTTGCTCGGCAACAAACAAAAGATTTCGTTCTACTGGTCCAAGACCAGGACGTTTGCGCCCTATTCACCGATCTACGGCGGGTCCGAAGGGTTGCCGGCGCCCATTACTGCCGACCGTGGTTCGTTTATCGGCGGCCCTGTCGAACGGCTCAATTACGACTATACGGTTACACCGACGATGCTCTTCCACCTTGGCGCGGGTTATCAGGAGGACGACTTCTTCGACAACGCGCCAGTGCTCGATTACAATGCGGCGACGGCGCTCGGTTTGACCGGCGCCACCATCAACCGCAATTTCCCGATTTTCCAGGGATTGTGCAGCGCGGCTACCGGCTGTACCACAGCCGCGGGCGGCACCATGAACATGGGGCCCGTAGCCGGACAAACCCACAGCTTCTGGCAGAAGCCATCGGCCAACGCCAGCGTCACCTGGATTCGGGGAAATCACAGCTACAAAGCCGGTACCGACATGTACTGGTCGGCCGTCCCCACCATCGCCTACTCCAACACGATGGGCAATTACACCTTCAGCCCCAATGAAACGGCGCTGCCGTATCTGGTGGGCCAGACGCTGCCCGGTGGTTCGCTCGGATTCAACTATGCCAGCTTCCTGCTGGGCGACGTGGACAGCTACAGCATCGCGGCGGTAGCGGACTACCGGCAGGCGAAGAAGCAGCTTGGATTCTACGTGCAGGATTCCTGGAAGATCACGCGCAAGCTCACGGTGGATTATGGCGTTC
Organism: Bryobacterales bacterium; assembly: GCA_963713415.1. Classification (GTDB taxonomy): domain Bacteria; phylum Acidobacteriota; class Terriglobia; order Bryobacterales; family Bryobacteraceae; genus Palsa-89. The sequence goes on along the minus strand of CAVQLV010000005.1, from coordinate 198,807 downwards.
GGTACGACTATGGATCCTATTACCAGGAAGAACACGGCCGCGCGGTCGATTTCTCGGCCACCACTCCCAACCCGAGCGCCGGCGGAGCGCCAGGCGCCTTCATCTTCGAAGGAAGCGGACCGGGCAAATGCAATTGCCAGTTCGCTCACAATTATCCCTACGCTTTGGGTCCACGCGTCGGCGCCGCTTACTCTCTGAATGACAAGACGGTCATTCGCGTGGGCTGGGGCCTCATCTACGGATCTACCAGCGTTAATCCGCTCGGCGTCAATACCGCCGGCATCGTGAACACCAACACCGTGAGTACCTCGGGTTTGGGCGTACCCGCTATGACTCTGGCCGGCGGCATCCCGGTCAACACCATTCCCATCTGGCCGGTCTTCAACGCGGGAGTGGCGCCCATCCTTCCCACCGGCAATCAGGCTCTTCCGGGTGGTGTCGGCTTGCTCGACCCGAACGCCGGGCGTCCGCCCCGCCAGAATCAGTGGAGCATCGGCGTCCAGCGCGAACTGACGCACAACATCGTCGCGGAAGCATCTTACGTGGGCAACCGCGGGGTCTGGTGGCAAGCGCCTTCGCTTGAGGACATCAATGCGGTAACGCCGGCTATCCTGTCGGCCCACGGCATGAACCTCAGCAACCCGGCCATTCCTACGCTTCTTTCCACGCCGTTGCGTAGCGTTCCGGCCGCCACACTGGCGCAATACAATTTGACCGTGCCATACACTGGCTTTTCCACCGGCAATACGGTGGGCCAAGCGCTGCGGCCGTTCCCGCAGTTCGGTTGGATCCCGGTCTCCGGCGATCCGCTCGGCAAAACCTGGTACGATTCGCTGCAGACCAAGCTCACAGTCCGGCCGACGCACGGTTTGGTGCTTCAGAGCACGTTCAGCTGGCAGAAGTCGCTGGATGTGGGCGTCGATAGCAACCCGAATATCACGGTGGGCGGTCCGACGAATCTCTCAGTCAACAACGTGGTTCAAGCGCCGCAAGAGAGCAAATCCATTTCCGAGTTCGATCAGCCGTTCCTGTTCGTGGTGGCCGGCAGCTATACGCTGCCGAAGATCGAACAACTAAAGGGCGCGTCGTATGTTTTCAAGGACTGGCAGATCGGGACTTTGCTCTCTTACTCGAGCGGGCTTCCGATTCCCGTTGCCGCCGCCACCAGCAGCATCGCCAATCAGGTCTTCCAAGGCGCACTGGATAACCGCGTGGCGGGAGTGCCGCTCTTTCTGGTGCCTAGCCTGAACTGCCATTGCTTCGATCCGTCCACCACCCCGGTATTGAATCCGGCGGCGTGGGCCGCGCCGGCCGCGGGACAGTTCGGCACCGCGTCGCCCTACTACAGCGACTTCCGCTATGCCCGGCATCCCAATGAGAACATCAATCTTGGCCGCACCTGGCGCTTCAAGGAGCGCATGAGCCTCAACCTCCGGGTGGAGTTCTCCAACTTCTTGAACCGTACCTTCCTGAACAATCCGACGGCCACCAACCCGACCACTCCGGTGACCAAGAACCAAGCCGGCCTGCTGACTGGCGGCTTCGGATACATCAGCACCGCGTTTTCGAGCACCAACCAGCTGGCGCAGCCGCGCAATGGCGTTATCGTGGCTCGCTTCTCGTTCTGACCTAAAAGCAACGACAGTCTCGGGCTTCGCCTATCCGGCGAGGCCCAGTTCTTTTTGGCGCCAGCTTTCTGAAAGCAACCCAAATTGGCGCACGGTACGCCGGTACGAGTATGATGAAAAATATGAATCGAGCTGCGATCCTGATACCGTTTGTTGCCCTTTCTCTGACTGTGGCGCAGGCCCAAGACCTCCCGGATGGCAAAGGCAAGGACCTGGTGGAGAATACCTGCGGAAGCTGCCACGGCCTGGACGTCGTGGTCGCCCAGCACGCCACCAAAGACGGGTGGGCTTCGATTGTTGACTACATGGTGTCGCGCGGCGCCACCGGCACGCCGGACGAGCTTCAAACCATCGTCGCCTATCTTGCCAAGAACTTTCCACCGTTGCCGGCGGCGACCAACGTCAATAAGGCCACATCCATGGATCTCCAGACGCAGCTGGAACTGACGCCCAAGGACGCCGACGCTATCGTCAAGTACCGCACCGATAACGGCGATTTCAAGGATTTCGACAGCCTCACCAAGGTCCCCGGCGTCGACGTTGCGAAACTGACAGCGAAGAAAGACAGCATCATCTTCGCCGATGCTCCTCCGGCGAGCAAGTAGTCAGGGCCGCCCCGGCTTCGCTTGCGCCGACGCCGCCACTTCGATAACATTCCGATCATGACGAGAAGAGATGCGTTGAAGGCGGCCGCGGCGGCTGCGCTTGTTCCGACAGGCTTGCAAGCCGCCACTGCTTCTGCCGGACGATTGAAGCAGTCCGTGGCGCGCTGGTGCTATGCCAAAATCCCGATTGAAGACCTGTGCCGCGCCGCGGCCGACATGGGAGTGACGGGAATGGATCTGGTGGCGCCCGACGATTGGCCGGTGCTGCGCAAGTATGGCATCACGCCGACCATGGTGCAAGGCGCAGGCACGTTCAAAGACGGCTGGAACGACAAATCGATGCACGACAAGCTGGAGGAACAGGCCAAGACCAGCATCGCCCGTGCCGCCGAGGCTAAGGTTCCCAACGTGATCACGTTATTCGGCACACGGCGCGGGATGAGCGACCAGGAAGGGATCGACAACTGCATCGCGGGCCTCAATCGCGTGAAGAAATTCGCCGAGGATCACGATGTCACGCTGTGCATCGAACTCCTGAACAGCAAAGTGGATCATAAAGATTACCAGGGCGACCACACCGCTTATGGCGTGGCTGCAATGAAAGGAGTGGATTCACCGCGCGTGAAGCTGCTCTACGACGCCTATCATATGCAGATCATGGAAGGCGACTTGATCCGCACTATTCGCGACAACATCCAGTACATCGCGCACTTTCATTGCGCCGGCGTTCCGGGCCGCCATGAGATCGACGAGACCCAGGAAGTGAACTGGCACGCGGTGGCGAAGGCGATTGCCGATCTGAGCTTTCCCGGCTACATCGCGCAGGAGTTCGTCCCGGCGCGCGATGCTCTAACGTCGATGAAACAAGCCGTGCAAGTGCTCACGGTTTAAACTGGGCCGCGCCGCGAAAGAAGCAACCGCTGGCTTATTTCCGCCGCGGTCCGCCTCCCGGCGGAGTAAGCCGTCCGGGTGCCGCTTCCCTGTCACTTATTTCTGATCCAACATTCGCCGAAGCCATCCTTTAACTTCGTCTCTTGTCAGCACTCTCTCTCGGTCTAGCGAGGCAGGTAAACAAGGGAACGTGCGCGAGGCTATCCAACCTCTCAGGTACGACGGGGGACCCAGCAGAATCACACGGCGGCCATCAAGGGCGGGAATGTTTTCCGGGGTGCTCTCGTTACGAATCCAAGTTGTCCGTGACTCCAACTTATTCGCGTCCGGCAGCGTGAATCCTGGATCAAGCCCTCGCCATGTGTATAAGTTCCAGACTCCTTTTACAGTTTCCTGGATTTTCTGCGACCCGCGGCCGTTAGCAACGTCCAGAGCATTCTGGGAGACCCGCTGCGGAAGACCTTCGACCGCGGGAAAAGTTCCCATGAGCAGCACGTTGAGTTGAAAATTGTTCGCGACTCCGGAGATCCGGCCAAACATGCCGATCAGGGTCTGCGGCTCAATCACAAGGATGGGTGCCTGGTGCAAGACGGAAAGCATCTGGTCGATCCAGGCACCTCCGGGATGGTATGGCGCAATCTTCGACGCAGCCGGCCTGAGGCCCGCTGCCTGGATGCGCGACTCAGGGCTAACGGAAAGCACAGCGATGGCGAACGGCCAGTACTGCTCAAGCGCCTCCCAGGCCGCCGCCGGCCCAGGCAAGAGTAAAGCTTTGTGCTTGCGTCTTTGCTCAAATCCCAGGGGGTCCGGCTTGTCGTCCTCGGCAAGGCACGCATCCGCCAGAGCACCGGCGCCGTAGAGGAGGGATGGCAGCCGATCCAGTAGTGCACCAGTTACGGGCGAAGGGTCGGCCCCCATTTCGACCAAAGCACCACATACCAGAGCCACCGGCGATGTCCGTTGGGTTCCGTCAGTAAAAAGTTGCGCAAGCGTCCGGAGAGAATCGTCTCGTTCAGCGGGGGAAGACTGCCGCGCCGCCTGCAACAGGCCCTGCACGGTGTGTTTCAGTTCTGAAACATCGGTTCCATCGCCGCGGACCAGCGCGACGAAATCCTGGGTGGCCGATGCGAGCATGACGATACCCGGAACTTCGGCGCGATGGCAGAGTTACTTTAGCCGGGCGGCTCACGTTCGTGTGCCGCCCGGCATGACGCTGCGAACTATCTGACCGCCGCGGTCCGCCAACCTGCAGCGTATTCTTCGCGTGCGGTTTTGGCGTATGGCACTGGGCTGACCACGGCGCGGATTTCCGTCTGCTTGTGGCGCTCGACCGTAGCCTTCTTGGTCCCGCCGCCTTCTTCGCCCCAAACCAGCGTGACTTCGGTGCCGATCTGGACGTCGTGCTCCACAATCCCGAGCGACAGCATCGAGCCTTCGTTGTAGCTATAGCCGCTGAACATCGAAAGGCCGGCCAGTTTCCCGCCAATCAAAATCTGGTCATAGGACGCAGACGCATAGTTCGACAACGGCAGGTCAATATACTTGTAGCGCTCTTCGATCGGCAGGAACATGGAAGCCTGGATCTTCGCGACATCTTGCGCGTTCCAGGCAAAGGTCACTTTCTTGCGCTGCGGCTCCTTGGAAATTTTCTCCAAAGCTTCGCGTCCGATGAAGTCGTGATCGAATTTCACGAAGGGTCCGTAGCCCATTTCGTACGGCGTAACGTAATAGTCGGCGATGTTCTTCGAAACATAGCTGCCGCCCAGGGAGCCGGTGCCTTCGTAGCTCGAGGCCGGCAGCCATTCCCGATAGGCCTTCATCTTGTCGCCCGTGTAGACAGCCGGCAGCGGCGAAGGAATCCAGCCTGATTCCAGCGTGTTGGTCGCATAAGCGCGGGCGCCAACCTGTACCAGGCCGAAGTCCTTGCCCGCTTCCACAATCGCCGCACGAATTTCCTCGCGCTCCTCATAGGGCCCCCATATTTCGAGTCCCGGAGCGCCGGCCATGCCATGGCGCAGCGCCCGGACTTTGCGTCCCGCGATGTTCATGTAGCCCATGTTGAAAAACTTGATTTCGGGCATCGGGCCGCCATTCAATTTTTCAATTACCTGCCACGCGTTCGGACCTTGAATCTGGTAGCGGTAGCAAGTGCGAATCACCGCTTTTCCGCCGGGATTGGAAGGCGACCGGTCGTCCTTCTGCGTGGTCACCTTGAGCCCGCTGGTTTGGGCCTGGAATTCGATCCAACTGGCAGCCGGCGCGCGTCCGACAAACACCAGCTTGTTGGGCTCCAGGTGAAACAGGATTCCGTCGCCGATCACAAAGCCGTCGTAGCTGCACGGAGCAAGCTGTTTGGCTCGGTCGACTGGGAAACTTGCGAAACTATTGAACCCCAGGTACGACGCCAGCTTCACCGCGTCCGGTCCCTCCATATACACGTTCACCATGTGGTGGGACTGGTCGAACAGAACGCAGGTGTCTCGCCAGGCACGCTGTTCATCCCGCCAGTTACTGTACTCGGCTGGGACGACAGGATAGACATAAGCGCCTATCCGCGAATTGCGCAATAGGTCGACGGGATTCTTCGTCTTTAAGAGATCTTCCAAACTTTGACTCATAAGTTTTGCTTATCCGTTTCCGCGGAGACGCACCTTTGGCAGGGCGAACGCAAACGGGTAGTTTATCACACGGCTCCCAGCCTGATCCACATCTTGAGCAAGACTGATATATACCGTCTAGCGTTCGATATAATGGCCGCTGCCAATGAAGATCGATCTCTTTAATCACTTTTTTCCACCCCGCTACGCGCACGATGTTATTGAAGCCGGACTGGCGGGTAAAGACATGGGGAAACGCGTGCGCAACGTGCCCACCATTGCGGATCTGGATGCGCGCTTTCGCGTCATGGACGAGTTCGGCGAGTATTGCCAGTTTCTTACGTTGCCCGCGCCGCCGATAGAAAGCATGGCGCCGCCGGATAAGTCGCCTGAGTTCGCGCGCATTGCGAACGACGGCCTGGCTGAGCTGGTAGCGAAATATCCCGACCGCTTCATCGGATTCGCGGCATCGCTGCCGATGAACAACGTCGACGCGTGTTTAAAGGAAATCGAGCGTTCCACCACGCAACTGGGTGCGCGCGGATTCCAGATTTATACCAACGTCGCGGGCAAGCCGCTGGACCTGCCGGAGTTCGCGCCTTTGTTTGACGACGCAGCGCGGCGCGACCTTACCATCTGGATGCATCCCGCGCGCGGCGCCGAATTGCCCGATTACAGGACCGAGACGAAATCGAAGTACGAAATCTGGTGGACCTTCGGCTGGCCCTATGAAACCAGCGCCGCCATGTCGCGCATCGTTTTCTCGGGCATGTTTGACCGGCATCCCGATCTCAGGATCGTCACGCATCACATGGGCGGTATGATTCCCTATTTTGAGGGACGCGTCGGTTACGGCTGGGATGTGCTCGGTTCGCGCACATCCGATGAGGATTACGTCTCGCTGCGCCAATCCATGAAGAAGCGGCCCATCGATTATTTCCACAACTTCTATGCCGATACGGCGCTGTTCGGCGGGCAGTCGGCCACCAGATGCGGCCTCGATTTCTTCGGCGTGGATCATTGCGTGTTCGCCTCCGACGTGCCGTTTGAGCCCAAGCCCGGCCTGTATATTCGCGAGACCATCCGCTGCGTCGACGGCTTGGACATCAGCGCCGCCGGCAAGCAAAAGATTTACGAGGGCAACGCCCGCCGCTTGTTGAAACTCACGTAAAGGAGCTCCCATGAAGCTGTCTCTCGGTTTCGCCGTCGTTTTGCTCGCCGCCCCCTCGTGGGCCGCCACCTGCGAGAGTCTCGCGTCGCTTGCCCTGCCGAACGCCACCGTCACGATGGCGCAGCCAGTGGCAGCCGGCGAGTTTGTGCCGCCCGGCAGGCGTGGCGGCGGACCTCCACCCGCAGTCGCCTATAAGGATTTGCCCGCATTCTGCCGCGTCACAGCTACGTTGAAGCCATCCAGCGATTCCGATATCAAGATCGAAGTCTGGCTGCCTGCGTCGGGTTGGAACCACAAATTCCAGGCGGTAGGCAATGGCGGATGGGCGGGAGTGATCAGCTACCCGGAGATGGCGGAGGCGCTGCACGACGGCTACGCCACCTCGTCCACCGACACCGGGCATGTGGGCCCTACTGGCAGTTTCGCCATCGACCATCCCGAGAAGCTGATTGATTTCGGATATCGGGCGGTTCACGAAATGACCGTGAAGGCGAAGTCCGTGATCGACGCTTACTACGGCGCCGCTCCCCAGATGTCTTATTGGAACGGCTGTTCCACCGGGGGGCGGCAGGGCCTGAAGGAAGCGCAGCGTTTCCCGGACGATTACGATGGCATCGTGGCCGGCGCCGCGGCCAATCCGAGAACGCGTCTCTCATCCTGGCAGATCTGGCTGGCACAGGGCGTGCTGGACCCGCACAACTACATTCCGGCGAGCAAGTATCCCGTCATTCACAAGGCCGTGCTGGAAGCTTGCGACGCCGCCGACGGAGTGAAGGACGGCCTGATCGAAGATCCTACGCGCTGCCACTTCGATCCCAAGACCATCGAATGTAAAGCGGGCGACGAGCCCACCTGCCTGACCGCCGGACAAGTGGAAGCGGCGAAAAGAATGTACACGGCTCCCACCACTTCGGGTAGCAGTACGCCGGTGTACTTCAACGTTGAGCCCGGCAGCGAGCTCGGCTGGGCAATGCTGGCGCGCGGGCCGGAGCCTTTCTCGGCGGCCACCGATCAGTTTCGCTACGTCGTTTTCAAGAATCCCCAGTGGGACTGGCATTCGTTCGATCTCGATAAAGACGTAGCTCTGGCCGACAAAATGGATCACGACACCATCAACGCCGCTAATCCGAATCTCAAACCGTTCCTGGGTCATGGTGGCAAGCTGCTGATGTATCATGGCTGGGCCGATCCAGGCGTCCCGCCGCTGGCCAGCGTCAACTACTACAAAACTGCCATGGACACCATGGGCGGCGAGCGCAAGACTGAGGATTCCATGCGCTTGTTCATGGTCCCCGGCATGGGACATTGCGGCGGCGGCGAGGGGCCGAATCATTTCGACATGATGAGCGCGATGACCGCCTGGCGCGAGGATGGCCACGCACCCCAGCGTATCGTCGCGGCGCATCGCACCGCCGGCAAAGTAGATCGCACGCGGCCTCTGTGCGCGTATCCGCAGGTGGCGAAGTATAAGGGAAGCGGCAGCATCGACGACGCCGAGAATTTCGTCTGCGCCGCGCCCGGCGTTCAATAGCCTGAGGACTAGCCGCCCTGGCAGCACGCGGAATCTTCTAAGAGCCCGTAGCAGTGGGCGGCGGTTCCAGAAGAACGTGCCACCGAAAACGTGACCGGCTGCCTCGATGGTGTATAATCCGCAAAAACCATACAATGACTCGTAAGCACTGGCGTTGCCTGGATGTGTCGTCCTGTGGGCTCTCTGTGGTGTGTTCTTGGCAGTGAGCTGCGCAACCTCCGCGCGCGGGCAGGTGACGCCCAATCCCATACTAACGGCCATCTCGCCTGCGTCCGTTACGCAGGGCAACCAGGGTTTTTCGATGACTGTCACGGGAAGCGATTTCGTGCCAGGTTCATCCGTCTCGGTTGATGGTTTTTCGGTTCCAACTACTTTCATCAGTTCCGCTCAATTGGTGGGTTCGGTGCCCGCGCACTTCCTGACTATCCCCTCGCAACTTCCTATCTCTGTTGTTACCCCGTCAGACCTCGGATCAAACCAAATCCTGCTCACCATTCTTCCACTCCCAACCATTGTCGCTGCGACGCCCCAGGATGTCGTCGCGGGCAGCCCGGGCTTCACTTTGACAGTCGTCGGAAGCCAGTTCGTTCCAGGCTGCACCGTGCAGGTGGCGGGCGTCGCGTTGAGCACCAGCTTCATCAGTGCGAATCAGTTAACCGCATATGTGCCGGCATCCCTGCTCGTCAGCTCCGGCAGGTTCAATGTCGTGGTAGCGGCTCCGGATGGCCCGGTTTCGAATGCTGGGATATTGATCGTGGCGCCTATCCTCAAATCGGTGGGCAACGTTCAAGCGTTGGGAGGGCAGGTCACGATTGATGCCACCGGTTTCGGTTTCGTGCCAGCCGATTTCGTTACTCTGACAGCCAACGGGATGCAGTTGAACTTTCCCACAACTTTTATCAGCTCTAATCTGCTACGGGCGACTTTGACATCGAACGCACTGCAGATCGGCGGCGGCTTATTCAATGTGTCTGATCCGGACGGAGTGGACTCAGAAACGTTTCTGTCTTTCGCGTTGCCTTTCGCCATCTCTTCCTTCACGCCCGGAGGAGCTTTTGCTGGAGGGCCTTCGTTCACCCTGATCGTGTCTGGAGGAATCTTTCCGGCGGGTTCGCTGGTCCTTTGGAATGGCGCCCGTTGACGACCACGGTCCTCAGCTACACACAATTGAGCGCCACCGTTTCCGCCTCTTTGATTGAGTCCCCCGGCGTAGTGACGATACAAATTCTTCACCCCAACGGAACTACAGCCAGCCTCCCTTTTGCTATCAATTCCGGCTTGACGATCTCGAGTCTCAATCCAAATTCCGCTACGGCAGGCGGCCAGCCGTTCATTCTGACTTTGAACGGAGGGGGATTCCTTATAGGCGCGGTGGTTCAATGGAACGGTCAGTCACTCCCCACCACGTTTATTAGTTCCTCACAACTTACGGCGGCGGTTGCAGCCAACCTGATTGCCACGGCTGGTGTTGCTGCGATTCACGTGCTGGACCCTGGAGGCCCACAGTCGAATTTGGTCTCGTTCGCCATCCCCGCCGCTCCAGCCGCAGCAGGTATCAGCGGCTTAGTCCCCGCCGCCGTGGCGGCTGGCAGCCCGAACTTAGTCTTGACAGTGCAAGGCACAGGATTCGTATCGACTTCAGACGTGGCTTTTAACGGCTCGGCGTTGGCGACGACGTTTGTCAGTGCCGGGCAGTTGGTAGCCACCGTGCCGGCCGCCCTGATCGCCACCCCTGGAACCGCAAAGATTACCGTAAGCTCCGACTCGGTGACGTCCAGCAGCGCAATCTTCACAATTTTGTCGGGGGCCCCCGTCACCAGCAGCGCCGCCATCGTGAACCTCGGCAACGACGCATCACCCATCGCTCCCGGATCCCTGATCTCGATTTACGGCAGCAATCTCGCCACCGGAGCAGCAGCGGCAGCCCAAGTACCTCTGCCGAACATGCTGAGTGGCGTCACGGTTCTGATTGATGGCATCCTTGCGCCGCTGCTCTATGTGGGTCCTTCTCAAATCAATGCGCAGGTACCTTTCGAAGCGCCGGCCTGCCCGCCACTTTGATTGCGAACGTCGGGGGCGCCATGAGCGCTCCGGTAATTTTCCAATTGCAACCCATCGGCCCGGGCGTTTGGACGTTGCCGGGCAGTACGACCACGCTTGCAGTGAACGATAGCAACGGCACTCTGGTTGGGCCAACCAATCCGGTTGCGCCCGGAGCCTACGTCACGTTCTTCTTGACCGGGCAGGGTGCTCTGAACAATCCGGTGGCCACTGGAGGCCCGGCGCCGCAGGATCCCCTGGCAACACCGATTGCGCAAGTGGAAGCAACCGTGGGCGGAGTTGCCGCCGGCGTGGTCAGCGCTCTTGAGCCAGGTCTGGTTGGAATCTTGCAAGTCAACATGCAGGTTCCCGCCGTAGCTTCCGGAAACCAGCCCCTTGCGATTACCATCGGCGGCGTTCCTTCCAACGTAACTTTTCTTCCGATCGCGGCGCAGTAAAACTTAGGACGAATTTCTAATATGATGGGACACTATGCGATTTCTGTTCGCGCTCTTCGCGCTTGTAACCGCGTGCGCGCAAAGCCCGACGCCTGACGGCGCCACCCACGCCGATTGGCCGCATTACGGTGGTACGCAGCTCTCCTGGCGCTACAGCGCGCTCGATCAGATCAACACAGGCAATGTGAAAAAGCTGGTGCCCGTCTGGATGTTCCAGACTGGCGACTATGCTGAGAACCTGCAAGCCACTCCCATCGTCGTGGATGGCGTGATGTATCTGATCACGCCGCGCCTCCAGGTATTCGCGCTCGATGCCGCTACCGGCCACGTGCTCTGGCACTACAAATATCCGACGCCCAGGCCGGGAAAACCGGGCGGCATGACGTTCGTGCAAAACCGCGGCGTTGCAGTGAGCGACGGCAAGGTATTCTTCGGGACCACCGACAATTACCTGGTTGCGCTCGACGCGAAGACCGGCGCCGAAGAGTGGAAGGTGGCCGTCGACGATCCGCGGCAGTGCGGCTGCGACATCACGGCCGCTCCGCTGGTGGTGAAAGATAAAGTCATCGTGGGAGGCACTGGTGGCGACGCTGCGCATCGCGGGTATTTGACGGCGTTCTACACCAAAACCGGACGATTCGCGTGGCGCTGGTACGTGATCCCCGGGCCCGGCGAAAAAGGCCACGAAACATGGAAGGGCGACAGCTGGAAATTGGGCGGCGGCGCTCCCTGGATGACCGGCTCGTTCGATCCGGAATTGAATCTGGTTTATTGGGGCACCGGCAACGCCGGCGGCGACTTCAACGACCGCGATCGCCTGGTGCCGGGCGAGAAAGGCAAAGAGGCCAATCTCTACACGGCCAGCGTGGTGGCTCTAGATGCCGACACCGGCAAGCTGCGCTGGTATTACCAGGAAGTTCCCGACGATTTGTGGGACTTCGATTCGGCGTATGAATGCGTGCTGATCGATCGCCCGATCAATGGCCAGATGCGAAAGCTGCTGGTTCACATGAACAAGAGCGGTGTGACGTTCGTGCTGGATCGCGTGACCGGCGAATACATTGGCGCCTTCTCCATGCCGGAAGTGCAGACCTGGATTTCAGGCATCACCGAAGACGGCAAACTGGTGGGGCGCAGAGAGCCGGAAGCTGGCAAAGTGGTGAACACATGTCCGAGCGCCGCCGGAGCGAAAAGCTGGAACTCGATGGCGTACTCCCCGCGCACCGGCTATGTTTATGCGCCGATCAACGAAGTCTGCAATGATCTGAGATCCGAGTCAACCGAAGCAGTGGAAGGGCGCTTTCACGCCAACGGCGGGTTCACGTTCAAGCTGCCGCCCAATCGAACGACGTACAGTCATTTGGATGCGTGGGATCCCGTCACGCGCAAGCGCGTTTGGAGCATGCCGTATCGATATGTGCTGCTGGCTTCTGTGCTCGCCACCGCGGGCGACCTGGTGTTCTCAGGCAATCCCGAAGGCGATTTCTTTGCGCTGGACGCGCGCAGCGGCGACAAGCTGTGGAGCTACGAAACTGGCGCGGGCAATCGCGGGTCGCCGGTGGCGTATTCAGTGGGCGGCCGGCAGTTCATCGCAACTCCCACCGGGTGGCAACAGGCCATCACCGGCGCGCAGCTCGCTCCGCTGTTTCCCGATCAGAACTGGCGCGGAGGGTCTACGTTGATCGTATTCGCCTTGCCGGAGGACGCGAAATGAAGTGGGTGTTGTTATTCGCGCTTCCGGCGCTGAGCTGGTCGCAGAGCACGGGCGAAAAGGTTTTCGCGCAATCCTGCGCGACGGGTTATTGTCACGGAGCACGCGGTGCACCGGCGGGCGCGCCGCGGCTGGCTGGACGCGGTTTCGATCAAGCGTACATCACGAGTACGGTTATGCGCGGATTGCCGGGGACTGCGATGCCGGCGTTTGGAACCACGCTTTCCCGGGCCGATTTAGGCGCCGTGATCGCGTATGTTGCCAGCTTGAACGGCATCGCCAATCCAACTATTAGCTTGGGTCCGGGGCCGGGTGCTGCCGGACCTCCGGAGATCAAGTTATCCGCGGAAGCCGAACAAGGGCGCGTGCTGTTTTTCGATGCGGTTCGCGGCTTCGCGCGCTGCTCGACCTGTCACGAAGTGAACGGCGTCGGGATTTCCGTGACAACGCCGATCTCTAAAATTCCCGCTGGCGCCGGGGCGCTGCGTGCGCTGGCGACGCCGGACGTTCAAACGGCTACCGTCGATGGCGAATCTATGCCCGCGCTGATCGTGAGCCAAGGCAAGACACACGCGTTGTTCTACGATCTGACCTCGGTGCCGCCGGTGCTGCGGACGGTGGATCCCGGTACGCTGAAAGTTTCCGAAGGCAGCGGGTGGCATCATCGCTCGGTGATCGGCGCCTACAACGACGCGGAGCTGGCGGAGATTTTGAGCTACTTGCGCGAAGCGATTCACCCTTGAGTCTCTCAGCGGCGAACCAGTTCGAACGCAAAATCCGGTCCCAAGCCCTGTTTCAGCGCCATCGAAATCCACAACAACGCGAACGGCTCCAGGAGGCGGGCCTGGCTGAGCGGCCCGGCGTCCACTGCTTCAAAGACCAATTGATCGATCAGTTTCTTGACCACTTCCTTGGCTTGCGCATCGTCGCCGCAATAGAACAGCACGGGACGATGACCATCAAACGTCGAATTCGCCATGATGCCGGCGCCAACAGTGTTGAATGCCTTCACCACTTTCGCTCCGCGCGCCCAGCCGGCCACTTTCTCGCCGCCCGATGTGGTGGTTCCATCGGTCAGTCCTGAAAGATCCGGCTTCAGGGGATTCGTAGCATCGATCAAAATTTTTCCGTTTAGGTCGCCCAGGCCCGCAATGATCTGCTCGGTGGCCGGCCAGGGCGTCGCAAGCAGCAGCACTTCGCCGTCACGAGCCGCATCCGCCAGAGTGGCCGCGCTGGTCTTGCCGCTCGCCTTCGCGGCCAATTGCTGCATATCCAGGCCTTGGGGATTGCGTGAGCCAAAAATAACCTCGTGGCCCACCTTTGCCCAGCGCGTGCCGAGCGCGCCTCCCACATTGCCCGAACCAATGATGCCGATTTTCATAATTGTCCTCGCTAATTCTATTCTGCCAGTATGGATGCATGGCGCTGCGATTCACTACGTCGTACATCGAAGATTCCATCACCATCTTCCGCTACTACAAAAATCTGGTCGAACGCGCGATCGCGCAAGTCAGCGACGAGCAGCTTTTCGCCGTTCTCGATGAAGAGATGAACTCGATTGCGGTGATCATGAAGCACATGAACGGGAACATGCGGTCACGCTGGACGGATTTTTTGACCAGCGACGGGGAGAAGCCGGGGCGCGACCGCGATGAAGAGTTCTCCCATCCACCACCCACTCGCGAAGCGCTGCTCCAGATCTGGGAGGATGGCTGGAAGCGATTGCTGGGAACGCTGGAGTCTCTCTCGGACGCCGAACTCGGCCGCACCATCACTATTCGCGGTGAACCTCACTCGGTGATGCAGGCCATCAACCGGCAGGTGGCGCATTACGCTTACCACTGCGGCCAGATCGTGTTTCTGGCCAAGCATTTTTCAAGCGATCGATGGACGACCTTGAGCGTGCCTCGTGGGAAATCGGTTGAGTTCACCCGGCGCGTTCAGGCCGGCGAGGCGAGCCAGCGCTGATTTTACGAACCGCTGGCAACACCCGCAGGCCGGTGAATTTCCTGCAGGCTCCAGACTCGAATAGGGTCGCGCTTGCGCGAGACAATCGCTTGCGCCGCGGCCTTCGCTCCGCTGATGGTCGTAATGCACGGGATGCGGTAAGCGACAGCGGTGCGCCGGATGTCGCGCTCGTCCTTGAAGGTGTGGCCGCCGGTGGTGGTGTAGATTACCAGCTTCACCTGGCCGGCTTTCATGATGTCCACCGCGTTCGGGCGTCCTTCGTTCACCTTGAAGACCGTCTTCACTTCAAGCCCGGCAGCCTTTAAGACAGCCGCTGTTCCGCGCGTGGCTGCTAGTTTGAACCCGTGCTCGGCAAACTTGGCGGCAACATCCACCGCCGCGGCTTTATCGCGATCGTTCACGCTGATGAAAACTACGCCGCTCTCGGGCAGCGGAGTGCCGGCGCTCAACTGCGCCTTGCCGAACGCTTCGCCGAAGTTTTCGCCGACGCCCATCACTTCGCCCGTGGATCGCATCTCAGGCCCCAGCGCGGGATCGACGCCAGGAAATTTTCCGAAGGGGAACACCGGCGATTTCACGAAGCATTGCGGCACCGGCAGCACGCCGGATGTGCGGCCTCCGGTGAGATGTTTGAAGTCCTGAAGTTTCTTGCCGAGCATCAAGCCCACCGCCAGCTTCGGCAGCGGCACGCCGGTAGCTTTGCTGACGTAGGGAACGGTGCGCGATGCCCGCGGATTCACTTCCAGCACGTACACTTTGCCGTCTTTGATCGCGTACTGCACGTTCATCAGCCCAATCACATGCAGTGCGCGCGCCAGCCTTTCGGTATGGTTCTGAATGGTCTGGAGCACCGCCTCCGATAGCCCCTGCGGCGGCAGAACGCACGAGCTGTCTCCCGAATGCACACCCGCTTCTTCGATGTGTTCCATGATGCCGGCGATCAGCACGTTGCCATCGCTGTCGGCGAGCGCGTCCACGTCCACTTCCGTGGCGTCTTCCAGAAACCGGTCGATCAGCACCGGCCGCTCTTGCGAAAACACCACCGCTTCGCGCATGTAGCGCCGGACCATCTCTTCGTCGTAGGCGATCACCATGGCTCGCCCGCCCAGCACGTAGCTGGGACGCACCAGCACGGGATACCCCAGGCGCCGGGCAACCGCGCAGGCTTCTTCGGCGCTGGTGGCTGTGCCATTCGCGGGCGACGGAATACCCAGATCGTCGAGCAGCTTGCCGAACAATTTGCGATCTTCCGCCAGATCGATATCAGCCGGGTCGGTGCCGATAATGGGCACGCCAGCGGCTTTGAGCGGAAGCGCCAGATTCAGCGGAGTCTGGCCGCCGAATTGGACGATGACGCCGTCCGGCTTCTCGACGTCGTAAATATTCAAGACCTCTTCGAGCGTGAGCGGCTCAAAGTACAGCCGATCGCTGGTGTCGTAATCGGTGGAGACCGTCTCCGGATTGCAGTTCACCATGATCGATTCATGATCGAACTCGGCCAGCGCGTAGGCGGCGTGGCAGCAGCAATAATCGAACTCGATGCCCTGACCGATGCGGTTCGGTCCGCTGCCGAGGATCATGACTTTCTTGCGATTGCCGGGGTCGGATTCATTCTCCGATTCGTAGCTCGAATAAAGATACGGCGTGAAGCTTTCAAATTCAGCCGCGCAGGTATCCACGCGATTGAACACAGCGGTGACGCCGAGCTCTTTGCGGCGCGCCCGCACGCTCGCGGCATCGGAGCCCAGCAGCCGCCCCAGCCGGGGATCGGAAACGCCGTCGCGTTTGGCGTGAAGCAGTTGATCCCGCGAGAGCGCCGCCAGGGTTTGGCCGGAGAGCTCGTGTTCCAGATCCGCCAATTCGCGAAGCTGCTTCAAGAACCACGGGTCGATGGAAGTGATCTCGTGGATTTGTTCTACCGTCCAGCCCTGTTCCAGTGCGAAGCGAATGTAAACCAGACGCTCGGGATTCGGAGTGATCAAGCGCTGGCGGATGAGCGCAGGATCGAACGTCTCAGAATTAACCGCCCTGCCCGTTTCCAGGCTCCGCAAGCCCTTCGAAAGCGCCTGCTTGAACGTGCGGCCGATGGCCATCACTTCGCCCACCGATTTCATCTGCGTCCCGAGAACCGGTTCGGCGCCCGGAAATTTCTCAAACTGCCAGCGCGGGATCTTCACCACCACGTAATCCAGCGTCGGCTCAAAACAGGCGGGAGTCTCTTTGGTGATGTCGTTCTTGATCTCATCCAAACGATAGCCAACCGCCAGCTTAGCTGCGATCTTCGCGATCGGAAATCCGGTGGCCTTGGACGCGAGCGCGGAGCTGCGCGAGACCCGCGGATTCATCTCCACAATCACCATGCGCCCGTTTTCAGGATTGATGGCGAATTGCACGTTCGATCCGCCGGTGTCCACCCCGATTTCCCGCAGGCATCGCAGCGCGGCGTCGCGCATCATCTGATACTCACGGTCAGTGAGCGTTTGCGCAGGCGCCACGGTAATGGAATCGCCGGTATGCACGCCCATCGGATCGAAGTTTTCAATCGAGCACACGATGATGGCGTTGTCGGCCAGATCGCGCATCACTTCCAGCTCAAACTCTTTCCAGCCGAGAACGCTCTCCTCGATCAGGACTTCATGCACGGGCGAAAGATCCAGGCCGCGCTCCAGAATCTCGGTGAGATCCTCACGATTGTACGCGATGCCGCCGCCCGAGCCGCCCATCGTAAAGCTGGGCCGCAGGATCACCGGATAGCCGCCCGGAACGCGCGCGGCGAAGTTGAGCCCGTCTTCCACGCTGTTGACCAGTTGCGATTGGGGCGTCTCCAGCCCGATCTTCCGCATCGCATCCTTGAACAACAAGCGGTCTTCCGCCTTCTTGATGGATTCGATCTTGGCGCCGATCAGCTCCACGCCATACTTGTCGAGCACGCCAGCATCGGCCAAATCTACCGATAAGTTGAGGCCGGTCTGGCCGCCCACAGTCGATAGCAGCGCATCCGGACGCTCGCGGCGGATCACTTCCTCGGCGAATGCCACGCTCAGCGGCTCCACGTAGGTGCGGTCCGCCAGCTCCGGATCGGTCATGATGGTGGCCGGATTGGAATTGATCAGCACCACTTCAAAGCCGTCCGCCTTAAGCGCCTTGCAAGCTTGCGCCCCGGAATAATCGAATTCGCAGGCCTGCCCGATAATGATCGGACCGGAACCGACGATCAGGATGCGGTGAAGGTCGTTGCGGCGCGGCATTATCGGGGTCCGTAATCCTTGATCATTTGCATGAAGTCGTCAAACAGATAGTGCGAGTCGTGCGGCCCGGGCGCCGCTTCGGGATGATATTGCACGCAGAACACCGGTTCGCTCCGATGGCGGAAGCCTTCGAGCGTTTGATCGTTCAGATTGATGTGCGTCAGATCCACTTCGTTCACGTTCAGCGAATCGGGATCCACCGCAAAACCGTGGTTATGCGAGGTGATCTCGACCTTCTCCGTCATGCGGTTCAGCACCGGATGATTCGCGCCGCGGTGCCCGAATTTGAGCTTATAGGTCTTGCCTCCCAGCGCGAGGCCCAGAATCTGGTGGCCCAGGCAGATGCCGAAGACGGGCTTCTTGCCGATCAATTTGCGGACCTGCTGCGCTTGAAACTCGAGCGGCTCAGGATCGCCTGGCCCGTTCGAGAGAAACACCCCATCCGGCTGGAGCGCCAGAACGTCCTCCGCCGATGTCAGGGCCGGCACCACTGTTACGCGCGCGCCCACGTGCACCAATCGCCGCAGAATATTGCGCTTGATGCCGTAGTCATAGGCGACGACGTGACAGAACGGCTCAACCGTTTTGGCCAGCGGCTCGGAAGCCGAGCAGGGCGCCACCGGCTGGTTCCAAGTGTATGGGATGGCCGTGGACACGCGCGTCGCCAGATCCAGCCCGGCCATGGATGGCGCTTGCCGCGCGCGTTCCACCAGCTCGCGATGATCCTGGCTCCCCACCGACAGAACGCCGCGCATCACGCCGCGCGTCCGCAGATGGCGCACCAGCGCTCGGGTGTCGATCTCGGCAGCAACGGGAATTCCGTTCTCCGATAGAAACTGCTCTGCGTTCTCTTCCGATCGCCAATTGCTGGCCATGCTCGAGAATTCGCGGACCACCAGGCCTTCAATGTACGGCCGTGCCGCTTCCTGATCGTAAGCATTGGCGCCGTAGTTTCCAATTTGCGGGTTGGTCAGAACAACGATCTGGCCGGAATATGACGGATCGGTGAAAATCTCCTGATAGCCGGTGATCGCCGTATTGAAGACCACTTCACCCACGCGGTCTTTTGGCGCACCAAAGCTCTTGCCCTCGAAGACCGTCCCGTCTTCCAGGGCGAGGATTGCAGCATTCAATTCGGATTGTCCTCCAGTGTTCTCGGGAAGGAGTGTTCACTCATATTGAAGCATGTCGCGGCGCGAGGTTTCAATAGGCGCGCGCGGAATCTCAGCGCAACGGCCCGGCGGCGTATAATTATAAATTCAAAGCCCGTCGGATCGGAATGCGCAGTGTGGACCGGTGACTACATTTTCTTAATTCGCAACCTGGTGGAGAAGGACTTTAAAGTCCGCTATCGCAACATGTCCCTGGGCGTGCTCTGGTCGCTGCTGAACCCCCTGATCATGATGGGACTTTTGACGTTCATTTTCACCAAGATCTTCGCTCAACCGCACGACCGGGATTTTCCGCTGTCCGTATTGTGCGGCCTGGTACCGTTGAACTTTTTCACGCTGGCCTGGCTCACGGGAGCGTCGTCGGTGTTGGACAACGCCACGCTCATCAAGAAAGTTCCGGTGCCGCGCTACGTCTTCCCCATCGCCAGCGTCCTGTCGAATTGTCTGCACCTGCTCATTCAGATCGTGCTCCTGCTTGGCATCATCCTGGTATTCGGACGCGGCATCAATGTTTACTGGTTTTGGCTGCCGCTGATTTGGGGCCTGGAGATTCTGTTCGTGATGGGATTGGCGCTGGCTTTTTCAGCGGTGAACGTTTATGTACGGGACACGCGTTACGTGATCGAATCTACCAATACGGTGCTGTTCTGGCTGGTTCCGGTGTTCTATTCCTTCGCGCTCATTCCCGTCCGATTCCGGGGACTCTATCAAATCAATCCGGTTGCCGCGCTGGTCCTGATGATGCGCAATGTTTTGCTGGAAGGCCACGCGCCGCTCGGTTCCACCTTGATTCGTCTGGCGATTGTATCATCGGTCATGTTCGGCACGGGGCTGTTCGTCTTCGCGAAATTGAAGGCTGGCTTTTACGCGCGATTATAACCTGGCATGCTGATCGAATTTCAGAACGTTTCCAAATGTTTCCCCCATAGTACCGGCCGCCAGTTACTGCGGACCCATATCGCGCGCTGGTTCGGGAAGGTTCACAACGCACCTTTCCACGCTTTGCGGGATGTTTCGTTCCGCCTGGATGAGGGCGAGAGTCTGGCCATCATCGGTTCCAACGGCGCGGGAAAAAGCACGCTCCTCAGCCTGGCGGCGGGCCTGACTCCGCCGGACCAGGGCCAGGTACGGGTGAACGGCCGGATCGCGGCGCTGCTGGAGTTGGGCTCCGGATTTCATCCGGATTTGACCGGCGCCGAGAATCTGGTTTTGAACGCCGCTCTGCTGGGGCTGTCCAAGCGCAAGACCAATCAACTATTCGACCGCATCGTGGAGTTTTCCGGCATCGGCGAATTCATCGACGATCCGCTGCGCACCTACTCGAGCGGCATGATCGTGCGGCTGGCCTTTTCGGTCGCCATTCAATGCGAACCCGATATCCTGCTGATCGACGAGGTTCTGGCAGTAGGAGACGCCAGCTTTCAGGAAAAAAGCAGGGAGGCGCTGGTGGCTTTCCGCAAAGCAGGCAAATCGATGCTGTTCGTATCGCATGCATCGGCCGCCGTTAAAGAAATGTGCGATCGTGCGCTTTGGATTGACCACGGGTCCGTGATGATGGATGGCAGCGTGCACGACGTTCTGGACGCCTACCAAGGGCGGGCGGTCATGAAGCAGGGGCTCTGAAGTCTTATGAAGCAACCCGCTCCGGTACAGGTCCTGACGGCGCTGCTCCCCGCTCCCAGCAAGACCGCAGCGACGTGGAACTCGTCGGCCGGTCGCTAACAAACAGGCGCCAGCGAGTAGAAAGTTAAAGCAGACCTGACTGGTGGTCTTCGGGCGTTCAGCGCGTTTCGCCGGGAGTCAATTTTCAGCCTGATGAGCCTGGCGCGCCGCGGGCACCTGATCCTCTTCCACGATCACATAACGGGGAACACCGCGGCTCTGTTCGTAGACCCGCGCAATATACTCGCCGACGATCCCGATGGAAACCAACTGCACCGCGCCCAGGAACGTGACCATCACAATCACCGATGTCCAGCCCTGCACCGCCTTGCCCGCGGCCAAGGCCACAACCGCGAACGCGGCATAGAGAACGCAAAAGACCGCGGTCAAAAGTCCGAAATAAAACGACAGCCGCAGGGGCTTGGAGGAAAGCCCCATCACCGCCTGCAGCGATAAGCGAAACATCTTTCCAAGTGTGTATCCACTCGTTCCGGCCTTCCGCTTCGGCGCGGCATACTCGATCCTGGTGGCGGGAAAGCCCAGCCAACCCACCAGCCCGCGGAGGAACGGATAACGATCCCTGAACCTCAGAACGGCGTCCACTACCGCCCGATCCAGAAGCTGATAATCGGCCGCCCCGCTTACCACAGGAGTCTCGCTCAGCAGGTTGACGAACCGATAGAAGACGCGCGAGGTCAAACTCTTCCAGAACCCGGCTCCCTCGGTTTGGGTGCGCACCATTTGCACCACTGGCGCTCCGTTGCGCCAAGCCTCCAGCATGCAGGGGATCAATTCAGGCGGATGCTGTAAATCACAATCGAGCGTGATCACCGCCGCTCCGCGCGCAGCTTCCAATCCAGCAAGCAACGCCGACTGCTGTCCGAAGTTGCGCCCGAAGCGAATCAATCGCACATTGGAATCGAGGGCACGCAGGCTGCGGACCTGTTGCGCCGTCGCGTCCACCGAGCCGTCATCGATGAAAATAATTTCCCAGGACTCCCAGCCGGCCAGAGACGACCGAACCGCTTCATGCACCGCCCGGATGTTGTTCTCTTCGTTATAGGCGGGAATCACCACGCTCACCAGCGGCCTGCCGGTTGCAGCCCTGCTGTAGCTATTCATGGCTAAACACGCCCGACTCGGTTCTGAGCGCGTTGAAACTCCGGCAGCGATCCAAGCGCGGCGCTCGGGCAATTGCCGTGCTGTAGAAACTGAGATGCTCGAAGGGCAACGGGAAGCGCGAGATCTCCACTCGTTGATAGAAGTAATCCAGAAGCATTCGGATTTCGCTCGCGGAGTTCAGGTGTTCGTGGCGCATGATGCTTCCATAGTCGAGACCGCGCCGCAGGCGGTATTCGATTCCCGTGGTCAAACGCCACGCCAGTCCCCACAATAGGCCGCCCTCGCTCGGAAATCCGGCGCGAAAGGTTCCTCCCTCGCGAAGCAGCAGGCCGGAGCGGGCCACCATGAACGGCAGGTCGGTCAAATGCTCCAGCACCGCAACGGAAAAAATGCAATCGTAGCGGGCGCTTGGCGGAATCTCCCGCACATCGGAATACACGCGGCGCACGCGTGAGCGATGCGCGCTATCCTTCCAGAGCTCTTCAAACGGTTCCACCACATCGTAGGAGCAGGCTTCCGGCAAATAGGGAACGTGATTCAAATTGCCAGCGCCGATTTCCAACAGATCGCCGCCGGTTACGCCCTCGGCCACCCGCCGATGCATCCAGGATTCGAGCTGAACCACAATTTTCGAGAGTCCACGTTCGCCCCCGCGATTCGATCGATAGTGTTCCACGTAACTGGCTTGCTGCCGGGGCGGCAACGCGGGACGGGACCGGGGATAGGTGGCGAGAAGTGCTTCCATCTCCGGTGGCTGCCTATCCATTGCCTCATTCTATTCGATCCACGGCATGCTTGTTCCATTGCTACAATCGGGAGTCGTCGGCACGAATTAGGGCGATTGCGTAAGAATTCCATGCCAAAAGTCGCAAAAAAGAAGATCCGCATCTCGGCGCGGCGAATCGAAACAAAACCGGCCGTAGATCGCTGGCCGATCTTCGGTCCCCTGATTCTTCTGGCGATGACATTGCTCTGCTATTGGACGCCCATGACATCGAGTGGCACGTCGATTTTGTGGGATGCGGCCGACTACTATCAGGTGGTCCAGCATTACTTCTCGCAGGAGATCCACGCCGGACGCATCCCCTTCTGGTCGCCATACCCGTGGTCCGGGTATCCGTTTCTTGCCGATCCACAGGTGGGGGCGTGGTATCCGCTGAACTGGCCTTTCTTTCTGATCGGCGTCGCTCCCCGCGTGCTCGTGATGGAACACTGGCTGCATTCGTTTCTGGCTTGCCTGGGAGCCTATTTCCTGGCGTGGCGCTTGCTGCGCCATCGGCCGGCCGCGGTGCTGGCGGGGCTTTGTTATGGGCTGTCCGGTTTTTTTGTGGGACACAGCTCCCACACCACCATGCTGCAAGACGCGGCGTGGATGCCGTGGCTGCTACTGTTGCTCGATCTGGCTTTAGCCTCACGCCCGTTCCGCTACACCATTCTTGGCGGGCTCGCGGCGGGTATGTTGATTCTGGCCGGTCACTTTCAGACCATCTTATATAGCTTTCTCGCCCTCGGCCTCTTCGCAGTTGCGCGAGTGGTTTTCGAGCCGCGCCGCTGGCTACCCATTCTGGGCATCGCCCTCGCAATTCCTGTCATCGGAACCCTGCTTTCAGCCATTGGAACCGGCCCTGGTTTGGAATTGGCGCTAGGCTCCATCCGGGCCGGACTGGCAGCCATTACCCGGACGGAGGGCTTCATCTCTTTCGCCTCATTATCCACTTTGCTCGCTCCGGATTCTTACGGCCTCCTATCGGGCAATTACAATGGGCCGCAGGATATCACTCAATTCTATTTCTACGCTGGAGTTCTGCTGGTTCCTCTGGCGATTTTCGGCTTGTGGGACCGCAGGCTGCGGATCGCGGGCCTGCTGTTGATCGTCCCCACTATTTGGTATGCGATGGGGCGCTCGGCAGGGCTCTATTTGCTGATCGCCCGCCTTCCCGGTTTCAGCAGCGTTCGCGCCCCGGTCAACATTTGGTTTGTGCCCTCACTCGGCCTGGCGTTGCTCGCTGCGTCAGGATTAGCTGCACTGGCCCGCAAATGGCCAGTCCAGTGGCTGCCCGTGGCCGTTTTACTATTCTTTTGCGCGGACCTCTTCTACCACCAGTCGGCTACGAATCCAGTTGCCTACGCACGCCAGAGTTACAACGAGCTGTACGGATCGAAGGAGGATCTTTTTCAGCAAGCAGTGGCCAACGGCATGCCTCCGCTCACGCGATTTGACGGAATCGAAGCCCTGGCAAGTTTCGGGCCCATGTCTCATTTCCTGGACCGTCGAACCGAGGTGACCTACGGCTATGGACCGTTGAAGCTATCCCGTTATGCCGACTTTGTGGCCGCGATGCACGCCAACCCCGCGTTGCGGAAGGATCTCAACGTCAGCCGCTGGCTGGACGCCAGCACCGGCGATGTGCGCACAATCCCTGATCCGCTTCCTCGGGCTAATTTTCCCAGGGAACTGGTTCCCGTGAAAACCGATGCGGAGATCGGGCAGCGTCTCGCGTCGCTAGATCCGGTGCGACAGGCGCTGGTTCCTCCCGGGACTGAGGCGGCTCAGGACCCGCACGGGACCGCAGATGTGCGCGAGTTTACTCCGGGCCACTATCGCATCCACTATCAGTGCGCGACTCCGAGCCTCCTGCGGGTCGGG
This sequence comes from Bryobacterales bacterium, assembly GCA_963713415.1. GTDB lineage: Bacteria > Acidobacteriota > Terriglobia > Bryobacterales > Bryobacteraceae > Palsa-89. Next base: position 174,356 of record CAVQLV010000005.1, on the reverse strand, counting down.
AACGCTTATTTCCCCGGATGGACCGCGAAGGTGGCTGGGCGGGACCTGCCGGTGGTTCCCGTGGATCTCGCGCTCATCGGCGTAGTGGTCCCGCCGGGCCAGGCAGATCTGACGCTGGATTATCATTCCACGTATTTCGTGCCCGCCGCGTTGACAACCCTGGTAACGCTGCTGGCCTGCATCGGCCTGCTCATTCTTTCGCGGGGAGAACGCCTGCATTGACGAGGTCCGGATTTCGCATCGCGGCGCTCCTCTTGTTCAGCGTCTTATTAGCGGCCAACATCTACCGGGCCGCCACCCAATCCTTCGTTCACGATGAAGCGCTCACCTGGCAATATTATCTTTCCGGGCCTGCCTCCGATATCTTCCATACCTTCACCGCGAACAACCACTTTCTGGCAACCGTACTTTTCAAAATCTCGATCACGCTTTTCGGAACTTCGGAATTTGCAATCAGGCTGCCGACCGTTCTCGCCGGCGCGTGGTTTTATTGGACCGTGTTCCGATTGTGTGGACTGGTTTTGGGCCAGGGATGGCTGTTTCTCACCGGTTGCGCCGCCCTCACGCTGAACCCGCTGCTGCTCGACTTTTTTGTCGCCGCGCGAGGATATGGTCTGGCTACGGCGGGCCTGTTCTGGGCGTTGTATGAAATGCTGTGCTGGTTTGACGATCGGTCGAACGGCGTGGCCGAGCAGTTCCTTCGCAAGCGGCTATGGAAGGCAGCCCTCGGATGCTCCATCGCGGTAGCCACCAATCTGACGTTTCTGATGCCGGTATTTATCCTGGCCGCCGCCTTCTGCGTTCTGATCGTGCGCTCAGTGGAAAGGCCCGCTCCCGCGATTGCCAAGGCCCCCCTGACTCCCTCCAAAGGTAAAAAAAAGAGCAGAAAATCCCATCCGGAAGCAGCGCGTCAGCCATCGAGCCCCTACGCTCCTCTCGTTCACTTCATCATTCCCGTTATCCTGCTGGCGCTTGCCTTCTTACTCGCCGCGCCCATTGATTTAGCCCGTAGTGGGGACTTTTACGCGGGCTTGTCCACAGCGATGCAAAGTTTGCGGGACTTGGTGGACAGCTCGTTTGCTTATGGGAGCACCGGCGCGCTGCAAAAAGTCGAACGGATCTCGGCGAATGTCGCACTCATTTTTCTTCCCGCCATCGTTCTGGCCGCTTTCATCGTTGCCCTGCTGATGTCCAACTCGATCGCCAAAAAAACACGCTCGATGGTGGAGTTGGCAACCCTGCTGGCATCAGTCGCCGCTGTGGGATCGGCGATTCTGCTGATCGTCGCGCGTCTGGTGGCCGGCATCCCTTATCCGGAGGATCGAACGGGGATTTACTTCATACCGCTGAGCACCTTTGCCGCTCTGGGACTCGCGCGATTGCTGGTCGAACGCCCGGGATTTCCACGCTGGATCGGATGTGCCGTTGCCATCGTGTTTGCGTCCTTCGCCGTCGAATTCGCGGCCCAATGGAACGTGAAAAGCTTTCTCATCTGGCGTTATGACGCCGACACCAAGCGGATCTTCGAGGCGCTGGAAAAAGCCCCTAAGCCCCCCGGCCAGATCCGTCTGGGTATTTCCTGGGTGCTGGAACCGGCGCTGAATTACTATCGCGATGTCCGCCACGCCACCTGGCTGCTGCCCGTCCAAAGGGACGGAGTGGGCGGTGTGCGGCAGTTCTATGCAGCCACCGTTGAAGATCAAAATACGGCCCTCTGGACCAGCCTGAAACCGATCTACAAGGGGCCCGTCTCCGGTACCGCGCTCGCAATTCCCAATCCGAATCGGTAATATCCAGCCGGTCGTGGGTCAGTCGGTACTTTCTGGCCTTGACGCCCGATTGCTAATTGCGATATTCTGATTGCGGATTGCAATATGAGGCTCGGCGAGAAGCTGCGCTATCTCCGGGAAGTGGAAGGCACGCTGCGCGGGCTGGGCCGCGAAATGACCCAACAGGAAATCGTCCGCGCCATCAAAAGCGAGCTGAAACAATCCTTCAGCCAGTCCTATCTGTCGCAGATTGAAAGCGGCAGCCGTCCGCATCTAACCAATGGGACACGCATGCTGCTGGCGCGCTTCTTTAAGGTCCATCCGGGCTACCTGGTGGACGATCCGGAAGGTTTTCACACTGAGCTGATGTCCGATGTGCGGGTGGGCGAGGATCAGCTGGATCTGTGGCTGATCGGCGGCGCCGAGCGATTTTCGCGCGACCCTCAGGTAGGCCGCGCGCTCCTGAGTCTGGCCATGCACGAAGATTCGCGCAAATGCCTGCTGTTGCTGGAATCGATTTTGGATACGCCCGGCCTGGCGGATCGTCTCTTCCAGGTCCTGAGATCCGAGCCTCACTCCTCTCAAAGGAGAAAAGCCATATGAGTTGGGAAAATTTCTATCTCTTTTGCTTTTGCGTCGGCTTCTTGTGCAGTTTGCTCTCGTTCCTGGCCGGTTCCTCGCACTCGCACCTGCATCTGCCCAAAGGACTGCACGCGCATCCCGCACATGGCCCCGGCGGCAAGGGATCTTCGGCGTCGCCCATCAACTTCGGAACCATCGCGGCGTTTCTGGCATGGTTCGGAGGCGTGGGATACCTGCTCAGCCGCTATTCCAGCTTGTGGGCGGTGCTGGCGCTGGGGCTGGCGGTATTGAGCGGACTGGCCGGCGCGGCGATCGTTTTCTGGTTTTTGTTCAAAGTGCTGTTGAAATACGACCGGGATTTGGATCCCGCCGACTACGAGATGGTGGGCGTGCTCGGGAGGCTGAGCAGCACGGTGCGCGAAAACGGCACCGGAGAAATGATCTTTTCACAGGACGGTGTCCGGCGGTCCGCCAGCGCCAGAAGTGAAGACGGCCGGCCGATCGCCAAGGGCATCGAGGTAGTGGTCACGCGTTTCGAGCGCGGCATTGCCTATGTTCGGGCTTGGGAAGAAATCAGCGAGTCGAAAAAGGAGAATTAGCATGCGGCTCCCAGTGGAGATACTCACGATGGCCGGACTGATGGTCCTGGTCGTCATGTTCCTGATGGCAATGTTCGCCCGGCTCTACCGCAAGGCGGGCCCGCACGAAGCGCTTGTAGTCTACGGCTTCCGCGGCACTCGCATCGTGAAAGGGCACGGCACCGTGATCTTTCCCATGATCGAAAGCTGCCACGAGTTGTCGCTGCAGTTGATGTCCTTCGACGTGGCGCCGCAGCAGGATCTTTACACCAAGCAGGGCGTGGCGGTCACGGTAGAGGCCGTGGCGCAGATCAAGGTGAAGTCCGATCCGGAATCCATCAAGACGGCATCGGAGCAGTTCCTCACCAAGACCGATCAGGCCCGTGAGGCCTTGATCCGGCTAGTCATGGAAGGCCACTTGCGCGGCATTATCGGCCAGCTTTCCGTGGAGCAGATTGTGAAGGAACCGGAGATGGTGGGCGACCGCATGCGCGGCACTTGCGCGGACGACTTGAGCAAGATGGGCCTGGAAGTGATTTCTTTCACCATCAAAGAAGTTCGCGACAAAAACGATTACATCTCCAACATGGGCCGTCCCGACGTGGCTCGCATCAAGCGCGATGCCGATGTGGCAACGGCCGAAGCCGAGCGCGATACCGCCATCAAACGAGCAGAGGCAATGCGGGCGGCCGCGGTGGCGAAGTCGCTGGCCGATCAGGAGCGCGTGCTCGCCGAAACGCTGTCGCAGGCCAAGCAGGCCGAGGCGAATCGGGATCTGGAAATCAAGCGGGCCACTTATGTGGAAGCCACCAAGAGGCAGCAGGCGCAGGCCGACAAAGCCTACGACATTCAGGCCAATATCATGCAGCAGCAGGTGATCGCCGAACAGGTCAAGATACAAATAGTCCAGAAGGAGCAGGAGACCAGAGTTCAGGAAGCGGAAATCAAGCGCCGCGAGAATGAGCTGATCGCCACCATTCTCAAGCAGGCTGAAATCGAACGCGGCCGTATTGAAGCGCTGGCCGGCGCCGAGAAGTCGAGGCTTACGGCGGAAGCCGAAGGCCACGCCGCTGCCATCCGCTCGCAGGGCGAAGCCGAGGCAGAGATCATTCTGAAAAAAGGCGAGGCGGAGGCCAAGGCTATGAGCGTGAAAGCCGAGGCCTATCAGGAATGGAACCAGGCGGCGGTGGTCGACAAGCTGATCAGCGCCTTGCCGGAAGTGGTGCGCGCTCTCGCCTCGCCGCTCGCGAACATCGATAAGATCACAATCGTTTCCACCGGCGATGGCGACGCGGCGGGAATGCACAAAATCACAGGCGATCTCACGAAGATTGCGGCGCAGATTCCCGCATTGTTTGAAACATTATCGGGCATGCAGATGTCCGAACTACTTGGAAAAGTCAGAACCATCGGCGACAAGGCCCCCAAACCAGGCAATGGCTCGGGAACCGTCGCGAATACATAAGGAGTTAGATCATGGCACTTTTGGAGCGCGTAGCTACGCTAGTCCGGGCGAATCTCAACGACATCATCGACAAGGCCGAGGAGCCCGAAAAGATGATCAAACAAGTGATCCTCGACATGCAGAATCAACTGCTGCAAGTGAAGACGCAGGTGGCGATCGCGATCGCCGACCAGCATTTGCTCGAAAAGAAACAGAAGGAGAACCAGGAGAAATCGGCCGAGTGGGTTCGGAAGGCCGAACTGGCCGTGGATAAAAAGGAGGACGATCTGGCGCGAGCAGCTATTGAGCGATCGCTCAGCTATAAGTCCCTGGCTGAGAACTTCGGGGACCAGGTGGCCGACCAGACGGTGCAGGTGGAGAACCTCAAATCGGCACTGCGCAAGCTAGAGCAAAAGCTGGCCGAGGCCGAAGCAAAAAGCGACGTGCTGATCGCCCAGCATCGCCGCGCCCGCGCGTTGAACAAAGCCGGCGACGCTCGCCTCGCAATGGGCAATGCATCCAGCGCCGATGCGTTCGACCGCATGAAGGGCAAGGTGCAGCGCGATGAAGCGCTGAGCCAGGCCAAGGCCGAGCTAAGCGGAGATTCTATGGAGGACCGGCTGGCGTCACTTGAAAAGGAAGACGAGGTCAACCGGCTTCTTGCCGAACTCAAAGCGAAGCGGGGCGCATAGGGACGGCTTCTTCAGCGCCCCAGCGTTCGGCGAGATCCATGTGGATGCCGAACTGATCGAGCGTGCGCATCACCACGTGATCCACCAGCGCGTCCACCGATTGCGGATGATTATAGAACGCCGGAACCGGCGGAAGGATTATCGCGCCCATCCGCGAAAGCTTCAGCATGTTCTCCAGATGGATTTCGTGGAGCGGCGTCTCGCGCACCAGCAGTACCAGCTTGCGGCGCTCCTTCAGGACTACATCGGCCGCCCGGTGGATCAGGTTATCGCCCTGGCCAGTGGCAATGGCCGCCAGCGTTCGCGCGCTGCACGGCGCAATCACCATCCCCGACGTCAGGAACGAGCCGCTCGAGACCGGCGCGCCCTGATCCTGGGGAGGATAGGAATAATTCGCCATTTGCCGCACTCGGTCCAGCGAATAAGTTGTTTCTTCAGCCAGCGTGTGCGCGCCCCACTTGCTGACGATCAGATGCGTTTCCACATCGGTCCGGCGCGCTAAGACCTCCAGCAGACGGACTCCAAAGACCGCGCCCGTCGCGCCCGTGATTCCGACGATCAGCCGAAGAGGACCCTGCTCCGCCATGCGAACCTTCAGTTTAACAGCGGGACGATCCTAATCCTTCGGCGCCCAATGTAGACCGGCCGTAAACTCAACACCGATCGAAAACTTAGAGCCCCCAAGCCGCGCGCAGTGCCGCACCGAAGCGTTTCCCACCAGGCCCAGCCTGGCGGCCTTGAGCGCTAAGTAAGCCTGCCGCGGCAGTTCCTCCGGCATCTGCAATCGCAGCCCCAGCTCACTAATATCCAAAGCCTTCGCATTCACAAATTTGTCCTGGCCATGCAAGTCACGCCATAGAACCGTGATGTTCTGGTCGCAAGCCCGCCTGTCGTGACGCCGTAGATCGTGCCGAATTTCCATATTGCCTACTTCCCACTCCTAACCTTAGATGGAAATCAGTGAAACACTATAGAACGTTTGGCCCCTGACCAGAGCCTCGCACGTACCAAGTCTCCGGGGCGGCCATTCGTCTGTAACTCTCTGATCCGCATCCGGTTATGACAGAGTAGTACTTGTTGGATCGCGGCCGCTCGTGTGAACCCCCGAGCGGGCCCTAGGCGAATATTACCGGATCAAATTTGACATTGTGGTAAATATTGTCCACGAAACTACACGCTGCCTTCATAAATCTGTCTGATTTCATCTTCCCGATTTGTGGACTCCGAACTGCTTGGCAAGCTAGCGGAGCGCTCCTAATGGACGTCGATGTAATCCGAAGCCGATTCATTCAGGAGAATCTGCGGAGCGCCCTTCTGGAGCGGGACAGAGCCCGGGCGGCGCGAGTGCTGCGAGCATTCCGTACGTATTTTCAATGGTTTGAGCATCGCCTGCCAGACCTGGAAAAGTTAGCCATCCTGAACCAACTCGCTCGATTAGAGGAAGCCTATTCCGGCGACCGCCTAGACAGCGCCCCTGCCGAGCGTTGCCCAAGCTAGTGCACGGTGATGGAATAAGGCATTATTTTTAAAAAGCCTCGCTCGGAAAGCGCCTCTAACGGAAGCTTACCCAGTATTTTTTCCAAGCGCATCTGGACTTCGGCCGTAGGGTCAGCCCGGCTGAACAGCAGTTCGAAGATGCTCCGGCGTCCGGGGTAGGGCACCAGCGTAACCCGTTCGGAGGTCGACATGTGCGCCTGCTGCTTCAGGACTTCCACGGCCCGGTCCAGGCCGCCCAACTGATCCACCAACCCATTGCCCTTGGCAGCGGCGCCCGTCCAGACGCGTCCCTGGGCCAGTGCCTCAATCTGATCGTATCGTTTTTTCCGGCCGTCGGCTACGTTGCTGACGAACGCCTGGTAAAAAGCATCGATCTGGCCAGTAAGCTTCTGGCGCGCGGCGGAACTGAGGGGTTGGTATTCGGAATCGATGTCCGCGTAACGGCCGCGGGTTAGTAACTGCGCGTCCACGCCCACCTTGTCGAACAGCCCGTGCAGCGTGAATTTCGCGAAAATCACGCCAATGGAGCCGGTCAGGGTGTTGGGATAGGCGATGATGGGATCGCCCGTGGAGGCGACGTAATATCCGCCCGAGGCCGCTTCGTCGCCCATCGAAATCACCAGCGGCTTTTTCTTGCTCAGATTCCTGGCCTCATGCAGAATGTCGTCGGAGGCTACGGCATCGCCACCGGGAGAATCGATGCGCATGATCACGCCCTGGATCGACGAGTCATTTTCCACTTGCTTCAGCAGTTTGATGAAGCCCGTTCCGGTGAAGCCCTCATCGTCGGCCGTCTCGTTTCCCGTGCCCGCCGTGATCATCCCCTGTCCCACGATGAGTGCGACCCTGCGTCCGCCGGCGGTCACGGAGTTTTGACCCCTGACATAGGCATTGGCCGAAATTCTTTTCAGCTCGCTCTGCTTCAGGCGGCTTTGCATTTCGCCGACGGCCTGATCCTCGTAGCCCAGCGAATCGATGAGACCATCGGAGACCGCGTCCTTCGCGAGAAACGGACCGTCGTCGATCAGCGCGCGCACCGCGTCGGGCTGCTTTTTGCGCCCTTCGGACACCGTCGCGATCAGGTTGCCATAGTATTGATCCAGGATCGCGTTCAACTGCTCGCGCGTCTCGGGCGTCATGGAGGTTCGGGTGAGCATGTTACCGGCGTCCTTATATTTGCCCGCGTGGATTACTTCGGCGTTGACCCCCAGCTTGTCGAGCGTCTGCTTGAAGAACAGGGATTCGGCGGCCAGGCCCTTCAGATCGAGCGAGTCTTCCGGTGAAATGAAGATTTTGTCGGTGGCGGCTGCCAGATAATATTCGCGCGCCGTTGGACCGCGTAAATAAGTGATGACGGGCTTGCCGGATTTCCTGAACTGAACGATGTCGTCGTGGATTTCCTCCATCTTGCCCCAGCCGATATCCAAACCGCGCGGCTCAAAGAGTACGCCGCGAATGCGCGAGTCGGAGGCAGCCCGATGAAACATATCCCAAACCTGCTCCAGCGACAGGGCTGTCTGGCTCTGCAGGAGCGGAATCGGGATCTGAGCCGGCAGGCGCTCCGGAACATCGCCTTCCAGGTCCAGAACCAGCGTGGAGCCGTCTGCGACGCTCACGGGACGGTTCGCGAACGATCCGGCGAAACGAACAGCGGCAAACACCAGGACCAGCAGGATCAGGCCGCAGAACAGGACGCCCAGCACCAATCCGATCAGGAAGTTTTTCATGGCTTCTCCACCGAATGAGACGCGCGAGAGGGACGGAATTTGTCGCCTCCAGGCACGTTACAACCGCGTGCAACTCATTTTACACTGCGGCAGTGCGTTCAGAACTTCACCACATGCCACAAGCTGGCGAAGTCGTCAGTCCAGGTGATGGGAGCGCGGTTGCTCCATCCGGAGAGTTGATGCGAGAGTCCCGCCCTTTCGAGGAAATCCTGGTTCGACGTCATTAAAACCCAGCGCGAGCTGCTCTCACCCGTGTCGGGATCGTCTCCAGAGATGATCTGCACCGCAGTCCATCCCAGATAGCGCGCCATCCCCCGCGCCACCGGATCAAGATTGAGCGCCCGGTTGGAAATGTGCAGCGCGAGCACGCCGCCCGGCGCCAGCCGCCGCCGGTAGATGTCCGCGCATTCCGCCGTCAGCAGATGCATTGGTATGGTGTCGCTCGAAAAGGCGTCCACTGCGATCAGGTCGAAATCCCCCGAACGTCCAGCGGCTAATTCCCGTTCCAGTTGTACCCGGCCGTCGCCCAAAACAACTTCGGTTCGTGCTTTCGAGTCGCTCAGGAACGAAAACCAGGTCCGCGCGATCCGCTCCACATCGGGATTGATTTCGTAGAAGCGAAACGTATCGCCCTGGCGTCCCCACGCCGCCAGCGTACCGGCTCCCAAACCCACCACGCCGATCCGCCGGTTGGGCTTGTCGATAGCGTTGAGCGCGGTGGCGATGCCGCTGTGCGGGCCATAGTAGGAGGTCGGCCAATCTTTTCGCGACGCTTGCAGATATTGAAAACCGTGCCGGGTGCGGCCGTGTTGCAGTTCGCGAAACTGCCCGTTGCCGTCTTCGCGCGCCATCACCCGCAGGATGCCGTAGAAGTTCCGCGCGCTCACCACAGCGCCTTGTTTGCCGTTCGTCACGGTGGCCACCATCGCAGTCAATCCGCCGATCAACAAGGCCATCAAAGGCAGGCGCACGGCGAAATTGCGGCTGGTCCATTGAGCCAGCGCACCGGTTCGCAGCCATCCCGCGAAGCCGAGCAAACAGGTGGCTGCTAATCCGATCTGATATTCACTGAATTCGGTGAAAAACCGCGGCGCGATCAAGGCGACGAAAACGCCGCCCAGGGCGCCGCCGGCGGCGATGGTCAAGTAAAAGGTTGTGAGGTAACGCGGCGACGGCCGCGATCGCGCCAGCTCGCCCTGGCAGATCATGCACGTCACGAACAGAGCAATCAGATAGACCACCAGCTGCAAGCGCAACGACAGCCCAATCGACACGCTGGGAAGCGCGCAGGCCAGGGGAGCCGCGAGACCGGCCGCGATGGCGAATAGCGTTCGCCGGTAGAACCGGTCGCTTTCAAAGGCGAGCACGAACGTGAGCAGATAAATGGCGAGCGCGGCTACCCACAAAAAAGGACTGACCGCGATGTCCTGCGAGATTTGATTGGTTGTGGACACCAGCAGCGTGGAGCCGCAGGCGGAGAGCCCGAGCCAGAACAGCACGGTCCCGGTGGTGGGGCGCGGGGCGGATTCCGGATCGCTCGCCGGGGTTGCCTGGAGCCGGAGGGACCGCAATCGCCACGCGGTGCATCCGCAGAGCACCGCGAACACCAGGTACAGACCGGACCAAATGGAGCCTTGCGTGTGCAGCCGCAGTATCGGCTCGAATACGAAGGGATAACTCAGCAAGGCCAGAAAGGATCCGAAATTGGAAAGCGCATACAATCGCCAGGGTGATTTTTGCGGATCGCCTATCGTAAACCAACGCTGCACCAGCGGCGCCGTCGCCGACAACAACAGGTACGGACCTCCCACCGTCACAGTGAGCAAAAGTAATATCCGGCCGGAAGGATCGGCGGGCGAAGCCGGCTTCCAAATCGCCGCGTTGGGATGCAGGGGCAGGAACGCCAGCGAGGCCAGGAGCAATCCGATGTGAACACCCGCCTGAACCCGTACGTTCGCGAGCGAGCCCAGCCAGTGCGCGTAGGCGTAACCAGCCAGCAAACAAGCCTGGAAGAACAGCAGGCAGACGGTCCAAACAGCGGGCCCGCCGCCAAACCAGGGCAGGATGTAGCGCCCGATCATGGGCTGCACTTGGAACAGAAGAAAGGCGCTGAGAAAGATCGTGACGGGAAAGCAGAACATGATACGTTGGGAAGTGAAGTGAATCCAGTGATCCGAATCGACTTGAGGCGCGGACCGCCGAGGAATCCCGGCGGAAGCTGCCTGTGATGGCTCCGGTATCCGCTGCTCCTGTCTGCGTCGACTCGGTCTTCTGTGAATCCATCGTGGCTGCGCCTGGCCTATGCTGTCGGAATTCCTTATTGCGTTGATTGCCATTATCAGTCTCTGGAGCGAGGTGGGGGGCGAAGGTCATCTCGATCTTATGCCTTGGTACACCAAGCTGGCATGTATCGTGGGCTTGGCGTGGTGTTGCGTCCGTTTTACCGCCGGTATTGTAGAACAACCGAACGTTTGGACGCGCCGTACCATAAGCTGGTTCGCGGGCATTCTACTTTTTTGCATCGCCATGGGCGGGATCACGTATTATTATCACTTGCACGAAGACCCGGACGACCAGGATGACGATCCCAATGCCCCCGCCCTGAACCTGAATAAACTGGGAACTAATAGACTAGGAACTTTTCTCTATCATGCCAGTACAAGAACTTGGCCCTCAATTCCAATTTGCTTCCTGGCGCGTTCCGCAATTCCCGCGGGCGATCGAATACCCGTTGGAAGTTATGGAGGAGATCCGCGCCTTCTCATGTAACGAGTTGTTACAGCTTTCCCATGGCGGAGATGAAGTGGGGGGCATCCTTTTTGGAACGCGGCGCGACGACCTGATCCGCATCCTTACCTGGCGGCCGATTGCTTGCGACCACACGCAAGGGCCGGGCCTGCTCTTGTCCTATAACGATCGCATGAACCTGGCCGTGCAACTGGAGGTGGCCAGGCAGAACCCCGATTTGAAAGATCTTCGTCCGGTTGGCTGGTTCGTGGCTCACGCGCGTGGCAGCGTTTCCTTGTCGCCTTCGGATCTGGAGATTTATAACGGCTTTTGTCCGGAAGCGTGGCAAGTGACGCTGGTGATCTGTCCGAAAGGGAGCGGGCGAGCGCAGGCGGGTTTCTTTGTACGGGAAGCCGAGGACAAAGTAATGTCGGAGGCCAGCTATCAGTGCTTTGATTTGGAGCCGCTGCATCTGGGCTCGATTGACTCAGCCGCTGCCGCCAGAGTTCCCGGTGCCGAGCCGTTGTACCTCGCTCTTAGCACCCCACCGGCCCAGACGGTGCAATCTCCGAGCGCACCAGCCGCTTGACCCTGCCGCCGCCCGCAATCGCTTCACCGGCACCCACGCTGCAACCGCCGCCCGGTGAGCCACCGGCCCAGACGGTGCAATCTCCGAGCGCACCAGCCGCTTCAACCCTGCCGCCGCCCCCAATCGCTTCACCCGCACCCACGCTGCAACCGCCGCCCAGTGAGCCGCCGGTCCGGACGGTGCAATCTCCGAGCGTACAAGCCGCTTCAACCCTGCCGCCGCCCGCAATCGCTTCACCGGCACCCACGCTGCAACCACCGCCCAGTGAGCCGCCGGCCCGGACGGTGCAATCTCCGAGCGTACAAGCCGCTTCAAGCCTGCCGCCGCCCATCGTGCAACCGGCGCCAACCGTGGAAGCGGCCTTGAGCGTACAACCCGTCCAAACAGCCTTCCGAGAGCAACGGCCTATGCCCGAGGTCAGCGGCTTTGAGTCCGTGGACCCGCAGGAAATTTCAACGCCATTCGTGCCATCACTCAGCTTTGAAATGGACGAGAGAGTCCCCACGCGCGAGCGCTGGTTGTGGGCCGTACCCATCCTGCTGGCGCTCGCGATCGCCGCATTCCTGCTCTACCAGCGGCGCGCGTCGTCCCCTCACGATTCCATCGCTCTTCGCGCGTTGGGAGAAGCCCAGACCGTGCAACTCGCATGGAATGCCAATTCCCGCGCCATTCGCGATTCAGACGGAGCTGAGATTGAGATCAACGATGGCGGCAAGAGCTCCCAGGTGTCGCTCAGCAGCGATCAACTGCGTGCGGGCAAAATGTCCTATCTGCCGCAATCGCGCGATGTCAGCTTCGAGATGACCGTCCATCCCGCCAACGGCGACCCGATTCATGATTCCGCAAGACTGATTGCACCGGTCTTCAGCCTGCCTCCCGCCCCCACGCAGCCGCCTCAACTTCTGCCCGCCAACCCAACGCCCAGCAACCCGCTGCCCGCCAATGCACCGGCTCCGCCCGCTGCCGGCCAAGACGCGCTCCAGCAACAAATCACGCAGTTGAAAGAGGACCTCGGCAAGGAACGCGCCCGCGCCGATGAATTACAGAATCTGGTCCGGATTCTCGAAAACCGTTTGCGCATCCAGCCGGAAGCAGGCCAAGCCGGGCCGAAAGACCACTAGCGAAGCCGGAGCGGACACTCCAGATTTCACTGGCGCTCGCGTAGACCGGCGTCAGCCCACGCGCAACCGGCACCTCCCCGTGTTGCTTGCGCGTGGGGCGTGCGGTAATCTCTACATCCTGACCGAGGTCCGTCAGGAAATCGATCAAACGGCCAACCGAGAATGTTCCGCCGCGGTTGCGCATCAGCAAAGACACATGCGGCTGCGTTACGCCCAGCATTTTGGCAGCTTGGGCCTGAGTCAAACCACGTTTATTGATGAGGCGACCGATCTGGAGCGTCAATTGGGCTCGCAGCCTCTCCGAGAATCAACACATGCTTGAAAGCCTAAGGCCCTCCCAGCACGCCTCCTCCCGCCAGTGCTACAGTAATTAGCCAAGAGCGGGACGGGAAAGGAATATACCCTCCATGAAAGCCTTTCTAACGGCATTCATTTCTCTTGTGGGATTTTGTCCTGGTGTGGCCGGGGCGGCCGACGATTTTGCGGCTCGCGCCTGGCAGATGGAAAGCAAAGGCGACGCGGTTGAAGCGCGCGATTACCTGCAGCACGCGGCGCAAACGGGCGCGGCGGACGCCAGGCTAGCCTACGCGCAATTTCTGGATCGGCACCGCGATCCGGCGGCGCGTGAGGCTTACGAAAAAGTGCGGGACTCCGCTCGCGGCGAGCAGCGCGAGTTAGCCGCACGCCGCATGGTGATCCTGGATCTGCTGGCGGGCGATCGGAATGCGGCGCAACGTGATGTGGAGCAATATCGGAGCGACGGAGGCCGCGACTTCAGTCTTCCGCCGCTTTCCGCGATTTCCGGCATAAAACCGCAAATCATTGCCATCCCGGGGCCGCTGCGTTCCTTCGCGCGCATGGCCGCTCTGGCGCCTGAAACCAGCCCTGACGACGTGTTGCCCGCGCTGGCCCGCAATGTAGTCACCAACGGCTATCAAGCCTCCGGCAGTAACGACGTGCTGGAGCAGACTGAATACTTGAAACTGGTGGTTCGTTATCTTTCGCAGGCTCGCGAGCTGGAGAAACTCGCGGACTCGAGCGGAGCCATCAAGGTAGCCACTTGCGATTCAACCCAGACCGGCGAACTGCTGCGAATCCTTGGATATCGAATGCGCGGGGGCTGCGGCAGCGAAGTGGTGCTGGAAACTCTCAACGCCTCGCGCGCCTTCCTGACCATCGATTCCGGCTTTCCGCTCGCCGAACTCGAACAGGACCTGCGCACCAACCGGCCTTTTGTATACGATTTCAAGCCCACCCAAGTCCCGATTCTCTACACGGAAGACTACTGGCTGTCCGCGAAAGACCGGCAGGGCGCCGAGTTCATCGATTCTTTCCTCGGCGATCCTTCGCTTTGCAGGTTATACCTGGCGCTATCGAAGTTAGATCCCACTGTTTCCGAAGAGCTGCGCAAGAGCACGAATGTCCAAAAAATAAGGGCCTTTGCGCATGTTCTGGATTTCTATGGCGGGATGTTTCAGGTTCGGAATGGCAGAGCCGTGGTGCCAGGGGGCGCCCGCTCGGAAAAAGCGTGGGCGGACCTGGTGGGAGCTTCTCCCGATAAGCCGGGCTCGTTTTTCGAACGCCTGATCATGCGGGACGACGGCTGGCTGGCCAGCTACTTCGACGCACTGGCTCGAATTTCCGACAATCCCGCCAACGGCCCCGTTCAGAATTATCTGACCGAGCCGGAACGCCTGAAGCGGTTCTACGCGGCGATTCGGGGGAAAGTAACCAGTCCCGGCCCTGCCCGCCCGGTGTTCCGCTCCAACACCGACATGATGCTGTTGACCGCGCGGCTGCGCATGGATGACAACGGCAAGCCGCATATCCCGGGGAGCTTGGATGTCTGGCGCACTTTGTTCGTGGAACATCCTTCCGGTAGCGGCAAGTACGACGCGAAGCTCAGCCACGACGCGGCTAACTGGAAGGATCCCGACGATGTGATTGAGGCGCTGTTCGGCCTTTGCCGCAAGGCGGCGCAGAACGAGCCGCTGAAGATTTTTATGGCGCTGAGCGATGTGGACCGCCACCGCCAGACACCGCTCGATCCGAACACCGCGAATCGGATGGCGCGCGAGTTTCGCTCCTTCGGCGCTCAGTATTCGCTGTTCGCCGAAGGATCCGAAGTTTCGAACGCAACCATCAATCAATTTCTCGACACCGCGGCCGCTGTCGATCAGATCCACGATCTGGGCCTGCGATCGGACGCCGCCGGGACTTTGCAGTCCCTGGTGGGCCTTTGGCAGATATTCTGCCGGCAAGGCTCCATTGCACCCTCCGACGAAGATCGCACACTAGCGGCGATTCTCGCGCGTTTTTCCAAAGTGAAGAATGAAGGCGAAGTGTTCGACGGAGGACGCGAGGGCGTGCAGACACTGCTGGCGGCGGCCAAATCGCCCGCTGGGGGCACCGCGCAGGATCGCATGCTCGACCTGCTGGCCGGTACGTCGCAACCTGACGCCTCCGACGCGCACAACCAACTGGTGGAAGATATGATCCGGATCTTCGAGGCGCAGCGGCTGATCTCGCTTTCCTCGATTTTCGACTTGGTTGACGAGTTGGAAAGCGTGGCGAAAGGTGAAAAGGCCAACAACACGCTGATCACCAAAACGGCGGCGCGGATCTCTGAGATTCAGCTCCCGCGCACCTCGCTGAGCGGCGCCGAGAGGAGCGCCCTTAGCTTTGGGTATTGGCCGGAAAAGCACATCGAAGCGGAAAGAAAACTCAACCTACGGGCGTTTATCGAGCGAGCCGGTACCGATCCCAAGAAGCTGGACGAAATCAGGCCCCTGATGGCGCCCTTCCTGCGCGATACCCTGATGGGCTTGAATTATGTGCATTACGCACCACCGGGTGCGCAGGTCCTCTACGCTAATCCGCTGTTCGTTCGGAGCCACGACTTTATCGGCGTCCAGGGAACCAACGGCACCTGGAAAGATACAGAGGTGCTGGGAAGCGGCTGGCCCACCAGTGCGGGCGGAAAACTGATCGGATCGCTGGTGAGTCTGCCTTACGCCCTGGCCGAAGCCGAGCAAAATTTCCTGATTCCGTCGCGCGAGCAGGCGCTGATTTGGGGCGATCTGGTGCCCCAGCTCCTTCTCACCGCTACCGTCCCGCGCTGGTGGAACGTCACTCCCGGGCAATTGCACTGGGTAGCCTTGCACATGGATTATGCCCAAACGATAGTGGCGGAAAGCGCCGTCAATGCCGATCGGAGACAGACGGTTTTAGATGCGCTCGGCCAATATGCCATGCCTGCCCGCGTGGCTCACGTGCGTGCGTTGCTGGAGGCAGGCCAAGCCAAGGCCGCGCTCGACAACGTGATGCCGTCCGAACTGTTCGCCATCGCCAGAGACGTTTTGCCGGCCGATAAAACCGATCCGCTGGCCACGGAAGTTGGCAGAGAAGCGGCCGAATTGCCGCGGCAGTTGAACTACGAGACCGTTTCGCACGCTTTTGGGACGCCCAAGCCGACGCTGACCAATTCCTATTCACCCGAACTGCTGGGATTGCGAACGTTTCCCGACTTTAATGGGTTATTCGAGCCGTATTCTGGCCGAGAGCTGGGAGTCGAATTTACTGTATTACGCTGCTCTGGCGGACCAATTGTATCTTTCGCCGTCGGAGTTGAATGTTTTGGTTCCCGGATTGGACGCGCCAGACGGTGGAGCAAATTTTCGCCACCAACCTGGAAGATTGGCCCGCGCTGCTGCGTTCGCTCCGGCTGGTAGGCGATGAAGCGCGCGAGAAGTCGCGCAAGGGTGTGACAGCGTCGAGCGGTTTTTAATCGTTTCATATTTCGGAGGGCAGTCTTGAAGTTCAATCGTCGAGTACTCATGGGCGCTGCCGTCGCCGGTGGCGCCGCAATCATGCTGGCGGGATCGCTGGCGGTCTTTCTCCCGAAGCGCGGGCCCAGGAACAAGGCGCCCGGAACAGCGGCCCACTTTTCGCGTCAAAGTGGACATGGTGGTCCTGAGTTTCACGGTCACCGATAGCAAGGGCCACTACATCAATGGGCTGAAGCCCAGCGATTTTCGTTTGACGGAAGATAGCATCCCGCAAAAGATCAATACCTTTGGAGAAGGCAACAAGCCGCCGGTCCAAGTGTTGGACAACGGGACCACGCGGCCGCTGACGGCTTCCGAGGCTGCCGCGGTGACGCCCGCGGATGGGTCGGCTCCCGAAGTTCGGTCGGATGCTTTCGTCGGCACCAACGTGTTTGTGCTCTTCGATACCAGCAACTACATGTATCGCGGATTTGTCTACGCTTCCGATGCGATTGCGGATTTCGTGCGCGGCCTGGACAAAACGGATTCGGTGGCGGTCTATACCTTCAGCCGCAATCTTTCACGGCCAGCGCCGCTCACGCACGACCGCGATGACGCCATCTTCGGCCTGCGCAAAGCCGTGGCCGGCGACGACGCCGCGCTGTACAACGGCCTGCTGCTCACCTTGCGCGATGCCGCTAAGGTTCCGGGCCGCAAAGTGATCATCGTGTTTTCGAACGGACCGGATAATGCCAGCCTCATCGCTCCGGATGATGTGCGCGCCGTGGCCGAGGACGATGGCATTCCCATCTACGTCATCTCCACCAACGACGTCAGCAAAGATCCCATGTCGAGCAACGTCTTCAAGCGCATCTCCACGCGCACCGGAGGCAAAGCCTATTTCGCCAAGACCTGGCAGAAGCAGGTGGAGGCGTTCGAATCCATTCGCGAGGATCTGGGCAACAGCTACACCATCACGTATTATCCGCAGCCCAATCCCAATGACGGCTTCCGCAAGATCAACGTGGAAATCGTCACGGATATCGGCAAGAAGTACCGCGTTCGCGCCCGGCCCGGTTATCGTCCGCAAGGCGGATTTTAGGGCTTGCGTCGGGCGAGTTGCTGCCGGGATGAGTGTAGACGCGAGACGCATCGGCCCGGTTTGTAATGTTTTGTCTTTTAGCGGGACAGATCGTAATATCATTCCAATTCGTCGCATGTTCGGGATATAGAACTCGAATAACGGGCTCTGAGCAGGAATCTGACGAAGTGCCCGATTGGCGGGGGGGGTCGTGCTTCCGGCCTGTTCGGGGAATTCGACAGTTTGTCGGTCCGGTCGCCAGGCGTCGGTTTTGCGGAGGGCGTCGCTGAAACTGGCAAGGTAGTCGTACCTTCAGCGGAGCCTGTACGGCTGAGGATCTCATGGAAGACCTTGAATCCAGAGCGTTTGAGGCCTGTCCGTGGGCCCTCGAAGGAGCGTTGGGCGTTGGCGGCACCGGCGTTGTAGCCAGCCACTGTGGAGAGCGCTCACCTTCTTCTCCTCGCCGGACTCGGCTCCGGTGAAGTGGCTTTGGGCGGCCTCACCCGGCGTTTTCGAGGTGCCCTGTCTGTGCAGGCGGATTCTCCTTGGAAGCCGATAAACATTGATGATCACGCAGTTGCGGAAGTCAAAGCGGTTCGTGGCTCCGGGAACCTGTCTCTGCCCAGCCCCAATAAAAATGGGGGTCCCGTCAGATTCTTGCGCAGAGCCGAATAACGAAGCCAAGTTACATTGGGCGTAACGTGAAACGCGTTTCTAACAAGTGCCGTCTACACGGCATATGTCGATCGTTCAATGGAGTCTCGCTGGGGCAGCCCTTTTGCTGTCTGGAGCGTCGTTCGTCAACGCCCAGACGGCGTTTGATGTCAATCTTGGATTTGGAAGCGCGTGGGATAGCGCAAATAGCAGCGGCATCGATAATGCCAGCTCGCTGAATGCTTTCGGCTCCTGTATTCCGAATTCGAGCGACCCGAATTGCGAGTCGCTGCCCAAGCTTGAACGGACTCTTTTTGGGATTTGGCGGCGACCTGATGTTATACAAACATTTTGGCGCCGGGTTCCAGGCTAGTCTGCAGCCCTCGCGCGAGACCTATGGACCGCTGTCCTCCCGCCAGACGTTTTACGACGTGAATGGTATCTACGCGCCAATTACGACCAAGCGTGTGTCTCTGCAATTGGAGGGCGGAATTGGCGGCGCGCGGACCAGTTTCGCGTACACGCAGAGTGGTTGCGTGGGAACGGCGGTCTGCAGCACTTCCACCGAACCGGTTGGAAGCGCAAATCACTTCGACGTAAATGTCGGAGTCGGCGTGCAAATTTTCCTGACCGACCATATTTTTGTCCGTCCTGCTTTTGATTTTCACTACGTACCGGGCCTTACCAATCAGTTCGGCAGCGACGCGGCGCCCGAAGCCATGGTCTGGGTGGGCTACAGCTTCGGTGAACGATAGCAGGACTACATATCGTGAAACTGAATCTGCAGGCTCACACGAACGGCGATTGCCTTGCCGTTCTTCTGCGCGGGCGCAAAACGCCATTCCTTCACCGCTTCCACCGCGCTTTGGTCTAAGTCTTTGTCGAGCCCTTTCACCACGCGAGGGTTTTTCGGGAAGCCTTTGGAACTGACCACTAGTGCGATGATCACCGAACCCACGGCCTTCACGCCACGGGTGGTTGGATACTGCGGATTCACCTGCTTAATCACTCGCGGGGGAGTGATGCCGGGGCCCAGGTCGTAGACCGGCTCGTCATCGGTGGACGCCGTGTTTGAGGCTGTGTTCTGCGCAGGCAGGACCCAGGCCGTGCAGAAACAAATGAGCCCAACTCGCAGCCATGTCAAAATTGCGCCTCGCTCCCACTCCCTGACGATTGACTAAAGATTGGTGAAGAGACGCTTCTCAAATCGGCGGGGTTTCATTCGTTTCTTTGGAACTTTTGGGGCGTCTGCGGGTGAATCAAGAGTGAAGGAGTCAAACGAAACGCATGAAGTTATGTTTTATCGCCCTGCTCGGTCTGAGCGCAGTGGCGCTGGCGCAACGGCCCGGTGGGAATTTCCAACGCGGATTTCGGGGCATGTTTCAAGGCAAAGTAGTCACCAATGAACCCTATTCCGGCGTCGGAGTGACGACATCGATGCGGACGCTCAGCGACGGCGACAAGATCAACGAGTCGAACTGCGTCAAGGTGTATCGCGATAGCTCCGGCCGAACGCGGCGCGAAGAAACTCGCAATTCCTCAGCGTGCAGCGCGACGCCCGAAACCATCATGATCAGCGATCCGGTGGCAGGCGTCGAATATGTCATCAACGCGCAGAATAGTACGTACCGCCAGTTCACTATCAAGACTCCGCCTGCCGGCAGCGCACCGCCCACCTCTACCCGTCCCGCGAATCCGAATCGGGTTCAGACTGCCTGCGCGTCGCAACCCATCTCCGGTACTTCCTTCGCGGCGGAGTGCACGCAAACTGTAACCACCATTCCAGCCGGGAAGCTCGGCAACGCGCAGCCGATTACAACCACGTCCACTCGGCTTTATTCGCCTGACTTGCAGATTGTCATCCAAAGCTCGCGCACCGATCCGCGCAACGGCACCAGTACCTACCAACTGAGTAACATTTCAACGGCAGAGCCGGCCGAGACGCTCTTTGAGCTTCCCGCCGGGTTAACATTACAGCAGGGGCGCTTCCGCGGTCCGAATGCGAGGCGCGCACAGTAAGCACGAGATGTCGAAGCTGGTCCGAATTGGCGTATTCCGGGGGCTGGTGCTGCCAGCGCTGCTGGCCGCACAGTATTACCCGCGCCGCGCCATCATTCCGGGGACCCCGCATCCGGGATCGTACAAAGACGTAGCCGGATCGTTCCACGGCAAGCTCAAGGATCTGAGCAGCAAAGAAATTACGATCGAAACAGACGAGGGTCAAATTGTTTCGATCCACCGCTCGCATAAGACCAAGTTCTTCAAGGGTACTCAGTCGATTAAGCCATCGGATATCGATATTGAGACGCCGGTCACCGTGGATGCGACCGAGGAGGTGGATCTCAGTCTAACCGCGGTCAGGGTGACGGTGGACGCACCGAAGAAGAAGGGCCAGGGCAACAAGTAGAAACGGTCAGGAGATGCGGTAGACATAGGCGTCTTCGAGAAAGCGATTTCCGATCGTTTGCCCGCCCAGTCGCATGCCTTCAACGCTCTTGACTCTCGCAAAGATTTTTCGAAGAGCCTTGATGAAAGGATCACTTGTGCGCAAGATGACCACAGTTGGAGTTTACTCCAAAGGAAAATGAGCGGCGTTCAGAGCCTTGTGCAGCAGTCCGTACGCGCCTGCAGCATCTCCGTCGTCAAATTCTGGAGAAGACAAAACGAGGCGCCATTCATCGTATTCCCCTAAGAAAGCCCACATCGCGACTTTCACCTGCAGTCCGGCGTGATCGAGAATATTCAAGATTCTCGCCCCTCTGTCGACTTCGACGCTTACCAGTGCAGTTTCATCCATCGGAGGACTCCATGCTTTGGGTTGCTGACGGCTTCGATAAGCTCCCTCGCAGCGGTTGCGTCGTTGAGGAGGTAACGCCGGTCCGGCGACCACAATTGTACGACATTCGAGTGTCTCAAAAAAGGCCGAATCTCGCTGCGCCTCTTCGCGATGCGCTTGCTCTAACACGGCTGCCTTCAACAATTCTCCGAACTTGTGGCCATAGCTTTGCTGGGTCCGCTCTTTATTGGGAAACTCGTGTCGCTGCGTTAACTTCGCGATGCATGCTTTCAGGGCGCTTTCTACGCAGTAGCCAGCAAGATAATAAGCGCCGTCGCTCATGCCCGCCCGCGCGAGGGTTTTTGCTTCGCGCAACCGGATTCGCGACAACTCCTGCAAATCCTTCCTCGTCACCCTAGGTATCGTGATCGAAGCATCGTCTCCTGCTAGACTGGTTGCTTGACACCCGCTACAAAACCGCGCGTTTCGGTAGTCAGTTATCTCAACACAGCCCCGCTGGTGTGGGGCATGCAGCACGGCGAGCAGCGCGGGCTCTTCGATCTTTCCTTTGCGATCCCGGCGGAATGCGCCGATCGCCTGCAATCGGGCCTGGCCGATATCGGCATCGTGCCGGCTGTGGAATTGAACCGGCAGAAGCTCGATATCATTCGCAGGCGCGGGGATCGCCTGTCACGGTCCGGTGCGCAGCATTTTTCTGATCTCGAAAGTGCCCTACGGCGAAATCCGCAAGCTGGCTACGGATTCAACTTCACGAACCTCGGCGGCCCTCAGCCGCGTTATTCTGGCCCGGAAATACGGCGTTGAGCCGACGGTTCGATCGCAGGCGCCGCATTTGCCTTCGATGTTGGAGCATGCCGATGCCGCGCTGATTATCGGCGACGCCGCGCTGGTTCTCGATCCCGCGAATTTGCCGTTCCACGTGCTCGATCTCGGCGCCGAATGGGTCCAGATGACCGGGCTGCCGATGGTGTTCGCCGTGTGGGCCGCGCGCGGCGAGTTGCCCGCGCAGGATCCTAAGCCGTTCCTGGACTCGATGCATTTTGGAATGGAACACATCGCCGACATTGCACGGTCTGAGTACGCCAAGGTGGGGGTCTCAGAGGATCTGGCTCGAACGTATTTGCGCGACAACATCGTGTTCGAACTGGGGGACCGGGAGTACGCGGGGCTGAAGACTTTCCTACAATATGCTTCAGAGCTCCGTGCGCCCGTGGAGGGGAGAAAAGTATCGGCATGATGACGCGGCAGGAAGCCATCGACTTATACAACAGCGACGATTTGATCGGCATCGGCATGGCCGCCGACGAGGTCCGCCGCAAGCTGCATCCTCACGGGGTGGTCAGCTACATCATCGATCGCAACATCAACTACACCAATTTCTGTACCGAGTACTGCAGCTTCTGCGCTTTCTACCGGCCCATGGGCCACAAGGAAGGCTATGTCCACTCCAAGGACGTGATCTTCGACAAAATTCAGGAGACCATCGATCTGGGCGGCACCGGCATCTTGATGCAAGGCGGACTGCATCCCGACCTGAAGATCGAGTGGTACGAGGATCTGTTGCGATCGATCAAGGATCGTTTCGGGGACAAAATCTGGAACCATTGTTTCTCCGCGCCCGAGATCGTCAACATTGCCGAGGTCAGCGGTTTGAGCCTGCGTGATACCATCGCGCGCCTGCGCGATGCCGGCCTGGAATCCATTCCCGGCGGCGGCGCCGAGATTCTGGACGACGATGTGCGGCGCCGGATCAGCCGGTTGAAGTCCTCGGCGCAGGATTGGATCGATGTGCACCGCATCGCTCATTCGCTCGGCATGCGCACCACCGCCACCATGATGTTCGGCTGCGGCGAAACCATCGAACAGCGCATGAATCATTTCGATATCGTGCGCCAGATTCAGGAAGACACGGGCGGATTCACGGCGTTCATCCCCTGGTCCTTCCAGCGCGAGAATACCTCGCTCGGCAAGTTCGTGAAGCAGGAAGCGACGGCGGTGGAGTATCTCAAGATGCTCGCGCTCTCACGGCTGTACTTCGAAAACATCCAGAATATTCAGTCGTCCTGGGTGACGCCGGGGCTGAAGACTTGTCAGTTGGGCCTGCGCTTCGGCGGAAACGACGTGGGCAGCATCATGATCGAAGAGAACGTGGTGTCCGCCGCGGGCGCCCACAATCGCGCGAGTGAAGAGGAGCTGCGGCGCTTGATTCGTGACGCCGGCTTCATCCCCAAGCAGCGAGACACGTTGTACCGCACCTATTTCCTGAACTAGCGTTTTAGCCAGTCGCCGGAGGCGATCACGCGGCCGGCAGGCGCTCCTGCGTACCAATAGATCCAGCATTGAACGACTCCGACGCCGTCTTCCATCTGTACCGATACCATCGCGCGTTTGAATTCAGCGCCTTCATATTCGTCGAGCGATGACAGAAGCTCGGAATCTTCGAACTGTAGAACTTCGCCGTGGATCCACTGGCCCGATTGAGCGGAAGGAACCGCGCCAGGATAAAGTCCGAGATCATGCAAGCGCCCGGACACGCGTGCCGCTCCTAACAGCTGCGCCCGATCCGCGAGCATTCGGGCGAATTCGTTAGGGGAGCCGCGCCGGAGAGTTCCGTAGACGAACAGATGATCCACGCACAATCTACTTCTTTGCGGCCAGCGACTCTTCGAGTTCGCGCGCGTACTCTTCGATTTCCTCGGGCTGCGGCGTCACCAGTGTCTTTTCCATATCCTCGCCACTGCGCAGCATATGCTTCAAATGCAGTGCCGCAAGCTTCAGGCACCAGGTGTCGGTGAGGGGATGGCCGAGCTTCTCGCTCAGGGCCAGCAGCACCGGGTGCGGCAGCGCAATCACGCGTTCCTCGGACGGCTCACCGCTGGTGCTGACTCCGAATTTCACGTCAACCGTATCGGCGTGGCGAATGGAAATGCCGGTCTGGAGCCAGCGAAAGTATACCTGCCACGTGCGGCCGAACGGGTCGGGCCCAGCTTCGAAGTCGCGAAAGTTCTTAATCATTCAGCTTGATTGTAGCCGTTTCCAGCCGCACTCCGTTTTGCGCGTTTCTTTAGCAGCGCAAAGGGTGCGGTGCGCACAACAAAACAGGCCAGGAACTGCTTCGCGCCGCACTCCATTTTGCGCGTTCCTTTAGCAGCGCAAAGGGTGCGGTGCGCACCACAAAAGAGGAGGGGACTGCTTCGCGCCGCACTCCGTTTTGCGCGTTTCTTAGTAGAACGGGTGATTTCGCGCCGACACCAGCGAGAGAAACTCATCGCGTGTTTCCTTGCGCTCGCGAAAGCCGCCCAGCATGGCGCTGGTGACCGTTCCCGAATGCTGCTTCTCTACCCCGCGCATCATCATGCAGAAGTGGCGGGCTTCGCAGATCACGCCGACCCCTTTGGGGCGCAGCACTTCGTTGAGCGTCTCGGCTACCTGGTGAGTCAAGCGTTCCTGCAATTGCAGACGGCGCGCGAACATATCCACGATACGAGGAATTTTGCTTAACCCGATCACGCTGTTGTTGGGGAGATACGCCACGTGCATGGTGCCGAAGAACGGCAGCAGATGATGCTCGCACATGCTGTAAAACTCGATGTCCTTGACAACCACCATCTCGTCGCACTTCTCTTCGAACAGAGCGCCGTTGACGATACTTTGGACGTCGGTATCGTAGCCGCTGGTGAGAAAACGCAGGGCCTTCTCGGCGCGCTCCGGCGTGCGGACCAATCCCGGCCGCTCCGGGTCTTCGCCGATCTTCAGCAGCAGCTTCTGCATGAGCTCGGTAATCGACTCATCGTCCTGTTGCGGCATCACTTTCACAGCGGATGTCTTATTTTTCATAGTGGTCGTTATGATTCAGTTCGAATGCGTTTCGCTTGGTCTCCCGCAACCGAATCCCCTCCAGACGCGGCCCTTCGCCTGGAAATACAGCAGGCCAGCGAGCCAGCAGCCGGTCTTCAATCACCCGGATAATATTTTCCGAGGTCGGCACCAACGTCTTGAATTCCCCCAGGTCAGCGTTCATATAGCGGTGATCAAAATCTCGCAGCACCTCTTCGGAAACCAACCGATCTAACGCCGGAATGTGCACCACCAGTCCGGACACAGGATTCACCGGCCCCCCCGCCGTTACGTCCAACACGTAGTCATGCCCATGGCCATAAGGGTTGCTGCACTTGCCATATAACTCGCGGTTTTCATCCTCGCTGAACGCAGCCAGACTCAGGCGGTGCGACGCCGCGAACCGATAACGGCGCGTGACTCGCATTACGGGCGCTCTCCTGCATAATCCACGTACAGATCCTCAGTCTCGTACAGCCGAATGTTGTTTAAACGGGCCCGGCCCGCTGTGAAATGTGGTTCCAGCCGGCGCCAGATCTCCGTAGCGACGTTCTCGGCGGTCGGAACAATCTTGTCGAAGGGAGGCACCTCATAGTTGAGAAAGCGATGATCCATGGGATCGATCACCGCCTGCTGAATCAACTCTTTCAGTCGCCTCAGGTCGAAAACCATCCCGGTGATCGGGTCGGGTTCCCCTTCCAGAGTCACTTCTAGAACGTAGTTATGCCCATGCCCATTGGGGTTCGCCGCGGGCCCATAAAGATCTGCGTTTTGCTCCGGCGTCAACGCCATTCGTGCACACACGTGCGACGCGGAGAACTCTGCTCGGCGCGTTAGTAACATGGTCCTCTTATGTGATGCGAAACCTCTCCAACGGGATACTCTTATATTATAGAAGAAGGGCCCCGCAGGAGGCTCTAGAAATGACTCATTCCAAAGTAGATTTAGCCATCAAAGGTATTATCGCCGCGCTGCTCGTGGCGCTCGGCTTCGTGGTCGTGTGGTCCATGCAGGAGCACATTGTCGGTGTCGGTGACACGGCTCCGAACTTCACCATCACCACCAGCGCCGGCGATCAGGTGTCGCCGCGGAGCTTCGGCGGAAAGGTTCTGGTGCTCAATTTCTGGGCGAGTTGGTGCGCGCCATGCGTGGAAGAGGCGCCGTCGCTCAACGAATTCGCCAAAACATTCAAGAATGCCGGCGTTGTTGTGCTGGGCGTCAGCGTGGATCGCAACGAACAGGCGTACCTGAATTTCGTGAAGCGCTTCGATGTGTCTTATCCCACAGCGCGCGATCCGCAGGAGAATCTGAGCTATCGATACGGCACCTACAAGATTCCCGAGAGCTACATCATCGATCGGAACGGCAAGGTGGTGCGCAAGTACGCGGGTCTGCCAGAGCGCGACGGTCAGGCAATTTCCTGGATGGATCCGGAGCTGGTGAACTTCGTGAAGTCGCTGTTGTAATGCGTCAAGGTGTGATGCAAAAGCACGATTGGTATTCCGATACCGGAGCGAAAGCGTTCGAGGTGTTTCTCGCGCGACAACGAAGCATGAGCCCCGCCGAAAAAATCCAGGCCGTATTCGAGCAGAATGAACTGCTGCGAAGCCTCTCGGAAGCGCGTGAGCGGCAGCTTCATCCCCAGGCCACCGATCGCGAGATCTTTCTGCGGGTGACCGCGCATCGTCTGGATCGGGAAACAATGCGGCGCGTGTATGGCTGGGATCCGGACAATGCGAGTTGATGGCGGTCCAGAGAGCGCTGCGGGAACTGGTGGATACGCTCAACCGTCTGGCGATCCCGTATATGCTGGGAGGCTCGCTGCACGGTATTTTTCGCTCCACGAATGATGTCGATATTGTGGCCGCCGTACGCGAGGAACACATCGCGCCTCTGGTTTCCGGTTTGGCTGGAACCTTCTACGCCGATGCCGAGACCATGAAAGAAGCGCTAAAGCACGGGCGCCCCTTCAACCTGATCCATTTCCTAAGCGGCTACAAGTTCGACATTTTTCCCGCGGCGGGAGATCCTTACTTCGAAACGCAACTTTCGCGTTCCAAGATCCAGCAGGTAGCGCTGGGAGATGGAGAGGCCATCGGATGTTCCGTTGCAACCGCCGAGGATACGATTCTCGCGAAGCTGGCGTGGTATAGGGCGGGCGGAGAACAATCGGACCGGCAGTGGAATGATGTTCTGGGCATTTGTTCGGTGCCAGGGACGCTCTTGGATCGCATGTACATGAGAAAATGGGCGCGGTACCTGAAGGTAAATGATTTGCTCGATCGGCTTCTGCCCGATAAGGAACTTGCATGATCGCTTCCGACGCGCTCCACCAGGTCGATAAGCTTCTCGGGCCGCGCGGCTATCTGGACCGGCCGGAAGACTTGGCGCTTTATGAATATGACGGCAGCGTCGACAAAGCCAAGCCGGACCTGGTCGCGTTCCCGCAAACCGCCGAACAAGTGGTGGCGCTCGTGCAGATTGCCCGCGAATATAGCATTCCCATCGTTGGACGAGGCGCGGGCACCGGACTCAGCGGGGGCGTGATCGCTCGCGCCGGCGGGATCGTGATCTCGTTCGCGCGCATGAACCGGATTGTCGAAATCGATTTGGCGAACGAGCGCGCGGTGCTGGAGCCTGGTGTGGTGAATCTCGAAATCACGCAGGCCGTGGAGCGCGATGGATATTTCTACGCGCCCGATCCCTCCAGCCAGAAGGCCTGCACCATCGGCGGCAATGTATCGGAGAACGCGGGAGGCCCGCACACGCTGGCGTATGGGGTCACGACGAATCACGTGCTTGGTATCCAGACCGTTCTGCCCGACGGAACGCCCATGACGGTGGGCGGTCGTGCGCCGGATCAGCCTGGTTACGACCTGACTGGTCTGCTCACGGGTTCAGAAGGCACCATGGTGCTGGTTACTAGCATCACCGTGCGTTTGATGCGGCAGCCCGAGCTAGTGAAGACGCTGCTGGTGATTTACGACACGGTGGATGATTGCGCGGATTCGGTGGCCGAGATCACGGCGCGCACCATCACTCCGGCGGCCGTCGAGATGCTGGACGGCGTGATGCTGCGCATGGTGGAAGAAGCCACGCACGCGGGTTATCCCATGGACGCGGCGGCCGTGTTGTTGATCGAGCTGGAAGGCTTGAAGGAGATGGTGGAAGAGCAGGTGCGCCAGATCGAAGACGCTTGCAAGTGCTGCCGTGCGCGCGAGGTTCGCATTGCGCGATCGGCGGCGGAGCGCGACCTGCTGTGGAAAGGCCGCAAGAATGCCTTCGGCGCGGTAGGCCGCGTGAGCCCGTCATACTACGTCCAAGATGGCGTGGTGCCGCGTACCAAAGTGGCGCCCACGCTGCGTGAGATTCAACGGATCGCCGAAAAGTACGGCCTCACCATCAGCAATATTTTCCACGCGGGCGACGGCAATCTGCATCCCATCATCCTGTTCAATCACCACAAGCCGGGAGAACTGGAGCGCGCGAAAGCAGCGGGCGATGAGATTCTGCGCTTCTGCATCGCGCATGGCGGGTCTATCACCGGTGAGCACGGAGTCGGCATGGAGAAAATGGAGCTGATCGGCGAGCAATTCACCGGCGAAACGGTCGACATGATCGCGCGGTTCAAGAATCTGTTCGATCCTGAATGCCGCTTCAACCCGGGCAAAATGCTGCCGACGGGAAAAGGCTGCATGGAAATCCGGCAGCCGGCGACGATGCAGATTTAGTTAGCGCCGCGATTATTGGATGGCGAGTGTGCCGGTGTTGCTGGTTCGGTCGCCGGACGTGACCACAACCGATACGGTCGCGCTCGATGCCAGCCCCGCTGGGATCGTACAGTTGATCTGATCCAGGCCCACGTAGTTCGGCGCGGCACCGGCAAACGTCACAGGGCACGCCACTCCGCCGACCGTCACCGTAGGCTGCTGAACCGCGACGTCGAATCCATTCGTAGGGCTTGTCAGACCGAGTCCCGTGGCGTACAGTTCCACCGAATCGCCGGGGTGCAGCGGATTGCTGGCTGTCACCAGGCTCTGATCCGTGGCTTTGAGCGCGGATGCCGGACCGGTTCCCGAGGAATCCTGCGTGAAGATCGCCGGCGCGGCGACTCCGACGAAGATATTGATAGTATAGTTGCCCTCACCGCTCTGTACCGTGAGTTGCGCCAGACCCGATACAGTCGCTGGCAACACAGCGTTGATCTGATCAGCCGAAGCATAAGTCAGCGGTATAGCGGATCCATTAACCAGCACCTGCGCATCGGTGGATTGAACCGGAGACTGCGTGGCGCCCGCCAAATTGGAACCGTAGATCGCAATCAACATACGCGGAGCAAGTTCGAGCGGAAAGAGAGGCGCGGCCGCGGATAACACGCGAGCGATCCAGGCCCCCCCGGTGGCCGTGTAGGGTTCAGTCCCTCCAGCAGGCAGCGAGAAAGTATCGCCGATAAGAAACATTCCGTGGGGGGAAGCTGGAGAGGTGATATTCAGACTTATGGAACCGGCCGGTATGAGATCCGTGAATGCCAGCCCGTCGGCGGAAATGCCGAGCGTCTTTGTCGAGCTAGGTAGGGCGGCGCTGGCGCTCTCGATGGCCAAGGTCGAATCGGTTGGGCTCGCCGCGGAGATGATCAGACCGCCGTCCACCGAAAGAAACGGATCGCTCTCCGCGGCCGTTCCAACGCTTTGCCAAGCGTTTGTCCCATTCAGGAAGGAAACAATCATCTGCGCCGAATCGTGCATCGCCGAATCGATGTCCGCAATTCCCTTTGCGCTGCCCGGGCACAAACCGACGTCGCTAATTAAGCCGCCGGCCCCGATGTGACAATACGGGAGGACACGCGTGCGGCCAGGCCCATAGAACCGCAGCGAACCGCTGGTCAGAGGCACCACGCCGTCATCAAATCCGGCCGTGCCGGTCAGCAGACCCGTACCTGCATTGCCCACGGCTGCAATGGCGTCCACGCCGCGGAGGTCGTCGGTGGCGTCGTTCCAGGTGCCCAAATCAAACACAAACGCACTACCACTGGACATTTCCTCCACCTGAACGGCGATGAGTGGCACCAGCGAGGCGATCGGTGTTCCGAAATGCGGCGTCGCGAGGAAGATCGCTTTGCGAACATGCGTGGCTGCTGGTGGTTGAAACACGCCGGCCGTATCCTGTTTGCCGCTCAAATAGGCCCGCAGCACCAACCCGCCCATACTGTGAGCCACAACATCCACCGTCTCTACCGGTGAGCCGTCGGTGTATTTCAAACCCGCCAGGAAAGTCCCGAACGAGGCGGCGAGATCCTCGATGGTTGCGCTGGATGGCAAACTGCACGTGCTGAAGAACAGGCTCACCTCGCCATTGGCCTGCAGCACTTGATCGGCGATCCCGAAGGTGCCGGCAAAAGTACTCGGACAGCCTTCGAACTGATACCCATTGATAAACACCACGGGCGGAAGCGTGGTTTGCGGCACGGGCGATCCGGCGGGAATCAGCTGCGCGTGCGCCGCAATCGCCGCAAACACACCCGATAACAAGCCGGCACGGATCAACGCGTGGGAACCGGTTGCAGCGCGCGGCTTTCGATGATGCGATCGATGATCCCGTATTCGAGCGCCGAATCGGGCTCCAGGATGTAATCGCGATCCACGTCGCGCGCGATGCGCTCCACGCCCTGGCCAGTGGCGTTGGCCAGAATCTGATTCAGCGATTCGCGCATGCGCAGGATCTCGCGCGCGTAAATGTCGATATCGGTGGCTTGTCCGCCCAGTCCGCTCATGGAAGGCTGATGAATCAGAATGCGGGAATGCGGCAGGCTGTAGCGTTTGCCTTTGGTGCCGCAGGCCAGCAACACAGCCGCCATCGAAGCGGCTTGTCCCACGCAATAGGTCACGATGTCCGGCTCCACCAAATTCATGGTGTCCAAAATGGCCAGGCCGGCCGTGATGGACCCACCCGGCGAGTTGATGTACAGCGAAATATCTTTTTCCGGATCTTCGGCAGCCAGGAACAGCATCTGCGCGATGATCAAATTGGCGACGTTGTCGTCAATGGGAGTGCCCAGGAAAATGATGTTTTCCTTGAGCAGGCGCGAATAGATATCAAACGCGCGCTCGCCGCGCGAGGTCTGCTCCACAACCATGGGCACTAGAACTGAATTCTGCATGGAACCGGGCTCCTTCTAAAACTACCGTCTAAAGAACCATCATAGCGTGGCATGCGCACGCGTGCGCTGCCGAGCCGGCACTCGTCCCGGCGTTTGGCCCGATAATCGCGCAACAATAGGGAAAGCTATGCACCTGGTCCCAACCCAAGAAGAAGTGGTCGCCCTGTTGCGACGCACCGGCGCGATCCGAGACGGACATTTCGAATATCCCAACGGATTGCACGCCACCGAATACGTGCAAGTACAACTGGCGATGCGCTACTACCAGCACGCCAAGGTGTTGAGCGTTGGTCTCAGCCGCCTGCTGCGAGCCAACACGGAGATTCGTGCCATGATCCCTGAGCTCTCCATTGTTTCTCCCGACACCGGCGGCCTGCCGGTGGCCTATGGCGTCTGCGAAGCGTTGCGCGCGCACCAGGTCTATTGGGCCGATCGCCGGGAAGAGCGCGGCCCCATGCTATTCCGCCAGTATCTGGAGCAGAAGCCAGGGAAAAAGTGCTGCTCGTGGACGACATCCTGCGATCTGGCCGCAACCTGGCCGAGCTCAAGCGCCTGGTGGAATCCACTGGCGCCGAAGTGGTGGGAATGGCGGTGATCCTCTACCAGCCGACGCCGAAAACCGTCGACTTTAGTCCGCTGCCGCTCTACTACCTGGCGCAGCTTGACGCGACGTATTACAAAGACGCTGCTGCGTGCGAGATGTGCAAGCGCGGCGTGCCCGCCGAGAAGGTTTGGATTTAACAGGGGCTAGCTTTTCCGCTTTCCTGGCGGGCGAGCCGGTTCCGGCGGTCGATCCCCAAGATCTTCGCGGCGTTTCCGAGCTTTCGCACAAGTTGCGGGAGCAATTCGTGCAAAACTCCGAAGTTCCCACACCGCGGTCGTCCGTCAGCGTCGCGCTGCTGGCAGAAGCATGTGCTCCAGGAGCAAATGTGATCGCAGTGTCGCTCCGCAGCGCATTGCTCGACGCGATGCTCGCCCAGGGCTTGCTGGCTCCGTGGCAACGCCGCGCGGGGTTGGACCAAGCCGTCTTCGATGCCGCCGCAACGTTTCCGATACCGGCGCTGGATCGATTCGACCCGGATGATTTCGTCCGGAGCCTGGTGGAACGGCGGGTTTGAATCTACCGAGCAGCCGGCTGAATCATGCAGGTACGTCGGCGTCAGCGTGCCCTTTTGCTTCGCGATCCCAAGCAGCACCGGATAAAACTGCACAAAAGTATTGTCCACCGCGCCATCTTCCAGGTGGCAGCTATAGCAATCCTGGGTGCGCGGCTGCATTATTCCGGTGCTTGATTTGGAAAAGGCGAAAAACGCCCAACCGTTGCCGGAAAACCTGCTCCGGTCCTTTACTTCCCCTTCGATCCCGAGAAGCTCGCCTTGATAATAGCCATCGCGAATGATGGATCCCTTGCTGGCCGATGCCCTCAACTCCAGCAGTAGCATTGTTCGCTCCGGCCACGTGCCGGTCTTGACGAACGAGCGGTAAGCCGCCGGGTTCGCGAACACATTGAAGAACGCAGGCGAGCCGCCGTGCCCCGCGGGCGGACTGTAGGACATTCCGAATCCGGTACTCACGAACACCCACTCGCGATAATCGTTCGGGAGCATTAATTGGCCGTCACTGGTGTAGCGCGGCTGTGCCATCAAACAAGTCAAGGAGGCGGCGGCAACCACCAGAACCGAGCCTGCGAACGACGGCATGACGCCAAGTTTAACATTGGGCAATTCGGGGACAATGGAAGGACGCTCAAAACTCCATGACACTGCCCATCGAGTTCGATCGCTCCATTTGCGGCGATCCAGAGGAAGCCTCCTCGCGCGAGTGGCTGGAAACCAATGGCATCGGCGGGTTCGCCTGTTCCACGATCCCCGGATGGAACACGCGGCGCTACCACGCGCTGCTCACCGCCGCCACCCGGCCACCGGTCGGCCGTGTAGTGCTGCTTTCGAAGCTGGAAGAGACGCTGGTGCTGCAGGGTCAGCGCTTCGAACTCAGCGCCAATCAATACCAGGATGTCATCCATCCTCGCGGCTTCGAGTATCTTGTCTCCTTCCGCCTGGACCCATTCCCGGTCTTCCGTTACCGCTGCGGCGATGTCCAACTCGAGAAAACAGTCTTCCTGGTTCATGGGGAAAACACCGTCGTCGTGCAGTATGAGCTGATGGGCGATTTGCGCGGCCGCGCCTGTTCGCTCGAAGTTCGCCCGCTGATTGCCTTTCGCGATTACCACAGCACCACCCACGCCAACAACGCGATCCGGCGCGAGGTAGCCGTGCGGGAGGGAATGGCGATCATCACGCCCTATCCGGGGCTGCCCAGCCTCTATTTCGCTCATAACTCCGCAGCCATCGATACGGCGGGCGTCTGGTTCTACAACTTCGAATATGAGCGCGAACGGGAACGCGGCCTGGATTCGCTCGAAGACCTCTACAGCCCGTTCGCACTGCGCTTCGACCTGGCGGCAAACTCATCGGCGGTGATCGTCGCGTCAATTCTGCCCCACGCTACCATCGAGGCCGGGGAGCTTCAGGCGGCTGAGATTTGGCGCCACGCCGACGTTATCCGCGCTTCTCCCCCGGGCGATCCACTCGCGGAGATCCTCACCTCCGCGGCCGATCAGTTTATCGTCGCCCGAGGCGGTCAGAAGTCCGTTATCGCGGGTTATCCGTGGTTCTCCGATTGGGGCCGCGACACCATGATCTCGCTGCCCGGCCTCACGCTCGTCACGGGCCGCTATGACGATGCGCGTAATATACTCCGAGGCTTCACGCGCAGCCTTGATCGCGGGATGTTGCCGAACCGTTTTCCCGATTCCGGCGAGACACCCGAATACAACACAGTAGACGCGACGCTCTGGATGTTCCATGCAGTGCATGAATTTCTCCGCTACACAGGTGATTACGCTTTCGTCCGTGCCGAGCTGTACCAGCCGCTCACCGGCATCATCGGCTGGCACGAACGGGGAACCCGCTACGGCATTCATCTGGATTCGGATGGCTTGCTCCACGCCGGTGAGCCGGGAGTGCAGCTTACCTGGATGGACGCCAAGGTGGATGGCCGCGTGGTTACGCCGCGTCAAGGCAAGCCGGTGGAGATTCAGGCCCTGTGGCACAACGCCGTGCGCGTGATGGGCCATCTGGCGTCGGTGTTCGGCGATGCCGCGGCTTGCGTCCGCTACACGGCCCTGGCGGATCGCGCCCGGGAGCGGTTCACCCAGGTGTTCTGGAACAACGCGATGGGCTGCCTCTACGATGTGATTCCAGACGGCGGGCCGCCCGACGCATCTCTCAGGCCCAATCAAATTTTCGCGGTCAGCCTGCCCTATCCACTGCTAATTGGTGAGCAAGCGTCGCATGTGGTGGACGTCGTCGAATGGGAATTGCTGACGCCTTACGGCTTGCGAACGCTCTCGCCACGCGATCCAAATTACCGCGGACGCTACCAGGGCGATCCTCGCAGCCGGGACAGCGCGTATCATCAAGGCACGGTTTGGCCCTGGCTGGCCGGCCCATTTCTGACTTCTTATGTGAAGGTGCATGGGAACACGGAAGAAGCGCGGCAGCGCGCCGATCGCTTTCTGGACCCCTTGCGCGCGCATCTGCTGGAAGCTGGCTTAGGCCAGATTTCAGAAGTATTCGACGGCGACGCTCCGCATCGCCCTGGCGGCTGCTTCGCACAGGCGTGGAGCGTGGCCGAACTGCTCCGGACGTACCGGGAGGACGTCCAAGGCCGCCGGCCGGATTTGTTGCGTTAGCGGGAGCCTCCCACCAAAGCATCCAAGCCTTCCACCACGCCGCGCAGCGCATTCGACTCCGCGTTCAGCCGCTCTCCCGTGTCGGCGCTTTGTTCCGCATTGGCGGCGGTCTTTTCCGTGACCGATTGCATACGCAGCAAAGCTGTGCCGATCTCCTGCATCGCCCGTTCCTGCTCCAAGCTGCCGGTCTGAACCTGCTCCGCCAGAGCGGTCACCGCTTCGGTCCCTTGCGCGATGGAGCGAATGTGCAAGGTCAGCTCATCCAGCCGCTCTTTGCCTTGGCGGGAACGCGCGATGGATTCTTCAATCAGGCTGGCCGTGTCCCGCGCCGCTGTGGTGCAGCGTTGCGCCAATCCCCGGACTTCGTCCGCCACGACGGCGAACCCCATTCCGGCTTCGCCTGCGCGCGCCGCTTCCACGGCCGCATTCAGCGCCAGCAGGTTGGTTTGAAACGCGATCTCATCGATCACCTTGATGATTTTCGAAATGCTCTCGCTCGATTCACCGATCTGGTTCATGGCCTGCCTGGTTTGATCTAACACACCGTTGGTCTTGCCCATCTCCTGCCGGACGTTTTGCACCAGTTGGCAGGCCTGGGCGGAGTGTTCCGCGTTTTGGTGCGCTGCCGCCGCCACTTGCTCACTCGAAGCCGACGTTTCCTCAATCGATGCCGCCTGATCGGACGCGCCCTGCTTCAATGTCTGGCTGGCCTGGCGAACCTGTCCCGCCTCTTCGGACACCCGGCCGGCGCCATCTCTTAACTCGCCCGCGTATTCCCGCAGCACACCATTGATCTGCCGAATCACCAGCACCAGGAACGCTCCGCAGATCAGGCTGATTCCAAGCAATACCGCCGTGATCCAGTGGGATCGCGATACGCTGCTCGCGGCCGCGGCTTTCGAAGACGTCCGTAACTTGGCCTGTTCTACTTCGAATTGATTGGCCGCTGTATCGATTTGGTCCCTCAGCGGCTCCATGCTCCCCTTCACCAATTCGTGGGCATCCGCGAAATTGCCCGTGGAAATCAGCTCCAGATAATGTTGAAACGTGCGCTGCCATTCTTGGATTCCGCCGCGAATGGTAGCCAGCGCACTCCGCGCCTGTTCGTCGTGCACCAGCGGCAAAAGTTGATCCGCCTCGCTGGAGGCCTTCTGCGCCAGTTCCGCGAAGCCCTGCCCGTTCTCTTGCACGGAACCAAACTGATGGCATGCCGAGCACGGGCCCATGGTTCGTGCGTTGTGCGCCCGGGAAGAATTCACCTCCAGAACGTTGCTTACCGCAAACGCGAACTGGGCCGAGGTGGAAAACTCCTTCATCTCGCGGAGTTGTAGCTTAATGGCGCTAATCAAATCCGCAATCCTGGCGTTCTCGTTGACCTCTGTATCCAGCAACCCGCCTAACCGGCGCGCCGTTTCCACAGACGAATATGTCAGCAGGCCGATGAGCGCCAAGACGATGCCAAAACTGACCGATAACTTCTGCCCAACAGTTAGGCGCTTCCGCAATCAGTCCTCCTCCTCAGGCGCGTCGACGCCTGGAATCCTTATCGGCCGACCTTCGGGGAGTCTGATTTCTTTGCGATGCGACTTCGGGTTTGCAATGCGGCGCCTCAAGCACGCCACTCACGCCTGCCCGCACAATCTGGTTACGATTGTGATGGAACTAGTGAAACGCCCCGCTCTGCCTTCTATCGCGATGCTGTGCGCACTGGCCGCCGGCCTTCACGCCGCCGGGCCTCCGCCTCCGGCCTACAGCGCCGTGGAAGTCGACCGATTCGTGCCGCGGGCCGGCCTGGCTTTTCCAGCCGATTATCAAAACGCGCTGGCCGACGACACCGCTCGCGAAATCAGCCTGGCCTTCCCGACGGTCCTCATCGTGCGCCAAGGACAACCGGCTCCCTACGGGCACGCGCTATTGCGCATTTCCGGCGTAGTCTCCCGTTTCAAACCGGGCGGCGGGGCGAAACGACTATGGCTAGGCTTCGGCGCGGGTACCGCCTTTCTGGAAGCGCAGATATGGTTTATCGACGGTTCGACGGGCCAGGTGTTGTTCAACCGCCAGGTCAAGGGCATCACCCGAATCATCCGAGGCGGCGATTCCCAAGGAGGCGGCACCGTCGCCAGAAAAATTGCGAAATTCTGCAACTCAACTCACCTGGTGGAGTCGAACTAGCAGGGCGCGCCCCGTCTTGCTCTCGCTTCGCCCTTCGATTACCTTGAAAGAAAGTGAGGTTGTTCGCTTGCTTGCAGTCGGCCTTGGTGACTTTACTGATCGGGGCCGGGTTCCTGAGCCAGCCATCACCGTCCTATCGGGTGGAACGCGAGCCCGTGGCGGACGGAGCGGAGCTTATCACGGTTTTCGGACGCTTGCCTGATCCGGCGTCCAGTGCTCGGGATCTCGACGTTCCCTTGCTTGCGGTGTTGCGCGATTCGCTGGGCGATAGCGATCCAGCCAACGACCGTTTGCGCTACGTCTGGATTCTGACCAGCACCCGGCCTACCGTGTGGCAGCGCGCCGCCTCCGCGCTTTCATTTGGATATTTTCGCGCGGGAAACAGGCGCCACGCCAATCGCGTGCCTTCGCCGGCGCTGGACTTGGCTTCACCCGCGCGAAGCGTCTATGGCAATCTTTTCAGCGATGGCTTGCAGGCTCTGGAATTCGATCCGCTGGGCGCCGCCATCCGCTCCACCACCCGCACTTATCGCGGCAATTCGAGCGACTACAGCAAGCTGCAAGTGTTCCAGGCTCTCGCCACTTTGGACAATCTCCAGCGCGACCCTGCTAGCGTTGCGGTGCTTCCCGATAGCCAGCTCCGCGAGATCTACTCCCGCCTCAGCCTTTCGACGCATGCCTTCGGCGGTTTGGTTCGCGAACAACAACTGGACAAGTATTACGACCGCCAGGCCAGCCAGCTCCAGGAAACCCGCGGACACAACTGGGACCTGCTTCGCCAGCGCGCCGAACTCAATGGCTTGATCTTCGAGCCGCTGGCGCTTGGTTCCGGTACGCCGAGTGAAGCGTTGCTGTGGATCGCGCGCTCCGATCTGGACGCTCGCGCGCAGCGGCAAGTTTGACGGACAGTTTCTCAGTATTGCCGACCCCTGGACCGACGACCGCCTGATGCATTGGACCGGCTACACGCAAACCCGCTATTTCGATTCCGACAACCATCCGGTGCCGGCCGGGACGCCCGGCGCGCGCGCCGAGCAGATGATCCCGCTGGCGTTTTACAGCCTGGACTATCCGAAGGTTCCGCTCCTGCTCGCCGATTTTCGCGACACTCTGGGGCCCAAACGCCGCGAGATGATCAGCCAGGGCGCCAGCAGCCTGGTGACCGGCGTTTTCGGCCTCACGCGCTTCGGCAATCCATCGTTCTTCGCCGCCGACGTGGCGTTTACCTTCGTGCGCGGGCGTCACGGCGCGGCAGTCAATCGCAGCGCGCGTCTGGAAGCGTATTCGGAAGCCCGTGAATTCCTGTCCGCGGATTCCAGCCTTGACCCCGGGCTCAAGATCGAGCTGCAGCGCCACCTGGATCACCTGGCGCTGAACCCGCGCGAGAACGACGTCTCGCATGAAGCCAATCTCGCCCGCGAACAATACGCCGCGCTGCTCCAGTACGCTGACTCTCCGCGTGGCGCGGCGAAACTGGAACGGGACCGGCACAAGGAGCTGGAAGCCGACACTGAATCTCCGGCCAGGCGCTTGGCCGCGGACATGGGCCGTATCTTCACTCGCGGACCGCAGCGTCGATCCCGAGAAGCCGGATCCCATCTTGCACGCGCAGCTCGATGCGCGCCGCCGGGCCGCTTACCATGAGCGTTTTCTCGATGGCCTGCTGGCATCCAGTCCGAGTCCGGATGTGGTTTGGGACTCCGCCGCAATCGGCCGGTCCGTATCAGCGCTGACCTCGGACGCCAACGCCGGCCCCAAAGCCCAGCGTCTGGTCTCGCAAGTTTGCGCACGCTCCACCACGGGCGATCTCCGCCTTACATGCTTGCGCGCGATGCAGCGTTGGAACGGCGCCCCGGCTCCGGCCCTGGCCGACTCCGACCCCGCTCCAACTCCAGGCCCTAGGGCCACCATCGGACCTGTGTTTGGTCCCGCATCCAGTCAATGAACCGGCGCTATTGGAGCGGCGCTGCAATGCCTGTTGCTGCTGCTCTCGATTCCCCTGAGCGCCGCAGGTCAAGCGCGTGGTCATCATAAAACTCGACGGCGTTCCCGAAAATGTCCTGGAACGCGAGCTGGCGCGCGTAGATCCGATCACGCACAAGAGCACGCTCCCCTGGATGGATCGCGTCTTTGACGCAGGGCGGCACGCGCATCGATAACTTCTATGTGCGCGCCATCAGCCTTTCCACGCCCTCCTGGTCCCTGCTCGATACCGGCCAGCATCTGCAGATTCACGGCAATGCCGAGTTCGACCGCTACACCGGCCACGTCTACGATTACATGAACTTCTTTCCGTTCTACGTCGGTTATGCGCGCTCGCACAAAGTGGACATGCCCGGCGTCGAAGTGCTGGACGAGCAGAAGATTCCGCTGCTCATCGATCGTTTTCCATACCCCGCCACCTACCAAAGCTTCCAGCTTTACCAGCGCGGCGTTCGCTGGAAAACTCTGGAACACGCGCTGCCGGATCATTTCTCGCGCGGACTCCGTGAGCTTGTAGACGAATGGACCATCGGCTTTGGACTGGGCAGCACCGTGGAAGAGCAGAGCGAGCGCGAACTCATCGCCAAGCTATCGGATCCGTCCGTCCAATATCTGGACTACTTCACCGGCGACTTCGATCACACCGCCCACGCCACGTCCGACGTGGCATCCCAGCGCCTGGCGCTGCAGCGCATCGATGCCTTGATCGGCCGCGTCTGGACCGCCATTCAATCCAGTCCGCTGGCGGCTCAAACCCTGCTGGTCGCGGTGTCCGATCACGGCATGAACACGGAGCCCGGGGTTTACAGCCAAGGCTACAACCTGGTCGGCTTTTTCAACAGCCGCGCCGGCGGGGCGCATCACGTCATCACCAACCGCCATCCGATGGACGAATTCAAGCTGCGCGGGCTGGATCCGTTCGTGTCCGAGGTGGTGACGCCGAGCGACGAGTCGCTATACCTGAAAGGCCAAAGCGACGACTATCCCACGGTGCTGCTTGATCCGGACGGCAATGAGCGCGCCTCGGTCTACCTTCGCAACTCCGCTTTCAACACGCTGCAGATTCTGCTGAAGGAGATCAATCGCTCCGGCATCGACCCTGGCATCCGCCGCGCCGCCATCGCCGCGTTCTTCCATGTTGTCGATGGCCGTCGCGCAGAATGGCAGGCGGCCATCGACCAGATTTCCGAAGAGCTCGGCGCGGTGCGGCGTGCCATGGAACAGCAGCGGGTCCTGATCGCGTCGGAACCAAAGAAATGGACACAGGAGCAACGTGACCTGGGCCTCGACAAGGCCGCGCCGCCGCCTCAGCGTGCAACTGGATTCCTGGCGCGATCAGGAGCGCACTTATTCGGCCTACGTGGCCGCGCTTTCCAAACTGCTCACCATCGAACCCAACGATTTCGACCACCGCCGGCTCACCGCGGAGGATTTAATTCCCAAACGCGCGATGGGTGACCCCAACTCAGTCCATGATCTTGAGAACTATGTCGTTGGACCCGCCGCCGGCGGCCTGGTGCTCAGTCCTGACGGCTCGCTCGACTTTGCGCGCAGCTTCGAGCGCGTCGATTATCCGCCACTGCTCGCCAGTTTGGCAGTGCGCAACAACGTGCAAGCCGCCGTTGGATCGCACCCCATCGATTTTCTGGCGATGACCATCCCCAAGGCGGCTTTGACGTTTGCGGCCGGCGACGCGCCCACGGAGGATCCCATCTGGCTTTACGCGAGCGAGGACCAACAGGCGCTGATCTTGTCTCGCGGGAACCAACTGCGCTATCTGACAATCCACGCGTTGCATCAGGATGAGAGCGGCTCCGTTCACTTCGAAGAAGCCGCGCTCGCACCCGGTTTTCCGCTGCGTTACTTCGAAGATGCCAATCTAGCCGTTCCCGAAGCCGATCGCGAAGCCTGGCTCAGATCGTGGCATTCTGAATCGGACTGGTTTCATGCCACCCATCGGACGGCATATTCGAACGGCATCATTGCGCTGCACGAACAGTTCTTGCCGCCGCTGCTCGCCCGGCACGCTGACAACCCGGATGCCGCGCTATTGGCGCGCTTCAACCAGCGCCGACGCCGGCTGGCCGAGCCCGACTTCCTGATCTTCGCCAACGATCATTGGAACTTCAACGTCCGTAATTTTAATCCCGGAGGCAATCACGGTTCGTTCCTGCGAGTCTCCACGCACGCCATCCTGCTTTTCGCGGGCGGCGCCGACACCGGCGTTCCCCGTCGATCAGAAAGTGGAAGAGCCCTACGACAGCCTGAGTTTTGTTCCCACCATTCTCGATCTGATGGGCATGCGCAAGGAAGCCGCCGAGCTCCCCGGCCACGCAATTTCAGAGGTTCTCGCGGGACAATCGCCGGACGTGACACATTAACGGCCGGGCAGCAGCGGCAGCATGTCTTTCACGATGCCTTGCTCGCGGCGGCTGAAGAGGCTGCGGAACTCCGGGCTCGCCATTCGTGCCTTGCGATCGTGCTCGGGTGTGGCCGCCAGGGCGCGTAATTCATCGCGCACGGCTTGCTGCCGATCGGGAGCCTGCTTGGAAAATCGATCGATCGCCTTCCGCACGGATTCTTGCTGATTCGCTGGAAGCTGGTGCAGACGGTTATATAGATTGCGCAGGGTGCGCTGTTGCTCGGGAGGAAGCTGGTTGAATCGCTGCAGCCGCGCCTGCAACTTTTGCCGCTGCCCGGGCGGCAGCCGATCCAGCGCCCGCTGCTGCTGCTCGGGCGACATCCGCTCGAACTCGTCGATTGGAGTTTTTGCGGCGGGAGTTTTTGCGCCGGGAGTTTTTGTTCCGGGTCTTGCGCCGCGGCCCACATGCTCGCCCGGCGGACGCCTTGCAAATGCGGCGGGATGATAGAACAGCACGGACGCGATGAGTGAGAGCGCCACCAGAAGAGCGCGGCTGGACATTCGAGACCTACAACCGCGTCGACGAGCTGGCCGGCACCGGCGTGATCGCCGCGCCGAGCTGGTTCAACATGTCCATATCGTCCAGCGCATGCTCCACTTGCTCAATCTGCAGCGCTGGCGCGGCCGGAGCATGGTGCGCAAGGACGGGATCAGACTGCCGCAACAAAAACGCGGCAGCTAGGGCAAGACCGGCGCACGCGGCCGCCGGAACCAATCGACGCCACCACCACCCCCGATTCTCCATCTCCTGGATTCGACGGAACAGCCGCCGGTCGAAATCCGGCGAGAGCGATAGTTCGGGCGCATCGGCATCGTCGAGGGCCGCCCACACTGCCTTTTGCGCATCCGCCAGATCCCGGCATTCGGCGCAGCAGCTGCATGTGACGCTCAAACTCGGCCGCGGTGTCCGGGTCCAAAGTCCGGGCGCCGTATCCGACGATGAGCTCCCCGCTGTGATCGAATTCCAGTGGGCATCTCATACCACTCTTCCCCCTCCCGCTTCCTATTTGGCCCGTCCCCTAGGCCAAGTGCGCCAACCGTTGCCTCAGCGCCTGGTAGGCGCGAAACAGCAGCGATTTCACGGCTGACTCGGAACAACCTATCACACCCGCGATCTGAGCGTACTCCATTTCTTCGTATTTGTGCATCATCACCGCCGCCCGCTGCTTGGCGGGCAAGCCATGAATGGCCTGCCGCACCTCCCGCAGCTTCGCCTGGTACAGCAATTCCTGCTCGATCGTCCTTTGCCGGTCCGGCACCTGCCGCTTGCGCCGCCCGCGGTCTCGCTATCCAAACTGGTCTGCGCCTTTTCGTTGCGCCCGTCGCGGATCCAATTGAGCGCCAGATGCATCGCGATGCGGAACAACCAGGTGGTAAACTTCGCGCTCGGCTGATAACTCCCCCGTGATTTATACACCCGCAGGAACACTTCCTGCGTCAGTTCTTCCGCCACTCCGTCGTTCCGCACCATGCGGTGCAGAAAATGAATCATGGGTCCCCGATGCTTTTCCAGGAGCAGCTCAAAGCTCCCTTGATCCCCGTCTCTTACCCGCAACATCAACTCAGAGTCCCGATCGCGGGTCTGCTGAATTGGCCTATCGGCTGCTCTGCTGTAGTTAACCCGCGCGCTCCAGGAAGGTTGCGGGGGTGGTGGCCCGTGTAATTCCATCAGATCAGGAGTCATCTCACCTGATCCTCACGACGGTGATTTTCCCCGCCGGTTTACACGGATTTACCTTATTCGCGTCTTGTCCTATTCCGTCTTCAATGCCCGTTCCATCAATTCGCGGATGGCGTCGCGAGGCAATGTTTGGCCGCGCAGGATCGCGTCCATTTGCCCGGTAATCGGCATATCTACGTTACATTTGCGCGCCAGGCCGCAGGCTGCCGCCGTAGTCTCCACGCCTTCGGCGATCATTGTCATGGAATTGACGATATCAGCCAGCTTTCTGCCTTTGGCCAATTCGATTCCGACGGTCCGATTCCGGC
This sequence comes from Bryobacterales bacterium, assembly GCA_963713415.1. Classification (GTDB taxonomy): domain Bacteria; phylum Acidobacteriota; class Terriglobia; order Bryobacterales; family Bryobacteraceae; genus Palsa-89. The sequence continues at coordinate 131,017 of CAVQLV010000005.1, read as the reverse complement.
TGAGAACTCCGTTACAAGTGAGTACTAAATCGCCTAACCCAGCCAGCCCCGACAAAGTCCGGGGCCGCCCGCCCAGAGCGACCGCCAGTCGTGTGATCTCAGCCAGGCCGCGCGTAATTAGAGCCGCGATGCTATTGCTTCCCAGCCCTAAACCATCACAAATGCCGGCGCCGATGGCGATGATGTTTTTCAGCGCCGCTCCCAGTTCCACGCCCACTGGGTCGTCGTTTGCATACAAGCGGAAGGTCGGACCCGAAAACTCGCGTTGGATAGACGCCGCTAATTCCTGATCTGGTGATGCGATCACTACCGCGGTGGGGTCCCCGCGCGCCACCTCTCGCGCAAACGTGGGCCCCGAGAGAACCGCCACGCGCGGCTCGAATTTTTCACCAATGGCCTCGCGCGCCACCTCGGACATGCGCAGCAGCGTGCCCTGCTCCAGGCCTTTGGTCGCGCTTACGAACTGCATCTGGGGTTCCAGATACGGCGACATTTCCTGATATAAGCGCCGCGCGAAACGGGACGGCATCACGCCCACTACGATGCCCGCATCTGCGAGCGCATAGCCCAGGTCCGCGGTAGGCTCCACGTTCAGCGGCAGCGAAAAGCCGGGGAGGAAAATATCGTTGACCCGCGTGGAGAACATGCGCTCCACCAGATCGGCTTCATGCGCCCACAGCCGGACGCGTTCCAGTCGCGGCGCCAGCACGATCGCGAGCGCGGTGCCCCAACTGCCCGCTCCTATAATCGCGATTCTGGCTCCGCCGCTCACCGCGGATTCCCAAACCGGAAAACGTTTTCAGTCCCCGCTCTGATTCGCTCGATGTTGGCCCGATGGCGGTAAATCAAAAACACGCCGGCCACCAGGGTGGCTAAAATCACAATCCACGGAGGATGTTCGATCAGCCACGTCGCGAGCGGCAACGCGCCCGCCGCCACAATCGATCCCATCGAAATCTGGCGCGTGGCCGCAACCACGATCACGAAAACTACCAACGCCGCCAGCATCGGAATCGGCGTTAAATACAGAAACGCACCGATAAAACTCGCGACCGCCTTTCCGCCTTGAAATTTCAGAAACACCGGGAAGGCGTGCCCCGCCATTACTGCCAGCGCCGCCAGACTCATCCACGCGGGCGATCCGTCGGAAAGCTTGTCCGCCAGCCACACAGCGAACAAGCCTTTCGCGATATCAAGCAACAGCGTCGCTACCGACACCGCGCGCCCCGTGGTCCGCAGCACGTTGGTGGCGCCGATGTTGCCGCTGCCCTTTTCGCGCACATCCTCGCCGGTTTTCCAGCGCACCAGCAAGTATCCGAACGGGATGCCGCCAACCAGGTAGGCAACAATGATCGCGATCAGGGAGGTCATTAGGATTGGGAGGGCGTTGGGAAAGGATACTCAGAAAGTTTTGTATAGATGGAGCCGGCCGGCCCGGGCTGGCTGCGGTACAGATAAAACCGGTCCACTGCGAACGCGCCGAATTCAACGGACTCGAGCGTGGCGATCGCGCTCCGGAGAGCCTGCAGCGGCGCCGGCTCCTTGATCCGCGCCAGGGTCAAATGCGCATGGAATGCCCGATCCTCCGCTGCGATGCCCAACGGCGCGGTGGCCGCGTCAATATCCTTCACTAGCGCGGGCAACGCGTCGCCGCCCTGCACGCCCACCCAGAAGACGCGGGGATGATGCGGATTGGGGTACCATCCCAGCCCCTTGACCTCCGCCGGTATGGGGTCGCGCGGAACCAGCCCGCGCAGCGCGGCTTCCAGTTCCGGCAGCTTCTCCCCAGGCCATTCGCCAATGAACTTGAGCGTCACATGCAGGTTATACACCGGACTCCATTTCAAATGCGCGCACGGCCGCAGGTGCATCAGCAGCCTTTCCAACTTTTCCCGCACATCTTCGGGCAGGTCCACCCCAGTGAATAGCCGCATGCTAACCTCCTAGCATACAAGAAGCAACCGCGGTTCCCATCGCTCAAATTCTGTCGGGCTCCACGCTGCTCCGGCGCGATTTCTACGCACGCCCCGCCATCGAAGTGGCGCGCGATTGTTTAGGCAAGATCCTGGTGCACGGCGGCGCTGCCGGACGAATCGTGGAAGTGGAAGCGTATCTTGGCGTGGGCGACCGGGCGGCGCACGCCTGGCGCGGCCCCACCGAGCGCACGCGCGTCATCTTCGGACCGCCCGGCCATGCCTACGTCTACTTCATCTACGGCATGTACGAATGCCTGAACTTTGTCGCCGAACCGGAAGGGATGGCCGGCTGCGTGTTGATCCGCGCGCTGGAGCCGCTGGCTGGGCTAAGCCTGATGCGCAGACGGCGTCCTGCGGCGCGCAAAACGGAAGACCTGGCGTCCGGACCCGGCAAGCTCACGCTCGCCATGGGCATTACGCGCAAACTCAATGGCGCTGATTTGGTGGAAGGACCGCTCCAAGTGCGCCGTCCGCTCGACGAATCGCCGTTCGAAATCCAAGTCACCCCGCGCATCGGCATCACCCATTGCGCCGACTGGCCCCTGCGTTTCGTCATTGCGGGAAATCGCTTTGCAAGTAGCGCCAGCTTCCAATCCCCAACCCCCAACCCCTAAAATTAAGAAATATGCTCAAGCCGACCATTTTCCGCGAGTACGACATCCGGGGCGTCGCGGATTCCGAACTTCTCAGCCTTGACGTGGAACAGCTTGGCCGCGGGCTAGGGACCTATTTGCGCCGTCATAGCGGTGGCGCCAACATCAACGTCGGACGCGATTGCCGGCTCAGTTCCACGCGCCTGCGCGACGCCCTGGTGAAAGGCCTGCTGGCCGCCGGTTGCAACGTTACCGATATCGGCACGGTTCCCACGCCCGTGCTCTATCATTCGGCGCAAAATTTGAACGCGCACGGCGCCATCATGATCACCGGCAGCCACAATCCTTCCGAATACAACGGCTTCAAAAGCGTATGCGGCACGGGCACTTTGCACGGCGAAGCGATCCAGGACGTTCTGCACATCATCCAACGCGCCGATTTCGAATCCGGCAGCGGCAAGCTCGCCACCACCGACGCCGTAACGCCTTACGTCAATGAAATCGCCTCTCAATTTCATCTGGATCGCCGCATCAAGGTTGTGGCCGACGCCGGCAACGGAACGGCGGGCCCAGTCATCCATCGCATATTTGAAAAGCTCAACCTGGACGCCACCGAACTTTTCTTCGAGATGGACGGCCACTTTCCCAACCATCACCCCGATCCAACCGTGCCCGCCAACCTGGCGCACTTGGTCGCCAAAGTCCGCGAAACCGGCGCTGAGCTGGGCATCGCTTTCGATGGCGACGCCGACCGCATCGGCGCGCTCGACGAGCAGGGCAACGTCATCTACGGCGATCTGTTGTTGTTTATCTATGCTCGCGAAATCCTCCAGCGCAAACCGGGCGCGACGTTCATCGCCGAGGTGAAATGCTCCCAGGTGATGTACGACCAGATCGCTAAACTGGGCGGCAACGGCATCATGTACAAGACCGGCCACTCGCTCATCAAAGCCAAGATGAAGGAAGAACACGCCGAGTTGGCGGGCGAAATGTCCGGTCACATGTTCTTCGGCGATCGCTACCGCGGCTACGATGACGCGCTTTACGCCGCCTGCCGATTGATCGAAATCGTCGCGAAGTCCGGCCAGCCGCTCTCGGCGCAACTGGCGGGCGTACCGAAGATGGTGTCCACGCCCGAGATTCGCGTCGACTGTCCTGACGAAATCAAATTCGAACTAGTCGGACGCGTAGCCGAGCATTTCAAGAAGGCTTATAAAACCATCGATATCGACGGCGTTCGCGTCATTTTCCCGGAAGGCTGGGGATTGCTCCGCGCCTCCAACACCCAGCCAGTCCTCGTCATGCGCTTCGAAGCAACCAATGAACATCTGTTGAAGCAATATCAGTCGGAAGTGGAACAGGTGCTGGAGGCTTCGCGCGCCACGGGAAGTCCTGTCTCATGATCCGGCGTTTTCTCGCGCTACTTTTCGCCGCCGGTTCTCTCTTTGCGCAGCCCGCGCAATCGATCGTGCTACACGCTGCCCGCCTGCTGGACGTTGAAACCGGCAACATCACCGCGCCAGGCGAGGTTTTGATCCAAGGCGAGCGCATCGCCGCCGTCGGCACCTCCGTCACGCATCCTTCCGGAGCGCAAATCATCGATCTCGGCGACACCACTTTACTCCCCGGCCTGATCGACGCTCACGTGCACCTGTTTCTGCACCCCGGCGCAGAGGATTTGCAGACCATTCAGGAATCCGTCCCGCAGCGCACCATCGTCGCCACCCTCGCCGCGCGTGCCGACCTGATGGCCGGTTTCACGGCCGAGCGCGACATGGGAACCGAAGGCGCGGGCGCCGCCGACACCGCCGTACGCAACTCGATCAATCAAGGCCTCATTCCCGGCCCGCGCCTGCGCATCAGCGGCAACGCCATCGATATTCTCGGCGGCCATGAAGACGCCATCGGCTACAATCCCGAGCAGCACGTTTTGCCCAATGCCACCTGGGCCAACAATGCCAACGAGCTGGTTCGAGTGATGCGCGAACAATACAAGCTGGGCGCGGACTTCACGAAAATCTACGAAACCGGCCCCGATTCGGTGACCAATGGCAAACTCACCACGCCGTATCAATTCAGCGAGGCCGAACTGGCCGCCGCGGTGCACGAAGCGGCTCGCGTGGGGAAGCGCGTTGCGGTTCATGCCACCGGAGAACCGGGCACGCTTTATGCGGCCCGCGCGGGCGTCGCATCCATCGATCACGCCTACCAGCTCTCGGACGAAACCATGCGCCTGATGCGCGAGAAGCACATCTTCGCGGTTCCCACGTTCACCATTCTCGAATACTTCATCGATCACGCCTCCTCACCCGAACAAGCCGCGCGCTATCGCGATACTCAGGAAATGCACGCGCGCGAATTGCCCAAGCAGATCGCCGCCGGTGTTCCCATCGCGATGGGCTCCGATGTTGGGCCGTTCCCGCACGGCACGCAGGGCAGGGAATTCGCGCTCCTGGTGAGGTATGGGATGACGCCATTGGCCGCGATCCAAGCGGGCACGCTGAACGGCGCAAAGCTGCTGGGTTGGGATGAACAAATGGGCGACTTGAAGCCGGGCTATTTCGCCGACATCATCGCAGTACCGGGAAACCCACTCACCGACATCAGCGTATTGCAGAAGGTGGCGTTCGTGATGAAAGGCGGCATGATCTACAAGAAATGACTCGGTATCTTCCAGGTAGCTTCCGCAACGTGATTTAGCAGCGTTAATCCGCGTTGTTCTGAAAACATCTCCCCTATTCCGTTGTCCCGTCATGGAGCCAACGATGTAGACAGTTGAGTCTGCGAGTGTGGTGACGGACCAGCCTGTTGAGGGAGCGCGGAGTGAGAGTGCCGCCGTGGGGCTGATAAGGCCGCGCGCTTTCTAACACTTCGTAAATCCTCAACGCGAGAGTATGGGCGGAAGCGACGATGGCCCGCTTGTGGCCGATTTTGGGTCGGAGCCTTTGATACCGGTCCTGAAACTCGGATTGCTTGGTCCGAGTCGCCGACCAAGCCGCCTCTACCAGAGCGGTCTTGATGTGTGGGTTGCCCTTCATTGCGGGCGCCCTTTTCTTCTTCCCTGCGCTCTCATTATTACCCGGTGCTAAGCCGGACCACGAACTGAAGTTCGCCGCCTTGGGAAACTGCTTCATGTCCGGCCCGCTCTCGGCCAGAATCGTCGCTGCCGCCTGGGACCTAATGCCGGGAATAGTCTGCAGCAATTCATAGGCTGGAGTCAGGTTTGCATCCTGGATCAACGCCGCAATGTTCTGCTCCAAAGCTTCGATCTGTTCGCTTAGAAACGCCATGTGCCGCATCGCGTGACGGATCAAAGTTCGATGAGTATCCCGCATCTGATGGCCTTCCAGTGCCGCTGTCAGCTCGTTCAGTTTTTTCTTGGCATGGCCTCGCGCTAGCTGCGCTATATCGAAAGCGCTCGGCGGACCATCCCCGCCCAACCCGTTCACCAACGCTTCTAGCATGAGCTGACCGGATAACCCAAACACGTCGCTCAGCACATCGCCAATCTTCACATTGGCGTCCTCCAGGACCTTCTGCACCCGGTTCCGCTCGTCGGCTGCAATACCGATCATCTGTTTGCGGCGCCGCGTAAAGTCCCGCAGTTCCCGGATCGCACGCGGCGGGATAAAGCTGGGGCGGATCATACCGTGCCGCAGCAAATGGGCCAGCCATCGTGCATCGTGCGGATCGGTCTTATGCCCGGTGATCGCTTTGACCTGCTGCGGATTCGCCAGAATCACTTTCAAGTTGTACTGCGGATCGTCTTCCAGGATGTTAAGCACCGGCTTCCAATAGACACCCGTACTTTCCATCACCACGTGGGTGCAGCCTTCTGACTGCAACCATTTGCGAAGCGATTCCAGTTCGTTGCCGACAGTGCCGAACTTCCGCACTTCTGCTTTGGCTTCCTCGTTGGCTGGTCCAGTCATGACACAGACCGCCAAAACTTCTTGCCCACATCGATGCCCGCGCATCGCTCGATTATCGCTGGGATCATAGGCCTCCTTTTGCTGAAGCCTGCCAGCGCCTACCCGTTTACAAGTTGTTCTGCGAGCCGAAGCTCATTCCAGGGTGCGCTCCACGCTGGCCGAACCAGGTTTATCATCGGAGCTTTCGCCACCACTACGCTGAAAGGCTCACCTGCTCCAGCGCCACTATTTTCCTTCAAACCCTCGCTGGCGTTTTCATCCCCCAGGGTGGCCGAAGGCCATGTGTGGTTTATCCGTGGCAATTAATTCGCCGCGCCCTGCATCGCCAATTGCGCAACCGGCTTGGGCGCCAAAGCCTCTTGCCCGAACCGCACCGACACCAGTTTCGATACGCCCGGCTCCTGCATGGTGACGCCGTACAGCGATTGCGCCGCTTCCATGGTCCGCTTGGCGTGCGTGATCACGATGAACTGCGTCTGCTCCGACATCTCCTTGATCAGCCGCGTCAGCCGCTCGATGTTCGGCTCGTCCAGCGGCGCGTCCACTTCGTCCAGAATGCAGAACGGGCTGGGCGTGTACTGGAAAATCGCCATCAGCAGCGCCATCGCCGTGAGCGATTTCTCGCCGCCCGATAGCAACAGGACGCTCTGCAGCCGCTTGCCCGGAGGCGACGCCACGATGTCGATGCCGGATTCGGCGATGTTGGTCTCGTCCGTCAGCCGCATCTCGCCGATGCCGCCGCCGAACAGCGTGCGGAACATTTCGCGGAAGAATCCGTTCACCGCCTCGAAGGCTTCGGTGAACCGCTTGCGCGATTCCACGTCGATGTCGTGAATCGCCTTCTCGGTATCGCGGATGGAATCCAGCAAGTCCTGCCGCTGCGCGTTCAGGAAATCGTAGCGCTGCTGCGCTTCTTGAAATTCCTCCAGCGCCTGCGGATTCACCGGCCCCAGCGCCTCGATCTTCGCCTTCACTTCCTGATACTTTTGCTCGGCCTCCATCAGCCCGGCTTCATCCAGCACCACTTCTTCGCCGGCAGCCAACTCCTCGGCGGGAATGCCCAGTTCCTTGCGGCTGGTCTCATCCAGGAACTTCAACTCGGCCTGCTTGCGGACCAAATCCAATTCGATTTGCGAGCGCCGCTCCTGCGCCGCCTGCACGCGTCACGCGCAGTTGCTTCAGCGCTTCATCCAGAGCCGCAAGATCCGCGCGCTGCGGGGTCTCCCGCTCCGCCAGATCCGCCACAACCTCTTCGGAAGCAAGAATCACTTCCACCAATTCGCCGGCCCGCCGATCCAGCTCGATGTTGTCGGAAAGCATCCGCGCCCGCTCCACACCCAGCCGTTCCATCTCGGCCGCAATTTCACCGCGCCGCGCCACCGCCGCCGCAATCCCCGCTTCATGCCGGGCCTGCGTAGCGCGCTCGGAACGCTGCCGCTCTTCAAATCCAGCCAGCTCGGCCCGCAGCTCGCCGTGCTCTTCCCCCAGCAGATGCGCCTGCGACTGCAGCTCTTCGAAATCCGCGCGCGATTGCTCCAGCACCTGCTCTTCCACCGACCGCGCGGCCTCGCGCTCATCCAGCAACCGCTGATCGCGCTCCTGCTGTTCGCGCGCCCGGCCGCCTTCCTGCCGCAACCGCTCCAGTTCCAACCGCGCCACCGACAATCGCGACTGCGCGCGCGTGAACTCCTCGGCCAATTGCCGATGCTCGTGATCCAGCGCCAGCGCGTCTTTCTCCTGGCTCTGCTGCAAGGACCGCAGGCTCTCCAGATCCTCGCTGAATCCGGCGATCTCGCGCTCCAGTTGCTCCAGCGCCGTGGCCGTGCCTTCCACCGCGCGCTGCTTCACCTGCACTTCTCCGGTCAGCTCGCGCAGTTCGCGCTTCAGCGCCAATGGACCGCTGCCCGTCTTCTTGCCGCCGCTTACCGCGTGGCCGTGATAGCTGACGCCATCCGGCAGCAGGAAGAAAAACTCCGGATGCTGCCATCGCCAGCCGCTGCGCCGCCGGGCGATCCTTGGCCAGGAAACAATGCGCCAGCCGCGGCAGCAAATCCCGCGGCGCGCTCGCAAAACCATTGGTGAACCGCAGATGATCGCTCAACCGGCCGATCACGCCTTCGTCATCCGCAAGCGATGTCCAGCGCCCGCGCTTGTTCGCCGGCTTCCGGATGCACCAGGAACGTCGCGCGCCCGTCCAGGTCGGTGCGCATCAGGTTGATCCCGCGCTCGGCATCGCTCCAGTTGTCACCACCACGTATTCCAGCTCTTCGTGCAGGAACTCTTCGGTGGCCTTTTCGTACACCGGCTCCACTTCCACGAAATCCGCCAGCACGCCCGCCGCGTGAAACTCCTCGGTCTCGCCGCGCTCGATGGCTGTAAACAAGCGCTTCACGCTCTCGGCCGTGTAGGCGCGATGCGAAAGAATCTCTTCGAGCGAATCCTTGCGCGCTTTCAATCGCGACGCATCGGTGCGCAGTTGATCCAGTAGCTTGCGCGCTTCCCCGGCCTGCGCCTTGCGCACGTTCAGCTCTTCTTCCACGCGCCGCCGTTTGTCCGCGGTGGACTCCAGCTCCATCTGCCCGGCCGACATCCGGCGCGACAATTCCGCCTTCACCACCGCGTGCCGCTCCAGATCGGCCCCGGCCGTCTGCTCATCCCGCTGGCAGCGCGCTGCGTCACGATCGATGGCCGAGAGATATTCGCCGATCTGCACCAACTGGTTCTTCAGCGCCGACGATTCGCCCAGCAATCGCAAAACATTCTGCCGGCCGGTCTCGAGCGTCTTCGCGCGCGCTTGCAGCGCCTGTTGAATCTGCTCGCGCTCGGCCGCCTTGGCCGACAAACGCTCGCGGGCCGACTGAATCTGCGCCTCCAGCTCCACCACCGATTGCAGATGCGCTTCCAGCTCCTGCCGCAACTGCGCGTGACGCTTCTCCAGCTCCTGCGATTCGGTCTCGCCCTGCGCCAGGCGCTGCTCCATCGCGCCGATCTGCTGCGCCTGCGAATCCAACCGGCCGCGCGTGCGCTCCTGTTCCAGTTGCAAATCAGCCAGCCGCCGCCGCGCCTCGGCCAGCTCCGCATCGTTGCGATAGCAGGCCTCCTGCAAAGCCGTATGTTCCTGCTCGCGCTCCGTCACCTGCGTGGAAAGATTCTGGAACTCCGCGTTCGCCAGATTCAGATCCAGCGCCGTTTTCGCCGCGTCGCGCTCCAGCATCCGATACCGCGCCGTCAGCGACGCAGCGCAGATGCGCGATCATCTCGGTCTTCAGCTCTTCGTATCGCCGGGCTTTGGAGGCCTGGCGCTTCAGCGAATTGACCTGCCGCCCCACTTCTTCCAGAATGTCGAACACGCGCGATAGATTTTGTTTCGCGCCTTCCAGCTTGGCTTCCGCCAGCCGCTTCTTGGTTTTGAATTTGCCGATGCCCGCGGCCTCTTCGATGATGGCTCGCCGGTCCTGCGGCTTGTTGCTCAGGATTTGCCCGATGCGCCCCTGCTCGATGATGGCGTAGCTTTCGGGCCCCAGGCCGGTGCCGATGAAGAGATCCTGGATATCGCGCAGCCGCGCGGCCCTGCCGTCGATCAGGTATTCGCTTTCGCCCGACCGAAATAATCGCCGCGTGATGGTCACTTCGCTCGGCTTATGATGCCCGTTGCCGTTCGCGTGACCGTTTCCGTTCACATGCTCCGCTTCGGCCGACGGATCCACCAGCGTCATGGTGACCGACGCCAGACCCAGCGGCTTCCGGTCCCGCGTGCCGGCGAAGATCACGTCTTCCATCCTGGCCCCGCGCAGGCTCTTGGCGGACTGCTCGCCCAGCACCCAGCTCATGGCGTCGCTGAGGTTGGATTTTCCACAACCGTTGGGGCCAACCACTGCCGCGATTCCCGAACCTGCAAACTTCATCTCGGTCCGGTCGAAGAAAGACTTAAAACCTTGTATTTCAACCCGCTTGAGCTTCAGCAAAATAGCTTCCCCTTCCATTATCGTCTCGGGGGATGGGTCTATGGTAACCGCAGTCCAGAGGAAAGTAAAGCGGGTGATTAGCTATATTTTGGGGGTACGTACAGAACCATACAATGCCTTGGGTAAGTAACGTACTAAACGGGCCTTGCCGGGACGGAGATATATCCGATTGGTCGTTACCAGCTATGCTAGTTCGAGAAATCATGGCGGCAGAGGATCCAACAGGCCTTATCAACTATAGCCCTGAGGTCGACTATAGCCCTGACGGCGTCGATCTAACGTTAATTCGCTGGATGCTCTCGCTCACACCCGCCGAGCGGCTCGAATACCTGGAGCAGCGCGTGAACGACATCATTTCGATTCGCGAGTTGAATGCCGGAACGTAAACTAATTGCGACGCTCCGTGCGCTACATGACGGTGGGGTCGAATTCATTCTCGGTAGGTGGGCTGGCTGCCGTGTTGAACGGCGCGCCAGTGGACACTTTCGACATTGATGTGGTCCACTCCCGTGACCCGGCTAACATCGCCCGTCTTGGAACCGTGCTGGAGGCTCTGGATGCAGTCTTCCGTATGCAGCCCGAGCGCCGTCTCAAACCCAACGCCAGTCATTTAGCCCCGTGCGGCCATCTGAATCTGCTGACGCGTTATGGCCCGCTCGACGTTTTAGGAACAATAGGACGCAATCTCGGGTACGCGGAGTTGCTTCCACACTCCAATGATTTAAACATTACGGAGGACGTCCGCATCCGGGTTCTCGATCTTGAGACGATTATCGCGCTCAAGGAGGAACTCGGCGGCGAGAAGGATCGCGCTGTGCTTCCCACGCTTCGCCGGACGCTGGAAGAGAAACGGCAGCGCTAACGCCAGCTACGACGATAGATAAAAATTCACGTCTACTTCGGTCAACACTTCCACGGGAACGCCGTTGAGGTACGTCGGCTTACACACCCACTGTTTCACCGCGTCCATCGCAGCCCGGACCAGCAGCGGCTGGCCGCTAATCAGGCTCAGGTTCTGAACCGTCCCGTCCCGGCCAATGATCGCTTTCAGCTTTACTTCGCCGTGAATGCGGGCCTGTTCGGCGATTAGCGGATATTGCGGCTGAACCTCGTGAAGCAAGCGCGCTGCTTCCACATTCCCACCCATACGAATACGTGCTTGCGTGACAGGCTTGGGAGCCTGAGCCTTTTGCGGCGGGGGAGGCGGCGGAGGGGGCGTGGCGCTTAGAATTCCTCCCACAACTCCACCGGCCATGCCTCCCATTACTCCACCGGGAACGCCGCCAATCACTCCACCCACTGACGGTGGAGGGAGCTCTTTAAGATCTTTGACCATGGCAACCTCCTTGGGGATCCTGGCCGGTGCGATCAGCCGGCTGGCGTCGAACTTCCGCGGCCTGATGTGAATCACTCTGGCCACTCGCGCTTGCGCGGGCGCAGGAGCGGGCGGGGGCGGCGGGGGAGGAGGAGCCAGCAGTACGCTGGCCAAGTGCGTGACGGGAAGCGATTCAACAAAGAACAGTGGAATCGCCAGCAACAGGCCTACCGCGAGTAGTTGTCCCGCAAACGCCAACACCACCGTCCACGGCCGGCGTGTTTTGCCCACCCCAACGAAACTCTGTTCGAACATCGTCTTCACCGTGCTTCCATCTGTTGGATGCGTAAAATTCGGCTCGCGGTGCATACGGCGCGCACTGTATTCCCTTTGTCGCTCCAAAGGCGTAACGTGGAAGTAGAAGGAGGTCTATATGACGGCCTCAGTGAAATCAATCACGATGACATCCGCCATTTTGTGGGGCGGCTGTATGTTGATCGTCGGCCTGATCAACCTGGCGGACCCATCCTATGGCAGCGAATTTCTGCGGATGATGAGCTCCGTTTATCCCGGAGCGGATACCAGCCGGACGATCGGAAGAGTTTTGCTCGGCACCCTCTATGGAATCATAGACGGCGCGGTAGGCGGATACCTGTTCGCCATCCTGTACCGCGCGCTGAACCGGGAACATCGCTCAGTTCATTAAACCCAAGCCTGTTTCCTGCTGGTGGAAAGCCAGCGTGCCGAAAGCTGCTATTCTAGAGGGACGAACCGACTGCAAAAAATCGAGGAGATTCCCGTTGGCTGAAGTTCAACTTCATGAGGGCGAAAGCCTGGAGAGCGCGCTCAAGCGCTTTAAGCGAAAAGTCCTGCAAGAGGACATTGTCAAAGACATCAAGCGGCACGCTTTCTATTTGAAGCCGGGCCAGAAGAAGCGGGTCAAGCAAGCCCTCGCTCGCAAACGCGCGCGCAAAAAGCGCACTAGAGACAGCGAGCCCGATCGCAGTCCATCCTAAACGTCACCGTTTAGATTGGATCTATCGGAATCATAAAGCCCGCCTAATGCGGCGCTGGGCCGCGCACTACCGAAACAAAATCGTCAGGACGAATGCGGCGCGCAAATGCCGAGCGGATTTCCTCGGCGGCCATGGTCAGGTACCGTGCAGCGGCGCGGCGTTGTTCGTCCAAAGGCAAGCCGATGGTCGAGCGATCCAAGATCTGACCCGCAATCGCATCCTCGCTGGATTCGCTGAGCGGAATTTGCCGCAGCAACAAAGCCTTGGCCTGAGTCAGTTCGGCCGGACTGACGTTTTCGGTCTGCATTTGCACCAGGTCGCGCTTCACCAGGGCAGCCGCTTTAAACACATTGGCCGGATCGCACCCGTAACTCACCGTGTAGGTGGCGCGGGTTTTCCCCGCTGCGATGCTGTCGCCCACGGTGTAGACATAGCCGTTCACCTCGCGGAGATCGTGATAAAGCCGCGTGGCGTAGAATCCACCGCCCAACACGTGGTTGCCCAATTCGATCGGATAGTAGTCGGGATCGAACCGATTGATGCCTAGCTCTTCGGAGAGCGCCACCGAATCCTGGACGCTGGTATTGTCCGCCACATCGAAGGACGCTGTTTTGTTGAGCGGCGCTGGCGGGAGTGTGATATCGGGCTTTGGCCCCTCAGCCGTCCATTTTCCGAAACAGTCTTCGATCGCCTTCTTGGCCTCTTCGGGCGTAATGTCGCCAATCACCACGATGTCGGTAAGATCGGGGCGAAACACCTTGCGGTAATATGCCTTCACGTCATCGAGCGTCACACTCGAGATCGGTTTTGGGCGTGGCTTCCCGCAACTCTGGATCGTTCATCGGAAGAAGCGCCTTGTCCAGCGCCCGTTCGGCACGATAGGACGGGCTCATCAGTTGGCCGGCGGTCAACTCGGCATTTTCCTTGCGCACGATTTCCAGCGCTTCGGCCGGGAGCCGGGGAGTCAATTCGTTGGCCGCCAGGAGTTGCACACCGCGCGGAAAATACTGCTTGAGCACCCGTAGCGAGAAGAAGTGGCCGCCGGTCTCCGACGCCGCAATGTCATCCAGGGCCTTATGAAACGCCAGCCGGTCGAGCGAAACGGTTCCATAGTCGAACAGTCCATCCAGAATATCGGCCACTCCCTCTTGCCCCGCTGGAGTTTCCAGGTCGGTCTGATGGCGAACCTCGCCCACCAGCGTGACGGTGGGGCTGATCTTTTCGGTGAGCACGATTAACCGGATACCATTGGGCAGTTTCATGTCGGACGGCCGCACAGTCGCTTGCGGGATCGAGAGCTTCTTCAATTCCGATTCGGCCCACGGCGGAAGAGTCACCGCGGAAGTGGGCGCAACCGTTGCCTTTTCGCTGCCTCCGAATCCCTTCGACGCCGACGCCTGGCCGGATGCGGCGGGCTTCAACACCGCCACGATGGCATTCTTCTGCACCAGGTAATCTTTGGCGACGCGGCGCACGTCTGCGGGCGTCACCTTTTGGATGTCGGCCAGATCCTGTTCGGGAGATTCGCGTCCTTCCACGGCCACTGCGTCGGACCAGCGCGCCGCGAGGTCGGAAATGGAATTCCGTTCAAACTCGGCGGACGCAACTTCCCTCCGCTTGGCGGCTTGAACCAGGTCCAGCGGTAGTCCATTGGTGCTGGCATCCGCGAGAACATTTTGCAGATCGGCAACAATAGGATGCGCGTCGGCATCCCCCGGGATGGCCGCAATTGCGAAGGCCACGCTCGCTTTCCGGTAAGACTCACCCACGCTGAAATCGACCCCCAAAGCCTTGCCCTGAACCACCAGATCGTACAGCTTGGCTCGATGGCTGGCGAGAACATCGCTCAATACTTCTGCCGAGGCGAAATCCGGGCTATCGGTTCCCGGCATCCGAAAAGCCACAAAGACCAATTGATACGGCAAGTCGCTCGGCAGAGTGAAGGTTTCGGGCTTCACGGGCTCAAGATTCACTGCCGGATGGGGAGGAACATCGTGCCGCGGGATGGCGCCGTAAATGGTCTTTACTTTCGCCAGAACCGTTTGCGGATCGACGTCGCCCGTGATCACCAAAATCGCATTGTTCGGCGCATACCAGCTGCGATAAAACTGCTGCAGCATCGGGCCGGTAGTGGCATCGAAGGAAGCTTTGGTTCCGAGCGCATCGTGCGAGTAAGGCGTGCCCGCGAACATATCCTGATTCAGCCGCGTGATGAACTTATAAGTGGCATTGGACAAATCGCGAGCCACCTCCTGCTCGATGGCGCCGCGTTCCTGGGCCCATTCGCTTTGCGAATCCTGGGCGCTCGCCAGGCAAGCGGCATCCACGTGAAGCACTACGTCCAGATCCTCGGAAGGCACGGTGGCGTAGTACTGGGTGATGGTTTGCTGCGTGTCGGCGTTGTCCACGCCGCCTAGTTGAGCGTAGATGGCCGAGATTTGCGGCCCGCTCAATTGCGTGCAGCCTCGAAAGAGCATGTGCTCCTGCGCGTGCGCCATGCCTGGGAAGCCCGCGGGAGTTTCGTCGCCTCCCGCCAGGATGTTATCTTCCACGGTTACAACCGGGGCGATGGGATCGCGAACAATCACGACGCGCAAACCATTGGAGAGCGTGGCTCGCGTGACGTTCGGTTCCGCGGTGGCGCCGGCTAACCGGCTTCCAACCGAGCATATGGAAATGGCCAGCACGGCGGCCAGCCCGAAGTTTCGGCGAGAACTAAGAGTCATCACTCCTTAGACGCCTACGGGCGGCCACCGGCACCCCCCATCCTCACTGTATTTTCATTGTCCGGAACCGGTACTACTTGGTATACATGAACCGCTTCCCATATTTGTCACCCGGGTAGAACCAGGTCCGGATTGCCATCGGCGATCCGGGACCGCGCTTATCGAACGTGAGTCCGGGTTGGCTGGGCGCTTTTCCGCGATAATCAGGCTTCACCAGGAAGACGCCGTACACTTTGCTCTCCTGCGGATTTTTGATTTCCACCACGTTGAGCTCCCCGCCCGACTGTTCTAGCTTGAACAAATATCTGCCGGCGGGCAAGACGCGTCCTGGCACCTGCACCGGTGCTTTGAAATTGAAGACCGTCACTTCTTGCGGCGTGCTGGCCCGGAGGCTCGGCTCAAGACCAGGAGCGAACAGGAGGGCCACCTCCAACACCAGGGCGCCGGACAAAATATGAAACCGTGACATAAATCTGCTCCTTTCCTGAGATTTGGGATTATCCATAGTACTCGGTGCGGAATTCCAGCAGCCTGCTCAAGTCGGCACTGAGCACATCGCGATCATGGCCCATCAGCCGGTTATTGTTCAAAACCATTTGGACCGCCGAGATCGTATTGTCCAATTCGCGGCTGTCATAAACGCCCTTATCCCAGTTGTTCTCCAGCGTTCGAAGCTGGTTATGAACGATGTCGAATCGCGGACTGTCCCCGAGAAAGTTCGGATAGGCGTTGGTCTGCGCTCGATAAAGATCGTTTCGGATCTTGTCAAACATCGAATGGGTGTTCTGATATTCGTCCTGGCTATAAAAGGGGTTTTGAATTCGCTGTGGCATGTTCTGCTGTGAAATGCTTTGCTGTGGAATAGTTTGCCCGCTGGCCGCCCAACCGAACAGCAGTAAACTGGACCCGGCGAGTCCACCCAATAAAATGCGCTTCATAGTTCCACCTCCTGTTTGTTGGATGCTTTACGTTTCGATACGCTTCCCCCCTGTCCCGGTGTTAAATGACGTTACGGAGCCCGCGCGATCCGTCGCTGTCTGGCTTGCGTATGCTGGGACCTGTCGAGAAAGCGGTGGTGGAGCAAAAGGCGCGGTCCGGGCTCCAGAAGGACATCGCTGCGGTGAAAGCCCGGCTGCAGAGTCGCTACCCGGGCAGTCCTCTCAGCGCGTACTAAGCGGGCCGGAGCCCTCGATCTCGTTCGCTAGGCCATCGGCGTGATACAGTTTCCGCAACGCTTCCATCATCGCTCCGGTATGCACCGCGACGGCCCGGTTGTCGCGTTCGTCGTAGACGAAATCCCCCACCAGGCTTTCGATGTTTCCATCGAAGATGAGCCCTACTAATTCTCCATTCCGATTGATCACCGGCGATCCGGAATTTCCGCCGATGATGTCGCAGGTGCTGACAAAGTTCAAAGGCGTCGCCAGGTTCAAAACCGAAACGCCTTTCTGGTAGCGATCGGGAAGATTGAATGGCGGTTTATCGTCGAAACCGTACGCGCGATCGTAAAGCCCATAAAACGTGGTCTTGTAAGGCGCCACCGTGCCGTTCATCGGATAACCTTTCAGCGTGCCATACGATAGCCGCAAGGTGAACGTCGCGTCAGGATAAGTGGACTTTCCGTAGATGGCAAAGCGCGCGAGTCCCAACTGCTGGCCGGCCCGGCTCTCCACGCTCTGCACGTTGTTTCGAATCCATTCCGTGGTTTCGCGAAGCGGTGGTTCCACCCGCCGGGCGAACACCACCAATGGATCTTGCGATGCCTGCACCGCGGCCACGCCGCCTTCGAGCAATGCTTTGCGCACTGCCGGATCGGTCAGCTTGGTATTGCGAAAGGCGGCAGCGGCCGCATCGGCGGGAGAACTCGCGCCATGAAACGCCGCTTGAATGAACGCGTCGCCGGTTCCCAAATTGCCACGCGCTTCGGCCAGCACCGAAGTAAGCAATGCCTGCTGCATGGGCAGATACACGGGCGCCGGCGAGAGCAATTGAAATCGCAGCGATTGCAGCTGCGCGTCATGATAACCCGGCAATCGTTCGCTATCCGGTTTGCGCACCTCTTCGGTATAGCGAACGATTTCCATCGCAGTATCGGCGAAGGTGGGACGCAAAGTGCGGAAGTGAACCTCTTTGGCCCGCGAGCGAAGCTTTTGCTCCGCCGCGGAAATAGCATTCCAAGCGCCGCCATATGTCTTTTCCAGCTCGGCATTGTTCCGTACCGCGGTTTGGAACTTGGCTTCGCTTTGGCTTTTTTCGGCCATAATACGCGGGTTCTTGAGGCCGGTCAGTTCGCCGCCCAGCGCCTTGTTGTCGTTCTCCAGTTCGAGCGCCAGATCGGTAGTTTCAAACGCTTCCTTGCTGCCTCGCGCTGCATAGGTCTTTAACGCTTGAAGCAATCCGGCCACGCGAGTCAAAATGTCGGGAAGCGAGCTGTCTCGTTCGGTCTCCAGCTGCGACAGCGTCAAGTCGCGATCTGTGGTGCCGGGATTGCCGGAAACAAATACTAGCTCGCCATCGGCGGCGCCACGCGAATTCCACCGCAGATAGTTGTCGCTGTGAATCGGCTTTCCGCCTTCATAGACGCGAAACACCGCCATATCCAGGTCGTAGCGCGGATACGTGAAGTTGTCATCATTTCCTCCGAAGAACGCAGCCTGCTGTTCCGGCGCGAACACCAGGCGCACATCGGTGTACTTTTTATAACGGTAAAGCCAATATTCGGCGCCGTGATACAACGTCACTACGTCCGAACGGAGGCCCGTTTTATCCAAGCTTTCTTTTTCGATCCGCGCGATTTCAGCTTGGCGCGCGTGCAGGGCTTGCGTGTCGTTCATGCCCGGCTGGATTCCAGCCTGGACGCGCGCGGTGACGTTTTCCATCGATTCCAGCACATTAATCTCGAGGTCCGGGGATTTAATTTCGTCCGCGCGCGTCGTAGCATAAAAGCCGGCGTTCATATAGTCGTGCTGCGGCGTCGAAATCTTCTGTAATTCGTCCGCGGCCACATGATGATTGGTAAGAACCAGCCCAGTAGGGCTGACAAAAGACCCCGACCCGCCGTCGTTAAACCGGACGCTCGAAAGCCTCACGTGGTCCAGCCACGCCTGTGTTGGAGTGAAACCGTAGCGCGTCTGCAATTGATGCAGCGGCGGATTATCGAAGGTCCACATGCCCTCGTCCGCTAAACAGGGAACAACGAGCATAAGAAAGGAACAGCATGCAATCGGGATGCACGTTTTCATAGGTCGCTCCGTAACCGGAGGGACACATCCAGGCCTGCGTCCCTCCGGCTTTCTTGCGCAAATCGGTGGCTACTGGCCGCGGATGACTCCCGGCTCTCCCATTCCCACAGCGACACTCGGTTGGCGGAGCCTTTTCTTGCCCACGCCAACCACTGGATGGCCGTATGCCTCTTCGAACATCATAGCGCTGGCCACCCACCATGCGATGATGGCGGAAATTACTAACGCGTACCCGGCGATCACGTGAATGTCAGCGCTGCCTACCAGACGTGCGATCGCTTCCAGTGTCGATCCGATGGCCAATACGCCTAGCACGCATACCAATCCCACGCTCTCGGCAAAAGCGGCCAGCGCGCACATCCAGGTGATGGCCGCCAGCACAATAAACCAATAGCCCATTTCCGGCGAAAGCAGGGCCGGCGCGGCTATCTTGCCGTCCAGGACCAACAGATTCAGGATGCCGAAAGCCAGCCAGAACGAGCCCCATGTCCCATGCATCGCGGTGGCCAGACCGTCTCTGGCCTTGAACGCCCACATTCCAGCCAGAAATTGAGCCAGTCCGCCGAAGAGCGCTGCGAATGGAAACAGGTACAGAGCCGTATCATGGCCTCCGTACCAACCTGCATAATTCGCCGCCACCATGAACGTGGCTCCAGCGAAACCATAGAGTCCCAAGATGGATGGAGCCGCGATGGGTTGCAAATTAATCCGTGCGGCAGCATTCCGCCGTGTCAGATCACTCTGATCAGAATTGTCGTTAAAATTTGGTGTCATTCGAATACCTCCCAACTACCAGGGAAACCAGCACCTCCTGCTGAGGCGCCGGACGGGTGGCCGATTAAGCCCACCTTCCCACTATGTAGACTGCGGACGCAGGTTTAGGGCTCGTTACAGGGAGTGAACCAACTGCATCGGAACCAGTCCCCACAACGGCACACTGCCGCTGCCGTCTCTCCTGGCGTTATAAGGTGGATAAAAAGATTCTTGGACAGACCGGACCGGACTTCTGCGATACTATCACCGTGTCTCTAGACTCAACGCGGCGGCAGACCAGGGCGCACATCGCGATCTCTGTTTTTTTGCGCCTCACTGCCATGGATGTTTGCTGCGGCCCACCCTCCTTGTTCTAGGAGACTGCGGGAAAACGCCCCAAGCTCCGATTTTCGGGTTGTGACGTTGCGTGGCGCCAGCTCTCGATACGGCTTGTCTCGATAGAGCCTGCTTCGCAATTCAGGCGTTTCGCCGAGGCTTTTTCCGTCCTCCTATTCTGAACGCGTTTGTGCCCCGGATAGTATCCGGAGCATTTGTCCCCTGTTTCAGAGACCAGAGAGGTGTATATGAGGGAACGATCGGTCCTGTGGGAGGAGACGATTGAACCAGGCGCTACTTGGTCGCATGTCCTCAAGCGCGGCACGTCGCTGCGCATTACCGACATGCAGGGTGGGGCCAACTTAGGGGCTCTTTTCTATAATTTCGAGTGTCCGGCCGAACGCTACAACATGCCCGATACGCTGAAGGTGCAACAGATCGCGTATCTGACGAAAGGCGTCGTCCTGTACTCGGACATGGGCCGCATTCTTTGTTCCATCGTCGACGATTCGGTGGGCTGGCACGATCCGCTGGGTGGCTGCTCCGACGCCGCTCTGGTGCGCGAAAAGTACGGCGAAAGCCGCTATCAGGAGTCCCGCAACCAGTGCTTCAAGAACGCCAAAGATGGATTCCTGATGGAGCTCGAGAAGTGGGGGTTGGGGCCGCGGGATCTGACCGCCAACGTGAACTTCTTCAGCCGCGTGACGGTGAGCGAGGAAGGATGCATGCTCTTCCAACCGGGCAACTCGATGCCGCGATCGTCGGTGGAGCTGCGCGCCGAGATGAATGTCCTGACCATTCTCAATACCTGCCAGCATCCGCTCGACCCCTATCCAAAGTACGATCCCAAGGGTGTGAGAATCTCGGTCCGCAAAGCGACGCCGCCCGGGGCCGAGGATCCCTGCCGCTTCGGACGCCCTGAAAATATCCGCGGATTCACCTTAACGGAGCGGTATTTCCTGTGACCGCCGAGTGCGTGATTGAAAGCACCCTCGATCCGGCCGATGCCGGCTATCGACACGTCATCCCGGCCGGCGAGCCGTGGATTCACGAATTGGATCAGGGAGACATCCTGCGCATCGTCGATCTCCGCGGCAACCAGAGCGCCTGCGCGCTCTTCTACAACGCGCATGATTATAGCGATCGCTACAGCGCGCAGGACACCATCCGGACCCAGAGGAAGATTTATCTCACCGCCGGTACGCGTCTGATCTCCACCGCCAGGCATGTCCTGATGACCATCGTTGCGGACACCTGCGGGCGGCATGACACGCTGGGAGGCGCCTGCGCGGCCGAGAGCAATATGGTAATCCACGCGCTGGATAAGCGTCACATGCATGCCTGCCGGCAGAATTTCCTGAAGGCGCTGATGGAGTGGGGCCTGGGGCTGAGCAAGCGCGACATCGCCAGCAACGTCAGCTTCTTCCGGAATGTTCCCGTGACGCCGGATGGCAGTTTCTCATTCGCTGAAGGAATTTCCGGTCCCGGAAAGTATGTGGAGCTGCGCGCCGAGATGGACGTGCTGGTGGTGATCAGCAATTGTCCCCAGCTCAATAACTCTTCCAACGAACACGACCCGACGCCGATCGAAGTGTTGATCTGGAACAGCAGGAACGGCTAATGGCACGCGCAACGAGCGGTTTTGTCTGCTTTGGTCCGGTTTTGTCTTGCAAGGCACCTTACAGCGTGCTAACATAAATCGGATTTTCCTGGTCTGAAAATCCTCCTCCTCGTGGTTTCATCTGCGGCTTTGTCGTCGCTCAAGCGCAAGGCTGGCGCATTGTGGCCCATCCCGTGTAAATTTCGGCTATCCGTGTGCGCATTGCCCGCGCGTGGATATGCCCGCTACTTACGGTGATGACTGGTCAGATGTTCAGCTACCGAACGCGCCGAGAGTTCGCCGTTTGAAGCAAGCTTACGAGCATTAACTCTCCCTCGGTATCGCACAGAATTTCGCAATGACACGTCGCGACGTTGGCCACCCCACACCAGAAAAGCTGGAGCCTGGGTGACGCATCTAATTCATTCGTGATTTTAGAGAAGAGTTTTTATGTAACGAACCGCCCGCGGACCCGAGTCGCTCCGCCCCCTCGACGCAGAGGCTGCAAATCGAAAGGAAGAAATGAAACGTTCTCTGCTCGGGTTATTGTGTTTCTCGTTTACGTTCACGCTTCTGGCCGAGCCCCCCGCGGCTACGCAGGAGCAAAAAGACTTCTTTGAAAATCGCATCCGCCCCTTGCTGGCGCAGAATTGTTTCGCCTGCCACACCAACTCGCAGATGGGCGGGCTCCGCCTGGATTCGCGCGAGGGGCTGCTGAAGGGCGGAAAATTGGGCGCGGTAGTGGTTCCGGGCGCGCCGGAAAAGAGCCTGCTCATTACGGCGGTTCGCCAAAACACCGACCTCAAAATGCCCATGGGCGGCCATTTGACTGACGCCCAGATCGGCGATCTGTCCACCTGGATCAAGGACGGCGCGGTTTTCCCGGAGGCGCCCCAATCGTCGCAAAGCGCCGGGTACGTCATCCGGCCCGATCAGCGCAAATTCTGGTCTTTCCAGCCGCTCGCGAAACCAGAGCCGCCCAAAGTCAAGGACGCTGCCTGGTCTAAGAATCCCATTGATCGTTTTATCTTCGCCAAGCTCGAACAAGAAGGAATGAAGCCGGCGCCCCTGGCCGACAAGCGTGCCTTACTGCGCCGCGTTACCTACGTCCTGACGGGCCTGATGCCCACTTACGAAGAAGTGAAAGCTTTTGAGGCGGACAAATCGCCCGACGCGTATGAAAAGGTGGTGGACCACCTGATGGCGTCCCAGCACTTCGGCGAGTTGTGGGCGCGCCACTGGCTGGATGTCACTCGCTACGCCGAAGACGATTACCGCATCGCTTCCAAGAACCTGCACGAGGAGCGTTATAAGTTCGCATACACCTACCGCGATTGGGTGATCAACGCGCTCAACAACGACATGCCCTATGACACTTTCGTCAAAGCGCAGCTTGCGGGCGACTTGATGGATGCCAAGGTGCGTGACAAGATGATCCCTGGGCTGGGCTTTAACGGCATCGGCATTTGGGCGATGAACGACAATCCAGCGCCCATCGATCGCGCCTCGGAATGGAACGACAAGGTGGACACCACCAGCAAGGCGCTGCTCGGGCTGACGGTGGGATGCGCCCGCTGCCACGACCATAAATACGATCCCATCCCGCAGAAGGACTACTATCGGCTGGCGGGCGTTTTCGCCAGCACCAATTACCACGCCTACCCGTTGGTCTCCAAAGACGTCGTCGACGAATACGAAAAGCAGAAGAAAGAACTCGACACGCGTGAAAAGGCTCTGAAGACCTTTGAAGACCAAGCTTCCGATTTAGAAGCACAGGCATTGTTCGCGCAAACCGAAGACTATATGGTGGCGGCTTGGCGAGTCGGCTCCGAGCAGCACGCCACGGTGGCCAGCATCGCCGACAAGTACAGATTAGATCCAGAACTGCTGGAACGCTGGGTGGCGTTCCTGAAGAAGAAACCAAGCAACTACACCTTCCTGGTGCCCTGGCAGAAGATGGTGGCCGCTGGCGGCGATCTCGATCAGGCCCAGACGCTCGCACACCAGTTTTACCAAAAAGCCCAAGAGATCGATCGTGAGCAAGCCAAGATCAAGGCCGAAAACGAGGACATGCTGGCTAAGATCAAAGACCCGCATGAACAGTTCGATCCACTGCCGAACGGAATCAAGCGCAAGCTGATCACGCATCAGATTGCCTTGAAGGGCATGGATCGCGAGCCTAGCTATCTGTGGACCGATCTGTTCGACAAGGATCTTTCCGATGCGCCTCTCAACGACAACGCGGATGGAGAAAAGAAACCTGGCCTGTTTAAATTCACCGGTTGGGAATTGCAACGGCGTCTCGGCCCTGATTTCTCCAACCACATCGACAAAGTGACCAAGGATAACGAGGCCTTCAAGAAGGCCATGCCCGCGCCTTATCCCGTCGCGATGGGTCTGGCGGACAAGAAGAATCCCACCGACCTGAGAGTCTTTTTGCGGGGCGATCCTTACACGTTCGGAGCTGAAGCGCCCGCGCGCTTTTCTCGCGATCTTCTCCCAGGGAGAGCCGAAGCCGTTCGCCGAAGGAAGCGGCCGCCTGGAACTGGCTGACGACATCGTAAAGGAACCCATCAGCATGCGAGTCATCGTCAATCGCATCTGGAGCTGGAACATGGGTAGCGGCATCGTCGAAACGCCCAATAATTTCGGAGTCGCGGGCGACCGGCCCAGCGATCCGGCATTGCTCGAATTCCTCACCTCGCAGTTCGTTGACAACGGAATGCATTGGAAACCGCTGATCAAGGAAATCGTGATGTCACGCGCGTTCCGGCTCAGTTCGGAA
This sequence comes from Bryobacterales bacterium, assembly GCA_963713415.1. Classification (GTDB taxonomy): domain Bacteria; phylum Acidobacteriota; class Terriglobia; order Bryobacterales; family Bryobacteraceae; genus Palsa-89. The sequence goes on along the minus strand of CAVQLV010000005.1, from coordinate 106,778 downwards.
GAGAACGAGAACAACCTTGCCAAGGATGGCGCCAACCGGTATTACTGGCGCGCCAACCAGCGGCGTCTGGAAGCGGAAGGTATCTGGGACGGCCTGCTGATGGCGTCCGGCAAGCTCGATATCAGCAAGATCGGCGGTCCGAGCCAGGAGCTGGACACCAAGATGACGCGGCGCGGGATGTACGGCGCGGTCAGCCGTGTGTTCCCCAATGAGTTCCAGTCCCTGTTCGATTACCCGATCCCAACGCTTTCCGCCGCCGAACGGTACACCACCAACACCCCGCTGCAACGCCTTTATTTCTTGAACAATCCCTTCGTCCACGAGCAGGCCGACGCGCTCGCCGAGCGGGTGAAATCCGCTGGAAGCGACGAGGCGGAAGTTCAGAAGGCCTTCGAAATCGTCTACCAGCGTGAGCCGTCACCCCAGGAACTGAGCGCCTCGGTCGCTCTGCTTCACCAACCCGGCACGCCTCCGCAGGAGGAAAGAGCCGAGGTGAGTTTCAAGACCGTGGCTTTGAATGCCAAACCTGCGGGCGCATCGTCTCTGGACGTTGCGCCTGGTCCCGACAGCAAAGCCAAAACCAAGAAGCCGGAGGAGGAGACTCCCCTGCAAGCATTATGCTGGGCGCTGCTCAGCTCCAACGAATTCTTATTTTTAAATTAGAAAGGATCAGATCTCATGCCCTGTAATGAAAATCCACGTCCGTTTACGCGCCGCGAAGCTCTCGCCAAGGTGGGCGGGGGCTTCGGTCTGGTCGCTTTTGCCAGCATGATTACCAACTCCCTCCAAGCCGCTACCACTAACAGCGGCATCGCCCCGGGGGGAGTGCTGAAACAACTGGATTTTAAACCGCGCGCCAAGCGAGTCATCTTCCTCTACTCCAACGGCGGCATGTCGCACGTCGACACTTTCGACCCCAAGCCGATGCTGGAAAAATACAACGGCCAGCCCATGCCCGGCGGTGCGATTCTTACGCAACGCAAGACCGGCAATCTGATGAAATCGCCCTTCAAGTTTCACCGCTATGGTAAGGCCGACACCGAAGTGAGCGAACTCTGGCCCAATCTCGGTGCTGTTTCCGAGCACCTCTGCGTGGTCCGGTCCCTCTACGCCGATATCCCGAATCATGAACCGTCCATGACGCTAATGAATACCGGCGCAAACATCATCGGCCGGCCTTCCATGGGCTCCTGGATCACTTACGGCCTGGGCAGTGAGAACGCCAATCTGCCCGGCTATGTGGTGCTGTGCCCCTCGCAGCCGATCACCATCGGGAGTCCGTTGTGGAGTAACGCCTTCTTGCCGGCCATGTATCAAGGCACCTACGTCAAGAACGAATGGATTGCAGGCGAGCCGTTTGAGGCAGCCAAAGTGATTCCCAACGTCACTAACTCGGACATCAACGCAGCCACCCAGCGCCGCGACCTGGCTTATCTGCGGAAGCTGAACGAATTGAACCTCGCCAAGATCGGCGAGCAGGATTCACAACTGGAAGCCTCCATCAAGACGATGGAAACCGCCTTCGCCATGCAGACCGAAGCGCCCGAAGTGTTCGACGTCAGCAAGGAGAGCAAGTCCGTTCTGGATATGTACGGGCCGGGCAGCACCGCGCTCGGTGCCCTGATGGCCGTGCGCCTGGCCGAAAAGGGCGTGCGCATCATCCAAAGCTATTACAGCAAGGGCGATCCCTGGGATGCTCACACCGACATCATGTCCTACGTCCGGCTGGCGAAGGATTCCGATCAGCCGTTTGCGGCGGTGATCAAGGATTTGCAGCAGCGTGGAATGCTGGAAGATACGCTGGTGATCGGCGGCACGGAATTTGGCCGGACGCCCGCGATTCAAACCGCGAACGAAAAGGTGGGAGGCGGAGTGGTAAATGGCCGCGATCACAACCACTACGGATTTTCGGTGTGGCTGGCCGGCGGCGGCATCAAGGGCGGCATCACGTACGGCGCCACCGACGACTTCGGATACAAAGCCGTGGAGAAGCCGGCGCACGTTCACGATCTTCACGCTACCGTTCTCTATCTGCTCGGCATCGATCATAAGAAGCTCACGTATCGCTACAGCGGACGCGACTTCCGGCTCACCGATACCGCCGGCGAGGTGATCCATGAGATTGTTGCCTAGCGGCCGGCGCTGGATTGCCGGACTGCTGGCGGTGGGCTGCTCGGCTTTTGCTCAGCAGCCCGCCGCATCGGCGCGCAAACGCATCCCGAAGCCCGGGGTGCCGGGGGTGCAAGCGCCCATGAGTTACCTGATCCCCGATGCGCGTTACAAAATCGAAGCCAACGGGATCAAGGGCGGTCCCGATTGGCTCGCCATCACCGAAGATTCGGTCTGGACCAATAGCCGGGGCACCAACATGGTTTTTCGCCTGGATCCGAAGTCCGATAAGGTCCTGGCGGCGGTGCCAGTCAGCAAACCATGCTCCGGGTTTGCGGTCGCTGATGGCACTTTGTGGTCGCCGAGTTGCGAAGAGCACGTTATCTATCGCATCGATCTCAAGACCAACCAGGTGGTGGCGAAGGTGCCCGTCGGCCCTGCGAATAGCGAAGGCGGCATTGCCTTCGGAGCTGGATCGGCCTGGATGCCGAGCGACCCGCAAGGCGTTGTTTCGCGGATCGATCCCGCTACCAACAGCGTGATTGCGCAGATCCACGTGGCTCCCGATTCCTTTACCGCCGTTTATGCCTACAACCTGGTGTGGGTTTCAAGCACCGGCAAGAGCTTGGTGAGCGTGATTCATCCAGCCACCAATAAAGTGATTGCGGAGATTCCTGTGGATCAGAATCCGCGCTTCATGGCCGCCGGGGAGGGCTTCGTTTGGACCCTGAACCAGGGAACCGGCACAGTGAGCAAGATCGATCCGCGCTCTTTGAAAGTAGTTGCGACCATCGATGCCGGCGTTCCTGGTCCCGGTGGCGACATCGCGGCTGGAGAAGGCGCGGTTTGGATCTCACAGAAAACCATCCCCGTTTCACGTATCGATCCAAGTACCGACAAAGTAACCGCGCAGCTCACCGGTCCGGGTGGAGATGCGATGCGCGTCGGCGATGGCTACGTTTGGCTATCGAATGGGCGGGAAGGCGTTGTCTGGCGGTTCCTGCCGGCCAAAGCGATCGCGGCGGCTCCGCACAATTGGACTGTCGATGCTCAGAAAGCCGATCTGGACGGGGATGGGAAGCCGGACCTGCTGGTGGAAGACCTGCCGGTGTTCATCCCCGGCGAAGCCGTCAATTTCCGGATGAAGCTGGTCAATCCGAATCTCGGCGACAAGTTTACGTTGAAGACTACCTTAAACGGCAAGTCGGCGGAAAATGCATTTACGCAGCAGGGCGATGAGTGGACGGCCACGCTCGCATCGAGCGAGCCGCGCTGGATACACTACTCCGTGTGCGTCACGGGTTCGACAATGTGTTCCCCAACGCTGGTGGTCGCCTCGCCGACCACAAATGTCGCTTATGCCACCGCGAAAACAAAATTTGTTCCCGATAACTTCATGGTTCCACCGGTCCCCGAAGTTGCCGGCTACACCTGGAATATTCTGGAGCCGGAAATTCTGAAGCAGGACTACGCGGCGCTCGGCATGGTGCCTGATCGAAAAAAGCCGATGAGCATCACCAGCGATGAAGATTACGGCGAATTGAAACGCCATCGCTGGGAGTTCCAGCACCTCACTTCGTTCGCCTACGGCATCCTCACCGCCGACGGCAGTGAAGAAATCGCCTGCGTGTACGTCAATCCGAGCAAGAAGGAAGGCTACGACGCCACGGTGCGTTTCCTTCTCACCGAACGCGCCCGGAAAGAAAACCTGCAGCCAATCCTGGAACAAAAAGTGCGCGAATGGATCAAGACGAGTTGGCCCTTCGCCAAGGTAGCTTTTCCAGGTATCGACCTCCCGATGGAATCCTGGAACGCGCTGCCGAATTTGCCGGAGTAAATCGACAGTAGATCGAAAGAGGCTCAACATGTTGCTGCGCGCCGTTGTGGTGTGCCTTTTCGCGGGTTTGCTCGCTGGCGGATCTGAACCGGACGGCGCTGGTCTCCAGCCCGGAAGCCTGGACGCGACATGGAAGACGGGAGGCCCGAATTGCGTAACCGTCCCCGATTGGCAAGTTCACGAATACAACGAAGACTTCTACATCCTGCGCGAGTCTGGATGCATTGATTACGAAAAGCCGTTCTTGTATCTGATCTTCGGCCAGGATAAGGCGCTGCTCGAAGACACGGGAGCGGGCGAAGTGCAGACTGCGCCCTTCGTGATGGAGCTTCTGGCGAAATGGGCCAAGAAGAAAAATCATGCGCCGGTCTCGCTGATTGTGATCCATTCGCACAGCCATCGCGATCACACGGCCGGCGACAAACAATTCCAGAATCTTCCCAACGTTCAATTTGTCGCGCCCACGCCGGCCGAAGTCCAGAAGGCGGCGGGTATCGCTGCTTGGCCAACGGACCTGGGCAGCATCGATCTGGGCCATCGTGTCATCGATGTAATTCCGATTCCTGGTCACGACGTGGCGAGCATCGCCTTGTACGATCGCCTCACTGGAAATCTGACTGACCGGCGATAGCTTGTATCCCAGGACGCCTCTACGTGACCGACGCCCAGATTCCAACTTACGCCGCCAGCGCGAAACGGCTCGCCGATTTTGTGAAGGACCGGCCCATCGCCCATGTCCTCGGCACGCACATCGAGGAATCAAGAACGTCGTATCTGGATTTCCCGCGCGGATCGCGCTACCAGCCCGATGAGCACCCGCTCGAATTGTCGCGAGCGCACGTGCTGGAGCTCAATGATGCTTTCCTGCGGATGGACGGCAAGGCTGTCAAAGTGGTGCTGCCGGATTTCTCAGTGATGCCGCGCGCGGCAAACACGCGCCTCCCAGCGGACGTTCAGGCGGGAGACGGTCTGGGACTTCAACCCGGTATCCTGCCCGGAAAATGGATGACGGGCGGGCCCAATTGCGTCACGGTGCCGGACTGGCAGGTACACGAGTACAACCAGGACTTCTACATCCTCCGCGAATCCGGCTGCATCCATTTTGAGAAGCCGTTCCTCTATCTGATCTTCGGCGAGGACAAGGCACTGCTCGAAGATACCGGCGCAGGCGAGGTGCAAACCGCTCCGTTCGTGATGAATCTTGTCGCGAAGTGGGCCAAGCAGACGAACCACAAGCCGGTCTCGCTCATCGTAATTCATTCCCACGCGCACGGCGATCATATCGCGGGAGACAAACAATTCCAGGCGATAGCAGATGTTCAATTCGTTGCACCCACTCCGGCCGAAGTCCAGAAAGCCGCCGGTATCGCCGAATGGCCCACCGGCATCGGGCACATCGATCTGGGCAATCGCATAATCGACGTCATCCCGATCCCCGGCCACAACGACGCCAGCATCGCTCTCTATGACCGGCGCACCGGGAATCTGATGACTGGCGATAGTCTGTATCCCGGCCGCCTCTCGGTGGCCGATTTACCAGCTTTCACGGCCAGTGCACAAAGGCTCGCCGATTTCGTCGAAGACCATCCCATCGCCCACGTTCTGGGCACGCACATCGAGCAGACCACCACGCCGTATCTCGACTATCCGCGAGGGACCACTTATCAACCGAACGAGCACTCGCTCGATCTCACCCGCGCGCATGTTTTGGAGCTGAACGAAGCCTTCCGTTCCATGAACGGCAAGCTAGAAAAGATTGCGCTGCCGGATTTCACAGTGGTTCCGCGCAGAGTGCGAGCCCCTCAGGCGCCCACCACCACGCACTGAAAATTGTGGCGATGCTGCACGCTTGGGGCGTCCGCCACTAAGAGTATGCGTAGGGATTCTTATCGATGGTCGTGGTACCGCGCGTCTGGTTACAAAGAAACACAGAACCGGTGAAGTAAATGCCTGGTTTGGTAATTGTCTGCGCTACTTGGTAGGCCTGTCGCAGCTCCGCGACAGTCAACTGCCACGGAGCTTCATTGGGTTGGAAGGTCATTCCATAGGCATAATCTTCGCCTTTGGCGCTGATCTCGACATGGCAGCCAACAATGTGTGTCACCGGATGGGTGTCCACGAAAGCGATCAACCGCTTCATGCTGTTGAACCAGTGATCCCAGAAGCTGATGTAGCAACGTCCGCGGTAAAACATGTCGCCAGTGTAGAGGATCTGCGTGTAAGTATCGTAGTAAGCGAACTCCGACATGACATGTCCCGGACTTCCCCAGATGAGAATGTTCCGGCCGCCCAGGTCAAGGGTAACCCGCTCCTCCGGATAGTTGGTCATTCCCCAGAAGCCGATCATCTCCTCATGCGTCAGCCCCATAGTACGCGTGTTGGGGCGATCGACGAACTGATTGATCGCGGCGTAGTGGTCCGAATGCAGATGGCTGAAAGCCAGGAGCAACTGCATGTCCTCAGTTTTGCGTCCGTGCCGAACGCCCCACCTGGCGATGCAATCGTCCACCACGTCGCGCAGCGCCCAGTCCGTGCGGAGCTGCGTGAAGCCTTGATCCAGCATCAGCATGCGCTCGTTGCCGAAGTACAAGTGCATAAAGGGCGCTTCATAGCTATACGTCTTGTTCTGCCTTAGAAAAACCGTGTGCTCGTTGTACCAGTGCACCTGAATGGGCGGATCGTGATTGTCCATGCACGACGCCGAGCCGCAGATCCACTTATCAGGAAATGTGCCGGGCGCCGGAACGTGGCTGGTGAAGTCGATCGGTCCGGGAGCGGCGATCGCCCGGGTCTGCAATGCGGACAACACGGTGGAGGCAATCGGTACCGCGACAAAAGTTCTGCGATTCATGGCCTGTAATTCGCCTTTCGCCCAGTCAAAAGGGCCGGGGTGCATTGATGTTCGGTACGCCCTCGGGAAAAACCGCAGTTTTCTGGTCGGGACTAACGCGGTTGAGCAGAATGAAGTCCGGACGCACCAGCGCCAGCTCCTTTCCCAAGACCTGCTTTGCGGATTCCAGCGCGTCGTCGATCAAGTCCGGTTCCATCTGCAGAATGCGCTCGTACGGTTTGTAAGTGGCGAAGCGCGGATAAGCCTTTCCGGGAACAAACTGCATCTCGATATGGCCGCCCATCACCCACTTCACTGAATGCGCTGCCTTCCATTGTTTCAGGCGCTCGATCGAGGCGGCATAGTCTCGGTCGTTGCTGATGTTGATTTTGCCGGGGAAGAGAAGATCCCCGGTGTAGAGGAAATCGGTGTATTGGTCGTAGAAAGTGACACCGTCCTTGTGTGCGCCAGGCGTTGGAATCACGTCGATGATGCGCCCGCCAAGATCGATGTGCGCGATGCCGGCTGGCCACGAATTGCTGAGCTTGTAGAACTGCTTCATCGCGGCCAGTGGTTGGGGCGCGAGCATGGTATTCGCCCGTCCGATGAACTGGGTCAGGCCCTGGTTCTGTGCGGTGTCTTCTCCGGAGGTAAACACCACCGTCAGTGGAACGCTTTTCTTGCGGCGCATCTGGCGCCAGCGCGTGACGATGGCGTCCACAGTCTCGCGCAATGGATAGTAAGCCGGTTCGGCTGTCGCGCCGGTGTCGATCAGAAGGGCGCCCTGATTGCCGAAAAGCAGATAAGTGAACGGCGCCTCCCAGTGAACGCACACGTTCTGGCGAAGGACGTAGGTGTCCTCGTTGTATTGAACCACCTGGATGCGCGGATCGTGATTCAACGCCGAGACATTCGAGCCGTAGAGCCAGCGGAACGCGAGGTTCCCCGGCGCCGGCCCGTCACAGCTGTAGTTGTGGACAACCTCTTCGGTCCGATGCAGCGGCAGGCAGGAATCCGTATTCTTCGCGGCCGGGGGATTCAGCGTGCCATCGGGGTTCCCGTTGGGATAGCGTTGGGAGGTAGCAGACTGCGGGTTTCCCGATAGCGCTGGGTTGTAGGTGCTCTGTGGCATCGGATTACCGCGGCGGCTGCGGGGCGGGGAAGCTCCGCAACCGCCGCGCCTCATATCAGAACGTGTACCGCAAAGCCATCTGTAATACCCGCGCATCCGCCGCGGCGGTGAAGTCCCCGAAAGTGCTGGGGCTGGTCAGCGCCAGGCTGATGTTAGTGAAGTTGACGAAGTTGAACGCATTGAACGCCTCGGCGCGCAATTGCAGGGAGTGATGTTCCCAGGGCATCGGGAAATCCTTGGTCACCGCAAGATCCACGTTCCTTTGCCAAGGCATGCGCACCAGGGCGCGCGTGCCGGAGCCGCCGGCGTACGCGTCCACAAAGTCCGATGTCACCTTGGTGCTGGAGAAAATGCCGGGATTGCCATGCTGGTCGAAAACCAGCGAGCCTCCCGTAGGAGCCGACGAGGTGGCCGCAACCGCAAGCGACTGCGCGTCGTAATTGCTGTTGTACGCGCCGTCGCCGACGATGGTGCTCGGCAAACCCGATTCAATGTGGATCAGTGATGAGATTTGCCAATTTCCCACAACCTCATTCAGCCACGTCGGCGCCGAGTTGAGGAACATCTTTCCTTTTCCGACAGGAAGCTCATAGAGTATGTTGGCGTTGATCTGATGCCGCAGATCGAAGTCCGAACTGGCCCGGCTCAGGCTGGGGATGTAAGCATCCTGAAACGCGGCGCCGTTGCCGGTTACGCCACTGGCCGCGATGGACGCATTGTCAATCGAATGCGACCAGGCGTAGTTGAGATCGAACGACAAGCCGTTCTGAAATGCCCGCCGTACCGTCACCGTCAGCGCGTCATAATTCGCCGAAGCCGCATTGAACCACACCGGATCTCCGCTGGCTTGCGGGGCGAAGAACGTATAGCATCCGGTTTTGCTGATGCAGTTGGGAAACGCGGCCGACGTCACGCGATCGAGCGAATGCAGCATGTCCAGATCGCTGCCGGCGTAAACTCCATAGACCCCGTAATAGTAATTCGCGGAAGCCGAACCGGGAAAGTAGTAATTGGTCAAACCGGGGAATTGATTCTGCACGAACGCGTTGGTTGGGATCAGCGACGGGTTGGCCTTCACGGAATTTGGCAACACGCCGGCGTTGAAGATCTGGCTCATCGCCGTATCCGCCTGGGCCAGCGTGATGCCGCTGGCGGGATCCTTGAAGAACAGCAGCGGCGTGTTGATGTCCTGCTGGGCCAGAAGCTGCCGGGAGAAGCGTCCCACGTAGCCGACATCCAGCGTAAAGCCGTGATTGAATTGATGGCTGAGCGAAACGTTGGCGATCAACGCGTAAGGCGCTACCAGACTAGGCGAGATGCCAAACGTCGTGCCGGAAATCGCGTGATCGTCGGGCGGAGTGAATGGGAAGCCGCCTGGGGGCGCGGCGGGAATCGCCGGAAGCGCGCCACCGTTATAGCGCGGAGCGGTGGTGAAGTTGTACGCTACCGGGAAGGTCTGAAGGGAGGAGAGGCCAACCGATCCCGATGTCGCCGCAACGGCGGCCAGATCGTTGCCGAACTGGTCATAGGCAATCGAGCCGCCCGCGCGAAAAACAGTTTTGTCCGTGATCGCGTAGGCCACCGAAAGGCGCGGCGCGAAATTGTGATAATCCGGTTTGAACCAGCTCGATTTTCCATTCACCGGACCGGCCAGCGAGTACGACAGTGTTTCGGCTCCGGGCAATTGGTTCCCGGGGATTCCATTGTCCATGGCGTACACGCGATTGGCGAAGTAGGCGTCCAAAGGCGTGTTCGGCAGCACTTGCAGGCCGGTGGTTTCGTAAGGCACGCTGTCGTACTGGTAGCGAAGACCGTAGGTGACCGTAAGCTTCGGAGTCATCTTCCAGGAGTCCTGCACGTACTCCTCGTAGCCGCGGCTCGCAAAATCGAACTTGGTTGGATCTCCGATAGGAATCACAGAGCCGGTCTTGGTGTAGTTGTAGGTAACGCTGCCGCCCGTCAGGATTCCGAGCAGGTCCCCCACCGCCGTTGTCGTCGCGGGGCCATTGGCCAGCACGGCATTGGGTATTCCAGCCTCGGTGAGGACATCTTCGTTGATATCAGCTCCCAAACCATACAGAGAACCGCGGCTGAACGAGTAGGATTGATAGGAGTTTCCATAGCTGAGCAGGTTGTTGTTGAAGAAGCGAAAGTTGAAGCCGGCGGAGATGGTGTGCGACCCCTTCACCCAGGTGAAATTGTCGGTTACGTTCCAGGTCGGGTTAATGCGGCTGTTCCCGCGCGTGAAATTCTGGAGCGTGCTGAGATCGCCAAACGAAAGGGCGGTATTGTTGTTGCCGGTAATCTCATAACCGATCCGCGTAAGCCCGACGTTGAGAGTATTGGTCATCGAAGGGCTCAGAAGAGCGGTGTAACGAGCCCCGAAACCGCGGTTGTCAGCCAGTAACTCGGAAGCCGGGCTTTGGCCTGGGAGTTCGGCCGCGAGATTCGTCTGGCCCTCATTGGAAAGCGTGCCGCGAAAGGAAACGGTGTGTTTCCCGGCAGAGTCAATCAGCCAGTCCATGCGCGTAACGTAGGTGCGATAGTCCAGCTGGTCCGGTGCGTTGAACAGGTAACCGTCGAAATTCAGTCCCAGGTCGGCTCCCAGGGCGGGTGCATTGCCCGCCGGATACGAGTTGAGGATCGAGAGCATGGTTGGGCTGGCGCCTAAATGGAGCGGATCCGCCGCCGTGACCTGCGAGGGACTCAATGAGTAAATCGTGCCGGTGGAGGTCTGGAACTGGACGATGCCTTCCCGCAGCGTCGGCGAGGGAACCGTGCGCTGCTGAGTCTGATCGCTGTGATCGATGCGGCGCTCGTAATTGAAGAAAAAGAAAATATGATCTTTCTTGATAGGGCCGCCCAACGACGCGCCAAACTGGTTGCGGACCAGTTGCGGCCGGCTCACTCCGCTGCGGTTATTGAACCAGTTATTCGCGGTGTAATCCGTATTGCGATTGTATTCGTACGCCGAGCCATGCAGCGCGTTGCTCCCGCTACGCGTCACCAGCGAAACCTGTCCACCGGATGAGTGGCCGTCGGTAGCGCCGCTGCCCGCCACCGTTACGCGGAACTCCTGCACGGAGTCGAGCGGCACCGGCAGCGCCGCATTGAACCCGGTGGCGGGCGCAACATAGTTCGATGCCGTGGGGTTCGAAGTCGGTACAGCCAGGCCGCCCTGATTGTTGCCGTTCAAGCCGGAAAGCGCATTCTGGTTGTCGTTGATGTCCACGCCATCCAGCGTGATGTTGTTCTGATCCCGGCGCGCGCCCATCACTTCGCCGTTCTGCGTCACCCCCGGCTGAAAGCCGAGCAACTGCACAGCGTTGCGCGTCTGGATGGGCAAGGACTGCACTTGCCGCTCTTGAAATGCGTTGCCTACCGACGCATCCACTGTGTTGAGCTGTTCCACCTCCGCGCTCACGTTCACGGTAGCGACGGCGGACGCCAGCTCCATCTTCACGTCGGTGGTGGACGGCGTATCCACCAGCAACCGGAGGTCGTCCACTCTGGCGACCGAGAAGCCGGGCGCTTCCACCGTCAAGGTGTACAAGCCCGGGGGCAGTTGCGAAAATTGGTATTGACCGGTTGACTGGCTCAAAGTACTGTGAACAAGGCCGTTGCCTTTGTCGGTCAGTGTTACTTTCGCCGCCGGTACGACACCCTTCTGCGGGTCAGTGATGATGCCCTGCAATGAAGCGGTGCCCTGCGCTTGGAGATGGCCGGTGATCGCTAAACCTGTGATCGCCAAAAGAGACACACTGAGGGCCAGTGAAGCCAGACGAGCTTTGATCATTGAAGAAGAGACTCCCTTTGTTGAATGGTTTGAACCTTAAGTCAGTCGACACAGACAGAAGTCCAGAACTCACTCAGCAAGGAGTATGACCGTTCGTACGTAAGAACAGTCGGCGTGGATTACTGCTTCCGAATGGAAGAAGTGTAGCAGGGAATGCCATCCCCTCTCAAGGGTTTGACCCATCAAACGTTTCGATGCGGCTGAGAAGGAATTTTAATCCGCAACGGTGCGAAAAATTGTTTGCTCCGCCCATTTTGTTGATTACGGTCTGATTACATCGGGATCGAGTTTGCCGATGCGCCCGTTTGGACCTGCCGCGAAGGGCAGGGAAAGCGCGTTCCAGTTCTTGCCGGCGTCGGGGCTCTCGTTGGCGCTTGGTTTCAGCGCGTGCCAGTTGCGGCCGTCGTCGGTAGAAACGTCCGTTCCGTTCGGACCAACGGTAATCCACATTTTGCCGGGTTCGTAATAAGCCACTGCGCTACGGTAGCCGTTCGGCAGGGTATCCGAGGCGTGCCATCGCCCGCCGATCCGAAATGCCGCCGTACCGATCCTTCGGTCAGGCGCCTTGTAGTCTCCGCCGACTGCAACGATCACGCCGACCCTTGAGGCCAACGAGAAACCTCCCGCCGTCTCGCCGGTCGCCATGTCCAGAGGCATAGAGGAAACAAGCAAGCAGTCCCGGCAGATTGCCCCGGCGGTGAAATGCAGATCCACTGTGATCACCGAAGTGGTTCCTCCGCCGGTAATCATGTAGAACTTTTCGTTCTTCGCATCCACCAAAAGCGCCGAATTGCTCGCGGCGAAAAAAGACTGATTCTTGCCGTCCGGCGCGAGCGCCTTTGGATCGAACCGCTGCCAAGTCTCGCCCCCGTCAGTGCTGAAGAACACAGGAAAAAGCCCGTCCACCGGATCTCCGATCAGCACGCCGAGGTCTAGGCCGTCGAATTGGAGCGCATCCCAAAAGCCGCTCTTGTCCGGGTTGGTGAAGACAAGTTTCCACGTGCGGCAGGCGTCTGTGGTTTTGTACAGGCGGGAGAGTTCCCCGGGGCCGGACGACATGACGACGGCGGTGTTCGCATTGAAGGCCTGAATGCCTCGGAAATCCAGTTTTTCGGCGTCCTGCGGGACGGCGCATGTTTCCCAAGTCTTGCCGTCGTCGATAGTATGGAGAACAGTGCCCTGTGTACCGCTGGCCCACACCACTCCGCCGCCGGCGTTGTGAATGCCGCGTAAACTCGCGCTGGTGTGAGACTGCTGCAAAGTCCATTGGGCGCAGGCGGGCAGAGCGGCAATGATGATCAGAACGAGACGCCGCATGTTTATGGACCGGCCAGCATCGCCTTCCAGGATGTTTCGTCATGGCCGATACTGATTTTGCCTCCGGCGCGAACCAGCGGCAAGCGCAGCACCTTGGGCTCCCGCTCGATGCGCGACAGAATTTCGGCATCGGAGAGCTTCATATAGCCCAGACCCGCATCGACGTACGGCTTACCTTCAGTGTCCACCAATTCGGCCAAACCGAAACGTTCGATGAACCTTTTGATTTCGCCGGGAGCCATCGGCTTCTGCTTCAGATCCACGAATTGAATCGGGATGCGGCGCTCCTTAAAGAACCGCTCGGCGGCGCGGACCGCGGGCGAATTCTTCACCCCGAAGATCTGCACGTTTTGCACGGCCCTTTATGAATAGCGCAGCAACGCCTTGAAGCCATAATCCATGTGCTGTTGGATATGGCAGTGGAACAAGGTCGCCCCCGGCTGGTCGGCGGTAAAATCCACGCTGGCGCGCCCATAGGTTGGCACCACCACGGTGTCCTTAATCACGCCGGCCGTAGGTTTGCCGTAAATTTCCACGATCTCCAGTTGGTGCCGGTGCACGTGCAACGGGTGCGCGTCATCGGTGCGGTTATGATAAGTCAGCCGGTAGCGCGTGCCCTGTTTGAGCAGAAACTCCTGGTCGTGCGGATAAGATTTACCATTTACCGTAAAGCTATTGAATTTTCCGGCGCCGCGCGGGATTTTTTCAAATATCATCTCCAATCGCTCACTGGGAGCGGGCCCGGACGGAGCCTTGCCCGGGGGGTTACCAAAAATGGTATAGTCCCACACCGACTTGGGCGGCGCCATCCACTGCGGCGTGCGATGTTGATTGGCGTATTCGATGACAATGCCCAGGCCGCCTTCGCGCACCGCGTCCTCGGGCGCGCCCAGGATCCAAACGCCCGGCTGGTTCATCTCGACAATGGCGTCGATGCGCTCGCCCGGACCCAGCATCAACACGTCCACCGCGGCCGGCGTCGGCACTGGATTTCCATCCAGCGCTATCACGTTAAATTTGTGGCCGGGCAGCGCCAGATGGCGATTCTCGATGGCGCTGGCGTTCAGAAAATGAAACAGTACACGCTGGCCGGGATTGACGCGGATGGGCTCGCCCGCGCCCAACGCCTTATCGTTGATGGAAAAAATATCGGCCGCCACTTCCATTCCGGGCTGGCGCGTATCCAGCACCGCTGGCTTCTCCGGCTGCGCCCCCACGGGATCCAGATCGTCGTTATCCATGTTTTGATTGGTGAAATAAGGCTCCCAATCGCGCAGCGCCAGAAAGTGCTCCTGATCGTAGCGGCCTGGATCGTTCGCGCCATCGATGATCAAAAAGCCGAACATTCCGGTATAACTGCCGCGGTGCAAGTCGTCCATCGACATGGTATGCGTGTGATACCAGCGGGTGCCGGCCGGCTGGGGCGTGAACTGATAGCTGCGGCTTCCGTGCGGCGGCACCACGGGCGTGCCTTCTTCCTCCGATCCATCCACATCGGAAGGGATGAGCAGTCCGTGAAAATGCACCACCTCCGGAACATCCGTCTTATTCACCACATTCACCGTCACCGGCACGCCCTCCTTCATCCGCAGCCGTGGCCCCGGCGAAATGCCGTTGTAGCCGATGGTGCTCAGTATCCGATTCGGCGCCAATTCCACCGTGATGGGCGCGATCTCCAGCGTGAAAGAGGTCTTGGCAGTGTCCTGCGGGCCGGAAGGCGCTAGAAAGGACGTTTGGCCCGCCAGCCGGGTGCCGGCCGCCGCCACGCCGGCAAACTTGAGGAAGTCGCGTCTTTGAATCAGGTGTTGCATGACAAACGACCATAGTACCGCCGGAGCCGCCTCGGACCAACCCTCTGTTCGAAAAGGATACGATGAAAGCAGGGCAGCAACATGGCAACTCTCGACTGGTCGCAATGCCACGCCGTAGAAAGCGTGCCGGGCAGGCTGAGCGGCGCGTGGGTGTTTAAGGACACACGGATGCCGGTCCCCGCCGTTTTCGAAAACCTGGAAGCCGGCGCCACCATCGGCGAGATCATGGAATGGTTCGATGTTACGCGGGAACAGATTGTCGCTGTGCTGGAGTTCGCCGCTCGCAGCCTCGACCCACCAAGTCCGCCCGGTAGTGAGCGCCGTGCACTAACATCGGTCAATGCGCGTTCTGTTTGATCACGGCACGCCAGCGCCACTGATCCCGTTCCTCGGAGGTCATATAGTTACTAAGGCGAAAGACCGTGGATGGGACACCCTTAACAATGGCGACCTGTTGAACGTTGCCGAGGCGTCTGGCTTTGATGTGCTTGTCACCACGGACAAGCACATCCGGTATCAGAAAAACCTCGAAGGCCGCCGCATAGCCGTTGTCGTGTTGAGCACCCCACAATGGCCCGTTGTCAAGCTGCACGTCGATAAGATTGCCGTAGCCGTGTATGCCGCTACCCCGGCTAGCTACGTTGAAGTAGAGCTGTTCGTGGAGAGTTAGTTTACGCTACCCCCTGTGACGGACGTGGTAAACATTATGTGCGACAGCGGTACCTGTTGCACGTAACACGAGGCTCTGAATCCATCAACGCCCGCCACTCGGTGGTCTGCTAAATCTTGTTTTGGCTAGCTTGCTACCGGATTACCCTTGGCCCATGCCCAAGCGCTAATGCGCCAACCGTCTGCGTGCCGGCGAAGTGCAACCGTAAAGGTCGCGCCCAATTGAGTTACCTGCTTGCCCCGTACTTTGAACGTCATACTAGCGGGAATCACCAGATACGCACTGTCGCCGGTAACATTAGCGTGCAATGGAGTCCCAAGCGTGACCGAGTAGTCTGTAGCCCCTTCGTGTTCGCCTGCGGTCAGCACATCGCTATACCAATCCTCACACGCTGTATGGCCATGCCATTCATGAGGCGCCAGTCCGTCGAGGATTGATCCGGTGACAGCGAAGCACGCCGCCATTGCCTTAATGTCACCTTTGTTGAAGGCGTCGATGTAGTGGTGCACTGTGGTCAAGGGCGGTCCTGATATAGTCTGCGGCATGTAGCTGTTTGTCCGTCAACAAGGATCTTTCGGGTGCGCTATGGGACGCATTTATTTTTCACCCCCACGTGGTCGATCTAAACGCCCACCGAAAAGAGCACGCGGCCTGCTAAAATCGCAGCCAAGCACATTTAGCGGACTACGCGCCTCGTCCCGCCCCCGCGCCCCTTTCTGATAACCTTTAAGACGCCGAGGTAATCATTGATGAAGCTGGTCCGGCCCCTCCTTCTTTTTCTCGCCTGCGGACTGTTCGCCATGCAGTTCGGAGGGTTCCGAGGCTACGGCGGCCGCTACGGCTACGACGAGTACGGCGGACCAAACATCCCCTCCGAGTTTTATTGGAGCCGTCTCCAGTACAATTCCACCGGCGGTAGTCGCGGCTTTCGCTTCTTCGGCGGCGGCTGGTCTCGCGATTATCCCAAGGCCGATAACGATTGCCTGATTGCCCTTCGCCGCCTCACCCGCATCAATTCTCCCTCGCCGCTGAACGTCGCCGATCTCGATAGCGACCATCTCTTCGACTATCCCTGGATCTACGCCGTCGACGTGAACACCTGGACCTTCACCGACGCGGAAGCCAAACGCCTGCACGATTATCTATATAAGGGCGGTTTCCTGATGGTGGACGATTTCCACGGTACCGACGATTGGGAGCATTTCATGGCCGGCATGCGTCAGGTGCTGCCGGACCGGCCCGTCGAAGATCTCAAGGACCAAGACGAGATCTACCACGACCTGTACGACATCAACGAAAAGTTCCAGATCCCGAGCGAGGTGTACGTCAACACTGGCCGAACCTATGAGAAGGACGGCTACGTGCCCAAGTGGCGCGCCATCCGTAACGATCGCGGGCGTATCATGGTGGCCATCTGCGCCAACATGCATCTGGGCGACGCCTGGGAGTGGGCCGACAGCCCCGAGTACCCCGAGAAGTTTTCCGGACTTGCTTTTCGCATCGTCCTCAATTACATTACCTACTCCATGACTCACTAAGATGATGTACACGAACCGCCCGCGCCCCTTGCAACACTCCTTGAAAAGCCCACGGGCCCATGTTCGAATTTCTTTTTAAATATCCGCGTTCCGTGTATTCGCTCGGCCACTTTGCCTTGCTGGGGGCATGGCCGGCGTGGATGCTTGCGCTCCTGATCCTGGCCGCGGCCGGCGCTCTCGCGTGGCTCATCCGCTCGCGCCTGTCCCAAGCCGCGCCGGTAATGCATGGTTGGCGAGTCTGGGTGATCTGGAGTTTGCAGACCCTCCTCGCCGCGATTCTCCTCGTCCTGCTGTGGCAGCCGGCCATCACCATCGCCGAGTTGAAGCCGCAGGAAAATATCATCGCCGTGCTGGTGGACGACTCCCGGAGCATGGGCATATCCGAGGATGGTTCCACACGCCAAGCCCAGGCTGTGAAGGCACTCCAGGATGGCGTCCTGGCCAGCCTCAACCGCCGGTTTCAAACGCGGCTCTATCGCATGGACGACGTTCCCGCGCGTATCGACAGCCTCCAGGACCTGAAGGCCAGCGCGCCCTCCACGCGCATCGGCGACAGCCTGAAGCAGTTGAGTGAAGAAACATCGGACCTGCCCATCGGCGCCGTGGTTCTGCTCAGCGATGGTGACGACAACACCGGCGGCATCAGCGCGGACGCCATCAACGCGTTGCGCGCCCGCCACATTCCGGTTCACACCGTGGGCTTCGGACAGGAGCGCGCCGCGCACGACGTAGAGCTGGATGATGCCGAAGTGGCTCCCCGCGCCTTGGCCGATTCCCGTCTCGCCGCCAAAATCACGTTCCGCCAGCGCGGATACGCCGGCTCAAAGATCAATCTGACCGTGCGCGATCTCAGCACCGGCCAATCGAAAATGCTCGCTTCGCGTACCATCAGCTTGGGGCCGGACGGCAACCTGCAGACCGAGATCCTGATGTTCGATATCGGCGGCGCGGGCGCCAAAACACTCCAGATCGCGGCTCTTCCACTTCCAGGCGAAGAGAACACGGTTAACAATACATTGACCCGTGTAGTGAACGTCGGCGCAGACGCCCGCCGCATCCTTTATGTAGAGGGCGAACCGCGCTGGGAGTTCAAGTTCATCCGCGAAGCTGAAGAAGAGGACCGCATGGTGCAAATCGTCAGCATGGTTCGCACCAGCGAAAACAAAATTTACCGCCAGGGAATTTCCAACCCCGCGGAACTCGCCAGTGGCTTTCCCTCGCGCGCGGAAGATCTTTTCGGCTACCAGGGTTTGATTATCGGATCGGTGGAAGCGGGCTATTTCACTCCCGCCCAGCAGGAATTGATTCACCAGTTCGTCGATCGCCGCGGCGGCGGCCTGCTGCTGCTGGGCGGCCAGTTTTCGCTCGCCGATGGCGGCTGGAACGCCTCCAACCTTACCGACCTGCTCCCTACCACGCTTCCCACGCAAGCCGGAACGTTTCATCGCGAGGCCGATCCGCGGAACGGAATGACGCACACGTTCGTCGAACTCGCGCCCGGTGGCGTCGACAACATTATTACGCGGCTGGTGGACGATCCCGCCGCCAACGCCGCCAAGTGGAAGAAGCTGCCCTACCTGATGGACTATGAAGATCCCGGCACTCCCAAACCGGGAGCGTCCGTGCTCGCCAACATGATCACGCCCGAAGGCCGGACGCTGCCGTTACTGATTACGGAAAACTTTCGGCCGTGGCCGCACCGCGATCATGGCCACCGGAGGCAGTTGGCGCTGGCAGATGAGCTCGCCGCTGGGCGATACTGCACATCATTTGTTCTGGCAACAGCTCGCTGCGCTGGCTGGTTTCCGATACCCCTGGCCACGTGAAAGCTTCCGTCCCGGCTCAAATGCTGCTCGACAACGGCGCCGTGACCATCACCGCCGACGTGCGCGATCAACAATACAACCCAGCGCCCGATGCCAAGGTGGAGGCGCACATCCTGGGCCCCAGCGGCGTCAGCGCGCTGGTCGAGATGTCGCCCGTGCCCGATAATCCCGGCCAGTTCCAAGCCGCCTGGTCCGCTCCCAAAACAGGCGCCTACCTCACCGAGGTGACTGCCCAACGCCGACCAAACCGGCAAGTCAGGAATTGGGCCGCGATGTATTGACCTTTCAGCGCATGGACGGCGTCGCGGAGAATTTCCACACCGAACAGAATCGCGACCTGCTGGAGCGCCTGGCCACGCAAACCGGCGGACAATATTGGAAGCCCGCCGATCTCGGCAAACTCGCCAGCGGCATTCCTTTTTCGGAAGCCGGCGTGACCATGCGCGAGACCAAGGATCTGTGGGATTTGCCGCTGGTCTTTCTGGTCCTGCTGCTGCTGCGCTTTTCCGAATGGTGGCTGCGGCGCAAGTGGGGCATCGTTTGAGAAAAGAATCGGAGATTATCCCCCTTAAATAGCAGAGGCTCGCCGGTGATTTTGGCCAGCGCGTAGGCGAGGCAATCGCGAAATTGAGTCCTGTCGGCCCTTCGATCTCAGCCAGTGGTCCCGCGCCCAAGTGAACATCGATTCCGACCCCGCTCTTTATACGAACTACCACGGCGAGATGCGCGGCGACTCGGGCTAACAAGCCCAATGGCTACCTTCTCGGCTCATACCGCATCGCCACCGCCCCCGAGCCGAACTCCAGCCGGCTCACGAGCCTCAAGTCGACATGCTTCGATAGCCCCGCGAACAACGTCGGCCCGTGGCCCGCCAGCCTGGGATGCACCACGAACTCGTACTCATCGATCAATCCCAGCTCCGCCAACGCCAGCGGGAGCTTCACGCCTCCCACCAACAGTCCCTTACCCGACTCCCGCTTGAGCTGCTGAACGGCCTTCCCCAGATCCCCGCGCACGAGCTCCGCGTTCCAATCGACCCGGTCCAGGGTGCTCGACACGACGTACTTCTTTGCCGCGTCGATCGTCCGGGCGAAGGGTTCCATCCAATCGGGCCTCGCTCCCGTCCGCGCCGGCGGCCGGAACGCTGCCTCCATCATTTCGTAAGTCACCCGGCCAAAGAGGAGGGCATCGGCCTGGTCGAGGTTCTCGACCGCGTGACGATGCAAGTCTTCGTCCGGAAGTATTGCACGATGATCGCAGCACCCGTCCAATGTGACGTTGATGGAATACCGAAGGGGTCGCATTACGCAAGAGTACCGCCGATGGGGTAGACCAGCAAGGTTAGCCCTCCGCGCGATCCAATCCATCGATAGAAACGTATAAGCCGAAAAACGGGAAGACTCCGCGCCTGTCTGGGTCCGGTGACGAGATCACTGGCGCTTCTCGGAGCAAAGCCAGCGCCAGTTTCCGGGCAGCGCCGTCGCCCGCTCTACTTGCCATCGACATGACGCGAGTCCTTCTCGTTTTCAGCGCAAAAAGATTCCAGCAGATCGCTGTCTGCTTGCAGCCGCTGCTTCAGATGGATGGTGAATGGCCTGGTATAAGTTTGAGGGTCGTCAATGGTGAGCTGCACTTCCATATGGCCGAAATCCAAGCGGTGAAATCGTTCGGTAAGATGCAGCGCTTCACTATGTGTGTGTCCCCGCGCATCCAACCATCCCCGGTCATTGAAGCCGTTGGTGTCCACGAGCAGCGAATCGCCATCCCATTTGCCGACCGAATATCCCAGCCAGGACGGTTGAGGATCGTCGGGCAGCTTCCGGCCGTCCGTGTACACCTGACGGAAGGTTGTGTCTCTCTCATAAAGCATCACTGTCATTCCGGGCGTTTGGACGATCTTATAGGGCGCGGGCGCCATTTCCACCAACGGCATACCTTCGGGAAGACAGTGCGAAAGCGGCGAAACATTGCTGAAGGTCTTGGCGCGTTGCAGGAACAAGGCGGCCGCGGCCGGCTGAATGGGCGCGGCGTCGGGTTTGAAATCGGACAGGATATTGATGAAGTACTGCGAGAGCGGTTCTTCACCCGCGCCATTTGTGGCGCCTGGGATCAAGCGCTCCAGCATTTGCGCTGGGGCGGCTTCCGTCTGCCAGAGTCCGGAGAGGTTGGGTCGTCCATCGGGCGCGCGCGGCGTAGGTGCGGAAAGGTTCGGCTTGCCATCCGGGGTCCTCGGAATACCCGGAGTGAGGTGGTTCAGCCACTGCGCCTGGACGCACAGCGGCGCTCGCCGCCAACGCGATCGTCACCACTAGCACTCGGCCAGTCATGGTCTTCGCTACATCATATATGTTCTGCGAACGACCCACTCGTCTATAATCGGAGTTCTCTAGCCGCTCAAGATTTGAGAATTGGAAGGCAGTAATTCGATGGGACTCTTCGCCCCCTGGTTCCTCGCCGGTCTGGCCGGACTCGCGCTTCCGCTCTACCTGCATTTGTTGAAGCAGCAAACCACCACGCCGAAGCCGGTGCAGCTCGTTGATGTTCTTCGAAGTCGCGCACGCAAGCTTCCACGCGTCATCGCCGGCTGCACTATCTCCTGCTGCTTTCGCTGCGCCTGCTGTGTGCTGTTGCTGTTGATTCTCGCCTTCGCCAATCCCTTCATCAATCGCAACGCGGCCGCGCTCGCCAGCAATCGGCTGGTGCTGCTGGTGGTCGACAATTCCTTCAGCATGCGCGCCGGAACTCGCTTGGCCGATGCCAAAGACGCAGCCATCGAGCGTGCTCTCCGGAAAGGGCGCCGCGCGTGCCCAGGTTGCGGCGTTCGGATCGCAGTTGCGGCTGCATGACGCAACCCATCGAGGACCAATCGGCGTTGCGCGCCGCTGTGCAGGCCATCCAGCCCGGCGATGGCCACGGCAATTTCGGCGAACTGGCGCGCGCCGTGCGCGCCATGGCCGAATCGGTTCACACTCCGATCGAGCTGCATCTGTTCAGCGACATGCAGCGCAGCGATCTGGCCGCCACCTTCTCCGACATGGCGCTGCCCGCCAACGTCACGCTGGTCACGCATGCCGTGATCACCAAGGCGCAACCCAACTGGACCGTCGAATCGGTGGATGCGCCCGGACAAGTCTGGGGCAAGGACGCCAAGCCGGTTCACGTACAAGCCGTGATCGCGGGCTACGGCACTCCCGCCGCGCAACGCACCGTGTCGCTGGTGGTGAACGGAAAAACCACCGCCACCAAGACCGTCGCCGTCCCCGCCAACGGACGCGCCACCGTCGACTTCCCCGCGCTCGAAGTGCCCTACGGCTTCAACCGCTGCGAAGTCAAGATCGATTCCGCCGACGCGCTTCCCCGCCGACGACCTGCGCCGCTTTGCCGTCCAGCGTTCCGACCCGCAAAAGGCCTTGCTGATTCACAACTACGGCGACAACCGTTCGCCGCTCTACGTCGGCGCCGCGCTCTCGGCGGCCGCGCAATCGGCCTTCACTCTCGAATCCATCAACGTCAATGAAGCTGCCGACCGCAAGCCGTCCAATTACGCCTTCATCGTTCTCTCCGATCTCAACACGCTGCCTTCGCTGCTCGAAAATTCGCTCACCGAATACGTGCGCTCCGGCGGCAGCCTCCTCATCGCCGCCGGCACCTCCGCCGGCGGCCGTTCGCAGATTCCCATCTTCGGCGCGCACATCATCGAGACCCGCGACTACAACCGCGTCCCC
Source organism: Bryobacterales bacterium (assembly GCA_963713415.1). Taxonomy (GTDB): domain Bacteria; phylum Acidobacteriota; class Terriglobia; order Bryobacterales; family Bryobacteraceae; genus Palsa-89. The sequence goes on along the minus strand of CAVQLV010000005.1, from coordinate 84,187 downwards.
GATCGTTTCATGGCGGTCGGCTCCAGCGACTCCTCTTACCCCGCCGTCGCCAAGGCCGGCGGCTGGCCGGGCGTGAAGTTTTTCTACGCGCTCGATGTCGATCCCGGCGCTGTCCCGATGCCGCGCGCGTGATCGTTCGCCTGGGCGACCAGACGCCGCTGTTGCTCGAGAAACGCATCGGCGAGGGCCGCGTGGTGCTGCTCACTTCCGGGCTCGACAATCTCACCAACGATTTTCCGCTGAATCCCGGCCTTCGTCCCCTTCATCGAGCAGACCGCGCGCTATCTCGCGGGCAGCGAGCGACAGGGCGGCGCGCGGCCCGTCGATGCCTTCCTCGATCTGCGCAATGCCAAGGAACAGGCCAGGGCGTCGAGATCACCGACCCCGACGGCAAGCGCCCGCTCACCCTGGGCCAGGCCGCCTCCGCGCAGTCGTTCCAACTCACCGAAGCCGGCTATTACCAGCTCCGGCTCGCCAATGGCCGCCAGGACGAAGTCGGCGTCAATCCCGATCCCAAGGAATCGAATCTCGACGTGATCCCCGACGATGTCCTGGCCCTGTGGCGCGGCAAAGGCGGCCAATCTTCGCAGGAAGCGTCGGCGTCCGGCCCGGCGACGCCAAGCAAAACGCCCGCAAACGCTTCTGGTGGTACGTCATGCTGCTGGTGCTCGCCGCCGCGGTTGCCGAATCGGCCGCTGGCCAGCCGCTACCTGGGCACCCAGCGCGAGGAATCGTAGTACTCACCTCGTGGCGCTAGAATGAAGGCGTGAAAACACTTCGCCCGCTCACGCCGGAGCAGTTGGCGCGTGCGGAAGACTGTCTGCTTCATCCAGCGCCCGGAAGTCGAATCGAAGCGGCCAGGAACCATGGCATAGATTTGACACTGCTCGTTGAGCAGTTGCGGCTGACGCCCGCCGAACGGGCGAGAAAAAACTAGAGATCTCCTCCACGGCGCTGGAACAAGTGCGTGGCGCCGCTCGCCGTCGCTTGATGCAATTCAGGCCCAATGCAATTTGAGAAAGCGGTCCAAGCGCTGTGCGACGCGGGCGTAGATTTCGTTGTCATCGGCGGTTTTGCAGCCACTCTCCACGGCAGCGCGCAAGTGACCTACGATTTGGACATTTGCTACTCCCGCGCCTCCGCCAACCTGCGTCGGCTCATCGAAGCGCTAGCTCTATTCCATCCAAGGCCGAGGGCTTTCCCCATCGGCCTTCCCTTCGTTTGGGATGAAGCGACTTTGCGCAACGGAACGGTGTTCACGCTTCAGAGTGACATCGGTGAAATCGATCTCCTGGCAGAGGTCTCCGGTCTGGGCGCCTTTGACCACGTGAAGCAACACTCCGTAACCGTGGAAGTATTCGAACGTCAGATCGCCACCCTCGATCTTCCCGGGTTGATCCGCGCGAAACGGGCCACTGGCCGAGCGAAGGATCTGACCGCTCTAGCGGAAACTCGAGAGCCTCCTGGAAGCTGGCGACGCGTCTGCTGCATGCGAGTCGCCGCGTTTGGGTGTTTCCGGCCTCAACTGGCTTCGGTGCGATGGGCGCGGTCAAATCGATCACTGTTCCCGCCGTCGCCACGGAGTGTCTACGACTGATTCTCGCTTCGGCGGTCGGGATGCCCGGAAATCAATCGGATCGAACGTCGTGCCCGCGTGGCATTATACCGGAGGTCTTTTGAACTTCGGTAGACGATGACAGCGTCCCAAATCTCTCCGCCACTACAAGAGCGAGCGACGATCGTGATCATGCAGCCATTCCGACAGTTCAAGGACCACTTCCCGTACGCCTCGACAACGTGAAGTGAATCATGGAGCCGCGACTCGGTCGCCGCCATCGAAGCTCCTTTGCCGCCGGCGGCCTCCATGACGGGCGACCCGCTCGTCCCTTCGGAAACACCGGCATCGTCACTCGGAATTCGATCGATCGCTCATCCGGCGGGACTCCAATCGCCTCCATTGAGATGATTCAACGCAGGTCCGTTCGAAATCAATGACTCTTTCTAGACACTGAGGACGACGTCAGTACGCCCACGCGCCCGACCGTGTGCTCCCCTAACGCCGCGAACGCCAAGGCGTTGGTGAGGTCTCCCGTGAAATCGATAATGGTGGTGGGCAAATGATCATGCTGGAGCAGGCCTTGAGCATCGCACTCCTTGGGCTTACCACAAATTGTTGACGAAGTGGTCCGCCAGGCATCGGTTAGTCTGGACCTTCCTTAGATCTGCGACTGGGAGCCGCCGTCCGTCTCTTTCATGGCGAATGTGTCAGGCCTGTGTTATGCTGGCGAGGGTCGTTTCGAAAAGTCCGGTTCTCCCCTCTGCATAGGTATCTTGGCACCCGCTCCGGGGTCAGAAGCCCAGAACCAGTCTGAGTCCAAACGTGCTCAACCCGTCGCCGCGCTTGCTCATAAGAGGAACGCACTGGCCTCTCTCTCATTGACTCAAATCTGCGATCGGCTGGACGTCTCTCCACCATGACACATGGATTGAGCGACCGGGGAAATAGGGCGCTTACACGCCATTTGTCTGTCCATGGCCCTGTCCCGTTTCGTTGGGCGCGGACATCTCCCGTACCCTGGCTCCCGTTCGATTAAACGAAGCTGAGCATCCCGCTCCACGCCGATGCGATATCCTTAAGATGTTAACTCGGCCAGCGGCCGGTTTTCCCGGCCGAGGTTCGCCCCCGTGGAGGTTCCGATGAGTTCCCGCGAACAACTTCACGCATACATTGCGCAACTGGAACAACGTCTGCGCTGGAGCACCTTGCTGCGCGGCTTGGCCATCCTCACCGGCGGCGCTTTGCTGGCGACGCTGGTGCTGGTCACCATCGCCAATGCGCTCGCCTTTTCGCATGGAAGCGTCACCGCCGCCCGCTTCGCACTGATCCTGATTCTGGCCATCGCCGCCGCCGCCGGACTGGCGCTGCCCTTGCGCCGCCTGACCCGCCGCCGCGCCGTCGGAACCGCCGAAGCCGCCTTCCCGCAATTCCAGCAGCGCCTCACCACCTTCACCGAGCGCGACGGCCAGGATCCCTTTATCGAACTTCTGGCCGGCGACACGCTCGAAGTCGCCCAATCCGCCGAGCCCAAGCAAATGGTCACCGACCGCCGCCTTTGGATCTCGCTCGCCACCGGCGTCGGCGCCTTCGCCATCCTGATCTGGATGATCGCCGCCGGCCCCGGTTTTCTCGGTTATGGCGCTTCGCTGCTGTGGACCGGTCCGCACCGCGACAAGCCCGCGCTCTACGATCTGCGCGTGACTCCCGGCGACGCCGTCGTGCGCCGCCACGCCGACCAGATGGTTTCGGCGCTCCCCACCGGCCTGCGGTCGCCCAGCGTCAAGTTGTATGCGCGCTTTCAGAGCTCCTCCAAGTGGGAAGAGATTGCGATGCAGCCCAAGGCGGCCGGCAGTTTCGCCGGCGGCTATCAATTTCTATTCGCCGGCTTGCCCGAGAACGTCGAATATTACGTCACCGCCGGAGCGATGACGTCGAAGCACTTCAACATTCGCGTCACCGATCTGCCCGCGGTGAAGCAGATTCGCGTCACCTACCATTACCCCGCCTGGACCGGCATGCCGTCCGAAGTCGAGGAGCGCGGCGGCGATCTGCGCGCCGTCACCGGCACCGAAGCCGAACTCGAAGTCTCCACCGACCGTCCCCTGCAGGGCGGCCAGATCCAGCTCGACAACGGACAGCAGATCCAGCTCACCGGCGGCCAGAATAACGTCTATCACGGCACCGTCAAGATGGATAAGGACGGCGTCTACCACGTCGCCGGCGTTGAGCAGGGCCAGCCCGTTCGCGTCAGCGAGGATTTTTTCATCGAGGCGCGCAAAGCCAACCCGCCGCAGATTTCGTTGGTGCGTCCCGGCCGCGGCGATTACCACGCCAGCCCCATCGAAGAGGTAACCGTCGCCGCCAAGGCCACCGACGAATACGGCCTCCACGGCGTCACGCTGCATTATTCGGTCAACGGCGGCCCCGAGACGACGGTGGATCTGCTCCAGAAAAAGGGCGAGAAACAAGCCGACGGCTCGACCACGCTCTCGCTCGAGAATTTCAAGCTGGTTCCCGGCGATCTGGTCAGCGTCTACGCCACCGCCAAGGACGCCAACGCCGAAGCCCACACCGACATGATGTTCATCCAGGCCGATCCGTTCGAGCGCGAGTTTTCGCAATCGCAGCAGTCGGGCGGCGGTGGAGGCGGCGGCGGCGGCGGCGGCGATCCATCCGCCGCAGATCTCGCAGCGCGAGAAGGAAATCATCTCCGCCACCTTCAAACAGCAGGGCGACAAGAACTCGACCGCAGCAGCAGGCCGCCGATATCGCCAAGCTGCTGTCGCAATCCCAATCCACTTTGCGCGATCAGGCCGTCTCGCTTTCCGGCCGCTTGCAGGCTCGCGAGTTGACCGATGAAGTGCAGGCCATCAGCGATTTCCAGAAGGATATGATCGCCGCGTCCGAGGCCATGGCGCCGGCCGCGCAGCAATTGCAGCAGCAGAAGTGGAAGGACGCCATTCCCAACGAGCAGAAGGCTCTGCAATTCCTGCTGCGCGCCGAAGCCACCTTCCGGCAGATTCAGGTTGCGTTTGGAGCGCAGGGCGGCGGAGGCGGCGGTGGAGGCGGCGCGGCGCGCGATCTGGCCGCGCTCTTCGATCTCGAGCTCGATACCGAGAAGAATCAATACGAGACCCAGCAAAGCGCGCGCCACCACCGCCGAACAGAAGGCGCAGGAAATCGACGACGCGCTGAAGAAGCTCGACGAACTGGCCAAGCGCGAGGAGGATCTGGCCCAGCAGCAACGCAACGGCACCCAGACCGCCGAGCAAAAATGGCAACAGGAAATGTTGCAGCGCGAGGCGCGAGCAGCTCCAGCAGCAGATGGAGCAGCAGCTTGCTCAGAACGGCCAGACAAGGCCAGCAGGGCCAACAAGGGCAGCAGGGCCAGCAGGGGCAACAAGGCCAGCAGGGCAGCAGGGTCAGCAGGGACAAGCGCGGCCAGAGCGCGTTCCGGGCAGGCCGGACAGTCGGCGACAAGCGGGCGGGCAAGCCGGCAAGCGGCAGTCAGGCCGATTCCGCAGCAGCAGGCCGCGGATCAAGCCGCCGACAGCCGCCAACAGGCCGCCCAACAGGCGCTCGACCGCCTGCGCCAGGCCAACGAAGACATGAAGCGCGCCGCCTCCCAGAATGCCAGCGCGGCCGATTCCCGCCGCGCCGCCGACCGCTTGCGCGAAGCCACCGACCTGCTCGGCGGCATGCAGCAGCAGGACGCCGCCGGCCGCCTCAACTCCATGGCCCAGACGGCCGAGCAATTGGCGGCCCGGCAAAAGCAGCAAGCCGATCACGTGCGCGACTTGATGGCGCAGCAGAATGCCGCTCGCGCCGCCGGCCAGCCGCAGACAATACCCGTCCGCCGCAGGAAATCGACAAGATGGTCGAACGATCGCCAGCAGGTGAGCCGACGACCTGGCGCGCCTCACCCAGCAAATGCGCAACGCGGCGCGCGAGCTCGCGCCCACGCAACCGGCGGCTTCCGGCAAGTTGCGGAGCGCGCTCGAGGGCATGGACGAAAACGATCTCGGCACCCGCCTGCAGCGCAGCTCGGATTGGCTGCGCAGCGGCAACTTCTCCGATCAGGCCGAAACCGCCCTCACCAGCGATCTGCAAAAGCTGGGCCAACAGGTCGGCGACGCGGCTCGCGCCCTGGGCAGCGCGCAGCACACTTCCAAGGACGCCGCGATCAACCGCGCCATGGACGATCTATCGCGTCTGCGCGACCAACTCGCCGGCCTCGGCGGACGTCCCGAACCTCAACCCGGACAGCAGGCGGGCAGCCACGGTCAACCGGCCAGCCGGGCGGCCAGCAGTTCCAAACCGGCCAACTCAGCCGCAACGGGCAAGCCGGTCAGGCGGCAACAGGGCAGCAGCGGCCAAGGCCAGGCAGGGCCAAGGCGGCCAAGCCGGGGGTCAAGGCGGCGGAGGCCAGGCGGGTCGCGGTGGGCAACCGCCTGGCTGGTCCGGTCGGCAATCCGCGGCGGTGGCGGCGGCAATCGCGACGGCAACGTGTATGGCGACTACGACACCGGCAATACTCGCATCTCCGGCCGGGCCGTCGCGCCCCAGCAAGGTCCCAACCCGGCCGATACCCAGCGCGAGATCGACCAGGGATTGAACCTTCTCAACCAGGTTCGCGCCGCCGTGCAGGACAGTCCCGAGGCGCGGCAGCAGTTGCAGTCCCTGATCGATCAAATGCGCAATCTGGATCCCAGCCGTTTCCCCGGCAATCCCGCGCTGGTCGAGCAGATGCACCAGCAACTGGTCAGCGGCGTGGACGCGCTGGAACTGCAACTGCGCCGCCAGCTCGATGAAAACCAGGGCGGCACCATCCGCAACACCGACCCGGCCAAGGTCCCCGCCGGCTATCAGGATTCGGTCGCCGAGTATTACCGCAAACTATCGGGCGGCGGCCATTAGTCAAGGGCAATCAGGACTGCCTTTTAGTTTATTTCAGGACGCATCAGGGGTATTTTTGTGTTTGCCGACGCATTTTTTCTCATAGACGGCGGATTTCTCCACCGGCATGGGTGAAATTGAGAGATATGCGGCCGTCATTGGATTTAGTTCGAGGCTAGCAGAAGACCGAGGGTGCTGGGGCGGTGCGGCTAGGTAAGTGATTGACCTGCGGGCAGAACGAGGCCGACCGGGAGGCGTGATTCAACGTTCGCTGTTCTAAAATCCGTGTTGATCCCGTGTTCATCCGTGGCCCGCGCTCTTACCTAATTCGCCGACCCCGCCTTGCCCCACAGCCTCTGCGACGCAATCTTCGCGCCATCGGCCAGCGACTTCAGCTTCAGCCACGTGATGTCCGGATACACCGCGCCGAAACCGGCAAACGTGCCGAATCCGCAATCGGTGCCCGCCATCACATGCTCGCGCCCCACGATCTCGGCGTACCGCATAATCCGCTGCGCCACCAGGTCGGGATGCTCCACGTAGTTGGTACTGGAACCAATCATGCCCGGCACCAGCACCTTGTCCTGCGGCAGCTTGATGGCCGTCTTCCACAGCTCCCACTCGTGCTCGTGCCGCGGATTCGCGCCCTCAATCAGCAGGCACTGCGGCTTGGCCTTCAACGCCACCGGGAATTCTTTGAAGCCGGGAATATCGCGCGTGTGCGGACCCTCGTAGTTGCCCCAGCAAACATGCATGCGCGTGCGATCCGCCGGAACATTCTGGAGCGCGTGATTCATTGCCTCCACCTGCAGTTCCGCATTGCGCAGAAACTCGTCGTCGTCCACGCCGCGAAACTTGATGTGCCGGCCCATCGCCAAATCCGGGCAATCCACCGAAAGGATCAGCCCCGAGTTCACGATGGTCTCGTACTCAGCTCCGCATCGCATCCGCCAGCGCTTCCAGATAGGCTGCGTGCGTCGGATAATACTCGTTCGGCTGGAATACCGCGATGGTTCCGGGCGACACCGCGTTCATAAACCCGTCGGTGACTTTCGCCTTCGACAGCGCGTCCTTGAAAGCGCGCGATGTCTTCCTTCAGCGGCTCCAGGGTTTTCACCTTGATGGGCCCTTTGCAGACGGGCCGCTTGTACTTGGGCGTCGCGCCCGCGGCGGCGATTTTATCGCGAAACTCGGGATAATCGTCCTGATCCTGCGGCGTGGCGCGGGGGACATTGCCCGGCTCAAAACCGGTCAGCCGGTGCCGGATGTAGGTGGCGTAGCTGATTTTGCCCATCTCACCATCGCTCACGATATCCAGGCCCGCCTGCGCTTGCTTTTCCACCGCATCGGCGACGGCGGCTGCGAATCGTCGCATCGAACTGCTTCGGCATCGATGGCATCGCCGCGATCTTGCGCGAACAAGAGATCGACCACTGCCTGCGGCCGGGGCAGGCTACCGACATGGGTCGTAAGAATGCGGTCGGTACTCTTCATCTTCGTGTGTTTCTCCCTTTGTGTAAGCTTGGTGACTACAGCGGGTCCCGTACGAGCATAACATGCCGCCGACAGGGTGCCAACCTTATAGCTATACGCTCGCGGTTCCAGTTGGCGAGAAACGACTCGGAAGCCAGCTCTTCCAGCAGCGCGGCCTCCTCGTATTTCCACTCCTGCAGCCTGCGGTTCTTCAGCTCTTCGAGCAGCCGGACCCGCCGCTTGGCCTCGCTGTACTTCTTGCGTTGCTTGGCCAGTTCGCGCCCGCACCGCAGGAGCTGTTGCGCCAGATTCTCCGCGGTCCGGCGCAGCCGCAAGCCGCAAGCCGTCAGGGTTCGCAGATCGTCGCCCCGCAAGTCGGGCATGCTGCCGAGGGAGGAAATCAGTTTCGATCGTTCGGAGCTCACTTCGGCCAGCTGCGTCTGCAGATGCAGTTGTTCCTGCACCAGCGCCTTGAGCTTGGCCTCTTCGGCGGTCAGTTCCACGCTGCGCCAGCGCAAGACTTTCTCGAGCGAAAATTGAAAGCGCGCCATCGCCTGAGCCTATCCCAGCGCCGCCGCCAGCTTGGCCAGGCGCTCCAGCGTATCCGGCAGCGGACAGAATGTTTGCGCGTCCTGCTTGAGGAAATCCAGAATCTCCGGACGGCAGCGGATGGCCGCATCCAGCTTGGGATTGGTTCCCGCCACGTACGCGCCCAGTTGGATCAAATCCTGCGAATCGTGATACAGCGCCAGCGCTTCGCGCAGCTTCTGCAGATGCGCCGCGCTGCTCGGGCGTAGCAATCTTGGAGGTGAGCCTGCTAATGGATTGCCGGATGTCGATCGCCGGATAGTGCCCCGCTACCGCCAGCTCGCGCGAGAGAATGAAATGCCCGTCCAGAATGCCGCGCACCGCGTCGCAGATTGGCTCGTTGAAATCGTCGCCTTCCACCAAAACGGTGAAGAAGCCGGTGATGGAGCCCTTCTTGAAATGCCCCGAGCGCTCGAAAATCTTGGGCAGCAGCGCGAACACCGACGGCGTGTAGCCTTTTTGGCTGGGCGGCTCGCCGGCCGCCAGCCCGATCTCGCGCTGCGCCATCGCCAGGCGAGTGACGGAATCCACCACCAGCAAAACGTTCTTGCCTTGATCGCGAAAATATTCGGCCACCGCCAGAGCGACGAAGCAGGCGCGGATGCGCAGCGGCGCCGGCCGGTCCGATGTCGCCACCACCACCACCGAACGGCTGCGGCCTTCCGGTCCCAGTTCATTTTCGAGAAACGCCCGCACTTCGCGATTGCGCTCGCCCACCAGCGCGATCACGCTCACGTCGGCGTCGTTGTGCCGCGACATCATGCCCAGCAGAGTGCTCTTGCCGACGCCGCTGCCTCCGAAAATGCCCACGCGCTGTCCTTTGCCGCAGGGCAGCAGTCCATCGATGGCGCGAATGCCGGTGACCAGCGGCTCCACGATGTGTTCGCGATCCAGAGGCTGGGGAGGCGCGGTGTACAAAGGATACGCCGTGGAGGCGCGCACTGGCGGACCGTCGTCCATGCGGCCGCCCGAATCCGTCCAGCACGCGGCCCAGCAGTCCCGGACCCACGCGCAGCAAGGCATCATCGCGGCGCGCAATCACGCGATCGCCGGGCTGCAAGCCATCCGTCTCTTCCAGCGGCATCGACAGCACGCGATCGTTGCGAAATCCGATCACTTGCGAGCGAATGGAGCGGCCGGAAGCCGGTGCGCACTTCCACGAAATCGCCAATCGAAACCACCGGGCCGCGCGAGGCAATCAGCAACCCCACCATCTCGGTCACTTCGCCGATCCAGGGCAGCACTTCCATGCCCGGAACCTGCGGGACCAAATCGCGAATGGACGAACTCGGCGCCATGCGCCACTGGTCATCGTTCCAACTTGGTCATCGTTCCAATTTGTCGATCAACCCGCGCTCGATCTCGCGCAACTGCGTTTCCACCGACGCATCCAGGATGCCCTGCGAGGTCTCGAAGAAAACTTCCGCGGGCTTGAGGCTCGCGTCCGGCATCAGCACCAGGTTCTTCGGCGCGCCGGCCTGCTCCAGCAGCTTGCGAACCAGCGGCTTCCAGCGTGGGATGCATGCGCACGCGATTGATCTCGCGCGATTGCAATTTCGAAAACGCCGCCTGGATCAGCCCCGCCAGCGCGTCCGGATCCACCGCCACTTCGCGATGAATCACGCGCGCGGCAATGGAGATCGCCAGATGCACCAGGTCCTGGATGGTTTCTTCGCGAATGGTTTCCCGCAGCCGGGCCAGGGTGATCGAGCGTCTCCGCCAGCCCTTGCACGGCGGGACGAAACTGCTCTTCGGCCTGCTGGCGTCCGGCCGCCAGCCCTTCGGCGTAAGCTTCGCGCCGCGCCTGATCCAGTTTGCGGGCCGCTTCGCGCTCCGCATCCGCTGTGGCTGTTTCGCCGCGGGTCGCTCACCGGACGCAACCTTGCGCCACAACATCGGCGTGGCGGCCGAAGCCTGATCGCCTCCCAGAAGTTCACCCCCATGGCCTTAGACGACATATTCGGCGCCGCCTCCGCCCTTCAGGCTCAGCGTGCCTTCGCTCTCCAGTTGCCGCACCACCGCCAGGATCTGCTGCTGCGCCGCCTCCACGTCGCGGATGCGCACCGGCCCCGCGGCTTCCATGTCTTCCTTCAACATCTCCGCGCCGCGCATGGACATGCATTGCAGAAACTGATTCTTCAACTGATCGCTGGTGCCTTTCAGCGCCACCACCAGCAGTTTGCGGTCGATCTTTCCCACCACTTCCTTCATCGCCATGGTGTCGATCAGCAGCAGGTCGTCAAAGGTGAACATGTAATGGCGAATCGCATCCACCAGCGGCTGTTCATCCTGCAAGTTGGCCAGGATCTCGTCGCTCATCGTGCCTTCCATGCGATTCAGGATTTCGGCCACCGAGCGCGGGCCGCCGTGCAGCTCCATTTTCACTTCGCCCAGCGTCTTCAGCTTTTCGCTGATCACGATGGAGATGCGCGCCACCACATCGGGCGAGACGCGGTCCAGTTGCGCGATGCGCAGCGTTACGTCCGAGCGCAGCGGCATCGGAAGATTCGCCAGCAACGAGGCGGCTTGCGAGGGGGAAAGGTGCGACAGAATGAGCGCGATGGTCTGCGGATGCTCGCTTTCGATGAAGCGGCTCAATTGATTCGGGATCGGCCTTTTGCAGCGATTTCGAAGTTTTTGTTGAAGCGAGCTCCGATTCGCGGAAGATGATCGGCGATGCGCTTGGCGCCCTCCGGCCCGAAGGCGTTCGAGAGCACGCGCTTGGCGTAATCGAAACCGCCCTGCGCGCCGCCCTGCCTGGTCAGCTGGCAAAACTCTTCCAGGACCGATTCGGTCTGGCTGGGCGTCACCTTCTCCAATCGCGCAATCGCCTTGCTCACCGCCTTGGCCTCTTCGTCGTTCAGCTGCTTCATCACTTCGCCGCCGATTTTATCCCCCAGCGCCACCAGCAGGATGGCGGCCTTTTGCGGACCTGTGATCTTGTTCGAAGTGCTTTCGGTAGCGGCCATGGCGCTCTATTCACTCGCTTTCATTTAGCTTGCTTCCTCTTCCGCCAGCCAGCTTCGCAGAATATTGGCCCAGGCTTCCGGATTGTTGCTGCTGTTTTCCTGAAGCTGTGTGAGCAGCACTTCGGTGCGGGATGGCATTAGCGCGGGCAAGCGGGAAGGCTCGCCGATGGGAGTTGCGGCGCCTGCTGGCCGCGGGCGGCAAGCCGGTGTAAGCGTCCACTACCGGCAAAGCCTCGCGCGTTTCCACGCTCGCGCCGCCATTGCCGCCGCGCATCATCTTTATGATGCCGAAGACCACCAGGCCGATCACCAGCACCACGCCTCCCACCGATCCCCACAGCAACGCCGGCTTCTTCTTCAGTGTTTCGATGGAGAAGATCTCGTCCGGGGCTTCTTCTGCGCGCCAGGCCGCCCAGCGATCCCGGATCCAGATCCATGCTGTTGTCAAACGGAAGCGCTTCCACGGTGAGCTGATCGCCCCGCGTCATGTCCAAGCCAACCAAAGTTCCCACCAGCGTTTGAATGGCCTTCAACTTGTCGGTGTCCGGAGGAATGGCCACGCGATGGGCCTGCGCGCCTTTCCCTTCCATGCGCGATCCCTGATCCACCAGCACCGCGATGGACAGCCGCTTGATGGTGCCTTGCGGAAGCTTCAGATGTTTGGTGATGCGGCTGGATTGATAGGTGATGCTTTCCGAACGCCGGGTGGACGGAAGTGGTATTGCCGCCGCGCGCTGGAGCTGGCTGAGCCGCCGGTGCTGCTTTGGCTTGTCCCGCGGCGCCAGCTTGCGCGGGCTGGGTGCCGGCCGGTGGAGTGGCGGCCGGCGCGGGTTGCGGCGTTTGAAAGCGTGCTTTGTTGCGGCGGCAGATTCGCGGCCGTTCCCGGCGCGCTGGAGCTCATGCGCGTGGTGCCGCTCGAATCTTCCGTCTTCTGCGAACTCACCATTACGGACTTGGACGGGTCGAACGTCTCTTCGCTTTGCTCGCCGCTGGTCATGTCGATATCGGCCGATACGCCGGTGCGAAATTTGTCGGCGCCCAGCAGCGGTTCCAGCGTGCTGTTGATCTTCGCCACCAAGTCGTGTTCCATGGCTTGCCGGTATTCCAGCCCCGCTTCGGTGATTTGCGTGCCGTCCCCGGGGCCTTCGCGCCGCGGCCGGCTCAGCAGATTTCCGTTCATGTCCACCACCGAAACCGACTCGGGCGACAGGCCTTCCACCGCGCTCGACACCAGATTCGTGATCGCAATCACGTTGAGCGAGGACAACCGCGTCCCGGGCCGCAGGCCAACCAGCACGCTGGCCTTGGCGGGCTCCCGCGCGTCGGTGAACACGGAATCCTTGGGCAGCGTCACGTGAACGCGCGCCTGCTGCACGTCCGAGATCGCCATCATGGATCGTTCCAGCTCGCCTTCGAGCGCGCGCCGATAGTTCACATGCTCGGCGAAATCGGTGATGCCGAAATTCGTTTTGTCGAAAATCTCGAATCCGATGCGTCCGGTTTTGGGCAGGCCCAGCCCGGCCATTTGCAGGCGCAGTTCGGGGACCTTGTCCTCGGGCGCCAGCAGCTCGGTTCCGTTGTTGGTGATTTTGTAATCGACGCCGCCTTCATGCAGCTTCTGCACGATGGCGCTGGCGTCTTCGGGCGCCAATCCGGTATAGAGGGGCCTCATTCCGCTCTCGCGCTGCCAGCGCGAAAACCCCATCACGCCCGCCACTACCGCGATCGCCACAATGACGATGGTCGCAAGCTGGCGAGGTGTGAGCGCTCCGAGAAGTTTCTTGGCTTGATCCATTTTCTTTCGCTAGAGGCAACGAGTTTTCATCGAGGACTCACGCGTCAGACCTGCATCCGCATGATCTCCTGGTAGGCCGATACGGCCTTGTTCCTCACTTGCAGGAACAGATTGAACTGCAGGTCCGCGCGCTGCGCCGCCAGCGCCACCGAATGCAGTTCCTCGTCGCCTCCGCTCAAGAAATTCTGGGCCGCCTGATGGGCTTGCGTCTGGGATTGTTCGACGTTGCCGATCATTCCTTCCAGCATCGATTGAAACGCGCCGGTGCCGCCGGCCGAACTGGCCGCGCCTACCGGCGCCGCCTGCGGCACCGCGATCATCGAAACTGGAGTAATAGGAGACATGGCTATGAACGGAAGAGATCGAGAGATTTGTTGATCATGTCTTTCACCGCCGAGATCGCCGCGACATTGGCTTCATAGCCGCGCGAGGCGCCCAGCAAGTCCACCATGTCTTCGGCCGGATTGACTTTCGGATACGCGACGTATCCGTCTTTGTCGGCGTCCGGATGCCCGGGCTGGTAGCGCATCTCGAGGCGCGCTGTTGTCGATGGCGATCTCGCTCACCGCCACGCCCGAAACGAGCCGGCCCGAGCGCCGCATCCACTGGGAGGAAAACGACCCGATGGAATTGTCCTCGGTGAACACCACGTCTTTTCTGCGATACGGGCCGCCTTCGGGAGTGCGGGTGGTTTCCGAGTTCGCCAGGTTTTCCACCAGCACTTCGGTGCGCGGCGCTGCGCCGCCATTCCCGACGCGCTGACTCGATAGCTGGAAAAGAGGCTCACGAGCTCTTGCCTCCCTCTTCGATGGCGGTGCGGATGGTGCTGATCTCGCGCGTGCGCCAGGTTGGGAGGCGACGCTGAAGCGCAAGGCATTCTCCGCCAGCAGGCGCGCTTCCCGGTCCATGTCCACGTTGTTGCCGTCGTTCTTGTTTTTCAGGCCGGAGACTTCGATCACGTTGGGTTTGGAGCCCGACATCTGGTTTTGGAGCTCGCTCTCGAAATCGATGTCTTTGGTCTGATAGCCGGGCGTGTCGGCATTGGCGATGTTGGAGGCCACCAATTTCTGGCGGGCGCTCACCAGATTCATGTACTGCTCGATGCCCGCGCCGACGTTCTCCAGCATGAAGCAGATCGGACTGCAATCCGGATGCCACGAAAGCGTCGGCTGTTATCAGGGACTTGTCGGGTGCGAGTGTTTCAAACATGACGCCGAGCGTTGAGATCTCGACGGTCAGGGGCGCTCGCACGGCCCGTCGAGCGCGGCCAATTGCAGGTAAAGCGCGCGCGCCGTGAGCTGGCGGCTGGCTTTATCAACGGCAGAAAGGTGCGCGGCTGTCATACCCTGCTGCATGAGCGTCATTTCGCGGACCCAGGTCAGCAGTTCGATGGATTGCTTGCGGAAGGGACGAGGCGGCGCGTTGCGTGGCTGGAGAGCGTTGTCCAATTCGGCCAGCGCCGCGGTGTATTCCACGGTCAGGCGCGTCGGCCTTTGTATGATCGTTCGCCAGCACCGCGGCGCGAAGCTCGCGCGCCAGAGATTATCCGGCAGTTGATGCATTGGGGTTGTTGCTGGTGTCGGCCTGGAACAGGCCTTGCAGGAACGTGGTCTGGTTCTGCAGCGTCGCGATCAGCGCATTGGCCTGCGCCATCTGCGCCTTCAGGTTGGTCTGCATCGAGGGTAGTCTGCGCCTGATCGGTCGTGATCTCGGTCTGATCGTTCTGGTTCTGGTTCTGAAGCGTCTGCGTTTCCGTAGCCACCGCGCCGCTGGTCGGATCCGTGATGCTGTTCAACGTATTGTTGGCGTATTGCAGAAAGCCGCCGCTGTTGGGGTCTCCCAGAAACGTCAGGGCGTCGCTGATTTGGCTTTGGCTCAAATCCGTTATGCCGACGAATCGAAAGTCAGCGTGCCTTGCTGGGTAAACTCCACGCCCAAGCTGCGCCAGCGACGTGATGGAGCCGCTCGATCCGGCGTAGGTGATCATCTGCTGTCAGCGCCTGCTGCATGTCGAGCACGCTGCTGTCGCCAACCAGCGCGCCGCCGTTCTGGCCGAAGTTTTTCTGCACTTCGGTAAAGGCCGCGTTGTAGGCGGTGACGAAGGAGGAAAGCTCGCTCGATACCGAGCTGAGGCTGGAGGAAACGGTGACGGTGGTGGTGCCCACCGCGTCCAAGGTCACGTTCAAGCCCGGCGCGAGCGTGACGGTCGAAGAATCGGTCGTAATCCCGCCGACGGCTGGCCGTTCACTGTATAGGACGCGTCGGCCCCGGCGTTCAAAGTGCCCAGCAGATTGTTCGTGCCGTCGTTGAGCTGCAGCGGGACGTCTCCCAAAGCGGTGCTCTGCAGGCTGAGCTGGTAATTGGGCGCCTCGGGACTTCCCATGTTGATGACGACCGCCTGCACCGGCGCGCCGCTGGAGTTGATGGCGGTGGCCAGGGCGTTCAGGTTACTCCGCGGTGACGGTGTAGTTGGTCGTTCCGACGGTGAGGGTGAACGAGGTGCTGGAGCTGATGTTTTGGCGTGGTGGGATCGGTAACCGCGGTGGCGGAGTTGCTGATGGCGCTGGAGGAAGAGCCCGCGGTGAGCACCTGGACGGTGTAGGTGCCGGGCAGCGGCGTGCCGGTGACACTTGCGTGGCCACCGACGCATCGCTCGAGGTGGCCTGCAAGTGCATTGCTGCCGGTTCCCGGACCCGATGGCTTGCAGGGAAGTTTGCAACTGTTAAAAAGACCGCCAGCGTGCTCAGTTCGCTGGTCTCGCCGCTGATGGTGCTCTGATCGGCCTGCAGCGCCTGCATGGGAAGAGAGGCGATCTCGAGCGCCCGGGTGACGGAGGCCTGCAGATCCGAGGCAAAGGTGCTGGTTCCGGTGGTGCTGGTCTGGGGCGCAGCCAGGTTAGCGCGCTAGGTGACGTGATCGAATTGTACCGACTCTGCTCATGGAGACACCTTCCAGCCAAATACCAAACTGGGCCGTAGTAGCTTTACCATCGGCCCAGTTCGCCCTGAGCATTAACGTACCCGACTATTGCAAGCAGCTTCAGCATCGCTTGCGGCATGGAGTTGGCCTGCGCCAGAGCGGCGATGGAGGACTGCTGCAGGGTCTGCGCCTTGGCCAGGTTCGACGCTTCGGCGGCGATGTTGGCGTCCTTGATGGACGATTCCGAAGCCGTCAAGTTCGTGATCTGGGAATTGGCGAGCGTAGGTGGCGTAATTGAGCAGGTTTTCGCCCGCGCCAACCGCGCCCTGTACCTGGCCCAGGTCGCTGATGGCCGTCTGGACCAGTCCCAAAGCGGTGGTCGCATCGGCCGGCGCTGCGTGACGTCCGCGCCGGTCAAGCCGAGCCCGGTGGCGTCCACGCCAGTGACGGTGACGCCGCCCGCGCCGCCATTGGTCAGATCGACGGTGACCTGGTCATCGGTCGCGACGTCCGGTGTCGCCGCCGCCGATGAAGATGCTGAGCGCGCGCGGTGTTGTACTGCGAAGAACCGATGGTGCCGGTGTTCGACGTGGTTCCGCCCGACGCCAAACCGATGTTGCCGGCCTGGCGCGTAATTTCGTTCAACACCGAGGTGAACTCGTTGTTCAGCGTGGTGCGGCTGCCCTCGAAGGTTCCGCTGGCCGACTCGGTGGCCAGCGTCTGCAACCGGTCCAGAAGGTTGGAAATGTTGCTCAAGCCGCCATCGATAATCTGCAGCGTGCTGGTTCCGTTGGCGGCGTTGATGACGCCCTGTTGCAGTTCGGTGACGTTGGCCTGCAACTGGTTGGCAACCGCGAGGCCGGCGGCGTCGTCTCCCGCGTTGTTGATGCGATAGCCGGAGGTCAACTGCTGAATCGTATTGCTTTCAAAGTTGTTGTTCTGATTCGAGTTGTTCTTGCGCGAACAGCGACGTGACGTTAGTTTGAAGTGAGATCATAAATTATCCTCTTTCGTCTTTAGCTCGGCTTCTCGCCGAAGTCACGCCTTGCTCAGCGTGCAGTACTCTTTTCGATGATGCGAGAGCGCTTTTTCACGGTTTTTGTCACTTTTTTTGCGCACCGGAAGCAGCCGTCGAAAGCTCGACACTGTGGCCGGGGAAGGGCTGGGTTTCGCACGGCCGTCGATCTTGAGGCTGTTCAGGATCACCACGTCCACGCGGCGGTTGCGGGCCCGGCCTTCGGGCGTCTCATTGGAATCGATGGGAACGGTGTCGGCGCGGCCCACCACCGAGAAGCGCTGCCGGTTCAGTTGGAAAGTGCCGCAGAAGGTTTCCAGCACCGCGATGGCGCGGGCGCAGGAAAGCTCCCAATTGCTCTTGAAGCGCGCGTTGTGGATGGGGATGGAGTCGGTGTGCCCTTCCAGCTGAATGGAATTGGGAAGCGTGGCGATCAGCTCGGCGAGCTTCTTCATGGTGGGCAGGTTGGATTGATCCAGCGCGTCGGTGCCGGAGGAAAAGAAGGCGGATTGCGCGCAGGCTGATCACCAGGCCGCGCGGCTCCATGCCGGATTTCCAGTTTGCCCTCCTGGATCTCGTGCTCCAGCTCCTTGTTCAGGCGCTCGAGCGACGGCATCAGCTCGATGACGTTCTCCGGCGGCGCATCCTTGAGAGCGCGCTGCGCGCCGCCCGGCCCTTTCATCATGGCGTTGCCTTGCCCTTTGTCGTCCACGGTGCCGCCCAGAACTTTGGCCACCGCGGCCGGGACGCTGATGGAGCGTCCGTTGTCCAGCGCCTTTTCCACGGCCTCCGAGACTTGCTTGGCGCGCGCCTTGTCGGTCTGCGACGAGGCGAACATCACGACGAAGAAGGCAAACAGCAGCGTGATGAAATCGGCGTAGGATACCAGCCAGCGTTCGTGATTTTCGTGCTCCGGGAGGCCCATGTTTCCTGGGCATGCGGATTATCCTTGCGCGGCCGCGGTGCGCGCCGCTCGCGGAGCGCTGGCCTTCTGCGGCGCCGGCGCCTCACCCTCGGCGAAAGCGCTCAGCTTGACGCGAATCAGCTTGGGGTTCATGCCTTCCACGATGCTGCAGACGCCTTCCAGCATCAGCTCCTTGATGTGCAGCGTTTCGTGCAGGCGCGCTTTGATTTTGTTGGCGGCCGGCAGGAAAAACAGATTCGCGGAAGCCACGCCGTACACCGTGGCCACAAACGCGACGGCGATTCCGCGGCCCACTTCTTCGATGTTTTCCAGATGTTTCATCACCTGAATCAGGCCCAGCACCGCGCCGATGATGCCGATGGTGGGCGCATAGCCGCCGGCGGCTTCGTAAACCTTGGCCACCGACTCGCCGCTGCGCTGCTGCAGATCCAGATCCAGCTCCATCATCTTGCGCAGCTCCTGCAGATCGGTGCCGTCCACGCTCAACGAAATCGCCTTGCGCAGAAACGGATCGGCGATGTTTTCCAGATCCGCCTCGAGCGAAATGATGCTGTTCTTGCGCGCCTTGGTGGCGTAGGAGATGATCTCTTCGATCACCTGCTGCGGCTCCTCCGATTTTTCGAAGAAGACCGTTCCCAGGTATTTCGCGGCGCGGATCAAGGTCTTCAGCGGCGTGGTCACCATCACCGCTCCGAGGGTGCCGCCCAGCACGATCATGAGCGCGGTCACCTGGGTGATGTCGGTGAGCTTGCCGCCCTCGATCAGCAGGCCGCCCAGAATGCCGCCGGCGGCCAGCAGCAACCCTCCCAGAGT
This sequence comes from Bryobacterales bacterium, assembly GCA_963713415.1. Lineage (GTDB taxonomy): Bacteria > Acidobacteriota > Terriglobia > Bryobacterales > Bryobacteraceae > Palsa-89. The sequence goes on along the minus strand of CAVQLV010000005.1, from coordinate 65,236 downwards.
GGCTATATCCGGCCGGCTGGATGGCTTCTTGCGTTCGCCGTTGGCCATGCTATTTGATCCATGCGCCGGCCGATTCGCGATCGGCGTCGGTGTGCTCGGAGTCTTTCGTGGATCTTGAGGGGGCAGCGAGTCGAACTCATAATGGCCTTGCGAAACTGGATCACCTTTTCGACCACCTCTTCGGCCGATTCGAGAACCATGAATTTCTGGCCGTTGGTCAGGGCCACCACGGTATCGGGGGTGCACCTCGACGTGCTCGATCAGGTCGGCATTCACAATGAGGGGAACGTGGTTCAGCCTGGTGAGCTTGATCATAAAAGAGGCGCGTCAGAATCAGGCCGCATAAAGCCGGCGCCTTCGTCTATCGACGATTCCAGGCCAAGATTTACGATTTTTCGGATGGATTCAGTGACTTAAGTTCCGCAAGGTAAAGTGTTTGCCGGAGGCAGCCGATTCTAAGACTTACGGTTTAGCCCCCTCATATGGAATCAAATCGGGAATCCAATTGGACCAAGGCCGAGTTCCGGGTCACCAGCAAGTTGCAAGGCGTGCCCGGCGAGCTGGTGCGGCTGGCCAACGAGACGCTGGCCCGGGAGCTGACCATCAGCCTTTCCGCTTTTCTGCGGACGTCGGTGACCGCAACCCACACCAGCGGCGGGGAGATCTCGTTCGGCGAGTTTCCAGTGGCCGACAGCAAGGCTTGCTTCGGGCTGGCGGTGGTGCGTCCGGGCGACCGCAAGCTGGTTCTGGTGGTGGAGTACTCGGTGCTGCTTGCCCTTGGTGGGCATCGCCCTGGGCGCCAAAGCGGGCTCCTTCGGCGCGGTGGACCGCAAGCCCACCGAGATCGAATTGCAAGTGGTCAGCCTGTTGTACCGCATGATTCTTTCCGATGCGTACCGGAGCTGGGCGACGCTGATGGAGACGCCGCTCGAGACGGTGACGCTGGAGTTTGAGCCCGCTCCGTCGCGGATTCTGCCGGCCACCGAGCCGGTGTTCGCGGCGCGCTTCGATCTGGCAGCCGGCGAGCAAGCGGGACAGCTCACCTTGCTGGCGCCGCCCGATCTGTTCGCCACCGTGGTGGCCGAAGAAGAGCCTGTGCCCGTCGAGAAGCCGGAAACCAGCGTATCGGTAGAGGCCACTTTGGACCTGCTGCTGGGCGGCCAGGTTGTCGATGCAGGTATGGCTGGAAGGGTCCGAGATGCGGCTGGGCGATCTTTTGCGGCTGCGCGAAGGGCAGATCGTGCGGTTGGACCATCCGGTGGAACGCAGAGCGGTTTGCACGCTGAACGGCGTTTCCAGCTTTAGCGGGCAGATCGTGAGCACCGGCCAGCGGCGGGCATTCCAGGTAGAAGACTTCATTGCAGCTGAGGCTGGCTTCCCGCAGGCTGAATTCGGCCATGCGGACAGCGGGTCGTGCGCCAACTGGGCCAGGTGTTCCAGTAGCCGAACGGCGCCGGATTGCTGACGGCCGTGCCGCAGCGACTCTACCGCGCCCGAGAGCGCTTCCAGGCGTTTCCATTTCGAGCGTGCTGGCGATTTCGCTGCGGGCGCGGCCAGGCATTGGGCCTGCTCCAATTCCTGCTGTAGACCGCGCTTTCCCCGTTGCGCCATGCGATCAGGATTCTTCCTGCCACTTGCGCGACGCCTTCCCGCTGGACCTGAGTGGACTGTGCCATGCTAGCGTATCGAAGATTCGCAGGCCTGGATTGAAGAAACTTGCAGGGAAAAAGTACTTAGCAGGAGCACCGGGTAACCTGCTGACCCGGGGCTGAGGTAAACAGAAAAACGGCGGCGGGGGTCAAACTGCACCCTCCCGCCGCCGGCTGGAACCAGGCCAATTGGCCGGAGCCTGGTTAGGGAACTGCCGTTATTACACCGGCCTGGCTGCTTGCCCCGCCTATCGTTGCTACTACCGGAAGTTTGCCGGCAGCAGCTTTGGTAGGAACCGTGGCAGGAAAATCTGAAAGGCCGGCGGCGGGGGCCGAACTGCGCCCTCCCGCCGCCGTGCGCCCGGAGCTAGAGTTTGACGTACATTGTTACGCCGGTCTGGGCGGCCACTCCGTTCACAGTTACGACCACGGGAAGGCTAACAGCGGTGGTGCTGGTGGTGGCTTTGGGAACAGTGACGTTAATCTGATACAGCCCGGTCACTGAACCGGCCACCCAGCCATCGTAGGTGACGGTAGCGGCCACGCCGCCGATGGTGACGGTGACGTAGCTCTTGGTGCTGAAGCAAGGCGGCAAATTGCCGGTTCCCCAATCGGCGGGTCGAGCACCGCGCCGTCGGCGGTGGCGGGGTTGAGAGCCGCCGCAGTCACGTAGTTTGCCACCGAGAAGCATGAGCTGGGGAACGTCCCGCGCTTTGGTGGAGGTGACGCTGGCGGACGTGCTGTTCGGCACGCCCAACCCGCTGGCGTAGATCAGGACTGTGCCAGCGACTTTGTCACCGACATGGCCGGATTGGTGGAGTGAATTCACCGAATAATCGGAGCAGCAGGATCGCGCCCTGTCCTTGACCATTCGAGGTGGTGGTGAAGATCCCTGGATTTGCGGCGATGCCATTCGCTTCATACAGGACGTTAGTGTTGCTGAGGACGCCGTTGTAACTGACAACCACTTGCATGGGATTGTCGGCCACAACAACGCTGGACGGAACCAGCGCGTTGATCTGGGTATTGTTGGCGAACAGCAGGTAGGCGTCGCCCACCAGCGTGGTGCCATCACTCTTATAGAAAGTAACGGTGAGCGCATGGCCTCCGCTGGCCGGTGCAGTCAGGGTAGTGGGATAGCGCGCCGGACGCTACCGGGGCCACCACCGGACCGGTGCACGTGGGACAGAAGTTGTTACCGAAGATGGTGACCAGTTCGTAAGGCGCCACGTTTGGCTTGGAGCCCGGCGTGGCTTCGGTCAAGGCGGCGGCGTCGGTCACCGAGTAGATGATCGGTTTGGCCGTCACGTAGAGACTGGCAGTTACCGCCGCTCCGCCGTTGTTAATGCTGATGGTGATCATCTGGGGGGCGGTGTTGAGAATGCTAGCCGATGAAGAGTCTTGCCATGGAATCGTAAGGATCATGGTGGTGGGGTTCACCGGAGTCACTGTACCGGTGGGGCCGCCTCCGGCCGCGGTAATCGTCGTAAGGTCGGTTAAACCCGAGCCATAGTTGATCTTGACCTGCGTGGCCGTCGTGAACCCTTGTGCCGTGGTGCCGAAGCCCGTGCCGGTGACCACTACTTTCAGGGAGCCGCTATTCTGTGTGGCCACTTCTTGCGGGAAGATACTGGTGACGGTCGGATTCGGCTCGCCGACGGTGAGGGCGATATTAATGACATACGTGGTGGATGCGTAGGTGATGGTGATGGTTCCGGTGAGCGCAGTGGCGGATACCGGCGAGTTCATGAGAGCATCCTGGGCGAAGGTGACGGTGAGCCCAGTTCCGTAGTTATACGCGATGCCGCTGGCGGCGCTGAGCTGGATCCAGTCTTCCGGAGAACCTCCATTCACAGCCGACGCGACGGTAAACGATATCGGATAGCTGCTCGACAGGAGCGTCAAATTTAGGGTCGGAGTGGCCGAACCATATACCCAGGTTATGGGCAATCGTTCCAGCGTTAGCCACCGAGGTGCCGCTATTCGTCACCGATAAGCCGGCGGCATTGGGGCTGGTCACCGTTAAGGTCACCGGCTATAGTCAGGTCCTGATAACCATTGACCTTAAAGTGGACCACCTGGGTGTAGGCGCCCACGCCCAAGGTCCCGGCGGCGGCGCTAGCCACGAAATTCAGTGTCAGTCCAGGCGAAGGTACTGCCGTGTCGGACAAATCGGTGGCCGTACCGGCCGAATTCAGGATGGACAACCAAAATGGCACCGTGGTGGGATCGACGACGAAAGGATCGGAGCCATTTGCCGTGGGGACAGTAAGCACCACTGCCTGTTGATTGCCGGCGGTGCCCGGCAGGGCAAAAGAAATCGATACGAGAGGCCGGCGACGCTGTGAGCGGCGATCCCGGCAAGGTCGTGGTAGCTTGCGCGAAGCCCGCACACAGGAGCAGCGCGGACGCGGCGAGGAAAATCTTGTTGGCAGAAAGTCTAAACATGAACTGAATCCTTTCCAAAATCTTGTGTACGGCTTCGATACCCTCGGCTGCTGTTTGACAACCCGCTTAGGTACGTTCTTCTATCGCTATTTCAGGCGTCAGATTGAACGTTTTTTTGTGAATTCGGCCGCAAAATGGCTCTGTTTCGCGAGAGGTACTGGGGGAACAGGCGGGCGCATATGCGGGTAGTGCGTGCGTGAGGAGATGGAGGCGATAGCGGGCAGATGCTGAACATGCTTAGCCAATCGGTAGATAGTCAAACAGCGTAGTGGTTGGCTTGTGGGCCTGGGCGGACATGGCGGCATCGAGCGCGGTGGAGGCTTGCGTCACCTCCACCGCGAGAGTGGTCGTGTCGGCGTCTTGCAGGCCGCTGAGCTGGGTCTGATCCTGAGTCTGAAACTTCTGCGCCAGGTCCAGCGCGGAGGAGACGTTGTTTTCCGCGGCGCCATAAAATCCAGTCTGATTGTTCACGTAATTGCTCGCGGTTTGGAGAGCGCCGACGGCTTGCGTAATGTTGGCGGTGTTGCCGCTTTGGAGGGCCTGCACCAGACCGTTGAGCGCCGCGAAGGCATTGTTCGCGGTGGGATTGCCGCTGGAATCCTGCTGGTCGAACAGGTCTTGCGCGGTCATGGAGATTTGGAACGTCACGCCGGAGGGACCGGCGATCTGCAGCGTGGACTGTTGCGGGGTGACCAATTGATCCACGCCGGTGGGGCTGGAAGTGTCCACCTTGATAGGGCGGCGAACCGCTGGCGTCGCCGCTGAAGACGTACACGCCGCCCACTTCGGTGTTGCTGATGGCCGACCAGCTGCGACTGGATGCGCTTGAACCTGCGCGGCCAGACTCTGCTGCGTGGACAGCGAAGTGCTGGTGCTGGCGCCTTGCGTGCCGAGCGAAACCGCCTGATTGAGCAACTCAATGGCGCTCTGCAGCGCGCCGCCCGCGGTCTGCACCTGGCCCTGGATGGTGGTCAGGTTCTGGGCCGTCTTGATTGGCTTGGCCGAGTTCGGAGCGAGTCACGAAAATATCCTGAATGGATTGCGGGGCGTCGGAAGCCTGGTTGACGCTCAAGCCGCTGGATAGCTGTTCGTCGGCCTGGCTCAGGTTGTTCTGCAGAATGTTCAACGACGCCAGGAATTGTTCGTTGCTGGGACTTAAGCCGCTGATCATAATGTCTCCTTGCTCATTTGCGCGTCTTCCAGTCACCGATTACGTCGGAATCATGGTCATGAGCGATTGCAACATCTGGTCGATCACGGTGACAACCTTGCTGGCCGCCTGATAGGAGCTCTGGAGTTGCACCAACCGGATGGCTTCTTCGTCCAGAGACACTCCGGAAACCTGCTGCTGCAGGCTCTTGGCTTGCGCCACCAGCTGCGATTGCGCGGTGGCCTGCGTGTTGGCGTTGTTGGCGGCGTTGCCGACCGCGGCAGTGAGCGAGGCGAAATACTGCGTGAATCCTTGACCGTCGACCGGCCCGGGGCTGGTGGAATCCAAGCCTGCCAGCGTGAGCGCGGCGCCGTTGGCGACCACGGGTGGCCCGATATCGGCCGCGGCCAGTTGGCTGCCGGTGATGGTGGCGGTAACGGCCAGTGTTCCGGCAATGCCCGAGGGGGAAGCGGCGTTATACGTGAATAGCGGGCGTGCCGGCTTGATCGGGCGGCGTGGAGGTGGTGGAGCCTTGCTCCAGCACGTTATTGACGCTGTCGGCCAGGCCTTGCGCCAGCGTGTTCAAACCGCCCACCTGCTGTCCGCCGCCGATCAGCGAAGGGAGCAGGTTGTTTCGAACGCTCAGCAGTCCCGCCAGGCTGCCCGAAGTGATCTGGCCGGTGATGTCGTTGCCGTTGGCGTCCTAGATGCTGATGTTCGGGGCGGCGCCGGGATTTCCGCTGTTGGAAGCGGTATTGTTTCACGGCCTGGATGGCGTTCACCTGGGTGCCTTCCACCAGCGTGCGTCTGGCCTCCGAGCAGCACCGTGACCGTGCCTCCATTGCCCTGCAGCACCTGGATATTGGCCAGGCTGGAAAGATTTTCGAGCGTGCTCTCCAATTGCGCGCTCAAGCCCGCGTCGGGCTGCGGTTGCTGCGAGATGTCTGCGTTGTAAGCCTGGATGGCGGCGGCATCCTGATTGATCTGGGCGACGGTGGACTGAATATCGTTGGTGGTGGAGGTCTGGATTTGACCGAGCTGGACGGCGGCTTGCTGGAACGCGCTAGCGGTTTGCTGGGCCGCGTCGATGCACGGCCGACTGGTAATTCGCGTTGCCCGGCTGCGTGCTCCATTGCGAAAAGCTTTGGAACAACTGATTCAGCGCCGAGGGAATGGGGCTGCTGGAAGAAACGTCGAAAACGGTCTGCAGCGGCGCGAGCGTAGTTTGCAGCTGCTGATACATGCCCTGCAGCGACAATTGCTGCTGCACGGCCGTGTCGGCGTAGGTGCTGCGGGTGTCCTGGGTGACCTCCTGAACGCCGCCCGACGTTGACGCCGGTGTTGGACTCGAAGTCCTGCGAGATCAACTGCGGCACCTGATCGGCGTAGCCGGGGCTGTTGGCGTTGGTGACGTTGTTCTGCGTGACGTCGATGGCGCGCTCGAACGCCTGGAGCGACTGGCTGGCCGAATTCAACACCGAATAGAGATTACCCATGGCGTAGCATCCTAGTTCCTCATCCTTCCACGCTCAGCTTTCTGTACCAGCACCAAAGGCGCTGCCTGGCCGCGCTCGGTGTATCCGCCGCGGCGCGATCGAACCGCGTCCAGCCAGCGCGGAAAGCATCTTGTCGGCGCCGGCAAAAAAAGTGGCGAGCACCGCCACTTCGTTTTGCAGCTCTTCCACGCCGGCGCGAATCTCGACCTCGGGTTCGAGCGCGTTCTGGCGCAGGATGGCGGCCACGCAACCGAGCTGAACTTCGACGTCGCGCAACAGCGCCGCGGATTCATCGGCCGCTTCCGCCGACGGCTGGGTGAGCAGCCGTTTCACCTGGCGCATGCTGGCGCGCGCGGCCTGCAGGCAGTCTCGGCGTGCCGCATTCTCGGCGTCGCCGTACTCGGTGGCGTTCTCCATACCGGTTCGCTCGGATGCCGGCGGCTAAGCTCCCGCAATATGCGCGTCGATCAGCGCGCTGCTTACTTCCTGGGCATCTGGGCTGGTATTGATTGCTCTGCGACCAGCGCCTTCAGCTCCTGGGTGCGGGCCGTAGCGGGCCGCCGAGGACGAGGCTGAGCGCCTGTTGAACGAGATTGGGTGAGGTCGAGAGCGAGATAGAGTCATCCCCTGGCGTGGCAGTCGGTGGCTGGCGGATTGGGACGCGGCGGCGCCGGCGGTGCGCGACGAGTTCTGGGTCTTGTCGAGGTTCAAGCAGGGAAACATCGGGGGTCAGGTTGTTGTTGATGATCATCGCTTCCTCATTCGGCCAGCGGTCTAATTCTAGTTCCCACCAAGCCGCGGCATTTCCTGTATCGCAGCTTTTCGAACCACATTTAAGGTTTTTCAGCGGCTTCTCCCCCATCGGCGCCAGCACCACCTCCTCATAGGGGCGCATGACGATTTTGTGAACTTTCACCAGCAGATCCACTTCGCCCTTGGGCACGCGCAAGGCGCCCGCGATGCGATCGGGAGACTGGCCCAGGCGATGCATTTTCAGGACTTTGCTGCGCAGCGTGTTGTTCACGCTATTTCCAGTTGTGGCCGGCGAACGGCCGCAGCGGCGCCCGAAGCCAGTGAATTGCCGGTTTGTTCCAGCTCCAGGATTTTGCCTTTCAGCTCGGCGATTTCCGCCGACAGGCGCGCGGTTTCCGTTTCCAGCGTCTTTTCCTGCTTGCCGGCGCGAGCACGCAGCTCCCGAACGCGCTGGTTCAAGCCCAGCAGGATTCCCAGCACCAGCGCCAGATTGGCGGCTACGGTCAAGTAAGGAAGCAGAGTCAAAAACATTTTCGTCACCTTAGCTTCTGGGAGAGGCTGAACAGGTCCGAAGGCCCGTTGTCCGTCTCCGCATCTTCGCGGCGCGAGCCGATTTTGGTGATGCGCACGCCATAGTTGCCGGAGACCACCACCACTTCGCCATGCGCGATGACCCGGTCGTTGACGATGATCTCCACCGGGTCGTCCGGGGAGCAGTCGAGCTCCACCACGGCGCCGTTTCCAAGTTGCGTAATGTCGCGGAGCGAGAGCTGGGTGCGCCCCAGCAGAATGCGAATCGGCAACTTCACGCCCATCAGCAGCGGCGCGGCTTGGGAAGGACCGGCGGCCGGACGCGGCGCGGCGGTAATCGGCTCGGCCTGTTCCACCACGTGCTGTCGCTTCTGCGGTGTCCGCCGGCGATGGCGTATTTGTTTCCTGATCGCTCATTTAAAGAATTCCTCGGGTGGACGGCCATTTCTTGACGACGTAAGCGCGCAGCCGCAGCACGGCCTGCGATCTTGAGCTGGCAGACGCGCGTGGTGTGGATGCCCAGAATCTCGGCGATCTCGTGCAGGTTCTGTTCTTCCTTGAAGTACAGCGTGAGGATGGTTCGCTCCAGGCGCGGCATCTTGTTCACCGCCTCCGCCAGCAGCTTCTCCAGCTCGGCCCGTTCCAGAATTCGCGTGGGAAGATTCTCTTCGTCGTGGGCGACGTAGCGGAGCAGCTTGCTTTCCGAGAATCCGTCGGCGATTTCATCCAGGCTGCCCAGGCTGACGCCGCGCAGTTCCGCCAGAAGCTCCTGGTATTCGGCCAGGGGAATGTTCATCTCGGCGGCGATCTCTTCTTCGCTCGGGACGCGCTGCAGGCGCTGCTCGGCGCTGGCGATGGCCGCTTCCACGTCCTTCAACCGTTTGCGCTTGTGGACCGGAATGCCGTCCAGGCCGCGAATGCTGTCGAGAATCGCGCCGCGGATGCGATGCTCGGCGTAAGTCTTGAGCTTGACGTTGAACTTGGGATCGTAGCTGTCGACGGCGTTGATCAATCCGATGACGCCGGCGGAGACCAGATCCTCCAGGCTGACGGCGCCGCCGATTTTTTCGTGAATGCGCATCGCCACCCAGCGCACGTGCGGCAGATTCTCGAGGATCAGGCGGTCGCGCTCGCCGCGTCTCCAGGCGGAGCTGACGTGTAAAAGGCCGCGTTCGCTAATAGATTGGAAGCCATCTATGCCGCCGAGACGGCCTCCGCGCATTTCCGGCCGGAACACCGATGCCAGCAAGGCGCGCGCATGGGCCGGCTCGATATCTTCGGGAATGTTTTGGCCGTTGGCGAAGAACGACAGCGGCTTGTCCGGCCTCCGAGCGCGGTGGAGAGAATGGCGCCCTGCGATTCGGTCTCATCCAGCTTGGTGAACAGCAGAAAATCCGGTTGCAAGCACCGCATAGTCGCGAATCGCGCGCAGTCAAGTCCGCGCGCTTCATCGAAGCCGGCAGCACCAGATGGACTTGTTTGTTGGCGAGGCGTTCGAAACAGCTCGCGATTTCGGTGACGCCATCCAATTCGGCCGGACTGTAGCCGGGCGTGTCCACCAGCACGACGCTTTTGTTGCGGGATTCTTCGGCCGCGGCCAGGAACTCCTGGACGGAATTGATAGCCGTGAATCCGACGCCGATGATGGAGGCGAAGCTGCGCAACTTTTCATGCGCGGCGACGCGGTAAGGGTCCACCGAGAGGATGCGGACCGGCAGGCGTTGCGCCAGGCACTCGCGAATCGCGATCTTGATCAGCGTGGTGGTTTTGCCCGCGCCGGCCGGGCCCGCGAAGACCACTACTCGGGCGGCTTCCGGCGTCCGCTGGAGGCGGCTGATTGCTGGAAGGGCGGCGCAAATCGAAGCTTCTTGGAGATCAGCTCCGCGGCATAGGCTCGCAGCGCAAGCGGAGACGCCGGCTGATCGCGCGATAGTTGTTCGCGCAAACGCACCGCGGAGGACACCATTTCCTGCGCGATGTTGCGGGCCAGATCGCCCGAGACCAATTCTTCGAACAGCTCTTCGGCTTCGGACGTGGGAACTCCGGAGGCCGCGGCGCCTTGCAACGTGCTCTTGATTTCCTGCAGTTGCGCGCGCAGGTTTTGCAGCTCGCTGGACAAATCCGCGGAGGCGGGCCGCTGGGCCGCGGGCGGGCGGTGGGCGCGTTCAGGCCGAATACGACTTCGTAAGCTCCCAGGCTGCGCGTCTCGGGCGACGATCGCCGCGAAGTGATCAGCATGGCATCGGTGCCCAGCTCCTGCCGCGCTTCCTGGATGGCCTGCTCCACCGAACCGGCGAAATACGATTTGATTTTCATGGAAGAGCTTGGTTGTTCGATCATGTGCTATCCGACCCACCCCAGCGATTTGATCTTGATTTCCGGCGGCACTTCGCTGTGCGAGAGCACCGTGACGTCCGGGAAGGCGGTTTCGAGCAGTTGCTTGACGAAGTAGCGAATGGAGGGGTTCACCAGCACCACGGCCGAAGAATCCGGCCGCTCCAGTTTGCGCGTGATGCGGCCCACCAGGTCGCGGGCCGATTGCGGCGCCAGGCCGAGCACGCTGTTGTGCTCGCTGTGCTCCACCGCCGCCTCCACGGCGTGCTCGGCCGAGGGCTCCACCATGTACGCCGCCAATTCGCCTTGCGGCGTCGTATGCGTACTGACGATGGCCCGGCGAATGGACTGCCGCACGTATTCGGTGAGCAACACCGGGTTCTTGGTCATCTGCGCTCCTTCGCTTAAAGCCTCCAGGATCGTGACGGAGTCGCGGATGGGGACCCGCTCCCGCAGAAGATTCTGAAGCACTCGTTGGATCACCGAAAGCGAGAGCATTTTTGGAACCAAATCCTCCACCACCTTCGGATTGCTCTGCGCCACGCGGTCGCAGAAGTTCTTGGTGTCCTGCCGGCTGAACAGTTCGTGGGCGTGACGGCGGACCACTTCGGAGAGATGCGTTCCCATCACGCTGACGTCGTCCACCACGGTGTAGCCCTTGCTGCGCGCCAGCGTGGCGCGTTCGGCGGGAATCCAAAGAGCCGCCAGATTGAATGCCGGATCCTTGGTGGGCTTGCCTTCCATGCTGCCATCCGCGCCGGCGCTGGGAATCGCCAACTCCTGACCGGCGGGCATTTCGTAGCGTCCCATCTCCACGCCCTTGATCAGCAGCGCGTACTCGCGCGCGCGCAGCGAGAGGTTGTCGTTCACTTTCACGGGAGGCAGATAATAACCCAATTGCGACGCCAGGTTCTTGCGAATGCCGGCGATGCGCTGCAAGAGCCTTGAGTTGGGCGCCGCCCTCCACCAGCTTCACCAGGCCGAGGCCGACTTCCACCATCAGAGGATCCACCTGGAGCAGCGCTTCGACGTTTTCCTTGGCCGGTTTCTCGGCGCTTTCCGTCGAGGTTTTGACGGCGGCGTCGTTTTTCCGACGCATGCGCCAGCCGATGGCGCCCAGTCCGCTGCCCAAGGCGAGAAACGGAATGGTGGGCAATCCGGGGAACAACGAAAGCGCCACCAGCACGCCGCTGGCGAGCAGCAGCGGTTCCGATTTGCCGAACACCTGGGCCTGGAATTGCGCTCCCAGCTTGGAGTCCGAACTGGCGCGCGTGACGATCAAGCCGCCCGAGATGGAGATCATCAGCGCTGGAATCACGGTCACCAAACCGTCGCCGATGGTGAGCACGGTGTAGGTTTGGATGGCGTGGCCGAGATCCATGTTGTGCTGCAGGACGCCGATCAGAAAGCCGGCCACGATATTCACGCCGGTGATGATGATGCTGGCGATGGCATCGCGCTGCGTGAAGCGGGAGGCGCCGTCCATGGCTCCGTAGAACTCGGCCTCGCTGCTCAAATCGCGGCGGCGGCGGCGCGCTTCGGTTTCATCGATCAACCCGCCGTTCAGATCCGCGTCGATGGACATTTGCTTGCCGGGCAGGGCGTCCAAAGTGAAGCGCGCGGTGACTTCGGAAATGCGCACCGATCCGTGGTTGATGACGACGTATTGAATGGCGATCAGCACGCAGAAAATCACCGCGCCGATGATGTAGTTGCCGCCCACCACGAAGCTGCCGAAAGCTTCGATGACATGGCCGGCCGCGGAAGTTCCGGTATTTCCATTGAGCAGAATGAGGCGCGAAGACGACACGTTGAGCGCCAGACGGAAAAGCGTCAGCAACAGCAGCACGGTGGGGAAGACGCTGAACTCCACCGGCCGGCCGATGTACATGGCCACCATCATCACGATGACCGACATCATGAGATCCAGCACGATCAGGATGTCCAGCATGAAGCTGGGCAGCGGGGTGATGAGCGCGATGACGATCAGCAGTACCGCGATGGGTACCGCGAGTTCGCCGACATTCGAAAGGCCAACGGAGAATCTTGATAGCGCCTGGAGGATTGGGCGCCGGCGCCGGACTGCTGATGGCACGCGCTTGAGCCATGGACTGCTAGGCGCACACTTCCAGCGACTTGAATTTGGAGAGCAGCGTGGTGCGCTTCATGTGGAGCATGCTGGCCGCGCGGGCCTTGTTGCCGCCCGATTTGGCCAGCGCGCGTTCCAGCAGCCGGCGCTCGATGCCCGTCATCAGCTCTTCGAAATTGATTCCGCTTTCCGGCACGTCCAGCGAAGACAGCGAGCCGAATTCGGACGACTGGATTTCCGCGGGAAGATCGAAGTCGCCGGGATAAAGAACGGAACGGGTGCCGCTTAACGCGCAGGCGGACTCGAGCGCATGTTCCAGCTGGCGCACGTTGCCGGGCCAAGAGTACTTCAAGAACATTTCGAGCGCTTGCGGGGAAAGCTGCTTTCGCCACGCCGGCTCATGTTCGGCGATCTTGTCGCAGAAAATGTTCGGCCAGTTCGGGAATGTCGGAAGGGCGATCGCGCAGCGCGGGCATGCGCAGAGCGACGACATTCAGGCGGTAGTACAGATCCTCGCGGAAGCGGCGGTTCGCGACGGCTTCCAGCAGATTGGCGTTGGAAGCGGCGATCACGCGCACGTCGATGGACAGCGGTTCCGAACTGCCGATGCGCTGGATCTCGCGCTCCTGCAGAACGCGCAGCAGCTTGGCCTGCAAAGAGCAGCGGCATCTCGCCGATTTCGTCCAGAAAAATGGTGCCGCGGTGCGCTTGCTCGAACAGCCCGACGCGCGCGTTGATGGCTCCGGTGAAGGCTCCCTTGGTGTGGCCGAAGAGTTCGGCTTCGAGCAGATGATCGGGCAGCGCGGCGCAGTTGACGGCCACCATTCTGGACGCCGGAGCGGCTGCTCGACGGCATGCAGCGCGCGGGCGGCCACTTCCTTGCCGGTGCCGGTTTCGCCGGTGATGAGAACCGTGGAACGCCGGTTCGCCACCAGCTCGATGATTTCCACCACTTCCCGCATGGGGCCGCTGGAGCCGACCAGGAAGTTGCGCGCGTTGAGCTGCTGCGCCGAAGGGCCGGTTTTGGCTTCACGCTGCGCGTCGCGCGGCGCTGGTGGCGGATGGCCACCGACAGCAGTTCGCACAGCTCTTCGGGCTTGACGGGGTGGGAGACGTACTGAAACGCTCCGCCCTGTGTGAGCTCGAGCGCCTTGCTGACCACGCCCGCCGGTTCGTAGAGCACGATGGGAACCCGGCATCCTTCGTCGTGGATCTGCCGCAGAACTTCGGCGGCAGCACAATCCGCGATGGGCAGATGGACCAGCACCGCGCCAATGGGCTGCGTTTTGAGTAACTCAAAAGCAGCGGAGAAGCTGGCGGCGAACAAAACCCGAAGCCTTTCGGGGCCGTCTTTCAGATAAACATGTTGGGTACCAGTAGCGCTTTCGTCAATCCAAAGTACAGTGTTCACACTAAACGCTCCCGACGCGAGTAAGGTAACTTCATCTAACTTTGCCTTGTGTTTACAAGATCGGAGGTTCAAAGATAAGACTTGAGACGCTAGGAGGTCATTTCTTATGTGCGGGACATATGCGGGTAGAACCGCTACCCGCAAATGGGGGTGAAATAATACGTGAAAAACTCCTAAGGTGGATCGATATACGTAGCGCGGCGGAAATACCATGACACCCAGCGACGCTCGCAAGGAGTACATTTCGAGCCGCGTGGCGGCGGCGACGCCGATGGAACTCACGCGCATGCTGTACGAAGGCGCCATGCAGTCGGTGCAGGAAGCGCTGGCGGCGCATCGGGCGGGCGACATTCTGGCGCGCGGCAACGCGGTCACCAAGGCCGTGGAGATCCTGGGCGAACTGCGCTTCTCGCTGCGGCGCGAGGTGGCTCCGCAGTACTGCGACACGCTGAGCGGCCTGTACGGTTATCTGCAGAATCGCTTGATTCAGGCGCACGCGGAAAAATCGGAAAGCATGCTGCAGGAGGTCTGCGAGATTGATCCAGACGCTGCTGGAAGGTTGGATCGGCGCGATGGAAAATCTGAATGCGCTGGATGCCGCGGGCGCCAAAGGCGCGGCGACGCGGGCCAGGCGAGTCCGCGCTTGCGGCGGTTAGCGGCGTTCAAATCCGTATTCGGCGAAGGAGGCGGCGGAGCCTCAGAATCGGAGCTGGCAGTTTTAAGCTGGCCGCGCTCCAGATTGGCTGTCACCATCTTCGCGATGCCCAGTCCGCCATGCGCCGCCATGGCCTGGGAAAGGCCTTGCTCGGCCAATTCCATGACGAGCGATCCGGTTTGATCGTCCTGATCGTCGTCGCCGCCCAGCCATCCGCCGCCGGACGTATCGCGCGCCGACTTCAACATTTGCTCGATCATCAGCGCCTCGAATTGCTTGGCCGCGCCGGAGATTTTTTCTGGTGTGTCCACTTTTTGTGGCATATCCGGCGACGCGGACTGGAGTGCCTGCTGAAATGTCGCGTTTTCCGGGATGACAGAACCAGAGGCGTTTCGGGGAGCCTCCAGGAGTCGCAGCCAAATCCGCACGCAGATGAAATATGAATATCCATGGGAATCGCGGTTAGATAACTTCGATTTCCGATTCCAATGCGCCGGCGGCGCGCAGGCTTTGCAGAATCGCGATAATGTCGCGCGGCGTGGACCCGATGGAACTGAGCGCGCGCACCAACTCTTCCACCGTGGCGCCTTCCTTGAGAACCACGTTGCGCGCTTTTCTTCCTTAACGCCTACCGAAACCTGGGGTGTCACCT
Source organism: Bryobacterales bacterium (assembly GCA_963713415.1). GTDB lineage: Bacteria > Acidobacteriota > Terriglobia > Bryobacterales > Bryobacteraceae > Palsa-89. Next base: position 50,068 of record CAVQLV010000005.1, on the reverse strand, counting down.
GGGTGGTTCCGTTGGAAAGCGGGCCCGGGCTGGGATACGTCGTAAGTGGTTTGAATCTCCACCGTCAGGTCGCCGTGCATGATGGCCACCGGAGAAACCCGCACCTCCTTGCCCATCACGATGGTTCCGGTTCGTTCGTTGATCACGACTTTCGCCGGCCGGTCGGTTTGAACGGTCAGCCCTTCGAGCTCGGCGATGAACTCGGTGGTGCGCGTGGAAAAATCCGCTCGGAATCGCGACGCTCACCAGGCCGGAGTTGTCGGCGTGAGCGATGGCCGGGGTATCCGCGTTGAAATGATGATTGACGGCTTCGGCGATGCGGGCCGCAGTGGTGAAGTCGGCTTCGTGGAGCTGGAGGCGCACCTGCTTGGTCGGCTCAATGGCGGGCGATGGGCGCTCGACGATGGCGCCTCCCGGCACGCGGCCCATGGTGGGATGATTCACCACTTGGCGTGTTGCCGGCGCCGCCGGCGATGAATCCGCCAGTCACCATCGGGCCTTGCGCGATGGAATAAACCTTGCCGTCGATGCCGCGCAGGCTGGTCATCAAAAGCAGGCCGCCTTGCAAGCTGGCCGAGTCGCCCATGGCCGCCACGGTGGCGTCGATCTGCATTCCCGATTGCGCGAAGGGCGGGAGCGTCGCCGTCACCATTACGGACGCGGTGTTCTTCACCAGGATGAGCGTTGGATTGACGGTGACGCCCATCTCCTGCAGCATGTTGGCCAGGCTCTGCGCGGTGAAGAGCGTATGTTGCCGGTCGCCGGTGCCCTTTCAAGTCCCACCACCATGCCGTAGCCGATCAACTGATTCTCGCGGACGCCTTCCAGCGAGACCAGTTCCTTGAGCCGCGTGGCAGGTGAATCGGCGGCGGCGGGAAACTGCAACAGCAGCCGCGGCGAGGAATAGTAAGTGAGAGTCGCATGATTTCTGACAGTTAGAACGGCAAGATGCCGAGCAAGATTCGATACAGAATATTGGGGCGATGAATGGAATCGCCGATGACGCCCTTGCCACTCACCTGAATTTCCATCTGCGCGATGCAGGTTGGAAGGGATGCTGTTGGTGGGATCCAGATCCACGGGCCGAATTACGCCGCGCACGGTGACCACTTGATTTTCCGAACTCACTTGCACGCGCTTGGTTCCTTCGATCACCAGGTAGCCGTTCGGCAGCACATGCGTCACGCGCGCGCTCAGATTGGCGGTGAGGACGGCGCCGCGGCTGGTCTCGCCCGTTCCTTGCAGTTGGGTTTGCGTGTTTGTGTTGAGCAGATTGGCCCAGGGTCCGGTGGTTTTGGTGACGCCGGCGAGCTGCGCGATGTTGCTCTGGGCCGTGGATTGGCGCTGGGTCTTCACATCCCCGGTAGCGACGGCCGAAAACGTTTCACTTACAACGATAGTTACTAAGTCGTCGACGCGGGCTGGCCCTCAAATCCATGCCCAAATTGGAGAAAAGCGCATTCTGCGACCAGGTGGACCCGGGCGGCGGGGCGGCTTCGGGCAATTTATAGTCCCGGTAAGCGCCGCGATGTATTTATCGAGCGGCGAGGGCTCCGGCGGAGTTTGCGTTTTCTTCTTCTTGCCGCCCGGCGCTCGCAGAGCGCCGCGCACAGGAAAAGAAGGCTCAAGATCCGGACGTTCATTGCACCCTCGCTGGCTGCGGAATGTCTTGTTCAGGCATGCTTTGTTCCGTTACTGGCCCCCCGAAGGGCCACACCATCACCAGCGCTTTGTCTTTTCCTTCAATTCGCCCGCGGAAGATCTTTCCGGTGCGGGGATTCTTCAGCGAAATCATGTCGCCCTGTCTTCCCGGAGTCTCGGCGAGCGCGGGCATGCGCAGTTGAGCCGCGCCTGCGATGGCGGTTACGTCCACCAGGTCGCCGCGCTGGACTTGGAGCGGCTCGATCAGGTCGGCGCGAAACACCGGCAGTCCGCTGCGCAGCGGCGCGGCGGGGCATGCGTCCGACCACCTCCTCCAGATTGCGGGCGATGTCGTTGCGCAAGGGGAAATCGTCGTAAGTCTCGATCCTCACCTGGTCCGGCGCGACGGTTTGCCCGGGCAGGATCAACTGCGTGGCCACCACGCGCGTCATGGTCGCCGATATCTTTACGCGAGCCCAAATCGAAAACTTGCGGGAGCCATGATAGAGCACTTCGCCGCGCCAGGTGACCGGCGTGTCGGGACCCGTGAGCGTGGAGGCCAAGCAGGCCCGAAATCGGAAAGCTTCACTTTGCCGGCCGGAGCCTGTTTTCCGCTGATGGCGAGCACATCGATGCGGGCGGCCGGGCGATTGCAACGAGTCGCGAATCGCCGCGCGAACTGCGTCGTCGGTCAGCGTCTGGAGCTTCCATTCGAAACACGCCTCCGCATCCGGCGCGACCGCGACGCCGTAGGGAGCGCCGATGCGCCGCAGTTCGAGCGACGTTGAAAATGCGCCGCGACGCCTGGGGCCGGGGAGTAACCGATCACCGCATCGCCGGGTATCTTGTCCAGGAAGGCCGGCAGCGCTTTCGCCAGGTCCTCGCCGAAAATGCGGTCGTTCGCAATCATTTCACAGGGTCCGGAGTGCGTAATCATCATGCTGAAGAAGAGAAGCCATACGTTCATTGCTTGAGGTTGTTTACTTGCTGATACATGTCGTCGGCGGCTTTGACCACCTTCGAGTTGGCTTCATACGCGCGCTGGCTGACGATCAGATTCACGAATTCCTGAACGATGCTGACGTTGGATTGCTCCACGTATCCTTGCATCAACGTGCCCACTCCGTCCGAACCGCCGGGCGGCCCGATCGACAGGCGAGCCGGAAGCGTCGGTCTGCTGCGAAAAGGCTTTGGCCCAAGCTGTTCAAGCCCGAAGGATTGGCGAAGTTGGCCAGCTGAATCTGGCCGGCTTGCTGGGCCGCAGCTCTGTCCGGGCAGGGTGTAGCTCACGGTTCCATCGCTGCCGATCGTGAGCGAGAGAGCGTTCTGGGGAATCGTGATAGGCGGGTCGAGTAAGTTGCCGTTGGGATCCACAATCTGGCCCGTGTTATTCAAGTGGAAAGTTCCGGCCTTGGTATAGGCGATCTGGCCGGACGGCTGCAGCACCTGGAAGAAGCCGTTTCCTTGAATTACCAAGTCCAAGGGATTGTCGGTTTCCGAAAAGTCGCCTTGCGTGAAGATGACCTCGTTCGAGACTGCTCGAGTGCCCAAGCCCAACTGCAACCCCGTGGGCACAATGCTCTGCTGGGTGGCGGCCGCGCCGGGCTGGATCAGGTTCTGATATAGAAGATCCTGAAACTGCGCGCGCCTGGCTTTGAATCCCGCGGTGTTGGCGTTCGCGATGTTGTTCGCGATGTTCTCCACGTTGGTTTGCTGCGCATTCATGCCGCTGGCGGCGCTAAAGAGTGCTCGTATCATTCATCCGTTCCTTCCCTTGCGACTACACCTTGGCCACTTCTTCGATGGCCTGTTTGCCCATGTCGTTGGAAATCGTGATGGCTTTTTGCATCATTTCGAACTGCCGCGACAAGTCGACAATGCGCACGGCTCCATGCGACTGCGCTGACATTGGACGCTTCGATCTTTCCTTGATAAATCTGCGCGCCGGTTGCGCTCGACCGGATCTTCGCCGGTGGTGTTTGAAAAATAGTTGAGCCGTATTTGGTAAGGCCCGCGGGATTTTGAAAATCGACCAGCTGGATGGCGCCAATGGATTTCCCGTTCTGGCTGATGTCGCCATTGCGCGCGACGTCCAACGGCTGTGACGTGTCGGCTTTGAAGGGCTGTCCGTTTTGCTGCAGCAGCGGGTATCCTTCTCCGGTCACCAGCGCTCCGCTGGTGGAGAAGCGAAAGTTTCCGTTGCGCGTATAGAGCGGGCCGGAGGGGCCCTGCACCACAAAAAAGCCTTTGCCCGAAAGGCCGAAGTCCAGCGGATTATTGGTCGGCTCCAGCAAGCCTTGCTTAAAATCGGTCCATTGGCGCTGAATCATGGGAACGGCGGATGGGCCCGATTCATCTTCGCCGGCAGCTTCTGAAGTGAAGAGCGTGTAGAACTCGCCATCGCTCTTATATCCGCCGGTGGACGAATTCGCCAGGTTGTTCGCGACAAGGTCGAGCGATTGCATGCGAGCCTGCATGCCCGCAGCCGCCATCACGCTAATCTGATCCATGAGCGAATACCCATGTTGCAAGTACCCAGCCAAAATGCGCGAGCGGAAAAAACGTATAACTTTGTTCCGCATTTGCGATAAGGCGAGCGGACGCTTCCACTCTCGTCGCCGAATCTAAGTCGGTGATCGCCGAGTTCTCGACGGACTCCGCATGCTAACGCGCTGATAACTGGCGGCAGCCGATGTGGCCGCGAACCTGCATTAGTTGGCGCCGTGACTGTTTCCGCACCGGCATCTGCCGCTCTTCATTTGCCGGTAGTTTCTCTCCCTAAATCGTTGGACTCGAAAGAGGGAAACGCGTCCAAAGCAAGTCTCTTCAAAAATGTTTTTGACAGCCTGACGCTATTCCAGGACCTGCAGCATGAGGGCGGCGCGCAAGAAGACGGCGGGTCTGTTCCAAATTCGCCTCACAAGAAAGACCTGTCGGAGGATCAGAGTTCTGGAACTGAGGAGGCGGTAGTCCTACAGGCTCCGATCGCTCCAAGAACTCCAATCCAACCGAGGCCATCGTTGATGTTGCCGCAACCGGCGCACGCCGCGGTGGCCGGAAACGATGTAGATCGCGAAGAGAACACAGATCGGCCAGCAACGTCGGCGAACGGCCAGAGCGATGTAGAGGCTGCGGTAAAGAACCAGCCGGAGCCGGCGGCATTACCAGTGCGGTATTTGCCATCTTCATACAGCCCAGCCACGTCAACCTCCGATCCCGCGTCGATGAACGCGACCGACGCCAGGCGACAAACGCAGCGCGAAACCGAGTTCCAGCACGTACGGCGGTAGCAATGCGCCGGCTGATGCGGCGTATTCGATCGAAAAATCGGCGCCGGCGGCGGCACCCACTCCGCTCGCCACCCAGCCCGTCGCGAAACCCAGAGTTATCCAGCAGCGAGCGGCAGCAGCGAGCTATCCGGCGGAAGCGCCGCGTTCGATCGTAAAACCAGCGGCGGCGTCAGACCAATCAGCTGAGGAAAAAACGCAGAAGACATTGGCCGGACATCCGGCGATCGCAGCACCGCAGACTAGCTTTATAGTGAAAGCGTCCGGAACGGTTGCCAAGCCAGCGGCCAATTTCACCGTGGCAAAGCCAGATCTATCCAGCCCAGATCTATCCAGTAACGATGAGCCTCACAAGGATTCGGTTCCAACAGAGGCGCGAGCAAATGTCCAAGCGCCCGCCGCGGCAAGCCAGGCCGCAAGCAGTCCTTCCTCCGCAAGCAAATCGCAGGGCCGTACCACACGCCCTGATTCGAAGCCACTGCAACCAACGTCCTCTGCGAATGGACAAACAGCGTCACCCCAGCCAACGCCTGTACCGGTTCCGATCGTAACCCCGGCCCCTGCGTCGCCCTCCGACGTCCTGGTTACTCCGCCAGCGAACGTTACTCCACAGGACGCGGCGCCGGAGCAAAAGGCTGCGCGGCCTCCTGTTGTTTCCGACACCGTGGCCGCCGCATCCGTCCCAACCCCGGCACTGGCGCCAGTCTCTGTGGGTCACGACGTTATGAATCAAGCGCCCGAAACGCCCAGCAGCACCTCCAGCCCACAGCACGAGGCCTGGCCGATAACTCCCGCGCCCAAGACACCGCTTCTGCCGCAGGCCGAAAACTTCGCGTTTGCGGTGCGGATGCTTGGATTGGATTCTCCAAGGCATTCGTCACTTACAGAATCCAAGGCGCCAGTTACTAATAGCCAGAACGCCGCTTTGCAACCAAAAAGCCCAGTAACTCGGCCTCAAAGCCCGGATTCTCAGCCAACGCCGCGGCCAAGCCAAATGTCCAGCGATGCGCGGCACGAAACGCAGCCCGCGGCCAGCGAGACCCAACGATCCGATAACAGCGGCCACGATGCGCCCCACTTAGTGGCGCCACAGCAGACACCCGGAGTAACTGGGCACTGGAACGATGCGGCCGTCTTCCAGGCTCCCCAGCATGGTTCGATAGAGGTTGCGCCGGAGCCCGCGCAAGCAGCTCGTCCCGATCTGCCGCTGGCCGCTCAGGAATCGCACTTACTCGCGCCGGAACTGCCGAAGACCTCGGCTAGTTCGGAGATTCTGTTGCATCTGACGGGCAACGATCAAACCTCCGCCGCGATTCGAATAGCGGATCGAGCCGGATCGGTGAACGTATCGGTCCACGCTTCCGACCCGGTTCTCCGAGAGTCGCTTCGGTCTAATCTGGGCGATCTCTCGAATCAATTAAGCGCTCAGGGTTGGAGGACGGACGTACTGAAGTCGGCTGCGGTTGCGGCGCAGTCCGGCGGCCAGCAGGACTCGCACGCGGGCGGCGAACGCTCCTCCGGCCAGCAACAGTCCAACGGCGGGGACCGGCAACCGCAGCGGGAACGCCGCGCTAACGGCGGGCAATGGCAGCAGGAATTGGAGCAGCAGATTTCGGGCGGCAACGCCCATCCAGGAGGAAACGAATAATGCAGTTACTTGGCCCATCCGCCGTAAGTGCGGCATTGGCGAAAGTCCAAGCCCACGCCCAAGCGGCACAACCGAATGCCACCAGCGGCACGGGCTCCAACTCCAGCTCTACCTCCGCCAACGGTGTTGCTTCGCTCACGAGCGAGAGCACCTTCCTGCAGTTATTGATTGCCCAAATCAAGAACCAGGACCCGCTCAATCCCACGGACAGTATCCAGTTTGTGGGCCAGCTGGTGCAGTACAGCGAATTAGAACAATTGATGGGAATCAACCAGGGCGTACAAACCCTGACCGGCGCTACCACCTCAACCACCACCCCAACGAATAGTCAAACGAATCAGACGAATCCGACGAACGGAAGTTCTTCCTGATAGCGGAACCAGGTAAGTCACTAACAAAAAAGGAGCATTATCAATGTCATCATTTTCCATCGCACTCAGCGGACTTACTGCGGATTCGGCCGCTCTCGACGTAGTCGGGAACAATTTGGCCAACTTAAACACCACCGGCTACAAGGACAGTAACGTATCGTTCTACGACTTACTGCAGCAATCCGTCGCAGGCGGTTCCACGCAGATCGGCGGCGGTGTGTCGGCGCCGCAAACCGAGCGGGTGTTCACGCAAGGATCCATCCAGGCTACCGGCGGAAACTTCGACGCCGCGATCAACGGCAATGGATTCTTCGTCGTACAAGACCCATCCGGGAACACCTTGTACACGCGCGCCGGGAATTTCAACCTGGATGCCAATGGCAACCTGGTCACAGCCACCGGCCAGTTCGTGCAAGGCTGGGCGGCACAGAATGGCGTGGTCAATACCAGTGGCGCGATCGGCAATATCACGATCCCTTCCGACGCGCTACAAACGCCCAGTGCGACTCAGAATTTCTCGCTCAGCTTGAACTTGAATGCGGCGGGCGTGGCGGGAGAGGCCAGCGGCAGCTTTTCGACGCCGATCCAGGTGGTGGACTCTCTGGGTGAAACTCACGATCTTACCGTCAATTTCACCGAGCAATCGCCGGGCAATTGGAACTACGAAGTGGATATACCGGGAGCGGACCTGACGTCCGGAACCGCCGGCACTCCCAGCGCGGTGGCCGACGGGAGCCTCAGCTTCGATGCCAACGGCAATCTGACTCCCACCGGCCCCTCCGACGGCGCAGGTAGCGGTCGCGATTACCGGCTTAACGGACGGCGCCAACGACATGAACATCAACTGGAACTTGGCCACCGAGAATGGCACTGGCACTCCCGTAGTTACGCAGTACGCCGCTACTTCAGCCGTTTCCGCCAGCACTCAGGATGGAGTGCCCGCTTCCCAGGTGACGCAGGTTTCCATTGCCAACGGCGGCGCCATCACGGCGCAGTTCTCCGACGGTAACCAGGTGGTGATCGGCCAGCTCGCCCTGGCGTCGGTCAGCAATCCGGATTCGCTGATCGCGGTTGGCCAGAATAACTTCGAAGTGGGAGCCAAAACCGCCACGCCCGTGATTGGCGTTCCAAACACCGGCACGCTGGGCACGGTGGAAGGCGGATCGCTGGAAACTTCCACGGTGGACATCGCCACCGAGTTTACCAACCTCATCGTGTATCAAAACTCGTATGAGGCGAACTCCAAAGTTATTTCCACTTTGGATCAATTGACCCAGGCCCTCCTTGCCCTGAAACAATAGCGATGAACGCCTCCGACGTTTTACAACGTTTCGGGGAGTTGCCTTTCGTCGTGGAACTCGAGTTGGGGACGCTCTCGATGAGCATCGGGGAAATCTTCCAACTGCAAGAGGGATCGGTGCTGCGAACGGATCATCCGGCCGGCACGCCCTTCCCTCTGTTTGCCAGCAACGTGAAGCTGGCCGAGGCGGAAGTGATCGTCATTGACGACACCGTCTCGGTTCGAGTCCAGAAGATGCTGCAGAAAGAGCGGCGGCGGAAATGCAACTAACTGAACAAATCGGCATGGTGTTGTTGGTCTTCGCGCTCTTGGGAGGACTCTTATGGTTCACCAAGAAGCGCGGCATGGCGTCCTTCAGCATTGGTGCGCGGCGGGGCGGAAACGGGCGGCGCCTGGAAGTGTTGGAACGCGTTCCCCTCACGGCGCAGCATGCTTTGCATCTGGTGCGCGTCGCGGACCGGACGGTTCTGATCGCCACCGCTCCCACTTCGTGCACGCTGCTGGATGCCCCGGTCGCTCTTGAAAAAGCCTTGGGGGATCCGTCTTCGTCTTTATCGCGCGATCTGCTTCGTTCCAGCCAATGATCAAGCTCCGCTCCATCTTCCTGTTCTTGTTCTTTGCCGCCGCCGCGCTGGCCGCGCCCGGCACGGATGGGTCGATTCCTGTTTTCGGTTCGGCCAATCCCAAGGGCGGCCTAACGCTGAGCACGCCCACCCAGATCGTCATTTTATTGACGCTGCTGACGCTGTTGCCGGCCGTGGTGATGTCGGTGAGTCCGTTTCTCCGCATCATCATCGTGCTGCATTTTCTGCGGCAGGCATTAGGAACGCAGTCGGCGCCCTTCCAATCAGGTGCTGGTGGGGCTATCGATGTTCCTGGCGTTCCTGGTGATGCAGCCGGTGGTGATGGATATCTATCATCGCGGCTGGGAGCCGGTGGAGAGCGGCGAGATGTCCTGGCAGCAGGGATTCGATGAGGGCGCCAAGCCTCTCAAGAATTTTCTTTTGAAATTCGCGCGGGAAAAAGACATTCAGACCTGCGTGGAGATGACGAAATCCGCACCTCCGCGCAATCCGGCCGATCTCGATCTGAAGGTTCTGATTCCGGCCTACATTCTCTCCGAGCTGAAGGCCGGCTTCCAAATCGGAGCCGTCTTGTATCTGCCGTTCCTGATCATCGATCTGGCGGTGGCTTCCATCACTCTTTCGATCGGCATGGTGCAGTTGCCGCCCGTGATGATCTCGGCGCCGTTCAAGATTCTATTGTTCGTCCTGGTGGACGGATGGAATCTGGTGATCGGCTCGCTTTTAAAAACATTTTATTGAGGATTTATGACTCCTGAAACCGCTGTTCACATCATCAGTCAAGCTCTTTGGACCACGGTCCTGCTGTGCGCGCCGCTGCTGGCCATCGGCTTCGCGGTAGGCATCGTCGTCAACATTATCCAGATCGCGACGTCCATGCAGGATTCCGCCTTCAGCACCATTCCGCGCCTGGCCGCGTTCCTGTTTGGCTTCCTGCTTTTGATGCCGTGGATGTTGCGCCAGCTTTCGGCCTATTCGATCGGAGTATTTGGCGACCTGTCGCGTTATGCGCGTTAGCTTCTTATGCATGTGAATCCGGCCATCCCGACGTCGGTGCTTTACGGGTTCCTGCTGGTGCTGGCCCGTATCTCCGGGGTGTTCGTGTTTCTGCCGCTGCCCGGCCTGGAAGCGGGCCCCAGCGCGGCCAAGATCACGCTGTCCATGATTCTGACGTTCGGCATGTATTCGCGCTGGCCGACTCTGGACCCCATTCCGGGAAGCATGATGCAGGTAGCGGGCTGGATGCTGGCCGAAGCCGCCATCGGTGTTGCCACCGGCCTGGCGGTCGCGTTCCTGATCGAAGCGGTGACCTTCGCCGCGCAGGCCATCAGTACGCAGGCCGGATTTGCTTACGCGTCGACTATCGATCCCAACACGGAGGCCGACTCCACGGTTCTCCTCCTCCTGGCGCAGTTGACCGCCGGGCTGCTGTTTTTCGCCATGGGTTTCGATCGCGTGCTGCTCACCATTCTGGCGCGCAGTCTGGAAACGCATCCCCCCGGCGCTTTTATCGCGTCGCGCGCCAGCGTGGAAGGGCTAGTCTTGCTCGGCTCCAGCATCTTTTCCACCGGCGTCCATTTGGCGCTGCCCTTGATGACTCTGCTGTTCCTGATCGACCTGTCCATCGGGCTGTTAGGTCATCTCAATGCGCAACTGCAGTTGATTGCCCTGGCTTTTCCCGCCAAGATGCTGGCGGCGCTGGCGGCCTTGAGTCTTCTGGTTTTGTTGATTCCCAAGTTGTATCAGCAGCTCGGCGAGGCGTCGTTCACCGCGCTGGGGCGGCTGTTAGGGCTTTGATTTGGCGGCTTTGAATTGGTGAGAGCACAATGAATCCCTCGGGCGAAAAGACCGAACAGGCAACACCGCGGCGGCTGATCAAAGCGCGCAAAGAGGGGCAGTTTGCCGCTTCGCACGATTTCGTCAGCGGACTGCAATTCACGGTTTTCGTGATCTTGATTGCGCAGACCGGCCCGTCGTTGCTGGTTACCTTAAAGGAAGTAACCCGGGGATTATTCATCGAGGCTTTTCGCGGCGATCTGGGACCGGCCACGATGATCGCCATCGTGCATGAAGCGCTCTCCCGCGGGCTGTCTCCCATGCTGTACGCGAGCGGCATCATGCTGGCTCACCGCTCTCGTGTTCCAGCTCAGTTCCACCGGCTTTTCCTTCAGCCTCTCGCGCATGACGCCCAAGGCTTCGAATTTCGACGTATTTTCGAAGCTCCAGTCCTTGCCCCCCAAGGGACTGGCGTCGTCGCTTCAGGCGGTGGCAGTGGTGGCCGTATTCGCCGCCACCATTTATTGGATCATCACCAAGAGCGGCGAGCGTCTGCTCATGATCCCGCTCAGCAGTTTCCAAGTGGGACTGGAGACGCTGCGGTCGCTCTGCATGGACTTGCTGTGGAAAGCCGCGGCGCTTTTTCTGCTGTTCGGCTTCATCGATTTCCTCCGTCAGAAGCGCAAGTTCTCCAAGCAAATGCGCATGAGCAAGCAGGATATCCGCGACGAGCTGAAGGAAGCCGAAGGCAATCCGCAGACCAAAATGCGCATCCGGCGCTTGCAGCGCGACGTTCGCCGCCGCCGCATGATGGACGAAGTGAAAACCGCCACGGCGGTGGTGGTGAACCCGACCCATTATGCCGTGGCCATCCGCTACCACCACGACACCATGGCCGCGCCGCTGGTGGTCGCAAAAGGAAAGAATTATCTGGCGCTGCGCATTCGCGCGCGGGCGCTGGAGTTTGACGTGCCGCTCATCGAAAATCCGCCCTTGGCACAGGCATTGTACAAATCCGTCGAAGTCGGACAGCATATCCCGCCCCATCTGTATCGCGCGGTAGCCGAGATCCTGGCCTACATTTACCGCCTGATGGGCGCAAGAGCAGTCTCATGACACCAAGGAGGTCACAACTATGATTCACCTGCAAAGTATGTTCTCGCCTGAAACCAACACGTCCACCACCGGTCAAAACACCCGCGCGCCGTTGAGCGAAGCCAAACTGAACAGCTTCCATGGCGCTTTGTCGGACGCGGTGTCGTCCACGCTGGAAAAGTTCGGCATCCATCCGAATGACGTGAAAATCTCCGTCACACGCTCCAGTGCGGATGCCGCGCCTCCCTCTACCGGCACCCACACGCCGGCGCGAACCACTCCACCCACCCCCGGCACTCCGGCCTCGGCAGGCGGAGCTTCCTCCGGCGCCACATCCGGCACCAGTTCGACGGCGCCTAATAGCGGGTACGATCCGTTTCGGCAGGCCCCGTCCAGCAATCCGTCCAGCTCAACTCCGGCGCCGTCCTCAACGCCAGCCGCGCCGGCTACTGCCGCGCCGGTGGATGCACAGCAAGCTTTCGACAACGCCTATTGGGCCTCACAGCCGGCCGCGGTGCAGGCGTTGCAGAAAATCCAAGATCCGGCCGAGCGCGCCACCATGGCAACCCAGCTGGCAAACGAAGGCTACTCCATTGATGTTCCGATCATGGTGTGGGGCTGGGATCCATCCATCACCACGGCCATGCGCCAGGCCGACGGTTATACCTGGGTGCCGTCCGCCCTCCAGAATCCGGTAGAGGTCGCTCCCGGTTTCCCCGCTATGGGAACGATCGCCGCTTACGATCCGAATAATCCTCCCGCCGGCTCCATCGCGGTCTGATCATGAACGGCAAGCTGGCGCTTTTGTTGGTCGGGGCTGTGCTTGGCGCGCAGCCGCCCGCGGATTTCGAAGCTTCGGTGCAAGCGGCCATGGCGCCTTCCATCGCTCAGCAGCGCGCCGCGATTCAAAAGCAGGCCGCGTCGATTTTGCCCGCCGGGCCGGCGCGGTCCAGCGCGAATTCCACAGGCTCTTCGTTTTTTACCATTCCGTTTCCGCCCCTCGACGCAGGTACGGCGGACTGCGATCCTATGCCGGACGAGCAACTGGATCCGTTAATTGAAGCGGCGGCTCAGAAAACCGGCGTAAAACCGCAATTGGTGCGGGCGGTGATTGACAAAGAATCCGCCGGGCGCCCGTGCGCGCTTTCCGCCAAAGGCGCGCAGGGTTTGATGCAGCTCATGCCGGAGACTGCCGACCAGTTCGAGGTAGACGATCCGTTCGATCCCAAGCAAAACGTGGAGGCCGGAGCCAGGCTGCTGAAGTCTCTGCTGGAACGCTACAACAACGATCCCTCGCTCGCCCTGGGCGCTTACAACGCCGGATCGGAGCGCGTGGACCAGGCCGGAGGCGTCCCGCCGATTCCAGAAACGGTGGACTACGTGACGGCGATACTCGACAAACTGCGTTCCTCGAACAATAAAACCGAATCCAGTGCCTCGACGGCGACTAAGAACGCCGGCTGGTAAGCCGTGCGGCTCTTCCCTCAAAGACTTTTAATCTACACTTAGATCTGACTTAGTAACGCGGGATGCGCGCGGTCCGTCCTTGGCTGAGGAAGCACTGTAGGTACGTAACGCAACGTAAACCGTGGAACAGGAGACCGATCTAATGCGAATGCAAACGGGGATTCACCAAACAACTATTCATAAGTTCCTTAAAAGCGCAAAGGGCGCGGCGCGCACCAAAGAACAGGCCAGGAACAGCTTCGCGCCGCGCTCCGTTTTGCGCGGGTTCCTTAAAAGCGCAAAGGGCGCGGCGCGCACCAAAGAACAGGCCAGGAACAGCTTCGCGCCGCGCTCCGTTTTGCGCGGGTTCCTTAAAAGCGCAAAGGGCGCGGCGCGCACCACAGAACAGGCCAGGAAGCGCTTCGCGCCGCGCTCCGTTTTGCGCGACGTCATGAGAAGCGCAGTGACGCTGGCCGGCGGGCTGGCGGTTGCCATAGCGGCTTTCGTGCCGCTGGCCTGGGGCCAGGGGCCTCCTCCGCCTTCTTATCCGCCCCAGGAACTGGACCGGCTGGTCTCGCGCGTGGCGCTCTATCCCGATCCGCTGTTGTCGCAGATTTTCGCGGCCGCGACGTTTCCCGATCAAATTCCCCCCGCCGCGCAATGGTCGGACCAGCATCACTACCTGACCGGCGATGCTTTGGCGGGGGCCATTTCCTCCGATCGCCTGCCGTGGGATCCCAGCGTGCAAGCTCTGCTCCCGTTTCCTTCCGTGCTCGCGACCATGGCGTCCGACATGGCGTGGACCAGCGAACTGGGCAACGCGTTTCTAGCGCAACAGCCGGATGTGATGGACGCCGTCCAGCGGGAACGGCACCAGCGCCTATCAATACGGGTATCTGCGAACCAATCCACAGATCATTGTCAATCCGGGGCCATACATTGAGATACTGCCCGCCAATCCCGCGTTCATTGTGGTTCCTTATTACAATCCGCTGATCGTATTCGCTCCGCCGCGGCCGGGGTTCTTTATTGGAGGCGCCATCAGCTTCGGTTACGGTATCCGGATTGGCGCGGCGTTTCGTCCCTGGGGATGGGGCCTGAACCGGTTCGCGTGGGGCGATCACCGTGTGTTCATCAATAATGCGCGCTGGGATCGCACCTGGGTGAATCGCGGAACGTACGTTCACCCCTATGCGGTGCCGCGCTATGCGGGCGCGCGGCCGGCCGAGAGGCACGAGCTGGAGGGACGTTCCGAGCGCGAGCGCCAAGCCGCGCGGACCGGACGGGAGCGAGTGGAAGATCACCGCCGGGACGATCACCACTAGCGCAAAGGGCGCGGCGCGCACCACAAAACAGGCCAGGAACAGCATCGCGCCGCGCTCCGTTTTGCGCGGGTTCCTGAAAAGCGCAAAGGGCGCGGCGCGCACCACAAAACAGGCCAGGAACAGCATCGCGCCGCGCTCCGTTTTGCGCGGGTTCCTGAAAAGCGCAAAGGGCGCGGCGCGCACCACAAAACAGGCCAGGAACAGCATCGCGCCGCGCTCCGTTTTGCGCGGGTTTCTTAAAAGCCGCCCCCGGCATTTCGCGCTAAAGAGAACTTTCATGGGCCGATAAGCTATTCGGGCCCATGAATAAAAGCGCAACTTTCGAGAGTTTTGTCGCCGATATTTCCAAGGCGGTGGAGTCCTATGGGGACGAAGAGGGTTCAGCCGCCAGCCAGATGCTGAATCACCTGGCCGGCTCCGATCCGGCGATTTTCTTCGCCGCGGCAATCCACGTGGTAGCCGGGTGCGCGCCTTCCGACGGATCGCGCCACCTGATCTCGATCCTGGCCAAGGACAGGCGTTTGAGCATCGGGCTGCTGGACCCGCAAGTGTGCACGCTCCAGGAAGCGCTGGCCGTAACGCGCGCCGCGGCCGAGACCGGGGCTCAATTGCAATCCGCGTTCGAGATGGCGCTCAACAAAGCGCTGCAGGGCCAGCCCAGCCCTCTGAAAACCGAACGCATCCTTCGAATCCTGGATATCCTGTCGGCTACCAGCGGCCAGAACTGCTGGAACTCGTTTCAAGTCGAGCTGATGGCTTATCCCGACAAGGTGGTCCGCTCCAAAGCGGCGCTGCTGATTGGCCGCAGCACCCGCAATGTGGCCTGGATCGCGCGGCGCTTGTTGGACCGCGATCCGCGCGTGCAGGCCAGCGCGGTGGAAGCGCTGTGGGGGCTGGACGCCGAGGAAGTGAAGCCGCATTTCCTGTCGGCGCTGAAATCGAAGAACAACCGGGTAGCGGCGAATGCGGCGCTGGGCCTGTATCTGTGCGGAGATGTTACGCGCCCTGCACGTCTTGCTGGACATGTTGCGGCACAACGATCCGCTGTTTCGGCTCTCGGCGCTCTGGGCCATCGGGGAAACCCAAGACGAGCGCTTCCTGCCGGTTTTGGCGGAGCATTATAAGCATGCCGAGGGAAAGCTGCGGCTGGCGACGGTGAGCGCCATGTCCCGCATCCGGCGTCATGAGAAAACGGCCCGCGAGGCGGGTCCGCTGCAGGTCCACATCTCGCAAGCCGCGGCCCAGTCGGACGGCCTGCGCCGCCTGGGCTTCGCGCTTTCCTGCCACCCGGCCCGCGATCTGAGCGGCATCAAGCCGGCGGAGTTTTCGGTCTGGGAAAACGGAACACTGATCGAAGAGTACCAGGTCCGGCTGGCCAGCCCGCCGGCGCTGGTGATGGCGGGCTTCGTGGTTCCCTGGTTTGCCTCCGGCGATGATCCGTACGAAAAATCCATGCGCGAGGGACTGCGGCAATGCCTCTCCATGAAGCGCCGGGACGACCTCTGGCGAATCGATCGTTACTCCATCGAAATGAATCCGCCAGCGGCCGAAAAATCCAGCCCCAACGCTCTGGTCCCCTATGACGATTCTCTGATGACCCCGGAGTTGAAGGCCGCGCACGGCTGCATTTCCGATCCGGACCTGCTCCGCAAGGCGCTGGCTCTGGCGGCGCCCCGGGAACGCGCGGCCGCCGATCCGCTGGCGGCCGTTCGAGCGGCAATGCGATGCGTTTGCCAAGCGCGGCGGCAAGCGCCACATTTTTCTTTTCCTGCACGACATGTCCGGCGCCGACTTGAAGCAGGACGCCGCTCTCGCCCGCTTGGCGCACCATCGCGCAGGAAAGCAGCGTCGTCTTTCATGGCATCTGCCCCGACGTGGCCGGCCAGTGGGCCCTGGTTCGCGAGCTGTGTCTCTCCCATCCGGAAGGAAGCTTCACCGAGGCCAAGCTGGAAGGGATGGTGGATGGGTTGGTGGACGCCTACGCCAATCTCTGCAGCCGCTTCGAAATCAGTTATTCGCTCCCCGCCTCCACCGACACCGGGAACGGTGAAGTTGAAAATCTGCAGCGCTTGCGGCTATGCCGAGACGTCGGTGGAGGTTTGCCCCGGCTCCGCGAGCTGCCGAGCCGGACATAGCCTCGGTTCCCGCGGTGGAAACACCTGTTCCGGCAGCCTAGCAACGTATATACTGAAATTCGCCTCAAATGACCACGCGATGATGCCGCCATGGGCCAAGATGCTGGTCCCCTTGTTCTTGGCGGGACAGGCACTGCTGGTTTACTGGACGGCTGGAATCGAGCGTCCGCCCGCGCCGCCTGCGCTCTCGCAATTTCCCGCGGCATTAGGCGGCTGGACCGAACTGCACGAGGATCGAATTGAACCTGACATCCTCAACACCCTCGCCGCCGACCGCCTGTTGAGCCGAACCTATGCCAATCGCGGCCGTGAGCCGGTTGGATTTTTAGTAGCGTGGTTTCAGTCCCAGCGCGCCGGAGCCAGCCAGCCCCACTCGCCCAAAGTATGCTTGCCCGCCGCCGGCTGGGTGCCTGTGTCCACAGGCGAGCTAAGCCTCGTCACGGCCGCAGGGCCCATTACCGTGAATCGATACATGGTTGCCAGCCGCGACCAGCGCGCCGTGGTTCTCTATTGGTACCAAACTGCCCGCCGCGCGATTGCCGGTGAATGGGCCTCAAAATTCTGGCTCGTCGCCGATGCGGTTCGAGACCGGAGGACGGACACCGCGCTGGTGCGCATTGTGGTGGAAGAGGCGCCGCCGAACCAGCCTGGAAGCGACCAACTGGCCACCCGGATGGCGGTCGATTTCGCGCGCGCCGTTTATCCGGTGCTGCGAGAGCAATTGCCGCGCTGAGCGAGAGCGAAATAGTTTTGGCGCTCTGCGAGCCAGCGCTTCATTGCTTTTAGGACCTTGGCCACGTCTGCTCCAGCGTCTCCAGATCGGCGCGGCATTCCACGTCCGGCGTCAGCGGATGCTCGTAGGGTCGTCGATTCCGGTGACATTGCGCGGCTCTCGGGCGCGGGCCCGCGCGAAAGGGCGAAACGGCGGATACCAGCACGATGGCGTCGCGCCGAGTTCAGTTGTTCCGCCAGTTCGCCGCTGCGCCGGATGTTCTCGTTGCGATCTTCAGGGCTGAAGCGCAGGTGTTTGGAGAGCTGGCAGGCGCACGGCGTCCCCATCCAGCCATACCAACTGGCGGCTGGGTTTTGGAGCGCGTCGCTTCTGAGCGCCTGATAGACCGCCTGGCTAAATTGCAGTTTTGCCTGTTGAACTCAGGCCGGGGAACCACACCGCCAGGCCGCGGCCCGTTTGTGGATCGTGCATCGTTACATTCCCGCAATGTCGGGGGGCTGGCCGGGCGCCGCCGGGCAGTCTCAAAACTAAACGGATTCGATCCGATAAGGACAACGGAGGAGGTCCATGGGCGCACTCGATGCCGACGGCGACGAGTCTTTGATCCAGCTCGCGCTGCTCGATCACCGTCTGCACAAGGCGCTGCTGGATCAGCTCGACGAGGGCGTCTGCATGGTGGATCGGGACCATCGGATCTTGTACTGGAATGGGGGAGCCGAGCGGATCAGCGGGTATTTCGCGCACGAGGTGGCGGGCCAATTCAGTCACGGCGATTTGCTGATGCATTGTGAAAGCGACGGCAGCCTGCTACCGGGGCCGGGCCGGGGTCTCCGGTGGTGGCGGCGATGCGAGACGGCCGGTCCCACGAAGCCACGGTGTTCCTGCTGCACCGGGAGGGGCATCGGCTGCTGGTGCAGCTGCAGGCGCGCCCCATCCACGACGCCAACGGCGAGATCGTGGGCGCGGTGGAGATCTTCGAGGAAGTGGTTGCGCCGTTGGTTCATCGGCGCCACCACCTGGAGGCCTTTGGATGTTCGGATTCGTCCACGCGGGCCGCGAACCGGAGGTATGGCGAGATGATGGTGCGGCACGCGCTGGATGCCTGGAATGCTTTTGAGATTCCGTTTGGATGGTTGCGCATCGGGTTGGACGGAGCCGAGGAACTGGACCGCGGCTATGGCCACGCCATGGTGGATGCGGCGGTCAAGCTGGTGGCCGCGGCGCTGGACCGGAATCTGGCAGCGCTGGATGTCTTGACGCGCTGGGAGCCGGCCGAATTCCGCGTGGAGGTGCACGGCTGCTCGCGGTCCGAACTCGCCGCCGCCGCCGAGCGGCTGCGCCTGCTGGTGAGCGCTTCCACTTTGGAGTGGTGGGGCGACCGGTTGCGTGTGACGGTATCGGTGGCGGGCGTCACCGCCGAGCCTGGCGACACCATCGAATCGCTCGAGGAACGCGTCGGACAGGTCTATGAAAGTTGCCTGGCCAGCGGAGGCGATCGCAGCGCCGTGGCTCACGTGCTTGGAAATAGGGTGACGGAAAGCGGAGCGAAGCGATGTTTGCCATCGTAGGAATTCTGGTGGTCTTTGGAGCCGTGGTGGGCGGCTATCTCATGGAGCACGGGAACCTGAAGGTGCTGATGCAGCCCGCCGAGCTGCTCATCATTGGCGGAGCCGGGATCGGCACCGTGCTGACGGCCAATCCTCCCGCTATATTGAAAGCCATTCTCGGCGGCTTCTCGCGCCGTGTTCGGGAACTCCAAATACGACAAGGCGAATGTACCAGGCCACGCTGAAGCAGATGTATGAGGTGATGCAGAAGGCGCGCAAGAAAGGCCTCACGGAGCTGGAAGACCGATGTGGAGAAGCCCGAGAAAAGCGAATTGTTCAAAGCGTGGGATCACCATTTGCGCGACTTCGTCTGCGACACCTTGCGCATGGCCATGACCGGCGGGCCCACGCCCTTCGAACTGGATCAGGTGATGGAGCTGGACATGGAAGTTCATCATCACTACGCCCACCAGCCGGTGGTGCGCTCACCACCGTGGCCGATTCGCTGCCGGGCTTAGGCATTGTGGCCGCCGTGCTGGGCGTGGTGATCACCATGGGCGCGCTCGGCGGCCCGCCCGAAGAAATCGGCCACAAAGGTGGCGGCGGCGCTGGTGGGAACCTTCCTCGGAATTCTGCTGTGCTACGGGTTGCTGGGGCCCTGGCCGGCAAAATGGGCAATGCAGCCGAAGAAGAAGGCCACTTCTATCCACGTCGTGCGCGTGGCGCTGATTGCGTTCCTGAAAGGCACCTCGCCGCTCGATGGCGGTGGAATTCGGACGGCGCGCCGTTCCAGGACATGTGCGGCCCAGTTTCCAGGAACTGGAGAACGCCTGCAAAGGCAAGGCCGCCCGCCGCGGCGCCCGGCAAGACGGCGCCCGCAACGGAGAGAGGGCGGCAGCAAAATAACCATAATCCATGCCCGCACAAAATCCGATCAACTCCTCGTCCAGCCCATCATCATCGTAAAAAGATTATCCACGCAGGCGGCCATCACGGCGGTGCCTGGAAGGTGGCCTATGCCGATTTCGTCACCGCCATGATGGCGCTGTTCATCGTCCTCTGGCTTCTGAGTTCCAGCGACCCGGTGAAGAAAGCCGTGGCCGGCTAC
The DNA here is from genome assembly GCA_963713415.1 of Bryobacterales bacterium. Lineage (GTDB taxonomy): Bacteria > Acidobacteriota > Terriglobia > Bryobacterales > Bryobacteraceae > Palsa-89. The sequence goes on along the minus strand of CAVQLV010000005.1, from coordinate 30,072 downwards.
TTTCGCGATCCCTCCGGCCACAGCAACCAAAACGGCAGCGGCCAAAGCGGCGCCAGCGAAAATATCGGAATCGGTAAAGACGACATGAGCAAGCTCAAGGAAAAGCTGGAAGCCGCCATCCGGCAATCTCCCAACGTCGCCAAGCTCAAGGATCAAGTCCAGATGACCGTTACCGGCGAAGGATTGCGCATCGAGCTGCTCGAAAGCGCCGTGAGCACTTTCTTTGAAACTGGAAACGCGCAACCCACCAAGTCCGGCGAGGAGATGCTGGACTTGCTGGCCGCGGAACTGGGGAAACTTCCCAACCGATTATCGATCGAGGGCCATACCGACGCCCACCCTTACGTCTCCCCTACCGGCTATTCAAATTGGGAACTCTCCACCGATCGCGCCAATGCCGCGCGCAAGCTGATCCAACAGTCCGGCGTACGCCCCAACCAGGTGGCCGACGTGCGCGGCTATGCCGATCAAAGGCTGCGGAAGCCCGAGGATCCCACCAGCGCCTCCAACCGGCGGGTGTCCATCGTGGTGAAATATTTGGCGCCCGGCGACGCACCAGGCCAACCGGCGGCGGGCAAACCGACACCGGTGGGTCAGGCGGCGGCATCCACAACCACGGCAAAGACGCCGCCGGCTCCCGCTCCCGCCAAGAAGAAATAACCTGCCTGCGCGAGCCGCTTTCTTGGCGTATTTCAGACTCTCTGATAAAATTGAACTTGAGCCCGGTAACATCCTAGCGGCGGATTTGCATTAAACCCCTTGCTTCGATCATCTGCCCTGTTTATACTGGCTTTTTTCGCCGATGATGAATTTGAGTATGACACCGCGGGACGATCTGGATCCACTGGCGCCGCAACGCGAGGCAGCCATGTTCTACGGTCTTTTCCTGCGCGGCCACTCGGCCGAAACTTTGCGGCGCGATATCGATGTGCCCAAGCCCGTGCTGGACAAATGGCTGAATCGCCAGCGCTACGAAACCGGTTTTCGCGATGCGCTGCGGCGCGTGTATCAATACCGCAAACAAGTGCTCGCCATCTTTGACGAGCTGGTTCTGAACGAAAAGAACCGGCCGCCCTTCGTTCAGTAGCCTGGCCGGTAATCCTGGCCGTAACCTGTTTTTCATTTCCCCTCCTGCCGCTTCCCCTTACACTAGAGAAAGATGAAACACACCGAAACCCAGTCCTTACCCGAAGCGCGCGAGCATCACGAGGATGCCAAGTCGCGCCTGTTGTCGACGCCCACCCGGCCTTTCGATCCCGTCGGTGCATCCAGCGCTACCGAAATCCTGACGCGCATGCAGGGCACCGCATTCCAGGGCAAACAGCTCGGGTTGGCGTTTGAAGTTTGGAAGCGAATGCTGGGCGACCGCTGCACCATCATGATGGGGATGTCCGGCGCCATGGTTCCGGCCGGAATGCGCCGCCTGGTGGTGCGCATGATCGAAAACCGGCTGATCGATTGCCTGGTCTCCACCGGCGCCAATTTCTTTCACGACTTCCACGAGACCATGGGTAATTTTCATTACCAGGGTTCGCCCGCGATCGACGACGTGCTGCTGGCCGAGAATCTGGTTGACCGCATGTACGATGTTCTGGCGGACGAAGAAAAGTTTCGCCAGCACGATCAGTGGATCGGGCGCTTCGCGGCTTCGCTCGATCAATCGCGCCCCTACACCACGCGCGAGTTCCTCTATTTGCTGGGCCTGGAACTTGGCAAGCATTGCAAAGAAGACGGCATCGTATCGGCGGCGGCCAAAGCCGGCATCCCGCTGTATTGCCCGGCCGTGGCCGACAGCTCCATCGGCATCGGTATCGCGGCCAATCGCTATGAAGGCGGCAACCGCTTTATGTTCGATGTGATCGGCGACGTGGTGGAAACGGCCAAGATCGTCGCCGAATCGGAAGCCACCGGCGTCATTTATTTCGGCGGAGGCACGCCCAAAAACTTCGTGCAGCAGACCGAAGTGACGGCCATCATCATGAACACCGGCGTCACCGGCCACAAGTATGCCATTCAATGCGTCACCGATTCGCCGCATTGGGGCGGCTTGTCGGGCTGCACGTTCGAAGAGGCGCAGAGCTGGGGCAAGATCGCGAAGGACGCGTCCATGGTGACTTGCCATTCCGATTCCACCATCGCCATGCCGATCCTGGTTTCGGCGCTGCTGGAGCATCGCGATCTGGTGGCCAATCGCCATCGGCCCAGCTTCACGCACGGCAGGGAATTGGGCATCGTCTCATGAGCGCGCTAAAGATTCCGATGTATCAGGTGGACGCGTTTGCCGGACAGGTGTTCTCCGGCAATCCGGCCGCGGTTTGTCCCTTGGAATCGTGGCTGCCCGATGCCCTGATGCAGTCCATCGCGGCCGAGAACAATCTCGCCGAAACGGCCTTCTTTGTCCGCAATGGGAACGGCTACAAATTGCGCTGGTTCACGCCGGCGGTGGAGGTCGATCTTGTGCGGCCACGCCACGCTGGCCTCGGCATCGGTGATTTTGAACGATCTTACGCCCGGCGAGCGTTCGGTTTCGTTTGAAACCAAGAGCGGCACGCTGACGGTGACGCGCGATGGCGATCTGTACTCGCTCGATTTTCCGTCACGGCCGCCAGGGGCTTGTGCGAGCCTTATCCTGGCTTGGTTTCCGCGCTCGGCGGCGAGCCCGAAGCGGTGCTAGCGGCGCGGGATTATTTCGTCGTGTACGGATCGGAGAACGAACTCCGCGCGCTGAAGCCGGACATGCAGGCGCTCATGAATCTCGATCGTTTTGCAGTGATCGCGACGGCGCCCGGCCTGGAAGTCGACTTCGTCTCGCGCTTCTTCGCTCCGGCCAAAGGAATCCCCGAGGATCCGGTTACCGGCTCGTCGCATTGCAGCTGATTCCGTATTGGTCCAAGCGCCTGGGCAAGAAGAAGCTGCGCGCCTATCAAGCTTCCCCGCGCGGCGGGGAGCTGTGGTGCGAAGATCGTGGCGAGCGCGTCACCATGAGCGGGAAAGCCGTGCGCTTCTTCGAAGGCAACATTTTTTTGTAGGCTGACTGCCCGCCCGCCACACAATATAATTAGAAATGCGAGTTCATACCACCCTGTGGCTTTTGCCACTGATCCTGTTCTTATCCGCTTGTTCCGACGCTCCGAAAACCGCCGAAGAGAAGCAGCCCCCCAAACCGCCCGAAGTGCTCACCGGACGCCAGGCCCTCCAGCATATGTATCCGCAAGCGCGCGGTTGGGCGCCCGATGCGCAGCCGCTCCAAATCAGCAGTCTCAATCTCGCGCAAATGAAAGCCGAGCATGGGAAAGCCGGGGTGTGGCAAGTGATCTTTGTTTCGCTATCCCGCGCGAAGGCCAAGACGTACACGTATTCGGCCGTCGAGGCGGACGGCAATCTGCATGAAGGCGTGTTCGGCGGCTTGCAAGAGGACTACACGCCGCGCGGCGATGCGTCGCCTTTCCCGATATCCGCCATCAAAGTGGATTCCGATGAGGCGTATAAGACCGCTGTCGAGAACAGCGCGGACTATCTCAAGAAAAATCCCGGCAAGCCAGTCATCTTCCTCATGGAGCTCGGCAAACGATTCGCGGATGTGACCTGGCGCGTCATCTGGGGCAATTCAGTAGGCACCAGCGACTATTCCGTCTTCGTAGACGGAACCACCGGGAAATTTCTGGAAAGAATGCATTAGCCTTGCGGACACGAGCGCTGCTGTTAGCCCCGCTTGCAGCCTATCTGGCGTTTCCCACGCGGAATTTTTATTGGGACGGCGTTGGATTCGCGATCGAGATCGAGAAAAACTATCCGCCGTCCGCTCTGGTTCATCCCAGTCATCTGATCTACGAGCTGTGGGGCGCCTGGTTGTACGATTTTAGCGATTGGCTGGGCTATCCAATACGCGCGCTGTACTTGATGCAGATCGCCAACTGCATTCTGGCCGGCCTGGCGGTGATGCTGCTGTACCGGTGTTTGCGCGTCAAAGGATGGTCCACCGAACAGGGGCTGATCGCAGCCTTGGTGTTCGGATTTTCAGCCACCTGGTGGAAATTCGCCGCCGACGCCGACGCTTACATCCCCGCGATCTTGCTGCTGCTCTGCGCGTACCTCCTGCTGCAGGACTCGCGCTGGATGTGGGTCGCGGGATTGGTCCAAGCCGCCGCCATGCTGTTTCACGAGCTGGCCATTTTCTTTTTGCCTGTTGCCCTGCTGGTGCTCTGGCAGCGCCGGGCATCCATCGCGGCGCTGGCCGCGTATTGTACGGAAGCGCTGGTGCCCGTGGCCGCAGCCTATGTGTGGGCTTATCAAGCCGCTCAACCTCCCGAAAGGTTCTTCGCGTGGCTGACCTCGCACTCGTCCGATTCGGGATTCTCTTTCAATCCGCTGCGCGACGCCGCCTACTCGCTCCGGGGAACAGTGCGGCTGTTCTTCGGCGGCCGCTTGCCCGACGTGGTTCACAATCCATTGTCCTGGGCCGCCTGCGTGGCGCTGGCCTGCGCGGTCATCGCCTTCGTGTTCTACGTCAGGGGAGCGCTACCCTTGCGCTGGCCGCCGTCAGTGGTCGTTCTTCTTTTGTGGACCTGCGTGTACCTCGCGTTCCTTTTCTTCTGGATGCCACAGAATACGTTTTACCGCATGTTTTATCTGGCGCCGCTGGTCTTGATCCTCGCCGCCTCGCTCGCCGATACACCCCAGGCTCATCGCGCCGGATTCGCGTTCGCCGCCGTGCTGCTGCTGTCGAATTTCGTTTTCCTGGCGTATCCGGAATCGCGCCCGGAGTTCAACGCTCCGCTGCGTTCGCGCTGGCGCAGCACGATGCCTGGCCGCCCGGGAGCGCCATCGTGTTTCATCGCTTTCATCCGGATTTGTGGACCATCAGCTACTTCAATCCGCAAGCCTCATGGATTGGTTTGGACCGGGCCGATCTAGGCGATATGGAGCACGATCTGGCCTACGCGCGAAGCCAGAACAAGCCCCTGTGGGTGGAGCAGACCGCCTACGAATTACTGGCCGGATCTCCGGATGGCAGCAAGTGGCTGAGGGAGCACGAGCATCCCGACGAACTGGTGCGCTTCCAGGATGAAAAGCACGAGTTCGTTTTTCACTCGCATCCCGCTCAGTTGGCTTTCGGCCGCTTCTTCTTGGGAATTTCAATCACGGCGGGCGTGCGCATCTGCACCACCGGAATCAGCGAACGCCTGGATTCAGCCGGCGACTGGCGGGCCTGGTGCGCGAACTCCTGGTTCAGCGTGGCCACGAATTCCTCGATCTGGTCCTGCATCGCGGCCATTTTTTCGCGCATGTTCAGGATAATTTCGACGCCCGCCAGATTCACGCCCAGGTCGCGCGTCAGCTTGAGAATCACTTCCAGGCGCTCCAGATCGTCGTCGGTATAAAGACGCGTGTTGCCTTCGCTGCGCGAGGGCGCGAGCAACCCTTCGCGCTCGTAAAGACGCAGGGTTTGCGGATGGATTTGATACTGCTCGGCGACGGCCGAGATCATATAAGCGGCTTTGGATCGAGCTTTCGCCATGTTTGCACCCCAATGTTGCCACTTACACTTTGCTCCAAATATCCTTGCGCGGATCTTCGGTGTTCACCTGCGACAACTCGCGCAGCAGTTCGCGCGTGCGCTCATCCTGCGCCTTGGGCGCCTGGATCACCACTTCGACAATCTCATCGCCGCGCTGATTCTTGCGCGTATTCATGACACCTTTTTCGCGCAGCCGGAACTTCTGCTGATTTTGCGTTCCTTGCGGCACCTTCAGCAACGCCCGCCCGTCGATGGTCGGCACTTCGATCTTGGCGCCCAGCCCGGCTTCGGACACCGTGACCGGAACCTGGATATGAATGTCGTCGCCCTCGCGCCGGAAAAAGGCGTGCGGCTCCACGCGGACCGTAATGTACAGATCGCCCGCGCCTCCGCCCATGCGTCCGGCATTGCCTTTGCCCGCCACGCGCAGACGCGATCCCGATTGAGCGCCCGGCGGAATGCGTACATCCACGGTTTCCGATTTCGATAACCGCCCGTCGCCGTGGCAAGTGGGGCAGACGTTGCGCAAGCGGCCCTTGCCATCGCAGCGCGGGCAGGTGAGGCTGAACTTCATCGCGCCCGCCATCTGCGTGACGTTGCCGGTGCCATCGCACTCCGGACAAACCGTGGATGTTCCACCGACGGCGCCGCTGCCATTGCAGGTCTCGCAGACTTCCTGGCGCGCCACGTTGAGCCGCACCTGCGTCCCGCGGATGGCCTGCCAAAAGTCGATGTCCAGTCCGTACTCCAGGTCGGAGCCTTTTTCCGGACCTGCGCCCGGCTGTTCGCCGCGCGCCGGCTGCCGAAGAACTGGCTGAAAATATCGCGAAAGGCTCCGGTGCCGCCGCCTGGCTGCTGCGTCACCGCCGTGATTCACGTAATCGGAAAAATCGAAGCCGCCGAAACCCATGCCCGGCTGACCGGCGCCCGCGCCTGGCCCGCCGCCCGGACCGCCCGGAGGAATGTTGTCGGAATAAAAACCGTACTGATCGTAGACCTGGCGCTTCTTCGGATCGCTCAGGATGTCGTAAGCTTCCTGAACTTTCTTGAAGCGCTCTTCGGCGGCTTTATCGCCGGGATTCAGATCGGGATGATACTTGCGCGCCAGCTTGCGGTACGTCTTGCGGATCTCGTCTTCTTTGGCGTCGCGAGACACGCCGAGCGTTTCGTAATAATCCTGTTTGCTTGCGGCTGGCATAAAACTGTCTCTGATGATCGTCTGGCTACTCCGGCAGTTGGACGAGCCACGAGTGACAGGCACCACACTGTACTTACTTCTTGTCGTCGACGTCCACGAACTCGGCGTCGACCACATTGTCCTTGGGCTTGGATTCGCCGGCGCCGGCTCCATTGCCATCGGCGCCCGGCGCACCTTGGGGGCGGAGTGCCGCCCGGCTGGCTGGAAGCTTTGTACATCGCCTCCGCCAGCTTATGGCTGGCCGTCTCCAGCTTCGAGGTGGCCTGATTGATGCGATCGATGCCGCCCTCCGACATCGCTTTCTTGGTATCGGCGAGCGCTTCCTCCACCGCCTTGGCGTCGTCGGCGCTGACTTTGTCGCGATGCTCCTTCAGCATCTTTTCGATGTTGTAGACCATCGCGTCGGCCCGGTTGCGGGACTCGATTTCTTCCTTCTTCTTACGGTCGTCGGACGCGTGCGAATCGGCGTCCCGCGCCATCTTCTCCACTTCGTCCTTGCTCAGGCCCGACGAAGAAGTGATGGTGATCTTCTGCTCGTTGTTGGTGGCCTTGTCCTTGGCCGTGACGTTCAGGATGCCGTTGGCGTCGATGTCGAACGTCACTTCCACCTGCGGAATCCCGCGCGGAGCCGGCGGAATGCCCACCAGTTGGAACACGCCCAGCATCTTGTTGTCGGCCGCCATGGCGCGCTCGCCCTGGTAGACCTTGATCTCAACCGACGTCTGGCTATCGGAGGCGGTGGAGAACACTTCGCTCTTGCGCGTGGGGATGGTGGTGTTGCGCTCGATCAGCCGGGTGAACACGCCGCCCAGCGTTTCGATGCCGAGCGACAGCGGAGTCACGTCCAGCAGCAGAACATCCTTCACTTCGCCGCCCAGCACGCCGCCCTGAACCGCCGCGCCCACCGCGACCACTTCATCGGGGTTGACGCTCTTGTTGGGCTCCTTGCCGAACAGATCGCGCACCTGTTGCTGCACCTTGGGCATGCGCGTGGAACCGCCCACCAGCACCACTTCGTCGATCTGCGCGGGCGTCACGTTGGCATCGGTAATGGCCTGTCTGCACGGGCCGCTGGCGCGATCCAGAATATCGGCCACCATCTGCTCCAGCCGCGCGCGCGTCAGCTTCACGTTCATGTGCTTCGGACCGCTGGCGTCGGCCGTCAGGAACGGCAGATTGATTTCGGTTTCGAGCATGTTGGACAGCTCGATCTTGGCCTTTTCGGCGGCTTCCTTCAGGCGCTGCAGGGCCATCTGGTCTTTGGAAACGTCGACGCCCGTCTCCTTCTTGAACTCCTGCACCAGCCAGTCGATAATCCGCTGGTCGATGTTGTCGCCGCCCAGGTGGGTGTCGCCGTTCGTGGACTTCACTTCCACCACGCCGTCGCCCACTTCCAGGATCGAAATATCGAACGTGCCGCCGCCGAAGTCATACACCGCGATGGTTTCGTTCTTCTTCTTGTCCAGCCCGTAAGCCAGCGCCGCAGCCGTGGGTTCGTTGATGATGCGCATCACCTCCAGGCCCGGCGATCTGCCCGGCGTCCTTGGTGGCCTGGCGCTGCGAATCGTTGAAATAGGCCGGGACCGTGATGACGGCCTTGGTGACCTTTTCGCCCAGGTATGCCTCGGCCGCTTCCTTCAATTTCGTGAGAATCATCGCGGAAATCTCGGGCGGGGAGTAGCGTTTGCCGTTGATCTCGACGCGCGCGTCGCCGTTTTCGCCGGCGACCACCTTATAAGGAACCAGCTTCATCTCCTCGCTCACTTCGTTGAAGCGGCGGCCCATGAAGCGCTTGATCGAATACACCGTGTTTTCCGGGTTGGTGACCGATTGGCGTTTCGCCACCGTGCCCACCAGCCGCTCACCACTCTTGGTGAAAGCGACCACGGACGGCGTGGTCCGGCCGCCCTCCTGGTTCGGAATCACGACGGCTTGGCCGCCTTCCATGACGGATACGACGGAGTTGGTCGTTCCCAAGTCTATACCTATGATTTTGCTCATTCTTCCCTCAATCCCTCGGCTAAGAATCCGGCTTTGTTTTAGCCTAGGTCCATTATCAAACTTTAGTGTGTTGTTGTCAAGTCCAATAGTGTGAGGTGTTTCGCGAGAGCGTTCTTCCTCCTCGCGCTGCTTGCGGCTTTGGAAGCCTGTAAAATCCTGCCGCGGAGGGGCGCCCTTGGCGTAGATGTTCACTTCGGCTTCGACCGACGGGGGATCTATTTGATAGTTATAGATGGCCGCGACCGCTGGCGTGATGCGCAGGCCCGAGGCCGTGGATCTAGGCATTGTGACCTTGTTCTTCTAGTGTTGCACGACTGGACTTACGCCGAGATCGGCTGAGTGCGAAGCTGCTCCAGCCACGCGCCGACCCGCCGCAGTTGCTCCCGATCCATCTCGTAGACGCCGGTGGCGGGCCGCTTCTGCGCCATCGCCCAAGCCTTGTGCCAGGCCTTCGAGGCGCCGCTCAGGTCACCCTGCACGGCCCGGACCGTAGAGGCCGATCGCCAGTAATCCGTCGAATCGTCCCGCCGGGGGAGCCTGAGCGAACAAGCGCTGGGCTTCCCGGCCGTCGCTGCGATGGAAAGCTTCCAGGAACGCCCGATCGGCGGTGAGGGCCTGCGCCAGATTGCTGCCCGGGCGAGCGGCCTGATGCGCCCGGTCCAGCCACGACAGCGCGCGCTCCCAATCGCAGCGGTCCAGAAAGTGCGTGTAGGCCATCGCGAACGATCCGGCGGGTTCGGGAAGCTGCGCGGCGAACTCGGCGGCCCGCTCCACCATGGCCGTGGGCCAATCGCGCGGCCGCAAGCGCCGTAGTCTGCGACAGACCCATGAAGTGATTCGCACAATGGAAATCGCACCAGGGACCGCGCCGATACATCTGCCAGAGACGCGCGCCGTCGGAGTATTCAGCTTCGCTCGCCATCGGCAGAAGATTGAAGATCAGGTCGCCGAAGGCAAATCCCGTAGCAAGCGCCACCACGCGTCCCAGCGCCGCCGGCCAAGCGGGCCCCGGAATCAATAGGAGGCAGATAGCGCCGATCATGCCCAGCATCGCCGAAGCCAGCGGTCCGCCCAGGGTCAAGATCATCACCCGGCCGCGGATATTTCGAGGCGTGGTGGGCACCATGGCGGTATGGCCGCCGAAGAGTTTGTCATAGCGCAAGTGGACGCGCCAGCGGCCCCCGCTGTATGCCCAACTCAGCGGACCCACGCCGAAACCGATCAGCCGGAACCGGACGATATCGCCCAAAACGAAATGTCCCAGTTCATGGAACAGGACGGCTCCATAAACCGCGCACGCCAGCGTGATCCAGAAAAGAACTTCGGATTTGAGCTGGGGCATTCCCTGGGCGGCGGTCCAACGGCGGATGGAACTAAGTACGAAAACGCCCCACACCACCTGGGCCATGGTGAAAATGGTTCCGGACCATTGGCTGGTGCCATCGCCCGCGATCGGCCGGTGTTTGGTCTCGACCTTGGGCTGGACTTCGGGATTGCGGGTGAAGTAGTAAGATACCGCCCGCGGCCACGACAACCCCGAACGGGAACAGCATCAGATTGAATATGGAGGCGGCCAGCAGCGACCAGCGGCCCAGCGCGTCTTGACCCTTGAGCCGCAACGCCGCGATCGCAGATACCAGCGCCAACAAGATGATAAACCACGACACCTCCACAATCGCGACCGGCCCCAGATGCAGACGCTGCTCGACGAGGGTCGATTGGCGGAGCGTCAAAATGGCCAGGCTGAGGAACCCTAGCGCCTCGAGGGCAAAGACCAGCCGCAGAATGTACCGCAGGGAGCGCATTACTGACGAATCGGCTGCTCAGGAGCTTTCTCCACTAAGGTTGCCGCCTGAGAATTGCTGCGATTCAACATGGGAGACGTGAATACGATCAAGCCGACGCTGGATACAATAAAGCCGATCAACATGGCTACAAATCAGATGACTACCATCCAGCGGATTCGCTTGGGCGATCTTGCGACCCGGCTAGGCTGCACTGCTCCACGGCGACCCGGACATTGAAATCACCGGCGTCGCAGGCGTGGAGCGGGCGGGTCCCAACGATCTGACCTTCTTGGCCAACCCCAAGTACGCGCCGAAGGTGAAAGACACGCGCGCGGGAGCGATTTTAGTGAAGCAGGCGCTCGCCCAGACACAAGCCAAGACGCCGCCGGCCAGCCTGGTATCGGCGAATCCCTATCACGATTTCGCGCGGGCGCTGGCTTTGTTCTATCAGCCGCCGCGGCCGAAGCCGGGCATCCATCCGCAGGCCTCGGTGGCAGCGACGGCACAGATCGGCGATGGAGCCTCCATCGGCGCCTTCGCGGTAGTGGGCGAGCATGTGACCATCGGCAAAAACGCCGTGCTGCATCCGCACGTCGTGATCTACGAAGGCGCGCAGATCGGCGACGACTTTTACGCGCATTCGCACGCCGTGGTGCGCGAGTATTGCCGAATCGGAAACCGCGTGATCCTGCAAAACGGAGTGGTGGTGGGCAGCGACGGCTTCGGCTTCGCCAAAACGCGCGAAGGAACGCACTTCAAGATCGTGCAATCCGGCGTGACGGTGATTGAAGATGATGTCGAGGTCCAATCGCTGACGTCGGTGGATCGCGCGACGGTGGGCGAGACGCGCGTGAAGCGCGGCGCCAAGATCGACAGCCTGGTGCAGGTGGGGCATGCCTGCGTGGTGGGAGAAGACAACATCATCTGCGCGCAGACTGGCCTGGCAGGCGGATCGGTTCTGGAGAAAAACGTCCTGCTGGCCGGACAGGTGGGCATCTCCGGGCATCTGACCATTCACGACAACGCGGTGATCTATGCGCAGAGCGGCATCGGCGGCGACGTGGCGGCGGGCGCGGTGATGTCGGGCTCGCCCGCGTTTGAAGCGCGCGAATGGCTGCGCGCCATCACCGCGTTTCCGAAACTGCCTGATTTGTTGAAGACAGTGAGACAATTGGAGAAGCGTTTGGAGCGCCTGGAAGGCGCCACCCCGTCTCAATGATCGACGACAATTCCAATAACAGCCACCGGCCAGTGGCGTATCTGAACGAGACTTTTCTCGAAAGTCCGGATGCGCGCGGGCTGCGCATCCTGTCCGAATACCTGGAGCCGCTCTCGCATTTTCGCGACGAGAAGATTCAGGACACTATCGTCTTCTTCGGATCGGCCCGAATCAGCGAGGAGGGGCCGCTAGGCCGCTACTATCGCGACGCGCGCACGCTGGCGCGCTTGGTCACGGAGTGGTCCAGCAAACTGGAAGCGGCGTCGCACCGCTTCGTGATCTGCTCGGGCGGCGGACCGGGCATCATGGAGGCGGCCAATCGGGGCGCGGCGGATGCGGGCGGCAAAACCATCGGGCTCAACATCGGCCTGCCGTTCGAACAGCGGCCGAATCCGTTTATCACGCCGGAGCTGTCCTTCGAGTTCCACTACTTCTTCATGCGCAAGTTCTGGTTCGCCTATCTGGCCAAGGCGCTGGTGATTTTTCCCGGCGGATTCGGAACCATGGACGAGATGTTCGAGGTGATGACGCTGGCGCAGACCCGGAAGCTGGAGAGCAAGATCGTAATCGTGCTGTACGGGTCGAAATTCTGGCGCGAAGTATTGAATTTCGAAGCGCTGGTGGAGCACGGGACCATCGATCGGGAGGATCTGAAACTGTTTCAGTATGCCGACGATCCGGAAACAGCGCTCGGCATTTTGCAGGAGCAATTGACCCGCTATTTCCTGGAGCCGGAGAAGCCGCTGCCCGAAGCGGCGTCGGAAACTCCCGAGATCGCCAAATCGCGCGTGTGAATCTTTCGATCCAATCTCTGTGGAAGCGGGCCGGGAAGGTGGAGAAAGCCTTCGCGGTGGCGCTCGCGCTCTATCTGATCTTCCTGGTCACGTGGCCGCACAGCGGCTTCGAGGCCGTTCGTAGCGTTCGCGGCGTACGTCCTGGGCGCCTGGATTGCGCTGCGTCTGCTGCGCATCGGGCTGCGAAAAATCACCTGGCGCCTGCGCAACCGGCTGATTGTCGCGTATCTGTTCATCGCGGTGCTGCCGATTCTGTTGGTGCTGACGCTGGTGGGGTTGGGCGCGTACATGCTGGCCGGGCAGGTGGCGGTGTATTTGGTGCGATCGGAATTGGACCGGCGCGTGGTTTCGCTGCGATCTGTGGCGGCGGATGTGAGCGCGTCTCCGGCTCCGCGTGCCATCGCAGCGCATCGACGAGATCCGAGCAGCAGCGGTTTCCCGGGCTGATCTTGCTGGCGATCCAGAGTGGAGCCGAAAAGGAGTGGCCGCCCGATGCCGAGTGTGAACTTGGCCCGCGGGGCTGCCCGCGAATTCCAGCGGATTCGCACTGCGCGATGGACGTTATTACGCCTGGGCGGACACCGCCGCGGGCGATCAGCAGGCTCTGGCGTTGATGCCTCTCACGCGGCGTTTTCTGAGCGGGTTGGCGCCCGGGTTGGGCGACTTCTATTTTGTGCAGCGGGAATTCGTCGACCGCCAGCCGGCGCAAGGCCGACGAACGCACCAGACCGAAAGCAAGGTCCAGCGGCGGCGTCTACCAAGCTCGGCGCGGGCGATCAAGCGCAGTTTCGATTGTCGGCCGGCCGGTGGCGACGCTCGCTCAGCCGAGCTGCCTCCGCCGGTGAATCGTTTCGACGTGGGCGTGCGATGGGGATCGTTTATCCGAGCGGTGGATTGGGACGCATCCCGAGAGCACCGAGCCCGCGCTTCTGCTGGTTCACACGCGGCTGTCTTCGCATCCTCGGCGCGATTCTGAGCCAGGGCGGCGACGAGTCTGGTTCTCGACCGTGTTTTATGCCGTGGCGGTCGCGTTTCTGATTGTTGCCATGGCCGGCCTGGTGATCGGGATCTCGATGTCGCGCAGCATCACCGGCGCCGTGCATTCGCTCTACGAAGGAACCGCAGCGTGTGGTGCGCGGCGATTTTTCGCATTTGATTCAGGTGAAGGGGCGCGACCAGATCGCCGAACTGAGCACCTCGTTCAACACCATGACGCAGAATCTGGAGCGCCTGCTCGCCGTGGCGAAAGAGAAAGAGCGCATGGAAGCCGAGATCGAGATCGCGCGCGGAGTGCAGGATCAGCTTTATCCCAAAGAGCCGCCGGTGTTCGAAAGCCTGCGGGTGCTGGGAAGTTGCAGCCCGGCGCGCATGGTTTCGGGCGATTATTACGACTACCAGTTGGTGGACGGCAAGCTGGCGATCGCGATTGGCGACGTGGCGGGGAAGGGAATTTCGGCGGCGCTGCTGATGGCCACCATTCAGGCCGCCATGCGCATGGAGCTGCGCGCGACCATGGAACTGGCGGAAATGGCCGCGCCCTCGATGAACGGGACTGCGGTTTTCAACCGCGCGCATGGTCTCCGAACTGAATCAGCAACTGCACGCCACCACGTCGCCCGAAAAATACGCGACCTTCTTCTTCGCCATCTACGATCAGGCCACCAGCCTGATGACGTACACCAACGCCGGCCACTTGCAGCCCGTGCTGTTCCGCGATGGCGCCGCCACGCCGCTGGACGTCAACGGCACCGTGGTGGGTGCGTTTCCGTTCTCCAAGTACGAAGAGAGCAAGGTGGAGCTGCGCAGTGGCGACCTGCTGGTGTGCTACACCGACGGCATCACCGAGCCGGAGAATGAATATGGAGAAATGTTCGGCGAAGAGCGCCTCATTGAATTGGTGGCGAAGAACGCCGATCGGGACGAAGCGCAGATCATCGCAGAGCGTGATGGAAGCGTGCGGCAATGGACCGGCGTGCCCGAGCTGTCCGACGACATGACCGTGCTGCTGGTGCGGAAACGGTGAAGCACGCTCGCGAGACCAACTCGCACGCTTACGAGAATAGCGCACGCATGCATGCGCCGCCTCTCGCAATCTGGCTGATCGTCCTGGGCAGCTGGCAGTGTGCTGCTGATCGTCACCGGCGGAACGCTGGGATTCATATGGATCGAGCATTATCCCCCCTTCGACGCGTTCTACATGACGCTGATCACCATCAGCACGGTGGGCTACGAGGAACTGCATCCGCTGAGTTTTTACGGGCGAGTCTTCAATTCGTTTCTGATCTTCTTCGGCGTAACCATGATGCTGCTCGCGGTGGGCGGCATGACGCAGGTGATCATCGAGCTGGAGCTCACGCAATATTTTGGAAAACGGCGGACCAGGAAAATGATTGACAAGTTGCAGGACCATATCATCGTCTGCGGTTTCGGACGCGTGGGCCGGGGCGCGGCTCATGAGCTGCAGCGCGCCGGCGTGCCGTTTCTGATCGTGGATAAAAGCGAGGACCGCGTGGAATGGGCCATACGCGACGGCATGCTGGGCGTGCTGGCCGATGCCACCGACGACGAAACGTTGAAACACGCCGGGATCATGCGGGCCAAGGGTCTGATTGCGACATTGCAGAGCGACGCCGACAATCTGTTCGTGATCCTCTCGGCCAAAGCGTTGAAGCCCGACGCTGCAGGTTTCCGCGCGCGTGGCTTCCGAGCAGAGCGAAAAGAAGATGCGGCTGGCGGGCGCCGACTACGTGTTCGCGCCTTACGACATGACCGGCAATCGCATGGCGCAGGTGATGCTGAAGCCGCACGTGTTCCAGTTCATCGATTTCACCACCAAGGGCATGGGGCTGGACGTTGGAATCGAGCAGTTCAGCGTGCCGGCCTCGAGCGAGTTTGCGTCCAAGTCGCTGGCTGAAAGCAAGATTCGCAACGAGCTGGGCGTGATTGTGCTGGCCATCCGCAAGTCGGATGGAAGCATGCAATTCAATCCGCCGGCGGAGGCGGAGATTCAGGCAGGCGATTTTCTGATCGTGATGGGAGAGGCGGCGAATCTGACGAAGCTGGAGCAAGTGCTGGCCGAGGTGCGTGCGTGAAGGTTTTAACCGCGGCGCAAATGCGCGACGTTGACCGGCGCACGGCCGAGCTTGGCATTCCGAACATCATCTTGATGGAGAATGCCGGGCATCGCGTGGTGGAGTTTCTGGAGCGCGAGTATGCGCCGCTCGCGAAGCAGCGCATCGTTGTGGTGTGCGGCAAGGGCAACAATGGCGGCGACGGATTGGTGGTGGCGCGGCAGCTTTTTACGCGCGTGAAGCCGAAGTGGTTGCGCGTGGTGCTGGCCGGCGATCCGGACCGAAATGCAGGGCGATGCGCTGGAGAACTACCAGCATGCTGAAGGCGGTGGGCTGCCCGGTGTGGCTCGAAGATCACCGAAGAGATGCGGACTGGCGACGCTGGTGGTCGATGCGGTGCTCGGAACGGGCGTGGAGGGTGCGGCGCAAAGGGACAAGCGGCCGAGATGATCGACGCGATCAATCAGCGCTTTCCGTTGGCGGAGGTGGTGGCCGTGGATGTTCCCTCGGGCGTGGCGAGCGATTCAGGCGAACTTGCCGGCGAGGCCGGTGCGCGCCAAGCACACCGTCACGTTCACGGCGCCGAAGCCCTGCCTGGTGCTTTCGCCGGCGTGCGAACTGGCGGGCAAGGTGCATGTCGCGCCGCATCGGGACCCCGCCGGAGATGTATGAAGGCGACCCGAGCATTCTGCTTTCGGTCTCCGAGCCTGCGGATTTCGCGTCGCTGTTCCAGCCGCGCGTGAGCGATTCGAACAAGGGCTGTACGGTCATGTGCTGGTGATCGCGGGCGGACGCGGAAAAACGGGCGCCGCGGCGATGGCGGGAATCGCGGCACTGCGCGCGGGCGCGGGGCTTTCTACCGTTGCTTCGGCGGCGTCTGCGATTTCGTCGATCGCATCCTACGCGCCCGAGATCATGACGGAGCCGCTTGGCCGAAACAGACGCCGGGTCCATCGCCATGCGCGCGCCGGACGATCCCGCGCTGGCCGCCATCACGCGAGAAGAAAACTGTCATCGCGATCGGCCCCGGCATGGGGCAGCATCCGGAAACAGTGCAATTCATCCGGCGCTTCGTGCAAGAATCGAAGACGCCCATGGTGGTGGATGCCGATGCGCTGAATGCGCTGGCTGGGCAGCGCTCGCGATTTGAAGGGCCGCGAATTTTCACGCCGCATCCGGGTGAGATGTCGCGCCTGACCGGCAAGACCATCGCCGAGATTCAAGCGGACCGCATCGGCATCGCGCGCGCATTCGCCACCGAGCACGGCGTCTATCTGGTGCTGAAGGGGAACCGCAGCGTGATCGCGTTTCCGGATGGTCCGGTGTGGATCAATCCCACCGGGTCGCCGTCCATGGCCACCGGAGGCACCGGCGACGTGCTCACCGGAATGATCGCGGGCCTGGTGGCGCAGTTTCCCGAATCAGTTGGAAAACGCGCTGCTCGCGGCGGTCTATCTGCATGGGCGCGCGGGTGAGTTGGGCGCCGAGGCGATCGGCGAAAAATCTTTCATGGCTACCGACCTGTTCGAGTTCCTGCCTGAGGCGATGCGTGAAATCGCGGATTTATCACACTGAATCGGAAGACGAGACCATCGCGTTGGGTGAGAAGCTGGCCGCCGGAGCTTGCCGGCGCAAGCGGTGGTGTTGCTGATCGGGCAGCTCGGCGCGGGAAAAACCACGCTCGCGAAAGGAATCGTGAAAGGCCTCGGCGCAGCGCGGCCCGATGATGTCTCCAGCCCCACCTTCACGTCTGATCCACGAGTACAGCCCCAGCGTTTATCACATCGATCTTTATCGCCTGGACACGGCCGCGCAAGTGGCCACGCTCGGCCTGGATGAAATCTTCGACCGCCGCGCCGTAGTGCTGATCGAATGGGGCGAGCGCTTTCCGGAACTGATGCCCGGAGATCGCATCGAGATTCGGCTGCGCGCCGACGGAGAAAATTCACGCGAGATCGAAGTCGGATACAATGGAGTTAACCCTCCCCCCGAATGGATTCTGGGAATGAGTTCCGCACGGCCTTTCGTTCATTTACATTGCCACACCGATTACTCGCTGCTCGACGGCGCTTGCGAAATCGGGCAGTTGATGGATCTGGTGGTGGAGCAGAAGATGCCTTCGGTCGCGATGACGGACCACGGCAATCTTTTTGGCGCCGTCGAGTTCTACAACAAAGCCAAAGAGAAGGGCGTGCATCCGGTGATCGGATGCGAGGTCTACGTCTCGCAGCAAGGCCTGGCCAGCCGCAGCGAAACCGATCGCTACAACCATCTGGTGCTGCTGTGCGAGAACCAGGATGGCTATCGCAATCTGCTGAAGCTGGTTTCCACGGCGTTTCTCGAAGGCTTTTACTATAAGCCGCGCATCGATAAGGATCTTCTCGCGCAGCATTCCAAGGGCCTGATCGCGATGTCGGCCTGCCTGCGCGGCGACATCAACGAGACCATCATGGCCAATCGTTACGAGGAAGCCAAGCGCCTGGCCTACGGCTACGCCGACATGTTCGGCAAGGACAATTTCTTTCTCGAGATTCAGGATCACGGCCTGGATCAGGACAAGATCGTGACTCCCGAAGCTGCTGCGGCTGTCGCAAGAAACGCGCATTCCGCTGGTCGCCACCAACGATTCGCACTACATGCGCAAAAGCGACGCGCGCGCGCACGAAATCCTGCTGTGCATCCAGACCGGCAAGACCATGAGCGATCCGAATCGCATGCGGTTCACGCAGCCGGAGTTTTATCTCAAGACGCGCGACGAGATGCTCGCGATGTTCGGCGAGGTGGAGAGAGCGCGCTGGATCGCACCTGGGACATCGCGCAGCGCTGCCAGGTGAGTCTGGAAAAGGTGAAGGAGCCATTCCCGAAGTTCGACGTTCCCACCGAGCACTCGACCGACAGCTATTTCGAATATGTGGCCCGGCAGGGCTTCGAAAAGCGGCGCGGCCGCCTGGAAGCGTTGCGCAAAGAAGGCGGGTTGAAGCACGATCTGGCCGAGTACGCCGAGCGCCTGGATCGCGAGATCCGCATGATCCAGAAGATGAAGTTCTCGGGCTACTTCCTCATCGTCTGGGATTTCATCCGCTTCGCGAAATCGCGCGGGATTCCGGTGGGCCCGGGCCGCGGATCGGCCGCCGGCAGCCTGGTGAGCTACGCGATGGAGATCACCGATATCGATCCGCTCGAATACGGCTTGCTGTTCGAGCGCTTCCTGAATCCGGAGCGCATCAGCATGCCCGATATCGATATCGACTTCCATACCAAGCCGGCGCGGCGAGGTGATCCAATACGTCACCGAGAAATACGGGCGCGAGCAAGTGGCGCAGATCATCACCTTCGGCACGCTGGGCGCGCGCACCGCCATCAAAGACGTCGGCCGCGTGCTGGACATCGGCTTCGCCGACGTGGATCGCATCACCAAGCTCATTCCCACTCACGCTCAACATCAAGCTGAAGGAAGCCATGCAGCAGGAGCCGGCCATTGAGGAAGCGGCCCGCAAGGATCCGCGCTTGAAGGAAGTGCTGGAAGTGGCCTGCAAAGTGGAGGGGATGGCGCGCAACTCCGGCATGCACGCGGCGGGCGTGGTGATTTCGCCGGTGCCGCTGCGCGAACTGGTCCCGCTCTGCAAAACCAGCAAAGACGAAATTGTCACCCAGTACGACATGGTGGGCCTGGAGAAGCTGGCGCTTCTCAAGATGGATTTTCTCGGGCTCACCACGCTCGATATTATTCAGGACGCGGTGGCGCTGATCGAGAAGCATCGCGGCGTGAAGCTGGATACGGAAAAGCTTCCGCTCGACGACGCCGAAACGTACCAGATTTTTTCCAAAGGCTTCACCAGCGGCGTGTTCCAGTTTGAATCGCGCGGGATGCGCGATATTTTGCGCAAGTATCAGCCCACGCGCATCGAAGATCTGTGCGCGCTCAACGCGCTGTACCGGCCGGGTCCCATCCAGGGCGGCATGGTGGACGATTTTATCGATCGCAAGCACGGCCGCAAGCAGGTGACCTACGATTTTCCGGAGCTGAAGGAGCTTCTGGAAGAAACCTACGGCGTCATTGTTTATCAGGAACAGGTGATGCAGATTTCCAATCGCCTGGCCGGATATTCGCTGGGCGAAGCCGACATCCTGCGCCGCGCCATGGGAAAGAAAAAGGCCGAGGAGATGGCCGCGCAGCGCGAGCGTTTCCTCGAAGGCGCCAAGGCCAAGGGTCTTCCGCAGAAGAAGGTCGAAAAGATTTTCGATCTGATGGAGCAGTTCGCCGGCTACGGTTTCAACAAATCGCACTCGGCCGCCTACGCGTATCTGGCGTACGTCACGGCGTATCTGAAGGCGCATTACGCGCTGGAGTTTTTGTCGGCGCTGCTTACGTCGGAAATGGGCAACACCGACAAGGTGGTGAAGTACATCAACGAATGCCGCGAAATGGGCATTCCGGTGCTGCCTCCGGACGTGAATTCGAGCGGCCGGGATTTTTCGCCGGATGGCCAGGGCATTCGCATGGGCCTGTGCGCCATCCGCAACGTGGGCGCGGGCGCGGCGGATGCCGTCATCGAAGCGCGCGAGAGCGGCGGCCCGTTCAAATCGCTCTACGATCTTTGCGAGCGCGTGGACCTGACCAGCGTGAACAAACGCATCCTCGAAAACTTCGTCAAGGCGGCGCGCTCGCCAGCCTGGGCGGCAACCGCGCGCAATTGACGGCCGTGATCGAGAACGCCATGGAGAGCGGCCAGCGCGCCTGGAAAGACCGCGAGAGCGGCCAAA
The DNA here is from genome assembly GCA_963713415.1 of Bryobacterales bacterium. Taxonomy (GTDB): domain Bacteria; phylum Acidobacteriota; class Terriglobia; order Bryobacterales; family Bryobacteraceae; genus Palsa-89. The sequence continues at coordinate 9,720 of CAVQLV010000005.1, read as the reverse complement.
CCGGATTGTTCGGCCTGATCGACGAATGAGCCGGCGCATGTGGAACATCCGCTGCCGGCGCTGCCCGATTGGACCATCGCAGCAGAAGCTGTCGGGCGAGAAAGAAGTGCTCGGGATCTTCGTCACCGGCCATCCGCTGGATGAGTATTCCGACAAAGTGGCGGAATTTTCCACGCACGACACCGAAACGCTGGAAGGCCTGGAGCGCGGCGCCGAAGTCGCCATCTGCGGCATCCTCACCGGCATCCTGCGCAAGCGCAATAAAGAGGGCAAGCTGTGGGCGGCCATGCGCGTGGAAGATCGCAAGGGCGGAGTGGAAGCGATGGCGTTTTCCACGCAATATGATCGCCTGCTTACTGCGCTGGTGGAGGATCAAGCGGTGCTGGTGCGCGGGCTGGTGCTGCCGGAGGAGAACGGTCCGCCCAAGATCTCCATCCAGGACATTGTGCCGCTGCAAGTGGCGCGCGTGAACCTGCCCACTTTGATTTCCATTCGCGTGGGCGTGGGCGTCAACGGCAACGGCAACGGAAGCGTGGACAAGGCCGAAGCCCTGAACCAGCTCTTCGCGCGCAAGCGCGGCGAGACCGAGGTCCGGCTGCGCCTGGAGAAACCTCGCGACTTTTCCGTTATTCTGGATGTGGCCCCCAAGGTCCGCCCGGACAAGGAATTTTGGGCGGAAGTGGAACGGATCTGCGGACCGGAGTCGGTCGAGATTCTGGCAAGCTAGATGGCCGGATCAACCAATGCCGATACCACACCGGAAACCGCCCGCTCACCAATCCCACCTGGGAGCGCGTGCAATTGGCGCGGCATCCCAAGCGGCCGCACGCGTTGGATTACATCAGCCGCATTTTTACCGGATTTTCCGAACTGCATGGCGATCGCTTTTATGGCGACGATGCGGCCATCGTCGGCGGCTTCGCGCTTCCTGGATGGCAAGCCGCTCATGGTGATCGGCCAGGAGAAAGGGCCGCGACACCAAGCAGAAGCTGCATCGCAACTTCGGAATGCCGAAGCCCGAGGGGTATCGCAAAGCCATGCGCCTGATGCGGCATGGCCGACAAATTCCACCGGCCGATCGTGACGTTTCTGGATACCGTGGGCGCTTATCCGGGCATCGACGCCGAAGAGCGCGGCCAGGCCGAAGCCATCGCGAACAACCTGCGCGAGATGTCGCGGCTGGGCGTGCCGGTGGTCACCATCGTGATCGGCGAAGGCGGCAGCGGGGGCGCGCTCGGCCTAGGCATCGCCAACCGCGTGTACATGCTCGAAAACGCCTATTACAGCGTGATCTCGCCGGAAAGCTGCGCCGCCATCATTTATCGCGATTCGGGACGCGCCGCCGAAGCCGCCCAGGCGCTGCGGCTGACGGCGGTGGATCTGGAAGGCCTGGGCCTGATCGACGGCATGGTCCAGGAGCCGGCCGAAGGCGCGCACACCGATCACGACCAGGCCGCCGAGTTCGTCAAGGAAACCATCCAGAAGGCGCTGGCGGAATTGGCGCCGCTTTCGCGCCAGGCGCTGATCGACGAGCGTTACAACAAGTTCCGCCGCATGGGAAACTTCTTCGCGGAGACGCAGGGCGCATGAGCAAAACAGTGACCATCGGAATTGTTTTTGTGCTCGTGGTGCTCGGCGTTCCTGGTCTATTCGAGCATGCACATCGCGAAGTACCGCGTGGAGGTGTGCATCGCATTCCACGGCGCAAACCAATGCCGGATCGCGTCGGCCGACACGCAGGATCATGCGTTGCGCAGCGCGCAGTCCAATGCCTGTGCGCTGCTGGTTTCGGGCGTGACCGAGACCATGCAGTGCGAGCGCCAGACTCCGGTGAGTGTGAAGTGGCTGCAGAGAAATAGCCGACGCCGCGCATCGCGCCCGCCGGTTCTAACAGGCTAAAAGTATTTTTCCGCCAGTTCCGGTTTGGCTTGCACCGCCTGCTGCCAGCAGCCGCGGGCTTCTTCTTCCTGCCCCAGCGCTTCCAGCGCGTGGCCCAGATTGAGCAGCGCTTCGGCGAAGTCCGGTTTTTCTTCCGTGGCCCGGCGGTAGGAGCGGGCGGCGTCTTCCTGCAAGTTGGATTGCTGCAGCAGGACGCCGATATTGTAGTTCAGCTCCGGAATGCGCTCGCCCAGCTGCTCCAGCTTGGCCTCCGGTCCAGCGCCAGCACGTAATCGCCCTGTTCGATGGCCACGGCGGCCAGCCCGCGTAGCGCGTCGATGGACTGGGGGTGGCGCGCCACGGCCTGCGTGAAAGAGGCCTTCGCCGCGTCCAGGTCGCCCAAACGCCGCTGCGCCACGCCCAGGTTCATCAGCGCCTCCAGCCAGTCGGAGCGCTTGCTGACGCACACCCGGAACGGCTCGATGCTTCCCGCCGAGTCCCCGCGCAGCAGGCGCAGATAGCCGACGCGGAACCACGCTTCCTCGCGCTCCGGGTCCACTTCCACCAGCTTCTCGATGCATTTTTCGGCTTCCGACGGATTGCCCAGCCGGTCATGCACGATGGCCAGGTTCCACAGCGCGGTTGGATTGTCCGGTGCAAGCTGCAGCGCCCGCTCGTAAGCCTTGCGCGCTTCGGGCTGATCGCCGCGCTCCTGCAGCGCGGCGCCCAGATTGGCATACGCCAGCGCGCTATCCGGCTTCAGTTTCAATGCTTCGGCGTAAGCTTGCCCGGCCTGCTCCAGACGGTTGGTCTTTTGGTAAGCCACGCCCAGGTTGAACCAGGCTTCGAAGGAACTGGAAGCGGTCTTCACCAATTGCGCGCCTAGCTGGGCGGCGGACTTGTAGTCGCCGCGCGCCATCGCGGCCGCGATCATCCCCGCCAGTCCGGCTTGCGCGTTGGGACGCAAGCGGAGCAATTTCTCGGAATATTCGCGTGCCTTGTCGTGCTCGCCGCGCGCCAGAGCCAGCCGGATCATGTTGGTCACCAGCTCGGCATCGGTGGAGTTGTTGGGCAGCAGCTTTTGATAAAACTCCATGGCCTCATCGGTGCGCCCGAGCAGATGCAGCGTGACCGCCTTGCCGTACAGGGCCTTGCTGTTGTCGGGCTGCACTTTCAGGCACTCTTCAAAGGCCGCCAGCGCATCTTCCGGGCGATTGCGATGCAGTTCGCGAAACGCCTACGCCGAGAATCGCCTCCGCTAGTTTGGGATCCAGTTCAGCCGCTTTGCGGAACGCCGCCGGCGGCCTCCTCATAGCGCTTCAACTTTTCCAGGCAGAGCGCCGCATTGTAGGTTGCCGATTTGTGGCTGGGCTGCGTTTCCAGCACCTTCTGGTAGTCTTCCAGCGCGTTCTCGAAGTGGCCGAGCTGAAACTCCAGGTGCGCCTTGGTCCAAGCCAGCTCGGGCAGATCTTCGCCGCCGTCGATGGCGCTTCGGATTTCGCGCAGCGCCTGCTCGGTCTTGCCGTCCATGTTGAGCGCCAGAACCTTGACGAGCGTCGGCGACTGCACCGGGCGCTTCTCGCTCTTGGCGTCCAGAGCATCGGTGCGCGCCAGCGCCTCCACCAGCTCGTTATCAACAAACCATAGCCACTGATCGTTTGTCTGTTCCATGCAATCCTTCTTCGCTTCCGCCTTATTTAGCGCCGCTCAGGTAACGGATCGACACCGATTTCACTTTTCCGCGCTCGTCGCGTTCGTTCAGGAAGCCCGCGCCCCCAGTCTTCAACTGGTCATCGGTCCAAATGTCCACCTGCTGGCCCTGGATATAGGTGGTGAATTTGGGGCCGCGAACGTCCACCCGAATATCGAATTACCGTATCCGGCTGTACCGCCAGATCGATCGGCACGCGCCCCACTTGCGTCTGCCGTCCATTGGCCACCAGGTACTTGAACAGCGCCACCTTGGGCGACAATCCGGAAGAAACCGTCATCAGTTTCATGGCGTAATAGTTGTCCGGATCGGCGGCCCGGAAGACCCACCCGATGCTCTTGGTATCGATGCTTCCCTGGAATTCCAGCCGGTAGTCGGAGAGCTTCAGCGATGGCCGGTAAATGGTGATTTGCCGGCCGGCATGCATGCCGTTGGGATCTCCGCGCCCAGCCTTCCACCCAGCCGCCTTCACCCATGATGATGCTGGGACCGGCGCCGTCGGCGACAGCCGCCGCATTCGAATTGGCCGGTGCAGCCGGCTTGCCGCGTCCCCACCCCAGGAAATAGACGCAGGCGATCAGCAGCAGCACGATGGCGATCCCGAGCTTTACCTTGAGCGAACCGGCCCAAGGGATGTTCTCGGGTTGAGCAATGCCGAAGTGGGGAGCGATGTCGGTGTCTGTTTGGTCCGGTGTCGTTTTTGCTTTCTGCCCCTCCGGCTTGGCTTTCTGCGCCTCCGGCTTTGCTTTTTCCTCTGCCGGTTTTACTTTGTCGGTCGCGGGCTTCGGTTTATCGGCGGCGGGCTTGGCTGTTGTCTCCGCCAGAGGCTTTGTCTTATCCGCCGCGGGCTGCGCTGGATGTGCCGGGGCCGCCGGTTTTTGAGCCGCTTCGGCAACTTTGGGCGGGGGCTGCGCCGCCACCGGCTTAGCCGCTGGTTTGGTTGCGTCCGCGTTCGGCGATGCGGCCTTGGGCCCCGCCGGTGTTCGCGCCTCGACCGTTTTCACGGCGACAGGCTGCACTGGCTTGGCGGGTTGTGACGGCTGCTTGGGCTGCGTCAGACGGGCCGGCGGCTTGCCGGCGGGCGCGGCCTTCGATGGAGCCGGCGTGCGTACAGGCGTGGCTGCGGGCGCGGCGGGCTTGGTGTCCGCAGGCTTGGTTTCTGCCGGCTTCGCATCGGAGACAACGGAAGCCTTGCGTGGGAGGAACGTAACCGGTGGCCAGCGCAACCTTGGGCCGCAGAGGCAGAAACTTCAAGTTCGGCAGCAGCGGACCGGCATTGCTCGGGAAAGCTTCGCCTCCGATAGGCGCCGGTTTGGCGGGTTGAAACGTCTTGATCGCGATCTCGAACAACTCGGTGGAGAATTTGTGCCGGGGCTCTTCCGCCGCCAGCCTCAGCTTCCGCGCCCGGTCGAGGCACTGGCTCGCACGGCTGCCGCGTCGACAATCTCTACCGGCGCCTCCGCGGGTTCGGTGGACGGCGTGTCCGTCGCTTCCGGCGCGTGCGCCGCTTCCTGCTCGATCAGTTCCTGATGCAGGCGGGACAGCGCTTCGAGCGATGCCCGCGGGCTGTCGTCTTGGCCGGCGTTCCGCCGCTTCCGGTTTGGTAGGGGTAAGCTCGCGCAGGCGCATTGTCATCGTCGCTCGGAGCCAGCAGAACCACATCGGAATCCTCGCCGGGGAAATCGATGACTGGTGGGCGCCAGCTTGAGCAGCCGGGAATCGTCCCACAGCACCGTGCTCTCGAACCCGACCGCCTGAACAAAACTCTGGTCGGCATCCGAAGCCCCCGGGCTCGGCGCGACTTCAATGACACAGCGCGCCGCCGGTGGGGAACCGGCTCGCATTCGCGATTTTCTTGGCGTTTGGCGCCGGCGTGTTTCACATGGAGAGAGCGAGGGATTGGGCGCAGCGCCCGCAAACGCCTGCGTTGTCGCTGTGTCAACCGCGGAGGCGTGATCTTGGATGGAGGAAGGCGTGGGCCGCAAATCCACCGCCACCAGGTCCGCGGACGACAGGCTGAAGGAGCCATTCTGCACCTGCCATTCGGACATGGCCGGTCCCGGCGAAAGCTCCAGCCACGGCTCCAGATATGGGCTGTCTTCTGTTACGGCAGCAATCGCGGGGCTTTCTAGCAAGAACCCGGCCGTCTCGCTGGGCTCAGGCTCCGCACTTAGAGGATCTTCCGGGCTGGTCTCCGGTTCAGCTGTGGATTCCCAGTGGTTTCATCCGTCGAGGAAGAATCCATAACGGCCTCAGACATCTCGTGTCCAGGCCCGTCATGAACCGCTACCTCAAGTACTGGAGTGGCTTCCGCCCGATTCGCGCGTTTCCTCCTCCACCGGCTCCTCCACCGCGATCGAAGCATCGGCGGGAGGCGCGCTCTGACCAGGAGAGCTATTGGTCTGTTGCCCTTTCTTTTGAGCTTGCAGCAGCCGGCTCAGCGCCAGCCGGTTGTATTCTTCCTGGTAGCTTTGCTTGTGGGCGTCGGAGCAAAAGTCGCCTCCCCCCCGCAGTCTTTTCAGCAGCGCCAGCTCCTTGCCGCAGTACAGGCATCGCATGAGGGAGTAATCGGCTTTCTACAGCGATTAGTGAATACCTCCCGAGGGTGTTTCTATACGGTAAAGCACTTATCAAGCCTTTCTCAGGTGGTCGCCCTACTACCTTCGGTGAAAGCATGAGCATTTGCTACAGGCTAGGCCTGGTGCGACGCGCGGTAACCGGCTTGGTACTGCAACACCGGACCGGACCGCGAGCGAAGCTGACAAAGTAATGTGTTTGTCGGTCGGTCACCTAAAGTCGGGGCCTTATCCGAACGATATTACTATTAGCGCGGGGTGCGCCAGCCTCCCACGGAAAGTGGGCGCTCGTCAGGAGAGGAACCAAAGATGGTGAAACACGAAGCTTTGAAAAATCATCTGGAGACGCTTCGCAACTCCATCCCAGAGCTACGGGGAGTCTTGCTGGCGTCCACCGAGGGGCTGCCCGTGGCGCATTCGCTGTCCAATGGCACAGATCCCAACCGCGTGGCCGCTATGGCGGCCGCTGCGTCCAGTCTGGGCCGCCGCATCAGCGAAAGCATGGCCACCGGCGGGCTTTCCGAAGTCAGTATTCGCGGCGATGACGGCGTCTTGTTCGTGTATTCGGCCGGTCCCAAAGCCGTTCTGGCCGTGATCGGTCCCATGGGCTCCAACGCCGGTTTGATCCACCTGGAAGCCCGCGGTATCGCCAAAGAAATCGGCGAGCTGTTCTAAACACCCGTCCGCGTCAGCCTCGGCTGCCGTGATGGGTATACTTGTTCTTAGGCCCATCAAATGCTCGCGAGATCCGAACAAAGCGGCATCTCGGAGCCCGAGGTCGGAAACGCCCAATCGCACAGCGACGGCTTACACAGCGCCGGTCCGCAAAGCGTAACCCACCAATCGCTCCTGGATGTTTCACAGGCCATTTTGCAGCACCGCGACCTGGCGGGGCTCTTTCGCGACCTGGCAGTCGCGTCTGCGCGCGATCGTCCCCTTCGATTTCCTGAATCTGGTTCTCTACGACGCAGCCACCAACACCATGCGGCTGCATATCCTGGAAAGCACCGCCGAAGTCGAGCCCCACGTGCCCGAGATGGAATTTCCGCCGGAGGATTCGCCGTCCGGATGGGTGTATGTCCACCAGCAGCCGCTGGTCATCCCGGACGTCAACCAGGAGACGCGCTGGCCGAAGATCATGGACGTGCTGAAACGCAACCGCGTGGTCAGTTCCTGCTGGTTGCCGCTCACCACCGCGCAACACCGGCTAGGCGCGCTGATGTTCGGCTTCGTCGCGGGCGGTCCGCTCGAATCGCAGCTCGATTTCATGCGCCAGGTTTCGGCTCAAGTGGCCGTCGCGGTCGATAACACGCTGAATTTCGAGAACGCCGAGAAGTACCAGCGGCAATTGGCGCGCGAGCGCGACCGGCTGCAGGTGCTGCTCGAAATCACCAACGTGCTGGTGTCGGAACTCGACATTCGCGAGCTTTTCCCCAGCATCACCGCCTGCCTGCGGCGCGTCATGCCCAGCGAATACTCCAGCCTGGCGCTGCTCGAACAACGGCGGCGGCGCGCTGAAAAACCACGCGCTGGTATTCGAAGGAAATCCGGAGATCATTCCGCAGGGAGCCACCGCCGCCGCTGGATGAAACGCCCGCCGGGCGAGGCCGTCGAAACACGCCGTCCAGCCCTTCTTGACGCCGGAGAATTGGTGCAATTCACATCGCCCCTGGCTCACCGGCTGGTGGAAGCCGGACTTCAAATCGTTGTGCTGTATTCCGTTGATCACGCGCAACCGCGTGCTCGGAACGCTCAACGTCGGCAGCATGAAAGAGAAGCCTTCGCGCCCGCCGACGTCGATTTTCTCACCCAAGTGGCCGCGCAGGCCGCCATCGCCATCGAAAACGCCACCGCCTTCCAGCAAATCGCCGCAGCTCAAAGACCAGCTGGCCGAAGAGAAGCTCTATCTGGAAGACGAAATCCGCACCGAGCAGAATTTCGGCGAGATCATCGGCGACGATCCGGCCTTCCGCCGCGTGCTGGATCAGGTGGCCACCGTGGCGCCCACCGACGCGTCGGTTCTGATCCTCGGCGAAACCGGTACCGGCAAAGAGCTGATCGCCCGCGCCATTCACGACCTGAGCGGCCGCCGCGAGCGCACCTTCGTGAAGCTGAACTGCGCCGCCATCCCCACCGGCCTGCTCGAAAGCGAGCTGTTCGGCCACGAGAGGGGCGCGTTCACCGGCGCCATCGCCCAGAAAGTGGGCCGCTTCGAGCTGGCCAACAAAGGCACGCTGTTCCTCGATGAAGTGGGCGACATCCCGCTCGAGCTGCAGCCCAAGCTGCTGCGCGCTCTGCAGGAGCACGAATTCGAGCGCCTGGGCGGCGTGCGGACCATCAAAGTGGACGTGCGGCTGGTAGCCGCCACCAATCGCGATCTCGCCCAAATGATCGCCGCTCGCGAGTTTCGCAGCGATCTTTATTACCGCCTCAGCGTTTTTCCGCTTTCCCTGCCGCCCCTGCGCGAGCGCACCACCGACATTCCGAAACTGGTCCGCTATTTCACTCAGAAGTACGCGCGCCGCATGAACAAGCGCATCGAAACCATCCCGTCGGACAGCCATGGACGCGCTGACCAGCCTACGCCTGGCCGGGCAATGTGCGGGAACTGGAGAATCTGATCGAGCGCGCCGTGATTCTCACGCGCGGCACCAGCCTGGAAATCCCGCTGGCCGAACTGCGCGCATCGCTGCCGACACCGCCACGCCCGTCACGCTGCGAAGATGCCGAGCGCGATCACATCCGCCGCGTGCTCGAGCAAGCCAGCGGCGTGGTGGGCGGACCGAATGGAGCCGCGGCCCGCCTGGGAATGAAACGCACCACGCTGCAATCCAAGATGAAGAAGCTCGGAATCGCGCGCTAATCCCGAGCCTCCCAAGCTTTCTACTGCCCTTATGCGCCAACCGGCTGCACGCCGTGTCCGCGCCGGTAGGATCGATCGCTACGTTGCCTTCTTCAATGCTGGCAATCTTGCCTTCCTTGTCCACCACAAACGTCGCGCGGTTCGAGACGCCAAGCTCCGTGATCAGAATCCCGTACTGCTCCGAGACTTTGCGCATGTGATCGCTGAGGACCGGGTAGCGTGACGTTGAGTTCCTTCTTCCAGTGCGCCAAGGTCGGCGTGAAATCGGTGCTGATCGCCATAACCTGCGCGTCATTTGCATCAAAATTTGCGATACCAGACTGGTACGCGTTTAGTTCCTTGGTTCAACCACCGGTAAATGCGGCCACGAAGAACGCCAGAACGACGGTCTTCTTGCCGCGAAAATCGGACAGCTTGACGGGCTTGTTGTCCGTGTCGGGAAGCGTGAAGTCGGGAGCCATGTCGCCGACTTTGAGAGTTGTCTTGGGCGGATTGAAACCCGGCGGCTGTGCGGAAAGCACCGCGGCCAGGGTCATGCCCGCCAATAGCATTGAAATCGATTTCATAGTTTCCTCCTACTGGAATTGGGACTCTGAGCGGAAGCTTAACATGATCCCCGCGCCCGTTGGGCTCACCCCGGCGTTTCGACCAGTCGGCAACATCCACAAAGTGGCATAGGCCTTATTTCCTGC
>CAVQLV010000004.1:0-1738820 GCA_963713415.1 Bryobacterales bacterium | reverse complement strand
ATCGGTCCAAACCGTCTAGACATCCAAAATCGCTGTGGCCGCCAACATCACCCATACGGGTTCCTCAAGCGCTAAACGCCACGGCGGATCTATAACCGGGTAACGGCGCTGCTTCGTCCTTATCACGCGCCACACGGAGAAAGGGCTGCCGGGCCGTGAGCCATCCCTGGTGAGAACAAATCAGGACTGTATCGGCAGTGCGCCGGCGCCAGGTTGGAAAAGAGATCGGAGAGCTTGAATGCGTAGTCCCGCTACTCTTCCCGCGTTGTTGCAGTCATTCTTCACACTTCGGTTGATGACGCAACGAAAAGCCTGCGCTCACACCATCACTTCCTACCGCGACACGTTTCGCTTGCTATTGCACTTCACGCAGAAGCAGCTGCGCAAAGAAGCACCCTCTCAACTCGGGTTAAGCGACCTGAACGCCTCACTGATCAATGCGTTTCTAGAAGATCTCCAAAAGAGTCGGCACAACAGTGCTCGGAGCCGAAACCTGCGGCTCACAGCGATCCGTTCGTTCTTTCGTTACGCCGCACTGGAGGCACCGGCGGAAAGCGAAGTCATCCAGCGAGTACTGGCCATTCCCAACCAACGTCAAACACGCGCCCTAGTCGGCTTCCTGACCCGTCCAGAAATCGAAGCGCTGCTGGCGGCGCCCAATCGAACCAAGTGGCTGGGACGCCGCGACTTTGGCTTCTTGATCACAGCCGTTCAGACCGGCCTACGATTATCCGAGATGACTGCGTTGCGGCAGGGAGATCTTTCGCTCGGAGCCGGCGCACATGTCCGCTGCCAGGGTAAAGGACGCAAGGAACGGTGCACACCATTGGCTAAACCGACCGTTGCCGTTCTCAAAGCCTGGATTCGGGAGCAAGGCAGTGAAGATTCCAAAACCTTGTTCCCCAGCACACGCGGTGGACCGCTAAGTGCCGATGGCGTCCAGCATTTGCTGGCGCGTCATGTGGCCAAGGCGCGCGAAACGTGTGCTTCGCTGCGAAAAAAACGAGTCTCACCTCATGTCCTGAGACATGCAGCTGCTATGGAGTTGCTGCAGGGCGGGGTCGATCGAGCAGTTATTGCGCTTTGGCTTGGCCATGAATCGGTGGAAACTACCCAGATCTATCTCGACGCCGATCTCGCTCTGAAAGAAGAAGCCATGGCCAAGACTAATCCAATCAAAGGTGCCCCCAAGCGCTTCCAACCGGACGACGAGTTGCTCGCCTTTCTCAAACAACTCTAATCCCAAAACCTCAGACTATGCCGCCTCTTTCTCGCTTTGTCCACAACAAAGCCACGCATCCCCGTGGCGCTTTCGCCATTGCGCTTTGCTTTAAGCGGCATAGTCGGGGAGGCGGTATAGTGCCGCCAAATGTGCGGGCTCACCTGCTTCTTGATGCCGGCCTTTTCGGCAAGCTCCTGGCACATCTGTCGGACGCCGGATGGATGCATCGGAGAGCCGGGCTTCTTCCCCGGAAACAACCAGTCCGGGGGCTTCAGCAACAGTAGGCCCGCAGCTGAACCAGCAGTTTGGGCGACAGCATGACCTGCCGGGACCGCTGACCTTTTCCTTCTCGCACCAGAATCAACCTCCGCTGGCTGTCGATGTCGGTAATCTTGAGCTGAAGCACCTCGGCGCAACGCAATCCAGTCGCGTAAAGGGTCGCCAGCAGTGTGCGATGTTTCAGGTTCGGCATAGCGTCGAGCAACGCGGCCACCTCTTCACGGCTCAGCACCGTCGGAAGCTTTCGCCGGACCTTGGGTCTGGCAACTTCCTGCACGAACCAGTCTTGTTTCAGCGCCTGGGTGTAGAGGAACCTGAGCGCGGCGACCCGCACCTGCAGAGTGGACCAGGAGAGTTTCTTCTCATGTACCAGGTGCAGTTGATACTCGCGGACGTGCTCCGGCCCCAGTTGGTCTGGCGGCTTGTTGAAGTGCCGGGCGAAGTCCGCGACGGCCTCGGTGTACGACCGGATCGTGTGCTGCGAATAATTCCGCAGCCGCAGATCCTCGATCATTCGTTGACGCAGTTTCGTCATGAACGAGCTCCGTTCGCTCGCTCACTTTGAACCTACGCAAACTGCCGCGGGGTCTTCCTGCCGCGATAGCGGCTTAGTACAACAGCCCTTCGCACCCACAACCTGCCGTGGAGTACAGAACGGCGTTCGAAGATGCATGCCGCCACAAAAAAAGCGCGCCGGGTATCGGGATGGGGATCGCACCAAGACATGACTGCGTATGAAACAATGGCCGCGCCGTGTACCCGCCGTGTACCTCACTTCGGCGGAAGGATCGGTTTTTGCGTTTCTGCTGTTTTCAAAAATCAATAAGTTACGGCAGCTCTGTGGCCCATCTGGGTTCGAGCCCCGCCCGGCTCACCACTCCGAACGCGCCATGTCGGCCAGTTAGCGCGCTATTGCACTTGCGGTTTCAGCAGTGCGGGAAGCTGTTCGGCCGCGTGGCCCAAGTCGCGCGCCAAATTCAACTTCGCCAAATTGTGCGCGAAGACGCTGTTGATCAGGTCCAGCTGCGCACTAGATACGGTCTGCTGCGCCTGCACCACTTCCACCGTGTTGATCACGCCGGCTTCCATGCGCGCGCGCGTCATCTGCAGAGTCTCTTGTGCAACCTGCAGGTTCTTGCGCGCCACTTCCACCTGTCCGGCTGCTGCTTCCAGATCAAGATACACCTCGCGGACTTCAGCCTCGATCTGCCCGCGAGTGTCCTCCAATTCGGCCTGGTGCTGTGCCAGCACCGCTTCGGCCTGTGCGATGTCGGCCGCCACTTTACCGCCTTGCCAGATCGGAATATTGACCGTGCCCACAACATTGAAGGCTCCGTGCGACTCAGCGGGGTTGGTGCCGATGGCTTCGTAGTATCCGCTGACCGAAGCGGACGGCATTCGTTCGGCGCGCGCGGCAGCCAGGGCCCTCGCGGCTGCCTCCACCTGTGCCTGGGCGGCCTTCAGATCGGCGCGTTGTTGTTCCGCGCGCTTTAAGGCATCGTCCACGCTTTCCACAGGCGCCGGGCTGAAGGGAAATTGATCGCTGAGCTGATATTGGGCGGTGGGCGGCAGACCGGTGAGGCGTGCCAGATTGATCTTCCGTTTCGCAAGATCGTTGCGCAGCGTGATGATTTGCTGCTGTTGCGCGAGTGTCTGCAACTGGCTTTGGTCTACGTTCAGCCTTCCCAACACACCCTCCTGATGCTGTTCGCTGGATTGGTGAAAGACCGCGTTGGCGGTGTCGAGCTGGGCTTGGGCCGAGTCCAGGCGGGCCTGCGCGGACAGTACCTGCAGATAAGCGCCGCCCACCGCCAGAGTGACCAGATCGCGGGCATCCTGCAGGCTGTATTGGCTGGCGCGCGCTGTGGCTCGGGCGGAGCGGTAGTTATCCACCGCGGTCAGATTGGCCACCGTTTGACTGAGAGTGGCTTGCAGCGCGAAATAGTTGTAGGGACCAACCACCGTGGCGATGTGATAGCCGGGCACGCTGAAGCGCAACCCAAAAGCGGCCAAGTCGGTTTGCTCCACCGTTTCGCTGAGAGTGCTGCTGATATTCGGCAGCAGGGCGCTGCGCGCTGCCCTCGCCTGCGCGCTGTTTTGCCGCGCGGTTTGTGTTAAGCCGACGGCGCCCAAGTTGTACGCCAGGCCGCGCTTCAGCGCTTCGTCGAGCGACAGGCGCCCGGAGAACGGAATAGCCGTGGTGCTGCGCACGCTGCCGCTGAAAGGCCCCGAAATGGATACGGTGGGGTTCAAGGTGTTGACGCTGGTTGTCGTTCCAGGGACGGGCTGCTGGATGGCGCTCACGGAGCCTGGATTGTTGCGGCCTGAGGCGGGCAGAATGGTTGCCGCGGTGCCGGAAGATTGCGCACCCGCGCCGGCGGGAGCTTGCGCGAAGGCGCTGGCAACGCAGGTCAAGAACAAAATGATGCCGAATGGTCTCATGGTTTCTCTCGTGATTTCGAAATTGCCGGCTACAAGGTCCGCCGGAACAGCAGGGTTGCGCCCGAGAGGACCGCTACCGACGTCAGCGTCAGCGCGAAAACATCGGTGGTGACCGCGGCGGCTCCGATGTCTTTGAGCAGCAGCGAGCGGAATCCGTGGACCGCGTAGGTGAACGGATCGCCGCTGGCCATCACGCGCAGCCACTTTGGGAAACCGGCAATGGGATAAACCGCTCCACTCGGGAAAAACAACAGGGTATTTAACACACCGAAAATTGCTCGCGGCAACAATGGGTCGCTGATCCGCGCCATGATGAAAAACATCAGCCCGATCAGCGCTATGGAAGTCAGGATGACCATCATGGTCAGCTCCAACAAGCGCACCGGCTCGAAAAAGTTCGGAACCCCCGCGATCATGGCTCCCGCTATCAGGACGGTCTCGCCGGACAGCACGGCCTTGATTACGCCGGATAGATTGAAGCCCAGAATCAGCTCCCATTTGGTGATCGGCGTCACCATATAGCCTTCATGCAGGCCGCGCGATTTGTCATCGATGAACAGCATGCCGCCACCGATCATGGCTGTCACGAAAATCGCCAGCGCCACCGAACCTGGCAGCAGATACTTGATGTAGTCGATGTATGGGTAGACCTCCACCACGTCCAATACCGCTTGCTGCGGTTCGCGCGGCGGGACCTGGGGTGCGTTGATCGAACTCACCAGCGAGGACATCTGATCGCCGATCGCGCCGGCCACCGAGCGATCGGTATTGTCGGTAATCAGCGCCAAGTGAGGCTGATGCTGCTCCAGCAAGTCCCGCGAATAATGCTGCGGAATGATCAACACTCCGTCCAGCCGCCCCTTGCGCAAATCGCCGATCGCCGCGCCCTCGTCGGCGTAATCGGTGGGCAGGAAGGTGCGGGCGTTGGCGCCCACCGCACGGACGCGCTCCAGCACATCCACCGATTCGGGTCCGCGATCGAGGTTGACCACGCCCAGAATCGTGTTCTTGATATTGCCTCCGAAAGCGTTGCCCAGGATCACCAACTGCACCAGCGGGAGCACCAGCGAGGCAAAAATCAGCGCCGGGCTGCGGCGAAATTTGCGCATATCGCGCTCGACTAAAGCAAGTGCGCGCTTCATCGGCGGCCTCCTTGTGTGCCGCTCGCCACGGGAGCGGCGGACTCCGTCATCTCCATCAGGCCGTGGCCGGTGTAATGCAGGAACACGTCGTCCAAAGTAGTGGATTGCACCGAGAGAGCCTTTAATTCCAGATTGAGATCGCGCGCCAGTTCAATCAGTTCCTGCGCCGACGCCGGCCCGCGGTCGCTCGACACGCGATAGGTGGACGAGCCCAGCGCACGCACCGCCTTGACGGCGGGCAGCCGCTCCAGGTCGGCCGCGCCGTTGGGGAGATCGGGATCAAATTGAATTTCGATTCGGCTCGCGCCCGGCACCGACGATTTCAACGAGACGGGTGTATCCATAGCCACCACCTTGCCCTTGTCGACAATGGCGAGCCGGTCGCACAGGCGGTCCGCCTCGTCCATGTAATGCGTGGTGAGAAAGAGCGTGCGCCCTTCTTGCACCCGCAGATGCGTGATCATTTCCCACACTGAGATCCGCGACACGGGATCCAGGCCCGTGGTTGGTTCGTCCAGGAACAGAATTTGCGGATTATGCACCAGGCCGCGTGCGATTTCCAGGCGCCTTCGCATGCCGCCCGAGAGCGTGGAAGCAAGCGCATTGGCGCGGTCGGCAAGCCCTACGGCTTCGAGAAGCTCCTGAGTGCGCTGGCGCCGCGCCGCGCCGGTAATGCCGAACAGCCGGGCGTGAATCCCGATATTCTCGGCGCAGGTAAGTTCCGGATCGCTGGTCATGTTCTGCGGAATGACGCCGATGTTGCAGCGCACGGCGTTGGGATCGGCGAATGATATCGTGCCCCGCCACGATCGCGGTACCGCGGGTGGGTGGCACCAACGTGGTCAGCATGCGGATCAGCGTACTCTTGCCCGCGCCGTTCGGCCCGAGGAAGCCGAAGATCTCGCCGCTCTGTACGGAGAAAGTTACATTGTCGACGGCCAGGATCGCGCCAAACCGCTTGGTGATCCCTTCCACATTGATCGCGGTGCCGTCATTCATGGCGACCCCATCATTAATGGTGACCTCATCGGAGGACCGGCTTTGCTTTTCCATGACGGCTAATCCTTGGTGTCCACCGGCGGCCGCGGCGGCAAAGCCGGTACCGGCAGCATCACCCAGGCCGTCATGCCCAGCGCGAGTTTTCCATCCGGATTCGCGACGCGTACCCGTATGGCAACGGTTTTGATGTCGCGCTTAGTGCGGCTGACGTCGCGCTGCGTGGCGAAATCGGCTTCCACGGCTTTGTAGATCACCGGACCACTGATTTCCGCGCCAGAGGGCAAGCGCACGCGCAACATTTGTCCCATCGAGATAAGATCGGCGTAAGTTTCCTCCACGTCGGCATCCACCCACGTGGAGCTCAAATCGAACAGCGTGACAATCGGATTGCCGGGGTTCACCACTTCGCCCTGCCGCGCTGCGCGCAAGGTGACGATCCCGCTGGCGGGCGCTAAGATCTGGGTCTGTCCAAGGCGGGCCTCGGCGGCCGCGGCGTTCGATACAGCTTGCGCTTCGGCCGCGCGCATGGCATCGGTTTGGCGTTGCTGCACCGTTACCTGGCGCTCCTGCTCGCGGGCATCGGACAGTGCGGCCCGCGCTGCCGTCACGGCGCGTTGCGTTGCCTCCACGCCGGCTTGCGCCGATGCCACTGCACGGTGCGCTGCCTCCGCTCCCGCTTCCGCCGCCTGTTGGTTGGCCTTGGCCGAATCCAGGTCCGATCGGGCCGAGACCAAATCCTGCGGTGGGTTGATGTCCCGCTCCACCAACGGCCGAATGCGATTGAAATTGTCCTGAGCCTTGGCAACCGCCGCCCGCGTTTGTGCAACCTGCGCCTGCGCCTGTTGGAATTGCGCTTCAGCCTGGGCCACTTGCGCCTGGTTCTGCTGCAGTTGTGCTTGGGTCTGCTCAACCTGCGCGCTGGACTGTTGAACTTTCGTCGGCAGCGTACTTTCCAGCAACTCCGTCTGTGCGGCAGCTTGCTGCGCATTGGCGCGAGCCTGCGCGATGGCGTGACCCGCGGCGCCGCGGTCGGCACGCAGTTCGTCCTGATCCAGGACCGCGATCAGGTCGCCCGCCTTGACCCACTGGCCGTCGTCCACCGCCAGGCTCAGGATGCGGCCTGTGATCTTGCTCCCCACCACCACTTCGTTGCCATCCACGGTGCCGGTGAGCACGATGGTCTGCGGGCGAGGGCGCTCTTCCCACCAGATGACGAAGGCGATGGGAATCAGTAGCGCGAGTATCAGCAGTCGGCGTTTCATAAGGAAGGCCTCGGAGTTGATTTGTATACCAAATCATTTCATATCCAAATTGAAGCGTGCCGGGGGCTGACTTATACGCGAGCACTTACCAGGTGCGCCAGCCCAGGGGTCACCCGCAGTCCGTCGGCCCGATTGTGGAAGTAGCGCTTATCAATTTCCGGCGCTGCCAGGTCGTCCACCTGCTGGAATCCCGCGGATCTCAGCAGTTTGTCTAGCGCGCGAGAATCAACGAACTTTTGTTGCGATTGATCATCCGATCCGAATCGACTGGCGAGGGCCTCCATCGCCGTTTCTTCCACCCAATCTAGCGCCGGATCAGACGCCCGATCAGACCAAGATCGGCGGGCAGTATAGTCGAACACCACACCACTTCCGGCAGGCAGCGATCCGATAAAAGCCAGCGTTGCCAGTGTGGCTTGCACGCTCACATAAGCGGAAAAGGCGAGCCAGGAAAAGAAACTGACTTCGCCGGCTTGAAATCTGGCGCTCTCGAGCAGCGCCGGAAGGCTTTGCATTTCGAAGCCGCCAGGCACGAAAACCAGTGAAGGCGGCATCGCAATTCCAGCCGCCTTCAGTCGTGTCCGCTTCCAGGATTGTGTCGAGGGATGGTCCACCTCGAACACTCGCAGATTCGCATTCCCACTGCGATAGCCATACGTATCCAGCCCCGCGCCCAGGATCACGTATTGGCTCGCGCCGCGCGCCACCGCGGCTCTCAGCTCATCTTCGGCGAATCGGCTCCGTGCCGCCATGAGAGCGCGCTGGTGGCGCATCTCCGCGCTCCGCGATTCCGGCGCCCTGATTTCTCCGCCGGCAATCGCGACGGCGAGCGGGTCGTCGAACACGCGCGGGTGGTCCAACAGTTGATGAACAGCGCGGCTCTCCGCGGCACGCTGAGCGTTCCAACTCGGCGCTGCTGCCGTCATGTTCTTTCACCGAGCTCTTCGGGAGCGGCGCCGCCACGGCCGCAGCGGCTATGCATACCCTGCCGGAATCTTTCGCGCTCTTCGGGCGTCATCTGCGCCCATCGATCCCTCATTCGGCCTCTCCAATGTCCACCCAGACCTGGCCGCCCGGCCCAAACCGCTGAACAGGATCTTACTCAGAACCAGGATTCCGAGCGCCTGCCAGAAGGTGATGGTCCGCGCCCCGAATACCGCCGGCCCCAGCCAATTCCACAGGCTCATCACGATGAATCCGAAGACGGCGAGTGCCACCATCGCGATCACCGCGATTTTCACTCCCCTGATTAACCATCGCGCTTTCATTTTTCTACCTCACTCACTGATGAACTCTTCGTAAATTGCTCTGAGACGCCGCCGTAAATGAACAATCGCATAGTGTTTCCTCGACAGCAGAGTGTTGATATTTAGCCCCGTTTCCTGGGCGATCTCCTTAAAGCTGCGGCCCTCCAGCTCGTGTGCCACGAACACACTGCGCTGTTCTTCCGGAAGCTCGTCGATGGCAGACTGCAGTTCTTCGAACAGCACACTCCGGGCATAGGCGGCTTCCGGCCCGGCGTCGGGCGACGGAAGCAAGTCTTCGAGTGTGCGGGGCTCTTCCTGGCTTGTGCCCGCCGGAATCTCACTCCCCGGGCCCAGCCTTTGCTTGCGGAGCCGATCGATGATGCGGTTTCTTGCGACGCGGTAAAGCCAGGCGCCCACCTGCTCGATCGGTTGCATCAGCCGGTACGCCTGTATCAATTCATAGAAGACTTCCTGCAGGATGTCTTCGGCGTCGCCTGGATCTGCCACGCGTTTTCGAATGAATTGATATAGGCGCCGGGACTCGCGTTGAACGATGTTGGACAGGGACCGGTTTTGGCCGCTCGACAACTCGTCACGCCCGGTTGCAACGCTCAGCACATCCTCCATCCACTTTGGAAGACGAACCAGCGGCCTCGATATTGTATGGTCGTGCAGAATTCCAGGGTAGATCGCTCCCGCGGTGCTGATCGGCATACGGACATTACCCTGAAATGGTTCCGTCGCCGGGTATTTTCTTATCCGAGCCGCCGCGCTCCGGGCAGGCCACCCGCCAGGAAAGCACCGAGGAATGTCGAAAAAGTCTTTGTGACGAATCACACGCTGGCCTGGATCTCAGCACAACATCTACGCGATCGGGGCCAGCGCCTGTACGCCTGGATGGCCGTTATTGCTGGACACCGGGCGTGTTCGCAGTTTCTTCCTGAAGCTGTAAAAGTTCCTTAAGATGTGAGGCCTGATCGCGGCCAACCGCATTCATCCCGGACTTACTTCTCCAGCACTTTCTCGATTTGCCCAATTTTCTTCTGAATCTTACCGCCCAGCTTTTCGTCCTGGCCTTCGCCTTGTAAGTTGGGGTTGTTAGTGAGTTTACCCACTTGCTCTTTGATCTTACCCTTGGCCTCATGCACCTTACCTTGCATTTGATCTCTTGTACTGTCCTTCATTGGATTGTCCTTTCCCGCGAAATCACCGTGCACCTGGAACACCGAATCAGCCAAAGGACGCATAAAGGCCCGCTAAATGCTGGAGTGGCCCATCGAGAGGAGGTCCAATGAGGTATTTAATCGCGTGGGTGCTGGGCGTACCCGGTATTTTAATTGTGATCTGGTTCCTGATGAGCCACCACTAAGGTGATCAAGTTAGTCGGCATGGCGCACGGCGATCCCACCGCCGGAGGTGTGCAAATAGAGCCGAGGTCCACCGCCGTTCAAAGGCGCGTGGAGTTCGCCCGGATTTCGATTGCCGCTGATGGTGCACAGGAAAGTCCGTCCATACCGTTCCCCCGCTGGCGGAGGCATCGAGATCCACGTGGATGTTTCTACTGAGGCTCACCATAGATACTGCCTCCGGATGTGGACAGGCGGGATTCTTCTTTTGGCTGCCCCACCAGCGACGCAGTCACGCCGCCACCGGACGTCGAGGCGTCAATCGCACCGGAGGCGTCTTTGATCCAGATGCCGCCGCCGGACGTGCGTGCCCGCACCCGGCCTAAGTTCCGCTCAATAGAAATCGGGCCTCCGCTGGTGGACGCATCCACGTTTCCGGCCGCTTCGTGTATTTTGATGCCACCTCCCGAAGTACGCACTATGGCGCGCCCATTACCGCCCGTCAGCGTGATTGGGCCGCCTGCGGTGCTGCCATTGACTTGCCCTTCCACGCCCTCAAAACTCAGCGAGCCGCCGGAAGTGTGGGCGTTCACTTCGCCCTTCAGGTTGCTGATGAAAATTGGACCGGACCAGGTCTCCACATCGGCGTTGAATTTTTCCGGCACCGTCACGCGATATTCCACATACCGCAACCAGCTCCCATATTCCAGGCACTGCCAGTTGCGGCACAGGGAATGGTTGCCGAAGAAGGGAAAGAATGCCAGGATCGGCACCCAGCCATCGTGAAACGCGCCGTTGACGCGGACGTCCGAACCTTGCTGTGTGATGTCCAGCCTGAAATCGCGCAGCATTCGGTCGTACTCGGCTTGGGAAGGCGGAGTGCCGTGGAAGGAAACCTCCACGTCCACGCTCTTGCCGTAACCCGGTTCAACACGAATCCCACCCACGTCGGCGGTCAATACCAAACGGGTGGCCGAATCAACCGGGACCGACTTGTGGACGTGGTTGCCCGGGTCGACGGCGGGAAGCAGGGCAGCGCAGGCGAACATCGAGATCAGCAAACGGAGCATGGCGACCTCCCATGTACATGTAATACGTGCCAATCCGCATTCCGTTCGCAAAATTCTTGAATTCCGGTTGCTATATCATAGAGGCGTTATGGAGCCCTCCCAATGACTTTCCCTCCCAAGCGCATCGCCATAATTCTCTCCCTGGCCCTGGCCGCGGGCCGGCATCGCGACCATCGCCCTCACCGCCTCCACCGCGCCGTCCTCATCGGTGCAGTTCAGCACTCATCTCATCGCCGGCGATCTGCGGGGAGGGTACAGCGTGGCGGTCGCCGACGTGAATCACGACGGGAAGCTCGACATCATCCCGGTGGCCGCGGGCGGCTCCGAACTCGCCTGGTATGAGAACCCCGGCTGGGAGCGGCACGTCATGCTCAACGATAAACGCGCGATGCTCTGGGCGTCGGCAGCCGACATCGACGGCGATGGTATCCCCGAGTTCGCGCTGCTGAGCGATTTCGGCCAGGACCCCAAAAAGAGCAAGGGCTCTGTCTGGCTGGTCAAGAGCCAGGGCGATCCCAAGCAAATGTGGAAGTCCTATTTAGTGGACGCCGTTCCCACCGCGCATCGCGTCACCTGGGCCGACCTGGAAGGGAACGGCAAAAAAGAAATCGTCATGGCGCCGTTCATCGGACTGAAGGGCTGGGAAGATCCGAAGTATCACGACAATGTGCCGCTCCTTTATTGGCGCGTGCCCTCCAAGTTGGATGAGCCTTGGAAGAGAGAGACCGTGGATGACACCCTCTATGGCGTTGTTCATCATCTGCATGCTGTGAAATGGAATCCGGGCAAACGGGACGACCTGATGATCGCCGGCTTCGACGGCATCGTGCTCTACACGCCATCCGGCCACGGCGATAAGTTGAAATTCGCGCGCAAACAGCTTGCGAAAGGCGACGAGCCGAGGGACGTGCCGGGCGCGGGCGGAATGACCAAAGGCAGCAACGACGTCTATCCGCTCTACATCAAAGGCAAGCGCTTTCTCGCGGCGCAGGAACCCTGGCACGGCGACGAAATTGTCGTCTACACCAACAAGGGCGGACAGTGGCAGCGCAACGTGATTTTCAAGGGCTTCATTCAAGGACACGAAATGGCGGTTGGCGATTTGAACGGCGACGGGCGCGATGACATCGTCGCCGTGGACGTCACCAATCGCGGCCGGCCAACTCCCGCCAGCGTTCATATCTTCTATTCGGAAGACGACGCCGGTACGCAGTGGCGTCATGAGCTGATCGACAAGAATATGATGGCCGGATCGGGCGTGGTCGTCGCCGATATCAATGGCGACGGCCGTCCCGACATCGTCGCCATCAGCGGCAATCAGGTGAAATACTACGAAAATTTGGGGGTCGGAAAATGAATCGGAAATTCGCCATCTGTTTCGCCTGCGCTGCTGCGCTGGCGTTCGCTTTCCTGCTGAGCGGTCAATCCTCGGCCCCGGCCCAGCGCGCCTCGGTGGACGACCCGAACTATCTCCCGCGCGTCACTCCCATCAAGCCCGGCATGGCGCCGAAGATGAAGGTCGACGTACTGCCGGCTCTCCCGTCGCGCACGTTCCTGCGTGCACTTCAGCGCCGGCGACGAATTGATGTCGGGCATGACCGATTTCGCCGAGAAGAACAATCTCAAGACCAGCGAAGTTCGCGGGCTGGGCGGCATCAGCTCCGCCGTGGTCTCGGCTTACGATCCCGACTAAGGGCGCGTTCAAGCGCTTCAATATCGATCAGAAAGGCGAGCTGGTCTCATTGCAGGGCGAGATCACGGTGCAAAAAGGCAAGCCGGTCTTCCACGCTCACGTGGTTTTCGTGCTGGTGGATGGGACCGTGCATGGCGGCCATCTGGTGGAAGCGCACATCGACCCGATTGCTAATCTGTTCGTGAACGAATACGCGCCGAAGGAATAAAAATAGGAGCTGTTTTGTGGCGCACGCACTTTTGCGTGCCGTGCCGACATTCGTGTCGGCACCTCTTTGGGCTCAAGGAATCGTACGACCGGCCGCTAATTGCCAGCCACCTTCAAAAACGTCCCCTGTTCCAATTCGTCGAACGCCTTGCGTAGCTGATCTTGCGTGTTCATCACGATCGGGCCGTACCACGCCACCGGCTCTTGCAATGGCTGTCCGGAAACCAGCAAAAACCGGATGCCTTCCTCGCCCGCCTGCACCGTGAGTTCGTCGCCCTGGTCGAACAACACCAGCGACCGGTTGTCCGCATCGGTGGGCGGCGCCGTATCCAGCCATCCCACACCCTCCGTCGGAACGGCCAGCGGACCCGACGCGTTGCCGAACTTTCCGTCGCCCGCGAAAACATACGCGAAGGCGTGCCGTGTGGTCTCCACCGGCAGCACCTTCCGCTTTCCCGGCGGCACCGATACGTCCAAATACATGGGATCGGCCGCGATTCCATCCACCGGCCCGCGCTTGCCCCAAAAGCTGCCGCACACAATCCGCACGCCAGTGCCGTCGTCATCGGTGACGAGGGGAATCTCAGGGGCCTTCACTTCCTGATAGCGCGGCTCCGTCATCTTGAGCGAGGCGGGAAGATTCGCCCACAACTGAAAGCCGTGCATGCGCCCGGTCTGATCGCCCTTGGGCATCTCCTGATGGATGATCCCGCGGCCCGCCGTCATCCATTGCACGTCGCCGGCTGCGATGGTGCCTTGGTTCCCCATGCTGTCGCCGTGATCCACGGTTCCCGCCAGCACGTAGGTGATGGTCTCGATCCCGCGATGCGGATGCCATGGAAAGCCCGCCAGATAATCGTCGGGAACATCATTGCGGAAATCGTCGAGCAGAAGAAAAGGATCGAAATCCGATGTGTTGCCGAAACCGAACGCGCGCCGCAGATGCACGCCGGCGCCCTCGAGCGTCGGTTTCGATTTAATGAGCCGCTTTACTGGTCGAATGGACAAGGTGTCCTCCCTAAATCCCAAGGGTACCGTGTTCCATTCGAGCACGCACGGTTCGCTGCGCCTATGTCCGCGGCGGGAAGGCCAAAAAGACGGAGTGGCCGGTCATGTGCTCATGGCCTGCCTTTTTCGCCAGGGCCTCGGCGAGTCTGGGGTGAGCTTCGCTCCATTCGGCAAGGCGATACTCATCTTGGAACATCTCCGTCATGGACGACAGCCATTCAGCGTGAACTTCCGGAAGGCTTTTACCGGAATCGAGCACAGCCCGCCGTGCCTCCTCGGTGATGGCCTGCGAAGCCCGCGCGAGTTCCTGACAGATCGCCCAGCACTCGCCACATTCCCGATTGGCTCGATAGCTACTCACTTATTCGTCTCGGAGCGCCCGCATCGGATCTACCAGCGATGCCCGGCGCGCGGGTGCATACGTTGCCGCTACGGTAATCAACAGCAGTGGTATGGCAATGGCTGGAAACAGCGCGTAGTTCAGGTGATCAAAAGTGGCCACCCAAGCTACGGTAATCACCGCGCGGCAAGCGAAGAAGCTCGCGATCAAGCCCAATGCCACGCCAATGGATCCCAGCACCAGACCGTGCCCGAGGATCATGCGAATCACTTTTTGCCGATCCGCTCCGATGGCCATGCGAATGCCGATCTCGCGCCGCCGCCGGCTGACGGAATAAGAGATCAGCCCATATAAGCCCACCATGGAGAGAATCAACCCCATGGTGCCTAAGCCCGCAACACTTTCGGCAATGATGTCGGGCGTCTTCACCGCGCGCTGCGTATAGTAATCCTGCATGGTGCGCGCATTGGAAACCGGCATGTCAGGATCGATTCCGCGCACCACGTCGCGCACCACCGGCGCGAGCGTCGCGGCGTCGGGAGCGTCGCTTTCAGCCATCAGCGTCATAGCTGCATTCTTCTCCTGCGTGTAGGGCAGATAAATGAAATCCTGCGGCGGTTCCGCGATCCAGAAATATTTCGCCATCTTCGCGAGCCCCACAATCTGCACCAAAGGCCCGGTAGCCGATTTCATGTGGAACCGTTTTCCCAACACATTCTGACCAGGCCAATAGTGATGGGCGAACTGCTCGTTCACCACCGCAACCAGAGGCGTGTCCTGGCGATCCGATTCCAGGAACCCGCGCCCTTGCAGTATGGGGATGCCTCCGCTGGCAAAGTAGCCGTCGCTCACGTAGAAATTCGGAACTGAGATGGATTCCTGATTGGCCGGCAGCGTATAGCCTTCCGGAACCATGGTGATGCCGCCGCCACCGAGCAGCGGAATCCCCGATATCAGGGCCGCCGAACGCACTCCTGGTGCACTCCGGGCTTTCTCCAAAAGGTCCTTGTAGAAGCGGCGCGTTTGGTCTTCGGTGTAGTGCACGGGCGTAGTATCAAAGCTCGTCATGTACAGCCGGTCGATACGAAAGCCCGGCCCTGCCAACAGCTCGCCGCGGAAGCCCTCCAGCAATACGGCCGAAACAATCAACAGGACGAGCGAAAGCGCCACCTGGCACACTACGATAGAGTTGCGGCCCCACAGGCGCCGCTTGCCCGCGCTATCCGCATCGGCGGCCTTGAGCGATGAAACAAGATCCAGGCGCGTGGTTTGCAGCGCAGGCGTCAGGCCGAACAGAAACGTGCTGATCAGCGACGCGCCGATGGTGAACAGCAACATCCTTCCGTCCACCGAAACATGAAACGCCAGCGGCACATCCACCGGAATGGGAATGCTGTTGAAGAAGCTGGTCCCGGCATAAGCGACAGCCACCCCCGCCAGGCCGCCCCCCAGCGCCAAGAGCAGATTCTCGAGCAGCAATTGCCGGATCAGCGCTCCACGCGCCGCGCCGATCGCCAGCCGCACCGCCATCTCACGCGAGCGGGCCCGCGCGCGGCTCAGCAGAAGACCGGTCACGTTGGCGCAAGCCACCAATAAAACGCAGAACGCCAGCAAAAGCAGCATCACCACCAAAGCCGCGTTCGGGGGCGACTGCCGGATCCGCATCTGAATTTCGGTCTGAACGTCCACATGATGGCCGCGATTGGTGTCCGGATACATCTGCTCCAGCCGCGCCCCGATGCTGGCCAGATCCGCGCTGGCCTGCGCGATGGTTACTCCCGGCTTCAGATGGCCCTTCACCGTGAGCCAACGCACGTCGCGCTTCTCCAGAAGGCTGGTGCCGCCCATCCGTGGCGACATCGCCAGCGGAACGAACATCGCGTACTTGACAAACTGATCGATGCCGGTGAACTCCTCGGGAGCCACGCCGATCACGATAAACGGAACGCTGTTGAGCCAGATGGTGGAACCCACCACGGATGGATTGCCGTTCATTTGGTGCACCCAAAAATCATGGCCCAGCACCACTACCGCGTCGCGCCCCACGGCCTGGTCTTCGGTGTCGAGGAAAGCGCGTCCAAGAACCGGTTGCACGCCCAGCACCCGGAAGAAGTTGCCTGAAACATACATCCCAAACGCGATCTTGGGCAGCACCGTTGGGTTTGGTTTAAAGCCGAACGACCCCCCAGAAGCCGCCAGCATTCCGTCAAAGCTACGGTTGCCGTCGCGAAAGTCGCGGTAATCGGGGTATGATAACGCGGTGTTGGCGAACACCTGGCCGCTGGACGTGGTAACCGCCGCGATTCGGCTGGGCTCAGGAACCGGCAGCGGACGCAACAGCAAAGCGTCGCCAAAGCTAAACATCGCCGAGGTGGCGCCAATCCCGATGGCGAGCGAGCAGATACTCACCAGCGTGAATCCCGGAGCTTTACGCAACAGCCGCAGAGCATGTCGTAAGGACTTCAGCATCTAGCCTCCGTTTGACTCGATTACCGGCTAAGACGAAATTCCACCGGCGGAAGTTCAAAAAACGTCACTGTTACCTTTCTGCGAATTGAGTCCAACCGCCATCCAACAATTAGGAGAGTGAAAGTTATGGTACCGAATCAAGTTGATCATTCTTCGAATGACTCCATCAGGATGGCCTCTGGATTAACCTTGCTGGTGGCCCTATGGTTCTTTGTGTCGCCCTG
This sequence comes from Bryobacterales bacterium, assembly GCA_963713415.1. Taxonomy (GTDB): domain Bacteria; phylum Acidobacteriota; class Terriglobia; order Bryobacterales; family Bryobacteraceae; genus Palsa-89. The sequence goes on along the minus strand of CAVQLV010000004.1, from coordinate 1,721,870 downwards.
GGTGTACGGCGCATACCATATGGCAAATGCATGGAACAGTTGGATCATTGGTGGCGTGCTCGCGATCGTTGCCGCAATTTGCTTGGGCAGCAGCCTGCGCAACGCGGCGAATTTGAGCTGGCTCAGTGTGGTTTTGTCGGTTTGGGTATTCTTCTCACCCTGGATCTTCGGCTATAGCACCGAAAAAGGCCGTTTTATCAACAGCTTGTGCGTTGGCGCCGTCGCCTTCGTGCTGTCGATGATGGCATCCACGATGGGATCCCGAAGCTCGTCCGGCACCACCGTGCCGCATAGAATGTAGTTCCACACCCTGGACGAGGACCCGGGTCGATGATCCGGCCCGGGCCGTCTAAACCGTGATGATTACTTTGCCTACCTGTTGGTTCGATTCCAGATATTCGTAAGCTTCTTTCGACTGCGCCAATGAAAACGTCTTGGCGATCTTCGGGAGAAATCGCCCGTCCGCCAGCCGATCAAACACATACTGTTTGGATGCCTTCAACAATTGCGAATCCCGGCGGATCTCGTGCAGCGAGTAGCCCCGCAGCGTGAGCCCTTTTCTGAGCACGGGTCTTACCGGAAATGGCGTGGGCTGCATGGAGAGCAACCCATAAAGGAAAACGATTCCCTGGTACGCCGCAACTTCCACCAGTTTTTCGAGACTTGGTCCGCCCACCGGATCGAAAATCAGGCGGGCGCCGTTGCCGCTAGTGATGTCATTCACTCTCGCGGCGAGATCTTCTTCCTCAGTAGCGATAACATGCGGCGCACCCAGCGCGAGCAGTTGAGCGCGTTTGTCGGATTTTCGAGTTGCCGAAATCGGGATCGCGCCTTCGGCATTCACGATTTGAATGGCCGCCAGTCCAACGCTGCTGGATGCTGCGGTGATCAGAACAAAATCGCCGCGCTTTAATCCGCCGAACGTCACCAGCGCGCCATACGCCGTCAGATATTGCATCCAGATAGCCGCAGCCTCCACGGGAGAAAGCCTGGCCGGGTACTCGCCCAGCGAAGTTTCGGGCACAATCGCTTCTTCGCCCAGCACGCCGTTCTTGCTCATCGAGAAACCGGGAATGGTGGCAACTTGCTTTCCGACCCAGCCGGAATCCACTCCGGGTCCTACCGCTTCCACCACTCCCGCAGCCTCATATCCAATCCGGGACGGCAACTCCGGGATCTCCATGTAAAACCCGCGCATGTACAAATCTTCGGCTCGATTCAAACCGACCGCTTGCACCCGCAGCTTCACCTCGCCTTCACCGGGCGAGCGCGAGGGCACATCTTCGAGTCTCAGATTTTCAGGACCGCCGATGCTGTGGAAGCGAATGATCTTAGGCATGTACCTAAGATGAACACCTCGCTAAAAAGTAGCACCTCATTGCGGGTTCGCTTTGCAAGTAAAATTGCCCGCGTCGTTGGTGAGGCCGCTCCCCTTGTACACGGCCACCTGCGGATAAGGGCACAACGGCCGGGTCATATCGATCTGCCCATTGCTCACGTGCGCCGCAACAATGCGATTGGGCGCCTGGCCGTCCTCGCGCCAGCGCTCGATGATTGCCATCTTGTTGAACTGATCCGTGCCCTGGCCGCCGACGCAATGCTGCATGCCCGGAATCATGAATAGCCGCAGCCAATCGCTTTGATCCGGCCCCATACTCTGAAGCACCGCGCTATAAAAATTCACCGTGTTGCCGGGCGGGATGGCCTGGTCCGCCCAGCCGTGGTACAGCAAGAGCTTTCCGCCATGGGCTTTGAAGGGCGCGAGATCCGTGATGTGCGTATCGATGCCGGACTTGTCCGCCAGCGCCACATCGCTATCTAAATCGAACTTGTGAAAATCGTAATCGGCATCCTGATGCCCCAGGATCCGAATGCTGTCCCAGCCCCCGCCGGGCGCCGTCGGGATGTGCTTCAGCGCGGCGTATTGCAATTCTCCGCCAGGCTCGAATCCGGTCCAGATGATGTCGCCCTTCTTGTCCTTCACGTCGCCGAACTCAATCTTCACCGTTCTTACCTGGGCCGCCGTCAGGCAGCCGTCCGATTCTTCGCCCTTGCAGAGCAGGGAAGCGGGATCGAAATGGCACTTGGTGGGATCGCCGATCAGCCCATCCTTCACGCCGTCCTGCGCATCGCACTTCGCAAGAATGGCCTTATGCAGCGCCTCGACGTTGGCCTGCGACAGCGCCCCTTCCGGATTCTTCATCATCTCGATGGATCGTTCCACTCCGGCCGCGTGCAGATGGATGTGCGGATTTGCGGGCGCTCCCGCCAGCACGCCATCAAAATCGTCGGGGAATTTGGTCACTTCCACCAAAGCCTGGCGCCCGCCTGTGGAGCAGCCGTTCCAATAGGAATATTTCGGGCTTTCGCTATAGAATGCTTTGATCAGAGCCTTGGACTGCACCACGGTATCGTGTACGGCACGCCATCCGAAATCGACGATTTTTTCCGGATGCCCCAGCGCGAACATGCCATTGCCGCCCTCGTGCCCGGTGTCGGTGGACGATGTGGCGTAGCCTTCGCGCAGCGCCGCGGCCATCTGCGGGAAGCTGATAATACCCGCCCATCCGCCGTTGCCCACCATCTGAAACTTGCCGTTCCAGTTCTCCACGGGCATCCACAGCTCCATCTTGATGTCGGAGTCCGATGAGGGCTTCAATGTCGCGGCCACCCGGCAGTGCGCCGGGAGCATCTGCGGCTGAACCGCGCGTCCGGCTTGTGGCGCCGGTCCGCCGGCTGCCAGGCCTGCACGCGGCGGAGGCAGATAGGGCCCGGCGGCCACGCTTTCCACCGCCGTAAACTCTACGCCTGGGATGGTGAGCGACTTCAGATTTTCGCAGGCGGATTGCGCAAACGCCAGGCCAGCCATACCGCACAGGGCGGCGGAAAGCTGCATCAATAACGTCGAACTTCTCATGGGGAATCTCCTTCGGGGTGCCAGTGGTTATTTAAACACCGCAAGAATTGTCAAGCAAGCGGCCTCGTCCACAGGCTAAATTCATAAGGAAGTGAAAACGCCGCTCAAACAAGTGCAGCCGGTGATCGCCTTCGCCGCCGCGCACCTGGACGAAGACCTGTCGCTCACCGCGCTGGCCGATCAAGCCGGTTTGTCGGCGTTTCATTTGCATCGGATGTTTTCCTCCGCCGCCGGAGAAACGCCCAAGCAGTTCACGCTGCGGCTGCGGCTGGCGCGCGCGTCGGCGATGCTGCTCACCACCGCCGACTCGGTGCTCGACATTGCGCTGGCCTGTGGATTCCAGAGCCACGAGGCGTTTTGCCGGGCGTTTCGCAGGCGCTTCGGGATGACGCCCAGCACCTATCGCGCCCGCGGGTTTGCCGGCGGAGTAGAAGCGGCGGAGGCGCGGGAACACTCAGGCGTGATTCATCGCGTGGCGCCTTGCATCAAGTTTTTTCAAACTTACCAGGACGGGAGATCGGAGACAGGATCACATGAAGTATTCCATCGCGAAAAAGGAAATCGCAGCGCAGCCGGTGCTGATGGTCAAGAGGCGTGTCAAGCCGTCCGAGGTGGCCGCCACGCTGGCCGAAGTGCTCGGCTATGTTTTCGCGCACGCGCAGCAAAACGGCATTGCGCTGGCCGGTCAGCCGCTCACCCGTTACCTGGAATGGGGACCGGGGCTGTGGACCATCGAGGCGGGAATGCCGGTTACAGCCCTTTGCTGCGAAACCTCCTGTGATGCAGACGTGCGGGCCGGCATATTACCCGGTGGGTTCGTCGCCACCACCACGCACGCTGGTTCCTACGATAAGCTCAACGAGGCCCACGCCGCCATCCAGCAATGGATCCAGGCCGAAGGGCTCACGCCAGCCGGAGCGCCCTGGGAATCCTATACTACCGATCCGGCCGATTATCCCGATCCCAAAGACTGGAAGACCGAAATCTTCTGGCCGCTCGCCAAGCCCCAGACCCAGCGCGGCGAGGCTGCGAGCAAGCCGGTGGTCTACCATGTCCCCGGCATGGACGCCGTCACCATCCAACGCGACATCCCTTATCAAACCAGCGACGCCCATCCCCTCACGTTGGATCTGTATCGTCCCCCGGAGTGGAAACCCGGCACGCGATTCCCGGCCGTGATTTTCGTGGTCGGATATTCCGACTTAGGCGCCGAACGGATGCTCGGCTGCAAGTTTAAAGACATGGAGTCGTACATTACCTGGGCGAAATTGGTTGCGGCCTCCGGTCTGATCGGCATCACCTACGAAAATCAAGAACCCATGGGCGATCTCGACCGGCTGGTCCAATATATTCGCGAGCACGCCGAAGCGCTCGGAGTCGACGAGCGGCGCATCGGCTTGTGGTCCTGCTCCGGCAATGTTCCGCGGGCATTGGCGCTGCTGATGCAGAAATCGGATCTCAAATGCGCCGCGCTCTGTTACGGCGTCACGCTCGATCTGGATGGGGCAACCGGAGTGGCCGAAGCCGCCAAGATGTGGAGGTTCGCCAATCCAACGGCGGGAAAATCCGTTCAGCGACCTCCCACCGGACGTGCCGTTGTTCATCGCGAGAGGGGGCTGCGACGAAGTGCCTCATCTGAACGAAACGCTCGACCGCTTCATCACCCATGCCCTGGCCGCGAATCTGCCGTTTACCGTCGCCAATCATCCCAGCGGCCCTCACGCTTTCGACGTGATGCACGACAGCGAGACCTCGCGCGAAATCATCCGCCAGATCCTGGCGTTCCTGCGCCTGCATTTGCTGGCGTAGCGGATTGCGTTGCGGTTTGGTCCGTGCGGCCTGAGTATTTTCACGCAGGATAGATCGCTTCCTAAGATGATCCCCTGAGCACGATCGCTGCAATTTCAACCTCTTGCGGACCTCTGCCCGATCTGACCTTAGTGGTTGCAAGATTGCCACACACAGTAGCGGAGGTGGAAGACAATGGCTGACACCGGTTGGACTCCCGCTATAGTGATTTGGGCGATTCTCGCAATCGCAACCCTCGGCTTGGCGCTGTATCGAAAGTTGATCTCTGCCAGCGAAGAGGACCTGATTCATCTGGGCCCCGGAGAAGAGCGCCAGATTCCCGAGCAGGTCGCGCTCGCAGGCAAACTAAAGGCGATTGACCGCTGGGGCAAAACGCTGACGATGATCACGGTCGCGATCGGGCTCGTGATGGCCGCGATCTATTTGTACCAGGCCTTTCTGATTCAAAAGTAGGCGCGGGCTCGAACGCTCAGGCCTTCACCAGCATCTTGCCGATGTTCTTGCCTTCCAGCATGTCGATGAATGCGCGCGGTGTGTTCTCGAAGCCTTCCACGATCTCTTCGCGATAGCGCAGCTTGCCTTCGCGAATCCACCGCGCCATCTGCGCCATGCCTTCCGGCCAGCGCTGCTGAAACCGCGTGACGATGAAGCCTTCCACCTTGAGTTGCCTCACCAGGATCTGGCCCAGCAGCCGCGGCCCGGGCTCGGGCTTTGCCAGATTGTATTGCGAAATCTGACCGCACACGGAAACGCGCCCGAACGAATTCAGCAGCGTGAAAACCGCGTCGCTGATCGCCCCGCCGACGTTGTCGAAATAGCAATCGATCCCGCCGGGGCACAGTTCCTTGAGCTTCGCCGCGTAATCGGGCGTGTTCTTATAGTTGAACCCGGCATCAAAGCCGAGCTCTTTGATCATATGGCGGATCTTGTCGTCGCCTCCGGCGATGCCAACCACGCGGCAGCCCTGGATTTTCGCGATCTGCCCTACCAGCGATCCCACCGCGCCGGCCGCTCCAGAAACCACCACGGTTTCACCCGCCTTGGGATGGCAAATGTCGAGGAATCCGAAGTAGGCGGTCATGCCCGGCATGCCGAGGACGCCCTAATGCGGTCGATACTGGCGCGATTTGCGGGTCCAGCTTTTGCAGCCAACTGGCGGATGCCACCGCATGGTCCTGCCAGCCCCAATAACCCGCCACAAAATCACCTGGCTGAAGATTCGGCGCGCGCGATTCGATCACTTGTCCGACATCCCCGCCGACGATGACCTCGCCGATGTTCACAGGATCAGCGTAGGTCCGCACGCCCGTGATCCGTCCCCGCATGTAGGGATCCACCGAGAGGTAAACAGTCTTCACCAGCGCCTCGCCGGCTTGTGGCTCCGGGAGCGGCGCCTGCTCCAGCTTGAAATCGGATTCCTTCGGCAGCCCATCGGGCCGCGCCGCGAGCCGGAATTGCCGGACCACGCTGGGTAAAGCAGATGCTGCGGACATTGGTAGCTATTATGGCGCGCTCTCGCCCTGAAGCAAATCGCGCACGCTCGAGAATAGCTGCGGATCTTCGATGACGAAGAATAGCCCGCCTCGCCCGTTTTGGCTGCTGTCGCAATGCGGCCCCGAAAGCGTTCCTTGCTGGTTCAGATCGCCGAAGATGGTGTAGCTATGTGCGCCGGTGGACGACGCCGATCTTGGCATGATTCCCATCCGGCTCGCCGACGCCCTCGAAACCAAGCGTAGTAGCCTGCCATGTTCCGGTCGTCGCGATCTCCACCGCGCCGGGTGCTCCGAGCGACTTGTCCCAGCACCGGATGGGCGTTTCCGCCGTGGTAGTAGGAATCTCGGGCGAAGCCCACCATGTCGCGGCCCGCAGCGGCTCGCCACCCAACATCGCGGACACCATCTGCCAGGCGGGTACGTTCAGATCGGACGGTTTCGCCAGCAGCATCACGCCGCTCGATAGAGTGGCTTTCGTGGCAGTCTTGCTTTTCGAAACTTTCCCCAGCCCATTCACCAGCGCCTGAATGTCGGCCGGCCCTCCGTTGTTTACGATTTGCAGTTTCGTCGGGTCCGTCACCACGCTCGCGTTGGCGAGCGCGTTCAAAACCGCCACCACATCGTCCTTATTCAGTGCCAGTGCGAAAAAATGCTGGCTGACTAAAACGTCGTTGTCCGCCACGCATCCCAGCGTATTTCCGTCCGTCTTGCGCGGTTCGCTCGCACTTCCCGAAGCCGGCCAGGACGGCGTGGAAACCTGCATCACCATTCCGCTTCCTGCGCTGTTCCACGCCAGCATGCCCTTGGAATGGCCCGCGGGCGCATCTTTGTTCTTCAGTGGATCGCCATAGAATTGATCGTTCCAGATTACATAGAAGAACGTGCCGTTATATACCTGCGCGAACGTAGCGCCTAGCGGATCGGTAGTGGTGTCGCCCACGCAGCCGCCGCCCTGCTGCAAAGTTGGATTCCCGCTGCTGGCAAATACAAACTGCTGGCTGAAGCTTTTATACCGTTCCACCGTGCCGCCGAATGGGCATGTCCTCTGCGCGCCGCCGCACCCTGGAAACGACGCTGCATTAAATTTGAAAACAAACCACCAGTCGACAGGCTGGCCACTTTTCAAAAGCGGCGACGGCGCTTCTTGCGCCGCCAATGGCGTAAGGCACCAAAATACCAGGACGGCCAAGCGGAATCGCAAGCTCATACCGTCTGATCGGCAAATTCCAGCCGAGTTCTAACGAGTTCTAATAAGACATGCGGGTTCTTCTGCTCGGCGCCACCGGCATGGTCGGCCAGGGCGTGCTGCGCGAATGCCTGCTCGATCCGGACGTGGAAAGCGTGGTGGCCGTCTTACGCAACGCCACCGGCCAGCAGCACCCGAAACTTCGCGAACTCCCGCACGGCGATTTTCTCGATTTCTCGCCTATCGAAAACCAGCTCTCCGGCTTCGACGCCTGCTTCTTCTGTCTCGGCGTCTCTTCGGCCGGCATCAGCGAAGAAAACTACCAGCGCATCACTTACGGTTTCACTCTCGCCGCGGCGCTGGTGCTGGTGAAGCTGAATCCAAACATGACCTTCATCTATATCTCCGGCGCCGGCGCCGACAGCTCCGAACAGCGGCCGCTCCATGTGGGCGCGCGTCAAAGGCAAGACCGAAAATCACCTGCTGCGTCTCCCATTCCAAGCCGCTTACATCTTCCGTCCCGGCCTGATCGTTCCGCTGCACGGCATCCAATCGAAGACCAGGCTGTACCGCGTCTTCTACACATTGCTCGGCCCGCTGCTCCCGGTTTTGCAGGGGCGCTTCCCTAAGTACGTAACCACCACCGAGCAGATCGGCCGCGCCATGCTCAAGGTCGCCAGGCAAGGCTGGCCGAAACCGGTGCTGGAGACCTACGACATTAACCAGGAGTGACAATTGACACTCAGCACACCCCGAATGTAGGATCGATACGATTCGTCAGAAAGGTTCGTATGCAGAATCCACGTTCGCTCGCCCTGTTCGGCCTTGCGCTCCTTACCGCGGCCGCCTCCGCCCAGCAAAAGGTCCAGTGGAATAGCAAATACAACATTCCGGTTGCGCCCACCGGTCTGGCCGCTCGTCCGTTGCCCGATCACCCGCTGGAATTTGACACCGCCGAGGGGCAGAATATTCGCGTCGCGGTTCTCACCAAGGGGCTCGAATATCCGTTTTGCCTCGCCTTTCTTCCTGATGGCAGCATGCTCGTGACTGAGCGCCCCGGCCGCCTGCGCATCATTCGCAATGGCGTTCTCGATCCCAAACCTGTCGCCGGAGCTCCCCCTTCCGTTTGGGGTGGAAAATCGGGCGACCCGGGCGCCATCCACGGCTACATGGACGTCGTTCTTCACCCGCGCTTCGCCCAGAATCATCTTCTGTATCTCACCTACAGCAAGCCGCTCGAAGGCGGCAAACGAACCACAGCCATCGCGCGCGGACGCTGGGATGGCAGTGAGCTCACTGACGTAAAGGATATTTTAGTTTTGCCCGAACCCAGCACCTCGCGCATCGCCTTCGGCAGCGACGGCATGCTCTACATGACCACCACCGGCCGCGATCCGCAGGATCCCAACACGCTTGGCGGCAAGGTGCTGCGTCTGCGCGACGACGGCTCCGTCCCGCCCGACAATCCGTTCGTGGGGCAAGCCGGCCATCGGCCTGAAGTCTACACGCTGGGACACCGCAGCTCGCTCGGGCTGGCCGTGCATCCCGGGACCGGCGAGATGTGGGAGAACGAAAATGGTCCCAATGGCGGCGACGAAATCAACATCCTGAAGCCTGGACGCAACTATGGCTGGCCGCTGGTGAGTTACGGCCGTACGTACCAGGGTCCCTGGCAATCTGCGCCTCCTGGCCACGCCGGGTTCGAGCCGCCGGTGGTGTATCTGGATGCCCGCCATCGCCGTCTCCGGCATGACGTTCTACACCGGCGACAAATTTCCCAAATGGAAGGGCGACGTTTTCGTCGGCTCGCTGCGCACCGGCGAGATTCCCGGCACCGGCCATCTGGAGCGCATCCTGTTCAACGACAAGATGGAGGAGCTCCGCCGTGAGACACTGCTCACCGAGCTTCGCCAGCGCATCCGCGATGTGCGGCAAGGCCCGGACGGTTTGCTGTATTTGCTCACCGACGAGCAAGCGGGCGCCGTACTCCGCCTCGAGCCGGCTGAGTAGTTGAGCGTTGAATCCATCGCCGAGTGGAACACACTGTTCGCCGTTCAGGCGGGCGCCGCGGCCACGCTCACAGGGCTGGTGTTTGTCGCATTCTCCCTCAATCAAAGCAGAATTATGACCTATCCCGGTCTTCCGGGACGTGCCGCTGAATCAATTTTGCAATTGATGGTAGTATTTCTCATTTCAACTGTCGCCCTAATTCCAGGACAGCCGCACTGGATCCTTGCGGTTGAGTTCCTGGTGATCGGCGGTGTCCTTTGGGTTACCCAAATGATCGGACAGGTTCGCTACCTTCTGCTCAGGGCCGGCCATCCCTGGCGATGGTTCATCTACCGCGCCGTGCTCAGCCAGTTCTCATCGGTTCCGTTCTTAGTGGCGGGAGTCACGCTGCTGCTGGGAAATCCGGCCGCGCTCTATTGGCTTGTACCAGGCTTCGTATTTTCCTTCGTCGCCGGCATTGTCAGCGCCTGGGTCCTGCTGGTCGAAATCCTCCGCTAATGGGACTGTGAGCCGGAATAAATCTCGAAGTATCTTGAATACGGCCGATCTGTTTATTGGGGCGCAATGCAGCTCGATCAAAAACAATCTTCCTCCAGCCCGACGGACGTTACGGTGAGCGCCAGAATCTGGCTGGTGGTCGGCCTTTGCTTGCTGGTGGGCGGAAGCGCGATGGCGGTGCTGATCTACGAACTGAAAGGTACCAGCACAAGTTATGAAGCTACGGTGCGCGACCTGCAAGAACGCAGCCATCAACAGGACGCGGCGCGTATCATGCAAGTCACGTTCAAAAAAGAGGTACAGGAATGGAAGGATATCCTGCTGCGAGGCTACAATCCGGAGGATTTAGCCAAGTATTCCGGACAATTCCGCGCGGACGCGGCCGCGGTCGCACAGTCCGGCCAGGCGCTTCAAGCCTCCATCTCGGACGCGGATGCGCGCGGCACCATCGAACAATTCCTTGCCGCGCATGCCGCGATGGAGGAAAAATACGAGGCTGCACTGCGGGCTTTCGCGGCGGCAAAAGGGACCAACCCGCGCCAGGCCGATCAACTGGTGAAGGGGCAGGACCGCGCACCCACCGCGCTGATCGATCAAGCCGTGGAACAATTGGTCAAACGCGCCAATGCCGTCGTCACCACGGAGAGAGAGGTGGTTGCCAGAACCATATGGATGGTCAGCGTCGCGCTTCTGGCCGCGTTCGCCGGTATCGGCGTGCTGGCCATTGTCACCATCCGCCGGATCTCCCACACCTTGCAGCAAGCCGTCGGAGGGCTCACTGAAATCGCCCAGCAGATGACCGGCGCTGCTTCCGAGGTCGCTTCCTCCAGCCAGACCCTGGCGCGGGGCGCTTCTGAACAAGCCGCCGCGCTCGAGGAAACTTCGGCCTCCAGTCATGAGATCCGTTCCATGACGCAGAAGAGCAGCGAGAACTCACGCGCGATGGCCGATTTAGGCATGGGATCCCAGGGCCAATTCATCGACACCAACCAAAAACTGGACCAGATGGTGGTCGCCATGCAAGAAATCACCATCCAGAGCGAAAAGATCTCCAAGATCATCAAGGTCATTGATGCCATCGCCTTCCAGACCAACATTCTGGCACTGAACGCGGCCGTCGAGGCCGCGCGAGCCGGCGAGGCCGGCCTGGGTTTCGCTGTCGTCGCCGACGAGGTCCGCAACCTGGCGCAGCGCTGCACCCAGGCGGCCCAGGAAACCACGGCGCTCATTGAGGAGTCCATCGCAAAATCCGAGGATGGCAAGTCCAAGGTGGATCAGGTCGCCACCGCAATTCGCGACATCACCGAATCATCCGCCCAGGTCAAGACGCTTGTCGATGGAGCGAACTTGGGCAATCAGCAGCAGGCCCTGGCCATCGAACACATTACCAAGGCCATCAGCCAAATGGATCAGGTGACCCAACAAGTGGCATCCAGCGCCGAACAGAGCGCCGCGGCCGCCGAGGAACTTCACGCCCAGTCCGCTTCTCTCAATCACGTGGTCGAGCACTTGGCCGCCCTAGTGGGCGCCTAAGACCACGCTCCACGCATTTGCGCGGCCCTACCTGCTGATCGCCGCCGCTGGTTCCACCGCCGGTTGAAACGCCTTCTTCCGCTTTCGCATGTTCCCAAAACTCCCGCGGAAACGCTCCATGTAGATGTAGAACACCGGCGTGATGTACAGCGTCAGTAATTGCGAAACCACCAGGCCGCCGACAACCGCCAATCCCAAAGGACGCCGTGCTTCTGAGCCCGCGCCCAACCCCAGCGCGATCGGCAGCGTTCCCACCAGCGCGGCCATCGTCGTCATCATGATGGGCCGGAACCGCACCAGGCAAGCTTCCGCAATGGCCTCCTCAGGCGACAGATTCTGCGTCCGCTGCGCTTCCAGCGCAAAGTCGATCATCATGATCGCGTTCTTCTTCACGATGCCGATCAGCATGATAATCCCGACAAACGAATAAATGTTCAGCTCGTCGTGGAAAATCAGCAGCGTGGCCAGCGCGCCCAAGCCGGCCGAGGGCAATCCCGACAGAATGGTCAGCGGATGGATGAAGCTCTCGTACAAAATCCCCAGCACCATGTAGATCACCAGGATCGCCATCACCAGCAGCATCCCCATGCCTTGCAGTGACGATTGGAACGCCGCCGCCACGCCCTGAAACGATGTCTCGATATCGGCGGGCAGCGTTTCGCGCGCAGCCGTTTCAATCCGGTCCACGGCATCGCCCAACGAAACGCCCGGCGCAAGATTGAACGACATCGTTACCGACGGCAGTTGGCCCAGGTGCGCCACCGATAGCGGCCCCACTGTGTTGTGCGGCTTGGTCAGCGCGTCCAGCGGCACCAGTTTGCCCGCGTCCGATCGAACATACAGCAGGTGCAGCGCCGCCGGATCCAGCTGGTAGCGCGGCAGCAGCTCCATCAGAACCTGATAATCGTTGGTGGGCGTGTAGATGTCGGAGACCTGCCGCTCTCCGATACGCATCGTAGAGCGCGTTCTCGATCTTGTCGGCCGTCACGCCCATCGCGGACGCGTGATCGCGATCGATGTCCACCTTCACCTCGGGACTCGCAATCTGCAGATCGCTGTTCACATCGAACAGGCCCGGCACTTCCTTCATGCGCTTTTCAAAGACGCCCGCCGCGTGATAAAGCTCATCCAGATCCTGCGCCTGCAGCGTGTATTGATACACCGTGCGCGTCTGTTGCCCGCCCACGCGGATCAGCGGCGGATTCTGAAGATAGGTCCGGATGCCGGGAATTCGATCCAGCTTCGGCCGCAGCTCTTCGATAATCTGTTCCGGCGTAAGCTTGCGCTGCGCGCGCGGCTTCAGGCGCAACTGCAACCGGCCGGAATTGCCCGTGCCCTGCGGCCCTCCCTGCGCGTTGACGAGCGAAAAGTAAGCATCCACGTTCGGATCGGCGCCGATCACCGCGGCCGCCTTCAATTGCAGCCGCACCATCGATTCGAACGAAGCCTCCTGCGGCATTTCCGTGACGCCCGCCAGCTGATCGGTGTCCTGGTTGGGGATGAAGCCTTTGGGAGAAACTTCATACAACATCACCGTCGCCACCAGCGTTCCCGCCGCCACCATCAGCATGACGAAGCGATGGCGAATCACGGCGCGCAAGGTCCATTCGTACAGATCGCGCATGCCGTCGAACAATCGCTCCGACGTTCGATACAGCGCGTTGTGCTTCTCGCTCGGCGGCTTCATGAAGCGGCTGCACAGCATCGGCGTCAGGCTGAGCGACACGAATCCCGAGATCAAAATCGCCACGATGATCACTGCGGCGAACTCGTGAAACAGCCGGCCCAGAATGCCGCCCATGAAGAACACCGGAATAAAAACGGCGGCGAGCGACAGCGTCATGGAAAGAATGGTGAAGCCGATTTCGCGCCCGCCATCCAGCGCCGCCACCAGCCGCGACTTGCCCATTTCCATGTGGCGCACGATATTTTCCAGCACCACGATCGCATCGTCCACGACGAACCCCACCGCCAGCGTCAGCGCCATCAGCGAAAGATTGTCCAGCGTATAGCCCAGCAGCGACATCGCCGCGAAAGTCCCGATCACCGAAAGCGGCAGCGCCAGGCTCGGGATCAGAGTCGCGGAGATGTTGCGCAGGAACAGGAAAATCACGATCACCACCAGCACCACCGCCAGCTCGAGCGAAAACTTCACGTCGTCCACCGACTGGCGAATCGAATCCGACCGGTCGTACAGCGTGTCCATGTTGATGGCCGGAGGAAGCTGCTTGCGAAACTGCGGAAACAGCGCGCGCACTTTATCCACCACTTCCACCGTATTGGTGCCCGGCTGTTTCATCACCTGGAACATGATGGACGGCGTGTTGTTGAGCCACGTGATGATCTTGTCGTTCTGCACGCCGTCGATCACCCTGCCCAGGTCTTCCAGCCGCACCGGCGATCCGTTGCGGTAGGTGACCACCAAAGGCCGGTACGCGGCGGCGTTCATCACCTGGCCGTTCGCCTCCACGGTGAACGCCTGGCGTGGTCCCCACAACGTGCCCGAAGGCAGATTCACGTTGTGGCTCTCGATGGAGGTCTCCACTTCGTCGATGCCGATGCCCCGCGCCGCCATTTGGCTGGGATCGAGCTGCACGTGCACCGCGAACTTCGCCGTCCCGAAAACGTTCACTTGCGAAACGCCGTTGATGCTCGAAATCGCCGGAGCAATCAGCGTCTCGGCGTATTCATCCACCATGCGGGGCGAAATCGTCTTCGAATTGAGTCCCATGAAGAGGATCGGCTGATCGGCCGGATTCACCTTCGACACGCTGGGTGGCGCGGGCATGTTGGGCGGCAGCCTGCGGGTGACCGCAGCGATGGCCGACTGCGTGTCTTGCGCCGCGGCGTCAATATTGCGGTCCAGCACAAACTGCATGGTGATGCCCATATTGCCGCGGACGCTGGAGGACGACATGCTGTCGAGGCCGGGCACCGTGGAAAACTGCCGCTCGAGTATCGTGGCCACCGAAGCGGCCATGGTCTCCGGGCTCGCGCCCGGCAGTTGGGCCTGCACCTGCAGCGTCGGGAAATCGACGTTCGGCAGATCGCTCACCGGCAGCGACCGGTAACCCACCACGCCAAACAGCAGAATCCCCATCATGACCAGGCAGGTCATCACGGGACGCCGTATGAACAGTTCGGTAATGTTCACAGACAGCTATCTTACCAGGGCGGGGAACGCGTGCTCTTGACGAGGGCGCGGCTGGAAGTGTACTCTGTACATGTACACTGCACAGATGAAGCGCCCGCTGACCATTCGCATCGATCTCAGCTCCCCGGTTCCGGCCTCCCGCCAGATCGTGGCCGCGCTGCGGACTCTTTTGGTGGAAGGTGAGCTCGCGCCTGGGGACGTTCTGCCTTCGGTGCGACGCCTGGCACTGGAACTGGGCATCCACTTCAACACCGTGGCTCAGGCCTATCGCGAGCTGGCCGGGGAAGGCTGGCTGGATTTGAAGCACGGCCGCCGCGCAACAGTGCTCAGCCGCGGCGCGCTTCCCAGTCCAACCCGCAACGCTCAGCGCGATTTCCAACGCCGCTTGCGGGAAATGGTGGCCGAGATGCGCGCCGGCGGATTGTCCCCGGCTGCCATCGCCGCCGAGTTGCTCAGTCTGGCCGAAAGGCTGAAATCATGATTGCCATCCACCTGCTTGTCATCATTCCCTTGCTGTTGGCGCTGGTTCTGCTTCACGCACTTCCAGTGCTGCCCCAGCGATCGCGCCTGTTCGGCGTCGATGTGCCGCCCGAAATCCGCTATGGGCGCGAGGGCTCTCGATTGCTGCGACGTTACCAGCTTTGGCTGCTGCCGTTCACCCTGGGCGCAGCTGTGATGATCGTCTTTTGGACTGCCCGCGCATGGTTGCCGGTTGCCGGCTTAGTTGCCGCCTCGTTCGCGGCGTATGGTTGCTGTTTCGATGCCAGGCCGCAGCCAAGCGTTTCGCACTCCCCGCGCCGTCGATACGCGAAGCGTCGCTGAGCAGCGATACCGGCAGTTTTGCGCGCCGCCTGCTGTGGTTCGCGCCGCCGCTCCTTCTTTTGCCGGCCACCGCACTCTACCTCCACGCCAGCTGGAACCACATCCCCGAAACATTTCCCGTTCACTTCGATATGAACGGAAATCCCAATGGCTGGTCCCACCGCACTATTCCAGGAGTCTTTGGCGTTCTGCTAATTGGCGCGCTCACCATCGTCTTCATCACTGCCCTCTATATCGTGATGGACCTCGGTTCACGGCACTCCACGCGCCGTTCCGTGATGCTCACTGCACTAGCGGCGCCTTGTTATTTGATCGCGGTGCTGATGTCATTGGCCGGGCTGCTCCCGGTCTTCCGCTCTCCGGCGTGGGTCCTGCTCGCCCTCATCCTCGGCTTCTTCATTACCTATGTGCTGCTGATGGCGCGCGCCCTCTCCAAGCCTTCAGACAGTACTGGGGAAGTCACACCCGATCGCTGCTGGCATGGCACCTTCTACTACAATCCCGACGATCCCGCGCTCTTCGTCGAGGCCCGCATGGGTGGCTTCGGTTATACCGCAAACTTCGGCAGGCCGCTGTCGTGGGTGCTAGCGGCATTCATGGTTCTGTTCCCGCTGGGAATGTTCCTGCTAGTGGGAAAGCTCCTGGGCTAATCCCTAGTCCCCAACCTCTAACTCCAGCCCTTCGGACGATCCGTCTTCTTGCGTCCAAATCGCACGCCCAACTTGTTCATCCAGCCGGATTCCGCGGAAGCCTTTTCCAGATCCGCATCTTTCCGGACGATATGCAGCAACTGAATCCCCAGGCGAAAGAGCCCGGAAGAAAGCTCCCGGCAATGGCGAACCACGCCGAGCGCGGTGTTTTCCTCGGTTTGCACCGCGATGTTGGTTTGCTTCGGTATGGCGGTCGGCAGCTCCATTCCCAGACCTTCGCCCGAAACATCGACGATCGTGCCTTCGAGCGGACCCTCGCTCGCGCTCGAGAAGACTCGTGCCGGAATGCGGACCGGAAAGCGAGGCGTCCTGCGCAATCCGGTGGAGTCCACGTCGTCAAACGACACATGCGTTTCCCAGCGTGCGCCGCTCGGCTCGCAGAACAGGATTACACCGTCGAAGGCGCAGGTGTTCATTTGAATGGTGACGTGGGTGCCTGAGGCGATCTTGTCGTCCAGCATGAGAATCACTTCGCCCGGCGTGAAATCCTGCACCACCCCCGCCAGGCCGATCTCCCAGGTGGTAGAGGTCACTCGCGCCTCCAGCTGAAGGCCGCGTGTTGGAGGGGTCTCGGAGGCACCCTGAGTCTGCTCGGCCGTCGGCTGCTGATCTTCGGTCCTGTCCGGCGATGGCGGCATGCGAATGCGTTCGACTCCTTCAAGCTAACATTATTCGTAGCATCTGTTCGATCCCTGTGTTTGGCCGCGGAGGCGCAAATTGAGTCTGATCCCGGATGAAATTGAAGCCCACTACCAGCTTGGCTTCGAGGCCGGGCGTCTTTTGGAAGCGCAAGGAGAGCTGGAGCGCCTTCGCACCGAAGCCATCCTTCGCCGCTTTCTTCCGCCTGCGCCCGCCACCATTGTCGACGTGGGCGGAGCCAGCGGCGCCTACGCGTTCCCGCTTGCCGCACAGGGATATCAGGTCCACCTGATTGACCCGGTAGCGCTCCATCTGGAACAAGCCCGCGCCCGCGCGGGATCTTCGGGCGTCGAGCTATCATCCATTGCGCTCGGCGATGCCCGCGAGCTCAAGCTTCCTGGCGGAATCGCCGACGCTGTTCTCCTGCTCGGTCCTCTTTATCACCTGACCGATCACTCCGAACGGCTGCGAGCGCTGCGCGAAGCTCGCCGTATTCTCAAACCCGGGGGCGTCCTGTTTGCGGCCGCCATCTCTCGTTTCGCTTCACTCATCGACGGACTCTCACGCGGAGCGTTTCCCGATCACAGGTTTCGCACCATCGTCGCCGCCGACCTCGCGTCAGGGCAACATCGCAATCCCACCGGCAATCCGGCTTATTTCACCACCGCGTATTTCCATCTTCCGGAAGAGCTCGCCGCCGAAGTTCGCGACGCCGGCTTCGACCATGTCCGTGTACTCGCGGTCGAAGGTCCGGCCTGGAGCGCTACCCATTTTCAACAGGCCTGGGACAGCCAGGAACAGCGCGCTGACTTGATGCAGTTTCTCTCATCGATAGAGGAAGAACCCACCATCCTGGGAGCAAGTGCGCACCTTCTGGCGGTGGCGCATCACTCGATCCGCAGCGCTTCCACCGGATCTACCGCCGTGGCACGCCGGGAAGGGAAGTAGCTGGCCAGCGCGGCAGCCAGGATCAGAATTGCAGACACCGCGGCATAAGTCAGCGGATCGAGCGCGGCGGTTTTGAACAGCAGCGTCGACATCAATCGAGTAAGCCCCACCGCTGCCCCGAGGCCCAGCACCGCCCCCAACGCCGCCAACAGCAGCCCTTGCCTGACAAACATGCGCTGCAGCCGTGCGGGCTCGGCGCCGAGCGCCATGCGAATCCCGATCTCGCGCGTCCTTTGGGTAACCGCATAGGCGATCACTCCATAGATGCCCACCACGCCCAACACCAGCGCCATCGCTCCGGCTATCGCGAGCAGCACCAGCGTGAACGAAGTCCGCGCCAGCGATCCGTCATAAACGTCCTGGAGCGTTCGAACCAGGAACACCGGCAGATTCCCATCCACGGACCAGATCGCTTGCCGCGCTTGCGTCAGAAAACTCTCGGTGCCCGCTCGATTGGTCCGCACCGCCAGCACGCCGAACCTGGTTACATGCAGCTTGTCGAGCTCAAACTGATCCAGCATGGGCGGCCAGTAAGCGATCGAAGGGGCTTTTTGGTCGACGCCGGCGTCATAAACGTTGCTCACTACACCCACGATCTCCCGCCACGGATCGTTCAGTCCGCTTCGGACCTGCTTGCCCAGCGCGGCGGCCGGCGATCCCCACATTTCTCGCGCCAGGTTTTCGGAAACCATGGTTACGCGGCGCTTTTCATAAACATCGGTCCAGGTGAAATCGCGCCCAGCGATCAACGGCGTACCATCCACTTTGAGATACCCCGGCGAGATATACCGATAAGGCCGAATCGGAGGAATCTGTCCCGGCGAATAGTTTTTGTCTTTCGCATAAAGCAGGTCATTCTCATTGTTGATTCTTTCAATCGGGGCACTGCTGGCAAATGCCGCCCCGCTGACACCGGGAATCGCCGCCAACTTGTCGATCATGTCGTACTCCATGCGCATCACGCGCTCAGGATCCTTGACCAACGACTCGGGAATAGAAATATGCAGCAGTTCCACTTGCTCGGCGTGCGTAAAGCCCGGCGGCACGTTGCGCAATGCCTGGAAGGTTCGGATCATCAGCCCGGAGCCGATCAGCAGCACCAGCGCCAAACCCACTTGCACCACCACCAGCGTGTTGCGCGCCCGATGCCGCTCGCGCCCTTGACTCATCGTCCGTCCTCCGCCGCGCAGCGATAAGGCCACATGCGGCCCCGCGTACTTGATGGCCGGAATCAATCCGAAAAGCAAGCCCGCCAGCAGCGAAACCAGCAGCGTGAATCCCAGCACCAGCGGATCGATCCCGATTTCGCCCAGCCGCGGCAATGTCGAGGGCCCCTTGGCTATCAGCACCCGTAGCGCCGCATACGCCAGTGCCAGACCCAAACCGCCGCCCACCACGCCCAGCGTCACGCTTTCCAGCAGCATTTCGCGCGCGATTCGTCCCCAACCCGCGCCCAGCGCCGCCCGGATGGCCAGTTCCTGCTGCCTGCTTTCGGCGCGCACCAACAGCAGATTGGCGACATTCGCGCAGGCGATCAAAAGCACCAGTCCGATGGTCCCCATCAGAACCCACAACGTGGCGCCGATATCTCCCACTACTTCTTGCTTCAACGGCTGAACCTTGGGAGCGAAGTGCGCGTTTTCAAACAGCGTGCGGCTGAAACCGGGCGCCGGCGGCCAGGCCCTCAGCCAGATCGGGATCATCCGCGCAACGTCCGCATTGGCCTGTTGCAGCGTGACTCCCGGCTTCAGCCGCGCGATGCCCTGATAACTGAAATTGCCCAGGAAGATCTTGCTCCGGTCGAATCGTTCGGGCAGAATCAAGTCCATCTTCGAATTCAGGAAACGAAAATCGCGCGGCATCACCCCGATCACCGTGCGTGGCCTGGAATCCACGTCGAGCGAACGTCCCACCACGGCTGGATTGCCGCCGAAGCGCCGCTGCCAGTAGCCATAGGTCAGCATCACCGTCTCGGGCGTGCCCGGCGTATCGTCGGCTTGGGAGAACCAACGTCCCAGCACCGGCTGGACCCCCAACGCTTGCAGGGTTCCGTACGTGACGTCCAGCGCCTGCACCTGCTCGGGATCGCCCACTCCGGTCACGTTCGCGCCGTCGTTGGACCACATTCCGAAATCTTGAAATGTGTGGTTTTCCTCGCGATACGTGAAGTACATGGTGGGCGAGCAATTGACATTGCCCGCGATTCCCACCACGCCCGGCGCCAGGTGCCATACGCCCATCAATTCCTGCGCGCGCGGATAGGGCAGCGGCTTGAGCAGGACGCCGTTGATCACGCTAAAAATGGCCGTATTGGCCCCGATTCCCAGCGCCAGCGTGATCAGTGCAATCGCGGTAAAAAGGGGAGCCCGGCCCAATCGCCGGAAGACGTATTGTAGCGATCTCATGGAATCATATACGCTGCCGGACGCGCCGCGGTTCGCACAAACTCGTGCGCCGCCGCGACACCAACGGCCACGCGGGAATGTCGCGATCAGTGCAGGTTTTCGTTCAGCAGCTTGGCCAGCCGCGCCCCAGCCAGCGCAATGCGGTCCTTCGCGTCTTGCATCGCGGCATTGTAGTAATCCTGGGTGATGGCATAGGACGAACCGCTTTCAGGCTTTGGGCTTTTCCCGATCGGCGGCATCTGGTACGCGTCTTTCTTAGCCAGCGCCAGTGATTCCGCGGCCCAATCGGCCGGGTCGGTATCGGCAACGCCATTCTGCGCCGCCGCAAGACCTTTCGCAGAGATCACCGCGAAGGGCAGGGACCCGGCGGGATCACCCTCGCCCGGCAGTTCGTCCCAAAATGCATGCAACTCGCGCGGTGCGGTCTTGGAGAGCGTACCTTCGAATTCTTTCTCCATCGCGGCCGGCAGTTTGATGACCACCAGATTGCCGCCCAGGTCGCTCTGATTGGCATAGTAGCGGGCTGTGCCGTGCAGGGGTTGATGAATGTCGCCCACCAGGTGCTCCAACCAAACCAGGTCGTAAGACTTCAACAGATTCGGCTCCTTCGAGGCAATGGCCGCGCGCAACGCCGCGATCTGGGTCACTACATTCGGGACTGGCGTAGGGGGCGGCGTCGAATTGTCGGACGCAAACGCAACATCGATGAAGTGCCAGTATCCATGGCTCGCCGTATCGGTGTAGCCGATGTTGACATCGGTTGTGATATTCGCCGGCGGCGTATCGGAGTCCTTGAGCCATTCATGCTTAATCGTGTCGGGCCAGGTTGCCGCACGCATAAACAAATAGAAATTCTTCTGATCCTTGGAAAGGCCGGCCGGAAGCTCCGCGACCCAATCTTTGTAGCCGGGAATTGATTTCGATTGACGGCCTTTGGGCGGGTTATTGGGATTCTCTAACGTCGGCGCCAGCTTGAGAAGCGCGATAACGCGCTTTCGCACACCCGGCTTCAGCTGCTGCCAAGCGATATAGGCAACCGCCTCGTGACCGGTATTTCCCCAGGCCCAAATTTCCTGCTGGGATGCGAGAGACAATGCCAGCAGCCAAATGAGCCCCGCCCCACGTACCTTTCGAAAAAACATAAACGACCCAGTCTAGCGTAAACACGCGCGTATCAAATCGGCAGGTTCGCCGATCGGGACGCGAAAATCCTGTATTAACGCAGAAGCGCCGCAAAACCTCTCTGAAACCGGCCATCCATTAGACTGGCATCAGGTGCTTGATGAACAGGCTCG
Organism: Bryobacterales bacterium; assembly: GCA_963713415.1. GTDB lineage: Bacteria > Acidobacteriota > Terriglobia > Bryobacterales > Bryobacteraceae > Palsa-89. The sequence goes on along the minus strand of CAVQLV010000004.1, from coordinate 1,700,451 downwards.
CCTCCGCGCCCTCCACCCCAGGACCGTTCTCCGTCCGCAACCACACCTTCGAAGCGCGCGACCCGGCCCGCAACCGTCTCTTCCCCTGCGACATCTGGTTCCCCGACAGTCCCGGCGCGTGGCCGCTCGTCCTCTACTCTCACCACAGCCGCGGCAACCGTCGCGCCGCCACCTACCTCACCACGCACCTCGCGAGTCACGGCTACCTGGTCGCGCCCCTCGATCATTCCGAAGTCGTCGCCCCGGAAATCGCCGACGACGTCGAAGCCTTCATCGCCAACCGCGTTCCCGACGCCCGCTTCCTGCTCGACTACATGCTCGCCGGCGCCATTCCCTGTACCGCCCGGCCCGATCCCGATCGCATCGCGATCGTCGGCCACAGCTTCGGCGGCTGGACCGCCTTGGCCTTGCCCGAAACCGAAACGCGCATCCATGCTGTGGTCGCGCTCGCACCCGGCGGAGCGTCCAATCCCAAGCCGGGAATTATCCCCGTTGCCCTCAGTTTCAAGTGGCCGCGCCCGCCGGCCACGCTCTACATCGTCGCGGAGGATGATGTCCTCACTCCCATCGCCGGCATGCACGAGCTCTTCAGCCGCACCCCGGGGCGCAAGCAAATGGTGGTGCTTCCCCGCGCCGGCCACATGCATTTTATCGACAACGTTGAGCAGGCCCACGAGCAGCTCCGCGCCGCCAGCCTCCCGCCCGAGGCCTCTTGGATTTCAAGCGAAATGCGCCCCATCGCCGAGCTCTGCACCGCAGAAGAAGCCCACCGCCGGATCCAAAGCCACACCCTCGCCCACCTCAATGCCGCTCTCGTCCGCCCCACCGCCTCCTAGCACGCCCGATGCCGATCGCCGTGGCGGCAGCTGCACACGGAAGCAAACGCCCATGCCGCGGCTTATGTTCCCAGCTCAATGCCGCTTAGTTTTTCAGGTGGGCTGTATATCAAATGATTTCGTGCCTTCGAACAGGGACGCCGCGCGTGGCGCCTGCCTGCACGGGCGCACTCGAAAACGAAGTGACGTTGGGCTCGGCGGCCGGACGAATCGGCGTGAGCGGGCCGTGTGAGTAATTCAGGTGATATACATTTCGCAACAGATCAACGCCGTCGCAGGAGGCCGCTTGAAGTTGCAGATCTTGGCCGCTTTCGCCTGTATGCCGAGTTTTGAGATAGGAATCTGAAATAGCGCCCAAATGATCGGGGTCACTTTTGAACATGACGCGTGTTTGAACATGACGCGTGAGTTTCTTGAGCTACCCAGCGCCGAGGGCGCCAAGCGGGCACCGAGGCTTGCAGCCGATTGATGGCTCGTTGTGACTAGTGAGGGGCATCCTTCGAGGGATGCGGCGGCCGACTTTCAGAAGATTCTCGTGGTCTTTGGCGGTGGGGTATCGGGATGTCAAGGGAATAAAAATCAGGTACCCTTTTTCGGCAGCTAAAATAGCCCGGTCGGGCGATTCAGCGGCCCATCCGTCTGAGCGATCCTAGAGATGGCGTGTATTCCGATCCGGTCACCTATCGCAAGATCCTGCGCGTTCTCGTCATCGGCTTCTCGGCCGTAATCGCGCTCCTGATGGCGGCCGGATTCATCGGACTGGAGAGCGCGGAACTGATTCGGGAAAACTCGGCCGAGATCGTGCACAACGGTCTAGTGACCACGCGTCTGATCGACGAGCTGCAGCGCGAACAGGATACCCTGAATGCCGCGTTCAACAAACTCTCGCGCGGCCCCGAGCTTTCCGAGCGCGAGCGCCTGCTGGCCCAGCTGGGTTCGGCCGATCAAGACGTCGAGCGCATTGTCTCTGAGGCGGCCGGGACGCCGCAAGCCGAACTCTGGCGCCAGCTCAGCGCCGCGGTGCAAGGGTTTTCCATCGAGGCCCGGCGCCTGCTGGTCCGCAAGAACGTTCCCACTTACACCTCGCGCGATCTGCTGCGCCACCACGAGGAAGTGACCACGATTGTCGCCAAGATGATCGCGAACAATTCCAGCCGCACGCTAGCGGCGCAAACGCGCATCGACCGGCGATCCGCGCAACTGGTGAAGGAATCGCTCGGCCTGCTGGGCGGATGCGTGCTGCTGGCGCTGGTGTGCGCGATCTTCACGGTTCGAATCACCACGCAGCTCTTTCGGCGAATGGAGCAGCAATCGTCCGACTTGGCGCGTGTCACCTGGCACATGCTGGAGAGCCAGGAAACCGCCGCGCGGCGCTTCTCGCATGAATTGCACGATGAACTGGGCCAGTCGCTCACCGCAATCAAAGCCAACGTGACGGCGCTCGATGCTGCTACGCCGCCCGATCCGGCGCGTCTGGAAGACTGCCGCCGCCTGGTGGATGAAGCGATCCAAAATGTGCGCGAGCTTTCGCACCTGCTGCGGCCGACCATCCTCGATGACTTCGGGCTCGATGCGGGCATCCGATGGCTGGCCGAGCGGTTTGGACAACGCACTGGTATCGAAGTGGACTACCAATCCAGCTTTCATGAGCGCATGGCTGACGAGACCGAGACGCACCTGTTTCGCATCGTGCAAGAGGCGCTTACCAATGTGGCGCGGCATTCCGGAGCGACACGCGTCGCTATTGAGCTCGCTCGCAGCGGCGACCGGGTGCATCTCACGGTGAAGGACAACGGGCATGGGTTTCAGGGCAACGGAGCATCCGGTTTGGGGTTGGTGGGGATGCGAGCGCGCGCGCAAAGCGTCGGCGGCGAGCTCCAGATTAACTCCACCGATGGCGTGGTTGTTGACCTGTGGGCGCCGCTCCAGCTGGCAAATCAGGGTGCTACAAACTAATCATGCTGCGGATTCTGCTGGCCGACGATCACGCCATGGTGCGGAAAGGTTTTCGCCTGATCCTGGAAACGCAGCCCGATATGCAGATCGTCGGCGAGGCCGGCAACGGCCGCGAAGCCGTCGAACTGGCCGAGCAGCTTCATCCCGACGTGGTGGTGATGGACGTGGCCATGCCCGAGCTAAACGGCATCGAAGCTACGCGCCGTATGGTTGCTTCCGCGCCTCGAACGCGCGTGCTCGCGTTGAGCATGCATAAGGATTCGGTTTATGTCCGTGAGATTCTGCGCGCGGGCGCCCGCGGCTATTTACTGAAGGACTCCATCGATAGCGATCTTGTGAGTGCAGTGCGTGCCGTTGCGAAAGGCGAAGGCTACTTGAGCCCCGGTGTTTCCGATGCCGTGTTGAGCGACTATCGCAAGCACGTTACCGATCCGCTGGATCTGCTGACCAGCCGCGAACGCGAAGTGCTGCAGATGATCGCTGAAGGCAAGACCAACAAGGAAATTGCCGGAACGTTGAACTTGAGCGTTTACACCGTGGACGCGCACCGCGGCAAGATCATGGAGAAGCTAAATCTGCACTCGTCAGGCGAACTGGTGCGATTCGCGGTTCGCAACGGGCTGATTGATTGAATCTGCCACGGATGCACACGGATGCACACAGATAAAACAATGCCTTGATCCGTGTGGATCTGTGTCTATCCGTGGCTAAAATTGAGTCAAGCTCAGAATATTGCCGTCCGGGTCCTTGAACCACGCGATTTTCGTTTGGCTGCCTGGCGGCGTCCAGATGCCTTTGTCGTCTTGACCCGGAAAGCCGTAGCGCTCAAACTTCACGCCCGCCTTCGCAAGTTCCTCCACCTTCGAGGCGATATCGGCCACTTTCCATCCGAGCGTAGTGTATTGGGCGTCGCGAATGTCCTTCACCTTTTGCACTCGGAGCATAGTTCCGGCCGCGTCAAACACCAGCGCGTAAGGCTCGTCGCTGATCAGGCGGAGGCCGAGCTGATCGCGATAGAAAGCTTTAGCGCGCTCGGCGTCCGCGGTAGCGCTAAACGCCATGATGGGAGAAGAATCCAGCAGTGACATGCAAGTAGCTTATGACTCCGATGTTACAATACGAATTCTCTAAATGGACCAACTGAAAGCGCTCATCCGCGAAGTCCCTGATTTTCCCAAGCCCGGCATCAACTTTTACGACATCACCACGCTACTCAAAGATCCAGGCGGATTCAAGGGCGTGATCGATGCTCTGGCGCAGTTCTACCGATCCAAACCCATCGACCTGGTTCTCGGCATCGAAGCGCGCGGATTCATCATCGCGCCCGCCGTCGCCTACGCGCTCGGATACGGCTTCATCCCGGTACGCAAGGAGAAGAAATTGCCGGCCGAACGCGAGCGTATCGAATATGCGCTCGAATACGGCACCGACGTTCTCGAAATCCACAAGGACGCCATTTCACCCGGACAAAATGTACTGATTATCGATGACGTGCTGGCCACTGGCGGTACCGCCGCGGCCGTCGCGCGTCTGGTAGAGACATTACACGGCAAGGTGGCAGGCCTCGGGTTCATCCTGGAACTGGATTTTCTGAACGGGCGTGAAAAACTCCAGGGCCACGAAGTCTACTCGCTGATTCAGTACTGATGCCCGAACGTGTTCGCCTTCGTTCGCTCGCCAAGATCAATCTGGATTTGCGGGTTCTGCACAAGCGAGCAGACGGATTCCACGAGCTTCGCAGCGTCTTCCAAACCATCTCCCTGGCCGATACGATTGAGGTGGAATTCGAGCCCGGGCGGACGCATATCGAGCTGAAGTCAAACTTGAATATTCCGGACAATCTGATTCTGCGCGCGGCAGATGCTGTCATGAGGGCAACGCGGTCCACAGGCCGTTTGCGATTCAAGCTCACCAAGCGAATTCCCCTGGGCAGCGGGCTGGGCGGCGGATCGAGCAACGCGGCCGCGGTACTTTTGGCGCTGCCCGCTCTTCTGAAAAAGAAGCTCCCGCTCGAAAAACTGATGGAATTAGCCGCCGGGTTGGGTAGCGACGTACCGTTTTTCCTGATCGGCGGCAGCGCCGTCGGCATTGGTCGCGGGACAGAACTTTATCCTTTGCCTGATATACCATTGAGTCCTGGTTTGCTGATTATTCCCGATATTCATTCGTCCACGGCAGCGGCCTATGCGGCGCTGAATCGTAAAGCAATGGATGAAACGTCCCAAGCTATCCTGCTTAGCTTTCAGTCTTTTGTTCTCGGTGCATGGTCCGCCCACAAACCCACATCCCCGCCGGTCAATGATTTCGAAACGGTTGTGTTTCACCAACATCCTCAACTAAAATCGATGAAGGGAAAGCTGCTGAAATTGGGAGCTTGGCGGGCCATGATGACCGGAAGCGGTTCGGCGCTTTTCGGATTGTTCCCTAGCCGCGAGGTACGGGATCGTGCCGCCGGGTTGTTCCACAGAGAGTTCGCCAGCAATCGGGTTTATCCATTTACAATGGTGAGCCGTGGCCGTTACCGTGCCCTTTGGTGGCGGCAATTAGCAGTGTCCTCGGAAAGTAAGAAATGGCCGCCCCAAGACCGGTACGCAGGATGAGATTCGAGCAACTGAAAATCTTCACAGGCAACGCCAATGCGCCGTTGGCGGCCAAGATTTGCGCCTCACTCGGCTGCACTTTGGGCGCGGCGGAAGTGGAGCCTTTCTCAGACGGGGAGATCCGTCTGCAGATTCTCGAAAACGTACGCGGCGCAGATGTATTCGCGGTGCAGCCTACCTGCACGCCGGTCGACCGGCACATCATGGAGTTGCTGCTCATGATCGACGCGCTGAAGCGCGCTTCAGCAGAGCGCATCACGGCAGTGCTACCCTATTATGGGTATGCGCGGCAGGATCGGAAAGACAAGCCGCGAATGCCCATTTCCGCCCGGTTGATTGCAAACCTGATTCAGAGGGCCGGCGCGGATCGTGTGCTTACTTTGGACCTGCACGCGGCTCAGATTCAGGGGTTCTTCGACGTTCCCGTGGATCACCTTTTCGCCGCGCCGGTGATGCTCGAGTATTTTGAGTCCATCGGGCGCAGGGACATGACCGTGGTTTCGCCCGACGCCGGGGGCGTGGAGCGCGCGCGCGCTTTCGCCAAGCATTTGAATGCGCCGCTGGCGATTATCGATAAACGCCGGACTGAGGTGAATGTCGCTGAAGTGATGCACATCATCGGCGACGTGGAAGAGAAGCATTGTCTGATTGTGGACGACCTGATCGATACGGCCGGGACGCTGGTGAAGGCCGCCGAAGCGCTGCTGAAGCATGGCGCGCTGACGGTGACCGCCTGCGCCACGCACGCCGTATTGTCGGGGCCGGCCGTGGAACGGATCGAAACATCGTGTTTGCAGGAAGTAGTGGTCACCGATTCGATTCCCTTGCGCGAGGACGCCATGCGCTGCAGCCGCATCAAGCGGCTTTCGGTGGCGCCTTTGTTGGCCCGGGCCATCCAATCCATTCACGAGGATGGTTCGGTAAGCACCCTATTCATTTAGAAGGATGAGACAGTTGGCCGGAGCCTGGCAAGAACAAGGCCGCCGTTTGCCGGAGTAAGCAAGATGAGAAAAGAAATTACAGTAAGCGCCGAAACGCGGGAATCGCGTGGCAAGAATGAAGCGCGCCGTCTGCGCGTGAAGGGTCTGGCGCCCGCCGTGTTGTATGGTTCCGGCAGCCCGGCCGTGGCTGTCTCGGTCAGCCCCAAAGAGATCAACCGGATTCTGCACAGCAATACCGGCCACAACACCATCTTCAACCTGTCGGTGCAGGGCGGGGAAGATACGCCGGTCATGATTGTCGATTGGCAAAGCGATCCGGTCCGAGAGAATTTGCTTCATGTGGATCTGAAGCGCATCGACCTGACCAAGCGCATCGCGGTGAAAGTTCGCGTGCTCACCACTGGCGAGCCGAAGGGCGTGAAGCTGCAAGGCGGCTTGCTGGAAGTGATCACGCGCGAGGTAGAGATCGAATGTCTTCCCGATGATATTCCGGAGTCCTACACGGTGGACGTGACGGAGTTGATGATCGGCCAGAACCTGCGAGCGGGCGAGATTCCGCTGGGGGGATCGGTAAAGCTGGTGAGTCCGGGCGAGCAGGTGGTGGCGCACGTGGTGGCGCTGAAGGCTGAGGTAGTGGAGACGCCGGCGGAAGGTGCTGTTGCTCCCACGGCCGCCGAGCCAGAGGTGATCAAGAAGGGCAAGAAGGAAGAAGAGGGAGAGGCGGAACCCGAGAAGGGCAAGAAGAAGTAGGGAACTCGGGGTTGGGGATTGGGGAACTGGAAGATGCTTTGCGAAGCGTACTCGGCCCGTAACCCCTAGCCTCCAATCCCATGTCCGAGTTCAGCAAGCTGGTGGTGGGTCTCGGAAATCCCGGAAAAGAGTACGAGTCGACCGCCCACAACCTCGGCTTTATGGTCGTGGACCGGCTTGCCGAGCGCAACGGGATGAACGTTGGGCGCCGCGATTGTCAGGCTTTCGTCGGGCAGGGAACGGTGGCGGGTCAAAAAGTGATGCTGGCCAAGCCGCAGACGTTCATGAATATGAGCGGCGAGTCGGTGCAAGGTTTGCTGGTGAAGAATGAGATCGCGCCAGGCGATTTGATTCTGGTTTATGACGAGTTGGATTTGCCCTGGCAGTCGGTAAGAATCAGGCCGAATGGTTCGGCTGCCGGCCATCGCGGCGTGGATTCGGTAATCCGCTGCGTTGGCACGAAAGATTTCCCCCGGGTTCGCCTGGGAGTTCATGGGGGCCGTCGCGAGAAGGACGGCGCTCAAATTGTGCTCGCGAAGTTGAAGCGGGCGCACCAAGAAGAGTTGGATGAACTGCTGGACTATGCGTCACAGGCAGTGGAGTCCATCATCGCTGAAGGCGTCGAAAAGTCCATGGCGAAATATAATCGTCGCGCCCCAGGCTTAAACGAGGAAGAATGAGGATCTACGAAGAGCTGTTTATTCTCCGGCCGGATACGCCGGAAGAAGAGATCGATCACCAGATCGAACAATTGACCACCTTGATCGCCTCCCAGGGAGGCAACGTCGACAAATCCGACAAGTGGGGCATACGTAAGCTGGCCTATCGCGTTCAGAAGCGCAGCGAAGGCTTCTACGTATTGCTGCAGTTCACCTCCAAACCGGAGACGGTTTTAGAAGTGGAGCGGCGCTTGCGCGTTTCGGACCTGGTGATGAAATTCCAGAGCGTCCGCATCGACGAAAAGCTGAAGAAGATCGAAAAGCGCAAGAAGGAGCGCGAGAAGCGCGCCGCGCGCAAACCGGCGCCACCGGCCGCTCCCGCCGTTCCGCTGGAACATGCCATGGCGGGCGCCGCTGAACCCGCCGGTCCCCGGCCCGGAGCTCCCATGCCGGGCGCGCCGGCTGCCGCCCCCGTGGCGGCAACTCCGGCAGCAGAGAAGGCAGGAGAGTAACATGGCCGAACAACGAGGCGGACGTCCTATTAGCGGGTCCATGCGGCCCACCGGCGGCGACAAAGCGCTGGCCACCAAAAAGCAATATTTCCGGCGCAAAAAGGTCTGCCGGTTCTGCGTGGAGAAAATCGACGACATTAATTATAAAGACGTGAGAATGCTCTCGTCCTTTATTTCCGAGCGCGGGAAAATCGTACCTCGCCGCATTTCAGGCGTTTGCACGCCGCATCAGAAGCGCCTGGCGGAAGCGATCAAACAGGCGCGCAACATCGCGCTGATTCCGTTCGCCACGGCCATCTAAGGAGCCCGTCATCATGGATGTGATCTTAAGAGAAGATGTCGAAAAGCTGGGTACGCGCGGCCAGTTAGTGAAGGTGGCGCCCGGCTATGCGCGCAATTTTCTGCTGCCCAACAAGATGGCCGTCGCTGCCACCGAATCGAATAAGAAGATCGTCGAACAGGAGCGCCAGGCGCACTTGCGGCGGGAAGCCAAGGTGGAAAGCGAAGCCAAGGATCTAGGCAAGATGCTGGGTTCTGTCGCCATCACGATTGCGCAAAAGGCCGGTGAAAACGACCAGCTCTTTGGTTCGGTGACATCGAAGGACATCGCCGAAGCTCTGGAACAACAGGGCTACTCGATCGAACGCCGCAAGATCGCTCTGGATGAGCCGATCAAGACACTTGGGGAATTCAAGGTGCCCGTCCGGTTACACCGCGAAGTCACGGTAGAAATTACCGTGAACGTCGTCAAAGAGGAAGAGTAGCTTCCTGCCGCGCACTGATCTGATCCTCGAGCCGGGACGCTACGAAGGCGTTCCGGCCTATCTGCTGTTGGAGTCCGCTGGTCATGGATACATTCCCGTGGACCAGCGGCTGCTGCGCGCGATTCTCGATTTTCCGGAAAACTCCCTGCCGGACATTGTACGCTTTGCCGCGCAAAATCACGAAAACGATCTGATGGATCTCGATCCATTGCTGATCGATCTCTTCCGCTCACTTCACGCCCCCGCCGCCCTGCCGTTTTTTATGCGGGTGATGAGGGACAATCCAAACGATGTTCCCGACGAACTGGTGGAGAGCATAGTCGAGTTGGGCGAGCCGGCGGTTGCGCCTGTGCTCCAGTTGCTCGGCGAGCTGGATGGAAAAGATGCGGGTGATGTCCCGTTTGTTCTGGCGGCCCTGCGCGTTCGTGACCGGCGCATTTTGGACGCTTTGACGCGCCGGAGCGAAAACGATCCGCAAGATGCCGCGCTGTGCCTGGAAATGTATGGCGACGCGGCGGCCATTCCTGCCCTCGAAGCCGCGCTGGCTAAAATACCGGCTGACGATTCGCGCTCGCGCGTGCCCATTCAGGCCGTCATCGAGAGTCTTTCAGCGCCACCGGAAGCTTCACCCGAATCGGACGAGCCGTTCGACATTTGGGCGCTGTATCCCGAAGAAGCCGCAACGGATTTTAGCCTGCTCGAAGATGAAGACCGGCTGGCGATGCTTCAAAAAGGTCCGCCCAGCCTGCGAGCCGAGGTGGCGCTCAGCTATCAAGGCATAGAGTTGTCCGATGAAGCGCGCGCGCGTTTGATCCAGCTTGCCAAAACCGATCCGGACGCTACGGTGCGCGGTGCCGGCTGGGAGGCGCTCGGCGAGGTCGGCGACGACCCCGAACTCCGCCAGGCCATGCTCAAGGTGCTGGCCGATCCGAAGGCTGCCCGTGAAGAAAAATCCGGCGCCGCCATCGGCTTAGCGGAGCAATCCGACAATGCCGCGGTTTATCAGGCGATTCTGGATTTGTATCAGGATCCGCTCAGCCGCGCCAAGGCTCTCAAAGCCATGGCGCGATCCTTCGACAAGCGTTTCGCCGGCTATCCGCCCAAGCACCTGAACGATCCCGACCCCGATATCAAAACCCAGGCCATCTGGGGCATCGGATATCTTGCTCTGGCGTCGGAAGCGCCGCGCCTGATAGAACTTTTCGACGACGAGGAATTTCGCACCGACGCCCTTTTCGCGTATGCGCTGTCGATCCCCGGTGAAACTTCTTCGGGCCGCATTCGCGCCCTGATGGCCAAAGTGCAGGAAGCTGCCGGCGGATTTCGCGAGGACGAAGAGGATCTCATCCGTATCGCTCTCGATCAGCGTCTGATGCTGCACGGCAAGAGCCCGGTGTTCTTTCCCGACGAATCTGAGCAAGAAGAAGCGGAGATCGCGATCGCGGCGCCCAAGCCCGGCCGCAACGATCTGTGCTCCTGCGGCAGCGGCAAGAAGTACAAGAAGTGCCACGGCCTGGTGAATTGAGAGCTAGCGCGTGCCGAATGGTGCGTTCGGTTTCAGGTAAGGAAGAATCGATATGCGGCGGATATCATTCGCGACCAGACCCGGAACCCACACCTGATATTCGCCACCGATCAACAACACATTCGAGACGTTTTCGTCCTTAAGTTGCCCCGATGCTTTACCGATATAGCCCCAGGCTCCGGTGGTCAATTCAATCGCCACGGCATTCGTCATCTTGTTCCACTGCTCGGTGACAGCAGCGCGCACTCGCACGTAGTCCCGGTCATGAACGCCCAGGCGAGCCGCGTACTCCTGCAACTCGCGCACGCCAGGCGCCGTCGCGCCGTTTGACATACGCCGGGATTCCAAAAATTGCCACCAGGGACTCACACCCTTGGGTGTCGTGACGGATTGAGTCCATTTAAACAACCTGGTTCCAGCCCCCAGCCACTCGACAACATCGGGGTGGCCGTGCAAGAACGCCCGCTTGGCGTTATCATCCGCGATCTTGGCGAAATCCGGCGCTCGTGATGGGCCCATGTTGCGGAATTAGTGCTGGTGGCTGAACTTGCGCTTCAGGTCCGGGTAGAATTCCTTGAGCACATTGAAAAGGGAGTCGTACCCGATTTCGACGCCCATGCGCGTGAAAACTCCGCCGACGCCGCGCTCGTTCTGCGGATAGTACGTCATGGAGAGCGCCCCGGAGGCGATGTTGCCCAAAAATTCCGAGGCGTTGATCCGCGTGGTACCCGAATCGCTGCGCGCGATCAAAATGCGGGAAAGCGCATACGCCGTGCGTTTGAACCCGCTCCCGCGGCCCAGCCGGTAATAACGCGGGTCTTCGTGCAGCAGGGTGGGGAACACGCCGGTGACGAACAGTTCGTTGGTGAAGCCATCGGTAAAGTCCGCCCCATAGCGCTTGGCGAAACCCATGGCGCCCTGTCCGTAGCTTTCCTTTTCGTTATCCGCCTGTTCGATGCCAGCCGTGATGCTGGTGAACACGAAGGTGAACGGATCGAAGTAATGCTGCACCAGAGCGAACTTCTCACCGGGGCTCAGGGGCACCACTGGCTGCTCGGGATCGTTAATTGTTTTGTAGTTCGGAAGAACCTTAAACATGCGGTGATCGTCAGCCGCGTTATCTACTGATGACGAAGGAGAAGCGGGTACAACCGCGGCAGGCGCCACGTCCTGTGAAGGAGCGTTTCTCGAGAGTGCACACAGCAAGAGTGCGCATGAGAGCACATGGAATTTCAGAAATAATCTCCAAACACTTTATTCTACTTGATCTGAGCCTTTCGCAGCCTTGGAATCCGTGGTTTCTGATTCCGCATCCGGAAGCCGCTCGATCTTCACGCGCGCGATGCGATTGTGATCCATGGCCAGAATGATGAATCGCCGGTGTCCGTACTCCACCGCATCGCTTGGCTTGGGAATGTAGCCCAACTGGAAGAGCAGGAAGCCGGCCAGCGTTTCAAAGCCGGCGTCGCCGGGCAACTCCAGTCCGTATTGCGTATCCAGATCGCGGATCGAGATGGTTCCATCCACCTCGATACTGGAAGCTTCAGTGGTTGGACGGGGACGCTTCACGTCGTGCTCGTCCCCAATCTCGCCAAAGATCTGCTCGAGCGCGTCTTCGAGCGTGACCAGCCCGACGATGGTGCCGAACTCATCCACCACGATCGCCATCTGGATGTGGGTTTCGCGAAATTCGTCGATCAGATCGTTCAGCGGCTTGGTTTCGGGAACCACCAGCGGCTTGCGCAGCACGCGCGACAGATGAAAGGGAGGCAATGGCCGGCGCTTGGAATTCGCCAGGCGGCGTTCCTCCCAAATCCGCATCATGTCTTTGTAATGAACGTAGCCGATGATGTGCTCGGGACTGCCGTCATACACCGGAAGGCGGGAGTATTCGTGTTCGCGCATGCGCCGCAGCACTTGATCCAGGCTGGCGTCCACGGAAACCGAGACGATGGCGTTGCGCGGCACCATGATTTCGCGGGCGTAATAATCGGAAAGCTCCAGCAGCGCCTGAATCGCGTCTTCTTCGAAGCGATGCAGATGCCCTTCACGGCGGCTGGAACTCACGATGAACTTCAGTTCCTCGGCCGAGTGTCCCCCGCCTCCGTGTCCGGTGCGCAGACCGATCCAGCGCGAAACGGCGGCAGCCGACCCTTCCGCGAAAAACGTAAACGGCGCGAGCAGCCGGGAAAGAACCACCAGCACGGGCGCGACTAAAAGCGCGACTTGGTCGGCCTTGTCGAGGGCTAGATTCTTCGGAACCACCTCGCCGAAAACGATGTGCGCGTAGCTGATGAGCAAAAAGGCGATAGCAAAGCTGACAACGTGCCACACCGGGTCCCAGCGCGGCACCATGATGGGGTGCAGCAGTGCCTGGAGCAGTTGGTAGACAGTGTTTTCTCCCGCCCATCCCAGGCCCAGACTGGCGAGCGTGACGCCGGCCTGGGTGAGCGATAGCAGCCGGGAGGGATTGGCCAGCAGATTCAGCGCGGCCTGCGCACCGGCCTGACCTTCCTCGGCCAGCGTACGCAAGCGGCTTTTGCGAACCGAAATCAGTGCCACTTCCGACGTAGCAAAGAAGCCGTTCAGCAGCAGCACCGCGGCCAGAATCACGAAGCGATATGCCATATGCAATCTAAGAAACGGCACTGAAACAGCGGTACGGTAGAATCGTCCCAGTGCGTCACATCGAAATGGACTTTGGCAAGGCCCTAAAGTTCATCAACTTGAGCATAGCGGTTTTGCTTGTGCTGTTTTTGGCCGCTGTCTATTGGATTGCTTACCGGCCGTTACCGAAAACCTCGGGCCAGATCTCCGCTCCGATTTCCGCGCGCGCGGCCATCGCCCGCGATGCGCTGGGAGTGCCGCACATCGCCGCCGGTCAAATTGAAGACGCGATTTTCCTGCAGGGCTACGCTACCGCGCAGGATCGCCTATGGCAGATGGACGTGTTACGCCGCCTGGCGGCCGGTGAATTGTCCGAAGTGCTGGGACCATCCACGCTCGAATTGGATGGCGAAGCGCGGCGCATGCGGATGCGGCGCATCGCCGAAGATCACGCCGGGACAATGGCGCCGGCCGACCGCGCGGTGCTGGCTGCCTATGCGCGCGGCGTGAATTATTTCATCGAGACGCATCGCAACGCGCTGCCGCTAGAGTTCACGCTGTTGCGCTACGATCCGCGGCCCTGGACGATTGTGGACAGCCTGCTGTGCGGCTTGCAAATGTATCGCACCCTGACCAGCACGTGGCGCGAAGAGTTGCGCAAGATGACGATGCTGGAGGGCGGCGATCCGGCCAAGGTGGCTCGGCTGTATCCGGTGCGCGCGGGCGCCGAATTCCAGCCGGGATCGAATGCCTGGGTGGTCTCCGGCAAACTCACGGCGAGCGGCCAGCCGATTCTCGCAAACGATCCGCACCTGGAGTGGTCCATCCCGGCGACGTGGTATCAGGTGCACATACAAGCGCCCGGCCTGGACGTCAGCGGCGTATCACTGCCGGGTCTTCCTTGCGTGATCATTGGTCACAATCAGCGCATCGCCTGGGGAGTCACCAACCTCGGGTTCGATGTTCAAGACCTCTATATCGAGAAGATCGATCCCCAGACCGGCCGATACGTGTTTCATGGCCAGGTAGAGCAGGCGCGCTCGGAAGTGGAATGGATTCGCGTGAAGGGCGCGCGGCCGCTGGAATTCCGCCAGTGGGTGACGCGGCACGGGCCGGTGGCAGTTGCCGAGAACGGCCGTTACTTCGCGCTGCGTTGGGCGGCGGCGGAACCGGGTGGGTTTGCGTTTCCTTTTCTGGACTTGAATCGCGCTGGAAACTGGAAGGAGTTCGCCGCGGCGCTGGCCCGCTACCCTGGCCCTGGGCAAAACTTCGTTTACGCCGACGTAGACGGCAACATCGGATACCAGGCGGCGGGCCTGCTTCCGATCCGTAAGAATTTCGATGCCGACGTGCCGGTGGACGGCGCGAGTGGCGATTTCGAATGGGACGGCTTTATCCCGTTCGATCAATTGCCGTCGGCCTACAATCCCGCGCGAGGCTGGATCGTCACTGCCAATCAGGATCCATTCCCGGAAAATTATCCTTATCGCGTGAGCGGCGACTTCGGCGCGCCCTATCGTTCGAACGAGATCCGGGACCGTCTGATCGCGCGCACGGGGTGGAAGCCCCAGGACATGCTGGCGGTGCAGAAGGACGTCTACTCGTCCTTCTCGAGTTTCTTGGCGCGCCGCATCGTGGCGGCCTACGATCGCAAGAAGCCGGGCGCAAACCCGAAATTCATGACGCCGTGCAGTTGCTGCGATCCTGGAACGGCCAGATGGAGAAGGGGACTGCGGCGCCGCTCGTGATCACGCTGGCCTACAACCAACTGCGAAGCGCGGCTGTGCATTCGGCCTGGCCTGGCGCCACGGACACCAATATTTATCAGCCCTACATGGCGCCTGCGGCCATCCAGCAGATTGTCGAATCGGGCGGCCGCGGATTTTTTCGCGAACAGGACGACGCGTTGCTAGGGGCGCTGGCCGCGGCGATCGAGGAAGGCCGGCGGACGCAAGGCAGCAACCTCGCGAAATGGGATTATGGCCGCTATAACCTGCTCACCATCAAACATCCGGTGGACAGCCAGTTGCCTCTTTTCGGAGCCTACTTCAATATCGGGCCGGTGGAAATGAGCGGTTCGGGGACAACCATCAAGCAGACTTCGCGGCTGCTGGGACCATCCATGCGATTCGTCGCGGATCTTGGGAAGTGGGACGGCTCGTTCAACAACATCGACATCGGGCAGTCCGAACAGATTCTATCGGGGCATTATAAGGACCAGTGGGATGCCTACTACGTGGGGCGAAGCTTTCCGATGCAATTCGAGAAAGTGGCGGCGAAAGATACGCTCGTGGTCTTGCCAAAATAAGAGCAAACTGGCCACAGATGAACACGGATTAACGCTGATAAGACTCTAGAGCGGCGCGATAAGTGGGATGCCTACTATGTGGGGCGAGCTTGCCAGTTCGGCTAATCTGTGTTCATCTGTGGCCAGCCAATACTGCCGCTACGCGATGGTCGGTTCCGGCAACCCTTGCTTGGCGCGCCGCTTGTGGCGCTGGATCTTTTCGAGCAGCGCCGCCATGTAAGTGTAGAAGACCGGCGTCAGGTAGAGCGTGACTAACTGCGAGAAGAGCAACCCGCCCACCACCACCAGGCCGAGCGGCTGCCGGGCTTCGCCGCCCGCGCCGTAACCGATAGCGATGGGCACGGCGCCCAACAGGGCCGCCATGGTGGTCATCATGATGGGCCGGAAGCGGATCAGGCAGCCTTCATAGATGGCCCGGGTGGGCGTGAATCCCTGGTTGCGCTCGGCTTCCAGAGCGAAGTCGATCTGCATGATCGCGTTTTTCTCCACAATGCCGATCAGCATGATCAATCCCACGAACGCGTAGATGTTCAGATCCATATGGAACAGATACAGCGTAATCAGAGCGCCGAAGCCCGCCGACGGCAGTCCGGAGAGAATCGTGAGCGGGTGGATGTAGCTTTCATAGAGAATGCCGAGGACGATGTACACCACCATGATCGCGACGATCAGCAGAACCCACAGATTGCCGAGCGAGCTTTCAAAGGCTTTGGCCGCGCCTTCGAAGTCCGTTGTGATTCCAACCGGCAATGTTTGACTGGCCAGATCCTCCACTTTGGAAACGACGCTGCCGAGCGATGCTCCGGGCTTCAAATCGAACGAAATGGTGACGGCGTTGAGCTGCCCGTAGTGGTTGATGGTCTGCGGGCCGGTGTCTTGATGCAGCTGGGCGAGGGTGTCGAGCGGGATGAGCGGGCCGTTCGACGATTTGAAATACAGCAGCGAAAGCGCGTGGGGGTCGGCCTGATATTGCGGATTCAGTTCCAGCAGCACCTTATATTCGTTAATTGCGGCGTAGATGGTGGAGACCCAGCGGGGACCGTAAGCGTCGTAGAACGCGTTCTCGATGGCATCGGCGTTCACTTGGAGCGACGCGGCCTTGTCGCGATCGATGGTGACGTTCACTTGCGGCGCCAGGATGGCCAGGTCGCTCGTCACGTCTTCCACTTCAGGCAGTTTCTCGATCTCGTGCTGCAGCTTGGTGGCGCCGGCGTACAATTCGTCCTTATCGGGCGATTGCATGGAGAACTGGTACAAGCTCTTGGTGACCTGGCCGCCGATCCGGATGGTCGGAGGATTCTGCAAATAGACGCGCATTCCCGGGAAATTCGCAAGCTGCGGCCGTAAATTCGCAATAATATCGTTCACCAACAGCTTCCGTTGCGAGCGCGGCTTCAGATGTACCACCAGTTCTCCGTAGTTCGGCCCGCCGAGCGTGGACGCAGACGTGCCGCCCACGGTGGACATCAGGGCCTGGACGTCTGGATTGGTGCGAAACACTTCGGCCACTTGCTTCTGGTAATCCACCATCTGGTAGTAAGAAGTACCTTGCGCGGCCTCGGTAACGGCGTGGATCTGGTCAGTGTCCTGATCGGGAATGAAGCCCTTCGGGATCTGGATGAACATGAAGACCGTACCCGCGAGAACCAGCAGCGAAGCCGTCATAGTGAGCGCGCGATGCCGGAGGACGATTTGCAGCGTGTGGTCGTAGACCCGCAGCAGAGCTTCGAAGAAACGCTCAGTGATGCGGTAGAACCAGGATCGCTTCTGCTCTTCGGGCGAACGCAGGAAGCGCGAACAAAGCATGGGCGTGAGGGTCACCGAGACGATGCCCGAAATCAAAATGGCCACGCAGATGGTGACCGCGAATTCGCGGAACAGCCGGCCCAGGATTCCGCCCAGAAACAGCACCGGAATGAACACGGCCGCAAGCGACAGCGTCATCGAAACGATGGTGAAGCCGATTTCCTTCGATCCCGCCAGCGCCGCGTATAAAGGCTTTTCGCCCATCTCCATGTGCCGGAAAATATTTTCCAGCATCACGATGGCGTCGTCCACTACGAAGCCGACGGAAAGGATCAGCGCCATCATGGACAGGTTGTCCAGGCTGTAGTGCAGCAGGTACATGATGGCGAACGTTCCGATGATGGAGAAGGGCAGCGCCAGGGCCGGGATGACGGTGGCCGAGACATTGCGCAGGAACAGGAAGATCACCATCACCACCAGGCCGAGTGTGAGCATCATGGTGAACTGCACGTCTTTGTAGGATTCGCGGATGGTGTCGGACCGGTCGTACAAAATGTCCATCTTCACCGACGCCGGAATTTCGGAGCGGAACTTCGGCAGCAGGTTCTTCACCGCATCGGTGACGGCGATGGTGTTGGTCCCCGGCTGGCGCTGCACGCCCAGGATGATGGCGCGCTGGGTGCCTTGCTTGGTGTAGAACCAGGAGCCGGTCTTGTCGTCTTCGACGCTGTCGATGACATTCCCGAGTTGCTCCAGGCGCACGGGCGATCCATTGCGATAGGCGACAATCAATGGCCGGTATTGCGCGGCGCTCATCAATTGTCCAGTCGCCTGCAAAGTAAACGCGCGCTGCGGCCCGATGATGCTCCCGGTGGGCAGGTTGACGTTCCAACTGGACAATGCGGTCTGGACTTCGTTTATCCCGATCTGGCGCGACGCCAGCAGGTGCGGATCCACTTGCACGTGCACGGCGTACTTCTGCGCGCCCAGCACCTGCACTTGCGCCACTCCGCTCGACCATCGAGATGCGCTGCGCGATGCGCGTTTCGGCGTATTCATCCAGCGTCCACAACGGCAGTGTTTGCGACGTGATGGCGAGATAGAGGATGGGCTGATCGGCCGGATTCACCTTGGTGAAGGTGGGCGGCGTAGGCATGCCTGTCGGCAACAAGCGCGCGGCTTGCGTGATGGCGGACTGCACGTCCACCGCGGCGCCGTCCAGGCTTTTGCTCAGCACGAATTCGAGCGTCACCTGCGTGGAGCCGAGCGAGTTGGTGGACGTCATCGAATCCAGGCCCGAGATGTTCGAGAACTGGTTTTCGAGCGGCGTCGCCACCGCAGACGCCATCGTCTCCGGGCTTGCGCCGGGAAGGCTCGCGGTGACAAGCAGCGTGGGGAAATCGACGTTCGGCAGGTCGCTGACGGGAAGCGACCGATACGCCACCAAGCCGAACAGTGCGATGGCGACCATCATCAGGCTGGTGGCAATGGGACGCCGTATGAATGTTTCCGAGAAGTTCATTGCGATGAGTTAGTCAGCGCCGGTAAGCGCTCCCTGCGGGCGTTCGAGAGCCGGAAAGCTAGTGGCCTGGCGCTTGCGCCGCCGGGTCCATTCCAGAACCGCGGCCATGTAGGTGTAGACCACCGGCGTCAAATACAGGGTGATCAATTGGGAAAACAGCAGCCCGCCGACCACCGCCAAGCCCAGGGGACGGCGCGACTCGCCCCCCGCGCCATAACCGAGCGCGACCGGAACCGCGCCCAGCAGCGCGGCCATGGTGGTCATCATGATGGGCCGGAAACGGATCAGGCAGCCTTCATAAATCGCTTCGAGCGGCGTTTTGCCTTCCTTGCGTTCGGCTTCCAGAGCGAAATCGATCTGCATGATCGCGTTCTTCTTCACGATGCCGATCAGCATCATCAGTCCGACGAAGGAATAGATGTTGAGATCCACGTGAAACACCATCAGGGTGAGCAGCGCGCCCACGCCGGCCGATGGCAGCCCGGATAGGATGGTCAGCGGATGAATGTAGCTTTCATAAAGCACGCCGAGCACGATGTAGACCACGAGAATCGCGATGATCAGCAGCAGCGTCAGGTTCTTGAGGGAACTCTGGAAGGCCTGCGCGGTGCCTTCGAAGTTGGCGGTCATGTTGGCGGGCAGAACGCGCCGCGCGGTGGCTTGCACCATGTTCACGGCGTCGCCCAGCGCTACGCCGGGCTTGGCGTTGAACGAGACGGTGACGGAGGGGAACTGGCCCGAATGATTGATGCTTTGCGCGCTGGCGGCTTCCTTCAGCGAAGCGAAATTGCTGAGCGGCACCAGTTGGCCGCTGGAAGCCTTGAAATAAAGCTTGTTCAGATAATCCGAGAATTCCTGGTATTTGGGCGCAACCTCCAGCAGCACCTTGTACTGATTGGTGGGCGCATAGATGGTGGACGACCAGCGCGGGCCAAAAGCGCTATAGAACGCCGATTCGATCTGATTGGCGTCCAGGCCGAGCTCGGCCGCGCGATCCCGGTCGATCTCCAGGTTCACTTGCGGATTCTTCACCTGCAAGTCCGTCGTGACGTCCACCAAGCCAGGGAGTTTCGCAATCTCGCGCTCCAGGATCTGCGCTTGTTTGTAGAGCTCGTCGGTGTCCGGGCCTTGCAGCGTGAAATCGTAAGCGGACTTGGTCTGATGGCCTCCGAAGCGCAGGCTGGGCGGAGCCACCAGGAATACTTTCACGCCCGGGAATCCGGATAACTTAGGCCGCAGCTCAGTAATGACTTGCGTCAACGACAACGCCCGCATTTTGCGCGGCTTCAACTGTGTCCAGAAGCGGGGCGTATTGGTGGTGTCGGCCTGCGCCATGAACGAGTCGATGTTCGGATCGCGCGCGCAGGATGGCGGACACGCGCTGAACGTAGTCCACCATCTTGTAGTAGGAAGTGCCTTGCGCGGCTTCCAGCGTGACCATCATCGAATCGTTGTCTTCGTCGGGGATGAAGCCCTTGGAGACCGCGCCCAACAGGTAGATGGTAGCGCCGATCAGGATGAAGAAGACCGCCGCCATCACGTAGCGGTGTTTCAGAACCACGCGCAGGCTGCGCTTGTAGCCGTCCAACAGGAAGTTGAAAAAGCGCTCCATGGCCCGGCTCAACCCAGACTGCTTCTGCAGGCGCGGATCTTTCAAAAAGCGGCTGCACAGCATAGGCGTCAGCGTGATGGAGACCAGGCCGGAGATGAAGATGGCGGTGCAGAGCGTGACCGCGAATTCCTTAAACAGGCGGCCGATAATGCCACCCATAAACAGCACCGGAATGAACACCGCGCCCAATGAAACCGTCATGGACACGATGGTGAATCCGATTTCGCGCGATCCGCGCAAGGCAGCCTGGAACGCCGTCTCGCCTTTCTCCATGTGCCGGACGATGTTTTCGAGCATCACGATGGCGTCGTCCACTACGAACCCGATGCACAGGATCAGCGCCATCATCGAGATGTTGTCCAGGCTGTAATTGAGCAGGTACATCACGGCGAATGTGCCCAGGATGGAGAAGGGCAGCGCCATGCTCGGGATCAGCGTGGCCGAGGCGTTCCGCAGGAACAGGAAGATCACCGCGATCACCAGGCCCAGCGTGATCGCCATGGTGAACTGGATGTCGTGGAAAGCCTGGCGAATGTTATTGGACCGGTCGCCGCGTACCTTCAGTGTCACCGACGGCGGCAGATGGGCTTGCAGCGTCGGCAGCACGCGCTTGATGTCGTCGCAGATCTTGATGGTGTTGCTGCCGGCCTGGCGCATGACGCCCAGTTGGACCGCTCGCTCGGCGCCCTTCGGATGTGTTCGCCCAGGATGCGTTCTTATCGTTTTCGATGCTGTCGATCACGTTGGCGACTTCGTCCAGCCGGATGGGCGCGCCATTGCGCCACGCCACCACCAGCGGCCGATAGTCCTCGGCGTGCATGAGCTGGCCGTTGGCCTGAATGTTGTAGGCGGTGTGCGCTCCATACAGCGTGCCGACGGGGGTGTTGACGTTCCAGCCGTTCAGCGCGGTATCGATTTCATTCAGCCCGAGCTGCTTGGCATTGAGCTTGTCGGGATCCACCTGTACTCGGACGGCGTACTTGGCGCTGCCCCACACCTGCACTTGCGCGACGCCGGAAACCATCGACAGGCGCTGGGCCACCAAAGTCTCGGCGTATTCGTCGATGGTCCAGAGCGGCAGCGTTGCGCTGGTGAGCGCCAGATACATGATGGGCTGGTCGGCCGGATTGCTCTTGCGGAACGACGGCGGCGCGGGCAATCCGGCGGGCAGCAGCGGCGTGGCTTCGGAAATTGCGGTTTGCACGTCCACCGCGGCGCCGTCGATGTCGCGATCCAGATCGAATTGAAGCGTGATTTGAGTATTGCCGGTGGAGCTCGTCGAAGTCATCGAGTCCAGCCCGGCGATGCTGGTGAATTGGCGCTCCAGAGGCGTCGCCACGGCCGACGCCATCGTGGTGGGATCCGCTCCCGGCAGCCCAACCTGCACTTGAATGGTCGGAAAGTCGACGCTCGGCAGATCGCTCACGGCCAGGCCGCGATAAGCCACCACGCCGAACAACGCAATGCCCGCCATCAGCAAGCTGGTGGCAATCGGCCGGCGAATGAAGACCTCTGAGATATTCACGCGGGAGCTCCCTAGCTGGTTTTGGCGGGTGGCAGAACGCCGACCGCGGGCTGATTCGTGGCTGGCTTGCACTTGCACATGGCTGCCGGGCGTGAGCCGGAGCTGGCCCTCGGTGACCACGGTTTCGCCAGGCTCGACGCCCCGGTCAATCACCAATTCCTGATCGACTGCGCGTGCCCGTCACCACCGGGCGCATCTCGACGGTGCGATCCTGCTTTGACCACGTAAACGAACTGGCCGTCCTGGCCAGTCTGTACGGCTTGATTGGGAACTACAGTCGCGTGCGGACGCGTGGTGAGTCCCAACGTCACGCGCACGAATTCACCTGGCCACAGGCGATTGGCGGCATTTTGAAAAGTGCCCTTGAGTTTGATGGTGCCGGTGGTGGCGTCGACGGAATTGTCGATGAACGTCAGCACGCCCGTTTCCTTGGTGGTGGTGTCGGCCTGCGGAGCTGCTTCCACCTGCAACGGACCCGCCGCCATGTATCGCTTGATGTCGCCTAACTGCGCCTCGGGTACCGAGAACGTGACGTAGATGGGCTGCACCTCGGTAATGGTCATCAAATCACTGGTATTGGCGGCCACCACGTTGCCCTGTTTTACGGCGATGCTGCCGGTGCGTCCGTCAATCGGCGAAGTGATGGTGGTGTAGCTCATCTGCACCGTGGCAGTGTCCACGGCTGCTTTGGATGCCACGATCTGGGCGCGCGCGCTTTCGATGGCGGCTTTGTCGGCCAGCACGGTTTGGGAAAGCGCATCGGCGCTGGACCGCATCTGATCCGACTGTTCGCGCGAGACCACGCCTTGATCGAACAATCCGCGATAGCGTGTGGCCTGGTCCTGGGCGTACTTTTCGTTGGCGATGTCGCGCGCCAGGTTGGCCTGCGCCTGGCTCAATGCCGCCGTATCGCGCGCCAGATTTGCTTGCGCCTGGCTAAGCTGGGCCTCGAACGGGCGCGAATCGATAGTAAAGAGCAGATCGCCCTTCTTGACGAAGTCGCCTTCGTGGAAGGAGACTTTGGTCAGCTCGCCGCCCACTTGCGCTTTCACCGTAATGGTGGAATATGCCTCCACGTTTCCGATCACGTCCACGTTGATGGGAACATCGCGCTGGGACACCTTTGCGACTACCACGGGAACGGGTCCGCCATCCCCGCCCCGGCCGCGGGCGCCGCCTGCTTTCGCACCCGAATTGCTACAGGCGCCAAGGGCCAATAAGAGAGCGAACGTCAGGGTTGCCAAAGCCAGCCACGAAAGTGTTTTGCCAGTGTTCATGAAAGTTGCCACGCCAATCCTGGGCGCCTGCATACAGAGTTGTAGAAAGGGCGTCCGTTAGGCCCGCAAGGTTACCGGGCAAACATAATTATCTACAAGTATACCTTTATCTTACGCGCACCCTGGGTACCCGGAGAGCTGCCCGGAGCGCTAGGCGATGCGGTCCAGCGATGCGAGCAAGTCCGAGACCACTTTTTCCGAATGAAGGGCTCGCCGCCTCGCGATTTCGTAGAGGTCGCGAAGGCGTTCCCAGTTGGCGTGAGATTCGGCCGATTTTTCCGGGCCGCTAAAGGGAGCAAGAACCCCCTCCACCGCTCTGCCGGTATTGTCCAGGATCTGGAAGCTGTAGCCTCCATAGACCTCCGAGCCACCCTTGTTGATAGTGACGACAAACTTATCGACGGACGCGAGATAGGTATTCGCGTTGCCAGTCTCCTTCCAGACGACTTTGTCCTTGCCTGTAAGTTCGGTGAGCTTGGTAACTAACTTGTCAATTTGATCCGGAAACGTCATGTCTGGGCCCTTTCTATGGCAATTCGCGCCCTCTCAAGTTCATCGATCTGGTTTGCAAGGCTCTGGTTAAATCTGACTGTATCCAATGCACTGGGATCTTCATCAATGCGAGCCGTGTCTATGTCTACAACCATAATACTCAGAAGCGCGATAGCCTCTCGAATTGACTGCCGCTGCTGCTCGGGTACTCCGAGCCCCTGCTCACATCGAACGAGACTAAGGCGGGCAGCGGCGTATCGGTCCAGCACGATGCTCCAGGCGATTTCCCAAACATTAAGCTGTTGAACTCGGATTATTTCGCTCAGGGTCAATCTGGCGGTCGTAAGCTCGCTGATCGTATCAAGTAAGAATATCCGGCCCCTCGCAGCTTCGGCGGCATCTCGTGCTTGCTCAGCCGCGTTCCGGGCCTGACGCGCGAGATGGATGGCGTACCAGAAACCAACAATGCTGACCGCAAGTCCCAACGCACTCGCGAGGTCACCCCAGTGTTTGGTGAAGAAATCCAAAGCCTTTTGGGCAGTATATCAGCACAATTTAGTTGAATGCCGCAAGTGCCGCAGGCTGAAATGGACCGGGAGCCCGAAAATAGCAAGTTGGCGGCTATCGCCAAGCTCGGGCGGCTACTCCGTCCGGGCTTTGCTGTCGATGAGCCGCTGGATCTGGATGCACGAAATCTTCCACTTTCTGCACCCCCTGATCGGCGTGCTTGCGATTGCGCACCGAAATGCTGCCGTCCTGCGCTTCGCGGTCGCCAACCACCAGCATATAGGGGACTTTCTGCAATTGCGCCTCGCGAATCTTGAGATTCACCTTCTCTTTGCGATCGTCCAGTTCGACGCGCAGATTTGCGGCTTTCAACTGATCGACCACCTTTTGCGCGTACTCGGCATGACGGTCCGTGATCGGCATCACCACCGCTTGCACCGGCGCCAGCCACACCGGAAATGCGCCCGCGTAATGTTCGATCAAAATGCCAAAGAAGCGCTCGATAGAACCGTACAGCGCGCGATGCACCATCAGCGGCTGATGTCGCTTGCCGTCGTCGGCGACGTACTCGAGCTCAAAGCGGCGGGGCAGTGTGAAATCGAACTGGACCGTGGAAAGCTGCCACAGCCGTCCGATCGCATCCACCAGCTTCACGTCGATCTTCGGGCCATAGAACGCCGCTTCGTCCGGGATCACCTTCACCTTCATGTTCAGCCGTTCGGTGGCGCGCTTCAGCGCGTTTTCGGCGAGCTGCCCATTGCTCCGGCGTACCGTCGTACTTGCCGCTCGCGCCGCCATCCCAGGTGGAAAGCTCGGCTTCATAATCGTCGAAGCCATAGGTGCTCAAAGTATCAATCGCAAACCGGAGGCAGCTTACCACTTCGTCTTCGATCTGCTCGGGCGTGCAGAAAATATGCGCGTCGTCCTGCGTGAATCCGCGGACGCGCATCAAACCATGCATGACGCCCGATCGCTCGTAACGATACACCGTGCCCAGCTCGCCCAGCCGCACGGGCAGATCGCGATAGCTGCGCAGCTTGTCCTTATAAATCAAAATATGGCCCGGGCAGTTCATGGGCTTGAGCTGATACTCGGCGTCGTCCAGCTCCATGGGCTTGAACATGTTGTCGCTGTAAAAATTGGCGTGCCCGGAGATTTTCCACAAATCGCGCCGCATGACGTGCGGCGTGTAGACCAGCGAGTAGCCGCGCGCCAGGTATTGATCGCGCATCCAGTCCTCGATGATCTTGCGAATCCGCCCGCCCTTGGGGTGCCAGAAAATCAATCCCGGGTCCGGCGAGCTCCTGGATGCTGAACAGATCCAGCTCCTGGCCGAGCTTGCGATGGTCGCGCTTCTTGGCTTCCTCCAGCCGCTCGAGATAGGCGTCCTGATCCTTCTTGCTGAAGAACGCGGTTCCGTAGATCCGCTGCAGGCGCGGCTTGTGCTCATCGCCCTTCCAATACGCGCCCGCGATCGACAGGAGCTTGAACGCCTTGAGGCGAGACGTGGATGGCACATGCGGCCCGCGGCAAAAGTCGATGAAATGCGGCCCGAGCGTGTACTCGGAGAAAATTTCGCCGGCGCGCTCCTCGATCAGCTCGTGCTTCATCCAGTCGTCCGAGTATTTTTTCAGTCCGACATCCTTGGGCGTCATGACGCGCTCGAACGTCAGGTTCTTGGCCTGCAATTCCCGCATGCGCGCTTCGAGTTTTTCGAGGTCCTCGGGCGTGAACGGGGTCTCGCGCTGAAAGTCGTAATAGAAGCCGGTGTCGGTGGGCGGGCCGATACCGAGCTGCGTTTCGGGAAACAGCTCCAGAACTGCTGCGGCCAGCAAATGCGCGGTGGAATGCCGGTAGACCTGCAGGGCCTCCGGGTTCTTGGAGGTCAGGATTTCCAGCTTGGCGTCTTTCTCGAACGGGCGCGTGAGGTCCCAAAGTTCTCCGTCCACGCGCGCGACTACGGCGTCATCGGCCAAGCGCGCGCCGATAGATTTTGCGATGTCCAGGGGACTGCTGCCGGCGGGAACGCTTTTCTGGCTCCCATCGGGCAGAGTAATTGTCAGGCTTTCGCTCATGTAAATCTCAGGTTATCAGTCTGGACGCACGTCCGCTCCCTATGGTCGCGGCTCTGTGCGTGGCTGTAAACACAGGCGCGACGATTCCGAGCCGCGACCGGAGGAAGCGTGTGCTCGCAGCGCGCCGCCAGGAGGTGGCGGAAAAACTCTTGTGGCTGGTAGTAAGATGAAACCCAGCTCATCACAGAGCAGGGAGCCCGAGACAATTTGGATGATCCTTCCGACTTCGCGCGCGAGATGCTGGACACGGGACGGCGTGCCCTGGTTGGCTCGGTAGCGGGAGGGGTTTGGATGGCATGGGGGCTCGGTGCAGTCCGCGCCCTCCCGGTGCCCGTTCGGGCGGCATTTGTTCTCGCGGCAAGTCTTCTATTCGTGTGTTGCGCCTATTGTATTGTGAACGGGCGCAGGTCCCTTCAGAAAAAGCATTCCTCTGCGGGTCAGTCCCCGATGAGGGGATTTCTGATCGTTACGATTTTGGAGGTTGCCGGTGTTATCGGTGTGGCTGTGGCAGCACAAAAGACAGCCCGGCTGGATGCCTTGTCCGATTGGATTGGCTTTGTCGTTGGTCTGCATTTTTTCGGTCTCGCCAAGGTCTTTGGAGTTTCCATCTATTACGTGACTGGTGTCAGCATTACCGTTTGGTGTTTTTTCGCATGGATTCTGTTTCACGGTAACCCGCTCATCGTCTCGGCAGGCCTCGGAGTGGGCGTCATCCTCTGGGCCACGTCTTCGTTCAATCTGTTTCGTGTTCTTTGCAAGGCGAAGAGCGGGCGGTTTTCGGGCCGATAAAACGTCTGAAACAGGATACCTGTCGAATGTTCTGATCGTCTTTTCGCTCTGGGAGGAGACGGCCAGCAACCACGATTTGTAATGTTCAGCTATGTATCCGGGAAGGAATGGGTGCCGCAGGATCACCCGCTGGGCGCCATCCGCACGCGAGTGGATCAGGTTCTGAAAGGGATGTCGAAAGAGTTCGATCGGTTATATGGATGAAGCATATCGTCGGGCTGCGAAGGGAGAACTACTCGGCTTGGGGAACATGGAGCGGCTGTTCGTGTTCGGATGCGCCGCCTGTATTCTGCTGCGAATACCGTAGCTGAAGGGACGGTGTGCGTAACGGCGACAGGAAGGCTTCCGCGCCGGGCGCAAAGGCGACCGCAAGCCAAATCAGGCAGCCTTATTCCGCCAAGAAATCGCCCGGGAACCGGTTGCCAAATCACCGGCTGCATCGTCGCCGCGTTTTTTTCGCAAGCTCCTAGTCTAGGAGACCACGCCTTTGCGGACGGCGTACAGAATCAACTCCGGCAGGCTGTGCAGATTGAGTTTTTCGTGCAGGTTCCTGCGATGCGTTTCCACGGTGTAGAGGCTGAGATTGAGCAGCTCCGCAATCTCCTTATTGGACTTCAACTCGACCAGGAGCTGCAGCACTTCCCGCTCCCTGGACGTCAGCAGGTCGTAGCTGTCGTCCGCGCCGCGAGTGCGGATTTCACGTACATAATCGTCCATCAGCATCTTGGTGATTTCAGGACTGAAGAAAGTCTTGCCCTCATGCACGGATTTGATGGCGGCGATGAGATCGCTTTCGGCGGAATCCTTCAAAAGATATCCCTTGGCACCCGCCTTCAGCGCTCGCAGCACATAGCCTTCATCGGAATGCATGCTGAGAATCACAATCGCGGTATGAGGCAGAGCGGCGTTGATGCGCTGAGCGGCTTCGATGCCGCTCAAGTTGGGCATGGCAATGTCGAGCACTGCGACGTCCGGCTCGGTTGCTTCCGCTTGTTCCACGGCTTGCCGGCCGTCGGGCGCTTCGGCCACCACGCCGAATTCGGGATGACTCTCCAGCAGGAGCCGGAGCCCGCGGCGCATCACGGTGTGATCGTCAGCTAACAGGATGCGAATCTGTTTCACGGCTATAAACGCTCTGCTTCTCTTCGCTGTCTCTCGTGACCGGCAATTCCACCGACAATGTCGTGCCGCCTCCGGGCTTGGAGTGAACGACGCAATTGCCCCGCAGTCGGGTAACGCGCTCCTGGATCCCGAGCAGACCCAGGCCCTTCGATTTGCCGGACCTCGAACCCCCGGCCATCATCCTGAATGGTGAGAAGCAGGCGATCCGGTTCCTGTTCCACACGGATGCGGACGGTGGTGGCGTGGGAATGCCGGGCGCAGTTGTGCAGCGCTTCCTGGACCACGCGATAGATGCAAGTTTTGTACTCGTCCGGCAACTCGTCGGAGTCGAGCTCGGCCGCGAAGGTCACATCCATGGCGGTACTCTTGGAGCATTCCCGGGCTTGCCACTTCAAGGCTGGAATGAGGCCCAGATCGTCCAACATCGATGGCCGCAGTAAGAGCGCCATGTTGCGAACCACGCGCACCGTGCCTTCCACCAGGCCTTTGATGGTTTCCACGTGGCGGCGCAACTGTTCTTCGGACCGGACGGCGAGCCCCGCCGAGAGATTGCGCAGTTCCACCAGCACCGCCGAGAGGGCTTGCCCCACTTCGTCATGCAACTCGCGCGACAAGGATCGGCGCTCGGTTTCCTGGGCCTGAACCAGGCGCGCCGACAGTTCCTTGAGTTGGGTACGCGCCTCCTCCACTTCCACAAACTGCATGCGGGCCTGGTCCTCCAGCTTCAGAGTCTTGCGCATGGTGAACAAAGCCAGCCCTCCACCCAGCGCCAGAGCCGCCAGCAGTGTTAGAAGGAGCCGAGTTTGGAAGCTCAGCAATAGCGAGACTACCTGCTGGTTGCCGGCGTCCAACTGCTGCTCGTTGAGCGCATCGATGCGTCCGGCCAGCGCGAGCATATTCTGCCGCCGGGGAAAAACCTCATCGCGCAAAAATGCGTATCCAGAATTGCGCCTTTCCGCAGGACCCCATCGGAAGATCGGGTCTAATATTCCCCAATAATCCATCAGCTCGGCCCGCAGGGCGGAATAGTGTTGCGCTTCCGCTGGCGCCACTTCACGCCGGTACGATTGCAGCGAAGATTCCATGTGACGGCGGACGTCTTCCAGGCTGGTCCGGTAAGTATCCGCTCTATGGGGGTCGGGTTCGAGCAGGTAGTCCCGGACATACGTGCCCGAAACGTAAACATCGGAACGGATGTCGTTGAGCACGTGGTTCCGCGCGAGATACCGGCGCCTGATTTGATCGTCGTTGTGGCGGAACTGCTGCAGGACGCTGCAGCGCATCGATTCCGGCCAGAGCCATGATCGACAACAGCCCGCCAAAACCGACCACCAGGGCGAGGCGAGACCCGAAAAACACACGATCCGGAGCGAGTTTGGCGAGCGTTTGCGGCTCCCGGCATGAATCCAAGACTATGCTAACCGAGGCTACGCTCCCACGGACCAATCTACCAGTGTTTTTGTTGAAAAATACCAGCCGTCTGGTATAGGGTAAGGCCCGCGATACATCGTATGTTATGGAAGTGAAAGGATTCCAGCAGCGTCCAATTGTAAGTTGTGCCTCATCAGCGACAATCGTGTCCAATAGAAATGACCCAACCAATCGCCGTTTTGTCCGAGGATCTGGAAAAGCTCAAGAGAATCGATAGCTGCACGGTTTCGAACGCGATTGAGCGGCTCAATGTGCGATTACGGAACGAGGGCTTCCTCTCGGGCGTAGCGCGCTGCCGGTTTCCGAAACTCCCGCCCATGGTCGGCTATGCGGCTACCGCCCGCATCCGAACCGCGTCCGCTCCGATGAGTCACCGTTGTTACTACGACCGCATGGATTGGTGGAATTATGTGGCTTCGCTCCCCGAGCCGAGAGTGATGGTGTTGCAGGACGCCGACCATAATCCGGGCTTGGGAGCATTTGTGGGCGAGATTCATGCGGCCATCGGCGTGGCTCTGAATTGTGCGGGCTGTGTCACCAACGGCGCGGTTCGCGATCTGCCGGCAGTGGAAGCCATGGGCTTTCAAATGTTCGCGAACCATACTTCGGTATCCCATGCCTATGCCCACATTGCGGAGTTTGGCGAGCCCGTGGAAATCGGCAGTTTGAAGATTGCATCGGGCGATTTGCTGCATGGCGATCGCCACGGAATTGTGAACATCCCGTTGCCGATTGCGGCGGAGGTTCCCATGATAGCTTCCAAAATCCTGGAGGAAGAGCGCGAACTGATTCAGTTCTGCCACTCGCCTCAGTTCTCGCTGGAAGAGTTGTCGGAGCGGATTCGAAAAATGAACGTCCGTTGCGATTTGCCCTGGCGGGACGCGTCAATAAGTTATGAGGTCAAATACGCGCGTGTTTTTGTTGTCCGGCATGATCGCGGCAGCGGCTGGAATGTTGGCCTCCTGCGGCAACGCCGCGAAGGTCCAGGCTAAAGATCCGGGCGCATCAGGTGCAAGCACGAGTTCCGGAGTCTCGGTGGGCGTAGTCAAAGATCGGCAGGAAAGACTCTGGGGCGCACTTTGACGCTTTCCTCCGAGCTGGTTCCTTTCCAGGAGATCGACGTATACGCCAAAGAGTCCGGCTTCGTAAAGAACCTGAACGTCGACTATGGCTCCCGCGTCGAAGCCAACCAGGTCCTGGCGACTCTGGAAATTCCCGAACTGCAATTGCAAGTGAAGGAGGACGACGCCGCCGTCAAGAACGCCGCCGCCCAAATTCCGCACGCGCAGGACGAATTGAACCGCGATGGAGGCGCAGCAGAAAGTGCTGCAACTGCAGTTTGACAGGCTCAATAGCGTCGCCCAATCGAAGCCCGGCCTGGTGGCGCAGCAGGAAGTGGATGATTCGCAGGGCAAGGCTCTGGCCTCGGCGGCGCAGGTGGAAGCGGCGAAATCGAATCTGCAATCGGCCGAAAGCGTGCTCGCAGCCGCGCAGGCCAAGCGGGAGCACGATCAGGCGCTGTTCGATTACTCCAAGATCACGGCGCCGTTCGCGGGCGTGGTCACGCAGCGCTACGCCAATCTCGGCACGCTGATGCAGGCGGGCACCAGTTCCAGCACGCAGGCTATGCCGTTGGTCACGGCTCTCGGAGGACGACAAGTTCCGGCTGGTGATTCCGGTGCCGGAGTCCTACGTCCACTTCATTCATGTCGGCGATCCGGTCAGCGTCAGCGTTCCGTCGCTGAACCGAACCTTCCCCGGTAAAGTGGCGCGGTTCTCCGTGGATGTTCGCGAAGATACGCGCACCATGCACACCGAAGTGGATGTGCCGAATCCGAATCACGTCCTGCTTCCCGGCCTGTACGCGGAAGCGACCATCACGCTGGAACAGAGAGCACAATGCGCTGGCGGTGCCGCTGCAGGCTGTGAATCAGGGTAATGGCACAGACACGGTGTACGTGGTCACTCGCGCCAACAAAATTGAAGTTCGTCCGGTGAGTACTCGGCATTCAGACCGCCACCGACGCGGAAGTACTTCCGGATTGAAGGAAGGCGAAATGGTGGTGGTGAGCGACCGCAGCGGCTTGAAAGCCGGGCGAGGAGGTGCAGCCCAAGATGATCGACGCTGGTTCAATACCAAAGCCAGGAAGACCAGAAGTCAGCAGTTCAGAGTTAGCCGTGTCCCGCTTTTCCATTCGCAATCCGTATTTCATCGTCGTGATCTGCCTGGCGCTGATGGTGATCGGCGTCACCAGCCTGGTGCGGATGCCGGTGGATCTGTTTCCGACCATCAATCTGCCGGAAGTGGTGGTGGCGACTTTTTATTCCGGCATGCCGCCGCGAGGATATCGAGACCGATATCACCAATCCGCTGGAGCGCTTCTTCACGCTGGCCAGCGGCATCGACCATATGGAATCGCGCTCGATGCTGGGCGTCAGCATGATCAAGGTCTATTTCCAGCCGGGAACCAACGCCGACGCCGATGTCACCGAGCTTTCGAATCTCGCGCTGGCCGATCTGAAGCGCCTGCCGCCGGGCACTCTGCCGCCGGTGGTCCTGAAGTTCGACGCGTCCAGCCTGCCGGTGTGCCTGGTGACGCTGAAGGGCGAAGGGCTCACGCAGACGCAGCTTCACGACATCGGGCAGTTCACGATCCGCAACCAGATCGCGGTGGTGCAAGGGCGCCGAAATTCCTCCGCCCTTTCGGAGGCGAAGTACCGCCAGGTCATGGTCTATGTGGATCCCTTACAAGCTGCTCTCGCGCCAGTTGAGCCCGATGGATGTGGTCAACGCGGTGAACAGACAGCAACCTGATTCTTCCGGCGGGCGACGTGAAGATGGGGCCGTTCGACTACTACGTGTATTCGAACAGCCTGGTGAAGAAGGTCGACGAGCTGAATCAGCGTCCCGATCAAGACCGTCGGACAGCGCTGGGTCACCGTCGGCGACATCGGCGAGGCCGAGGACGCCAACCAGATCCAGTACAACATCGTGCGCGTGGACGGCCAGCGCTCCGTGTACCTGCCCATCATGAAGCAGGGCGGCGACACCAACACCATCCAGGTGGTGAACGGCATCCGCGGACATGATCGGGAAGCTGTTCGATATTCCCAAGCAACTGGAGGCCACTGTCGTTTTCGATCAATCGGCGTTCGTGAAAGAAGCCATTCAGACGCTGCTGACGAAGGCCTGATCGGGCTGGCGCTCACCAGCCTGATGATCCTGATTTTCCTGGGAAGTCTGCGCGCCACCGTGGCGGTGTTTCTCTCCATCCCGCTTTCCGCGCTGGCCACCTTCGTGGTCCTGTACATGATGGGCAGCACCATCAACACGATGATCCTGGGCGGCCTGGCGCTGGCTTTTTCGCGCGTGATCGACAATTCGGTGATCTCGCTCGAGAACATTTACCGGCATCTGGAGATGGGCGCGTCGCCCGAAGTGGCCGCGGAAGCAAGGCGGCGCCGAAGTCAGCCTGGCCGTGCTGGCCGCGACGCTCACCACCGTGGTGGTGTTCTTTCCCGGTGACCTTTCTGTACGGCGTCAGCAAGTTTCTGTTTTCCGCGCTGGCGCTGGCCGTGGTGATTTCGCTGTTCGCGTCGTACTTCGTCGCGATGACCGTGATCCCGCTGTTCTGCGCGCGCTTCCTGAAACGGGTTCATCACGCGCACGAGCCGATGCATCAGAGCCGGGCGGATTCAATGCCTGGTTCAATCGCGGATTTCAGCGGCCTGCTGAATGGCTATGAGCGCGCGGTGCGGCACGCCTTGCGCTGTCCCGTCCTGACGCTATTGGCTGCTGCTCGGGTTTGTTTGTGGCCAGCCTGGCGATCTATCCGCTCCTGGGCGTGGCCTTCTTCCCGCGCACCGACGCCGGCCAGTTCACGATCAACCTCAAAGTGCCCACCGGCGCGCGCATCGAGAACACCGAACGACTATGTCGCCAAGATTGAAGATCTGATCACGCCAGAGTGTCGATCCGGCCGATTTCAAGATGATCGTTTCCAACATCGGCATCGTGCCGGATTTCTCCGCGCTCTACACCACCAACGCCGGCCCCTACACCGCCACCATTCAGGTCGAGCTGAATGATCGCACAAGATCGGCAGCTTCGAATATATGGACCGGCGTCCGCCGCGCAGATCGCCGCGCAGTATCCCGAATTGCGCACTTTCTTTTCCAGCGGCTCGATGGTGGACGCGATTCTCGAACATGGGAGTGCCGGCGCCCATCGACGTCCAGGTGAGCAGCCGCGATCTGGACCGCACCTACAACGTCGCCGAAGATCTGGCCGCGCGCATCCGCAAGCTTGTCCGGCGTCGGCGAGGTTTATGTTCCGCAGGACATGAATTATCCCGCGGTCCGGCTCAATATCGATCGCGTGCACGCCGCCGAACTCGGGCTGAGCCAAAAGGAAATCGTCGACAACGTCATCACCGCGCTGAATTCGAACACCATGATCGCGCCCAATTACTGGGTGGATCATCAGACCGGCAACGACTATTTCTTGACCGTCCAATATTACGAAAACGGCAAACCGGCCATTCACAACTTTGTCGATCTGCAGCAAATTCCCTTGCGCGGCAAGCGCGGATGAGCGAACGAAGTCCCAGGTGCATCGACGGCCACTGCTTCGCACGCCGGTTGCGGACGCCAGTCGGCCGATCACGGTGCTGGGTAACGTGGCCAGCCGTCGAATTCGTCCAATCGCCGACGGAAATCGATCATTATCAGATTCAGCGCGTCGCCGACGTTTACGTGACGCCCGCCGGCGAAGACCTGGGCAAAGTCTCGGCGCAGATCACGAAATTGCTGGCGCGAACAGAAGTTCCCGGCAACATTCGCATCAATCTGCGCGGCATGGTGCGAGCAGATGAACGATTCGTTCACGCAGCTTCGCCATCGGTCTTTCGCTGTCCGTGGTGCTGCTGTTCCTGATTCTGGTCGCGCAATTCCGCTCCTTCAAGGATCCGTTTCTCATCATGCTGGCGATTCCCATGGGATTCATCGGCGTGCTGGTGATCCTGCCGCTCACCCACACCACTCTGAACGTGATGTCGCTGATGGGTGTGCTGATGCTGGTCGGAATCGCGGCCTCCAACAGCATTCTGATCGTGGAATTCGCGCATCGGCTGGAAGAACAGGGCCGATCGGTGGAAGACGCCGTGATCACGTCCTGCCGGGTTCGTCTGCGGCCGATTCTGATGACCTCGCTCGCCACCATCATCGGCATGGTGCCCATGGCGCTGAAGCTGGGTACCGGAAGCGAACAGTATGCGCCGCTGGCGCGCGCCATCATCGGCGGCCTCACGGTTTCGGTTGTGCTGACCGTATTCATCGTGCCGGCCGCGTATCTTGCTGGTGTACCGCAACAAGCCGCACTGTCCGCCGCAGCCTAATCGACGATGCCACGCTTCTCCATCCGCAATCCTTACTTCATCATCGTCATCTGCCTGGTTCTGGCGGTGATCGGCGTGACCAGCGTGGCGCGGATGCCGGTGGATTTGTTCCCGGCCATCAATCTGCCGGAAGTGGTGGTCGCGACGTTCTATTCCGGCATGCCTCCCGAGGATATCGAGACCGACATCACCAATCCGCTGGAGCGGTTCTTCACGCTTGGCGTCAGCGGCATCGATCATATGGAATCGCGCTCGCTGCTGGGCGTCAGCATGATCAAGGTTTTCTTCCAGCCGGGAACCAATGCCGATGCCGACGTGACGCAGTTCTCCAATCTGGCGCTGGCCGACTTGAAGCGCTTGCCGCCCGGCACGCTTCCGCCGGTGGTGCTGAAATTCGACGCCTCCAGCCTTGCCGGTGTGCCTGGTGACGGTGAAGGGCGAGGGGCTCAACGAAACGCAGCTTCACGATCTCGCGCAATTCCAAATCCGCAATCAGATCGCGGTGGTGAAGGGCGCGGAAATTCCCGGCGTGTTTGGCGGCAAGTATCGCCAGGCGATGGTCTACGTCGATCCGTACAAGCTGCTGTCGCGGCAATTGAGCGTGATGGACGTGGTGGACGCCGTCAACAACAACAACCTGATTCTTCCGGCCGGCGACGTAAAGATCGGGCCGCAGCGACTACTACGTCTACTCCAACAGCCTGGTGAACCAGGTGAAGGATCTGGACGCAGGTGCCCATCAAAACCGTGGGCACGCGGTGGGTCTCGGTGGGCGATGTCGGCGAGGCCAAGGACGCCAGCCAGCTTCAATACAACATCGTCCGCATCGACGGCCAGAAGTCCGCCTACATTCCCATCATGAAGCAGGGCGGCGACACCAACACCGTGCAGGTGGTGAACGACGTCCGCAATCTTACCGAGCACCTGTTCGATCTTCCCAAGCAGCTGAAGACCAGCATCGTGTTCGATCAGTCCGTTTTCGTGAAAGAGGCCTTGAACACCGTGCTGCATGAAGGCGTCATCGGGCTGGTGCTGACCAGCCTGATGATCCTGATCTTCCTGGGAAGCATGCGCGCCACCTTCGCGGTGCTGCTGTCGATCCCGATCTCCGCGCTGGCCACCTTCGTCATTCTCTACATGCTGGGCAGCACCGTCAACACCATGATCCTGGGCGGGCTGGCGCTGGCGTTCTCGCGCGTCATCGATAATTCCGTCATCTCGCTCGAAAATATCTACCGCCATCTGGAAATGGGCTCGTCGCCGGCAGTTGCCGCGGAGCAAGGCGGAGCGGAAGTGAATCTCGCGGTGCTGGCCGCGACGCTGGTGGACGTGGTGGATTTCTTCCCGGTCACGCTGCTGTTCGGCGTCAGTAAGTTTCTGTTTTCCGCCCTGGCCCTGGCCTTCTGCCTGTCGCTGCTGGCTTCGTTCGTTGTGGCCATGACCGTGATCCCGCTGTTCTGCTCCAAATTCCTCAAGGGATTTCATCACGAGCACGGTTCGGCACGTGCACAGAGACTCGATCGCTGGGCGGCCGCTTCAACGCCTGGTTCAACCGGCATGTTCAACCGGTCTGCTCGATTTCTACGAGCGCTGCGGTGCGGCGGTCGCTCGAAGCGGCCGGCACTGACGCTGGCGTTGCTGCTGGGAATCTTCTTCGCCAGCCTGGCGATCTATCCGCTGCTGGGCCGCGCCTTCTTCCCGCAAACCGACGCCGGCCAGTTCACGCTCAACGTCAAAGTGCCCACCGGAACCCGCATCGAAGTCACCGATCAATACGCCGCCAGGATCGAAGATCTGATCCGGCACGTGGTGCCCGCCAGCGATCTCAAGATGATCGTTTCGAACATCGGCGTGGTGAACGATTTTTCCTCGCTCTACACCACCAACGCCGGGCGAATACACCGCCACCATCCAGGTGGCCCTGAATGAAGATCACCGCGTCAGCAGTCTGGAGTACATGGACCGCGTCAAGAACGCGCATGGCCGCCAAGTTCCCCGATGTGCGCGCGTTCTTCCAGAGCGGCTCCATGGTGGACGCGATCCTCAATTCCGGAATGCCGGCGCCCATCGACGTGCAGGTGAACACGCGCGATCTGACCGCAACCTACGACGTCGCGCAGGACCTGGCGCGCCGCATCCGGAATCTTCCCGGGCGTGGGCGAGATCTACATTCCGCAGGACATGAATTATCCGGCCATCCGCCTGAATGTGGATCGCGTGCACGCCGGCGAACTCGGTCTCACGCAAAAAGACATCGTCGATAACGTCATCACCGCGCTGAATTCCAACACGATGATCGCGCCGAACTACTGGGTGGATTATCAAGACCGGCAACGACTATTTCTTGACCGTGCAATATGCCGAGCACGGCAAAGCGGCCATTCACAATCTGGTGGACCTGAAGCAGATTCCCCTGCGCGCGCCCAATCTGACGGAGCCCACCACGCTCGATTCGGTAGTGAAACTGGAGCATGTCCAGTCGCCCACCGAGATCGATCACTACCAGATCCAGCGCGTCGTCGACATTTATGTCACGCCCTCCGGCGAGGACCTCGGCGAAGCTGACCAGCGCCATTCAGCGGACCATTCGCGACGCCAAACTGCCGTCGAATATCCGCGTGAACTCTGCGCGGCATGGTGGAAGGCATGAATGCCTCGTTCAAGAGCTTCGCCATCGGCTTCGGCATCTCCTTTATCCTGCTGTTCCTGATCCTGATCGCGCAGTTCCGGTCGTTCGTCGATCCTTTCTTGATCATGCTGGCCATTCCCATGGGCTTCGTCGGCGTGCTGATTATTCTGCCGCTGACCCATACCACGCTGAACGTCATGTCGCTGATGGGCGTGCTCATGCTGATCGGCATCGCGGACTCCAACAGCATTCTGATTGTAGATTTCGCGCACAAGCTGGAAGACCAGGGTTTGTCGGTGGCCGACGCCATCGTCACCGCCTGCCGCGTGCGTCTGCGGCCGATTCTGATGACTTCGCTCGCAACCATCATCGGAATGATCCCCATGGCGATGAAACTGGGCGAAGGCGGCGAGCAGTACACGCCCATGGCGCGCGCCATCATCGGCGGCCTGACTTCCTCAGTGTTGCTCACTGTATTTATCGTCCCGGCGGCGTATCTACTTGTGTATGGGAGGAAGCAAAGAAATGTTCCCCAGCCTTCGCCAAATCAGGCGTAGCCGAAAGGCTCTTCTGATCGCGTTCTCCACGGCATTGCCGATGGCATTATTCGCGCAGACGCCGCCCATGCTGACGCTGCAACAGGCCGAAGCCATGGCGGTCAAGAATCATCCCCAGATTCAGGCGGCGCAGAACGAGGTCAACTTTGCGAATCAGCAGATTGTGATTAATCGCGCACCCTACTTTCCGGCGATCAACGGCGAGGTAACTGGCTCGCAAGGCTACGATCTGGCTCGCGGATCGGGGCTGGCAATTTACAGGCGTCGCGCTTATTCCAGCGCGAAGGTCAAGGCGTCGACATCCAGCAGTTGGTCACGGACTTCGGACGTACATCCAGCTTGGTGTCGAGCGCGCGCCTCTCCGCGCAAGCGGCCGCGCAGAATTCCACTGCGACGCGCTATACCGTGCTGCTGGATGTCAACCGCGGCTATTTCGACGTACTACGTGCGCAGGCTACGGTGAAAGTCGCTGAGCAAACTGTGAGCGCCCGCCAAACCCTGGTCGAATCAGGTAACCGAGCTCGCTAAAAATAAGCTGCGCTCCGAGCTGGATGTGAGCTTCGCGGACGTGAACGTCTCGGAAGCCAAGCTCCTGCTCCTGCGCGCGCAAGACAGCGTGGCAGGAGCGCTGGCCGAGCTAGGCCGCGCCATGGGTTCCGATCAGCCTGCCAACTATTCGCTGACCGACGAACCGCTTCCCCCCGCACCGCCAGCTACGGTCGGCACGATAGTGGCCCAGGCCATCGATAACCGGCCTGAACTTGCTTCGTTGCGCGCGGCGCGCGAGTCGGCCTACAAATTCGCCGAGGCTGAAAAAGACTTGAAGCGGCCAACCGTGAGCGGAGTCGCCGTGGCGGGCTATATTCCATATATCCAGAATCCCACCTCGTCCCCGATTCCGCCTGAGTATGAAGCTGTCGCCGCCAACGTCAGCATTCCTATTTTCAACGGCCATTTGTTCTCAGCTCGCCAGGAAGCGGCCTATCAGCACGCTCTGGAATCCGATCAGCGGCTGCGCGATGAACAGGAACGGATCAGCCGGGACGTGCGCGTGGCCTGGGCCAACGCTAACGACGCTTACCAGCGAATCGACGTCACTGCGCAGTTCCTTCGCCAAGCATCGCTCGCACAGCAGTTGGCCCAAGGACGCTATGATTTGGGTTTGGCTTCGATCGTGGAGCTGACCCAGGCGCAGCTAAACGTGACATCCGCCGAAATCGAAAACCTGAACGCGAAGTACGATTATCAAACGCAATACGCGTCGCTCCAATTCACCCTTGGCCTCCTCCGCTAGTCGAAATGTTTTTCACGAAGTACAGCGCTTGCCGCTGCGCCGCGTTGCAGTCGCGCTCGCGATTCCACCCTGCTGCATGCTCGGACTGCTCATCTGGCAAGTGGTGTTGGGGCATCGTTGGGGAAAAAATCCCATGTCCAATGCAAACGTAATCGGTTGGAGTATTTTTCTTTGGGTCATTTACCTTCGCCTCATCACCGTTCGACTAGTCACCGACGTTCGCAACGGAGAGCTCGTCATCGCGATGCGCGGGCTGTGGCGATCGCGCCGCCTTCCGCTCGATCGCATCCAATCGGTGGAGACCATCACCCATGACATCGCGCGCGACTACGGCGGCTACGGAATCCGGTCTACCCGGGAAGGCAAGGCTTACGTCGCCGGTGGCACCCGGGGTGTGCGCCTGACGCTGGCTTCGGGAGAGAAAGTGGTGGTGGGATCCGAGCGGCCCGATGAGCTGGCGGACGCAGTCCGCCATTAAGCAGCCGTCAGTTGCTTCGGACACCCAGCTTGCGGAGAATCGTCATCATCGGGCACCAGTTGGTGAAGGCCGATTGAAATAGATTGAGTCCTACGAACGCCGTGAACAGGAGCCAATACGGGCTCACCCAATAGCCCAGCGCCAGTGTCAGCAGCACGATGGACTCGGCGATCTGGCGCAGAGATCGTTCAACGTTCATACCAGCTCCCTCCTTTTGCAACTCGGTCCTGACTGAGCGGCCGCTAGCGCGCAACTCGACACCACGAGAAAGCTGATTCGAACAATTCTGGACATCACTGCTCCTTTCTGATAGGCACGGCTCGCTGCGTATTCTCACGCAATCTGGGCCGAATGGCGCGACCTCAACTCGCCGCGACTTCCCCTAACTACCTGAAATTGTCAGCCATTATTGGTTTTGGTCCTTGGCCTCTGCCAACAACGATGCAATCGCTCGACCGGGGTGACGGGCGTCACCTTTGGAAGGCTGCCTGCATCTGGAGAGATAGAAGGGCGGACCAAGCTTATGGAAGTAACGACACAATTTCTCGGCGGCGCAAGATTCGAGGTACGGGCCCGCGGCCATCGAGTCATTTGCGACCAGCCGGCCGACAACGGAGGATCGGATGCCGGCATGACGCCGCCGGAATTCTTGCTGGCATCTCTCGCCACCTGCGCGGCCTACTATGCGGCTGAATATTTGAAGGCTCGCCGGCTGCCCGCCGAAGACCTGCGTGTGCGGGTGAGCGCGGAGAAGGCCAAACAGCCCGCACGGCTGGCGTCGTTCCGGATTGAAGTTACGGCGCCCGGGCTGGACGATCATCATCAAGCCGGAATTCTGCGGGCCGCCAAGGCCTGCCTGATTCACAATACGTTGCTGGGCCAGCCGGGTATTGAGGTTGTCGTGAACGGCGGCTTCGCGCCCCATCCCGCCGAGCTCACTCCCGTTTAACCCCGGCCACGCCCGCTACAATCGGGAGCGGAGACCAACCTTTGGATCGGGAAGCCCTTTGGATCGGGAAACAGAAGTAGAGCTCGCGCGCCGGTTGCTGACGGGGAAGCCAGAAGCTTTCGATCGTTTCGTGGAACATTTCCGCGCGAAGATTTTCCAGTACAGTTGGCTGATGTGCGGTCATCGGGAAGACGCCGAAGAAGTGGCGCAAGAGACCTTGCTCAAGGTTTTTGAGAGCTTCGATCAGTTGCGGGAGCCGGAGCGGGTCCGGCCCTGGGTCTTCCGGATTGCGAAGAATGCATGCCTGATGAAGCGCCGCAGGAGCGTCTTTGCTCCCCCGCACGAGCTTTCGCTGGAACAATTTCTGCCGCCGAGAAATCGGGACGATGGAGAGATGAAAATCGAGATCGCCGATTGGGCCCACCTTCCCGACGATCAGGCGCTGCAATCGGAGATGAAAGAGGTGCTCAATCGTGCGATTGGCGACCTTCCCGAAGCCTATCGCTCCGTGATTTTGCTGCGCGATATCGAGGAGCTTTCGACCGGCGAAACCGCGCAAATTCTGGAAGTGAGCGAAGACACTGTCAAGACGCGCCTGCATCGCGCGCGGCTGGCGTTGCGCAAAACGTTGGACGAACATCTAAGGGCGGGCCAGCCTGCCGCCGCGCCCGGATCCGTGGTTCGAGGAGGATGAAATGGCATCCCATGTACATTCCGAGAAATGCAAGGAAGTCTTTGCGCTGCTTTCGGACTACCTGAATCTGGAGCTTCCACCGGAGGCCTGCGCCGAGATCGAGGGTCACCTGGCCGGCTGCGCGCCTTGCATCGAATTTGCCGAGAGTCTTCGCAAGACCGTGGAGTTATGCCGCCGCTATCGCTCCGCCGAATTGCCGGAGCCCCTCGGCACCGAAGCGCGGGACCCGCTTATGCAGGCTTATCGGAAGATGCTGGCCGCCCGGCCGGCATCGTAGACTCAGCAAATGGCCCTAATCGAGTTCGATGAGCGGATGAGCCGAAAAATCGAGGCTGTTTACGTCACGCCCGAAGTAGTGGCGCAGCGCAGGCAAGTGCTGGACGCTCTGCGGTTGGCTCCTGGGGAATATGTGCTGGACATCGGCTCCGGACCGGGACTCTTAGCCCACGACATGGCGACTGCGGTGGGACAAAATGGCCGCGTTTGCGGCATCGATGCCAGCCCGGCCATGGTAGCGATGTCCGCGAAACGTTGCGCCGAACAGCCGTGGGCTGAGTTTCGCACGGCGGACGCGGCCCAACTGCCCTATCCCGATCGCAGCTTCGACGCAGCCGTATCCACTCAGGTTTATGAATATCTCACCGACATTCCGGCGGCGCTGACAGAACTTTATCGGGTGCTGCGGCCCAGTGGCCGCGCGCTCATCTTGGATACGGATTACGGATCGCTCGTGATCCACACGGAAGACACAAAGCGCATGGCACACGTCTTATCTGCCTGGGACGAACACTTCGTGCACGCCAGTTTGCCGCGCACTCTATCCCGCCAGTTGCGCGACGCAGGGTTTCAACTCCGCGAGCGCATTGCGATCCCGATGTTCAATCCGGATTTTGCGGACAATACCTACGCCAAGGGAATGCTCGAAATGATGGCTTCATTCGCGGCGGGGCGCAACGGTATTTCCAAGAGCGAGGCCGAGGCCTGGTTCGCCGAGTTCGCGGCGCTGAATGAGGAAGGAAGCTTCTTCTTCAGCCTGAATCGATACCTCTTTGTCGCGGACAAGCGCGCCTCTTGATTTGATGCCGGTCACACCAGCAGCCGGGTCATCACCCATCCCCCGCAGACCAGGCCGGCGAAGATGGTGGCAGCCAGCAACAGCGGCCGTGTACCGGCCTGTTTCAGCTGCTGCCAGCGGGTTGCCATACCGAGGGCGAACATAGCGCTCGACAACAATACGGTATCGAAATCGATGAGGTGCGTTCGAATCGTCGCGGGCAATTTTACGAGAGACTGCGCGACAATTACGGCGCCAAACCAGGCCACGAACCAGGGAAACTTGATCCTCCGCGCCACGCTGGCTCCGCCGCTGTGCCGTAAGCGGCTGATGACCACCAGCACTGGCGCGAGCAGCAACACGCGTAACATCTTCGTGATGACTGCCGTGTCGCTGGCCGCCTGGCTGACGGCGCGCCCGGCCGCGAGCGCTTGGGCTACCTCATGCACCGTGGCGCCGGTGTAGATACCGAACTGCCGTTCGGTGAAGCCAGTCAAA
The DNA here is from genome assembly GCA_963713415.1 of Bryobacterales bacterium. GTDB lineage: Bacteria > Acidobacteriota > Terriglobia > Bryobacterales > Bryobacteraceae > Palsa-89. The sequence goes on along the minus strand of CAVQLV010000004.1, from coordinate 1,657,346 downwards.
GGATAAAGCACCGGATAAAGGAACATGGCGATGGTTCCAAATATAACCACCGTGGCCACGGCCACACTCACTTTGTGCGATTCGCTGTCGATAACACGTTCGGTGGCCAGTACCCCGCTGCTCCGCAAATTCCGCTGCCGGCGCTTACTAACAGCGCCGTGTCTGCATCCAATCCGAATACCCGCGTTCCCAGCCAATATCCCAAGGTGAGAACAGTGCCGATTACAGTTAAATCGAGCACCATCGCACGCGGGCCGAGGTTCTCCAGATCCTGTACGGTCAGCCGGAGTCCGTAGAGCACGATGCCGAGCCGCAGCAGCGTCTGCTGAGAGAATCGCAGACCGGGATGGAGCCGCTCCAGCACTTCCCGTGGGATGATATTGCCCGCCACCATTCCGGCCACGATCGCCAATGTCAGCGGGCTGAGCTGCAGCTTATGGTTCCACGATAGCCCAGCCGCGGCCCAAGCCAGCAAGGAAGCCGTCAGACAGAGCCCGGCCCCGGCGGCCAATTGTTCAGAAGACTTCGTCATGGACATTTGAGTCTGGCCCCAGCGTAGCCCGGCCTCGTAAATAAGTAAAACGGATAATGTCGATAAGCCTATTCGGTTGAGCCGATTTACAATGGGACGATGCAGATCACGCTTCGGCAATTGGAGATCTTCGCGGCCATCTGTCAGGAAGGCACAGTCACCAGCGCGGCTAAGCGGGTCGGGCTTTCTCAGGCTGCCACCAGCCAGGCGCTGTCGGAACTGGAAAACCAGCTGCAGCGACGGCTATTTGATAGGAATGGCCGCCGGATCGTGGGGAACGCGGCGGGCCGCGAGCTGTTGCCGGCCGCGATCCAGGTGCTGGACCGGGTTCGCGATATTGAGGCTGGCGCCGCGCATCGTCCACTGAATATCAAGCTCTGCGCCAGTCTCACGGCCGGTAACTATATGCTGCCGGCGTTCATAGCCCGGTTCGCGCGGCGTCATCGGGATGCCCGCTTCCACCTGGCCATTGGAAACACGGACCATGTAGTCGCGGCGGTGCTGCAGTTCGAAAGCGACGCAGGCTGGGTGGAGGGCACCTCCCGGCATCCCGACGTCGAGGCGTTTCCCTGGCGAGAGGACAAACTGGTGATCGTTGCCCCGCCGGGCCACCCGCTTGCCAGGCGCCGGGCCACGGAATCCGCACTGGCGGATGCCCGTTGGGTGTTGCGCGAACCAGGCTCCGGCACGCGAGCCGTTTTCGAGGACGCGATCGACGGCCGATTTCATCTGCTGCATGTGCCGCTGGAATTAGGTGGAATCGGCGCTATCAAGCGAGCGGTCATGGGTGGGGCCGGATTGGGCTGCATCTCCCGTTCGTCGGTGGAGCCGGAGCTAAAAGCCCGCCAACTTTGCCAGGTCTATGCGCCATGGCTCGACCTGCGCCGCCAGATTACCGTACTGATTCATCGCCAGAAGTATATCGATCCGGGCCTGCGCGAATTCCTTCGGCTGTGCGGCGTCGAACTCAGGGGACGTTGAGGCCGGCCCGCCTTCACGCGATGGTTATTTTGCGTGGGAACTGCGCGTTGTCTTCCAGGAACGTCTTTTTCCTGCTCAGCTCGGCTCTGGTGGGTTGAACGGTTCCATCCACGTCGGTGGCGCGCGAAACCAAGGTATGTTCGCCGGGTGTGGCGTTCTTCCAATCGAAGGTGAACAGTTTCCAGCCGAAGCGCGTGTTCGCCTTGTCGAGCGCGGCGCCCTGCCAGAGCCCTCCATCCACGCTCACCTCCACCGATCTGAGCGGCGTGCCATCGTTCAACACGAAGCCAAACACCTGATATCCGCCCGAGTTCTTCGTGACGCGCGCAATCACGGACTTTAACTGCATGCGAGTGACTTCGGTCTCCACCCACTGCGTATTCGGGTCGTTGTCTTCGCCCGTGCCTCCCCGGCCGCGCAGATCGCGATACCAGCGGGCCTGGAAATTGCCCAGATAGCGATCCTGTTGCAGGTGGATTTCGGACAGCCACTTTACATTGCAAACGCCATACCAGCCCGGCATGATCAGCCGAACCGGAAAGCCCGAGTCGCGCGTGAGCGGCTGGCCGTTGAGCGCGTAAGCCAGCAGGGGCTCGGGCTTCATCGCGTTTTCGAGCGTGATGCTCCGGCCGAACTGCTGGTCCAGGTCGAAGGTGTTTTCGCGGAACACCACCTTCTCTTTGCCGCGATCGGTTCCGAAAAACACCACCTCGCGGGCTTTGGGACCAACGCCCACGTGCTTCAACACATGGCTCAGCGGAACGCCGGTAAATCGGCCGCAGGAGGAAAGCCCGTCGAAGAAACGGCCGCTGTTGCCGGAGCATTCGTAGCCGTTCACAACCTCGGTGGACTTCATGGCTTTCAGATCCGCCAATGACAACTCACCGGGCTTATTCACCATTCCGGTGAACTTCAGACGGCAGGCGTTCCCGTCGATCTCCGGACGGTTCAGGTGTTGGATGAAGAAGAACTGGTCGTTGGGCGTGATGTGGCCATCGATCTTGCGGATGTCGAGAAAGCGGTTGACCGCTTTGGGATTGCCATTCACCTTGTAGTCCTTCGGATAGTCGGTAAATGGAACGTCGGTCTCGCCGAGCGACGGCGCGGACACGGCCCGCTCTTGGGCAAAGGCCAGCAGTCCGGCTGCGGTCAATCCCGTCCTCAGGGTGTCTCTGCGTGTGAACTGCTCTGACATGGTGCTCTCCTTATCATTTCTGGACCTCGGTATCCTTCACGCTGCTACATTGGGAGAAAGATCCATCGTACATGCGCGTTGTCACGGCCCTTACTTCGCTTTCCTCAGCTTATAATACGCCTCATCGAGCGCAAACGGGTCCAGCTTCGCCGCCGGATTATTCTGGCCGGTCGACTTCGCCAGTCGATCTCCAGAGTACAACCGCGAGAATGACGGCCGGAGTAATCGCGATGATCCAGGAAGCACGCGAGCTCAGAACAGTGGCAAAGACCACCGCGGCTAAATAGACGGCCAGCATTCTCAGTAGGAGAGCGACGTGTACCTCTTCGGCCCGTTCGCCACCCGCGCCAGTGCGCTTCTGCTTCCGAACAATCCTCACCACTCCCAGCATGCTGGTGGTTATGGTGCCCGTAAGGAAGGTGGTCACCACGCCCGAGACATTCAGACGCCGAACCACCACGCTCTGGATGGCGAGAGCCGCGGCCGCGGTGCAGATGAGCGCGCCTTGGAGCAAATAGCCGCCCGGCGTCCGGTCCAGTTGGAAGAGCCCCGCAAAAATCAAGAGGAAGATGAATTCAGCAGAGAACCCAATCGGCATGACGGGACGGCCCCGATCCTCTTTCTCCAGGATCAGAAGGCCGGCGACGAAGCAGCCAGCCGCAAAAGCGAACAGGGCCAGCAGCGCTCGTCCGGCGTCGGGAAAGTCGCGCTCTACCAGGTGAATTCCAAGCAGCACCAGGTTGCCCGTCATGTTGGCTGTAAAGACGTGCGCGCGGATATAGCTCAGTGCGTCCAGCATTCCCGCTGTCCACGTCAGCAGTAGCAGATTGGCCGACTGCGATTCGGCCTGCTGAGAAACCCGCGCGAAACGGAACGCGGCGCGCAGCAGTTCCAGGCCTCTTTTGTGGTGCGCGTCACACCCTTTGCGGTTCGCCGCATTTTGCGCGAATTCGCTCATTGCGGCGGGGCGCCGGCGGGTTTCGAGCCTGGGGTTTGACGCTCCAGCATGCGGCGCTTCAGGGTTTCGTAGATCGGTTCACTCTTGAGCAACATGGCAACCACCATCGCCATGAGGGAAGCCGCCAACAAAGGAAGAGTCAGATCTCCGCGGCCGGTCATTTCAATCGTGAGGATGATTCCGGTGAGAGGGGCGCGCACGCTGGCAGAGAACAGAGCGCCCATTCCAACTACGGCGCATGAAGTCGGCGAAATCCCCAGCGGCAACACATGATTTCCGAGTGCGGCGAAGAGGGCGCCGGACGAAGCTCCCAGCGCCAAAAGGGGAGCAAAAATTCCTCCGGGAGCGCCAGCGGCGTAGGACCATGGACTGAGAAGAAGGCGCACGAGAAATACTATGACGAGACTACCCGTGGCGAAATGATCGGAAAGTATGGCCTGGGTCAGCGGCTCGCCACCGCCCACCAAAGTTGGCGCGAACCAGGCGGCCAAGCCCACCGTGGCTCCCACAATAGCCGCGCGATGGATCGATGAGCCATCTGGTAAGCGGTCAGCAACGCGCAGCAGGAAGACGGTAGCGAAGTTAAACAGCGCACCAAGAGCGCCCAATATGGCGCCCAGAGCCAGAAACGGAAGCACTGCCCAGTCGTGAGTCAGGCTGATTTGTTGCACCGTGAAGTCCAGTTCGTTGCCCAAAATCATTCGCACGATCCATACCGCCACCACGGCGGACGACAGTGTTGCTACTGTCAGCCACGGCGTGAAAAGGCCGGCCAGTTCTTCGAAGACAAAAATGGAGCCGCCGATGGGAGCATTAAAAGCGACCGCGAGACCCGCTCCGGCGCCCGCCGCTCCGACGATATTCACGTCCTGATCGTTCTTCAGGAAGACGCGGGAGGTCAGCCAGCCAAGGGAGGCTCCCATCTGGACGGTTGGACCCTCGCGGCCGAGCGCAAGGCCGCCGCCGATGGCGAGCAGACCGCCGAAGAACTTCACGGGCACGATGTGGCGGGGGGCGATCTTGGCTTGGCCGCGAAAAGCGGCTTCCACATGCTGCACGCCGCTTCCCTCCGCCGTGGGGGCAAACTGGACTACCAGCAGACGCGCCAAACTAGCGCCGCCCAGTGCGAGCGCGACCGGCGCCAGCCAGCCGAGGTGCGGCCAGGTGTGCGCCCAGGTGATGAGCGCAACGCGTCCATGGTCGGCGGCAATCAGAAGGTAACGGAAAGCCCCGCCCACCAGCCCGACCAGAATTCCCGTCAGGATGCTGGCGATCGAAATCAGGATGAGACGGGAACTGAGAACCCACTTCCAGGCACGCCGCGATAGCTTGCCTACAGCCAGGCTTCGCGGCAGGTTGATTCGTGGCTCGGCCGTGGTTTCTGCCCTGTCCGGCCCGTCCTGGGACGGTTCGACGACCGAACCTTCCCCCTGGCGATGATTGCGATCAGGACCAAGTGGGCGGACGTTTATTTTCGGCCACCACATGGCTAGCGAGCGTGCGGTGACTTGGGCGAATAGCGTCCAAACATTGAATTTCCTGATCTGTCCCCTGATCCTCTCCGGCGATGAGACGCTTCACCGGGTCGGTTCAATGCTAGGGGCGAAGTTTCATAACCGTTATAAATTCCACGCTTGAAAGACCCATTTCGAAAGGCCCTGTCAATGTCTCTGACGGTAACCGTTACTGCATACCAGCTATGTCATCGTAACCCCTTTCGGCTGCATCTCTCTAGTAGGTATGAGCAAAAGAAAGACAAGCCAAGTGGCGTTCATCTACGCGGTGGTGACGGCCGTGGTTGCTACCTGCATCATACTGTTCGGCCTGACCGCCGATTGGTCGCGGTTTCAAACCGCTTTGTTGCTGGTGGGTTCGCTGGTGGTGGTTTGGGCCATCGCTTTCTCGTTCATGGAAGTGGCGAGGCTGGCCGCGCGCTCCGAGAAGATCACTGGTCCGGATGAGCGGGTGGATCCAGACGCTCCATGCGTAGTGATTGTTGAGCCGCCGACCGGTGAGGCAACTCCCCATCACGAATCTCACGTAGGGAGCCCGGGACTGGATCAGGGTCAGCTCACTTCCAGCCTTCCCGATCACACGCCGACTTTTGGGAAGTTTTTGTCTCGTGGCCGTCGCAGGGAGCACGGTACTTGATGTTGACATGAACCCTGTTCCGCCCCATCGGGAAGGTGGCCGGCATAACGGACCGCTGGTCCAGCGCCGCGCAATTCGGGTCCCCACGCCACTTTTCACTTACCTGGACTAACAGGATCGAAGCGATCTGCAAATTACTCGCCGAGTCGAACCACTTCCCAAAGGGTGTCCGACAGACCGACGCCAGTGTTCAAATTCAGTCAACTGGGAAGGTCACCAAGGCGGTAGCCGATCCGCGCTCTCAAAGAACAGCAATCGTCGTAGCGGTGTTTGCGCACGCAACAGCGATGCGGCAATATCCGAGATACTGGCCTGGATTTCCAAGGGGTTACGCAGGCTGGCTGCTCGCACCCGCCCCCTAGTACCGCGCTTCTCAGCAGCGAACTGGCTCATGGAATGCCACCTTCCACGCGATGGGGAGTCAATTGCAGTGACCAGCACGAAGGAGATTTCATGAGATTTCTTGTTGCTGGTTTCACAATCGTGACCGCTGCCGGTCTCAGCAGTTGCGTTGGAACCCGCCCGGCAAATCGGGCAGCTTTACCACCCACTGGATTGGTGCGCACCGTTACTGCTGAATCAGGGGTGGTGCCTCCGGGAACTTGGCTCGTGGTTCGCACAAACGACCCCGTGAACGCTCGCACGGCGTATCGAAGCACAGTGTATTCTGCGAGCGTCTCCGAAAACGTTTTGGACCAAAAAGAAAGGGTACTCATCCCGAAAGAGTCGCCGGTTGAATTGGGTGTGCATTCGTTGTCCTATCTTGGCCCCGGGGGTGCCGGGATGACGCAATTGACGCTTGACCTCCGGTCGGTAACGGTTAACGGGGTACGCTATCCGGTGGATACCACAGGCGAGCCGAACGCCGGGGGGCTCGGAGTGGACCATTACACGGCCAAGTGGGTCGGCGGCGGTGAGAGAGTGGGTAAGGTCCTCGCCAGCGGCCGCCGCATCAATGTGCCGGCGGAAACCGTGCTGGCATTCCAAATTCAGGATCCAATCCGCCTCAGAGGTTATGCAAGGTAGGTCTGGGGAGAAGCACGAATCGGTTACACGCTCAGGTGCTCTCGCACGATTTCATCGGTCAGTTCGTCGATGGAGCCAGCTGCCGCCCGGCGCCCCTTGTCGAGAATACAAAACTCACTCGCGACGCGGCGAGCAAACGGCAGCTTTTGCTCCACCAGGAGCACGGTAAGACCTTCTTCTTTATTCAACCGAAGAATGATATCGCCGATCTCGTGGACAATATTGGGCTGAATGCCTTCGGTCGGCTCGTCGAGAATTAGCAGCTTCGGTTCCAGCACGAGAGCGCGGCCGATCGCCAGTTGCTGCTGCTGACCGCCCGAAAGGTCGCCGCCGCGCCGCTTCATCATCTGCTTCAGTACCGGAAACAAGTCGAAGATGCGGCTTGGAATTGTACGCGGGCTGCTCTTGCGCAGGGCTAGTCCGACACTCAGATTTTCTTCAACGGTAAGTTGCGAGAAAATCTCGCGCCCCTGTGGGACGTAACCGATGCCGAGCTTAGCTCGCTCCTCGGCGTAGTGCTTCAGCAAATCTCTCCCCGCGTAGGTGATACCGCCGGAGCTCACCGGCTGCAGACCCATGATGCATTTGAGAAGCGTGGTCTTGCCCATGCCGTTACGGCCCATCACGCACATGCGAGAACCTGCCGGGACCGTAAGATCCACGTCCCATAGGGTGTGGCTGCCGCCGTAGAACTGGTTGAGGCCTTTAATTACCAGCACGGGTCACGCTCCACGTCTTATGGGCCCTATCAGACACCAAGATAAACCTCGATAACGCGAGGATCCTGCTGGACTTTATCCATGTTACCCTCCGCAATGACGCGTCCTTCGTGCAACACCACGACGCGGCGGGCAATCGATCGAACAAAGGCCATATCATGCTCCACAACCACAACCGAATGTTCGCCCGCGAGCGATAGCAGGAGTTCGGACGTGCGCTCGATCTCCTGCGGTGTCATGCCGGCCACGGGCTCGTCCACCAGAAGTAATTCCGGGTTCTGCATCAACAGCATGCCAATTTCGAGCCATTGCTTCTGGCCGTGCGTGAGTATTCTGGCCGGCGCCCAGCGCAGCATCGATAGGCCAATAATTTCGAGCACCTCGTCAATCCTCTTTTGTTGTGCGGCCGTAATACGGGCCCGCAACGTTTTCAGGAACGACCGCACGCCCGCTAGCGCCAGCTCCAGGTTCTCGAATACGGTCAACTGCTCGAACACGGTTGGTTTCTGAAACTTCCGCCCGATTCCGGCTCCCACGATTTCCGCCTCGGACAGCTCCAGCAGATTGATGCCGCTGCCAAATTGTGCCGTTCCTGAATCCGGCCGGGTTTTCCCCGTGATGACGTCCATCATGGTGGTCTTGCCGGCGCCGTTGGGCCCGATGATGCAGAGCAACTCCCCAGGATCGACGTATAGCGTAAGCTTGTTGAGTGCCTTAAAGCCGTCGAAGCTGACGGTCAAGTTCTCCAGATCAAGCCTTTTGTCGCGAACGCTCATTTTCTAAATAGTTACTCTACGGGTTTCGGATCCTCGGCGGATTTGTCTTTACGCCCCGACACCAGGCCGATAATCCCGCGCGGCAGAAACAGCGTCACCAACACGAACAATGCGCCCAGCGCATAAAGCCATACTTCAGGAAAGGCGCCGGTGAGATAGGTTTTCGCATAATTGACCAGCACCGCGCCCGCGACGGCGCCGTAGAGCGTACCCCGGCCTCCCACCGCCACCCAGATAACGGCTTCAATCGAATTGATCGGCGAAAACTCGCTCGGGTTGATGATTCCGATTTGCGGCACATACAGTGCGCCCGCAACGCCGGCGATCACGGCTGAAAACACGAAGAGCCACAGCTTGTAGGACTCGACAGGATAACCCAGAAAACGGGTGCGGCTCTCCGCATCGCGGATCGCGCGGATCACCCGTCCGGCGCGCGAATCCACAATCGCGCGGCAAGCCATGTAGCTGCCGGCCAGAGCAGCGGCGGTGATCACCAGCAGTACGACGTGGGTACTGTCCGAATGCAGGTCGAAACCCAGGATGTCCTTGAAATCGGTGAATCCGTTATTGCCGCCGAACCCCATATTGTTGCGGAAGAACGCCAGCATCAGGGCGTAGGTGAGCGCCTGCGTAATGATCGAAAAGTACACGCCGGTGACGCGCGACCGGAATGCGAACCACCCGAACACCAGCGCCAGGAAACCCGGCGCCAGCACCATCATCAGGAGCGCGAACAGGAAGTGGTTGAAGCCGTACCAAAACCAGGGCAGAGACTTATAGTTCAGAAACACCATGAAGTCGGGCAAAATGGGATTCCCGTAAACGCCGCGGGGGCCGATCTCCCGCATGAGGTACATACCCATGGCGTAACCGCCGAGCGAAAAAAAAGCCGCGTGTCCGAGGCTCAGGATACCGCAGTAGCCCCAGATCAGGTCCACCGCCAGTGCCAGCATGCCGTAACACAGGTACTTGCCGATGAGTGTGATCCCGAAGGCAGAAACATGAGCCGCTGAGGACGCTGGCACAAGTTGGTTGAGAATGGGCACGGCAATAGCCACTACGGCGAGCACTGCCAGAAACCACAGGCCGCCCCGGTCGCCGCCTTTGCGCACTTTCCAAAGACCAAACACCTCTACTTGTCCTCCGCCGCACGTCCCTTGGGTGGGAACAGTCCGCGCGGCCGGACTTGGATGAAAAGAATCAGCGCGACGAGCACAAAAATTTTCGACAGCACTGCTCCGGCGTAGGGCTCCAGCAGGTTATTGACGATCCCCATCGACATGCCGCCGATGAGTGAGCCCCAAAGATTGCCGACGCCGCCAAAAACGACCACCAGGAACGAATCGATGATGTAGGACTGGCCAAGATCCGGCCCAACGTTGGTTAACTGGCTCAGAGCCACGCCAGCGACGCCCGCAATCCCGGCTCCGAGACCAAACGTCATCGCATCCACCCACTCGGTGCGGATGCCCATCGCTTTGGCCATGGGTCGATTTTGCGAGACGGCACGGATATAGAGACCGAGCCGGGTACGCTTCAACACCAATAAAATAAGAGAGAAGACAATCAGCGCAAATATCACAATGTAGAGCCGGTTATAAGTAATCGACAGTGCGTCGTTCAACCGCAGCGAGCCGCTCATCCAGTCCGGCGTGAGCACCGATCGGTTGAGCGCCGAAAAAGTAGACCGGACCGATTGCTGCAGGATGAGGCTGGCGCCAAACGTTGCGAGGAGGGTCTCCAGTGGTCTTCCGTAAAGAAATTGGATAATCGCGCGCTCCATCAGCACACCCGCCAATCCCGCAACGCAGAACGCTGCTGGAATTGCGACCAGAATGGAGGCCCCGATGTGGTTGGGCATGGCCTGTTGGACGGCGTACGTCGTGTACGCGCCCAGCATCATCAACTCACCATGCGCCATGTTGATGACGCCCATGACGCCAAACGTGATCGCCAGCCCGATGGCGATCAGGACCAGCACCGACCCCAGACTCAGGCCAAAAAACAATGTCTGGAAAGCGGAATAGAAGTTGCGCCACCGGTCGATGGTTTTCACCGCGGAAGCAGCCGCCCGCCGCACATTTTGGTCGGGTTCGGCGAATGTGCCGTCGGGAGATTTATCGACCAAGAGCTCCAGCCTGTTCCGCACATCCTGGCTGAGGCTTTGTTTCAGCGTGGCAATGGCGTCCAGGCGTGCCTTGCTGTCGGAGCCGTCCAGCGCAGCGAGCGCCAAAGCCGTGGCGATCTCCTTCCTGACGCCGGAATTGGTTTCCACGGCGAGCCGCTGGCGCAGCATCGACACAGCCGAGGCGTCCAGCGACCGCGACATCTCTCGCACCGCGTCCGACCGCACCGACGCGTCCGGGCTCGACAACGAGAAGTGCGCGACAGTCGCCCTCACGGCGCTCCGCAAAGCATTGTTCGTTCCGATCTGCGGTCATGCTATCCGCGGAGGCTGAACCAGCGGCCTTCAGCGAAAGCGGATCGATCAGACTGAGGGGATCGGCATCGGCCGCCTTAACGATAAAAACTTTCTGGTCGCTGTTCCGAAAATAGAGCCGGTCTTCCAGGAGCGCGGTGAGAACTGCGCGGACGCTGGGATGACCAGTCTGGCTCAGCCGTTCGGCGATGGCCGCTTTGTCGGAATATGTCGCCTCGCGCAGTTCGCCTAAGATCGACAGAAAACTCGCGTCCTTGGCCGGTTGGGCGTGCAGCGGGACCACGCACAAAAAGATGAGCAGCGGCATGATTAGCCGCTGCCCGCCCGAACGGAGTCTTTGCATTACTTGTAGTTCTGTCCTGAGCACTTCTTAGTTACAGTGTTGTAGTTCCCGCACTTCAGCTTCACCCAATCCGCCTCAATGTCCTTGCTGCCCGGCAGGTAATCGGACCAGGCATCGCCCGGCACTTCGCCCGCGGACTTCCAAACCACGTTAAACTGCCCGTCCGCTTTCACTTCGCCGATATAGACCGGCTTGGTGATGTGATGATTCGGCAGCACCTTGGCCATGCCGCCGGTAAGGTTCGGCGTCTCCAGCCCGGGCAGCGTGGCGATCACCTTCTCCGTGTTGGTGGTGTTGGCCTTCTCCACTGCCTTCACCCACAGATTGAAGCCGATGTAGGTGGCCTCCATCGGGTCGTTGGTGGTGCGCTTCGGGTTCTTGATGAAAGTGTGCCACCGTTGGATAAAGGCCTTGTTGGCCGGCGTGTTGATACTTTCAAAGTAGTTCCAGGCCGCCAGTTCGCCAACCAGCGGTTTGGTGTCGACGCCGGAGAGCTCCTCTTCGCCAACCGAGAAAGCCACCACTGGAATATCCTCCGCCGAAATCTTCTGGTTGCCCAGCTCCTTGTAGAAGGGCACGTTGGCGTCGCCGTTGATGGTAGACACCACCGCGGTCTTCTTGCCGGTTGAGCCGAACTTCTTGATAGCCGCGACGCGCGTCTGCCAGTCCGAATACCCGAAGGGCGTGTAGTTGATGGAGATATCTTCCGGCTTCACGCCTTTCAACTTCAGATAGGCTTCGAGAATTTTGTTGGTGGTGCGCGGATAGACATAGTCCGTCCCTTCCAGCACCCACCGCTTCACACCCACTTCCTTCATCAGGTAATCCACCGCGGGGATGGCCTGCTGGTTCGGCGCTGCTCCGGTGTAGATGACGTTCTTCGACGACTCTTCTCCCTCGTACTGCACCGGGTAAAAGAGCAAGCCGTCGTCCTTTTCAAACACCGGCAGCACCGATTTTCGCGACACCGAAGTCCAGCATCCGAACACGACGGCGACTTTGTCCTTTTCAAGCAACTGCGCCGCCTTCTCGGCGAAGAGCGGCCAGTCCGATGCTGGGTCCACCACCACCGGCTCAAGCTTCTTGCCGAGCAAGCCGCCCTTCTTGTTTTGGGCGTCGATCATCATCAGGACCGTGTCCTTCAGCGTGGTTTCGCTGATCGCCATGGTGCCCGAAAGCGAGTGCAGCACGCCCACCTTGATGGTGTCCTGGGCCGCCGCCGCGCCCGAGGATAGAATCCCCGCGGCTAGCAGCCAAACAGCCGTAAATATTGCTTTACATTTCATAAAGTAACTCCTTCATTCTCAGTTGACTCGATCTGGCTCAGTTGACTACATTTGGATCTGGAGGCCGACTCCGGCTTGCCAGGTATCCAGTTTCACAGAGTTGTATGTCGTGTTTTCATAGAACGACATCACTCGCGCGTTGAACTGTTTGATAACGTAATTGAAGTTCACTTCGGTGGTTTTCTGGTCGTAATTTACGCCCGACCCATGGGTAAAGTCCGCTTTGGCATATTTGCCCAGGAGCTCGAACTTGCCGTGCAATCTTCCAATGGGCACCACTTTCGGAAAAAGGTAGCTTAGAGTCCCGTACTCGCCCTGGCTGTGGGAATAAGATGCGTTGTACCCGCCCAGCCGGTTGTAGTCGGCGAGCTCGCTTTCGATCGATATGACGCCGCCGTTGGGCAGCTTCTTTTCCATCAGGAAATCGACCGTGGAAGCGGTCCGGCCGTCTTGATATTGCGTCGCTCCACCGATTGCGAGCAGATTCTTGTCGCCATAGTAGGTGCCGTTCAAGTAGTAGCCGTCCTCCTTATCCCAGAAATCGAACTGGACGCGAGCGGCCCCCAGAACCTCTCCATATCCAGTCGCCGACTTGCCGTCGAAGGCGCCTACCGATACTTTCATGCGCTGCTTGAAAAAATCGCCCCAATACATGACACCGTTGTCGCGCCCCTGATATATGAAGGGGTATCCGTCCTGGACGCCGTCTGTGTACGTTAACCACTCGTGCGAGTAAAAAGGCCCGTAGAGATTCGCGCGGTCGCTCGGTTCCAGGAAGCGGCCGGCCCAGATGTGGAACTCGGAACCGAAATCAAACTGCGCCACCGCGTCCAACACCTCGATTTTGTTGCTGATGCTGTCGTAGTCGGTGTTGAACATGAATTTGATGTCCTGCGTAACCGAGCCGTTGATATAAATGCGGGCGTGATCGAGCGCGAACTGATCGTCAGTGCCGCCACCGCCAGTGGTATCGATATGGTCGAAGCCGGTCTGCAATCCGGCGCCAATCGTAACCGGACCTAGGGTGACGAGCTGCGCCCAGGATGGCACGGCTAATATAAACAGCCCCAACATAAAAGTGAGAGCAGGGGCACATCGTCGCACACTGGACAAACCTCCAGTGTGGACACATCGTCTGGTCATAACTGATTCTCTATTCCGGGCGCCTCAAGCACCCTGCAGTGATTTTGTGTGTAGTCCGACGAGGGCAGTGCTGGCCGCGAAGCACAGGGCGGCTATCTCACATTGGAGACTAAAAAACTGTGTGACAAGGAGATTAACACGTCGATTTGAGGAGGGCATATTCTTAATTCTGATGGGGTGCCAAAAGAAGTCTTATGCAGAAGTGCCAACCGCCCAGAACCTCATCGTTCTGGTGGTGTGCCGAGGCTGGCGTTCCCCAGCGTGGTCGGAGGCCAGCATGGCGGAGGCGTTAAATCCATCAGTCCACGATCTCCTGGCAGGCAACCATCGTCGAGCCCGGCGCCGCTTACGATGTTCGCGGGCGTGTGCCTCTAGCGCTTGGTGAGCATCGGCGATTTCAGGCGGGCGGTCGGGGAAATGAATGCGAGCGATCCAGATGTGCGTCAAGTTGTCGTTGGGAAGCTTCTGGAGCGACAACGTGTTGACGCCGGTTTGGGGAAGACTTGCAGCGCCGTGTCCGGGTTCGCTCCCGCTGCGATCGGCCTATTCGATGCGATCTTCAAAACCAACTACATGTACTTGTGCCAAAAACCCGAAGCGGCTTCCTCGCTCAGCTACTTCGGGCCGCGGTCCTCTTACCTGATCGGCCGGGAACTGACGGCAATAGCGCTCTTCTGGCTGCTCTGCCTTTTCGCCGCGGCGCCCGCGCAGGAACCCGCGTGCTGCAGCACCAAGGTTAGTGAGCCGCGGCGCCTGTCCAGGAGGGTGCGTCGCTCGCTGGGAACGACTCTTCCCCGGCTTCATCCACTTCGTCTTCGGGCTCTTCCTCCGGCGCCGTGGAATCGGGCGCCACGCCCTTTTCCGGCTTGCGCTGATTCTGCTTGCTCATATTAAATAGGACATCCGAACTCGCCAAAAGTTTCGCCTACTCATACCGCAGCGCCACCATGGGATCCACTCGCGCCGCCCGGCGTGCGGGAATGTAGCAAGCCATAAATCCGATCCAGGCTAAGACCGCCGCCACGGAAACCAGCGTCGCAGTGTCCCAGGCGCCTACGCCAAACAATAGCGTCGAAAGCAATCGCGCGAACCCGAGCGCTGCGGCAAACCCGATCGCCAGGCCCGCCAGCATCATCCACATCCCGCCCCGCAGTGCCAGCGCCACCAGGTTCCCGCTGCTGGCGCCGAGTGCCGCGCGAATGCCGATCTCGTTCGTCCGCTGCGCAACGGAATACGATACCACTCCGTAAATTCCTACCGCCGATAGCGCCAGCGCAATGGCCGCGAAAACGGTCAGCAAGATCGATCGCAGCCGATCTGTCACCATGGATTCCGATTTCAACTGATCCAACGTCTTCATATCCGTCAGCGGCTGTTCCTTGTTGACGTTGTATACTGCGTTGCGAATCGCTTTCTGAAGAAACGAAGGATTCATCGCGGCCCGAACCACCAAGCCGCCGCCGTAGACCGGGCTCTGATCGTCCGTCATATAAACGCCGGGGCTGGCGATCTTCGCATCCAGATTGGTGACGCGCTCATCGGCCACGACGCCCACTACCTCCCAGGCGACCTCCGGACCGAGTTGGGTCTTTCCCGGAATGATTTGCTGGATCAAGATGCGCTTTCCGATCGGGTTTTGATTCGGCAGATATTTCCTGGCCATGGTTTCATTGATGACGGTGACCGTCGGCGCTCCAGCCACGTCATGCTCGTCGAGCGCGCGGCCCTGCAGCACTCTCATTCGCAGTGTTCGAAAATAGGAGGGGCTAACCATTTTGAAGAAGCAAACCTGCCGATTGGCGCGGTCCACCACGGGCTGGCCCGCGATCTGAAACGGCATCCCGTAGCCCCAGCCTCGCAACGGCAGCGCGGACGCCAGCGCGACATCGCGCACGCCGGGAACCGCGCCGACGTTTGCGGCAATCGAGTGCAAATAGGCATTCAGTTGCCGCGGGTCCGGATAACGCTCATTGGCGATGGGAAGTCCGGCCGTCACTACGTTGGTGGAATCGAATCCCAGGTTGGCATCCAGCATCCGCGAGAAACTGCGAATCAGCAGGCCAGCTCCAGTGAGAAGTACAAACGCGAGAGCCACTTGAGTAATCACCAAGGCCCCGCGCAGTGTTTTGCGGCCGGCCCCTCCGGATGTATTGCGCGCCCGATCCTTCATGATGCCTGCGAGATTGCTGCGCGTGGTCACGATGGCCGGTGCCAATCCGAAAATGATCCCGGTGAGCACCGAGAGAGCCAGGGTGAAGATCAACACGCGGGTGTCTAACGCCACCTTCGCCTCGGCGGGCAGCGTGAAAGGCGGGACGGCGGCTTTAAGAGCTGCCATGCCCGCGTACCCGAGCGCGAGGCCCAACAGGCCGCCGCAAACCGAAAGCAACACGCTTTCGGTAAGGAATTGTTGGACGATTCGCTTCCGTTCGCCGCCCAGCGCCGCGCGAATGGCGATCTCCCGCTCGCGCGCCGAACCCCGCACCAGCGTCAGATTCGCGATGTTCGCGCAACTGATCAACAAAACCATGCCCACGGCCGCCAGCAGCACGTACAGCGACCGTTTCAAATCCTGATCCACCACCACGTCGGAGAAGCGCTCCACCACCACGCCCCAGCCTTTGTTGGAGTCCGGATAATCCTGGGCGATCCGTGCGCCGATCACGTCCATTTGCTTGCGCGCGGCCTCCAGTGTAACGCCCGGCTTGAGCTTGGCGAACGAACCAAACCAATGGAAGTTGCGCGTCATGTTCTCGGGCTTGAACACCAGCGGTGTCCAGATCTGCGCAAACGACCGGTCGAAGGACCCTCCCTCCGGAAGCACGCCGATCACGGTGTACGGTTCGCCATCCAGACGAATGGTCCGCCCGATCAGCTTCGGGTCGGCTCCGAATTGCGATTCCCAGGTGGCGTGGCTCAGTACCACAACGTGCCCCTTGCCCGGCTGATCCTCATCGGCCCGGAAGGTGCGCCCCAGCACGGCCTGAATCCCGAAGATATCGAAGTAATGCGCCGAGGCCTGCCCTTTGCGCAGTTGCACCGGTTCGCCGGCCTCGGTGAGCGTTGACGAGCCACCCGACTGCGCGGCCATATATTGGAAGACGGTATTTTGATTTTTCCAATCCAGGTAGTTCAGCGTTGAGATTCCGTTCCGGTCGCCCAGCGGCGGCTTTTCGAGCACCCGCACGATACGGTCGGCATCGGGGTAGGGAAGCGGCTTCAGTAGCACGCCGTCAACAAAGCTGAAAATCGCGGTATTCGCGCCGATTCCCAGCGCCAGCGTCAGCAAGGACACAATGGTGAAACTGGGACTGTTGCGCAAGGTTCGCACGCCGTAGCGCAGGTCCTGCAGCAGTCCGCTCATGCGCACCTCCGAGTTCCCAGGTATAGACGAAACCGTTGGCCAAAAGTTCCGAAGGAACATCCTAAATTTACTCAGGCATCGGCGGAGCGCTAATCTGGCGTCGCTGATGTGGCATGCTGGAGTTAACTGTAGCGATGTACAATTTCGTCCGCCCCCGTTTTCTGGTGGCTAGCGCCCTGGCCGCTTCTGTTCTCATCTGCGCCGCGTTCGGCCAGCGACCCTTCCGCCAATATCCCGGCTACGAGTATGAGGATTTCCCCGTTCCTTCCGACTGGCGGGTTCCCGGGGAATGGACCTTTGCGCGCCTGATGTACCCTTCCCAGCACCGCTTTTACGTCGGCGAATATCCGCGTCCGTATCACGCTGACTGGTGGGATGGCAGAACCGATTGGACCATCGACTATCCGCGTTCGGACCGCCATCTTTCCGAGGCTGTGCGGCGCCTGACGCGCATCCAGGCGCGCTCGGTGGAAGAGCCAGTGGATTTACGCGATGGCGACGAGGTTTACAACTGGCCCTGGCTGTATGGAGTGGAAGTGGGGCACTGGAATCTGACCGATGCCCAGGCCGCCAAGCTGCGCGATTTCCTGCTGCGAGGCGGTTTCTTCATGTGCGACGATTTCCACGGAAGCGATGAGTGGAACATCTTCATCTCCGGCATGAGCCGTGTGTTTCCGGACAGGCCCATTGTGGACATCGAAGACAGCAACCCCATCTTTCATACGATTTTCGATCTCGACGACCGCTACCAGGTGCCGGGCGAGCAGTTCATTTACACCCACCGCGTCGCTGAAAAGGACGGCTACGTGCCGCACTGGCGCGGCATCTTCGACGACAAGGGCCGCATCATGGTTGCGATCTGTCACGACATGGATCTGGGCGATTCCTGGGAGCACGCCGACAATCCCAAGTATCCCGAGAAATATTCCGCGCTCGGGATTCGTATTGGCGTGAACTACATCACTTACGCCATGACGCATTAGTTGCCACTGATAAACACAGATAAACGCGGATTCCGAACGGGAAATCCGGATTTGTCTTATCGGTGTTCATCTGTGTTCATCCGTGGCTCAAGTTGTCTTCGCAGTCAAATCGGCCACCATCTCGATGGCCCCGCAGGGCATTTCCACGCACATGCCGCAGCCCTTGCGATAGTCGTAGTTGAAACGGAATCTGTTCCCCGGACCCAGCTTAACCACGGCATTATCGGGGCCCACTCCATAGCAGCTATCGCACTCGAAGCAGTTCCCTCCCTCGGACGCGGCCTCGCGCCGGACCGCATCCAGCACCGGCTGCACGGTCAACGGCGCGTCCGAATAATACCAGGGGTTCAGCCTGGCGAATCCAGCCAGTTCGTGCTTGGCGGGCTGCTGATAGGCCGCGCCGCGCAGCCACGCATCGATGTTGCGCGCGGCCTTCTTGCCGTGCCCTGCCGCCACCGTCACCGTCCGCTCGTCCGGCACCATGTCGCCGCCCGCGAATACGCCCGCGTGGCCGGTCATCATTTGCGCGTTCAGCTTCACCACGCCGTTGACGATTCCAAGTCCACGTCCTGGCCCAATGCCAGCACCAACGAATCCGCTTCGATGGTTTCGAATTCCCCGGTCGGCTGCGGAAATCTTTTTTCATCCAGGCGCGTCTTCTCCACCTTGAAGCTGGATTCGCCGGCTTCCTTGATGGTGGAGAGCCCATTCCGAGCCTGAGCCATTTTTGCAGGACACGCTGAAGCCGTATGCGGTGTCCTGGAGAGAAGAAGGGACAAGCCGGCGGATTCCATCGTCTCCGACGCCTTCCAACTGGTCACTGGCCGCTTCGACGCGAACCATTCCGCCGAACTAACGGGCGTACTTCACGTTCCTGGCCTCCCGGCCAGTGTTCCTGACCGACTGGAACCGAGCGCTGAAGGAGTTGCGCGGGTTCTGGGAAGGATCGGAACCCATTGTTAGCTTGGGCCGCCGAGGCGCACGTTGCGCCGAGTGATCAGCTCGCTTGCGAGGCCGACGATTTGCCCCCGGCGTTCAGCGCATCCAGAGCGGCCGCTTCGTTGGGATAAATCTGGATCACCTGCGCCAGCCGCGTCAGCTCCAGCACCTCGCGCACGCGGCGGTTCGCGTTGGACAGAGCGAACTGGCCCAGCGGGCTCTTCTTAACGCTGGTGTAGATGCCAATGAGAAATCCGATGCCGGTGGAGTCGACATAATCGACGCGGCTGAAGTCCACCAGAATCTTGACGCAGCCGGAATTCTTCAACTCTTCGGCTTTGGTATGCAGGTAGAGCGAGTCCTGGCCAGTTGCGAATCGCCCCTCCAGGCGAAGCACGCAAATATCACCGCGAAACTCAAATTCCACCAGCATCTGAAGTAATCGTACTACACAACATCCAGGACTGACACGATGCTCGACACGAAGCCCGCAAAGAAATCGCTCGATCCTAAACGCCGGCTTGCTTCTCAGCCAGGGGTCCGATCACCGGCAGAACGATCTTCTCGCCGTTGTAGGTCTTGAACATCATGTAGAGCCACAGGATGAATCCGCCCAGGCCGAGGACAGACTCGAGAATGAGACCCAGAAAGAGACCCAGAAAAGGAATCAGGCGTAAGGGGATCAATACAATGGTGATCACGATCCACAGCGCGATCCAGGCGATGTTCAGGAAAATCGACTGGAAGGCGTGGAACCGGATCTCGCGGTTCTGATTGTAGGGAGTCAGCACCAGGAACAGAATCCCGGTGATGAACCCGATCAGGTAGCAGAGGGCGCCGGCCATGTTGTCCGTCATCCCCACGCTTTGTCCAATCTGCTGAGGGGGCGCGGGACTGTACTGCGGATTTACGCCAGGCGGCGGCATGGGACCCGGTCCGGGGACGGCTCCTGGGACAGGTCCGGGGCCAGCTCCTGGAGCAGGCAGGGGTGCGCCGCACTTCTGACAAAAACGTCCACTTGCTTCCGAACCGCAATTTGCGCAAAAGGCCATTCGTTCACTCCGTTGAATCACTGTATCTGAAGTGGCCCGGATTGGCAAGACATTACAAGTCCTTACCGGGCTTTACACCTAGGAGGTTAACCTCACCTGCCGGATTCCGTCCAATCAGGTAGGAGTACGAAAAACATGAGTTCCCTTAGAAACAAATTTGCCGCCTGGACGGCCGTCGCAGCACTCGGCGCCGCCAGTCTTTTTGCGGCCACCACTACACCAGCCGCCGGCCACCGGCATGGGCGGATGGGCGCGTTCCTATCCAACTACCTGAGCCTGACACCGGCCCAGCAGACGCAGGCCAAGTCGATTTTCCAATCGGCACGGCAGTCGTCTCAGCCGGTCCGCCAGCAGTTGCGCCAGACGCGGCAGTCGTTACAAGCTGCCGTACAGGCCAATGATGAGGCGCAGATTCAGCAACTCGCGAGTACCGAAGGCGGCCAGATGGGCCAGCTTGCGGCCATCCGAGGCACCGCCATGGCGAAGGTTTATCAAATCCTCACGCCGGACCAGCAGCAGAAGCTGGCTTCATTGCGGCAGGCGCGAAAGGCCGCTCGTCAGGCCCGCCGCGCTGGTGCGCCCAACGCTCAAAATTAGCTACGCGCGATCATTCCTGGCGCAAAGCCAGGGATGGGTCCACATGAGCAGCGAACCGGGCGGGCAGGATTGCCGCGCCCGCCCCGGTCGCGAGTAGAACGATTCCAACAACCAAGAACAGGATAGGGTCCCAGGGGTGAACGCCCGCCGGGAGAAGGCCTGTGAGGGGTCGAATGGCGGCTATCGCCATCGGAAGACCCACCGCGATTCCGCAAACGAGAATCGCCACACCATCCCGGATCGCAGTCCAAAGAATATGGGACCGCGTGGCGCCGATCGCCGCGCGAATTGCCATCTCGCGCGTTCTTCGGCGCGTAGCATAGGAGACCGAGCTGTAGAGGCCGGTGAGCACCAGGATCAGGCCGATGGCGCTGAGCGATCCCACAAATCCGGCGGCCACTCGCATGGGGAAGATGGCGCCGGCGGCTGCGTCTGATACCGGATGAACAACAACCGGCGATTCGGTCGCCATTGGGGAGAGCGCATTTTCGAGCGGCTGGATCCATTGCGCCGGATTGCCTGCCACGCGAACGATCAGTTGGGAATCCACAAATGGAGTGAAGAAGACTGGAGCGTGATCCTCGCCGAGAGTCCGCATCTTGGAGTCGCCGGTTACTCCGATAATTTCGAAAACCTGTCCATTCTCGCGTCCGGCCATCAATTGAGCGCCTATGGGATCGGCATCGCCGAACAACTCGCGTGCGAGCGTCTGATTCACCAGGATGGGCTCCGGCTGGCGGGAACGGTCGGCAATTTCAAAGTCGCGTCCGCGCAGGATGGGAATTCCCAGAACCTTGCAAAACTCTTCTCCCGCGCCCATGTTGTAGGCGTCGCGAGCCGATGAAAGCGGATCGTCCTTGCGGCGTATCGGGCTGTGTGGCAGCTCCCCCATGAATGGCAGCGTCCCCATGGACGTGACGCCAATTACGCCGGGTATTTCCTTCAATCTCCGAACCACGCCATCGCGCCGGGCCCAGTCGCTCGGGCCGCGATTATGCGAATAGACGATCGCAATCATCGTATGTGCAACGTCGAATCCGGGATTGACTTCGGCAACCTGCAGGAAGCTTCTGAGAAACAGAGCGCCGAGCGTCAACAGCACCATCGATAGCGCGAGCTGCATCGCGACGAAGCTGTTTCGCAAGCTCCAGCGGCGGACGGAGAAGGCCGGCTCGGCCTGCTTCATCGCCAGCCCGAGATTGGCACTGGAGCCGCGCAGCGAGGGGAGCAGCGAGGATACCAACAGCGCCACCAAGGCCGCCGCCAGCGCATAGAGAAACAGGTCGCGATCGTTCTGGAAGTGGAATTCGAACGGAAGGTTATAGGCCGATGGCCAGCGGACATAGCTGAGCCAGTGGCGGAGGCAGGCGTCTACGATCAGGCCCGCGCCGGCGCCTAGAACCACCAGCACGAATCCTTCGGCCAGCAAGTGGCGGGTTATTTGCAAACGGCTGGCGCCGAGCGCTTTTCGAATCGCCAATTCGCGCTGAAGAGTGACGCCGCGCGCCAGCAGCAGTCCGGCAACATTGAAGCACGCGATGGCCCCGAGCATGAGCGCCGTGCCCAACAGCGCGACGAAGAACACGAAGTAGCTGCGATCGTCGCCCGCGCTGTTCTCATGCGCGGCCAGGCCGGCCATGGGCCGCAGGATCATCTGTTTCGCCAAGTCCCGGCCGCCGATGATCCCTGCCGCGGCAGCTAATGCCTGGCGTGTTTGTTCGCGCGTGAATCCGCTGCGCAGCCGCCCGAAAAGATGGCACTCCCGCGCATCGGATCGCGCTAAACGATAAACCTCGGGCGAAACGCCATGACCCATCACGCTGCGATAATCGCGCGGCAGCACGCCCAGGATGGTATAAAGCCGGCCGTTGAACTGGAGCGAACGGCCAATGATGCCGGGATCGGCATGCAGGCGCTCGTGCCAGAAGCCGTAACTTAGCACCGCGTCCGGGCGGCCTTCGTCCCGTTGCGAATACAAACGGCCCAGGCTCGCGCCGACACCCACCACATCGAAGAAATTGGCGCTGGTGGACATCTCCCAGGCGACTTCGCTGTGGGTGCCGGTATTCCAGTTCATGTCGCCAAGGCCGGTTTCGAAAGCCAGATCCTCGAAGGCCCCAGAGCGCCGAAGATCGCGGTACTGGGCGTAGCTGGCCGGGCCGTCCACGCGCGCCAAACGGTCCGGCTGGCGGGCGCTCATGTCATCGAAGATCAATTCGCGAACCACGCTATAGATGGTGACGTTCGCGCCGATCCCGAGCGCGAGCGACGCGATGGCGGTGAAGGCCAGGGCGGGGGATTGGCGCAGGCCTCGGGCGGCATGGATCAGGTCGCCTGGCAAACGCATGAGTCCAGCATAGCCGGTGCCAAACGGGGCCAAAATACTTGACTGGCGCCCTAATCCGGGATTGACTCGCGATCGATGAATAATTAGGATGCAAGCCACGGCTCAACCGGCGTCAGGCGTATTGTCCCCGGAAGCCTCTTGCCCATCCAAGATCCCACTTTGGTTCGCTTTGCTGCTGGGCATCCCCGCTTTCATCCCACTGGCCTCGACGGCGCTACGCGCATGGCGGCAGGGGCTGGTCCCCACGGCTTTCGTTCAATACGACCTTCCCTCTTATCTCGCCAATGGGCGCCAATCGTTCGCGCAGGGCTTCCACTTGAGTTACGGCAATCCGTACGCCGGCTACGGCACGCCTGCCATCTACTTCCAGCCGCATATATTTCTGCTGGGCCTGCTACAGAAGATCGGTCTCAGTCCGGACTGGGCGCTGATCGCGTTCCACCTGGCGGCCGTGGCTTTCGCCGCCATTGTCGCCGCGAAACTTTATGAGGAGTGGGTGGGATGGAACACGCCGGCGCAAAAGCTCGGCTTTGTTTGCTTCTTCTGGGGCGGCGGTGTGTTGTCGCTGGCAGGCGCCGCCCTGGGATTTTTTCAGCACATCCAAATGCCGCGCGCTTTCCTGCTCTTCGACGCTGGAGAAGGATGGTGGATGCTCAACTTCGGCAGAAACCTGGTTTATGCGCACGAGGCTTATTACCACGGCCTTTTCTTGCTGAGCATCTTGTTTCTGGTTCGAAAGAAATTCGTTGCCGCCATGGCCGCCGCAGCCGTGCTTTCCGCCAGTCATCCGTTCACCGGTCTCAGTTTGGCGCTGATCCTGGTTCTCTACGCGGCATTGGAGTTGACGCTGAAGAGCGGTGCCGCCTCCAGGATATTTCTATGGGGGACCTGCGCGATTGCCGCGCTCCATCTGGCTTATTACATGGTGTTTCTGAACCGATTCGCCGATCATCGGGCGTTGGAAGCGCAGTGGAAACTCGATTGGCCTTATGATTTCTGGACGTACGTGCCGGCGCTCTATCTGGTGGCGATTTTCGCGTTGGGTCCGCTCACCCGCTGGAAGAATCTGCTTCCCGCCTTGAGCAATCCGCGCTCGCGCTTGTGTATGGTGTGGTTCGCGGTGATTTTCGGGCTCACTCATCACCATCTCGTCATCCAACCGCGCCAGCAGATCCATTTCGCTCATGGCTACGATTGGATAGCGCTCTTTCTGCTGGGGGCGCCCGCGATTGTAGCGGCGCTCGATAAGTTGTTGGCGATTCGGCCGCGTCCCGCCATGGCTTTGGCAGTCTGCGCGTTCCTGGCGCTGTTCCTGTCCGATAATCTTTTGTGGTTTACTACGTTCGCCGATCCGGCCGCGCAGTGGCACGCTCTCGCGTTGACTCACGATGAAAAGAACATCCTGGATTGGCTGGCGCGGCACGAAAGCGCACCGGTCTACGTGGCGAGCTCGGACCAGCGGATCAACTATCTCGCGTCCACCTATACCGATCTTCGCGCCTGGCGCGGACACGACTACAGTACTCCCAACGTCTCATTGCGAGAGTCCGAGCTGCGTGCGGCATTCTCCGCCGGCAAACCGATCCCGACGCCCAATCCCGTCTACTACATTCCCCAACGCGATCAAAAGTGGACGCCCCCGGCAGGCGCCAGTTTGGTGTACTCCAACAATTCTTACGATGTGTGGCTGTTCCAGGCTCGCCGGCCTGTTCGGTAGGGTTGCGCGGTCGTCAGAAAACCAGGAGCGCGTGCGATACGGGGCGCTCCGCGACGCGGCTTTCCACGTAGGGGTCGAAGGCCTCCTGGTTTACCGAGGTGAGACCAAGCGGGGCCAGCTTTGTTTCCTAATTTTTGTTACGGGGCCCGATAAAGACGCCGGTAGCGCTCTATCGGACCCAGGAGGAACGTTCCCGGACCAAGAAGGAACGTCAGTTGAATATACGACGAAAGTAGTATTTAGGCGTCATGGACTTGTAAAAAACGGTACTAGAGGTTACATTACCGAGTAACATCGGAACGCTGGCCAGGCATCTGGTAGGTGGTGGAATGTGCTCCGTTGGAGTCTCGAAAAGCGATGCTGTTCCTCGCCGTAGTTTTCAGCATGCAGGGCGCGACCGGCGGCAACGCAATTGGCGTTAACGCGGGTAAGGCCAGATCTTCGAACACGTCCGAATCCACCGCCTTCCGCGTCAACGCGACAAGTCCACGTCTTCGGAGCCATCTCCAACCTGAACTGCGGTGGATACAAGCGAAGAACTTAGCGCCATCGGCGCCGCGCTACAGAAGTAATCCTCTTGCGGGTGGCCGTCCCAGCGATGGCGGCAAACCCCGAATGACGCGCTTAGGTCCCCATTCACAGCGCTCTGAGCGATTTTTTCGCCGTCCTTACAGCTACTTGCCATAATGCGGTGGTGCGGCTCTCCCCGCGCGCCTTTATCCTGTTCTCGAAATCATGCGCGACTGGTTTCGATCCCGCCACCTAAATCTCACAACCTCACATCACCCCGGCCTCGACATGAAAAAACTTTATCATCACCAAACACAAAAAATACCCTGATGCGTCCACCCCTTGAATCTAAGCCAGTTGCCGCCCGCAAATCCCCTGCAAAATCTCGATCGGCGCATTTTCCCGCGCCGCCAGGCTCTCGCGCGCCACAATCACCGTCTGCTCCAGTGCATACTGACCCGACAAAACCGCGTGCGGCACCACATCGGTGAACACCATCCACGTCGCGTCCGGCGGAAACTCAAAGCGATACTTCGCGCAGCTCTGCTGGTACTCGCCGTTGAATTTCAAATAATCATGGAAGCCCAGCATGAAGCGGTCGTACGCCGACCTCTTCGCCTCAACCCCGCCAAACGCGCCCAGCACCCGATTCGCAATCGACCCCTTGGGATGCCTCGCCATGTCCCCCAGCCCCGCGTGGCCCGCATAGCGCGGCGCCAGCGTTCCCATCGGATCAGACGTCATCCACACCCGGGGCTTCGTCTGATGAATGTTGGTGAAAAATCGCAGAATCATATCCCCGCGCGTCGGCCGCGTCGGAAAAGCGTCCACGTGCAGCAGATCGTTGCGCTTCTTGGTTGGCAGGTCGCGACCCTCCTCCTCCTGCGGCCGAAAGCTCGCAAAATCGATCCGCGCCTTCTCCATGTAGCGTGGCAGCAGTTTCCACAAAAATGCCAGCGCGCGCTCGGAGTACGACCGCATCACCGTGCGCAGCTTCTCGGGATCGGGAACCGCCGACGGATCAAACCCGGTCACCTTGTCCTCCGCCGGCCGGTACGCGATGTTTTTGTGCAGGCTGCTGGAGGAAAGCCCGGTGCTCCGCAGCACCTCGCGCTCAACTTCCGGCAGCGCGAACGGCGTGTGCGGGAAGTAAAGAATGTTGCCGCGCTCCAGCGCGAGATAGTTTTCCTCGCGAGGGCTGGCCTCGCCCACTGTGATCAGATCCACGGCTTTTATTCTAATCTCCCCGGCATGGTAAACTCCCCAATTGAACCCGCGCGTCTCCTTGTTCGTCACCTGCATCGTCGATCAGGTGTTCCCCCAAGTCGGCATCGCCATCACCCAGGTACTGGAGCGGCTGGGTTATCCGGTCGATTTCCCCAAAGCGCAAACCTGCTGCGGCCAGCCCGCATTCAACACCGGCTATACCGACGAAGCGCGCAGGATCGCCCGGCATTTCCTGGATGTTTTTCGCGATTCCGAATACATCATCGTGCCATCTGGCTCGTGCACGTCGATGATCTCGCATCATTTTGCCGATTTGTTCCAGCACGATCCCAAGCTCCTCGCCGAAGCTCATGCTCTGGAGCCGCGCGTCTGGGAGTTTTCGCGTTTCCTGCTCGAAGTAGCGGGCGTCGAAGATGTCGGCGCGCGGTTTGACGGCGTCGTCACCTATCACGATAGCTGCCATGCCTTGCGCGAACTGCGCATCAAAGCCGCCCCCAGAAAACTTTTGGCCAAGGTTCGCGGACTGACGCTCGCGGAAATGAGCGCGGCCGAAGAATGCTGCGGATTCGGCGGTACATTCTCCATCAAGTTCCCCGAGGTCTCCGGCGCCATGGGGCGCACCAAGATCGATTCCATTCAGAAAACCGGCGCATCAACCGTTGTATCCATCGATTCCAGTTGCCTGATGCAATTGCAGGGCGTCATCGATCGCGCCGGCCTGCCGATCAAGACATTGCACCTCGCCGAGGTCCTGGCATCGCAATGAATGCACCGGAAGCCGACATTCAGCAGGCCATCGCCGATCCGCGTTTACAGCTTGCCATCTACACCGCCACCGGCCGCTTGATCGATCATCGCGCGGGCGTGGTCAGCGCGGAAGCCCTGCCGCATTACCAGGCCCTCCGCAACGAAGCCAATGCGATCAAGAAGCACACCATCGAGAATCTCGATTATTACCTGGAGCAGCTCGAATCGAACGTAATCGCGCACGGCGGCCATGTCGTCTTTTGCCGCACGGGCGAAGAAGCGGCCGACTTCGTCCTCGATCTTGCCAGGCAGCGCGATGCGCACATGCTGGTGAAATCGAAATCCATGACCAGCGAAGAGATTCACTTCAACGAGCGCCTGGAAAAGCATCACTTGGAAGCCGTGGAAACGGATCTCGGCGAGTATATACTCCAACTCGCGCACCAGCGCCCGTATCACATCGTCGCGCCCGCTCTCCACCTCACCCGTTACGACGTCGCCGAAGTTTTCACCAAGGAGCTGGGCGTCGAAAACGAAGTGGTCATCGAAAAACAAACAAAAATAGCGCGCGGCGTTTTACGCGAAAAGTTCCTGGAAGCCGGCATCGGTGTCAGCGGCGCGAATTTCCTGGTCGCCGATTCGGGCGCCATTGTGGTGGTGGAAAACGAAGGCAACGCGCGGCTCAGCACTTCGGCGCCCAAGATCCACATCGCCATCGCTGGAATCGAAAAGGTAATCCCGCGCGCGCAGGATCTGGCCGTGTTTTTGAACCTGCTCGGACGCAGCGCCACCGGCCAGCCGCTGACGGTCTACACGTCGTTTCTTTCCGGACCGCGCCGCGAAAACGAGATCGACGGTCCCGATGAGTTCTACCTGCTGCTGCTCGACAATGGCCGCACCAAGTTGCTGGCGGATCCCGAAAAACGCCAGTCGCTGTACTGCATCCGTTGCGGCGCGTGCCTCAATCATTGCCCCGTGTATCGCAAAATCGGCGGCCACAACTATCCGTGGGTTTATTCGGGACCAATCGGCGCCATCATCACGCCTCAGTTTCACGGAATCACAAGCGATACCTGGCTGCCATTTGCATCCAGCCTGTGCGGTGCCTGCGCCGAAGTTTGCCCGGTGAAAATCGAAATCCCGAAGCTGCTGCTGAAGCTGCGCGAAGAAATTACGGAGGTGAAGCGGCGGCAGGATTCCGATGGAATGGAACGCTTCGCGTTCCAGATGTTCGCCTGGGTGGCAACGCATCCGAAAATCTATCTGCTGCTCGCGAGCCTGGGATCAGTTTTCTTTCCACTGGTCCCGCGCATTGGTCCATTGAAGAAATGGGCCAGCCAGCGCACACTTCCGGAGCCTGCGAAACAGAGCTTTCATCAGTGGTGGGCCGCGCGCAAAAGCTCCTCATGACCTCGCGCGAGCAGATTCTTGGGGATATACGGAAGGCGTTAAAGAGGGCCGCGGGCCAGCCTCCCCTAATCGAAGCAGCCCCTCTGCCGGCCCCTACGCTGCGAATCCCTCTTTCGGACCGTAATCTCTCTGCTGATCTCTTCGTCCAAAAGTTCGAAAACTTGGGCGGAAAATCTTTTCGCGTCCGCAATGCCGCCGCCGTTGTGCCGGCGATCTCCGAGTTGTTGAACCAAAAGAGCGCCATCGCTTCGAATTCGCCTTTTCTGCGTAAGTGTGGCGTCACCGGACTCCCGCAGGTCCACGCCGGATTCACCGATCGGGACGAACTGAAGCAGGCCTGCGCCGGCGCCGATCTCGGAATCACCAGTGTCGACTACGCACTGGCCGCAACCGGCAGCCTCGTCATGCTCTCGAGCTACAACGAAGCCCGGCTGATTTCGCTGCTGCCGCCGGCCCATATCGCCATCTTTCCGCGTTCGTTGATTCTCGCGAATCTGGACGAACTGCTCAGCATTCTTCCTCGCCCAGCCGATCAAACCAGCTCCATGGTCTTGATCACCGGCCCCAGCCGCACCGCCGACATCGAACAGATCCTGGTCCGGGGCGTGCATGGCCCTGGCGAGATTTATGCAGTGATTGTGGACGGCGAATAATCAGTCGGCCTGCGCGGGAATACGAATCAAGACGTAGGCCAGCGCGGCGAATCCGATCAGTGATAGCCAGCCGCCCCAAGCCGGCGTGAAGCTGAGCGTGGCAATCGACCGTACTCCTGTGAGGAACAGCACGGCCAGCAGAATGCCAACAATCGCTTCGCCCGCAATCAGGCCGGACGCGATTAGAGTGCCTTTTTCTTCGACCAGCAGCTTCTGTTCGGCGCTGCGCCGCTCGGTGACCCGAGTGAGAATCCATTTCATAAGCCCGCCGATGAAAATGGCCGACGAGGTATCAAACGGCAAATACATCCCGACCGCGATCAGCATCGGTGAACGCGCACCGCACAACAGCAGCGCGATTCCAAAGGCCGCGCCGATTCCGAGTAATCCCCACGCCATTTGCCCGCCGACGATTCCCTTGGCCAATTGCGCCATCAATCCCGCTTGCGGCGCAGGCAAGGCCCGGCCGCCGATGCCGCCGGTGTCGAGGTTGGCCTGATGCAGCGCAATAATCGGGCCCATCAAGAAAAACGCCAGCAGAATTACCGAAATGATTTCCACCACTTCCATTTTCCAGGGCGTTCCTCCCAGTAAATGGCCGGCCTTCAAATCTTGAATCAAGGATCCGGAAACCGAGCACGCCACGCAGACCACGGCGGCCACGCCCAGCACCGCCGCGACTCCCGAGAGCCCGGTGACGCCGATGGTCAGCATCACCAGCGCCGCGATAATCAAGGCCGCCAGCGTCAACCCCGAGAGCGGCTGGTTGGAGCTGCCGACCAGTCCCACCAGATAACCGCCAACCGCGGAGAGCAGGAACCCGGTAACAGTCATGATCAAAGCGGCGACAATAGCAGATACAATTCCGCGCGTGAAATAGTAATAGATGGCCGTTATCGGGATGAGAAGCACGGCGGTGCAGAGCACCACCCAGCGGGGAGGAATATCCTGCTCGGTGGGATCGACTGTTTTCGCCTCGTGAGCCGCAGCCGTCGACGCGCTGAAGATGCCGCGCAGCGAACTCCACAGTGACTCACGCATCGAGAACATTGTGCTGGCCGCGCCCACCAGCATGGTGCCGACGGCAATGGGACGCACTACGTTGAACCAGACCGTGTTCGCGGCGACAGCCGGATCATTGGTCCCGATGCGGCGCGGAAGGTCGGGATCGAAGAACAGCAACAGAGGAATGAGTATCCACCAGGCGATGATTCCGCCCGATACATTAATGCAGGAAAGCTCGGGGCCGATGATGTAGCCGATGCCGATGAGCGCGGGCGAAAGGCTGGGCGTGGACCACGGGATGCCGCCGAAATGCGTGACATCGCCGATCGGTTTTTTCTCGAAATCGAAATGCTGGATGACCGAGCGCGGGAAGCGGAGGAAGCCTTCGGTATATTCCCGGAAAATCTGCGAACCTTTGTCATCGGTGAGGATTTCGATCAGGCCCGCCGAATCCCAGGGCGCCGAAGATGTAGCGCGGAGCTTTTGTCTCGGAAGCTTCGCCGGATTTCACGATCTCGTAACTGGCGACGCTTTCCGGCCACGGCAGCGGCGCATCCACGCACAGCGGGCGGCGCAGCAGAATAATGAAGAACACGCCAATCAGTCCGCCCACCAGCAGGATCAAAGTCGCTTCCCAATAGTGCGATCGCAAATCCGTCCACAAACGCTTGCCGCCGATGTCCACCATCATGAACGCCGGAATGGTGAAAATGGCGCCGGCCACCAGCGCTTCGCCTACCGATGCGGCGGTGCGCGTGATGTTCTGTTCCAGGATGCCGCCGCGAAACGCCGGGATGCGAAACAGCGCCATCGCAATCACGGCCGCGGGAATGGTGGCGGCCACGGTCTCGCCAGGCCTTCATCCCCAGATAGGCGTTGGCAGATCCAAAAACAAATGCCAGGAAAATGCCGAGCGAAACCGCTTTGACCGTCATCTCCGGAGGCGGCTGTTTCACAGACTGCTTTGCGGGGAGCGACACCTCCGCATGTTAGCGCACGCGGGAAATGGGATGCCTCAAACGGCTAGGCTTGGAAGGCGTCCAAAACTCGGAACTCGCATTGTGGCAATGCCAGCGGAGTAGCAATCTCGTGCTCGCTATAAGCTGTGACCGAGCGATACAAGCCCTCGTGCGGCTGGCGATGCACGATCAGCCTGCGCGCCGCGACATCGACCACCCAATATTCTTGAATTTCAGCGCGGGCGTACAACTCCGCCTTGGTCGTAAGATCGAAGCCAAGAGTCGAGTCGGAGATCTCCACCACCAACCGCAGGTCAGCCGGTCTCGGATTGGTATCCCGAAACTCGCGCGAAGGCTTGGCAAGCACTACCAGGCCGGGCTCGGGCTCATTGGTCGGGTTGTCTTCAGGAGCAACGTCGATTGGCGCTTCCGGATTAACAAACTGTTCCCCGAAACTTCGCACCAACCAAGCTTGTACGGCGACAAGGCATTCACGTGGGGCCGTTTCTTGCCCATCTTGCTGATCAGTTCTCCGTGTACCAATTCCAGGCGCTGTTGCTCCCATACCCCGGAAGCCTCAAGCGTGGCGCACTCC
Source organism: Bryobacterales bacterium (assembly GCA_963713415.1). Classification (GTDB taxonomy): domain Bacteria; phylum Acidobacteriota; class Terriglobia; order Bryobacterales; family Bryobacteraceae; genus Palsa-89. Next base: position 1,625,691 of record CAVQLV010000004.1, on the reverse strand, counting down.
ACGCGCGTCCAAAGCTTGCGCGGAGGGTCGGTGGGAACGGGCCGGTAGGGCCTGTGGGTAACTAGTGTCGGCACGGCTGATCGCATGGTACCGCAGGCGCGCGTGATTATGGGACTGAATAATGGAAGTCAGTTTCCGTGTGGAGAATCGGCTGGTCGCGGGCTGTGTGAGTTGGCTGCGCTAGAAGAGGTCTCTTTTTTTAGGACGCGCCGCCAAAAATCAATGCTCCGGTTTCTCGGGCATTTTGAAGACAGCCTCGTCGATGGGCACATTCGCGTCCATTTTCTCGATAGTGATTTCCATCGCCAGGCGGCCGTTCACCAGTTGCGTCAGCCTGAACGGCATCGGCACGCCCTCTACTGGTTTGTAGTTTCCGATCTTGGATACGTACAAGATCTCCTGACCCAGTTGGGTACGCCTCCCCTCGGTTTTGATGGGCAAGAAACTCGCGGCGTCGAGATAATCGTATTCGACAGAACCGTTTTTCTTGGTGAGTTTGAGTTTGTAGACCGCGACGCCATCGATTTCTTCTTTGTCCACCAGTTCCACCGTGTTGCCCTTGGATTTGTAATCGACCAAATTGCCGCCGATGAAGTCGGAGGATTCCTGGGCGGCGCGCGTATCCTCGTCGCTCGACCGGCGGGGTTCTTCGCCGGCCGCGGGTTGATAGTCCAAGCGGTAACTCCGTCGTATGCCTGCACGATCTTCTGGCCTTGAAACGTCATCTCCAGGCGCATCAGATTCGGGCGCTTTACCAGGATGGTGAGCGGCGCGTCGGCTTGGCCCAGAATAGACGCTTTCCCGGTGACGACCAAGGTTTGAATCGCATTGAGTTTGACAGCGCCCCCCAGCGCTGCGACGTGCTTTTGAACGATCTGATCGGCCGTGAGGGTTGTCTCTTCGGGAGCGGCGGCCAGTAATAGCGCGCAGGCGGCCAAACTCGCGATCGGAGACAAGCGTCGCACGTCCTCATGATAAAGCATGCGAAATCGCTCTATGCAGCGCGCAAACGGCCGCCTCACTCTCCGGTGTATCCGCAGGTGCCGGGCGCCCATTGCTGGCGATGTGAGATCGTCCTGGCTTGACGCTCGGCCTAGGCCGACGCGCTGCCGCGGGTCGAAGCGCTCGGCCCAGGCGTTGCCGGTGTTACCACGGCATACACTTGCGGCGCTCGCCGGAAAATTAGCGGCGAATACCGTAAAATCCGCCACAAGTTTGGCCTGCTGACGCCCACGGCGGCGCATGAGGCCTGCAGGCATCCAAACTTCAGTTGATTTCCATTCCGCTTCAGTATTCTGCAAACCTTGGCCTCGGCGCGACTGATGAGCCCGGGCTCGATGGAGCCGGCCGGTTCGATGGAGTCAGCTCGGAGCCGGCAAAATGGGGCTTGCCGGCAGAATCCAAGGAGCGCTTCGCGGGAGATGGGTTTCGTCCGTTTGCGCGGCAATCTCCGCGTCGCTTGTTGAATATCGGCGAGACACACTGAACCGGCAAAGTGAAGCAGCTTCTTGATGCAGCCCACCACCGGGTTCTGCGGAACCGCTGCCAGCCAGAACCATTGCTGGCGGGCATCCAGCCAGCGCAGGTCAGCGCGAGTGGACAAGACCTGCCGAACCAGCGGACCTCCGCTCGCGCCACCGCAGTCCGGCGCCAGGGCGCGGCATATTTCCGCGACGGTCTGAAGTCCATGGCGCCGGCTGGATCGCGTGGCTGCTTTCAGAATGGAGCGTACCGTGCCCGGCTCCGCGACGACGAATAGTTTGCCGCCGGCTTCCTCTAACACGAACTCGGGAGCGCGCCCAAACACGCGGGCCGTGTCGCAGATGGCTCGCAATCCAAAGCGATGCCGGGTGAATCGGCGTAATTGCAGCTCGGCTTGAATGTCGTCGGCGGCGCGGTTCCGGCGGCGATGCACCAATACAAGAATCTGGTCGAAGCAGGGACTGAGCTCGCAAGCTCGAATCTGCCCGATGGCCCGGTGAAAGACCTGGCGCGCCCGTTCGCGAGTAATGCCGACTTCATCGCCCGCCTTGGCGAGCACACAGCCGCCCTGACCATCCCAGCCGAGCACCCGCCGTACCAGTTGGCGATCCCGGGCGCTGGCAACATGGCTATCGAGCAACTGGGTCAGCTCATCCTCCAACGCCGTTCGCGGGGAGGAAATCCTCTGCACGCCTCATGTTAGGGGGCTGCTCTGAGCGCGTCAATGGACGCGAACGAATACTCGCGTTCACGTCTGGTGATGCGTTACAAACGGTGACGCTTCGCCGTGGCGGGAACGCATCAAGAAAAGTGATATCGCAGATTCGGAATCGTCCCTCGACCAGGGGCTGCCTGGAACGCTATCCTTTTGGGTGGCGGACCATCTATTTCATGAAGCGTAGCGATCAGCGTATATTGACTACCCACGTCGGAAGTCTCGTGCGGCCCAAAGAACTCCGGGAGCTGGCTCCGCCAGGAGAAGAACCCAAGGACATGGCGCAGTACAACACCGTACTGTGCGAGCAGACTTTGCAGGTTGTGCGCAAACAGGCGGAGGTGGGAATCGACATCGTCAGCGACGGTGAATATGGCAAAGTCAGTTGGTCCAACTACATTCTGAAGCGAATCAGCGGATTCGAAATCCGTCCCGAGCAACGCCGTCCGGTACTTTGGCTGGGCCGCGACCGGGAGCGGTTCGCCGAAGCCATCTTTCAGGAGTTTCCCCGTTTGGCGGGGGGCACCATCACGGAAGCGTGCGTCGGTCCGATTCGCTATCAGGATCACAGCTCGCTCGACCGCGCGCTCGCCAATTTCAAGGGTGCGCTCAAGCAGGTAAAAGTTGAAGAGGCTTTCTTTACCGCGGTGGCTCCAGCCAGCACGGCGTATGACGGCGTCAACGAATATTATGCCAATGAGCACGATTACGTTTACGCCATTGCGGACGCGCTCCGGGAGGAATATCGGGCCATTTACGATAGCGGCGTGCTTCTTCAGGTGGACGATGCGGTGCTGGCCAACATGTATGACCATCTGATACAGCAAAGCCCGGCCAAATATCGCGAATGGGCCAATCTTCGGGTAGAGGCGCTGAACCACGCGCTCACCGGAATCCCGGAGGATCGCATTCGATACCACGTCTGCTTTGGCAGCTGGCATGTTCCGCACGTGGCCGATGCGCCGCTCGAAGATATCGTGGATTTAATTCTCAAAGTGCGAGCGGGCGCTTATTCCATCGAAGCCGCCAATGTCCGGCACGAACACGAATGGCGGATCTGGGAAAACAAGAGACTTCCGGAGGGCAGGATTCTGATTCCGGGGGTGATCACCCATCACACTGTCACGGTTGAACATCCACAACTGGTTGCCGACCGGATCATCCGCTATGCCGGGCTGGTGGGACGTGAAAACGTGATCGCAGGCAGCGACTGCGGATTTGCGCAATCGGAGGTGATTCAGCGCGTTCATCCGACAGTAATGTGGGCGAAGTTTGAAAGCCTGGTGGAAGGCGCCCGTTTGGCTAGCAAGAAATTGTGGTGATCTATATGCCGTATACATTTCGCTCTTTATCTTTTCTACCGACCCTCTGCGGAGGTCTCCTGATCCTCTGCGGAGGATTGGCGCAATGCACAACTATTATTGATAGTCCCGTGGCCGACGCGGCTATGAACGGCGATCAGGCCGCCGTCCAGGCCCTATTACAAAAGAAGGCCGATGTAAACGCGCCGCAGTCTGATGGCGCTACGGCCATCGAATGGGCCGCGTACCGCAACGACCTTCCGCTGGCCGATCTGCTGATCGCGGCGGGAGCCAACCCGAAGATACCCAATCGTGAGGGTGCCACCGCGCTGCAACTCGCCTCGCTGCACGGGAGCGCCCCGATGATCGAAAAGCTGCTGAATGCGGGCGCCGAGGTGAATGAGCGCGGGGTTAATGGCGAAACTCCGCTCATGTTCGCGGCCAGGAACGGCAGTCTCGATGCGCTAAATTTACTGCTCAAACGAGGCGCCGACGTGAATGCGAAGGAGACCCTGCGCGGCACGACGGCGCTAATGTGGGCTGTGGAACAAGGGCACACCGACGCAGTGAAGCTGCTCATCCAGCACGGAGCCGACGTCAGTGTGGCATCCAGTCCCGATTCCAAAGGCGGGACGGCTTATTTGGCCCCCAATATCGAGCAGAGGGCCGCCCAAGAGCGATTTATCCGGGAGCGGAGGGTGATCGCGGCGAAAGTGGCTGCCGAGAAAGGCCGGCGATCCCACTAAGGTGTTGGCCGCTTCCGATGCAGCCGCGGCCGCCGCTGCGTTCGGTGTGGCGAAGAACACCAAGGGCGGGGGATTGACGGCGCTGGTTCTGGCCGCGCGTCAAAACTGCATGGAATGCGCCGAACTCCTGTTGGGCGCTCATGCCAACGTCAACCAAAGGACTCGTTATGGATGGACCGCGCTTCTGACGGCTATCCAGAACCGGCATTATAAGCTGGCTGCGTATCTTATGGATCACGGAGCCGATCCGAATATTCCGAACAACGGCGGCTGGACGCCACTATATATCGCCGTGGATAATCGCAACATCGAGGGCGGCGATTATCCCGTGCGCCAGCCCGATATGGATCATCTGGACTTGATCAAGCTGCTGATCGCGAAAGGCGCGAACGTCAACGCGCGGGTCTGCGGCGTGGAGTCGACACCCCAGCGTTGCAAGGGCGACAGCACGGAAACGCGCACCATCTTCACCATGCAGTGGCTGTATGAAGACGGAGCGACGCCGTTTTTGCGGGCGGCCCAATCGGGCGATGTCACGGTCATGAAGCTGCTGCTGGCGCATGGCGCCGATCCGAAAATTGCGACCGCCAATGGCGACACCGCCCTGATGGTGGCTGCGGGAATCGGCTGGGTGGAAGGCGTGACGTACGAGTGGTCCGAGGCAGACAATCTGGAAGCTGTAAAGATGTGCCTGGATCTGGGAATCGATCCCAACATCGCCGATGCCGACGGCCGCACGGCGCTGCACGGCGCCGCGCACAAAGGACGCAATGACGTGGTGCAATTGCTGGTCGATCATGGCGCGAAACTGGATGCCCGCGATAAGGGCAGCCGGGATACCTTCATCGGCAAATTGCAAGGACACACCTGGGAGCCCATCGATTACTCGCGCGGGCTGGTCCGCGTGGGGGTGCAGTCCGCCATCTCGCATCCGGATACTGAAGCGCTGCTGAAGAAGCTCATGGAAGCGCGCGGCATTCCGGTTCCGTCCGCTACCGGCGCTTCCATCTGCATCACGGATGTTTGCAAGGGCAGCGCCGCGCAGTAAATAACTAGCCACCGCGATCCGAATTATCGCTGGCCGCCGCCGGCGCCCTATTGGTTCGTTCGCGAGACAGTTCACCCGCATTGATCCTCGCTATCATGGGACTGTAGCTAAATGCATGCACTTTGGGCCGCGGCAGGGGCGGACGGCTTCGGTGCCGGCACGAGGTCCGCGCACGGTCTGAATGGCCCCGTTGAATGCTGGAAGGCATTTGACACCATCGCTCTCAGGAGATAAACTGTTCGCGTGCATGCAATAGCATTCAAAAATGCATGCAGCGTGATAGCCCGATGAAGCGGCGGAACATGACGAACATCGACCTTCGGCTTTTAACCATAGTCAATGAACTGAACAAGACGCGCAGTGTGTCGCAGGCAGCCGAGAATCTGGAATTGAGCCAGTCGGCCGTGAGCATGAGCCTTGCCAGGCTGCGGAAGCACTTCAAAGATCCGCTCTTTGTTCGGACCCCGGATGGCATGGAACCCACGCCGCAGATGAGCGAATTGATCGAGCTGTTGGAGAAAGCGGAAGGCTTGTTGGAATCGGCGCTGGTCCATCGGATCGCGTTTCACCCCGCTACTTCGGACCGCGCGTTTCGGCTGGGGGCTACCGATATCACGCGAGTGACCATACTCCCGGCGCTGATGAAGCGGCTGCACGCCACAGCGCGCGGCGTCGGCATCGAGCTACAGGATATATCGGAGGAGACTCCCCGGCTGCTGCACGCCGGACGCCTGGATTTGGCTGTTGGATACATGCCGTCCACCGGGTCAGGATTCTGCCAGCAGAGGCTATTTAAGGACCGGTTCGTTTGTGCCGTGCGGGCGAATCATCCGCGCATCGACCAGACGCTGACGTTAGAGCAGTTCGAGACTGAGCCGCACGTGGTGCTTACAACTCCAGGCAGCGGTGTGGAAGTGGTGGAGAAAGCGCTGGAAGCCAATAGAATCCGCCGCAAGGTGCGGTTGCGCGTGCCGGGCTGCTTTGGAATATCGAGCATTATCACCGGGGCCGATTGCCTGGCCATTGTTCCCGAACAACTGGGGAGACTGATCGCCAGCGCCGGACGGATCAAGCTGGTGCCCGTTCCCTTGCCCCTGCCGCCCTACTATGTGGTGCAACATTGGCACGAGCGCTACACGCACGACCCGGCTAGTAAATGGTTACGCGGATTAATTGCCGAACTGTTCCTGGAAAAGGGCATGTCCGCCGCCGAAAAAGAGCCGAGCCTGGCCCCCCGCAATTAGGTTGAAAATCACCAGGACTGATATCGTGAGTCAACCGGACATTATCGACGCCACGCAGGTGGGAGAGGTATTCTTACACGTGGCCCCACTCGGGCGCTTGTGAAAGGGCGCAGCCGCATGAACCCGGGCGAAATGGATTATGAATCAACACTCCGCGAATGGAAGCGTTTTAGGGGAGACTAGAGTGCGTCAAGAATCTTTGGAGGATTTACTGCAGTGCGCCGGGAACCCGGTGGACCTGCTCCGCAATTCGAAAGTTGGAGCGTATATCTATCCAGTGGTCCCCTCTGAGTTCACCAACTGGCGCGATGAGCAACGTGCCTGGCGGGAGACCTGCGTGCTCTTCGACCAGTCCCATCACATGGTGGAGCAATACCTGGAGGGGCCCGACGCGTTCAAGCTGCTTTCTCATCTGGCGTTCAACAGTTTTGCTAAATTTCCCACCACGCGAGCCAAGCAGTTCGTTCCCTGCAGCTACGACGGCTATGTGATCGGCGACGGCATTCTGTTTCGTACCGAGGAGAATAAGTTCACGTTCGTCGGACGAGCTCCAACCGCGAACTGGATTCAATTTCACGCAGAAACCGGCGGGTACGATGTCACCACGGAAAAGGACGACAGATCGCCTTCTCGCCCGGGTTCGAAGCCGGTGGTTCGGAGACACTACCGCTATCAAATTCAAGGGCCGAATGCGCAGCAGGTGATCGAGAAGCTGAACGGCGGACCCGGTCCGGATATCAAGTTTTTCAACGTAGGCACGGTGAACATCGCGGGACGCGCGGTGGCTGCGTTGCGGCACGGCATGGCCGGCGCACCAGGGCTGGAGATTTGGGGACCTTACGAGCAAGGCGAGGAAATTCGAGCGGCGATTCTGGAGGCCGGCAAGGATTTTGGCATGTTACAAGTGGGGGCGCGAGCTTACTCCACCAATGCCCTGGAATCGGGATGGATTCCGTCGCCTCTTCCGGCGGTGTACACGGGCGAGAAGATGAAGCCCTACCGGCAGTGGCTGCCCGCCAGCAGCTATGAAGGCAAGGGCGGCTCCATTGGGGGAAGTTTCTACTCCAATAACATTGAAGATTATTATGTGACGCCGTACGAGCTGGGCTACGGGTCGTTTGTCAAATTCGACCACGACTTCATCGGCAGCGAAGCTTTGCAGAAGATCGCCGCGAAACCGCACCGCCGGAAAGTGACATTTGCGTGGGATGCGGGCGATCTGGGCAAGGCATTAGTTTCGATGCTCGGCCGCGATAACTGCAAATACATCGATCTGCCAAACCCGAATTATACGTCGGCGACTTACGACCGGGTGATGAATGGCGGAAAGATCGCCGGTCTGTCGATGTTCAGCGGCTACAGTTTCAATGAGCGGACCATGTTGTCGCTCGGCATCGTCGATCCGGACATCGAGATTGGGCACGAGCTTACGTTGGTCTGGGGCGAGGAGGGCGGAGGGTCCGGGAAAACGACGGTAGAGCGTCACAAGCAAACCCAAATCCGTGCGGTGGTCAGCCCCGCTCCTTACTCGGAAGTGGTTCGCACCACCTACGCGGAGGGTTGGCGAAGCGCTCAGACGGTGTAGTCCGAAGCGCGGAGCGCCCAACTGGATTTCGGATCTTCCGCACTTTCGTTGCAGATCATGCCACTTCAAACATTTCGCTGCGCGAACCATTCGTTTGTGGTGGATGTTTCATGTTCAACAAGCCAGCGTACCTTCGGCGTCTGAAAGGCCTGCCTTGGAGGCGCTTCGCTAGTGCAGTCCCGCGAGCAATATCCGCGGGCCGTCGATGTGGGTTAGTGGTGGCGGCGGATCGTTTCGGTAGACCAATTCCCAGTGTGCGTTATACCTCTTCGCATCTAACGCCTGGGCGGAAAGCTTTTTCGACTCGACACCAATCAGGACAACCACTTCAAGGCGGCCCCGTTGCTCCTGCGTCAGCCGGTTGAGAATATGATAAACGTTATAGCCGCCGCCCGAAAATCCGTAAAGCGCCACAATTGTGGCGTCGGAAAGAAACTCGTGCAAGGCCTTTCGTGTCTGGGGGCTATGGTCTCCGGTCTCACCCGAGACATTCAGTACGCGGCCGACGTAGCCCCTTCTGCGCGCGTATTCGAGCGCTGGGGGTTCGTCCAACGCTCCGTTCGGGTACTTGGGCCAAAATTTGACGTTGGTTATGCCGCGTAAGATCAGCATCGTCCCAGGCATAGTGGAGCGATGTTATCAGACCCGGCGGACGGGGGCAACAATCCTGAGCGTGCTTGTCGCGGCCAAGTGAGAAGTTCCTAATTGAGCCAAGTAGAAAGTTCCTCTTGACAGCCGAAAGGCAGAAGGATGGAACGAATCGCGATGAGCCAAGAGGAACGGGACTGGTTAGATTGGCTGAAACGAGCCCAGGAAGGAAGTATGAGCCAACGGGAAGCTGCCCAGAAAATGGGAGTGAGCGACCGTTGGGTGCGCCAGCTTGTGAAGCGCATGGCCAAGCAAGGGGATGCGGTGGTGGTGCATGGGCTGCGGGGGCGGCCGTCCAATCGCAAGCTTCCGGCTGAGATGCACAGACAAGCTCTGGCGATCCTGAAGCAGCCGGATTGGCACGATTTTGGACCGACGTTCGCCGCCGAACAGTTGGCCAAGCGGCACCAGATCCAGGTGGGCAAAGAGACCCTGCGGGGATGGATGATGGAAGCCGGATTGTGGAAGAGCAAATCGCGCCGGCTGCAAGAGGTGCACGGTTGGCGGCCGCGGCGGAATGCCTTTGGGGAGCTGGTGCAATGGGACACCTCGGAGCACGACTGGCTGGAAGGCAGGGGGCCAGTGCGTTACCTGGTGCGGATGATCGATGACGCCACCAGTTGGAGTTGGGGGCGTTTCGTAGAACGCGATGCGACCCGGCACAACATGGGAGTGCTGTGGGAGTACCTGGAGAAAAATGGGCGCATGGTGGATGTCTACACCGATCGAGATTCCATGTTCACGGTTCCGCCACGACCCGGAGAGAGCCCCGACCAACAGCGCCAGGCAGACCGCCTGACACAACTGGGGCGAGCCTTGCGTGAGTTGGGAATCGGTTCGATTTTGGCCTATTCTCCCCAGGCCAAAGGACGCATTGAACGCAGTTTTTTAACGGCGCAAGATCGATTGGTGAAGCATCTGCGTTTGGCGAAAGTGTCGACTCTGGAAGGCGCCAATGCGTTTCTGGAGAAAGAGTATTGGCCGGAATGGAATGCGCATTTCGCCCGGCCGGTTGCAGACTTCCCCAACCAGCATCGGGCGCTGACACCGCCACTGGACCTGGCCGCCATTCTGAGTCACGTGGAAGAGCGGGTGATCGGCAACGACTACACGTTCTCCTTCGCCGGCCATCGCTACCAGATCGCGCGCGCTGCGGCGCAGGCTGGCATGCGACGCCAGCGGCTGCGCGTGGAACTCCGCCTCGACGGCGAGTTGAAGGCGCGCTATCAGGGTGGCTACGTGGAGATCAGCGAGTGCGGCGTGCGGGCCATCGCGGTTGCGCCGAAGACCAGCAAGCCAGTTCGCAAAGACCACAATGCGGGAGGTCGGAGTAATTGGATGCAGGGCTTCTTCGATCGCCCCAGCCCACCGCTGTGGAAGTTGATTGGAGACTGAGGTGAAAACCCAATATGGAAGGCGCGCTTCTTTAAAGCCCAAAGCCTCAGCTCAGAGGTTTCACCAAAGCAATGGATCCCGGCTCGTCAAAACCCTCCTGGCGCTCCGGAAACACTCACGGGTTTTGCGTCACAGGAGGGCATCCGCCGATTGCTTCGGAGCCAACCCCGTCGCCTCGGCTTTGGGCAACCGCCCCAGGCGCGACCCCGGTGCGGCTGTGCGAACATACCATGAGGGTCTCAAGCCGACCCTCAAAACCGGAACTTTCTACTTGGCTGGAAACCGGAACTTTCTATTTGGCTCCGACACAATCCTGAGCGTGCTGTCGGCGCAAAGTGATAATGGGATCTTCCGCACTCTCGGTGCAGATCAGCAAGCTTAAAATGGGATCTTCCGCACTCTCGGTGCAGATCAGCAAGCTTAAAATGGTCCAAAACAATTCGTTCTCGTATTGTTCTAAGCTCAACTTGCAATGGCACCTCCCCCGAGCCATTCGCAAGCGGTCTTACCAGCTCAAAATCTCGTGCTTGATAAGATCGAACGTGTTGACGGACGCTTTCTGGTCGATGTTCACGTTCGACAAGCCGCTCATTGTCCAGCGTGCGGCAAACGGTCTCGGAGCCGTCACAGCGCGTACCTTCGCCATCTGAAAGACCTGCCTTGGCAAGGGTGTGCGGTGGAACTGCGGTTGAAAATCCGGCGCTTTCGATGCCGTAACAGGGCTTGTGTGCGAAAGATCTTCGCCGAACCGATACCGGAGGTCACGCGATCCCATGCACGCTGGACTACACGAGTTGGCGAGATCATACGGCTGATCGGCTACACAGCAGGCGGATTGCCGGGCAGTCGTATTCTGGACCGGTTGGCGATCCCGATCAGCGACGACACTGTGACTCGGTTTGTGAAACGCTCCGGCGACGGTTCGGGCAGTGGTCCAATCCGACACATTGGAGTAGACGACTGGGCTTGGCGCAAGGGTCAGAGCTACGGAACTATTCTGGTGGACTTGGACAAGCATCAGGTCATCGACCTGCTGCCCGACCGTTCGGTCGAGAGCTTGCAAGCCTGGCTGGAGAAGCATCCGGGTGTGGAAGTGATCACTCGGGATCGTTGCGGCATCTATGCCGAGGCCGCCGAACAAGGTGCCGCCCATGCAGTCCAGGTGGCCGATCGGTTTCATTTGTTTTTGAATCTTTCAACAGCCATCGAGAGATCGCTGGAGGAACGAAGCCGGGAACTTTGCCTTCCCGATCCGGCGCCGGAACAGCCAGCCGTCGAAGTCGCGCCGCCAAGCAAACGAAGAACAACGCTGGAGGAGCAACGAAAACAACAGCGCCGCCAGCGCAGACAGGAGCGCTACGAGCGAGTCGTTGAACTCCATCGTCAGGGGCACACACAACTGGCCATCAGCCTGGAGCTCGGCATCCAGCGCAAAACGATTCGCCGCTGGTTAAGCGCTGGTCAGTTTCCCGAGCGGAAGCCGGTGACCGGCCGACGCAGCCATGTCCGCGAGTTCCATGAGTATCTACAGCAACGCTGGAATCAGGGCTGCCATAACGCGACTCGCTTGTTTCAGGAGATCCGGGCGCGCGGATACCGCGGCAGTCGTCAGATGGTTTCTCATCATGTTTCGTCCTGGCGGGCTAATCCTGAATCACGTTCCTCATCGAAGACGCGAAGACTCGACCGCATCGCGCCTAAGCATGCGGCCATCCTGACGTGCAGACCAACGGAGCGTCTGTCGGAACAGCAACGGATTTTGTTCGAGCAGGTCGCAGTGAACTGCCCAATTATTCGATCGATGCGGTTCCTGGCCCTGGATTTTCGCGAAGCCATTGCTACTCAAGACACGAATGGCATGCTGCATTGGATTCGCACCGCAATGCAGTCCGGCATCGGGCCTCTGGTTCGATTCGCGTACGGCCTGAAGAAGGACTGGAACGCGGTCATGGCAGCGGTGGGAACCTCCTGGAGCAACGGCCAGACCGAAGGACAGATCAACCGCCTGAAGGCTATTAAGCGACAAATGTATGGGCGCGCTGGCTTCCATCTGCTGCGGGCACGCGTCCTGCCCTACCGCGCAATGGCACCTTGATCTGCACCGAGAGTGCGGAAGATCCTAGAAAGTTCCGGTTTTGAGGGTCGGCTTGAGACCCTCATGGTATGTTCGCACAGCCGCACCGGGGTCGCGCCTGGGGCGGTTGCCCAAAGCCGAGGCGACGGGGTTGGCTCCGAAGCAATCGGCGGATGCCCTCCTGTGACGCAAAACCCGTGAGTGTTTCCGGAGCGCCAGGAGGGTTTTGACGAGCCGGGATCCATTGCTTTGGTGAAACCTCTGAGCTGAGGCTTTGGGCTTTAAAGAAGCGCGCCTTCCATATTGGGTTTTCACCTCAGTCTCCAATCAACTTCCACAGCGGTGGGCTGGGGCGATCGAAGAAGCCCTGCATCCAATTACTCCGACCTCCCGCATTGTGGTCTTTGCGAACTGGCTTGCTGGTCTTCGGCGCAACCGCGATGGCCCGCACGCCGCACTCGCTGATCTCCACGTAGCCACCCTGATAGCGCGCCTTCAACTCGCCGTCGAGGCGGAGTTCCACGCCCAGCCGCTGGCGTCGCATGCCAGCCTGCGCCGCAGCGCGCGCGATCTGGTAGCGATGGCCGGCGAAGGAGAACGTGTAGTCGTTGCCGATCACCCGCTCTTCCACGTGACTCAGAATGGCGGCCAGGTCCAGTGGCGGTGTCAGCGCCCGATGCTGGTTGGGGAAGTCTGCAACCGGCCGGGCGAAATGCGCATTCCATTCCGGCCAATACTCTTTCTCCAGAAACGCATTGGCGCCTTCCAGAGTCGACACTTTCGCCAAACGCAGATGCTTCACCAATCGATCTTGCGCCGTTAAAAAACTGCGTTCAATGCGTCCTTTGGCCTGGGGAGAATAGGCCAAAATCGAACCGATTCCCAACTCACGCAAGGCTCGCCCCAGTTGTGTCAGGCGGTCTGCCTGGCGCTGTTGGTCGGGGCTCTCTCCGGGTCGTGGCGGAACCGTGAACATGGAATCTCGATCGGTGTAGACATCCACCATGCGCCCATTTTTCTCCAGGTACTCCCACAGCACTCCCATGTTGTGCCGGGTCGCATCGCGTTCTACGAAACGCCCCCAACTCCAACTGGTGGCGTCATCGATCATCCGCACCAGGTAACGCACTGGCCCCCTGCCTTCCAGCCAGTCGTGCTCCGAGGTGTCCCATTGCACCAGCTCCCCAAAGGCATTCCGCCGCGGCCGCCAACCGTGCACCTCTTGCAGCCGGCGCGATTTGCTCTTCCACAATCCGGCTTCCATCATCCATCCCCGCAGGGTCTCTTTGCCCACCTGGATCTGGTGCCGCTTGGCCAACTGTTCGGCGGCGAACGTCGGTCCAAAATCGTGCCAATCCGGCTGCTTCAGGATCGCCAGAGCTTGTCTGTGCATCTCAGCCGGAAGCTTGCGATTGGACGGCCGCCCCCGCAGCCCATGCACCACCACCGCATCCCCTTGCTTGGCCATGCGCTTCACAAGCTGGCGCACCCAACGGTCGCTCACTCCCATTTTCTGGGCAGCTTCCCGTTGGCTCATACTTCCTTCCTGGGCTCGTTTCAGCCAATCTAACCAGTCCCGTTCCTCTTGGCTCATCGCGATTCGTTCCATCCTTCTGCCTTTCGGCTGTCAAGAGGAACTTTCTACTTGGCTCAATTAGGAACTTCTCACTTGGCCGCGACAAGCACGCTCAGGATTGTGTCAACGCAAAGTAGAAATGGGATCTTCCGCACTCTCGGTGCAGATCAAGGTGCCATTGCGCGGTAGGGCAGGACGCGTGCCCGCAGCAGATGGAAGCCAGCGCGCCCATACATTTGTCGCTTAATAGCCTTCAGGCGGTTGATCTGTCCTTCGGTCTGGCCGTTGCTCCAGGAGGTTCCCACCGCTGCCATGACCGCGTTCCAGTCCTTCTTCAGGCCGTACGCGAATCGAACCAGAGGCCCGATGCCGGACTGCATTGCGGTGCGAATCCAATGCAGCATGCCATTCGTGTCTTGAGTAGCAATGGCTTCGCGAAAATCCAGGGCCAGGAACCGCATCGATCGAATAATTGGGCAGTTCACTGCGACCTGCTCGAACAAAATCCGTTGCTGTTCCGACAGACGCTCCGTTGGTCTGCACGTCAGGATGGCCGCATGCTTAGGCGCGATGCGGTCGAGTCTTCGCGTCTTCGATGAGGAACGTGATTCAGGATTAGCCCGCCAGGACGAAACATGATGAGAAACCATCTGACGACTGCCGCGGTATCCGCGCGCCCGGATCTCCTGAAACAAGCGAGTCGCGTTATGGCAGCCCTGATTCCAGCGTTGCTGTAGATACTCATGGAACTCGCGGACATGGCTGCGTCGGCCGGTCACCGGCTTCCGCTCGGGAAACTGACCAGCGCTTAACCAGCGGCGAATCGTTTTGCGCTGGATGCCGAGCTCCAGGCTGATGGCCAGTTGTGTGTGCCCCTGACGATGGAGTTCGACGACTCGCTCGTAGCGCTCCTGTCTGCGCTGGCGGCGCTGTTGTTTTCGTTGCTCCTCCAGCGTTGTTCTTCGTTTGCTTGGCGGCGCGACTTCGACGGCTGGCTGTTCCGGCGCCGGATCGGGAAGGCAAAGTTCCCGGCTTCGTTCCTCCAGCGATCTCTCGATGGCTGTTGAAAGATTCAAAAACAAATGAAACCGATCGGCCACCTGGACTGCATGGGCGGCACCTTGTTCGGCGGCCTCGGCATAGATGCCGCAACGATCCCGAGTGATCACTTCCACACCCGGATGCTTCTCCAGCCAGGCTTGCAAGCTCTCGACCGAACGGTCGGGCAGCAGGTCGATGACCTGATGCTTGTCCAAGTCCACCAGAATAGTTCCGTAGCTCTGACCCTTGCGCCAAGCCCAGTCGTCTACTCCAATGTGTCGGATTGGACCACTGCCCGAACCGTCGCCGGAGCGTTTCACAAACCGAGTCACAGTGTCGTCGCTGATCGGGATCGCCAACCGGTCCAGAATACGACTGCCCGGCAATCCGCCTGCTGTGTAGCCGATCAGCCGTATGATCTCGCCAACTCGTGTAGTCCAGCGTGCATGGGATCGCGTGACCTCCGGTATCGGTTCGGCGAAGATCTTTCGCACACAAGCCCTGTTACGGCATCGAAAGCGCCGGATTTTCAACCGCAGTTCCACCGCACACCCTTGCCAAGGCAGGTCTTTCAGATGGCGAAGGTACGCGCTGTGACGGCTCCGAGACCGTTTGCCGCACGCTGGACAATGAGCGGCTTGTCGAACGTGAACATCGACCAGAAAGCGTCCGTCAACACGTTCGATCTTATCAAGCACGAGATTTTGAGCTGGTAAGACCGCTTGCGAATGGCTCGGGGGAGGTGCCATTGCAAGTTGAGCTTAGAACAATACGAGAACGAATTGTTTTGGACCATTTTAAGGATCTTCCGCACTCTCGGTGCAGATCAAGGTGCCATTGCGCGGTAGGGCAGGACGCGTGCCCGCAGCAGATGGAAGCCAGCGCGCCCATACATTTGTCGCTTAATAGCCTTCAGGCGGTTGATCTGTCCTTCGGTCTGGCCGTTGCTCCAGGAGGTTCCCACCGCTGCCATGACCGCGTTCCAGTCCTTCTTCAGGCCGTACGCGAATCGAACCAGAGGCCCGATGCCGGACTGCATTGCGGTGCGAATCCAATGCAGCATGCCATTCGTGTCTTGAGTAGCAATGGCTTCGCGAAAATCCAGGGCCAGGAACCGCATCGATCGAATAATTGGGCAGTTCACTGCGACCTGCTCGAACAAAATCCGTTGCTGTTCCGACAGACGCTCCGTTGGTCTGCACGTCAGGATGGCCGCATGCTTAGGCGCGATGCGGTCGAGTCTTCGCGTCTTCGATGAGGAACGTGATTCAGGATTAGCCCGCCAGGACGAAACATGATGAGAAACCATCTGACGACTGCCGCGGTATCCGCGCGCCCGGATCTCCTGAAACAAGCGAGTCGCGTTATGGCAGCCCTGATTCCAGCGTTGCTGTAGATACTCATGGAACTCGCGGACATGGCTGCGTCGGCCGGTCACCGGCTTCCGCTCGGGAAACTGACCAGCGCTTAACCAGCGGCGAATCGTTTTGCGCTGGATGCCGAGCTCCAGGCTGATGGCCAGTTGTGTGTGCCCCTGACGATGGAGTTCAACGACTCGCTCGTAGCGCTCCTGTCTGCGCTGGCGGCGCTGTTGTTTTCGTTGCTCCTCCAGCGTTGTTCTTCGTTTGCTTGGCGGCGCGACTTCGACGGCTGGCTGTTCCGGCGCCGGATCGGGAAGGCAAAGTTCCCGGCTTCGTTCCTCCAGCGATCTCTCGATGGCTGTTGAAAGATTCAAAAACAAATGAAACCGATCGGCCACCTGGACTGCATGGGCGGCACCTTGTTCGGCGGCCTCGGCATAGATGCCGCAACGATCCCGAGTGATCACTTCCACACCCGGATGCTTCTCCAGCCAGGCTTGCAAGCTCTCGACCGAACGGTCGGGCAGCAGGTCGATGACCTGATGCTTGTCCAAGTCCACCAGAATAGTTCCGTAGCTCTGACCCTTGCGCCAAGCCCAGTCGTCTACTCCAATGTGTCGGATTGGACCACTGCCCGAACCGTCGCCGGAGCGTTTCACAAACCGAGTCACAGTGTCGTCGCTGATCGGGATCGCCAACCGGTCCAGAATACGACTGCCCGGCAATCCGCCTGCTGTGTAGCCGATCAGCCGTATGATCTCGCCAACTCGTGTAGTCCAGCGTGCATGGGATCGCGTGACCTCCGGTATCGGTTCGGCGAAGATCTTTCGCACACAAGCCCTGTTACGGCATCGAAAGCGCCGGATTTTCAACCGCAGTTCCACCGCACACCCTTGCCAAGGCAGGTCTTTCAGATGGCGAAGGTACGCGCTGTGACGGCTCCGAGACCGTTTGCCGCACGCTGGACAATGAGCGGCTTGTCGAACGTGAACATCGACCAGAAAGCGTCCGTCAACACGTTCGATCTTATCAAGCACGAGATTTTGAGCTGGTAAGACCGCTTGCGAATGGCTCGGGGGAGGTGCCATTGCAAGTTGAGCTTAGAACAATACGAGAACGAATTGTTTTGGACCATTTTAAGCTTGCTGATCTGCACCGAGAGTGCGGAAGATCCCATTTTAAGCTTGCTGATCTGCACCGAGAGTGCGGAAGATCCACTTTCTACTTGGCTGGAAACCGGAACTTTCTATTTGGCTCCGACACAATCCTGAGCGTGCGTGTCGGCGCCTGTGTGGCAAGGCAAAGTAGAAATGGATTTCTCTCCGCTATTCCAGCCATTAGCGGTGAACCGCCTCGCGCTGGCGAATCGTTTTGTCATGCCCGGCATGCAGCGCATGCGGGCGAGAACGGACGTCCGCTGCCGCGCCTGGCGCAATACTATCGGCGCCGGGTGGAAGGCGGCGTAGGGCTGGTGATCACCGAATCCTGCGCACTGGATCATCCTTCTTCCACACAGACTCCCATGTTCGCCCGCATCACCGAGGCGACGCTCGACGCCTGGGCCGGTTGCGTGGCCGCCGTCCAAGGGGCTAATGGACGCATCTTTATTCAGTTATGGCACGAAGGCGCGGTCCGCAAGGAGGGTGGCGAAGGCGAGTATTCCCGGTATCGAAGCTTGAGTCCCTCAGGGCTGGTGTACGCCGGCAAGCCTAATGGCCTGGCTGCCAGCCTGGAGGATTTGGAGGCCATCCGGGACGCTTTCGTTCGCGGCGCCTGCGCGACGCAGCAGATGGGTGCAGATGGCGTGGAGGTGCACGCCTGCCACGGATATCTTCTGGAGCAGTTTCTATGGGCGGACACGAATCGCCGCACGGACGGCTACGGCGGGGATGACATTCGCGCGCGCGTGCGTTTCCCCAAGGAAATTGTCGCCGCGATTCGCGCCGCGGTGGGCAGGGACTTCGTCATTTCCTTCCGCTTTTCACAATGGAAGGAAGTAAACTACGACGCGCGAATTGCTCCCACGCCGGAGGACCTTCGGGTGATGTTATCGGAACTTCGCTGGGCAGGCGTTGATCTGTTTCACGCTTCCGCGAGGCGATTCTGGATACCGGAATGGCCGGGGTCGGACTTGGGCATCGCCGGTTGGACCAAATCCTTCACGGACGCGCCTGTGATCGGGGTGGGCAGCCTGGGACTGGACACCGACGTCATGGAGAACTTCTTCGGCAAAGAGGCGCAAGCGACGGGGGAATCCGGTTTCAGCGAGCTTCTGCGCCGCTTTGGCAATCGCGAGTTCGATTTGATCGCGGTGGGCCGCAGCCAGATCGGGATCCGGATTGGGTGAATAAAGTTCGCGCCGGACGCTACGACGACATCCGGCTGTTCACGAAAAAGGACCTGATCGGAGACCTGGAATTCGAAGGCTTTGTCAGCGAAGCGCACGGCTCCTGATGTCCGCCGGCCCGCATTGCGGGACTGCGCGCGGGAAGATGCGGGCCGAGATCCTCATGCGTCGCGCGGCGCGATCTAGAAGACGACCGGGGCGGAGGTCACCCTGGGAGCCGACGCCTCATCAGCCCCTTTGATTGTGACTATCAGCCTCTAACTCTCGACTAATCGTGTGGATAGGGATATACTCGCCCGGTATCCAACAGTATTGATGCAGGTGTAGGGGTCGCCGGCATTTTACATCGAACCAAGCTTTAGGGAATACGGGAGGTTAGCCGAGGATGCTGACAGAGTTGTACGGGCGCGCGCGAACATTTTGCGGCGTCGCCGTTTTTGCGGTTCCCGGGGCAACCGCTGTTGGGGCACAGGGCGTGAACGGGGCCATTGCGGGAACCCTCACCGATGTTTCCGCGGCGCAGGTGGTTCGCATGGCGGCCACGAACGCCGACCGCCGGTTTCGGTTCGGGAACTGATCGTGGGCAGCTATAACAGGCGCGTCTCCGCGCCGGGAGTTCAGACCAGCGTCCCTGCGGTGGTGGGCAGTGAGCACTTCACCGAGGAAATCTTCCGTGGGGTGCAGTTGTCAACGCCGGTCTTAAAATTCCACTTTGCCGTGACGAAATTCGCATGCCGGTTAACGCGCACGCCGCGTTGTGTAGGAGTTCTTTGGGGGGTTGCGTAATAAAGGGGAGATTAAAGAAAATGGCACATCTAAAACCACGTCGTAGCAAGTGCTTTTTCACTGCAATGTTTTTCGGCTTGCTGCTTGCATTGCTCGCGCTGCCGAACCTGGTTTATGGACAGGGAGCAAACGCGACGCTGTTAGGCACCGTAACCGATGTATCAGGAGCGGTTGTACCCGGCGCGTCGGTGCAAGTTACAAATGTCGCCACAGGCGTGAGGCAGACGGTGACAACCGATTCGCAGGGCCGCTACACGGTGGTGGACTTGATCGTGGGCACCTACAGTGTGCAAGCATCGGCTGCGGGATTTCAGACCGTAGTCCGCAGCGGCATAACGCCCAGTGTCGGCAGCCAGACGGTGGTGGACATTGCGCTTTCGCCCGGCCAGCAGCAGCAAACGGTAACGGTGGACGCACAGGCCTCCCAGGTGGACGTGGTTTCGTCTACTCTTTCCTCGGTAGTGGAACAGAAACAAATTGCGGACCTGCCGCTGAACGGCCGCAACTTTACGGATCTCATCGCGCTGGCGCCAGGAATCACAACCGGAAACGGGGTGGGAGCCCCAGCCGGGGGCGCGAACCTGCTCTACGGCCTGGAGGCTAACTTCAGCGTCTCCGGAGCGAGGGCGGAAGGCCAGGCGTATCTTCTGGACGACGTCGACATTCAGGGCTTCTGGGCGCACGGGTCCGGTTCGGGCGTGTTGGGCACTACGCTCGGTATTGAGGCCATCGCTGAATTCGAGGTGCTCACCAACACGTACAGCGCTCAATTCGGCGGCAATGGCGCGGTGGTGAATACGGCCAGCAAATCCGGCACCAACAGTTTTCACGGCTCCGCGTACGAATTCTTCCGCAACAGCGACCTGGACGCGCGCAACTTCTTTGACCCTTCGCAAATACCTGCCTACCGCCAAAATCAGTTTGGTGGCAGCATTGGCGGGCCCATCAAGAAAGACAAGTTGTTTTTCTTCTTCAATGACGAGGAGTTGAGGAAATCGGAGGGCTCAACCGTCCCCTCGTTTATCCCCGACGCCAATGTCCACAAGGGGCTGGTGCCCTGCGCCCTGGCTCCCAATCTTGCATGCGTGGGCGGATTGGCGAACGTCGGAGTCAGTGCGACGGCGGCGCCGATCTTGGCTCTTTATCCCGCGACAACGCAAGTATCACCGAATGGCATCCTGGAGGTGCCGGAGGTTGCCAGCCAGACCGGCGACGAAAATTACCTTTTGACGCGCATCGATTACACCATGAACGACAAGAATTCGTTCTTTGTGCGCTACGTGCACGACGGCGCCAGCACCGTTTTGCCGTTCCTGGGTTCGCCGCTGCCGCCGCGCTGGCCGGAACAGGGCATAACGGGCAACCATTTCGCCACGGTGGAGTGGCGCCGGTTGATAACCCCCAGCCTGGTGAACCTGGCGCGCTTCAGCTTCACACGAACCAAAGAGGCCGACAATGAAGTGAATCTAGATCCGACTCCCCCTCTCAATTTCTACACCGGGCACCAAAACGGCGGAGTCAGCGTCACGGGCCTCTCCTTGCTTGGCACCAGCATTTTCGCTCCGCTGAGCCAAGTGCAAAACAAATTCCCCGTGGCCGACGACGTGATCTGGAACAAGGGAGCTCACAGCTTCAAGTTTGGCGGATTATTCAGCCGGGTGCAGAGCAACTTCACGCAAGACGGATGGTGGGGCGGCTCCTATACCTTTACCAGCATCCCTAACTTTCTGGAAGGGAGCCCGTTCCTCTTTATTGGACCCATCCCGCCCTATACTGACTCCTCTCGCGACTTCCGCGAACTTGAGGTCGACGGATACGCTCAGGATGAGTGGAAGGCGACTTCCAGGCTGACCGTCAACATCGGTGTGCGGTATGAGTTCATCACCAATCCTGTTACTCACGAGCAACCGCTGAATAACATCATCAATCCTCCATTTGGAACCTTCGTACCGGTCTCGCACGTGTTCGCGTCGAACCCCTCGACCAAGAACTGGGATCCGCGAATCGGCTTGGCGTTTGATCCGTTTAAAGATCACAAGACCTCCATTCGCGTCGGCGCCGGAATTTTCTACGATCCCATTCGCGCCCGCACCTACGCGTCCGGCTATTACTTCAACAAGCCGTACGAGCTGGCCTTCGAGATATTCCCCCCGTTCCCGAATGCATTCTCGAGCGGCTATTCAACTCCATCCGAGATCGTGGGTATCGATTACAACATCCACAATTCACCGCATATGTACCAGTGGAACATCAACATCCAGCGCGAATTGTTTGAAAACACGCTTTTGACGGTGGGCTACGTGGGCTCGCGAGGCCTGAACTTGTATGAGGGCCGCGACATCAATCCCGTGGAGCCTACCTACGTGAATAACCAGCCAGTTTTTGGCCATTTATCGGCGACTGGTACGATCGTTAGTAATGCGCGCGAGAATCCCGCTCTGGGCGCTCTCAGCAGTGAGGCTCCCGTGGGAGATTCGCACTATAACTCTCTGCAGGTGGGCCTGAACCGGCGCTTCTCTCACGGCCTACAAGGCCAACTTTCCTACACCTGGTCCAAATGCATAGACAACACCTCCGGTACCTCCGGGCTGGAGGGCGGTGCGCCCTGGACTGATCCGCTGGCCGGCAACTACGACGAAGGCCGCTGCCAGTTTGACCGGTCGCAATTTGTGAAGTTGAGCAGTGTCTACTCATTTCCCTTTAAAGGCAACGTGCTGGTAAGCGGGTGGCAACTGAGCGGCGACTTTACGTACTCGAGCGGTGCGCCGTGGAACGTACTGCTTGGGTTTGATCAAGCCGGGAACGGAAATAGCGGCGAGGAGCGACCCAACATCATTTCGGGCGTCAACCCCATTATCGGCGGCGTCAACGGTTACGCCAATCCGGCGGCCTTCTCGGTACCGGCGGTTGGTACGCTCGGCAATCTTCAGAGAGACTATCTGTCGGGCCCGGGCCTGGTAAATTTTGACATGGCGTTGCTGAAGGATACTCGGATTCGCGAACAGGTCCGCCTGCAGTTCCGCGCGGAGTTCTTCAACATTGCTAACCATGCAAATTTCGGGTTGCCTGTCGGCAGCGCCTTCTCGCAGGGTCCGGCCGGTACCGGCATCCCCAACTCGACGTTCGGGCAGATCACCTACACCACAACTTCTGCGCGGCAGATCCAATTTGCCCTTAAGCTGTTGTTCTAAAGAACCATTGGAACGGCGTAGCGGGTTGCCGGCCACCCGCTACGCTGAAGTAGTTGCAACACGTGGAGCCTGCAAGTTTGGCGGCCCGGGGTCGGCGATCAACGTGAAATTGGATCCACCAGACAAACACGGCGGGCGTGGGTCAGAGGACATCCGAAAAGTGGGTGTCACTTGGCTGCACGGCGTTCGGCCTTCCGTTGCATAGGTGTTAACGAAGCCTGCCACGTGTCGCTTAAGATCGCCCCACGGCATATGGCGCAGCCGGGGCCGCGCTGATAATCAGAGCTGGATCAGCTTGGCGCCGGCTAGATCGGGCGGAAGCTCGGAGTTCCTCAAGGCATCCTCCAGATTCCTGCGTGCCACGCGGGCATGCTCTCGCGTCAGAATTTCGGCGCGCATGCCTTCGCGGTTGGCGATGGCATCCACGATGCCGCAGTGTTGGTCGGCCGATATCAGAAACAACTCCCGCAGGTCGCTCGAAACATATTGCCGCTTCAAGAACGCACTGGGTGAGGCAAACGGCAGCGAGCAGGCTTGCTCGATAGCGCGGCGCAGCATCCGGCTGCGGGAGAGATCGAGCAGGCCGGCGTGAAAACGGGCGTTGAGGTCGATGTAGAGATTGAACGTCTCGATGGTTAGTTTGGTGCGCCGCACCAGAGCCAGAATTTCGTGGCTGATGGCCTGCAGGGGAGCCAGTTCTGACGCGTGTTTCAATCGCTGCGCCGCAAGCCGGGCGGCCGCGCCTTCGAGCAAGCCGCGCAATTCGATGGCGTCATAGATATCGTCGGTCGAAAATCTTTGGACCACAAATCCACGGGTGGGACGAATCTCGAGAAAGCCCTCGTGTGCCAGACGCTCCAGCGCCAGATGCAGTGGAATGCGGGAGACCTTTAATTGAGCAGCCAGCGGCACTTCCCGAATGCGTTCTCCGGGGCGAAAATGACCTTGCACCAGCAGTTCACGAAGCGCCAGGACCGCTCGAGCCGTTTGCGACGACGCTTTCGACTTACCTGCCGGCGTTTTTGAAGGCTGGCCTATTCGTTCCATTCCGCTGCTTCCCATAAGTATATTTCTTTTGTGCCGATGCATGCATTGACTTAACCGGTTGCACGCACGATGCCCGCGCCCAAGGCATTGAGCCGGGAACCAATCTATATTGACAGGTATTCACTCACAAATATATACTGAATCGCGGTTTGTAGAATGCATGCATTATCTTCCCGTAAATCTTGCGGCTCGGGCGCGCTCCTCGCACTGGCGCTCTGCGCCTCGATTTCGGCCCAGACACCGAACGGCGCTCTGACGGCTCCGCTTGGCTCCCAGTTATACCCATCCTCGACAGAAACGGGTCCCAAAGGATCCAAGCCTGCTTGGCCTCCGGCAGGCCCGACGCCTCGCACGGGGAACGGCAAACCGGATCTATCCGGCGCTTGGGCGCCCAATGCCATCCGGCAGAACGTCGACATGATCAAAACCGGCGTCCAGGTTCCATTCCAGCCTTGGGCGGAGAAGGTCTACAATGAGCGCAAAAGCAGCGACTCGCGGGACGATCCGGAAGCGCGTTGCCTGCCGCCGGGAGTTCCACGCATGACCACCACCCCTTATCCATTCCGCATCATGCAAACCGCCGGCCTTACGCTCATTGTCTATGAGGGCGGGGCTCATGTCTGGCGTCAGATTTTCACCGACGGGCGTCCCCATGCGGCTGATCCGAATCCGTCCTGGCTGGGGGATTCCATCGGCCATTGGGAAGGCGAGACGTTCGTCATTGATACGGTGGGGTTCAATGGGAAGGCGTGGCTGGACGAGTCCGGCTTGCCCACCACCGAATCGTTGCACGTGATCGAACGAATCCAGCGGCCCGATTACGGCCACCTGGTGATCGAGAACACGATCGACGATCCCAAGGCGTATACCAAGCCCTGGTCCTTCACCACTCACCCGGTTATGCTCAAGGGCGAACTGATGGAGTACATCTGTCAGGAAAATAACCGCGATGTGGAGCACTTAGTCGGGAAGTAAGTCACTCTCTGCTTCTGGCCGTGCATGCAAAGAATGGCCACGGCGAAGCCGCTGGCGCGATGGTGTCCAGTGGACCATCAATTTGTAATGTGGAATTGACACTTTCCTTGCCACGTTATATAGTGGGCTGGTCTGTAACGATGCATGCATCGCAGTTCCTGTGTTAGTCGGCAGCGCACGGGGGGTGGTCGACTTTGAGGGGCACAGGGCTGTAAGTCCAAATTCAGCACTGCTTAACTAAAAGAGGAGTTATGAAGCGCACGACAACGTTGTTCGTACAGGTCCTTTTGTGTGTTGCCCTAGGTTCGGGCCTTTTTGCACAATCGGTATCCCAGATCTCGGGGACCGTGAAGGACGGCACCGGAGCAGCCATTCCTGGCGCCGAAGTCACCGTTACTCAAACTGATACGGGAGTCACCCGCACCGCCCAGACGGACGCCAGTGGTGTCTACTCGCTGCCGAGCCTGCCTTTGGGCCCCTACCGGATGGAAGTGAAGAAGGATGGCTTCACCACCTACGTCCAGTCGGGCATTGTTTTGCAGGTTGACACCGCCCCTACTATTGATCCCGTCTTGAAGGTGGGCGCGGTGAGCGAGTCGGTACAGGTGGAAGCCGCGGCGGCGATGGTGGAGACTCATTCCACCGGCGTCGGCCAGGTGGTCAATTCGCAGGACGTGGTGGAACTGCCGCTCAATGGACGCGAGATCACTCAGCTCATTACCCTGGCCGGCGGTTCCAACGCCGTGCAGTATGGCTTTGGCCAGGCTCCCTCATCGGGCAACCTGATATCCAGCAAGAACTATCCCAACGAAGCGCTGGTCAGCGTGGCCGGCGGAATGCTCAATGGCACCACCTACCTGCTGGATGGCGGAACTCATAACGACCCGTTCAATAACTTGAATCTGCCACTGCCTTTCCCGGATGCGGTGCAAGAGTTCAAAGTGGAGACCAGCTCGCTGCCCGCTGAATACGGGCAGCACTCCGCGGGAGCAGTGAACGTGGTCAGCAAGTCCGGCAGCAATGCGTTTCATGGCGACGCCTTCGAGTTCGTCCGGAACGGGGATTTCAATGCGCGCGACTTCTTCGCGCCGAGCAGCGACAACCTGAAACGCAATCAATTTGGGGGCACCTTGGGCGGGCCGATCAAGAAGAACAAGCTGTTTTTCTTCCTAGGCTATCAGGGCACTTTGATCCGTTCGGCGCCGGCGGCAACGCCTGCGGTGGTTCCCACCATGGCGGAACTGGAAGGCAACTTCCAGACTTATGAATCGCAGTGTTTCGCCACGCCTCAAACTTTGAAGGCGCCGTATGTGAACAACATACTCCCGTCTTCGCTGATTAGTCCGCAAGCGCTCGCGTTCGCCAGTCACTTTCCGACACTCACCAACGCGTGCGGCAACACCACTTTCACGGAAATAGCGAATCAGGACGAGCACATGGGGCTGGCGAAGATCGATTACCAGATCAGCTCCAAGCAATCCTTCTTCGCGCGTTATTTCGGCACGCACAGTCTGACACCATCCAGCTTCACCGGCACCGAGCTGTCGGTTCAGAACGCCGGCACGGATGATGAAGTGAATTCGCTGGTGCTGGGCGATACTTACGTATTCAGTTCGAGCGCTCTGAACACCTTCCACGCGACGCTGGATCGGGACGGCATCACGAAATTTCAGGTGCCGATTCCCACCCCGACCGATATTGGGGTTCAGGGCATATACACCGCTCTGCCCAACTTTTCCAACATCAACATCACTGGCGACTTCATGAGCGCTGGTGGCTTTGCGACTCCCGGCTTAGTGAACACCACCACGTACCAGTTTGCCGACGACTTCAGCCTCATCAAAGGTTCGCACCAGATGCAGTTCGGAGCTAACTTTATCCGCCCGATGCAAGCGACCACGTTTTGCGTCTATTGCAATGGGCTTTTCACCTTCTCCGGGCAGGACACCGGGAGTGCGATGGCGGATTTTGTGGCCGGGCAGCTGGATTCATTTACCGACGCGAACGTCTCGCACGATAACGAAAAGTGGGCCTATATCGGCCTCTACGCTCAAGACAACTGGAAGATCAACTCTCGCCTGACGCTGAACTACGGCCTGCGCTGGGAGCCCTATCTCAACGGGCGCATCGTCAATGACAAAATTACGCATTTCGACATGGCGGATTTCCTTGCGAATGTTCATTCGACCATCTATCCGAATGCTCCGGCCGGGACGCTCTTTCCGGGTGATCCAGGGTTCAAAACCGGCAGCCGGCCGAACCTTACCACCTGGAACAATTGGGCGCCGCGCGTCGGCTTGGCGTATGATCCCACCGGCAACGGCAAAACGCTGATACGCGCATCGTGGGGAATCTTCTACGATATGCCCCAGACGCTGTTCTACTACAACGCCTCGTCCGAACCGCTGTGGGGCGAATCGATCACTTTAACGAATCCTGCGGGAGGATTTGCCAATCCGTGGCAAGGGTATCCGGGCGGCAACCCGTATCCGACTACTCAGAATCCGAACACCACTTACCCCACGGGTGGATATTATGAGACGGTCCCGCTGCACGTGAAGAACACTTACGTGGAGCAGTGGAACTTGACGCTGCAGAAACAGCTGGGGTCGAGCTGGTTATTGAAGGCCAGCTACCTGGGCAGCGAAACGGCTCATCTTTGGACGGATCACGAGTTGGACCCAGCGGTCTACGTTCCTGGAAACTGCGTGGCCGGTCAATATGGGCTGACGAAGGCGGGCACATGCTCGACCACTTCCACCACTCAGGCGCGCCGTCTGCTCACGCAATTGAATCCCAGCCAGGGTCCCTACTACGGAACTGTTGAGAGCTTGGACGATGGCGGCACGGCCAGCTACAACGCCTTGATTGTTTCGGCGGAGCACCGGCTGTCGAGCCACTTCTCCATGCTCGCCAACTACACGTTTTCGCACTGCATCGGCGACTCGGTAACAACGGAGCTTTCCGGACCGGTCTACACCGATCCAGCCGATCGCCGTTTCGATCGTGGAAACTGCACGGCCATCGACATTCATCAGAACTTCAATCTTTCCGCGGTTCTTCAGTCGCCGCATTATTCGTCGCGGCCGCTGCAGTGGATTGCCGGAGACTGGCAGCTCGCGCCGATCGTCGGATTGCACTCGGGAAGCTATTTTGAGGTGACCACCGGTCTGGACAACGCCTTGACCGGAATTGGCGCACAACGTCCCAACCAGGTGCTCCCCAATGCATACTGCACGGAGAAGACGATTAACTGCTGGATGAACGCCCAGGCGTTTGGTTATCCGGCCGCGGGTACGCTAGGAAACATGGGTATCAACAACCTGGAGGGCCCGGGCTACTTCGACGTCGATGTGGCCTTATCCCGGCAGTTCCGAGTGAGGGAAAGTCAGTACTTTGAGATCCGCGCAGAATCGTTCAACATCCAGAATCGCGCGAACTTCCTGAACCCGGGCGCGGTCAGTATCGCGGGAGGCACTGCTAATTCCACGCTGAACAGCAGCACGTTCGGCAAGATTCAAGCCGATGTAAGCCCCCGCATCATGCAATTTGCGGTGAAGTACGTGTTTTAGTCGTCAGGCGTCCGGGACCGGCGTGCGTGACAGCGCGCCGGTTCGTCTCCGGGAGCGAACTTAAGCTGAGGCGTTGTGATGTGCCAACGCAAAATCGTTCTTAGAGGATCCGGTTTCAAACAGCAGCGGCTTCATCTGTTTCACAAACTCCGTCTCTGAGAATCGGGCCGCGCAGGCTTGTAGTGCGTGCGGATTCAGTTCGGGCTCGAATGCGTCCCAGCGTTCGATCGCATTGCGGAGCCCATCGGGTTCGTTGTAGAGCAAGCCTCCAAATTCGGGCACGATTTCGAGCGCGCCGCCTCTCGCCAGTGCAATTACCGGTTTGCCGCTCGCGAGCGCTTCCACGGCCGCGATGCCGAAGTCCTCTTCTCCGGGCATCAGGAACGCCCGGCAGCGAGCATAGAGGGTTCGCAGATCTTCATCCGTCACTCGCCCGCAGAACTCGATGTTTGCCGCCGCAGCCCGCCGCAGCGCCTTGTACTCCGGCCCTCCACCGACCACTCGGAGCCTGCGTCCATTTTCGTTGAAGGCCCGCACCGCGGCATCCACCCGTTTGTAGGGCACCAGCTCGGAGACGATCAGGTAATAATCTTCGGGCGGCTTCCAATGAAACTTGTCAACGGCGACGGGGGGGCGCACTACTTGTGAATCGCGCCGGTAGGTCTTCCAAATGCGGCGGCGGACATTGTCGCTGTTGGCGACAAATTGATCGACACGTGCGGCGGAAGCGAAATCCCATAACCGCAGGTAATTCGCCACGGGCGTCATCAGCGCGCGTTTCCAACCAGCGCCCACCCATTGATTGCGATAAGCAGGATACAGGTCCCACAGATATCGCATGGGCGTGTGGCAATAGCAGACATGGCGAGTGCTGGAGGACGTGATCACACCTTTGGCGGGACCCGATTCGCTGCTGACGATCAGATCGTACTCACGCAAATCGAAGCTCTCAAGCGCCATCGGCATCAGGGGCAGCAGCGATCGATACCCTTTGCGGAATGGCTGCAGAAAGGAAGCCCGTACGTTGTGGCGGCGAATTGTTTCCGATA
The DNA here is from genome assembly GCA_963713415.1 of Bryobacterales bacterium. Classification (GTDB taxonomy): domain Bacteria; phylum Acidobacteriota; class Terriglobia; order Bryobacterales; family Bryobacteraceae; genus Palsa-89. The sequence goes on along the minus strand of CAVQLV010000004.1, from coordinate 1,596,508 downwards.
TGCGTTCCGGATCGTAGAACAGCGTGAACACGTCGGCATCGGGGAGCATCCGGCACAGCGCTTCAAGCACCTTTTCGCCGCCGCGCATGTTCAGGAGCCAGTAATGAACGATTGCGGTGCGCAAGTCAGCCCCCGTGGCAGTACTGATCGGAGTATGTCATGGGGCGGCGAACCGGCTTGTTTGCAGTTTGTATCTTTGTTGTAAAATGTGCGCTTTTGGCCCGTCATCCTCTGGTGTTCACTCTTGGCATCGCGTAATCTGGCAACGAAGCCAGCGCCATGCCGAAAGAATCGAGCTTCATCCCGAGTAAGGCCGATCCGGTGTCTTCCGGGATCAACCTGCCGCTACGCCGGACTTTTTTCCCACTGGGATATCCGCTCGTGCTCGAAACCAATTCGCACGATGTGATGCTGGCGGCCGAGGAAGGTTGGGGCGCAAGTGAGCGCATGTTTCACCGGGATCCAGTGCGCATTTGCCTGGGTGTATCCGGCGGCGATGGCGAACCAGGGGCAACGCCACGGATTCGCGCGCGAGAACATTTGATGTCGATCATTGCGGACGCGGACAACTCTCTGCTGTGCGATTTCGAGCGGGGTTTTGGTTTCGGTTGGGTGACACCCAGCACCGCCGCGGACCGCGCGTGGCTGCGCTACCAGTATCTGACGCCCGCGGGAATTTCGCTGGCACAGCAGCGGGCCTTCGCGCCTTTGCATGGAGCCTTGGTGACGAGGCAGGGAAACGGCGTGATGTTGTGCGGTGAGTCCTGCGCCGGCAAGACCACGCTGGCCTATGCGTGCGCCCGGGTCGGCTGGACCTACGTGAGCGACGACGGGACGTTTCTGGTGCGCGGCCGCGGCGATCGTTACGCAATTGGAGATTCGCACCGGATTCGCTTCCGCGCCGACGCCCGTGAGTTGTTTTCCGAGCTCGCCGATCACGTTCCTACGGTCAGGCCAAACGGCAAACTCGGCATCGAAGTCCGCACGCGGGAGTTGGGAATATCCACCGCGCCAGGATGGGTTGTGGATCACGTGGTTTTCCTGAATCGCGAACACTGCGGGCAGGCGTCCGTTGAACCGTACCCGCAAGATCTCGCGCGGGAGTACTGGTCGCAGTATGCTGTGCTCGGGCCAGCCAGGATACAGGTGGAGCAGCGGCGCTCGCATGAGCTTTTGTCGCGTGCCCGCCTCTGGGGAATGCGATATTCGGACCTGGGCGACGCGATCTCGCGGTTGGAACAACTGGTCGATGAAACGGCTTCTTCCCGGGCGCACACGGTCACCGCAACGAGTTGAGTTTGCATTGACCGTGTCGCCCTCTTTGTAAGTTGTGATTACGCCGGCCTCTTTTTACAACGCTTTTACGAAATGGAAGCAGATATAGAAGATACTGCAGCGGATAATGAAGCCATGATCGCAACCGAAACGCCGCAGAAGCGCTTCCATGGGCTGTCCGCGGAGTTACTCCATTCGAGCGATATCCATCAGACGAATGGCGCCCGAACGGCTTCATGCGCTGTTCGTGTGTTGTACGTCTTAGAACCAGTTGTAGCCATACTATGCCTGATTGGTTTGTTTCCTTTCCTGCTGGTTCTTGCGTTCGTCATCAGCGTGGCATCGAGAGCGTCCCCGCTGGTTGCTCACCGGCGAGTTGGGCGTTACGGCAAAACGCTTTGGGTTTACAAATTTCGCAGCATGTGGCCGACCGCCAAGCCCGCGCGCAAATCCGGGCTCTTTATCGAGAAGTTAACCGAAGAGAGTCCGGAGCCGAAGCGTGGACCAGACCCGCGTGTCACCAGCCGTTTTGCGGCGTTTTGCCGGCGCCATTCCATCGATGAACTTCCCCAATTGGCTTTGGTCGCTCGAGGCCAAATGTCGGTGGTTGGTCCCAGGCCGATCACGCGGTTCGAGCTCAACGAGCATTATGAACCCAACGCGAGGGAGGTGTTGTCGATCAAACCGGGACTAACCGGCCTGTGGCAGGTGCGCGGCCGAAGCCATTTAACGTACCGGCAGCGAAAGCGCTTCGATCTATTCCTGGTGCGCCGGTTCTCGATTGGCCTATATGTGTGGATTATCGGGCTCACCATTCCCGATGTATTGTTTGGCAAGGATGCGTGGTGAAAATCAATTGTGTTCGACTTTCCGGAAGTATCCTGCTTGCGGCGCTCAGTGCGGCGGCATTGCTCATCGCGGGCCCCGATGATTCCACTGACGCCGCGAAAGCACTCGGCATTTCATTCTCGGGTAACTCCGGTTCAATGCTGATTCTGGAGCGGGATGGGAAACGCTATCAGGTGGATGTGGCGGCCAAGACGGTTCGAGAGATTGGCACGGTACAGGAAACGCCTGTGGCCGCACTGTTTCAGCAGGATTGCGCGCGATGTCACGGAGCCGATGGCAAGGGCACGCGCTCCGAGCATGCGCCCGATTTCACGAGCGAAAGCGTGCAGCGCAGCCTCAGCCCCAAGGACATTACGGATGCGATTCGCAACGGCAAGGACAATGGCCGGATGCCGGCTTGGTCGGGCAAGCTGACGGACGCCGAGATCGATGGGCTCGCCAGCTATATCCGAACCTTTTCGAATGCCGGCGGCGCTTCCGGGCAGACGCAAGAAGCCAAGCGCACTGCCGGCAGCATCTATGAACCGGGCGACGACGTACTGTTCAGCCTGCCTACCGGGCGAGCCGTCGACAAGCATGGAATCTACGTCAACTTCACGCATCGCTTCCCTTATGATGCCGCGTTTACAGGACAGGGCCGGGGCGGGGAACTGTTCGGCTTAGATAACTTCGCGCTTCCGTCCTTGGCTCTTCGCTACGGCGTCACCGACAAAGTGTCGGTCAGTATCTTACGGTCGCCATCGTTGATCGGCCGGCCCATCCAGCTCATGGCGGCGTACAACATTCTGGATGAGCATCATGAAGATCCGCTGAATGTTGCGGTACGGGTGTCCATCGAAGGCCAGAATAATTTCCGCAAGAACTACACGCAGAATATTGAAGGGATGTTCTCGCGCAGCATCACTTCACGGGCACAATTCTACGTGGTTCCAACCTTGTCGTTTGATGCGCGGCCCCTGGTGCAGGCGAGCGGTTTTCTTTCCGCCGATATTCCGGATTTGCCGGGCGTAGATACGTTCTCGATCGGTGTGGGCGCCGCCTACGATATCCGGCCGACCGTGGCGTTGATCGCCGAAGTGATTCCAACCTTGTGGAACGGGGGCGATCTGGGCATCCATCGGCCCGCGTATTCATTTGGCATTCAAAAGAAAATATTTCGTCACGCCTTTACGCTTGGGCTGACAACCAGCCCCGGCGTTACGGTATCGCAGCGGGCGGGGACGCGAGCGGAGTTCTTGGGCGAGCCGTCGGCGGACACGCCGGGCGGAATGTTCTTTGGCTTCGACCTGACGCGTCAGATTCGCTGACGCCGGCTCCACGCCCAAGCCGCGCCGTACCAGAGCGTTGGAATGAGAGCTTTCGCATGGCGCCAGGTTCGAGAGCATAGAAACAAGCAGTAACGCCCGGCAGCGCGCAGGCGAACTCGCCAGTTGACGGCATCACCGGACAAATGTACCGCGTCCACGGGCCCGGGCAGCTGCAGCGGTATTAATTTGCGCAGCAGGATCGCAGACCGCGAAGAGCCCGGATCCAGCAGGCTGAGTTGAAGCCACAATTCGTTCTTGGTGCTGTGAAAGATGCTGGTGGCCGGCGTTTGGGCATAGGCGGCCAGCCAGGCGCGCACCGGTTCCTTCAATTGTTCTATCTCTTGTTGCGCGACAACGGGAAGCGAGCAGCCAAACCACTGCCGCGCGATGGCGAAGCAGATGGCCTGTACTCGGCGCAGCGGCTGATCGTGGCACTCGCGCCAGTTTCGCCAGAACCCGGCGTCGGAGTTGCGCTGCAGAAAGCAGGCGATCTCGTAAAAGTGCGATGGCCGCGAATCGCCGCGCAGCAAGTGCCGTAGGGCGTGCGCCGAAGCATAGCCGGGCAGATCGATCGCAGCGAGCGATGTGAACTCGACGTCTTCGAAGATTCGCCGCCGCCGGCGTTCCCAGAAGTTGTCCAAGCCGGTGAGTGCGAAGCCCTCCGTGGCGGCGTCCCAGAGGCGAAAATGCAGTTCCAGCGCCAGGGGCAGTTCGGGATCGAAATAGTCGCCGCGCCATTCCCAACCAGTCTTGCGGATCAGCGTTGGGAGGTGATCCACCGGATGCCGATCCCTAGCGACGAGAGGCTCGTAACCTAGCCCGAAAGCGACGTCGCGCGCCGCCAGCAGCCGGTCCGGCGGGAAGAACAGATCCAGATCGTACTGCGTACGAAGGCGCGCATCGGGTACGAAGTCGGCAGCATGAGAGAACCCCTTGAGTGTTACGAATTCAAGCCCAGCGGCTTCGAACGCGCCACTTACCTCTTGATACGCGCGCTTGGTCCGGCGCCAGCGTTCCGCGTTGTTCTCCAGGTTCTGATGGAAACGTTCCGCTACCCAAGGCGGCAGATAATCCTGGCCGCGAAGTGCGAATGGAATCGCCAGTTGCGTGCGATGGCAGAAGTTGATCAACTTGTGCCAGTCGTTGTCGGAAAGACCTTTTATCGGGTCAAAAGATGGCTGCGTGAAATGGAGCGCATCAATGACCGCTTGTGCGTAGAGAGGAATGCGACGCGATGACATCACAAGATGCCCCCCACCGCATCCAATACTTCGGTGCGGTAGCGCTCCAAAGTGAAGCGTTCTGCGAACACTGCTTTCGCCCGGGCAGAGATGCAATCCAGCAGCCCGGCGCCATTGGAGAAAAGCTCCAGAAGCTTGGATGCCAAGTCCTGGGCCGTGGGCGGCGACAGCAGTCCCGTAACGCCGTCTTCGATAATCTCCGGTATCCCGCCCGATGGAAAAGCCACGACCGGAACCCCAGCGGAGAATGCCTCGAGGATCACGCGCGTTGTTCCCTCCACCGCTGTGGAGGGAACCACAACCAGATCGAGGGACGACAGAATATCGCGAATACGGGTGCGCCATCCGGTAAACTCGATCGGCAGGCCTTCCGCTTCCGCGCGGACGCGCTGGCTGTACTGAGGGTCTGAAAACAGCGCGTCACCGCACACCACAAATTCAACGCGCCAGCGCTGTTGGCGGAGCACCAGGCGCGCGGCCTGAACAAATTCCAACTGCCCTTTTTCAGGAGCGATGCGTCCGATGACGCCAACTCGCCAAGAGTCGCTCTGGTTGCATTGGCGCCGCACGCACTCTATCGGTGCTACGCCGTTGTAGATGACGCGCGAATGTGCGCCCACCACCGCCGACAAAGGTTCCAGGACGAATCGGCAAGCAGCGATCACGCGGGCATGCGTCGATCGAAGGGCCCAGCGCGTCAATCGCGCGGCTGCCTGTTGCGAAACGATGCTGTGGGCGTGGAAGACCATCGGGCGGCCGCGCGCGGCGAGGGCGGCGGCCGGAAGCAGTCGCGGACCGTTTACATAGATCAGATCGATTCCATGCTTCGACACAATCGAAGCGATGCGTACAGTTTGACGCGGAAGATCGAGGGCGAATCGCGCGGCATCCAGCAACTTCTTCCGCCCGCAGGTGTACGCGCCGCAGGGGATCGAATGCACGAAGGCTCCGTAGCCGCGCGCGCCATCCGCCAGCGGCCCGTCGCCTGGAACCGCCAAGTGCGTCACGTAACCGGCTTCCAGAAATGCGGGCAACAGATCCAGCAGGCAACGCTGGGCGCCGCCGAGCTGATTGAATTGATCCAGGAACAGCAGGCTTCGGCTCATTCCGGTTGCCGGCGCCAGGCCGCCATCGCGAGTACCCAAAAGTACAGCGGGAGCACGCGCCAATAGGTGAACAGGTCGCCCGAAAACATCTGGAACAGCTGGCCGATCCAAAAACAAAAGATCCAGCTTCCGAAGAACGAGCCGCGCGAATCGTCGCGGTGGACGGCTCGCCAGGCTGTGCGCAGGATGCTGAAATTGAGCAGGACGAAAACAGCCAGCCCGACGATTCCGGTCTCCACCAGCAAGCTGAGATACATGTTGTCGGCGACGATGTTGGTGCCGATGAAATCGGAATAGGGCAGCGTTTTATAGCCGATGCCGAAAAGCGCGTGCCACGGATGCCCGCCCAGAAAACTTGCGATGGCCTGCCAACTGGCCAGGCGGCCTGAAAGCACGCTGTTCGGTTGGGAGAGCAGAAACTGCGAGTGCAGCAGGTGAAGCCAATAGTTCCGCGCGGCCTCGGGAAAAAGCTGCCAGGCGGCGAGAGATCCGGCGGCAAGACAACTGGCGGCGATGGCCAGCAGCTTGCCGATGCGAATTCGCGCGCGCTCCAGGAAAACGAGCGCCGCAAGCCCTGCGAACAAATTCAATAGGGATGCGCGGGAGAACGACAACACCAGCGCGGCGAATAGAACTGGCGCGCCCAACCATACGGCCCAGCGTGAGATCACCCGCTCGCGACGGTTGCGCAGCAGCGTGACGGCGATCATGATCAGGAAAAACGCGCACACATTTCCGAGCGTGCTGGCTTCATAGAAGAACCCTTGTGCGCGGCGATAGACGCCTGAGGCCAGCCAGATGAACTGAGGTCCATAGCCGGCCGGGGCAGGGAACTGATAGTAAAAGTCGACGCACGCGAAGGCGGCTGAAAGTACGCCGAAGTAATACAATCTGCGCGCTCCATCGAACGCGTGTTCGCGCGTCCCGACTCCCGGCCCGTGCACTGAGTAAAAGAATATGTAGACGGGAATTCCAAAGAGCAGCACGCGCGCCATGCTGCCGGCCGCGACGCCTAGCCCGGAATAGAACACCGCCAGGGCAGAGCTCCATAGCAGTACCAGGAAGAACACGGCCAGGGAAAACGTCAGCTCGTTTCGCTGAATGCGCCATTCTCGAAGCCGCAGCGCTCCGGCCAGCAATCCGATTCCAGCCAATGCGACGCCCTCATGCGGTCCGGAATTGCCCAGCGCAAACGGCAGCGGCGGCAGCAGCAGCGCCGCGAAAAAGAAGCACCAAAGCCAGCGGCTGGGGGATTGCAGGATCCACAGAACGGCGGGAATCACTACCAGCGGTACACTCCACGCGGCGGCCAGCAGCGGGTTCGGCGAGGCCGCTACAGCGCACGCATAGGCGCCCAAGACTGCCGCGACCCAGAAGTTGCACGGTAACTCGCGGGCGCGCGATTCAATCGGCGCCATGGGTTGCAATGCGCAGCGGCGGGTTGTAGCGCCGGCGCTCTCGCGTCAAGCTGAACGATAGCGTGAGATACAACCACGATCCGAACAGCGCGAGCGCGGCGGCCCCGATTAGCAACAGCGGCACGTTGGGCGAACTGGGCCGCTGCGGAACAATGCCCGGATCGACGACATGCAGCCACTCGGTCCGCGCGCCGCGGCCAATCCGTAAATTCACCAGCCGCTGCTCGGCCGCCTCGTAGGCTGTGCGGGCAGAGGTGAGGACGGCTTGCAAATCCTCCTGGCGGGCGGTTTCCTGAGCCAACGCTGCGCTCTTGGCGTCCATGGTGCGAGTGAGCTCGCCGATCCGCCGCTCCAAGAGCTGCACTCGGGCTCGGGATGCCTCTGGATTGCCGGCCTGGTCCGGCGGATCGTTTGCGGCCCCCAGCAGGCCAGTCTGCTCGTCGAGAAGCTGCTCTTCCGCATGCGACTTCAGAAAGCTATCGTCGGTAACCTCCGACCGCAGCGCTTCAGTAGACTGCGCTCCAGCGGCCTTTTGCCAGGCCGTCTCGGCTTCCGTGAGGCGGCTCTTTGCGGTCTCCGCGGCCTGGGCCGCGTCGTGAATCATGGCTTCATCCGCTTCCGTCCCGCCGGTGCGGCTCAGTGCCACCGCGCCCTGGGCGATGAACTGCGCCACGGCCTGCGCGGTTTTCGGATCGCCAAGTGTGGCGCTGATTTGCAGTGCCCGCGTGTCGCGGAGTTTATCCACCTTCAGCACGCGCCGTTTCAGCGATTCGATGGGCGATTCGTCCCGCTCACGAAGATGAAAGCGCGCGGCGGCGCGAAGAAAAAGCTGATCGTTCGAAGCGACCAGCTCATAAGTCTTCAAGGATTCCAGATACACGGTGCTCACCGCGGTTGCGATACGCGGATCGCCTCCGGCCGGAGGGTCGATCAAGATGGTCGCGGTGGAGGTGTACCGTTTGGGAATCAGAAAGCCCGCGGCAAGGGCCAGCACGATTGCCACGCCGCATGCCAGGCCGGCAAACTTCCAGCGCGCGCGCAGGAAATCGATATATTCGAAAACGTCAAACGAGTCGTGCATTCCCCTGCCGCTGCTTCTCGGTCCCGCTATTGGATCGCGATCACCGCTTGGTTCGTGCTCGTAAAGCCGTTCACCTTGATCTGCAACGGTACGGCGATGGCCGGAGTCACGCCCGCTGGCACTTGCACGTTCAGTTGGTTGACTCCTACAAACTGAGGCGCCAGCCCGGAGAACTGTACATCGCCTGCCACGCCGCCAAATAGGACGGTGGGCGTTGCAATGGTGTTGGCGAGCACGCTGGGTATGCCGCCGTCGGCGGGCTGGTGGTCCACTGCGCCGAGCCCGGTGGCATAGATGATCAGAACGTCACCTGCTTTCGCCGGATGCGAACCGGTGGAAGCCAGACCTTGCGGCCAAGCGAGCGATGAATCCGAGCTGTTCACCGCGATGGCGTAGAATTGCCCGCCTGCGGCCGCTGTGAAGATGCCCGGCATGGATGGCGCGAAGTTGACGGCGACGGGCGCCGAGGTTCCATTGGGAGTGGTCACCATCACGTTGACGACGCCGGTTCCGGAGCCGATTTCCCAGGGTATTTGAACATTGATCTGATCGCTGGATTGGCCGGGAACTCCGGGAATGACGGCCAGCAGCGGGGCGGGCGGCAGATCGGCAAACGTCACGGTGACGCCGCCCAGGCTGCTGGACAACGGAATGGTGTCGGCGGTGGCGAGTTTGCTCACCAGTCCGGTGCCGAAGATCGAGACCAGCCCACCTGGCGACACTGGTTGTCCTTTGGCGAAACTTGCGCCATTCAGGACGCCGCCATCCACCACGGTAGGAGTCTGCGCGGAGGCGATCGTCGCGCCAGCCAGCAAAACCAGAGAAAGAGAAAACGATAAGTGCTTCATGAGTGGACTCCTTGCCTCGTACTTCTCTATTCTGGGTTGCGGGCGCTGGAATAGTCGTGAACGCTTTGTAAAAACTTTGCAACTTCGGGATCTTTGCCACCGTCCAGATCGGCTGCCCGCGCTGCTTCGGCGAGTGCTTCTGCGCGGCGTCCGGTAAGCAGCAGCAGTTGTGCCAGAGCCCAGTGCGATTTGAACCAGTTCGGCGAAGCGGCAATGGAACCGCGCAGACATGCTTCCACGTTGAGCGCGTCGTTGTGAGCGGCGTAAAATGCGGCGAGATTATACCAGGCGTTTTGCCGTTCTTCCGACGTTTGCGCCGCGCGTTGCGCTGTAAGGAACGCCTGTTGTGACGCCATCCGAGCGAGCGCCGGATTGGATACAGTTCGCGCTGCCGCGGCCAAGGCGCGGGAGAAGTAGAGGTCGTCACTTGAACCGGCAGGGTGCCAGCGTTGCGACGCCGCATAGGCAGTAATGGAATCCTCGACGTGTCCGGCATCCAGGTCGCGCCTGGCTCGCTCAAGAGCGATGTCCGATGCGGTTAATCGCACGGTCAGGTACAGAAACAGAGCGGCTGCCGTCAGGCTGAGAGCGAGGGCCGGGATTCGTAACCCAAGTGCCCGGGATGATGCAATTGGCTTGGGCTCCGGCCGAATCGCGAGCCCCGCCAGCATGGCGGTGGTGGCGTAAAAGTATAGGGCGCCCGGCAGCGTGAAGCACACGAATAGTCCGCTGATCACGCCCGCCAGCAGCGCTGATGCCAGATACGCTGCAGCCCGTTGTCCCTGATGATGGGCGCGGCGAGCGGCGAACCAAGCCAAGGCCGCGAACCCGCACAGAATCGCCAACCCTGGCATGCCCTGCGATACCAGTGCGTCCAGAAAGATGTTGTGAAGCGATTCATGATAGAAATCCGGATAAGCGCGCGAGAGCTCCACGGATTGGTAGCGAGGGAACTCCAGCCCGAACGTCTCGGGCCCAAAGCCGATGAGCCAGCGCGTTTCCGCCATCCGCAGCGAGTCGCGCCAGAGCAAGAGCCTTGCACCTCCGCGCAGGTCTTCGAGTGCCCATTGTTCCCGTGCACGAAGCTGCAAACCCGCCGGTGAAAAGTAGAACGCAACAGCCAGGGCGCACACCCCAGCCGCAACGGTCGCGGATCGCCGTTGCAGCCGCGGGCGATGCCAAATCCAGATAGAAACCGCTCCAGCAGCGAGCCCGAGCAGAGCGCCGCGTGTTCCGCTAAACACGATTGCGGCCAACGCGGTGATAGCAGCGATGGACCCCAGAGCCTTCCATTGTTGTTTTGCCTCGATGGCCACAAGAGCCAGGCCGAAAAACAGCACATAAACCAAGTAACCGGCGAAGTAGTCCGCGTGCCCTAGAGTCGACGGCGGGCGCACGATGGCCAGGGCTCCTTCCCCGACGTGATAGATAGCCGCGGGCAAAATCGGATCCGCGCCGAAATATTGCAAGATCCCGTAGAGCGCGGCGAGCGTGCCGGCGGCGGCCGTCGAGCGAAGCAAGATGCGCATCCCGGATTGATTGCACGATGCGGCTATCAGAAAGCCCAGCGCAATCACTGCGCACTGGGAAATCAGGCCGAAACGGCGCCAATTCCCTCCATTCCAGGAAAGGGCGGGATGGGTAGAGAACCAACTCGAGAGGAGGAGCGAGAGCACTTCTGCCGCAGTCAGGAGACAAAACCAACGGCCCAGGGAGTCGGCCCACAACCGCCGCACCTGATCGGCCGCGGGGCCGCGGCGGAACAACGCCACGCCCATCGTGGCTCCGATCAGCGCCATGGCAACTTTGGGTGTGACGTCGTAAGAGAAAAAGAAGCCCGGCAGGATCAGCAGCCCGGTGAGCGCCAATACGGCCGCGATCGTGCGTTGCAGCTTCAGCAACATATCTGCCTATAGCGATCGCGTGCGCGAATGAAAGCCCCCCAGCCAGTAAGGCACGCCCGATTTCGCGGGCTGGAAGGCCGGGGGGGCGAGCAACTCGAACTCGAGTGCAACTATTTTCCATTGTTGGCAAAACCGGCCCGCCAATGGTTGGTTAGTTGTAAAAGAGTTGTAAAAGGCGGCGTGCCTTCCGCCACGAAGTCCGGCTGTTGCGTATACTTCGAATCAGAAGAGCCGTGATTACCATACTAATTGTCGACGATGATGAGAGCCTGGGCGACACGATCAGCGTCCTGCTGGAGCGGGAAGGATTCCGCTCCGTGTATGCGTCCGACGGGCGCTCGGGTTTCGAAAAAGCGCTGAGCCTGAAGCCTCAGCTCATTTTGGCCGATCTGCGTTTACCCGAAATGAGCGGTATCGATTTGTGCAAGCAGTTGCGCGCCTCGCACGTCAAGACGCCGATCATTGTGTTGAGCGCAATCGGCGAAGAGATGGACAAAGTGCTGTTGCTCGAAATCGGCGCCGACGACTACATCGTGAAACCATTCGGGACGCGCGAACTTCTGGCCAGGATCCGCGCCGTGCTGAGACGTACTTCTTCCGACGCCCATCAGGTGATCGCATTCGCCGATACGCAGGTGGACCTGGATCGCCGGGTGGTGACGCGGCGCGGCGAAGAGCTGAAGTTCACGCCCGCTGAGTACAACCTGCTCACCTTTTTCCTCCAGAATCCGGACCGGGCTCTCACTCGCGATGTGATTTTGAATTCGGTTTGGGGTTATGAGTCTTTTCCGAATACGCGGACGGTGGACGCTCACATCGTGCGGCTGCGGCAAAAACTGGAGGCGGATCCCAGCATCCCGCGTCATTTTCTGACGGTACATGGGGTTGGCTACCGGTTTCTTCCGTAGAACGCATGCAGCGCATTATTCTGATCGTGGAAGATAACGCGCTGTGTGTGGAACCGCTTGCGGTGGCGTTGCTGCAACGCCCGGACCTGGAGGTGCGAGTGGTCTCGACGGCTCAGGAAGCGCTGCAATTTCTGGCCGTCTCCGAAACGCCGGTGGCGGCCCTGGTCACCGATCTGCATTTGCGTCTTTCGCGCATCGACGGCTTCGAGTTGATCGAGCGCGTGCGAGCCCAACGCCGGCTGGCCCAACTTCCGATCATCGTGATCAGCGGCGACAGCGAACCGGAAACTCCCGGCCGCGTGAAGGCTTTGGGCGTGGAGTATTTCAGTAAACCTTATTCGCCTGGCGCTGTGCGGCAGGCTCTGGAGCAATTGCTGGATGTTCACTAAACGCCCTCTCACTCGTCTCGTAAAATGGGTTGGTCCCGTTCTCACCCTCCTCCTGGCGCCTTCTGGAGTTCGGGCGCAAGACAAAACCGACTTGCAACAAATCCTGCAGCGCTTGGATCGGCTGGAAGAGGAGAACCACAAATTAGCCGACGAAGTGCACGCGCTGCGGATGGAGTTCGCGGCGGCCAAGGGGGCTGGGCAGCCGGCAGAGAGTCCGCCGGCGCGGACGCAAGCTCAGACGGCCGAAGCGGGCCCGGCGCCACCCTTAGACGAACGCGTGGCTGTAGTCGAACAGCGGGTTAGCGATCTCAGCCAAGAGAAGGTGGAGGCATCCCAGCGATTTCCTATTTCGCTGACCGGCATGATGTTGTTCAATGGATTTCTGAACGGTAAGAATACTGGTGGAGACGAGAATCCGACGTATGTTTCAGCTACCTCTGGAGCCGCGACGAACGGAGCTACCGTGGCGCAGACGATACTCGGTTTTCGCTATGAAAGTCCAAAAGCGCTGTGGGGCGCCGCGGTCAACGGATCGGTGTACTTCGATTTCTATGGCGGTGCTGGCACATCGCTGGATCATATAACGCGGTTGCGCACCGCGGACATTCAATTCGATTGGACGAATACGAGCGTCACGGTGGGACAGGATAAACCGCTGGTGGCTCCGCGCGATCCGTTTTCGCTGGCGCAAGTGGGAGTCTCACCGTTTACCGCCGCCGGGAATCTGTGGCTGTGGAGTCCGCAGGCGAAGGTGGAGCAACGCTTCCAGTTGGGCGATTCCAGCGGACTGCGCGCGCAGCTCGGCCTGTACGAAATGGGCGGAATCTACGCAGAAAGCGGAAGCTATTCGAACGGCTACGTGGAATCGAGCGCGGGGCCGGCGTTAGAGGGCCGCTTTGAATTCTGGCACAAGTTTGGAGAAAACACTCGCATCGAGCTGGCGCCGGGTTTCCATACCGCGCAAACCACCGAAAATGGAGTTTCGGTGCCATCGCGTTTGTTCAGTTTCGACTGGTTCGCCAATCCGTGGGAGAAAATCGAGTTTTCGGGCACATTCTATCGCGGCGAAAATATCGCGGGGCTGGGCACCATCGGCCCGGGCTATTTTATCGTGGGGCCAACGTTGATCAGACCGGTACAATCCATCGGTGGATGGGCGCAGATTGCGTGGCTGGCGACTCCGAAACTGACGTTTCATCTGATCGCGGGCCAGCATAACAACCAGGCGTCGGAGGTCTCGTCGGGACTGATTTACAAGAATCAAGGCTACGCCGCGAATCTGGTATACCGGCTGGCTCCGAATGTGCTGTTCAGTTTGGAGGGCATGCAACTGCGGACTTCGTATTTGGGCAACGGGACGAGGCTGAATAATCACTATGATTTGGGGGTGGCTTATCTTTTTTAAGCGTGCGGTCGTCCTCTGCTGCGTCGTAGTCTTCTGGGGGACGCCTCTGGCCGCCGGCTCGGTTGCGGGCCGCGTGGAATTGAAGGACTCCCATGTCCCCTCCGTTCGCAAGGGCCGGGATTACTCGGGCGTCGTGGTGTGGCTTCTGCCGGCCGCAGGCGCAGCGATGCCGTCCGTAAATGGAGAACATGCGCGTTTGATCCAGAAAGATAAGACCTTTACGCCGCATGTGCTGGCGATCGAAACGGGAACAACGGTCGATTTTCCGAACTACGATCCTATTTTTCATAATGCCTTTTCGAATTTCAGCGGCCAATTGTTCGACATCGGGCTTTACGCGCCCGGATCGAGCCGGAGCTTTCGTTTTCGGCGGTCCGGCACAGTGAGGATCTTTTGTAATATTCATCCGGCCATGAGCGCCGTCATCCTGGTGGTGGACACACCTTACTTCGCCGTCACGGGCCCCGACGGCAAATTTGATATCGCCAGCGTGGCGCCCGGAGAATATAAACTTAAGGTATTTCACGAGCGGGCTACCGAAAGTGTACTGCAGGGGTTGGAGCGCACCGTTACGGTGGAATCGGGAGACTTGACGCTGCCCGTGATGGAGTTATCGGAGAGCGGCTACTTAGCGGCGCCGCACAAGAACAAGTACGGCAAAGACTATTCCAATCCCATGGAGGACGGCGTGGCGTACCCTGGCGCGGCCAAGTGATGTTCCGATTTTCACGATTATCGCTGCTCTGGAAAACCCTGCTTTCAACTTCCATCGCCATCACGCTGCTCTTCGCTGTAACGGTCTGGATTGTCCAGCACTATGTGGTGAAGAGCACTTCAGAGAGCCTGGAGGATGAGGTGCGCGCGAGCTTTCGCGCCTATGATTCGCTGTGGCGCGCGCACGCCGACAAACTCGCGTCCATCAGCCTGATCCTCAGCACCATGTCCGATGTCCGGGCGGCGTTCACTACCGGCGACAAAGCGACAATTCGCGATACCGCGGCCCAGTTGTGGAATCTGGTATCGGAAGAGAATGCGATATTTCTGGTGACGGACCCGGACGGCGGCGTGATTACGTCGCTGGGAGGCAACCCCAGCATTCCCATGGCCCCCACCATGCCGTTGGTGCGAGAAGCAGCGGCGAGGTTTCCGCGGCCTTCGCAGGGCTTTCTCATGCTAGATGGGCGCTTGTATCAGATAATCGTGACGCCGGTGTATGTACAATCCTCGGGCGGCCCCGGCCTGATCGATGTGCTGGTGACTGGCTACGAAGTCAACAACGTTACGGCCGGGCAGCTCAAAGACGCGACTGGCGGCAGCGACTTCACGTTCACCGCCGGCTCACGCGTGGTGGCTTCCACGCTGACCGGTGGTATATCGAGCGCGATTTTGTCGGAAGCGAGCCGCTATTCCGAGCGCCCAGGAAGAATCACGGATGGACATACCGAATACATGGCGTTGACCACGCCGTTGATGGATGTCCGGGGCCGTCCGATCGGAAAGCTTTCCATTTTCCGTTCCTTTGCCACCGCCGATCAGCGGCTGGAATCGCTGCGATGGAACATTTTGTTGACCTGGGTAGCGGCAGTGCTGGCGGGCCTGGCGCTGACGTATTTATTAGCTCGGCGCATCCTGGCGCCTGTAAAGCAACTGGACCGAGCGGCGGAAGCCATTGCCCGGGGCGATTATGACATCCGGCTTCCGGTGGAGAGCCGCGATGAATTGGGGCGCCTTACCGAGACGTTTAATAACATGTGCAGTTCCATCCAAAGCGCGCGGCAGGAGCTAATTCAGAAGGAGCGGATCGCGACCATCGGCAGGTTATCTACCTCAATCGTGCACGATTTGAGAAATCCGCTCGCGGCCATCTACGGCGGCGCGGAGATGCTGGTGGATTCAGACTTGCCGCCGCCGCAGGTGAGCCGGCTGGCTCAGAACATCTATCGCGCCTCGCGGCGTATCCAGGAACTGCTGCAGGATCTGGTGAACGTCTCACGGGGCAAGCCGAAGGCGGTGGAAGTATGCCGGTTGCGGGACGTGATCGGCGCGGCCTGGGACACGCTGGCCCGCGCGGCGGAGGCGCAATCGGTGACCGTGTCACTCCATGTGCCGGAGGAGATTGAGCTGCCTCTGGAGCGCTCGCGCATGGAGCGCGTTTTCGTCAACCTGTTCAGTAATTCGTTGGATGCCATGCCGGACGGTGGACACATCGAGATTGTGGCCAGGCGCGAAGGATCGGTGGTGCTGGTGGAAGTGGGCGACACGGGGCCGGGGATATCGAGTGAAGTCCGCGCTTCGCTTTTTCAGCCGTTTCACTCCGGCAAACGCAACGGGCTGGGCCTGGGGCTCGCTTTGTCACGCCAGACTGTCTTGGATCATGGCGGGGACATGTGGGCCGATGGCGACGGCGCCAGTGGCGCTCACTTCTGTCTGCGGCTGTAGTTTCCAGTTCAACGAACAGACGCACCGCCGGCAAATTGGATTGGTCGAGATATCGAGATCGCGGCGGAAGGCGATGGCGTCGGGGCTATTCACTATTTCCAGGAGCGATGCGCCCGGGCCCACGGTCCCGATGCTGCGGTGGAAGAAGCAGGGCCGTACGGTGCCGTCGCTCTCGATCACTGCCGAGACCCAGGGTGCATTGCAGTGCGGAGCAATTGGGGATTCAAGCCCCAGATGGGCCCGAAAGTGAGCCACCATCCGCCGCAGCTTTTCAGGCGTCTCAACGACGAAGCGGCCGCACTCTCCGGCGCCGATCAGCGCTTCCACTTCGGATTCGAGAACGGAGATTTGGTGAGGCGCCAGCGCCACTTGGTTTTGACGTTGCTCGCTCCAAATTTGGAGGCGGTTGAATGCCTGCGACGACACGTCGGCCGCGAGAAACGAAAGAGACTTCAGCCCCACCGCGCGAGCGGCTTCCACGGTGGCGCGCAGGTGACCGCAATTGCGGCTTTGGACCGTGGAACGGCCGGACACCGGAAAGTCGCGGTTACTGAGATGCAGCGCGGCTATGCCGTTGGCCAGCCGATCAAAGGCTCCCGGCACGCGACGGATGGCATCGTGAATCTGGGGCGGCCCATCCAGGGACACGATCACGTCATCCAAGTGCTCGATGATCTGGTCTGCATGGCGCTCGATGAGCAGTCCCGTGCTCAGCAGGGTGGTGCGAATCTTGCGCTCTCGCAGAAAACGGCATAAGCGAAACAGATCCGAGTGCATCAGAGGCTCGCCGCCGGAAAACACCACCCATTGGACGCGCAATCGGGCGATATCTTCGCCATGCCGCTCCAAATCCGCGGCGCTGATCTCCTCGGTCGAATCCGTTTTCCAGATGTCGCACATGACGCAGCGGCAATTGCATCGGCTATGCGGATACAGAATCAATACAGGCAGCGATTTGAGAACCGGATTCATATGCGTACGGTCCTTCCCGCAAGCTGGAAGCTCGGACCTAAAACAGCTTCGGTTGCGGATCGCAGGGCTGCAACATTCGCGTTCACTAGCCAGGTGCCGCGGCCTTCCAGTTCGATCCGCTGCAGATGACGTGTGAGGAGAGGATCGATCCGCATAGCGAGATCTTCGGACACTAGTTGAACTCGGCCTCTGAGAATAACCAAGGCCGGGCAGAGCTCCTGCAGTGCATCCGCCGGGCTCTGGCCGCAATCGGGCACGACAAGGACATCGGCAATTCCGCCTGGCCGAATTTCACCTTCGCCCCGGTTCAAATGCAGGACGCGCGCCGCCCGCATGGTGACCATTGGGTAGATTTCCGCGGCGTTCAAGCCGCCCGCTCTGCGCGCAATCTTAAGTTCGCAAGCCAGATCGCCTTGACTAGTAAGCGCCGAGTCCGTTCCCAGGCAGATGGGCAGGGCCGAGCGCAGCACCTCAGGCGGCAGCGTTCGAGCAAGCAGAAAGAGATTCGAACTCGGACACCAGACCACCGACACGCGGCGCCGCAGGAGAATTTCCAAAGAGTCGCAATCGATCCCCACGCCATGAATCAAGACAGTGTGGGAGCTCAAACTCCCGGCCTGCTCCAGCTCCTGAATCTCGGCAGCGGCACTTGCGTCGGTTCCTTCGGCGGCATGGATCAGGAACGGCCGATGCTTGGAAGCTGTCCGATAGCGGCTGATCAAATCAGAGGAAAAGCGCAACGAATGGGCCCATCCAAATCGCTTGACCACGCGAACCGGAAAGTTTTTGTCAAAAACCGCGGCGTCGTACGGATTGTGATGCGCAACCGTAGTGACACCGCTCAATAGGTTTTTCAATCCGCCCCACGCCAGACGCACCGCCTTGGGGACCGCGAGGTGCTCTTTAACCGGCGAACAATTCGGATGATAAATGTCTTCAGCCCAGGCAGTGACGTTGGGATATGGGCCTCGGCCAAGACGAGGAAACAGATTGAATTCCAGATGATCGTGACAATTGATCAATCCGGGAAGGATCAGATGGCCATCCAGATCCAGTTCAGGCCCGTGACTACCGGAGCTTCCCCAGGGCTGAAAACGGCCGCGTTGGATTTCAAGATCGACACGCTGGGTGGACGCTGCGCCAATCGCTACTCGCGCGCCTGTTAATTTCATGATTTGGTCCAAGACACGACGAGCAGCGCGGGGATGCGGCTCACTTCGGAAAACAACGGATCTTTCCCGGCCTGGCGGAAAATGGCGCGCTCCGGTTCTCCGAAGCCGGCTTCGAGACGCCATTCGAGCGTCAGGCCCGCCGATTCGGCAGCGGTTTCCCAAGCGGCAATCGCATGGTGATGATGATCGATCTCATAAACCGTTCCATCCCGCCGAAAAGACCGCGTCCAACCGGCTGCGAGTGCGCGAGGGTGCAGATCCGTAACAACAACGCGGCCGCCTTGGCGTGAAACCCTGGCCATTTCGGCGATCGCGTCTTGAGGAGCAGACATGTAGCCGAGAGCGAAGGAACAAAGCGCGAGATCCACCGCGCTATCCGCTATCGGTATCCGGCAGGCCTCCGCCAGACTGAGACACCCGGCGAGGCACGGTTTGCGCGAGGCTTCGAGAAGCATCTCCGGGCAGAAATCCACACCGAAGACTTGCGACCCGCGCTGCTGAGCCAAGCGCATCCAGCGGCCCGTGCCACAGGCAATATCAAGAAAGCGCGAGGCACGCAGCGGGTTTAGCCTCTCCAGAAGAAGCCGGGACTCGAGCGCCAACAGCGGATTTGGACTCGCATCGTAGATGGGCGCCCAGATCCGGTGACCGTCTTTCGCTGTCATTGAGCCCGGCATGCGAACTTAAAGGCTTTCCAGCCGCGGCTTTCGCAAGGACACCAGGCGCTGCGCCCACTGCAACTCGAATGGAAATTTGTAAACACCCAGAGCGTAGCGCCACAAACTGAGAGAGCGCAGCATATTGCGGCCCCATTTCGGCAGGTGAATATCCTGGATGGTCGGCCAGCGGGAGTTAACGACAAGTTCGAAATTATCGATCTGCTCTTTGACGGCTCGCGGCAGCCAGGGAAGCTTTGGATCGTGCCGCACGGTGAAGTTGTACCAGCGCTCGCTGGCCCATTCTTCGGGCGTCTTGGGAAATTCGATCTTCCCTTCCACGCCGCCGTACATACCGTCGGGATGCGGAGTGGGAATGTAGTGCTGCACAATGATCTCGGCGTCCGGATTTAGTTTCTTGATCCGGCGGATGAACTGAATGGTCTCGCGCGTATCTCCTTCGGGGTCCGCCGGATTTCCAAATACGAAGGAAAACTCCGGGACGATGCCGAACTGGCGTATGCGCGCGGCTAACTCCAGAGTCTGCGAACTTGTGATGCGCTTATTCATCTCCGCGAGCACTTGGTCGGAGCCGGATTCGGCGCCGAAGAAAATCATGGTGGCGCCCGCGCTACGCAGAGCGCGCATGGTTTGGTCTGAATAGCGGAGGACGGCGTCCACCCGGCCTTCCGCCCACCAGCGCAGACCTAACGGCGTGAGGCGCTCCGCCTGTTCGCGAGCATGACTCTCGTTCAGGAAGAAATTGTTGTCGTAGAACTGGACCGAGTCGATGTCGTACTCGTGCTTCAAGTGCGTGAGAATGGCCGCCGTGCGTTCGGCGCCTTCCAATCGCTGGCGGCCCTCATGAACCGGAACCACTCCACAGAACTTGCAGCGAAATGGGCAGCCGATGCTGGCGTGATGAACGGCGGTGCGCCGACCGAGAAAAGTAGGAAGGATATATTTCTCCGGGTTGGCCAACCGATGATATGGCGGCCAGGGAAAATCGTCGGGAGAACGCATCGGCCGCTCCGTATTGTGCACGCGGAGGCCAAAGTCGTCTTTATAGGAGAGGCCGTGGATGCCGCCAAATTTCCGAGGGCCGCGCAAAGCGGCAAGCAGCTCCAGGAAGGTGTCTTCTCCCTGCCCTCGAATGGCGAAGTCTACATAGGGAGCGTTGAGCGTGGCATCCGCGTACAACGATGGAAAATAGCCGCCCCAGACCACCGGTACCCGCGGATACTTGCGGCGAAAATCGCGGCACAGCGGGACGGCGGCAGCCATTTGCGGACCGGGCATCACGGAAACGGCAAGCATCTCAGCGCCCGTCTCGCGCATGATGCGGTCCAGCGTGCGATCCGGTTGCGGGTCGACGTTGCCGTCCACGATGACGTAGTCTTCTTTTCCCTCGAGAACCGCGGCAATCGCCAATGCGGCCAGCGGGAAGCGCCGATTCTTCGCCTTAGTGGCGCGCGGATGCAGGATGATAATCATGGCTCAGGCAAACACTCCTACGAGAATCCAGAAGCGCGAAGGCGGACGGCGGCCGAGCAAACGCGCCTTCCAAGGACGCCACCACCACTTCCATCCATACCAGGGACGATGCACGCTCCATGCGATGTTCAGTTCCCGGGCGAGCGCGGCTATTGCAGGCTCGTCGAAGTATTCGAGACTGGCCAGGGCGTCCGAGCGGAAGCCGTAGCGCTTTTGAAATTCATCGTGGCGCTCGGCGCGCATCTTTTCACCGTGCTCTGGCAGCCGGTAGATGGGCGAGTCGATAATGACAAAATACCCGCCGGGTCGAACGCAGCGCCGCAGTTCATTCAGCGTTCGACTGTAATTCGTTGAGTAATGGATGGATGCGTTAAAAATCGCCAGATCGAAACTCGCTGTGCGGAATGGCAGATGGTCAAACTCCGCCTCCAGAAGCGGGAAACGGCAGCCGTAGTGACGCGCTGCGCCCAGGCCATCCATTGCGTCCGTAAATATGTCGAGCGCCACCGGCCGATGGTTCCTCAGAGCAAGCCGGTACGACATCCAGCAATTTCCAGCGCCGAGATCCAGCACATTCAGCGCGCGATCCGCCTGCTGTTCGATTTGAGAAAGTATCGTGCACTCAAAATAGCGATAGCTTTTGCCGCGAATGGCCCACTGCGCCGAATTTCTCCCACTCCAATCGTGATAGGGAAGGGCCCGATAATACGCGCCCTCGCGCGACCCGCGGCCTTCCGCGCTCCGGATAGTGCGGTATTCTTCCAGAAACTTGTGTCTGGTGCTCACTGCCATAATGAGTTCCGCCGGAAAACGAACAGACGATGGTCTGACAATGCCACGCACCAGCGGCCAATGCGCCGCGCGCCGATCGAATGCATCCAGTTTCTGGAGAAATCGTTCGGACAATCCGGTAACGTACGAAGGCGGCACGCACAAGCCGATGCCGCGCCAGTCGATGAGTGTGAATTGAGGGCGAAACGCAGTTTCCAAACGATGTTTCGAAGGATAGAAAACGCGAACGCCCAGCGACGACATCACGCTCCTGCGCCAGCGGCGGAAAGCCTTGCCCGGCTGCCGATGCACTAAAGCCCAGGCCGTCTCCCAAGCGCAGAACCGGCCGATCACGCAGATCACCAGATACCCGCCGGGACGGACCAGGCGGGCAAGCGGCGTCGCGCAGGGACTCGATGTCTTCCACGCAGTTGAGAGCGCCGAAATTCGAGAGGACGGCGTCGAAGCTTCCGTCCAGAAGGCCGCAGTTTTCAATCGGAAGAGTCAGGGCATTCACTCCGCGATCGCGCGCGATGCTCACCATCTCGCGGGATGCGTCAATGGCGCGGACGCGCAGGCCGGCTTCGATCAAACGCAACGCATCCTCGCCCGTTCCGCAGCCGAGATCGAGGACGGATTGTCCCGGGTGAAACAGAGTGTCGATGTGCCGCCAGACCGCTTCGCGCTGAAGACGCCCGACTGGGGAACGAGTCCACAGCGCGATCGTACTCGGATGCGATCTGGTCGAACGCCGCGGTCACGCTTCCACCTCATCGAACGTGGTGCGCAGCGCCTGGCGTGCAGCCAGGATCTTTCCGGGGTCCGGCGCGGCAGCCATCTCGGTCTTCAAAAGTTCGTCGGCGTGGCGATAAAAGTTTTCCGAATGCCTGCCGCGAACCCGAATCTCGCGGTCCGTACTGTTTTCCCACGGTCGAATGCTCACCAGCCGGGAAGCGATTTTGTCAAAGTACGGTGTTCCTTTGATGGGATAAGAAACAGTGGTGAAGAAAACATCGGGGCGGCATTGCTTGACGTGATCCACCGTGGCTTCAATGTCGGCGATCTCTTCGCCTTCATAGCCCCACATGAGGAACATGCCGGTTTGAATGCCGTTTTGCTTGCAGAGTGAAACCGCGTCGCGCACCTGCTCCACCTTCACGCCGCGCTGCATGGCGTCGAGAATCCGTTGCGAGCCGCTTTCCGATCCGATCCAGACACGAAAGCATCCCAGGCCGGCGAGCGTTTCAGCGATGCGTGGGTTCAGCCGATCGGCGCGCGTGATGCATTCGAAAGGAATCTTCAGACCGCGGCGGTTCATCTCTGCCGCATATTCGAAAATCCAGCCGTGATGAATGGTGAAGACATCGTCCGCGAGCCAGAGCATGTCCGGCTGATAGCGCTGTTTGATCCAGGCCACTTCTTCGACTACCGATTTCGGCGAACGGCGCCGGTGCGTCTTGCCGTAGACGGAGTGGCTGCACCAGTTGCAATGGTAAGGACAACCGCGCGCGGTGATGACGGAGACCGAGCCGGTGCCATGATGCTCGCGCCAGACCTTGAGGTAACGCGGAATGTCCACGCGTTCGCGGTCCGGCCAGGGCTGGGCATCGAGGTTGGGAATGAGTTGCGCGGGACCGGTGCGGAACACTGAGCCGTCGGGCGCGCGAAAGATGATGCCAGGGATCGATGGCCATTGCGACCGGCATCCAGTCCGCGACGCCAGCAAACGTTCGATGGCGTATTCCCCCTCGCCCGCCACAATGAGATCCGCTCCGGCGCGCAGATATTCGTCGGCATAATTCGCCGGCTCCGG
Organism: Bryobacterales bacterium; assembly: GCA_963713415.1. Lineage (GTDB taxonomy): Bacteria > Acidobacteriota > Terriglobia > Bryobacterales > Bryobacteraceae > Palsa-89. Next base: position 1,573,460 of record CAVQLV010000004.1, on the reverse strand, counting down.
ACCGCCCAGAATCACCTTCCATCCAGCCGCGCGAGCGCGTGCGGCGATCTCCAGCACATTCGCCCGTGTCATCAAGTTGCCGTAAATCCCGATGGCCGCCGGCGGTCCGGCATCCAAAATGTCGAAGAGCTCCTCGCGCGAGCCGAAAGTGGAGTCATAAATATCGACGTCGAATCCTTTGCCGCGCAAGTACGAGGACAGATACAGAATGCCCAGCGGCGCATAGGGCTTCATGATCTGGCGTTCTTTGGGATCTTCGCTCAGAAAATAGCCGTGAGTGAGCAGGAGCCTCATGCCACCGGCTCCGGAGATTCACGCAACACGGTGAAGGGCGCTGGATTAAACGATGGTCGACGGACGGAAGTGCGCTTCAATTGCCGTACGCGCTCCCAGGCAATCAACTGGCTCTCAAAGTCTCCGCGCACCTCGGCGTGCAGCGCGTCGGCGAGCGCGCGGTAAAACTCGCTCGAGTATTCGCCCCGAAACATCATGGCCAGATCCGCGCTGTCGGACCAGTTCGATTTCTGCCCGAGCTGCGCGCTGACGCGTTCGTAGAACCGGGTGCCGGGCAGAGGATAAGAAACGGAAACGCCGATGTCGTCGGGCCGCGTTTCGCGGACCATGCGGATGGTCTCTTCGATTTCGTGCCACGTTTCGCCCGGATATCCGAACTGAAGAAAGAAGCAGGCGCGGATGCCATGGCGGCGCAAGTTTTCACGGGCGCAGTAGATGTCTCTTACGCGCGTACCCTTGTCCATGGCATCCAGAATTCGTTGCGATCCGGACTCCGCGCCCATCCATACCTCCGCGCATCCGGCGCGCCGCAAGGCTTCCACGCTGTCGCGCGTCATCAGATCGCAGCGCGACTGCATCTTGAACGGCACCTGCGCGTTGAGACGCTCCACCGCAGTCGGCGAACGCCAGGGTCCACTTGGGCGAGAGCGCAAAAATATCGTCGGCGAACCAGATGTGATCCGGCCGAAATCTGGCCTTCAGATAACGCATTTCCGACGCGACCGATATCAGGCGACCGCGCATGATAGCGATTGCCGTAAATCGGCTTGGCGCACCAGTTGCATCGATACGGGCATCCGCGGCTGGAGACCATGTTCAAGGAAAAAGTATCCGTGCGCTTCCTGCCAGGCCCGGCGGTATTGATCCATATCCACCAGGTCCCAGGCGGGCAGCGGGAGCTGTCCAAATCCGTACGAAGCTCGCGCGGAGCGTTGCGCCGAACGGCCGATCCATCGCGATAAGCCAGTCCGCGAATAGCCGCGCGCGGCCGGCCTTCGGCGAGTTCCAACAACGTAGTTTCCACTTCTCCGATCAAGACGGAATCGAAACCCGCGTCGAGATATTCCAGCACGTGATCGGACGCATCGGAGCCGTGCGCGGCGATGGGGACGCCCCTCACAGCGCGCCGCGGCGGCCATAGAAAACGCGAGTTCTCGATTGCGCCCCAGACACATCTTGGACAAGAAATTGAAATCGTCTTCGCAAACCACCGCCAGGCGCGGCCGGTGAGCGTCCAGCGCCGCGGCAAAACCCTCCTCGGGAGCGTTGACAAGTGTTGGATCAAACAACGCCACGCTGATGCCGCGCTCCCGCAACGCGGCGGCCGCCAGCAAGGTTTGCAGCGGCGGATACGGCTGCATCTTCTTCACCTGCTTGCGATCGGAGTAGAGGTGATTGCTGTGAGTTAACAGGACGTCGGCCATAATCGGATTCACCGCGCCTTGGCCAGTTCGTTGCTCAAAGATTGCCCGGTGAGCAGAGAGCGCCTCACCACCAGCCATTGCTTCGCCATCGAAAGCCAAAGCTCCAACGGCCAAGCGAAGGAATAATTGCGAATGCGCCAGTGCAGCGGCTTTCTGGCGGCTTGCAAGATCGATTGCACAGTTCCGGATCTCGACTGGCGGCGCGTCTTGTTGATCTGATTGTCGAGAAGAAAATACGAAATGCCACGCTGCAACGAGGCGAAGGATTCACTATTGAGCCAGGGCAGATTGTTAGTTCCCAAGTCGATCGCGGCCCATTCCGCCAGGGTCTGCGGCTCCTTCAACCCCATGGCTCGAAGCTGCGGCCAGATGGGAATGCCTGGATACGGCGTGAACACATTCGGCGAAAAACTGACGTTATCGAAGCGCTCAGCGATTTCGCCCATCACCTTCAGCGTTTCCCTGCGATGGCGTTCCTCTTCGCCGGGATAACCGAAAATCAGGTTGTATGTCACCCGAATCCCGGCGCGCTTACACTTGCGGGCGGCTTCAAACATGTCCGGAATCTGCTGATGCGCCTTGTTCATGTGGCGCAGAACTTCGGGCGACGCCGATTCAGTGCCGAACCCGATATGATTCACGCCGCTCGCCGCCAGCGTTTGTACATCTTCGTCCGCCATCCGGCACAGTAAATCCGTGGAGGCCTGGAAACTCCAGTGGAAGCGAACGCCCGAATTGAGAATGCCTTTCGCGATGGCGAGAGCGCGGCGCACGTCGACAAGAAAATTGGAGTCGAGCAACGCGACTTCCGTCAAACGATGTTCGCGCACCAAGGTCGCCAACTCTTCCACCACCTGCCGGGTGTCGTAAGGATTGAAGCGGCGATTGTAGAAAATCATGTCCGTGCAGTAATTGCAGGCATAGGGACAACCGATGCTGGTGGCGTACGGCAGCTTGCGCTCGCCGCTGGCGCGTTCGTATGCGTCGAAATCGATGAGATCGTAAGCGGGCGCGGGCAGGGAAGACAGAGGGGCGGCCGGCCGATCCGGATTCTGAATAATCCGCCCGCCGCGCTTGAACCAGCAGCCCTGCACCAGATCGAGCGTATTGCCTGACTCGATCCTCTGCAGAATCTCGACCAGCGTCTTTTCCCCTTGATGGCGAACCACGATGTCGACGAAATCCTCGCTGAGGGTCTGGCCGCTGACCAGGCTGGGATGCCAGCCTCCGAATATGATGGGGAGTTCGGGGCGCAGTCTGCGCACCAGGCGGCTCATCTGGGATGCCGTCGCGAATCATCGGCCCGGTGAGCAGCGAAACGCCGAAGCAAAGCGCGTCATCGATTTCTCGAGCCACGGTTTCGGGAAAATCCCGGTCCAGCGCGCCATCGATGATGCAAGGTTCGTAGCCAGATTCCCGAAGCGATCCAGCCAGGCTGAGGAGACTCAGCGGCGGACCAAGCACCTTGCCGGAATAAGGCGGCAAGAAAAGCACGACCTTGCGCGAACGCGCGCTTAACACGTCACCACCTCCGCTTCAAGCATCTGCGCGTCCACCTTCGGCTTGGGCGGCGCGAACCATTTATTCGCGGCATTCTTCAGCCCGAGTTCGAAAGGGAAATCGTAATAATCATGGTCCAGACGCCAGCGCGCGGGAAAGCTGATCATGCGGTGTACCAATTGATTCACCCGATTCTTGCGTTGGACGCCGATCGGCTTGCGATTGAACGCTACGCGCATGTACTCGCGCATGGTCTGCACTTCCTGGTGTTTCTTGCCCTTGAGCCAAGGCAGAACGGTGTAGCGCGGGAAGAAATCCACCCAGCCTTCCAGCGTCTGCGGAACGTCGATGCCCAGCTCAAACGCGCGCTGCATGATAGGCGCGCCCGGATAGGGCGTGAAGATGTTGGTCCAAAACTCCGCGCCCGGATACCTGCGGCAGATGTCCATCACCAGCCGGATAGATTCGCGGCGCTCCGCCCGTCCCTCCCCGGGAAATCCGAAAATAATGTTGAATGAAGGACGAATGCCTGCCTGCGTCAGTTTATCAGCCGCGGTATAAATTGTTTCCAGCTTCTGAAAATCCTTGTTCATCAGATGCAGAACTTTGGGCGAGCCGCTGTCGGCGCCTTGCGCGACCTGGGATAGACCGGCGCGCCGCAGCAGCTTCAACTCCTCCACGCTGAAACGATTCACCAGGTTGGTGGAAGCCTGAATGCTCCAGTCGAATTGCACGCCACGGCGAATCAGCCCTTCCGCGATGCCAATGGCGCGCTCGCGGTCCACCAGAAAATTGTCGTCGACAACCCAAAGCAGTTCCAGGTTGTAACGGGAAACCAAGTCGGTGGTTTCTTCCACCACCTGATCCGGATCCAGCGCGTTCCATTTGCGCCCGTACACGCCGCTATTGGTGCAATAAGCGCAATCGTAAGGGCAGGCGAGGCTGGAAGTGTACATGGCCCAGCGGCGTCCGCAAACCCGCTCGTAAGCGTCGAAATCCGCCAGATGATAGGCCTTCGGCGGCATTTCGCGAATCGGCTTCAGAGGGCGCGCGGGCATTAAATACGATCCGGCCGTCTTCCTTGTATCCGGCTCCCGCGACGCCTTCCATGGACTCGCCCGCTTCGATGCGCTGGACGATTTCGAGGAACGCCTCTTCACCCTGCCCTTTGACGACGATGTCGATGTATTCGGCCGCCAGTGTCTGATGCGGCAGCAACGACGGATGCCAGCCGCCCAATACGACCGGTTTGTCCGGATAGAGCTGCTTGGCGGCACGCGCAATTTGCACCGTCTCCTTGATCATTGGTCCGGTAACCAGCGAAACCGCCAGGCAAAGTGCGTCTTCGAGTTCCTCCAGCACCCGCTTCTGGAAATTGGGAGTGATGGTGGAATCGATGATCCTGACCTGATAGCCGGCGCGCAGCAGCGGCGTGGAGACCGCCAGGATTCCCAGCGGCGCGGTCGCCTCTTGACTGGAAAAAGCGGGGAAGAAAAAGACGACCTTCTTGGTGCGCATGGTTCAATCGGCGGACTACTGTCCCAAGTATGGTGCCGAGGGAGTTTGCGGATTGATAGCGGCCTGTAAAAACTATGTAAAAACCGGAGCCGGCGCGCTCATTCTGCCCGGAATCGATAGAGATCGCGCGTGTTCACGTGCGACACCCATCTGCTTCAAATACGTGAACAACTGGTGCTTGTGGTTGATCAGATGCTCCAGGTTTCCCAACAACAAAGTCAGCACTGTCTCGCCACCCTCCACGAAAACGGTTCCCACGGTTTTGCTCAGGCCTGGCATCCTCGAGGAACGCAAAACCTTCTTCGATGCGCGCCGTGATAAAGGGCCATCCGGGTAAGCGCGTCGGCAGTCGAACACGCGTGATTCACGGGTAAATTTCGAAGCTCGGAAAAGTGTGCCAGCCGCTCGGGTTCCACGGCAGCCAGAACTGCGCAGAACCCGGCCAGACAATCGAGCAGATGGCCGAGGAGCATTTCAACCGGCCACGCACCGGGATGGCAGGCTTCCAGTCTGGCTGGTCTGCCGGCAGCAGGCGGATGAGGTGATCCGTCGGCTCAATTTGTTCCAGTATCTTTGTCAGCAGCGCGGCGCACAACAACCGTTCGGAATCCATCCAGGTTTCAAGTGTCGCACTTCTTCTTCGCTGTGCAACAATGACTGGACATGCGCCCCATTGTATTGAGCCGCCGAGAGGCGTTCACGTTCGCCGCGGCGCTCACGGCGCGGTGTGCCATGGCACAAGACACTGCGTCGCCGCTGTTGCCGCTCCACACTGCCGCGTTGGAGCATCTGGGAATGACAGTGCCCGACCCCAAGGCAGCGGCCGAATTCTACGGGCGCATTTTCGATCCGCAGCTCTTTCAGGAGCGCGACCCGCCGCTGCGTTATTACGTGCGGCTCGGTTCGGCATACATCGCCTTTGGAGGAACCGGCGATCCAAGAGGAGGCGCCGCGGACGCCAACCAACCGCCCCGCATCGACCACTTTTGCGTGCTCGTCAAGAACTACCAGCCGCAAGATCTGCGAGCAGCGATGGTGCAGGCGGGCATCACCATGGGGCCAGGAAGGTTTGGACTGCCCACCGACGCCGACGGCATCCGCCTGCAGGTAGCCGGTGCGCCCGGCGGTTTGACGAGAACCGTTGTGCCCTCAACCCGCATTTCCACGGACGACGCCGTTCTCCAGCCAATCGGGCTGGACCATATTGCGCTGGCTGTATCGGATCTGGAGCGGTCCGCGGCATACTACGCCAAGCTCTTCGGCCCGCCCCTCTCGCAAAGCAAAAAGCCGGTACGGATCTGGTTCGAGATTGCGCGCAGCCGCTTGGCATTGGAACCTGTTTCGCCTGGGAATCATCCCGCCATCGCGCGTGTGTGCGTGAAAATCGCTGGATTCAATCGGCACGCAACTCCGGAGAAGCTTAGCAAGCTCGGCGTGGCACTCTTGCCGCAGAACGACGAGCATCTGGTGCGCTTTCAGGATCCCAATGGATTCTTAATCGAAGTGACGGCCGGGACTTAGAGCTTGTCAGCGACGACGATGTGGCGCACGCACTCCTGCGTGCCGCGTTCACACTCGTGTGAACGCGAGTTATTCCATATAGTCAAAGGTGTCCAGACGGGTCTCAACACGACGCGCAAGAAAGCGTGCGGCCCATCAAAATGTCACTGCTATTTCCTGACGGCGCTTAGCTCCTCCGGTTCGTGGTCGAACAGCGCCATCTCTTCCAATGAAGGGCGTTCCAGGATTTGGTCCCATTTCCTCATGTCGTCCAGCGTTATAGGCGGCGATTCCGTGTTCCTCCGCCGAATTCTATCGAAAAGGATTTCGACGGGCGCGTCGAGAAAGTGAAGTTCGACGGCAGCGCCTAGCGCTCGCGCTTGGGTTCTGAGGGCATCCCGCTCCGATCTCGCCCAGGTTCCCCATTCAATAACGACAGCGTGGCCGAGACTGAGCAGCTTCTGAGCCAATTTCCACTGCAATTTCTCGATGCGCTCACGAGTATCGCTATCCCAGACACCGATCTGAAGAGCCTTCATCCATTCGTCGGGGCAGAAGCGAACGGCACCCAACTTCTGTTCCACTTGCTTGGCGTGCGTCGTCTTACCCGACCCCGGCAGACCGCAAACGATGATGAGTCGCGAACTAATTCGACACCCTCGCCTGCCGCACCATCTCGACGAAGACCGCGCGGGCATCTTCTGTATTTCTAACTTCTCGCAAGAAAGCCACGCGCTGGCCGTGAATCCTGTCGCCAGATTTGAGCCGCAGATGAAATCCCAGCCGGTCCACCGCGGTCAGCGTTGCCTCGTCGGGCGATTCTCCCGCAAACCGGCTGGGCGATCAGGCGAAGAGCATCGGCATGATCGTTATTCATGTGCCGGATGATTCCGGGCGCGGCCTGGGCCAGCGGATCGGGCTGCGCGCTCGCATAATCCTCGGCGGAGATCCATCCCATCACGCCGAAGCCTCCGATGAAGTACGCTCCCGAAACCTCCAGCCGATAATACGCAAAGTCGGAATATTCCTGCCAGAACTTTGCGTTCTCGTAGCGCGAAAGATAGAGTTCGCTGACCTCTGCCGCGGGCGCTTCCGTCACTTCGCCTAGCAGCGTCAAGCGGGCGGCGCCCAGCGGATCTCCGGAAACGTCCGGCTGGGTAATGAGCAAGCTGGCGCGCGGATCCTGCCGCAGATTGTGCGTGTGCATCGCCATGCTGCTGATGAAGAATATCGGCCGCCCGAGTTCGTCAGCGGCGTAGGGCATCATGGAGCCGAATGGAAATCCGGAAAACTTCTGCGAATGCGTAGAGAGGCTGCCGATGAGGCCGACTAAAGCGAGCGTCCGCGCACGTTCGGCGAGCGATGGCTCTGGAACATTCGGATTCGCCGGTCCAGGGCCGGCATGTTGTCGAGCAGGCACACTTCTATGGTAGAACTCTTGATCGAGGACCCAAGACTTTGAGCTTTGTGAATGCGGATGGCGTGCGATTGTACGTCGAAGAAACCGGCGCCGGAGAGCCGATTGTTTTCGTCCATGAACTGAACTCGGATTATCGGGGCTGGGAACCGCAGGTGCGATGGTTCTCGCGTTCCTACCGCTGCGTTACCTTCAATGCGCGGGGATATCCGCCGTCAGACGTGCCTGACGATCCCCGCGCGTATGGCTTCCCACTCGTAGTCCACGACATCGCTGCCGTTGTCAAAAGTCTGGGCGCATCCAAGGCCCATATCGTGGGATCCAGCATGGGCGCTTATGCCGCGTTGCATTTCGGATGGATGTATCCGGAGATGGCGGCATCGCTGGTGGTTTCCGGTGTCGGCTCCGGGTCACCGGCCACGGATCGAGCAGCCTGGGTTGCCGAATGCGAGGCCTCCGCTCGGACCTACCTGGAGCAAGGATCGTCCGCGGTAGCCGAAATTATCGCGCAGGGCCCCACCCGAGTGCAGCTTCGGCGCAAGGATCCGCGCGGCTTCGAGGAATTCCTGTCGCATCTGCGCGAGCACTCTCCGCGGGGCAAGGCGCAAACGCTGTTGGGATATCAGGCCCGCCGGCCCTCGCTCCAGAGCTTTCAGAAGGAACTCTCGGGCCTTCCGATTCCGGTATTGCTAATCGTCGGCGACGAGGATGCTCCTTGCCTCGAAACCAACCTCTGGCTCAAGAAGACACTACCAAACGCCGGACTTTGGATTTGCCCGAACAGCGGCCATGCGGTCCACCTGGAAGAGCCCGCTGCCTTCAATCGCGCCATGGGGGATTTCTTCGCGGCGGTAGAACGCGGGCGCTGGAAGTGCTAACCCCACAATTGTGGTATCACTGATACTCATGGCATCGGAAGAAGAACTCAAGGCAGAGATCGAGCGGCTGCGCGCCGAAAATCAATCCCTGAAAAAGCCGCGCGGGCAGATGTCGCTGAAGGTGAGCGAGAAGGGCGGGCTGTCGGTCTACGGACTGGGGCGTTTTCCGGTCACCCTGTATCGGGAGCAGTGGGAAAAGCTGCTGGGCATGGCGGATGAAATCCGAAATTTCATACGTGAGAACGACGGGGCTCTGAAGAAGAAAGAATAAGGGCGGGCGGGAAGCTCTGGGCAAGCAGCGCGAGTAACGCCATCAGAATCCGTGTTTGCATCGCGGCATCGTTCGGGACGCCGAGTGGGTAACCCAAAGGGAAGTCGAGGAACAGCGCCCGTGGCGGCGCGACGCGCTCGGTGATCTCGCGCAGCAGCGTAACCGACGCGGTGGGAATGCCCGCCTTCTCGATGACGCTCTGGATCAGTCCGACCGACTGATGACACATCGGTCAAACCGGCGTCAACAAGACAGCGTTCACGCCATCTTCTCGCAGCATCGCAGCAACTTCTGGAGCAGTTTTGGCGATCAGCCGGCCCGGAGCGGCAATCGATCCCATGAAACTGAAATGGCGAGGTGCAATGGAGCCGATGACGCCTTTCTCCGCCAGCGTCTTCAGCCGATCCAGCGGCAGCGCCAGATTTTTGTCCGACGCAATCCCGCGGATGTCGAAGGCGTCGCTTCGGTGCGCGATCCCGAGCGTAGTTAGATCGGTGTCGTCGGGAATAACTCGGTACGAATGGTCTCCTCCGCGAATGGAAGTGTCGAATGGTGGCTGATCCCGCCGGAAGAAAGCAGCGGTTGTGACCACCGCCACGCGAGCATCACGTAGCGGCTTCTCCAAGCGCGCGCCAGGACGCCAGTCGACTCTTCGGTACGGGTACGCTCTCATGAAGAGCTGATACGCGAGCTTAAGGTCCGAAATCTTCGCCATCCGTGGTCTTCTATAAGAGAGAGCGCGTCCCCATGACGATTATGCAGGAACACAGTCCCGACGCTCGCGCAGGTGTCGCAGCCTTCGCCCGCGCGCGTCACCGGCTGCCGATTGCGCTCATTGGAAACGCTCTGCTGCGAATTGCCGGGGGAGCGAGCGGCGTACTGGTTGGGTTGTATCTCGCCGATCTCGCCAATCGCGGAGCGCGTGTGGATGCGGCATTAGTCGGAACCTTGGGCGCTGTTTCGTTCGGCGCCGAGCTGGTCGCCGCGGTGCCGATGGGTATGTTGTCCGATGCAATCGCGCCGCGAGCCTTAATGACCGCTGGCGCGCTGCTCGGCGCCATTGCTACGCAAATGTTCGGGATGACGGGATGGGTCAGTATCTTCTTTCTCAGCCGCGCCATTGAGGGACTGGGCGCGGCCGCCGTCGCTCCGCCTTTGCTCGCGCACATCACCGACCTTACCGAAACCAATCCCGCCTTGCGCGCCCGCGCGATGAGTTACTTTGAGCTATCGTTGCTGGCGGGACTCGCCCTCGGCGGATTGATTGGCGCGCAGCTCTGGCACGCTTTCCACACAGCGGCGTTCGCGAGCGTTGCGTCCATCTATCTGCTGTGCGCTGTGCTCCTCTACGTGGGAGCGGCCGGCAGCCAAGGTCACGGCGCGCACCAAGCGCTTTCGGGGTTTTGGCGGGCGCTGAGGCCAGCCGTCGTTGCGGCATTTGGCGCCAGTGTGGCTCTGCGTCAATTCCATCGTTGGTCTGTGGCTGGGGCCGACCACTCACTTTCCTTTTGACTCAGAAAGTGCGAAGCGCACAATTTCTTGCCGGCATATTCGCCGATCAGCCGGAGCGCGTCGGTTGGCTGCTCCTCGGATATTCTCTGGTATTCGGCGCGGGCGTCACGGCGTGGAGCGTCGTTTTGCCAAGGATGCCGATCCTGCGCGCGCTGCGAATCGCACTCGCGGCCATGTTCGCGGTCTGCGCGGGCCTGTTTTTGTTGAACCATGCAGGCGGCCAATCCTCCCTGACGCGCTGGGCGATCGGCATCGCAACCGCTCTCTGCATCATGGTGGAAAGCGGATTCACTCCTGCCGCTCTGTCGCTATTGGCGGGCGCGATTGGCGCGCAAGCAGGACGCGGCGCGGCCATGGGCATCTATTCCGCGCTGCTGAGCATCGGCGCCATCGCCGGCTCGCTCCTGGCCGCGGCGTTGGGCGATCGATTCGCAGTGGATGGCCTGATCTATGGCACCGCGGTGATGGCCCTGGTCGCAATCGTGCTTCTAACCCGGCTGGATCCGGCGGAGATTATGCATGGCGGCGCCTGAGTACGATCTGGTAATCATCGGTGCAGGTTCCGGAGGTCTGACGGCTGCCGGTTTTGCGGCCCAGCTTGGCGCCCGGGTAGCCGTGGTTGAGAAAAGCCGGATCGGTGGGGACTGCACCTGGACGGGCTGCGTTCCAAGCAAGGCGCTGCTGAAGGCGGCGAAGGTGGCGCATGAAATCCGAACGGCTTCCCGCTTCGGCATTGCGGCCGATCCGCCCATTGTGGACATGGCGAAGGTTCGCGGCTATGTGCGCCAAGCATCGAGCAAGTCTATCGGTTTGAGACGCCCGGACGAACTCGCAAAACAAGGGATCGAGGTGATCCAAGGCGCCGCGCAATTCGTCGACGCGACCGCTATCCGGGCCGGCGAGCAGCTCGATCCATTCGAAAACATTTCTGCTCACGACAGGCGCACGTCCTCGAATCCCGCCCATCGCCGGACTGAATGAGGTCCCGTTCGTCACCTACGAACAGATCTTGGATAACGACCGGCTTCCGCGGAAAATGATCGTGGTAGGAGGCGGCCCAGTTGGGATGGAACTGGCACAGGCCTACCAGCGCTTCGGCGTGCAGGTCAGCCTGATTGCCGATCGCTTGCTGCCGAAAGACGAGCCGGAAGCTCGCGAGTTGATGCAACAGTTTTTTGAGCGCGAAGGAATCCGACTCGTGTGGGGCCTAGCGCAGTCCGCCCGCAAAGAAAGCGGCGAGATCATTGTAGCCACCGACTCTGAAGAAGCCCGCGGCGACCTCCTGCTCATCGCCTGCGGCCGAAACCCTGCGGTCCAGGGTCTCGATCTGGAAAAAGCTGGTGTCGAGTATTCGGAAAACGGAGTTCCGGTTGACGATCAACTTCGCACCAACGTGAAACACATCTATGCGGCCGGCGACGTCACCGGCGGATATCAATTCACCCACTTCGCGGGATGGCAAGCCTTCCAGGCCGTCCGCAACGCGCTGCTTCCCGGCGCAAACTCGGGCCTCACGGATCTTGTTCCGTGGGTGACGTTCACCGATCCGGAGGTCGCACATGTCGGCCTCACCGAAGAACAAGCCAAAGCGAAATTCGGGGAGAGCATAACAGTCGCCCGTTGGGACATGAACCGCACCGACCGCGCCATCTGCGAAGATGACCATGACGGCTTCACAAAGTTGATTGCCAAAAAGAATGGGACCCTGGTGGGAGCGACGGTAGTAAACCAACGCGCCGGTGAAGTGATCGCCGAATTGATCGTCGCCATAAAACACAACATGAAAGTCTCGGATCTGGCCGGCGCCATACACGCGTATCCCACCTATTCGACCGCCGTGCAGCAACTCGCCGCCGAGATGGCGATCGAGGAATCGTTGTCCGGCGCCTCGGGCACCATCCTTCGGGGACTCTCGAAGATCATCCGTTAGGAGCTTATGAAAAAAGACGCCGATTATGTCTTCTATGAGTTGACCCGCAGCATCTGCCCCCAATGCCGCAAGGTGATCGATGCCAAGGTGCTGCTGCGCGACAACAAAGTCTACATGCGCAAACGCTGCCCGGATTGCGGACCGTTCGAAGCGCTGGTTTACGCCGATGCCGAGGCGTACACGTCGCAAGGCCGCTATAACAAGCCAGGAACGATACCACTGGCCTTCAGTGGCAGAAGTCCACGATGGATGTCCGTACGATTGCGGACTGTGCCCGGAGCATCAGCAGCACGCCTGCCTCGGCATCATCGAAGTGAACAGCGCCTGCAACATGAATTGCCCGCTGTGTTTTTCCGACGCCAGTCCCGGATTCAACCTGACGCTGGAAGAAGTGGAGCAGATGCTCGACGATTACGTGCGCACGGAGGGGAATCCGGAGGTAGTGCAGTTCTCGGGCGGCGAGCCGACCATTCATCCGCAGATCATCGATTTCGTGCAAGCGGCCAAAGCACGCGACATTCGCTTCGTCATGATCAACACCAATGGCAAACGCATTGCGAAGGATGACCGCTTTCTTGAACAGCTCAACCAGGTCCGGCCTTCGCTGTATTTCCAGTTCGATGGCTTCGACTCGGAAACGTACCGCATCCTGCGCGGCGAGCCGGATATTCTCGATGAGAAACTCCGGGCTCTGGACCGGCTGGCGCAAATCGGCCTGAACGTCACCATCGTCCCCGCCATCGAGCGCGGCGTCAATGAACATGAGATCGGCAAGATCATCGATTTCGCCATCCGGCATCCGGCCATTCGCGGAATTAATTTCCAACCCGCCTTCCATGCTGGCCGCCACACCGCTCACGATCCGATGCAGCGCATGACCATTCCGGATATTCTTCGCCTGATCGAAACGCAAACCGCCGAAAAGTTCAAAATCAGCGATTTTGTCCCGGTCCCATGTTGCTTTCCCACCTGCAATTCCGTGACGTACGCGTTCATTGATGGCGAACAAGTGACGCCGCTGCCCAGAATTGTGAACGTCTACGATTACCTGGATTACATCACCAACCGAGTCATGCCGGATTTCAGCCTCGAAATCAAGGGTGCGCTGGAAGGCCTGTGGTCTTCGTCTTCGGTGGCCGGCTCGCAAAAATCGGCTGACCAGCTGGCATTCTCGTGCCAGGCCTGCGGGATTCCGGAAAGCTTTACCGTGGGTGACATCGCGCAGCACATGATCATGATTATGCTTCAGGATTTTATGGATCCCTGGACGTTTAATCAGAAAAATCTGATGAAATGCTGCAAGGAATTTCTCCTGCCCGGCGGCAAACAGATTCCGTTCTGCGCGTACAACACCATCGGCTATCGCGAGCAAGCGAGAGCCCAACTGGAAGCCGCTGAGCCCGAACGGCGGCGCGCCCGCGCCGAGGGGCGGAAGTACGAACCCAAGCCGGTGACGTTTAACTTCCACCACCAAGCCGAGGCGGACGGTCTGCGCGTGCTGATCCCATGATGTTCCCATCACTGGTATCGCTATGACTCCGCCGGAAACTTTGAAACAGTGCTGCGCCCAGCTCTATGAAGGCGATTTCGCAAAGCTGCTCTTGGGCGATTCCTTCCATCCCGGCGGTGTAAAGCTCACCGAACGGTTGGGGACGCTCCTGCAATTGACGCCCCAATCGCACGTCCTGGACATCGCGTCCGGAAAGGGCACCAGCGCTCTGTTTCTCGCGGAGCGCTTTGGTTGCGAGGTGCTGGGAATCGACTACAGCCGCCAAAACGTCGAGCAGGCGAATGCTGCCGCGGCGGCGAAGGGTGCATATCCGCGCGTGAGTTTTCAAGCAGGCGATGCGGAGCGCTTACCTGTCGACGATGCCTCTTTCGACGCTGTCATCTGTGAGTGCGCGTTCTGCACGTTTCCGGACAAGCCTGCCGCCGCTCATGAGTTCGCAAGGGTGCTGCGCAAGGGCGGCCGAGCAGGCCTGAGCGATCTGACGCGCGGCCCGGTTTTGCCCAAGGAATTGGACAGCCTGCTGGCCTGGATCGCTTGCATTGCCGACGCTCAGCCCGTGGAAAGCTACGTTCAATATCTCAGCGCCGCCGGTTTTCGCGTGGAGCATACCGAACAGCACAACGATGCGCTTCTCGAAATGGTGAACCAGATCCGGATGAAGCTGCTCGGAGCCGAGATCATGGTGGGGCTAAAGAAGCTCGCGCTGCCGAATGCAGACCTGTCGGCGGCCAAGCAAATGGCCCAAGCAGCCCTCGCCGCGATTCAGCAAGGCAGTCTGGGGTACTCGATTATCTGCGCGGCGAAGCTAGAAGTGTTCACGGCTTTGTGACGACCTTGCGATAAGCGTCCAGAGCCGTGTGCAGGCTATCAAAAATCCGATTCGCGCCGATCACTCAGTCAGTCGGAATCCCAAGCAGCCCTCGCCGCGCTTCAGCAGCTGGGACGATTGAGCGTTACGTGACGCTCTTGTGATAAGCGTCCAGAGCCGTGTGCAGGCTATCAAAAATCCGATCCGCGCCGATCACTTCAGTCAGATGATGCCGGTCCAAGTCGGGCTTGAGGTCCGATTGCACGTGCGCAAATACCAGCTCCACTCCTTGTTGAGCGAGATCTTCGTGAAGTTCACGCAACATGCGCGCGGCGGTGTAATCCACGTGAGTGATTGCTCCGGCGTCCACCACCAGCCAGCGCACGCTTTGGTGAACGGCGTCGCAGCAAACTGGATCTCCTCTGCAAACCTGCCGGCATTGGCGTAGAACAGAGCGGCGCCAAAGCGGTAGACCACTACTCCTGGCTCGGTCACAGCCCCGGGAACAACCGGGTTTAACTGCCATGTTCCGCTTGCATCTTTGGTGAGCACCGCGGTGTGCGGATGGTAGCTGTGATGCACAATGCGCAACAGCGACAGAACCATGGCGAGGATGATGCCCTGTTCCACGCCCACCAGCACCACCACGCCGGCCGTGGTCGCGGCCAGCAGAATTCGCCGGGGCTCTCGCGCCGGATTGCATGGAGTCCGCGCAAGTCCACCAGCTTGATGGCCACGATAAACACGATGGCGCCCAGAACGCATTTCGGGAGGTACCGCAAAGGCTGGGTCAAGAAGAGCAGCACCAGCGCGACCACGGCCGCGGTAGCAACGTGCGCCACCTGGCTCCGTCCCCCGGAGCTTTCCATCATGGTGGTTTGCGTGGGGCTTCCGTTTACCACGAACGAGCCGCTGAGTGCCGCCGCCGCATTTGCCGCGGACAGGCCCGCCAGGTCCGCGTTTTCATCCAGCGGCTCATGGTTACGCGCGGCATAAATGCGCGCGGTTGCCGCACTCTGCGCGACAATCATCACAAAGCACGATCCCGCAACGGGAACCAGCAGCTCCAACTCGTGCCAGCTTACATCGGGCAGTCCCAGATGCGGCAAGCCGCCCGCCACCGGCCCGATCACAGCGATGCCATGCGCCGCGAAGTTCCAAGCCGCGCTGGCCGCGATTGCTCCTGCCACGGCGATCAGCGGACCGGGAATCTCGGCGCGAACCGGCCTAGCATGAGCACGCCCGCCACCACCACCGCCGAGAGGCCCAGAGACGGCAGGTTCACGTGAGCCAGATCGTGCAACACCTGGCCTAGTTGCACGATTGTCCGGTGCGCGTGAACCTCCAAGCCAAGCATTTCGCCGAGCACCGCAATGCCGATCTGAAATCCCACTCCTGTGAGAAATCCCACCAGCACGGTTTGAGAAAGGAAGTCGGCAATGAAACCGAGCTTTAGCAGCCGCGCCACCAGCAGGAATCCGGCGGTCAGCAGCGCAACGGTTCCCGCCAGGGCTACATACTTCGCACTGGCGACCGGCGCCATGTCCGAAATTCCTCCGGCCAGAATCGCCGCGGTTGCCGAGTCGGCCGCCACCACCAGGTAGCGCGACGAGCCAAACGTTGCGAACGCCAAAAGCGGCAGCAAGAGCGTGTAGAATCCCGTGACGGCGGGCATGCCGGCAATGCTGGTGTATCCCAGCGCCTGCGGAATGCTCAGAGCAGCCAACTCTACTCCGGCCACGGCATCGCGCAGCGCGCGGCCACGCTGGAGCGGCCGCATCCCCGCAAACAGTGGCCAAGCTCGCTGGCCGGCGTTTAAGCGATCCTGTGTCGATGGCGTCATGACAGACTGGTTTCAATTTATCCTGGACGCTCCATTGTAGGTAAGAGCCGAAGTGTAGGTAAGAGCCGAAGTGTAGGTAAGAGCCGAAGTGTAGGTAAGAGCCGACAGTGCAGGCAAGAGCCGAGGCCAGATTCACAAAAGAGCGTCAATTCATGGTCAGCGTCAATTCAGCGTCAAATTTCCCAGGAATAGATTGTCGCCTATCTGTCCATGCGATAGACTTGGCCAGATTTATTGATTTGCTTCTGCGTTGGCATTTGAATCCAAGTAGATGGGGGTATCGGTTGTGAAGACTCTGTTTGCCTCAGTAGGCATTGTTCTGCTCGCCTCCGCCGCGTTCGCTCAGTCGAATCTCGGCACCATTACCGGCACAATCACCGATCCGGCGGGAGCCGTGGTTCCCAACGCGCCGATCGAAGCCAAGAATGTGGCTACCGGCGCCGTCTATCCAGCAGCCTCTACGGGCACCGGCAATTACACCATCGCCCAATTACCGCATTGGCACCTACGAGCTTTCGGTTACGGTTCCCGGATTCAAGAAATATGTTCGGACGGGCATCGGCATCGAGGCTTATGCCATTGACCGTATCGACCCCGTTCTGGCGGTAGGCGCCGCGACGGAGTCCGTCGTCGTGAACGCCGAATCTCCCATGCTCAAAACCGAAAGCACTGAGGTCAGTTACGACCATCCCCACCAAAGTTTGGACGATTTGCCAATTCTCACGCTCACTGGCGCGCCTCCCGGTTTCGGAAACAGCAGCGGGCTGGGAAATATCAGGAACCCGCTGTCTGCGCTCCAACTGATGCCAGGCACCGACTTCGCAACTGATAACACGCTGCGTGTAAACGGCATGCCCTCCAGTTCACAGACCATCAACGTGGAGGGCCAGGATGCCAGCAATGGATTTTTGAAGCAGAACACCCAGATCAATCAGCAGGGAGCGGACGCTATCCAGGAAGTGACTGTTCAAACCAGCAACTACGCCGCCGAATATGGGCAGGCGGGTGGCGGTTACATCAACTACACCATGAAGTCCGGCACCAACCAGCTGCATGGAAGCGGGTTCGACTATTTAACGAACACCGTCCTGAATGCGGGCTTACCGTTCACCGTCGATCCGACCAATCCGAACTATAACATTCGTAACCCGATTCACCAGAACGATTATGGCTTTACGCTGGGCGGCCCGGTCGACATTCCCAAAGTCTACAACGGTCACGACAAAACGTTCTTCTTCTTCAGCTTTGAACAATTCCGGCAGACCAACTTCACCACCAACGCGATTTCCCAAGTTCCCACCGCGGCGGAAGAGGCTGGCAATTTCGCCGCCGACTCAGGTACCGCGGCTGCCGTCCTTGGCTGCCATGGCCCATGATCCTGCCGGCCAGTCGGTATGCGCGAATGAGATCTTCGACCCTTCTACTCGCCGCATTGTGAACGGCACGCCAGTAACGAGCCCTTTCCCGAATAACACCATTCCGGCCAGCAGATTCGATGCGACGGCGTTGTTGATTCAGAAATTGTTCCCGGCGCCCAATAACCCCGCGGCTGGGCCTTTCTTTAACTACAACGTCCCGGGTTATTCGGATTACCGCCATACCACGATTCCCTCCATCAAGATCGACGAACTGCTGAGTTCCAAGCTAAAGTTGTCCGGATACTATTCGGCGACTAAAACGTATTCGCCCCAGAACAACGGTTTCAGCGGGGCGCAATTGCCGCTGTCCACCCTGGAAGTCCAAAATTCTCTCGCGCAGACGTACGCCTCAATTTGGACGACACGGTCACGCCCACTTTGCTGCTGCATTTCGGCGCGGGTTTGCTGCACACCACGAATCCATCGGTCACTCCCTCCTACGACCAATCCAATCTGTTTCCCGATGGCGTTCCGTTCCCTGGAAAAAACTTCCCCTACCTGTCCGGACTGAATGCTAATGCCTTTGGTTTTTCAGGCTTCACCGGCGGCGGTGGCTTCCCCGCCAGCACCGACACAGCTTCGTTTTTTGAAGCGCCTTTCCAAGAGGATATAAAGCCCACGTTTAACGCCAACGCAACGTGGATTAAGGGCAACCATACCTTCAAGCTGGGTGCGACGGCGATGTTCGAGGGCATTCCGACCATCACCAGCAGCCGCGCGAATGGAGAATTTGAATTCGGCCAGGCGCAGACCGCCGACCCCGCGCAATCCGGCCAGAATTATGCGAATTTCGCCAGCAGCGGAATGGGTTATGCCAGCTTCCTGCTTGGCTTGGCCGGCGGTCTTCAAGTGGCCCCGCCCGAGACAGGTACGCGGCTGGGCATGCATTCCTATGGACTGTATCTCCAAGATAGCTGGAAAGTAACCCACACCCTCACCGTCGAACTCGGTTTGCGCTGGGATTACGCCACCTTGTGGACTGAAGAACACGGCCGTATGCAGAATGCCGACTTCACCGCGCCCAACCCAACCCTCGGCGGACGGCTTGGCACAGTGGAATATGGGCAAACATGCAATTGCAGCTTCTCCAGTCCCTACCCATTTTCCATCGGACCGCATTTGGGAGTGGCTTGGCAGATTACACCCAAGACGGTGTTCCGCGCCGGCGGCGCCATCAATTATGCAGCCGGAGCGGATCAGGCAGGCTTAAACGTCAGTGTCCCGGACTTCCTTTCGCTGGGTTCTCCAGGGTATGGATTACCCTCCGCGATTCTTAAGAATGGCGATCCGTATGCTCCAGGCAACGTTTATGGCAATCCGGTCCTGACGTTCAACAGCTTCTACAACCCGAGTACTCCGCAGTACCCAGCGCCAGCGGCTCCCGGCGTAGTTCCACCGAGCTCGCCGTTCATTTCCATCGCTCCCAACGCCGCTCGCCTTCCCCGAATCTTTCAATGGAGTATCGGCTTCCAGCGCGAGATTGCAAAGGACATGGTCATTGAGGCAGCCTATGTGGGAAATCGCGGCGCCTGGTGGACTGCGCCCCTGCTGTCTCAGGAGAATTACAACGGCGTCTCGCCCCAGACATTGCAGTCGAAATACGGCATCAACATTCAGAATCCGGTGGACCAACAGCTTCTGATCACGCCGATTAATTCCCCCGCCGTGATCGCGCGCTTCCCGAACTTGGCAAATCCGAATAGCGTCTACCCAGGATTCCCCGGCTACGGAGCCGCTGATTGCCGCATTGGTGCCGGAGCCGCAATGGTATGGCGGTATCCCGCCCTTCCTGGGCCCTCCAGATGGGGACACCTGGTACGATTCGCTCCAGGTGAAATTCACCAAACGCTATTCGCACGGGCTGACTGCGGGGGTCGCGTATACCTATCAAAAGGAGCTGACCAACGGCCTCAACTCCAATACATCCTATCTGACGCCCGACGCTCCGCTCATCAATGACATATTCAATCCAGCGCTCGACAAACAAATCTCCGGATTCGATATTCCACAGGAGTTGATCATTAACTTCAGCTATACCACTCCCAAATGGGAAAGTGGTGGTGGAGCAGCCATGCACGCGGTTTCGTGGTTCGCGCGCGACTGGAGCTTGAGCGGACTGCTGCGGTACCAGAGCGGCCAGTTGATCCGGACGCCCGCTTCCAACAATAATCTTCTGACCGAGTTGGGCGTTGGAACAGGCAACAACCCCGCGCTCTGGGGCGGCGGCACCACCTTCCAAAATCGCGTACCCGGCCAGCCCTTGTTCCTGGTGGATCCGAATTCCCATTTCGATCCAACCTCGCAGCTGGTTCTGAATCCGGCCGCCTGGACCGACGCGCCGGCAGGACAGTTTGGTGTCTCGGCGCCTTACTACAACGACTTCCGCTGGCAACGACAGCCGGCTGAGTCGCTCGGCTTCGGCCGAATTTTCCGAATCAAGGAAAGCATGTCGCTCCAGATCCGCGCCGAATTCCAGAACATCTTCAACCGGCTGTTCTACTCTCTGCCGGCGAATGGCGTTGGAATCTTCGGCCTTCCCTCCACCACCCCTGAGACGGTGGCGTCTAAAGGCAATTGCATCGGTGCTACCTGCGGTCTGTTGTCGGCCGGTTATGGGTTCGTGAATTACGTGGAGGGCGCCGGCGCCCAGCCCCGCAGCGGCCAGTTAATCGCGCGTTTCACATTCTGAACCTGCTGTCGTAATTTTGCGGTGCCTCTTTCGTGGCGCACGGATCTTGCGACCTGCCCCTTAAGCGTCCCTGAACGGCACTCGTCTCAGCGCCTGAGTGGCCGTTGACCACCCTTGACGCGGAATGTCCCTGCCTAGAATTGCTCTAGATCCGCTTTTCAGTCATCGGCAATTTCCAGTCAATTCTCCGTAACACGCATTGTTCTCCCCCGCTTCTTGGGATAAACTTCTGCCAGTTTTCAACACATTCGGGTGTAGGGTCTCGGATTTAAATCCACGTAGACGGGGGTCTCGTTTGTGAAGAGACTGATTTGCTGTATTGGCTTGTTTTTTCTCGTTTCAGCCGCGTTTGCTCAGACCGATCGCGGCACCATCACCGGTACAATTTCAGATCCGGCCGGAGCCGTAATCGCCGCTGCCGCCATCGAGGCTAAGAATGTCGATACGGGCGCGGTATATCCCACCGCGAGCTCGGGAACAGGCAACTACACCATTGCCCAATTGCCCGCCGGCACTTACGATCTGTCGGTAACCGTGCCTGGTTTCAAGAAGTACGTCCGCCAGGGACTGCAGGTGGAGGTGGCCGAAAACGCGCGCATCGACGTGACGCTCGAAGTGGGCTCCAACACCGAATCCATCACGGTGGAAGCCGCCGCTCCTCTGCTCAAAACCGAAGGCGGCGAGGTGAGCCACAACGTCTCCACCGAGACCTTGGACGAGCTGCCGATTCTCACGCTCACCGGCGCGGCGGCCAGCATCGGAACCGCCAACAGCCTGGGCAATATCCGCAACCCGCTGTCGGCGGTCGAATTATTGCCTGGAGCGCGCATCTCAACCGACGCCATCCTGCGCGTGAACGGGATGCCCTCCAATTCGCAGTCCATCAACATCGAAGGCCAGGACGCCACCAACGGATTCTTTAAACAGCAGAACCAGGTGAACCAGGCGGGCATGGAAGCCATCCAGGAGGTGGCCATCCAAACCAGTAATTTCGCCGCCGAATATGGCCAGGCGGGTGGCGGGTACTTCAACTACACCATGAAATCGGGCTCCAACCAGCTTCACGGCAGCGGGTACGATTATTTCGTGAATGAAGTCCTGAACGCCGGCACGCCGTTCACCAACGCGGGCACCATCAACCCGTCCAAAGATGGCCAGCTCATCCGCAACCCGATCCGGCAAAACGATTACGGCGTTACGCTAGGCGGCCCGGTAGTGATTCCCAAAATCTACAACGGTCACGACAAGACCTTCTTCTTCTTTAGCTTTGAGCAGTTCCGGCAAAGCGCTTTCACCAGCAATACCTACGGCATCGTGCCCACCGCGGCCCAGCGCAATGGGGACTTCAGCGCGGCCCTCGAGCACTACGTGCAATGGCCCCGATCCGGCCGGACAGACGGTTTGCCTGAACGAGATATTCGATCCCGGCACCAACCGGACCGTGAATGGCGCTGTGGTCCGCAGCCCGTTCCCCAACAACACGATTCCGAAGAGCGAGATGGATCCCACCGCGCTGATCATTCAGAACATGATCCCGATGCCGAACACGCCTGGCGTGTTCAATTACACGGCGCCAGGCTACTCGAATTTCCGCCACACGACCATTCCTTCCATCAAAATGGACGAACTGATCAGCGAGAAGATCAAGCTGTCCGGATATTATTCCGCCACCAAGACCTTCTCGCCCCAGAACAACGGCTTCACCGAACCGTATACCGCATTGCAGCCGCAGAACGCGCTAGTCGCAGACCATCCGCCTCAACCTGGATATGACGCTCATCTCCGACCCTGCTTTTGCACCTCGGCGCCGGTTATCTGCACACGTCCAATCCACAGACCGCTCCCACCTACGATCAGAAGACAACTGTTTCCCGATGGCGTTCCGTTCACCGCGAGCAACTTCTTCCCCTATATGGCGGGAATGTATAGCACCAACGGCGGCGGCTGGAGCGGCGGCGGCGGATTCCCTGCCGTTACCAACACCGGCGTCGCGTTCACTCTCACGCCGGAGGCCAACGATTATAAGCCGACCTTTAACGCCAACTTGACCTGGGTGCATGGCAACCATACCTACAAGCTGGGCGCAACCGCGCTGTTTGAGGGCATCCAAAGCATCAACGGCAGCCGCGCCGACGGGCAATTCGCTTTCGCCCAACAGCAGACTGCCGACCCTTGGCAGAACGGACAGCCTTTTGCGAATTTCGCGAGCAGTGGATTCGGATACGCCAGCTTCTTCCTGGGCGACGCCAACACGCGTGTCGACAGCCGCGCCCGCCGACGTGCGGCTTGGGTACCCATTCCTATGGAATCTACATCCAGGACAGTTGGAAGATCACGCGGAAACTGACCTTCGATTATGGCTTGCGCTGGGATTACGCCATCCTCTGGAAAGAGCAATATGGCCGTATGCAGAATGCCGCCTTCACCCTGCCCAACACACTGATCGGCGGACGGCTGGGAACCGTGGAATACCAGGCTACCTGCGACTGCAACTACGCCAACGCCTATCCGTTTGCCTTCGGACCGCACCTGGGAGTGGCTTACCAGATCACGCCGAAGACGGTGTTCCGCGCGGGCGGCGCCATTTCGTACGCGGCTGTTTCCGACCAGGCCGGGCTTAAACAGCAGCGCCGGAGACTTCTACACGATTCCCGCCGCGGCCTATGGCGCGTCCGCGGGGCAACTTGAAGTACGGCGATCCCCTGGGGCCCGGGAACCCTTACGGTAATCCGGTGGTCCACTGGCCGAATTTCAATCCCGAATATCCGGTTGCGGCGGCGCCCGGCGTGATTCCTCCGTCCTCGCCGTTCGTCTCCATCGCCCCAACACCGGCCGCTTACCGCGAACCTTTCAGTGGAGCATCGGCTTCCAGCGGGAGATTACGAGCAACCTGGTGGTGGATGCCGCCTATGTGGGCAACCGCGGCGCCTGGTGGGCCGTCGCCCCTGCTGGCAGCCTGAATTACAACGCGCTCACGCCGCAGCAGTTGCTGGCGGACGGAATCAATGTGCACAACAACGCGGACACCACGCTCCTGAATACACAGATCAATTCGCCGGCCGTGATCGCCCGGTTCCCGTACCTGGCCAATCCGAATAACGTCTACCCGGGATTCCCCGCCACGCAAACACTGCTTCAGGCGCTGCGGCCGTATCCGCAGTGGAACGGCATCCCGCCTTTCTTGGGCCGCCCGATGGGAAATACCTGGTACGACTCGCTGCAGGTCAAGGTCACCAAACGCTTCTCGCACGGCTTGAGCGGGCAGGTGGCCTACACCTGGCAGAAGGAACTCACCAACGGCACCAACTCCAACACCAGCTATGTCACGCCCTCGCCACCGCTCATCAACGACGTGTTCAACAAAGCGCTGGATAAGCAGATTTCCGGCTTCAATGTCCCGCAGGAGTTGATCATTGCGTTCAACTACACGACACCCAAGCTCGGCTTGGATTCAACGGGAGGGAAGGTGTTGTCCTGGCTGGCAAGGGATTGGACTATCGGCGGAGTGCTCCGCTATCAGAGCGGCCAATTGCTGCAAACGCCGTTCTCGTCCAACAATCTTCTCGCGAACCTGGGCCGCGGGGACCGGGGAACAACCCCGCGCTGTGGGGCGGCGGCTACACGTTCTTGGACCGGGTGCCGGGACAGCCTCTGTTCCTGGTGAATCCGAACTCCACGTTCGATCCCACCACGCAACTGGTGCTGAATCCGAATGCTTGGGTAGAACCGCCGTATGGCACGTTCGGAACATCCGCGCCTTACTTCAATGACTTTCGCTGGCAGCGCCAGCCCGCGGAAAGCATGGCCTTCGGGCGACTCTTCCGCATCAAGGAAAGAGCCCAGCTGCAGATTCGGGCGGAATTCCAGAACATCTTCAACCGCCTGTTCTATCAGGCGCCCGCCGACGGCGCACCGTTCGGCTTCCCGTTTACTTCGGTCGCTACGCCTACGCTCCACGGCAACCCCGGAGGCACCTTGTCGCAAGGCTTCGGCTACGTGAACTGGGTGAATGGCGGACTGACGCAATTCGGCGGCGCCCAGCCCAGGTCGGGCCAGATCGTGGCGCGCTTCACCTTCTGAGTTTGTGGGGGCAGGGATTAAATACTCTGCCCCCACGAGCGTTTCCGCGTGGAGCGAAGTAAGCTAATGAGGTAATGTCCAGGCGCTCCTCAGTAATCCACCGGGAATCCGCCCCAGCGAAACCGGTCCAGGCGGAAACTGCAGCGGCCGAGCGCGAATATCGCTATCTTGTTCCGTGGCTCCTGTTGTTCGCCGGCAGCGGTTGCGCGGCGCTTATTTACGAGATCGTCTGGTTTCAGTTGCTGCAACTGGTGATCGGCTCCTCGGCCGTATCGCTGGGACTGTTGCTCGCGGCTTACATGGGCGGCCTGTGTCTCGGCAGCGCCGCTCTGCCGCGGCTGGTCTCATCGCGGCATCATCCCATGCGCGTCTACGCGCTGCTGGAGTTGGGGATGGCGGCGTTCGGGATCATCGCGCTGTTCGGCGTCCCCTTGGTTGGACGCATCTACGTCGCCGGCGCAACCACCGGCTTAGTCGGGCCTGGTGCTTCCGCGGCGCGGTGGCTGCCGTATGCCTGCTTCCTCCAACCTTCCTGATGGGCGCTTCGCTGCCCGCCATCGCGCGCTGGGTGGAAACCACGCCGCGCGGAGTTTCCTGGCTGGGGTTGCTTTATAGCGCCAATGTGGCCGGCGCGGTCACTGGCTGCGTCCTGGCCGGCTTCTATCTGCTGCGCGTCCACGATATGGGCTACGCCACGTATATCGCGGCGACGATCAACGTTGCGGTGGCGTTGCTTGCTCTGGCACTGGCCAGCCGAACGAAGAGCTGGACGGCCCTGGATCGCGAAGAAAGCGATACCCAAATGACGCGCGCTCCCGGCGTGGTGTTCATCTATGCGGCGATCGCATTTTCCGGACTCACCGCGCTCGGCGCCGAAGTGGTATGGACGCGCCTGCTTTCCCTGCTGCTCGGCGCTACCGTCTACACCTTCTCGATCATTCTGGCCGTGTTTCTCACCGGACTGTGGGCCGGCAGCGGTGCCGGTTCGTTCCTCGCCCGCCGCGTGCGCGATCCTCGCCTGGCGCTGGCTGGTTGCCAGATCCTGCTGGCCCTTGCCATCGCCTGGACCGCCTTCACGCTGGCCTATATGCTGCCCTGGTGGCCCGTCGATCCGTGGCTCGCCACCAGTCCCTGGGTCAACTTCGATCTGGACCTGACGCGCTGCATCCGCGCCATTTTCCCGGCGACGCTGCTGTGGGGCGCCAGCTTTCCATTGGCGCTAGCCGCGGCGGCCGCCAGGCGTGAGGATCCCGGACGATTGACCGGAGAGGTTTATGCAGCCAACACCGCCGGGTCCATCGTGGGCGCATTGGCGTTCAGCCTTGTACTGATTCCCTCCGTAGGAACGCGAAGCTCCCAGCAAGTGCTGATCTGGTTGGCCGCGGCTGCCGCGATTATTGCCATTGTGCCGCTCGCGTCAAAGAAAACGGCTGCGTTCGCCGGGGCGCTAGGTTGCGCGGCCGTGCTGGCTTGGGGCCTGGCTGCCACAGTCGGCGCCGTTCCCTGGCAGGCGATTGCCTATGGCCGGCGCGTCGCTCCTATTCTGCGCGGCCTGGATCAAGCCAACGACGCCGAGACCGTTCCCGTGTTCGTCGGCGAGGGAATCAACTCGTCGGTGGTGATCGCGCAACGGGGCGACCAGAAATTTTTCTACGTCAGCGGTAAGTCCGAAGCCTCATCGGCGGTGCTCGACATGCGCCTGCAACGCATGATGGGACACCTTCCCGCCCTGGTAAACGCATCACCCCAATCGGTGCTGGTGGTTGGGTTCGGTGCGGGCGTCACTTCCGGATCTTTCGTTCCCTATCCCGACGTCCGCAGCATCGTGATCTGCGAATTGGAGCCTTTGATTCCGCCCGCCTCCGATGAATTTTTCGGCAAGGAGAATAACCACGTCCTGCGCGATCCCCGCACGCGTGTTGTTTATGACGACGCGCGCCACTATATCCTGATCACCCCGGAAAAGTTCGACGTCATCACCACCGATCCCATTCATCCGTGGGTGAAAGGCACTTCGACGCTGTACTCCCGCGAATATTATGAGATGGTCAAGAGCCATTTGAATCCCGGCGGAGTAGCGGCGCAATGGCTGCCCATTTACGAGAGCGACGAGGAAACCGTCAAAACTGAGCTGGCGACGTTCTTCAGCGTTTTTCCCAACGCCACGGTCTGGAGCAATTTCCTGGACGGCGACGGGTACGACCTGGTGTTGCTGGGCAGCGCTGACCCCGCGCCGATCAATGTCGACGCGCTGCAGCAACGTCTGAATCAACCCACCTACTCCGGTGTGGCCGCGTCGCTGGCCAATACCGGGTTTCACTCGGCCGTCGATCTGCTCGCAACCTACGCCGGCCGAGCGGAAGACCTTGCGCCCATGTTAACTGGCACACAGGTGAATGACGATCTGAATATGCGTCTGCAGTACCTGGCGGGAATGGGACTGAATTCGCTGACTGCGCCACGGGTTTATCGCGAGATCCTGTCGTATCGTAAATTCCCTGAAGACCTGCTGGTAGGAAGCGGCCCCGGAGTGAACGCATTGCATGAACTGATCGGGCGGCCGCACCGCACGTTCTGAAGTACCGGCTCTCATCCACGCCTTGCCGCCCTGCCACGTCGAATAAGTGACTGGAGGCGCATTATGTTTCGAACCATTCCGCTTCTTGCACTCCTCAGCCTGCCGGCTTGGCCCGCCAATGGACCAATTCGGGAGGCCTCGGCGCCAGCTATCCTCGGCCGATCGATGCCAGGATTTTACGACGGCTATTTGTATTCCGCCGAACCCCGAAACGCCCTCACTCTGTTTGCCCCAGATGGCCACGAGCTCTTCAGCCTCTCCATCCAGGGCCACGGTAACGGGCAGGTGGCGGTGGAGTCGGTCGCCGTTGACACGGACGGCACGCTCGCCGTTGCCTGGCGAGACTCGCCGAATGCCGGCATCGATATTCGCGATTTGTCCGGTACGCTGCTTCGATCCATCGATACCGGCCAGTACGTTCCCGCGCACATCTCATTCGGCTCGGATCATTCGTTGTGGGCCTTGGGTTACCAGCGTGTCACTACCAAATATCCCGATCAGCCGGATTATCCGATCGTGCGGAAATACTCTAGCGATGGTAAAGAAACCGGTGCGTATTTGCCGAGTTCGCTATTCCCTGCCGGACTTCCGCCGGGAGACAGCGAGTGGCAGAGCCGCCGGATCACGGTAACTGCCGATCGCGTGGGCATCGAAGTCCTCTCGGGCAAAACGAGCCATCAACGAGAATGGGTGGAACTGGATCTCAACGGCAACCTCCGTGGGCGCTGGAAGCTGGATCCTCAGAACGAGTTCCCAGGCGTGGTATTGACAGACGACGATCAGGCTTACGTCCACCGATATAATCGCCAGGCAAAAGTAGGGCAAGTGTTCCGGCTCAACCGCGCCACATCCACGTGGAACCTGGTAAACACACCCGGCGAGGAACTCTATGGCGCGGACGGCGACAAATTAGTTTTCGCTCGCTGGCCCGATAACCTGATGCTTTTGAGCTGGTTTTCCCAACCCTAGCTGTTGTTTAGCCGCCGCTGCGCGCGGTGGCCCCGGCAGAGCGGAAATAGTCCGGCAAGCCCGGCTTGGTATCGCGCAGAATTTCAAGTATCGCCTTCCGATCCTGTGCCGTCAGGCGCGCGAACTTTTCGCTCGAATCCTTGCCCGTCAGCACATCGAACAGTTTCCGATAGACCTGTTCCTTCGCAATATCCGGCAGCGCATCGAACGCCGGATCGTAAATCATAAAGCTCAGCGGATACCGAAACAGACGCGTTTTTAAATCGAAATCGCGCAGCGACCGTCCTTGTTTATCGCGCGGCCCGCGTTCGGCGAACGTCTTGGTAAACGTAGAAACGCCCGTGATCGGGTCCAGCATGTGGGCTTCGTCCGCGAAAAGCATGTACGCCACCAATTCGCCGGTCACAAAGTCCAGCCGGTCATGAAACTCCGGCGGCTTTCCGTCCGCCATCGCGATCCGCGTCTCCCAGTTGAGCCGCGTCAGCAAGTTGGTCACGCGCGTCTGATGTTCCAGCGTCAACAATGCCACGATGTCGCTGGTGGGCGCAAGATATGGCGTGGTATCCAGGCGGCCTGCCAGGCTGGTCAGATTCTGCGTGCCCTGCAAATCCAGCGCGTCCGGTTGATCGGGATTCGGCGCGATCGCGTTCCCGCGATGTTGCAACCCGCCCGACGTTCCGGTGACGTACCAGCCGCCCCAGCGCTGATCGAGCGGCGTCCGGCTATCCACAATCACGGCCGCTGCGGCGAATCGCGGCGAACCGTCCGGGCCGGGAATCACCGAAGTGGCCAGCAGGCCTGGAACATTCAGCGTTCCGGGAATCAGATGACAGGAGATGCACTGGTCAGTCCTGCGCAGGAAGCTCGGCTTGTCGTCCTTCTCTCGATCGAGCGTGTAAAAAACGATGCCCTGCTTGGGATCCGTCGCGGCGAATTCCATCAAATCGCCCTGCGGCACAAACCCTACTGCAACGTTGTCGTTGAAATAGAGCGCTCGCGGCTTCTTGGGCGAAATCTTCGGACTCTGGAAACTGGTCTTCGAAAACACCAGCATTTGCGAATCGATATTGATACCCAGATTCTTCAATACGCTCGGAAGATAGCCCCACTTGGCATCGAAATTCAGCTTCACCGCGCCCGAATCCATCTTTTGCTGCAGCCGCGCGATGGCATCGTCGGGCGCCCGCGTCGGATACTGGATCGCCGCGTGATCGTAAGGAATGTAGGGATAATCGATGGCGTCATCATGCGCCGCCCACGCCGTCAGGGCCGCCAAAGCAGCCATCGCCAGTCCCGCCGGCACTATCCGCTGGAATCGTCGCATTGTATCTTCCACTTAACTCTATCCGAGCCTGAAATACTTCGATATGACTTAAGTCACGGCGCACGGCCAGGCTCCAGCATGATACTGCTAGTAGGCGGTGGACAAAGCAGCCGCACTAAAACGCACTGTACTTTTTGGCAATCTTCAGCCTCAGGAACTGACCGAATTGGCTGCACTCGCGCGAAAACGCGAATTGGCTCAAGGCGAGCTGTTGTTCCTGGCAGGTGAGAAAGCCGCGGGACTATTTGTGATCGCTTCCGGACGAATTCGGGCTTTCCGTGTAAACACGCAGGGCCGCGAGCAGACCATCCACATTGAGCGCGAAGGAGCCACCTTGGCCGAAGTGCCCGTGTTCGACGACGGGTCTTATCCTGCCACCGCTGTGGCCGAAGAACCCACCACGGTGCTGTTTCTCGAAAAAGCCGGCATTCGCCGATTCATGCTGCAGCATCCCGAAGTGGGCCTCACGGCTTTGAAATTGATGGCCCAGCGCCTGCGCGGGCATGCGGACTTAGTGGATGCATTATCGCTGCAACAAGTGGGCCAGCGCCTGGCGCGTTTCTTGTTGGAGCAGGGCCGCGATAACGGATCGCGCACCGGCGCGGGCTTCGAATTCGATCTCGCGCTTTCCAACGAAGAGCTGGCGCGCCACGTAGGCTCCGTGCGCGAGGTAGTCTCGCGCACCTTGACTCGATTGGAGCGCGATGGCCTGATCGCTCACTTGCCCGGCGCCAAATCCGGAAAGCGCCGGCGCCTGCTCATAACCGACGAAGCCGCGCTCGCGAAGTACGCCGGACAGGAGGGGCCGACATGAACGAGACGCTAATCGCACAACTGGTAGATCGCTTCTATACAAAGGTGCGCCAGGACGAGATGCTCGCCCCTATTTTCGAGGATGCAATCGCCGATCAGTGGGATTCGCACCTCGAAACCATGCGGACGTTCTGGTGTTCCATCATGCTCGGCTCCGCCACCTACAAAGGCAATCCCATCGCCGCGCACTCGCGCCTGCCGAGCTTGAGTTCACCGCATTTTGAGCGCTGGCTCAGTTTGTGGCGGGAAACCGCGTTCGAAGTGTCCGGCCACCAGGGCGCCTTGTTCGTCCAGCGAGCCGAGGCCATCGCGGGACGTTTACTAGGAGCGCTGAGTTCGGGATCGAACCAGATCGCTAAATACTCAGCGTGAAGATGGCGCCACCTGCCAGCCCGTTCGCAGCCACCACCGAGCCGCCATTCTGTTCCACGATGGACTGCACGACGTACAGCCCCAGCCCGGAAATAATCGACTTGGTAGACACGCGTGGATGGAAAATTCTCGGCAGCAGATCCAGCGCAATGCCTGGGCCGTCATCGCTCACCACGATTTCGCTGCCATGTGCGCGGATACGAATCTTCTTCGCGCCGGCCTGCGCCGAATTCAAGAACAGATTCACGAAGACGCGCTCCCATCCTGCCGCGTCGCCCTTTAAGCGAAACTCCGGATCGATCTCGGACGAGAAATCCATCTTCAACGTGTTGGCGTACTCCAGGTAATCCTGGCAGAACTGGCATGCGTTCTCGATGATAGGAGCTAGTTCGGTGGCAGAGCGATTCGTTTCCAGGATGCTGTGCGCGATGCGATGCCCGCGGCCGGCGCTGCGCTGCAGCGTGTGCGCCAGCTTTTCCCACTTGGGGTCGTCTTCCAGCAACTCGGCGCTTTCCGCTATGGTCTGAAACACGTTGTTCAGATCGTGAACCAAACCCTCCAGCGTTAAATCTGCGACTGCCATTTCGAATTACTCGGCGACTCGATGTAGTGTATCGAAAAATTCGGGGAAAGACACGGAGGCGGCATCCGCTCCCAGAACGGTGCAAGGTCCATCGGCAGCCAGCGCGGCCGCCGAGAACGCCATCGCGATGCGGTGATCGCCAAACGAGTCCACTTCCGCGGCATGAAACTGCTGCCGCCCGGGAACCTCGAAGCCGTCTTGGGAAAGATGAATCTTCAGTCCCATGCGCTGGAAATTTTCGGCAATGGTCGCGATGCGGTCCGTTTCTTTCACGCGCAATTCCGACGCGTCACGGACGATCAATCCGTCTTCACTTGCGGCGCCAAGCACCGCCAGCACCGGGATTTCGTCAATCAGCGCGGCAGTGCGCGCTTTCTCCAGCACCCCTCCGCGGATACGAGATTTGCGGATCAGCACGTCGCCGATGAGTTCGCCGCCGGTGGAACTGACATCCAGAATCTTGATTTGCGCGCCCATCTCGGCCAGAAAATCGAGCAGGGCGGAACGGGTGGGATTCAGCCCCACGCCGTGGATGGTCAGGCTGGATTCGCGCACGATGAGCGCGGCCACCAGAAAAAATGCCGCCGAGGAGAGATCGCCGGGCACGCGCAACTCGCGGCCTTCCAGATGCGGCCGGCCCGTCACCGTGATGGAGAGACGATCCACATCCACCTCGGCGCCGAATTCGCGCAACGCAAGTTCGGTGTGATCGCGAGTGCGCAACGGTTCGTGGACGGTGGTTCGGCCATCCGCATAGAGCCCGGCGAGCAGCACGCAGCTCTTCACTTGCGCGCTTGCGACCGGCAGCGTGTAGTCCATGGGATGAAGCTTGAAGCCGTGAATCGTGAGCGGAGGAAAGCGGTTGTCGCGACCTTCGATGCGCGCCCCCATTTGCGCCAGCGGAGTCATGATGCGCTGCATCGGGCGTCTGGACAGGGACTCGTCGCCGCCGATCGTGGTTACGAATGGCTGGGCGGCCAGGATGCCCGAGAGCATTCGAATCGTGGAGCCCGAGTTGCCAGCGTCGAGCGCAGCCGCAGGCTCGCGCAATCCATCTAAGCCCTGGCCGTGAATGCACAGGATTCCGTCCTGTGTTTCGCTGGCCGCACCAAGCGCGCGCATGCAACCGAGCGTGGACTGGCAGTCGGCGCCGGTCGAATAATTCAAAATTTTCGATGGACCTTCGGCGATGCCCGCCAGCATCGCGTAGCGGTGTGAGATGGATTTATCGCCAGGAAGCTGGATTGCGCCACTCACGCTGGTGGCCGGGGAGATTTGCTCATGCATGGAAAGTTCGAGTGTAGCGTACCTGGACAAGGCGTACCTCGACAAGGCTAGCGCGTTTGGTGAGCTTGCTGCGCGATGGGTTCCAGTCCACTCTTTATGATTGCGTGTTGAGCTTCCGGCGACGCAAAAAATTCGATAAGCGCGCGGGCCGCGTCCGGTTGCTTCGCACTGGTAGCAACGCCGGCGGAAAAGATGGTGACCTTCTGTGCGCCCGGCGGCAGCTCGCCAACATAATCGATGCCCACAACAGGGAGCAGCTCGCTGATTTGCTGGAAGCCGATCTCGGCGTCACCGCGCGCCACTACCGCGGCCACCGGCTCATCTGCGATTCTCTTGCACTTGCTTTT
This sequence comes from Bryobacterales bacterium, assembly GCA_963713415.1. Classification (GTDB taxonomy): domain Bacteria; phylum Acidobacteriota; class Terriglobia; order Bryobacterales; family Bryobacteraceae; genus Palsa-89. The sequence goes on along the minus strand of CAVQLV010000004.1, from coordinate 1,540,595 downwards.
GATCTGGTCGGCGATTCCGAGACGCGGAAATAATTCCTGCGAGAGATAAGCGCCGCTGGCCGAATCCGAGTACGCGATCGACTTCGCTGCCAGCAACGTACGTTTGAGCGCGTCGATGGAGTGAATGTCCGGCTTGGATGCACCAGCGCGAACAGCCATTCCAATACTGGATCGCACCAGGTCTACGCGGCTGCCGGCGAGAACCTTACCCTGCTCGATCAATTGGTCCAGCGCCGGAGCGGCCAGGATCACCACGTCCACGGGCTCACCGCGCTGGAGCCTGCGTGGTATGGAGTCCGGCGCGTTGCCCATCGATGCTCCATAGGCCGTCATGATCTTATCGTGGGTCTTGTGTTCGAACTCGGGAACGAGTTGACGATATGCAGCGGTAAAAGCGCCGGAAGTCATCACTTTGATCTCGGCCGCGCACGCTGCAGCGCTGAGAATGCCGCCAATAACAACGAATGAGAACAGTCTTCGCCAAATCATTGCCAATCGTTCCTGATCACTTTCCCGCCCTTCATCACGAACTTGACGCGCTGTAGTTCCGTGATGTCATTCAGAGGATCGCCCGAAACGGCGATGAGGTCGGCGTACTTGCCTTTCTCGATCGACCCAATCTTATCCTGCCATCCCAGCACTTCGGCATTGATTGTGGTGGCCGCTTGAATTGCGCGCACGGGCGTTAGCCCCCGTGCTTCACCAAGGCCTCAAAATCCAGCGCCTGAGTGCCATGGGCGTACGTCGCGCCATCGGCTCCGCTGCCCATCATGATCTTGAGGCCTTTGGTGGCGGCGGCCATCTGAACAGCCTTCTCAAAAATGGGAATCATGCGATATTTTCCACCGGTATTCTTGGCGTCGTTGTCGTCCATGTACGGCTCCAGGTAGCGAACGAAGGTGGGATCGTACTCCAGGCCCTTGCGAACCATCATGTCGGCCTGCTCTTGATCCAAGCCGAAGGCGTGCTCGATGGTGTCGCAGCCGGCGATGATCGCGTTCTTTTGACCTTCGCCGCCGTAAACGTGACACGCCGTTTTCTTCCCCAGCCGATGGGTCTCATCAATCAGCGCCTGTAACACGGGCATCGGATACGTTACCTGATATTTTGCGACACCGGTGGCGGTGAACGAATAGGCGCCGGTTGGAAACAGCTTGATCCAATCCGCGCCGTGCGCAATCTGGTCGCGCACAGCGGCACGCGCTTCTTCAACCGAGCGAACCACCGCGCTAGCCAATGGATTGTCCGGAGCCGCCGGATTCGGCGGCGAAGCGCCCCATACAATGCCGCGCGTGGACACTTGATACCGGGGGCCATCAATGCGTCCTTGGTTAATGGCGTCTCGAATGGCGACGTCCCCGTATCCGTTCCCGTGGGTGCTCATGTCGCGCGCTGTGGTAAAGCCCGCCCGCAAATCGGCCTGCACGTTTTGTACTGCGATCAACATGGATTCTTCGGTTGTTCCGTTCGGCCGGCGGGTATTAAACATGTGGGTGTGCGCATCGATCAAGCCCGGCAAGACAGTAGCCCGGCTGAGGTCGATCACGTGCGCGCCTGCGGGAATCTTCACTTCCGATTGCGGTCCGACGCTAGTGATGCGCTCGCCTGAAACAATCACCACTTGCTTCGTCAGCATCTGCCCGGATTTGCTATCGAACAAGCGCCCGGCACGGATCGCGAATATGCGCGCCGCGGGTGGACATTGGAAGATGCCGCCGTCCGCGCCCACACAGGGTGTCGGTCCCGCCCCGCGCCATGGAGCCGGCGGAGGCTGAGGCTGTGCTCGAATGGCAATCGCGCCCAGAAGGATGGCGAGCGCTGTAGTCAGAACCGATTTCGACCGCATGGCTTGACCTCCGGCCACAGATGATTGTATCGGCTCCCGGCCTTTCAGGCTACCGCGATCTTTGCAGCGACGCGGGCAGGCGAATCCGCAGCACGCGCTCGCGCTCATGCTCGTCGGCGAGATTCCGCGTGCGCGCCGACAACAGGTCCCGCAGCCCGATTACGCCCAGCAGCTTCTGTTCGTCACTTCGATCCACCACGGGGAAGCGGGTCAATCCGGTTTCGGCCATGCGGGATACAACCACGCGCAACGGCTCGTCCGGATGCGCTACCACGGGCTTCTTCACCAACGTGGCCAGGGTTTCGCCGGCGGGATGCGAATCTTCCAGCCACTTCCCCAAGTCGTTCCTGGTGATCACGCCGCGCAGCCGTTGGTCGTCGTCCACCACCGGATAAAGATACTGGCCGCGTGGCTTGTGATTGGTGCTCAGGATCGCGCGCACCTGCTCCAACGTGCTCTCGGAGCGAAGCGCTACCAGATTCGTTCGCATCGCTTCACCAGCGGATAGAACCTCCATCGGATCCACCGAGTACTCGCAGGTTAAATGAAAACCGCGGCGCGCGACTTTTTCGGTCAAGATGGATCGCTTGAGTACCAAGCACGGTAAACGCATGCGCAACGACGGTGGCCACCAGCAAAGGCAAAAGCATATGGACGTCGTGCGTAAGTTCCAAAGCAAAGATCACGCCGGTGAGCGGCACGCGCATGGCCCCTCCCAAGATGGCGCCCATGCCCACCAGCGGCCAGAACGCCACGCCTAGATGCGGCAGAAACAATCCTTCGAATCCTCCCAGCGCTCCGCCCATCATCAATAAGGGAGCCAGCACGCCGCCCGAAGTGCCGGAGCTGAGCGCCACTACCCATATCACGGACTTCACCAGTAGAATGCCGATCATCGTGCTGCGCGGCACATCGCCTTTGAGCAGCGTGCCGATGGTGTCGTAGCCCACGCCCAGCGCCTGCGGAAAGATCAAGCCGCCGATTCCTACTACCAAGCCGCCGATGGCAGGCCACCACATCCAATGAATTGGAAGTTTACGGAACAGATCCTCAGTAGCGTAGACCGCGCGGGTGAGCAAACCCGCCAATGCGCCCGCCAGCAATCCGCAGACTACGCAGCCCGCCAGGCCCCAAACGCCGATGAAAGCGGGATGCGGAGTGACCGGAAAAAGTGGACCCAAGCCCAGGATATATTGGCGGGCCGCGCCGGCCGTCGCGCTGGCCAGAGCCACTGGAATCAAGCTGCGCGGTTTCCATTCGAACAGGAGCAATTCCACGGCCAGCAGCACGCCCGCGACGGGAGAGCCGAACGTCGCCGACATTCCCGCGGCGGCGCCCGCCACCAGCAGTGTCTTGCGCTCCACGCTGGTGAGGCGGAAGAATTGCGCGAGCATCGATCCAAGCGCGCCGCCTGTAACGATGATGGGTCCTTCGGCGCCGAACGGGCCGCCCGTGCCGATCGCGATCGCAGATGATAGCGGTTTGAGAAACGCGAGCCGTGGCTGAACCCGGCTGCCATTGATCAGGATCGATTCCAGCGCTTCAGGAATTCCGTGCCCGCGAATGCGTTCCGATCCGTAGCGCGCCATCAAGCCCACGATGATGGATCCGCCAATAGGCACCAGCAGCGCCCACCAGCCGAGCGAATTGTCGGCCGGCGAAACCAGCGCCGTGCCCCAACGATGGTAATAAGCCAGGTTGGTGAACACTCCGATCAACCGGAGCAATACCCAGGCCATTCCAGTGGCGATCAATCCGATCGCGATCGCGAGCGCGGAAATCGGAATCACTCGCCAATCGGTGCTGAAGTCACCCAGGCCGTGTTCGCTCGAATGAACGGGCGTCATGCCGCGTTTCTCCGCTGGTCGTGCTGGCGAGCGATCGAACGCAGCGCCTTGGAGAGGTGGGGCCCAGCCACTTCCAGTTCCTGGTGATGGGCGAGAGAAAGCTTGCGCAGAATGCTGGCGCCGGAATTTGTGAGCTGCACGATCACCTGGCGGCGATCCTGCTTGCCAGCCTTGCGCGCGACGTATCCCAGCGTCTCCAGCCGGTTTACCAGCTCCACCGTGCTGTGATGCTTGAGCTGCAATCGCTCCGCCAATTCGCCGATGGTCGCCGTGGCGTCCTTTGGCAAGCCCTTGACTGGCCAACAGAAGCTGGTGCTGCTGCGGCTCCATACCGGCCGCGCGAACCTGCTCCTCGCTGAAGCCCAGGAACCGGCGGATTTGGTAGCGGAACTCGGCCAGAGCGCGATATTCTTCCAGGGACAAGTCCTTCATCACTTATATCGTATCACGATATAATGGCCCGAAACTCGCCCTTTCGTCGCTGGTGCTCGGCCGTCGGCGGATCGGCGAGTCCGGCCCCGATAACCTAACCGACTAAACCTGCCCCAATCCCGGCGGCTCGGAGCGGCGGCTGGGAGCTTGACGCGCAGGTAGAATCGAATTAGCCTCAATAGCGAAGCGCTGGCACCCCATATGACTAACCTCAAACCCGTGGATGTCGCCATCATCGGCGGCGGCTGGACCGGTCTCGCCATGGCCAAGGAGCTTGTTACCCGGACATCGCTGAACGTGCTGGCGCTGGAACGCGGCGCCCCGCGCGGTTTGGCCGACTACGCGATGGACATGGACGAGCTCGACTACAACATCCGCCTGCGCATGATGCAGAACATCGCCGAAGAGACCGTAACGCACCGCCATTCGTCGCGCGCTTCGGCGGTTCCCATCCGGCAGTACGGCTCGTTCCATCCGGGCACCGGTGTGGGCGGCGCTGGCGAGCATTGGACCGGCATGTGCTTCCGCTTTCTGCCCGACCTTTTCACGCTGCGAACGCACCTGACCGAAAAGCATGGAGCGGCGCGACTGCCGGCTGATCTGGCAGTGCAGGATTGGGGCGTGACGTACGATCAACTGGAGCCGCACTACTGGTACGCCGAGCAGATGATGGGCGTGAGCGGGAAGGCCGGAAATCTGAATGGCAAGCTGATCGACGGTGGAAACATTTTCGAGTCGCCGCGTTTGCATGAATACCCCACGCCGCCGCTGAAGCATTCCTATGCGTCGCACCTGTTCGAGCAGGCCACCCGCCAGCTCGGCTATCATCCTTACCCGACGCCCGCGGCCAATCTGAGTGAAAACTACACGAATCCCGATGGCGTTTCGCGCCCCGGCTGCGCTTACTGCGGTTATTGCTCGCGCTTCGGCTGCATGATCGGAGCGAAGTCGCAGCCGAGCAACACGCTGATGCCGGTGCTGCGCAAGCACAAGAGCTTTCAACTGCGGACCGGAAGCTGGGTGCGCCGCATCGTCCATGAGAACGGTCGCGCCACCGGGGTCCAATATCACCGACGCGAACGGCGCGGAGTTTTTCCAGCCCGCCGAAACCGTGATTCTGGCTTCGTTCACCTTGAACAACAACCGGCTGCTCCATCTGTCCAAGATCGGTACGCCCTACGATCCGGCAACGCGCCAGGGAACGCTGGGCCGAAACCTCACGCACCAGGTGGAAGGCGGGATCAAGATCTTTTTCGATAAGCCGCTCAACTTGTTCATGGGCGCGGGATCGCTTGGCAGGCGCATCTCTGATTTTGACGGCGACCACGGCCTCTCCGGCGAAGACGGACTGCTGCGCTACGGCATGCTGAGCTTGAACGGCAACGGCGACTTGCCCATTGGTGCCTTCGGCGCCATACCTCCGGGCACAACGAAATCCAACTGGGGCGCCGAATGGAAGGCCGCTTCGCTCCAATGGCATGACCGCGTGGCCCAATTGAACATGTACGGCGAGCACATGTCCTACCGGCAAAACTACATGGACCTGGACCCGACCTACACCGACAAGTTCGGCGATCCGCTGCTGCGCTTCACGCTGGATTGGACCGAGCACGAACATAAGCAGCGGGACTTCGCCTACAATCTTGCGGCGAAAATCGCGCCGGCCATGGGAGCGAAGATCGATCCCACGCGCCCCTCGCGCGCCAGATACAACGTGATCAATTATCAAAGCACGCATATCCAGGGGGGCGCCGTGATGGGCAGCACGCCGGAGACCAGCGTGGTGAATCCTTATCTGCAGCATTGGGACATCCCGAATCTGTGGGTGGTCGGCGCGTCGTCGTTCCCGCAAACTGCGTCCGGGAATCCCACTCTCACGGTGATGGCGATGACATATTGGGCGATGGACGCGATGATCAATAAATATTTGAAGAACCCTGGGAGGCTGGCATGAAGCGCCGGGAATTCTTGACGATCCCCGCGGCCGCGTTGGGCGGCACGCTGCTCTACACGCTGGCACGCGAACCCATCCGGTTGCAGGCACAGGAAGGGACGGTCAAGGTTCCGCTGCGGTTCTTCACCGCGGCAGAAGCGCGCGTGATTGCGGCGGCCTGCGAGCGAATCTTCCCCAGCGATGCGAGCGGACCGGGCGCGAAAGAAGCCGGAGTTGTGATTTATATCGACCGCCAATTGGCCGGACCCTATGGCGCGGATAAATATCGCTACACCAAGGGGCCGTTCGTCGAATCGTTCCCCGAGCACGGCTATCAAGCCAAGGCAAATCCGCGCGAGACGTATCGCGAAGGGATCGCCAAGTTGGGGACTGAACTTCGACCAACTCCCGGCGGAGGCGCAAATCCAGAAATTGCAGTCGCTGGAGAAGACGCATTTCTTCCAGTTGCTGCGCGCGCACACCATCGAGGGCATGTTCTCCGATCCGATGCATGGCGGAAACGCGGGGCTGATTGGCTGGCAACTGATCGGTTATCCGGGACCGCGCATGAGTTATCGGGAGGACGTCGACCAACACTTTGGAAAAGAGTGGCGTCCCAAGCCGGCCGGGCTGGAACAGATCATGCATCGGCGGGGAAATCCTTGGGAGGACGAGAAAGTTTAGTATCCCCGCCTCACTTCACGTAAACGATGAAGTTAGTGGACGCGGCTCCCGTCGATAGCGTGAGCGCGTTCGCGAATTCAGCCGGCTGCGCGGGAGGCGCTTGAAAATTCACTTGTAATATACCGTCGGCAAGCCCGGGGGCCGCGCCGGCGAACGTAACTGGAAGCAGGCCTGCGAGGGTGATCGTGCTTCCCGCTTCCGGCAGAGGAGACGAGTAGACTTCTCCGTCGGTACTGGCGGGAATGGTTTGGCCGGCGCCCGTGAGGTACAGGCTGATGATGGAGTCGGCCTGTGCCGGGTTGGCCGACGAGTTAACCGAGAAATCGCTATTCAATACTTCCAATACTTCGGGCGCCGATGCCTGCAGAGCAACTGGCACGGCATTCGACGCTGTGCCGTTGTAAGTCACTTGCAATGTCGTCTTGGCGCGGCCCGCAATGCTATAGGGCACGATGCAGCCGATTTCGGTGGAGCTAACGTAGAGCAGCGGCGCGGCCACGCCGTCGAAGGTCACCTGCACGCCCGCGACCGTGTTTGCGATCACGCCTGCGTTGATCACGCCTGGCGTCCTCACCGCCGGCCCGATTCCCCGTCCCACTACGCGGATCACCTTGCCGGGCGCCAACATCTCTCCCTGGGACGGTGCGATAAAAGGACTGGCGCTGAGAACATTGTCGAGTGAAACCGCAACGGGGCTGGAATCGATGCCGGCCACATACGCCTGGTTCGAGACATTCGGCCCAGTGCCTGTTATTCCCGGAGGACTCGCGGCGCCAGCGATGTACGCGATGCCGTTAGCATCCAGCGCCAGGTCATTGACTGTGGCAAAGCTGGTTGAAAAAAGAAGCTGCGTCAGATCCGGGCTGAGTTTTGAAATCACTCCACCGCCGGCCTGGATTTCCAGTGGAATGGACATCGGGAAGCCGAGGCCCCCGGAACCAACGATCCAGGGGTCATCCGAGTTATCCGCGGCAATAGCCACGCCCGATGCGTAACACGGGCTGCCTAAGTAAGTAAGCCCGGTGATCGCAGTGCCCGTGGGATCGAGTTTCATCACAAACGCGTTTCCATCGAGGTTGAATATCGGCGGTCCGAGATTGAAGACAACACAGGGCGCGCTAGCCTGCGGCTGATACGCTCCCGCGGATGCAGGTTGTGAAAAACCCGCACTGGACCCCGTAAGATACAAGTTGCCGGCGCTGTCATGGGCGATAGCGTTGATCTGGTCATAGTCGATGCCGCCCAGGAATGTCGAGTAGGTGAGCCGGTCGCCCTCGGCCGAAACCTTGGCCAGGAATCCATCTCCGAAGCCGCCGCCAAACACGGGTTGCAGTGCATCGGGCGTGACCGGGAAGTCGGGCGAAAATGTGGAGCCCACCACCCACGCGGTGCCGTCGGAGTTCACTGCGATGCCGTAGCCATATTCCCCGCAGCTTCCGCCTAGATACGAAGAATAGACGAGCGATGAGCCATCGGGGCTGATTTTCGCGACAAAGGCATCGCCCGTCGTCGAGTAGTTGAGCCAAAGGGAATTCACAGGGCAATTCGAGCCCGGAGTTTGTTGGAACGCATTGGCCGTAACCGGGAAATTGTCGACTGTCGATCCCGTGATATAAGCTGCGCCACTCGAATCCACCCCGATGCCGCCGCTTGCCTCGAAGCTGCCGCCCAGCAGGGATGCATAAATCAAGTGCGTACCATCCGCGCTCACCTTCGCCACAAAAGCGTTGCGGTTTCCGATGAGGCTCTTTTGAAATGCGTTCGCGGTGACGGTGAAATTCGGCGAGCCGGTTGCGCCAATCAAATATGCGCTGCCGCTGGAATCCACCGCGATACCAGAAACGGTGTCCGTTCCGTTGTTCCCGCCGAAGTTAATCGAGTAAATTAATTGGGTTCCCGCAGGATTCCATTTGTTCACGAAGGTGTCGCCGGCCGATCCAGCCTGACGAACCGTGGTTTGGCCAGCAACGTAGATGTTCCCCTGGGCATCGAGAGCGATCGCACTGGCGGACGAATACGGCTGGCCGAACTGATTGTCGAACAGCAGCGTTGGATCGATCACCAGATCGCGAGTCGTATCGTACGCGCCAAGGCGAAAGCGGACGTGCCCGGCTTGGTCGAGTTGGAAGCTCGCGGCCACTTCGCGCCGCCGGCCATTTACCATCTGGTACGCGATTGGCTTGGTCTGACGAATCCTGATTGGGCCAGCGTGCAGAATGAGATCCCCGCGCGCATCTATTTCCGGCTGGCCTCCGCCCTCAAACGCCAACACGATGCGGTTTGGGTCGCTCCGCGCGGCGACTCGGAAATCGTACTCGAGCGGATTCCGATCGCCGTGAACCACCAGGTCGATACCCGTCGGGTAGATCGATCGGTCCACCACCTGGCCAACTACGCGCATGCGAACGGCTGAGCCGAGCGCGGCAATCGACACACACAGAAACAAGGGAATAAGACGGCGCAAGAGAGAACTCCGAGGCGGGCGCGGGATCCGCTAACGAAAGTCTAGCACTGGATTATCGCGCTGCAGCGCTGTTCAAATCAGCTTTGGATGCGGCTTCGTCCTTGAGCGGCGTTACTTTGTCGGGGTCAACACGCACCATCAGATACGCGATATGGTCGTCGATTCTGGTGAACCAATGCCCGACGCCGGCTGGAATGATGACGACGTCACCGGGCTTCAATTCATACGTTGCGCCATTGCGAATCGACTTGCCGTTCCCGCCTGGACCGTTAAGCAAACGGACCGCGCGATCATCCGGCGGCCGACGCTTCAAATCGGTGATATCGGAGCCCAGAACCAGCGTGGCCGATCCCTCGATCACGTGATAAACCTCGCTCACCAGGTCATGCTCGGCCACCGCGCCGCCGCCCGAGGTTTTACTGCGATAAACCACCCCAATATCCACATTGCTTTTGCCCACGTCCACGGCGCGAACCTGCTGATCGGTGACCATCGCGTTGGCGGGCGACCGCTTAATGTACGCCTGGATTTCTTCGCTGCCGATATAGGTTCCCGAGCATTTGTTGCAACTGGGGTGCGTGTCCTGCCCGAGGAGCGCGGATGCGCAACCAGCCAGAAATAGAATCTTCCAATCGATTTGCATGGCAAGTTCTCCTTAGTGCTTGGGCCACAATACACCCTGATCTTTGCTCGTTACCGGGGCCATACCTTTATATACGAAGCGCTGCACGCGCTGTCCGCGATACGTTTCGGTGGTGTAGATGTTGCCTTTCGAATCGGTGGCGATGCTATGCACGCCGTAGAATTCGCCGGGTTGCCGGCCGCCCTCCCCAAAGGTAGTCAAAACCTGAAGCGATTCGCGGTCCACGATGTGCACGCGATCATTTTCTCCATCGGCGACATACAAAAACTTCTGCTGCGGATCGCGCGAGAAGGCGATGTCCCACACCGATCCCGATCCGAGCGTCTGCTTCTCGATGAAGGCTTCCTTGACGAACGTGCCATCCGGATGGAACACCTGAATGCGATCGTTGACGCGGTCGCAGACATACAAAAGATTGTCGTTCGATAGCATGGCGCAGTGCACCGGATTGCGAAACTGCTGCGCGGGCGGGGCATTTGGATTGTACGGGCCGGGATCGGCATCGCTGGGTTTGTGGCCGTAAGCGCCCCAATGGCGTTTGTAGCGGCCGGTGTCGGCATCGAATACGATCACGCGGTGATTGCCGTAGCCATCGGCGACGTAGAGTTCGTTGGTCTTCGGATCGACGAAAGTCTTGGCCGCGAGCCGCACATTTTCGACATCGTTGCTGCCTTTGCTGTGCGCAGGCTTGCCGATTTGCAGCAGGAATTTGCCGTCTTCGGTGAACTTGAGGATCTGGTTGTCGTGAAAACTGTTTACCTGGTCGCCGGCTTTCGACTCTTCGTCCTGGCCGTTGATAGCGCCGCGCGCGCTCTGCGGTCCACGGCCATTGCCGCCCAGCCAGAGGTTTCCTTTGTAATCGACCGTGATTCCGTGCGCCGATTCAGGCCAATCGTAGCCGGGTCCCGGGCCGCCCCAATGCGCGAGGAGGTTGCCCTCCTGATCGAACTCCAGAACCGGCGGCGCGGGCGCGCAGCATTGCGAAATACGCGGATTGGTGGTGGCGTGCTGTTCTCCCGCTTCGAGCGATCCGACGCGATGCACGATCCAGATGTGATCCTGCGGGTCGGCCGAGACGCCGATGGTCTGGCCGAGAATCCAGTGATTGGGGAGCGGCTTGGGCCAATAGGGATCCACTTCAAAACGCGGCGCCATGATTGCCGCAGCGTGAACGACAGATCGGGTGCGCAGGAAGCCAATCGGGCCGGAAAGCAGGACCGCGACGGCGCAGAGTAGCAAGTAGCGTCTCATCGGATTCATCCTCCTCGCTTGGAGAAGTATATACGATGCGCTTGCGCCGAGACTCTAACGCCGCGCTTTAATGCGGCGTGTCAAGTCGGGGTGCGAGATGGTCGGCGTTGCCGCGAACGAATTCCATAGTGCAGGAGGCGGACACGGGCATACCGTCTTTGGTAGCGGGAGTGAATTTCCATTCGCGCACTGCATCCGTGACATCGTGGGCCCACCCGTCGTCTGACGAGTTTTCGGTCTGCACATTGACTGGCAAGCCTGTTTCATCGATGTCGAACTTCAGCGTGGCGGTGGCGCTGGTTGGATCGGCGGAGGCATGGGGAGCCTTGCCCTTTCGGACAAACGGACGCACTGCACCGTCCGCAACATGAAAGTCCGCCCGGGCTAGATGCCACCTGGCTAGCCGGCAGTGTTTTTCGAGCAGCCGAAAATTCACCTGGATTTGTGCCTGAACAATGACGGGCTGGCCGTCCTTGGCTCCCGGGTGAAACTGCCAATTGCTGACTGTCGCCACGGCTTTTTCATAGGCCCATGCCAAGGCCTTTGACGACATTCAGATCTTTGGGCTTGCCGTCCACGGCAATGACAACCCGCAAAACAACGTTGCCCTGCAGGCCAGCTTCGCGGGCTTCCAGGGAATACTCTGGCTCGGTTTTAGAAACAATGCTCGGTGGGGTGAGACGCGGTCGTTCCTGTGCGCTGCCGGTGCACGCCGCGAGCGCCAGTAAGAGAATTCCCAAGGAATCGGGCCAGATTCGCACTTTAGTCTAGCGGGACCGCTCCAGTATATCGAAGAATATACAGCCCGCCCGTGAAGCGGTCGTTGGCGTAAATCAAGCCTTTTTCATCCACGATGGCGTGGTTCATCTGGCTGGTCGGCGTGGGATTTTTCGGCGGCGCCGCGGGAATATAAAATCCGATTTCTTCCAGGTGCGGCGGCGCATTGGGAACGCCCTTGGGTCCGTCGGCGATGTGAAAAATTCGAACGCCGCCGTTAAACCAACTGGCTACCGTTGTGTTTTTTAGATTGGCGGATGTTGGGCCGGGAAAATTCGGGTGCAGATTGTGCGCGCCGAAGCGGCCGCCGCGAGTACAGAGATCGCCATCGTTAGCGTGCAGTGGTGCCGTGCCGATCACCATGGGATTCGTTTCGGCGCGAATATCGAGCAACCAAACAAGTTTTGGCGCGTCGGCGCAATTATCGTGCGTGTCTTCGTCCGACGCGAACGCCAGGCCGCGGCTGAAGATGGGCTGAAACGTGTGCGTCCAGGCCGGATAGGGCGGGGAAAACTGCGTGTGGCCCACCACCTTGGGAGTGAACGTCTGCGCGCGGCCGGCTTTGACATCGGCGAGGCCGGAGATATCCAGGATGAATGCGCCGCCATCGATGTAGGCGACATAGGCGCGGTCGGGGTGGTCCGGCCATACTTCGGTTTGATGCGGGCGGTAGCCATCGTCGAATTGGGCGTGGCGCTTGGGCAAACATTCGGGCAGGCAGGCATCGCCTTGGCGCGTTCCCGGATACCACCAGCGGCCCACTTCGCGCGGATGCCGCGGATCGCGCAAATCCACGATCATGTAGAACTGGTCGTCGTTTGGATTGGTTGGGTCGAAGTCGGACGCGCCGGTGGTCAGGTGCGCGAACTCGCCGTCGACGAACCACACGCAGTGGATGCCGCGCGAATTGGGTCCGGACGTGTCGAAGAACGAAAGCTCGATGTCCTGGAGGCGCTTGGCCTTCTGGATGCGATCGAAGTTGGAAACATCCAGCACCCACAGGCCGGCCATTTTCTGGCCCTTCTTGAGCGCTTGATTGGCGATCACCAGCACGTTGCCCGAAAGGCCGAGCGAATTGCAGCGCGTGATGCCGGGCGTGGGCGAGGGCAGTTGGTTGATCAGGACGGGATTTTCGGGATGCGTAACATCCACGATGCTGAGGCAGGTTTTCTGGCCTTCGTGCGCAAGATACAGGATGCGGCGGCCGCCCGGCCATTGCTGGATCACCAGGCCTTCGCCACCATCGCCGTTGCCGTTGAGATCGTTGTGGCCGACGAGCGACATGTTGTTCGATTCGGCTTGCGGCTGGGCACCCAGGGGCAGGACGCCGAGCGGCAGAACGAAGAGCACGGCCAGCAGCAATCTACGCAATGTGTGCTCCGATGGTGTTCACATACACGGCGTAGAGCGATTGGCTGGCTGCCATGAACAGCCGGTTGCGGCGCGTGCCGCCGAAACAGATGTTGGCGCAGTTTTCCGGCAGGCGAATTTCACCGATGGGCTCGCCCGAGGGTGCGACGACTTGAACGCCGGGAGGGGCGCCGCACCACACGTTGCCGTCGATATCGCAGCGAATGCCATCGGCAGCGCCTGTTTGGAATTGCACGAAGCGCTGGCTGTTGCGCAACTTGTTGCCATCCAGATCGTAGACGCGAACCTCGCGGCCGGTGCCGGTGTCGCAGATATAAACCTTCTTGTAATCAGGCGAAAAACAGATGCCGTTCGGTTCGTTCAGCTCATCGGTCACCTTTTCGATCTGGCGGGTTTTGCCGTCCACGCGGTAGACGGCCTCCTTGGTTTCCGATTGGCCCTTGAAGCCTTCGTAATAGCCGAGGATGCCGTAAGTGGGATCGGTGAACCAGATGCCGCCATCGGGATGCACCACGATGTCGTTGGGCGAGTTCAGCCGCTTGCCTTCGAATTTGTCGGCAATCACGGTAACGGTGCCGTTGGATTCGTAGCGCGCCACGCGGCGGTTGCCGTGCTCACAGGAAAGCTGGCGGCCTTCGAAGTCGAAGGTATTGCCGTTGCTGAAACCGGAGGGCGAACGGAAAACCGTGACGCGGCCGTCCTCTTCAATCCAGCGCATCTGGCGATTGTTCGGAATATCGCTCCACACCAGATAACGGCCGACGCCGTTCCACGCAACGCCTTCCGCCCACAGCGTCCCGGTGAAGAGGCGCTGGATGGTGGTGTTGCCGACCATGTAGCGGCGGAAGCGATTATCGAGCGCGACCACGTCCGGGTCGGGATACCGGACCGGCTGATCGAGCGACCAACTGCGTTGCTGTTGCGCGAAAGCGGCTCCGCCCAGGGCGGAGAGGAGAAACGAACGGCGGCCGAAGGAAAACATACCTGTCATTTATACATCACCCTGATGTGGATCGGTTGGATGTGGATCGCTTGGAAGTCGATCAGGGGAGATATGATAAGCAGCAATGCGATTTCGACTGGCTTTGCTCATGATGGTGCTCACCATTTCCCTAGCGCCGGCGCAGGATGCCGGGGCGACGCGCGCCGATTGGCCGAATTACGGCGGAACACAATTTTCGTGGCGCTACAGCGCGCTGGATCAAATCAACACGCAGAACGTCAAAACGCTGTTGCCCGCCTGGCTGTTTCAGACCGGGGATTATGCGGATAATCTGCAGGCCACGCCCATTGTGCAGGACGGCGTGATGTACCTGATCAGCGCGCGGGCGCATGTGTTCGCGTTGGATGCCGCCACGGGGCGCGAAATCTGGACTTACAAATATCCCGACTCGCCGCGCAGTGTGCCCGGGTTCGTTGGAAATCGCGGATTGGCTGTGGGAGATGGGGAGGTTTTGTTCGGTACCAAGGACAACTATGTTGTCGCGCTGGATCAAAAGACGGGGCGCATGGTGTGGCGCGTCAACCTGGACGATGCGCGTCAATGCGGCTGCAACATCACTGCCGCTCCCCTGGTGGTGAAGGACAAAGTGATCGTCGGCGGCACCGGCGGCGACGGAGCGCATCGCGGCTACATCACGGCGCTGTTCCTAAAGAGCGGACGCCTGGCGTGGCGCTGGTACGTGATTCCCGGTCCGGGCGAAAAAGGCAACGAGACGTGGAAGGGCGACAGTTGGAGATTCGGCGGCGGCGCTCCGTGGCTGACCGGTTCTTACGATCCGGCGCTGAACCTGCTTTATTGGGGCACGGGCAATGCCGCGGCCGATTTTTACGACGCCGATCGGCTGCCGGCCGGCGCCGGCAAGAGCAAGGACATCAATCTTTATACGGCCAGCGTGGTGGCGCTCGATGCCGATACCGGAAAGCTGCGCTGGCACCATCAGGAGGTCCACGACGATCAGTGGGATTTCGATTCGGCTTACGAAGTTCTTCTGATGGATCGCGAGATCCGGGGGCGCATGCGCCAGGTGCTGGTTCACATGAACAAGAGCGGATTGACGTCGGTTCTTGATCGCGTCACGGGAGAATTTCTGGGGGCGTTCTCCGTTCCGGAGGTGCGCAACTGGATTTCCGGGGTTACCGAGGATGGAGACTTGGTGGGCCGCAATGAGCCGCAGCTTGGCAAGACCACCACTATTTGTCCGAGCGCGGCCGGTGCAAAAAGCTGGAATTCGATGGCGTATTCGCCGCGCACCGGCTATCTTTACGTGCCGGTGCTCGAACTGTGCGAGGACATTACGCCGAACAATGAGCCGCCGCAGGAAGGGCAAAATTACATGAACGGGTCGTTTCCGTTGAAGCTCGCTCCGGGACGCTCCACGTACAGTCATGTAGACGCGTGGGATCCAGTGACGGGCAAACGCGGGTGGAGCATGCCGTATAAATACGTGCTGCTGGCTTCGATGCTCGCCACGGCCGGCGACCTGGTCTTCACCGGGAATCCGGAAGGCGAGTTTTTCGCTTTGGACGCCAAGAGCGGAGAGAAGCTGTGGAGTTATCAAACCGGAGCAGGGCATCGCGGAGGATCGGTATCGTATGCGGTAAATGGACGGCAATACATTGCTACGTCGACTGGCTGGCATATCTCCGTGGTCGGCGGTGCGGCTCAGAATTTGTTTCCAGACCAGGACTGGCGGCTGGGCTCGACGCTGGTAGTATTCGCACTGCCGGAAGGATCGCGATGAAATGTTTTTGGATAGCAATAGCGATGACTGCGATAGCGGCATCGTGTCCGGCGCAGGATCTGGCGGCTCGCGGCGAGCAGGTGTTTGCGAAAAGTTGCGCTACCGGATATTGTCACGGCGTGAAGGGCCAGTCGAGCGGCGCTCCGCGGCTGGCGGGGCGGGGATTCAACGAGGCCTACATCGAGAACGTGGTCACGCGGGGCATTTCAGGCACGGGCATGCCTTCGTTCACGGCGGCTTTGTCGAGGGCGGATTTGGCGGCCGTGGTGGCCTATGTGGCCGTGCTCAATGGTGTTGACGATCCCGGCAACGGCCCAGCAAAAGCGTCCACTGAAACCGCACTCACGGGTGAAGCGGCGCGCGGCCAGCGGCTATTTTCCGATGCAGTGCGCGGCTTTGGACGCTGCTCGACATGCCATGAGGTAGCGGGTTTCGGAATTTCCGTCGCCGCTCCCATCGCGCAAGTGCCGGGTTCTGTGGCCGCGCTCAAGGCGCTGGCGACGCCCAACGTGAAGACGGGCACTTTGGACGGCGAATCCATGCCGGCGCTGGTGTTGAGCGATGGCAAACAGACCACGCTGTTCTACGATCTGACTTCGCTTCCGCCGGTGGAGCGAAACGCACTTCCGGGAACGGTGAAGTTCACGGATGGCAGCAACTGGCGCCACGCTTCGGTGATCGGCGCCTACAACGATACGGAGCTCGACGCGATTCTCGCCTACTTGCGCGCGGCGGCCAATTAATTCGCTGGCTTCCTTTCGCCCTTCTTCTCGGCGTTGCGCGCGGCGGTGAGGATGTCCACCAGGCCGTAATTTCCTTCGTGGCAGGCGTACTCGAAGATCGGCCCTCTGCCTTTCCGCATCAGCAATTCGCCGGACCAGGGCCGCGTCCAGGTGCCGGGATCATTCACGGTGAAGCGATAGTCGATGGTGTCGTCGTTGGTGCGTGTGAAGCGCTCGATGATGTGCAGTTCGGGGCTGGAGAAGATATCCTGGCGCGCGGTGGCGGGCGGACCGCGGAAATTGGTTTCGTTGTTGAAATTGGTGGAATCCACCACCAGCGTGTCGCCTTCCCAATGGCCGCGCGAGTCGCCGGCCAGTTGCTGGATCCTGGAAGGGATGTGCGGACGGCCGTCCAGGTAAATGGTGCGCACAGCGTGCATCATTTCGGTGAGAATCACAAACGTGGAACCGGTCTGGAGAATTTGGAAATTGGCGTTATAGGTGGAGCCGAGCAGGGGCGGCCCGTCGGCGCCCCAAGTGATGCAGCGCTCGGCCAAGCTGCGGCTCTCCGCGCTGACGGCGGCGTCGCGGTCGCGCGCCACTTCCGCGAGTTCGGCCGCGCGTTTCTGGCCTTGCGGCGACAAAGGAGGCAGGCGGCCATCGGGCGGATCAAAAACGATGGATGTGCGCAGGCTGGGCGAGCCTTTGCCGTACTTCTCGCCTTGCCAGATCACGTTGTCGTAGTGGATGTCGTTCGCAGCCTGGCTGTGATCCTGCTGTATCCTCTTTTGCTCGACGGCAACTGCTTCAGCTTCGGTATAGAACTCTTTATTGCCAAGCTCCTTGGGCCGTTCCAGCGGAATATAGGTGGCGTTAGTCCAGTAGCCCTGCATGTCCGGCCGGCCGTCGGGAGTGCGCGACGGCGTCCAGGGTTTAGAAGCTTTCGCCGTGTCCTTGGCGGCTGGTTCGGCGGCTCGGGCGGGCGTCAGCAGAAGAGCGGCGCCGGAGGCTGCCAAGACGAGTGCGTGGAATCGAAGACGCATCAGGGTCCTCCTTTCCTCGAAGGCGGGTCTCGCCTTGCTCAAGATGATCTCATTTTAGGCGTGGGAGCGCTATGGGGTGACGGTCTAGGCTATCCGCATTCGCGCGTTAGGCGCCTACAAATTGCGGCGCTCGCGCTCGAATCCAGCTTTTTGGTGTTCGCAGGAGTGCGAACACGGCACGTTGAGAACGTGCGCCACAAGCTTTGGGCCGGCTATTTGACGGCTTCGAACTCGAATTCCATTACCTTGCCACGCACCACGTAGCACAGATAATACTCCCAAAACCTTCGATACCGCGGGAAGTGATTCACCAGGAATTCGAAGCCCAGCCAGCGCCAGAACGCGAGCAGTTTCACGCGTACCTTGACCTGGCGAAAGCGCGCCGCGCTGTAATAGCCGAAGCCGCCGTGATTCTCACCGAAGTAACGAAATGAGAAGCTGTTCAAGTGCCAGCGGTGCGTGGGGTCGCAGAAGGAACTGAAGTCGGTGTAATGCGGAGTGGCGATGAACAGCCGCCCGCCGGGCTGCAGGACGCGGTGAAATTCTTCCATGGCCCGGATCACGTCCGAAACGTGTTCAATCACGTGGATCGCGCGCAGCTCGGCGAACGAGCTGTCGCGAAACGGATAGGGAAAACGGTCCAGATCGCACAGTACGTCGGCGCGGGTGTTCGCATTGCGATCCACGCCGATGGAGCCTGGGTATTTGTTGATACCGCAGCCGACGTCTAGAATTCGGGTGGAGCTTACGCCACCGCTTTGAGACATTCTTCCAGTGTATCGATCGCGAAATCCGCTTGATCGCGCGTGATCACCAGCGGCGGACACAGGCGAATGGTATTGCGTCCGGCGCCCAGCACCAACAGCCCATGCTCGAACGCCAACTCCTGGATGCGGTCGCGCAGCTCCGGCGCGCGCTCCTTGGTCTGCTGGTCGCGCACCATTTCGACGCCGATCATCAGCCCCAGGCCCCGGACATCGCCGACGTGCCGGAAACGCTTGGGCCAATGCCGCAGGCGATCGAGTATGTGGCCGCCTACATGAGCGGCGTTGGCGATTAATTCGCCTTCGAGTAATTCGATCGTCGCCAGCGCCGCCTCCACCGCCACGGGATTCCCGCCAAAAGTGGACGCATGCGCGCCGGGCGGCCAGTCCATAATGTCTGCCTTTGCAATCATGGCGCTCAACGGCAGTCCGCTGGCGATGCCTTTCGCGGTTGTGAAGATGTCCGGCGCGACGCCAAAATGGTCTGCCGCCCACATCTTGCCGGTGCGCCCCATACCGCATTGCACTTCGTCGAAGATCAGCAGGATGCCGTGGCGGTCCGCCAGACGCCGCAGTTCTTCGAGGAACGCTTTTGGTGGAATAATGTAGCCGCCCTCGCCCTGGATGGGCTCCACAACAATCCCGGCCACTTCTTCGGCCGGGACAATGGTGCGGAACAGCTCGTCCTCAATGAAGCTCACGCAGCTCACCGCGTAGTCATCCGCCGTCATGCCATCGGGCCGGCGATAAGGATCGGGAAAGTGCGCATGAACCACGCCCGGCACCAGCGGTCCAAAGCCTTTGCGTTGGACTACCTTGCTCCCCGTGAGCGATAAAGCGCCCAGCGTCCGGCCATGGAATGCTCCCGTGAAAGCGATGAACTTGTCCCGGCCGGTGTGATAACGGGCCAGCTTCATGGCGGCTTCGGTGGCCTCCGCGCCCGAGTTGCCGAAGTACACGCGATGGGGACCGCCGCCAGGCGCGATCGATGCCAGCTTCTCCGCCAATTCCACCATGTTTTCGTAGTAGAAATCGGTGCCCGACATGTGGATCAGGCGCTGGGATTGGCGTTCGATCGCCTCCACCACCTTCGGATGGCAATGGCCCGTAGACGCCACCGCGATGCCGGCGTTGAAATCGAGAAAGCGGTTCCCGTCAACGTCCTCGATCATGGCGCCTTCGCCGCGCGCGGCCACCAATGGATAACTACGCGTGTACGACGGCGAAAGAACCTGGGTGTCGCGCTCAATCACCTGGGTGGCGCGCGGGCCGGGCAGAGGCGTCAAAATATGGGGAAGGTCCAGACGGACCATTTCTTTAGCAGGCATTTCAATCTCCTTCTCTTCAGCTACTGGGGCTGGAAACGGGCCGCGGAGAAGGAAATTAGTCGGAGCCGAACAAGCTGGGGCGGGATGTTGCCGGTCGCGACATAAGCTATCATTCATTGTAGCAATTTAATATCCAAGTAAGACTGAAAAACGGCCTTCGGAGCGTCTAATGGCCGGGAACAATCCCAAGACATTTCAAGTGGAGGAAGAAGAGTCGTGAAGAAGACTTTGATTGCGCTGATGATCGCCAGTCTGGCGGGCTTTACCGTCTTTGGCCAGGACACTGCCAAGGAAGACCTCAAGAAATCCGGTCAAGACGTAAAGAAAGGCCGGCAAAGCCACCGGACACGCCGCGAAACATGCGGGCAAGGCTGTGGCAAAAGGAACAAAGAAGGGTGTCCATAAGGCCGCAAGCGGTACCGAAAAAGGCGCCGAGAAGGTGAAAGAAAAGACTCAAGGGCAATAAGCTCCACCGCAACAGCTCTGCACCTGGGCAGCCGCGCTACAATTAGAGTTCCCTGCCCATGGTGAAGGCCCTCCCGGACATCCTGGCCACAATTGTCGAGCAGAAAAAGCTCGATCTTGCGGTTCGTGAGCACGACGTGGAGGAGCGGGCGGAACGATCGATGGCGCAGCGCCGGGATTTCACGGGCGCTCTGACCAATCGCCAGCCAGCCGTCATCGCCGAGATCAAGAAAGCATCGCCCAGTAAAGGCGTTTTGGCGGCGGAATTCGATCCGGCGGCGATTGCGCGACTGTATGAGCAAGGCGGTGCGGCGGCGCTTTCAGTTCTTACGGACGAAAAACATTTCCAAGGTAGTTTGTCGGATCTGGAGGCGGCGCGAGGCGCGGTACGCATTCCAGCATTAAGGAAAGACTTCACCATTGATCCGTACCATGTTCATCAGGCGGCTGCTTATGGCTCCGATGCGATACTGCTGATCGCCGCGATTCTTTCCGAACGCCAGATGCGCGACTTCCGGGAATTGGCCGAGCATTACGGCATGGCCGCCCTGGTGGAAGTGCACGATGAAGAAGAACTGCAGCCGGCGATTGCTTCCGGCGCGCGGCTGGTTGGAGTTAACAACCGAAATCTGCACACCTTTGAAGTATCGCTTGAGACTTCCCTGCGGTTGGCTGAAAAAATACCGACGGGCGTGGTGCGGGTAGCAGAAAGCGGAATCCATTCTTCAGCCGACGTGCGGCGGCTTCACGCGGCCGGCTATCAGGCGTTTCTGGTGGGTGAGCATTTGATGAAATCGGGCGACCCGGCGGGTGCCCTGAAGGCTCTGCTGTCATGATGGTGAAGATTTGCGGAATCACCAATTGCGACGATGCGCTGGCGGCAGTGGATGCGGGAGCCTCAGCCATAGGATTCAATTTCTATCGCGAAAGCCCTCGATACATTTCACATACTGGCGCGGCCATGATCGGCGAAAAAATCCCGGCGAACGTTTGGAAGGTGGGTGTGTTCGTGAACGAATCGCCCGAGACGATCGCCAAAATTGTGCTGGACGTCGGGCTGGACGTGGCGCAACTGCATGGATGTTCGAACGCACACGGCGTTCGCATCTGGCGGGCTCTATCGGCCGCCGACCCGATCGAGAGGCCGCTCTCTGACGCTATCGAAGCTGTGCTCCTCGATTCGTCTTTGGATACTACGTCCGGCGGAACCGGGAAAACCTGGGATTGGAGCCAGGCCCCGCATCTGGAGCACAAGATCATCATCGCTGGTGGCCTGGATGCGGAAAACGTTCGCAGCGCCATTGAACAAGTCCACCCGTGGGGCGTCGATGCCTGCTCCTGCATCGAGAAAACTCCCGGTCTGAAAGATCACGAAAAAATGCGCCGGTTCATTCAAGCTGCGCTGAACAGTTGACCATGTCGCCAACCCCAACCCCCAATCCCCAATCCCGGACTCGGGTGGACATTTCGGCCCATACGGAGGCCGATATGTTCCCGAAGTCCTGATGGCGCCGCTCGAAGAACTGGAGCAGGCGTATCTGGAAGCGCGCGTCGATCCGGCTTTTCAGGCCGAGCTGAAGGATCTGCTCGCCAATTACGCCGGACGGCCCACGCCGCTCTACCTTGCCAAGCGCCTCAGCGAAATCCACGGCGGCGCGAAGATCTACATCAAGCGCGAGGACCTGCTGCACACCGGCGCGCACAAGATCAACAACTGCCTTGGCCAGGCCCTCCTTGCCCGGCGTATGGGCAAGAAGCGGATTATCGCCGAAACCGGAGCGGGACAGCACGGCGTGGCGTCAGCGACGGTATGCGCGCTGTTTGGACTGGAATGCATCGTCTACATGGGCGAAGAGGACATGCGGCGCCAGCGCCTGAATGTCTTTCGCATGCGGTTGCTGGGCGCCAAAGTGGTGGGTGTTTCCAGCGGCAGCAAGACATTAAAAGACGCCATCAGCGAGGCCATGCGCGATTGGGTGACCAACGTTCATTCCACACACTACCTGCTCGGCTCGGCGCTGGGCGCGCATCCTTACCCCATGATGGTCCGCGATTTTCACCGCGTCATCGGAGAAGAAACGCGGCGGCAGATTCTGGAGCGCGAGCGGCGCCTGCCGGATTCGATCTTCGCCTGCGTGGGCGGCGGCAGCAACGCGATCGGCATGTTTCATGCGTTCGTCCCGGACGAAGGCGTGCGATTGATCGGCGTGGAAGCAGGCGGAACCGGGTGCGGAGTTGGGCGCTCATGCCGCGCGTTTCTCCGGTGGATCGCCCGGCGTGCTGCATGGCGCGCACAGTTATCTGCTGCAGGATGCCGACGGCCAGATCGCGTTGACGCACTCCATTTCCGCCGGCCTGGATTATGCGCTGGTGGGTCCCGAACATGCCATGCTGCACGATCAAAAGCGCGCCGAGTATTGCTCGGTTACCGACCAGCAGGCGCTCGACGCCGCGCGTACTCTGGCGCGCATCGAAGGAATTATTCCGGCGCTCGAATCCGCGCATGCGGTGGCTGAAGCGCTGCGGCGCGCGCCATCGGCCAAAGACGAGTTATTCATCATCAATCTCTCCGGCCGGGGCGACAAGGACACCGATATTTATCGCGAAAATTTGAAGGAGCTGGATGATCCTGAGCAACGTAATGACCCAGACCCGAATCACCCGGCTCTTTGATCGTTTGCGGGCGGAAAAACGGCCCGCGCTGATCGCGTACATCACCGCCGGCGATCCATCGCCTTCTGCAACTCCGGAAATTGTCGCCGCTCTGGAACGCGGTGGCGCGGACCTGATCGAACTGGGCGTGCCGTTCTCGGACCCGATTGCCGACGGGCCCGTAATCCAGCGTGGCAGCGATCGCGCGCTCAAGGCCGGAACGAAGCTCGCCACCGTCCTCAATATTGCATCGCAGATCCGCAAACGATCCGAGATCCCGCTGCTGTTGTTCACCTATATGAATCCGGTGCTGCGCTATGGACTGGAGGCGCTGGCGCGCAATGCGGTGGCGAGCGGTATCGACGGCTGCCTGCTGACGGACCTGAGCGTGGAAGAGGCTGAGCCGTACATACAAGTGATGCGCCAGGCTGGCCTGGACACCGTATTTCTCGCCGCGCCCACCAGCAGCCAGCGGCGCATGGAGCTGGTTGCTAAATATTCCACCGGCTTCGTTTATCTGGTTTCGCGAACCGGCGTCACCGGCGAGCGCGCCAACATATCAGACAGCGTGGGACCGTTGGTGGCAAACATGCGCCGCGCAACCGAGCTTCCCCTCGCGGTTGGATTCGGTATCTCCACCGCCGAGCATGCGCGATCCATCGGCGCTATTGCCGATGGCGTGGTGGTGGGCAGCGCGTTCGAGCGGGTGATCGAGGAAAACGCTGCCAGCGATCGGCTTTTTTCGAAAGTGGAAGCACTGGCTAGAACGCTCGCCAGTGGTTTACTATCGAAGAACAAATGAACATTGAGAAGCTTGCGGATTGCCGCCGGCAGATCGACGCGGTGGACGTGAAGATCGTCGAGTTGCTCAACGCGCGCACCGAGATCGTTCATGAAATCGGCCGCATCAAGCGGCAGTTCGCATTGCCCATTTATGAGCCCAAGCGCGAAGATCAGGTCTTTGAAAACGTGACCTGCAACAATGCGGGGCCATTGACGCCGGAAGCCCTCAAACGTATCTTTGAACGCATCATCGACGAGATGCGGACCATCCAACAAAATAAAATGGGTTAGCCCACCGCGAGCGTCTTCATGGCCAGCGGACCGGTGCTGTCGCCCAGCTTGTCGATGTGCACGCCCGCCTTATCGAGAATCGTGAGCAGCAGGTTCGCCATGTGCGTGTTCTCGGGATACGCCACGTGATAGCCGGTCTTGAACTGCCCGCCCAGGTTTCCGGCTAACAGGCACGGCAAATGTTCATGACGGTGCAGATTGCCGTTGCCCATGCCGCCGCCGTACAGGATCAGGCTGTGGTCCAGCAGCGATCCGTCGCCATCCGGCGTGTCGCGCATCTTCTGAAGGAACTCGGTGAACAACTGGCCACGTGATGCGTGTCGATCCGGGCCTTTTTGGCGATCAGCTCCGGGTCGTCGCGGTGATGGGAGACGGAATGATGCGGCTCCGGCACGCCGATGCTGGCATACGTGCGCAAGCTCAGCTCGCGCGCCATGATCAGGCTGAACACGCGCGTCATGTCGGCGCGAAACGCCAGGATTTGCAGATCGAACATCAGCTTGGTGTGCTCTTCGAAGGTAGCCGGGATATCGATAGGCCGCTCCGGCAGATCAACGGACTGCGCGCCTTCGCGTCTCCGTGCTCTGGATCCGCTGCTCGATTTCGCGGACCGAATCCAGGTATTCGTTCAGCTTGCTGCGGTCACTGCGGTCCCAGCGTTCCGGCCAGACGGTTGGCTTCCTCAGTCACCGAATCCAGAATGCTGCCGGTGTCCTGCGCCTGAGCCGAGACGCTGCGCGGCGCTGCCGCCGTCGCCGAACAGCCGCTCGAACACCACGCGCGGATGAGTCTTCGGCCGATGTTGGGCGTGGTCTCATTGCGCCAGGAAATGGTGTTGACGTAGAAGCAATCGCCCGAATCGCAGGCGCCCTGCGGACGGCGTATCCACGTCATTTCGAGCGAGGGCACCGGCGAGTCCTTTGCCGATCACGCGCGCGGCAATCTGATCGGCAGTGGTGGCCAGCCGGACCTCGACGCCCGGCCGGGTGCGGTCCTAGGCATGCACGCCGGTCAGCCAGGCCGCGGCCGACGCGCGGGGATGATCGCCGCTGCCGTCGCCGATCGTGTCGGCTTGCAGTTGAGCCAGGCCGGTGAGGATATTCACGTGGTCGCGCACCGGCTCCAGCGGCTTCAGAATGGGCGCAGCTCGAAGCCTTGCGCCGATCGCGGCGGGGTTCCATTGCTCCAGAATGACGCCGTTCGAAATGTAAACGAATCCCAGGCGCGGCGGCGGCTTGGCCGTTTTTGCGGAAAGCGCCGGGACCATCGAATCCAGCAGCGGCAGCGCCAGCGTGGCGCCCAGCCCTCTCAGGAAGGTTCGGCGCGGCAAGCGACTTCTTGGTGATGAACGTCATCGGCTGTTCTCCTGTTGATTCTCGACAGGCTGCGATTGCCTCATCTGGAACGGAGCGCTTTTCACCACGCCCAATCACGAGTGAGGAAAATTGTGTAATTGTCTCTTGGCGGCTTCGCGGACAATCGCCCGGACGGCCGGTTGATCGTAATATTGCACGTTGCGGCCGATGCCGTACATCAGCAGCTTCTGCGTCACTGCGCCGACGAACTGCTCCGGATTGCGAAGCAGCATTTGCTTTAGCCCGGCCATCGCCGTCGAACTTGCGTGCCATCGGGAAGAACGCCGGAGACGTCGATGGGCTTGCCGGACATCGCGGTCGCGCCAGCGTCCCACCGCGTCGAAATTCTCCATGGCGAAGCCGATGGGGTCCATGCGGGCATGGCAGCCTGCGCAGGCCGGATTGGCGCGATGCTGCGTCCATCGCCTCGCGCATGGACAGCGTTTCACCGGCCTTTTTGCCCTCGGTCTTGAGCGCGGGAACGTTGGGCGGCGGAGGCGGCGGTGGCGATGCCAGCAGATTCTCCAGCACCTATTTGCCGCGCAGCACCGGCGAGGTTCGCGTGGAATACGATGTCAGCGTCAGGATGCTCCCCTGGCCCAGCAAGCCGCCGCGCGCGGACTGTCTGGAGCGAACGTGACTTTGCGGAAGTAGCTGCCTTGCACGTTGGGGATGCCGTAATGCTTGGCCAGTCGTTCATTGACGAAGGTGTAGTTCGCAGTCAGCAGTTCCAGAACGCTGCGATCCTTGCGCAGGATGCTGTCGAGGAACAGCTCGGGTCTCCCGCTCGAAGGCGCTGCGCAGCGTTTCATCGAAGTCGCGGAACAGGTACAGATCGGGATCTTTGGTTTCCAGGTCGCGCACGAACAGCCACTGCGCGGCGAAATTGGTGACCAGGGATTCGGCAGCGCGGATCGGCCAGCATGCGCTTCACCTGTTGGGTCGAGCACGCCCGGTTCTCGCAGTTTCCCGCTGGCAGCCAGGTTACGCAATTCGTCGTCGGGAATGCTGCTCCACAAAAAGAAAGACAGGCGCGAGGCCAGCTCCAGGTCGCTGATGCGATAGGGAGTGGCGGGCGCGATGTTCGCGGGATCGCGCTCGATGCGGTACAGGAATTGCGGGCTCACCAGCAGGCGTTCCACTGCCTCTTCGATGCCGCGTTCGAAATCCCCTTGGGTGCGAGCTTTTTCGTAGAACGGCAGCAGTTCATGCATGTCGGCGTCCGTCACTGGCCGCCGATAAGCCCGGCTCGCCAAAGTAGACAGAATCTGTTTCGCGCAAGGCAGCTCGTCCGTTGCGCGGCTGCGGATGGCAGACGAAAATCCTGCGCCGGCTGGGCGTGTCGCCCGGGCCGGTGGGTTGAAACGGGCCGCTGGTGGTGACCGTGCCGATCGCAGGCAATGTACCCCGCCCACGCGTGCGCGGTCGCACGGTGGCTTCATCCAGCGCTTCGGTTCGCAGAATAAACGTCACGCCCACCAGATGCGGACCGGCCTTCACCGGCAGGCGAAACTCCAGTGGTTTGTTCCCGCCGCGCGACCGCGCGCCCTCCACCGACCGGCGGCCAGTTCTTTTCCGCTCGCCATCCACGGTGATCTCCACCTGTTCCGGGATCGCGCGCGTAGCCGGCCATCTCCACCCTGAAAACATAGTCGGCATCCAGCGGGAAATAACTGTCCACGGCCAAGCCGCCGCGCGTGCCGAACGGCAAATCCTCCACGCGGGCGTCCTGCGGCTGTTGAACGGGAAGCCGATGAATGTTGACCATCACGGGGATGTTCGGATCGCCCACCGCCAGGCGGCTGATCTTGCGGGCCGCTTCCAGATAGCGCTGCATGATCACTGGCGAGATGAAGAGCAGGTCGGCGATGTTGTCGAACCCGCTGCGAGGAATTGTCCGCCGGCAAGAGCAGCGAATAATCCATCTCTTTGGGTAGATGGTCCACTCCGAGCAGGTCGCGAACCGCGTTCTGATATTCGGTGCGGGTGAGACGATGCAGGTAGGGCAGGTCGCCGGGATGGGGATGCGCTGCGGCCGCCTGGTCGAGCGTGGTTTCCAGGTACGTGGCCGTGCGATCGTACGTGGCATCGTCGGGGCGCGGCATTCCCGCGGGCGGCATCCCGCGAGTTCGGAGCTTCTGAACCACCTTTTCCCACAGCTCCGCGTTTTCTCCGGCTTGCCCCACTTCAGCGGGATCAATCACGATTCCGGCGGTTTTCAGCTTGGCGTTGTGACAAGTAACGCAATATTGCCGGAATGTCGCGCTGGCGGCCGGCTGCCTGTCTGCGCGCGAAGGCGCCTGGGCGCTTCCCCCGGCCGCAAATAAGAGAGCGGCAGCCATTCCAACCGCCTGTGCCAGCCACTGGGGTGTCCTAGGCATTCTGCGCATACATTATAATACTTAACGATTAGAGGAGTTCACGCCATGCACAGCAGACAGGCCAGGCGATGGTTAACAATTGGCGCGATTGCACTCGCGGCGGCGATGTGTGTTCAGGCCGCCGGCAGTCTTACGCTGATCGATGCTGCGAAGAACGGCAACGCGGGCGCGGTGCGGACCTTGCTTTCGCAGCATGCAGACATCAACGCGACGGAAGCTGACGGCTCCACGGCGCTCCACTGGGCGGTGCAACGTAACGACGTGGCGGTAACGGATCTGCTGCTCGCGGCCGGCGCTAAGGCCGACGCCGCCACGCGCTACAACATCACGCCGCTGGCGCTGGCCTGCAAAAACGGAAATGCGGCGATCATCGAGCGGCTGCTCAAGGCCGGAGCCGACCCAAACGGCTTTTCGAGCGAAGGCCAGACCGCGCTCATGACTGCCGCTCGCAACGGCAACGTGGCCGCCGTGAAAATGCTGCTGACCCATGGCGCGAAGGTCAACATCAAAGAGCCGTTTCGCGGGCAGACGGCGCTGATGTGGGCGGCCGGGGAGGGCAATGCCGCAGCCGCGGAGCTGCTGATCGAATTTGGCTCCGACGTGAAAGCGAAGTCGAAGACGGGATTCACGCCGTTCTTGTTCGCCGTTCGGAATCACCAGATCGCGGCGGCCAAGGTGCTCCTGGAGCACGGCGCTAACATTGAAGACCGAGCGCCGGATGGCACCACCGCGTTGAACATGGCGGTAGTGAACGGCTATTACGACCTGGCTTCGGTCCTGCTGGATTATCATGCCAACCCAAACGCGCCCGATCCGAACGGCTCGCCCTTGCACTCACTGGTCTGGTTGCGAAAGCCGGGCACGCCCTGGGAAGCGGCCGGATTGGGAGAAGACCCGGTCGGGCCTCCGCGTCCCACCGGCGACGTCACCAGCGAGGAGTTGGCGAAGAAGCTGCTGGCTCTTGGCGAGGATCCGAACGCTCGCATCGCATGGAAGGAAATGCGCATGACCGCGGGCTTGGGGACCACGTCCAATCCGCCTAACATCCCGCTGGGCCGCCACTATCTAAGCTTCGTGGGAGCCACGCCATTTTATGTGGCCGCGCGCAATGGCGACGCTCCATTCATGCGCCTGCTGGTGGCGGGAGGGGCTGATCCCAACATTTCCACTCAGGTGCACGTCACGCCGCTGATGGCCGCCGCCGGTCTCGATTATTACGAAGGCGAAACGCCGGGCCCGTTCAACGGGGTCTCGGAAGCCGAGCGGCTGGAAGCCGTCAAGTTGTGCCTGCAGTTGGGCAACGACATCAATGCCCGCACCGATTTCGGCGAATATCCGATGATTGGCAGCGCGCAATTCACCCTGATGACCTATCCGCGCAACGCCGAGGATTTGTTCGGCCTGGGCGTCGGCGATCCGCGCTTCACCGGTATGACCGCGTTGTTTGGCGCGGTGATCTCCAACCAGCCATCGCTGGTGCAGTATCTGGTGGACCACGGCGCAAAGATTGACGTCAAAAACAAGCTGGGCTGGACTCCGCTGATGGTCAGCCGCGGGATTTTCATGGCGAACTCCAAAAAAGAATTTCCGGTAGCCGAGAAGATCCTGTTGCGCGCCATGAAAGACCAGGGGCTGGTGGATGACAGCCCAACCACGGCTGCGAAACTCCAATAGCGTCTCTTTCTAATCGAAATCGCCGAGCCTTGCAGATTCCCTCTTGACAGGGTATCGATATTAGAATCACAATGTGATAGTAATCATGCTAGGTGAGTTCGAATATCTGCTCCTGACTGCTGCGGTGCGATTGGGCAAAGATGCCTACGGCGCTGCGATCCGCCAGGAAATTGAAGCTGCCACCGGACGCCGCTGCTCCATAGGCGCGCTTTACACAACGCTCGATCGCCTGGAGAAAAAAGGTCTTCTCAAAACATGGATGGGTGACGCCACGCCTCAACGCGGAGGGCGCGCCAAGCGCATGGTCCAGGTAAACGCCAAAGGCGTGCAAGCCGCCGCATCCTTCTACAATGCGATCGCGCGCATGAGCCGCGGTGTTTCCTGGGAGGCGAAGCGCGGCGCGGTTGGGCCATGAGCCGGATCGCCTGGTGGTTAGTGGAAGTTGCGGCGCGATCGCTCGATCCCAACGAACGGGAAGCGGTGAGCGGGGATTTCGCTGAATCAGGCGAGACGGGCGCTCAGGCGCTGCGCGGCGTGCTGGGCCTGCTGGTTCGCAGGCAGGCCAAATTGTGGATGGACGGGCGTCCCTGGCTGGTTCTGCTTGGATTGGTTGTCCCGCTCGGCGTGCTGCTGAGTCTGGTTTCAAGAATGACGGCGGACTTCAGCAGCATCTACGCCTGGATGTACTTGGACAACTGGACGTGGACGTACCTCACCAATGCGGGCGCCCGAACGGACCTGATTCATTACGGCGCCAGCGTTGTTCTGAATTATCTGGCGTTAGTGTGCTGGTCGTGGACCGGTGGTTTCGTGCTTGGCTTGTGGTCGCGGCGTACGATTGCCGTGAACGTATCGCTCTTTGGTGTCACCTTACTGCTCGCGGAGCTCTTGGGCGCGCCGCGATATCTGGGGCGTTGGTTACTTCTTCCCCGGCCCCTCGATCTGGGCGCCCAAGGCATCCATAGCGGAGTCTTCTCGCTGGCGTTTTACAGGGTGATGTTTCCGCTGGTCGTACAAATGATCCTGGTAGTTCTCCCTTCCCTGTGGGGTGTGCGGCAGGGCCTTCGGTTGGCTTCACTTCCAGTACTGCGGCGAACAATTTTGTGGGCGTGTGTTTTGGCGACTGTGACCGCACTGGTGACTGAGGACTCGGTTTGGTGGCAGGTACGAACTTGGGAAGCATCCCCCGCTCTGTTACCGCACCTTCCGTCGTTGCTGCCGATCGCGCTTCTGGGACCGATCGGCTATTGGCTGGCAACCGCGCGCTGGAACACCCGGCGTGCAGAACTTCGATCCGAATTTTAAGGAGACGACAAAATGATCAGCACTTCAGCACGAATCTCGGCCATGCTGCTGATATTGGCCAGTATGGCGACCGCCGCGGATCCACCGGGCATTCGCGCCGCGCTTGTTCCCGCCGGCAAACGGCATTCGGCGGCCGATTTCGCGCTGCTGGACGCATCCGGCAAGACTGCCAACCTTCGCGATTATCGTGGCAAAGTGGTCTTGCTTGATTTCTGGGCCACCTGGTGCACGGGTTGCAAAGAGGAAATTCCCTGGTTTTCGGAATTCCAGAAGAAATACGGCACGAAGGGTTTTGCCATGGTTGGTGTTTCGCTGGACGACGGCGGTTGGAAGGTTCTGAAGCCGTTTCTGGCCGGTCACAATGTGCCCTACCGGATGTTACTCGGCGACGATCGGATAGCGCAGCGATATGGAATCCAGAGTATGCCCGACACGTTTCTGATCGACCGGAGCGGGCGGGTGGCGGCGGCATACACGGGGGGATTGGTGGACAAAGACGACGTGGAGGCGAATATTAAAGCGGTTCTCGATCGGCGTTGAGCTCAGCCGCGTTCTTCGAGATGCTTTAGCCGCGCGTCGATCGCTTGCTCCACGCGATAAAGCTCGGAACGCCAGAGGTCGCGCATTTCGTCGAAGCGGATATCCATATGGCCGCGCAATTCGCCGAGGCGGGCGGTGGTGTCGCTCAAGCGAGCGTTGTTGATCAAGATGCCCACCAGCACTGCGAGCATAGTCGGCACGGCGACCAACAGAATCGTGAGGATCTGAGTATCGCTCATCCGCATCTCTCATCTTAAGCGAATCGCGCCTGCTGAGAGCTTTTCTCGCGAATCGGCACTTCCAGATCGCGTATGAAAGGCCTGTACGAAATTGCCGACCTACTCCGGCATCACGCCCGCAAGCGGCATATGACTGCGGACCACGCGCTTGGGCGGCGTGGCGAGGACATCGTGCACCGCTTCTTGCAGCGGGCGGGTATGGTCATCGTCGAACGAAATTATCGAATGGCATCGGGCGCGGGTGAGGTGGATCTGATCGGCTGGCAAGCCGGTACGCTGGTGTTCATCGAAGTGAAGTCCAGGAAAACCGCGGAATATGGCGCACCAGATCGGGCCATCGGGTTTGAGAAGCAGTCCAGCCTGATGCGCGCGGCGAGAGAATACGCACGGCACGCGGAGGTGCCCTGGGAGAAAGTTCGTTTTGATGTTGTGAACGTGCTGTTTTATGAGCCGCCACGAGTGACACACTTTCGGGATGTTTTTGGACGACGGGCGGGTTAGCCCTCAGGCGTGGACCGCAGGCGGCAGCAGCGGGCCGTTCCAAGAGTGCGAGGAGCTGTTGAGGAGAAGGCGGGCGGCCCGTTCAGGCTTTGCGGTTTCGAACAAACAAGTGCGAGAATCTGCCCGTCCTTCTACGCGTACGACGGACGCGCTCTGGCTCACGCGGTAGGCCATTTTCGCACCGTGATGCAACTGGAGAGAATCGAGCGGCCAGTCGGAATCGGCCACCATGCGAATCTGTCCTTCGGCGGTAATGAGAATGGTCATATCCGTGGGAGTGTGGCCGGATTGGGCAGCGCTCTCGGCGGCTTCCAGGATCTGCGCGGCGTTGTCTAAGAATCGGCTCACAGTTTCCTTATCGCGGCTGGCCATCGCTGTTTGAAACTATTTCGGGCCTTAGTACCCCGACGCCCCAGGATTGCCGCGCATCTGAAGACGCCGCGCATCTTACTATAGAGACATGCGCATCCTGCTTTTCAGCGGCAAAGGAGGCGTGGGCAAAACCAGCATTGCCGCGGCCACCGGTTTGCAGCTTTCCCGCCTCGGCTACCACACGCTGGTGATGAGCGTCGATCCGGCGCACAGCCTGGCCGACGCCTTCGACCTGGAAAGCACGCTGTTCCAAGCTCGGGCCAACGATCCGCTAGCGATTGACGAACATCTCTCCATCCAGGAAGTGAACATCCAAAAGGAAATCAAGCGGCATTGGCGCGAGATTTCCACTTACGTCGTCTCGGTACTCCGCACCACCGGCATCAGCGACGTGGAGGCCGAAGAGCTGGCCATCCTGCCGGGTATGGAAGAACTGAGCGCCATGATGTATGTGAATCAGTACCGTCGCGAGGGGCGGTACCAGGTGATCGTGCTGGATTGCGCGCCCACGGCCGAGTCCATGCGTTTCGTCAGCATGCCGACCACGCTCGAATGGTATATGAAGCACGTCTTCCCGTTCCAGCGCGGAATTCTCAAGGCCGTGCGGCCGGTGGCGAATCGGATTTCGCCGGTGGAGCTGCCATCCGATAGCTACTTTGGCAATATCCAGGAACTGTTCGGGCGCCTGGACGGCATCGCCGAGCTGTTGGAAAATCCAAGAATCACCAGCGTCCGCCTGGTGACGAATCCCGAGAAGATGGTCCTGCGCGAGACACAGCGCGCCTTCGTCTATTTTTCGCTGCACGGCTTAACGGTGGATGGCATCATCGTCAATCGCGTGCTGCCGGAAGCGGTGACCGACACGTGGTTCGATCAATGGCGTGCTTCGCAGGCCAAGATTCTGGACGAAATCGAAGAATATTTCGATCCGGTAACGATGAAGCGCGTGCCTTTGTTCACGCACGAAGTACTGGGGAGCGAGCGGCTGATCGAACTGGCCAATGTCCTGTATGGCGCCGACGAAGATCCGGCCCAGGTGGTGCGGACCGAAGCGCCGTACACTTTCGAGAAGCGCAATTCGCACTACGAAGTTCGGTTGAGGCTGCCGTTTGCGGCGAAGGGCGAAATCGGCCTGTTCAAGAAAGGCGACGAGCTGGTGGTGGAGATCGGCACGCTCCGGCGCCACATTGGACTGCCAACGTCCATGGCGTCGCTCACGCCCACGCGGGCTTCGTTAGACAATAAAATGTTGACAGTGGAGATGAGAGAATAGGATTGGAAGAAGGGTGATATGGACGAACAACAAGGTACGCCCCACCAGCACGCCCAGGGCGGCTGTTTTTTCTGCGACATCGCTGGCCCTCAGATCAACGCGTTTCTCGATCACGTGTGGCCGCAAAATACGCGCGAGCATTTTCGCAATGCCCGCATCGAAGTGCTGAAAGGGATGCGGAGCATGCTGGACGCCCGCATCGACAGTCTATCGAGGCAGGCCACCCGAGGCACCAAGGTCACGGTCGAATAGTCTGGCGCTGGGTCATCGCTGACTCAGGCCGCCGTCCACCGCCAGCACTTGCCCGGT
This sequence comes from Bryobacterales bacterium, assembly GCA_963713415.1. Lineage (GTDB taxonomy): Bacteria > Acidobacteriota > Terriglobia > Bryobacterales > Bryobacteraceae > Palsa-89. Next base: position 1,506,606 of record CAVQLV010000004.1, on the reverse strand, counting down.
CACGAAGTTCGACGCATTGATGAAGTAGAGCACCGCGTCGGCGATCTCTTCGGGCGTGCCGGAGCGCTGTGCTGGCGTGGCCGCGATTAAATCCTGCGCCCGCGGATCTTCGCTCGAAGCCAGAATGACACCCGGCGCCACCGAGTTCACCGTAATTTGCGGCGCGAACGCCTTGGCCAGCGCGCGGGTCAGCATGATCACTCCGGCTTTGGAAGCGCAATAATGCGCGTACATCTCCCAGGGGCGAATTCCGCCCAGCGAGCTGATGTTCACGATGCGCCCTGGGCCCGTCCTCTTCATGAGCAGCGCGCCTTGCTGGCAGCAGAAAAACGTGGCTTTGAGATTCACGTTGTGGATGAAATCCCAGTCGGCTTCAGTGAGCTGTAACGGATCCACGCGGCGGAAGCGAGCGGCGTTGTTCACCAGTCCGTAGAGCCCGCCAAGCTGCTCTTCTACCTCGCGAAACATGCGGCGGATGTCGTCCACCTTTTCGAGATTGGCTTGAAACAGCGGCGCCGATCCACATTCTTCAGCCGTTGCCCGCGCTTCCTTCTCCGACCCGCCGTAGTGTATCGCGACGCGATAGCCTGCTTGATACAGCCGCAGTGCGATAACGCGGCCGATGCGCTTGGCCGCTCCTGTCACTAATACGATTGGCTTGTCGTCCATGCGTTAAACCACCGGATCGCCATGCACTTCGATGTCTTCCGGTTCCACGCCTTCGCGCGCGGGCTCTGGCAATCGCCCTGTCCAATTAGCCCACAGCCAGAAGAAAGCCGTGCTGGAGCTAAGCAGTCCGGACCAAACACCGATGGTGCGCGGGCTCCAGGATTGCGACGCCACGCCGGCGCCCGCCATGGAAAGCATCATCACCGACCACTGCATCGTCTCCATGGTCGCAAACACGCGGCCGCGAAATTCGTTGGAGACGTGCCGCAGCAATTGCGACATGTTCAGCACCGAGCTCACGGCCACGGCCGCGCGCGAAATCCCGAGAAACAGCAGCGCCAATTGGAAATCGCGCATCTGGCTGAAGATCACATAGGCGCCGCCGTGAATCACGTAGCAGATGCTGATGGTTCGTTTGTAAGCGGCGAACGAAATCCGCTTCCCGAGCCAGTGCGCGAAAGCCCCACCCGCGAGCAAACCAACTCCGGCCGCGGCCCACAAGTAACCGATGCCGGCCGGCCCGCGATTGAACACCAGCTCGCCGAAGAGACTGAACAGGATCTGCGCTGCGCCTCCTCCCGACGCCCATCCGATCCCGACCAGTGCCAGTCCCAGGATCAGCGGCGATGCCCGCATGTAGCGCAGTCCTTCGGTGTATTCGTGCCACGGCCGCACCACTTTGTCTTCGGCGAGCGCCGTTCGTTCCGCCCGGAAATTACCCCGTTCGACGCGGAGCCGCGAAATACACGCCGCGGAGAAAACAAACGAAAAGGCGTTGAACGTGAATGCCCATTTATACCCGAACTGCATGACGCTGGTACCGCCCAGGAACGCTCCGATGGTCAGCGTCATCCATTGCGTGGTTTGCGTCAGCGAGTTGGCGGTGTGGAGCTCGCGCTCATTGGCGATGGTGGGAAGAATGGACGAGCGCCCGCTGGTGAAAAATGGCGACGCAAACATCAGCAGGGCGCTCAGCAGGTACAACATCCAGGTATCGGAGCGGGGAATCGCCTGGATGAAGGCGATCGCCACCACGGCGCGGATCAGGTCGCTCGCGATCATGATGCGCTTGCGGTCCAGCCGGTCCAGAAGTACGCCCGCGACGGGTCCGGCCATCACCGCCGGAACGGCGCGCGCCAGCATGATGCCCGTGACCACCAGGCCTGAACGCGTATTCGAGAGCGCCAGCGCGAAGACCGCGACGTTGTTGAAATGGTCGCCGATTTCGCTCACCACTTGGCCGGACCAGGTGTAGCGATAGTTCCGGTTGGTCTTCAGGAGTTGGACGAACTCGGACATTTATGGGATGGATTCCCGGCGGACTGTGATGGAATCCAGGAACTCGCGGTCCAGTTCATAGCCGAAGCCCGGCTCATCACGGATCGCTATTGTTCCGCGCGGCGTCACTTCCACGGGCGGTTGGATGATATCGCGCGACCAGTAGCGCTTGCTGGCCGAGACGTCGCCCGGCAGCGTGAAATTCGGAAGCGTCGCAAGCGCGATATTGTGCGCCCGCCCGATGCCAGCCTCCAGCATGCCGCCGCACCACACAGGGATTCCGGCGGCCTGCGCGACATCATGCACGCGCTTGGCTTCGGCGAATCCGCCCACGCGGCCTAGCTTGATGTTGATGATGCGCCCGGCATCCATGGCGATGGCTTGCCGGGCTTGATGCGCCGACCGGATGCACTCGTCGAGGCAGATGGGCGTTTTCAGTTGCGCCTGCAGTTTGGCGTGATCGATGATCTCGTCGTGCGCGAGCGGCTGCTCGATCATCATCAAATCGAATTCGTCCAGAGCCTTCAGCAGCGCCGCATCCGCGAGCGTGTAAGCCGAATTGGCGTCGGCCATCAGCAGGATATCGGGGAATCGCTCGCGCACCTGGCGAACTACGTCCACATCCCAGCCGGGCTTGATCTTCATCTTGATGCGTTGGTATCCGGCGGCAAGCTCCGTTTCGATTTTCTGCAAAAGCTGGGGGACCGAATCCTGGATGCCGATGGAAACTCCGCAAGGAATTTCGCGCCGCGCCCCGCCGCCGATGCGCTGATAAAGAGGCTCGCCAAGCATCCGCGCTTCCAGATCCCAAACCGCCACTTCCAGCCCGCCCTGCGCCATCAGGTGGCCGCGGATGTGCACGCTGCGCGCTCCGACGTCAGCCGCATGCTCGAAATCGTGATGCATCACCCGTGGAGAGACGAAATCGCGCAGGATCAGCCACGCCGATTCGGTCCATTCTTCGTTGTAGAACGGATTTTCGCCGCAGGTGACCTCGCCCCAGCCTGAGAGGCCGCCGCTCGACACCTCCACCAGCACAATACGGCGCTCGGTGGTCCGGCCGAAACTGGTCTCAAAAAAATGCACCAGCGGCATCCGGATTTCGCGCAGCGTAATTCGATCTAAGCGGATTCCCATTGTCCCAATAAATAAGTGCCGAACGGGTCGGATTTTTCAAAGCCAATTACCGCCAGGCCGCGATCGAACGCTGAGCGGAGCTGCTCGCCGGCCTTTTGTTGGATGTCTCTGGCGCAGGCCGGGTCCTTGGCGCGGATTGCCGCAATGTCCAGCGGAATCGCGATGCGCGCTTCCATCGGCGCACGCTCGAAAGATTCGCCGGCCAAAATCGCCTTCACTCGCGGACTCGAAATCCACCACTCGGCAATGCAGCGATCGGTGGGCAAGCCGCCATGCAGCGGGCTGCTGGTAGTTCCATATTGATTCGGCACATAGCGGCGCACGATGGCGCCCAGCCGCTCCATATTAAAAAACGCGTTCTTGATTTCCAGCGGATCAAACGTCCATTCGATCAGGTCGATTCCACGGCGGAGCGCATCGTCGCGTTGCGTGAGTTTGAGCGAACGGCCCACTCGGGCATTGCGGTATTCGGGCAATACACCGAGCATGTGGCTGTGCAGGTAGGTTTTGCCGCCGGGCTTGAGACCGGGGACCGCCATGCAAAATCCGATCATGTGCGTTCCGTCGAATGCGCCGTACACCTGCCCGCCGATTTTGGATGCCACCACGAACAGCCGCAGCGGGATCAGATCGGCGTCTTCAAAGCCCCAGATCTGGCGCTGCAGCCGGACTACAGACTTCAGATCCTCGCGCTCCGTAAGAGGTCGAATTTCAATCATGCGCTTTGGCCTTCTGCCACAGCGCCTCCATCTCCGCGAGCGTCGCGCCGGGCAAAGCGGCGTGGCTTTCGACGAAAGCGAAGCGCTTACGGAATTTCGCGTTGGTCTTCCGCAGCGCCTGCTCGGGATCCACTTTGAGCTTTCGCGCCAGATTCACCAGGACGAACAGCAAATCGCCGATCTCGCCTTCGAGTTCCTGCACGGTGCCGCTTTGGCCCGCTTCCGCCAACTCACGCAGCTCTTCGTCCAGCTTGTCGAGCACCTGGCCGGGATTTTCCCAATCGAACCCAACCGCTGCAGCCTTCGAGCTGATCTGCTGCGCTTCCACTAGCGCGGGAAGCTTGCGGGGTACCGAATCCAAACGGCCCTCGGGTGGCTTGCCCTTGTCCTTTTTTTCATCGGCCTTGATTTCGTCCCAGCGGCGCTTCACATCGTCGGACGTTTTCGCGCTGCCGTCGCCAAAGACGTGCGGATGCCGCCGGATCAGTTTTTCCGAGATCGCATCCAGCGAATCGTCGATACCAAACTTGCCTTCTTCGGACGCCATTTGGGCGAAGAAGACGGCCTGCAGCATCAAGTCGCCCAATTCCTCAGCCAAGCCCGGCCAATCGTGCTGATCGATCGCATCAAAGACTTCATAAGCCTCTTCGAGTAGATAAGGTTTGATGGTGTCGAAGTTTTGTTCGCGATCCCAGGGGCAACCTCCGGGGGCGCGCAGCCTCGCCATGATGCCGACCAGGCGCTCAAAACGTTCCCCAGTTGTAGTTGGATCTTTTGACATGCCTGAGAGGGTGGAAATCTCAGTCTAGCAAGACCGTTCAGCAGGCGGAATTTAGCGAGTGAGCGTGAATACAAAAAGAAGGCCGGATCGCACTTGCGAGACCCGGCCCGAATGTAGGTGAAAAAATGGGATGCGTGCTAGCGAAGCGCTGCCGCCACCGCTCCTTTCGTGACGTGCTGAAACACCGATATCACTCGCGCGCTTCCGCCCGGCAACTGCACAGAAGACAGGTAAGCCATGCCGTCGCGCTTCTCAAACACCAGCTTGGCCGTGGTTGCGCCGGGAGCAGCCCCCGAAAAAGTGGAAAGCAGAGCCACCGAATTCCCCGCCGGTCCATGCAGCAAAAGCACGCCGGAAAGGTCTGGAATATCGACCGTGTATTCTCCGGCCGGCATCATAGCTCCACCGGCCGCAAATTCAAATGGAACGCTCGCCTTGGCGAAGGACTGCGCGTTGGCTCCGAGCGTAAGCGCGCCAAGGCCGCCCAGTAACAGGGCAGCGCGGAGACCTTGTGTTTTCAGAAATCGAGTATTCATTTTGTAGACTCCTTTCAAGTCTGGAAGCGTGATGTTGCGGGCCTGAACGCCGTATCGCGCAAACCTGTTTAAAGCAAAAACAGGCGGCGCGACAACAGGAATGGCCGGTCAGGAAAACTTCACCGGGGAATGAAAGATGTCTGCGAGGACTACTGCTGAAACCCCACGAGCAAGCCTGCGCTCACAGGGCAAGTCTTACAATCTGAGACTAAACGAAAAACGCGGACCGGTCCAATCAAAATTTTGTATCCATGCAATATAGGGTGTTTCACCGGTTAAAATGGAGGTAGCAATGAGCGACCAGGAATATCCACTGCCGGCGGCAACCTTTGAATTCTTGATTCTTTCGCTAAAGGCGCAGACCGAGATGCATCTCGGCATGTATCATTTCGGCGAAGAGAAGGATCGGCCAGAGCCCGACTTTCGCATCGCGCGCCACACCATCGATCTGCTGGCGATGCTGCAGGAAAAGACGCGTGGCAACGTCACAATGGAAGAGCAGCGCCTGGTGGACAACGCCCTCACCGAGCTGCGATTCCGATTTGTGCAAGCCATGGAGAGCCAGGAAAAGAAGACTGCTGCACCAATTGAGCCAAAGGAAGCCGAGCCAAGCGAAGCCGAGCCGAAAAAGGAAGACCAGGCCGGCGCCTGATGGATCCCAAGTGACGCAACCGGAGTCCATCCGCATTACGGTGCTTGGCTCAGGCACCAGCGTAGGAGTGCCGATGATCGGCTGCCGCTGCGCCGTCTGCCATTCCGAAGATCCGCGGGACCGGCGCCTGCGGCCTTCGGTGCACATCCAATACGGCGACCGCGGCGTGCTGATCGATACCACGCCCGACTTCCGCTACCAGGCCCTGCGCTCGGGGATGGAACGCGTGGACGCGATTCTGTTTACGCATTCGCACGCCGACCACGTTATGGGGCTGGACGACGTGCGGCCGTTCAACTACCGGCAGGGCGGTGTGATTCCAGTCTATGGCTCGGAGGAAACCATCGGCGCGCTGCGCCTGACTTTCCGCTACATCTTCGATGAGGGCGACACGCAGTCCTCTCGGCCGCGCCTGGCGACCCACGTTTTCGACGGCGCGCCCATCGATCTTTTCGGGCTCGAGTTCACACCTATCCGGGTCAGCCACGGCAGAGGCACGGTATACGGCTTTCGGTTCGGCGACGCGGCGTACCTCACCGATCACAGCGATATTCCCGAAGAATCGATGAAGCTGCTGAGCGGCCTGGACGTGTTGTTCCTGGACGCGCTGCGGCACAAGCCTCATCCCACGCATTCTACGGTGGAGCGGTCGCTCGAATCGGTGGAAAAGCTGGCGCCGCGCCGCGCGTTTTTCACGCACATCTGTCACGATCTGGGACACGCCTGCACGGAGGAGCGCTTGCCGCCGCATGTCCGGCTGGCGTACGACGGCTTGCAAATAGAAGTGGGGAGGACGACCCCGTGATCTACCGAAGCCTGGCCGAGGCTCCGGACGATTTCGGTCCGTGCGCCATCACCATCGGCAATTTCGACGGTGTGCATGTGGGACATCGGCGGATCCTGCGCCGCGTGGTGGCTTTGGCGCGCCAAGAGACCTGGAAATCGGCCGTCCTCACTTTCGATCCGCATCCGGCCAAGCTGGTGGCGCCGGCCCGCGCTCCGCGCTTGCTGACCACGCTCGAGGAGCGCGCGCGAATTATTTTGGAGCAGGGAATCGATGAGATCCTGATTCTGCCCTTCACGCCTGAGATTGCCGCGCTCGGGCCGGAAGATTTTGTTCGCAAGATTCTAGTGGACAAGCTCAAGGCGCGGGCGGTACTGGTGGGCGCGAATTTTCATTTCGGTAAACGCGCGGCTGGCGACGCCGCGGCGCTTGAAGAATTGGGCGAGCGTTACAGCTTCGAGACCGGCATTATCGTCCCGGTGGTCTGGCGCAAGCGCGTGATCTCGAGCAGCGAAATTCGCAGGTCCATCGAAGCGGGCGATGTGTCGTCGGCTTGCCGGATGCTGGGCCGTCCTTACGCATTGCGCGGCTTTGTTGTAGCAGGCGAAGGCCGAGGATCGAAGCAAACCGTCCCCACTTTGAATCTCGACACCCGAGCCGAAGTGCTGCCCAAGAACGGCGTGTACGTGACCAGAACACGCGAAAGCGGCAGTTCCCGCGAGTGGCCGTCCATCACCAACGTCGGCTACCGGCCGACATTTGATGGCCATACGCGCACCATCGAAACGTATTTGCTTGCCCCGCTCGGCGGCGCAGCGCCACCTGAAATCGCGGTGGAGTTCCTGCGCTGGGTGCGCGATGAGCGCAAATTTGAAAACGCCGAAGCGCTGAAGGTGCAGATTCTGCGCGATGTGAATCGCGCACAGACTTACTTTCGGCGCTTAGGCCAGGCCGCGGCTCCGGCGCGCTGAACTCGAATGCGCGAGAATCAATAAATGGAGGAAGCGATATGAGTTTGTCCGAAGGAAAAGTGCGCCACATGCAGGCGCTCTCTAACAAGCAGGGTGTGATCGCTGCTGCCGCCATGGATCAGCGCGGCAGTTTGAAGAAAGCCATTGCGTCGGCCAAGGGCATTCCGGCAGACCAGGTAACAGTCGACATGATGAGCGAGTTCAAGATTGCAGTTTCGAAGGTTTTGACGCCGCATGCCAGCGCGATTCTGTTGGATCCCGAATTCGGCCTTCCCGCCGCCAAGGCGCGCTCCTCCAATGCCGGCTTGTTGCTCGCCTACGAAGAGAGTGGCTACGACAATACCAAGCCGGGCCGCTTGCCCGATTTGTTGCCGCACGTCTCCGCCCGGCGTATCGCCGATTGGGGCGCCAATGCGGTCAAAATTCTGATTTACTACTCGCCCTTTGACGACGCGCAAGTGAAGGACATCAAGCACGCGTTCATCGAGCGCATCGGCGCGGAGTGCGAAGATCGCGAGATCCCGTTTTTCCTGGAATTCGTGGGCTACGATCCGAAGGGCGGCGACGAGAAGGGCCTGGAGTTCGCCAAGCTGAAGCCGCAGGTGGTAATCGGGAGCATGGAAGAATTTTCCAAACCGCAGTACAAGGTGGATATCTTGAAGGTGGAAGTGCCCATCAACGCGAACTATGTGGAAGGCAGCAGCGTGTACAAAGGCCAGAAGGCTTATTCGCGCGGCGAAGCGCTGGACCTGTTCCGCAAGGCCGCGGGCGTGGCGAAAAAGCCGTTCATCTATTTGAGCGCCGGCGTCGGCAATGCGCAGTTCGTGGAAGAACTGACCATGGCGGCTGAGGCTGGGACGGATTATTCCGGCGTTCTGTGCGGCCGCGCGACGTGGAAGGAAGGCATTCCCATCTACGGCAAGCAAGGCGTGAAGGCGCTGGAGGATTGGCTGTCCACCGAAGGTGTGAAGAACATCGAAGCGGTGAATGCGGCCATCAAGCCCGCCAAACCCTGGTACGCGAAGGCAGGCCTTCCCGCGGTGGCATGAACTCAGTTTCTTCGAGTCTTAGCGATCGGTGCGCTTCGTGCTGCAGCACGGGTTCACGCTGTCGTGGGTGAAGTGGCATCCACTTTGAGAACGGCGAGCTTCTCAAACCTGTTTGTGAAGCCATCTCTGGCCAGAGGTGCCAGGATCCCATCACTGTCGGAACCGGCGCCGCCGCAAGCGAGCGCGGAGAGCAGGCCAGCACCCGAATTCGTTCAAAGCCCGGAATGTATCCGAGAGTCCGCGGCGAATCGCGCGTGCAGAACTTGATCACGACGGCCGGACTGACGCCAGAATCAGAGGTGCACCAGCCGCTCGCAATCGCCCGCCGCACTTGCCGGTCGCCTGGTGTGGGCGCTCTGGCTTTCAGTGCGGCCTGGGTATCTCGAAGGGATTGTGAAATGAGCTCCGGCCGCAGTCTGCTGTATATGACTTCGCCGCGGGAGGCTTCAGTTCTCGATTCGCTGAACGCGCAGCCGGCACGCATGCTGGAAGGCGAAGTGGCAGACCGGCACTCACATCAAGCTGACTGCAAGTACCATTTCGCGGGACTGAACGGCGACATCGATTACAGGCTCTCCGCTGTATACGCCGGATTGCGGAGTCACAAACGAAACCTGAGTTAGTTCGATTTCGCGGCGCGACCCGCGGATAGACCTGACAATTCGTTTTGGCAAGTAATCCGGGCCCGGGCGCGCCGTCTGCCTAGCCTCAAGTGGATGCATACTGGAAGCAATGCCCGAAGAGACCCAGGCGTCTGAGCTCACTCGTGCTCGCTTTCAGACCTGGCTGCGCATTCATCCCAGCACCAAGCCCATAGTCTATCAGCGGGTTTTCGAAACCGCCGAAATCAATAATTTCAGTTATTGGCTCGAGATCTTCTTCTCGGCCGGGATCGCCACCTTCGGCCTGGTGGAGAGCAGCCCGGCGGTGATCATTGGCGCCATGCTCATCTCGCCCTTAATGGGACCAATCATGGCGACCGGCTTGGCCCTGGCCGTGGGCGATCTCTACCTGGGGATCAAAGCCGTAATCAACCTGCTCGTCAGCATCACAGTGTCCATTGCTTTTTCCGGATTATTGGTTTGGCTGTTGCCGTTTCACTCCGCTACTTCGGAAATCATCTCTCGCACAAATCCCAACCTGCTCGACTTGGGGATTGCTCTGCTCTCCGGCCTGGCTGGTTCGGTTGTGGTTTGCCGCGGCGAAGGGGATGGCGTCACCGCACTGCCTGGAGTTGCCATCGCCGTGGCGTTGATGCCGCCGCTCTGCACCATGGGCTTCGGCCTGGGAAGCGGCCTGAACATGGAAATCATGGGTGGGGCAGGGCTGCTCTTTCTGACCAACCTGGTTGCAATTGTGGCCAGTGCGTTCCTTGTTTTCCTGCTGGTGGGAATGAGCACGGCAGAAGTCCGGCAAGCGATGCGGGCGTCGCGCGGAGACGATCCTCTGGCACGAGCGGTGTCTGGTGGCCCGGTCGCAAGGATCTTGGCCACGGGAGGGCAACTGCGCTGGCGGATTCTGATGCTCTTGATTTTGCTCGCCTCCATTGCGGTGCCATTGCGCAGAGCGTTGCTCCAGGTTGCCAATGAAACACTCGCTCGGGGAGCGGTGCAAGAGGAATTGAAACGCCTGGTGCCCTCCGGCACCGTGGTTTCCCAGCAGGTGAATGTCAGCACCGATGCCATCGCCATTCACTTGATTTCAACCGAACGCATCCCTGATTCGAAACTAGCGGCGGTGCGCGAGAACCTGGTGCGCCGGACCGGCCGTGACGTTCAGATATCGGTGGATGCAGTAGCGAGCAAAAGCGAATTAGCCGATCTGATGGAGCGTCTGGCGCGGCCGGCGACACCCGCGGTCCCGAAGGAAAAGACGATCGGCGAAATGCAACAGGAGTTGCTGGACCGGGTCCGCCCTGCCATCCAGGCGATTTGGCCTTCATCGAATGCGCCGATTCAAGATTTTGACGTGGTTCTCAGTCCCACCGGAACCTCGGTCAACGTCGAGTATCAAGCAGCCAAGGATCTGGGCGACGTGCCAATCAACATGGTGTTGCAGAGTTTGCGAACCAAGCTCGCAATGCCGGATCTTACGCTGAAGGCCCAACGGATTATCCCGCCCAAGGCGGCAAAGGGCCCCGGAGCTGTTCAGCGAAAATCCAAGCCCAAGAGTTCCGTCAAACGCTGACCACAGGAATGTGCGACTCCCGAATAATCCCGTAGCCGCTGCCGTTGTCCCCCAAATGGCTGCGTCCGGGAAGGCGTCCGATCACTAAGACGTCGGCCTTCGATGTTTCCGCGGCCCGGTTCAATAATTCCGGGACGCTTCCGCTGTCGATGATGACATCGGCCTTGGTGCCGAGTTCCTGCTGGAGTTTCGCGATCTCTTGGGTGGCGAAGCCGACGATCTGCTCCTTCCATACCGGGTCAACATGCGATCCGCCAGGGCCGAAGATGTCCACGCTGCCCGTGATGTGCACCAGCGTAAGCTCCGCACCAACTGCGGCGGCCAACTTTGCGGCTAGCGACACGGTGTGAGGGCTGTGCGGGCTCAAATCCACCGAGCAGAGAACGCGGCGGATCGCGAACTCGCTGGCCGGGGCTTGCTCCAGATGAGTGCCGGTCCAGACCGGGCAATCGGTTTCATGCAACACCTTGGCGGTCACCGAGCCGAGCAGAAGGCGATAAATCGTCCCAGCGCCACGTGTCGACAGCACGATCAGGTCAGCGTCATGATCGCGGGCGGTCTTCACAATCTCGTGCGCCGGCTCACCCCGCAGCAATACTCGAGTGACTGCAATTCCATCCAACTCCGGCCCCAGCGCCTCATCCAGATCTTTCTGCGCCCGCTGGACAATGTGCCCGTGCAGATCCCGCGCCGTGATCTGGTGCCCGCTTTCGAGCATTCCGGCGGGATAACTGAGAGGCGTCACTACGTGCAGCAGGATAATCTCGGCATGGAAGCGCCGCGCCAGCCAGGCGGCCTGCTGCACCACCTGCGTGGAAATATCCGGGAATGCGATTGGAACCAGAATTTTTCGAACGTTCAGAGTTTGATTATTCATGCCTGAGGGCGACCACCGGATCGACGCGCATGGCGCGGCGTGCCGGTATCAAACAACCTAGCACGGCGGCCAACACCAACACGGCCGATGCGATGGTGAGCGAGATCGGGTCCTGGGGTGAAACATGTACCAGCGCCGACTGCAAGACGCGATTGACGGCCAATGACGCCATCAGTCCGACGATCAGGCCAATCGCCAAGGGCCGCATGCCTTGCCGGAATACGAGGTTGAGAATATCGCGCGCCGTTGCGCCAATCGCCATCCGGATTCCAATCTCCTGCGTGCGCCGGTTCACCGAATTCGCGATCACCGCATATAGTCCCACCGACGCAAGCAGGAGCGCGATGGCGGCAAAAATCAGGAACAGAACGCCGTCCAGTCCGCTGGTCCAATAGATCCCCTCCAAGCGCTCATCGAGAGTGAGGGGCCCGAATAAAGGCAGGTCGGAATCGAGCGCCTGCATCTTGCGCCGGAAAGCAGTTGCGAGGCTTCCCGGAGGGACGCGCGTGCTCGCGATCACTTCCATGCCCGGCTCCGGTCTTTGCCGATACGGCAAATAAATCGAGGGAGTGGTCCCCAGCCGGGTGTCCTGAATGATATTGGGGACAACGCCCACCACGCTCCGCCACGGTCCCGGCGTTTTTCCTTCGAAGACGCGAAGGCGTTTTCCCAAGGGGTTCTCTCCCCGCCAAAACTTGCTCGCGAACTGCTGGTTGACGATCACCACCGGCACGCCGGTAGCGTTATCGAACGCGTTGAACTCGCGCCCGGACAGTACCGCCGCGCCGAGTGTCCGGAAGTAATCCGCTCCGATGGTCAAGTCCCGAAGGGTGGGGCGGCTTTGCTCATCCACGTCCGGAGTGCCATCGAGCTGGTAGGGAAGGTGGCCTGAGCCCGCCTCCGGAAGCGCGCGGGTGATGGAGACCGATTCCACGCCTGGGATTTCTTCCAGACTCGTTTTGACGCGATCATAAAACGAAGCGCGGGCCTGAGCATTCGGATACTTCGTTTCTGGCAGATTGAAGCCAAGCGTGAGGATGTTGCCCGTTCTCACGCCGAGATCGGCGTTATAGATGTTGAGGAAGCTGCGAATCATCACGCCGGCCCCGGCCAGCAGCACGATGGCAAGCGCCATTTCTCCGGCCACCAGGAGCGCCGATAAATATCGCCCACGTCCGCCACCAGTGGCGCTGCGTCCGCCATCCTTGAGGGTGGCGTTGATATCGAGTTTCGAAAGCCGCAGCGCCGGAGCCAGACCGAACAGAAACGCCGTTCCGATGGAAATCGCGATCAGGTATCCAAGAACCCGATAGTCCATTGAATAATCGAGAATCCTCCACGACGAAGTGCCCGGTCCCCGATCCGCAAGCGCATAGGCGTGAACGCCCCACTTGCCGATCCACCATCCCAAAACGCCGCCCAGGCCGGAGAGCATCACGCTCTCCACCAAAAGCTGCCGCATGATCCGCCAGCGTCCCGCGCCGAGTGCGATGCGGACCGAGATCTCGCGCGATCGGCCCAGCGCGCGAGCGAGCATCAAATTCGCCAAATTCGCGCAGGCGATCAAGAGCACAAAGCCGACCGCGCCCCACATGGTCCAGTAAATGGGGGTTTCGTTCGGCTCAATGAAAAAGCTGCGGAAATTATCCACGCGGGGAACCAAATTTCTCCCCTGATTGGTCAGCGGGTAGGCTTTGCCCAGCCGGCGTCCGATGGTTTCGATTTCCGCGCGGGCGCTTGCTATGGTGACGCCCTCTTTCATGCGGCCGAAGACAAACCATGTCTCGCGATTGTCCCGCTTCTCAACTTCCGGAGTTCGCATCAACGGCACCCACAGATCCTGCTTTTGCGGAAAGGAAAAGCCGCGCGGCATCACGCCGATGATGGTGGTGGGCAGACCATTCATCCGCACGGTCCGGCCGACGATGGCTGGATCCTTCGCGAACCGGCGCTCCCAAAAACCGTAACTGAGCATGGCCACTGGAGGCGCGCCAGGAATATCGTCCGACGCCGTAAAATCGCGGCCCATGATCGGTCTCTGGCCAACCACGCGGAAGGTATCGGCGCTCACTTCGGTGCTGTCATAGCTCTCCGGAAAACCGCCGGGATCGCTGAGGACTCTGCGCACACCATGGACAATCGCCATTCCGCTGAACGATTTTGCTTGCGCCCTCCAGTCCTCGAAATCGGGATAGGAGACACAGCAACCGTTACCGCTGATGTAGAGGATGCGATCGTTGTCGGGCACCATCGGGAATCCGGTGAAGAGCGCCGCTTCGGTCACCGTGAAGACGGCCGCGTTAATGCCGATGCCGAGAGCAAGCGTGGCGATGGCGGTAATTGTGAATCCGGGGCTGCGCCGCAATCCGCGAACGGCAAAGCGCACGTCTTGAACGATGCTATTCATGCTGCAGAGCCTCATTCATGTCTCAAAGCCTCCATCGGATCGACGTACATGGCCCGGCGCCCCGGAATCCAACAGCCGAGCATAGCAGCCAGAATCAAAACGGTTGCCGCGATGATGAGCGTGAGCGGATCAGAAGGCGACACGCCTACCAGCTCCGATTTTAGAACGCGATCGACGGCGAACGACGCGGCTAATCCGAAGGTCAAACCAATTCCCAGCGGAACCATTCCTTGCAGGAACACGAGTTTGAGAATATCACGCGCCGTTGCGCCCACCGCCATGCGAATGCCAATCTCCTGCGTGCGGAGGCTCACCGAATGCGCAATGACGGCATAGAGGCCGGCCGACGCCAGCAGAAGCGCAATCGCGGCGAAAATCAGGAAGAGCACTGCATCTTTGGCGGTGTCGCGATAGTTGGAAGCCAAGATTCCCGACAAGCTGGCGAGAGTCAAAACCGGCACGTCGGAATCGACAGCCTGCGCAGCGCGCCGAAAAGAATTTCCGAGACTCTCCGGTGCTACGCGAGTCCGCGCGATGATCCAGACATACCGTGCTGGAACGGTTCCGGCATGCGGCGGCGCTTGCTCATAAGGGAGGTAAATCAGGGGATCGAAGGATTGCCGGGTGAAATCATCCTGAGCGATATTCGATACCACGCCAACCACGGTTCGCCAGGCCTGCGGCTTCTCTCCGTCAAAGACGCGAAGCCGTTTGCCCAACGGATTCTCACCCGGCCAATGTTGCGCCGCGAAACGCTGGTTCACGATCGCTGCGGGAATTCCGGTGGGCCCGTCGAACGCAATAAACTCGCGGCCCGAAAGCACGGTGGCTCCCAGCGTTCGGAAATAATCCGAGCCAACGGTCACCGCCGAGACAGTAGGACGTCGCGCTCCTTTACCGATTGCGGCGGGAGAAGCATCAGGCAGCTCATACGGAAGCTGCATGGCGCGCCCAGTGGGAAGCCCGCTCGCCATCGAGATCGATTCCACTCCCGGAACGGTCTCTAGCCCCATTTTGAGGCGATCCACAAACGAGTTCTGAGCCCGCGCATCGGGATATTTTGCTTGCGGCAGCTCCAACTCGGCTGCCAGGACATTGCTTGGATCGACGCCGATATTCGCGGTATAGATGTTCCAGAAGCTGCGGATCATCAAGCCCGCTCCCGCCAGGAGAATTACGGCCAGCGCCGTTTCTCCCATGACCAGGAGGGCCGATAAACGATTTCCACCCCTGCCCCCAGTTGCGCCCCGGCCGCCCTCCTTCACAATCGCATGGACATCCAGTTTTGAAAGCCTCACTGCTGGAGCCAGCCCGAACAGAATCGCCGTCACCACCGAGATCGCGACGAGGTAGCCGAGAACACGATAATCCATGCTGTAATCGAGCACTCTCCAGGCTGACCGGGTCGGAGCAAGTTCGTATGCCCGAACGGCCCATTTCGCAATCCACCAGCCGGCGAGTCCGCCCAAGGTGGAAAGCAGTGCGCTCTCCAGCAAAAGCTGTCGAATAACACGCCATCGGCCTGAGCCCAGCGCCATTCGGATCGAAATTTCGCGGGCCCTGCCGATCGCGCGGGCCAGCATCAGGTTCGCCAGGTTCGCGCAAGCAATGAGCAGCACGAAGGCCACGGCGCCCAGCATAGAGACATAGAGCAGCGTCTCGTTCGAGTCCAGGAAGAAATCGCGGAAACTGCGCACCTCGGGAACAATCGCCCGATCGGTTTGCGGATACGCTGCCTCCAGCCGCTTTCCGATGGTCTCCATCTCCGCCCGGGCGCTTTCAATGCTCGCACCATCGGCCATCCGGCCAAAGACAAACCAACTCTCGCGGTTGTCTCTTTTCGACCGCTCGGAAGTCCGCACCATCGGCATCCAAAAATCTTGCGTCTCGGGAAACGAAAACCAGCGTGGCATCACTCCGATCACAGTAGTTGGGATTCCATTCACCCGCACAGTTTGTCCGATGATGCCCGCATCGCGGCCATAGCGGCGTTCCCAGAAGCCATAACTCAGAATCGCGACCGGCGGCGCTTCGGGGCTTTCGTCGGACGGCGTAAAATCCCGGCCCAGGATCGGTTGCTGTCCAACCAATTGGAAGGTATTGGCACTGACGTCGGTGACGGAATAAATTTCGGGAAAGCCGCTGTGATCCGTCAGCGTCTTCTGCAAGCCTTCAACCATGGCCATGCCCTGGAACGATTTCGCCTGCGTCCGCCAGTCCTCAAAATCGGGATAGGAGACACAGCAATAGCGGGTGGTGGTCAGGTACAGGAGACGGTCATTCCCGCGCACCATTGGAAATCCGGCGAAAAGCGCAGCCTTCGTTACCGTGAAAACTGCGGCGTTCACTCCGATCCCAATCGCCAGCGTTGCCACGGCGGTCAGAGCGAAACCGGGACTGCGCCGCACGCCGCGAACCGTAAAGCGCATGTCTTGAACGACGCTACTCATGCCGCAGAGCCTCATTCATGTCTCAGAGCCTCCATCGGATCCACGCGCATGGCTCGGCGAGCCGGAATCCAGCAGCCGAGCATTGCGGCCAGAATCAAAACGGTTGCCGCGACGATAAGCGTGAGCGGGTCCGAAGGTGAAACGTTTACCAGCTCCGATGTCAGAACCCGATCGACGGCCAATGATGCGGCTAATCCAATGATTAGGCCAATTCCCAACGGGAGCATGCCTTGCCGAAACACGAGACTCAGAATGTCGCGCGCCGTTGCGCCCACCGCCATCCGAATGCCAATCTCCTGAGTCCGCCGGCTTACCGAATGCGCGATGACGGCGTAAAGGCCAATCGCGGCCAGCAGGAGCGCAATCGCGGAAAAAATCGCGAACAGCGCGGCATTGACGCCTTTGGACCAGTAGTTATTTAATGTCAAGCTCTCTGTCAAAGGCTTGGGGCCCTCAATGGATCCAAGGCCCGAATAGATGACCAGTTCGGAATCCATCGCCTGGATTTCGCGCCGAAAGGCTGATTCAAGATTTCCCGGAGGAACGCGGGTGCGCGCGAGCACCGCCATATCCGCCGAGGCTTTTTGCCGGAAGGGAACATAGACCACTGGCTCGAACCTCTGGCCGGTTCCGTCATTCTGCACGATATTCGACGCCACGCCAACCACGGTCCGCCATTCGTCTGCGGTCTTCCCGTTGAACAACCGAAGCCGTTTCCCTAACGGGTTCTCGCCCGGCCAATGCTGGCTCGCGAAGCGCTGGTTCACGATCGCGACCGGAATTGCGGATGGTCCGTCAAAATCGTTGAACTCGCGGCCGGAGACCACCGGCGCTCGCACGGTCCGAAAATAGCCCGGGCCGGCCACCACGGCTGAGAGCGTCGGACGGCTGCGCTCATCTACCGGTGGCGCACCTGCGAGCTCGTATGAAAGACGTGGCGCGTAGAGTCCTGGAAGGCTGTCGGCGAGGGCCACGGCATCCACGCCGGGCAAACCCCTCAGGTGCGTCATGAGCTGCTCGAAGAAGGCGATCTGCGCCGGTGCACCGGGATATCGAACAGCGGGTAGCCGCACGGCGGCTGTGAGGACATTCGCCGTTATCACGCCGAGATCAGCTCGGTAGATCTTCAGAAAGCTGCGGATCATCAGACCCGCTCCGGCCAGCAGCACAACCGCCAGCGCCATTTCTCCGATCACCAGAAGAGCGGACAAGCCTTTTCCGCGCCGATCGCCCGTCGCGTTGCGGCCGCCATCCTTCAGCGTGGCGTTTACATCCAGCTTCGCGAGCCTGAGGGCAGGCGCGAGGCCGAACAGCAACCCGGTCGCAATCGAAATCGCCGCGAGATAAACGACCACGCGGTAATCCATGGCGAAGTCCCAGCGATCGTACGAGCTGGGAGGGTGCGACAACAGGTCATACGCTCGCACGCTCCCTATCGCAATCAACCAGCCCAATAGACCTCCGAGAGTCGAAAGCATGATGCTTTCGACGAGGAGCTGGCGGATGATGCGCCACCGGCTGGCTCCCAGCGCGATGCGGACGGAGATCTCACGGCCGCGGCCGATCGCGCGAGCCAGCAGCAGATTCGCCAGATTCGCGCAGGCGATCAGAAGCACGAAACCAACCGCCCCCCACATCGCGCCATAGAACGCGGCAGCGTCGGGGCCAAAGAACTCGCGAAAATTCGAAACCTGGAGACGGACGCCTCGATTAGTCAACGGGTAAAAGTTTTCCAGGCGGCGTCCGATAGTGTCCATTTCGGCTTGTGCGCTGCGCATGCTGACGCCGTCCGCCATGCGGCCGAAGGCGAACCAAAGAACACGCGTCTCTCGCTTTCGAAGATCGGGAGTCGGCACCAGGGGTACCCAAAGATCCACCCTGTGATGAGGGAAGTAAAAGCCCGGAGGCATGACGCCGATCACCGTTGTGGGACTGCCATTGAGCCGGATTGTTTTACCAATGAGTGAGGGATCCTTGCCATAGCGGCGTTCCCAGAAACGGTAGTTCAGAATTGTGACCGAAGGGGCGCCGGGCACCGCATCAAACGGCGCAAAATCTCTCCCCAGGATCGGTTTCTGCCCCAGTACCTGAAAGCTGTTGGCGCTTAGCTGAGTACCGTCCGCAACGCCGCCCGTATCATTGAGGATATGTCGCAGGCCGCCGTTAACCACAGCGGCCATTCCATCGAAGGATTTCGCCTGCGCTTTCCAGTCCTGAAAGTCAGGATAAGAGAGCCCGCGGTTGGTTCCGATGTAGAGAATCCGATTGTCCGCATCCACATGCGGGAATCCGCGGAAGAGCACGGCGTTGGTTACAGTAAACACTGCGGCGTTCACACCGATGCCAACCGCGAGTGTAGCGATCGCGACGCAAGTAAACCCGGGGCTGTGCCGCAGCGCGCGCGCGGCAAAACGCACGTCCTGGACAATTCCGTCCAGCCCAGGCATCCCGCGCGATTTTTTATCCGAATCCTTCACAAGACGCCGAGCTTCCGGAACTCGTACCTACCAAATATAGCCCTGGGTGCCAGTTTGATGTGGTGCGGCCAGTTTTACGCAGTCATTAATGAGAGCCCAAACAGCAGGAGAGCCCAAACCAATCGGGATTACAACGTGGGACTGCTAGCTCACGCTACGCTGTTGGTTGGGCGATCATCATGCTGCGCGCTATTAGCTGGCAAATTGCCGCGGACTTCCTGGTCCTTGCTGTAACATTCTACGCCTTGCTCCGCTGGGCGCGATCGGCTCGCGCCATGCGCATTGCTTTGGGTGTAGTGGGGCTGCACGCGTTGGCACTCTTGGCGCGCCGTCTGGACTTGGTAGTGACCAGCTGGGTGCTGGACGCAGCCGCGATCCTGGCGGTCCTGGTCTTGCTGCTGATCTTTCAGCCCGAGCTTCGCCGCGCCTTCATGCGGCTGGACAGCGCCTTGAAACGCTGGCCAAGACCCGCCAGGACGGGCTCTCAAACCAGCCGCGCCATCGCCACTGCGTCCTTTGCGCTCGCGCAATATAATCTGGGCGCATTGCTCGTAATCGTCCGCCGGGACTCGATCGGCGAATTATTGGATGGAGGCGTCATCCTGGGCGCCGCCATCTCCTCCGAACTCCTGGAAGCCATATTCCAGAAATCGTCGCCGCTGCACGATGGCGCGGTGATCATCGAAGGCGACCGGCTGACCCGAGCGAACGCGGTGCTGCCTCTCACACAGCGGCGCGACGTCCCGGCATTCTACGGAACCCGCCATCGCGCCGCCATGGGACTCGCCGAGCGATGCGACGCGCTGGTGGTCGCGGTTTCCGAAGAGCGCGCGGAAGTTACGCTGATGGGCGGCGGAAATATTCGTCACATGACCGATCCGGCACAATTCGCGGCGATCCTCGAGGGTTTGCTCCGTCCCCCGCGGGAAACCATGACAGTCCGCATACGCCGGCTCTTCGTCGCAAACCTCGGGCTCAAATTCGCCGCGCTCGGATTGGCCGGCCTGTTTTGGTGGATGTCGTTCCTCGCTTCCGGCACAACCATTCGAACTTTGAGCGTGCCCATCGAATTCAGCAACGTGCCCAAAGGCATGGAGGTCACCAGGCAATCCGCCGACACGCTGGATATTCAAGTCCGGGGCAGCCCTTGGATCATGGACTCGGTCAGCCTGGGCACGCTGGTTGGCGGTTTCGATCTGGGAGGGCTTCATCCCGGCTGGTACACGCTGCGGCTGCAACCGCGTTCGCTGGATCTGCCGCCGGGAATCCTTGTGGATCGGGTGACTCCGGAGAGCATCCGCGTTCAGGTTGAGCCATTGCAGGCGCCGCAGCGGCCGGCCAAGTAAGCCGGAGCCATTCGCACGAAACGCACAATCGTGTTAACCTTCCGATGGACAGCGGCCCCCCGGTTACTGGGGCACATTTGATTGGGTATGCATATTCCCGATGGCTATCTAAGCCCATCCACTTGCGCCAGCTTGTTTGCCGCGGCCGCGCCATTCTGGTTCCTGGCTCTGAACCGCGTGAAACGAATGCTCCACACCCGCATGATTCCGCTGCTCTCGATGTTCTCCGCGTTTGCTTTCGTCATCATGATGTTTAATCTGCCGCTGCCGGGTGGAACCACGGGGCACGCCGTAGGCATGGGCGTCGCGAGCATCGTGCTCGGCCCATGGGCATCCATTGTTGCAATTTCCGTCGCATTGGTGATTCAGGCCGTTTTCTTCGGCGACGGCGGGATCACTGCCATCGGCGCGAACTGTTTCAACATGGCAATCGTCGGTTCGCTGGTCGCCTATGGAACATACCGCGTCCTGAGCCGCCGGGCGTCCATTGGCTCCCGCAGACGGGTGTTGGCCGCCGGCCTGGCCGGTTACACAGCGATCAATGTCGCGGCCCTTTTTGCTGCGATTGAACTCGGGATTCAGCCGCTATTATTTCATGATGCTTCCGGTGCGCCGCTCTATGCGCCCTACGGTCTCAGCATCTCCATTCCCGCAATGTTGATCGGTCACCTCAGCATTGCCGGCCTCGCTGAGTTGGTAATTTCCTCCGGCCTGGTGGCCTGGTTGCAAAAGGTGGACCCATCGTTGCTCTGTCTCACCGCGCCCGATGCTCCCGATCGCGCGAACCCTGTCGTCCCGCAATCCAATGGCACGCTCTGGCCGGCTGCCTGGAAGCTCTGGGTAGCGCTCGGCGTTTTTTTAGTTTTGACACCAATGGGAATCCTGGCCGTGGGAACTGCCTGGGGTGAATGGAGTCCGGCGGACTTTGGACCGAATCGCGTCCCCCGCGGCTTGGAACATCTGTCCACCGTGTGGAGAGCGCCGCTCTCGCGATACGCGCCATCCTTTGTTCATAGCGAGGCACTCGGATATCTGCTATCCGCGATTGTCGGCGTCGGACTGATTGTCTTCCTCGGCTCAATGCTGTGGTGGTTTACGAAGGATGCAAAACCCGGCCGCCAGCGCCGCAAAAACTTCGTAGAAAAGACCCTCTTCAGTTTGTTGCAGGTTCCGCGGCGGGCATTGTTCGCCGAAGAAACAGCTCAATTGCCGGCCTTATTGCAGCGCCTGGATGCTCGCGTGAAGCTGGCGGGAATTCTGCTGCTGATATTCGCGGCCATCGCTCTGCATAACCTGTCCGTGCTGGCCGGATTGCTGGCCGCGAGCGTTGTTCTCGCCAGGGTCTCCCGGATTCCCGTCCGCGTGCTGGCTACCCAGGTTTGGATTGCTGTGCTTGCGTTTACCGGCGCGATCGCTATTCCAGCAATTTTCCTGACGCCCGGCAAGACGCTTTTTCGCGTACCTGTGCTGGGCTGGGCAGCATCTTACCCAGGGCTTCGCAGCGCGGCTTTTCTGATTCTGCGCGCGGAAACCGCCGCCACTCTGGCCGCGCTCCTGGTTCTTTGTACACTTTGGCCGCAACTGCTGCGGGCGCTGCGCTGGTTTCGTGTCCCGGTGGTGCTGGTGGCCATCGCCGGAATGACGTACCGTTATCTTTTCTTGCTGGCGCAAACCGCCCAGGAAATGTTTGAAGCACGCGAGGCCCGCTGGATCGGCGTGCTGGCGCCGCCAGACCGCCGGCGCCTGGCCGCCGCCGGCGCCGGATTGTTGCTCACCAAGAGTATTCACTTGAGCGGCGAGATACATCTTGCCATGCAAGCGCGCGGCTTTCGCGGCGATGTCCGCCTGCTGGACGATCCGGTGCTCGAAATGAGAGACTGGCTCGCTCTCGCCGCCTTCGCCTGCGCGGCCTGCGCGGCAATCTGGTTCGGCCGATGAGCAGCGCCGCCGAGACAGTGTTCTGTGTTCGTGACGTGTCGTACCGGTATCATCAGGTGCCCGCCCTGAATGGCCTGTCGATGCAGGTGACGGCCGGCGAACGCGTTGGTTTGCTGGGCGCCAACGGTTCCGGCAAATCCACCTTGCTGCGTTTGCTGGCCGGCTTGTCGTTCCCCGAAGCAGGCGACATCTCATTTTTCGGCGAACCTGTAACAGAGCGGAGTTTGCAGGACGAGGCATTTTTCTTCAGCTTCCGGCGGCGCGTGGGATTGGTGTTTCAGAACCCGGATATCCAGCTTTTCAATCCCAGCGTCTTCGATGAAGTGGCCTTTGGACCGCTGCAACTGGGCTGGCCGAAAGCGCAAATTCGCGAGCGCGTGGAAGCGGCGCTGGAGTCCATGGGAGTGGCCCATCTGCGGGATCGCGCGCCACACCGGCTCTCAGGCGGAGAAAAGAAGCGCGTTGCGCTGGCTTCCGTATTGGTCACCGACCCAGAGGTGCTCCTTCTGGACGAGCCGGCTGCTGCGCTCGATCCGTTAAGCCAGGCCCAGATTATCGGGCTGCTCAGTTCCTGGAAAAACGGATCGAAGACCGTGATCACCGCCACGCACGATCTGGATACCTTGGAAGACATTGCCGACCGCTGCTACGTGTTCCAAGGCGGAAGGTTCGCGGGCCAAGGAACGCCGCTCCAAGTGTTGCACGATGTCGCTCTTCTGGAGCGCACCGGCTTAGTGCGGATTCACGATCACGTCCATGACGCGGAGGATTCGCCGCATCCGCATCCCCACCTGCATCGGCACGACCGGCACTAGCAGATCACTAGCCGATCAATGATGATGGCCCGATTCCGCCGCTGCGACGATCAAGCGGCCGTGCGTAACGCCTTTGGTGGCGATCAGCGAATCGGCGATCTGCTGCACATCCTTGGCCTTGCCACGCAGCACGATTACCTCCAGGCAGTGGTCGTGATCCAGATGTACGTGAAGGGCGGAAACAACGCACTTGTGATGCTGGTGCTGTAGCTCCGTCAGCTTTTCGTTGAGGAGCCGGACGTGGTGATCGTAAACAATAGTGACCGTCCCCACTACGGCTGCGTTCGGTTTTTGTGCCTTCTCCCGAACCAACTCCGCGCGCGCCAGGTCGCGGAACGCCTCCGACCGGTTGCTGTAGCCTTTCTTCTCCATGAGCTCATCGAACTGGTCCAGCAGCTCGCCTTCAATGGCCACGCCGAAACGCCGCAAATCAGACATAAGACTGATTGTATAGGGTTATTTAGAATGCCGATCTGAAACAATTCTAAGCGCCTGGTGGTATCGTGCTTGCCGCACGTTTTGTAAGAGCCGTTCCCAATGAACCCTGCCGTACACGATCTTCACGTCGTTATCCGCCAGATCGATTTCCCCTGCCCACATGCGCCGATGACAATCGCTGAATTCGGGCATGGTTTTGCTCCAATCGATCGGCCTGCCCAACGAACCCAGGAAGAGGAAGGCCAGGGTGTAAAACAAGTGGGCGACCTGCTGCATGAGATGGAATCGGGCTAGCTGGTACTCATCGGGCGCTGCTCCAAAATATTTCTGAAGATAAAGCATTTCCTCTTGGTCGTTGGCGACTACCTGATTCGCAACCACCGCCAGGTCGGCATATCGATCGTTCAAGAAGCAGCTTCCCAGTCCACCAGCCATACGCGTTGTCCGTCGAAAAGGATATTGTCCGGCTTGAACAGGTCGTTGTGGCTGGATACCATCTCCCCATCGTCATGTGGGTAAACGGCGGCCAATTCCGCGTACCGGGCAAAGAACTCCTCGCAATCGGCTTTCGGGAGTAGGTTCGCAGCCTGAAACTTCTGGAGATAGCCGTCCAAGGCAGGCCCGCTGTTGAGCAGGAATGTGCATGAGGTGTTGAAAGGAGCTCTGCCAAACTGCGGCAGGGCATGCAGAGTGCGCAGCAAAGCGGGCAACCGGATTAGCGCCTCCGATACCGGAAGCGGTTCAGTCTCCACAAAATCTTCGATAGAGATGTTGTCTTCGACGCTGGCGTACCATAGACGTGGCGCGACACCTGCTTCAGCCGCCGCCCGCATGCTTGCGTAGTGGAGCGCAGGATTGCTGGTGCGGGTGCTGATTTTCAACAGGAATGGAGCTCCTCGCACGACGATGCGAAAGACTCGCGACGAAGCGAGGTCCTTGATCATGCGAATGTCTTCGAATTCTGCTACTCCAAAGGCTTCGCGGAGGCCGCGAGTTACTGCCTCGTTTTTTTCTGGCGGAATCATAAAGTCCTCTCTTGGTGTCGCGAGTGGCACAGGCTCCTCCGCAGCCACGCCGCTGCAGCACCCCCCTCGACGAACAATGCCTCACAAGCGTGAATGGTGCTCGAATTATGCCGATGCTAATCGAAGGGGAGGAAAAATCTAGTCTTGCTGGGTGTTGGCATCCATATGCATGTCCATTCCGGCCCACACGTCCTTGGGCGACTTTGCGTTGGGGTAGACGTGAGTCATCCATCCGAAGACCACTGGAATCCAAAGTCCGTGCGCCTTTTTGCAAGCCTCTTCGGTGTGGATACTCCCTAGCGGGCCAAACTGCGCATGCGGCCCGAATTGTTCATCGAGAGGCAAGCTTCGCGGCCCTCCGCAGAAATCCACATGGCGGTGCCACGTCGCGATGCTCAGTGGAGCGATCGCATTCAGATGTTCCGGCGTCGAATCCTGGGGAGCGGTGTACATGACGCCCACGGCCTGCATGCCCTCCGGGGTGCGTTTGTACAAGATGGATCCCGGACGATCGTAATTCACATGCCGCTGCTCCAGCCGGCTGTAGCGATAGTTGGTGTAGTGGACCTCTTCGCCCAGTTTGCCGGTGGGATGAAACGGCTTGTAGCCGTCCCGAAGCGCCGTGTTGACATCGGAGTAATGCGCAATCACGCCACGAGCGGCAGCGACGATCCGCTGGGCGCGCTGTGTATCTCCCGGTTGCGCCTTGTCCTTGAGCGACATTTGCATGTGATTGCCCATCTTCATCGACGGCACGGGGGTTTGGTCGGTTTTGCCGCCGTAATAGACAACCAGCCGCTCCCACCAGGGAAATTGTTCCGCCATCGCTGCGGTGAGAGAACAAAGCAGACACAGAAGGATAACTATCTTGTGACTTTTCACCATTGAACCTCCAACGCGCCGGTCCCGCGAAATTCGGACCAGCAAGAAAAGTGAGCCTGTGGCTTCGTTACCATGATCGTCGTTTTTGAGGGTAATCTATACGGCAATAACTGGTTGTTTAGCATGCTGGCGTTCTCTTCTTACGACCGGAAAGGCGGTGGCGGCGATGCTAATGACAGCCCGTTCGGCGCCCGGTTCCGTTCCGCCGGTCACGGCAAAATCGAACACCACCGAGCGCTTGCGAGTGAGGTTTCCAAGAACCGCCAATGTGTTCCTTGGTCTCCGCTTACGGCCCGTCGGTGATGAGCACCTTACCTGCGGGCTGCAACCGCGGCGATCTCGCGCTGCTTTCCGGTTGGCCGCCGACAAAAACTCTGACTCGGGTCGTACTTCTCGGGGCGGTAATGGCCACCAATTAACGAACGGCCGGACCGGAATTCCACCATCGTCCAAGAACATTTTCCGGACGCTACAGCGTTGCAGGTGTGTGGACCGGTCCTCTGTGCGACCCGCGGTCCGTCCCCTGGAATCGACCAGGAATAATGCTAATCTGTTTCGACGAAGTCTCGGACTCAAATCCGTTAGGAGGCGATCTTGGCTGTATCCATCTTTCACATCGGGCTGCCGCTGGATCATCCATCGATCCCGGCAGAGGAGCGCGCGAAGATCGCGAAAAGGTTGCGCGACCTGCAGGAACGGATGACGCGCGCCGGCTACCAATATGAAATTATCTATGCCTCGCCCGAGACCGGCCTCGACGATTTCAGACATCGATTAAAAGCGCAGCCTTGCCATGGCGTGCTGATCGGAGGCGCCGTGGCAGGCGATCCCGCCATGAGTTACTTCATGGAGCAAATCATCGAAGCAACTCATGAAGTGGCCCCTAAAGCGAAAATTATGTTTTACAACCACTCGCTGGATGTACGCGTTATTGTGGAGCGCTGGTTCCCGCCGGCTTGATGAAAGACCCTGCTGTTTCACAAAAAGGTCCTTTGTGCCGCGCGTACAAAGAGCAGCCATGGTTTACACTTGACAACCAACGAGGTGGCTGCGAGTGTCGCAATTGCTAGAAGCGTGCAAGGCCCCGTTACATTGAAAGTCATTCCTGTAGGGGTCGTGTCCAATGTTCTTCCTGCGGCGTCATTACCGGCCACTGGCGTAGGTCGGTGGGATTGGGCTAGCGGTGACAAGCTGATACTCAGATCACCATCCCAGCGCCCAAGGTTCTCGATCTCTCGCGTGTTATTAAGGGTCTCGCAGTCCTTCTTCCTGCAAGGTACGCTCACCTCCACGAGCTCACTAGAGCTGTGCATTTCTGTAACGCGCGTGCGCCAGCAACGGCTCCGTCTGCTTAATCGAGCGCCGTTTCAGCCGATCCGCTCGATTCGCTGGTAGATATTTCATTTCCAGTACGCGAGGGAAACCGCTGGCTGGATCAAGACCGTCGCCGGATTGCGGGCGGAAACGAGTCGGTTGGATGTTCACCTTCCCAGCGGCGGCCTGGGATTTGGTTCGGTTACGGAATCTAACGCCCGCAACTGCCCGAGACGGGCCTAAAGGTCTCGCCAAGCCGATTAAAGCTGCTCCGGCGGACGGAAACTCCGCTTCAAACCACGAAGAAACACCGGGCCCGGCGCCCGCAAAAGTTTTTTCCGCAGCCTGCTAAAGATCAATACAGAGCCCATCAGAGGAAGCAGTAGCGCTATAGAAATCGGTTCAGGCACGGCCGTGTCGGTAACGCTGAAGGCCGGCTGGTCGCCGAAGTACGGGACGTACGCGTAGCTCCCCGGTGCGCCGCAACTGTCCAAGTCAGTTCCTCCGCAAGTGTCTGAACCGTCCGCACCCGTCTCGCTGATCAAAGCTGCATAGCCAGGTGCGCTGTTAGTTTGTTCAACATCAACGGTGTAGCTGATGATTTGCCCCATCGCGTCTGTCTCAAAATAAAACACTGTATGGGCGACGTCCGAACTGAGATTCGTCACCGTTATATTTCCGTCGCTGATCTCCCAAGACACAGGATCGACACTGCCGTTGAAATTGTCGACCAGTGCCGAACTCAGATCGATAGTAGCCGTAATGTTGGTTTGCACGGCGCTGCTGTCGCCATCGCCATAATAGACAAAGTCGTCCCCGATATAGCTGTAAATGACATCGCCTCTGGCTGCGGCGGGCAAGAGCACGCAGAGTAAGCCAAGTGCCAAACTCATTAACAATGCTTCGCGATTGCAAATCATAAACAGAGTGTGCTCCTTAGCCTACAAAGATTTACTTTCAGGACTGGCGGAACCGCCGAGTCCTCCTAGCCGCCGTGCTTGGGGTACTTCAACCCGCGTTACGTCGCACCCCAACCCAGAGACGCAGGTGTGCCTCGATGCCGCAAAAATACACTGCCCTCGCCGACGTTTGGCGCGAGTTCCTCGGTAGCGCAAAGGGCGCGGCGCGCACCGCGAAGGAGGCCAGCAATTGCCTCGCGCCGCTCTCCGTTTTGCGCAAGTCCCTCAGTGGTCCGCTCGCCACCCGCGGCGCCGTCCAAAGATTAAGACACCACCGATGAGAGGAAGTAGTAGCGCCAACGAAGTCGGTTCGGGCGTGGCCGTGGAGGTGGTGACGCTAAAGCCCGGCTGGTTGCTTAAGTAGGCGACGTACGCGTAGCTTTCCGGTGCGCCGCAATTGTCCAGGTTGGTTCCTCCGCAACTCTCTGAAGCGTCTGTACCCGTCTCGGTCACCAGGTCCGTAAAGCCAGGTGTGCTGTTGGTCTGTTTAACCGAAATGCCCCAATAGGCAATTTGCCCCGTTCCATCCGTCTGAAAAGAAAAGTTTGTCTGGCCGATATCCGAACTGAGATTCGTCAGCGTCGTGTTTCCGTCGCTGATCGTCCACGAAACGGGATCGACAGTACCGTTGAAATCGTCTCCGAGCGCTGAACTCAGATCGATCGTGGCGGTGATGTTGGTTTCCGTTGCGCTATTGTCGCTACCAGCAAAAACGTTGAAGTCGCTGCCTGTGTAGCTGTAAATAGTGTCGGCTCTGGCCCCGGCCGGCAAAAGTACGCAGAGAAAGCCCAGCGCCAAACCTGCTAACCATACTTCGCGGTTCGAAATCATAAGCGGAGTGTGCTCCTTAATTTCAGAAGATAGATTTCGGCAAGTCGCGGGACGCCTGGTCCCGAGTTCCCCGAACCAATTCCACGATGCAAGAAATGGATTTCAATTGTAACCTGGGTTTTCAGGTCTTGATGGACTTTCGCTAGGACATTTGTACTACGGGTACCAATCGCGCGATGCGCAGGTTTGGGGGAACTAAACGCCGAGGATTGCCGCCATGACCGGCCAAGAATTCGGTCCCGACCCGCGTAGAAACTTTGCATCCGGGTCATAAAAAGTTTGGATGGAACGCACGGTCATTTTCCACTGACATTCGCTTCTCTTTGCCGTACCATTTCTCTACAGGGTTATCCTCGTGCGTTCGTGCTACGGCGCTTTTTCGCCCATCCTGCGGGCTCAGCAAGCCTTAAAGCGAAAATATGTTTTACAATCACTCGCTGGATGTACGCGTTATTGTGGAGCGCTGGTTCCCGCCTGCTGTCAACGCAAAGTAGAAATGGGATCTTCCGCACTCTCGGTGCAGATCAAGGTGCCATTGCGCGGTAGGGCAGGACGCGTGCCCGCAGCAGATGGAAGCCAGCGCGCCCATACATTTGTCGCTTAATAGCCTTCAGGCGGTTGATCTGTCCTTCGGTCTGGCCGTTGCTCCAGGAGGTTCCCACCGCTGCCATGACCGCGTTCCAGTCCTTCTTCAGGCCGTACGCGAATCGAACCAGAGGCCCGATGCCGGACTGCATTGCGGTGCGAATCCAATGCAGCATGCCATTCGTGTCTTGAGTAGCAATGGCTTCGCGAAAATCCAGGGCCAGGAACCGCATCGATCGAATAATTGGGCAGTTCACTGCGACCTGCTCGAACAAAATCCGTTGCTGTTCCGACAGACGCTCCGTTGGTCTGCACGTCAGGATGGCCGCATGCTTAGGCGCGATGCGGTCGAGTCTTCGCGTCTTCGATGAGGAACGTGATTCAGGATTAGCCCGCCAGGACGAAACATGATGAGAAACCATCTGACGACTGCCGCGGTATCCGCGCGCCCGGATCTCCTGAAACAAGCGAGTCGCGTTATGGCAGCCCTGATTCCAGCGTTGCTGTAGATACTCATGGAACTCGCGGACATGGCTGCGTCGGCCGGTCACCGGCTTCCGCTCGGGAAACTGACCAGCGCTTAACCAGCGGCGAATCGTTTTGCGCTGGATGCCGAGCTCCAGGCTGATGGCCAGTTGTGTGTGCCCCTGACGATGGAGTTCAACGACTCGCTCGTAGCGCTCCTGTCTGCGCTGGCGGCGCTGTTGTTTTCGTTGCTCCTCCAGCGTTGTTCTTCGTTTGCTTGGCGGCGCGACTTCGACGGCTGGCTGTTCCGGCGCCGGATCGGGAAGGCAAAGTTCCCGGCTTCGTTCCTCCAGCGATCTCTCGATGGCTGTTGAAAGATTCAAAAACAAATGAAACCGATCGGCCACCTGGACTGCATGGGCGGCACCTTGTTCGGCGGCCTCGGCATAGATGCCGCAACGATCCCGAGTGATCACTTCCACACCCGGATGCTTCTCCAGCCAGGCTTGCAAGCTCTCGACCGAACGGTCGGGCAGCAGGTCGATGACCTGATGCTTGTCCAAGTCCACCAGAATAGTTCCGTAGCTCTGACCCTTGCGCCAAGCCCAGTCGTCTACTCCAATGTGTCGGATTGGACCACTGCCCGAACCGTCGCCGGAGCGTTTCACAAACCGAGTCACAGTGTCGTCGCTGATCGGGATCGCCAACCGGTCCAGAATACGACTGCCCGGCAATCCGCCTGCTGTGTAGCCGATCAGCCGTATGATCTCGCCAACTCGTGTAGTCCAGCGTGCATGGGATCGCGTGACCTCCGGTATCGGTTCGGCGAAGATCTTTCGCACACAAGCCCTGTTACGGCATCGAAAGCGCCGGATTTTCAACCGCAGTTCCACCGCACACCCTTGCCAAGGCAGGTCTTTCAGATGGCGAAGGTACGCGCTGTGACGGCTCCGAGACCGTTTGCCGCACGCTGGACAATGAGCGGCTTGTCGAACGTGAACATCGACCAGAAAGCGTCCGTCAACACGTTCGATCTTATCAAGCACGAGATTTTGAGCTGGTAAGACCGCTTGCGAATGGCTCGGGGGAGGTGCCATTGCAAGTTGAGCTTAGAACAATACGAGAACGAATTGTTTTGGACCATTTTAAGCTTGCTGATCTGCACCGAGAGTGCGGAAGATCCCATTTCTACTTTGCGCCGACACTTGGTCGGGCCGGCTTGACTAAAGGCCCCTGTCAGATAAAATTCAAGCGAGGCAACCTGATGCGAGCTCCAATAATCGCAGTCCTCTCTGTTATCCTTTTCGCGAGTGCAGCGTGGTCCGCAGCCAGAAGTGGAGGTCGGTTCGGAACCGTCGCCGATGGAGGCCTTCGCCAAGGAACGCGGCGTCCGTACCGTTTGGTCCAACCAGGTCGCGCATCTGCAAAGCAACGGTACACGCGCCGTGGTCACAGCGCTGGTGATGCAGAGTCGGGAGCAACCCAAACAGATGGCGCGCGGCGTAAGGATCGACTTGTCCAGGCCGTCTTTCTGGCCATTCTACGCCCGCGACCATATTTATCTCGACGAACCGGCGGCGGAGCGAACTCGCGCCGCCTTGGAAGAGATCGCCGGTGCCATTGCCAACGATCATCGCACCGCTGGCCGCGGCTGCATGGGCGCCAGGGAATTCTGGCCGCTCTACAACTGGCCGTGGAACAAATACCATGAGTTAAACGCTGATATTTGCACCGACGCGAAAAGCATGTCGCTAGTCCTGGTGGGCAGAGGCAAACGCAAATCTTTCCAATTCCCCAACCAGAGTGCAGATTCTTTTGCAGCGGTTCTCACAACCGCAATAGGCGAATTGAAGCAGCAGTAAACAGCCACCCCGGGAGGCAGCGCCCATCGGGCGTAGCCGACCATCACCGGGGCTCGCCGACCATCAATGTTACGCTGGAATTACACGCATGCCGCTTTCCGATTCCTTCTTTGGCCAGAAGTTTGCCATCACCGAGCACGATCTCGAATCCTATCTATCGGAGGCGCTTGAGCGCCGGCGGCGACTATGCGGATTTGTATTTCGAATACCTGTCAACCAGCCACGCTCAGCATCGACGAATCCATCGTGAAGAGCGCCGTCCAGGGCGTTTCGCTGGGCGTGGGCGTGCGCGTCATCGCGGGCGAGCGCACCGGTTATGCCTACAGTGACGACTTGAGTCCCGAGAAAATCCGCAAGGCGGCGCGCGTGGCGGCGTGCATCGCGAATGGGCCTTCGAAAGTGGACAAAACCGGCTTCGTGAGAAGCGCGGCGGCGCGATCTTTATCCCGTCGTGACGGCGCCGAGCGAGACCAGCCTGGCCGAGCGCGTGGAACTGGTGAAGCGGGCCGACCGCGCGGCGCGTGCCGCGGATCGGCGCGTGTTTCAAGTGCAGGCCAGCTATGCCGACAGCCTGCGCCATGTGCTGGTCGCCACCAGCGACGGCGTGCTGAGCACCGATCGGCAGCCGCTGGCTCGCCTGGGCGTGTCGGTGCTGGCGCGCGAAGGCGACGGTGTTGCGCAGCGCGGCTATTCCGGGCGGCGGCGGCCGCGTGGGCCTGGACTTTTTCGAGACCGAGAAGACGCCGGAACATTTCGCGCGCGAAGCGGTTCGGCAGGCCATCGTGCAGTTGGATGCCGCGCCGGCGCCGGCGGGCGAAATGACCGTGGTGCTGGGACCCGGATGGCCGGGCGTGTCTGCTGCACGAAGCGGTCGGTCATGGGCTGGAGGCGGATTTCAACCGCAAGAAGGTTTCAGCGTTTAGCGACCGCATCGGCCAGCAGGTGGCCAGTCCGCTGTGCACCGTGATCGACGATGGCACCATTCGCAACCGCCGCGGATCGCTCAACGTTGACGACGAAGGCGCGCCCACGCAGGAAAACGTGCTGATCGAGAAGGGCGTGCTGCGCGGCTATCTGTTCGACAAGCTGTCCAGCCGATTGCTGCGGTCGCGCACCACCGGCAGCGGCCGCCGCGAAAGCTATCAGCACATTCCGATGCCGCGCATGACGAATACGTTCATGCTGGCGGGCGACAGCGATCCCGAAGACATCATCCGTTCCACCCCGCGCGGCCTGTATTGCGCCAACTTCGGCGGCGGCCAGGTGGATATCACCAGCGGCAATTTCGTGTTCAGCGCGTCGGAAAGCTATCTGATCGAAGACGGCCACATCACGCGGCCGGTGCGCGGCGCCATGCTGACCGGCAATGGGCCCGAAGCGCTGAAGCACGTCAGCATGGTGGGGCACGATTTGAAGCTCGACGAAGGCATCGGCATCTGCGGCAAAGAAGGCCAGAGCGTGCCGGTGGGCGTCGGGATTCCGACCATCAAGATCGATCGCATGACCGTGGGCGGCACCGGCTGAGTAACGGATGATCGATCCAGAGATGGCCGAGCAGTACAGGCCGTTCGCCTGGCGATGGAGCGCGGCGCCACCGACGCCGAATGCACCCTCGCCGAAGGCGAAGAATTTTCGGCGCAAGTGCGCATGCGCGCGCTCGAAACTTTGAAGGATGCCGGATCGCGGCGCGTCGGGCTGCGCGTTTTGGTCGGCAAGCGCGTCGGATCGGCCCATACTTCCGATCTTTCCGACGCGGGCATGCGGCAGATGGTGGAATCGGCGCTGGCCGTCGCGGCCATTTCCACCGAAGATCCCTTACGCGGACTTGCCGGACGCCTCCGAGCTCGGCGTCGCTCGCCGGCGATTTGCAACTCTATTCGGACGACATCATACAGCATCGATACGCCCGCGCGCATTCAAGCGGCGCTCGAAACCGAAGAGGCCGCGCTTTCCTGGGACCCGCGCATCACCAACTCCGAAGGCGCTTCGTTTGGCGCGTACACCGGCGAACGCGTGTTCGCCAACTCGCGCGGATTTCTGGGCAGCTATCGAACCAGCAGTTGCTCCATTGAGCACCACGCCGGTGGCGCGGCAAGGCGACGCCATGGAGCGCGACTTTTGGTATTCGTCCGCGCGTAGCCATTCCAAGCTGGATAGCCCGGCCGCGGTGGGACGCCGCGCCGCCGAGCGAACCGTGCGCCGTCTGGGCGCGCGCAAAGTCCCGACCGCAGAAAGTGCCGGTGATCTTCGATTCCGTCACCGCGCGATCGCTGCATCGGCAATATTTTCGAAGCGGTGGAAGGCGATTCCATTTATCGCAAAGCGTCGTTCCTGGCGGGAAAGACTGGGCGAGCGCGTGGCATCGGAGAACGTCACCGTCATCGACGACGGAACGCTGCCCGGTCTCTTCGGCACATCGCCGTTCGATGACGAAGGCGTACCGTCGCGGCGCACCGTGGTGATCGATCGCGGCGTGCTCCAAAGCTACCTGCTGAATAGCTACACGGCGCGCAAGCTGGGACTTCGCACCACCGGCAACGCGGCGCGCGGCGTCACCGGAAACGCGGGCGTGGGACATGGCAATTTCTTTCTGCAAAAAGGCGAGCGCTCGCCCGAAGAAATCATTCGCGGAATTCGCCAGGGCCTGTACGTGACGGAGCTGATCGGCCATGGCGTGAACGTCGTCACCGGCGACTATTCGCGCGGCGCGGCCGGCCTGTGGATTGAAAATGGCGAGTTCGCGTATCCTGTGTCTGAGATCACCATCGCGGCGAATCTGCGCGCAGATGCTGATGGACGTGGAGGCCGCCGGCTCCGACCTGGAATTTCGGGGTTCGGTGGCATCGCCGACGCTGCTGATCCGGGAGATGACCGTCAGTGGGCAGTAAGATTGGCATCTACACCCTGGCGATCGCTCTGGCTTGTAGCCGGCGGGCTGATGTGGTTCGTCAACCGGCCGCATTCCACCGCGCGAAGCGGCGCCGCTATCGGCCGGACGCCAAGGCTTACGTTCGACAACCTGAAGCTCACGCGATGTGACGATGAAGGCCACCGAGAGCTACGTCGGGCAAACGGTGACCGAGATTGAAGGCAAGATCGCCAATGCGGGCGACCGCACCGTGGAGCATGCCGATGTGTACTGCGTCTTCTACAATTCCTACGGCGAGGTGATCCTGCGCGAGCGAGTTCCCATTGTTGTCACGGGGCTGAAGCCCGGCGAGACGCGAACGTTCCGCCTGCCCTTCGACGATATTCCGGGTGGCTGGAACAATCAGATGCCGCAACTGGTGATCGCTCGCATCGAGTTCACGTGATGGCTCGAATTTTGGTGGTGGAAGACGACACCAGCCAGTTGGAAATTCGCAAACAGATTCTGGAACACGCCGGCCACGAAGTGGTCACCGCGCAAGATGCATCCGAAGCGTTGGAGCGCTTGGCCGCCGGCCCGATGTGCCGCCCGTCGTCGTGATGGATCTGCGCATTCCCGAGCCGGAAGATGGTCTTGCGATTGATTCACGCGATCGCCGGCCAGGCGCGGATCATCGTGCTGTCGGGAGGCGCAAGTGGATCCCTCGCTGCCGGTGGATGAGTTCCTCACCAAGCCCTGCCCATCCAGAAGGCTGCTCGAGAGCATCGATCGAAGTGGACATCCGAGTCAAAGTAATTCCGAAGAGCTCGAAGACCGAACTCGCGGGTTACTTGCCGGACGGGACGTGGAAAATCAAAGTGGCGGCGGCGCCCGAAAAGGGCAAAGCGAATCGCGCGCTGGTGGAATTTCTTGCGGAACATCTCGACGTGGCGAAAAGCCGCATTCGAATCATGTCCGGCGAGACGTCGCAACTGAAACGCATTCACGTGGACGAATGAACGGCTTGCCGCCGAAGGCCAGCTTCGGCGCACCGCGCTGCACAATCAGCAATGCAACACCGGCCGCCAGAGTGGCAAGCGAAATCCACTGCGTGTAGGAAAGCCCGAAGTGCAGGCCCTGTTCGTGGAAGCGGAAAAACTCGATGACGAAGCGCGCGCTGGAATAGAGCGCGAGATACCAGCCGAGAATGGTGCCCGCGGTGTGCGTCTTGCCGATCCGGAAATACAGGAACACGAAAGATCAGCGCGTCGGCGACGCATTCGTAAAGCTGCGTGGGATGCAGCGGAATGCCGAGCGGCACGCCGGTCAGCTCAGCGGCCTGGGGGTTGCGGAACGTGATGGCCCAGGGCACATGCGTCGCGATGCCCCAGCAGCAGCCCGCCGAAAAACAGCCGATGCGGCCGATGGCTTGGCCCAGCGCGATGCCGGGCGCGAAAACATCGCAGGTGGCGAGGATCGGCAAATGCTGGCGCCGCATGTACAGGATGGCGGTCACGAAGGCCACCAGGAAGCCGCCTTGATAAACGCCCGCGGCCTGCAGAGTGCTGAGCGAAAACAGCGATCGCGGATCGTTCCAATAGGTTTGGAAATCGAACAGGATCATGAACAGCTTGGCGCCGGCCGAGCCCGGCGAGCGCGCAGTAGATGGCCAGATTCGTCACTTGCTCAGACGGCAGTTCTGGCGCGCTTGGCCAGGCGGACGATAACCCACAGCGCCGCCAAAAATCCGATGGCCACCAGCGTTCCGTAGGTGGGAATAAAGAAACTACCGCTCGATATTAACTTCGGAAACATGACTGACTCTCCGCTCCTTGGCCCACCACATGTCCAACAGCAGCAGGCAGGCGCCAACGGTAATGGCGCTGTCGGCCACGTTAAAGGCCGGAAAATAATGCTGGCCGGCGTGCACTTCGACGAAATCGGTCACCGTACCGTTGACAATTCGATCATACAGGTTTCCGAAGGCGCCGCCCAGGATGAAGCCGAGCGCGGTGCGCAGCAGCGAGTCGCGCTGGCTGGAGGGACGCAGCAGCATGATGGAAATCGCGATGAGCACGGCCGCGGAAAATCCGATGAGCAAAACGTCGCGCCAGGCGCCCGAGGCGTTCGCGAGCATGCCGAAAGCGATGCCGGGGTTCTCGGTGTGAACGATGTTGAACAGCCCGGGGATGACGGTGATGGAATCGTAAGCGGAAAGATGCGCCTTGATCAGCATCTTGCTGAGGCGATCCAGCACCACCACGGCCGCGGCGATGAAGAAAAGGGACAGCAATCGTTCGCATTACTTGAATGGCTTCGCTACAGGCCGCGCACAGCGTCGGAAATTCCGGATTGCTTCCGACATCCAGCGTATATTTCCAGCAGCGCTCGCACTTGGCGCCTTCGGCGCGCTGGATTTCGACGGACACGCCGTTGTCGCATTCCTTGCTCCAATTGAACCTGCGAAACGATGAACAGCGCCGGGAGATCGGCGGCATATTGACTGAGCAGCGGATGGAGATCGAAACCCGCCTTCAACACTACTTTCGCTTCGAGCGATTTGCCGATGCGTTTTTCTTCGCGCGCAACTTCGAGCGGCTTTTAGAACGTGATCGCGGACCAGCATCAACTCGTCCCAATGGACCAGGCGTTCGCGTTCCAGATTCGTGATGCCCTGGGTCAATTCGCTGGGCTCGGGAAGCAGCGCGAGATGAACGCTATCGGGGCTGCCGGCCGGCTTTGCAAGATAACCCCAGACCTCCTCGGTAGTGAATGATAGCAACGGCGCGAGCAGGCGAACCAGCGCGTAGGCGATGCGATAGACCGCGGTTTGAGCGGACCGGCGCGAATGCGAACTGGGAGCCGGCGGTGTAGAGGCGGTCTTTGACGATATCGACCCAGACGGCGCTCAGGTCGGTGGTGGCGAAGTCGTAAACCGCGCGATAGACCTTATGGAACGCATATTCGTCATACCAGGCGCGGCATTTCGCGACCAATTCCTCGGCTTTCAGAAGAATCCACTGATCGATTTCGGCGAGTGTCGCCGCCAGGCACGGCATCGGTGTCCGGATTAAACTCGTTCAAGTTGCCGAGCAGGTTACGGAAAATCTTATTGCGGAAATCGACGTAGGCTTCGCTGAGACTTTTCAGGATGGTGTCGGAGAGCCGCACGTCCTCGACGAAATCGACCGAAGACACCCACAGGCGCAGCACGTCGGCGCCGAATTTGGAGATCACTTCCTCGGGCTCGACGCCGATGCCGAGCGATTTCGACATGGCGCGGCCCTTGTTCGTCCAGCGTCCAGCCGTTGGTGGCGCATTCGCGATAGGGCGCCGCGCCTTTCAGCGCGACACCGACCAGCAACGAGCTGTGGAACCAGCCGCGATATTGATCGCCGCCTTCCAGATACATATTGGAAGGCCAGGGCAGGCCGTTTTCGGGCGTAAGCACGGCCAGATGGCTGGAGCCGGAATCGAACCAGACGTCCAGAATATCGCGTCTCTTTGCGGAATTCGTGTCCGCCGCAACGCGCGCAGGCGACTTCGGGGCCAACCAATTCGGCGGCCGAGCGATCGTACCAGACGTCGGCGGTATGCTCGCGGAAAAGCTCCACCACGCGATCCAGGACTTTGCGATCGGTCATCGGCTCCTGGCAGTTTTCGCAATAAAACGCGATGATCGGCACGCCCCACACGCGCTGGCGCGAGATGCACCAATCGGGACGCGTGGCGATCATGTTGGACATGCGCTCCTCGCCCCAGGCGGGCATCCACTTCACGTCTTTGATGGCTTTGAGCGTGCGGGCGCGCAGATCGTTGCGCTCCATGCCGACGAACCATTGTTCGGTGGCGCGGAAGATGGTCGAGTTGTGGCAGCGCCAGCAATGCGG
Source organism: Bryobacterales bacterium (assembly GCA_963713415.1). Lineage (GTDB taxonomy): Bacteria > Acidobacteriota > Terriglobia > Bryobacterales > Bryobacteraceae > Palsa-89. The sequence goes on along the minus strand of CAVQLV010000004.1, from coordinate 1,468,434 downwards.
ATAGCTGTGCTTGATTTTTTCTTCGCCCAGCAGCGCGCCGTGCGACTTCAGAATTTCGCTGACGATGGGATTCGCTTGCCAGACCGTTTTTCCGATGATCTCTTCGGGAAGCCGGCCGGCCGCGCCTTCGGCGTGATAGAACTTTCCCGCGGGATCCACCGGGCAATAGATGGGCAGCCCGTACTTCACGCCGACTTCGAAATCCTCCTGGCCGTGGCCGGGAGCGGTGTGAACCGCGCCGGTGCCTTGCTCCAGCGTGACGTGATCGGCAAGAATGCCGAGCGAATCGCGATCGAGAAATGGATGGCGGAAGATGGCGCCTTCGAGCTTCGCGCCGGGAAACGCGGCGATGGCTTTCGGGCTTGGTCCCAACCTAGCTTTTCGGCCGTGACCTTGCAGCAATTCCAGCGCGACGATGTAAACCGCGTCGCCCACTTCAACCGCGACGTATTCGAACTTCGGATGATACGCGATGGCGACGTTGGCCGGGATGGTCCAAGGCGTGGTGGTCCAGATCAGCCCGTAAACATTGCGGCCGGCGAGCGCGGGATCGATTGCGGCCGCGTCCGATGTCAGCGCGAATCGCACCCAGATGGACGGGCTGGTGTGATCCTCATACTCGATCTCGGCTTCGGCCAGCGCGGTGCGATCGTGCATGCACCAGTTGACCGTTTTCAAGCCCTTATAGACGTAGCCGCGATCCAGAAAATCGACGAACGCGCCCGCGATCACCGCTTCATATTGCGGGCTCATGGTGAGATAGGGGTCCTGCCACCGGCCCAGGATGCCGAGGCGGATGAAATCGGCGCGCTGGAGATCGACGTATTTCGCGGCGTACTTGCGGCACTCGGCGCGGATCTGCGCGTGGTCATGTGCGCTTTGCGCGGGCCCAGTTCGCTGTCGACCTTGATCTCGATGGGCAGGCCGTGGCAGTCCCAGCCGGGGACGTAGGGCGAATCGTAGCCCTCCATGGTCTTGAGCTTGACGATGAAATCCTTGAGGATTTTGTTGAGCGCGTGGCCGAGGTGGATGTTGCCGTTGGCGTAAGGCGGGCCATCGTGCAGCACGTACATGGGGCTGCCGGCGCGAGCGGCGCGAATCTTCGCGTACAGATCCTCGGCATCCCAACGAAGCGAGCATCTTCGGCTCCATTTGAGCCAGATTCGCCTTCATCGGGAAGTCGGTCCGGGGTAGATTGACAGTTTTCTTCACGTCCACGCTAGCGGCGCCCATGGGGATACTTTTATCGTAACCTTTGGCGGGCAAGCATTGGGGGCAAGGATTGAGGCTAGGGTCCGACGCTAGGCTAAGTCCTTTAGACGCGTGGACGCATCAGGGGTATTTTTGTGTTTGGTGACGCATTTTTGAAATTTTCGCCGGGCTTCCGGCGCGAGCGGAGGGGATGGCGCGGTGAGGCATTTGGGTCGAGATTAGCATTGGCGGAAGAAGTTCGGGTGGCTGGCGAGCCGGGAAGTGATTGATTGGGAGGAGGAAGCATGGATGGTGACGGGGCGATGTTCTCTGCTGGAACCAATCGCTGGTATCGTACATATGCCCATTCGGCTGACCAGTTGGATGTACGTCCCATATAATGGGTCAGGAGCAGGGTCGTGGCGAAAGATTACGTGGAGGAACATTCCGGGGCGTATTTCATTGGTGAAACGCGGGTTTCACTAGACTCGGTGGTGTATGCCTTTCTGCGGGGCGAGTCCCCCGAGGGCATCGCGGAATCCTTCCCCGCACTCACGCTGGAGCAGGTCTTGGGCTCGTTGGCTTTTTATCTAGCAAATCGCGAAAAGATCGACGAATATTTGCTCCGGGGCCGGGAGGATTTTGAGCGACTTCGTCAACAGGGCCGCCAGAACAATCCAGGTCTCTACGCACGCCTGAGCGAGGCCCGCGAGAAGGCCAATCACTCGGGCGGATGACGCCCGGGTTTCCAGGCCGACGCGGATTTCAATCAAAGAATTGTCCTTGGCCTTTGCCGCAGAGAGCCTGCGATCGATTTTCGCGATGCTCGGGCCGGCGGTGTGATTGGTATCCCAGATTCAACCGTGTTGGGCATCGCCGCCGAGGCGGGACGAATCCTGATCTCGCATGATCGAAAGACGATTCCTCGTCATCTGGCGCGCTTTCTCGAGAGCCGCTCCAGCCCCGGCGTGATCATCGTTTCCCAAGATCTCGATATTGGCGCCGCCATTGACGACCTGCTGATCATTTGGGCTGCCTCGGATGCGGAGGAATGGCGGAATCAACTCGGGTTTGTGCCGTTGTGAAAAAGCACGCGCGGAATCGTAGGGAAGGGAATCGCAGGAAGGATATGTGTTGATCTTGTAGGCTGGACCGAAGGGATCGGTGGAGCGCGCTAAAATAGGTCTTCTTCGTTCCATGTCTGAACTCCAGCCTTTATCTCCCGAACTTCTGATTCACATCGCTCGCGCGCTCCAGGTCCCCTTGAAGAGCCTGGTGGCCACGGTTGAGCTTCTGGATGAGGGTTCTACCGTCCCTTTTATCGCGCGCTATCGCAAGGAGGCCACCGGCAACCTGGATGAGGTCCAGATCCGCGCTATCGAAGAGCAGCTGCTCTACTTCCGCGAGCTGGTGTCCCGCAAAGAGACCATCCTCGCCTCCATTCAGGAACAAGGCAAGCTGACTGACGAGTTGAAGGCGCGTATCATCGATACGCTCGACAAGAGCGAGCTCGAAGACCTGTACCTTCCCTACAAGCCCAAGCGCCGGACCAAGGCGATGATCGCTCGGGAAAAGGGGCTCGGCCCGCTAGCGGATTACCTGTGGAATCAGGAGCCGGCTGACACGCCGCTCGAAACATTTGCCGCGTCGTTTGTCGATGCTGAAAAAGGCGTCGCGAATGTGGAAGAAGCGCTCGAAGGCGCACGCCACATCCTGGCCGAAACCATCAGCGACCACGCGGACATCCGCAAGCTGTTGCGCCGCGCCATGTTTGATGAAGGCGTTATCGTCAGCAAGAAGACCACGGACGCCCTCGATGAACAGCAGAAGTTCAAAATGTATTACGACTACCGGGAGCCGGTGAAACAGATTCCCTCGCATCGCATGCTGGCCATCCGCCGCGGTGAGACCGAAAACATTCTCTACTTTCTGATCGAACTCGATCCGGCCCGCCCGCTCGACATCATCAAGAGCAAGATCCACAAGCAGCCGGGCGACTGGACTCCGCAATTGAACCTTGCGGCGGAAGATGCCTGGAAGCGCCTGCTCAACAGCTCGATTACTTCCGAGGTTCGCCTGGAACTTAAGCAGCGCGCCGACGCCGATGCCATCCAGGTGTTCCGCGAGAATCTCCAGAACCTGCTGCTCGCTCCTCCCGCGGGGCAACTAGCCGTGCTGGGGCTCGATCCAGGCATCCGCACCGGCTGCAAGATCGCTGTAGTGGATGACACGGGCAAATTTCTCGCGCACGATGTCATCTATCCGTTCCAGCCGAAGAACGACGTCGCCGGCGCGGAACGTACGCTGAAAGCCCTGATCGAGAAATTCAACGTGCGGGCCATCGCGATCGGCAACGGAACTGCTTCGCGCGAGACCGATGCCCTGGTTCGCGAGTTGCTCCGGAAGGAAGGCTTGTCGTCGATTTTCTGCGTGATGGTGAACGAATCGGGCGCCTCCATCTATTCGGCCTCTGAAATCGCGCGCCAGGAGTTCCCCGATCTGGACCTCACGGTCCGCGGAGCCATCTCCATCGCGCGCCGCTTGCAGGACCCCTTAGCGGAACTGGTGAAGCTGGACCCCAAGTCCATCGGCGTGGGCCAGTATCAGCATGACGTGGATCAGAACCATCTGCACAAATCACTCGAGACGGTAATTGAAAGTTGCGTCAACCGCGTCGGCGTGGACCTCAACACGGCTTCCTGGGCGCTGCTGCGCTACGTGGCCGGCATCCACGAACGCACCGCGCAGAAAATCGTCGAGTTCCGCAATGAGCACGGCCGCTTTCGCTCGCGCGTTCAATTAACGGCCGTGCCCGGCGTCGGCCCCAAGACTTTCGAGCAAGCGGCCGGCTTTCTGCGCATCCGCCAAGGCGATCAACCACTGGACATCACCGCTGTTCATCCTGAATCCTATCCGGTGGTGGAGCAAATCGCGAAAAGTTTGAACGTTCCCATCGAGAAGCTCATCGAACAACCGGCGCTGCTGGAGAACTTCGACAAGAACGGCGTGGCCGCCGGTGTCTACACACTGAACGACATTCTGGAAGAGCTGCGCAGGCCGGGACGCGATCCGCGCGACAAGTTTCTCGCGCCCAGTTTTCAGGACAACGTGAAGGAGATCGGGGATCTCGAAGCGGGCATGACGCTCGAAGGCGTGGTGACCAACGTCACCAAGTTTGGGGCGTTCGTCGACGTCGGCGTGCATCAGGATGGGCTGGTGCACATCAGCGAACTGGCGGATCGTTATGTGAAGGAACCGAGCGACGTGGTGAAGGTCGGCCAGATCGTGAAGGTGCACGTGCTCAGCGCCGATGGAAAAACCAAGCGCATTGCGTTGTCGATGAAAACGCCTGGCTCGAAGCCAGTACAAGGCCGAACTGCTCAGCCAAGGAAACCGCCGCCGCCGCCGAAACCGCAGCCGAGTATGGACGATAAACTGGCCGCGTTGGCGGACCGGTGGAAGAAGCGTTAAAGTCCGACAAGAAATAACCGGGACATTTTGATGTGGCGCACGCACTCGTGCGTGTTGTGTCGGGACTCGTCTCGACACGTTTGACCACACGGAACAACTTGCGTTCACACGAGTGTGAACGCGGCACGCGTGGGCGCGTGCGCCACGTCGTCGGGAAAGGGTTATTTCCTTACAGGCTCTAAGTTGCCTTGGGCGGCTCCCACAGCTCGATCTTGTTGCCTTCCGGATCGGTGATCCAGGCAAAACGGCCATAGTCGTAATTTTCGCGCTTGGGATCAATCTCGACGCCCTCTGCCTGTAACGCCTCAAGCAGCGCGTCCAGATCGTCCACGCGATAGTTCAGCATGAACGGCGCGCGGCTGGGCTCGAAATATTTGCTGTTCTTTTCAAACAGCGCCCATACCGTCATGCCGCGGCGCTCGGGGTTTTCGTCTTCGCGCCAGTGCAACATCGCGCCTTGACCGTGCGCCTCGCACTTAATCCCCAGATGCTTTTCGTACCACTCGTACAGGCTTCCAGGGTTCTCCGCCTGGAAGAAAATACCACCGATGCCAGTGACGCGCTTCACTTTAGAACCTCCGGGCTATTGTCCTGGTACGTTAAGATGATAACTTACGGTTATGTTGTCTATTGTCATTCCGATCCACAATGAGGAGCCGTCCATCCTGCCGCTTTACGACCGGCTGACGGCGGTATTGGAGTCGATTCAAAAACCTTACGAAATCATTGCGGTAGATGACGCGTCCACCGATCGCAGTTTCGACCTGCTGGCTAATCTTGTGGAAACCGACGGCCGCCTGAAAGTGATCCGCCTGCGGCGGAATTTCGGACAAACCGCGGCGCTTTCCGCGGGCTTTGACGAGGCGCAGGGCAGTGTGATCATTTCGCTCGACGGCGACCTGCAGCATGCGCCCGAGGATATTCCGGCGCTGCTCGCGAAGATCGACGAAGGCTACGACATCGCGAGCGGCTGGCGCAAGGATCGCGTGGACAATGCCGTCACCCGGAAACTGCCGTCGCGCATCGCGAATTGGTTGATGGCGAAATCGTCGGGAATCGCGTTGCGCGATTTCGGCACCACGTTCAAGGCTTACCGCGCCGAAGTTCTCAAGGACATTAATCTTTACGGCGAACTGCACCGCTTTATTCCGGCGCTCGCGAGTTTTTACGGCGCGCGCATCGCAGAAGTTCCGATTCGCAATACGCCGCGCGTGGCGGGCGATTCGCACTACGGCCTGGGCCGGACGTTCAACGTGATGTTCGACATCCTGACCATCAAGTTTTTGCTGAAATACTTCACGCGGCCGATGCATTTCTTTGGCCGGTTGGGGTTGGCCGCATTTACCGCCGGATTCGTCATCCTGGGCATCGTATCGGCTCCGAAACTGTGGGGTGAGGCCATCATGGTGAATCACGGCCCGCTGGTGATCCTGGGCGCGCTGTTGCTACTAGGCGGTTTGATGATGTTCTCCACCGGCCTGCTGGGCGAAGTGCTGATGCGCACGTATTTCGAGAGCCAGGGACGCCGCATTTACGCGGTGCGCGAGGTTCGTTGCCGGCGGGAGCCGGTGGCTCCGGCGTAATATTGAGCCCACAGGCATTCACACGAGTGTGAATGCGGCACGCAAGAGTGCGTGCGCCACTTTCCAGAAAGGTAGCACGGAACTAAGCTGGCTCTAGACCTCGCCCACCACTTGCTTGGGCGCGAACTCGATCACCGTTCGGCTCAATCTCCGCCGCCAGTAATTCTCGAACAGCCCCTTCATCGCTTCGCCCATGCCGGAATGTTCGAAAACGATGGCGGTCCAGGTGGGCCGCGTGATCACCGGATCCAGCAACGCCAGCAACCCGCGCGCGCCGTCAAACACAGCCAGCTTCATGGGCAGGGAATCGATCTGCGCCACTTCGACGCCGGATGATGCGTACTCTTCCAGGCGCTGCCGGTGCGCCAGGTCGAGCGTGCCCGCTTCGATGAGCAGCCGGCATGTCACGCCCCGCAGGCGCGCCTGCTTCACCAATTGCTCATCGAGCGGATCCACCGCGTAGGGCGGCCGCGAAAACTCCTGATACTCGTGCCGCACGTCGGAAAGCATGCGACGGTATTGTTGGGCAATCTGCTCGGGGTCGCTTACGATCCGCAAATACTCAAGCGTGCCGCGCTCGCCCTGGCCTTCGGAATACGATGCCGCCAGATCCACCACCAGGCTGTCGGCCATGCGGGTTTGGTCGGTCAGCTCGCGCTGCAGCATTTGGGAGCGGCGTGCCAGGTAACTGGGGACGGCCAGGCTGGGCTCGACGGCTGAAAACAGCTTGGTCTTCTCCTGGACCACCTGCGCGAAGCCCTTCTCCACCAGGCTGTCCAGCACTTCGTAGATCTTCTGGCGCGGCACGTGCGCGCGGGCCGCTAACTCGATGGCCTTGAAGCGCGGATGCCCGATCAAGACCAGGTAAGAGCGCGCTTCATAGGCGTTCAGGCCCAATTGTTGCAGCCTGCGCCAGAAACGCTGAAAATCCAACTCGGGTAGTTCGGTGGTCATCCCAGAAAGTAGAGCCCGTTACAACGAAGACTAGAGCATATCAGATGGTAGCGTGCGGGTCTGTGGCCCACTGCCCCAGCGAGGTGCTAAGGCCGTGGCGCCTCGCTCGGGGCTGGACTGTGCGGCCCCAGGTCACGATGGAACAGGTAGGAGATCTCGATGGGCATGCTGTCCATGGACTGAACGCGCAACACCATTTGATAGAAGCGGGGAAGGCTGCCATCCCGCGATTTCAGCTTGGCGACCAGCTCGCGCGCGAGCACGGGATCGGTCAGCGCCCGAACCGCGGCTAAGGTGCTCGAAATCTGATTGCCCGACAAGTACAAGATGTCGCCCTTGCCGTACAGTCCGGGCACGTGGCTGATGAGCGCGTAGGTCTCCTCGGGGCCCTGCGAAGCCCCGGGCTTCCGGTCCGGGATAAACGCCGGTTCACCGGGCCGAGGGCTCAGGTTCCGGATTCCGCCCGGCTCCAGCACCAGAGGCTGCCCTTTGGAAAGAGCTTCGATCTGGCGGTTTCCCGAGACTGGTCCGAGAAACACGACGTTATCCATCAGGACTTCGGGCATCGCCAACTGGTTGCTACGGGTGAGCAGCAGGTTGTCCTTGCGATGCGCCAGAAACTGCCCGAGCAGGAATGCCCCACTTGCCGTTCCCTCTCCGGGCGACCCGTCTGACGCGGCCAGGCAGATCATCAGCGGACGGTTGCTGTTCAGGATCGGTCCCCAAAGCTGCTGAAGTTCTTGCTCCCCGCGATCGGTGGCCGCGACCGCCCGATCTACACGCGCCGGCTTCTGGCGCCAGAGCTCCAACCCAAAGGCGGATGCACACAGCACCGCGCCAACCAGCAGGCCAAGCAGGATGCGTTCTTTGCGATGGCTGAGTTCCGAGCGCGGTGCTTCTTCAACGATCTGTACCGAGGCCGGCTCCGGCACAATCTCGCGGGTCGCGAAAGTTACTCTGAATCCGCCCTTGGGAACGTCGACAATCACCGGGTCGTCCGCGCCTTCGGTGCGATAATATTCCGCCAGCTTTTGCCGCAACCGCGCGACATGCATCCGCACCACCGATTCCTGGCGAGGATCATAGGAAGCAGGCTTGGCGAAAACATCCAGGCCCACCGTGTATTCTTTCAGGCTGTCGGCCGATCCGGAGAGCGACTTCTCAGCCAGATAGTGCAGAAGGTTGCGATGCACTTCCGAGGTGCGGAAGGCTTTGCTCTGGATAATTCGCTGGACCTGCGTTTGGTTCGCTTCCAGCTCGGCCACCATCGCTATCTATCATACGGCATGCTGAGGGGCGGCATGGACGCCGGTTCATAGTATCCGCTCATTTTGAAGTGGATGGTGACTGGGCTGCTGTTCGGATTCCTCCAGCGCCAGCGATACCAGCCGGTGGATTGCGCCACGAATGCGCTATGCCCTTCCGAGGCGTCGCTGGTTTCCCGGTCCGCGAATCGGCAGGAAACTGTCTTGCCATGATGGCCGCCGCCCGCGCCGGTGGACCAAGCGTAAACCAGCGTCGCCCCGGCCTGCATGCCGACCCGATAGTTCAGTTCCTGCCGCGCTTCCACCGTGAGGTCCAGACTGTCCTTGCGAAACGGCTGGATCATCGCTCGGGCGCTGGCGGGCAGCTTCGCGGCTGAAGGGAACGGCGGGAGCTGGACCCGCCAGAAATGCACACCGGCGAATCCGAGGGCCAGCAGGCACGCCAAACCGAGCAGGCATTGCTTCCGGGTCACCATTCCGATTGTACGGGGTCCTGGAGGCGGTCCAAGAGCGCAAGCAGCGAGAAATCTCTGGCGTGAGGTAAAAACATTAGATTTTTTCCGTTAATTGCCAGTCAACCCTGTAGCATCCCACTGCCCGCGCCGATAGAGAACTCAGGAGCAGCCATGGCGACATTGGCTATGAATGACTGGAGTTTAGCATCCATCCGCCAGACCAGCGGGATCAGTCTGGAAGAGATTGCGCGCAACACCAAACTCAAGGTCACAACACTGAAGGCCATCGAAGATGCTAACTTTGATGTTTTGCCGGGCGGAATTTACAATATCAGCTACATCCGGCAATACGCCCGGGCGATCGGCGTGGATGAATCGGCGCTGGTGAAAATGTACCAGGCGCTGCGCCCGGAAAATCAAAGTCAAGCTGACCGGGATTAGTCGCCCGGCAGAAAGCAGGAGCATCATGGCGGCTGCCGCTTCCTTCCAAACCGAATCAACGTCCCAGGCCATTCTCGGCAAGGACGTCACAGTCACAGGCGAAATTTACAGCCACGAACCTCTCATCATCGAGGGTGAGGTGGAGGGAACCATCGACGTGGCCGGCCATCTTCTCACCATTGCGCCCAACGGAAAAGTCCGTGCCAGCATCAAGGCCAAAGAGATTGACGTACTTGGTTCGCTGCAAGGAAACGTGGAAGGCGCCGACAAGATTTACATCCGCAACGGCGCGCGATTCGTGGGCGATATTCACGCGCGCGGCATCGTGATCGAGGATGGCGGATTCATCCGCGGGAAAGTGGATTTGTCGCGCAAGGCAGGAGCGGGAGCCTGATCCCAGGCGCTAGTGAAACGCCTGGTCCAAAGCGTGGAACGTGGTGACGAACTGCACTCCCAGCACATTTGTCCGCGTCCCCGCAAGAGACTCAATCCTCAGCCACTCGTAGCTCGCCTTGAGCAACTGATGCCGATTGAGCCACCAGCCGCCGCCCAGTTCGTAGGAAGCAATCCAGGGTGAAAATTGACTGGTGGATGCTCCGGTGGCATCCGCGGCGCCACCCGGTTTGAGCCACCCTGCCCGTCCTGCTACGTAAAGCCGCGGCGTCAGAACCCGCTTGGCCTCGCCATAGGTGGAGCGTACCAAAGGCGCCTGAGGGAACCCGGGCAAATTATATTGGAAACGCTGCCATTCCCCGCTGACGCTCCAATGCGCGCGCGCCCACTGGATGTCCAGGCCAAGGCCGCTCGCTGGAAAGTCGCGCACCGACGTTCCGGCCGGCAGCAAGGGCGCGACATTGGGCGAAAGGTACGGCCCGCGGAATCCGGAAATGCCGACGCGAAAGCCCTGCAGGATCGTATAGCCGCCGCCCAGCACCCACTGCGCGTATTGCGGAGCATGGCTCAAGCTCAGCGGATTCGATGGCGAGCCGCTGGTCACCTGCATGCGCCCATCCACATGATGGCTGGAAACCTCCGCCTGGATGCCCGGTAGTCCATAAAGAGTCACCGGCGTCAGTCCCTCGCTCCCGCCAGACGCTCCGCCGCAACCGCTGGAGACGTAGCCGTAGTTCTGCCACAGCAGGTCGGCCACGCTGCAAGGAAGCTGGTTGTTTCGCAGGGTGAGGGTCTGGATATAGCTGAGCGGTTGATCCAGCAGCGCGTTGTCGGCGTCGTCGTAGTGCAGCGGGAACGCGCCGAATGCCGACGTCAGACGGCCCGCCTTGAAGACCACCGTAGTTTTCTCCCGCCGGATCTGATATCCCACGAAAGCCTGGATCGTTTGGACGTACCATTCATGGTCGGGATCGTAGGCGTCGTAGTAAAGATAAGGCGCCAGGCGAAACTGCTGGGCGGCATAGGCAAACCAGTGGGGTCCGAGCGTGAGCGTCGGATACAACATGGCCTGAAAGCCTGGTGTGACTGGTGAATTGCCCGGGTCCTCGAACTGGAGCCGCCCGGTATACATCGCGCCTCCGCTCAGGGTCACCGGAAGACTAAAGCCGTAGTTGGATTCGGTGTTCTGCGGGGTAGCGGGAACGGCCAACGCGCCGCACCAAACTGCCAATAGCGCCAACGTCCGTCCTAACATCGTCCAGCCTCCTTCCCAACCAGCTGTCCATCGCCGAATTGGTCCGGGTCAGCGAGTTGAAGGCGTAGCGCGACGGTGAACGTAGTTCCAACGCCCAGCCGGCTCTCCACTGCAATAGACCCACCCATTGCTTCGACGAGTTGTTTGACGATGGTCAGCCCCAGGCCCGTGCCGCCGTAACGGCGCGTCATGGAGCCATCGGCCTGGGTGAACTTTTCGAACACCAGGTCCAGCTTGTCGGCCGGGATGCCGATGCCTGTATCCCGCACCGCCAGCACCAGCGATGCCTGTTCCGCGGTCTTTTCCTTGCACTCCACCCTGACCGTAATTCGGCCGTGTTCGGTGAACTTGATGGCGTTACCGATCAGGTTGATCAGCACCTGCCGGATGCGGACCGCGTCGCCCACCAACCCGACGGGCGCGCCATCCTCCCACTCGATGGCGATCTCCAGACCCTTGGCGGAAGCCTGCGGCTCGAGCAACTTGTTCAGATCCTGAATGGTCTCGCGCAGATGGAACGGCGCCCGGTTGAGCGTCATTTTCCCCTCGTCCAGCCGGGAAAAATCGAGGATGTCGTTGATGATGGACAGCAGCGAATTGGCCGAGTCACGGACCGTGGAGGCGAAGTCAGTCTGTTCTTCATTGAGCGGCGTATCGAGCAACAGCTCGGTCAGGCCGATGACGCCGTTCATGGGCGTTCGCAGCTCATGGCTCATGTTGGCGAGAAATTCGCTCTTGGCGCGGTTGGCCGATTCCGCCGCTACTTTGGCCTGTTCCAGCTCCACGCGGGTCTTGCGCTCGGCCGCCGCCACGCGATTGAAGGACTCGGCCAGCATGTGCAGTTCTCCCGCCGCTTCCCCGGCGTTGATCCGCTCCGGAAACTGGCGGTCGCGTTCTCCGCGCTGTAACTGCGCCGCGAGTTCCCGCAGCGGCCGGGTGACCTTCCTGGACGTTGTCAGTGTGAACACCAGCGCCAACAGCACGCCGCAGACACCTACTTTCACCAGAATGCTGACCCAGCCCTGAGTGAATTCGCGTATCGCCGCATCGAGCGATCGCAGAACCACCAATTGAAACCCAGAGCCCAGGCCCGCGTCCTGAACCGGCAAGACCAGAAATGTTTCACCGTTGCGGCGGATCTCGCACTCGGAGCGAGGCTCGCGGCATGCGGAGCGAAGCTCGTTTTCAAGCGATCCCCAGGTATCGCGCGGCAAGCCGGCTTCGAGAACGCGCCCATTCCGTAGCAGGACCGTATCGCCGCCCAAATGATAGCGGCTCAAGTCGAACCGGGCGCCCAGTTTCAAGTCGCCAATCTGGCCGCCGTCGATCGCGATGGGCGTGGAAGTGAGTTCATACAGGACGCCGCCGATTTGCATTACCGAAGTTTGGGAAGGTGCGGTTGGTGCAGGAAAGCTGGGGAGCTGCGAAAGCGAATCCGTTTGTCCGGCGCCGAAATCTACCGCGGCCAGCGTGCGTCCCCGCCAGTCCGTCACAGCCAAAAGATCGTAGCCCACCAAAGCGTGCATCTCGCGCAGTTGCGCCTCGATGGTGCGCTGAATCTCACGCGTCATGGCCGGCGTGGAGGGCGCCTCATGCATAAGACCGATCGCCGCTTTTAACCCCGCGCTGTCCGCCAGCACCGGAACGAACTGGCCGATGCGCCGCGCGTAGTCCGCGTTGGCGCGATCCAGCAATTCTTCCGATTTCTGAAAGGAATCGCGCAGGCCGTCCTTCACATGCTGCTGGACCAGCGTATTCAGCGCCGCGAAGCTCACCGCCAGCACGGCGCAAACCGGCAGGAACGAGAACAGAAACGCCCGCGTCGTCAGAGACGCCCGAGACAGCACCGTTACCGCTCCGTATCCACCGGAACGCGGATAGTCGCATCCACGCTGCCAGTTTCAGGCACCTGGACATCCACCTTATGAAGACCCGCCACCTTGTGCCAGGCGATCAGCCGGTAGCGTCCGGGGGGCACATCGGAAAACGAAAAGCTGCCGTCAGCCGCGGGCTTCTGATACCACGAGCTGTCGGTCACTACGATGGCGGCGTACATGTTGGCGTGGATGTGGCAATAGACCTGCACCACGCCCGGGTTGTTGAACTTCACGTTGCGGCTGTGGCCTTGGGGATAGTAGCCCAGGTCGAAAGGCTGCGCCTTGGAAAGCGAAAAGACGTTGTGGAAAATCGGGTCCAGATTCGGAAACTCCACCGTCGACCCCACCGGTACTACAATCACATCCGGTTGAAACCTCGCGTCCTGCTGGTTGAGCTTTTCGGTCACGGGCGGTCTGGGAGGGAGATGGCGGCTGTCTTTCTCGGCACCTTTTGCCGCTTCCAGGATTACCACCATGCGATCGAACTCGTTCACAGGCTCCGTGTCCGGCCCGGCCAACGGCGTGGCCGTTCCCCGTAAGTTATAGACAATGGGCGACAAAGACCTCTTGCTCAGCCGCTTGGTGATGATAGCGCGTCCATGCACATCGCTGGCTGGTGCAAGGAGCGCGAGCAAGAACAGGCCTGAAACCAGGTACACGAGTTTCATCCCAATATCCTTTGGTCTTAGAATCGGCGGACGGACGTACCGTCAATAGGGTACTTGCGGCCTATCCCGGCATCGCACGGTCGTAGATATTTGCCAGCATGCTATTCTGGATAAAAGCTACCTCGTTGAGGAGTCAGCAACGAATGCGGAACGTCAGCCCGCCCATGCGCTACAAAGTTTCGCAACCCCTGCAAGCGGTGAAGCTGGCCGAGCATCCGGGCAGCAGCTTACGCGATCCCACCGGCACGCTGGTCCAGATCCCCGCCGAAATGATTATCGAAATCGAAGGGCATGTCGCGGAATCCGGTTTAGTGAATGTAGTTTGGAACGGCGAAGTCTTCTCGGTGTTTCATGAGGACCTGCAGGAGAAAGCAGGACCTGTCAGCGCCGCCGAAGCGTAAAGCGCATCTTTCCCGCAACCCTTCGCCAGCCTCCCATGCCCAGCGAACGCGATCTCGATTTGATTCGTGCCTCCGCCGCCGGCGATGCCGAGCGTGTGCGAACACTGCTGGGCCGCGGCGCCAAAGTGAACGCGCGCATGAAAAACGGAGCTACCGCGCTGCTTGCGGCGGCCGTGGCCGGGCGGACTGAAGCGCTTCAGCTTCTGTTGCTGCAGGGCGCAGACTTGAAGGCCCGCTATCAAGACGAAGCCACAGTCCTGGTAATGGCGGCCACGCAGGGACACGCGAATGTGGTCCAGTTGCTGTTACAAAAGGGCGCCAGCCATGACGAACACACCCGCAGCGGAGTGACGCCGCTGTTGGCCGCGGCCATCGAAGGACACGGAGCCGTGGTGGAAGCGCTGCTGGCCGCCGGTGCGGATCCCAACGCCCGCGACGCGCGCGGCGTCACGCCTCTGATTGGCGCGGCGGTCAACGGGCGCATGGAAGCTCTCTGTGCTTTGATCGCGGCCGGAGCCGATATCGGCGCGGTCAGCCAATCGGGCCTGACGGCTCTAGCAGCGGCGGTGTCCGCTACGCCCGCGGTGGTGTGGGTTTTGCTCGAAAAAGGCGCCGATCCGAATACGCTCGATGAACAGGGCAGGCCGGTTCTGGTAGCCGCGGCCGCCGCCGGCAACGCCGAACCCATTCCGATGCTGCTCGCCAAGGGCGCACGCGTGGATGAGGCTGCTCTTCTCGCGGCTGCTCTGGGCGGACATGTAAAAGCGGCGGAGGCTCTGTTGCAGGCTGGGGCCAATCCGAATGCGGCGGGGCAAGCCGGTATCACGCCGCTGATTGCGGCTGTGGTGCGCGGGCAGACTGCCATGGCGGAGCTGTTGATCCGATCGGGCGCCAATGTGAACGCGCGCACCAGCCAGGGTGTAACGGCGCTGATGGCGGCCGTGAACAGCCATCCGGAAGCCATCCCTCTATTGCTCGCGCAAGGCGCGGAGATCAACGCGGCGGATCGAAGCGGGCTCACCGCGCTGCACGCCGCGGCCGCCATGGGACGGACGGAGGCGGTTCGGCTGCTTTTGGAATCGGGCGCCGACGCGGCGCGATGCACGGCCAGTGGCTTGACGCCGTTGAGTATCGCGGAAGCCGGCGGGTTCACCGAAATCGCCGATTTTCTCCGGCCCGCTGATCATTAAGCTGAATGCGCAGCAAAGCGCGCCGCAAGCTTAACGAAGAACTGCTTCCAGTACCGCAATTTTGTGCCACGCGTGCTCACCAATGCTAAGCCGGGCAGCTTCATGTATCTATGGTCGCCGCAGTGTTAACCCATCAGATTGCTACCCGGTTTTGGCAGCTCATAATCGCCCGGAGGCCGAATGATGAACATAAACTCCATTACCGCGTCGCGCCGCAGCCACGGATCAATCCGATGTCCGGCGACGGGTCCGTTCGCCGCTGTCGTTCGCCGCAACAAACGGGCAATATACTCCATAGCCAACGTGTGGTTCTGTTTCATAACCCGTTGGAAGTCGGCCGGAGTTACCGCGCCCTGGGCAACCACGAGGGCTTTTAATTCGGGACCCCAATCCATTGAATCGGCGCTTACTTGCCACGCGCCCGCTTCCGTGTTCGCGGGTGTAGCCTTTACTTTCTTGCTGGTATGAAGGCCATGATTCCAATCCCAGGAAGATTCGAATCCGGCAAGTACCCGCAATACTTCGAGCATGACGGCTCGGCGGTGATCGGAGCCGCGATAGGGTCCGAGCGAGCCAACAACGCTCGTATAGATGTCGTTGACGGAGTTGGGTTCGAAAATATCGTCGGCGGCGGTCTTTCCCCAGGCCACGAGTTCGTCCAGAAAGCTGTCAGGTGCCACCCCTCGGTTGGAGACCTGGTGTTTCGTAGCTTGGTAGCCCATACCTGGTAACCCTCCGATCGCCTTTGGTATTGAAATTCTACATCCTTTTGGAGGGGGAATCAGGCGCCAATGCTGCCTTTGATCGAGTTGTCACTTTTCCTGGGAGTGAGGACATTCGACACGGTGTAGATATTGTCGCCGGCACTCGTCTGCGTAAAATAGGCCGAATGTCCACTACGCATCCGCGTTTCACATCACGAATCCAGGGCTCTCCCGAGATGATTTTCGATCTGATTGCCGACATGCCGAACTATGGCCGCTGGCTGCCTGGTTCACAGGCGTTTGGAGGGACAACGGAAGTATCGCCCTATCCGGTCCGCCTTGGCACAACTTATCTGGACGCAGGTCCGGCAGGCCGGCGGCCCGGTTCGGTTACGGCGTACGATCCTCCCAGGCATATCGCCTTTCATCACACCATGCTGTTGAAGCCAGGCCCGCTTAGCGCCGACATCGACGTCCATGTTCGGTACACGCTGGAGCCGGTTGCGGGAGGGACATTTGTCCTGCGCGAACTGGATCTTGCGATTCAAATAACCGGTTGGATGAAGATCGCAGAGCCCTTCGTTTTATACGCGTTCCGGAAGGAGAATGTGCGGATACTCGCCGAATTAAAACGCTATGTCGAAGCACAGCGGAAATAGGCGCGTCCGCACGACCTTTAATCCACGGACTGATGGACTCGAATATTCCAGGTCCCATTGTCTTTGACGAATATAAAAGTCTCGTGGTGGATGCCAATCGGCTCCTCATATTGGGTGAGCACGCGAATCACCTACCTTTGCCGGGGGCTCAAACAGCACGCGCTGGTGAAGTCGAAGAATGGATTCTTAAAGAAGCAGGTGCTAAAGCCAACAACCGGCACCAGGAATTGCGAGTGCTGCGCCGCATCTTGAGTGTGGCGGTGCGCAAGGGGTTCCTGTTTGCGAATCCATGTGCATGCGCTGAGTTTCCGGCAAGGGTCGATGGACTGTTCCGGCCGCACTATGTGAGCTGGTCCGAGCAACGGAATATCGAGCTCCACGCACCGGATTGTCCGCGCAACGTAATCCGGACCGTCACTGAAACCGGGCTCCGGGTCCAGGCGAGTATCTGTACCCGAGCGATGTGAATCCAGATGGCCACCTCAAGACATTCAAGACTACCTGGCGTGCAACGTTGTTGCCCAGTGCGGTACTCCGGACAGGTGGAAGGGTTGGACTCCATAAGCGACGGCAACGCGTAATCTCACGGTCACGTTCTGCGCTACGAATCGGCTGCAGGTGATTCGGAACTTGTCGGGGTGATACCCAACTTCTGCTGGACTTAATCGAGACCACCTCGCAGCAATAACGGGAAAGTACTGAACGTCCTGCTTCAGCAATTGGTGGAATTCTGGCTCGGCCAGCTCGTTGTCACACCCCCGTGTACCAACAGCGTGGCAGCGCGATATGCGTTTCCCCCAAAAAATTGTCCTCATCCAGCTTGTGTGGAAAGTCAAGTTGCGGCTTGGTCTTGATGATTCGCTTCCGGTTTAAAAACGTAAATTCCATCAACCTGGGGATCTCCAGCGCACCTGATGCTTCAATTCCCGCAGAATTGTTCGGATGGAGATGGACCACCACAAACGATTTCAGAAGCTTCTCAAAACATGCAGACATTAGTCTGAATGCAAATGAGTCAAAAAACCTGTTGAGGGCGTGGAACTCGACAACAATAATCCTGAACTGACTGAGTAGGCTATCGGATGTGCCGAGAATCACTTCGTACTCCGCTCCCTCAATGTCCATTTGTAAGAGCAGGTCGCCCGAGTATTCTCTTAGATATTTGTTTTTCCAGGTCTCTAGCGTAAAATATACACCATAATCAGAAGCGCCAAGAAACTGTTTGTCGAAAGTCAATTCTGGTCTGATAATAGCCGGACTGTCGACTGAGTAATCGGCGAGAAACGATCGTATATTGAGGTCTGCAAGTTCGTCCTCGAAATGCGAGACGTTACTGACACCCGGGGAAAAGCAAAACTCGATTCCAGACAAGTCGTTCGGTATCAGGTACCCCCCGTCGCCTTTGCCCCCTACTCGAATCAGGTCAAGCCCACAATCCTGCGGCCTAAGTTTGGCGATAAGAGCAAGAATATCTTCGTTCGCAGTGCGCCGGCCCGCATAGAAGTTCGGAAGCAGCCAGGACCAAATTGCCGTTTTGAACCTTGCGGAAATTTGGGGACTAATGAGCGGGCCCGACTTCAACACTTTCATCTAAGCGTGAATATCCTTTTTGGCTTGCCGTTGCCATTTAGTATACACCCACAATGTTCGAGGGACAATAAATCCCACTGTAACCTCTGCGATGGCCTCACCCTACCGCTTCGGGGCGTGGCGGACCAGGCCTTGGAGCTTCCGAAGATTCACCTGATAGAGGTGTAGTTTATTTTGTCGTGCCTTCAACTTCTTCAAAAGCGGCGGCATAGAAATGTTTTGCACGTTTGGACATGAGAGCGATACTCGCAACCAGGAAGCACACCCTCACTATTCCTCGAGTCGCCCTCAGGACGTTGATAGCGTACGGTCGTGGATCTTTAATCCACGGACTGATGGACTCGAATATTCCAGGTCCCATTGTCTTTGACGAATATAAAAGTCTCGTGGTGGATGCCAATCGGCTCCTCGTATTGGGTGAGCACGCGAACCACCGCAATGTTCGGGCCCGCGAAATCAACGGACTGAATCGTCCGCTGCACTTGCCCTGTTACGCCGCTCCACATGCGGGCCAGATCGAGCCTTCCCCGAACCGAGGCTCCGTGAGCGCCGATCCATGCTCCGTCTTCGGAATAGAGTGCGGCCGCGGCTGGGCCATCGTGCGCATTTCTGACGCTGGCGAAAGTTTTGACGAGCGTCCGGATGGATTCTTCATCGGCCGGCGAAGATTGCGCATAGGCTCCGGCCGCGAGAGCGTCCGTCCAAGCGACGGTCGCCAGAAAGGTTCGCCGTTTCATAAAACGATTTTATCGAAATGCTGGCGAATCGATTGCAGATCAGTTGGACGCAATTGCGGGCTGGACGAAATCTTCCATCACGGCTTTGCGCAGCAGGTTCGGCGGCAGCAGGCCCTGCGACAAGATGAAGTCATGGAAGCGCTGGACATTGAACTTGGGGCCGAGGGCTTGCTCGGCGGCCTTGCGAATTTCCAGCAGGCGCGTGAAGCCGTCAAAATATGAGGGCGCTTGGCCGGGTGCACGGAAAGTGAAGCGCTCCACTTCCTCGGTGGCGAAGGCGGGTGAGCAGACCACATCCTTTTCCAGGACCTGCATGGCTTGCTCGGGAGTCACTTTGCCCTGCTGCAATTCCGGATCGAGAAACGCGCGGGCGGCGCGCAGCAGGCGGTAATCGAGCGAAACCAGTTTCGCGTCGTCCGGCATGTAGGGGAGCATGAACCATTCCGAATACAATCCCCAGCCTTCGACGTTGGTGCTGTTGAAGGCGAACAATGCGCGGGCTAACGATACGCCGCGCTCCACCATGGCATCGAACTGGAGTTCGTGACCCGGCCGCGCTTCATGCGCGGTGATGGTCCAGGATGCGGCGGCGAAAGTGAAGTCGTCATACTTCAGGGGCGCGCCGCCCTGGCCGGTTGTTTCGAGTGGCAGCACAAACGCGCCGCGCTCGCCATGATTGTTGATCAACGGCGGAGGCTGCATGTGTGGCGCCGGTTGCTGCGCGGTTTCGGCGGCCGATGCCAGGCGAATGATGGCCGGCCGATCCGGCAGTGTGATTAAATGCTCGCGCCGGAGGATGCCCTCGATTTCGGCCAGCCGCTTTTGATAGTGCGGCAGCACTTGATCGCCCGGAATCTGATCCTTCTTCAAATCGCGAATCACGTCGCGATAGTCGGAGGAGGACAGGTGCCGCTCTTTTGCGATTTTCTCGGCGATGGGCTGCATCTCGCTTTGCAGTTCGGCAAACATCTGATGAGCCATGCTGGTAAGCTCGCCAGTGGAATAGTCGATGCCGTAATTGGCAAGCGAGATGGTGTACAGTTCTGGCGGAAGGCGGAAATCGCTGCGCGCTTTTGGCAAAACCTCGCTGCGGACAAAACCGTCATAGGACGCAAGCTGCTGCTTCAGCTTGGCGAACGCATCCTGATAGCCGTGCAGCTTGTACTTTTCGAGCAACAGACCGATCCCGGTGACATAAGCTTTGGTGTTTTCGAGATTCTTTTCCACTTCGATTTTGGATGGCCCCACCAGCCCGGGAGTGTTCAGCTTTTCGCGATAGCGCTCCTCGGCTTGCATGGTCAGGGGCTCAAAGCCCGGCTGCAGGCCCGAGTACTTGAGCAGCCGAACCACCGCAGCCGGACGCCGATTCGCAGTCACCTGATCATCCAGCAAGCTTTTGATGCCGAAAAAGACGATGCCCGCGACATCCGCGTAGGGCAGCAGATGCTTCTCCGCCGCTTCCGACGATCGGATCTCTCGATCCGCTTCGGCCAGCAGGATCTCAAGATCCTGCCGCACCAGCGGATCCTTTTCCAGCGCCAATCGTTTCTGCAATTCGATGCGGGCAACCGCGATGTCCCGGCGGAAGCGCTCGGGCTGTTCCGGGGACGCCGTGGTGATCTGCTCGTCGAGACCTGGCACACCTTCGGCGCCGGCATCTTCCGGCGAGTAACGCGCCCTGATCGCGATGAGGAGCTGGGCATTCTCGTTGCTCTTCTGGACCCAGGCCGGCGGTTGAGCCCAGACAGATACAGCGATGAACAGAAGCGGCAGAAGCCAGAAGCGCATATCTAAGAGTATCCGGAAAATGTGATACAGTGCCTCGCATGCTCCGGACGATTCTCCTGCGCGGATCCGCTTTCGGCTTGCTGCTGGGAGGCGCGTGGCTCACCTACACGCAGAGCCAGCCTGCACCGCCCATCGGCATTCAAAAGCTCAAGGACGACCTGTATGTCATCGGCGTTACCAGGGGCGTGGGAGCGGGAAACGTCGCGGTCCAGGTGACCGGCGAAGGCGTGATTCTGGTGGACGATATGTTCGATCGCAATCACGACGAGCTTCTGGAAAAGCTGCGCACCGTGACCGACAAACCGATCAAGTATGTCCTGAACACTCATCAGCACGACGACCATTCCGGCGGCAATGCCAGGCTGCTCGCCATGAACGCCGAGGTGATTTCGCATCGCAATGCCCGCGCGAACATGGCGCTTCTCAAACAGCCGGGCTTGGCTCGCGTGACGTTCTCGGACGAGATGTCGGTTTACTTAGGCGGCAAAGAAGTCAGGGCACACCACTACGGCCGCGGCCACACCGGCGGCGACGCGGTAATGTATTTTCCCGCCGACAAAGTGATCCACACGGGCGACTTGTTCCTTACGTTTCCGCCGCAGCCGTTTATCGATTACGCCAACGGCGGCAGCGCGCTGGAATGGACGAAGACGCTGGATGGAGTGCTGAAGCTGGATTTCGATATTGCGATCCCGGGGCACGGCCCGATTTCGGACCGCGCGGGAATCGTTCAGTTTCGCGACAACTTCCAGGCCATGCGCGATCGCATCCAGGGCATGGTGCGTTCTGGCGAAAACAAGGACGCAATCTCGAAAGTGCTGGTCGACGATTATCACTGGGCCGCCGGGGCCTGGCGATCCAGCAGGTGGACGCGATGATTGCCGAGTTGAAGTCGCGGGTCCAACGGCAGCGGACAAACACTGACGGACACAGAATCTGCGTTGATCCGCGTTCACCCGTGGCCGCAACGGGCTTAAGTTTTTGATCAGCTAATGCTTCACTTCCACCGGCGGCGTGCCGTAGGTGTGAAACGATTCGATGGTCTTGAGGCCCCAGGCTTGCCCCTTCTTGCGCTCGGTTTCCGTCCAGCGGATCGGCTTCCAATCCGGCGCCAGGATCAGCCGCGCGCCCGCG
Source organism: Bryobacterales bacterium (assembly GCA_963713415.1). Classification (GTDB taxonomy): domain Bacteria; phylum Acidobacteriota; class Terriglobia; order Bryobacterales; family Bryobacteraceae; genus Palsa-89. The sequence continues at coordinate 1,446,678 of CAVQLV010000004.1, read as the reverse complement.
TTGGCGATTTCAACCCGATTGCCGCCGGGCTCATACACGTACAGGAAAAACGTCTGCTGGATGGCGTGCTTGTGCGGACCGGTTTCGATGTAGACACCGTTCTCGAGGAAAATATCAGCCGCGCGCAGCACGTCTTCGCGGCAATCCACCGCGTACGTCACATGATGAAAGCGGCCCTTGGTTCCGGTGTGATCGCGCGAGTACGCGAAATCGTAGCTCTTGTTGGTGCACGTCATCCACATGGCTGCTTCCGAACCGTCATCCAGTACGATCTGCTCGGTGAGCCGGAAGCCGAGATATTTATCGAAAAACTCGCGGTTGGCCGCGATATCCACCGCCAGCCCGTTGAAATGATCCAGCCGGCGCACGTTGACTCCGCGGGCGGGAAAGCGCTGCGCCTGATTCTTCAGCGCGGGCTTCAACTCGGGCGGCGCCTCATACCACTGGGTCTCGTAATACAGCTCGATCTTGTGGCCATCGGGATCCTGACAGAGGAATGCGGGCCCGTGCGCCAGATCTCCCTTGGTCCATCCGATGTCGTAGCCTGAGCCTTTGAGCGCCGCCACTCGGCGTTCCAAAGCTTGCGGGCTGCGCGCGCGAAAAGCGCAATGGCCCATGCCGGCTAATTTCGACGCAGTCAGCTTGAGCGAATGGCGCTCGTAGTCGTCCCAGCCGCGCAGATAAACCGAATCGCCTTCGCGGCCGCTCTCCGTCATGCCCATCACGTTCACGAAGAAAGCCAGGCTCTCTTCCGGCTTGGGCGTCAACATCTCAAGGTGGCCCAGATGGGCCATGTCCATAATTGGTTCTGTCACGTTGTGTGCTTCTCTTGTCCTTCAGGCTGGTTGGCCGGGTTACTGATCGCTACTCTTGACTCTTGGCTTTGCCTGGGCCGCCGTCTTCGGCTGAACCGCTGAACACCTTGCGGCCGTCGGGCAGGATTATTTGGCGGGCGTTGGCTGTTCGCTCGTCGTTCTTGGCGCGGAAACCTTCAATGGTCACCTGATCGCCCACGTTGAGCGAATGCCTGGTCCAGCCCATGCGCGATAAAGCGTTGGGCGCGCCGTTTTCGCACTGCCAGTGCTGCACGGTGCCTTGTGCGTCCGTTACATCCAGATAAATCCAGACGTGCGGGTTCGTCCATTCCACTTTCGTTACGGTCCCCTTCAACGTCACCGGCTGCTTGACGTCAAACTCGGCGGAGAACGAGTGGTGCGCGAAAACGGGCACGGCGGGCATGAGCAATCCGGCGCTCACCGCCAAGAAACCCAAAAATCTCGTTTTCATATTTGTTCCTTCCTGGATTCGGTTCACTTCACCAGGTGCTCGGTGATCTCTTTGTTGTTTTCCTCGCACGAATATTCCATCAGCTCCCACTTCGGCTTCAGCGTGAAGACGCGCTTGTTGGTCCACGGCCTGGTGTACGCTTTTGGATCGTCCACGGTCACCTCGTACGCCAGGTGCATGGGATCGGAACGAGTGAAGCGCTGGATCACGTGCAGTTCATCGCTGTGCGGATGGCCGATGGTGTCCAGGCGCGTTTTGTCGTTGAATCCGATGGAGTCCACCACCAGGGTGTCGCCCTCCCAATGGCCGACGGAGTTGCCCATCCAGGTAGGATCCGGGTCCTTGGGATGATCGCGGTCCAGCGGAACCACGATAAACGTGTTCCAGGCTTCAAAAAGGATGGCCACTCGCTTGGGCATCTGAAAGATTTCGAGCGGCATGGGCGTATTCATCTGGCGCGTGAGGCCCGCGGGCAGGCAGTGCGCGGTATAGTCGAACTTCGCCGGATCGTAGGCTTTGAAATTGGCTTCGCCCCACGCCGTGTAAGGCAGCGGTCCGATTCCCCGCGACATATCGGAAACATAAGGAATGTTCCATACGCCGGTGAGATCCGGTTTGCCGTCGGGAAGCCGGGGGATTTCGCCCTTGGACGCCGCGGCGACGCTCGCTTTGGTGTCCTGTTCCGCCTCGGATTGCCCGAAGACCGGCAATGAAAACGCGGCCAGCGCGGCCGCTGAAATCAAACACGTGCAAAAATGATTTTTCACTTGGAGATCCTCCCAGACGGGTCTGGACGGAGTTTATTCTTTTCGTGTTTTACTATATCACTGTGAGATCCACGCTTCTCCTGCTCATGATTTCCAGCGGCGTCGCCGCTTGGGGACAGACGAATGACTCGGCGCTCTTTGCCTTGCCATACAGCCCCAGTCTGGATACCTCGTCCATGGACCGGTCCGTTGATCCATGCACCGACTTCTATCACTACGCGTGCGGCGCCTGGATCAAGAAGAATCCGATCCCGCCGGATCAGGCTCGCTGGGATGTTTATTCCAAGCTCAACGAGGACAACGAGCGCTTCCTGTGGGGCATTCTGATCGAGGCGTCCAAGCCGAGCACGAGTCGAAATCTGGTGGAGACCGAGATCGGCGATTACTTTGCCGCCTGCATGGATCAGCCGGCGGTGGAAAAGGCGGGAATCGCACCGCTCAAGGCGGAACTCGACGAGATCGCGGCTCTGCATTCGTTTCGCGATTTGCCTGCGTACCTGGGGCGCCAGCATCTCGCACTGGTGGGGGACGGCATGCTGTTCGGATTCGGGTCGAACCAGGATTTCGCGGATTCCAGCCGCGTAATCGCGTTTGCCGATGCCGGCGGTTTGGGCCTTCCCGATCGCGATTATTACACCAAGACCGATGCGAAGTCGCAGGAGACGCGCCAGAAGTACGTGGAACATGTGCAGCATATGTTTGAACTGCTAGGGGATGCGCCGGCGCTAGCCAAGGCCCATGCGCAAACCGTGATGGCAATCGAAACGGCGCTGGCGAAGGCATCGCTGACGCGCGTGGAGAAACGCGATCCTTACAAGCTGTTTCACAAAATGACGCCCATACAGTTGCAGGCTTTGACGCCCTCGTTCGAGTGGGCCGTGTATTTCAAAACGAGCCAGGCGCCGGACACTTCGGTGATCAATGTCAGCGAGCCCGCGTTCTTCAAAGAAGTGGAAACGCTGCTCGAATCGCACAGGCTGGACGATTGGAAAACCTATCTTCGCTGGCATCTGGTGCATTCCAAGGCGTCGGTTTTGCCCGCGGCCTTTGATACCGCGAATTTCGATTTCTACAGCAAATATCTGCGCGGCGTGCAGCAGATGCCTCCGCGCTGGAAGCGTTGCGTGCGGCGCGTGGATGCCGATCTGGGCGAGGCACTGGGCCAGGAATTTGTGGCGAAGACATTTGCGCGGTCCACCAAGCAGAGCGCGTTGAAAATGACCAAGGGCATCGAAGCCTCCATGGAGAGCGAGATCAAACAATTGCCCTGGATGGGCGAAGAGACCAAGCAGCGCGCGCTCGAAAAACTGCATGGAATCGTCAACAAGATTGGGTATCCGGACAAGTGGCGCGACTACAGCTCGATCAAGATCGCGCGAGGCGATTATTTTGGCAACGTGGAGCACGCCACCGTGTTCGAGTCCAAACGCGAGCTCGCCAAAATCGGCAAGCCCGTGGATCGTAAAGAGTGGGAGATGACGCCGCCCACGGTCAACGCTTATTACGATCCGCAGATGAACGACATCAACTTTCCGGCCGGAGTGCTGCAGCCTCCGCTGTTCGATCCGAAGATGGACGATGCGCCGAATTACGGCAACACCGGCGCCACTATCGGCCACGAGTTGACGCACGGGTTTGATGATGAAGGCCGCCAGTTCGACGCCCACGGCAATCTGAAAGACTGGTGGACCAAGAACGATGCCGACCAGTTCGAGACGCGCGCCAGTTGCGTGTCCGATCAATATTCGCAATACACCGTGATCGGCGATATTAAGATCAACGGGAAGCTGACGTTGGGCGAAGATCTGGCGGATTTGGGCGGGACGTGGCTCGCGTACCTGGCGTGGAAGAGCGAGACGAAGGATCAGGATTTACAGCCGATCGGCGGTTTCACTCCCGACCAGCGCTTCTTCATCGGCATGGCGCAATGGGCCTGCGGCGATGAGCGTCCGGAGAGCAAACGCGCCAATGCGATTACGAACGAGCACTCGCCGGACGAATATCGGATTAACGGCGTGGTGTCCAACATGCCCGAGTTTGGAAAGGCATTCGCCTGCCGAGGCGGCCAAGCGATGGTGCATACGCACCCCTGCCGCGTTTGGTAACAATTCCGCCGGTGAATCGCTTTCCGCGGCGGTAGAATGCTAGTGGCGATGATTCCGCTTTTTGCTTTTTTGCGAGCTTCCGCGCAGCAGACAGACGCACTGACGCGGCTGCTCCACCAGCAGCAGCTCACACCCTGGATGATTGCGGCGGCTGTCGGTATCGCGTTCCTTCTAGGCGCCGCGCATGCGCTGACGCCTGGACACGGCAAAACTATCGTCGCGGCTTATCTGGTGGGTTCGCGCGGCACGCTGAAACACGCTGCCTTCCTGGGTGCGATGGTCACGTTCACGCACACTGTAACCGTTTTCGTGCTCGGCCTCGCCACCTTGTTCCTATTTCAATATGTGGTGCCGCAAAAGGTGACGCAAGTGTTAGGCGCGATTTCGGGATTGTCCATTGTCGCGATCGGCGGCTGGATGCTATACAAGCGTCTTCGCCGGGCTGGCCACTTGCATTCTCACAATCATGATCATGAGCATGAACATTCGCATGTCCACGAACATTCGCATGATCATTCGCATAGTCACGATCACGTCCATGAACACGCTCATTCCCACACCCACTCGCATGGTCCCGGCGGCCATACGCACATGCCGGATGAAATCTCGTGGTCCGGTTTAATCGCCCTGGGCGCGAGCGGCGGGCTGGTGCCGTGTGAAACGGCGCTGATTTTGCTGCTCACCGCGATTGCGCTGCGCCGCGTCGGCCTGGGCCTCCTGCTGCTGGTTTCTTTTAGCCTGGGCCTGGCGCTGGTGCTGATGGCCATCGGCGTTCTGGTGATTTATGCGAAGAACCTGCTGCCGAGCGGTAGCGGCGGTAACCCATTCTTTCGCTGGATGCCGGTGGCGTCCGCCGCCGTTGTGATGCTGTTAGGCGTGGTGATGACTGGCGTATCGCTCGGCTGGATCCGGCCGCAATGGATGGTGGGATAGCGCGCGGCCGGAAACAACTTCCGCCCTGCGGAATAATTTGCGTTCGCCCTGGCGGTCCCGTCCGGCCGCGGCGCTCATAAGAAATATCGTTTAAAGGCAAATATTCGCGGTTTCAAGGTGTTAAGATCGAGGTGCGCCCTCCCCGTTCGTGGCCAGTAAGTTGCTAACAATACGCCGATACGGATGTCTTCAGCAGTGTCCTCCTCTAGCCAGACCTCTTGGAATAAACGGCTGGCGGCTTTGCGTAATGTGCCGCCCGTCCTGCGCCTGGTATGGGATGCGGCGCCCAAGGTTGTAGCCGGCGGCATCGCGCTGCGCATCACCAGTGCGCTCATTCCCGTGGCGATGCTGGCGATTTCCAAGTCCATTATCGATTTGATCAAGGCCGGGCACGCCACGGCCATGCCACCGGAGATGTGGTGGCTGCTCGGCGCCGAGTTCGTGTTAGCCGCCACAAACCAGTTGTTGGGCCGGACCATCGACTACACCGATGCGCGCCTGGCTGATGAATTCACACGCGAGGTGAGCTTGCGCTTGATCCGGCACGCCACGCGGCTGGATCTGGAAACGTTCGAAGACCCGGCGTTCCATGACGTACTGGAACGCGCGCGGCAGCAAGCCACGGACCGTATCGGGATGCTCAACGCCATGGGTCGGCTGCTGCTGCAATCGATCACCCTAATATCACTTGCGGCCGCGGTGATCTTCTACTATCCCTGGCTGTTCCTGCTGCTGGTGATTTGCACGGTACCGGCCTTCATGGGCGAAAGCCACTTCGCGTTCCTGGGCTATTCCCTCGCGCATGAGATCACGCCGGTGCGCCGTGAACTGGACTATTTGCGCGTCATCGGCACCAGCAAGGAACATGCCAAGGAAGTGAAGCTGTTCGGCCTGGGTGGCCATCTGCACCGCCGGTATGCGTCGCTGACGGGCGGGATCATCCGCAAGAACATCAACCTCACGCGCCACCGCTTGCTGTGGGGATCGGTGTTTGCCGTATTTGGATCCGTCGGCTACTACGGTAGCTACGTGTTTCTGGTCTGGCAGGCTTTGCAGGGGCGCATCACGGTGGGCACGCTGATTTTACTCACGGGCGCTATCGCCGGCGCCAGCACACAGCTGCAAGGGGTGTTCTCGCTGTTCTCGCACATTGCCGACCAGGCATTGCATTTGACGGACCTGGTGGACTTCCTGAAAGTGCAGCCCTCTATCCGTTCGCGGCCGGACGCGCTGAGCGTACCACAGCCCATTCGCACCGGCTTCGAATTTCGCGACGTCTCGTTCCACTATCCCGGCTCGTCCCGCCTGGTGTTGAAGAACCTGAACCTTCGCCTGGAGCCTGGCGAGCACGTCGCATTGGTTGGTGAAAACGGACAAGGGAAGACGACGCTGGTGAAATTGCTGGCGCGCCTCTACGATCCCACTGCGGGCGCCATTTACCTGGATGGCGTGGACCTGCGCGAGTACAGCGTGGAAGAGCTGCACAAAGAAATCGGCGTGATCTTCCAGGATTTCGTGCGCTACGACATGCCGGCGCGCATGAATATCGGCGTGGGGCGGATCGAGCAGGTGGATGACGATGAAGCGCTGTGGACCGCGGCCGAGAAGAGCCGTGCGGATCGCTTGCTTACCCGCTTTGCCGGCGGCCTGGATCAGATGCTGGGCCGGCGTTTCGAGGGCGGCGTGGATCTTTCCGGCGGCGAGTGGCAAAAATTCGCGCTGGCGCGGGCTTACCTGCGCGATGCGCAAGTGCTGATCCTGGATGAGCCGACGGCCGCGCTGGACGCGGTGGCTGAGTCCGAGGTATTCGCGCGCTTCGACGATTTGTCGCGCGGAAAAATGGCGCTGCTGATCTCGCATCGATTTTCCACCGTGCGCAAGTCCGATCGCATCGTGGTATTGGAGGACGGGCAGATTTACGAAGAAGGCACACACGATCAACTGGTGGCCCGGCATGGCCGTTACGCGAGCCTTTTTGAATTGCAGGCGGCGAGTTACCGATGAGCACGCATCCGCAGGCCATGGAGAATGCTCCCACGGTGCGTCCGCCCGAGGTTCGCGGAGCTTTTCAGGCATCGGAACGGCTGCGCGACTGCGCCGCCAGGTTGCGCGACCATCTGCGCAGACCGGCCGTTTCGCATTGGCTGAAAGAAAATCATTCGCTCATTCAATCCCATATTTCCGATCTCCGGCACACGCTGCGTCCCGCGTTTCTGCGCCGGCTGCACCAGAACGAGGAAGGCGAGCCGCGCATTTACTGCATCGTCACTGGCTGGCTGGCCAGTGCGCCAGGCGTCATCGATACCGATGTCTTGTTGCCGTTCGCGGAAGTTCTCAGAGAGACGCAGCCCCTCGATATCGGCGAGCTGTGGGCCTTTGCCCCGATGCTCAAATTTGCCATCGTCGAGCGGATCTGCGGCAATCTGGAAAGCGAACGCCTGGTAGCGGCCTCGATTCGTACTCTGTGGGCCATCGAAGCCATCTCCTGGAAGGCGTTTGTCGAGAAAGCCTCGCGGACGGAAGGCATCTTGCGGCTAGATCCCGCTGGTGTGTACTCGCGGATGGATCTTCCTACCCGCGATCGATATCTCCTGGAGCTGGGCCGCATGGCAAGGAGGGCCAAGCTAACGGAAGAAGATGTAGCGAAAGCCGCACTCGAACACGCCGAGCAGGCGCGCGAGGCAAGCCAGAGGGACCCGCGCATGTTCCACGTCGGCTACTATCTGGTGGGGCCGGGCGCCAAAGATTTCCGGACCAGTTTGGGATGCAAGCGTTCGTTCACTGCCTACTTGTGGGAGCTCACCGAACGCTACCCCAGCCTTTTCTATGCCGCTGCCGTGATGGTTCTCATGGCACTGCTGATCTGGGGATTTCAATGGTTGGCCGGACCGGCAGCCTGGTGGATGTACGTTCTTCTCATCATCCCGGCCAGCCAGGCGGCGCTCGAAATCACCAACGCCTCGTTCAGCCGTTTGCTGAGTCCGCGCTTCATTCCCAGCATGGATTTCCTGGATGCAATTTCGGACGATTGCAAGACCATGGTGGCGGTCCCTACCCTGCTACTGTCCGAATCCAATTGCGCGAAGTTGCTCAGAGACCTTGAAATTCGCTACCTGGCGAACCGCGACCCCAACCTGGTGTTTGCTTTGTTGACCGATTTTGCGGACGCGAATGCGGCTGAGACCGCCGGCGACAGTGTCCTGAATTCGTGCGCCGAAGGCATCCGGCAGTTGAATGAACGCTATGCTGCCGGCGATCACGGACCGTTCTATCTGTTGCATCGCGCGCGCCGCTGGAATCCGGAAGAGCGCAAGTGGATGGGGTACGAGCGCAAACGGGGCAAGCTGAGCGACCTGAACAAGCTGCTATTGGGCCGCGGAAACTGGTTCCATACCATCATCGGCGATCTCGGGGCCTTGCTCCAGATCCGTTTCGTGATCACGCTGGACACCGACACGCAGCTTCCGCGCGACACTGCCGCAAAGATGGTGGCGGCGATGGCTCATCCCTTGAATCAGCCCATTCTCGATCCGGCCAGCAACACGGTGACAGAAGGCTATGCGCTGCTGCGCCCGCAGGTGGCCGTCAGCATCGACTCCGCGCGGCGCTCCTGGATCGCCAGAATCTTCAGCGGCCAGCCCGGCTTCGATCCTTATTCGACGGCGGTCTCCGATGTGTATCACGACCTGCACGGGCAGGCCAGCTTTACGGGGAAAGGTATCTACGACGTGAAGGCTTTTGAGGCCGCCGTGGGCGAGCGCTTTCCGGAGAACGCGATCCTCAGCCACGATCTGATCGAAGGTGAGCACGCCAGCACGGGAATGATCAACGTCGAGCTGGTGGAGGACTACCCGGCCACCTATGGCGCATTCTCCAAACGCAAGCATCGCTGGGTTCGCGGCGATTGGCAGTTGCTTCCCTGGTTGTTCCGGCATCCTCCCATGCTCGCGGGCCGCGCGGCCAAGAATCCGCTGTCGGTTCTTTCGCGCTGGAAGATTGTGGACAACCTGCGCCGTAGTTTGTTCGAGATTTCTTTGCTCGGCCTGCTGCTGGCGGGCTGGCTTGCTACCGAACATCAAGCCCGCTGGACGCTGACTGTTCTGCTGCTGATCCAGATTCCCGTTTACGCGGACATGCTGATCAGCATCATTCGCGCACCCGAGCGGCGCTTCTGGAAGGCGTTCAGCAAGCTGCTCGGGGAGCGCTTTCTCCAAAGCCACCGCGATGCTTTGCTGAACCTGGTCTTCATTCCACATCAAGCCTGCCTGATGGCCGATGCCATTGTGCGCACGCTGTGGCGCAGATATATCAGCCATGCGCATTTGCTGGAATGGGAAACCATGGCCCAATCGGAAATTTCCGGTGGCTCGCGGTTCCCGCTTTTCGAGCAATATCTCTACATCTCTTCTTTGCTTTGGCTGCCCTTTCTTTTTTTTGCCGGTCCGCTTCCGGCCGTCGTGCTGGTGATTTGCGCTCTTTGGATTACCGCGCCGCTGGTTGCCGGATGGCTGAATGAGCCGCTGCCGAAGTCGGCTGCCATCACGGCGAAGGATCGCGACTTTCTGCGCGATACCGCGCTGCGCACCTGGCGTTACTTTGCGGACCACTCCTGGGAAGATCATCACTGGCTGGCACCGGACAACGTCCAGGAAAACCCGCCGCTGGTCACCCACCATATTTCGCCCACCAATCTCGGGTTGTTGCTGACGTCCCAGCTCGCCGCGCACGATTTCGGTTACGTGACTCTGGATGAGCTTTCGGGCTCCGTGCAGCGAATACTCCATTCGCTGGAGGAAATGCCGCGCTATCGCGGCCACTTCTACAACTGGTATGAAACAGGCACTCTGCGCCCGCTTCAGCCGCAATATGTTTCCACGGTCGACAGCGGAAATCTGGCCGCTTCGCTGGTTTCTTTGCGCCAAGGCTCTCTGCTCTTGCTCCAGCAGCCGATCCTTGATCACAGCATCATCGACGGGCTTCGGGATCACGTGTTGCGGCTGCGCGACGAGGTACCGTATGAGTCGCGAACATTCTCCCGGATGAAGCTTTTCGGAAGCCTGCTGCGGCAGCTGGAATGCCAGCCCCAGGATCTGTTCTTTTGGGAGGCGGTCCTCACCGAATCGCGCGATCTCATCGAGCGTATCCAAACCGCGCTCGCGCCCGTGCACGCGCGGGTCAATTCGGACGAGCTGCGTTATTGGGAGCGGCTGCTTTCCGAGCGCATGAATGCCGCGCTCCATCAGCTCTACGAATTGGCTCCTTGGCTCGGACCAGCTTTTGAGCCTGAGCTGCGCGTATGCATGCGCGACGATACGTTCACCCCGCTCATCGCCGAGTTGAGCAACGTACCGGCGCTGGGCGAATTGCCGGAAGCTTACGAGCGTATCCGGGAGCGCTTGCGGGAGCGGCTATCGAGTCCCCGGCCGCTCTATCCGATGGTCCGCGATGTCCTGGAGCAGTTGCTGCGGCAGCTTCCGGTTGCCCGCGGCGCGGCGCTCGATCTGGCCAACCGCTTCCAAAGCATCGCGGCCTTGGCCCAGCGCTACTTCGACGATATGGACTTTCGCTTCCTGTTCGACGAAAACCGCCAGCTGCTCCGCATTGGCTACAACGTGGACACAGGGCGGGGCGATGCGTCCTACTACGATCTGCTTGCTTCGGAAGCGCGCGCCACCGTCTTCCTGGCCATCGCTAAGGGCGACATTCCGCGTGAGAGCTGGCTACGCCTGGGGCGCAAGCTGACCGCCTATCGCGATCATGTAACGCTGCTGGCCTGGAGCGGCACCATGTTTGAGTATCTGATGCCGCAGCTCTATTTGCGCTCGTACGCGGGCACCCTGCTCGACAGGTCGCTGCGCGCGGCCATTCGCGTCCAGCAAGCCTACGGCCAGGAGCGGGGCGTGCCGTGGGGCATCTCCGAGGCTGCTCACTCCGAGCGCGATGAACGGGGCCAATATCAATACTATGCGTTCGGAGTGCCGCCCTTGAGCGCCAGCGGCGAGGAGGCCAAGCGGCTGGTGATTGCCCCTTACGCCACCATGCTGGCTCTCATGCTGGACCCCGCGCGCGGCACGCTCAATCTGCGAGCCATGGCCGCCAAGGGCTGGTGGACACGGCACGGATTCTTCGAGTCCATCGATTATTCGCATGCGGATGCGCATGGCGGTCCCGAGGTGGTCCGCTGTTTCATGGCGCATCACCAGGGGATGGCGCTGCTCGCGATCGACAACGCGCTCTTAGGAAACCGGATGCAGGAACGGTTTCATCACGACCCGCTGGTGCAATCCACTGAATTTCTGCTCGAAGAACGAATGCCCGTGCTGGTGGACGTCAGGCCTGTGCCCGAAGCGGCTTAGCCCGGCGCGCGCGCTTCTTCAGCGGCTTCTTGATCGCTTTGGCCAGGGGTTCTTTGCCCGGCGGCTCGCTGAAGCCAATCAGATCCATGCCGTGCGAGGCCGGTTCGTTGGCCATGAACCAGCGCCAGACGTCTCCGGTGAGCAGATTTTCGGCGCTCAGCAGCGTGATGCCGACGTCAATCCCGACCACGTCGGTATCGAACCATTGGAGCGTGGGATTATACCCATCCACGAAGCCATAACGTCCGAACACGCGGTTTCCGAAGCGTTCCTGAATGGCCTTCAGAGCCGGAATGGAAATGTCCGGGGTGAACATCAGCGACCCTCCGGCCGCAGCCGGCGCGACGGTTCCATCCACGGGATCGAAGGCCTTAATCTCTCCATAGATCCGATAGCCCTTGGGACCGTCGGATGCCGTAATCCCCCAGATGTTCTTGCCGAACGTGTTGGGCAGATCCAGATTGAGACTGTATTGTGCATTGGCGCGCGTGGCGTTCACTGAGTTCAGGAAGAAATCCACAAAGCCGCGATCGCGCCGGTTCCGAAAATCGATCCAAGCCTGCGAATATTGGTGCGTGAACAGCGGCCCGCCGCTGATGAACTCGTACTTTCCGTATTCGTAAAAGGGGCGCTGCCAGGCGTACCAGGATTCGGCAGGAATAGGATGGGTGGGCGAGCCGATGGCCAGCACGTACAACAGGCCCAGCTCGCAATAAGTGTCCCACTTGTTTTTGATGAAGCCTTTCCCAGTGCGCCAGCCGTGCGAAAGCAGCAAAGGGTCGCCATCCAGCATCCACTGAAAGTCCACGCGCTCGTAGATTTCGCTCGCCAGCTTCGGGATCTCGGGATCGCTCGCGAAATACTGCCCGGCCGTGAGAACGCCCGCCAGCAAAAACGCGGTATCCACCGAGGAGGTCTCGCTGTCCCACTTGCGGTCGCCCGTGGACACGTCCATCCAGTGGTAGAACCAGCCGTGTTCCTGGTTCGCCTTATCGGCGAAAAACTCGAGCGTCGCCCGGACGCGATCCGCCGCGTCTTTCTTGCTGATCCAGCCGTGCTCGGCGCCGATGCAGAGGGCGGTGAGCCCGAAACCGGTGGCGGCGGTGCTGGCGATGTCGCGGCTGGGGCCCTTGGCGCGGCCGCCATCCACCCGCGCGCGATCCAGCACCAGGCCGGTGCCACGGTCGGCCTGTTCCCAGAAATACTCAAAGCTGCGGTGCTCCAGGTCTTCCACGAAGGCGCGATCGGCGGGCGACACCGGCGCTACTTTGTCCGTATTTACCGGCGGAGCAGGTGGCTGCTCGATGGTCGCCGCGGAAGCTACCAGGAGCGCACTAATAAGCGCAAAGGGTGCGGCGCGCACCACAAAACGGGCCAGGAACAGCCTCGCGCCGCGCTCCGTTTTGCGCGAGTTCCTTAAAAGCGCAAAGGGTGCGGCGCGCACCACAAAACAGGCCAGGAACGGCCTCGCGCCGCGCTCCGTTTTGCGCGAGTTTCTCAGGAGGATTGCCGTGGCGCGGGGGAACATAGTATCAGTGGGGCCGCACTTCTACGAACGCCAGTCCATAAGATGGGAGCACAAGTCTGGACGTGTTATCAAGCGCCTGGGTTACTGCCGGGAGGTCTAGTACCGCGACGGGCTCAATTGTGTAGGTGGCGGAATTGACGCCGCTATGGGCCATCCCGGGACCATAGGCTACGGCTTTCACGGTGGTGGTGCTGCTAACGGTGAAAGGCCCGGCGTAAAGTGCACCGACGCTGGGGCTCGGAGTACTTCCGTCAAGCGTGTAGTTGATGGACGCGCCCGCCGTCAGGCACCGCAGGGTTACAGTTTGCGCCACTGGGTACTTGCCGGCGGCCGGGCTGAAAAGCGGTGCGCCCGCCAGGGGCTCAATGCCAATGGTTGCCGAGGCGACGCCGCTATCGGCCATCCCGCTCGCATGCGCCATGGCATTGATCGTGGAGGTGGTCTTCACCGTGAATGGACCGCTGTAAAGTGTACCTGAATCCACGCCTGGAGCGCTGCCGTCCGTGGTGTACCGGATTGATGCGCCACGAGTCGGGGTTGTGATGGCGACGCGGGGTGGAGTAATGTATGTGCCCCCACCCGGGCTGATGAGCGGCGCCGCGACATTCGCCACGAAATTGGCAGTAACGGCTTGCGGCCCGTTCATTACCACCGAGGTCCGCGCGCTGGCCGTATTCGCGACCGCGCCGGACCATCCTGAGAACGTGTACCCGGAAACTGGAGATGCCGACAGTTTCACTGCTGATTCGGGTGCGTAAAGACCCTGTGATTCGCCCGGAGAGAAAGCTGTCTCCATGGGAGTGATGTAGCCGGCGTGGGCCGGCGAAACGGCCATAGTCAACCTGTACTGCATCGTGAAGTTCGCAGTATATGTTGTGGTGCCGGCAGGCGCAAATATATCGTGAACGGTCTTCAGGCCATCGCTCCAATCCGTCCAGGCGTACTGGCGGCCCGCGGAATCGGTCTCCGCGATTCCTGTGGCGAGAGCATGCCTGGTTCCGGGAACCCACTGGAACGTGTGTGGCGCGATGTACGCCACCCCATCCACCGAGACGGTTAAACCAGGAGGAACCGTGGTGATCCCTACTGCGGTGCTGGCCGGCATCGGTTGTCCTGAGTACGTGGCCGTTTGCCGATTTCCCTCCGAGTCCTCCCAATGGATGGTTAGGATGCCGGCGTCCGCGGTTGCCGTTAGGGAAGCGACTGGCGTGGGGCTGCTCGCGATTCGGGTGAATACCTCAGGCGCGACTTCAAGATTGCCGTTCGCGTCGGCGATGACCGAATTCATCCGTGATGCATCTCGCGTCACGCAAATGTACGTTTGTCCTTCCCGCTCCACGGCAAATACGTGCATGTATCCGGGAGATTGAACCTGCTTTCCGGTCTCGTCGGTCTCCGTGATGTCGGCCACTTGAACCATCGCGGCCGCTTCCAGGCGGGGCAGCACAACCTGAAAAAGTGCCGGCTTCGCGTTCCAATACCCGTATGCCAATGCGAACGATCCAGCTTGCCTGGGCACGCTTCCGGCCCCCATTGCCGGAAGTCCACGGTCAAATTGCAGGTCGTAGGAATGGAGCGTGATCTGTCTTTGTTCGCCCGGCTGCATCTGCGTAGTCGGAGCACTAACGTCCACTTCGGAATTGCAGATCGGATCTGTGCTGGCCGGCAACGCCGGCGTATACACCTGAAGACAGCCTGTACGCATGGTGAACGGCGCGAAGACCTGGAGCGCGTTCGCGGTGGGATTTGCCACTGTGATCGTTATGACCGCCGCTTCGCCGGGGAAGTAGACGGATCGATCCAGCGTAACGGTGGTTTGTAATTGCTGGCTGTTGTCGAGCAGCTTGTCGACCAAATCTTGCGCCTGCGCTGCGCCGATCGCGGCCGCGAAGCACACCCCCACGATCTGTCCACACTTAGCGCGAAAGCACATCATCAGCGAGGCCGCACCTCGACTAACGCCAGTCCTTGAGACGGGAGCAGGAATGTCGACGCGCCGTCCAGCTTTTGGGTTCCGGCCGCGGCATGCCTGAGCTGTTCATATTGCTCACGAGTAGGACTGGCCGGGCTACCCATCGCCTTCCAAGCCGCCAGCGCCGAACCGTGATCGGGATCTACGATTTCGACGTGATAACGGGGAGTTCCAGCCCATCCGTCGACGGCGATGTGGACCTTTCGCGCGGTTCCATTGGTACCGGGCGACGCATAATTCCAAACCGCGATAGCGAGCGTTCCGTCCTCGCGTTTCGTCACCAGTTCATTCGCCAAGTCCGGCTGCAGGCGTTGCTCGCCCAGCCTGTGCAGCATCGCGAACGCGTTAAATGCGGCCTTCGGAACGTTGCCCTCGGCGATCAGCCCATAGCCGCCGTAGAAGGGGGTCTTGATCACGCCCTGCTCTTCGAAAACGTCCGAAAAGGTCCAGTACGACATCATCGCCGTCAATCCATCGCACAACCGGATGTTGTTCGCCAGCCAAGGCCCCATGAACGCGGAGTCGGTGACGTCGATCTCATTCTTGTAACTGGCGTTGTACTCGCTCCAGATGATCGGCAGGTTGGGCCGGGAGGATGCTTTCACTTCTTTGTAAACCTTCTGCACGGCGCGGCTCACCATGACGGCGCGATCTATATTTTCATCGGTTCGGAAGACATCCTTCGATAGGTCGTTCCCATAGACGTGGGTGGATACGAAATCGAGCGGCACGTTAGCCTGAATGGCATGCTCGATCATCGCCGGAATCCAGGCGGCTTGCGCCGTCGCCGGACCACCCACCCGCAAACGCGTGTCGGCCCGCTTGACGGCCCGGGCGGCGTGATCGTACAGCTCAAAATAGGTCGCCTGCTTCGGCTCCCCAGTCCAAAAGTCGATATTCGGCTCGTTCCAGACCTCGAAATACCATTGAGAGACTTCGTTCACGCCGTAGCGATCGACCAAATGTTTCGCGAAGTTATAAACCAGCGCCTCCCACTTCGAATAATCCTTGGGGGGCGAAGGAAGGGGATGGTACCAGAACGCTTGCGGGGTCAGCGACGCAGCCAGTGCGCGCGGCATAAAGCTCATTTCGACGAACGGCCGAACGCCGTTGGCGAGCAGGCCGTCATAAATCTGATCGACGTAGGACCAGTTGTAGACCGGCCGTCCCTGGGCGTCTTCCGAATAGGCGCCCACTTCATCGCCGAAGATCGCGTGAAAGCGAACATAGCGAATGTCGGTGGCCGATTTCATGGTCTCCAGGTCATGCCGGAAGCTTTCGCGCAGCGACAGAATCGCCCGGCCAGAACCGAACATTTGTTCCCAATAATGTGGAAACGGGCGCGCCGGCGCTTGTGCGTTAACCGTCATTTCCTCTGTCACAGGCGCCTCTTGGCCCGAAACCAGTGCAGTCGCGCCGATCAGGCAGGTCACCACGTAGAGTGATCGGGACATACCAGCGAGTGCTCGCACGCGATCTTCCATCTATTTCACGTATCGGGGAGTGCCGTTCACCCACGGATCATAGGTCTCGGCGAAGCCCAGGCGGTCTGCAGTCGATGGATGCGAAAAGAGCCATAACTCGATGAAATGGTTGGGGTTCGGCTCATCGAGTCCAATCTCACCCATTACTTGAAATGACTTGGCCGCGGCCGCCGACGAGTCCGGCACGATACCGTGTGTTATTTCCAGGCCATAGACATCGGCTTGATGCTCCTGCCAGCGGCTGTAACTGTTAACAACCGGCTCGGTGAGGAAGCTGAAGATGGCGACGACCAGGAGAAGAATCGGTAGCGACGCCCAATTGGCCGTGTCGCGAATCCTCCATCGCTCTCCCCACCGCGCGATCATCCAACGAACCAGATGGGCGCCGGCAAACAGCACCACCAACAGGAGCAGCGAAGACCAAAAGAGGGACTTGCGAATATGGCCGAGGACGTAGTGCCCCATCTCATGGCCAAAAACAAAAAGGATCTCGGGTGTCGTGAGTTTTTGAAGCGTGGTATCCCATACCACCACGCGCTTCGATCCGCCAAAGCCGCTGACGTAGGCGTTCAGCGAATTCAATTTTTCGCTAGCCTTCATTTCAAACATACGGTCCGGCGGGATGGCGAGGCCGCCGCGGGCGACCAGCTTTTCCAGTTGCCCGACCAGCGCGGGATGAGAAGCCGACAGCGGCTCGAATTGATAGAACAGCGGCTCGATGATCATCGGTTCCAAATACATGATGATAACGATAATCGGAAGCATCGCGAGCCAGAAGTACAGCCACCAGCGGCGGGGGCTGCGTCGAATGACGGCGTATAAAAGCAAGCCCAGGGGAACCGCGCAGACCAGCAGAATCATTTCGCTCTTGGTCCAATCCCAAAGCCAGGAGGGCCAGCTTTGGATGGATTGATCGAACTTTCGCTCCAGATGCTGGCCGTAGATGTTCGCAGGAAGGTAGAGCAGGTCGTTGGTGAGCAGCAGCAGCGGGACGAAAATCAGAGCCTGGACGAAGCGGCGCTGGGATGCGGCCTCGGCCCAATCGCGAAACTTCGCCGAGAGCCCGGACGCGATGATTGCCGCGAGAATGAGAAACGCGTAGAGCTCGCTTGCAAAATGCAGGGTGTAGCCGGCGTGAGCGTATTCGATGGCGCGCCGCAGCTTGTCAGGGGGGAGGGAATAGGATTGCGGCGCTTGCGCAGCCAAGAACAGAAACAACGAGGGGCAAGACATCCGACGCCCGCGATTATAGCGCGGCGATCACCGCGCCCAAGTAAAACGCCCGGACCAGGCAGCCATCGGGCCGTCCAATCCGGGCGCGAAAATCACGGCTGATCGCCGTCTGTTGGTTACTTCGTAAATTACTTGGAAGCGGGCTTGGCGCTGTTCACAGCAGTGGCTTTCTTGCTGTGATGCTTCTTGTGGGTCTTCGTCTTCGAGGCGGTCTTGGTGCTGGCCGCCGGAGCTTGCGCAGCCGGTGTCTGGGCCGCCAGAATAGCACCCACGCTCAACAGAGAGGCGAAAATAAGTTTGTTCACGTTGGTTCTCCTTTTGCGAGGGGCTCATTTCCGCCTCGCAATACCATCTTGCCGCGGGACGGCGAAATCAACGATAGCCCGCGTAGGGGACTTCCTGACACCAAATTGCGGGGGCACGGCAGCGCGGTTTTTAATGAATAAGACTTTACCTGGCCGATGCCGTCGGTCACCGCGCCGCCCCCAACTTTTTTCCCGCCCCGTCAAGGGTTTCCCCCAACCCATCCCCGCCCGCGCCGGCTCCCCTCCGTTACGCTCGAACCAACTTGCATGCCCAAGCGTCTCCCCCAATCCGACCAGGCGTTCGCGCTCCTTTATCACGCCCGCGGCGCCACTCCGTTTTTCTCCCAAGGCGGACAACCCTGCGCCAGTATCCCTTCTAGCGTCGATTCCTGCCGCATCTTTCCCCTCCGCTCCGCCGATTTCCGGGATTGGCTCACCGCTAATTATTATTCGGAGTTCGAATCCGCCCCGTCCTCGCTGGCCTTCCGTACCGCCCTGCGCACCCTCGAAGCCCGCGCCCAATTCGGCGACTCGCCCACCCACAAAGTCGCCCATCGCCTCAGCTTCGAAGGCGATCCCTTTGCGCCCTCCAAAATCTTTCTCGACCTGGCCAACGCCGCCGGCGAAATTCTCGAAATCACTTCCCAAGGCTGGGCCATCACCGACAATCTGCACCAATCCTTCCACCACACGCCGGGTATGCTCGCTCTTCCCAATCCCCAACCCGTAACCAATAAACCCGATCCGCTGGAAGCATTCGCCCAACTTTTCCATCTCACCGGCCACGCCCGCACGCGCGTGCTGCTCTGGCTCACCGCCGCCCTCCGCGCCACCGGCCCATATCCCATCCTCGTACTTCGAGGCCCCGCCGGCAGCGGCAAATCCGTACTCGCCCGTGCTCTCCGCACGCTGATCGATCCCTCCGCCGCGCCTCTCCGCCTCCTGCCCATCCGCGAGCGCGAGCTCCTCCACATCGCTCTCCACAACTGGATTCTCGTTTTCGATCACGTCCATCGCATCCCGCTCAAAATCTCCCAGGCCCTCTGCGCCGTATCCTCCGGCGAAGCCATTGAAACCGCGCAGCCCGATTATCGCGACAACGCGCTGGCCGAAATCGCGCGCCCCATCGTCTTGATCGCGCCTCTCGATGAAACCCAATCCACCTGGACCCCCACGCGCACGCTCTCCAACCGCACCCTCGCCATCCATCTCGCGCCCCTCGCCACCCCGCGCCCCGAAGCCGCCGTGTGGTCCGATTTTGAAGCTCTCCGCGCTCCCATCCTGGCGGCTCTCGCCGATGGTGTTTCCTCCTCGCTGCGCCACGTTCGCGATATCGATCTGGGGCACATCGCGCGCTTCTCGGACTGCGCCTTGTGGACCGCCGCGGCCGCTCCCGCGTTTGGCCTCGATCCCGCCGCAATCGCCGTCGCGCTCTCCGATCCTGAATCCATCTGGCTCGGAGCCGACCCCTTGCGCGATACTCTCGACACCCTCCTGCGGAGCTCAGGTCAAACTTGGTCCGGCGATGCAACAGCTCTGTTAACGCAACTCCGCACCATCGCCCCGCTTGCCACTCTGCCCAGCACACCCAAAGGACTCGCCCAAGCGCTCGCCCGCATCCCCGGCATCATCGTCTCCAATGGCAACGCCGGCGGTCACCGCACCCTCTCTGTTTCCAAAATCGCGCCGCGTACCGCGGCCCCCAATCCGTAATCCCAAACCTCTGCGATCTATTTTCCCCGGCGTTCCCAACACTTCCAGCAGTTCCCACGCACCGTCCCACAAAGCCCTGTTATCCTACGATCCAAATGCATCGCACCGGCGCAACAATCCGTAAAATGCGCCGCCAAACACAAAAACACCCCTGATGCGTCCAGAGCTCGCCGTCAACCCAGAAAATCCCAACCCCCGGCCACCCATCGCCGCCGCCGTCAGCGTGCGATATTCTAGATCTGGACGCGAAACTAAAAGGGGGCAAACATGGAAATTGATCGGCGGTTATTTTTTGCTGGGCTCGGTGGCGTGGCGGCGGTTGCTGCCATGGCCGACGAGGCCAAGGCCGAAGCTTTGGAACATCACATGATGCTCCAGCTCAACGTTGCAAATGAGGCGGCCAAGGAATCAAAGTTTCCCACCGTGGCCGAAGTTGAGGCGCAAATTGAAACACGCCCCACGCGCCGCGGGGCAGGGAACTTGTTCATCTCCCACACCGGCAACGTCAAAAGGCTCCCGCCCCTGCCCGAACGGCCCACCCTGGTGGATTACTACAAATTGCGTTTCATGGCCACTTCGAACCACTGCCTGCAAAGCGCCAATCGCGCCGTGCAGAACGGCATGTCGGAAGAGATCGTGCTGGCCTGTCTGCTCCACGATACGGTGCAGGAACTGATCAAAGTGGATCACGGCTGGTGGGGCGCGCAGATCTACGAGCCCTATGTTTCCCCGAAAGTGACCTTCGCCATCCGATATCATCAGGCGCTGCGCTTCTACGAAGACAAGGAGCACGGCTACGAGTATCCCGATCTGTACCGGCGCGTTTTCGGTTCCGATTACAAACCGGAGCCCTATATTGAAGAAACTTACAAGATGGTGCGCAACCACAAGTGGTATCTGGAGCCGCGCATGGTGACGGTGAACGATCTCTACTCGTTCGATCCGAAGGTCAATCCCACGCTCGATCAGTTCATCGATATTATCGGCCGCAATTTCAAGCAGCCCAAAGAAGGCTTGGGATTCGACAATAGCCCGGTGGCGCACATGTGGCGCTCCATCTCGCGACCGGACGCGCCGCTGTAAGAGCGCAAAGGGTGCGGCGCGCACCAAAAAACAGGCCAGGAACTTATTCGCGCCGGACTCCGTCTTGCGCGAGTTACTAAGAGCGCAAAGGGTGCGGCGCGCACCAAAAAACAGGCCAGGAACTTATTCGCGCCGGACTCCGTCTTGCGCGAGTTACTAAGAGCGCAAAGGGTGCGGCGCGCACCAAAAAACAGGCCAGGAACTTATTCGCGCCGGACTCCGTCTTGCGCGAGTCACTAAGCAGCGCAAAGGGTGCGGCGCGCACCAAAAAACAGGCCAGGAACTTATTCGCGCCGGACTCCGTCTTGCGCGAGTTACTAAGAGCGCAAAGGGTGCGGCGCGCACCATAAAAGAAGCTAGGAAACTGCTTCGCGCCGCAGTCCGGTTTGCGCGAGTTACCCAAAGGCGCAAAGGGTGCGGCGCGGCCGCAAAACAGGCCAGAAACGTTTTCGCTCCGCGCTCCGTTTTGCGCGGATCCCTAAAAGCTACTGCAAGCGCGCGATTGCGCCAATCACTTCGGCCGGCTTTTCGAACGGAACCACGTGCCCGGCTTCGGGAATCATCACCACCTCCGCGCCCGCGATGCCGCGCTGGAAAGCTTGCGCGTAAACGGGCGGCACAAGTTTATCGCCCTCGCCCCAAATCAGCATCGTTTTGGCCTTGATGCGATAAAGGCGCGAGGCCAGGCCCCGCTCGGGGATCGGAAACAAAATTTTCCCCGCCGCGCCGAGTTGCCGCGCGTTCTGCACCAGGAACGCTTGCAGGAATTTTGGATCGCTCATGTTCGTGCCGGCGCTCATCAGCTTCGCCCCCGCCTCGGCATCGTAAAACAAATAGGCTGGCAGCTCGTAGGGCATCATCGAAAAAAAGTCCGGAATGGGATGCTCGTCCATCCACAAGCCCGCCGGCGCGATCAGGGCCAGACGCGAAACGTCGTTCGGCGCAACGGCTGACATCTCGCTCGCGATCATTCCGCCCATCGAAAAGCCCGCGAGAATCGGATCCTTCAGCCCCAGCCGCTCCACCACGTCCCAGGTGTGCAGCGTGAAATCCAGCATGTCGCGCAGTTCGGAGCACTCTTCGCTATCGCCATAGCCCGGCACCAGCGGAGCGTACACGTGAAATTTTTGCGCCAGCCCATCCAGAAACCCGAGATCCATATCCAGCCCGCCCGCGCCGTGCAGGAACACCAGCGGCCGTCCTTCGCCGCCTTCGTAATAGCGCACCGAAACGCGTTCGGTTTGAATTGTTTTCAGTTCCATGTTCTAACGCTCCGCCCCCACCGGATCCCCTACCGGCAGCGCGCCGGGCGTGGCCCGCTTGGCCAGCGGCTTGCACCAGAAGCGCCCGTCATTGGCGTATTCGGGTGCAAATTCGGGAAACATCTTGCGCAGCTTCGGTATCACCTTCTCGGCGAACAGGCGCGTCGAGTTCATGCACTTGTCCTTCGGCATGTCGCCGATCTGCATCAGGCAAAAGATATTGCCCACCCGCAGCTTCTTGATCAGATCTTCCATGCGCTGCGTCACCGTTTCCGGACTTCCCGCGATCACGCTTCCGTTATCCACCAGCTCCTTCCAGGGCAGCTCCTGGAACATGCTCTGCGGCGCGTATTGCGAAAGAATGCCCTTCTGGATGGTCTTGATGGTGCGATAACCCGGCGCATCCGCGAAGCCCGGATACACGTGCAGGCAGCGATTGTAGAAATAGCTGACGTGTTTCGCATACAGCCGCTCGGCCTCCGCGTCCGTATCGGCGACGCAGATGGTTTGCGCAAATCCCGCCCGGTACGGCGACGTATCCGGCGCGTTGCGCTCGGCCACGCGATCCCAGTATCCGCGCATCAGCGCCTCCCCGCGAATGTAGCCGCCGAAGCTCAGATAAGAATACGAATAGTTGTTTTCGATGCAGAAATCAAAAGTCTCGATCGACCCGCCGCCCGGAATATGAATCGGAGGATGAGGCTGTTGGATGGGGCGCGGCCACGGGTTCACGTAGCGCAGCTTGGTGTAGCGGCCATTGAAAGCGAACGGTTCCCGCGACGCCCACGCCCGCTTGATCAGTTCATGCGCCTCGCGGTATTTTTCGCGCGTCAATCCCGGGATGGTCCCGTAGCAGTAATTGGTGTCCATCGAAGTGCCCACCGGGAACCCGGCCACCAATCGTCCGCCCGAAATGCAATCCAGCATCGCGAACTCTTCGGCCACGCGCAGCGGCGGATTGTAGAGAGCGATGGATGCGCCCAAAACGACCAGCGCGACATCGTCGGTGCGGCGGGCCAGGCTGGCTGCGATCAGGTTGGGTGAAGGCATCAGCCCGTACGCGTTTTGATGATGCTCGTTCACGCCGATGCCGTCGAAACCCAGCGTTCCGGCATATTCGAGCAGGTCCAGATAGTTGTTGTAAACCTGATGGCCCTTCACCGGATCGAACAGATTGGGATCGATGTCCACCCAAACCGAATGATTCTTCTCGCGAAAATCGTCGGGCAAATAGGGCCACGGCATCAGGTTGAACCAAGTGAATCGCACGAAACCTCCTTCAAGCGCAAAGGGCGCGGCGCGCACCGTTTTGCGCGTGTTCCGCAAATTACAACGGCCATCAGATTATCATATTCGCCATCGGCCTATTTCGATAACCCTGCTTTGATAACGCTGCTTTGATAACATTGACGCGAATGGGAAAGTTCATGCCGATCTTTCGATATCTCACCGCACTTTCTATACTCGCAATCTTCATCGCCGCGCGCGGTTCCGCACAGACGCCGCCTGGCGAATGGCGCTACTACGGCGGAAACTCGCACAGCACGAAGTATTCACCGCTCGAACAAATCAATCAAGACAACGTGAAAAACCTGAAGATCGCCTGGCGCTGGAGAGCCGATAATTTCGGCCCCAGACTGGACGGGAATTGGGAAGTAACGCCGCTGATGGCCGGCGGTGTTTTGTATTTCAGCGCCGGCATCCGGCGCGATGTGGTGGCTGTCGATGCGGCCACCGGCGAAACGCTGTGGCTCTATCGCTATGACGAAGGCGAGCGCGGCGCGCACGCGGTGCGCTTCAACAACCGCGGCGTCGCGTATTGGAACGATGGCCATGGCGACGAGCGCATCCTGCTCATCTCGCCCGGCTATCATCTCATCGAGTTGAACGCCAAGACCGGCATGCCGGATCCGGCCTTCGGCACCGGCGGAATCGTGGATCTGTGGAACGGCCTGGATCGCGACAACATCAAGCCCGGCGTAATCGGCGCAACGTCGCCCGCGATTGTGGTGCGCGATGTCGTGATTGTAGGCGCGGCGCTGGGCGTCGGCGCGGCGCCCGCCAGCAAAGAGAACGTGCCGGGCTATGTGCGCGGCTACGATGTGCACACGGGAAAGCTTTTGTGGACTTTCCACACCGTAGCGCAAAAGGGCGAGTTCGGCAACAACACCTGGGAGAACGATTCCTGGAAGTACACCGGCAACACAGCGGTCTGGGCTCCGATGAGCGCGGACGAGGAACTGGGCTACGTTTACCTTCCCGTCGAAATGCCCACCGGCGATGTTTACGGCGGCCCTCGCCCGGGCGACAATCTGTTCGGCGATAGCCTGGTCTGTCTGGATGCGCGCACCGGCAAGCGCATCTGGCATTACCAGATTGTTCATCACGATATGTGGGATTACGATAATCCCGCCGCGCCGGTGCTGCTTGATCTCAATGTCAACGGTAAGCAGATCAAAGCCGTGGCGCAGGTGACCAAACAGGCTTTCACCTATGTTTTCGATCGCGTGACGGGCCAGCCGGTGTTTCCCATCGAAGAACGCGCCGTTCCCCAATCGGACGTGCCGGGCGAGAAGAGTTCTCCCACGCAGCGCTTCCCCACCAAGCCGCCGGCCTTCGATCAACAGGGTGTGTCCGATTCCGACTTGAACGATTTAACGCCGGAGATTAAAGCCGAAGCGGTGCGGCTGGTGAAGCAATATAAGATTGGGCCTGTGTTTACTCCGCCCATCGTCCTGGATTCGGATAACGGAAAGAAGGGCACCATTCAGTTGCCGGGCGCCGGCGGCGGCGCCAACTGGACCGGCGCGGCGGCCGATCCCGATGCGGGGATTCTATTCGTGCCTTCCGTAACCGCGCCGTACATCTCGGCGCTGGTGCACGATCCCAAGCGTTCGAGCGTAGAGTACATCGCGGGCCCGGGCGGATTTGCGAGCCCGCGTCCCATGGGTTTGCCGCTCTTCAAACCGCCCTGGAGCCGCATCACCGCCTTCGATCTGAACACCGGCGAAGAACTCTGGATGGTCCCCAATGGCGAGCCGGCCAATTCCATCAAGAACAATCCTGCGCTGAAGGGCATCGATACCAGCAAGCTGGGAAATTCGAATCGCGCGCTGCTGCTGGTCACGAAAAGGCTATTGTTCGCGGGATTGGGACGCGGCGACCCGGGGATTCGCGCCATCGACAAAAAAACAGGCGCCACCATTTTCGAAGTGAAACTGCCGGGTGGCGCAACCGGCGTTCCGATGACCTACATGATGAACGGCCGCCAGTACATCGTTCTCGCCGTAGCCGCGCCCGGCTCCGCGCCGGAACTGGTCGCGCTCACGCTTGGCACGGAGGGCAAGGAAGCAACCGCTCACGAGGCGGAAGGGAACTAGGTTTCGCCCCTTGGGCTATTTCTCGGACTTGTCGGGCGGCGCCGAGCCCTGACCGGCTGATCCCACAAAGAGCTTGCGCCCATCCGGAAACGTGATATCGCGGCCGTTCATTTTGTTGCTCTCGTCCTTGGATTGATAGCCGTCCACCACGATCTCGGTGCCCACCGGCAGCGATGCTTTGGTAAACCCATTTCGCAGCAAAGTGTTCGGGCTTCCGCCCTCCACCATCCAGTTGGTAACCGTGCCATCCGGATTCTTTACGTCCATGTGGATCCAGGCGTGGGGATTGATCCATTCCATCCTGGTCACGGTTCCATGCAGCTTCAACGGTTTGTTAGCATCGAATTCGGCCGCGAACGCGTGATGCGCCCACCCCGGCGCCGCGCTCACCAGCAAGCCCACCCCGGCAATTGCTATTGCTAAATTGCTTCGCATCGAATCACTCCTTCTCTTGACTCATTTCGAAGATTTCCCTGGCTCCGCGGCGATTGTTTCTTCCCGCCGCGCCCCGGCCAGAATATCCACCATCGCGTAATTCCCTTCGTGACAAGCGTACTCGAAAACCGGCCCTTTTGTTTTGGTCATCGGAATCTGCGCGGTCCAGGGCTTGGTGAACGCGGTGGGATCGTACACCGTGAATTCGTACATTAAGGTTTCTGGACTGACGCGCGTGAAGCGCTCGGTCAAATGCAGATTCTCGTCCGCGCCCCGGAATTGGGTTTTATCAGTGAAATTCGTGGTATCCACCACCAGCGTGTTGCCCTCCCAATGGCCTCTGGGATCGCCCATCCACTGCCGCATGTTGCCGGGAAGGTGCGGGCGGCCATCGAGCGGAATCATGCGCACGTCATGAATCATCTCCACCACTATTGCCACCGTGTTGGGCGTCTGGACAATCTGATAATCGTTGTTGTAGAAACTCGGCAGCATGGGCGGACCCGCGGTGGCCCACAGCAAACAGCGTTCGGAGAGCAATCGGTTCTCTGGACTGTCGGTGGAATGCGCGCGCGTGTAAGCCATCTGCGCCGCCATTCGTTCGTGCGCCGCCGGCGTCAGCGGCGGGATTCGGCCATCCGGCGGATCGATGATCAACGAAGTCCGCAAGCCGGCAACCTTGGTGCCGCGATCCCACCAGAACTGGTTGTACGCGTGATTCACGTCGGCTTGCGGATTCGATTCGCGCTGGTCGGCGTTATTGCGCTGGTTGGTGTCGCGCTCATACTTGGCGGCCTCGGCTGGCGTGAAGAACTGCTTGTTGCCTAATTCCTTCGGCCGCTCTAGAGGCGTAATGGTGGCGTTGGTCCAGATGCCCTGAAGATCGCGCCGATTCTGTCCAAGCTGGTTCTGCCCGAAAAGAATTGGCGATGCGAACAGAATCAGCAGGAGCCGGCTGCTCATTCGTGTCCCTTCTTCTCGGCGGCCCGCCCGCCCGCCAGAATATCCGTCATGGCGTAATTTCCTTCGTGACAAGCGTACTCGAAAATCGGCCCCTTCGCACGGGTCACTGGAATCTGCGCAGTCCATGATTTGGTGAAGGCCGTTGGATCGTCCACGGTGAATTCGTACAGGAGCGTGTCGGGCGAAACACGCGTGAAGCGCTCGGTCAAATGCAAATTCCGATCCGAGCCGCGAAAAGAATATTGGTCCAAGAAATTGGTGGTATCCACCACCAAAGTTTTGCCCTGCCAGTGCCCGCGCGAATCGCCCATCCATTGCCGGATATTGCCGGGCAGATGCGGCCTTCCATCCAGCGGAATCATGCGGGCATCGTGGATCATTTCGTTCAAGATAACCACGTGATCGCGAGTCTGCACAATCTGGAAATTATTGTTGTACGGCCCGGGCAGCATGGGCGGACCCGCGATCGACCACAGAATGCAGCGCTCGCCGAGCGAGCGGCCCTCTGGGCCATCGGTGGAATGCTCCAGCATCCAGGCGCGAGTATCCCGCACACGCTTCTGGACCTCCGGCGTCAATGCAGGAATGCGGCCGTCGGAGGGATCCACGATCAGCGACGTTCGCAGCGTTCCGACAACTTTGGTCCCGCGATCCCACCAGAAATTGTTGTAGCCAAGCGTTACGTCCGCCTCCGCGTTGCCCGAGCGGTGATCTACATTGTTGCGATCCACTACTCGTTTTTCGTAAGCCGCAGCTTCCTCCGGCGTGAACGCCGGCTTGCCCGCCAGATCGCTCGGCCGTTCCAGCGGAGTGATGATGGCGTTGCTCCAGATGCCCTGTAAATCGGATTGGCCGCTGGCCGCACCAGCCATGACGAACGCAAGCGTCAGAACCACCCACGTTGGCCGCATGCGGCTACTTCTTCTTTTTTTCGGCATCGCGAGCGCCGGCCAGAATGTCGGTCATCGCGTAGTTTCCTTCGTGACAGGCGTATTCGAAGATCGGGCCGTGCGTTTTGTTCATCGGAATACGCGCGGTCCAGGGCTTGGTGAAAGCCGTTGGATCGTTTACTGTGAACTCGTACCGAATCACCTCCGGCGACTCGCGCGTGAAACGCTCCGTCAGGTGCATGTTCGCGTCCGATCCGCGAAAGGTGTATTCGGGCGCGAAATTCGTGGTGTCCACCACCAGCGTGTTGCCTTCCCAATGCCCGCGCGAATCGCCCATCCACTCGCGAATGTTGTGAGCCGCGTGCGGCCTGCCGTCCAAGGGAATCATGCGCGCATCGTGAATCATTTCGCTGAGAATCACTACGTAGCCCGGCCCCTGCACGATCTGCGTGTCGTTGTTGTATGGCCCGGGCAGCATGGGCGGACCAGCCGTGGTCCAGGAGATGCAGCGCTCGGCAAAGGAACGATCCTCGGGACCGTCGGTGGAATGATCTTGCAGCCAGACGCGCCGTTCGTCCACGCGCTTCTGTGCTTCAGGCGTCAGCGGCGGAACCTTGCCATCGGGCGGATTGATGATCAGGGAGGTGCGCAGGTCCGCAACCAGATTATTGCCGCGATCGCGCCAGAATTCGTTGTAGGAGCGGCCGACGTCCACCTGCGCGCCTCCATCGCGGCGATCGCTATTCACGCGCTGCAGCAGCCGATTTACGTACGCCGCGGCTTCCTGTTCGGTGAGGTGTTCTTTCCCAGCGAATTCGTCGGGGCGCTCCAAAGGAGTGAGCGTGGAATTGGTCCAGACACCTTGAAGATCGGGCTGGCCATCGGCGGTGCGCGCCGGAGTCCAGCCTTTCGAGGTCGATTTTGCCGGCTTGGCCGTCACTGGAAGGCTCTGGCCGGCGAGATTTAAGGCTGCGAGCAAGGCGAGCAGCGCCCCGCACCAAGCGAAACACCGAAGCCGCATCGTACACCTCCGGTAATTAGTTGCTGGGCTTTTTGCGGAGGTGTCCGTACATCAACTCCTCCACGAACTCGACACACTTGAATTCTAGCAATTGGGCGTTCTTTTCCAGGTGCTTGTACAACGGCATGCTGATCTTCCAGGGCCGCGAAAACGTTTGCGGATCTTCGATGGTGGCCTCGTAGTTAATAACATTGGCCGAGACCGGCGTGTAGCGCTCCACCACGTGCAGCATGTCACTGTGAAAATCGCCCGCCCGATCGAACCAGGTTTGATCGTTAAAGCCGGTGACGTCCACCACCAGGGTGTCGCCTTCCCAATGCCCGGCCGACCAGCCCATCCAACTGTCCACCGGCGCGGCTCCCGGATTATCCATGTAAATGGTCCGCACCGCGCCATCGTATTCGTAGGAGATCAGAATCACCTTGCCGTTCTGAACAATCTGGAACGGAAACGGCATGTAAGTAGCGCGCGGAACGCCCGGCAGATAGCATTTTACTTCCGGATCCAGCTTCAGGCGGTTGGCGTAGTTTTCCTGTTTCTGCTTCGCGGCAGCAGGCAGATAAGGAATCTGGCCGCCTTCCACCACGCCGATGCCCGGAGGTTCGGCGCCCGTTGCGCCTAGCGCCACAATTTGGCCGGCCTGCGCGGAGTGGCCCTCCAGATCCCAGTTGGCCGTGTTCATGGCCTGCCAGATGCCATTGAGATTCGGCTTGCCGTCCGGAGTCCGGGGACCTCTATAGGCCTGGTTCTGGGCCGCTCCCGGTATGGCCGCCAGCGACACGATGGCGGCGGCGCAAAAGGCATGGAACAGGCAAGCACGGAAATGTTTTCGCATCAGGGCGCTCTTTTCGAACATAGGATTAGACGAACGATTCCGATCCTACATTCCACGGACACGCGTGTCAACTGAAGTCGGGCCCCTAAGGCGGACAGACCCCGAAGTCCTTGGTTACCGCCTCCGCCTGAAAGACCGGTCCCTGCGCGGATTGTTGCCGTTTGCCTTCCAACGTCATCCGATTGCCCGGCTTCATGCCCACCGGATCGCCCACGAGTGCGTAGGTCCGTTTGTCCTTTTCGTCGGTCAGGTTCATCCCGCTGGCTCCCGGATGGACGCAGCCGGTAATGACGCTTTTCTTGTGTTTATGGTGCAAGATCAGAAACGTAACCAGCACGCCGACGCCGACGGATACCACCACGATTCCGGCCACGATTTGGTCGCCTGCAGTTTGAAGACTCTCTGCAAGCGCATCCGCGACGAGAGCCACACTCAGAACGGCAACGAGACTTGCACGCCAGAGATGGAGCGTCATGCAAGCCTGTCCTTGGCCGGAATTTTCCGGCTCATGCTTTGTCGATTCTGCTCAGTATACGCTACACCGACGGCTCTGGCGCGAATATTATCAGGATTTCGACACGCTTTTTCCGAGCTGCAGGAGCCACTGATCGAGCGCCTTCTGTTGCGGGTTCGGATCGTCCGGATGATCTGCAAGCCATTCATCGAGATAACCCTGGCCCTTGCGTGAAGCTTTGGGCCAAATACCAAGTCCGATGTAATCGGAGCCAAGCAGGCCTTCTCCATGCTGGTGCGTTCCCGGAATTGTCGCCGAAACGTCAGCATGGTTGCAGAATCCAGGCCAGTGCCCGCTGGCGTCTCGCATCTCCTTGAGAGACGGCGGGCCCACGAGCGGAATGCCATGTGTGTCCGACATCCAAGAGACGATATCTCGCCCGATGGATATCTGAAACAGCGTTAGCTCCTCACGAATCGTTTTGGGATCCTGCTTGTGTTCATATCCCGGCCGGCTTGGATGGCTGTAAAATTCGATGCCGAGATAGAAATCATTGGCATTCTCGACATGTGCTCCATGAAATTGGGTGTCCAGCAACTGCACCACCTGTCCCTCCTGCTGGCCGACCAAAAAGTGCGGGGAATAGGGACCTTCGAGGAAGCTGTTCAACGCGCGTTCGTAACTGTGAGACTCGGTCTTGTGAAGCACGACGCCGATTGGATTTGGAGCGTGGAATGGTCTGGTGTGACCGTTCACCTGTCTGAAAGGTACTGCCGCCATCTTTGCCATGGAAAGCCTCCTAAAAGCCTGCTGACATCCCTACAGGCGCAATCCGGGAGGAAAAACTGCAACCGCTGAACACAGTTGTTCGCGGGTGCGCGACGTAGAAGTGGGAATCATGCCGCCCGTCGCGCCTCCCAGTAGTCCTCAAACCGGCCGTTGAGATGGCAGCATCGGAGGGAGACGATGGCGTTGGCACCCCGAACCGTCCAGAACATGCCGGACTGTTTGAGCCGGGAGCCGATCACGGTTTTACAGCCGGCCTCGATTACACCCGAGCCGACAAAGAGGTGCTCGCGTCGAAACTTGGGATAGCGCATGCGCGCCACGTTCCTGTCAAAGTAGTCAGCCTCGATGCGAATCTTTTCGATCACTTCGGGATTGGTGGAAACGATGGAACGAAGGGCACACACCAGCTTCTCGATTTTTCCTTTGTCGAGTAATCTCCGCTGGTGGAGCTTGATCCAAGCTTTCTGGTTGGCCTCTTGATTGGGGTGCAGCCGGCGCGCCAACTCCCAGAGATGTTGGCGCGCGTGATACAGATCGACAATCTGCACCGCGCCGGGAAAATGTTGCTCGGCAAGATTCCAGATCCATTCGGCCCCATCGCCCATGACCACCTTCTTTTGAGCGCGGCTCCAGCCGCGTTTCCAGGCTTCCAGGTAAATACGCTTTCCAAACTCTTCGGCGGTCTCGATGGCGCCGGCGTAGGTAGTGGAGTCAGAATCGCGGATCGGGTAGCCTTCCTGGTCCCAGTCGGTCTGGGTGAAGACGCATCCCAACTTTACTTCCCGCGTATGGGATGACTGGCCTTCGGTCTTGCCTTGCCGACCCACCGTCTCCTTCTTCACCACTGGTATTCCCGTTCCATCCATTTGCACATACAGGATCGGAACCGATTCGCCCACGACCATCGGCAGATTCAACTGCACGGCCCGCTGGATCTCCTCCTGCTCGTCTGCTGCGATGTGTTCTCCGATAGCTTCAGCCGTCCGCTCCACAGCTTTGGTTGTCACCTCCAGATCGGCGAGGAGCTTCATCTGCTGACGGCCGTGGTCGAAGGGCGACCCTTGGCCCACTACCGCCTGCATGCGACGCACCCCAGGAGAGAGTTCCGTGTTCTCGATATCCAGTTCGACATCAGCGGGGAATTGGCCCGTATGGCAATGGGGGCACAGGTAGTAGGGGCGCGACACTTCCGACTTACCTACCGCAGTGAGGACCGGCTTGGAGCGCAACTCCCGATAACGGGCCTGGTGTCCGCAGGCGCAAGCAATGTTGTGCTGGTCCGCAGTCGGGGTTGGGAACTGCAACAGTTTGGTTAGCACTGCCGCCCCCGCCTGATGCATGGCCGAACGCACGGCCAACTCCAGGGCTTCCAGATCCAAACGCCCCGTCTTGCGGCGGGCACCAAAGGCTACGCGCAACAGTTGCTCTACTTCGCGCGTGACTTCCTTTTGGATCGCTTCGACCGTTTTTTTTCCTGGGCTGACGGCGAGTTCTCCTCCACTGGCCGCAACTCGCAGATCTGTTCATTGACATCCAACAGTTGCTCGCCCAGTTCCCGGAAGCGCTGGCACTCGGCGACCTCGCGCTGCGCTTTGGCCAAACTCGCCGGAGAGGAAAACGTCTCGGTGACGGTTTTGCCCTTCACCTTGCGTGTCAGCCGAAAGTAAGGGCCGTGGCCAAGATCACCGGTCCGATGGCAGTGACAGTTAAGATTTCCACAACAACCACTTGTTCCGGTAATGCAGCCGGACCGCATGTCACCCAACTGGACGATCTGCAATTGAACAGTGGCGCGGCGGCTTTCCAGGTCAGCCAGAGAATCGTGCATAAAGTCTCCTGATGAATCTAGCGTATCACTACGCTCGGTTTCATGCCACCAAAAAAGAAAACTCGCGAATCGTTACGCCCAAGTCGCGCACCCGTTGTTCGGCTCGGCCGCTCCATTGAATCCCACGGGAGTTATAATCTCGGTTATGGTCGGCCGTCTGCCTCTTGCCAGCCTGTTGTCGCACGCGCTGGTGGCCTTCAGCATCGAGTTCGACAACGAATCGGAGCGGCGGATGCCGCATCGGACCACGAACCATGGCTCTACTGCCGGATCGCTCCACGCTCCCTGGCTTGTGTCGATGGCGATGTGGTTCAACTGCATGCGGTTTGTCGGCGAGGAGGGGATACGAGTCGGTGAGCTGGAAGCTCTGGCGCGCACGCCAACCAATCTGAACGGGATGGAGAGGTGGCGATACATCAACGTCGGACCCGATCCGGCCGACCCGAGCAAAAAGCCGCGGCGTTCCAATTGGCTGATTCGCGCCACACCCGCGGGGCGGAAAGCTCAGGAGCTATGGCGGCCGCTGATCGGAGACATTGAGAAGCGCTGGCAGGCGCGCTTCGGCAAGGACGAGGTTGATGAACTTAGGGAGGCGCTGGGGGCTCTGATCGGCCGCTTCGATGTCGAACTGCCCGACTGTCTTCCAATTCTAGGCTATGGACTCTGGAGCAACAGCATTCGTCAGACGGATGGCGAAGGCAATAACGGCGGAGGTACTCATCTCGATCTGCCGGCGCTGCTCGCGAAGGTCCTGCTGGCGTTCGCTCTCGAGTTTGAGAAAGAGTCGGAAGTGTCGCTTGCGATTAGCGCCAACGTACTGCGGCTGGTGGGCGAAGAAGGGGTTCACGTCCGGGATCTTCCCCGCCTGTCTGCAGTGTCGAAAGAGGCGATTGCGACGTCACTGAGCTTCCTCAGCAAGCGCGGCTACGCGACGGTCCAAACAGAACCTGCCGGCCGCGTGAAAGTGGTTTTGCTCACGTCAAAAGGCCGCGCCGCCAGGGACACATATCGCCAGTTAGTGTGGACCATCGAGAAGCGCTGGCACACTCGATTTGGCGAAGAAGCTGTCGCGCGCCTGCGGGATTCGCTGGAGCGATTGGTGGGCGATGCGACCGCGCAAGGGTCGCCGCTGTTCGGCGGCTTGGAGCCCTATCCTGATGGGTGGAGAGCATCGGTTCCGAGACCGGAGGGGCTTCCGCACTATCCGATGGTCCTGCACCGAGGCGGGTATCCGGACGGCAGTTGACCAGAGCCCGATCAGCGGACAGACCGGCGCGGGACAGGTTAATGTCGGAACAAACTAGGGGATCTGGGCCAGTGCACAGCATCCGGTCCATGGTGCTTGGTGGGCCGGTGGATTGCCAGTGTTCGAAGTGTGAAGGAATTCTTGAACCGCCGAGTGTTTGATCGCGGTAGAAATCGTATCTGCGCTACAGAAGCCGAGCTGGTCCTCTATCCGACGCCTTAGAGAGGAAACTGCCCGTGAGACATCCAGTTAGAATAATAGCGGTTCTTCTATGAGACTTCGCGCCGCTATTCTGATGCTTACTCTCTCAGCCTGCTTGACTGCTGCGAAGGACCTGCCACCGGAATCGCTTATTCAAGAAAACTGCGCGAAAGCAACTGCCATCCTGGAGGGAATGATCCAGTCCAGCGATACACCACAAGGGAAATTCACAGCAACCACGATCCGAATTACCAAAGTGCTTCGTGGCCCGTTCAAGGCCGGTGACAGCCTGACATATTATTCCTTCAAGGAGACCGGCGGCTACAGCCGGGACTTCCTCCGAACTGGTATCGTCGTTTTCCTGGTGGCTAAGTCACGGCCCGAAGAAAAGCCTGAGTGGGGAACGGCTACGGACCTGTCGGAATTCGAAATGAGCAGGGCCCTTGAAAAACGAGTGCTCGCAAATCTAAAGAGGAAGCAATGAGCAACGTGCACCTGCCTCCGTTTCGAACACTGGCGGCGAACTACCCCACCAGTGCCGATGGAGAGCAGGTAAAGCAGGATATCGCGGGAGAAGTGACGCAATCCTGGCTGGGCGTTAATACATGCGTGATCCGAATGTCAAAGGCCCTGAATTACGCCGGCAAGGTACACCAGATTCCCCGACATCATAGCGGGCTGCTCACCGTACGCGGTGATGATAAAAAAAACTACGCGGTTCGTGTCGCCGAATTCATAGTTTATTTGGCTCTGCGCAGGAATCTGACGGAGTGCTGACAGGCGTGAATTTTGCGTAGGTGGTGGTTTCGGTAGACTGACGGGTTGAGACGAGATGACTGGAGTAAAATTCTCGGCTGGCCAGGCTACACGGTCTACCGGCATGAGATCGACGAAAAAGCCAAGACATTAAGACTATGGGTGCGGCGAAAACGCGGCAACCGGCGACTGATTTGCTCCGGATGCGGGCGTCGGATTACAGACCCGGCCGACGTCACTGAGCGCGAGGTGCGGGATCTGCCCTGCTTCCAATACCGAACCACGGTGGTCATCGAACTGTACCGGGTGCGTTGTCCGGACTGCGGCTTGAAGATCGAGAAGGTGGATCAGTTGCCGAGCAAGGCGCCCTTCTCTAAACGCTTTGAAGAGGCCGTGGGCCAAGCCTGCGAGAGCGCTTCTGCGCGGCGCGTGGCCAAGCAATTCGGGCTAGCCGAGAGCACAGTCCGGGCGATGGATGTGCGTTACCTAGAGCGCTGGAATGCGCAACGCACCAAACCAGCCCTGCGGCAGATGGGCGTCGATGAGATCTTTTTGGGAAAAGCGACGAAATTAGTAACGGTGGTGAGTAATTTGGAGACTGGCGAGCCGTTGTGGTTCGGCCGGGAGCGAAAGAAAGAGACCTTGGACGAGTTCTTCCGGACGCAGTTGAGCCGGCGCCAGCGGCAGCGGATCGAAGCGGCCTGTGTGGACATGTGGGAGCCTTACAAGGCCAGCATTCAAGAATGGTCCCCCCACTGCGCCATCGTCTACGACAAGTTCCATATCATGCAGCACGCCAACCAAGCGGTCGACGAAGTGCGGCGTGCGGAGTTCTTTCGCAAGGGTGCCCGGATGCGCGGCGTGGTGAAAGGAAAACGCTGGCTGCTGCTCACCCGCTGGGTGCATCTGACGGCGGACAAGCGACAGCAACTCAACCATCTGTTCGCCCTGAATCGAAAAGTCATGAAGGCCTATCTCCTCAAAGAGAGTCTGGAGCGGTTATGGACTTACACCTACGAGGGCGCGATGTTGCGCTATCTGAAAAGCTGGACGTTACAACTTCGCTGGCAGCGGCTACCGGCTTTCGAGAAGCTGGCGCACATGCTGATCGATCACCTGGATGGCATCCTAAACTATTGCCGCGTCAAAGTACGTTTTGGAGTCGTGGAAGCGATCAACGGCAACATCAAGGCCCTGCTGAGAAGAGGCCGAGGCTACAAGAACCTTCGCTATCTGCTCCTCAAGGCTCAGCGTATGGCTGTCACCAAGACCGAATTTGTCGTGTTCCGCAAAGCCGCGTGAAAATGGCCCTCTTGTCGAATTCCTGCGCAGAGCCGTTTATTTGAACGAGAAATATGGGATGCCAGATATTGTTAAGAAAGGCAGCGATATCGCCCTATCTCAGTTCTCGGGCAAAACAGGGCTAATCGCCTGGCACATCACCGGCTGGAGCGATGCCACCGGGCACTTTACGCTCTGGGATGGTTCAGCCGGCCTCTATGTGGGAACGCACGATTACTTTCACGACTTCCCTACAACCGCGCCCGGCCCGGGCGATCCGCCACAACCACGGCTAACCGAGGTGGATCTGTGGATTTGTTAGCGCCACGATTCTCCAATCCGCGCCAGGAAAGAAATGGCGAGACATCAAGCCGCAAAGTGGCGTATTAGCGGACAGCGGGTACGGGACAAGTCAACGTCGAGAAATAGCCGGGCTTGAGGACGTCCGGTGCGCCGCCCGTGTCCAGAATCAGGCTTACCGTCGCGGGCCGGCCGCTTTTCGGAACAACTACGGGATCGGGGCCGGCGCGCAGCGTCCAGTCCATGGTGCTGGATGAGCCGGTGGATTGCCAGTGTTCGAAGTGCGAGAAGAAGTGAAACACGGCCCACGGACCCATGGAGCCCGGAAAATCGAACTCGGAGCCGCCGGTGAATTTCACGCGCAGCTTGACGTCGGGCGCACCGGAGCCGGGCCAATTGAACGATTGAGGCGTGCCCGCTCCACCGGTATAGTGCAAGGTCTGGGCGCCTATGGAAAGCGTCACCGCGTTTACATCCTCGGTGGGATTCACCTTCACTGAAAATGAAAGCTGCGGCATAGTGGCAGTGCCTGGGAAGAACGCCGCGGAGACTCCGGCGGCGCGGTTGAAGAAGGCGACGAAAGCGGGCGTTGCCGCGGGAGTCCCGGGCTTGGCCACATACTCGCTGCCTTGTTTCACCAGGTACTTTTGCATGGTGTCCTGATAGAGCTTCCAGAGAGCGCCGTCCATCGGCTTGAACATCTCCGTGACCTCCTGGATGGTGGCATCGGTAGTGGAGGTGGGTTGAAATGGATATTTCGACATCAGCCCGTGGAACTGGCCGCAGAACGTTTTCGCTCCTCCGTTGGCTTCTTCTTTGGGCACGCCGGCGATGAGCGCCTGGACGTGTTTGATGGGGTCTTCGAGCAGCGTCTGCGTGGTGGAATCGACCGCGCCATCTTTGTCCACCGGGAAATTGCGCGACATTTGCCGGACTTCGCCGTCGGCGCTGAGCGCATTGGAAAGCGCATCACTGCGGAATGCATCGCTGGCCGGATTGGTAATTAGCGCCTGCAGCGACGAGAGCAGCTTGTTCAACCCGTCCATGTACGCCGCGTTGGACTGGGCCGCCAGGCGGGATTGGCATCCGGCGGGCACTACCTGTTGCGGAGGCTGGAACAAGTCTGAGACAGATTTGGCATCTACGGCCGTGTTGTCGGAAACCACGCAGAGCAATTCCAGGAGTGGCGATTGATTTCCGGATAGCTTGGATAATTTTGTGGCTGCGTCCGGAATGCTGCCGTATCCAACCACGCGGCTGGCATGCAGGAACTCGCGCCAGGTTTTTACGAAATCGCCCTGGTAGCGCATCTCGAGTTCTTGCGCCATCTTCGCCGGATCCAGATTGGCGTACGTGTCGGGGCCCAGCACCCAGGCTTCGCCGTTGAAATATTCCTTGGGATTCTGAACGGCCTTCTGCATGTAAGCCCAGCCTGGTTTGGTGAAGGCGCCAGGTACCGGGTAGACGTTCACCACCACGTCGGAGCTGCCGGGATAATCCTTGTTGAAGACCAGCGTGGGCGTCAGGCTGTTGGCCTTCGCCAGCATGGCCTGATACAGCGGCTCGATGGTGGCTGACTTTTTCAGGAAAGCGCGCGACACTTGCGTGGCGGTTTCGTCGGGCGTTGCGAATGCGGGGTAGGGATTCTTCCGCAGCAGCTCCTCACTATAAAACAGGAACTGTTTTTGGGCCAAAGCAGAGCGCTCAGGATCGATCGCGCGCCCGTTTAACCAATGGGTCTGGAGAACTGGCGGGAGGAAACTGGTGCTACTTTTGTCTGGATAAGAAGTAGTGATCAGGTAAGCTTTCAGAGCATTGTAGACGTAGCCGCGGTCCTGGGTGTCGGAAGGGTGCGAGAGAAGCTGAACCAAACTGTCCTGGATCTGGCCGAGCATCAGACGGCGGAACAGCCCGAAGTAAATCCGGTACATCGGATTGTACAGCTCGTCACCGACGTAGAGCCCAAAGCCGAGGCGCATGGGCCGGCCGTCGCGCTGGTAATCGGCGAGCGTGGTGAGCGATTGCCGCACATCGTCCAAGCGGCGCAGGCTTTCGGCGGATGCCAACTGATCGGGAGCGACGTCCTGATTGCGGGCGGCTCGCGCGGCGGCGACGGCCGAATTTTTCAAGTGGTCGTTACCGATGAACGATATGGTCCAAGCGGAGGCCACTAACAAACCCAGCACAGCCGCGGTAATCCAGAGAACGCGCCGCCAGAGATTCAGCTTGACGCTGGAGCTGCTGGAGCCGAGGGCCGACTGGTCGTTCAGGATGACATCGGAAAAAAGATGGCTGAGAAAAACCCACTGTGGCACGCGGCGGGTGTTCGGAGCCTGCCGCGAGGCCTCGGGCGAAACGGGCTGGCCGCCGGCCACGAATACGCGGGTAGCGTCGGCATCGAACGCGCGCTGTTGCGGCTGCGGCGAAGGAGCGGTGGGCGCGGCGTCACTGAGCGTTACGGGACGGACGCCGGTGAAGTACAGGCCGCGCAGGAACGGGTTGGTGCGAAGCTGGCTGGGACGGCAGAGATCCACCAGGAATTGAACCAGCACCGCGCGCATTTTACGAAACTCGCGGGGAAACTCGTAGATGGACGGAAGCTTGGCGGCGTCGTGTTCGCGCGCCAGAAAATCGGGGCGGTGATCGGAGAGCGAGAAGGCCAGATTCGAAAAAATCTCATTCAGGCGCTTCGCCTCACGCTCGGCGTAGACTCCGGCCGCACCGGTGGTCATCGGCAGCGTTACGCCGAAGATCTGCGCGGCTTCTCCTTCGGTGAGATTGGCGGCGTACTCGAAGAAGTGCGCCAGCCGGTCCATTTTGGTAAACAGGACGTACACCGGCAAGCGAATTCCCAGCAGATGCGAAATCTCGCCGAGCGTTTCGCGCAGAACGCGGGCACGCGCGGTCATGGCTTGGGCCGCACCGGCCGCGAGGAAGCTCTCGCAGTCGATACAAACCAAAGCGGCCCGCGGCGCAGCGCCGCCGCCCCCAAAAACGGACGTGATTTTGAGAGGCGCCAGCTTGTGCAGCAGTCCCTGGCGCGAGGCGCGATCGGCCAGCAACGCGCCGGCCGGATCGATCAGCAGCCATTGGCGCGCGAACCACAAATTCAAAGAGCGCGTGGGCGCCACGGCGTCGCCTTGATAAACCTGGCCGGCTAATAACTCGGGCTCCAGTCCCGGATTGGAGAACGGTGCTGGTTTTCGCGGTTCCGGAATCACCCAGTAAAAAGATGGCCGGGAGATTCGTCACCGTTGCGGCGCTGCCCAGGTGGGAGGCTTGCAATCGCGCGTTGGCTTCGTGCAGCAGCAGGTCCACTTCATCATGAGCTCCGCCACCGGAACTATTCGAGCGATAGTGCAACCACAAGTAACCGGCAAATCCCGCCAAGCCCAGCACCGCCAGCCCGATTCGCAGCAGCCACAAGTTGGATCCGTGCAGATGCAGCCAGGTGCCGATAAACCAGCACAGCACCAGCCAGACAATCAGCACCATCAGCGCCCGAACTAAGGTGGAAGGGCTTTTCATGGAAATTTAAAATCGTCCGGCGGAAATAACCGACTGCAAATCCGAGGCAGGACTCAGCGAAAATTTGAAGATCAGAAACAGAATCAACGCCAGCGCCCAGCAGACCACCGCCGACCAGAGAAAACGCGGAATCCAAGGATCGGAGGGCGGTCCGACGGCTTCGGCGGGCGGTATCCAAGGTGGAGTCGTAGGATTGCCGCCGCGAATGCGCTGGATTCTCTCGGCGAGAATGCGTGCTACGTTGCGCAATTCCGCGTTGGAACCCATGCTGTAGCGGCCGCGGAAGCCCAGGAGAAGACAGAGCTGATAAATTTCCAGGATGTCCGCCAGCTCCTGAGAATCGTTGCGTCCCAGGAAGTGGTCAATGTTGCGAAAGTAGATTTCACCGGCCACATCCACGCCAAATAATTCTTGCTGCAGCGGCCGGCGCACCCAATCGTTGAAGGCGGGATTGTGAGAATTCAAGATCGACTCGTCCAGAAACGCGACGATGGCGAAGGTTGCAACCCGCACATCTTCCGCGGTGTAGCCCAGGCGAACAGCTTCTTGGCTGACGGACTGGAGCGCTTGCGAGATCTGCGAACGAAACCCTTGGGGATCGCCGACGGTTTGCCGGTTAGAGCGCAGGCGCACCACTACCGTCAGGGTCTCCTGAAACAGCATCGCGAGATTGTCCAGGCGACGGCCGGGCGCGGACCCAGCAGGCTGAGAGATCACTACCCCGCCCATATTTGATCTAGTTATCCAAGATTACCAAAAGTTCTACTTCAGCATTCGGAATATCGCCCGGGACGTAGATGCCTACGTCTTTGGTTTCCATGATGTGGTCCCAGCAAGGGCCGCTTTTCGTGATGGCGAAATACTGGCTGGTCACTTTGGGAGAGATGGCCGAAGGGGGCACCGAGAGGTGCGTGAGCGGCAACCCGGGGAGAGCCCGTTTGACCAGCTCTCCCACAAACTTGGCCGAGCAAACCTTGACCAGTTGGGAAGTCGCGGTGATTAGGTTCGCCTCGCCCATGGGAGAGGCAATCCCTAAGATCCAACGCGAGCGGCCCAGGCAACGGGTGTCGGCGACTGGCACCCTGTTCGAAATAGCGGGCGGCCGGCTTGAGCGGAATGGTAATGCAGTTGGAAGGAGCCAGCATCTCCAGATGCTCGCGAATGTGCCGGTCCAGATCCTCGAAACATTCTTCCAGGTTCATGTGATTGTAGAGCGGCAGAGAACGCGGGCTGGGAGTCCAGGCCGAAGGTACACAGGGCTCCGCCCAGCCGCAAAAGCTCGCTGTAGAGCTGCTCGGGATGGCCATGCCGTGAGAAACAAATCTGGCGCAGTGGAGCGAGCGATGAATTCAAGGCATGCAGGAACCAAAACGAAGCCACTTGCTGCGCTGACATACCGGCGGAGAACTTACGCGCGGCGCCGGAGGCCGAGAGCGACATGCTTTTCTCGTTGACGATTTCGAGCAGCCGGCGCGCCAGCGTCATCAGCCGCTCGCTGGCGCTGATCTGCACGCAGGGCGCGATGAAGCGCTCGTCGTAAATGAAATGGCCGGAGCCATCGCGTAAGACGCGCGCCAGCGGCAGAGTGATCAAGCCTTCAGAGGGTTCCGTGTCCAGGATAATCCGGATATTCTTGCGCGCGAAGCGAACCAGCTTTTCGTCCTGGCCGGTGTTCTCGTCATAAACTTTTCGCTCTTCGGCGATGAAGCGGCGTGCCAGAGGTCAGGCCATCGCCATTCGATTCCAGATTCACGCCCGTGGGCTTATAGTCGGGGATGCCCAAAGAGAGGGTGACGCGGTCGCGGGTAGGCGGAATCAAATCGGCGATCGGGCGCGCGGGGGGCAGGGGATCGCACTCGGGCATTTGAAAAGCCAGACCGTCCGGGA
Organism: Bryobacterales bacterium; assembly: GCA_963713415.1. GTDB lineage: Bacteria > Acidobacteriota > Terriglobia > Bryobacterales > Bryobacteraceae > Palsa-89. The sequence continues at coordinate 1,404,856 of CAVQLV010000004.1, read as the reverse complement.
AAATGCCGCGGGCGTGGATCAATGCCGCGGTGCCGTTGCGGAGGGCTTCGGTATCGAGTTCACAAGCCAGGAAGCCCCACGGCTCGAACCACAGCGCCGCGCCAGTGAAATGGATGGCGCCTTCAAAGTAAGCGCTCTGGGCCTGGAAGTGATGCGGCCCCAGATACATTCCCTCCGACCACACCACGCGGGAGAGCTGTCGAGCCGGACTGATCCATCGAGAGTTGGGCAAGCCTCACAATTATACAAGTTGAAGCGCGGGCGGCTTGGATGTCATCATGAAAACATCTTGGACGGCTCCACAAAATACGAATTGCTCCAGCGAGTGGCGGGAGTGAAGATCATTGTGTTCCGCGGGCGGGAAACGCGCAGCGGCCAGCCGGTGCTTCTGCACCAACTAACTGAGCCTAATGATCACACCGCGCGTTTTGCTGCGGGCGGTTGAATATCTGGTGAGAAATCCTGCCTCGGCGGGCGGACGCATCCTGGACGTGGTGGAGATTCAAGGCGCGCAGTTTCTGGTCACAGCGGACCAACCGGAGTGCTTCGCACTGGCGGAGTGGCTGGACTGGGAATTGGGTGCGGCAAAACCCGCGCCGCCCGCGGCTGCAACTCGGGAACCGGGCGAGTTCACACAGTTGTTTCAAAAGTCGCCGGCTCCGAACGCGCCCAGAGTGGAAGAGAGGCCGATCGTTCCGGCTCCTCCGGTAGTGCCTGCCGCGCCGGCCGCGGGCCCTGGGGAATTCACGCAGCTATTTGAGCGCCCGCGTCAAAGCCAGCGCGTGGAACCGCAACCAACGCCGCCATCCATGCCAGTGGCGCCCGCGCTGTCCTCGGAAAATCAGCCGGGGGAATTTACCAAGCTGTTTCGGAGCCCGCTGTCTCCGCCCTCGGAATCGTCCCGGGAGCCGCTGCCGCTGCCCGTGAGTTCGCCGTCGCAAAACGCGCCGGGCGAGTTTACGCGGATCTTCGGCGGAGGAACACCGCGCGGAGGTGCGCCTCTGGGGCCGAACATCCCGCCCGCAGCGCCCACGGCACCCACACCGCCCGCGCAATTTGCGGCACCAGTTTCGCCGCCGGGGGCTTTGACGGAAAGCTTGGAACCTCGACAAACGCCCTCCAGCGCGCCGCCGGCCGCACCCGCCGGGCCGGGCGAATTTACGCGGGTGATCGGCCGTCCAGCGAGTGGCGCGCCGCCCGCGGCGTCGGAGGCGCCAGCATCGGCACCGCCGGCGTCACCCTCCGGAATGCCGATACCGGCGATCGTGATGCCCATGCCCACGATGCCGGCCGCTCCACCCATGCAAGTGCCTCACGCGTCCGCTCCGCCGCCCGCCGCGCCGCAAATGCAACCTCCGCCCGTTCCTCATATGCAAATGCCGCCCGCGCCCAACCTGGCAGTGGCGCCGATCCAGATGCCTGCTCCGGCAGCTCCGGCAGCTCCGGCAGCTCCAACCTCCGGAGGACGGCCGCCGACGGCGCTCATCATCCTTTTTGCGATTCTACTGGTAGCGGCGTTCGGTCTGGTCCTGTTTGTCCTGCTTCGGCGGTAGCCGCGCGGGTTTACGCTGCGGCATATCGCAAAAGATAGGGCCACGGATGAACACAGATCAACGCGGATCAAGAATTAAAGATGGATCCGATCACTCTGCTTGCGGCAGCAGAATAATCAGCTCCAGCTTCGGGTTCGGAAAATCTCCCGGCACATAGGCGCCGAAGTTGCGGGCACGCAGGATCGCTTCCCACGCCGGGCCGGACTGGCTCAGGCTGAAGTATTGATAATTGAGCTTGATCGGAATGGAGGTGGGCGGCGTGGCTACGTGCCGCAGAGGGACTCCGGGCAGAGCCTGCCGGATCAGGTGTTCCAGATGAGTGGCGGAGCAGGTTTTTATAAGCGGCGGAGTCTTCGTGATCAACTCCGCTTCCGGCATCTCCGCGCTCACGGCCAGATACCATTTCGTGTTGGATAGATATTTCTCGTCGGCGATCGCTGTGGCGTAAATGGAGGGCTGGGTCAGCTTCAACGCCAGGGACACAAAGTTGCTCGGCACCACGGTTTCGAGCAGCATGCGGAGTTTCTCGTCCAGGTCCGAAAAGCAGGGCCCCAGTTCGTCATGGGAATAAGCGGGCAAGTCCCGAGGCTGAAGTTTGAGAGAGAAAGTGGTGAGAGCGCCGGCCAAAGCGCTCATCGCCGTATAGAGGACCTCGGGGTGGCCGCGGCGCGTCTCAAAGATATGGCGCAATTGCGGCAGATACGTATTCACCGTGTAGAGCAGCCAGAAATTGGCGATATCGACGGCGGTGAAGTCCGCGAGACTTTGATTCTTTTGGCGGCGCATGCCGGCCAAGGTGCTGCTTTTCGCGATCAGAATTTCGAGCAGGCGGCGCAGGATCGACATCAGATAATCGCTGGCCGTAATATCCATGAGCGGGGGAATAAAATGCGGATCGAGTTCCGGCAGCCCCGCGGCAGTCTTTCGCACACGAGCCACATGCAAGGCGGGAGTGCCGGCGCGCGCCTCGGCATCCACCAGCAACCGCATATTCTTGCGCGCCACCTGCACCTGGCGTTCGCTCAAGCCGGTGTTTTCATCGCGGGAGGTGATCATTTCGGCCAAGTACCGGGTGTCGGCGTTTTGCAGCGGTGCGGTGACGTTTAGGCCGCCGTATTTGTAGGGCGGAATCGCGAGATAAATATCAATGCTTTCCTGCTCGCCCTTCAGGTATTGAGCCAGTGGTTTGGGGGGCGGAGCGGGGTCGGCGGCGGGAATGTCGAACAGCAGCCCATCCGGGAAGATTCCGGCGGCGGACTGAATGGTGAAATAACCTCCGGCCAGCGCTTCGCGGTCCACGTCCAAACTGAGCAGGCCCCAGGGCCGGAAATTCAGGGCGTCCCAGCGAAAGGCCAGCAGGCTCTCGAGAAACAGATCCTGCAGTTGCAGATGATTGGGAGTTAAGAATGTTCCTTTAGCCCAAATAACCGGTTGGAGTTGCCGCATTCGGTTATTTGGCCCCGGTTTTCTGCGCGAACGAGAAATTGGCTAAATAAATCTGATCCTGATTGGGAAGATGGAAGCCAAAGCGGCCTTCGGTGTAGTTGTGATCCTCGTCGGTCCACTCGTCCAACGGGATGTAGTTGTCGCCGGAACGGATTTCGATCAGCATTTTTGTCGGAGCGACAGTCATGTGCAGCTCGAAGCTGGTGGCGTCCGTCACGCCATGGGCCTTGTGCTTGACATGTTCAATCTTCTTGCCATTCCGGTATTCTTCGGACTGATACCACTGTTTGTCGATTTGGAATTCAATGTAATTCTTCGGATCTACGTAGTTGATCACCCAGCGCATCTTCGGGTTTCGGCCGAGAAAACCCTTGGACGATTTCGGGCCGATGGCGAAGCGGAAAAGGCCGGCCGTGGGTTCGATTTTATAAAGCACGAAATCGCCACCCTGGCGGGTGTACCAAACCCCATCCATGGCCCAAGGCTTGTCCCAGTCCCCCGATTGCATGGTGTGGACGGTCTGGGTTGGGGCAACCGTGGCGACCTTCGCCAGAGTGAGCCCGAAGTTTAAGGTTTGCGACCCGCCACCGGTCACTTCCACCCGCTGGCTGTGGTCAACATAACCCGCGGCGTGCGCGGTGAATACGTAATTGCCAGCCTCCAGAGCCATGGTTGGCAGATGGAAGACTTGAGAACTCGAATCGCCGTTGCGCGCATACCGGACTTCGGTATTGGCCGGGGAAACTCCGACAGTAATGCTGCCGGTGAGTTTGGGCGGCGGCTGCACCACCACCGGAGCTACCGGGGTAACCGGCTGCGGGACCATGAAGAACGTGAGCTTGGCGCCGGCGCCCTTGTGCATCTGGACCTTCTGCGGCTTGGGAGGGATGTAGCCTTGATCGGAAACGCTGACTTCGTAATCGCCCGGATCCAGACTCACCAGATAGCGCCCTTTCTTGGCCACTCCGCGGTCGGCGCCGTTGATGAAAACGTGCGCGTTTACGGAGCCGTTCACATCGATGAATAATCTTCCCTGGCTGGCGAGCGAGCCCAGAAACACGCTGAGCGAAGGCGCCGGTCCGGCATCGATATTGCCGCTCCATTCTCCCACCATCAGGGTATGCGGACCGGGCGTCAGGTCCTTCAGGTTGATGGTGCCGGCCGTGAGCTTCCCGGCCGGTTGGTTATCGATCATTACCGGAAGGTCGGTCATCGAGGATGTCAGCACGGCCTGATCGCGGTAGGTGGCTACCGCAACTGCGTCGATTCCGTTGGCAGCCGGCCTCTCCAGCACCGGAAGACTCAATGGCTGGTCCTCGAAAGAAATCGTGGCTTTGGCCGATCCGCTCTCGATCCGCAGCGTATGCTTCCCAGGGTCCAGGCCCTTGACGGATAGCTGGCCATCGTCGGCCAGCATTTCAGAAGCCTTGTCGTCCCAATACAAAGCGCCCGTCTTGAAAGGCGTGAACAGAGTGAAGTTGGCATTCAGCGGTTTGAGAGTGACATTGTACGGAGCCGACGAACTCGGATTCAGATCCACGTTGATGGTGGCCGGCTGGAATCCTTCCAGTTGCGCCGTCAACTGGTGCTGGCCAGAGGGAAGCTGAAGTTGCGAATCCGATGCGCCGAGCTTCCGGTCTCCCAGCAGGATGGATGCGCCGGGCGGCGTGGTGTGAATCTGGAAAGATATATCGGAAGGCGCCGAGGTGGCGACCACCTGGGGAGCCTTGGGCCGCAGTGCGAACCAGGCACCACCGGCAACACCTAAGAGCAGCACAGCGGCGGCGCCGAACTTGAGCCAGGCAGGCAGCGGCGGCGCCGGCTTCTTTGCGCACAACCGGCTTTGGTGCAACCGGCTTTGTCACAACCGGCTTTGTCACAACCGGCTTTGTCACAACCGGCTGGGCCACTGATTTGGCGCCCGAGGAAGGTGCTGGAGCCACCGCAGGGCCGGGCGGAGGCGGTGGCATGGAGGCCTGAGGCGGTGGGGATAGAGGCGGCGGCGCTGCCGGGGGAAGCCCACCGGTTGATGTTGGGGTCTTGGTGGCCGGCGCAAGGGGCGCGGGCATGATAAAAACGGCCGTTGCGTCGGGCTCCAGGCCGTCCATCCGCGACATAGGCGACGCATTCCCCGGGACCTTGGCAGGCTGGGTTTGCGATGAGGACGGTGGAAATTGGAACGTCTCCGCATCGGCTCCGCCACCCTGCTTTGCCATGGATCTGTAGCGCTGATGCACGCCCTCGGTCAGGGTCTGAAACTCGGAATCGGAAGGGTACTTGGAGGCGATCTTACCCATCAGGCTGGCAACTTCCTGGAGCTGATTGGGGGTGGACAGGAGCTGTGCTCCGGCCGCCAGTCCCCGCACCTGATCCAGGTCCTTGGCCTGCATGCGCACGGTCTCGCTTTCGGTGACGGCGCTTTTCAAAACTGCCTGGAGGCGCGTTAAACGAGGTTCGGAGGGGAAAAAGGAAAGCGACTGTTCCACGTGCGCCAGCGCCCCGGCGACATCCCCGGCGGTCTGCAAATCCCGGATCTGAGCAACCGCCTGGTCCACGAACTCCTCGCGGCGGCGATCGTCAATCAAGATGCGCACGCTCTTGGCGGCGGCTTGGCCGGGCTCGAGTTCCAGCGCCTGATCCACCAGCGCGCCGGCGGCGCGCCAATCGGAGTCCGACAATTGGCGGGCGCGCTCCACCAGCTTGGAGGTGAGCTCGGTACGAATGGCGGCGTTGCGGGGATCCAAATCGCGGGCCCTTTTCAGAGCGCCGATACCCTCCTCGAATTGTCCCTGTTGAAAGAGCCCGCTGCCTTCGGCCGCTACCCGCTGCGCGTCGCCTTTGCGCTCCACGCCCTGGGCGGCCTGTTTCTGGAGAGCCAGCAACTCGGAATCATCCGGAAATTCCTGCAAACCACCCTGTACCGCTTCCAGGGCCTTGTCGAACTCAGTGGCCTCCAGATGGCCGTCGATCTTTTCCACCCAGTGCGCCTTGGCTTCGCCGCGCACCTGCTGATCGCGGCGCTTCTTGAGGCGCTCCATCTCGAAATCCAGGCCCGGATATTTTCCGTGGATGGTTTTGAGAATTTCCCATTGGCCGAGCGCCTCGGAAAATTGGCCCTTTTCTTCGTGAAAGCGGGCTTTGGACACGATCTGGTTCACCAGCGAGAGACGGTTGCGGATCAGCTTCAACGCGCTCTCGAAGTGCGGCTCGCCGGGAAACTGCACCAGCGCTTCTTCCAGTATGTTTTCCTTGCGCTCTAAATCCGGCTTCCGCCTCCACGCGCCGGTCCACTTCCGCCACCAAACTGGAGAGCCGCTGCCGCTGCTTCTCTTCGACGTCGAACTTCAAGGCCTGGAAAAGCGCATGACCGGGAAACTTGATCAGGAACTCGTCGCAGATGGCGAGCGCTTTGGCGAAATTCTGATCGTCCAGGTACTTGCGCGCTTCGGCGTACGAGTTACGCATGGAGTCGTACTCCAGGCGGACTTCGTTGTAGAAATTCTGGTAGGTGGCGCCCCGGTCCGTGGAGGTGCGGTCCGGCACCTTACGATCGATCTCCAGAACCTTTTCCAGCTTGCCCAGCGCGGAACTGACCTCGCCCTTCTGAAACTCTTCCACGGCTGCGTGGTAGAGCACTTCCTTGTCCTTGCGAGCCCGCAGGTGATCTTGCTCCTGGCGGTCCACCTCCGCCATCAGAGCCTTGGCGCGGGTGTCCTGGGGGCGGATCTGCAGCACGTTGCTGAAGCGCCTCGCGGGCGTGGCCGTACGCGCTGTTGTCCATGTGCTCGCGAACCAGCCGGAACCAGCCTTCCATCTGGCGTTCACTGGCGGCGCTCTCGATCTCGGTCTTCAGGCCCAGAGCCTCGGCGCTTTCCGGTTCGAGCGACAGCGCTTCCTGCACCTTCTGGAGGGCCAACGGGCACTCGTCTTCTTCCAGGCGCGTGCGCGCGCTTTCCAGCAACTGCTTTACGCGCTTTTGGCGGACGGCGACGTCGATTTGACGCCGGATCTGCGACATCTGCGGATCCAGGTGTCCTTCGGCCTCCAGCTCCACCAGGATCTCGGACGCGAATTGATAGTCGCCCTGCTCGAAAGCTTTCTTGGCGCGTTCCATGCGGGGGCGTATCCGGGCGGGATCGAAATACTCGATGGGCTCGCCCCGATAAGCCTTCTGCAGACAATCCGCGAAGTCGCGAGCCGTGGAAAACCTGTTCCAGGGCTGTTTGGCCATGGCCTTGTGGACCACGCGGCTGATGGCCTGATTTACGTTGGGATCCAGGTCCGAAATGGACGGAGGAGTTTCGTGCAGAATTGCTTCGACGATTTCGCTCTCGGTAGAGCGTTCAAAAGGACGGCGGCGCGTGAACATCTGATACGCCATCACGCCCAGCGCGAAGATATCCGAGAGCGGCGACGGGGGCTTCATTTCGAGCAGCTCGGGCGCCATGAACAGCAGGGTTCCTTTTTGCCCCACCGTAACCCCGGTACTGGTCATGTGCGCGACGCCAAAGTCGATGATCTCCACCGAATCGTCCGGCATGACGAAGATGTTGCCCGGCTTGAGGTCGCGATGCACCAGGCCCTTCTCGTGCGCCGCGCTCAGACCGCGGCAAACCTGGGTCAGGACGTCGACCGAACGCTGAATCGTCAACTGCCCGGGGCCCTTGATGATCCGGTCCAGGGTAGAGCCGGGAAGCAGCGGCATAACGAAGAAGGGCCGCATCTGGCCTTCCTGCTCAAACTCGCCCATGTCCAGGATCGGGACGATATTGGGATGGTTCAGGCCGGTGAGGACTTCGCACTCCCGGCGGAATAACTGGAGCGCCATGGGATCCGGAGTATCGCGGATCATCTTCACGGCTACATTACACTTCAGGACCTCGTCATAGGCCTGGTAAACGACACCCATGCCACCCTGGCCGAGCGACTCTTTAATCTCGTAGCGCGCCTTCAGCAGATTAGCCACGGCTTTTTCACAATACATGTTACAGGAGAAATGAGGCAAGACAAGTACCATAGCGGGGGAGCGTTCTGGCCACGACTTAGGACCCTCCGGTACTGGCTGGTACTAAGATCCTCCTGAAAGGCACGTTTTACAACATGTTAGTCTTCGAGCTAGTTGGTCGACGCAACAATTGCCGGTCGCGCCCGGCTTTGGCAGACCGCGCCATTCTTCAGTTTGTCGATCGGCAGAATCATTTGGTTACTGTGAGGTGTTCCAGGGGAATCATTTGCTTCTCGCCGCATCCGCCGCGGCTGAACGTTCGAAAGTGCTCTGTCTGGCAGCATAACTGTTTGAGTCGCCATGGCCGGTAAGATTGCTTTTAGTAATGCGAGCCAGCCAACCATGCAGCTCCCAAGTGCCGAGCGACCAGGGCTTTCGAGCTTTCTGAGCCGTCCATGCGTAAGCGTGCGGATTTCGCCGGCTTCGGGGCGCGCGCTCGGATACGGAACTTGCAGGCTCGAACGCGCACTTCGGCGGCTTCTGAGGCCTTACTACGAATGTAATGAACCATTGTTCTAGCGGAGGATTTCTGGTAGACTTTCTAAGCCCGATAATCTGAAGGAGCCTAAGAGGCTCCGTTGACAATGTCCGCGGTCTACGGTAAAACCGCGGAGGGAGGCAACAATGGCAAGAGAAAGCGTTCAGAAGAAACTGCAGCGGGTGCGTCCACCGCGCGTGCAAGTGACCTATGACGTGGAAATTGGCGATGCCATCCAGCTGAAGGAACTGCCCTTCGTGCTGGGCGTGCTGGGCGACTTCACCGGGAATGCCGGCCGAACAGATGGCCCGGCTGAAGGACCGCCGGTTCGTCGAAGTGACGGGCGACAATTTCGACAGCGTGCTCGAGAGCATGAAGCCGCACGTGGCGTTTGCGGTGGACAACAAGCTCAGCGAAGACTCGGATGCCGCCCAGCTCAAAGTGGACCTGCACTTCAAGACCCTGGAAGATTTCGAGCCCGAGCAGGTGGCGCGCCAGGTGAAGCCGCTGCGCGAGTTGCTGGAACTTCGCTCGAAACTGAACGACCTGCGCGGTAACTCTGCAGACCAACGAGAAGCTCGACGAGCTGCTGGTGGACGCGGTCTCCAACACGGAGAAGCTGAACAAGCTGCGAAACGAGCTGGGGCTGCCCGCTGCGGGCCAGGAGGATAAATCCAATGGCTGATGCACAAAAAGCTACGCCACGACGGCTGCGGCTCAAACTACCGATGTCAGCCTGCTGGACCAAATCGTAGAAGAAGGCCGCTTTGGCAAAGAGCCGGCATCGTTAGAGCGCGGCAAAGATATCATCAAGCAATTTATCGGTCAGATTCTGCAGGGTGAGGTCACGGTCTCGAAAGACACCGAGGCCATGATCAACGCGCGCATCGCGCAAATCGACCACCTGGTCTCCATTCAGTTGAACGAGATCATGCACCACCCGACTTTCCAAAAACTGGAAGGCACCTGGCGCGGATTGAAGTATGTGGTGGACAACAGCGAGCTGACGCCCATGCTGAAGATCCGCATTCTCAACGCTTCCAAGAAGGAACTGTTGCGGGACCTGCAGCGGGCGGCGGATTTCGATCAGAGCGCGATGTTCAAGAAGGTCTACGAAGAAGAATACGGCCTCTTTGGCGGCGAGCCTTTCGGCGCGCTGATCGGAGATTACGAGTTCGGCAAGCATCCGGAGGATCTGGAGCTGCTGGACAAAGTCTCGCATGTGGCCGCCGCGGCCCATGCACCGTTCCTCACCGCCGCCGCTCCGGATTTGATGAGCCTGGACAGCTACACAAACTTGGGTGCGCCGCGCGATCTGGCGAAGATTTTCGACACGACGGAATACGCCAAATGGAAGGGCTTCCGCGAAAGCGACGACTCGCGCTACGTCGGGTTGTGCCTGCCGCGCGTTCTGATGCGTCTGCCCTATGGCCGGGATACCAAACCGGTGGACGGGTTCGACTATGAAGAGGGCGTGGATGGGACGGAGCACAACAAGTATTTGTGGGGCAACGCGGCGTATGCTCTGGGAGCGCGTCTGACCAGCGCGTTCGCGGCCTATGGCTGGTGCGCCGCCATTCGCGGGGTGGAAGGCGGAGGCTTGGTGGAAGGCTTGCCTTGCCACACGTTCCGTACCGACGAGGGCGATGTTGCGCTCAAGTGCCCGACGGAAATCGCGATTACGGACCGCCGCGAGAAGGAATTGGCGGATTGCGGTTTTATCCCCTTGATCCACTGCAAAGGGAACCGACTACGCGGCTTTCTTCAGCGCGCAGTCCCCCCAGAAGGCCAAGCTGTACGATAAGGACTCGGCCAACGCCAACGCGCGGCTTGTCCACGCAATTGCCGTACATTCTGGCTGTTTCCCGTTTTGCGCACTATCTCAAAGCCATGATGCGGGACAAGATTGGCAGCTTCATGTCGCGCACCCAGTGCGAACAGTTTCTGAATAAATGGATCATGAATTACACCATCGGCGACGACAACGCTTCTGCCGCCAACAAGGCCAAGAATCCGTTGCGTGAGGCGCGCGTCGAAGTAGTGGATGTTCCCGGCAAACCGGGGGCGTATCGCGCAGTCGCGTTTCTGCGGCCGCACTACCAGTTGGATGAACTGTCTGTTTCGCTGCGGCTGGTCGCCGACCTTCCGCCGCCTACCCGATAAAACGGTCGAAGTCTGTTTGGAATAGGAACTAAATCAACTCAACACAAGGAGGAAGTTATGGCTGTAGAAATTTTTTTGACCATCGACGGTATCAAGGGCGAGTCCCAGAAAAGCGGAGCCGAAGGCTGGATCGAGATCTTCAGTTTCAGCAACGGCGCCAGTAACCCATCGAGCGTAGCGTTTGGCACTGGCTCGGGAGCAGGCAAAGTCGACCTTTCCAGCATCAGTCTGCAGAAGCAACTGGACATCTCTTCGCCCTATCTGTTCGCCAATTGCTGCGCTGGTACGCACACTCGACACGGGAACCATGATCGTCCGTGAAGCTACCGGCGGCACCACCACGCAAATCTACTTCCAGTACGATCTGACGGAGGTCTTCATCGACAGCATCAGTTGGGGCGGAGCGGCCGGCGGCGGCAAGCCCAGCGAGAGCTTGAGCGTATCGGCCAAGTCGCTAGTGGTCACCTATTGGCCGCAGAATTCCGACGGCAGTCTGGGTGCGAAGATCCCGAAGGGCTGGAACGCAGACCACGAACGCAGCGATATAGCGCGTCGCCTATTGATTCCATGGACGCGTTACAGCTCTTTCGAGCAGGAAAGCTCCAGGAAGCGATTGATGCTCTGAGCGCCGGCCTTCGGGACAACCCTTCGGACACCAAGAACCGTACGTTCTTGTTCGAGTTGCTCTGTTTTGCCGGCGACTACACCAGGGCGGAGAAGCACCTGGAGCTTTTGCAGGAACAAAGTGGCGAGGCGGCGATGGGCGCTCTGCTGTTACCGCGGGGCGCTCAACGCCGAACGTACGCGCGCTGAAATGTTTGAGCAGAAGACCTTCCCGCAAGCGTCTCAGGCTTCCACCGAAGCGCTGCAGGGGACGCTCAACGGAAAACCGTTTCACTCGCTCACCGATGCCGATCCGAGAATCGGAGCCCGCATGGAAGCTTTCGGCGCGGGTGATTATTTCTGGATTCCTTTCCAGGATGTCGCGGTGCTCGAATTAGATCCGCCGAAACGCCTGCGCGACCTATTATGGGCTCCAGTCCGGCTGCGGACGGGGCCTAATTTCAAGAACAAGGACTTGGGTGAAGTTCTGATGCCCGTCATAGCGCCGTTGTCCTGGCAGCATGCCGACGACGCGGTGAAACTTGGGCGGGTGTCCGAATGGTGCGCCGACGAAGCCGGCGAGGAAGCTCCTTTCGGGCAGAAAATGCTGCTGGTGGACGGCGAAGAGTTTCCCATCCTGGATGTCCGGAAACTGGAGATTTTAGCCCCCGCGCCGGCGGGCTGATTTCCTCATGCCCCTCCGGGAAGACCTACTACAACCGATTCCGGGAGACAACCCTTCCGGCTCAAATCTGTATTACTCCCCGCTCTTCGACAAAATCAAAGAAGCCCGCCGCCAGGAAAGCGCCGGCCCCATGGGCGCCTGGGAACGGGAAGTCAAGACCGCCGATTATCTGCTGGTTATTAAACTCTGCGAAGAGGCTCTGGCAAAACAGACCAAGGATCTGTGGCTGGCGGTTTGGCTCACCGATGCCCTGATCGCGCGGGACAAGTTCGCGGGATTGCGGGACGGAATCGACCTGCTGCGCGCGCTGATCGAGAACTTTTGGGACACCTTGTACCCGGAACTCGAGGATGGCGACGCCGAATTACGGGCCGCGCCGATCGAATGGCTGGGAAATTATCTGGAGCCGGACAAAGGCTCATCCCCCGCGTTGGCGTTGCAGTTTGTGGGCTTGAATAGCCAGGGCATGCATTTCGCCCAGTACAAAGAAGCCCAGGCCATGGGCTACGAAGAGTCTGTCAAAACCAACGATGTTCGCCGCAAGGCACGCGAAGCCGCGATCAAAGAGGGCAAGATTTCGCCGGAAGCTTTTGAGAAATCCCTGGCCGAGACACCCAAGGAATTTGTCCGAAAACTCGACACGGACTTGAAGGAATCGTTGCAGTCGATGGTTTCCTTCGATGAACTGTGCCAGGGCAAGTTCGGAAATGTCGCGCCGAGTTTCACCAAGCTGAAGCGCGCTCTGGAGGATGTCCAGACCACCGTCCATGTGTTGCTGCTGAAGAAGCTGGAACAGGATCCGGATCCGGTAGCCGCGCTAGTGTTCGGGGCCGAAGGCGTGGTTGCCGCCGATGGCGAGACCGCTGCGCCCAGCCTGCCGGCCGAACGAATCGGGGATCTGAAGATCGATCCGGAACAACTGGACTCCCTCATCGGCGCTGAACTTCATAACCGCGACGATGCGGTTCTGCGCGTTGCGGCCGTGGCCCGCTACTTACGGCAACGCGAGCCCGCCAGCCCGGTTCCCTATCTTCTGCTGCGTGCATTTCGCTGGGGCGAGTTGCGGGACGCGGTGGACGGCCAGGTGGCGCAGCTTCTGGAATCTCCGCCCGCCGAGGTTCGCGCCTCGCTGCGGCGGAACTCGCAGGCTGCTAATTGGAAACAGGTTTTGGAAACCGCCGAAACGGCCATGAGCCAGGGTTTTGGACGGGGCTGGCTGGATATTCAGCGATACGCTATCCGGGCCTGCGACGAACTGGGATACAAGAACGCCGCTAAGGCGCTGCGCTCAGAGTTGAAATCGCTTGCTGGCTGACATGCCGGAGCTTCCCAACTTGATTCTGCACGACGATACCGGCTCGGCCAATCCGGAAACGATTGCGTGGCTGCGCAAGGAAGGATTCGTGGGTCCGGGTTAAGGCCATGGCGGGAACCAAAGGAGAAGGCCCAGTCACGTTGTCTGTTTTGGATCGTTTGATCGACGAAGAGCCCAAGTCCGGCGTGGAAGGCCCCATGACGCGGTCGGAATCGTTGCGACGCCTGAAAACGGCTGTCCGGCGTGACCTGGAATGGCTGTTGAACGCCCGCGAGCCGGTACAACCGCCGCCCGACGGCGCGGTGGAGCTTGCAAAATCGGTTTATTGCTACGGCTTGCCGGACCTGTGCTCCATGAACCTGATCAGCACCCGGAACCGCACGGATCTGGCGCGCCTGATGGAGTCGATCATCGCGGTTTTCGAGCCGCGGCTACTCGGGACGAAGGTGTCCCTAGTGCCGGTCCGATCCCGGCCCACTACCGCAGCTCCGCTTCGTGATCGAAGGGCTGCTAGCCATCGATCCGATGCCCGAGCATGTGAGCTTCGACACCGTGCTGGACGTAACCGGCGGTGAATATCACGTCCGAGGTGAGCCCGGTGCGGGATGAACTTCTGGAATATTACGAGCGGGAACTGACGTTCCTGCGCGGCATGGGCGTGGATTTCGCCGAAAAATACCCCAAGATCGCTTCCCGGCTGGTGTTGGAACCCGATCGCTGCGAAGATCCGCACGTCGAGCGCATGCTGGAAGCTTTCGCCTTCCTGGCCGCGCGCGTACACCTGAAGATCGACGACGATTTTCCCGAAATCACCGAGTCGCTGCTCGGCATGCTCTATCCGCACTACACCCGGCCGATCCCGTCGATGTCGGTGGTGGAGTTTCACCTGGATCCGCAGCAGGGCAAGCTGTCCACCGGGTTTAAGATTCCACGCTCCGCGCTGCTTTATTCCAAACCGGTGGATGGCGTGCCGTGCAAATTTCGCACCGGCTGCGATACCACCATCTGGCCGGTTCGCGTCAGCGAAGCGCAGTGGCGTTCGCCCGAGCGCCTGGACCCTCCGCTGAAAGCTCCCGAGGCAGTAGCGGCCTGCCGGCTCGAGCTCCGCTGCGATGCCGACCTGCAATTCAGCAAGCTGGACCTGCGACTCGCTCCGCTTCTATCTAAACGGCGAGAGCAATCTCATTCATACGCTGTACGAGCTTTTATTCAACAATTGCACGCAAATCCTGATTCGCGACCCGGATGCCAAGTTCCAGAAGCCGCCTTTGCGCCTGGGTGGCAGGGGCGCTGCGCGCCATGGGCTTCCTGGACGAGGAAGCGCTGCTGGAATATCCACGGCGATCGTTTCACCGGATATCGGGTATTGCAGGAATACTTCGCATTTCCGGAAAAATTCTTCTTCATCGAGCTTTCTGGTTTAGAGCAACTCGCCCAAGCCGGTTTTGGATCGCGCGCCGAAGTGATCTTCCTGATTTCTCCGTATGAACGGAACGACCGCCAGCAGGTGCTGGAACTGGGGATCTCCGCCAAAACATTTCGTTTGAATTGCGCGCCGGTGATCAATCTTTTTCCCCACCCCGCCGAACCCATTCATCTGGATCAAACCCGCCATGAGTATCCCGTAATCCGCCGACTTCCGCCGAAAGAATGCCTTGGAGGTGATCTCGCTGGACGACGCGATGAGTTCCAATCCCCGCTCGCAGGAAATTGTTCATTTCGATCCGATCTACTCCTATCGCCATGCCAAACGAGACGACGCGGGGAAGGCGTTCTGGAAGGTCACTCGCCGCCCTTCGGGCCGGAAGAACGACGATGGAACCGAGGTCTGGATCTCGCTGGTGGATCTTTCGGGCCGGACCGCGCGCCCCGGAGTGGAAACGCTGACGGTGCACTGCACCTGCAGCAATCGCGACCTTCCTTCCCGCCTGCCCTTCGGCAATGAAGCCGGCGATTTCGAGATCGAAGGTGTTGCGGTGGTCAAGCGGATCGTCGCTCTCCGCAAGCCCACCGCCACGCTGCGCCCCGCCACCGGAAAGAGGCCGGCTGTGGCGGCTGATCTCTCACCTTTCGCTGAATTACCTCTCAGTGGCGGAGGAAGGCAAGGAAGCTTTGCAGGAAATCCTGCGTCTCTACAATTTTTCGGACTCCACGTTTCTGGACAGGCAGATCACCGGCATCACATCTCTTTCCAGCCGGCGTTCTTTTGCTCGCGTGTTGTCGGAGCAGGGCATCAGTTTTGCCCGCGGGACGCGCGTGGAATTAGAACTGGATGAAGAGCACTTCGTAGGCGGCGGGACCTTTCTTTTTGCCGCCATTCTGGAGTACTTCCTGGGCCTGTACGTCACGATGAATAGCTTTAGCCAGCTGTCGGTCCGAACCCGCCAGAGGAAGGAGGTGCTCAAAGAATGGCCACCACGAGCCGGACATCGGATACTCCTGTAAACACCGTAGCCACGGATGTAGAGGCGCGGTTGCGCGCGGAGCCTTTCTGCTTCGAGTTCTTCCAGGCGGTGCGGCTGCTGGAGCGCCTGTCCCCGGGCCGCGCGGCGGTGGGAGAGTTCGCCCGTCCGGAGGACGAAGTGGTGCAATTTCGCGCCTTTCCTTCCATGTCGTTCCCGGCCAGCGAGATTCAATCTCTGGCCGAATCCAAGAGCGGGCCAGCCTGCCATGACTGTGAACTTCATGGGGCTGACCGGCCCCAGCGGCGCGCTCCCTGTGCACTATACCGAGCTGATCCTGGCCCGCCTGCAAGCTCGCGATCATACGCTCAAAGATTTTTTCGATGTCTTCCACCACCGCATCATCTCGCTGTTCTACCAGGCCTGGCTGAAGTATCGCTTTCAATTTCGGCTGGAGCGCGGTGAGTTCGACCCGTTTTCGCATTACTTGCTGGATCTGATTGGACTGGGAACCAAGGGATTGCAGAATCGCCAGGATCTGGACGACGATTCGCTCCTGCTATTATGCGGGCTTGTTGTCCCAACAGCCGCGTTCGGCCACGGCTTTGCGCTGCTCCTCAGCGATTACTTTCAGGCGCCGGTGGAAATCGAACAGTTCGTCGGCGCCTGGTATCACCTGGACGAGAATGCCCAGTGCTGCTTTGAACAAGGGACCGCGGAAACACGGCAGCTCGGAGTGGGCGCGGTGGTGGGTGACGAGATCTGGGAGCCGCAAGCCCGCGTTCGCATCGTGCTGGGACCTCTGCCACTTTCCAGATATTTGGATTTCTTGCCCACCGGCTCGGCCTATGCGCCATTCAGAGCCATTACCAGACTATTTTCCGGCAGCGAGATCGATTTCGAGCTTCAATTGATCCTGGATCGGCGGGAAGCTCCGCACTGCGAACTCGGGGCCGAAGGGGAGACCGCTCCCCTGCTTGGATTTCTGAGTTGGGCCAAGTCCAAACCCATCGACCGCGATCCCGGCCGAAACAATTCTGCAGCTTTCGTAAGGGGGAATGAAGATGCCTGCCAACCTTAGATCATTGATTGGGAAATTGAACGATACGTCGCGCAAGGCGATGGAAGGCGCTGCCGGCCTGTGTCTGGCGCGAACGCATTATGACATCGAAGTGGAACACTTCCTGCTGAAGGCGCTGGATGCCACCGATGGCGATATCTCGCGCATCCTGCGGTTCTTCGAGATCGACAAATCGCGCCTCACCGGCGAGCTCGACGCGCGGGCTGGATAAGCTCAAGACGGGGAATGCCCGAACGCCCGCGCATCAGTCCGTCGCTGTTGAAGATGCTGTCGGAAGCGTGGACCGTCGGCTCTCTCGACTTTGGCGCCGCGCAAATTCGCACCGGCTTCGTCGTTCTGGCTCTGGCCACCAGTGACGAGTTAATCCGGCTGATGCGGGAGGTCAGCAAGGAATTTCAGAAGGTGCAGGGCGAGGCACTGCGCAAGGATTTCGCTGGCCATCGTCGCGGGCTCGGTGGAAGACGTGACGAGTTCTGGCGCGGAGGAGACATCGGCGGCGGGCGAGGCTGCGCCCAGGGCCGCGGGCGGCAAGACGCCGAACCTGGATCAGTACACCGTCAACCTGACCGAAAACGCCAAACAAGGCAAGATCGATCCGGTGCTCGGACGGGACTTCGAGATCCGGCAGGTGGTGGATATTTTGATGCGCCGCCGCCAGAATAATCCCATCCTCACGGGCGAGGCGGGCGTGGGAAAAACCGCCGTGGTGGAGGGATTCGCGCTGCGGCTGGCCCAAGGCGATGTGCCGCCACCGCTGCGCAACGTGACGCTGCGCTCGCTGGATCTGGCTCTGCTGCAAGCGGGCGCGGGAGTGAAGGGCGAATTCGAGAATCGGTTGAAGGGCCTCATTCAAGAGGTGAAGTCGTCACCCACGCCGATCATTCTGTTTATCGATGAAGCTCACACCATGATCGGCGCCGGCGGGCAAGCCGGCCAGAATGACGCGGCCAATCTGCTGAAACCGGCGCTGGCGCGAGGGGAACTGCGCACCATCGCCGCCACTACCTGGTCGGAATATAAAAAGTATTTCGAGAAGGACGCGGCGCTGGCGCGGCGCTTCCAGGTGGTGAAAGTGGAAGAGCCTTCCGAGATGCAGTGCGCCGTGATGATGCGCGGCATCGTGCCGTCGCTCGAGAAGCACCACAATGTGCGGATCTTCGATGAGGCGGTGTGGGCGGCGGTAAAGCTTTCGCATCGCTATCTTGCGGGACGCCAGTTGCCAGACAAGGCGGTCAGCGTTCTGGATACGGCTTGCGCGCGGCTGTCGCTCGGGCAGAACACCACGCCCGCAGCTATCGAGGATGCCACCCGACGCCTGGATGATCTGGCAGTGCAGGATCGCATCCTGAAGCGCGAAAGCGCCACCGGGGCGGATCATTCCGAACGATTGGCAGAGATCGCGAGTGAAACCGCGGACACCGAGGCCCGCCTGGCCGCGCTCCGCGAACAATGGGACAAGACGCGCGGGCTGGTGGAAAAAATCCGCGGCTATCCGGCACGCAGTTGGAAGAGGCTACCGCTGGCGCGCCCGCGCCAGTGGAAGGCAACGGAACAGCGGCCGCTCCCGCGCTGGACGTGCCGGCGCTGCGGGCGGAACTGGATGCGCTTTCCTCTGAATTGACCGCGGTGCAGGGCGAAAAGCCTCTCATGAGAGTCTGCGTGGATAGCCACATCGTGGGAGAGGTGATCTCCGGCTGGACTGGCATTCCGGCCGGCAAGATGGCGGTGGACGAAATCTCCATGGTTCTCGACCTGGAGAAGTATCTAGGCCAGCGAGTGATCGGACAACCGCACGCGCTCGAAATCATCAGCCAGCGTATCGCCACAGCGCGCGCCAATCTGGACGATCCCGGCAAGCCGGTGGGGGTCTTCATGCTGGTGGGTCCTAGCGGGGTAGGGAAGACCGAGACCGCGCTGGCCCTGGCCGACCTGCTCTATGGCGGCGAGCACAATCTGATCACCATCAACATGTCGGAGTTCCAGGAAGCCCACACCGTATCCACCCTCAAGGGCTCGCCTCCCGGCTACGTCGGCTACGGCGAGGGCGGCGTTTTAACGGAAGCCGTGCGGCGCAGGCCTTACTCCGTCGTGCTGCTGGATGAAGTGGAAAAGGCGCATCCGGATGTGCTCGAACTCTTCTATCAGGTGTTCGACAAGGGCAACATGGAAGACGGCGAGGGCCGCGAAATCGATTTCAAGAACACCATCATTCTGCTCACCAGCAACGCCTGTACCGATCAGATGATGAAGCTGTGCGCCGATCCGGAGACGATGCCCACTGCGCCGGGCCTGGTGAACGCTCTCAAACCCGAGTTGAACAAGATCTTCAAACCGGCGTTCCTGGGGCGCATGGTGCTGATCCCCTATTATCCGGTGCGCGACGAAGCGCTCAAGAAAATCATTGTGCTGAAGATGGAAAAGATTCGCCGCCGGCTGCGGGAAAATCACAAGCTGGAGTTGATTTACGACGACGCTTTGATTGAAACCGTTGCCAGCCGCTGTACGGAAGTGGAAAGCGGCGCGCGAAACATCGACAACATCCTGACCAATACTCTGCTTCCCGACATGTCCCGGGAACTGCTATCCAGCATGGCGGAAGGCCGGCAGCTCTCTTCCATCCGCGTCGGCATCGGCGACGGAGGGTCGTTTGTGTATTCTTGTGAGCGCGCCAGCCTGATTCCTCGCGACTCAGACGCAGCGCGAAAGGAGGATTATGCCGGAACAGATCACACAAAATGGCCGATCGCTGAAGGCCTACACGCCGCTCGATTTCGATGTCCTGCTGGCCGAGAGCATCGCGGCTTCGGAAGGGATGTCCCGTCCGTTTCGCTTCACCGTAAAGCTGCTGGCCGACGTTCTGAACGCTATGCCGCAAAAGGTGACCGCGGACAAGCTGATCGGCAAATCCATGGCGGTGGAGCTTGATCTCGGCGGGGGCAAATCGCGCTTCTTCAATGGGATTGTCGCGACTTTCACTAAGGAAGGACAAGACAACCAGTTCGCATACTATCAGTGCCGAGGTGGTTCCCTGGCTCACCTTCCTCGATTTGAAAGCCGATTGCCGGATCTTCCAGGATCAGACCGTTCCGGAAGTCATCCAGAAGATCGTGGCAGGAGCTCGGATTCACAGCGTATTTCCGCAGTGATCTGAGCAAGCAATACACCCAGTGGGACTATTGCGTTCAGTACCGCGAGACCGACTTTGCTTTTCTCAGCCGCCTGATGGAGGCCGAAGGGATCTCCTATTATTTCGAGCATAACGACGACCAAAACCACGTCCTGGTTCTGACCGATTCTCCCGACTGCCACAAGGATTGCCCTCAACAATCGAACTTCCGCTTCGACCCCGACGTTGGGATGGGCGACATGGAGGATCTGCTCACTGCCTGGGAGACCAGCCAGAAGCTTTCCAGCGGCAAGTGGGTGCTTCGGGACTATCACCTTGAAATGCCTTCCAACACGCTGGAAGTGCCGGAATCCTCTTTGCATGTCAGCGAGGTAAATTCGAACCTGGATGTGTTCGACTATCCAGGCGGTTACGCCAAGAAGTTCATCGACCCGCAATCGCGCTTAGGAGACGTGAGACCGGAAGGGGAAAAGCTGGTCCGTCTTCGCATGGAACAGGACGAAGCCAGCCACATCGTTTATGACGGCGACTCGTATTGCCGAGCCATGACGGCCGGATACAAATTCACGGTAACGGGAGGGTCACAGGTTCCCACGGGCCCTTACCTGCTGACTTCAGTCCAGCACAACGTTGCGCAGCATCCGGCCTATATGATGGGCATGGAAGTCGCCGCGTTTTACACCAATCCATTTTCGGGCATTTTAGCCTCCGTGCCGTTCCACCCAGCGCGCTCCACTCCGAAGCCGATCGTGTATGGGCCGCAGACGGCGCGGGTGATCGACGAAAGCGCCAGCGGATCGTCGGAGGAGATTTGGCCGGACAAGTACGGCCGCGTTCGGGTACGCTTCCCCTGGGATCGGGAAGCGGAATATGCTTGCTGGGTTCGCGTGGCGCAGCCCTGGGCTGGCAATATGTGGGGACATCAATGGATTCCGCGAGTGGGGGACGAAGTAGTGGTGACGTTCCTGGAAGGCGACCCGGATTGCCCCTTGATTGTCGGATCGGTCTACAATTCCGTCAACATGCCTCCGTTCTCGCTGCCCGACAATAAGACGCAGAGCGGAATTCAAACCCATAGCAGCTACGGGGGGCGGGTCGTCGAATTACAATATGCTCCGCTTCGAAGATAAGGACGGCGATGAAGAAATATTTGTTCAGGCCGAGAAGGACATGAACATTACGGTGAAAAACAACCGTACCACTACCATCCATGTCGACGACACGGAGACGGTGGAAACGGGAAATCATTCGCTAACGGTCAGCCAAGGCAATCGCAGCGCGGAGATTTCGGTTGGCAACGACTCCCTGACGGTTGACTTGGGGAATATTACGCACGAAGCGACAGTCGGGTCCTATAAAATCACAGCCCTGGGCGGCATTACAATTACCTGCGGCGCGAGCACTATCGAAATGACACCGGCCAGTATCACCATAACCAGTGCGATGATCAACCTAAATCCCTAGGAAGGACAAAAACCGCTTATGCCTCTTGCAGCTCGAGTCGGCGATGCCACCACGCACGGTGCGCCCTTGTTTCCCGGCCCCGGCAGCCTCAACGTGATGATTGGAGGCCAGCCCGCATGGCGGGCCGAGATCGATCAGCACGCCTGTCCGGCGGTCAGCATCAGCGGCGCCGACGGCGTGGGTTCGGTTTTGATGGGCAGCCCAACGGTCTTAATCAATGGCATGATGGCCTGCCGTCAATTGGATATTGTGGTTGAAAAGCCAGGCTTGGCCATGGGGCCCGCCAATCCCATAGTCATGGGCTGTCCCACGGTAATCATCGGGCCCTGAGGGTCCGCACAATTTCACCCGTGGCCGAAAACACCTACGACTCCATTCCGTACCCCACCTTTCCGCGCTTGGCCACGCATCCGGACCGCATGGCCGCAGTCGCGTTGCTGTTCGGCCTGGAGCCCGCGCCCATCGAGCGCTGCCGCGTGCTCGAAATCGGCTGCGGCAACGCGGGCAATCTGTTGCCGATGGCGTATGCTTTACCCCAGAGCCGTTTCCTCGGCATCGACCTGGCCGAAGCTCCCGTCGCCGCGGCAAACGCCGGCATTGGCGCGCTCGCCCTGGCCAACATCGAAGTGACCGTTCGCGACCTGCGCGATCTGGGCCAGGAATCGGGCGAGTTCGATTACATCATTGCTCACGGCGTTTACTCCTGGGTGCCGGAGGACGTGCGCGACCGCCTGCTCGCGCTCTGCCGCCAGCGCCTGACGCCTGCGGGCGTGGCCCTGATCAGCTACAACCTTTACCCGGGCCGCCACATTCGCCAGATGCTGCGCGAGATGCTGCTCCATCACACTCGCGGCGATGCGCCCCAGCAGCGCGTGGATCGCTCCCGAGGGTTCCTGGAATGGCTCTCCAAGTCGTCCCAAGCCCCAGCAACGTTCCGCAAGCTGGTGGAGGAGGATGCGGCAACCCTGCTCACTTATACCGACGGCGGCCTGGCTCACGACGATCTTTCGCCGGTGAACTATCCGCTATACTTTTGCGATTTCGTGGCGCACGCGGCCTCCCATGGCCTGCAATACCTCGGCGATTCCACGGTCGACCGCATGTTCGATCCGCGCGGCCTGCTGAAGTGGCTTCCGGACGATCGCCTGGAGCGCGAGCAGTACACCGACTACCTGTACTTGCGCTCCTTCCGCCACACCATGTTGTGCGGCCAGGAACTGACCCTCCGGCATTCCGCGCGCGCGGAAACCATGGACCGGCTCTTCTTCTCCGCACCGTTTCAGATCGTGGACGGACAGATCGAGGGAGGCCGCGGCGTTCGCATCGGCGCGAAGCAGCCCTCGGTGGAAGCGGTGGCTCGATCCATGGGCGCCCGTTATCCCTTGCCGGTTTCTTTTGAGGAACTGCTGCCCAACGCCGGTAGCGCCGAAGAGCTGCGGCAAATGATGCTGGTTCTGGTTTCGGTGGGCTTCGCCGAGTGCCACTCGTATCGCTTCCCTTGCCAGGACTCGGTAAGCCAAAGGCCGCGCGCGAGCGCCCTGGCCCGCCACCAAGCCCAGAGCTCGCTTCAGATCGCAAACCTGGTTCACACGCTGGTCGACCTGGATGAGTTTGGCCGCCGTCTGCTGCTCTTGCTGGATGGAACGCGAGATCACGCCGCGTTGGCCCGATCCCTGGCGGCGGGTGAGAACCCTCCCACTTCAGAGGAAATCGCCGCGCTACTTCCTGCACGACTACAAACCATAGCCGGACTCGGACTGCTGGAAGCGTGAGAAGTTTGGAGCAATGTTGGAACCATCCATTGGGAGAGTCCGCAGGTTCGCGATGGCAGTCCAGATAGTAAGATCTCATACCGTTTCTAGCCTTGACACTCGTCCGCTACATGAATTATCCTTAGCCTTCGCCCTGAGACTAGAGCTAGTACTCTAGTTGGTACTCTCCGGCCTACGGCCTGCCCGCGTCCCTGTAGAATCTTTCGGGCCGTGCCGATTCAATCTAAGGAGATCCATGCCACATCAGCCTTACTTTGTGCTTGTACTCGCGCATTCGCTCCATGGGCGTCTGCGGCGCATTCAAATCCCACACAAAGTGATCTATGCTGGTTTTGTTGTTTCGGCGCTGTCGTTTGTCATCATGCTGGCCTTTCTTTCCAGCTATTTGCGGATGAGTTGGAAAGTAGCGCATTACAACTCGCTGCGCCAGGAAGTGGAGTCGCTCCGCACCAAGTATCAGGAGTTGCAGCGCGTCACCAACCAGAAGAACGAGCAGTTGGCAACGCTTGAAAATTTCGCCGGCGAAGTTTCGGTGGCCTACGGGCTAAAGCGGCGGCCGGGCACATCAGCCGATGTCGTGAACACGGCCAACCTGGCTCCCACCTTCCGCGAATCCCTGAGCCAGTACAATTTTCTGCAAACATCCACTCTGTCAGCCATGTATCACAACTATCCCCGCCAATATCAGATTCACACTCGCCCCAGTATGTGGCCGGTGGAAGGCCGTCTGATGAGTCCTTTCGGCGGGCGCACAGACCCGTTCTCGGGTGAAGGCGCCATCCACACCGGTGTCGACCTGGAAGCGGCCATGGGGACGCCGGTGCATGCGGCAGGCGATGGCATCGTGGTGCATGCCGATTGGGAAAGCGGCTACGGCCGGCTGATTATCATCGATCACGGCAATGGAGTCCAGACCTACTACGGGCACCTGTCTACTTTCGGCGTGGTGCCGGGCGAGGAAGTCCGGCGTGGCGACGTAATCGCGCGCTCGGGCGCCAGCGGGCGCGTTACATCACCGCATCTGCATTATGAAGTTCGTCTGGGCGGCACGCCGGTGAATCCGTATCCGTACATGGCGAAATCGGCCGCAATGGCTTCGGCACGCGACCAAAAAGACCTGCCGTTCGATTAGCCGCCGAGGCTCCGCACCGCACGTGCGCACAAGCTACTCAGCTTTCAGCGCATCCACCGGATCCACTGCGGCCGCGCGACGCGCCGGCAGATAACTGGCGAGCACGGCGGCTCCCACCAAAACAATTGGCACCGCGGCGTAAGTAAGCGGGTCCAAAGGACTGACTCCGAATAGCAGCGACTTCATCAGGCGCATCAAGCCCGCCGCCGCGCCAAGCCCGATCACAACTCCAATGCACGCCAGCGTGAGGCCGTGCAGTACGAACATCTTCTTAAGTTCGCCGGGCTCCGCTCCGAGCGCCAACCGGATTCCGATCTCGCGGCGCCGTTGTGACACGGCGTAGGCGATCACGCCGTACAGGCCGATAATGCCGAGAACGAGAGCCATCGCACCCGCGATTCCAAGCATGACCAGAGTAAAAGATGTGCGTGCCATCGATTGATCGTAGATCTCCTGCATGGTTCGCACGGATGCGACCGGCAAACTCGGATTCACCGACCAAACAGCGTGCCGCACCTGGTTGATAAACAGCTCCGTGCAGGCGCGATCGCTGCGAGCCACAAAGATAACCTCGCGCAATGCGCTGGTTCCCGGGTCAGGCCCGATGGAAGTGGTCCCGAGCGGCGGCCAGTAAACGATTTCCGGAGCTTTCTCTTGAACTCCGTTCTCAGAGACATCCTGGACGACGCCGATCACCTCGCTCCACGGCGCACTGGGAAGCTCACGGGCGCGCTTGCCGATGGCCGCCGAGGGAGAACCCCACATCTCACGCGCCAGATTTTCGGAAAGCAGTATTTCGTGGCGCAAGCCATAAACCTCGGCCCAGGTGAAATCGCGACCCGCGATCAATCTCGTGCCGGCGGCGCGCAGGAAGCCGGGGGAAATGTACTTGTAAAGCCGCAGCGGCGGAATCTTGTCGGCGGGATAGTCCTGGCCTTCGGCCATCAGCGAGTCCCAGTTGCCGATGATGCCCTCCACTGGCATGGCGTTGGCAAAGCCAACGGATGTAACTCCCGGGATGGCTGCCAGCTTGTCGAGAATGTCGTTCTGCGTTCTTGTCACGCGCTCGCCCTCGGCAATCAGGGACTGCGGAACTTGGGTCCGCAGAGTTTGGATCTGTTCCGGGTGGGTGAAGCCCGGCTGCACGGTTCGCAGGGCCTGGAACGTTCGAATCATCAATCCCGCGCTCACCAGCAGAACGAGGGCGAGCGCTACTTGGCCCACCACCAGCAGGTTGCGTGTGCGATGGCGCTGGCGGCTCACGCTGGCGGTCCGCCCTGCGCTGCCAAGGGCCACGGAAATCTTCGGTCCGGCGTATTTCATGGCCGGTATCAAACCGAACACGAGTCCGGAGAGCACGGAAAGCAGTAACGTGAACAGCAGCGCTCGGGAGTCGAACGAAATCTCGGTGAGCCGCGGCAGATTGGCCGGACCGATCGCGACCAGAAGGCGCAATCCGGCAACCGCCACTCCGATTCCGAGCGCACCGCCCGCCAGTCCCAGCATCACGCTTTCCACTAGAAGCCCCCGCACGATCCGTCCCCAGCCGGCGCCCAACGCGGCGCGAACCGCCAACTCCTGCTGTCGCGACTCGGCGCGCACCAGCAATAAATTGGTTACATTCGCGCAGGCGATCAGCATCACCAACCCAATGGTTCCCATGACCACCCACAGGATGTCTCCGATGTTGCCCACCAGCTCTTGCTTCAGCGGGCGAATGGCGGGCGTGATTTGCCATGTTTCGTAGATTTTCCCGTTGGTTCCCGGCCCGTTGGACCAGGATCTCATCCAGACCGGCAACAATCGCGCCAAGTCTGCGTCGGCTTGCGAAATGGAGACGCCGGGCTTCAGCCGCGCAACGCTTTGCAAGCCAAAGCCGGCCAGGATCAGCCTGGATCGCGGCAGTGCCATCGGGGCAATCAGATCGCAATCCGTATTCACAATCTTGAAACCCTGCGGCATTACGCCGACGATTTCGCGCGATCGCGAATCCACGGTAATGGTGCGCCCGATCACCGAGCGATCTGCGCCAAAGCGACGCTGCCAATAACCGTAACCGAGCATCATGGTGGTCGACTGCCCGACGAACATACTGGAGCCGGAACCATTCGGGGTTTGATCGCGCGCGTTGAGCCAGCGTCCGAACAGGGGCGGAACGTCGAAAGCCTGAAGTACGCCGTCGCTGACCACCGACATTCGGACCTGTTCGGGTTCGGCCAAGCCGGTCACGTTGGCGCTGTCGTTGAACCACACGCCCAGCGACTGGAACGAACGATTCTGCTCGGCGTAGGTGAAATACATGGACGGCGACAGCAGCAGCCCGTCGGCGAAACTTGCCAGGCCCGCGGCACCGGGCGCGAGCTGCCGGAGCGCCACCAGTTGCTCCGATTGGGGGTAACGCAGGGGCCGGAGCAACACGCTATTGAGCACGCTGAAGACGGCGGCGTTGGCGCCGATTCCAATCGCAATCGTGAGGAGCGCCACCACCGTGAACACAGGATTATGGCGCAGCGCGCGCAAGCCGTAGCGGATGTCGTGAACCAAGGTGTCCAGGAACGTGATGGTGTTCATGCTGTAGATCTCCTCTCGGATCAGCGTGCTGTTGCCGAGCTTCCGGTGGGCGGCGGCGCGCGCCGCCTGGGGTGGTAATCCACGAGCGAGGTTGTCGGCCGTCTCCTGTTGAAGGTAGGATTCGAGCTCTTCCCGCCGAACTCGATCCCATTTCGCGCGGCGAAAGAAGCGTGCCCAAGCCATGGTCTTACTCCGCGGCCGGTTTCAGGATGCGGCCGATGGCCTGAACCAGCTGTTCCCACCGGTTGGTTTGCGCGATCAACTGTTTGCGGCCTGCTAGTGTGAGCCGGTAGTAGCGGGCCTTGCGATTGTTGTCGGAGGTTCCCCAGAAGGACGCGATCCAGCCGCGGTCTTCCAGCCGATGCAGCGCAGGGTAGAGCGAGCCGTGTTCGATCTGAAGCACGTCGCGCGAGCCATGTTCGATGGCGTGGGCGATGGTGTGGCCGTGCGCCGGGCCTAGAACGAGAGTCTGCAGCACCAGCATATCGAGCGTTCCTTGCACCATTTCACTTTGCAGCGGGGATTCGCGTCTGGGCATGTGGTTTAGTATACTCCACTCGATGATCTACCGAAGTGGCATGCCATGTATACGCATGAATTTAGATTGTGTTCCGAAGGTTTCTGGAGATCTTCGACTGGGGTTAGAGCCGTGCGCCTGGGTCTGAGAGGAACTTCTAGGCCGCAGTCAACAAAATCGGCGCGCTTTTCGTAATGACAATGGTGTGCTCGTGATGCGCGGACAGGCTGCCGTCCGCGGTGCGAATGGTCCAGCGATCCGGCTGCAGGGCGCTGTGGCCGCTCCCGGCGGAAATGATCGGCTCGATGGTGATCACCAGCCCCTCCGTCAGGCGAGCGCGAACGCGAGGCTCATAATAGTTCGGGACGCTAGGCGGTTCATGAATGGTCCGCCCGACGCCATGCCCGCACAACTCGCGCAGCACTCGAAAGCCGCCGCGACGTGTTTCCCGATCAACCACGCGTCCGATCTCGTGCACCCGGTTTCCCGCGCGCGCCGATCGCAGCGCGTGAGTAAAGGCTCGCTCGGCGCAACGTGCGAGCGCCTCGGCTGTTGCGCTCACTTGGCCGGCGCGTACGGTAATCGCGGCGTCGGCATAAAACCCGTCCTTCTCCGCTACCAGATCCAGCTTCACCAGATCGCCGGATTGAATCGCGCGATCGCCGGGAATACCGTGAATGGCTTCGTCATTGACGCTGATGCAAAGCGCGCCGGGAAAGCCGTAAACCTTCGGAGGCGCGGATTCGGCGCCGTTCTGGGTTAATACACCGCCGCCGATTTCGTCCAATTCTCGCGTCGTGATGCCGGGCCGAACGGCGGCTGCGGTTTTATCGAGCGCCTGGCGCACAATCCTGCCGATCGCCCGCAGCTTCTCAAATTCCGCCTGGGACCGGATGGACATACGCGAACGGCAGCTAGCGGCTGGCAACTGCCCGGCTAAAACAGGCCGAAAAGTCTTGCCGTTCGCTAGAAGTCAGCTCGCCGAACGGGAACACGACGGACTCATTTGGGAATGCATCGCGGATGGTGAGCGACTCTGCCGGCAAAGCTGTTGCGAGCTTCGCCGATCCTGAGTTGCTGGTCGCAGGGTAGAGAACGACGGAACCCGGTCCCGAGTCCCCATTGGTGCCATTGCCCATCTTTTCCGTACCCTCCACTTTATAAGTGGACAGCGGTTTTCCGTCCACCATGGCGGACAGGACCTGACCTTGCTTCGGAACCGCGGGCGACCACGCGAGCTGCATTTCGGCCTGGTGCGTATCGGCGCGGCACGTCACAGTGAGACGGTAGGAATCTGGCACGTCCGCGCTCACCGCCGAAGGTACCGACCGCACGATGCTCGCGCTCAGAATCGTGGCATTCGCGGTAGTATCTTCGGTGCGACTCACGATCCACCGGCTGGCGCCGGAGGATTCCGCTGCCGTCGCGGTAATCCATGCCTGGACTGTCGCATTATCCGGAATCTTCAGGCCGGCTGCGCCAATCGCGCCGGTTTTCAATTTGCCAAGCATCATCGCCGCCACGCCCGGATCGGGATGCGCAGCGTTGAAATGCTGAAGGGTAAGCCCGCCGTTCGGATTCACATCGGTGTGACAGACCGCGCAGTACTTCTGCACTAACGCGTTTTGCCGCGCGACAGGCATTGCCTCGGACGCCATCACTGCCGGCGAAGTCACGATGAATCCAACAATCAGTGCCGCCAGCCCAAGCGTCTTCATCATGCGCGTTTTCTCCTGAATCGTAATCAATATATCACCGAATCGTGGGTGATTCGAGCAACCGGACCTGCTGCCGATCGCAGTCGATTTCGGCCTTCGCTCCGATGGGAACAACGAATTTCGGATCGGTGTGGCCAAAATCCATGCGCGTCACCAGCGGCAGTTCGCTTAATCCCAACTCCGCAAGCACTTGCAAGATCGCGGCATCATAAGCGTCAAACTTCGATTCGTCCCCATAGGGCCGGCCATACAAAATGCCGCGCGCTTCACGCAGGGCTCCTGTGGCGGCCAGCGACCGCAGCATGTACACAACGGCCGTTGGAGATGGCTGATCCTCCGACGTCTCCAGAAACAGTATGCTGTTTCGCCACACCGGCGGCTCAGGCCAAACTGGAGTGCCGCGCAGCCAATCCACGGCCTCCAGACAGCCGCCGATCAAGTGGCCGCGATGCTGCCCGCTCCCTTGAAGCCAGCGCCATCCCGAGCATGGTTGCAGCGGCCGCCGTTTCTCATTCCGCTTCTCATCGTCCCAGCCCAAGGACGCGACAGTCCAACCGCCGGAGTTGGGCGAAATCAAAGCAGACGGCGCCGGTTCGAAGAGCACCTGGCGGACAGATTCAGCCATGTAGGGCCACAATCCGCCGGTCTCGTCGAATCCGCCCATGATAGATGGTCCATAGAACGAAGTTACTCCCGCCTTCAGGAAAGCGAAGTGCGTGATGGTTGAGTCTGAATATCCAAGAAACACTTTCGGATTATCAGCGAATTACGGAATAATCCAGGAATGGCAGCATGCGAATGGAGTCATCGCCGCCGATGGTGGAGATGATACCCTGGATCGAAGGATCTTGCAGGACCTCCATCAGGTCCGCCGCACGCGCCTCCGGATGAGCCGCCAGCCATGCGATATCGGCGAGCGCATAACGGCTCTCAACCACCTGGACGCCGAAACCTTCTTGCAACTGGCGTTTACCGTCACGGTAGGCGTGCGGGTACACGCTCGGCCAACCTCGGGAAAGGGATATCGTCGCGACCTTGTCGCCGGGACGAAGCGCGCGTGGTTTGATCATAAAGGTGGTTTGATCATAAAAATGGTTTGATCATGAGAAATTCAGCCGATGATAGCGGTTGTCGCGAAGATAGGCAACACCAGGCCGGCATCCCCGCGAATCACGGCCCGCGCGTGGGCCTCCTGGCGATCGATGCCTTTGGTGAACAAGCGCCAAGCTGTGTCCTGCGGAAGAATCACTTCCGCCGCCGGATCGCTGGATGAGTTGAGAACAAGCGTCCATGCGCGCTCGTCCTTGTAAAGGAACCACACGCCGCCCGCGTCACCGGAAATTTCAAATCGGACGGTGGTTCCCGTTGGCGCGATGGTGTCGCGGAAGTTATGGGGCAGCGCGCGGACGAACGTATCGAGCACCGGGGATAAAAAGTATGGATCGTAAAGCGGCGGCCGGCCGGTAGCATCCCGAATTTGCTGCTGGTGGTGCCAGCGCTCCGTGAATTCGCGCGCGACGTCGAACCACTGCGGAGCCGGTTGCGGCCCAGCCCAGCTAACTGGCCCGCTCATCTTCACCGGGTCGAGTGAGGCAAAGCACGCTTCCACTTCGGGTCCAGTAAACGCTAAGAAATCCATCAGCAGCCGCGGGCTGAGGCGGCGCGCCGCCAGGACCCATTCGCTATTCAAACGGTTCACCAGTGCAACCAATTGCGCATATTCCTGGATTTCTGAGTCCGGCGGATGAAACCGGTCACGTTTTCCCGAGAGAATCCAAACATCGCCGCCGAGCAAGTGTGCGGCGACGTCTTTCACAGTCCACTGCGGGACCGCGGTGGGACGCGCCCAATCCTCTTCGGAAAGATCCGCGAGCAAACGCAACAGCTCCCGCCTCAATGCGGGGAAGCGATCCGCGACCAGGATCTCAGCGGGGCGTTCCATGGAATCCCTCCCTCCAGGTTGGCATTGTTCCCGGCCGCTGGCCTAACTTAACTAGGGCAGGATCGGGATAATCCAGCGCGACAGCCATATTCCGCCTTTGTGCCGGCGGTCAATGGCACCGCATCGTCGCCGGCGGCGCCATGCGGCATGCGGCTGATCGTGACCGATATGTATGTAGACTACCAGGGTGTCCCAGGCCTTTCGTGCAGATTCTCCCGCTTATCT
This sequence comes from Bryobacterales bacterium, assembly GCA_963713415.1. GTDB lineage: Bacteria > Acidobacteriota > Terriglobia > Bryobacterales > Bryobacteraceae > Palsa-89. The sequence continues at coordinate 1,373,657 of CAVQLV010000004.1, read as the reverse complement.
GACGCACGGCGGCGTCCAGACCTCCGCGGCGAACCATGCTTTCCGAATCGCTCTCGATCCGGGTGAATCCATTCCAGTCAATGTGACTTGCAACACCTGGCGGAGAGCGGCGGCGGAGGCCTCGTCGACAGCGGATAGTAATTTCTTACTCAAGCCCCGCCGCGGTTCCGCCGATAGCCGAGCATGCGGGTTGTCGCGATTCTTCTGCTTACCATCTCCGCTGGCTGGGCGCAGTCCGACCAAAGCAACGTGGAGGCGGTGCTCAAACAAATGGAGCACGCCGAGCAAACGGGCGACTTCAACACCTGGACAGGCCTTTGGACGAAGGAAAAGTCAGGCCAGTTCGAAAAACTACGACCTTACGCAAAGGCGCGTCCCGAGGTCCGTTATCTTGCAACGAAGACTTTCGTTCACGGGGACCAGGCCGTGCTGCTCGTACAGGGCGTCTCGAACACCTTTGTCACCATCCTGCTCCGAAGAGAGGATGGGCAATGGAAGATTCAGGATGAACTGTGGAAGGATCGCGCGCCCAACCCCAACTCGGTTTACGCGCTGGTGCCTCCCGACCAAGGAGCGTTTGCGCGCGCCGGATCGCCCTGGGACCAGGTGGCGCCAGGGTTGGATTCCACGAACGCGGCACGCCAGGGATGGCAGATGAAAGCGGTCTTCGACGAGTCGTACCTATATATCAGGTTTGAATCGAGCGACGAGTTGCCCGCGCCAGGGAGCACCATCGAAAAGCCGCCCGGTGGTTGGCCGGTGCTCAAGATCGACACGTCTGACGCGGGGGAGTTTGTGCTGTTCGACGCGGTCAACGTCGGCGACCAAGCCACGTTTGATGCGCGCGGCCAGGCCAACAGCCATCGCGCCTTCGTGGCCTACATGATCCGCCTTGAGCGCAAGGACCACGAAGTCTTCACTACTTCGGCCGATTCGAATCCTAGCCCGCTGCTCGACGTGGCGGGGCGGGATTACGACATTCGGATTCCTTTGGCAACGATGGGCATCACGGATTCGCGCGCAACCAAAATGACTATCGGGGACGCGCAGTGGCCCAAGAGCGCGGTGGTGAGCATCGCGGTCCAAAGGTATCCGCGCTAGAGCGGATTGCCCTCGCCCAGGTTCATCCCAAGCGCGCTGCCAGGTGTTTCCCCGTTAGCGACTTGCTCGCTTTCAGCAGTTCGCGCGGCACCCCCTCAAACACAACTTTGCCGCCTTCGTCGCCCGCGCCGGGCCCCATGTCGATGATCCAATCGGCGCGCGCGACCACATCCAGGTTGTGCTCAATCACGATCAAAGTGGTTCCATGGTCGGCCATCGCGTCCAGGAGCGCGAGCAGGTTCGCCACATCGGCCATGTGCAGACCCGTGGTCGGCTCGTCGAGAATCACGATTTGCGAAGGCTTTTCGAGCTCGGCCGCCAGCTTCAAGCGCTGACGTTCGCCGCCCGACAGCGTGTTGAGTCTTTGCCCGAGCGCGACGTAGCCGAGTCCCACGTCTTGGAGAGCCTTCACCGTGGCGAGAATCGGTTTCTCCGTAAAGAACGACAAGGCATCCGTGACGGAGAGGTTCAACACGTTCGTTGATGTTTTTCCCTCGCAGCGTTAGCGCCAGAACCGCATCGGTGAAACAACGCCCATCACACGCTTCACAGCGGGTCGCGACAGGGTCCAGATGCTGCAAATCCGTGTAGATGACACCCAGGCCCTGGCATGCGGGGCATGCTCCCTTGGAGTTCGCGCTGAAGAGCGCCGGCTCAACTTTGTTGGCAGCCGCAAACGCCTTCCGAATTGCGTCCGACATTCCTGAGTAGGTGGCCAGGTTGGAACGCCGCGATCCCGCCGCCAGCGATTGATCCACCACGACGGCATTCGGGTAATGTTTGGGAAGACAGCCGTGAATCAACGAACTCTTCCCGCTGCCGGCCACGCCGGTGACGACGGTAAGAACTCCTTTGGGAATCTTCACTGTGACATTCCGAAGATTGTTGAGGGTCGCGTCCTCGACCAGAAGATGTCCTTTTCCTGCCCGCGGTTTCTCTTTCAATGCCTGATGCTTCGAAAGGTGTTTCCCGGTCAGCGTGCCGCTCTTTTTGAGCGCTGGAAACGGACCTTCGAATACAACCGTTCCGCCGGCGCTCCCCGCGCCTGGCCCCATGTCGACGATGTGATCGGCAATCGCCATTACTTCAGGCTCGTGTTCCACCACGAGAACCGTGTTTCCGATATCGCGAAGCTTGGTCAGTAAATGATTGAGTCTTTGGACATCGTGCGGGTGCAGGCCGATGGTTGGCTCATCGAAGATGTACAGCGCCTCGGTGAGGCTCGACGACAGATGGCGCACCATCTTCACCCGCTGCGATTCTCCACCGGACAGCGTCGCGGTCTCACGGCTCAAACTAAGATAACCGAGTCCGATCTCGACCAGATGATCGAGCCGTTCCGACAGACGAGCCAGCAGCGGAGCGGCGTTCGGCGCGCGAAGCGAATGGACGAACTGGGCGAGTTCGCTCACCTGCATGGCGGAACATTCCGCGATATTCTTTCCCTCGACGCGGCAGGCGCGCGCGGACTGGGACAAACGTGTTCCGCCGCATGCATCGCATGGCCCCTCCGTCACAATCTTCTCGAATGCCTCACGCAGACGCGCCGGCATCTGCTCCGCGCCTTTGGTCAGGTAGAGGCGTTTGAATTTCGGAATCAGGGCGTCAAAACCCGAGCTGAATTTTTGCCCGGTCTTGTTGACCTTGACCTTGGTGTCGTCGCGATAAAGAAAGTCGTGCCACTCCTCTTTCGTATATTTTTTGAGCGGCTTTTTGGCGTCGAAGAATCCCGACTTGACGAAGGTGTGCAGATTGTAACCACCCGCGTTGAACGTTGGAAATCGGACCGGGCCTTGTTCCAGGGACTTGCTCTTATCCACCAGTGCCTCGATATCAATCTGGGAACCGCGCCCGAGTCCCTCGCACTCCGGACACATGCCCGCGGGATCGTTGAAGGACAACGCCAGAGGGTGCGGAACCGCGGGCTTCCCCAGGCGGGAAAACAAGATGCGCAGCAACGTGTAGATGTCGGTGGCCGTTCCCAATGTCGAGCGCGGATTTCCGCCGATGCGCTGCTGATCGACGATGATGGCGGTCGAAAGATTCGCGAGAAGGTCGACGTCGGGCTGGCCGTAGCGCGGCAGAAAATTCTGCACGAACGTCGAGAACGTTTCATTGAGCAGGCGCTGGGATTCCGCGGCGATGGTGTCGAACACCAGCGACGATTTCCCCGAACCCGAGACGCCGGTGAAAACGGTGATTCTGCGCCGGGGAATGTCGAGGGAGATGTTCTGGAGATTGTTCTCGCGGGCGCCGCGCACTTCGATGTTGCCGAACGGAGAGCCCATGCAGCTAACGCACCCGCTGACTGCTTGCTGGCCGGGGTTTCGGCTGGCTCTTGCCCTGGAGATTGAGCGCCACTGCGGCACGGATGAGATCCTTTAAGGCCGCCTCATTGAAGTGCTCGCCTTCGTGGATGTCGATGGCGCGCCTGACATTACCATCGAGGCTGGAGTTGAATAAACCGGAAGGATCCTTCAACGCAGCTCCCTTGGCAAAGGTCATCTTGACGGCGTTCTTGTACGTCTCTGCCGTGCAGACGATGCCGCCGTGGGAGAAGATGGGAGTCCCGGGCCATGTCGGCTTCACCCACTTCCATTCTTCGACGATCTCCGGGTCTGCCTGGTGTACGATATCGCGCACTTTTGCGAGCATTTTCCCGCGCCAGTCGCCAAGTTCCTTGATCCTCTCGTCGATCAATGCAGAGGCAGATTCTACCGCGACATTTTTCATCTATGGCTCCAGTTCTCGCACCTATTGTCGCTACGCTCAGCGTAGCCTGCAACCTTCGCAAGTGATCGCCTCTTCCGCTCCCGAAGGCCGTGCGCAGTGTACGGTCACGCCCTCGCCCGCGTAACTACAGACGACCCAGCAGGCGGCGCCAGAAAAGTACGAGAGCCCCCAGAGCAGGCCGGTGGCCGCCGCCCAGCTCCATGCCTCCGGACCATCGCCAACCGAGAGGTGTGCGACGAGCGCCGAAGCGAGGTCGATGGCGAAGCCGGCGTAGGCCCACTCTTCAGCCGCGCCGGCACCGGCGCAAGCAACAGCACCACGCCGGCGAGCTTCGCCAACGACAGCTCGACCCGGAAGTAGCCGGGGAAGCCGAGATGGGCGAACGCCAGAGCCACCTGCGGCAGCCGCAGTTGCGCGAAGGCGGTGAAGCTCATCTGCAGGCAGAAGATGGCCGTGACTATCCAATAGGCGACCGTCTGGGCTTTGATTGTGCTATTGGCGGCGGTGAAAAGCCGGCCTCTGCATGGTCGATTCCATGGAGTTATTCCTCCTATTTTTTGGCGCTCGCGGCGTTGGGTGGCCAACTGGGTGGCTCAACGCCGAAGAGATTGGCATACTCGGCGTTCAATCGCTGCCAGCCTTCGAACTTCATTGCCTCCGCACCGGCGATGCGGCTGATGGGAGTTCCGCTGAGCAGGCGATCCAGAACATCCAAAGAAATGTGCCAGCCGGCAGCACCCATGGAGATGTAGCGGCGATCGATGTTGGTGAACAGCGTCAGGCGCGTGCCGTTGGCGAGCGGTTCGAGTTCCCACCGAATGTCTCCGTACTCGAGCAACTTGGGAGCGTCGGCGCGCGTCACTTTTGTTTCGAACGACGTGGGCGTTCCCACCCAGGTGAGTTTCACCGTTGTTCCAACCGCATCCATGGTCCCGTCGACCTCAAAAGGAGCCCACTCCCGCAGATGCGCCGGCTCGGTTAGCGCCTCCCAGACTTTTTCCGGGGAGTGACGCAGTTCTCTGACCAGAACGAGTGTCCACTTTTCTCCGTTCTTGCGCACTTCCGCGCTGGCCGGACCCGGCGTGTAATCGGTCATTTTATTCTCCTTGTTTTCCTTTTTGCTGGTGTTGGTTGATTGTCTTTGGGGCGATCCATTTTGGTTTGATCCATGCGGTCGAGATGGCGTTCGAGAGCGTCTATGTGAGCGGACCAGAACCGGCGGAACGGAGCCAGCCAGGCATCCAGCTCCTGAAGCGGTTCAGGTTTCAGCCGGTAGAGACGGCGCTGTGCGTCCACCCTGGATTCCACGAAACCGGCCTCGCGCAGCACTCGCAGGTGCTTGGACACGGTCGGCTGCGGCATCCGGAGTTGACGCTCGATGTCTCCGACCGACTGTTGGGACGAGACCAGGAGGCTCAATATGGCACGGCGATTCGGTTCCGCGATGATTTCGAAGACGGATTCCACTCTCTTGATATACCCCACTAGGCATATACGTGTCAAGGAATATATTGGCGACGGTGTCGGTGGGCGTGCGGGGATGCACCGTTTAATGCGTTTTGGTGGGTGTGCCGCACGGCGATGTGCGCTCCAGGCGGGAACTGGCGGGCCGTTCCTTCGGAAGCCTTGATATTAATTGGTGGCCGAGGTGGGGGTCGAACGTCTGCCCGTCCCGCACCCTCCGCAAGTTGCACATTCTGTGTTGCCGTCAATGCCAAAGTTGCCACAGATCTGCTGGCGCATTGCCCGATATTGCCCGACGGGGCTGTTGCAGTCACTGCCCAAGATAGGGCCAGTCCCCTCCCACCATTTTCAACCCCATCAGGCGTGAAAGATCTCAAGGTTTTGCAGACCCTCATTGTTGCGAACATAAGTCTCGTTTCATCAACAAGTTACTCCTTGGAATCGCGATTCGGTCCGGTCTTGGTCCGGTCTAGCTGGCCGACGCGATGACCGTCGAGCCGTTTCTGGAGGTTTCATTAGAGGCCAGCGAGTCACACAAGAGAGGGGCCGTTTATTGGTCCGTACACCAACTCGCCCACCACGAGCTCCAGGACCCATTCGCCGAGAGGCGCGTTATACATGACTTGAGTCTGCGAATCCTCTGAAACAGCGCATACGGTGAGATTGTTGAAACCGCCATGCCGCTTTCCGCCGGGACGCGTTTGGGACCCTACGAGATCCTCACCCTGATTGGCACTGGAGGCATGGGCGAGGTGGACAAAGCCAGTGACCCCGGCTTGGACCGCGAAGTCGCCATCAAGATCGTAGCGGAACACTTTGGTCAGCGTTTCGAAAGCGAAGCCCATGCGATCGCCGCGCTGAACCATCCTTACATCTGCGCGCTGCACCGATATTGGCCCCAACTACCTAGTGATGGAGTACATTGAGGGCGAGACTCTGAAGGCCCGCATCAACCAAGAAACTTCTCTCGAAGACCTAAACCTCTCAAGCTGCCGCTCGCGGCTTAGTTCAATGGCTCATATCGGGCCGAGGTTTGGGAATTGAACTGGGCGGTGACGTGACGGGTCCGTGACTGTCACTTACTCTGGGAGCGGAAGCAGAAACGCCGCCCCTGGGCGCCGTGACCTTGTGAGCGAAATTCCTGAATTGACAGTGCGTCGGTAATAGCGGAGGCTTTCACTCTATTCTCTACGACCCTAGAGTTCTTCGTATCATCTTGATATTTGAAGAACGTAAGGAGCGCTTTCGGACCTGTTTTGGGCCCGAGACTATAGAGGAGTATGAGCTTGCCATCGGTCGCAGTGTGTCGCGTCGCAATCTTCGTTTTCCCGGCCGTGTTGTGGCGAATTGCATTTCTCCTGTTCGCCGGTTGCCTAGTTAGTTTGGCCGCCGACCTCAGCCCGTTCTACCTGCCGATTCGCAACAACGATGTTGCGGCACTGAAGGAGCTTCTCCGCGCCCCCGGGCCGAAGGCGCGCGATGCCCGAGGCAACTCGCCGCTCATGTATGCCGCGGCGCTCGGCACACCTGACGTGCTGCGTCTTCTGCTGGATGCCGGGGCCGATCCCAACGCCGCCAACGAATTGGGCGCCACTCCCCTCATGTGGTGCGCCGGTGACGCGGCCAAAGTGAAGATGCTGCTGGCTAGAGGCGCGAAGGTCAATGTCCGGTCAAAGCTGGGCCGCACCCCATTGCTCATCGCCGCCGCCTATGACGGCGCGGTCGAATCGGCCCGGCTGATGATCGTAAAGGGTGCCGATGTCAATGCGCGCGACGAGAGCGGCGTCACCGTTTTGAATCAGGCGGCGAACGTTAATAACCTGGAGGTGGCGCGTATGTTGCTCGCCAAAGGCGCGAAGGTCAACATTGCGGAGTACGCCGGTTTTACTCCGCTGCATGGAGCCGCGACCAACGCCTATCGCGGCGGCGCGCTGGTGAAACTTCTGCTAGAACACGGCTCCGCGGTGAACGCGAAGAGCGACGACACTTCCGGAGAGGGCTTTCACGGACCGATCGCGGTTGGACATATCACACCTCTGATGGATGCGGCGCAGATGGGCGGCTACGAATCCGTCGAGGCGCTGCTTAAGGCGGGCGCAGACCCCAACGCAGTGGATGTCCGCGACGCCAACGCACTGGTCTTCGCGGTCGCGGTCGATCACCCGAACCCTAAGGTGGTACAACTGCTACTGGCGAAAAGCTCCGATAAAGTCATGGCGCGCAAATGGGCGTGGCGTAACCAGAACCCGGCGATTCTGCCCCTGTTCGGGCTGAAGCCAACGCCGGCGCCAGCCGCGTCCGCGGCCGAGTCCCGCACCAATCCGCGCGAAGCCATCTCGCGCGCACTGGCCGTCTCGCAACCGGTGGCGGCGAAATTTCTCCATAACGGCGGTTGCTCCTCCTGCCACTCCCAATATCTGAACGGAATGGCGGTGGGCGCCGCCAGGTCGGCTGGCGTGAAAACCGAGCCCGCGCTGGAGAACGAGGATACCCGCGCCACCCTGATCCTGCGCGGGAGTCTGCAGGAGGCATTTTTCGAGGCGCAAGAACCAGGCGATAGCAGCGAGGCAGTGGGGTTCGCCCTTTTACAGCTGGCGAGCGCCGGCGTGCCGCAATCCCTGGTGATCGATTCCATGGTTCACCACATGGCCGCCATGCAGCGCAAAGAAGGCGACTGGCAGACCTTCGAAGGCCGGCCCCCGATCGAAAGCGGCGAGTTCGGCCAGACCGCGCGGGCTATCCGCGCGCTGCGCTCGTTCCCTATTCCCGCCCGAAAAGACGAATTCGAGCAACGCATCCAGCGCGCCGCCGCCTGGGTGGAAAAGGCCGAACCGCTCACCACGGAGGACCGGACGATGCAGATCCTCGGCCTAGTTTGGGCTGGCCACACCGCCCCCGCTGGCCTTGTGAAGGAACTCGTCGGCAAACAGCGCACCGATGGCGGCTGGGGTCAGACCGACTATCACCAGTCGGACGCGTTCGCTACGGGCGAAGCACTCTGGGCGATGCATGAATCCGGCATGACGTCTTCCGATCCCGTCTACCGCCGCGGAGTGGACTTCATCCTCCGCACGCAGCAAGAGGATGGCACCTGGCACGTTGTCTCCCGCTCCTTCGGATTCCAGCCTTACTTCCAGAGTGGCTTCCCCTACGAGCGGGACCAGTGGATTTCGCAGGCCGGAACCGCCATGGCGGTCATCGGGCTGTCGTTTGCGGCAAAATAGCCTATTCGACGGGGCCAACAATCTGCTTGCCTAACGCTGTCGATGAAGTGAAACAGCGGGCCCTCGAGCGTTTAGAGGCAATTGGGTGCGGCCCCTTCTCAGGCGTTAGAATTTCCCCATCGTGCCTTTGCCGCCGAGGCGGCGTTTTGACGGACGGTTGCCTGAGTTATTTGCCGATCTTTTAGTCCGATGTACCTGTGGTCGTCACCACCACCGGCCAGAGCACCGAGCCGGTTAAAGTGCATGTCGGCACCGCTGCGCCCGCATTCTTTCAATGGGGCGCCGGTCAGTATGCCCTGGCTACGCGCTATCCCGATAACGCGAGCATGGCGAACCCCTCGCTCGGCGCCGGCTTCGTTGCAGCTAAACCTGGCGACATCCTGACTCTGTGGGGTACCCAATCTAATTATCGAGGTCCCTTTCGATGAACACCCGCAGAGGCTTTGTCTTGTTGAATGGGATCTCCGCAGACAGAAATGACCGATCACGCGAAGCAAACAATGCTGGGTCTGACGCAGCTACTCTGATGCGGATAGCGTAGACCTAAGTGCCGCCAAGCGGATCTATCGATCGAACCGTCCTGACTGCTTGGCGAAAACCGGCGTCAACACTCCAGAGACTATATTTCAAACGCGACGCGGCCGCGGGTTCGTTCCAAAACGAATGATCCCATCGAGCGCCATGAAGTGATACCTGCCCCGGCACAGGATATGTCATATCAAACAGAGGGCGATCTTGGCTCACATTATTCGTGATAAGAAGGTGCTAAATCGCGTCCATTGAATTTGCGGTCAAACTGAGGTGTTTTGGGCTGCGGATCTAGCGCGAAACGATTTGTCCACGACTCCGCCGAAATCTTAAGTTGTTGCTTGGTGCGAAGTTTCGGGCCCCTTGCCTTTTGCCGAGCGAGAAGCTGAGAGTTCATGACGTAGCCGGAGAAGTCGAACGACTTCGAGCGGAGACAAAACTCGTAGTTACGAGCGCCAACAGATAGTGTGGGCTCGCCCGTGTTTTGCCAGTTGTGGGCTACACCCAAAAACCGTTAAACCGAAGAACTCATCCAGTCGATAGGCTACCGTGCCTTAATCGGCGCATAAAGAATCGGCCGGAACGAACACATCCTGCCCATCATCGTTAATATTTGAATTATCGAGATGGCGGCGAACCTGTAGTTTCTGGAGAATTCTGTTCTTGATAGCCAGACTGCCCTTCTCTCGCCGCCTTCTCGTCTTTCCTAATACGGCCATCTCCATGCCACGATCTCCGGCATGTCAATGCCGTGCTCGTAAGCATAGTTGCGGCAATCGGTTTGCTGATCACGGTATTTTTCTTTCGCGTGAGCCCCGATCCTCTGAAGCTTCGGGGTCCGGTTAATTGCCTCGATCGCTAGGGTAAAGCGGTCAATCTCATTGTTGATCGCCAGTTCCATCGGCGTATTGATATTGCCCTGTTCCTTGTATCCGCGCACGTGCATGTTGCTGTGGCCGGTGCGACGATATGCCAAGCGGTGAATCAGCCACGGGTAGCCGTGGAAATTGAAAATGATTGGTTTGTCGACCGTGAAAAGCGAGTCGAAATCTCGATCTGTCAAGCCGTGAGGATGCTCTGTGCTAGGTTGCAACTTGAACAGGTCAACGACGTTTACGTAACGCACCTTTAGGTCGGGAAAGTCAGCCCTGAGCAGCGCAACTGCCGCCAGCGCTTCCTGGGTGGGAATGTCGCCAGCCGATGCCATCACCACATCGGGTTCACCACCCTGGTCATTACTGGCCCAATCCCAAATGCCTATGCCTTTCGTGCAGTGCCTGATTGCAGCATCCATGTCCATATATTGCAGATGCAACTGTTTGTCGGAGACGATTACGTTGACATAGTTCTCACTCCGCAGGCAGTGATCAGCGACCGACAGAAGAGAGTTGACGTCAGGAGGCAAGTAAATGCGTGTCACTGCGGCGCTCTTGTTCACCACGACATCAATGAAGCCGGGGTCCTGGTGGGTAAAGCCGTTGTGGTCCTGGCGCCAGACGGTCGAAGTGATCAGCAGATTCAGCGAAGAAATCTCTTCGCGCCATGACAATTCACTACAAATCGACAGCCACTTCGCATGTTGATTAAACATGGAATCGATTACGTGGACGAAGGCTTCATAGGAAGACAGGAAGCCGTGCCGGCCTGTTAGCAGATATCCTTCCAGCATCCCTTCCACGGTATGTTCGCTGAGCATCTCGATCACTCGTCCGTCGGTGGCCAGCTCGCCGCCATCTGAATCCTCCGGGAAGTATTCGGCAATCCAAAACTTTTTACTGACTTCATAGATGTCCTGCAGCTTGTTCGAGGTATTCTCGTCCGGGCCGAATACGCGGAAGCGGTTCATGTTCAGTTTCATTACGTCACGGAGAAAGGCGCCGAGAGGGCGCGCGTTTTCGGCTTCGATTTGTCCGGGCTTGTCGACCTTGAGGCCATACCCTCGGAAATCGGGTAAGCGTAGGGCTCGCTTGAGGAGTCCTCCATTGGCGTGCGGGTTTGCGCTCATCCGCCGAGTGCCAGTCGGCGCCAGTTCCTTGAGCTCTCGAATCAGCTTGCCGTCCGCATCGAACAGTTCCTCGGGTTTCTGTGCGCGCATCCACTTTTCGAGAATCTCGAGTTGTTCGGGGTTCTTCTTCACGTTTGCCATTGGAACCTGGTGCGCTCGCCAAAAGCCCTCGAGCCTGTGGCCACCGACCTCCATTGGCGCCGTCCAGCCTTTCGGCGACCGCAATACGATCATCGGCCAGCGCGGACGCTTGGCAACTCCGGACGTTCTGGCCTCTCGCTGGTGGTCTCGGATTTCAGAAATGCAGTGCTCCACAGTCGCCGCCATAGCTTGATGCATGCTCTCGGGATCGGAACCTTCGACGAAGTAAGGCGTCCAGCCGTACCCCTCGAAAAGTTTTTCTACCTCATCGTGGCTGATGCGGGCCAGGAGAGCGGGGTTGTTGATCTTGTAACCGTTGAGGTGAAGAATCGGGAGGACGGCTCCATCGCGAATGGGGTTTAGGAACTTGCTGATGTGCCACGAAGTCGAGAGGGGCCCGGTCTCTGCTTCCCCGTCTCCAACTACTGCGGCGACGATCAGGTCTGGATTGTCGAATGCAGCGCCGCAGGCATGCGAAAGCACATATCCCAGTTCGCCCCCTTCATGGATCGAGCCTGGCGTCTCAGGAGTGCAGTGACTGCCGATACCGCCAGGGAACGAAAATTGTTTAAAGAATTCCTTGAGACCGTTGGCGTCTTCGCTCTTGTCGGTGTAGATTTCGGAGTAGGTGCCCTCCAAATAGACCGGACCCAGCACGCCTGGCGCTCCGTGCCCCGGTCCTGCAAGAAATATCACGTCCAGGTCGTACTTCTTGATCAGTCGGTTTAAATGAATATAAATGAATGCCAGACCGGGGCTCGCGCCCCAGTGTCCGAGAAGTCGATTCTTGATGTGTTCCGGCTTGAGGGATTCCCGCAGCAGGGGATTGTCTCGCAGGTAGATCATGCCAAGGCTCAGGTAGTTGCAGGCCCGCCAGTACGCATGGATTTTGCGCAATGCCTCGGCGTTGAGCGGCGTCCCTTGCACAGTAGATCGGGCTTTGCCGTAGGCACTGATTGAATCTTTCCCTGTGGCGTCTACAGCGGGCGGTTCCATGATTCTGCTTGCCATTTCTAGTTCTCCTTCTTCGATATCGAGTTCACAGTCTTCGCCACCTTCCGAGGTACTTGCCAAAGATGGGAGCGAACTTAAAGGACATGGCGGTCGTCCAATCTTGAGCCAGCGACTAGCATCACCACCGAGCGCGCCCTGCAGGGTATGTTTTCCCAGGAACCGAGGGCGCCTTTTGCCATTCGACGATTTCATCGGGCGGATCTAGTGCTGTGTCGATCCATCGGCGCCAGACCTCGCTATCCTCACACGCCGGCAGTTCGAAATGGAGCGGTTCCCAATACGCGTTCAAAATTAGATGGAAACGCAGCCGCTCGCGTCGAAGTTCCCCACCGAGCGCAAGACTACGGGAGGAGTGGTTCCAGTCCGGCTGTCGCAGTTTGACACCGTGCCAAGCCTTGTTTGCTTCTCGAAGCCACTGGTTCAGGCTCACGCGCTGGCGTTCATGTTCTACATCTCTCATCAGACGGCGAGCAACCAGCAATTTGACGAACCGGCGCAGGTCGGCGTGCTTGGAGAGCAACGTCCAGTCGAACCAACCGATCTCGTTGTCGTGGCAATAGGCGTTGTTGTTGCCGTGCTGCGTTCGCCTTACTTCGTCACCCATGACAATCATTGGCACGCCCAGCGAAAGCAGCGTAATAGTCAGGAAGTTCTTGACTTGGCGGTTGCGCAATTTCTCTACCGCGGGATCATCGGACGGGCCCTCTACAGCACAATTCCAGCTTCGGTTATCGTCCGCTCCGTCGTGGTTGGCTTCACCGTTTTCCTCGTTGTGCTTGTAGTTGTAGGAAACCAGGTTGTTGAGCGTGAAGCCGTCGTGACACGTTACGAAGTTGACACTCTGCTCGGCTTCGCGTTGCTCGCGACCATATATTTCCGGGCTGCCCAGAATCCGGTCCGCAATACGCGTCACCGAACCCTCTGCACCGCGGAAGAAGTCGCGGACATCGTCACGAAACCGCCCATTCCACTCCCTCCAACTGTCTCCGACGAAACTGCCCACTTGGTACAAGCCGGCCGCATCCCAGGCCTCCGCAATCATCTTTGTGCCCGCCAGCGCCGGGTCGGATTCTATATCCCACAGCACCGGCGGATTCGACATGACGTGGCCGCAAGAATCGCGGGTCAGGATGGAGGCGAGATCGAACCGGAAACCATCGACGTGCATTTCCTCGACCCAGTAACGAAGACTGTCCACGATCATCCGGCGAACAACGGGATGATTGGCGTTCAAGGTGTTCCCGGTGCCACTGAAATTGGCATACCAGGAGCGGTTCGCGTCGAGGATGTAGTAGGTACTGTTGTCTACGCCGCGGAAGCAGAGAGTGGGGCCACTATCGTCGCCTTCCGCGGTGTGGTTGAATACGACGTCTAGGAGAATCTCAATTCCCGCCCGGTGCAGCGCCTTCACCATGTCGCGAAACTCGTCCACTGTCCCCAGTGGATCCGGCCGCGAGCTATAGGCTTGGTGCGGCGCAAAGAACGAAATCGGCGCATAGCCCCAATAGTTAACCCGTCCAGGTGGGCAATCCTGGGCATCGAATTGAAAGACCGGTAGCAATTCAACGGCGGTGATCCCGAGATCCTGCAGATATGGGATTTTCTGGATCAGACCTGCGTACGTGCCTCGAGTCTTCTCGTCGATGCCCGAGCTGGGATGGGCCGTAAAGCCACGCACGTGCATCTCGTAAATGATCGTGCGTGCGGAGGGATGCCTGAGTGGCTTGTCCCCTTCCCAGTCGTAAGCACGCGGATCCACCACCACGCTCTTCATAGCGGTTGAGGTGTTGTCGCCTTCTGAGCAGGCGGCAGTGCGGCTATAGTTTCTCGGCACCGCGACGGCGCGACCGTACGGATCAAGAAGGAGTCTGGAGGGATCAAAGCGAAGGCCACTCGCTGGATCAAATGGTCCGTGTACGCGATAGCCGTAGATCTGTCCGGGGCGCACGCCTGATACGAACTTGTGCCAATAGTGGTAAGTGTGGTTGTCCGCGGGATCGATTTGAATCACGCGCGACGGCCGTCCGTCCTCCACACGATCAAAGAGCAGCAACTCTACGCTCGACGCGCCGCGAGAGAAGATGCTAAAGTTCACTCCGCCAGGAACAACTGTGGCGCCGAGGGGATAGCTGTCGCCGGTCCGATCATCGGGTTCCGTCTTCGCGACGCGCTCCCGTTCCAAGAGACTGTTTTCACTGGCACTCACAGATCACCCTGCTTGACCTAGGCACTCGTTCTTGGATCAGCGACAAGCATCGTGCTCACGCGCATTTTCTTGCCGACAACATCGTAAGCTGCTAGCTCGCCTTCTTCAGGACGGCGCACTTGAACGCAATCACATCCATCAGTTCGTTCCAGGAGTTGACGAAGGACTTCGCTCCTTCTTCCTGTAGCCGTGCTGCCAGTTGGTCGACATCAACGCCGGCTTGCGCGAATTGGGCGAGAACTTCCTCACAATCGCCCCCGTCAGGCGGCAGAATGGAACCAAGCGAGTGGTATTTGGCAAGTGCCTTCAAGGTGCCCTCCGGCACAGTGTTCACGGTGTACGGGGCCGCCAATTCCCTGACGTAGAAGATGTCAGAGACAGCCGGGTCTTTGGTTCCTGTGCTAGCCCAGAGGAGGCGTTGCGGCCGAGCTCCGACGTTGTAAAGTCGCTGCCATTGCGGCGACGTCAACAGCGTGCGAGCCGCTTTGTACGTGCGCTTAGCGATGGCGGTGCCAATCTTATTGCGCAGGGCGGTTGGTACTTTGTCGATGACCGCAGCGTCCCACCGGCTGACGAACACAGATGCCACCGATCCGATATTCGGGTTGAGCCCTGCTTCGATTCGCCGCTCTATGCCTCGCAGAAAAGCATCTGCGGCGGCCAAGTACTGCTCTCGGGAGAACAGTAGGGTGACGTTGACGGGAACACCGGCGAAGATGGCTTCTTCGATCGCCGGCAGTCCTTGCGCTGTTCCTGGGATCTTTATAAAAAGGTTGGGGCGCTTAGCGCGGGCGAAGAGATCCGTAGCCGCCCGCAGCGTCTGGTCCGTATCGTAGGCCAGAAGCGGTGAGACCTCCAGCGATACCCAGCCGTCGACAGTGTTGGTTCGATCATAGATTGGTCGAAAGAGGTCAGCAGCTCTCGTGATATCCTGCAAGGCCAGGTCGAAGAAGAGGTCCTCCCCGGTCCTGCCCTTCGCGACGTCCTCGCAAATCGGGGCATCGTAAGAACGGCTATTCCTGATGGCGCGTTCGAAGATCGTCGGGTTCGAGGTGAGTCCCGTTACCGAGAGCTCATCAATGTAGCATTGGAGTGTTCCCGTATCCAGCAGGTCACGGGTGATGTTGTCGAGCCATAAGCTCTGACCAAAGTAAGCGAGCAATTGCGTCGCTTTCATGATGCGGCCTCCATAACCGCAAGCTGAACCGTTTCCGAACGGTTGAAGAGTCTCGTCGAATCACCCAACCACAGAACGTGTCGCCGGGCTGTAACGAAAGCAGCCGGCACGAGCTCGATGTCGCCGCAGTTCATTGATCTCACCGGGAGTTGTTCTAAGGTACTGGGCATGGTCTCAGGTTCCAGATGTCGGCTGCATACTCGGCAATAGTGCGATCGCTTGAAAACTTTCCTGAGCTGGCGATGTTCAAGATGCTCTTGCGCGTCCATGCATTCGGGTCAGCGTATAGATCGGTGAGCCGATGATCCGCCTCGAGATAAGACTTCAGATCCGCCAAGTGCATATAGAAGTCCCCGTTCGCTCGAAGAAGATTGTCGCGCAGAAAGTCGAAACAGCCTAACTCGTTCCGGCTGAAGTGGTTGGAAAAGATCAAGTCCAGGGCTGCGCGGGTCTCGGGCTCGTTTTCATAGTGCCACTGAGGGTTATACCAGCCGCGGGTACCGGTAACTTGCTCCGCCGTGAGGCCGAACAGAAAGAAGTTTTCCTCTCCAGCTTCCTCCGCCATCTCAATAGTGGCGCCATCTCTAGTGCCGATGGTCAGCGCACCGTTCATCATGAATTTCATGTTGCTGGTGCCGCTGGCTTCATAGCCCGCCGTAGAGATCTGATTCGACACATCGCTGGCGGGGATCAGACGTTCCGCGACGGAAACGCAGTAGTCGGGCAAGAATACGATCTTCAGCCGGCCGCGAACGGCCGTATCCTCAGCTATGGTGCCGGCGACGTTGTTGATAAGTTTAATGATGAGCTTTGCGAATTGATAGGCGGGGGCGGCCTTGCCAGCGAAGAAGAACGTCCGCGGTTGCATTTCAAGTTCGGGGTTCTCCCGCAAGCGGTTGTAAAGCACCACGAGTCGCAGCACGTTTAGGAGTTGGCGCTTGTACTCGTGCAATCGTTTGATCTGGCAATCGAAGATCGTGTCGGGGTCTACCGTCTGCCCGGCCGTCCATCTGAGCCAATTCGCAAATTCCTGTTTCGCCCTATATTTGGATTTACGGACGGCGTCGCCAAAACCCCTGTCCCCGGCTAGTAGCTTCAGCCTGCTTAGGTGACTAAGGTCAGTGATCCAACCATTCCCGATTGCGTCCGAGATGGTGTGCGCTAGTGTAGGATTCGCCAGCAGTAGCCAACGTCGCGGCGTCACCCCGTTAGTCTTGTTGTTGAAGCGCTCTGGGAAAACTTCAGCCAGTTCTTTGACCGTGGTCTTACGCAGCAACTCAGAGTGAATCGCGGCTACACCATTGGTGCTATGAGAGCCGACGATTGCCAGATTGGCCATACGGATTTTTCTCTCAGGGCCTTCCTCAATCAGGCTCACGCGTCGGACACGTTCGTCGTCGCCCGGAAAACCGCTTCGAACTTCATCGAGCAGGCGACGATCGATTTCGCCGATGATCTCCAGGTGACGCGGAAGCATGGTCTCAAAGAGCGTTAGTGGCCACTTCTCCAAAGCTTCTGGCAGTAACGTGTGGTTTGTATACGCCAACGTTCTTTTCGTAATGTCCCACGCTTGGTCCCAGCCAAGATGTGCAACGTCCAGGAGAACCCGCATGAGCTCAGCCACCGCCATGGCCGGATGGGTGTCGTTAAGCTGGGCAACGTTGTTTTCAGCAAACGAACTCCAATCATTGTTGGCCCGCTGGAAGCGCCGAACTATGTCGGCAATAGAGCATGCAACCAGAAAATATTCCTGCACGAAGCGCAAGGCCTGACCTCGGCTGGTGGAATCGTCCGGGTATAGCACGCGAGTGAGGGATTCGGCGGACAGCGTCTCAGCCAGCGCGCCGACGAAATCGCCGCCGCTGAATTCCCGAAAATCGAAGAAATCGGGAGCCGCGGCACTCCACAAGCGAAGCGTGTTAATGGTGCGGCCGCCGTAGCCTACTACAGGACGATCAAAAGGGATCCCAATCAGACTGGACGGCCGCCCCGATACGGCGTGCAGGCTCCCGCCGCGCAATTCGAAGGAGCAATTCAGTCCTATTTCCACTTTCTCATCCGGTCGCGGTACCTCCCAAGGGTCCTGACGTCGAAGCCAGTTGTCCGGCCTTTCCTCCTGCCAACCATCCCGAATGCTTTGTTTAAAGATTCCGTAGTCGTATCGAAGACCGTAGCCCATAGCCGGGAGCTGCATCGTGGCGGCAGATTCCATAAAGCACGCAGCCAACCGGCCTAGCCCTCCGTTTCCCAGCCCCGCGTCGGGTTCCTGCTCCAGCAATTCAATCCAATTGATGTGTTTTTCCCGGACTGCCTCGTTCATCAGCGGATCGAGGAGCAGATTCGTGACGTTGTTTGCCAGCGACCGTCCGATTAGAAATTCCATTGAGAGATAGTAGAGGCGCTTCGCGCTCCGCTGCTCGTACGTTTTCTCCGTAAGCACCCAGCGTTGCGACAGGACGTCGCGGACGGAGCGCGCGACGGCTTCAAATCGGTCACGGGGAGTTGACGCGGCTAAATCGATGACGTTGTCGAAAATGAGATGGCGTTCATAGAATGCGTTGCTAGTCCCGGCGAACTCAACAGGGCCGCATCCGTATTGATCGAGGAGTCTTGAGATATCTTGCGTGCCGAGTGAGATACGGCGTTCGGAGATCGTTTGCGGGCCCATGGGAATTCGCTCCTTCCACCGCGTGCGGGGCCAAGGATGCACACAGTTACTTCAGGCGAAGATTTGTGACGCCCGTGAGATGATGTCGCCGACGTGGAGTCTGATCTATTGTTTTGGCGGGGACGCCACTTCATGGGACGACGTGTCGAGTGTCGTTCCATAGCCGGATCACGGGCCGGGAGAGATCGTTTTCATAGCCTAATGCGCTCAAGCTGGCCGTGCTCAACATGAAGGACCTGGCATGCACCGTGGGTTCAATACCGATCCAGCGGGCAGCCAAGACTCGAATAAAGTGTCCGCTTGAAAACACCAACATGTCACCGTGCACAGCCCGCAAGCTGCTCACCAGGCGGTCCGCCCGAGCGGCAACCTGCTGCGGCGATTCACCGCCCGGGCAACCATCGCGGAAGAGCTGCCAGTCCGGGCGCTCTCTACGTATCTCAGCGCCGGTTCGGCCCTCATATTCGCCATAGTTCCACTCGACCAAGTCACAGTCGATTTCAGCGAGACCGCCGAACCCTGCCAGCTCACAAGTTTGAACGGCGCGCTTTAGTGGACTGGTGAACACCTTCACGAAGGTCAGTTCCTTCAGCCTTTCCGTCAACCCGCGAGCGGTGCGCTCACCGGCCGCAGTCAGGGGCAGATCCGTAAGACCCGTGTGTTGGCCAGTAAGGCTCCAGGCCGTCTCACCGTGCCTGGCCAAGTAAACGATTGGAAGTTCTTCGTTCACAAACTCATTCCTGTGGAAATGCGGCGCGGCGGCGGGTTCGGTTCGAAGGCAGCCGCCTGATAGATCACTCAACAACCCGCCCATGGCGACGCCGGCTGAGTACTTCTCCGGAACGAACCGCCTGCTTTGCATCGTGGCCTGATCATCGTAGGCTCCTTTTTGGGAGCGCTTCGGCAGTTTTACTTTCTTCCTGGGCGCCTGTCGATACGGAATGAGACTCAAGAGCTGCGAGATGCAGTTCAGGCGTGCCCGCTTTTTATCATCGGAACGAACGATATACCAGGGCGTTTCTTTGGTATCGGTTGCCTCGAACATCACGTCGCGCGCTCGAGAGTAGTCGTACCAACGAGCGCGGGAGGGCAAGTCTGTCGGGCTTAGCTTCCATTGGCGTATTGGGTCTTCGATGCGGGCTTTGAAACGCCGTTCCTGCTCCTCGTTGCTCACCTCGAGCCAGAACTTGATCAGTTGGGTTCCACTTTCTACGATGTAGCTTTCGAGTACTGGACAGAGTTCGAGAAAACGGCCATGTTGTTCTTTGCTGCAAAAGCCCATAACGAACTCGACGCCAGCCCGGTTGTACCAACTACGATCGAAGATGACGATCTCGCCCGCGGCGGGAAACTGCTGCAAGTAGCGCTGCATGTACATCTGAGTCTTCTCGCGGTCCGATGGCGCCGGCAGGGCTACGACGCGGAAGACGCGCGGACTCACACGCTCGGTGATCGCCTTGATGGTGCCGCCCTTTCCAGCACCGTCACGGCCCTCAAATACGAGAATGATTCGCAGACCCTTGTGCTTTACCCAATCTTGGAGCTTGCAAAGCTCCACCTGCAGCTTCCTCAGTTCCTTCGCATATTCCTTGTTGCTCATCTTAGGCTTCGCGTCGGTGCTGGACCCCTTAGGCTTCTTCATAATCTTTCCCGTGACGATTTTGCGGGCGTCCGTGTCATTGCTTGCGGAACCGCCAGGCGCTAATCGAGAACAGAACGATCGCGAACGCTGACAAGATGACCAGGTTCGGCCATAGCGCGCTCCACGGCGCGTTTTTCAATGTGACACCACGCACGATGGTTACTAAATAGCGAAGCGGGTCGAGATACGCGAGCCGCTGAAAGAACTCGGGCATGTTCTCGATCGGTGAAGTTGCCCCCGAGAGCAGTGTGATCGGCGGGTTGAGGCAGAACGTCAGCAACTGGGCCTGCTGCTGGGATTTCGAAACAGTCGCCACCAGGACGCCGATTCCAATTCCCGCCAGCGAGGCACACGCTCCCGCGAACGCAAACATCCATAGTGCTCCCCTGAGAGGCAGATCGAACACCAGTACCCCAGTGCCAAGGGCGACGAACATGACCACCATCATCAGCACGAAGACGGGTGTGGTCTTAGCGAGCAGCATTTCGCCCGTCTGCGCCGGCGTCATCATCAGCTGTTCGATGGTGCCTGTTTCTTTCTCTTTCACGGCCAAGGCCGAGGCCACCAGCGACGCATTGATGAACATGATGATGCTCATGACGCCAGTAACGTAGTGCCACGCCGTTACGAGGCCGGGGTTATAAATATAAGCGGGCCGAACTTCGACGGCTCCCGGCGGCGGTGCAGGGTGCGGCGAAGGCACGATCGTACGACGTGAGCGAAAATCTGCAACCGGAACGGCTTCGCTCGAAGCGTTGTACTCTTCCATTGCCCGCTGCAAGTAGCCTTGCGCGATCTGTGCACTGTTCGCATCCACGGCGTCGATCACTACCTGTATGTGCGCTGTCTGGCCACGTTTCACCGACCGGTCGAAATCGTGCGGGATCACCAGGAACAAGTCCAGATCCAGACTCTTGAGCGCCCCTTCCGCATCTCCGGTGCTCGCATACACGCGCGCCACATTGAAGTTCACATTCTGCGTCAAACCATCGATGAAGTCCCGGCTTTCAATCGTGAGATTCTGATCTACTACGCCCAGGCGCAGGTTCCGAACTCTGGGGTTCAGGGCGAACCCAAAGATGACCAGCACGATTGTCGGGGGAATCATCAACTGGATCAGCAGGCCAGGATTTCGCCTTAGTTGCTGGACTTCCTTGGTCGCCAGAGCCAGATAACGTCTTATAAAGGCGCCCATTGCTATCCTTTGAACTGCATCTTGCGCATCTGAACCACATTCAGGGCGAAGAATGAGAAAGCCAGAATCAACAGCGCGACCAAGGGCTGAAATGACGCCTCCCATCCGACATCGCGCGAAATAGAATTGCGAACGATTTGAATATAATGAGTCGCGGGCAAGAAGCTTGAGAACCAGCGGATCTGCGACGGTATGTTCGCGATTGCGAACAGATATCCGGAGAGCAACAAGGAAAGCAGAAACGAGCCCATTTGCACGCCTTGAATCGCCGCGCTCTGGCTGCCTGTGGCGTTTCCCATCATCATCCCGAAAAATACACCCGCGAAGAGATAAAGCAACGTGGCCACTAAGAGTACGCTTGGATCGCTCGGAATGTGGTAGCTGAACGCAACCATGCCCAGCGCAAAGCAGATCACAAATTCCACGACTCCGATCAGGACATAGACCAGCGCTTTGCCTGCGATCCACTGGGCCGCCGAGAGACTAGACGCGTAGGCCTGGATAATAGTCCCCATCTCGTATTCCTTTGCGGTTGCCAGCGCTCCCAGCAACGCAGGAAAGATAATGAGCATCATTCCGAGCGCACCCGTTCCGAAATAGACCGGGTTTGAGAGGCCCGGGTTATACCAGAGCCTTTGGTCCAATTTTGCTAGCTGTTGGCGCGACGATTGGCCGATCCCGCTGTTCCGGCCGAAGCTCGCATTGAGTGCTTCTGACATGTTGCCCAGCGCCGTTGCCGCATTGGAGTCGGTCGCATCGATCATTAGTTGAACGATGGGTTCCGCTCCTCGTAGGGCGTCACGTTCGAAATTCTGTGGGATGATCAGCGCTGCGCGCCCTAGCCCGCTGGCTAACGCAAACTCTGGTGATTGGGCCCTTTGATGCGGCACGAGGCGGAACGTGATTGCGGCTGCGTAGGTCTCAACGTAGGTCCGACTGAGGGGAGTATTATCGAAGTCGTATACGAGAAGCCTCACGTTGCGTAGTCTCAAGGATGAGGTCAATCCGGCTAGGGCCATAAAGATCAACGGCATCAGGACGGCGAGTACAATCAGCAGCTTGTCACGGCGGAACAGGCGCCACTCCTTCATTGCCTGGGCTAGAATTTTCTTCATCACGCCGGTATCAACGCTCTTCGCGATTCAATCAGCGAAATGAAAACGTCCTCCAGGGTAAACTGCGTTGGATCCCAAGAAAGCACCTTCACGCCTGCATTCTCCAACTCGGCGGCCGCTTCCTTTTTCTGCTCGTCATCTTCCGCCACCAGGTGCAGTTTGTCACCGAAAAGGGACACACGGGATGCGCCGAATTTCTGTTTCAGAGTGCGCAACGCGAGATCCGGTTTATCGGTCAGGATCTCAGACATTGTCCCCTTCATCCCAGCTTTCACCGCGCTCGGGGACCCTTGGGAGATAATCTCACCAGCCACCATAAAACCAATGTTGTTACACTGTTCGGCTTCCTCCAGATAATGGGTCACCACCAGAATGCCGGCCCCTCGATCCGCGAATTCGTTGATCATCCTCCACATGGCTCGCCGCGCCAGCGGGTCCACGCCGGAGGTGGGCTCGTCCAGAAAGATCGCCTCGGGTTCATGCATGACAGCCGCGCCAAACGCCACGCGCTGCTTCCATCCACCTGGAAGCGACTTAGTAAGCATTCCCGCCTCGCCGCTCAGTTCCGAGAGTTCGAGTACCCACTTCTTACGCTCCTCGCGGACGCTTTCACCCACTCCGTAGAGGCGAGCGTAAAAGTCTAGGTTCTCGCCAATAGTCAGGTCGTCGTACAGTGCGAACTTCTGCGACATGTACCCGATTCTGGAGCGTATCGCGGCCGCACGGAGTCCCTTCGACTTCCCCAGGAGACCGACGCTTCCTGACGTCGGATCAAGCAAGCCGCATATAATCTTGATCGCGGTTGTTTTCCCTGCCCCATTGGCTCCGAGAAGTCCATAGATATCGCCGTTTCGAATCTCTAACTGGAAATTCTTTACTGCCTGAAACGATCCAAATCGTTTATTCAGATCCTTCGCGCCGATCACAATGCCTTTCTCGCCGCGCGGCGGCGAAGGCTTGGGAAAGTGAGGAATCACCTGAGCGCCGCGCATTTTCCGCAACTGGCCCACGACGGCGTTCTCCAGCGTTGGCTGCGAGCGGTGGATTCCGGTTATGCTCAGGCCATTCGCTGCCGCACGCTCGTGCAATTCGGCTTCGGCGGCATTGGGGCGGGCCGCCAACACGTCCAGCCTATCGCCAAACCGCTGCACATCCGCCGCTTCGGGAGACTGAGCCAGAATGTCTTCCGCCTGAGCCAGTGGATCCACTTTCACTTCAAGTCGTGTAAGTCCCATCTTGGAGCGAAATAGCGCCGGAGTATCGATATCGAAGATCTTGCCCCGCTCCATGAGCGCTACGCGGTGGCAGCGTTCCGCTTCATCTAGATATGGCGTAGCGACAATAATCGACATTCCCTCGGTGGCCAGGGATGTCAACGCATCCCAAAAATCACGTCGGGTGACAGGATCCACTCCCGTGGTAGGTTCGTCGAGTAGCAACAGCTTCGGGCCAGCGATCAGCGCCGCAGAGAGGGCCAGCTTCTGCTTCATGCCGCCGCTTAAGCGGCCCGCCAGGCGGTCGGCGAAACGGTAAATGTCAAATAGCTTGAAATAGCGTTCTCTACGCTCGGCATATTCGTTCGGCGGGACCAGGCGCAACCCAGCTGCATAACTGAGATTTTCATCAATGCTGAGATCCATGTACAAACTGAATGGCTGCGTGAGGTATCCCACCTTCGATCCAGCTTCGCGGGGCGTCGTCCCCAGAACACGGATTTCTCCACTCCCGTGCGCTAGTACACCAGCCATGATCTTGAATGCCGTTGTCTTGCCCGCACCGTCAGCGCCAATGAAGCCAAATATCTCTCCCGGCCGGACCTGAAAACTGACCTTATCCAGGGCTTTGAGCGGACCGTAGCTTTTGGCGAGCAGATCGGCCTCGACGACGGCTTCGGCGGGCATCAGGGCCTCCTGGCTTGAGTCTGAGTTCCAGTCTCCAGCATGATCCGCCCATCGGCGGGCATGCCCGGTTTGGCGAAACCGTAGGCGCCGCGCAGCCCGAGCTTCAAGCCCATTACCTGCTTCACGCGGTCTTCCTTGAAATACGTGTTCTCCGGTGTAAACATGGCTTCCGGATCGATTCGGATCACGTCGGCGGGGATACCCTCCTTCGGATTGGAGTCTAGATACACCTGTGCTTGCTGACCCACCTTTACCTTGCCGATGGCGCCTTCGGGTACGAATCCGCGCAGATAGAGCTTTGTCAAATCCACCATGGTAAGAATCGTCTGCCCAGGCTGGATCACCCTGCCTGGCTCGGCCGCTCGCGTCAGAATCGTGCCCGCGATGGGCGCATGAATCGTCAAGTCGTTCAAGTCTGCTTCAATTTTCCGCAGCGCTGCCTGTTCTTCTTGAACGTTCGCTTTCGCGGAGCCGATCTGTTCTTTGAGTTCGTCGACCTGTCGCACCAGTGTGATGCGGTCGGCTCCCTTGATCGGTATGTTGTCCAATTGCGCCTGAGCGCGGCGAAGACTTGCTTCCGCCACCGCCACCTGCTTACGGCTGGCCTCAACCGATGCAAGTGCTACTTCTTCCTTGGTTTTGTATTGGTCGGCGAGTTGGACCGCGACCGCACCGCTTTTCGCCAGCGGAGAATAACGCCGCGCGTCGGCCTGGACCTGTTGCTCCTCCGCCTCCCAGCGTGCAAGGCCCGCCTTGCTCGCGGCCAGGTTGGCTTCGGCTTGCTGAACCTGCCCGGGAGCATCCTTCTCGGCCTGGTTCTCGTACATCTGCGCTTGCCTTATCTTTTCGTCATAAGTGGCAATCTGCCGCTGCAACTGGTCAAGCGTGCGCTGATCGCTGACGATCCGTGCCTTTTGCGCGTCGCGGATGGCTTCTTCTTGCGGGCTGGAAAGCCAGGCCACCACGTCGCCGGCTTGCACAGAATCTCCCTCCCGAACCTTCAGGTCTACAATTCGTCCCGCGATCTTAGAAGAAATGTCCACGGTATCGCCATCAATGCGGCCGCTCACAAAAAGGGTGCCTTCTGGTTCAGCCTTTTTCTTGCATCCCAGGAGAATCACGAAACCGATACCCAAGACCATCCACATGCGTTTCATCGTCATCCTCACTTGCGATACGTCTTCTCAGCCGCCCCTGTTGACCGCGCTAGGTTCGCGCGTGCCAGCCCGAGAAGATACCGCGCCCGAATGTGCGCATCATCGGCCTGGGTAAGCCGGTCCTGCGCATTCACAACTTCGGTATTGTCCGATATGCCCTGAGCAAAGCGTTGCCGCGTAAAGTCTACTTCCTGGCGGGATAGCTGTACATTCCGCGCGCTAGTTTCAACCTCTTTGAGAGCCCACTCCACTCCCGAGATTGCAGTCAGCACGTCGGTCTCGATCTGCGACCGGTTCCGATCAAGCTGCGCTTGAGCTTCGTGAAGGCTGCCTTCGGCTTCCTCGATCTCGCCGCGGATGCGGCCGCCGGTATAGAGCGGAACACTGATGGATCCTTGGACCTTGTAAGTATTCACGTTATTTACTGGCGTGTTGCCGCTTTGCCCATCGCCGAAAGTCATCGCCAGGGTCGGAAGCCTGGAGGCCCTCACAGACCTTACTTGCAATTCGGCGGCACTCACGTTCGCTTCGGCCGCGCGATAATCCGCCCGCATGGCAAGTGCGGTTTTGACAGCAGCGTCGCGATCCGGCGGCGTTGAGGTGCCGTACGCCGCATCGTCCGCGACTTCGAAATCCGCCGTGATGCGAGCCTGCAGGATGTTTGCCAGGCTGAGTTTCGCTGCAACATAACGCTGTGCGGCCTCCTGCGATTGCTGTTCGAGCGAGTTTACTTTCTGCATCCCGCGATTGGCATCCAGCTCAGCCGCCACCCCTTGGCCCACGCGTTCCCTAGTAAGCCTGTACAGCTCATCCGCAAGCTTGGTCTGCTCTAGCAACGTATCCCGAGTGGTTTTGGCCTTGAGCGCCTCCAAATAAGTCGCGACGACATTCAATGCGACGATCTCGCGCGAATCATCGACCAGAAGACGGGAGGATTGCTGGCGCGAACGATAACTCCGCCAGGCGCGCACGCTCGCAAGGTTGAACAAATCCTGGCTCAGCAGTATGCGGGCATCCATCGAACCGAAAGGCCCAATCAATCCTTTAGCGCCTGGCAGGTCAATGCCGATCCCAAGGAGACTCTCCGTCTCAAAACTTTGACGTGCAGCCAGGTATAACTGTGGCAACAGGGTGCTTCGAGACTGCTGGTATCGCCCTGAGGTTTCGTCCAGTTGAGCCATCGCCTCACGGATAAGGGCGCTATTCGATAGCGCGATGTTCAAAGCCTGGGAGAGCGTGAGTTGTGCAGGAATGTCGGACCCGGCCGCTGCCCCCAACGCAGCTGTCAACACGAAGACCGTAGCAAGCCGCCTCATCGCACACAACGATTCGAATGAACCTCAGGAGGCTTTATTTAATTCAAAACATCTCGGTCGCACCCTTCCGGCTAGCTGCCTCACTTCGGGGCTTGTGTGGGTTGTGCACTTTTATTCAAGCTATAGGGAAAATACTGTGTTGTCCACAATCGCGAATTGTCTTTGAACCCGGGTGGAAGGCAATCAAACGAATCGATTCTGTCGAAGAGGTGTTCTATGCGAACGATAGCGCCACGCCGACATTCCCTTCGAACCAGGCAGATCACTCAGCCTCAAGACCTTCTGAGCGAAACTGTGCGCACGTCCGCTCTATCAAATCGCTTGAGGGTGGCTCGACATCCTCCAATGTATAGTGCAGGCCGAGTTGCTTCCATTTGTATCGGCCCATCTGATGGAACGGAAGCACCTGGACTTTTTCCACATTGCCGAGCCCGCCGGCAAATGAGGCGATATGAGCGATATCTTCAGCGTCATCTGTTAGTCCGGGCACCAATACAAAGCGAACCCATATAGGTCGCTTTCGATCCGCGAGCCGACGCGCGAACGCCAGAACCGGAGCGTTATCCATCCCTGTCAAATGCCGGTGCCGTTCTGGGTTCCACATCTTAATGTCGAGCAATTCAAGATCGATCGCCTCCAAATCTTCATCGGTGAGGCGATCGCCCAGATATCCGTTGGTATCCAGAGCCGTGTGGATTCCCATCGCCTGTGCAGCCCTGAACATTTTCAGAACGAACTTGTGCTGAAAGAGGGGCTCTCCGCCGCTCACAGTGAATCCGCCCGACATGATCTTCAGCCCGAAACGGTACTTGCGGAGTTCCTCGGCCGCTTTTTCGACGGTCACAGGCATGCCGTTTTTCAGGATCCAAGTATCCGGATTGTGGCAGTAGGAACAGTGCCATATACAGCCGGCTGTCCAGGCGACCACGCGAACTCCCGGCCCATCTAAAGTCGAGCCAGTGGTGAAGGAGTGAAGGAAGCCCATGTCGCCGCTTGCAAGAGCGGCTCGCACGTCCTCATCAGAAACGTTCTGGCTGAGGTTGACACGAAGCACGTACGGATTTTTCGCATCGAGCGGAACTTGATTCACAGTTGCATTCTCAGGCGTGGCCATCACTTCCATGGAAGGTTCGATTGATCACATCCAATTGCTGTTCGCGCGTCAGCCGCACGAAATTCACTGCGTAACCAGACACGCGGATGGTAAGGCTCGGATATTTCTCCGGGTGATCCATCGCATCCAGAAGCGTCTCGCGATTGAGCACATTGATGTTCATGTGATAGCCCGTAGCGCTGAAAAACGCGTCGAGCATCGCGGTGAGATTCGTGATCCGCTCCTCGGCCACTCGGCCGAGACCTGTCGGAACTAGGGTCGTTGTGAGAGAGATTCCATCCGCGGCATCGCGATATGGAATCTTCGCTACGGATGCCGCCGATGCGTGTATGCCATGGCTGTCGCGTCCGTGCATCGGATTCGCGCCGGGCGCGAACGGTTCTCCATGCCGGCGGCCATCGGGAGTGTTGCCCGTCGCTTTCCCATACACGACGTTCGAAGTAATTGTGAGAATCGATTGTGTATGTAAGGCATGGCGATAGGTAGGGTATTTTCGCAACTTATTCATGAACGTGCTGACCACCCAGGCAGCAAGTTGGTCAACGCGATTATCGTTGTTGCCGAATTTCGGAAATTCCCCTTGAACCTTGTAGTCGGTGATGAGCCCAGGCTTTTCACGGATCACCTGGACTTTGGCGTGTCGGATCGCCGAAAGACTGTCCGCGACAACGGACATTCCGGCGATTCCAAAAGCCATGGTGCGAAGTGGCGCATAATCGTGCAGCGCCATCTCAATGCGTTCGTACGAGTACTTGTCGTGCATGTAATGAATGACATTCATCGCATTCACATACACGTCGGCGAGCCAGTCCATCATTGTTTCGAATTTGCTGAGCACGTCGTCGAAGTCGAGGTACTCGCCCTCAACCGCTCCGTACACTGGGCCGACTTGTGCCCCGCTGATCTCATCCCGCCCTCCATTGATCGCGTACAGGAGGCATTTTGCAAGATTCGCCCGGGCGCCGAAGAATTGCATCTGCTTGCCCACGAGCATAGGCGAGACGCAACATGCGATGGCGCCGTCGTCGCCCCATGTCCGGCGCATGATCTCGTCGCTTTCAAATTGGATCGCGCTGCTGTCGATCGCGACCTTCGCAGCAAAACGCCGGAAGCCATCAGGGAGACGTGGGGAGTACCAGATGGTCAGATTCGGTTCTGGTGCGGGACCAAGGTTGTATAGCGTCTGGAGGAAGCGAAAGCTCGTTTTGGTGACGAGCGGACGTCCGTCGTCCCCACTTCCGGCAATCGACTCGGTAACCCAGGTGGGATCGCCGGAGAAGAGTTCATCGTACTCCGGCGTGCGAAGAAACCGCACGATCCGAAGTTTCATGATGAAATCGTCCACAATCTCCTGCGCCCGCTCTTCGGTAAGAGCGCCCGTGGCTAAGTCTCGCGCAAAGTAGATGTCGAGGAAGGTCGAGACGCGGCCGAGCGACATCGCAGCTCCGTTCTGTTCTTTCACAGCCGCCAGGTACGCGAAATAGAGCCACTGAATTGCTTCGCGGGCACTCGCCGCCGGACGCGAGATATCAAAGCCGTAAGCGGCCGCCATCTGCTGGAGTTCTTTCAGCGCGCGGATCTGCTCGCTAAGTTCTTCGCGGTCGCGGATAATCTCTTCAGTCGACATCAGTTCGTCGAGATTGTTGTTTTCTTTCTGCTTGTGCTCGATCAGACGTGAGACTCCATAGAGAGCCACGCGCCGGTAGTCGCCGATTATTCGGCCTCGTCCGTAGGCATCCGGGAGCCCCGTCAGAATGTGCGAGCTTCGGCATTTTCTGATATCGGACGTATATGCGTCGAATACACCGTCGTTATGCGTCTTTCGATACTTGGAGAACGTCTCAACCACATGCGGATCCGGCTCATAGCCGTACGCTTTCAGCGAAGAGATGACCATTCGTAGGCCGCCGTTGGGCATGATCGCGCGTTTGAGCGGAGCCTCAGTCTGAAGACCGACGATGATTTCGCTTTCGCGATCGATATATCCCGGTGCATGCGAGGTGATCGAGCTGGGAATTTGAGAGACGTCGAGCACGCCCTTGGCGCGCTCATCGACAAACAACTTGTTCAGACGGTCCCAGATGCTTCGAGTGCGTCCGGTAGCGCCCACAAGAAAAGATTCGTCTCCTTCGTACGGTTCGTAATTGTGTTGGATGAAGTCCCGGACATCGATTGTCTTTTGCCAAAGACCTTCTTGGAATCCCCGCCATGGGGATTCCGATCCCGCGGGTAGTGTTTCGGGCATTGTGATCGTGTCCATGAATGACTCCTTTCAAACGCGTGCTTCGATCAATCCGAGCAGCAAGCCGGTCTGCCGCGCGATCATCAATTCCTCATTGGTTGGGATCACCCAGGTCGAAACCTTACCAGACCGCGTCGAGATCAACGGGCCATTGTTGCGATTGGCGTTCGCGTCGAGTTCAACACCGAGCCACGCCGAAGACTCGCAGATCCGCTGCCGGATTTCAGCCGAGTTCTCTCCGATGCCGGCTGTGAAGACCAGGCCGTCGATCCCCCCGATTGCCGCGGCCATCGCAGCGATCTCCTTGGCAACTCGGTAAACAAAGTAGTCCAACGCCAGGCGCGCTGCGGGATCGGTGCTTTGAAGAAGTTGGCGCGTGTCGCTGCTGAGGCTGGAAATTCCCAGCGGGCCGGACTTCTCATACAGAATCGTCTCGACTTCTTTTTCGGACAATCCCAAGCCCTGAAACAGGTACAGAATCACGCCAGGATCCACCGAGCCGGGCCGCGTGCCCATGCAGAGACCGTCGAGAGCAGTGAACCCGAACGTGCAGTCAACGCTCTTTCCGTTCTTCAGCGCGCACAGGCTGGCGCCGTTTCCCAAATGCGCGACAACGACTCGTCCTCTCGCGATTTCAGGGGCCACGCGCGGCAGCACGGATGCGATGTATTCGTAAGACAATCCGTGAAATCCGTATCGCTGCACGCCTGCGTCACGGATCTCGCGCGGCAGCGGGACCAATTCGGCGACCGCGGGTTGTCCGCGATGGAAACTCGTATCGAAGCACGCCACCTGCGGCACACTGGGCATGCGTTCAAAGACCGCTTCGATCGCTGCCACGTTGTACGGCTGGTGCAACGGAGCGAGCGGCACCAAGCGGCGAAGTTCGGCCACGATCTCCTGGGACAGGACAACCGGGCCCGTGAACCGTGCCCCGCCATGGACCACCCGGTGTCCAACGCCGACGACATGAGCGCGGCCATACATTGATCTGAGCCACAGTGCCAAGGAGTTCAAAGCGCCGCTGCCGTCGTGCACCTCGCCTTCGAGTCTGCGATCAACGAGAGTGCCAGCCGTGCTATCTTTCGCGACGATCCGCGGTGAAGTGCCAATCCCCTCGATCTGGCCTCGCGATTCGAGATGCCAATCTTCGTCGTCCGTGTGATGGAAAACGGAGAATTTCAGACTCGATGAACCGGCGTTGAGGACCAGAGCAAAATCATTCATCACGCAGCATCCTTGAGTCTCTGCCGACGTGCAACAGCGACCAGGACAGCGACCGCGCAGCTCGCGATCCGCGACCGTACGCTGTCGGCGCGGCTCGTCAAAATGATCGGAACACGAGCGCCAAGCACCAGGCCTGCGCTGTCTGCATTGGCAAGGAAGCTGAGCTGCTTCGCGAGCATATTGCCTGCCTCGAGGTCCGGCGCAAGCAGAATGTCCGGGTCGCCGGCGACATTGAATGGATTCCCTTGATCTCCGCTGCCTGCTTGCTGATGGCGTTGTCGAAGGCAAGCGGACCATCGAGAATGCCGCCCTTGATCTGCTCCCGCTCTGCCATTTTGCAGAGCGCAGCCGCGTCGATAGTGGCTGGCATCTTGGACGTCACCGTCTCGACCGCGGCGAGAATCGCGACTTTCGGCTTGCTCAAGCCAAGAGAAATTGCGAGATCAATCGCGTTCTGGACGATGTCGACTTTATCTTCGAGCGCGGGCGAAATGTTAATAGCGGCATCCGTGACGATCAGAACCTTGTGGTAAGTCGGCACATCCATGATGAACACGTGGCTGATGCGGCGCCCCATCCGCAGCCCCGTGTCGCGCGCCACCACTGCTGAAAGCAGTTCATCGGTGTGCAGGCTACCCTTCATCAACAACTCTGCGCGGCCCTCGCGAATCAGTTCCACCGCCTTCGACGCCGAAGCCTGGCTGTGCGGCGTGTCGACGATCTGCGCACCGTGGAGGTCGATCCCTGAGGACTTCGCAACGGCTTCGATTTTGGCGGCGGGGCCGACGAGGATCGGTGTGATGAGCCGCTTGTGGCCGGCCTCCATGGCTCCTGCCAACGCAGTCTTTTCGCAGGGATGAGCCACTGCGGTGGGGATGGGCTCCAGAGAGGCGCATCGCGCCAGGATGCCTTCGTATTTGCCAGTTCCAGAATTCCTGCTGCTTTCGTCATTTCTGACGGAGCGCCGACCGCCGATCCAGTCTCTTTCAGCACGAACGTCAGCGCGATCGCCGCACCGACGCCATACAAAAGTGGTTGAAAAGTCGTCTGGTAGTGCTCCAGTCCTATTTGCCCGCCGCCGGAAAGATGATGCAAGATCCACCCGAAGGCCGGCCCCAGCAGCGCGCTAAATGTGAAGATCAGAAAGCTGCATGCTCTATGTTACGACGGATTGCCCGATTTTGCCCGACGAAAGATTGACTTTGGGGCTATCTGCTGCAAATACAATGGTGGCCGAGGTGGGGGTCGAACCCACACGAAGAGTGAACTTCGCCAGATTTTGAGTCTGGTGCGTCTGCCAGTTCCGCCACTCGGCCACTGCCTGGCACGCTGTTAGTTTAACATCCGGCATAAGCCGCGTTGAGCAGGCCCGGCGTGAGCAGGCCCGGAGTGAGCATGTTTGCAGGCCAGCATGTTTAGATAAATGGATGTCTTTCCTCGACCTGTTGATCGGCAAGCCGCTCGCGAATTGGGAAGAAACTGGCGAGCGCATCGGCCCGGCCGCCGGCATTCCCATCTTCGGACTCGACGCGCTCAGTTCCGCCGCCTATGGTCCGGAAGCGGCGCTCACCATCTTGATTCCACTCGGCGCCCTCGGCGTCGCGTACATCATACCCATCAGCTGCGCCATCATTCTGCTGCTTGCGATCGTTTACTTCTCTTATCGCCAAACCATCGACGCATATCCGAACGGAGGTGGTTCCTACACCGTCGCACGCGAGAACATCGGCCCACGGGCGGGCCTGTTGGCGGCCGCCGCGCTGATGATCGATTACATCCTGGTCGTGGCGGTTGGGATCTCAGCCGGCGTTGGCGCGCTGGTGTCCGCGGTTCCCTCGTTGCAGCCACACACGCTGGCGATGTGTCTCGGGATTCTTCTGCTGATCACCATCGTCAACCTGCGCGGCGTCAAAGAGGCCGGCGGCATCTTTATGATCCCCACGTATCTGTTCCTGGGCTGCATGCTGATCACGATTCTGATCGGCCTCTTCCGGGCGCTTTTCGAGCACGCGCATCCCATCCCGGTGCTCGCTCCGCCTCCCATGCCGCCGGCTACCGCGATGGTCGGGGTGTGGCTGGTGATGAAGGCCTTCGCCAGCGGCTGTACCGCGCTCACCGGTGTGGAAGCGGTAAGCAATGGCGTGCGAGCTTTTCGCGAACCCACTTCTGAAAACGCGCGCAAAACACTCACGGTGATCATCGGGCTTTTGATTATTTTGCTGGCGGGCATCGCCTGGCTGGTGAAGGTTTATCACATCGCCGCCACCGATCCCGGCGCACCTGGATATCAAAGCGTGCTCTCCATGCTGGTGGCCGCCGTTGCCGGAAAAGGCGTGTTTTACTACGTCACCATCGCATCCATTTTGCTGATCCTCGCGCTTTCGGCAAACACTGCGTTCGCTGATCTGCCGCGCTTGTGCCGCATGATCGCTCTCGATGGTTACCTGCCGAGATCTTTGGCCAATCGCGGCCGGCGCCTGGTTTATTCTGAAGGCATCTATGTTCTAGCCGCGCTGGCGGGTCTGCTCCTGATCCTGTTTGGCGGAGTGACGGACCGGCTGATCCCGCTGTTCGCCGTGGGGGCATTCCTGGCCTTCACACTCTCGCAATTAGGCATGGTGTTTCATTGGAAACGCGTGGGCGGGGCTCACGCGCTGCGCAACATCTTCATCAACGGACTGGGCGCGCTAGTTACGGGGATTACGGTGGTGGTGGTGCTGGTTGCCAAGTTCATCGATGGCGCCTGGATCACCATGCTCCTGATCCCTGGACTTTTGTTGCTGATGTATGCGGTCCATCGGCATTATCAGCGCGTCAGCCAGGAAATGGCCGATTCATCGCCGCTCGATCTCACCCACTTTCGCCCAGCCGTCGTGGTTCTTCCACTCGAACGCTGGAGCGCGGTAGCGAAAAAGGCACTCACGCTCGGGCTGTCCATCTCGCCGGAGGTCACGGGCGTGCACGTGGAGTGCGAATGGACCGAGGAGATCAAAAAAGAATGGCAGGAGTTTGTGGAGAAGCCCGTGCAGGAGATCGGGCTGGCCGCGCCCAGGCTCATCATTCTCCCTTCTCCCTACCGCTATGTCAGCAGTCCGATCGTAGACTACATCCTGGACCTCCAGAAGAAGGATCCGACGCGCCAGCTGGCCGTGCTGATTCCCGAAGTGGTGGAGCGGCATTGGTATTATTACTTCCTCCACAATCAACGCGCCGCGGTGCTCAAGACCTTGCTGTATGTCAAAGGCAATCAGAAGATCGCAGTAGTCAACGTACCCTGGTACATCGAGTGACGTGTTAGACGCGCGAGAAATCGGCGCGAGCAAGTTTGAGGAACGCGGCGACGGCCCCCGAGTCGCGCGTGTTCTGGCAGCAAACGGACACTGCGGTTTCCAGTCCGGCGAGCGGGCGATACACCACGCCTTTCCAGCGGAACTTCTGCACCCCCTCGGGCGCAATGGATACGCCCATGCCGGTCTCGACGAAGGTGACCACACTCTGCCATTGGGTAGCTTCCTGTACAATGCGCGGCGTGAACCCGGCATCCACGCAGAACGAGATGAGCTTGTCGTAAAACGCGGTACCGACATGTGGCGGGAACAGCACGAAAGGTTCCTTGGCCAACTGGCGCAATCGCAGCCGCTGAATAGCCGCCAAAGGATGCGCCTCCGGAAGTACCGCGACGACGGACTCGCGCAGAATTGGTTCCAGCGGCAATGTGCCGCAAGTGCTGACTTCTCGCAGAAAACCGATGTCCAGGTTCCCGGCCAGCAAGCCGGCGGCGATGGCGCTGGTGGATGCTTCTCGCAAGACGAAGCGCACGCCGGGAAACCGCTCGCGGTAT
Organism: Bryobacterales bacterium; assembly: GCA_963713415.1. Classification (GTDB taxonomy): domain Bacteria; phylum Acidobacteriota; class Terriglobia; order Bryobacterales; family Bryobacteraceae; genus Palsa-89. Next base: position 1,338,646 of record CAVQLV010000004.1, on the reverse strand, counting down.
TTACGAATGATGGCGGGCAGCCGCGTCAGCATCACCGATGGCGGCGTGCCGACAGTGAGCTGCCCGGTTTCGCCGCGTCCGGCCCGGCGAGTGTGATCGATGGCCTGATCCACTTCGGCCAGGATGCGCCGGGCTTCGGTCAGTAGCACCGATCCGGCCTCGGTGAGCGTGGTCTTGCGCGCTTGCTTCGCCAGGACCCGATACCCGAGCGCCCGTTCCAGCTTCTGGATTTGCTGCGTCAGCGGAGGTTGGGCCATGCCCAGGCGCGCGGCGGCGCGCCCAAAATGCAGCTCTTCAGCCACCGCGACAAAATAGCGGAGCTGACGCAAGTCGATGCCCCCGTTTTTATGGAAACGACCGTGATGGAAATAATCCATATGAGAATCATGGCAGAATGGATTTACCCACCCGCGTCCGCAAGGGAGTCCTGTGTCTATGATGCGAACATCAATGCTGATGCTCTTCTGCTTCAGCCGCGCCTTTTGTGCAACAGCCCTCGATCATCGGCTCTATTTCGAAGAACGCCAGAGTGGGCTGTTTGAGACACGATCAGGCCTGGCCGTCACCGTTCAAGCCGATCGTATGGCGCTCGATGGTGTCACCCTGCGCTTCGTTCAGGCCTCCAAGACCTCGCATCTCCAAGGCGTCGGGACGCCAGCGCCCAGCACCTATATCACGCGCGGCCAAACCCGCAGTTTTCGGTCATTCCCCCAAGCCCGCATCCGCAATCTTTATCCAGGCATTGATGCGATGTTCTATGGTCATCCCGGACGTCTGGAATACGATTTGGATCTTGCCCGAGGGGCAAAGCCCGATCGCGTCCGAATCGACATTAGCGGCGCGCGCGGCGTTCGGCTGGACCAACAGGGCAACCTCGTCGTTGAGACTTCCTTCGGTGAGCTGCGACAACTTGCGCCGCGCGTGTTTCAAACAAATCATGGTCATCGCCGGGAAGTGGCCGCGAAGTACATGCTGCTTGCCGCCAACGAAATCGGGTTCGAGCTGGGCAAGCATGACCGCGGCGTGCCGCTGACCATAGATCCGGTGATAGTCTACACGAAGTATTTCGGCGGGACCGGATCCGATATGGGCGGCCCAATCGCTACGGACACGCAGGGGAACGTTTACGTCACCGGCAGCACCAACTCCATCGATTTTCCGTCCACCAATGGGAGCAAGGCCAGGGTTCAGCCGCCGCTGCTCGCTTATTCCAATGGCGGCCAATCCGTTACGCCGATCGCGGTGGGGACCCAGGTATCCGCTACTGCGATTGGCGGGACCTCCGATGGCAACGTCCTCTACGTGGCTACGCCGAATGGCATTTTCTACAGTGGCGACCATGGCGCCAGCTTTGTTCCAACCACGCCCCTGCTTAGTCCGTATGGGACCCCGACCGTGCAGGCGATTTCTGTCGATGCAATCGATCCCTCGCATGCTTACATCGCAACCTCGCTCGGGCTGTTTTCCATGAACTCGAACGGCCAACTGGCGGGTCAGAATGATGCCGGAATGGCGGTTGCAGGTAACGGCGCGGTCAACGTGGTGTCAGTTCAGGTGAGCGCCGTCGATCACAATCTTCTTTACGCCACGACGGCGAATCCAAATAACTTCCTCTATACGAGCACGGATACCGGCGCCACCTGGCAGCAATTGAATCCCGCATATCCCGGCGAACCACCGGCCGGACAATACCGCGACACAATCATATTCACCTTGGCGCCGGGCGGCAGCGACCTCTACGTGATCGACGGCAATGGCATCTTTTTCAAAAGCCCGGACGGCGGCATGACCTGGCAGAAACTATCGGGGCAGTATCTTCTGGGAGCGAAATCCATCACGATCGATCCCAACAATCCATCCAACATTTATGTCATCGATGGCGACGGCTTAGAGCGCAGCACCGACAGAGGCATGACCTTCACTACGATTTCGCCCACCCTTGCGCCAGGTGTCTACATCCAGTCCTTCGCCATCGATTCGTCCACTGGCGATCTCTATTTCGCCACTTATACTCAGATCGAAGTCAGCCTGGATCATGGAGCAACCTGGAACGTTTTGCCGCCACGTCCGAACCCAAACGTGCTGCTCGGCCTGGGTAATCAGGTGTTCGCGGGTGTGGATTCTCCCACGGTTCCCTTCGTGGTGAAGTGGAGTCCCGACGGTTCCCAGATGCTTTACTCCACCTTCTTCGGTGGCAGTTTCCAGGACGGGATCACGTCCATCGCAGTGGATGCGCAAGGCGAAGCTATCATCGCCGGCAACACGGCATCGCCCGACTTTCCGGTTACCGAAAACATCTCCAAGGCTTCGCCGGTATCCACGAGCGGCTTTGTGGCGAAGCTGAGCGCGGATGGTTCCCAAGCGATTTATTCCAGCATTATTGGTGCATCGCAGGGTGTGAGCATCAGCGGCCTCGCGATCGATGCTTCGGGTTCACCGTATATCACTGGCACCACGCCGTCGCCCGATTTCCCCACCACAGCCAACGTTCCTCAGCCCAAGGCGCCCGCGACGATGTGCCAGCGCCCGATCTCGAACCCTTTGCCGCCCACTCCGAACACCGGAATCAATGGGTTCGTAAGTAAGCTCAAGACGGATGGCAGCGGCTTGGTCTATTCCAGTTTCCTCACCGGCTCCTGCGGAAGCGTGGGGCAGGGCATTGCCGTCGATTCAACGGATGAAGCCGTGGTGGTGGGCAACACCACGTCGCCCGATTTCCCCGTTTCAGCCAACGCATATCAATCGGCGTTTCCCGGCGGGAACACGGCCAGCACCACCTATCCGAATCCGATTACCTTCGGATTTGTCACGAAATTGAGCGCCGCCGGGGACAAAGTGATCGCCAGTTCATTGATCGGCGGCGGCTTCGGTACCGATGCCAGCGCGCTGGCGCTGGATTCGTCGGGCAACGCTTACATCACTGGTTCCACTGGCGGCATCACTCCAGGCGCAACACCTGGCGCGTATCAGACGCAAATCAACGAAAATTGTCAGATAGTGAGTATCGGACCGGGCGTGGGCCCGACCGGCCCCTCCGATGCTTTTGTGTTGAAACTCGATCCAGCGTTCTCCAGCGCCCAATATCTAACGTACTTCGGTGGCCCCTGTAACGGATCTGGAATCAGCCTTGTGTTGGCGCCGGACGGCAAGGTTTGGTTGGGTGGGTTTCCTTCCCTGGATTTCCCGTTAGTGATGCCCTATGAATTGAGTGGAACGGGATCGTACTTTGTGAGCGAATTTAGTTCTGACTTGTCCCAGTTGCTTTTTTCGAGCTACAGCGATGGCGGTTATCTTGCCGTGGACCCAACCGGGGCGATCTACGTCGCGGGCAGTAGCCAGTATTCAGGCATTCCGCATAAAAACTTGCTCTACGGGGACGCAGTCTCTCTGGTGAAGATGGATCCCACCGGCACACCGCCCGTGATCATCAGTTCGGTGGGGCCGGTGTCGAACGCCGCTGCAACTCCGCCGGCGTTCAGTTACGGAATCGCTCCCGGTGAGTTGATCAGTATTATCGGGCAGCATTTGGGGCCCAGCACGACTGTAATGGCTCAGCTCGATGCTACCGGCCGGCTCCCGTTTCAGGTTGGATCCACTAGCGTGTCGTTCGATGGCTACATCGCGCCGCTGATCTCGGTCCAAGACGGCCTGATTGTCTGCTTCACGCCGTTTGAGATCACCGGGGCGCCACTGCTGACGGTCACGGTGGATGGACAAAAGTCGAACCCGGTGCGCGTCGGCGTTTTGGCGAGCGCGCCATACATCATTGAGATCATCAATCAGGACGGAACCATCAATTCAGCGGACCATCCCGCGCCGCAGGGGTCAGTGGTGACGTTCTATGTCACCGGCCTTGGTCTCACGTCGCCTCTGAGCCAGGACGGCAGCGTCAGCGCGCCGCCGCTTCCCGTGCCGGTGACGTCGATATCAGCCTATATCAACGGAAATCAGGTGCAGCCGCAATTCGTAGGCGCGGCGGACGGCTTGGTTGCGGGCATCACTCAGATCAATATTCAAGTGCCGGTTGGGCCCTATTCATCGAATGCCGCCAGCGTCAGCGTGGACAACGCGTTCGGGCAGATCTACATCGGCAAGTAATCTCGGCGGCCGCCTGCGGCCTCTTTCAACGTATCCGGCCACCATAAACAGGCCAAACATCGCGATTGCCAGAATGAGGCCATCCTGCCACCACGGGAACTGTGCATCCGGCCCGCTGCCCATCCCGAGGACCACAAAACACATTACCAAATGGGCCGAAAATACTTCGAGCGATGCCCGTCCCAGCGTTGCCAGGCGCTCACCCAACCAGGTGTCAGCCAATGGCGAACCGAACTTCACCAGCAGGACGCCGATAGTCGCGGCGTCGATCAGCCGAAAAATCCCTAGTTTCCACTTGTCCACCAGAGCATCAAAAAGCGTGGGGCCGGTCAGGACATCGAAGCCGGTGTGCCGGCAGACGAACAGCACCACAGCGAGACCAGCGCATAGCCAAACCACCCAGCTCCGAATGCGCGCTTTGGAAAAAAGCGTGGACGATCTGGCGCTGCCCAGGCATAATCCGGCGGTCCACAGGAACTGCCATCCAAACCAATCGAACGCGCCCGTTTCGTTAAGCGGAATCGAAAATCCCAAGTGCGCCGCAGCGGTGTAGATCCATCCACGCAAGCCAACCTGCGCCAATAGCCAAATCGCGCCGCTTCCGATCAAGACTGGCCGCCATCCCCGCCGCTCCGCCAACCACAAGATTAATGGCGTGAAAAGCATGAAGACGATATACATCGGGAGAATATCGAGAAGCGGTGGGTTGTAAAGCAATACTGGGGCTGCGATGAGTGCTTGCGCGGGGTGTTGCAGGAAGAAGTCCAAAAGATTCTGCAGTGGCACGCGATGGAAATAGGCCGCCGCCGCCGCGCCTGCGGAGAACGCAAACCCGAGCAACACTAAATGGTAACGATAGATTCGCAGGGCGCGACGCCATAGTTTCCATCGAGCCGCCGGCGCGCCGAATTTCTCCGTGGCCCCTTGCTGAATTCGCCCCACCAGGATGGCCGCCAGAAGGATGAAACCCTCCGCCGCCGACACATATCCCACCATCTGATTCGAATAGGCGCTGACGCGGGTGGGAAGGTGCGTTAAGGTCATCCATACGAGCAGGAAACCACGCAGCGTATCCAATTGGGGCAGCCGTTGAGGCAGCCGCGGAGCGCTCTTACGTGAATCTACGGGCGCAAGAGAAAATGGTGCCGGCGTCAGAACACCCACACATAAGAGATTGCCCGCGCCCGCATCGGGTTTCGTAATTGATTGTCGTCGCAAGCGTGATACGCGAAGCATATGGAAAGGCGTTGATCTGGATATTGGATATATTAACAGCCTGCGTCTTAAGCTCCGATTATGACGCCCACACAAGTTCTTCCGGACCTGGCATCGGTCGCGCAAAAAGAGCGGCAATTCCTGCTGCAAATTTACGAGCGATACCCGCTCCTTGTCACCTCGGGCCGGGGCTGTTACGTCTTCGACTCCGCAGGGAATCGCTATCTGGATGCCATCACGGGCATCGGAGTGAACGCGCTCGGGTATTCGCATCCGAGGATCGTGGAGGTGCTGTTGGGTCAGGCCCAGCACTGCCTTCACACGTCGAACTTGGTCTACCATCCGTATCAAGGCGAACTGGCTGAGCGTCTGTGCGGGCTAAGCGGATTGGATCGGGCATTCTTTTCGAGTTCCGGCACGGAGGCTATGGAGGCCGCGCTCAAGGCCGTTCGCGCCCACGGCCGCGCGATACATCTCAGGAAAACGAAATTGGTGGCGCTGAACAATTCATTTCACGGACGAACGTTTGGATCGCTCGCGATTACCGGGCAACCCAAATATCAGCGGCCTTTCGGTCCGCTCGCGCCGCAGGTCACCTTTGTCGATCCGAACGACAACATCGGTCTCGCGAACGCGGTGACACACGACACCGCCGCCCTGATCGTCGAGCCGGTGCTGGGCGAGGGTGGCATCTATCCTTTGACTGCTGAATTCCTGCAACTCGCGCGCGAACTGGCGACGCGCCATCATGCGCTGCTGGTGGCCGACGAAACACAATGCGGCTTGGGGCGCACTGGCCGCCACTTCGCATATGAATGGTCCGGCATCCGGCCGGACATTCTGGTTACCGCCAAACCGCTGGCCGCCGGGCTTCCTTTAGGAGCAACTTTGTTCACAGAGCAGGCCGCGCAAACGCTCCCGCCAGGCTTGCACGGGACTACATTCGGGGGAGGTCCGTTGGCCTGCCGCGTGGCGCTTGAGTTTCTCTCGCTGCTGGACGATCTGCTGCCGAAGATCCGCCAAATCGGTGCTCAATTGCGCGCCGGGCTGGATGAAATCAGCCACCGGCGTCCCATCGTTACTGAGATACGCAGCGCAGGCTTGATGCTCGGGATTCAACTCTCGCGCCCTGGGCACGCCTTCGTCATCCGGGCTCTCGAACGCGGCCTGCTCTTGAACTGTACGCACGATACCGTGCTACGGCTTCTGCCTCCCTACATTCTCACCAGCGAGCAGGCCGGCCAATTACTCCAGATTCTCGATGATGTCTTAACTGTGTGACCGGCGCTGCTATGCTGGATCGTATGCAACTTGGCATGATCGGTTTGGGACGAATGGGCGCGAATATGGTGCGCCGGCTAATGAAAGCGGGGCATGAGTGCGTCGTTTATGACAGGAATGCCGGCAGCGTCGCGGAACTCGGCAAGGATGGCGCTGCGGGATCGAACTCACTCGACGAGTTCCTGAGCAAGTTGAAACCGCCGCGCGCGGTATGGCTGATGGTCCCGGCAGCGGTGGTGGATTCCACGCTGGGCGACCTTGCCTCGCGCATGCAAAAGGGCGACATCATAATCGATGGCGGCAACTCGTATTACATTGACGACATTCGCCGGGCTAAGGAGTTGCAGCCGCGCGGCATCCATTATGCGGACGTCGGCACCAGCGGCGGCGTTTGGGGTCTGGAGCGCGGATATTGCCTGATGATCGGCGGCGAAACCGACATCGTGAAGCATCTTGATCCAATCTTCAAGGCGCTGGCGCCCGGACGCGGCAACATCGATCGTACGCCGGGCCGCGATAAGGTCGGCGGCACCTCCGAAGACGGCTATCTGCATTGCGGACCGGTGGGTGGCGGACACTTCGTGAAGATGGTTCACAACGGGATCGAATACGGCATCATGGCCGCCTATGCGGAAGGCTTGAACATTCTGCATCACGCCAATGTCGGCAAGACGTCGCGCGAAGCGGACGCCGAAACCACTCCGCTGCGCGATCCGGAGCACTACCAATACGATTTCAATCTGGCCGATGTCGCCGAAGTATGGCGCCGAGGAAGCGTGGTGGCATCCTGGCTCCTCGATCTCACGGCAATCTCGTTGCTGGATCAGAAATCGTTCGAGAAATTCTCCGGCCGCGTCTCCGATTCGGGCGAAGGCCGCTGGACCATCAACGCCGCCATCGACGAAGGCACGCCCGTTCCGGTGTTGAGCGCGGCGCTGTACGAGCGCTTCACATCGCGCGGCGAAAGCGACTTCGCCGATAAGCTGCTCTCGGCGATGCGCTTCCAATTCGGCGGCCACGTCGAGCGCACGTCGGGCGGCTAACAGTCACAGCGATAGATCCGTAATCGGCCCGTAACGACGCCGAAATATTCGCTTGCTAGGATCGCCAAGAGGTTCTGATGAGGCGATTCCCTTCCGTCACTTTGCTCTTCGTGTGTCTTCTTGCGGCGCCAACGTTGTTCGCCCAATTTGAAACTTCCGAAGTTCTTGGCTCGGTTCACGATCCGTCGAATGCCCCCGTGCCGAACGCAACCGTCACTCTGACGAATCAGCAAACCGGCATCGAAGCCAAAACCACCACGAACGAAAATGGAGAATACGACTTCTTCGACGTCCAGGTGGGCGTGTACACGGTGAAAGTGGAGCACGCCGGCTTCTCGGTGGCTAGTGCTCCAGATATTCGCGTGCAAGTGAACGCGCGCCAGCGCGTCGACATGACGCTGACCGTCGGCGAGATATCGCAAAGCGTAAATCTCACCGCTGCGGCATCCACGCTGACCACCGATTCGAGCGAGCACAGCCAAGTGGTCGGCACCGAAGCTGCGGTGGAACTGCCCCTGAACGGTCGCGATCCTATCGACCTGGCGCTGCTCGCGACGAACACCGTAAAATCGCCCATCGCGGTTTCGTTCGGACCCACGGGCACGCCCCGCGAGGGCGCGTTCAACGTGAATGGGATGCGCAGCACTTACAACTTCTTTCTGTTAGACGGCATGGACAATACAGCGTACGGCACCAGCAATCAGGGATATTCCGCACAGGTGATTCAGCTCTCGCCGGATGCCGTGGCTGAATTTCGCGTCATCACCAGCAACTACAGCGCTGAATACGGACGCGTCGGCGGCGCGGTGGTGAATGCGGTGATGCGATCGGGCACCAACCAGTTTCATGGCAGCGCCTATGAGTTTCTGCGCAACACGGATCTGAACGCGGCCGGATACGATTTCGGCTCGGCGGTTTTCGTGAAGCCGCCCCTACAGCGCAATCAGTTCGGAGTTACGATCGGAGGCCCGCTGATCAAGAACAAGTTGTTCTTTTTCGGCGACTACGAAGGTCTTCGGCAGTTGCAGCATTACTTCAATTTCGATTCGATTCCAAATATGAACGATCGCGCGGGAATTCTGCCGGTGCCAGTGTATGACGCACTCACCAAGACCTTGTATCCGGCGAACACTCACATTCCAGTTTCTACTCTGAATCCCTTCGCAGCCGCCGTACTCGCCGGACTCCCCGCGCCCAACGGACCCGGACGCGCGAGCAATTACGGAGATTCTTTGCTAATCCGCGATTACGGCGACAAATACGATGCCAAGATCGACGGCCAGATCAACGACCGCATGACCGCATTCGTGCGCTGGAGCCAGCGCAAGGATCTCGACTATTACGAGCCCGACATCCCCGGTCCTTCGGGCGGCGACGGCAACGGTTACATCCACTCCATCGATCAGAATGCTTCCATTGGCTACACCTGGACCATGACGCCGTCATCGTTGTTGGAGGCGCGCTTCGGTTTCGACCACGTGCTGGCTGGAAAAACCCCAGCGTACCTGGGTGGCCCCAGCATGGAAGCTCTGTACGGTATTCCCGGCTTGCCGACTTCTCCCAGTCTGACCGGCGGATTGAACTCGCAGAACATCAGCGGGTTTTCCCAACTCGGACAGCAAACCAGCAATCCGCAGTTTCAGAACCCGACATCGTTCGATCCCAAGTTAAATTACTCGTGGGTCCTTGGCAGGCACTCGCTCAAGTTTGGCTACGAGTTTCTGGCCGTGCGAACCGAAATCCTGGACGTGAATCCGTTATATGGGGAAGATCAATATACGGGACAATTCAGCAAGCCCACTTGCGCCGAACTAGCTCAGGCATCCGGCTGCACTATTGCGAGCGACGCTACTAGCTACAATCTCGCCGATTTCATCTTCGGCACGCCGAGCATTATCAATCTGGGAAACGACGCTGTGGTCAATCTTCGCCAGCACGTCAATTCCCTCTACGCGCAGGATGATTTTCGCGTCACGCCGAAGCTGACTGTGAATGTAGGGCTGCGCTGGGAATACGCCACGCCGCTGTTCGAGCGCGACAATAACTATTCGGACTTCGATCCAAACACGGATACAATGATCAAAGCCAGCAGCGGCAGCATGTACAACCGCAGCTTGGTTCACCCCGAATATCATGACTTTGCGCCACGCCTCGGTTTGGCGTACAGTTTCGATTCCAAGACGGTCATTCGCGCCGGCTACGGGATCAGCTACACGTTCTTCAATCGCGTGGGAAGCGCGCTGGAAGGTATCAACGCGCCACAAGCCCTGTTCGGCGTAATCGACCAATCCATCCCCGCGGGCGGTCCCGTGCCCGCCAACTTCCTGACCACCTACAACAGCTTCACCACAGGAATCGACGACCCCGCGAACTTCAACCCGGCGAATTCGAACGTGGTCTACCTTCCTCCCAACTCTAAATGGCCGTACATTCAGAACTGGTTCTTCTCCGTGCAACGCGAGCTCGGACTGAATACGGTACTGGAAGTCGTCTACAACGGCAACCACAGCCTGAATCTGCCGATTATCGCCGACTATAACCAGGCTACGCCGAATGCTCCCGGCGGATCTCTGGGCGTGCAAGCGCGCGAACCGGTCCCGACCTTCGGCCCCATCACGTGGGTGGATACGGCGGGCGACAACGACTATAACGGGCTTTCGGTCCGCGTGGAGCATCGCTTCTCGCACGGATTGTACTTCCTGAATTCTTTCACGTGGGGCAAGGCGCTGGGCGACTCTGAACAGGCCCTCGAGTATTTCTCCGGCTACGTCGAAGCCAATCCGCAGAACATTCACGATTTGGGAGCGGAGCGCGGCCCTTCCAGCTTCGATGTGAAGCTCAACAACGTTACCAGCGTGGTTTACGAACTGCCGTTCGGCAAGGGCAGGGACTTCGCTTCGAGCGTGAACCCCTTCGTGGACGCGGTTATCGGGGGCTGGGAGCTGAACACCATCAATACCGCCCACACCGGACAACCTCTGAACGTTTATTACAGCCCCTCCTCGGCGTACGCTGTGAGTGGCCTTTCTAATGATTATCGAGGCGAACCGTTCCTGAGGCCCAACGTGAGCGGAAGCGCAGCCAGCCAGAGCACAGCGCAGATGCTCAATACCTATTTCGCCGGATACACGTTCTCCGTCCCGTCATCCGCCAGCGATCCATTTGGCGCTTTGGGACGCAACGCGTTTCGCGCTCCTGGCTTTGAGCAATGGGACCTCAGCGTCGACAAAAACTTCCGGATTCACGAGGATATTCAGGCGCAGTTCCGCTCGGAGTTCTTCAACGTACTCAACAACGTCAATTTCGGGATCCCCAATACCATCAGCAACAACAGCGCGTTTGGCCAGATTCGCAGCACCTACCCGGCGCGGCAGATCCAGTTCGCCCTGAAGCTCCTGTTCTAATCTTCGAAAGCGCCCTTAATTTTCAGGAACGAAAGTACCAGCGAAAGAAGGTACAGCCGTTCTATGGACGCATAGGCCGCGGGCGACTTTAATTGAGACATGGCACGCTGCAACGAATGTAACGGCATCATTACGAGAAAGGACACGGAGTGCTACGTCTGCGGCCAAGTGGTGCCTGGGGCGGCGAAGCGCTTAGCACGCCGTGCTAAGCAGCCGAAGCCGGCCGCGCCGCTCACGCCGCTGAGCAACCTGCTCTTTGTGGCATCGCTGGCGCTGACCGTGGTTTGTTTTCTTTCGGGCAAGAAGATGTCGATTGGATTGAGCGCTACTCTATCCGGTGCTTTGCTGACAGCTCGCGTGCTTTCGGACCGCCTGGCCGCCCGGCAGCGGTTAGCGCTGAGCCCAGTAACGGTCCCGCGCCTGGACCACTAGATCCTTCCGCTTCACCGTCAGTTGCAGATTGCGGAATTCGGAAACGCGCACGGGCTGATCGGAAACGAATCCCAGGTTGTATTGGCTGCGCAGCTCCTGCTCGATGATTCCGAAGATCTGCCCGATGCTTTGCTTCTTCGATACCTCGAAAAAGGAGCCGCCCGTCTCCTTGGCCAGGCGCATCATGGCGGCCTTGCCTCCGCCATCTCCGAACCCTCCGTAATAGGTGGCGTCCGAGAAGAGGATGGAATAAATGATCGTGTCGGCGCGCTGCGCGGCTTCGATGGCGGAGGTCAGGGTCTCGTCGCTGCCGTTGTCTCCTCCGTCCGACAGGATAATCATGGCCTTGCGATTCCCCAGGCCGCTCATAATCTCCCGCGAAGCTTTCACCACCGCATCGAATAGCAGCGTCCCACCACCCCGTTGCGCTTCCAGTTCGCTCCGGCTGGGGGTGTCGACGTAGGGCAGCGATTGTTCCAGGTCGCGGCGGGACGAGGTCGGCTTCTGGCGCGTCATCACCGCCATGTCGAATTGCACGACGAACACTTTGTCCTTGCCCTCGCGCAAAACCTGATCCACAAATTCGAAGCTGGCGCTGCGCTCGCTATCGAGCACGCGTGCCTGGCTCATGCTGGTGTCCACCATCAGGCCGATGGTGAGCGGCAGGTCCGTTTCGCGCGAAAAATAGCGAATGTTCTCCGGCCGCTTGTCTTCGGTCAGGGAAAAATCGTCCTTGCTCAAATCATTCACGATTTGCCCCGATTTGGTTCGCACCGTGGCTAGAACATTCACCACCTTTACCTCTGTCGAGAAGGTGGGCGCTTCCTGATCCTGCGCCGGAGTTCCAGGCGCCCGGCTGTCCGATGTCTGAGCGGCTAGCGGCAACAAAAGAACGAAGGCAGTGGCAAACTGGCGGCCGACGGAATACATCTGTCTCGAATTATCTCATCAAACACGCGTGCTGCTCGGCCAGGGTCAGCCCCGATTGGCCCCTCTTAGCATTTGCACTGATCAAAAGCGCTTCAGCCGGTCGCGAATCCGCTTAGCGAGCCGGTCGATGTCTTCCGTCTTTTTGAGTGTGCCGACAGAAAGAATATTGTAGTCGCTCTTTTCCAAATCGCTCGCCAGTTGGTCGGCTAATTTGGACAATGCGCGGGCGTCTTCGAGATTCTTTTTATAATCCGCCTTGAGGATTTCTTCACGTTGCAGCTTGCCGTTCGGCAGCCGAACCTCTTGCGGGATTTCGGTGGGGATCGGGTTCTCGGGAGGGCCTTGCTGCGCGGTGCAGGCCAGGGCGAGAGAGAGAAGGAGCAGGATGCGAGAGGTCATAATAGCGCCACCATTTCCGTCATCTCTCTCCATCATAGGCCAGTACTTTGCCGGCACTGAACTATAATCCAGTCATGCCGACTATTGAAGAGTATGCAGCGGGCGATTTGTGCTGGATTGAGCTGGCAACCTCAAATCAGAGTGCTGCGAAGAGTTTCTATTCCGCGCTTTTCGGTTGGACTGTGCGGGACGTTCCCACCCGTCCGGGTGAGACTTATACTTTGTTAGAACTCGATGGCCGGGTTGCCGCGGGCGCATTCGCCATCAATCCGAGCGAAACCGCGACGGGTGTGCCGCCCCATTGGCATCTGTACGTAGCCGTCGCGAGCGCCGATGCCGCGGCGAAGCAGGCCGCCGAACTCGGGGGCAAAGTGGTGGAAGCGCCCTTCGATGTAATGGATCGGGGCAGAGCGGCCCTGATTCAGGACCCCACCGGCGCGTTCTTCTCGCTATGGGAAGGAAAGAAGCGAATCGGTGTGGGCGTGACGGGAGAGCCAGGCGCGTTCTGCTGGACGGATTTGATCACGCCGGATCAGGCGCGCGCGAAAACGTTTTACGAAGGTTTGTTCGGATGGAAGCTGAAGGCGGGCGAAGGGGAAGGGGAAGGGTCCGGCTACCTGCACATCGTGAATGGGGAAAAGTATATCGGCGGTGTACCGCCCGCGCATCAGAACAATCCGAAGGATCCTCCGCATTGGCTCATCTATTTTGCAGTGGCCGATGTGGATAAGACGTTTCAAAAGGCCAAAGAGATGAACGCGAGGATCGTGCTGCGTCCCATGGACTTCGAAGGCGTGGGGCGGATAGCGATGCTGGCCGATCCGCAAGGCGCTGTGTTTGCGCTGTTTCGAGAGGCGCGGAAGTAGCGGAATGGCCATTCAAACCACCTATAGGCGGCTGCGGGACAACCTGGCCAGCGTGCTGGATCAAGTAGGTGCGGATCAAGAAGTGGTGATTGTGCGAAGGCGCGGTTCGCCCGATGTCGCGCTCATTCCAATGCCAAGCGTCTCTTGAGCGCGCTGCGGCGAGCAGAACGGAAGAAGGGGCGGCCATCTACTGTGGAACAGTTACTGCGGGACATGAACCTTGGCGCAGCGAAGCGAACCTAAGGCGGTGTTTCAACCTGAGTTTTGCAAGGATCGTCGCTGACGGGTGGAAACGAATCGAAGCACGGCGTACACGGTTTTGTTTCTGGTTGAGGCCAAATCGCGAGGCCAGAACCACTCAAATAGCAAACGGCAGGCGCGTGATCGCGAAGGAGCACGAAGAGCACCAGCGAGGAGACCGGCTGCTTCACAAGTCACCGGCACGGTGAGCGGCTTGTGGCCGTCGATGGAATCCGCTCGTGGATCGCGACAGCGGATCAGCGAGGCGTAAGCGTCACTACTTCGACGCGCCGTTGGGCCGGAGTGATGCTGAGGTTGAATTGATCGCGCAGGCGATCGAGAAAATCGTTGTGAGCGCCAGCCGCGGACTTCAGTTGAAACGCGTACTGGCCCTGCATATTGGTTTCGTTGACCACCGGGCGGTCCAGCCCCATCTCTAGCGTATGGCAGAAATCGTCCAGCGTGCCTTCGACTGCGATGCCGCTAACGGCATCAAGAGCGACTGGTTTGGGCCAGTCCGGGAAGACGTCCGGATAAAGAGCCGCGTTGGGAGTTTGAAAGTCCACGCTGCCGAATTGGGCCCCCACAAGACCGGAATCGTCGTCGGGGCGGGCGACAGGCGTGGGAGGTTTCCCGCCGGCCGTTGTGACGACATAAACATCCGACAGAATCTCCTGGCGCGCGGCTATGACGGCAAAGTAATCCTGCACTCCCCGGAGAACGCGATTGTTGACGCTCTCCTTGCTTTCGCGGTCCGGGAGCACGATCGCGACATCGTAATGCTCGTCATTGTCGAGAGCGGGAGGCAAACGGACGCGAATGGGATTGATTTCGTACAGTTGCGAGACGAGATTTCTCAGCGTAACGCTTTGAAAGCTGTGAAAAGTGTTGTCCGCGAAGTCACCTGCGTCTTGGCTTTTCGCCGGTGAAATATGGACCGTGTAGGATGGCGGGAAATCCGGCTTATAGTCGTCGGGACTGGGCATGCGGGGCGACTCCGCTTGCAAACGAACCATGCCACTTTCGTCAAAAGCTTTGAGAGCGGCCGGGGTAAGCTCCGGTGGTGCGGTGGTGATGCGGCCTTCCAGAGCCGCTGTCAGCGTTCCTGATTCCGGCAGCATGGAGTCGTCAAAACCCGCAATTCTCCGATCGGCGCCCACGATCACTGCCGCGGGCATCTCCAATCCATACGCTCGTCCGGTGGCGCCGTCCGGATCGTAAAATACCCATCCCTTCACGGGATGCTCCTCCATCCACGGCAGAAGAGTGGATTCCTTTTCCCCGGTAATCCAAGCGAATTGAATTGGCTTGCCGGCAAACTGCCCGACCAGCGCGTTCCATCGCGATACAGATTGCAAGTTATGCGAAGTACCGGGATAGAAAACCAGCACGGAGATCTGTCCCGAAAGGCTTTCCGAAGTCCAGGCCGAAGCGCTTCCTTGGCTCAATATTCGCGTAAATACGATCTCGGGGGCGAAATCGCCGGCCCTGAGATGCGTCGAAACTGGTCCGTACAGGTTGGGTTGAGCGAACATGCCGGCAACCCCGAGACCGAGCAGTAGCAGGAGTCGAACCATCATTTGCGGCACTCCTTACGGACAGATTACACGAAAACGGCAACAATCGCCAGGCAGTTGGCGTCGTAACAACAATCGCAATTTTTTGCGGGAGGAGACCGCCCATGAAACTGGGAAAAGTGTGGATTATTGTGCTGCTGACGCTCGCGGCGAACGCTCTGTGCGCGCAGGATATTTCAGGCCGCTGGCAGGGAACGCTCCAAGCGGGACCTCAGCAATTGCGAGTGGTGATGGAAATCGCGAGAGGCGACGCCGGCGGTTGGAAGGCTACGATGTATAGCATCGACCAGAGCACCAACGCGATTTCGGTGGATTCTGTCACGCTGGAGGGATCCAGCGTGAAATTGACGGTCCCCATGGTGCGAGGCACCTTCGAAGGCAAGCTCAGCGCGGATGGGGCTTCAATCGCGGGAACCTGGTCGCAAGGCCTGCCCTTGCCGCTGGAACTGCGGCGCGCGACCAAGGAAACCGCATGGCCGCTCGATCCGACGCCGCACACCATCCAGTTCGTCACAGTAGATAAAGACGTCAAGTTGGAAGTGCTCGATTGGGGCGGCACCGGTCGGCCCTTGATTCTGCTCTCGGGGCTGGGGGACAATGCCCACCGGTTCGACAAATTCGCGCTGAAACTGACCGGCCGATACCACGTATACGGAATCACCCGGCGGGGATTCGGCACTTCCAGCTCGCCCGCGCTCAACGGCACGAACTATTCGGCCGATCGGCTGGGCGACGACGTGCTGGCCGTGATGGACGCGCTCAAGCTGGACCGGCCGGTATTGGTGGGGCACTCCATCGGCGGCCAGGAGTTGAGCCCGGTGGGATCGCGGCATCCCGAAAAGGTGGCGGGGTTGATCTACCTGGATGCCGGATATGCTTACGCCTATTACGATCGCACACACGGCAATCTCAACATCGATCTGGTGGACCTCCAGAAAAAACTGGAGCAGTTGCAGCCCGGCAAAGGACCGGCTGACACACGTCCTTTGATCCAGGAGACCGTGCTCCCGGGTTTCGAAAGGGACCTGCGGGAACGGCAAAAAGAGCTTGCAGCGATGCCGCCCGCGTTGCTCGCCGCCCAGGCGCAGGCTCCTCCGCAAGCGGCGGCTGCGGCCATCATGGCGGGCGCACAGAAATACACCGAAATTCACGTTCCGGTGCTGGCGATCTACGCTGTCCCGCACGATATGGGAGCGCTGATGGGGAACGATCCGGCCGTCCGTGCGGCATTCGAGGCGCGCGATCAAGCCAGCACCGAAGCACAAGCCAAGGCATTCGAAAATGGGGTACCTTCGGCGCGGGTGGTGCGATTGCCGCATGCCAATCATTATGTTTTTCTGTCGAACGAGGCGGATGTTTTGCGTGAAATGAACGCCTTTCTCGCCGGCTTACCGAAGTAGAGCGGGAGCGGGACCGGCGATCTCTTGTATGCTGGTCTCGTGCCCACAACAAAAGGTCATCTGACCGCCCAAACTTCCGCGGCCGGTTGAGCCTCTAAACTGAGTCCAAAGGTTTTGGACCAAGTGCTCGCCCGGATCCCACGCTGGGCGAACGAAAACGTGCTGGTTGGGTTTGATACCGCCGACGATGCCGGCGTGTACAAGCTGACGCCGGAGTGTGCCCTGGTGCAGACCGTCGATTTCTTCACGCCCATCGTCGACGATCCGTATACCTTCGGCGCGATCGCGGCGGCCAACGCGCTCAGCGACGTTTACGCGATGGGCGGCAAGCCGATCTCCGCGCTTTCCATTCTTGCGTGGCCGGCGCAAGGCGATCTGGATGAGCTGGCGGAAATCCTGAAGGGCGGGGCGGAGAAGATTCACGAAGCCGATTGCGCGCTGCTGGGCGGCCACAGCGTGAAGGACGAGGAGGTCAAGTTCGGATATTCGCAGTCACCGGCTTGATCCATCCGGATCGAATCAAGACCAACGCGGGCGCGCGTCCGGGGGATGCGCTGGTGTTCACCAAACGCATCGGAACCGGCGTGATCTCGACGGCGTTGAAGCAGGGAATCGCGAAGGAGGCGGATGTCGAGGCGGCCACGCGATCCATGTTGAAGCTGAATCGGGAGGCCTGCGAGGCGATGCTCGCGTTCGACGTGCATGGCTGCACGGATGTGACCGGGTTCGGGTTGATCGGCCACGCGCGCGAGATGGCGCTGGCGAGCAAGGTGACCATCGAGATCGATCCGCGCGCGGTTCAGTTTCTGCCGGGCGCCGTGGAATATGCGCGGCAGGGCGCCATCCCGGGCGGGCTGAAAAACAATCGGGAGTTCGCGTCATCGTGCGTGGAAGGGAATTCCGAGTTCGACGATCTTGTTGTACGATCCGCAAACCTCCGGCGGATTGCTGATCGCGCTGCCCGAGAGCGATGCAGCGGCGCTGGAAACGAAACTGCCCGACGCTTATCGCATCGGGCAGGTGACGGAGCGAAGAGCAAGCCGATCCGCTTGCTCTAGTTGAGAACGTTTACTTCTGGTCTTCCGCGGTGATGCCGCCCTGTTGCGCCGCCGCCAGCCGCCTTCTGGCGCCTTCATCTTCTTGGTGTCCAGCGCCTTCTGCACCCACTTGTCGGCGGTGTCGGTGTCGGCCTTGTACTGTTCGGGCGTATCATCCAGATCCGCCTTCTCGCGGATCAGAAGATTCATGTACGCCATGGCATCGTCGTAGTTGCGGATCGATGTCCAAGGCCTTCTGCAGATTCTTGATGCCATCGTCGATGACGGCGCTGTACTGCGCCTGCAGATCCGCCTTGACCTTCTTGTCCTTCAGTGGACCGGGCTCTTCGGGCTTCAAGCCGAGGTCGGCGCGCGCTTTCATCCAGGCCGCGTACCACTTCACCCAGTCGATAACGGCCAGGCTGTAGATAGCCTTCCTTGTTCTGCGGATCGGCCGCGATCAGCTTCAGGTACCATTCCTTGGCCTCGTCCAGCTTCTTCAGCTTCGCATCCAGGTCCGGCATGCCTTGGGCCTGCTGATAGCTGAGCGAAGCCAGCGAAGCGAGCGCGGTGGTGTCCGATGGGCTCTTCTCCAGAACCTTTTGGAATTCCGTCTTTGGCTTCGTTTGCCAGCTGGATGTTCTCCGGCGAGTCGGCGCCGGGAATGTACTGGCTCATATACGCGGTTGCCAGGTACAAGCGCGGCATCGTGTTGTCCGGATCCAGCTGCACCGCGTTCTTGAAGTAATCCACGGCTTCGGTGTAATGCGCGCCTTTGTAGGCTTGCACGCCGTGGTTGAGGGCATCGCGCGACCTGAGTTTGTCGCAGCCCGTTCCGAAGAGAATCAGCAATCCGATTCCCGCTACCAATATTGTGCTCTTCATGAACGTTAGACCTTAGGTATTCGATATCTGAGCTTCATGCGCATTCTGCTGCGCCTGGCTTCTCAACCTTCTCTACGCTGGCTAATTTCCCGCTTCCAGCTTGGGCGTCATCAGACCAACCTTGTCCATCTGCGCGCCCTTGGCGACGTCGATGGCGCGAGCCACGGTCTGATACTCCAGATCGGGATCGCCCTTGACGAAGACCACTCGCTCGGCGCGAGTCTTGAAGATCTGCTCCAGACGCGGACCCAGCTTGTCCATGTCGGTGTCTTCGTTGTTGATGTGCATGCTTCTTGTCTTTGTCGATGACGATTACCACCGTGCGATCCTGATCGGGAGGCGGCTGATTCTTCTTGTCCGGCGGTTCAGGCGCCAGTGCTTCCAAACCGTGCGGCGTCAGCGGCGTGATGACCATGAAGATGATCAGCAGCACCAGCAGAATGTCGATCATGGGCGTCATGTTGATGTCGCATCGTGGCCCGCTCTTGGGGCCGCCTACTGCCATTGCCATAATTCGTTACCTCGCTTGTCTAAATCTTGGCTCTAACTACGCGCCAACTCTTACTGTGCGCGGCTGCCGTGTTGTTCCGGGCTTCTTGTTCTCGTGCGGCTCTTCGGTGATGAGACCGATCTCGTTCACTCCGGCCGCGCGCAAGTTGTCGACCACGTCCTCCACCACCGAATACCGGGCGCGGGCGTCGGCTCGAGATATAGACCGTCTTGTCGATCTTGTTGGTGAGCAGATCCCGGACTCTTTCGGGGAGTTGATCCGGCCCGGACAGCTTCAGATTGCCCGGGCTCAGGAACACACCGCCGTTGCGGGTGACCGAAATGAGGATCGCGTCTTCCTTGTCGGCCGCCTGCATGGTGATGGGATTCTTGGTCTTCACCAGATCCACGCTGACGCCTTTGGTGAGCATGGGCGTGATGACCATGAAAATGATGAGCAGCACCAGCATGACGTCCACCATGGGCGTCACGTTGATGTCGGCTACGGGCGGGGGCGCTTTTTTCTTTTCCATTTCAAACTCCTTTCGGAAGAGAGGCGCGGCGCCTTCAAATAGGCTGCCGCGCCCCTTCCGAATTCAACTCGCAGTCATACTAAAACTTCGCTTCCTGTGGCTTACGCGCGCGGACTACTTGGCCGCGGCGTGCGCGTCCACGCGCTTCAGGAAATAATCCAGAAGCTCGGAGCTGGAGTTGCCCATCTCCACGTCAAACGCGTCGATGCGGTTGGTGAAGTAGTTGAACGCCCACACCGCGGGGACGGCCACGAACAGACCGATAGCGGTGGTGACCAGGGCTTCGGAAATACCGCCGGCCACCGCGCCCAGACCGGTGGCCTTCTGCGTCGAGATGCCCTGGAACGCGTGAATGATGCCGACCACCGTGCCGAACAAGCCCACGAAGGGAGCCGTGGATCCGATGGTTGCCAAGCCGCTGACGCCGCGCTTCAGTTCGGCGTGCACGATGGCTTCCGAGCGTTCCAGCGCGCGCTTGGAGGCTTCGATATCTTCACCTGGAATTTCCGCGCTCAACTGATGCGCGCGGAATTCCTGCAAGCCAGCCACGACAACCTTAGCCAGATGGCTCTTGTTGTAACGGTCGGCGATTTTGATGGCTTCGTCCAGCTTGCCTTCGCGCAGCGCTCCCGCCACGGCGGGGGCGAACTGGCGCGATTGTTTACGGGCGCCGTTATAAGCGATGGCGCGATCGATCATCACACCGATCGACCATGCGGACATGAAGAACAGCAGGATGACGACCAGCTTAGCCGCCCATCCCATGTTGTCCCACATACCGCGCACGTCGAAATTGGGAGCTTGGTCCTGCAAAAGCATGAACGACCAAACTTGTAATTGTAGAAACATCTGATTCTCCTGCGAGTTGAATTTAAACTTCTATTGGCTCAACGTAAAATTGACTTCAATCGTGGTGACGACTTCCACCGGGTCCCCGTTCAGGAGCGTCGGCTTGTACTGCCATTGCGAAACAGCCTGTTTAGCCGCTTCCACCAGGAGCGGATGGCCGCTCACCAATTGCAGATTCTGAATGGTGCCGTCCTTGCCGATAATGGCGGTGAAACGCACCACACCTTGGATGCGGGCTTGCTTGGCCAGCGGCCGGATACAACGGAGTGACTTTGCGGATCAGGTTGGCCTGCTGCACGTTGCCGCCCACGCGGATACGCGACGGGCCGGCCTTCGGTTTCTCCTTCACCGGAGGCGGAGGAGGGGCCGCGTTGGGAATTCCGCCGAGCACGCCACCGAGCACGCCACCGGGCGCTCCGCCGGGAACTCCACCCACCACTCCACCCACCACGCCGGAGCTGGACGGAGGCGGCAGTTCCTCTTCCTTAATGTTCGCGATCTCTTTGGGGATGGTCTTGGGAGCCATCAGCTTGCCGGCGTCGAACTGGCGCGGGATGACCTTGACCACCTTGGGCGGCGCCGGGGGCGGGGGAGGAGGCGGCGGAGGCGGTGGCGGGGGCGCCACCAGGAAACTGGTTAGCTGAGCGCGGGGCAGCGTGTCAGTGTAAATCAGCGGGATCAGAATCGCGACAATGATCACCAGGATCTGCACCGCCGAACGACAGAAACACCGACCACGACTTGTTCGTTTTCGCGGTGCCTACAAAGCTTTGCTCAAACATGCCTCACCTCGTCCCAAAGTTGCCTTTTCCTGCATGTGCAGAAATCATCATACAAACTCTTGCCGCCTATTTCACCTTGGCGGTCGCTGCCGCGCCTGGCGCACGATCTCTTGGCCGCGCGCGTCGATGGTCTTGGCCGCTGCGCGGCCACCGGAGCCACCGGCCCCTTCCGGCGGGGCGATAGCCGGGCCGCCTCTGCGTACTTCGCTTCCGTCCCTCCAGGAAATTATGCCAGAAGATCAGGATCGGGCTAGCTACAAAAACCGACGAATAAGTACCAACGATAATGCCACAGGTCAGCGCGAAAGCAAAACCATTTAGTACTTGGCCGCCGAAGAAAAGCAGGGCAAGAGCGGTCAGCAGCGTCAGTCCCGAAGTCAGCACGGTGCGGCTCAGGGTCTGGTTTACGCTCTTGTTGATCAGGGGCTCCAATTCCTCGCGGCGCAGGATTTTCAGATTCTCGCGGATACGGTCGAAGGTGACGATGGTGTCGTTCATCGAGTAGCCGACCAAGGTCAACAGCGCGGCCACCACGGTCAGCGTGATCTCTTTGTTGAACAACGAAAATAGACCGATGGTAATGAGCGTATCGTGGAATACGGCGATCACCGCCGCCGCGCCATAGATCCATTCGAACCGGAACCAGATGTAGACCAGCATTCCGCCCAGCGCATACAACACCGCGAGAATCGCTTTGCGTTGCAGCTCCGCGCCGATCTTGGGGCCCACCACTTCGGTGCCGACCACGGCGACCGGATCGGGATACGTCTGCTGCTTCAGTACGGTCAGCACCTGCGGGGTGACTCCTGGTACTGAACCCAGCTCATCGAGGTTCTTGATCAGCCCGGAATGCTGCTTCCGGTAGTCCATGATGTTGGACGGCCAGCGTCTGCAGTTGCTGATCCGACATCGGAACGCTGGCCGCCGCCAGACGGATCGCGCAGACGATCGGCCAGCGCGGCCGCGCCACCCGAGTTGATATTGTACTTGCCGTTGGCCGGCTGTCCGAAGGCGGCATCCAGGCTCTCGATCACCTTCTGGCGCGAAGCCTCCAGCGCGGAGTCCTGCTGCGCGTCGATGCCGATGATGTCCTCCGGCCGGCCGGAAACCTCCTGTACTTCCACGGGAAGCTTGCCCGACAGCGCGGCGCGGACTTTGTCCACCGGCGGGCGATTGGCAAAACTGACGGTGATCAGCGCCCCACCTCGAAAGTCAATGCCGTAGCGGGGGCCTCCCTTGACGGCCAGGCTGATAAAGCCTGCCGCCGTGAGGATGAGGGAGAGGATGATGAACGGCCACTTTTTGCCGAGAAAGTCAAAATCTGAGTGCTTGAAAAATTCCATGTCACCAGTCGCAGCGCCAGCATCCGATAAAGTTAGACACCAGCTTGGGGGAAACGGTTCCCGCCTGTAAAAAATCTCTTAAATGTTCATCTCTTAAATACTCAGGGCCGCTACCTGCCGCTTGCCGGACAGTTCCGCGTCGAAAATCGTCCGGGATACAAAGACAGCTGTAAAAAGGTTAGCGCCCAAGCCGATCACCAAGGTAACCGCAAAGCCCTTCACCGGGCCGGTTCCGAAGATGAACAGAAACGCACAAGATACCATGGTAGTAACGTGCGTGTCGATAATGGTCAGGAAAGCCTTGGAAAAGCCCGCATCCACGGCGGCCACCACGGCCTTGCCGGCGCGCAGCTCTTCGCGAATGCGCTCAAAGATCAGAACGTTGCTATCCACCGCCATACCGATGGTAAGAATGATGCCCGCGATGCCGGGCAAAGTCAACGTCGCGTCGAAATAAGCCAACGCCGCGATCAAAATAACCGCGTTGAGAACCAGCGCCAGGGTAGCATTGATTCCCGAGCGCTTGTAGTACACCAGCATGAACAGCACCACCGCCACCACGCCCGCGATGCCGGCCGCGAAACCTTCCCGGATGGAATCGGCGCCAAGCGAGGGGCCCACGGTCCGCTCTTCTTCAATGGTCAGCGCGGCTGGAAGCGATCCGGCGCGCAGGTTCAACGCCAGGTCCGCCGCTTCTTCCTGGCTGGCGGCGCCCGTGATTCTGCCCGTGTCGCTAATCTTGCTTTGAATGGTGGGCGCGCTGATCACGATGCCGTCCACCACGATGGCGGCGCGCTGGCCGATATTGGCCTCGGTGTAGGCGCCGAACTTCTTGGCGGCTTCCTGGGTGAGGACGAAATTCGTCTCCCAGCGGTTCAATTCGCCGGCGGCCGCGCTGGCGTCCCGGATATCGGTGCCGCGCACCACCGGAATGCGCGATACCAGATACCAGCTGGCCTGGCCGCCGCGCACCGCGGTGGGCACCAGCTTGGTGTTCAAGGGCAGAATCCCGCCGTGCTTGGAGAGCGCTTCTTCCCGCGAGTTGTACGGCCCATCCATCACTTTGTCCCATTCGAGCTGGGCCTGCGTCTGCAGCAACTGCTTGACGTGCGCCGGATCGTCGACGCCGGGGAGCTGGATCAGCAGTTCCGCCTCCGCGTCGCTGCGCCCGGTGGGCTGCACCGACGATTCGGCCAGGCCCAGAGCGTTGATCTTGCGCTCGATGGTGGCCATGGTCTGGCTCATCGTGTCGGCTGTCTCAGCTTGAGCGCGTCGCTCGGCTTCATGGTGAGCTTATAGTCGGTGGAGTTGAGCGCCGTGGGAACCCATGTGCGGAACTGATCGTTGATGATGCTGCGGAACTGGCTGCTCTTGTCGCTCGGAATGCCCTTGACGTCGATCTCGATTTTGTCGGCGTCCTCGATGCGTCGTTGGGTCGTTGCGGGTGATCTCGCCGGCAGGAGTGATGTTGTCCTTTTGCAGCTCCTGCGTCAGCGCCTCGATCACACTGTCGGCGGCCGCCTTGAAGGCATCCTGCAGCTGAACCTGCATCACCAGTTGCGTGCCGCCGCTCAGGTCGAGCCCCAGGTGGATGTTCTTTTTCCAGTTGGCCAGCAGCTCGTCCTTGGACTTGGGAATGCCGATCACGCCATACAGGCAGACCAGGATAACCGCGATGATGATGCCGAATCTGATTTTGATGTTGCTAGTCATGATATGTCCCTGCGCCTCTCAGCTCTTCTTTTCTCTTCGGTGATCAAGCTCGCCACCGCGCTGCGCGCCACTTGCAGTTTCAGGTTGTCGGGCTTGACGCGCAATGTCAGCGTATCGTCCGGATTCACGCTGACGATAGTACCGATGATTCCGCCCGTGGTCAGCACCTGGCTGCCGTTCTCGAGCGTCTTCAGCATCTGCTGCTGCTGCTTCTTCTGGCGCTGCATGGGCATGAAGACCAGCAGGTAAAAAATCGCCACCAGAGCCAGGGGAAGAAGCAGGCCCATGATCGGGGCTGCTGCCGCGTGGACTGTTTGCAGCATCAAGAACGCGAAGGTATGTCATGGTCACGGACGACTGTTCCGTTTCCGAGTATCACATAAGCCAATCATCATTTGGAATATTGGAAATTACTTCAAGGAGTACAGCGGCGGAACGATCTAACTCGATTCTACCGCCGAATTGCGGACGCTGTCCAAATAGGCCCGAAATCTCCCAAGCAGTATAGCCTGCCTCATTTGGCGCATCATGTCAAGGTAGTACTTCAAATTGTGGATGGTCGCGAGGGTGGAAAATAGCATTTCGCCCGCCTGAAAAAGGTGCCGGAGGTAGGCGCGCGAGTAAGTGCGGCAGGTAAGGCAGTGGCAGTTGGGATCAAGCGGGGCCGGGATCGTCTTTGTAGCGGGCCTGCTTGATGATCACTCGTCCAGTCGACGTGAAACAGGCAGCCGTTGCGGGCGTTGCGGGAGGGCAGGACGCAGTCCATCATGTCGACGCCGCGCGCCACATATTCGGGCAGTTCCTCCGGCATGCCGACGCCCATGACGTAGCGCGGCCGGTCGCGCGGGAGCAGGGGAGTGGTCGCCTCGGTCATTTCCATGCTCAGCGATCGCGGTTCGCCGACCGAAAGCCCGCCGATCGCGTAGCCGGGGGCGTCGAGTTCCAGCAGTTCGGTGGCGCAGTCGCGGCGCAGGTCGGCGAACATGGAGCCCTGGACGATGGGGAACAGCGCGGAGGCCGATCCGGTTTCCTCCGCCCGGCGCAAAAAGTACCGGTACGCGGACTGCGCCCATCGCACGGTGCGGCGCATGGCTTGGTTCGCGGCTTCGTGGCTGGCGGGATATTCCAGGCACTCGTCGAGCGGCATCATGATGTCGCTGCCGAGCGCGAGCTGGACGTCGACCGTGGATTCGGGCGTGAACAGGTGCGCGTCGCCATCCAGGTGCGAGCGGAACAGCACGCCGTCTTCGGAGATCTTGCGCAGATCGCTCAGGCTGAAGACCTGGAATCCGCCGGAGTCGGTCAGGATGGCGCGCGGCCAGGACATGAATTTGTGCAGCCCGCCGAGTTTGCGGATCAGTTCGTGGCCGGGGCGCAGGAACAAGTGATAGGTGTTGGCCAGGATGATCTGGGCGTCGAGTTCGCTCTCGCAGATCGCGCTGCATGACGCCTTTGACCGTGGCCTGCGTGCCCACCGGCATGAAGACGGGAGTTTCGATGATGCCGTGCGCGGTGTGGATGCGGCCGGCGCGCGCGCCGGTGTCGGGGCACTCGGCGATGAGTTCAAAATGCACTATTTCACTGTAAGGGAGGAATCGTCACGGGATAGAGACCTTCGACCTGAGAAACGGTGGCCAGCGCATCCATCAAGCCGCCGCCTAGGAGTGCAGGGCTGAGGGAACCCGGCGAACGTGGATTTGCTTCTCTCGCTTGCGTGTCTGCGCGATGTCATAAGAAGCTTGCATGCGCATGAGCGTGTCCATTTTCACACCGAACGCCTTCTCAATGCGTAGCGCCATCTCGCCGGACAGATCGGACTTGCCGTTCAGCAGGCTGGATAGGGCAGGACGGGAGACCCGAAGTGCGGCTGCCGCAGCGGTGACCGGGAGTCCGGCCGGCTCGATAAGTTCGGTCCGAATGAAAGCGCCGGGATGCGGCGGGTTCTTCAGGGGCATGGTTGTTGGTCCTAGTGGTAGTCCTCTAAATCGACGTCGCAAATTTCCCGCTGTTCGATATCGATTCGGAACGTTAAGCGCCGGTTGCGGGTAACGCTCAAACTCCAGTCGCCTCTATCCGCCGAGGGCGTCCTCGATCAGTTTCTCCACCGGTTTCGACGGCCAATTGACCGATCTTGGCTTGCGGTTCTGGCGCGACATGTACTTCCATAAGTCACAGTTCAGGTCCCGTCTCGGGTCGACGACAAGTTTGGAAAAGCGTTCAGCAGTCATGAGCGCTGCTTCAGCACACGCCTCATATTCCTTTTTCCGTGCAGAACCGCGACGACTTGAAGCGGGGACGTACCCGGCCGATAAACCACCGTGTAATTGGGATATCGCGTCAATGTCCAGAAACGAAGCGAACGGCTTGTCAGGTCAGGCCTGGAATGGCCACGCAAAGGAGCTTTAGCAACAAACGCGCAAGCATCGTATATATCCCGCTCGACGCGGTCGGCGGCGGCCTCATTATCCGCCGCTATATAGCACCAAATGTTAAAAGTGTCCGCTTTAGCAAGAGGTGTCAGAGCATACGCACTCATCGTTTGGACAAGCGCCAATCCTCTTTCATCTTTTGAATTTCGTCACGAGCCTGAGTGCCCTCGATCAGTTCACCACGTTCGGCTTGTTGATAACCTTCCTCCAGATGAGCGGCCAACGCCCTCCGTTCTTCCTCGCTCCAGTTTTCCTCGGCGTCTTGCGCTTCCAGGGCGCGTCGCAATACATCCTCAACGCTCTCATAACCACCGCTGGCAAGGCGTTTGTTGATCAGCGTCTCAAGATCGGGCGGGACGTTCAACTGCATGGCCGGTTCTCCTTCGCTTCATGGTCGCATCTTAGGCGCGGCCGGTGGCGGCCCAACGGCAAGCCTGGGGTACCATGAGAGTTCCAACTTCTACTAATGGCCCTTCGTTTCTACAACACTCTCACCCAGCAAGTGGAGCCTTTTCAGCCGCTCGAAGGCAATACCGTGCGCATGTACACCTGCGGCCCCACGGTCTACAATTACGCCCACATCGGCAACCTGCGGACCTTCACTTTCGAGGACATTCTGCGCCGCTGGCTGATCTATCGCGGCTACCAAATGGACCACGTCATGAACATCACCGACGTGGACGACAAGATCATTCGCAACGCGGCGGCCGAGGGCAAGACGCTGGCCGAGTACACCGCCAAGTACACCGAGGCGTTCCTCGAAGACACGCGCCGCGCTGCGCCTGCAACGGCCCGAGCGGATGGTGAAGGCCACCGAGCACATTCCGGAAATGGTGGGCGCCATCGAAAAGCTGGCCGAGCGCGGCTTCACCTACCAGAGCGACGGGTCCATTTACTATCGCATCGCGAAATTCCCCGGACTACGGCAAGCTTTCGCACAACGATTTCACCGGCATTCGCGCCGGCGCGCGCGTGGACGTGGATGAATACGACAAAGCCAACGCCCGCGATTTCGTTTTATGGAAAGCGCCCAAGGATGGCGAAGTGTTTTGGGAGAGCGAGATCGGCCCGGGGCGGCCCGGCTGGCACATCGAATGCTCCGCGATGGCCATGAAGTATCTGGGCGAGACGCTCGACATCCACGCGGGCGGCGTGGATCTGATCTTTCCGCATCACGAAAACGAAATCGCGCAGTCGGAGGCCATCACGGCGAAGCCGTTCGCGCGCTTCTGGCTGCATTCGGAATTTCTCAACGTCGAGTCGCAGAAGATGGCGAAGTCGGCGGGCAATTTCTATACGCTGCGGGATCTGCAGAACGAGGGCTATCAACCGGAAGTGGTGCGATACCTGCTGGCTTCGGTGCCGTATCGCAAGAAGCTCAACTTCACTTTCGATGGACTGAAGGCCGCGGCCACCGCCATCGACCGGCTGCGAAATTTCAAGCTGCGCCTGGAGACGGACAAATATCCCGAGGGCGTCGAACGAAAAGATCCTGGAGCGGACCCAAGCGGCGGGCCGCCAGTTCGAAGAAAGCCTGGATGACGACCTCAACACGGCCGAAGCGCTGGCCGCGCTGTTCGAATTCGTGCGCGATGCCAACACCGCCATGGACGCGGGCGAATTTCGCGCAGGCAACACGGCGCCGGCGCTGGATTTGCTCGCTCGCTTCGACCGCATCTTCGCCGTGCTGGAGCCGACGCAGGCCGCCGGCGGGTTGTCCGACGCGCGCGTGGAGGAGCTGATCGCCGAACGCGCCGCCGCCAAAAAAGCGCGCAACTTCGCGCGGTCCGATCAAATCCGGCAGGAGCTGCTCGACGCCGGGATTATCTTGGAGGACACTAAAGAAGGAACGCGCTGGAAGAGGAAGTGAGCGATTGTATGAAAACCGAGACGAAAGCTGTACACGCAGGCGACCGGAAGCGGAATCCCGACGCGCCGGGAGCCTTTGTTCCGTCATCGACGCCCATCTACACGGCAACCACCTACCTTTACGAAGACACCGCCAAGCTGGATCGCGTGCTGGGCCGCGAAGAGCCGGGATTCTGCTACGGCCGCTACGACAACCCCACGCGCTCTGGCCTGGAAGAATTGCTGACCGAACTCGAAGTCGGGCACAGCGCGCAGGTCTGTTCGTCGGGCATGATGGCGATTCACGTGGCATTGCTCGCCGCGCTGACGGATCGGCGCAAGTCGGTGCTGGCGTCCAATGCGCTTTACGGCGCCACGACCACGCTGCTGACCAAGGTGCTGGAGCCGATGGGCGTGTCGGTGGATTTCGTCGATATCTGCGATCTGGCGGCTGTGGAGCACAAGATCGCCGAAACGAAGCCCGGCTGCATCGTCATGGAGACCATCTCCAATCCGCTGCTGCGCGTGGGCGATCTGGATCTGCATCGCGGAACTGGCGCGAGGAGGCTGGCGCGGCGTTGTTGGTGGACAATACCTTCGCTACGCCGCTGCTGGTCCGTCCCATCGAGCACGGCGCGAATTTTTCGGTGCACAGCTTGACGAAATTCCTGGCCGGACACGGCGACGTCCTGGGCGGCGTGGTGGTCACCGATGAAGCGCACTCCGACGTCGTCCGAACGCTTTCGCGCACGCTCGGGCCCGGTGCTGGGACCTTTCGACAGTTATCTGACGATGCGCGGCATCAAGACCTTTGCGCTGCGCGTGGAGCGCCAATGCGCGAATGCTTGTCGCATCGCCACCTGGCTGCAATCGCATCCGCGCGTGGCGCGCGTCCATTATCTGGCCGATCCGAATCATC
The DNA here is from genome assembly GCA_963713415.1 of Bryobacterales bacterium. GTDB lineage: Bacteria > Acidobacteriota > Terriglobia > Bryobacterales > Bryobacteraceae > Palsa-89. The sequence goes on along the minus strand of CAVQLV010000004.1, from coordinate 1,308,934 downwards.
CCGATGCCGCAGTCATCCGCCGCCTGCTGCCCGAAGGGCTGTACGGCGCGCTGGTTCCCGTTCGAAATCAAGGACGCGACGAAGGAAGACGTGTTCCGCTTCATGGACAAGCTGAAGCTGGTGGTGCGCGGCACCTCGCTTGGCGACGTGCACAGCCTGTTGCTGTATCCGGCCATTGCGTCGCATCGCGAGATCGCGCCCAAGCAGCGCCAGCGCATGGGAATCAGCGACGGCCTGGTGCGATTTTGCGCCGGCATCGAAGCGGTGGACGACATCATCGCCGACCTCGATCAAGCGCTCAGCTAGGTAGATTGCGCCGAATCGAAATTCATCCGGGTTTATCCGTGGCTCAGTTTCCGCTGGATTGAATCTGCACCAGCGGCTCGTGTTCCGATTCGGGCGCGGTGCTCGCAATGGTCTGCGGCCCGCGCCAGAAATCGAAATACGAAATCTGCCGCACGCACGAAATAGTGCACATCGGCGCGCAGCTCTTCTCGGTCAGGTATTCGCGGCGAATATCGTCCACGGTGTATTCAGCCAGCGGCTTGGCCGGATAGCCGCGCTGCTGCGAGCAGTAGTGCACCAGGCCGTCTTCGCAAATGTACAGATACCGCGAGCCCGCGCGGCAGCGCCAGTGGCTGGGACGGCCGTTCGCGATGTCGTCCTGGTAGTAATTGATCTGCGAGAAATTCTTCTTCTCGAAATTCTTCATCGCCAGAAACACTTTGCGCTCGCGCTCGCCGATGGGCCGCAGTTGGCCGCTCGAATCGTGAATGATCCCGACCGTCGAAGTGAATCCCAGCTCCAGTGCGCGCTTGCCCACCACCAGCGCATCTTCGGGATTGTGAATGCCGCCGCCCAGCACCGAATTGATGTTCACGTGAAACAGCGCGTACTCGGAAAGAATCTGCAGCTTCTTGTCCAGCACCTTCAGGCTCTTTTTCGACACGTCGTCCGGCATGACGTTGTCGATGCTGATCTGCATGTGATCCAGCCCGGCGTCGTTCAACTGATTCACGCGCTGCGGCGTCAGCAGATAGCCGTTGGTGATCATCCCGGCCAGCATGCCGCGGCTGCGCACGTGCGCAATCAACCGGTCCAGTTCGGGATGCAGCAATGGCTCACCGCCGCTGAAAGTCACAATCGCGGTTCCCAGATCGGCCAATTGATCCAGCCGCTCGGTCATCGTCTCCACCGCCACGGGCTTCGAGAAATCGTCGTACTCATTGCAGTACGTACAGGACAAATTGCAGCGGCGGATAGGAATGATGTGCGCCATCACGGGGTGGTCCGTAGACGCACACTCCGCGCAGAATCATGCGCCACTCTCGCGCGCGGCGGTTCAGCGCCCGGCGGTCCCTGCGGAATTTAAATCCCCAATAGCCCATGGAATCTGTAATTTCTATTGAATCATACCCCCACAACAATGGCATGGTTTTCGAATCGAATGGCGCGGCTGCCATTCTCAACTGCGCTTGGCGCAGGCAACCGTGATAAGGCCGTTCGGCCCGCGTTGCCGTCAGATTTGTGTAACCGAAGTCGCAGCGCGAGACACCTAACATTAAGTAGCATGATATGCTGAGAGCGCTGGAAATCTCCATGCTCGATCGTGCAGCGTTCGTGGCCAGTCCGGTGCTCCGTCATGCCGCCGCGCGAGTGTGTTTCCAGCAGTTTGTGGTTCCACCGCCCCGGCGGTCCGTAGTGCCCCGATCCGATGTTTGAGTTTCTTTTTAAATATCCGCCCACTGTCTTCGCCAAAGGCAGTTTCGTGCTTCTCAGCCAGTGGCCAGTGTGGACGCTCGCGCTCCTGCTGCTCATCGCCGCGGCCGGCCTCGGCTGGGTGATCTGGAGCCGCCGCCGCGCCATTGCGCCCACCATGCGCGGCCCGCGCAGCGCGGTGGTCTGGATTCTGCAAAGTTTGCTGGTCTGCCTGCTTCTGTTCCTGCTGTGGCAGCCCGCATTGAGTATCGCCACGCTTCGGCCGCAGCAAAACATTGTTGCGGTGGTGATTGACGACAGTAAGAGCATGGCAACCGAAGAGGACGGCCACTCTCGCAAGGACCAGGTCCTGGCAACGCTCAACGGCGGTCTTCTCAAGAGCTTGAAGAGCAAATTTCAAGTGAGACTTTATCGCCTGGGCGATCATTTAGAACGTATTGAAAGCCCCGACAAGCTGACCGCTTCCTTGCCAGCCACGCACATCGGCGAGGGATTGAAGGAAGTGCTGGCCGATTCGGCCACGCTTCCCATCGGCGCCGTGGTTCTGATGAGCGATGGTGCTGACAACAGCGGCGGCATTGATCTCGACACCATTTCCGACATCAAGCGGCAGCGCATCCCTATTCACACCGTTGGTTTCGGCCGTGAGCGCATGGCGCACGATATCGAAGTCACCGACGTTCAGTTGCCGTCGCGGTCTCTGGCAAAATCGCGCCTCCAGGCGCAGGTCACGTTCCATCAATGGGGATTGAAGGGCGAAAAAGCGCGGCTGGTAGTGCGCGATTCCGGAAAGATTTTGACCGAGCGCGACATTGTTCTAGCGGGGGATGGCGCCGCGCAAACCGAAACCGTGCTGTTCAACGCCGGAGAGGCTGGCGTGAAGAACCTGCAATTCGCCATCGACCCGTTGCCGCAGGAAGAGAACAAGAATAACAACGCTCTCACGCGCGTCCTCTACGTGGATAACGCCACCCCGAAAATTTTGTATATGGAAGGTGAGCCGCGCTGGGACTTCAAGTTCATCCGGCGTGCTGTGGAAGACGACAAGAGCATCTCGCTGTACACGGTAGTCCGCACCACCCAGAACAAGCTCTACGTGCAGGTGCCCAACGGCGCCCCGACAGGCGAACTCAAAGACGGTTTCCCAACCAAAGTCGACGACCTGTTCAGCTACCAGGGCATCATTCTCGGCACCATCGAGGCCAACTATTTCACGCCCGCGCAGCAGGATTTGATCCAGCAGTTTGTCGATCGCCGCGGCGGCGGTCTGCTGTTCCTGGGCGGCCGGGTATCGTTGGCTGACGGCGGTTACGAAAAACCTCCGTTTTCCGATCTTCTGCCCGTTCGTTTACCGGACCACAAGAACACCTTCCATCGCGATCCCGCCACCGTTTCGTTGACGCCGGCAGGGCGCGATAGCCTGATCACGCGCATTGAGGACAATCCCGACGCCAATGTCGAGCGCTGGAAAAAACTCCCGTACCTGATGGACTTTCAGGAAGCCGGACAGCCCAAACCGGGCGCGCTGGTGCTGGCGGAAATGACGGCCTCGGGCACGAAACTGCCGCTTCTGATCACACAAAAATACGGCCGCGGGCGCACCGCGGTATTCGCTACGGGCGGCGACTGGCGCTGGCAAATGCTGCAGCCGGTACGGGACATGAGCCACGAGATTTTCTGGCGGCAAATGATGCGCTGGCTGGTCAGCGACACGCCCACCCGCGTGGTAACTTCGGTCACTCGTCCGGTGCTGTACGATGATGGCCACGTGCATTTGCGGGCCGAGGTTCGCGACACAACCTTTCTGCCCACCAGCGACTGCGACCAGTGCAGGCGCGGATCGTCGGCCCAGACGGCAGTTCGCAAAGCGTGGATCTGCATCCCGATTCACTGGAGCAGGGCGTCTACACAGCCGACTGGGATGCCGGGCAGGCGGGCTCCTACGTGGCTGAAATCACCGCCACGCGCGCCCAGCAGGAGTTGGGTCGCGATGTGATCACGTTCCGGCGAGAAGACGGCGTAGCTGAGAACTTCCATCTGGAGCAGAATCGCGATCTGCTCGAAAAGCTTTCCTCGCAAACCGGCGGCAAATACTATCGGCCGGATCAAGTCAGCCGGCTGGGTGAAGACATTTCTTATTCCGACGCCGGCATCACGGTGCGGGAAACGAGAGATCTGTGGGACATGCCGATCGTATTCTTCCTGATGCTGCTGCTATGCTGCACCGAGTGGGTTTTGCGCCGAAGATGGGGTGTCGTATGAAGACCGTGGCACGTGCTCGTAGCGTGGCGCAGGCTCGTGGCGTGGCGCACGCACTCCTGCGTGCCGCGTCGACACTCGTGTCGACGCTTGTGATTGCACATGCCGCCACCTTCTACGTCACCGTCGCAGGCCTTGGCGGCGAGCCCGATTACGAGCAGCGCTTCGCATCCCAGGCCCAGGAGATCGACAAGCTGCTGCACGCTTCCAGTTCGGACGCCAAGGTCACCACGCTCTACGGCCCGCAGGCCACCAAGGCGAACTTACAGAATGCGCTCGCGGAAGTTGCGCGCGAAGCCAAGCCGAACGACGCGTTCGTATTGATGATGATCGGCCACGGTAGCTTTGATGGCTACGAGTACAAGATGAACCTGCCCGGCCCGGACATTTCGGGCGTCGAGTTGGGCGCCCTGCTCGATCGCATCGGGTGCACCCGCCAGTTGGTGGTGAACATGACCAGCGCCAGCGGCGGTTCGCGCGCAGCGCTGGAGAAAGCCAATCGCGTAGTCATCACGGCCACCAAGAGCGGCAACGAAAAGAACGCCACCGTATTCGCGCGCTTCTGGGTGGAGGCGTTGCGCGATCCCACCGCCGACACCGACAAGAACGAAGCCGTTTCGGCGCTCGAAGCCTTCATTTACGCCGAAACCAAGACCGCGCAGTTTTACGATACGCAAAAGCGCCTGGCCACCGAGCATCCCATTCTTGAAGATACCGGGCAAGGCGACGGCGAGCGCAAGCCATCGCCTGAAAACGGCGAAGGACTAAAGGCGGCGCAGTTCACGTTGCTGCGGATCGGCAGCGCGCAGGTGGAAGCCAGCACGCCCGAGAAAAAGGCGCTGCTCGCCAAGCGTGACGACCTGGAAGAGCAGATCGACAAGCTGAAATACGAGAAGGCCGCCATGCCGGCCGACGACTACAAGAAACAGCTCGAAGATCTGTTGATCCAATTGGCCAAAACCCAAGCGGAGTTGGACAAATGAGTAGTCCCGTGGCAGCCGGCATTGGCCAAAACTCAAGCAGAACTCGAAATTGTCCAAGGGCAGCAGACACTGGCCAGAACTCAAGCAGAACTCGAGGTTGTCCAATGGCAGCCGGCAGCGTGGTGCACGCACTCCTGCGTGTCGTGTCGAGACTCGTCTCGACACCTTGGCCAAGAGTCGGCGCCACATGCATTCTGCTAGTCCTCCCGCTCGCAGCCCAAACGCTCGACGAATGCCAGACCCTGCGGCATCATGGCAAATTAGCCGAAGCGCAAACCTGCTACACCAAGCTATCGACCTCTTCCAATCTCTATCTGCGCGCCGAGGGCCTGTGGGGCATCGAACGCTATCAGGACGCCAACGACACCTTCCGCGAAGTGATCAAGGAAAATCCCAAGAACGCCCAGTACCGCGTCCGTTGGGGCCACCTGTTCCTGGAGCGCTTCAATAACGAAGAAGCCAACGGTCTATTCAACGAGGCCATCAAGATCGACCCCAATTATGCGCCCGCCTACCTAGGCATCGCGCAAGTGGAGGCGGAGGGCTACAGCCAGGACGCCGTGAAAGCGGCTCAAAAAGCCGCCGATCTGGATCCCAAACTCTTCCAGGCGCACGAGGAGCTGGCCTTTCTCGCCCTCGAAGATAACGACGAAGACACGGCCGCCAAGCAAGCCGACCTGGCGCTCGGAATCTCCGGGGAAGCCCTGGACGCCATGGCGATTCACTTGTCTATCGATTTTCTGCACGACAAGAACGACAGCCCGTGGGCGGATCGAATTCTCAAAGTCAATCCCGCCTACGGCGAAGCGTACTCCACGGCCGGACATTTCTACGTCATCAATCGGCGCTATCAGGAGGGCATCGCCGCCTATCGCAAGGCGCTCGAGTTGAATCCGCAATTATGGGAAGCGCGGGCACAGTTGGGCGTGAATCTCATGCGCTTGGGCGAAGAAGTCGAAGCTCGCCAGCAGCTCGAAGCTTGCTACAACGCCAATTATAAGAGCTATGAGACCGTAAACTCGCTCCGCCTGCTCGACAAGTACAAAGACTTCGTCACCTTTAAGACCCCCACCACCATCCTGCGCCTGGACAAGAAAGAAGCCGACCTGCTGCGGCCCTATTTTGAATCCGAAATGAAGCGCGACATCGCGGCTTATAACGAAAAGTATCAGATGACGCTGAAGGGTCCGGTGCAAGTAGAGGTTTACCCCGATCACGAAGATTTCGCCGTTCGCACCATGGGCATGCCCGGACTGGGAGCGCTGGGCGTAACGTTCGATTCGGTGGTGGCCATGGACAGCCCATCCGGACGCACGCCCGGGAGCTTCCATTGGGCCAGCACCCTGCGCCACGAAATGAGCCACGTATACGTGCTGCAAGCGACCAACAATCGCGTGCCCCGCTGGTTCACCGAAGGTCTGGCGGTGTATGAAGAGACCGCCGCCGCGCCCGACTGGGGCGACCGCCTGGACCCCGAAGCCATCCACGCCATCCAGAAAAAGATGCTGCTGCCGGTAGCCGAGCTCGATCGCGGATTCATCCGGCCCAGCTATCCGGCGCAAGTGATCGTGTCGTATTTTCAAGGCGGCAAGATTTGCAGCTACATCGCCGAGAAGTGGGGCTACTCCAAGCTCCTGGACATGATTCACTCCTACGCCAAGCTCGAGTCCACGCCCGAAGTTTTTCAAAAGGACCTGGGAATTTCCACCACCGATTTTGACAAGCAGTTCCTCGCCTGGCTCGACGCGCAGACCAAAATCACGACAGACCATTTCGATCAGTGGCGCGAAAAGCTCAAGACCATGGTCGCCGACGAGCGCAACAAGGATTACGGCGCGGTGATTCAGATCGGCAACGAAATTCGCGACTGGTATCCCGATTACGTCGAAGTGGGCAGCGTCTACGAGCTGCTCTCCGACGCATATCTGGCCAAGGGCGACAAGGACGACGCGCGCAAGCAGCTCGAAAAATACAATCAGGTGGGCGGCCGTGATCCGAAATTGGTGGAACAATACGCCACGCTCGCAGAAGAGGCCGGCCAGCCCCAGAAAGCAGCCGCCGCTCTCGATCGTCTAAACTACATTTATCCTGAGGACCAGGAATTGCACAAGCGGTTAGGCGATCTATGGCTCGCACAAAACAATCTGTCTGGCGCCATTCGCGAGTATCAGGCGCTGCTCGCGCTGAAGCCGCTGGATCAGGCTACCTCGCATTACCAGTTGGCGGAGGCGTATCGCAGGTCCAACCAGTTGGATCAAGCCCGCGACCAAGTGTTGCTGTCCCTGGAGGCCGCGCCCGGATATAAGCCGGCTCAAAAATTACTTTTAGAGATTGCGAAATAATCAAACATGTCCACCCCAACCATAGCGATCAACGATTCTGCGGAACTAAAAGAGCGGATCGACCGTTTCCAGGAAGTGCAGCGCAGCATCGTGCGCGAGGTCCGCAAGATCATTGTCGGACAGGAAGAGGTCATCGAACAGGTGATGATCTCGCTGTTTGTGGGCGGCCATTGCCTGATCACCGGCCTCCCGGGAACGGCCAAGACGCTGCTGGTGCGAACGCTCGCCCAGACGCTCGGCCTGGTGTTCAAGCGCATCCAGTTCACCCCGGACCTGATGCCCTCCGACATCACCGGCACCGACATTATTGAGGAAGAGCCCGGCACCGGCCGCCGCACCTGGACCTTCGTGCCAGGTCCGATCTTCTCCAACATCCTGCTGGCGGACGAAATCAACCGCACGCCTCCCAAGACGCAGTCGGCGTTGCTCGAAGCCATGCAGGAGCTGTCTTGCACCGTGCGCGGGCATCAGTACAAGATCGAAGCGCCGTTCTTCGTTTTGGCGACGCAAAACCCCATCGAACTGGAAGGCACCTATCCGCTGCCCGAAGCGCAGCTCGATCGCTTCCTGTTCAACACCGTGCTCGATTATCTGTCGGCCGACGACGAAGTGAAAGTGGTGGACCTCACCACCACCACGCGCGCCGCCCAGGCCGACACGGTCACCAACGCCACCGAAATTCTGGAGTTCCAGCGGCTGGTGCGCATGGTGCCGATCGCCGAGACCGTCGCGCGCTACGCCGTGGAGCTGGTCCGCGCCACCCGCCCCAACGATGCCGCCGCCCCGGATTTCGTCAAGAACTACGTGAATTTCGGCGCCAGCGTGCGCGCCGCGCAATTCGTTGTCCTGGCCGCTAAGGCCCGCGCCCTCCTGCGCAACCGCTACCACGTCTCCTATGAAGACATCCGCGCCCTGGCCGCGCCCATCCTGCGCCATCGCATTTTGCTGAACTTCCACGCCGAATCCGAGCGCCTGGACTCGGATGCGATCCTGAAGCGTTTACTGGAGTGGAAGCCCGAACCGAAATAATTCAGATGTGGCGCACGCACTCCTGCGTGCAGCGTTCACACTCGTGTGAACGCCGCGACTAAATCATGCAACCACGCATTCCAACCCGCTTCATCGATCCGGCGCTCCTAGCCGGCATCTCGCACCTGGACCTGGTTGCGAAAACCGTGGTCGACGGCTTTGTCGCCGGCCTGCACCGCTCCCCTGACTTCGGATTCAGCCAGGAATTCGCCGAGTATCGCGCCTACTCGCCCGGTGACGACCTGCGCCACGTCGATTGGAACGTCTTCGCCCGCACCGAGCGCATGTACCTGAAGCGTTATCGCGGCGAGACCAATTCCCAGCTCACCCTGATGCTCGATTCGAGCGCTTCCATGGGGTACAGCTCGCACGGCATCACCAAGCTCGACTACGGCCGTTATTTGTCCGTGTCCCTCGCTTACCTCGCCAACCAGCAGCGCGACGCGGCCGGCGTCATCATCTTCAATGACGACGTGCGCAATTATGTCCAGCCTTCCACGCGCCAGGGCCAGTTCATGCGCGTGGCCCACGCCATCGAAAAGGCGGAGTTGGGCACCCGCACCGATTTCGCCAAGCCGTTTGTTCATTTCCAGCAGTTCCTGCGCCGCCGCGGCATGGTGGTGGTGATCTCCGATTTCTACGAACAGCCCGAAACTGTCATCAAGACTGTCGAACCGCTGCGCTATCGCGGCAACGATCTGATCCTGTTTCACGTCTTAGATCCACAGGAGATCCGGCCGAAGCTCAAAGAGCCGTCGCTGCTGGTGGACATGGAAACCCAAGACGCCATTGAGGTTTCGCCCGAATACACCAAGGAAGAGTACAGCGCCAAGATCGACGCGCACATCGCCGCTCTCAAAAGCAAAGCCGCTACGGCAGGCATCGATTATCAGCTTCTCCCTACGGACCGGCCGCTCGATGACGCCATGCGCGAGTACTTTTTGATCCGAAAGGGGAGGATGTAGTGTCCCGGCACCTGTTCGTTTGGTGCGGACTCCTGCGCTTGCGGCCCACCGGGATCAGCCTGAAGGAGAAGCACTAGCCGTGGGTTTTCTTGCCCCTTGGTTTTTGGCTGGCGCCGTGGCCGTCGGCTTGCCCTTTTGGATTCACCTGCTGCGCCAGTACCGCAGCACGCCGCATCCCTTCAGCTCCCTGATGTTCTTCGAGCGGCGCACGCAAAGCTCCATCAAACATCGCCGCCTGCGTTACCTGCTGCTGCTCTCCCTGCGTGTGGCTTTGTTGCTATTGATCGCCCTCGCCTTCGCCAACCCCTTTATCAGCCGGGCCGGCGGCGCCGCGGGCGGACGCAAGATGCTGATCCTGGCCGTCGACAATTCGTTCAGCATGCGCTACGACGATCATCTTGCCAATGCCAAACAGGCCGCCTTGAACGCGGTCTCGCAATTGAACCAGGGCGAGCGCGGGCAAGTGCTGGCGGTGGGATCGCGCGTGCATTTCCTGACCCAGCCGGTGGAAGATGCCGACCAGCTCAAGGCCGCCATCCGCAGCATCCAGCCTTCCGACGAGCAAAGCTCCTTCGGTGAACTGGCGCGCGCCCTGCGCACCATCTCGCAAACTTCAAAAATTCCGCTCGAAGTGCATTTCGCGAGCGACCTGCAAAAATCGTCTATGCCCCCGGCCTTTGCCGACCTGCGCCTGGGCACCGACACCAAGCTGGTGTTCCATCCGGTGGGCGATTCAAAGGACCCCAACTGGATGGTGGAAAGCGTCACCGCGCCCGCCAAAATATACGATCCGAAGAGGGTTCGCGTCGACGCCGTTATCGCGGGCGTGAACACCCCGGCCGCCATGCGAACGGTCTCGCTGGTCTTGGATGGCAAAGTGCTCGAAAGCAAGACCGTGAATGTTCCCGCCAACGGCCGCGCCTCGGTGGAATTCCTGTCGCTCGATTCCCCGCACGGGTTTCACAAAGGTGAGATCCGTATCGAGCCGGCTGATTCGCTCCACGAAGACGACCGCTTCGATTTCGCAGTCGAACGAACCGATCCGCACCCGGTGCTCTTCCTGCATCCCGCCGGCCAGGATCGCGACGAGTTGTACTATCGCTCCGCGCTCGAGTCAGTCTCAGAAGCGGGCTTCCTGCTGGAACCGCTGGCTGTGGAGCAGGCTGGCAATCAGCAGCTCTCCAAATACGCTTTTGTGGTCCTCTCCGACGTCGGGACGATGCCGGCCGGTCTCGAAAACAGTTTGCGCGCTTATGTAAACGGCGGCGGTTCGCTGTTGATCGCGCTCGGGCCCCTCTCAGCCGCGCTCACGCATGTCCCTGTCTCGGGCGAAACCATCCAGGGTTCCAGCTACGCCTCGCTCAGCGGATCGCGCTTTGAAACCGTCGCCTCGGCCGATGCCGAGCATCCCAGCTTACGCCGCGCCAACAAGCTGGACGGCGTCAAGTTCTATCAGGTGATCAAGGTTGTGCCTGGGCAGTCCCACGTCATTGCCAGCCTTACCAACCAGGACCCGCTGCTGCTCGAAAAGCAGATCGGCGAAGGACGCGTCATCGTGTTCACCTCCACCTTCGACAACATCGGGAACGATCTGCCGTTGCACGCCTCATTTGTTCCGTTCGTCGAAGAAACCGCGCGCTACCTGGGCGGCCAGCAGGATCGGTCCACCAATCTCGCGGTCGATTCCTACATCGAGCTGCGCTCGGCCAAAGAGCGCGGCGCAGCCATCGACGTGACGGAGCCCGATGGCACGCATCCGCTGTCGCTCAAGGACGCCACCACCGCCCAAACCTTCCAGGTGACGCGCGAGGGCTTTTACGATATTCACCGCGCCAACGGCCGCCAGGAAATGGTCGCCGTGCATGCCGACCGCCGCGAGTCGGACCTGACGCCCATCCCGCAAGAAACGCTCGTCCTGTGGAAGAACACCGGGCTCGGCCCCGACGCGCCGTCCGGCGACCCTTCGGCTCCCGACAATCAGCCGCGCCCCTGGAGCCTGTGGCGCTACGCTTTGCTACTCGTCCTGATAACGGCGATAATCGAATCAGTACTTGCGAGCCGATATCTTTCGGTGGAGAAGGAGGTCGCTTGAACGCTATCGACCAACTGAATAGTTACCTTCAGCGGCTGGAAAAACGCTTGCGTTTTCTGGCGCTGTCCAAGGGGACTTCGCTCGTCACGGTTTCAGCCCTGGTGATCACGGTTCTGCTCGTCTGGATCATCAACCGTTACGCCTTCTCTCCGGCCAGCCTGTTAACGGCCCGCATTTTTCTGTTTCTCTCGGTCGCCGTGGCCATCGCCTTTGGCCTGGTGATCCCGCTGCTCCATCTGAATCGCCGTAACGCGGCGCGCAAGGCCGAACAGAAATTCCCCGAATTCCAAGAGCGCCTGTTGACGCTCGCCGAGAAGCCGAACGCCGGCGACCCGTTTTCGCAGTTGCTGGCCGCCGACACCATGCGGATCGCCGAATCGAGCGAGCCGGAACGCCTGGCCGCTAATGGTCCCATCTTCGGACTCCTGGCCTCCGCCGCGATCGCCGTGGCTGTCCTTTTATGGCTGATAAACGCTGGTCCCGGATACCTCGGCTATGGAACCTCCTTGCTGTGGGCCGGCGCGCCCAAATCCGGCGAAAAAGCTTTCTACGATATAGCCGTTACTCCCGGCGACCACACCGTCCGCCGCAACGCCGACCAATTAGTCACCGCGCAGCTCCTCGGATTCGATTCGCCCAAGGTCCGGCTGTTCGCGCAATACCGCGGAACTTCGAAGTGGGAGCAGGTTGACATGCTGCCGACGCCGGGCGCCTCCACCTACGAGTTTCTGTTCAGCAGCCTGGCCGATAACGTCGAATACTACGTGGAAGCCGGCGCGGTGGATTCGAAGCACTACAATCTGCGCGTCGTCGATCTTCCGGTTGTGAAAAAGATCCGCGTCACCTATCATTTCCCCTCCTGGACCGGAATGAAGGACGCAACGGAAGATCCCGGCGGCGATCTGCGCGCTGTCGAAGGCACTGACGCCGAAGTTGCCATTCTCACCGATCGGCCGCTGAACAAAGGCATCCTGGTGCTGGGTGACAACCAGCAGCTTGAGCTGAAATCGGCGGACGGGAAGCAAGGAGCAGGGAACTGGGTCACGGGCCACGTCACGCTCGACAAAGACGGGCTCTATCACATCGCGGCCATCGATCGCGGCGAGAACGTCCGGCTGAGCGAAGACTTTTTCATCGAAGCGCGCAAGGATTCCCCGCCGACGGTGAAGATTGACCGTCCCGGCCGCGACGCAAAAGTGAATCCGATCGAAGAAGTCACCATCACCGTCAATGCCGACGATGATTTTGCCTTGAACGAAATGGCGCTGCATTATTCCGTCAACGGCGGCGCCGAAAAGACCGTGCAGTTGCTGCCGCAGAAAGGCGTGAAAACGGCCAGCGGCAAATATGTTCTCCCGCTGGAAGATTACAAACTCTCGGCCGGCGATCTGGTCAGTTTGTACGCCGAAGCGAAGGACGCCCGCAACACCACCAAGACCGATATTTACTTCATCCAGGCCGAGCCTTTCGAACGCAATTATTCGCAGGCGCAGGCCGGTGGAGGCGCGGGCGGCATGGGCGGCGGCGATGCAGATCAACAGATCTCGCAGCGCCAGAAAGACATCATCGCGGCCACCTGGAACGAGTACAAGAATGGTTCCAAGGATCCATCGGTCGCTTCCGACGACGCCAAGTTCCTGGCCGAGCAGGAAGAGAAGCTGGCCGCGCAGGCCAAATCGCTGGCCGACCGTATGAAGGCTCGCGAGCTGGCCGACACCAATCCGCAATTCCAGGCGTACACCAAGGAAATGACCGACGCGTCGCAGAGCATGATCGACTCGGCGCAAAAGATTCGCAGCCAGAAGTGGAACGATTCCATGCCGGCAGAACAAAAGGCTCTGCAAGAGGCCCAGCGCGCCGAGGCTACCTTCCGCGATATCCAGGTCGCATTCGGGACGCAAGGTGGAGGCGGAGGCGCGGGCGGCGCGGGCCGCGATCTGGAAAACCTCGCCGATCTTGAGCTGGACCGCGAAAAGAACCAGTACGAAACCGGCCAGCAATCGGCTTCCGACAGCCGCTCCCAAGAAATCGACAAGGCGCTGCAGAAACTCGCCGAACTGGCGCGCCGCCAGCAGGAGCTGGCCGCGAATAAAGATCAGCAGCAGCCGTTCCGGCAACGCTGGGAACAGGAGATGCTGCGCCGTGAAGCCGAACAACTGAAGAAGCAGATGGAGCAATTGCAGCGCGGCCAGCAACAGCAGCAAGGCCAACAAGGACAACAGGGCCAACAAGGTCAGCAAGGACAACAGTCCGGCCAACAATCCGGGCAGCAATCCGGGCAACAGTCCGGCCAACAATCCGGGCAGCAATCCGGGCAACAATCCGGGCAGCAGTCCGGTCAACCAGGCAGTGCGGGCCAGGTGGGTTCCATCGCTTCGCCGCAATTGCAGCAGGCCCTGGATCGCTTGAAAAAAGCCACAGAGGACATGCAGAATGCCGAGAACCAGCAGAACGGCAATCCCGCGCAGGCCGCTGCCGGACAACGCCGCGCCGCCGACGGCCTGCAGGAGGCTCGCGACATCCTGAACGGGATGCAGCATCAGGACTCGGCGAAGCAGCTCGACAATCTGTCCCAGCAAGCCAATCAGCTCGCTCAGCACGAGGCCGATACGCAGAGTCGCCTGCGCAAGATGCTGGCCGGGAGTGAGAATTCGCGCTTCGGCCCACAGGGACTCCAGAATCAGCAGGATGCCGAACGTCTGGCTGCCGAAAAGAGCGCGATGGCGGACCAGCTCAAGAAGCTCGAGCAGGGAATCTCCGACACCGCCCGCAGCATGGCTGGCGCGCAGAATCCGGTGGGCAACAAACTGAGGGAAGCGCTCGGCGGGGCGCAGCAAAATGAACTCGAGATGCACATGCGCCAGAACGCGCAGTTCATCCGCCAGGGCTACGGATCCCAAGCCTGGTTGCGCGAAAACAATGTCAATCTCGGTTTGAACAATCTGCGCGATCAGCTTCAGCAGGCCCAGGCCGCCAATCAGCAGCAGAACGGCAAACCCGGCGCGCCCGGCGGCGACAACAGCGATCTGGAAAAAGCGCTAGCGCGCGTGGAAGCCATGCGTAGCCGCATGCAGCAACTCGCTGAAAACCAGCAGGGCAAGGGCAACCAGTCCGGGCAGGGACGCCAATCCAATCCCTTGCAGCGCGGCGGCCAGCCGGGGCAACAGCCAGGCCAAGGGCAACCGGGACAGCAAGGCCAGCAAGGTCAACAGGGCCAACAGGGCCAGCAAGGTCAACAAGGACAGCAAGGCCAGCCCGGACAAGGCCAATCCGGCCAAGGCGGCCAGTCCGCCCAAAACGGGAGCTACGCGCCCTTCGGAGGCGGCGGACCGGTGACGCCGGGCAACGGCTACACCGGCGGAGACATCGACCAGGCTTATCGCGAATCGCAGCGCGATCTGAACCAGATCCGCGACTTCGTCCGCCAAAACCCGGACTTCCAGGGCGATTATTCCAACCTGTCGCGCGCCTTGAATCCGGGCTACTCCACGAATGACGCCGAATTATCGCAACGCCTGAGCCATGAAGTGCTGCCGGAGATGGAGCGCCTGGAACTCGAGTTGCGCCGCAAGCTGGAAGACACCAATTCCGATCAGGTGCGCAGCGCGGGCACCGAAACCGTGCCGCCCGGATACTCCGATGCGGTGGCCGACTACTTCCGCAAGCTGAGCCAAGGCAAATAGGACCCTGTGTGGCGCACGCACTCCTGCGTGCCGCGTCGAGACTCATCTCGACGCCCGGCCGGAATCGTTCGTATCGCCCATCCGGCATTACAAAGGGCGAAAACTTACTTCACGCACCCAGTTTTGTGCTAGGCTGGCGTTATGGCTGAGCAAGATCTGCCTAGCGGCGATCCGACCCCAGTTAGGGCGCAAGCTTCGCGACCAAAGAGCCATCCCGTGTTGCGGCTTGGCGAGTGGACCATCGTGGTTACGCCTAAATGGCAAATTGGTCTTTCGTTGGCTGGCTTGGCGGCGCTGGCTACTCTTGGATTATCCTTCCTCTCCGAGTTTGACCAGACGAGGAATATCGTGAGTTTGTGGTACTCACGTGTCTGGCTCTCGCTATTGTGCGTAGTAATCTTTCTAGCTTTCTGGCTGGTCAGCGGACAATTGCTAGTAAAGCACCGATGGGCTATTTCACTTAGTGCCATCGCAGCGGTACTTGCCTTCGTGATGATTGATAAGTGGGCACCAAAGCCAACCCCTGCACCGGTAGCTCCCGAAGATCCAATCGTACATATCGAGCCCGAGAGAGACATTTTATGGTCAACGCATCCCGGTCAGAAGCTCGAGATCTTCACCGTGCAATTCCACAACACCGGAGTTCCGGTTGATGTCACAGAAATAGACCTTAAGTATTTCATTGCTCAGAAATCCAGCGGAGTCATAATCAAACGGCTGCCAGATGTGACCGAGCAGCACAAAGGATTATTGCAACGTGATGGCAGCTTCCCCGTTTCAATCGATTTCAATCCATACACAGACGAGATTTCGGAAATCTCCAGCAACTTCAAAGACGGCCCAAGTCTTGCGGGCGTCTATATTGTGGCATCTTATAGGCGGCACAGCGACGGGAAAGATTTTGAATTGTCAAAAGCCTACGGTTTGTTCTGGGTGCCGTACGGAGACGCCAAGAAGCCGAAGGGTGTCGCGATTTTCACAGTGGGCACAAACATGGATGAGCCAGCACCGCCGCCTATGAGAACATCTAAGCTCACACTTGCCGAGGTAGCGCCATTCCTCCCGCTGCCAGAACGATGGGTCGCCATAACGAAATACATAGGCGTGGGGCCTGATGGAAAGATCATCACTTCGCTAGATAAGCCATTGGTCCCAAGCATGCCGGTTATTTATCCCTGGCTAAGTGCTGTCGGAATCGTAAAGGCTGATAACGGATTCGTTTCTACTGTCGGACTTCAAATACGAATACGTGAATTTCCAGAATCGAGTCAGGAAGCCAAGGGTGTTGCCAGTTTAGCTTCGCTCTACAAGTTTCATCTCAACGCCGACGTGTTAGTTTCAGCCATGCCCAAGGATCACAGTTTCAGATCATGCCCTGTAGAAACCGTTGCGCGTGATGAATGGAATTACGACGATGGATCACAGCGCATTGTTTACCTTGATCTTTTTGGGGATGCTACTTTGATTACCTTCCGCGCCACAAGCAGGGATGCAGCGTGGGGCGGGACTATCGTGCTCAGGCGGTACCGCAATGCAAAGGGTTCGGCAAAAGAATGGGCGTTTAGTCAGGATGTTGCGCTTGCTGGCGTATTAACAGAAGACGGGAAAGAGCGCCATGTACAAGCTAGTGAGTTTATTCGATATTCACCTAAACTAAAAGTCACCAAAGGTAACCATATGCCGGTGGATCTGAATAGTGATCTCAGCCAATACACACCAGCTGCACCATTAGCGGCATGCCCGGTACCTAGGATCGTTCAAGCCCCGTAGGAAACAGGTTTGCATATGAGAGAATGGAGGCATAGTGAGACCGCGATTGCATGTACCGATCCCAGAACCGAAGGGCTCCGAGTTCGAGAACTTCGACAGACTCGCAGGTATTCTGATGCGCGCAAAGCCGAAGAAGAAAACAGCGCGAGTAAAAAAACAGCGGAAGCTGAGCAAGCCGAGAGTTTAGCGTTTTCGCTTTCCGCGTCCTTGGCGTTTCGCTCCCTTTCCCTAGTTCTCTTTGTCAGTGAGACGATTCCAAGTCAGGCGGCGTCCAGCCACTTGACCGCATACGATGGCGAAGCGCTCCGCATCAGTGAGTTTGCGCCCGTTGTAGCGAAACGACTGCTCATCGAGATACCGAAACAGGTGATAGGGCTCTACGCTGATGTACGTGCCCTGGAGTTGTCTCTTAACAAGACTCCAAAAGTTCTCCATTGTGTTCGTGTGAACGTTCCCGTGCGCGTATTCGACCGCATGGTCTACGACCGCATGCTTGTACTCGGAGTCCAGACCGTCGTAAGACTTCAGCGCATCGCTGAACAACGCGCTACCGGCCTGTATGTTCTCTTGGACATGCTTGTGAAGTTCATGCTTGCGACGATTCGGGACCGCGAAGGTGCGGACCTTTCCTCCGCGTTCGACCATCCCAAGTGCAATAGCTTTGTCTTTGCCACCGGTACCAGTGATGACTTGCTCATGGCGTGCGCGGTGCATATTGCGGGCTTTTCCGCCGATGAACGACTCATCAACCTCGACTTCGCCAGCAAGCTTCGTGGCTGTCTTGTCCTGCATGGCTTCGCGGATACGATGAAGCATAAACCATGTGGTCTTTTGGGTCAGGCCAAGGTCGCGCGCGATCTCATAACTGCTGACACCGTTCTTGCAGTTCGCCACAAGCCACATAGCCGTGAGCCACTTGCTCAGTGGAATCGGAGACTCATTAAGCACGGTACCGACTTTAACGGAGAATTGTTTCCGGCATTTCGTCGCGCTGCACTTCCAGATTCGGCGAGTCTTGAGGAACATCGGTTCCTTGGCTCCGCAGTACGGGCACTCCACGCCATTGGGCCAGCGCTTGCCCGCAAGATAGTTCAAAGCGTTGTCAGGACCGTCAAAGTAAACAATCGCTTCGGCCAGTGTTTTGGGGCTTTCCATGAATCAATCATGCCATAAAAACGTGGGTGCGTCAAGTAAGTTTTCGCCTTACAAAGAGAGGTTGAGCAGCACCGTCGTCTTTTCATGCCGCGCGCGATAACCCAGGTGAGTCGCTCGACCAGCGCTGCATTTCACCCGCACAGTAAAGAAGCGGACAGCACCCGCTAGACGAACCGCCGCGGTCTTCTACTGAGGATCGGTCGCGGTGATTTGCGAGCCCACGGCTTGTGAAATCAATTCCAGGCCGGTGGTAATCGTGATGTTCGCGGAACTGACAGTGACATTCGGCGTCACGGTGACGGTGAGATGCGTCGGGGTGATCACGTTGATCACGTTCACTGCAATGTCGCTGGTTCCAAATCCCGCGGTGGTCAGGCCTTGAATAAAGTCCGTGTTGGTGCCTTGGACATCCAACGTTACAGAGCCACCGGCCGGAATTACGCTCGGGCTCACTACCAGGCTCGGATTCGACGCCAGCGCGGATGCAACACCGGGGGCGTAAGCGTAGGTGTGAGCCGTCGGATTCAGGAACAGCGAGCTCTGCCCGTCGGAATTAAATGCCGTAACCGCGGCCGTGTAACCAGCCGGCGCCGCGGGCGGTGTCACCACCAGGATATTGCTCGTTTGCGACTGAATCACCCCGGGCAGGCCGTCAAACCAAATCTGCGTGTCGCCGGTGAAATGCTCGCCGACGATCTCCACCGCCGCATTGCCGTTGCTGTCCGTCGTCTGGGCCAGCGCACTGATCAGCGGCGGCGGCGCGTCCACCACGGTGAACCCCGCCGGCAGCACGTAGACATTGCCGGGAGTGCTGAACAACAGGTGCTCCGGCCCGACGCGGGGCAACGTGGGCATCGCGTCCACCGCAATAAACGCATTGCCCGGCGGATACGCTCTCAAGTTGGTGATTTGCGCAGCCGTGCCGAGCATCCCCACGCTCAGGCCGGGCGTCAGAACATTATTCGGATTGTTCGGTTCCAGCAGCCCTTCGCCGGTAGCCGCAATCGGGGTGATCGCTCCATACATTACCGGCGCGCCTTGCACGTACGTGTTCTGAAAGTAGCTAAAAGTTCTCACCGAAGAGATGCCTGGGGAACTGAGCGGGCTCACGCTGAAATTAATCGGCGATGGATACGCCACGCCAGCCTGCACCGTTATCAGGCCCTGTGGTGCCGGACTCAACGTGTTCGGATAAAACTGCGTCGCGAATCCGATGTTCGGCGAATAATAAACCCCCGCCGCATCGTGCGGAGGATAAATGTTGTCCGGCGTGCCTTCGCCTTCGAGCGGCGGCGGCAGCGGCTGCACATACACGTAATACTGTCCCGGCGGAATGCCGTTGATCTGATAGGTGCCGTCCGGATTGGTGAGCGAGGTAATCGCGGGATTGCTGGGCGAGATCACAACCACCGATGCCAGATTCACGCCTTGCCCGTTCATGCTCACGGTGCCCGAGATGCTGCCCACCGTAGACAGGTAATTGCTTGTCGGGTAGAGCAGGGAAATACCCGCGATGTCGTCCGCTCCCAGCGGATTTTCCTTGGTTGACGCGCTGGTGGTGATGGTGGACATCACGCTCGACGCCAGCGTATGCTGCAGGCCCATGGCATGCCCGAACTCATGAACCAGCGTCACGAAAAACCTCTTCGCTGTAGCTGGGCCCGTTGAAGGTATTGCCGGCCGCGCTCAAGTCGCTCGGCAACTCCACCAGCGAAAGATAAATCGGCAGGAAGGTGGTCCCGTTAGGGCCGTTGGCCAGGTCGCCGACCACCGTTGGGATGGTGAATGCCAGCAAACCCGGCGGAATGTCGTCGGAAAACTCAATCTGAATCCCAGGCGCGGATTCCGTTGTTCCCGGATTGTAAAAGCCTCCGTAGGCCAGCCGGATAGCGGACGTGCCCACGCTGTTCCATACGTTGGCGGCCGCTTGCATCTGGCTGATGAGGGCCGTGAGACTGTCGCCCGGATACATCGCCGATGGGCCCGCTGCAGGAAACGAAGAACGGGACCGTATTGTTGGATAGCGTGGTCAGATCGAACCGGGCGACGATCGGAACGTAAGGCGCGCCGGTGCTGTTGAAGTAGGTGTAGTAGTAATACGCCGAGGCCGGTGTTGGCGAGCAGAAACCCGCTTGCCGCAATAGCCAGCAATGCGCCCTCCCCAGCGCTTCGTCACCCGCCGACCCATCATTGCCCGCTGCCTCCGGAGAGCACGGCCTGGATCCTGCCGGTAAGCTGCGCTGAGCGGCATCTGGAGATTGGTGTCGGTGACGCTTTGCCCCGTCGAGTCTAGCATTGGCTCACTCGCCGCGCCGCGCGAAACAATCAACTGGCCCTGCGCATTGGTAGTGACGTTGAACAAGCCTTGCGACAGCCCGATCACTTGCGTCAATCCGCTCTTGCTGGTCCACAGAAAGAATACGCAGTCCTGGCCGGGAGTGAACATCGGCGCTCCCGCCACCGGCTGCCGCATCCCGTTCAGCGTGCCGCCGGGAACCGCGACGTCAACAATAGGCGCCGGGCGCTCCCTTGTATGCCGTTGCTGACCGACAATTGATAATGCGTGTAGATGATCGGGCCCCGAAACGCCGCCGTAGTGCCCGGCTGGATGGTGCCGCGAACGATCATGGTCGACTTCTGGATCATGTCGTTCAGGCTGAGCCGCTGCAGAGTGGATGCGGGCAGGCAGCCACGCAGCCGCCAGCGGCCAAGATGATCAATTTGCGCATCATCCGTAAGCTATCCTATAGGCAACTGTTCCGCCAATTCAGAGCGCTGAAAACAATAGGCTTCGAATATGCTTTCTGGCTTGCTGTGTATACCTTCGACACAACACCTGCCGAATATTAGCTCGGCTCCTGACAGGTCGCCGGCTATTTCAGCCCACGGACAATCAGCAAGGGCACCTTCAACTTATGACGGACAGCATTAATTGTAGTCCCGAATACAATGTCTTTCAAGCCCTTATGCCCGTGCGCGCCCATGACTACCAGATCCGGCTTCAGCTCCTCGGCGTAGCGCACAATCTCCTTGGTCGGCGTGCGCGCATGCCGGACCACCATCTCCACCGGGATCTGCTGGCTCTCCAGATCTCGAACGATCTGGTGCAGGTATTGATCGCCCGCCTCCACCTCAGCGGTCGAAGAAAGCGGCCCGTAGAGCTGGCTGGTCACGCCTTCTTCCACGTGCAGCAGGTAGAGCTTGGCGTTTTGCTGCTTGGCCATGGCGGCGGCGTGCGCGATGGCGTCGCGGTCGCGGCTGGTGTGATCCAGCGGAACCAGGATTTTCCGGTAACGTGGGACTGGGCAGGTTTTCGGCGCACGGCAGCTTCGGGAAGTTCAATGGAGGCGCGGCCCAATTCGCGCGATCCAGCGCGGCAGGATGGGATGAAAGCGTCACCCAGAGCAGCAATAAAGCCAGGCCCGTGAGAACCGGCAGGAGCGCCCAGTTCCAGGCGGACTCGCCAAGCGCCTGCGTCGTGCAGCCCAGTCCCGAACCGAGAGCGTCACCAGCCAGACGTTCAAAACCACGATCAAAGCCGCGGTCAGCCAAGCCAGCACCTGCACCCAAACGCGATTGGCCAATGCTCCCATGCGCTGTTTATTGTTCGTGAAATGGATGAGGGGGATCACCGCAAATGGCAATTGCATGCTCAGGATAACCTGGCTTAAAATCAGCAGCTTATATGTTCCATTCTCACCTGCCAGATAAACCGTGAAAGCGGCCGGAATGATGGCCAGCGTGCGGGTGAGCAGCCGGCGCAGCCAGGGACGCATGCGGATGTTGAGGAAGCCTTCCATCACGATCTGCCCGGCCATGGTGCCCGTCAAAGTGGAAGATTGCCCTGAAGAAAGCAATGCTACTCCAAAGAAAACACTGGCCATTGTTGTCCCAAGCAGTGGCGTCAAAAGATGGCTGGCCTGCTGGATTTCGGTGACCACAATGCCCCGGCGGAAGAACACCATGGCGGCCAGGACCAAGATGGCCGCGTTCACCAGCAGCGCGCCGTTGAGGGCGATGGTGGAATCGATCAGATTGAAGCGGCAGGCGGTGCGTTTCTCCTGCTCGCTCTTGCCGATACGCCGTGTTTGTACAAGTGCCGAATGAAGGTACAGGTTGTGCGGCATCACGGTGGCGCCCAGGATGCCGATCGCGATATAGAGATTGCGAGCCGACAGATGCGGCACCATGCCGCGCGCGACATCGGAGAGAATCGGCGTTCCCGCCCAGAAGATTTCGATGGCAAAACAGACCGCGATGATCGCGATCAGCGAAAGCACGAACGCCTCAATCACTCGAATTCCCAGCCGCGTGAACCAGAGCAACAACAGTGTGTCCGCCGCCGTCAGCAGCACGCCCGTCAGCAGGGGAATATGGAACAGCAGGTTCAAGGCGATGGCCGCGCCCAAGCACTTCCGCCAGGTCGCAGGCCGCGATCGCGATCTCGCACAGCACCCACAGCGCATAGGAAACCGGGCGCGGATAAGTTTCGCGGCAAGCCTGGGCCAGGTCGCGCTGGCTGACGATCCCCAGGCGCGCGCTCAAGGTCTGCAGCAGAATCGCCATCAGATTCGATAGCACCAGCACCCAAAGCAGCTGGTAGCCGAAGCGCGCGCCGCCCTCCAGATCCGTGGCCCAGTTGCCGGGATCCATGTAGCCGACGCTCACCAGGTAAGCCGGCCCAGCGAACGCAAGCATGCGCCGCCAAAAGGCCGGTTGAGCGGTGGGGACGCTCGAATGCACCTCGGGCAGGGAACTATTGACTGTGGTTGAGGCCCACAAGTTAACTATAGTTTACTCGACTTCGCCGCCGCGATACAAGACGCGCCCGACGCAACACCAGGGCCAAGCGCTCACTTGACGGTTGTTCCCAAATGTGGGAACATCAAATCGGGGTGCGAATCATCGGTATCTCGAAACTGGATGAATTTGCGCGGCGACATGCAAGATCGAGGAAGCCATCGGCGAACTGGCAAAAGGTGGTTCGGGCAGCGTCTTGGAAAAACTCCGAAGAGATGAACAGCACGTTCGACAGCGTGGACTACGACGGGAGACAAATCATCTTTGACGTCGGCGGGAATAACTTCCGGCTTATGGCCTTGGTCGATTTCGAGAAGCAACTCGTTCAAGTTGCCGGCTTGATGACACACGCCGAGTACGACAAGGGAAGGTGGAAGAACTAAATGGCAACTCAGATTGAGCCGATTCGAATCACCAAGGGCAGGGTATCGGTAGCCGACCTGGTGGTCAGGACCGAGGCCGATAACGCACGCGCCCTGTCTACGGTTGAGGGTCTCATGGGCCGCCCGCGTACCCCCGAGGAAGATGCGCTGCTCGATGTTCTCGCCGATCTGATCGAGAAATTCGAGAGCCGCACCCATCCGGGCCTTGGCCGCAATCCAACTCCGGTGGAAACAATCCGCTTCCTAATGGAACAAAACGGCTTGGCGCAGAAAGACTTATGGGACTTGCTCGGCGGAAAAAGCCACACCTCGGAGATACTCGGGGGCAAACGGAAAGTCAGCAATCGTCAGGCCGCCTTGCTTGGAGAACGCTTCAAAATCGCCCCGAGCGCCTTCATCGACTTCGCCTGACCCCGGCCGTTCCCAAGCACTCCTGGTGGTTTTCGGCCAGGCGCCCCATCGCGTTAATTCTCCCAAGTTACTCATTTGTAAGAAGTAAGCACTTGGCCCCGTGATTGCCTCTGTAGAGCCGAATGTTTGGCGAGCCCATCAAACGAGCACTCCCGGCGCTGCTAAGTGCAATAGCACTTGTCACCATCATTCCGCTTCGCGCCCAGAATATTCCGCAGGCTAATCCCCAGGCTAATCCAAATGACAACGCCGATCCCGACGGCCAGTACGAACCCGGCCGCGCCGTGGCGCGCATCAGCGTCCTGAATGGCGACGTCTCGGTGCGCCGTGGCGATTCGGGCGACGTAGTGGCAGCCGCGCTGAACGCGCCGCTCATGGCGGACGACCGGCTGCTGACCAGCTCCAACGGGCGCGCAGAAGTGCAGTTGGATTCCGCCAACATGCTTCGCATCGGCGCGAACTCGGAAGTCCGATTCACCGCCATGGACGTCACGAAGCTTCCAGGTCCAGGTGGGCGCGGGAACGGTCACGTTCCGCACGCTGCGGCCCAGCCAGGCGCAGATGGAAGTGGACACTCCGAGCGTAGCCGTTCGCCCCCTGCGCGAGGGCGCCTATCGCGTGACGGTGCATGAGGACGGCACCTCTGAGATCACGGTGCGTTTGGGTGAAGCTGAAATCGACAGCCAGCGCGGCGAAGAACACCTGGAATCGGGCCAGACCATGGATGCCCGCGGCCCTGCCACCGATCCCGAGTATCAGGTTGCGCGGTCCATTCCTTACGACAGCTTTCGACCGCTGGAATGACGACCGCGATCGTTATATCGAAAATTCGCAAAGCTACCGGCACGTGAGCCCAGCCATCAGCGGCGCCGAAGATCTGGATCAAAATGGCCGCTGGGTGAACGATCCGAATTATGGCTCGGTCTGGCAGCCCACGGTCGGCGCCGATTGGGCGCCTTATCAGAATGGCCGCTGGGTCTGGGAAGACTATTATGGATGGACCTGGGTCAGCTACGATTCGTGGGGCTGGGCGCCCTATCATTACGGCCGCTGGTTCTGGGGCGTGGGCGGCTGGGCCTGGTATCCGGGGCCGGTCTTTGCGCAACCCTATTGGGCGCCCGCTTATGTGGGCTTCTTCGGTTTCGGCGGCGGCTTGGGCGTAGGCGTGGGATTCGGATTTGGAGGAGTGGGCTGGGTGGCGCTGGCGCCGTTTGAAGCCTTCCATCCCTGGTGGGGACGCGGCTTCTACGGCGGATTCGGCGCTGGCGGGTTCGCCAACCACACCACCATCGTCAGCAATGCGAACGTCTACAATTCGTTCCGCAACGCTCGCGTCACCGGCGGCGCCATTGGAGTGAGCACATCGGCGTTCGGACGCGGCGGCCAATACGCGGCGCTGAATCGGACCCAGCTCCAGTCGGCTGGCCTGGTGCATGGTGTGTTGCCGGTGGCGCCGGATCGATCCAGCTTGCGATTGTCCGATCGGTCGGTCAGCGGAAGGTATCCGCAGGCGCGCTCGCAAAGCTTCGCCAGCCGGATGCAGGCGCCGCGCGTTTCGCATACCAGCTTCGAGCAGCAGCAGCGCGGAATGGAGCAGATGTCGCACGCGAATTTCACGCCGGCCGGCGGCAGGGAACTACCGCACTGGTGGCTGGCGCATCGGAATCGGCCGCGCACGGATGGAATCACTTTGGCGAGCCGATTCACGGCACCACTGGGGCCGGAGGCAGCAGCGCATATCGCTACAGTCCGTCGTCGTCTTATCGTGAAGGCAGCGCGGTGCGGATCAGCCCGCCCATCGTTCAGCAAAGGGGTGACCAGCAAAGGGGTGTTGAGCAAAGGGGTGTTGAGCAAAGAGGTGTCCAGCAAAGGGGCGTCGAACAACGCGGCTATTCCGGCGGCAATTATTCCCAGCCGCGGAGTTCTGCAGGAACGCGCACGGCGCCCAGCTACGGTGGCGGCCGATCCGGCGGCAATGTCGCGCCGCGCGGAAACAGTGGACGCTCTAGTGGCGGCGGAGGCCATCACCGCTAGAAAGATCTTTCAATTTCTTCCCTCGGCCCGGACAAGCGCCTCCCAGCGAGTTCGGGCCTTCTTTTTTTGATTAAGGCGCAGGTTCAATCCGCAGCAACGCGCCCTCTTCTTCCTCGGTCAGCACATACAGCAATCCGTCCGGACCCTGCCGCACATCGCGAATCCGCTGGTGCAGTTCTGTCAGCAGCGACTCGCGGCGCAGCTCCTCCATCTTCGCGTTGAACACCACGCGGTCCAGCCGCGCCAGTCCCGGGAATCTCGCCCTGCCGCATTCCGCCCACAAAAATGTTGCCTTTCCACGCCGGAAATTTATCGCCGGTGTAAATCATCATGCCCGACAGCGCGATCGAAGGTATCCAAACCACCAGCGGCTGCTCGAAACCATCGCGCGTTGGAACATCGGAAATCCGCGGTCCATCGTAGGCGCGTCCGTAACTCAGCAGCGGCCAGCCATAATTCCGTCCCGGCAGAATCAGGTTGATTTCGTCGCCGCCATTCGGCCCGTTTTCATTCGAATACACCGCGCCAGTAGCGGCATCAATCGCCAATCCCAGTTGATCGCGATGGCCCAGCGTATAAATCTCCGGCTTATATCCGGCGCGGCCGACGAACGGATTGTCACTCGGTATGGAGCCGTCGTCTTTGAGATGCAGCACCTTGCCGTAGTCGCTGTTCGTATCCTGCGCCAGGTTGCCGAAAGCCGCGCCAGTGGTCATGAAGATGGTTCCGTCCTTGGCGAACGCAATGCGCGACCCGCCCAGCACCGTGCTCCAGTCCGACACAAACAGATCCTGCACATCGCTGAGTCCCGCGCCATCCAGCCGCCCGCGCGCCAGCGTTGTAGCGCTGCTCTTACCATCCGGGCTCGGCTTGCTGTATGTGAAGTACACCAGCTTGTTCTCGGCGAATTTAGGGTGCAAGGCAATATCAAACAATCCGGCGTTGCGAACCGCGTTGACCTTGGGTATCCCGGCCAGCGGTTTTGGATCCAGCACGCCATCGCGAATCATGCGCAGCCGCCCGCCTCGTTCGGTCACCAGCATGTTGCCGCCCGGAAGAAACGCCAGGCTCCAGGGATGCGACAACCCCTTGGTCACCACCACCACGCGGATCTTATGCTGCTCGGCGGTGTCGAAAATGAAAGGCCCGTCTCCCAGCGCGACATGCGGCAGCCCGATGGGAGCCTGGCCGCTGCTGCTGCGCCGGAGCAGCGGCGCCCACGAGCATTGTTACCGCGAACACCGCCCAAGTGCGCATGCTTAATGCTTCCATAAATGGTTTGTTCGTCCGCCGGTGGTCAGGTCACCAGGCTGGACTCCGGCCGGGCAACTTCCTACATACTTCTGGTCTGAGATCATGGTCGTCTCGCTAATGCCGCCCATCGCCGGACTATAAGTAGCATGGGTCTCCGAATGAACAGAGGTGTCGCTTTGATAAGTCGCGCTTCCCTGGCTATCCACCACCGTGCCGGCGATCACGCAATGCGTCTTGCTGGAATACTTCCCGCCTTGAAAGCTTACGCTAGGCGTGGTGCAGCCCTGGATGTTTTTCCCAAGAGAATCCGCATGCTGGTCGTAAGCATGGTTACGGCAGAGGGTGGATGTGGTCTCGCTCTTTTTGTTTCCGGGATTATCGATGTTCTGCCGGTGGATGGACCACAGGCCTTCTTTCATCGGGGGCGGGTCCACAGCATTGGCCGTTCCAATCGCCAGCAGGAACGCCGCGGCTGCTGGAACTAGTTTCTTGATCATTGGGTTCCTTTCCTTTTCAGCGTGTAGCACCCAGTGTATCGTCTCAAACAGTGCGATCGAATAGGGTTCGGCGGGCCTGCGGCCTTTATGAATTGTTTATGCCTTTTTAATCCCTTTTCTATTACTTCCTAATGCCCAGAAGCTTAACATCGGGATGAATTGAAATGACGCCCCTTTACGCCGGCGACCAGCTCGATGATTACCGCTTAGAAACCCTGGTGGCCTCCAGCGGCATGGCCTCCATCTTTCGCGCAACCGATCTGCGCGACGGCGCCTCCGCCGCCATCAAAGTCCCGCATCCGCAAGCCGAATGCGACCCCATTTTTCACGAACGCTTCCGGCGCGAAATCGAAATCGGCGCCCGCCTCCAGCATCCTGGCATTCGCAAGATCTTCCCGCTGGCAGACTCCAACCGTCTGTATATGGCCATGGAGTGGCTGGATGGCCGGTTGCTTCGCCAGGTGATCGCCGAAGAAGGCCGATTTTCGATCCAGCGCGCCGTCCGGATCGCCCTCCAGATCCTGGACGCGCTCGATTACATGCACAGCCACGGCGTGGTGCATCGCGATCTGAAACCGGAGAACATCATGCTGGTTCCGGACCGGATCAAGATCATCGATTTCGGCATCGCCTCCAGCACCGGTTCCCGCCGCCTCACCTTCGGCAAGCTTTCGCAGGTGATGGGAAGCCCCGATTACATCTCACCCGAGCAGGTGAAAAACAAACGCGGCGATGCGCGCAGCGATCTTTACGCCGTGGGTGTGATTCTGTATGAGATGCTCACCGGCGAAACCCCCTTCCACGGCGCCAACCCATTGGCCGTGATGAATGCGCGCCTGGTGGCGCCGCCGCGGCCGCCAAGCGAAATCAATCCCGAGATCTCGCCGCAGTTAGACGAGATTGTCCTGCGCGCGCTCGAGCGCGATCCGGATGCCCGTTATGCCAGCGCCCGGGAGTTCGCCCATGATCTTTCACATCCCGATGACGTTGTCCCAACCGATCGTCCCGCGCTGGTGGATCTGCGCCAGCAATCGCCCGCCCGGCGCCGGTCGCTGCTTTCATACCTCATCATGCTGGCGCTAATCCCCGCGCTGCTCGGGCTCCTTCTGTACGTCGCCCGCGCCCGCTAAGGCGCGACGGGTCAGCTTGAATCGAGAAATTAAAGCGCCTGAGGCCATTTGGTGACTTGGCCGTTTTACGTCAAGTTGACGTGGAGGCGATTTGCCAGGACCGATCTCCACAAAGCCGTTTGTTGACCTCAGTCGCATAAGTCGAGACAAATAATTCCACAAGTCAATGCGCAGCATACCTGCCCGATTGCATGTTTAACTACGGCTGGAGATCCCCGCTTTCCGGCGGGCTGGATGAAGTGTCGCGCGGCGTCTGACAGTACGTCGATAGGCGCCTGGACGCGCCCTCCCCCACCCCTGTTGCACGGCGATTGTTTTGGGTAGTATATTTTGTAGCCTGCGGCCTCGAAATGCGAAGCGGCTCAATTGCCCGTCGTCAACCGTTTTATCGCATGCTCTTTATCGAAAAGGAAAGGAGCTAACGAGTGAAATTCACCCTCTGTGCTCTCGCGCTATTCTCTCCGGTATTCAGCTGGGCCCAACTAGCCGGAAATTGGGGTGGTGTGGTGACGGACGCGCAAGGAGTGCATCGCATTGCGCTCCATATCAGCGGGCCCTACACTTCCATGAAAGCAACCGTGAACATTCCCGATCAGAAGGTTTTCAATGCTCCGATCGAATCGATTACCTTCCTAGAGTCCACTCTCGATTTCTATATCGCGGAGTTTGACGCTCGATATTCCGGAGTCCTGAACGATAACGGCAGCATTGTGGGCACCTTCACGCAACACGGTGCTGAGACGCCTCTCGTACTGGCGCGCGTCGTGCCTAATGCTCGGTCCGTGTCTCCACCGGCGGAACTGGGTGGCGTCATCGAGAACGGGCGCTATTACGACACCGCCACCGGGGTCGAATTTGACTTGCCTTCCGGCTGGTTTCTGCTGCGGACCGGCGCCGACCCTGCCAATCCCGCCGGGGTTCGGATCTTCTCGGATCCCAGCCACAAGGCGGTCGTCTTTACCGCCAACATGTTTAAAGGCGGCATCGCCAAGGAGAATATTCCCAATGCTCTCGCCCAGGCGATCCCGCGCCTGATCGCGATGCGCGACGGTCAAACTGGAAACGGCCCGCCGCATGAAGCCCCCAATTACAAAATCCGCGAAGGCACCGTGGATCACACCGAAATTGGAGGTCGTCAGGCGATACGCGCGATCGGAGAGTTCGAGCGCAACGGCAAGAGCTTCGCCGAACTTCTGGCGTGGGCTTACTCCGAGCACACTCGGACATATTTTATGGTGCGCGGCGCGGCGGAGAACCTTTCACTTCTGCAGGCGTCGTTCGATCAGATGCTACAGTCGGCCAAGATTCCGTAGGAAAGGAGTTGGCTCGCGAAACTGACAATTTGCGTTCCGGTTATTCTTTTCGCGGTACCGAGCTGGGTGAGCTCGCAGGCAATTGGGGCAGTGTAACTACGCACTTGTGCTTCACATCAGCGCACCGCTTAGTGCCCTGAAGGCAACCACCGATATCGCACGCGGAAGCCCCTCGGGAGGGGGATTAGTCTTGTAAAACGCCGTCCACGGAAACCATATGAGCGAGAAGTCACCGAGCCGTCGAAGTGAGGCCAAACTGACCCAATCCCTGCTTAAGGCGCAATGATCCGCGCCAGCTCCATCCACTCGTCGTTCACCCAGCGAAATCAATCCCGAGATTTCGCCGCAGTTGGATGAGATTGTCCTGCGCGCGCTCGAGCGCGATCCGGATGCCCGTTATGCCAGCGCCCGGGAGTTCGCCCATGATCTTTCGCATCCCGACGACGTTGTTCCAACTGATCGCCCCGCGCTGGTGGATCTGCGCCAGCAATCTCCCGCTCGGCGCCGGTCGCTGGTTTCATATCTCATCATGCTGGCGCTAATCCCCGCGCTGCTCGGGCTCCTCCTGTACGTCGCCCGCGCCCGCTGAGGCGCGATGGGCACGTTCTCTATTTCCCCACCATATGCTGCGGAGACGTGTTGTTCTCACAAATGAACTCCAGAAGATCGGTGTCCGGAAGCAGCGTATAACGGTATGGCTGCGTCCATTTGGACTCGTACGTTTTGGGATCATCGATGGTAACGTTGAGGTCCATGTGGCCGAAATCGACGCGTTTGAATCGTTCGGTCACAAACAGCGCATCCGAAGAAGGGTGGCCCCCCATATCAATCGGCCAAACCCTGTCGTTGAAACCCGTGGTGTCAACCACGAACTCATCACCTTCCCAGCGTCCCACGGAGTAGCCCATCCAGGTAGGCGTGAAGTTGCTTGATATCTTTCGGGAGTTTCCGTCCATCGGTGAAGATCTGACGCCGGAGTGAGTACATTTCGTAAAGGATCAGCGTCTTACCCGGAGCGTGGATGATTTCGAACGGATATGGCTCGGTGTTGGCATGCGGCACGCCATTGGGCATACAGCGAACCTTCGGATCGTTCAGCATATGGTTTTCCATGCGCGCGTCGAATTCTTTTTGCGCGGCGGGCAGCATCTTCGAAGTGTGGACTTCGCGCGAAGGAGGATTGGGTCTTGCTCCCGGCGGGTCTCCATTGGTCACCCAGCCAAATGCCGGAAAGATCGGGATTGCCGTCGGCCTGCCTGGGAGCCGGAGCGGTCATGTTCACTTTGCCATCCGGCAAGCGTGGAACATTCTTCTTCGGGTAGTGAAGCCATTGCCCGAAAGCAGGCGCGGAGGCCGCGAATAAGCTCGATAGGATTGTGGCAGTCAGAAGAAATCTGTGTTCTCGAATCATCATAGCTTGCCCCGTTTGGCGAGACTCTTAGCATAAACACGCCATCAGCCAACTGGTATCCTTCATCGTACACTGATGGCCGCCGCGGTCACCAGGCCTGAAAAGACCTGAAATGTCCGCGCTCTCCATGAATCGTAAGGAAGGAACCCTCCTATCCGCGGCAGTTCAGAACGCTCTCCAGACAGTACAGCCTCGGGCACATGTTGAAAGCCCGGTCCTTTGTGGACACCGATTTCGAACAATGATAAACTCGACGCAACTGAAACTCGCACTGGGGGATATCGCATCCCCATGGGGATAAAGGAGAGTAAAACTTGATGAGAAGTCTGCGGAACCGCGACGTTCTGTACATTGCTTTGGTGTTCTGCATCTCGTTCTTTGCAGTCACGGGCAACGTATATGGACAGGCAGCAACCACCTCTATTTCGGGACGCGTAAGCGATCCAACCGGCGCCGCCATTCCCGACGCTCCGGTCACGATCAAAAACACCGCCACCTCAGCTACAGAGACAGCAACCACCGACAGCCAGGGCCGCTACACAGTACCCCAGCTGGGAATCGGGACCTACGACATCACGGTAACCAAGACGGGCTTTCAGACTGCCGTGCGCTCGGGCGTCACTCTGACCGTCGGCGCCGATCTCGTCGTCGACTTCCATCTTGCGCTGGGTCAGGCCACTGAGAGCGTCAACGTCTCGGGCGAAATCACTCAGGTTGAGACCACCAGCGCCGCGGTTTCTTCGCTCGTGAATCAGACCCAGATGCGCGAACTGCCTTTAAACGGCCGCGATTGGGAACAACTGATTCTGCTCGCGCCCGGCGTTACCAGCTATCCAGCGGGCGGAAGCGCCGCGCTGACTTCAGTCGCCAACGCTTATTCCATCTCGGGCACGCGCCCGGAAGGCTATTCCAACATGCTCGACGGCGAAGACGTGCTGAACTGGTGGCAGCGCAACGCCGGCGCCGACGTGACCGGCACATCGCTCGGTATCGACGCCATCGCCGAGTTCCAGACGCTGACCGGCACTTACGGCGCGCAGTATGCGGGTAACGGCGGCGCCATTGTCGCTGTCACCAAATCGGGCACCAACGAATTCCACGGTTCGGCCTATGAGTTCTTGCGCAACAGCGATCTCGACTCCCGCGGCTTTTTCGACGTCGGCTCCGCGCCTCCGTTCCGCAGAAACCAGTTCGGCGGAACTTTGGGCGGCCCGATCAAGAAGAACAAAGTCTTTTTCTTCATGAACTATGAGGGCGTTCAGCAGGTGCTGGATACCACCAATATCAATTACGTGCCGACGGCAAGATATGTCACGGACAACTGCAGCCCCCCGTGCGTGGTCAATCCGGCTTCGGCCGCGATGCTGGCCCTTTACCCGGCTCCCAACGGAGGATTGTTCAATGGCAACCCCGAGATCGGCATCTATAATTTCGTAGGTGCGCAAACATCACCCGAGAATTTCGGCGTGGCACGCATCGACTGGAACATTTCCGACAAAGACGCGTTCTTCGCACGTTACGAGGCCGATTTCGGCAGCCGCACCACGTATTCCGGTCTCGGCCTCTGGCCGTTCTATGACAACACCCATAACCAGTTCTTCACCATGAATGAACGCCATGTGTTTTCGCCGA
Organism: Bryobacterales bacterium; assembly: GCA_963713415.1. Lineage (GTDB taxonomy): Bacteria > Acidobacteriota > Terriglobia > Bryobacterales > Bryobacteraceae > Palsa-89. Next base: position 1,276,072 of record CAVQLV010000004.1, on the reverse strand, counting down.
ACGTGATCAACCAGTTCACCGCCTCGTTCTCGCGGCCGATCACCTGGGAGACTCAGCCGACGCAACACGCGGCGCTGCAGTTATTTACTCCCTCGCGAGACGACGCGGAAATAATGGTTCCGGATCTCACCGCGCTGGGGTCGAACGTCCCTACGCCGTTCCAGTATCAGCAGAACAAGTTCACCGAAAAAGAGGACCTGACCTGGATCAAGGGTTCGCACACTCTGCGCATTGGCGGCATGTTCCAGCGGCAACAGGAAAACCCGAACGTCCTGCTTGCCTGGAATGGGTTCTATGTATTTCAGGGCGGGATTGCCGGTACGGCGTCCGCCGCTCAAGCCTTCCTCGAGGGCGATCCGTTCCTGTTTCAGAGCGCTCCGAATGGCGGAACCAACGGCTATCGGGCCGAGCGTTACGATGCGGTCCAGCCTTACTTCCAGGATGACTGGAAAGTCACCAGCAGGCTGACGCATCAATCTTGGTCTGCGCTACGACTGGGAAACCGATCCGATCGAGGTCCACAACCTTTTCTACAACGTTGTGGGGCCGCCCTTCCAACCCAATTTCGTGAACGTGCCGCACGCTTACCAGAACAATCCGGCTGACAAGAACTTCGACCCGCGGGCCGGCCTGGCATGGGATGTATTCGGCGACCACAAGACTTCGCTGCGCGCCGGATTCGGAATTTTCCACGATCCGTACACCACCTACGATTTCTCGTCGGCCTATGCGTCAACCCCGCCGTATGACACCCAGATCCAGCTCTTCTTCACGCCCGATCCGAACTGGCCAAAGCCTTTCGTCGGCGCGGCGATTCCTTCGCTGAGTCAGGGAACGGGCACGTATTACGGAACCAACACCACTCCGTACTCGCTCGAATACACTCTCAGCATCCAGCGCGATCTTGGCTGGAACAATCTGCTGACAGTGGGCTATCAGGGGACGCGCGGCGTTCACCTGCTGGCGTTCCACGATTTCAACCCGCCGGAAGCGACGGTAATTAACGGAGTGGACTACCTCGCGACAAATAATGGCGCCCCGTGCGGACTCACCGGGCCTTGCACAGTGAATGCGCGGCCCGTTCCGTCCCTGGGCGCACAGGATCTGATCGCGCCCACCAGCTATTCCAGTTACAACGCGCTGCAGGTGGGGCTCACTCACCGGGCATCGGCGAATCTGGTTTACCAGTTCTCCTATACCTGGTCGCACTGCATCGACGACTCGTACGCGTATGCCGGTCTCGGTGGCAATAACGTCACCTCCTCCATCACCAACCCCTATGACTGGAATGCGGACAAAGGGAACTGCGGCTACGACATCCGCCACAACATCACGGCCAACGCAGTTTACATGCTTCCGTTCAAAGGCAACCGGTTGAAGGAAGGCTGGCAGGTGAGCGGGATTACGTCCTGGCGCAGCGGGATTCCGTTCTCGCTTGGCGAAGGCGACCAGATGGATACGGGGAACTTTTTCGATAGCGAGCGCCCGAACTACGTGGGCGGCTGCAATATCTATGCGAACCAGTCCCCATCGAATTGGTTCAACGAAGCCTGCTTTACGCCCTCGCAGTATGGCACGGTCGGAAATCTGGGAAGGAACGTGCTGCTCGGGCCCGGTTATGCGGAGACGGATATTTCCGTGACCAAGATCACCAAGATCAACGAGAGGATGACCCTCCAGCTCCGGGGAGAGATCTTTAACATCTTCAACCATCCGAACTTCTCGGCTCCGGCGTCGACGATCATCAACGCGGGCCAAGGCTGCGGCCCAACAACAACGTATAGCCCCACCTCATCCTGCTTCGTCCCCACGGGCGCCGCGATCACTTCACTGGTTGGAAGCGGCGGCATCCCCGATGTGGCCCGGCAGGCGCAGTTCAGTGCCAAGCTGACGTTCTGACCGGGTTGTTCAGGTAGACCCAAGGCTCAGACGGTCATGCCTCTGAGCCTTTTTTGTTGGCTGCCTCGGCGAACCAGTATTCGCGCCGACTGACGCAGACGACTAAAGGCGCTCTCAAACCGGCACGCGAGGCGCCCGCCGGTCCAGCGGTCGCAGCAGGCCGGCGATAATCTCATCCTGCCGCGGTTCCGGTAATGCGCGCAGCTCACCTGATCGCCGTCGAACGGATCCCAATCTGGAAAAGAGCATCGCCCATTCCAGATCGGCCATTCCAGATCGGCGATCACACGCGGCAGCCGCGCCAGCCAATCGGCACGGTCCGGTGTTCTCGCGCAGGCCGCCTCCAGCCGTGCTGGGATAACGAACGTCACCCCTTCACTCTCTTGTGAATTTAGGGCCCTGTGTATTTAGACCAGAATCCTTGCCGATGGGGCAATCTGCTCCTGACAACACGCTGAAGATCGGGCTTGAACTCGCTCCAGAGATTGCAGATGGCAAACCCCAGCAAATTCCGCCCGGTGAGACGCCACACGCCCGGATGATCGAACGTTTCTCGTCCGGGGTCCGTGGAATTGATGATCACTCCGCTCCCCACCGCCGCCACGATGTTGGCAAACGCGATGTCGTCCCCGCGCGGCGTTTCCACAATCAACGTACTGAAAATCGCGTGCGCGGATCGCTTCCATACGTTATGGCTTCCGGACGGCCGGTATCGCAAGTCTTCATGCAAGGCTGCCGCCGCTGCGCCTTGCAGGCCGTACGTCACCACCCTCTGAGTGAAGGATGCCACCAGATGGTTGGTGTAGTCGTCCGCGCCCCGGCCCCAAATCCGCGCCGGACTGAATAGCATCAAAGCCGCGGAGGAAAACAGCGAGCTGGCATAGGGCTGCACCTCGGTCACGGTTTTATCGCCGAGCAGCGTCACCCGATCGCGCATAGTCAACGGAATCGCCGTGCTGGCCGATATTCCCAGAGGATTCGCATAGGAACGCTCCAGATTCTCAAACATGCGGTCCTGATCGTTGTTCTGAAACGTGATCTTGTGATACAGGAACTCACCCAGATGCGCCATCCGGCTCCCGGGGGTTTGAGCTCCGTGCCCGTCGAAATGCACCCAGGCCTCCAGCGGCTCATCCGCCACTTTTCGAAAGATGACGTGCATGGAGGGCGACCGGTTTTCGCGGCAGCTTTGGATGGACGCGGGGTGGCTATGTGCCAGCCGGAACACCAGCGGATCTTGCGACCACGCCGCCGGATCTTCCTGACAATCTTCGAGCAGCTCCTCGGCGCCTTTGGTCACTTCCACGTTCTTGGGCTTCTCGACCCCCAACGAAAGCTGCGGCAGATCGCCTTTGCTCAGCCTGTATTCGACGTTGGACTTGATGGAGTGTTGTTCCGGCTCCTGTGCCATGCCAGCCAGACTGCCGAGCAGGGCGAATGATGTTACAACAAAGTACTGCATTGGGACCGCAAAGAGCGTCCCGATTATACACGATAGCTGGATTACTTTCTTTGCTCTGTTCCCAGCCTTTCGATCCCTCGATCCATTCCTTCCACCTTCCGCGCTGCCGGCGAGATCATCTATATAGAGAATCGATATACTATGAACATATGAAGTCCCTCCTGATCCAATTGGATGAACCCACCCTTCGCGCCCTCAACCGCGTCGCCCCAGCAGCCAAACGCCAGCGAGCTGAATTCGTGCGATCGGCCATCCGAAAAGCAATTCGAGAGAAAGAAGAAGAACGCACCCGGCAAGCCTATCTCGATCAGCCGGATTCGGAGGCCGAAGCCGACGATTGGTCGTCTGCGGAGGAATGGAAATCGTGAAGCGGCCTGAGCCTCTGAAACAACCGGAGTCTTTGAAGCAACCGGAGCTCCTGAAACAATACGACCTGTGGTGGGCGTCCCTGCCGCAGCCCGCCGGCCGCCGTCCGGTGCTGCTGCTCAGCCGAAATGCGGCCTATTCTTACCTGAACAAGTTTGTCGCGGTGGAGGTAACATCCACCATCCGCCACATCGCGGTCGAAATCCCACTGGGCCGCCCCGAAGGCCTCCCCGCGAAATGCGTGGCCAACTTCGACAACATACGGACCGTTCCGCGCTCAGCCTTGACCAAACGAATCGGCCAAATATCTCCGCGCCGCCATTCGGAAGTCAAACGCGCACTCGGCCACGCCCTCGCCTGGGACGAATTAATCGATCAGTGACCATTCCTCCGCTCCCCATACTCGCGCCAATCGAATAAGATACGAATCCGCGCCCACTCATCTCCTGGACGCGCGCGCTACTCTCGATCCAAATGCATCGAACCGCCACGGCTCCCAACCCCAATCCCCAACCTCCGATTTCCTCAGCCCCCAAAAAACGTCACCAAACACAAAAATACCCCTGATGCGTCCAAAACCCCGCCCGACCCCATAAAATAAGAGCAGCCCGTGCGCTTGCTGGTCTTATTCGCGCTCTCCGTTCCCCTCCTGGCCCAAAGCGCCCGCCGCCTCAATCGCTACGAATACAACGCCACCGTGCGCGATCTCCTCGCCACCCCTTTCCAGCCCGCCGCCGACTTCCCCATCGATGATTCCGGCTACGGCTTCGACAATATCGCCGGCGTGCTTTCGCTATCGCCGGCGCTCATGGAAAAATACCTGGCCGCCGCGGAAAAAATCGCGAGCGCCGCTATCATCCCTCCCACCCCACCCCAGCCCTCCGTCCAACGCTTCGCCGCCAGCGATTTCCATTTCAAGGTCGATTTCGAAGGCGACTACGATGTCCTGATCGCCGTTCACGGCCGCCCGGACCCCATTAATGTCGTGTTCCTGGTCGACGACGTCCCCGTCCAAACATTGGCACCCAAAGATGCTCTCGATAATTTACGCTCCGCCGAATTTCGCATTCGCCTCGGGAGAGGCAATCCCAGGCTGCGCGTCGATTGGCGCCGGAACCGGCCAGCCCCTATGCGCCGCACCTCAGTTACGTCGAACTGCGCGGCCCCTATCACCCGGCCACGCCGCCGCCGGCTTCAGAAAGCTACTCGCGCGTTTTCCGCTGCGGACACGCGCCCGGCCATCACACGCTCGCCTGCGCCCGCACCAATCTTGCCGATCTGGCGCGCCGCGCTTATCGCAGGCCAGTGACGAACGGCGAAGTCGACGGCCTGATGCAGTTCGTCGAACATGCCGCTTCCATCGATCAGGGCATGGAACTCGCCGTCGAAGCCATCCTCGTGTCGCCGCGCTTTCTCTTCCGCATCGAACCCGCCAGCGGCCTCGACGATTTCCAGTTCGCCTCACGCCTCTCGTATTTCCTGTGGAGCAGCATGCCCGATGAGGATCTATTCCAACTCGCCGCCGAGCACCGTCTCCGCGATCCCGAAGTTCTCCGCGCCCAAATCCACCGCATGCTTCTCGATCCCAAATCGCGCGCGCTGGTCGAAAATTTCGCCGGCCAATGGCTGCAAACCCGCAATCTCGCAAGTGTCCAGCCTGATCCGACAAAGTTCCCTCACTTCGACAACGAACTGCGCCACGACGTGCAGCTGGAGACCCGGCTCTTCTTTCAATCCATCATTCGCGACGATCGCCCCATCTCCGATTTCCTCGGCGCCAACTACACGTTCTTGAACCAGCGACTGGCCGACTTCTACGGCATCCCCAACGTTCGAAGGCGCGCAATTCCGCCGGGTCGACCTCCCGCCCGATTCCCACCGCGGCGGCATTCTCACCCAAGCCAGCGTGCTCACTGTATCTTCCTATCCCGCGCGCACCTCGCCTGTCCTTCGCGGAAAATGGATCCTGGAAAACCTGCTCGATTCCGCGCCGCCCCCTCCGCCGCCCAACGTTCCGAAGCTCGACGAAACGGCCTTGGGCGCAACCGCCACCGTCCGCCAGCGGCTGGAGCAGCACCGCGCCAATCCGGCCTGCAAAGGCTGCCACGCCCGCATGGATACGCTCGGTTTCAGTCTGGAAAATTACGACGCCATCGGCCACTGGCGCACGCACGACGGCGAGTTTGCCTATCGATGCAGGCGATGGCCCCGACGCCCTGAAGCAGCACCTGCTCGACGAGCGAGACAGATTCGCGCGCTGCCTGGCCTCCAAGCTCGCGACTTACGCGCTCGGCCGCAAAGCTTCGCTGCCATCGGCTACCGGTAACGAGACCTTCGCGCAACTCGTCGAAGCTATCATGAGGATGGTTCCCATGAATAATGATCCCAATGAATAAACGCCTGACCCGCCGAACCATTCTCCGAGGCCTTGGCGCCGCCATGTCTCTCCCGCTTGCTCGACGCGATGGTTCCCGCGTTTGCTTCCGCCGTTCCGTCCGGCGCGCCTCTCCGCCTCGCGTTCATCTACGTTCCGAACGGCATCATGATGGATCGGTGGACGCCTGCTTCCGATGGCGCGGATTTCGAACTGCCGCGCATCCTCGCGCCGCTAGCGCCTCACCGCGATAATGTACTGGTCCTCTCCGGCCTCACGCAAAACACCGGCCGCGCGTTGGGCGATGCAGCGGGCGATCACGCCCGCGCCTCGGCAACCTATTTGACGGGCGTCCATCCCAGGAAAACCGACGGCGCCGGAATCTGCGCGGGTATTTCCGTCGATCAGGTGGCCGCCAGCCACATCGGCGCCGCGTCCAAACTGCCTTCGCTCGAGCTCGCGTTGCGAAGATGGCCGCCTGGTCGGCAACTGCGATTCCGGCTATAGCTGCGCGTACAACAACACCCTGTCCTGGCGCACTCCGTCCACTGCCTCTGCCGCCGCGAAGTGAATCCGCGCTTGGTGTTCGAGCGGCTGTTCGGCTCCCTCGACGAAAATCCAGCGGATCGCCGCAAGCGCCTGCGCAATGAAACAAGCATCCTGGATTATGTTTTGGACGACACGCGCCGCCTCACCAGCCAGCTCGGCGCTTCCGACCATCGCAAAATCGACGAATACCTGACATCCGTGCGTGAAATCGAGCGCCGCATCCAGTTCGCTGAAAAAGACGACGCGCAAACTCCGCCTTCGTTCGCAAAAGCCCAACGGCGTTCCGGCCGATTTCGGCGACTATGCCAAATTGATGTTCGATCTCATGCTGGTCGCATTTCAAACCGGCACCACGCGCGTAGCAACCTTCATGCTGGGCCGCGAAGGCAGCCTGCGCGCCTATCGCGAAATCGGCATTTCCGATGCTCATCATCCCGTCACGCATCATTCCGGCAATCCGGAGCTGATCGAAAAGGTAGTCCGCATCAACACCTATCACGTGGAGCAATTGGCTTATTTTCTCGGCAAGCTGAAATCCACTCCCGATGGCGACGGCACTCTGCTCGATCATTCCTCATCGTTTATGGCAGCGGCCTGAGCGACGGCAACCGGCACGAGCACGATAATCTTCCGGTTCTGCGTGGCCGGGAAATCGGGAGGCCGGCACATCACCTATCCGGCGGAAACTCCCATGAACAATCTGCACCTGGCTCTGCTCGATCGCATGGGTGTCCACATCGATTCGTTGGGCGATTCCAACGGCGAATTGAATGTTCTTTCGCTAGACGCTTAGCAGATGAGCTTCCACCGGCGTCTTGTTCAAGCGCGCCATCGCCAAACAATACCAGCGAAGTTGATTTTCGTATGCTTTTCCGGCTGGGTCCGATTTCCGCGTCGGTCTTGAAATCGACGATGTGCCAGCATCCGTTTTCTTCAAAAGCCAGATCGATCACGCCTTCCAGAATCCGGTTGCCTTCGAGCTTCAATAGGATCGGCAATTCTCTCCGGCACAGTTTCGACTTTCGCGCTCGTTCCAGCAGCGGATGTTTCAAAGCCGCAGTCGCGGCTTCGGCGGCGTGTTCGATTTCCTGATCCGTTGCTCCCAGTATTCGGCCATGAACTTTCGCCAGTTCGTCGATTCCTTTTCCGTCCAGCGCTACATCGCGAAGAATGGTATGAACCAAAGTTCCAAATCGTGCGGCCCGCCGATCGGCCAGCGCGCTTTTCGCACTGCTTCGAATTTCACGACAACGGAAAAATCGCTGGGCGCTTCCGCCGCTTCGGTCGCGGTGAAAACATCGAACTCTTTCTCCTGCCCAGCCGACGTTCACTTTCTCGCGCTGCGCTTTCCATTCGCGATAAGCAATCAGGCTCGGCGATTCTTCCTCGTTCGGATCGCCCTTCAAAATCTCTTCCTGCCGCAATCCCAGATTGGCCGGCGGGGCCAGCTTCAAAGTCCTCGGATCCCACCAAACCACTTCATGGGTTCCTTGTTGCGGCGAATGCAATCCCGGTTGCACCGAAGGTTCTTCGTGCGCGAAGAACGGCCGATCCACCACCGAAGCATCGCCGAATTTCGGGCAGCCTTCGGCGGCGCGTCGCATTGCGATAGCGATCGTTCGCCGGATAAATGGCTTTGTTCAGCGGCCCCAGCCAGCCGTCCAGCTCTTCGTCGCCTACCGCTCGGAATCACCAGCAGATCGCGGGCGCGGGTGGCCGCTACATAAGCCACCCGGACTCCTTCGGCTCGTTCGCGCAATCGTTCTTGCGGCTTCGTTCTCGCGCAGTTCCCACGGCGCGCAGCGCAGCAGTCGGGTGGCGCACAGCCGCTCGCGGGCATCCACGTAACGGTCGGGATCGCCGGCCGCGATGTTGGCGGTCATGTCGGCCAAAATCACGATCGGGAATTCCAGCCCTTTGGCCGCGTGCACGGTCATCAGCCGGACTCCTTCGGCGCCTTCTTCCAGCACCGGCGCTTCGGCCGATTCGGCTTTTTCCGATTGCGCGTCCAACTCCTCCACGAATCCGCGAAACGAAACTCCGCCCGAAAGCTCGAAACTTCGCGCCAGATCGGCAATCCGATAAACATTGGCGAGCACCTGATGTCCGGCGGGGCGCAGCGCAAATCCGGCATGCGCGCGCGTGGCTTCGAGCAGCGAATTGACGGTATCGGCGATCGGCCTTCGATTGCGTCCGCGATTCAGACTCGGCGAGCAAATTCAGGGCTTCGGCGATTGGCCTGAAATTCAGTGGCGAGGTCGTCCGGCAATGTTGTGAAACGGATGCAGCCGGCCGATTTCATGATGGAAGCGCAGCAGCAAATTATCGGGAATGGCAAACAGCGAGCCCTTCAGCGTCGCGAAAACCGACAGTTCATCTTCGGGCCATTCGATGGCGGTGAGGGCGGCGCGCAGCGTTTCCACTTCTTCGCGGCTGTGAAACGATTTCGATCCAACCAGCAGGTGCGGGATCTCGCGGGCTTCCAGGCTCCGAACATAATCGCGAGTAATGTCTTTACCGAAATTCGTGAAGCGGCGAAACAGCAGGCAAATGTGCCGCGGCGAAATGGGCAGAAGCTGTTCCGGGTTTTCGGGATCGCGCACTTTCCAGCCGCTTTCTCGCACCAGCCATTCGATGAACGCCACGATGGTTTCGGGCAGGCAGGCATCGATGGCCAAGCGGGAGATTCGCATGCTTCCATAAGGCCGGGGCGCGGGCAGGGCGACGATGCTGGGCTGCTTGGGAATGGCGGGGGTTTCTCCTTGGAGCGGCGCGTAGGCGGCTTGTCCGGAAGCGACATCGTCCTGCATTTCCGTTTCAAACGCAGCATTGACCAGTTGTTGGATGGGACGCAGCGCCCGGAAGCTGGTGGTCAGTTGCACGACGCCGACGCCGCGTTGCTGCAAGCGCGTCGCGAATTTCCCGATACAGCACCACGTCGGCGCGGCGGAACTTATAGACCGATTGTTTGGGATCGCCAACCACGAACAGCTTCCCTGGCTTTGGGCGCGACCTTCAGCCAGTCCGACTCGGCGGGATGGTCCGCGGCGAGCAGCAGCAGGATCTCGGCCTGCAGTGGATCGGTATCCTGAAACTCGTCGATGAAGATGTGAGTGAAGCGATCCTGCAGATAGCGGCGGACATCGGGCTTGTCGCGCACCAGGTCGCGCGCCAGCAGCAGCAGATCCACAAAATCGAGTTTGCCGGCGCGCCGTTTCAGTTGATCGTAATGGTCCACCAGATCCCACATTTCGCCGCGCAGAATGGCAGCGAGGTCGGCATCGGCGGCGTGCTGAAAGGCTTCCAGTTGATCCAGCAAATGCTGGCGCGCCTGCACCACCTGCTCGCGCGGAACGCCTTCGGCGAAGAACCCGGAACCTTTCTGCGGATTCTTCTTGATATCGCGAATCAGTTTGATGAGCAGGCTTTCGAGCGAATCGTAATCGCGCGCGCGGGCCGCTTCCGCGCGTTCGATCCAGGTGACCAGCGCCTGCGCCGGGCCGCAGCGATTTCACCAGATTGTCGTTGCGCCTGGTGCAGCGCGAGGCCGCTTCGGCGACCAATTGGACTTGTTCAACCAGCCGGTCGATTTCCGCTTCGCGGTGAAATTCAACTGTGCGCCAGGGCGCTGGATGGTCGCGCCATTCGATCAGTTTCCAGGCCGCGTATTGCAGTTGTTCGATCGGCGAAGCGCCGTCGTAAGAATCGCGCCAGGCCAGGCGCACCAGAGCGCGGCGGAGCCCGGGAGCGCCTTCGCCCAGCTTGCGCTGCATCCAGGCGCGAAAGGCGCGTTCATAGATGCGCGAGGCTTGCTGTTCGGACAGTTCCTCGAAGGCGGGATCGACGACGGCTTCCACGGGCCGCTCGCGCAGAATCTGCGCGCAAAAGGAATGGATGGTTCCGATGGAGGCTTCTTCCAGATGTTCGAGCGCGTGCTCGATGTTAGATCGTTCCGCGGGAGTCTTCGCCGTGATCGCGCGCGCGGTCGAGTTCCTGGCGCAGACGAAGCTTCAGTTCGCCCGCGGCTTTGTTGGTGAACGTAACCGCAACGATGTGGCTGATGGTGGTGAGGCCGCTTGCCAGCACGGCGACAATGCGGGCGATCAATTCAGTGGTTTTGCCGGTGCCGGCGGAAGCTTCGACGAGCAGGCTTTCAGCGAGCGAGGTGCGAATGCGGTCGCGAGCGGCGCGGTCGTCGAGTTGCGGCTGAATTGCAATGTTCATTTCGAATACGAATCATGGCGAATGACGGATCTCGATCAGCGGGTCCAGACGATCCGCTTGTTTGCGTTTCACGCGAGTTTCTTCGTAGGGGCCGCAGACGGCGGAGTAATCGCACAGCGCGCAGGCGCCGGTTTGCGGGGCGGCCGGCAGAAAGCCTTCTTCGATGGAACGGTCGATGGTTTCCAGAACGCGGCGGAGGCGCTGCGCGCGATTCGTCGTTGAGCGGGATATCGATGGAAGAGAAATCGCCGCGCTGGGTGCAGAAAAAGAGCCGGCCTGATTACAACAGATTCGTCCCAATAATGTTTCGGCAGCGAGGGCATAGAGCAAGGGCTGCAAGATGGCGCCGCCGCCCACGTATTGCGGACGGTCTTTGGGCGATTTGCCGGTTTTATGATCGGTGACGCGCAGGGCATCGCTGGTGGCGTGGCGCTCGATCAGATCGATGGAGCCGCGCAGCCGAATGCCATCCAGAATTACGGCCTCCTGGCTGGTGCTGGCGGGATCGCGATGCGGGATCGGGCGCGAGGCCGAAGCCGAACTCGAAATGCACCGGAATCCAATCGGAGTCGGCTCGCGGCCACGTGCTGCAGCCATCCGCGCAAGATCGGTGCGGAGATTTTCGATTTCGCTCTTCCACACGCGCGGGATGGCGGGCGCGAAGTCGTCTTCGTAGCTGAGCGGCGACGCGATCCAGCACTTGATCGGCGAGATCGAGCGTAGCGGGTAGCTGGTCGTGCGTAACCGGGAGCAATCCGGCGCCAGTGAGCGCGCGGAAAAGTTCGAACTGGGCCGAATGGAAAAGAGCGCCGCGCGTAAGCGGGTCCATTTGTTCCAGGGGGCGGGCTCCTCGCGCGGGCGAAATTGATAGACCGCCTGTAACAGGAAGCGATAGGGGCACGCGGCGAAATGCTGGAGCGACGATGGCGAATAGCTGCGATTGGCGAGACGGTGCGGGCCCAATGCGGCGAGAGTGGCTGGATCGGGATCGACGATGCCGTCGGCGCTGGACCAGAAGTTGCGCCAACGCCGGCCGCGAGTGCGGAGCGATCGCGCTAGCGATTCGTTGGCCTGCATCAGGTAGCGCGCGCTTCCCACGGCAGCGGCGCCGCGCAGCTTCAGTGCGGCCTGAAGCGAAGCGAGATCGTATTCGGCGTCGTCGATGGCTTCGCGCGGATTGGCGGGAGCCGGCCAATCGAGACGCGAAGAAGCGGCACGGGCGGCGCGCTTTTCAAATTCACGCAGGGAAGGGAGGCGGCCTTCGGCGGCGCGAACCACCTCCAGCGCATAGAATGAAGGCACGCGCGCGCGGGATTGCGCGACGTCCATGCGCGGATAAGAGACAACCAGGCTTTGGGACGCGGCAGCGGCGGCGGAGCGCAGCAACATGCGTTCGCGGGCGATGCGCTGGTCTTGTGTAGTCGAGGCCGGCGGAGAGTTTGACGCGCTGTTCGTCGAGCAAAAGCGGATCTTCGAGGGCGCGGCGGGGGAAAAGTCCTTCCGCGAGTCCGGGCAGAAAGACGACGTCGAAACTACGCCCGCGCGCTTCCTCAATGGAGCCGACGAAGACGCGGCCGCAGCGGCGCTGGGGTGGTTCGGTGCGGAGAAAGCCCAGGCGTTCGGAAAGAACGTCATAAACTTCGTCGAGCGAAGCGGGGCCAACTTCGCGCATGGGTTCCAGTTCACTGAGAACGCTGAGCACGGATTCGGGATGGCGGAGCGATAACTGGGCCAGGCTCGGCCAGGCGGTCCAGCCAGGCGCCCCATTTTTCCGCAGAGGGGAGCGTGCCGAGCGCGTCAATCAAAGGAAGGGCAAAATGTTCCAAACGTTCCAGCTGTTGAATGCGCTGGGCGATGTGGGTACGATGCGAGTCGTCTTCCTTTTCCAAACCGCGCAGTTGGGTTTGGAATTCGGCGCGCAGCCCGCGCAAACGGCGCGCCCACCGATCGCGGCCGCCGATAACGGCGGCGTCGACGAGCAGCTTTTCCCAGCCGATGGGCACGGCAACCTCTGGTGGAGGGTCGTCCGTCAGATTGGGCGGCGGTGGCGGTTCGAAAGTCCCGAGGATTTCATCGTCGGCGGGAATCCATTGCACGGGACTGGCTTGCGGCGAGCCATCGGGTGCGAGCGGCGGCGTTTGGCCGAGCGAAAGATATTCAGCGAAGCGGGACGCGGAGCAGCCTTCGGCGGCGCAGGCCAGCAGCGCGAGAAAGGCGCGGCCGGCGGGATGCGGACGGGCGGCGCCACGGCTGACGTATTGATCGATGCCGGCGCGGCGAAGCGCCTCTTCGACCAGCGGCTGGTAGGCGTCGACGTTGCGCAACAGAATCGCGATGCGATCGAAAGGCGTGCCTTGTTCGGCGAGCTTGCGAATGCGCCGGGCGATCTCGACGCACTCGAAACTTTCGCCGGGAGCGGAGAAGAGGAGCGCGGGGTCGGGCGGCGCGGAGGGCGGGGGATCGGAGGAAAAGAGCCAGGTACGGACGCGATCGAGCGTGGCGGTGGGTGGCGTGCTGTCGATGTTCTCCGCACTCACGCCAAGCATGCTTTCGAGCGATGGGATGGCATCCTGGTCACCGGTTGTCGCGGTGGCCAGGACGTTAGGCGAGCGCTGAATCAGGGCTGCGAGGAGCCTCCGGTGGGCGGCGGATTCGACGGCCAGGCCGAGCAGGACGAGCGGCAGCCGAGTAAAACGATGAGCGCTCCCAGCGGTCTCGGCTTCCTCGGCGGCGAGACGAAGGAGCAGCGGCAGGTCGGCGACCGAACGCGCGGAGAGCTCCTGCTCGTAGAGCGAGAGCAGATGTCCCAGATCGCCCGAAGGGGTCGCATTTTGAAGGCGAAGTTCGGTCAGCGTTTTGGCGAGAGCGCGGGCGAAGCCGGGCGTTTGAGCCACCGGAGCGAAATAGGGCAGGGCATTGGCGGTTGCGGCGGCATGAACGATGCGCGCGGCCAGCGCTTCGATGCCCAGGCGGGAGATGGGAGCAAGCCCTAGGCGTCCCAGGGGCTGTGCGGCGAGATTGGCCGCGAGTTGCGTGAGTGTGAGCGTGTGAACGCCCTGGCAGCCCGACGAAAAGGCACCGGCAACAAGCTCATTCGCGGCGGCCCGGGTGGGGGCGATGACGAGGATTTCGGAGTGCTCGGGTTTTTCGGTCAGGAAGTCGGCGGCGCGCTGGAGCAGCGTGGCGTTGGACCGGGATTGCACGAGCGCGCGCGGGAGCACACACAATTATATTTGGTCGGGACTGTTGACATCTATATCCACGGATGATATATCATGAGATGAACTATGGAACAGCCCGATTCACCGCTGGCCCCGGCGGCCTTCCTCATCCTGTTCGCGCTGGCGACCGGGGAGAAGCACGGATACGCGATCATGCAGGAGGCGCGGAAGCTCTCCGACCAAAACGTCCATTTGGGGCCCGCGACGTTATACACCACTATTCAGCGTTTGCTGGATTCGGACCGGATTCGCGAAACGCCGGGGCCGAAGGATGGCGATAGCCGGCGCAAGTATTATCGGCTGACCGGCGCTGGGAAGGCTGCATTAAACGCCGAACTGGCGCGGATGGAGGCGATGGTCAAGAAGTCGAAGGCCATGCGGCTGCGGCTGGGAGAGTCGGCGTCATGAACGAACTTCTGCTTGGCAGCGCGCGGCTCTATCAGAAGCTCCTGCTTCTTTATCCGGCGGAATTGCGCCGGGATTTTGGCGCCGAGATGGTCCTGGCATTTGCCGACGATATGGAAGCAGCTTGGGGAGACGCGCGCATCGCCGGCGTTCTGCAGATCTGGTGGTACGCACTGCGCGAGATTGTAACAGTGGCGTTGCCGGCCAAACTTCCAATCCGTGCGTGCTTGTGCCGGCTTTGTCGTTCGCACTGGCAGCATTGACTCAGGGCGCGCAACTAGCGCTGGCACTGCGCAACGTCACGTTCGTGGGTTACTCTCTGCTGTTGGACGACATCCGGTTTGTGGTGCTTTTGCCGAGCGTCGCCAACGCCTGTGTGGCGTTCGTGGTTACCCGCTTTTACGCTTCGACCTCGATCACTTCGCTCAGATTGGAATAATGCCGTGCTCGAAATTCGCAATCTCACCAAGCGGTTTCGAGGAGCGGCCGTTGTCGACGACGTGAGTTTTGCGGTACGGCCCGGTGAGATCACCGGGTATCTTGGCCCGAACGGCTCCGGCAAATCCACCACGGTGAAAATCTTAACCGGCCTGTTGCACCCGAGTTCCGGGCACATCTTCTATCTGGGACGAAACGTCTACGATGACCCGATCGGCTTCCGGCAGCGGCTGGGTTATGTGCCTGAGGAACCCAATTTATACGGCTACTTGACGGGGCTGGAGTATCTGCAACTGGCCGGAGGACTGCGCGCGATTCCCGAGGAGCGCGTGAATGAGCGAGCGAATCAGCTTCTGGAGTTGCTCTATCTGGAAGACGCCCGCTGGGCTCCCATCTCGAATTATTCGAAGGGAATGAAGCAGCGCGTGCTGATCGCGGCGGCACTGCTGCACGATCCCGATGTCTTGATTTTCGATGAAGCGCAATCGGGACTCGACATCATGAATAGCCTTTTGTTCCGGCATCTGCTGCGCGAACTGGCAGCGCGCGGCAAAGCGGTTCTGTACATTTCGCATGTGCTGGAGCTGGTGGAAAAAGTCTGCGACCACATCGTGGTGATCCACAAGGGGCGCATTGTCGCGGACGATTCGGTGGGCGGGCTGAGAGCTCTGATGCAGCGGCCGAATCTGGAGGGAATCTTTATGCAGCTGGTTCAGGAAGACGATCTGGAGTCGCGAGCCCGCGAGATTCTGTCCGTGATAATGCGCTGAGGAGTCCAGCAAACGTGCGGTCTCCCTTTCAACTGGTGCTGAAGCTGTTTCGAGATCGTTTTCTGGAAAACGACATGGTATCGCCGGGCGGCGGATTTCAAACGAACATTTATCAGCTGCTGGGGATTCTCGCGACCATCGGCGGGTTCATCGTCATTTACGGAGTGCCGGCATTCCTGACGGTTGCGCTGCGTCCGTTGACACCGCGAACCGAAGGAACGCTGCGGAGCTTTCAGTTATTTTTTGCGGCCTACTCGTTCGGGATCGCTGGTTTTGCAGCCATCTTCCATTGGGATATGCTCTTCCCGGACCGGCGCGATTTCTTGATCCTGGCGCCGTTTCCAATCCGGCTGCGCGAAATCGTGGGCGCGAAATTCACGGCGCTGATTGCATTTTTGTTGACGGTCGCGGTGGCGCTCAACGCTGCTCCCGACGGCGCTGTGGCCGCGATGGGCGGCATCCGGCTGGGCGCCGCACAGCTGGCCGCTACTGTTGGGGCATCGATCTTCGCTTTCCTGGCGGTGATGGCAGGGCAGGGGATTCTGATCAACGTGACATCCCCAAGACTTTTCCGCCGTATTTCGCCTTGGATTCAGATGCTCGGGATGAGCGCGATGGTGATGACGGTTCTGGGGTTCCCGGTGTACTCGGCGATGTTCCCGCGCGCCCTCGCACAAAGACAAATTTGGCTATATCTGTTTCCACCGGCCTGGTTCAGCGGGATGTACGAATTGGTGCTGGGAGGGCAGAATCGGTTTCTGGCGTCGCTCGGGATGCTGGCGATCAAGATGACGGCGTTTGCGATCCTGGCGATTCTAGTTACCTGGGGTCTCGGTTTCCGGCGTCACTTCCGCCGAACGCTGGAAGGGGAAGATTTGGCTCGCCGACCGCATGCGTGGCGCGTTCCGAAGTGGCTGGTGCGATCGGAAGAGGAGCGCGCGCTTTTCGGATTTGGCGGGAAAACGCTGGCGCGCAGCCAGAAGCATCAATTTTTCCTGGCCACGTATTTCAGTGTTGGGGCCGCCGTTGCGCTGTTCTTCGGCGTTGCGGTGCACGATGGAAAGGCCGCACTGTCGCCCGGTGGCGAGCGCTCGGTTGCTTTCGTTTTGGGGTTCTTTGTCATTTCCGGATTCCGTGCGGCGTTCCAGTTTCCGTCGGAGCTGACGTCCAATTGGATCTTTCGTCTCACCGAGGCGCGCTGGACGGAAGTATCGCGCCGCGCGACCAGAAAGCTGGTTCTCGCGATCAGCCTGGTTCCGTTGCTGATATGCGCGCTGCCCTTGGAGATCGTGGTTTGGAACTGGCCGATGGTGCTGGAGCATTCCGCGGTTCAGCTGCTCGGCGCGGCGCTGCTGGTGGAGGTGCTGTTTTGGAATTTCGATAAGGTGCCGTTCACCTGTTCCTATTTCCCTGGAACAACCAGCCTGGCGCTGCTCATCGTGTTGTATGTCTGCGGAATCACTGGCTACAGTTTTCACATGGCCGATGGGGAGAGCGCCATGGAGCGCCACTGGGCGGGCGCGGTGGTCTTTTTTGCCGCAGCGATCAGCGCGCTGATCTGGAGCTGGCGCCGACATCCCATCGCGGAGGGGGTGCGATTCGATGGCAGCGAGCCGGTGATTCGAACGCTGGAATTGAGCTGAGGGCGTGGCGCCTAAACCGCGCTTTGCGCCAGGATCTGTTCCAAAATGCCGCTGGTGGAATAACCGGGTTCGAGCGGCAGGGCGAGCACCTGGCCGCCGGCGGCTTCCACCTCTTCACGACCGGCGATGAAATGCGCCCAATCGGCGCCTTTGATCAGGATGTCGGGGAGCACGGCGGCGATCAATTCGCGCGGGGTGTCCTCGTCGAAGAACGTGACAGCGTCCACGGCCGCGAGCGCGGCGGCGATCTCGGCGCGCTGGTCTTGAGCGATCAGCGGGCGCGTGGGACCTTTCAACCGCTGCACGCTCGAGTCGGTGTTCAAGGCAAGGATCAGTATGTCGCCGAGCGATCGCGCGGCTTCCAGCAATCGGATATGGCCGGGATGCAAGATGTCGTAGCATCCGTTGGTGAAGACCACCTTTTTGCCGGCGCGCGACCACTCGGTGCGGATCGCGATTAGTTGTTCCCGCGTGTAGATTTGGCCCAAGGGCCCATTCTATCGCGAGATGAAAGCTGGCCGAGTGCTAGAACTCGCCGTGCAGAATCTGGGCAAAATTCGCGACGTCGAGCGTGCCCAATCCGGCCGCGGGATTGTAGCCGTTGCTGCCCTTATAGAACCAGTTGTCGCCATAGGCGATGGCGTGCAGGGGAGCACTGGAGCCCCGGTAGGCTTGGCCGGTGAGCGCCAAAAGATAAAGGGCGGTGTTCAGCGATCCGACCCGCCGATTCAGGTATTGGCCGAGCAAGGCCGTGACGCCGTTCAGTTGCGGAGCAACGAAACTGGTGCCCCCGTAGAACGATTGCAGGCCAAATCCACTGACGCTGGAGGTGTAGTAGATCACGTAGCCGGTTTCCGGATCGGCGTTGAAGGAAACGTCCGGCACATTGCGGCCGGGATAGAACGCCGGAAGGGCGTACAGAAGTCCATAGCCCTGGAGATAGAAATTCTGGTTCGGTTGGCTGGGTTGGACGCCCTGAATGAAAATCTGGGAGAGCGGAACGGGGAACATGACGCTCACGCCTCCACCACTCCCGGCGGGGAAGATTCCGCAGGCGATGGGGGTGAGGCCCAGAGTTTTACACAAACCCTCCAGATAGTCCCAGCCCCAAACGCTCTCGTGTTGGATGTTGACGTCGTAGTAGGGTGGGGTGCAAGCGGCATTCAAGCAATATTCCTGGAGACCCGGCAGCGTGGTGCCGCCAGCGGCCGTCATCAAAGTATCGCTCGCCGGATAATCCACGCTCAGCGTCAGACTGCAACTGCCCGACACCGAGGCCGAGTAGGGGCCCAGGCAGCCCAGATCGTTGTTCACATCGTAGGCGCCGCCGTCTCCGGAGGCTGCGGCCGCGGCCTGCCCTTGGATGGAGGCGCGCAGCAGAAGCTCGTGAATGGCCTGCGTAGCGCCTACGGTTCGCCCGGTCAGCGGGTCGGTGACCGGGGAGTTCTCAACATTGTTGAGCCACTCCCAGCTGCCCCAACTGATGGAGAGCGTGTCGGCCGAGTTGGAGTCAACGGCTTTGGCAATCAGGTCGACGAAGCCCTGGTTGGTATTGGGGGCCTGGTAGACAATGACCTTGGCGCCAGGCGCAATTCCACCGGACTGCTCGACATCCAGAGTGGTTTCGATGGATCCGGATGCATCGCTGGGCGCGCCGGGGCCGCCATCGACGTTGACGATGGCGATGCGGTTTTGAGAGACCTTCAGGCCCACTGCCTGCCAGTACGCGTAGGCATCGCTGGGGGTGAAAGCGGCGAAAGTCATGATGCCAATCGTGCTGCCGCTGCCTGTCAATCCACGCTTATAAAGGGGCTGGACGTCGTACTGGGTGGCGAAATCGGCAACGGTCAAGAATCCGACCGGATTGCCGGAGGCCGTCGCCGGCGTGGCCGTTCGGGGAACGGTGATCACCGGGGGGGCGGACAAGTATCGCGGATGCAGCGCGGGGCCGTTGTCCAGCCCGACTATGGCCCCGACGGGCAGGGAAATCTCGGAGGGAACCGCGGGGCGGCTGAGCGGGGCGTGATAGGTGTAGGCGGCGATTTTGTCGTGCGCGGGAACCAGATAACCGTGGAGGCTCACCGAGAAGGCGCGCTCAATGTCGGCCGGCAGGCCGGTCACCTGGAGCGTGGTGGCAGTGGTTTTTTCGGCGCGGAGCCCGTACTTGGCAAAAGCCGCGATGGCTTTCGCAATCTCGGCGTCGGTGGGTGCGAAGCGTGCGGCGAACTCTTGAGCCGTGAGGAAGCGGTGAAACTGCGGATCGCCCGGCGTGTAAAGCGCCTGTTGCAGCGCTTCGGCATCGCTAAGCCTGGGCAACCCAAGCGCGATCGTCATAGAAATCGGGGTCTTGGCGGCCAGCGCAGTCAATGGGCCGCGATCAACCGCGGCGGGTGTGGCTGCGTTTGCCGAGGCTACCAGCAGGCACAGGATGGTCAAATTGCGAGAAAAACGGAATGCGGTCATGGATCCTCCTTTTGCAATGCAGTACTGCTGTCGAAATGGAACTGCCATTGAGCCGGGGTGCGCCGTACTTGGTACGTCCCCGCGCGGACCCGGTTCAGAAGATGCGGCGAATTATTACCGTCTTAACTTTTCAGCGATGTTAACCGAATTTGGAGCGGTGGTGCAAGAGCTGATTCACGGAGTGATTCGCGGAGCTGATTTGCACGCTGCTTCCGGGGGCGTTTACTTAATGGTTGCCGGTTCGGCGCGGGCGAACTCGGACTCGGCCCAGGTTTGGAAAACCTGGATGATCGAAAGCAGTTTTTCGGGATCGCCTTGGCCGCGGAAACAATTGCGATTTATTTCGCAGAGCAACCAATCGGTTTTGGAGTGCTCGCGAGTGACGGGTGGCATGGGGCGGTTTTCGAGCGGCGTGCCGTCCAGGTCGATGGTGACCATCCAGCCCGGGGTGGCGAGCGATTCGATGGTGACACCGTGGGAATTTTCCCAGCGTCCGTCGGAGTGGCTTTGATACCAGGCTTGCAAGAAATCGAGGGGGTGCATGGAGGGCAACGAGGGCCTGTGGCTCTGTATCTGTTTTAGGTGGTAGGAGGGCGGGAGGCAAGAGCCGGGGGTACTAAAAGGGGGCTGGGGGTGAGGTTAGGGTGGCTTCGCTTCTGATAACGGATATTATGTAAACTTGCGCGTCGCAGGTCAGCAATCTTCCAGAAAAGTAACTTTCGTCGGCGGGCGTGTCCGTGGGACAATCGAATTATGGATAATGTAACATTTGAAACGCAGGACCTGCGTGTGCGCATCGAGGACAAGATTGCGCGCATCGATCAACGCAAACTGAGTGGGGAGACTTGGAAAGAGATCGATCAGAGCGCGTTACCGATTCCAGAACAGTGGTTTGCGAGTCCGATCCGAACGTCTCCTCTGAAGGTTGCGTTGTTGGCTTTTGAACGTGAAAATCCTGGCAATATGACGTTGCGGATTGCACTGCGATCCTAAGGATTGCGAGAAGCGCCTGACAAACGGCGGCTGTTGGGCGGGATTCGACGAACAGGATTCCGTAAAGAGAGGCGGCGCTTGCGCGCAGCCCCTCAGTTGGTTTAATCGACTACCAGCGGTTGTTACCGCGGCCACGGCCGCCACCACCGCCACCGCCTCCGAAGCTTCGTTCCGTTTTCGGACGGGCTTCGTTGACGTTCAGGGCCCGGCCATCCAGTTCCCTTCCGTTGAGTTCAGCGATCGCACGATCGGCTTCCGAGTTGGCACTCATTTCGACAAATCCGAATCCACGGGGTTGCCCGGTATCCCGGTCCGTGATGATGTTGACGCGCTCCACAGTTCCGTACGCCTCGAACAGAGACCTGACCGCAGCTTCGGTAGCTCCGAAGTTGAGGTTTCCTACAAATATGTTCTTCATGCTTTTTTCCTTTAGCTTTGCAAATGGGTTAATCGGGCAGGATCGGACGAGGCGGTTGGACCGGACTTATGCGAAGATGCCAAAACAGTTGACCACTCAACTGTAGCACGGCCCCAGCCGGCGCGCCGTGGCTATTGGTAAGTGACGGGCCCGATGTCAAACCCGTCGGCAAACTGGGTGGATGTGTAATCCGTACCCGGCGCGTTGAATCCCTGGCCGATGTAAACCTGCATTACGTCGAGCGAGCCTTGTGGGTTATTCGAGTTTGAGTAGGTGTGCGGCAGCGCGGACAGCACTGCGGCGGGAACCGTGTAAGAACCGGCCGCCGCATCGGCCCAACACATGAACTGCGCACCCACCCCGAGCGAGACCTGCGATTGGCCGACGATCTGGAGGAGCGCGCCCGGGTAGCCGTTGGTCCAGGTGATGGTCAGCGCCTGAGCACGGTTGATGGTGGCGGGGACCGCGGGGCGATTGGTCCAGTTCAGTTTTGCCGGAAGGGCGATGGTGCCGGTGAACGCGCCCACGTCTTTACCTCCGGCGCCGGTGAAAGAATAAGTGCCTGGCTCCAGCACTGTCCCGTCGTTGATCAATCCAGGACTGCTCACGGAGCTGGCCGGCGAAAACGCGATCGAGTAGCTTCCGGTGGAAGAATTCAGTAAGTCATACGGTCCAACGGGACCGCTTAGCGTGACTTTGCCGGCGTCTAATCCGGTAGGAGCAACGGCCGTCACGTTGCTGGGAAATTGTGTTACCTCGCAGGTGTTGGCCGCCGGGATCTGTACTGGCTGATTCAAATCCGCCAGCGGGATCTTTCCAAAATAGGCGCCGGCCTCGTCACCTTGATAATCGATTTTCGCCGTATAAGCGTGGATCCGGCTCAAGCTGAAGCTTCCGACGCGCAAGCTTCCATTCTTCTGGGCGGTCTGAAGGATGGTGGGATCGTACCCGCCCGGATCGCTGCACGTGGTTCCGGATTGCGCGATCGACATCGTAATGAAGTTGCTGACCACGCCTCCATCGACGATATATATACGGGCAGGGCACATCCGGAGACGCCCGCGGGGACCGAGATCTCGATCTGATCTAATCCCGTGCAGCAGCCCGACCTGCCAGCGTACATCACTTGGGCCTGCTGGGTGCCAACGAAGACCTGCAGGTCCAGATTTGGAATCGGACCGGGCAATGGGCCAGCCGCTTCGTTTCCGGCCACTGCTCCCAGGCCGGTGCCCCAGATGTCCACCAGATCGCCCGGATTCGCGGCGGCATTCTGCGCATTCACGACGTTAGTTATGGCATTGGTGAATACTCCGGCACCGTTGCCGCCCTGGTTCACCGCAAAGACGCCGAAATCGTGGGCCGCCACGGTGATGTTCAGCGGCGCGCTGTTGACGCCGTTGAAGGTGGCCACCATGGTCCCGCTTCCCACCGGCGTGTTGGAAGGCAATACCGCGGCTACTTGAGTCGCCGTCGTATAAAGCATGATGCAGGGAACGGTGGTTCCACCGACTGTGACGCTGATGGATGTTCCAGCGAGCTGAGCCGGCAGCGGGAAGGCGCTCGATTGGGCCAGCTTGGACGGTCCAATTCTCTTCCCGAACGCAATGAAGATGCCGCCCTGCGCGAGATTTCCATTAGGAAGACTCGCGTTCAAATAGCTGGCGGAATTCACCGCCGCGCTCAGCGTCACCTGCGCTTCCAGGCCTTGCGCACAATTCACCAGCAGTGCCGCCAGCGGCACGAACATCCACTTCATTGCTTTCCTCCAACCCCCGAGTTCAAGTAGGGAATGAGGCTAGCGCAAGTTTACTTTCAAAAATGTTTGCGGCGTCTTTGCCTTATCGGCGGATGCCTTGCGGGGTGGCGCGCACGGCCCGTTCGAAGGCCCATCCCCGAATGTGGTTGATCTGTTCCTTCATGGTCCGGGACAGCGGAACGGTCTTGACGGCCACGCTGATGAGATCCTGCTCGGTGAGCTCGCGGTCGGCGAGCCGCGCCCTGGTGATGGCCGAGACTACGCACTGCTCGATTTCCGCGCCGGTCCAGCCGGCCGTGAATTGCGTGAGTTGGTCCACGCGGAAGGCCTTTTCATCGATGCCACGCCGCTTCAGATGGATCTTGAAGATGTCCATCTGCTCTTCTTCGCTGGGCAGATCGACGAAGAACACTTCATCGAAACGGCCCTTGCGGATCATTTCGGCGGGCAACAGATCGATCCGGTTGGCGGTAGCGGCGACGAAAAGGCCGCGCGTCTTTTCCTGCATCCAGGTGAGGAAGAAGGCGAAGATGCGGCCCTGTTCCCCGCCCGAATCGGTGGACGTGATGCCCATTTCGATTTCGTCGAACCACAGCACCGCGGGCGCCATGTCCTCCATCATCTTGCAGGCCGCGACGAAAGCGCCTTCCGGTTTTCCATGGCGTCCGGAGAAAATTTCGATCATGTCTACACGGTACAGCGGCAATTGAAACTGAGACGCAATGGCCTTGACGCAGAGGCTTTTGCCGCAACCGGGAATGCCCATCATGAGCAGACCCTTGGGCACGATTTCGGCGTCCAGGCTGTCGCGCATTTCGAATAACTTGCTGCGCTCCACCAGCCAGGTCTTCAGTCCTTCCAGGCCGCCGACATCGCCGAGATTGGTGCCATCGGCGACGAACTCGATGACGCCGGTGCGATTGACCAGCAGCTTTTTCTCTTCGAGCAGCGCGGGCAACGATTCGGTGCCGAGCCGGCGGCCGCTTGCAACCGCGCGCCGGAGTGCGTAGCGCGCTTCATCGATGGTCAGGCCGACCAGCGCGCGCGCCATCTGCTGCAGCGTTTCTTCGCTGGTGCCAGGTGTTTCTGCGCGCAGGAAATCGGCGAGCTCGATCACGTCGGGCGTGCGCAGCTCCAGAAACAGGATGCTGCGCTCCACTTCCTCGGGAACAAAGCGAACCGGCGATGAGATGACGACGAATTTGTGACGATCCAGGCAGCTTTCATACACGTCGCGCAGGCGGCGCCGGATTTCCGACGATTCGCGCAGCGGCTCATGAAAGTCCTTGAGGTGAAAGATAGCTGAGCCTTGGTGAGCAATGATAAAGTCCAGCACCCCGCGCGGAGCCTGGGATTCGGCCGCGGCCGGCTCGTCGCCCTCGCGATGCAGCCCTTCGGTGAGGCTCCAGGTCCAGACCGGCACGGGCGTTGCGCCGCGCAGGTTTTGGCTGACTTCATTCAATATCCGGGCGACGCGCTGTTCTTCGGAGGATTGAATGTACGTCAGCGGCCGGCCCGATTCGAAGGTTTCTCGAACGGTCCTGGAGGCACGGCTTTCCACGGTCTTGGTCGGCGAACCGTTGACAGTCATCTTTATTAAGACGATACCATCGGGGAAAAAGACTGGCCTGGCGTTCACACGAGTGTGAACGCGGCACGCAGGAGTGCGTGCGCCACGCGCGACACGGATGATAGTGCTATCTTCGTTTTCTTGGCCCCCGTACTCGAAGGTATTCGCGTCCTCGACCTCAGCAGCATTGTGGCCGGCCCCACCGCCAGCATGATTTTGTCGGACCTGGGCGCCGACATTATCAAAGTGGAACGCATCCAGGGCGGCGAAGATGGCCGCGCGATGGGTCCGCATCGCGGCGAATGGGGCGCATATTTTGTAGCGCTCAACCGCGGAAAGCGATCCATCGCGCTCGATCTCGCGAAACCGGAAGGCCGCGAGACGGTGCTGCGTCTGGCATCCACTTGCGATGTCTTTCTCGAAAACTTCCGAGGCGGAAAGGCAGCGGCCCTGGGACTGGATGAGGCGGCTGTTCGAGCCCGCAAGCCCGACATCATCTACGCCTCGCTTTCCGCCTATGGCCCCGGCGGCCCGGATTACACCAAGCCCGGCTACGACGCTGTTCTGCAAGCGCGGACCGGCATCATGAGCGTCACCGGAACCGGCGAAGGACATCCGATGCGGACGGGCGTTTCCATCCTGGATGTGACCACCGGCACCTGGATGGCGCTGGGTATTCTGGCCGCGCTGCTGGAGCGCCAGCGTTCGGGGAAAGGCCAACGCGTGGACGCATCGCTGTTTCAAACCGGCCTTTTGTTCATGGCTTATCATCTGGTTTACCGCCAATTCGCCGGCGTGGATCCCCAGCCGCAAGGCGCGCGGCACAAGGCCTTCGCCCCCTATGGATGGCTGCCCACCGCCAGCGGAAACATTATGATCGGAATTTCCAGCGACGCTCAGTTTCGGCGGCTGTGCGCGGCGCTCTGTCACGATGAATGGGCCGCCGATCCACGATTTCGCACCAATACGGATCGAGTGGCCAACGTCGATGAATTGGAGAATCTCATCGGGACAGTGCTGCGCTCGCAACCTACTCCGCACTGGGTGGCCCTCTTCAATCAATGCGATATCGCGAACGACGCGATCCAAAGCCCCAGCCAGGTGCTCGAAGATCCGCAGGCGGCCGCGCTTCACTTGTTCACCGAAATCGGGTTGACGGGTGAGCAATCCTTTATGCTGCCGCGCTTGCCGATCGGTCTTTCGCTCACTCCGCCGGCGCTCCGCAGGGTCCGCCGCCGGGCATTGGACAGCACGGCCGCTCTATCCTGCACGAAGCGGGGCTGAGCGATGCGGAAATCGACGCGCTCGTGAAATCGGGCGTGGTGGGGGGACGGGCATGAAAGCGCTCACTGAAGAGCAGGAGCTGATCCTCAAGACCGTCCGGCAGTTTGTGGACAAGGAAGTGATTCCCGTGGCGTCGGCCATGGAACATCGCGACGAATATCCGCACGCGCTGGTGGCCCAGATGAAAGAAATCGGGCTGTTCGGCCTGAACATCCCGGAAGAATATGGCGGCTCCGACGTCGACAGCACCACGTTCGCGATGATTTTCGAAGAGATTTCACGCGGATGGCTGGGCCTGGCGGGCGTGATTGGAAGCAATTCGGTAATGTGCGACGTGGTGGCGCGCTTCGGCACCGAAGAACAGAAGCAACGCTTTTTGCCCGGCATGGCGACTGGAGGAAAGCGCGGGGGCATCTGCCTGACGGAATCGAACGCGGGCACGGATCTGCAAAACATCAGCACTACGGCTACGCGGGACGGCGATGTGTATCGCATCAATGGCTCGAAGATGTGGATCACCAACGCGCGGCACGGCAACACCTTTCTGCTTCTCGCCAAAACCGATCCCACCGCCCAGCCGGCCCATCGCAGGCATGAGCGCCTTCGTGATCGAAAAAGGCGCGCCCGGGATGAACGTGAGCCGGGACATCGAAAAGCTGGGCTACAAGGGCGTGGAAACGTGCGAGCTGCATTTCGCGGACTTCCCGGTCCCGGTTGAAAATCTCATTGGCGGCACAGAGGGACAAGGCTTCAAACAAGTGATGACGGGCCTGGAAGCCGAGCGCCTGAACGTTGCCGCGCGCGGCCTGGGCATCGCCCGCGCCGCCTTCGAAGAAGCCATTCGCTACGCGCAGCGCCGCACCACTTTCGGCAAGCCGATCTCCGAATACCAGACCATCCAGAACAAGCTGGCCGATATGGCGACGCACATCGAAGCGTCGCGGCTGCTGATTTACTCGGCGTGCGAAAAGCGCGACCGTGGCGAGCGATGCGACCTGGAAGCCGGGATGGCCAAGCTGTTCGCCACTGAGACCGCGGCGGAAGTGTCATTTGAAGCGATGCGCATCCTGGGCGCCAACGGCTACTCGAAGGATTTTCCGGTGGAACGCTACTATCGCGACGCGCCGCTGGTAGTGATCGGCGGCGGCACCAATGAACTGCAGCGGCTGATCATCGCGCGCAACCTGCTGAAGAAGTATAAGGCGGACGCCTAGCCATGGAATTCGGACGCTATTACGAAGATTTCGAGGTCGGCGCCATCTATAAACATTGGCCCGGCCGCACGATTTCCGAGTACGACAATACCCTTTTCGCGTTGATGTCGATGAATCAGAACCCGCTGTTCATCGATGAAAATTATGCGCGCGCCCAGCCGCTGGGGCGCCGGCCGGTGCTGGATACGCTGATCTTCAGTTTGACGGTGGGGATGAGCGTGTCTGATACTAGCGGCAAGACTATCGCCAATCTCGGGTACGACAGCGTGGTTTTCGAGCGGCCCATGTTTCCGGGGGATTCGCTGTATGCTGAGTCTGAGGTTTTGGAAATGCGGGAATCGGCCAGCAAACCCGACCGCGGCATCGTGGCGATTGAGACGCGCGGTTTCAACCAGAACCAGGAGCGCGTTATCGTACTTCGCCGCAAATATCTGACACCGAAAAGAGGCACCTCGTGAAAGAATACACGCGCGAGTTAGTGGAGTTTCTGCATCCGCTTTCAGCCGCCGATTTTCCCTCCGACGTAGTCGACCGCGCGCGCTACTTCCTGCTCGATTATCTGGCGTGTGCCATTCGAGGCTCGCGGGAGGAATCGTCGGCCGCGGTGCAGCGGATGGTCCAGCGCATGGGAGCGAATGGATGCGCCACCGTGATCGGCACTCGCATCCGCACCATTCCGGGTCTAGCGGCGCTGGCGAATGGCGCAGCGGAGCATGCCATCGAAATGGACGATACGCACAGCGGCGGGTCCATTCATCTGGGCGCAACCATGTATTCCGCCGCGCTCGCCCTGGCCGAAACGCTGCCCGACACTTCGTCCGATGCCTTCTTCGCAGCGGTGGTGGCCGGGTACGAAGCCGCGGCCCGCATCGCGATGGCGGTGCAGCCCAAGGAACATTACGCGCTCGGTTTTCATATGACGCCCACCTGCGGCGTCTTCGGCGCGGCCATTGCATCGGCGAAACTGCTCGGGCTGACGGCCGATCAAACCCTGGCTGCGGTAGGGATCGCAGGAAGCATGGCCGCGGGGTCGATGGAGTTTCTGGCCGATGGCGCATGGACCAAGCGAATCCATCCGGGGCTCGCGGCACAGAACGGCATGCATGCGGCGCTGCTTGCGGCCGAAGGCTTCACTGGACCACTGAGGATACTCGAAGGCCGCGACGGTTTCCTGCACGGGTACTCACGGAACCCGGTTCCCGACCGCCTCACAGACGGCCTGGGCGAACCCTTCGCGATCCTGCACACGGCGGTCAAACCGCACGCCTGCTGCCGCTACATGCAGGGTCCCATCGATGCCGTCCTCGCGATTATGCGCGAGCAGAAACTTGACGCCGGCCAGATTCGCCGCATCGAAGTCGCTGTGCTCGAAGCTGGCTGGGGGATTGTCGCCGAGCCGCGGGCGAAGAAATATAATCCCGAGTCGGTGGTCGACATGCAGTTCTCGATGCCCTTCGGCGCGGCAGTTGCAGCTATCGATGGCGCCGCGGGCTTGGCTCAATTCACGATCGAAAAAGCGCGCTCGCCCAAAATCCGCGAGCTGATCGGTAAGGTGGAACTGGTGAAAGATCCGCGCATCGAAGCCACCTTCCCGCAGGAATGGCCGGCGCTTGTGACCATCGAACTCGAAAGTGGCCAGCGCTTCGAGAAGTTCGTCCGTTATCCCAAAGGCGATCCGGAAAATCCACTCGCGTGGGAGGAGATGACCGCGAAGTTTCGAACGCTTGCCGGCGCGGTACTAACGCCTGAGCGCTGCGATAGAGTGATCTCCGAAGTTCTGGCCGATGCCAAACCCGCTACGCTGCCCGCGCTCTGTGGTTAGGGCATCAGCTCGATCATCAGACCATTCGGATCGCGCACGAACACGGCCATTCCGGCGCCCAGTTTGATCGGCTCGCCGCCCCGCGTGTAAACGGACCCGCCACCGGCAACAACGGCTTTCATGGTGCCTTCCACATCCTTGGCATGAACGGAGAGCGCAGGCGCACCGGGATCGGGATTGCGCGGCGCATACGGCTTGCGCGCCACGCCTTTGAACTCCAACATTTCCAGTTCCACCGGGGCTCCGGGAATATCTGCCCTGCTGATGCGCCAGTGCGCTCCTTTCGCATCGATCAGCGAAGGAATGGTCTTGTCGGTGGCAAATTTCGGCGCGGCCGGCTTGGTCTCAAATCCCAGCACGTCGTGGTAAAACTTCATGCTCTGCTCGGTATTCTTGATCGTTACGCCGATGCGTCCGCCGATGACGTTGCTGTCGGCCGGAGCGGTGGTGGCCGGCAGCGGTTGAATTCCCGCCAGCTCCAGCATAAATCCGTCGGGATCTCGCACGAACACAGAGCGGCTTTTGCTCGCCTCGCCGCCGAGCTTCATCGGCTCCCCGCCGATGGTCAATACCGATCCGCCGTTCTTCTTCACGCCCTCGAGCGCGGCGTCCACGTCGCGCACGTTCAACACCAGGGTCATCGCGCCGGGATCCTGCATGTGGGGTACGGTTTCGTTGCGCGGCGTGTCGGTGAACTCAGTCAGCTCCAGCTCGAACGCTGCGCCCGGAATTTTAAACGACGCGTTGCGGAATTTCGCGCCCTCGGTATCGGTGAACTTGGAGACGGTTTCGTTGAGCGCGCGCGGCTTGGGCAGCGTGGTCAACGGTTTTCCGCCAAACCCGATGGGTTGCAGCCCCAGTCCATCGCGATAAAACGCGACGGTCTTATCCAAGTCGCCGACGGAATGAATGATCGCTCGCACGGCGGTTACCGGTCCGGGAGCATCGGCCGTGCCCGCGCCCAAAATCCCGCACGTAGCCGCCACCAGCGCAGCATTTCTCAAACCTCGCATTCGTTTTCTCCTCGCCACCACACTGGCGGCCAATTGATCCTACAAAGCTAACCAGCCACGCGCACCAGCACCTTGCCCATCGGGCCTTCGGCCAGCCGCGCAAAAGCTTGCTTCACTTCGTCAAATGCAAAAACGTGATCCACTACGGGCTTCTGGCCCATTGCGTTCAGGCGTCCCGTAATCTCTTTCCAAGCCGTCTGCGCCTGCGGGGCGCCGAAGTCCGACACCGCGACTCCCCCGATCCGATTGCGCTTGAAAAATAGCGCCGCGGTATTGAAATTCGGGACTTCGCCGGCGCTCCGGCCCACCACGCTGATGCGCCCCCCATATCCCAGCATCGCGAGCACCTGATTGAACAACGCTCCGCCCACGTTGTCGACAACGATGTCCACCTTCTTGGGCGCGATGGCCGCCATGAGGGCTTTTCGCAGGTTGGGATCGCCTGGGTTAAACACATGATCCGCTCCCATGGCACTCAACTTGGCGCCTTTTTCGGCGCTGCGCGATAGCGCCACTACGGTCAATCCCATCGACTTACCAAGCTGCACCGAGGCTGTACCTACGCCACCAGACGCGCCGGTCACCAGCAGGACCGATCCGGCGGGAGGCGGCGCTGGCGGATCACTCCATTGCGTGAGCGCCTGCCACGCCGTTAAGTAAACCAGCGGCGCACCGGCAGTCTCTTCTAACGACCATCCAGCGGGCGGCGGCGCGACGCTTGCAGCCGAAACCACCACTTTCTCTGCCAGCGTTCCCCACAGATCCACTCCGCAATCGCAGCGCAGGATGCCGGCCGTGTCGCCCACCTTTACGTTCGAGACGCCCGCGCCGACGGCAATCACTTCGCCCACACCGTCACGTCCCAGAATGTGTGGCAATGGAGGTTTGGCGGGATACATCGCTTGGGCAAGGAATGCGTCCGCTGGGTTCAGCGCCGCAAATCGCAAGCGAAGCAAAACATGATTAGGACCGGCGTCGGGATCGGGCACTTCGCTCAATCGCAAATTCTCGACGCCGTTGAAGGAATCCAGGAGCCATGCACGCATTCTCGTATTTTCGCGCACTCCAGCTCAGGATTCCTGGAATATTTGAGTTCTACTTATCTCCCTTGTCTTACTTGTCGCCCTTATCTGGCGGCGCGCCCTTCTCGCCCGGAGCTCCCGTTCCAGGAGATCCGATGAACAGCTTCCGGCCATCCGGGTAAGTGATGTTGCTGCCATTGGCGCGGTTGGACTGATCTTTGGCCTGCCAGCCTTCCACTACGATCTCGGTCCCCGGCGGCAGCGAGCTCTTGTTGAACCC
Source organism: Bryobacterales bacterium (assembly GCA_963713415.1). Taxonomy (GTDB): domain Bacteria; phylum Acidobacteriota; class Terriglobia; order Bryobacterales; family Bryobacteraceae; genus Palsa-89. The sequence goes on along the minus strand of CAVQLV010000004.1, from coordinate 1,244,886 downwards.
GCGGCGCAGCAGCCCATTGGGCGCGCCGGCTTCGATCATCCAACTGGTAACCGTGCCGTCTGGATTCTTCACATCCAGGTGAATCCAGGCGTGGGGATTGATCCACTCCATCTTGGTGACGGTGCCCTTCAACACCAGCGGCTTGTTCACATCGAACTCCGCCGCGAAGGCATGGTGCGCCCACATGGGCGCCACGCCGAGCAGCAGACCCAGGCTCGCGGCGGCAATCACAAGTTTATTTCTCATAGTACAGTTTGTCTCCTGATTTCCTTCCCCGACCTATTTGGCGGCCTCCGCGGCGGCTTTCTTCGCGTCTTCCATCCGAGCAGTGCTCAGCATGTTATGCATGGCCATGTTGCCTTCGTGGCAAGCGTATTCGAAAAGCTTGTATCCCGGCTCGTGCGTGATCGGGAACGCGACGGTCCAAGGCGCGGTATAGGTCTTGGGATCATCCACGGTGAGCCGGTAGTCGATGACGTTGGGAGCGACGCGCGTGAAACGCTCGGTCAGTTTCATGTCTTCGCTATAGGGAGGACCCCCATCGCCGTTGACGCCGACAGCCATCCGGTCGCCCAGCAAATTGGTGGTTTCCACCACCAGCGTCTTCCCTTCCCAGTGACCTACCGCATCGCCCATGTAGGAGCGAATGTTGGAGCTTATATGCGGGCGGCCGTCGGTTGGAATGAGCCGGACGTCGTGCACCATCTCGTAGCGAATGGCCACGTATCCGGGCGTCTGCACGATCTCCAGGCCGTTGCCGTAAATCACCGGCAATATCGAACCGGCCACGCCGCGAGTGATGCAGCGGTCATAGTAGCTCCAATTGGTGTAGGAAGCCGGAATGGGATCGCGCCGCAGCTTCATCTTGGCATCCAGCCTAGCCTGCGCTTCGGGCGTCAGCGCAGGAATCCGGCCATCGGGCGGATCCACAACCTGCGAGGTCTGATGCGATGCGCGGCGGGCAAACTCTCCCCAATGCCCCGGAACCGGCGCGGCGTCTACTCCACGGCCGAATCGGCCAGGGGGTGGCGCAGGCGCTGCTTCACCCTTCTTCTTGGCCTCCAGTTCCGCTACGGCGGGCGAATGATTCGTGCCACCGGTGTCGATGAATTCTTCAGACCGCTCCACGTTCTTTTCGCGGTCCTTGAGTTCGTCCTCCGTAAGCGTGGCCCGCGTCCCAAACTTCTTGGGCCGCTCGAACGGCACGCCCCAGGTATCGTCGCTAGTCCAGGTTCCTTGAAGATCCGGCGTGCCCCAGGGCGTTTTGGGAGCAACGAAGGAGCCGCTGGAGCTTGGACCGGATTTGGCAGCCGGCGCTGTATCGGGTTTGGCCGCCACGGACGAACTCTGAGCAGCCAGGGGCGCCACGGCAATCATTGCCGCCACCACCGCGGCAGCGGTGCTCGCGATCAGGAAAGTTCGCTGATTCATGGAAATCTCCTTCTTATTGGGGCGATTTCATCGCTCCCGAGGTTACTTCGCCTGATCCTCGGCCTTGGGCTTTCGGACCAGGTTGCCATACAGCAACTGCTCGGTAAACTCCACGCACTTGAACTCCAGCAGCCGGGCATTCTTCTCGCGACGCCGGTACAGGATGACGTTCACCTTCCAGGGCCGCGTGAACGTGGCGGGGTCTTCGATGGTGGCCTCATAGTCGATCGTGTTGGGGTCCATCATTTTGTACCGCTCCACCACGTGCAGGCTGTCGCTGGCGAAATCGCCCGCGCGATCGAACCAGGCGTTTCCATTGAATCCGGTGACATCCACCACCAGCGTGTCCTTTTCCCAGTGCCCGTTGGATGTCCCCATCCAGGTGTCGGTGGCGGCTTCTTCCGGCTTGCCCATATTGATCAGGCGGTTGGTGGTGGCATATTCATAAGCGATCAGGATATTGTTCTGCGATTGAACGATCTGGAACGGAAACGGCAGATAGGTGGCGCGCGGCACGCCCGGCATGTAGCATTTTACTTCGGGATCGTCCTTAAAACGGTTTGCGAAGTTTTTGTTCTTTTGCTCCAGGGCCGCGGGTTTATAGGGGATCTCGCCGCCTTCTACAATGGCTTGCCCGGGAGGGATGGCGCCGATGGCGCCCAATTGATAGAAGGGTCCGGCAGCCGCGCTGTGGTCTTCGATATCCCAGTCCGGGGTGCCCAGCGTCTCCCAGATTCCGCTTAGATCCGGTTTGCCGTCCTTCATGCGGGGGATGCGCGTGGTTTGGGCGAAGGCGGGAATCGTCAAGAGAAAGGCAACGCCGCAAGTTGCCGCGAAAAAGAGTGAGGGTTTCATACTAAAGGAAGTCCGCCAATCAGCATATCACTAGCGATACCCACTTTTGTCACAGCAATGTTCAATTCTTTCGTTCGCTAATTCTGTCTGCCAGGAACCGTGTGCGCTTGACAGCGGTAACGGAATGCTTCGATAATGGAACTATTGCAGAAGCGAAGTACATTGGAGCGGCAGTCCGGCCGATTGCTGGGTTATCTGGACGCGCTGTTTCGACGCCTGGTTCTGCCGCGCCAGACTGCCGAAGAGCCTAGTCACGATTGTTCCCGCGAAGAGATCCGCGGCCTGATTCTGCTGCGCACCAGCGGCCGCACCATCATGAGCGATTACGCCGGCCAACTGGGCGTTCCGCTCAGCACCGCGACGCATACCATCGACCGGCTAGTCGCGAAAGGTCTCGTCATCCGGGTCCGGTCCGAACAGGACCGGCGCGTGGTGCTGGTGGAAATGAGTGAAATGGGCAAGGTGTTTCAGACCGCTCTGCGAGCCCGGCACCAGGCCATGGCGCGCAGCTGGCTCACGCCGCTGAGCCCTGCCGAGCGTGAGACATTTCTCAAGCTGATGGAGAAGATTACCCAAGGAGCCTCATTAGACTCCCGTCCAGAAACCAACGCTCAAAGCGGCGCCGCGGCACATCGCAATTCTCCAGGAGCCACCGCATGATTGAAGTGCGCAATCTAGTGAAAGCTTACGGCGATTTTGTCGCTGTGAAGGACATTTCGTTCGATGTGGAAGAAGGCGAGATTTTCGCTTTCCTCGGCCCGAACGGCGCTGGCAAAACCACCACCATCAAGATTCTCACCACGCTGCTCAAGCCCACCAGCGGCTCAGTTCGGCTGGACGGGCTGGACCCCAGTGTGGAACACAACGAAGCACGAAAACGTTTCGGCATCGTGTTCCAGGATCCCAGCCTGGACGACGAGCTCACCGCGTACGAAAACATGGATTTTCACGGCGTGCTGTACAAAGTGCCCCGCAAAATCCGTTTGGACCGCATCGAATCTTTGCTCAAGCTGTTCGAGTTGTGGGATCGCCGCAACCATCCAGTCAAACAATTTTCCGGCGGGATGAAGCGGCGCCTGGAAATCGCCCGTGGCCTGCTGCACACGCCTAAAATCATTTTCCTGGACGAACCGACACTCGGCCTGGATCCGCAAACCCGCAACCAGCTCTGGACACATGTGAAGAAACTGAACGAGGAGGAGCGTGTTACCGTGTTCCTGACCACTCACTACATGGAGGAAGCCGACCGCGTGGCGCATCGCATCGCCATCATCGATCATGGCAAAATCGTAGCGCAAGGAACGTCGCAGCAGCTCAAGGAACAGACCAGCTCCGAGACGCTGGAACAGGCCTTCCTGGCGCTCACTGGTTCCACCATTCGCCAGGAAGAGGCCAGCTCCATCGATCAGATGCGCACCATGTCGCGCATGTTTCGGGGGAACCGCCGATGAGCGCCATCTATATTCTCTGGCTGCGCGCGGTAAAGCGCTATGTTCGATCGAAGCCGCGCATCATCGCCTCGCTCGGCCAGCCGCTTCTGTTTCTGATCGCGCTGGGCTTCGGCTTCGGACCGATCTTTCAAAAGGCCGGCCAAGGCAACTACATCCAGTTTCTCGCGCCCGGCGTAATTGCCATGACCATTCTGTTCACCGCGATTTTCTCCGGCATTGAATTGATCTGGGATCGCCAATTCGGCTTTTTGAAAGAAACGCTGGTCGCGCCGGTTCCGCGAATTCTGGTGATGATCGGGCGGACGCTGGGAGGCGCCACCGTGGCCATGATCCAAGGGGTGATCGTGGTGGTGATCTGTTTCATCGCCGGCTTTCGCGTCACCAATTTTCACGAGTTGCCCATCGCCATTCTGATCATGCTTCTGGTGGCCATCATGTTCACCGCGCTGGGCACCGCTATCGCCTCCGTGCTGTCGGACTTTCAAGGCTTTCAGCTCGTCATGAACTTTTCGGTGATGCCGATCTTCTTCCTCGCCGGCGCATTGTTCCCTCTGACGAATCTGCCTAAAATACTGAACGTGATCGCCAGCATCGATCCGCTTTCCTACGGCGTGGACGGTCTTCGCAGTGCTCTGGTGGATATCGCTCATTTCGGTATCCCGCTGGATCTGGCGGTGCTCTCCATCATCACCGCCGCGCTGCTTGGAACGGGCAGCTTCTTTTTTTCGAGGATTCAGCTCTGAACAAAATTGTTGCTAGTAGCGACGCGGCGGTTGCCGACATTCCCAACGGCGCAACAATTATGCTCGGCGGCTTCGGCCTGGCCGGCATGCCCGAGAATTTGATTCGCGCGCTGGTGCGACGAAGAATCACGGGGCTGCACACCATCAGTAATAATCTGGGCGTGGATGGCGTGGGTTCCGGTGTGATGTTGGAGGCGGGCATGATTGCTTCGCACCTGGGCAGCTATGCGGGCGAAAACAAACTGCTGGAATCGCTGGTATTGGCTGGCAAGCTCAAGCTGACACTGATCCCGCAAGGCACTCTGGCCGAGCGGATCCGCGCGGGCGGTGCGGGAATCCCCGCGTTTTATACGCCGGCCGGGGTGGGGACGGTGGTCGCGGACGGCAAGGAAGTGCGCGAATTCGACGGGCGTAGCTATCTGCTGGAGCATGCGCTCACGGCCGATTTCGCGCTGGTGAAAGCCTGGCGCGGCGACCGGTTGGGCAACCTTGTTTATCGAAAGACCGCTCAGAATTTCAATCCCATGATGGCCGCGGCGGCGAAGATTACCATCGCCGAAGTGGAGGAACTGGTGGAACCAGGCGCCATCGATCCCGATGCGGTTCGAACGCCGGGGATTTACGTCCAGCGCATTGTGCAGGGCGAACAGTACGACAAGAAAATCGAGCGGCGAACCGTGAGGGCCCATGGACCCGCGTGAACGGATCGCGCGCCGCGTGGCGCAGGAACTTCGCGACGGCTACTACGTCAATCTCGGAATCGGCATTCCGACAATGGTCGCCAATTATGTTCCGGCGGGCATGGAAGTGATTCTGCAATCGGAAAACGGCATGCTGGGTGTCGGCCCTTATCCTTCCCCCGGCCACGAAGACTGCGACCTGATTAACGCGGGCAAGGAGACTGTTACGGAACTGCCGGGGAGCGCCTACTTTTCGAGCGCTGAATCGTTCGCCATGATCCGAGGCGGCCACATCAACCTCAGCATTCTGGGCGCAATGGAAGTGGATCGCGAAGGCAACCTCGCCAACTGGATGGTTCCCGGCAAAATGGTCAAGGGCATGGGCGGCGCCATGGACCTGGTGGCCAGCGCGCGCCGGGTGATCGTGGCCATGGAACACGCCACCAAAACAGGAACGCCCAAAATTGTCGAGAAGTGCACACTGCCGCTGACCGGACTTCGCGTGGTGGAAACGATCATCACCGAGCTTGCGGTAATTCGCATTACTCCGGAGGGACTGGTGCTGGAAGAGCTCACACCAGGCGTGACAGCCGAGCAGGTCCAGAAACTTACTGGCCCGAAGCTGATCGTGCGCTGCTAGCCGGCTTCGGGAGCTTCGCTTTTCCATCCAGCGCGTAGACCACCAATCGCGACGGCTGGCCCTTGGAATCCATGGGCGCGGAGCCGAAAGGATTGATAGTGTTCGGAGGGCTGCCTGCCATCGCGATGTACTGCTTGCCATCGATCATAAAGGTCATCGGAGGGCCCAGCAGCGAAAGGCCGGTCTCGACGTTCAGAAGCTGCTCGCCATTGTCGGCGCGATAGGCGATGAGGCGCGAGTTGACGCTCACGAAAACCAGATCGGCGGAGGAAAGCGTTCCTCCTTGATTGAAGCCTGCCGAGATCCCGCGCCAGCGTTCCTTCTGCGCGATCGGATCCCACGCCACCAGAATATTGCCGTGCCCTTGCGGGCCGATGGAGGGCAGAACGAATCCGGGTGGCGGCGCGGAGGATGGCTCGTTGGCTTCGGCGTGGGCGCCGGTTGTGGGCGTGGGCGCGCGCTTGAACGAATTGCCCATGTTGAATTCGCCCTTGCCTGTCGCGCCGAGTTCGGTGGACTTGGGGACGAACTTGGGATCGTTCACCCAAAACACACCGGCGCCGATGGTGCTGGGAATGTACACCAGGCCTGACATCGGATTGTAGGACCAGGGCGGCCAGACGTGCCCGCCGCCGGCTCCTGGCATCACGTTCACGCCGTCGTCGCCATAGCGCGCTTCCGGATTGATCACCGGGCGCCCGGTCTTCAAATTCACGCCGGAGGCCCAATTCACGGTGACCCATGGATCGGCCGCGAGCAATTCGCCGGTCAAGCGATCCAGCACGTAGAAAAATCCGTCCTTCGGCGCGTGCATCACCACTTTGCGCAGCTTGCCGTTGATCGGCAGATCGAGCAGCATGAGATCGGCGATGGAATCGAGATCCCAAACGTCGCCGGGGACTTCCTGGTAGTACCAGATCAGCTTGCCGGTAGCGCCGCGGACGGCCAGGATGCAATCGGTGAACAGAGCATCGCCTTTGCCGCGGGCCTGTTCGGTCCAAGGGCCAGGCTGGCCGGTGCCGACGTATACGATATCGGCGTCGGGATCATAGGCCACGCTGCCCCACACCGGCCCGCCGCCGCCCAGCTTCCACCAATCGCCGCTCCAGGTTTTGGCGGCTTCGGCGAGTTCGGGCTGTTCGAACGGTTTGGAAGGATCGCCGGGGACAGTGAAAAACTTCCAGGCGATTTTGCCGGTTTCGGCGTCCAGCGCCGCGAAAAATCCTCGCACCGCATATTCGCCGCCGGCCGCTCCGATAATCACCTTGCCGCCTTTGATGACGCGCGGCGCCATGGTGAAGCTATAGGGACGGTCACTGGGAGCGACGCGCGTCTCCCAAACAATTCGTCCGGTTTTTGTATCGAGGGCGCGCATACGGCCGTCGATCACCGGCGCGATCACCATGTCCTTATACAGCGCGATGCCGCGATTCACCACCCCGCAGCAGATGCGCGATTGCCAGACCTCCTGGTTCACTTCGGGATCGGACCGCCACAGCTCCTTGCCGCTGCGCGCGTCCACCGCGTAGACCACGCTCCAGGGCGCGATGCTGTAGATGACGCCGTCATGTTCGAGCGGCGTAGCTTCCTGGTGGGTCTGCGGACGGCCGGGTGCGGAGGGAATATCGGCGTACCAGGCCAGGCCCAGGCGGCTGACGTTGCTGGCATTGATTTGATCGAGCGGGCTATAGCGCTGCTCGGCCCAATCGCCGTTGTAGCTGATCCAATCCTGGCCGGTTCGTCCGGCATTTTTGAGCGTAGCGTCGTCAATCGAGTGCGATGGCTGGGCGGAGGCGATCGAAGCAGAGAGCAGCGACGCGGCGAACAGTGTCAATGAACGAACTTGCATTGTTTTATTGGCCCGCTCCTAGTGGCCGGAAACGCCGCCCCAGAACGAATGCAGATGATAAAAGGCGGCCGGCCCGATCATCTCCACGCGCCGGATCTTGCCGTTTTCGATGAGAAACGCTTCGGTCACAAGAATGCTGGAGGGACTTTTGAAGAACGGAAATTTGTAAGGGCGTCCGTCGGAAAGAACGCCCGAGCTCACCGTGCCTTGATCGAATACAACGTGCGCCCAAACCACGCCGCGCTCGGCGTCCACCAGCGGATACCGGCGGTCATGAATGGCCTGGACCACGAAATAATAGCCCAGCTTGAATTGCGACATGCAATCCAGGGCGAAACCGTTGATGGCATCCTTGGGCTCGTTGGGAGGCCGCGGAACATTGGTGGTGTGCGATCCATTTTCGATACGGTCACAATCGTTGGTGAACGGATACGTGCCAGTGCCGTTGACGCCTTTGCCATCGTTCTTCTCCAGGCCGCTGAAGTAGGCGTCGGCGATGGATATCATTTCGGGTCGCGAAAGCCGCTCGGCAGGCGGGATCGACTTGAACCACATGTCTTCCGGTTTGTAGCCGGGCTTATCCAAGGTAGCGATGTTCGCCGGTCCGCCGCCGCCCTGGCGAAAATAAATGCTTTCGATTTCGCTGATGCGGCCGAGTTGGATGCGCAGGCGAAGGCTCATCAGCAGCGGCGCGCCGGCTTCGTGCATGGTGCCCATGAAGGCCACTTCACCGGTTTCCGGGTCGGCGAAGATGTGCTTGTAGTTGCCGACGCCCTGCACGGTTTTCCAGAAGCCATCGCCCAATTCCATGGGCTGATCCTGCTCGGTGTACTTGACGTCGGCCGAGAGCGGCAGACGCTTGGGATCGTGCGCGACTAACGCCGCCAGGTATTGATCCACCACGCCTTCCAGACACGCGCGATCGCAATTCAGCGGGATGTGCCCGATGGACGCGTTGGCGTTGGAAGCGATCATCAATGCGGCGGCCGCGATGGCGACGAAGAAGACGAGGGTAGAGCGCATGGAACTTGGTTCTCCTGAATCGAAATCTATCCCTGCGATTCTATCGCTAAACGCCTACTTCAGCAGGTCGGCCACCTTTGCGACCCCGGCCTTGGCACAGGCGTCGTCCTGCTCCTGATTCGATCCGGCGCTGCCGACGCCACCGATGATCTCTTTACCCACTTGAATGGGAACGCCTCCGCCCAGCGCGAGAATGTCGGCGACGTTGCGTTGCGGCGCGAGCGACGGATCGCTGGCCGTGCGCTTCTGAAAATCGAGCGTGGTGCTGCGGAACATCCGCGCGGTGAAGGCTTTTCGCCGCGCCATTTCGGCCACTTGCGGGGCAGTCTGCTCGTCGCGCAGGAGCACAATCACCTGGCCGGCACGGTCCACTACGACGGCGGCGGTGTGAAAGCCTTTCGCTCTGCATTCGCCGATGGTCGCTTCGGCGATGGTCTTCGCCATATCGAGCGATAAGTTGCGCTGCATCACCAGACCTTGTGCGGTCCCGCTGCCGGCAAGGGTTGTTCCGACAGCGCTCAGCAGCAAGAATTTCAGAAACGCAAAGGGCGCGGCGCGCACCACAAAACGGGCCAGGAACTGCTTCGCGCCGCGCTCCGTTCTGCGCGTGTTCCTTGAAAGAGACGACATGACACCTCCAGTCAGCCGACAATTATACTCACAGGTGAAATTCGTCACGTTCGGCGGGTGTTGCGGAACAAAGCCGGACACGGGCGCGTTAGACGATATGCGGGAGGCACAATTGAAGCGAGAAGTGGCTCTAAAGATTGTTTTGGCAGTGGTAGGCTTGCTCTTTTCGGCATTAACTTATCCGTTGATCGTGTTTGCGCGGCAAGAGCCTGCTTTATCGATGATGTTCAGCCTGTACGTCACGCTGGGCGTTTTCCTGCTTCGCGCGATCCGCAGCCCAGCCGCGAATCGCAGCCTGATCGCGTTTACAGCCTGGTCGAGCTTCGCGCATGCCGCCGTGATGGGCACGCAGGCATTGCTTAACATGGTTTCCCGCGGAGAACTGGTGGGTGTGGCGATCCTCATCGTGATCGGCGTGGTCTTAATCGCACTCGCACCGGCGAACATCGGGTCGGATATGAGCGCCCGCATTTCTGAGTCGGCGGTCATAAGACCGTAGGGATCTCTGCAATTGGAAATTCTGCTACGCTCGTCTTGATGCGTCACCGGATCGGTTTCGCGTGTGCACTGGCCGGAAGTGTGGGCCTGGCATTTCTGCTCGTCTGGGCCTGGCATCCCGGGTTCACCGCATCCGCTGCGGCTGGGATGTCCGCGCCGTTGGATCCGGCGACATCCATCGCGTCGGCGCAGACTCCTCAACTCCTGAAGCTGCAGTTTGATTCCTGCGGGCTCGCGCCTCGAACCCGGTGTTTCAAGCTTGTGCTCGGGCACGTGTGTGGCAAGAGTTGCACGCGGCCGGACCAAGGCTCGGCTTCGCAGCATTACGGTCCACTTCATCGACGGCCTCCACCGAGTCTCTCCTAACTAATTCTCAAAACCTCAGTACCGGCTTTTTGAACGTCGGGGCACGGCCACGTGTCCCTGCATTCGCCGAGCTTTGAAAAACAATCTTTTATTGGGGAGACTTTTATGGAACTATTTAGAAATACGCGTTTTGATTTTCTTGGCAGGAAGTGGTGGTTTATCCTGCCATCGTTGATACTCACTCTGGCCGGACTGATCAGCCTCCTGGTAAACGGCGGCCCGCGATACAGCATCGACTTTTTAGGCGGCGCGGTTATGGATGTGCGCTGGGAAGTGGCCCCGCCGATCGAGCGGATCCGAGCCGCGATCTCGTCCCGGCTGAGCGGCGTCTCCGTAGTGGCGGCGCACGACCTGACGGGCTCGAACGAAGTGCTCATCTCGGTGCCAGCTCCCGCGCAAGCGAACCTGACAGCGTTGCGGCAGACGATCGCCGAGGCGCTGTCCACTGTCGGCGCGAACTATTCCATTCGCAGTTTCGAAGCGATCGGCCCGCAGATCGGCGCGGACCTGCGCCGGCAGGCCCTGCTGGCCACAGGCGGCGCTTCGGGCGGCATGCTCTTGTATCTGGCCTGGCGATTCCGGCTGGCTTACGGCGTGGCCGCGGTGGTGGCCATGGCGCACGACGCGTTCATCACCATCGGCCTGTTCTCGCTGCTCCATCAGGAAATCTCGCTCACCGTGGTGGCTGCCCTGCTCACGCTGATCGGCTATTCGATGAACGACACCATCGTGGTGTTCGACCGCATCCGCGAAAATCGCCGTGCCGGCGCGACGCGAGCCATCTGGCCGAAACCATCAACCGCAGTATCAACCAGACCCTCAGCCGCACCATTCTGACCTCCGGATTGACGCTGCTCACGGCCCTTTCGCTGTTCCTGTTCGGCGGCCCGGTGCTGCACGGATTCTCGCTGGCCCTGGTGATCGGAATCATCGTGGGCACGTTCTCCTCGATCTTCATCGCCAGCCCGATTCTGCTCGCCTGGGAGCAGGACCGCGCCGAACGCAGCAGCCCGCACGTAGCTATTTCCGAGGGAGGTGCGCGATGAACCGAACGCTGATCCGCCGCAGCCTGCTGGTTCTTGCGGTCGTATTGGCGGCCGCCTTGGCCATCGTACGCTCGCCCCGGTACAGTCTCGGGCTCGATCTGCGCGGCGGCGCCAGCCTGATCCTGCGCGTGAAAGTGGACGGACTGCCGCCGCGCAACGCAGCGGGGTTGTCGAGCAAACGCGCCAGATCCTGGAGCGCCGCATCAACGCTTACGGCCTTTCTGAAGCGCACGGTCCAACCGTATGGCAGCCGCGGCAACGAGCTGCTGGTGCAGCTTCCCGGCGTCAGCGATCCGTCCCGCATCACGAACCTGCTGCAGAGCCGCGCGGTGCTGGAATGGTATTCGGTGGAGGACGGCCCCTATTGCCAGCGCTGCTGAGGCTATGGCGCGGCAAGGAGGCGTCCTCCTTTCGACTGGAAGACTGCTAGCCACGCGCCCGGCAGCGGACGGGCAACGCGCCTGGTACTGGTTGCAGGGCCAGCCCATCATCCGCGGCACGGACCTGCGCGACGCGCCGTGTCGTCTGGCACATTGGACCATGGCACCTCGGACCAGCCGGTCACCACGTTTACGCTGAGCCAGGATGCAGCCGAGCGCTTCGAGCAGATACACGCAAGCGCACATCGGACAGCGTTCCGCGATTGTGCTCGACGGCGAGATTCTCAGTGTTCCGGTGATTGAAGACGTGATCCGCGATTCCGGCCAGATTCGCGGCGCACACACGCTCCAAGAGGCCGAGGACCTGGCGGTCAACCTGCGCGCCGGCGCGCTGCCCGCCGCGATCGAAGTGGCGCAGGAACGAATCGTGGAGGCTTCGCTGGGCGCCGATTCCATCCGCCACGGGTTACAGGCGGGCGCGGCCGGGCTTGCGGCCGTGGTGGCGGCCATGCTGGTTTATTACCGCTGGGCGGGCGCCAATGCCACACTCGCGCTGGTGCTGAACGGCGTGCTGTTGATCGCCGCGCTGGCGTGCTTCGGAGCGGTCCTGACGCTGCCCGGAATCGCCGGCGTGGTTCTCACCATCGGCATGGCGGTGGACAGCAACGTGCTGATCTTCGAGCGAATTCGTGAGGAACTGCGCGCGGGCAAGCGGGCTGCAGCAGCGCTCGCTGCCGGATTCTCGAAGGCATTCGCCACCCTGGTGGATACGCACGTGACCACGGTGGTCTCCTGCGCCTTCCTGTTCTTCTTCGGAACTCCCGCAGTGAAGGGATTCGCAGCCACGCTGGTGATTGGACTGATCACCAACCTGTTCACGTCGGTCTTCGTGTCGAGAGTCGCCTTCGATTGGGAAATAGCGCGGCGAATGCCGGGCGCGGGATTGAGTATCGGGCTGGCTCAGTAGGACACAGAAAAGGGACGCCCGCGAAGGAGCGTCCCTGTCGGTTCACGCGCTTTTCGGTGGTGTCCGTTGAATTGGACCGCCGGGAGGACACTCGTTCCGTCGGCACGAACGGCGCTCAGGGACGTAGGATCGAGACCCAGAGCGTCGAGGATGGTAGGCGCCACCTGGAGCGTGCCCACTTCCGCGCGGACCGTCTGCGCCTCAAAGGACGGATTGGACAACAGCAGCATGACATTCGTGTCGTCATGGGCGAACCCGCCGTGCTCGGCCAGTTTCGCAGTGCTTCCAGAATAAGTAACTCCGACGTTCGGCGTCACGATGATGTCCGGAGTGCGTGGGTCAACGGTAGGGTCGTTGTAGTTCAGGATAAGCGAAGGGCCCTAGTAAATCTGACCTAGCGCGATCCCGCTGGCGGAGGCGTTGTCTTCGAGGATCTTGAACGGCAGCTAGAGTCTCTGAAGAGTTCTTCAGCCAGATCAGCGACACGTCATCTTCGGTCGGCCCAATGCCACCAGGGGTGTTGGTGGATTCCGAGATCGGAATATAGCCGGCATTGGAGTGCAGCGTGACGGGCGAGGTGCCGTTGATGAGCTGCGAAATGTAGCGGCTGGGATCGATGGGCGACTGGCCGTGCTTGGCGGTGATCACGATCATGGTCGTATCATAAAGGCCCTTCTCCTTCAGCTCGTCGACGAAAGCGTCAATGGAGGCGTCCACGAACTCGATTTCGCCCAGCAGTGCCGGGGTAGGCGTGCCGGCGGCGTCCAGATATCCGCCCGTTACGCCATTGCTCTTCTCAACCAGCTTCTGGCCCACGCTAACCGCTTGGAAGTTCATCCCGAAGATGTTTGGAACTTGAGTTCGCTTGGTGCCGAGGTGGTTCTTCCCATCGATCTCGTTGACGATCGCGTTGATTTTCAAAGTGTTGTTGATTGCTCGGATCTCGGACCAGTCTTTGGGTATCGATGGAGGCGATACCGCCGTCAGTCAGCGCCGCGCCGGGCGCGCCGCCGCTCACCTTCGTCTGATCAATGTCGATACCTTCTTCATACTCGGTTGTGGTACCGGTAGGCGGCGCGTTCGCGGTGCAGGTGCCGGCCCCGAGGCCGTTGCCGGTGGTTTGCGCAGGTGGATCAAAATTGCGGGAATAAGGCACGTCGTAGTAGACGCCAGTGAAAGCCGGGCTCCCTCCAGTGACGATCGCCATCAGGCCGGGAGACGAATCCGAAGTTTTGAGGGTGCGCCGTGGTTGATGGTGCTGATGCCGTTGGCGCAGTTCGTGAAATCCTCAGAGTGCATACCATCGATGCTGATCAGCAATACGCGCTGGATTCCATTGCGCTGATTGATTTTTTGCGAGTGCATTTGCGGCGCCATCAATAGGGCCAGAGCAATGGCTCCCGCGTTGAGTGTTTTGGTCACAAAGTTTCTCCTCGCGCTAGAGCCTATATGAATCGAATAATCGCCGCCAGCTAACGGTGAGAAATCCCGTCCCGAACGAATCGGTCGGCAATTCGCAGCTGAGGCGTTTGGACCGACCTGCGAGCCGCGAATTATACTGATTCGAGCAACAGGAGACACAATGAACAAATGGAACTTCTTGACGACGGTCGCGTTTGGCGTGTGCATTGGCACGTGGGTGACCATGTGGATGGAGCCAAAGCCCGCGGTGGTCTCGGCCAAGGAGCCGTCGCTCACCGCGCTGATTATGAGCAGATCATGCAACTTACCACCCGGTATGCATATGGCATCGACACCTGTTCGAACAACGGCTACGACTATGCGGATGTATTCACACCCGACGGCGTTTTCATCGACAAGAACACCGATGAAGGCTTCAAGCAAGGCGGACGGGTGCTGGCACGGGGACGCGATGCGCTGGCCACGCTGATTGGCGGCGGATCGCGCGGCTGCAAGAAGCCCATGGTCTGGACCGGTTGGAGCCACATCATGACCAACCAATTGATCACGCCGTCGCCGGAGGGCGCCACCGGGAGGATTTATCTGCTGCAGATGGGAATTAAGGGACCTGGCAGCATCGAGCGGCATGGCGGTTACGAAGACTTTTACGTCAAAACCGCGATGGGGTGGCGGATTAAGTCGCGCACGCACGTCCGCGACAAGGCGTGGTTTAACCCTCTGCTGCAGACTCCGGACTTGAATTAGCTCGCCGTACTCGGACCGCTGCAGTCGTGCTGCAAATTGGCTATGTGGGAGGATGCCGGGCAGCAGCTGGCCAATATTTTTAAAGAGCGAAGTGTTCGCGTGCCTGCTCCAGACGCCCAGTTGCACCGTTTTCTTAGAAAAGGGCGGATTAACTCCTCCATTTACGGCCTACACCAAGGATTATCGGCCGGCTTTTCCGGACTCCTACGCTGGAACCTGCGAGATTTCTGCTTCCTTGATCAAGAATCAAGTGCGTCAGATGAACTGCCTGGTGGACGATCGAACACTGCGCGCCGAAGTGATACGAGGACCGGCGAATCTGTATCGTGCGATGAGCTCGCGTGAGCCGCCCCCGGAACGTGCCGATCTCCGCAGAGGAACTGCCGATATTAGCGACTGGTGGTGGACCAACCCCGCCCGCGTGGCCTGCGCCACAGCTGGAATGGCATAGAATTTCCCTAAAACAGCGACGGGCGTCAGGGTCCCCGCCAGCGTCAACAAGTTGTTTTTCATAGGCAATCTCCTTAGGGCACATCTCTCCTATGGCACATCAATGAAATAACCGGTAAAGACGACGGTCGCCGATTTGAATGGCTGTACCGAAGTGAATCCGACCGTTCCGGTATCTCCGGGATCGAGCGGCAGGTGGAGCGCAGTTGTTCGCGAGTAAATATTAACGCCCTGGCTCGCGAAATTCAAAGTCAAGGAGTACCGGGTATGACTCGAACCCGGTATTGGTTGTCATCGCCATGACGCACGTCTCGGTGGGACGGAAGCACAATGCTCACGGTGCCGGCGACGCTGGTGACGATCATCCGCTTTCCGGCGGGCACGGCTGGAAACGTAATCGGCTGGAACTTTGTGCCCAGGCTCGGTGTTAGGGTGCTGCGGATGGTGAACGGCTGCCGGGGCGGGCTGTCGCGGTATTGTACGAGCGCGGCTTCGACCGCTTGAGCCACGGCCGGCACCGCGTAGAATTTCCCGAGTAATCCGATGACGGCAAGGACGCCGACTGACGTCAGCAGTTTGTTTTTCATCGCATTTAACGGAACGTCGATGTAGTAGCCGGTTACGTAGACGAGGTCACCAGTGACGACGGGGCCAATAACCTCGATGTAGGCGGCAGCGTCCGAGTCGAGCACCCAGTTATAAGCAAACTTTCCTATCCACTCCCCGGAAAGGCCCGGTGCAAGAACATATTCATTGAAGTAATACCGGCCTTCCGACTGCCCGAAGGTCTCGAAAACGGGGATGGAGGACGCACTTATATTGCACGACATGCTAGTGATCACCATTCGTTTTCCGGCGGGCGGCGGGGGGATAGTGAAGTCTTGCTGATTTTGCAATCCAATCGAGAAAGGTTGCCGCGGGTAACTGTCGCGGTCCTGTACAAGTGCCGCGCGCACGGTCTGAGCGATGGCTGGACCGGCATAGAATTTTCCGATTACCGCGAGCAGCGCGAGAACGCCCGCGAGCGTGAGAAGTTTGTTCTTCATGAATTTGTCCCTTCTTTCTTGATCCGGTGCGTCACAACAACTGCCAGCAGCGCGCCAGCGAGCATCCAACCAAAGCCCGGCTCAGGCACCGGTGAGGTTGACGTCAACACCACATCGAAGGCGTAGTGCAGGTCCTCGCCATCCGCCAGATTGCCGAGGCCGGTAAAGCCGTCGTCCAGCGTGCCGGTCCCGAGATTCTCGGCGTATGACAGGTTTCAAAAGCGCTGATTGCGATCTGATACGTGCCTGGCGCCAGGTCGCCCCCATCTAAGGAAACGTCGTAGCACTGGCCGCTGAGCGTGTTGGTGTTGGCGCCGGATGGGCAAGTGGTGCCGAAAAAAGTAGAGGCTAGAAAATCGCCACTCGAGTCGAACAGGCTCAAGTACGGCTCAAATCCCGCCTGCGCGATCGTGCTTCCGGCCCCGTTGACTCCGCCGCCATAGCTGAAGGTGATTGCCTCCATATCGGAATCCGTAGTCACGGTGAAGTCGTCCACCACCGCCGCCCATTGAGCGAAATCGGCATCGGTGTTGGATGCGTCGAGCGTGCAGCCGCTCCCACAGGCGATCACATTCGCGTCCGTTCGCAAGTCTCCGGTAAATGAAATGGTCTCGGCGTTTGCTGCCGCGAAGGTGAAAAGAGCAAGGATGAACAGGCAGTTCGATTTCATGTTTTTCTCTCGAATGGAAAGCCTAACTCGGAGAGACTGAGAAATCTTGTGGAAACCCTGAAATGTTCTGACGGAAACTTGACCCCGCGCCGGCGTTGATCAGGTTTTCAGTCAGAAACCTTCAGCTTTTCGTAAAGACTCGGCGACGCCGTTGGCTCACTATGGAACGACAAGCAAGGAGGCTCCATCCATGACCAACTGCCGGGCAATTCTCGGTTTTTTCGCGATCGCGCTGCTCTCGGTTTCCATCTTGCGCGCTGACGCCATCGATCAGACGATCAACGTCGCCGTCACTCCGGACGTCGGCTTGACGGATCTTTTTTTTGTGTACAACCAAGGTGATAAGGCGAATGTCCTGACGCTCGGCGACGCCGCGGCGAACGTGACCACCAACTTCCAGATTCCCGACGACCTGATCTCCGACATTCCGGGAACGCCGTACTTCTCGGTGATCGGCCTGTACACGAATGCTTCCGGAGGCACCGGTATCGACGTCGCGATGGATCCCACCACTGCACGGGACTTGGCGGCCGAGGGAGCGACTTTCGACCAAGCGTTTCCGAGCATCGCCGAGCTGTTTGGCCAGCCTTTCGGGGAGCCCGGCCTGATTGAGGCCATGAAGGATTACCTCGATCAGAGCGACTACGTCGGAGACTTCGCGTATACGCCGACGCAGCAGCCGTTGCCGGTGTTCGCCGCGCTCAATGCCGCCGGCACCACGGATGCCAGCTTTGACGCGTTCTCGACCGCGACGCCGGGCGGATCGGTAGAGCTGACGCTACCATCGGCGAGTCAGACGGCGGCTCCGGAGCCGCGCAGCGCCTGGCTGCTCGGGGCCGCTCTGTTGGCATTCGCTTACGGGCGCGCCAGAGTGAATGCGCAACGGTCCACAAGAGCAGCAAATCGAGCGTCGGAGCGAAACGGGTCCCACTTCGCATCCACGGGCAAGAACGCCAGATGAACATCGTGCACTTGAAAAGCGCGCTCTAACCACTCAAATGCCGGATCCGGCTGGCCGAGCCCGGCGTAAACCAGCGCGACAGCATAGGGAGGGACGTACTTGCCCTCCGGGACGCCTTCCAGCGTATGCAGCACTTCGCCAGCCTCATGCGGCCGCCCGAGACTGGCAAGAATGTATCCGCGGAGCGCCAGCACCTTGCTGTTGCCGCCGCTGAATCGCCAGGCGCTCCCCAACGCGCGCAACGCTCCTTCGCCCTCACCGGATCGTTCCAGCGCTTGTGCAAGCTGAAGATGACCGACCCAGAACTCGGGATCGAGGGTGGTAGCTTTGCGCGCCAGATCCACCGCAGCGGCATAGTCGCGAGCATTGCAAGCCACCTGGGATGCGAGCGCATGATGGCCCGCATGGAGCGGGTCCTGGTCAATCGCCTGGCGGGATAAAGGAATGGCCTGGTCGTGCCGCCCCATGTGGGAGAGATTGATAGCCAGGGTGCGGCGTGCCAGCGTGAAGCTAGGGTCCAGTTCGATGGCTTTGCGGAAAGCGGTGAGAGAGCCCAGCCAATCCCAGTCGATCCAAAATTTCACAAATCCCAGCGCACTTTGCACCTCGGCAAGATCTCGCCCGGAGCGCATGGCATTGTTGGCAGCGTCGCGCGCCCGGGGAGCCATCAGCAGCGGAGGCGCGTCGCCATTGATGGGACTGGCAGCATAGGCATCGCCGAGACCGGCCCATGCCAGCGCGTAGCTGGGATCGAGTTCGGTGGCGCGCGTATAGTATTCGAGCGCGCGGCGGGTGGTCTGCGGCGAAAGCTGATGCCAGAAATAACGCCCCCGGAGATAAAGATCATAGGCCTCAACATGCTGAGTCTGCCGATGCGCCAGCGCGTTCAGGCGCTCAGGCGCCAGCCGAAGCCGGACCTGCCGCGCGATGCTTCCGCTCAGCTCCCGTTGCAACTCAAGCACGCGGCCGGTCTCGCTGTCGAAGGACTCGGACCAAATCTGGACTTGATCGCTGACGCGAATCAGCCGGGATGTCACTCGCAGCCGCTCCCCTTCCGAGCGAATGGAACTTTCCAGCAGATACGTTACTCCCAGTTCCCGGCCAATCTCCGCCAGCGATTTCCTCGCGCCCTTGTAGGCCATCATCGAGGTTCGGCCAATCACGCCCAAACGTTCCGGATCAAGCTGCCCCAGCGACGCGATTACCTCTTCGGTCAGGCCGTCCGACAAATATTCGCGTTCCACTCCGCCGCTCAGATTCTCGAACGGAAGCACCCCGAGTTTTGCCAGCGATGCGGTTCCACGCGCCTCTTCTCGCGTGACCTCCACTTGCTCGATAAACCGGTAACCGCGCTTCGGAACAGTCTCGATAAAATTACACTCCCCCGCTCCGTTCCGGAGTTCCTTGCGCAATTGAGAAATGGCGTGCGCCAGCGCGACATCTTCGACGAAACTGTCGGGCCACAGGCGCTTCATCAGCTCGTCCTTCTCGATCAAGCGGCCTTGGCTCTCCACCAGCAACACCAGCGCATCGAAAACCTTGGGCGCCAGCGCCACCGGCTTGCCGGCACACAGTAAACGCTTGTCGGCGGGAAGCAGGCTAAATGGTCCGAACTTATACGTGACAGGAGCAGGAATGGCCATGACGCCCGTCCCCAACGGGCGAATGGATTACATCTTAGCAGGAAGCTGGCACTCAGAATTCAGTCATCAGAATTCAACATTTCTTCAAGATTTGGCGGGCTTTTTCGGCCAAACTGTTTCAGGAGGAACGATGAAACAGACCTTCATGATTCGACTCGGGATGGCAGCGAGCGGTCTGGTTGCGAGGGCGAACGTCGAAGGCGGACCGTGCTCGCCGAACGAGGGCTGCAAGTGACCCGGCCCGATCCCCATCCTCGCGTAATCACCGCGGATCAAGCGCGAGTGTACAACTTACGCCTGGGCGAAGCGCGCATATTGGTGGACGGCGAACGATCCCTAGGCGCGTGGTGGATGGGAGTGTTCCGGCTAGAACCAGGCTTCATCACTCCGTTCCACCTGCATGTTCAGATGGATGAGCACTTCTTCGTGCTGGACGGAGTGCTATCGCTCTTCCTGGAGAATAAATGGCGGAACCTGGAGGCCGGAACGCTGGCGATTGTCCCGCGAGGCGTTCCGCACGCGCAGGGGAATCTCGGGGAGCGGACCGTATCACTGCTCGGCTTGGGGAAGCCGGCTGGCTTCGAACGATTCTTTGCCGCGCAGCACGAAATCTTGAGCCGCATACCGGCGGCAGACCCTCACAGCTTGGCCGAAATCGCCGCGCTGGCCAGCCAGTTCGATACTGACGTGCTTGGCCCGGCGCCGGTGATCGGGTCAGCGCAGCAGCGGCTAAGCAGGGTTGATCGGTAGTGGTCCGCCGCATCCGGAGATGGCGGTGGCGAATTCCAATTACCTTCGAGACGCCGGGCTCTGGAGAAGGGCGCGAATTTCGGCCGCGTTTGTTTCGCCGCCGCTTCTAGCGGGGGCCGCGGCCGCGGGAGGCGTCAGGGCCTTTTCCGGCCGCACAGCGCCGTCACTTGCCAAATCGATCGCCCTGCGACCCTTGCTATCCAACAGATCGGGTTTGGCTCCCTTCGCCAGCAAGTAACGCACTTCATCTAGCCGGCCCTTCTGAGCGGCCACATGCAGCGCCGTCATGCCTTCGGTGGAAGAGGGCGCGCGCGAGACGCGCAGGGAATACGTCTCGGTGCCGGTGACCTGGGCATTCACATCGGCGCCGTGTTCGACGAGCAAGTCCATGATTGCCGTGTTGGGCGGCCCACCCGCGCTCGTGGATGCGGCCAGGCCAGTTCCGCCGCCGCCCAATCCCACGCCCGCCGCAATCAGGAACGGGGTGAGACCCATTCCGGCGATGTTAGGGGAAGCGCCCTTATCCAGAAGCGCTCGCACCACTTCCACGTCGCGGGCGATAGTGGCGCGCAGCAACGGCGTGCATCCGGTATTCAAAAACTCCTCGACGAAGCGTCCGCTGTTCCCGCCGCGGCTGGGGCGATGCATATTGAGCTGCGGATTGAGATCGACACCGGCGGCCAGCAGGGTGTTGATGATTTCCAGGCTGGAAACGGGCGGATGCCCCGCGGCATGAGTTGCTACCGGAGCCCGGTGCTCGGCGTCGACGGCCAGGAGCCCGGTCCTCAGGGGCGAGAGCACGACGTCTCTGCGATCGACGGCGATATAGAGCGCGGTGCGGCCCCACCAGTCCCAGAGATTCGGATTAGCGCCCCGTTCGAGCAGCTGCTTCGCGACCTCGTTGTGGTCGTTATCGAGCGCGAGCATCAGCGGAGTGACGCCTTCCGGAGTCGGCCGATTCACATCGTCGCCGGCGCCGATCAGTGCATCCACGCAATCATAGCAGCCGTCGCGCGCCGCGTAGAGCAATGCGGTGAGACCGCCGACGGGACGATACTGCGCGCGAGGCTCCGACGTAATCTGGCTGGGCCAATCGCTGTAGAGGGCCCGAGGTTTGAAGTCGGCGCCTTTCGCAAGAAGAAGCTTCACCATCTCGCCGGCATTTTTCGGCGCAGCGGCAGCCCACATCAACGCCGTCTGGTTGTGAAACGTTTCTCTGGCGTTGACGTTCGCACCGGCCTGGAGCAGCATTTTGACCACGGTCAGCTCCCCGGTTTTGATCGCCAGCATCAACGGGGTCTCGCCGTCCTGATTGGGCCCATCGGGCCGCGCACCGGCATCCAGTAGCGTCTTTACCATCCGGGCATCGGCCAGTTTCGCGGCCTCCCCGAGCGGCGTGGATCCGAATTCATTGGCGACGTCCACTTTCGCTTTTTTCGCGATCAATGCGTCGAGCAGTTCATAATCCACCCGGTAGACGGCCCAGTGGATGGGCCGCGTCCCGTCGGGTTGGGCCTCATTCACATCGGCGCCCGCGCGAATCTGAGCGAGCGCGGCTTTGCGGTTTCCCTCTTGAATCAGGTTGGCGAGAGAACCTTTCGGAGCCTCGGCCCAAACCGTCATGGCGGCAGCCGCCGCGCAGAACAGGGCGATCCAGGAACGCTGTTTAAACGACATTATGGTCGATCTTGTCATGATGAGCCCACAGACCCTTGTCTGCGTCGTACAGGAATTTGTACGGATCTTTCCACGTTCGCGCCAAGCCGTTCAGAAGGCCCGCCTGCAGCATTTCCTTGGGACCCTCGCCTTCGCGAACCTGATCGAACAGGCGCGCCCGAACCTGCTCCAGCATGTCGCGCTCGGCTTTCAATTCGGCGCGCGTCATGACGGGACCGTACGCGGGCACGATCTTGGTCTGATCGTTGGCGAGCTTCAGTACGGTATCCATCGCGTCCACGCGGCCTCCGATCCACGCGCCGGTAAACCAATCGAGCGCGGGATCGCGCTCGGGCGATGCCACGTCGCCCACCGCAAGCACATTGGACGTCTTGAAGTAGACATAAATATCGCCGCTGGTGTGGGCCAATTCCAGATAGCCGTAATCGATTTGCTCCCCTCCCGCCTGCAACGAGCCGATGGTCTCGAAAACCTCGGTGGGACGGGCGGCTTTTGGACGGGCCTTCTCGTAACGGTCTTCGGCGGGAACCCAGTAATCGGTGGACATCCACTTACACGTGCGTTCGTGAGCGATGATCTTCGCCCCCGCCGCTGCGAAGATTTCGTTGTTGCCGGTTTGATCCAGATGATAGTGGGTGTTGAAGAGCGTCTGCACCTTCAACGCACCGGTGAGAGATTTCGGCGTGCCGCTGTCCACCAGGACCAAACCCTCACCGCCGGAGAAAGCCACCACATTCGCGCCGCCGCCATCCAAAACGGCGATCTTGTCAGTCAGGTGGCGAACGCTGCCGGCGGACGGTTGGCCAAACATCCTAGGCGCGGCCCATAGGCCGAAGGCACCCGCCGCGGCGCTTTTCAGAAGGTCTCGACGATTCACAATTACACGCCCGCAATCGTACCGGTACTGTCGCCAAAATGATCGCGTTGCAACCCCACCTTCTGCAACAGCGTCAGGTGGAGATTTGCTATGGGCGTACGTTCCGGCAGCACCAGGTGCTGGCCCAGCAGCTTCATCTTTCCGGCGCCCCCGCCAATCACGATGTTCGGCTCCGGGTAGTTGTTGTGCAGGTCGCTGTTGCTCATGTTCGACCCGTACATGAAGATGGAATGGTCCAGCAGACTTCCCTGCCCGTCCGGAGTTTCCGCCATCTTCTTCACGAATTCCGAGAACTGCTCCACGTGCCAGGTCTGGATCTTGACCAGTTTCTTGAGTCTTTCAATATCGTTGGCATGGTGGGAAACGGGATGGAACGAATCGGGAACGCCGATGTGGTTATAGGTGCGGTTGGTGCCTTCGGCGACCATGATGTAAGTGGCGACGCGCGTGAGGTCGGCCTGCAAGGCGAGCGCGAGCAGGTCGAACATCAACTTCACCTGGTCTGGGAACTTATCCTGTTCCCCAACCGGAGCATCCGGAATTTTCAGGCCTGAAAGACTCTTAGAGTTGGCCTTTTCGGTTCGGCGCTCGATTTCGCGAACGCTCTCCAGGTAGGCATCCAGCGACGCACGATCGCCACTTCCCAGCTCGCCCTGAAGCTTCTTGGTGCGGTCCAGGATCAGATCGAGCAGGCTGCTGGTTTGATGGTTGATCGACGCGCGCTCCTGCGGCGTGTCGCCTTCTCCGAACAGCTCCAGAAAGACCTTTCGCGGATTGTACTCCATCGGCAACGGCGAATCCGCGTCGCGGAACGACAGCGTGGTATAAGAGCCGCCGCCGCCCGCCGCAGTCTGAACGGTGGTCTCAGACGCCAATTCCAAAGAGGGCAGCGGAGTTTCCTGGCCGATGTACTTGGCCATCACCTGATCGAGCGTGGTGGCCATGTGCGCCCGGGGAGCGCCGGTATCGGGACGCGTGGCGCTGAGCCAGGTGGCGGGATTGAAGGTATGAACCGATCCCGCGCTGGCCTTGTTTTCCAGGTTGCCGAACGACGAGATGTACTTCTTATACGGCTCAAGCGAAGCGAGGATCGGGCTGAGCTTGAAATCGGCGCCGGCGCCGCTGGGCGTCCACTTGTCCATGGCCTGGCCGTACGAGGTGTTGTACATGATAGCGCCGTGGGGAATGTAGAAGAAGGCCGCCCGCATCTTGGGAGCCGCGGCCGTCTGCGCGAGCGCTGTCGCGGCGGGCACCATGGCATTGAGAAATGGCAGCGCCAATTTCACTCCGGCGGCTTTCAGTACCGTTCTGCGGGCAATGTGTTTTTTAGTGATGAACATGCGATTCTCCTACAAAACTCTATTTGCCACGGATGAACACGGATGAACGCTGATAATCATCTGTGGCTATTGGCTGCCAACTTTACCTGGGTTTCTTTCCCGGCCTCGGCCGGACCCTGCCCGCGGAATGCGTCCGTATGGACGATTCCCAAAACAATTGAAGAGAACTTGTAGTTATCCTTCGCGGCCCCGCGAACCACCGCGCGAATCTGGGGCATGTCGAAGTATTCGAGCTGGCGGTTGATCGCGTACATCATGAGTTTTTCGGTAAACGCCTCGGCGAACGTTGCTGGCTGTGCGACCAGCTGGTCCTTTAGTTCCACGGTACCGTCGATAGGCACGCCGTTCGGCAGCACCGTTTTGGCATCGATGGGAGCGTTCGCCTGGCGGTCCATCGTGCGCCACTCGCCAATCGCATCGAAATTCTCCAGCGCCAGGCCGATGGGATCGATTACACCGTGGCATTGTTTGCAGCTCGCCTTGTTGCGGTGTTGCTCCAGCCGCGCCCGGACCGTCTTCGGCAGCTCGCCCGCCTTTTGAGAAAGGTCGGTTGCAGTGTTCGCCGGGGGAGGCGTCGGGGGCGTGCCCAGCAGCTTATCCAGCACCCACGCTCCCCGCAGAACAGGAGACGTGCGGTCGCCATACGACGTCCGCAGCAGCACCGCGCCCTTGCCCAGCAGGCCCGCGCGCTCTTTTTCGGCGAGGGTGACCTCGCGGAACTGGGAGCCGAACACCCCGGGAACGCCATAGAGGCGAGCCAGCTTGTCATTAAGGAACGTTTGGTTGGAGGTGAGGAGATCCACCACGCTGCGGTCTTCCAAAAGGATGCTGCTGATGAAATCCTCGGCTTCTTTTCCGAGATCGTGGCGCAGCTCTTCGTTGAACACCGGAAACAACTTCGGATCGGGTTGCACCGAATCAAGACTGGTGAGGTTCAGCCACTTCATGGCAAAACTGGTGACCAGGCTGGAAGCCTTGGGGTCCGCCAGCATGCGCCTCACCTGCCGGTCCAACACTCCGGGCTTGGTTAAACCGCCCGCCGCCGCAAGCTTCAGCAGTTCCTCATCAGGACCCGTATTCCACAAGAAGAACGAAAGGCGGGACGCCAGTTCCAGATCAGTAAGAGCAAACTCGGAGTTGGGAGGCGTTCCCTTGGGACCGCGAATGGCGCGGTAAAGAAAATCCGGACCAGCCAGAACAGCCGCCACTACCTGCTCGATTCCGTCATCGAAGCTGCCGCCACTCTCGCGCCCCGCTTCGTAAAACGGCATGAGGCTGGCCACATCGTCTGCGGTCACCGGCCGGCGAAACGCGCGCCGCGCCAAGTTCGCCGTAATCTGCTTGGCGCAGGTGGGCTCTCCGATTTTCTTGGGGTCGCAGACAAAAATCAGAGCGCGGCTGGCCGTATTAGACACGCCGGTTGAATTGAACGGTCCGACGATCTGGACGCCGTTGGCAAGGCGCGCCATGCGGTTATTGCCGTCGCCGAAACCGAGGACGCCGATGCCGCGAAAGCCGGAGGCAACATTGTCGTCCGATTCCACTTCGGCACGGTCGATGAATGCCACCACGACATCATGCACGCCGGCCGTTATTTGCACGGGGATCTTCGAGAACCGATCCATGATGGCGGCGCGTCCGTCAGCCGCCTTGCGATCCGCCAGCGCCAGATCGGCAGGCCCGCCGATGGGTTTGCGGAACACCATCTTGCCGTCGATCATGATCACCAGCGTGCTCTCATTCTCCACCGTGCTGGTGTACAAACCGAGCGCAAGGTCGAGGATACTGATGCGATACTCTCCGTCTGCCGGGAAATTATGTTTGAACCGCACGCCCCCGCGCGTGCCCGGAGGTAACGGCTCATCGCTGTCCTGGTTCGCCGCGATGGAGTACGTTACATTCGCGACGTGTCCGGCGGGATCGCCGATGGCAAGCTTCGCAACATGCCGCGCTGCAGCGACGTACTGGGCGAGGAAGGCCGGTGAGACGCTCAACGCGTCGGCAATGTTGTCGAAGCCGTCTACCTGGATGTCCTGCGGCAGGACGTCCTTCGGATTCACCTCAACACCCACGAGCGCTTTCACCGATGCGGCGTATTCGCTGCGGTTCAGGCGCTGGATCGGGACATGGCCCGCCTTCGGACCCTCGGGGTGGGAATCCAGTGTGTCCTGCATCCATCCGACGAACGCCTCCACGTCCTTCGGGGGCGGTTGGGGGTTACCCGGCGGCGGCATCAAATGTCCACGCAGCTTGCGCAAAGCCTTTTCCCAGGTGCGTGCGTCATCCGGTGCGGATTGCAGATCCAGGCTGTCCAATGCC
The DNA here is from genome assembly GCA_963713415.1 of Bryobacterales bacterium. GTDB lineage: Bacteria > Acidobacteriota > Terriglobia > Bryobacterales > Bryobacteraceae > Palsa-89. The sequence continues at coordinate 1,218,428 of CAVQLV010000004.1, read as the reverse complement.
AGGCCGCCGACCTTCGCGCGCGAGTTGTGGCAGGTGAAGCAGTAGGTGGCGAGCATCGCGTGATATTGATCCGTTGCGCTCGCGGCGGGCGCGCTGCCGGCCGGGGTCTGCGCGCTGGCTGCCGGTTGGAAAAGCGCCAAGGCGGCGATCAGGACCACCAGCGCAGTGACATCAATAGAACGCTTCATCGACATTGATTTATCGGCAGATCAACGATTTGCAGCCCGAACCCTTTTATCATAAACCTTGCGCGCTCTTGGCAGCGGCGATGCTTCAGGGAGGCGTCGCGGCGTGTTGAGGGGGCAGCTGCTCAGCATGATATCGAAGCGCACTTTTCCCGAGCGAGCAATCGTGTGGGTTGCCACAATTAATGGCACGGCTTGCCGCTGTTAGCGGCGTTATCCGATTAGTGACGACAACCCCTTTTCGTTTGGCCTGATTTCGGGTCGCGAGCCGTCCTGGCACGAGTAATCCCCGAGACGCCGCTTCCCGGTGAGTGGCACAAGTCACGATAGCCGACTATACGTCCAACCGATCTCAGCAGTTCGGGAAGTATTCAAACGCCGTAACGAATAGAATAGAATTTTGCGCCAATTCTCCCGGAGGAAAAACAATGCGCCGGTATCACCACATCGGGATCCCCACTACCGAATCGAAGCCGGGGGAGACCCACTTGAAGCATCTGAAACTCTTTGTCGTCAGTCACCAGAAAAGCGAATTCGGCGTGGAATGGATGCGCTTCGAAGCGGACGCGGCGGTTCCCGATCTCGTCCGGAGAGTGGCGCACGTCGCGTTTGAAGTGACCGACCTCTCCTCCGAGCTTGCCGGCCGTGAAGTCCTGATTCCTCCGAACAGCCCATCCGACGGTGTCCGCGTCGCGTTCATCGTCGAGAATGGCGCGCCGATCGAACTGCTCGAATTCACAGGCCCCAAACATCCAGCCCGTTTATCGAACCCAATGGACGAGTACCGGCCGACTCGCTGATATTGTGCAGCGATACGCCGCAGAAGTCGTGTTGTTCGAAATCGAGTGGCGATGAATTCAGACTGGATGCTGGCGACAGAGAAGGATCAATTGGCCGCCCAGCTAATGGAACACTGGGCGGAGTTTCAAGAAAGCCCGTCGCCGCAGCAGCGCAGCCATCCGATGCGAAGGTCAACCCGTTCCCCGAACCAAGCTGCGCGGAGCTTGCGACCAGGGATCGCAGCCTAATCCTGTTCACCCAAAGTTTGGGCGTACGTTTTGCCGTACGGGTAGAAGAGTTCCTTGCGGCCTTGCTGCCACGCCGCTTTGAGTTCGGGTGTTGTGATGTCCCAGTCCGGCCGGCATTTCCTGGTAACGGCACGCAGATCCTGGCGGAGATCTTCCAGAGTGGGCCGGCCGAAGAACCAGTAGCCGTTGTAGATCTTATAAATGACAAGGCCGGGCTCGAGGACAATCACGTGGGGGATCATCGGATTGTGGAGCGGATCGGTGTACTCGGCGATGTCGAGATCTTTTTGGACGATACGCCCCGCGTCGGAGAGGAAAGGCCAGTGCGCGCCAACTCCGCTGCGATATTCGTTGGTCTCCGTGATGTTGTCGGTGCTGATCGTGACCAGCCGGCAATAGCCAACCTCTATCTCACGATGGAGCTGAACAAGCCCTTCCGCCTGCCGGCGGTCCTTGGGGCAGAAGCCTCCGCGGCTGAGAACAAGAACCATGGGATGTTGTCCTTGCAGTTCGGAGAGCTTCCGGCGTTTCGCGGTGTGGTCGGAAAGCTCATAGTCGGGAAAGACGGCCCCGGGAACAATGTCAGATCGCATAGGAATCCACAATCTTATGCGCGCTAATGCCGTGACGTAGCCGGCAAAACTCTCGGCCACCAAATGCGGCGATCTCATCCGCAGCCGTGTCCAATGCGAAATGGCCGGCATCGAGAACGTGAACTTGAGCGTTCGGCACATCCCGGCGATAGGCCTCCGGCTCCGAGAGATCGAACGAGAGGTCATACTTGCCCCAGATCACCAGCAGGCGCGGCTGCTTCTCGCGCATCCAGGCTTGCCATTTCGGGTAGGCGTCCACGTTGGTTCGATAGTCGTAGAACAGGTCGCTTTGAATTTCCGCCTGGCCCGGCTGGCTCAGGAATGCAAACTCGTCCGTCCACAGATCCGGGTCGTAGCGATCCACGTTCGGATCGTTCCCCACATGACGCGTGCGGGTGGCCGCGAGCGACAGGAGATTGGTGCGAAGCGTGCTTTCATTGGCGGCGCGATCGGCCCAAAAGGCCCGCCGCGCCTTCCAATTGGCCCCCAGGCCTTCGTTGTGCGCCACCGCGTCCTGGACGATGAGAGCCTCGATCCGCTCCGGATGGGCCAACGCCATGCGAAAACCCACCGGGCCTCCGTAATCCTGCATGTAAAGCGTGTAGCGCGAGAGCCCGAGCGCTTCGGTGAAGTGATTCATGATTTCGGCGTAGTGATCGAACGTATACGCGAAGTTTTTCGGATCGGGCCAGTCGCTGTGTCCGAAGCCCGGATAATCGGGCGCGACGAGGTGGATAACGATCGGAAAGACGGGTGAAGAGCGGCTCGAACATTCGCGACGAAGAGGGCAGTCCGTGGAGCAAGAGAATGGGCGGGCCATCCTTCGGGTCCCGCTTCACGATAAAAAATCGAGAGTCCGTCCACCTTCACTGTGCGATAAAAGACCGGCTGTGACATCGATAATTCGATCCTTTCCTGATCCTCCAAACTACCCACACCAGACAGCATCAGGCCGGTACCTCAAAGATCGCTTCCAACTCCACCGGCACGCCGAGTGGAAGACTTTCCACCCCGAACACCAGGCGCGAAGATACTTTGTCTTGTCCGAAAACATCGCGCAGCAGTTCCGAAGCAGCATCGGCAATCTCGATCAGTTCGGTGGAGTCCCCGGCTACCGCGATATACACCCCGAGCCTCACCACTCGGGAGATCCGGTCGAGCGATCCAAGATGCTGCTTCGCCACCGCGAGCACATTCAGGGCAGCGGCGTACGCGGCGCTACAGCCTTGCTCGGCGTTCAACTCTTTCCCGACGCGGCCGACGAATTTGGGTTCATGGCCTGCCGTGGGCAGCATTCCACTCAGGAACAAGAGATTGCCGGTCTGAACCGCGGGCACGTAAGCGCCGAACGGGGTTACCGCCGGAGGCAAATCAATCCGCGCGGCGGCAAGTCTGCTTTCTGCCCCGTCTACCATTTTCCGTTGTGCGCACCCGCGTCCACGTGCAGCACCTCCCCAGTCACATAACGAGCTTCGGTCAGATAAACGATCGCCGCGACGATGGCTTCCACGTCGGGGATCGTTCCCATGGGCGACAGACTTCTCATATCGTCCTCGGAGTCTTTGGCATGCATCGGGGTGTCGACCACGCCCGGAGCAACCGCGTTGAAGCGGATGCCTTCTTTCGCATATTCCATCGCAAGGCTGCGCGTGATCGCCTGCAGGCCGCCTTTCGTCATCATCGGTACGGAAGCGTTCTTTCCGGCGATGGGGTGGTCCACCATCACTGACGTGATACAGATGACGCTCCCGCCGGTCTTTTGCGCCAGCATCTGCTTCACCGCAAGTTGCGTGAGGTAGATGTAACCCAACAGATTGGTTTCCGAGAGCCGCTGGAAATCAGCGAGCGTATAGTCGATAAATGGCTTCCCGAAGAAGATGCCGGCGTTATTCACCACGCCGTCGATCGAACCGAAAGTACCGATCGCTTTGGCTGCAATCTGCGCGGCCGTAGAAGCCTCGCCGATATTCCCTTCCACTAAAGCGAGCCTTTCCGAAGGCGCAAAAGCCGACTCCGTGATTTTGAGCGAATTGGCGACAACATTGTAACCGCGCTCGAGAAACGCCCGCGTTACGCCCGCGCCGATTCCTTGAGATGCGCCCGTCACGATCATGGTCTTGGGTCGAGCTTCCATCCTGGTAGCTGCTCCTTGCCGGCTTCACCCCCAGTGCAAAACAGAGGCCATTCTCCAAGATAGTGAAACGCAGGGATGATCTTCAAACGCGACGCACGGCAAACTTCGTCACTTCTGCCACTCTTGTCGGCTGGCCGACAGCCAGCTCCTCAACGGCTAAAACACGATTTTGGCCGAAAGCTGGAACTCGCGCGGTGTGCCGCGGCCGGTCGCATAATTGCTGATCGTGGTGGTGATGATTCCGAAGTTACTCGCGGATAGATCCGCGTTAGGCGCTCCAAACTGGGCGCGATTGAACACGTTGAACGCATCGGCTCGCAAGCGAACGCTCATCCGCTCTGTCAGCGACACATATTTCGACAGCCCGAGATCCAGTTGGGAAATTCCCGGCGCCCGAAATGCGTTTCGCCCGAGATTCCCGAAAGTTTGTGCAGCGGGCGAGGCGAACGCGGCGGCATTGATCCAATCCCTCGGCGTCGATCCGGCGGCGGGAGTCAGCGAAACACCAGAGATGTAGTTCGGACGCTCCTCGCCGCTGATGGAATAGAGACCTGGAACGGAGGCATTCGAACGATCGATCGTGATATTCACCGGCAGGCCGCTTTGCGCCGTCCCGATGGCGCTCATTTCCCAATCTCCGAATATGCCCCGCACGATCCCAGGATCGCTGAAGTATTGTTTCCCCGCGCCGAAGGGCAACTGGTAAACAGCGGAAAGATTGAACATGAGCCGCACGTCGTCATCGCTACTCGCCCTGTCGCAAGATCTGCAGAACGAGTCCTGCGGCGTATCGGATTCGCCTCCGCCGATGCTGCCGTCATTAATAGAATGCGACCACATAAAGTTCGTCGAGAGCAACAGCCCGCTTTGAAAGGCCCGTCGAGCGTTCAATTGCAAGGCATGGAAAGTGGAGTTGCCCACGTCTCCGCGCCAGGAGACGGGACCAAACGCCGGATAGGGCGCAAGCCCGGTGGCCGGATTCACGAGGTTCGTATAGGTGGTGGTAAGAACATCCGTGCCCTTGTTGCCCAGATAAGCCGCGGTGCCCAGTATGTTCCACCACAGCTTCCGCTGCACGGACGCAGTCCAGGCGGCGACGTAATCGTCCTTCCGGTTGCGATCCAGATCGCGCGGTGAGACAACTCCCAAACCGCCGGCTTCCGCGTAAGTAAGAAACGGCGTCAAGGGAAACGAGAGCGCAGGGAATGCCGTATTGCTGAATGAGTAACGGTCCACCATGTTCGAAATCGGCAGATTTTGGTCGTCTTCCTGCCCATCCGTATGATAGATCCCGGCACCGGCGCGCAGAACTGTATCGCCATGCGACCATGCAATTCCAAGCCTCGGGTCGAAGTCGTTATAGCGCGGATGGAAAAACGAGTCGGTGCGGGGACAATAGCCGCCGCATGTTCCAAAATCGAACGGCACATCATCGTTGTTGATGGCGTGCAAGGCATTGAAGAAGTTGTAGCGGATGCCGGCCGTGACGGTCAGATTACTCGTCACCTTCCACTCGTCCTGGACATAACCCCAATATTGCGTTTTCCGTTGCCGCACCAAAGGAAGGAGCGCAGTGTAAGAAGCCGTGCCCATGTCGTTGTTCAGGAAGTTTGCGGCTGAAGTATAAGTCAAGGTCCCACTCTGGGACGTACCTTGGTTTAGCAGCACCCATCGGATTTCAAATCCGAACTTCAGCGTGTGCTTGCCTTTCGACCATGCCAGGTCGTCGATCAGATCGAAGCTCTTGGACGGGTAATCTGTCGTGGACGCGCCAGTAAGAGAACTGAATCCGGAAACGCTCACGCCAAAAGGAACGGGCGAAAGATTGGCCGTGTGATAGAGGGTCTGATTCACGCCAAACTTTACGTCATTAACCAATGTGGGAGTGAAAACGTGCATCAGCTCAGCCACGCCATTGTTAAACTTTGTGTCGATCTCGGTCTGCGCCGCCAGCTGTCCGGTTGGAGTGTGCTCCACGGCTTCGTCGGAATTGAAGCGCAGGAACGCCGTGGTCCGGTCGGAAAAGTGTTCATCCACGCGAATCATGCCGGAGTCTTCGTTATCCACCTGCCTGCCGGGAGCCACGTAATTCCACACGTTGGGATTGGACGACGGAGATGTTCCCAGCGGATACGCGCTCAATATCGGCAGCAGGGCGGGCGACATTTGTGCCGCCTGCGCGAGAAAGGCCGGGCTTGGCACCAGTCCGATCTGCGTTCCGTCCAGCCGCTGCCGCAGGCCTTCGTAGTTGGCGTAGAAGAACGTCTTATCGTGCACGATCGGGCCGCCCACCCCCGCGCCAAATTGGTTCAGGAGAAACGGGTTCGCGGATGGTCCGCTGAATGGCGTGCGCGCTTCCAGGGCATCGTTTCTGAAGTAATCGAATGCATCCCCGTGAAAACTGTTGGTTCCCGACGGCGAAACCACCGCCACTTGTCCACCGGCTGTGCCCCCCTGCACGTCCGCTCCGAAGTTTTGCGATTGCACTTGAAACTGGTCAATGGAGTCGAGCGGCACATTCAGCCGCATGTATTCCCGCTGCTCCTGGTTGTAAACAGCGGTGGCATCCACTCCGTCCAGCGTCAGATTGTTGTCGTCCAACCCATGGCCTGCAAACCGGATGGTCCGCTGATCCCCGGCGCCATTGTCGATGGCCCCCGGAACGAGCGCGGTTAAAGTGGCCCAGCCACGCCCGTTGATAGGAAGCTCGCTGATCTGTTCCTGTTCAATCGGCGCGCCGATGGTGGCGTCCACTTTGTCCAGTTGCACTAGAGGTTCGGTGATGCTGGCTTGCTCGGTTGCACCCGCTACATTCAACCTCGCGTTCAAAGTCCGGGTTTGTCCCACCACTTGCTTGACCCGCTCGGCTTGAAACGTGGAAAATCCATCCTTCGAGATCTGAACCGAGAACGTTCCCGCCGGCAAGTCGAGCAATCGGTAATCGCCTTGCGGCGAAGTTTCAGTTTGCCGCTGAAGTCCGGTGCTCGCCTCGGCAACGCGCACTTTGGCGTGCGGAATCCGTTTGCCCTGCTGATCGGTCACCGTCCCGGTCAGCGACGAGCTCTCAACTTGTGCCAACATCGTGCCGCCCAGCGAAATCAGCAGCAGTGAAACAACGTAAAACGAAGCAGAAGACTTCTTCATAGCATCCTTACCAAGGTTAGCTTGCTGTTGTTATTTGTTGAGACTTCCCACGTGCGGCGGCCAGAGGTTACCGAGCCAGTAACGCACGCCAAAAATACTTCACAAAAAACCCTCTCCCCGGTTATCGGGGAGAGGGCCGTTGCAGGTCGGAACGTGCTTTAGTTGTCGTCCCGGTCACCAGCGGGCGCCGGGTTGTGGAACTCGCTCGGGGGGCGAACCTTGCTTTCGCCAGGATAGGGCCGCTTAAAACCGGTGGACAGGTACCAGTTCAAATGGTTCACCGTGTCCGGGTCTTCGGAGTCGGGCTTGGTCAGTTTGCCGGCGAAGATCTGCTTCCGCTTCTTGAGCCAAGCCGCCCTCAGGGCCTTGATTGCAGGGGTGTCCGCTGGGCTAACTACGTTCGCTTTAACGCCCTGATTCAGCGGGATTACGTTCGGCACGTGCGTCCACGGCTGGAAGTTTGCCGCAGCCGGGAGGAACGCGACGAAAGCCGTCCTCATCGGCGAGGCCACGAGGTCGAACTGGTTCATGGGCGGCAGACCGAGGATTTGCTCGATCGTCCGAGTCATGTTGACCTGCGTGTAGTAGGTATGGTCGGTGGCCCCGTACTGCTTGACGTATGGGCTGACGATATAGCCTGGGCTGCGATGACCGTCGACGTGGTCGACGCCGTTCTGCGCGTCGTCTTCCTCTATGAAGATCGCCGACGAGTTCCACACGTTGCTGTGGCTGATGTAATCGATAATGCGGCCAACAGCCAGGTCGTTGTCGGCCTGTTCGGCGACCGGGGTTGGCGGCCCGCCGGTGTGGTCGTCCATCACCCACAGGATGCTCAACGCGGGCACCGTACCGGCTGCAACGTCTTTGTTGAAGTCCTGCAGCCACAGGTCGACGCGGAACTGGTCGGGGATGCCCAGATCGAACTGCGGAAAGTTCGTAATGAGGTGGTTGTACACGGCCGGGACAGAGGATTGTGCATGGACCGTGTTCTGATAGTACAGCGTCGGCTCGAGCCCAGCCTCGAAGTTCTCCGCGTCGGTGTAAAACGCGCTCCAACTCGGCTCGCTGGTCGACCCATTGGGTTGTGTGAAGGTATCGTTCTCCACGTATTCGCCGTAGATCTTCACCGACAGCCCCTTAGCCGCCGCTTCCGAGAACAGGAAGCCCTTGTTCTGATAAGCAAGCGCGTCGCCGGCGTTCCCGCCTGGATAGCTGCGGATCCAGTCAGGGGACTGGATGTCGTCGGCGTAGGGCGCCAGGCCCTCGGTGATCCACTGGTGACCGTCAGCCGACTGGCGGCTCGGGTCGTAGAAGTTGTCGAAGAGAGGGAAGCGCTGCACCAGGGCGTGGACGTTCGGCGTGATACATTGAGTCGTCTGTTCGGTGGCCTGATTGGGTCCGCAGCCGAATACTGCCAAGGAGGCGTCGCCATTGCCGGCGGCCACGTCGCCCAGCATCTGATCATAGGTGCGGTTTTCACGGATGATCATGAACACGTGCTTGATCAGCGAGGGATCGCCGATATTGGCCGGGATGGGGACCGGGAGGCCCTTCGGGTTGCCACCCGACGCAGACTGGATATTTTGCGTCAGATCCCAGTGGTTGTTCTCATAAACCTGGTTCGTCATCGACGCCAATTCCAGGCTAGTGGGCACGGGAACGATGCTGACGGTGCCATTGTCCTGGTGGGTATTGTAGTTGGTGACGCTGTAGTCGGTCTCGAAGGAATCGCGCGGCCCGATGCCTTTGTCGTTGGCGACGACAAGCACGTTGTCGGCCGAGTTCAGCACCACCGAGCTCGGCGCGTAGGCCACCGGGATCATCCCCATCACGGGATTACTTGCACCTTGGCTGAGGTTGACCACCGCGATCGCGTTGGCATTGTAAAGCGCGACGTAGGCAATGCCTTTCGTAGCGTCGACTGCGATCGAGTTTGGCGCGGCGCCATAGGCCGGTTGGCCTGCGCCGGGCACTCCGATCGGCAGTCCCAGGTTGATCGTGTATGCCACGTTGTTGGTGAGCGTATTGATCACCGAGATGCTGTCGCTGTAGGTGTTGGCGACCAACAGGTAGATTCCGTAGAACGCCATTCCGGTGGGGTGCAGACCGGTGGGGATGGTGGCGGTGACCGTCATCGAGGCCAGATTAACCACAGAAACCGTGCCGGTGATCGAGGCGCCAACCACCGGGTCGGCGACGATTTCCGTGCCGGCGGAGTTGATCTGGAAATCGGCTTGCGTTGCGGCCCGGCCACCTTCGTTGCTGATGTAGGCGTTGCTGCCGAGGGGGCCGATCAAAATGCTATGGGGCGCGTTGCCGACGCGTATTTGTGTGCCTTGCACCGGCGGCGTCGCGGTGAGGTCGATCTTGGTGAGCGTATCGTTCTGGTTCAGCAGGGCGTAGGCGCTCTTGTCATCCTTTGAGATCGCGACGCCTCCAGGATAAGAAGTGCCCGAAGAATAGAACGAGCCGCAGGGATTGGCATAAGCGGCCGGAGGACTGTTCGGAAAGCAGGTGATGAAGGAATTGTTCGGCGGCACGCTGACATGGGCGTCGTCTTGCAGCAAACCGTTGGCAGTGACCTTGGCGATGGTGACATGGCTGCTGTCCTGGCTGAACACCAGGTACTTTCCGTCAGCCGAATACGCAATGCCGCTATAGCTGCCGCTTGGGTCCTGCCCGAACGGGATGTAGTTCTGCAGGACAACGCCGCTGGTGGTGTCGAAGATCTCGACGGCTCCGTTGCCATCGCTGGCCGACGTACCCATGGTAAGAACGGCGGCGGTGTGATTGCCGGGAGTGGGGTTTAGCGCGACGGCCTTCGCGCGGACTCGGATGCCCAGGTTGACTTGGGTGCCGGCTGGGTTGATGACCTGGCCGGAGCTAACCACCCACGAGCCGCTAGGCCACCCGGCCGGCCGTAGGCCGGCGACGTAGGTCGGATACGGCACGGACTGTGCGGCGGCGAGCGCCACAGAACCCAGTCCCGCCGCCAGCAGGCTGGCGAGGGGATGTACGCGTTTCGTCTTAGACTTCTTCTTTCGAAAACTATTTCGGAAGAACTTTCTGGACATGTACGGTTCTCCTCCTTCTATGTTTTTCGTCGCGCAACCGGGATTGGCCGTGCGAGATCGGGGTTAAATTACTAGCAGCCCCGTGCACATCGTAATCGCCAATCTTTACAGGCTTATGGTGATTCGCGTGACAGTTCAATGAAACGGAAATTCTTTTCTACCGCCTTGCAACCAGCGTTCGCTCCGCGTTACGCACGGTCCGTTTCGTTGGACGTGGTCTTCGCGTCTACTTGAGGAACTCGCGCAAAACGGAGCGCGGCGCGAAGCAGTTTCTGGCCTATTTTGTGGTGCGCGCCACACCCTTTGCGCTTTTTGAGTAACGTGCTTGCTTCGGGCTAATCAGACTCGGGCGACACCGGCGTCGCGTTCCCGCCCGTCGTCGGCGAGCGCGCGCAGCGGCCCCAGCCAGGGTTCGTAGCGTCGCCAGCGCGCGACCGAGGTGCGATAAATCGGCTGCCGGGTCTGCCACTTGCTGGGAGTCTTCACAGCTCGCGGATTACATTCCGGGCGCAAGCACGCGTCGTGCCACGCCAGACCGCAGGCCGCGATGATCCGCCGGATCACTGGTTCGGGTTCACGGGTCAGGTCCTCGTAATCGACCTCGATGAAGCGATCCGCCGGCAGCGCGCTCCGCCAATGCTCCATGAGCCGCTGATAGCTGCGGAAATACGCGACCAGTTCGTCCCCTCCGGTCGGAAACGCCAAGCCCGGATGGAAATGCGTTTGATGGATGGACAGCGCGGTATCAACTGCGGCGCGGCGGCAATGGATAATGATGGCCCGCGGGAATACTACGTGGATCATCCCCGCCCAGAGAAAGTTGAACGGCATCTTGTCGGTCACCCGCGCTGCCCTTGGCGCAATCGCGCGCAGCACACCGAGATAATCTGCGGCCGCCTTGGCGAGGGATGGCGTCTCGTTGCCGGCTGTGCCGGAGTGGTACCATGCCGCGCCGCGCTGGTTCCAGAAATGCAACTCACCGCCAGCCGCGGCCTCGGGATGCATGGAGACGATCTGCTCGACGAGAGTTGTACCGGACCGCGGCATGCCGACGATCAGCACCGGCGTCGCATCGTGACTGCCGAGCTCGGGTGCCCGCGCGATCCATTCGGGTGGACAGCGAGCAATCAGGCGGTCGACCTCCAGGGAGAACGTAACCGAGTTGAACGGCGCAGAGCCACGGCGCACGTCGTCCGCGGCGTCGAAATGCCGCATGGCCAAGGCGTAGTCGCCCAGATCGTCCGCCGCCTTGCCGATCGCGAGGTGCAGCCGCAGGCGTTGCGCCGCTTCCAGCCCCGCCGTCTCCAAGGCGGCTTCCATTCGTTGCAGCAAACCGTCGTCAGCGCTGGTGACGGGGCGGCACCGGACCAGATCGTAGTAGCATCCCGCCAGCAGCGGCGCGATCGCGATGGCACGCTCGAAGCATTCGCGGGCTTCGTCGAAACGGCCGAACTCCGAGAGCAGATTGCCCAGCAGATCATGCGCCATGGCGTTCCCCGGATCGAGCGCCAGCGTCTTTCGCAGCACCTGTTCAGCTTCCTGATTGCGATCCTCGGTCAGCAGCGCGCGCGCCTTGCCAAGGCGGGCGAGGCTGGTGGTACCACCGGTGGCCGCCGCGCGGCGGAAACAGCCGATCGCCTCATCGCGATGGCCGAGTGTGTAGACCAGGGCGCCGGCGCGGAACCACGCCTCGGTCAGGGATGGGAGCAGCTCAGTGGCGCGGCCGTACGCAGCAATTGCCCCGTCAATGGTGCCCAGTTTTTCCAAGGCGATTCCCAGGCGGAAATATGCATCGGCGTAACGCGGGTGGCTGGCGACAGCCCGCTGCAATGCTGCGATGGCTTCTGGTACGCGGCCGACCTCCAGGCAGGCGAGGCCGAGATCGTGCTGGATGATGGGATTGGACAGCGAGAGCAACGCCGCACTGCGCAACGGCTCGATCGCATCGGCTGGCCGCCCTGCCCGGAGCAAGTCGGTGGCTAACGCAAGCAGAGGCGCCACCTGTTGCGGCGCAGCAGAGTTTGGAGAATTGGACATGGCGAACCTGGCGTGGAAGTTATAGCGCGGCCATCGAAATCGCCAGCGCAATTGTCATCCGTCCATGATCGGCCAACCTGGAGAATCTTGCAACAGGCCACTCTGCACGCGATCGAACGGGCCGCCGTCAGCGACCCTTCAGGCCAATGTCCAATCTCGAAAAGCTACTTCAGGGCGGGCGTCTGGCCGATCGAGCACACAGCGAGCTCTCGCGGGTTTGCCTGGAATTGTGTGGCCTCAGCCCTTCCCCGGATTCTCGCTGCCCATTGGTCGTCCATTGTCTCCTGCTTCGCTATCCATCACAAAAGCGCCGTCGACGGGACGTTGCACGCAGACGGCCAAGCCCATTACCCGGCGGCACGCGTGGCCCCCGAAAGTATCAACAGCATTTTGCCGGAAGGGTGAATGTCCCTGCGCTGAGTGCGCAGCGGAGGCAGCTTCAGACCACCAGCACCTGATGATCGGGACACTCCAGCCGCACGTGGTCGTACAAAGTGTCCATTAAATCACCCACTCCGTGCCTGGCAAGAAAGGGCAGGATCGAATAATACCGCTCCTGCAGGTGCTTGTCTGGAAAAATCAGGCCGGACATGTAGCTGGCGTCGGCGCCGGCCCGCTCGTTGCGCTTCAGCGTTTCGCGCGCGGTCTTGTGCTCCAGCTTCGAAAGCTGGTAGGTGATCTTGGCGAGGCTCTTATCGGCGGCCGCGGCCAAGTGTAGCATCGAACGCCGCAAGATCGTCGCGCAACCGTTCCACAGAATCGGAAACGGTGCGGCGCGCCTCGCCGAACTCCTCAGTCAGCGCGGGCGGCACCAGCTTCCGGGCGATCGCGTCGCGCACGCCGTCCTCGCCGTGGAAAAACGCCGGGATTGTGAGTCCGTAGCGCTCCATCAACTTCGCGGTGCGAGCGTCCAGAAGCGTGAATCCGCCGCGCGACACCATCACCGGCATGCGGCCCAGCAGCTCGCGATAGAGCACCTGCGATTGCGCCATGTAAGCCAGTTCCGCGGGCCCGCCAACGTAGGCGACCGTGGGCAGCACGAAATCCTGCACCACTGGCCGCAACAACGCGTTCGGCGACAATTGTTCCGCGCGATCCATCAACTCCGCCGCCGAATATTTCCGCTCCCCGCCACGCTTGTCTTTGGGCGCGTACTCGCCGTTCTGCCGGCGCAATGTGGCGCGCCGCTGGCCATCCAGCAAAAACACCAGCGATGTTTTCGCCTCCACGTGCACCTGCGCGTGATACCCCGCCGCTTCCAGTTGCTTGCCGCGCTCGATCAGCATGCCGTGCAGGTCTTCGTCCTGCCGCACTGCTTCTTGCAGTAATAGGCGCGGCCAGACGCCGCACCGATTCATCCAAGGGATTGACGAACAGCAAGCCCCGGCCCGCCAGCAATCGCTCCAGCAAGCGCACGGAAAGCCCGGCCGAAGGTGACACCGGCCGGATAAGCGGCGCGCACCATCTCGGCCACTTCTTCGCCATAAGGGAAACCAGCCAGGACCTCGCGCAGGCGATCCACCGGCGGCGCGGCGATCGGAATCCCGCCCACTGGGCCGCTCCGATCCGCCATTGGCTGTCCACGCTCAGCTGAATGGGCCGATGATCGGGCCCGAAAACAAAAGCGTGATTCACTTCCGCTACGTCGTGGTCTTCGGTCGCCAGCCAGAACATCGGCACGGCTGGAATGCCCTGCTCGCTCAATCGAGCCGCCAGTCGAACGGCCGTCAGCGCCTTGTAAATGGTATAGGCCGGACCCGAGAACAACCCAACTTGCTGGCCGGTCACCACCGCCACCGTCCCCGGACGCGCCAGCAGATCGAGCGATGCCGTTTCCCTGTTGCTCGCGCGCAGCGCCGCTACCAGCGCCGCGCGGCGATCGTCCGGATAGGCGATCTGGTTTGGCGGCCGCGGCATAGCTCCGGCCATCGTGCGGATTGTGGGCGTAAAACCGAGCAACTCTGATCGAAATGGTATTGGAAATCGGAAAACAACGCCGACGTATGCGGGATCTCAGTGTGTCGAAGACAGGCCGACTCCATCATGAGCAACTTTCCAAGCGTAGCAGATGCGGCAAGCCGGCCCAAAGTTCGCCGTTTTTTCAAAGGTCCATGCCAGTTTTCGCTAGAATCAAGGTTCGGGCCATCTCGTCTGATCATGGTTCGGGCATCTTCATGGACGATCAGGAATTCAAAAACCGGGCCGATCAATCGCTGGAAGCGCTGTATCGCCGGCTGGCTGCCGCTACCGACGATGCCGACTTCGAGGTGGATTTCAACGGCGGCGCGCTAGCCATCGAGTTCGAATAGCCGCCCGGCAAGTTTGTCATCAGCCCCAACGCGCCGGTCCATCAGATCTGGGTTTCGGCGCATTCCAAGAGCTACAAGCTGGATTGGGACAGCGTGGCAAATGATTTCGTGCTGCCGCCCAGCGGCCAAACTCTAACCGAACTGATCCAGGACGCCATCGCCAAGCAACTGGGCGAAGAAGTTTCGCTACTAAAAGATGCCGGGCGTTTACATCTCTTATCCGTTTTGCGCGCAGAAATGCACGTACTGCAACTTCGCCTCGGGAGTTTTTCCGCGCGAGTTGGAACCGAAATATGTGGAGCGCGCTGGTTTCCGAGATTGGCTCGCACGACTGGGCGTGGAGCCGGAAACGATTTACCTGGGCGGCGGGACGCCGAGCGGCATGGCGACGGCCGATCTGGATCGAATTCTAGCAGCGTCCCTGGGCGCGATCACTGGCAGGAAGCGACCATGGAAGCCGCGCCGGGCACCATCACTGCGGAACGAGCGGCGGCCTGGGTTCGCGCGGGGATCAATCGCGTCAGCCTGGGCGTGCAATCGTTCGTGCAGCGCGAATTGGCGCGCACCGGGCGCAAGCACACGGCCGAAATTGTCGAGCGCGAAATTTGCGCGCTGCGCTCGGCGGGTCTGACCAACATCAATGTCGATCTGATCGCCGGCCTGCCGGGACAGACGCGCGAGTCGTGGTCCGAATCGCTCGCCTGGATCGAACGCCTGCAACCCCCGCATGTCTCGGTCTACATGCTCGAAATTGACGAAGACAGCCGCCTGGGCAGCGAGGTACTGCTCAACGGGAAACGCTATGGCGCGCCCGATGTCCCAAGCGACGAACTCACGGCCGAACTCTATGCAAACTGCCGTCGAATTCCTTCAGTCGCATCGGGATTCATCGCTACGAAATTTCCAACTTCGCGCGGCCCGGATTTGAATCGCTGCACAATCTGAAGTACTGGCAATTGGAACCGTACGCCGGTTTCGGCGCGGACGCCCACTCGTTTGACGGCGTCATGCGCGGACAAAATATCGAATCGCCGGGCGATTACGTGAAGCGAATCGAGAGCGGCCAATCCGCCCGCATCGACGCTACGCCCGCCAACGCCAGCTGAAGAACGCTTCTTCGTCGGACTGCGCCTCACGCAAGGCATCCAGCCGCTGGACCGAAGAGTGGATTCAAGTTTGACCAACCCATTGGCCGTTTCATCGCCGAAGGCCTGCTGGCGCGCGACGGGTCACGGCTGCGGCTCACCGACCGCGGCGTGTTATTTTCAAACGAAGTGTTTGCCGAGTTCTATAACATGATCGATCTGCGAAGCGACACAGTTACGCGCCCCACGCCCGAAATGCGGCGCGCCATGGCCGAAGCCGAAGTGGGCGACGACGTTTATCGCGAAGACCCCACCGTCAATCGTCTGGAAAAGCGCGCGGCGGAAATCATGGGCAAAGAAGCCGGCCTGTTTGTGCCCACCGGCACCATGGGCAACACCATCGCGGTGAAGATGCACACCGATCATGGCCAGGAAGTGATCGCCGAATCGCGCGCGCACTTGCTCGATTGGGAACTCTCGATGCTGGCCTGGTTCTCCGGCTGCCTGGTGCGGGCGGTTCCATCGAGCGATGGCATTCTGCGCTGGAAGGACATTGAACCCGCGATCCGCCCAACCAGCGCGCATTGCGCTCCCACCACGCTGATCGAAATCGAGAATACGCACAACATGGCGGGCGGCGCGGTCTATCCCATGGATGTCTTCGAAGACATCTGCGCGAACGCGCACAACCGCGGCATCAAGGTGCATCTGGATGGCGCGCGCATCTTCAACGCCGCTTGTCATCTGAATCGCCCGGTGCGCGATCTCGCAGCCCCGGCCGATTCGGTGATGTTCTGCCTGTCGAAGGGCCTCGGCGCACCAGTGGGCTCCATGCTGGTTGGAACGGCCGAAGCCATCGATCGTGCGCGCGGTTATCGGAAACGGTTGGGCGGCGGAATGCGCCAGGCGGGCGTGCTGGCGGCGGCCGGGCTGATCGCGCTGGAAGAAATGCCGCACCGGCTGGGCGAGGATCATGCCAACGCGCGTTTCCTGGCGGGCGAATTGGCGAAACTGCCTGGAATCCAGATCGATCCGGCGCGCGTTCAAACCAACATTGTGATCTTCGACATCACCGCCACCGGCCTCGCCACCACGGAACTAACAGCGGGCCTGAAAACCCGAGGCGTCCTGATGAATGGGATCAACCCGCGCCAAATGCGCGCCGTCACGCATTTCGATGTCTCGCGCGCAGCAGTGCGCCACCGCCATCGCGGCCATTTCTGAAGTGTTCGCAACTAAACACTAGCAATCCAACAGTATCTTCTTGATCCGTGTTTATCCGAGTTCATCTGTGGCCAGCGTTCTGAATGCGTTTTCCCGCGGCTGTTCACTAAACCTTTCGGCGTTTGGCTCATCTAAGGGCCATGCGCACAGTCTTCACGACTTATCGCAGCCTCTAGGGAAACGTCCGGCGCAGATTGAGCCGACTCGCGTGGTCTAGAATGTCCGGCGCTTGAGGGACTACGTCTCGTCCACGCTTACCCAGCGGCGCTTCCAAACGACTCTGCGGAGCCCGTTCGCCGCAATGCGCTTTTATTGGCGGCCATCGGACTCTATGGCGTCGCGAGTTTCCTCGTGTCCTTGCGCACACGCGAAATAGCACTTCGCGCCGCGCTGGGAGCACTCTATCGCGGATCGAGCACACGGCGCTTGTGGTTCCCACGCATTCGCCCCAAATTCCGTCAAACTTGAGTGGATCTCTTGCCACGCGCTCTGAAACTTTGCCTTCTCATCCTGTTTGCTCTCGCTGCGGCCCTCGGGCAAGACGTAGCGCAGCCGCCGGCGATCTCTCCTCCGCCCACTGCACAGCCCCCTGAAGCGGAGGCTCCCGGCGCCATCCAGGGAACCGTGCTCAGCGGCGCAACGGGACAAGCGCTGCGGCGCGCGCAAGTGCTGCTGAAGCCCGCCGATTCCAAGGGCACGTCGCTGTATCAAACCACCGACGAAAGCGGCGGCTTCTCATTTCCCAACGTCGCACCCGGGCGCTACATCATCACCGTCCAACGCGATGGCTATCTGCCGCTCTCGGCCGGACGCATTGGCGACTACAAAATGCCGCCGATCTTCACTGTCAACTCGGGCGAGACCATCGGCTCGTTCGTGTATCGCATGACGCCCGTCCGGGCGTGGTCAGCGGCAAGGTGAAATTCGACGACGCCGAGCCGGCCGTCAACGTCGCCGTTCAGCTCTACCGCTCCTATTACGAGCGCGGGCGTCATGGCTACGCCGCGGCTGCCAGCGCCCGCACCGACGATCGCGGCGAGTATCGCGTGCATGGCCTGGAACCGGGCATCGTACTACGTCGCGGCTTTGTATCAGGCGCCGCCGCGTCCATCCGACGCCCAGGAACAGACGCGCAAGGACGCGCTCGGCAATCCCCTGCCCGAGTTGAGCTATGCGATCACATTTTTCCCCCAGGTTCAAAAAATGTCCGATGCCGTTCCCGTGAACATCGCGCCGGGCGACGAAGTGGGCGGCATCGATATTTTTCTGACGCTGGTGCACACCGTGCACGTTCGCGGGCGCGTGCTGAGCGCGCGTAAAAGGCGGCGTGATTGCCAGCCCGAGCGTCACACTGCGCATGAACGATTCCGACAATACCGCCTCCGTCAGCGCTCCGATCAATGTAGTCGTCGACAAGGATCAGAACTTCGACATCCAGGGCGTCACCGCCGGCCCGTATCTATTGATGGCCTCGGGAACCGAAGACGGCGTCGCCCTGACGGGCCGCGTTCCGATCAATATCGGCGATGCCGACGTTGCGAATGCGGATGTGGTGGTCGGGCCCGAAAGCATCTGGACGGGCAAAATCCACTTGGATGACGACGACAGCCCGCTGCCCAAAGGCCTGATGATCTCGCTCCAGCCGCGGCGCGCCACGGCCTCTCCTTCGCGAGCCGAAGTTTCGGAGAACGGCGAATTCTCCGTTCCATTTGTTCCCGACGAAACTTACGATCTGTACGTGCTGAACGCGCCGGACAATTCCTATCTCAAATCGGTCCGCATCGCGAACTCCGAGCGGCTTGGCCAGGGCCTGGAGGCGTCGGCCGGCGATGCCCCGCCTGCGCTCGACGTGCGGCTCAGCTCACAGGGCGGCCAAGTGATCGGAAGAGCGGTGACGGCCGATCCGAAAGTGGTCGCCAGCGGCGCCACCATTGCCCTGATTCCCGACCCGCCCGCCGGACGCGTCCAAGCCTACCAGACCACCCACGCCGACGAGTACGGCAACTTCGTCCTGCGCGGCCTGCCGCCCGGAAAATACGTCCTTGTGGCGTGGCTGGATTCCCCGCCCTGCGATGTCTACAATCCGGACGATTTGGCCGCTTGCCAGGCTCAAGGCTCCAGCCTGACCGATCGACGAAGGGGAACAAGAAAGCGTCCAGCTCACCGCCAATTGAACGCTTCCACGGTATGGAGACAGCCTTAAGGTCGCCTTAAACTTTTGATTTCACTTGTACGATAGTACCGTTGCGTGCCAGACACAAACGGTGAATCGGCTCAGCGCGCCGACCTGAGCCTGTCAAGCAGGACGCCGATATTGCGCGTCGCTCGCTGGCCGGCATTTGGGCCGGTCTTGGTCTGGTGCAGTTCGCCTTACTGGCGGGCACCTATTCGAGAGTTCACGTGCTGGCGGTGACGCTTTTCGCCGTCACAACCATGGGCGCCTATTTGGTGCGCCTGTTCCTGATCCTCCGCAAGAATCAGATCTATCCCCACAACCCGCAGAGATGGCGGCTGGCCTTCTGTGCGACGCTGGTCTGTTTTTCGAGCGCCTGGGGATTGCTGAGCTGTTATAGCTACATCTCGAACGGTTTTTCCCACTGGAATTCGCTGCTGCTGACGTTTTGCGTCCTGGGCATCAGTTTTGGCGCGATCGTCTCCCTCACTCCCCGGCCGCTCTATCTCTATTGCCACGTTTTGCCCCTGCTGGTCCCGCCCATTGTGGTTGACCTGTCGCTGGGCGGCAACGGCTACGGAATGGCTCTCATTAATCTGGTTTGCCTGGCGTTCTTGCTGGCGCAAGGAAGGCAGTTGAGCGCCCAATACCGCAAGGCTTTTCGAAGACCGGCGGCTGCTGGAATCGGCCAAGAAAATGGCCGAAGCGGCCAACGAAGCCAAGGGTCACTTCCTGGCCAACATCAGTCATGAGCTGCGCACTCCGATGAACGGCATCATCGGAATGACCGAACTGGCGCTCGACACCGAACTCAGCGCCGAACAGCGCGATCTGCTCGAAACCTCGCGCAACTCCGCGATCTCGCTGCTGTACCTGCTGAACGACGTGCTGGATTTCTCCAAAATGGAAGCCAAGAGCGTTCAACTGGACAAGTGTTCCGTTCGATCTCGGCGAAGTTGGTTTCAGAAACCGCCCGGGATGTTTGAAATTCTGGCCAAACAGAAGGGCTTGTCGCTCGCCTGCGAGATTTCGCCCGCGATTCCCTCGGAAGTGACGGAGATCCCGCGCGTTTGCGCCAGATCCTGGTGAACCTGCTCGGAAACGCGCTGAAGTTTACGCCGGCCGGCAGCGTGCTGGTCCGCGCGGCGTGTGGAATCCAGCGACGGGCGACGAGATCCGGATACGCTTCGCGGTAACCGACACCGGCATCGGCATTCCGAAGGAAAAGCAAAGCATCATCTTTCAGCCCTTCGCGCAAGCCGACGGATCGATGACCCGAAAATACGGCGGCACCGGCCTCGGCTTAAGCATCTCCATGCGCCTGGTGGAATTGATGGGCGGCAGAATGTGGCTCGGCAGCGAACCCGGCAAAGGGCAGCACGTTCCATTTCTCGGTTCGCTTCCTGCATCCTGAGGCCGGCGGACGGCTGCTGGGTGGCAACCGCTTCAGTGCGTACCGATGCGGGTAACACCGCGGCCGAGTCACAATTCATAGACGGAAAAGTTCTGCGCCGCTCATCGCTCGTCTTTCCTTTGACTTCGCGTTAGACTAACGTGATCGTGCCGCGCTGAGTTTACAGTGCCACAGTCGCGCGCGCGCGGTGTATGCTCAACCAGTTTTGCTCGAGCGAGGCATGCCGGAACCTATCCCGCAGTCAGTTTTCCCAAGCCGGGACCGGGCTGGCTGGCGGCGCCCGATGAACGCACGCCGGGGTTTTTCCCCGCCTTCGCCCGCGTATCCATAGCCATCCAGACCCTGCTCCGGGAACGTGTGCCCTCGCACTATTTCGTGGATCCGCGGGCCTTCCGCAACGTCAAAACCGCATATCCGATGCTGGTGTACCGGGCCAGCCGGCCATTCCGCGGCAAGATGCGCACGGAGCTGACATACGACGTCCTGCATCCGAAAACGCGTGGCCACGTTCTTCCGGACGGTGCGGCCCGCTTTCGGCGAAGTATTGGAATCGGTGAAGGCCCGTCTCCAGCCGAGGGATTCACCGATCTGGCCGCGCTGCTATGAGCCCAGCCGCGCCAACTCCATCCTGGAATCCGTGCAGAGATTGAGCAAGAGCCGGAAGTGCCTGTATGTTCTGATCCGCGCCGAAAGCGGGCTGGTGACCACGCTGATCGATCTGGCCGGCCTGGGAAACCTTCCCGTAAAGCAGCAGGCCCGCCGCATGGCTTCGTTTGAAAAGAAGTGGAGATACCAACTGCGCCGGATGTATCCAGGCACGGACTTTACCTGGCTGGCGGCCGAGCTGCTGGAGGTAGCTACGCGGGCGCTGGCTCGAACCCGACGTCGACCGCGCCAGAGCCTGCTCCGCCGCAGCAGAGGCCTGAGGGACGCTACATCAATGAAACCCAAGCCGTGCAGCAGAGCCGCCGGCTGGCCGTCCGTCTCAAAAACGCCGACATCGACGGTCGCCTTCTGGTGGCCGCGCACCAGCGCCACGCCGTAGGGCGCGGTGGCGAACTTGAAGGTCCTTTGCAACAGCTCCAGATCGTTCGATGTTCCAGCCTTCAGACCCGGTGTCATGCAGAAACGACGCGGCGAATTGCGGCGTGTCGATGGGAATGGCCACGACATTGGTGTCCTTCCAGTTCAACTTCGCCATTTTGCGGGCGGCCGCCTCGCAATGCGTGCAGGTGGGATCGTAGAAGAACAGGAACGTGTTGCCCTCTTGCAGCGAGAACGGCTTGCCATCCACGGTGATGGATGGCGGAGCCTTCAATCCGGACTCCCGCGCCACATTCACGCCAAAGGAAGCGCCGGCGAATACCACCACCGCGCCCAGAATGACCAGCGCGGCGCGCAGGTTCTCCGAGGCTGCGCGCCCACATCCCGGCCACCACGGCCATCAGAAGCATAGCTCCGTCTCCGACGAAAAATGCCGGCCCCACGGTGCGCTTCACCAGCGGGAAACAACTGCAATCCTTGCCCACCAGCGCGCCGTAGTTCGCTCCGATGTAGACCATGAAGACCACCAACAGCAAGCCGATCAGCCAGGCTCCCCAGCGGCGAAACCGCGGCACCAGGATGAGAACCGCGCCCAACGTTTCGCCGATGCCCAGCGCCAGCGCGCCGGGCAGCGCGAGCGCCCGGGCACGCGGAACTCGGCCAGGGCCTGGGACCACATGAACGGATCGGTGAGTTTCCACGCTCCCGAGACAAAGAACAGAATCGCCAGAAGCACGGCGCAAACGCCGCCGATGACTTTTTTCCAAGCGGGCAAATCAAGACTCACGAGATCCATCCCTAAATGGGCTGGGTTCGCTGTTGTGTCAGACATATATACTCCATTTTACCGGATCTGGCGGGCGCCTTAGATGCGGCCTAGCCGCCAAGCCGGTCGCGAAGAACTCCCTGGGCGGTTTCCACGGTCCGGGCGATGTCCTGCTCGGCTGTGGGCCGCCGAGACGAATCCGGCCTCGAATTGCGAGGGCGCCAGATAGATTCCCCGATCCAGCATCCAGTGGAAGAACTGCCGAAAACGGCCGGTATCGGCGCGCTTGGCCGATTCCCAGTCCGGTCACCGGCTCCGGGGTGAAGAAAAAGGTGAACATGGACCCGACGCGGTTCACCGTAATCGCCCGCCGGCACGTTCGCCGTAAGCTGGGCGGCGCGTGCTTTCGACGATTTCGTAGACCTCGGGATGGGACTTCAGATACCGCAGCATGGCGATCCCGGCGCTTACCGCCATCGGATTGCCGGACAACGTGCCGGCCTGATAAATGGGACCCGTGGGCGCCACTTTGCTCATGATGTCGGCGCGCCCGCCGTAGGCCGCCAGCGGCATTCCGCCTCCCACGATCTTGCCCAGCGTGGTCAGATCGGGCCGGATGCCGAAGCGCTGCTGCGCGCCGCCCAACGCCAGGCGGAAACCGGTCATCACTTCGTCGAAGATCAGCAGCGCGCCATGCCGGGCGGTGATCTCGCGCAGAGCTTCGAGAAATCCCTCGCGCGGCGGCACGCAGCCCATATTGCCGACCACCGGCTCGACAATCACCGCCGCGATCTTGGCGCCATGTTCGACGGAAAGCTGTCTCCACGGCCTCGATCGAGTTGAACGGCAGCGCGATGGTGGTGGCCGCGAACGCTTCCGGCACGCCGGCCGTATCGGCGATTCCGAGCGTCGCCATGCCCGACCCGGCCTTCACCAGCAGCGAATCCACGTGGCCGTGATAGCAGCCTTCGAATTTGATGGTAAGGTCGCGCCCGGTGAATCCTCGCGCCACGCGCAGCGCGCTCATGGTGGCTTCGGTCCCGGAGCTGACCAGGCGCACCATCTCGATGGAGGGCACGCATTCGCGAATCAGCTCGGCCAGTTCCACTTCCCGTTCGGTGGGCGCGCCGAAGCTGGTGCCGATGGCGAGCGACCTCGCGCAACGCGTCCATCACGGGCGGAAAACAGTGGCCCAGAATCAGCGGCCCCCAGGACACCCACGTAATCGATGTACTCGTTGCCGTCGACGTCGAAGATGTGCGATCCTTCGCCGCGCGCGATGAACGGCGGCGTGCCGCCGACGCCGCGAAAGGCCCGCACGGGCGAATTCACGCCGCCCGGAATCAGCTTCTGGGCGCAGGCAAACAGTTCTTCAGATTTACGGTGGTTCATGGATTCACGGCTTACGTCTCTTCGGGGATCACGCGCTGCAAGAACACATTCATCAACACTTCCTGCAGCGTGCCATTCAAATTGCGAAACAGCCGGCTCTTCAAACCCAGATAAGGCTGCGTGCCGGCGAACAGATCCTGGATCAATACGCGGAATCGCGGGCTGCGGCGGATGAAATCCACCATGCGGGAAGGAACCGCGCTGAACAGGAACCGTCCCAGAAAAACGCGCTTGGCAAGCGTGGCGCCGAACTCCAGGTCGGCCGTGAAATCGCGGCGCAGCAGATTGCGATAGGCCTGCGCGCGTTCGGCCAGCGATTGCGATTCGTTCAAGACCACTTCGCTCGCCAGATCGCCCGACCGCATCGCGTAGTACAGACCTTCGCCGGTGATGGGATCCACCAGCCCGCCCGCATCGCCCACCGCCAGCCAGCCTTCGCCCGCCAGCCGATTATTTTTCCAACCGGAGTGCTCGAGCGACGGAAGCATGTGGCCGTAGAAGGACGCGTCTTTATAGGAGATGCCCTTGCGATTCATGTATTGCTCCAGCCGCGCGCGCAGCGCCTGCGCCGGCTCGCCCTTGCCGCAGATTCCTACCGAAAGATGCCCGCAGCGCGGGAACACCCAGATGTAGCCTTCCAAGTTCGGCAGAAACTGGATGTCGATGTGATCCTGCGCGGACGGCACATAGTAGCCAAGCGCGTACATCGTGTCGGCCGCGGTCCACTCGGTTCCCACGTTGCGCAGCGAATTGCGCGCGCCGGTGGCCACGATGCAAAAATCGGCGTCGAGCGTTCCCTGCCGCGTCTTCAAGCGCCATCCGCGGCCGCCGCGCTCCAACCCGAGCACGCGCGTCTTCTCCAGTTGCGCTCCCGCCTGCTCGGCGCGCTCCAGCAGCATGCGATTCAGATCCATGCGCGAATAGATCAGCAACGGACTGCTCAAATCCATGTGAACGGCTCCGGCCGGATGCGCCGCCAGGCAGGTCTCATGGATGATCTTTTTCGGAACGTTGTTCTCGAGCAAAAACGGATAGCGCGTGTAGGCTTTGTAAGTGAGCCCGCCGCCGCACGGTTTCTCCCAGGCCAGCTTTTCGTCCAAAACGACGGTTTCCAGGCCCGCGCGCGCCAACCGCTCCGCCGCGAAAGCTCCAGCCGGACCGCCGCCGAGGACGGCAACTCGTTTCATTCGGGTATTCTCACTTTTGCTGACCGGTGGAATCGGGGCTGACCGCGGGATGTCCAGGCGGCAGGCCCTGCGCGCCTCCCACGGCCGGGTGTCCGGGCGGTAACGCGGCGGATGATCCATCCGCGCCGCCGGGGATGCGCGGCATTCCGTCCAGCGCACCGGGCGACGATTCCCGGTCCAGGCGCGGCACTCTCTCCGTGCGCCGCATTCGCTCCCGTGCGGCCCTTCACCACCCACTGGCCATCCTTGCGCTCCAGCACATACTGCATGGTCATTCCGGCCGCCGGCGAGTCGTTTCCCTTGGCCTGAAAATGCACTTGCGCGGTGGCTTCGTCCTCACGAAAATGCGACCGAGCTGACGCTCACGTCCATGGCGAGCAAGTCCGAGCGCTTCGACAGATAGTTCATGACGCCCTGTCGCACGGCGTCCTGGTTTTGGATATCTTTCTTGCAGCCGGCAAGCAAAACGATGCTCACGGCGGCGGCCGCGATGAGGGCGGGACGAATCACATATCGATTATAGCGGCAGGATTGGCGGTGGTGGGTCAGTTGCCGGGCGGATACGAGAACTTCGGCGAGTCGCCAACTACTTGCGATGTAACGGACCACTTCTCCGTGAGGCCGAACTGTCAAGTGGACGAATTACTTCGCCGTCTTGGACTGTGTTTGTCGTGAGCGAACGATTTCGCTAGGATTGAGATGCATGCCAGAGACCCCCGAACAGCAGTTAAAGGGTTTCATCGCTAAGTTCGAGCCCGCTATGGGCATGCAGATTCGCGAATGCAGGTCAGTGATGCGCAAGCGCTTCCCGACGGCGAACGAACTGGTGTATGACAACTACAACTTTTTTGTAATCGGATATTGCACAACAGAGCGTCCCTCCGATTGTGTCGTATCGCTGGCAACAAATTCCAAAGGAATAGGTCTCAGCTTCTACCACGGGGCCACCCTCCCTGATCCGCACCGGATATTGCAAGGCAGCGGGAATCAGAACCGATTTGTGAGGCTCGACGGTGTGGCAACTCTACGCAGGTCGGAAGTTCAGGAATTGCTTGATGCTGCCGAGGCGCAGGCTGATCCGCCGTTCGTCAAGACAGGTAAAGGCAAGTTGATCATTCGTTCGATCTCCGAAAAGCAGCGAAGACGACGGTAGCAGCGCGGACACTCCCTTTGAAGTCCGGAAGAACTTGATCGACGCAACCACTTTGACGGTAACCTCGCTAATCGTAAATGTGAAAGGTCCACGGTCGGGACCACGCGCGAGTAACGCGGCAGTATTTACGAACCGCTGTAAATACGCCTCGAGTGCCCCTTCCTTGAAAGTCCTATCGGAAACCGGGTGTTTTAGAAAGTTGGAGGCACGGCAAGGGGCGTCGCGCCCGTAAGCAGGGTCCGATTCGTCACGGCAGGTCCAAGCCCCAACGCCGGTTGGCAGGGCGCGCCGAGCCCGCAATCAGAATCGGCTGAAACCCGGAGGCGGCGCACGTATCGAGCGTAACTTCGACAGGCTTGACAGCAGTCCGGAAACGGGTATCCTTAGTCAAAGGAGTCTCGCGATGATGTCGCACCGGTGGATCCTTTGCTTGGCTTTGACTCCGTTGGTCGGCCTGCCTGCTTCAGCCCAATCCGTGATTTCGGCTCATGCGGGCTTGATTCAATTTTCCGACGGCTCGGTCTTCCTGGACGACCAGCGCGTCGAACAAAAGACCGGCAAGTTCGATCAGATGAACAACGGCTCGGAGCTTCGCACCCAAGACGGGCGCGTCGAAGTGCTGCTCACGCCCGGAACGTTTCTGCGCATGGGCGCGAACAGCGCCCTCCGCATGATCTCCAACCGGCTGGACGATACGCGGGTGGAACTGTTGAGCGGTTCGGCCATCGTGGATCAGGCACCGGACGCGCTGGCGGACACTTCGGTGACCCTCCTCTATAACCTCGATCAGGTTCACATCAAGAAGGCAGGGCGCTACCGGTTCGATTCCGAGCCGCCGCAGGTGAAGGTGGAGACGGGCGAGGCGGAAGTGATGGCGGATGGAAAATCGTTGGAGGCCGGCGCGGGCTACGTGGTTCCGTTCGAAGGCAAGCTCACGGCGCGCAAGCTGCTGAACGATTCGCAATTGAACATCCCGGACTCGAACAAAGCAGGCGACGATCTGGACAACTGGGACCAGGCGCGCAGCAATTCGGTCGCGCAAAATAATACCGACGCGGCCGCCACATCCGATCTTTCGGGCGTGATCGACGGCTGGCAGAATGATCCGGATGCGGTTCTGCAATCGCTCGGCATTCCGCCGTACATTCCGGGAATGTCCAGCATAGTTCCACCGCCAGGCTACGGTTCATACGGGTCCGGCGCTTATGATCCTTATGGTCTTGGACTCTACAGCCCGGGCCTGTATGGATCGGCTCTCTACGGTTCGGCTTTATATGGTGGCGGCCTGTATGGTCCCGGGTTTTATGGCGCCGGCCTCGGTCTGTACAACCCGTTGTTTATCGGCGCGATGCCGTTGTATCGGCCTTACAGGCCGTATACCCCGTCGTACGTCTATCGCAGTCCTACGCCGTTTTCTGGCAGCCGCTTCGGCGGATATGGATATGGACCATCGCGTTCCATCGGAGTGATGCGCCCGAGCGTGGGAATCGGCGTACGGCCGATGGGCGGCGGAATCCGCGTCGGCGGGCACCGCTAGAATTTCAACGCTTCATTCACTCGGCGCGTAATATCCCAGCCTCCAGCGGGCCTTCAACTCTGGAAGCGCCTTGGGCTGCTGCACCTTTACCTCAATCTTGCGATACTTGCCGTCATGCCCGTGGTTCGCCGGCGAATACGCCAGCACATATTGATTGCGCAGTTCGATGCCGATGCGCTGGGCGATGCCGGGAAGCTCGCGCAAATTGGTGGCGGCCAGCGCCCGGCCGCCGGTCTGCTCGGAGATTTCCGCCAGCAGTCTCGGCCCATCCAATTCCGCAGCCCCTAATCTGCCGCCGCTTCCCGTGCCGCTCAAGCCGAACGAAAGCGTCGGCTCGAAAACGCCCATCGCGTAGATCTGCACGTCCGCTTCGCGCACCAGATCGGCGATCTGGCTGGCCGTATAGCGGCTGTTGTTGTCGCCGCCGTCGGAAATAACCAGCAGCGCCTTGCGTGGATTTTTGGCGCGCTTCATCTCCTGCAATCCCACGTGCACCGCGTCCAGAAGCGCGGTGAGCCCCCCGGAAGTAGCTGAACTCATGCTGCTCTCGATTGCACCCGAGTCGTTGGTCAGAGGAACGGCCAATTGGGCCTGATCGCTGAACTCCACCAGGAACGCTTCGTCGGTTGCGTTTAAAGTCTTCAGAAACTCCGACACGGCGCGGCGGGAGGTGTCGAGCTTGGCGCCCATGCTACCGCTGGTGTCGACCAGCAGACCGATGGACAACGGCGCGTCTTCATTAGAGAAATGCGTGACCTTCTGCTCTATGTCGTCCTCGAACAGGCGAAAGTCTTCTTTGTCCAGGCCAAGCACGTAGCGGTTGGAGGGATCGGTGACGGAGACGGGCACCAGGACCAGCGTCGTATCCGCGCGAAACGCGGTGGTGTCGTTCGCAGCGGGGGTGTTGGAAGCGGCGTCCTTAGGATTGGACTGGCCGAACAAGACGGCCGCAAAGACGCAGAAGAGAGCGACAAAACCTCGCACAGCGGCTGCACTCCTCATTGAAATCTAGCACGCCTGCGAGCGATTTGGCGGATCGGCAATTCTAACGAAGCGACTCCGATCAGGACTTGCCGGAAGAGGTGGGACTCGAAGTCCGGCGCTGGAGCGCCGCGCAGTAGTCCCTCCGTGCTGAGATCTTCATCCAAGTCAGCCCAGTGAATACCATAACCGCCGCCGGAAATTTGCCAATGCTCTCTTTGCGCCGGTGTAGCATGCAGCAAGCGAGGGTACCAGGCCAAAGGCACAATGATGGTGCGGCACAGTTTGGTCGCCTGAATCCTAGATTGCGCACCAGCGCAACCGGCTCCAACCAAAATTTTGCCGACCGCTGGTCACGAACACAGTTTGCCAGATGATAGCTACTGACACTGCAAGGCAATCATAGGATCAACCGAACACGCGCGCTTGGCGGGAAAAAAGCTAGCAGCCGCAGATGTGCTCACCAGGAGCGCAGTAACGCCTAAGAGAATAGCCAATCCGTATGAAGAGCTTTCGGCCAGTTTAGCCAAGACTGCATTCAAGGCCATGCTCAGCACGATTCCCATAACAACGCCGATACCGACGCTGGTCGCCGTCGTGGCGAAGATCAGTCGCAGAATGTGATGCTGCCGGGCGCCCAATGACATGCGAACGCCAATTTCGTTCGTCCTCTGTGCCACGATGAAAGAAACAACACAATCAAGGCCGACGGCCGCCAGCACCAGCGCAAAGCACGCCAACGTAGCGAATATACGGGCCGCGAGACGCTGCTGAGCCCAGCCTGGTTGTGCAGCAATTCGCTGGTCCAAGCTGCCGGTAGTTCCCGTGATTTGCTGGTCCGCATTCACACCGGCAACCGCCGCACGAATACGACGCAAGACGGATAGCGGCTCGCCCTTGGTACGAACCAGAATTTGCGTCGACATCGGCATCATCAGCGTGTACGGGAGGTAAACGGCTGGTTTCACTGGACTACTCAAGCCATCGTTGCGGGAATCCGCGACGACGCCTATGATTTGAAGCCAATCGTCGCTATTCGGAACTGCCGCTACATATGTTCGTGAGTAGCCCATGACCTTCGGTATGCGAATCTGATGGCCGCGAGCATCGCCATTGGGCCAGTAGTGATGCGCCAGGGTCTCATTGATAACCGCCACGCGAGATCCACGCATCGTTTCGGTGTGGTTCCACAAACGCCCTTGCGTAAGAGGGATGTGAAGTACAGCAAAATATTCCGGGCTGATCCAATTCGCTCGAAGCTGCTGCTCGTTGGCCGGTTGTCCGAACATTTCAAATGTGGTGTTCCTGCCATTCGCAGGCGGCGTTGCATTTATCGAAATCGCTGCCGATACTACTTCCGGCAATTCCTGAATTCGGAGCCGCAACTGTTCGAAGTAGACGGACCGCTGTTCCCAAGTGAGATACGTGTTGTCGTGAACTGGAATGCCAACATCGAGCGTGTTGTGCGGGTCAAAACCAAGGTTTGTATTTATCAACCGCAGGAAACCGCTAATTGCGGCGCCGGCGGTTGTCATCAAAAGAAACGTCAACGCGATCTGACCGGCTATCAGCATGCTATGAGTTCGTCTATTTTTGACGCCGATCGTAGCCTTTCCCGTATTCGCTTCGATCGCCTGCCCGGCCTCAACCCGCGAAAGTAAAATCGCGGGAGCCAGACCAAAGATGACCGTTGTCAGAATCGTAAGCCCGATGCTAAATAGCAGTACCGGGATGTTGATCTGGATCACGGCCTCGGCGGGAAACGAGTTTTTCGGCAACCATGCCGCAATTAGGGCAGCCGCTCGAGATGCGAGCAGCACGCCGAGGACTGCTCCGGTGATCGAAAGGAGAAGCGATTCCATGAGCAATTGGATCAGGATTCGAGATCTACTCGCTCCGAGAGCGGCCCGCACGGCTAGTTCATGTTCGCGGATCGTGCCGCGGGCGAGCAGGAGAATGGATACATTCGCACATCCGATCAAGGAGAGAAGAACGACGCCGCTCAGAAGTAAGAACAGCATCTTGCCAAGATGGTCGCCGTATACCGCACGCTGACTCCCAACCCGGACCTGGAATTGCTCTGGAAACTGTCCCGGTTTCTCTTTTGCGAACTCGTGAATCAAAACCTGCAGCTCGGAACTCGCAGCGGCATAGGTGACCCTTGGCTTTAGCCGAGCAATTATCATGAATTGCTTGTCCGGATCGGCTATCAGTTTTTGCGGGATATAAACGTCCCCATCGCCCAAAACAAAGCGCGGTGGCATGACGCCCACCACCGTGTAGCTTTTCTGAACCAAGTGGATATCATGACCGACGATGGCCCGGTCGCCACCGTAGTGTCGTTGCCAGAACCTATACCCAAGCACCACGACCGGCTTCGGATCTTGGCCAAAGGGAGCATCGGAAGGAATCAGAGTCCGGCCAGATAAGGCTGGGAGTCCCAATAGATCGAAGGCATTTGGGGTGAGGTACATGGTCCTCACATCCTCTGGGAGGTCCCCATCTGTCGTCGTCAGATTCCAATACAACATCCCTGCAATGCCCTCCAGGGACCGAGCACGTTGAAGCGTTTGCATCTGTGCACCGGTGAAACCTGGCCAATACTCTCTGTGAATCTTGTCTAGCAGGCCAATACACACCAGTCGGTCAGGGTTCTTGTAGGGATACGGGTTCATCAGAACGCCGTAAACAACGCTAAAGACGGCGGTGGTGGCTGCGATACTCGCTGCGAGAGAGAGTACCGCTGTCAGAGCGAAGCCAGGGTTTTTTCGTAGTTGCCGGAAGGCATAGCGAAGGTCCTGAAACATCTTCTTGCAGCGCATTGTAGCAGCCTTTTGGATGCGCGCTTACGGCGGCGATCGCGAGCTCGTGAACGCCCGGCGGTCAAAGTTGGAACGTGGCCCTGCGTGGCCGAGAAAACGCTGCAATCGAAACCGCACGCTAAAGAACTTCTGCACAATTGCCGATGAACCCTCGTAGCCGTGTGCCGTGGAACCGGCTTCGGAGGAGATTCATGTCTCGTGCCAAATGGGCGGTCTGTACCGTCGCTTGCGCTGTCGCCTCACTTTTTCCCGCCACCCTGGCGGGTCAGAGCCAGCGGCAGCCCCTGATTACCAGCCGGATCGATGAGGCTGAGCGCCACACGCTGGCGGGCAACACCCGCCCGGAGGCAATCCGGCAAAACGATCGCGGCGCGGTGGAGGATAGTTTTCCGATGGACCATATGCTGCTGCAGTTACAGCGCTCTCCCGCGCAGGAAAATGCTGTCCGCAAGCTCATTGACGACCTGCACAGCGCCAGTTCGCCCAAGTTCCATCAATGGTTGACGGCAGAGGATTTCGGCAAGAACTATGCTCCGGCGCAAGAAGACGTCGACAAGGTCACGGGGTGGCTGGAATCGCACGGCTTCACGGTAAATATGGTCTATCCCAGCGGAATGGTGATCGACTTCTCGGGCACGGCTTCGCAAGTGCGGGCGGCGTTTCACACTCCTATCCATCGCTTTGAAGTGAACGGTAAGCTGCACATCGCGAATGCGTCGGACCCGCAGATTCCAGCGGCTTTCGCGCCGGTGGTGGCAGGCGTGGTCTCGATGCACGATTTCCAGCCGCATTCCATGAAGGCCGTGCATCGCGACTATACTTACACCTTCGGCGGCAATCCCTATCAGGCCGTGGTGCCAGCGGATTTGGCCACCATCTACGACCTGAATCCCTTGTTCAGCAAAGGCTATACCGGCAAGGGCCAGACCATCGCCGTGATTGAGGACGCCGATTTATACTCCAACGCGGATTGGTATACGTTCCGCAACATCTTCGGACTCTCCGCGTATAGCACCGGCTCGCTTACCACTGTTCATCCCGCGCCCGCCGCCGGCCCTAACAATTGCGGGAGCCCGGGCCTCGGGGGTGGCGATGATAGCGAAGCGATTTTGGACGCGGAATGGGCTTCAGCGGCCGCGCCGGGCGCCAACATTATGGTGGCCGCCTGCGCCGATACTTACACCACCTTCGGGGGCCTGATTGCGATGCAGAATCTGGTCAACAGCGCCAAACCGCCCGCCATCGTGAGCATCAGCTATGGCGAATGCGAAGCGGAAAACGGCGCGTCATCGAACGCCGCCTTCAACTCCCTGTATCAGCAGGCGGTGGCGGAGGGTGTTTCGATCTTCGTCTCGGCCGGCGATGAAGGCGCAGCCAGTTGCGATGCTGGATTTCGAGTGGCCACCCACGGAATCGGAATTAGCGCGTTTGCATCCACGCCCTACAACGTCGCGGTGGGCGGTACCGATTTTTCAGATACATACTCAGGCACGAACGATAATTACTGGAGCAAGACCAGCAGCAGCGTTTACGGGTCGGCCCTCTCCTACATCCCCGAAACGCCCTGGGACGATTCCTGCGCCAACAGCCTGCTGGTGAGTGTTTTTGGCTATTCCGCGGCCGCTGGCGCCGATGGCTTCTGTGGCAGTTGGACGGCTCAGCGCGACGACTTCCTGGCTGTCGTGGCTGCCAGCGGCGGCCCCAGCGGGTGCGCCACTGGATCGCCCTATAACTACGGCGTGATCAATGGCACGTGCAAAGGATATGCCAAGCCGTCGTGGCAAACCGGCGTGGCGGGCCTTCCGAGCGACGGAGTCCGCGACATTCCCGATGTCTCTCTGTTCGCCGCCAATGGCGTCTGGGGACACTACTACGTCTATTGCTGGACTGACACCGCCAATGGAGGAGCCCCTTGCCTGGGCGCTCCGAGCGGCTGGGCCGGCGCCGGTGGAACATCGTTCTCTTCGCCGATCCTGGCTGGGATCCAGGCGCTGGTGAACCAGAAGCAGGGTAGCGCGCAGGGCAATCCGAATTACGTCTACTACAAACTAGCCACGCAGCAATACGGCCCAAGCGCTGCCTGTCCAGCGGATGGTTGCGCCTTTCATGACGTCACCCTGGGCGACATCGCCGTCAACTGCGCGGGCCCGGCAAATTGCAATGGCGCCCAGAGCCAGCCAGGGCGATACCTGGGAATTCCAGACGGCGTGCTTTCGGTTTCGAGTGCGACGCTGGCGCCGGCCTTCGGTGCGGCCACCGGCTGGGATTTTGCCACCGGCATCGGCACGGTGGATGCGTATAATCTTGTGATGAATTGGGCCGCCGGGCAGTAGTGCTTCTTTAAGTAATAGCCGGCAAAACGGATGCGCGGCGGCATAGTGGCCTTCCTGGAACGAGGGTGCCCGCACCCTTTGCCGGCCAGGCGCGCGCCTGATGCTAGCATGGTCGTGTGTGCTCCAGGCGGGTCCTTCTTTTGGCCTTAGGCCTTGCCGCCGCCGGGCATCCTGTACGCGTTCCAGATGCCGTTCCGCGAGTATGAGGGCCAGGAGTACAACGATTTCCCGCTGCCTCCGGATTACAAGGATAAAGCCGAGTTCGTCTTCGCCCGAATGATGTACCCGCAAGGCGACTGGGGCATCTTCGGATTCCTCTACCGCTTCGACTGGCGCCAGGGACGCAGCGCCTGGACCAACGATTATCCACGCGCCGACCGTCATTTCGCTCTGGCGCTCCGCCGCCTGACCCGCCTCCAGGTGCGCAGCGTGGAGCAGCCGGTGAGCCCCGACGATGGCGATGACATCTACAATTGGCCGTTCCTCTATTGCGCCGGACCGGATCAATGGAACATGAACGAGGCCGAACTGGCCAAGGTTCGCGATTACCTGGCGCGCGGCGGATTCCTGCTGGGTGACGACTTCTGGGGCGAACAGGACTGGTATTATTTTGAGCGCAACATGGCCAAACTGCTGCCCGGCCGGCCGATCGTCGAAATCGGAGATCGCGATGCCATCTTTCATACTGTGTTCGATCTTGACCAGCGCTATCAGGTATCGGGCCAGTGGAGCTTAGGCGGTATCCCGTACCTGAATGGCGGCCGCGATCCGCATTGGCGCGCCATCTACGACGACAAGGGACGCATCGAGGTAGCCGTGCTGTTCAATCACGACACAGGCGATTCCTGGGAATGGGCCGATGATCCCGATTATCCAGAGCGCTATTCGGCGCTCGGCATTCGTACCGGCGTCAACTACGTGATCTATGCGATGACGCATTGACGCGGGGAAACTGGTACGATATCGGAAACACTTTTCCTGGAGGTTTCACCATGAAACTCTTTGCGCCCGTGGCAGCACTGTTGCTGCTAGCGGTTTCAGCTTTCGCCGCCGATGTAGACGGCAAATGGACCGGAAACGTCCACACTGACAACGGCGACTTCCCCGTGGCTTTCACTTTCAAGGCGGACGGCGCTACGCTGACTGGCTCCATGGCCGGCATGGACGGCAACGATATCGCGATTAAGGACGGCATGATCGACGGCGCCAACATCTCGTTCTGGCTCAGCCTCGATCTTGGCGGACAGGCTTTGAAGCTGACCTACAAGGGAGTGGTGGCCGCCGATCAGATTAAGATCTCAGGCGACGCCGGAGGAATGCCATTCGAGTTTGTTGTCAAAAAAGCATCCTGACCGTCACGCTAAGATCATCGCGCTAGCCGTGCATGAGTTCCGGGGCGCGTTCGCCTTTCCACCACAGACGCAAACGATCGAGCGATAAGTAAACCACCGGGGTGGTGTAGAGCGTCAAGAGCTGGCTGACGATGAGGCCGCCGATAATGGTGATTCCGAGCGGCCGGCGGAGTTCTCCGCCCACGCCATGCCCTAACGCCAGCGGCATAGCGCCCAGCATGGCCGACATGGTGGTCATCAGAATAGGGCGAAAACGGAGCTGGCACGCTTTGTAAATCGCTTCTCGGGGAGTCAGGCCTTCGGAGCGCTCGGCCTCGATCGCAAAATCGATCATCATGATGGCGTTCTTCTTGACGATCCCAATCAGCAGTATGATCCCGATCATCGCGATGATGCTTAGGTCGGTGTGCGAGATCAAGAGTGCGAGCATCGCGCCCACGCCCGCCGATGGCAAGGTGGAGAGAATCGTGATGGGGTGCCAGCAGCTCTCATACAGCACGCCGAGCACAATGTAGACCGTGATGAGCGCCGCGGCGATCAGGATCGGTTCGTTGCGGAGCGAGTCCTCATAAGCCTGAGCAGTGCCGGCAAAGAAAGTTTGTATGGTATCGGGAAGGCCCACCTTGCGCGCCGTGGCCTGGATGGCGTCCACTGCGTCGCCCAGCGCCACGTTCGGCGCGAGATTGAACGAAATGGTCACGGCTGGAAACAATCCCTGGTGATTTACCGCGAGAGGCGCCACCGAGGATTCGTAATGGCTGATGGCGTTGAGCGGGACGGTGCCGCCCTTAGGGCCGTACACGTATATCTGGCGCAGAAATTCGGGATCCTGCCAGAAGCGCGGCGCCGCCTCCATCACCACGTGGTACTGATTGAGCGAAGTGTACATGGTGGAAACCTGGCGCTGTCCGAACGCATCGTAGAGCACGTTGTCGATGAGCTGTGACGAAATCCCGAAGCGGGCCGCGGTGTCGCGATCATACTGAATCACGGTTTGCAGGCCACCGTCTTGCTGATCCGAATTGACATCGTTGATTAAGCGCAGATGCCGCAAGGCCGAGAGCATCGGCGGCCCGTATTTGGTCAGGTCCTGAACGTTGTCGCCGCGCATGGTGAACTGATAGAGCGAAGCGCTGCTGCGCCCGCCGATGCGAACGTCCTGGTTTGCTTGCATATAGTTCGTGGACCCGCGGATGACGCCCAGCTTCGGACGAAGCCGCTCGATCACGTCGTACACGGAGACCTTGCGTTCCGCCAGCGGCTTCAACTGGATCTGCATGCGCGCCGTATTCAGGGTGTTTCCATAACCGCCGCTGCCTCCGGTGTATCCGGCGACCGTAT
Organism: Bryobacterales bacterium; assembly: GCA_963713415.1. GTDB lineage: Bacteria > Acidobacteriota > Terriglobia > Bryobacterales > Bryobacteraceae > Palsa-89. The sequence goes on along the minus strand of CAVQLV010000004.1, from coordinate 1,182,120 downwards.
CCACCGCCGGATCCTGCTCGACGATCTTCACCATCTGCTGCAGGTTCTTTTCCATGGCTTGGAACGAGGTATCTTGATCGGCGATAATCGTCCCGTTCAAGCGGCCGTTGTCCTGCTGCGGGAAAAAGCCTTTGGGAACGTGAATGAACAGGAACACGTTCAGCCCGATCGTGGCGGCCAGCACGCCCAGGGTAATCGCGGGATGGTGCAGCACGCGGTCCAGCGTCCGCGCGTAGAGCCGGACGATGGCCTGGAATGCGCGCTCGCTGGTCCGGTAAAGCCAGCCGTGCGTGGTGTGCTCCTTGAGCAGATGCGCGCACATCATGGGTGTGGTGGTGAGCGAGATGGCCATGGAAATCGCAATGGCCACCGACATCGTGACGGCGAATTCGCGAAATAGCCGGCCCACGATGCCACCCATCAGCAGCAGCGGGATAAAGACCGCAACGAGCGACACGCTGATGGTAAACACGGTGGAACCAATTTCACGCGCGCCGCGCAAAGCGGCGGCGAAGGGCTGCATGCCCTGTTCCAGATAACGCGTGATGTTTTCGATCACCACGATGGCGTCGTCCACCACAAACCCGGTGGAAATTGTCAGCGCCATGAGCGAAAGGTTGTCCAGGCTGTACCCGAACAGATACATCACCCCGAAGGTGCCGATCAGGGAAACCGGGACGGCTACGCTCGGAATCATGGTGGTGCGGGGACTCCGCAGGAATACAAACACTACCAGGACCACCAGCAATACCGAAGCGAGCATCGTTTTTTCGATGTCGCGCACCGACGCACGGATGGTGACCGTCTGGTCCTGCGTAACGTTCAACTTGATGGAGTGCGGAATGGCGGCGCGGAGCTGCGGCAACGCCTCGCGAATCCGGTCCACGGTGTCGATAATGTTCGCGCCCGGCTGCCGGTTGATGGCGACGTTGACCGAAGGCTCGCCATTCGCCATCCCCATGTTGCGCAAATCCTCGACTGCGTCGTTGACGTCCGCGATATCGGACAGCCGCACAGGCGCACCCTTGTTGTAGGCGACGATCAACGTCCGATAATCCTTGGCTTGAAACATTTGATCGTTCGCGCCCACTTCCCACAGGTGGAACCCGTCTGAAAAATGTCCCTTGGGAACGTTCGCATTGGAGGAGTTCAAAACGTTGCGCACCTGCTCCAAACCGATGCCGTATTTATTCAAGGCCATCGGGTTTAGCTCCACGCGCACTCCCGGCAGAGCTCCGCCCTGCGCGTTGACTTGTCCGACGCCTTTGATCTGTGAAAGCTTCTGCACCACGATGGTGGAAGCGGCGTCGTAGAGCTGGCCGCGATCGAGCACATTGGAGGTCAGCGCGATCTGGAAAATCTGTTGCTCGGCCGGGTTGACTTTGCGATATCGAGGATTATTGGGCAGATTGCGGGGAGATAGCCGCGCGCTGCGTTGATGGCGGCTTCCACTTCCCGCGCGGCGGCATTGATGTCGCGATTCAGCTCAAACTGCAGCGTAATGGCCGAACCGCCCAGCGTGCTGGTGGAGGTCATCTCCGTCACCGCGGCGATGCGTCCAAACTGGCGTTCGAGCGGCGTGGCCACCGCCGAGGCCATAGTTTCCGGACTAGCTCCGGGCAGCGTGGCTTGCACGTTAATGGTCGGAAAATCCACTTGCGGCAAAGGGGATACGGGCAGCAGGTTATAAGCCACTCCGCCAGCAATCGCAATGGCGACGGTCAGCAGAGTGGTGGCAACAGGGCGATGAATAAAGGGCTCGGAGATATTCATGCGCTCAGTCGCCCATTTCCGGTGCAAAACCGGCATCCAGAACGGGTTGTCTTTGCCTGCGGTGGGCTAACCGGTCGAACCACAGGTAAATCACCGGCGTGGTGTAGAGCGTCAGGAGCTGGCTGAAGATGAGCCCGCCCACCATGGTGATTCCGAGCGGCCGCCTCAGCTCGGACCCCACTCCGGTGCCGAGCGCCAGCGGCAGGCCGCCCAGCAGCGCCGCCATGGTGGTCATCATGATAGGCCGGAACCGCAACAGACACGCCTGATAAATTGCCTCGTGCGGCGGCATGCCCTGGGTGCGCTCGGCATCCAGGGCGAAATCGATCATCATGATGCCGTTCTTTTTCACAATTCCGATCAGCAGGATGATTCCGATGAGCGCGATGACGCTGAAGTCCTGGCGGCAGATAAACAGCGCGAGCAGCGCACCCACGCCCGCCGACGGCAGCGTAGAAAGAATCGTGATGGGGTGGATGTAGCTTTCATACAACACTCCGAGCACGATGTACACCGTGATCAACGCCGCCAGGATCAGAATCGGTTCGTTGGCGAGCGACGCCTGAAATGCTTCCGCCGTGCCTTGAAACGCGCCTTGAATGCTGGCCGGCATCTGGAGCTCGTCTTTGACGCGGTTGATGTCATTCACCGCATCGCCGAGCGAAGCATTGGGCGCGAGATTGAACGACAGCGTCACCACCGGGAATTGGCCTTGATGATTCACGGTAATCGGAACCGAGGTCTGCTCCAGGTGCGTGAACGCGCTCAGGGGCACTTGGCTTCCGTTGGTGAAGACCAGAGACGATGCTGTGGGACCTCCGCTGAAGGCGCTGCCGGACGATCCGGTTGCCGGAGCACCCACCGCTTGGCCCGCTGTGGCCTGCGCCACCGAGGAACTGGACGGCCCGAACCCGGCCGTTGTTGTCGAGCCTCCCGATACCACCCCTGCGCCACCGCCCCCCGCGGCCGACCGGATATACAAATCACGCAGATCGACCGGATTATTTTGGAAGCCGGGCTTCACTTCCAGCACTACGTGATATTGGTTCAACTGCGTGAACATGGTGGAGACTTCACGCTGGCCATAAGCGTCGTAGAGCGTATTGTCGATCGCCGAAGGAGTAATGCCCAACCGCGCGGCTGTATCGCGATCGAAAACCAGCCGGACGCGCAGACCGTTCACTTCCTGATCGGTGGCCACGTCGCGGAGCTCAGGCAGTTCTTGGAGACGCGCCACCATTTTGGGAACGAACGAATTCAACTCGGCAGCGTTGGGATCTTCCAGCGTGTATTGGTATTGCGTGCGGCTGACGCGGTCCTCGACGGTCAAATCCTGCACGGGCTGCATGTACAACGTAATGCCGGGAACTTTGGTCAACTCCGGCTGCAGACGCCGGATAACGTCGCTCGCGCTCAGCTTGCGTTCCTCAAGCGGCTTCAGGTTGATCTGGATGCGCCCGGTGTTGAGCGTGGTGTTGGTACCGTCAATGCCGATAAATGATGAGATGCTCTCCACCGCCGGGTCCTGCAGAATCGCTTTCCCGAGCGCTTGCTGGCGCTGGGACATGGCGCGGAACGAGATAGTCTGCTCGGCTTCGGAAACACCCTGGATGACGCCGGTATCCTGGACCGGGAAGAAGCCTTTCGGGATCTTGATGAACAAGACAAATGTGAGAGCCAATGTTGCAACAGCCACCGCCAGCGTCAGTGGCTGATTCCGCAGCACCCAACGCAGTGTTTTGGCATACAGGGCGATCACCGCGTCGAATCCGCGTTCGGAAGCGCGGTAGAACCAGCCCTGCTGGCTCTCGGCCGTATGCTTCAAAATCTTCGCGCACATCATCGGCGTAAGCGTCAGCGAAACGATGGCTGAAACCAGGATGGTGACGCTCAATGTCACGGCGAACTCGCGGAACAAGCGGCCCACGATATCGCCCATGAACAGCAGTGGAATCAGCACCGCGATGAGCGAGACGGTCAGCGAAACGATGGTGAAGCCGATCTGCTCGGAACCAAGCAGCGCCGCCTGGAGCGGGCTCTTCCCTTCCTCCAGATAGCGTGAAATATTTTCGATCATCACGATGGCATCGTCCACGACGAAGCCGGTCGAAATCGTCAACGCCATCAGCGATAAATTATTCAGGCTGTAGCCTAGCAGGTACATCACGCCGAACGTACCCACCAGCGACAACGGAACCGCGACGCTCGGAATAATGGTCGCCGAGAGGTTCCGCAGGAACAGGAAGATCACCAAAACCACCAGGCCGATGGTCAACATCAATTCGAACTGAACGTCGCTGACGGACGCCCGGATGGTGTTGGTTCGGTCGGTCAGAATTTTGACTTTTATCGAAGAAGGCAGGGAGGTTTGCAACTGCGGCAGCAGCGCCTTGACGCGATCCACCACCGCGATAATGTTCGCGCCCGGCTGGCGCTGAATGTTGACGATCACCGCCGGGGACTCATTCATCCAGGCCGCCTGGCGGATGTTCTCGGTGTCGTCCACCACAGTTGCGACATCGCTGATACGCACTGGTCCGTTGTTGCGATAAGCGACAATGAGCGGCCCATACTCGTCGCTCGACAGCAATTGATCGTTGGCGCCGATCTGATAGGCCTGGTGCGCACCATCGAAATTGCCCTTGGCCTGATTGACATTGGCCGCGTTAATGGCATTGCGCAGGTCTTCCAGATTCAGGCCGTAGGAGCCCAGCGCCGTGGGATTGGCCTGAATGCGCACGGCGGGTTTTTGTCCGCCGCTGATACTGACCAGACCCACGCCTTGCAATTGCGAAATCTTCGGCACTAGACGGGTATCCGCCAAGTCTTCCACCTTCGATAGCGACAGCGCATCCGAAGACAGCGCCAGAGTCAGGATGGGTGTATCGGCGGGATTCACCTTGGCGTAGATGGGCGGCGTCGGCAAATCCGCGGGTAAATAAGTACCCGACGCGTTGATGGACTGCTGTACCTCTTGCTCGGCGACATCGATGTTCAAACTCAAATTGAATTCGAGCGTGATCACCGAACTGCCATCGGAACTGGTGGACGTCATCTGCTGCAGGCCCGGCACCTCGCCGAACTGGCGCTCGAGCGGCGCGGTGACCGACGAAGCCATAACGTCCGGACTGGCGCCCGGGTAGAACGTGATGATCTGGATGGTCGGGTAATCGACCTCGGGCAGCGCCGAGACAGGCAACTGCTTGTAGGCCACGGCGCCTACCAACAGAATTCCGGCCATCAACAGCGAAGTTGCAACGGGCCGGACAATGAATGTCCGCGAAGGGTTCATGAGCTTGCTTTGTGCGAGCGCCCGCCCGGCTTGCCACTACCCGGCTTGCCGCCACGCGGCTTATCGCCGGGAACCTCCGCGTTTACCTTGCCGCCTTCTTCCAGTCGGTCCACGCCCACGGTGACCACCATGTCGCCGGGCTCCAGGCCGGAGCTAATCTCGGACTGATCGCCTTCGGTGGTGCCCACCATGATGGGGCGCACGCTCACGGTTTTATCCGGATTCACCAGCCAGACGTAGGCTCCCGTCGAGTTGCGCTGAATGGCGGAATTGGCCAGCAGCGTGATGTTCTGTTTCTGCTGTACCAGCAAGCGCGCGTTCACGAACTGGCTGGGAAACAGCTTGCCGTTCGAGTTGGCGAAAACAGCGCGCAGCTTTAATGTTCCGGTAGTCGGATCAATTTGATTGTCGATGGTCTCGAGTTTCCCGTCGGCGAGCTTATTCTTCAGCTCGCGGTCCCACGCCTCCACCGGCAATTGCTGCCCGGCGTGCATCCTCTCGAGAATAGGCTGGAGCTGATCCTCGGCGGTGGTGAAGATCACGCTGATGGGGTCGAGCTGAGTGATCACCAGTAACCCATTGGTATCGGCGGCATGTACGATATTTCCCGGATCCACCAGACGCAAACCCACCAGTCCCGTGATGGGCGATGTAATGTGGGCGTACACCAGATTCAGCTTGGCGCTGTCGATCTGCGACTGGTCGGTCTTGATGGTGCCTTCATACTGCGTCACCAGCGCCGCCTGGGTGTCGAGCTGCTGCTGCGGAATCGCATCCTGCTTCATCAGGGTCTTGTATCGATCCAGGTCAAGGTTTGCGTTCTTGAGCAACGCCTGATCGTGGATAAGCTGTCCTTGCGCCTGCTCCAATTGCACTTCATAGGGACGGGGATCAATCTCCATCAGCAGATCGCCTTGATGAACCATCTGCCCCTCTTTGAACTCCACCTTCATGAGCTGCCCGTCCACCCGGCTCTTCACGGTGACGGTGTAAATGGGAGTCACGGCACCCAGGCCGGTTACGAACACCTTGATGCTGCCTCGCGTGGCACGCGTTGCCACCACCTGCGCCACGCCGCCGCCCCCGCCGCGCCGTCCCCGGCCCTTCGCCGTCCCCTGCCCGGCCGTTTCACCGCTGGGCAAAAAGGTCTTCAGCTTGGGCCATTGCCAGTAGCCGACTCCCGCCAAAATCAGCAGCACCAGCCACCAAACCCAGCCACCACGGGAGGGCGGTTGCGGCGGATTGCTCCGGGCATCGGCCGGCCCATGTGGCTTTCGCTCTAACGGATGTGGCTCCTGGGGCGGTGCGGTCTCAAGCGCCGTGGGCGTATCGTGCTTCATAATCCTGGATATGGGTCCTAGAGTTACTAACGACAGCATACTCCGGTTCGTTACAGGATTCGAGGAACACCCTGGGGCGATAGCTCGAAAGAGCCATGGGCCGGGCTATGGAGACGCGCAATCGGCTCAAAATTGTAAGCTTCTGTAAGTGGCAAAGGCGCCAGGCTGTTACCAATTCCCACCAAAAGAGGGCCGCTTGCTTATCCCGCGAGCGCCCCGTTTCTCTGCAAGCCACGAGTGCGCGGCGTTCAGAGGCGGATGAATTCACGGCACAAAATTCGTGACAGCCACGCGGCTCTCAAGGTACGCTTTAAAAATGGATATCAACAAAATGCTGGCCGACCTTCGGACGGAGCGCGATCAGATCTCCGAGGCGATCCTGGTGTTGGAGCGCCTGACGGTTGGACAGGGCAAACGACGAGGCAGGCCACCCAAGTGGCTGACGGAAGTAAAGCGGCGGGGACGACCGAAGGGGAGTAAGAACAAACCGAAGGAGACCTGAAGAACCATTCTCCCTTCCGCGGTTCCAGTCTTTCGAGCGCGGATCGCCAGCGTTGCGGTCTTGTTCAATGAGCCGACGCCGGCGATTCGCCGCTTCCATGTCACTTCCGGTAATCGAGCATCACTTAATCTTCTTCATCCACGCCAAAATTGGCCCGGAAACCGTTTTGTCCGAGGTGCCAATCGAAAATACCTCCGACATATGGCTCTCGCCCTTGAAGTAAAGCAGCATGGGGCAATGAGCGGGCCCCTCCTTGCAAAGCTCGTCATGCAGGATTTTGTTGAACGGCATGATCCCTCCGTCAACGGCTGGATCGACTCCCGGATCGAGCTCGGCATTGGCCAATATAATTTTCACCGAGGTCTTCTTAAGCTCCGGAAGGCTGGACCGCTCTAAGCGCGTGGCAGCATCCACGGGAGGGCCGCCAAAACCGCGCGGTGGGCCACCACCGGGACGGCCGCCCGCACCTCCAGGAGGCGGACCAAATGCCGCATCGGGACCACCCGGTTCTCCTGCCTTACGTCCGGGAAGCGCGCCACTCGAAGACATGGCTCCTCCTTCCACGCCGCAGGTTTTTCCGGAAGCAGCCAGGGCCGCGAACGGGTTCGATCCAGCCGGAGGCGGTGGAACCGTGAGCGGTTCGATATCGAACGCCGCCGGAGACATGAAGATGACTCCCTGCACGCCCACACCTTTCGGCCCCCACAGCTCCGGACGGCCGATGTAAGTGCCGAGCGGATTGTTGCCGGCCGAATGAGCCCAGATAAACATGCGGTCCGCGTTGCCGTGGTATTTGGAAATATTTGCTTCCACCCACTGGATCATGCTCGAAATGTCCTTTGCTCCGGCATCCCATCCCGGTCCGCCATGCCGTTGCATATTCACAAAGACCATCCCGTTCTTGTTCGCCCATCGCCCGATGTTGTCGTAGAAGGCGTTGGCTTCTTTGTCCTGAAGCTCGATCTTGTTACCGCCGCCGCCGGGAACATAAATGAGAACCGGCCGTGACGCGGGGCCCTTGTCCGCGGTGAATATATCCACTACGTCCTTGGGATTGGGGCCGAAGGAAGCATCGCGCACGACTGTAATACCCGGATATAAAGGCGCTGCGCTGCTGGTGATGTTGTTGGCCGGCATGAGAGGCCGATAGAGTTTGGCCGTGCAGGGCGGATCGACAATATGCCCCATCTTGACCAGTTGCGTTTCGATATTGGCCGGGACCTGGGCTTCAGCCGTTCCCAGCGCGAACGAAATCGCCAGGAACGCACTTAGAAAACGGCTGTGTCTTCCGCTCCGTTTGCTGTTCAGTTGAAACTTCACTTCTTCTCCTTTTCGTGCGATTACATGGTCGTCGAGTTCGCGTTCCCAGATCGCCGCCGGACGTTGCGCTCGATCCCCGCTTTTTAACTCTTGAAGAAGTGAGCGATCTTCTTGCCGCCTTCTTCCGAATAGTAAACGGTAACCTTGCCTGTTTTGTCTAATCCCTTGCCGGTTTCACGCAGCGCGTTGTCGGTGAGATGATAAGTCTCCTCGGCGCCTTCGGCCGTTTTGACGGTGACTGTTTTTGCCGCGCGATCGACGCTCTTCACGGCGACCACACTCATTTTCAAGCCGCCCTCGCCGATGTGATCCACCTCCTGGGCCGTCATCACCGCGCCCTTGGCGGTGTAATGCACCACCACTTCGTCGCCATCCTTCATGGACTGAAACGCGTCTTTGCTTCCGCCGGCGGTAGCCTTGGCCCCGTGCGCTACGGTTCGGCCGATGAAATGAAACGTGTGCTCCGTGCCGTCCGCGGTTTTGACAGCCACTGTCTTCGAAGTTTTGTCGACCGCTTTCACGGTCCCATCCACTGCGCCTGCTACATCCTGTGCCGCGAACGCACCGCTCGCTAAGAGCGCAAGAACCAACCCTGCACGCAAGAAAATCCTCATATTCACTTCTCCTATGAGCTTCAGTTTATCAAGTGGAGCGCTGCTTAGTCCGCACTATTTTGTAACGAGCGCCCAATAGCCGGCGCGTGTCCGGACCGACAGATTCTGGCGAGTGGTCGTTACCTCCAGCTTATGGAACTTGCCGTCGCGCGCTCCAGCGGGAGGACTGAATCCAAGCACGTACATATTGCGCAGATCGGATTCGATCTTCGAAAAGACCTCCGATGTCTTGCGACCCGGATTCGGAAACGTCAGGCCGCCGGTCTCGCGCGAGACGCGCTCCATGCCGTGGCTGACCGCCTGGGCGATAGCCCCGCTGATCGACAAGAAACGCATGGGGCTGGCGTACTTGATGGAATAAACGACGGTCCCGGCCGATTGGGCCATCTCAATAACGTCGCTCAATCGGATATCGCTGCCCGTGTCGAGGCCATCGGAAAGGACGACGATCGCTTTTCGTCCTGGGACGGCCTTCAATTCTTTTGCCGTGTAATAAAGCCCGTGCCAGAGGGCAGTGCCACCGCAGCCGTGCGGGAAGGTCTTGTTCCTGCATACCGGACCGAGCAGGGGCGATTGTCTTCCTTCGGATGTGCCAATTCGCTCCACAGCCGCACTCAGATCGCCGCTTGAGCCGGTCAGCCCTGCGATCAGCCACGACTTCTGAGCCACTTCAACCACCATGGCACGGTCGCGCGGGCCGATCACCTGCTTGAGAAATTGCCCGATCGCCTGGCGATGGCTCCGGATGTACCCAGCTTGGCTGCCACTGACATCGGCCACCAGCGCTACAGTAAGCGGCAGGTCTGATTCCTGCCAGAAATTTGTAATTTTGCGCGGCTGACCATTATCCAAAACCTTGAAATCCATTGCCTTGAGACCTCCGGCGGGCGTACCGTCGGGATTGTCGACAGCACAGGCGATGGTGACTAGATCCACGTCGATCTGAATGTCCGGCTTGATCTCCGGCTGGTCTTGAGCGGTGGCGAGAGCAGCCCCGCAAATCGCCAGCAGCGCCGCGCGACCGACACACGCGATGAAGAACTCACGCGCCATCCAGTTTTCAGTCTATGGGACTCGGCCGGGCGATGGTGGCCAAGCAAGTCCGCATCGTTCCCGTTCCCGCGGCTAACTGTGTCATTCTGCGAGAGGGTGAATGCCGGACCTATGCCATGTGAACTCGCTGGCTTGCTCGTCGATCAACTCGGCATGCGACACACCAGGAGGCGGCAGTGACGGAGCAGACGACAGGGGGCGCCGGCGAGCAAACTCATCGCACCCTCCGGCGTATCGTTACGGCTGCTGTGCTGCTGATTGTGGCCGGCGCGGGCGCCTACCTGGTGTGGCGGTTCTTCTTCGCGACGCCGGCGCTGCCCGCGAGCATCGTCGCCTTGAGTGGCCGGATTGAAGGCGACGACTCCGCGGTGGCTCCCCTGACCAGCGGACGCATCCTCGAAATCCGGTTCCGGGAAGGCGACAGCGTGAAGGCCGGGGAAACGATCGCGATCCTGAGTTACGAACAGATCCAGGCACGCGAGCAGCAGTCAGAGGCCGCGCTGGCCGTTGCGGAGGCCAGAAGCAAGTCGGCTAGCGATCAGATTGCGGTTTTGGAACAGCAATTGGAGCAGAATCAGATTCAGACCGCCCAGTCCAAACAGGACGCAGAAGGTCGTGTCCGTCAGGCGGAAGCAGACCTCGCGGCAGCCGAGTCCGATTTGGCGCAACAACAGGCGGCTTATCAAATCGCCGCGTTCGATAAAGACGCGTATACCCGCTTGGCGCAGACGGGCGCGGCTTCCGATCGGCAAGCCAAGCAGGCGGTTTCGACAGCCGGTCAACTGGAGGCCGCGGTGTCAGCCGCAAATCGCCGCGTGCAGGCAGCGCGTGGTGCGCTGACAACCGCCCAGGCGAACCTGGACAATCCCAATATTCGCGAAGCTCAGGTGGTGATGGTGCGCAGACAGATCGCGCAGCAGCAGGCGGAGGTAGCGAGCGCGGAGGCGAGCGTCCAACAAGCCCGCGCGCAACTGCTCCAGGCCAAGGACGACCAGCAGGATCTGACAGTTCCCGCTCCCTTCGATGGCGTCATCGTGACTCGGGCCGCCGAACCCGGGGAAGTGGTTACGTCGGGCACTCCGTTGGTCACCATGATCAATTTGCGAAAAGTGTATTTGCGCGGCTTCGTGCCGGAGGGACAGATCGGCGAAGTGAAGCTGGGACAGCCAGCGCACGTCTATCTCGATTCGAATCCCGATCAACCTCTGGATGCTTACGTATCCCGGATCGATCCGCAAGCGACGTTCACGCCGGAGAACACCTATTTCCGCGATGAGCGCGTGAAAGAAGTAATCGGCGTTAAGTTGCAACTGAAAAGCGGATTCGGATATGCCAAGCCCGGCATGCCCGCCGATGGAGAGATTCTCACCAAAGGCGACACCTGGCCGCCGGCGAGCCGGCGAAAATGACAACTGCGAATCCCGAGCCGCGGGCCGGGAGCAGGCAGACGCTTCCGCGGATAGAAACCGCGATCCGGGTCAGCGGTCTTCAAAAGCGCTATGGCACGGTGGAAGCCGTTCGCGGCATCGATTTGGAAATCGAGACCGGCGAGATTTTCGGGCTGATTGGGCCGGACGGTGCGGGCAAGACGTCCTCGTTTCAGATTCTCGCCGGCGTCATGGAACCGACCGCCGGGAATGCTCAGATCTTCGGCAAGCCGGCGCGTGAAGCGCGCTCTCAAACCGGATATTTGACGCAGGCGTTCAGTCTCTATCCGGATCTTACCGTGATGGAAAACGTCCGCTACATTGGCAATCTGCGCCGCGTGGCGTCGTCGGAGATCGGCGAGCGCGGTCATCGCTATTTGCAGATGTTCGACATGGATCGCTTCTCCAATCGCTTGGCGGGACAACTGAGCGGAGGTATGAAGCAGAAGCTGGCACTGGCCTGCGCCCTGGTTCCCGAGCCTCGTGTCTTATTACTCGATGAGCCGACCACCGGCGTCGATCCCATATCGCGGCGCGAGTTCTGGGATACGCTCGCGCACCTGGCAGCGGACGGATTGACCATCCTGATCGCAACGCCCTATCTGGACGAAGCCGAGCGCTGTCACCGCGTGGCATTGATGCACGAGGGAGTGATTCAACAAATGGGCACTCCGTTGGAGGTGCGCGGCAGTTTGAAAGCCACGCGGCTGGAATTGCACACTCCCAAGCTGGCGGAGGCTGAACAGGTGCTTTCCGAACTGAGCGGGCCCGACAAAGAGATTCTGGATGTTCAGCGCTTTGGCGACCGGCTGGATCTTCTCGCCACCGATCCCGAGCAAGCGAAGCGCGCGGTTTTGGAAAAACTGCAAGCGGCCGGGATACCCGCCGGCCATGTGCGCGAAGACCATCCGACCCTCGAGAATGTATTCGTCGCCAAACTTCGCGCGCTGGGCCAAACCATTCACCAGACGCCCTTCCCCGCCCGGCATTCGCATCAGGACCTGCGCGGCCAGGTGGCCATCGGAGCGCGCGATCTGACACGGAAATTTGGAGATTTCACGGCCGTAAAGGGCATCAGCTTGGAAGTCCACTATGGTGAGATTTATGGCCTGTTGGGAGCGAACGGAGCGGGCAAAACCACCGCCATAAAGATGCTCTGCGGCCTGCTGGACCCCACCAGCGGCGAAGTGCAACTGGCGGGAGCGCGCGAGGGGCGATCGCAGAAGGTGCGCCAACGGGTGGGCTACATGTCCCAGAAATTTTCTTTGTACGAAGATCTTTCCATCCAATCCAATCTCGACTTCTTTGCGGGCGTGTACGGAGTGCCCGACAACGAGCGCCGCGAAAAGGCGCAGTGGGTATTGTCGTTTTCTGGTCTTGCAGGCAAGCAGGACCAAATCACCGGAAGCCTGCCGGGAGGATGGAAACAGCGCGTGGCCTTCGGCGCGGCCATCATGCATGAGCCAAGCGTGCTGTTTCTGGACGAACCGACGTCCGGCGTGGACCCGCTGGCACGCCGCGCTTTTTGGTCCATGATCAACCGGCTGGCGGACGCGGGCACCGCGATTCTCGTGACCACGCATTATCTGGAGGAATCCGAACAATGCAATCGCCTGGGCTTGATGGTTGCGGGCGAACTGGCCGCAGAAGGCAGCCCCAGCGAGATTAAAGCCCAGCAGAAAGGGCATTTGCTCGAATTCACCGTCGATCAGCCGCAACGGGCCGCGGATCTATTGAAGAAGGATACGGAACGCTGGCGCGTCTCTTTATTCGGTGACCGCCTGCATGTCATCACCGATGAAGACGCGGCGGCCGGCGAGCGGGCAACGCGCGAAAAGCTCGAATCGAACGGCATTCGCGTGATGCAGGCGAGAGAAGAACGCTTCTCGATGGAAGACGTCTTCATCAGCGTAGTGGAACAGGCCCGGCAACAAGGCAAAGTCGCGGCCGCGGAGTAAGGAACCCTATGAGACGAATTCTGGCTCAGGCGGGAAAAGAACTGACGCAGATCCATCGGGATTGGCGAACCCTTGCCCTGGCGTTAGTGCTGCCCTTGGTATTGCTGCTGCTCATGTCCACCGCGATTTCGCTGAACGCGAGCCACTTGCCGATCATCGTGCAGGATCTGGACGGTTCGCCCGCCTCACGCAATTTTATCGACGCTTTCCGCGCCTCCATCAGCTTCCATGTAGTGGCATGGCCCACCGATCGGCAGCCCACCGACGCGCTGACCGCCAATACGGCGCACGCCGCGCTCATCATCCCGGAACACTTTGGCCGCGACATCGCGCGCGGCAACGATGCGCCCGTGCAATTCCTGGTGGACGCTTCCGACGCCAACACGGCCCGTTTGATGGCGGGTTACGCGCAAGAGATTACGCGCGCCCTCGAACAGACGGGAGCAACGCAAGTCCAGCCGGTACAGGCCGCCATCCGCCTGTGGTACAACCCGGGCCGGTCATCCAAGAAGTTCTTCGGCCCGGGAATTTTCGTGCTGGGACTCTCCATGTTTCCGCCGCTGCTGGCATCCTTGGCCATGGCGAAGGAAGCCGAGCAGAAAACAATTCTTCAAGTCTACGTTTCCAGCATCTCGGCACATGAATTCCTGCTGGGAAAAATCCTGGCGTTTATGGTGGTCGCGCTGGCGGAATGCCTGATCATGCTGGTGGCACTCTTCACTTACTTCGGCTTGAGCTTCGCGGGCGACCCGACGCCGTTCATCGTTGCCACCGTTCTGTACGCTTTCTGCGTCGCTTCTTTCGGGACCATGGTGGGCGCGGCGATTCCGAGCCAGGTGGCGGCTATTCAGGTAGTCGCCTTCGGTGGTTTTCTTTTGGTTTTCCTGCTCTCCGGCCTGATGTTTCCCATTGACAATATTCCCGTGGGCATTCGCTGGCTTTCCAATATCATCTGGGGCCGGTATTACATCGAGATCGTGCGCGACGCCCTGCTCGAAGGCAGCGGTTGGGCCGCCACCTGGTACAAGGTCTGGATCATCGGCCTGATCGGCATGGTTTTTTATTTGATCGCATGGCGCAAAATGCGCCGCATGCAGCTTGAAGCATAGACCATGGCGACCATTTTTAATTATCGAACGCGCGCGCTGATTCGCAAGGAATTCGGCCATATCCGGCGGGACCGCCGTCTGGCTTTCTCGCTAATTCTTCCGCCCACCTTGCAATTGCTGCTGCTGGGCTTCGCTTTGAGCGCGGACGTAAGAAATATCAAACTGGGAGCCGTCGATGACAGCCGCACTCCGGAAAGCCGGGAACTGATCGCCCGCTTGAGTGAGAGCCAGAGTTTTCGGCTGGTGAGCTATTATGCTTCGGCCGGCCAATTAGGCGACGCCCTGAGCCGGAACAGGATCGATGCAGGCGTGGTGATTCCCTACGATTACGCGCGCGATCTCCAGCGCGGCCGTCCAACCACCGTGCAGTTTTTGTTGAATGCGATGAACGCCAATACGGCCGACATCAGTCAGGGCTATGCAGAGGGCGTGATCCAGTCCTACAATGCAGGTTTGCGCGCGGATGGGCTCCATGCCCATTTCCAGACGATCGGGACAGCCCCCGATATCAGCCGCCGCGGCCAGCCTCTACTGCATCCGGATTATCTTTACAATCCCGGATTGAAAGATTCCTGGTTCATCGTGACCGGTGTGTTTGGATTGCTGCTGATCCTGAATAGCTCGCTCGTGGCGGCCGGAGCCATGGTCAAGGAGCGCGAGGCCGGCACCATCGAGCAGCTGCTGATGTCTCCTGCCAGTACCTCGGAAATCGTCATCGCCAAAATTACGCCGCTGTTTGTCCTGCTTTTCCTGATGTCCATCCTGGCTACGATCGTCATGAAAGTCGCATTTGGCGTTCCTTTTCACGGAAAGCTTCCGCTGGTGCTGTGCGGCGCCGCGCTGTGTATCTTATCCGGGATCAGCATCGGCACCGTAAATGCTACCTTCGCGAAATCAGCCCAGCAGGCGCAGTTGCTGGCCTTCTTCATCAATCCTCCGATCAATTCGACCGCCGGAGCGTTGAACCCCGTGGAGGCGATGCCAGCCTGGCTGCAGCCCGTTACAGTGATCAATCCGATTCACCATTTCGCGGTGATTTGCCGGTCCAGCATGCTGAAAGGCAGCGGTTTCATGGATCTCTGGCCTAATTTTCTGGGATTGCTCTTAATTACGCTAGTTTTAGGTTCTTTAAGCATTTGGCGATTTCGGAAACAGCTTAGCTAGCGGACCGATGCGTTCCCTGCCTCATACGTGAAGTTTACTGCTGAAGAAAATAAGGAGTCAGAATGCGAAGATTGGTGTTTTTTGTCGCAACCTGTGCGTTCGGCCAGTTCGCAGCGCCCACCAACCAAGGACAAGCGGCGTCGGCCAGGCAGGTTCCGCCGTCCGGCCGCACGGGACAGAATGGATCTGTGACGGCCACCGAGTCGCCGGTGCCTGGGACTACAACGAGCGTGAACACAATCAACCCGGCGATCCAGGTGCAGGGTCCCTATGCGGGAAGCATGGAGGGTCAGGCGCCATTCGCGGGCAAGCTTTCGTTGCGCGATGCCATCCAGCGCGGGCTCCAGTACAATCTCGGGTCGATCGGCCTCTCGCAGGCCGTTCGTCAGGCGCACGGTGAAACCCGAGTGGCGCGCAGCGCTTTGCTCCCGAATGTCAGCGGCTACTTGAATGAAACCGTCGAGCAGCTCAATTTGCAGGCAGCGGGCATACGATTTCATATTCCAATACCTGGCGTCGCCATTCCCTCGGTTGTGGGGCCGTTCAACTATTTCGATCTGCGCGCCACCCTTTCGCAGACCGTGGTGGACATGACGGCCTGGAACAATTACCGCTCGGCGGCGGACAGTCTTCACGCGAATCAGTTGTCCATGAATGACGCTCGCGACCTGGTCGTATTGGCAGTGGGCGGCGCCTATCTTCAGGTAATCGCGGCAGCGGCGCGTGTGCAGTCCGCCAATGCCCAACTGGAAACCGCCAATGCGCTTTATCAGCAGACCTCGCAGGAGCGCCAGGTCGGCCTGGTGGCACAGATCGACGTCAACCGCAGCCATGTCCAGATGCTGACGCAACGCCAGCGTGTGGCGTCCCTCCAAAATGATCTGGCGAAGCAGAAGATCAATCTCGCGCGCATGGTGGGGCTACCGCCCAACAACCAATATGACCTGGCCGACGATGTTCCTTTCGCCGCCGCGCCGGCCATCGGCCTGGACGATGCGCTCAAGCAGGCTTTCGCGGAGCGTCCCGATTTGCAAGCTGCCGATGCGCAACTGCGTGCAGCCGAGCGCGCGCGATCCGCCGCGGTTGCCGAACGTCTGCCATCCCTCTCGCTCAATGCCGATTATGGAGCCATCGGGACCAATCCCGCGCAGGCGCACGGGACATTTGGTGTGACCGGAAGCCTGAAGTTTCCCATTTGGCAGAGCGGCCGGATTGAAGGGGACATTGAACAGGCGGATGCGGCCATGGCGCAGCGGCAGGCCGCGGCCAAAGATCTTCGCGGCCAAATTGAAGCGGACGTCCGAAAGGCTTATCTCGATCTGGAGGCGGCTCGAAGCCAGGTAGAAATCGCTCAAGAAAATATTCAGGTTTCCAGCGACAATCTGAGGCTAACTCGCCAGCGCTTCGATGCTGGCGTCGCGGACAATGTCGAGGTGGTGCAGTCGCAAGAGTCCGTCGCCAGCGCGGAACTGGATTATATCGACAGCGTCTTTGCACACAATCTCGCGAAGCTGAGCCTGGCGCGCGCCCTGGGCCGGACAGCGGAGAAGTTGCCGCAGTTTTTGCAAGTGCGGCCGCATTGAGGCTGAGAGCAAATTCTCCTTCCCAGCGTGTCATGATTCGGTGCTGCACAAGTGCTGGATTCGGGTGGTGAGCGCGGCAGGATTCGAACCTACAGCCTACTGATTAAGAGTCACAGAAATCTGGCCGCTCAGGGTTGAGCGTGATAGCTCATGATTGCCAGAACTACCTGCATCTATTGACTCTTGTGGATTCAGAGCTTACTCACACTTGCCCACCAGAGATCGCTATTTTGAACCCGAGTCCCTGTGAAAGTCCCTGTAGCAAAACCGACCTAGCACAGTCTCGGAAGCGGTATACGGATCGTGAAACTCAGCTCGTGGGCAAAGCGGTCCGCTGATTCTATCTATGATCGAAAGCAATTAGGATAGGCGGCTTTTTCGGAGGTATGCTGGGGGCAAATGGCGGCCATAGAAGACGACGATTGGAGGTGTCAGAATTGCAAGGCGTGGAACAGGGCACTGAAGCCTCATCGTCGGTGCGGGAAGTGTGGAGCGGTTACGAGACGCCCACGGACCAGGGCTTGGCACCGGCGACGGGAGGCAGAGGGACAATGGCGATCCTCAGGAAGCACGGGGTCTAAAGCCCATTCTCTAGCGCCTTCCGTCCAGCCTTCTCCGGTTGGCGACGAGTAACAGCGCGACTCCAGGCGCGACCGCGATCCCGCAACAGACGGCCCAGCGGATCTGTCCGGTCATGAAGCTGCCGGGCAGGGCACTTTTATAGCGCCGTCGAGACGCTGGTTGGCGGTTCTTTTATTGCTTCAAGATTTCCGGCCGCTGGTCGATGCGTGATGTTGCATGGAATCAACCCAAACCAGCGCCCTTGGTTCGGCATCACCAATTCAGGTGCTCCTTGTGGAAGACGATCCCGACGCCACGTCAAGGACCCGCATTCAGGTTAGCGAGGGCGACGGCAACCTGTTCCATGTTGAATGGAATGACAATCTTCAGGAAGCCTTGAGCCGACTCGCAAAACCAGGGATCGACGTTGTTCTACTCGATCTAGGGATGCAGGGGTTGAGCGGCTATGGGACCCATCTCGCGATAACCTCGGTGGTTGGAAACACTATTCCCGTTGTCATTCTAACGTCTGATGAGAGCAGCTTGACTCGGAATATTACCATCGAACAGGGCGCTGCTAATTACTTGGTAAAGCGCAGAGCCTCGTCCGTTGAAATCAGGCAAGCACTTCACCAAGCCGTATTCCACCCACAGCAGTCAATTCACTAAAGAATCGTGGCCATTCTGCGCTGCAAACTCCTTCATCCGGGCAACAACCGCGCCCGGTATGCAGCCGTTTCAACCTTAGTAATCGAATTAGGCACTCCTATGTTCCTACAGCCCCAGCTTCCCAGCGCTATTGTCCCGGAACAAACTTCCATCCCGAATGTAGCGCCGGACCATCTGGACGCTCCGAGGCCCGGTGCGATCCTTGTGACCATCGCTCCTAATCGTGCCTTGTACGAATGTCGGACGATCCGGACAAATAGAAAGCGATGTCCATGTCCGTCCCGGAGTCGAGAGGCATTGTGCACATTTTTTCCCCTGTGCCGTTCTTTGCGGGACACTTCACCAGGTTCTGTCGGGCCTGACTTAAGCGGGCGAATCGCGAGCTGATTCAATTGGAGCGCAAACGCCAAAGAGATCGAGCCTCGAAGCTGAAAATGGGTTGAGGGACGTTTGATCCGACCGGAATGTATTTAGGTCCGACTTGGGACGCATGGGCGGAGACTGCTGAGGCCTCAGATTTAAGGAAGATTTTGCAATCGATAAAGATCTCGCCGGTGCGCACGTCCTTAAAAAGAATTAGCCACGGATAGCTGAAAACTCTCCGAAAGGCTTTTCCAAGTGCTTCCAGGCCCGCCATCCCGCAAAGGAGACCAACGACTTGAACAAGGTTCTTTACCGTGCTGCTCAGCGTCATAGTTTCAATCAGTCCAAGCAGAAGTGCTGCTGGCGCCAAAATCATCTCACTAATGACAATTGCGCCCGCTACGCACAGAATGACTCGGGTTATAAGCCATTCGGCCTGCAGCCGCAGTACGAGACCGGAACTTGCGGGCTTCAATCGTTTTTTTTGAATTCAGAACGGCTGAGAGAATCTTTCCGATAGCGGGGATCTGGGAAATCCCGGCCTTGTAGATTGCCGGCAGGTCGCCGCTGTTCAGCGTCTCCGCCCGGGTGAGGAACGCCAGAAGGATAGGGTAAACGACCAGGAGGAAGAGGAACCACAAGAGCGCGCCGGCGATATTTAGGTAGAGGAATCCGCCCAATGCGAAGCCGAGATGAAGGCAGGTGAGGACGATCTTAGCGACGACAGAACCTCGGGGAGGCGAAGCTTCCTTCGCTTGTTCTTTGGGGGACGGCGCGCGCTTTGCCAAGTCACGTAACTCCGGGTCTAGCGCCGAGTATTCGTCCTCGGGCCGGACCACTCGCTCCACGTCCGTGGCACCCGGAGTGAGGGAGCCCACCGGCAAGTTCCGCCGGGGCACCACGCCTTGGGGACCCATCGGTACCAAATCTCTTCCCTGTGGCGGCTCGGCCATGCATCCTCCCCTGAGCTTGAGGATTGTATCACAGCGCCTTGCTGGGCAACTGCGAGCAGACCTCAATTGTGTCCCGACATTGGCAGTTCCCTACTTTTGGTCGAAACTCGCGAGGGTCCGGCAATCATGAGCCGGTTGTAGGGCCCAAGGCCGATGCGTAGCGGCCCGTCTCATTTCGCGAGTTTCGTATTGTGGGCGAGTGACGCGCCACTCGTAGGAAGCTCCGGCCTGGCGCCATCCGAGACGTGATCGTGCGCGGGCTGCGAAGTTCCGTTCGGTTCCACTGTGGTTCCGTTGTTGGTTCCGATGCAAGTGATTGATATCAGAGAGTAGTTCCGCTGGTTCCGCTCGGAGCCGATTGCGACGATGGGGTCGCCGAAGGCGATGGGGGCGCCGAAGTTGAAGACGTGCTCGGGGCGCCCTCTGCCGGGGTCTGCAAGGCATTGTCTATTGGTGGTGGATCTTCGAGAGCTTCACGAAAGGTCTTTTTCACACCTCGCCAAAAACTCTTGGTGAAGACTTCCTTCATAGGGCTCCTTGCGGGTCCATGGTATCTTCGCCGCGAACAATCTTGCGCACTTCCCAATGACGCACGGAAGCGCGATGAGTTTCGATGGTAGGATCGAGCTGCAATTCCGCATTTGCATTTGTATCAGTGAAGCCCACCTATCCACCATGACCTGGCGCGAATATCACGAATCTACCCAACATAGCGTTGAATCGCTGAGGCGAACGCCGCATGTTCTCGACTGGGAGAACATGCCAGACCCGTTCCGTCACTATGAGAGCGTGCCGGTACTCGACTTGCCGGCAGATCCACCCAGCCCGGAAACACCCGTGCTCGATGTGCTTCAAGGACTCTCTGGAGCCACAACTGTCAACGACGGCCCGATGTTCCTTTCGTAAGTGCTCTTCTATTCGGCTTCCATCAGCGCATCCAAGCTCGTTCCATCCACCGGATACCGTTACGCTTTGCGCGTGAATCCGTCCTCCGGGAATCTGCACCCAACTGAGTTTCACTTCGTCACTCGAGGCCTCAAGGAGTGGCCTGACGGGCTGTATCACTATCGTCCCTCGTCACACATGGCCGAACAACGCGCGTTGGGTGATATTGAATTGAAATTGGCCGAGAGCTCCGCACCCATCACGTTTGTTCTGACCAGCATTGCTTGGCGCGAGGCGTGGAAATACGGCGACCGGGCCTATCGCTACTGCTTGCACGACATCGGGCATGCCTGGCAAGCAGTGGCCCTCGCCGCTAGATCCATCGGATGCGATGCCTGTGCGGTCGGCCAATTTCCCGATGACGAGGTCGCACTGTTGTGCCGCCTTTATGAGGATGAATGGCCGATGCTCATTATAGAGCTCCGTGGTGGGTCCATTCCGGTGCGAGAACCCGACCACGGCGAGACGGTTTGGTACGGCGGTGACGCGAATCAGCTCTCGAAAGAAACCACCGTTTACAGACTGATTGAGGAGATCCACAAAGCCACGAAACTCAGAGGCGATGGGTCTGCCAGCCAGCGTTCGGCCTCTGAGCCGGTTCCCATTGGCGCCAGCAAGACTAAGCTGGCCCAGCCAGCTTCGTCCACCCGTCCATTTGGCGAAGTGGTTCGAAGGCGGCGTTCGGCTCTCGACTTCGTGGGTGGAGCACAGTCAATGTCGCTGACGCAGTTCTGGGCACTTCTTGCCGTGGCCAACCGGCCGCTGATTGCTGATTTTGCAATCTTGCGTTTCATTCAACTCTATTTGTACGTGCATCGCGTGAGCGGGCTGCAACCCGGCGTGTACAGACTCTCCCCGGAGGGCGCCGGGTTGGAGCACCTCAAGAGTGGCGACCAGCGCGTCGCAGCTGCGGGCCTCAGCCTCGGGCAGGATCTCGCAGGCAATGCCTGCGTGGCGTTCTCGATGATCGGCGATCTTGATCGTGCTACTCGCGCCCATGGTGACCGCGGTTATCGTTATATGCATTTTGAGGCAGGAGCCATAGGCCACCGTCTGTACCTGGCCGCGGAAGCGCTCGGACTGGGTGCCACCGGCATCGGTGCCTTCTACGATGAAGAGGTGCATCGCTACCTCAATCTAAAGCCCGAGCAGGGACGAGTGGTATACCACTTCGCGATTGGTTATCCGGTTCCCGATTATCGCCTCAATGCATAAAGCCGAAGTATCAAACATGACGCATGCTAGCGCCATCGTGGGTATCCTCGTTCATGGCGACAACCATTTCATCGCGCGCGGTCCGTTGCCGGACCGTGAAGTAACACTCGCGCTCGTTCGGCATTGGTCTCTGATTCAAGTTGGCGCGACAACCCCGCCCTCTTTAGATCGATGGCACATCGTCTCCCGTGAGTTCCGAGAAAACTTAGCATGGGCGGTCGTCGTGCCGGGAGACGCTGAGATGTCTCCCGCAGTGACGAAGCTGCTGGAAGAGTTGTCATCACGAGGAATCACCATCCACGACTCTCAGTTCGGACCTTGGTAGAACAACTAGCTAGCAGCGAACCGCCCCGGAAACGGCTTTCCAGGAAGCGTGGGTGAGTCAATTTTTGCCATCATGTAAACCTCAGTGCCTCGTCCGAAGACCAACGCGCAATTCATCCCCCCGATGTTGCTCCTGCGCACCGAGCGGCTTCCCGAAGGGCCAGACTGGCTCTACGAACTGAAACTTGACGGCTTACCAGGCGCTCGCCTTCAAATCGTACGGCCTAGCGCACCTCCGGTCTCGGAACGACAAAAGCTTCGACGGCAAGTATCAAGCGATCGTGCAGGCCCTCGCTCGATTGCCCGACGATACGGTGATCGACGCCGAATTAAGCGTCTTCTTCGTCAATTGCGATTACGATTGAGAAGCTGCCATCGGTCCTTCTAGCGAAAAATGTGAACATGCCGCCTCCGCGCGGTTGTACGTCGAGAAGCCAAACCAACACGGTGTTGCCTTCCAAGTCACCCTGCACACCTTGACCATATCCAGTCAGATGACCCCGCGCGGTCGGTGTCCGGCGATTAACTCAGACAGTCATTGGCCGCGCGGAAGATTCCGTGTCGCATCTAATGACGTATAACGACCACAGTGTGGTGGTGGCGGCGATGATGACGGCGATGATGGGTAACAACCACCACCTCGGCCATTAGAGGTTGCAAGACTGCCACGCTGGACGCGGCAAGAAATAGTGAAAGTGCGATTAGACGCTTCATTTGTTTGGTTTCTCCTGCCATGGAGTAGGCATCTCAGACGCCAAACGCATTCCATGAGACTTGGGACCGCCGAAGTATCCAAAGCGCCGCGCCCGAAGACGAAAAGATTGGCCTCAACCTACGCAACCGTGGCGCCCGCTCCGCATCTTTTCAGATTGAATGCGCGAAGCATCTTCGCTGCCTCTGGTTCCGCCGTCGCCGGAGTTGCCCAGGCCCTCTTGACGAGCTGATTCGCGCCGTCCGCGAGCAAGGTCTGGAAGGAATCGTCGCCAAGCGGCTCGACAGCGCCCAAGAGCCTGACCAGCGTTCCGGCGCCTGGGCCAAGATGCGCGTCAATCGCGCTCAGGATTTCGTAATCGGCGGCTACACCATCGGTGGCCGCCACTTCGATGCGCTGATCTTCAGGTACTGGGAGGGTGACCGGCTCACGTACGCCGCGAGGACCCGGAGCGGGTTCACTCCGGCCGTGCGCGAGCAGTTGCACCTGCGGTTCCGGGGACTGGAGACGCCGGAGTGTCCGTTCGCAAACCTGCGGGAGGCGCGGGCCGGGAGATGGGGCGAAGGTCTGACAGCTCCGAAGATGAAAAACTGCCGATGGCTGAAGCCGGTCCTGGTTGGGCAGTTTGAATTTGTGGAGTGGACGCCGGAGAAGCACCTGCGGCATTCGCGGTTCGTCGGATTTAGGGAGGCCTAGAGCCATCAGGAACCGCTTGGCAGGACACAAAAGCCCGCACTGTCGAAGGAGAAATTCGAGCCAATGCTGACAGTGAGGTTTGATTGGACCGTCATGGCGCCCGGCGGCACGGACGCGGTACCCAGACACAGAGGCAAACCCGCCGGCGGCGGCGGCACGACGAAGTTGATCTGATAGAGGCCGACGAAGCCTTGAGTAGCGCCGGTGAACAAGGGAGAAACAGAGTTTGTAAGCGGTTTGGTGGCGAGCGCATTCGCCCGATAGTTGAAGTCGATGCCGAACGTCGTGACGGTGGGGCTGCTCTGCGCGGCGGGCTGGCCCGTGGTGAGCGCCGGATTGGTTTCACCGAGACCAGTGGCATACGCGACCACTTCTTCGCCGGCAGTAGCCGGAAGAGTCGCGGAAACGGGCCTTCCATCTGCATGGATGACTATTGGCGTGCACGGAAGGCCGCCGATAGTTCGCGGTAAGCTGACCCCTGATACGATCAGGTCGCAAGAGGTGAGAATGTGCACTTGATCCTGCAAGGGCTCGACCCCTACAGTGAACGCGTTGGCGCGATTTACGGAGACAGTGATGTCGCCTGCATAGGCCGGAGAATTGCATGCTTGACAGAAGACAGGTATTCCGAAAGGTACTTGAACCGTAACCCCAGCAATCTCGGCGCAGTCAGACGTAGAAGAACCCGTACAAGTGCCTCCAAGCGTGAGCACTTGCATCACGGGCATTTGCGTACCATCGGAATACGTTGCTGAGAAGAGTGGGGTCCCCGTGGCGGTCGTCTGGACAAAGAGCGTGAGCAACTGGCCCGGCGCGACAAAGATTGGAAATGGATTGATGTTGCCTGCACCGAGCACAACGGGAGTAGCGGTTTGCGCCCAGCACACGGAAGCAGCAGTGAGAACCAGGGCGCAAAGTACGTGGCTTCGCATCGGAGCACACTCCTAAATCAGAAATGGAGCGAACGCGGTGCTTCCATTGTAAGCCGCGCTCGAACGGCTAGTATTAGCGACGCCGAATGGGAGTAGCGACGGCCCTTTGACGGGAAACGCCTGAATCAGCCGAGGCGACGGCACCCCAAGCTTGGATTTTGGGCTCGGGTCACCTAGTCAAATCAACCAGTCCGCAGTTACCCTGAAAGTGCGATCACTTCCGAGTGGGTCTAAGCAGAGGGATCGTCCGCTGTATCCCCTCCACGCGGTTTGGCTGTCGTCTTCTTCTGGCGGCTCGTAGTCTGATAATGCGGACTGTATTCTACGCCGTATGGCGTCTTCACCTTCACCCTCGACTTTTCGTCGTAGAAGGCTTGAGCGGATTGGTGTCGCGCCGCGATCTCCTCGTCTCTGCCGTCGCGGAAGGTGATCTCCTCTCGTGGCACAAAGATCACCTGCCCGATCGGCATGCTATGTGACGCTGAAATCGTTTCACCCGGCTGGAGGACGTAACGGAACTCGGAATCGTGAACGTACCAATCGGTCTCGACGCGGATCACCAGCATCGGGGCGAAGGGACGCTCGATCATGTTGAAGACCGGAGTGTAGACCGTGTCCCAGCCCTGCGGGGTCTGAAAGTTCCACGCTCCCCGCAGAGTCACTGCACCTGCCGGTGTCCCGATGTCATCCTCGGAGATGAACATAGCAGGCATCAACTGAGCGATCTCACGGGTTTGCGGCGTGTCCTGGATGTGCATCTTGATTTCTCGTCTCGTGGCGCCGATCGCGCCCATCGGCAGCAGATACGTGACGCTGAAGATCGGCTCCCACTTGCTTCCTTTGGCGTTCACCGAGTAGATCAACTGATAGCGGCCCTCCCCCTCATACCCGATTTGAAAGCTCTCTTTTTCAGCGAGCGGAGGATGGACTAGGAAGCCTACGGTGCTTCCGGCTTCGAGCACGGGACAGTGGCGGGCGTGCTGTGGCAGAAGTGGCCGCTGGGATTCGCGGCGCGGACGCAGGCCAATTCCGGGCCTGAGCGGGTTGGGAAAGAGGCCTACTTCCATCTCCGAAGTATCGCACCGTCTGCTTGCCGGACACGACGTCCTGGGAGCTTGCTTCTGTAAGTCGCCGTCAAGTCAACTTACGTACGTCCCCGTCTCACCCTGGACAAGTCGATCAATAACGCGGATCTTCGGATCGCCTGACGCCTCTTCCGCACGCGTCGCACACGAATGCGATTAATTGTGAGAATCCCGGCGCCAGATGGACGGCTCCGCAGTAAGGGCAAATCGCAGTGGCAACCTCGCCCCTAATTTCCATCTCGTTCAGCGTGCGTTGAAGATCTCTCGCAGGCACCGTGAAGAGTAGGGCCTCGCATTCGTTGCATCTTATGTCCGCTTCCTCTCCGCGCACGATGCCAAACAAGCAGCCACAGCAATTGGGATCTCCGAAATCAGAATGTGGAATGATCGGGCCGCGCGCGGCGCTCACAGTTTGATTGTCGAATCACTGCCAAGCGTGATGCTGTGGCGGGCATAGTCTTAAGACCGAAGGCTAAGAAACCGAGAATTCGAAGTTAGTCCCTGTGAAAGTCCCTGTACTAGAGCAGACAGCCACAATTAAGTAGCTTCTAACTCATTCAATCGGGTGGTGAGCGCGGTAGGAATCGAACCTACAACCTACTGATTAAGAGTCAGTTGCTCTGCCAGTTGAGCTACGCGCCCGATTCGGAAAACTCGCAGGATGCCGGTGCTAGCTAACTCGCAGTTCGCTCCGACTTCTCGATTGTAGCATTGCGCGCAACTTGTTCCTACTCTTGAGCGCGCATTTCAGCGCGCATTCTCAGACGATGAGAACTTCAGGGACTACCAAAGTCCCGAACATGAAACTCGGATCGAAAATCACGCTCTGCGCGGCGGGCGGCGTCGTACTTGCGACTCTTGCGGCCATTGGTACGGTCTACGCTATTTCACACTCCAACCGGGTGAACGAGCTTCGGCAGTTGATGAGTACCATTATTCAACAAGCCGAGACGGTGACCGGGGACATGGAGGCGCTCCACCAAAGCGGAGCCTTCGACGTTGCAGCGCTCACAAAGAACCTCGAAGCAAAGCCAGGATCTGGGACACACCACATTCTATTTGGGCATTCCGGTAGTGGCCGGGTGGAACTCGGTGCGCAACGTCGCATCCGCCAGCGGCTTCGTTTTCCTGACGCCCACGCGCCCCGGCACCGGAGCACGCAATCCCAGGAACAACACCAACGAGTTCGACATCGCGTTTCAGGCTTTCGCCGCGGGGAATCCCGAGTACTTCGCGAATGACTCGGCAAGCAGCACTCTGATCCTGGCGCATCCGGTCCGAATTACCTCCGGCTGTATGGAGTGCCATGGCGATCCGGCCACCAGTCCCACGCACGATGGCCGGGACGCACTGGGCTTTCCGATGGAGAACATGCACGTGGGCGATAGCAAGGGCGCTTTTGTACTGAAGGCCCCCATGACCAGAGATCCCGTCGTGCTTGCGAGCATGGAGAAGATCAGCGGCGCGGGCGTTGCAGTGCTGGTCCTAGTTGTAGCGGGGTTCTGGACGCTGAACCAGCGTTGGGTGGTGCGCCCCCTGACAGCCATGGCCGGCGATCTCACCGAATCATCGGCACGGATCCAGGGCGCATCCAACGAGCTGGCATCCGGCAGCCAATCGATCGCTTCGGGCGCCGTGGAGCAGGCGGCTTCCATTGAGGAAATCTCGGCCGCCGCCACCGAGATCCGCTCCATGACGGAGCAAGCCGTCGACCACACCTCTTCCGCCAGCAACACCGTGGTGGAATCCAACCAGAGCATCGCTGAAGTCAATGCGAAGCTCCAGGACATGGTGACCTCCATGCACGAGATGACCGCGGCCAGCGACCGGATCTCGAAAATCATTAAAGTGATCGACGATATCGCGTTCCAGACCAATATTCTGGCGTTGAAGCCGGCTTGGGCTTCGCCGTAGTGGCCGATGAGGTTCGCAACCTGGCCCGGAAGTGCTCCCAGGCGGCGCACGATACGACGGCCTTGATCGAGGAATCCATCGCCAAGTCGCGCGAAGGCAGCGGCAATCTGCAAAAAGTTGCGCTCGCTGTGGCGCGCGTCACCGAGCTATCGGGTCAAGAAAGCTCCTCAGCGACGGAGTGCGCGAAAGCGGCCAGGATCAGGCGCGCGGCATCCAGCAGATTTCCGCGAGCGTCCAGCAGATGGAAACCGTGACCCAAGCGGCGGCCGCCAGCGCCGAGCAAAACGCGGCGGCCTCTGAACAATTACGCAGCGAATCGGCGTCCATGGACGGCATCGTCCGCAACCTCACCGAATTGATCGGCTAGCGCCGAGCGGGGCGTGAAGATCTGATACGAGGCCGCCGAGGTGAATCTGGCAGAGTCTCGAAATCCGTCGATTCCATCCTGCTCCTTGATCTGGCAACAATATGAGGAGTCTTTTCTCCAAAAAGCAAGTCCCATCGTTCGACAAGATCGCGTTTTGATACGGTACGGCACCGAGCGTGTCGCGAACGCCATATTGATCA
Organism: Bryobacterales bacterium; assembly: GCA_963713415.1. Taxonomy (GTDB): domain Bacteria; phylum Acidobacteriota; class Terriglobia; order Bryobacterales; family Bryobacteraceae; genus Palsa-89. Next base: position 1,154,049 of record CAVQLV010000004.1, on the reverse strand, counting down.
GCGCGTTTGCCGATCGAAGAGTTCGAGACTCTGCGCGCGCGGGCCGACCGCTCGCAATGTTTCAGGGATCTCAGCATGCCGTTTTACGGTTATAACGCCCCGAACGCGAAGGTTTCCCGGGCGAGCGGGAGTCCTTTGGGGTCCAGGGAATGCTGGCTGGTTTCCCGGCCGCATATGATCGCATCAAGGCGTTTTCGGAAACCGACTTCACTGAGGATCTCAAGAAGTTCGATATACCTACGCCCATTCTGCACGGCGCTGACGACCAGATCGTGCCCATCGGCGCATCCACGCTGCCCTCGGCCAAAATCGTGCGAGGGTCCACCGCTTCGAAAGATCAAATCAACGCGGAACTGCTCGCCTTCTTTAACGCCGGCAGCGCGGACAAAACAATTTCTGAAACCGAGCCCGTTACGGTTGGAGCCCGTTAAGAACCTTCAATCCGCGGATGAACACGGAAAAACACCGATAAGAACAAATCCAAGTTTCTTTGTTTCCATCCGCGTTCATCCGTGTTCATCCGTGGCCCTTGAATCAGGCCGTACCAAGTGCCGCATGACGGAACCGAATGGTCCCGAGTGTACCCAGCGCAAGGAAAGCCGCAAGCGCCACGAGCTGCGCAGCCAGGAACGCCGGTTCGGACCCGGTGGGCGCCAGCGCGTGCAATGCCGGCACCTTCTCGAACGACTGCACGATCAACACAAAGAAATTAAGATAAAGCGCCAAGGTAGCCCCCACCGCGTAGATACTTCGCCAGGCCCCGGCCATGTGAAATGCATATCGCGCTGCGATGGCAATCGCCAGCACCACCAGCGAGATGATGCCCAGCTTATGGGATGGCAAGAGGTGTTCGAAAGGAAAGCCGAAGCCGGATACGCTGGTTAACACGGTGGTGGTGAGAAACAGGGCCGTCCAACCATCCAGACGTTTGCCAGCCAACAGTCCGAACACGACCACGAAGCCCGAGCCGATGGCAACCAGACTGATCAACACGTGCACAAAGGTGAACGTGGCAAGAGACATGCCTAACATCATGGTGCTCGTCCTTTTCCGAATGTGGGATTCGGACGCCGCGCCGCGACGCCCGTAGCTACAATTTAAGCAATTGTGGAGAGCAAAACATCCCAAGATCTAGCGTTTCTCATTTACCACGGAAGGCGGGGAGAGCCAATAACCCTTTGGAGGTACGGGTTTCGGGCGCTAAAGAATTCGTCGGACGTGCCGATGTTACTAAAGGAAGGCATCTATGGGATCCGTCGCATCTTCTAACACGCTTGCCTCAAACAATAACGGTCTGTCGGATTTGCTCCAGACTCTGACCAACGAGAACTCGCCTTTGTTGTCGACGCTGTCTTCGCCGAACATTCAGGCGGCGCTTGAAAACGCCCCCGCCAGCGATATCGTCGAAATCTCCGACCAGGCACAGCAGCTCCAGGCCACCGACGCGCTTTTCGGGATTTCCAACACCTCCACCTCGCCCACCGATTCGCTCTTTTCGGCGTTGGCATCGGTTGGCTCAAGCGCAGCCTCGCCGGCCACGGGATCGTCTCTTGATCCGGGGTCTTCCCTCGCCGATCAATTGGCAGCTTACCAAGGCAACATGCAGACTCAAGAAACGCAAGCCCTCTTCGGCACCACGCCATCCAGTACCGTGCCGAACTCCTTGTACGACGTTTTCGCCTGATATCGAACCTCGCAGCCTCACACACCAGACGAACGTTACTCGCCACTCTGTTGGAGAAGCTTGGCAACCAGCCCTGTCCACCCGGTTTGATGGCTGGAGCCGATGCCCGCGCCGTCGTCGCCATGGAAGCATTCGTAGAACAAGATCAGATCCCGCCAGTGCGGATCGTCCGCATAGATCGAATTCGTTCCGTTTACTGGGCGATTGCCCGCTGGCGTGTTCAGGAAAATACGGACCAGCCGACGCGATAACTCAGCCGCCACTTCCCATAACGTCATGTATACGCCCGATCCCGTCGGGCACTCCACTGTGAATTTCGGCCCGTGGTAATGGTGCAATTTCTGCAAGGATTCAATCAGCAGAAAGTTCAATGGGAACCAGATTGGACCACGCCAGTTCGAATTCCCTCCGAAGACACCGGCCGAGGAATCGGCAGGTTCGTAGCGAACGCGATACTCAGACCCGTTGATCGGCAAAACATACGGGTGGTCCTGGTAGTGGCGCGAAAGCGATCGAATACCGTACGGCGACAGAAACTCCGACTCATCCAGCATGAATCGAAGCACCCGCCGAAGCTGATCGGCGTCCACGATCGAGAGCAGGCGCCGCTCGGCTTCGCCCCTGGTCTGCATGCACGCCACGTTCTTCGTCAGGTCGGGCCGGTTTTCAATAAACCACTCCAGTCTGCGCTCGAAACCCGGCAGGCGTTTTACGATTTCAGGCTCCAATGTCTCCACGGCAAACAGCGGAACCAGACCCACCATGGATCTGAGACGCATCGGGACGTGCCAATCATTCCGCATGTCCAGGACATCGTAGAAGAAGCCATCCTCTTCGCTCCACATGCAAGTGCAATTGTTGCCGAGACTGTTGATCGCGGTGGCGATATACAGGAAATGCTCCCAGAACTTGCTCGCCACATCCTCGTACGCAGGATCGTCATGCGCGAGTTCCAGTGCGATGGCCAGCAGATTCAGGCAGTACATGCCCATCCAGCCGGTGCCGTCGGCCTGCTCAATGTGCCCACCCGTTGGGAGCGGCGCGCTGCGGTCGAACACGCCGATATTGTCCAGGCCGAGGAATCCCCCTTGAAACACGTTGCGGCCTTCCGCGTCTTTTCGATTCACCCACCAGGTGAAATTGAGGAGCAGCTTGTGGAAGATGCGTTCCAGGAATCTTCGGTCCCCAACGCCGCGACCGCTTCTTCTCGATCTTGTAAACGCGCCAGGCGGCCCAGGCGTGAACGGGCGGATTCACATCGTCCAACGCCCACTCGTAGGCGGGGACCTGGCCGTTGGGATGCATGTACCACTCGCGCACCATGAGCATCAACTGCTCTTTGGCGAAATCAGAATCGACGAGCGCGAGCGCAACGCAGTGAAATGCCAAGTCCCATGAGGCGTACCAGGGATACTCCCACTTGTCGGGCATCGAAATCACGTCGGCATTGTAGAGGTGATTCCAGTCGTGGTTGCGGCCGTGCCTGTGCCCCTCCGGGGGCGGCGGACCAGCCGGATCACCCTCCAGCCATTCGGAAACGATGTAATGATAAAACTGCTTGGACCACAACAGCCCGGCAAAGGATTGCCGCATAACGTTCCGCGCGTCGGGCGAAAGATGAGGCGGAATCACCTTAGCGTAGAACTCGTCCGCTTCGCTTCGGCGGACGGCAAACACTTCATCGAACCCAGGTCCGGCGACGCCCGGGCCGGCGATGCGTGTTCGTCAACCGAATCTTTATCGTTACACTGCCGCCGGAGGGAATGTCCAGCTCGTAATGCGCTGAAGCCTTTGTACCAGACTGGCTTGGGTTCACCGCATCCTGCTTGCCTTCCACGACGAAGTCGTTGATCGCGTCTTTTGTGTACAGGGCTCCGTTGTCGTAGCTGAACAGCCTCTTCATGTTCGTTTCATTTTCCGTGAAGAGCAGTTCCGGGCTGCCGTCGAAAACCATCCAGCGCTTCCCGTACTGCGGCTCAGACAACTCGATCACCGCCTCACTCGTTCCGCAGCGCCGTAACGACGGTTTCGGGTTGCCACGTCCCCAGGACCACGTATTGCGAAACCAGACCGTGGGCAGGAGGTGGAGAGATGCCGCCTCGGGTCCGCGATTATGGGCGGTGATGCGAACCAGGATGTCCTCCACATCCGCCTTCGCATACTCCACGAACACGTCGAAATAGCGGCCATCGTTGAACACGCCGGTGTCGAGCAGTTCAAACTCAGGCTCAGCTCTGCCGCGCCGCCGATTCTCCTCCACCAGCTGGCGATAGGGAAAAGCCGCCTGCGGGTACTTGTAGAGATACTTCATGTAGGAGTGAGTTGGCGTGTTGTCCAGGTAGTAGTAGCACTCCTTGACGTCTTCTCCGTGATTGCCCTCATTTCCGGTCAGTCCGAAGAGCCGTTCTTTCAGGATGGGATCTTTCCCGTTCCACAACGCTACGGCGAAGCAGATCTTCTGGTGACGGTCGCAGATGCCGGCGATCCCATCCTCATTCCAGCGGTACGCACGGGAGCGCGCGTGGTCGTGGGGCAGGTGTTCCCAGGCGGTTCCATACTGGCTGTAGTCTTCGCGAACCGTGCCCCAGGCCCGCTCGCTGAGGTACGGGCCCCAGCGTTTCCAGTGCTTCTTGCGGTGGCGCGACGCTTCCAGCCGCCGCTCTTCGCGGGTCATCCGTTGCACCTTGCCCGGGAGCTTTTTGGCAGCCTCAGCAAGATCGAAGCTGCGTGGCCGGCATTCATGGTCCGTCTGCTCGCTATCTCCGGAGCGGCTGGGGAGCGGATGGCGGCTGTGTTGACTCCATTGCCGGCGCCGCCACCTTGTCGGCAATCAACAGCGCTTGTTCACGGGCTAACCCGGCCCGCTGGAATCGACTCATCGGCATCCAGCAAGCGAGTGAGCATCGGCGCCTTTTCGCTCCCGGTGACAACCCAGAGGATCCGCCGGGAACGATTGATAATTGGATACGTCAGCGTCATGCGCCGGCGGCCTTGATACACGCCCGTTACGGCGACGTCCGCGTTTGTGACATTGAGAACCGGATCGCGTGGGACCAGCGAAGCGGTGTGTCCGTCCGGACCAAGTCCCAAGTGGACCAGATCGAGCACCGGCGGCGATCCAGCAATTTGCCCCAGAGTGGCAGCGAACTGCGCGGCCGCGGTATTCAGATCTGGAGCTTCCACCGGCATAGCGTGGATCTGCTCAGGGGTCAGCGGCGCATGATCCAGGAGGCTCTCGCGCAAGTGGGTGAGATTCCGGTCCGGATCGCCCTGAGGAGCCACCCGCTCGTCCACCTGCACGATATGGACGGTCGGCCATGGAACGTCCAGGCTTGCAAGCGCGCGCAACATCACCCATGGTGTGTGACCGCCGCTGACTGCCATTACAAAGCGTCCACGGTCCTTTATTGCCACTCTGGCTTCCGCTGCGATGATCGCAGCAGCCCGTTGAGCGACCGAGTCGGCCGTGTCCAGAATTTCGATGTTCATTGCTCCCCCTCGCGCGATCCGGTTTACGCGGCGCGAATTCCCGTGTTCGCGGCCGGCGGCGCCTTCACCATCGGATTGTGCCAACCATCCTGGGGCACAATTTGCTGCTCCACCTGAGCAGGCCCCCATGTGCCCGGATCATAGTCGTACACGGGAGTGTTCGCCTTGAGCAGGGGTTCGACGATTCGCCACGCTTCCTCGACGTAATCCTCGCGAGCGAATAACGTTGCATCACCGGCCATCGCGTCGTCCAGCAGCCGCTCATACGCATCCATTTCGTCAGCGCGCGGATCTTCCCGAGCAAGCATCTCGATCGGATCGCCAATCATCTCATCAGCCGGCGATCTGACCATCATGCCGAGAGCAATGGTTACATCGGGGTTGATCCGGAAACGGTAGTAATTCGGTTCGGGAGCGGCCGGGAACAGGCGGGGCGGCCGGCGCAACCGGATCAGTAATTCGGTGCAGGTGACCGGCAAACATTTTCCGGCACGGATGTAGATAGGAACGCCCTGCCAGCGCCAGGAATTGACTTCCAACCGAAGGGCCGCGAAGGTCTCCGTCTTCGATTCGGGCGCCACGCCCTTTTCCGATCGGTAGCCGCGAAATTGCCCGCGAATGACGTTGTCCCCGGAAAGCGGCGCGATGGCCTTCACCACTTTGACCTTTTCGTCGCGGATGGACTCGCTATCCATCCTCACCGGCGGCTCCATGGTTAGATTGGTTAAGACCTGGAAAAGGTGATTCTGGACCACATCGCGGATGGTGCCGGTCTCATCGTAAAATGCACCGCGGCCCTGGACTCCAAAATTCTCGGCCATGGTGATCTGTACACTCGCGATGTGCGTGCGGTTCCAGAAAGGCTCCAGAAATGAATTGGCAAAACGCGAGTAAATCAGGCTCTGAACCGGCAGCTTGCCGAGATAGTGATCGATGCGAAAAATGGCCTTCTCGGGGAATATGCTGAGCAGAATGGCATTCAGTTTCCGCGCGGACTCCAGATCGGTTCCGAACGGTTTCTCGACAATCACGCGTGCGTTCTGGCTGCAGCCCGATTTTCCGAGTTCCTCCACAACCGGGCCGAAAAGCACCGGCGGGATGGCCAGGTAATACGCGGGACGCTGGGAGGAACCGAGTTCCCGGCGCAGAGCGCTGAAGGTAGCGGGATCGTTGTAATCGCCATCGATGTAGTGCAGCAAGCGGCAAAGTTTATCGAAAGCGGCGGCATCAAAGTCACCGTGTTTCTCAATGCTCTCGCGGGCTCGCGCGCGGAGTTGGTCCAGATTCCAATTGGATTTGGCTACGCCGATCACCGGCACGTCAAGAGTCCCGCGCTTCGACATGGCTTGTAGCGCGGGAAAAATCTTCTTGTATGCCAAGTCGCCGCTGGCACCGAAAAAGACCAAGGCATCGGAACGAGAATCGCTCATGGTTGTCCTCTCATGCGGCCTGCTTGCCGCCTGGCTTTTCGACGTGGCCACCGAAGCGGTAGCGCATAGCCGACAGCAGCTTATCTTGATAATCCGCATCCCCGCGCGAGCTGAAGCGCTCATAGAGCGCGGTAGCGAGCACCGGCACAGGAACACCCTCATCGATGGCGGCTTTGATGGTCCAGCGCCCTTCACCCGAATCGGAAACCCGTCCGGCGAACTTCGATAGCGCTGGGTCTTCCACCAGCGCCGCGGCCGTCAAATCCAGCAGCCAGGAAGCGATGACACTGCCGCGGCGCCACACCTCCGCGACGTCGCGCAGGTTCAGATCGTACTGATAGTGCTCCGGGTCGCGCAATGGCGTTGTCTCGGCATCGATCGCACCGATCTGCTTGCCGATGCCGGCCGCGCGCAAGACTCCCAACCCCTCGGCGTACGCTGCCATGATGCCGTACTCAATCCCGTTATGGACCATCTTGACGAAATGGCCAGCGCCATTCGGGCCGCAATGCAGGTAACCAAGCTCAGAGGTGCCGTCGATCTTCTCCCGTCCCGGCGTGCGCGGAATATCGCCCAGGCCGGGAGCAAGCTGTTTGAAGATCGGATCCAGACGCTTCACCACGTCTCCTTCGCCGCCGATCATCATGCAGTAGCCCCGTTCCAAACCCCATACGCCGCCGCTGGTGCCAGCATCCATGTAATGGATCCGCTTTGAGGCGAGTTCCTTGGAGCGCCGAATGTCGTCGACGTAGTAAGAATTACCACCGTCGATGAGCGTGTCCCCCTCCTCCAGGCACGGCGCAAGCTTGGAAATGGTTTCGTCCACCGCCGCCGCTGGCACCATCATCCAAAGCGCCCTGGGGGGCTCCAGCTTTTTCACCAGATCTCTGTAATCGACAGCACCCACAGCCTTTTCCCGAACAAGCTCTTCCACTGCTTGGGGCGACCTATCGAACACCACACACTCCTGGCCGCCCCGCAGGAGCCGCCGCACCATGTTGGCGCCCATTCGTCCAAGTCCGATCATTCCAAGTTGCATTGATGATTCCTCCCTTGAGCTTTTGCACGCGCGAGTCCAGGATATGGGGCTCTTCATTTGTAGGCTGATTCCGTGCGAAGCGGATTTCAGCCTGTCGAATAGCTGACGCCATGTTCAAATGCGGTCAACGGCTTTTGCGGACGTTGTTCGAGTAAGACTGGTCAGAGCAGAACCAGACGCCAAAAATGTCGGAGCCAAATAGAAAGTTCCGGTTTCCAGCCAAGTAGAAAGTTCCGGTTTTGAGGGTCGGCTTGAGACCCTCATGGTATGTTCGCACAGCCGCACCGGGGTCGCGCCTGGGGCGGTTGCCCAAAGCCGAGGCGACGGGGTTGGCTCCGAAGCAATCGGCGGATGCCCTCCTGTGACGCAAAACCCGTGAGTGTTTCCGGAGCGCCAGGAGGGTTTTGACGAGCCGGGATCCATTGCTTTGGTGAAACCTCTGAGCTGAGGCTTTGGGCTTTAAAGAAGCGCGCCTTCCATATTGGGTTTTCACCTCAGTCTCCAATCAACTTCCACAGCGGTGGGCTGGGGCGATCGAAGAAGCCCTGCATCCAATTACTCCGACCTCCCGCATTGTGGTCTTTGCGAACTGGCTTGCTGGTCTTCGGCGCAACCGCGATGGCCCGCACGCCGCACTCGCTGATCTCCACGTAGCCACCCTGATAGCGCGCCTTCAACTCGCCGTCGAGGCGGAGTTCCACGCCCAGCCGCTGGCGTCGCATGCCAGCCTGCGCCGCAGCGCGCGCGATCTGGTAGCGATGGCCGGCGAAGGAGAACGTGTAGTCGTTGCCGATCACCCGCTCTTCCACGTGACTCAGAATGGCGGCCAGGTCCAGTGGCGGTGTCAGCGCCCGATGCTGGTTGGGGAAGTCTGCAACCGGCCGGGCGAAATGCGCATTCCATTCCGGCCAATACTCTTTCTCCAGAAACGCATTGGCGCCTTCCAGAGTCGACACTTTCGCCAAACGCAGATGCTTCACCAATCGATCTTGCGCCGTTAAAAAACTGCGTTCAATGCGTCCTTTGGCCTGGGGAGAATAGGCCAAAATCGAACCGATTCCCAACTCACGCAAGGCTCGCCCCAGTTGTGTCAGGCGGTCTGCCTGGCGCTGTTGGTCGGGGCTCTCTCCGGGTCGTGGCGGAACCGTGAACATGGAATCTCGATCGGTGTAGACATCCACCATGCGCCCATTTTTCTCCAGGTACTCCCACAGCACTCCCATGTTGTGCCGGGTCGCATCGCGTTCTACGAAACGCCCCCAACTCCAACTGGTGGCGTCATCGATCATCCGCACCAGGTAACGCACTGGCCCCCTGCCTTCCAGCCAGTCGTGCTCCGAGGTGTCCCATTGCACCAGCTCCCCAAAGGCATTCCGCCGCGGCCGCCAACCGTGCACCTCTTGCAGCCGGCGCGATTTGCTCTTCCACAATCCGGCTTCCATCATCCATCCCCGCAGGGTCTCTTTGCCCACCTGGATCTGGTGCCGCTTGGCCAACTGTTCGGCGGCGAACGTCGGTCCAAAATCGTGCCAATCCGGCTGCTTCAGGATCGCCAGAGCTTGTCTGTGCATCTCAGCCGGAAGCTTGCGATTGGACGGCCGCCCCCGCAGCCCATGCACCACCACCGCATCCCCTTGCTTGGCCATGCGCTTCACAAGCTGGCGCACCCAACGGTCGCTCACTCCCATTTTCTGGGCAGCTTCCCGTTGGCTCATACTTCCTTCCTGGGCTCGTTTCAGCCAATCTAACCAGTCCCGTTCCTCTTGGCTCATCGCGATTCGTTCCATCCTTCTGCCTTTCGGCTGTCAAGAGGAACTTTCTACTTGGCTCAATTAGGAACTTCTCACTTGGCCGCGACATCCAGACGCCAAAAACCACATCCTCCACTTCCAAGTGATATGTTCGAGCCGCCGCGTGATCGCGCGCTGTCCAAATGCCCTGCCCTCTCAGGCGGACGTGTTCTTACGATAGCGGCGGATCAAGGCGTTGGTCGAACTGTCGTGCTGCAGTTTGGGTTCTTCCGGGCTTTCCAACTCCGGGATAATCCGCTGCGCCAGCACCTTGCCCAGCTCGACGCCCCATTGGTCGAACGAATCGATGCCCCAAATCGCGCCCTGCGTGAAAACGGAGTGCTCGTAGAGAGCGACCAGCTTTCCCAGCATCGCGGGCGTGAGTTGCTCGCCCAGTATCATGTTCGACGGGCGATTCCCTTCGAAGACGCGGTGCGGAACCAGCCAATCGGGAGTGCCTTCCGCCTGCACTTGTTCGCGCGTCTTCCCGAAGGCCAGCGCCTCGGCTTGCGCCAACACATTCGCGAGCAAGATGTCGTGATGGCGACCGAGCGCGTTCAGTGGCCGGCCGAAAGCAATAAAATCACAAGGGATGAGCCTGGTGCCCTGGTGAATCAACTGATAAAAAGAGTGCTGGCCGTTGGTTCCCGGTTCACCCCAATAAATGGGGCCGGTCTGATACCCCACTTCGGTCCCATTCAACGTGACGTGCTTGCCGTTGCTCTCCATAGTCAACTGCTGGAGATAAGCCGGGAAGCGCTTCAGATACTGCTCATACGGCAGCACGGCGACGGTTTCCGCACCCAGGAAATTATTGTTCCAGACCGCCAGCAGGCCCATGAGGACGGACAGATTGCGCTCGAAGGGCGCCGTGCGGAAGTGCTCGTCCATCTCGTGAAAGCCTTGCAACATGGCCGTGAAGTTGTCCGGGCCAATGGCGAGCATGGTGGAAAGGCCGATCGCCGAATCCATGGAGTAACGTCCTCCCACCCAATCCCAGAATCCGAACATGTTGGCCGTATCGATGCCGAACTGCGATACCTCGGCCGCGTTGGTGGAGACGGCGACAAAGTGGCGTGCCACCGATTTCGGGTCGCCCCCCAGGGCTTTCATCGACCATTCGCGAGCGGTGTGAGCGTTGGTCATCGTTTCGAGCGTAGTGAAAGTCTTCGAAGAAACGATGAAGAGCGTCTCGGTGGGATCGAGATCGTGAACCGCCTCGGCGAAGTCCGTGCCATCGACGTTGGAAACGAAGCGAAATATCATCGCGCGATCGCTATAGTATTTCAGCGCTTCATACGCCATAACCGGTCCCAGGTCCGACCCGCCAATGCCGATGTTTACGACATTGCGAATGCGCTTGCCGGTATGGCCCGTCCAGGCTCCGCTGCGGACGCGGTTGCAAAAGCCGGCCATCTTCTGAAGCACTTGGTGTACGTCAGGAACAACGTCGTGACCGTCGGCCAGGATGGATTCGCCCTGCGGCGCCCGAAGCGCCACGTGCAGCACGGCGCGGTTCTCCGTCCGGTTGATCTTTTCGCCACTGAACATGGCGTCAATCCGCCCTCGCAGCCCGGACTCTTTGGCCAGTTGAAGCAAGAGGGTTACGGTCTGATCAGTGATCCGGTTCTTGGAGTAATCGAGATAAAGGCCCGCGGCCTCGCAGGTCAAACGTTTGCCGCGCTCCGGATCGGCCGCAAAGAGCTCTCGAAGATGCTGCCGGCGGACCTTCTGAGCATGAAGATTGAGTTCTTTCCAGGCCGCGCGCTCCGTGAGCGGGGTTTCAGGGATCGATTCTAAGATGGTTTCCATGTCCTTGGTCCTCATTTCTTGTTGTGTTTATACGGCGCTGCTGTTCCGCGGCGCCCGACTCCCGGCTCGGGCTCCCAAAGTCGAAATCCTCCGACGAACGCGTTGGCGTTATCGCCGGCCCGCGTTCCTTTCGGCAACGGATCGAGGAGCTTTACGTTGCCGCCGCCCAGGACAACGTCATCCGGTTCGAGCGCCGCCACCAAGCGGGCCACGACGTCGGCCACCTGCCGCCGCCAGTTGTGTTTGCCTTGGCGTTCCAACCCTTGTTCACCGACATAGTGCTCATAGGTGTGCCGCTTGTAAGGCAAGTGCCCAAGCTCCATCGGCTCGATGATGCTATCCACAATCATCGCTGCTCCCAGGCCAGTTCCAAATCCCAGAAACAGCATCTTTCCGCCTTGGTAGCTCCCCAAGGCCTGCATGGCCGCATCATTAATAAGCTTCACGGGATGTCCGAATGCCTTTTCAAAATCGAACCCAACCCAGCCGCGACCCAAATTGCGCGGCTCCGCGACTGGCCGATCGCGAAGCACCGGCCCGGGGTAGCCAATCGACACGGCTTCGTAGTTCCATCCTGCAGCCAATTTCTTGGTTCCAGCGACCATGAGTTTCGGAAGCAACGACGGCCCGGAATCGAACCGGAGCGGCGTGCTTTGGCCGCTGGCGAGAAGCTTTACGTGAGTGCCGCCAACGTCGACGACCAGAACATTCATCGGGAGAGCTCCGGGCTCGTTAACTGGCCTTTTTGAGCTCGGCTGCCTTGGAGGTGATCACGCTCATCAGTTCATTCCAAGACTTCACGAACGATTTCGCGCCCTCGTCTTGTAGCTGGGCGGCCAGAGCGTCGATATCAATGCCGCTCTTGGCGAACTGCGCCAGCACGCGTTCACTTTCGCCGCCGTCTGCGGGCATACTAGCGCCCAGTTCGCCGTGATCAGCGAACGCCTTCAGGGTTCCCTCGGGCATGGTATTCACGGTGAACGGCGATGCCAGCGCTTTGATGTAGAGAATGTCCGATGATTTAGGATCTTTAGTTCCCGTACTCGCCCAAAGCAAACGTTGCGGACGGGCGCCGAAGTTGGTGAGGCGCTGCGAGCGCTCCGAGCCAAGCAGCTCCCGATAGGCCTGGTAGATCCGCTGCGCGACCGCGATGCCGAGCTGGTCACGAAGGTTGGCGGGAACTTTATCGGCTACGGCCACGTCCCAACGGCTTATAAATACCGATGCAACCGAGCCAACATTGGGATTGAGCCCCGCCTCGATTCGCCGCTCCACGCCTCGCAGGAACGCTTCGGCGGCAGCCAGATATTGCTCACGCGAAAATAGAAGCGTAACGTTGACGGGGATGCCAGCGAAGATCGACTCCTCGATGGCGGGCAAACCTTCCTTTGTGCCTGGAATCTTGATAAACAGGTTGGGCCGCGCTCCGCGTGCGGCTAAATCCTTGACCGCGGCCAGCGTGCTATTGGTATCGTACGCCAGCAGCGGCGAGACTTCGAGCGACACCCAGCCATCCACGCCATCGGTCCGGTTATGAGCCGGGCGAAACAAATCGGCAGCCCTTTGAATGTCCTCGAGCGCCAATTCGAAGAACAGCGCTTCCTCCGATTTGCCGATCCGGACTTTCTCGCGAATGGACGCATCATAGGCAGTGCTGTTCTTGATGGCGTGATCAAAGATCGTAGGATTGGAAGTGAGCCCCGTCACCGACAGCTCATCGATGTAACGCTTAAGCGTCCCGGTGTTCAGCAAGTCTCGAGTAATGTTGTCGAGCCAAAGACTCTGGCCCAGGTTGTGAAGTTGTTGTGTGGCTTTCATCTCGTCTCCTTTACATGTGCACGCAGGCTGCCAAGATCGAGAGCTCACCTGGACCCTTCCGATCCCTGGCTGAGGCGCCGCCCAACGCGGCAACTGGTTGAGCCCTTCTCAGGTTAACCCAGCGAACCAACCCGTGCTGTTGGAGTTGGCGTTCGCTCCCATTCGTGTAGCCGGAGAACGCCGAAGCGCCTTTTGAGCGAGAGTCCGAAGATTTTTGGTAGAGTGCCATCAGTTCGTCGGTGGGCGGAGCGCCTCAACTTCGTCAACACTCCCGTCCCGGCGGGATTCGATATCCGCAGTGACGGAATATGCAGCGCTTGTTATTGGCGTGGTGCAGTTTCGCGCAATAGGGAGCGGCGCCGCCGTGAACTCGCAGAAAAACCTCCGAGGCCAGCAGCATACCCGCAGGTGGCGCGATGAAATAGATCCAAAGCGCCTGCCAATAGCCGGCATACAATGCGGAGCCAAAGGATCGCGCTGGGTTCGCACTCATCCCGGAAAGCGGCGATTCGAACGCTATGTATAGCGCGACCAATGCTCCGGCAAAGTAATGCGTGTATCTTGCCAGCTTTTGGTCATTGGAGACGAACAACACCGTGCTCATCAAAATGAAACAGATCGTCACTTCGGCCACGAACGCCACAGCGTTGCCATAGATGCCAGGTGTTGTCGCGGCGTACCGCACGGCTGGGTCGGCGGGAGCGCCGCGTAACAAGTACGCAGCCAGCGTTACACCGCCAATCGCGCCCAGGAATTGTCCAGCGCCGTAAAACAGCGCGTCCCACAATTCCACTTTCCCCAAACGATAAAAGGTGAAGGTCACAGCCGGATTGAAATGAGCTCCCGATTGTTTGCCCCACGGCGAGAGGATAATCGCGATCACCATGGAGCCCATCGCCACCCCGTACACCAGGCGGCGGAGGGCGGCGCTGGCAAGGAAGTGCCGCACCGGCGAAGCGGGGTGCTGCAGCAAGGTGGCAAAGACGCAGGCGGCGAACAGGTATGCACCCAGTTCACCCGCCTCCATCAGGTACTCCGGCCAGTGATTGCGCAGACTCCCCCACGCGCCTAGCGCGTCACTTTGGATCGCTTCGCTGCCCGCGACTTCGTGCATGGACCATTACGCGTTTCGCAATTCCGCTGGATGCGCCGATGATCGCGCGTATTCCGGCTTCTCAACCACCTTATCCGCTGCCGCCCTCACGCCCGCAAACAGGGATTTCAAGCCCTCCGTCATGGTGGGGTGGGCGAACACGGCATCTCGCAAAGTGCTATACGGCAGCCCTCCCAGCATGGCGACCTGAACGGTAGCCATCAGTTCCCCTGCTTCAGGCCCAAAAGCGCCGAATCCAAGAATACGATCGCTATGGGCATCCACCAGGGCCTTCATAAACCCACGAGTCTCAGAGAGTGTCCAGGGCCGCCAGATGGCGGTCATCGGCAGGGACACAACCCGATATGCGATCCCGTTTTCCCGAGCCTGTGTCTCGCTTAGGCCGACGCGCGCCAGTGGCGGGTCGGTAAAGACGCAGTAAGGGATCAGCCGGTCACGCGTGGTGCGGTGGCCCCCGCTGAGATTCGCCTGAATGACGAAAAAGTCGTCCTCCGATACATGCGTAAAATATGGGCTGCCCGCGCCCTCCCCGATCGCCCATACGTTCGGCGCCGTTGTTTCCAGGCGATCATTCACCTGGATGTGACCCTTTTCCGTGACCTTGATTCCAGCTTGCTCCAGACCGATTCCCTGTGTGTTCGGCGTACGCCCCACCGCGGCGACGATATCGGTTCCTTCTAGGGACCGGGTACCACCTTCGCCTTGGACTTGGAGCGTTACCCGTTCGCCAGAAACGCCTGTGACATTGCGAACCTCCGTGTTGAGCAGAACTTCGATTCCTTCGTCGCGGAATAGCTCAAGAATCGCCTGGGCGAAATCACCGTCCTCGCTGGACGCCAATTGTGGGCCGCGCTCAATTAACGTGACGCGGCTCCCCAGCCGGCGCATGGCCTGGCCCAGCTCCAGCCCAACATAACCGCCTCCCAAGACGATCAGATGTTCGGGAAGGCGTTCCAAATCGAGCACTTCGACATGCGTCATGGGCCTTGCATCTCGCAACCCAGGTATGTCGGGTATAGTTGCGTGGGTACCAACATTCACAAACACGCGGTCGGCAGTCAGTATCCGCTGGCCGCCGTCGTGCAAGTCGACCTGCAGGGTGCGCGGCCCAACGAATTTGCCCTCACCGAGAATTAACTCGTCGCCGGCTGCGTGATACTTATCCAGGTGAACCTGGACGATGCCGTCGACCATCTTACGCTTGCGTGCGTACACTCCGGTCATGCTGACGGATATATTTTCAGCCTGGATTCCGAATTCCTGATGCCTTCCAAAGAGTGACGCCACCTTCGCCGTATGAATGATGTTCTTGCTCGGCAGACAGGCGATATTGGGGCACGATCCGCCGATATACTTCCGCTCGACGACGGCGGTTCGCTGGCCTTGCTGGGCCATCGTCCAAGCCACCAATTTACCGCCAGTGCCGCCGCCAAACACAACAACGTCGTACTTCTCTGCTTCCCTCGTGCTCATGGTCTCCCAGGAAGCACCGCGGTTGCCAAAGGAAAAGCGTAACTACAGGTAACGCGCAGAAATAGGCCTGAATGTCTGATCGAGCGTGCCGAGGCCGGATCTGTGGCGACCTGAATCCGCATGCCATTGCCAGATTTTGAACAGTCACGTCAACCAATCGACACGCCTTCGACAGTGGGGTCACCTCGCCGTACCTGTCGCGTCCTGTCACCCGGTGGCCACCCGAGTCGCACGATAACGTCACCGCGTTCCACCCATCAGCTTCCACTCACCGCAGCTGTGTCATCAAACTGCTCCCAACCTGCTGAAGACAAACCATGCGGACTCATCGAAAGCATTCGTGTGGCCTCTGGAGTACCGATTGCCCCATCGAAACGCGGAGCGATGAAACAAATGAAGAACAATTTGATGCAAAGGATTTCGACGCTCGGATGCGCGGTGCTATTCGTGGCGTTTTGCGCCTCCGCGCAAGAGCATAAATGGGCCGGAAGGACGCTGGATAACTTTGAGTGGACTATCCATGAAAGACTCGCCGTGCTTCCGTCTTATGGAGTATTCGACACCGTGCGGTTCGAAGTACAAGGCCGGACCATCATTTTATCGGGACAAGTGGTAAAGGACAGCGTCAAGCAAAATGCCGAACGCATGCTGGTGCGCCTGGACGGCGTGGAGAATGTCGTAAATCACATCGAAGTTTTGCCTTCATCCAGACGCGATGACGCGCTTCGCATGAACGTGTATCGCGCCATCTATGAAAAACAGCCGTTGGAAAAATACGGCACCCGTGGCGCTCCTTCTATTCACATCATCGTGAAGGATGGTTGGGTCACGCTCGAAGGCGTGGTGGATTCCGATGCCGACCGCAGCCTGGCTCATCTTCAAGCATTGAAAGCAACCGCGCACATCTCCGATCATCTCAGGGTCGCGCCGGAGCAACTGTAGAGACCGGTCAGGCCGCAATGCTGCCGAAATAAGAGGACTTCATCATGAATCAGCAAATATTACTGGGGGCGGCGATGCTCGCTGTCCTTGTGCAGCCAGCGTATGCGAACCCCGTGTCCCGCCGGGCCACGATCACCGGCGTTGGCGGAAACGGAAGATGCACCATTGAAGTAAATGTGGACGGCACCGCAGAGGTGGAAATCTCCGGCGACGTGGGTCTGCTGACAACCATTGGCGGTCAGCCGGCTGAATGGCGGCGCTTCCAGTGCAACGCTCCGTTGCCGCCCAATCCGGTGGACTTCCGCTTCGTCAGGATCAACGGAAGAGGAACAGTGGGGCTGGTTCAGGATCCCCGCACCACCAGGGGCAGAGCCGCGATTCGGATCAACGACCCCAAAGGCGGCCGGGGTGTCTACGCTTTTGATCTCCAGTGGCGCGGTTCTGGAGGTGGGTCGTGGACGCCGGGGCCGACGCCTGCGCCTGGTCACGGGCCTTGGCCCAGCCCCGGCTCGGGAGGATTCCCGATGGCGAGAGCCATCCGAATCTGCCAGGACGCGGTGACAGATCGGCTCAATCGGAACGGATATCCGTATGTCACTTTCGAACGCACAATCCCAGATAACGCGCCAGGACGCCACGATTGGGTCACTGGCACGGTAAATGGCAAACGAGGATTTGCCGTGGAAAGGTTCTCGTTCTCATGCTCGGTCGACTTCAGCTCCGGAAGAGTCCGCTCCGTGGATGTACACCGGCGCTAATGAACACAGTTGTATTTCGGATTCTCAATCTACAAGGAGATCACAATGATCAAGTACATTCTTGCAATCGCAGTACTGACAACCGGAATGGCTTTCGCCCAGAATGACCCGGCGACAGCCCGTATCAACAAAGAAGTCCGCCACGAACTGGTGATGCTTCCCTATCTGGATGTATTCGACAATCTGGCGTATCGCGTGGACGGCAATTGCGTAACCCTGGCGGGTCAGGTGACCCTCCCGATATTGAAGACGAATGCGGAAAAAGTGGTGAAGTCCATCGATGGAGTGGATAAGGTGGATAACCAAATCGAAGTGCTGCCGCTGTCAGGCCATGACGATCACTTGCGGCGGTCGCTTTATCGGGCGATCTACGGATACACTCCGCTGAATCGCTACGCGCTGGGGGTAATCAAACCCATCCGCATTATCGTGAAAAACGGCCATGTGACGCTGGAGGGCGTGGTTGACAGCCAGGCCGACAAGAACACCGTGTACATTCGCGCCAACGGGGTCCACGGCGCTTTCTCGGTGACTAACAATCTCCGGGTCGGTGAATAAGGCCGGTGAGCAGTCTCGCCAACGCACGGCATCAGCCGGCTCGGCCCACGATGCGAATCGTGAGGGTGAGCCGGCTGACGCCCCTCCTCCGAATATTTCACCCTCCTCGCAGTCGTCCCGCAGATCCTGAGCGCCCCCAAACCATCCGCGCACTTGAGACTACCGCGTACGCCGGTTATCGACCTTCCGTGGCCGCGGTGAGCCGGGTTTCAGTCAAATCCTGCTCGTACTCCAACTCCCGCAATGTTTCATCGCTGATGCGGCCCTCGTCGCGGAGGCGTAAGGCTGTGTGGCGTTCCACCTCCAGCAACGTGCGCGAAAGATCCAGGTATTGGAAGTACTGTTCCAAGCTCGTTTTGTTTTGTTCCTCGGTGAGACCACTCAGGCCCGCCAAACGTTGCTGATAGTGCTGCTCCAAGTCGTCGTAGACCCCGGCAAATCTAGATGGATCGCGCCGGCGCATGTCTTCCAGGTGTGCCTGCGCGGCCTGAAGCACCAGCCGGCGCGCCTCCTGCTCTTCGAACTTCGGGCCGCACGTTTCCGCGAGCCCTAGCATCCGGATCACCCATGGGAGTGTCAGACCCTGGACGACCAGCGTCACCAGAATCACGGAAAATGTCAAAAATACAATCAGGTCCCGATGGGGAAAGGGGTTGCCATTGGCGAGGGTTTGCGGTAGCGACATCGCCGCTGCGAGCGCGATTACCCCGCGCATCCCGGTCCAACCGATAATGAAGATCTCGCGCGCTCCGGGCCGTTTCTCGTTGTGGTGAAGCAGACGCCCGCGGATGAAATACGATAAATGCGCTCCTGGAAATACCCAGATCAAGCGG
This sequence comes from Bryobacterales bacterium, assembly GCA_963713415.1. Lineage (GTDB taxonomy): Bacteria > Acidobacteriota > Terriglobia > Bryobacterales > Bryobacteraceae > Palsa-89. The sequence goes on along the minus strand of CAVQLV010000004.1, from coordinate 1,135,309 downwards.
AGCAGGATCAGGAAGATGCTGAAGAAAACACCATAAAGAACCAGCCGCCGGGTACTCAGCTCGCTGACACCCGCCAGCACGGAAGGAAGCTGCAAACCGATGAGGACGAACACTAGCCCGTTCAAAATGAAAGTAAGCGAATCCCAAACGGCGCGGGCCTGCAGCCGGACTGCGGGAGAGAAGAACTGCGAACTCCTGCGGCCCAGATACAGCCCGGCTGCCACCACCGCCAGCACGCCCGAAGCATGCATCGCTTCCGCCGTCAGGTACGCCGCGTAAGGAACCAGAAAGCTGATGGCGATCTCGATTGGTCCGTCGTCAATCCGATGTTCGAACCACTCCACGATCCACGCCAGGATCAGGCCGCTGCCGAGGCCGGCGAAGGTGAGATACGAAAGGCGCAGCAAGCCGGACCCGATGGTCGGGTTTTGACCGTGCACCACCATCGCGACAGCGAATTCCAGGGCCACCAGTCCAGTGGCATCGTTGAGAAGGCTTTCCCCTTCCAGCAGGTCGACCAGGCGTTTGGGCAATCCTATCCGCTTGGCAATGGACGTTGCGGCAATCGTATCCGTGGTAGCCACCACTGCGCCTAAAACAAATCCGATGCGCCAATCGAAACCCGGGAACAACCAAGGGCCCGCGGCGGCGACACCCAATACAGTGAATCCCACCAGGCCAAAAGCCAGCATCAAAATGCTTACCAGGTTGCGCGAGAGTTCCCGCCAGGACGTAACCCACGACGCCGCGTACAACAAAGGCGGCAGCACCACCAGGAAAATAAGATTCGGGTCCAGGATGACCTTAGGCATTCCCGGCACAAAGCTGAGCAGCAGCCCCGCCACCACCAGCACGATTGGATAGGGCGTCCGAAGTTTTCTTGCAAGCGCCGCGAAACCGGCGACGAAGAGCAACAGAAGCAACAAAATCAGTTGTGCGCCATGAATGCCCGCACCTTCCACGGACCCTCCTTTTCGTCTCTTACCGGTTACTGCTCTTTGGCCTTCTTCCTGCCGCCCGCGAGTCAGCGAATCGCTGCCTGATAGCGGAGCAGAAGCTCGGGGCTGTCAATCGATCCGTGATGATGAATCTGACGCCATCGCCCGCCGCTCAACCGGAACACGCGGCTGGTGCGAAACTTTAGGTCCAGCGAGAGGTTGTGCCCTTTCAGCTCGCCCAACTCTCGTCCCACGGCGTAGAACATCTCACCGAGATGATGAATCGTATAATCCTGAAACACGACGTTGATGGTCGCCCGCGCATTGAAAACACGCTCATAGCCTTCGCGAATGTCTGGCCAGCCGCGCCGAATGCCGCCAAAGGGACTGGCCATGGAGATCTCGTCGGAACGAGCCCAGTTGAATTGCATCAAAGCAAGATCGCGGCTGTTGAACGCCCGGTAGTACTCGCTGAGCGCGCCCATTGGTTCCCGCGGATCGATGGGGTCTTCCCGTCCAGTTACCGCTGTTAAAATCAGGCTGCTCGTCGCGCTCATACCATCGCCCCGCATGCTTCCTCGCGGCTCCCGCTCTGGCCGCCTGCTTCGTCCCCCGCGGGCTCAATCCCTGGCCGCCGCATCTTGCCAATCAAAGTGGTTCGAGCCCTTCCCAGTCGCGCCGCGGCTCCCTGCCGTCCTCCCACTACCCACTTCGTTTCCTCCAGAGTTTGAGGAACGAAGTCGTGGGTAGCGTCTTCCAGTGTCTTGCCGCTAGTCATTTTGTCGTCCCCCGTCAAGCTGTCTTTCGGCTGCCGCAGTTGACTGAGCGGAGGCCGAAATAAAGGACCACTCTCGTGTATAAGACATCGTAGGGCCTCTCGCGGTTGGATGCTATCCTCTCTTAGTAGGAGATGGCTGCCCGGTTTTGACATTTCCACAGCCATCTGAGGCATCCTGGGTAAGCGGGTTTTCGGCAACTCAATCAGTTACAATTGACGGGGTCCGGGAGCAGGCGTAATTGCGGCGTCAATCGCCTTGAAGAGGGCTTCCCGGCGAACAGGCTTACTCAAGAAATCGATCGCGCCGCCTTTGAGGGCCCGCTCTCGCGACGCCTCATCGGAATGCGCGGTGATAAAAACGATAGGTATGGGGCGCCGCTCCATCTTCAAATTGTTCTGAAGCTCGAAGCCGCTCATCCCGGGCAACGAGACATCCAGAATGAGACAGTCAGTGTCATCCAGGCGCTCGGAAGCCAGGAATGCCTCCGCCGACGCGAAGGCCTCCACATGGAATCCGACCGATCTCATCAGGCTCTTGAGCGCCTCGCGGATTGACGCATCGTCGTCCACAATGGAGATTCGACGGCGGGGCCGGGTAGCTGCCAGCCGCGCCGTTGGGACTCTTCTCCACGATCTTCATCTGGCTTCATCATAAGCAGTCTCCGGTCGCATTTGCATCCTACGTTAGTAGGAGATGACTACTTATTATTTGGGTCCGAAAGATTCAGTTTTTCCGACATTCGGACCAGGTCGGCTAGGGACTCGGCACGCATCTTTTCCATCACTCTTCCGCGATGGGTTTTGACGGTTAATTCGCTGGTGCCCAGCTCGGCGCCGACCTGTTTATTGAGCAGCCCGGAGGCAACCAGCTTCAGCACTTCCTTTTCACGGGCGGTCAGGGAGTCATAACGGGCCCGGAGGTCGGCCATTTGAGTGCGCTCATTGCGCGCCACGCGGTCCCTTGCGATCGCCTCCTGGATTGCGTCGAGCAGCTCTTGGCCCCGAAAGGGTTTCGTGAGAAACTCAACCGCTCCCGCCTTCATGGCGCGCACGGTCATGGGAACATCCGCATGGCCGGTGATGAAAATAATCGGTAGCTGGACGTTGGCGGCGGCCAGGTCACGCTGTAGTTCCAGCCCGCTGGCGTCGGGCAAACGAACGTCCAGTACCAGGCAGGCCGGCGCCTCCGGGCGCTTGGCGTTGAGAAACTCGCGTGTCGTCCCGAAGGTTTCCACTCGCAAGCCTATTGACGCGATCAGTCTCTTCACGGCGTCACGGACCGCCGCGTCGTCATCCACCACGAAAACAATCGGATCGGAGTCCTTCATGACGCAGGTTCGTCGCGCTCAGCCGGCAGCGTGAATTGGAAGGTGGTGCCAAAGTCGCTGTTGCTGCTAGCCCACAGCCGCCCGCCATGCGCTTCGATGATGGAATTACTGATAGACAAGCCCATTCCCATCCCTTGGGCTTTGGTGGTGAAGAACGGATCGAAAACCTTCTTTTCATCGTTCGGAGAGATGCCTGTGCCGGAGTCTCGCACCGCTACCAGCACCTCATCGGAGTTCTGCATATCCGAACGTATTACCAAGCGCCGCGGCCGGTCCGCAACTTCGCACATGGCTTCAATGCCGTTCAGAACCAGATTCACCATCACTTGTTGCAGTTGTACCCGGTCTCCCAGGATGGCCGGGAGATCGGCGGCCAGTTCGGTATGGAGGGCAACCTGATTTCTCAGAGCCGCGCCTTCGATGAGAATACCCACCTCCTGAATCAGCTCGTTCACCCGCACCTTCGCTCTTTCCGGCGTACCCTTGGTGAACATGGCGCGAATGTGCCGGACTACTTCGCTGGCGCGCGTTCCTTGTTGAGCGATGCTGTCTACCGCCGCTCGCACCTCTTCCAGATTGGGCGGCTCGCTGGAGAGCCACATCATGCACGCGTCCGCGTTGGTGACCACGGCGGCGAGCGGTTGATTCACCTCGTGAGAGATGGAGGCCGCCAGCGCTCCCATCGCGCTCATGCGGGTCATGCGAGTGAGCTGGGCCTGCGCTTCGTAATACGCCTCTTCTGCCCGCTTGCGCTCGGCCATCTCCGCAAGCAACTGTTCATTGGTGCGCTTCAGTTCGGCGGTCCGTGCCTCTACTCTGCGTTGCAGTTCTGCTTCAGCTTGTCTTCGCCACGAGCTGAACCAACTGACCACCAGTGCCGACACAGCAAATTCAACGAAGATCGGCAGGGAATCTGGATTCACTGCAAAGGAATGAATCGGAGCGATAAAAAAGTACTCCACCGCGAGCACGCTGAGGACCACCGCGAGCCAGCCGGGCCACTTTTCACCGAACCACGCGCTGGCGATGACGGCGATATAAAAAAACAGATATCCCGCCGTCGAAACAACACTTCGTAGAAGGAAAGTCAGCCCCAGGGCGGCCGCGACAAACACCACTGCCAGGCCACAGCGAAAGATCGTGGAGGGTAATCTGCGTGTGCTGGATACACTTTCCATGCCGATGCGAATTCCGGCTACCGGGCAACTGATGAGCTTTTCTTGAGATTACCCAATCCGCGCGCGATTCGCTGGGAGGAAAGCCAAAACCAAAGCCGCTACCCGCGCAGGAATTGCTGCAACTCCGCCAGTGTTTCCACAGGCGCACTCTCCTGCAGCGAGTGGTTGCCGGGCAACCCCTTGCCGCTGACGTTGACGCCTTCTTCTTTCCAGATGGAAAGCACGTCGTACAACTTGCCCATGGCGCCGTTGGCTGCCCACAAAGTCAGGAGCGGGCACTGAATTTTTTTGCCGGCTTTGATGTCCTCCGCATCGTATCCGAGATCGATGGAAGCCGAGGCGCGGTAGTCCTCGCACATGGCGTGGATGTTGGCGGGCGTAGCCGAGGTCCGCAAATATTCGCGCTGAATCTCGTTGGTGGCGCGCGCCTGGAAAGCCTGGTTCATTTTCAGGAGCTCGTCTTCCGGCCCTGGCGGCTTGCGCAGGTAGTTGAACCAGTGAAAATAGGCCTGGACGAAATCGATGTTGACGTGCGAATAGAGGTAGTGCGCCGGCACGATGTCCATTACGGCCAGCTTCATGACCCGATCGGGATGTTCCAGCGCCATTCGCCGGCCAACCCGGCCGCCACGATCATGACCGACCATGCGGAACCGCTCGTAGCCCAAATGTTGCATCACCTCCACGCCGTCCAGCGCCATGGCGCGCTTGGAATGATTGGCGTGGTTGACGCCGTCCTCGGGCTTGCTGGAATCGCCGTAGCCGCGCAGGTCGCACATCACCAGCGTGTATTCCTTGGCAAGATCCGGCGCGATGAGACGCCAGGTGATCAGCGATTGCGGTGCGCCGTGAAACATCAAAACCGGAGGACCGGAGCCGCCGATGACGGTATTGATCTCAGCACCCGAAGTCTTAATCCTCTCGTTGCGAAACCCGGCTGGAAACAGGTGCTTCCAGGCGGGCTCATCGCTCGATTGGGTATTGGCATCGGCGGTTTGGGCGCGAGCCTTCTGAGCGGCAAATGCCGCGGCGCCACTCGCCAGAGCGGCTTGTTGCAGCAAGCGGCGGCGAGTGTCGCCAGTTTTCTCAGACATTGCGATATCTCCTAAAGCCTAAAACCCAAGAGTAAAAAACATTGTAGCGTGGCAGCGTGCGGCTTTACCGGTGCTTGCCGCGAGTCACCGTGAATTTCAAATTCTCCGAGAAGAACGGGAGGACGTTGGCTTCATACCGGTCCTTCACGTGATTGGTATGGTTGCCCTCATAGGTTTCGAACTTATGCGGAACTCCAATCTGGGTGAGCGATGCATCCATTTCTTTGTTGGAAGCCAACAGGCCATCCTGCAGCCCGACATCCATCATGAACGCGTGATATTCCTTCAGATTCTCGATGTATTGATCCACCATCGCGAGCGGCGAGTTAGCGACCCACTTGGCCGCGATCTCAGGACGAACTTTGTCATTCTCCACGGGCAAGTCAAAAAACTTGGGTGGGTTCTGCGGATTCGGCGACCACGCGGCCGCTTCGGCCGAAAGAACTTTCGCGAACACTCCGGGTCCACGGCCTGCCGGAGCGGCTTTTCCTTCTTTGTCCTGGTTCTGCTGCGGCGCTCTGGCGGGCGGGCGGGCAGCCGGGTTATTCATCAGACAGCAGGAACTCATCGCATAGATGCTGGAGTACACTTCCGGGTACTTCATGGCCAGCCGCAGCGTTCCGTAACCGCCCATGGAGTGGCCGGCCAGCCCGCGGCTGTCGCGGTTCGCGATGGTGCGGTAGTGGCTGTCGATGTAATTCACCAGGTCGTGCGTGATGTAGGTCTCCCAATCGCCGGTGGTTGGTGAGTTCGAGTACATGCTGCCGCTGTAAATCGTAAACGCGTCCGGATTCACCAGGATCATTTCGTGGATGGTCCCGTCGGTCATTTCCTTGTCGGCGGTGGCCGGGACAGTCAGCAGCTTCCAGTAAGCCTCGGCATTGATGCCGTATCCATGCAGAAAATAGACCACCGGATAACGGCGGTTCTTCTCTGTGGCGTAGCTGGGCGGCAGATAAACGAATACATCGCGATCCGGCGAATCGCCTTCCAGGTTTCCTTCGAGCGATTTTCCGTGCACCTTGATCATTTCGACGGTGCCCTTCCGGTCCACATTCGTCGCCGCGTGCGCGCTGGTCTGGAGCCAGATCATGCCGGCCGCGCCCGCGATCAGAGCCAGCGGGAGCGTCACGCCGGAAGCCAAGGAGACCAGTTTGGAATTCATAGTTGCCTCTGGTGCAGTCTACACCCGTGGTGTCCCGCGTTCAAGGTGAGGCGCCAATCCCAATCCCGGCGCACGTCTCGCGCTCGACCGTACTCTTGACAACTTCACATCAAGTGAGCACAATATGAGTGGCGAAGAAAAGGCGAATTTGCATGAGCCCAAACGCCGCTCGCGTCACTACGCTTGGATTGCGTCCGGACGCCAAAATCCGGGAATGCCTTCCTACCGGCATCGCGCCGCTCGATGCTCTGACCGGGGGCTTTCCGCGTGGCGCCATCTCGGAGATTCTCGGCCCGGAAAGCTCCGGACGCACCACGCTGGTCCATTCCCTGCTGGCCGCATCCACGGCCCAGCTTGAAATCTGCGCTTACGTCGACACCGACGATTCCTTCGACCCTGTATCGGCGGCCGCGGCCGGCGTAGCTCTTTCGCAGCTGGTCTGGATCCGTTGCGGACACAATGCCGGGCACGCGCTCAAAGCCGCCGACTACCTGCTCCACGCGGGCGGATTCGGCGCCATCGTGCTCGACCTCTGCCAGGTTCCCGCGCGCATTTCGAGCCGCATCCCCATTTCCTACTGGTATCGCTTCCGCCGCGCCATCGAAAACACGCCGACCATTCTCGCGCTTGCCGAAAAAGAACCGGTCGCGAAATCCTGCGCGTCGCTGATGCTCGATATCGAGCGCAGGAAAACCATCTGGACCGGCGCGCCCGGCTTCTCGCTCCTGCGCGAAGTGGAACTGGAAGCCGCGTCGCGCAAGCCCGTGCGCACGGTCACGGCGCAATTCCAAGCAAAGGCGATCTGAGCATGCTGTTCGCCTGTATTCACGGCCCTTCCATCGATTTGCCGCAGGTCGCGGCCGGCTTTTCGCCTTCCTTCGAGCAGACCGCGCCCGATACCGTCGTCTTCCGCATTGATGGACTGCAGCGCCTGTATGGTTCGCCGCGGCAGATCGCCGAAGCCATCGCCGAACGCGCGGGTGAGGATGTCGAAGTCAATGTAGCCATTGCCGAAACCGCCGATGCCGCCATTCTCGCGGCCCGCAATTTCCCCGGTGTCACCGTCGCGCCCAATCTGAACGATCTCGAGGTCGCCGCGCTTCCGCTCACTGAAGAGATGGCCCAGGTATTCGAAAGCTGGGGCATCTACACTCTGGATCAACTGGCACAATTGCCTGAAAACGGCCTCGCCGAGCGCTTTGGACCGCAGGGTGTCTACTTGCAGCAACTGGCTCGCGGCGCCATCCATCGCCCGCTCAAAATCTTCCAGCCGGAGACCACGTATGAAGACCGGATCGAGCTGGATCTTCCGGTCAGCCTGCTGGAGCCGCTGCTGTTCCTGATCGCACGCCTGCTCAACGATCAATGCGCGAGATTGCTTTCTAATGCCATGGCGGCCAATGAAGTGGTCATTCGTTTGGAACTCGAAGATCGCACGGAGCACATCCGCACCCTGCGCCTCCCGGTGCCCATGCGCGAAAGCAAGTCGCTGCTGAAGCTGCTGCAAATGGATCTGGAAGTGCATCCACCCACGGCGCCCACCACCGCTATCTCGCTCGTGCTCAAACCTGTGCATCCGCGCACGGTTCAAACCGGCATCTTTCTCCCCGTCACGCCGGCGCCCGACAAACTGGAACTGACGCTAGCCCGTATCCGAGGCATCGTAGGCGAAAACAACGTCGGCATCCCCCAACTCCTGGATACCCACCACCCCCAACCTTTCCGCCTCGTTAACGCACAACCGCAAATTGCCAATCCCCAATCCCCAATCCCAGGCCGCCATGCTTTTCGCTTCTTCCGCCCACCCCTTCCCGCCAATGTCGAGTTCGATCAGCAATCGCCCGCTTCGCATCACGGCGTCGGGTATCCACGGAAAGGTGCTCAACGCCGCTGGACCATGGCGGACTTCCGGCGATTGGTGGACCACTACCATCTGGAATCGCGATGAATGGGACATCGCTCTTTCCAATGGTGCTCTATACCGCATCTACTCTGATCCTCACTGGTTCATCGAAGGCAGCTATGACTAGCGAGTACGTCGAACTGCATTGCCGCAGCGCCTTCAGTTTCCTCGAAGGGTCGTCGGTGCCCGAAGAGCTGGTCTCCCGCGCCGCCGCGCTCGACTTCCCTGCCCTGGCGATTCTCGACCGCGACAACATCTCCGGCGCCGCCCGTTTCCACATGTCCGCGAAAAAGGCCGGCATTCGCGCGCACATCGGCGCCGAAATCACTTGCACCGATGGTCATCGTTATCCGCTGCTGGCCGAAACTCGCACCGGCTATCAGAACCTGTGCCGATTGATCACCAGAATGAAAATGCGCGCCAAAAAAGGCGAAGGCGCGGCCGCTCCCGAAGAGTTCGCCGAGTTCGCAAGCGGCCTGGTTTGCCTGGCGTCGCGGCCCGATCCTCGCATCCTCGATCTGTTCGGTGCGAAGAATGTTTTCGTCGAACTCCAGCGCCACTTCAATCGCTCCAAAGAAGCGCTCAATCAAGCCTTAATGGACTTCGCGCGGCAGCATCGTTTGCCGCTCGTCGCCACCAACGGCGTGAGCCACGCCACGCCCGATTCCCGCGAAGCGCTCGACGTGCTCACCTGCGTCCGCCACAAGACCACCATTCACGAAGCCGGCCGCCTGCTCGCCATCAATTCCGAGCGGCATCTGAAAAACGCGCAAGCAATGTCGCGGCTTTTCTCCGATCTGCCCGAAGCCATCGCCAATACACGCGAGCTTTCCGACCGCCTGCAATTCACACTCGCCGACCTCGGCTATCAATTCCCCAGGTACCCCACGCCGACCGGGGAAACGATGGATTCGTTCCTGCGCAAACGCGTGGAAGAAGGCGCGATGAATCGCTATCATTCCAAATCTGTCGATCTGCGCCGGCGCGCCCGCCGCCAGATTGATCGCGAACTCGCGCTCATCGAAAAGCTCGCGCTGCCCGGTTATTTCCTGATCGTCTGGGACATTGTCGACTTTTGCCGCCGCCAGAACATTTTAGTGCAAGGCCGCGGATCGGCTGCTAACAGCGCGGTCTGTTATGCGCTCGGGATTACCGCCATCGATCCTGTCGAGATGGAACTGTTATTCGAACGCTTTCTTTCGGAGCAGCGCGGAGAATGGCCGGACATCGATCTCGATCTTCCGAGCGGCGACCAGCGCGAGCGCGCTATCCAGTATGTCTACGAACGCTACGGCCGAATGGGCGCGGCCATGACCGCCAACGTGATCACGTATCGCGGCCGATCAGCCGTGCGCGACATCGGCAAAGTGCTTGGCTTTCCCGAAACGGATCTGGCGCGCATCTCGGCGCTGGTTCCGTCGTGGGGCTGGACCGATCCCAAGGAAACCGCCGAGCGCCAGTTCACAGAAGCCGGTTTCTCGCCCGAGCAAAATCCGATGATCGCGAAATTCCTGGATCTATACATGACCATCCAGGATCTGCCGCGCCATCTGGGTCAGCACTCCGGCGGCATGGTGATTTGTGAAGGCCATCTGGATTCCATCGTGCCGCTGGAACCGGCGACCATGCCCGGCCGCGTGGTGATCCAGTGGGACAAAGAAGATTGCGCCGATATGGGCATCATCAAAGTGGATCTGCTGGGCCTCGGCATGATGGCCGTGCTCGAAGAATCCATCCAGCTGATTCGCAGCGCGTATCGCGAAGAAGTGGACCTCGCGCATCTGCCGGCGGACGATCCGGTGGTTTATCAAGCTCTGCAAAACGCCGACACCATCGGAATGTTTCAAGTGGAAAGCCGCGCGCAGATGTCGTGCCTGCCTCGCCTGCGGCCGGAGCACTTCTACGACATCGTGGTGCAAGTGGCCATCATCCGGCCGGGTCCTATTGTCGGCCAGATGCTGAATCCGTTTCTGCGCCGCCGGCAGGGCCGCGAGCCTGCCGAGTGCCTGCATCCATCGCTTGAACCGGTGCTTCGCCGGACCTTGGGCGTCCCGCTATTTCAAGAGCAGTTGCTCCGCATGGCGATGATCGTGGCCGGATTCTCGGGAGGCGAAGCCGAGGAACTGCGCCGCGCCATGGGGTTCAAGCGGTCGGAAGCCCGCATGCGCGACATCGAAACCCGGCTGCGCGATGGCATGACGCGCAACGGCATCACCGGCAAGCAGCAGGATGCGATTGTCCAATCCATCACAGCGTTCGCGCTGTATGGTTTTCCCGAATCGCACGCCGCGAGCTTCGCACTGATCGCCTATGCCAGCGCGTATCTGAAATGCCGCTACCTGGCTGCTTTTACCGCCGCGATCCTGAATAACCAGCCGATGGGTTTTTATGCGCCGGCCACGTTGGTGAAGGACGCACAGCGCCACGGCCTGCACTTCAATCCCATCGATGTCACGCGCTCGGATTGGTTGTGCACCATCGAGGAAGAAAATGGAGAGCGGCGCGTTCGCCTGGGGTTGAATTACGTCAAAGGGCTGCGCGAGCAAGCCGCCCGGGCGATCCTCTTGGCTCGCTCGCAAGCGCCATTGGAGAGCATCCAGGATTTAGCGGACCGCGTCCCCGAGCTTCGCAAAGACGAACTCCGCAAGCTGAGTGAAATCGGCGCGCTCAATTTCATCACGTCATCGCCCACGCATCGCCGCGCGGCTCTGTGGGATTCCGAACTCGCCATGCGCCCATCTGGTCCGCTCTTTGCCAATCCCCAACTCCCAATCCCTAATCCCGCGCCGCTCGCGCCCATGACTTCCAGCGAACGGCTGAATTCGGATTTCAGGGGCACCCACCTCACCATCGGCAAGCATCCTATGGCTTTTCATCGCGACAAAATGAATGCCCTTGGCGTCACGCCGGCGGCGCAATTGAAATTCGTACGCAATGGCCGCGTGGTTCGCATTGCCGGATGCATCATCTGCCGGCAGCGCCCCGGCACCGCCAAAGGATTATTGTTCTTGAGTATCGAAGACGAAACCGGCGTCTCAAACGCGGTGGTGATGCCGGACGTTTTCGATCGCGAGCGCAAAACCATCCTCAATAATTCATATCTGGTCATCGACGGCGAAATGCAGAACATCGACAACGTCTACACCGTGCGTGCCGCGCATTTCGAGCCGCTGCATGTGGCTGAAGAAGCCGTGCCCTCGCACGATTTCCACTGACTCAGCCGCCCACGTAAAGGCCCATCCGCTCCTTCACCAATTGAACCGTGGACTTGGCGATCGGCGATACGCGCTCCGCGCCTTCCCTGAGCACGCCGGTGAGATAACCCGGCTCATCCATGATCTCGGCGTAGCGCTTCTGCAGCGGCTCCAGATTTGCGATCACCATTTCGGCCACTTGCTTCTTCAGATCGCCATAACGCATGCCGCTGAAGTGCCCGCGCATCTTTTCCGCGCGCCATCCACTGAAAGCCTGAAAGATGCTCAGCAGGTTCTGCACTCCAGGACCGGCCGCGTCGAAATCTACCGCCGGCAGCGAATCCGTGGTTGCGCGCATGATCTTCTTGCGGATTTGATCGATGGGATCGAGCAATGCGATCGCGTGGCCGGTTCCAGGGGCCGACTTGCTCATCTTTTTATCCGGCTCATCCAAGCCCATCACCCGCGCGCCCAGCAGCGGCAGGTGCGTAGCCGGCATCACGAACGTTTCGCCGTACAGCGAATTGAACCGTTGCGCGATGTCGCGCGCCAGTTCCAGATGCTGCGCCTGATCGTTGCCCACCGGCACGATCGCGGCCTGGTAGATCAAAATATCGGCAGCCATCAGGACCGGATATTGCAGCAGCCCATCGCCCACCGTTTCCTGCGCCTGCGACTTCGCCTTGTACTGCGTCATCCGCTCCAGCCAGCCCACCGGCGTCACGCAGGTGAGCATCCACGCCAGTTCCGAATGCTCTGGTACAGAAGACTGCACGACGATGGTGGATTGCTTCGGATCGATACCCGCCGCGAGAAACAGTCCGGCCGTCTCCAGGATCTTTGTGCGCAGCTCGGCCGGCTCCTGATAAACCGTGATGGCGTGCAGATCGACGATGCCGAAGATGCTTTCGTAGTTGCCCTGAATTTCCACCCAATTCTTCAGCGCACCCAGGTAGTTTCCGATATGCAGATTGCCGGTCGGTTGAACGCCGGAGAAGACGCGTGCTTTCATGTCGATCAACCATGGTACCCTTTCGCTTGCCTATTCAAGAAACACTAACGATCGAGAAGCTGGTGTATGGCGGCGAAGGTTTGTCGCGTTTGGACACGAAAGTGGTTTTGACGCCGTTCGTGCTGCCGGGTGAAACGGTGCGCGCCGAGATCGATCGCGCGAAGAACGACCTGTGGCGCGGGCGCTTGATGGAAGTACTGCAGCCGTCGCCTGCGCGAATTGCTCCCGGATGCCCATATTTCGAGCGCTGCGGAGGGTGCCAGTATCAGCAGATCGATTATCCGGTCCAGTTGCAGCAAAAGGGCGAGATCCTGCGCGAGGTGCTGCGGCGCGTGGGTAAGATCGAATTCGCGGGAGAAATCGCAATGATTTCCGGCGAGCCCTGGCAGTACCGCAATCGAGTGCAGCTTCACATCGACGGCGGAAAGGTTGGGTACTTCGCGCAAGGCTCGCGCGAACTTTGTCCGATTGATCATTGCCCCATAGCTTCTCCCAAATTGAATGAGGTTATTGGCAAACTCAACGAGCTCAACCTTGGCGGGGTCAGCGGCGGGGTCAGCGCCGCTGTGGAGCTATTTACCAACGAAACAGAAGTGCAAGTCAATGTTGTGGACCGTGTTCCGCGCTCCGCGTTGACCGCCCTTACCTCGCTCGGCGTAACCACTCCCATCGAATACGGGGCGTTCCGCGTCAGCCGGAATTCCTTTTTTCAGGTGAACCGCTTCTTGATCGATCGGCTGGTGAAGTGCGCGGTTGGCGATGCACCAGGACAATGGGCCGTCGATCTTTATGCCGGCGTTGGACTGTTTTCCGTGAAACTGGCCGAGCGCTTCGCGAAAGTGACCGCGGTCGAATCTGGCGGCAGCAGTTTTCGCGACCTGGAGCATAACTTCGCTCAACCGGCCGTGAAAGCGAATGTCGAAGACTATCTCGCGGCGCTCGACGAGACGCCCGATTTGATTCTGGCTGATCCGCCGCGTGCCGGTCTGGGAAAGGTAGTGGTGAAAGAACTGGTGCGGATTCGCGCTCCGCGCTTGACGATCGTTTCATGCGATCCGGCAACGCTGGCACGCGATTTACACGGCCTAATAGCGGAAAATTACCGAATCGAGAAAGTCACGCTGGTCGATTTGTTCCCGCAAACGTTCCACCTGGAGACCGTCGTGGAGCTTTTCGCATGAGCAATTCCGCCAGATTCAAAGCGATCGCCAAACCGAGCAGCATCGGCCACAGCCGCAGCGTGGAGGATTGAGACCGGCCGCCCGAATCGAACACTTCCCCGGGCGCGGGATTAAAACGCCCGCCGGTGAATTGCGCCACCGAGCGCAACAGGAATTGGTTCGATCCGTAATCGAGCAGCTCTTGCTCGGGCTGATAGTATCCGACCTCGGGAAAGGCGCGCGATTCATCGAGCGGCCGGATGCGGAACAGGCCCTGCAAGTCACCGATATGAATGGAGCCGCGATAGGATTTCGCGGCAAGCTTCGTAATGGGCACCGAATGACGGAAGCCGTTTGGACCGAGGACAAAAATTTCAGGCAACTTAGCGGGATCTTCGGCGTCGGCGCCCAGATGATAACTCACCACCAGGTCGCCCCTCGCGCTATCGTACTCGGCCTTGGCTTCGCCGTTTTCGGCATGCGGCAGCAGATCGCGGAATGTATTCGTCCAAAGTTTGTCGAAGCCTTTCCAAGTGACCCAATCAGCGGCCCAGCGGCTCTTTGCATCCGAAGTAAATACCACCGCGCGGCCCAGGCCGTACTGCCAGCGCACCAGCAGCGGATCTTCTTCGTCAACTTTGAGAATGGTATCCGCGGTCGGCTTGCTGATGAAGCGCACATACCCTTTGAGCGGCGGCGCGGTGTCAATTCCTACACCATCCAGAATCTCGGCATTTTTCGCGACGAAGGGCCGCAAGGTCTTCTCAATGGCAGTGGAGCCGGTGTGCTCCATGACGTCCTTGAGGACAATCTGTTCGAGGCCGGAAGGATCGTTTAAGAAATACGATTTTCCGCCCGCAGTGGCCGCGACCTTCTCCAGATAGGCCCGGTTGACGTCCTGACCGAGACCGACTGTAGAAATGGTGACGTGCTGCGCTAGAGCTTCCTTCGAAAGATCGAGGCTGTCGCCCTCTTCTGAGATTCCGTCAGTCAGCAAAACGATGTGCTTGAAGGTAGCGTGCGTGGGCAGCACTTTGCGATAGGCCTCCGTCAGCGCGGGTGCGATCTGCGTTCCCCCATCGGGAATGATTCCCGAAATCAGCCGCTTGATGAGGACCTTGTCTTCAGCATGGCGAATGGGCACGTCCCATTGAAAGGAGTTGTCAAAGATCAGGACCCCGACTAAGTCGATGGGGCGAAGATTTTCCACCACGCCGATGGCGGCCTGGCGCGCGAGTTCGATTTTCTTGCCCTCCATGGAGGAAGATTTGTCGATGATCAAGACGACAGCGGTGCCTTCGGGCGATCGCGGGGGAGCGAGTTTGGCGGGCAGAGTGCGGTCCAGCGCGTCCTCCACCTTTTTGTTTTCGGCGTAGATGTTGCGTTCGCCCGCGATGACGAGGAGTCCGCCACCTTGCTGGACGAACTTCTCGATCTCATCCTTACGAGCGGCCGGAAGCGACTCCATGTCCAGGTTGTTCAGGACAACCAATTGGTAATCGGCAAGCGAGCCGTGGGCGGGGTCAGCGGTGTTGTCAACATCGAATTGAGCCGCGGTAAGGGTTTGGAGGAGGTGGGTCCCGGTCCCCGCCGGATCTTGCGAGATGTACAAAACCTTGGGGCGGCGCAGGGTGACCGCGCGATCGAAGCGGATTTCCCCAAGGCTGCCGGCCTGGATGACACCAGCCAGGCTCAAAGCGCCGGCCGCGGTGAGACTGGCGTGAACGCGAACCTGATTGTCGCCCTTCTCGAGCTTGATGGGGTTTGATCCGAGCACCTTTCCTTCTGCGCTGATTTGAACTGATCCCGCGACCGCGGCCGGCGAAGCGATACTCAGATCCACTGGGAACTGCTCGCCAGTGAACGCGACGGTGGGTACGGTCACCGATTCCAGGCGCAAGCTCGGTTCGGGCCGGCCCGCGAGCGCGACGGTATCAATCGGAATGCCGAGACGCTGGGCCTGCCAAGCGGCACGCGTGATGCTGCCCGCATTCTCCTTGCCGTCGGAAATCAAGACGATTCTCGGAACCAGATCGGAGGGAAGCGAACTGATGGCTTCTTCAATGCTGGATTCCAGATCGGTGGCGCGTCCGGCTTCGCCGGAAGTGGGTTCCAGATGCAGGCCGCGCTGCTCGCCGGCGGCCAAATCGCGGACCGATCGGGCGAATGGCAGGACGCGCACCCAGTGGCGGCCGCGCGCCTTATCCAGGGCCCCGGCAAATTGAGAAGCGCGCGCCAGATCCTGCGGGGAAACGCTGGAGGACGTATCTACTAGAACAGCTACCGCCATTTTTGTTTGGGGCGTCGTAAGGGTGGGTTCGGCCAGAGCGACTACGATGGCGAGGAACGCGAGGGTCTTCAAGACAAGCGCAGTAATGCGCCGGGTCCGCCGCCACTCGAAATACATCCAGCCGAGCGGCAGGAGCAGAAAAATGAGTACCCAGGCTCGCGCGAAGATCATGACGCTTTCCTTCTCCAAGCGGTTTCGCCGGACGCCATGGTGTTCCCGCCGCGCATCGGCGATCCATGCGGCCGAAGAAAATCCAATCCGCCAGCAAGCCAGCAGCGCCCGCGAGCGCCAGCCACTGCCACAGATCGCGAGACGTTGGGCCGAGGGGTGCCCGCCCGGGCACTCCGAGCTTCACCTTAGAAGGCTTCCAGACCGTGTCGCCGGGCTGCGGCAGAGTGAGCGAATAAACGAGTTCGCGATCGCCGGTGAGCACTCGCACCACTCCGGGAGCACCGGTGAAGAACCGCAGGGTCTTCCCTTGCACTGTGAAAGGCAGCGGCCGCCCTTCTTCCGTTTGGACGCGAACGGAATTCGGATCGACTTCCGATTCCAGCTCGACATCTACCGTGCCCACAGTGCCCGCCGTCAGTTCGAAGGAGCGAAAGGCATCGGGCGCCATCCAGCGAATGATATTCGCGAAAAGCAGCGGTGTGGTGAGCTGGTATTTCATTCCCGATCTTACGGGGTTAAAACCCAGCACCACCATTTTCGGGCCTTCTGGGCGCGCGACAATCAACGGACCGGCATCGGAGCGGGCCACGCTGATGTCACCGGGAGCAGGCTCAAAAACTTCAGCGCTTGCAAGTTGGATGTCGCGGGCGCGCAAGCCGGCGCCCAGCGGGTGATCGGCCTGCCATTCATTCAACTTCACCCCTTGCTCGGTGCTTCGCACGGGAATGGGCGATTTATCGGCGGGCGGTTCCAGCCAAATACTTTGCCCGGCGGGCGGCGAAGGGGGCGCAAAATGATCGAGTAAAACGATGCCGCCGTGAGCATCCGGTTTGTAACTCGACACTGGCAGGAAGCTGGCTTGAACACCGGGAATGGCCGTGAAGATGGGGCGCAGAAGATCGGGCTCGGCTGAATAGACGGTGACTGGCAGGACGCCGCGCGGCGGCAGTTCGAGAATGGCGCGGCCATCCTGGCGGAAAGCATCCTGCGTCGCAAGGCGAGCTTCCAACCATCCGGCAGCACGCGTTCTTAAGCGGAAATTCATGTCTTCTTCGGCGGCCGGTTTCAGCTCAAAGTGGTAAGTGGCCACGGGCGATCCGCCAAAAGCGACGGTCATGGGAACGGAACGGTTTCGAGTTCCATAATTCTTCGCCGCGATGAAGACCTCCCATATATCGGGATCGTCCATGGCACGATGCACGCTGACTTTTCGCAATCCGACGTGTTCGGTAGGGCCGTCGATCGAGATCAAACGGAAATTCGCGGGGACAGTTACAGAGGCTGCCTGGTCGCCCGGAATGCGGCCGGCGCCGACGAAAACGATCTCGCCAGGACGCTGGGCCTGCACCTTCTGGGCTTGTACAGCGAAATCGAGAGCATCTTGCAAATTCAGCGGCGCAGCGCCGGGTTGGGTCTGATCGATGACCTGATGAATCCGCTTGCGGCCCGATTCAAAAAGCAGCGCAGGCGTGGCCAGCGTATCCGCCCGCACTACCATGACGCGATCGGCCAGCGGGAGCGCGTTCACATAGTTATCGGCCGCCAGACGCGCTCGATCGATGAGACGCGATTGGCCGACGCGGGCAGCCATCCAAGCGGAAGTATCGAGAATGAGCACGTGATCGCGCGAGTATCGCACCGGCGACCCGAAGCGAAGCTGGGCGATCGCCAGCAGCAGCAGCAGCAGGCTGATCAACTGCAGGAGCAACGACCAGGGTTGTTGCAGTTTGCGCCGATGCTTCAAAACCGGGGGCTTCTCGGCCGCGGCGAAGAAGCGCAGCGTCGCAACGGTGTGGCGCTTGCGCATGCGGTCCAGGAGGTATAGCGCCACAACCAAGCCCGACAGCGATCCGAGAATCGCGAGGAACTCGGGCAAAGATAGGTTGAGGAAGAACATCGTGAGTTACTCGAGTCCGCCGGCGCGCGCCAGAGGACCAAATACCGCCTCTTCGATTGTAGTGGCCGTGCTCAGCCCTACGTAGCGCCCGCTGTTGCGGAGTCCGACGCGCTGGATGTCGCGAGCGTGGGCGTCGAAGGCCTGCGTGTAGCTGGCGCGTGCCGCGCTGTCGAAACCAATTTCCAGTGTTTCGCCCGTTTCGGCGTCCGTCAAATCGAGTAATCCGTCCCACGCGGGCTCGCGATCTTCATCGGCCCAAACCTGAACCAGGATCAACTCGTGGCCGAAGTCGGCAAGGTATTGCAGCGGGCGCTCACAGCCGGCATCGTCCAAAAAATCGGAAATGATGATCAATAATCCGCGCTGTGGATAGCTAGAGATGAAGTCGCGCGCGATTTGAAAATAGTCGGTGCGGCCCCACGGTTTCAGTTGTTCGAGAAACTTCACGGCCGGAATAAACCGGTGGCGGCCGCCTCCGCACAGAAACGAGTCGCCCAGTTCCTGCCCGAAGGGCTGAATGCAAATGGTGTCCAGCCGGACCAGGCCGACGTAGCATAACGCTGCTGCAAGCTTCCGCGCATAATCAAACTTTGAGACGGCGCCAGTGGTCATGGAGTTGCTGCAATCCAGCAGGATCCGGACCGGGATGCGCGGCTCCACTTGGAACATTTTCAGAAAGAGCTTTTCCAAGCGCAGGTAGGCGCGCCAGTTGACGGCGCGCAGATCGTCGCCATGATGGAACTGGCGATGATCGAGAAACTCCTGGCCGGAGCCCGCGAAGTGCGAGATGTTGTGGCCGCCGACCAATCCGGGGAACGATTTCTGCCAGCGGATCGCTAGCCGCTCGAGCTTTTCGAGGAAGGCGTTGTCGATCAACGGGTCGGTTTTCACTGGACGGCTTTCACTTCAGGCTTCTTACTTTGTTGCCGCGGCGGTGACGCTCTCGATGACGGTGGTCAGGATGGTGTCGGGCGTCTGGCCGTCGGCGTGCGCATCGAAATTCAGGATGATGCGATGACGCAGTACATCTGGAGCGATCTCGCGAACGTCGTCGGCGCTCACGTTCAGACGGCTGCGCATCAGAGCCAGGACGCGGCCGCATTCGACCAGCGCCTGGGCGCCGCGCGGCGAGCTTCCATAGCGGATATATTTATTCGCGAGCGGGTGAGCGCTGGGCGTTCCGGGCTGCGTGGCCATCACCAGGTCAATCGCAAAATCCTGCACGTGCGGAGCGATCAAAACCTCCCGGCAGGCGGCGCGCAACTGGAGGATCGCATCGCGGTCGACAACCTGCTGGAGCGTGGTTTCATCGCGATGAATGGTGCGTTCGACGATGCGGCTCAGGTCTTCGCGCGATGGATAGGTCACCAGAATTTTCATCAGGAAGCGATCGAGTTGCGCCTCGGGTAGCGGATAGGTTCCCTCCATTTCGATGGGATTCTGCGTGGCCATGACCAGGAACGGCAGTTCCAGCTCATGCGTCGTGGTTCCGCTGGTGACGGTACGCTCTTGCATAGCCTCCAGCAGCGCGGATTGCGTCTTGGGCGTGGCGCGATTGATTTCATCGGCGAGAACCAGATTGGCGAAGATGGGGCCGGGCTGGAAGCGCAAGGCCTTGGCGCCGTGATCGTCGCTCTCGATGATCATGCTGCCTACGATGTCGGCGGGCATCAGATCAGGCGTGAACTGAATGCGCGAATACTTAAGATGCAAAACGCGGCCCAGCGTTCGCAACAAGGTGGTCTTGCCCAGCCCTGGCACGCCTTCCAGCAAGACATGCCCGCCCGCTAACAGGCAAATCAGAACACCATCGACCACATGCTGCTGGCCGACAATGATCTTGCCGATTTCTTTGCGCACCCGATCGAGATGACCGGTGGCAAGCTGGAGTGTAGGCTCGGAACGCACGTTTTTATTCTAACGGTGACAGGCCGCGACTGCTTGGGTGTCATGTACTATAACACCAGGGCGTCATGTCCTCCAACAATTCGTCTCCCGATCTTACAAAGCAGCGGCTCACGGACTTACGCAACGGTCTGCTCGGCTTGCACAAGACGCTGCTCGATTCCGAGCGTGCGTCCTATGAGCGCGACATTGCGCGCATCGGATCGAGCGGCGAACTATTGAAGCTGGTTCTTTACGATCCATGGTTCGCGTGGCTGCATGAACTCTCGGAATTCGTGGTCTTGATCGATGAAACGCTGGACGCTTTCGATGAGGCGCTGGACGCCGAAGAACTGCCGGGCATCGACGCGGAGCGATTCATCGCGCAGGCTGGGGAATTACTCGCGCCCAACGAGACGGGCGCCGGATTTGCCAAGCGATATTTCGAAGCCTTGCAGCGCGACCCGGACGTGGTGCTGGCCCACGCCCGGATGCGCAAAGTTTTGTCGAACTTAACCTAACTCTAGTTCGGCGACTCGGCCTTGCGGCTCAGGTCCTCGGCCAAGATGATCGCTTCGGCTAGTTCCTTCATGGGACGGCGCAGCCGACGGCTCTCATTGCGAAGGCGCAGATATGCCTCCTCCTCAGTGAGGCTGTGGCGTTGCTGTAAAATGCCTTTGGCGCGCTCCACCAGCTTGCGGGTCTCGAGCTGGCGCTTCATCTCGAGCGTTTCTTCGAGGAGCCGGGCGTTAGTTTCCGACAGGCTCGACTTAGCGATCGCGCCCCCCATCTGTTCGCCGACGAACGTCAGCAGGGAAATTTCCTCACCGTTGTGATTGTGCGTCTGCCGATGGTGCACGTTGATGACGCCGATAACATCACCCCCGCTGACCAGAGGAACCGAGAGGAAAGCTTCGTAGGTGTCCTCCACCAGAGTCTGAAAGCGCTTGAATCGTGCATCGGCGCCGGCCTTGGAGGAGAGCGCAACGACGGATTTGTGCTCCGCCACCCAGCCGGTAACGCCTTCACCGACTTTCATGCGTAAATTTCCGAGCGCGGCCGCATGAGGCAACTGCGAGGCGCGCAAAACTACTTCGTCGGTATCGCGATCCAAGAGGTAGACCAGACAAGCGTCGCAGTCAGTGACCTGAACGGTAAGTCCGACGATCTCTCCGAGCATTTCGTCTAACGACAGCTCCGAGCTCACAATGTTGCTGATGCGATGTAGCAAAGCGACATGTGAACTCACGGGCTCCATAATGTGAACGGTTGCCATAATTCAGCGTATGCGAGTGGAACGGCACGGTCCAATCGAAATTTCCTATCGGGTCGATTGGCGCAGAGTCTGCATCCGCGAAAGATGTTGATAAACCTAGGCTTGGCTCATCAGTGCCAGCCGAGGACAGTCCGCCAAACCACCTCCAATTATCGTCATTGAATAGTAACGAGTTTTCGCTGGACTTCGCCAGTAACTCGCGCTTCCGCGGCGCCGACGTAGACGTTTACTTCGGAGCGAATTCCGAATTGAGGAAGATAGACACCGGGCTCAATGGAGAAGCAGGTTCCCCCGATGATCCGGCGTTCATCATGCGTCTCCAGATTATCCATGTTGGCGCCGGTGCCATGTACCTCTTCACCGATCGAATGGCCGATCCGGTGGAAGAAATATTGGCCCAATCCCCGATCCCCAATGAAGGTTCTGGCGGCATCATCGACATCGAAGCCGTGAATAGTTTCCCCGCGCTGGATGGCGGCCTGAACACGCTGGATGGCGCAGTCGCGCGCATCACGCACTACTTCGAAAATGTTTTGAAGATCGGATGGCGGCACCGCACCGCAAAAACCGGTCCACGTAATGTCGTAATAGACGGCGGACGGCTGATCCAACTTGGCCCACATGTCGATCAACACGGCATCCCCTTTGCGGATCTCGCGGCTGCCTTCCGCCTCGGGCTCGTAATGCGGATCCGACATGTTGGAATTGACGGCGACGATAGGGCCGTGATCGGTAACCAGGCCCGCGTTTTCAAAACCGGCTCGAATGAAACGGTTGACGTCCCATTCCTGGATGGTCTGATTGGAAGCGTGCGCGGCTGCAATCTTCTGAAACGCCTCAGCGCGAACGCGGTCCACACGGCGGCCGGCCTCCAGATGCATTTCCAGTTGCTCGGCCGTCCAACGGGCTTCGAAAAGCTGAACCAGGTTGGCGGACGTCGCTATCTCCACGCCCGCACCGCGAACCAACTCGAGCGTGCCGCCGTCCACCAGCGACACATAAGGGATGGCGCAGTTGGGCGAA
Source organism: Bryobacterales bacterium (assembly GCA_963713415.1). Lineage (GTDB taxonomy): Bacteria > Acidobacteriota > Terriglobia > Bryobacterales > Bryobacteraceae > Palsa-89. The sequence continues at coordinate 1,113,018 of CAVQLV010000004.1, read as the reverse complement.
TACTGCATCGCGATCCGCTGGCAGCCGGCGAGCAAATGCTGGATGCCTTCCACCTGCGCGGTCCAACTGGAGTACTTGCGGATATCGCCGGGTAGTCCTGCTAGAACGCCGGACTCGATGGCGTGAACCAGACCCTTCGGATCGCCTTGCGCGGGAATGAAGTAATACCAGCGGCGAGTGGCGACGTGTTTGGGGTTCAGCTTCAGTATCCGGTAAGCGAGAGGGTCCCTCTGATGGTGGTCAAAGAACAGCCAGCCATCCAAATGTTCTTCCCGTAGCGCCGCTTGAATTTCTTCAATATGCATGGATAAACTCACCCGATCAGACTGGATTCGCGATTGGGTGCGAACACCACCCTTTGATGGCGGACGCGCGTATTCAAGTTCAGTACGCCGGCAACGTCCTTGGTATCTTCGACGCGGAAATCCAGCACGTCGTCAAGCCAATCCTGGCTAAGACCGTTCCAATACTGCACGGCCACGGTTACGGTATATTCCTGGCGGCTGAGCAGGCAGTCCATTTCAAATTCGACTTCGGTTTCCTCGCCAGCCTCAAAGTCCCCGAGTTGAACACTTTCCAGACGAGTGTTTGTTCCAAAAATATCCATGCCGATGCGATTCCGGATGAGAATACCAATCACCGGGTTCGACACAGGCTTTTGAAATACCGCACGGATGCGAAGAATAATGGATTCTCCAGGCCGAAAGGCCCTGCATACTTCGCCGCTGGAGCCGAGGATCCGCACGTCCATCACACGGCTGGCGCCATCGCCATGCCGAAAGCTACTCTTGCTCGATATGGAACCGGACGCGACTGAGTCTTCCAGCCGGGCCCCGCTTCGTTCGCTGCCGGCGCGCTCGCGATCGAGAACATATCCGACATATTGATTGACTGCGTCCTTAGGAGCGCCTTGCATGACAATCTTTCCCTCCAGCATGAAGGCGGCGCGATCCGCGAGGCGTTTGATCAAGCCGAGATCGTGCGATACAAGGAGCACGGTGACGTTCCTTTTGCGAAGCTCCTCGAACTTCTGCACGCATCGGCTAGCAAAGATCGCGTCGCCGACGGCCAGCGCTTCATCCACGATCAGGACTTCAGGATCGACGTGAATCGCAGTGGAAAACGCCAAGCGGACATACATGCCGCTGGAGTATTCTTTGACTGGCCGATCGATGAACTGGCCGATTTCGGCGAAAGCCTCGATACGCGGAAACACATCATCCAGTTCCTTGCGCGAGAGGCCTAGGATCTCTCCATTGAGATACACATTTTCGCGTCCGCTGAATTCGGGATTGAAGCCGGCGCCAAGCTCCAGCAAGGCCGCGACACGGCCTGAACAAAGCACCCGGCCACAGGTTGGCTGGAGGATGCCGCTGATCACCTGCAACAGAGTGCTTTTTCCTGATCCATTCGGCCCAAGGATCGCGAAAACTTCACCCCGCTCGACACGCAGGTTGATATTTCGCAGAGCCCAAAACTCTGCTTTCCGTTTTCTAGAAAAGGCTAACGCTCCCAAGACACGATCGAAGGGATGATGATAAAGATGATAAACCTTAGATACATTTTGGACGGCAATCACAACCGACTTTCACTGTACCGCGAACGCGCCACGCGCTGCTGAAGTAAGTTAGCCGAGCTGTGCGCTGCGGCGCATACCTTTGGAGAGCGGAAGTGGGTAACCAATTAAGCACATCTGGTCTAGCGCGAACAGGACGATGGATTCAAACCCTTGTCCTTGGGCGATGCGGACTTCTTTGAGCCACGCAGTGGATGAATCGCTGACGCCGACCAAATGACTGCGCTGTGAAGGCGCAAAACCTAGGCTGCTTACCGAATTCATCGACACAAGGCTCAGGTCCAAGTTGCGTTCGTAAGTGAAAGTAAAGCTCTCCGTTTTCAGGCAATTCAGATTGGCTGGTGTCCAGTCGCCGGTTGGATAATTGATGACCCTGGTGAGAGGAAAATTGTTCACGTCGGGAGGATAGAGGACTTCAAATCGGCAGTTCGGAAAGCTGGTGCTAACAAAAGCCCGAATCTGCGCGGTGAAGCTGCCGATCAACCCGGGCAAGAAAGCGGACTCTTGCGGGATCGTTGCGGGGTCCACAGTGTTGCTCGTGATAACGGTCATGGCGCGGCCATACTGTGTCTGGAAACTGCCGGTGGCGTAGGCATCGTAGAACGGCATTCCCGAAACAGCGCCGTCAATCGCAGTAACGTTCGGAAAATACCACCACTGCACTTCACCGAACTGCAAATACGGCGTGAGGCCCGCCGCGCTCATCACCGTGGCCATATCCAGGTGTACTTGCTGCCAAAATGCCGCGCTGGTAGGAGAGAAGTTCGTTTGAAGTGAGGGCGTGGTGAGAAGCGCCGCGGTTTGGTCGGGATAGCGTTGCGCGATACCGGCCTCTGTCGATGGATCGCCGTTGCCAAGCTCCATGCTGAACGATGCTGTTGCATCGAGGCCATAGCCGTTGAGTGCCTGAAAAAAGCTCAGGCTCCAGTCTCGTACAGCGCGATTCAGACGAGGCGTCGCCGCCAGGTCGGTGTACCAATTACCGGCAACACCGCTTGAAAACGTGACAAATGTGGTGTCTCCGATCGTCGCCGTGCCGGTTCCAGACAACGTGATCGTCAGGTTAGGGGTGGTGGTGTCCAGTTCGGCCGCGGCAATCGTGATGGCATTGCCGTCCGTGCCCATCGAGCGCGAATAGATCGTCAGTTGGCTTCCACTGGCTTGCGCCCAAACCGCCGTATACCCGCTGTTCAGCAGCAGTGCGAACGCCGTCGCCAGCGTTTCGGGAGTGTCACCGATCAGGTTCACATGCTGAATTGTATTGTCGAACGAAACTGGCTGATCGGTTCTCCCAAGGGTGATTTGAGTGATGAGATTAGGGTCGGGCGATCCGGAGAAAGTAAGCGTAGCGGATGCATATTGCTGGCCTGCACAATTTAGCTCGTAAAACCACAGCGCACCCGCGTAATGATTCACGCGCGCTCGGAACCCGAGGGAATAGATCATCCAAGCTGTCCTTTCCGGAGCAAGGGCGATGGAGTGGAGCGTATCCCAGTCCGTGGCTGCCGTAAGGAGTGCCTCCGTAGTTTCCGTGGGCAGGGTTGTCGATGGAATGGCAATCTCGAGAAAATCGAAATAGAAGTAATTTCCTGCCACGCCGTTGTGCGTTGCCGTAATTGTATGTGCTCCCGCGTTGAGTTGGCCGAAGGGAACGCGAATCAAAACGTCTTCGCCCAGGTTCAAGTTGACAGTCACGGGACTTCCGGCATCGACAACCACGGAGATCTGCGTAGCGAGTGTACCCGTGTTTACCAACCTGGTTCCCAAATATAGGCTATGGTTTTGCGACGACGTGTATGTGCAACTAACGCTCGATCCTGGCACGCTTGTGTAATGAATAGTGCCGCCCGAAAAGTTTCCGCCGCCGCTGCCCCACGTGCCCGTGTATTGCAGTTGGTTCGAGTCGTCTTCGATGCGCTGGCTGCCCGGGCCCGCAACCGAGTAGTCCTGGCCGATGCCAGTCACTGACCAGTTCGACACCACTACTTGAAACTCGCTCCGAACAAAAGCACCCGCTTGCAGATCCGCGGAATAAGTCCATCTCATTTTCCGGATTGCGCTAGCTTGCACCTGCCCGGTTTGCGGGGCCGTCGGCTTCGGATCAACCAGCGATGCGAACGGCAACGTGATTTGCCACTGCGAAGGTGACGTGCCGCCCGAAAACATCTTGGACGGCGCGTCCCATTCTTCCGTCTGGCTGCCCGAAACATAGACGTAGGCGCCGATGCGGTTCCCGTTGGCGCCACTGATGCTGATCGCGGGGCGGGCGGTGACCTGAATGGTCGCGCCATCGGCGGTAGCCGTCATCGTCGGCGAAGAACCGTTGATTTCTGAAGCGATGTAGGCAGCCGCTGCCGCCAGAGTATCGTCGTCACCCATCAGATATGGATAATGCTCTAACAAGAATCCAATTCCGACGTAGTCCCCGATCGTGACCGTGCCGCTCAATGTAAACTGTACCGAAGCATTTGCGTAGCCGCCAATAGGAGTCGCATAAGTCGCCAGCGGAATGAAGTAGATCTGTTCCTCGGTTCCGTTGTATGCCCAGATGCGAAGGCTCGGCCAGTCCACCGTGGCATATAAGTCGGAATCCAACGGAATGCAATTTAGCCTGGTCTCCTGATAACTTAATGTCAATCCGCTTAAATCCCCATCGGGCAAATAGCGAAACGCGGGATGTTCGAATACGTTGTCACGATTCCACTCGATCACGGCCCAGTCAAACTGCTGGCGCCAGGTGCCTGATACTGTGTACCCCGTCGCGCTGGTTTCGCTCAGCGCCGCGATGGCCGAGGGTTCGAAGAAGTAGCATTGGAGATCACGGTCGGGCTGCAGCTTTTGTAAAGTCTCGGACATTTGTCAGAATGCTCTACAGTCGAATCATCACTGTTAGATTCACGCCTGGAGTTGTGTTGGAGGTCTGCACCACGGACGTGATGTCTAAGCCAATCAATGCTTGAGCCTGCAATGGCCCTAGCGCAAAACCATCTACTACATTCGATATCGTGGCACCCATGGGGATCGTCAGTTCGCAATAGACCTGCCCGTTCTGGGTCACTTGCATTGCCACCGGCGCTCCGGAGGGTGCGTCCTGCACCACCGCGTAAACGTCCCGGACCGAACAGGTATTCTCCACGGCGAGCGGGGGTGCCGCGTTAGTCTGAATCGCCAGAGGGCCTTCAACTTGAATTGTTAATTGCCCGCCCCAGAGGCTTCGGAGACCTAAATCCGTGCTGCTGGTAAACGATTCGGCAGCCACACTGCTATTGCCCCTGGAATTGGTCATGAAGAGTTCAGCGGCGGCGATCCGGACGTCGGGAATCGTGATCGGAAACGCGTAACTGCCGCTAGCTGGACTTCCGAAAAAGTCCTCTGCGAACGGCAAAATGAAAATCTTTTCCTTGAGTAGATAGACCCCGGTTCCAATCGTGTGGATCACGGCCGTCGTGCCATGAGAGGCGCGCGTGACGGAAACTGTAGTCCCGCCGGTGACAGTCTCTTGGACAACCATGACCTCCGCATCAACCTGCACTAAGTCACCGGCGGACGGAGATACCGCGGTAGCCACCGTGAACGAGGTATCCGTCGTGCCGATTGCGGCACCGAGCAGTATCGTAGAAGGCCCCTGTAACTCGTCCCAGTAAGCCAGAATTAGAGTACCTGCGCTGATAGTGCGCGTATTGGTCAGGTCCGTAAAGGCAATTCCGAGCGCCTCGACGGTGCCCGCTCCGATTGGATAAAGGCCAAAGATGGGTTGTCCAGGAACATCGGTATCGAAAGCCTGGCCGGTGGCGCCCAGGATGGTCCAGGAAGTCAGAGGCGACAATTCGTACGCGCATTCCTCGTCCACAACATTTGCCGCGCGGCCGGAAATATCAATGGTCACCCCTTCGCGATTCGGCACGGTGAAGGAAACTGGTGACGCATTGCTGGAGGCTCCGAACTGCCAGGTCGAATCTGCTATCAGGAAGTAACTCGTGGTATCTGGTTGAACGCTCCATTGAGTCGTGACAGTAAGGGTGCTCGCTGTGTTGGAGGCAATCGTCCGTTCCTGTCCCGCCCCGGTGCCCGTACTGATCCGCACGGTCGCGCCATTGTATAGATTCGGCACCATGTTCAGCGTGCCGTTGCCGATGGTAGCCGAGGAACTTATATTGACTTGCTCAGGAGGTTGAAACTCCATGCGCCAATAGAAGTTCGCGTGATCGTAGTTGGGATCTGGCGGACTTTCTAACAACGCCGTTAATCCCGAGTCGACAAACTGAGCCGCAATGGTGACCCCACTTGCAACGCGCAATATTTGTGTGGGATTGGGACCGCGATAAACGTTGAAAGAGACAGCACTGGGCGAAAAGCTGAGACTAACAAGGGTGACTTGGTTTGTGTTATCGCCCGCCGGGACATTCGCCACCGCGATAAATGAGAGCCCGCCCTCGGCGCCGTTTGCGTCCACGGCACTGATTCCGTAATACAGCGCTTGCCCTCCTGTCAGGGTCCCGCCGGTGTTGCTCACCTGAGGGTTCAGTCCCATCAGCGGGATGCCTGCGGCACTGACGGACGGCTTCGCCGGGACCGAGAAGGAGACCAACAGGTTCTCGGTTACGCTGCCGTCCGTACCCTCCGTAGAATTCTCCGAGATGCCAAACTGTTCCACCCCATTGCTGTCCTGCACGCTGCCAACGAGCGGCCTAGGCAGTCCCACCTCGAAAGAACCCTGGCGCCCTGGACTGGCGGTGCCCGAGTTGACTGCCGTATACCAGGCGTCGTCATGAATCTGCGCCGTGATAACGGCCGTAACGAAATTAACTCCAGGAGATAGTTTCGTAATCCGGAACGGTTGCCGGCTGAAGCCCTCCCTTGCGTAAGTCAATGTGATGAGATCGCCCGGCTTCAGTCCGATCCCTTTTACGCTGGTCTCAAACTGGACATATGTGTTGCCGTTTACCGACTTGTATAGCTGAAGCGCCGCCGCTCGGTTCGCTTGATCGAAATTTGGCAGGCCAAGCGCCATAAGCGTACTGCTGACATCCTGTCCGGCCACTAAGAAATCATCAATATCCACTAAGGACAGGCTGTCTTGCTGGTAATCATTGAATTCATCTTGGAATTCGACCGTATAGTGGTTGGGACTATTGGCGATGCTTTGCGACGTTAGAGTAAGTGACGGGACGCCATTTGCGCCGCGCAGGATGCCCGAAAACGCATCATCGCCGAATTCGTAGGCCGGCCATCCTCCGTTTAAGGCCTCCGTGCTATTGCTGTTGGCCCGCTGCGTTGGCTGCTGGTTCGCCAGAGTGTCTTCCCCGTTAAGCTGAATCAGGCCATTGGAATCAAAACTGAGGTACATCGCTGAGCCGTTCCGAATGCCACGAACGATATCGCCGGCACTTCGGCGACCGGTCAGCACAATATTGCATTGATAACGGGCAATTGTCGTACTATTCCCGTTCACGTCTACTGTAGAGACAAGAGTATTGCAGCGCTGCGCAACAGCCGAAAACGTTGCAACATCCAGTTGCGGCAGATTCCAGCCACTGCGCCGCAAAGCGTCTAGCATCACCCACGCCGGATTATTGGTAAATGCATTGCTTGTGTAGTTGCCGCCAGAATCATATTGTGCGAGTTGGAGGCCTTGAATCAGAACATCGACTTCGGGAAATGACGTTCCATTGGAAATCGAGTTCGGCACCACGAGTGACATAAATGCCATGCTGCCGTATGGATCGCCTAAGGGCTGTCCCGCCGAATTGCTGAAGTCCGCATTGAAAGCGCCTTCCCGGGTACCGTAACTAATGACGTTGTACCAACCCGTCGCCGTCATATTTGTCCCGCTGACTCCCATCGGGATCTGGGTGCTGTTCACAATCACCGTAATAACGCTGCTAATCTGCCCAACTCCAAGCAGTACTTCGAAGTGCGTCAGATTTCCATCATTCCTGGCGAGTACAATTGGCGGCTGATACCAACCGGTCCCATACACCAGCGGAACGAAGTCGTTATACAGCGCCTGATTTGGCAGCGGTATCGATAACTGGGAAGTTTTCGAGCCATACGTACGCACCATGATCGATGCCGGGACGAATTCAATTCCGCCAAATCTTCGCGTTACATTGTTCTGACTGTCAGTATCGAACATACCTCTCTGTTGGCACTGAGTACGCGAATAGTCACAGGTCGTGTAGGGAGCGCTCGCATTCATGTTCCCCACACCGCCAGACTGATCGGGTGAATATCCACATCGATAAAACGGCGAAAAAGCCCCCTGCGTTCCGCCGCTGACCGCCTCCTGCCTCTGCGCCGCGGTGCTCGGAAAGTTCCATGGACACAGTTTTTGAATGTGGACCTCCGGCAGGAAGACGCGCTGTAAGTTCAGCGTATTAGTAAAACTGAGACGCAAGGTGGATTCGGTCGATTGATCCGGCGGGTTCGCGATCCCGCGGAACACTATTTGGCTGTCCGACGCCACCACTTGACGAACCAAATCGAAAAAGAGAAACGTGACGACTAGTCCTGATCCTTTCCATCCGATATTACGCTCAATCGAGGAAAGAAACGAGTCTGCATTCGCAAGCGTTATAGACACTATCGACACGCCGTCGGTAGCTGCTTCTGGACTGGAGTTCAGATCGAAGATATTGTGTTTGAGCACCCTGCTCAAATACTGTTCGCCATTGACGGTGACATTGTGAGTGCTCCAATGCTGAACATCGCCAGTCGGCAGCGTGCAATCGAACAATAAGAGTGGCGTGCCGGGAACTTCCAGCTCTTTCAGAACGTTGATCGGGGTCATTCTTCAATAGCTCGTTGGTTGGGCTGGCGAGTTCAATTCAAACGAGTGACTAATTCGATCTCGCAGGCGTTCTGGTCGGGCGAAGTCGCTGTGATTAAGAGCAAGTCTGATGAAAAGCGTGTGCTCGGATAGACGCCACCCAAATCGATGGTCTTCTTATATAGTCCAGCCGCCGGCTGCGCCTCTACCTGGGCGCCGAATGCGTCTACTTGAGCACCTGGCGGGAGCTGTAAACCGAAACCTAGCCCGTCCTGCTGGACCGAAAGGCTGCCGGTAGCCGTTACTCGCTTCCACGATGACGCTGTGGTCACAGTCGTTAGAGCTGTCTGCCCGGTGGCCGTGACAACCAGCTGAATCGTCGTAGGCACTGCGCTGCGAACATACACGCTGTAGCAATACACGAATGCGCTTGGTCCGCTTATGTTTTGAAGAACGTGTTGCGTGGCTTGTGCAGTGTTCGTCAGTTGCATCGCGTCGCTGCCTCCCAGTGGGTCCTCTACACCGCCTGTAACTTGAAGTAAAGGGTCTGCCGTCCACACCCCCTGCGTCCAGTCTTCGCTCCACATCAAAAGATTGCCGGTGGGATCTAGGAAGGTGAATGTCTCCAACTGGCCTTGTGAGCTTTCGAACAGGCCTTCAATGAAAGATCGCTCAGAATCGGTGAGGCTCGAATATTGAAGCCGCCATTGAACCTTCTGTGCTCCAGTGTCAGCCGTCCGGATCGCGTAGCCGCCGGGCAGCTGATTGGCAACGGTTCGCATGTTCGTACTCCGCGTAACTGGAAACTGCGAAATCGCGCCGGTACTGAGTTGCGGGTAATACAACACGTCAGCCTCCATTCTCCAGCACGGTTAGCGAAGTCTCGCCATTCCACTCCCCGGCCATCACAGCTGTCAGCGTATCGCTTGCGAGACTGCAGCTTGGATAATTCACACCATCCTGGGGATCGGTGAAAGCAAAGTCTCCGGCGGGTCCAGTTATTCCGCGGAAGAACTCCTGGAATTGCTGCAGCTCACTCTGATCCAGCAAGCTCAATTGGATCACCCAGCGGTGAAGCGGCGCCTGATAATTGCAGAAACGCTGTTCAGATCCATCCACAAATTGCAACGCTGTCGTCGAAAAGGCAATGCCCCGCTGGGCCGGGTATTGCATCACCGCCCCAGTTTTCAGTGTCGGAAACGTGCTCATACTTAAAGACTGGAAATTACGTCGCTCAAGGAATTGGAGGTCAACAGTGCCTGCTTCACCGCCATTGCTATCTCATCGCTGTGGTCCAGAAACGATTGACTGTCCATCGCATTCACTTGGACCGTTACCTGCGTTGATGACCCGGCCGATTGTGCCCGCGGCTGCCCCGTTTCTCCATAGCTAACCGGTGATACTTGCCCGGGCGCGTTCGCATTCAGTCCTGCTTCGGACGATACCGGCGCCGGCAACAGGAACGGCAACGGCGACGCCGACGTCTGACCACCCCCTCCGAACAGACTCAGGAGCCCGCCGATCAAAGGCGACAAGCTACTCAACCCTCCCCCTAAGGCACTCGATGCAACACCCTCGACTGTGCTTCCAACAGAGGACCCACCGCTCGCCTTCGATGACGTATTCTGAGTAACCGCCTGTGTGTTGTCCTGAAGCGCGCTAATCTGTGACTGCTGAATGGAACTGAGACTGCTGATTTGACTCGTTAACGAAGTCAACTGCTCCGTCACGTCAGAGCTGCTGCTTTGGGCCAAGCCGCTCCCGATGGACCCGTCCCCGGCGCCCGATCCTGTACCCGTCGATGCTGCCAGTTGTCCGAGTAAGTCGCTTCGCGAAGCGCTCCCTGCACTGCTCGGCGGCAATAACTCCTCCCACTTACTTCTGGCCATCGTTGCTCGCCGTCCTCAGCTCTTGTTCCAGCACAAAGATCGCCTCCACCACACGCGCTGGCAAATCGTAGACGCTCCCCCCCCCACACAGCTTCCACGCATGGAACTCCTCCAGCAGCGCAATGCTTTCCGCTGTGATGTATGAAGTTGGACAGGTCCCCAGCGACACTTTACCGCGCACCCAAACAATCGTCGAAATCGAATCGGTTTCTTTCGCCAGCCAGCCACACCGTCGCTTTTTCTCCAGACCGCTCCTTCTGCATGAGTCGCAGTTCCACGCGGCTTGGTTTCCAAGTTGGAAATGAAACGCGACAATTAGTTTTTTCTTTCTGCCTCGCTCAACCCACACTGTTGTCTGATCGCACCAACGATCTCGCGCGTTAGGTCTTCCGGCCCTTTTTCCAGCAACTGCGTCGCGGTCGCAGTCTCACCATCGATGATCAGGCCCTCGATTTCGGCCAGCCCCCACTGCAGGTACATTGCGTCAATTTCTAAGGCCAGGATGTTAGCTTCGATCTTCTCGTGCAATTCCGTGCCGGCCTCCAGAAACTCCGCCTTGCGGCTGATCTCGCGGACTCGCCGGCTTAGCTCCATTCGCCGTCCGAATGAAATCCGGTGAATCGCGAACCTGACTCCCGGTGCCGACGTGGAAGCCATCGAAACCACGCTGTCGTAGTGCCAGCCACCATCTTGCGGATCTCTCTTCTCGCCCGCTCTGGCTTCATTTCGACCCTTACCCAAACGCGACATAAATCTCATCGTTCACACTTCCTTGCGCGCGGCAGCTTTGAAATTGCCACTGTTGCCTCTTATCGGAATCATCGAAAGCCGGCACCTCCGGCACCACGCTCTGCATGTAAATACCGAATAGTTCACCCTGTTGCTGCCCAAGTTGCATCATCACGCTGATGGGCGATCTCTGCCGGGCCGCCTGATAGAGAGCTTCGGTGGCCGCATCGTCCATTTGGTAAATGCTGAAATTGATCGACACGGTCCGCTGCCCCGGAGCAATCGTACTCGGCAGTATGGCGCCGAACTCATTCGCCCGTAGGTCCAGATTGTTCGCGAACGTGACATTGGCATTCGTCAGGGTTAGAAAGCGTGTCGGTGAACTGCCCAGCCACACTTGCCCGAGATTTCCCGGAATGATCGAGTAGTTGATCGGCGCCACGCTCGGCTCCGCCGGAAAGCTCGATAGTCCGAATTGGCCGCTCTGAAAACTCGCGGTGTTTACCAAGTCTTGTGCCTGACCGCTGAAATCGAACTCATGAAAGTCACCGTTCACTTTTATCGACAGCGTGTCAACCGCCACGCCGCCAAGCACACGCTGTACCGCCGTCGAAGGGCTCCAATAGTCAAACAGCGTGAGGCTGGAAAGACTCTCGGCCGTCTGATAAGTCGTTGTTGGTCCGGTCTGCGAATTTGTAGTCGGAGTAACGGAGAAGGGTGCATTGAGTTGAACAGTATCGGCATCCACCACCACCGTCACGAAGCGAATTTCTCCTCCACTGGTTATTGCCGAGCCTGGCGCTAGGCCATGCGGTGCCACAAAGGCCACGGTCGATGAGCTGCTTGCGCTTGCAACGGTTCCTCCCGCCGATTGCGCCGCGGACCCTCCCAGACACGCCTGAAACAGCGGTCCATGCGGCGGCAAGCTGGTCGGATCGGCCCAGTTCGCCATATACGTCTTTAGCCCGAAGCTGGTCTGTATTCGCAGCCCGCTGGGGTTCCCAGCAAATGTTCGCGATCCCGTTTTGTCCGCCCGCTGAACCTTTTCCGTTTGTTGCTTCGTTGTCAACTTCACTGCTGGAATTCGATTACTCGCGCTGATCGTCGCAGCCACGCCGTAGCTCTGCTCCAAAGCGACGTAAAAGCGATTGTCATTCGAAAGGATGTAGGACATAGGTTTTCTAAACAGCGCTCGCTAGCCCGCGCTGACCTCCAGGACAAACGAAACCTTCGCGATTTGCAGAAAGTTGCGGCCGCCGTGCTTCACACCACCGAACGTCACCTCATATTCCCCGTCAAAAAACGTCCCGTCGCCTAAATCACCCCGGCTGTTGTCTAAAACCTGTGTGATAGCATCGACATAAGCCTGCAAGTTACCTTCTATCTGATCCAGCCGGTCCTGCGAAACCCGAGCTTCCACGACCATCTGGGCTTCGCCCGAAAAAGTACGGAACTTCTCCCGAAGCTCATTAATCACTTTGCTGCAATAAACGTAAACCAACGGATAGTTACTGATCGTACTCTGCTCCGCTAACTCCGCTGCGACATTCTGCCCGATAATCTGCTGGGGAGTTATGGTCGGCAATGTCATTCCTTGCTGTAGAATCAACGCCTCTACCGCCGCCGGCAGTCCCCCGGCGCCAGCCAGCACGTCCATTACTTTCTGCGTACTCGAACCCGCGATTTGCAACATGCTCAGCCTCTTTCAATCACTCGATGGTCAACGACGAACCAAGTGGGTTGCTGGCCCCCTGGGAGGGGTGCTCCCGAGTTGAGCCCGGAGGTCATTGTCCAGCTACTGCTTGTCCCTAATAACCCTTGGTTTTGCAGACTCAACATGGTCGGCAGCGTTCCCACATACGCGTTCCAGCTCGTTACGTTTTGCGGCGCGGCCTCTACGCTCACGATAAGCTGTTGCCCGTCGGTTGTTACCAATGAAACTAAATCGCTCGGTGCGCCTTCTTGCCCCGAAGCATCGATCCATGTCACCGCCACGTAGAATGTTTCCCCCGCTCCCGTCCCGGCGACGCTCGAAAGAACAGGGGCACTGGCCTTCGGGACCGGGTCTGTCACTAATCCTACCCCGATCTGAAAGTAAGTGCGCGCGCTCGCCTTCGCCAGAAGCTCATACTCGGCCCACTTACCCTGATACCGGTCATTGAGTTGGTTGTTGTATGCGTCGCGATATACCAGCGCCAGCGACTTATGAATGTGCCACTGCTGCATCGGGTTTGTCACCACCACGTCCGTCACCCCTTTCAACCGTCTCAACCCAGTTGAATAATCACGGAGCGATGACCGCCTGAAAAGAAACAGCAGTATCTCGTTCCCCAGGTCTTGCTGCGCGAGCATTAGCTTAGCCCCCAGGTCGATCCTCTCGGCGCTCGCGACACTCAGGATTGCATTCTCGTAGCGTTGAAGGTCCGCGGCGGTGCTGATGGGTCCATCGTTAAACAGGGCCATCGTCGATATCGCCCTTACCGTTTGTCCGGCCGCGCTGCGCTCTTCATTGCCCGCAGATCCGCGTCCGAAATCACATTGACTTGAACCTTCTCCGCCAGCAACCGTTGTTGCGCTTCCTCAACGCTCTTGCGCACCGCCGCGCGAAACTCAGCGGACTCCTCTGCCGTTGCGAGATGCGCGTGCCCTTCTAAAATTAGACGCGCCGCGTTGCTACGCGAAACCTCGGCGAGTTGCCCCGCCTTCCCTCCGTCAGACGTCTCGTGACTTACCATCACTACATGCGGGTCCACTATCTCCTGCTCGATCTTTCGTAGCTTCTGAAAAAACACACGTAGATCCATCCGGCTCCCTTTCTGACTGCGGACAGACGCCCTCTTCGCGTCCGCCCGCGTTGGCTCCACAATCCCACTGCCGCCTAGCTGTTAACCTGCACTCCAAACGAGTTTCGAAGAACGGCCGTTCCGTACAGCACGTCCACGGTGAATTGCTGGCCCAGCGTATTCGGCTGGTAGCTCATCACCACCCGAATGCCGAAGTTGCCCATTTCCGCGTACTCCGCAATCGCGCCCGTTCCGGGCAACGGCTGAGGAAGTCTGCGAATCACCAGTCCAATTGCATCCCTCGCAAATGCCAGATTGTGCGTATTCACTGGCCCGCTACCGGTCTTCTGCACCAGTTGGGATCGAAACACAAAAAAGTCTTTGATCTTCCCCACTGCGCCGTCTACCAGTGCCCGCAAGCCGGCATCCCCCGCCGAGTAGTATTCACTGAAGCGCGGAATCTGTCTCATGGCCGAGTAACTCACCGGATCCACTACCAGGTACTTACTCGCCACCGCCGGCACTTTCGCTTGGAAAAGCGCCGTTTCGGCCTGATCAACCACCGCTTCTGTGAGTGCAATGCCGGCCGTGCCCACCGCTGTGTTCGAGCTGAACTGTGAGTACAGGTTAAGTATGTCGGACTCAATACGTTCCGCGATTGCCACCACTGCCGGTTGCATATACAGTTTAAGAAGGTCCGGCACCGCGAGCACCTTCGTCACATCCGGAATTTGAAACGTCGCCTCGGCATGCGTATTGAGTACAATCTGCGCGTTGCCTAGGTTCGGATTCTGTGTCTGAACCGTGCCCCCTTCCGCGATGTTGTTGGCCACCAGAGTCGGAGGAATCGGTACGTTCACCGTATCTCCCGCATTAGCCAGCGTGGGTTCATAGTCACGATTCACTAAGTTACCCATCACCAGGTTGCTCACCAGCGCCGGCAAGGCGTCCACGGCGACGAGCTTCACGATCGCGTTTGCTACATTTGCTGATGTAATTGTTCCCATTAACCATTGCCTCCTTGTTTGTTATTTGAACCTACACCGGGTAGCACGTCCCTTCAGCAGTCTCCCGGTGTCCTCTTCACATGCCCCGCAGTGCTTGACTCGCCACCCTCGAGACCTCCTGGCGGATCTTCTCCAGTTCTTCCGGATTCATGCCCGGCCGAATTTTGTCCAGATCCAATGCACCTGTATTCGAAACGGCCTTCGGCCCCGAACCCATTCCCGATCCGCCGGTGATGCGCGCCGGCAACAGCTCGGGATTTTCCTGCACGAATTGCTTCAGATAGTCACGTACCGGGACTTCCCCGGAGCCGCTCCGCGCGATCAACTGGCCGTCCTCGCGCCTGTGGACGTCATCTTTCACTGCGCGATACGCTAGATCCACCTTGGCTACACCCAACCGTTGTAGCTCCGCGCGAATCGACGAGCTCCGCTCCGCCTCTTCCGCCATTTCCCTGCTGCGAATGTTTTCTTGAACTAAGTCGTTCACCCGCCTCTCTAAGTCCTCGCGCCGCTTCCGTTCATCTAACAGCTCGGCCTTATAAGCGGGCGCGGCCTTCACTTGCTCGGCGTGGACAAACTCATCGATCACGCCTCGTATCAGGGAACGCAACTCCGTCCCATCTGTCTTTGCTTCTTCCATATGCCTCCAGGAAAAACGTCAGAAAGCGCGTTTCACGGTTGTTCTTGATCGATTTCCCAACCAATCCGATCCTTCACTTCTTGCCGCACGTCACTGAGAAACTGAAAAGCTAGTTTTTTGAACACTTGCTTTTTCAAAGTCGGCGAACTAATGCCCAAGCTCAATAACTGCTGCGCATCCTCTAGTTCCGTCCCGAAGTCGCCGATGTCGAATTCATCCATGCCGGACACATCGATACTCAATCCGTCTTGTCGGGCGCCGTCAACCGCCCGCAGCACCCGCTTCATGCAATCCTTCACCGCATCACCGTACGCGCGCAACACCTCTTGGGTGATGGCATAATCACGTTGCTTGCTTAATCCGGATTGCGCGGCATTGCCCGATAAGGCGCCCCCTGCATGACTCGCGTAGCACACCCGATAGATTTCTTCCTGCAATCGTGTCAGATTGTCAGCCGCGATCTGGTAAACGTTCCCTTGTGGCTCCGTCCACCCGAATCGGTCTTGCGGGCCCAGTTGTATGTAGTACGACTCGCCCATTACTTGATCCCAATCGCGTTCCGAGTAGATCACTGGCATCGCGAACAAGCCCATCGTCAGCGCCCATCCCAGTGCGTTGGATTTGTTGAAGTGCTCCAGTTGTAGCGAGGCTGCCTTGTTCAACAGCCATAGCCCCTCGGACACTCGCAGTTCCACCAGTGGCACTCGCGGATGTTTCGCCAAGCCATGACGCCCCTCCGCTACCACTTCGACACTTCCCCGATTAGACCCGTCTTCCACTTGCTCGTAGATTCGGTAGCTTTCTTTGTCGTAGTAAACCCAGCGCGTTTGCTTTACCCAGCCCGCATCCTCCAGCTTCTCCTTGCGCAGGCTCTGCGTACGCAACACCACCCATTGATACTGTCCGTGCTCGTCATAACTCCAATTGATCAATTCGTCGGCTGCATAACCCACTAAGTACGCCCGCGACGCGCCGCGCTCATCTTCCTCTGCCCGTGTACCCACGGGTTGGCCCAGGCGCGGAAAATCAACTAGCACGTAACTCTTTCCGCAAACCAGCGCCTCCACAAACTGCCTCCGGAAAAACTCGGTAAGATTGGTGCCTTTCAGATCGCAATCCTCCGTGAAGAGGCTGAAGAACTTCTTGGAGCGCTCACTGTTTCCTTCGAAACTTAGCACCGGTTCCCGCGGAACAGTGTCGCAGTGTACCAGTCCACGATCGAGCCGACGTAGTTTTCGTAGAAACTCCGGCTCAGCCGTTCCAGGTATACGTCGCCCGGCTCTTTCTGCCGTCGAACCAGATACTGATTGGCGCTGGCAATGAACTGTTCGCCCCCCGCGTAGAGGTCGCGGTATTGCCGCCACATCGCCCGCTTCGCTGCGTACTCGGGATGCTCGCGCGTGATGTCCGGACCAACGTTGCCAATGTTCATCAATATTCTTTCGCCATCAAATGAGCCTTCGACTCTGCTCGCCGAATACCACCTGCGGCCGGCACTCTTGCCAGATCAAGTAACCCAGCGCGTCCGACAGGTGCGTCCTTTTCGAATCCCGCTCTTTATCGATCACGCTCGTCTCAGGCTTGAACGTCACCTCTTCGAAGTCCGCTACCAAGCCCGTACACCGTGGATGAATCAACAATCGCACCTCTTCGCCAGCCGAGAATAGTTTCGCGTTGACAAGAGCAACACGCTCCCGAACGCTCGGATTGCTCGGCGGTACGCGAAACTTCAGGTTCCGGTACCCTGTCCGTCGAAAATATTCCTTGATGATCTGGTAGTCCGTCGTTCCCGCGGTCTGCATGCGCTGCCCGGATGCATCTCCGTAAATTACAAGTCCCGCCTGGTGATTCGGATACCTTGCGTGAAACTCCTCGCAGGCCTGCAAGGTGCTCGCTCTGTTGAGCACCACTTCATCCAGCACCAGAATCTCTTCGCCACGCTTCTGCGCCACGATCGAACTCATCGGGTCCACGTTGAAGTCCAGAGCCCAAAACAACGGCAGCCCTCCGTCGATGTTGATCTCCTGGACGTTTCGTTTCCGTTGGAATCCCTGGTAAACCACTCCGGCCTGGACATTCAAGTACTCGCCCAGTGCTTCCTGTTCAAAAAACTTGGCGTCGTAGCTTTCTCGCAGCCGGTCATAAAAGTCAGGAACCTTGTCCAGTACGTGCCTGTTCTCGAAAGGCTGAGCCAGCACTACCTCGTAGCCGGCCACGACATTCCGAACGAATCTCCGGTACACCCAATCGAATCCTTTCGGTGTCCATACGCCGAATCCGCACAGCCGCGATGCCCGCGGATCGCGTAATCGGCCTTCCAGCCGCAGCCATGCTTCTTCCCTCGTGTAAGTCAGCTCATCTAGTCCGAACCAGGCTAAATTCGTCCCGCGCAGTCGCTCAAAGTCATCCACCGCGCGAAAGTAAATTCGCGATCCGGTATCCTTCATCAACAGCACTGATTCCGACTTATTCAGCTCATGTCGAATCCGGTTACTGTTGAGCACCTCCAGGAAACTGGTTAAAGTCGCATCCCGCAGCATCGGGTAAGTCGGGGCGCCGATCAATCCCTGTCGGCCTGGATTCAAGTAACTCAGCCGGATCGCCTCTTGACACAACGCTTGGCTTTTTCCCGATCCAATCGGTCCGGAAAACCCTTTGAACCTCGCCGTTGAGGCGTGAAACTTACTCTGCGAGGGGAGAGGCACATAGTCTATTTCAATTCGCAGCGTTTTTCCGCTGGATCTTTCCACGTGACAATGATCTCCCTAGGCTGCTCCTCGTCCTCCAGTTCTCGTTCAAGCTGGGTCAGCCGGATGAAATCCGCCAGCGACACCTTGCTGTTCTTGATATCGAGCCGCTTTTCAATGTCGGCTAGAAGCCTGCTGATTCGTTGCCTGCGGCTTCCCGCGAGCTGCGCTCGGGGCTCGCTTCGTCCTGGCTTGCCGCTGATTGCACCTGCCATCATGTTGAATTCCAAAAAAATGGGCGCCTCCGTTTCCGGAAGCGCCCGCAAGCAACTCTCTCCTGCACCGAATCTATCAATCAGCCGTCTGCGTCTATCGGAGTCGATCTCCTAAATACCTGAAAACGCGCCGTAGATACTCTGAACTGTTCTGTCACCCTTACGCTGTCTGAATCCGCGCTGCCCCTTCCAGACCGCGATCCCGGATCTCGATCTCCCGAATCCGAAACTTTTGAACCTTCCCCGTCACTGTCATCGGGAATCCATCGACGAAGCGAATATATTGTGGCACCTTGAAGTGCGCGATCCTTCCGCGGCAAAACTCCCGGATCTCCTCCTCCGCCGCCGGCTCTCTTAACCGGATCCACGCCACCACGGTTTCACCGAGTCTCGCATCGGGAAGACCCACTACCTGGACTTCCGCCACCTTCGGATGGGTGTGCAGGAACTCTTCAATCTCTCGCGGATATACGTTCTCACCCGCCCGTATGATCATGTCCTTCGCTCGCCCCGTGATGCGCAAGCGCTCGTCGCTGTCCATCGTCGCCAGATCTCCCGTATGCAGCCATCCATCCTCGTCAATGGCGCGCCGCGTCGCGTCTAACTCCTGATCGTAGCCCGTCATCACCAAATACCCGCGCGTGCATAGTTCTCCTTGTTCGCCTACCGGCACCGTCTCACCGCTTGCGGAAATAATCTTGACCTCCGTGTTCGCGCACGCTTGCCCCACTGTCGATACACGGCGTTCCAGGCCATCGTGTATCCCTGACATCGTAATAACAGGCGAGCTTTCCGTCTGCCCGTACCCGACCGTCATTCCTTCGCAGTGCATCTCGCTCGCCACCCGCCGCATGATTTCGACTGGGCACGGCGCGCCCGCCATCATTCCCGTCCGCAGCGAGCTAAGGTCGAAGGTAGCGAAAGCCGGATGTTCCAGCTCCTCGATGAACATGGTTGGCACTCCGTAGATCGCCGTCGCCCGCTCTTCCTGAATCGCCTCGATCGTCGAAAGTGCGTCGAAAGTCGCTGCCGGAAGTATCATCGTCGCGCCAGTCACCACGGATACCAAAGTGCCAATCACACAGCCGAAGCAATGATAGAGAGGCACCGGTACGGCAATCCGGTCGTTCTCGCTAATCCGCATACCATCCGCGATAACGCCCGCATTGTTTAAAACATTCCGATGTGTCAGCAGCACGCCCTTCGGCGAGCCTGTGGTCCCCGAGGTGTACTGGATGTTCGTCATTTCATCCGGCCGCACCGGTCGCGCCGGGACCTCCCGTCCTTGCCCCAGCATGCTTTCCCAGCCCTCGGTGCCGAAGAAGACGAAGTGCTCCACTGCCGAAGTTTGCCCCGCCATCGCTTCTTCAGCAATCGCGCGATAATTGGACCGCTTGTCTTTCTCCCAAAGAAACAGCGCCTTCATTCCCGATTTGCGCAACACAAAAGCCAAATCGTACGACCGGTACGCTGGATTCACATTCACCAGCACTGCGCCGACGCGCGCGCACGCCAAATGTATCTGAACCCACTCCACGCAGTTCGTCGACCACACGCCGACGCGATCCTGCGCGCCAATCCCCAAACCGGCCAGCCCCCGTGCTATCCGCTCTACCGCTGCGCCTAGCTCCGAAAACGTCAGCCTCACGCCTTGATGCCGCGCCACCAGGGCTTCCCGCTCTGGAAATCGAGAAGCTGTTCTCTCAAACACATCCCAAATGCTAGCGTCGATAAGCGGAGCATCCTGGCCCCGCGAGTAACTCAACATGGAAGATACTGGCCTCCAAATCTGGGTCTCAGTGTATAACAATTAGCTATGTGCGTTCGCAATTTATTCGCGCTTCTGTTGGCCTGCTCCCTCACTCTCCCCGCGTTTTCCGCGCGCTTCTCGCTCGAGCAAGTGATGAGCGCTCCCTTCCCATCGGACTTGACCGCCGCCCCCAAGGGCGGGGCCGTCGCCTGGGTGCTGGATGAACACGGCGCGCGCAACGTCTGGATCGCCGACACCCCGACTTACTCCGCTCGCCGCCTCACGGATTATCACGACGACGATGGCCAGGAAATTGACCAACTCACCTGGACGCCCGACGGCCGCTCCATAATTTTCGTTCGCGGCGGCGACTTCGAAACTCATCGCGAGAACCCCAACCCCGCCAGTCTTCCGCAAGGCGTCGAACAGGCGATTTGGATCGGTCCTGTCGCCGGCGGCGCGCCTCGCAAAATCGCCGAAGGCAGCGATCCCGCGGTCTCCCCCGCGGGCGACCGCATCGTCTTCCTCCGCAAAAATGAGATCTGGTCGGTCGCCCTCAATGACAGCGCCACGCCCGCGCAGCTCATCCACTCCAAAGGCCAAGCTAGCGAACTCCGCTGGTCACCCGACGGTTCCAAACTCGCCTATGTATCCACCCGCGGCGACCATTCTTTCATCGCCATCTACAACGTCAGCACGCCATCCATCACCTATCTCGATCCCAGCGTCGATCGCGACTCAGAACCGGTCTGGTCTCCCGACAGCAAACAAATTGCATTTATCCGCATTCCAGCCGCTCCGCTCGCCTTCGGTCCCCGCCGCAGCGCCTCACCTCCCTGGTCCATTCGCATCGCCGATGCCGGATCCGGAACAGGCCATGAGCTCTGGCACGCCTCCGACGGACCGGGCAGCGTCTTTCACGACATGGTCGCCGATTCCCAGTTATTCTGGGCCGCGGGCGATCATATCGTCTTCCCCTGGGAACGCACCGGCTGGATGCATCTCTATTCCATCTCCACGCACGGCGACGTTCCCAAGCCCCTTAACACCCCAGGCGACTTTGAGATCGAGGACGCGTCGCTCTCCCCGGATCACCGCACCGTCCTCTTCTCCTCGAACGAAAACGATATCGACCGCCGTCATCTCTGGCGCGTCTCCGCCTCCGGTGATAATCTCGCGCCGCTCACACCGGGCGACGGCATCGAATGGTCGCCCGTCGAAACCGGCGACGGCGCCGCAATCGTCATGCTACGCTCCGGCGCCAAAAATCCTGCGCGCGCGTCCATCAAAATCGGCGCCACCGAACCCCGCGACCTCGCTCTATCCACCATCCCAGCCGACTTCCCAGCGGCTTCTCTGGTCGTCCCCCAACCCGTCATCCTCTCCGCCGCCGATGGCCTCCGCCTCCACGGTCAGCTCTTCCTTCCGCCTGCTGCCGTCCCCAATCAGCAACACCCCGCCCTCGTTTTCTTCCACGGCGGCTCGCGCCGCCAAATGCTGCTCGGCTGGCACTACATGGATTACTACAACAATGCCTACGCGATGAATCAGTATCTCGCCAGCCTCGGCTACATCGTGCTATCGGTGAACTATCGCAGCGGCATCGGTTACGGACTCGACTTCCGCGAAGCTCTCAACTACGGCGCCACCGGCGCCAGTGAATTCAACGATGTTCTCGGTGCCGGCCTTTATCTTCGATCGCGCTCCGACGTCGACCCCAAACGCATCGGACTGTGGGGTGGTTCCTATGGCGGCTATCTGACTGCGCTGGGCCTCGCTCGCGCTTCGAATCTATTCGCGGTCGGCGTCGATTTTCACGGCGTGCACGATTGGTCCGCCGAAATCGCCTCCGACGGCCTCACGCTTGACGCCGCCACCGCGCGACTCGCTTTCGAGTCTTCGCCCATGGCCTCGGTGAACACCTGGCGATCTCCCGTTCTGCTCATCCACGGCGATGACGATCGCAACGTCCCTTTCCATCAAACCGTCGCGCTCGTCGAAGCCTTGCGTAAACAAGGAGTGGAATTCCAGGAACTCATCTTCCCCGATGAAATCCACGGGTTTCTCACGGAAAAGCGCTGGATCCAGGCCTATCACGCCGCCGCCGAATTCTTTGGAAAGCACCTGCAAATGCCTATTCCCGATGCAGGCACCGCGCGATAGCCTTCTTCCAACCCGAGTACAGCCCCTCGCGCCGTTCTCCGCTCATGTTCGGCTCAAAGACCCTTTCAGCCTTCCAAAACTGCTCAACCTCATCCATCCTTCGAAAATACCCAGTTGCCAACCCCGCCAGGTAAGCCGCGCCCAGCGCGGTAGTCTCCACATCGGCCGGTCGTACGATCCGCTTCCCTAAAATATCCGCCTGAAATTGCATCAGAAAATCGTTCGCCGCGCCGCCGCCATCCACCCGCAGTTCCTTCAACTCTTCCCCGCTATCATTTTCCATCGCCTCCACCAGTTCTCGGGTCTAATACGCGGTCGCTTCCAGCGCTGCCCGCACCAGTTCCGCGCGGCCGGTAGCGGCCGTGATTCCGTAAATCATCCCGCGCGCATTCGGATCCCAATGCGGCGCGCCCAACCCAACGAACGCGGGAACAAAATAAACTCCGCCGGTGTCAGCCACCGATTCCGCCAGTTTCCCGCTCTCGGCTGCATCACCCATAATTCCCAGTTTGCCGCGCAACCATTGGATCGCCGCTCCCGCAATGAACACCGCGCCCTCCAGCGCGAACCGCGCTCCGTCCAAGGCCGCCGCCCGAGTGGCCAATAACCTATTTTGAGAAACCGGCCGCCGCTCTCCCGTATGCATCAAGGCGAAACATCCCGTGCCATAAGTGTTCTTGGCCATTCCCGCGTGAAAACATCCCTGCCCGAACAAAGCCGCCTGTTGATCCCCGGCAATCCCCGCAATGGGAATCTCGGCCCCCAAATGCTCCCCGCCCGTTATGCCCACCACCGAACTCGACGCCACAATCCTCGGCAGCATTTGACGCGGCACTCCAAACACCTCCAATAATCCCGCATCCCATTCACCGGTCGACAGATCCATCAGCATGGTCCGCGATGCATTGGAATGATCGGTTACATGCACCACGCCGTTGGTAAGCTTCCAAATCAGCCAAGTGTCCACGGTGCCGAACAAAAGTTCGCCATCCCGCGCCCTTCGCCGCGCGTCCGGAACATGCTCCAGAATCCACTGAATCTTACTTGCCGAAAAGTACGCGTCGATCACCAACCCAGTCGTCTGCGTAATCGCGGACCCGAGCCCGCTCCCCGTCAAAGCGGCACAAGCTTCCGCCGTCCGCCGGCACTGCCAAACAATCGCCGGAGCCACTGGCCGCCCGCTCTTGCGATCCCAAACTATCGTTGTCTCCCGCTGATTGGTGATTCCAAGCGCCGCGATTTGCCGTGCGTCAATCCCCGCCCGCTCTAAAACCCTGCGCGCCGCCTGCAATTGCAGCTGCCAAATATCCTCGGCATCCTGCTCCACCCACCCAGCCTGCGGATAAAATGACCGAAGCGCGCACCCTTCCAGGGCAATACGCCCGCCGTGCTCGTCGTACAAAGCCGCCCGGGCGCTCGTGGTGCCTTCATCCAGCGACGCAAGAAACCGCACTCTGGCATTATAGTGAATGCATGTTCTTCCGCCGAGAGAAAGTTCACGAACCATCCTTTACCGAACGCATCGATGGCCTGCGCAAGCTAGGCTTCAGCACCAGCCCCGCCGGGCCAGGCAAGGCGCAGATTATTCGCGATGGCATCGGCGCCATCATTGAGGATCGCCCCGGCCAGCATCCGCGCGTCAACAAAGCCGGCTTCGTGCTCGGCGACGAAATCGGCCTGTTGGTGAATCGCGGTTTTCAGATGTTCTGGAAAAGTCCCAGCGGCCGCACCGCGCCCGCGCTCGCCACCCAACTCAAAGCGCTGCACGCCTTCGAAGAGGATCTAAAAGAGGGACTCGGTCTCCCCAGCCTCTACAACGAAAGTCTCGGCACCACGTCCGATCTTCATCTTTACGACCGCGTCAAGAACCGCGATCAAGGTGACGGGGACAGACCATGGGAACACAAACCCGTCAATTCGTAAGGCTCGCGCGCGCTTTCGCTTCGTCTCCGAACTGATCCGGCATGTCTCCCGAGTACTTCAAGTAAAGTTTGTAGCTCTTGCGTGCCTCGTCTCGCTTCCCCGCTTGCTCTAAAACAGCGCCATGCAAGAACAAGTACCGCGGAAATATCAGCGAAGCAAACAGCGGCTCGCCCGAAGACAATGGAAGAGGGTAGCTGTCAACTAACGTCGCCGCCTTTTCGGTTGCCCCGGTTTCTACATACGCCCATGCCAGCAGAGTTCGCACCTGTCCGTCCGCCGACGGATTCGTTTCGCTATAAGTGGCCTGCAACAACGGCAGTGCCTCTCGATATTTCTTTGCAAACAACAGCGCATAAGCATCCACCAGCTTGGAACCCGAACTGGCCGATGTTCCTGAAACGATGAACCGGCACGCCGCGCTGATCCCGTGCACCTGCGGGCTCTGTGCACGCGTCACCGCCTGATTCGCCAGATCCGCCGCAGCCTTCGCGTCCCCCGTCTCCAGCTTCCAGATCGCGACTTGGCTCAGAGCCAGCGCCTGCAAATCTCCGTTCGATTCCGGCACCAGCTTCTCCATCCGAGCCATGCCGGCTCTCCGGCGGCCTGTCAGAAACTCCCATTGCGCCATCTGATAAGCCGCACCTTTCTGAGCCTTCGCCGGTCCCAGATGCTTCAGGAACAGTGCATCCGCGCCCTGCAAATCCCCAGCCATCAACCGCGCCTCGGCCGCCTTCAGCAATTCCGACGGATTCTTCACCGCAGCCTTCTCAAAGTATTCTCCCGCAGCCTGGAAATCACCGCGAAAGTAACTCACTTCGCCTTCAGAATCCAGTACATTATTGTCTTCCGGAACAAGCTTCTGATAGTGCGCCAGCGCCTCCCGTGCGCCGCTCAAATCATTGGCCCAGGCCAACGCATAGCCGAGTTCGTTCCAGGTTCCCGGCTCGTCCGGATCCAGATGCGCGGCTGCCCGATATTCCATCGCCGCTTGCCGGAACTCCCGCCGCGCGGATCGGATCTCACCCAGTTCCTTGAAAATGTTGGCGTTGGCTGGAGTCGCCACGGTCAGCCTCTCCAGGGCTTTCATTCGATCGCCCGCGTCACCGCTCGCAGTCGCGGCAACATACTCAAGATTGGCCCGCTCAATCGCATCCGGGCGCGTCCTTTCACCCGCCTGGACCGCTTCCCGGGCGCGGTCTCGTTGACCGCTCTCTGCCAGCAGCTTCGCCTCATCCAGGTAGCCGTCGCTGAACCCTGGGTCGGCATTCGTTGCCGACTCCAGCGCCTGCTCCACGGTCTTGGAATCCCGCGCGGCCAGCGCCTCGCCGTAAAATTGGAACGCCTTCTCGTTGCTGGTGCCGAACATCCGCGCATCCGGACCCATCCTGCGGGCCAGTTCATTCGCCAACGGCAGGAAGCCGGCCGAAGCAGCACCATCGATCTCGAAGCTCCCCACCGTTTGGTTCTTACCCAGATCCTCCAGCGTGGCGCGAATACCGATGCGGCCGTTGCGTTCGAAGAAGTATCCCTCCAGCAACCGCGACGCCTGCATGGATTGCGCCGCCGATAACGAATCCACCTGTTTTGCGAAAATATCTTTGGCGCCGGCCAGATCGTAAACCACCACAGCCGCCGCGGCGCGGCTCCGCCAATCCATCTGCGCCTCGGAGCTGAGGTTCTCGATCGGCATCACCGCCAGCCGCTCCGCGCCCGTGGCTTGCCGCCGCGCACACCCGCATAAGGCAGCGGCCAGGATCCAGAAAGTTGTGCCAAAAACCAGGGATTTCGTGGGCTTACAAAACACGCGGCTCGCTCGCCATGAGTTCCTTGAACTCGGGAAGATTCTTCATTGCGGCAAACGCGGGATCTTCCTCAAACTTCTTCCGCTCCTTGAAGCCCTCTTCCAGCGCTTTGCGGATGTATTGCAGCGCGCGGTCGTTCATTCCCGCTTTAGCGTAGGTTTGCGCCAGATAAAAGTGGAACTTGCCTCGTTCCTCGACGCTCCGCTCTTGCAACAGAACGCCCTGCGTGCTGCGGCTCTCAAATACCTCCGGATTCAGTTTCAGCGCAGTCTGCCAGGCCTCCGCCGCGCGTTGATATTCTTTGCGCGCGAAATAGCCCGTGCCCAGATTACTCCACACCGAGGCAGATTCCGGACTCAGGCGCAGCGCCTTCTTATATTGATTTACCGCGCGCCGGTAGCTTTTCTTGGCGTAAAAGACGGTTCCCAGATTGTTGATCGCCTCGGCGTATTTCGGATCCACGCGCAAGGCCATGCGGTAATATTTCTCCGCAATGTTCAATTCAAGCATCTGATGATAGGCGATCCCCGTCTTGTTCAGCAGCACCGCCGAACCCTTGGAATTCTCCCCGTAGATCTCCGCGGCTTCCCGGAACCTTTTTTCCGCCATGAAGATGTCGCCGCGCATCTCAGGCGTCAGGATGACCGACGGCTTATGTTGAACCGGCGTTGACAATCCGGTGTCCGACGCATTGAGAAACCCTTTGGGCGGCGTAGACTGAGCAGCTTGTCCCAGCACAGCGAAGAGAAAGGCATGCGCTGTAGCGAAGCTGATGGCAATAATCGACGAGGGCCTGCCGCGCCGCGTTTCGCGCGAGTTCCCTCGAAACCAAAATCTGGAAACCATGGTCACCTCCCCTTATCCCGCATTTCCGGAAGGCTCTGACGATCCCGTTCAGGAGCTGTAGCTCCTACATTATCACTTTCGGCAAAAACTGATTATTTGAATATACCGCGAAGGCGCTCGAAAAAACCCTTACGTTTGGGCGGCGGCTGCGGCTGGGAGTTGAGATCGGGCAGGGCCGAAGCGCTCGGCGCCAGCCGTTGTTGTGGCGGGGCTCCTGGCGTGTTCGCTGCCGAAGCGTTCGCTGGCGAAGCTGGGTCCGATGGAGTTGCCGGATGTCCGGTCTCCCAGCCGGCCACGCGGGTTCCTCCCCCTCCGCCATGCAATTGGCACTGCTCCACCGGCTGCGTCCCGTCGATAAAATACTCGGTTCGAACCTTGGGACACGCCGCTGTCGCCAGTTGGCCGGACTCCGGATCGATCTGCACTCCCACCACTCCCGGCGGCGCTTCAAACTCGCTGACGTTGCGGTATTCCCGATGCTCGTGCGCCCGCCGCATGAATTCCGCCCACACCGGCAGCGCCGAATGCGCGCCCTCCAGGTCCAACTCTCGGTTATCGTCGAATCCCACCCACACGATGCAAATCAATTTTGACGTGAACCCGGCAAACCAGCCGTCGTGCGACGTCCCTGTTTTGCCTGCAATCGGGAAATTAATTCCCCGCGACCACACACTCGCGCCCGTCCCGGTCCGGACCACTTCCTCGAGCAGCTGGTCCATCAGGAATGCCACGCGCGGGTCCAGCACGTCGCGATGTTCCGGCTTGTTGTCAAACAGGATGGAACCGTGGTCGCTTGCGATATCGGAAACGAAATAAGGCTTCGAGTAAACGCCGTGATTGGCGAAAATCGTATACGCGCCAGCAATCTCGAGTGGCGTCACCTCGTACGCTCCCAGCGCCATCGCGGGCGTTGGATGGATCTCCACGTTCATTCCCGCGCGGCGCGCCAGATCCACGATCGGATCAAACCCGGTCTCTTCCGCCAGCTTCACCGTGGCGACGTTCAGAGAGTGGGCCAGCGCATCCCGCAGCGATACGTTGCCGTAGAACTTGTGCTCGAAATTGCTCGGCTCGTACGGCTTCCCGTCGAAATAAAACGTGGTTGGCTCGTCCATGATCATGGTGGCCGGCGTGATCACCTGCCCGCTGCTCGAAAGTCCCGTATTCAGCGCCGCCGCGTAGACAAACGGCTTGAATGAGGACCCCGGCTGCCGCTTGGCCAGAATCCGGTTGAGCTGGCTGGTGCCGTAGTTCCTCCCGCCGATCAGCGCCTTTACCTCGCCCGTCTGCGGGTCCAGCGCAATCAAAGCGCACTGCGGATCGGGATAATTAGGATCTCTCTTCTTCCGGGCCCTGATCCGCTTGTCCGCCTCTTCCATCCCGATCCGCACCGCATCGGCCGCGTCCCGCTGCAAATTCGGATCGAGCGTGGTGTAGACGCGATACGTGTTGGATTGGAAATTGTAGTCCGGAAATTTTTCGAGCAGCGTATCGTTGACCAGATCGACAAAGTACGGAGCGTCGGTGGACTCCATGCCTTGTTTCACCAACTCCATCGGCGACGCGCTTGCGCTTTGATATTCTTCCTCGCTGATGTAGTTGTTCTCGCGCATCAGCTTCAAAACCACGTTGCGCCGCGCCCTTGCCCGTTCCGGCCAGCGGAACGGATTCGTGAAGCTCGGTTGCTGGATTAAACCCGCCAGCGTCGCCGCCTCCGGCAGCGTCAATTTACTGACATCTTTGCCGAAAAAGACCTGCGCCGCTTCCCCGAAACCCCGGATACCGAAACTCCCCCGATGCCCTAGCGGCACCTGGTTCGCGTAGTATTCGAAAATCTGCTCTTTCTTGAGCTTCTGCTCCAGGTGCATCGTGATCAGCACCTCGGGGATCTTGCGCCGCCAGGTCTTGTCGTTATCCAGCCAAAAACTGCGCGCCAGTTGCTGGCTCAGAGTTGATGCGCCCTGCGCGTAGCGATGCTCCCGCACGTCCACGTAAGCTGCTTTGATAATCCGGATTGGATCGAATCCCGAATGCTGGAAGAACCGCTTATCTTCCGCGGAAACCACCGCATGCACCAACACCGGCGGGATGTCTTCATACTTCACCAACCGCCGCTTCTCGCGATTCTTATCGAACAGGTTCGAGATCAGCTCAGGTTCCAGCGTATACTCGTTCCGGTCCGTGTTATCGGCGAGCGAAATGATGTGCGTCACCTTGTCCCCGGTGAACTTGATGACGCCCTCATCCCGCTTGAAGTACGAATCGGGCCCCGGATACACATCAATTTCTTCGGGCTTGAGGGTGAAGTAACCCATCCGGTTGCTGGTGGATTCGGTGTAGCCGCTGCGCCGCAGGTCGCTCGCAATCTCCTGTGGATCGGCAACATCCCCAACGTCCACGGTGCGCGGCGCGGCGAAAAGCATCGACGTCGCGGCAAACGGTCCGGCCGCCAGCTTCGTATCGATCAGGCGCGAGTACTTCACGTAATAGTACGTGAAGACCGCCAGACCGGTAGTAAAGCCCAGCACCAGCAGAACAAGGAGAATCTTGCCCGCCGGGTGCAGAGCAAACTTCACCGCGGAGGACTTTTTAGGGACCTGGACTTTTACTGCCACGCCAGTACTATCTTCGCACGGCTGGCTTACAATATAAACAAGCTCTATGAGCGCCGCGACAACAGTCTCTGTCGAGGACTACCTGCATCGCACTGAGAAACCCTACTGCGAGTATATCGATGGCGTCTTGCGCCCCAAGGCGATGCCAACCACCCTTCACGCACAGGTTCAATTCTCGTTGCAAATCCTGCTTCGTCGACAAGGTGTTGAAGCGCTGGCTGAAGTTAACGTACGCCTAAGTCCCACCAAATATCTGATTCCAGACGTGATCGCCGCCCCTGAAATCCAAGGCCCGTACCCCACCGAACCGGTTCTCCTCTGCGTGGAGATTCTATCGCCAGAGGACCGCGTCGGCGCCATGCTCGCCAAGTGCGAGGAATATCATGCCTGGGGAGTGCCGTTCTGCTGGGTGATCGATCCCGAAAAGCAGATCGCCTGGCAGAATCCTCGCGGCGGCGAACCCGAGCGTGTAGATCGCGGCGGCACGATCACGGCGGGAGACCTCAGCGTTCCCTTGAACGAATTATTCTCCGAATCCCTCTAGCGCTGGGCGCATCATCACGACAGCAGCGCGATCTTGTCGTCCAGATGCTTCAACGCAGCCTCGAGTGTCGCGCGATAGCGTGGATTCTGCGAGATCTCGATGTCATGCAGCACGCGTTTGCGCGAAAGCTGCAAGCTTTCCCGCTGCCCCTTGCGTTCCGCTTCCTCGGGAGTGAGTTTCGGCGATTTCGCCAAAGCCGCTCGCTCCGTCGCGGCGTCCACCTGGGATTCCACGTCCTTGCTTTCCCAACCGCGCGCCATGCTCCCAGTGTGGCACTTTATCCCTTACTCCGTCTGGAACCCGAGGTGCCACCCGAGCTGTTGAACGTTGGCCCAAATTACCGGCCGGCCAAACCAGGTGGACCCTTTGTGTCCCGTGACGCCGTGCTTCGCCCCCAGAATAAACGCGCAGGGTGCCTCGCCAAATCGCCCGAGTCGGCTGCTCAGCCAGGATTCAGAAGACAGAGGCGCGGCCAATACAACCGGCGTCCCTGAAAACCAGGCCAACGTCGCACCAAAGTCGGCATCGTCTTGCCGCTCGGGTTCCGGCAGTCCATAGGCGCTCCGGTATCGCGCAATCGCCAGCTCCAGGTCCTCAACGCCGATCACCACCTTCACCACGCCCGTCCATGCAGTCGTAGTCGGCTTACCGCCAGGGAAAGCCCGGCGCTCCCGCGGCGTGAAATCCTGAATCAGGAACGGAAAGAATCCGCCGTTCGTCGGACCCACCTGCGCCGTCGCCCACTCCAGTTGCACGCCGTCCGGCCGTTTGCGGCCGTTCTTGTGTGGATCGGTGACCGCCACGCCGGTTTTGCGCAATCGCTCCACTTCGCCCTCAAAACCCGCCGGCCGGATGGCCCAAGCGCACGGGCTACCATCCGATTCTAGAAATTTGTACCAATAATGAGCGGCCAAGGCCGCGGGATCGGCATGCGGCTGGATCGCGATCAGCTCCAGATAGGACCCATCCGGAAAACTCGCGAGCGCCATCTCGGTAGCGTGATTCGAGTGCGCTCCGCCGTATTCGCTCTCGATCCCCGCGGCGCGAAGCGCTTTCCGCATCTCCTCAAGATTGCGGCCCGCCACCGTCACATGATCGATATGAAATTGCTGAGCCATGAGAGGGCATGCGGCCAGGGCGATCCAGACTAATTTGCTGTGCAGTCCCCGCAGCATTGTTTTAGTGTGTCACGTTCACGTCCCCACTGGAATATCCATATCCACGCCCTCAACCTTTACGGTTGTGTCAAAAAGTATAACGAATTAATACATGCCCACCAACACCCGCCAGCTCAATGTTTCTATTACACCTCACTTCTCGAAGTACATCCGGGACAAGGTGAAGAGCGGCAGGTATTCAAGCGCGAGCGAGGTTGTGAGGGAGGCACTTCGGCGGCTGTAGCAAGAAGAGATGGTGGCTCAGCAGTCCGCCATCTTAGATCCGGACAACGTTCAGGACGCAGTTCTTCAAGGGCTTCGCTCGATCGAGAGCAGCCAATTCACCGAGCTTCAAACCCAGGAAGATCTTCAACGCTATTTCGCCGATATCGTTCACCGCGGCAAGAAGCGCTTCCCAGCTCGAAGGAAAGCAGTGAGCGGGTGAAGCGCTATCTGATCTCGCCGCGAAGCGAGCGCCGATCTGGATCAGATTTGGGACTACATCGCGGAGCGAGGCTCCGCCGAAACCGCAGCCGCCTTCATCTGGAAATTTTATGAGACCTTCGCGTCGATCGCCACCAGCCCTCGCGCCGGCGTCAACATGCCCGATTTACCGCCCGGAGATGTGCGGAAGTTTCCTATGGGCAACTATTTGATCTACTATCGCGCTCCGCCAGGAAAAATCACCATCGCACGCGTTCTGGCTGGCAAGCGCATCCAGGGCAAAGCGCTTCGCCCGAGCAAGTAGCTACGCCCGCGTGTCGATAGCGGCCGGGTGCGATGCCTCAAACGCAGCGATGGCAGGCTCCTGTTGCAGGATATAGCCTAACTCGTCGATCCCTTCCAGCAAACAATGCTTGGCAAAACTGTCCACCGGAAACTCCACCTTGCGGCCGCTCGCAAGTGTCAGGATTTGCGACGCAAGGTCGATCTTCACCGGCTGTTCCGGATTCTTGAGCAGCTCGGCGTGAACATCGGCCGGAACCACGATCGGCAGCAGCGAATTTTTCAGCGAATTGTTCTTGAAAATGTCCGCGAACGAGGTGCTGATCACCGCCCGGAAGCCGTATTGTGTCAAAGCCCACGGCGCATGCTCGCGCGAACTGCCGCAGCCGAAGTTATCGCCCGCGAGCAGCACTTGCCGCGACTTCGATTCAGGATTATTCAGCACGAAATCCGGCTTCGGCTTCCCCTCCGCATCGTAACGCCAGTCACAGAAAAGCTGATCGCCCAGCCCCACCTTCGAAATCGTCTTCAAAAATCGCGCCGGAATAATCTGATCGGTATCAACGTTATCCCGCGCGATCAGCACCATCTTACTTTCAAACGGCGTAAACCTTTCCATTACAAAAGCTCCCTTACATCGCTGACCTTGCCCGTGATCGCCGACGCCGCGGCCGTCATCGGACTCGCCAAAAATGTCCGTGCGCCTTTGCCCTGCCGCCCCTCGAAATTGCGATTGCTGGTGGATACGCTGTACTCGCCGGGCTGCAATTGATCGCCATTCATCGCGATGCACATCGAACAGCCCGCTTCGCGCCAATCTGCGCCAGCGTCGCGGAATATCTGATCCAACCCCTCCGCCTGCGCCTGCTCCTTCACCTGCTGCGAGCCGGGCACCACCAGCACACGCACATTCGGATTCACCTTGCGCCCCTTCAGGATGCTCGCCGCAATCCGCAGATCGGAAATCCGCGAATTGGTGCAGCTTCCGATGAACACCACATTCACCGGATGCCCTAGCAGCGGCTTTCCGGCCGGCAGATCCATGTACTTTAGTGCGCTGGCGAGCGAATCGCGCTCCAGCGGATCGGTAATGTCGCTCGGATTCGGCACCGCGCCGCGAATCGGAATGCCCATACCGGGATTGGTGCCAAAGGTGATCATCGGCTCAAGCGAAGGTGCATCGATCACGATGCTCTTGTCATACGTCGCGCCGTCATCGGTGGGCAATTGCCGCCAGCGCGCCACGGCCTGATCCCACGCCGCGCCCTTCGGTGCATACTGCCGGCCAGCCACGTATTGATAGGTCGTGTCATCCGGCGCAACCAGTCCCGCGCGAGCGCCAGCTTCAATCGACATATTGCACACCGTCATGCGCTCTTCCATCGAAAGCGATCGAATCGCCGAGCCGCAATATTCAAATACCGAACCGGTGCCCCCGCCGATCCCGATCCGCGCGATCAGCGCCAGAATAATGTCCTTAGCCGATACCCCCGGTTTCAGCGCTCCATCCACTAGCACCTGATACGTATGCGACCGCTTGTTCAAAAGGCACTGCGTCGCCAGCACATGCTCTACTTCGCTGGTCCCGATGCCGAACGCCAGCGCTCCGAATGCTCCATGCGTAGCGGTATGGCTGTCGCCACAAACCACCGTCATGCCGGGCTGCGTCAATCCCAGCTCCGGCCCGATCACGTGCACAATCCCTTGCTTGTCGCTTCCCAGCGGATAGCAGTGGATGCCAAAATCCTTGCAATTCTGGATCAGCTTCTCCACCTGCGTGGCCGCGATCTTATCCACGATCGGCAGCCCGCGCGGCGTGGTCGGAGTGCTGTGGTCCGTGGTGGCAATCGTCAGATCCGGCCGCCTTACCTTCAACCCCCGCGCGCGCAGACCGTCGAAGGCTTGCGGCGACGTCACCTCATGCACCAGGTGCAAATCGACATAAACTAGCGCTGGAGCGTCCGGCCGCTCCGCAACCACGTGGTTGTCCCAGATCTTTTCGATGATCGTACGGGGTTTTGTTGAAAGACTCATATTGCTTCCGCTACTGCGTCTCCTACTTCTGAAGTTGTTGCCGCCTTACCTGCCGGCTTCAAATCCGCCGTCACTCGGCCTGAATTAAGCACAGTTTCCACCGCGCGATTCACCGCCGCCGCCTCTTCCTTTAGCCCAAAACTGTATTCGAGCATTGCGGCCACCGATCCAATCGCACCAAACGGATTCGCTTTGCTCTGCCCCGCAATATCGGGCGCCGAGCCGTGCACCGGCTCATACAGCCCCACCCAGGCGCCGGACGGCTTCTTGTCGCCAATGGATGCGGAGGGCAGCATGCCAATAGAGCCAGCTAAAACGGCCCCCTCATCACTGAGGATATCGCCGAACATATTTTCGGTAACCAGCACATCGAAGCGCCGCGGATTCAAAATCAGCTGCATCGCGCAATTATCAACCAATAGGTGATCTAACGCGACATCCGGAAACTCCTCCGCCACCTCAACAATCACCTTGCGCCAGAGCTGCGATGTCTCAATAACATTGGACTTATCCACGCTCGTAACCTTCTTACGCCGGTTCTGCGCCAGATGAAATGCCATACGCGACACGCGTTCGATCTCAGGCCGCGTGTACGACAGCGTGTTCACCGCGCGCTCATCTTTCCCGCTTCCGGAGATGCCGCGAGGAGTGCCGTAATAAATCCCACCAGTGAGCTCGCGCACGATGATCATATCCGTGCCATCCACCAGCGTATTCTTGAGCGGCGACGAATCGAGCAGCGCCTTATACGGTCGCACCGGCCGCAGGTTCGCATAAACACCCAGCACCTTGCGAATGCCCAGCAGCCCCTTTTCCGGCCGTTTCTCGGGCGCAATGTTATCGAATTCCGGCAGCCCCACGGCGCCCATCAGCGTGGCGTCGGCCTTCAGCGCCAAATCGATCGTTTCCTGCGGCAGCGGGCCGCCCGTCTTATGAATCGCGATCCCGCCCAGTAACCCTTCGCTCAGCACCGGCTCGTGATGAAACTTCTTGGCGACCTTATGCAGTACTTTCACTGCTTCACGCGTCACCTCGGTGCCGATTCCGTCACCGGGGAGTATCAATATGTTGAGTTGCATTCCTAATCTTGCGCAGCGGCGGCCTTTTCGCCGACCACCTCGTGCAGCAGCGCCAGGATCTCATCGTTGCGCACGCCCTTCTTGCGATCCGCCAGCGCGGTGAAGCGATGGTACAGCACGTCCAGCTCTTCTTTTCCGAGCTGGAATCCGAGATCTTCAGCGCGCTTGTGCAGCGCATGCCGTCCGCTGTGCTTGCCCAGCACCAGTTTGCTTTCCGGCACGCCCACGCTCTTCGGGTCGATGATCTCGTATGTCGTGCGTTCCTTTAAGTATCCATCCTGATGGATTCCCGCCTCATGCGCGAAAGCGTTTTCCCCCACAATCGCTTTATTGGGTTGCGGCCCAAATGTGATGGTTCGCGTAAGGAGCTGGCTGGCCGCGTAAATGTGCTCGGTGACGATCTTGGTCTCAAACGGCAGACGATCGCTGCGCGTCTTAAACGCCATCACGATCTCTTCGAGCGATGCATTCCCGGCCCGTTCGCCGATCCCATTGATAGTGCACTCAATCTGCCGCGCCCCGGCTTGCACCGCTGCGATGGAATTCGCCACCGCGAGTCCCAAATCGTCGTGGCAATGCACGCTCACGATCGCGCTATCACCCAGCACCCGCACCATGCGCCCGATCAGCGCGCCGTATTCCTCGGGCACCGAATATCCAACCGTATCCGGCAAGTTCACCGTCCGCGCCCCCGCCGCTACCACCGCACGCGAAACCTGCTCCAGGTAATCCCAATCCGTCCGCGTGGCATCTTCGGCAGAAAACTCCACGTCATCGGCGTAATTCCGCGCCAGCTCCACAGCCGCAACTGCTTCATCCAGAATCTGTTGCTGCGATTTCTTCAGCTTGTACTTCAGATGAATTTCGCTTGTGGCCAGGAACGTGTGAATCCTCGGCCGCCGCGCATGCTCCAGCGATGCCGCCGCCCGCTCCACGTCCAACCGATTCGCCCTCGCCAGCGCAGCCACTTGTACCCAGGAGAACTCACGGCTCACCGCATCCACCGCTTCAAAATCCCCTTCGGAGGCTATCGGGAACCCGGCTTCGAGGATGTCGACGCCCAATTCCACCAGTTTTCGCGCCAGTTGCAGTTTCTCGGGTACGGTCATGCTGCAGCCCGGCGATTGTTCACCATCCCGGAGGGTGGTGTCGAAGATGTAGACTCGATTAGCCATGTGTCCTCCTATGTCGTTCTCGCTACCCATTATGCGGTTGCCGGTCTGATTTGGCAAATTTATAATTCAAGCGATCAGAATAAGCTACAATCATAGCATAAACATCGCTTATGGAACTCTATCCGCTCAAGGTGTTCCTGACCGTTGCCTCGGAGAAAAGCTTCTCGCGCGCCGCGGAAAAGATGCTGCGGACCCAGCCGGCCATTTCGCTGGCGATCCAGAAGCTCGAATCGGATTTGCAGGAGCGGTTGATCGATCGCTCAGGCAAGGAATTGCTGCTCACTGACGCCGGACGCATCGTTTACGACTATGCGCGCCGTTTCGAAAACCTCTCGGCCGATTTGGAGAACGCGCTATCGGAACTGCGCGACAACTCCGCCTGCCGCCTGATCGTGGGCGCCAACGAATCCACGTCGCTGTACCTGCTCGGCCACATTGAACGTTACCGCCGCCTGTATCCCAAAGTGAAAGTGCAGGTGCGCCGGTCATTTTCGAGCAAAATCCCGTCGCAGTTGATCGACGGGGATCTGGAGCTGGGCGTCATCAGTTACGACCCGGAAGATGAGCGCCTGCACTCGATGGTCATCTATATCGATCACCTGGCCTTCGTCGTTTCCCCGCAGCACCGCTTCGCCACGCGCGGCCAGGTGTCCATCAGTGAACTGGGCATGGAAACATTTATCGCCCACAATGTCCTATCACCTTATCGCGACGTGGTGCTGAAAGAATTCCAGCGGCACAAAGTCCAGCTCAACATGGACGTGGAGATGCCGACTGTGGAAACGATTCGCCTCATGGTCCAGCGCAACGAAGGCGTGGCCTTCCTCCCGCATATGTGCGTGGAGCAAGACGTCGCACAGGACGCCTTGCGCGAGATCAAGGTGAAGGAGCTCACCGTCGACCGCAAGATCCGGCTGGTCTGCCCAGCCAAGCGCAGCCTGAGCCACGCCGCAAAAGCGTTTTTGGAGTTGGTCAAGGGGGGATAGGGCTCGATCAGCGATTTTTCTGTTAGGCCTGCATCCCAGATTGTCGCGATGCGAAACGATATTACCGGAGATGTCTCGCCGGTCGAAGCGCTCCCCACAATCACACGCGTTGCTATCGTAAAGAAATGGGAGCGAGAAGTGGAATTTACCACCTTACATTACCAATATGACTACCAAGCTTACGCTCGATAAGGCCGGACGCGTCATGATTCCAAAGCCCCTGCGCCAGCAGTTGCGTCTCGGCCCGGGCGACAGCCTTCAGCTTGAGAGTGAAGGCGAACAGATCACACTGCGCCCCCTGCGTCCTAAGGCGCTCCTCAAGAAAGAGCGCGGCGTCTGGGTCTAGCAGGGCGAACCGACCGAAGTGTCCATCACCGCCGTGATCGAACGCGAACGCGAGAGGCGCCTCGGTGAATTGATGGGATGAAGGAGTTCTTCGATACTTCGGTTCTGGTCGCGGCGTTTTGGCGCGGCCATCGCGACCACGAAGACAGCCTCAAGCTGGTCGCCATGGCTAACAAAAAGAAATCCTCCTGCGCGCTGCACACACTGGCGGAACTCTGACGCCAGCATGACGGCCCTTCCGGTCAAAGACGTTATACCGCCCGACCAGGCTCTTCTTTTCGTTCAAGAAGTACGCGAGCGCCTGACCGTCGTCACTCTCAACGAGGACGAATACTATGAGACCATCCAGCAAGCTGCGGAACGCGGATTCGCCAGCGGTCGCATTTACGACGCGCTTCTTCTTCGTTGCGCCGCCAAGATTAAAGCCGAGGTGATCTACACCTGGAACGTGAAACATTTCAAGGCGATCGATCCCAAGCAGGCGCACAAGATCGAAACGCCTTGATCCCATAAATCGAACCTGTCCGCCGAATATTCCAGCAAGGCAAAGGCGTAGTCCAACAGCCTGCTGTCGCCGCAAATATCTACGGCCTACCCAGTGAAGCGGATCGTGAGCCACGCCGCGAAAGTATTTTCGGAGTTAGTGAAGAGCAGCCACAACCGCATTCAATTGTTAATCGCTGGATGCGAAATACACCAGTTTCACCGACGGCGCCTGCAACACTTGAAACGTAATCAACGCCGCGGGTGCAAGAAAAACAAACGAACCGCAAACCCACATGATCACCGCCCCCAGAATCTGATCGGAAAGCGGCGAAACATGAAACGGATTGCGCTGTGTGAGGTAATAACTGTAAACCGGCGAGCCGCAGAACGCGAGAAAAGCGGAAATCGCCGTGTTCACAAGATCCGCCGAAATCAGATACAACAGCAATCCCCAGCTATTTCCGCGCTTCCCGGTCGGCCATGGCCGGATGATGCACCACCAAAATATGAGCGACGTCGCGAGAAAACAGATATGCTCGAAATCGTGCCAGCCTTCGTGTTCCAAAGCAAAGTCGTAGGCCGCGGGCACGTGCCAGCTTAAGAACGTGACGTTCATGGCGATCCAGGCCACCACGGGTGAAATCAACCAACGCCCCAAGCGGCGTAACGGCGGAAACCGGAGCAGCGGACCCAGCACAGGCTCGAGTATCCACGACGGCAGACCGCGCAGCAGCGGAACTACCGGCCGGCCCATCAACAGCAGCGGAGGAACAGCAGACATCAGAAGCAGATGCTGCACCATATGGGCGCTCAACAGCACATCCGCGAAGCCATCCAGCGGTGATGCGATCGCCAGCCACAACACCGCGAGCCCCAGCAGAAAGGAACCGAGCCGCATGCCGTTGAATTGCGCCGCGCGAGTTTTCCGAATCGCGAACCAGCCCCGCACATACACGGCGCCGATGAGAAGCATCACAATCGTGAGCGCAAGCGGCAACGACCATGCGGCGAAAATGGATTCAATGGCCAGCGGTTAAACCTCGCGAAGCATCCACCGCCGGCGCAAGATCTTGCCCGCGCAGCGTCAAAAGAAAATGGACCAGCGCGTTGGTTTCCGCTGGATTCAGGGCGTTTCCATAAGACGGCATGTTTCCTCCGCCCTGCAGCACCTGGCGAATGATTTGATCCTCCGTCATTCGCGATGCAATGGAATCAAGCGCCGGACCGCGCAGGCCGCCCTGTCCGCCCAGCGAGTGGCAATCGCGGCATTGCTTCTCCTGCAGCACCAGAGCGCCCGCTCGTTCCAGCGGCGTTCGCCCGCGAAGATATTGCGCCGGTGTTGGATCGCGCGTCCATGCATCCATCACCGGGCTCCAGGGAGTGTAGGTGCCCAGGCGAGTAAAAACTCCGAGCGTTACGGCAATCAGAACCACCATCAACACTGCGATCGGGCGTCGCGACCAATGTTTTTCGCCCTCGCCGGCAACCAGTGGCAGCAGCAAAAGCCCGCCAATCACGACCACGGGCACAATCAGCAGGAAGGGCGTTTCCAGGCTGGGCGGCAGGAACGCGAGAATCGCATAGATAAAAAGGAACGCAAAATCGGGCTTCGGCGCGGTTTGGATGATGGTTGGATCCGGCTGCCCGCTGGGACCAAACGGGCCAAAGAAAAACGCACAGGCGATCACGCCGAGTATAATCGCACCCGCGAACGTTGCATCTTTCCATGCGGCATCTGGAACAAAAGGTATGCCGTTTTTCTGAATCAGCTCATGATACTCGCGCTCATAGGTGGATTTCCGCACCAATCGCCCCGGCATGGGCCATTCATTGATGCCGAGCCGCAGCACCATCCACACATGCACGCCGGCGCTGGCGAGTAAAATGCCGGGAATCACGAAGACATGCAGCGCGAAGAATCGGGACAGCGTGGCCCCACCGATAATGGGCCCGCCCAGCAAAGCATGCACCAGGAGCGCACCAAGGATCGGGACCCGGCTCGAAATGGAAGCGCCGATCCCGAGCCCCCAATACGCATCCTGATCGAAACGCAGCACCTGACCGGTAAACGCCATCCCCAGCGTAAGCAGCAACAACAGCACGCCCATGATCCAGGTCAGCTCGCGTGGAAATTTGTAAGCGCCGAAAAGAAATACCTGGGTCATGTGGATCAGCACGATCGCAATCATGAAGTTGGAGCCCCAGCCATGCACCGCCCGGAGAAACCAACCCAGTGTCAGGTTGTGATTGAGAAATTGCAGGCTGTTCCAGGCTTGGCTCGCCGAGGGAACGTAGACGAGCGCGAGCAGAACGCCAGTTACGATCTGCAGGCCTAGCAGCACCATGGCGGCGCTGCCGAAAACATACCACCAGCTTGCGCTGCGTGCCGGTACCGGATGCTCCGCTGCCTCCACGATGGGTTTGGCCAGCCCCAGCCGTCGCTCCATCCAACCGTAGATTTCTTCGCCGCGCCGCTTTAGCTTTGACATGACGAGCGGTCGATTTGAATCAGCGGTTTCTTGTTGCAGGCCTCGGTGGCAAGGGTCGGCATTTCACCGGCGCTGATCAGCAACTGATTCCGGGCGATCTTGTGCTTGTACTCGAACAAGCCGCGCGGCGGCGGTCCCGAGGCCCGAGATCCATCCTGGTAATACGCGCCGCCATGGCACGGACAGAGAAAAAGTTTCGACTGCGCGAACCAGCGCACCGGGCATCCGAGATGCGCGCAATTGATGGCGAAGACCTGAAATTGTTCGCCCGAAATCCGCCGCACCCAGCAAGCCACCTTGCCGGTCTCTCCATCCCACGACGTGGTTACCGGATTCCGATAATCAACCAGGCGTGTTTCCCCTTCCGGAAAATCGTTGACGGCGCCGAGTGCAACCCAGGAGTTGTAGCTCGATCCCTTCTTAAGAGCGG
Organism: Bryobacterales bacterium; assembly: GCA_963713415.1. Classification (GTDB taxonomy): domain Bacteria; phylum Acidobacteriota; class Terriglobia; order Bryobacterales; family Bryobacteraceae; genus Palsa-89. Next base: position 1,072,113 of record CAVQLV010000004.1, on the reverse strand, counting down.
GGCCGAGAATGTAGCCGACGATAGGGACCGCCAACACCGCGCCCACTGCGCCATTCAGAAGAACGGACAACTTGAAAAGAAACGCGCGCCGTGATTTCTCGCTGGATGCTGTCTCGCTGGATGCTGTCTCGCTGGATGCTGTCTCGCTGGATGCTTTCTCGCTGGATGCTTTCTCGCTGGATGCGTTCATAAATTATGGCCTCATAGGCTAATGCTCATACGGCTGCCCCGGATATTCCGTCCGCTGCGCCGCAAGCCACGCGACTACATCGGTGATTTCCTGGTCCGTCATCGCGCGCGATCCAGGGCCGGTAATATCGGAGCGCCAATCCGGCATGTCCTGATCCGGCCGCCCGGCAATGATCACGCTCCGCAAACTTTGATCGCTGACCAGCGCCAGATAGGAAGGGTCGACAATCGAGCCTGGCGCTTCTTTTGCTCCCCTCCCGTCCGTCCCGTGACATCGGGCGCAAAATTCCGCGTAGGCCTTCTGCCCTTGCGTAGGATCGCCCTTCGCACTGGCCGCATAAGATGGAACTGGCGAGGCGCCAAGAACATTCGGGCGGCTCCACGTTTGAACGATTCCGTGAACCAGGCTATCGATCTGCCCATCCGTAAGCGTGCCGCCGGCCGACTTTGCGAACGCCGGCATCAATTTCCCGCTCACGCCGTCCGCCGCAACTTTGCGCAACGTGCCTTCTCCGGCAACCGCCAGATAAACGGGATTTGCCAGCGACATCGCCGCGCCGTTTTTCCCATCAGCGCCATGGCAAGCCGCGCAGTTCTGTTCATAGAGCGCAGTAAACGCCAGCACCTGATCCGGCCGCGGAACTTCAGGCCCCGGCGCGGGATGCCCGGGCGCATCCGCACAGCCCACACACACCATACAGAGAACGGAGAAAAGTCCCATGGAGAGACTCGCAGTCGCACTCATTCGGGATTATCTTTCTTCTCCGGCGGCTGGCCAAGATCGGCGTGCAATCCGGCGCGGACAGCAAACGGCAGCGCCCGGAACTGCGGGGTGCGAACCTTCACATCCAAGTTAACGACGAAACCCGCCACCAGTCCGAACGCGCATTGCGAAATCGTGAACCACATCCAATCGATCCGCTGATCCAGGATTGGACTGACGATGCCGAGAATGCTGTAAACCAATCCGGTCCACAAGAAGGGCGCAATAAACCCGCAGGTAAGAATCGGGTATTTGGGGAACATCGGGAGCATGGCACCATACAGGAGCCCAACCAGCAGCGACGTAGCGCCGTGAATCGCAAGCGCCGCCAGAAATCCCTGCCAATGAAACTGCGCCAGAAACGCATTGCTTTCCCCGGCCCAGCTGACAAAGCCGCCGGCGGCTAGAAGATTAATCGCATACCAGATGCTGTGATATTTGATCAGCCCGAACAGCATCGCCGGAACCGACATTGCGACGCCGCCCGCGATCCCGCCTTTGATTCCAGCGGTGATTTTGTAGGTTTCCACCGGCAGCATTTTCCGGTGCAGCGGACTGATCGATAGCCGCGCGACAGCGGCACGCGCGCTGACGGCGGGCACAACGTGCGGCTGTACGGCGACGGATTCGTGCTGTTCCAGAGGCAATACTTGCCGGAACCAGCCGACGCTCCCAATCACCGCCAGCAGCAGTCCAAGCAGGCTAATGACGCCGGTGGTCACCATGCCCGCGATCACCAGGCTCAGGCCGAGCGCCAGCACCATCGGCCAAGCGGTGGGCGCGGGCAGTTTCACGGCGTCCGTTTGCGACTCACGATCTTCCATCTGCGTTTCCATCGCGCCCTCCTTCCCGCCTGCTACCTGCCAAGCACATAAACCACGGTGAAGACCACCACCCAGACGGCATCCACGAAATGCCAATACAAGGACAAAACATCCAGGCGCTCTGCGTGTGCCTCACTCACGCGGCCCGAGAGTGCGAACACCAGCGTGAGAGCCAGCATGATCAGGCCGACCACGACGTGCGTCGCATGCAAACCGACCAGCGAATAAAAAGCAGTGCCAAACAGATTTGTGCGAATCGTAAGACCATGCTCATAGATGAGCTGGTACCATTCGCGAGCCGTGCCTCCCAGAAAGATGCCGCCCAGCAATACAGTCGCCGCCAGCCAAAGCGAACACAAACGAACTTCGTTCTTTCTCAGAGCTTTCACCGCGAAATATACAGTGAGGCTGCTGGACAACAGGCAGATGGTGCCAATGATCGGAACATCCAGCACCTCGCGCGGAGTGGGCCCGGTAAGGCTCTTTCCCAAATAGAAAATGTAAGCGACGACGAAGATGATGAATACGGCCGACTCTGCCAGAATCAGGCATGCGATGCCCACCACGCCCCGCGAAGGCAGCGTCCAGGCGGGTTCCGGCAGTGTGACGGGCGCTGTGCTCATGATTCGTACGCCGAGTCGGGATCTTCGGGATGCTTCAAGTCCCAAAGGGGACGCCGGCTCTCGACTGCCGGAATGGCCGCGAAGTTATAAGCAGGCGGCGGAGAAGGAGTGGTCCATTCGAGCGTCCATGCGTCCCAGGGATCCGGCCCCGCGATTTTGCCTTTGGAATATGATCGCAGCAAGTTGAAGACGAAGAAGCCGATCGCGACAGCCTGAAAGATCGCGCCGCTGCTGACGATCAGGTTCCAGATTCCCCAGCCGCGGTCGGCCTCATAGGTATAAATCCGGCGAGGCATTCCAAGTACGCCGGGGACATGCATGAAATCGAACGTCAGATGGAAACCGATCAGAAAAAGCCAAAAGTGCCACTTGCCCAGATTCTCGTCCAGCATACGGCCGGACATCTTGGGAAACCAATAATAAAAGGCCGCGAAGATGGTGAAGAGAATTGCGCCCACCAGGACATAGTGAAAGTGCGCGACTACGAAATACGATCCGCTGAGCTGCCAGTCGAACGGCGAAGCGGACAGCATGATGCCCGTTAGCCCCGCAATCAGAAACTGGAAAAGGAACGCGATACAAAACAGCATGGCGACAGTGAAGCGGATGTTGCCGCCCCACAGCGTCGCGATCCAGTTGAAGATCTTGATCCCGGTAGGCACCGCAATCACCATAGTGGAAAGCGTGAAGAACGTATTCGCTTCCGGCCCCATCCCAACCGTGAACATGTGATGCGCCCACACGCTAAGGCTGATGAAGCCGATCGCAACCGTGGCGGCCACCATCGCTGGATAACCAAAAATCGCTTTTCGCGAGAAAACCGGGATGATTTCGCTGGCAAATCCAAAAGCGGGCAGCACCAGGATGTAAACCTCCGGATGGCCGAAAATCCAGAAGAAATGCATCCAAAGGACAGCGGATCCGCCGGCTTGCGTGTCGAAGAAATGTCCGCCCAGGTAGCGATCGACCAGAAGCATGATCTGGGCGGCCGTGAGCGGGCCAACGGCCACGAACACCAGGAAACAGGTAACGAAAAAGAGCCACACCACTAGTGGCATGCGGCTCAGCTTCATGCCGGGGCAACGCATGGCGAGGATAGTGGTCACAATGTTGAGCGCGGTACCGATGGTGCCAATTCCGCTCAGCAAAATGCCCAGCGTCCAGTAATCGGTGCTATGGCCGGGAGAGAAGACCTTCGCAGTCAGCGGAGCATAAGCAAACCAGCCGACATCCGGCGCGCTGCCGGCGCCGTACAGCCCGTCGCCGCCGAGAAAACTGAAATACAGAAGCAGTCCTCCAAAAGCCGATATCCAGAAGCTGAAAGCATTCAGCCGTGGGAACGCCATGTCGCGCGCGCCCAGCATCAACGGGATCAGATAATTCCCGAAACCGAAAAGAATCGGCATGCCGACGAAGAAAACCATCGTCGTTCCGTGCATCGTGAACAGGCGATTGAACACCTGCGGCGAGACCAGGCTGTTCTCCGGAATAGCGAGCTGCGCGCGAATGATGACGGCCTCCAGGCCTGCGATCAGCAGAAACACCAGCGCGTAGCCGATGTACATCAAGCCGATCTTCTTGTGGTCCACCGTCGTCACCCAGGCGTGCAGCACCTCCAACACCAGCGGACGCGCTTTCGGCGCCAATGTCAGATCGATTGGTCCGGTGAGTGGGATGGAGTCGGCCATGCTAATGAAGTGTTGTGAGATATGCGGTTACCGCGGTGAGATCGTGATCGTTCAAATGCATCGCCGGCATCAAACAACCCGGCTTCATTTGATCGGGATTGTCAATCCACTTCTTCAAATTCGCCGGCGTGTTTTGGATCGCACCGGATGCAATGGTGTCGCGGCTGGCAAGGTGCGTGAGATCGGGACCAAATCGCCCTGTCGCCGTAGTTCCTGAGACGGTATGACAATTGACGCAAGCGTTGCGCAAAAATACCGCTCGCCCCTCAGCGACAGACGCGTCCTGGTTGGCCGGCTGCTGCTGTTGCGCAACCCACGCGTTGAAATCGGCTTGAGACTGCGCATACACCCGAATCAGCATTTTGGCGTGCTGCACGCCGCAATATTGCGCGCACTGTCCCAAGTAGAGACCCGGTTTCTCCGCATCCATCCACATGATATTGACGCGGTTGGGAATCACGTCCGTCTTGCCGGCTAATTCGGGAACCCAAAAACTATGGTCCGTATCGGCCGACGACATTTCTAAATACGCAGGCGTTGGATGGTGCGGATCGCTGACCGGAATGTGAAGCTCGTTCGCTGTGCCAATGCCCAACTTCGGGTAGCGAAATTCCCACCAGAACTGGTGGCCGATCACCGTCACGTCCAGCGCATCGGCCGGCTTGTGAGCGTACTCAGTATTGAAGATCACCCGCGCCGTGGTCAAAAACAGGACCACCACGATGAGCACGGGAATCACCGTCCAGGAAAGCTCGATCTGCTTGCTGCCGTAAATCTGCGGCGGTTCGTAATCGGAATCGGTGGCGCGATGCCGATAACGGATCAATACGTAAAGCAGGACGCCGCCGGCCGTGAGAAAAATCGCGGCAGTAATTGCGAGCACAAACAGCGACAGCCCAAAAATATAGTGCGCCGGAGTGCCCTTGGGGGCAAAGATACTGGTCGGCCCGTCCGTGAACCAGGACGGAACAAGAAACAACCACTGGTATAGCCCGCTGGGGTTCAACCCGGTCATGTCAGCCTGCTCCCGCCTCGCCCAGGCTATCTTCGATTATGCATCATGCCCCGCGGTTCACAAAGCCGGAAACAGTTAATATACGTTTCAATTCGGCTACTGACGCCGGCTGAGTTGATGATGCGGTAGAATCGTGGTCTTTTGACTACCCTGCTTTTTATACTTGCGATCTGCGTCTGTCTCGTCGCGGCCGGGGCGATTTATCAGGCGTCGGGCACTGCGGCCGACCGGCGGCATTATCCACCGCCCGGACAAATGATCGACATTGGCGGCCGGCGTTTGCACCTGATCGACCGGGGCGCAAACGGGCCGCCGGTAGTCTTCGAATCGGGTATTTCGGCGACGTGCCTCAACTGGACGCAGGTCCGCGCCAAAGTGGAGCGCTTTGCCCGGGCGTGCACCTATGATCGCGCCTGGCTGGGCTGGAGCGATCCGGCGCCCTTGCCGCGCAGCACGTCGGCTATCGTGGATGACCTGCATGTCCTGGTCGCGGCGGCGCAAGTTCCCCAGCCATACATTCTCGTAGGGCATTCCTTCGGCGGGATGTTGGTTCGGGCCTTCGCCGCCCAATATCCCGGCGATGTAGCGGGCCTGGTTTTGGTGGACCCGTTGTCGCCGAGCGAATGGTTGAATGCTTTGCCCGCACAAGGGCGCATCCTCGGCCGTGGCGTCAAGCTTGCGCGTCGCGGGGCCGTGCTGGCGCGAATCGGGGTGGTGCGAGCAGCCCTCTCGCTGTTGATGAGCGGCGGGCGGCGCGTTCCGCAATGGATCGCGAAGCTGAGCAGCGGACGCGGGGAATCTGTCATGTCGCGGCTGGTGGGCGAGGTTCGCAAAATGCCGCCGGAAACCTGGCCGATGGTGCGGGCGCACTGGTGCCAGCCCAAGGGCTTTCTGGGATTAGCCGCCTATCTGGAATCGCTTCCCGCCAGTTCCGCGGAAGCGGCGGCGCTCGCTGAACCGGGAGCGATTCCCATCATCGTGCTTTCGGCCGCCAATTCGACGCCTGCACAGTTAGAGGAACGCGAGGAGTGGGTGCGCCGCTCCCCGCGCGGGCAGCATATCGTCGCGCGGAAGAGCGGGCATTGGATTCAACTCGACGAACCGCACCTGGTGGTCGAAGCGATTCGCGACATGATCCGGTTGACTACTGCTTCTTGATCATCTCGATGTCGAGATGGATGTGCAAATCGTCGCTGAGCATCACGCCGCCGGTTTCAAGCGGCGCGTTAAACGTAAGCCCGAAGTCGCTGCGCTTGATGGTGGCTGTGGCCGACGCGCCGCTGCGAAGATTGCCCCATGGGTCTTTGGCCTCGGCCGGGGATGTCTCCACTTCCAGCGTCACCGGCTTGGTTACGCCGTGCATCGTCAGATCGCCCGCAACTTTCCATTGATCCTTGCCATCCGGAGTCACTTTCGTAGACACGAAGGTGATGCTGGGATACTGCGCCGTATCCAGAAAATCCGCGCCTTTCACGTGCGCGTCGCGCTTCGGATCGTGCGTCAGCAGCGTATTGGCGTCGATGCTGGCATTGACCTTGCTGTTGGCCGGGTTGGCCGGGTCAAAGACCACATCGCCGGTGACGCCGCTGAATCCTCCTCGGATGTAGGCAATCATCAAATGCCGGATCCTGAAGCCGGCGCCCGAATGGGACGGGTCAATCGTATAAGTGGCGGCAGTTGTCGCTGTCGTGGCGGTACTCATTATGAGGTTCTCCTTTTCGCGGACGGCCGCGAACCGGCGTCCTCATGTAGTTTACAACGGACTGGGAAGAGGATTACTTAAAAGCGCAAAGGGCGCGGCGCGCACCCCAAAACTGGCCAGAAATCGCCTCGCGCCGCGCTCCGTTTTGCGCGAGCTCCTCAGAGGCTCCGCTCAGAACTTAAACGTCAGGTCCACCCAGGCCCTTCGCGGCGCGCCCGGAGCAAAGAAAGTCGCGCTTCGGAGCGGATAATTTCCGGCCTCAGGTCCGGTGCTGTAAGCTGGGAACGGCTGGAACGCGAGAGCGCCGCTGCTGGTGAAGGGAGTGTTTTCGATCTGCGCAGCTGTGTAATAATGACGATCTAGCACGTTGTCCACCTGGACGCTCAGGCGCAGATGGCGCGTCAGGTCGTAATGCGCCGCGAAGTTGACAATCGCATACCCAGGTGAAACGCCGGGTCCCAGATAATACACACCATCGGCTTGATACGCGTTGTTCTCGTTGCCGCGCGCGTAGGAGCTCGAGTTCGCCACCAGGCCGAGGTCCAGCATGAATTTCGAAGTCGCCTGAACATCCATGTAAGCCTTCCCGGTCTGTTTCGGAATCAGCGGAATCCGGTTTCCGGGATGAACGGTGATCACGCCGCCAATGCCCGGGTATCCAGATAATGCGAGATCGCTGGTATTGTTCGCAGTGCCGTCCAGCGTTTCAACGCTTTGATAGGTGGCCGAAAGAAAGGTGTAATCGATGCCCGCGGTGACTCGGCTGATGTGGCCGTCAACGCTGGCCTGGAATCCTTCGCGCAGCGTTTTCGCGAAGTTCTGGAAATAGCCGGTGCCGGTCTCCTGCGACGCGACAAATAGAATGTCGTTGCGATTTTCAGCGCGAAAAGCACCCAGGTCCCAGTTCACGTGAAACTGTTCCAGCTTCCCGCGCAGGCCCGCTTCCCAGGTCTGGGTGACAACCTGGCTCAGAGGCGGATCGCTCGACAACGCATTGGGCAGGCTGCAAGGGTTATTGGGATCGGCACAGCCAAGCTCGATCGAAGTCGGCGCGCGATTAGCTTGGGAATAATTGGCATAGACGTTCAGCATGGTTAGCGGACTGTACGTAATCCCGATCGCTGGATTGAATCGGCTGTAGGTGTAATCGCCAGTCAGAGAGCCGGGCCCGGCAACCGGATTGAATAGGTCGGTGTTGTTAATGGTAGTTCGGTTGTATCTTCCGGAAGCCGTAATGTTCCACTTCTTGGCGGGCGAAAACGTGTCGGTGAAAAAGAAGCTGCTGTTGGGCGTGATCCCGTGCAGGCTGATGGATCCGGGCTGCCACGCGGGAACACCAATAATGCGGTATTCATCGTTGATAAAGCCATATTGCGTGTCCTGCGTGTAGGCCACCGTGCCGCGGTCGAATAGCGCGCCTGCGGTGAACTGATTGCTGCGCTGCCACGGCCTGGTGACCCAGGTGAACTGTCCGGAAAGCCCGTAGTCGTTTTGGATCTCCTTCGAATAGACGTTGACGCCATCGCACGTCTCGTCGGGGTCGTCGAGTGTGAGCGCATTCGCAATGCAGGACCAGGATGGAAAAGGACTGTTATCCACGCCGTTAGCAGGAAACCCGGAATAGCCGGCGGAGGCCAGCGCAGCCGTATCGTCGCTCGTCAGTTGATTTACGGGCGCGGCGAACGCGTCGTTGTTGGCATTGCCATTGATTGTTTCTGTTCGGATCCAGCGATACCAGGTGTTCCCGGAAAAAGTCAGATCGTCGCTGAAAGTGTGACGCGCGATAAAATTCACCGACGGCGAACGATTCCCGGTAGTGTCGGGAAGCGTGTAAACGCTGGAATAATTGGTTTCGAGCAGCCGATAGTCCTGGATTCCGTTACCAGTGAGCGTGTTATAGGCAAAAGCCATGGTGAGAGCCAGGTCGGTTTTGTCCGTGCGCCAGCCCAATCTTCCGAAGCCCTGGCGGACATCGGAGGGCGAAGCGAAGCGCCATCCCGATTCGTGAAACGCGTTGCCAGAGAAAAACCAATTGAATCCGGTGGCTTTGCCACCGCCCCATGCGGCCTGCACCTGCTTGCGTCCGCTGCTGCCGTACAAGACGTCTCCATTCAATCCCGGGCTCGTGACCCCATCCTTGGTGGTGACCGAGATAGATCCGCCCAGTGTGTTGAGCCCGAACACCGGATTCGATCCAGGGATCAGCGTCATCTCGGAAATCGCGTTGCGCTGGATGAGGTCCCAACCCACCACGTCACCAAACGGCTGATTTTGCCGCACGCCATCTACATATACTGAGAGGCCCTCCGGTGTTCCAAGCAGAGGCGAAGCGGTATAGCCGCGATAATTCACGTCGGGCTGGAATGGGTTGTCCTGCATTTCGTTCACGTACACGCCATTGAGACGCCGGTTCATAAAATCCCCCAGGTCGAGCGCCGAACTGTTGACGATGTCGGCTTGCGTGGCGGTCTGCACCGGCGTAGGAATTTCATTGATCGGCAGCTCAATCCCTGGAAGCGCCGTTGTAGCCACCACATTCACCTGGGAAGCTTGTGAGCTGAGTGCCATCGTCACCGTGCGCGCGACGGGCGTGACGGAGCGCACGTCGATGGACATGGATTGGGTGACGAACCCGGTTTTGGATATCTGCAGCTTGTAATGGCCGTAGGGCAAATTTCGAAGCGTGAACGTGCCCTGCGCGTCCATTTCAAAGCTGCGCTGTACTTTGAGCGCCTGACTTTCCAGCTTCCCCGAAGCTTGCATCATCGCGCCGGACGGATCCTTCACCTGTATGCGGATCTCGCCCTCAGGACTCTGGGCGTGAAGCACGAAAGCGGCGAGCAGAAGAACCGCGGCGCTGCCTGGGGATCGCGTGGTCATTCCGAGCCGCTAGCGAAACCTCGTCAGTGGCCGTTCGGTATGAAAGTACTTCTTATAGGCTTCGATCCAGTTGGTTGCCGACTTCGCGCTGGGCGGTCGCCAAATCAAGCTGTCCATCGCACACCAGTTCGCGCAGATGATCCTCCAGCGCGTCCTTCACCTGTGCGTTCCAAACTGTAGCCGAATAGGCTTGCGGCCATAAGTTATGAATGTCGTCCGCACCTCCCAGGGCGGGAGTAATCAGATAGTCCACCTCGTAAGCGGCCAGGCGTGGCGGACCGGATTCCGTATTCGTCGAATACCCTGCGCTGTAGCGCGACCGGTACAGCCTTGTTCTTCGTGTTGGATTCCATGCATACTTCGTTACGCCCAACCAGCACTGTGGCGCCGGGCGTAAGGCTGGGGTTCGGAACCGTAACAGCCACCACGCGCGCGGGCGGGCGCCGATCCCAGGCGTGCAGACCGAGATACGTGACAGCAGCGAGTCCTAAAGCGGCGGCAGCGGGTACGGCCCATGAAAGGCGCCAGTGCATTCGCCGAGGCTCCGCGAGTTGAGCGAGTTGTGCTTTCAGCAGAGCCCGCGGGCCATCCGCGGATGGAATTCGCCAGTCCAAGCTATGCCGATGCGCGCTGATAAACTCGCCGATAGCAGCTTCGATTTCCTGTTTGCGAGCGCGGCAAGCCCAACAAGCGGCCAGATGAAACTCCACCCTCCCGGCGTCATGCGTGGAAAGCTCGCCATCCGCAGCCAGGAGCAGTTCTTCGTCGGAAAGATGAGAATGCCGTTCCATCAGCTTCTACCTGCATATTCCTTTGGATGCGGTCCTGTTCAGCCTTTTTGCGCGATGCCGCGATCTTTCGCAACCGTGGCCCTGCAGGTTGCAGTCTAACTTGGCAGAAGGTGGGTCTTTTTGATGTTAGCCGGAGCTATAGCCGCGGTTTTAATAGTGTTTGCACTGTTCTTGTCCATGCTCTCGTCGTCGCCCAAAGACGACGCGGAGTGGAATCCTGACACGGAGGCGTGAACTTTCGCCACATTTCGACGCGCTGCTTCAACGCAGCGGCACCAGCGTGAACGTCAGCAGGAGAATTGCGAAAGCAGCCAATCCTAGCGCTACTCGATTCTTGTCCAGCTTGGTGTCGTCGAAAATCACCGGGTGCCGCAGTGCGAAAAAGAACAACAGGGTTGCCCAGAACAGCCAGGTATGTGAATAGAAAATTCCGATCGGAATTAAGGCCACCACAAAGATGCGCGAGGCCAGCTTGTGCCAGCGCCCGATGAAGGCATAAAGGATGTGCCCGCCATCCAACTGCCCGATTGGCAACAGGTTCAGCGCAGTGGCGAGAATCCCCACCCAGGCCGCGCGCGCAATGGGATGCAGCAAGATGTCGGCCGAGCGGATGTGCGGGAAAATGATCCATTCAAAGATGCGCTGGAGCGCCGGAACGCCAAAGATCAGATCACCGCGCTCGGCGATGCCGGGAATCACCTTAGATTCGCCGATGCCGATCACCAATGCCGGTACCAGTACTGCAAATCCCGCCAAAGGCCCCGCGATGCCAACGTCAAAGAGCGCTTGCCGCGTGTAGATGGGCGAGCGAATCCGAATGAATGCTCCCAGCGTTCCGATCGGCGACGGACACGGCAGAAAGTAGGGCAGGCTGGCATCGATTCCGTAATATCGGCAGGCGAAGTAATGCCCCATTTCGTGCGCCAGCAGGATGGTCATGAGCGTAAGGGAAAACGCCAGGCCATCCACCAGCAGCAAAGGTCTGGCCCCCAGTATCGTAAACACGCTCAAGTATTGATCGAAATCGAGTGCCCGGTTGGTTTGGAAGCTATACGAGAGTACGACGCCGACTAATGTGGTAGTGCACAGCGTCAGCCCCAGCAGCAGCCAGTGCAGCGCCCAGCGCCCGGTTGAAATTGTATCTTGGGGAAAACTGAGCGAGGCTCTCAGAGCGTCGCTCGATGTTCTGGGTACCACGACAACCTACGCTACTGCAGCGACTGCAGCTCCTTGCCAGGTTTAAATCGCACTGCTTTGCCGGGAGGAATGGCAACCTCCGCGCCAGTGCGCGGATTGCGGCCGATGCCGGTTTTGCGCGGGCGTACGTTGAAGATGCCGAAGCCGCGCAACTCGATGCGCTCGCCGTGAGACAGGGCCCGCTTCATGCTCTCGAAAACTGTTTCCACGGCCATCTCGGCCTTGGTCTTGGTGATTCCGGTTTTGTTTACGACTTCATTAATAATGTCGAGCTTGATCACAGTCTCCCCCTCGCGATGAAAGTGCGCGGTATGCGGGCCAAGGGCTCACGAATCCTCCGCAGCCCCCAAGGTGGGAGCAAACCTCATGATAGGATTGGGGTTAGTGAGTTGTCAAGAGGATGCCCTAGGGCTCTCCTCTAAATACCGCCAACCGGGCCCCAGCTTCACCACCCCTTAGACTTCGATCCGGGTTGATCCACGTCCATGCGCATTCAAGGACTAGGCCCCCTAGTACCTCCAGAAGAGGGCGTTTTTTAAAGTTTGCGGGTTATACTTGGGCGTTGTAAATTCCGACATCGCAAGAAGGAATCATGCATCGGACTATAATTGCGCTCTTATTTACTACAGTTGCGTTGCTAGCTCAAGTCAATACCGGCTCCATCTCCGGCTATGTTCTCGATCCGTCAGGGAAGGCTATTCCGGGCGCCAGTGTGACATCTGGAAGATACCGCCCGTTCGCTGACCCGCTCGCTTGCAAGCAGCTCGGCCGGATATTACGAATTTGACGGACTTCCGCCGGCCGAATACCGGCTCTCGGTGAACGCCACATCGTTTGCCCAGATGACTACGCAACCGGTCCAGGTGGAAGTGGACCAGCGCGTGCGATTGGATCTACACACCACGCTCGCGGCCCGCGGTGAGCACATCGCGGTCACAGCGCAGACGCCCGCCACCAACAACGATTCGAGCGAATTAGGCGCGGTACTGGATCAATCGCTGGTGGAAGGCCTGCCGCTCAACGAGCGCGATTTCCTGCAACTCGCGCTGCTGCTTCCCGGCACCACAACACCCGGTGGAGGGTTCGCAGCTTTCCACGCGCGGCGATTTCGCCATGCACGCCAACGGCGGCCGCGAGGAAAACAACAACTTCCTGCTGGATGGCGTAGACAACAACGATTCCGACGTGCGCGGCTACGTGCTCCAGCCTTCGGTGGACGCCATTCAGGAATTCAAGATCGCCACCAACTCCTACAGTGCCGAATATGGCGTGGCGTCGGCCGGACAGGTGAACATCGTCACGCGCAGCGGCAGCAACGAATTCCACGGAACCGTATACGACTATCTGCGCAATCGGGATCTGGACGCGCGCAATTTTTTCGACGGCTCCCAAAAGCCGCAATTCATCCGGAATCAGTTCGGCGCGGCGCTGGGCGGCCCCGTCGTGAAAAACCACACGTTCTTCTTCGCCAGCTACGAAGGCCTGCAGGAGGCTCAGGGCCAGACCCAGCTCGGAACCGTTCCAACGCCGGCCGTGCGCGCGGGAAATCTTTCCAGCCTCGGAACCACGGTGGTCGATCCGTTTACCGGCCAGCCGTTCCCCAACAACACCATTCCGGCATCGCTCATTTCGCCTTACGCGGCCGACGTTCTCGCGCTGTTTCCGCAGCCGAATCTGCCGGGAGCGTCCGGCAACTATCTGGGAAACCCGATCGGAAACGTGAAGGAAAACGAAGGCACCGTCCGCGTAGACCATCAGCTTTTCCGATAACTCCCAACTGACCGCGCGCTACAACTACGGCAGCCAGAATCTTTTCGAGCCGTTCGCCGAGAACCAGACCGAACTGCCCGGCTTCGGCGATTACGTGTTCAATCGGGGCCACAATGCGCTGATTCAGTATCGTGAAGACGCTCAGTCCCCGAACCATCAATTCGGTGCTTTGTGGGCTTCAATCGAGCCGTGCGCCAGGTATTCGCGCAGAACTACACGACCAATGTGAATGCGCTGTGGGGCGTAAATTACTTGCCCACGGTACCGCGCGACTACGGTTATCCGGGCATCTCCGTCACCGGTTATTCACGCGTGGGCGACGTGGCATCGCTGCCGATCGACCGCGCCGACAATACTTTCCAGGTGGCCGACATTCTTACCCTGATCCGCGGCGCGCACAGCATCAAGATCGGCGGCGAACTGCGCGCCCTTCAGCTCAACGGCTACATCGAGGTCTACGCGCGCGGCCAGATCGATTTCACCGGCGCGCTCACCGGCAGCGGCATCGGCGATCTGCTGCTTGGGACTTCCCGACGCTCGACATCCAGTCCCAATACACCGGGCCGCAAACGCTGCGCAGCAAATCCTGGAGCGGTTTCGTTCAGGACGATTGGAAGGTGACCCGCAACCTGACGCTGAACCTGGGGCTGCGCTACGAGTACGATTCGCCGGCTACCGATCCCACCAATCGCATGTCGACCTTCGATTTCGCCACCGGCCAGACCGAGCAGGTGGGAACCAATGGGCTCTCGCGCTCGGGCACGCGACCCAAGGAAGACGATTTCGCGCCGCGCGTGGGCTTCGCCTGGTCGCCCATGAAGGACACCGTCGATTCGCGGCGGCTACGGCATTTATTACGACTCGGGTATGTTCGTCGTCAACTCGTCGCTCTACTACAACCCGCCGTACTTCACCATTTCCGTTTACTTCCCGAGCGCGACATCGCTGATCACGCTGGCCAATCCCTTTGCCGCCTCCAATGGCTTCGTTCCGCCCGCCGCGCTCAGCTTCATCAGCCCGAATTTCGTGCCGGCTTACGTGCAGCACTGGAACTTGAACATCCAGCGCGAAGTGGCGCATGTGGGCGCCGTCAGCGTGGCTTATGCGGGATCGAAAGGGACCGATCTGCCACGCTCGCTCGATATCAATCAGCCGTACCCGGGATCGTCACCGATCGCATCCCGCGCGCCCTATCCGGCCTACAGCAACATCCTGATGACCGAAAGCGGCGGCAATTCCGAATATCAGTCGCTGCAGGTGATGTTCAATCGGCAGCTTGCCAACCGGCTCCAGATCCTGGCGTCGTATACGTTCTCGAAATCGATTGACGACACCTCCGCATTCCTGCCCACCAGCGCCGATCAAAATTTCCCGCAGGACAGCCACAACTATCGGCTGGAACGGGCGCTGTCGAGTTTCGACGAGCCCAACCGCGCCACCGTCGCGTTGATTTATCTCATTCCCGGCTCATCGCGTTGGACGCGCGGGTTCGAAGCCAGCAGCATCATTACGGCGCAGTCTGGCCAGCCGTTTACGCCGGAACTTTCCACCGACAACAGCAACACGGGCAATACCGGCAGGCAACTTCGGGATCGATCGCCCCAATGTTTTGTTCAACCCAACGCTATCGAATCCGACGCCGCAGGAGTGGTTCAACACTGCGGCCTTCCAGATTCCGGCGCAATATACGTGGGGCGATGCTGGTCGAAATATTCTGCGTGGGCCCGGCCTGGCAACCGTCGATTTATCGCTGCGGCGCCATTTTGTGCTGCGCGAAGGGATAAACCTGACCGCCGAAGCGCAAGCGTTCAATTTGCTGAATCGCGCCAATTTCAACCTGCCGGATGCGTTTGCCGACCAGCCCCTGACGTTCGGGAAAATCTTTTCGGCGCAGCCTCCGAGGCAGATCCAGTTCGCGTTGCGCCTCGCGTTTTAAGGCTTGCGCGCCTTCGCGAGCCAGTGCGGCAAAGGAGCAGGGAGCGGACCAACTTCGAAATCCACGAAGCCCGCTTCCTCTAACCACCCCTTCAATTCATCCGACGAAAACACCCAGCCATTCTCAGTCGTCAGCGCCATAGTCACGGCGAACAGAGCCGAAAACTGCGGAGCGGTATGAGTGCCGTCGGTCATCATGTCCATGACATGCACGATGCCGCCTGGTTTTAACGCTTCAAATGCTTTGCGCGCGACCTCGCGAATATCGTCGGGCGATTCCTGATGCAGCATCCCGAAAAAATTGACGGCGTCCAGTTCGCTGGGAAACACGGCGGTGTGATAATCGCCCGCCAGCACCTGCACTCGCGCGGCTGCTCCTTGCTGCGCGATCAATTCGACGGCCACCTTCACCACTTCCGGCAGATCCAGCACCGTGCAGTGGATCTCAGGAAACGCCTGCGAGATCAGCACGGAAAACGTACCCGGACCGCCTCCAACATCGAGCAGTTTCTTGCGTCCCGCGAGATCGAGGAGCGGAATTACGCCGCGGCCGATTCCCATGGCGCGGCCATGCATCGACATCACGAACGTTCGCGTCCGTTCCGCATCCTCGCCCAAGTGGATCTCGGGGCGTTCCACCGGTTTTCCCGTTTTTGCGAGCTCCGCCAGTTTGCCCCACGCGCCATAGATATCGCGGTTGTAACGAATGGCCGTGGAAAGATCCGCGGGACTTCCGGGAACCAGAAAAATTCGCGTCGCCGGAGCATTGCTATAAGCGCTCCCGTTTTTCGTGAGCAGACCTTCGGCCACGCTCGCATCGAGCAGAAGCTGCAAACCACGCGGGCTGCAATTCAAATCCTGTGCGAGATTCGCGGCATCCAATCCGTCTTTTTCAGCCAGACGTTTAAAGATCCCGATGTCGGAAGCGACGAACAGCACGCAGGAACCGAAGAACGCGTTGGCCAGGTCGAGAATCGGCCGAGGATTGGGCGGGGTCATAGTGTCCTTAAAAACGCGATCAGATCAGCCCGGTCCGCGGGCGCGAGTTTCAATCCGAACGGGTGGCCTTGCACCGCGTGCGGTTTCGTGATCGGCGCCCAGTTTGACGAGCGAAAATCCGGCTTCAGGCGGGCGGGATTGAACATCTCTTCCAGAGAGCCGATCGATCCGTCATGCAGCAGCGCCGCTTCCATCCTGACCATGCGCAACGATGGGATGCGATAAAAGCCGGTGCCCTTGCGCGTCTTGAGCGCCAGATTCGGATCCGTTCCAACTGAAATATTCATGGCTCCAGTAAGGCGCATCACCGGCTCGGATGGATGATATCCCAAGGCCAGCGTCAGACGATTGTTCGTATAAAAAGGTGGCGTGTGGCAATTTTCGCAGCCCTGCTGCTGGAAAACCTTTTGCCCGCGCTCGGATGCCGCGCTCGAAAGATTCGGATTCGGCGGCGGCCGCAACGACTCGACGAACAGCGCCAGCGCGTATAACAAAGCGTCCGGCGTGCGATGGATCCCGTTCTTAAGACCCATGTTACGCGAGATTGATCTTCCCGTCGGGGCCGTCGCCGTATTCGGTAAGAGCATCGCTCACATCGGCGATGGAACCGCTGTAGCGCATCAAGTCGGCGATGCCGCGGTTTTGGCCGGTGCCAGTGCGGTCGAAGAATTTCATGTCCCCGATGCCGATCAGGTTCGCAATCTTGACCGGATACAGCAGGCTGGTGTTGGTTCGCGGGTGAACTCCCAGCGGATTCTCGTCATACAGGCGCGCGATCTCTTCCGCCGGCAAATCGGCCGACGCTAGATTCGGATCGGGATGGAGGAACGGAACCCGATAATCCTCGCGCATCTGCCGCCGCCGGCGCTCTTCCAGGTACGCCGCGCCGAACCCGGCATAGCGGCGAGTCAAATCGCCCATCAGCGGCCCAAACGGCGTGTGAACGTTCGCTGGCCCTTCGATCACGGTGCCATCCGGCTGAACTCGCACGTGGCACATGGCGCAGGTGTCGGTTCCGAGTTCCACCTTGCCTTTTTCCCGGACCAGATAGCGCAGCCCAAGCAGCACGCCGTCTTTGGTGGTCTGGAGTTTGTAGGCTTCGAGAACCCGAGGGTCGCGAATCAATTTCAGGTTGTCTTCGCTACCGCTATAGCGGGGAAGCTCGCGGCTGTAGAACACTTCCCGGCCGGCCGCGATCCAGTCCGCGCGAGTGTGCAACTTGCTCACGTCGACCATCGGCTCGGGGTCCCTGGACTGGAGCCACTCAATATAACCTTTCGGCTCTTTGTCGGGAGTGTAAACCGGATAAGTCTTAAGATTGACTTCGGGAAGGGCGTAGTAGGCGGCGCCGGACACCATCTTCGGCGCGCGGCCAAGGCCGGCGAGCGGCAACCGGTAGCCGGCAATGGAAACCTCGCTCCATGGCGACGGCACGCCCTCGGCGGACAACGAACCGAAAGCTACAATCGCCCCGAGCAGTAGATATAGTGCGCGTCGAAAACTTGCCAACCTGTCTCCTTGAATAGCCATGTTCGCATGAGTCAAGGCTGGATCAAATAGTACTGGTTTTAGTATTTTTCTGAACGCCGCTGGCGTGGGAACGAACCTTTAAGATATAGGATACTGTTATGCGCCGGCTCTTCCTCTTAACCCTGGCATCCGTATTGTGCGCAGCGGCAGCTACGCCCGGGGCCACGAATGTCAGCGATGAATTTTACAGCGCCATTCGCAATAACGATCTCGCGCGCCTGGAGAGTTTGATTGCCGGCGGGGCGGACGTAAATACTCGCGACCGCCATGCGGAAACTCCTCTGATGTACGCGGCCTATGTCGGTTCGCTGGACGCCATGAAGCTTCTGCTGAAGGACGGCGCCAGCGTCGACGCGCAGAGCCAGTCCGGAGCCACCGCGCTCATCTGGTCGGCCACCGACCTGGCGAAAGTTCGCCTGCTGATCGACCATGGAGCCAACGTCAACTTGGCCACCAAACGCCGCCGGACGGCGCTCCTGGTGGCGGCGATGAGCGATCCTTCGGCGGACATCATGAAGCTGCTCATCGAAAAAGGCGCGGACCCGAAAGCGATGGACTTTCTCAGGACTACGTCACTTCGCGCGGCCACGCTCGGCAACGATACCGAGACCATCCGAATGCTGATCGACGCCGGTGTGGACGTCAACGCGGCCGATCTTCCGGGGATCACGCCATTAATGATGGCGGCCGGCTGGAATGGCAATACGCGCGCCGTCCAAATGCTGCTCGCCAAAGGCGCCAATGCGAACGCGGTGAGCCGGCCGGTTATGGGATTGCCGGCCAGGAACGGCGCATCGGAATTTGGGTCGCTGACCGCATTGATCATGTCCGCTCCATTCGGTCCGCCGGAAATGATCGGCGATCTGCTGGCAGCCGGCGAGAACGCCAATGCTCGGGATGTTCGTGGCATGACGCCCATTATGCTGGCAGTGGCCACCGACCATCAGGACCCGGCAGTAATAAAGATGTTGCTGGACCACGGCGCGGAGCCCACTGCAAAAAGCAAAATTGGCGACTCGGCGCTGGATTGGGCACAGAGAGCGGCACAGCCCTCCGGGCTCAAACTGCTGAAGGTGAGCACTGCGGCATCGGCCGACAATGCAGGATTGGATGTGGCTCCTCAAAAGTCGGACCCCAAGGCGGCTGTGCAAAAGACGCTGGGGCTGATCGAGAAATCGAGCTGGGAGTTCTTCGCCCAGAGCGGCTGCGTCTCATGCCACGCGCAGAGCATGACCGATTTCGTGGTGGGGCACGCGCGTGAGAAAGGCCTGCAGGTGGACGAAAAGGCAGCCGCCGAGCGGGTGAAAATGCTGGACGCGGTATATCCAACCGAACCGCTGCTGGAGCGGATGGACGCCGCAGGCGCGATGGAGCAACTCGCCTATCCCCTGGTGGGGCTGGCGGCGAATCATCATCCGGCGGATCGCCTCACCGATGGCATGGTGGCGAATATTGCCGCACAACAGAGGTCGGACGGTTCCTGGCATGTCGGTGCGGCGGCCAGGCCTCCGGCGGAAGAAGGCGATATTTTCCGCACGGCAGTTTGCCTTCGGGCGCTCAAGGTCTACGGTCCTCCGGGACGCGGATCGGAGATGGCGGCGCGAGTGGCCAAGGCGCGGCAATGGCTCCAGACGGCCAAACCGGTCACGACGGAAGACCGGAACATGCAACTCATGGGGCTCTTTTGGGCCGGAGCCGGTTCCAGCGTACTAAAACCGCTCGCGAAGGCGATTCTTGCGCAACAACAGCGCGGTGGAGGCTGGATCCAGCATGAAGGGCTTGCGACGGACGCCTATGCCACCGGCGAATCGCTCTACGCACTGGCCATGAGCGGGCAGATCCCTACCTCCCGCGCGGCGTGGAAGCGCGGTATTCAATATTTGCTGAATACGCAGCATGCCGACGGCTCGTGGTTCGTGGCCAGCCATTCGGCGCGCATTCAAGCGTATTTCGATGGCGGATTTCCCTATGGTCATGACCAGTGGATCAGTAACTGGGGCACGTCCTGGGCGGCGCTGGCTTTGACGGCTGGGCTTTGACGGCTGAGATAGATGCGCCTGTTTCGGGCCGATAGTCACCGCCACGACGCCTCGGCTGGTGCGAACGGATCGGGTCCGCTGGAACCCATCGCAGCCTATGATCGCATCGCGCCAGTGTACCCAACTCTCGCGGCTGAGCATCGGGCGTATCTGGACGCCATTGACGCCATCGTTGTCTCCGGCATCCCAACAGGCAGCCGCTCGCTCCTCGATGCCGGTGCCGGCGATGGCGCCCGCGCGCGCGGTATCGCCCACGCGGCTGGTTTAAGCGACGTCACGCTGCTCGAACCTAGCGCGGAAATGCGGCGCCATTGGCCCACCGGCGCCCAGGGCTGGACGATGCGGGCTGAACAGTTGAATTCAGTTGCGGGCGAGTTCGACGTGATCACTTGCCTATGGAACGTTTTGGGGCACATCTTTCCGGCGGCGAGCCGAGTTGAGGCGCTCCGTCAGTTTGCCAGGATGGTGGCTCCAGGAGGCAAAATCTTTGTCGATGTGAATCACCGCTACAACGCGGCCAGGTATGGAGCGCTGCCGACCATGGCTCGTGTAATTTCTGACCAAGTCTTCCCGAGTGATGAGAACGGAGACGTTGCTGTCACTTGGGATATTTCCGGCATCCATTGCGCGACCGTTGGGCACGTTTTCACACACCGGGAGTTTCATCGGATGGCCGAAGCTGCCGGCCTGACGATCGCCAAGCGCTTTGTCGTCGATTACAAGAGTGGCCACCGTCGCCAGCGAAGCTACCAAGGCAATCTGCTATATGTTTTGAGAGTCGCGACCAAGTAACAATCACCTGTCGTTGGACGCCACTTAGACGCCACTTATTTGTTCCTGCACTCAAGCCAAACAAGAATAAGGCCGCGCAAACTCTAGAAACCTGCTTTGCAAGGGTACTTACTAGTACTTTTCCTCGCCGTTTCAGCGCTTTAGAGTCTTGACCTAGTTAAGCCTTCGGGATAGACTCCTTGCAATGCTTTCACGCTACGCTGGGTTTTCCACGCGTAGCCATGTGATCAGACCAAGGAGGAGAATTTATAGATGAGGTTGATTAGGCTCGGCTTTACACTTGTTGCGGCTGGGATATTTGCCACAGCCGCTTTTGCGTCGTCGCTTCAGGATTTCGAGATTAACGTGGACGGGACGTTCTACGCTCCCTTCTATGGTGATACGCTGGCAGAAGTTCCTGGATTGGATACAAGCGGATTCAATGCCACCACGGGCCAGGGCACGCTGACCCTCACGTTCGACCCGGGTACCGCCGGCACTTTCAATATCGGCGCATGGTTTTTCGATCCGGTGGGCGTTCCCTTTTACAATGAGTATGGCCAGGTAAATGGCGCTCCGGATGCCGGTCAAAGCTATCAGATCGATATTCCGGAATACGACGCAACTTCGAACAATCTAGGTTCCGGCACGATCGTAGACAATCTTGAGGCCGGAACGCTGGACGACACCAATTCTGTTCCGGGTACCACTGACAATTACCTCTTTCAGTGCGGAGCAAACACGAGTGGCGGCACAGCGAATCCGGACTGCAACGACCTGGTATCGATGGCCATGGGATTTAGTTTCAGTTTGCTCGCCAATCAGGAAGAAGTAATCACTTTGGACCTTTCGCCGACTGATCCTGGCGGATTTAGCCTGGAAGACGTTCATCCAGTCGACGGTTCGAACACCAGTGCTTCTGCCATTTTTTATAGTGGCAGTGCGAGCACTGTGTGCGCCTCTGACTGTGGCGTTAGCTCTGTTCCAGAGCCTTCCTACTCATCCTTTGGGGCGCTTGCTTTTGTTGGTTTGGCGCTTATCATGCGCAGGTACCTTCTCAAGAGAGTTTAGTGCGATCCAAACGGAGGAATTTAAAGAGATGAAAAAAAGGTTCTCTTCCAGCGTCGTAATCGCAACCTTTGCAGCCCTGTGCGTTGCGCAGCTTCTTTCGGCCCAGGTCACCGTCCTGACGGTTCCCTGGGTTCCAGCAACCCCTACCACTCCCCATACCACCTATCCGGTGACTGGAACGACGGAAGCCAGCATCGTCTTGGTGGCTACCGTTCCGAGCGCAGTTGGGTCCTCGGATAGCTTCACATATAGTTGGAATTTCGGCGACGGATCCGCTCCCACGACTACTGCCGCGGTGACCAATCCGTACGACATCTCGGTAACGCACCAGTACCCTGCAAGCGCCGCCACGGGAACGCAATGGACGGCGGTCGTCACCGTGAACGACACCACCGCTCACACCTCCGGTACGGCCAATTATTATGTCATTCAGGAGGCCAACGCCCTCTCATCGCGCGTGAACGTAGCGATCGATTGGGGCCTGTCCTACCTGCACCGCACGATGTGGCGCAATGGCTCCAATCCGAACACAACTACGGCGGGCGGCTGGGATACGCAAACCTACAGCTGCACGAACGTGACTGGCGCCGCGTACAACTGCATTTACTATGGCAGCATAAATGCCGAGAACGTACAGGCTTATGAGGTCAACGGCCACTTGGCAAGTGGTCCGTCCACGGATCCCTACACCGACGACGTGGCTCGTGGCTTGGCGAGAATGTTCACTTCGTTGAGCGCTGTTGCGATAACGGCCGGCACCACCGATACCTTCACGTATAACCCCGCAACCGCTAACTTCACGTGCAAGGATGGGAGTGTTCCCACCACTACCGACCCGACCTGCTCCTCGCACGGCGGACAGTATTTCTACAATCCGGACGCAACTTCCTGCACCACGCCGAACTGCGTCTTTACATTTGACGCCAATAACAACAAACAGTACATCTACAGTACCGACGGTTCGGGTGAGCCAGTCTACACCACCTCTCCGTTTTTGGATGCGCTGGTGGCGTCCGGTACGCCCAACGCCACGGCCCCAACGGGAACCACCGGTGTAGTAGGCGAAACCTACCAAAACATCATCCAGGACATCCTGGATTACTATGCTTATGCTCAGTACGGCGGCGATTGCGACGTGAGCACCGGATACTACCGTGGCTACGCTGGCAGTTGCGCGGGAGGAGCTTGGCTATACGTTGCGCAAGAGGGTGACGACGATTCCACCTCTCAGTGGGCCGCAATCGGGTTTATCTCGGGCTCGCGCGGAGCTGGCATCTCGATCCCGCATATCACCACCGACGCTAACAACGTGTGGATTACCAACGCCCAGGACGTGACGGATCCCAAGCCGTTAGGAGCAGATCCATTCGCAGCCAGTGACAATCTGGGCGCCTACGGCTATCGCGGTTCCTTCGCTTATTCGAATGAATGGGGACCTTTTGCGGTAACTCCTTCCGGCTTGGTACAGATGGCGATGGATGGCGTGGGCCGGACCACAAACACCGCATACGGCGACGCCACTTCTTCATCCGATCAGCGTTGGAATAACACCGAAACCTTCCTGGCGGATAACTTCTGCAACAGCGTCGCCACCTACGGAAACGGCGGCTCCACGAATGCCTACTATGCTCCCAGAGCTTATATGTATGGCATGTTTTCCTTCACCAAGGGCATGTTGTTGCACGACCCGTCGTTCGGCTTGGCTCCGATTCAATATCTGCGGACGCTAACGCCGGGCGTTTTCACCACAGATTCCACTGTCCCGCCCAATACCATCGACTGGTATGCGGCTTTGTCGTCGGCTCATGGCGGCACCGATCCTTGCGACGGGGTGGCCCAGACCCTTGTGAATTATCAGCTTACTCCGGCCTATGGGTCATTCGACGGACACTGGTACGGTTTTGACTATGACAGTCCCCAATTCAACTACGAGACAGCATGGGCATTGATCATGCTGGAACGCACGGTGTTCGTGCAATGTGTGAACAATCTGGCAGGTCAGGGATCGGCCTCCGGCTCGGCGCCGGCCCGCATCGACTTGAGTTGGAGCAATCAAGCCAACTCGACTTCCTACAATGTCTTACGAGGAACCACCAGCGGTGGTCCGTATTCGTTGATTGGTACCACTAACAACACCTCTTATTCGGACACGAGTGGATTGACGAATGGCGATACCTATTACTACGTCGTCGATCCATTGAACGGGACGACCGAGGTGTGCCAATCCAATCAGGCGAAAATAGCCGTACCCAAGGGCCGCTAAAGCACCCGGCTCGCAAGACGAAGTGCGCAAGGCCCTCTGGTCAAACAGAGGGCCTTCTTCTATGATGTGTACTGGTACTAGCTCTTCCGATAGCCGGGTACCAGATTACTTGGCGTATTTACTAACTTGGTTTTTATGAAACATACCATTATTTCTTCCCTGATTGTCAGTTTCTTAATGATTGCTCTCCTCGCCGCCTTTGTGGAGGGTCAGCCGAACGTTCCTAAACAGCCGATTTACATCTATTTGTACGCCCGCATTACTGACCACGTGAATCTTGCCATTACGGAAGATCGCATCCATCGGGTGCTCTCCACAGTGGACCAATACCGGCGGGAGCATCAGCAAGACCACGTTTCCGCGACGATTCTGTTCTCGGGCGCCGTCAGCGATGCGCTGGAGCAGAGAAATAGCCAGACCCATATCGTCGATTTCGTCAAAGGCTATATCGACCGCGGCGTCATCGAGGCCGGTTACGACGGGACCGATGAGCCCACTTACGTCACGCGGCCTATCGTCGACTTTACGGGGAGCTCGGACCCGCAGGGCCGGTGGCTCATGCGCCGGGCCGGTGAAGAGAAGTTTTTGACGGAAGGGCGCAATCCGTTGACCGGTGCTCCGGAGCCCGGAAAAGCGGGCGGTCTGAAAAAGATGCAGGAAGTGTTTGGGCAAGCCAGCTGCATAACCGGTGTCAACGTGCTCATGAAAATCGGGCCCGGTTCGTCACTTTACCGGGCCAGCACACGCGCCAGGGTGCCTGACTTAAGCCCAAAACCCATAACCCTTCCCCCCGATTTAATGCCGGAAATCGCCGGCCAGTCCGAAGCAGTGACAGTCATTCGCTCGCTAAACTCCAAGGCGATTATGTTCGGAGTGCCCGATACGAACCCTGCTCGCATCCCGGGTTTTCGCGACGGACGCGCGGGATTCAGCAAGCTCATGAGCCCGCTTCCTGACACGCCTCCCGAGTTGTATTGGGAAGACAACGTACTGCGAACTTCGGAGGCGGGCACCGACGAGATTCGCTTGGTGCACGCTTCCGGAGGAGCGGCCGCAATCGAGAAAGTAGTGGGGAAGGCGGACCGAACCCGAATTCACGTCGTTCATGTGGAGCTCGGGGACGAGCGGAACTACCTGCAGCCATCGTTCGTCAGCGGGTCCGACTTTCCTCCGCAGCTCTACGCCTACAATCATCCCCTGTCGCCCGATTTGCCCGCCAATGTGTTGCGTCCGAAGGCCGAGGTGGATGCGGCATATGCGAATGAAGACGCGCTGCTCAAATGGGTAACGGAGAACTTTTTCCCGGCGGACCGCGGCAGCGGATTTGTCTCCAGCGCTGATTTAGCCCGCATGGTGGCTCCCGCTACTGGCTTCAGCGTATCGTTCAACGGATTGAAAAGCTCGCTGGCAGAGTTCCTCAAGGAATGGGGTAACGACACCTTCGCGCCTCCGTTTTTCCAGGCGGATGGCCGTTACCTGTCCCGCGCGGAATTGTTCCAAGTGATGGCAGACTCCCTTGCCGAGTATCATCGGACCGGGAAGTTTCCGGAATCGATCCAGGTGATTCCCCTTTACGGGCCGGTTCGACTGCTTACCGGCCACGGACCGAACGTCGGCGAAGTTTCGGTGGCCACCCTGGCGACGATTTGCGCCGATATAGCACCCGCCCTGCATGACCAAAGTCAGGCTGCCATTCCGAAGAACTCTCTTCCGATCGGCATCAAGGTGGAAGGGGCCATGCTCAACCCGGCTCAATTTCTCAAACTCATGGCGGCTGCCATCCTGAACCCGTCTCCCGAGGCGAAACTCAACATCCGAATGTCGTACGAGTTCATCGGGCCGGGCCAATTGATGCCGCGGTCGCGGCCCGACATGGACGACGGCTTCATTTGGACACTGAAACCCGCTGAGCTACAAGCGAATCCGTGAGCTGTTAAATGCCGAAAGCTGTCTCGGAAAAAGCGGCGTCGACAGTCAAGCGTGTTCCGCCGCAAGGCTCCGTAAACGTGCTCTGGCTGCCGCTGGCGGCAACGCTGCTTTTAGCTGCCTTTCCGCTTTTCGTTTCTCGAATAGGCGACAGCCCGCGCCTTCCCGGTATGTTCTGGGCGGCCAGTGGAACGCTGCTGGCCGCCCTGTTGCTCGTGCGCTGGAAGGCCATCCGTGCCGGCCGCTCTCTAACTTACTCGTTTGTCCCAAGGCCCGTGCACTATGTGCAGTTCCTGATGCACAGCGCGGTCTATCTGTATTGGGGATGGTACTGGCGCGAGGTCTACCACGATGTTTCGCTGATAGCCGCGCAAATTGTCTTTGCCTACGCCGTCGATGCACTGGTGTGTTGGTCGCGCCGCGATAATTGGGTGCTTGGTTTCGGACCCGTTCCCATCGTCCTGAGCACCAATCTGTTCCTGTGGTTTAAAGACGACTGGTTCTATCTGCAATTTCTTCTCATCGCCACCGGCATACTCGGCAAGGAATTCATCAAATGGAGGCGCGAGGGCCGTCTCACCCACATTTTTAATCCTTCAGCATTCTCTCTTTGCGTTTTCTCCATCGTACTTATCGCAGCCAGAGGCACCGATATCACGTGGGGCTTCAATATCGCCACCACGATGCACAATCCCCCCAAGATTTACCTTGAGATTTTTCTTCTGGGGCTAGTCGTCCAAGCTCTCTTTCGGGTGACCTTAGTAACTCTTTCCGCCGCCGCCGCGCTCTACCTTCTGAACCTTTGGTACACGGGAATGACCGGAGATTATCAGTTCATCGACTCTAATATTCCAGTTGCTGTTTTTCTCGGCCTGCACTTACTCACCACGGACCCGGCCACTTCTCCACGCCGCGATCTGGGCAAAATCATTTTCGGCGCTCTTTACGGCGCCGGAGTATTCGGTGCTTACAGCGTCTTAAAATTAATCGGCGCTCCGGAATTTTACGACAAATTGCTGATTGTTCCACCCCTCAATTTGACCGTGAAGATGCTGGACCGGGTAAGTGACGCTCTGGCAAACAAGTTTAGCTCCGCCGCTGCGTACTTGACCAACCGGTCTCGCACGCTCAATTACGCCTGGATGGGCGTTTGGACCTGTCTGTTCGTGACCATGACTGCGAGCGGTTTTCTGGTCAAAGGCAACGAACATCCAGGATCCATGCCCGCGTTCTGGTCCAAGAGATGTGAGCAGGGCCACTCCAACTCCTGCACAACCTGGATTAACGTGTTGAACGACCGGTGCGACGACAACTCGGCCGCCGACTGTCTCACCCTGGCAAAGGCTTTGGACGCGGGCAAGGTTATCGCCCAGGATGAGGCCCGGGCGGGCATCACATTTGCGCGGGCTTGCGACTCTGGTGTTCAGGACGGCTGCGCCAGTTTAATCGGCTTCATGAAAAAGGGAGGCAATAATGCACTGGCCGCCGCTTGCAGTGGCGGGAACGGTGCGGCGTGTTTCGTACTGGGATCTCTCACCAGCGGGGGTGCCGGCGTGCCGGAAAATCCCAATTCCGCTTTCGAGCTCTTCCAGGAATCCTGTGAACTTGGATGGTGGCGCGCTTGCGGACGCCTGGGCGTAAGCTATCTCGTGGGTCAAGGAACACCGGTCAATCCTGGCCTGGCGATCGCGAATTTCGAGAAAGGCTGCCAGGGCCAAAACGCCGCCAGTTGCTTGCAAGCGGCTCAATTCTATCAGAGCGACAAATGGGGATTTAAGATTGAAGCGCTAGCCCGCCAGCGCTTAGAGCAGGCCTGCAAACTAGGTTTGCAAACCGCTTGCCAAGCGGAAGCGAGCGCTCGCGCGCCGCATTAAGCGCTGCCTCCGGCGATCCTCGGGGCGGTCTGTAGACGGATCGCAGAGTTCGTTGACCACAACGCGAGCAGCGTGGTACGCACGCCGCGCGCCCAGCTTGGGCAGCGCGCAGTATGAACCACCCCGATCAGGTTCCTGGATCAGGTTACTGCGCGAGCGTCCGCTCGATGCCGGGACCGCCAGGTTTCCGTTGAAGCGCCGAGCCCGGGGTGTGCAGGATTGCCGAAGCGCTGTTCCCCCGAGTAGCCTTGAGAATATGAGTTCCAGCGGTGAAGTGGACTGGCAGCGGTTTCTTGGCCA
This sequence comes from Bryobacterales bacterium, assembly GCA_963713415.1. Classification (GTDB taxonomy): domain Bacteria; phylum Acidobacteriota; class Terriglobia; order Bryobacterales; family Bryobacteraceae; genus Palsa-89. The sequence continues at coordinate 1,043,963 of CAVQLV010000004.1, read as the reverse complement.
TCCTGAAAGTTACACGTTAGCTTCCAGATTTGAGTTCGCCCATGCTGGCCAGTGTGTGCTCATCACAGGCGCCGGCGGGTCCATCGGGTCGGCACTGGCGAAGGCGGTGGCCGCCTCCAAGGTACGGAAGCTCCTTCTGTTGGATTCCTCTGAAATGAGTTTGTTCCAGCTCCAGGGGGAAATCGCAGGAACTTTTGAAAAAGTTCCGTTGGAAGTTGTGTTGGGTAGCGCCGCCGATGCCGGCTTGCTCAATTCGCTTTTCAGCCGCCACCAGGTAGATGTGATTTATCATGCGGCTGCCTGGAAGCAGGTAGCTTTGCTCGAAGCCAATCCTTTCGCCGCCGTCAAGAACAATAGCATCGGCACGCATACCCTGGCGCAAGCGGCCATCCGCTGCGAAGTGCCGCAACTGGTGCTCGTTTCGACGGACAAGGCCGTGAATCCGCGCGGTATTATGGGCGCGTCCAAACGAATCGCCGAGTTGGCCGTGGCGTCGCTCAGCAGCGGCGTGTGCCGGATGAATGCGATTCGCTTGTGCAACGTGATCGGCTCCAGCGGCAGCGTGGTGCCAATATTTCTGCGGCAGATCGAGCAACGGCAGCCGGTGACTGTCACCGATCCAGGAGTAATCCGATGGTTTCTCACCATCCGCCAGGCCGTTGAGGCGATTCTCGCTTGCGGGGCTTCGGCGCAGGAGGGAAAAATCCTGCTGCCTGCGGTTGGCCCGCCAGTGCGCATTGTTGATCTGGCGCGGTTTCTGATCCGTGCCGCGGGAAATGGATGGGCCGGAGAGCTCGTCTACATCGGCCTTCGCCCCGGTGAGAAACTCACCGAAGAGTTGACCTTCGAAAGTGAACGCAAGCTGGAGATGGAGGGATGCCTTACCGTGCTGAAAACGCCCACCCCTCGCGCCGAAGAACTCGGCTCGCTCATCGGCGAGCTTGGCGACTGCATCCAGCTAGGCGATCTGCCCGGAATGCTTCGGACCATTCGTTCCGTAGTACCCGAATATGAGCCTGGCGAGCGGCTGGCGCTGTGGAAATGAGAATTCCGCTTTCCTCGCCCGACGTCGTCGAAGCGGATATTGAAGCCGTGGTCAGCGTGCTGCGGACCCCGAGATTGAGTATCGGCCCGCGCATGCAGGAATTTGAGAGCGCCGTGGCCAGCTACGTAGGCGTGCGGCACGGCGTGGCGGTGAGTTCGGGAACAGCCGGATTGCATCTCAGCCTGCGCGCCTTGGGCATCGGCGAAGGCGACGAAGTGATTCTCCCTTCCTTCACGTTCATTGCCGTCGCCCACGCCGTACTTTACGAAAGAGCGGTCCCGGTATTCGCCGATATCGATCCGGTCACCCTGAATGTGACCGCCGAGACGATTGAAAAGCGAATTACGCCTCGCACCCGCGCCATCGTCGTGGTGCATACCTTCGGGCATCCGGCCGATCTGGAACCAATTCTGGATCTTGCGGCCCGGCACCAACTGCCGGTGATTGAGGATGCGTGCGAAGCGTTGGGGGCCGAATATCGCGGGCGAAAGACAGGCGGCCTGGGGCGGGTCGGCATCTTCGCCTTTTATCCGAATAAGCCGATTACCACCGGCGAAGGCGGAATGCTGGTCACCGATGATGCCGCACTGGCGGATATGTTCCGCGCACTCCGTAATCAGGGCCGGAGAGACAGCGACGGATGGTTAGACCATTGCTTGCTCGGCTATAACTACCGCTTGCCCGAGCTCAATTGTGCTCTCGGGTTATCGCAGATGAAGAGGCTGGATGAGATTCTCGATCGCCGGAGAGATCGAGCAATCGAGTACCTGCGGAAGCTCGAAAGCTTCCCGGAGGTGATTGGGCCGGCGTATGGACCTCAAGAAAACCGCGTCTGCTGGTTCGCGTTTGTCATCCGTCTGAATGCGACTTTCACGCCGGCCCAGCGCGACTTTATCCTGGCCGAAATGGCGAAGCGCGGTATCGGGTGCGCACGCTACTTCGCTCCCATTCATCGGCAGCCCCTGTGCGCGAGATTTGCCGACGGCGATCTGCCGGTTACCGATCAAGTGTCGGCGCGCACGTTGGCGCTTCCATTTTTCAACGCATTAACGGACCAGCAAATCGCAGAGGTTTGTGAAGCTTTGCGGGAGAGCATCGCCCTGGCTCGCCCGTAATCACCTCCGGTCAGCGGCCGCGTATTGTCTTCTCGGGCGAAACGCTTCGTGCCCGGCATCGTTCGGAAACTGTTCGCCCGGTCCGCAGGGATACCGGCTCATCTGATGGGATGGCAAAGAGCGCCACGGTTGGGGAGAATGCCTCATGGGGATCGCGGTCTTTTGCCCAGGCATCCACCTGGATCAGTAAATCGCGTTCACCCGGGGCAACATCCAGGCGAGCACAAGCTCGCGCACATCACCGTAGCGTGTGTACAGGCCTTGTGCCGGATTCCAGAAGGGCCTTGGCGCGCGTGGATCTGCTCTCCAGCTTTTTGAAAATCGCCAGCGACTTGCCGGCGTCCGCGGTTCGCGGTGACAGCCCGAGGCAAGGCCAAAAAACAACTAACGCGCAGGCCTCCATCCCCCAAACTCTTCTTCCAGCCGTTTCGCCACGCAGAGCACAATATCCTCCCGAAATGGGCGCGCCACCACTTGGACCGCGATTGGTAACGCATCCGCCGATTCGCCGCACCGTATTGCTGCGGCCGGCCATCCGGTGAGATTGAAAGCCATGGTGTGACTGAAGCCGCGGAAGTTCTCGTCCCGTATCGAAGCACCGTGCGGCAGCGCCGGCTGCGTGTAAACCGGGCAGAGAATTACATCGTACTTTGCGAGAAAGGCGAACATCTGCGCGCGATAGGCATCCAGTTCGGTCCAGTATCCGGCGAAACAGCCAAGATCCCCACGGTAAGCTTCCAGTTTATCCAGCCAGCCCGTGAGCAATGGGTGCAGGCGCTCGGATCCCGCATGCCGTAGATACTCGCGCAAGCTATCCCCGCCATCCGCTCCGAGCAGCTTCATTTCGAGATCGTAGGCCTGCGCGAGAGCTTCCGGTCGATCCTCCTCCACGGCCGCGACGTCGGCCGCCAGTGCGCGGGCTGCCGCGCGGACGACGAGGGATACTTCCTCCGTGGCAGCGGCAATTCCGTTGTCGGTGTGAAAGGCAACCCGCAAGTTGCGAAGCTTCACCTCCGACGGATCTTGAAACGGCATATCCACCACCGAAAAATCCCGCCCATCGCCCAAAACCAGCAGGGGCATCAGAGCACATAGATCCTCTACCCGGCGCGACATGGGACCGATCTGCCAGAGAGTTTCGATCCATCCGCCGGCCGGTGGAAAGTGACCGGTCCGCGGCAGGCGTCCGGAAGTAGGCTTGATACCGGCAATCCCGCAGAAGGCGGCGGGCAAGCGCACGCTTCCCGCGGCATCGCTTCCCAAGCCAAACGGCGATCCGCAGGCCGCAATCAACGCGGCTTCTCCGCCGCTGCTCCCCCCGGAGGTTCGCTTCAGATCGTACGGATTGTTGGTTGCGCCGAAGAGCAGGTTGTCGCTTTCAAAGGCGAATAGCAGATCAGGGAGATTGGTCTTGGCGATCGGAACGGCGCCGGCGCGGCGTAGACGCGTTACCACGGCTGCGTCTTCGCTGGAAGGCGCCGCCTGACGACGCCCCAGCGTGCCCGCGGTGCAGATTGTACCTTCCAGTTCCAGAGAATCCTTGATACTGAAGGGAACGCCGTGCAATGGCCCAGTGTTTTCGCCGCGCGCAATCGCGTCGTCTGCTTGGCGCGCCTCCGCCAACGCCCTGTCAGCGAGCAATTCCACTACCGCGTTGATATTCGGATTCACGCGCGCAATGTGCCGCAGATGCGCTTGGATGAGCTCGATCGACGATATTTGTCGCGTCCGGATGAGCGTGGCTTGCCGGGTTGCGGAAAGTGCGAGCAGTTCGTTCAATGCGAATCCTAAGTAATGTCCGTGGCCCTTTTGATCAGAAGTTCTTCGGTAAGCGGTACCGAAGCGAGCACTTCGGCGATCCTCTCGGCTGCATGTCCATCGCCATATGGATTTTCCATTCCGTCCAACGAGGCGCGGAATTCCCGGCTCCGGGCGATGCAGATCCGATCCAGAATGGACGCGACGGTTGCTTCGGCGTTCAGCACGTTGCGGCCGCGTTCCCGCCCGCGCTGGCGAATCCCGACATCCACCGCGGGCAGCGCGAAGGATGCCGCCTCCATGATTCCGCTGCTTGAATTTCCCACCAACAAATCCGCGTAGCGCAACAAGCTCCAATAGGATACCGGACTGAGATTCACAAACATTCGCGCATTCCCGTGCTCTTCTACAAAAAGCCGGGACCGCTCGATCAACTGCCGGCTTCCGGCATCGGCATTCGGATAACAGAACAGGAGCTGCTCGGAAAGAGTGGCGAGCGCGGAAAATAGTGCGTCGGCTTCGCGCGTGGTGTCTCGTGCGATGGTGGCCGGATGACAGGCAACCAGGATGGTCGGCCGATGCAGGTCCACGCCCAGCTGCTCTTCAATTTGTTCACGAGTCTGGAGTGCGCTGCGGCGAAGGTGATCGAGAGAAGGCGCGCCCACCTGATGGACCCGCCACTCTTCCTCGCCCATGGCGATTACACGCGAGCGCGCGAGCCGCGTGGACGTGAAGTGAATGTGGCTGAGCTTGGTAAGGGCGTTGCGAACCGCGTCGTCGATCGCCCCCTCGCTCACTTCCCCGCCCTCGATATGCGCCAGCGGGATGCGCAGCGCCAGCGCAACGGACGCGGGCGCCAGCATTTCGTAGCGGTCCGCGATGAGCAGCAGCAGATCCGGCCGCATTTGCCCCAAACAGTCGGCCAGGCTCAGCGTGGCCACGCCAATAGTTTTGGCCATGCCGACGTCGCTGTCGGAGCTGAGGAGGCATTCGATTTGCGCTGCTACGGCAAAGCCGTCCTTCTCGATTTGCTCGACTGTGTGGCCGAATTCCGGCGAGAGATGCGGCCCCAACGCGATAAGTTTCAGATCCACCAGCGGATGCGCGGCCAATTCACGCAAGGGCCAGTACAGGTGGCTATAATCCGCACGGGAGCTTGTTACTACTGCGATCCTTCGTTTCACGCGTTCGCTTGCGATTATAGCGGAGCTTCCCGCGCCGAAAGGGATGAAGAACGCTGGCCACAGATCAACACAGATGAACGCGGATTAGACCGGCGTCCGTCCTCAGTGCGGCCATGCGTCAAGCCCTGCTTGCAGGGGCCAATTCTGTCTATTATTAGATGAAAGCGCTAAAACTCATTGATGCGGCCCGCCCCAAAAGCTGGTGCTCGCGATACTGGCTTGACCATACGACCTCCCACCCTGCGACTTTTGGCCGGTCTGGCGGTCACGCTGCTCGCAGTCGGTGTCTACTCCGGTTACACCATCAGCCAGCTTCGCAGCCTGCGAGAGTTACAGACCAGCACCATCGACCGCAACCGCACCGATTCCCTGCTGCTGCTGCGCATCCAGAACGGGTTGAATTCGCTCGCGCTGTCCATGCGGGACATGCTCGACTCAGAAGAAAACTACCCGCTCACCGCCTGGCAACCACAAACGCGCCGGATTCGCGTCGACCTGGAAGACGCCCTGGCTCGCGAGGAGAAATTTTCACTGGTGGATCGGTCGCCCAGCCAGCGCCGCTATATGACCGAATCCTTCAACCAGTTTTGGGACGCGCTCGATCGAATCTTCGACCTGGCGCGCCAAGGCCAGACCGACGAAGCGCGCACCAGAATTCGATTGTCTTTACAGGCGCGGCAGGCCGCTTTGAGCACCGCGGTTTCGCGCCTGCTGGTGGAGAACAACCAAAGCGAACAGACGGCCGCTTCGCGTACGCAGGAGCTGTACGTCGGCGTGGAGCGCAATGTCTACGTCTTTCTCGCCGCCATGCTGGTAGTTATTGTCTTGACCAGCCTGTACCTGGTCCATTACAATCGCCGCTTGTTCAAGCAAGTGGCAGCTCTGTCGGAGCGCCGCAGCGAATTGGCGCAGCAGCTCATCTCGACGCAGGAAAACACGTTCCGTTCCATCTCGCTCGAATTGCATGACGACTTGGGCCAAGTTCTTACCGCGGTTGGGACCATGTTGGCGCGGGCGGACCGGAAAGCCGGCGATTTGCTCGAGGTGCGCGAGATCGTGCAGACCACGCTCGACAAGGTTCGTTCGTTGTCCCATGCTTTGCATCCCGTAGTTCTGGATGAGGCGGGCCTGGAAAGCGCGGTGGACGTGTATTTGTCAGCCTTCGAGAAGCAGACGGGAATCGAAGTAAAGTATGAGAAGACCGGCGAGAGCCGTGAACTCGACCGCGCGCTTTCCATTCATCTCTATCGCGTGATGCAGGAAGCCTTGAACAATGTTGCCAGGCACTCCAATTCCAAGAGCGTCGTAGTGAGGCTGCGGTTTCTTCCGGAAGCCGTGGTGCTTGAAGTACAAGACCAAGGCATCGGATTTCAAGCCACGCAGAGTCACGGGTTGGGGCTGGTCTCGATGCGCGAACGGGCTGAGTTGGTAAATGGCACCATCGAGTTCGGCGGTGGCGACAGCGTTGGAGTATTGGTTCGCGTGACTGTCCCTCTTCCGGAGGAGGCGGCCCATGTCCGAACCTGAAATCTCGGTGCTTTTAGTCGACGATCACAGCCTGGTCCGCAAGGGATTCCGGCGCATGCTGGAGGACGAGCCCGGTATTCGCGTGGTGGGAGAAGCCAGCGACGGGCATGAGGCCGTGGACGCGGTTGGCGTCCTGAAGCCTCAGGTAGTGGTGATGGATTTTTCGCTGCCCAGCATGAATGGTGCGGTGGCCACGCGCCGCATCCGCGAGTTGCATCCGGAGACGGAGGTGTTGATTCTAAGCATGCACGCGGAGCCCAACTACGTCCGCACGTGTATGGAGGCGGGTGCCCGCGGCTATCTGTTGAAGAACGCCATGGACCTGGAACTTGTATCGGCCGTGCGTAAGGTGGCCGCCGGCGAACAGGTGCTGGACCAGCGGCTCGGCAAACTGGCGGAGGCTACCGAAGCGCCGCCGAAGCTTTCGACGCGCGAACTGGAGGTTCTGCAGTTAATCGTGCATGGCAAATCGAACAAGGAGATTGCCGTCGTTCTGAAGCTGAGCGTGAACACGGTGGCCGTGCATCGCGCCAATATCATGCAGGCGTTTGACATTCACAATACCGCCGAACTGGTTGTCTACGCGATCCGCACCGGGCTGGTAAGCATCGCGTGACGCGCCGCACGTTTGTTTTGGGCGCCGTGCCGTTGGCAGGGCTGGGCTCCTCCGCTCCAGATCCTGGGTTCCGATTGACGGATGCCACGGCTCACTCAGGCATCCGCTTTCAACACAACAACGGCGCTTTCGGTGCCAAGTATCTCCCGGAAACTCTCGGACCGGGGTGCGCGTTCTTGGATTATGACGGCGATGGCTGGCTGGATATTCTGCTGGTGAACGGAGCGATTTGGCCGGGGCATAAGGGCGAACGGTCCACGCTGAGCCTGTATCGCAACAATCGCAACGGAACCTTCACCGATGTAACGCAGCGCGCCGGGCTGGCGGTCGAAATGTATGGCATGGGAGTAGCCGTTGCGGATTACAACAATGACGGCTTCCCTGACATATTTATAACGGCTGTGGGACAGAGCCGCTTGTTTCAAAACACCGGCCACGGCGCGTTTATCGATGTGACGCGCAAGTCCGGCCTGGGAAACCGGAGCGGGTTCAGCACCTCCGCTCTGTGGTTCGATTATGACCGCAATGGCCTGCTGGATCTGTTCGTTTGTAATTATGTGGAGTGGTCGCCCGAGCACGATGTCTTCTGCAGCGTGGACGGCAAGACGAAATCCTACTGCACGCCGGAGGCCTATCACGGGTCCACCTGCTGGCTTTTCCGCAATCGGGGTAACGGAACGTTTGAGGACGTGACCGCGACCAGTGGAATCTTCGATACCACGTCGAAATCGCTCGGCGTGGCAATGCTCGATTACGATCACGACGGCTGGCCGGACCTGTTTGTCGCCAACGATACCCAACCGAATAAGCTCTACCGCAATCGCCGGGACGGCACGTTCGAAGACGTGGCCGTTCGCGCGGGAGTGGCATTCAGCGAGGATGGCAGAGCGCGCGCGGGCATGGGCGTGGATGCCGCTGATTTCGACAACTCGGGCGTGGCGGGAATTGCCATCACAAATTTCGACGACGAGATGATCGCGCTCTATCGGCCACGGCGCGACGGTACGTACGAAGATGCGGCCATGCGGACCGGAGTGGGACCGGCGTCGCGCATGCGGCTCGGCTTCGGATGTGCATTCCTGGATGCCAACCTGGATGGGCATCTCGATCTGGCCGCGGTGAACGGACATATCGATGAAACCGTGCGCAACATCGCCGGCAATCACGGCTACGCACAACCGCCGCATTTGTTCCTCAACGACGGAAAAGGCGGGTTTCACGATGTCGCGGGAGCACTAGGAGGCGGCTTCGCGGCACCCAAAGTAGGGCGCGGATTGGCGTACGGCGATTTCGACCGCGATGGAGATCTGGATCTTCTAGTCACCACCAATCACGGTCCCGCCTACCTGTATCGGAACGATCTCACATCCGGCAATCGTGCTCTTCGCTTCCACCTCCAGGGGACCAAGTCCAACCGCGACAGTATTGGCGCCGTGGTTCGAGTCACCACGCCGGATGGAACGCAGTCGCGCATGGTAAAGACGGGTTCCAGCTATCTGTCGCAATCGGAGCTCGCCGTAACATTCGGGCTGGCCAGGCGCGACAAAGCGGATCGCGTGGTCATCGAATGGCCCAGCGGCCAAGTGCAGGAGTTCAGGAACGTGAACTCGGGCGAGTATCAATGCACGGAAGGAAAGAACCCCCTGACGCTATCGCGCTGACGCGATTCGCACAGTAGCTTTCTATTGGCATAGTAGCTTTCTATTATTGTTGCCACCCCACCGGTCGCATAGACTGTAGAAATTGTTGCAAGGTCGAACGGCGTCGTGTGTCTGCGCGTATTGGGCCGGAGGTTTCACGAATGAAGAGCCGGAGTCTCGAATATTGGGTAGCCCTGTTGTTTCTCGTGTTGCTGCTGAACACGGGCTACATTGCGGCGTTTGCTTCCGCCACCGTTTTCTACATGGCGAACGTGCTGGGGCATCTCGTGTTAGGGACCGCCCTCGCGATAGCGCTTCTCTTCCTTTTGCGAAAGAGCGGCCTGCTGCGCGGTGCGCCGGCGGCGGTCGGATTTCTGCTAGTCGCCTTCGCCTTGGGCGCCGCTCTGGCGTACGTTGGAAACGTTCGCGCCAACGCGTGGATACTTTGGTCGCACATTGCCGCTGCGATTCTCGGAACTGCGGCGCTGGTTCCGTTCGTTTGGAAAAAGGCCTCGCAGGAAGGCGGTGAATGGCTCAGGTTTCGCAAGGGCTTCGAAGTGGCGCTCGTCATACTGGTCGCGCTGCCCATCCTCGGACATGGTTACAGGAGATTGTTTCCCAATCCCAACGATCGCATCGTGAACCCGGCCAGCCCGCCACTCTCCATGGACGGCGAAGGGGGCGGACCGAAATCGCCCTTCTTCCCCGCATCGGCCCAGACCAACGTCGGCGGCATCATCCCATCAAACTTTTTCATGGATTTGGAAACCTGCGGGCAATGCCATAAGAAGATTTACGACGAATGGAACGGATCGTCCCACCATTTCGCCTCGTTCAACAATCAGTTCTACCGCAAGGCCATCGAATACATGCAGGCGACGCAAGGTTCGCCGCAGGGCAGCAAGTGGTGCGCGGGATGTCATGACCACGCTGTATTCTTCAATGGCCGTTTCGATAAGCCGATCAAGACGCAGATCGATACGCCGGAGGCTCACGCAGGCCTGGCGTGCACCAGTTGCCATGCCATTGTTCACGTGGACAGCACCATGGGCAATAACGGCTTCACCGTCGAGTACCCGGCGCTGCATCAGTTGATGACCAGCAAGAACAAAGCGATCCGCACCATGGTCGATTTCATGACGTATCTTGATCCTGAGCCGCATCGCGAGACTTTTATGAAGCCGTTCATGCGAGAGCAGTCTTCAGAATTCTGCGGGACGTGCCACAAGGTCCACCTGGACGCTCCGGTCAACAACTATCGCTGGTTCCGCGGCTTTGACGATTACGACAACTGGCAGGCGTCGGGATTTGGCGAAGGCGCGCGCTCGTTCTACTATCCGCCTAAATCGCAGACTTGCGTGAATTGTCACATGCCGCTCGAGCCCTCGACGGAGCCGGGCAACCAGGGCGGCCAGATTCACTCGCACCGCTTCCCGGCGGCGAATACCGCGGTTGCCAATGCGAATAGGGACGCCGTCCAGCTTGCAGCGGAGCAAAAGTTCCTCACATCCGGCTTCATCTCCGTGGATATCTTCGCCGCTTCGCCGGTGGAGAATACGGGCAAACAGACGGTCATGATCCGCCGCGCAGCTACCGGCCCACAATTGAACACTGGTTCGCCCGTGGGCGAGGAAGCGGAGCAGCAGGGTGACACATTCATCCGTGAAGTAGGCAATGTCGCTGCGCCCATCGATCAGGCACATCCGAAGCTCACGCCCGGTTCGACAGCGCGCGTAGACGTAGTGGTGAGGACGCGTAAGATCGGGCACTTCTTCCCAGGCGGCACCATCGATTCCTTCGATATCTGGCTGGAGCTTCAAGCCACCGACGCCACGGGCAAAATCATCTTCTGGAGCGGCCAGGTGGAAGACGGCGGCAAAGGCCCGGTGGAACCGGGCGCACATTTTTATAAAGCGTACCAGTTGGACGCCTACGGCAATGAAATCAACAAGCGCAATGCCTGGCAGGCGCGCAGCGTGCTGTATGTCCATGCCATTCCGCCGGGAGCGGCCGACACGGTCCACTATTTGCTGAAAATTCCGAAAGATGCCAAGGGGCCGATTCATCTGACGGCGAAACTCAATCACCGCAAGTTCTCGTGGTATTACACGCAGTTTGCCTATGCCGGCAAGCCGAAGCCGGGTGAAGAATCGAAGATCGATATCAGCCACAACGCCGCCCAGTACAGCTTCGACAAGAGCAACATTCCGGCCAACGTTTCGGGTGAAATTAAAGGCGAAGTCCCGGTGACGCCTATTACTGTTCTGGCGAAGGCTGAATCCACCATCGATCTGACCAACAATCCGTCCGAAATTAGGTGGCGGCAGGTGACGAATAAGAGTACGCGCGAGCGCTGGAATGACTGGGGCATTGGGCTGCTGCTGCAAGGCGACGTGAAAGGCGCTGAATACGCTTTCACCAAAGTCACCGAAGCCGAGCCCGGATATGCCGATGGTTGGCTGAACGTTGCGCGGGCGTTGATCCAGGAAGGCGAAACGCAACGGGCCAAGCCATTTATTCAGAAATCGCTCGCGGTAAATCCCGATCTGGGGCGAACCTATTATTTCCGTGCGCTGATCGAAAAAGCGGACGGCGACTACGACGCGGCGTTGAAGGATCTGGCAATCGTGGATTCCAAATATCCGCGCGATCGCGTGGTATGGAATCAAGTGGCGCGGCTGCAATTCCTCAAGCGAAACTACCACGAGTCCATCGACGCTCTTAAGCAGGTTGCCGCAATTGACCCGGAAGACCTGCAGATGCATTACACGGCCATGCTGTCCTATCGCGGCATCGGCGACGTTGCGTCAGCCGAGCGGGAGCAGAAGCTGTTCGAGCGTTTCAAAGCCGACGAGTCCGCTGAGGCCATCACAGCCAAGCCTCGCATGCTCAGCCCAGAAGACAACAACGAGCGGCAACCCATTCATGACCACGAGAGCATCGATCTCAAGGCGCTGGCGGCCGCTTCGTTGAATGCCCGTCGCGCACAGGCGATTGGCGCAAAACAAGCATACCGGACCGGGCTCCGGCATGTGGCGGGAGAGAACTAAGTGAAACCCAAAGTCATCGCATTGGCTGGCGGGGTAATTCTGGCCGCGTTGTTGGCAAGAGCGGCACAGCCCGCCGCGAACAAAGTTCAGTTTACCGATGTAACGGCGAAGGCCGGGATCAAGTTTGTCCACAACGCCGGCAAGTCCGGCAAGAAATATCTGCCTGAAACGCTCGGCTCCGGCGCCGCTTTTTTTGACGCCGACGGCGACGGCTGGATCGACATTCTTTTCGTCAACGGCAAAGACTGGACTCCCCGCGGCCGGCATACCACCGCTGCGCTGTACCGCAACAATCATGATGGAACGTTCACCGATATTACGCGCGGCAGCGGCCTGGATGTGGAAATGTACGGCATCGGCGTGGCTGTCGCTGACTACGACAACGACGGACGCGAAGACGTCTATATCACGGCGCTCGGTGGTGACCATCTGTTTCACAACGAGGGTCACGGCAAATTCAAAGACGTGACCGCGGCGTCCGGAATCAAGAACGCCAGTTTCGGAACCAGCGCCGCGTGGCTGGATTACGATCGCGACGGCAAGCTGGACCTGTTCGTCGCCAACTATGTTCAGTGGACCGAAAAGGGCGATCTGTGGTGCTCGCTGGATGGCACCGTGAAATCTTACTGCACGCCCGAATCGTATAAAGGAACGTCCAGCCGGCTGTTTCATAACCTGGGCGGCGGCCGCTTCGAAGATGTAACGAACAAAGCAGGGTTGGGCGATCCGAACAGCAAGTCGCTCGGTGTCTCGATTATCGATTTCGATAATGATGGCTGGCCCGATATTTTCGTCTCCAACGACACGCAGCCGAACAAGCTTTACCACAACAACCGCAACGGAACATTTGGCGAAAAGGGCATGTCGGCCGGAGTTGCTTACGGGGAAGACGGCGTCGCGCGGGGCGCCATGGGTGTCGATTGGGCCGATTATGATCGCAGCGGCCATCCGGATCTGCTGATCGGCAATTTTTCCAACCAGATGCTCGGGCTGTATCACAATGAGGGCAACGGCTTGTTTGTGGACGAGGCGCCGATGTCCAGCGTGGGACGCGATAGCCTGCTATCGCTGAGCTTCGGCGTGTTCTTCTTCGATTACGACCTGGACGGCTACCCGGACATTCTCACGGCGAACGGGCACATCGAGGAAGAAATCGGGCGCGTGCAGCCCAAGATCAAATACCAGGAGCCGCCCCTGCTGTTCCGCAACCTCAGTTCGAAGAAATTCCAGGATGTGTCGAGCCAAGTGGGCCCGGATTTCACTAAGCCACTGGTCGCGCGCGGCGCAATCTACGGCGACTACGATCACGACGGCGACCTGGACGTGCTGCTCACCGCCAACAATGGACCAGCACACTTGTACCGCAACGATGGCGGCAACAGGAATAAGTGGATTTCCATTCGCACGGTCGGCACCAAGTCCAACCGGGATGGAATCGGCGCGTCCATCACCATCACCTCAGCTTCCGGCAAACAGTGGAATGTAGTGCGCAGCGGCTCCAGTTACGCGTCGCAGAGCGATCTTGCACTGGTCTTCGGCCTGGGCCAAGATCCAGTGGTCTCCTCAATTGAGGTCGCCTGGCCGAGTGGAACGAAGCAAAAGTTTACCAACGTCAGCGCGAATCAATTTATCACCATTGACGAAACGCGTGGCATTTTGAAGTAAGACGGAACTAGCCACGGGTGGACACGGATAAACACGGATTAAGAACTAACACCCTTGGATTTCTTTTTATCGGTGTTTATCTGCGTTCATCCGTGGCCAGCCTGCCTTTTTCAGGCATCCGCTAAAAACGGAAGTTGGTTTCAAGGAATGCGAAATGGCCGTCTTTTCCCTTGGGATAGATGGAATGGATCACTGCTTTTCCCTGCGCGTAGCCGTAATAAGGTGAAATGGAAAGGTGGGAGTTGATGGGCACTTCCACATTCACGTCGTACGTATTGGCAAGGCTGGTTGCTCCGTTGCTGGGGCGGCCCTGATAGCCAAAAGTCCAGGGCTGGAAAACCCCGCCGCCGCTGTACCAGAGGTCGGCCGCACTGGCTAGCCGCAGCGAATGAACCTCCGTATGTACCGTAAACCGCGGGTGCGGACGCAGCGTGATCATTCCGAACCGGTCGACATTGTTCTCCATGTTGAAAAAGGGGAAGCGCGCGTAAGCGCGAGTGGTCGGCATGAGCTGAAAGAACGTGCCGTGCACATTATCATTCGGGTTCTTATCGCCCGATCCGTAGTAATAGCCGCCTTGAATCCATGGCTTCAGGCGTCCCAACAATTTCGGCTGATAACCCGCTTCCAGGTCCAGCATGCCGGCCCGCTGCTGCTGGACGCCCCAATCGCCAAACTGGACCGCGCCTTCGCCCAGCACGTCGAAGATGCCGGCCGGCGTTTTCAGGGCGTTGACATAATGCCCGCCCACGGTCCACATACGAATGTCGGCATGGTCGGCGGCCCTGACCGCGGCCGGGCGATTGTCGGTTTTGATCACCGAGCGAAAGTCGTCGTAATAAATGGCAAAAAGCCGGAATTCACCCGTAGTAGACGCGGTGCGGAGCTGCCGCGTGGTGGCCGCGTAGGTGAACGCCACGTCGTTCCATCCCCATCCATCCACCTGAAAGACTCCGCGCGTGGGTACGGCGCCCACCAGTGTATAGTTGACCGACGGATTATCGTAGGAATAATGGAAGCCATCAAAGGCGCGCAACACGTCGGTAAACGCAAAGGTTCCGATCAGGCGCTGCTGGATGCGGTCGCGCTTGAGCGCCGCGATGGTTGGATCCGTAGATTTAACCTCGGCTCCGTCGAAAAATTCGAAGCGCCCGAGTTGCAGAGTTCCCGCTGAGGTTCCAAATACGTTATGAAAACGCAGGAAGACCTGTTTGGGAAATACCATCGCCGCATTCGACGCTTTGTTATTGGCTACACAATACGCCGCGCCTAAGCCTAATTGACCTTGCGCTGCGGGAGCCACGGCGTTGCCGGGCAGGTCCAGCAGAATCGGAATCTCCACCTCAAACATCCAATCCAACGATTCGCGCTGCTGGCTGATGGCTAACCGAATGGTGGCGTCGTCAAACGTATAGTTGGGATTGCCAGAGTTGGGGGTAAACCATCCCCAGTTCTCCACACGGTCGCGAACGCTGCCCGCAAAGGTCAGCGGACCGAGTTGGATGGGATCGTAGGTCTGCTGCGCATTGAGACAGGGAGCGATCGCAAGGCCCGCAATTACTGCCGTCCAGTACAGCTGACTTCGCATTGGTCCATAATGGACCTGATTGTGAAGGCCGTCGATAGTATTTTCGAATTAGCGCTCTGGCCGAGCGGGCCGAATCATTTTAACCCGCACTCGCGACTTGGTTTGCGGAAAGCGCTGGCTGGCTCGCCTGCGCCGACTGCGGCAGCACCACCGACACCGTAGTGCCGTGCCCGGGATCACTTGCAATCTGCACCTCGCCGCCATGCAGAACGACGATCTGTTTGACGATAGCCAGACCCAATCCAGCTCCGCCCGAATTGCGCGAACGCGCGGGGTCGGCGCGATAGAAGCGGTCAAATACGCGAGGCAGCGCATCCGACGCAATTCCCGAGCCGGTATCGCGAATTTCCAGGCGAATCATTCCATCCAGCCGCTGCGCGCTTAGCCGGATGTCATTCCCCGCTGAACAATGCGCCAAAGCGTTCGATACCAGATTTCCAAGAGCCCTCTGGAGCAACGCGCGGTCCACGTTGGCAACGATGTCGTCTTCCGCATTGGCCGTCAATGTAACGCCCATCTCAGCGGCTGCCGCCTCATAGTAATCGCATAGATCGATCAGCAATCGGCCGACATGTTCCGGTGTCCGCTTCAGGCGCTCGCCCGGACTTTCCGAGCGCGCCAGGAACAGCAGGGACTCCACCAGTTCCGACAGCCGCACGGATTCCTCCAGGCAAGAGCCCAGCACCTCGGTGTATTCCTCCGGAGTGCGTGCGCGCGCCAAGGCCACTTCCGCTTCACCGCGAATGTTGTTCACCGGCGTGCGCAGTTCGTGCGCGATGTCGGCCGAGAATCGCGACAGGCGCGCGAAGGATTCTTCCAGGCGCTCCAGCATGGCATTGAAAGCCGTCGCCAGCGCGCGAACCTCCACCGGATAACCCTCCGCATGAATGCGTTCGTTCAGTGTACTGGAACCAATGCGGCGGGCGGTCTCGGCGACTTCCTTCAGAGGCCCGGTGCCTCTTCGAGCAATGGCGAAGCCCACCGCCGGACAAAAAATCAGGGCCGCAGCCAATACCGCGCCCATCCAGATGCGCTGCCGTCCCAGGATGATCTCTTCCTGCGTGAGGTCCACCGCCGCCTGCACCGTCCAGACGTCTTTTCCTCCGGCGTCGCGCGGTATTTGGGCTACCATGGCTCGATACGTTTTGCCGCTCGGCGAGTCGATCCAGAAAATACCCCGATGGTGCGAGGCTTCCTGTGCGACGCGCGACGAACTTAGATCCTGGTTCATGCCAGGCGTTGTAGACAACGGCGTGCCGGTTGAGTCAAGCACGCGAACGTAAAATTTCTGGTATCGCCGGACCGCCGAGTCGATTTCCACTTCTTCATGCAGCGCATGGGAATCCCCGGCGCGCACCAGGACTAGCGCCCGGCAGACATCCAACTCGTCCAGGAGCGCTTGCTCCGAGATTTTTCTCAGATTGTTCGCTAAAACCAGATACAACGATCCGATCGCGACTGCCACCACCACAAACGCCGCCGTCGTGTACCAGGCGGTGAGCAGCGTTGCGAGCGATCTGCCACCCCACATGCCTTGCCGCGGATCACTTTCTTTCGGGGTTTTCCAGAACATATCCCACTCCCCGCACCGTGCGCAGCAACTTCCGTGGGAAGGGATCATCCACCTTGCCACGCAGCCGCCGCACGTTTACATCCACCACATTGGTGTCCCCGTCAAAGTTGATGGCCCAGACCGATTCGGCGATTAGGGTACGTGTCAGCACTTCCCCGGCGCGCCGCACCAGCAGCGACAGCAGCGTGAATTCCCGCGCTGTAAGGTCCAGCCGCTGACCCGCGCGAGTCGCTTTGTGGCCGGCCAGGTCCAGTTCCAGGTCTGCGACCCGAAGTGTGTTCGATTCCCGCACCGGTGGCCTGCGCAGAATGGTCCGTACCCGTGCCAGCAGTTCGGAGAACGCGAACGGCTTCACCAGGTAGTCGTCCGCTCCAAGCTCCAGTCCGCGGACCCGATCCTGCACCTCGTCACGCGCCGTCAAAATGAGGACCGGCGTCTGCAATCCGGCACCTCGCAACCGGGTGAGAATGTCCCAGCCATCCATCCCGGGCAGCATAATATCGAGCACGATGAGATCGAAAACTCCTGTTTCGATCAATCGCAGGCCCTCCTCACCGTCGGCCGCCACACTCACTAGAAAACCTGCTTCGTTGAGGCCCTTGTTCAGGAAGTTCGCTGTCTTTACTTCGTCTTCCACGATCAGTAACTTCATTCGGTATCCGGAGGACTTCATTGTACATTCGCTCGCGCGCTTCCTCTCTCCCCCGTGAGTACTGGAACTAAATAGTATGACAATATCCGCACAAATTATTGACAAAACACCAAGCCGACCTTAATCTGATTGTTCAACAACACGAGTTGGTCAGCCGACGCCGCGAGCGGAACGGCTGAGTACCGCTATTCGCGGAGTCTTGGAGGAGGACTTCATGGGAGAGACGGTTATTCACACGTGGGTGTGCGGACGCCCGCTAGGCACGTTCTTTCGTGCTCGTTCCATATCACCACCGAAAGTCCACCAGAACATTGACGCCCATGACGACCGGTACTGGGCCTGCTTGGACTTGGCGAATGAATAAAACAATTGTAATGTGGTGTAAACGAATTGGAATGTTGCATAACGCAGCTGAGACATCTGCGTCTCGCACCGTCTGCGGGAACGAAGGGAGCTCTTAGTGATGACGGGGAGAACACTAGCTCATAGATTGTTACTGGCGACTCTGGTATTCGCAGGAACCTGCTTTTCGCAAGTGGATCGCAGCTCGCTGACTGGCACGATTCTGGATGAAAGCCGCAAGCCGATTCCAGGAGCTGTGGTGGTGGCCACCAACGCCTCGGGCGAGGAGCGCCGCACGCACTCCAACATGCAGGGCGTTTACGAATTGCCGGATCTGCCGATCGGAACCTGGACCGTGGTCATTTCGGCCCCGGGTTTCCGGAGCGCCCGCTACGAACGAATCGATCAGGTGGTGGGACGCACCCGCACATTGAATTCAGAGCTAAAGGTGGCTGGCGCCAGCGGGGAGCAGATCACGGTCAGCGAGCAGTTGGTGCGGTTGGACGAGTCGTCGGCAACACTGGGCGACGCCGTTGAACAAACCGCTATTGACGACCTTCCGCTGAACGGCCGGAATTGGACTAGCCTGACCGAACTGGCTCCTGGCGCGATCGACCAGGGCGGAAGCACCCAGCGTTCCATTCGCTTTACCGGCCGCGGCCGAGATGAAATGAACATAACGTTCGATGGCGTGGATGCCACTGGGATTGTGAACCAGGCTCAGAAGGCCTACGTCCGCTTGGCCATCCCGGTGAGTGCCATCTCCGAGTTCCGCGTGGACACGGTTCTTCCCACGGCGGAGTATGGCGACGCCAGCGGCGCGCAAATCAGCGTGGTTTCTGAGTCGGGCGGAAACCAATTCAACGGATCCCTTTTTGAATACTCCCGCAACAGCGATTTCGACGCCCGCTCTCCGTTCGATCAGACCCACGGCCCGCTTCCTTTCCACTTAAATCAGTTTGGCGGCACGTTCGGTGGGCCCATCGTGAAGAACAAGACTTTCTTTTTCTTCGACTATGAGGAGATCCAGCAGGTGCAGGACCAGACGCTGATCGGCTTTGTGCCAAGCGCGCAGGTTCGCACCCAGACCATGCTCCAGTCCCCGGCGCTGGCATCCATCGTGAATGCTTATCCGCTAGGCAATGGACCCATCAGCTCCACCGGCGTGCAGCAGTTGACGAGCATCGGCCGTCTGCGGGACACCGAATACTCGGAAATGATCCGGCTGGACCAGCACTTTACCGACGCGACCACTGGGTACATGCGATTCAGCTATGACAATGCCCAGACCATCGCGCCCCTGGGAGTGCTGGCGGACCGGCAGTTAAGCGGCGAGCGGCCTTTCAACGGCGTGGCCGAACTCCTGCATGTGTTTTCGCCGACGCTGGTGAACGAGTTCAAGTTCGGAACCAATCAGATGGTTTCGCACACTTTTAATCTGACCCAGACTCCTTACACGGTCAGCGTCTCCGGCTTTTCGCCCCTCAATACCAGCGAATCCACCAATCAGGATGGCCGGACATTTAGCTGGCTGGATAACATCAGCAAAGTGCATGGAAGAAATGTGTTCAAGGCGGGCATTGAAGTCCGGCGCGCCGAGATCAACGAAGGCAATTCTTTTTTTGGCACGCTGACGTACAACTCGGTCGCCGCGTTTGAATCCAATACGCTCAATGCGGCTACCTATACGGCGCTGCTGCCGCTCAAGCGCATGCGCAAGACCATGTACTTCGGCTACGTACAGGACGAGTTCCGCTTGCGCCCCAACCTGACGATCAACGCGGGCCTGCGCTACGAGTTTTATAACGATTTCCATGAGGCCACCGGCCGCGCGATTCCTTTCGATTTTCAGACCTGCGGCGGATTCTGTGCGCCCAATGCGGCCTTCCTGTTCCCGGCCAAGGACAACATCGATCCGCGAATCGGCATCGCCTGGGCTCCCGACAAGCTGAACGGGAACACGGTGTTCCGCATGGGGTATGGCATCTACCATGAGGACGCGCAGCTCGACGACCAGAACTTCCCCACCGCCAACGACGAACTGCGGTATTCGCTGGCGCGCGGAACGCAGTTCCCGAATCTGAGCTATCCGTTCGACTCGCTGCTCCCGACCGCCACTGGCGTGGCTTCACCCAAGGACCAGGTACGCGACCGCAAGGATACTTACGTCCAGCAATGGACCGCCTCCATCCAACACACGTTCCCTCTGAAGCTCATCGGGACCATTGCTTATATCGGGAATAAGGGCACGAATATCATGAATCGGTCTTATACCAACATCATCAACCCGCTGACCGGTCTGCGGCCTTATCCGCAGTTCGGACAAATCGAGCTGCGCGCGAAAGACGGAAACAGCGAATACGAAGGCATGCTGCTTTCCGCCAAACGCTACCTGACGCACGGCTGGCTGGTGTCGGGAAATTACATGTGGTCCCACGCCATCAACGATGGATCTCTGGGCAGCGGCGTCGAGGACGATTTTCCCGAAAATGTGTCCTGCCGCGTTTGCGAGCGCGCATCCAGCGACGAAGACGCCCGGCAGAGTTTCAGCGCCAGCACTGTTTACCAGTTGCCTTTCGGACCGGGACGCACCTACCTGAATGGCCACGGACCGCTGAGCGCGATTTTCGGCGGATGGGAATTAAGCGGCGTGGCCGGCGGACGCACTGGATTGCCGGTAAACATCACTGTGGATCGCTCAGCTTCCGCGCTTCCGGATGGAAACTCGGCCAACCAGCGGCCCAACTACGTGCTGGGCGTTCCGCTGACACCGGCCGGTGGCTCCACTCCGCAACTTTGGATCAATCCAGCGGCCTTCACCGTTCCGGCGGCGGGAACCTGGGGCAATCTGGGAAAGAACGCGTTCCGCGGACCAGCGCTGTGGCAGATCGACTCGGCGCTCCAGCGGCGCGTCGTGTTGCGCGAGCGGATGGCGCTCGAAATGCGAGCTGAGGTTTTCAATATAACGAACCGGCCGCAATACGGGCAGCCGCTCGCCGACATTTCCGCGCCATCCAGCTTCGGCCGGATTACTTCGCTCGCCAACACTTCGCCTACCGGCAGCGGTACGCCGCGGCAGATCGAAATCGCGATGCGCCTGGTGTTTTAGACCTGCTGTTCTAAGCTTGGCGTTCGCTAAACCTGCCGCATTGCATTAGCGGTCCGAAGGCCAACGCTTAAGCGCGTGGAGCCTTTTCAGCGTGCGGCGCCTTCTCAGCAATGACGGATTCAATCGCGTATTGAACCAGTTCGCGCGAGCTGCGCAGCGAGAGTTTCTCTTTCACCCGCGCCTGATGAGTTTCAATGGTCTTCACGCTCAAATGCAGCTCTTCTGCGATCAGACGCGTGGATTGGCCTTCGCCCATGCGCCGAAAAACTTCCAGCTCCCGGTCCGAAAGGCCATCCAATGGTGAGCGCTCGCTCTGATGAGCTCCCGCCAGGTGGCGAAGCATCCGGTTGCCGATCTCATCACTCACATAGATTTCGCGATTCAGGATGCGGCGGATGGCCACCAGCACCTTTTCGGTGGCTTCCTGCTTCATGATGTAGCCGTTCGCGCCGGCGCGCAGGGCGCGTTCGGCGTAGGTGGTTTCGCCGTGCATGGAAAGAATGAGCACCGGCATTTGCGGTTCCTTGGCGCGAATCAACTTGAGAAGCTCCAGGCCGTCGCGGCCCGGCAGCGAGATGTCGACGATGGCCAGGTCCGGCCGCAGGCTTTCGATGGCTTCGAGCGCCGCGTTGGATTCCTCGGCGTCGGCGCACACTGTCAGGTCCGGCTCCCTGTTGATGAGCAGCGCCATGCCTTCGCGCACAATCGGATGATCGTCCACTACCAGCACCTTGCGTTTCGCCGGACACGCGGCCATGGGAATCGACATAGATTCAGTCCTCCTGGATTCCGTTGTCTCTTCTTCAATTCTCCGCGGCTACCGGGAAGCGGCACGTCACGGTTGTACCCTGTCCGTCCGAAGCGATCGCCAGCACCCCGCCAATCATTTTGGCGCGATGTTTCATAATGTCAAGGCCCATGCCGGAATGCTCTTGCGCACCGGGCGCAATTCCACAGCCGGTGTCCCGCACCGAGAGAACACCGGACGCGCGCTTGTTCCACAGATCGATTTCAATCTGTCCGGCCTTCCCATGCTTGATCGCGTTGCTGACCGCCTCCTGGGCGATGTGATAAAGATGGCTGGCCACCGCCGCATCGCCAATCAACAAGCGGTTCGTTCGAATAGAACCGGCACGAGACGCCAAACACTTCCTCCACTTCGTGGGCCATCTGCTCCAGGCTCGACATCAGACCGTTGGGTTTCGCCAGCCCCGGCATCAGGCCGCGCGAAAGCTCGCGAGCTTTGTGAATCGCTTCGTTCACCAATCGAACAATTTTGGATGCTTCCGCGGCTTCCGGCGACGCCATTCTCCACCAGCCGCTGCTCCTGGACCTTGCTCATGAAGGCGATGCCGGTGAGCAACTGCCCCAGGCCATCGTGAAGATCCTGTCCGATCCGCCGCTGTTCCCGGCCGCTGACCTCCATGACGGCCGTTTCCAGGCGCTTGCGAACGGTGATATCGGTGCCGGCGGCGATGAAATATTGCGGCGTGCCCTTGGCTCCACGCAGAGCCGTGAGCGACCACGAGATCAAGCGCCGCTCCCCGCCGCGGCCCTCCCAACCCACCTCGAAATCCTGAACCGGCCGCCCATCCTGCACTTCCTGCAGCGCATTCCGAAAGAGCTCCGCTTGTTCGGGAACCGTCATCAGATCCCAGATGAAGCGGCTGCGGACGTCGGCGAACGAGTAGCCGGTGGTTTCCTCGCACACGCGGTTGAAGCGCACGATGCGCATGCTGGGATCGAGCACCACCACCAAGGTACCCACCGAATCCAGGATCGCGGAAGCAACGTTGCGCTCCTCCTCGCAGCGCTTCCTCCGTGCGCTTCAGCTCCGTGATGTCGAACGCGATGCCGTGGATGAACCACGGGCGGCCGTCGTCGTGCAGCATCACCTTTGCTTCGCACTGGAACCAGACTACGTGCCCATCGCGCGCCAGCACGCGATAGCAGGACCGGATGGCTTTGCCGGTAAGGAACACCTCGGCTGCCTCCACGGCCCAGCGGTCCTTGTCGTCGGGATGGATTTGCTGATACCAGCGGATGGGGTCCTCCAGCCATTCGTCGCGGGAGAATCCCAGCGTGACTTCAATGTGAGGACTGATGTAGGCTTGCCCGATGCATTGATCCAGGTCGGCAGTGAAGACCACCGCCGGAATTTGTTCCACCAGCGCGCGGTATCTGGCTTCGACGTCGGGCGTGGGTTCAGAGGAGTGCGGAGACCGGCCGGAAGGATATTTGTCGGCCGAGATTCCCCGCGCCAACTCGGCCAATACCGCTTGCGCCTGGGCCACCTCCGGATTTTCGTGGAAGAGCGGGCTCAACGCGTTGCCTCGTAAGTCGAACGTTGAGCGCGGCAAGTCGAACCTGGCGCGGGCGAGATCGTGCCCCAGCAAGGGAGGGTTCCGCATACATCCGTACCTAAAGTTAGAGTCACGCGAATCGAAACTGTTTCCAGGCAAGCGGATCTAACGGGTGAAACGAGGGATATGCGCAAAGTTCTGAAATACGCAGCGATGCTCGCGGTGGTGGCAGGCGTCATCGCAAACCTACAAGATATTAAACGTTACATCAAGATGAGCTCGATGTAGTCCGGATCACTCAAGCGCAGATGGGGCAGTCAGAAACGCGCGCATGGAGTGCCAAAATAGCTGCCGGTTCAGTCCGGAAACAACCGAGTGCGCCATGCCGGGCAGGATCGCGAATTGGCGATCGCCGGTGGGCAATTGCTTGTAGAAATCGAGCAGATCGTCCACAGTTGCGATTCCATCGTACTCGCCGCGGATGAGCAACACGGGCGACAACACCTTCGTCGGATCCACCACAGGAAGGTGCGCGGTCATATCCAGATAGGTGCCGGTGGGAACCTGATCGCCAAACTTGAGCTCCTGATCGGCCACGAACTCGGCCAGCGCCGGATCGGAAGTGCCGGCCTTATCGCGCGTATAGATGCTGCGGATCATGGCGCGATCCCGTAATCGGCGATTGTGGGTACGGTAGTAATCCAGTTGCTTGGCGCGCGCGGCCAAGGTCGGCGAGCCTTCGCCTTTATAAGTGAAGGCGGCCAGCACCAGGCGGTCGATGCGCTCGGGCCGCGCCATCGCGTACGCGCCCGCTCTCAAGCCGCCCGAAGACTCGCCAAAGATGTGAATCTTCGGCTGGCCGGTTTCGCGCACCACCAGATCGACCCCCACTTTGAGATCCTCGACGCCGCTCGCGATATCGGAGTTGCTATCGGTGCGGCTGGATCGGCCGTAGTTCTCGTGATCCATGGTCCAGACGTCGAAGCCGTATTCGGCAAACGTGTTCATCACGGAGTATTCGCCGTGCCCGGGAACCGTGAGATCGAAACTAGGCCGCGATGAAATAGACGAGCCATGAACCAAGAAGAGAACCGGGAGCGGCTTTTGTCCCGCGCGCGGCGCGCCAACTCGTTTTCGAAACATGTAGAGCGAGACATCGCCCTTTCTTGGCCCAATAGTCGCTGCTCCAAATTTTGGTGGAAGGCTTCGCCGAGGATTCGGATGCCTGCGTGCGCTTCAGCCCGATCGCGCCGGCGCCCAGACCGATACCCGCTCCCGTGACAATTGTGCGGCGCGAGGGAAACTCGTTTCGGATGGCCATATAGCCAACGAGGGTATCACCGCTCTCGCTCGCGAGCAAACATCGGCGACAAGCTGTCAGCGACACCATCCTCTGCGCACCAATCTTTTTCTTACCCGGTGGGGACGCCGACGGTGATCCGCGATGTACGACGCGTTCTTTCGGCGCAAACGGGCCGGACGTGTAGTCATTACTCACCCCGCCGCCTGTATGGGTTGGCCGTATCGATCGCGGAGAGGGGGGATTCGAACCGCATCGGAGATAGTGTCCTCTGCAAGTTATAGATTGAGCGTGGCCAGTACTGCCGAGGCTACCATGGCGGCCGTGGAACCTTGCACCATATTGCACCACAGAAGAAGCAGCACCACTGTGGAATCGGATGACGGATCGGTGTGTTTAGCTCGGTGTCGAGAGCAGTCGTGATGCGTAGCAGGGAAATCGAGGGAGACTTCGTCGGAATCGGAGGTACTCCGTCCTTAGTGAATCATCCGACAGGAAAGTCAGGATGCGGGATGAAACAGCCTCGTATGAACACGGCGGGCAACTGATTCGGGCACGCTATAGCGGGTCATAGCCTTCTGTCGGCCTAATCGAATCTTCACTACACCAGGCTCGTCCTTCAACAGCAGCCTTACGGTTTCACGCCCAAGCCTCCACCGCGAGGCAAGTTCGCCGATCGATTAGTGGGTCTCGAATGTGGTGTCTGATCCGAGGCGCGGGAGCTCAGCATGCTGTGTTGTCGTCTCCAGGGTGTTCGCCAGTCTCACGTCGCCCTCAAATCGTCATCAGTTGAGACCGAACAGAGTAGGCCTTCAGAGCGTCTGGAATCAGGATAGAATGCCGGAGGTCGCCCGTCCAATGTTTTGTTGGGAGTTGCCCATCCGCCACCGACATCACGAACTGAGTATCGAGAAAGCATGTGCCCGGCACACTGAAGTTGATCCCGTAGAAGTCGGACATTATGTGCCCGGTCTTAGGCATTGTAGTCACAGCGGTATTCGTCGTGGGCATCGTACGCGAAAAATACTGGGAGCGAACTCTATTGCCTTCGTTGAGCCAGAAAGGCAATTGATGCCTCGAACTTTCCGCAACGATTACGTGATGAGAGAGACTCTGCAACTAAAGGACCGGATGATTACAAAACCACCTCTGTCAAGTCTCATGTGTAATTATTTCTCGCATTTGGCGCCTGTCTTCAGGCCTTTCGGACATGCGGCGAGACTCATGACAACCCTGGAAAACAGATGAGACTCGGACCACTCGCTGACAAAACTGCTGACAACAACTTTTACTCGCTGCCCGGTCCCCCGTTCTGCCGAAATGGATCCCAGCATTCGACCTCTGTCTGCGTTTTTGGCTGTTCTTTTCCGACGTCCTTCTCCGGTTTTGGCAGCGGATGCCGAAAGGGAGATTAGCGATCAAACATTCCGATGTAATATCAGTCGTATTCAGTTCTGAACGCGAAGAAAGCAACGCCCCAGACCACGTTCAGAGACGCTCCCTCATGTGCCAGGCGACTTTTGCGGCCACTCAACGACCGGCCGGGCAAAGTCGCGAGTTGAGTCCGGTGAACTCTGTCACCCGAAGGGCCGAATCCGTTTCAAAGAACGTACACCTCACGGAGCCCGTGTTACCGAACACGCGATGCCACCCACCGTGTTCGGTTCATTGCACGACTCTGTCGTTCTGTTCTACCGCCGAATGCGAATCGCCCCCGGCAGCGTGTAGGATTGGCAAACACTGTGCCGTCAGCGAAGAGCCATCCGCTGGCCGCCATATCTCGTATTCTGCCGCAAAGTTAATCGATGCTTTTTGGTCTCTCCGATTTCCTTACTGTTACGGTTTTGCGAATGCACCTGAGCGAGAATCGGCGACACGTCGATCTGAAACCAGCACGCCGAGTCCGTGCCACATTCGGGCAATGAGGGAGAACTGATCCGCACAATCAGACGTGAGATCGGCCGGCAAAACCGTCCATCGGACCGAAGAACATCGAATCAAAAGAGAGGAGGTACTGCGCGCGCTTGGGATTTTATCGTTCGACCGTCCGATTTCGTCAGCCATCCCAACCTGACCAGCCGATCGGTAACTTGGTCGACTTTGTTCATATAAGCTTTGGCGTCAGGATACATCCTGATGAGGCGGGAGTGTTCCAACGGAACTGTATGTCCCAGTTCGCGACAAGTGCCCGGACCCGGACTGGTCACGAAGTACGTAGCCACGGGAACCTCGACATAAGGCGTCCGCACCCCACCGAGGCCGTTGCCGTACTCGTCCAATACCACGGTTGGTTTCGTGCCGGATTCGCTCGTGTCTTCTTTGACATCGACGCGGGCTGCCTTGGGAGGCGCCACTCCCTTGCGTGCCCACCTGAACAGATGCTGGAACGCCGCGTCGTACACGTAGGTGAGCGCGGGCTGTTCGGTGAGGGGGATGGGTGGCTGGCAAGTAATGTTAAACGGCCAGTCGGCCGTGCCTTGCGTCGCACCGACAGCGGCGATTTGATCAGCTACCGTCGGAAACTGGGAGTAGGCGGCTTGATCGATATGGCTGACGCCGGCGACCTCGTACAGACGGAAACGGTCGGCAGGATCGTCGCTATCGTCGCGGCGCAGGCTAACAGACGCGGGCACTTCGCCCTGCGCCACCACAGCAATCACCGGGACACCGTACTTGTGCTGAAATCCGCCACGCGGATCGTTCGCCTGCGGGAAAGGCGCGCATTGATTCACGCGCTGAATATTCCCCGGATTACGTGATAAATAGCCGTCGTAGACAAATTTGCCATTGGCAAGCTTCGCGTGCGGATGGATGGCATTCATGTAGGTGAGTAAGTCACCCCCCTGGGTGGTCATGTAAATGCCTTCCACCTTTAAACTACCCATCGGTCCCCCGGGCCTCTTGAGTGCCGCACCCACCTGGCTGAGCGCGTCGAAGCGGAGGCCGTCTTCGATGTCAGCGCGTCCATTCTTGCCCGCGCCAGGGCACGTAGCGTCGGGCGTCGGGTTCGCAAACGATAGTGCGGAATAGCGCGCCGGATTGAATTTCTTGAGCGCCGCGCTGGTGGTGGGGACCGTCACTCCGACCCAGGCGTCGCCGTGCTCCATGAGCGACTCGTGGATGTAGCCCCACATGATGGGCCAGTCATAACGTCGTGCGGGCATGAACGGCTCAACCACCACGTTTCCGCTGAAGCGCGAGGCCTGGGCGGGACGGACCACCAGTATGCGTGTAGTGTAGGGAGCCTTTTCTATCTTAACGGTCAGGGTCGCGTCCGCGGCCCAATCGTACACATTGGCCGCCCCGCTAACCAGGAACTCCGCTTCCTCATAACCGGCTTTCGCGAAATCTATCGGTTTGAGCGTGTGGCCCACGCCCAGAAACGGATATGAATCGGAGGTTACCGGGATCGGGCCGACGATCCGAGGGACTGGGACCGGAGCATCTTGCGCTAGAGCAGCGGCCGCGCCTAGCAACGCAGTAAGGAACATATGGCGAGCTTGCATATTACCTCTTTCCGGTGAAATTGTACTCGATCCCGAACAGCTGGTGTCGCCGCAACCCGGAGATTGCGGGATCCTGTTATCGCCCAGGTACACGGGCGTCATCAACGACGGCGTCTTCGAAGGCCAGACTGTTACTGCTGGACATGAACCTGGAAGCTGGCGCCTCCGTGAGCGAGCCCGGGCCGACCATCTGCGGCAAAGCGACGTTTTCGGTTTGAGGCGGCGCGGCGAAATTGGCCCGGAAAATTCCCGCCACCACACCGTACGCCGCGCCCTCGAAGCTGATGGGAGGAACGTTGGAACGCCTGAATTCGGGGCAAACCAGGCGATCTGGAGCGTAAGCCGCAGCGACACGAGAGGCAGCCCGGCAACCTGCCCGTCCAGGCCGGGCGGCGTCGAATTCCCCACCCCGGCCACATACGGTTCTAACGCAGAGCCCGCCTTGGCCGGATTCGGATCCGAGTTCAGCGTGAAGTCTTCGTTCTCCACGGCCAGCATCTGTAAGTCGGCAGGCACCACGGGCACCTGGACGGCATTCGATTTTGCGTTGTTGTACATCGCCTGAATCGAAGTGCCGGTTTTCGAGGACAGCTCAAAAGGCGCTACCAGGTCGATCCGCTGCGCGCTTGCCGAAAGCAGCGGAACCCGACGCCATCGAACGTCGCCTGGACTCCCGCCACCGTCGCCGCTAGAACTCCCGAGTTGATCATGCCCGGCGTGGCGGTGGCCGGAATCTCTGGCTCGCTGGACCCGAGCGATCTCGTGCTCAACAATTCCACGGACACCACGAGGTGGA
Source organism: Bryobacterales bacterium (assembly GCA_963713415.1). Taxonomy (GTDB): domain Bacteria; phylum Acidobacteriota; class Terriglobia; order Bryobacterales; family Bryobacteraceae; genus Palsa-89. Next base: position 1,015,194 of record CAVQLV010000004.1, on the reverse strand, counting down.
GTTGGGGTTCGCGAGGAAAGTGGCACATGCGGCTGCCGGTATGGCCTGCTTGGCGTTGCCCGTTGTGATCGGCGTGTTGAAGGCACCAGCACTTTGGAGCCAAGCCCGGTCTTCCCCGGTGCTCAAGGTGAAGTTCCGCAGCGTATCGACGGTACGAACTTGGACCAATCTCGGGGCGAGTTCCGGGTTGGGCCATGTCTGCCACTTCCCGTTATGAGATCGATGCGCGCGCGGATGATCGCGCGCGTGTGGAAACGATGGAAGGACCGATGTTGCAGGCGCTACTCGAAGACCGTTTTAAGCTCAGTACCCATCGCGTAGCCAGAAACGCCCCGATGTATTCGCTGGTCGTGGCGAAAAACGGCGCCCGTCTGAAGCAATACAACGAGCGGAGTTGTACCGGCGCTTGGCTTCGCGACGCTCGGTTTGCGCAGCCTTTTCCTCAGAACTGCATGGCGTTTGCCGGCCCCGAAGCGCAATATGAGGCATTGCAGGGCGAGGCCATTAATCTCGAACAGTTTTGCCAGCTGCTGGCTTCGACGCTGGGAAGGCCCGTCATCAACAAGACTGGAATCACGGGCAAGTTCGATTTCCATCTAAAGTTTGCGAGCGATGACACGCCTCGTTCGCTCAGCTCGCTATATCCTCCCCTGTTCAGATTGTTGGAGGCGCAACTCGGATTGAAGCTGGAAACCCTCACCGGTCCGAGCCAGTTTCTCCGTTGTACCGCGTGGAGAAGCCGCTGCCAGGCTAGGCGCGGACGCGAGTTCTGGAGAGACTGAGCCGTAGCGCATAAATGCTGTGATCGCCACTTCACGCTACAGCCAATCGAGCGTTTCGGCCGTGTGTCCGGCGCCCACTGCGCGCGCGAACACGTCTTCGAGCGTCTCCGTGCCGGTGCGCAGCTCCGCCATGCTGCCGCATTTGACCAGCTTGCTTCGTGGATGATGGCGACGCGGCCGCAGAGGCGCTCCACGACTTCCAGCACGGGCGAAGTCAGAAACATCATCGCCGCCACGGTGGACCTGATCGCGCAGGATGTCCGCATCGCGTGCGCCAACGGAGTCGACGCCCTCGAAGGAGCAAGACCGATCAGCGCGAGGGCAACTTGAACACCCACAGCGTCGTGCCGCCGGTGGGGTTGTCGATCTCCGGGGTCAATCTGGACGAAGCCGAGCTTAGGAAACCGGCACCCGCTACCACCGCGACATATTGCTCGCCCTGGACGCTATAGGTCACAGGCGACGAATTGGGGGCCGCGTTGAGCTGAGTCTGCCAAAGAAGCTTGCCGGTCGTCGCGTTATAAGCGTTGAAGAAGCGGTCCAGTGACCCCACGAAGACAAGGCCGCCGCCGGTTGCCAGCAAGGAACTGACCAACGGCGCACGCTGGCGATGAATCCATAACACCTTGCCGGTTGCCAAATTGATGGCTTCGATGCGACCGAATTTACCGTCGCTGTCTGGGCGTGGGCGCACGGCAAAATGAATATCGTCGCCGCCCGCCGCAATTTGGGCCGCGCTGCGCGGCGTCCAGCTATAATCGGCGCAAGTTTCTACCAGTGGTACATAGAGGACATAGCTGGCGCGGATCGAAAGCCGTGGTCAGCCAGTTTCGAGCGCCGTTGGCATCGGGACACAGCAGCTTGGTCTTGCCCGGCTCGGGTTCCAGCGCCGGATTGGTAGTCTTCTCGCCGGTCTCTGGATCGATGGCGGTCACGATGTTCTGCAGGCCCAGGTCGCGGGAAAAGACATGCTTGCCAGTGGTACGATCCATAGCGTCGAAGATTGCCGCCTTGCCTCCAGTAACCACTAACTCGGTCGGCTTGCCGTTCACTGGCAGCGTGAGGAGCGATTGCTCGAACACCCAGTCCAGATCCCACACATCGCGCTTCATGTGCTGGGAATGCCAGACCAGCTTTCCGGTATCAGGATCCAGCGCCAGAGTTGAATCCGTATACAGCGCATCCTTAGATTCGCCAACCCGAGGCTGGGGCAGCATCAGCGTGCCGACGTCATAGGTATTGCCGGTGCCAAAATAGACCAGGTTCCGCACCGGATCGTAGCTGCCCGAAGTCCAGACGCCACCGCCGAAGCGCTGTTCAGAAGGGGCTCCGTTCCAGCTATCGCCGCCCGGCTCGCCGGGTTTTGCGATGGTGTTGAAACGCCATGCTTCGTTGCCGGTCACCGCGTCCAGCCCGACAATGTAGTTGCCGCCGCCGGTGTTGATGCCGAGGCTGGTGCCGATCATTACCTTGCCTTTGGCGACGACCGGGCCGCCAGTCAGGCTGAAGGGAGCGGGGCCATCCACCGCACCCGCTGAGCCCTTGTCGCGGCTCATGACCGCGTGATCCCAGACCAGTTTGCCGGTCTTGGTCTCCAGCGCGATCACATGTTCGTCCGCAGTGGGCGCATACAGCAAGTCGCCGTAAATTGCCATGTTCTTCATCCGCGAGTTCTGGCCATTGTGCAGCTTTTCCGGTAGTGAACGGGTATATTGCCAGAGCACTTCGCCAGTGGCGCCGGTGAGCGCCTGGATGCTGGCGCCGCTTTCCACAAAAATGATTCCGTCATGCACCAGTGGCGTCGTTTCGTTGCCGCTGACCGGCAGGGCGAGGGTCCAGGCTATACCGAGATTATGGACGTTGGCCGTACTAATTTTCTTGAGCGGGCTGAATGCCAGATTTTCATAGCTGCGGCGCCATACCAACCAGTCGCCATCGGGGGGATGCTCCAGCATCTCGCCCGTCACCGGCGTCAGGCTCGCCAGCACTTTCTTACGCGCCGCCATCACAGCTTGGTAGGTGGCGTCCCTATTGGCAGTGCGGACGGCGATATCGGATTGGGCCCGCGCGGGAGCCAACTCCGTGCTGCCGATTGCAACACCGTTGGCGCGAAGAATATAAGCCTCCACATCGCTGTATGCGCGGTCACTGAGCCTGACCGGCGCAGCCGGCGGCATCTTGGTCGCGATGTAAGTGAACAGCGCGCTGGCGGACTGGCTCGACCAGTGCATCTTGAAAGCGGAGCCGCGAAGCGGCGGGCCAAACGCTCCATTGTCGAGATTGGCGCCATGACAGCTACCGCAACTGTTGTCATAGACCGCTTTGCCGCGGCTCGCCTGTTCCGCGGTGAGGCTAACTGCCGGGCCGCCGGCAAAAAACTTCGGCTCCTGCGCAAGGACGCCGAACCCTGTCAACCAAATAACCGTCGCACCCAGCACAAACGGGCGCAATAGACTAAGCCAACTCATCATCGTCCTCCAACTTGATCTGCCGCCAGGCATTTTCGCGGGCCCCACTGCGTCGTGAGAGTTTGGTCAACTGATGGCGGCATTATGATCGATTCTATTCCACCTCATCCGGCCGCGGGAGATGCTGAATAAAGCGATGATCCGAACGCAGCGCGTGGTATCGATTGTTCGTCAAGCCTTGAATGACAGCATTTTGTTGTCGCCAAATTCCGACACAACAGACTGGCGAGACGCCCTTATTGTTTCGACGTGATGTCACTGCGAAATATGCGTTCCGCGAGATATTGGTCGTGCTCACCGGACGTGAGCCCGACGTGTGCCTCGGTGCACCTGCATATCTCTAATTTCCGTGCATACAACGAGTTAGAGTGCTGTGGAGCCAAGCCCCGCGGGGTTTCGAATCTGCCAGCAAACCGAGGAGCGTAACTTCTCTGATTGTCCCCCGGTCTTCCGTCTTCCTGGCCGTTTTTTAGCGATAGTCAATTTCGGCGAGGATACCCGGGTTAGGGCCTCCCGTGTAGATTTAGTCTGCAAACGCGCAGCTGAACAATACCTAACGATTCAGGCCAGGAGCTCCGTTATGCCTGATTCGAATTCCCGCGCACAGATTTGGGACTGTGTCACGCGGAGCGTTTCTCTCTAGAAGGTTCCTCCAGAAACAGCCGCAACTGTTTTTGCAAATCCCACGCTTGATCCATCCCTGGCTGGATAGGCGTTCACGATCACATGGTCACCGCGCCTGTAGGTGTCAATCTTCCACCCGTTCATGATTTGCTGGTTCGGACTGCCAAGGTACAACTCCCAAGTCAGCCTCTTGCTCTCGTCTTTGACTTCAAGATAGAGACGCACGTGGGGATTGCTTCAGTCCATCTTTGTGACCACACCTCTCAGGGTGATGGTTCGGTTGATGTCAAACTGAGTCTGCAACGTATGATGTGCAAGCAATGCCGCTGGCACCAGCAGCAAAATCGTGCCCGCAATCAAAATAGCTGATGTGGACCTCATCGCTAGACCTCCCGGTTGCACCGCCCGGTTACCGTCTGGCACTGTACCTGACTGGTCCAACCACGTCAAGCACCATATTCCTTTGGGATGTACGCAGCGAAATCGTCAGCCGCTGGGTACGTTTTGGGGTACAGCAGGTCAGGGCTCGCGTACCGAACGGCGTTCTCTACCGGCGGCGTGGTTAGGCGAGGGGTATCACACACGGTCACTAACCGGTGAGTGACTGGTGGCAAGGGCCGGGACGCGGACGTTGTAGCGAATTAGGATGGAAAGCGCGAGCCCGGCTGCGAAGGTGAGGGCGCCATTCGTTACATGCAGAACGCTGGTAACGACGACGGTAACGTCACTTTCGTTTGGGATGATGATCAGCATCATGAGCGTAGTGAAACCGAGCAGGACCTGGATACCGGTGATGACGGCGAGGGCCACCGCGGCGGGTTTGAGCGTGGGGTGCGTGGGAAACTGGCGGATCAGGAAGACAGCGACGATCAGTATGAGCAGCAGGACGAGCATGGCATTCAGGATGTGCCAGAGGACGCCGAGCGCGTGATAGCGGTAAGACGCGCCAAGAGTGGTTTGCAGCAAAATGATGGCGGGGACCGCGATGGAGAGCGAGCGCAGTGAAGGTTTCCAGGTGTTGTTGATCGGTTCGGGGCCGCCCTGCCAGCTGGCCGAATGCACGATTGCGATGGCGACGATGATTCCGAAGAAAACCTGGGCAAGCAGCGCGTGCAGGATGCTGGAGGCCGCTTGCGGCGCCAATCCGAGCACGCCGTCGAGAACGGCGAAGGCCAGGCCGATCCAGGCCAATCGGGACTTGGCGGCGATGGCGAGGCCCAGTATGAGGAGCACGGCGGCCCCTCCTGCGACGGTGTGCCAGAGCTCGAACGAGAGGGCGATAGGCGGAGGCTGCGCGCCAGGAGTCGAGGCGATTGGCCGTTCGAGGCTAGTGACCACCGCGCCGAGGACGATAGCGATGAGCGCGACGAGCGCGACCAAGAGAGCGGAACGATTGATCAAGAGATGGTTACTTTTCATGTTCTACTTCTTTCCACCAGCGCGCCGCGCCGATGGCAATGACAAAGAGGCGAAGGGCCGACACGATCCAGGTGGACGCGATGCCCCAGAGCGCCAGCATGACGCCGAGGGCGAGGACGATGGGGGCGTAGCTCACCGGGCGGCTCACACGGCGATCCTGCTGAAATAGGGCTCCGCGTACCATCGGCGGACGGTGATTAGGATCGCGGATAGATAGACGAAGCAGCCGGGCACCCACATGAGCAGGCCGCCTAATTGCTGATCGGCTTTCGCGTCCAGTCCCAGGTAGCCGGTGTAGGCGGGATAAAGTCCGGCGGGGCCGAAGGTCAGATACGCGCCGAGCAAGGTGCATGATGAGCAGGCGCTGAATGAATAGGTGACGGCCGCGAGCGGGGAGAGATGGCAATCCCGAAGAGGGCCGAAGATGGGCCACCAGAAGATGGTGCCGGTGACCAGGAAAATCATGGTGGTGCCGTGCATGGTGAACATCTGGTCGTAGAGTTCGGGGGTGATGAGCTGGAGACGCGGGGCGGCGAGTTGTGCTCGCATCACCATGGCTTCCATGCCACCGGCCAGAAAGAATAGGAGCGCGGAAAGCATGTAGAGGATGCCGACGCGTTTGTGATCGATGGCGCCGAGCCAGGCGGTCATCGTAACGACTCCAGGCAGGCAAGCAAATCGGACCGCTCATCCGTTGAGAGTGGCGTCGAAGGCATCCGATTGCCAGGCTTGGCGGCCTCGGGATCGGTGAGCCATAGGGTTACGTTCGCGGGCGTGTTGGGCGAAATGCCGCCGCCAAGCGTCTCGTGCGTGGCCAGGTGCGCGAGGCTGGATCCTTTACTGGAGCTGGGAGCGGTAGCGGCGACCGTGTGGCAATCGGCGCATTTCTTGGTTTGGAACAGGCGCGCGCCTTCGGCGGCGATTCCGGCAGGCGCGGGCGAAGACTGGGCCTGGCGCATCATCCAGGCGTCGAAGTCCGGCTGGCTGTCGGCGATGACGCGGAAGCGCATCCAGGCGTGCTCGGCGCCGCAGAATTCCGAGCATGTGCCGGCGTAGACGCCGGGCGAATCGGCTTCCAGCCAGATGTAACCCCAGCGTCCGGGGACGGCGTCCATTTTTCGCGCGAGCTCGGGCACCCAGAAGTCGTGAATCACGTCGCCCGACTCGATTCGGGCGCGCGGACGGTGCGAGTCAGGGATGTGGATATCCCAGGTGGTCACGACGCTGTTGGGATAGCGGGCTTCCCACCACCATTGATGGCCGGTGATGACGATATCGGGCGAACGCGGCGAATCCTGCGGCGCGTCGATGAACACCATGGCGCGGACGGTGACGACGAACAGCCCGGTGACGATGGCGATCGGGACGACGGTCCAGAGAACTTCGAGCTTAGGCGAGCCGAAGATCTGGCGTGGCTCAGGGGTTGCGGCGGCATCGTCGGAGAATGGACGGCGGGAACGGAACCGCACGATGCTGTAGCAGACGCCCACGGCGACGATCAGAAAAATCACCGCTGCGATGATGAGAACGAGCGAGAAAACCGAGTTAATTGATTGGGTCTGGGCGGAATGAGAACTGAAGAGAGCGTGCACCGTCTTCCTGGGCGATCATAAGTTTAAACAGCACACCCGGCGGGGGTCAAGGAGAGAACTGACAGGACACGTCACAGACCGGTCAGTGACTCCTGGTATGGAAACTTTATACCGCACGGCTAATCGTGACCGGATCTTCCGAGTCGCCATAGGAATGGCCTGGCAGGCAATTGCACGTCCCGCCCCAATGATTGCGATCCAAATACAAGCGATAGCAAATCCGCGAGTCCGGCATCAGGAGGAGCCGTGGGATCCTCGTCCCAGTTGGAGACATCCTGCTAGATGATCCCGTGAAACACAATTGCAATGCCGGATTGTCATACATCTGCATGGCCTCGGACGAGAACAGGAGCAATCCAGTTAAAAGCTCCACCGAATCAGTGGCGCAATCGCGACCTGACTTCCGACACCCGAAGTCTCCGTAAGGTGAAACTAGAAGCCGGAGATCTACGATGGTCCCCCCCACGCAAACAATACCGATTGTGGGGATTGCATCGAAAGCCTGGAACAACCAATGAGACTGGCGTATGGTTGGCGTTGCGGCTCCGCAGTGCGCATTGCCGCCTTTTACCCCAGGCCGGCTGGAATGCGATCACCGCATGGCTCTCATTCACCACGCTGGAGGATAACACCCATCATTGAAGCCATCGACACTGTGGCGATCAGCGCACGGCCTAAGCGGATTTCCCGAACGAGGAGTCCGGAGGCTTTATCAAAATAGAGGGCCGTCAAACAGATTCCTGGACCGCGCCCTTACACCACCACGACATTCGTCGCTCCTCGATCACATCCGGATAACTGACGCACACAATCCGAGGGCTTGCTTGATCTGTCCGAGAAAGGCAAGCTCGGTACCTAGTTTCAGGCCGTCGAGCGCGTTCCTGTGAACCTGGTACTTGCCAAGCAGCGAACGCGGCGTGGTCGGAGCACGAGAGATTGAATGGCTTGAAGAGCTTTGTGGCCAGTGGTACGGAAGCCGTTTAGGATATGCGGTCACAGACCGGTCACTGACCGAAAGGTGACCCCACGAGGCGTTAGCAAAGGCGGTAGCTTTGCTATAGTTAAACGCGTGAAAAGCGTGACATATCACCACCGGGCGGTGGTGCCGATCGTTCTATTCGCCGACTCAAGTGTTCATTACTAATCCGCTAAACTCATCCGAACTGGTCTTCCCAATCCTGGAGTGCTTCCATATCGTCGGATTCGCGATTTCGATCGGGACCATCGCCATCGTGGATTTTTCACTCCTCGGCGTTGCCGGGACGCGCGAATCGCCTGCCGAGCTCGCCAAGGATACCTGGCTGTGGACGCTCAGCGGCTTGGTGCTGATGCTGTTCTCCGGTCTCTTGCTATTCTCCTCGGACCCGGACAGCTATTATCTCAACTGGGCTTTCCTTATCAAGATGGCTGTCTTTGTGTCGGCCGTGGTTTTTCATTACACCATTCATCGGCGAGCTTTGGTATCGGAGTCGCCGCCTCATAACGGGAAGGCGGTTGCCTGCATCTCTCTTATTCTCTGGGCGGGCGTCATTTTTGGCGGTATTTTCATCGGCTTCATCTATCCGGGCTTGAGTGTCGGAATCTGAACACGAGATTTGAATGTCCCATGCTGCTCTCATTGGTTCAATGGCTTCAGTTCACCAGCTTTTTTACTGCGCTCCGCGGCTCAGCCGACGTCTATCCGATCGTCATGTCGCTGCACATGGTGGGGATAGCCTTTTTTGGCGGGATGATCCTGATGACGGATATGCGGCTTCTCGGCTGGGCTATGCGGAAAAGATCTATCGCCGACGTCGTCAACCAGTTCCGCGTACCGAAGCGCTGGGGATTGCTGCTCACCGCTACCTGCGGATTTCTACTGTTCGGCTCGAAAGCCGAAGAGTACTACTACAACGCGTTTTTTCGAACCAAGCTGATTCTCTTTGGCTTGCTGATCGTGCATGCTGTAGTTTTCTACCGGAGCGTTTATGCCGATCCCGCCAAGCTCGACCGTCTTTCAACCGCGCCATCGCGTGCCAAGGTAGCGGCCACTCTGTCCCTCCTCCTTTGGACTGCGGTGGCCTGCTGTGGGCGGGGAATCGGCTATATCGAGCCACCGCTCGACAAGATCCATGCGGAAGTCCATGGAGCCAGCTGGGCGATGCTGGCGCGCTCGGTGAACAGACACACAGTGAAAGGACAGGACCACCAAGATGTTGCTTCTGCAAATACAATCCGTAGCGGACGCGCTGAATAGTTCAGAATGGGTTTTTCCAATCGCTGAATGCTTTCACATAGCGGCTTTCGCCTGGTCGATCGGGATGATCGCCGCAGTTGATTACAAGCTGCTGGGCTTCGGTATTCAGCATTCCAAACCCTCGGAGGTTTTGCGCGACACGGCGCCCTGGACCATTATTGGGCTCGCGGTCGTGCTCCTGTCTGGCCCCATTCTCTTTCTGTCGGATGTGCGGATGTACCTTAACAATCCGTCTTTCGTCTTCAAGATGTACGCGCTCGCAATCGCGCTCATCTTTAATTTCACGATTCATTGGAAGATCGCCAAGTCGGACACCGCGACCAAGCCGGTGCGGGTCGCAACCGCCATCATCTCTTTGGCGCTATGGATCAGCGTCGTATTCGGTGGTCTATTCATCGCGTTCGCGTAACGCCTGGAGGCAAATGTGATTCTCGAACTTTTTCAATGGCTTCAAAGCCTGAGCTTCATGACCTTTATCCGCGAGTCCGGTTTGGAATATCCAATCGTCATGAGCACGCATCTGACGTGTATCGCGATCTTCGGCGGCCTGATCGTGATCACCGATCTGCGGCTGCTCGGGTGGGGGTTCCAGGATAAAACCATCGCCGACGTCGTAAACGGATTGCGCTGGTGGAAACGCACCGGCTTCATCATTATGTTCGCCATGGGATTCACGCTCTTCGGCTCAAAGGCCGCTGATTACTATCCGAATCCCTACTTCTGGGTTAAGATGTCGTGTCTGGTGCTGGTTTTGATCCACGCGATTATCTTCCGGCCCCTGGTCTACAATCATCCCGAGGAGCTGGATGCGTCTCCGGTGATTCCCACGCGCGCCAAGGTTGCGGGGGCGCTTTCGCTAATCATCTGGACCGCTGTCCTTTGTAATGGCCGCCTCATCGGCTACTACGAACCGCCTCAGCAAAAAGGCCACGTGGTTTCGACCGCGCAAACCAAATAGCGACCGCAACAGCGCTCGCTGCTTGACGCCGAGACTGGCTGTCTCGATGTGCTTGGCGCTGCCGGAAGCGATCAAAGAGTCGCCGGGCTGCCAAAAGCCTCCTTTGGCAACTTCTGCAACCGTCCCAGCGACTCCCTGGGAGCTCACTTGTCGTACCTGGGCCTTCGCGCCATCCTGCTTCAGCGCCATCGAGGTATAGCCGAACGCTTGGCCGGTGTTCAACACTATCGGCTTGGTAAACCTGGTCCCGCCGCCGTGCGAAAGCGCGATCTGTTGGCGCGGATTGCTTTGGGTACCCATGAAGCACGTCACAGCCACTTGACCGCCCTTTGTAGCTCGAAGCCAAGAATCACTGAATTGATGCTTAGACAAGTGCCTACGCCCCAGCGGGAACCGGTTGATGCGAGACCGCCGTCCGTACGCTTCCACCAGGCGCACGGTTTTCAGGTCGATGTACAGGGCTGAATCGGAGGTGTCGTTCACTCGCACCAGGAGCGCGGGCAACCTTAAGACCTTACTCTTCAACGGGTCGTTTGCCGTTCAGTGACGAAGGGTTAGAAGCAAGCGCAGGTTTCGCACCCATCATTCCTGCGGCCGAGGTGACGACGTGAACGCAAGCTAAAACCGAAACTTGGATCGTTCATCCCTTGCCGCACGCCCCCGTGGACTCGCTGCGCTATCTCCCTTGATGCAAATGATTTGCACGGGTCAGTGACCACGTTTCGAGCGTCAATGACCAAAAGTTGACCTTCGATTCGTCTAATTTGCGCCGCCCGCGTGGTAGCCTCGCTCTGCAGACTTCACGAGGTTTGTGCCAGATGAAACATAAGTTAGCGATTCTCTTCCCCTCGGGGCTGTTGCTGGTAGCAGCGGCCCCCATCTTTGCTCACCATTCCGTTTCGGCTGAGTTCGATGTGAATCGGCAGATTACCTACTCCGGTGTAATTACGCGGGTGGATTGGAGCAACCCGCATATCTACTTTTATGTGGACGTGAAGGACGCCCGTCAGAAAGTTACAAATTGGGCCTTTGAGGGAGCGGGCCCGAATACCTTGGCCCGGATGGGCTGGCTGCGCGACACGCTGAAGGTCGGCGACCGGGTCACGGTCGTAGCCTTCCCGGCGCGCGATGGGGCGAACGTTGCAACCGCCAGGAAAGTAATTCTGGCGAACGGGCACAAGGTATTGGATGGCATCGCCCCTGAGTCAACCCCTGGGCACTAAGTCACACAATCGCAGTGGGCTCGCGGTCTTGCTTAGAAATTGGCGCAAAACGCCAAAGGATTTTACAAATGATGAGCGTACTAGAATGATCGAACGTCTGGTGCAGATCGCGTTGTCACTCTTTTGTGCCTCCGTATTGTGGGGGTTCGCCGCTGGCAGCCTCTCCGGCGTGCTGAAAGACCCCACTGGCGCCGTGATCTCCGGCGGCAAGCTCACCTTAGTGAACGTGGACACCAAGGCACAGTTTACGACCATCTCAGACGCCCGCGGATCCTATTCTTTTCCCGCACTTCCGGTCGGCAAGTACGACCTGACCATCGACGCCACCGGCTTCAAGCCACAGAAGAAGACCAATATTGCCATCGACACAGACGCCGCCGTAACGCTAGACGCAGAATTATCGGTCGGTGAGCAAACCGAGACGGTCACGGTGTCCGCCTCGGAAGAGAACTTGCAAACCCAGCCTGATACGGTGGCGACCCACCTCGGCGAGGTGGTATCAGAGCAGCAGATTCAGGCGATTCCTCTGAACGGTCGTAGTTATACCGACCTTCTTGCTATCCAACCAGGCGTCACCCCTGTCACAACCTCGACCCCAACGTCCATCATCATGGCGGGCGTCACTGGCACCATCAATCCATCCGGCGCCTTGAATCCCGGTAACATTTCCATCGATGGACAACGCGAATCTGCCAATGGCTTCATGGTGAATGCGATCGACGTCCAGGAAGGGATGAACGGCGGAACGTCCGTGATTCCGAACCTGGATTCGATCGAGGAGTTCCGGGTCCTAACTAACAACTTCGACACGGAGTACGGCAATTACAACGGCGGAATGGTCAACGTCATTACCCGGTCCGGGAGCAACCAATTCCATGGCAGCGCTTTCGAGTTCCTTAGGAACACCGACCTGGATGCCAAGAACTTCTTTGACGCGAAGCGAGGGCTCTACCAGCAGAATCAGCCCGGCGGTACCATCGGCGGGCCGATCCTAAAAAACAAGCTTTTCTTTTTCCTGGACTATCAGCACACCAAGACCACGCAAGGCATCACATCGCCGGTAACCACGGTTATGTCGAATCAGGAGCGCGCCGGCAACTTTAGCGATTCGGCCAGCCTGTTGACCGGGACCGTGCCTGCGGCCTACCAGGCGGGCCAATTGGCATCCAAGCTCGGCTATAACGTGAACGTGGGCGAACCCTTTTATACACCGGGCTGCGGGTCCAGCTCTCAATGCGTATTCCCCGGAGCAATCATTCCCCAATCGGTTTGGTCGCCGGTCGCGCATAACCTGCTGAAATACATTCCCACTGCGAACATCGGTTCCAACCTTTTTTCTACGTCGGCCTTCCCTGAAACAGACCGGGACGACAAGGCTGGCGCCCGCATCGACGCCAACACGCGCGCCGGCAATATCTTCGGCTACTATTTCGTCGACAACTACATAGTGGACAATCCATATCCGGGCGGACAGGGCGGTGCAAGCGTTCCTGGCTTTGACGCCCTGACCCCCGGACAGGCGCAGGAGATCAGCATTGGCGACACCAAGATCCTAAGCCCGACCATGGTCAACGAAGCTCATGCCGGCTTCCTGCGGAACGTGAATTTCATTGGACAACCTCACGGAGGAACCGGAGTATCCATAGCCTCGCAGGGATTCGTCCAAGGACCTCAAAACGGGGGCCTCGTGGTGCAAGCGCCGCAGTTTGAAGGCGTGGAGAACCTGGTCTTCCCAGACTTCGTCATGGGCGTTCCTATTACCAACGCGGATCAATGGAACAATACGCTTTATCTGAGCGATGCCATCTCAAAGGTGTGGGGCGCGCACACGATTAAGTTTGGCGCTCAATTTCATAACAACCAGGTCAATGAAAGTCCGAACGGCACCTTTAACGGAACGTTCAGCTTCCTTGGGTCCGAGACCGGATCGCCGTTCGCCGATTATCTGCTGGGCTTGCCGAGCAATTTCACCCAGACCACCGGCCAGCATTTCTATCTGCGAAATCGCTATTACGCCGCGTTCGTTGAGGATAGCTGGAAAGCGCGGCCGAACCTGACGGTGAATTACGGGTTGCGGTGGGAGCGGATCGAGCCCTGGTCGGACAAATACAACAACCTTCAGACCATCGTTCCCGGCCGGCAGTCGGTTCTTTTCCCCAACGCATTGCCTGACCTTCTGGTGCCCGGCGACCCTGGCATTCCTCCCACTCTCTCGCCTCCAGACAATCACGCCTTCGCGCCCAGGATCGGACTAGCCTATTCTCCAAATTTTGGAAATAGATTTTTGAAGGCGATTTTTGGCGAATCGGGCAAGAGCAGCATCCGGGCCAGCTACGGAATCTTCTACACCGCCTTCCAGGGCATCGACGCCGGCATCATGTACGGCGTGCCACCGTGGGGATACAACTACTTGAGCCCCGCTCCTCCCGAGTTCGCCCAGCCCTTCATCGATTCGGGCGACGGAGTGGTGCAAACCGATCCCTATCCATTTCATTTTCCTCCCAACAACGTCTCTCAAAAGGACCCCTATACCGGATTTGATTGGGCCGCGGTTACGCCGATCAGCGCGGCGCCCGAATTCTATTCCAAAGACACCGTGCCCTACACGGAAAATTACATGTTTTCCGTTCAACGGCAGTTCGGCCAGAACACTTTGCTCACGGTTAGCTATGCAGGGAACCAGGGCCATCACATCCTGGTGTTACAGCCAGCCAATAACGGAAACGCGGCACTATGCCTGAGCCTGAGCCAACCGAGCCAGGTAGCTCCGGGCACACTGACTTGCGGTCCCTACGGTGAGGACGCCAGCTATACATCCGCATCCGGACAGACGTACCAGGGCACGCGTGTCGGCCTTGGACCGGATTACGGATCGGTCACGCTGCAAAAGACCATCGGAAATTCCAACTATAACTCGCTGGAAATTACCCTTCGCGCGACCATCGGCTCACGCTCCACGCTCCTGGTAGGCTATACCTGGTCCAAGTCCATCGATGATGCATCGTACCTCGGCGAGGACACTAACCCCTTCAACCTGGGATTGACTCGCGCGATTTCGGCCTGGAACATCCCTCAGAATGTCGTCATCACGTACACGTACAATCTGCCATTCGAGCGCTTCTTTGGGCGGAATCGCCTGACCGATGGATGGAGCTTGTCCGGCACCAGCCGTTTTTCCTCTGGGCTGCCCGTGACGCTCATTGACAACTCCGACAACTCACTCTTGGGAACCCTCGGCAACGGCGTGAATAACTATTTGTTAGACACGCCCGAGTACTTGGGCGGCCCGCTCAACCTAAACGAGAATCCCCGCAACGGCAAGCCGGTATTCAATACCAGCGCTTTCGAGGTGGAGCCCTTGGGAGTATTGGGCAATTCCAGCCGGCGCAGCTTCCAAGGGCCCGGCATCGAAAACTTCGATGTGCAGCTCAGCAAGATCATCCGGCTTAGAGAATCGATGACCCTGGATATCCGGATGGAAGCCTTCAATGTCTTCAACCATGCGCAGTTTTATGGACCGCAATCCGTGGAGGGCGTGGACTCCGATCCCGATTTCGGACACGTGGTCAGCGCGGCCGCGCCTCGTTTAATGCAGGCTGCCGTGAAGCTGCGCTTCTGAGCGGCTCGCAGAACGGGTTTTCAAGAATGCCTCGGAGGAGGAGCCTCATTCGCTGGCTGGCGCTACTTGTGCTCATGGCCATCTGCACCCAGATGGCCGTGTGCATGGCCGAGGACTATCACGACCACTACGCTGGGTCTACGACGCCAAGCGGTTCCGATTGTTCCTGCCACGATTGCGCCTATTGCTCGCTCCATACCGGGTTTCCGGCGCGCACGCATAGCTTTGTCGCGTCTCTCATCGAGCGCGTCACCCCGGCCCCTGTCCCCCAGCTGACCGAAAAGCCTGCGCCGCGTCTCGATCATCCTCCCCGCTCCTAATCGCCCGCTCGATTCTTGAGTTCGCGATTAGGAGGATCTATGTATTGCTGTCGATGGCTATTGCTGTCGATCGGTCTTGCTGCTTATGCACAAGATCCATTTGAGATTCAAGTATTTGAATATGAGCCTCTGCCGCTCGGCTCACTTACCTATGAGTCGCATGTTACATTATGTGGCCGATGGGACGGCGAAATTCGATGGGCCTGTGGCACCGGAGCAGAATCAGTTGCATGCGAGCTCGGAATGGACAGCCGGCCTGACCGACGAAGTACGCTTTGGCGCCGTTGTTCTGACCGCGTGGGTTCCCGGCCTCGGCTGGCAGTATGCCGGCTTTCGGGTGCTTCCGCATTTCTACGCGCCGAAGTCCTGGGGCTTGCCGTTGAACTTGGGGTTCGTGGCCGAGTTTTCGTTCGAACGTCCGGTCTTCGATCAGGACACGCGGCAGGTGGAGCTGCGCGGGATCGTTGAGAAGCACATCGGACGGTTGCAAATGGACGGAAATATCGTCTTCGCCCGGGCGCTGCACGGCACGGGGACCTCGCTCGGCTGGGGCGTGGAGCCATCGGCCAGGCTGGGATGGCAACAATGGCGAACCCTGACGCCGAGCGTCGAGTACTACTCAGCGCTGGGACCGCTCGGAAATTTCTCGCCACTGGCAAATCAGACCCACCTGGTGTTTCCCGGAGCAGATTGGAAGATCGGAGCACGGTTCGCCTGGAGCTTCGGAGCGGGGTTCGGCACTACGGACGGGAGTCATGAGCTGGTGCTCAAGTCGCGATTGGAATATGAGTTCGGCCGGAAGCACGATAGGCGGCAAACCCATGAATCGCAATGGTGAGTGACCGGTCACTGACCGCTCGATGACTATGAGAGCCATGGATTTCGGGTAACTCAGTGATACCCTTTCCAGGTCTGTCTGTCCATGAACAAATCAACTCTCGGGGAGGGGCACAGCGTGCGACGCCGCTCAAAGGTTTCGGTGAAGGGGACGAGGCGCACTCGCAGAGCCTCGAACGCGGGTGGGAAAAGCAAATGGATGAGGGATTTTTTTAGGCGCCCCAGCCCACCGATGTGGCAGGCCATGAAGTCGTGGAAAGGCGAACCGCCAGAGTAAGTCTGCTGGTATGAAAGGTCACCAGGAATGTCTCGCATAGTAACAGCTTTCTTCTCTCTAACCATCTTGGGAGTCTGCCAGGCGCAATCGCCGGGGCCAGCCCGCTCCAACGCGGCCAAGGCTCCCAAATCGGCGGCCATGAAACCGGAGGTCGTTGCAGACTTGCGCCAGCTCATGCGCGGTATCCTCTTCCCCAACTCTAATGTGATCTTTTTCGCTCAAGAAGACGATCCCGCCAAGGTGCCGCCGGCGAAGGACCCCTCGCTGTCGCCGAATCCTCTTGCCAGTACCTACGGCGGCTGGACGGCTGTGGAGAACAGTGCAAGAGCTCTTTCGGAAGCCGCCAATCTTCTGATTCTTCCCGGGCGCAAATGCGGTAACGGGCTTCCAGTTCCGATCAACAACCCGGATTGGCCTAAATTCGTCCAGGGTCTGCGGGCCGCGAGCCTTGAGAGCTACAAGGCCGCACAGTCCAAGAAGGACGACATCGTAACGGCGGCGGGAGACTTGAGCACGGCTTGCTCCAACTGCCACGATAAATGGCGCGAAAAGCCGGACCTGGCGGATCGGTGCAAATGACCGCCCTATCTCGCCGCTTGGCCGCGGCTGCGGCGATTCTCTTCATCCTCGCGATGCTCGTGTTTCCCGGCGCCGCCATGGCGCACAACGTCTCGAAACGCGATGCGTCTTTTGTCGAATCGAATCAGGGGGCCGCAATCCCTGCTTTCGTCTACTTGGGCGCGAAGCACATGGTGACCGGGTATGACCACATCGCCTTCCTGGTGGGAGTCATCTTTTTCTTATACCGGCTCAAAGAGATCGTTCAGTATGTCAGTCTGTTCACGCTGGGTCACAGCATCACGCTGCTGGGTGGAGTCCTCGGAGGAGCTCATGCCAACCCCTACGTCATTGATGCGATCATCGGCTTTTCGGTGGTCTACAAAGCGTTCGACAACATGGATGGCTTTCGGCGGTTTCTGGGGTTCGAGCCGAATGCGAAAGTGGCGGTGCTCATTTTCGGCCTGTTTCATGGATTTGGACTCGCCACCAAACTGCAGGAGTTGGCTCTCTCAAAGAACGGCT
The DNA here is from genome assembly GCA_963713415.1 of Bryobacterales bacterium. GTDB lineage: Bacteria > Acidobacteriota > Terriglobia > Bryobacterales > Bryobacteraceae > Palsa-89. The sequence continues at coordinate 997,756 of CAVQLV010000004.1, read as the reverse complement.
TGATTACGAACATCGTAAGCTTTAATGTCGGCGTGGAAGTGGGCCAGGTGCTGGCGTTGACCGCCATATTGATCGTGTTGAGCGTCTGGCGCACACGCGGCAGTTTCTTGCGGGACGCGTTTGCGACGAACGCGGTGCTGATGACCGTAGGATTCATACTGGTGGGTTATCAGATCACTGGCTATTTTGCCGCCGCGTAAGGATTATATGGTTAAACAGGAAAACATTCAGCGGGCGGAGGCACCGTCGAAGCAAGCAATCGCGAAAGCCACCGGGATCGCGCTAGCAGTCGCGCTCGTGATTCTATTGACGGCCGTGCTGCCCGCCGAATATGGGATCGATCCGCTGAAGACAGGCAAGCTACTGCATTTGACCGATCTTGCGAAAGCCACCGAATCGACGGCGGAATCGAAGCCCGTTGGCGCACGGCCCGTCGCCGCGCCGGCGGGCATTTACACCGCGCAGCCCGGAATTTTCAAAACCGACAGCGAGGATCTTTCACTGATGCCCGGCGAAGGCGTCGAAGTCAAGTATCATATGCAGAAAGCCGCCGGCATGCTTTACTCCTGGAAAGCCACGGGGCCAGTAGCGTTCGAATTCCACGGTGAGCCGGACAACAAGCCGAACAAGGACTATTTCGAGAGCTACGAACTTAATGATCAGGGCGGCTCAGATCATTCCGGCGGCTCATTCACCGCGCCTTCCACTGGCATCCACGGCTGGTTCTGGGAAAACAAAGGTAAGAAGGAGGTCGAGATTCATCTGGTGACCGCGGGATTCTACGACAACGCGAAGATGATGGCGGGCGACGAGAAGACGGATCTGGAGATCCAAGACGCGAAGTGATGCATCTATTTGTAGCTTCCCCGGCTTTTCTCCAATCGAATGCAATAGCCGACCTGCTGAACAACACCGAATGGGGCTTCGCGGTGGCGGAGTGTTTTCACATCGTCTTTTTCGCCGTGGCTATAGGGACGATTATGATCGTAGACCTGCGTCTTCTTGGCTTGGCGTTTCCAAGAACAACTCCCGCCAAACTGCTGCACGAAACTTGGGCGTACACGTTGATCGGGTTGTCGGTCACGGTGCTTGCAGGGATGGGGCTGTTTTTGACGGATCCGCGCATGTATTACTTCAGCCCCTGGTTCCGGTTCAAGGCAGCGGCGCTGCTCCTCGCGATCCTCTATAACTACACCGTCCACTACAAGGTGGCTTCGTCGTCCCCGCCCCCTGGAGTGGGCGTCGTGGTGGGAGCCATCTCGGTATTGCTGTGGGTCTCAGTGGTGACGGGTGGGCTCTTCACCGGACTTCTGGCGTAATATCCAATGTCGCTTTATTCCATCTTTCAATCGATCCAGAGCACCAGCTTGATGACCGGCATTGAGCAGACTCCGTGGGTCTATCCCATCATCATGGCCACGCATGTGAGTTGCATTGCCGTGTTCGGCGGCATGATCTTGATGACCGATCTGCGCCTGCTCGGCTTAGCCTTGCGCGATCAGAGCATAGCGGAAGTTGTAGGAGGTCTGCGGCCCTATAAGCGCATTGGCTTTGTGATTATAGTCACTTGCGGGCTTCTCATGGCCGGCTCGGAGGCTCCGACGTACTATCCCAATCCTTATTTCTGGACAAAGATGACGCTGCTGCTGCTAGTTGGAGTTCATGCGCTAATTTTTAAACCCATCGTGTACGATCACCCCGAGGAGTTGGACAAGGCCCCAGCGATACCCACACGTGCGAAAGCTGCCGCCGTCCTTTCGCTGATACTGTGGGTGAGTATACCGATTTGCGGCCGGCTGATCGGATACTACGAGCCGCACGAGGGGAAGGCCCCTCAAACCGTCACGAAGCGCTGAGGAAGCTGACCAGACCTTGGAAAACCTTCCCTACTTACTGATCCTTTCCTGCGTACTTTGTATCGTTGCCTCTCCTGTACGAGCGCATCATTCGTTCGCAGCAGACTACGACGCTTCAAGGCCCGTCTTGCTACACGGTACCGTCACCCGCGTCGACTGGATGAACCCGCATGTCCATTTCTACATTGATGTGAAGGAAGACTCCGGCAAGGTAGAGAACTGGGATTTCGAAGCAGGCAGCCCGAACACGTTGATGAAATCCGGATGGACCCGGACAACGCTCAAGATCGGCGAGCAGATCATCGTCAAAGGCTGCCGTGCGAAGGATGGCTTAACTCACGGAAATGCAACCAGCATTTTATCCACGGACGGCAAGATTCTTCTCTCCGGTGTCGTCGATGGTCAAAACGTTGTGGCCCGGTAGATTCAGCGACAATGCGGCGCTTGGCGCACTTCTTTTTCTCGCCTCCGCGGCGTGCGCGCTCGGCCGGGGAAATTACGAACTCCAGGTCTATCCTTCGGCAACTCAAGACCCAGGCACAACCATGATCGAGTTGCATAGCAACTTCGCCGTTGAGGGCAGCAAGGGCGTAGTGGATGGCGTCTACGGGACCGAGCACCAGTTGCATGAGACGGTCGAAATCACCAGGGGCATCACCGGTTGGTTTGAGACCGGACTTTACATCTTCACCGGTGTCAATCCCAATCAAGGCGGCTGGCAGTGGGTGGGAGATCATATCAGGCGAGGGCGCGCATACCCGAATCCTGGCAATGGCCGGTGGGAGTGAGCCTTTCTCTCGAGTTTGGCTATCAACGTTACGTCGTTCTCCCGATACCTGGACGCTGGAGGTCCGGCCAATCATCGACAAGCAGGTCGGGCGCTGGTATCTGGCTTTCAATCCCGTTTTCGATCGGAGCTTCCACGGGCCGGGCGTGAGTCAAGGCGTGGTATTCGCGCCGGACTTCAAGACTGGTTACGATTTCACGCCGAAGATCAATGCCGGGTTGGAGTACTACGGCAGTTTGGGCCCGGTGGGAAACTTTGATCCCCTGTACCAGCAGGAGCAGCAAATCGTGCCGGCAATAGATTTGAACCTATCGCCAAAATGGGAGTTCAACTTTGGCGTTGGAGTCGGCGTCACTCGCGGGACCGATCATTTGCTGATCAAAATGATCCTTGGCCGCCGGTTTGGCGGAGCAAAGCGATCGAACCAGCTTTGCCGCTAACCCGCGTATTTCATCAGCGCCGTGAAGTCGTAATCCATATGCATTTGCTGATAGTGGAACAGGGTAAGTCCGGGATTATTTGCGGTCAAGCTCACTTCCAGCTTGGAATTGGGCTGAATAACCACCACGTCCTTGAATACTCCGGCAGTGTCGCTCCCTTAGACCTTCGTCAGCTCGAAAGTGTGCCGGTGCAGGTGCAGTGGATGCGCCTCGTTACTGCGATTATCGAATACCAGGCGATATCCCTGGTTGGCCCGAACTCGAATTGGATCAGTCTTCGGGAATTCTTTGCCGTTGATGGTCCACTTATCCACCCAATGATGGCCGGCAAACTTCTTCTCGAAGACCGGAGGATGCGCTCAAAAGGTGACGATGACCGCTCTTCGTGGCCCGGATTTCCGAAGATTCTGTAATCCCAGCGCTCCGTGCTCGGAGGTGTCCAGCGCGGTTGGCCACCTCGCCCGGAGTACTCGATGACGGTGCCCATCCCATGTTCCCGGTCGTGGTCATCAGTGGCACCTAGAATCCAGACACCCGGCTGATTCATTTCAACGATGGCATCGATACGCTCGGCCGGCCCGAGTCCCAGCGCTCCCACTTGCTGCGGAACGGCTGCGGCAGCGATGCGCCGGGTCACGGCTGCGCTGGCATTGAGGATGCGGAAAAGTACGCGCTGCCCCGCTTTGACACGGATTGGATCTCCGTGGCCCAGGGCCTGGCCGTTGATCGAAAAGTTGTAGGCCACTTCCAGCGAGTTCCTCACCCCGCCCGCACTCGACAGGTAAGGCTCCTACTCTTTAAGCGCGATAAAGACCTCCTGATCGTACTCACCAGGCTCGCTCACAGGCTTTATAAAAATAAACCCGAACGGTCCGGTGTAAGTGGCGCGTTTGAGATTTGTCCGGCGCGGACATGCGAGTGATACCAGCGCGTGCCGCTCGATTTCGGCGTGAATGTGTAGACCGCCGAGCCGTGCGGAGGAAGCATGGGCGTCCCCTCCTCCTTGGACCCATCGACTGCCGACGGGATGTGCAATCCGTGCCAGTGAACCAACTCGGCCTCATGCGTGTCGTTGAACACTTGAGTGGTGACGGGTTTGCCTTCCGCCATCCGTAAGAGTGGCCCCGGCGCCGAGCCGTTGTATGCGATCGTTTTGACCACCGTGCCAGGGGCGATCTCAATGCTAGGAGGCGCTATGCGCAGAGTGTAGTCGGGCTTTTCCGAGCTGAAGATAGCTTTTTGAGCTGCGGCGACGCCGAGCGAAGCCAGGAAACGCCTGCGGTGCATTCGATCCCATCGTATCGGATGTTCGAAACTTCGTTCGCGGCTTGGTCCCGATAGCAAACGCACATGAAGATCGTAGATCCACTGCGTCCAAGGGGCGAGACTGTAAATGGAATTGGCGCCCTTCTGCTGGTGGTTCTGGCATCCACCGGGCTGGTGGTATGGTGGCCCGGCGTAAAGCACTGGAGGTCCGCCCTTCGCTTTGAGTCGCGGGCGCGGTGGCGGCGCAAGAATTACGACCTGCACCGGCTTACGGGGTTCTTCGCGAGCCTGCTGCTGATGTTCGTCGCAGTGACCGGAGCCTACTTTGCTTTCCCGAAGACTTATGAGGCCATCGCCGGCTGGGCGGCGCGGAAACCGTCCGTGCTCCTGGCGCCGCGGACGCGAGTCGGCGCAAGCCGCCGAATCAATCTGGACGCGATCTATGCGACTGCCGTGCACGCGTTGCCAGTTGGAGAAACCACACTATTCACTTTCCCCCAACAGAAGGATGCGCCCTATTCACTTCGACGGATGCTGCCCGGAGACTGGAGAAGGGCGGGAGATAATTTGGTGTACATCGACCAGTACACCGGGCAAGTGACCCGCATCAACTACCACCGTGACCTTTCGTGGCCCATTCGTTTCACGCGTGATCTCTACCCGCTTCATTTCGGCACCTTTGAAGGCAACTTCACCCGCGTCCTTTGGATTCTCGCTGGTCTAGCGCCGGCGACTCTCTACGTCACTGGGGTGCTGATGTGGTGGAACGGATCGATCCTACCAACCCTGCGGCGCCGCCCTCGCCGGCGGGAAATGCTGGCAGATGCAATGATCGCCGAATCGGAAATAGCCTTCGTCCGAATGAACCGGCAGAGGGCCCGCAGGCCCAAGATCAGACCGCGCCGCCTCGGACCAGGACTCGGCTGATTGCCGTATGATGGTTGTCGATGGTATCAGCGCAGGAAGCGAGCCAGACCCAGATTGATCGAATCCTTCAAAGCAAGTCGTTTCGGACTTCGGAAGTTCATCGTAACCTTCTGCAATACCTTGCCGGCAAATCGCTCGCGGGTGACGCGGATAGTTTAAAGGAATACACGATCGGCCTGGACGTCTTCGCAAAACCCGAGTCCTATGATCCCCGCCAAGAGTCAGTCGTTCGAATGCATGTTGCTCGGTTGCGTCAGAAACTAGCCGAATACTATAGGTTGGAGGGGAAGGAAGATCCGATTTTCGTCGATGTCCCGAAAGGCGGCTTTCGTGTCACGTTTGAGCCCCGGAACATCCCATTTGAGCCTGTCGTTGCGGTAATCGCGGAAAATCCTGTCGTCCGGAAGTCCTGGCGCCCCGAGAAAGTACTAAAGGCGCTTCTTATCGTAACCGTTATGTGTACGGTCAGTTTGAGCCTGATCTTATGGCGATCCAGAGGGGCCGCGTCAAGCCGTGTGCAACCGGCCGCGCCCGTTGGCATAAGCGATCTCCCGATCGAGTTGCAGCAACTCTGGGGGCCAATCCTCGAAACGAATCGTCCACTGATGGTTTGTCTCACGTCCTCCGAGGGAGCCGCCCAGACCGGGACGGCCACGGCATCCTTCTTGCTGGGACAGTTTCTTTCAAATCGGAAAGATAACGTGCTGCTGACGCGGAGCGAATGGCTTTCGATGCCGGAACTTCTGATGGACAATGTCGTAGTGCTGGGCTCAAGCTCCGACAATAAAGCGATTCAGGCGGTGTGGTCCAGCGGCCAATACATCTGGGAACGCGACGGCATCCGAATCCCGCATCCGAAAGCAGGCGAACCCCAGTTCATTCCGCATCCGCCTCCGGAGGGAGGCTCCGAAACATACCAGAGTTTGGCGCTCATCAGTCACCTGCCAGGTATATATCAGAAAGGTGATGTGTTGTATCTCGCTGGCACCGAGATCTCCAGCACGCTGGCTGCTGTGAAGGCATTGACCGATCCAATGCTGGCACGTCAGTTGGTTGCGAAACTCAAGGCGCCCGACGGCCATGTTCCGCGTTTCTATCAAGCGGTGTTGCGGGTTCGCTCCATGGACAGCATGCCGATTGACATTTCGATCCCTTTTCACAGGGAAATCATTAATTCTCAGAAAGGCATCGAGTAAGGCCAGAGAGTGCCATTGGCCACACCTAGCGGTGACCTGTGTAGTCAGATTACTGACGGGTCTTAATGAGCGGTAACAACCGGATTGACGAGCCCTCCCTCAACAGGCGACCGAGCAGATTTTCCCGAACCAAGCCAGTCAACGGCACCGGCAACAGGAACAGAGTCAGCATCGTGGAACTCGCCAGTCCGCCGATGACCACGCTCGCCAAGGGCCGCTGAACTTCAGCTCCCGTCGATGTAGCCAGTGCCATGGGAATGAATCCGAAGCTGGCGACACAGGCGGTCATCAAAACCGGACGCAATCGCCGCTGGGCGCCCATAATCACTGCGTCGTGGAACGATGAGCCGGTTTGATGGAGCTGACGTATGGAGCTCACCAGCAGCACGCCATTCAGCATCGCGACTCCGAAGAGAGCGCTGAACCCGACGGATGCCGAAAGGTTGAGGTTCATCCCCCGTATCGAAAGCGCCGCGATTCCGCCCACCAAGGCAAAGGGCAAATTCGCTATCACCAGCAACGCAAGCCTGGCTGAGGCAAACGTCAGGTAAAGGAGTACGAAGATCAGGGCGATTGCCAGCGGCACGATCGAAAGCAAGCGCCGCGTGGCGCGCTCCTGGTTCTCGAACTGTTCGCCATATTCAATGAAGTAGCCGGTGGGCAGTGCGAGGTCGCGATCGATCTTCGAGCGGACCTCAGCGACGAAGCTTCCCAAGTCGCGGCCCCGAACGTTCGACATGACGACGATCCGCCTTTGACATCGCGGCAGGCCTGCGCAGGCAGGCGGGCGTGGGCGGGAGCAGAAAGCGTCAGTGGGGCAGCCTGGACAAGCGTAAAAAATCGACTGACCACACCGCATCGTGATTGTCCTCGTCGGCATTTTCCAGCCCGGGGCCCGTGTGCTGCTTACCCGGCGCCGCAAGGTGGTAGAAATGCGCGTGGATCGTCGCGCCCTGATCGTGGTCTGAGCCGGGATGCACGTGCTAAAACGGCGCTACAAAGAATGCCTGCAGCAAGGTGAGGCAAGCTGGTATCGCGGCGGCAAAACGCATCCGTTGTTACTTTAACCGAAGTTTGCCAAGCTCACTTCTGCGCCGAAGAGGAATCTGTGGAAGGTAACGGCGGCATGGGCGCGTTGCCGTCCAACACAAAAGCAAATAGCCGATTGCCCGGATATGCGCGGCCGATCAGCGTCACATACTGCTTGCCGTCCAGCATGTAGGCAATTGGTGTCACCGGAAGCCCGCCGATATTGCCATCCCAGAGTTTCTCACCGGTCTCGGCGTTGTACGCGGTAGCTCCGTGAAACACCAGATTGCCGGCGCTTGCCAGCGTCCCGCCACCGCCAAAGCCTCCGGCTCCTGGGATGCGCCAGCGCTCTTTCCGAATCACCGGGTCCCACGCCAGCAAGAAACCGCCCGTGGCTTTCGGCTGATTCTCGGCGCCAGCGGGTTCCTTGGCCGGTTTCCGCGGTGTTGGCGGTGCAGCGCCGGGGGTGAGCCGGCCGTCGGGAGTGCGCGGCCCATTCAATCCCATCGCCATAGCCAGGTTGGGGTAGCCGTAACGGAAGACGAAATTCGGATCGGGCGTATAGGTTCCGCTGCTCTCCTGCCCTGGAATATAAACCAATCCAGTGAGCGGATTGAACGACATCGGCTGCCAATTGTGAGCGCCCCCAGGACCGGGCGAGAGTAGCACCGGATCGGTGCCCCAGCGCGCTCCATCGGCTTCGATAGGCCGACCGTTCTTGTCCAGGCCTGTGGCCCAGGTGACGCGCTTGACGTACTTGTCGCCGGAGATGAACGCACCGGTGATCCGGTCCAGGACATAGAAGAAGCCATTCTTGGGCGCGTGCAGCAAAACCTTGCGCAGCTTGCCATTGATCGCAAGATCGGCCAGGATCATGGGCTGCGTGGACGTGTAATCCCACGTGTCGCCCGGTGTTTCCTGGAAATACCAGACCATCCGGCCGGTATCCGGCTTCACCGCGACTACCGATCCCAGAAACAAATTGTCGCCGCCTAGCGGGCTCCGAACATTGCGATCCCACGGTCCGCCATTGCCTGTGCCGATGTAGAGAATATCGGCATCGGGATCGTAAGCCATCGAATCCCACACCGTCCCCCCGCCGCCCATCTTCCACCATTCGCCTGTCCAGGTCTTGGCCGCCATGGCAAGCTCAGGATGTTCGAAGGGTTTCGAAGGATCGCCCGGCACAGTATAGAATCGCCATGCCATTTCCCCGGTTTCGGCGTCGTACGCGGAGAAGTAGCCCCTCACGGCCTGCTCAGCGCCGCTCGTTCCCACGATGACTTTTCCCTTTACGACTCGCACCGCTGAGGTGAGAATCGTCCCTGGATTATCGGTGGTCTGAACCTGCCACACCGGTTTGCCGGTTTCCTGATTCAGCGCCACCAGCCTTCCGTCCAGTAAGCCGGCGTAGACCTTCCCGTCATAAATGGCAACTCCGCGATTCACCGGACCGCAACAAATCTCCGAGATATGTTTACGCTCAATCTCCGGGTCCCAGCGCCATTTCATTTTTCCCGTGCGGGCATCCACGGCGAACATAACATCCCACGCCAGGCTCCCATAAAGCACGCCGTTCGACTCCAAGGGCGTTCCTTCCACCCGGCCGCCCATGGGTGACTCGGTCTCCCAAGACCATGCCAACCCCAGCCGGGAGACATTCGAGGCGTCGATCTGCTTCAACGGACTATAGTGGGTTTCCGCGTAATCGCCGCCGTACGTCAACCACTCCTTGCTCTCGGATGCGTTACGCAGCGCCTTGTCATCGATCCGTTTCGGGGTCTGGCCATAGGCGGCAACCGCGATTGCAATTGTGAGCCACAAATTCAGACGATTCGGTCTCGGCACGCGAATTCTCCTTCTGCCATTATGGTTTCGGCAATACGAAAACTTGCCGGACGCAGCTTTTGTCTTTCATGGTTAGATGCCGCGGACCAGCCAGCAACCGGTCCGTCTTCGGGTATCCGGGGGCGAACGCAGAGAACTGATAGCTCCCGTTGGGCAAGCCGTCGAACACGAACCTGCCAGTGGTGTCGGTTTCGGCGTATCGCGTAAATCGATCCGACTGCAACTGAACGACGATATCCTTGACTGGTGAGCCGATCGCGGAAGGTTCGTGCAGCGGATCGATGGCTTGGTTTCTCAAGTCGCTGGTGGCAAATCCTTCGATCCTAGACGACGCGTCCAGCTGGTTTTTGTAGAAATAGAGATACCCCAAATCCTCGCCCGCTTCCGATAGACGCTTGGTCCTCATGCAACTACTGGTGAAGTAGTAGTCGGCGCCCTCTTCGTTGTTGGCATACACCAGATAGGTTTCGCCGAGCTGGAAGTCGTAGCCGCAATCGCCAGCCGCGGTCCAAACATCAAGAAACCGCGGACTATTCTTGTCGTCATCGTTGTCGTCCTTCTTGTCTTTGCCGCCGGTCTTGTTTGCCGCGTCGTCATCATCGTCTTCGCGCTTGTAGAGCGATTTGACCTGGAAATGAACCTGCATGCCGCGATCGAGCGAGGAATCGAAAAAAGAAGTCATCTGCTGGAGGCTGTCCGCGGTTTCCACCAATGTTTTCTGCCGCTCATCCAATTGCGGAAACGTCGCGAGATATGCATCCTTGACTTGGCGCAGCGAATCGGCCGACGGATGCTCCTGGGCCTGAAGGAAGGCGTCGTTAAGAGAAGTCATGGCGGATTGGTTCGTGCCGTACCAGCGACTCAGAAAGAGAGGCTGAATCGACTGCACCACGCCGATAAAGACCAGATCGCTCACTCGAACCTCTTTGCACGCGCCGAACGATGCTTCGCACTGGCAGGCAACGGCCGGCCACCAAGCCGCCGATGCAAGACCGATCAGCAGGACACCGCGAAGCATAAGTGAACCACAGCTATTAGAATCTCACTCTCAGTTCCACCCATGCCCGCCGGGGGGGACCCGGCGCGAAAAACGTCACGCTTTGGGAGGGAACATTCCCCGCATATGGTCCATCGGTGTAGGCCTGGAACGGCAGGGATTGAAACGCGCCTTGCGCCGTCAACACGGTACCCGAGAGCCACGCCGCGGTGTAGTATTCGTGGTTGAAAAGATTGTCGATCTGGAGCGCTACTTGAAGGTGGCGCGTCAGGTCATAGTGGGCGCGGAAATTCGTGACGGCGTAGCCGGGCGAGACGCCGGGCCCAACGTAATAAACACCGTCCGCGGTATAGGCATTGTTTTCGTTGCCTCTGGCGTACGAGCTCGACGCAATCACTTCGTTCATTTCGAACATCAATCTGTGAGTTGCCTGCCAAATCGCATACGCTTTCCCGGTGTGCTTCGGAATGAGGGGGATTCGATTTCCCGGATGCACCGTGATGTTGCCGTCGAGTCCCGAATATCCCTGCAATGCAACATTGTTTGTATTGTTCGCGGAGCCATCCAGCGTTTCGACACTTTGATAGGTAGCCGAAAGAAAAGTCCAATCGAAGCCCCAAGTGACGGGCCCTGTGCGCCCGTCCAGATCCGCGTCAACCCCTTCGCGCAAGGTCTTCGCGAAATTCTGGAAATAACCGGTGCCGATTTCCGGCGCAGCGATGAACAGAATGTCGTTGTGATTCTCGTCCCGGAATGCGCCGGCGTTCCAGCTCAGATTGTGAAGTCCCGGAATCTCCGGCTTGCCGCGCAGCCCCACCTCCCAGGTATCGGTGACCACCTGCTGGAGCGGGGGATCGGATGACAGCGAGTTCGGCAGAGCTGCAAGGAGCGTCGGGATCGGCGCAGCCAAGCTCGATAGATGTTGGCGCGCGGCTGCCTTGCGCGAATCTCGCGTAGGCGTTCACGCTCGCGATCGGACTCCAGGTGATTCCGACAGAGGGATTGAAGCGCTGGAACGTATAATCGCCGGTGAGAGAGCCCGGGCCCGCGATTGGGTTGAGCAGGTCAAGATTATTGACACGGTCGTAGTTGTACCGGCTGGAGACAGTCACGTTTACCTTCTTCCAAAGCGTGAGCGTGTCAGCGAAGTAAAGGCTCCAGTTCGGGGCGTGACCTTTGAACCCTACCTGAGTATCGATCGGATTGCCATCGCCATCCACGGTGGATCCGTCCTGCCAGGCTGGAACGCTGATGAAGGAGTAGTTCGGAAGAACATAGGAAAAATCGGTGGTCTGCGAATACGTGATGTTGTTGCGGTCAAGGGACGCTCCGGCGGCGAATTGGTTGCGCCCAATGCCGCGATTGGTGATCCAGGTGAACTGCCCCGAAAACCCGTATTCGTTCTGCACTTCTTTCGAATAGACGTTCACGCCATCGCACGTGCTGTCCGGACTGCCTCCCGGTGTCAGTGCTTCGGCAATGCAGGGCCAGTAGGGAAAGGGGGTGTTGTTGATGTCAGCCCCGCTGGTCGGAAAGCCCGTATATCCGGCTGCGGCGAGAACCGCCTGTTCATCCGGCGTGGGCTGATAGATGTCATTTCCTACCACGTCGCCGTTAAAGTTAGGATTGATGGTTTCCGTTCGAATGTTGCGATACCAGGCGTTGCCGGTGAAGGTGAGATTGTCGCTAAAGGAATGGCGCGCGACGAAATTAAATGATGGGGAACGATTGGCTGTGCTATCGGACACCGAATAGCCGCTGGTGTAGTTTGCGGCGAGCAGCCGGTAATCCTGGACGCCGTTACCGAGCAGCGTGTTGTAGGCGTACGACATGGTCAGCGCGAGATCCGTCTTGTTGGTGCGCCAGCCTAGCCGCGCGAATCCCTGGCGGACATCGGACGGGGAGGCATAGCGCCAGCCCGATTCGTGAAATCCGAGCCCCGAGAGAAACCAGTTGAAGCCAGTGGCTTTGCCGCCGCCCCACTCGCCTTCCACTTCCTTGCGGCCGCTCGATCCATACAGGACATGACCGGCCCATCCGGGATTGGTGAGTCCGCTCTTGGTGGTAACCGAGATCGCTCCGCCCAGCGTGTTCAGTCCGTACAGCGGATCCGATCCCGGTATCAGCGCCATTTCCGAGATCGCATCTTTCGGGATCAGATCCCAGCTTACGACGTCGCCAAACGGCTGATTCTGCCGTACGCCATCCACGTACACCGAAATCCCTTCCGGCGTGCCAAGAAGCGGCGAAGCCGTATACCCGCGAAAGTTGACGTCCGGCTGAAAGGGGTTTTCCTGCATTTCGTTGATGTAGACGCCATTCAGCCCCCGATTCAGGAAATCGCTCAGATCGAGCGCGCCGCTATTCTCGATATCGGCGGCCGTTGCGGTCTGCACGGGTGCGGCAATTTGGTCGATCTGCAAGTCTGTTCCCGCCAAGGGAGTCTCCGAAACCACACTCACGGCAGCCGTCTGCGCGCCGATTTCCATCGAAATCACGCTTTTGATTGCCGTGGTAGACCGAACGTCAATGGAGACGGATTGCGTCGTGAATCCGGATTTCGAAACCAGGAGCCGGTAGCGGCCGAATGGCAGATCCGGCAGATTGGCCATCCCTTGCGCGTCAGTTTGAAAATCTCTCGCCACGCCTGCAGCGAGATTTTCCAGTCTTCCCGAAGCTGTCATGGGAGCACCGGAGGGATCGTTGACCTGGAGACGGATTTCTCCGCGCGGCGGTTGAGCGTGGACGACAGCGAGGAACAATAGGGAACAGACACCCAGCCAGACACGTTGAGCCGTTGATCGCCAGCGGCGAGGTTTCGAAGTCTGCATATGTGAACGGTCGCTCAGCGGCGATTTTGTTCAAGGTTTTTTCGGCGAAGATATGGCCGCAGCCCACCGGCTCGCAATTAACGCGAGATGGCTAACGGCCGGTCCGTGTGAAAGTACTTCTTGTAGGCCTCGATCCAGTTGCCAGCAATGTCGCGCTGCGCGGTGACCAAGTCCAGTTGTCCGTCACAAACTAAATGGCGAAGATGATCCTCGAGAGCGTCCTTCACCTGAGCATTCCAGACTGTCGACCGGCTGGACTGGGGCCAGAGGTTGTGAATGTCGTCCGCGCCTCCGAGCCCCGGCGTGATTAGGTAATCCACTTCGTATGCGCCGGGGAGCACCGACCCGATTCCATATTCGGCGAAGACTCTTCTCTGAAGCGCCACCGGCACGGGCTTGTTATTGACGCTCGTCTCCCGGCAGACCTCGCGCTGGTCCTCAAGAACCGTGGCGCCCGGCGTGAAACCCGGATCGGGCACCGTCACCGCCATCGCGTGCGGGGCGAACCGAGGTGACAACGCGCGGAAAACCAGGGCGGAGCTCCCCGCCAGCAACAACGCCGCGACAGCCGCCCAGCTCAAGCGGCGCGTAAGCGATCGTAGCCAGCGCGGACGCACCTCACCCTCGGTTTCAGCCAAGCGCTCTAACTGCGCCTTCAGCAGCGCTCGCGGGCCATCCGAGGGAGGAACCAGGCTGTCAAAGCTGCCCCGCTGGAAGCGGATAAACTCCCCGATCGCGCCCTCCATCTCCTGTTTACGCGCCCGGCACGCCCAGCACGCCTCTAGATGGGATTCCACCTGCTCGGCGTCACGCGCCGGGAGTTCGCCATCTACCGCCATTAGCAATTCTCGATCCGACAAATGAAATTCATGCGACATAACAATCACCGTTGCGCGGCCCGCGCGATCAGCGCCAGGGATCTCTCCAACGACATCGAAACGGATCCGAGAGAGATACCCACAATCTCGGCTATTTCACGGTAGCGCAGCCCTTCTGCCCTCAGGTAAAGACACCAACGATGCTGCTCTGGCAGAGCCCGCACGACCGACAACAGACGCCGCTGGGTCTGACGGAAGGCCATCTGATCCTCGGGGTTCATTCCGGGGTCGGCCACGAATGCCTCCACTGTGGCGAGAGATGCTCCGTTCTCAGGATCGCTTCGCGAGCGCAGCCGCTTCTTCAACGCCAGATGATGGGCCGCCCGAAACAGCCAGCCTCGAAGATTTTCATGCTTGTTTCCCTTCTGCAAGTTCATGAAAAGCGATAGAAATGCCTCCTGGATCACGTCTTCCGAGTCGGAAACACTGAGTGGGAACGCCGACAAATAGCGCATCAAAGGAACCCGCACCTCATCGAACAACCGGATGATCTCAGCTTCGACCACCGACTGTGGAGTGCTTCTGACCTCCTCCATGGGGGTCACGACGATTCCGGCGGGCAATCTAACATTGAGGCAGTTTACTGCGTTTCCTATGTATATAGTCCTTGCAGTTCCCCTTTGTTCAATATATTTTCGAAGAAGCTACTGTCGGTGACACTGCAGTAATCCACCTCGGGATTAGCCGATTTATTTACGGGCTGGAAATCGCGTTCGAGCCGGGGCCGTCCGGCGGCATCAATTCATCCCAAGTGGGCCCCGATGGAGAGGGTCCCTCGACCGATTCGCAGGGAGTTTTCGGACCAACCGTTGATTGGGACGCGTAGTTCCTCCCCTGCTCTGAAAGCCTTTCGACCAGCATGCTTCCCGCCGTTCTTACCACTAGCGCAGTCTGCGGGCATCCGGAGGCAATCCTTACGAACCGTGTCGCCATTCCTGCCTATCCAGCGCACTGCCACGGCCGCGTGAAGATCCTCGCTGATCGGCGCTCTGAGCGACGTGCCGTCCCGGTTCACAAGAGTCGGAATGGTCAGAGTCGAGGTGATCGTCTATGCAGTTCGGACTGAAATACGATTTCGCAGCCTGAGGTTATGGGCGATTATCACGGTGCCACGGAGTGGTGAAGGAGAAGAAGTTACCCGCAGAACGTGTTGGATTCATGAAGCAACGCATCGTCGCGACCAAATATCGATTGTGAACGTGTCGCTCAAGTCTTTCGATCACATACTTGTCCACCGCATCCTCACCCACCATTACAGCCGCTCCGCCAAACGGCGTCATAATAAAGTCGGTCATGCCAGTGCCGTTGTTGCCGCGTACCCACCACGGGCTCTTTGTCAGCTCATTAAGTCCGATGAGGTCTTGTGGAACCGGACCTTCTAAGTGGCCGTCTGGCAAGCGCAACCACCACTCTGCCTTTAAGCCTACGTGTCCGATAGTGGCTTCGCTGAGTGGCCCTATCTCAGACTCAGTGCTGACTAGGGCAGCTATCAGAAAGGCTTTGAGAATGCCTTTGCGATACTCGCGATTGTGGAGGTCCAATCTTAGGTTCCGGGTATTGTCGTCATTACGGCGATAAATGAATGCGGCAATTGAGCCATCCAATGGGTGGCCGACATTGTTTGTGAACCATTTTCCTCCGTCGCTCCATTGGTCGATGTCAATGTGTTGGAGAATGTATCCCCAATCGTTGAAGAAAGGTCCCCCAAGATCGCTGCGCGTTTTGTTCTGGTCGAGGCGGAATGCATTCTTCGCGCCTATGTATAGCAATTCCTCGCCGATCAAGGGATCCCAGTGGATGCGGCTCTTTTCTTGCACGCGATCCGGGTGCTGAGGCAGGTCCCGAGTGGTGGCGCCCGTGGAGACCGCGTCCAAAGTCCATCCGCTTTGCGCAAGTAAGCCAAGAGACGTGATCGATCCTGACGTCGGCACGACGTATATCGATGCGCTAGGCGCTTGTTCATTCGTACGCATGATCGCGGTAGGATTGGGTCCGAGGGGGAATGCCCGGTAGATCGTAGAAATTAGCGACTCCCGCTCGCAGCCTTGATAGGCTGAGAGCAAATTTTCTTTCGCGAGAAAAAGGAGAGTCGCTATGAAGAAACCATATCAAATTGAAACGCAGCGAGCTGTGAAGGAGCTCGAGGCAATGGCCGCGGACGGAAATCCGGCGGTGCAGATGGTACTGCCGATGGCGGAGATGGTGGGCTGGTTGCGGCAAGGCGTGGGCGAATTAATTCGTCAAGCCGGGTTGCGGTTGATGGATCTGCTGATGCAAGAAGAAGTCCGGGAACTGGTCGGCGAGCGCAGCCACCGGATAGCGGAAAGGACGGCCAATCGGTGGGGCAGCGAGCGGGGCTATTGCGTAGTGATGGGGCAGAAGGTTCCAGTGAAGCGGCCGCGCGTTCGCAGCACCGATGACCAGGAAGTGCGCCTGGGTAGCTACGAGCTGTTCCATCGAGGCGAGCCGC
Source organism: Bryobacterales bacterium (assembly GCA_963713415.1). Lineage (GTDB taxonomy): Bacteria > Acidobacteriota > Terriglobia > Bryobacterales > Bryobacteraceae > Palsa-89. Next base: position 981,231 of record CAVQLV010000004.1, on the reverse strand, counting down.
TGACGGAAACGGTTTGGGAGAAGTTGATGCTCGGCCTGAGCACGAGGAAATACGGCCAAGCGGTGCGCGAGTTCACGGAAGCCTACGGCTTGGAGAAGAGCGCCGTCAGCGAGCACTTTATCGAAGCGAGCCGGGAAAAGTTGAAGGATATGATGGAGCGGCGGCTGGACAAGACGCGGCTGTGTGCATTGCTGATTGATGCAACGCCATTCCAAGGGCAGCAGATGGTGGTCGCATTGGGAATCGCCCAGGACGGGCGGAAAATGATCTTAGGCATTCGGCAAGGCGCCACCGAAAACGCCACCGTAGTCGGAGAGTTGCTCGGCGACTTGGTCAGTCGCGGGCTCGATTTTACCGAGCCGAGACTCTATATTCTGGATGGCGGCAAGGCACTCACTGCCGCAGTAAAAAAGCACGCCGGCGACTCGGCGGCGATCCAGCGCTGCCAGGTCCATAAGCGCCGGAATGTGCTCGATCATCTGACCGACGAACACAAACCGGCGGTGGCTAAAAGGCTCCATGCGGCTTATGCCCTGGAGGACCACGCTGCTGCCAAGCAGGCGTTGAACGCACTCCATCGCGAACTGATGGACCTCAATCCCAGTGCGGCGCGGAGCTTGGGCGAAGGAATGGAGGAGACCCTGACCGTGCACCGGCTTCACGTCCCCATGCAACTGCGAAAAACGTTGGCCAGCACCAACGTGATCGAATCGGCGTTCTCGATCGTGGAGCAGGTTTGCAAAAATGTGAAACGCTGGCATGGCGGCGACCAGCGAGAGCGCTGGGTCGGGTCGGGACTCCTGGTTGCACAAAAACAGTTCCGCAAGGTCACCGGACACAAACAGATTCCGGCGCTCATCAGAGAATTAGAAGCGCTGGCACCGTCGAAATCGGAGGTTGTCAAAAAAAGAAAGGCGTCGTAGAGTGGGTTGCACGGGAGCCGCTAGTTTCAACGGAGATCCGGGCATTTCCGTCCGAGGTCAGTACGCATATAGGTGTAGTCCAGGAAGTTTTCAAGCCGCGGTACATCCGCCGCACCAGCCACTAACGCCAACAAATGGACCCCTACAATGAGGGCGATGGTTCTCTTCATTCGCAAATGTCCTTTAGATAAGGGGGGTGCACAGCCAGCTCTGTCCCAACCGTTGATTTCACAGACACAACCGTCGTGTTGATTGAATCTCGACCCCGAACGACTTAATTTTTTGGGGTGAAATCGCTGCTTCGGGTGTTGTGAATTACGTGTGGTAGCTTCCCGCTCATCGGGCGATTGTGCGATCACGCGTCGGAGCAGCCAATATGCGTGGCAGTGAACGGTGGTTCTGCTCGCCAAGACGTAGTTCCACACAAAAACGGAGGCCGCATAGGAGCCTTTCCCGAGACCTTCCACAGTATTGTTTGAGCGTTAAGTCAGAGGCGGAGCGCCTGACTTATAAAAAGCTGAACTCAAGGAAACGTTGATTCAAAAGACCACCACGGAGGCCTCTGGGGAGCAAGGCCGTTTTTGTTTGGGGCGACGAAACGGGAAGAATCATCACGCCAGATGAAGATTTTCAGCAACGCATAATTGAGACCTTACCGGATTCAGCTAAGACGCGACGAGAACTCAGGGCTGGCTGCGGATATGGCGCTGACATTCGTCGCCGTGCCATGGCCGCCATTCTCCCGGATTAATGACAGCAAGGTCGCTGTTCCGGAACGGCGAACCCACGAAGAAGAACACGGTTCGCTTTGCCTTGTATTGTTGGAACGTTCAAGATCCCATTGGAGATACAGAATGCCGGGTCTGGCGAGATTCTAGAATTTGCCAAATATCAGTTCGAAAGGGCGCCGAAGCTCCGAATCCGAGACTTTTTCGCCGCCGCCCATTGCCATCAATGTTGCCATGCCGCTAGATAGAGGTGTTAAAAGCGATGCACGACCATCACGAAACCGCTGCGCTTGAATATGGTCAAACAACGTTAGGATTGCTTCCTGCACCAGCCCCACGTCACTAGGATTGCCTTGAGCTAAGAGGTGCAACATCGCTTGCGTTCGATTCCATCTGACGAAAAAGAGAACATGTCCGTGGGCGGCAGCTTGGCCGGATTGGTGGCTACGCCTGGGCCTCTCGATCGATGGAAAGATCGAGAGACGCGAAAGATTGAAAAGCACCAGCTTTCGCCCTGTTCCTTCTGGACGGCGGCTCCTATTTTAAAAGTTTCGATAACGTTGCGTTACAACCTTGTTTTCCTCCGCATAAAGGCGCTGTTCCAGCGCAAGCGAAAGTGAATCGGAACGCGCAAGTAGAAAACGGAAGAGCGGGCGATGCAAAACACGGTCCGTTACAGGCCTGGTAGACCCCATCTGGCCATCTTCTTATGACAAACATGCTGTGAACACGGTCCAAGCCATGCGACCCGCCGGGCGTCCGATACAGTCGAGAACGCCTTCACTCAACAAGGAGATAGACCAGAACTTCTTCCCAAGCGGAGTCATTGACGGCTGATCGCAAATCGAGCGCCGCCTTCACGTTTGTAGACGAGCGCCAGTATGCGCACGGTCAATGTGCCGGTCGATGTTTTTTCAGCGGAACGGCTACTATTGTCTTAAACGCTTTTCTCAGCCTAGGGACTAGCGCAAATCCTCTTAGGAACCTTAGGCCGGTGACGGCAGACGATCGGTAGGCCGTGCCCACCAAACGTAGAACGTGGGTAAAAGGAAAATGCTCATGATCAAGTCCACCAGCAATCCGCCCACGATCACAATGGCAAACGGTCGTTGCGAATCCGATCCGATGGCATGGGACATGGCCGCGGGGAGTAGGCCGAGAGTCGCCACCAGCATAGTCATCATGATCGGCCGCAGCCTGCGTACGGCGCCTTCAATAGCGGCTTCTTCCACGGAGAGACCTCGCGCGCGAAGCTGGTTGATAAAGTCGACCATAATTACACCGGTCTGAACCGAAGCGCCGAACAAAGCCAGGAAGCCCACGCCCGAAGATATGCTGAAATACGTCCCGGTAATGTACAGGGCCAGCAGGCCGCCTACGCGCGCCACGGCCACATTCACCAGATGCAGGCACGCCCATTTGGCGGAGCCGAAAGCAGCATAGATGATCAAGAAAATCAGAAAAATCGTAGAAGGTACGATGAGGAGCAGCCGCCTCTCCGCGCGTTTTTCACTCTCGTACTCGCCTGCCCATTCGATGTGGTAACGCGGGGGCAGCTTTACCTGTTTGGCGACCTTGCTGATTGCCTCCTCCACGGTGCCGCCCAGGTTGCGCCCGCGCACTCTGTAGATGATGGCGACGTAACGCGAGTTGGCCTCGCGGTAGAGCTCAGAGGCGCCATCCACCACTTTGATGTTGCAGAGCTGCGCCAGCGATACACGCTCGCCGGAGGGGGACAGGAGGCGGATAGCACCGATGGCCTCTTTCGTTCCGCGGTACCGGGCGGGATAGCGCACTACCAAGTCGAACCGCTGCTCACCCTGTAGCACCTCTCCGACGGCATTCCCTCCCACAGCCGTCAGGACCGCGTCCTCCACATCTGCGACATTAATCTGAAAGCGACCTGCGGCATCGCGGTCCACGGTTATGTTCAGGTTCGGCTGCCCCAGGGCACGGAACATTCCCAGGTCCGCAATGCCCGGCACGGTGCGCATTGCTTCGATCACCTCGTCGCCCTTCTGTTCGAGAGTTTTCAGATCATCGCCGTAGATCTTGACGGCCAGTTGCCCTTTCACCCCGCTCACCGCCTCATCCACATCGTCCGCAATCGGCTGTGTGAAACTCCAGAGAACCCCGTGGATTTTTTCCAGCTCGCGGTTCATGGCGGCGATCAGTCTTTCCTTGTCTTGGCGGAACACTGGGCGCCATTGCTCTTTGGGCTTAATACCGACAAAGTATTCGGTGTTGTTAAACAGGGTGGTATCCGTGCCGTCGTCGGGACGACCCACTTGGGAAACCACTTGGGTGACCTCGGGGAAGGCGGCGAACATAAGCCGCGCCTGGTTCATCACCTCGGTTCCTTCGCTCGGCCCGATGCTGGGAGCCGCAGTGCCACGCACATAGATTGCGCCCTCGTTCAGGTGCGGCAGGAACTCCCGGCCAATTCGATCGCCAGACAACAGATAAAAGCTGGAACACACGGCGATGAGAGCGACTCCGACCATCACCCAACGATGCCGAACCGTCCAGATCAGTGCCCGCCGATACTCTCGGGTGAGAAGACGAAGCACCGGGTTTTCCCACGCGTCAATCTCTTTCCGGAACAGAAGGCTGGACAGGGCTGGCGCAATGAGGATGGAAAAGACCAGGGCGCCCAGTAGTGCGAAGCCCACCGTCCAGGCCATCGGCCGGAAGAGTCGGCCCTCCACCTGTCGCAGGGTGAAAATGGGCAGGTAGGCCGTAATGATGATCGCGATGGCATAAAACACCGGCCGTTGTACTTCGTGCGCGGCTGTGCGAATTCGATCGGGAATTGGCACCCCCGATTCGTCCCGGCCCAAGTGGCGAACGATATTTTCGACCATAACCACCGCGCCGTCCACCACCATTCCGAAGTCCAGAGCACCCAGGGACAGGAGATTGGCGGGAATATTTCTAAGATTCAGGAAGATGCACGCGAACAGCAATGCAAACGGAATGGTTAGAGCGACGATGAGCGCGCTACGCGCGCTTCCCAAGAAGATAAGCAGCACAATGGCCACCAACACAAAGCCCTTGGTCAGGTTGCCCAGCACGGTATTGGTGGTGTAGCGGGACAGATCGCTTCGGTCCAGCCACGGCACAATCTTCACGCCCGGCGGCAAAATGTGATCGTTGAGTTCCGCGACCTTCTTGTGTATCCCTTGAAGTGTTGCTTCTGCGTTGGCGCCCTTACGCAGAAACACGGTGCCTTCCACCACGTCGTCGTCGTCGATGATCTTGCCGTCTGCCCGGTGAATTGCTTTTCCAATCCGGCCAAGCCGGATCTTTTCACCTTGCTCAACGGTGGCAATGTCCTCGATCCGGAGCGGCGTCCCATTTTGTGTTTTGATCACGGTTCTGCGGATGTCGTCCACAGTGCGGACCAGACCGACCATGCGCACGTTGACCTGCTGAAGGCCGGCTTCCACGAAGCTCCCGCCGTTGTTGTCGTTGTTTCCGGCTAACTGCTGTTCCACCTGGCTCAAGCTCAAGCCGTAGGAGATAAGCTTATCCGGGTCGACGCGCACCTGATATTCCTTTGTGAGCCCACCGAAGCCCGATACGTCGACCACGTTCGGCACCGACAAGAAATACTTCGGGAGCACCCAATCGTTGAGCGATTTCGCCTCCATCAGGTCGTATTGCGGATTTGTGCTCTCGATCGTGTAATTGTAGATCTCGCCGATTGGCGAGTAGTCCGTTCCGATCTCCGGCGCCAGGCCGTCAGGGAGCTCGGCTTGTGTAAGCCGCTCAACCACCTTCTGCCGGTTCCAGTCGTTAACGGAGTCGTCGTCGAAGATAAGAACTAGATTGGAAAGGCCGAAGAGCGAGAAGGAGCGCAGGTGCTGAAGGTGGGGGATTCCGTTGACCGCGATTTCGATGGGAATGGTGACCTGCTGCTCCACTTCTTCGGCCGCCCGTCCGGGCCACTGCGTAATGATCTCGACATAATTGTTGGCGATGTCGGGGTAGGCCTGGACAGGCAAGTTGTGAAAAGAGACAATGCCCCAGACCATTAGCGCAGCAGCCGCCGCCAGGATCAGCAGGCGGTTATTGAGTGCGAAATTGACGAGCGCGCGGATCATTACTGCTCCTTGGGGGATGCTGGCTCCCCCGGGCTATTGTTCCCGGTGTTTTGCAGCATGAGAGCGTCCTTGACCACTTGGTCGCCGGGTTGGATTCCTGACAGGACCACCTGCTGTCCAGAAACCATCCCTCCGGCTTGCACTTCGACACGGTGGAACATCGCATCGCTATGATGCGGGACAAAAACCCAATCCCGGTCGTGGAGGTGCAGAATCGCTGAGGCCGGTACGAGGACACTTTCCTGCTTCTGCGGATCATGCAACGTGGCTGTTGCAAACATGCCAAGCCGTATCACCCCGGGGTTTTCCACGTCGATGCGAGCCTTGGCCGTGCGGACACTTGGGTCGAGGATCGCACCGATATTGCTGATTCGTCCCCGAAAAACCCTTCCTGGATATGCGTTGAGCCGGATATCGGCGGCCTCGTTAAGACGGACCCTTGAGAGGTCGTTCTCGTAAACGTCGCAAATGATCCAGACGTGGGACATATCGGAGATAGTGAAAGGATTCGGTGCCGTCAGCGCCTCCACGCCGCTTCCTTCGCTAATCTGCTGATCCGTGATCACACCGGAAACTGGAGCGGTAACTTCGACAATCCCAGAAGGGTGGTCCAAGTCCGTTCCAAGCAGACGCAGATGCTCAGCAGCGGTCGACGTATCGACTTTGGCGTCTTCCAGCGCGGTCTGAGCCCCGACCTCGGCGTTGTCCGCGATTTCGAGGTTGCTCTTGGGAATAGCCCCATGATCGTACAGGTAATGGGCGCGCTCGTGCTGGATCTTCGTTAGGCGTTCGTTGTCGACAGCAAGCTTCTCGTTCTTGACAGCTTTCTGATAATCGGAATACGCGTCGGCGATATCCGAGCTCCTGACCTTGAACAAGAGCTGGCCCTTCTTCACTTCCGCGCCAAGCCGGGCATCGATTTCGGTAATTCGCCCCGAGGCCAGGGAAGGCACCGGAACCTGGCGGGAGACATCGGGGCTGACGACACCGGTCACGCTCAACTCCGGCGTGATGGTATGCACCGTGGCGACGGCGAGCGGGAAGTCCCCCAGATGGTCAACCTTTAGCCAGTCGGCACCCGGGGCGTGCTCAATTTGCGCCTGCGGCGGCCCTTCTGGCCCGAGATCGCTTTTCGCGCTCGAGGCGCAGGCGGTCAGCAACAGGACGTTGAGGACGATGCCGACAGCGCACCAAAGCCAAAGGCCGCAAAATGGATTACGCGGGCAGGTTACTCCCTCATGACGAGAGCTCCCGCGCGCATTTTGCGCGCCAGCCAGAATCGTAACCCGGTTCATTGGATGACCTCCTTGCCCAGGGCAAGATTAAGCTGAGCGGCGGCGCTCAGAAAAGAACCCACCAGATTCAGGTAGCTGAGTTGAATGCCGCGGTAATCTTGCTGGGCTTGTAGAAAATCCAGCAGGGATGCGCCGCCGTGTTGGTAAGCGAGCGTAACCGACTCCCGCACGCGGACCGCTTGCTCCAGATACTTGCTTTTGTAGGGCCGCAGCAATATCAAAGCACTCTGAAGAGTGGCGTAAGCGGAGTCGACATCGTTCACGACCTGCAACTTGGCTGCGTCCACCAGACGCTCGTTGCGGGTGATGTCAAGTTTCGTGCGGGCTTTTTCGCCTTGGTTCCGGTCAAAGATGCGCAGTGGGATATTCATACTAATGCCCACGAAGGACGGGATGTCCGGCGCCTCGCGGCCGTAGTCCCAACCGACGGTAGGATCGGTAGAGCCGTTCGCCACGGCCAGGGCGTAATTCGTATTCGCCTGGGTGACTGACTGCACTGCCGCCAGCAAGTCGGGCCGGTTATCGAACGCCATCTGGCGGAATTCCTCCAGCTGTGTGCGAACTTCCTCATATTCGAACGCGCCGGCCACGTCCAGTTGATCTACCGGCGTGTGATCGTTGAGCAACGCCCGGAGTTGAATCTTCCCGGTGCGCAGGTTTACTGCAGCGGTTTCCACGTCCGATTCGAACTGCGCCCGCTGCAATTCCAGACGGTCGAGATCCATCTGGGCGATGTCACCCACTTTGAAGCGATCGCGGCTGACGTCCAGCACGCGGTCATAGAAGCTGAGGTTCTCCCGCGCCACCGCCAGCACTGCTTTTTGCTGCAGCACCTGCACGAACGCGGTGCGCACGTTGAAAAGCAAGTTCCGTTCCTGATCTGCAAGTTGCGATACTGCGATCGCAGTGCCTTCCTTAGCGCTTTCCAGTCTCAACTCGCGCTTATGACGCCTCTCGATCAGGTAGCTGCTGGCGACGAAGGTCAGAGCTTGCCCAAACGGCCGATACGGGTTGCCGGTGAAGAGATTGATTTGGTCGACGGCAACCGTGAGGTCCGGATTGGGGCGGAGGAATGCTGTGATCTCGTCAGCGCGGGATTCCTGGACGCCCAACTGGCCGGCTTGCATGGTGGGGTTGATGGCCAGGAATTCCGTTTTAGCTGCCTCCCAGGTCAAGTTCTTCTGCTGGGCCCAAATGCTACCGACCGTCCACGCCGCAATCCAAATTGCCCTCGACAGGCGCCACCAACACCGCATTTTATCGCCCCCATTTTGCCTATTAATGCGTGCCATACATCGAACAGCGAGGGCCCCGCCGTGCTGGTACGCGAAGGTGAACGTCTCGCGAACCCGCGCAGCCGGTTCCAGACACTTGCGTCCTATAGGGGCGCAAAGGGGTGCGGTTGGCCTCGATCGTGGCATAAGCCGAGTCCACTGTCGTTACGGATTTGGGCTCGCACCATACGCCAGTTCTCTTGGGCGCGTAATATTGAGCTTGGTGCGGGCCTTTTCGCCTTGGTTCCGTCGGGAATTCGCAAGGGATTTGAACTGCTGCCCCCGTGTCCAGGGTTGTGGGTCTGGTCGAAGGGTATTAGCACACTGGCATCTCGATGCGAACTCGCTCGTGCCCGGCTCAAAAAAGTTATCCCTCGTACTTTGGCATTCTCTTCAAATCGGCGCGACGGTGGCGCATCGAATAATTCGCGACCGGTATTAGAAGGAGGGGCAGGATCACTAACACGAAACGCCGATTCCTGAACGTCTGAATCGAACGGAGCTTCCGCGATATGCTCGACGAGGCTTCCGGAGGGGCGCGCTCCGCTTCCGCGGTGAACTAAGAGATCGGTCGGTCGGAAATCGCAGCCGAATCCGCCGCCAGGGGCTGCTGAGCAGTGCGTCGGGGCCACCCAGCGACCTCTGCATGGGTCAGATCAACTGGGAAGCGACCCGGGATTATGCTGGCGCGTCGGGCTAAACGCTGCTCTCTTGGAAGTCAGCGAGCGATTTTCGGTCAGCGTATTGGTATAGCTTCCGACCAGGTGGCCGTGTCCAACTTGGTAGCCACCTCTGATGCTCTGATCGGACGGTTGAGGGCCTCATAGCGTAATGCCGCAGTCCAACTCCCAACTGGCCACCCGTATGCCCCATCATGCGCATTGTTTTGGACCCGAATCGCATTTGGCTATCCAAACAGCTCTAGAGACGGCGAGGAGCTAACTCTGGTAATTCAGGCGCGAGACCATGACAATGGTCGCAACCTTGGTTCAGAAAGATCACGAAAATTATCCTAAGCAGCCGGGGAGTGTCGGATCATGCGTTGAACCCTCCCGATTTGGGCGCCTTCTCAGCTCTCCGGCCGCGATGGCTTCTTTGTACCGAAGGATCGCGGCTTGGTTTTCGACGCGCCCAGGACACAAAGAACACCGTCGGCCACAGACCTTGTAGGACTCGCAGCAGATCGTTCGCACCATAATCACCGATGTTTCTTGTTGCGTAATCACTTTTCAGTTTTCTCACTTATAGGCACCCGAAGGCTGGGGCCAAGAGCTCTTTCGTTCTCGGGCCGGCTTCATGTTGTTATGGGTCTCATGACGAGAAACCAGACCATTTCGATCCTATATCACTTGCCATGGTATTTGCAACCTGGTTGCGAGCAGACGTCCGCATTGGCTCACGATGGCGTTGGACCCGTGCGCACACCGTAGGTCTTAGATCCTCCGTGATAGCAGGCCAACTGCCCTGGAAAAGTGATCCTGCTCTACATCCAGTTTTTCTTACGGCTATCCCCCTGTGCAAATCAGTTGCGGAAATTTCTTGACAGGAGAAGTGCAGTTGCCTAATATGGACCAAAGAGGTCCGATATGGCTTGGCTTACTACCTACGACCATCGCACGGCGGCTGGTTCGAAAACCTCTTGCGAATGTGCGGCACAGTCGCAAACGCACATTGTCCGTTTCTCGATGATCTTCTTACTGTCAGTGTCGGGTTGTCATCAAGGAGGCGCAGGCAGCACTCGTCTCCTGAACCAAGCTGTGATCTTATCCGCTCCATAGTGAGATTTATTTGCCTTTAGGAAGCGAAATACAAATACGCGCCTCGCACGAAATTTATATAGGGAGAAGAATGGAATGAAGTTCGAATCCAAGATGGCTGGCAAAAGGAAAGAGACTGCGAATAGCCAGAATAGTTGGCCGGTCACGTATCGATGGACGGCGATCGGAGCTGTCGTTGCATGTTCCGCAGTAGGCAGTAAGACGATGAATGTGGCTCGAGCACAAAGCTTGCCGCAGGCCGGCGGTTCGATATCAAAAACGCAGGGCGGCCCGTCCTCGCAGGCTCAGCAGTTTGACGTCGCGCCCGGACCGCTTTCGGAGGTGCTTACGCAGTTGGCGCGTATCGCGGGTATTACATTTACGCTGTCCCCCGATTCAATCGGCACCGTCGCATCGCCGGGGGTTTCTGGGACATTTACGATTCACGACGCGCTCCAGCATCTGCTCAAAGGGACCAGCGTGACGTTCCGCTTCACGGCGCCGGCCGCTGTGACCTTCGAACTTCGTTCCCAACACGAGTCCGTCAATGTGACGGGACTTGCTCCCGGCGCAGACCCCTATGCAGACCCGGACGCGCCCTACAAGGCTGATCGCCTATCTTCGGACAAATTCACCGAGCCGGTCCTTAACACGGCAAGGACCGAGACGATTCTTACTCAGGAGGCGCTCGAAGATAAGAACGCGACGACCCTCCGTGAAGTGTTGCGGTCGACGGCCGGTATCACCTTGGGATCGGGCGAAGGCGGCAACGCCTTCGGTGACCGCTTCTTCATCCGCGGCTTTGATGCGCGCAACGACGTCTTCGTCGACGGCGTTCGGGACCCCGGCGTCAGCATCCGCGAGAACTTCGACGACGAGCAGGTCGAGATCCTGCGCGGGCCGGCCTCCTCGTTCGCCGGGCGGGGCACGACGGGCGGCGCGCTGAACGTCGTCACCAAGGAAGCCCAGAACACCGACTTCTATCACTTCGGCGTGGAGGGCGGGCTTCGGCGACTCTACCAGGCGTGGCACCGTCGACATCAATAAGGAGATCAGCCCGGTGCTGGACGTGCGTTTCAACGGCATGGTCCAGTACGCCGACGTCGCCGGCCGCAGATCACGACCGACAATCGCTGGGGCCTCGCCGGCAACGTGCTCTACCACCCGACGGACGAACTTCAAGCTGACGGCGAACTACTCTCATACCTATCTTTGGGGCATTCCGGATTTTGGCGTTCCGACCGACCAGGTGACACGCGAGCCGGTCACCGAGAGCGGCGTGCCGCGCGACACCTACTACGGCGCCGTCAATCGGGACTTCACTCAAGTCGACGCAGGATATCGGCACGCTCGACGCCGAGTGGAAGCTCAACGACCATATCACGCTCGAGAACAAGTTCCGGGCAAGCCATTCCCTCCTGAACTACATCGGCACGATCCCCGAGAACCCGAGCGCCAGCGGCGCGACCGCGCCCTATTCCTCGACGCTGACGTTCTTCTCGGGCTACGTCCAGCTCAATGCGCAAAGCCGTTACGAGCCGGTGAGTGTCATCAACGATCAGCCCGAGATGCGTATTCAAATTCGACACGGGCGAAATCCGTCACACGGCGATCGTCGGCGGAGAGTTCTCCAACGAGCGGATCAGCATCCAGGGCTATAGCGGCCTGACGTCCGAACTGACGACGGGACCTGTCGCCTTCACGTCGACCGGGGCGCCGATCGTCAGCGTCTACAATCCGCCACAATGATTATACGGGTCGGGCCCCATTCACTCTGGCCGGAAATCCCCTGAAATATAACGTGGACACCAACGCCGGCTACCTGATGGACACGGCGAACTACCACGACTTCATCATCCTGAACGCCGGAATCCGGTACGACGACTACCACATCAGCGCCGCGAACAATACGAGCTCACAGTCGGCGAACGACGGCATCACCAGCTAGAACGGCAACCTGGTGGTCAAGCCGGTGAAGATTGGCAGCCTCTACTTCGCCTACGCCACCGCGGCCGATCCGGTCGGCGACGAACTGGACGCGACGTCGAGCAGCTACGGCGGCCTGGCGGCGACCCAGAACGCAACGCAAATCTTCGGACCTCAGAAGAGCAGGTCCTATGAGGCCGGCACCAAGTGGGAGCTGTTCCAACGACACTTGCTGGCGACCGCCGCCGCATTCAAGACCGACGTGACCAACGCACGGGAAACGGCGCCGGCCGGCCTGCCCGGCTACACCAGCGGCCAGATCGTCGCCGGCGCAGCCTATCGCGTCAACGGGGTGCGACTTCGAGACTGGCCGGCAAGATCACCAACAAGTGGAGCGTGATGGGCGGCCTCGTGCTGATGGACCCCAAGGTCACCAAGTCGATCGTGCCGACCAACGTGGGCCTGCAATTGGCCAACATCGCACCCCAATCGTTCAACCTCCTGACCAAATACCAGCTTACGAGACGGCTGGAGACTCGGCGGGCAGAGCGTCTACGCCTCGAAGATCGAAGGCGGCTCGCTGCTCGCTGCGAACGGCGGTATCGCCTACCCCGGCGCGCCGAACCCGACCTTCCTACCCTCATATTGGCGGTTCGACGCCTTCGCCGAGTCCAAGATCAACGCGCTCGCGAGCCTGAAAGCTCTATGGGCAGAACCTGACTAACAAGACCTACTACGACTCCCTGTACCAGAGCTCGCAGCCGTTCGTTAAAGTCGCCCCCGGCCGGGCGGTCTATCTGAGCCTGGCCTTTAACTTTAATAAGCGGTAGGTGATCCACGCATGCTGATCTCATCCCCGATGTCCTGAGCAAAGATGATGTGGCGGATTTCCGCCGCATCATGGACGCCGAAGCCTGGGAGGATGGCCGCTCGACGGCTGGGGCGCAATCGGCGGAGGTGAAGAAGAACGAACAGCTGCCGCCCGACGGCAAGACGTCCCGGCAACTCGGCGAGCGCATTCTCCGTGCGCTCGCCGCCAACCCCCTGTTCGTTTCCGCCGCGGTGCCGCTGCACATCTTCCCACCGCTGTTCAACAAGTACGTCCCGGGGCAGTTCTTCGGCGAGCACGTCGATAACTGCATCCGGGGCGACCGTCTTACCGGCCTGCGCATCCGCACCGATCTTTCGGTCACCCTGTTCCTGTCGGAGCCTGAGGAGTACGATGGCGGCGAACTGGTGGTCGACGACTACTATGGCTCCCACCGGGTCAAGCTGCCGGCGGGCCATCTCGTCCTCTACCCGTCGACTAGCCTGCACCTGGTGACTCCGGTCACGAGGGGCGCGCGCATCTGCTCCTTCTTCTGGCTGCAGAGCATGATCAAGGACCCGCTTGCGCGGCGGATGACCTTCGACATGGACAATGCGATCCAGGCACTGGTCCCACGCCTTGGCCGCAACGACCCCGAGGTCCGCAAACTCACGAACATCTACCACAACATCATCCGTTACTGGGCGGAGCTGTGACCTCATCCGCCAGAACTCTGGACCCTCTGGAGATCCAAGCCATCGACGCGCACGCGTCTGTGTTCATGAAGAAAGGCATCCGTCTGATGCAGTCCGGCAACGACGCGGACGCGCTTCCCTATTTCGATCGTGCGCTCGAACTGCGACGCCGGCTGCCGACGGATGTGCCCATTCACGCCTACGGCTTGGCCGCCTGCTGGCTTAATCGCGCTGAGGCGCTCACGCGTCTTGGCCCCGCCCACCATGCGCTGGCGCTTAGCGCCTACGACGAAGCGTTGGCACTCCTGCGTCCCCTACCGCTCGGCGACGACACGCGTTTTTCCAAACGCTTAGCGATCGCCCATCAGAATCGGGCGTTGGTCCTTGCCGCGCGGAACCCGCCGGCGACGGCGGACGCCATCGCCGCCCTGGTCGACGCCATTGCGGTCCTCGACCACGCCGAGGCGATGGACATGCCTGAGCGCGACTATCTACTCGCAGTCGTGTGGATGAACCTCGCGAACATTCAGGCGTCGGAGGCGACGACGTGTCGGACCGCGCAGGGCGCGAGGCAGCGCGGCGAGCGCTTGCTTTGGTGATGACACAAGAACATGAGGATGCCGCAGCGGCGGAGGCCGGCCTCAAAGCGCGTCACGTGCTCTGTCACGTTGCCGCACGCCGTTTGTCAGTCCAGGCGGAAAGCGAAACAGTAATGGCGGACGTCCACGAAGCGACAGATCTCGCCGACGAGGGATTGGCGCTCGTGCGTGAGTGGGAACGACGCGGCGTCGATCGCTTTCGGAAGTTGGCATCCGATCTGTTCCGGTTCGGCGCGCGGGTCTATGCGTACTATCAGCCGCATTTTCTGCACGAATTCCTCAGCGAACAATTAGATCCTCAGCAGTCCGCGCATGTTTACGTCCAAAGCCGCGAAATTCAGGATGCCGCACGAGAGATCGTGTTGCTGCTCCCAACATCTTCATCACACGACGGGGGATAGCGCGAGAAAGGATTTTATCTACATCGTCCGATCATGCTCTCGGTTATATCGATATGGAGAAAACTCTTTACATCATCTCAACCATCCCCTCGGGCCAAAAGCGTTACCCAAATCTTTAGATACATTCTGTTGGCATCGTCGCTGGCTCTGCCGCTAGTCATGAGGCTGGTTGAGGATTCCGCCGAAGGCGAACGCTGATTCCGAAGGGAGCGCGAACGGCATTCCGGGCCGAAGGCGAACAGATCTCGGAGCGTCGCGATGCTGGCAACTCGATTTTGCAAAAAGTGTTCGTCTTCGCCAAGAGAAACCGATCCGGAGCGCTAGCGCTAGCCCGACGGCTCAGGACTGCGTTTCTCGCGCATAGAATCGCCGCGCATTTCGATGCGATGAGCGTTGTGAACCAGGCCGTCGGCGGCGGTTGGATCGCCGACTTGCTCGTGCCAGCGCGAGACGGGAAGCTGCGAAGTCAGGATGGTCGAGCGAGGTTGATAGCGATCCTCGCAGAACTCCCGGAAGTCGCGGCGCTCGGTTCGGCGAGTGGAGCGAGGGCCCAGTCGTCGATCACCAGCACGTCGATGCGGCTCAGGCGGGCCAGCAAACTGCGCAGGCTACCGTCGGCCGGCGCGATGGCCAGATCGCGAAACAGCGCGGCGGCGCTAGTGTAAAGCGCCGAGTATCCATCGCTGCACGCCTTCTGTGTCAGTGCGCAAGCCACGAAGCTCTTGCCAACACCTGTGGGCCCGAGCACGAAAATGTTTTCGTGATTCTGAGCCCAGACCAATTTCTGCGCCAAAGCACGGATGGCGCTTTTGTCCAAGCCACGAGTTGCGCGATAGTCGATCTCTTCCACGCAGGCGCCGTCCTTGAGTTTGGCGGCGTGCAACCGCCGCGCGAGGGCCTGATTCTCGCGCCAGGTCCATTGCTGATCGTTTGCGAACTCCTGGCGCACAAGGTCGCGCACGGCCTCAGACCGAGTTGCATGGCCGCGTTTCTCGATCAGCCGGTCGAAGTCCTCCAATAGCTCTTCGGGAATCGCAATTCCAATGCGCGCCAATCCACCCATTGTCGGGCTCCTGTCCGACGGGTCAGAAATCCGAAGCACCCGCCTGGTGCGTAACACCGTTTGATACGTCGTGCTACCCTTTTTAGGCCAGTAGCACGTTTCTCACATCTGTAGCGCAGATGAAAGGAGCCTATGCCCCGACGCCCGGTCGTCATCACTTCCATCCTCTTCGCGACAATGTGGTGTGCCTGGGCCGCGGACGTGGTTGTATCGGGAACTGTCGTCGATTCCTCTGGCGCCGGGGTCGCCGGGGCCGCCGTGCAGGTTCAAAGCGCGAACCGTACCGTACTCAAAACGACCGAGTCGGATACGAATGGCTCCTTCACAATCTCCGGACTCTCGGCAGGTAATTATCGGCTCGTGGTATCTCACGCCGATTTTGAAACCAAAGAAATTCCCGTCACGATAGGCGCCGAGGCGCCCGCCCCATTCCGCATCTCTTTGGCCCTGGGGTCTGTGAGACCCAGCGTAAACGTGCAAGGTCGCGCGGATGACCTTACCGGAATCGCCCAGTCCGCCACCCAGGGAACGGTGGGCCAAACGGAACTTGAGGATCGTCCCATTCTTCGTTCAGGGGAAGTTTTGGAGACGGTACCCGGCGTCATCATCACGCAACACGCCGGCGGTGGCAAGGCGAACCAATATTTCCTTCGGGGCTTCAACCTCGACCACGGCACGGATTTTGCCGTTTTCCTCGATGATATGCCACTGAACCTGCCGTCGCATGCGCACGGCGAGGGGTACGCGGACATGAACATCGTCATCCCGGAGCTTGTGCAGCGGGTGAATTACGAGAAAGGTCCCTATTACGCCGATGTCGGCGATTATGGCTCAGCCGGGTCGGCCCATCTGGAATTCTACAAGACGCTGCCCGAGAACTTCTTCCAGGTGGAAGGCGGCATGTATGGGTATGAGCGGGCCGTCTTCGGCGTATCGGAAAAGGTCGGCTCGGGCAACTTGCTCTTCGGCGGCGAGTTCTATCACGACGACGGTCCATGGACATATTCGGACAATTATTCCAAGTTAAACGGCCTCCTGACCTACAGCCAGGGCGATGAAGCCAATGGGTTCAGTATCACGGCCCACACTTATCACGGAAACTGGTACTCAAGCGACCAGATCCCGATCGCCGCGGTGCCCCTGGTTGGTTTCTTCGGCGCGCTGAACCCCACTGACGGCGGCAATTCGCAGCGTCATAGCCTGCAGGCGGAATGGCATCGCCAGAACGATCATTCCAGAACGCAGATCATGGCCTACGGTTTCTACTACTACCTCGATCTGTTTTCGGATTTCACTTACTACCTGGATGACCCCGTCAAGGGTGATCAGTTCGAACAGCAGGACAGCCGCTTTGTGCTTGGAGTCGACGTACGCCATACACTTTTCAACAATTGGTTCGGCCGCAAGGTGGAGAATACCTTCGGCCTGCAGGTCCGCAACGATTGGGTGCACAACGGCCTTTACCGGACCGACAACCGCGCGCGCACGGACAAGAACGATATCAACGCGTGCAATGACGAACCCATCGACGCATGTAACAGCGATCCGAACCTGGTAGCCGTCTTGCCCGCGGACACGGATGTGAATCGGTTCACCGAGACGATGTTCGGCTTTTACGTGGAGAACAAACTTCAGTGGGCGGAAAGATTCCGCACAGTCCTCGCCTTCCGCGGCGACGAAGTATTCGATAACGTCACCAGCCTGACGCCGAGTTACACCGCCACCGAATTACCCGGCGCTCCGGTAGTCAACTTTGCGGCCGCCAATTCGGGCACGGTCACCCAATTCATGCCCGAACCCAAAGCGAGTTTGATTTTCGGCCCCTGGTCCAAGACTGAGTTCTATGTACAGGGCGGATTCAGTTTCCACAGCAACGACGCGCGTGGTGCAACGCAGAAGGAGGAACCGATTTCGCCGGACAATCCATTTCCCACGGCCACGTCGAGAATCCCGGCCCTAATCCAAACGAAGGGGTCGGAAGTCGGCGTGCGCACTACCGCCGCTCCACATCTGCAAAGCACATTTTCACTCTGGTACCTCCACAGTCAATCCGAACTGCTGCAGGATGGCGACACCGGAGGAACGGTCGCTTCGTTGTCGCCGAGCAACCGTTATGGCATTGAATGGGCGAACTACTACACGCCGCTCGAACATTGGGCTTTTGATTTTGACTTTGCGGATTCCAGAGCCTTTTTTACCCATATCGACGCGGATGACGCGGCGCCGAACAGCCCCGGTGGCAAGCGGGTACCCGAAGCGGTGGGATTGGTGGCGTCAGCAGGCGCCACGATGCATGATTACAAACGCTTTTCGGCGAGTTTGCGCCTGCGCGCCTTTGGTCCCCGGGATCTGACTTCGGACGGAATTTATCGTTCTGCTTCGACGGTACTGCTCAATGCCGAGGTCCGTTATCGAATCACCAGGAAATGGAGTTTTGTCGTCGAGGCTTTGAATTTGCGGAACGGCAAGGATCACGAGATCGACTACGCCTATTACAGCCCGGATAACACCAACGGCCGATGCGGCATTCACAGACGTTTTCCACCCGGTAGAACCGTTTCAGATACGATTCGGGATACGAAGGAGTTTTTGATGGATGTCGCAGTTGTCGGCCATATCGAGACGAGTGACACCACCAGCTAACAATCCCGTCGCACAGCCCATCGAAGCTGTTCTCAGTGAGGCTCTGACCAAGAACTCCATGCATCGGCTATTGCTGAGCGTCCTCGACGACGCAACGGACAACGTCCGAGCCAAAGGTCTTGCACTCTACGGATTCCTTCTTGCGCTAAATTGTGGAGTGTGAATTTGGGCCGTCGTGGCGTTTCGCCATTTTCCGGTTCTCCTGGGAACCGCTTTTCTTGCCTACAGTTTTGGGCTGCGTCACGCGGTGGATGCCGATCACATTGCAGGCATCGACAACGTAACCCGCAAGCTGATGCAGGAGGGAAAGCACCCCGTCGCCGCCGGCTTCATGTTCTCGCTCGGACATTCCACGAATCGTGATCCTCGGGTCGATCATGATTGCCGGCGCAGCTCTCTGTCTGCAGCACCACGTCGAATCCGCAAAACAAATCGGGGGCGTCATTGGAACGCTCGTGTCTTCTCTGTTCCTTTTCGGAATAGCCATCGTCAACGCATTTGTACTCTGTTGGACCTATCTCGCTTTCCGTCGGGTCCGGCGCGGTGAGCGATACCGCGAAGAAGACTTCGACTTGCTGCTCAATAGCCGAGGCTTGCTGTTTCGCTTCTTCCGTCCGATGTTTGCGCTGATTCGCAAGAGTTCTCATATGTACCCGCTGGGTTTGCTGTTTGGCCTCGGCTTCGATACAGCAACGGAGATCGGACTCTTGGGCTATCCGCCTCGGAAGCGTCAACGGGACTGCCATTGTGGACAATCCTGGTCTTCCCGGCGCTCTTCGCCGCGGGCATGTCCTTAATCGATACAACAGACAACGTCCTGATGCTCCGCGCTTACGGGTGGGCATTCATAAAGCCTATTCGAAAGCTCTGCTACAACTTGACGATTACGGCGCTTGGTTTGCCGGCTGACCACTTCAGCCTTTGGCGCGCGTTCTGGAGGACAATCGCCGCACTCAACGAGAATTTTGGGACGTAGGGATACTTGATTGTGGCCGTGTTGCCGTGAGCTGAGGGCGCTACCGATCGCCATATATGGGTCGCGTAACTATGAAGAGTTGGAGGTGCAAGCCATGCTTCCCATTAGGACCGCAGCCTCGCAGCACTCCGAATTCGATTTTCGAATCCATGCCCTGATGGCTAACATCCCATCGTATAGTTGCGCGGGGAGACGCTTTGTACAAAATCCGTACAGTGATCGGAAACTTGCTCACAATTTACTGAAGCAAAAGGTATGGTTCCCCCACACTGGTTTCAACGATTTCGGTGCCGGGATCGGTCGCGGGCAGACGAAGGCGCCGACTTATTTCAAACACCTCGTCCTTTTTCCGAATCAGTCGGGCGGTCCATCCGGTGAAATCGTCGTCCGAAGAATCGAGGTGAGTTATGAAGCCAATCCCCGCCAGACGCTCCGAAGTGGCAATTTAGTGTAGCAACTGCTTTCGCTCTCTTTCGACAGCGTTGTTTTCAAATAGACACTATCCCCCGCCACGACCCGAGCACTGGCGAGCGACATCACACCGGTGGAGGGTACGTTTATCACATCTACCGCACCCCACAGATGTAGGAGTTGCGGAGCCAGCGAGAACTGCAAAGCAGTTCGTTCATTCAGCTTCGCAAGTCCTTTACGGTTCGGGGTCCGGTTGTGGAGATCCAGGACATGGGGATTCGTAAGCCATTCTCCGCAACAGGACCGATCTTCGGGAGACGGCACGCGAAATGATTCTGCCGCCGCGACTATCTTGAGGTGTTCTCAATGGAGCGAAAATGGAGTGCAGGATCGCGCCCACACGGCCCTCCGAATCTCATCTCCCAGATTGCAATCCGGGGTGAACCTCGCGCTACACAGTCCCAGTGAGCTGGGTTCCAAAGCGACAGGGTGTTGTACATCGGCGGGTTATTTCCGAATAACGCGTAAGGTGCTCGCTAAACAACGGACTGTCTACATGAAATTCCGCGTATGGAGAGTGGACATCTCATCCGCATCCGCGTCTTCGAAGCCAAGCTTCAGGAGGCGTCTTTTGCGCCCAATATGCATCTCCTGGTTGAGAGCCGAAACGGAAGCGTGACCCATGGCGATATCCGCGCCTTCCCACGATCCAGCCGCAAGCAGCACCAGAGCATCGAAGACCTCGGCGTTCAGTCCAGCGGTATGACGGAGCGTTTCGTGCCTGCGCCGAACCGCGTTCATCAGTGTCTGTCGAGTCGATGGTTCGCGTTGAATGTGTTCACGCAGATGCGACATGCCGAATGCCACGTGGCGCGCCTCGTCCTGGGCGGCAAGGCGGCAGACGGCCGAAGTGATCGGATCGGGCGCGACACGTTCCAGAAACCAGAGCAGGTTCAGAAAGGTCCCCTCACCCAGCACGGACAGCAGGAACGACGCGATGGCAAAGTTCGGCTCCTCCACCAACGTCTGAAGCGAAGCCTGCCCGCCGGTTGTCGAGAGGCCGAGTTCCTTGCGTTTTAACAGAGCGCGCCGTGTGAATACCTCGATATGCCGCGCCTCGTCCGCGGCCTGGATGGCAAGCACCTGCATGACTTCACGAAAATGCGGGTGGATCTGTGCGACGAAGCGGCTGGGCACCACCAGCGCGGCAGTCTCATTCTCGACGAGGTACGTCATGATTTGTACGATTGCGTCTTCTACCTCTTCCGGCAGATCGAACTTCACATCCCAGGGCACGGCCTTCGCCGGATCCCACTGAGCCGCAGCAGCCTGTGCGTACATCCGGATCGCGTCGGCAGACCAGATCTCCGCTTTGCGATCGAGAGAAAAATGAAACTCTGGTGAGCCCGCCTCGACCAGAGCTCCTCGGCCTGCCAGGCCCCAGCGGTGGGGCGGGCGGTCAAGCACGGCTGTACGTTCGCGAGGATCAGCGCCACCTGCTCGCTCCGCGCCGGACCAGCGTTGGTCCGCCGTGGGCCCTTTGACGAGTTGCGCGTAACCGTTCGCGGAATCTTCCACCCATCGGAAATCATGTCCCTCAGCACGGCTCCAGGCTCGTACGTGTACCGCTAAATCGGGAGAACGACCCGTCACAGTGACCGACTCCGCCGGCCCCGCCAGGCGCAATGCGCGCTTCACTAGCAGCGCGCCGCCGCTGTTGAATCCGAGATCATCAAGATCTACGCGCATCTCGCGGCCACGGCCCGGACGAACTCGTCGAGGTACCCAAAATGACCGACTGCATTCGACAGGAGCTGGTAGCCATCTGTTCGGCCGGGCAGCCAGCGTTTTAAGCCCTCCAGGTCGAGAAGCCGGCGAACATCGGGATCTTCGTAGGACATGGCGAGCAGGAGTTTCCGGAAAAGTTCCAGTGAACTGGACATTCTGCCATCGATTACAGTGAAGTTGCAATGATCGTACAAAGGCGTGGCCGCAATCGTGCGGACGGACCCCGCCGGAAGAGTGCCCTCCTGCGCGAACAGAAGAAGGTTGCCGTCGATCAGGCAGGCGGCATCGCAGTCTCCGCGAATGAGTGCCCGCACGGCATCGCGTTCCCCTCCGATGTGGTCCCCGTGCTTGCCGGCCAACTGGTCGAAAGGGAGCACCTCAAAGTCGCGATTCGGCTCAAGACCTTGTTGCGCGATGTGATAAAGCGGAATAAGCGTCGCTTGCGGTGAATCCTTCGCGCCAACCGCGACACGGCGGCCCTTCAGGTCGCTTACGCTCCGAACAGGACCGCCCTCGCGCGTCACGATCACGGAAACAAGGTCGCGGTCCGTGTCACGCATGCAAATGGCCGCGGCACGTTGCCCGAGCTGGCCTGCGATCCGTTCGGCCTGTAGCCAGGCCAGCGGCGAATTCCAGGCGACGTCAATGTGGCCGGCCAAAAGCGCCTCCACCTGACGTTCGTAGTTGGTATAGAGCACGTAATCGAATTCAAGTCCGTGCGAATTGAAATAACTCTGAAAACCATCCCAGATCGTGACGACTTTCGGGTCATAGGCGACAGCGCCCAACAGAAGTGGATTCTCGGTCATGTCTTGATTCCGTTCAGAACAGCGGCATGCCGCAGACGGCTTTCCCCAGAAAATCGTAGAGGACGTCGGTGGTGGGCGCCATGACGCCGGCCGCCCGCGCATCGCGAAAGAATCGCTCGACTCCAACCTCTTTCCGAAACGCAGAGCCACCGCATACCCTCATCGCCAGATCGAGCACTTCGTTGGCGGATTCTCCGGCCGCCGCCTTGCACTCCAGTACGCGCAGCATGGCGTCGGCCCGCTTGGCGGTGATTGCCGCGATAGTGTCGCCGAGCAGAGCGTCTGAAAGATCTGCCTTCACGCGCATTCGTGCGACGTAGTTTCGGATCGTGGGCAGCTCCGACAAAGCAGCGCCCGTATCGCTGTGGCGCGTGCTGGTGACGTGCTCCACTGTCCGGCGGATGGCGCCCGACATCAGACCGTTCGAGCAGGCCGCGGTCAAAACCGCGAACGTCGGCAGCACGATGTTCATCATCATTTCGAATCCTTGGCCGTCGCCCCCGAGCATCGCGGCCGGAGGGACGTGGACATCCTCCGCTCGGACCGGTGACGAGTCGTTGCCGCGAAGCCCCAAGCCTTCGAACGGGCCTGCCACGGTAAGTCCGGGCGACGACGCGGGAACCAGCCAGATGGTGCTCGCGCCCTCTGCCGCGAGCGGACGCGATGACCAGACGTAGGCCGTAGCGTGCGCAGCCGATGTGATCCAGCTCTTGCTGGCGTTCAGTTGGACCTTTCCATCGAGCGAGGATGCGGTGCCGACAGGTGCCCAGAAATGGCTCCGCGTTCCAGATTCGCTAAATGCCAGCGTGCTGAGGTGTGCTCCCGACGCTGCAGCAGCGCGAACCTCCTTTGGCCCGTGCGCCTCCAGTACCGCGACACCGCAATAGTGCATCGTCAAAACCATGGCCGTCGACCCGCACTCTTCGGCGATGCGTCGTACGATGCGCGCGGCGCCGGGAAGTCCGAGGTCCAGGCCGCCGGAGCCGGTGGAACTGAGCGCGCCCAGAAGTCCGGCCGCAGCGAGAACCCGGATCGACTCCGTTGGAAAAGCGCTGTCTCGATCGACAGCAGCAGCGTGGGGGCAGACACTATCGGTGCACACCCGCTCAAGCATGGATTCGTAGGTTTCTGCAGTGGTGGTCATCTTTCCTCGCATTCTGCCGGGCATCCTGGCCCGCAGTACGCGCGAAGATAGCCGCCTACGGGTCGATGGTCTCGGCTCGTGACCCGGTCACGCCGGGCACTTCAACATTTCAGAGTCTGTGCGTCATACCAGCTTTCGCCAGTGTAGCATTGCGATTAACAAGCCGACCCGGCGGTAATTCGTGCTGTACTGGTTATGCGGGAAGGGCGACATAGCAAGACGTTGATTCGCTTTCGAGAACAACTGGACGAATTGCAGAACCGGCTTCTGGAGATGGCAGGACTGGTGGAATCGGCGATCCATCAAAGCATCGTGGCGCTGGTTCATCGCGACGAGGCGGCGGCGAAGGACGTGTTTTGGAAAGAGGCCCTCATCAATCAGAAGGACCTTGAGATCGATGAGTTTGCCACCCGCCTGCTGGCGCTATATCAGCCTATGGCCGGGGACATGCGTTATCTGACTGCCGCGATCAAGATCAATGGCGACCTGGAGCGGATGGGCGATCTGGCCGTCAACATCACGCATCGGGCTCTCTCGCTGATGCGGCATGCGCCGGTAAATCCATTGATCGATATTCCGCGGATGGCAGGCCTGGTCGAAAATATGGTTCGCAGGAGCCTGGATGCGCTGGCGCATGGTGACGAAGAGTTGGCTCGCACGGTTCTGATTTCCGACGACGAAGTGGATTTTCTGAAGGAGCTGGTCTCAAGGGAACTGATAACTTGCCGGTGCTGTGGCGGCGGAACTTTCCGGCGAGCGTTCCCGAGATTACGATCGGGCATTCGCAACGTTTCCAGCCGCGCTTCCGTTCGTCAAATTCGCTCGAGAGATGGTTATGAGGATGCCCGGCTTTACACTCCCGGCGGTGACGGCGATAGAGGCTGAGCGCCATGCTTCGTCGTACCATATTGCACCACGAAGGGAGTTGATTGGCTTTAAACCATTGAAAATAACAATGGCGGAGAGGGGGGGATTCGAACTCAGCGCTCACGCAAACCATTGAGCTTTCGGCACCAGGTGCGCATCCCGTTCATTCCATTCTCTTACGCCGAGTC
This sequence comes from Bryobacterales bacterium, assembly GCA_963713415.1. Classification (GTDB taxonomy): domain Bacteria; phylum Acidobacteriota; class Terriglobia; order Bryobacterales; family Bryobacteraceae; genus Palsa-89. The sequence goes on along the minus strand of CAVQLV010000004.1, from coordinate 956,830 downwards.
TGCACAGTCTCTATAGTCTCCAGAGAACTCTCCGGTGCCCTTTCAAAATAGACACCAAACAGACACCAAAATGGCTGAGAGTGTCACCTTCTCCGCCTTTTCGAACTGTGGTCCGCCACCCACGCGAGCACTTCTGACTTCAAAAACCGCAGGTTCGACTGAATCCGAACATAGGGTATCAGTCCCTTTTGCACATAGCCATAGATTGTCTTCACATCGATCCGGACGAGCTCTTCTACCTCTTTGGCGGTGAGCAGTTCCTTTGAGTCTTGCTTCGCCCCGTCCCCTTCCCGCGACGTGGCCCCGGCATCGAGCACTGAAACTGAAGCAAACACTTCCTCGGGTAGCACGAACCGAACTTTCTTCAGTTGGGCTGGAGTCAACACCGAAGTAGCGCGAGCCCTCACGCGGGCGAGTGTATCCCTATCCGGGGCAACGAGAAAGACATGCTCGTATCCGGCAACCAGGCACTTCTCTGCATTCTTCAGTTCATGTTCAACCGGTGTTGTGATGGAAATTTCGCACGCAATGGGAGCGAGCCCGCCCTTCTCCAAAACGACATCGATGATACCCATGCCGTCGAGTACCGGCTTTTCGAGCGTCACCTGGTATCCTCTGCCTTCCGCCCAACGTTTGATGAGCTGCTGTAGATACTTATGATGTTCCCCTCCCCGTCCGGGAGCTTGTGGCTCTGCGGTTTGGTTCGGAGCTTCCGACGCCCGCGCTCCCTTTGTGGAAGGAAGCGGGATCTCCACGCGCAATCTGGCCCGCTTCCCATGAGAAACCACCTCCGACTCCGCCGCTTCGCGACCAGCCCGGATAACCGTCTCCACCTCTTCTCGGCTTCTCGCATATCGTTCCCGTGAAGAGGCAACGATCCTTTCGCGGCGGCTTGCCGCAAGCGATGGCTCAACCAAAGACATCGGAACGGTTTTCAAATTGAAATCATATTCCGCCCGCTCCATACGAACGATCGCTTCGCCCACACTCAGGTTTTGGAGATCCTTCGCTTTGAAGAACGAGAATCCGTCTTCGAGTTTCTTCGCATCGAAGTCCCCGAGGCGAAAGCAAACGCGGGTGTACGGATTTGAAATGACGGCCGAAGCGATGTCTCCGTCGCGGTTCGAGAGCTGATGCAATTCTTGATGCGCGAGCACCAACCCCAAATTGTATTTCCGGGCGCCGGACAGGATCGCCGCAAGCGAAGGCGTCATGAAGTTATGGAACTCATCGATGTAGAGATAGAACGGCTGGCGGAGTGACGCCGCCATGTTCTGCCGACTCGTCGCGATTTGGTTCAGCTTCGATACGATGAGCGTGCCCAAGAGATAGGAGTTCTCCTCTCCGATCAGGCCTTGCGAGAGCTTTGCGAGCAGGATCTTCCGGCCGTTCATGATCTCCGCAAAATCCAGCCGGTTCTCTTTTTGCGAAACCATATACCGGATCACCTTCGGCCGAAGGAAGGTATCGAGCCGCGTGAGGATCGGCCCTTGCGGTTTGCCGGTAAGGAGCGAGAATTCCTTCTGCCAGTAATAGACGATTTCGGAATCCTGGACGGTTGAAGAAACCGCTCGCCGGAAGCCTGGCTCAACTAAGAATCGTCGCAAGTCCGACAGCGTCCCTCCCTCCGTGCTCTCAAGAAACGCGAGAATCGCGTTCCCCAGGACCGTCGTCATCTGATCGCCGAAACTCGTCGAGAGCCGCTTGAAAACTGAAACTAAATCCGAAGCCAGAAGGTTGCGCTCAAGATCGGAATGCGCCGAAAGTATGTTGAAGCCGACGGGATACGCTTCGTCAGACGGATCGAGAAGCACCACATCCTTGATTCGCTCCTCGGGAATACGGGTGATCACTTGGTCGATAAGATCGCCGTGCGGATCGAGAACGGCGAGCCCGCTCCCCTGTTCGATGTCTTGAACGATGAGGTTCAAGAGCAAGGTGGATTTACCACTGCCCGAAGCACCGATGAGGTGCATATGCCGGACACGCTGTTCGGTGCTCATCGAAACGCGCACCGTTTTGCCCACGTTATGGTTTTCACCAAGGATCAGTGCATGGCCAAACGCGAGCGAGGGCGCACCTTTGGTCTTGCGCTCTTCGCGCTTCAGCTTCGCCGACCGCGCGGAGGCAGAGGGCAGATGAACGAGCGACACCAATTCATCGCGGTTCACAATGAGCCCGGCGCGACAGCTCCGCCGCGCGATCACATTATCTGAATGTTGCGCGTCGTCATAACCATCATTTGCGAGCGGGATCAGTTCGTTGCTCCCGGCTTCCGTGAACTGCCGCAGCGATTTTCCTATAGCTTGAGCAATCCGCCAAGCCTGTTTGCTCTTCGGACTCTGGGCAGCCACGCGGATTATCGCCGCAAAGAGCGGCGAGGATATCTTCTCTTCCGCGAGTTTCACGATCACGGGATCGTCAACGAAGAACGAATCCCCCGCACCGTCGGTCACAGCGCGCATGATGCTCTCCGGCCACGGATGGCGCACGGGGACAAAGAGCACTTGGAATAGTGCAACTTCACCGGCACCAAGCTCCGACATGGCACCAATGAGTCCCGCCAAGGGATCGGGATCAAAACGCTCGAACGAGCGCAGCGGCCGCATGAATTCCTTCGAAAGGCCAAAGTCGACGACCGCTGTCGCTTTCGCGCCCGTCGTGTCCCAGAGGGCTTCCAGGTAGCCGCGCGATTCCGAGAGTAATGCCTCCGGGAAGTATGCTCGGAGCTGTTCGCGCACCTGCCTGCGGTCGCTTTCGGCCGCGGCAAGTTGCACGATGACTGCTTCATCGGTTCCCACAATCTCAAAGCTTGCCGGCCGAGACCCATGGCCAAGGCTCATAAGGAATTGAGTGGCGGCATCTTTCGTGATCTTCGTTTCAGGTGGCAAGACGGCGCGTACTTCAATGAGGCGAGTATCGCTCGCTACGTAAACCGGCTCCTGTTCCGTCTCCTCGTGCGGGGCAATCTCCGGACGCCCAGGCGGCTTGAAGATGCCGTCGATAACGGAGCTTAGGAAGGTCGGTCGGCGGCCATCATCTACTGGAGTTCCCGGCGGAGCCGATACGAAGTGACCGAAGAACTGCCGGAATGGCGGTTCCAGCGCCACGGGGGCGTCAAAGACCTGCCATCCTCTCCCTCGCGTTTCCCAGTCATAGAATTGGCGCGTGAGCGCTTCCCAGGCAGGACCGTTGCACGCCATGACCTAGAACTCAGGCGGAAGCCCCAAATTGCCTCATGATCGGTTTGCGCTCGGCTTCGGTGAGCGCCCGAACGCCTTTATTCGCCGTCATGCACTCGATCACCTCTTGGACGGCCTGGTGCACCGCCTTCTGGAACATGAGCGCCGTGTCCATGGCATAGAAGGTCGACCGTGCAAAGATCCGTTCATAGATCCAACCAACGAGCGGCATCGCGAACACTGTCCGTTCCCCCGGTATCGTTCCTTGCCGGATACCATTGCCGATGAGCCACAAGAATGCCGGCACACCAAAGATGGCGACGCATCCGCCAAGGAAGAGGCCGAGAGCATAGCCATTCATCGCAGCTCCGATCGCCATGCCAACGCCGAAGGCAATATTCATCGCGATCACGACGGCAAACAGAAACGCGAGCGTGTAGAGGAACGCAAACGGGAGCGGCGGCTCCGTAAACCACCAGGAAACGAAGAATCCCGTGCCAAACGGTGCGGCGCAGATATCGAATGCGTACTTGCCTCGGTGCGTGCGCAAGTATTGCCGCTTGGCACTCGCGAGGCCGCCCTCTTTGTGTTCAACTCGCGACCAGTGGATCTCAGGCACCGCCCGTCCTTCAAGAGCCTTCTCGACTGAGTTGTAGAATTCGAGCGATGACGCTTGGAAATTCTCGATGAGCTGATCCCAATGGGAAATAACGTTCGCTTGTTTGGCCATTATCCCTCGCTTAGTGGAGCAATTCTCAATATTGTACTTCCATTATGAAATAGTCACAACGCCTACCAGCCTAATCTCAAGCGGGAAAGTACTACGCGGACTAGAGACTTGTAATCTTGCCTTATGGCCGTTTCGCTTTTCAATCATACTCGCTGACTCAGCATGCCTGCCAACAAGCGTTCCAACTTCCAAAACAAGATTCGCGTTCAGGTGTTGTTGCGGATCAGATTTCGACCCCCGCGACGACCCAATACACATCACGATGATTCCCCAGCAAACGATCTGATTTGGTTATCATTTATGTTGTTCCAACAACACTTTAGGCAGTTATTGGAGGCATTCAATGAGTCAATGGGATGAACGCATACGGGACCATGCCGTCTGGCAGCAGATGGGTTTGCTGGGACCGGCCATTGACCAAGCTATCCCCCTCTCCCAGCTTGACGCCGTTGGCTTGGCAGGACTCGAACGTGTGCGCGCAGCCTTGGCTTTCATCGGTAAGAGGCTCGCGGCTACCGACCCACTGATTGCGTTCCCGGCGCCCTTTGACGCCATTGCATCGCTACTTAGTCAGGCGCGGGAAGCAATTCAGGCATTCACCGGGGGCAGGGATGCTTCCGGAGTCGCCAACGCCAATACAGCGGTAGACTCGGCGCTCGGCGAAGTCATGAAGGTTCCGACCCTTGAAACACCTGAGGAGCTCGGCGCACTTGCCAGATCCGCGATCGCGTCTAGGGCTGACTTCGAGCGCCAACTCAAGGAAGCACAGGAATTCCGCCAGCAAAGCACAATCGAGGCCAACCGATTGAAGGAGAGTTTCGGCGAATTGTCGAATGCTTTTCAAAGAGAACGCGAGCAGCTCACCCAAGTAGTAAGCGACCATCAGCGTCAGTTTTCCGAGGGACAGGAGAAGAGAAATCAGGAATTCGCCACAACACTAGCCAGCTCTCAGCAAGAGCTTACTCGTTTGACATCGGAGCATCAGGCCCAGTTTTCGGCAGGGCAGGACCAACGAAGCACTCAGTTCGTCGCTGTTTCGAGCCAGCAGGAGAACTCGTTCAAGGAGATGCTGGAGACCTTTCGCTCAACGCTATCGGACCGTGACGCCGTTTTCGCTAAGGATGAAGCGGAACTGCGTTCAGCTTCCGCACAGAAGACGGAAGATCTTCACCAGGAGTATGCGGCCAAGTCACAGAAACTCCTCTCGGAAATCGAATCCGACAAACTCCGCGTCGAAAAGCTGGTCGGCGTTATCGGCAACCTTGGCGTTACTTCGGGGTATCTTCGCGCCGCCAATCATGCGCGACGCACGATGTGGATGTGGCAGAGCATCACCGTTGCCGCGATGATTTCCTTAAGCTTCATGGCGTACAAAACGCTCTATCTTCTCTCGGACGATAAGGGGGCCTTCAACTGGGGTGGATTTGCCGGAAGAGTCGTCTTTCTCGCATCGCTCGGGGTCATCGCCGCCTATGCGGGAACCCAGGCAGACAAGTTATTCAACTCGGAAAGGCGTAACCGCAGGCTTGCCTTGGAGCTTGAAGCAATCGGCCCGTACCTTGCTCCTCTTCCTACGGACGAACAGAACAAATTCCGCGTCCAGATAGGCGAGAAGTCATTCGGCCAGGAGGAGATTATCGCGGCCGCAGGCGAGAAGAGTCCCGCCACGCTCTTTGCCCTAGCCAACAGCAAAGAAGGCAAGCAGCTTCTCGAACTTTTGGTCGAGCTGGTAAAGAAAATTAAGTAAGCGCTCTTACGCTTGAGAGAATTCATCCTTATGTGAAACCTATGTTTGGAGCCGTAGGAATCCATGTAGGAATGCCTGTAGGAATCATTCCTACACCCTGGTAAACTACCGCGCGTGCCAAAAGGCCCGCAAAACGTGTGCTATCGCGTAACTAGCACGCCCACCAGTCGCCGGCTTAACCGCCGGCTGATGCCGCTTTCCTACCGGCTCACTTCGTTCGGGTCGCCCACCTAATAGGTGGGGAATCGACCAAATCGGCATCAGCCGGCGCTATCGCCGCCTTGCCATGGCGTAACCGCCTGGCTGCGGCCTCCGCTAACCGCTCCGGGCTCCTGGTGGGCGACAACTAATTACTTGGTGAGCCGAGAAAGCGGCAATTGCCGCTTCTCCAAATGGTGTTGTGCACGGCTCGGCAACGCCGAGCCGGAAAAAATTCAAAAGATTGCCGGAAAGATCCGGCAAACCGATTCCGACGATTTTCAAAATAATGAACGGGAGGGCAGCCCCCAACGGGGGCTGCCCGCTCCAAGCAGGCGAAGCATCTCTCAATGACGCAAGCGTCTGCTCCAACCGCCGTTGAGAGCGGTTCCGATTGTCTCTGCCGTCGTGCGGGCGCAAGCGCCCTCTACAGCAACGGGTGTTGTGCGATTTCGTCGCTGGCGAAAGGCGCTTGCACGATTGCGCGGACACTCGACGCGTCCGGAGGCAGAGAGGAGCAGGCAGCTCGCGTATTGAACACCGGATTGGGACATGGGTCAAGTTGGCGTCGATTATCAAACTTCGCGATGGATGGTAGAATTTCGAGACCAACCCGTTGGGCATATCCCCCCCACCAATGAGCAGCACCGGTTTCCAATTTAATGAGCGGGACGCGGAGATCGTGCATTACGTCTACCAGCTTCGCGTGGCGACCATCGACCACCTGGCTGTGCTCACCAATCGTTCGCAGAAAGCACTGGAGCGTCGCCTGCCGAAGCTCCGGGAGGAGCGGTATCTCACGCGCCTGAAGCCTAGGCCACATAAGGGACTGTACGTGATTGGCTCCGAGGGTTTCCCCGTACTCATAAACGGCGGATATGCGCCCCAAGAGCTTACCGATCGGCGACGCCGGGAGACGGAATGGAAGGACCTCATGATCCCCCACGCGCTTCTGGTCGCGAGCATCCATACGAAACTCCTGATTCTCCCTCGCAGTGGCCAAATCCGGCTCGAAGCCTGGCAGCATGATCAGCCCAAACTGTGGGACAGCGTAGAGACGACGGACGGAAAGCTCCCGATCCGTCCGGACGCCTATTTCACTCTCCGGTACGCGAACCCGCCAACCGCGAAGAATAGACTGCATTTCTTCCTAGAGGCGGACGTGGGCACGATGTCCCACGCCCGCATCGCCCAGAAGATCAACGCCTATGCCACATATCACCAACAGCAGCGCCATGTCGCGAAGTTCGGTATCGACTATTTTCAAGTCGCGATCGTCACCCAAACCACGGCGAGGGCCGACAAACTTCGGGCATCGCTCTATCCCACGATGTCTACGGCGCAGCGGCGAGCATACCATTTTCTATCGTTGGACGAGCTATCCTTGGACGCCCTACTCCGATAGGAGCGCCAACGCCAATGCATTCGCATTCAAATCCATTGAACATTGCACTGGTATTATGTTTATAGAGGAGCTCAACAACGGGAAAAGTTGTGTTCCTAGGTTATTTGGCTTAGTATGCGACATCATGCCTCAGGTTTATCGGCTCGGGAAACGCTTGAACTGTTCGTAACGCGGACGGACGAACTTAGCCGCATGCGCATTCTCCGTTCTTCTGGCTTATCGAGCGAATGGCAGGTGTCATTTGGGGTCAATCAGCCGACCATGTTTCGGTCCGTTGAACCAGATGAGGAAGACCTCCGATCGTATCTCATAAGCTTCCGTAAGTTTGTCAGTCCAACCGAGCCAGTTTTCATCCGCTCCATCCATGGACTCTGCCATAAGCACTTCACAAGCGATGAGTTGAAGAGCCATATCGTCACCTACCAAGAGGGATGGAAGCGGCACGTTCAGCGAAGTCAACTTAGCCTAAAATTTCACGGGCAAGAGGTAAAGCCGGAGCAGATTGCAGACCTATGGATCAACGGCCACTATTTTCACGATGACGTACACAAAGCTGCTGAACTCCGCAGGCTTGTGGAGCCAAGCTTTTTCCTCGTGCGCCAGGAATTCTTAAATTTTATTGTTGAAGCAACTAGAGTAATAGGGCAAGCGGTTTTACGGTAAAGATGGCTCTCCGCGATGGGAGCGTTAATTGTTAAGGCCGCAGTGAGACCTCAGTTAACGGTTGAGCTGACATTTGGCCCGTCCGGCATAAGTGGGTACCAACCCGCCAGCTGCAACCTTCAGTGAAAGATCCGCTTGAGCTTCTCATAGAAATTCTCGCGGTTGTGGATCAGATGCACGATCACCAGTTGCCGCGGATGGTCCAGGCTGTAAGCGATCCGATACTGTGATTCGCCAGCAGCGAAATGGAACGAGTAGAGCATATGAAGCGAGCCCGTGAGGCGCTCGCCGACAAACGGCTCCCGCTCAAGAATGGCGCTTGCGTCGAGAATGGCGTCTTTCACACGCTTCGGAAAGCGCTTCACTTCTTTGCGGGCCGATGGGGTGATGTAGACGCGATAGCGTTCGTCCATTTACCGGATTGTGGTAATCGGCTCATACGTTCCGCGCTCTGCTTCCTCCAGACTCTTGCCGATGATCGTCATCGCCCGCTTATCGAACAGCAGTTCGAGTGTTTCGAGTTCCGCACGCGTCAAAACGCGGCTCAACGTCGTGAGCTTGATGATGGCCTCCCGCGCCTCTTCAAAGACGTGCGGATTATTCGGTTTAGTAGCAGTGCGATTCATATCGGTGAGTACAGCTGGCGCGACTTCTCCAATTGAAAGATTTGTCGCATCTGAACAATACCAAATAGGCAACATTCGTCAACCCACGCACTACGTCAGCCCCTGTGCATTCTTCAGTTCGCCATCTCCAGTTAAAATTCAACGGTCACCCACCATGCTCGACCACGTCCCTATCGGCACCAAAGACGAGAATTGGTTTCAAGAAGAAGATGGCATCTTCACCATCTCACCCGAGACGCGCCGGAAGCATCTCGCTATTTTTGGCGCCACCGGAGCTGGCAAAAGTACCCTCATGCGCAACATGATCGCGTGGGATATCGACTCCGGCGCTGGTGTTTCAGTCGTCGACCCGCACGGCCAACTTGTGGACGACATCCTCGACAACCATATTCCGAGCTCACGGACCGGCGACGTGATTTATTTTGATCCGAAGGATTCCACCCGCGCGATCCCGCTGAACCTGCTCGATTCGCCGGGCCAGGAGTTCGACGGTCTGGTGGTTGATAACATGATGGGGATTTTCAAAAAGCTGTGGCCGGAGGCATTCACCGTGGGCGCGCGCATGGAAGACATCTTCAGGAACAGTTTCTACGCCCTTATCGAACACCCCTCCCCAACGTCGCTCTGGAATCTGCCCCGCTTTCTCAACGACGCGTCATACCGTGACGTCATCTTGCGCAAGGTGAAGAATCCGGCCGTGAAGAGCTTCTTTGAAAGCACGTTCAACAAATGGACGCCGCAGTTCCGGGAAGAAGCGATTTCTCCGGTGTTGAACAAAGTGCGACCGTTCCTTACCGATCCCCGCATCCGGGCCGTGATCGGTCCGGCCCAGTCCACGTTCCGATTTCGTGATGTTATCGATGGCAAGAAGATTCTGCTTTGTGATCTCTCGAAAGGCGCGATCGGGTCCGATAATGCGCGGCTCTTGGGATCGCTCATCCTTTTGCAGCACAAGATCGCCGCGCTCTCGCGCTATGACGTGCCGGAGGAAGATCGTGTACCGCATCCGCTCTACGCCGAAGAGGCGCAGAACTTTATCGGCGACTTTGAATCGTTCTTTTCAGAGACCCGTAAATTTCTCGTGCCCCTCACGATCGCTACGCAGGGAATCGAGTCCCTTTCCCCGGACGATGCCGCAGCGGTATTTACAAATTGCGGAACGCTCGTAAGCTTCCGGGTGAGCGGAACGGATGCACTCCGCCTTGCAAGCGAGTTCGCTCTGGAGATCCCGGCTTCGAGCCTCCAAACGCTGCCTGATTACGCGTTTTATGTACGCACGCTGAAACCTCGCGAACGGAGAACGGGCACCTCGGCATCCCCCACGACACCGCAACTCGTGAACGGCTACCAGCCCTTTGCGCCTTCTCAGCATCGTGCGCGGCGTGGAAATATCATTCGCACGAGCGCCGAGAGATGGACGAGGCCGCGGGCGGAGCTCGAAGCCAAGCTCGCAAGATTTCTTAAGCGCGAGTTCAGGAAGAGAGGGAAATAAAGACGGCTGGCGTGACCCGTCAAACTACTCTCTGTTATTCTACTCGTTCCTTCGGTCGCGATTCCTCAGGTAAATTTCAGTTACGGACTATAGAATAGCTGAGGACGTAAGTGCCGGTAACCCATTTTGATTTCAGCGAACAATGACCATACACCTCGTCAATCCAAGCGATACCTCCTTCGGAACCGCAGTGATCACGCCACGATGGCTTTATGTGCTGGCCGCAGCGACTACCCAATCCTTCGGAGATCCCGAAATCTGCGATGAGACTCTGGTACACCTGGATCTGGGGCGCGTTCAGCGAGGCGACGTCGTGGGCATTGGGATTCACACCGGCAACGCATTACGAGGATACGAAGTGGGCCGCGCGGCACGCGAGCGGGGCGCCTGGGTTGTGTTCGGGGGAATCCATTCCACACTGTATCCAGAGGAGCCATTTGAGCAGGGCGGTGCACATGTGGTGGTGAAGGGCGATGGCGACCTTATCTGGAACCGCGTTCTCAGTGACTGCGCAGCCGGCGTTCCTCAACGCATTTACAACGGCGGAAAAGTAGAACCGGCTGACCTGAAGCCGGCCCGGTGGGATCTGCTGCCCACGAACAGCTATATGTGGGCATCCGTGCAGACGGTGCGCGGATGCGCCAAACACTGCTCGTTTTGTTCGGTATGGCGCACGGATGGACAACGCCCCCGGCAGCGGGCGACCGACAGCGTCGTCGAGGAAATTGTAGAGCTGCGCCGCCGAGGTTTCAGCTTCATCGCTTTGGCGGACGACAATTTTTATCCCGTCACCCTGACAGACATCGAACTTGCAAAGCGACAGAACAATCAGGCAAGGGTCGCTCAGCTTGAGGCTATGCGCAAGGAACGGTTCGAACTCATGGAGAGGCTGTCGGAACTGCCGAAAGACATGACCTTCTTCACGCAGATCACCATGGAGGCCGCGGAAGACACCGGGTTTCTGGATGCCATGAAGAAAGCCCGGATCAAGGGCGCCCTGGTGGGTGTGGAAGCCGTTACCCCCGAAGGCTTGAAATCGGTCTACAAGGATTTCAACTTGTCTGGCGACGATCTGGTAAAACAGCTCAAGACGTTTTCCGATCACGGCGTTCATGTTCTTGGTTCGTTTATCTTCGGCCTGCCGAGCGATCGTCCGGACACGTTTGACGCCACACATGATCTTGCCCAAAGAGCCCGTCTCACTTTCGCGCAGTTCGTTATGCTGACGCCGTTTCCGGGCACCGTCGACTTTGAGAAATGGGAGAAGGCGCAGGCCACCGATGTGGCTACGGTGGATGGCATTCCGTTGACCCGCTACTGGCTCATTCCCGCGTCCAAACGGCCGAAGATGTTCATGCCGCATCCCAGCATGACTTCGGAGGAGATGCGAGCACGCACCCAGCGCGTGTGGGATCGTTTCTATAGCCTGGGTTCGGTTTGGAAGCGGTCGCGCTGTACGCCTAATCTACGCGCGCGACTCGCATTCGTTTTTGTTTCAAAACTATACCGCCAGATGTACGCAAGCACGGGTATCGCTACAGATAGCGCCCGTCGTAAGCGGGCGAGCGCTTGGGCCCGCTGGCTCGCGATCCCCTGCCTTAAGCTCTTCCAAGCTCGTCCCATGCCGGACCTGCAGATCCCTGGCGCGAAAATTGTGGCGCAGGACTTGTTCCAGGTAATCCAATAGCATCTCGAAGCCCCATCGGTTGTTGAGAGAGATCGTTTTGCTTTGCCGATTCTGGAAAGCCGTCATTCGACGCAGTAAACTACCGTTCCTCACCAGGCTCCGCCAACCTTGTTCGGTCTCTAAAAAAAGCGCCTGAGAGAACGTGGTTCCCAAGCGCTCGAATTCTCAACGCACGACCGGAATGGATCTCAGTTGCTTTCGCAACTCCCCTTCTGCAAGCTGATCGGGTTGCGCACCGTCGCTCAACGCAACCACGTCCACTTGATAGACAGCACTGCGGAGCCGCTCCGCAATTTCTTCCGCCGCTCCCCTCCCCGCTTCATCGCCATCGAGCATCACGACAACATGCGCGAAGTGTTCACGGATCAATTCCTCCTGCGCGTCGCTCATCGTCGATCCCATGAGAGCGACACACGGGAACCCCGCTTGCGTCACCTTCATGCAATCAAAGAATCCTTCGACAAGCACAACCGAAACTTCTTCTCTCACTCGATGCAGGTTATACAGTTCCATCGATTTGTGAAACCCCGCCGGAAATTTGTAACGCGGTTCCGATCCGTCGATTGATCTTCCGGCGTACGCGACGAGTTCACCCTTCGGATTATGGATCGGGATCACGATGCGATCGTGCATCGATCCCTTGCCAAAGAAAACTCCCACGCCGAACTTTCGCGCGATCTCTTCCGTCACTCCCCTCTCGTTGAGATACGGGTGATAGTGATCGATGTTCTGAAGATTGAACGTGAGTGGTTTGTTTGATTCACTCTCCCCTTCTCCATTATTTGTTTTTGAAACCAGCTCGTGCTCCGGTTCCTTGCCCGCGAAACTTTTCGCGTGAGGTTCCTTGCCACTGGTTCCCGAACCGTTGTCGGCCGCGGGAACGAGAAACCACATTTGTAGTTTGATCGCCGCATCGCGGACGGAGCATTGTTCCATGGCGGCGACGAAATCGAGGACGTTTCCGCCGACGCGTCCTCGGGCTTTGGTGCATGACTGCGACTGGCAGGCCCAGGCACCGCCAACGCCTTTTGAAAGAGTGGCGGTGAAACTCTCTTTGCTCTTCTCTGACCCATGCGATGGCAAGGGGCATTTGCCCCGGAGCGTTGTCGCGTTCACGTGACGCAGTTGGATGCCGTAGTGCTCGATCGCCATCTGGAGCGTGACCACTTTTTTGATCTCATCGAAGCTTACCCAGTCCATGTATTTGATCCTCCTCAGGTTGGTTTATGACGTACCTCGGTAACCCTAAGGCTGATCCCCGACTCTGTCAAATCAGCGAGTCTTCGTTGCTGCGTTCGCAGCCGCGCTCAGGTAGTGCACTCCGAATCAAATATGCGAAAAATGTAGATTTTCCTAGTGCACCGCGAAACAAATGAGATGGTGCACCTCAAAGCAAGAAGTGCACTTCAAAGCAAGGAATAGTGCACTCCGAATCAAATTCTGGTGCACTTCAAAACAAGGAATAGTGCACTGGGAAGCAAGTTTTGGTGCACCTTGAAGCAAGATCTGAAATCAACAATGCCGCATCGTTTCTAGGTTCTTGAACGGTGCGAAGGGTGTTAGATATCTTCAGATGATCTAGATTACCTCAAACAAATCAGATGGATGGTGTTTGATGAAAAGGTACTTCCATGAAAGAATTAAGGGATTATGGAGGAGGGTCAAAAAACAACTAAAACAGATCGCTTAGAAGGGGAGTCTAGTACCGCGCTTAAGGCGTCAGCCGAAACTTTGCCATCGACCGAATTTGTGAAGGTCGAGAAGAACCTGGCGTCACTCGGATTCTTCACGCCGTCCAGCAAACGGCTCCGAAACGCGCAAGAAAAATCTTTCACAATCACAACCATTACTGATGGCCAACGTATGGAGCTTAAGGGCACCATTATCCCGTCCGCGAAGTACGGACTGCCGATCACAGCCGATCAAGATAAATGGATTGCGCTTTGCAAACTTCTCACCGACATTATTCGAAAGGAAGGACGCGTGACGAATCCGGTCTCGTTCACATCCGCCGAGATCTTACGGCTCTTACACAAGCATCGCCACAGTGGAAAGAATTATCGCGAAGTCGAAGAGTGGCTGGACGTACTGTTCTCAACAACTATTTTTTCAGAAGGCGTTGTGTATCTCGCGGGAGAGAAGCGCCGCATCAAGGATCGGTACCGGGTGTTCGAGCGTGCGGTGAGTTTTGGAAAGGAACTTTCCGACGGCAAGGTTGCAGACAAAAATTACGTTTGGTTTTCGGACTGGCAGATTCAAAACATCAATAACAACCATTTACTTCCGATTGACCTCGAAGCATATCGTGAGCTCAAGAATCACATCGCGAAGGCACTTGTTCCGTTGTTGCAGATCTGGCTCTATGCGACGCGGCGCGAAGGCGTGTACGAGAAACGGTATGACGAGCTCTGCCAATTTCTTAACATCCAGCGGTATCGATACGAATCGCTCATCAAAAGAACATTAGGTCCGTCGCTCGATGAGCTGAAGCAGTTTGGTTACCTCGCCGATTGGCAGATCGAAAGGACGAGTGATGGCGAGAACTACAAGATCGTGTTTTATCACGGCGAGAAATTCCACCGCGACCGTCGCACGCGAGAGAGCAGAAAGCTGAACGCAAATGGCGTGTCGATGACAATATCGGAACGAGATCAGCACCCTCGTTCATTTCCTCCGGAGGATTATCGAACTGATGGCAAATTGACACCAAGCCCGGCACCGCAGCTTTTCGATCCGGTGCTCGTCTCCGAACTCACCCGACGCGGCATCACCGAGAAGAAAGCTCATGAGCTTCTTTCAAACCTGAAACCTGGCCAAGCACAACAACTCCCCAGGCAGTTGGAGCACGCTGAGCATCTTGTTGAGCAATCGCAGATCCCAATCACGAATCCTGCCGGCTTCATCATCCGCCTTATCGAATACAATACTCCGGTGCCCGACGGCTTCGAAACAAAAGCGGAGCGCACCGCGCGAGCGGAACGGGAACGAAAAGAAGGCGAGCGCCGAGCGGCCACCGAGGCGCGACAAGAACTCGAATGGGAGTACGACGAGTACCGCGACGCGGAAACCGACCACTACATCGCAGCGAACGCCGCAGCCTTCGAAGTTCTCAAAGACGCCAAGTGGAAAGCGGACCGTGAGCGCTTCGCCTTCACGACTGAGAGCATGGCGAGAATGGCCGCCCGTTACGAAATGCAGAAGCAGATAACCTTGCTCACCTTCGAAGAATTCCTTGAGCGCAAAAAACAAAGGACTGATTTCTCTTTGAAACCAGTTGGCCCCTCCCCGGCGCCGGAGCTCGCGACGAGCGCTGCCGAACCGGAAGACATGCTTGCGGCTGACGAGATGCGAGAAGCCGCCGTCACGCAGCCGGTGACGGTAGCTGAGGAAGCGAATGCTTCTTCGGGAGATAAGCAGGCCCTGGAATTGGCAGCGGTCGAGCCGGAGGCGAAGGTTCCGGTCGGGGAGATCGAGGCTGGTAACCCGACATCAGACCTGAGTCCCGCCATCGCCCAGGAATCCGCATCAGCCGTGTCTGAACCTACGCGAGAGGCCGCGCCGACACCGAGCAACCCGGAAGAGCAAACCCTCAACGCGGAACCTCTCATGATCGAACTCATATCCGATCCGCCCCAAAACGGCCAGTTGGGCGTCGCCGAGGATGGGCAGGCGATCGCATAAGGAGCGGGTTTAGGTGACCTCGCAATAACGCTCCTCAATGGCTCCGGCAAATGAAGGACGGATGTCTCAGATAGCGAAGTGGTACCATCGAAATGCCGGGAGGTTACCGGATTGCAGCGAGATGTACCGCGCCGTCGAGTCCATCCGCTCCGTTTTCGCTCCCTGCATTTTTTCGGCTTACCGAAGCCACCCCAACCTTATTTCCTCAATCCATGCTTGGCCATCTTGTAGCGGACTTTGTCCCGGCTCACTTTGAGGATGCGCGCTGCTTCCGTTTGATTGCCATCGGCACGGTGGAGGGCTTCTGCCAAAATCCGCTTTTCGTGGTCGTTGAGCGATAGGTCGGGGACGCCTTGCGGACTGAGATCGCTTACTTCGCGAAGCACAGAAATGATCACCTTTAAATCCTTTCGTTGCTTTTCGAGCTTCGCGATGACGCTTCTGATTGTTGCTCTGGTTGGCACCTGTCTTGAAAAGGCTATCACGGATCAAGCGCCCTTATTTGCCCCCGCCCCATCGCCAAAACCCCGGAAGACTTGACGGCTCCGATCGGTGCGGTATTCTTAACCATAATGAACGCGAAGCAACCAAAATCAAAAAAGAAAGCGATGACGCTGGAAGATTTCGCGGTCGCAATCCAAAGAGATTACCTGTCGCTCCGCAAGGACGTGGCGGCCGGTTTCGCGGAGGTCCGCGCAGAGATGGCTACGAAACGGGAGCTTCGAGCGCTTCAGGGCGAGATGCGGATCGGCTTTAAGAACCTGAACGACCTGTATGGGCGACAAATTCATGATCTCCAGACCCGCGTGGACGTGCTTGAGGGCAAGCTTGGCATCAAACCATTGCGCCGCGCCGCATAGAGTTATCGCTCGCGTCCCTCAGCCTGCATGAGCCGCCGGAGATTCGCCGCGATGAGCGCCTGTTCCGCCTTGCTCGGACGCCAGTAATGATCGCATCGTGGGCATTGGCAAGTGAGTTTGGAGCCCTCCGCGAGATCCAGAAGTTTCGCGTAATTCGTACCCTGGCTCGCAAGAGTCTTACACTCGGGACATTCGATCACCATGCCGGGCATCGTAACACGTGCATCGGCGCTATCAGCGCCGGCCTGGCAGCAAACACGTCGCGCAAGAGTTTACGCATCCGATTCAGCCATTTCTGACGTGAAAGTGTCGCCGACCCGGACGGCCGTTCAAGGATAGCCTGCGTCTGGAACCCGCTGGCAACACCAACATCCCCGTCATGGATAGCGACAATTTTTAAGGAACGGCCCGCGCAACTTAGCTTCTTGATCATCTCGGAGACTCCGTGCAACCGCGGGTTCACGATAACCAGGTTGATCTCTAGGTCCAGCGCGCCCGTTATGGCAACTGCCTGCGTACAGTCGAGAGCTGGCACGGCACGGCAACCGAGTTTGGTGAGTATCTCCCCGAGCCAAAATACAAACCCTACATCTTCATCAACAATCAGGACCGTCACTCCACCTAGAACATCGGCCACGGTATGACTTATGTCCGACCCGCTGCTTTACTCGTTCGGAACTCGTAACGGCTGACTTTAACTGCGGCTCCTTTCGTATCACCACGAACGACCTGACCGTGGACAACGAGCCTTAAACGACAAACCCCATTCAACAGGTACGGCCAGTCGATGGCGAGATCGATCTGACTGCCTTCCGGCAGTTGATCTTTGGTTTCAAAAAAGATTCCGCCAGTACTAATGCTGAGGGTTCTGCCGGACCTGGGCTTCTGAGCCGGGTCTTGGTTCAGGAGCTTATATTGAAGTTCCAGCGCAATCGGATATCGGGGATATTGACGCCGGTCAGGTCGAGAAGCATCGGACGCGGCGAGAGCACCGTTAAGGACGGAACCGGGGGACATTTCCTTCCTTTCGAATCGGTGCCACAGTATGGCACCGCCCCTGGATAAAATCAATCTCGAAATTACCGATCAGGGCCGCCGTAGAGGTACCCGCCAGGCGCAGACCAGGTTCACATTGAGCAAGCCATACGCGGTGTTATTTGTCTTACATCAGGAAGTCCGATTCGGCCCTCGCATTCGCTCTTTTGCTTCGTGGTCGAATGTGGGAGATATTCTTAATCCCCAGGTAGCCACTTTTCGGGTGAACCAATGCGACTGCGCTTAGAGCGGGGGTGCGGTGCACACAGGGCCCCGCTACCTAGGACTTATAGAACTGTCAGTGACGCAGAATCCTTATTGTGTCCTTACTCACCACGTCTCAAAGACTGGGATGATGGCACACCTATGTTCAATAATCGGGGAAGTCAGGGTGCGCGTGCCCGCCGGAGAATACTCGGGCCGCGCACCAGGAGAGCAGCAGACAGATTGCGCACGATGCACTGTCCTCAGCGCGGCGCGCCACTTGAGGTTACGACTGATGGCGGCGCTTTCTCGGTAGTCACTTGCTGTGCGGATTTTCGGAAAGACGTTCTCTTAGTGCTTGCGGAGGTGATTCGGACGGTCCACTAGTTTCTTCAGTTCAGGTTAACCGGATACTAGCAGGCGTGCTGGGTCCTGTGCCGATTGAGCTCCGCCAAAGCAGCATCGCAGGCGGCACGCGTCTCCTTGGTTGCCTCCCGCCAAGCTTCGCTCTTGGTGTTTAGAATGCGCATGCCGGCAATGCTATTCTTTCGCACGGCCTCAAGATAGACCTTCGCGAGCCGCATCCGCTCTTCACAAGGCATGGGATTACTTTAGCATCTGTGTTCTAAGACACGGTGCTTCACCATACTCGCACAATCTCAGAGGGTCGGCAGTATCGTCGTTAACAACCGTGCTCTTTTCTGTGGCGGTTGAGTTCTTGAAGGGCCGTTTTGCTTGCCTGCCGTGCCGCGCTTGTCGCATCTTTCCAGACGGCGCTCGTCATGTCTGAAATTCCGGTACCGGCGTCCTGAACCTTAAGGGCGGCTTCATGGTACAGACGGGTGAGGCGCTCACGTTCTTCGCAAGACACGACCAATGGACGCTGGTAGCCGCCGCCGGTAACGAATAAACGGTTACCGATTGGGAGTCGTCTCGGGTATCGGGGGTAGCACGGGATTGGGGCCGGTTTCAAATACGCCGTTGATGGCAACGGAAACACCAGATGCGCCGCTATCACCCACACAGAACCCTCCCCATGTATCGATGGGCGGTCAAACAGCGTCGGTTCTATGGTCCGGGTTAGCGCCGGGATTCGTTGGTTTATACCAATTCAATGTGCGGGTTCCCATGGGCGTTCAGGGGAACAACAATGTTGTGGCGACGGTTACGGCGCTCAGTCAAATTCGATCAGTCTGGCGATCAAACAATAACAAAGCACTGCCTGGAACTTAAACCTTCCAAAAGCTGAGGTGCACAGCCTCCTATGTGTGCAGCGCTGATCTACAATTCAAACCGTTGTCCGCCTCCAGTGGAGCACGGACATTTTGTGGTTGTCAAAGGTTCGGCCTTAGCTAACCGGTAACCAATCCTTAACAATCCGGGAGATACATTCCGCGTACTCTTCCAAGTCCGTTGGCTTTTGAACGAACTCCTTCGCACCGAGCTCCACGGAGCCTTGGATGTCCGCCGGATTCGATGATGAGCTGAAGACCACCACAGGACTTGTGGGTTTTGATCGTTCCAAAAACCAATTCCCGGACACCTTGGGTAGATTGAGATCCAGGAGGATCAGATCAGGCTCAAATCGTGCCTCGGCCAGCATGAACAGAGCTTGAGCGCCGTCCCGTGCGACATGCACTCGAATAGAGATTTGTTGTAGTTGAAGAATTTGTCGAATGAGCAGGACATCCCCGGCGTTGTCCTCGATCACGAAGATGTGGCGCGCACGTTCCATGCTGATGTTCCGATGGTTCGACGCGTTACAGCGCACGATCATTTCAGTAAGTTCAACAATGTCAATTACAAACGCATTCTTTAGATCTTCTTAATGCCAACCTGCACGCTGGGATAGCGGGTCGAGCAGCATCGGACGTGGCTTTTGGATTCGACGCTATTGTTGTTAGCCGTGACGCTCCTCGTCGCGTTACGGCAGCTATTCGTAACGCAACGACGAATGGAAATGGGTGCACAGCCTCCTCGCAAGGAGGTGTGTGTGTGCAGCTACCACATCGCGCCAATCCCTCAGCAACCTCTCGCGTTCATGGCACCCGATCATAGGCCCCCAGCGTAACAGGTATAATGTTTGGGGTTCACTCCTCCGAGACCCATTAGGCTCTGCTGCCGCGCGGACCCGGTGGGGGGCCTACTATCGGTCCACTACTTTCTTTTCCGGCAACCGCTCTTTCAAGTTTTCCAGGGAGAGCGATTGGCTGATCTATAGGCGAGCCAATAGACGGTTTGCTCCCGAAGCGCCCGGATCACGTACTTCACATCGGCGCTTCGCCATTATGTTCCAGCACACATGGGGTGGACGTTACGAATACACGCCGCGTGTAAGCGCTCCGTCGATCCAGCGTTCTAACACATCCGTCACCGTCTTCAGGTACTCCATGAGATCCGATGGCTTGATGACGTACTCCTTCGCACCCAACTCGACGGCGCGCTTGTTATCCTCCGGATTCGCCGAACTCGTGAACACAATGACGGGCAGTCCCTCCTGCCTTCGGCAGCGCTCCAACAACTGAAAACCATTCAGCTTTGGAAGGTTCAAATCCAGGATCATGATGTCCGGTTCAAACCTATAAGTTAGAAGCTTGCTACTGCTGTTTGTTTTCGCAAGCAGATCCAAAGTAACGGTACTACTAGAGCTCAGCATCAGGCTCCTCCATTGAGCCTGACAGGTATGCCGTGGCAGAAGCCGGTTGGTCAAAATCCTGGTTGCTTTCCTGAACCCCGGCTACTACTTAACCGAAAACCGCCGTTCTGATATTCGGTCACGCAAATAAATCAGCCATTCTTAGCTATCTATTTCCTTGCAAGTTTATCGAGCCCAAAAGTTTTCCACGGAAGCCAAAGGTCGATCTCCGTCATCCCGCCCACGAATGAACGTATAATGCGCCATGACCGATTTCGTCGGCCGATTGGTCTACTTCCTCACCCATCCGTCAGAGTACATCGGACTGTTGCTTTTGGATTCGACGGTATTGTTGTTAGCCGTGACCCTCATCGTCGTGTTACGGAAGCTATTCGTCACGCGACGACAAATGGAAATGCTCCTCCGCCAGGATGAACTCAACCGCGAGCGAAGGGTGCGGTTGCTCATGTATGTGAAATCTGATTCGCCGGGAGAGCTTGTGGTCTTCTGCCGCAATGACGGAAACAAAACCGCCCAGAACTTTTTTTGGCACCTAGCGATACCGATAACGGTTTCGCGTTATGGGGTTTGGAATGCCGCTGGGAAAAAGATATTGTCCACCACGGGAATGGAGTCTCACGACGGCGCGTTGTATCGGCACTACACCGGATTCGTGCCCGACCCACTCTATCCGACCCGGATAACTCCGGTCGCACGGATCACCACGCACGATATGAAACTGCCGCTGCGGTGGTCCACGATTTCGGAGGATGGTGCCGATCCTACCGCTGACGGAGAGATGCGGCGGATATAGAACTCAACCTGCCTTAATCGAATCTCAGCGAGCGCGATCTCATCGCTCGTCGGTCGCAGACCTTCGTCGTACACGGCGACTCGTGCGCTGCGATCGCCTGCGCGTTCCCTATCGTCCCCAAATTCTCCAGATAAGCGGTGATGCCCTTTGCGCGGAACGCACGCCAACTACTAAATTTCCTCGTTGGCATATACTCGGAGTCCTGTGGATTGCGAAGAACGAGAACGCCTGAACAGAATTTACCTCGTGGCTCTCAGAAAACACAATGAGGCGAGTATGAAGTTTACAGACATGAAGAGCGAAGCGTGGCGTGAGGCGACCAAAAAGACGCGGGACGCCTGCCAGGATGCATTGGCTGATCTCAACGCCCACAGACAAGAACACGGCTGCTAGGGATGTGTACATCGGTTGACGAAAGCGGCAGACACCCGTAGACTGAAATCAAATCGAATCGAATCCTGCAATCGTAACACCATGAAGACCACGCCAACCCAAGAGCGAGTCGGACGCGTCGGGCAGCGCCGCCAGTCGTGATCCCGCGCGAAATTCTTGATACCCTCAAGCTCCATGCAGGGGATTTAGTGGCATTCTCCAAACAAAAGAACGGCGTCCTCATCAAGCCAAAACGCGCCGTCCATCCGGACGATACCTTGACGCCCGTAGAGGCGAAGATTGTCCGCCGGGGCGAAGCGCAGCTGAAGCGCGGACAGTCGAAACCCTGGGGCTCCATAAAAGATGCGCTACCGCGCTGATGTTTCCAAGGGCGCCGCGGAACAACTTTCTTAAATTCCGCGCAAAGTGCGGGACCGGCTTGAGCGCGCCATCAATGAGCTTGAGGAGAAGGACGATTCCGAGTGGACCAACATCAAAGCGCTCCAGGGACCGCACTGGAAGGGGAGGCTTCGTAAGCGAGTCGGCGACTGCCGGATCATTCTGAGGAAATTTCCCGAGCGCGGCCTTGTCGAGATCTCCGCCATCCTCATCAAATCAAAAGATACGTATAGGTAGCAGTCCGCTCCTCGCTAGGTTGTTCGCTCACGAGTGTTGGCGCGCCCGCAGGCTCCATCACCCGCGCCACGGCCCGGCACCTGCGAAAACGCTGTCCTCCCTGCCTTGCTAGTCTTAACCATGTTCTATTGCAAAGAACGCCTGCGCCTCATGACAGACTGGCGTGATGCTGCCGCGATCTTTTCTGAGTCGCTCGGTCAGTTGGAATCATGCAAGACGGACAGGGCGATATTTGAGGAGCGATACAAAGCGGCCCTCCAGGCGCGGGAAGTTGCCGAACAAGCTCACGCCACGATGGTAAGCCATCGGAAGGATCACGGCTGCTAGCATCGGCTCGGGCAGGCCGAAAGGTGTGCGGCCAGCGCTGGCAAACGAGTCTAAAACTCCGCGTCACATACGATCGCCAAGCTGACACTGCGGGTGCGCTTCAATCCTTGTGACCCGAATAGACCCTTCCACCATCTCGGAGGTCAAGAGCAAACAGTCTTAGGACATGCCCCTTGTAGACGACCCCCACTATGCCTGTTCTCCCAAACGTGGCAGGTGCTTCCACGACAGCGCCGGCTGGAATGTGGGTGACGCTGTGGTCAGTGCAGAGTGCCACAATGCTCTCGAACAGAGTATATTCGATAGTCACAGAATCCACCTCACTTCTCCGTGCCATTAAAACCCACGGAAATGCCCGGATCTCCGTTGAAACTAGCGGCTCCCGTGCAACCCACTCTACGACGCCTTTCTTTTTTTGACAACCTCCGATTTCGACGGTGCCAGCGCTTCTAATTCTCTGATGAGCGCCGGAATCTGTTTGTGTCCGGTGACCTTGCGGAACTGTTTTTGTGCAACCAGGAGTCCCGACCCGACCCAGCGCTCTCGCTGGTCGCCGCCATGCCAGCGTTTCACATTTTTGCAAACCTGCTCCACGATCGAGAACGCCGATTCGATCACGTTGGTGCTGGCCAACGTTTTTCGCAGTTGCATGGGGACGTGAAGCCGGTGCACGGTCAGGGTCTCCTCCATTCCTTCGCCCAAGCTCCGCGCCGCACTGGGATTGAGGTCCATCAGTTCGCGATGGAGTGCGTTCAACGCCTGCTTGGCAGCAGCGTGGTCCTCCAGGGCATAAGCCGCATGGAGCCTTTTAGCCACCGCCGGTTTGTGTTCGTCGGTCAGATGATCGAGCACATTCCGGCGCTTATGGACCTGGCAGCGCTGGATCGCCGCCGAGTCGCCGGCGTGCTTTTTTACTGCGGCAGTGAGTGCCTTGCCGCCATCCAGAATATAGAGTCTCGGCTCGGTAAAATCGAGCCCGCGACTGACCAAGTCGCCGAGCAACTCTCCGACTACGGTGGCGTTTTCGGTGGCGCCTTGCCGAATGCCTAAGATCATTTTCCGCCCGTCCTGGGCGATTCCCAATGCGACCACCATCTGCTGCCCTTGGAATGGCGTTGCATCAATCAGCAATGCACACAGCCGCGTCTTGTCCAGCCGCCGCTCCATCATATCCTTCAACTTTTCCCGGCTCGCTTCGATAAAGTGCTCGCTGACGGCGCTCTTCTCCAAGCCGTAGGCTTCCGTGAACTCGCGCACCGCTTGGCCGTATTTCCTCGTGCTCAGGCCGAGCATCAACTTCTCCCAAACCGTTTCCGTCAGCGGCTCGCCTCGATGGAACAGCTCGTAGCTACCCAGGCGCACTTCCTGGTCATCGGTGCTGCGAACGCGCGGCCGCTTCACTGGAACCTTCTGCCCCATCACTACGCAATAGCCCCGCTCGCTGCCCCACCGATTGGCCGTCCTTTCCGCTATCCGGTGGCTGCGCTCGCCGACCAGTTCCCGGACTTCTTCTTGCATCAGCAGATCCATCAACCGCAACCCGGCTTGACGAATTAATTCGCCCACGCCTTGCCGCAACCAGCCCACCATCTCCGCCATCGGCAGTACCATCTGCACCGCCGGATTTCCGTCCGCGGCCATTGCCTCGAGCTCCTTCACAGCTCGCTGCGTTTCAATTTGATATGGTTTCTTCATAGCGACTCTCCTTTTTCTCGCGAAAGAAAATTTGCTCTCAGCCTATCAAGGCTGCGAGCGGGAGTCGCTAATTTCTACGATCTACCGGGCATTCCCCTTGGGAAAATCGAGCTACGTTCTCGCGTCGCACCTATTTCGAAGAAGGAAAGGCGTGGTGGGACTGGCACCAGCTGTCACCTGAACGTCTAAAGCCACCGTACTCCATCGTAGTTAATGATCTCGCAACCCACAACCATTTCTTTTTGGCTCGTGGACGAACAATCTTCGACCAACACTCACCGCTGATCAAATGTGAGGGCATTGACGCTGAACAGCAGTTGATTGCACTCCTCGGCATTCTCAACTCGTCAGCGGCGTGCTTTCGACTGAAGCAGGTATGCCACTGTCGGGGAACTGGCGGCATAGGCGGTGGCCTGGCGACCGAACGATGGGAACAGTTTTACGACTTCACAACCTCGCCACTTTGCCAACTGCCAATACCGGATATTCTACCGACCGATGTTGCGAATGAAATTCAGAGCGAAGTCGATGCAAGAGCTGCTCTGCTCCCTGAGCGGGTCAGTGCTTCTGCTGTACCGACTAGAGCCATCCTCGACGCCGCTCGCGAGAAGGCTGCTGAACACCTTGCCCGGATGATTGCATTGCAGGAAGAACTGGACTGGCTCTGCTACCGCCTCTACGGCCTTGTCGATGAAGATCTAACAGTTCCTCTGGACCAAGTCCCACCGCTGAGACTCGGTGAACGAACATTCGAGATTGTAATGGCCCGTGAGATAGAGAAAGGTGCTCTGAAGACGGCTTGGTTTGATCGCCACAAGTCTCGACCGATCACGGAGGTCTCATCCAACTGGCCGGAAGGATATCGGGAGGTTTGTGCTCGGAGACTGAAGCTGATCGAGTCTGATCGCGATATCGCCCTTGTCGAGCAACCTCAGTACAAGCGTCGATGGAATCTCCCCTCGTGGGAGGAACTGGAACATGCGGCCCTCAAGAACTGGCTGCTGGACCGGATCGAGGCCAACACAATCTGGCAAGAAGCGGCTCCCCTCTCGTGCAGCCAACTCCGGGACGCACTGGCACGGGACGCCGATTGGATTTCTGTCGCTTCGATTTACAGGGGCGGCGCGGTGGAGAACGTTGATGCACTCGTGGTCGAGTTGGCCGTCAGCGAATCTGTGCCCTTCCTGCCCGTGCTCCGATACACCGAAGAAGGCTTACGAAAACGGTGTGAATGGGAGCAGGTTTGGGATTTGCAGCGCAAAGAAGACGAGGGTGAAACCGCTCAAATTCCGGTGCCGCCGAAGTATCGCAGCAACGATTTTCTGAAATCCGACTATTGGCGGCTACGTGGGGGCCTCGACGTTCCGAAAGAGCGCTTTATCCTGTACCCCGGCTTGGAACGCGATTCGGATCGCACGCCGGTCCTCGGATGGGCGGGCTGGAACTACCTGGAGCAGGCCAAAGCGCTCGCCGGGTATTGCCAGCGGATGCGAATCGAAGAAGGCTGGGAGCCGGAACGGTTGAAGCCCGTTCTGACGGGACTGCTCGACCTGAAGCCGTGGCTGCTGCAATGGCACAACGAACTTGACCCCGAAACTGGCGTCAAGCTGGGCGAATACTTCGTTCAATTCGCCGAGAGCCAATGCCAGGAATTGGGCTTCTCCCCTGAGGAAGTCCGCTCGTGGCAACCCACCCCGACAACAGCCCGAGCACGAGTCCGCCGCAATTCCGCAAGGAGACCGCAATGACCCCCGCCGCCAACAATCTCCCGAAGCTCCGGGACCTCTTCGATCTGCCTGAGCGAGTCAACCCCGGCGACTTCGTACTGAAACTGTCGGAGGTTGTGGATCACCCGGATCAGGCGCTGAAGGACTACGTCGTCACGGACCAGCTCGCGCTCTGTTTCGACGAGGCCATGGGGCTTGTGCAGTCTGGGCTTTCGTCCCGAGAGAGCAAGGCGACCTACCTCCACGGGAGCTTCGGCGCGGGTAAAAGCCATTTCATGGCAATCCTGTATCTCCTTCTGCAAGGGAATCCGGCGGCCCGTGCGCTCGAAAAGCTGGCCCCGGTGATTACGAAGCACAACGCCTGGACGCAGGGGAAGAAGTTTCTCTTGGTGCCCTATCATATGATCGGGGCCGACAGCGTGGAACAGCGGCTGCTCGGTGGGTACTACGATCTGGTGACCAGGCTTCATCCCGACAGGCCACCCGCAGGGCTGTTTCCTTCCGATTCACTCATCGAGAATGCGCGAACTCTCCGCACGCAGATGGGAGACGAATCCTTCTTTTCCGCGCTCAACGGCGCCTCCACCGGTGACTGGGGAGCCCTGGAGGGCGATTGGGATGAGGCCGCATTCGAAAAGGCCTGTCGGGCAAGCGGTGCGGCGGCAGAACGAACCCGACTTGTCGATGCACTGGTGCGTAGTCTCTTTCCGGCCGCGCGGCAGACGGCAGGCTTTGTCAGTCTCGACGATGGCCTCTCTGTTCTGAGCGGCCATGCGCAATCGCTCGGGTATGACGCCGTCGTCCTGTTCCTCGATGAGTTGATCCTCTGGTTGGCGTCCCGCTCCGGCGATACGGCGTTTGTCAATCGCGAGGCGCCCAAGCTGGTGAAACTCGTGGAAGCGGGCGCAGGGAGCCGACCGGTTCCGATCATCAGCTTTATCGCGCGGCAACGCGATCTGCGCACGCTGATGGGTGAGCATGCGCTGGGGGCGGAAGTCCGGAACTTTGAAGACGCGCTGGCATACTTCGAAGCTCGCTTCAGCAGGATTACGCTGGAAGACCGCAACCTTGCCGCCATCGCGCGCCACCGGATACTGAAGCCGAAGAGCGAGACCGCGCGGCTTCAGATTCACCAGGCTTTCGAGAAGGTAAGACGGGAGCCGGAGTCTGTCCGCGACATTCTGCTGACCAGTGAAAGCAACATCGAAGAGTTCGAACAGCTCTACCCGTTTAGTCCGGCGCTGGTTAAAACGCTGGTGGTTGTTTCGTCGGCACTGCAGCGGGAACGAACGGCTCTCAAGATCATGATGCAGTTGCTGGTCGAGAATCAGGACAGCATGAGGCTGGGTGAACTGGTTCCCGTCGGCTCGCTGTTTGCCGCAATGCTGGACGGGCATGATGCCTTCAGTCAGGAACTGAGGCACCAGTTTGAGAAGGCACGCAAACTGTGGGAACAGAAGCTGCGCCCGGCATTGCTCCGCTCCGCGGGCCTGACGGACGAGCAACTCCTGACGACGTCCCCGGACGATCCCGCAGCACGTCGATTCCGGTCTGATGAGCGGATCGTCGGCACGCTGGTGCTGTCGGCGTTAGCGCCCGAAGCAGAGACGCTGCGCGCACTCACCGCCAGAAAGCTCGCTGCTCTGAACTACGGGACGATCAAAGTTCCGTTGCCCGGCGGCGAGCCCACGGTCATCGAACAGCGCTGCCGCGCGTGGGCGGCCGAGACCGGCGTCATCAAGTTCACCGGGACCAGCGTCGATCCGGTTATCAGCCTGCCGCTCTCGGACGTTGACACCACCGCAATTCTGGCCAACGCACAGCACGAAGACAACACGGGCAACCGGCTTCAAAAGGTCCGGCAACTCCTCTTTGAAGAGCTTGACATCGAATACGAGAGCACGTTCCAAATCTCACATCGGGTGACGTGGCGTTCGACGCCCCGCGACGCCGACGTGCGGTTCGCCAACGTGTGGGAAGCGGACAACAGCGCCTTGCGGTCCGATGGGGACACCTGGAGAGTGATCATCGACTTTCCATTTGATCGCGACCACCATACACCTTTTGACGATCTGAATCGGCTGGAGCAGTTCGAGCGGTCGAATCGGGAGGTTTCACACACACTCGTATGGCTGCCATCATTCCTTAGCGAAGGGCTAAAGACGGAACTGGGCCGCTTCGTCGTTCTCGAGTTTCTCCTCTCTAACGACGACCGGCTCCGCCAATATAGTTCGCACCTTTCGCTCGCAGATCGGGCTGAGGCGAAAACGATTCTCGCGAACCAGCGAGATCAGTTGAAGGAACGACTTCGCCGAGCACTGCGGATGGCTTATGGCGTCATGAACGCCGAGACAGGCATTCTCGACGAAGGTCTGCGACTGGAGAAGGACCAGCAGTTCCGGTCGCTGGACCCGTCGGTGACGATACGCCCCCCGGCGGCGGCGGACTTGCGGTCCGCGCTCGATGGCCTGATCCAGCAAGCGCTTGACCAGCAGTATCCCACTCACCCCCGATTCAGTAGGGCACCGACCAACGCTGTTGTTCAGTTGGGATTCGCGAAGATATGCGAAGCACTGGAGTCGCCGGACAGCCGTGTGGCCATTGATCGGGATACCAAACAGAAGCTTCAGCCACTGCTGGACCCCCTCGAACTTGCCCAGGTTGGCGAGCAATTTCTCGCGGTGAAGACCTCGTGGTTTGACCGGTTCGACCCGAGGGAGGCGCAGTTGTCGAATCGTGCGGCGACTGTCGGCGATCTGCGGAAATGGATCAACGAGCCGACAGCGATGGGGTTGCCGGACATGCTTGAGAATCTCATTATTCTCACGTACGCCCATCAGGCGAGCAGGATGCTGACGCTGCAGGGAATTCCGGTGCCCGAGTCCCTGACGACCCTTCGGAACGACATCGTTCTGGAGCGACAGGCTCTCCCGAATCAGGCCGATTGGGATGAGGTGGCTGGACGTGCCAGCCACGTGTTTGGAGTGACGCTGCAGGCCGTAGCCACTCTGGCAAATCTCCAGAAGCTCGACACGCAGGTTCGTGAACTGGTGTCCAGATATTCGGGCGATGTCGCGAACTATCTGGGCAAACTGCGCACTACTTTGCCGCAGATCTGTGGCAGCTACAGCGAATTGGCCAGATTCAAAACTGCAGGCAGCATGAATGCGCTTTCCGCAGCAATCCAGCAAACCCGGAAGCCATTAGAGTTGTTCCAGTCGGTTCGCTTAGCGCAAACCGAAACATCGGCGGCGGGAATGGGTGTCGTATTCAAACAAGCCAAGTCCATTCACGAAGCGCTCGACCGGATCGCGTTGAATGTGTTCGAACGACTGGGTCAAGTCGAGGATGAGCCACGCGCCTCGGTCGCTCAGGGTCTGCGCCGCCAGATTCAGGAAGCGCTGGAGGCGGACGAACACGTTACCTCGCTCGATGCCGTGGTGAGACGTTGGCTGGACGACGCGATGAAAGTGCTGCTGGATCGGCCGGCGACTGCGCCGCCACCGCAACCACCTCCGGCCCTGCAGGAGCTTCCCTTCACAGCAAGCCCGCCTGCTCAGCCTGGCCAGAAAGTGCTTACGGGTTCCCGTCGGGCGTCAGGACTCGCCGGTTGGAAATCGATCACCGAGGAGATTGAACGAGAACTGACCGAGGACTCCGAGTTGGAGATCAACTGGCGGATCGTCAAGAAGAACGTATGAACGAGTTCCTACTCATCTCGCAACTCGAGCCGCTGCGTTCCAAGTTGAAAGCAGGGGAAGCGATTGGTGTGTTCAGCACCAGCCGCTGGCAGGGTCGCGAGACGTTGAATGTGGGGCAGGAGACCTGGCGGGTCGCCCAGTGCGATTCTGTCCTGGAGTTGCGGGAGTATCTTGCGAAAGGCGGTGGGACGCCTCTGGTCGTGGTGACGCCGCTGGCGATTGCCGATGTTGGGGAGGATGTTCGCGCCCGGCTCTACAAGCAACGACTGCTGAACGTCGATCCCTGGATACTGCTGATGATGCGGTTTAAGGCGAGGCAAGTGGACCCGTCGCTGCGCCTCTTGCCCGAATTGGCGGAATCAGCCCTCGATGCGCTGGGCGGCACCGAGCCACTGCCCGCCGCAAGCGGTGTTCTCACAGTGGATGATGCGTGGCAGGTTGTCGTTGGCCACAGGCTGGGACTCGATTCCGCGCGGCCGGACCTCCAGAGCTTTCTGGAGTGGTTGGCAACGGAGACCGCAACAGCAAGGTGGCAGTCTCTTGACGACGCTCTACGCGCGAGGATGCGCGCGTGGTTTGTCCAGGGTCTTGGCGATATCGGAGAAGTGCTGCTCCGATGTCTGGAGGCCGAGTACGGAACAGAAGCACTGGCGCTCGGAATAGCACTAGGTGCATTGCGAGTGGAACCTTCGGACGCACAGGCGCGGGTCACTCTGGGAACGGCGCAAGGCCGGCTCGAACGCTACACTGGAAATCTGCCGCTGAACACCACGCTCATCCGGCAGTGGAACGATGCTGCTGAGCAGTGGGCAACTCGTTTCTGCGGAAGCGGGCGAGTCAACGTCGTGCGAGAGGAACTCGCGCGGGCAGACCGCATCCTGGAATCAATTGGGGCCAGCGAATACGCTGTGGCCAGCAAATGGTCCCCGCTGGGCTTCCAACAGCGGCTGACCGGATTCGCTTCGGCATTGAATACCGGCGATTCAAGTCAATTGCGGCAGGCTATTTCGGAGATTAATACTCACGAAGCAGCGTCTCGCCTGGAGGAACTTCGGGGACGACGTGACCGGGCAGAAATGGCCGCGCGGCTCTGTCGCTGGCTCGACCGAAGAGCCAAAGCGCCGAACAACCTCGATGCGGCCGTCGATCAGTACCTGCAGGACGGTTCCTGGGCGGACTGGGCTCGGCATCAACTTCTCGCTGGCGATGAGCCGGAGGCCGTAAGCAGGAGTTACAAGCATCTCTTTGATCGCGTGACGGAAAAGCGAGAACAGGAGAATCGCTTGTTCGCCGGTCTTCTGGCGAGTGCGACCGCGGCGGACCAGTTTGGATCCAACACGACTCCGATTGAGAACGTGCTGGATCGGGTTGTTGCGCCCCTTGCCCGGAAGGTTCCTGCCGGGGTACTCGTGGTGGTCATGGACGGGATGAGTTGGGCCGTCCTGCGGGAACTGAGTCCTGACCTCGGTCGTCACGGTTGGCTGGAATGGGTTCCCGATGATACAAACAGCTTTGGATGCGCTTTGTCGGTTTTGCCATCGGTGACCGCCTTCTCGAGGACCAGCCTGCTCTGCGGTGTCCTGACCTCAGGAACTCAGACCACGGAGAAACGGGGGTTTGAAGACAATGCCGGTTTGCGTGCAACCGGCAAAGTATCGTTTCCCCCGATCCTGTTCCACAAAGATGAGATCGGCGCCAGCGGTGGCGAACTCTCTGAGTCCGCCCGGCTGGAAATTCGAAACCCAAATCGCAAGGTCGTCGGAGCAGTGGTCAACGTTGTAGACGACTCGCTGGAGGGCCCCGAACAACTCGCCATCAAGTGGACGCTGGATCAGGTGCCAGTGCTTCGAGCGTTGCTGAGCGAAGCGAGGGACGCCGGACGGGTCGTTATTCTGCTCAGCGACCATGGACACGTGCTCGATCACGGCTCCACGTTGAATAGAAGGCAGGACGCATCGGATCGCTGGCGCGCGGCAAGTGTGGACCAGACTCCCTCGGCGGAGGAACTACTGGTAGCGGGCCGACGTGTTGTGGCGGAAGGGCAAAGATTCATCTCCCCGGTGACGGAATCTGTTCGTTACACGGCGAACCGGCGACAGGGCTATCACGGTGGGCTGACTCCGCAGGAGTGCCTCGCGCCGATTTCCGTGATTGCGCCATCCCTGACAGAAATCGAAGGCTGGCAGGTTCAGACTGCGGTTCCGCCGGACTGGTGGTTTGAAAGCACCGAAGCGATACTCGCTGCCATTTCGCCGCGCGTGCCTCCTCGTAAAGGGGAGGCCGCAGCGCGAACCTCGATGGAACTCTTCGAGGAAACTGGCCGCACAGCGGACTGGGTGACTACCATTCTGGCTTCCGAAGTATTCGGCCAACAGTTGGAACTGTTTGGCGGGCGGCTCAAGAGAGAACAGGCCGAACAGGCGTTGCGGGTGCTGGCGGAGCGCAACGGAGTCCAAATGAAACCGGCTTTCGCTCAGCGGCTCGGCGTCACACCGATTCGCGTGGACGGATTCCTAGCTTCTCTCCAGCGGATACTGAATGTGGACGGTTATCCCGTGCTTACGGTGGATTCTTCTCAGACCGTCCGCCTGAATCTGACGCTCCTGAAAGAGCAATTCGGGCTCAATGAGGGAACGAGCCTATGACGGTGAGCCGCCAGCGAAGACGCGAGACTATTGATGCGTTGCGGGCAGGAACGGTGCCACGTCGTGGCCTTGATCTGCTCGCTGTGGGGATGGACAGATTCGAAACTGCGATCGACGGCGAACTGGAATCAGCGCGCGCTGGCTCGGGCGTTCTGAAAGCCGTTCGCGGGGAATATGGCAGCGGCAAGACATTTTTTGCGCGCTGGTTGCAGGAACGCGGGAAGCGAGCTGGTTTCGCAGTTTCCGAGGTGCAAATCAGCGAGACTGAGACTCCGCTCCACCGCCTTGAAACTGTCTATCGGCGATTGATGGAGAGGCTTTCGACCTCTGATCAGGAGCAGGGAGCATTTCGGAGTGTCGTCGATGCGTGGTTCTACGCGCTGGACGAAGATGCTCTTGCTCAGGCTAGCGACCGGCAGCTGGACGATACTGAACTCCTCGCGAAGACCAACGAACTGATGGAGAAGCGGCTCGCTTCCATCACACAGATTGCACCGGCGTTCAGTGCGGCTCTGCGGGGCTATCGGGCGGCGGTTGCGGCTGGCGACACCTCCACGGCGGAAGCACTGCTGGCCTGGGTGTCGGGGCAGCCGAACGTCGCGGCGGCAGCTAAACGCACCGCAGGCATCAAAGGCGATGTCGATCATTTCGGCGCACTCTGCTTCCTCCAGGGCTTGCTGATCATGCTGCGTGACGGAGGCTTTTCGGGCCTCATAGTTGTGCTCGACGAAGTCGAGACTCTTCAACGGGTGCGTGGAGACGTTCGCGAGAAGGCCCTCAACGCGCTTCGGCAACTGATCGACGAAGTTCATAGCGGCCGATTCCCTGGAATATACCTGATGGTCACAGGTACACCTGCATTTTTCGACGGTCCGCAAGGAGTTCAGAAGCTACCGCCCCTCGCACAGCGACTACACGTCGATTTTGGGTCGGAGCCAAGATTCGACAACCCGCGCGCTGTCCAGGTCCGTCTGAGGAACTTCGACCTTCCTGCCCTAGTCGAGGTTGGCTGTCGGGTCCGCAGCCTCTTCGCTGACGGCAGCGAGTGCGGTGATCGGATACGTGCGGTTGCCAACGACGCATACATCGCAGATCTGGCCCGCGCTCTCGTTGGCAGATTGGGCGGCAAGGTCGGATTAGCGCCACGTCTATTCCTGAAGAAGCTCGTGGGGGAAGTTCTTGACCGCATCGAATTATTTCCCGACTTCGATCCCAGGCGGAACTATGAACTCACGCTTTCGAGCGGCGAGATGAGTCTGAATGAAAAGGAAGCGGCCACAGTTGACGATATCGAGCTAAGCCTGTGAGTGCCTTCGACCAGTTACATGCTTCGGTCCAGCATCACGTCGTTAATTCTTTGCAGTGGAGGTCGCTGCGCCCCCTGCAGGAAAAGGCGATTGCGCCAGTTCTGGCGGGCAAGAACTGCCTGTTGCTGGCCCCAACGGCTGGCGGGAAAACAGAAGCGGCTATCTTGCCCATTCTGTCCCGAATGCTCTCGGAAAACTGGGCCGGCCTTTCAGTGCTGTACGTCTGCCCGATTCGAGCGCTTCTGAACAATTTGGAGCACAGGCTGTCGTATTACGCGGGGCTTGTGGGGCGAACGTGCGGTCTGTGGCACGGAGATGTTGCGCAGGCGAGCAAGTCCAGAACCCTTGCTGCGCCGCCAGACATCCTCCTCACCACGCCAGAGAGCCTCGAAGCCTTGCTGATCTCGCGGCGCACGGATCGGTTTTTCTTCTTTGGTTCGGTTCAATCGATCATCGTGGATGAGATCCATGCCTTTGCCGGTGACGACCGCGGATGGCATCTCCTCGCCGTCCTGGAACGGATCAGACACATCGCAGGCACGGACATGCAGCGAATCGGGTTGTCTGCCACCGTGGGCAATCCCGAGGTTTTGCTTTCGTGGCTTGCAAGCCATTCTTGGCGCCAATCCGAGATCGTGTCGGCAGCCAACGTGCCCGCAGCGGAGGCGGATGTCGAAATCGACTATGTTGGCAACCTCCAGAATGCAGCTAGAGTTCTCAAGCTCCTGCATCGGGGCGAAAAGAGACTGGTGTTCTGCGACAGCAGGTCTCGAACTGAAGAACTTGCGACCTGTCTGCGGGGAGAGGGGGTCTCTACATTCGTGTCGCACAGCTCTCTTAGCGCAGAACAGCGGCGAGATGCCGAAGCGGCCTTTCAGCAGGCACGCGACTGCGTCATTGTGGCCACCAGCACGCTTGAGCTAGGAATCGATGTTGGTGATCTCGATCGCGTCATCCAACTGGATGCACCCGGCACGGTCGCTTCATTCCTCCAGAGACTGGGGCGAACAGGCAGACGGACGGGTACCCGCCGCAACTGCCTCTTCCTAACGACATCGCGGGCTGCACTCCTCCAGGCGAGCGCTCTTGTTTTGCTTTGGCGCTCCGGGTATGTTGAGCCGCTGGTTCCGCCGAAAATGCCTCTTCACGTCGTTGCCCAACAGGTGATGGTGCTAGTGCTCCAGCAAGGCGGGATCGGTCGGAGCGAGTGGAAGGAGTGGCTGATCCCACTCCTCGGTTCGATGCAACTCAGCGAGGATGATGTCGAGGGCGTTCTGGCTTATATGTTGTCGGAGCAGATCCTTGTGCTGGACGGCGGTATTCTCGGTATGGGTCCGGTTGGGGAACGTCTCTATGGCCGGAAGAACTTTATGGACCTGCTGTCGGTGTTCGACACGCCCCCGGTTTTCACCGTCTTCGCCGGGCTGCGGGATCTCGGGACCGTTCACCCGCTTTCGTTCAAGCGACCAGGCGGTGCGCCCGCGATCTTGTCACTTGGCGGAAGGGCCTGGCAGGTCACCCAGGTGGACTACACCCACATGACTGCACAAGTCGAGCCCTCCGAATACTTCGGAAAGTCGCGCTGGCTTGGTGGAAGCCAGCCGCTTCGCTACGAGATGTGCCAGGCAATTCGACGGACGTTGCTCGGAAGCGGGCCCGCTGAGAACTGGTCGAAGAGGGCACGAACAGAAGTGAGTCAGGCAATCGGCGAGACGGACTGTGTCGCCTCGGACGCTCTCGTAGTGGAAATGGACGGAGAGAAGGGCCGGACAACGTGGTGGACGTTTGCTGGCTTTTTAGCGAATTCAGAATTGGCATTGGCCTTCGCAGCGTCCGGTAGCAGGCCAGACAATCTGTCCGTCACCATCGACAAGGCGATTCGTCCACAAGAGTTTCATGAGAAGAGCGAAGCAGCGGTGGAGGGGCAAAGAACTCTCCTGCGTGATCGGGACGCCATAATTAAATTCCACGAGTGTCTGCCTGAGAGCGCTCTACGCCATATGGAAGTGGCAAGATGGACCGACGTTCAGGCCACTCACGCGTCAAGGGCAGCAAGATTGCTTTTCCGAGACGCACCGCACAAACCCACAGACATCGCGGAGTCTCAGGAGCAAGAACCTGCCGATCGGGAGGCTACTACTTGAACGGACTCATCCGGGAAACCAAGGCTTGACCGCATTCTGCCGGATCCAAAACACGGGAGAGAGGCAACGGCCCCCCACGCCTTGCATTCACCGGTGAATTCCGAATCCACGAGGTCCGTGAGTAACTGAGTAACGCGGAATTGCTCGGTAGTTTCGAGGTGAACCTCATAGCGGTTTCCTCCGCGCATCGCGAACCACAGATCGGCCGCCTTCCGTATGCGGTCTGCACCATCCGGTCAACTGCTTCCTGGGTGACATGCCGGGACCTCAGATAATTCTTTCGGCGCCATCCTTAAGAAGATATGGTGAGTTCCTTAAAGTCCGATCAGTGCACGACCGCCCAGATAAATCAACCACACCAAAACGTCGCGCACCGCGCAGCCGATCACATACGCAGAGATGACGCGAATGACCGGCGGCCTAGCCAGTAGAACTATGTACAACGGGGTCCTAAAAGGCAATACTGGCACGGCAACGACGGCTGCCAGGAAATGCCCGGATCTCCGTTGAAACTAGCGGCTCCCGTGCAACCCACTCTACGACGCCTTTCTTTTTTTGACAACCTCCGATTTCGACGGTGCCAGCGCTTCTAATTCTCTGATGAGCGCCGGAATCTGTTTGTGTCCGGTGACCTTGCGGAACTGTTTTTGTGCAACCAGGAGTCCCGACCCGACCCAGCGCTCTCGCTGGTCGCCGCCATGCCAGCGTTTCACATTTTTGCAAACCTGCTCCACGATCGAGAACGCCGATTCGATCACGTTGGTGCTGGCCAACGTTTTTCGCAGTTGCATGGGGACGTGAAGCCGGTGCACGGTCAGGGTCTCCTCCATTCCTTCGCCCAAGCTCCGCGCCGCACTGGGATTGAGGTCCATCAGTTCGCGATGGAGTGCGTTCAACGCCTGCTTGGCAGCAGCGTGGTCCTCCAGGGCATAAGCCGCATGGAGCCTTTTAGCCACCGCCGGTTTGTGTTCGTCGGTCAGATGATCGAGCACATTCCGGCGCTGCAGAGTAGGGCGCTGGCGCGGTGGCCACAGGAACGGAGGTTTCCGTTGACCGGCGGCTTTCGCCGTTACGCCGGTGTCGCAGTCCGCTCCATAGCTCCGTCTCCAGCACCCCCTCATCGAACCGTACGTGAAGTTTTCCCTCATACGGCTCTCCGGGAGCCTTCCCCCGGCGGCATTCAGCT
Source organism: Bryobacterales bacterium (assembly GCA_963713415.1). Taxonomy (GTDB): domain Bacteria; phylum Acidobacteriota; class Terriglobia; order Bryobacterales; family Bryobacteraceae; genus Palsa-89. Next base: position 920,131 of record CAVQLV010000004.1, on the reverse strand, counting down.
CGTATGCACAATTCGGCCCTGAATCGAGTACAGGCCGGCTTTTCTCCAGTAAGCCAGTGGCGTTCTCCAGAACGCTCGCCGTTTGCGCTGATGTTTGGTCCGCAACCAAATCCGAAGTTTCCGCGTGACATATTGATCCACCTTCCGAAAATGCTGGGCTGAGTTGAGCCAGCCGAAGTAGGCCGACCATCCCCGCAGTATCGGGTTCAGCCGGTCCAACTTCTCTTGCACCGCCGGGCGGTTATCACGGCCGATAGCCGCCTTCACCTTATCCCGAATCCGCTGCATCGAACGTTGCGATGGCCAGCAGTAGCAGAACCACTTGCTGGTATCGCGCCGCGATGGCTGTTTCCGAAAGTGCACCCCCAGAAAGTCGAAGCCATCCTGTGCCGCGACCATGCGAGTCTTGTCCTCATTGACAGTCACCCGCAGCCGCGCCAGGAACTGCCTCAGCTTCGGCATGTAAGTTTCCGGTGGCTTCCATCGGCACAACACCACGAGGTCATCCGCATAGCGGACCATCTTCGTCGCCTTCACCTCCCGCTCCCAGTACAGATCGAGCGGATGTAAATAGATGTTGGACAACAACGGCGAGATCACTGCCCCTTGCGGGGAGCCGACCGTGGTCTCTTCCAGAATCCCTTCGTGCAGCACTCCGGCTTTCAACCACCGCCGAATCAACCGCAGAACGCGCGGATCACGGACCCGCCGTTCAACCAGCTTCATCAGCAAATCATGGTCAAGCGTGTCGAAGTAGCTCTTGAGATCCAAGTCAATGACTTGGTCGTAGCCGTAGGTCACCCACTTGCGAATATCGTAGATCGCTTGCTTGGCACTCCGTTTGGGCCGGAATCCGTACGATCCCGGCCGGAAGCTGGCTTCAAACAGCGGCTCGATGACTAGCTTTACCGCTGCCTGTGCGATCCGATCCTTCACTCCTGGGATTCCCAGCGGCCTCTGCCGTCCATCAGGCTTGGGGATGAATACCCGGCGCACCGGTTGGGGCCGGTATTGCTGCTGCAATAGTTCCTCCCGCAGTTCCAGAAGAAACCACAGCGTTCCCTTCGCCTCGATCGATTCGATAGTTTCGCCATCGACGCCTGCGGCTCCGCGGTTACGTCGAACTTGCTCCCATGCAACCCACAACACCTCCAGACTGCAAACCTTATCAAACAGAACTCCGAACGTTCGTTGCGGCTGAGCCTTGGCCGCTCGGTATAGCTTCCTCTGAAGTACACGGACCTTTTCTAACGTCGTGCGTTGAGCCTCATCGGCAGTCACGAAATCCCTCCTTCATTGTTGGCATGGCTCGAGTCGAGGCCCTTCGCTCCGGCGGGTTTTGCTGTCCACGCCCTCTTCGCTACGCTATGGCCTCTTCCGACTTCCCACGCGGCATCGCAAACCACTTCGACTTTCGTCTTATAGGTCCGCTTACGGCGACGGAGTATCCGCCGACCTCGTGGGATCTCGACCGTTCCCTCACGCTTCCTTCCGTTCATGCCGTTGCTCGAAACACCGGGGATGACGGCTGCTTCTCTTCCCTACGCATCTACAGCCGTTGCTGTCTTCGCCCATACACAGGAGGCTCGACCATCCCATTCCCGAACTCTCCCAGTAATACTCGTTCGAGATGCCATGACGGTGCCATACATTCCCTTTCGGTACGGCCTGAACTTTTGCCCGTGCCTCCGGACTGGGTACTGAGGCTACGTGTCGGGTCTGCTGCGACATGACAAGTTACCCCGCCATGCCTGACCTCTGGCTACCGGGTTCGCAGGGACTTGCCCGGGAGGGGACGTTCCACCCCTCTGGAAAGCGCGGGTCTCGGCCCGCGATATGGACCTGGCAGCGCTGGATCGCCGCCGAGTCGCCGGCGTGCTTTTTACTGCGGCAGTGAGTGCCTTGCCGCCATCCAGAATATAGAGTCTCGGCTCGGTAAAATCGAGCCCGCGACTGACCAAGTCGCCGAGCAACTCTCCGACTACGGTGGCGTTTTCGGTGGCGCCTTGCCGAATGCCTAAGATCATTTTCCGCCCGTCCTGGGCGATTCCCAATGCGACCACCATCTGCTGCCCTTGGAATGGCGTTGCATCAATCAGCAATGCACACAGCCGCGTCTTGTCCAGCCGCCGCTCCATCATATCCTTCAACTTTTCCCGGCTCGCTTCGATAAAGTGCTCGCTGACGGCGCTCTTCTCCAAGCCGTAGGCTTCCGTGAACTCGCGCACCGCTTGGCCGTATTTCCTGGTGCTCAAGCCGAGCATCAACTTCTCCCAAACCGTTTCCGTCAGCGGCTCGCCTCGATGGAACAGCTCGTAGCTACCCAGGCGCACTTCCTGGTCATCGGTGCTGCGAACGCGCGGCCGCTTCACTGGAACCTTCTGCCCCATCACTACGCAATAGCCCCGCTCGCTGCCCCACCGATTGGCCGTCCTTTCCGCTATCCGGTGGCTGCGCTCGCCGACCAGTTCCCGGACTTCTTCTTGCATCAGCAGATCCATCAACCGCAACCCGGCTTGACGAATTAATTCGCCCACGCCTTGCCGCAACCAGCCCACCATCTCCGCCATCGGCAGTACCATCTGCACCGCCGGATTTCCGTCCGCGGCCATTGCCTCGAGCTCCTTCACAGCTCGCTGCGTTTCAATCTGATATGGTTTCTTCATAGCGACTCTCCTTTTTCTCGCGAAAGAAAATTTGCTCTCAGCCTATCAAGGCTGCGAGCGGGAGTCGCTAATTTCTACGATCTACCGGGCATTCCCGGCTGCCATCCCTACTGGCCCATGGTCTTGTACAAAGGAGATAACCCAATGGGCTCGATTCGTCCGTGCAAGCAGTTGTTGAACGCGCTCTTTGAAACCAACCTTTGCTTCGACGCCCCTCAGGAGAGCTACCCCAGCCAATCTACCAAGCCCGCTTAGAATCAGAATGGTGCCCAGACTGAATCGCGGATAGAGCAACAACGGAGCCTGAGATGGTAACGGGGCACCAAGGGTACACGCCATCGTATAAAGCATAACTCCGACTAGCAGCTCCCGCATGTGCGTTCACATTGACTATTTCGCAACGAGGATCTGGTAAATTACGCCTATTGCTCCCGCTAGAAATGGAACCGCGATCTTTGCCATAAACTCACTCCATGAGATCAACCCAAATGCGGCTCCAGCGATTAGAGATCGCCTGAGCGCTTCGAGATGGGCCAACTCAGTCACTATGGAGGATAGGTCGGAATTTGTCGCTTGACTTTCTAGCCAGAGTTCATCCTGGATCGATGAAATGCGATCAAGAACACACACGGCCGATCCCTTTACCATCCGTATGATCCGTATCTCGGTAATTAGAAATACACAAATGGCAAGTACGCCCTGAACCACGGCGAATCCAAACAACTCCGGCGTGCGACGAGCGGCCCAGATATAAAGTGTAATCAAACACGGCAACAAAGCCACTAAGGTCAGCGAATAATTGTAACTGGCAAGCGGTCTCAGTTTGTGTACTTTCCAAATGCTCACAGTTTGATTCGTTAGCGCCCACAAGAGTCTATAATCCCAAATATACTTAATAAGCGCGAAAGCGAAAACAGTTCCTCCGCACAAAGAGATCAGCGCAAACGCTACGCGCGAAAAGATACCCATATTAGTTGGAGTACTTGAGTACAGCAAACCGCTGCTCACGATCGCAATTACAGCTCCCCACACCAGCTCCCATAACCGATTACTCAATAATATGCGGATAGCGTTATCTGACTCGGCCCTGTCGACGATCGCCATGTCAAGCTCTTCTACGACCAGCTTGATCCGATTTCCGAATCGCTTCGCGGCCTCGAGCGCAAATACAGAGGCCGTCACTATCAGTGACGGAATCGACCAAGCACGAAGGGAGCCATTTCCATCGATAAATGCCGCGATCAAACCGATGAGAATGGCGCCGGCGACAAGAACTACCATTCGCACCAGCTTACACATCCCCAAAAAGCGCCACAGCGGGTGGGTAGCCGCCTCAGCTTCGAAGACTGCGTGATTCATACTCCCCTTTAATTTCCGTAAAGGTCAACAAGACTCTACTTGAAAGGATTGAACAACGAAGTACACGCCAGAACCACTTATGAAAACATAAAGGGATTACTGTTGCCAGGACCAGGCCGAATAGCCGCAGAGTCGGCAATCTGCCGAGTGCGGCTTGGATAGGACCAAGAAACAATAAGATCATCTGAAGAGTCGAATATATATAACTTACTTCCAATTGCTCTTTGTGGTGGACCCATGCGCGCCAGAATAGTCCACATGACGCAAGTAAGAACGCCGTGTCGGTAACTGCAAGCACACCCACGCTTGCATGAAACGTATGGTCAATGTCCGATATAGCATGACGCATCCAGATTAACGTGGCGATCATCGTGATGAGTAAGATGACGCAGTACCGCAATAGCCGGAAAGATAAGAATAGCTCCCCTTCGTTCGCGGTCGCGCCGAGAAACCTCGCCGTTGTTTGGATTCCTAATCGATCTTCATGAGCAAGATCCCGCACGCTTCCGTAGGCCGCGTTCACGAATAGCATGAAAGTCAGTTGGTAAGTACTGCAAGCGATACTAAGGTATGTGATTGTGTGGACGGCCAATTCTGAGGCGAGAATCGGCATCGTTGCAAAGGCAAGGCCTAAGACTGTGTCGGTTAGCAGTGGGCAGGAGGTTCGTTTGCTGAAGAGGTTATAGAGGGTCGAAAAGACAATAGTACAGGAGAATACTAGGGCTTCTCCGCCTCTGTGCGAACTCACGCTGTATAGCAGCCCTAAAGCACAGATCCCACAACCACAGGCGACCGCCACCGCTAGAGAACGCGATATCATGCCAGAAGTAAGCGGTCGATGGCGCCTTCTGCGGTCCCATCGGTCGACCTGAGCATCGCACACGTCGTTCAATAGATATCCATATGTATGAGCACACATGACACATATCAGATAAATAGACAGTGACCGCCAGCACCTCGGCTGTGGTACAGAAGCGAAGACCAGAAGGCCAGGGGTCGTTGAAAAGCCCAGGTTCCATGGCCGCGCCATTGTCGCCAATCCACGAACGCTGGCAACCACATTGCACATACGCCAGCAAAATAGTCCCATAGACTCAGAACTCGCCTTTTACTTCAAGGTCCACGTAATTGTACTGGCCCACGTGCCTATGAGGCACATCGATCCCAGCGATACCAAACTGAATGTCAGGCCGTGTCTTCCCCGATCAGGCAAACCGTCTTTGGGCGCGAGACACGACCATAGCGCAATCACCGTGTAGTACAGACAGCAGCCGACCCAAAAACTACCAGCGTTTTGTCTGTATTGAAAAACATTTCGTAACAGGAAGAATGGTGCGATTAGCAGTAGCGAGCATGTCACCTTGAAGCCGTACCGTGCGCCAACACAATGGATAAGACCGCGCACGCCCGTCTCCCGCTCCTGCACGTCGCCGAGTTGGTTAGCGAGGTGTAAGCCAACCACGAGAGGTGTCGCATATAGCGGGGTTAAAAGATGCTCCATGGTCATGTTTCCCACTAAGGCCAGGAGCCAATAGCTCTGTCCGAGGAAACCAATGACAAATGGCAGCGCGCTGAAAGGGGTCCTCTTGAGTCTCGCACTGTAGGTCGCACCCAGCGCCATCATCACTAAAGTACCCGTGAGAGCCAACATGCCTAGAAAAGTGGCGGCCACGATGCTCAGGAGAAACGAAAGTGCGACGACGATCCATACGTCGGACCGCTGAAGTGCTTTAGCCGGAAGAGGGCGCTGCGGCTTGAACCGGAGATCAAGATCCTCATCACAAAGATCGTTGAAGGCTCCAATTGAAATGTGCGCATTAGCTACGACAAAGACTAGAACAAGGAGTTTCCACAGCGGATAATCATTATGTGAGAAGATTAGCGTAAGTGCCGTGGTCGTAGCACTCCAGAGAATGACAGCTCTTATGTGAATGACACGGACAACAAGCCAGATTCCGCGGGACCAGCAAGGAAACAGCCACGCCGAAAGCTTCGGGATGGCAGACGGACGAGGGAAGAACATAGGAACAGCGTTCTGATATTCGGCCACACTCTCCGGAGACTGGTTGCGTAAGAGTTTGTCCTCTGTTCTTGCGCGAACAAGATTGTAGTAAAACAACGGCAGTAATAAAGACACAATGCAAGCCCAATTTACTGACCAAATCGTTGTTCCCAACGCCATAAACAATTCGCCTGCGTATATTGGATGGCGGACGAAAGCATAGGGGCCATCACGGAGAAGATCGCGCCCCTCATATGCGACAGCGACTCCGGACGACCAGTATTGCCCTAAGTGTCGACGCGCTGAAAAGGCAAAACTCAAGCCGCCTGTTACCAGCAACGCTCCAACGCCATTTGCAATTCGCACAGGCGCGGCCGGTACTGAAATACCACCAAACCCAGTAAGGACGACCACACTTGTGGCTAATAGAACAGCGTGAAACGTCCACCGTGGAAATCGACCATACTTAGCCGTTTCCGACTTTCCTCCGGAAAGCGGCCGGCTCCTTAGACATCGCCAAAGGCATCCAAATACAAACCACGAGCCCACAACGATCAACGCTGAGACAATATGGGAGGACGACATGTGGCTATTAGTCATTTGCTACAGGGGGCCGCTTAATGCCTGATGTTAGCGTCGTGTACAAAGCTACCAACCCAGCCGAGTACTGGCTGCTGTTTAAGCGCAATCCAGTCCTGTAGGCGTTTGCACCCATGGTACGCCGTAAAGTTGCCGAGCTTCCAAGTCGACACATTGCCGAGGAAAACTCCATTACAGTTGGACTAACCAAGAAGCCCTCACGCCCATCTGCGATGAACTCGTTGGGCCCCTGAGCATTAATCGCGATGACGGGGACACCACTAATGAGGGCTTCACAAACAACAAAGCCTTGAGTTTCGGTAGAAGAAGCAAATAAAAACACATCTGCGGCGCTGTAATAACCCCAGACCGCAGCGTGGTCCACTTCGCCAGTGAAGCAAACGCGATTAGCGATTCCTAATCTATCCACAAGACGCTCAAGCACCCGTCGCTCCGGTCCGTCGCCCACCACTGTAAGAATCGTGTTTACGGCAAGGGCCTCGCTAGCATGAGCAAATGCTCTCACCAGGAATTCGAGATTCTTCTCTCGTGAGAGTCGTCCCACGGTTAAGAAATGCAACGTATTAGACCCACATTGGGTTCTGTGTTCCACCTCAGGCTGCGAATGCCGGCGGTCAAAACCCACAGGAAGCTCAGTTATTTCCGTTGTTACGCCATATCGTCGAAGCGCCAGCGCCGTAGTGCGGGTAGGCACTATGAGGTGATCAAATCCGTTACAGACTCGCGGAACGAAGAAATCGCGTGTCATCGACCTCACAAGATTCGATAGAAAAGGAACTGATTCTAACTTCGCCCCAAACGGAAGAAAGTGGACGTAGTCTGGATAGTTCGTTTGGTACGTTAGGACGCACGGTATGTTGTGAGTGCGAGCAAGCCGTCGTGCCATATGACCGACAAAGAAGGGGCTGAATGAGTGAACAAGCGAAACATGCGCCGCCCTAAAGGCACGCGCGACGCGAGGGTGATAAGGAAAAGCCGTACGTACTGGTGCCCCACCAACACGTAGCTCAACTGTCGGTAAATACATGTCGCCGGGTCCTTTCGACGCACGTATGGGAGGAGCTGGGGCGAACAACACAACTTCGAGACCTCGTTGTCTCAAGAGCTCCGCGGTGTGGAGAACCGAGATCGTCACGCCCCCAATGCGCGGCCAATTTGTATCCGAAAACAGGGCGATCTTCATTGCGGCCAACTTGTCAAAGACCTGCTGACTGCCATCGCGAAGGAGCAAGACACTCCACAGGCGATGACGACGGTAAAATTGTCATTTGTCGTTTGCTGGATGCTTTCAGCAAGCGCGCCACAGGATGATACAAAGAAGGCCAGAGGAGTGCTTAACCACACATGGGCTCCGTATGCGTACCGAAAATAGAGGATCAGACAGGGCCAAGCTCCGACCAGAAACGCGGTTGTGCCAAGAATCGTCTTCGACGGATTCCATGGCAGGTGTCGTATGCCCCAACGCATGCCCACCATTCCCGCTAGTCCGTCGCCTACGATGAAACAAGTCCAGGCCACGCCGGCAATCTTTGGCCCTCCTGTGAGGATAAGAATGGTCACACCAAGTAGTCCCTGAGGCAAAAAACGGAGTGTAATCCACAGTACGCCAACGATTGCGCTTATTAGAAGTACGTTGGGCCAACGATCCCAAGTCATGAGTGGAACGAGGAAGAGCAAGCCAAAGAGATGAACAACCTTCCTCGATAAGGTTGGCTTCGCGTGCAGCCACCTCGACAACTTCCGTAAGGCGGGAAACAAAACGGCCATCACGGAATACCGGCCAATATCGCTGATCATGCGCGTGTATCGTGTTATTCAGGATAGAATATCACGTTAACTACTCGATCATTCAATCCTGGCTCGAGCCAACGGAATAGAGAAGATCGTTGTGGGGTTTTCATTGCGCTGAAAAATGCGCAGGGAACGGTCGATACCAAATCCATTGGTCTGGATGGCTTTGGATGCAGTTCTGAAGTTGTACTACGAACACAGGAACCTGGGTCGCGCAACCCCCATCACTCAACGACGCCGTAAACGATTCCACGAGAACTATATGAGAGCCATCTTCCGCTCTAAACGTAAATACGGCCAGGAGGGTGGCTCCCGCGTGCTGAGCCAGTCGCATGCCCGCAGGCGAAATCATGAACCGTTCGTTGAACAACGACACGCCTTTACGGACGGATCTCGGGACATCCTCCAGCACGACAAGCAGATTCCCGGCCTTCACGTGTTTCATCGCTGCCAGCCCGCCGCCGATACCACTTCTTATGGGAAGCCACCCGAGGTTTTTCAACTGCTTCTCCCAAACGGAGCGCATCAATCGCCGCATAGAGCCTGCAGGTGATTGCGGATCTCGCGCAAGATAGGCTCTGGTGCCTGCAAAGCGTCCTAGAATTACCGCGAGAACGAAAAAATTCCCAAGATGGGCGCTCATGACGACGATCCCACGTTTCGACGTGAGCGCCGTCGTTAGCATTGTCTCGTTAACGATCCGAATTCTTTCTTCCGGAAATCTACCCGCTGCTATTTTGATGCACTCGAAGGTAGATAGCACGATGTGTCGCGCAAGTAATAGAGCCAGCTTTGCTGGGTCCAATCTTGAATTTGGCCAAAGGAGCTTCAGATTCGCCTCGACGGATTTGCGCTGTGAGGCTCCTAAGGCGTATGCGATTCTTCCGAGAATACGACTGAGAGCAACGCCCCAGGAGTACGGGACGACGGAAAACGCTCTGATAACGACCGCTACTGATAGTTTCTTAATCGCGGAAAACACTGCATTCACTCGTGGTGAGGTCAGACCCTAACTTTAGCATTATTCGTTTGTCCTCCTTAAGCGGTCAGCAACAGACGAAATGACAATTCTCCACTTTGACTCACTTAAGGCCCGATTCGGAACTGTAATTCAGGACGTTGCCGATATCCTCGCACGTGGATTGAACGGTTCTGTTGTGGTACTTCCTAGTTCCGGTCTCCGGATCACGGCCAAGGGATACGCGAACAAGCTATGTTCGCGGTCCGCGTGAGATCAGTTGCCCTGCTTTTCGAGCCATTGGATACCTCCGGCTCGAAAGCGGGCACACGAACAGCACACACGTGTAACGGGGATGTTGATTTACTTTGGGTTTCGCATGCTTCTACTGATTGGAAGTCTCAGTGTCGCCGCCTTTGGCTCTTCCCAAACGATTTTGGAGGAGTGAAACGACCCGGTCAAAATACCGCAGATCAGTGTCCTTGTCCCAAAGGGCTCGGTGAGGCGGCTAACAACCTGACCAGAATTCATCTCCCTCGATCCCTTCCCTCTTGCATTGAAGCGCGGCCTTGACTAAAGCGTAGTGACAGTCGTTCACCGATTTGTACATCTCGCCCCAGGCCGCTTGCCTCTACCACCACAAAGCTGTTCGCGGCGGTGGCGACGGCTATATGAGCCTCATCTTTCGCAACCGTCTGACCGGACACCGAACCTCTTTCCGGTGGCTCGCGCTGGGTGATCGGTATTTCTCGAATAGCGGTTCCCGACGCCCGCATGTACGATTCAGCCATCTTCGCTACATCACTTCGGCTTCGTGAAGGACTAGTAGCCGTACGCTCTGCTTCAGGCTCGTTTTGATGTTCGGGGACTGATTCGGCTCCCTGTTGATCGCCTTTGGCGAGATCCAGAAGGGAATTAAGTTCGGACTGCCGGGCGAGTAGCTGTTTCAGCCTCTCCTCGTGTTCGAACGGGCGATCCGCTTGTGATCGGTAGTCCACAAGTTCCTTCTCGATGCGCACCACGCGACTTTGCTGTTCTGCCGCGAGTTTGTCAAGATTCCTCAGGGTGTGTTCGATGCTCTGAATTGTGCCAACAGGATTGGCCGCGCTCACCTTAGCCGAATAAGTGCCGCGCCCCCGCACGAAGAGGTCCGGGATACGGTCGTCTTCCTGGAGCATTCCGAATCCTCCGCTCTTGCCTCTGCTCAACACCTCGAATCCCCGAAGAGCACCGCGGGCCTGCATCGTTTGATCGTCTCGCCAAGAAAGTATCGCTGACGTGAGGGCGTTCGCCGCAGCCTCCCGCGCGCCTTTGCCGGAGAAAAAGCGATTCCCGACGGTCATGCTGAACTCGGCGGATGTAGTTGCATCTCGGGTTACGATGTCAGCTTCGATTTGAGCAAGGTGTTGTTTCTCTTCCTCTATTTGACGCGGCAGATCGCGGATCTCCCAACGGATGTGACGCTGCTGGTTGGCGTGAACGGCGCGCAACTGATCTAGCTTTCGGATTTCGGTATCGATCTTGATCTTTTCAACGACAGCGGGATTACCAGAAGCGATTGCCTTGATTTCCGCGTAGGTGAGCGCGCCGCTTTCCAGGTCCTCCGCCGAGCGCACCGAGGTTTCTCCCCTCATCACCTGCTGTATGAAGCGGGCCTTGGTTTCGAGCGTCTGCCACATGTAGGCATCGAAGGACCCCTCAGTGACGTAGCGGAAGATCTGAACCTCTTTGTTCGTGTTGCCCTGTCGCAAGATCCGGCCTTCCCGCTGCTCTATGTCGCGCGGTCGCCAAGGCGCATCGAGGTGATGGAGCGCTACGAGTCTCTTCTGAACGTTTGTGCCTGCGCCCATCTTCTCGGTCGATCCGAGCAGCACCCGAACCCGCCCCGCGTTGACCGAATCGAAGAGCAGCTTCTTGGCGGGATCAGTCTCGGCGTCGTGGATAAACGCGATCTCGTGGGCGGGGATACCCGCTTTAATTAGCTTCGAACGGACATCATCGTAAACATTAAATCGTTCCGGATCGGGCGTCGAAAGATCGCTAAAGACCAATTGAGTGGACCGCTCGTTCTGAGTCGAGGTCCAAATCCTGACGATGCGGGAAACCGCGAGATCAATCTTGGTCTCCTGCTCGGACCTGGCGCTAGGATCGACGAGTCGCATATCGAGCGCTGCCTTTCGCCCGTCGCCGGTGATTTTCAGCATGTTGTCCACGGAGGGGTCCACCCGCTCCTTTTTCAGCCGCTCGGCTCGTTCCGTGAGAGTTCGGACGAATGCCTTCAACTCCGGGCTGGCGGGTGCTGACGCAACTGCAGGTTTGCCGTTCTCCAGATCTGGCCGCGGCAGGTTCAGCATATCGGCTGTTTGAACATCGGCCACGGTCCGGAATACGGAAAGCAGTTCCGGCAGGTTGATGAATTTGGCAAACCGGGTGTGCATCCGGTATCCCGATCCGTCCGGCGCGAGTTCGAGCGATGTCACCGATTCGGCAAAGTTTGCGGCCCACGAATCGAAGTGTTCCACTTTGCGCTCGGCGAGCATCTCGGGAGCAAGGTAGCGGAGCATCGTGTACATTTCAGCCAAGGTATTGGAGATGGGTGTGCCAGTGGCGAAGACGACCCCGCGGCCGTCGCTCCGTTCCTGGAGGTAGCGGATCTTCAGAAACATATCGAATGCGCGGTTGCTATCGGAGTTCGGTAACCCAGCAATCCGGTCCATCTTTGTTACGTAGCCCAGATTCTTGTACAAGTCTGCCTCGTCCACGAAAAGTTGGTCGACGCCAAGTTCTTCGAACGTCAATGTGCGGTCTTTCGAGTCGCGGTCCGCTCGTTTCTTGAGCCTGACGGTCAAACGTTTCTTAGCTTTTTCCAGCTCTTTCACGATGCGGCGGTTGTCGTCGTGGGAATCATTGGCGATACCTATTTCGGCGTCAAGTTCCGCCAATTGCTTCTTGATGAAGTCGTTGAAGAAGACATCTGACACTGGCAGGAACTCGAATGACCGATGGGACACGATGACGGCGTCATAGTTTCCAGTGGCGATACGAGCCATCGCCTGTTGACGATTCCCGGTATCGAAGTGGTCCTTGCCGGCAACAAATAATCGGGCTTGTGGATACAACTTCAGGAACTCCGCGCCCCATTGGTCCACCAGATGATTCGGCACTATGAACATAGGCTTCTTCGCTAAATCCAGGCGTCGGAGTTCCATTGCGGCGGCCGTCAAGGTCCACGTCTTGCCTGCCCCTACAACATGGGCCAAAAGCGGGCTACCGCCCTGCAGGATGCGCCAGACAGCATCTTTTTGATGTGGCGCAAGATCCCCGTCGCGAAGTGAGGTACGCACCATGCCGGGCAAGGTTAGATGCGAACCATCGAAGTCGCGGAGCCGAATGCTGTTGAATCGCCGATTGTATTCTTCGGCCAACCGGCCGGCCCGCTCGCGATCTTCCCAGACCCAATCCCGAAACCGCTCTTTCAATTGCTGCTGCTTCTCTCGGGCGGCAATTGTTTCCAACTGATTTACGGTACGGCTGCCATCGTCATGCTCGTCGTATGCGGTGGGGGTGCGCCCGTTCAGGGATTGTTCGATTAGTTCGGAACCGCGAAAGCGAGACGTCCCGTGGGTCGTCGTGTTGTTGACAACATACTTTGCGGCGTAGTCGAGTTCGATTGTCCAGGTCGCGATGCTGTCGGCGTGTCCGATTTTCACACTAGCGCTCGGCACATCCAACAACTCGGCCACGAAGTGGCGGATGTCTGAAGGAGGAATCCACGATGAGCCGAGGCGCGCTTCGATTTCGCTAGGTTCCAGATCTTTGGGCTGTATCGCGCGCAGAGCTTCGACATTTCGGCGATACGCAGGGTCGATTTGCTCCGAAGCCTGGGCGACGGCAAGTTTCGCGCGCACGTTGCCACTCAGATACCGGTCGGCAGTCTCCCAGGCTCCACTCTCAGGATTTCGGTAGACCAGCGATCCCAGTTCGTCCTGCAATTCGGGTGCGCTCCGCCCGGTCAGAGATTCCATGCGAGGCCAACTGATCTGGCCCGTCTCGTTAAGGGACACGAGCAGCGCTTCCGACGCGGTTTCCACCTGCTCCACAGGGCGGTAGCGCTCCAATGTGCGTCGTTCGAAGATCGAAGTTTTGGCCGCGCGTTTTGTCTCTGGGTTGAACTCTTCCAGTGAGAGGAGAAGTGGATGGTCCGGATCGCGACCGAAGGCTTTCACGTTTTCCCTCGCGTTGAGAGGCCCAAACCGGGAAACGAAGAAATCGTACGTTTGGTTTAGATGGCGACGAGCTTTGACAATGCTTTCGTCCGAGTCCTCGGCAAGCTGCGTGCGGAACACCTCGCGCACCGCATCGCGAACCTGAAGCATTCCGCGAATCCGTGCGCGTACCGAACCGGGTACCGTTAGAGCCTCGAACGCAGCGCCGCGGCGTACGACGATCTGGCCATCGCGATCGGCCATGCCACCTTCCTTAACTTCGCCAAGCGCGGGAACTTGATCCGTGGGAACAGGGCGTGGCGGGCCAGAACTCTCCCTGAGCTTGTACACTGAGGCTGGAAGAGCTGCAACGGCCTTTTCCAAATCACCTGGCGCCAGGCTTCCGATCAGGGCCGGAGCTATCCCATACTGCCCCGATTCCATTCCCATGCGACCCAGCATCATCTCTGGGTGCCGGGCAAAGTACTCGTTGATCCGAATCGGACCATCTGCCGTATCAATGGAGGTCAGATCGCTCCAACTTTGGGTAAGCGCCGGCATTCCTCGCGAGTGCTTCTGGAGGAACAAAATATCCGTAGTCACTTCCGTTCCCGCGTTCGCTTTGAACGTTGTGTTGGGCAGCCGCACTGCGCCCAGCAAGATCGACCCATCGGCAAGATGGTGTCGCACCGTCGAATCCTCCCTATCCATCGTGTAGCGGCTGGTAATCAGCCCGATGAGGCCCCCAGGACGAACCACATCGAGCGTCTTCGTCAGGAAATAATCGTGTATAGAGCGGGTCAATTTCGGACTTCGGCGATATGCTGGATCGTGGACCGGATAGTTGCCGAAGGGAATGTTCCCGACAGCTGCGTCAAAGAAATCATTGGGGAGCGGCGTATCTTCAAACGCCTTGGGGTGAATCGTTGAATCGGGATAGAGTTGGGCAGCGATGCGAGCCGTAACGGAATCAAGCTCTACCCCAGTGCGCCGCGCGCCGGCATGCAAACCTTCAGGCATCAAACCAAAGAAGTGACCGACGCCGATGGACGGTTCAAGAATCTTCGCTCCTGGCTGGAGTCCGAACCGCTCCATTGCTTGCCAGATCGCCTGGACTACTTCGGGTGATGTGTAATGCGCGTTCGGCGTAGAGGCGCGAGCCGACGTATACTCGTCCGCGCTCAACAAATCTCTTAGCTCTTCGGCGACAGTTTGCCACTCTCGCGGCGCTGGAGCAGCAAATGCGTTCGGCATCGCACCCCATCCGGCGTACCTGACGAGTACAGCCTTTTCCTCTGGCGTTGCCGGGCGGTTGTCAGCCTCTATAGCTCTCAGTGTGCGAATAGCTGCCAGATTGGCTTGGGCTTTCTGCTTTAGGCTGCCCTCACCGATAGCGTGAGCGCTGGTTATGCGGAGATCGCGGGCAAGGGTTGGTGCGGGTCGAGGGTCGCTGGATCGAACGATAGCTGGGGCTGATCTTCCTCGTCCGGGAGGAACGCCCATTCCTTCGTCGCGATCTCCCACGCGAATTGGTAGTCCATCTTCTGAACTACCGTCAACTCGTAGAGTAGGTCCCCCGTCAGCTCCTGTGCCGCGAAGACCGCTGGCTGGAGTTGATTCCCCTGATCCAGTTTCTCGACCATCATCGGCCGATAGCGTCTCCAGTGCTCCAGGATGAGATGTCCGAGTGGTGTGAGCGTCGTCATTTCGGTCATCAGCTTGGCCCTCTGTTAAATTATCCTCGATTTCGTTTTCGTTCGTTTCCGAGAAAAGACCGAGCTGTCCGACGCTGCTCGACTCACGGTCTGTGGGTGGCCTTGACATCGCGATCCCCCCGCGGACGCCCCCTCAGGAGTTGACCGCCAGCAAATATGGGAGGCGAAAAAGCTTTGCCCAGGACCGCATGGCATTCACCTGGTAGAGCGGAATGCTGGTGTGATCAACCCAAAAGGTGTTGCTAATCCCGACGATGACCGTCGGATGCTGCCGCATCGACGCAAGGATCGGGAATGTGAGCAATTGCTCATAGCAGATCAGTACCGCAGCGCGCTGATGGTCGAGCGCAACAACACCGGGAGCATCGAGCCGAAGAGGCACACTGATTCGGCTGGAAGGCAACCACATTCCCAGCGGAACGGGTACACGTTGGTAAAACGTGGCTGATTCCGCGCCGACGATCAGCATCGTGTTGTCGATCGGCTCCCCTTGCGGTTTTGTCCAGTTGCTGAAACTCCGGCTCCTAACAGCAGGAAGATGTTGTTGCATATCCATGTTCCGCAAGGAGTCGATTGCAGCACCGAAATCATATGCCTTCAAGTCGTTCAGCTTCTGCGATTTGTCTTTGGGAGTTGCAGTCTGAGCCGGGAGCCCAGCACCGATTGCGAGTGTTTGGCCGCGTCTTCGAGATTGATTGAGTGTTTTACTCCAAAACGCTTCGGTTGCTTCGGACCAGCGCGGCACAACGGACTCAGGAAAGATGACTATCCGCGCCGAACTGCCGGCTGCCTTCCGCTGGATAAATTGAGCCGCCGCGAAGTCGCGGTAAGGTTCGGAGACATCACCGAAATGCGTGTCGACTGCAACCCATCCGCGAGGAGGCTCGGCATCGCCGAGATGTCGGAAGCGATCACCGCTAGCGACTCCTACAAAGAAACAGATCATGAAAAAGAGAACAGCAACCCGAAGGCGTGAGCCCAGAACTTGCGTCGAAAGCACGATTCCTGGTGCCAGTGCGACGGTCACCAATCCGGCCCAGCCCGCGCCGGGAAAAAGATAGCCTGCTCCCGTGACTGGTGAAGCAAGTCCGATAACTCCGAGAGGTGGAAGGATTGTTGCCAGCAGCGCGAGCGGTGCGCGCCATAAGCAGTGGACTCGACGCGAAGTCCACGCCATCGTCCAGGGCAGCGAGAGCAGGATCGCAGTAGCGATCCAAAGCAGTAGAGGTATGAGAGGGGCCTCGGATTTCCAGTAGGCTTCTAAGCCTGGAATTATCGGCCATAGGGCGGCAGCGTAGTACGCCAATGAGCTCTTGAATGCGCCCTTGCGTGTTCCGGGCGACAAGCACACGAGCGGCATTGCTGTTGCTGCTGCCATGCCCAGGGGATGGCCGGTCGATACTCCCAAACCCAGTCCGATCGCTGAGCAGAACGACAGCGTCTCTTTAAAGTGGGTACGACTGTCCATTTGTTCGGCGTTCATAGGGTTAGCAAGACCTTCACCCGGTTACGAATAGCCACGGTCGAAACTGGTCCGAAGTAACGGCTGTCAAAGCTCCGTGAATCATAGGTGGAGGCCACCCAGACCGTTGCGGGTGCCACTTCAAAACGTCCGAAAGGCCACGATTTAAGTGGCCTGCCTTTGGTGTCCTTCCCGAGTGGGGCCGTGTTGGCGAGAAGTCTTCCGTTCACGCAAATCCCGCGCGCGGAGAGTTCAACCAGATCTCCGCGCTTCGCAATGATTGGCTTTAGCAGAGGAGCGCCACCGTCCTGACAAACACCGGGACTACGGTATCCGCGAACAAGCGATAGCGCAGCAAAAGGTTCCGCCGGGCAGAACTCAACCAGGTTTGCGTTTCCCTCCGCCGTGACCAAATACAGCCCTACTGGTAGTGACGGTGATGTGTTGATTCGGATGCCCAGTAAACCGCAGAGTTGAAACGTTCCGACTGAAACAATAATTGCGACTGAGCCAATGCGCCCAGCGATCGCAAAGCGCGTGCTCTTCACTCTATCCAGCAGGCCAGGCATCATGATCAATTGCTCCCTTCTGAAGATCCGGGACTGCACACTCCTCAGCGACCGAAGCCTTAGCCGCCCCGGTGGTCCGACGCGGTGCGGCAATCAAGTGGCAGCTACGAACTACAACCTCCTGGACCGTCCGTTCGACTCCGTCACCTTTCGGCTTGAACTGGCGCTGCTCGATGGTGCCTTCGACGAAGATGTTGTCGCCCTTGTCGAAGGTCGCGGCCATCAGGGATAGATCCCCGTAGAATGACAAGCTGTGCCAGTTCGTGTGTTGTTGAGCTTTGCCATCGCCGTCTTGATAACGGTAGCTTTCACCGAGACGGACGTTCGCAACAGGTGTTCCGGACGGAAGACGCCTAAGGGCGGGTTTTGCCGCAAGAAAGCCTGCGACTTCGAGACGATTTCTCTGCATGATGACTATGGTTCTCCTTGTTGTTCAATCTGACTTTCTTCTATGAGGTACTGTTCGATATCCGTGGGTGAGGGCGGCTCAGGGACAGGTAGGACCTCGGGCTTACTGACCACGTTCCGAGTTCGATTGAACGCGTGTTGTGGAACGGGTTTGCCGTCTTCCAAAGTGAAAAGCGCAGTTGGCGGAGCCTGTCGAGCACGCGAATTGAGCACCGGATCGAGGAAGTACAGCATCTGGGTCCCGAGGATCGGGCGATGGCCGCTGACGAAGATCAGCATTTGGCCTGGTGCCACGATTCGCTCCTCGGCGCCGTTGCCCCGCTTCTGGGGAGGTTTCAACCGCAGCACCTCGTCCGGAGTCATCAGAGGCCGCTCAATATGATCCACGCTGGCGTTAATGTGCGCCATGACCGGGGAAAGCCGCGAGCCGCTGAAGTTATAGCTCGCCTTCTGTACTGTGGTTGTGCCGGTCATTTTGCTCAGAAGCTCGGCGGTTTCGAACTGGTTGGGCGCAAATGCGATGCGGACGTGGCAGTTCGAAACGATGCTCTCGTTGCTGCCGTACGCGTCGACGATCTGGCGGATGTCCTGCGTGATTAAGTAAGCCTTTAATCCATATCCGGCCATGTACGAGAGTGCGTCTGCGAAAACCTCCATCCGATTCAGCGAAGGGAACTCGTCGATAAGGAACAGCAAGCGATGTTGGTTGCGCTTCTGCTCCGCACCCTGAAAGACCATCTTCTCCGTGAGGCGATTCACGGTCATTGTTAGCATCAGGCGGATGAGCGGACGCAGACGGATTTTATCCGACGGTGGAACCACAAGGTAGAGCGAGACGGGACGCTCATGATTCACCAAATCCTCGATTGTGAAATCGCTTGCCGACGTGTTGTTCGCTACCAGTGGATCGCTGTAGAGCGTGAGCGCCGTTTTTGCCGTGGAGAGGACGCCTCCAAAGTCTCGTTCCTCCTTGTCCAGCATCTCCTGCACTTTCTCGCGCACAACTGGATGCGTGACCGTCGTGCTGCCACTCGGCATCCTCCAGCCGTGCTTATGTCCAGGGTCGTGCTCGAAGTTTAGGAGTTCCTTCAGCGTGTCTCGAAAGCCGGAGCCAGGCCGCGTGAACACGTGGGAGAGATCGGCGAGACATGCTACGAGGTTTTCGAGATCGGCTTCGTAGCAAACATGGAGGATCATTCCCGTAGTGATCGAGGCGGCGGCCTCCTGCCAGTAGCGTTCTTGCGGACTGTCCTCGCCGGTACGCACGATCATGTTCGCGATGTTCTGGGCGTCGCTGACATCGCGCGGCGTAAATAGACGCACCTCACTCAGCGGATTGAATCGAGAGCTGGATTGCAGTTCTACCGGCGAAAACTTGAAACAGAGGTGGCCCTGGCTACTCCGGAAGCCGGCCGTCTTCGCCCAGTTCTCGCCCTTGATGTCATAAATGACGGCACTCTCTCCCCAGGCCAACAGCGATGGGATGACCAGGCCGACACCTTTGCCGGAACGCGTTGGTGCGAATGCGAGGACGTGTTCAGGCCCATTGTGTCGCAGGTAATTCAACCGGTTTCCGCCTTCTGGCTGCCACCCACCGACATACACGCCGTCCCTCGCGGTCAGAAGCCCTGTGTCCCGAATATCGTCCTCGTCGGCCCATCGTGCAGACCCATGGAGATCTTCAGCGTTCTCAGTCAGCTTGCGCGTGCGGCGTCCAGCGAGCACGAAGAAGATACCGATGCACAAGAAGCTGCCCGCGAAAACGATCATTTCGCCTTCAAAGAATGGCCGACGAATCCTTTCATCCTGAGAAGTGCAATAGCGCCATCCCCAAACGATCCAAGAGAAAGGTTCGTAGAGGCTGGCCGACTTCGCCCGCAAGATAGGCGCACCAAGGGCGGGCTGATATCCGAAGCGGGCGGCAATAAACTGCGTCGCGATGAAGTTGACGAGGACGAGTAGAAGGCATCCGAACACGGTCGCCGGCCAGTTATAGCCTCCCAGGTATCCCGGCTTACGAGGAACGCGGTAAAGTTCCGGTTGTTTCTTTGCCATAAAGTACCTTGTCATCGACTGCGCTCTTGCGCCTTAGCGCGCTCGCGGACTTCGTGAACCACGCCTCTGGCATCGGAGTAGTTGATGCGCACGTTGTCGCCGATCTGCGGTTGCCGATTAAGGAGCTCTTTGGGATGAGCGATTCCGGTTCGGGCAGATTGGCGTTGGATAAGGTGATGCTCGGTCTCGCCGATAATAGGACCACGATAGGCGCCACTGTCTGTCTGTGCAGCGAGCGTTTTGGCGGTGTCGCCAAGCACCTTCGAGGTGATCGATTTGGCCGCTGCTAGCGAGTCACCGGTCGGTGCATCGACCGTATTCCGCCGGTCCGTCGCTGACTGCTTGGCGTGGACATTGACGGTGCCGCTCCCCGGTTCATAGCGGGCAGCGTACTGAGTGGACTCCCGCGCCGGAGCCGTGTGCTCGTTCGCGTTCTCGGCAGGCTCCAGAATCACGGGAGCCGCGGCGTTCACGTCTGCGTCGGATTCCTTCTCGTCGACCCGCTCGCGATCATGGTGAAGTTCCTCGGCTTCCTGCTCCAAGATGCCCGTGACCGAACTACCGGAAGTCCTAGAAGTTAGAACTGGCCCACTGGCCAGATGCTCCTCGCTAATGGATTTATCCCGTTCCAGCGCTAAAATGAAATCCGTCGCCTTGGAGGCGTCGTGAGCCGCGCGGAAGATTTCGTTTTTGTCACGCTTAAGCGCTCCAATCCAGGAGTTGACGTAAGAGGCGTGCTGCTCGGGATTGTGGGGAATCCCCCGTTGCGCTGCTAGGAACACGCTCGCCAATTCCGCACGAAGTTCCTCCTTTGCGTAATTCGCGTCGCCGAAACGATACGACTCGGTAAGGGTTGATCGGTCGAGGCGCGACGGGTGACCCGTCCAGTGGGCCAATTCATGCAGCGCCGTGCCGTAGTAGCCCGCTGCGTCTCGGAAGGCGTCCTTCGGCGGCAAGTGGATGCTGTCCTCTGAACGGCTGTAGAATGCGCGATCCGCCTGGTCATGGGCAATGTTCGCGCCAGAGTTGTTTAGAATCTGCTCGCCCGCCTGGACCGCCTCAAAGGTTGTGTGCTGTTTGGGGTTGTGCGGCGGAACGCCGTCCATCTGCTGGGCATTGAAAACCGTGTACACGCGATGGATGAAGCGCGATTTCTCGGCGGACGCGTTGTTGCTATTGATTGTGCTTGAGTCGCCGGCTGCGTCAGCCGTGGATGGCTGCGTTCTGCTCGAAGGTTCTTTGGCCTCCCAATATTCAATCTGAGTGCCTTTTTCGCCGCGGCGCACCTGCCATCCGTTCTCAGCGGCCTGCTTGTAGGTCATCCACCTGGGGTCCTGGTATCCGCGTTGAAGGCCGTTGGCCATCAAATGGATGGCGTTGCCGCCGCGATACGCTCTTTCGCTCGTTGGATTGAATGGAATGCCGAGCGCGCTCGCTCCAGGCTCCCAAGGCTTCTGCCACGGAGCTACCCCGCGCTCCAACATTTGGACAATGTTGTCAGTAACTTCCTGGCGGAAGTCTCGCAGTGCCGGCCTATCGGTGTACCGATGCTCGGAAGGTTGGGAGGTTGTGGTTGCCATAGCGGTTCACTCCCCAACCTCGTCAGTGTTAGAGAAGCCGGATTCGGGCTCCTCCGTCTCAAAGCCTGATCCGGTCAGCGGCTCCCCGCCTATAGCGTCAAGCGACGCTGACAACGTATCGCGTTGAATATCCTGTAGATTCTGCATTCGCGCTGCCTCCTTATAAAGCCCGCTGGCTTTGACAAGATCTGTCACCTTATAAAGGAAATGGCAGAGGGGGTGCGGGACGGTAAAATTTTTGACCTGGCCCTATTGATGGTGCGAATCGCTCGTAACATGATCGGCCGGAGTGCGGCCAAGACGCGCATAGGCCTGACCAATAGGCCCTGCCTTAAGCTCTAACCTCAGCGCTGCGCCTTGTGAGTCCGCATCCACGGGGATCGCGCAATCATCGGTTTCGTTTGTTTTCTACCGGTAAGGATCTACGCGGACCTGCGCGGATGCCTTGTCCGACGTCGCGATGCTTCCTTTAAGCCGATAGCAGCCCGTGCCCCATCGAAGATCCGGTCAATGTCGACCAGGCGTACGGAGGCCTTAAGCAGGATCATCCTAATGAGTTGATCGCATCAGGGGCCCCGTCCGGTCGGGATTCCGGTATAATCCGTCAATGTCAGACGATAACTTTTGAAATACAATTTCGAGATTGCACAGCAGATGAAGCAAACGCATACAGTGAAGAACTTCAGCAGGAATTGCGAGAGGCTGATCCAAATGTTTTCCTCAAACGACTAAAGGATGACCAAGAGGCGCACGATCTCGGCGCAACCTTCGTCTTAATCCTTGGAACGGGTGCCATCACTGCAGTCGCAAAAGGCTTCACCACTATCGAGACCGTTCTTATCACCGAAGGTTATACTGCTTGATCAGGTCTCGAATCTCGACGAGATGCGGCCTGTTAAGACGCAACGCATCTATGGTGTACTGCCCCGAGAGTGTCCGACCGATCCACTGGCCATCGCCAAGTTCCTGGAAGTGGTCCTCGAAGTCGTCCGCGCACAGATCGACGAAACCGATACCTTTTTTTTGAAGATCTAAGGAAGGCCACTTTCCGTGTTTAGTATGGTTGCATGGGTGGCAGGCATAATATAAATTGTAGAAACTATCAGCCTCGCCAGGAAACATCCATTTAGGGCGAAAGTGGTCGAGTTCAAAGTTTTCTTGACCGCCCGCAAAACGCTCCTCTAAGAGACAGTACGCGCAAGTTTCTCGGAAATCTTGACGCACGAAGGGCCGAAATGCCTGATAATTACTGATGTTTGCAGGAGCTGTCTCTCGGCGAGGGAAGTGTGCCAATCTTTATTGCGCTACCCTGGTCTGCAGTTCACTGGCAAGGGCGAGAAGTTTCTTCGACCGAAGCGCTTGGAGAATCGGCTCGTAGAAGCCAGCGTCCACAGCTGATAACGTCGCCGCAAGCTTTTCCATCTCAGCCTCCTCCGACTCTGTGAGTCGATCGAGGTATTTCTTCTCGACGAGCTTTGCGTAGCGATCCTCCAAGATGTTGCGTTCAGTTGCGGTGGGACCCCTAAGAGTATCGACCTTAGAAATGTCGATTGACCCTTTGAAGTACGCACCGTCTTCGATTACAATGCGGGCAGTCTTGATGTCGCCGACGAGCTTGGCGCCCTTGCGAATGTCAATCTTGTCGGATGCTTCCACATTCCCATGAACTGTTCCGAAAACGACCACCTCGCGCGCCTTCACGCAAGCCTGTAGCGTGCCGTGCGGACCTACCGTAAGCCGGTGCTCCTGGAGTTCTACCGACCCATCAATCTCGCCGTCGATGGTCAAGTCTTCGCGGCTGAAAATCTGGCCTTTGATCATGACGGACTTTCCAATAACAGCATGCCCTCGCGTTTCTGACGCAAAATGACTGCCCATAGGCTGCGCGCTAGATACGGGTGCGCTCTCTTTGGTTGGGTTGGTCGTAGCTGCTGGCGTGGTGCCTGACGGCTGAGGATACGCCTCTTCTTTACGCTTATTCCACATAGCTGCTCGATTCATCGGCCAAAGAGGCCTATATCCTTACGCTTAAAGTCTATCTCAATGTTAAGCCCCGTCGTGACAGGCCAGGGTGGCATCTGAAATCTGCGTTGAACGAAAACAGCGAGGGATTGCTTGATCGCTAAGACGACCTTGGCATCGCAATCAATTTGGGTCTCGGCTTGTCACTGAAAGCTTCGTTGAGGATGTTCGTCGTTCGAGCTTGGCGTTCGGGAACCCAGCGTGCATTGTGCCTCCGCACGACGTCTTCCGTGTCTCCGATCAGCTCCGCAACATCCGCAACGGGAAGTCGTTTTTCGAGCAGAATGCGCACGAAGGTATGGCGGAAACGGTCCATATCTGCCACCGTGAGCTGATCGAGCATCATATACGCCGTCGAGCGGATTGCAAAGCGTGCCGCGCCGTCCAAGACTGTCGGCGCGCTATCGTTGCAATAGTTAGGGGGCATGCGTGACAAACATCCTCATCGTGGCTTTCGGTGAACCACTCCTGCTGGCAGCGCTGGCATGGCTGTGCCGAGAGTTAATCAGCGCTCGTCTCAAGGCCGCCATAACCCACGAGTACGACCTAAAACTGGCGAGTCAAAAGGCCGCCATCACCCATGACTACGGCGTAAAGCTAGAGAGCCTAAAGGCACAGTTGGGGGCGGAAAATAAGACATCGATTGTGGAGCTTAAGGCTGAGATCGAACGGGACGCGACCCTCTTGGCTATGGCACATGGGGCATTCTCGGAGGGTCAGAAAGCTTCGACCGAAAGGAGGCTGGCCGGTATCGACAGGCTGTGGGGGAGCGTGGTGCACCTGCATCGCAAGCTGCCCGTGGTCCTGACTCTGTTGGATGTGGTGACTGAGAAAGATCTCGACAGTTTGAAGGACAACGCGGATTTCAATCAGCTAGCTGCCCCTTTAACTGAAGCAAACTACGTCGCGTTAGTCTCTTCGATCGCTTCTGACGACGGCGAGCCCGTTGAGCTGGAGCGCCCGTACGTCGGCGAATACATGTGGGCGATATACTCTTCCAACCAGGCGATCCTGCTTCGTGCGGCTCTGCTGCTACGCAAGGCTTTGGAAGATCCGTCGAAGTTGCACTGGCATTCCGAACCGGCTACGCGGGGCTTGATTACCAGTGTCCTATCGCCTGAGGAACTCAGGGACTTTGACCGGCTTGAATTCGGGAAAATCTCCTGGCTGCGGCAAAATCTCGAATGGAAGCTTCTCTCCGCAGCACGCAACATGATTTCCGGAAAGCAGTTTGGGAATGAGACGCTGGAACAGGCAAGGCTGATACAGCAACGAGTTGCGGAAATGAATCGCCCATCAGTAAAGCAGGCTAAAAGCTCAGGAGGGTGACACGTTGTCCCGGCGTGCTTCGCCGGCGTCCTGGACAACCCGCGCGCCTATCACTGTTCGATCAGGGTCGCTCGCCGGCGCTGATCTCCTCGTGGAGCCGCGCCCCCTCCGCCAGTTCGCGCTTCAGCGCCTCGCGCAGGAATTCGATGGACCGATCGATTCTTGCGGCCGGCGATCTCTGCCCGGCTGGGCCAACATGCCGAAGCATTCGGAGCCGCATCATTTGGGGCTCGCCGGCTGCCAATCACCCAGGGGAATTCCGCTCGCCCAGTCCCACTCAGCGATACTGATAGCTTCATATGCCCGAGCCCACTATTCCGATGCTGCTGGGACTAGGCAAGACTGCAGCCTTGGATGCCGCCAAACAATGGGCCAAGGAGTGGCTGACAGATAAGGCACGCGTCACCCGCGCCATCCAGAAGACCGCAAAAGCGTTCTCCACGAAGCTTCCTGGCGCTAAGGATGCATTGGGCGTTTGGGTTGAGACCGACGCGTTTCGCGCTTCGATGGCGCACATGATTGCGGGCACAGAATTGCCCGAGCAACTCGCAAATGCTGACGAGTTTATGGGCGTGACCGGACTTGGCTTCGGAGCTGCCTCGCCTGACGTCGTTCGGGATCTCCTCACTAGTTTTTTGAAAAATATCCGTGACGACCTAGTCTCTGGTCGACAGGGTCTGATCCTGGTGGACGCCCGAGTAGGGGAAGTGCTGCGTCAAGTTCAGGAAGTCCGTGCCGATCTGGCCGCCCAGGCTGTCATGGCGGTCCGGACTCCGACCGAATTCCTGGAACAGATCGCCTACACGCAAGGCTGGGGTGGCGGCCTTAGTTACGGCGCTAAAGTCCACGTCAACGTCGAGCTGCCGCCTGCCGTCCACAATCTGGCGAAACGCGCAGCCGCCGTTCAGTCTATCCGCGAAATTCTCGATCATGCTGCGTGGTACGCAATGTATGGTGGTAGCGGTTCGGGCAAAACACAATTGGCAATTCTCACGGCCCACGAATTCGTCGGTCGGAAGATCTGGATTCGGCTCCGCGGAACTCCCTCGACAGCCGCCCTTATCCTGGAAACCGCGCTCACCACGCTCGCGCCGCGCGAGCCGGTGCAATCAATGCAGGACTGGTGCCACACGGTCTGCGTCGCCCTCGGACCGAACGCACTCATCGTCCTTGATGATGTGCCGCGCACCCTGGGCGACGCGTCGCTTGACGAGCATCTCGCTGCGATTTGTGCCGCCTGCGCACATACTGCTGTACGACTCGTCACGACCTCTTCCAGTCCCTTGGCCCCTAGCACGCGGGCTGCTGTTGAAAACATGGTCCGTGAAGACGCCGTTGCGGATTTTGATGATCAGGACGTTAGCGATCTTTTCCGGGCGTACGGCGCGCCGGACCGGTTTCTTGCGTCGGCCTGGTTTGGTTTTGTGCTTGGGGCAACCCGCCGCCACCCGGTGATCCTCGCAGAGGCCGCCAGATACCTAAAGGATCGCGCTTGGGCTACAGACGATAGAAGTTTTGACGACCTCGTCGGGGGTACGTTTGCCAGCTCCCTGGACCTGCCTACCGTAGAGCAGATCCGGCAGACGGTGCCAGAGGCGGCAACGCGTGAATTTCTTTACCGCTTGAAGGTGATCGGATGGCCTTTTGGGGTCGAGGAGGTGCAGAGGATTAGTGCAGTCCCACCTGCCGTGTTGTTGCCCCTTGAACACCTCGCGAAAGTGGTTGGCCTGTGGGTCCAGCAGGAAAGCGACCGCGAATACGTCATTTCACCATTGCTCGCCCGGTTAACCGACGACAATCTGGCGACGGAGCTTCAGCAGAGGATTCACTTGACGCTGGCGCGCGGCATCCTGGAAAAGCGACGCCTAGGACCCTTGCAGGCATCCCAAGCCATCAACCACTTTATAGCTGGCGGTCAAACCGAAAATGCGGCGGACGTAGTCCTGGTGGCCTGGTATGCCATGCTTGGGAGGCCCGACTTGCGCGATCCATTTGGGCTTACGAGCATCTGGGCCGGCATGCGGCTGCCAGACGCGGTCGATCTTAAGAAGCGGCTCTTTCTCCGAGCACTTCAGGTCACCCTCCGCCGCCGCCTTGGCCACGACGAGCAGTATGAACGAGCCGATCTGGAGCGCCTGATGACTGAAGGCGAATCGAACGACGACTGCCAGACGGCGATTGCTCTCGTCGGCGCGATATTGGCCACTTACCGCGGCGACCCCGACCCCGCTTGGACTATCGGGTTGCTAGCGCGGAGCCTGAAGGCATTCCGCCATGCCGCGCCTGAAATTGCGCGTGACGAAGATCTCCGCCTGCACGAAATTTTGTTTGGGTTTTTATGGGTGATTGCCGCCTGGATTAAGAGCGACGAGCAGTATGAGCAGTGGTTCGCGATCGTTCGTGAACTCACGCCAGACGAGGTGCAGCAGTGTCGCGCAATTCCCGTCATAAGCCAGGCGAGCGAAACGATCTGTGGCGGCGTGTGGATTCGCACGGCAGACCTGCCGGCAGATGAACGTAATTGGGTCGGCGTGCTGGAGAAATTGGAACTATTAGGAACATGGGCGCGGTCGGTCGGATTTTCATCGCTAGCTGCGTCTGCGCAGCGAAGTCGAATCATCGTGCTCGCGGAATACCTACAAGAACTGCCTACGGCAGACGCTCTGGCCAGCGAAGCGATGGAGGAGTTTCGCGATCTGCCGGAATCGCGGTTCTCAATAGCCGACACCATCGCACGCCAGCACTATTATTTCGGCAGTGCCGCCGACGCAGTTCGCTGGTTTGGTGTGGCGTTTACCCTCCAAGAAACTGGAAAATTCACTCTCTCGGCGCGATCACTCACGCTGGCTGGCGTGGCGGCAAGCGGGCTCGACCTGGATCTGGCGCGCCGCTACCTCCAGCATGCAGTGGCATCGGCCGCCAAGGGGGTTGACACCCTTTGGAGTGTTACCGCACGTGGCGAACTAGGGATTCTCGTGTGGAATGCGGGACAGCACCAACAGGCCTACACTTCCTGGAGCGCTGCCGGACAGGAACTTATCACTGTTCGCGGCGACACAAGCGAGTGGAAGACGCTGTTCCAACTTTTTGGCCACTGCACCGGACACTTTCTTGGTGTTGAGCGTTTCAAGGACCAGGATTCGGATGGGGCTCTGCCATTTTCCGGCATCCTGTTGCGACAGATTGAGAATCTCAATGAGTTGTATAAACCCGAACTGGATTGGTTCCTCCCGTTGCAGATGGCTATGCTTGCAGAGAGCGTTGGGGCTTACGACGAGGCTCTGGTGTGGGCCAGCAGAACCACCGTCGGTGGCGGGGCGTTGGCGACGGCGGGCCGGGCCACCCTCGCCCCATTCATTTGTGCCCGCGCGCTGACCGAGCGCCGGTTTGGGGAAATCATCCGCGACACCGACATAGGCGATTTGGATCAGGCCGAGACTCAAGGCTTCGCTCAACTAGACGATGAGAGTAGAGCGCAGCGACAGGCCCGTATTGCAGCTCGACTTCATCTCGTCGCCTTGGCGATAGAAATAGCGCGAATCCGGTTGCAGGATCTCGCGGCAGAGAAGGAACTAGCGCAGACCGCGGGCGAACTTTCAAGGGACTGTGCCGCCCGCCATGGTGAAGGGCGGATATGGTCGAGCGCGGCCGAAATATTCGAGGCCTTGGCGCACTCGGACCGTTCATGGCGAGAATTGTGGGACAAGGCAGTGGCCGCACGGGAAGAGGGGAACAACGCGCTTATGGGGATGTATGGGATCGCAGCAACTATGGTTGCCGATCCCAGCCAGGCCGTGCAGATTCAGCTTCAGATTTTTCCATGGGTGGAACAAATGTTCTCACCCAGTCTCTATCACGTGACGGTGGCAAAATTCGTGCCGGAGTATTGGCGCATGGCTCTTGACCGATCTCCGTTGAGTTTTGGCCTACTCATCCTGACCCGTCGAGCAGTGGCTGACGCTAACCAGTTAGGAGACAAGGCCAGCGTTCACAGCATCCTAAACGCAGTCGCCCTTAGCCTTGATGTCCGCGTCCCCGATTACGTTCAGGGCTGGCTTGACGAGCAGCTGACGTGAGCGAATGTCACCCGCTGGCTACCGTGGTCACCCATTCTACAGAATCGGTGAAGTTGTCGAATCGGTTCCTTCACCACAATTGCTGCCCGGCGCCAAAGGTGCTGGCGTCGTCGCCCCCGTCGATCATGGAAAGGGTAGCTTCACCGCGTTGCAGACTTAGGAAACCTCGCTATGATAGATTAACCGCGTGGGCAATTCAGAAGGTGTACACGCTGTGACACCGTGACGTTCGCAACCGAAAACATGCTTGTGGATCACTTCG
This sequence comes from Bryobacterales bacterium, assembly GCA_963713415.1. Taxonomy (GTDB): domain Bacteria; phylum Acidobacteriota; class Terriglobia; order Bryobacterales; family Bryobacteraceae; genus Palsa-89. The sequence goes on along the minus strand of CAVQLV010000004.1, from coordinate 891,072 downwards.
TCGACCTGCTGGAGACGAACAGGACTCCATGGGGAAACGTACGTTTTGCGCGTGAATTCGACTACTCTCGTGGCCGCGCCGATGTGGTCGCGTCAGGAGAAGCCGAGACCGTGATCGCGGTTGAGGCGAAGTTGAAGGACTGGAAACGTGCCCTTCATCAGGCCTACCGAAACACCTGCTTCGCCCACCGGTCGTTTGTGCTTCTTCCGAAGGCAGTGGCGCTCACCGCGGGCAGTTACATTGGCGAGTTCGAGAAGCGGGGTGTCGGCTTGTGCTATGTCGATGAAGTAGGAATGGTAGTTCTTCACGACTCGGCACCCATTGTCCCTCTGGAGCCGTGGTTGTCGTCTGAGGCGCGTCTCAGGCTCGACGGCCAATAGCACGTAGTGCTTCAGGAATCCGATGGCTACCTACGAAATGGAATCCGCTGCAGAGGCCATCTGTGTAGCTTTGGGTTATGCGTTCCACGGAGGCATCGGTGCGGGAACGTTTAAGGAGACCTTTCTCACAAAAAAAGCCGACGGCACGTCTATCGCTCTCAAGGTTTTAAGACCCGGATGTTCCAGCGAGCGCAGCGCGCGAGAGGTGGAGGCAATGAAGCGCTGCTCGCACCCCAACATCGTTACTCTACTAGACCTGGCCCAACTTGAACACCAGGGAACAACGTTCGTCTACCTGTTGGAATCCTATATGGCGGGTGGCACACTTGAAGATCGACTCACGAAGGCGCTCCTGGATCGAGAGGAAACGTTCGCCCTCGGCGATCAGCTCATAAGGGCAGTCGCGCACATTGCCGACAACGACCTCGTGCATCGTGACTTCAAGCCGGCAAACATAATGTACCCAGCCATCGATGCAGAAGCTATGGTGGGAGATTTCGGCATCGTTCGCGACCTGACGAAGTCATCTATTACGAAAACTTACTTCGTCAGCGGTCCAGGGACACCGTTTTTCGCGGCCCCAGAGCAACTGAACAACGAGAAAACGTTGATTGACTGGCGGACCGATCAGTTCGCGATCGGCGTTACGCTGGCCATCGCCCATTTCGGCACACATCCGTACCGTGCAGATGGAGATAGTGATGATACGGCCATTTCTCGGGTGGCGAGTCGCGATGGCCCATCCGAGAGATTCCTGAAACTCGTCACGTCGTCAAAGCTCCCCGTGCTTGCTAGGATGGTTGCGCCGTGGCCTGCTGAACGGCTCAGATCTCCGGCTGGGCTGCTCGAAGAATGGCGTGGTCAGAGGCGCCTGAAATAATGCCAGCGTTCCATCAGATTGGCCACAATTCCGAGAATCTACTCTTCGAGTCCGGTCTCGAAAGATTTGGCGGGGCTATTCTGAGTCCCTTGAATTATGGCCCTGAGGCTGTCGCTTCGCAAATCGAGAGATTGAGAAATCGTGACGGATTTGTGACCGTCTTCGACCCACATCTGTACAAACCGCAGAGCGAGCGATTGTGCTTGCCTGAATGGGGTTACTACCCGCGGGACGTTGAAACTGCTGATTTCACGCAAGAGTGGTGGGCGGCGATCGTCGACGGCGTGGCACGGACAGCCCTTGATCTTAGACCCACTGCAGTGACATCGCCTGCAATTGTGCCCAAGGTTTTTTCAGACGACTTCTACACGCAGTTGGTTGTGAATGGCAATCGTCTCGAAGCTGCGTTGCGCGGTCAAGCTGTGAGGCCGATGCAGACGGTGCTCGTGAACATGGCGGACCTCTCGGTCGTTGGGCGCGTCATGGCGATTGCGTCCATTGTGTCTCGCTCCAGAGCGTCCGAATGCCTCTTGGTTCTCGTTGACAACATGGAGCCTCGCCGCGAACTCGCGGACCCGGAGGAACTAAAGGGAGCGATGCGACTCATTGCAACGTTGGAGTCAGGTGGCCAAAGAGTGACGGTAGCATTTTCATCGTCCGAAATGGTTCTCTGGAAGGCCGCCAGTGCAACGAACTGCGCCACGGGCAAATTCTTCAACCTGCGCCGCTTTACGATCTCACGCTTTGATGAACCAATGGAGGGGGTGGTGGGCAGTTAGGATACTGGTTCGAGGAGGCCCTCCTTGCCTTCCTTCGCCAATCAGACGTGCTTCGCGTTCGCGATCGCGGATTCGCCGGTGCCTCTTCAGCCGACAATCCCTTCTGTGCATCGATTCTCGAAGCCGTTCCTAACAAGCAAGCCTGGGTAGCTCTCGGTTGGCGCCAGTTCTTGTACTGGTTCGCTGATACTGAATTCCGGTTACGAACGGCAGCGGTTTCCGCGGACGATTTGGTCGGCCTTGCTGACGCTAACTGGGCGGAAATCGAACGGTTGCGGCCGCCCCTTTTTATGGAAGAACGTCAGAATGACGGTAGCTGGGTTCGTCAATGGCGTCGCGCGCTCGTCGAATTCCCAATGTTCCGCTGAGCGAGATCCGGCAGGCGTAGAGGTCTCCCGATAAAACCGTCGGGTCCGCGCTACGATGCCGTGGTGCCGCACGATCCCTGCAAAGACGGTGAGAAGCACATCTACCGCGACGAAATTCGCGCCTGGGTTCGAACCATGCTGGATAACCTGCTGCTTGCCACGGGGCGCGCTGCCACCGAACTGATCCGTCCTGATGATCGGCAGCCACCTCCGCGCGAACTGTTCCGCGTGCAACTCGAAGAATGCCACGCCTGCGTTTGGCGCGCTAAAATCGCAAAACGCGCGGCCATGATAGACCTGTGATTAGGAAGGTTGATGGCCTCGGAGGCTGCGAATTGCCAAACGCAGCTGTGTGTGGTTTGTCGCTATGCTTATCAAGATGGCGACGGCCACAGGTTTTTGGGCGGCAAATTATCACAATGCGCAGATCGCGCCGATATGGCCGCCTAGCGACTATTATGCCGCCCACCTTGCTCTCCTCCCGGACGCGCCAGGGCCCCAGAAAGTAACACCCTTTTCGCTGGTGAGCCTCGACTTGTGTCACCTAACGTCGCTCTGGCGACTCTTGCTTACGACGCCGCCGAGCCTGCACGGATACTCCAAGAACTTCCATGGCCACAACTACACTGCGGCGCGCTTTGTTCGCTACTCCCACTTCCTTCTATCGTGTTATGCCGGCAACTTCGATGCAGTGTACGCCGCTGCCTTCAACGCGTACCTCGTCCGCACCGTATACTGCTCTCCGGGCGTTCCTGTCGCACTCTTGGAACGCCTCACGGGACAATCCGTCCCACCGATCGTCATTGCGGCAACGACGGAGCACATCTTGTGTGCCCGAGATTTGGGCCTGCCCTGTTGGTCAGTTCGGGACATGACGCCAGCAACGCTCAACCAGGAAATAAGCGCTCGCTTCAGGACACCAACCCGAAGGCTCACGGACCAAGAAGAAGAGGCTATACGCAACGGTACGCTGCGCGAAGGGATTGCGCCCAACATCTTTGTGTCCACCTACCCAGGAGCGTACGAGTTTGGGGAGTCGCACCTGCGTCCCCACATCGGCTCGCGACTGCGCCTCCTCCTCCCCAACGAATTCCTGATCAACGCCCTTCGACGTCGGAACCTCCCTACTGAGGGCTCTACCAAATCCGATCACTCACTTAACATCGAGCGTCTTCTGGCCACCACAAGAACAATCTTCGGACAAAAGATCGCGGACCACCTGCTCCACGACCCACGCGAGGGACGCGCCGACCCCACCCTGGCCACCGCACTCCGCGAGAGCATCGATAAATATTCGATCAAAGGATCCGCCGAAGCATATGACGCCCTGGTCCGCGCCGCAGCGCAACACACCGCGGAGTACCCTGGCGCCTGCGACTACATCCTCTGCTCTCCGGCACTAAACAAGCGCACGTCCGAAGCCGTCCTTCGTCGGACGATCCCTGATCGCATTCTTAACATCGTCTATCAGGGCCGTGGCGGCGACTATCTCGCCACGACGCGCGCAGGCGTCATCCGCACCCCACAAGATGCTGCTTTTCTCCGGGCGCTCGTGAGCTTCCAAGGGGTCGAGAACGAATACCTTTCTACCGTACTCTCGTTTTATGCCCTCTCGTACCGTCAACCCGTCCTTCGCTCACCACAACTCGCAGCTGGGCTTTTTGGGAAACTTCGACAGCTCCGCGCAACTTACGACGGCGGCAATGCGCGCGCTTTCAATCGGGACCTGCAACGCTTCCTGACCAAATTACACGACGCCCTTCCCTCCACAATCCAGGATTTCCTACAGGCCACGCCCGCTCGCAACATCAAACTCATCTCCGACCTTCCACTCGAGTGGCTCACCGTGAACGGCGTCCCCCTTCTTTTCCAACGTACCGTTAGCCGGATGCCCATCACGCCGGGCAATGGTTTGCTCGCACACTTTAACGGTTGCCGCACCGACCTCCTTATCGGGCCCGATGAAGCAAACCGCATCCTCATCCTTAACTGCCTCGCACCTGACGATCCGCTGTACCCCTATGCTGAGTACTTCAGCACTGCGCTCCGCGAGAGTGAAGTCTCTCACGCCTACGAGGCACCGGGCACGTTGGATGCCTACGTACATGCCCTTCGGGCTCACGAGCCATACTTTCTCGTGCACTGGGGACACGGATCTTACGACGGAGTCGAGGATCGTGGTTATCTGCACATCCGCGATCAGCGAACACAACTATGGGATTTACGGGACGCGAGCATCCCGCCCGTCGTTCTGCTTGCAGCCTGCGAGACGGCCGCCATAGCAGAAACCCACAACACGCCCGCAAACGCGTGGCTCGCTCTCGGTGCCCGCAGCGTGCTAGCTACTTACTTTCCTGTTCGCGCTGACCTAACAACAATCCTCTTGACTCGAGTGTTCGCCAACCTCTTGGAGGCAGTCCACGGACGGCAGCAGCTTTCGACGTGGTCAGCCGTTGTCGCCAAGACTCTGGCGCTCAATCGTTACCTCGACTACCTGCACGGCTTCGTCGAGTGGTGCCAGCGCCGCGGGCGGCCGGTCCCGCCGGATGAGATTACCTTGGAGTACACCTATCGATGGAACCGCGGTGTTCCTGACTTGGTGACGGGATACGATGCTTGCACTACTCTCCTCTGCGACGCCCTCAAACACTTCAATGAGACGCTCGCTGTCGATTTCCAAAAGTACATTGCGGCTGGCACGACAATTCCCCACACGATGTTCTTTGTGCATTTAGGCGCACCTGAAACTATTCGCATCCGCAAGGTGCCCGACGAAGCGTTCGACGCAAATAGTCCCTCACTTGCTTATTGGCAAGAGCGAGCAGCACAAGATGAGTGACTCCGTCCGTTACTCGCGGCCGCCATGGCTGGCGTAAATATAGCTGTAAGTGCATCTCCCGAAATCTTGCGGCGAAGGCGCCGGACCGAGCGCAAAACGCTGGCAATCCTTCAGCGATGAACGAAGACGCGCGCTTGTTCGAGTTCGTGCTCTTCCTGCCGCCGCAGTTGGTGTTGCTCGCCTTCATCGTGATCGGCTTCTAGGGCCGGGGCCTCCTGGGGTGTTCTGTCCGCCATGGCCTCGTGCCCTTCTTCTTCCCGCATACCAGGAGAGCGTTTTTTCGCGGTGACGTGGATCACCATCTCGGCCATCATCCCGGTTTTGGCCTGAGTCCCGTCAGCTATCACTCGTCTCGAACAAGAATAAGTTCTTCTGACTCAATACAGCTTCGTACAAAATGGGCTGCGGCCTATTGGTGGGCCTGATACAGTTTCAAACAGATGCATATACAGCGCGTCCGAGCGCTCGACGCAAGTTTCCCACACTCATCGCGCTTGATCACTCGAAGCGTCGAGCGGATAACGGTCGCCGTCAATTAATTGACGTGCTGTGATCGCAACAGTTTAGAGCGTGTCTGCGAGGTGCGAGATTCGGAACACGTGGCATCAGCGGGAAAGTTGACAAATATTAGAATGGATATATTCTAGCTTTATGAATAACATTGCACGGCCGGGCGTTGGGGAGCGGCGGCCTAATAACAGCGCGTTCGAACAGCACTATACGGATTAACCAGTTGGACAAAATGTGAGGATTGGGGCGAGAGACGGTGCGCAAACTGCTGCAGGATGAACCCGGCGTTACCAGGGTGAAACTCGGCAAGAAAAAGAAGAACGAGCACTGCACCGTGCCGGGGATCAGTGGCCAAGTGGATTCACAACCGGCTAAGCAATGCGGCCTAGCCGCGCGGTTGACCTACCCTAGGTGCGTCCGCCAGACATGGCGACAAGCTTGGCCTTCGGCTGCGGTGTATCGCCGAATGCTTCCCGCAGAACACGGGTCAGATTCTCCTGACGTTCCGGTACCCAAGCCCCATAATGTTTCAGGATCATCTCTTCGGTATCACCCATAAGCTCCGCCACATTTCGGACGGTGACGCCGGGTTTCTGCAGAAGGATGCGCGCGAACGTGTGCCGGAATCGGTGCGGCTCCGGCTTCACCTTCCACACTCCACAGAGATCCCACACTTCTTTCAGCCGATCGCGCCACCCGCCCGTGATCACATCCAAGTCCGTAGTGGTGTGGGCGCCGAAAATGTAGTCGCCGTGGATCTTGGCACGCTCGCGGATGCGGTGCTGAAGCCATTGGGGAACCCAGGTATCGACCTGTGCGCCGGTCTTGGTGGTGCGAACGCGAATCTCTCCGCCTGGCTTCATGCGGTTGATGTTGAACAAAGCAACGTCAGAGATGCGCAGCCCGGTGTAGATCGAGACTGAGATGAAATCGGCCACATCGTCCCCGTTCCATTTATGCTTAGGTGTATTGCCGTACTTCGGGCAAACATCGTACATGCGCTTCAGCTCTTCATCGGTGAAAGGTAGGCGTTGCGGCTCCGCGTCCATGTCCCGCCCCTTGGGATTCTTGACGGCGCTCGCGGGGTTGCGCGTGATCCACTCATTCGAAACGCAGTATTCAAAGAATGGTTTGAGCATCGCCATGCGCCGTGCGCCGGTCCGCGGGTTGATGGCCCAGGATGTTCTGAACTCGCGCACGTCGGTTGGTTGCCATTGGTCGATCATCAAGTAGCCGCGATTCGCCGAGAACTCCTTGAACTTTTCAAGTAGCAGCCGGTACTTCTTGTGCGTGCCGAATGAGATGCTTTCTTGAAGCTCAACTAGGAACGTTTTGACGGCGTGCTCGATGGTGACGCGTGCGGGGTGCGTTGGGTCGGGTGCTGGTGGTGGTGGAGCGGGGAGTTGATCATCCCAGGAGCCCGCCTTCTCCCATTCGCTCGTGACGGCGCGCGCCTGCTCCCAAGTGGATTGGCTGGTCGTCTTGCGTTTGAACTTTCGGCCCAATGTCCCGGAAGCAAAAATGGGACAGTCGCACTTCTTCCAATTCTTCTTGCGCTCTTCAAATTCCCCGGATCGGGATTCTTCTGGACGCCCGGCTTCGCACTCCAGCCGGTGACGGCGATACAGGTTGAGCATGGCTGAAGTGTAGCATTTATTGGCTCACGCATTGCCCGCTATTGCCCGCTAGAAAGCCCGTTTTCTGCCAAGTTATTGATTCCAGGATGGCGGAGAGGGGGGGATTCGAACCCCCGGTAGACTTTAAAGGCCTACGACGGTTTAGCAAACCGCTGCTTTCGACCACTCAGCCACCTCTCCGTTTTTAACTCGCCTGATTTCAGCTGGTTCTGGTCGATGTCACTACATTATACTGCGATCTTGCCCTACCTTGGAACGATTGCCACTGTTTTGTCCCACTCCCTCGTGAAGGAGTCTGCGAGCGCGGATCCCGGTCAACTGCATGATAGCTCCATGGGCTTAGACCGCGTGGACTGCGTTCTGGTGGGTGCCAGATTGAAATTGCCAAAGCGCCGCGAGAGCATCGCCTATCGCGCCGTGAGCTTATCGAAATACGATTGGAAGAACGCAAGCTGCGCCTCGCCCGGCGACTCAGCGCCTTCCGGCGGATTGCCGAGCACCATCACGCTCTGGTTCTTCCCGTCATACACGGGCCACTTGTTCAGCCCTTTCCCATTCGGGTCGCCGGTTCTTGCGAAATTTACCCAGTAGGACGACATCGCGTCCGCCACTTGATGGTCGCTGTCCGTCCATGGCCGGCTTCCGTCCAGATGGCCGAATGCATAGAGGATCTCCGAGACGTGCGTGGCGCTGCCGTGCGGCCCGGGCGCGAATGGCCCTCGCGCGTTCGGCAATCGCGGCGGTTGCTCGGTGAAATAGTAGACGAACGATTTTGACTTGCCCGGCTTTTCCGCCAGCCGCGCCCAATTCCGCATGATGAACGCCATCTCGTCGCGACCCGAATAGAACGCCGATTCGCGGGCCTGTTCGCCGGAGTCCGCCGGGTAGAGTTTCAGAAACGCATCCGCCAGGTCGCCGAACCGCGTCCGCGCCTGCTCCACAAACTCCGCCGCCGATTTCGGATTGCCGCCGAACGACTCATCGCGATTCGATCCCGTCAGCACCGGCACGTCGATCTGCTTGCCCGCCGCGAAAACCTTCCCCGGATCCTCCGGAATCAGATATCCGTCCACCACCGGCCCCGGCCCGCGTCCAGCCTTCTGAATCGCTTCCGCGGGCTTGGCACGCAACTCCGCCAGCGACTTCGCACCAACTGCGTCAGCCAGCTTCACGCCTTGCGACTCGGCATCGGCCAGCGTAGTCAATGGGGCGATCCTTGCCGTCGACCAGGCGCTGCTCTCGCCGATCGCGCGCACAAACAGGCCCTTCGCCGAGGGTATAGTCATCAGGTTCGCCACCATCCCGGCGCCCGCCGATTCGCCGAATATGGTGACGTGCTTCGGGTCGCCACCGAATCGCGAGATGTTCCGCTGCACCCAATGCAACGCCGCGATCGAGTCCATCACGCCGAAATTTGCCGCCGCGCGCCGGTCCGATTCCTTGGTCAGCTCCGGGTGGGAGAAGAAGCCGAAGACGCCCAGCCGGTAGTTGAACGTCACCACCACCGCGCCCTTTTTCGCCAATGCCTCGCCATCGTACATCGGCTGCGATCCCGAGCCGTTAGTGTAACCGCCGCCGTAGATCCACAGCATCACCGGGCGTTTCTCGCCCGCCGCCTTTGCACCCGTCCAGACGTTGAGGTACAGGCAGTCCTCACTCATTTTCTGATTGCCGCCCTGCATGCACACCGGGCCGAACTGATCGGCGGCGCGAGTTCCTTCCCAGTGCGCGGCCGGCTTGGGCGCGCGCCAGCGCAGATCGCCCACGGGTGGCGCGGCGTACGGGATGCCTTTAAATGCGCGCACTTCCGGGGTGGTGGTTGTGGCCCCGGAGATGATTCCGGTGTCGAGCCGCACCGGATCGTTAATCGCCGCGCCTGCCGTACCGACGGCGAATGCCGTAATGATGGCGAATAAGCTAGTCGCGATCAGTGCTGTTCGGTTCATGTTCCCTCCGCGTCCATGCAAGTATATCGTAGTCGGTTGGCATCGATTTACTGAGGCGGACGTGGGAGAAATGGCCGACTGCTCGCCCACCGCCAGGTCCAGATGGGTGATGTCCGTAGTGATCGTCTGCGGAAAGTCCGGGACTCGCGCCTTCCGCCACCAGAGTATACAGACCGGGCGTAGTCTTGACTTGTATGTTTATTGAAAACCGATAAAACGGTTTGGATAAAACCTGGCCTGCCCTTATCGGATCCTCAGCCGCGATCATCGCCCCCGTTAACACGGCGCCCGAAGCCTCGACACTTATTGTGACCGACTCGCCGGGATATACGACGGCTTTATCTTTCGGAGAGACGATCCGTAGCGGCGGCTGTGCAAGCAGCCGGTTGGCACCCAGCAGCCCTATAGCACTTGGACTTTCGGCAAAAGAATCGGCCTGAGCGTTGCGCGAATTTGCCGCTACTCGACGTTATAATCGCTGCGCAAGGCTTCCAGATTCTTGAGCGCGAGCGAGCGAAATGGCGAGTCGATCTCCGCGCACTGCTTGCTGAACTTTACCGCGTCGATGGCGCGGCCCTTGTCGCTCAACTCGCCCGCCAGCGCGTAGTTGGCGTACCCCAGATAGAAGTACGCGGCGGCGAGCAGGCGCGGCGTGTCCTGAATGTAGTTCAGCGCGGTGCGCAGGTAACGGTCCGATAATCCATAGCGCGCCTGCTTGCCATAAACAACTCCGGCCAGCCAGCTTGCCCAGCCTGTATATTTGGCTTTCTTCTTTTCCCATTCGGCCGGCGTAATATCGTACGGCTGCGGTTTGCCATTCAGCAATTCCAGGATATGCAGCGAATAAGCCAGCACCTGCGGCAGGTTCTTCTCCAGGCTCATATCATGATCGGCGATGGTCATCAGAAAATCGACGTTGTCCGGATCCTTAACCAGGCCTTCTTCTGCCAGTTGGATGGCCTTCTGCGGATTCAAAGTGGCCAGCTCAATCACGGTCGGCTTTTTGGCGATCGCCATGAACTTGCTTTGGGGATCGCGCTGCTGCAAGGCCAGCACCAGCTCGGCACGCTTGAGGTCGTCGGTTTGCGCCGCGGCCAGATTCGCCAGTGCGTATTCGGCATTCTCCTGCGCATCCCGGTCGAAGGCCATCTGCTTGGTCCAGTCCGCGACGTCGTCCGGATCGGAGGGCTTGGGAGTTTGCAAGGCGTGCGCGGCGAGATCCCAGGCTAATTCGGAATATTTGGCGATCAGCTCCGCGTTATTCTGCGCCTGGGCGGCCTGCAACGCATCGTACGCGGAGTCGGTATCATTGGGGTCCACCGCCAGCAGTCCATCGGCGGATGCCAGCACGCGGTCCCACTGGTTCGTCTGCATGTAAATCGCAAGCAGTTGGTCGTAGACCCACGCAATAGAGGTCGTCTTCGGATATTCCGCAACGTACTTTTCGAGCAGCGCCAGCTTGCGCGGCTGAGTCGGCTCCTGCTGGATCCTCTGCAACAAGAGGCCATCCTGGCTTTCCGGGTCGACATCCAGCTTGTGCCGATCGGCTCCCAGCACTCCAGCCGCCAGCAGCAGGGCGAGCGCGGGAACAGAGATCTTCATGAATCTCCTCCTGGATTAGAAACCGATTTCTTATCTCTAAGTGAATTCGGAACGTTTCCCCGAGAACTTTAGCGTTCCACCTTAGTACCTTGGGGCCACATATCGGCCTAGGCGAAGGCAGTACAGAGCTTCAGGATGGCAGATTCAACTGGCTGGAAAGCCTCAAGATTACGATGTCGAGAGCGTCTTTGGACGGCAGGCTCCCTTGCGCCAGCACCGCGTTGCCGCCGCCACGTCCGCCCGCCTCGGCCAGCGCTCGCTTGAGCAGCTCGCCGGCATGAATACCGCTGTTCTTGGAAGCCGCCAGCAGAATCGTGGGAGGATTTTCAGCGACCGCCAGGAAAATCGCGGTTCCCGCGGAAGTAAAGCTTTGCGCCTCGGTTCGCAACTCCTCCGCGAGCGTCTCCGCCCGCCGCAGCACCCGCCGAGTGCCGTCCGGGCCAGGCTCCGTCTCGGCAAATAATGCGCGGCCGCTCGCTTCGGCCAATTCGCCGGCCAGGCGTCGGCGCACCCGATCCGATTCCTGAAGTTTCTCGCGCTGCGCCTCCACCATGGCCGGCGCATCATCCAACGGCGCCGAGAAAATACGGGCGATCTCTGAGAGCGCGTCAAAATCGGCGCGGGCGCGGGCAATGGCGCGGCCTCCGCACAGAAACTCGATGCGCAGATTGCCGCGGATGCGATCCAGCTTGCGCAGCAGGATGGGCCCAATTTCGCCGGTGGTGCGAACATGCGTGCCGCCGCAAGCGCTGCGGTCCAGGTCCTGTATGGAAATGATGCGAACCTCGCCCTCGCGTTCGGTGGGTTTGCGCAGTCCCAGGTCTTCGGAAGAATGCTGGAAGCTGATCGTCACCGGCCGGTTTTCGAACACAATTTGATTGGCGCGGCGTTCAGCCTCGCGAAGTTGCGCCGGTTCCGGTGCGCCGGTTACGTCGATGGTGCTCGATTCGGCGCCCAGATGAAAACTGACCGTCGGCGCGCCGAACATCTCCAGCAGCACTGCCGAAAGCAAGTGCTGCCCGGTGTGTTGCTGCATGTGATCGAAGCGGCGGGACAAATTGATGTGTCCCTCCACTTCGCTTGCTGTAAGGCCTTCGCTCAAGACATGCGCGATGCGGTCGCCTTCATCGATTACCTCGATAACGGTCCGCCCGTCCAGTTGGCCGGTATCGAAAGGCTGGCCGCCCGACGTAGGATAAAACGCCGTGCGATCCAGATAGATGCGTTGCCGGTCCGGACTCGCGTCCACCACGCGAGCCCGGAATTCGCTGAGATAACTATCGTGATAGTAAAGACGCTCTGTCACTGTAGAACGAAGGGAACCGAGTCGCTCGAAATATTATCCACCAGGAACAGCGTCATCGTATTGCTGCCGGTCGAAATCCCTTTAGGAATGGTGACGTTGACCTGATACAGCCCAACATAACCTGGCGTCAAGCCTGCGAACGACGGCGTGGCGCAAGGCGCCTGGTAGAACGGCGTCTCCACCCCGAAGCAGACCTGCGTAGTTCCCGGCACATTCGCTAACGGGCTGGAGGGAGATGCGGTTCCCGAGGGAACCGGCGGTGAAGTTGGCCCGAGACCCAGAGCGTAGATCACGATGGTGTCGCCAACTTTCACGGGATTGGACGGAATGCCAGCCAATGCGCCCGCTGGCGTGGTCATGATGCCATATCCGCCATACAGAATGAAGCGCGGCACTATTGCATTGATGTCCACATAGATCAGGTTCCCCGCCGTTCCGTTCCGCACCACTTGGATGGTTCCATCTCCGGTGGCCGCATCAATGGGAATTTCGAAATTGATTTGACCTGGCGAGACGTAATAGATCGGCGCGGCTTTTCCGTTCACCAGCACCTGTATGTTGTCCATGGTAGTTGCAAGAGGCAAGCTGGTTGCTCCCTGCGGAGCGTCGTAGTCGAATTGACTTCCGAACACCGCCGCGATGTCGCCTTGGGCCAACGCCTCTCCACTCGCAAAGGTTCCATTGTTGACGACGCCCCCGGCCGCGGCGGCAGGTGGCCCTTGGGCCACGACAACCAGTTGCACTGGAATCACTAAATTGCCATTGACGCCATTGCTGGCAATGGTCACCGTGCCGGTGTAGGTGTTCGGCGACAGCCCGGTAGGATCGGCCGTCACCGAAATGCCTCCCGTGACCATGGCAGCGGTAAGCCATGTTCCGCTGTTGGCGGCCGTAGCCGTGACACTCGACACCGTCAGCGTGCCCTGCCCCGCATCCGTCACGCTCACCGGGATGGTTTGCGCCTTGGCTCCCTGCGCGATATTGAACGAGAGCGAGCTGCTGCTGGCCTGAGCGATCGGCTGCGTGGTGACGTTGAACGTGACCGAAACTTGCTTGTTGTCGGGAGCGAATGACGAGCCGGTGATCGTGATGGTCCCGTTATAATCCGTCGCGGCCATGCTGCTGGCAGCGGTTGCCGTGACAGTGGTCACATAATCGCCGCCGGCCGTATTGCTGGAAGTGGATGTGGTCAGCCAGGAAGCGTTGTTCACTTTGGCGGTGATCGGTCCATTTGTTGTGAATGTGGCGGACGTGGAGCCACCGGGTGCCGCATAGAAGGTGAGACTGTTGGGAACATCACCACCCACTTGCGCGGTCACCGTGACATTTTGCGGGGAATCCACCGCGTTGGGATCCGACAGAGTGATCACGCCGGTGTACGAGCCCGTGGTGAGCGAGGCGGTGTCGAACGCGATGGTCACCGGATAACATCCGCCCCGCAATCCGCACACTTGTGAAGTTCCTATTGTGGGCGCCAGCCACGGCACCGAGGAAGAAGCCGTCAGGTTCAAAGTGCCGCTGCCGATATTGAATGTGTACAGAGTTTCCTTAGGACCGTTCGTTCCCAGTGGAACTGAAACGGTGAGAGTGTTTTGAAACAGATTCAGGCGTGGCGCGGCGCTCAGTCCCGACACGAACAGCAGCGGCACAAAAAATCGCACGCTCAAAGTATTCTTAAGAATCACGCAAGCTCCTTAGCTTTCTTGAGGATGTTCCAATCCAGTGGTTTTCAATATCCTGGTTCGGGACGCGGGCAGCGCAGCCGAGCCATGCAGGTCGCGTACCATTGTTGCAAATCCTGTCGCGGTTGCAAATCTCTATTGGAAATTAATGCTCTGTCATGCGATTGAGTTTTCTGCCGGATGTGTTTCGCCACAACGGATGAGGCAATGGGAAACATGTGAGATGGATCTTCATTCTTGTTTCGGCTCAAGGATCTGGAAATCGGCCTTCAAGAATTGCCAGTCCGGGAGTTCGTAGACGCGCATCTTGGTGGGCACTTCCACGCTCACGTCCTTGAGTTCAGTGGGCCCCAGACCAGAGACCTGCGCGGGAAACGTGATCAGCGGCGGATCGCCGGGCTTGGCGGCGGTGGTTCCCAGGTTGACGGTCATCTTCACGTCGCCCACGTCGGCTTCCGAGTGGTTGACCACTCCGAACTGGACAATCAGGTGGCCGGGACTTCTCTCGGTGACCCGAAATCCAACCAGCTCGATGTATTTCGCAATTGGATTGGATGTATTGGTGGCCGTAAAGTGCGCCGGTATGGCCGGAGCGGCCGCCTTTGCTTGCTTATCGGAGGAAGAAGAAGAACAACTAGCGAGGAACGCTACCAGCAAGAGCCAACCGAACCGCATCGCTCTATATCATAGCAGCGCGAGTTCCAATCCTCCGCTCGGGTCACCGGAGAGGATTTTCGCATATACTACGCTTGCGAGCCGGAGCGTTCGGCTTGGGGGTAATTATGAACGCCGTTGATGTTCCAGGACACGAAACGAAAGCGAAGCGTTGGATGCTTTGGGCTGGCTGGATTCTTTCGCTCTGGCCGGCTGTAGTCGTGGTATCCAGCGCAACCTGGAAGCTGACCCGAAACCCGTGGTACGTCCATGAGTTCGCAAGAATCGGCTGGCCGGAGAGCGCGCTCACGGGTCTGGCACTGCTTCAGTTGGGCTGTCTGCTGTTGTACCTGATTCCGCGGACTGCGGTGCTAGGGTCGGTCCTGCTCACCGGCTACCTCGGCGGAGCCATCGCCACTTACGTGCGCATGGGAGAGCCGTATCCGGTGCTGGTTCCCCTCTCCACCAGCCTGATCGCCTGGGCGGGAATCTACCTGCGTGACGAGCGCCTTCGCGCTCTCCTCCCGTTCCGGCGGCCGGTTCGGCGCTCGTGATCTGTTATTCGCATGCTCCCGCGGCGAGCGGAGTGCTGGCATCGCCAAAACCAGCATCGTTCCCCCGTCCCATTCACCGATTCAAGTCACTGAGTGTTTCGGACTGCATCAGCCGCTCCTTGTCCGGACCCGCCATCACCACCCGCCACAGCCAAACACTCGGTGTGGTTCCGGCGAACGCGACACTGGAGTCTTCTGCGCTTCGCGCCAGATTGGTGAGCAGGCCTTCGTCGGACCGGATGAGATCAGTCCGCGGATATTTCCGGGATGCGCGTTCAGGCCCAGCCGAAGTAATCACAATCCAGCCGGCGCCAGGTTCCTTCCAGGCGAACGGCAGATTGTAATCGGACTTGGCCGCTAGATGGCTGAGAACGCCCCGAGGAAAGTTGAACTCCGTGGCTTCGTCTTGAATGAAAAGCTCTTTAAGTGGAGTTGATCTAGGGATGATGTAGCGGAACGCCACCGCGTCGTCATAAGCGCGAATCTCGATATCCAGCCGGCGCCCCAGCGACCCGTTTTGCATGTAATGAGCAATCAGCGAATTGAAGCGTCTGCCTTTGTTCGAAGCGGTCTCTGATGAAACCAGGCCCGCGTTCTCTCCCAGCAAAGGCTGCTGATCCCGAATGTCCAAACCCATCCAGGAGGTCGCGATCAGTGGTTTCCCGCGAAACGCTACCTGATAGCCGATACGCGGCCACAGCCCGTCCTTAGGCTGTCCCACGAAAACATGGAACTCAAACTCACCGTTCGGCGAAACAACGCGGCGCTCGTCCTGTGCCTTCGCGGCCCAGGGCGCGAGAAGTAACGCAATGAATAAACCAGCGCATTCCTGCGCACGCGGCCGGGTTATGCCCAACTGAATTTGTACTCGGACTTGGCGATCGGAAGCGAGCGAACCCTCTTCCCGGTAGCCGTGAAGATCGCATTGGCGACGGCCGGAAGAACAGGCGGCAGCGCCGGTTCACCCAGACCTGTCGGAGGGTTGTCGGTCTTCAGGTAGTGCACTTCGATTTCCATCGGAGCCTGCGTCAGGCGAACCAGTCTTGTGCTGGTCGTAGTTGGTCTGGACGACGCGGCCCTTTTCGAGCGTGATCTCCTGGTCCATCAATTCGCTCATGCCGTCGATGATGCCGCCCTGGATGATGTTCTCAGCGCCGCTGGGATTGATGATCTGGCTTCCCACATCGGCCGCCACCCAGATTTTGTTGACCTTCACTTTGTTGGCCGTGTCCACCGCAACTTCGGCGACTTCCGCGAAGTAGCCCAGATGGCTGTAGTGGAATGCGACGCCCATGGCCGTGCCCTTCGGCAGAGTGCGCTTGCCCCATCCGGATTTCTCGGCCACCAGTTTCACCACACCCTTCATCCGTTCCCCACTGAGCCCGGGACGCCCGCGAGCGTCCAGCTCGACCTTCGTGCGAAGTTGCCGAATCGAGCAAGGCCAGCCGGAACTCCACCGGATCCTTGCCGGCCGCATGCGCCAGCTCGTCGATGAAGGACTGAATCACGAACGCGAAACGCGTTGCTGCTGGGCGCGCGCAGCGAACCGGTCCGAATGCCCAGCGGCTGCACCGAGGCCTGCAGATGGTAGTTCGGAATGAAGCGCTGCGGGAACTCGGTGGGACCCATGGCGCCGGCGGAAACGAAGCGATCTCGCCGTCGCCATAGCTGATGAAGTGATTGTGCCAGGCCACGATCTTTGCCGTTGGCGTCCACTCCGGCCTTTAGGAATTGGAAGCCGCCGGGACGATAGTAATCGTGCGTCATGTCGTCTTCGCGCGACCACAGCAGCTTCACCGGAACGCCCGCCTGCTTGGAAATGTACGCGGCTTCGGCCACGTAGTCGTTGGTCAGGCGCCGGCCGAAGCCGCCGCCGCCGCGGACCATGTGCAGCGTGACCGCAGTCTCGGGAATGCCCAAAACCTGCGGCTGCCAGGCGCCGGCCGTTGCCCGGAATCTGGCTGTTGGTCCAGATCTCGCACTTGCCGTCGTGATAATGCGCCGTGCAATTCTGCGGCTCGAGCGGCGCGTGCGAGATGAATGGATAAGAATACGCCGCTTCCACCACCTTCGCGGCCGAACTCATCGCGGCATCCGGATCGCCGTCTTTACGGATGGTCCTCTGCGGCGCCTGCTTGCTCAACTCCTCGGCCCGCTGCGCGAAAGCGACGCTGCTTTGGTTGGCGCGCGCACCTTCGTCCCAGGTGACTTGCAGTTTCTTGCGCGCCGATTGCGCATACCACCAGGTCTCGGCGACGATGGCGATCCCGTTTTCGAGACCCGGCTCGCCGGGAGCACCGCGTCGGTAATCATCCGGCCGCTCCACCACAAAAGCGTCCTGCACGCCCGGCAGCTTCTTGATTTCGTCGATGTTCGCGCTCACCACCTTGCCGCCGAAAACGCCGCATTTCTCAAACGCGGCATAGAGCATGCCCGGAACCATCACGTCGATCCCGAAGATCGGCTTGCCGGTGACGATGTTCGGCATTTCGCGCTGGGTCTGGCTGACGCCGATGATCTTGATATTCGGAAGGATCCTTCAGCTTGAGCGTGTTCAGCGCGGGCATGGGCAGCGCCAGGCAGCTTCGCCGCCAGCTCGCCATAGCCGAGCGACCGGTTGGAAGCCGTTGTGACGAACCCGTCCCGAAGCCGTGCTGCATTCCGCTTCCGGCACGCTCCAGGTTTGAGCCGCCGCCGTGATCAGCATCGCTCGGCCGGCCGCGCCCGCCTGGCGCATGGGGATCCAGTTGGTCGGCGTCGCGGTGCTGCCGCCGGCGATCTGTCCGGCGTACTTGGTGTCGTCGAAGTCCGCCTGCTCGATCTTGCACCGACTTCCAGTCGACGTCCAGTTCGTCGGCGATCAGCATCGGGAGCATGGTCTTGATGCCCTGGCCCACTTCGGGATTCTTGGCCATGATGGTCACGGTGCCATCCGCCGCGATCTTGATGTAAGTGTGCGGATCCGGCAGCGGTGCCCGGGGTCCACCCCGCCCTTGCGCTGCTGCCTTTGGCTGCACGTATAAGCCGATCAAAACGCCACCGGCGCCGGCGGCGCTGACTTTGAGAAAGGAACGACGATCGATGCGTTTCATTGCCAGATCTCCTTATACCTTGTTACTTGCAACCCTATTTCGCCGCGGGAGTGAGCAGCGCTTGCTGCCCGTGCTTCGCGGCCGCATTGGTGGACAACGCGGCAGCCTTATGGATCGCCTTGCGAATGCGCAGATAGGTTCCGCAGCGGCAGAGATTGCCATTCATGGCCAAATCGATATCGCTGTCGGTCGGGTTGGGCTTTCGCGCCAGCAACGCCGCAGCCGCCATCATCTGTCCCGCCTGACAATAGCCGCACTGAGGTACGTCGACTTCCGTCCAGGCCAGCTGCACGGGATGAGTGCCATCCGCCGACAGCCCTTCGATGGTTGTAATCGCCTGGCTGCCCACGGCGGAAACCGGCGTCTGGCAAGCCCGCGCTGCCTTACCGTTCAATTGGACCGTGCAAGCGGCGCATTGGCCGATACCGCAGCCATATTTCGTGCCGTGAAGCTTCAATTCGTCGCGCAGCACCCACAATAACGGCATGTCTGGGGGCACGTCGACTACAGCGCGCTTCCCGTTTACGTTCAGTGTGTAGGGCATATGGTTCCTCCCGATGAATTCAAGGATATAGCATTCGGAGCCATCCCGCTGGGGCACTTCCCGGCGCTTTCCCAGCCATGTCGCCACCAGTTTTAATCGATGACATAAAAAGAATCGATTTGTATTGCTGGAGGGGCAGGCGTATTCTAGTATTTCGAAGTCCTCTTTCGGCTCGGGGCAACCCCGAGCTTCCCATCGAAATTCAGTTAATAACCGGACCAGCCCCGTTTATCTGCCCGGCCCACTTCTGGAAGGTGTTTATGCTGAAGGTCACGAGTCCACTCGCAGCTACAAGTGTTGCTGCCGGTGCAATCGAGGAGACAAGCCGTCCTGGATGTCAGGAGTGGCGAGATATGCTTCGAGCCTATCCTGAGGCGATGCAGCAATACTGTCAGGCGGTGATGAGCCTGATGGCGCTGGATGCGGCGACGTTCAACGATGGCTGGACGAAAGCCGAGCAGGCGCGCAAGGTGTGCGAAGATTACCGGGAAAAACTATTTCACCATCGGCATGAACACGGTTGTTTTACGTCGCGCGGCTCCTAAGCGCTTCCCGGCCCGGCTCGGCTGCCACGCTTCGCTTCTTCTGGAATCTCAAATCGACTCTCCGAATAAGCCAGGCCGGCAACCGAGGGGTGGTTGTCGGCCGTCATAACTGCCCGTCAAGTTTAATATCCGTAAGGCACGGCGCAACCCGGATAATACTGCCACTGGCCGTATTGATCATAGAATCCAGCAGGATTGCAGGCCGGGGCGGCATATCCGTAAGGCGCGTAAATGCCAACACCGAAACTGGGTCCAAAATACGCTCCACCGCCGTAATATCCACGACCACCGTAATAGGCGCGGCCTCCACCATAGGCACGACCGCCACCGTACGCTTCCCCGCGGTTGAAGTTTCCACGAGCCGGGGCGGAATACGCATGGCCACCGTTAAAGTTTCCTCGGCTCGGAGCCGCAAAGGAGTGTCCCCCTCCAGCGTGTCCGCCGCCAAATCCACCGCCATGTCCGCCTCCCCGATTGGCAGCGAGTGCCGCTACCGGACTAAACGCCATCGCAACGATCAGAGCTGCCGGAGCGAGTACCTTTCCAAGCAGTTTCAAAGATTCTTTTTTCATCACATCCTCCCAACACCCTTCCTTAAGGCATATGGATCACCAGTGCTAACGTATTGAAAGCATTTAACATTCAGGACCGATGGCCAGTTGAAAAGCACCACAACGGTGCGATGGAACCACCATCTCTTGAAAACTGCCACGCGGAAAGTGTCCTGACATATGATGATCTAGACACCTATTCCACGTGGAACTCCGCCTCACATGAGCCTTGCAAGCCGCCTGGTTGGCCGTCTGTGGCGCCTGCCCGCCCCCGTGTCGCGCAGCCTCGCCGCTGAGCCCCTCCGAATTCCGATGCGCGACGAAATGGAACTCTTGGCTGACCGCTACTATTCCCGCCGCGGCGCCGCGCAGCCCACCCTGCTCATTCGAAGCTGCTACGGACGGGGAACGCTAATCAAACTGATCGCCGACCTGTTCGCGGAGCGCGGAATGCAGGTGGTTCTTCAAAGCTGCCGAGGCACGGGTGGATCGCAAGGGATTTTCCGGCCCTTCTTCGACGAGCAAAGCGACGGAGAGGACACCGTGCAATGGATCGAACGCCAGCCCTGGTTCACTGGCGATCTGGCACTGTGGGGCATCAGCTACCTCGGAAATACGGCTTGGGCCATCGCGAATTCCAGCGCCGGCCATCGTGTGAAAGCCATCGGGCTTCACGTCACGCTTACGAATTTCCGGGACCGGACCTACGCTTTTGGCGGATTCACTTTGGAGACCTGCATCGGCTGGACCCTCACCATGCTGAATGTTTTCCGGACTAATGGCATGAGTCTGGTGGGCGCTCTCATGGGCGCGCGAAAAACGAGAGGCCTTACCGAGCAGGCCATCGATACCATTCCGCTGCGAACGGCAGACCGCATTCTCACGCCCCAGGGCATCTTCTGGTGGCAGGATTGGATGGATCACGCCGAGCCCAATGATCCTTGGTGGGAGCCGGTAGATTATGGCCAAGCCGCGGCAACCCTCCCTCCCACGCGGATGACCGCCGGTTGGTTTGACATCTTCCTTCCCTGGCAGCTGAAAGATTTCATGAACGCGCAAAGCGTCGGCCGCGACGTTCGCATCGTCATCGGACCTTGGACGCATGCGGCTCCCGCGGGGGCCGCTGAATCCCTGCGGGGGAGCATCGCCTTGTTTCACGAGCGCTTCGGATTCGCGCCCGCTGTATCGGGCGACGCTTTATCAGGTCACCCCGGATCGCAACCGCGCGTCCGCCTCTACCTGATGGGCGCTGAGGAATGGCGCGATTACCCATCCTGGCCCATTCCGAACAGCGTGGATCGGACTTATTACCTGCACGCCGGTAGCGTCCTCGCGGCCAGTCCACCCGACTCGGAGCTCGCCAGCACGTTCGATTATGATCCCGCTCATCCGACGCCCTCTTTTCACGGAGCGACCCTGGAAGGACGAACCGGGTCCGGCGACATGGCCGAATTGGAGCGCCGATCCGACCTGCTGATATTCAGCAGCGAACCGCTGGCGGCGGATCTGGACGTGATTGGACCCATCGCCGCCGAAATATTTCTGCGCTCCAATACGGAGCATTCCGATCTGTATCTGTGCCTGTGCGATGTGACGCCCAACTCGCGTTCCACCAATGTCTGCGATGGCTATACACGATTGCGGCCTGCCCCCCAACTTACAGAACCGGCAAGGGCGAATGGCGCGCGCAAAGTGCAGGTCGAGTTTTGGCCAACTGCTTATCGATTTCGCCGCGGGCATCGCATCCGCGTTATCGTCACCGGGGGAGCCTACCCGCGTTATGCTCGCAATCCCGGGAGCGGTGAAGCATTGGGCGACGCGCACACCATGGTCATCGCTCACCACGAGATTCTGCATGGGCCGGAGCATCCGTCTGCCATAACCGTTCCGACACAGCAGCCGTCTTAGAAAGTCCCTTCTTGCGGATCTAAATATGAAACGCAATGCCGAACGTCGGTAGCGGGTGCTGGCCGGCCGCGCCGCCCAATTGGTTTCCGGTTACCAAATCCCGGATCTCCGCCCGCACGCTAAACCATCGCAGCAGGCGCCATGCCGAGTTTCATGCGTAGAGACCGTAGGACTGGAAGCCCCTTCCACCGCGACTGCCTGAAACACCCGCCCCCGGCTACGGTGGATGGTGGATCGATTTCCGCTCGAGCCAGCACCTTGCAAATTCCTACGATAAGGCTCGCGTCGATTGCGGCCAGCGTACGAGTCGGCCGTTACGCGTCAAGTTGACGTGGCGGCGCCGAGCGCTATAGCGTGGAGCCGCCGGTCTGCACGTGGGCCCCGCGATCCAGCTTTTCCTGGTCCTCAACGCAATATGCCGCCCAAGGAACCGCTTCGAGGCGCTCTTCGGGAATCGGCTTTCCGCACTTGGCACATTTGCCGTACGTCCCGTTTTCGATGCGCTGCAAGGCGTCCCGCACTTGAATCAATGTCTGCGAAGCGAGGCTTCCTTCTTCGAGAGCTTCGGATGTGCCTTGCGCGGAGGTGGCATCGTCGGTGGCGTCTCTAACCTCAGATTCGCCCGATCCGCGCGCTTGCTCTTCCGTTTGCGCGATCTGGGAGAGCAGTTCGCGTTCTTTCGCTTGCAGCAAGTGTTTGAAATGTTCGGTGTTCATGTGAGTTCCGGTGGACGTGATGGTTTGACGCTCGTCTGGAGCAGATGTTTGCGGCGAATCTTTCTGAGCTTCCTCAAAGGTCTCTTTGACGTCGTTCCAAAATGCTTTGGTGAAGAGTTCCTTCATGGCGCCTCTGGCTTGTGACTCATGGTATCTCGATCGAGGCGGCGGCCATTGAGAAATCTCTGCAGCGAACTCAGCAGATCCGTATCGGCCGTTTCACGTCAACTTAACGCCGAAGGGGAAACCTTCCGAATAGGGTCATTCTCCGCCATTGTTGGCGCGAAGAAGGCAGCTTCCCGGCAGCCTCGTCCTTGCTGCTTCGATGCGATTCACCTTTTTTATCGAGGCGCAAATCAGTCCGCCTATTGCTTTCCGAGGTGGGCCCGGTCCCTTTCGTTTTCCGTGCAAACGTACTCCAGAACGTCGCTATCCGGGAGTAGCACTTCAGTCGCCTTCACGGTAAACGGTTTCGTGTACATTTTGGGATCGTCGATAGTCAATTCCAAATCCATATGGCCGAAATCGCGCCTCTGGAACCGTTCGCGAATCCGCAGCTCCTCGCTTTGCGGATGTCCCGCGGCATCTAGCCAGCCCTGGTTGTTGAATCCCGCCGAATCCACGACGAGCGTATCACTCTCCCAGTGGCCGGCCGAATAGCCCATCCACGTCGGTTGCGGATCATCTGGAAGCTTGCGGCCATCTGTGTATATCTGACGGTACGTGTTGCTCTCTTCATAGAGCACCGCTATCACTCGGGATGTTTGAATGATTTTAAAGGGAAGGTAGTTATCGAGGTCGCCGCGCGGAATGCCCTGCGGAACGCAGCGCGTGGACGGACTCTCCAGGTTCGAGCGTTTGCGAAACAAAGCAGCGGCTTCGGGCCGCATCGGCGATTCTTCGGGTTTGAAATCTGCCAGGATGTCCAGGAAATATTTCGAGAACATTCGTGGGTCGTCTCCCGGCACGATGTTCTTGAATACGCCAAACAGCCGCTCATTTTCGCCTGGCGGCGCATACGCCGCCTGCCATACACCCGACAGGTCCGGTTTGCCATTGGACGCTCTCGGCGGTTTCGCCGCTAGGTTTGGCGTGCCATCGCGGGTCCGGGGCGTTCCGGGAGTCGGGTAGTGCAGCCACTGAGCGTGGCTGCTCATAGTCAGGCATACGAATAGACCGGCCACTCGCGAGCTCGACATCTTCGGCCTCCGTGAACCTCAATGCTAATGTAGCGTCCAGAGCCGTTGATGGCAAACTGTTGCACGCCGAAATCCTCTAATCGCGAATCGTCAAAAGGGGATAGATTCACGTTTAAGCTTTGTTGGCGACGTCGCGCGGCCGAGTGGGTTATGTCTTGCACGAAACCCAGATGAGCGAGAAGTCGCCTATTGTGATCTGTGCCGACGCGGCCACTCCCATTGCGAGTTACATGCAAACAGCGTTGGAGGGCGCCGGTGTCGTCGCAGGCGTATCCTCTTACACCAGACGCCAAGTTGGTGCGCGGCTGGCCGCCCAGCGACCAGTTAGGGCCGTTGAATCAACTCAAGCCGGTTGCCAGCCGGATCGATCGCCATACCAATGACGATGCCCGTGTTTCCGAACGGACGCGGATTGCCGGCCATCGTCCCGCCGGCGGCCTTGAGCGCGGCGACGGTCGCGGTCATGTCCTTCACGTTGAGGATCACATGCGGGATCGGGTCCTTTATATCGTCGGAATCGCGATGCATGATCACGATCGGTTCGCTCTTGTTGGCCTTGGCGGCCTCCTCCGTCGCACCGAAGTTGACAAAGTACTCCGCGCCTCCGGGTGCTTTGATCTGGTTGACCTCCTGCATGCCGAACGCGGCTTCATAGAACTTTTCCAGCGCGGCGCCGTCCTTCGCGCCGATACGCACAGCGTTAAGCGACACTTGGGCGCTTGCGCCGCTCGCGAGCAGCAGCGTGGCGGATATGGCTATGGCAGTTGAGTAAAGGCTCTTCATCGAATTCTCCAGTAAGGTTCTCATCCATGATAGACCGCGGCGCGCTCAAAATGAAAAAGCCGCTGGCTCGGCCCTTCGAAAGAACGACGTCGAGTCTTCTGTCCGGAGGCCTCCAATGAAGACCTCCAGGCAGAAGTAAACAAGTTTACGGTATGGTGATCGCACCGCCCGTAGAAAGCTGGAACTGGCCGATGGTCCGATAGTCGCTGATGTCGGCGGAATAGGCCGCGTCATATCCGGCGAAGATCACGTTGACCGTTGTGGAGTTGCTCGTCGTGGCCGGTATCACTTGCGGCCCGTAGACTCGCCCGCCGAACCACACCTGCGTGGGACCAACAACCGGCGGATTGGCAGGAATCGTGACCATCTCGTTGGTTACCGGATCGGTCGCGGTGACCGTCGAAACCGATGCAATCGGGTTGTTGATGCCGTTGACTACGGTCCAGTTGATGAGATCGGCCGACTCCGCGTACAAGATCGCGTGGAAGGAATCGGAATCTCCATCCAGGCAGTTGCCGCCGCCGAAGAAAAGTCCCCACTTGCCGGTGCTCAGCTTCAACAGAGTACCGTTTGGAGATACGTAGCGAATGCCCGAGTAAGAAACCGTGGTGGGGTCATTCAGGCCA
The DNA here is from genome assembly GCA_963713415.1 of Bryobacterales bacterium. Taxonomy (GTDB): domain Bacteria; phylum Acidobacteriota; class Terriglobia; order Bryobacterales; family Bryobacteraceae; genus Palsa-89. Next base: position 865,971 of record CAVQLV010000004.1, on the reverse strand, counting down.
TTCACGAGGCCCTGATCGGTCCAGGTAATCCCATCCTTGGAAGTTGCCATGCGAATTTGTGCGATGTCATGATTGGCCGCGGCGCCGGCGGGCGTCGGGCCGCACTGTTCCGTAGTAGGAAATGCGTAATCGCCGTTCAGGGTCTTGTCCACATAGAGAATCTTGAACGGATAGCCTGGCACGGAAGCCAGAATGCCGTCCGGATTGGTCAGGCCAACCGTTCTGGTTGGAAACTTAATCGTGTTCGTCGTAGTGGGCGTGCCCAGAACGTTGATTTCATCGAAGCGCCAGTTGCCCGAGGCATCGTTGTACGGGGCAGGGGTGCCGTCGGCATTGAGTGTCGCGCCAGTGTAAGTGGGAGCGCCGGGGCCGGTGTACGTTGGATCGTAGACCGTCACCAACCGAACGCCGAAGTTGGGGTTGTTATTCACGGTCGAAATGCTTAGGGCCGGAAAGTTAATAACGATCTGGGGGAAAAAGCCGCCGCCAGCCGGAGCCACATACATCGGGCCGACGTTGATCCACGTGCTGCCGTCCACGGTGTACTGCGCTCGCAGGTCGCGGATGGCCTGCGCGGTGGTGTACCAATCGTACTCAAAGACAATGTTGTAAAAACCTACTGTGCTGACACTGAACTGCGCGCCTTGCGTATACTGCGGAGCCAGTGTGTTCCAGCCTGGTCCCGACTTGCCGCCATTGTTTTTGGTCGTTCCGCGAATGCGCCAGGCCATCGCGTTGGGATCCTGGTTGGTGCCGCCGTTGGTGCCGGTAATGTCCTCACTGTCTTTACTTCCGGTGTAATCGTTCGCGGCGTTCGCGTAGGAGTTGGTCATGCCGAGCGGCGTCGCCGTCCCTGCGCCGATATTGGGCGTGGGGCTGGAGGCGCTCCCGGTCGTATATTCGAAATTCCATTGCGTGATGATGTTGCTGGTGGGCGCATCGAGTTCGCTGATGGAGGAGAGGCCGGTCAAGGGCGCGCCCACCTTCGGGGTCAGATCGTGAACGATCAGCCCGTCGGAGTCGACGTGGCCGTTTCTACGGTCGAGGAGATAGAGAATGGAGGCGCCACCAAATGTGATCAGATTCGCATGGCCCTCGCCGTCATCGTTGCCGTTGCCGTTCTTGTCGGTCTGAGGACAAAATGTGGAAAGATTTTCCACCTGTTGCTCGAAACTCCAAGTTTTGCCGCCATCGGCTGAAGTGGCCGCTACGACCGCCTCGTTGACGTTGCGGGGACGATAATCGAAATATCCCTGTACGTTGAGCCCCCGCCCTCCAACAAATGGGAAGTAGAAGGGCTGCATGGTATTGACGGTGGTGGAGGGATTCACGATTGGAACACCGTTCGAACAATAAGGTGTGGATCCGTCGAAGGGGCCGCCGGAGGTGGTCGTACCGGTGGAGTCTTCAACATAGGGTCCGCCCTGCGGAAGCAGCCAGGGGCCGCCGGCAAGCGTGGTCTCAATCGGACTGCTGGTGGCGGTCCAGGTAACTTGCGCTTTTGCGGGTACGGATACACACAGGGCCGCGCACACTCCTAGAGTGAGAAGTTCAATCTTCATGGTCGGATTCCTTTCACTAATATTCAGGATTCAAGCTTTGCGGAAGCGCCGGAGCAAAGCGATTCCCGCCAGGCCGCCGCAGAGGAAAAAGATCATCGAGGGTTCGGGTGTGAGCACTAAGTCGAGGGTGGTGGTGCCCATGTTCACGGCGCCGTAGAAGTTCTGGGAAGCTGTAAAGTCGATACTTCCGCTGGACAGCTCGGCGGAGAGATTCGCTAGGTCGGTTGCCGTAAGCGTGTAGGTCCAAGACGTTGGCGTGCTGGATGTCTCACAAGCGTCGCTGAAACTCAGGCTGTCGTCACAGGACGCCACCTCGATGGCGCCATTGTCGATGTAATAATCGCTCGGCGCTGTGGAATCGGTTGTGGGAGGGTTATCATCGTTCCCGAAGTATCCGGAAATGGTTCCTCCGATGACCTGCTCGCCGATGGGAATCGTAAAGTTGAAATCGCCGATGAGAGCAGGTGCGAGTGGATAGTCCGCCGGGTCGAAGTCGATAACTGGCGTCCCGTCGTAATTGCCGATCGTCGCGATGATGTCCGCTTTCATCGGAGCTGCGAGCCCGACAGCCAGCGCTATCGAGAAAATAATTGTTGGAGTGGTGAGCTTGAACATAGTTGTGTTTTGCCATCAGCGGATCACATCCCGCCAAAGGCTCTCCGCATAGTACGCTGAGGCTCTGAGTTCCAACAAGGGGGATAACTATATATTCTTCAAACTGTTACCGAACTGTCACACGAGCGCGTACCGGTAGTTTTACCGCATGCGGCGGCCATGCGTGCCATACTGAGGCCATATGCGGCGTCTGATTTTCGGTTTGCTTTTCGGAGCCATGCTGCTGCCCGCCGATTCCGGCGCGGGAGTCCACTGGACCGTCCCAGCGAGTTGGAAAGCGGAAGCACAGCGGCCCATGCGCCTGGCCACATACACGGTGGCGCCGGGCGGCGAATGCGGCATTTACTACTTCGGCGCCGGAGAAGGCGGAAGCGTGGATGCGAACCTGGACCGCTGGATCGGCCAGTTTCTGCAAGCGGACGGAAAGCCGTCGAAGGCAGCGGCCAAGATCGCGAAGCGCAGCATTCACGGAATTCCGGTGACCACCGTGGATGTCTCGGGCGCTTACACCGGAATGGCCGGCCCCACCGCGCAACCGGCGCCCGCCGTGGCCGGCTACAGGATGCTGGGAGCCATCGCGGAAGGGCCGCAAGGGTCGATCTTCTTTAAGTTTACGGGCCCGGCGAAGACCGTGGCCGCCAATCAGGCGGCATTCGACAAGATGCTTGCATCGCTCGCTCCAGTGAGATAATCAAAGCAAAGCAGGTATGTTTCGCGCCATCCGGGAACAGATCGAGACCGTTTTCCACGGCGATCCGGCCGCCAAGAGCACCATCGAGATCTTTTTCTGCTACCCCGGATTTCATTCCATCCTGCTGCATCGCGTGGCTCACCGGCTGCACACCGATGGCTTCACGCTTCTGGCGCGAATGGTTTCGCAATTCAATCGATCGGTGACCGGCATTGAAATCCATCCGGGCGCGACTATCGGGAGGCGCTGCTTCATCGACCATGGAATGGGCGTAGTGATTGGCGAGACGGCCGAAATCGGCGACGATGCCCTGCTCTATCAAGGCGTCACGCTGGGTGGAACCGGCAAGGAAAAAGGCAAGCGCCATCCCACCATCGGAAACAACGTGGTGATGGGGACCGGCGCGAAGATCCTGGGCAACATTACGATCGGCGATCACACCAAGATCGGCGCCGGGTCCGTTGTGATCCGTTCGGTGCCGGATCATTCCACGGTGGTCGGCGTACCAGGGCGCGTGGTTCGTTCGCGCGTGGAGACGGAGACCGGCGATTATCTGGAGCACGGCACACTTCCCGATCCCGAGGGCCAGTTGATCGACGATCTCACCAAGCGCATCGAGCAACTGGAAGCGCAGATCAAACTGCTGGCCGAAGATCGCCTCGCGGAAAGAAGATGACCGTGCGTCGCCTTTCGGCCGTCTGCCTGTTCGCTTTCGGCTTAAGCGCCGCGCCCGCGAAATATACATATTGGGTGCAGCCTTGCACGGATCCTTCATCGCTGTGCCAGCCGGGCGATCCGCAATTGGCGCAGTGGGCGTTCGAAGCTTGGCAGAAGGCATCGGGCGGGGAGCTTCAATTCACTCGCGTGAACGATCGCGATCATGCGCGCATTCGCTTGTATTGGGCTTCGGCCGAGCAAGGCATGTATGGAGAAACGCGGCCGATGGTGATTAATGGGCAACTGGGCGCCGAGGTTTACGTGCGGCCTTCGCCGATGCCGGTGAATGGCGACCCGTTGCTGCGCGATGCCATCGTGTACCTGACTTGCCTGCATGAATCGGGACACGCGCTGGGACTTTCGCACACCCGGGCCTTCGCCGACATTATGTACAGCTTCCAGTTTGGCGGCGACATTGACGAGTACTTCGGGCGGTATCGCAGAAAGCTGGAAACGCGCGCCGACATCGCGAAGAACTCCGGGATGTCCGCGGCGGACCGCGAGCGATTGATCGAGATCCTAAAAAATTAGCCGCTAGTGCGCCGGCGGGGCTTGCTCGGTTTCGGCCTTCAGAGGGAAATGCGCGCCTTGCGGGATGGGCGCTAGCATATTGTCCTTGCGGTAAATCAGCGTGGATACGTTGTAGCTGGCGATTTCAAAACCGTGGCCGTGCGTGATGGCATCGGTGGGACAAGCTTCCACGCAATAGCCGCAGAAGATGCAGCGCGAATAGTCGATGTTGTAAACCTTGGCGTAGCGTTCGCCGCCGCTGATGCGCAGCGTCTCGGTATTTTCCGCGGCTTCGATGTAGATGCAATCCGCCGGGCAGGCGGCCGCGCACAGAAAGCACGCCACGCACTTCTCGAGTCCATTTTCGTCGCGCTGCAATACGTGCACGCCGCGATAGCGTTCCTGGAACTTGGGAGGAGTATCGGGATAATCCTCGGTGATGGTGGGGTTCATCATTTCGCCGAAGGTGATGGACATGCCCTTGGCGATGGCTGCGGCGGATCCGAATGCTTCAGATATTTTGGAGGCCATTTGGAAATTTCATTATCGCAGGTCTCGCTCGCTCAGGTCCGGACCGGACCTAGTTCTTGGAGCCTCAACCGGCTTTCCATTCGGGCGCGTGATCTTCGGGGCTAAAGAACGGAACGCCGGGCTTAGCGCCTAGCTCCTCGAAATCGCGCCGCGAGAATCCGTTCAATGCCCGCGCAATGGTGCCGTCGCGTTCCAGCAGAAACAGCGACGGAACCGATGTGATGCCGTACGCGTTGCTGGCCGGATAATCTTCGCTCGATCGATCCAATAACGTAGGGAACGTCACGCCGAAGCGGTCAAGAAATCCGCGCGTCGCATTGGCATCGTCCTGCGAGATGCCGATCACCTGAATGGCTTTGTTTGCGGACAGGCGTTCCAGGTAAGGGGCGGTGAGCTGGCAGACCGGGCAACTGATTTTGAAGAATGCCAGCAGCACGGGGCCGCCCGAGAGAATATCTTCCAGCGTCCGCGCGGATCCATCCAGGCTGGTAAGGCGGAAGGCCGGCGCCTTGGCGCCCACCGCCGCCAGCACTTTGGTTCGACGCCCGAACATGGGCGGCTTACGCGCCTTCCTTTTGCTGCTGCACGAAACTCAAAATATCGAAGTGCTTGATCTCGCGATCCGGGAAGAAACTGTTGATGGCTTCCTGCTCCTCATTGAAAATCTGAAAAACAGTGGACAGCTTGGTGAGCAGCACGAGCTCCAAATTACGGCGGTTGAGATTCACCAGTTTCAAGGAGCCGCCGGCCTTTTGCAGCGACATGTAGCAAATCACCATGGTGCCGAGGCCGGTACTATCGATGTAGTCGACGTCTTTCAGATTCAATAGCTGCTGTAAACTGCCGGCCGCGGTTTCCGCGCTCACTTTTTCGCGGAGATCGGAGGCACCTCCGACGGTCAACTTCCCGCTCAAGTCAAGAATTTTCACGCCTTCCCGTTCGCGGGAGGAAATCTCAAGGTGGGCCATGGGTATTTCTCTAGTGTACCCGCTCGGGGACGGTCATGGCCGGGGTCTCCGCGGCGTTGGTTGGTGGCGCCGCCGACCAGCGGCCCACGGGCAGCAGGACCGTGAAGCGCGTACCTTGCATGAGCGTGCTTTCCACGTTAACGGCTCCGCCGTGCGCCTTGGCGATCCAGGCGACAAAGCTGAGGCCGAGGCCGAGACCCTTTTCGGCGTCAGCGGACGGAACGCGATAAAACCGGTCGAAAATGTGCGGCAAATGCTCCCGCGAGATTCCCACTCCGGTGTCCTCCACGATCAACTTCACATGCTCGAGACTCGGAATCAGGCTGACCTTTACCACGCCGCCGGCCGGCGTATATTTGATGGCGTTGCCCAATAAATTGGAGAGCAGGCGCTCAATTTGGATCCGGTCGGCACTGATCGGCGAGTTCGCCGGAAGCGCGGCGGAAAGCCGGACGCCCTGCGCTTCGGCCGGAATCTGATGCTGATCCACCTGGTCGCGAATCAGCTCGGCGAGATTGATCTCGCTCTTTTGCAGCGCCAATTGCCCGGACTCGGCTTGCGAAAGCATCAACAGCGCGCGCACGATGTTCGAAAGCCGCTCCACTCCTTCCAGCGCGTCGGCCATGGCATCGCGATATTGATCGACGGTTTGGGCGGTAAACAGCGCCACTTCCAACTGCCCGCGCACCACGGTGAGGGGAGTACGCAGCTCATGCGATACGTCGGTGGAGAACTGGCGGATCTGTTCGAAGGAATGGTTCAGGCGCGTCATCATGTGATTGAACGCCTCGATCAGCCGGTCCAGTTCGTCGCCGGTGTTGCGCGCGGGAATCTGAACATCCAGATTGGAGTGCGTGATGTGTTGCGCGGCGGCAGCCACGGAATTAACCGGGTCCAGCGCGCGACCGGCGAGAAACCAGCCCAGAACGCCGCTCAGCACGATGACCAGCGGCACCCAGGCGAAATAGTTCCAGGTGAAATCGCTGATCACTTTATCGTTGTAGTCGACGGCGCGGCCGATGGCCAGGTAATAGTTGTGCCCATCGTGATCCACCCACAGGCCGGAGCGGATCATGTAGGGAACGCCAGTGGGGTCCGTGCGGACGCGAATGGCGGGCTTGCCGGATGCAAGGATGGCCCGAATCTCAGACGGAGGATCGATGCCCAGCGAATCGTAGATCTCGGAATTCTGCAGGCGGTGGCCCTGCGTGTCGGCCAGCATGTAGACGCGCTGCACGCGGCGCACGGTAAAACTTTCGTCGGGATCTTTTTCGTCGTAGAACCAGTTTGGACCTTCCGGTCCGGTGCGCAAATAACCCTTGGCGGCGCCCCATTCTTCATCCAGCACGCTTTCCATCTGTGCTTGAAACGTTCCGCTCAGGATTTGGCGGAACAGCATGCCGAGCAACACCAGCAGCACGCTGAAGAAGATGACGTAACTCAAGGCCAGGCGGAAGCGCAGTCCGCGAGTCCAGCCGAAAGCTTTGCCGGGCGTAATCATTGGACTTGTTCGAGCTCGGCTTCCACGGCCTTTTCCGGCGTATCCAGCATATAGCCGATGCCGCGCACGGTGTGGATCATCTTAGCGGGAAATTTGTCGTCGATTTTGCTGCGCAGGTGGCGGATGTAGACGTCGACGATGTTGGTGAGCCCGTCGTAATCCATGTCCCAGACGTGCTCGACGATCATGGTGCGGCTGAGCGGGCGGCCGCGATTGCGCATCAGGTATTCCAGGATGCTGAATTCCTTGGGCGCGAGTTCGATGTTTTCGTTGGAGCGCGTTACTTTGCGGCGGATGCAATCGAGCAGCAGGTCGCCCACTTGCAATCGTTCGGGCATGGGCTGGCCGCGGCGCAGGCGCGCCCGGACGCGGGCCAGCAGCTCGACGAACGCGAACGGCTTCACCAGATAATCGTCGGCGCCGAGCTCCAGGCCTTTCACGCGATCGTCGACGGCGTCGCGCGCGCTCAGGATCAAGACCGGCGGGCTGGATTTGCGATTGCGAATCTTTTGCAGAACCGTGAGGCCGTCCATGTCGGGCAGCATCAGGTCCAGAATGATGAGATCGTATTCGGCGCCGTGAACCAGGTCAACGGCGGTGGCGCCATTGCCGGCCACGTCGACTGCATAGCCCGCGCTCTCCAGGCCGCGGGACAGGAAGTCCTGAATGCGTTTTTCATCCTCGACGACGAGTATTCTCATAAAGTTGGGCTTGCAGCAGCTCCAGTTGGCACGCGGTGGGTCTGTCGCCCGCGATGCTCTATACCTCTATTAAAGCATTGCGATTGGGCGGGGGGGAGCGAATGGTGTGTGCGCGGTGGCGTTTATTTTTGATTTTGGGGCGGCGCCGGCGCGGGATGCGTCGGCCGTGGACGCATCAGGGGTATTTTTGTGTTTGGTGACGCATTTCTGTTGGATTGGCGATTTGGGGTAGGGATTCGGGAGAGCTTCGGCGGGGGAAAGGCTTTAGATCGAGCATAGCAGGCGGCGCGGGGATTGGCGGATCGGTGCGGGGCAAGTTGTTGGATTGGGGCGGGAAATAGCTCGGTTCGCGCTGTGATGGTGAGAAAGGGCTAGCAGGATCTTAGCGGGGAGATAGCGTTCAAAGGTTGCTTTAGGCTTGTGTCCTCAGCCAGTCAGTTCGTTATGGAGCTTGATTGCCAGCGCGTAGAAGGCACGGTTTTGCTCGGTATCAGCGTCTCCCGAGGGTGGAGCAACGATAGGAGGAATTGCGCTGTCAGGCAGCTTGATCGGTCCGCTGTTAGATTCGTAAATCGCGATGTTCAGACTAAGCAGGTAGCGAAGGAGTTTCGCAGCCCCCCATGGCATTGTCATCGCAGTGTGCCACTCAACGTCCGGTCTACCAGACATCTGGTTAAGCTGACCAAATAGGATTTTTAGATCCCATGAACTAAGTTCAAAGTGGAAGTTGTTTGCATAGGCCGTTACAAAGTCCTCGGTGAGACTCTCAGAGATAGGCAGCACTACTTGCTCAATCGATGATTCATCCATTAATTCACCCCTCAGGCTGCTGTTTTGCGCCGATTACGCCCACGCCGCCGTTTCTTTTCTGTATCGATTTCCCGCTTGGTGCTGGCCGTCACGAGGTACGGACGTAGAACAGTTCGGCCAGTCGCTTCCTGTTGAATGGGACTACCCACAGACTCAGCAGTTATTGCTTTAGCGCTCGCTAACTCCTGGAAAGAGCGGCAAAGAATCGGGAATTTTTCCTTCAAACGCATAGCTTCTCCCGCAAGCTTCAATCTGCGACTCCAATCAGACTGCGGAAGATCTCCCTTCTTCAGATTTGCTAGAGCTTGCAAGGCAAGCTTTCCGGCAATAGTTGATTCCAATTGCGATTCTTTCTGTTGAGGATTGAAGACCGGATCATCCGCAAAGCTTTTCGGGGCCAAGCGTTCCTTCGTAAAGCCGCGAACGTCTGATGGTAGCGTACCAAACTCTTCAAAACTGATACGGAGACGAACCCCATAGGCTTTAGCAAATTTTCTAAGAGATTCAACCTTGCACGTAGAAAAGCCTGTATTCAGCCATCTTGATATGCCCGATTGCTGCGTCCCAACAAGTTCTGCCAGCTTTTCCTGCGTCATCCCCCTCCCTTCGCGCAGTGCCTTGATTTGCGCTGTCAGAAAGGCATTCGTGACGGCATCGGCGTAGGCATAGCGGGATTCCTCATCTGCCGCATTCTTTAGCCGTTCAAGTATTTTATCCACGACGCCTCCTGTGCGGACGTTCCAATAGCACCTCTAAGTTTTCCTCTGCGGTACCCACGGCGCTATAGGGCCTCACCCGTTTTGCGCTGTCATCCCATTTGGCACCAGCCAGGAAGGTAATCTCGGTTTCCTCGTCGAACGGACCAAACCGGAATATCGGACACGCTGAAACGCTGCCCTTCCTAGGAACCAAAACGCCGTAAAATCCGCTCCCTAAATCCATGGTGCTCGCCCGTATCGAGAAGGGACCGCAGTTTTCATAGATGTCCCACAGCGCAAAAATTCCCGCCCATATGATCGCCGGAACTTCGTTATCATCGAACCATTGCTCCAAAGCGGTTCTTCCGCTGTCCTCGACGAAAACGTAGACCGAGTAGGCTCTACCTGTCCTTGCAAATGGTATCACATCCACGTTATATTTTCGACTCGTTCTATCATAACGCTTGTGTTATATCCAGACATCTTTATGAAAGCAAAAGGCCCAATGGAAACCAAGTCAGCTCTTTCCTTGAACCAGTAGCTCAGTGGACGCCTTCGCGGGCCACAGGCTGCGTCGGCAGTCTTAAAGAGAGCGGCAACCTACCAGGTTGCGCGTCGCTGGTCCAATTCCAGCCCGGTCCATGAGGCTAATACACCATCAACTATCGGGAGGGCGTGACCTCAGGCTTGCGCCAAAAGGCTGCGTTTCTACGCTGACTGTCATTTTGGCCAAAGCGGTAGGAAAGCGCAAGGCCAAAATAACGTGTCATTCGCGCAAAATCAAACGGCCAAAAAGTTGGATGTGGACGAAATAATATCCAGCGCTCTCTAAATGCCGGTAGTGGGGCAAGGAGGTTTCAGAACTGCGCCAGACCCCATTCGGCTCATGTACGGCTCCGTTAGGAACAGTGTGCCGAATCGTCCTTGAGGTGCGATCACGTCGGGTCGCTTCAAGAGCTCGTATCCCCACTCCTCGCCCACCACCAGCGCGCGAAGCGAGCCCCGGGCCTCGCCAACGATAATATACAAAGTACGCCCGTGCCGAAAGAGCAGCAGATCGTCTTTGCCCCCTTCCGCTTAGATCCGGCCAACCAGCAGTTGTGGAACGGCTTGGAGCAGATCCCGCTTGCTCCCAAGGCCTACGCCGTGCTGCATTTCCTGGCCGCGCATCCTGGCCGGCTGGTGACCAAGGATGAGTTGCTGGATGCGGTGTGGCCGGAGACGCATGTCACCGAAGGCGTGCTGAAAGTGGCCGTGGCCGAGATACGCAAGGCGCTTAATGACGTTAGCCGCTCGCCCCGCTTTATCGAGACGGCTCACCGCCGCGGTTATCGCTTTATCGGAGGAATGGACGGCGAGGAAACGGGAAATGCGCCGCCGGGAATCCGAGCCGTGGAGCGAGAGCGCGCACTCGATCAGTTGGAAGGCGCGATGAGAAAGGCGTTCGATGGGGAACGGCAGGTGGTTTTCGTAACCGGCGAGACCGGCATTGGAAAAACCACCCTGGTAGAGACTTTCGTGGAACGCGCGTCCGCGGATGCGGGCGTCTGGATCGCGAGCGGACAGTGCCTGGAACATTTTGCGGAAGGCGAGGCGTATTTTCCGGTTCTGGAAGCTTTGACCCGCCTGTGCGGCGAGCCGGGGCGGGAGCGGTTGATCGAGATTCTTAGCCAGCAGGCACCCACGTGGCTGGCGCAAATGCCCTCGCTGGTGGACGAGCGCGACCGTGAGCACCTGAAGCGGGAAACGCTGGGAGCGGTGAAGGAACGCATGCTGCGCGAGATCGCCGCGGCCATTGAGGCGCTCACCGCCGAAACGCGGCTGATCGTAGTGCTGGAAGACTTGCACTGGAGCGACTACTCGACGGTGGATCTGATCAGCCATCTGGCACGCCGCAGGGGACCGGCGCGATTGCTTGTGATCGGGACATTCCGGCCGGCCGAGCTGATCGTGAAACGGCACCCTTTGCGCGAGATCGAGCGCGAACTGCAAGTACACCGGCGCTGTTCGGCGTTGCCGCTGGAGTTTCTGACCGAAGCCGCCGTGGCCAAGTACCTGGCGCTGCGTTTTCAGGGCAGCGAATTTCCAGAGGCGCTTCCGCATCTGATTCATCAGCGGACGGACGGCAATCCGTTGTTTCTGGTGAATGTGGTGGACGACCTGATCGCGCAAAAGCAACTGGTGCAGGGCGCGCGCGGCTGGCAATTGAGCGTTCCGCTGGAACAGGCCGGCATGCTGATCCCGGACAGCCTGCAACAGTTGATCGAACGGCAGATCGAGCGGCTGAGCGAAGAAGAGCGGCGGCTGTTATCGGTGGCCAGTATCGCGGGCCTGGAATTTTCCACGCGCACGCTCTCGGGCGGAATGGATTCCAGCATTCCGGAGATCGAAAGCTGGTGCGAAGGGCTGGTGAAACGGCGCCAGTTTCTGCGTCCGGCGAAAATGATCCCGTTGAGCGACGGATCCCTGCTGGAGCGGTATGGATTCATCCATGCGATGTACCAGCACGTGCTGTATCACGGCGTTCCGCAACCGCGCCGGGTGGTGCTGCATCGGCGCATCGGCGAGTTTCAGGAAAGCGCGTACAGCGCCCATCTGGAGGAGATCTCCGCCGAATTGGCGGTCCATTTCCAGGAAGGCCGCGACTACGTGCGAGCGATTCATTATCGCCGCTTGTCGGCTGTCAAGGCTCTGAAGCAATATGCGAATCGCGAGGCGCAGGAGCACCTGGGAAAGGCTCTGGCGTTACTGGAGGAACTGCGGGAAACGGAGCGCGCGGAGATGGAAGCCGGTCTCTTCCAGGAGCGGGGATCGGCTCGCCGGGCCATGGACGACAACGAAGGCGCGGCCGCCGACTTTGAACGGGCCGTGGCCTGCGCCCGTCAAGCCAAACGAACCGATTGGGAAGTGGAAGCATTGCTCAAGCTGAGCGCGGTGCTCTTCTGGATTCATCCGGACCGCAGCCTGGAAGTGGCCGAGCGCGCCGTGGAGCTGAGCCAGGAGCTTTCCGATACCGTGCAGCAAAAACAGGCGCGCGGCTACTGCGCCAGCCGGAGAATCCGATTGCAAGGCTGGCGGGCGGAAGATTTTCAAGCGTGCGTGGAAGCTGCCGAGGCGGCTCGCGCGGCCAGCCATGCGGGCTTTCTGAGCCTGGGACTGATGCATTTGTCGTTCTTCGAGACTTTTCGATCGCACGAGCGCGACGCCTGCCTGGCCGCCGATGAAGGGATGCAAATTGCACTGGAAACCGGCGATTCGTTCCTGTATATTTCCTGCCAGTATTTCAAGGCTTGGGCGCTGCTGCATCTGGGCGAGTGGGGAGAGGCCTTGAGCCTGGTAGGCGATAGCCTGCTGTTGTCGGAAAGGAACGGCCACGGGACAGCCATCACGCTGCTGCGCGTGATGCAGGCCCGGCTGCACGCGCAGGCGTTTGATTTCGCCGGGGCGCGCCAGATCTGCCAGCAGACACTGGTACGCGCCCGCGAGGGTTCACCCCGTTTTCTCACGCTGATCATGCTGGGTGAATCGCATCTTGGCTTGGGCGAACTGGATCTGGCCGAGGAATGTTTTGCGGAAGTGGTGGAAAGGTCGGAAGCCGGACCCTTCACGCTGGATTGGATTTTCCATCTGCCGCTGTATCATGGCCGGAGCGAGCTCTGGCTGCGGCGCGGGGAGTACGATCGCGCGCGCCAAGACGCGCTGCGGCTATGCGAGCTGGCGGCGACATCCGGCCAGCGGACCTATTTCGCGCTGGGCTGGCGCCAGCTGGCTGCCGCGGCACTGGCTGAGAACGATCCCCGGCAGGCGCAATCGGAGATTCGTCTTGCGCTCGAAGCTATGGAGAGCGCCGAGACGCCGCTGGCTGGGTGGCGCGTGCTGGCGACGGCGGCGGAAATCGCAGAGCGGCTGGGGCGGGACGAAGAAGCTTCGTCCTATCGCGCGCGTCTGCGGGCGTGCGTCCAGAGCCTGGTCAATTCGCTGGGCCAGCATGAGCCGTTGCGGAGATCGCTGGTGGAGGCCTTCGATCGCGCGGCATTGGCGGGTGAGTCCTGATGCCCGAAAGTTGCAATCTTAACCTCATCCTAACCACAACCTAACGACTCAGCGAGGGCGAAAGCCCTATTCTGAAGCTGCGATGCGAGGAGATTTCGTCATTCAAGTCCGGCCGGAGGTCGATTTGGAGCGCGGAATTCTGCCAGGACGCGTGGAGCATATGGATTCAGGCCATTCCACGCGCTTTCGCACAGTTCAGGAACTCCTGTCCTTCATCCTGCAACACGTCGCGGCTCCGGATGCTCCGGATGCGGATGAATCCGAGAGCCGTTAGTCTCCTCTGACAATCCCCATTTCGACGTCTGTATCAAAAAACTCTAACGAATCCTTAACTCCAGTTTGACGACTTGCCAGGGGCTTCTCGATTAATCTCGATTCGTCGGCAAACGAAATTCAAATTTAGAGGAGAAAAGAAAATGACAAACGCAATCAAGACCAATGCTGCCCTGTTTGGAGCGGCGATACTTCTGGCTTCGGCCGTGTCCGGTGCGAGGGCGCAGCAAGTCAGCTCGATCATTGGAAGCCTCGGCAATCCGATGGTGGTTTCCACGGTTCCGTCCAATGGCGATGTGAATCCTTACGGCGTAGCTTTTGTTCCGCCCGGATTTCCGCGGGGCGGCAAGTTGCAGGCTGGCGATATCCTTGTCTCCAATTACAACAACTCAAATAATCTGCAAGGCACCGGTACCACCATCGTAAAAATCGAAGGCAACACGCCCTCCCTGTTTTTCCAAGGCAAGGCTCCGCTGGGGCTTTCGACCGGCTTGGCGGTTCTCCGGGCTGGCCTGGTGCTGGTGGCCAACTTCCCAACTAATGACGGCACGTCCGCCACGGCTCAACCGGGTTCGCTGATGGCGCTGGATTACAACGGAAATGTGGTGTGGACGTACACCAGTTCGACTTTAGTGAATGGTCCCTGGGATTTCACGGTGAACGACGAGGGCGCTTTCGCCCAGGTCTTCGTCTCGAATGTTCTGAGCGGCGCCATATCGCGGTTGGATCTGGAAGTCACCCCGACCCATATCACTGTTCAGGACGGTCTGATCATTTCATCCGGTTATGGCCATCGTGGCGACCCGGCCGCGCTTGAAGTTGGTCCCACGGGTTTGGCCTATGACGCGCGCCGCGATGTTTTGTACGTGTCCGCGAGCTTCGAGGATGCGATTTATGCGATTCCGAATGCCGGCCAGATCGGCGCAGACGGCGGCGTGGGCTACCGGATTTACCAGGACAACGCACATTTGCACGGAGCGCTGGCCATGGTTCTGGCGCCCAACGGGCATCTGATCGTCAGCAACAGCGACGTGATCAATCCTGACACCAATCAGCCTAGCGAGTTGGTGGAATTCACGGTGGATGGCCAGTTCGTTGCAGAACGGCCAGTGGATCCGGCGCAAGGTGGTTCGTTCGGACTGGCTGCGAAGTCCACGCGGCGCGGAGTTACCACTTTCGCCGCTGTGGATGACAATACCGCTTCGATCGAGATTTGGGAAGTAGAGGGCGGCGAATAGATTCGAAAAAGAAACAAGTCATTCCCGCAGTCTAGTCTGGCCTGGGTGCTTCGGCATCCAGGCCTTTTTTACCGCTAGAGTTGGACTCCCAAGGGACGGCGGCCTGTCTTCATTTGATGCCATCCCAAAGGGCACGAAAGCGGGTTGTAAGATTTATCGCCGAACGTTCATCCACGCATATCCAGTATTCGCCGCCGGGATTCTCCAGAGGAAGCTTTAGAAACATTCGGAATGGACTGGCCTCGTCGGCATCGACGTTAAAAAAAACATAGTCTGTGACGGCATTCGTATCAAACACCTGCCGATCAAACGTCTTGTACACCAGCCTTCCCTGGCTCGAATCGGCCATCTGCTTCAGTTGCGCCATCTCATCATCACCCTTTCCATCCGAAGCAGGCAGAAAATACCTATATTTGACGCCGCTTCGCAGCTTTTCGCTCACAATGCCCCTAACCGACCCTTCGATTGCGCGCTTAAAGACATCTGGAGTGATGATCCAGACCGACTTGTAGTCTGCTTTCGCTTCATACACCGCAAAATCTTCCGATGTGTAGAGCCATCCGTACTCGGTCCGCGTTTCCTCTTGTACGCTTGTCGCAATGGCGTCGAGTACCTTCTTGAGCTCTTTCCACCAAGCATCAAATTCGCGACGGAGAATGTCATCATCCACCTGATCGGGCCCCAGTTGCTTATTGATGCTGTATATCAAGGCGCGCACGTCGTCTTCGCTGTACACGGTGGACTGAAATTGGGAGAGCGGGCCACCCGTCAATATGGACTGATCGACACGGAACAGGAACGGTGTCACGGCCGATTGGCCAATGAACTTCGAGAGAACCCCAGCTTCGAAGTTCATCCAGGGCTTGAAGATATTGTATGGCGTGACACAGATAATGCCGTACTTTGCTCCCTCCAGCTCCTCTGCAAGCACATCACCCCATCGTTGCCCTTTGCTAATGTCTCCGCTGGATAGGAAAGGCTTCACAGGTTGTATCACGTAGGGGAGCCATTCACGCAATGCAGAGGCGACCTGGCGGCTCAATTCGCCGGACCAGCTCAAGAACAGTTTCATGGAACGCACCTCCTCTTGAAGATTCTAATGACCGGATCGCGCAGTGTCCATATTTCCCCACAGGGCACAGCGTCATGAAGAAATGGCGGCAACAGAATCCCTCCTCGCGCGTCTCACAAGGGGGTGAGCATGCAGAGGTGGATCGCAGTCAGTAGTGTCGTTATGGCCCTGGTTGCGGCTTCAGGATGCAGCCGCCAGGACGAGGATCGCGCCAGGTCCGACAGCCGCGAAGCGCAGGAAAAGGCGCAAAAGCAGTTGGAAGTTACCCGAGACAAATTGCGCCAGGATTTGAAGAGCGCCGACGCGCAGACCCGCGAGGATCTGGACAAAGCGCGCACCCAGGTGCGTCAGGCGCTGAGCCAATCCGAGCGGGACGCGGATAAAGCGCGTGAGAAGCTGCGCGAGCGCGAAAACAATAACAACGATCAAAAATAACAGCGACGGCGGTCATCAATAGGGCGTCATCCCTAATAGGGCGTCATCCCTCAGACGTTGTAACGCCGCGCGCCCGCTGCGCCAGCCTCTCGCGCACTTCCTGTCTGAAAACGGGCGGCGTCCAGGCGCCCCACTTGGATTCGAAATAACGCCGGTTGCGGTTGAACAGCTCGTCGTACGAGGCAGACGGCAAGGCTCCAATCGAGGCGGACGCGTGATGATGGACGAAGACGTCCTCGGCGCAGGCGATATCGTAGCCTGCGCTTCGAACGCGCATGGCGTAATCGTCGTCCTCAAATAATCCGACGCCGAAATTCTCATCCAAGTCACCCGTCTGTTGCCAGACGGCCCGGGGGATCATCACGCAGAAGAAGTTTGCCACCCGTAACTGGGTGCGCTGCCCAGGGCGCGCGCGCGTGTACCGGCGGGCCAGGATCGCCATCTTTTCCACGTCGTCATATTCGCCGATGTAAACCACACTCTCGTTACCGCAAGTGTTGGTGACCGGGCCCAGGATGCCGAGGCTGGGATCGGCGCGAAAATGCGAGAGGAGCGTGCCCAGCCAACCATCGGTTAGACAGACATCGTTATTGAGAATGACGATGTAGTCGCCGGTGGACGCCCTGACGCCGGCGTTGTTTCCCGCGGAAAATCCAAGATTTGCGGTGTGAAGAATGACTTTTGCATAGGGGCGGCTGGCGCACCACTGCTTGAGGAACGCCGGGGTGCCGTCGGTAGAGCCGTTGTCCACGAGGATCACTTCGAGGTTCGGGTAACCGGTAAAGTCATCGAGGCTGGATAGAGTGCCCTCGGTGAATTTTAGTTGGTTGTGAGTCAGCACCACGACACTGACTTTGGGGAAGAATAGCGCCACGGCTTGTTGAAGGGCATCGCAGCGCTGGGACCACGTGTTATCGCGCGCGAATGCCTGGCGCCGTTCGGCATGGGCGAGGGAGTTGTCGGCTAGAGTGGAACGGATGGCGTCGACGAACTGTTGGGGGCCGTCGGTGAGCGCGACTAGATCGTGCAGGCGCTCGATTTCAGGAAACCGAACTGCAACCACGGGCTTGCCGGCGCTCAGATATTCCCAGACTTTTACCGGATCCGTTGCTAGGCTGTGATCGCAGATGCGGTAGGGGAGAATGCCTACGTCGAAACCGTGGACATATTCGGGGAGGCGGCCGTAGGGGATTTCACCGGCCAGTGTAACATTCGGTAATCTCTCCAACTCGGATAGATTCATCCCGTCATTGCGGCCAACCAGAATGAATCTCATATCCGGAAGAGACCGGGCCGCATATGTGAGCAGTTCGATGTCCGTGGATTCGGTGATGGAGCCGTGATAACCCACGATTGGCTGGTCCGACGATTGGGCAAGCGACGTCGGGCGCGGACCGAAATGCTGCGGATCGACGCCATTGCGGATGAGAATGCTCTCACGGCCGAGGCCGCTGGCACGCTCCTGCAGGTGAGTGGAAGAGCAGACCACAATGTCCGCTTCGCGGATAATTTCCGGCTCCAATTCGCGGGCGGGCCGGCCTGAATTGCGAAAGGTCTGGTAATCGTCCATGCAGTCGTACAGGACGATCGTGTTGTTCAGGCGCCGGACCAGCAGGGCCCAGAACGGGTAGTCGACGATGGAGAGCGTTGCTCCAATGGCGAACTTCTGCTTCAAAGATCGCAGGCCGAGTTCCAGCGCGGCGAGCTGAAGTTCGCTGGGAATGTCGCGGTAGATATCGGGCGGATCTTCGCCGCCGGGAAGATCCACCATGTAGACGTTGTTTGCGACAGCTCGCGTGCGTGGTTCCAAGAGGCCGAAGGCCGGAAGAAAAGTAGTGGAAATGTAGAAGACCCGGTGTCCTCGGCGCGCCAGTTCCAGAGTCAGGTGCTGAGGGCGCTGGAAGCGGTAATCCCAATCGATGACGGGAAAGAGCAACACGTCGTATGGCTTGAGCTTTTGCGCTCCGTCAGAAGAAATGCGGCAAACCCACCGTGAGAAGCGGCGAAGCAATTGAAATCGACGGCTGGGGGTGAAGTGGGGCACATCCTCGGACAGCAGACGATGACGGAGATGGCGCACAATGGCTGGCGGCGTCGCGGAGAACGAGTCGTCATTTTCATTGAAGAGTAAAGCCCGGAAGGGTGGGATAAAAAGAGGCGCAAGTTTGACGGCCCAATGGCCCGGCTGGCCGTTCCAGGGAGCCGTGGCAAGCGCCACACTGCGGGACCACAACAATCGTTGCGCCGCGAACGACAAGCGCAAGGAGTTTTTTCGGACATAAACGCGTTCGCACAGCGCCGAGATCTCCGGAGCGGGCGTTTCGAGCGAGAACAGCCACACCGGAACATGGGGCGCGCCGTGCCGGACATAGCGGACGGATTGCGCCGCGTCGGAAGCGGAAAGGGCAAACACGGCGATCACTTTGCCTTGGCTTTTTCCCGCGACGCGCAGGAGGGCCTTGATCAAGCGCATCCTGTTCCCAATTGTCTCGCAGGTTCGCAACTGGCTGGCAGGCTCGCCGCGCCTTGGCCGCAAGGTTGCGCCTCACTGATCTTGGGCGAATGACGATGTGGCGCTTCGCTGGCCACGCGCCGGTCACGCGCATTGCCGCGACAATGAATCTGTGATTTACTCGACTGGTGGCAAGGCACACTCTACTGCTGACGATCGTGATGGCCGCGCCAGTGTTGACGCTCCAGGCGCAGTGGCTGAACTATCGCGTGCCGGGCGTTCCGCGCACTGGCGACGGCAAGGTGAATCTATCCGCGCCCACGCCCAAAGCTGCGGATGGCAAGCCCGACCTATCCGGCGTTTGGGAGAGCGAGCCGCGATTCTTCAATGATCTTGCGAAGGATTTGAAGCCCGGTGAGGTGGTGATGCAACCCTGGGCGAAGAGTCTGCAAGCCGAGCGCGAAGGCAAGGACCATCGCGATGATCCGCTGTCGAAATGCATGCCGCCCGGCGTTCCCCGAATCGACATTACGAGCGCTCCCGCGCCACATCCGTTCAAAGTTGTGCAGACGCCGACGCTCGTCGTCCTGCTGTATGAAACATCGGCCAATTCCACGTTCCGTCAAGTGTTCCTGGATGGGCGGCCATTGCCGAAGGAGCCTCAGCCGACCTGGCTGGGATATTCGATTGGCCATTGGGAGGGCGACACGCTGGTCGTCGAAACGATGGGGTTCAATGGCCGTTCGTGGCTGGATACGGCCAAGGGGCATCCGCAAACCGAGTCCGCGCATGTCACCGAGCGGTTCACGCGCCGCGACCTTGGACACATGGAAATCGACATCACCATTGACGACCCGGGAGCTTACGAAAAGCCCTGGCAAGCCGAAGTGCCTGTCCATCTGCTGGCCGATACCGATCTGATTGAGACTTACTGCGAGAACGAGAAGGATCGGGAGCACATCCAATAGGGGCCGCGGGCTATAATCGGCCCTATTATGGCTCGCCCAGTGGTTGCTCTGAGGTATTTCGCGGTCCTGGTGGTGGCGATGACCGCCGTTGGAACCCGGGCACGTGGCCAGAGCGCACAGCCTGCCATGACGCTGCTGGTGGACGAGACGCAGGCATCGCGGCGCATCGCTTTCGTACGCGAGGAGATTCGAGTCCGGCCCGGCATGCTGTCGCTCGCGTACCCGCGCTGGATTCCGGGCGAACATGGACCAACCGGCCCCATTCAACAAGTGGCGGCGCTCCGAATCCATTCTGGAGATGTGACGCTGCCCTGGAAACGCGATCCGGAAGAAATTTACACCATCCATGTCGATGTGCCGCCGGGCACGGATCGAATCACGGTGGAATTCGATACGTTGCTGGAAAACACAATTTCAGAACATCAGCTCCTGCTGGCGTGGAACACGGCAATCTGGTATCCCCTGGGCATCGATAAGCGCGCGCTCATGATCCAGCCGTCCGTTGTTCTTCCGGCGAATTGGAAACAGGGCAGTTCGCTGCAGGTCACGAGTCAGATGGGCGCTCGCGTGAATTTTGCGCCGGTTTCGCTGGAACGCCTGATTGATTCGCCGGTGCTGGCGGGCGAGTTCTTCCGAGCCGTACCGCTGGCGTCGAGTTGGCCGGCGGAGCTCGATTTTATCGGCGAAACCCAGGCTGCCATAGACAACGCGGACAACGCGCACGCGTTCACTCTGTTTGCGAGCCTCATCGATCAGGATCGGGCGATGTTCGGCTTCCGGCATTGGCAGACCATGCACATTCTGGTGTCGCAAAGCGCGGCGCGGCCGTTCGACGGACTGGAGCATGAGGATTCGCCCTACAACGCCATCGGCGATGGCGGGCTTTCCAAGAAAGATCAACTCGAAAAATTCGGCTGGCCGCTTCTGGCGCATGAACAATCGCACTCCTGGGATGGGAAGTACCGGCGTCCGGCGGAGCTTTATTCCAAGCCCGATTATCAGGGGCCGGAGCGGACGTCGCTGCTGTGGGTGTATGAGGGGCTGAACGAGTACATAGGATATCTGCTGGCCACGCGAGCCGGCTTTAATGACGCCGCTTACATGCGCGATTATCTGGCCCAGGCGGCCGCGGGGTTCGCGCATGAGCCAGGCCGCGCTTCGACCGCTCTGGTGGACACCGCTACCGAGGACTGGGTGCTGCGTACGGTGGCCGGTGGTTGGGCTGCGCTGCGCCGCGGGCAGGATTATTACGACGAAGGCGCTCTCATTTGGTTGCGCGCCGATGCCATGATTCGCGAACAATCTGAGGACCGCTTGTCGCTGGACGATTTCCTCCGCAGCTTCTTCGGCCAGCGCGACACGCCGCCCATCGTGGTTCCCTATACACGCGCGGACGTGGAAGCGTCTTTATCGGCGATATTGCCGTTTGATTGGCACACGTTTTTCGAGACGCGGATCTACCGGGTAAACAACCAGCCGCCCACGGACGGCCTGGAGGCTGCCGGCTGGCGCCTCGTATATAACGCGACGCCCAACAACGAGCCTTTCTACGCTGGAACGTCGCCAATGTCGCCCAGTTATCATGCGGAATATTCGATTGGTATTGCGCTGGCGAAGGACGGCACCATTACTGATGTTCTGCCCGGGACACCGGCATACGCTGCGGGTCTTGGACCGCAGATGACGATTCTAGCCGTGGATGGCCGCGTTTATTCCGCGGATGCGCTCAACACATCGATCGCGCATCCCCAAAACGGCAAGATCGCGTTGATCGTGCGCAACTTTGACGCGGTGGAATCGCGCGAAATTCAATATGCGGGCGGCTTACGCTACCCGCATCTGGAACGCATTCCAGGCAGCCATGATTATCTGAGCGAGATGCTGGCGCCGAAGAGCTTAAAGTAGCGCGGTAGGCCGGCGAGTCCAGGGTTTGCCCTTTTCTTTCGACACGGCTTCCACGTCTTTGACGTAGGCGCCGGCCTGGGTGAGGATATGATGCAGATCGTTTCCGAGGCTGATGAACGGGAAGCCCTTCTCGAGGAACTCGCCCACGCGCGCAGGGCCGAAGAGGAACAGGCCCAGGATCACGTTGTTCTTCTTGGCGGCGGCACGCAGTTTGTCGGTGGCCGCTTGCAGCTCGGGCGAGGTATACATGAGCGGGAATTCGTATTTTTCGAAGAGCCCCATGGACATGCACAGGTCATTTTGGCCGAGGAATAGCATGTCGACGCCGGGTACAGCCGCAATTTCGTCGATGTTCTTGATGCAATCCGCGGTTTCCACTTGCAGGGCCAGAATGACGTTCTCGTTCGCTTTGCCGGCATAGCCGAGCAGTCCGGCCTTGTTCATGCTGCGCTGCGGGAAATAAACCGAGCGGGTGCCGGTGGTGGGATAGCGCGCGCAACTGACCGCCTGGACGGCTTCTTCAGCGGTATTGATGTAAGGGACCAGAACGCCGTCGGCACCCAGATCGAGGGACTGCTGGATTCCGCCGCGATCATGGTAACCGGCCACGCGCACCATGGACTTCGCGCCGCCGCTGGAAATTCCGGCCAACATGGCCGACAGCTCCGGAAAACTCATGGGCCCGTGCTGCGTGTCAACGAGCAGCCAGTCATAGCCGCTATGCGCCAACTGTTCGGCGACGGTGGGACTGTGCGAATTCAGGAACAGGCCGAGCTTGGGCCGCCCTTCGCGCAGTTGTTTCTTGAACTCAGCTCCACTGAGCACTTCACTCATTCGTTGGTATCTCCTGGGTTCCCGGCGGGCTGTGAGGCGAGCGGGAAATGCGTTATGTCCGGAACGCGATATCGTTTGTTAGGATCGGGGCGTCCGGTCTCCATGCAGTATACAACGGAGCGATCCCGCCCGCCCTTCCAGTATGTTTCCCCTGGTTTTCCTTAGGACATGCGCCTGAATTTACGAAAACCATGGCCCCAATTGGCGTTTGGACAACCGGCACAAAATAAGCGCTTTAGGCGCGCCGCGGACAAAATATTCCATCCGTAATCCTAAGAAATCTAGGGCTCCTTACCGATAGAAGAGAGATGCTATCCGCCCTGGCTATTGGAGCGCTGTGTCTAGCGCTGGCCGCCTGCGTGGTGGCGTATATGCAAACCCGGCGCCTGCGAGCCAGCGAGCGCGATCAGGAGAAACTGGAGCGCTCCTCGCGCGTAATTGAGGAAGAACGGCGGGTGCTGGAGCTGATCGCCAAGGGCTGTTCGCTCCGGGAGGTATTGAACGCGCTCACGGGGGCGATTGAGCGCATGGCCCTGGATTGCTATTGCACGGTCCTTTTGCTGGACGACGAGGGCAAGCGCTTGTGGGAAGGCTCGGGAGGGAGCCTTCCCGCAGCGTACATGCAGGGCGTGAACGGCCTGGAGATCGGTCCGGAAGTGGGCGCCTGTGGGACGGCGGCTTTTCGGAACGAAACGACGATTGTAGAGGACATCGCCAACGACCACCGCTTCGCAGCCGCCAAAGACTTTGTGCTGAGCTTCGGGCTGCGGGCCTGCTGGAGCGTCCCCATACGCGATTCCAAGAAGAAGGTGCTGGGGACGTTTGCCATGTATCACAAGCATCCCGCAGCGCCGCATGACCGCGACCTGCGCGTGGTAGAAGCCGGTGCGCACCTGGCCGGCAATGCCATCGAACGGCTGAGGGCCGAGGAGAAACTGCGGGAGAACGCCGAGCGCATCGCCATGGCGGAAAAGGCCGCCGCGTTCGGTATCTGGCAGACCGACGTCGCGACTGACATATTGACGATCTCGGAGGGATTCGCGGCACTGGTCGGTCTGACAGGAAAGCCTTTGCGTATGCACCTGGACGTCTGGCGCGAGATGATCCACCCGGACGACGTCGATGCGCTGAATGCCACGGCGCGTGGGGCCATGGTGGTCAACGGATCATTTAATGCCGAATTCCGGGTGGTGCTCCCAGATGGATCGGTGCGCTGGATGCGCAGCCAGTCCCGCGTGGATGGGGAGCCGGGGCATCCCAGACTGGTGAGCGGCGCGATGATCGACATCACGCAGGAAAAGGAAATGCTCCTGCGGCTGGAGCAGGCGCGCATGGCCGCTGATACCGCCAATCGCGCGAAATCGGAGTTTCTGGCGAACATGAGCCATGAGATCCGCACGCCGATGAACGGAATCCTCGGCATGACGGAGCTGACGCTCGAAACGGAGCTGGATCTCACGCAGCGCGAGTACTTGAACGCCGTGAAATACTCCGCCGATTCGCTGCTGAGCGTGATCAACGAAATCCTGGATTTCTCGAAAATCGAAGTGGGCAGGCTCGCGCTCGATCCGATTGAGTTCAACTTGCGGGATCATCTGGGCCAGGCTATGAAATCGCTGGCCGGAGGGGCGCACCAGAAGGACTTGGAACTGGCCTGCTTTGTTCCGCCGGAACTGCCGGAGCTGGTGATGGGCGATCCGGTGCGATTACGTCAGGTGGTGCTGAACCTGGCCGGCAATGCTGTCAAGTTCACGGAACAGGGAGAGGTGGTGTTGCGGGTAGAGGCCGAAGAAAGCGGGCCAGACAGCCTGCATCTGCACTTTACGGTGACCGATACCGGCATCGGCATCCCGCTTGAAAAACAGAAGGTGATCTTTGAGCCGTTCACGCAGGCCGATACATCCACCACGCGGCAGTATGGGGGAACTGGGCTGGGACTTTCCATTTCGATGCGCTTGATCGAAATGATGGGCGGCCGGATTTGGCTGGAAAGCGAAGTGGGCAAGGGCTCTACCTTCCACTTCTCGGCCGACTTCGGAGTGGTGAAGAATGCCGCGGCGCGGCCGGCGCTGAAGGATCCAGCGGTTCTGGACGACGTGCGCGTCCTGGTGGTGGACGACAACGCGACCAATCGCCAGATTCTGGAGCGAACGCTCAGCTACTGGCGGATGCGGCCCACGGCCGTATCGAACGCCACCGCGGCGTTGAACATGCTTCACGAGGCGAAGGCCGCCGGAGTGCCGTTCGGCTTGCTGGTTGCGGACTGCCACATGCCCGACGTGGATGGCTTCATGCTGGTGGAACAGATTCAACGCTCGCCCGAGTTGTCGAAGCTGGTGACCATCATGCTTACCTCCGGGGGCCAGCGCGGCGACGGCGCGCGCTGCAAGCAACTCGGTATCGCAGCCTACCTGATCAAGCCGGTGCTTCAGGCCGATTTGCTGGACGCCATGCTGCAGGTGCTGGCCAGCGACGGCGCGTCCAAGCCGGCACAGGTAATCACGCGCTACACCCTGCGCGAGGGCCGCTTGCCGCTCCGCATCCTGCTGGCCGAAGACAACCTGGTGAATCAGAAGCTGGCCTCGCGCTTGCTTGAAAACCAGGGCCACATGGTGGTGGTGGCGGCCGACGGTGCTCAGGCACTGGGTACTTTGGAAAAGCAAAATTTCGACCTGATCCTGATGGATGCCCAGATGCCCGTGATGGACGGCTTCGAATGCACGGCCGCGATTCGACGGCTGGAGCAAAACACCCGCGCGCATATTCCGATCATTGCCATGACAGCGCACGCCATGGTGGGCGACCGCCAGCGATGTCTGCTAGCCGGCATGGACGGCTACATCGCCAAGCCGGTTCACGCTCACGAGCTTTTCGAAACCATCGAAACCGTCCTTGCACACGCTGAACAGGGCGCGGCGTAGACCAACCACAGTTAGACTGGGTACGAATGACTCGCACGCCGGTGGAGTCTCGATTGCGCGTCGATGGCGTCGAGATCGCGCTTTGGGAGTGGCCTGGCCAGGGGCCGCCGCTGCTCTTTTGTCACGCGACGGGATTTCACGCGCGCATCTGGGACCAGGTGATCGCACACTTCCCGGACCGACGTTGCGTGGCTTTCGATGCGCGCGGCCACGGGCGCAGCAGCCAGCCCACGCCGCCTTATCCCTGGCGGGCATTTGGCGCCGATGTCGCGGCGATCAGCGACGCTCTGGGGCTGGAGGGTGCGATCGGAGTCGGGCATTCCATGGGCGGCCACTCGGTCACGCTGGGCGCCGCGCTCAGGCCGGCATCCTTTTCGGCGCTGGTGCTGTTGGAGCCCGTAATCCGCGCGAGGGACGCGTATGTCGGACCTTGGAACAAGACTGAGTTCGTCCGAAAACGCCGCAACCAATGGGCGTCGGCGCAAGAGATGTTCGAGCGCTTTCAGAATCGCCCGCCATTCGATTCCTGGGACCGGCAGGCGCTGCGAGACTACTGTGAGAACGCGCTGAAGGCGGACGGGGAAGGCTACATATTGGCTTGCCCGCCGTCCGTTGAGGCATCGATTTACGAGGGAAGTACAGCGGTGGAATCGAACATTTATCCAGAGATCGCAAGCGTTCAGATCCCCGTGCAGGTGGTCCGCGCCGTACGTTATACGGACTCGGCCGAGGTGATGAGAACGTCCATCACGGCGCCCGATCTGGCGGCCAGCTTCGCCCGCGGAACAGATACGTGCCTGCCGGACTATTCGCATTTCATGCCGATGGAAGCGCCGGCGCTGGCGGCGAAACTGATTCAAGATACACTCAGCCTGCTTTAATAAAGAGAGTGTCATTATCGAACGAGTCATTACCGAAAAAGTCCATCGACGAACAGCTGGTGTACTTGAAGAAAGGCCTGGCCGACCTGATCCGGGAAGAGGACCTGCGCGAGCGTCTGATCCAAGCCGCGAAGACCGGCCGGCCGCTGCGCGTGAAAGCCGGGTTCGATCCCACGGCGCCCGATCTGCACCTGGGCCATACAGTGCTGCTGCGCAAGATGAAGCACTTTCAGGATCTGGGGCATCGCGTGATTTTCCTGATCGGCGACAATACGGGGTTGATCGGCGATCCCACGGGGCGCAACACCACGCGCCCGCCGCTGACGCGCGAGGAGATCGATCGAAACGCGGAGACGTACAAGACGCAGGTGTTCAAGATTCTGGATCGTGAAAACACTGAGGTCCGTTTCAACAGCGAATGGCTGGCGCCGCTGAAATTTGCCGATATCATCCGCTTGTGCGCGAAATTCACGGTGGCGCGGATCATGGAGCGGGACGAGTTCTCCAAGCGATTCAAGGAAGGCATTCCGATCTCGGTGCATGAGCTGCTGTATCCAATTGCGCAAGGCTACGATTCGGTGATGCTGGAATGCGACGTGGAGATGGGCGGGACGGACCAGCGCTTCAATTTGCTGGTGGGGCGCGAGTTGCAACGCGATTACGGCCAGCCGCCGCAGATCGTCGCGACGGTGCCGTTGCTGGAAGGCACGGATGGCGTGGAGAAGATGTCGAAATCCAAGGGCAATTACATCGGCATCACGGAACCGCCCAAGGTAATGTTTCGCAAGGTGATGGGGATCAGCGATACGCTGATGTGGCGCTATTGGGAATTGCTTACTGATAAGAGTATGGCCGAGATCGCGGCGATGAAGGGCGAGGAACCGATGGCGGTGAAGATGCGGCTGGCGCGGCAGATGGTTACCGATTTTCATTCGGCGGAAGCGGCGGAGCAGGCGCGGTCGGACTTTCAGCGCGAAGTGCGGGAGGGCCAGCAGCCAGCCGACATCGAGACTCTCAAATTGACCAACGGAGCCGGAAACAGCTTGCCCAAGATTTTGCTGGCCGCGGGCCTGGCTGATTCCCGAACCGATGCCGAGAGAAAAATCAAGGCAGGCGCCGTGGAGATCGATGGCGAGCGCCACATTGGTCTGACGGTGATGATTCCGCCTGGGGGCGCGGTCTTCCGCGTCGGCAAGAAGTGGAAAAGGATTGAGCCTTAGCATGGAACGACGCCATTTTGTCTGGAAGCTGGCCGGCCGCGAACTGCTGCTGGGCGAGCGCACGCTGCTGATGGGCGTGTTGAACGTGACACCCGATTCGTTCTCCGATGGCGGAAAATACCTGGATCCTGATCGCGCCTTCGCGCGCGCCATTGAACTGGAAGAGCAAGGCGCAGATATCATCGACATCGGCGCGGAGTCCACCAAGCCGGGTTCCGAGCGCATCTCCGAACCCGAAGAGCTGCGGCGCCTGGTTCCGGTGTTGAAGCGCTTGCGTGGGAAGCTGACGGTTCCCATTTCCGTGGATACCTACAAGGCGGCCGTTGCGGAGAAGGCGCTGGAACACGGCGCTGCCATCATCAACGATCCTTCCGGGCTGACGTTCGATGCGCAACTCGCGCACGTGGCGGCGCAGCATGACGCAGGATTGATCATCACGCATATGCGCGGCACACCGGAAACCTGGGCCAAGCTCGCACCCATCAAGGACGTCATGGGGACCATCCGGCAAGATCTGGATGCATCCACGCATCGCGCCGTGCGCGCGGGGGTGGATCGTTCGCGCATTGCGATCGATCCGGGGCTGGGCTTCGGCAAGCGCAAAGAGCAGAACTTGGAGATTCTGACGCGGCTGGGCGCGTTCGCTCCGCTCGAATTTCCGCTGGCGGTAGGTCCTTCGCGCAAATCGTTTTTGCCGCAATTGGAGAAGCCGTCCGAGGGGTTTCTGCAATGCGCGACGGCCGCCGCCGTGACAGCCGCGATCCTCGGTGGCGCGCACGTGGTACGCGTCCACGATGTTCTGGAGATGAAAGGCGCGGCGCTGGTGGCCGATCAAATCTTCAGCTTCGCTGGCACTTTGGACAATAGTGCGTCCCACGCTGTCCCACCACGATCCGGCGGATCGGCGTTCCGCAAATAGGACAAGGGTCGCCAGCGCGTCCATACACCTGGTGTTGCTGCTGGAAACTTCCGCGCTGCCCATCGGCGTCCACGTAATCGGAAATCGAAGAACCTTTCAAGCGAATCGCGTTGGTGAGAATATCCAGCATGGCGGCGTACAGGCGTCCGGCGCGCTCTTTGCTCAAGCTGGCGGCGATGGCGCGCGGATGGATGCGCGCTTCGTACAGCGCCTCGTCGGTGTAAATATTGCCCATGCCGCGCAGGAATCGCTGGTTGAGCAGCAGCGGCTTGATGGCCGATTTGCGCTGCTTGAGCAGCTTGCGAAAATCTTCGAGCGAAACGGTCAGTGCATCGGGGCCCAGCGCGGCGGCACGATCCGGGAGTTGCTCGCTCCATTCGATGCGCCCGAAATGCCGGACGTCGTCATAAACCAGCAAACCGCGATCGAGCTCGAAAACGGCGCGCGCGTAAGGGCCGGGTTCGGAATCGAGCAGCAACTTGCCGGTCATCCCTAAGTGGATAACCAGCACGCCCCGGTCGAGCGTGAGTACGATAAACTT
This sequence comes from Bryobacterales bacterium, assembly GCA_963713415.1. GTDB lineage: Bacteria > Acidobacteriota > Terriglobia > Bryobacterales > Bryobacteraceae > Palsa-89. Next base: position 836,955 of record CAVQLV010000004.1, on the reverse strand, counting down.
GCCGTGCCTCTCCACGGATTTGATCACCCGATTGCGCACTCGTTTTCGCAGCTCCGCAAATTTTTGCCGGACTACGTGATGCGAAGAAAACTGCGCGTCGACGATGCGGCGGCCGGGCAGTTTTGGCGCGAGCGAGCGCACCACGGTCTCGACTTCTGGCAGTTCAGGCACGAATCACTTTAGCTGCGACCTTGCGGATCGATCAGAATATCGTCGCCTTCGGCCTTCACCGCGAAGCAATCCAGCTTGATGGTTGGATCGAAATCGTTTTCGCCGGTCTTGCAGTCATAGGCCCACTCGTGCCAGGGGCAAATCACCAGGCCGTCCTGCACGTTTCCCTGCCCGATCGGGCCGCCGGCATGCGGACAGATACCGCCCAGCGCGTGCAGCTCGCCGCCAACATTACAGACTGCGTAGGAATCTTCACCTAAGGTCACTTCCGTCACCGAACCTGGCGGCAGAGAAGTGAGTGAACCGACTTTTACGAATGCCATTACAAATGTTCTACCACGTCCGGCGCCGCGCACATGCGCGCCCGCTGGGACGTGATAGAACTGAGCCAGGCATCCATGCCGCTTCCGGTCTTGGCCGACACACGCAGGATCTGGATTCCGGGGCGGACGGCTTGCAGGTTCTTCGAAGCCGCGGGCCAGTCGAATTCTACGGCATCGGCGAGGTCGGTTTTCGTGATGACGGCGACGTCGGCGCTGTTGACGATGGTGGGATATTTTAGCGGCTTGTCTTCACCCTCTGTCACCGACATCAAGACGACGCGGGTATTTTCGCCCAGATCGTAAGAGGACGGGCAGACCAGATTTCCGACGTTTTCAATGAAGAGAAAATCCAGCTTGTCGAGGTCCCAGCCTTCGAGATTCCGCTCGATCATAGCCGCTTCGAGATGACAAACGGTGCCCGTTATGATTTGGCGCACCGGGACCCGGCTGCGAGCTAAACGGATGGCATCGTTCTCGGTGGCCAAGTCGCCGACCAGGGCCGCCACCTGGAACTCGGCGCGCATCTTAGTGAGCGTGGATTCCAGGAATGCCGTCTTGCCGGAACCGGGACTGGAGACCAGGTTCACCACAAACACGCCGGCGGCATGGAAGCGATTGCGGAGTGCTCGCGCGGTTTCGTCGTTCTGCTTCAGAATGTTTTTTCGTACTTCGAGAATTCGAGGAGTAGAATTCATGCACGCAGCTCCAGCGCTACTACCTGCAATTCGCGCCCCTGCAGGATTTCCGATGACGGGGTTTCGCACTCGATACACGACAATTGCCGGATGGATGGAACGCTGCGTGGCGCCTGACAGCGCGGACAATAAATCATCACGGGAACTTCTTCAATGATCAACTGCGCCATAGGCAGCGTGGTTTCGGTGCGAGCCAGATCGTAGGCCGACAGCAAGGCTTCTTTCGCGATGCCGGAGAGCGCGCCCAGCTTGACGTAAATCACATCCACTTCGGCGCTTCTGCGGCCGGCTTCCTCTTCGGCCATGTCAAGGATGCTCATCGCGATGGACAGTTCATGCATACGAGCCCGCACCCACGACACATCCGCGGCCCTGCCAGCCGATCTGGACAACCTTGCCGTCGTCGAGCAGCACCGGAACGGTGCGCTGGCCCGTCGCCTCGCGCATACGGGCCAGCGCGGCCGCGTCGGTCTCTACGTCAAACTCGACAAAGTCGCGGCGCGAGAATTCCAGCCATTCGCGCATTTCCGCAGTGAAGGGACAACCTGAGGAACCGAAGAGCTCAAGCATGGAAGTTCTCCTGCTGCGCGGCGCGGAGCGAGTGATAGATGGATGCCTGGACCTCCTGAATGCGCGGAATGTAGTCGCACCGGACGATCAGCGGGAAGTCCGCCAGGCCGCGCCGCAGAATTTCGCCGCCGTCGTAGCCGAGCAGCGCCACCGTCAACAATCCGCGTTTGCGCGCCTCCTCCAGCGCGGAGATGATGTTGCGCGATCCGCCGCTGGTAGAGATTCCGATGGCTACGTCCTGGGGGCGCGCGTGCGCGATCAACTGGCGCAGAAACACAACCTCGGTGCCGACATCGTTGGCGATAGCGCTGATGTTGGCGGGTTCCATGGCGAGCGAGATAGCCGGAATGGGGCGCCAGCGGCTGGGCGGAGCCACACAATCGAGCGCCCAATCGTTGGCGTCGGTAGCGGAGCCTCCATTGCCGAACAGAATCAGCTTGCCGCCGCGCTCTACGCGGTTGTCGATCGCCAGCGCGGTGGCCGCGATCTGTTCCGATTGCTCCTCGGCCACTTGCGTGCGCAGACGGGCGTCATCACGCACCTTCATCCGGATCGACTCTGCAACTTCTTTTTGTAGAGACGCCAGATCGTGTTTATCCGGCCCGAGGAACGGATAGAGAAAACCGGCGGGCCCGGTGTCCTGGCCGAGTTCGCGATGCTCCAGGAACACGTGCACCGTTTCCCACAGCGTGTGATAGAGCACCTCGATCAGTTCCTGGTTGAGGAAGGCGTCGTCGGTGACAGCGGGGAACCAATAGGAACCGCTGGAACCGGAAAGAGCGAGTGTCATGGCTTGGCGCGCGCGCGCCGCATCCAGCGCGGCTTGAACTTCGCCGTCGCCTTCGGGAGAAGCAAAACCCATCACGATGTCTTCGGGCCGCACCAAAGCATTCAGCCAACGAGCGAATTCGGCGGAAAGGTCGAGCGCCGGAAGAGCGCGCTTGCCCACGATCACGGGATGCACGAATTCGACCGAGACGTGCTGCGCATCGGTGGAGCAGGGGCCGCGCCCGAAGGCGAGCAAGCGGCCGCCGCGCAGGAAGCGCTCCGCCATTTCTTGAGAAACAGCCGCCAGCCGGGGCGCCTCGTGCGCAAAGAAATCTTCGAAAATGCGATTACGCCCGAGCAGCCGTTCGGCAATGTGCTGTGCGAGTGTTGATTGCGTCGAAGTCATAGTCAGCAAATGCGCGGCAGTGGATCGCCCACCAGCATGTCGATCACGCGCGTTCCCCCATAAGGCGCGATTCCGAGCACGGTGGCCGCCGGCGCGTCGCGCACTTCGCCAATGATGGCCGCCTCTTCGCCGCCGGGGGTTCGCTGCAATGCGTCCAGTGCCAGTTCGGCAAACTCAGGCGCGAGCACAGCGACGAACTGGCCTTCGTTGGCGATGTGCAGCGGATCCAACCCCAGCAGTTCGCAGGCGCCACGGACGGCGTCGTGCACCGGAATCCAATCTTCGCGGAGTACAATGCCCAGGCCGCAATCGCGCGCCAGCTCATTTAGTGAGGCGGCGAGGCCGCCGCGTGTTGGATCGCGCATCCAGCGCAGACCTGGCGCCGCGGCCGCCACCAGCGCTTCCACGAAGGGCAGCACCGGCCGGGTATCGGAGCAGACATCGGATTCCAGATCCAGTTCGCCGCGCGCCAGCAGAATCGTGATGCCGTGATCGCCCACGGGCCCGCTCAGGATCACCTGGTCGCCCGGCTGGACCGACCGCGGGGACAATCGGAGGCCGGGAATCGCGCGACCGATGCCGGCGGTGGTGATGTACATGCCGTCGGCCTTGCCGTGCTCGACAACCTTGGTGTCGCCGCTCACGATCATGACGCCCGCCTTGCGCGCGGCTTCGCCCATGGCGCGCACTTCGGCTTCGAGAACGGGCGTAAGCAATCCGGATTCGAGAATATAGCTGACCACCAGCGCCTCGGCGCGAGCGCCTGACACGGCCAGATCGTTCACCGTCCCGTTCACGGCCAGTTCGCCAATAGATCCGCCGGGAAAACGGAGCGGGCGAACGACAAAACTATCGGTTGTGATTCCGATGCGCGCCGCGCCGAAATCGAGATGAGCAGCGTCGCCCAGAGGCTCGGCGGCATCCATCCCAAACAGCAGCGGAGCGAACAATCCTTCCACCAGGCGGCGGCTGGCTTTTCCACCTGCTCCGTGGGCCATTTCCACTTGCACATCGCGAAAGCGGATTTTCGTCGGCGCTGCGATGGTCGCCATGCTTATGCTCCAATACCCACAAGCTCCGCGTTCTTGCGGTACTCGTAGTTGAAATAGGCCGCGCAGGAGCCTTCGGACGAAACCATCAGCGCGCCGATGGGATGTTCGGGCGTACACTCTTTTCCGAAGAGTTTGCACTGCGATGGCTTCAGCACACCCTTGAGAACCTCGCCGCATTGCGCGGCCTTGGGATCGGTAACGCGCACACCGGGGACATGAAAGCGCTGCTCGGCGTCCCACTGGGAGAATTCGTCTTTGATGCGCAGGGCGGATTGCGAGATGAAACCCAAACCGCGCCATTCGAAATACGGGCGCAGTTCGAACACTTGCCCCATGGCGCGCAGGGCGGCCCGATTGCCGTCCCACGGAACCACACGCTGATATTGATTCTCCACCTCCGCGCGGCCGGCGTTGAGCTGGCGCAGAGCCATGACGATGGATTGCAGAAGATCGAGCGGTTCAAAGCCGGAGACAGCAATGGGCTTGTGGTCGTTCTTCGCGATCCAGGTGTAGGGGCGGCATCCGATAACGGTAGAAACGTGCCCGGGCCCTAGAAACGCGTCGATGCGCATGTCCGGTGAATCGAGAATCGCGCGGATGGCGGGGATGATGGTGACGTGGTTGCAAAAGATCGAAAAATTGCGCACGCCTTTATCGCGCGCGCGCAGCAGCGTCAGGGCGGTGGAGGGCGCTGTGGTTTCAAATCCAATGGCGAAAAACATCACGTGCTTGCCGGGATTGTTTTCGGCCATTTTCAACGCGTCGGCGGGCGAGTAGACAATGCGCACATCCATGCCGCGGGCTTTGTGTTCCAGCGGGCTGCCATTCGCGCCAGGGACCCGCATCATGTCGCCGAAGGCCGTAAAGATGACGCCAGGTTGCCCGGCGATGGCCAGTCCATCGTCAATGCGGCCCATCGGAAGTACGCACACCGGGCAACCGGGGCCGTGCACCAGCTCCACGTTATCGGGAAGCAAATCTTTGAGGCCGAAGCGATAGATGGCGTGCGTGTGCCCGCCGCACACTTCCATCAGACGATAGTGGCGCCGAGGGTCGGCAATACGCCGGATTTCCTGTGCAGTTTGCGCGATGGCCGTTGGATCGCGAAACTCATCTACATATTTCATGGCGATTTTAGTTCTCCTTGGCCGTAGCCGCTGACTTCCTGCATGGCCGCTTCGTCTTCGCCCAGCATGCGCAGCATCTGCATCTGTTCGTGGGCGCCTTGCGCGCTGATTTTGCTCATCGCAAAGCCGACATGGATCAGCACCCAATCGCCCGGGACCGGATTTTCGTCTTCCAGCAGACCGAGATCCACTTTTCGGCGCACACCGGTGACGTCCACCACGCCCAGGAGTGGCGGACCGGGAAGCAGCTCAAGAATTTGTCCCGGAATGGCCAGGCACATAGTTTTTGTTATTCCTTTTTGCGCGCGACGAAATCGAACGTCACTTTCACGTCGTCTTTGATTTTCAAAGTTCCTCCCGCCACCGACACCGGTTTGATTCCGAAACTGGACTGGCGCACAGTGAGCTCGCCGTTGGCGCGAAGCTCGCTATCCGTTATCGAAACCTGCGCGGTGATTTGCTGCGGCTGCGTTATGCCGTGGAGGGTCAGTTTCCCAGTGAGATTCGCCCAGTAATAGCCCTCGCCGCCTTTCGAAATCGACGGATGCGAGGCTTCGAAAACGATTTCGGGAAACCTCGATACTTCGAGCACATCGTTCCGCGTGGTGCGTTCGATCTCGCGGCGATCCTTGTCGCTCACCTGGTCTGTCAGTTCGAATGATGCCGCCTGCACCACAATGCGTACTGAACCTTGTTCGGGAGCCGACGCTGGGAAGTTCGCCTCGCCCGTGAATTGCCGGATCGCGAACGACGGGCTGTGGCCCATGGCGGCCAGCAAACCTGTAGCGAATGCCCTGGCGGTGAACCTGCTCAAGCCAGGATCCAACACGTAGACAGCAGATGCGGCAGTAGGGTTCGGCGTAGTCACATTGCCTTAAGTTTCAAGTAGCGCTGTAAATCAGGTCCTGCGGCCTGCAACAAAGATCCGATTCCGGCTCCGCCCAATAGTTTTTTTACAACCGGCGTTGTAAGTATCAATCCAGCTCCGAAGATGACCAGCGAAACACCGCTCAGCAGCATCAGAGTGTCGCGTGTATCGCCGGATTGATTGTCCATTCGTTCCGTCAATTGCATTGTGTTGCCTCCTGAATTGGTTCTCCGCCGGAGATTCTTGTCACCAGCGATTCCACTACCGTTATGGCCCGGTCCACCGCGGCATTCACGCTTTCGCTCAAACCAAGCTGCCCTTCTTCGCCGCCCAGCGTCTCGGGCTCGCAGGCCACTACCAGGATCTGGCTGGGTAGCCGGCCGAAAGTCTGTGCCATTCGTAAGACTCTCTCGGGATTCATGGCGTGCGCATTCGCGGGCGCGGGTTCCGCATCCGGTTCCAGGCTGGGCACGAGAACATAAATGTCGCCGGGAGCGCCGCCGCGAGAGGCCGCGTCCACCAGGATTGCGGTATCGTAGCGCCCGCTGGTGAGCGCGTAAGCGAGATCGTAGCTGCGTATTCCGAAATCGACTACGTCTGCGCCGGATGCGAGCCCACGGCCGTTCAGCCGCCCGGCAACTTCCACGCCGAAACCGTCATCACCGAAGAATACGTTCCCGATGCCCGCCACCAGAATACGCGGGGACGCGCCGGACATTTCCGTGTCCGCCAGTGGCTCGATTTCCTCCGGGCGGAAGAAGAAGCGATGACCCGGCTGCCGCATGTGGCCAATGTCGGAGCCTGGATCGTCGTCCAGCACTACACCGGCCTGCACTGAGCCTTCGTAATCCTGTTCGATGGATTCAATCACGGCGATCTTGCCATCGAGCGCCAGATCCATCACGTCGCCGCCGCGCCTGGGGCGCAAGCGTACGCGGCCGCCTTTGCGCAACTCAGTTCCATCCGATAAACGAATACACTCCAGCGGCGCCTTATCTTCGAGCAGTTGCCATTCCAGCTCATTCATAGGGATGCTCCGCCGGACGGGTCGCGCATCACGCCGTGCAGTTGCATCCATTGCTCGGGATCGAGCGCCTCGGTCCGTTCGAGAAGCTGGCGCGCCTGCGGATCGGTTTCCCGCATCTGGCGCTTCTCGTCGTCAGTGAGCGCAAGAATTCGCAGCGAAAGAATTTCGTCGATTTCGGTACCGTCGAACAGAGCGCCCGCGCTCTGCGCTGCTATTTGCGGATAGTCGTAGAGAATGATGGGGGACGCGAGCATGGTGTCCGGCGGTGCGATATTACCAGCCAAGACCGGCCAGAGCCCGACGTTTGAGCATTCTGTGGACAATTGACGCAATTCCTCGGGCGGATCGAGCAGCGACGCGAATTCCCCGCCCTCGACGCGCAGGATCGCGTGGGTCGACACCATGGAACGGCGCAGCGCGGCTTCTCTGGCGGCCCAAGCGGCTGAATCGACGGTTGGAACATCGAAGGCCCCCGTGTTGGAGATGCGCACGGAAATGCGCGACCAACCGCTATGCGCTTGCCGTATGCTCACATCGATCATTCCTTCAATTTGTTCTTGCCGGCGAACGACTCCGTTTTCATCTCGATCCTCGCGCTCGGGAAAATAGAACGAGTGCGTTCCGGGCACATCCGTTTTAACCTCTCTCGCGATCGCCTCCTGCCAGCGATCGCGCGTCACAAGCTGGAGCAATCGGACAGTCACCGTCAGATTGCCGTCACGCGCCAAACATTCGCACTGAAATGTGGACGCGTCCGATCCGCGTTGTGCCGACGCGTAAGCTGGAGGATAAAGCACACCGAAATTCCATCGCTGGCCATTCTTCAGCGCGGAGGCGCGGTAAGGATAGAGCATGTAGCCCTCATAGAGAATTGCGTCCGCGATCTGTTCCACCGTGGTCATGCGTTCACCGGCTCCAGGAGCGATTCGAGCGCCTCTTCCCACGTCGCAAGGCCAGCTTGCATTTTGTACTGATGAAGGCGGTCAAACACATCCTGCCGGATTCGCAGCCACGCGGAGTTTGGATAATAGCTCTCCATCGTTTCGCGCCACACACGAACGGGAAGCCGGAAGCGCGCTTCCTTGCTCCAGGGGATGCGCGCCACTTCCAGGCCGCCATGCGCGCCGGCGTAGAAGCAGGTTGCCGCTGAACAAAAAGATCAGCGGGATGTCGCCGTCGGTGAGTCCGTAGAAGTATTTCGTAGCCGCCAGGTTGAAATCGAACGAGCAAGGCACTTGGCAGTCGACTGTAACCGAATCCGAGAAGGCGGGTACGGTGAGATCCGCGTGGGTCCACAGCATCGGGCGCAGTGTTTGCCCCCAACGCCCGGGTTCGCCGAAAAGATCGAGCAAGCGCTCCTGTTCATCCGGTGAATAGCGGCGCTTGGGAGTTTCAATCTGAATTTGCGCATGGAGCGCGATGGAGTGAATCGATTCGCCAGGCAGACTGTTTTCCACACGCAAGCGAAATGCAATGATGGGCGTCGCCGCGAAGGGGACGCTCTCAGCGGACTCGATCTGGAAGCCGAGATCAGGCATGTGCGCGATTTTTCATCTCCTGGAAAAATAGCTGGATCTCACGCCACACTTCGGCGCCGCCCGACAAACCTTTCCAATGCGTGCGCATGAGGCCTACCAGCCGGTAGCATTCATCAATCGGGAGGATGAAAGATTCGCGGGCCGCGCGATTCACCAGCAAGGCCTCCGTATCGGGCTCCAGCCGAATTAACGCCGGATGCAACAGGTCGAGAGAGAGCAGGGATTCCACCGGTCCGGCCGGGCTGGGATAAAAGGCGGCTATCCGGTCAGAATTTTCGCCGGTGCTTTGTTTGATGAAGAAGGCAATGCCGATCGGGATCATCAACTCGTCCCACTCGGCATCACCAATTTCGCAATCGGGCAGAAATTGAACCCGCTTGGGAACGCGTTTGTACTGCGCGGCGGGATTGTTAAAGAGGATCGTGCAGGCCTGGCAGGAACAGAGCAGCCGGCGCGTCCGCGGGTCGATCAGATGATCGTGTTGCGGCGCAAGCGGCTGCCGGCATAGCCCGCAATGCTCCGCGTTATCCGCCCTGGGGACGAGACGGCGCAGAGTATGAAAGGCCTGCCGCGCATCGCCGGCCGCCACCGAACTCATGGATGCGCTCCGCTCAGCGCTGTCAGCGGAACGAAGCCATTCCGGGCGGTTCCTTCGATCACCAACTCGACGATGTCCGGCGCGGCTGCGTATACGGCGTGCTGCAACGCCGATTCGGACCGCTCGTGCGACTCCATGCGCAGAACCACGCGGCCATCTTCGATCGAGATCGCGCGCACCCCCTCAAAGTTTTTGAGGGCGCCGCGGACCCGCGTCTCGAAATCCTGCGGATGAAGGCCGTAGAGGATCAAAAGATTCGAAACCGCCTCGTCGCGGATCAGGCCGTCGATCAACCGGGAACCCACGTCACCGTAGCGCGCAGCCACTTGCACCACCCGCTCGAAAGCCGCCGCGTTCAGATCCATGACGGAGGCCACCAGCTCTTTCGCAGCGGCCTTCACCACGGGGTCGGCGACTGCTTCCAGTTCTCCGACCAGCGTTTCGATGCGCCAAATTCGCTCTTGAAACGATCGATCTTGCATAAAGCTTAGGAGTGCGCCCCAAAAAGCGGCGAATGGTGCGTCTCCAAAACTTTGCCGTTGCCGAGATACATGTGGACGCCGCACGGCAGGCACGGGTCGAAGCTCCGCACGGCCCGCATGATGTCGATGCCCTTGAAATTCTCCGGTCCGTTTTCCTCGAAGATCGGCGTGTTCTGGACGGCGTCTTCGTAGGGGCCTGGCGTGCCGTAGATATCGCGCGGGTTCGCGTTCCAGGGTGTCGGCGGATAAGGATGGTAATTCGCGATCTTGCCTTCGCGAATCACCACGTGATGGGAAAGCACGCCGCGAACGGCTTCGTGGAATCCACAGCCAATGGCGTCCTCGGGCACTTTGAAGTCGCTCCAGGTCTTAGTGCGTCCGGCGTGCAATTCCTTCATCGCCTGCTCGACGAAATGCAGAGCGCAGGCCGCCGAATACGCCTGGAAGTAAGTGCGGGCGCGATCCCGCTCAATGGCATTGCTCCACTTGGGAATCTTCCACTCGAATTCCGTTTCAGGTAGCGACGCGGTCTTGGGCAGATAGATTTTTACGCTATGGCCGGTGGCCTTCACGTAGCCGAAGTCCACCATTCCGGCCAGCGCGGTGGACCAGAAGCGCGCGATGGGCCCGCCCCCGGTATCGAGCGCCAGGTGATCGCCAGTACGTTTGTCATACCAGCGCGGCGACATCACCCAGGTGTAATTGTGCTTGAAGTCGCGACGCTGCGGACGTGGGATGGTGGTCTGGTTCCAGGGATGGTGCTGATCCACAGGATTGCCCAGCGGATCTTCCTTCACGAAGGTTTCGGCATGCTCCCAGTCGTCGTAATAGGAGCTGCCCAGCAAGATGCGGATGTTCAGATTGATGTCCACCAGGTCGTGCGTCACGGCCTTGCCGTCGACTACTACGCCCGGCGTCACAAACATTTTCTTGCCCCATTGCGACATGTTTTTGTAGGTGTAGTCGCAGTGAGCCGGATCGTTAAAGGAGCCCCAGCAGCCGAGCAGAATCCGGCGCTGGCCCACTTTCTCATAGCCCGGTAAGGCGTCATAGAAGAAGTCGAAAAGGTCGTCATGGAGCGGAACCACCTTCTTCATGAACTCGACGTACTTCATCAAACGGACGAGATAGTCAGTGAAAAGCTGGACCGTGGGCACCGTTCCCACCCCGCCCGGATAAAGGGTGGAGGGATGCACGTGCCGGCCTTCCATCAAGCAGAACATTTCGCGAGTCATGCGGCTCATCTGCAGCGCTTCGCGATAGAAGGAACCGGTGAACGGATTCAGCGCCGTCATGATGTCGGAGATGGTGCGGAAGCCGTGCAGATTCGAATGATTGGCGGTGGTTTTCTGCGCTTTGGCCCAGACACTGGGGTTGGTTTCCTTCACCATTTGCTCGCAGAAGTCCACGCCCACCAGATTGTCCTGGAAGATATTGTGATCGAACATGTACTCGGCGGCCTCGCCCAGGTTGACGATCCACTCGCCCAGCGGCGGCGGCTTCACTCCGAACGCCATGTTCTGCGCATAATTGGCGCACGTGGCGTGATTATCACCGCAAATTCCGCAAATACGGCTGGTAATGAAGTGGGCATCGCGCGGGTCTTTGCCCTTCATGAAAATGCTGTAGCCACGGAAGATGGAAGAGGTGCTGTGACACTCGGCCACCTGGCGATTTTCAAAGTCGATCTTGGTGAAAATGCCGAGACTCCCGACGATGCGGGTGATCGGATCCCAGTTCATTTCGACCAGGTTTCGCTTAGGAGTGTTCAGTTGCGTGGATTGATCGGTTATTGTCGCCATTTCGATTTCCTTAATAAGACCTCGGATGATATCCAGTGGTGAGTTCGGTTCCGCGATGCCGCCACTTGGGTTCCTTGTTGACCGTGTGATTGGTGAATGAGCGCAATGCGGTGATCGCACGGCCATAAACTGCTATGGAATTGGAGGACACTTTCGCGCCCGGCGGCTCATCCATGAAAGGCATGAATTTGTCCGGGAAACCCGGCATGGTGCAGCCGATGCAAATGCCGCCGACGTTGGGGCAGCCGCCGATACCCGCCATCCAGCCGCGCTTGGGCACGTTGCAATTCACCACTGGGCCCCAGCAGCCGAGCCGGACGATGCATTTGGGCGAGCCGTATTCTTCAGCGAAATCGCCTTGCTCGTAGTAGCCGGCGCGATCACAACCCTCGTGCACCGTTTTGCCGAACAGCCAGGTGGGACGCAGTTGATCGTCGAGCGGGATCATCGGCGCCAATCCAGCCACTTGGTACAGCAGGTACAGCAAGGTTTCCATGAAGTTGTCGGGCTGCACCGGACAGCCGGGCACGTTCACGATGGGCAGGCCGGCTTTCGATTTCCAGTCCCAGCCGAGGTAGTCGGCCAGACCCATAGCCCCGGTTGGATTGCCCGCCATGGCGTGAATCCCGCCGTAAGTGGCACAAGTCCCCGCCCCCACCACTGCGATGGCTTTGGGCGCCAAACGATCGATCCACTCCGTAGTGGTGATCGGCTGGCCAGTTTTGGAGTCGGTGCCAAGCGCGGCCCAATACCCCTCGCTCTTGATCTTTTCGTTCGGAATGGACCCTTCGAGTACAAGCACGAACGGCTCCAGTTTTCCCTCCGCTGCCATGTGCCAGTACTTGAGAAAATCGGACCCGGTTTCATATGCAATCACCGGATTGTGTACGTGAACTTTCGGCAGCCCGGGTATAGCCGACATCACGATATCCTCAATGCTGGGCTGGGTGGCCGCGGTGATGGAAACCGAATCTCCGTCGCAGCCGAGGCCCGACGTCATCCATAAGATATGAATTTCTGGGACCGGCGAGGGTCTTTGCGTGACACGCCCGTAGGGTGTTGCTTCTGCCATGAATGGGTGCTCCTTTCCCGGATTTTCGCGGGGGCCGGCGGTGGGCGCCTCAAAGTGAGGCTCGAATCCGTCGCACCGTTTTCATTAAGCCAGAGCGTGGAAGTGCTTACAATCGGAGAGCGTCCGATTTGGAGGGTCAGGGATTCTCTGATATCAGGGATTTTCTGTGAGGAAGGCCAGAGCGCCGGCATGGCCGTCACGCGGCCTGGCGGCTTTTAAGGAACTGGCGCAAAACGGAGCGCGGCGCGAAGCTGTTCCTGCTTCGTTTGGTGGTGCGCGCCGCACCCTTTGCGCTTTTAAGGAACTGGCGCAAAACGGAGCGCGGCGCGAAGCTGTTCCTGCTTCGTTTGGTGGTGCGCGCCGCACCCTTTGCGCTTTTAAGGAACTCGCGCAAAACGGAGCGCGGCGCGAAGCTGTTCCTGCTTCGTTTGGTGGTGCGCGCCGCACCCTTTGCGCTTTTAAGAGACGACTAGTTTTCGAATTCGCTGGTGTGGCTGTTGGTGATGAAGATGTCCAAGAAGATGCTGATGGCGTAGCCGAGGCAGGCGCCGGCGGCGCCGCATCCGATGAGGGCCGGAACAGGCCCGAATCCAAACCGGTCCGCGATCGGGAGCGCCACCACAAGACCCGCCGCGCCAAAAACCAAAGCTACCAGTAGCCGTTTTCGCATTTTTTGTTCACCGCCTGAATTGCTAACGAGGTTAGTATGGAGCCAACAGGGGATTGATACCAGGGGGAGATGCTGTATGGGGACCCTGGTCCTTACCTGAGCTGAGCTAGTGTTTTTCTGTAGTACCGCTGCTGTAACCAGTTCTAATCGAGCGCGGCGGGCCTTAAGCCGTGGCTAGTCGAAGTCGAAGGGTCTTTTGGGCTGAGGAGCGTCGGGCTTCTCTTTGGCTTGTTTCAGCAATTCGTCGAACTTCCGCTCCAGCACCTTCTGATGGCCTTTATGCTGCTCAAACGACTTCTGAAACACTTCGTCGCGTCGCGCCTCTTCGCCCTTCAGCTTCTGGACGGCGGCGCCAATGTCCTCAATAGTGGGTGGTTTCTTGTGCTCTTCGAAGCTGATCACCGCTTTGAGATCCGGGTCGATCTGAAGCATCGCTTCACAGCAGGGACAGCGCACTTCCACAAGCTGGCGTTTACCTTTGGCCATACGACAGATACTAGCGTAACTGGGCGCGAGATGCGGCGCAAACGAGAAATGTCGCTATTGCTGCGGATCTGGATAAGGGATCTCGAGGGGGCCGTCGTCCAGCCCCTCGATGCGAATCATTTTGGGTGCGGACGGGACTGGCTTAGGCTGGGCGGCGTTTGCCACAGCCGTTGGATTTGCGTTTTCGGCCGAACGGTCGGCGGCCTTCAGCCCCGCCTCAAACGCTTGGACGCTTTTCTCCAGGTCCTGCTCGTTCAGGCGCAAGTTGATCTTGGTGGTGGAACCATCCAAAGTGAACTTCAGCTTTCTCGCGATGTCCTGGACCTGCGCGTTCGTGCTCTTGTCCCTTACTACCTGATTGATGGCGCGCGTCAGGTCGGTGGTGACGCGTTTAGCCGTGTCGTCGGAAGGGAAATGCACTGTGATATCCGCCTCCAGGCCGGCGCGCAGGTTGACGCCGGCTTCGAAGCCCTGCGCCTCCGCGCCCCAATCGCCGCCCCGAACCAGGGCCGCGATGCGATCGTTCGACAGCATTTCCGTCGCATCCAGGATCATCCACAATTCGTAGTTCGCGTCCAGCTCGGTTGCCCGCGCCACCAGCGAACCAGTCTCAAGCGGAGGCGACGAAAACCGGCTACGGTCGAGCGCGGAGAACACGGACGGCGCATCTCCGTACAGGATTGTCTCGGCGTCGAACAGAACCCAGGCCGTGTTCGTGGCATCCTTGCCCTGCGGCCGGTAGACCTGGAAGGCATTGTAGGACTGCGGCTTGGTGCCATAGAGAGCGAAGAGCTGGTGCACTTGGGCCGCGTCGAAATGTCCATGCAGGGCGATAAGAATCGCCGCGTCCGCGGAATCGCCCGGGGCCTTGGCGGGCGACGAAATCAGCACGCGGTCGATATCGTTCAGCAGTTCCATGCCCGGTATGGCCGGCGTGTCATTCGACTTCAGCCACTTGTCGCGAATCAGCGCGCCCGCCTGGGACTGCCGGATGCGCGCCCAATCGATGCTGATCACGCTCTGGGCATTCGGGTAAACGAATCGCCACAGTGCGGGGTCGGACTGGCCGCGCGCGATAACGGGGGCGAGCAGAACCGCCAGAGCGAGAGAGGAGCGAAGACGGAGCATACCTCTGCATCTATCGGCAGAATCGGGTGCCTGGTACAGGGGAAGGTGGGAGGCACCGATTCAGTGATTCGAGAATTCCCAGGAATGTTATATTGGGAATGCCTTCCTTTGCTGTTCTCCGGGCCCGTAGCTCAGTTGGTTAGAGCGCTACCTTGACACGGTAGAGGTCACAGATTCGAGTTCTGTCGGGCCCACCACCGAAATCAAGTACTTGAGGAAGTTGTCCTGTTCGCCATCCCGCAAAATCGCCGTCAACTTGCGTGCTGCTGGACGGCCCGACTCTCGAAGTCACGCTGCCCGACACCACCGAGTCGCGGTCATTTCCGTCTTTCATCCAAAGTCATTACCCAGGTTCTCTGCGTGGCTATGCGCGCTCATTCAGTCCGTCATGCCCTACTGATCGCTCCGCTCGGTGCTGTTCCACCCCACCCTCCAACCTGAGACCACAACCTCGAAGCCTGTGGCATTAGCCGCTGAACGGATCCTGGCGACAAAATGCCTCCATGATCGGCTTAGCCCGTTCGAAGCTCAACGACAACTCCGGCAATGCCGCCGCTGCGGCGGTAAAGTCGCCGGCCATGCCCGTTTGCTCCAGCATCCAGGCAATTTGTTGCATCTGGACTGCACCCACGTTCCCCGCCGCGCCTTTGATCGAGTGGGCGGACAATCGAACGGCATTCCCATCCAGGTTCTTTACGGCCTCGGCCAATAGCGCGATCTGCAACGGCATGTCCTTCACAAATCCACGAATGATTTTTTGCGCCAGATTTTCATTGCCCATCATGCGCTCGACAAAATCCCGCTGGTCGAATACCAGGGCGGCCGCGCTGGGATTGGCCTGCTCGGGCGGCGAAACCGGCGCAGGATCGGACCGAGAAATCGCCAACCCGCAGGTCCATTCTTCGATCGCCTGTTCCAGCACGTCAGACCGGAGCGGCTTGGAGACGTAGCCGTTCATGCCCGCGGCGATACACTTTTCGCGATCGCCAGCCATGGCGTGAGCGGTGGTGGCGATCACGGGAATATCGTGGTTGCGCACCGGCGTGTCGGGCTGGCGAATTCGCCCGGTCGTTTCATAACCATCCATCTCGGGCATCTGGCAGTCCATCAATACCAGGTCGTAGTCCTTTTCCGCCAAAACGCGCAGAGCGCTGCGGCCATCGGCGACCACATCGGCCACAAACCCCAGGTTTTGGAGGATTCCCAACGCTACCTCTTGATTCACCGTGTTGTCCTCAACAATGAGCAGGCGAAGCTGAGCGCGCTGTTCTCGACTGGTACGAGACCGGGCCGGCACCGCAAGCGCTCGCGCGCGGGGAGGGCCGTAGCCCAGAATGGAAGCCAGGCACGTGCCCAACTCGCCCTGTTTTACCGGTTTGCTCACGTGCCCGGCGAATCCCAGCCGGCGCCAATGCTCCCCATCCGCCGACAGCCGGAGAGGCGTCATCAGCACACAGGCTACGTCGGACCAGCCGGGCTGCTCGTGCAGCAGCGTTCCCAACCGCTCGCCATCTGTGCCCGGTATTTCCAAATCCATCAGTACCGCGTCGAAGCGGCCGGCATCGGGGTCCTTCAGCAGGGCGAGCGCTGCTTCCGCATTTTCGGCTTGCTCCGCGCTGGCCTGCCAGAGCAAGAGCAACTCCATCATCAAGCCGCGGCTGGCCGCATTGTCGTCCACCACCAGAATGCGCCAGCCGGCGAGGGAAAGCGTCCGCGGCCGCTCCACGGAGAGTTGCCGTTCCAGCGCGATGGTAAACCAGAAGCAGGACCCTTGCCCCTCTTCGCTCTGGACGCCAACCTCGCCGCCCATCATGTTTACCAGCATGCGCACAATCGACAGGCCCAGACCCGTTCCACCGTACTTGCGGCTGGTCGAAGTATCCATCTGAGAAAAGGGATGGAACAGCAGATTGCGTTTATCCACGGGGATTCCGATGCCGGTGTCGCTGATCTCGAAGCGGATCACTCCTGTATCGCCGGCCGATGCAAGTTTCACCCGCATCGACACTTCCCCCGCAGCGGTGAACTTCACGGAGTTTCCAGCCAGATTGACCAGCACCTGGCGCAGGCGGACGGCGTCGCCGAGCAATAGCGTGGGCACATCGGGCTCGATGAAACAAAGCAATTCCACACCCTTTTCCTGGGTCTTCACGGCCATCAGATCGGCTACCCCTTCCACCAGCCCGCGCAGATCGAAGGGTGCCTTCTCCAGCGTCAGCTTATGGGCCTCCATCCTGGAGAAATCCAGGACGTCGTTGAGTATCACCAGCAGCGCTTCGGCGCTATCCCGCAGCGTCTCCACACGCTTGCGCTGGCGCGGATCCAGGTCTCCGTTCAGCAGCAGCCCGGCCATTCCCAGAACGCCGTTCATGGGGGTCCGGATCTCATGGCTCATGTTGGCCAGGAAGGAACTCTTGGCCTGGTTGGCGGCGTCCGCCTCTACCCGGGCGTGAATCAGCTCCGCCTCATAGCGCTTGCGCTCGGTGATCTCCTCGGCAATCCCAACGATCCGGATCAATTGCCCGGCTTGATCCCGAATGGGGAAGGCGCGGCCGCGAATCCATTTCTCCTGCCCGCCGGGCGTTCGAATTCTGTACTCCGTCTCGACAGATTCGCCCCGCATCTGCCTCTCAAACAACCAGCGGTGTTGCTCGCGATCATCGGGGTGGATGGCCTTCAGCCGGGATGCCGGGTTCTGATAAATGCTCTCACAGGTCCGGCCCCAAACCTGTTCATAGGCAGGGCTGATATAGAAAAACCGGTCGGACCCCGGGATCATCATCCAGAAAACTTCGCGAATATTTTCCGCCAGCTGGCGAAACTTTTCTTCGCTGTCCCGCAAGGCTTGCTCGGCTTGCTTGCGCTCGGTAATATCCCGAAAGAACCAAACGCGCCCCGGATGGCCGGCCTCTTCTCTCCGCAGCCGGGCGGAATACCGTTCCAATGTCCGGCCGTCTTTCAAATGAAGTTCACAATGATCGCTGGCATTTGGATCGTCGTGCAGCTCTTGAATTCGCTGCAGGAAAGCATCCGGATCTTGCACTCGATCGAGGACCGCTGAGAAGATGAGCGGAGCCTGGTCATTAATGGTGTAATCGGGCAGATCGTCCGGTATGCGGTCGAGGGGAATCTGCCAAACCTCCAGGAACTTTCTGTTATGCAGCACGATGAGATTCTCATCGTTCACCACCAGAATTCCGTCCAACGACACCTCGAGTATGGCGCTGATCAGAGAGTGATGAAATTGGAGCGCGGCTTCGTTATGCTTGCGGTCGGTGATGTCCTTGCTGGTGCCGACCAGTCCCTGGAACTCACCATCGGGCGAAAAGCGCGGCGCGGCCACCGACTCCACCCAGCGCCACTCGCCATTGGCACGCCGGCTCCGTTGTTCGGCCTTAAAAGGCGCATGCTCGTCCAAAGCGCGCTGGAATGCCTCGAAAAACGCCGGCGCATCGTCCGGGTGAATCATTCGCCGCCACGCCTCTTGCTCCACCTCGCCTAAGGTTGCACCGCAGAATTCCCGGTAGGCCCGGTTGATGAACCGCGTGCCTCCCCGCGCGTCCGTTACCCAGATCCCAGTCGGGCAACTGTCCGCCATGATCCGAAAGCGCTCTTCACTCTCGCGCAATGCCTCCGCTGCCCGCTTGTGCTGCGTCACATCTTCCACATGGGCGATGAAATAGAGCGGACCGCCGCCGGAATCCCGCACCGCGCCCATCCGGGTGCGCCCCCATACCACTTTTCCGCTGCGGTGAAGGTAGCGATTTTCCACTTCCACATAGCGTCCCGGGTTCGCGATGAGCTGCTCCCCCATCAGCGCGCTGCGCGCTAGATCGTCGGGATGGACCAGATTGGACCACGGCGTCCCGAGCAGCTCCTGCTCGGAATATCCGACCATTTCGCAAAACACCGCGTTCACCCTAAGGAAACTCCCGTCCGGTCCCGCTACGGTCATGCCGAACGGCGAATGTTCGAAGACCTCGCGAAATCGCTCTTCACTTTGCTTGAGATTCCGCAGCGCAGACAGGCGCTGGCTGATGTCGCGCACGATGGCGGAGATTCCCTCCACTTCTCCGAGCGGATTCAGGATCGGGGAGAGGGAAAGCGAAACTTCAATCGGACATCCATATTTTCCCTGTAGCAGCGTCTCGAAAGGCTGGATGGTTTGTCCCCCGCGCAGTGCGAGGATGAGATTTTGCATTTCGCCATGGCGGCTGGGAGGAACGAGAATGGCGGCGTTCTTCCCGATGATTTCCTGGCTCCGGTATCCCAGTAACGCTTCCGAGCCGCGGTTCCAGCTGACGATGGTCCCATCCAGCAGCACGGCGTGAATCGCCTCGCCGGAAGATTCCACGATGGAGGCCAGCAACGCGTGGGCATGCTCCGCTTGCTGGCGCTGGCTGATGTCGCTCAGAACGGTGGATACGGCCCACACCTCGCCGGCCGAGTTTCTGATGGGCCAGGCCGTGAGAGATACGGGAAATCTTCGCCCGTCCTGGCGCACACACAGATCCTCGTGCTGGCAGACGGACGTGCCCGCCAATACCCGTTCGGTGACTTGCTGCTGGGCGGTCAACCTTTCCGGCGGCACGATCATCGAAACGTGCCGCCCGATCGCGTCCGCGGAGCGGTGTCCAAACAATGCTTCAGCCCCGCCATTCCAGGTGAGAATGATGCCCGAAGGCGTGTAAGTGATAATGGCATCCTCGGAATTCTCCACAATGGCCGCCAGGAACTGGCGCGCGTTCTCGGCCGCCCGGCGCTCGGTCACGTCCTGTTTGATGGCGATGTAGCTGATAATTTCGCCATCCACGCCCCGTACCGGGGTGATGCGCATCTCCTCGGTGTAAACCGTTCCATCCTTGCGCCGGTTGTTTACCTCGCCACGCCAGATTCCCCCGGCCCGGATGGTGTTCCAGAGATCTTCGTAAAACGGCATCGCGTGGCGTCCCGACTTGAGGATGCGCGGGTTCCTCCCCAGAACTTCCGCGCTGCTGTATCCCGTCATCGCTGTGAACGCGGGATTCACATACTGGATTTTTCCGTTAGGGTCGGTAACGACGATGCCATCCCCGGCCTGCTCAACCGCGGCGAGCAACCCGGCGGGGTCGACGATGCCATTTTCCAGGAGCACGCTTTCTCCTCGATGAGGTCACAGCCTCTCTGCGCTTATCGGCCTGCGTGGGAAATCCCTTCTAGCTCATTAACGGAACAACCTCGTCGATATGCCCAGTAGGACGGCCAGGAAACGCCGCTGAACGGGATAAGCCGGAGAAATGGACACGCCAACTATTCTCGTCGTGGACGACACGCCCACCAATCTGGACGTGGTGGGGAGCATCCTGGAAGCCGAGGGATTCCGCACGCTCACCGCGGCCGACGGGCCAACCGCCCGCGTTCTGAGCCGGGCCAAACAGCCGGATCTCATTCTGCTGGACGTGATGATGCCTGGCGAAACGGGCTTCGAGACCTGCGCGCAGCTGAAATCCGATCCGGTCACCGCCGACATTCCCATCATCTTTCTCTCGGCTTTGGATGATGTGAAGAACAAGGTGGCGGGCCTGAAGATCGGCGGGGTGGACTATATCGCGAAACCGGTGCATGGGGAGGAGGTGCTGGCGCGCGTGCGCGTCCATCTGCGCATCCGGGAGACCAACCGAGCTTTGGTTTTGCTGCACCGGTCCCGCCTGGAGCAGTTGCGCGATGCCCAGCAGGCCATTCTGGTCCAGCCGGATGATTGCCCGGGGGCCTGCTTCGCGGTCTATTACCGGCCCCTGGAGGAGACGGGCGGCGATTTCTACGACGTGCTTCCGCTGGGGGCCGGTATTTTCGGATACTTCGTGGCGGACATCAGCGGCCACGGCGTCAGCGCCGCATTTCTCACTTCGGCGGTAAAAGCGCTGCTGCGCCAGTACGCCGGGCCGGTGTTCTCGCCCGAGGACGCCCTGCGTGGGGTGGATTCGGTGATGGGACAGATTTTGGGCCAAGAGCAGTATCTGACGGCGTGCTATGCACGCCTGAACCGCCAGACCCGCCAGTTGGCGGTGATCAGCGCCGGGCATCCGCCCCTGATTTTGGTGAGCCGCGACGGGACGCCCAAAACCGTGGAGCTGGAAAGCGACCCGCTGGGTATGTTCGGCGCGGCGACGCTGCACCGCCAGGACCTGCGTGTGAAGCGGGGAGACCGTTTCTTCCTCTATAGCGACGGCCTGATTGAATCCTCGGCGGGCGGCGGACGGCGTGAGGGTTTGGAGCATTTGGTGGCGGCCTGTGTCCGGCACCGGGGGGCGCCGCTTGGCGAGGCGGTCTCGCTGATCATGGGGGAACTGCGCCCTGAGGAGCGCGCCATTGAAGACGATTTGCTGTTACTGGCCGCGGATGTGGGCGAATGACTCGGGAGATGCGAGAATGACCCGTTCCGGGGGTGCCGACTGTGAAATGCGCGTGACGCTTCCGGCCACGCTCGAAGCCATCGAAGAGTTTTTCACCGACTTCCGGCACCGGAGCCAGGCCTTGCCGGATCCAACCATCTGCTTCGCGGCCGAATTGCTGGTGCGCGAGGCGTTGACCAACGCCGTGCTGCATGGATCGGGGGCCGATCCCGCCAAGCAGGTCCGCTGTTCGGTGAGACTCAAGGGACGCCGTCTGCTGATCGCGGTCTCAGACGATGGCGAGGGCTTCGACTGGCGGGCAGCCCGGCACAAGCCGGCTGGATCGCCGGCTGGATCTCTGGATACTTCCGGACGGGGCATCGGCATCCTCCGTGAGTACGCCAACTGGGTCCGGTACAACGAGCGGGGCAACGTAGTGACCATGATCAAACGTTTCGATGAGGAAAAACCAATGGTAGACATCCTGCGAGAAGACAACAAAGCCGTCCTCCGGCCGGGGGGAGATAACATCGTGGCGGCCACCCTACCCGACTTGCGAGCGAAGATGCGCGCCATCGTGGAGGAAGGCGTCCAGGAACTGGTCATCGATTTGACCGATGTTCGCATGGTCGATTCGAGCGGCATCGGTCTCCTGATTTCGGCCCACAACTCCCTGCGCAAATCCGGCGGCACGCTGGCCGTGATCCACGCTTCCGCGGAGATTCTGGAGTTATTCCGGACCATGCGCATGCACCAGCATTTCAGCGTGTCCGGAAACTGAGAGGACCATCATGAACGAGCCTGGCATCGACGACGAGGTACTGCAGGACTATCTGGCCGAATGCCGCGAGCACCTGGCCACCATCGAGACGGATCTGCTGGCGATCGAGCAGGGCGGCGCGGAAATCGATGAGCAACTGGTGAACCGGGTCTTCCGCGCGGCGCATTCCATCAAGGGCGGGGCCGGCTTCTTCGACTTGACCAAGATCCGGGAATTGGCGCACAAAACGGAAAATGCACTCGACCTGGTCCGCTGCCGTCAGATGGTCCCCACGCCCGAGGTGGTCAGCATTCTGCTGCTGGCGTTCGACAAGCTGCGCGTGCTGATTGGCAATCACCAGGACAGCAACTATGCCGATATCGGCGAGTTTGTGGTGGCGCTGACCTCGCTCGCGGCGGGAAGTTTGCCAGCCAGTGAGAAGAGCTCTCTTTCCGAGCAGGTGTCGGTGCAGTTGCCCGACGCGAACAAACACATCCAGGTGTCGGCGTTCGATTTAAGCCAGGCGCGCAAGGGCGGCAAATTCGTGTACCTGATCGAATACGATCTGATTCACGACATCGAGCGGCGCAATCTGACGCCCTGGGAGGTGTTCAAGTCCCTCATCAAGTGCGGCACGATTCTGGAGACGGTATTCGATCTGGACTCGGCGGGGACGCTGGAGGACGAGCCCTCGAATAAGTTAATGCTGGAGGTGTTATACGCCACCGTGCTGGAGCCGGAGCTGCTCCAGGAGCTGACTCGAGGTACCCCCGGAACGAGTGCGCCTGATCGAGAAGAACGGCGCCTCCACTCCGCTGGCTGGTCTGGCTTCGGCCGTGGCTGCCGAGCCGGTGGCAGCGGCATTGCCGGTTACCCCTCAACCTGCGCAGACCGCGCAAACCGTGGAGGAGGACAGCACACCCAAACCAGCGGGCGGTCACCCGGTTCCGGCCGGCGAGACCACCATCCGGCTGAACGTGAGCCTGCTCGATTCGCTGATGACGCTGGCCGGCGAACTGGTGCTCAGCCGCAACCAGTTGAATGAATCGCTCGCCCGGCGGGACGAACGCGGCATCCAGTCCGGCGCCCAGCGCGTCAGTCTGGTGACCTCCGAACTGCAGGAAGTGGTGACGCAGACCCGCATGCAGCCGGTGGGCGCACTGTTCGGCAAGTTTCCGCGCCTGGTGCGCGATCTGGCGCGAAACCTGGGCAAAGAGGTACAGCTCAAGCTCGAAGGCGGCGAGGTTGAGATCGACAAGACGCATTCTCGAAGGGCTGAGCGACCCGCTGACCCATATGGTGCGCAACGCGGTGGATCACGGCATCGAGCTGCCCGCCGAGCGGACCGCCGCCGGCAAGCCGGCGACCGGCACCGTGACCCTCAAAGCCTCGCATCAGGCCGGCCAAGTGGTGATCGAGATCTCGGACGACGGCAAGGGACTGGCGGCCGACAAGATCGCGGCGTCTTCCATCGCCAAGGGCCTGGTGACTCGCGAACAAGTGCAGAACATGTCGGAGCGCGACAAGATGGCGCTCATCTTCCTGCCGGGCGTCTCGACCGCCGAGAAGGTGAGCGATGTGTCGGGACGCGGCGTCGGCATGGATGTGGTCAAGACCAACCTGGACCGGCTGGGGGGCAAGATCGAAATCGATTCCGGGGCCGGGCGCGGGCTCCCGTTTCCGCATCAAGCTGCCGCTGACGCTGGCCATCATTCCCTCGCTGCTGGTTTCGGATGGCGGCGAGCGCTTCGCCATCCCACAGGTGAGCGTGGGCGAACTGATTCGCATTCCGCTGGCGCGCCTGGCCGAGCGGACCGATCGCGTGGGCGACGCCGAGGTTCTGAACGTGCGCGACCGGCTGGTGCCGCTGCTCCATCTGGCGGACGCGCTGGGGGTGCAGCGTCCGGAGAACTCTTCGAAAGCGCTTGAACGTGGTCCTGGTGGATACCGGCGCTTTTGAATACGGGCTGGTGGTGGAGGAACTGCACGACACGGTCGAGATTGTGGTGAAGCCGCTGGGCCGCCATCTGAAAGGACTGCACGATTATGCCGGCGCCACCATCCTGGGCGACGGGCACGTGGCCGTGATCCTGGATGTCGCGGGCCTGGCCGCGCGCGCGAAACTCACCGCCGGCACCAGCGGAAGCCGCGGTCACGGCAGACGGTGGAGGCAGAGCGCCGGCGCGGGCGAGCTGCACTCGCTGCTGGTGTTCCATAATGCGCCGGGAGAGACCTGCGCGGTGCCGATCGAGCAGGTCTCGCGCATCGAGCGGGTGCGCCCGGCGCAGATCTGAAAACCTGGGCGGACGCCGCACCATGCAGTATTGCGGCGCCAGCCTGCCGCTTGGCCACGCTGCACGATGCGGCGGCGGTGGGCGATTTCAGCAGCGAGCAGCAGTTGGTGGTGATTGTTTTCGAGAGGCTGGGCCGCCCGCTGGGACTGCTGGCCGCCGAGCCGCTGGACATGGTCGAGGCGGCCCTGAACATCGACACCGTCACCTTGCGGCAGCGGGGCGTCGCCGGATCGGCGGTGCTCAAGGATCGCACCATCCTGCTGCTGGACATTTTTGAATTGGCCGACACGGTGCTGCCGGAAGCGGGCCAATCCGCGGCGGCGGTGTCATTCCACGATCCACAGGGCGATGTCCCGACCGTGCTGGTGGCCGACGATTCGGACTTCTTCCGCGGCCAGATCCAGCGCCTGGTGGAAGCGGTGGGCTGCAAGGTGCTGGCGGCCGAAGACGGCCAGGCCGCCTGGGAAATGCTGGATCAGCACGCTGGTGAAGTGGACTTGTTAGCCACTGACGTGGAGATGCCGCGCCTGGATGGGCTGTCGCTGACGAGGCGCATTCGGGCCGACCAGCGCTTTGCCGGGCTGCCGGTGATCGCGCTGTCCTCGCTGGCGGGAGAAGAAGAAATCGCCCGCGGCTTGGCCGCTGGCGTGAACGAATATCAGGTCAAGCTCAACAAGGATGAGCTCATGGAGAGCATCCGCAAAGCGGTAAACAAAAAGCCGCCGGTAAACGCTGGAGACTAATACGTCGGTTTAAAAAGAATAGGAAAACAAAAATGACATCGATATCGAACATGAAAATCGGAAAGAAGATCGCTCTTGTGCTGGGGGGCGTCATTCTTGTTCTTACGGGCTTGTCTAGCCTGTCACTGTGGGGAAACCACACGAACGGGAAGCTGAGCGAGGCCCTGGCGCAACGCCTCACGAAGGCACGCCTGGCGGAAACCGCCGCTGATGACAACTCGGCGATTGGGCAAAGCGTTGGGGAAATGGTCATCGAAAAGAAGACAACGGAAGATCGTTTGACCCATATCGCCGATCTTCGTAAGGATCGCTCCGCAACAATGGAGCAGTTCACGAAGCTGGCGGACAGCCCTACCAGCATCAAACATGCCGCCGACATGGCCGACCTCAACCAGACCGCCAGAGCGGCAGGGGACGCAGTCCTCGCTTCGCTCAAGGCAGAGCGGTATACGGCGGCAGCCCAGGAGTCCCCGGCCTATTTGGCCGCAATCGACGCATTCTCCGCCAAGGCCAAGGAGGCGTCGCAATTTCAGATTGGCAGGGCGGCCGAAGCCCAGAAGACCAACCAGGAAACAGCCAGCACGATCTTGATTTCGCTCATCGTTGGCAGTTTATTGGCAATTGCGGCGGCCATTTTCGGCGGGATCGTTCTGGCGCGCGGCATCGCAGCTCCCATTGGAGTGGTAGTCGGGCAATTGGAAGAGATCGCTCAAGGCGACCTGTCGAAAGATACGCCTCCGGAATTCCAGGCCCGGGAGGATGAAATCGGAGCGCTGGCGCGGGGTATGCAAACTACTGTCGCCGCGTTGCGGAAGATGATTCAAGAAATCTCCAGCGGCATTCAGGTGCTCTCTTCATCCTCAACGCAACTGATGGCGAGCTCCGCAGGCATGACGTCGGGATCCCACCAGGCATCGGGCCAGGCCCATGCGGTGGCCGCGGCAGCCGAGCAGATGACCTCCAACGTAGTGTCGGTGGCGGCGGGAATGGAGCAGACCACTACCAATTTAACCAGCGTCGCCTCTGCCACCGAGCAGATGACGGCGACCATCGGCGAAATCGCCGGCAATTCCGAGAAAGCGCGCCGCATTACAGAACAAGCCACGCGGCAGGCGGCGACCATCAGTGAGCAAATGATCCAGCTGGGCACGGCGGCGCAACTGATCGGCAAAGTCACCGAAACCATTACCGAGATTTCATCGCAGACCAATTTACTGGCGCTGAACGCGACGATCGAGGCGGCGCGCGCCGGGTCGGCGGGCAAGGGATTCGCGGTGGTGGCTAACGAGATCAAGGAACTGGCCAAGCAGACGGCGGCCGCTACCGAGGACATCAAGGGCAAAATCGCGGGCGTGCAATCGTCCACCACCAGCGGGATTGCAGAGATCGACAAAGTGACCGTGATCATTCACGAAGTCAGCGACATCGTATCTTCGATCGCGGCCGCCATCGAAGAACAGTCCACGGTAACCAAGGACATCGCGCGGAACATCGCGGAAGCCTCCACCGGCGTGGGGGACGCCAATAAGCGGGTGGCGGAAACTTCGCAGGCCACGGCGGAAATCGCGCGCGAGATCGCCGGGGTCGATAAAGCGGCCGGGGACATGACGGAGGGCAGCGAGCAGGTGCGGACCAGCGCCACGGAACTATCCAGGGTGGCCGAACAACTGCAGACCACGGTACACAGGTTCAAGGTCTGAGTCCGGGAGGGGATGATGGCAAAGACACTGACGGCTGAGAGCGGGCAGACGGTTCTGCTGGCGACCTTTTTCGTGCGCGACGCGCTGTGCGCCCTGGACGCCACCGAGGTTCAGGAGGTAATCCGCCTGGGTCCGGTTACGCCGGTACGGTATGCCCCCGAGGCGGTCCTCGGTATCGTCAACCTGCGCGGCAAGATCGTCACCATCGTCGACCTGGGGCTGCGCCTGGGACTCCCCAAGGCAGTGCCGGGCGCGGACAGCCGGATCTTCATCATGGAAGACCGCGGCGAATTCATTGGACTGCTGGTGGATCACGTGGATGAGGTGGTGGAGATCGAGCGCGAGCGCTGGCAGCCGCCGCCGGCCAACGTGAACTGGGGGCAGGCTCAGTTCTTCAAAGGCGTGTGCCGCGATCGCGGCCGGGTAATCACGCTGGTGGACGCCAGCCAGATTCTGGCGGAAGCCTGAGAGCACGCTGAAAAGCGCTCTTCGAAAAGAAAGAGGAATTGGAATGATTCAACTCGCGAACGTCAAAATAGCGAGGAAGCTCGCGCTCTTGATTGGAGCCAGCGTGCTTCAGGTGGCTTGCCTTACGGGCGTGGCGTGGTGGGGCGTGCATTCTCTCGATACGCAGATGGACCATGCCAAGGATGAGGCTCGAAGGACCGCTCTGGCTTTGAGAGCGTCGTCCCAGGTAAACGCCCTCGGCGTGAATGTGGCGAACGCGTTGCTGGCCAGGAAGTTCGATGCCGCCACGATGGACCGTATCGCGGCGTTTCGCAAGGGTTACGTGGCCGACTTGGATGAGCTGGCCACGCTTTCGAATTCCGCGGAAGACAAGCAACGGCGGGAAACCATGGCTCAGACTCTTACGGAATGGCGGGAAGCCGACCTCAAGGTGATTGCCGGGATTGAGGCGGACAAAGAGGCCGAGGCAATGAAGGTTTACCGCGAACAAGTGATACCCCGGTTCCAGGAACTCGGTGCTGCCTTGATCGACTACCAGGCCTACCGGCAGCGGCAGGTAGACCAAATCAACCAGACGCAGCACGCCTCAGTTTTTCGGACCAGGGTGCTCCTGCTGGCGTTCGGTGGTGTTTGGCTGGCGATTTCCTGCGCCCTCGGTGTGGTGATCGCAGGCAGCATCTCCAAGCCGTTGGAGGCCGCGGTGAAACACCTGGAGGAAGTGGCTGCTGGAGACATGTTGAACGATATGTCAGCGGAGTATCTGGAGCGCGAAGACGAGATCGGCCTGCTGTCCCAGAGCATGCGGACGATGTCGGGCAGCTTGCGGAACATGATCGGGAAAGTCAACGAGGGAATCGGCGTTCTGTCTTCCTCGTCGGGGCAGCTCTCCGCTAACTCCAGCAAAATGTCGGACGGATCGCGCGAGGCCTCGGGCAAAGCCCATGCGGTGGCCGCGGCTGCCGAGCAGATGACCGCCACCATCGGCGAAATCGCCGGCAATTCCGAGAAGGCGCGGCGCATTACCGAACAAGC
Source organism: Bryobacterales bacterium (assembly GCA_963713415.1). Taxonomy (GTDB): domain Bacteria; phylum Acidobacteriota; class Terriglobia; order Bryobacterales; family Bryobacteraceae; genus Palsa-89. Next base: position 808,804 of record CAVQLV010000004.1, on the reverse strand, counting down.
CACCCAGCAGGCCGCGACCATCAGCGAACAAATGATCCAACTGGGCGCGGCGGCCCAGTTGATCGGCAAAGTTACCGAAACCATCACCGAGATTTCATCGCAGACTAATTTGCTGGCGCTGAACGCGACCATCGAGGCGGCCCGCGCCGGGTCGGCGGGCAAGGGATTCGCGGTAGTGGCCAACGAGATCAAGGAACTGGCCAAGCAGACCGCCGCCGCCACCGAAGATATCAAGGGTAAGATCGCGGGAGTGCAATCGTCCACCGCAAGCGGGATTTCCGAAATCGACAAAGTGACCGTGATCATTCACGAAGTCAGCGACATTGTATCTTCCATCGCCGCCGCCATCGAAGAACAGTCCACGGTAACCAAGGACATTGCGCGGAATATCGCGGAAGCCTCCACGGGCGTGGGGGACGCCAACAAGCGGGTGGCGGAAACCTCGCAGGCTACCGCGGAAATCGCCCGCGAGATTGCAGGCGTCGACCAAGCGGCGGCGCATATGGCGGAGGGCAGCGAGCAAGTGCGAAGCAGCGCCACCGAATTGTCCAGAGTCGCCGAACAACTGCAGGCAGCAGCAGTGTCGAAGTTCCGCGTGGCCCGTGTCGACCACAACATTTTGAGAAGCGCGATCAACGCTCACGCGGCCTGGACCTCGCGCCTCAGAGCCGCCATCGGCAGCAGGCACCTGGACATCCCGGTGGCTACGGTCAAGGTGGATAACCAGTGTCAATTCGGCAAGTGGCTGTACGGCGAGCAACTCTCGGGAGAAGAGAAGCAGACCGGCCACTACCGCACCGTGAAACAGCTGCACGCTCAATTCCACGAGGCGGCATCCGCGGTGGCGCACTTTGCGATCGCGGGCCAGAAAGAGGCGGCGGAGAATGCGATGAGCCCGGGCAGCGAATACGCCAGAATCTCGTCGGCATTGACGGGTGCTCTCAACCATTGGAGCGCGGCCGTTTGAAACCGGCTGGGGGAGTTGGGTCTCAGAACGTGCCATGAGTATGCGAGTTCTGGTGGTCGACGATACGGTTGTGTTTCGGCGCATCGTCTCCGACGCGTTGGCGGGCGTGCCGGGTGTGGAGGTGGTAGGCACCGCCTCCAACGGCAAGCTGGCGATGTCGCGGATCGCGGCGCTCGCAGCCCGACCTGGTAACGCTCGATGTCGAGATGCCGGAGATGAACGGCATCGAAGTGCTGGAGGCGATGGCTGCCGCCGGGATCGGCATCGGGCGTCATCATGCTGAGCTCTCTGACGGTGCGCGGCGGAGAAATGACGGTGCGGGCGCTGGAGTTGGGCGCCTTCGATTTTCTGACCAAGCCGGAGGGCGGCAGCGCGGAAACGAATCGTGGCCTGCTGCGCGCCCGGCTGCTGCCGATGATCCGGGCCTTCGAACGCCGCCGCGAAATCCGCGCGATCCTGCAGTGGAGCGAAATCACGGCCGCGCTCCGCCGCCAACGCTGCCGGCGCCGCGCCGCGGCCACCGTAGTTCGTCAGCCCTTCCTGCGGTCGCCGCACTTCGGGTCCACCCCTGGTGCTGATTGGCGTATCCACGGGCGGTCCCGGCGCCTTGACCAAATTGATTGCCCGCGCTGCCCGGCGATCTGGGAGCGCCGGTGTTCATCGTTCAGCATATGCCGGCGATGTTCACCCAGCCGCTGGCTGCCAGCCTGGATAAGAAGAGCGCCATCCGGGTCAAGGAGGCGCAGGATGGCGAGGCCGCCCAACCGAACTGTGCTTATGTGGCGCCCGGCGGAAGGCAAATGAAATTGGCCGCCGGTCCCAAGGGAGAAGTCGTTTTGCGCATTACCGACGATCCGCCCGAGAACGGCTGCAGGCCGGCGGTGGACTATCTGTTTCGTTCCGCCGCACTGCATTTCCCGGGCCGATCCGTGGCCGCCATTCTTACCGGCATGGGCAACGACGGAACCGAGGGCCTGCGCCTGCTGAAGCGCAGCGGTTGCTTTTCCATTGCGCAGGACGAAGCCAGTTGCGTGGTATTCGGCATGCCGAAGGAGGCGATCCAGGCGGGAGTGGTCGATACCGTCGCGCCGCTCGAGGCGATCGGCGCGGCCATCGTCCGTTCCGTGCGTGAGGGCCGGGCATGATCAAGCTTCTGCCAGAAGAACACAAGATCCTGGCCCAGTACGTTTACTCGCTCTGCGCCGTCACGCTGGATGAATCCAAGGGATACCTGATCGAAAGCCGCCTGGCCGGCTTGGTGGAGGAGACCGGCTCCAAAAGTTACAGCGGACTGGTGCAGCGGGCCAAGTCCGATCCAAGCCATGCGCTCGATCGCCGCATTATCGACGCCATCACTACGAATGAAACCTTGTTCTTTCGCGATACCGCACCCTTCGATCTGCTGCGCCACAAGATCATTCCAGAACTGATCGACCGCAGAGCGCGCACCGGCGCGGCGCCAATCCGCATCTGGAGCGCGGCCTGCTCCACGGGCCAGGAACTCTACAGCATCGCGATCCTGCTTAAAGAACTGCTGGGAGACCCGGACCGCTATGGCGTTCGGCTGGTGGGCACGGACATTTCCGACGACGCCGTGGCGCGGGCCAGCCGGGGCAGTGTTTAGCCCGGTCGAGATTTCGCGCGGCGTCAGCGAAGCCCAGCGCGACCCGCTATTTCGGTCCCGTTGCAGGCGGGTGGCAGATTCGCGACGAGATCCGCGCCATGGTCTCCTTCAAGAAACTGAACCTGATGGCGGACTTTTCAGCCATAGGCCGATTCGACGTCATCTTCTGCCGCAATGTGGCGATCTATTTCAATGAACCGGATCGCATTTCATTGTTCGGGCGCCTGGGGCGCGCGCTGGATCAGGACGGCTACCTGGTGATCGGCGCCATGGAATCGCTGAACGGAATCTGCCCGCAGTTTGAATCGAAGCGGCATTTGCGATCAGCGTTTTATCAGATCAAAGCCGGAGGAACCCAAGCTGCGAGGCCTGGGGATGGTGTCTATTTCAAGTGACGGTCCGAAGTACATCGAAGTCGATAGGGAAGCTCATTTGCCGGCTCGCTTCGACGGGGAAGTGGTCGGCGGCGCTGGGGACCTTGCGTCCGGCGGTCACGAGTTGAGCCGGGTTGTCCTGTTTCCACACGCCCCGCCTCTTCACCGGACAGAAATCCAACTCATCAAGTTGCGTAGATCGCTGCGGGTTGACCAGGAAAGGCCAGCGTCGTTCTTCGGTGCCGGTCTTCAATTGGCAAAGTGGTGATCTGAACTGTGGAGGGTCATAAAAAACCGAGGTTTCGAAAGAATTGGCCCCCATTCCCCATTTAGATTACGTGAAGTCATCTTTACTCTGGCGCGCTCGTTTTCCGATAGCCGCCCTGACGCACTGCGGCGTGTCCGCCGTCCCGCGACGAACTCGAGTAGGGACTGGAAACCAGTGCTGGCAGGGTCGGAACACTTTGAACTTCCAGAACAGCGCGAAGAGTTATGACGTGGGCGCCGGAGGTGCAGCCGGATTCAACAGATTACACGCCGGCGCAGCTCACGATTGTTATTGGCGAAGGAAATCTCGATGATTCCGAACGGCTCAACCGCAGCCGCTTTTCGATGGCCGATCACGCGTTGCGCCGAAACGCGCATCAATACTTGCCTTCGTGACATAGAGGAGACCCTTAGATGAAACATGCACTCCGATTGCGGCGGATCGTATCGCTTCTTGCATTTATCTTTCCCGCGATCGCTCTTGCCGACCTCAGCCAGACGGCGACGCTCTCGATTTCGAGCCCCACCAACCTGAACCTCGATACCGGAGCCACCTCCAATTCCGGCGGCGACATCCAGTTCAGTCCAGCGGTATCACTCCGCAAGGCAATGCGACGGCAGTAAACGCCGGCCTGAAAAGCGCAACGGACCTCGCCAGCGTGTCGATGTTGGTCGTGGAGGTTTGGCCGGGTTATTCAACGGCAACCATCTCTATTGCCGACTCTTGCAACCGTTAACACCCCCCTTGCCGTGGACGGACTCCTTTTACGTGCACACGAATGGAGGGCACTACGCCAAGGTGTTGGTAACCGCCTCGAGCGGCTCCAGCATTACCCTGATGTTCACGACGTTCGGCGTATCGGGGCGGAGGCACTACCGGACCGCCTGCCATTACCGCAATTCAGAATAACTCGAGCGGTATCTCCGCGGGTTTTCCGAGCTATGGGATCGCGCCCAGCAGTATCTTCGTTGTGATCGGCACCGGCCTGGCCGATCCAGGCACGCCTGAATTGCAGGACAGCACGCAGGCCGGAGGCATACCGTTGAGTCTCAATGGGGCCAGCATCTCGGTCACGGTGAACGGCGTGACCACTCATCCCGGCATTTATTACACCAGTCCCACGCAGATCGCCGCTGTGCTTCCCGCGTCTACGCCAGTTGGAACCGGAACGCTCACGGTGACCTATAACGGCGTCGCGAGCAATGCCGCGACCATTTTGGTTGTTCCGGCCGCGCTCGGAATCAACACGTACGACGGCAACTCCGGCGTCGCCACCGATGCCAGTACCTATGCGCTACTGACTTACACCAACTCCGGCACGCCGGGCGAAATCATCACCCTGTGGACCACCGGCCTGGGAGCAGACGCGGCCGACAGTGACGTTAGTTATTCGACGACGCCTCACGCCGTAAGTACTCCTCTCCAGATCTACGTTGGCGGCGTTCCGGCCACCATCCTTTATCAAGGCTCGGCTGGATACCCCGGCGTGAATCAGATCAACATAACCATACCGGCCTCGGCTCCCAACGGCTGCTGGGTTTCTCTCGCCGCTGTGTCCGGCGGCGTGCTCAGCAATATCGCTACGCTTCCTATTAACAGCAGCGGGGGTGCGTGCGTAGACTCGGTGGACGGGCTGACCGGCGACCAGCTTGCGCCGTCAGGCTCACAGGCCCTAAGGACCGGATTGGTCGCCATACAGGCGAATACGCGCAATAACGTCCTCACCAACACCGCCGGAGCGACGTTTGAGGCATATAGCGGCCTCTACTCGCCCAACCAACCCGTATCGCCCGGAGGATGCATTGTGGATTATCTCAAGCCGGCAAGCATCGGATCCATCACGGGCCTCGACCCAGGCATTATCACGCTGACCGGCCCCAACGGTCTTTCCCTCACCCTGCCACCGTCGCAATTGGGAATCAAGGGCATGTTTGCCTCAACCCTCAGCTCGACGGCGATTCCCGAGACCGGCGGAACTTTCACCTTCCAGGGAAGCGGCGGCGCCGACGTTGGCCCCTTCACCGCCGTGATCGACTTCTCGAACCCGATTTTGAGCTGGACCAATCCTGGGGTGGCCACCACCATCGACCGCAGCCAGAATCTCAAGGTAACTTGGACGGGTGGAAACCCAGACTCCTACGTTTTCGTCACCGGCGTTTCCACCTCCAAGGCAACCTCCACCACACCATCCGTCACCCTCGGTTTTACTTGCCTGGTCAAGGCCAGCGACGGACAGGTGACCGTGCCCTCCTACATTCTGTCGGCTCTCCCGCCCGGCAGCGGCGGCACGGCAATCCAGAACGACATCTACGCGAAATTTTCGGCTAGCGGTCTCGATATCACCTCCGCCGACGGCGAGGTCAGCTTTAGCAACAATTCCACATATAAATAGACCCGAAGTGACACAGAAATGGGAGCTATCGTGCCGAACCACCCTGTCGCGCCGCCGGGAGAGTAACGGCAGCGTGGTGCACAACAGTTGGAGCCTGGCACTTCGATGCGAAGCAGCGATCTTTCTTGCGTGGGGATGGCTTGGAGGATAATGATGAAGACCGCATGACCCCCCAGGCTGGACCTCCGATCGCGCGCGATCCAGTGGGCGATTACCGCCGCCTGGCCTCCGCGCTGGCATCCAGAGCCGCACGGCTCGGCTCGCGAGATCCGGAAAGCGCGGCGCAGGAAGCGCTGCGGCGCTCGCTCGAAAATCGGAAGTCGCAACCGGCAGTCGCATATTACTTCGGCGAAGAATCGCCGGCGGGCGCGGCGCCGGAGTGGCCGCTCGATCAATTGCTCGCCTGGCTGCATGGAGTACTGCAATACGTGGTGCGCGAAGAGCAGCAGCCGCGCCGGATTTCGTCGCGAAGTATCAGCGATTTCGATCTCCGAGCCCGCGGACTCCTCGCCCGATGCGCTCGACTGGGATGATCCAGCGGGAGACGCGGGCGATTGTGGCCGATTGCTTTGCGGCACTCTCGATCGCGACTACCGCGACGTACTGACATTGCGCATGGACGGGCTGAAGTATGGCGAGATCGCGCGGCGGATGGGCGTTAACGAGAATACCGTCGCGACGTGGGTGAGCCGCGGAATTCGCGAATTGGGCCGGCGCATTCGCAAGCGCATGGATGGCAGGCATGAGTGAAAACATACTCGATCGCTTCGCGCGCGGAGAATTGTCGGCCGCGGAATCGCGAGGTCTCGCGGAACAGGCGCTCGGCGATCACGATTTGTTCGCCGAACTGACCTCCACGGCGATCGCGAGGACAGGATTACCCCATCTCAGGCGGCGCCAAACGTATCATGGCCGCGGATTGCGATATTCGCAGCAGCGGCCGCGGTCATCCTGGGCGTGATACTGTACACGGCGCAGCGGAAATCCCGGCCGGCGAGATCGGATGCCGCGATATCCGCTCCTCCGATCCTTCTCGCCCGCAACGCCGATTCGAACCCCGCGGCCTATCGCGGCCCGGACACCGAGAGTCGCGAGTCTCGCGCTACGGGATCTATCGAGTCGATTGCCGGTGGCATCGCGACGATCGACCTTGGATCCGTGGACGGATTGGCGAAGGACGACGAGGTTGACGTGGTTCGCGATGGGGAAGCCATCGGCAAGACCAAGCTGACCACCATTTTTCGCGATCATTCGCGCGGCGAAATTGCGCGCGGATCGCCGCTTCATGTGAACGATCAGGTTCGCGTGCCACCCGTGGCGCGTTTGCGCGCGACGCTCGATCAGATCGACGCGGCGATGGCGCGCGGGGACGCTGAAAAGGCGATGAGCATCGCGCAACAAGCGTCCGTGGAAGGCTTCGACCCGGATTTATCACGCGCCGAAGATTTAAATAATGCCGGTATCATCGCCGAACTGCATCGCGACCACGGAAAGGCGATCGGGTTTTATCAGCGTGCATTGCAGGCACACCCATCCGCGCAGGACCGGCAGGCCATTGAGAAAAACCTGCGTCGAGTACAAGGCAAGTGAGACTGCTGGCGCGAATCGGCGTCGCACTGATTCTCACGCCGCTCGCGTACGCGCAGGACTGGTCCTCACTCGATGCGCAAGCCGAGAATTCCTATACCCAGGGCGGCCTGCAGGAAGCCATTCGAATCGCGAAAGCGGCCGTCGCGGCGGCGTCCGATTCGAAACAGTCCGCGCACAGCCTGGATCGTCTCGGATTCTTTCAATACACCGCGGGCGACCTGAAAACCGGTGAAGCTTCGTTGCGGCAGGCGCTCGAAATTCGCAAGGCGAAAATCGGCGAAGACACGCTCGATTACGCCGAGAGCGCGAACGACCTCGCGCTGCTGTGCCGCGATACCAATCAATACGCGGAAGGGCGAAAGCTCGCCGAACAGGCGGTGTCGATTCGCTCGAAGCTTTTAGGCGCGCGCGATCCGCTGCGTCGCCGAAAGCCTGAATACGCTGGGCGGAATTCTCGTATTTCAAGGCGAATATGACGGGGCCATCGCCAGCATGGAAGAAGCGCTCGCGATTCACCAATCGCAATCGCCGCCGGAATTCAGCGAAGAATTCGGCACGCTGTGCATCAATCTCGCGGGCACGTATCAGCGCGTCGGAAGGTATGCGAATGCCGAGAGCGATGTTCGAAAAAGGATTGGATATTCTGCGGGTAAAACCCGGCGTGAATCACCCGGCATATTCGGCGAGCCTGGTGGGTTACGCGTACTTGCAAGCCGATCTGGGCCACTATTCGACCGCCGAAAAACTGTACGCGGAAGCCGGGAAGCTCCTGCGCGAACAACTGGGCGACCAGCATCCGGCCTACGCGGCGTTCCTGAACAATCGCGCCGCGCTCTATGCGCAGATCGGCAATGTCGCGATGGCGGAGGCGGACTATCGCAAATCGCTCGAGCTCAAGCGCAAGCAGAACGGACCGAATGCCTTGACCATCGGTGCTTCGCTCCGGAATCTCGCGCGCCTGGTGTACGCCCGCGATCGCGAAGAGGGCGAGAAGCTCTTCCAGGAGGACGTGGATCTGTACTCGCGAAATGCCAAGCCGCCGGCGTTCGATTATTCGAGCGCCCTGCTTGGCCTGGCTGAGGCGCAGCGCAATCGCGGCGATCTCGCTGCCGCGCGCCAAACACTGCAACACGCTTCCGATATTGTCGCGAAAGGATTGGGAACTAAGCACCCCCTTTATGCGGCGGTCTTGCGCGATCTCGGGTTGGTTCATCAGGCGGCGCACGAATATCCACAAGCCGAGCAGAGCCTGCGCCAGGCGATCGCGATCGTCGAAGAGACTCAAGGGGCGAATCATCCCGATCTGGCGCAATATCTGGAACGTCTGGCCGCGGTGTACGAGGAAGCCGGCGATTACACGAGTGCCGAGCCACTGTATCGCCGCAGTCTGGATGTGTCGGACCGGGCGCTGGCGGACATGTTAACCATCGGATCGGAGCGCAACAAAGCTGCCGTCCTCGCCAACCTGGACGACCCGGTTCCGAGGTTGATCGCGTTTCAGGACAAGGCTCGTTCGGCGGCGGCTCGGGAGCTCGCCTTCGAAGCGGTGGCGCGGCGCAAAGGGCGAATCCTGGATGCCGTCCACGATTGGGGACAGACGCTGCGCGGCGATTCCGATGCGGGTGTTCGCCAGCGCTTTAGTCAGCGCGAGGCGATGGTCGAATGCGAAGCGTCGTTCACCGTTGCGCTGGGTTATCGAGATCTGAAACCGGCTGTGGTCGGAACGTGCGCCCTCCCGGGAACGGAACTGGAAGGGCGCTACGAGCGGCTGCTGCACGAGCTCCGGGCCAATTGGACTGACGCGCGCGGGAAGCAGTCTCTGCAAGCGATTGGCATCCTGCGTCAGCACATCGACACGCTCGAAGCTGGCTTGAGCCGTGACATTCCGCAATTCGCATCCGTGCTGCGGCCGGCGCGTTTGGAGGACATTCGGTCGCATCTCAAACCGGACGAGCGGCTCATCGAGTTCGTCGAGTATCAGAATCGCTATGGCGCATTCGTGCTCGGCCGCGCCGCTTTGAGATGGGTGGATCTGGGGCCGGCGGAGCCGATCGATCTCGCGGTGCGGGATCTGTTCGGTGCGGCGAACGACTGGAGCGTCGCACGCACGCGCGGTGAGAAGCGCAACGCGGATTCGGCCGCACAAACCGCGCGCGACGCAATGGAGACACTTTCGTCGAAGCTGGCTCCCGCCTTTTCGGCCATTTGGCGAGGCGCTGGCATCCACCGGTTGCGCATCGCACCCGATGGAATGCTCAATCTTGTTCCGTTTGCGGCCCTTTCTGACAGCCGCGGCCATTTTCTGATCGAGCACTTCGCCACCAGCTATGTTTCCGCCGGCCGCGAACTCGCCGCGCCCGCAAGTCTGGCAAGTTCCGCCCCGAATTCGATCGTCATCGCAGTGAGTCCGGGAGCGGGCGCGCAACCCACGCCAGGCGCCAAGCCGTCGTCAGGCGCTCTGGCCGCGAGCTCATTTCGAGCGGATCGTCTGGAACGCCTCGAGGATGCCGAAGTTGAAGCGCGCGACGTGCAACGATGGTTTCCCCATGCGCGCTTGCTCGGGGAAGGCGAGGCGACAGAGCAGCGCATCAAGCAACTTCATCGGCCGGCGCTGCTGCACATCGTTGGTCACGGGATTGTGCGCGGCAACGAGAATTGCCGCGCCACTCCGGGAAGTCCTGGCTGCCAGCTCGCGGCGCTGGATCCCGCGACGCGAGTCATGAGTCTTTCGGCGATCGTGCTGGAAGAAGCCTATGGGCGCGGCGGCGCGTCATCGCAGGACGGAATGCTGACCGCTCTGGAGTTGCAGTCGCTCGATTTGCAAGGCACCGAAATGCTGGTCCTTTCTCAGTGCCGGATGGCGGATGGCGTTCCGTCGTCGGGCGAAGGCGTTTTTGGAATGCGGCGAGCGGCCGCGATCGCCGGAGTGAAGACGTCCGTAGCGCCACTGTGGAAAGTGGATGACGCGTCCCAACGGACGCTGATGGATGGCTTCTATCGTGAGCTGAGCGCCGGAAAGGGTCGTGCGGAGGCTTTGCGCGAAGCGCAACTACAGCTCCTCAAGAATCCGAAGACGGCCAGTTTCCTGCAGTGGGCTCCGGTAATTCTCTCGGGCGATCCCGGCCCACTCCCGCGCGCGCTGTTCGCCAAGTGAAGCTTTTCACCGCTGTGCCGCCGGCGTACACGCTGGACCACTTTTGTTTTCATAATGTCCTCTACTGGTGAACGGAAAGTAGAGTGCCGGCGGGCGACGACACGAAGCCGATGGTGGCTTGAATGGGCCAGTCTCCATCGGTGAGGGAAGCGGGTACAGTGATCGCGATCTGGTACAACCCGGCCGAGCCTGGCGCCAGCGCGGCGCCGGCGACGGCAGCCGGAATGTTGCCGATGCTGATGGATGGCAAAGTGGCCGTTGCGTACGTCTGATCGCTGGGGACAGCAACTCCACCCGGTGCGGCTGGCTTGGTCGGACCGAAGCCGGTGGCCCACAGGATCAGGGTCTCGCCGGGTTTCGCCGCGACCGTGGTTGCGCCTGCGAAGGTGCCGGGCTTGGCTGCAAAGCTGTAATCGGTTCGCGTTGCCACGGCCTGGTTACCGGGCCAAAGGAAAAATGCCGGATCGTAAATACTCCCGGTGGTTGCGAAGTTCGCGCTCGTGCCCCCAGCGGTGGTCACGGTTACGGTGATCGGACCGGCGGGAACGTCGGGCGCCAGCACGTTGAGTTGTCCGGATGATATGAAGTAAACGTACGCCGGCTTGCCGCCCATGGTCACACTCACGCCATCGAGCGACGTGGGCAGAGCTCCATTGACGATGGAGTTACTCCAGTCGTCGGTTTTGGGAGCGAGACCGGTGCCCTGTATCGTGACCCACGAATTGGCCACCACCCCCGGCCGGAAGCTTGCGCCATTCACCACGGACGTGACGACGGGCGGGGATGGGATAGATGCCGCGAACAAAAGATCGTGGACCTCTGGTACCTCACAATTACCCGGCACGCAGTCAGGAGGTCCCTTGGGGAGCGTGCTCGGATTGAAATGCGCGCCGCCGTCAGTGGAGACGTAGAAGCTATTGGGGTAGATGGAATCGTTGACAAACACGGTGGATGCATCCACCGGGTCGGCCCAGACGATGCCGCTGATTGTGGTGAACAGCCCGTTCTGAAGGGGCGTCCAGGTGTCGCCACCGTCGGTTGATTTCAGGACGGTTGCACCGAGTCCCTTCACGTCGCCGGTGGCGTAAACCGTGCTCGAAACCGCCCCCACGCTCACCGAGGTCACCTCATCGCTCGGAACGTCGAGCTGGGTGAAGGTGGATGCGCCGTCCGTACTCTTGAACAATGCGCTGGACACCGAACCGCCGGTGACGGCATACCAATTCAAGTGGTTGTGCGGATCGACGTTGGTAGGATCCTTACGCAGGCTTTGAGCGACGTTCGCCCAGATATCCGTCCAGGTGCTCCCGAAATCCGTACTCTTAAAGAGGTTGTTACCGGCGTTTGGGACATATACTGTGCCTGAAACGGCCGGAGCCACGAGGAAGTTGTTCACTGGTATGCCAAAAGGATTTGAGCCCGCAGGGTCCGCCTGCGTGTTGGGTAACGTGAGCCGCGTCCAGTTTGCGCCCGTATTGGTGCTCTTATACAGCGAGGCATTGTTTTGGGCGTCGATGGCAGAGATGTAGATTACCTGGCCCGCGAAGTCCACAGCCAAATGGGTGGGTTGCAGCCCGATAAAGGGCGTGACAGTCCAGGTGGCGCCGGCATCGGAGCTGGCGAAGAACGATGACGCGCCCGCCGCGAAACCGATGAAATAAATCTTCGAAGCGTTCTGGGGATCCATGGCCAAAAATTCTGGCGTGACGTATCCCTTCAGGAACGGAGTGTTCAGAGGAACGTTCACCATATTCCAGGTAGCGCCGGCGTCCGTGCTCTTGAGGAGCCCGTAGTCCACGCCCACGTAGACTGGCGTTTGCGCGCGCAGGCTGCACGCGAAGCTCAACAACAGACACAGCAGAACTTGAAACGGTAACGCCCGGAAGCGGCTCGATATGGAGACGCGGGTGAGCGTGAGCTCGCCGGAGACTAAAGGGTTTTTCATTGGCTCTCTCATCAAATTTTTACTGCATTGCAATCGAAACATTCGCCGGGCTCGAGGTGCTGCCCATTTGAATCACCACCGGCACTTGATTGCTCACTGTGATTCCGTCCGGAATCGTGACGTTGATCTGATAGAGGCCCGCAAATGCCGGCGTGAGACCGGAGAACAGGATCAAGTTATCCGGGACAGTGACACCGCCAATCGTAACCACCGGGCGAACCGCTGTGTTCCGCAGCGTGAGGTTGGAAAAGTCGGGCGCGCAGATCGATTGATCGCATGAGTTCCATCCGTCGTTGATGGGAGGAGTTACCGCGCCGAGGCCGTTCAAGTAGATCGTGATGGTGTCGCCGGTTTTTGCAGGTCTCCAATCGGTGCCCGTTTTGATGGGACCTACAATCGTGGTTGTATTGGCGAAAACCACTACTGCCTGGCCCACGCCGTTCTGGTTCGCGGTGAAGATGGCGGGCGATGCCGGAGCTAGATTGATGGTTTCCGTATTGCTGGTTCCGGCGGGAGTGGTTACTTGTACGGTGGCGGATGACCCCGTTACTTCAAAGGGCACCTGCGCGTTGATCTGCCCGGGCGCAACGAAGAAAAGCGCCGCTTTGGTCCCATTGAATGTCACGCTCACGCCATCGAGCGACGTTGGCAGCGGGTCGCCGCCGGGCACAGCCAATTGCGAAATGAAGTTGGTTCCGAAAATCGAAACGATGGCTCCTGGAGCGGCGGGAGCCTCACCATCAAAGGACGCCCCATTCACAATCCCGTTAGCGGCCAGACTCGGAGGCGGGGTTCCCGAGGCCACGGGTGTCGCAACTGCAATACCCGAGAGCCCATTGGACAGCTTGTAAGAGAACGCCACCTGGCCGTTGTCGTTCAAAAATCGGCCAGCAACTTGAGATTCAGCAATATCGGAAACCACGGATCCAAACAGCGGATCTCCCGTGCCAATGACCTTATCCGCAACCTGGTCCGGCCCCGTGAATATGCCTTCGACGAAGGGAGAGATGCCGAACTTCGCCCAATACGCGACTTCACCCTTGCTGTTTACACTTACGTTGCTGGAGCTCCCCAGCGAAACCACTTGCGTTCCGAGGTCTACCGCAGCCGCTATCTGGCCGTTGCTGGCCACGAATACGCCTTTGACGCCCTGGTAAGTTCCCAAAAACGCGATCGCCCCGTTATTGCTTATCTGGGGAACAACGCTGGCAGAAAGGATTTCCTGAAGCGGCGCTGCCGGTGTTGGCGCTCCTGGACCCGCGGTGTAAATGCCGCAACGGCAACTGGCGCCGCTGGCTACTTGGCTGGCATAGAAAACGACCGTGCCGGAATTGTTGATCGCCAAGCCGGTCAGCGTTGGAGCAGCTAGCGCGCTCGACCCGGGCAGCGCTGTAGCGCTCACCAGCGTTTGGGCATCGGCCGTGCCAGTCCTCGTCAGGATGGTGGTATTCGACGGATCGCCTCCGTAAGCGACCGTTCCAGCGTTGTTGACTCCGGGGAAAATGCCAGAATGTCCGGTCGAGGTCGGAGCGCTAACCATGAACGGTGTTCCCCCCGCTGTCGCCGTATAAACCGCCCGCGCCTCGGTCAAGTAAACCACCGTGCCGGAATCGTTGAAGCCGGTGGCCCCGAACACGATAGGCGAACCAAACGTAAGACCACCCACGTACACCGTGTTGATGCCACTGGCGGAGCCGGTGTAGATACCGACCTCCCCAACGGCAGAAGAACTCGCCGTAAACGCCACGGCACCGCCGCTATTGATCAAAAAAGGACCTAAGAAAGAACTGTAAGCACCCAATGTCGAACCCGGCGCGTCATCCGTGATCTTTGTGTACGTATAATCCGTTCCGAACAGTGCCGGAACGGCACAAAGCCCAGCCAGTACCACGACGCCCAGTCTGGACAAACAATTAGTCCGCATTTTTCTCCTCCATCCTTTCTTAAGGCAGGACAGTATAAAAAATCATTCACAACGCATTGGCAAGAACTTCCCCTCGCCGAAGACGGTCACGGACGGGGATCGGGAACTAAGGTGTCAGAGCAACGAAAGATAACTTCACGCAATTCTAATGGGGATCAGAGGCCGATACTTTCGAAAGTTATTAAAAAAGCGTGCTCACCCATCTAATATCCCCGCAACGTGGTCCATCCTAAAGGAGAGCCGAACAGAATCGGGGGCTCATCAGACCGCACCCCACAGCGGAGAAACGAAGTCTCGCCTGCATCCGGTGACCGAAGAATGCCCATTAGCAACCGGTCTCGAACGCGGAAATGTTTCTTTGCAGCGGGACGGGCCGGTAAGCTGCCGCTGAAACCAATTCGTTCGCCCGCTTGATTCCCCCGCCTTGCCTGTGACAACATGTGCTTCAGTACAAACACCGAACCACCTTGGGAGGAATCCATGCGGAATCACTTCAGTAGAATAGCCGCCCCCTGCGCGATTGCAATCGTCTCACTGGCACACCTTGCCAGCGCGCAGGGCCCGCCGGCCACACCGGTCAGCACCGTGGTTGAACATCCCAACTACGTTTTTATTCCGATGGAGATCACCGTGGACCGCCCCGCCGCCGAAGTCTGGAAACGTATAGGCAAGTACTGCGACATCGGCGAGTGGCTGCAGGTCCCCTGCACAATTGTCTCGGGCAAGGACGGTGAATACGGCGCCATCCGGTCCATTGGCAGCGAGGTCCTGGTGGGGAAGACAGAACTTTCTTACACCTACACGCAGCCTGTGCGGGAGGGCCGGCCGTACAATCTTTATCACGGTACGCTCGAAGCCAGGCCAGTTACGGCCAGCACGTGTAAACTCGTTTACACCCTGGTCTTTGATAACTCCATGCTGCCGGACGACGCCGCGCGCGAAAAGGACATCGCGCAAAGAACCACGCGGTTCACCCAGGCGCTGAAGAACATGAAGATCCTGGCCGAAGGCGGCACGCTGCCTCCGCCCCCGGCACGGGGCCGCTAAAAGCGCAATGGGCGCGGCGCGCAGCACAAAACAGGCCAAGACTATTTTCGCGCCGCGCTCCGTTTTGCGCGATTTCTTGAGAAGCCGGACGCCGAACCTATCGTGACCGGCGAGCTCGGGTGCGGGCGGCTTTCTGGGCGGCTTGTTTGCGTCCGGCCGCACCCTTGGTTTGAGCAGCCTTCCTGGCAGCCGCGCTTCGATTCGCCGCACTACGGCTTCGCGCGCTGGCGTGCGACTGGCGCGAAAGGGCGGTGTGCGATGCGGACTCATGACCTTCGCGCTTCAGAGCAGACGTAACGCCGCGCGACCTTTTCCGCGAAGGCGCGTGACTCGACCGATTGGACCCCCTGGCGTTGTCCCGAGCCGCCTGCTTGCGAGTGCGGGCCGAAGCCTTGCCCCTCTTTGGCGGCGGAAGCTTCACTCCCGCCCGCCGGGCTTTCGAGAGGCCAATCGCCACAGCCTGCTTTGCGGAGCGAGCCCCATGCTTCCCTTCCCGCACATGGTCCATCTCTTCTTTCACGAATTCTCCAGCTTGCGTGGACGGAGCCTTGCCCTCGCGCTTGTCTCGCCGGGCGCGCTCTAGCGTCTTTTTTTCAGGCATAAAGGTCTCCTTGTTGGTTTCCGTTCATTTCTCCCTCTACATTTCTAGACAGGCGCGCCGCGCACTAAGTTTCAGATTGGCCCTTGTGGCTAACAAGTTGCTGCGGAATAGGAGAGGCGAACCATGACACGAACAGAATCCACCACCGCCGCCGAATACATTCCTGACCATCTCACACCGCGCGCGCTGCGGGAAGCCGTTCAAAAATGCCAGGGGTGCGATTTGTACGCTCACGCCACCCAGGCGGTGTTCGGCGAAGGACCAAACTCGGCGCAAATTGTTTTCATCGGCGAGCAGCCCGGCGACGAAGAAGATCGCCGGGGCCATCCGTTTGTCGGCCCCTCCGGAAAACTGCTGGATCGCGCCCTGGCGGAGGCCGGCATCGATCGGTCGCTGGTATACGTAACGAACGCGGTGAAGCACTTCAAATTCGAAGAGCGTGGTAAGAGACGGCTACACAAAAAGCCCAGCGGACTTGAAATACGCGCCTGCCGTCCGTGGATGGAGGCGGAAATCAATTTGATCCAGCCCCAGATCATCGTATGTTTGGGCGCAACCGCCGCGCAGTCCATCCTTGGTGCAAGCTACCGGCTGACCAAAGAGCGCGGGCAGTTCGTTCGCAATTCGTGGGCGCCGCATGTCACCTCCACCGTTCATCCCTCCGCGATCCTGCGCGCGCCGGACGAAGCGCAACGCCACCTGGAATATGAACGGTTCGTCGCCGACCTGGAGAAGGTTCACCGGTTGTGGAAGAAGCTTCCCAAGGGCGCCTAGCACCCTGCGCGCCGCCGGACGCCTATTGCAAGACCGCGATTTCGAGGTCTTCCGAACGGCTCTCAACTGTCACAGCTACTCCGGGGCCGGAACGGAAAAGCACTAGGTCGACGGAGGCATTAGCAACCGTGAGATTTCGAATACTCACTTGTTCTAAGAACGGCGGCAATACCGGCCGCGCAAAAACGATTCGCTTCTTGGGCGCATCGATCGACAGTCCCATGGAAGCTTCCAGCAGCAGGAACGCCGCACCCGCGGACCACGCCTGTGGGGAGCAAGCAACCGGATACAGCGTAGGTCCTTTTCCGGCGCGCCGCGAGAAGCCGCAGAACAGTTCGGGAAGACGACCGAAATCGAAATGTGTACTCGCCTGAAAAAGCGCGGCCAGAATGTTCGAGGCCGGAGTGGTCAGCCGATAGCGCGCCAGTCCGGCGGCGATCAACGCGTTGTCGTGGGGCCACACTGAGCCATTGTGGTAGGACATCGGATTGAATCTCGATTCGCCTTCGGCCACCGTTCGAATTCCCCAACCGGAGAACAACACATCCGATTCCAACTGTTGCACCAACTGCTCCGCGTGCGCCTGGCTGGCGATGCCGCTGAACAGGCATTGACCGGCATTGGATGTCATCACTTCGCACGGCCTTTTCTCACCGTCCAGTGCCAGTGCATAGGCGCCGAGCGTGTCACTCCAGAACGCAGCTTCGAATTTATCGCGCAGGCTCTCCGCCTCCGACCTCAGCCGTTGGGCTAGGTCCTGGCGGCCCAGCGCGGCCGCGATGGAAGCGATGCCGGCTTTGGCCGCATACGCGTAGCCTTGCACCTCGCATAACGCAATGGGCGGTTCGGCCAGCTGGCCGTTAGCGTGGAAAATCGAATCCTGCGAATCCTTCCAGCCTTGCTGCACCAGGCCCTTGGAGGAATGCCGCCGATATTCGATGAACTGATCGCCATCGGTGTCGCCGTACACATCCACCCACTTCAATGCGAGTTCGATGCCGGGCCAGATGGACTGGATGAATTCCAGGTCGCCGGTCCTTTGGTAATACGCGCCGGCCAGCATCAGATAGAGCGGCGTAGCGTCAATGCTTCCGTAGTAGCGTTTAAACGGGACTTCGCCCAGCGCCGGCATCTCTCCGTCGCGCGCTTCATGCAGAATCTTGCCGGGTTCCGCGTCCTGTTCGGCGGATACATCGGTGGCCTGCGTGGCTGTCAAATACTCCAGAACGCCGCGTGCCATCTGCGGAGCGATCCACAAACACTCCAGCGCCGTGATGATTCCATCGCGGCCGAATGGCGTGCTGAACCACGGCACGCCGGCGTACGGATACGTCCCGTGCGGACCAACGGTCAATAACATGTTCAGATCCATGCGCGAGCGTTCCAGCCATTCGTCGAACTGCGGATTGGAGGTGCTCAAGACCGCAGGTACGCGATCCGGGCCAGCCATTTCGCTGGTGGCCAGCCGCTCACTGGCTGCATAGTCGTCACTGGTGGGGGCATCCGCACCGCTCTGAAACGCGAAAGTGAATTCCACCGAATGCTGCTCATGCGGAATAAGATGAGCGCCAAAATGCAGCATGGAAGGCAGAACGATCTCCACGGGCGGAGAAGATCGGATGATAGTGCGTCGCGGCACGTCGTCCAGGCCATCATAGGCAAGCACCACGCCCTGATCGTTTTCTGAGCCGGACTCCAAACGGGGCGGGTGCAAAACTCCGCGCCTGGCACGTGTTTCACCCCGAACTTCAAAGATGTCGGCAAAATCGGCACCGAATTCGATCAGCAGCCCGACCTCAATCGGAGCGAGCGAAAAATTCCGGATGGCGACTTTCATGTGCAGTACGCCGTGCCAGAGAAATTGAGACCGGCGGATGTGCAGCGTGCCATGCGGAAGCAACAGGTTCCCGTCACGAAATACGCCAGGATTCGTCAGATCCGCCGACAGCAGCACATTGTCCCGCCGGATGGTGGAGCTCAACAGTACCGGACGGCTACCCACCAGTTTCAACTGGAGCCTGGACAAGAATCGCGTCCCCTTGTGGAAGATTCCTTCTTCCTTAACGGACTCCGAATCCAGGTCGCCGTACTCGTCGAAGACGCCGAAGGTATCGTCCTGCTTTAAAACGCGCGTCCGCTTGCCGGCCGGGGCAGCCGTTGCCTGAATTGTATAAAGCGGTTGCAAACTTTCGCTGAGAGCGCTCATGCCACTGTCCGCGCGGCGCCGGGAAAAGTTTCCTCCAAGCGCTGATCATATTCCGCGAGGTAATCGTTCGCCATCCTGCGCGCCGAAAAACGTTGTTCACAGGCCATTCGGCATTGTGCGCGGTCAACGTTCTCGATCTCCTGAACCGCTCGCACGGCCTCCGCCACGCTGTTCACAATCAGCCCGGTAATGCCCGGGTCGATCACTTCGGGGACCGATCCATGTTGGAACGCGATCACCGGAGTGCCGCAAGCCATGGCCTCGATCATGGCCAGCCCGAACGGCTCCGGCCAATCGATGGGGAACAGCAGCGCCCGCGCGCCACCGAGGAAGCTTCCTTTCTGGTCGTCACCGATTTCTCCGATGTATTCGATCAACGGATGGTCCAGCAACGGTTCGATTTTTGCCCGGAAATATTCCGCATCCACCCGGTCGACTTTGGCCGCGATGCGCAGCGGCAGGCCGGTGCGCTTCGCAATCTCGATCGCCCGATCCACGCGTTTTTCGGGCGAGATTCGTCCCAGAAATGCCAGATACTTTCCTGGCTGCGGCTCAAATGGGAACTTTCTTACATCCAAACCGTGATAGATGGTGGCCCTCCAGTTGGCCCAAGGCAGCGGTTCACGCTGCGAATTCGAGATGGATACCAGCGGACGTTCCGCAAATTGTCGATAAATGACACCCAGCTCCGGCAGATCCAAGCGGCCATGCAGCGTGGTGATGTCGGCGATGGGATACCTTTGCGACAGCGCGAAGTGAAGATAGTCGACATGGAAATGCAGAACGTCGAATTCGTCGGCCCGCCGGAACACTTCGTCCAGCATGATCATGTGATACGCCAGTGGATCGCGGCAGCGGCTGTCCAGCCGCAATGCGCGATCGCACGGAGCCACCAGCGTGGCCGACGTTCGGGAGTCCCCGCTCGCAAAAAGCGTAACGTCATGCCCCATTTCAACCAATGCCTCGGTGAGAATGGAAACTACGCGCTCCGTTCCTCCGTATAATGCCGGTGGAACGCTTTCATAGAGAGGTGCAATTTGAGCTATTCGCACGGCCTCCCCCAATCTCTTGGATGACAGCGGGGGCTATGGTGTTACACCCTCGCAGGTTACTTACCCCGGAAATGCAACATGACATAGGGCATCCATCTCGCTACAGTTGAAGCGTGGCACGGGAAAACGAGAGCACATTGGCCAATCATCTGATCAGCGAGAAAAGCCCTTACCTGCAGCAACACGCCCACAATCCGGTGGACTGGTATCCGTGGGGCGAGGCTGCGTTTGAAAAAGCGCGCTCTGAAGACAAGCCCATCTTCTTGTCCGTCGGCTACTCCACGTGCCACTGGTGCCACGTCATGGAGCGCGAATCGTTTGAGAGCGAAGAACTCGCCGCTATTCTCAATCGCTGGTTCGTGCCCGTGAAGGTGGATCGCGAAGAGCGGCCCGACGTGGACCGGATCTACATGACCTTTGTGCAGGCATCCACGGGCGGCGGCGGCTGGCCCATGTCGGTGTTCCTCACGCCGGAGCTCAAACCGTTCTTCGGCGGCACATATTTTCCGCCGGACAATCGCTACGGGCGGCCGGGGTTTGGCGCCGTTTTGCAGCGGATCGCCGAAGCCTGGCGAAACGATCGCGCCCGTATCCTCGAATCCAGTAACGACGTGGTGGCACAGCTCGCGCAATACGCGGGTGCGGGGCCGTCCATCGGGATGCCGGACCAGACGGTCCTCGATTCCGCGTTCCAGCAGTTCCGCCGCATGTTCGATTCAGCCCACGGCGGATTCGGCGGCGCGCCCAAGTTCCCGCGGCCGGTGGTTTTCAATTTCCTGCTGCGCTATTACGCGCGATCGCGCAGCCAGGAAGCGCTCGACATGACGCTCGAAACTCTGCGCGCCATGGCCAACGGCGGCATGCACGATCAACTGGGCGGCGGTTTTCACCGTTACTCGGTCGACGAGCGCTGGTTTGTTCCGCACTTCGAGAAGATGCTGTACGATCAGGCGCAGCTAGCGGTGTCCTACCTGGAGGCGTACCAGATCACGCACGATCCGTTCTACGCGAAGATCGCGCGCAGCACACTCGATTATGTGTTGCGGGACATGACGCATCCCGACGGCGGTTTTTATTCGGCGGAGGATGCCGACAGCGTGATCGACCCGGCACATCCCAAGGAAAAAGGCGAGGGCGCGTTCTATATTTGGAGCGCGGCGGAGCTGGAACGGTATCCGAATCTGGCTTCCGTGTACGGCGTCCGGCGCGATGGCAATGTTCCTGACGACCCGCAAGGCGAGTTCACCGGCAAAAACATCCTGTATTTGGACGAATCGCTGGACGACGCTACCGAAGCCGAATTAGCACCGGCAAAGGCCGCTCTGCTGGCGATCCGATCGAAGCGCATCCGTCCGCACCTCGACGACAAAATCCTCACCGCCTGGAATGGCCTGATGATTTCGGCGTTCGCGAAAGGCTCGCAGATATTGGATGACGCTCGATACCTGGAAGCGGCGCAGCGGGCAACCGGATTTATTTTGACGCGGATGTACGACGTGAGGACTGGCAACTTGCAGCGCCGCTATCGCGATGGCGATGCGGCCATCGCCGGATTCCTGGACGACTATGCGTTCTTCATCGGCGCATTGCTGGATCTTTATGAAGCGGACTTCGACCCGCGGCATATCGAAAACGCGATCCAGCTCGCCGGCAGAATGCGCGAGCTATTCGAGGACACCGCCGACGGCGCATTCTTTAGTACGGCAGCGGGCGATCCCAGCCTGGTGCTGCGCATCAAGGACGATTACGATGGCGCCGAGCCATCGGGAAATGCAGTCGCACTGCTGGATCTATTGCGGCTGGCGCATTTCACCGATCGCGCGGATTATCGCGAGGCCGCAGAGCGAACCCTGCGTGCGCTCGGGTCGAAGATCGCCCAGCAATCCGTCGCCGTGCCGCAGATGCTGGTTGGGCTCGATTACTACCTGGCCCGTCGCCGGGAAGTTGTGATCGCAGGCGCGGCCGATGCCCGCGAGACGCGTGAATTCCTGCACCACATTCGCGCGCGATTCCTGCCGTACACCATCACGCTGCGCGCAGGCGCGCCATTTTTTCCATCCGCATCGAGCATGCACGAGCTGAACGGCCATGCCTGCGTGTATGTATGCAGCAACTACGCTTGCCAGCTTCCAACCACCGAGGTGGACAAGTTGGATGAGTTGCTCAAGTTGGACGAGTTGCTACAATAGGGTCGAAATTCAATCAAACAAAACCGAGGAGAGTTCATGGAAAGACCTGGAGCAACGACGATGAGAGGAAATCCGCTGACCCTGCTGGGCCCCGAGCTCAAGACCGGCGACAAGGCGCCCGATTTCAGCGCGGTGAATGACGGACTCCAGCCCGTGAATCTGGCGAGCACCGGCAAGGCCGTGCGCATTTTCAGCGTGGTGCCGTCGCTCGACACGCCGGTGTGCGACGCGCAGACCAAGCGCTTCAACGAAGAGGCCGCCAAGCTGCCGGGCATCGAGTTTTACACCATCAGCATGGACCTGCCGTTCGCGCAGAAGCGCTGGTGCGGGAATTTCGGGATCGACAAGATCAAGATGCTGTCCGATCACCGCTCGGGCTCGTTCGGCGAGAACTACGGGACGCTGATCAAAGACATGCGCATCGAAAGCCGGGCGATTTTCGTTTTGGATAAGGATGACACCATCAAACACGTCGAGTATGTGAAGGAAGTGGCCGATCATCCGAACTACGAAACGGCGCTGGCGGCCGCGCAGTCGCTCGCGAAGTAGGCACTAAAGTTACCGCCATAATCCGCTGCGCCGGTTTGGACGATCCTAGCTGTACAAGCTATGGCCCGCCTCGCCCACGTTCTGGTTTCGGCGTTTGCTTTCGCGGGATTCCTCGCGGCGCAGCCCAGCTTTCGGATCACCTCACCAGCCGATGGCACTCATGTTCATCCGGGTGAATCGTTGACTGTGACGGTCGAGGTCTCACCTCCTGAGGGAGCTTTCAGACTTGTAACGGTAATCGGCTTTGATCCCATTGGGTTCGCTAAAGAGAAACTTGATACGCCGCCTTATCGGTTCACGGTTTACATCCCCGCGCACATCAGGCCAGACAAATACGCGCTCACCGCTGTTGCGTTCGGCGCGCCCACAGGGCAACTCGTAAACTCTGACCCGATCAACATCCTGGTCGAACGCACCGAGTCGCCGGTTAGTATCAGCGTTTATCCAATCGTCGCGGACTTCACGATCGATCAGAAACGATACTTTTCGGTCACCGGACTCTACGCTGACCACGCGACTGAGGATCTCTCGCAATCCAGCCGGATCAAATATATTTCGAGCGACCCAGCCGTCGCCACGGTGGATCCGCAAGGTATCGTGACACCGGTAGCGCCAGGATCGGGGAAAATCACGATCACTTATGGGAACCTCAAGCTC
Organism: Bryobacterales bacterium; assembly: GCA_963713415.1. Taxonomy (GTDB): domain Bacteria; phylum Acidobacteriota; class Terriglobia; order Bryobacterales; family Bryobacteraceae; genus Palsa-89. The sequence continues at coordinate 785,491 of CAVQLV010000004.1, read as the reverse complement.
GACGTTCTGCTGAGGGTTAGGTTGAGCAGGCGATGACTGTGGTCTGCGACAGGCATGCTAGCCGGTAGGATCATTATGCGTAACACGTCCAAGAAAACCGAACGCAAGGCAAAGAAGAGCTACATGCTCTCGCCCGAGTCGGTGGCTTTCCTCGAGACTCTTCGCAAACGCGGCCGGCAGGAGCGGGCAGGAATCGAAAAATCGGTTTCCGCGTACTACTCTTCTCTTCCCGACCAAGAAGTGGCGTAGCAAGCCCAATGGAGTGACTTCGCGCTGACCGAATCTCCGAACCGCCCCCAGTTGTGCTCATGATCTCACTGAACGCGCGGAATCGGCACGAGCGCGCCGCCACCGTGCCGGTAGTTCCACTCACGACCAGCATTCATAAGGACGCTCCCACTCACGTTTACCTGGCGGCAGGCGAAACCGGGCTGCAGTCGGATTCGGCTGCGCGTGGCGAGGATATCACGGTGGTTCGCAAAGGGCGCTAGTGGAATCAGGCACCCGCCTCAGGCCGCTGAGTAACATGCGAATTTGCGAATTGGCCCGCAAAGTCCTCATTGCGACGGGTTGCGCTCCTTGATGTTGTCGCGTTCGTAGCCTGAACACGCGAGCACCGGCAGCCTCGGATACCTGGGAAAATTCGGGTCCACCTTCGAGAGCTGGCATAGATAAAACACCGAGCCCCGATCGGAGGTCACGCGGCGCACGTGCTCGCAAGTAGCACAAAGCCCGGCATTTGTAGTCTCCCGATTCACGGACAAGCCCACGCCCAGAGTTTACCAGCCACCGGGAATCTGGCGGCATTAAAGAATGGGAGCCGCTGGGCCGATATTCATGGGGTGATGGCTAGCGGCTCATTCTTTGTTCAAACTCCGGAGGCCGCGCTCCGCCACGTCAAGCTGCTGGCAAACGGTCTCAAGAAGGTAGCCTATGCCGGTTTCGCCGGCGGCTCCGGTTGTGGCGTGATCGCGTTACTGGTGGGGCATTATGTGGTCACCGGGCCCCAGTCCAGCACCTTACCAGGATTCCGGGAACTATCCGGAATCGCATTCGTGGCCTGGTTCATGACCTTGGCGTTGCTCGTCTTTGCGGCGCTCTACTTCCTGGCTGGTTGGGGACTGTCCCAGCAAAAGCCGTGGGCTCGATACGCCGCCGCGGCGGTATTCCTTTCGAAGATCCTGCTGTGCGTGTGGCTGGGGCGCGGTTCCTTCCTAGCGATGATCATTTTTCTTGTGGTCGCAAGCTGGGATATTTACGGACTGTGGGTACTGCTCGCCAAGGAAACGGGACAACTTCTCGGTTCGCAAAAGCTCAGCCAGGCATTCGATTCACCTGCTCCCAAGGCCCGGCGCGCATAGTTCGCGTGGCGTGCTGCGCCGCACCTCTCTGAACAACCTGGAAACCTGCTAATCTAGTCACTTAAAGTGCCTTCGCCCGAATGCCCGCTCGAATGAGCGATAGCTTCATCCTGCAGACTTATCCGTTTCGTGAAGCCGACCTCATCGTCAGCTTTTTTACACGCGATCAGGGCAAACTGAGGGGCGTGGCGCGGCGGGCGCGCAGGCCGAAAAGCAGCTTCGGGTCCGGCTTGGAACGACTGTCACATGCAACCGTCTCTTACTATCAGAAGGAGAATCGCGAGCTGGTTAGCCTGAATTCCTGTGAACTGACGCAATCCCAGTTCGCGCTGGCCTCAAACTACGAATCGAGCGTTGCGCTCGATTATCTGGCGGAAGTTACAGAGCAGTTGCTGCCACCGAGCGAAACCAACGAGCGCCATTTCCGCCTGCTGATCGCAGTGCTCGATTCGCTGCACGCGGGAGGCAATGTGTGGGCCGCCGTAACGTACTTCGCGCTTTGGTCCGTGCGGCTGGCTGGCCTTTTGCCGGACCTTCGCGTCAGCGCTGATTCGCGCGCCATCGTCGAAGAGATGCTTGTCACACCCATCCAACTGCTCGCCGCACGTCCCTGGGCCAAGGAAACCGCGGCGGATGTGCGGCGCGCGCTCAACCGATTGATCGAAGAACACGTCGAGCGCAAGCTGCGCACGCCGGTGATTCTGGAGGCTCTGTGACGTTTCAGGGGACGGTCCTGGCGCTGAAGAAATACTGGTCTGATCGCGGCTGCATCATTCAGGAGCCGTACGACGTCGAGGTCGGAGCCGGCACCATGGCGCCCGAAACATTTCTGCGCGTTCTTGGCCCGGACCCGTATCGCGTGGCCTATGTGCAACCGAGCCGCCGCCCCGCCGACGGACGCTACGGTGAGAATCCCAACCGGCTCTACAAGCACCAGCAGTTGCAAGTGATCCTGAAGCCCGCGCCCGCCGACGTCATCGACCTGTATCTCGGCAGCTTGCAGGCGATTGGCATCGATTTGGGAAAGCACGACATCAAGTTTGAAGAGGACAACTGGGAAGCGCCGACCCTGGGCGCGTGGGGCATCGGCTGGCAGGTGATGCTGGATGGCCTGGAGATTTCGCAGTTCACGTATTTTCAACAATGTGGTGGCTTCGATTTGGATTTAATCCCTGCCGAGCTCACCTACGGACTGGAGCGCATCGTCGCGTTCTTGCAGAATGTCGACAGCGTCTACGACATCGAGTGGGCGCCTGGGTTCCGCTACAGCGACGTTCGCCTCAAAGACGAGCAGCAATTTTCGAAATACAACTTCGAGCTGGCCGACGTGGATATGCTCTGGACGCTGTTCGATCTGCACGAAAAAGAATGCCAGAGGCTGATCAAGCTAAAGGGCGTGGTTCTGCCCGCTTACGATCAGGTTCTCAAGTGTTCCCACGTTTTTAATCTGCTCGATTCACGGGGTGCGATTAGCGTGACGGAGCGCGTGGGCGTGATCGGGCGTGTGCGCAGGCTGGCCTTGAGTGTGGCGGAAGCATGGATGGTCGAGATCGGCGCGAAAAGTGAGGCAGTCGCTTGAGCCTGCTCTTTCTGCTGGAAATCGGAACCGAAGAGATTCCCGACTGGATGATTGTTCCTGCATTGAACAACTTGCAGGATATGTTTCAAGCGTTGCTCGACCAGCAGGCCCTGGGTGGACGAGTTGCCTCCGTGGATGCCACGCCGCGCCGTTTGGTACTGCGTGCCGAAGGATTGCTAGATCGGCAGGCGGATGTCGAAGAGTTGGTGATGGGACCGTCGACGTCGGCTGGAGCAGGCGCGGCTGCGGGATTTGCGAAAAAGATGGGAACCACCGCAGATCAGTTGGGCAAACAGACGACTGCCAAGGGCGAATATTTCGCTTTTGCAAAACGAACCCAAGGACAGGCCACGGCAGCGGTTCTGGCGCGCGATCTGCCTAATCTGATTCTGAAGATCCAGTGGCCTAAGACCATGGTTTGGAACGGGAAAGGAGCCGAGCGCTTTATTCGCCCCATTCGCTGGCTGGTGGGTCTGCTGGGCGATGGAATCGTGAACTTCCAGATTGCTGGCGTGGATTCCGGCATGGTCACTCGTGGACGTCGCGGGGTGGCCGATAAAGTGGTCGTCCATATCGATGATTTTGAGAGCAGGTTGAGAGAGAGTGGCGTCATCCTCTCCGCACAGGAGCGCAGAAAGAAGATCGAAACTGAAGTTGCGGCGCTGTTACGGCCGAAAGGGTTGCGCGTTAAGCCGGATCCTGATCTGCTGCACACGCTCACCTACATTACCGAATTCCCTACCCCGATCCTCGGCAGTTTCGATCGCGGCTACTTGTCCCTACCCCAAGAAGTGCTTGTTGAGGTAATGCGCCATCACCAAAAGTATCTATCGGTGGAGGAACACCCCAACGGCAAGCTCGCGCCGCACTTCATCGCTGTAATGAACACCAACGCCGATCCCGACGGCCTGGTTCGGCAAGGCAACGAAAAGGTGTTGCGTGCACGATTCAACGACGCGCGGTTTTTCTGGGATCAGGATCAAAAGAAAAAGCTGGAAGCTCGCGTCGAGGATTTGAAGAGCGTCACGTTCCAGGCCAAGTTGGGTTCGTATTACGAGAAGACCCAGCGCGTGGTTGCACTAACGAGAGAACTTGGCGGCAGCGAACGCGCGGCGCTCTTATGCAAGTGCGATCTCACCACCGACATGGTGAAAGAGTTCACGGATCTGCAAGGCATCGTCGGCGGCCTCTATGCCCGCGCTCAGGGCGAATCGGAAGAAGTCGCCCAGGCTATCTACGATCACTACAAGCCACTCAGCATGGAAGACGAAATCCCTTCGACGGCCGCCGGCCGGATACTGAGCCTTGCCGACAAGTACGACACACTCACTGAATGCCTGAAGGTCGGCATGACGCCGACCGGATCCCGAGACCCATTCGGCCTTCGCCGCGCCGCCCAGGGCGTCGTGCGAATTATCGTGGAGGGCCGGATAAAATCGGCACCGCCGTTGGAGGGCGAGTTTCTGCGGGACCGCGCCGAATATTACTTCCGCGATGTTCGCGGCTTCGCCTACGACGAAGTTCGCGCCTGCATGGCGGCCGGCTGGTCCGATCTCATCGATCTCGAATCTCGCCTTCAGCGCGTCAAAGCGATCCGCACTACGCCCGACTTCGAGCCCATCGCCGCCAGCTTCAAGCGCATCAAAAATATTCTGAAACAAGCTTCCTTCTTCAACTCGCAAACACTGGATGTAAACCTGTTGGAAGCGGGACCGGAACAGGATCTCTATTTTGAGACGCGCCGTACACACGGGCAACCTCTCGAATCGAGAATCGGGCCCTTGCGGCCGAAGATCGATCTGTTTTTCGACAAAGTGCTAGTGAATGCGCCAGATTCCAAGGTTCGATTGAACCGCCTGACGCTACTCCAGGGGCTTCTAGCTGAATTTTCCGAGATCGCTGACTTCTCGGAAATCGTCACAGAAAGGCAATCATGAAAAAATACGTTTACGCATTTGGCGGCGGCACTGCCGACGGCGACGGAAAAATGAAAGACGTGCTCGGCGGCAAAGGCGCTGGCCTGGCCGAGATGAGCCGCGCGGGCGTTCCCGTCCCCCCGGCTTCACCATCTCCACCGAAGTCTGCAACATCTATTTTCAGAACAAGAACAGCGTCCCCAAAGATATCGGCGAAGAGATCGCGCAAGCGCTCGCCGGTCTCGAACAGAAGATGGGCAAAAAGCTCGGCGATGCCAATGACCCGCTGCTCGTGAGCGTGCGCTCCGGGGCCAAGTTCTCCATGCCCGGCATGATGAACACCATCCTCAATCTGGGGTTGAACGACAAGAGCGTGGAAGGCCTGGCCAAAAACAGCGCCAATCCGCGCTTCGCATACGACTGTTATCGCCGCTTCATCCAGATGTTCGGCGAAGTGGCGCTCGACATCGACATGCACAAGTTCGATCACATCTTCGACGAACGCAAGAAGAAGGCGAAAGCCAAACTCGATACCGACCTGTCGGCCGAAGATCTGAAAGCGGTGATCGGGGAATATCAGAAGCTGGTGAAGAAAGAAACGGGAAAGCCGTTCCCGCAGGACCCGCGCGAGCAGCTCAGCATGTCGCGCGACGCCGTGTTTCGCTCCTGGTGGGGCAAGAACGCGGTCACTTACCGGCGCATGGAAAAAATCCCCGACGAAGTCGGAACCGCGGCGAACGTGCAAGCCATGGTATACGGCAACCTGGGCGAGACTTCGGGCACCGGCGTCGGTTTCACGCGCAATCCGGCCACCGGCGAAAGAGTTTTCTGGGGCGAATTTCTATTGAACGCGCAGGGCGAGGACGTGGTGGCGGGTATTCGCACACCGTCACCCATCGCGGATCTCGAAAAAGTGATGCCCGATGCCTATCGCCAGCTTCGCGATATCACTTCGAATCTCGAAAAGCACTATCGCGACATGCAGGATTTCGAGTTCACCATCGAGAACGGCAAGCTGTACATGCTGCAAACGCGTAACGGCAAGCGGACCGGCGCCGCCGCATTGCGCGTCGCCGTGGAAATGGTGAAGGAAGGCTTGATCGACAAGAAGGAAGCTGTGTTGCGCGTGGCGCCGCCGCAGCTCGATCAATTGCTGCATCCGTTGTTTGACTCGGCCTCTCTGAAAACGCTCACTAAGATCGCAAACGGGATCGACGCCTCGCCCGGTGCGGCGGTGGGACGGGCTGTTTTTGACGCCGACCAGGCTGTCGACAACGTCAAGAAGGGGCCGGTGATCCTGGTCCGCAAGGAAACCACACCAGACGATATTCACGGCATGGAAGTTGCCGCGGGCGTGCTGACTGCGGTGGGTGGAAAATCGAGCCACGCCGCCGTTGTCGCGCGCGGCATGGGATTGCCCTGCGTGGTGGGCGCCGGATCGCTGCACATCGAAGAACACAAGAAGCAGTTCACGGTGAAAGTAGGCACCAAAGACATCGTCGTCAAAGAAGGCGATTGGATTTCGTTCGACGGTAGCACCGCGGACGTTTATCTGGGCCAGGCCAAGACCAAAGATCCCGATCCCAAGTCCCCGCTGTTCGTCGAATTCATGAAGTGGGCCGACGAATTCCGCGGCGACTTCGGCGTGCGCGCTAACGCCGACATTCCGCGCGATGCCAAAGCCGCGCGCGAGTTTGGCGCCGAAGGCATCGGCCTGTGCCGCACCGAGCACATGTTTTTCGCGGCCGATCGCATCCCGCACATGCAGGCCATGATTCTGGCCGAAGACGAAAAGACGCGCTACAAAGCCCTGCAAAAGCTGCTGCCCATGCAGCGCAAGGATTTCGCAGGATTGTTCGAGGCCATGGACGGATACCCGGTGATCATTCGCACGCTGGACCCGCCGCTGCATGAGTTTCTGCCCAAGCGTGAAAACCTGATGGTGGATCTCGCGCTGCTTCCGCACGCGGGCGGCAAAGAAAAGAAGAAAATGTCGGAAAGCTACGGCATCCCGGTGGGCGAACTGAAAAAGAGGCTGCCCGCATTGCTCAAGCGCGTCGAGGACCTGCATGAGTTCAATCCCATGCTCGGCTTCCGCGGTTGCCGCTTAGGCATCGTCCATACCGATATTACGGAAATGCAGGTGCGCGCCATCTTCGAAGCCGCCGTGCAGGTGGCCAAGAAGGGCGTCAAGGTGATCCCGGAAGTAATGATCCCGCTGGTTGGATTCCAGCGCGAGCTGGCCTTGCAAAAAGAAATCGTCGAACGCGTTGCGAAAGAAGTGCTCGAAAAGGCCGGCATGAAGAACATGAAGTACATGATCGGCACCATGATCGAGATCCCGCGCGGCGCCCTGACAGCCGATAAGATCGCCGAAGTGGCCCAGTTCTTCAGCTTCGGCACCAACGATCTAACGCAGACCACGCTCGGGATGTCGCGCGACGATTACACGAAGTTCTCGAAGAAATACGAAGAGCTGAAGATCTTCAAGGCCGATCCGTTCCAGACTATCGACCAGGAAGGCGTCGGCAAGCTCATCCAGCAGGCGGTGACGCTCGGCCGCAAGACCAATCCCAAACTGGAAATCGGGATCTGCGGCGAGCACGGCGGCGATCCCAACTCGGTGGAATTTTGCTACCGCGTCGGCATGGACTACGTTTCCTGTTCGCCCTATCGCGTGCCTATCGCGAGGCTGGCGGCGGCGCAAGCGGCCATTGCCGGTGGCGATAAATCGGAAGCTATGCGAACGGCGTAAATTGCAAGTGGTCTACTGTTGATCCGGGGGCTTCTCGCCGGGTTTGTACAACGTCGGCGGCTTTTGGCCGTTGGCTTTGATCACTCCCGGCTTGTCCTCCGGGCTGTTCTTGGCCTTTTTGTCTTCATCGCTCGCCAGGGATTTTCGTTCCTGCTTTTCTTTCTTATCCTCAGCCGCCACTTCGGTAGCGCGCGTGTGCAGGTCTTCCTCTGAAAGCTCCTTGCTATCGGATGTAGTATCGATGGCGTTTTTCAAGACGAATTCATAGCGCGCCATATCTTTGGGCGCTCCATCCTCGATCTTTTGCAGAGTCGCAAGCATCTCGCCTTCCGCCGTGGCCACTTCTTTCATCCCGATATTCAGCGGCAGCTTGCGGCCCAGCGCATCGTCCGCCACGGTGTCAATGGCCTCGATAATGTGCGTGTAATCCTCCAGCGTGTCGTGAATCAGCGCCGAGCGTCCGGGTTTGTCCTTGCTCAGATACTGCTGCAAAACCGCCACCCGCTGCCGCGCGAACTCAATGTACAGCTTCAGGCGCATGTTCGGTTCCTGCGCATCCCGGATTTGATCCACCTCATCGGAGGTCAAGAAGTCGCGCTCCTGCGCCCAGGCGCAAGCCGCGAACACCAGCAAGATTGCCACAAATCGCATGGGATTTACCTCAACTTCCTTGTGCCTCTATTTCTTTTTGCTCATGATGTCGGAGATTAATTCATCATGGATATCCGACAGCTTCTTCAGCGCCACTTCGACATTCGGGCGAAAATCGTAACTCACCTCGTCCCGAAAGCCGTTCAGGCGGCGCATCAAAGCGCTCACCTTCAATTCGGCGCGCTTATAGTATTTGCTCTTGCGCGGCGCGCCGTGGGTTTGTTCGAGCGAGGCGTAGCAAAGCGCCACCGAATCGGCTACCGCTTTCATATCGGCGGCTTCGGCGGCCGCATTCCCCGCCTCGTACGCCTGGCGGGCCTCGTCGATCGCCTCGTCCGCGAGCGTCAGGGCCAGCTCCGAGCGGCGATTCAGATCGGGTTCCGATTTCACCGCGGCGAGATCGGCGAACGCGAGGATGACCACCAGCACGGGAATCACTTGTTGTCGATCTCCCTTTGCAGTAACTTGATCCGCTGCCGGGCCTGCCACTCCTGGTTCGGATTTTCGCCCTGGCTCAGTTCGAGAAACCGCTGGTAGCTGGCGACAGCCGGCTTCAAATCCCGGATCTTATCCAAAACGATGGCGCGCAAAAAAACGTGGCCCGGCTTTTCGGCATGCAGCGCGGCGATATGGTCCAGCGCGGCCAGAGCGGCCGGATAGTTTTCGGCCAACACCAGCACCCCGGCGAGTTCGCTCCAGGCTTGCGGCGCGTCGGGCTTGAGCTGGGTGGCGCGTTCAAACTCAGCGGCGGCCGCCGGAAACTTGCGCTGGTCGCGAATCAGGCGCCCATGCAGCATGCGGATCTCGAAGTTGTCCGGATCGGCGGCCAGGATCTGTTCCACCACCGGCTGCGCTTTGTCGGGCTGGTTGTTCTTGAGATACGCCTCGGCCAGAGCCGCGCGATTCGCTTCGGTGGGCGATTTCGCAACCGCGGTCAGCAAGTCCGCGATGGCATCGGCCGGTTTGCCCGCTTTCAAAAGCAGATCGCCCAGCCGCTCCTGCGCTCCGGGATTTTCGGGGAACTGCTGGTAGATCGCCATGGCCTGCTCGGGCTGCTTCGCCTTCTCGTACATTTCGGCCAGCTCCAGCAGGTCGTCGCGATAAGCAGAGTTCAGCTCGGCGGCTTTCTTGAAATGAGCGGCCGCATCCTCCAGCCGGTTCTGGCCGGCCAGCGCGTGCGCCAGGCCGAGCTCCGCGTCGGGCGATTTCGGATTCAGGGCCAGCGCGGATGTGTAGGACTGCTCGGCTTTCGCAAAATCGCCCGCGCCCAGCAACGCGGTGGCCAGATAGTAAACAGCGCGGTAATCCTTGGCGTCCTGCGCGGCGGCGGACGTCAGGTAGGAAACCGCCTCCGCCGGCTGCTTTTCCCGCAAAAGGGAAATGCCCAGGTTCAGCTCGGCCTGATGAACATCCGGCTTCAGATCGAGCGTCTTTTTGTACTCCGGAATCGCCTCGGCGTTCTTCCCCATGAGGCTGTAGGCGAGCGCGAGGTTAAAGTGCAGGCTATAATCCATCGGATCGGCCGCGATGGCCTGGCCGAAACTTGCGACCGCGTCGGTGTAGCGCTTCTCATCGAGCGCCTTCATCCCCTGCTGGGCGAGGTTTGTCTGGAACGCCAACGCTGTTTGGGCGGCCAAGACAAGGGCCAACAGGATCTTCGGGCTCATAGGACGCTCCTTCTATTTTCCCCCAGAAACGAGCCGGGCGATTCCGAAGGCTGCCGCGGCGGCCAATCCGCCGATGAGCGCGGTGCGCAGCGCGCTCGACCCCAGCGGCATCGCCGTGTAATGGCCCTTTACCGCGCCGAAGATGGCGAGCGCCACAATGGTGGCGGCGACGGAAACGATCAGGGCCGAGCCGGCCGACGCCATCAGCATATAGGGCGCCAGCGGAATCAAACCGCCCGCGATGTACGCGCCCGCAATGGTGCTGGCGCTGCGTACGGCACGCTTGGGATCCGGCTCCTCCAGACCCAATTCGAAGCGCATCATGAAATCGATCCACTGCTTGGGACGCTCGCGCAGCGAATCGACGATCGGAATTGCTTCGCCGTGCGTCAACCCGTAGGTTTCGAAAACCTCCAGCACCTCTTGCGCCTCCACGTCAGGAAGCTCTTCCACCTCGCGCTGCTCGCGCTTCAACTCGCTGAGGTAGTGGTCGGCGTCATTCTTGGCTGCCAGGTATCCGCCCAGCCCCATGGCGATGGATCCGGCTGCGATCTCGGCCAGTCCCGCGATCACGATGATGCGCGAGGTGGTATCGGCGCCCGACAAACCGGCCGCGAGCGCGAAGGGAACCGTGAGGCCGTCCGCCATCCCAATTACGATGTCGCGTACAAATTCGGAAGCGGTAAAGTGTGACTCAACGTGCGGCGTTTGCGGCATATTCTTTCAAGTATCGCCCAGTGTAGGAATTCCGGGCCGCCGCAATCTGCTTCGGGCGTTCCTTGGGCCACGATCTCTCCGCCGCGCTCGCCGCCTTCCGGACCCAGGTCGATCACCCAATCCGCGCTGCGGATCACGTCCAGGTTGTGCTCGATGATCAGGATGCTTCCGCCGTTTTCGATCAGTCGCTGGAACGCCGCCAGCAGCTTGGCGATGTCGTCGAAGTGCAGCCCCGTGGTGGGTTCATCGAAGATGAACAGCGTGCCGCTGCAAGTGGATTGCGCCAGGTGCGATGCCAGCTTCACGCGCTGGGCTTCGCCTCCGCTCAGCGTGGTGGCCGATTGTCCTAGCCGCAAGTAGCCCAACCCGACATCGGCCAGGACTTTCAAGCGGCTGACCAGCTTCTTCGATTCGGAAAAAAACGACAGCGCTTCTTTCACGGTCAATTGCAGCACTTCGTGGATATTGAGCCCCTTGTACCGGATGTCGAGAATCGCGCTCTTGAAGCGCGTTCCTTTGCACTCTTCGCACACCAGCTCCACGTCGGCCAGAAACTGCATCTCCACAGTCACGGTTCCATCGCCCTGGCAATTCTCGCAGCGCCCGCCGGGGATATTAAACGAGAAATGCCCGGCGTTGTAGCCGCGCTTTCGGGCTTCCGGAGTGGACGCGAAGATTTCGCGGATCAGATCGAACGCTTTGATGTACGTCACGGGATTGGAACGCGGTGTTCGGCCGATCGGCGACTGATCCACCAGTACCACCTCGTGGATCAATTCCGCGCGCTCCACGCGGCGGCAGGTGATCTTTTCGGCCTTCTGGTCCTGATCCTCATTGAAGCCTTCGAGCGCGGATTTTCGCAAGCGCTGCATGAGCGTTTGATAAATCACGTCGTGAACCAAGGTGGACTTCCCCGAGCCCGACACACCCGTTATCGCCACCATCATGTTCAAGGGAATCTCAACGTCGATGCCTTTGAGATTGTGAGCGCGCGCGCCGAAGAACTTCACCGTTTTGCGGCGATCCACTTCCCGGCGCTCGCCCGTGCTCTCGGCGTGCAAATCGCCACGCAGATATTTCGAGGTAAGCGTCGCCGAGCCGTTCCCCATGATCTTGCGATAGGAGCCTTCGAACACAATCTCGCCACCGAGTTCGCCCGCACCCGGGCCCATGTCGATGATGTGGTCGGCCGCACGCATCACGTCGGCGTCGTGCTCCACAACCACGATGGTGTTGCCCAGGTCGCGCAGCTCTTCCAAGATTCGAATCAGCCGGCCGGTGTCGCGCGAGTGCAAGCCTATGGACGGCTCATCCAGCACGTAGCAGGCGCCCACCAGGCGCGAGCCCAGGCAAGTGGCGAGCTGAATGCGCTGCGCTTCCCCGCCCGAAAGCGTGGACGACAGGCGATCCAGCGTCAGATAGTCGAGCCCGACGTCGTTCAGAAACTTCAGACGCTGGCGAATTTCCACCAGGATCTTGTCGGCGATGGCCGATTCTTCGGGCGACAGCTCCAGCGATTCAAAGAACTGGTACGCCTGCTCGATGTTCAGCCGCACTATATCGGCGATGGTTTTGCCTGCAATCCGGACGTTGAGCGCTTCGGCGCGCAGGCGCGAACCGCTGCAATCCGGGCAGTTGGCATAGCCCCGGTAGCGGCTCAGAAACACGCGCACGTGGACTTTGTATTTTTTCGTTTCCACTTCGGCGAAGAAGTCCTGAACCCCCTTCAGCACCATGGCCTGCTCTGGGGGCCGCAGATCCCCATATGGCACATCCCAGCGCAGCTTGGCGTGCGAGGCCTTCCAGAAGCGCGCGCCGAACGACGCATATTGCGGTTTGGTCCAGGGATCCACCGGCGCCTTCATTCAGCGAGAGCCCCGGGTTGGGGATCACCAGATCCATGTCGTAATCGATGGTGTTTCCGAAACCCTGGCAGCGCGGGCAAGCGCCCATGGGATTGTTGAAGCTGAAGAGGCCCGGCTCTGGCGTTACCAATTCGATGCCGCAGCGCTTGCAGGCGAACTTCTCGCTGAAGCGCAGGATCTGCGGCGGTGGATTCGGCGGCGTGGCTTCCTCGAAAATCACTTCGCCGGCTTCGCGGTAGCATATTTCGGTGGTGTCCACGATACGCTGGTGCAGATCGGGTGCGATGACAAATCTGTCCACCAAAATAAACAGCGGCTGGCCGAAATCGATATCCAGCAGCGACTCGGGCGTGGAAAATTCGAAAACGCGCCCGTTCTGATACAGCCGGTTGAAGCCCTTCTTGCGCAGCTCGAAAAGGTGATCGCGCAGCGCGTCCGTCCCGCCTCCCACACGCACCGGAAATAACGCGTACCAACGCGAGCCTGGCGGCTGATCCAGCATTCTTTTCGCCACTTGATCTACCGTGTCGCGCACCACCTGGTCGCCGCACTTGGGGCAATAGCTGCGCCCGGCGCGCGCGTAGAGCAAGCGCAGATAATCGTAGATCTCGGTGGAGGTGGCCACGGTCGACCGCGGATTGCGCGTGGTGTTTTTCTGGCGGATGGCGATGGGCGGCGCAATTCCGGAAATCTCATCCACATCCGGCTTTTCCATGCGCTCCAGGAACTGGCGCGCGTAGGCGGACAGCGATTCCACATAGCGCCGCTGGCCCTCCGCGTACACGGTGTCGAACACCAGCGACGATTTGCCGGAGCCGGAGACACCGGTCACCACCGTCAGCAGATTGTGCGGAATCGCGAGCGAGACGTTCTTCAGGTTGTGGACTCGCGCTCCACGGATGAGAATGGATTCTTCCAAGGGATGCTTCGGGAGGAGGGGTTACCCTGCCTTCCTCGATTATCCCAGAAACGTCAAGGACTCCTGGAACGCGTTAACCTGCGCGAGAGTCTTTCCTCCGGCCAAATGAACGGGCTAGCTGCAATGCCACGAAAGCCGATCCGATATACGGTGACAACGGGCACCTCGGTGGCTTGATGATATGCCACGCCACGAAATACGCAACCGGAACGCCAGGTTGTTGGAGGCGGTCAAGCCAGGTGTATCCGGTGAAGGGGTCCGAAGCGGAACTGAACAACGGCTACCAAATGCCGAACTCCATGAGGCAACCCAACGCGAGGGCTAGGATAAGATCGCGTTTGCTAAACCGGGTCACATCGAGCCTTTAGCAGGTTGCTGTAACTTCGGTCCGATTCTCCCAGAAAAAAACTCCAGAAGCCGGCGGAGAAGACGGCGGGCTTCTGGAGTAACCCGAAGAAGGAAGTGGGTCAGACAGCCTGTTGATGCGCGAGGGCGGATTGAGCGGCGTTTCCGCTTCGCTTGGTCTCGCGCATACGTTCCGCAGCGGAAGCAATGGCTTCGGCCAGCGGTTGATCTTGAGCTTGCACCGCGCCCCAACTGAACAGAATGGAGGCGGCGCCCAAGCCGCGCAGCTGGAAATCCCAGAGGCGCTCGGAAATGTGGTTCAACCGGCGCTGCGATTCAGCACCTTGTTCTCCCTGGCACACCAACACGAATTCGTCATAGGCAGTGCGGCAAGCAAAGTCGTTTTCTCTCAGCAAACTGGCGATGTGGCTCGCCACCGACTGCATCAAGCCGGGGCTGTGCCACATGCTGCTGTCGTTGTCGTTGATGTTGATCGAAACGACCAAGCCGGTAAACCGTTCCCCGCTTTCGAGCAATTCATCAAGCACCGGCTGCTGGATCATTCCACTCGGCTGCCGGGCGGAAACCGAATCATTGCCATCCTCCCGAATCATGCGATGGCTGGCCTCTACGGTATAAGTGGAACGATCGCCCGAGGAAAGCAGATTCCGCTGGGGCTGGCTGGATATCAGGCGTTCCCACAGAGCGGCGTCAATGGTGAAGGCCGGGAGATCGGGAAACAGAATTCCCGGCGCCGGCGCGGGAGAGTTCGAGAGCATTTCCACGGTGACTGTCTCGCGTACCCGCGATTGCACGGGCGGGCGGAACGGTGTCACGGTGCCGACCAGCGGTTCCAGCGGGCGTTCGGCTGACAGCTTCTTGGCGAAAGCGTAGTCTACCGGGGCGGTTTCGAATACCAGCATGGGGCGTTGCGGCCGCGCAACGCTATGGACATGAGATTTGAAGCGTGGCGACGGTTGCCGCTTGGGGTCTTTTCTCCGAACATCGAAGAGGACTATCGTGCCTGCGGCAATTAAGACCACCGCCGCGATAAAGATCATTTGCAGATCGGTGAAATCCATGACGATTCGATTGTAGAGGGCCCTGGAAAGCGTCGAAATAGACTGGCGGTAACAAAATTGGAGGGTACGAGTGCGGGGCTAACGGATGGGTCGAGAGTACTAAGCCCGCGGGGTCTGACGCTGGTCCACCGTACTCATCAGTTGTACGCGTTGTGCTGGTTTTCGCGGCTAAATTCAGACTCAGTCGGTATGGTTTCCGAGGGCCGCCGTGGTACTATGAGAACCAGTCAATTTTGCTCGCGACTTCGCCTCGCGTTCCGGCGTACGCCAGCTCGCCTGTAACTGTGAACCATGCTGCCGAACGATCCCGCAGCTAAGGAGTGTCCGCATGACCAATATCTTTGTAGGAAACCTTTCCTACGAAACCTCCCAGGAAGACCTGGAAGCAGCGTTCAATGAATTTGGCGCCGTGGAACGAGTGAATATCGTGCGCGATCGCGACACCGGCCAACCCCGGGGATTTGCGTTTGTCGAAATGACTAACCGCAATGAGGCCTCCAATGCGATCGCCGGTCTGAATGGCCGTAATATGAACGGCCGGGATTTGAATGTCAACGAAGCGCGGCCGCGTGAGGAGCGCTCCGGCGGACGTCCCGGCGGCGGTGGCGGGAATCGCAGCGGTGGCGGCGGATTCAATCGAGGACGCAGCAAAGGGCCGCGCTGGTAAGCCGCCCGTTCCGCTTCACCATCCCCACCTTGGTTCGTAAACTCACAACCCGTTTGGGACCTTACTGGTTGCTTCTCGAGGCTTCCGGCGATTCCACCTGGCGACTTCAGTTGCTGGGCGACAATCACCACGAGGCGGAGATCACCGCTACCGATGAGGAAGAAGCCAAAGACGCGGCTGTGGTGGCGACAGTAGCGCTATTGAAAGAAGAGAACCCGGCGTTCAAAGAACCGGCTAAGGTTCAGTGGAACCCGGCGTTTGTTTCGGATAATCGGTTCGATCTCTGAACAGAACCCCACAGCCGAACGATCTAGTGGCAGCCGTTCAGACCTTCAGTTAAACAAATCGACGAGGTAGGCGGCGGCGGTATCGGAATGTGCTGTTCGGTCATCAGCTTGGCGAGCAAGGCCGCAGCTTCCGGATGCGGAATCGCCGACTGTACGCCTACGCGGACTAATCCGCGCGCCCAATCCAGCGGAATCCAGGTCTTGCCGAGCAGCGCGCCGTTCACGCTATCGCGGCTCCCGCCGTCGTGCGCGTTCAGATTGGCGCCGTGGTCTACCAGAAGTTGAATCACTGCCAGGCGGCCTTTGTGCGCCGCGCCATGCAACGCCGTGCGGCCCTCGTCGTCAGCCACGTTGGGACTGATGCCCAGATCCAGGCACATCTTGACGGCTTCCAGATTCTCTTCGGGCGACCATTCAAACGTTACCCCTTCCACCCAGCCGATGCCTGCGGCCACGGCGAGCGGCGTCACGTTGTGCGCGGTGAAGATCTTGGGATTCGCCCCGTGCGCCAGCAGCAGTTTCATCAGTTCCACGTCGCCCGATTGCGCGGCGCGCAAAAACGGCGTGGCGCCGTCTTCAAAGAGCCATTGCATGGTAAAGTTCGTGCGCGTTTCGGTGCTGTCGCCCTTGCACTCTTCAGGCGTCGATTCCACGCCGCAGATGCGGGCGTTTACGTTCGCGCCTTTGGCGATCAGCAGCTTGATGAAATCCAGGTGATCCATGTCGGGCGTGCGCACCGGATAATCGCCGCCTTCGATGTTGCGGTTGTCGGTGGCCAGATAGAGCGGCGTCCAGCCGCCATTGTTCGCGATGTTCGGGTTTGCGCCGTGTTCCAGAAAATACTGCGCGAGTTTATAATGCCGGTTCTGCGTCGCAACCAGCAGCGGTGTCCAACCGTAATAGGTTCGCTGGTTGACGTCCGCGCCTGCTTCCACCAGCTCTTTGGCGCACTCCATGCAGTCTTCGCGCGCGGCGTAGACCAGCGGCGTTAAACCTCCGCCGTCTTTCTTGGCGGGGCGGCGGAAGAAAGCGATAAAGTCATCCTCACCGTTGGGTTGAGTAGGAGGGCCTTTCCTGGCGCCAGACTCTGGCTCACCCGCCGATGCAACCTCCGGACCGACCGCGGGCGTTCGACCAGCGGCCGGAGCTGGACCCTTCGCGCTGGCTGCGCGCTCGGACAGGGGAGGAGTGCCGTCGTTGCCTGGCCCGCGTTTGCCAAAAACGCCAAAGCTCGAATGGAGGCGCTGCTTTACAGTGTTCGCCAGGTTGTTCCGCGCGTTCCGGGTATCTTTATCGGTCTGAGCGCTGACCACTGCGCCATGCGCAATCAGCAGCTTCACGGCGTCGGGATGCAGCTGCTCGGTGGCCCACATGAGAGCGGTGGTTCCGCGCAGCGTATCTTTAGCGTTGACGTCGGCCTTATGATCCAGCAGCAGCCGGATGGCATCCAGATTCCCCGTACGCGCCACCAGCATCAGCGGCGTCTCGCCCTCGGGCCCGAGTTGGCTGACATCGGCGCCCGCCTTCAACAGCAGTTCGATCATCGGGGCGCTGCCATGCAGCGACGCCAGATACATCGGCGTAGCGCCCTCCCGATTGGCCAGCTTGATGTCGGCGCCCGCGGCGATCAGCTCATCGGCCATCTTCAGGTCGTCGCGATAGACGGCCCACTGGATGGCCGTCTCGCCGTCTGACTGCGGGGCGTTTACATCGGCCTTCTGGTGCAGCAGGGACTCGAGAGCCCCTTGATCGCCATTCATGGCGGCGTCTGCCAGCGGGCTGTTACTTGCGCCGAAAGCGCACAGACCGAACAGCAGAACACCACCACAAACCGCTGGGCAGACGGAGAGGACGCGTCGCATTGGCATATTGAGGATTAGACTAAGCCCGGCAAACGACCCGTGCTATCGCCGATCTTGTCTTCGTGAACGCCGTACATGTCGAGGATGCTGGCTAGCATATTGCCCGTGGGCACAGTGCGCGACTTGTACGCCAGGTGGCGGTCGCCCTTGAGCTGTCCCGACGCCCCGCCGATCAGCACGTGCGGCACGTCGTAATGCAGGTGCTGGTTGGAGTCGCCCATATTGGTGCCGTAAAGGATGAGCGAATGATCCAGCAGCGTGCCATCGCCGTCCGGAGTGTTCTTCAGCTTTTCGACGAAGTACGCCAGGCACTTGATGTGATATTGATTCAGCTTGGCGTAGCGCGCGATGGTGGTGGGATTCTCGGCGTGATGTGAAATCCCGTGGAAGCCGTCATGCACTCCGCTTTCCGGATAGGAGCGCGAGGTCAAGTCGCGGGCGTACAGCATAGTGGAAACCCGCGTGATGTCGGCCTGGAACGCCAGGCGCTGCAAGTCGAAATGCAACTTCACGTGCTCATCGAAAGATTCTGGGATACCGGCCGGGATCACCACGCCCTCTGTGTTCACGGTGCCGGTGGCTTTCTTCGCCAGCGCCAGCCGGCGCTCCAGTTCGCGAATGTCGGTTTCGTATTCATCCAGCTTGGAACGGTCGCTCGGACACAAGTCCTGTTTGAAACTGGCCAGCTTGGCTGTGACGGAATCCAGAATGCTGCGATCCTGCTCGCGCCGGGCCGCCCGCTCGGCCGGACTGCCGCCCGCGCCGAACAAGCGCTCGAAGGCTACTTGCGGATCGAGCTCCATGGGCAGCGGAGAAGTGGGAGTGGACCAGGAAATGGTGTTCGAATAAGTGCAGCTATAGCCTTCGCCGCAGTTGCTGGAATTGGCGCCCGGATCTTCCAGCGCCAGTTGCAGCGACGGCAGCAGCGATCCCTGCCCGATATGCTGCGCGATGATCTGGTCGATAGTGGTTCCGTCGTAGATGTCCGCGCCGGTGGTCTTCTTCGGCTTGTCGGCGCACAGGAACGCCGCCGCTACCCAGTGATCGGCGCCCGTCTGTCCGGGAGGCGGCTCGGCCGATTTCGACCACAGCCCGCTCATGATCACGGTGTGCTCGCGGAACGGCTCCAGCGGCTCAAAAATCATGGGGTATTTGAACTGCTTGGCGCCCGCCTCGGCTTTTGGCTCGCCCGGGCCTCCCGCCTCGGGTACCCACCACCCGGGCGCTGCGCCGTGAGGAATAAAGATACCGGTAAATCGAGTTTTCGGATTCGCCGCCGTCTTGCTGATCAAAGTTTGCGCTGGAAGCATCGAATCTAGCAGCGGTAACGCGAGCGCAACACCGGCTCCGCGAAGAATCGTGCGCCGGGACATGTGCTTTTTTGTAATAAACATGGATTGCGTCCCCTTTATATTCTTTATTCTCTAAACCGGCTCGAACACCGAGCCTGGTGCGTCAGTGAGCACACTAACGAGAGGCCCGCAGCGGGCCCTGGCCGTTCGAGGTGACCTTCTCCAACTTCTGATTCATCTGGAACGGCTCGCTCTTCACAATTCCCAGGATTAAAGATGAGAACCGGTAGTTCTTCGGTTCCGCCTCATGCA
The DNA here is from genome assembly GCA_963713415.1 of Bryobacterales bacterium. Taxonomy (GTDB): domain Bacteria; phylum Acidobacteriota; class Terriglobia; order Bryobacterales; family Bryobacteraceae; genus Palsa-89. The sequence goes on along the minus strand of CAVQLV010000004.1, from coordinate 766,214 downwards.
CGATGGAGCGGATCAGGGGCATATCGTAATACTCGGTCCCCCGGCCCATCGCGTAAATAAATAGCTTCTCGGTTACCACCCGGACGAACTCCGGCGAATACTTCATCAGCGCGTCGCGCATGCCCTTCACGCCGTCCAGCTTGGAGCCATCCACCAGCGTGCCGCTGGCATCGATCGGGCTTCCGTTATCGGTGGTCCGCCAGTGGCCCACCGCGTCGAAATTCTCCATCGAGAATCCGATCGGGTCCATAATCTTATGGCACGTCGCGCAGGGCTCATGGCTGCGATGCATTTCCATCTGCTGCCGCATGGTGGGTTTCGCGCCGCCATGGACCGCGGTGCCCTGATCCTTCAACTGCGGAACGTTTGGTGGCGGATCCGGCGGATCGACGCCCAGGAAGATATGCATGATCGTTTTGCCGCGGACCGTCGGCGTGGTCCGCTGCGGATAGGATGAAATGGTTTCGATGCTGGCTTGTCCCAGCAACCCGCGCCGTACGTCGAAATCAGCCGTCAGATCTACGCGCCGGAAATCGCTGCCGTACACGCCGGGAATGCCGTAGTGCTTGGCCAGCCGTTCGTTCAAGTAAGTGTACTTCGCATCCAAAAGATCGATGACACTGCGATCTTCATGGACGATGCTGCCGAAAAACAGCTCGGTCTCTTTGCGCATCGCCAGACGCAGGTTGTCATCGAAATCGGGGAAGACGGAAACCGTGGGCGCCCAGGTCGCCAAGGCCCGCAGGTTCAGCCATTGGCCAGCAACGTTGGTCACCAACCGGTCCGACCGCGGATCGGCCAGCATCCGGTGCACCTGTTCTTCCAGCACGGCCGGTTCATGCAGCTTATTCTCTGCCGCCACTTTGATCAACTCGTCGTCCGGAATGCTGCTCCACAAGAAGAACGAAAGCCGCGAAGCCAGCTCCAGATCGGAAATATGATACGACTGGCCAGTTGCGAGATTGGGCGGCTCGGCTTCCTTGCGGAATACGAACTCCGGATCGGCTAAGATGCGCTGCAGCGCCCGCTCGATTCCGGTGTCAAAATTTCCATCGTTACGCCCCTGCTGATAAAAGCTCATCAGCGTCTCGGTATCTTGCGGGGTCACCGGACGGCGGAACGCATGGCGCGCCAGAGTATTCACAATCTTTGTGGCGCAGGCCGTTTCGTCCGATGCACTGGCCGGATGGCAAACGAAAATCTTCTTCGCACTGGGCGAATCGTTCGCGCCCGCCGGTTTGAACGGACCTAAAATCTCCATCTTGCCAACGTGCGGATAGAACTTGAAGCCCGGCAACCCGCCGGTCTCGATGGTGCTGCGCAGGAAATGCTCGTCCAGATCCTGGCTCGGCGCAAGCTGCGTGGACAAAAAGGTCACGCCTACCGTGTGAGGTCCAGCGCTTACCTGGAAATGCACATCGGCCGTGCCGCCATGCACTGCCTTGCCGCGCGCGATGTCTTTATCCCAATCGTACAAGTGCACGCGCTGGCCGTCGATCAGCAGTTCCAGCTTTTCGCCGGTGATTTCGCCGAACGCGGTGTTATTGTCCATCAACCCTTTGTTGATGGGGAACACCTTGAAATACGTAATCGCCGTCGGCTGGAAACTCGTGCTCGGCCACCAGGCCGCCGCGCGTGCCGAACGGAAGTCCTTCAATGTGATAATCCTGCGTGGTGTCGGATGGCACGCGATAGGTGGCAAGGATCGGAGCGTTTATATCTCCCATCGCGATGCGGCTGATTTTGGCGGCCGCCGTGGTGTAGCCTTCGAGCAACGCGGGCGAGAGCGACAATGCACCGGCGATGTTATCGAACCCGCGCGTCGAATCGTCGGTCGGCAAATATTTGGTGGGATCGATATCCAGGGCCAGCAGGTCATGAATCACGTTCGCGTATTCGGTGCGGTTCAAGCGATGCAGCCCAGGAGGAGGCAGCCGTGTGACGGCGGACTTATCCAGCTCGCCTTCCAGCCATCCGACCATCGACTCGTAGGTACTCCAGGCCGGCCTGGGCATTCCGGCGGGCGGCATCATCCCGGCCCGCAGCTTCCGTACCACCATCTCCCACTTTTCGGCGCGATCGGCGACGTGCATCGTGTCCATCTTGTCCAGCTCCAGGCCGGCAGTCTTCAGCCGGTCGTTATGGCAGACGACACAATATTGATTGAGGAGCGTTCGCTCCGCGGTGGCATCCTTCACTTGAATCGGCGGAGGGGACGCTTGCGGACTGGCCATCTGAACGCCGAACACGCTCACTATTGCGATGCAACCGACAGCATGTAGTATCTTCATGGATCCTTCCGCGCCAAAACGCGGGCCCTTCATTCGAGGATACCGCCCAAGCTACTGATATTGCAATTCTATCGGACGGCGGCTCCGGTCCACCCGGATTCCTGCACCGTTATGAATGACGAACTCATTCATTCTATTGTTACTCCGCCAGCCGCCTAACTTCGGGTAACAGCGAATTTATTTGGCAGAAAGCCAATATTCCGGCAGCTTGGATTTGGTGGCGCGGACGATTTCCAGCACCGCCTGCCGGTCGGCAGCCGAAATCCCGGCATAGGTCTTGCTTTTGTCCTGACCTGTCAGGATTTCGTGCAGCCGCTGGTAGACGCGGTCCCGGACCAAGGCCGGCAAACTATCGAACGCCGCGCTATAGATCATGTAGGACAGCGGATAGCGGAACAGGCGCTTCTGAAGATCGAAATCCCGCAGCGACCGGCCTTTGGAGTCCTTCGGCCCCCGCTCGGCGAAGGTCTTAGTGAACGTCGAGACGCCTTTCACTGGCTCTTTCAGCGGTTCCTCGTCCACGAAGAGCATGTACCCGATCATCTCCTCAATCTCGGTGTTGATCCGGTCGCGCGCGGCGTCAGCCACTGTGCCTTTGCCCTCCCGCAGAGCGATCCGCGCGTCCCACCCGATCCGGGTCATCAGGTTGGTCATCCGGGTCTGATGTTCCAACGTCATCAGCGCGACAATATCGCTGGTAGGGGTCAGGTATCTGGAGGTATTGAAAAACCCGTCCAGGCTGGTTAGGTTCTGCGTGCCGGTCTTCGAGGCCCTCCCCGGATTCAATGGGTCCGTCAGCTCCGGATTGTTCCCCAGGTGCACCGTCGATCCGGTGGTGCCCGTGACGTACCAGCCGCCCCAGCGCTCTTCCAAACTGATCCGGTCGTCGGTGATGAACGCGCTGCCATGCGACTCACGCGCATCGGCGTCGTTGACGGGATGCACCGAGCTGACCATAAGCCCGGGAATGCCCATGGTCTGGGCGCCCTGGTGGCAGCGCAAGCAATCGTCGCGGCGAGTGAACTCCGGCTTGTCGGATTTTTCGGTATCCAGGCTGTAGAAAACCGCGCCCTGCCTGGGATCGATCGACGACATCTCCAGCACTTCGCCGTTCTGCACAAACCCTACGGCGCTGTCGTCGTTGAAATAAATGGCGCGCGGTGTCTGCGGCGAGATGTGCGAAGTCTGAATGCTGGTGCGCGAAAAAACCAGCACCTGCGAATCGATGTTGATGCCGAGTTGCTTCAGGACGGCCGGCAGGTAGCCCCAGCCATTGTCCGCGTAGTCGAGTTTTACTTTCCCGTTCTCGACCTGCTTCTCCAGTAGCGCGATGGGGTCCGACATCGGCCCCGCGTATTGAATGGCCGGATCGTCGAGCGGAACGTAGAAGGTATCTTCCAACCGGTCGGCCAGCAGTTTTCCTGCAAAGATCACAGCGCTTGCTGCCAACGCGGACAGGGCGCAAACCACCGCAACACGCATGTATTCCCATCTTAGCGCCATGCCATTCAAGTCCGAAAACGGCTAGTTTCGCCGCGCGCCTGCGATTATGATCGAGGAAGGTGCAACTGAGCCGCGAAATCTGCCGGAGAGCCCGTTTGTCGCGCGATGCGCGCTTCGACGGAAAGTTTTTCATCGCCGTGCGGACCACTCGAATCTTCTGCCGGCCGGTGTGTCCCGCGCGCTCGCCCCAGGAAGGGAACGTCGATTACTATCCGTCGGCGGCCGCGGCGCTCCAAGCCGGTTTTCGCCCCTGTCTGCGGTGCCGTCCCGAAAGTTGGGGCATGCCGGCGTGGGATGGAACTTCCACCACGGTTACGCGCGCGTTGCGGCTCATTGATGAAGGCGCGCTAGAAGATTCCAATATAGAGGGTCTCGCCGAGCGCCTTGGAATCGGATCGCGTCACTTGCGCCGCTTGTTCCTCCAGCATCTGGGCGCCACGCCGGTCGCCGTCGCGCAAGCCGAGCGTCTGCTTTCTGCAAAGAAACTGATCGACGAGACCACGCTGCCTCTTACCACGATTGCCATCGCCTCGCGCTATGGCAGCATTCGCCGCTTCAATACCGCTTTTCGCGCGACGTATGGACGCAGTCCGCGCGAATTGCGCGGGATCCAATCGCGCTTCGATCCCGGGACCATGCTCACTGCAACTGCGCTTTCGCCCGCCTTATGACTATGACGCGCTGCTCAGCTTCCTTTCCAAGCGCGCGATCGCGGGCGTTGAATCCATTCATGGCGATGTTTACCGCAGAACGTTCTTGCTCGACGGCCAGCCCGGCTGGTTGGAAATACACCCAAGCGCCAGACACGCGCTGACGCTTCGCGTGGACTCCGTGGGGCCAGCGCGGCTTCTGCACGTGGTCTCTCGCGTGCGCCGCATGTTCGATCTGGATGCCGATCCCCTCGCGATCCATTCCACCCTCCAACGCGACCCGCTGCTCGCCCGATTAATCGAGATGCGGCCCGGCCTGCGCGTCGCGGGCGCCTGGGATGCGTTCGAACTCGGGGTCCGCGCGATACTCGGCCAGCAGGTGAGCGTGGCCGGCGCATCCACTCTCACCGCGCGGCTCGCCGCCAGGTTCGGGCATCCGGTTCCGTTTCAAATCGACGGACTGGCCTGCACGTTCCCCGCGGCGCACGAGCTGGTCTCCGCTGATCTCGCCATCGGCATTCCGGCCGCGCGCTCCGAAGCAATCCGCGAGTTTGCGCGAGCCACTGCGTCGGAATCTCTGGTGTTCGACGGCGGGCACGATGCAGGCACGTGCGTCGGCCGCCTGTGCGCCATCCGCGGCCTGGGGCCTTGGACCGCGCAATACATCGCGATGCGCGCGCTCTCGGATCCGGACGCATTTCCCGCCGGCGACCTGGCCCTGCTGCGCGCCACCGGCATGAAAACGCCCGCGGAATTACAGCGTCACGCTGAACGCTGGCGCCCCTGGCGCGCTTACGCCGCCATGCACATTTGGCAAGGAGTAAAAGATGGAACCATCGGTCTTCTACACATGGATGGAAAGCCCCACCGGAAAGCTGCTGCTGGCGGCGGATGAAGCCCGGCTGCGCCATATCGTCTTCGCGGATGGTCGCGAGCCGGCAGTGCCAGGTGCAAACTGGCACGAGGACGCAACGCCGCTGCGCGAGACGATCCGCCAATTGCGGGCGTGGTTCGCGGGCGAACTCCACGATTTCGATTTAGCCCTCGCGCCCGAAGGTCCAGCGTTTCATCAGCGCGTCTGGCGTGAGTTGTGCAACATTCCTTATGGCGAAACGATCTCTTACGGCGAGCTGGCGCGCCGCATCGGATCGCCCAACGCTTCCCGCGCGGTGGGCCGCGCCAATGGCGCCAACCCGATTCCCATCGTGATTCCCTGCCATCGCGTCATCGGCAGCAATGGCAAGCTCACCGGCTACGGCGGCGGCCTTCCGCGCAAGGAATTTCTGCTGGCGCTGGAACGGAAACAGCTCGCGCTGCCACTAACCGCGGGCGCCCGCGCTCTTACGCGCGGCTCTTCAGCATAGGCTTGCCTTCGTGGGCGACGAGCAGGTCGTGCATGTCATTGGCGTGTTCTTCTTCATTGATGAGAATGTGCTCCATCATCACTCGCGTGGTGGGATCCTTGTCGGCGAAGTACCGGATCAGCTCGCGATAATGCTCGCACGCGATTCGCTCAGCTACCAGGTTCTCCTTAATCATCTCGACTAAGTTCGCGCCTTCCACATACTGCGACGCTGCCCGCGATGCCAACCCCTCCGGATTAAAATTCGGCGATCCACCCAGTTGATTGATCCGATCCGCCACCTGCCGCATGTGGCCTTGCTCTTCCTTGGCGTGCTGTTCGAACTCCGCCTTCACGCCCTCACTCGAAATACCCGTCGCCGCGATCGCGTTCATGGTATAGCGCAGCACGCAGACAATTTCGGTTGCGAGCACCGACTGCAGGATGTCAATGGTCTGCTTCACGTCGCCCAGGTAATCGGGCGTCACCGGACCTTTTTCCAGGCTGGAACGCGCCCGCGAGCGCAGCTCTTGGACATCTGTCAGGAACGGCTGATTGTTGGTCTTGTTCATTGATTTCTCCGATTGACAACTAGAATAGGTTTTTGAGCGCCTTGCCGATGCCTCTGCCGATTTTTTCCGTGCCCTTCACGGTGCCGACGGCCACATCCTTGCCGCCCACGCCCGCGCAGCTGCCGATGTCTTTGCCTGCACCACCCTTGCCCGCCCCCGGATGATGCCTGGGTTCAGGATTGTTGATTGGCTGGTTTGGCTGTGACTGCGCCCAGGCACACGCTGCCATCAGGACCAGCAACACGTACTTCATCAACCCGTGAGACGCCGGAGCGGATCAGATTGATGCAGAGAATTCAGCGTTTCACATACAATCGACTTCAGCGAAAGGACCACCCCATGCGCCTGCCAGCCGTTTGTGCCGGAATTCTCGGTATCCTTGGCATTGTGAATGCACAAGCCCCCACCACTCGCGACCTCCATTTACGCGGCGGCCGTTTTGAGCCGCTCAATTACGACACCATGACGCCCGACCAGAAGAAACTGGCCGACAATATTCTCGCCGGCCCGCGCACTTCGCTCGATGGACCTTTTAATGTCCTGATGCGCAGCCCTGAAATGGGCGACCTGGCACAGAAGTTCGGCGCCCATGTGCGTTATCATTCCTCGCTTCCGCCGCGGCTGAACGAATTCGCCATCCTGATTACAGCGCGCCTGTGGACCGCGCAGTTTGAATGGCAGGCGCATAGCAAAAACGCGCTGGCTGCCGGACTGAGCCCCGCCATTATCGGGGCCCTGGTGGCCGGCAAGCGCCCCGCGCCGATGAAGGCTGATGAAGAAGCCGTTTACAATTTCTGCACCGAAGTGCTCACCACCCACCACGCCAGCGACGCGGCATTTCAAGCGGCCAAGCACCAATTTGGCGAGCGCGGCGTAGTGGACATGCTGGGCGTCATGGGCTATTACCAGTTCGTTTCCATGATGCTCAACGTCGATGGGTATCCCCTGCCCGCGGGCGAACGGCCGGAGCTCAAGCCGCTGCCCTGACAGCTTTATGTCACGGATGCCATAGTGAAGTCATGGCGATTCGAACCACCGTCGATATCCCGGAACCCTTGCACGAGGTGTTGCGTCACCGGGCCGCTCAATCCGGCACATCGATGCGTGCCCTGATCATCCATGCGCTCGAAGAAACGTACAGCAAGAAGCGCAAGGGAGCGTATGTCACCGGACCGCTAATCAAGGGCAAACGTAACGCGAAACTCGGCCCCTTGTTCCCGGCCGAAGAGAACCCGCATGATCTCGTTTTTTCCTGACCTGAACGCGTGGATAGCCCTATCGTTCACGGAGCACGCTCATAGTGCGCACGCGTGGAACTGGTTCGACCAGTTGCCTCATGACTGCGCACTTCTGTTTTCGCGCTACACTCAGCTCGGTTTGTTGCGCCTGTTGTCCAGCACCGCGGTGATGGGCGACTATGCACACACCGTTCAGAATGGATGGATGGTTTATGACCGCTGGCTCGACGATCCGCGCGTGCAGTTTCATCCCGAGCCTCGGCATCTCGATGGGGCATTTCGGCAGGCAACGCAGGCCTTCGCCGCCGAGCGTGCCTCAAAGTGGATTGGCGATTGCTATTTGTTGCCGTTTGCCCGCGAAGCTGGCGCAACGCTCGTGACTTTCGATAAAGCGCTTCTCGGCTTGGCTCGAAGAGAGAACTGCTCCGCCATTATTCCTGGGCGAATCTAACCTGGTCAAACCTGATATCGTGACCAAGATGCCAACAGTGCGCCTGGCCCTTCTCTTGCTCGCGCTCCTCGGCCTTGCGACCGCGCAATCCGATCCCGGACGCCGCGAATACGAGGTTCGCTGCGCGCGCTGCCACGGCGGCGACGCGAGCGGTGGTGAAGGCGGTCCTAACATTCGGGCGCAGATCGCCGCGCGCAGCGCCACCGAACTCGCCGCGTTCCTGCGCGCCGGGCGCCCGGCATCCGGCATGCCCGCTTTCGATCTGCCCGGCGCAGGACATGGCCAACCTGGTAGCGCATCTCCGCACACTCGCGCCCATGTCGCGCACCGCACCGCCCGTCATCGTTCGCAAGCAAATCCAGCTCACCACCGGGGAAACGCTCGAAGGCCAGGTCCTCAACCAGGGCCCGCTCGATCTTCAGCTCCGCACGGACGACAAAAGATCCATTTGCTCCGCAAAGCGGGCGACGGCTACCGGCTGGTGACATCGGAAACCGATTGGCCTACCTACAATGGCGACCCCAGCGGCAACCGCTACACCAAGCTCTCCCAGATCAATCAGGACAACGTCGCGCACCTCGCGCCGCGCTGGATCTTTCCCATGCCGAACATCTCGCAGATCGAGAACACGCCCGTGGTGGTGGAAGGCATCATGTACGTATCCAGCGCCAATGAATGTTTCGCGCTGGACGCAGGCAGCGGCCGGCTGATCTGGCACTATCAGCGTGCGCGCACCAAAGGCGTCGCAGGCAACGCGGCCATCGGATTCAATCGCGGCGTGGCGTGGTCCGGCGACCGCATCTTCATGCTCACCGACAACGCGCACATGATCGCGCTCAACCGCTTCAACGGCGAACTGCTGTGGGAAACCGAAATGGCGGACTGGCATCAGAACTACAACGGAACGTCCGCGCCGCTGGTGGTCGGCAATCTGGTGATCTCAGGCACGGCCGGCGGCGACGAAGGCGCGCGCGGATTTCTGGCCGCTTACGATCAGTCCACCGGCAAAGAAGCCTGGCGATTCTGGACGGTACCCCAGCCTGGGGAGCGCGGCTCCGAAACATGGACGGGCAAAGATGTTGCACATCGTTCGGGAGATACCTGGATGACCGGGACATACGATCCTGAGTCCGACACCATCTATTGGCCGGTTGGCAATCCCGGCCCCGATTTCGACGGCGGCGAGCGCACCGGCGACAATCTTTATACCGATTCCGTCCTGGCGCTCGATCCGAAGACCGGCAAACTCAAATGGTATTTCCAATTCACGCCGCATGACGTTCACGATTGGGACGCGCAGGAGCCGCCCGTCGTGGTGGATGCAGATTGGCAGGGGCAGCCGCGCAAACTGCTGCTGCAGGCCAATCGCAACGGCTTTTTCTATGTGCTTGACCGCACGGACGGCCAGCTCTTACTCGCCAAGCCGTTCCTGAAGAAATTGAATTGGGCGGAAGGCATCGGGAAAGACGGTCGCCCGATTTTGAAAACGCTTCCAGAAACGCCCGGCGGCGAAACTTATGTGTGCCCGGGATTCCAGGGCGGGACCAATTGGTATTCCACTTCGTTCAATCCGAACACTGGCCTTTATTATTTCCAGGCTCTGGAGCGCTGCAATCTCTTTTCGAAAAATCACGGCGAGTGGCAAGCCGGCAAAGGCTACATGGGCGGCGTGGCGCGGCCCGCACCCGGCGAGACGTTCGAAAAGGTTTTGCGCGCCATCGATATTCAGACCGGCAAGATCGCCTGGGAAGTTCCGCAAACCAGCGGTCCCATCACCGCTTCGGCTGGTGTGCTCTCCACTATTTCCGGACTGGTTTTTTTCGGCGAGAACAGCGGCGCGTTCATGGCCGCGGATGCAAGCAGCGGCGCGATCCTCTGGCAGTTTCCCACCAATCAAGTCTGGAAGGCCTCGCCGATGACGTATCAGTTCGATCACAAACAATACATCGCAGTGGCCGCCGGCACCGGCGTCATCGCGTTCGCGCTGCCCGATTAGCGCTGCGGCCCCGGCCTCACGCCCGCCACCTTCAGCCGTATCCGAAACAAATGCGTGCAGGCCGTAATGTACAGCATCTTGCTATCGGCATCGCCAAAAGCCAAATTCGTCACGACGATCCGCGGCCTCGGCTCCATCAGCAATCTGCGGGATTTGCAGCGTACCCAGATGCTTGCCCTCAGGCGAAGTAATCCAAATCTCGCTGCCCCGAACGGTGGAATACACGTCGCCCTTTGATCCACCTTGATGCCGTCGATCCCGGCATCCAAAAACTTCACCGGATTCGCTACCGTATCGTCGGGGAGAACATCATAGCGCATGGTCTTCGACAGGCCCAGCCGTTACATAGAGATGCTTTTCATCGGGCGACAGCGCGATGCCGTTGGGTGTTTCGCTGTCTTTCTCTTCGCCGAGCAGCGTCACCTTGCCATCCTTGATCAGAAAGAATCCGCTGATACGGCAATTCGCGGTCGGGGCTCTTATCCGCGCCGCGCATTCCCCAAATGGTATCTGTGAAGTAAATCGCGCCATCGGATTTGCACACGATATCGTTCGGCCCGTTGAAGCGTTTGCCCTGATAGCGATCCGCCAGCAGCGTCCGCGTGCCGTCTTTCTCCAGCCGGACAATCTTCCGATCCGTCATCGCTGTGATCAGCAACCGGCCTTGGGATCGAGCGTCAGCCCGTTCGATCCGATCAGCAGAATCGCAACGCCGCCGCCCGTCAGCGTTTGCGCGCCGACGTTCATCGACATTGTTTCCCGTGTATCCGCTCTTTTGCAAAAAGACCGACAGCGGCGCGCGTGGCGACCATTTGTAAATCTCATTGCCCGCGTTGTCGCTGAACAACAGATATCCGTCGCCGCCGTGCTGCACCCACACCGGCCCCTCGGTCAAACCAAAATGATCGCCGAATGTTTCCAGCTTCGCGTCAGGCGAAATGATGCCGTCGAGCGCCGGATCCAGCTTGATAATCTTGAACGCCCTCTCAGCCGGAGGCTGGGCTCCGAGCACGCAGGCCGATGCAATCAGCAAACACAAGTCCGTCTCATGCTACTTGCGATCCGCGGTCTGCAGCAGCGGATTGCTCCACTCCTTGCTCCGCACATGCGTCCGCGATTTGATCCGCCAGCCCTTCGCCGTCTTCACGTAGATGTCTTCATAACCGCCATCGCGAGCCACGCTGCCCGGTCCTTTTTCTCCCAGCAAGATCAGATAACATCGCCCCTTCGCACCGCTCGCCGTCGGCGTGATCACCACATTCGCCCATCAGGTGAGTCCAGCCATTCCAAGGCATATCCTTGCAACCCTTCGATCCGCCCCAGGATGCCGCCGCCAGCTCATCGCGCCCCTTGGCCCGCTGCACGCCGCCGTGCTTGAACCCGTCGTCCGAATATTTGTCGATGAACACGCCGTCCGGCGTATAGAGGTCCGCGTAATCGTACCCATTGTTGCTGCAGGTGTCGATGTACTGGCCGTACTTATTCACTAACTGCTGAATCTCGATGTAATCCATGGCCGTCAAAGTGACCGCCTTCTTCTCTTGTGCGTGCGCCGGAGCGAACACCAGCAGCAGCCATATCCAGTTCCGCATTGATTTCTCCTCAAAAGCGCAAAGAGTGCGGCGCGCACCACAAAACAGGCCAGGAACAGCTTCCGCGCCGCGCTCTGTTTTGCGCGAGTTCCTTAAAAGCGCAAAGGGTGCGGCGCGCACCACAAAACGGGCCAGGAACAGCTTCCGCGCCGCGCTCCGTTTTGCGCGAGTTCCCTAAAAGACAGCCTACTGCTTTCGTTCGAACTTTATCAATCCATCGCGATAATCGATCGTCAGCTTGAACAGGTCCAGCACCGGCAGTCCCAGGAATCCCGAAATCTCTGTCCCTAGCCGATGGCTCAATTGCCAGGTATCGAAGGCTGTCATCCCCATATTCTTCTGCTCGAACCCGGCGAACTCCAGCACCAGATTGCCGGTCTGATACACATCGCCCACGCGCCCGTTCAACGCCGCGCAGCGCCAGCTTATCATCGCGGCTCACCTTACTCACTTCAGAGGCCAGCTCATAGGAAATCAGCGTGTTCGCCGCCCCGGTATCCAGCACAAACAGCCGATTGCTCGCATTGCCCACCCGTGCCGGCAGCAGCAGCAGATGCCCGAATCGAAACACTCGAGTCCAGCTCTCCATTTGCAGACTCACCGCGCGATCGCCAAACTCCTCGCCCGGATGGTAGCCCGGCAGCGGATCCAGGCGCAGTTTACCAGCGGCGAAATCCAGCGTGATCAGAAATTCGCCTAGCACGTTCGCCCCAATGAGCCCATCCTCAATCCCGATGAAGCTCTGGTCCGCCACGCTAATCACCGCATCGCGATACGCCACGTCTCCAATCTGAAACCGCTCCGCGATGGCGCCATATCCGCCCGTCAGCTTCGGATTGTCTCCGATTCCGCGCACCGTCGCATCGGCCACGCGCGCCAGGCCGACGCGGTCCGCGGCCGGATGCGAAAGCACGATACCCGCAGCGCCCGTGTCCAGCACCAACCGCACCGGCTTGCCATTCACCATCACTTCGAGGCCGAAGGTGCGCAGATGCGTCGCACCGCTCACAAAGGCCCGTAACGGCACCTCGGCGGATTGATATGGACTCGCCAGCGCCATGGCCTCATGCCCGTTCAGTGCCTTGGCCAGATCCTCGCGCTGCCGCAATTCATCCAGTTGCTGCTTCGGATCGCCAGCCCCGTTCGCTCCAGCCGCCCTCATGAACGCAGCATAGCGATTCAATGCGTCCATCCGCTCCTGCCCGTGCAGCCGCGGAATCCACGCCGCCAGAATCCGCGGATCTTTCGGATTCAGTTGGTACGCGCGATGAAAATCCTCCACGGCCGTTTTGTTCATGGACGCGCACTCGGCCACTCGCCCCAAGCCCCCACCACGCCAGCGCATACCGCGGATTCCACTCCACCGCCGCTTTGAACTCCGCGTCGGCCTCTGCGAATTCCCCGCGCCGGAACCGGACTTCGCCCGCGAATTCATGCGCCGCCGCCGACTCCGGCGCATCGCTCAAGGCCTTTTGCGCCAGCCTCCAGGCCGTCGCCACGCCGTCGTTGGCCAGCGCCTTGCGCCCCACTGCCAGCGGATCGTCGAGCGGACCCGCGCACAGCGCCGCGGCCCACAGAATCGCTAAACATTGGACTCTCATGACGCGTCTGTAAGTAAGTCTATCGCGCCGCCGCCGTTTGTGTCCTAATACTTCCCATAGTTGTCTTAGTGAGTCATCTAGGAAGGGCGAGGTAATTATGGCCCGGTCTTTCGACGCGCTCCTCGGAGCGCTGGATCTGCTGGTCCTCAAAACACTGGCACGCGCAATCACGGTTTCGGCGTCGCCCTCCATATCCAAACTGTTTCCGAGGATCTGCTGCGCGTGGAGGAAGGCTCGCTCTACCCCGCCGCCCTCCATCGGCTGGAGCGCGACAAATAGGCCGAGGCGAACTAGGACAACGTCGCTAAAGGCGTTACACGTGTCCTGAGGTATGATGAAACGCATCTGGCTTACTTTGTTCCGGCGCTCCCGCATTGATGCCGAAATCGCGGAAGAAATCCGGTGTCATCTCGCTAACAACACGGTTCCGTTGCCGGCGGCGATGGGGCCGTCGACGTTATTGCCCTCCCACGACCAGACGACTTTCCATGACTGCCCAGCCGCTAGAACGCCGGGAATTCGGCGGCCCGTGGGTGGAAGAACCGGATCCGGCGGGGCGGCGTTCCCCGAGTTGCCCGCGATGGGACTCCCGAATGGCCGGAGGCGGATTCTTGCACTTCGCGAGCACGTTTTTCAGTCCGGCATTCTGCCAGTTCTGCGGACCGCTGCCACGCGGAAACGAAGAGGATGGAGATCAGGACGAGGAACTCTGAGCGCAGACGACAGCCGCTGCAGCGCAGCAGGCGACTACCACGAAAAGGATCTGCGATTTCACTACTTGATCCCTTTCGACTGCACGTCCCAGTTCGAATTTGTGCAGAGGCCACACTTCTTGCCCGCGAACATCTTGCCGGCTTTCTTGTCGCCTTTGAACGTCCACAGGAGCCAATTCGATGCGACATTGGCGAACTCACCGCCGCCAGGATGAAAGACCGTGGCTGTGTGGCCGGCGTTGTGCCGGGCGCCGTAGAACGCCGGCACATTGTTGATCAGGCCAAACGTCGCTAGCGACGTCTCCATCATGAAGTCGGGCGTGCTCCCATTGATCAGCAGCACGGGCCCGTGCAATTTCGGCAGGTCGTCCGCGGTGGGAAACGGCGACCCCTTTTGCTGCACGCCGGAATTAAACACGCCGATCGTCTTGACGCGCGGATCGGCGCCCAGTGCAATCGAGAGAAACCCTCCGCAGGACTGACCCATCACCGCGACTTTGTCCACGGCGATCTTGCCTTCGAGCGGCGAGCCGTTTCGTGCGTCTTCCTGGTCGGCCCAGTCGATCGCGCCGCGCAAGTCATCGGCCTTCGCCTGCCGCCGCGCTGCGCCTTCCTGAGGCAGCGTGCCCAGCACCAGGAAGCCGTGCGAAGCGATCGTGGTTAAAAAGCCCGAGTAGCGGGTGCTATCGATCGCACAACCGCCGTTCCCCCAGACCATAACCGGCAAGGTGTCTTTCTTGGGAAACGCGTCCAGCGTCGCCGGGTAAAACACGAGATAGCCGGGCGAGCCGAACGCTTTTTCGGATGTGATTTTGTACGGTCCAGGCACCGCGAGCGGCGCGCCTTCCAGAGGCAAAGACCGCTCAATCATTTCGCGAGTGATGCCGGGCGGTTGCGCCAGGCACGTGCCGGCCCCTATGAGTAGTACTGCGGCTGCAGCAACGATGGTCTGATGCATGAGTGGTCTCCTCCGCGAACCAGGATATCCCGAATCAACGCACTTGCAAAACTCGCGGCACGTGGATTGGATCGAGTTGTCGCTTGTCAAGTATGACACTTGAGCGTGCGGAGCACGCCCACGCCCGTTCACAGAACCTGTCGTCGCACGAAGAGGTGGGTTTTCCGCGCGCATTACTGGTTTAATTTCGGCAGCAACGGCTCGCGCCCGGGCGGAAGGTGCTGATCGACGGCATTCACCATGAAGCCTGCCTTGAAATACTCGCCCATGATCATCATGAGCTGGACGGTGTGCTGACGTCCGAAAAGTTCACCGTCTTCCCCAAAGCTCACTGCTGACGCGGTGCTGCGAAACAGTGCCCGTCCGAAAGTGATCACCGTCGCGTCTTTATCAGACAAGGACCACCGGGACCCGCCATAGCGGATCGCTCAGTCTCGCTCGGATGGTTTGAGCGGCAGTCAGGGGGTTCGCAAGCATGTGCCAGGCGGCGAGGTATTCCTGAAACGTCCGCTGGAAAAAGGTGTAGTTGTCCGGGCTTTGTTCTGCAAGGAGACCAACCTGGTCCTTCATTACCGTCAGAAGTGCGCCCTTGGCCTCCCTGAAGCGGCGGCTCTCGATGGGCATTCCGCGAGCAGTGGCGAGCGGTTCTCCGATCAGTTTGCCGAGTTCCTCTGACCCGATCATGCGCTCACCAGACCTGGCCTGGAGCTCTGCCGCGACGGGCTCGATAGCGGCGAGGATCTGCTCGCGCTTCAAGTTCTGTTCTCTGCACTCTTTGCGCCGGAGCCAAATCTTCAGGATATTTTCCACAAGCGCGCCGTAAAGCGCGGCCCGCTGCTCCGGCAGGGTGCCGAGCGCCGAAGGGATTGCGTGCCAGCTCACGAAGACGCGGTTTCTGGGGGTTGTAGATCTCCCGGATCAGGGCCTCGGCATCCACGGGTCGCTCGCTTTCAAGGTCCATCACGTCGTTTACCGCAGCCGCCCAAGAGGTTGCAAACTTTTTGACGATGGGCTGGGTCATCGGGCGGATGTCGTAATGGGCACATTCCACCCTGATAGCCGTGGTTGCATCGCAGCCGACAAAGCGGCTCGTCACAATGACCTGATTGCCGCCCCTTTCATGAGGCAGGTCATCGTCTCCCTCATTCCTTTTGGGTCCTGCATGGGCCAAGATAAACTCCTCGATCTGCTGGATGATCGTGAGACGATTCGATTCGTTTCGTTCAACTCGTCCAGACCGTCGAGAATCACGATGGCCTGGTCATCCTCGATCCGCTCGCGAATCAACTGGTTGCGTGCATTCGGGTCCAGCCCGTCGCCCCGCTCTTCGGATTCCCGGTCGCGCCCAAGATAATCAATCAAAACTCATCGATCCCTTTCGCGAGCTTGGCCGAACTAAGCGTGCGAAGTCGAATCAACCGATTCAACTCAGGTCGCGGAACCCCAAAAGTGCCTGTCTGAGTTCGAGGCGTCGAGGATCATTCATCATGAGAACTTCGACGGTAGCGCGCCCCGACGGCGGCAAGCCGTCAATATACGCCTCCCGGAACGCGAAGTGGTCATGCCATCGCACGCGTCGAGGATGAAACAGGTTCTCGACACGACCCGTCAACGGATCGACCCCACTCAGGTTGGGACCCTTGTGAAGGTTACACCGATGGCATGCCAGCGCGAGATTATCGACATTGTCTGCGCCGCCGTGCTGTCGGCAACCACACGCTCGATATGATGTAAGAGTTCGCCATGGTTTTGGTGAAGCCGGCAGTACTCGCACCGCTCTCCGGCCCTCTCTCGGACGAACCTCCGAGTTCCAGCATCAATCATCAGCGAGAGATCTGGTCGAGCCGCCGACGAGCTTTCAGTTTGAGGATCGCGATAAAGTCGGGTGCATTAATCACTGCTTCGTATTCGGAGCGTTCAGAGGCGTTGAGATGGCCCTCATTTTCCCGCTGGCCGAGCATTTCGATCCGCGCTTGCACTGGTCGATCGATGCGAAAGGCAACTAGACGACGCGCCGATTCCGCGTCGAGGCAGAGACTCAAGGGTTCCAAAAGATCATCAAGTCCAGCAGCCGTGTCCATACCCCTCGCCGTAACATAATTGCCTCATGTTGCCGAAAAAGGGATCCAAGGAAAGCTGACGGGCGGAAGCTTGGTCGTGAGGTCTGATTTGCACGAACTCCCCATCGGCGGCCGGTCCCCGAGCTCTGTTGGGGACCGTCGAGAAATTAGCTGGTGCCACGGGGATTTATCGCCACCTTGCCCCTTCCAAATGAGCCATTTCAGCAATAGCGAACTGAAGGCTAACGATGATCACAGGCCACGAAGGTTGAAGAAGAGAACGTCGCCAGTTGATATGCCGGCAACGATGCGGCCATCGCGCGTCACAGAGAGGGCGGCGGCCTGCGCGAGACAGGCGCCCGTCTCGATAATGAGGCCAATCGGAGGAGCGACATGCGTGAACATGACAAGCTCAGCAGCCTGCTAGCTTAACTAACTAGGCGGTCACTTCCAGATGCACGAATCCCGGCAAACTGACGGGCTGATTCCCTAAGAAAACGATGCGCCGCGTCTTCGGGAACGGCAGGCCGGACTGAATGGCACGCGCGTAGAGGCCCACCTGGCGCAGGATGCCGCGATAGGTTTCGTCTTGGGTATTCAGGATCGCGACCTTCGATAGAAAGCCCGCGCCCCAACCCAGTGGCAGCACGCAGCCGCGTTGGGCTTCCCGCACGGTAGTCAGCCGCGCTTCGAGCTGCTCCACAGTCGACTTCAACAACGCCAGTCCCGTCCACTCGGCATACTGCTTCTGAATGCGCAGCAGTTGCTCGGTATATGCGTTCACCAGCTCGAACATTGCCCCCACGTTCATGGGCGCGCGGCGGCGCAGGGTTTTGCCGATTTCAGGCTGCGAGAGAAACGCGTTCTGATGCCACTCGCCTTCGAACACGCTGCCCGGATCGGCCATCTCCGCGAACACCGGCGTCGAATCCTCGGCGCGCTTCACGCTGCCACGCGGAATCTGTTTCCACGCCAGTTCGAATTTGCTCGCGCCGCGCGATTCCAGCGTCGAGGTGCGCAGCAAGTAGATCTTGAACGTGGTGGCCGGCACGGTCTTCGAATCAAAAGCCGAAACGACGCGCAGGGGATCGGCCCCCGAGGGGCCAAGCGCGGACTCTTCCACCGAGATCGCCGGACGCCGCGGCATTCTGCCTTCCGACTCGATGCGCGTTGCGAGATCGGTCACAAACCGCTCGGTAAGCCGTCCGTGAACCACACCCGTGCGAAATGCGCCTTTAATGGCGGTGCCCGGAAGATACGGGCCACTCGGGCCGGTGCTGAAAGTCGGTATAAAGAGATGCTCGGCGTGCGTTCGCTCCCAGTATTGCGTGGAACTGGGATGTTCGAATGGGATGCGGCGGCCGGCGTAGTTCTGCGCGAAACCGCCCCAGGAGGCGAAATCGAGCTTGTCGGCCTTCTTCAATTGCGTGAGATAACTTTCCAGGCGCGGGCCTTTTGCCAGCAGGCGGAAGATGCGCCACTGATCGAGAACGTTGACGTGATCTTTCCACACCATGTAGTCGATGGGGGAAAGCCGCTGGCCGTCGCCGACCAGCGTGGGCGTAAGGCAGGTCAAACGATATTTCATGCCGCTACCCGCCAGGGAATGGGAACAGTGACTGCAAATCCGGCGCGATACACCGGATGCGGAAAACCCTCAGGCGCGACGTTGCTGGCCGCGCCGCGCAGCTCGTTCGATGCCAGCAGTACGGAGCCCTCGGCGATCATGGTGGTCGGCTGCTTGGGCTCACCCCAGCGCGTGCTGCTTTCAATACGGCCGCTGCGCACCACAGTGGCATAGTTGCCGCGCTTCCAGTCCACTGCATCGCTTTCAGCCGGCGTATAGAGAGATAACAACCAGTGCGCCGAATCGCCGACCGGAGCCTGCGGCGGCGTCCACGGCTGCCACTCCGGTGCTTCCGACCGTCCCCAGCCGCGCGACCGTTCGCCGCCCAGGCCGGAATCGGCCAGCAGCAGCAGCGCGCTCTGAACGGGCGACTTCCATTGCGACGCGGCGGCTTCGTCGGCAAACTCAACGATGCTCCAGAGGCCGCCTGCTCGCGTAAATTCCAGGCACGCAGTGGAATGAACTTCTACCGCGGCGTTTTGCAGACGGTCCACGCCGGCGCTGGATCGTAACGCCACGCGGAAGGGCCCGCGCCCCTGGTTCGCCAGGACCAGGCATTCGCTCTCGCCATCCACGGCCCAGCGGTCCTCGTCGATCGCTTTCTCCGCTACCAGCGATTCAATGACGGAAAGCGGAACGAAGTGCGCAGCCTTGTAACGCACCTTGGTGGATTCGGGAGGCGGCCACAAACTGCGCGGAGGGACCACCAGCAGTGTTTCTCCGATAAACGGGAAAAACGAGCTGAAACGCACCGCGGGCGCAGCGGCGGACGTGGCCGTAGCTCGCAGCCATTCTTCCGCCAGCCCGAGCTGCGACATCGCCGAGCACACCGCGGAGAACAGCGCGTCGCTGTGATAGATCAAATCCACGCGATCGCGCGCGCCTGAATCCGGACCGAAGCGCCACGGACCCACCGGACGAAATCGAACCGCGAAGCTCAGATTAGAAGAAGCCGGAGACATGCCTACTCGGCGAGTTTTTCCGCGAAATCGGATGCGGTAACCAGCGCTTGCACGCCGGCCAGATCGGAGCCGGCCAGCAGCTCCTGTTCCGGGGAGCCGGACGCATAGAAACTGCGCCCGCGCCAATTAAGCTTCAAGCTCGAAAGCGACACACGTCCGTTGCCGCGCGATCCTCCGCCGCCCAGGCTGTCGTCTTCGAGCAGCCGCAATCCCTCCACCAGCCGCGGCAGCAGTTCGCGATCTTCCGGGCACAGAACGTCCAGGACGATGCGGAAATGGAAGCGGGCGCCTGCCGGCACGCGCTCCAGCGTTCGCGGATTGGCCTGCGACGTAATGCGATCGATGGCGTTTTCGCTCTTCACTTCGGTCAGCTCGTCATCCATGTTCTCGCGCATCTGCGGCGTGATGCTTTCAGAAATCAACGGCGCGTCGTAGACGGTAAGGCGCGCGGGCGTGGCAGCGCTGGATTCTACCGAATCACCCGAAACGCGCTCCATGCGCCCGGGATTGCGCCCGAAAAGAAGGCAAACTTCATCGTCCGGCCGCTCGCTCTGATGAATGCGCACTTCCTGGCCCTTGCGCTTGGAAAGATACACCAGCTCGGCCGGCACCGCCATGCCCGAGGATTGTTCCAGCAGCGAGCGCAGCTTCCCCCGCAGCGAACTGCCGGGAATATAGGGCAACCCGAATGCATCCTTGACCACCGGATTATCGGCGCCGCCGATTTCAAGCGATCCCTTCCCTGCCCCGATGTGCAGCCCGGTCTGGCAGGCGATGTCACCTTCCACAATCAACTTTCCAATCAGCTTCAATTCCGTTTGCGCGGTATGCGAACTCATGTAGGCGGGTTCCTGGATTCTCGTTCTTTATTCGTTATAAGCCACAATCGCTTCGAAAAGATCGCGGAAGCGCTCGTAGCCGCGGGCATCGTTCTTGCGCGTCACCTGGAGCAGCAGCTTTTCCAGCGAATCGAGGCTGCGCAGCGAATGACGCGCGATGGTGTAAGCCAGACGGGCCCGCAACATCACGAATTGCTGCTGCCGTTCGTTCTCCGGCGCGCGGACGGCGCGGCGAACGGCATTGTAGAGACGGCGCAATTGGCTCTTGGTGCCGGAGTCCATGTCGCGCATGCGGCTGACCACACCGTGCGCCTGGTTGTCGAGATACAACGGATCGGAAATCAATTTTTCGATATCAATCTCGGGCGGACCTTCGAAGCGGCCGCGATCGCCGCCGCGCCGGTCGTCCCCGCGTTCGCCCCGCTCGCCCCGGCCGCCTTCCCGGCCACCGTGCGGACCGCCGCGGCCTGGCCCACGATCGCCCGGCCCGCGATCACCTTGCGGACGGTCCCCTTGCGGGCGATCACCCTGCGGGCGGCCACCTTCGCGCCGCTGGCCTTGGGGCGCCTGACCGCCTTCCCGCCGCTGGCCCTGCGGTTGACGATCGTTCTGCGGGCGCTCTGCTTGCGGCTTGGGCGCCTGGTTCTCAGCGGGCGCCGCAGGCGTCACCGGCTCCTCGGCCACGCGTACTTCTTGCTCTGTTTGCTCTGTGTCAGCCATCCAAACCTCTGATTGTACGTTCGTATTGTACGTTAACTTTCCGCCGGGCCTTCGGTGGACAGTCTTGCCCATTCTAGCGCCACGCGGCCGGAGGGCCGCAACTTTATGTTGGCGGGATTCTTGCCGACCAGATCGGCGATCAAGCCGGCGCGCGCTTTTTGAAAATCGCGAGCCCGTGAACCGCCGCCCGGACGTGGATTAAATAAGATGCGAAGCAGCCGGCGATGGAAACGCCAGGGACGTTCCACGCGTTTGGCGCCGGGCGCGCGCCTGGTCTCCCGATAAATGCCGCACAAATCGCGAATATATTGCGGCGTGACGCCGAATTCGCGCACCATGGCGGTCAGCTCGTCCTTCAGTTCGGCCGCATCGGAAAGCTGCTTCCATTCGAGCGTGCGGCCCAGCAAATAAAAACAATCCTTGTCGGCCGACTTGGCAATTTCCAACCGATCGCGCGCTCGCCCGTATACCGATCCAAGCGCCGTATCGAGTTCGGGCGCGAGCGCCAGCGCCATCGTGATGGTCTTGCCCTCCGGCCCCGGAAATTCCTTGAGATGCTCTTCGGTGAAACGCTGGAACAGGCGCTGCAATTCGCGCGCGAATCCGATGAGAGCGTCCCAAGCGCCCACCACCGCGAAATCGTCGCCGCCAGTGTGCAGCAAATTCACTTTGCGCCAGAACTCGGGGAGCGAGCAGAGCACTTCCACTTCGCCCGCGAAGAACTGCTTGTAGAGCATGGAAAGCTGCACGTACTCTTCGATGCTTTGCAGGCGCCGCATGCGGATTCCGAAGGTATCCACGTCGCCCCGCAGTACGCCCCACACCGGCAGACCCTCGGCACGGGATGCCAGCACCGGAGCGGTCGCGGTTTCGCGGCCATCATCGGTGAGCGCGGTGTGGCGCGCCAACGGCACCGACTCGGGCGATGTGCCGATGGTCCAGGAGTGCTTTCCGCCGGTGGTAACGATCCTGGCGGGCGTTTCGGGGGACCAGCCTACGCTGACCGCATCGCGAAGCGTCCTCGCCGAGATTCTCAAAATACGATGAGTCCGATTCCGCCGGAGCAGTAACATGCACCGGACCAAAGCCCGTGGACGCCAGCGGAGTTCCTTGCTTGCGCTGGAAC
This sequence comes from Bryobacterales bacterium, assembly GCA_963713415.1. Taxonomy (GTDB): domain Bacteria; phylum Acidobacteriota; class Terriglobia; order Bryobacterales; family Bryobacteraceae; genus Palsa-89. The sequence goes on along the minus strand of CAVQLV010000004.1, from coordinate 743,973 downwards.
TCGTCGTTCAAGCGCTTGCGCACCACGCTCCAATCGCCCAGGTTCTCTGTGATGGCCCAAAACAATTCCAGGCGATTCTGGCTCAGCTCGCGAATTCCCGCGCGCGCTGCCACCAGAAACTCTTCCACCTGCGTCCGTACTTCCTCAGGAAGAACCACCAGGAACTGCTCGCCACCGCTGGAGCCCAGCAGCATCTTCGATAGTCCCAACTCGGCGATCAGCGCGCGAGGCAGAATTTCACTCAACAGGCTAACCCAGCGCAGACGGCCGGTCAGGAGGGATTCGGCAGGCTGGCCCGACGGCAAGAACTCCTCGACACCCAACAACTTGCCCTGCAATAAGATCTGGACAGACATGCGGTTTTCATGCCACTGAGGCAGTGAAAGCTCAAATGTACCACGAGACCCTTCGCGAGACCACCTCTCTTGCTTTTGCCTGCACGTCATGTTATCATGCAGGCATGAAGTTGCAGGCAATACTGACTCAAGAAACTTTCCAGTACACCATTCGCGGCGTCCCGCCGGAAGTGGATCGGGCGCTGCGGAAAAAGGCAGCGCAATTGAAGATCAGTCTCAATCAGGTGGTGGTGGATGAGTTGACGCGCGCCACCATTGGACGTCCCCGCAAAGCCGATTTTTCAGGCCTGGTGGGCCAGTGGACTCCCGATCCCGCCTTCGACGAAGTGATTGCCGCCCAGCGCCAAATTGACTGGGACAAGTGGAAGTAAGAGTTGCACTGGACACTAACCGGCTCACCGACCTGTTCCAAGGCGATGCCGAGTTGGCGGACCGGCTGGGCGAATGCGACGAAGTCTGGATACCGCTGATCGTCTTAGCAGAGATCAAGGCGGGATTCTTCGGCGGCGCGCAACAATACAAGAACGAGGCGCTCCTCCGAACCTTTCTGGGGAAGCCCACGGTTGGGATTTTGCTTCCGGCGCGGGAGACCGCGGAGCACTACGCGCGTCTATTTGTCCAACTCAAACGCGCAGGAACACCGATTCCGGACAACGATCTTTGGATCGCAGCAATGGTATTAGAGCACGATCTTCAACTGATCACCCGCGACAGGCACTTCGAGCGCGTCCCGCAATTGTTGCGCGCTTAGCCTCCCGGACCTACTTGCCCTTCTCAGGGCCTGCCCCCGCCGGAAGTGACCCAGTCCCATCCAGCACATACACCAGCAGCCTTGGCGGTGTGTCAGTCGCTGTGTTCTGCGGTCCGGCATTCCCGATCACGCTGCCGATCCCGCCCATGAGCGCCACATATTGCTTGCCGTCGATTTGATAGGTGATCGGCGGACCGACGCCGCTCTTCAGTCCCGTCTGCACATCCAGCAGCTTCTCTCCCTTGTCGGCGCTGTACACCATCAGCCGCCCGTCATTGATGCTTTGAAACACCAGATTGCCGGCCGTGCTCAACGTTCCTCCGCCGATTCCGCCGCCTCCCGGCATGCGCCAGCGATACTGCTGCACCACCGGATCCCACGCCACCAGCGCGCCCCGGCTGCCGGTTCCCTCCACTGGTACGGGACCAATCACCGGAATATTGTTCTCGCGCGGCTTGGGCATCGGACGCACCAGCCCGTTGTTCGACGTGCGGTCCGTCTTGGGCTCGAATTTCTCCTGGCTGGCAAACGTCCAACTGCTAGCCGTGTTGGCGGAAATGTAGACCAATCCAGTGGCCGGATTAAATGACATGGGCGACCAGTTGTGCGCTCCTCCCGCCGAAGGAAAAACAGTTACGGGATCGCGGCCATAGCGTGCTTCCGGGTTCACAATGGGCCGTCCGGTTTTCGGATCGATGCCCTTCGCCCAATTCACCTTGGCGTAAGGCTGAGCCGAAATGAATTCGCCGGTGACGCGGTCCAGCACGTAGAAGAAGCCATTCTTGCTGGCCTGCATGATCACTTTGCGCTGTTTGCCATTGATGGTGAGATTGGCCAGCATCATCTGCTGGACGCTATCGAAATCCCACGTATCGTCCGGCACCAACTGGTAATGCCATTTCAATTCGCCCGTGGACGCTTGCACCGCGAGGATGGAGCAAGCATACAAACTGTCCTTACCTTTCGACCCGCGGAATTCCTCCGGCCATGGCTCGGCGTTGCCAGTGCCCGCGTAGACCAAATCGGTTTCCGGATCATACGCGATTCCGTCCCACACCGCTCCGCCCCCGCCCAGTTTCCACGCCTCCGGGTTCCAGGTCTCGGATGCTTTGCGCATCGCGGAATTCTCAAACGGCTTGGATGGATCGCCGGGAATGGTGTAGAAGCGCCACAAGCGGCGGCCAGTCATGGCGTCATAGGCATCGAAGAAACCGCGCTTGGGATGATCGCCGCCGCTGACGCCCACGATCACTTTCCCTTTAGCAATGCGAGGCGCCATGGTGATGGTGTACTCGTCCTGCGAATAGGCAACGCGCGACTCCCACACGGGCTTTCCAGTTTCTGCGTCCAGCGCTTCCAGGCGGCCATCGATAATGGGCGCGATAATCATGTTCTGATAGAGCGCGACGCCGCGATTCACCACGCCGCAGCAGACAGCCGGGCGCACGGCTGCCTGGTTCACTTGCGGATCCCAACGCCAGCTCTGTTTACCGGTGCGCGCATCAACTGCGAAAACAACGCTCCAGTTGGTGATTCCGTAGATGGTCCCGTTCCACACCAGCGGCGTCGCTTCCTGGCCCCCGCCGCCGGCGCCTAGGTTGTACCACCACGCGAGCCCCAGACGCTTCACGTTGCTCGCGTTCAATTGATTGAGCGGGCTGTAGCGCGTTTCGCCCGGAGTGAACCCGTAGCTCAGCCAATCCTCACCGTACTTACCGGCGTTTTTCAAGGTGGCGTCGTCCACTCGCCGAACCTGCTGGGCCATGGAGCCGGAGACCAGGAAAGCGAGGGGCGCCAGGCAGCGGAGCATCTTCGGAAGCATCATCAGATCAGCTCTCTCCTTGAGACTGACCACGATATCAAAAACCGGATGCGATAGGCATATCGTCATGCCTCCGTTCCCGAAAGCCGCGCAGGCGGCGCTGTGCATGATTTTGTGTTCGACAGCCGCGCTGGCCGCCGAGCCCGACGCCCAAGTGACCGGCGTGAACCATTTCGGCCACATCGTCGGAAATCTCGACAAGTCCTTTGCATTTTATAAAGACCTGCTGCAATTGGATGTCGACACCGCACCGCGGGCGTTCGATCGGAATCCCGCAATCATGAAGATGGGCAATACTTTGGGAGCCCAGTCGCGCATCGGAGTGCTGAAGGTTCCGGGCGCGGGCTTTGGTCTCGAGCTCATCGAGTATAAAGACATCAACCGCAGGCCCGCGATGCTCCGCAACCAGGATCCCGGCACAGGCAATCTCATCTTGATGGTGCGCGATATAGACGCGACGCTCGTCCGCTTGAAAAAAGGTGGAGCGAAAATCGTGACGCCCGGCGGCACTGCGCTCGATATCGGCAATAAGACGCGCGGCGCGTTCGCGCAGGACCCCGATGGATTCTTCGTCGCTTTAGTGCAGCGCGATCCGCTGCCGAAGAGTACAGCGCCAGAAACCAGCAACGTCATGGGCGGCCTGATCGCCCTGACCGCCGGCGATGCCGATCAAACCGTGCGCCTTTATCGTGAGGTACTCGGTTTCAAACAATTGACGCAGTTTCCGTATATGGGCGATGCCAACCGCATGGCTATAGGCAACACGCCCGGCGCGCAATATCGCAGTACGGTGCTGCAGATTCTGGGGACCCAGGTTTCCGTCGAATTCCCGCAATTCAAGGAACTGGAAGTGCGGGACGTGGATGACACGTTGAAAAGGCTCAAAGCAGCGTGCGCGACTGTAGTGACCGTGGGCGGCGAACCGGTGGATGTGAAGATCAGCACCGGAGCAATTCTGCGAAACGTCATTGTGCGCGATCCGAACAACTTGTACCTGGAACTGATCCAACGGATGCTGTAGCGGCACCGGTAATGCTGCTTGAAAACATCTTGCGCGACGCCCGGTTCGCAGGCTTCACCACCCTGGCGGTCGCTACGCTCGCGCTCGGCGTCGGTTCAACAACCGCCATCTTCAGCGTGGTCAAAGGGGTCCTGCTGAACCGATTACCGTGAGCGCTCCTGGCGGCCTACCCCACCGACGCGCCGCGATCCGAATAAATGGGTCTTGCGAAGCCGCCTCGCTACTAGTACGTTCTATACCCTCGCCATTCAGCTTCGAGACGGCAATTTTACCGAGCAATGCTACTATCGTGTGACAGCTAATCGGGAATCGGGGCCAAATTCATTTGACACGCGCAATTATCACAATATTTTTCTGTCTTCTTTCAGCCGCCTGGCAGCAAGCCTCGGCGGGGACACTGGGGCAGAGCAATCAAAATCTCATTCTCACCGGCGTTGGAACGAATGCGAAAGGCGACGGTGTGTCCACAGTGACGTGGGGCAGTTGCTCATTCGACGGAACCAAGACGAATTGCACGCTTTCTGGTGCGTTTACCGGCCTTGGCCCAGGCGGCACTTACGATTTCGTGCTTTCCTATCCCGGCAACGGGGCATCGCCGCTCACGGCCATCACGCTGCCCGGAAGCGACCTATTCACTCTTGCCTTGAGCAGCGGCAGCCTGACTTTCACCTTCAACGAAAGCGACGGCACCTCGCTATCGTTTCACTCCCTGGATTATTCGGTCTTTTACGTGCCTAGCTCAACCACCTGCACCGGCAATCCGACGGACTGCGGGCCGGGTGGTGTGGGAAACACGCCGGGATCTACGATTTCCGGACCCGTGACCGGCAGTTTCCAGTTGGCTCCAGTAATCCAGACCGTGATCTCGGCGGGCTCCTATGGCGGGTTCACTTCCATCGCCCCGGCAACCTGGATCGAGATCTACGGACAGAATCTCGCGACCACAACCGCGGATTGGACCGGGGCGTTTCAGGGTAACAATGCGCCCACTTCAGTCGGTGGAACAACAGTCACCGTGGGCGGCAAATCGTTGTTCATCGACTACGTGAGTCCGGGCCAGGTCAACGGGCAAGTACCGTCCGATGTAGCTGCCGGTCCTCAGCCCGTGATTGTTACCACAGCGGCCGGATCCAGCGCTCCTTTCACGATCAATGTGAATCCGACAGAGCCGGGGCTGCTGGCACCGCCCGCATTCAAGATCAACAACACCCAGTACGCGGTGGCCCTGTTTTCGGATGGATTCTACGACTTACCGCCAGGCTTGGTTTCCGAGGTGGCTTCCCGCCGCGCGGTCCCCGGAGATACCATCCTGCTGTTCGGCATTGGCTTTGGTCCGGTTTCGGACGGCACTGCGGCAGGCGTGATTGATCAGGAGACGAACATGGTGAACGGGTCGATGGAGATTTCCATAGGCGGAGTGTCCGCCCAGATTCCATACGCGGGCTTGACGCCGGGCGTGGTGGGATTGTATCAGTTCAACGTTGTCGTGCCGAACATCCCGGCCAGCGATAACACGCCGTTGACCTTCACCTTCGACGGAACGCCAGGTACGCAAACGCTTTCATTGTTCATTGGGAACTGAAGTGCGATCGGCCGCTCAGTGTGACATCGATAGCTGCTGCCGGTATACGACAATCTTGCGCGGAAACATAACTTCGTTTCCCCAAGTGGGATCCCAACCAAAATGGATCTGCGAAGGCGCCGTAATCAAAAAGCGCAGGCTGTGCCGCAGCACTACATCACCGTTCCAACTCAGGGTCATCATGCGATCTTTAGGCGTAAAGCTAAGCCCCACCAGATTCAATCCTGCGGAATAGGGCACGTCGACCACTTGCCGATCGGCCGATTGAACCGAGGTCTCCGAGATCAATTTCAAACGGCCGTCGCCCGAACACTCGTCCGACAACAAATAGCGCGAGCCGAATTCGCCCGTCGAAATCAGCGGCATCCGTTCGGGCGTGCATGGAAACGAAAAGTTGAACGACGCCTGAAGATGAAGAGCCGGATTCTCCACCGGCCGAAACTGTGCAAGCGAGCTGAACCATCGGGCCAGTTTAACGTAGCTTTCCGGGCTGGCCTGAACAAACTGATCGTAGGGGCCTTGAAGCGCCAGCGCGGCGTTTGCGCCGATCGAATAAACCAGCAGGCAGACCAGCACCGCGCTAGCAATGATTCGGGCCCAATTCCGTAAATATCCCAGGAGATCGCAGGCGACCACGCACGCAACGAACACCACGAACGGCAGGAAATCCACTTCGAACCGCTGCGATGTTAATCCGGTGGTGGCGACGAAGAAAATACAGGCGGCGGCGAACGCGAGCATTGCGCAGAGGAATGCAAATATTTCCCGCCTGCCACCGAATCGTTTGCGACAGAGGGGTATCAGGATCGCGATCCACGCGATGGGGCACAGGGCTAGCAGGCCGCTAGTCGGTTCCAGAAAATAGCGCGGCGGAAGCAAGTTCACCGATGAGTCGAATGGCTGGCGCCATGCGAGCCGAATAAAAGGAAACTCCGGAACAATGTCCGGCGGACAGAGGAGCAGGTAATACAGGCCCGGAACCACGTTGACAGTCGAGAGGCGGATATTTTGATAAGACGTGTCGGCGAGCTGATAGCGCAGCCCGAATTCCAGAGGATTGTCGAACCGCGCATAGTTATAGGCCGCATTCGCCAGGCAACAGGCGATCACGGGCAGGGCGAAAGCCAGCACGTCTTTTCGCGCCAGCCGTTGAAGAACACGCGCGCCCACGCTCGGTAAAAGAACAATGAGCAAAAATCCACCAATGGCCGCCAGGCCCAAATGCGGGCGAGATCCAATCGCCAAACCGAACGAGAGTCCGGAGAGCGCGCACCACAGCGGCCGCCTGCGCGACGCCGTCAGCCAGCGAAAAAGAAAATAGAAGCCCGCGCTCACGAAGCAATATCCGCACGCGATGGCGACCTCATACACCTTAACGCGGTGCAACAAAAACGGGACCGACTGGCCGATGCCGAGAGCCAGCAGGCAAAGCATCAGCAGAATCGTTGAGATGGGACGCGAAACAAATGAAAGTATCTGCAGGAACAAGATCGACAAAAAGAAGTAGCCACCCAGCGCCAAAAGAAACGCAGCGAAGTTCTCCGGCAGATCGTGCCGAGTGATCAGATACCACGGCGCGAATAACAACAGCGCGGGTGTGGGCCCGTGATAGAGATAGTAGCGCCGCTGGTAAAGAACCGTGTCCAGCAGTTTGTAAGGTCCATTCAACCGATTGTCTTGCGGATCGGATAGCGCCAGCAGTTCCGGCTGGGGGTTAACTGGCAGCGACAATTGTCCGCTCGCGAACGCGCGGCCCAGCAAGTCGTAATATCCGTTGATGTCCCAGCTTCCTTTTGCGATGGCCGGACTGGGGAGGCCGTAGTATTGCTCCAGGCCGCTGTTCCAGGCAAAACGGTTCGATTCAGCGCCTATGCCGATAATCCAGAAATAGAAGGCACCCACAATGAGGAACGCTATGAGCCAGGCGGCACGATCCTTGACGTTTACACTCAGGGCCAAATTGTATTTAAACAGCAACTGCGCTGACGCGCGCGGGCTTGGTGACCCTCGACATCAGGTTGCGCCCCAGCACCGCCGACGCCGTCATGACGCCGCCGAACAATGCGCCCGCCACGCCAAGTGTTGCGACGTCTTGCCCAGTGAGATAGAGATTTCGAATGGATGTGTGAGGCGTGAGGGACCGCAGGCCAAAGCGTTCGGGCGTGGCGGCCAATCCATAAGCTTCGCCTTGTTGGTAGTTCATGAAATGGCGAGTGGTGAGCGGCGTGGAGAGTTCCGCGTGATCGATTTTGCCGGCGACGGCGGGAACGTTGCGCTCCACTTCGCGCTGGATGCGATCGGCGAGAGCTTGTTTGAATGCGTCGTATTCTTCGGCGCGATGCTTCCAGCGCGAGTCCTCCCAGCGCGCGAACCACGCGTAGGGAGCCATGACAACGGCCTCCAGCGTCGCGCGGCCGGGATGATTGTGTTCAAACTCCGGGTCCTTGGCGGATGGAAACGAGATGTAGACCACCGGGAACGGTGCCGACGGATCGCTGAGGAAGCGGGCGAGATTGGCGTCGTGCGCGCCCGAAGGATAAATCCAGAGATTCGTGCCGCTCAGGCCGAGTTCGCTCGCGGATTGTTTCACGCCCATGTACAGGCTGAGATGAGCGAGCGAGCCGGGCACGCGTTTGAGATCGTCAAGAATCGGCTGCGGCTCCCGGACCAGCCGCTGAAAAGTGTTGCGCGCACCGGCATCGCTAATAATGAGATCGGCATGGAATTCACGGCCGTCCGCCATGCGGACACCGCTCGCCTTGCCGTTTTGAAGGACGATCTCCGTGACATCGGCGCTGACAACCACCTTTCCGCCGTTGCATTCGATGGCGGGAGCAATCGTTTCGGCGATGCGTGCCGCGCCGCCCACCGGGTAGCTGGCGCCGTTGAAATAGTGCGCGGCAATAATCGCGTGGATGCCGAAGCTGCTCTGTGCCGGCGGCAATCCATAATCGCCCCATTGAGCGGTGAGGACGGCGATCAGTTCCTCATTTTGCGTAAAACGATGCAGAACGTCGAGCGTGGTTTGCGACGCCCAACGAAGAAACGGCGCCCGCAGGAAGCGGCCGGCTAGGCGCGCGGCAGGCCGGGGAATGGCTTTTTCCGCGAAGTAGAGGCCGCTGGCCTTTTGGGCGGATTGAACCGCGGCTAGATAGCGGTCGATGGCGGCAGCTTCCTCCGGAAAATATTCTTTCAGCCGGGCGCGAAAACGCTCGCGGCCAGTCGGGAATTCGAACGTGCGCCCGCCGATAATGACTCGATCGTAGACATCGGGCATGGGTGCCCACTCGAGTTGCCCGTCCGTAAGGTAATCGAAGGCGGCGCGCAGTGGCGAGGCCGGATCCTGCAGTTCACCGATGTAATGCACGCCGACGTCCCAGGAGTAGCCGGGCCGATGAAAGCTGTGCGTGTAGCCGCCCGCGGTGTAGTGGCGCTCCAGCACCAGGACCTTCTTGTGAGCGTGCCTGGACAACAGCGCGGCGGCGGTGAGGCCGCCGATACCGGAACCGATGACGATGGCGTCCCAGCGATCTTCCAGGGAATGTTGCTTGTAAGAGATCATGGCCGGCTCCTTATGTTGACAGCTGTCTACATCTCCAGTATCGCCCGGGATGTTGCGCCTGTCAACATCTTTCTGATACAACAGAAGCATGCCCGCCAAACGGCCGTATCATCGCGTCAATTTGAAGCAAAACCTGCTCGAGTCGGCCGTGAAACTGATCGGCGAAGTCGGCCCCCAGGCCTTCACTCTGCGCGAGGTCGCGCGCCGGGCCAATGTCTCGCACAACGCGCCCTATCGCCATTTTCGCGACAAGGACGATCTGCTGGCTGCGGTATCCGCGCAAGGGTTTGACGGGCTCACGGAGGAAATGGAAAAGGCCATGGCCAAAGGACACAGCGCGGCGGAGCGATTGAGCCTGGCCGGGCGCGCCTACGTGCAATTTGCGCTGCAATCACCCCAGCATCTGCTGGTGATGTTCGAAACGCCGGTACCAGATGACCAGCGGCCCGAATACGCCGAAGCCGCGCAGCGCGCGTTTCAGGTGCTGCTGGATGCCATCGCGGCGGTGCAAGCCAAAGGCGGCCTTCCTCAGGGCGATCCCATGCCTTTCGCCGTAGCATCGTGGTCGGGAGTGCACGGCCTGGCGAAACTGGCCATCGGCGGACGGCTGCCGTTCGATTCCCAAAAAACGCTGCACTTCGCCGATTACCTAACCCGGGTGCTCGCGCATGGGATGGCGAACGTACCGGCTCCCTCAGAACCTAGTGGTGGCCGGCGGCGCGGATCACCATCTCACCCTTAGGCGCTTCCACCTTAGGCTTGCGAGCCATGGCTTTTTCGTTGATGCGCGCGCGCCGCTCGGCCTGCTTCGTCGCGCTAGCAAGATCGCGATCCTTGAACTCCGGCAGCACTTCTTTGGAGAACAGCTTGATGGAAGAACACAGCAATTCGTGCGGGAATCTTTCCGGCCTGCGAGATGCACAGCACCTGATCGATGCCGGCATTGCTCGAAATCGCGCAAGCGTTCGCGCAGCATCGCAGGCGTACCGACGCAATCCTGCGTGCGGCCTTCGGGAGGCGCGAACTCCTTGGGACGATTCTTGTACTCATCCCAAATGTCGGTCTTGGACGGACGGTGCTCGCCGAAAAAGCTGTAGTGGCCGAGCCCATAGATAAAGAATCCATAGCTTTCGGCGCCGATCTGCTCCACGCGCTTTTGATCGCGATCGCAAAGGAACGGCGCGGCCACCGCAAAGTTGGGATTGACCGCGTATCCCAGCGGCTCGCATTCGTTCTCGATCACTTCGTAATAGTCCTTCACCCACTGGCGCGCTTCTTCCGGCGACACAAACGAAAATGTCAGTGCGCCCATGCCCAGCTTCGCGGCCTGAATGATCGATTCGCGGCGCGAGCAGGCCATCCACAGCGGCGGATGGGGCTTCTGCAAAGGCTTCGGCACCACATTGCGCGCCGGCACTTTGACGAACTGGCCATCGTAGCCAGTGAAAGGACTCTCCACCAACATGCGGACAGCCACGCGCATGCCTTCCATTTGCATGTTCTTTTTCTCGGCCTGCGGGACGTTGAATCCGCCCAGTTCGGTTTCCGTGGCGCCGGCGCCGGTGCCGAATTCCACGCGGCCGTCGCTTAATAGATCCAGCGTGGCGATGCGCTCGGCGATGCGAGCGGGGTGATTGATGTAGGGCGGCGTCTGCACGATGCCGTGGCCGATGCGAACGTTCTTGGTGCGCTGGCTCACCGCGGCGAGAAACACTTCAGGCGCCGAGGAGTGCGCGTATTCTTCCAGGAAATGATGCTCGGTGGCCCAGACGTAATCGTATCCGCATTCGTCGGAAAGAACCGCCTGTTCCAGTGCGTTCTTCAGCAGCGTGTGCTCGGAATCGCAAGCCCACGGCCGGGGGAGCTGATGTTCGTAAAAACCGCCAAATTTCATGAGTGGGTGACCTATGCCGCTTTCAAAGTTACTATTGTAACGGAGCTTTCAAACAGAGATCGAGAATGGACAACTTCCGTCCCTCCATTGTGGGAATCGGCGGCACCACGCGTCCGGGTTCATCGTCGGAAAAAGCACTGCGTTACGCGCTCGCATTGGCCGAAGCGCAAGGCGCGGATGTGGAGCTGTTCGATGGCGCGAGCCTCAACTTGCCGATGTATGCGCCCGAGTCGCCCGCCCGATCCGAGAGCGCGCAACGGCTGATTTCCGCGCTGCGGCGCGCGCATGGCGTGATTCTCTCCAGCCCGTGCTATCACGGCTCGGTTTCTGGTTTGGTAAAGAATGCGCTCGATTACACGGAGGATATGAGTAAGGACGCCGACCCTTATCTCGACGGCCGCGCGGTCGGCCTCATCGTCTGCGGGCACGGTTGGCAATCGACAGGCGTGGTGTTGTCGGCCTTCCGATCCATCGTGCATGCGCTGCGCGGCTGGCCCACTCCCATGGGCGTCGCCATCAATACGCAGGTGGAGCGCTTTGATGAAAAAGGCGTGGGCATGGCGGAGCAATCGGCGCGGCAGATGGCGATCATGGTGGGACAAGTGATTGAATTTGCCCGCCTGCGGGCGCTCGTGGCGAACTTGAACACCACCGGCGTGGCAGCGTCCACGGTTTAGCTTCGCACCGTTTAACTTCGCACCCATCCGAAACGAAGTCCTCCCGGCGCGGTCTATCAAACGGAGGCGCCCGCAATCGGGAAAGCGCGAGTTGTAGTTCCTTCCAACCAGAACGAGGCACGGATCGACATTGGAGGACGCGAACTCAGGCTCACCAACCTCAAGAAACTTTTCTGGCCGCAACAGGGTATCTCCAAGCGGGACTTGCTGCAATACTATGCGGATATTTCGCCGGCTTTGGTGCCGCATCTAAAGAATCGGGCCATGGTGATGAAGCGCTATCCAGATGGAGCGGAGGGAGAGTTCTTTTTTCAGAAACGCATTCCGGAGCCGCACCCGGAGTGGGTGGAGACGTGCGAAATTCCGCATGCATCGGGCAGTACAATTCGCTTCCCGATGATTCAGGACTTGGCGTCGCTGCTCTGGGCAGTGAATCTGGGGTGCATCGATTTGAATCAATGGTATGCCACCTGCGACGATGTGGATCGGCCGGACTATTTGCATTTCGACTTGGACCCTGGTCCGGGCGCGGCTTTTGACCACGTATTGGAGACGGCGCTGGCGGTACGATCCGTTCTGTCGGAATTGAAAATTCCAAGTTACCCGAAAACCAGCGGCTCGCGCGGCATTCACATTTACGTCCCCATTCGCCGGGGACCCACGCAGAAACAGGTTTGGACCTTCGCCAAGGAACTGGCGCAAGGCCTGGCGGCGCGCTTTTCAAAGCTGATCACGGCTGAATATCGCGTGGCGAAACGGCCGGTCAAACATGTGCTGGTGGACTACAACCAGAACGCCTGGGGCCGCACGCTGGCATCCGTTTATTCCGCGCGCCCGCAGCCCGGCGCCACTGTTTCGACGCCAGTGGGCTGGAACGAAATCGAGCGCGGGATCACGGCCGAGGACTTCCGGATCTCCAACGTTCCCGATCGCGTGCGGAGAAGTGGCGATCTCTTTCGTCCACTACTGCTGGCGCGGCGCCGCGTGCAATTAGAGCAATTTTTGTGAAATTGCCGATCGCCTTCCCTTATCCACCGATGGATGCGGACCCCGCGGCCGAAATCCCGCAAGGCAGCGAATGGCAGTACGAACCCAAGTGGGATGGCTTTCGCTGCCTGGCTTTTCGCGACGGACCAGAAGTGGAGCTGCAATCGAAGGCCGGCCGTCCCCTAACACGGTATTTTCCGGAGTTGGTAGAGGCGCTAAAGAGCCTGAAGGCGAACCAGTTCGTACTGGACGGAGAGATTATTATTCCGGTGGATGGCGAGCCCTCGTTCGATGAATTGTTGCAGCGCATCCATCCGGCGGCCAGCCGCGTGAAGCTGCTCGCGGAAGAATACCCGTGCCTTTTTGTCGTGTTTGACCTGCTAGTCAGCGAGAAAGGCGCGGCGTTGGTGGGCGATCCTCTGAAGCGCCGCAGGCGAGAGTTGGAGAGATTGGCGAAGAAGTTTTCAGCAGCTCGCCGGATCGTGCTGTCGCCCGCGACACGGGACTTTCAAGAGGCTAGGCGCTGGTTCCAACAAATGCGCGGGTCGCTCGACGGCGTGATTGCCAAACGCGTGGACCTGCCTTATGAGAGCGGAACGCGCGAAGGCATGCAGAAGATCAAGAACCGCCGCACCGCGGATTGCGTGATCGGCGGGTTCCGTTACGGCAGCAGCGGCAAGCTGGTTGGGTCGTTGCTGCTGGGATTGTACGACGACGCGGGCCTATTGCAGCACGTGGGATTTACATCGGCCATCGCGGCCGACCAGCGCAGGGAGATCACGCGCAAGTTAGAGGCGTTGATCCAAGAGCCCGGATTCACCGGCCGCGCGCCGGGAGGTCCCAGCCGCTGGAGCAAGCGGGAAATGGACGATTGGAAGCCGCTCGAGCCAAAGCTGGTGGTGGAGGTGGAATACGATCACTTCACCTTGCATCGATTCCGCCACGGAACCAAGCTGCTGCGCTGGCGTCCCGACAAAGCGCCGCGGCAGTGCAGCCTGAAGCAAGTAGAGCAGGAAGCAAAATCGGCACTGTCACTGCTATCGTGACTCAATAGAAGCTGCGGAATATCGAAATTTCTCGCAATTCGCGGGTGTCCGCGACGTTCTTCCGAATCTTTTTGTGAGCCGATGCGTTTTCTGCCCGCTGCGGGATATTTCGCGGCCGATCGATCCCTCGGACTGCGAACCGCTCTGGGTCCATCGCGCGTTTGGCCAGAAGCGTCGACTGATAAAATAAACAAACAAAGCGATTTAAGGAAATCTTGCCCTAATTGCCACGTCACCAATCCAGACGGCACTCCCCGCCGCGATTGTGGCTTACGATTTCGGATCGGCAACCATCAAGGAGTCTTATGTTCCAGTCAGGGAAAAGACTACCGCGGGCGGATGCTGAAGGTTCTCGGCTGCGCTGCACGCGCGTGATACGGAGCGGGCAAGATCTGGCGTTACCGCAAACAGCTAGCACCGCTCTGGCGCAAGCTGATTAGCCTCTGACCCAAACTACGCCAAACCCCCATCTGGCGCTATAATTAGGCATGTTAAAGCCCACGGAGAAGATTTGGCATAACGGTCGCTTGATCGATTGGAACGATGCCACAATCCACGTCCTTGCCCACGTTACCAGCTACGGCAGCTCCGTGTTCGAAGGTATCCGCTGCTATGCCACGCCCTCCGGGCCGGCCATTTTTCGGGTGCGCGAACACATCCGCCGTTTGCTCGATTCCGCCAAAATCTATCGCATCGAAGTGAAGCACACCGTCGAAGAGCTGGCCGACGCCATGAGTGAACTGGTGCGCGTCAACAAGCTAGACTCCTGCTATTTCCGGCCCCTGGTGCTGCGCGGCTACGGCGACGTCGGCGTTCTGCCTTTCGCGAATCCCGTGGAAACCTACATCGCCTGCTGGGAATGGGGCAAATACCTGGGCGAAGAAGCGCTCGCGGAAGGCGTGGACGTCTGCGTCTCCAGTTGGACCCGCATCGCGCCCAATACCCTGCCCGCGCTCGCCAAAGCTGGTGCGAACTACATGAACTCGCAGCTCATCCGCATGGAGGCGCATTTGAACGGCTACGCCGAAGGCATCGCGCTGGATGCTTCCGGCTACGTGAGCGAGGGGTCCGGCGAAAACGTCTTCGTGGTCCGCGATGGCAAGATCCTCACCCCGCCGCTCGGAGCATCCGTCCTGCCCGGCATCACACGCGACTCAGTGATGCAACTCGCCGAATTGCTCGGCATTCCGGTGATCGAGACCCTGGTTCCGCGCGAGATGCTCTACATCGCCGACGAGGTCTTCTTCTCCGGCACCGCTGCCGAGATCACACCCATTCGTTCGGTGGATCGCATCACGGTGGGCAAAGGTTCGCGCGGTCCGGTGGCCGAAAAACTCCAAAAGGCGTTCTTCGACATCGTGCATGGCGACGCGCCCGACCGTTTCGGCTGGCTCACCCGCATCACAAAAAACGAGCCCGTGACCGTTTGAGCCACGGGCTTGCAAGCTTCTCCGGAAAAACCTCGGACTTAGCGGAGGAACGATCCGCAAGTGCGATTCCGACGGCCACCTCCCCCGAGATTAACCGCCACAACCGCACTCGCGAGGGATCATGCATTCTGTTTTAGCAGGCGATTACGCTTCGCGCCAGCTTTATTTTGTACCCTTTTCGCTGTTTTCAACAGTTTTTTTCCGCTAAGTAAGTCTGTTACTTAGCACTCTAAGGCCTGTGGGAAACTTGTGTATAAATCGGCATGCGAGAGAAATGTGAGTGATGAAAGTTAGCGGCATCGATGTTTCCGGCGGTGCGTCCGTCGAAATTTCGTTTGAGCGGGCGATTACCATCGTCGATCACCTGATACGGCCTTTGGTCGGCGCGCCGTTCCTCGCGCCCGGCTGGATCGATCTGCAAGTGAATGGCTTCGCGGGCGTCGATTATAATTCGCCTGCCTCCAGACACGAGCAGATCGCGCAATCCATCCGCGCCATATTCGGCTGCGGCGTCACTCGTTTCTTCCCCACCGTGATCACGGGATCGCCCGAAAACATGACAGCCGCGCTGCGCAATCTCGCCAGCGCCAAGGAATCCATCGTGGAGGGCGCCGCCATGGAGGCGTTCCATCTGGAGGGCCCTTACATTTCTCCAAACGATGGCCCGCGCGGAGTGCATCCGGCGCGCTGGGTCCGTCCGCCCGATATCGAGGAGTTCTTTCGCTTCCAGGAAGCCGCCGGCGGCAACATCCGACTGGTGACGCTTTCGCCCGAATGGCCGCAAGCCCCGCATTTCATCGAAAAGATTGTCGAGAAGGGCGTGGTCGCGAGCATCGGCCATACGCGGGCTTCTGCTTCCGAGATTGCGGACGCGGTCAGGGCCGGCGCGACGTTATCCACGCATCTCGGGAACGGCGCCGATGCCGTGCTGCCCCGTCATCCCAATTATCTGTGGGAGCAGCTCGCCGAGGATCGCCTGGCGGCCAGCTTCATCGTGGACGGATTTCACCTGCCCGCTTCGTTTTTAAACGTCGCGCTGCGCGCCAAAGGTCTGGAGCGATCGTTACTGGTCACCGATGCCGTCATGCCGGCCGGTTGCGCTCCCGGCCTTTATCGGCTGGGTGAAGTCGACGTCGAGCTGCACCACGATGGTAGTGTTCGCCTGGCCGGAGGTTCGCGCCTGGCTGGTTCGGCGCTGCGCATGAATCACGCGATCGCGAATATCATGCGCACCGCCGGTCTCAGCCTGCGCGAAGCGGTTACGCTAGCCACGCGGAATCCGGCGCGGGTGGGCCGCATCGCCTCGCGCCAGCGCGGGCTCAATCCAGGAGATCGCGCCGATCTCGTGCTGTTCTGCCTGGACCACGCCACCGGCGACATCGTCGTGCTCGAAACTTACCTCAACGGCGAACGAGTCTTCCAGGCTGCCGGCTAACGAGCAGGCCACAACACCGACCGGTCAATACTAGCGATCGTCGGACGGCCGGTGAGCATCATCGCCAGTTCGAATTCTCTCCGCAGAATCTCCAGCACTCGCGTGACGCCTTCCGCGCCTCCGACACCCAGCCCATGCAGATAGGGCCGCCCGATCCCCACAGCGCTCGCGCCCAAGGCCAGCGCTTTCAGTACGTCGGTGCCCCGCCGGATGCCGCCGTCCGCCAACACAGGAACGCAGCCGGCCACCCGCTCCGCAATCAACGGAAGCGCATCGATGGTGGCCGGCACCGTATCCAGATTGCGCGCGCCATGATTCGACACAAAGATTCCAGATACGCCCGCCTTCACCGCAATCTCGGCATCATCCGGGTCCAGGATGCCTTTCAGCACCACCGGCGTTTTCGCGAACGACCGCAGCCAATCGATGTCTTTCCATGTCACTGACGGATCCAGGTAATCCTTGCCCTGGAGATTCGGCAGCGGCCGTTCCGGGAGCTGGCCCCGGAAGCGATACTCGCGATCCCGAGCACCATGTGATGGCGAATCCACGCTGACGCACATCGCGCGGCATCCAGCGGCCTCGGCCCGTTGCACCAGGTCGCGCGTGAATTCGCGGTCGCGCTGGACGTAAAGCTGGAACCACACCGTGGCTGTGGCTGCTTTCACCACATCTTCCACGGGCATCGAAGCGCTGCTGCTGATGATCAGGATCGCCCCCGCAGCTCCCGCGCCGCGCGCCACTCCCAGGTCGCCCTCCTCATGCACTAACCCTTGGCCGCCCGTGGGCGAAAGGAAAATGGGGAACGGCAGCTCCTGGCCGAATAGGGTCACGCGCGTATCCAACTTCGAAACATCCACCAGCACGCGCGGCCGCAGGCGAATCTGATTGTAGGCTTCCCGATTCCAGCGCAGCGTGATTTCGTCAGCCGCGCCGCCCTCCACGCGCGCCCACGCCGCTGGAGTTATGGAGTCACGCGCCAGCTCCGCGAAATCCGGCAGCGAAAGTACCTGATCGAGTTCCGCGCCCGATTTAACTCCTTGCATAGACAGCAGTGTAATTCAATCGGGCTGAGACGACTGGGCCAAGCAGCGCGGTACAATCAAAGCATCGATGAGCAACGTTCAGTTCTATCTCACGATCGGCATCCCGACATTCGCCGTACTGATTGGGATTTTGATGAACGTGGTTCAATTCAATTCGATCAACGCTCGGTTCAACAGCATCGACTCTCGCTTCAGCGGCATAGATACGCGGTTCAGCGCTTTAGAGGCGCGCTTTAACAACCTGGAAGCGCGTTTCGATTCCCGGTTCAGCAACATTGACTCTCGGTTTAACAACCTCGAGGTCAAGTTTGACACCCTGATCGGCAAAGTCATCGACCTGGACAATCGCGTTACCCGCATCGAGGCCAAGCTCGACATCCGATAAAATCCTGTGTCCTCCCGGCGTGCATGGTAAAACTGTGTCTATGGTACGCCTCGATCAAGTGATGAACCCCGGCGCCGAGCGATCGCGCGCGGCGAAGGCGAGCGCCTAAGCAATCCGCCGCCAGTTCTTGTATAAAAAAATTGGGCCCTGGAGGGTATGGAGATGGTTAACTGTCCAAACTGCGACGCTGTGATTGACGTGGACGAGGACGAGCTGGATGAAGGTGACACGCTTACCTGCGATGAGTGCGGCGCCGATCTGAGCGTCACCGGATTGGATCCCCTGGAACTGGAAACCGAAGAGGACGAGGACGAAGACGAGGAGGAAGAGGAAGACTTCGACTACGACGAGGACGAAGACGAGGAGGAGGAAGAAGAGGAAGATGCCGAAGATGAGGAGTGGCATTAGAACGGGTTTTTTCGCGGCGCTGCTTCTCGTCGCTTTCCTTCCGCGGACTGCCGTCGCAAAAAAGAAGCCCTCCCTCGAAACGTACGCCATCGTGAGCGGCAGCGTCTTCGATGACCGCGGCTACGCCCTTCCCGATGCGGACGTCACTTTAGCTCCCGACGTTCCGTCCGGCGCTTCCTCGGCCAAGCTGAAACCAATGCAAGCCGTTTCCGATGAGCGCGGCGAATTTGTCTTTCATGTCCCGCCCGGCCCCATGCATTACACCGTGAAGGTGGCCGCCAAAGGCTTCCAGAGCCAGAGCAAGAGCGCCGCTGTCGAGGATCAGGAGCGCGTCGAAGTAACCTTTCAGATGGACCGCGAGTCGAAATAGGTGGTGAAGACCATGCCTGTCCGCGCCGCGTGTGTCGCGATCGTTTTATTGTCCGCCGGTCCCTGGTGTGCCAGCCTTCAGGCCCAAAAGAATGAAGACACCACCACGCGCACCGTGGAAGGCAAAGTCACGAACGCGGAGAATCAGCCGGTGGCCAGCGCCGTCGTGCAATTGAAGAACACCAAAACCTTGCAGATTCGCTCGTTCATCACCCAAGAGGACGGCACCTATCATTTTGCCGGCCTCGGAGCCGACGTGGAATACCAGCTCAAGGCTGACCGCGACGGCGTCAGCACTTCCTGGAAAACTCTGAGCGTCTTTAACAGCAAGAAAACCGCCATCATTAATTTGAAGCTGAAGAAGTGAGGGGAGGTTCCATGAAAAAAGCTCTCGCCATCTCACTGGCGCTCTCCGCCGGCATCCTGTACGCTCAGGAATTCAAGCTTGGCTCCCGCGTCTCGGACTTCCAGCTCCGCGATCTGGACGGCCATGCCGTGGCCTTCACCGCGCTCAAGGGCCCCCTCACCGTGGTCACCTTCATTGCCGCCGAATGCCCGGTCTCCAATTCCTACAATCAGCGCATGATCGATTTGTTCCTGGACTACAAGTCACGCAATGTCAAATTCATCTTCGTGAATGCCAATCGGGCGGAGCCCGCCGTCGAAGTTCGCAATCACGCCCGGAGCGTCGGCTTCCCCTTCCCTGTCTATAAGGATCCCAGCAACTTGGTGGCGGACCGCTTCGATGCCCAGGTAACGCCTGAAACCTTCGTGATCGATGCTTCGGGCATCATCCGCTACCATGGCGCCATCGACGACAGCGTGCACGATTCGCGCGTGACCAAGCGCCCTCTGCGTGCCGCGCTGGATGCGCTGCTCAACGGAAAACCCGTGCCTTCTGCTGAAACGAAAGCCTTCGGCTGCACCATCAAACGCGTCCGCAAGGCCTCGTGAAAGGAAAAACACGATGAAACGCGCAGTCGCATTTCTGTTTTGCCTGCCGCTGTTCGCCAGCGGCCCTCTGGTGCCGATTAACGAAGCGGGCTTTCAGAAGCTGGTGGATTCGCACAAGGGGAAAGTGGTCTTGTACGATTTCTGGGCCACCTGGTGCGCTCCCTGCCGAGCCGAATTGCCCCAACTGGTTCTGCTCGAACGCAAGCTGCGCTCCCAAGGCGTGGAGGTGGTCACCATCTCCGCCGACGAGCGCGATCACCTGGCGGCGGCGCAGAAGTTCATTCAGATGTTCGACGTTCAAGGCACGGCGTACATCAAGCAGGCCGATGACGACGATCATTTCATCAACGCTATCGATCCCAAGTGGAGCGGCGCGCTGCCCGCGCTTTTCCTGTATGACCGAGCCGGCCACAAGGTCCGCTCCTTCATCGGCGAAACAGAAATGCCCGCGCTCGAACGCGCCATCCACAAGCTTTTGTAGTTGGCGTGTACTAAACTTCCGCCCACCTCCGCAACAAATTGTGATAAACCCCCGTAAGCTGCGCACTGACCGCGTTCGCCGCCAGTTCCTGCGCCATCCGCTGAATGCCAGTGTCTAAATCAAACAGCAGCGTCCGCTTCGCGTCGTCGCGCACCATGCTTTGTATCCAGAAGAACGACGCCAGCCGCGCGCCGCGCGTCACCGGTTTCACGTGATGCAGGCTGGTGGATGGATACAGAATCATCTGCCCGGCCGGCAGTTTCACGCCGCGCGTCCCATACGTGTCTTCCACAATCAGATCTCGGCCGTCGTATTCATCCGGCTGCGAAAAGAATAGCGTTGCCGACAAATCCGTCCGGATCCGATGTCCCGCCCCGGTCACCTGCCGGATTGCATTGTCCACGTGCGTTCCAAACGATTGGCCGCCTTGATATCGATTGAACAGCGGTGGAAATACGCGCGAGGGCAGCGCAGCGGAAATGAACAATGCGTTCCCGCCCAACGCCGCCAGGATCATCTCGGCTAACTCCCGCGCCGCCGGATGCCCCCCCCGGAAGCTGCATCGTTCGCCGCCTTCTGGTTTGCAATCCAATCGCGTCTTTACGAACTACCCCCCTGGAAGCGAAAACCTTCCCAAGGTTGCGCTAAATACATTACGATCACTGGTTTTTCTATATCAGACCAGATTGGTCCAAAATGAGGCAGAGACCCGCCTCTGTCAACACGATTTAGCAAGTGGATTGCAACTGCTGGTACCGGACGTTCCAGCCCCGCCTGCAACCGCTTCCAGCGCTGGCGCCCCGTCGCAAAAGCGTATCACTGATAGCATCTCGTTTATTCTTGACAATGCTTTGGGCGCGTGATAACTTCCCCAGTGGTATATCAGTCATTTCCATATACCTTTAACGTTGGGGTTCTCGATAACAACTTGCCGGGCTGGAATGGCCGGCGCGATGGTGGTGCCTTCCGCGCTAATCGTCGCGCGTCGTTTTCTTCGCGGACGGCCTGGACCAAACAAGCCGGTGAGCTTCGACGCTGGGTATTTGGTTGTGAGCGATGACGGGGGAATGTAACCAATTGGGACTTCGAACTCGCCAGTGCAAACGTATAGTGGGTCGAGGGCTGGCGCCGGGGAAGGCCGGAAACGAGTTGACGGCGGAAGGGTTGTCCAGCGCGCGCAAGATCACGTTGCCCGATGGCAAAAAAGTTTTGCAGGATTGACGGCCAGTGGCGAGCCGACCAAATAATCGCACTATAATAACTTGAGAGGTGTAACGATGAGAGCTAAGTTCTATGTACTTGTGGCCGGCCTTGGGTTGCTCGCCACCGCCGCGCCGATGATGGCGCACCACTCCTTCACGGCTGAATATGATGCCTCCAAACCCATCTCGCTCACTGGCACGGTGACGAAAGTGGAGTGGATGAATCCTCATGCCCGCTTCTATATCGATGTGAAGGATGATGCGGGTACCGTAACTAATTGGGAACTGGAGTTAGGCAGCCCCAACGCGCTGATGCGCCTGGGTTGGACCCGCCATTCGCTGAAACCTGGCGACGTGGTAACCGTGTCCGGCTCTCTGGCCAAGGACGGCTCCAAGCTCGCGAACGCGCGCAAAGTCACCCTGGCGGATGGCCGCAAAGTATTCGCCGGTTCCGCTGCGGATGAGAACAAGCCGCCGCAGGATGAGAACAAGCCTCCGCAGTAACCGGAAGGAGACCCTATGCGATCCACACTAGCCGTCTTTGTTGCCGGCGCCGGTCTTTTGTTAACGGCCTCTCTGCCGCTCGCGGCACATCACTCGTTCGCGGCTGAGTTCGACGCCACCAAAGCCGTCACGCTCCAAGGTACGATTACCAAGCTGGACTGGATGAATCCACACATCTGGATTTATCTGGATACCAAGGACGACAGCGGCACGTTAGCCCATTGGCAATGTGAGGGCGGCCCGCCGAATACGCTGACCCGCAACGGATGGAGCCGGGAGTCGCTCAAAGTCGGCGATCAGGCTACCATCCAGGGCTTCCGCTCCAAAGACGGGACCAACACCTGCAACGCCCGATCGGTAAAGCTGCCGAGCGGCAAGAACGTGTTTGCAGGTTCGGCCGACGACGGCGCTCCCAAGCGCCCAGCCCAGTAGTTTCGGCGAGCGGTCACCAATCGCATCACCGGCCCGCGTCTTGAGGGAGCGGTCAAACAAGGAGATCCTCGTGCGTATTTCTTTCGTCGCATTCACCATCGCCTCGCTCGTCCCAGCTTGCGCCTTCGCGCAAGGGGGGTTCGTCGGGGATCTAACCTCCAAGCCCCCCGCGGAACGCCCAGGACCGGCGCCCAAAACGCCGGATGGCAAACCGGATTTGAGCGGTCTCTGGCAACGCCCCTATGTCCCCGACATGAGCAAGACCAATCGGGACAAGAGTCAGATTGGAACCCCCGAACTGCCCTTTACCGAGGCTGGCATGAAGGCCTGGAAGAGTTACGATCCTGCCAATGGGGATTACACCGGAAGCTGCCTGCCTTTCGGACTGATGCGCTCCATGAACTCGCCGGATCCCATTCAAATCATGCAGAGCCCCAAGTACGTCGCGCTGCTCTACGAACAGAACACCTGGTTCCACGTCATTCCGATTGATAAATCCCATCACAAAGACGCAACTCCCACTTGGTTCGGCGATTCGGTGGGCCACTGGGACGGCGATACTTTCGTCGTGGATACCGTCAATTTCAACGGCCGCACGCGCCTGGATACCATCGGCCATCCCCACAGCGACGCCCTGCACGTAATCGAGCGCTTTCAGCGCACCGATGCCATGCACATGTCTTACCAAGTGACCATCGACGATCCCAAGACGTTCACTAAACCGTGGACGAATCAACGAACCTTCACTCTCCGGCCCGACTGGGAAATCATGGAATACTCGTGCGAAGAGAACAATAAGGACCTGTACGAAGGCCATATCAAGGCGCCTCCCCCGCAGTAAAACATTCGGACGCTGAGGAAGCCGGCAGCACCGATAAAACATTTTTCGGAATTTGCGTGCATCCGTGCTAATCTGTGGCTCCTTCAAGGTCCGATCTCGCGCCCGCAGTGCGATGTGACGGTTTTTCGCTCTAGGAGATATCCGTCTGCCCGATGATGTCCCTGTCACTGGATGTAGCCACTGCCACCGGAGCGGAATTCCCGAGGCCCGCACTTACTCCCGATCAACGTGAAGTAAAAACAGCCGTCCAGAGGAGCCCAACTGGAAGGCCGCCTTCTGCCAGGCATCCTTATACACCGGCTGGGCATCCAGCATCAGCCCATCCATATCCGAATCACGGCATCCATATCCGAATCACGGCATCCATATCCGAATCACGGCATCCA
The DNA here is from genome assembly GCA_963713415.1 of Bryobacterales bacterium. GTDB lineage: Bacteria > Acidobacteriota > Terriglobia > Bryobacterales > Bryobacteraceae > Palsa-89. The sequence goes on along the minus strand of CAVQLV010000004.1, from coordinate 720,402 downwards.
TACCCGAATCACGGCATCCGCGAAGCACTGCTTCAATGTGGTCGCGATCAAGAGCCACTTGAAGCCCACTCGACATGACCACTATGATTGGCTATGGGCGTCGATTGGGAGAAGCGATGAGGAAGAAGCCGCGTGGCGCCGCGGTGCCGATGATCGCCGTGGATCGGAAAGGCGAAAAGCCGCTCCACCGCCAGATCTACGACGCGTTCCGTGCCATGATCCTCGAACGCAGATTGCAGCCTGGTCAGCAGATTCCGTCCACGCGGGCGCTGGCGGATGAGCTTCGCATCTCCCGCATTCCCGTACTCGGCGCTTATGCTCAACTCCTGGCCGAAGGGTACATTGAAAGCCGTTCCGGCGCGGGCACGTTTGTCACGAATTCGCTTTCCGACCAATTCCTCAGCATGCGTCCCGAAGTCGCGAGTGTCGCCGATGAAGGAGCTTCCGATGCCATCTCACGCGTCTCCCGGCTCCTGCCTCTGGAAGGGACGCCCTGGTTCCTGGGTTCGGGCGCTTTCAGCGTCGGACAGATCGCTTACGATCATTTTCCGTTTCGCGTCTGGTCCGACCTGGTGACGTACCACGCACGGAGGGTGCGCGCCAGCTCCATGAATTATTCCGACCCCATGGGATCGCTGGAATTTCGTGAGGTGATCGCAGGCTATCTCCGAACCGCCCGGGCCGTTCATTGCGAGGCTTCGCAAATCATGGTGGTGAACGGTTCGCAGCATGCCCTGGACCTATCGGCCCGCGTTCTGCTGGACCCCGACACCCCCGTCTGGATCGAGGAGCCGGGTTACGTATTTCTGCGCCATACTCTGACGCTGTCCGGTTGCCGCCTGGTTCCCGTTCCGGTGGATGGCGAAGGATTGGACGTTGCGGCCGGGATTCAACTGTGCCCCAACGCGCGCGTAGCGTACGTCACGCCCTCGCATCAGTATCCGCTCGGCGCCACCATGAGCGCCGCGCGCCGCCTGCAACTGCTCGAATGGGCGCATAGTTCCGGCGCCTGGATCGTCGAAGACGACTATGACAGCGAGTACCGCTATGAAAGTATGCCGGTGGCATCCATGCAGGGACTCGATCCGGGCTCTCGCGTGATTTACATCGGAACGTTCAGCAAGGTGCTTTTCCCGTCGCTGCGCCTCGGATACATGGTGATTCCCCCGGCTCTGGTGGGCCGCTTTCTCGCGGTTCGGCAGGCCAACGATCTCTGCCCGTCCCACCTCTATCAGGCCGCGCTTACCGATTTCATCAGCGGAGGCCATTTCACGCGGCACGTCCGCAAGACCAGGCAGTTGTATGCCGAGCGGCGCGATGCGCTGGCGCAAGCACTGCGGAAAGAGTTTGGCCCCGAGCTCGATCGCTCGGAGATGGAAATCCTGGGCGCCGAAGCCGGCATGCATCTGGTAGTCACGCTTCCGCCCGGGTTGTCCGACCAGAAGATATCGGCCCGCGCCGGACAGGAAGGCCTGTGGCTGTGGCCACTATCCGCCGCTTATGCGGGCACAAGCGTCCGCCAAGGCTTCGTTCTCGGCTTTGGGGGCACGAAAGCGGATGATATGCTGCACCAAGTACGGCGCCTGCGAAAGGCCGTGCGCGGTGAAAGTGGTTATCGCGGACGGACGCAGAGTGGTCATTGAGTCTGGAGCCCACTCACCTTAGGATTGAGCAGTTAATCAAAAAGCTCAATAGCTTCAACGGGCGATTCTGAGCCGCGGAGCGATGTTAGCTCTGCAACCGGCTCCACGGCCCTCCTAACTGACTCGCAAAGTCTGCGAATTCCGTACGTCACGGTCCATCGATCGAGGAGAACGATTATGGCCAAGGGACAAACACGAGTTCTTTCCGCGCGCTGCGCGTTTTTCGCGTACCTGCTGCTGCCAGTGATGGGCTACGCCCAATCGACTTTTGGCGACCTGCGGGGCACCACTCGCGATCCAGCGGGCCTGGCGCTTCCGCAAGCCCTGGTGACGCTCCACAATGTGGACGAAAATACCACCCGCTCGGTGGTCAGCGACGAGAACGCTAACTTCCTGTTCGAAAACCTGAAGCCCGGGAACTACACGCTCACTGCCTCCAAAGAAGGATTCGCGGCCTCTCCCACCACGTCCGTGGCATTGGTAGCCCGCCAAAGCGCGCGCGTAGATCTCGCCTTATCGCTGGCCCAGGTGCAGCAAAGCGTGAAAGTGGAGGCCGCGGCCGAGCAGATCGACACCGAGAACGCTACGGTGGGCGACACCAGGGGCAACAACCAACTGGTTGAGATGCCGCTCAATTTCAGAGCGCAGACCACCAGTCCGCTGGCTGCGTTGGCCCTTTCGCCGAGCATCATCACCGATAGCCAGGGCAACATCGAAGTCGGCGGCGCCAGTTATTCCATGACTGGATATTCCGTCGACGGAATTTCCACGGCCAACGTCACCGCCAACGGATCTCTGCTGAACGCCTATCCATCGTCAGAAGGACTTTCCGAGCTCAAGGTCACCGCATTCAACAACAGCGCCGAGTTCTCCCAAGTGGCCGACGTGACGTTCATCACCAAAAGCGGGACCAACCAGCTCCACGGCAGCCTGTTTGAATATCTGCAAAACGACGTTCTGGACGCGACCATATTGAACTTCACCAGCAAGGCGCCGAAACGGTTCAACACCTTCGGTGGCAGTTTGGGCGGTCCGGTGACAATTCCGCATCTGTACAACGGAAAAGACAAGACATTCTTCTTCATCGATTACGAAGGGAACCGCCGAAGAACGGCGAGTCCGGAGCAGGATCTGGTGCCCACTTTGGACGAACGCAATGGGAATCTGAGCGATCTTCCCATCATTAGTCCAACCACCGGCCAGCCGAGCAACGTGTTGATCGATCCCTTAAACGGCTCGCCCTTTCCAAATAACACCATACCCATTTCGAGACTGAATCCGGTTTCGTTAAATCTGCTCAATGGTTATTACCCTTCGCCGAATGTGCCCGCCGGAGGCAGCTACAACTACGAAGTGCTGCAGTCCACACCCTCCAACACCAACGGCTTCGATGCCAGGCTGGATCACTACATCACCTCCAACCAGCAGATTTATGCGCGATTCAGTTGGAAAAACTTATTGTCGCAAGCGGGCCAAGCCGGTCCGGTGAATCCGCTGCTGCCGAACGACCTCGATACCGAGCATGATCGCAGTTTCATCGTCTCCTACAACTACACCATCAGTCCCAGAATGGTGAACGAGTTTCGCTATGGTTTCACCAACAGCCTGATTTACCAGCAGTTCCCGATTTCGGGTGCAACAGCCGACAACGAACTCGGTTTAACCGGCATCAGCTTCGCCAACCATCCGACGGCGGGAGCGTTTCCGACCTTCAATTTTTCCGACGGTACAGGCTTTACGCCGATCGGCCGCGATAAGGATGGGCCGGGCCAGTCCAAGACCACGCAGTTCACCGACAACCTCAGCCGCACCATGGGCAAGCACACGCTGCGCGTCGGCATAGACGTCCGCAGGGTGTTCTACGAGACCGTGGTCCGATGGGGCCAATCGGACGATTTCGGTGCGTTCACCTTCAACCAGGGCGTATTCACGGGCAGTTCCTTCGGCGACTTCTTGCTGGGCGCGCCCAACACGGATTTTATTGTGGCAAGCAGTCCCAATACCAACGAGCCGAGCACCCAATGGGGAGTGTACGCGCAAGATCAATGGCAGGTGAACGATCGTCTGACGGTGAACTTCGGAATGCGCTGGGAAGTGCTTCCGGAATTCACCGAAAACCAGGGCGACATCGCAAATTTCGATCCGCGCAACGGCGACGTGGTGGTTCCCGATATTCTCCTGAACAAAACCGTACCTTCCAGTCCACTCTTCCAAGCGAACTACAATGCGTTTCTGGTCTCGTTCAATGCCTGCCAGCTAGCTACCAGAAACACGTCACTCGCCTGCTCGAACGTCATTACCGCGAGTCAGGATCATCTATCGCAAAGCCTGCGAAACACCTATTGGCACGACTTCGATCCACGCATCGGCATAGCCTTCCGGCCGTTTCGAGACAATAAGACCGTTTTTCGCGCCGGTTTCGGCATTTTCACTCAAACCCCCTTGGGACAGTTAGCGTACGATTTTATCGGCATCCCGCTCGGGGCGCCGTATACGTATTCCAACAACAACGGCGGCGTACCGCTGTTCACATTCCCGCAAACGTCTCCCGCCTCCACAACCGCGCAGTACGGAGGGACTGGATTCTACGATGGAATGGACCCGAATTATAGGGATCCTCAGACGGCGCAATGGAACGTCACCATAGAGCGCCAGTTGACCAACGCACTCGCCGCGCGAATCACTTATTCCGGGATGAATTCCTACCGGATGAACATCAAGGAGGATTACAACGCCATCCCCCCGAGCACCCAGCCCTACGTGCCCAGTCCCTACGTCGATCCGCGCGCTCCTTATCAGAACTGGGATGAGATCAACTACAGCGCGAACGCGGGTTTCCAGAATTACCAGGGACTGACGCTGGAAGCGACGCAGAGGCTGTCGCACGGGCTTTACTTCCAGGCCAATTACACCTGGGCGCATAACATCAGCGACGCTCAGGGCGATGCGCCCGGCGGCTTTGCCTCGGAAAATCTCCTGTTTACGCCTTCCTACGATCAATTCGATCTGCGCGCCGCGCGCGGAAATGTCGCAGGGATGCCGCGCCAACGATTTTTGCTCACCGGCACCTACCAGTTGCCTTATGGGAACGGCCGCACCTGGCAAAGCAAGAACAAGTTTGTCAACGAGGCATTAGGCGGTTGGAATATCAACACCGTCACCCTGATCCAGACCGGACCTTGGCTCACACCCACCATCAGCCCGACCTTAGATCAATCGAACACCAATATCGTCGGCCGGGGCGGCATCACAGCCCGTCCCGACGTGGTGGGTAATCCGGGTTCTCCCCAAGGCGATCTGCAATGGAACCTCAACGCATTCGCGCCGACGCCGGCCGGCGCGGGACGAATCGGAAACGCTGGCGTGGGTATATTGGAGGCCCCGGGAACCATCGCGGTGTCGGCCGGGTTGTCGAAAGAGTTTCCAGTCCGGGAGCGCCTTCGATTCCGGTTTGAAGCCACCTTCACCAACGCTTTGAATCACACCAACTTCGCGCCGCCAGCTACCGATATCAGCAGCGCTTCCACGTTCGGTGTTTTGCAGTCGGCCCAAACCGCGGGACAGGGCGGCAACCGCACCGGACAGTTGGCCCTCCGTATGGATTTTTGAGAGTTGCGTTATCCACTTTTGACAGCCAAGGAGATTAGATGCCCATCTATCAGAGCATGCAAAGAGTACGATTTTCGAGCGCCGACGGCTACGAGAAGTTCAAGTTGCTCTTCGGAGAAGTGCGCAATCAATTGAAGACCCTGCCGGGATTCCTGCACCTCACCTGGTGGGTCCATCCCAAGGACCCTGGCTGGTACAACGAGATCAGCCTGTGGACCAGCTTCGAAGCCCTCAAGGAATGGCACATGAACACCTACCACAAGCAGGCCAAAGAGTGGGCGGTGCGCAGCGGCGCCATCATGGAGGACATCATCACCAATTTCGAGCTGAAGAACACGCGCCTGATCCGGGTGTGCCCGTGTTGCGCCCTCATCACGGACAAGGCGTACGATCTTCACTACGAGCAGCAAGCGCTAGCGGAGCGCTGTCCGAAGTGCGGATTCCAGTTCCCGGTGATGGCGGAAACATCCGATAGCACGGCGGTGTTTAAGGACGTGGAAGCGCCCGTGCCGACTCCGCTGGCGACAACTTTGGGCGATTAGTACCTTGTCCTGACAATTCAGCCCGTGCCCAATGTCACTTAGTTTTCGATGAGGCCGATAAGATATTGAAATCATTGTGACGCACGCACTCCTGCGTGCAGCGTCGGCACTCGTGCCGACGTCCAAGTTGAATAATGGTAAAACCGGAGCGACCTATACCCCCGCGCGGCGCCCCACTCGGGTAAATCCAATCGAGTCATTACGATCTGAGGAGGCTCAACGCGAGTGATACCTTCCGTCGCGGCTTGACACAACCTGACAATTGTTAATAGCCTAACGGTTGGAGAAGTTCTTTAGATGAAGTATTTGTTTGGAGCAACGCTCACCTCCGCCGCGTTGCTAATAGCGGCTGCAGCCGCGGGTCAGACCCTCGAATCGAAAATCCCCCGAACACCGAATCGCACACCCGACCTGAGCGGCGTGTGGCAAGCCCTCAACACTGCCAATTGGGATCTCGAAACCCATGGAGCGGCTCCCGGGCCGGATCCGGACGAAGGTGCCATTGGCGCCGTTGCGCCGGGGCCGGGCGTTGTGGAGGGCGGCCAAATCCCCTACCTGCCGGCTGCCGCGATGAAGCGCGAACAAAATTTCAAAGACCGCTGGAAAGCCGACCCGGAGATCAAGTGCTACATGCCCGGCGTGCCGCGCGCCAATTATATGCCGTACCCGTTTCCAGTCGTCCAGGGTTCGGATACGATCATGATTTCCTATGAGTTTGCGGACGCGGTTCGAATGATTTACATGAAGAACCCTGGACCGGCGCCTGCCGACAGTTGGATGGGATGGTCGGTCGGACATTGGGACGGAGATACGCTGGTGGTGGACGTCACCAGCCAGAACGACCAGACCTGGTTCGACCGGGCGGGTGACTTCCACAGCGACGCCCTGCACGTGGTGGAGCGCTACACGCCGCTCGAAGCGAACATCCTGATGTACGAAGCCACCATTACAGATCCGAAAACGTTCTCACGTCCCTGGAAAATCAGCATGCCTCTTTACCGGCATGTTGAAAAGAACGCGCAGTTAATGGAATTCAAGTGCATCCCCTTTTCCGAGGATGTTCTGTACGGCCACCTTGGCCAACAGGCGGCCCGCTAAAACGATGAGGAGACTCCCAATGTATCGACGGCTTTCCATGACTCTGTTGGGAATAGCGGCTCTGGGCGGGACGATCGCGGTAGTGCCGCCGGTCTTCGGCCAGAGTGCCTCAGAGAACGAGAACTCCTCGGCGGTGCCTCGCGCGCGCGACGGCCATCCGGATCTGGAAGGCATCTGGACCAACAAGACCATCACGCCGCTGGAACGTCCCAAGTCGCTCGGAAACAAGGCGTTCTTCACCGCAGCGGAAGCCAAAGCGTTTACCAAGTCTACGCTCGAGCAAACCGATAAGGACCGCCGCGGCGGAGGCGTTCGCGACGTGCTCAACGCCTACAACGCCTTCTGGTGGGACTCGGGAACGAAAGTGCTGATGAACATGCGGACGTCGATCATCACCGATCCGCCCGATGGCCGCATCCCTCCGCTGACTCCGAAAGGCAAGCGCAATTAGAGGAGCAGATGGCGGCCGTCAAGGTGCGCTGCGAGCGCCCGGGATGCGCCATCTCGAACAGTGGTCAGCTCAGCACCCTCCGACAAAGCGGAAGACCTGGACTTGATGACGCGCTGCATCTCATTTGGAACCGTGGTGCCGATGCTTCCCAGCGCCTACAACAACGACTATCAGATCGTGCAAGCGCCGGGCATGGTGGCCATCGACACCGAGATGGTGCATGATGTGCGCCGCATCCCGACCGACGGAAGTCCCGCACTTGCCCTTGAGCGTCCGCGAATGGACCGGCGATCCGCGGGGCCATTGGGAAGGCGACACGCTGGTGGTGGACAGCACCAATTTCATTGCCGGAATGGGAAGAATGCAGGCGGCCGACAAGAACCTCCATCTGATCGAGCGCTTCAAACGCGTAAGCCCGGACGTATTGCTGTATCAGTTTACCGTGGACGATCCCACGGCGTTCACCAAGCCGTGGAGCGGTGAAATCCCCATGACCAAGACCGACGGGCTGCTGTACGAATACGCCTGCCATGAAGGGAATATCGGGATGCGGGACATTATCAAAGCCGCCAAGGAAGACGAGAAAAAGGCCGCCGGACAGGCGGCGAAGAACGAAATGATCTGACATGAGAACCAAAATTGTTTATGCGGCAGCTTACATCGCGATGGCGCTGGCCGCGGCGCCGGCTTGGGCGCATCATTCCTTCGCCGCCGAGTTCGATGCCAACAAACCCATTAAATTGCACGGGGTAGTAACCAAGATGGAGTGGATCAACCCCCACTCCTGGATCCATATCGACGTGAAGGGCGAGGATGGCAAGGTGGTGAACTGGGCGATCGAATGCGGCAGCCCGAACACCATGTTTCGCCATGGACTAAATAAGGACTCGCTGCCAGTGGGGACCGAGATCAACGTCGATGGCTACCTGGCCAAAGACGGCGAAAACAAAGCCAACGGCAGAGACGTGACGCTGGCCGACGGGCGAAAGCTGTTCCTCGGTTCTTCCAATCCCGACGCGGAAAAGTAGTTGCGGCTGTTCAGGTTTTGCCGCGATGGCCAACCTTTGGGCTAAGTGATCCGTCGTACTCCGCCATCCCGAAAATAACCTACCTCTGACGGCACCAATCAACCGCCACCGCGCATACTTCAACATAATTTTCAGCCGCTAAAACTCCCCGCCCTAAAGTAAATCGGCATTGCCGCCGATAAACAACCGACATGTTGGGTGAGCAAATCCTGTTCAAGAAAAACCAGCCTTGCCCCGGCTATGCAACTAGGCACACAACTGGACACACAAATGGTTGATTCCGCGAATCAAGTTCCGAAGCAAGCACGAAGGAAACCTCTCAGCGAGAGAAACCGTCGGCGTTCCGGCGTCGCGATGGTCGAATTCGCCTTCACGATGCTGCCAACTCTGGCGCTCATCCTGGCGTTCGTCGATTTCGGCATCGTGCTGTTTCGTTGGGCCACGTTGCAGAACGCCGTTCGTGAGGGTTGCCGATATGCAATTACTTACCAAACCGCCAACGGCCAGGGGCAGGACGCGTCGGTCGAGGCAGTGGTCCAGCAGTATGCCATGGGAATGGTGACCACCAACGACAGCCCGCAGGACATCTTTGTGAAGTACTACTCACCCTCGAATTTGAACACGGCGATTGTCGCGGGCGGCAACGTACCAAATAATATCGTCGAAGTGTCGGTGCAGGGTGTCTCCTGGGGATGGATCGTACCCCTCGACGGCGGCTGGGGGAAACGCAATGAGGCGCCCATCACCCTCAATATTTACTCTTCCGACATCTTGGGCGGTTTCCCGGCTGGAGTCAATTCGGTACAGGAATAAATATGGCGACAGCGAGAAGAAAAAAGACACAAAGCGGGCTGGAAATCATGGAGTTCGTTTTTGTTTGGTTGCTGTTCGTACCTATGTTTCTGGGCGCGTTCATTATCGGGATGAATCTGATCCGCAGCATTCAATGCAATCAGGTGTGCCGCGATCTGGACTCCATGTACATCCACGGCGGTGACTTTTCCACTTACCCAATCCAGCAGGAGGCGCAGCGTCTGGCGCAGGGATTGAACCTTCAGATCGGCGCCTCTTTTGCGGGCAATGAGCAATCCAACGTGGGCAACAGCGGCAATGGATTGGTAACCGTGACGCAAATCATGTGGATCGGAGATTCCAACTCCACCAGCTGCGTGGCGGTGGGCGCCGCTAATTGCACCAACCAGAGTAGCTTCGTTTTCACGCAGCAGATTCAGTTCGGGAATGGGACACTTGCCAATAGCAGCACGGTTACCGTGGGGCAATGCCCTTCGGCCATCATGAATAACTCTGGAATCGTGCAGAATTACATCACGGACTCGCGCGCTGCGCTTGCGGGTACCGCGCAGACTGCCATGCAAACCCTGTGGCAAAGCGACCCCAACTCCACGCCGCTGACGGACCAGCAAACCGCCTACATTGTGGAAACCTATTTCCAATCTCCAGACTTAAGCGTCGGTGGTCTAGCCGGCAACGGGGTTTACGCGCGTTACTTCTTTTAACCGCGCGGCATTTTTCTTCCAGGAGGACAATTTCATGCAAAATCGCCATCGGAATCATCGCGAGAAGGGCGCTTCTCTGTTTCTGGCCATGTTCGGATTGCTATGGGTGGTAATCCCCATGTTTGGGCTATTTATCGATCTGGGAATTCTCTATTCAGCGAAAGCTCGCCTGCAAGCGGCCGTGGACGGCGCGGCTCTGGCGGCGGCGCGCGCCCTCAACCTGGGCGAAGATACCACCGCCCAAGCAACGTCAGCCCAGCAGAATGCCGTGAACTGGTTCTATGCGAACTTTCCGCCTGGAAATTGGTCCACCACAGGAACCGTGATGAATTCCAACAGCGTGGTGGTCGCCGACTCCCCCAATCAGGCCAATCTTCGACAGGTGACCGTGACTGCCAGCACCAACGTTCCCGCGTGGTTTATGCGGGTTGTTGGGTTCACGTCGACGGCCCTTACGCTCACCGGGACAGCTTCCCGCCGCGACATGGTGGCCATGCTGGTGCTGGACCGCTCCGGATCGATGTGCTCCATAAATGGCGGTAGCCCCTCGCCCCCGTGCGGCGCAAACGATGGCACTCCTTGCGCCTCCATGATTACGGCCGCTAAAAACTTCACCGGAGCGTTCGCTGCAGGACGCGACCAGATCGGCATGCTCACCTTTGCCGACGGATGGTATTTAGACTCGAGGCCAACCACCAATTTTCAGAGCTTGCTCGGTTATTCCAATTCTTCCGGCTCTGGCAATGGAAAGATCGATAACATCACCTGCGCCGGCGGCACTGGAACTGCAGCGGCAATGTCGGTAGCCTACAACGAGCTCTACAAAATCGCGGAACCGGGCGCCATGAACCTGATCATGCTGGAGACCGACGGATTGCCCAACACGCTGCTCTACAATTACTATTCATCGCCAGGAAACACCAGCACCTTAGCGTTGAGTATCGGCAGCGGCTGCAAAGATGGCGCCGGCAAAACCTTCACTAACACCGGATGGAGGACCGCGGCATCAGTCAATGGATTGCAGTGGATCCCGACTATCTCCATGAATACCAACGGCACCGGATATATGGCTGACATCCCTGCCAAAACGGCCGGGGCATTTTATACCGCTGATCCATCTCAAGGGCCACCATACTATAACCAGCTGATGTACAATCCCCAGCAGACGAGCGATAGTTCCGGCAACAACGACAGCCTCTACGTCAACGGCACCGCAACTGGGTGCCTTTTCAACACCATAACACAAATGTACTCCGATTTCGCCTGGTTGCCGAGCCAGGATGTCTTCGGAAATCAGGTTGCTCCGGCCAACGAGTACAAAACCCTCGCTCTTACGAGTGTGAACGGCGTCCTGCAAAACCAGCTATCGGGCAACATCGCCACAGATTGGCCCAACCATACACACCCGGCGGCGCTGAACGCAACCGACAATTCGGCCTACAACATTCGCTCCAATGCCACCCTACCGGCTTTCGTTTTTACCATCGGCCTCGGCGGCAATCACGGAAATCCCCCGGATCCCATCTTGCTGCAGCGCATGGCAAATGATCCAAGCGGGGACCAATTCAATAACCCTGCTGTATATCCGGCCTGTTCCGCCGAACCTACCTGCGTAAATTACCCCAGTCAGCCGGAAGGCCAGTTTATCTATGCGCCAAACTCGGCGCAGCTCGGCCAGGCGTTCCTCGCAATTTCATCCCAGATTCTGCGATTGAGCCATTAGCGGCAAGGGGGATTGCTGAACGGGACGGATTACTTCCGCTCGGTTTCGATATCCACCACGCGGCCGTTGTCCAGCCGAACCGTCGCCATTGGGTTGCCCTTCACCCAGTATTCCAAGGTCTCCCGCAAATGACCATCGTCGTCGGGAATTACGATACGAGATGACGGCGGACCTAACATCTGCAGGACATCTTTCGCCGTAGAACCCACGTGAACAAGCCCAAACTCTTGGCCGGTGAGATTCCTCAGCGGAGGTCCGGGGGGCACGGCTTGGACCGTCGGGAGCACGGGCGCCGGGGATGGACCCGCCCGCTCTGCTGAAACCGGGGATTCGGACTTCTCCGATTTTTCCGAGCGTGCCTTATATTCCGCTGCCTCACGCGTAGCTTCCTCCAACGCATTTGGCCGCTCCGGACCGTTCTCGATCAGCGAATCAATCGCCGTAGGGACATGCTTTTTATGCGCAGACGCCCTACTCGAGGACGGCTCCTCCGAACTTTGGGCCATCGCAACACCCACCGACAAAGCGGTTCCGAGCAAAGCCAAAAGAACAGGTCGCATCGCATTCCCCCTCATCTCATGCTAAGCGGAGACCATCGGGCGTACCAGCCGCGAAAGACCTGAGTTTGGAACTAAGCAGTTGCGCTGATTTGTCTCAGGCCCGCACGCTTCGCGAAACCGCGACCCCCACCAACACTCCCGCGCCGATTGCCACCGCCACTGACTTCCAGGGATGCCGCCGGATGTGACGATTCACCTGGTAGAGAAGATCTTCACCGGTTTCCAGCGCCTGCTTCCATAAACGGCCGGCGGACTCCTGTCCGTCCTCCCAGGAAACCCCGCGAACCCGCGAAACTTTTCGAAGAGCGGCCACCTTCATAGCTTCCCCCTTTCACATCAATGAGTTAGGTGATGCCTTCCCAGTGACCAGCCCACCTGCTTGTTCGACGCCCGGCGCCCGCGCTCCATTACAAACAACAACTGGATTGGATTACAACAGACTTTGTTCAGCCTGATACAATTGAGTCAACCCCCCTCGGGACCGGAGCGAGCATACCGGTCGAGTGCGCAATGGATTTAGATCAGCTCCACACGTTTCTTGAAATTGTCCGCTTGAAGAGCTTCTCGAAAGCGGCGCAGACGTGTTATCGCACGCAGCCGGCCATCAGCGCGCAGGTTCGCCAGCTTGAGCAGGAGCTGAATACCACGCTGTTCGACCGGCTGGGAACCAAGATCTCCCTCACCACCGCCGGCAAAATCTTCGCCGAATACGCCGAGCAGATCCTGGAGCTGCGCCGCCGCGCTCAGGACACCATAAACGAGCTGGATCGTGTGCCGCGTGGCGAACTGGTGATCGCGGCCAACGAAGCCACCTGCATCTACGTGCTGCCGTCGGTGTTCTCCGAGTACAAAAAGAAATTTCCCAATGTCCAGCTTTCCGTGGATCGCGCCTACGGCTCCCGCGTGGTGGAAGCGGTGCTGGAGAATCTGGCCGATTTCGGCATCACGCAACTGCCGGTCCAGGAAAAAAAGCTTCAAGTGGCGCGCATTCACTCCGATGAGATCATCTTGCTATTGCCGGGCAGGCATCCTTTGGCGAGTAAGCGCTACGTGACGCCGCGCGACCTGATGGACCATCCGCTATTGCTGCCAAAGTCCGGCACCACGCGGATCCGCTTGAATACATGGCTCGAACCGGTGGAAGACCAGATCCATATCTCCATGGAACTGGACTCTACCGAGATGATCAAACGCTTCGTGATGGCCGGGTTGGGCTTTTCTTTCCTGGCGGCGTCTAATTGCCAGGAGGAGATCGCCGCTGGTAAACTATCTGCCGTATCGCTCGGTCCGGAACCGCTGATTCGCAAGGTGGGTTTGATCTACCGAAAAGATAAAGCGCTTTCCAAAGCCGCGCTGGGCTTTATTCAGGTTATATTGGAACATGCGGGGAACGAGATTCCCGGAGCTGGATCGGTCCAAGCTGCCCGAGGTAGTCTCTTCCTAAGCCGGAGAAACGTAGATGTCCCGCGTCACGTTGAAGAGTTCGACGATTTTCATTTCCGTCGGAAACAAGACGGAAGTCTACCGGTCGGTGGCGGACGTTCCGCCTTCGCTGCGCAAGAAGCTGGAGCAGTCCACCAACGGCATCAATTCAGCCACTATCCTGATCGCCGATCGCAAAGGCAAGGAAGAGATCGTGCGGGCCATTCGCGGCTTGCCGTCGAACCTGCGCTCCAAGCTATCCACGTCGCTGCGCGAGGACGCGCGCCGCGCCGAGCCGAAGTCGACCGCATGGGTGAGCGTTGTACAGGACTGGGCGGAATTCCTGCTGCCCGCCGCCATTGGCGTCGCGGTCTGGCTGCTGTTCAGCTTGAAGTGACGTAACCGAGCAGCTTGGCGCGCAGCTTTTCGGCTGCGCTCGCATCCGGCGCCACCACCAGGATGGTATCGTCGCCCGCGATGGTTCCTACGATCTCCGGCCAATCCTCTTTATCCAGCGCCACGGCCAGCGCGTTGGCATTGCCCGGCGAAGTGCGCAGCACCAGAAGATTCTGCGCCACGCGAGCATCCTGCAACAGTTCCGCAGTCACCGCTGCCACATCGGGACCCGCCGGCGCCGCGGCCACTTGGCGATAGCCTTCCGACGTCTTCAGCAATCCCAGTTCGCGGACGTCGCGCGACAGCGTCACCTGCGTGGTGTCGATGCCCTGGCTCTGCTTCAACTCGCGCGCCAGGTCTTCCTGCGTGAGAATCCGCTTGTTGCGGATCAGCTTCAGGATCTGACCCTGGCGGAAGGCTTTGTTCATCGTGCTGATTTAATTCCGCCAATCACGCAGGCGCGCCTCGGCTTCGTCCAGCGCTCTGCGCCACGGCCGACGGTCCCGCGCCGCCCGGAAGCTCGCGGGTCTTCATTCCTTCGGCCGGTTCCGAGCAGCCGCGCCATGTCGGCAGTGAATTCAGGCGCGAAAGCGGTGAGCTGATCGGCGGTCCAATCGGCGGGCTGTTTGCCTTGCTGGATGCTTTCCAGCACCAGCTTGCCCACAATTTGATGCGCGCGATGAAACGGCGTTCCCGCGCGCGCCAGCGCTTCGGCCAGATCGGTGGCCACCACCCAGCTCTCGCGAGCCGCTTCGGCCGGCTTGCCCGGATGCAGGCGCGTGGATTCGACCACGGCGGCCATCATTTCGAGCGCCGCGCTAAGTTGCGCCGCAGCGTCGAACAGCGGCTCCTTGTCTTCCTGCATGTCGCGATTGTAGGTCATCGGAAGACCCTTCATCGTGGTGAACAGCGAAGTAAAGTCGCCGAACACGCGTCCGCTTTTGCCGCGAATCAGCTCGAGCGAATCGGGATTCTTTTTCTGCGGCATCAGGCTGGATCCGCTGGTGACGCCGTCGCCCAATTCCAGCCAGCCGAACTCTTCGCTCGAATAGAGAATCCAGTCCTCGGCCAGGCGGCTCAAGTGCAGCATGCGTGATGGACGCGGCGTAGAGATAATCGAGCGCGAAATCGCGGTCGCCCGAAACATCCATGCTGTTGCGCGTAATGGCGGCGAAGCCCAGGTCGCGCGCGATCTGCTCGCGATCGAAAGGAAAGCCGCTGCCGGCCAGCGCGCCCGATCCGAGCGGCATCACGTCCACGCGCGCGCGGGCCTGGCTCAGCCGTTCGTGATCGCGCGCGAACATTTCGAAATACGCCAGCAGGTAATGCGCCCACGGCACCGCTTGCGCGCGGCGCAGATGCGTGTAGCCGGGCACGATGGCGTGCGGATATTTTCGCGCCATGCCCGTCAGCGCAGTCATCAGGTTGACCAGCAATTCCAGATCGACATCGATCTGCTCGCGCAGCCACAGCCGGACGTCCAGCGACACCTGCTCATTGCGGCTGCGGCCGGTGTGGATCTTGTCGGCCAGGCCGCCGACTTTGTCTTTCAATTTGCGGATGACGAAAGTGTGGACGTCTTCGTCGGTGGCGCCTTCGAGAAACTTCGGATCGAGCGACTTCGGTGCGGATCTGTTCGAAAGCGCCGACCAGTCGTCTCGCGTTCTTCGGCAGTTAGGATGCCGGCGCGCTCCAGCGCCCGGGCGAAGGCCTGCGATCCGCGGCAATCGGCGTCCAGCAATTTTTTATCGAAATGGAGCGAGCCCGAAAAGCGTTCGAAGACTTCGGAGGGGCCGCCGGCAAAGCGGCCGCCCCATAGTTTCATTGCTTCGGGCTCGCCGCCGGCGGCCTGCGCGCGCACCTTGATCGGCAGCCCGATCAGGTTGATGAAGCCCAGCGCGTCCTTCTGATCGTATTCGGCGCCCATGGTGAAGCTCGCGATGTTGAGCGAATACAGCGAATACGGCGACTTGCGGCTGACCGGCTCGATGTTGCCTTTGTACAGCCGCAGCGTGACTTCGCCGGTGGTGGTCTCGCTGGTCTTTTCGAAAAACGCGTCCAGCGCCTCGCGCAGCGGCACGAACCACAGGCCGTTATAAACCATCTCGGCGTAATCGAGCGCCAGCTTTTGCTTGTAGTGCAGCGTGTTCTTGTCGAGCGTGAGCGACTCCAGCTCCCGATGCGCGTACATGATCAGCGTGCCGCCGGGCGTCTCATAGCAGCCGCGCGACTTCATGCCGACAAACCGGTTCTCCACCAGATCGATGCGGCCGATGCCGTGCTCGCCGCCGATCTTGTTCAGCGTTTCAAGCAAACTGACCGCCGATCCACGCTGGCCGTTCACCGAAACCGGCCGGCCCTTCTCAAAGACCGATGGTCACTTCCACCGGCTTGTCCGGCGCGTCTTTCGGACTGCGCGTCAGCATCCAGATCTCGTCCGGCGCCGCATTGGCGGGATCTTCCAGCGCGCCGCCTTCGTGCGAAATATGCCAGATGTTGCGATCGCGGCTGTAGATTTTCGTGGTGGTCTGCGAGATGGGAACGTTGTGCTTGGCCGCGTATTCGATGGCGTCTTCGCGCGATACGATGTCCCACTCGCGCCACGGCGCGATCACCGTGAGCTGCGGCGCCAGCGCCTTGTAGGTCAGCTCAAAACGAACCTGATCGTTTCCCTTCCCCGTGCAGCCGTGCGCCAGGCCGTCGCAACCGGTGGCGAGCGCGACTTCCACCTGCCGCTTGGCGAGCAGTGGACGCGCGATCGAAGTGCCGAGCAAATACTTGTGCTCGTACACGCCGCCCGCGCGCACCATGCGCCACAGATATTCGGTGACGAACTCCTCGCGCATGTCGGCCACGTGGACTTCCGACGCGCCGGTCTTCAGCGCCTTCTCTTCCAGGCCCTTCAGCTCATCTTCACCCTGGCCGATGTCGCCGCACACCGCGACCACTTCGCACTGGTAATTCTCCTTGAGCCAGGGAATGATGATGGACGTGTCGAGGCCGCCCGAGTAGGCGAGAGCTACCTTTTTGGGTTTCATAGCGTTTGGGGATTGAGGATCAGGGATTGGGGATCAGCGATCCGCTACCCGAGCAACATCAATAGTAACGCCTTCTGGACGTGCAGACGATTTTCGGCTTGATCGAAGACCGCCGATTGCGAGGATTCGATGACTTCGTCATCCACCTCTTCGCCGCGCTTGGCGGGCAGGCAATGCAGGAAGATGGCTTCGGGAGCGGCCTGCTCGAACAACGCCGCGTTCACTTGGTAGGGAGCGAAGTCGCGCAAGCCGCTGTTCCTTCTCGTGCTCCTGCCCCATGCTGGCCCACACGTCCGTGTAGACGCCCTGCGCGCCGGCGACGGCTTCAGACGCATCGTTGGTGATGACGAGCTGTCCGCCCGCCACCGCCGCCAGCGCCTCGGCCTGAGCGACGATCTCAGCATCGGGTTCATAGCCTGCCGGCGTCGCGAGCGAAAAGTTCATGCCCAGCCGCAGCGCCGAAAGCATCAGCGAATGCGCGACGTTGTTTCCATCGCCGACGAACGCCAGCTTCAGGCCGCGCACGTCGCCGAACCGTTCCTGCAGCGTGAAGACATCGGCCAGCGCCTGGCAGGGATGAAAGCGATCGCTGAGCGCGTTGATCACCGGCACGCTCGACCAGTGCGCCAGATCGTCGATGGTATTTTGCGAAAAAGTGCGGGCCACAATGGCGTTGGTCCAGCGATCCAGGTTGCGCGCGACGTCCTTCAACGGCTCGCGATCGCCAATGGGCCCGATGCTCAGAACGGCGTCGCCACCCAGTTGCTTGATGGCCAGCTCAAAGGTGAAGCGCGTCCGCAGGGACGGCTTTTCGAACAGCAAAGTGATGTAGCGGCCGGCCAGAGCCTTGGCGAAACGGCCGGGCGCAGGCCTTCAACTGTTGAGTGAGATCCAGGAGCGCAAGCAGCTCATCTTGGGAGATATCGAGATCACGAGTGAAGTCGCTGGCCGCGATTTTAGGAAGCGTTTTGGGCGCTGGCATTCTCTTTACCGATTTGAGCGTTCCGAGCAGACGACATGGCTTGTTCAGGCTCCCTTCCTCGCGTGGACGACTGAATGTTTATTCACTCTAATGAATAATTACACATTGGTCGGCCGGTGTCAAATCGATGTGAGGCTAATGGATGACGTCTGATCCTACTGGGGACTGGCGCCGCGCTATACGAGCGATGCGGGGCTGGGGGAATTGACGAGGCATCCCAAGGGGTCGATTGCGAATCGAGTGTTGGGAGCGTTTGGCGGGGTGGAGGTGAAGAGGTCGGCGTACGACCGCTTCATGCTCGGCTTCCATGATTATTTGAAATTCAACGGCGAGTATCAGCAGAGGCGCGAAGTATCGTTTTGAGTTTCCGCCGGACGCGACGTGGATGGTGTTCACCGATGTGGTGCCGCACGCGGTTTTGTCGGGCCAGTATGCGCTGGAACAGACGGTGATTGTGGCGCGCGAGAGCCTGGCGGGGCGGGAAAATGCGCCGATCGAGATTTTGCAAGGGATATGCGGGCGGCAACTGGCTTAGATTCAAGGGGTGGACGCATCAGGGTATTTTTTGTGTTTGGCGACGATAAATTCCTTTTCGTGTCGAGGCGGCGGTGATGTGAGGTGGTGGGATTTAGGTGGCGGGATGGAAACCGGTTGCGCATGATTTCGAGAACAGGATAGCCGGGTAGGCGAGCCGTGCGTACGGACCTAACGTGCAGGTTGTTGAGGGTGCGGCGAAGAGAGCTTGGCGACCGCTGTGATCGACACAACGGTTGTTATGATTATTGTGTTCCCTAACTCATGCCCACCCATGCGCTCGACTACATTACCATCCAGGGCTTCAAGAGCATCGCTTCGATAGAAACCCTTCCGCTGAAGCCGATCAACGTGGTGATTGGTCCGAACGGTTCCGGAAAGTCCAACTTCATTGGCATCTTCGATTGCCTTCATGACATTTGCGAGGGACGGCTTCGTGAGTATGTGACGACGGCTGGCGGCGCTGAAAAGGTTCTGCACTTCGGTTCAAAAAATACGAAGGGATTGGAGCTAGAGCTTTTTTTCCGTCATGTGGAGGCATGGCCGAAGGGAGGGCTGCGTTACAAGCTCATCCTCTCGCCTTCCACCGACGACGGGCTCTTTCCTTCCTTCGAGGCGACCTTTCATGATGGCCCTTATCCAACTGTCCTCACCCCAAGGACAGACGGAAGAGAGGCCGGCATCAGCGATCCGAAGCCGGAATTTGAGGCGAAATTTGTGCGTGCCCACCTCTTGGGATGGCAGGTGTACCACTTCGACGACACAAGCTTCTCCTCACCGATGCGCAAGACTGCAAAAGTCGATGACAATCGCTTTCTGCGTGCGGACGGATCGAACCTGCCCTCATTCCTCTACATGCTAAGAGAGAAGCACTCCGACGCGTACAATTTGATCGTTCGCACGGTGCAGCGCGTGGCCCCTTTCTTCGATGACTTCCGGCTGGATCCGCTTTTGCTCAAGCCTGACGACATCAAGCTGGAGTGGCGGCACAAGAGCTCGGATCAGTACTTCGATGCGTCGTTGTTGTCGGATGGAACGCTCCGCTTTATCGCATTGGCAACCCTTTTTCTTCAGCCTGAGCGATTTCGGCCCTCAATGATTCTGGTTGACGAGCCTGAATTGGGCTTGCATCCCTACGCCCTCGGAGTGCTGGCAGCCTTGATGCGCCAAGCCTCGGTGAGCACCCAAGTGATCGTGTCGACCCAGTCGTCTCTCTTGCTAGATCATTTCCGGCCCGAGGATGTGTTGGTGGCTGACCGAGTGGTTGGCGGGACGCAGCTTAGGCGCCTTGAAGCCGAGCCTTTGGCGAAATGGCTGGAGGACTACAGCCTTGGGCAGCTCTGGGAGAAGAACGAACTCCGTGGGCGGCCTGTCCCTGGCTAATCGCGATGCCCAGGTTATTGATCCATGTTGAGGGCCAGACCGAGGAATCCTTCGTCAACGAAATACTGCGGAGTCATTTGGTGCCGCAACGGTACCATTCCGTGGATGCTCGAATTGTAGGGAATGCCCGCCTTCGCGAAAGGCGTGGTGGCATCCGGCGCTGGGCGTCCGTCAGGAAAGACATTATCAACCACCTGCGGGAGGATCAGGATTGCATCGCGACGACGATGGTGGATTATTATGGCTTGCCTTTCACGTGGCCTGGGCGAGAAGCGGCAAAGAGCCTGGGAAGTGCCGACGAAAAGGCACGGTGCGTGGAAGATGCGGTGCGCAATGAAGTCACTGCGGAGATGGGCAGTTCCTTCGACCCTGCGCGCTTCGTGCCGTTCGTAGTCATGCACGAGTTCGAAGGACTGCTCTTTAGCGACTGCGCATCGTTCAGTCGTGGTATCGGGCGCCCCGATCTCGAGGCCAGCCTTCGAGGAATCAGAGATGACTTCACGACACCAGAAGAGATCAACGATTCACCTATTACAGCGCCTTCCAAGCGCGTAAAGGGTCTCTTGCCTGGATACGAAAAGCCTTTACTCGGCGTCCTTGCCGTGTTAGAGATCGGGCTGCTCCGCATCCGCGCGGAGTGCCCGCATTTCGACGCCTGGATTAGCCAGCTTGAGTCCCGCGCCGGTTAAGCAGCCTACTGCGCCGAGCCCATGGACGGCTTGCCGAAACGGGAGTCGTCGATCGGGACGTTGATCTTCACGTCGGTGAGCTTGTAATTATCGCGCCCATCCAGCCACGAGAATTTGTATGCGAAGGGGAACTTGATTCCGTCCACGTCGCGATAGTCGGAATAATCCACTTGCGAGGGAACGCGGCCGATGGGGGTGCGGCCGAAGCGGATTTCCCGCACCAGCAGCCCCGTATTCTTATCGAAGTACAGCGTGACCAGGAGATTCCTGGGGCCGCGGCCCTGGACCACTTCGACGTCTTTGTTGTCGATGTTATCCGGATAGCCGACGCGCAGATTGGTGAGAGCTTTCTCGATCTGTCCGGGGAAAGCCAGTTCGGCATCGAAATGGAGGCCGTCGAGCTCGGTGCCCGTCACCTGATATTCGCCTAACAATGCGCGCGGCGTGGTGATCCAACCCATGCTGCCGTTAAATGCACGGCTCTGGTTGCCGCGATCCGGGGCGTCGGGATAGGTAACGCGCACGGTGCGCATGTCGGGAGCCTTGGCGAAAATCTCGAACACGCCGCCGCCCTTCACTTGCACGTAGCCGCCCTGGGTGCCGGTGGCGATGAAGCTTTTCAGGCTGTTCAGCTTCTCCGCGCCGCCGAGAGCCGCGATATATTTATCGAGAATCACGTTGGCGTTAGGCTGCGAGTCATCCTTTGTGATGATGTCATCCTTCTCATCGTTGGGAGGACCGTAGAGATTATCCAGCGCAATGGTGGTAGCGGGAACGTCTTTTCCGTGGTGGCATGTCCAGCAGCTCACCAGTGGCGCTCCGCCGAAGTTCTGCTTGTTGATGGTGGCGACCATTTCGGTCATGCGGCGCGCCATTCTTTTGCGATTGGTGTCGGCTTCCCAGACCACTTTGTCGGTGCCGGCGCCGGTGTGGCAGTCCGCGCAATCAAATCCCAGGGCGGCAGCCATGACGCCCATGCTTCCCATAAAATCGTCGACGGTTAGCCCTTTGAGCGGGGTTGTTGTCACGTTCTTGAAGACTTCTCCCGCCGTTTGTCCCTTCGCCGGCACGCCTGCCTGGCCTAGCAACGGGATGCCGCTCAAGCAAACGACTGACAATCCAGCGACCGACAAGGTCAGCCGGCTCGACCAAAACTTCATATTTAACTTCCTCCCTACAAGGTATCTGAAGGACCTATCGTACTAATGACGGATCTCGGACGCAAGCTTGTTACAGGCGGCGGAGAGTCCGAATTCAGTATGCAGGAATTCAGAAGACAGAATCTGGATGTGTGAGTTTGAGCGGATCAGCGTTTATCGATCGCGTTCCAGAGAGCTGCAAGGAGAACCGAATAGGGAGATCGAAGCACCAACAGACTCGCGGTCGCGGCGGGTGTGTGTTTCTCCCAGATGCCCCGCACACTTGGCGGTTGAGGGCAATGTCATGAAGTTCGGCCAGTATATATCGGACGCTGGAGGAATTCTGAATCTTCTTTTCGGACTTATTCTTCCCGGACATGCTAGGGTACAGCTTAGACATGAAATCGACGCTTGACGCCATCCACGCCGACGCGAGTTTTTTCGGGCATCCGCGCGGGTTGGCCACCTGTTTCTTCACCGAAATGTGGGAGCGCTTCAGCTATTACGGGATGCGCGCCATCCTGATCCTGTTCATGACGGCCAGCGTGGCGAAAGGCGGCCTGGGTTTTTCGGTGGTGAAGGCCGGCGCGATTTACGGCTTCTACACGGCGATGGTCTATCTGCTCAGCCTGCCGGGCGGATGGGTGGCCGATCGCATTTTCGGACAGCGGCGAGCGGTGCTGTACGGCGGCATTCTGATTGTCGCGGGCGAGTTTGCGTTGATGAGTCCGGGCATCAGCGGATTCTACGCGGGCCTGGGCCTGTTGATTTTCGGGACCGGAATGCTGAAGCCGAACGTGAGCACGATTGTCGGGCAGCTCTATGCGCAGAACGACCGGCGGCGTGATTCGGGCTTCTCGATTTTTTACATGGGCATCAATCTGGGCGGCCTGCTTTCGCCGCTAGCGTGCGGATGGGTGGGCGAGCGGATCAACTGGCGGCTGGGATTTGGCTTGGCGGGCGTGGGGATGGTTGCCGGGCTGATTCAATACACGCTGGGCGCGAAGTATCTGGGGACGGCGGGACTGCATCCGGCGACTGCGGGCGATCCGGGCGCGGCGCGGCGTGCGAAACGGAATGCTGGGTTGAATGCGGCGGCTGGCGCGCTGGTGTTGGGAGCGATCGGGATACTGGGGGCGACCGGAGCGATCGAGATTACGGCGGAGCGAATTTCGGCGGCGCTCGGAATTGTTTTAATCCTGGTGTCGGTGGCGATTTTCGCTTGGCTGCTGCTGGGGCCCGGCTGGTCGGCGATCGAGCGTAAGCGATCGGGCGCGATTCTGGTGCTGTTTGTGGCGTCGGCGGTGTTCTGGGCGGCATATGAGCAGGGCGGTTCGTCGCTGAATCTGTTTGCGGAGCGAAGCACGCGGCACGTGCTGTTGGGATTTGATTTTCCGCCGAGCTGGTTCCAGTTTGTGCCGTCGCTCTTCGTGATGATTCTGGCGCCGGCGTTTGCGTGGTTGTGGATCGCACTGGGCAAGCGCGAGCCATCCAGCCCGGCCAAATTTGCCTGGGGCCTGTTCTTTGGGGCGATTGCATTCGCGATTCTGATTCCGCCGGCAAAGGCCGCGATGGCGGGCGCGCTGGTTTCGCCGTGGTGGCTGACGGGAACGTATTTTCTGCAGACGGTGGGCGAGATGTGCCTGAGTCCGGTGGGATTGAGCGCGATGACGAAACTGGCGCCGGCGCGCGTGGCAGGGTTGATGATGGGGCTATTCTTCGTGTCGATCAGCATTGGCGATTATCTGGCTGGGACCGCGGCGTCGCTGTACGAATCGATGCCGCTGCCGGTACTGTTCGGCGTGGTGGTGGCCATTTCGCTGGGCGCGATGGTGCTGCTGGTGCTGCTGGTGAAGCCGACGGTGAAGTTGATGTCGGGTGTGAAATAGCCAAACGGATTCATGTTCATCGGTCACTTTGCGGTGGGATTTGCGGCCAAGCGATTCGCGCCGCGCAGCTCGGAAGCGGTGCTGCTGACGGCCCCGCTGCTGGCAGACATCCTGTGGCCGGTATTTTTGCTGTTGGGCTGGGAGCAGGTGCGGATCGATCCCGGCAACACGCGTTTTCACGCCGTTCGATTTTGTTTCCTATCCGTGGTCGCACAGTTTGCTCATGCTGTGTGTTTGGGGCACGGTATTCGGCGGCGCCCGCCAGCGTGACGGAGGTGGCGTGGGGAGCGCTGGCGCTGCCGGTGGTGCTGATCCCGTGGGCGTGGTGGTTTGACCGCCATCGTGCGAGTGCGACTAAATCGTGAGGTTGGAAGACAGCCAGTTTTGTCTTTTGCGGTCCCCAGAGTCGGGGAAGCTTGTGTCTCTGCTAAACTTTCACCGTGCCCGCTCCAGCAACTCAGCAGGCCTACTCGCGGGAAGATGTTTGCCGGCAGTTGGGCGTTTCCAAGCGTCAACTCGAGAGTTGGGAGAAACAGAATCTGCTGCCATCCGGCGATTCCTTCAGCTTCTCCGACATTCTAGCCCTCAGAACCCTGGTCGGCCTGCGTAAGGGCAGCGTCTCGGCCGTGCAGATCCGCAAGGCCGTGCAAGCGGTGCGGAAACATTTCCGCGAATTCGAGAATCCGTTCACCGAAGTAAAAATCTATTCGCAGGGTAGGAAGATCCAGGTCCAGTTCGCCGGCGACAAGAAGATGGAAGCCATCTCTGGCCAGCTGATTCTGAATTTCGATCAAACCGAGATCAGCAAGCTGCTGGCTTTCCCGGGGCAAGCCGAGGAATCGGAAGCCGTGCGGAAGATGAAGTCCCGGCGCGAAGCCGAGCATTGGTTCGAAAAAGGCCTGGATTTGGAGCAGAATGGCGCGCCAGCCGAAGAAGTGATCGCGGCGTATCAAAAGGCCGCTGAGATCGATCCCACATCGGCGGGCGCGCTGGTGAATTTAGGAACGGTCTATTTCAATGCCCGGGATTGGCGCCTGGCGGAGCAGCACTATCGCAAGGCCGTGGAAGTGGACCCCGAGTATGCTCTGGCGCATTTCAATCTCGGCAATCTCTATGATGAGCGCGGCGACCGGACAGGCGCGTTGAATCACTATCTGGCTGCCATCCGGATTCATCCGCGCTACGCGGACGCGCATTACAACATCGCACTGCTGTATCAATCCATGGGGCAGCCGTTGAAGGCCGTGCGTCACTGGAAGGCGTATCTGTCGCTCGATCCGGCCAGCGCCTGGGCTGCGATCGCCCGCCGCGAGCTGGCGAAGATCAAGGAAGCTGCCATTCTGCGCGGCCCACAGCAACGCTAAGCGCTTGCTGAAAAGCCCTTTCTCATGCACGAACCGCAACCGCCTGCGCTAAACGCGCTATCAACGGCATAGCCGTCCCCGCGCAGCGCGGACTTCAGTCCGCTGAGCTTTTTCAGAAACCTGCTAAGGATTCTTTAGCTCAGTTCTTCGGCAAACCAGGCTCGCGCCAGTTTCGCAACTTCTTCGAGCGTGCCCGGCTCTTCGAACAGATGACTCGCGCCGGGAATGACGTGTAATGCTTTCACGCAATGCATGCGTGCCAAGGCCTTGCGGTTTAACTCCAGCACAACCGGATCGTTGCTGCCGACAATCGCGAGTGTAGGCGCTTCTACGCGCTCCAGTGCATCGTCTCCAGCAAGATCGGGCCGGCCTCCGCGCGACACCACCGCGTGAATCAGCCGTGGAAGCTCCGCGGCTGCTACTAACGCCGCGCCGGCGCCCGTGCTCGCTCCGAAATACCCGATCTTCAGGCCGTGCACCTGCGGCTGGTTGCGCAGCCATTGCGTGATAGCCACCAGGCGATTCGCCAGGAACGGGATATCGAAGCGAAGCTGCGCGGTCTGCAGATCCACCTCCTGCTCATCGGCAGTCAGCAAATCGATCAGCAGCGTCGCCAGCGCGCCTTCGTTGAGAACATCGGCTACGTAGCGGTTGCGCGGACTATGGCGCGAGCTGCCGCTGCCGTGCGCGAACACAACTACGCCCATGGCCGCGGTCGGCAAACTCAAATAGCCATCTAATCCGGCCCCCGGAACCTCGACCGTGACTGGCCTGTGTTCAATCGCTTGACCTACGTGATACGCCGGCATCGAACGCCCCTTTCTGTGCAGCAGACTCTAGCAAGCTGTGCACGTCTTCGTCGCTGGTCTGCGAAAAATCCTGGTACCACAAGCTGACTGCATTAAAATCCTGAGGCGCGCTCAGGCACACGACATTATCAGCTTCCTCCTGGAGGATGCGTGCGGTTTGAGCCGCAGCCACCGGAGCGGCAACGATAATGCGCGCCGGTTTGCTTTGCCGCAGCGCTCCCACGGCCGCTCGCATCGTGGAGCCGGTGGCCAACCCGTCATCCACCACAATGACTGTGCGGCCGGACAATTCGGGAAGCGGGTTCTGCCCGCGATATACACGCTGCTGGCGCTCTAGTTCCAGCAGTTCCCGATCGGCTACCGACTCCACCACGGCCGGCAAGATTCCCAAGGCATCGATCACGTCCCAATTCAGAACGCGCACGCCGCCGCTGGCGATGGCGCCCATGGCCAACTCGCGATGACCCGGCACTCCCAGCTTGCGAACCACAAACACATCCAGCGGCGCGTCGAGGGCCCGGGCCACTTCATACGCCACCGGCACTCCGCCCCTGGGCAAGCCCAGCACCAACACGCTGGGATTGTGCGCGTAACTGGTGAGCTTGGCCGCCAGTTGCCTGCCGGCATCCCGCCGATCTAGAAACCGTCCCGACATAGCATTGAAATATCGTGCAAACGAACGACCAATCCAGTCCAACAGCAGATAGGAGCGTGTATCCTAAGCGTAGAGGATAATTTTGAGCCGGATCGTATTAGCTTTCCGTAGTTTCTTCGCCATTCTATTCACCGGCAAGCTGCCGGCCGACATCGCGCAAGAGTTTGGGTTTTCTCCACAAAGAAAGCCGCAACCTGCCGCCAAGCCTGCACCTGCCGTGCGCGTGGCACAGCCTTCCGATGGAGCGCTCCAGATTCTGGGAATTTTGCAACGGGACTCGCGGCTGATCGATTTTTTGATGGAAGATATTTCCGCTTATTCCGATGACCAGGTGGGCGCCGCCGTTCGGGATCTGCACCAGCAATGCCGCGATTCATTGAAGCGCTATCTGCAGCTTGGCCCGGTGATTGATGGCGTGGAAGGAAGCCCCACCAAATTGGAGACCAACGACCCCGCGGTCGTGAAACTATTGGGTAACGTCCCGGCCAGCGGTAAGGCGTCCGGCGGCCTGCTGCGCCACAAGGGCTGGAAGGCCGAAAAGATCGAACTGCCGCCGCTCCCAACGGGTTCGAGTGCGTCCGTCATCGCGCCAGCCGAAGTGGAAATCGAATAGATCCCGCCCCGTAGCCCAATGAATATCGGCATCGACCTCGGCACCACCAATTCCGCGCTCGCCTACATCCCAGAAATACACGGAGAGCTGCCGGACTATCCGGAGATCCAGGTATTGCAGATTCCGCAGTACGTTGCGCCGGGACAAATCGAAACGCGCCGGACCCTGCCGTCGTTTTTGTTCTTGAGCGATCAAACCTACGTCGGCGCTTACGCGCGTGAGCAGGGCGCGCTGGTGCCCACCAAGTCGGTACACTCGGCGAAATCGTGGCTGTCGAATCCCGAGGTGGATCGTACCGCCAAGATCCTTCCGTGGGATGCGCAGGAGGGCGGGCGCGTGCTTTCGCCCGTCGATGTTTCCACGGCAATTTTGTCGAACATTCGCGATGCCTGGAACCAGGCGCATCCCAACCATCCGCTGGCGTCGCAAGATGTGGTGCTGACCGTCCCGGCGTCTTTCGATGAAGAAGCGCGCGAGCTGACCGTGCAGGCCGCGCATGCCGCGGGGATCGAAAAACTGACGCTGGTGGAAGAGCCCGCCGCGGCGTTTTATTCCTGGATCGCCAATCATCTGGCGCAATCGCAGAAGAGCCTTTTCGACGGGCAACTGGTGCTGGTTTGCGACGTCGGCGGCGGCACTAGCGATTTCACGCTGATCCGCGTGCATCGCGATGGCGACCGCATCGAGTTTACGCGCACGGCAGTAGGCAAGCACTTACTGCTCGGCGGCGACAACCTGGATCTGACGCTGGCCTGGCTGGTGGAATCGAAACTCGGCACGCAGCTTTCCATCCGGCAGCGCACCGCTCTCCGGCGGCAATGCGCGGCAGCCAAGGAACGCATGCTGGCGGATGCCAATCTGAAAAGCGTCGAAATCACGGTGCTGGGCGCGGGATCGTCGCTGGTGGGCGGTACGCTGAAGACCGAGATCACGCGCGAAGAAGCTCTGGAATTGACGCTCGAAGGCTTCCTACCCTTCTGCGGTATCGA
This sequence comes from Bryobacterales bacterium, assembly GCA_963713415.1. Lineage (GTDB taxonomy): Bacteria > Acidobacteriota > Terriglobia > Bryobacterales > Bryobacteraceae > Palsa-89. Next base: position 692,329 of record CAVQLV010000004.1, on the reverse strand, counting down.
TGAAAAGCCCGCCGAAGAAAAGCGCAGCCTGTTTCGCGAGTTGGGCCTTCCCTACGTCTCCGATCCCGCCGTGACGCGTCATCTGGCCGCGTTCCTGAGCACGAATGAAGACGCCAAGCCCGATGCGGTTCTGTTCAACGGTGGTTTCTTCATCCCGGATATCTGCCAGCAACGCGTCGCCGATGTGATGGAACGCTGGTATGGACGCCTGCCGGCCATTCTCGAAAATCGCGATCTGGATCTGGCGGTGGCCGTGGGCGCGGCGTATTACTCCTACGTCAAAGCCACCGGCGCTGGTTTACTGGTTCGTGGCGGACTTCCGCGCTCTTACTATGTCGGCCTCGGCGATAACGAAGCGGTTTGTCTGGTGCCGCGCGGAGCCGAAGAAGGCCAGACCATCGAGCTCGACAGCCAGGACCTGCACCTGGTGGCCAACAAACCGGTGTCATTTCGCCTGTATAGTTCGCTCACGCGCGTGGACGATCCGGTGGGGCGATTGCTCGAAACACCGGAGGCGGCCGATCTGCATCTGCACGCTCCGCTGAACGCCGTCATTCGTTTCGGCAAGGCGGGCGAGCGATTGGTGCCGGTGAAGTTGCGCGCGCATTTAACCGAGGTGGGGACGCTGGAAGTCTGGGCCGATTCAAAAATCAGCGAGCACCACTGGCGGCTGCAGTTCGAATTGCGGAAGACGGCGGGCGCTCGCAGCGGCGGCAAGCCGGCGGCGGTGGTCAGCGATGAAGCACTCACGCAAGCGGAAACATTACTCGAAGCCGCGTTTCGCGCAGGAACGCTGACTCCCGAAGAGCTGCCTGGGAAGCTGGAGCAGGCGTTGGCACTGGGACGCAATTCCTGGCCGCTGAGCGCCATCCGAAAATTAGGCGATCGATTACTCGATCTGGCCGAGACCCGGCGCAAATCCCCCGCCCTGGAGATGCGCTGGCTGAACTTGACCGGCTTCATGCTGCGTCCCGGCTTCGGATTTCCAGGCGACGATTTCCGCATCGAGCAGGCCCGCCGCATCTACGCGGGCGGGATTCAATTCGCCAACCAGGTGCAGAACGAGATCGATTGGTGGATCTTTTGGGGCCGTGTTGCGGGCGGGCTCAACAAGAATCAGCAGGTGGACATCTTCCAGCGGCTTTCCCCAGTGCTGTTGCCGCGCGGAGGCAAACGGCCGCGGATCAACAACAGCCTGCTGCGCGAAATGTGGCGCACCGGCGCCAGCCTGGAGCTGCTGCCATTGCAAACTAAAACGCAGCTCGGCGACGGGCTGCTCGCGCAAGTGAAAAAGGGCGACATGGTGGAGACCGGCCTGTGGTGCCTGTCGCGGCTGGGCGCGCGGAAGCTGTTCTATGGTCCGATCAATCAGGTGCTGCCGGTGCAAGCGGCCACGCGCTGGGTGGAGGCGCTGCTCAAAGTCCCGAAAGCCGAAGAGGCCATTGTCGCGATCGCGCGGCGCACGGGCGATTCTACACGCGATCTGAGCCCGGCCACGCTGGAGATGATTCGCAAGCGGATTCCGGAGGCTCTTTTGCCCGCGCTCGAAGGCGAAGCCGAAGAGGATCTCGGCAAGGTGTTTGGCGAAGAGCTGCCGTCGGGCTTGGTCGCCGCAGCTTTGTGACGGCCTGAGATCGTGACAGAAGACAGCATCATCGCAAAGCTTCGCCGCCATTCACCGCTCATCGGCGATGATTGCGCGGTGATTTCGTCGCCCACCGGCCAGGACCTGTTGCTCAAAGCCGATCTCAGCATCGAAGGCGTGCATTTCACGCGCGAGCGCGGCGCGGAAGAGATCGGCGCGCGGGCGTTGGCACGGAGTTTGAGCGATATCGCAGCCATGGGTGGAACTCCGTTGTACTGCCTGGTATCGATGGCGCTGGCGCCCTGGACAGACCAGCGCTGGATCGACGGTTTTTATCGCGGCGTCTATAAGTTGTTGCGGAAAACGAAGACCTCGCTGGCAGGCGGCGACATTTCCCATGCCGATCGGTTCGTATGTGATGTCATGCTTTGCGGCTCCGTTGCCAAAGGCAAGGCTCTCCTGCGATCTGGCGCGCGCCCGGGCGATGTGATCTACGTTTCAGGGCCGCTGGGGGGATGGCGCAACAAGAGCGCGATCGAGCCTCGCCTGGAACTCGGCCGCAAGCTGGTGGGAGTAGCGACGGCTTGCATGGATATCAGCGACGGGCTGGCGCTCGATCTGCATCGGCTGTGCAAGGCTTCCCATGTCGCCGCCGAGTTGCACACGATCCCCATGCTCCCGAACGCGACCTTGGATCAGGCGCTCAATGACGGCGAAGATTACGAACTGCTGTACACGGCGCCGCCGCGAGTGAAAGCTCCGGGCATTCGCATCGGCAGCATTACCAAGGGCCGGCCGGGGTTGGTGCATTTTCAAGGCCGCGTAGTGAAACCGATAGGTTATGACCACACCCGACAACATCCTTGAACTGATAGACGCGTTCCGCCGTTCGAAGACCATGTTCGTGGCGGTGAAACTCGGGGTTTTTGACGGCGTGCGTCCGGCGGATTTCAAGGCGTTGCCGAGATTGCTGGATGCCTGCGTGGCCCTGGGTCTGCTTGGAAAGCGCGCTGGCGGCTACGTCAACACGCCCCAATCCGACAAATACCTGCGCTCCGACAGCCCGGATTCGTTAACCGGCTACATTCGTTACTCAGACGAGGCGCTCTTTCCCATGTGGGCGCACCTGGAAGATGCGGTGCGCGAGGGCACGCCGCGCTGGAACCAGACATTCGGCGTGGAAGGCGGAATTTTTTCGGGTTTCTTCCGCACCGATGAGGCCAAGCGTGATTTTCTGAACGGCATGCATGGATTCGGGCGCCTGAGTTCGCCGGCCGTTGCAGCCGCGTTCGATCTCAGCGGTTTCCATCGCCTGATCGATCTGGGCGGGGCGAGTGGTCATTTGGCGGAAGCTGTTCGCGAGCAGTATCCGCAAATGCAGGCGCATGTGTTCGATCTGCCGGAGGTGGCCAAGCTGTATCCAGGAACCATCGCCGGCGACTTCTTCAGTGATCCGCTGCCCGAGGCTGACCTCTATAGCGTGGGAAGGATTCTGCACGATTGGTCGGACGAAAAAATCCACCGGCTGCTGGCCAGGATCTTCGCGGCGCTCCCGGGAGGCGGCGGCCTGCTGATCGCCGAGAAGCTGCTCACGCCGGATAACATTCCGGCACACATGCAATCGCTGAATATGCTGATCGGCACCGAAGGCCGCGAGCGCTCGGCTGCTGAATATGAAGCCCTGCTGCGCGCGGCGGGATTTTCGAAAGTGGAGAGCCGCGTTACGGGCGCGTATCTGGACGCGCTGATCGCGATCAAGTAAGCGCCGCGTCCGCATTCACTTTCGCAAGTACGAATCGTCGCCGCGAATCCAATCTTCACGGCGCGGCGAAAACAGGTCCAACACGACGCAATCCTCCATCGCTTCCACGAAATGCGGTACGTTGGGAGGAATCCGTATCACTTCACCGGCATTCGCGACGCGTTCCACACCCGCGAGCACAAACTTCGCCGACCCCTGTTCCATCATCGAGATCTGTTCGTTGTGGTGGCTGTGCTCCGGGACCAGGCAGCCCTTGCGGAGGTACATCCGCGCCACAGTCATGTTGTCGCTGTGGATCGCCTGGCGCTCCAGGGAAGCGTTCAGCTTTTCCTTTTGCACCTTATCCCACTGGTAATGGTCCATCGCGTTGGCGATTCTAGCACAGCGGATATCAGATCACATCAGCGAAGCTTTTCCGCAACCGATAAAACCAAACGTGCCCGAGGAAAAACAAGACCAGCGCGATAGCCCATAGCTTTACCAGCGGCAAAAGTTCCGGAGCGTGCCCTTCCAGAAACACCGCGCGATAGCCGCGCACCAGCACGTACAGCGGATTCTGGCGCATCACCGTCGAGATGGCGGGCGACAGAGTGCTCGACTCCTGGTAGCAAATGGGCGTGATGAAAAACCACATGGTCAGAACCAGCGCCATGATCTGGCCCAGGTCGCGCATATAGACGCCGAGCGCGGCCAAGAACCAGCAGATGCCCAGCGTGAACAGTAATTGTGGAATCAGCAAAACGGGGAGCCATAACACCGCCGCTGGGACGCTATGGCGAATAATCAGCAATCCGGCGACGAACACGCCCGCCGCAAAAAGCTCGGTGACCAATCCGGAAACCACCTGATTCACCGGCAGCGTGTCGAGCGGAAAAACCAGCTTCTTGACGAAATTGCGGTGTTCCAAAATCACCGTGGCCGCGCGTCCCACGGGTTCTGAGAATGCGAGCCAGGGCAACATGCCCGCCAGAAAATAGAGCGCGAAACCGGTGCGGCTTTGGTCGGCTCCGAAGCGGCTTTGCAGCACGATGCCGAACACGAAAAAGTACGTCGACATCAGCAACAGCGGATTGAGAACCGTCCAAAACACGTCGCCAAAAGACCCGCGATAGCGCGCCAGAATGTCGCGCCGCGCCATGGACCGGATCAGACGGTGGTTCTGAGCGATGGTTCGCAGCGGCGTGGCGAATAGCCTCGGCAGCGCGGCCCAAATCCGGCGCCAGCGCAGCGAGCGGACGGTGATGATCTCTCGGGCGAGCACGCGAAGCCGGCCGTCCGACCCGTCCGCGGGAGCTTCCACCAGAATTCGCAGAAACGGTTCGCCGCGCGCGTACGCCCAACCCGACGGCTGTACGTGCGAGACATAAATTTCATAGGCGCCGGATCCCGAGGAAAACGGGATCGAGATTTCGAACTGAGCGGTCTCACCCGGGGCAACATCACGGGCGACCGGCGTCCACACGCCTTCCTCGATGAACAGGTTCGATTGCGGATCGAATAACTGCCAGGCCAGCGAAAAGTTCTCCGGCGTCCAGGTCTCGCGGGACTTGTTTCCGATCGCAAGCGAGATCTCCAGTTCCGACTCGCGCACCGAAACGCGGGCATCGCGGTATTCAGCCTTGCTCATTGTTCATTGATAAACGACGCTCATTGATACAACCACGCCGGATAGCGCTCGCGCACCGGCCCGCTCTTGCGGCCCACCGCGTAGATTCCATCGCCGCGCAAATCTTCGGCCATTTCGTAGCGTGCCAGCAAATGTTTCACCCACTCGTGTTCCGGTTTGGGCTCGCTCCGGAACGGCCCGGTTTCCAGCAGCGTCATGTCAAACCCGGCGTAATAGAACAAGTGCACGATTTCGCGAGCCGTGTATTCGCGATTATGACGCGCTTCCGGCTCCTCGCCTGCCACGCGCGGGCGAATGTAGGCGGGGAAAAATCCCGGATGGTATCCCGCCAGAATCGCCGCGATCGCGCGCAGCGAGCCGATGTTCGGCGTCGTCAGCACCAAATGCCCGCCCGGCCGCAGGATCCGGTTGATCTCCGCCATCATGTGCATCGGATCTTCCCTCAGATGCTCCACCAGCTCGCAGCACAGCACCGTGGAGAAATAGCCGTCGTCGTAAGGAAAGCGATCCTTCTCCGCGTCAAATAGTTCGAGCGTGCAATCGAACCGCTCGCCATCGATGGACTGCACGCCGCGCTGATCCACCTGTCCGGCAGGGCCGTAATAGCAGCCCCGCACTTCACCGTAACCGAGACGCGTCGTCAGGGCCGGCGTGATTTGCAGATACGCGCCCATTTCGAGAATACGATCCTCGGATCCCCCGGGCGGCGTGATAGCGAGCGTTTTTTCGAAACGAGTAAGATGCGTTTCAATGTAACCCTTGGCTGCCTGGTCGGGCGCCCAGGAGAGAATATATTCCGGCTCCACGCGCACTCGCTCCTCGATCGCGGCGGGCTCCACGGCCGGGCTCTCCGTGTCGGCGCGCGTCCCACCGTTGCGCGCGATGCGCTCCAGAAAGTCCGCGTAACGCCGCGCCACGTGCGGCCAGGAACACTCGGTCTCCACCCATTCCCGCGCCCGCGCGCCCAGAGCCTTGCGCACCTCGGGACGGCTTACCAGCAAATTCAGATATTCGAAAAGATGATCCTCTTCGCTCGCATCCACCGGCGCTTTCAAACAGATGGATTCCGGAAGCTCGCTGAACGATCCCACCTCTGAAACCACTACCGCTTTGCCCAGGCCGAGCGCGCGCATCAATGTTCCCGAGTTCTCGCCGACGGTGGGATAGCGCAGATTCAGGACGATATCGCAGGCCGCCAGATAGCCCACGAACTCCTCGATCGGACGGAACCCGAGCACGCGCACGTGGAGCCCAAGATCCAGCGACCGAATCAACGATTCCAATTGCAGCTCGGGATGGGGTTCACCCACCAAAATCATTTTGGCCGATGGTTGAACACGCACCAGCCTGCGGAACGCCCGCAGCGATTCGGCGATCCGCTTGTACGGTTTCAAGAAACCGAAGATGCCGATCAGCGGCGTGGTTTCGTCCAGACCCAGACGCTCGCGAAAGTCCAAGCGGCTGGCATCCGGAATCCAGGCGCCATGCGGGATGCGAGCCACCGCCCCCGAAAATCCGGCGCCGCGCAATTCGGACTCCACGCAACCGCTGTGCACTATGGCCGCTTTGGACCGGCTGAGCAACTGGCGGAGCATCGGGACGCCTTCGTAGTCCGGCCCCACTTCCAGCCGCCGGACGCGATCCGCATAAGCCAGATCCTCGGCGCTGCCTTCCTGCTCCACGGCGCGCATGTAGGCATCCCAATCGCCGCGCTTGATGGTGATGTCGGCGATCAAATGATGGAGATTGGCTTCATGCACCACCACCACGCCGGGATGATCCATCGCCGTTTCATAACAAAAGTCGTGATGAACGTTGTTGCCCACCTGGTACAGCGTGACGTCGAAATTCCTGGGGTTGAAAGACAGCGGCTTCGACGCGAACACTTCCACGTCCACCAGCTTCTTCAATTCGTCGAGCAGTGCGGCGGAATAATCGGCAATGCCACTGCGCGCGGGAGGAAGGGGGAGAAGAAAGCTACCTTAATTGCCACGATTCCGTCAGGGGCCTATTTCGCCAGTTCCATCGAAAACGTGCCCATCGCGAAGGGAACGCGTACCAGCGCCAGCGTGCGGGCTGGGTCCTTCAAAAAGAAGAGATCGAAATGGATATTGGAGGAAGGACCGGTGACGGATGCCTTCACGTGCTCGGTGTCCACCGGCTTGTTGCCGATCTTCACGCTCTCGTCGCCGGCCAAATCCAACTGAATCTCGTAAGGTGCGCCGAAGAACACCGTTTCGCGTGCAGGAAGCCGGCCCTGGCTCAACTCCTGGCGCACGAAGTAGAGAAATGCCAGCGCATCCTTGCCGCAGGCATTGGCGTTTATCTCGGACTGCCCGGAGCCTGTTCCGCGAGTGACGGTACCGGTGTTCGGATCGAACGTTTCGGTGTCGTCCACCTTCCTAGAACCGTGGGAAGTGTTTTTCTGAAACTCGGCCGAGCAAAAGCTTCCCGACGCAGCCGAGCGAAATCGATCATTCACCGCAAATCCGGGGATCTGAGCATCGACGTCGAATTGAAAATGCATGCGGTCCCCCGCGGCGGAGTCACGCGAGCTGGAAGCGCTCAGCGTCGCTTCACCCAGGTTCAAACCGCTCGGCCAGTTGACGTTGTAGTGCAGGGTCTCATTCGGAAGGCTGGACTCGGTGACCGGCGCAGCGAAAAGCGCCAGCGCCGAAAGCAGCAAGGGGGGAGTGATATTTATCCACTTCATGTACATCATCGACTTCAGGTACATCATCGGCCAACAACCGAATTATGTCTTCGGGCCGCCGGGGCTTTCGAAACCGAGCCGGCCACGGCGTAGTACAGATCCAACGTCTTAGCCGCGCTGCTGGTCCAACTGAACATCGCCGCCCGCTGCACTCCCAGACGTTCCATCCGCTGGCGCAGTTCCGGATTTAACAACAGATCGCGCATGGCAAAGACGAGCTCGCGCTGGGAGCAGGGATCGAACAACAGCGCCGCCGAGTCCGCCACTTCCGGCATAGCGGAGGTGTTGGAGCACGCCACCGCGCGTCCGCAGGCCATAGCCTCCAGAATCGGCAGTCCGAAGCCTTCATAAAACGATGGATAAACCATCAGATCGCAGGCGCCATAAAGCCGGCGCAACTCTTCGTCTTCCACGAAACCAGTGAAGTGGATGCGATCCGCCACGCGCGACTTCTTGGCGGCCGCGCGCACAGTGTCCGCATGCCAGGTCTCTTTGCCCACGATCAACAAGTGATGCGGTAACTGCGGATGGGCGCGGATAAGATCCTCGAAGGCGCGGATTAACCCCAGGTGGTTTTTGCGCGGCTGAAGGTCGCCGACGGTCAAGATGAACGGCGCCTGCGGCAACGGTGTGCTCATGCTTCGTTGCGCGGCCTCGCGAGCCACGGGATGGAACACCGAACTGACGCCATTCGGCAACACAACCACCTTATCGTCCGGAAGCTGGTACGCATCCAGAATTCGCCGTTTCGAAAATTCGCTGGGCGTCAGGACGCAGGAAGCCGACTGGACCGTGCGCCGGACAGTCAAACGCAATTGCAGGGCGCGGAACGACGTAAAGTACTCGGGATGTTCCAGGAAGCTCACATCGTGCACGCTCACCACAATCGGCGCCGAGCAGGTGAGCGGCCCGGTGTACTGGACGTGCAACAGGCTGGGCCGATCTTCGGCCACTCGCCTCGGCAGATCATAACCCAGCCGCACGTATGGATTCACCGAGACGCGCTTCTTCTCGAAGCGCGCAGGCACGTCGGCGACAGCTTCTTCACGCGAAATGTAAGTTACAAAGTCCGCTTCACGATCCAGCACCTCGAAACAATTCAAAAGGTTTCTGATGTATGTTTCGTTCCCCGTTAAGTGCTGTCCGATTGCGTGAGCGTCTACCGAAAAACGCATGACCTTCTCCAGTATAGAGGGTTTCCCGTTTCGAACGGGCCGTTCATCAAACGTTTACATCACGGCAGCATTCACATAGGTTCATGTTACATGCATTTCTAACCAAAGTCCCCGCCGAATTTTCATTTGGAGTTAGGGAGGGCGGTATTTCCATGTAGTTAGATCGCCTGCATCGTCCGGCGTTACCGGTGACCGCAGATGAGAAAATCATGACGAAATCATTCGTCGACCACCGCGGCCAGCGCTTTCCAAACCGCCGGCCAGGTATATTGCTCCTCATAAAGCCTGCGGCCAGCCGCTCCGATTCGTTCGCGATTCACCGGCAGCGCGAACAGTTCGGACACAGCCGCGGTGAAACTTTCGGCATCGTCGGCCAGGACCAGATGTTCGCGGTCGCGATACTCCAGCCCCTGTGCGCCCAGCGTGGTGGACACCACGGGAGTGCCGGCGGCCCACGCCTCCAGAATCTTGATGCGCGTTCCGCTACCAGCGAACAGTGGAACCACCGCCACTCGGGATTGCGCGATCACGGCCACCGCGTCTTCCACAAAGCCGGTGATCTCGATGCTCGAATCGCGGGCCGGTAAATCACGGAATGATCCCGGATTTTTGCTTAAGATCTTCCACTTCAGCCCCGGCCAGCGCGACTGCAGCGCGGGCCACACGTTGCGATGAAAAAACCGCACCGCCGCGACGTTGGGCGCATATTCCAGATTGCCGCTGAAGATGATCTCGGGCCGCTCTGAGCGGGGCGGTGGAACCACAAGCGGAAGCGCGTTGGGATAGACCGTCACCTTAGCGGCCGGAGCAATCGACTGCATCAATTGCGCGTCGTGACATGACGTGGCCAGAATGCGATCGAAGCGGGGCAACCAGTAACGCTCCAACTCCAGCGCGGCTTGAGCGAATCGGGCGTGGCTCCAGGCCAGCAATCCGCTTTCCGAGGAAGCCATGCTGCGGTGCCATTCCGATTCGATATTGTAAACATCCAGAATCACCCGCTGGGCGCTGGGACGCACCTGTTCGACATACGGGGCGCACCAGAACTGTTCGATGAATGCGGCTTCGTAGCGCTGCCCGGACACCAAACGTGCGATGGGAGCTTCGAAACCGGCGAAGCGATCCAGCAACGGCGGGCGATTCCCTGCCAGCCGCGCGGCATTGCGTAGTACGCGTGCCAGGGGACGCTTGGAGTGAAATGGCAGATCGATCACATCCACGCGATCCTGACGGCCCGGCGGAATCGCGGCCCCGGGATGGGGCGCGCCTGGCTCGCGGAAAAAAATGCCGTGCACCGAAAATCGCCGCGCCAGGTATTCGAGCACCGAACTTGCCCGGATGGGACCTCCGCCGATGGTCGGATAGGGCGCTTCGCCGGCCAGGAACAGGACCTTCGGTTTATTTCCGGAAGCGGCTCTATTTCCGGAAGCGCCGAACGGCGTGCTCATACACGGCTCTTGTGAGTCTGGCAGTTTTGGTCCAAGAAAAATCCCCCGCTCTCAACAGAGCCTTTTCGCGCAGCCCGCGCATCTGTTCCGGCTGCTCCACGGCCGATCGCACTGCGTCCATCCAGCGCTCGCGGTCGCGAATATCAAGCAAAATCGCAGCGTCGGCCGCCACTTCGATGATCGCAGGATCGCGCGAAGCAATCACTACCGCCCCACACTGCATGGCTTCGAGCACCGGCAATCCGAATCCCTCATAGTAAGACGGATACAGGCAAGCCACGGCGCCGGAGTACAAGGCGGGCAGATCCTGTTCCGGCGTCAGGCCGATCACCCGCAGTCCCGATTCGGGAGGAATTTCGGGAAAATCCGCGCGGCGCCGGCCCGCCAGGACCAGATCGACGGAATGCGTGCGGCGAAGCTCGCGCCACAGATCGAGAATTAAGCCGATATTTTTTCTCGGCTCGAGCGTGCCGACATATAACAGGTAGGGCGGATTGCGGCCGGGTCCCGGCGCCGGACGAAAACATGCGCTGGCAGCGTGCGGCACGGCCACCACGCGCTCGCGCTGCAGATGAAAACGTTCGATGGCCGCGCGGCGGATGGCTTCCGACGGCGTGATCGCCATGGTAGCCAGACCCAACCGCAGCAACATCGGAGTGCGATTGCGAATACGATCGGACTCGGAGTGCCAGGCCGGATCCAGCCACGGTGAAAGATCGTGCAGCATCATCACGCTGGGCCGCAGCGGGAGATAGGGGACCGCAAAATCGGTCCCATGAAAGACGTCGATGCCCAGGCGCGAGATTTCGCCCTGCAAACCCCAGGACCACCAGCGCCGTTCCAGCATGTTGCGCGGACCCTGGCCGGTCTTTAGGTTCGCGCGAGTAAGTGGAAGCTCAAAGCGCTGGTCCGAAAGCAACCAGAACTGATCGTCGGGAAAGGTGTCGCACAGCGCGCGGGTCAGTTCCTCGGTGTAGCGGCGCACCCCGCCGCTCGGAACGGTCAAAGGAGTCGCGTCCAGCGCGATCTTCATCGATCGAGTGTAGCGCGTGCATACTGTGGTGTTCCCGCGCGAACTGAACATCTGATTGCAGTTGTGTTTTGGGTGGTTGGGCGCCGCGCGTGGCGCACGCACTCCTGCGTGCCGCGTTCACACTCCTGTGAACGCCAGGGCTTTCGTTCACAGTGTTCGCACAATTGCGAAGAACTGATGCGCGAACATCCGGGAGCGTTAAATACTAAAATCAAACATGACCCCACCGATGACCAAAGACGAGATCCTGCTGGCCCAGAGCGAGCACCTGTTTCCTTGCGTTTTTCATTACTACCAACAGCCGCTCGTCATCTCCCGCGCCAAGAATCAATATGTCTGGGACGCGGACGGCAGGCAATACCTGGATTTTTTCGGCGGCATCGTCACGGTCAGCGTGGGCCACTGCAACGACGACGTAAACCGGAAAGTCCACGCGCAGATGGATCGCCTGCAGCACGTGTCCACGGTCTTCGCGAATGAGCCGCAGGTGGCGCTCGCCAAGAAGCTGGCCCAAATCACGCCCGGCGGGAAGCTGACCAAATCGTTTTTCACCAGCAGCGGAACCGAAGCGAACGAAACCGCAATCCTGGCGGCGCGTTGTTATACGGGATCCACCGAGATCGTCGCTCTGCGCTACGCCTATCACGGCCGGTCGTCCCTGGCCATGGGCCTGAGTGCGCAGTCCACCTGGCGGCTGGGCCCAGTGACGCAAGCCGGAATCGTGCACGCGGTGAACGCCTATTGCTACCGCTGCCCCTATGGCCTTTCGTATCCTTCCTGCGAAGTGCGCTGTGCGCAGGATGTGGGAGAAGTAATCCGCACCACCACCTCCGGAAAAATCGCAGGATTCATCGCCGAGCCGATTCAAGGCGTGGCCGGCTTTGTGACGCCGCCCAAAGAATATTTCCCCATCGTGGCCGAGACGGTGAAGAAGCACGGCGGCGTTTTCATTAGCGACGAAGTGCAAACCGGGTGGGGCCGCACCGGCGGGAAATGGTTCGGCATCGAGCAATGGGGCGTGCAGCCGGACATCATCACCAGCGCCAAAGGCCTGGCGAACGGCTTCCCGATCGGCCTGACCGTCGCGCGTCCGGAGATCGCCGACTCGGTGCGCGGCGCCAGCATTTCCACCTTTGGCGGCAACCCCATTGCGACCACTGCCGCCAAAGCTGTGGTCGATTTCATCGAGGAACACAAGCTGTCCATCAACGCTGCCGAAGTGGGCGCGTACTTTCGCGGCAAATTACTCGAACTGCAAGCCAGGCATCCCATCATCGGCGACGTGCGCGGCATGGGCCTGCTGCAGGCCATCGAGCTGGTAGAGGACCCGGTGAGCAAGACGCCGGCTGTGGCGCAAACCCTGGCCGTCATGGAAGCGGCGCGCGAAAACGGGATTATACTCGGCAAGGGCGGCTTCCACGGCAACGTTTTGCGCTTCTCGCCGCCGCTGAACATCAGCAAATCGGACGTAGACGAGTTCGCCCGGCTGCTGGACGCAAGTTTGGTGCAGGCGTCGGCCTTGGCCGCGGCTTAGGATAAGATCGAAACGATCATGGATGAACGAGCCTTTTACAAAGAATCCGAGACCAAGAAGTCCGCTACTTTGCACTGCCCTTTTTGCCGCGGCTCGGAAACGTACGATCTGCGCTGGCTGCTGCGCAGCAAAGTAGACCGGCTGCCCGGACATGCCGACGAGCGCGACCGCGCCAAATTCAAGAAGGCCGCCAGCTACATGGTGCTGCTGGACGACAAGGTGATGTGCAAGAACATGCGGTGCCGCAAGCAGTTTGAGATTTCCGGCATCAAAACCACCGCCTTCGTGTAACCGGCGCAGCTATTTTTTCGGGGGCTCGCCTGGCCCATCGGCAGCCCCAAAACTGACGCTCGAATCCGCGGTAAACTTGCGATATTCGTTGTAGTCCACGTCGTTCTTGACGGCCACGTTGCCCTCGCGCGAACGAAGCTCAAACGTCAGCGGCAGCAGATAGTCGGCATCCCCGATGCGCGTATAGTCGTAGTCCAGCATCAGGCTGACGTCTTGAATCGGAAACGCCGGCGGGATTCCATCGGCGTGCAGTGTGATGCGGTGGATGAAATGCTTGCGGTCGTCGATGAAGATAAGCCCATGATAGGCGGTCACCAGATCCTTGGCCAGTTCCGGTACCACGACATGATAGTCCGACTTCGCCGCCGCGACATGATACGCGTACACATGCATCTCGCGTCCACGCAGCCTGAACCAGGTTTGCCAGTGGAACTCTGCCGCGGTCTCAGGCGCGAAAATACCCTTCATCACGGAGCCGAACTCGCCCGATGACGAGGCGCCGCCCAGCTTGTTGTGCTCGATGCTGGAAGGAACACCGTTAATTTCGATAACTTTGTAATTTTCCTCGTGTTCAAAGTAGGAAAGCCGCTCTACAATGATGTCTAGCGGACGCCATTCGTCGCGATTTTGATAGTCCTGGAAGCGGCGAGTGGTTTGGAGACAGAGGAAGTTCGGCAGATTGCGTTCGTGGTGGAACGCATAATCGGTGGCATCGGCCAAAATCTTCTTCTGCTCGGCGGGCGCGGGCGGGTCCGGGGACGTTGGGGCGGCTAGCGGAGCGGCTGTTTGGGCAAACAGGCAGCGCGTCGAGGCGTTCACCAGGACAACGGCGAAAGCCATACACAGGGCGGCGGCGATGACGCGGCGCGTACCGGGCATACAAAACTGGCCTAAGTAATGAATATAGAGATTCGCACCCTCGGGGCGCAAGATGCCGAGGACTTCTGGCGCTTGCGTCTCCAGGCTCTGGAACTGGAGCCGCGCGCGTTCGGCGAGTCCGCCGAAGAGCATCGCGCGACGCCGCTCGATGTTGTCCGCAAGCGCCTTTCCGCCGCCAGCGGCGACAATTACGTGTTGGGCGCTTTTGTGGGCGGACAATTGGTGGGGACGGTCGGTCTCGGACGGAACACACGGCGCAAACAGCGCCACAAGGCCAGAATTTGGGGCGTGTTCGTTGACCAAAACCATCGCGGCCAAGGGATCGCCCGGCGCTTACTCGCCGAAGTGTTGCAACGCGCCGCATCGCTCTCCGGGCTGGAACAAATCATCCTGACTGTTGGCGATCATCAAGGTGCGGCCAAGCGTCTCTATTCGTCTCTCGGGTTCACCATTTTCGGACATGAGCGTGGCGCGCTCAAACTGTGCGATGGCTCGGGCGATGAATACGTCGACGAAGACTACATGGTCTTCGTGGTTCCCAAAACCCGCGTGCTCTGAGGATTTTGGATTTTGGTTTCCGGAAAATTTTGCCCGTCCAGAAATTCTTGCGCGGTAACCAATCCGCCAATCGCTGTTCGATTTGTCCCATAAACCTCTGGGTCCAAATAACTTAGTCTGTCGCGCCAGTCATCGGCCCCGGTGGTACTGAAACTGCTTTTCTTGTGAAACGAACGCCGAAGACGGCAAATTCGTTCCGACAAAGGGAGTTAGGGCAACATGACACGAGAAGATTACGGTGCCGCTTACAAAAAGGGCTACAACCTGACAGTGCGTTTCTTGGTATCCCGCGGCCTGTCGTATGATTCAGCGCAAGAGACGGCGCAAGCCGCCTGGGTGAAGGGGTGGGAACGTCTGGGCCAACTGCGCGATCCGAATATGGTGCTCACTTGGATGAACAGCATCGCACTGAACATTCATCGCAGCTGCATGCGCCGCGAACCGTTCTTGCAGACACTGCCCGAGCTGCCCACGCCTCCCAAGGTGAATCTGGCCGCCATCGACGTCCGGAGGATTTTGAAGACCTGCAAAAAGAACGATCGCATGGTTCTGACCCGCCACTACCTGGAAGGCTACAAGGTCCAAGAGATCGCTCGCGCGCATGGATGGACCGAGACCGCAGTTCGAATCCGTCTGCTCCGCGCACGCCGCGCCGTCAACAAGCGTTTTGCGGCTTGATCCTGAATTCGCGATCAGAAATCCAGCTTTCATAGTAAGACAACTTACATTAAACTTGCCCCATAATATTTTTTGCAATTCTAGCGCAAACTGATTTACCATAGTGGGTCGTACAGGACGAACTGGATGGCCCAGCTTTTCCACAGAAGCGCAAATAGCATCTCCAAAATAAGCCTTGCGGGCGCGGTTCTCGCAATCGGCGGATTGATTACCGTGGCCTACACGATGGACCGTGGCCGTTATATCACGGACGTCCATGTAGTCAAAGAGCAGCCCGTTCCCTTCAGCCACAAACACCACGTCACAGACGACGGCATTGACTGCCGCTATTGCCACACTTCGGTAGAGACGTCGTCGTTCGCCGGCCTTCCGGCTACCGAGATCTGCATGAGCTGTCATTCGCAGATCTGGACCAACGCGGAGATCCTGGAGCCGGTGCGCGCCAGCTTCCGCACGGGCGAGTCGCTGCAATGGACCCGTGTACACGACCTGCCGGATTTCGTATACTTCAACCACAGTATCCATATCAACAAGGGCGTCGGATGCTCCACCTGCCATGGCCGCGTCGACCAGATGCCCCTGATGTACAAAGAGAACACGCTTTACATGAACTGGTGCATCAATTGTCACCGCAATCCCGAGAAGTATGTTCGCCCGCGCGACCAGGTTTTCAACATGGCTTATGAGCCGCCGGCGAATCAGGAAGAACTCGGGCTCAAGCTCGTGAAGGAAAATCACATCCAAAGTTTGACGGACTGTTACACTTGCCACCGATGAATCAGAAACCCGCTCTTGACCTAGACAAGATTCGGGCTCGGCTGGAAACAGCCCAGGGACCACTGTACTGGAAGAGCCTGGAAGAACTCGCCGAGACCAAGGAGTTTCAGGCTTTCCTCGACGACGAACTCGCCGACCGAACGCCCAATTGGTTGGACGCTGACCACCGCCGCAATTTTCTGAAGCTGGCCGCTGCTTCAATGGCGTTTGCCGGCATCACCGCCTGCACCAAGCAGCCCAAAGAGGTCATCGTCCCCTACGTCCGCCAGCCGGAAGAGTTCGTTCCGGGCATTCCACTCTATTTCGCCACCGCGATGCAGATGGGCGGCATGGGTACCGGTTTGGTGGTCACCAGCCACCTGGGCCGGCCTACCAAAATCGAAGGCAATCCCGACCACCCCGGCAGCCTGGGTGCTTCGGATTACTTCCAGCAGGCCTCCATCCTGACGATGTACGATCCGGACCGCGCACAGGCCGTGACCAAACAGGGGTACATCGACTCCTGGGTTGGGTTTCAGGCTGACGTGGCGGCTCGGCGCGAAGAGGCGGTTCTCAAGAAAGGCAACGGCCTTCGGATTCTCACCGAAACGGTGACTTCGCCGACGCTGACTGCCGGGATCAACGCAATCCTGAAAGAATTTCCCGGAGCCAAATGGCATCAGTATGAAGTAGCCGGCCGCCACAGTGCTTACCAAGGCGCGATGCTGGCGTTCGGCCGTCCGGTGAACACTATTTACGATCTGAGCCAGGCCGATGTGATCGTTTCCATCGATGCGGATTTCCTGGCTTGCGGCCCCGGCAATCTGCGTCTGGCGCGCCAGTTCGCCGACAAGCGGCGCGTCCAGAGCAATGTGACGCACACGCCGCAACCGAAGGAAGATTGGCAGGAAGGCTACCAGGACGGGCCATCGGCGCCTCGGGTGAATCAATCGGCCCAGTATGCGACGGAGAATCGCGGACCCGTGGTTCTGCCGCCCCAGGTGAAAGCGGAAGGAACGCCGCCGAGCGAGACGGTGCAGAACCGGCTGTATGTTGTAGAGCCATCCCCTTCTCCTACCGCCAGCATGGCGGATCACCTCTTCGTGCTTCCCGCCGGCGATATCGAAGGCTGGGCTTGGGATTTGGCCGCCGCTCTTGGTCTGGGCGGACAGTCCAGCGGAAAGAATAAAGAAGTTGCCGCCATCGCGCGCGATCTGCAAGCGCACAAAGGTTCTTGCCTGGTGGTCGCCGGCGATTATCAGCCGCCCGCCGTTCACGCGCTGGCGCACGCCATGAACCAGGCGCTCGGCAACGTCGGAAAAACGGTCCGCTACACCGAACCCATCGAAGGCAATCCCGCCGATCAGCAGGATTCCATCCGCCAACTGGTGGCCGACATGAAAGCCGGCAAAGTGGAAACGCTGTTGATCCTCGGCGGCAACCCGATCTACAGCGCACCCGCCGATTTGGACTTCGCCGGAGCGCTGAAAAACGTCTATTGGAAAGCCTATCTCGGGCTGTATGCCGATGAAACCGGCCGGCAATCTGTCTGGCAGGTTCCCGAAGCGCATTATCTGGAATCCTGGGGCGATGTTCGCGCATTCGACGGAACCGTCAGTTTTGTCCAGCCTCTGATTGCCCCGCTCTATGGCGGCAAGACCGCGTTGGAAGTGATCGCAACGCTGGGCGGCCAGCCCGATCAATCCGATCACGACGTGGTTCAAGCCTACTGGCAGACCCAGTCCAAGGCTCCGAATTTCGATGTCTTCTGGCAGGAGGCGTTGTACAACGGCGTGGTGCCCAACACCGCCGTGCCCGCCGTGAACGTCATGGCGAAGATGCCGCCGGCTCCGCAGCCAAAAACTTCCCAAGGTATGGAGATTGTGTTCCGGCCTGACCCAACCATCTGGGACGGATCGTTCTCCAACAACGGCTGGCTGCAGGAGCTACCCAAACCGGCCAACAAGATGACCTGGGACAACGCCGTCTGGATCAGTCCCAATACCTCCCAGCAAAAAAATCTCAACATCGGCGACGTGGTTGAGCTGAAGTATCAAGGACGAACCGTTACCGGGCCCATCTGGATCATGCCCGGGCACGCCGATAACAGCGCCACGGTTCATCTCGGTTTTGGCCGGACCTACGCCGGTCACGTGGGCAACGAAGTCGGCTTCAACGCCTATCTGCTGCGCACTTCATCCGCGCCCTGGAGCGATACGGGCCTGGAGATGAGAAAAGTCGGCGGAGGCCACGAGTTCGCCACCACGCAGCACACCCAGACCATGGAAGAGGGCGAGCCGATCCGCATCGCCACGCTGGACGAATACAAGAAGACTCCGCAGTTCGTCGATCTCAAGGAAGACCAAAAACCCATTTCCGATAAGCTCACTCTGTATCCGGATTTTCGCTATCAAGGCTACAAGTGGGGCATGACCATCGACCTGAATTCGTGCGTGGGCTGCGGGTCCTGCATGATGGCCTGCCAGTCTGAAAACAACATCGCGGTAGTCGGCAAGATCGAAGTGATCCGCGGGCGCCATATGAACTGGCTGCGCGTCGATCGCTACTTCAAGGGCAATTGGGATAATCCAGAAGTTTACTTCCAGCCGGTGCCGTGCATGCAGTGCGAGAACGCGCCGTGCGAACTGGTTTGTCCGGTAGCCGCGACGGTTCACAGCGGCGAAGGCCTGAATCAGATGGTTTACAACCGCTGCGTGGGCACCCGCTATTGCTCCAACAACTGTCCTTATAAAGTGCGGCGCTTCAACTTCCTGCTCTACTCCGATTGGGGCACTCCGAGCCTGTACGGCGTGCGGAATCCCAATGTCACGGTTCGCAGCCGCGGCGTGATGGAGAAATGCACTTACTGCATCCAGCGCATCAGCGCGGTGAAGATCCAGTCCGAGAAGGAAAACCGGCGTATCGCCGACGGCGAAATCACGCCGGCCTGCGCTCAGGCTTGTCCCACCAAGGCCATCGTTTTTGGCGACATCAACGATCCCAAGAGCCGCGTAGCGCAGCTCAAGGCGCAAGCGCGCAACTATAGCTTGCTGGAAGACCTGAACGTGCGGCCCAGAACCACCTACCTGGGACGCCTGCGCAACCCCAACCCGGAGATCGGCAATGCCTAGCACCGAAGAACTAGAGCCGAAGGTAATCGACCCCGGACCGGACAAGATCATTGCTCCGGGATTTAACAACACTACCGTCACCGACAAGATCGCCAACGTCGTCCTGAAACCGATCCAGACGACGCCCGAAACAATGGTGGATCAGCCTGTTTTTAGCTTTTGTCGCGATGCAGGGCCTGCTGGCGGGCGCCTTCTGGCTGTTCTACAAGGGCGTCGGAGTATGGGGCATCGTCATCCCGGTAGCGTGGGGCTTTGCTATCGTCAACTTCGTCTGGTGGATCGGTATCGGCCACGCCGGAACGCTGATCTCGGCCATTCTGCTGCTGCTCAAACAGGATTGGCGTACTTCGATTAACCGCTTCTCCGAAGCGATGACGCTATTCGCCGTCGCCCAGGCTGGCATGTTCCCGATTCTGCACCTGGGCCGTCCCGTGGCTGGCCTATTGGCTGATTCCCTACGCCAACTCCATGTGGCTGTGGCCGCAGCCGCGCAGCCCGCTGATCTGGGACGTGTTCGCGGTTTCCACCTACCTGACGGTTTCGCTGATTTTCTGGTACATCGGCCTGGTGCCCGATCTGGCAACCATGCGCGATCGCGCCAAGAAGCAATGGCAAAAGGTCGTCTTCGGGATGTTCGGCATGGGCTGGCGCGGATCGGCCAAACACTGGGCGCGCTATCAGATGGCCTACCTGCTCTTGGGCGGCCTGGCAACGCCCCTGGTGGTTTCAGTGCACACGGTGGTTAGCTTCGACTTCGCAATCAGCTTGCTGCCCGGCTGGCACACCACGATTTTCCCGCCCTACTTCGTCGCCGGCGCCATTTATTCCGGCTTCGCCATGGTGGTGACGCTGGCGATTCCGGCCAGAAAATGGTTCCACCTGGAAGATCTCATCACCATGCGCCACCTGGATTGCATGGGCAAGCTGATGCTGGGCACCGGATTGATCGTCGCCTACGGCTACGCGATGGAAGCGTTCATGTCCTGGTACAGCGGCAATCCGCATGAAATGTTCATGTACATGAACCGCGCTGCCGGCCCCTATCGCTACTTCTTCTGGAGCCTGATTCTCTGCAATATTCTGATTCCCCAATCGCTGTGGTCGGTGAAGGTCCGGCAGAGCATCCCGCGCCTGTTCTTTGTGTCGATCGTGGTGAACATCGGCATGTGGCTGGAACGCTTCATCATCGTTATCACCAGCCTGGCTCGCGACTTTCTGCCCTCTTCCTGGGGCATGTATTATCCGACGCAGTGGGACTGGGCGGTTTTCATCGGAACTCTTGGTTTCTTCCTGGTGCTGATGGCTCTGTTTGTTCGCGTGCTTCCGTCGATCTCGATCTTCGAGGTACGCGAAGTACTGCATCATCTGGCGCCTAACATCACTGACGACGGTCCAGCGCCCGCGCCGGCGCAGGGAGACTAAATCATGGGTGAAACTTTCGCAGATCGGCACGGAACCTACGGGGTAATGGCGCAGTTTGAAGACCCCGAGCAGTTACTCGAAGCCGCGAACCGCGCCTATGCGGCGGGCTATCGCAACATGGACGCTTATACGCCCATGCCCATCGATGGCTTGGCCGAAGCGGTTGGCTTCCGCCGCAACTGGGTGGCTCCCATTGTTCTGTTTTGCGGCATGTGCGGCGCAGCGGGCGGCTTTGGACTGCTGTGGTGGATCACGGTGATCGCCTATCCGCACAACGTCGCGGGCCGTCCATTCGATAGCTGGCCGGCTTATATCCCAATCACATTTGAATGCACGGTCCTGCTGGCCGCGCTCAGCGCCGTCATCGGAATGCTGGCGCTCAACAAACTGCCGATGCCCTATCACCCGGTGTTTAACGTCCCGAATTTTTCCCGCGCGTCCATCGACCGGTTCTTCCTGTGCATCGAAGCGTCCGACCCCAAGTTCGACATGGCCAAGACCAAAGCGTTCCTGGAAGAAATGAATCCCGAAGAGGTGGCCGAAGTTGATAAATAGGTCGAGCCATAAGATCCTCCTCGGCGCAAGCGCGCTAGCCTTCCTTACGCTCACGGCTTGCCGCCAGGATATGCAGAACGAGCCGCGCTACAAACCGCTCGCCGCCAGCGATTTCTTCTCCGATCAACGCTCCGCCCGGCCCATGGTGGAAGGAACCGTTGCCCGCGGGCACCTGCGCATCGACGACGCACGCTATACCGGCAAGATCGACGGCGAAGATATCGACCAATTTCCCATCCCCATCGCCAAGGCGGATATCGAGCGCGGCCAGCAGCGCTTCAACATCTATTGCACGCCCTGCCATGGTCACCTGGGAGACGGCAACGGCATGGTGGTTCTACGAGGCTTCCGCCAGCCTCCTTCCTATTACGAGGACAGATTGGTGCACGCTCCTGTCGGACACTTCTTTGACGTAGTCACTAACGGATTTGGAGCCATGCCGAGTTACGCCTCCCGCGTGGAGCCGGACGATCGCTGGCGCATCATCGCCTACATTCGCGCCTTGCAGTTGAGCGAGGCCGCGACCGTAGCGGATGTGCCTCCGAATCAAGTCCCGTCCCTCACCGTGGAGCCCGGGCCGCGCGGAGTGGGCCCTGGAACTGCACCGGCCAATTCTCAAGGAGCAAATCCGCCCTCTGGAGCAAATCCCCAATGACGCCGACCGACACACTTCGCCCCCAAATGGAGCGCGTGCAGCGCAGCGCCCTGTTCGTCGGCATTGCGGCGCTGGTAATCAGCGCGATCGGCGCGTTCACCGATCCCACGCATTTCTGGCAATCGTATCTGTTCGCGTATATCTTCTGGTCCGGCCTGGCAATCGGCTGCCTGGGCATTTTTTTCCTGCATAACGTCGTCGGTGGAAACTGGGGCGTGGCCATTCGCCGTTTGGTGGAATCCGGCGTCAAGACTCTGCCGCTGGTTTTCGTGCTGATCATCCCGATCTTCTTCGCGCTCGGCTCGCTGTACAAATGGACTGACGCAACCTATCGCGCCGAACACTTCGCCACCGGCCACAAGGCCGCTTATCTGAACCCCACCTGGTTCATCATTCGGACCGTGCTGTACTTCGCCATCTGGATCTTCTCCGGTTTCCGCATTTTGAAGATGGCCAACGAGTACGATCGCACCGGCGATCCATCTCTCTTCCAACGAATCAAGAAACGCAGCGCTCCCGCCCTGCTGGTCTTCGTTGTCACCACCTCTCTGGCATTCATCGATTGGATCATGTCGCTCGAATCGGACTGGTACTCCACCATTTATGGCTGGATGTTCACGGTGGGAGAAGTGCTGCTCACCTTTGCGTTCCTGGTGGCGGTGCTGGTGCTGCTTTCGAAACGCGAGCCATTCGCCAGTTTCCTGACGCGGCAGCATTATCACGATCTCGGCAACCTGATGCTGGCCTTCACCATGCTTTGGGCGTACATGTCGTTCTCGCAATTCCTGATTATCTGGGCCGAGAATCTGCCGGACGAAATTCCCTGGTACGTTCGCCGCTTTAGCGGTGGATGGGGGTACATAGGATGGACCATAGCCATCTTCCATTTCTTCATCCCCTTCTTCCTGTTACTGCTGCGATTTGTCAAGAAGAACGCCAGCCGGCTGCGCACGCTAGCCATCTGGATCGTCATCATGCGAATGCTGGATGTATTCTGGATTGTAGAACCCGCGTTTCGTCAGAGAGGACTGGAAGTTTACTGGACTGATTTAGCGGCGCTCATCGGCTTGGGTGGTATCTGGCTGGCTTATTTCGTCTGGAATTTGAAGTCTCGGCCGATGCTGGCGTCGCGTGATCCTCGGGACACATATTCCTTGATGGTCACGACGCACGGACACGGACACTGACAATGGAACACACGGTACATCCCAGCCCGAATGGCGCCGGCCACGAGCACGCCGAAGTAAGCGTAAAGCTCATTGTGGTGTCGCTGGCATTTCTGGCAGTGGCAACGTTTTTGGTCTTCCTGCTCGTAGTAGGGATTTTCCGCTACTTTTACGATACCTATAGCACTGCGGAAGCTACGCGATTATCGCGCCCCGTGATTCCTCCCGAGCCGCGCATCGAAGTAGCGCCTTACGAGCAATTGCAGCAACTGCGAGTGCACGAAGATCACATCCTGAACACATACGGTTGGGTGGACAAGCAGAACGGCGTAGTCCGCATCCCGATCGATCGTGCGATCGACATGCTGGCCTCCAAAGGCCTGCCCTCGCACAATTACCTCGACGATATTCTCGCCGGGCGCAAGCCTCCCGCTCCGGCCCCGGAGCCCGGGCCTGCCAAAGAAGGAAAGAGCAATGCGAAATAACAAACTTTGGATCGCAGGCTGGATCGCCGTGGCGTTTTCGAGCGTGGCGGCGGCCGGGCAGATGGGCCTGACACAACCCGTGGGCAACGCATCGGGCAACCTCCCCGCTCTCAAGCAAGGCGTCACGATCGACCAAAACCTGAACGCGCAGCTTCCGCTGGAGCTGACTTTCCGCGACGAAACCGGACAGACCGTTCGGCTGGGCCAGTATTTCCGCGGCAACAAACCCGTGGTGCTGGCGCTGGTTTACTACGAGTGCCCCGGCCTGTGCGATCTGATTCTGAACGGGCTCAGCCATGCCATGCAGCAGATCTCTTTAAACGTGGGTACGGACTACCAAGTTGTCACGGTCAGCTTCAATCCCCAGGAGACCTGGCAGCTCGCCACCGCGAAAAAAGCCAACTACGTCGAAAAGTACAATCGCCCGGGCGTTAAGGAAGGCTGGCATTTCCTGACCGGCGATGAGCCCAATATCAAAGCCTTGGCCAACACCGTAGGATTCCATTACAAATACGACCAGGAGACCAAGCAGTACGTCCATGCCAGCGCGATCTATGTGATCACGCCCGAAGGCAAGATCTCACGCTACTTCTATGGGATCGCCTACAACCCGCGCGACTTCCGCCTGGGTTTGGTGGACGCTTCCTCCAACAAGATCGGCAACCTGGCCGACCAAGTGCTGTTGTTCTGCTGCCAATACGATCCGACCACGGGAAAATATGGACTGGCCATTTCGCGCGTGATCCGGGTACTCGGCACGGCCACCGCTCTTATGCTCTTCGGCTTTGTGTTCATCATGCTCCGGCGGGAGCGGCGCGGGCACGCCAACGCCGGGAGGACCGCCTAGAATATGCAGCTTCCACTTTGGCCTGAGGCCGCGTCTGCCGTCGCCACCGACGTAGATCATCTGTATATCTACCTGACCGTGGTGAGCGTCGTGATGTCGGTGCTCATCTTTGGCACCATTTTCGTTTTTGCGATCAAGTACCGCCGGCGCGGCGATGAAGTCCCGCAGCCTATCCACGGTTCTTTGCGGTTGGAAATTACTTGGTCCATCATCCCGTTCCTGGTGATGCTCACCTTCTTCTGGTGGGGCGCCAAGATCTACTTCCTGAACGCGGTTCCGCCACCCAACGCGATGGATGTCTACGTGGTGGCCAAACAATGGATGTGGAAGCTCCAGTATCCGGGTGGCCAGCGTGAAATCAATGAACTGCACGTTCCCATCGGACGGCCGGTCAAAATCACATTGGCGTCCGAGGACGTGATCCACAGCTTCTTTATCCCCGCGCTGCGCATCAAGCACGATGTGGTGCCGGGCCATTACGACACCATGTGGTTCACCGCCAATAAGGTGGGCCACTATCATCTGTTCTGCGCCGAATATTGCGGAACCGAGCACTCCGGCATGGTGGGATGGGTGGACGTGATGCAACCCGCCGACTATGAGAACTGGCTGGCCGGAGGCGGCATGGGCGGAACTATGGCGCAGCAGGGCGAGCGCCTGTTCGAGCAGTTGGGCTGCTCCACGTGCCACCTGCTGGACCGCCAGGGCCGCTGCCCGATTCTGCGCGGCGTGTACGGTTCGCGCGTCCAGCTGGCCGACGGCCAAAGCGTGGAGGCCGACGACGCGTACCTGCGCGAATCGATCTTGAATCCCAACGCGAAAATCGTGGCCGGCTACAAGCCCAACGTCATGCCGAGCTTCCAGGGCCAGATCAGCGAAGAAGGAATTTTGCAGTTAATCGTCTACATTAAATCGCTGGCGATCACTAACGCGCCGGGTGCTCCCACCGCGAGTTTGCAACCAGGAGTTGGTTTGCAACCGGGAGTGGGCGTGCAACCGGCGTTATTCGAGCGGCCGGTCAAAGTAGCCCGGCGTGTTACCCAGCAAAATGGCGGTACACAATGAGCACAGCTTTACAAGAACCTCAAATTGCCGAAACTCCGAATTACTTGAACGCGGAGTACGGGTGGAAGTCGTGGCTGTTTACCACGGACCATAAACGCATTGCCGTTCTCTACCTGATTTCGATCAGCGTGATGTTTGCCTTGGGCGGAGTCTTCGCCGGGCTGATCCGCACGGAGCTGCTCACGCCGCAAGGCGATCTGTTCAGTTCCGACACCTACAACAAGATCTTCACCATGCACGGCATCGTGATGATCTTCTTCTTCCTGATCCCGTCCATTCCCGCGACGTTCGGCAATTTCCTGGTGCCGATGATGATTGGCGCCAAGGACCTGGCATTCCCGCGCATCAACCTGCTGAGCTGGTACATTTACATCGCCGGCGCGGTGTTCGCGCTCGCCGCCATCATCATGGGCGGCGTGGATACTGGCTGGACCTTCTACACGCCGTTCAGCACCACTTACTCCAACACCTTCGTCATCACCGCAGCGGTCGGCGTGTTCATCGCGGGATTTTCATCCATTCTCACCGGGCTGAACTTCATCGTAACCGTGCATAAGATGCGCGCTCCCGGCATGACCTGGGGCCGCCTGCCGCTCTTCGTTTGGGCCAACTACGCCACGGCCCTGATTCAGGTGCTCGGCACGCCAGTGGTGGCCATCACGCTCGCCCTGGTCGGGTTGGAGCGGGCCTTCCACATCGGAATTTTCGATCCCGCCATTGGCGGCGATCCCATTCTGTTCCAGCACATGTTCTGGTTCTACTCCCACCCGGCCGTGTACATCATGATTCTGCCCGGCATGGGCGTGATCAGCGAACTGATCACCTGCTTTTCGCGCAAAGGCATTTTCGGATATTCGTTCATCGCCGGCTCCAGCCTGGGGATCGCCATCGTCGGCTTCCTGGTGTGGGGACATCATATGTTCGTTACTGGCATGTCTATGTACGCCGGCCTGTACTTTTCGCTGTTGACCATGGTGGTTGCGATTCCCTCCGCCATCAAGGTTTTCAACTGGACCGCAACCATGTTCCGCGGCTCCATCAGTTTCGATACGCCCATGCTGTACGCCTTCGGCTTCATTGGCTTGTTCACTATCGGCGGCCTAACGGGACTGTTCCTCGGCACGCTCGGCATGGACGTGCATCTCACCGATACTTACTTCGTGGTGGCGCACTTCCATTACGTAATGGTGGGCGGCATGGTGGTGGCCTACATGGGCGCGCTGCATTTCTGGTGGCCCAAGATCACCGGCAAAATGTATCCGGAGGGTTGGGGCAAGTTCTCCGCCCTGCTGGTGTTCGTGGGATTCAACCTGACTTTCTTCCCGCAGTTCATTTTGGGCTATCTGGGCCAGCCGCGCCGCTATCATGCTTATGCGCCTGAGTTCCAGGTGCTGAACGTGATGTCCACCGCCGGAGCGACCGTGCTGGGCGTCGGATTCCTGATCCCGCTGATCTACTTGCTCTGGTCTCTCAAGTACGGCAAGGCGGCCGGCAACAATCCGTGGGGCGCCAAGGGTCTGGAATGGACCACCCAGTCGCCGCCCACGACCTTCAATTTCGACGTGACTCCGATCGTCACGGAAGAAGCCTACGCATACGCAAAACACGAGGAGGCGCACGTTGGCTGACACGCACGCTGTAGCGACCGAGCATCCACCGCAGCTACGTCATCACTTCGACGACATGGCCCAGCAGTTCGATTCGGCCACCTTTGGAATGTGGGTTTTCCTGCTGACGGAAATCATGTTCTTCGGCGGAATGTTTGGCGCTTACACCATCTATCGCAGTATGTACCCGGAAGCTTTCGCCTCCACCAGCGCCTACATGAATCCGCTATATGGAGCGCTGAACACCGCCGTGCTGATCGTCAGCAGCTTGAGCATGGCGCTGGCGGTGCGCGCCGCGCATCTGGGCCAGCAGAAAGTCCTGCAACTCATGTTGCTGGTCACCATGTTCTTCGGCGTCTGCTTCCTGGTGATCAAGGGTTTCGAATATCACGAACACTGGGTGGACATGAAGGTTCCGCTGTTCGGCGGCCATTGGAATTACAGTGAGGCGCCGCAGTTCGCCCACCAGGCCCAGATTCTATTTATCTTTTACTTTTTCATGACGGGATTCCATGCTGTCCACATGATCGTTGGCCTGGGGATCATGACAACTATTTTCGCCATGGCGCGGCGCGGCCGGTTCGGCCCCAGTTACTACACGCCGGTGGAAGTGTCCGGCCTCTACTGGCACTTCGTCGACATCGTGTGGATCTTCCTCTTCCCCCTGCTTTACCTGATCGGACACACCCGGAAAATTCTTTGATATGAGTGCACACCCCGTTACTCCCGTTCGCACCTACGTCATTATCTGGCTCATCCTGACGATCATGACCTTCACCACCTACGCGGTGGCGCAGATCGACCTGGGCCCGTTCAACATCGTGATCGCGCTCCTGATCGCGTTCTTCAAGATGTCGCTCGTGATCTGGTTCTTCATGCACGTCCGGACCGACAATCCGCTCACCAAGCTGTTCGTCTTCGCCGGCTTCTTCTGGATGGCGATCCTGCTGGCGCTCACCTTGGGCGACTACTTCTCGCGCACCTGGATGCCCGGCGGCAAGTTCTGGTAGAAATCGAGGACGCGTTTCTCGAACTCACGCGGCGCGGTACCGAAAGCCCCGGTATGCCCCGCCCCTGGAACCAGCCACAACGTCGTATAGCGGCGGTTACTCGCGGCGAGAATCTCCGAATGCGCCAGCGGCGTCAGCCGATCGTTTAAATCTTGGATCAGAAGCACGGGTGTTGTGGATTGTGCAAGCGCAGCCTTGGGCGATGCCCGATAAAAATCCAGCCCGTACCGCAGTCGGGCGTAAAGAAACCCAGCCCAAACCGGCGGCGCCGCGAGCATCCGGCCGGCGCGAGGAGAAAACGGAAGCCGCTGGGCAATCCGGTCCTGCGCGATTCTTTCGAAACTCGAGAAGGCGCTTTCAGCCACAATCGCGCTGAAGCGAGGCTCCACTCGGAGCGATTGGATCAACACCGCGCCGCCCAGTGACTCCCCGATTCCGAAGATCCGGCGCGGATGCTCATGCTCGATCAGCCACGAGACCCACTGATGGACATCATCCGATTCCAGCAATCCATAGGTCGCGAGATCCCCGCCACTTTCGCCATTCGCTCTGCTATCAGGAACAAGCACGATATATCCATGATCGAGAAACATCCGCGCAAGCCCCACCTCACTGGCGCGCGAGTCCGCGATGCCATGCAGGATTAGCACCGCGTCGCGGTCAGGCTTCTCTGAGTCAAACAGCCAGGCCCGGAGCACAATCCCATCGCGAGCAACCACCTGTACATTCACAGCCGAAGGATTCGCGGGAACAGCGCGGCGAAGCGGGTGCAGAGCGCCCTCACAGAGGACGGCGCCGCCGATCCCGCAAACTACGAATACACTGGCGGCAATCGCAGCGACACTCCACAGAATCAGCCGCCGAGCCATCACTCTGGGATACGCGCCACAAGGTCGCTAAGTTCGCTGGACACTTCCAGCTTCTGTATTGATTGGTCGCCAAAGCGAATCGCCCGTTTGTATGGAGTCGACTGCGGCCGCAATCGAGCGCGGCATTCAGGCCGCCGATCAGGGTCGGGTGGTTTCGAGCGATAAGGTTCGTAAGTTGGCCTCCCAATGGATCTCTAAGTTTTCTACACGGAGCCGGCGTTAGCTGAGCGCTTGCCGACGGCCCTTTGAACCAGGTTGGTCACTTAAAGACTTCCCGCTCCTCGGCGCGCCGGTTACTCTGCTGCCCTGTCGCAGGTAAAGACGAATCTGCGGATATACTATCGAGATATGGATGACGCAGCGCGACGGGTGCCAGTCGATTCTCTTACGTCAACCGCCACGCAGAAGAACTCGATTGGCTATCTTGCCGGCATATGCCAGATGAACGGCGTCGTCCCGTTTGTCGGCGCTGGTCTGTCGATTCCTTACGGAACTCGTGATGCGCTCCTAGGTTGGAGCAACTTCCTCATATACCTGTCTAAGGAGGCGGGCACTCAAGAGGACATTGCGCAGTGAATATCCCGAGGGCAGTATGAAGAGGCTGTGGACGACATCGTCATTGCATTCGGACGAGAGGATACGCGGCGTAGGGGCTACTTCAATCCTACGGACAGCGATGTCCAGAGCGCCGGAAATGCACAACTTTCCGGGTATGTGTCGCGCTGTTACGGGCTCCACCACTTCCCGCTCCATGAGCACTACTGCATTTCTGGCACCAAGGCCAGAATGCACACGCGGCGTTGAAAACCCCACAACTCACGGCCTGGCTTGGTAAACCAGATTGAACGGCGTCTGGGCCGCCCTCCGGAGTTGACTGAATCCGATACCATCCGAACCCAAGAGCAGCTAGACTGCGGTTATGCTGCACCAACTGCTGGCGGAGGCGCGCGCGCAGGCCCAGAAATCCAAACCGGACGTGCGCGCGGCGGCGCTGATGCGAATCGCGCGCGTCCAGACGGCGTTCGATCGCAATCAGGCGCGCGCCACGTTTGAGCGGGCATCGAAGGAAATGCGGCAACTTCCAGGACGCGGTGGCGAGTTTCTTCCGCAGCAGGCGCGCCTATTGGCTGCGGCTGTGGCGCCGGAGCATTTGGGCAGGATGCCTGCCGTCATCGGTGCCGCGGTCGGATATGGCGCGGCCACAGCGCTGGTTCGCCTTCTGGCAGCGGTTGCGGCGCCGGTGGCCGATGAGATCCTGCCAGTGGCATCGAACCCCAATGTCACACTGTGCGTTCCATGGCTCCTGATCGCGCTGGCTGCCATCGCCTGTTATGTACCCGCGCGCCGGTCCGCAAGCATCGATCCCATAGTCACTCTACGAGAGGAGTAACGAACATGTTGGAATTGCGCAACATCACTAAACGATTCAGCGGCATCCCAGCCGTGGACAACGTAAGCTTTCAGGCGCGCGCGGGCGAGATCACCGGATACCTGGGTCCCAACGGGTCCGGTAAATCCACCACCATGAAAATGATCACCGGGCTGATCCAAAGCTCGGACGGCGAGATTCTCTTCGATGGCGTGCCCACTCGCAACGACCTGCTCGCGTTTAAGCAGCGCATGGGTTACGTGCCGGAGGAGCCGTATCTCTATTCACACTTGAGCGGTTTCGAGTACCTGACGATGGTGGGCCAGTTGCGCGACCTGCCGGCGAAGTCCACGGCTGACCGCATCGATGGCCTGCTGCGCTTGCTCTCTCTGCATGGCGACCGGCACGCGGCAATATCGTCGTATTCCAAAGGCATGCGGCAGAAGGTGCTAATCTCCGCCGCGCTGTTGCACAACCCGGATCTGCTCTTGCTGGACGAACCATTCTCCGGCCTGGACGTCGGCACGGGCTTGGTGCTGCGCAGCCTGATTCAGGAACTGGCCGTGCGCGGGAAAGTGGTGCTCTTCAGTTCGCACGAGCTGGAAACCGTGGAGCGGGTCTCGAGCCACGTGGTAATTCTGCATCGGGGCAAAATTGTGGCCGACGACTCCATTGAACGGCTGCGAATCCTGATGTCGGTGCCCACGCTGGAGGGAATCTTTGAGCAGCTGGCCGTGGAACAGGACACCGGCGCCATCTCGCGCGAAATAGCCGACCTGATTCGAGCGTGACCCGCCATGAATGAGAAACTGCAATTCCGGGTTCTGGTTCGCCAGTTTCTGTTTCGCGTGTTCGATCTGGAAGTGCTCTCGTCGCACGCGCAGGGTGACGCGAACAGGTTATTGGGACAGTTCGCGGCGCTGCTGGTGTTTGTCAGTGTCTCCGTATCGTTCGGCGCGCTTCTGATCACAAACCCCAACGCACCCGGACGGAACCCCGCTGATGGCGTGCTGGTGTACCTCATGATCGGGCAGCATTTCGTGATCGCGACCACCATGCTGGTGGTCGGCTTGTTCGCGGTACTGAGCTGGGATGCCACGTTTCCCGACAAACGCGACGTGCTGGTGCTGGCTCCCTTGCCGGTGCGGGCGCGCACCATGTTTCTCGCCAAGGTGGCCGCGGTAGCGTCGGCGCTGGGCTTGACCATCCTTCTGCTGCACTGCGCGATGGGCTTGATCCTGCCACTCGTATTCGCCGGATACGCCGCTCCTGCTGCGCTTCCGGCCATGACTTTCGATGCGGCAATGGCTCCGGTAGCCGTAGGCGACTTGCAGAGCGTGATGGACCGCGACTTGAAGCAGCAGTTGACCACCGGCCAGCTCGCGCCGGGAACGGGAGCAGGATTAGCGATCGGAGTTTGGAAGCACGGCGAGCATCGCGTCTTCACATATGGAACCGCGAAACCGGACTCGATCTTTCAAATCGCGTCGATTTCGAAGACGTTCACCGGGTTGATGCTAGCGCGGATGGTGGAAGACGGGAAGGTGCGGCTGGATGAGCCGGTTCGCGAATTGTTGCCGGCTGGAACCGTGGCGAAACCTGCGGGCGAAGAGATCACGCTGCTCGACCTGGCAACGCATCACTCAGGATTGCCGCCCATGCCCGACAACTTCCAGCCGGGAGCCGACTGGTCCGATTACGGGCCGCCAAAGCTTTATGCCTATTTGAAATACCACGGTGTCGCAAAACCGGAGGACGCCACTTTCGAATACAGCGGTCTGGGGGTCGGGCTCCTAGGACAGGCTCTGGCGGACCGGGCCGGGAAAAGCTATGCCGATCTCCTGCGAGAAGAGATCACGGGACCTCTGGGCTTGCCCGACACCGTGCTCGAGCTTTCCGGTGAGCAGCAACGGCGATTCCTGCAAGGCTACGACGCGGCGCATCATCCCCTGGAAGTGCACAATCTGGATGGCGTCCTGGCAGGGGGCGGAGCCATTCTCTCCACCTCCAGCGACCTGCTGAAGTATGTGGAAGCGAACCTGCATGCGGAGAAATATGGCCCGCTCTCCGGCGCGCTCGCCTTGTCTCATCAGATTCGCGACCGTGCGAACGCAGGCCAGCAGATCGCGCTCGCCTGGGGTTATGCCGCCGATAGCGGAACCTACTGGCATAACGGCGCAACGGCCGGCTTCACCAGCCATGCCTTCTTTGATCCCCGCGCTGACTACGCGGCGGTGGTTCTCATGAACAGCGGACCCAACACCCTGCTCTCTCCCGATGCAATTGCCGAGCACATCCAGCAGCGGCTCTCAGGCCAGCCGGCGGTCTCGCTGGTTACGGTGCTGGTCCCGGCCAGCCGCGGATTTCAGGGTGTGCTGCGATCGTTCGGCGCCTATTGGTTCACCATGCTCGCGGCTGGCATGTTTATCTATTGCGCGGTTTTGGGGTTGCAAGGGCTGGTTGCGCAAGTTCTCCCGCGGCGCCTGTTTCTGCGCGTCTCGGGATATCTGCAACTGGCAGCCATTGCCGTGATCATGGGCGTCTACTTTCTGCAGCCGGGCTTCGGTGGACTGGACGATCTCGCCTTCAACTCGATATGGCGCACCATTCAATGGCTGCCGTCGTATTGGTTTCTGGGCCTGTACGAGCAATTGAACGGATCGTTGCATCCCGCGCTGGCGCCGCTGGCTCAGCGCGCCTGGATCGGATTGGCGGTAGTTTTCTGCGGAACGGCGCTAGTCTACACGCTCTCCTATTGGCAAACGCTGCGGAAGATCGTGGAGGAACCCGATATCGCGCCTGGTTCGCACGGCTTGAATTGGCTGCCGAGCTTCGGGAACCAGGCTCAGACCGCGATCGGGCAATTCAGCGTCCGCACCATGGCGCGCAGCAAACAGCATCGCCTGATTCTCGGGTTCTATTTGGGAATTGGTCTCGCCATCACCAGCCTGATGCTGAAAGGATCTCCCGGAGCGCTGAGCAATCCGTGGCGTGAAGAGAGCATGCTGCTGTGGGGCGCCAGCAGCTTGATGGTGGTGCTGGCCGCGGTGGGGACGCGGGCTGCGTTCGCACTGCCGCTGGATCTGCGGGCCAACTGGATCTTTCGCGTGATTGGAACGCGGGCTGGAGTTCAAACTCTGGCCGCCAGCCGCCGGGCGCTGCTGCTGCTCGCCGTGGCGCCGGTGTGGATGGTGACGGCCGTGTCATGTTTAGTGATTTGGCCCTCGCGTCAGAACGCGGTGCACCTGGTGGTGCTCGCGCTGCTTGGCATGATCGTCAGCGATCTCTGCTTGTTGCGTTTTCAGAAGATACCCTTTACCTGCTCCTACCTGCCCGGCAAGTCTCGCATGCACATGGTCCTTCTCTCTGCCTTCGGCGCACTGTTGGCGGGCCCGAATATCGCCATGCTCGAACGCCACTCGTTACGAGAAACCGGCGGTATCGCGCTGATGGTGGCGCTGTTGGTAGTCGCGTGGGTCGCGGTGAGGCGGACAACGATGGCGCTGGCGAAAAGAGAGGAACAGGAACCGCGTTTTGAGGAGGAGATGCCGCCGGTAGTGATGACGCTGGGTCTGTCCCGCGACGGAGTGATGTCGATTGGGCCGCCGCAGGCAACGCGAACACTGTGAGTGACCGGAATCCCTTTGCACAGCGCCGCCACCTCACGCCGGCACCGGCGAGCCGCGACTTCGCGCCGCGATCGGGATGCCCACCGAAATGCATCTCCTCATTGTGCGCGATGCTTGTCGCAACAGCGGGAACGATGCACCGCGCGTGCGTTTAACCCGCCGCTTCGGGAACCGGTATTGCTCCGCCGGTCCCGCCACAACGTCGGCTGCAATCGCCGCGGTTTACACCTTCGCGGACGGAGCTGCCGTTGTTGGCGATGTCCTCCCGGCAACCCCACCGAGCATTTCCATCGTTCGCACCACGGCGGAAAAATCCTCTTCGACCCCCTTGCCGGTTTCGATAACGTTCACCTGCTGCGCGGCGGCTGTCACCGGCATAGGCGATTGCACGGCGGCCGCTTCTTCGAGGATCAATCGGAAGTCCTTGTTCATATGCCTGAGCGGAAACTGCGGCGCGTAGTTATCGGCGCGCGCCTGTCCGATTTTGCCGGCATGGGCGGGCGCCACCACCTTGGTCTGCGCCAGCACTTCCAACAACCGGCCGCGTTCTAGTCCGGCCTTCTCGCCAAAAGCGGCGGCTTCCGCAATCGCCTGCATCCCCACGCCCAGCAGCGCGTTCACCACCAGCTTCATGGTGGTTCCCGATCCGCTGGGCCCCATGTAGAACCAGTGCGCCGCAATTGCGCGGAAGATCGGCTGAGCGGCGTCGAAGGCATCCCGGTCACCGCCGCCCAACAGCGTGAGCGAGCCTTGCTCCGCTGCCGGCGTACTGCCTGAAATGGCCACATCCAAAACGTCGATGCGCCGCTCCTTGCCGGCCTGATACAGCCAGCGCGATGTTGCCGGACGCACCGTACTCATCTCGATGATGAGCGTTCCCACCTGCGCGCTGGCAACCACGCCATCCGGCCCGCCATAGACCGCCCGCACCGCGTCGTCGTCCGACAGACACGACAGAATGACATCGGCATCGCGGGCCAGAGTGTAAGCGGTCTGCACCGGCGACATTCCGAGCGACGCGAGCGGTTCGGCTTTGTGGCGATTCCGATCGAATACCTCAACGTGAAAGCTCGGCAATACCAGGCGCTTGGCAATCTGGCTGCCCATATATCCCAGGCCGATAAATCCGAGCTTGATTTGACCCGAATGGCCGTTCCCCAGTGCCCGCAGAGCGTCCGTGCCGCGCAGATGTTGATCTGTAAATGTCATAAGCTTGCCGTCGCCTCGCTAAACTGCTCGATCGCCTGGTCAATTTGCCGCAGTTCGTCGGCGCTCAATATCAAATCGCCCGCCGCGGCATTTTCCAGCCCTTGTTTCCAGTTGCGGCCGCCTACCAGGGCATGCGTCACACCCGGCTGCTGCAGCGTCCAGGCGATGACCACTTGTGCGATGGTCGCGTCATGCTTCTTGGCTATTGGTTCGAACTCGCGCAATACCTTGCCCACCCACTGGCGATTCTCTGCGCTAAAACGCGGGTTGTTTCGCCGCAGGTCGTCTCCCGAGAATTTGCGGCTCGCGGTGATCTTGCCGCTCAACAGACCGTTCGCCAGCGGCGAGTAAGCCAGGAATGCGATGTTGTTCTTGAGAAGAGACGGAAGCTGGACGGCTTCCAATTCGCGATCCAGCATGCTGTACTTTTCCTGATCCGCATCCACGGGCCCCACCGCGCCATACTCCGCAATCTGTTCGATGGTGGCGTTGCTCACGCCGATCGCGCGGATCTTGCCTTCACGTTTCAACTCGAGCAGCGCCGTCATGGTCTGTTCAATCGGCGTGGTGGCGTCCTGCCAGTGAGTTTGATAGAGATCGATGTGGTCGGTACCTAAACGTTTCAAGCTCTGCTCGCACTCGCGTTTCACTGATTCCGGCCCCCGGTATCGATGAATCCGGCGCCCGTTTTGCGTCACAAATGGTGTGCCTTTGTTGGTATCCCACACCAGGCCGCATTTGGTCGCAATCAACACCCGATCGCGCCGGCCCGCGATGGCCTTGCCCACGATCTCCTCCGAACGTCCCATGCCGTAGGCCGGCGCCGTGTCGATGAACGTAATGCCCCTGTCGATAGAAGCTTGCAACGCTTCAATCGCATCGCGCTCATCGGTACCGCCCCACATCCAGCCGCCGATGGCCCACGTTCCCAGGCCGATCACCGATGCCTCGATTCCAGATTGTCCTAACGGTTGTTGTCTCATTGTGCTCCTTCTACACAAATGAGATGCCGCTCAGACGCCCGGAGTCTCACTTCGCGGGACGAAGGAGTTCGTTATATCGATAACAACTCACCAGGTGATCGTTCACCATGCCGGTAGCCTGCATGAAGGCGTAGCAGATGGTCGAGCCGGCGAACTTGAAGCCGCGCTTAGCAAGATCCTTGCTCATCGCGTCCGACTGTTCGGAACGGCTGGGCAACTGATCCGTTCGCCGCCAGCGATTTTGAATCGGAACACCGCCGGTGAACTGCCAAATGTATCGATCGAAGCGGCCAAATTCCTTTTGCACCGCCAAAAACGCCTGAGCATTTTCGACTGCTGCGCGTATCTTCAGGCGATTGCGCACGATTCCGTCGTTGGCAAGCAAAGCTGCAACCTTGGCCTCGTCATAGCGCGCCACTTTGCGCAAATCGAAGCGATCAAACGCCGCGCGGTAGGCAGCCCGCTTTTTGAGAATTGTGATCCAGCTCAGGCCGGCTTGCGCGCCTTCTAAAATCAGAAACTCAAACAGCCCGCGCTCGTCGTGCAGTGGAACGCCCCACTCCGCGTCATGGTACGCAATCGAAATCTCATCGCGCGCCCACGCGCAACGCGTGACATTGCCCGTCTCAGCCTCCCGGTGGATGCGCCATTTCGTTCGATATCCATCAGGATACGTTCGCGCACCTGGCGAGCAAGTCCACCGTCAGCGTTTCATAGCCTGGAGCATGCGAGCGCCGCAGCCGGTCCACGTGGTCGAGGACCTCCATCGCAGCGCCTTGATCGGACAAGTCGCCGTACATCTCGGCCAGTTCCAGGCGCAATAAATAGTTGCGCGGCAGAAGCGGGATGAGCGGTTGAAGGACGCAGATGGCATCTCGCGAGCGGTGCTCCCGCCGGTAAATCGCAGCTAGAAAATTGGTTCCGTCAATCCGGTTTATCTCTCCCGCGCTAGCTACATGCTTGAGCATGGCGATGCCCTGCGCCCGGCTTCCTCTAAATCCGCCGACCATTCCAAGCATCCTCCAACCCAGCGGAAGGCTGCCCATCACATACTCGTAGACTCCCTGCGTCAATTGCGCATCCACCATGCCCGGGTCCATTCGAGTCACGCGATTATGGAATCTGCGCGCGCAGCCGATATCATGCAGCGCATCCAAATAGGCTTTTCGAACGGCGAAGTTATAATTTCCGCGCAAGCCATAGCTCACGCCGAGCGCGTACAACGCCCCGGCGTCATGCGGATTTTCATCCAGGCGCGACTGCGCCAATTCCATCGCGCGCTGAATCGCATTCGTGAATTGCTCACAATCCGGCGCACTCATCTCCAGCTTCGGCATCTTCAAAAAACAGTTCGAGCTCGTCAGCATCTGGGATTGGAGCATTCCTCCGCGAAACATAGCGCGAAAAAGAATGGTCTGTGCTATGTGATTTTGAACATCGGGCGATCGCGGAGTTTCTCGATCGTCGGCTACGAATCCGGCGAGCGCCTGATCGTATTCGAGATTATAGAAATGATCGAACGCGGGGTCGTCCAGGACGTTCTGCGCGGGCAGAATTCCACCATGCGCCAGCCCGAGCGGGAGCAGCACGATCGGAATCAGTGCCCGGCATGTTTCAAACCCACGCATCGGTTCAGCGGGGCAAACCGACCCTTCTGAACGGTTAGATCCATTTTCCCCACTTTATGATGCACGAAAAGTGTTTGTCACACCGCGTCACTTGCGTGATAGGAACTTCGTACTAATGGACCCGATTCCACGTGCGAAAAGCCCAGTTCGTAACCAAAACGCTTGAATTCGGCGAACTCTTCCAGCGGAATATAGCGAATAATCGGCAAATGTTTCAGCGATGGGCGCAAATATTGCCCCAGCGTCAAAATATCCACATGGTGCGCACGCAGATCCCGCATCACCTGCCGGACTTCCTCGCCCGTTTCGCCCAACCCGAGCATCAATCCGGACTTGGTGGGCACCGACGGCTGCGTTTGTTTCGCATACGCCAGCATGTCGAGCGACCGCTCATATCGCGCGCCCAGCCGGACCTGCCGGTACAACCTGGGCACCGTTTCGGTGTTGTGATTCAGCACATCAGGACGCGCCTTCATCACGATATCCATAGCCGCGTGCGATCCCTGAAAATCCGGCACCAGCACTTCCACCTTGCAGCCCGGAATCCGCGTCGCGAATCGCTTCGATGGTTCGCGCGAACAGTTCCGCGCCGCCGTCTTTGCGATCGTCCCGATTCACGCTGGTCACCACCGCGTACTTCAAACCCGAGCGTGGCAACCGCCTCCGCCACTCGCCGGGGCTCGTCATAATCCACCGTCATCGGCGGACCCTTTTGCACCGCGCAAAAACCGCAGCGCCGCGTGCAAACATTGCCCAGGATCATGAACGTCGCCGTGCGCTGGTTCCAGCATTCGCCTACGTTGGGACACGCCGCGCTCTCGCACACCGTATGCAGATTCAGCTCACGAACCAGGCGCTTCAGTTCGTGATAATTGTCGCCCGAAGGCGCGGGCGCGCGCAGCCAGGCCGGCCGTTGTTGGTTGGGGGTTGATGGAAACCAGCACTAACCTTATTCTAACGCCCGCCGGGCGTTCTCCAGCCGATTCTCCAGCACCAGCCCGGTCTCGAAGTTCTCGCACTGCAAATAATGCGCCGCCGCATCTTCCAGCGCCTTTTTCGGCACGAGGCCGATAATCTCGCTGCCCGCGATGTCAACGCCGCGAGACGCCGCCTCACGCCGCACCACATCGAATACCTCATGCAGCGGCGTCTGCTCAAAATCGGTGAGATTCATCGATACCTGCGCCAGCCCGCGCCCGGCCAGCGGCAACCCCAGCGCCTTGACGAACGGCATTCCGCCCGACGAAGTGCGAATCTTGCGGGCGATCTCCCGCGCCACCGCCACGTCTTCGGTCTGCAGATTGATATTGAACGCGATCAGAATCTTTCGCGCTCCAATAATGCACGCGCCTGCCGATGGATGCAGCGCGGGTCCGCCCAGATCCGGCGCGATCTTCGGATTCTCGAAGCCTCCGCGCCGGCAATTCTCGAGCATCCGGCGATCGGGGCTGGTGGCGGCGGCCTCATAAAAGTACACCGGCACGCCCAGCCGTTTCCACACCTCTTCGCCCGTGCGCCGCGCGATAGCCACGCAATCCGCCAGCGTCGCGCCTTCCAGCGGAACGAACGGCACCACGTCCGCCGCGCCCATCCTCGGATGCACCCCCGCGTGTTGACGCAGGTCGATGCGCTCCACCGCCGCAGCAATCCCGCGCAGCGCGCCTTCCGCCACCGCATCCGGCGGTCCGGCGAAGGTGATTACGGAGCGATTGTGATCCGCGTCTCTTTCCGCGCGCAGCAGCAGCACGCCTTCCGAAGACGCGATGGCATCTTCAATCGCGCGGACCGTCGACGCATCTCGCCCGTCGGAAAAATTCGCAACGCATTCGATTAGGCATCAGCGGCCGGCCACTTCACTTCAGACCTTTCCACCAGCACCGTCCCTCGGATCATCACCAGGTTCACCAGATTCACTCCAAAATGATACGGCAACTCGCGATAATCCGGCACGCCGAGAATCGTCAGGTCCGCGCTCTTGCCCGCTTCGATGGACCCGATGCTGCCGGCCCTTCCCATCGCGTGCGCGCCATTGATGGTAGCGGCAGCGATCGCCTCCGCGGCCGTCATGTTCATCGCATGACACGCCAGCGCGATGGCCGTCTGCATGTTCGGAGCATGGAGTCCGCTTCCCAGCGCCACTGCCGCGCCGCTGTCGATCAGCAAGCGCGCAGGTGCGTAGTTCTCCGCCTGGGAAGGGAACACCAAGCCCGGCGACAGGGTGGCGATGGTTTCCGATTGCGCCAGCAGCATCGCGTCGCGCTCGGTTACCTCCACTACGTCATCCACGCTAACGGCTCCGATGGAGGTGCCCAGTGCAATGGCGCCGGCGCCGACTTTTACGCCCAGGCCCAGATCGCGCGCGAGCTTCAGGAAATGCCGGGCTTCCGCCTCGCACCCGATCTCAGCGAAGTCCGCCAGCTTGCGCCTCCGCACCATCGGTAAAAACCGCTCACTGAAGCCCGCCGTGACGTCCCGCGCGAAAAACGTCGAAAGCAACGTTAGCGGCAGTTCCCGCAGCGCCGCGTGGACATGCAGGATCTTCAGTTCCCCAGCCTCCGTGAGACCTACGCCGGACTTCGCTTCCATCGCCGTTGTCCCGCACCGCACGGCTTCGTCTACCACGCGCAGCGCCAGCGTCTTCAGCGCGCGCGGCGACAGATCCTGAACCGGCCCGCTCACCAGGTGGACGTGGCTATCCACGAAGCCCGGCAGCACCACGCAGCCGCTGGCGTCGATCTCATCGGCGCCCCGCGCCAAAGCGAGATTTTCCAAGCGCCGGCTGGAGCCCACTTCCACGATCAGGCCGTCGGCGACCAGGACCGCGCCGTCTTCAATGATTCCCAGGTTTCGGAGATCGGTCCCGCGCCGGGGACCGC
Source organism: Bryobacterales bacterium (assembly GCA_963713415.1). Lineage (GTDB taxonomy): Bacteria > Acidobacteriota > Terriglobia > Bryobacterales > Bryobacteraceae > Palsa-89. The sequence goes on along the minus strand of CAVQLV010000004.1, from coordinate 651,784 downwards.
TCGGGCCGCGCAATGTCAGCAATTGCCGCGCGCCCCGGATCAGCGTAACTTTCCGCATTCCAGGAACTGCCGCCTTCAGCGTACACCAGCCGCGAGAATAATCGGCGCGATTCCCAACTACACCGCATGCTAGTGTATTGGCGTGAAGAAGCCCGCACCCGGCAAGCGCCCGCTAAAGACGTTGGAGCGCGTGCTCTCCAAGGCGGGCTTGGGATCGCGCACCGACGCGCGCAAGTGGATCGGCGCCGGCCGCGTGAAAGTGAATGGAAAGCTGATCCAGACGCCCGATCATTGGGTGGACTTGGCTCGCGACAAAGTCACTTTGGACGACAAACCCGTCCAGGCCGGCGAAAAGATCTACCTGCTGCTCTACAAGCCCACCGGCTACATCACCACCTTCAAAGATCCCGAAGGCCGCCCCACGGTTTACGATCTCATCCAGCCTGTGATCCAGGACGAAGGACGCTGGGTGGTTCCCGTGGGCCGGCTGGATCAGGACACCAGCGGATTGCTGCTGCTCACCAGCGACACCCGGTTTGCCGAGCGCGTCACCAATCCCGATTACAAAGTGCCCAAAACGTACCTGGTAAAATCGTCCACCTTGCTCACCGACGAACAGCTGCAGCAATTGCGCTCTGGCGTGGTGCTGAGCGATGGCCCCACGCAACCCGCGCAAGTAAAGCGCGTCCGCGATTCGGCGAAATACTCGTTCATCGAAATCACCATTCACGAAGGCCGCAACCGCCAGGTGCGCCGCATGCTGGAAGCCATCGGCAGCAAAGTGCTGAAGCTGGTGCGCATTCAGATCGGCAGCCTGCGCATCGGCGATCTGCCCATCGGGCACTACCGCGAGCTCACCCCCGCCGAAGTGGCTCTGCTGCTCAAAGGTACCGGCGTGGATACCCGCAACCAGCGCGCCAGAATGGCCAGGTAGACGGCGCCGAAAACCACGCCGCAGGCCACCAGCACGGTAAAAGCGCTCTCCCGGGCGAGAGACCACCGGATCATTTCCGCAGCCGCTCCGGCAGCCAGTGCGGCGCTGGCGACCTTGGCGGCATCTCGCAGCAAAACCAGGTCGCCGCCTGTGACGCCCAACAGTTTTCCGAAATGAATCGCCATCACTGCCCGCTCGGCGGCGGCCATGCTTACCACCACCGCGATCACCCCCAGCAGGCCGAGCCGCGCGGTGAACAACCACAGCGTCAGGATCAAGAGGGCCGCCAACGCCAGACGAAGCCGCAACAGGAAGTATCTTTCGCGCTCGAAGGCGCGGTAGAGCGGATCCAGCAAAACAATTCCCAGCGGCAGCAGCGTGAGATTGACCGCAAAAATCGGCCAGCTATCGGCAAAGCGCGCCGTGAACAAAACCCGGATGAACTCGCGGCCCGCCACCAGCAGGAAGACGTACACCGGAAAATACACCGCCGCGAGTTTACGCGCCGCATGCGCCAGCAGCAGGACAATGGCCCGGAACTCGCCCTGCTTTTCCAGGATGCTGACGCGTGTGATGAGAACCGAATTGGTGGCTTCCTGGATCAGGCCCATCAAAGGCAACTGCAGCGTCCCGAGCGAGTACACCGCGAACCAGGAAGGCCCAAAATGATTCGACACGAAATAGTTGTGCAGGTCGGTCTGCACGATCATCAAAGTTCCCGCGGCGCCGAGCGGAATGGCGTAAGACAACTGGGCGCGCAGCATTTTCCAATCGAAGGCGTGCCAGAATCCCGGAAAGCGCGACTCCAGATAGCACAGCAGCATGACAGACTGCACCAGTCCGTGCAGCACCGCCGCCGCCAGCAGCGACCGCAGCGTTCCGAAGAACACCACGGCGCCGACGAAGATCAGCGCGCGCGACGCCTGTATCCCGATGATGAACGCCGACGCCTGGCGGATCTCGTCGTTGGCCACCGGAACCTTATCGAGAAAAGCTCCCGCGATCCAGAACAGAATCGCGGCGCCGATCCAAGCCGAATAGCGCGCCAGCCGCGGGTCGCCGAAGATCGCCGTGAGCAGGGAGGGATAGAGAACCAGCAAGCCGCAAGCCAGCGAGCCAACCACAACATCGAACAGCACAATGTTCAAAACAGTTTCTCGCCGCCGCGTCTTTTCCCGGGGCAGGAAATAGAAGGCGCTCATGCCCATTCCGAGCGGCAGCATGGTCATGGCCGTCGAGACCACCAGAAACGCCTGCTTATACAGGCCGTACTGCTCCCGGTCCATCCGGCGGACCAGCAACAGGGGTAATGCCATGCTGAATGCGAAGCCCACTGTTTTCGCGAAGGTCAGCCATGACACGCACCACGTCAGGGACTCCGGCCCCCCAGCGGCGCGCCCTATCCGCATTCTACTGATCGCACCCTCGCTCGACATCATTGGCGGCCAGTCCATGCAAGCCAACCAGTTGCTGCGCTGCCTGTCAAACGATCCCTCCGTTCAAGTTCGATTTCTGCCGGTCAATCCGCGGCTGCACCCCGCGCTGAGCATGAAGTACGTGCGGACGCTAATTACTCTCGTTCTTTATCTCGCGCGGCTGGCCGCGGCGATCGGGCGCGTGGACGTCCTGCATATTTTCACGCCTGGATACCTGGCGTTTTATCTCGCGCCCGTACCGGCCCTGCTGCTGGCGCGACTATGGGGGAAGCGAACCATCCTGAACTATCACGACGGACGCGCCGGGGATCATCTGGGGCGCTGGCCCATCGCGCGCCGGCTGATGCGCCTGGCCACCACGATCGTTGTGCCGTCGGACTATCTGGTGGATGTTTTCGCGCGTTTCCGCCTGCGCGCCATCCGCATTCACAACGTGGCCGACCCGCTGGCTTATCGCGGCCGGCCGCGGCCCCGCCCCGTGTTCCTGCACAATCGCGGGCTGGCCGCCGAGTACAACCCGGCCTGCACGCTGCGCGCGTTCGCCATCGTGCAACGGCGCTATCCCGAAGCGCGCCTGACCATCGCGCACGATGGACCGCTACGGAGAGAACTCGAAGCGCTCGCGGCCGCCCTCGGGCTGCGCCAAACGCAATTCATCGGTCCTGTTTCACCGGACGCTATGGCGGCCCTCTATGATTCCGCGGACATTTACCTCATGAGCCCGAATGCCGACAACATGCCCCTCTCGCTGCTCGAGTCCTTTGCCTCGGGCCTGCCGGTTGTATCCAGCAATGCTGGCGGGGTTCCCAATATGGTCGAAGATGAAGTGAACGGCCTCCTCTTCGAGCCCAACGATCACCGTGCCATGGCCGCCTGCATCCGGCGGCTGCTCCAAGAACCCGGTCTCGCGCCGCGTCTCGCGGCCAATGCACGGGCGCGCTGCGCGCAATATTCGTGGTCTCAAATCGGGCCACAATGGGCCGCGCTGTACGCTCACCTTTCCGCCGCCTCGATTAATTCCGTATAAATCTCTTCCATGCGCGCCGCCGACGCGCCACCATGCCATAGCCGCCTGCGCCCTGCGGCTGCTCCAAGAACCCGGTCTCGCGCCGCGTCTCGCGGCCAATGCCCGGGCGCGCTGCAGACAATATTCGTGGTCTCAAATCGGGCCACAATGGGCCGCGCTGTACGCTCACCTTTTCGCCGCCTCGATTAATTCCGTATAAATCTCTTCCATGCGCGCCGCCGACGCACGAATGGAAAACTGCTCGGCCGTGGAGCGCGCTCGGGCCGCCAGTTGCTCGCGCAGCACCCGGAGCGCCACCAGCGTATCCAGAACACTGCTCAATTGATCCACGTCGCCGGCCTCAAAGAGCATCCCGTTCTCGCCATGGCGAATCAATTCCACGTTGCCGCCCACGCGGGAAGCCACCGGACAGCAGCCGCAAGCCATGGCTTCCAGCAGTGCGTTGGACAGCGCCTCCGAGCGCGACGGCAGAACAAAAATGTCGATCGCGCGCAGCCACTCGGCTACCTGGCCGGTGGCCGGAACGAAAGTGCAATCGCCGGCCAAACCCCGCGCCGCGGCCACCGCACGCAGCTCGCCCTGCATGGAGCCGCTCCCGACGATCATCAGCCGCAATCCCGGACGCCGGATGCGGGCGAACGCTTCGATCAGCGTGGTGATATCCTTCTCCGGCCGCAGTGCGCAAACCACCCCGATGGCTAGCGCGTCGCGCGGACTTTCGCGCCTCGTAAACTGATCCAGATCCACGCCGTTGTAACACAGCCGCATCCGTTCGCCGAGAACGCCTTCGTTCATCCGCAGGTGCCGCTGTACAAACTCGCAATTCACCACAATGGCATCCGCCATATGATCCGTCCATTGAACCAATCGCCGGTATTTGCGCGGGATCAGGGAACGATGCGATCGCTGGCTAGAGACCACCACGGCTCGCGTCAAGCAGCGTGCCACCGGAACACCGAACAAAGTGAGCGGATAATCGAAGCTGTGCACCAGGCGGATGCCGTGCCTCCGGATGTAGCTCGCGAGCTTCCAGGCTTCCGATACCGCTCCGAGTGAGGCGAAAGAATTCACGGGAAAGTGGACGATGGGCACACCGGCGGCGCTGAGTTCCGCGTTGCGGATCCCTTGCGGGCGAAAGCATCCAACGTGCGGGTCGAATCGCGAACGATCCAGCGTCTTCGCGATCTCGGTGATTTGGCGCTCGCTGCCCCCGAGATCCAACTCGCGGGCCAGCAACAACACCGGCCAAGCCATGAAGTTGCCTACAGGCTTAGTTTATCGCGCCGCCGGTATTTCCGGTCCGGAAATCGGCGCTTAAGACTTTTTTCCACGCGCCCGATAAGCAAGGCGTCAGGAGAACAGTATGATCAACGGCATATCCAGCAGTTCCCACGCTGCGCAAGCCTATCAAACGCAGCAGAACCAGCAGAACAGCCAGACCCAAAAGAACAGCCAGAACCAGCAACAACCGCAAGACACGGTGGTGCTGAGTAAGAAAGCCACCGAAACAAATGACCTGGCGCAAGGTGACCCCGATCACGATGGTCACTGAGGCCGCTAGGTTCAGATGGCGTGATTCCGTCTGAGGAGGGGCTACCCACCGGGATGGCCCCATTTTTGCTTGGCATTGTCATATGCCGGCACAGTGGACTCAGCACAATGCTTCCTCTCATCACAAACTGCGTGACTACGCGCAGACGCCTCTGAACGTTTATTGGGAAATGACGCAGGCCTGTCCGCTGGCCTGCCGGCATTGCCGCGCGGAGGCCGTTGCTACGGCTCACCCCCAGGAACTCTCCTTTGATGAAGGCACCGCCTTCTTGCACCAGATCCTCGATTTTGGCGCACCCCTCCCCCAGCTCATCCTGACCGGCGGCGATCCGCTCGCCCGCCGCGACCTTTACGAGCTGATCGATGAGGCCCGCAATCTCGGAATCGGCGTCTCCATCACCCCCGCCGCCAGCCCCGCCCTCACTCGCGATGTTTTGGCGAAGCTCCAGCAACACGGCGTCGAAGGCCTGGGCTTGAGCCTGGATGGATCGTCGGCCGCGCGGCACGACTCGATTCGCGGCGTAGCAGGAACGTTCGATCGAACCATCCAAGCCATGCGTTGGGCGCAGGAACTCGGGATTCCTCTGCAAGTGAACACACTGGCGTCGGCTGAAACCGCCGAGGATATCCCGGCGATTTACGAGCTTTTGAAACCCTTTGGGATCGCGCGCTGGAGCCTGTTCTTCCTGATTTCGGTGGGGCGCGGCAAGGTGCTGCAGCCGCTGACGGCCGAACAAGGCGAGCAACTGATGGGCTGGATTTACGAAACGTCGAAAATTGCGCCGTTCACCGTTGCCACCACCGAGGCTCCGTCTTACCGGCGTGTTGCGTTAGACACGATGCGAGCCGAAGGGTTGGCCGGCGATGAGATCAAGAAGAGCCCGGCGTATCGCGGATTCGGCGTCCGCGACGGACACGGGATTGTGTTTGTATCGCACACCGGCGACATCTGCCCGGCTGGATTTCTGCCGCTTGCCACCGGCAATGTTCGACAGGATCGGCTGGTGGATGTTTACCGGAATTCGCCGGTGTTCCTGGGCCTGCACGATCCGGGGCAATTTCACGGGCGCTGCGGCCATTGCGAATATCACGCGCTGTGCGGCGGATCGCGGGCCAGAGCGTACGAAGCCACGGGCGATCCGTTGGGACAGGATCCTTTCTGCATTTACGAACCGCACGCGTGCGCCTAACGGATTATTCGTAGCGCAGAGCTTCCACCGGCGCGATGGACGTGGCGGCTTTCGCCGGGTACAGCGTCGCGATCAGGCTGACAAAGATTGCGGCGGCCGCGATCCAGATGGCATCCTGACCATGCGGATTAAAGGGCACATAGCTTAGCGAATAGACGTCTTCGTTCAAACGCAGCCAGCGGTAATGATCGGCGAGTATCGATAGCGTGTAGCCGAGCGTGAGGCCGATAGCCGTTCCCACCGCTCCGATCAACACGCCCTGCAGCATGAAAATCCGCCGGATCTGCTGGCGCTTGGCGCCCATGGACATCAGCACGGCGATGTCGCGGTTCTTCTCCATCACCATCATGATCAGCGTGATCAGGATATTGAGAGCCGCCACGATTCCGATCAAGCCGATGGTGACGATGGTCACGATGCGCTCCGTGTTTAGCGCGTTCAGGATCTGCCGGTACTGTTCCATCCAGGTATTGGCGTCGAGTTTGGGGCCGATGATCTTTTCAGCTGCGCGCGCCACTTCGGGTGCTTTGTAGATGTCGTTGAGCCGCAGCTCGATGGAATTGACGACGTTCCCCACGCTGAAGATGGCTTGTGCCGAGCCGAGCGAGGTGAAGGCCCACGTGGAATCGATGTCGTAAAAACCCGATTCGAAAATTCCGACCACGCGGTACTGGAAGGGCTGCGGGAACTGCATTCCGAACGGCGTCATTTCCTTCTGCGGCGAAAGCACACTGATGACGCTGTCATAGAGCAGCCCGTGATCCTGCGCCAGGCGGGAACCGAGAATGATGCCAGGCAGGCCTCTTTCCCTATTCTTGAGCCTGTCAAACGAACCCTGCTTCAAATGTTTCAGCATTTCCGGCGGATTGTCCGTGGGGATGCCCTTGATCTCGGCGCCACCGGACTGGCTGCCGATCGGCCCGGCCAGCAAAACCGGTCCGTACAGATTCGGCGCGACGCTGATTACATGGGGAAGCTGGCGCAACTTGGGATCGAGTTCCCGCCAGTTGTCGATTCCTTCACCGTGCTTGTCCAAGATCATCACGTGGGCCGTGGCGCCCAGCAGGCTGCGCTGGAGGGTCTCGCGAAATCCGTTGTTGATGGCGATGCCGATCACGAGCGCCGCCACTCCGGCGGCGACGCCCGCGACAGAAATGTAAGTGATCACCGAAATGACCGCCTGCTTGCGTTTGGCGCGCAGGTAGCGGTTGGCGATGAAAAACTCGAACGTGCGCGGTCATGACTGAGGGCGCAGTAAGGGAAACAGAATCACGTCGCGAATGGAGCGCGAATTGGTGAAGATCATGGTGAGGCGATCGATCCCGATGCCTTCGCCGCCGGTGGGCGGCAGACCGTAGGAGAGCGCCCGGACGTAATCTTCATCCATTTGATGCGCCTCGGTGTCGCCCTTTTCGCGCAGGGCAAGCTGGGCCTCGAAGCGGCGGCGCTGCTCGCGCGGATCGTTCAGCTCGGTAAAGGCGTTCCCGATTTCCATGCCCGCGGCGAAGATTTCGAAGCGCTCCACGAATTCCGGATCGTCTGGCTTGTTCTTGGAAAGCGGCGAAATTTCGACCGGATAATCGTAGACCATGGTGGGCTGGAGAAGCTTGGGCTCGACGTCGCGCTCGAAGGCTTCCACCAGCGCGTGGCCTTTCAAACTGGAATCGCCCACGGCTTCGCGCATGGAGACGCGGCGGATATTGGCGAAGTCCAGTTGCGTGCCCTGATATTCCACTTCCGTGCCGCCGGTTGCGTCGATCGCGGCCTGCCGCAGCAATTCCGCGGAAAGATCCATCATGCCGTGATAGTCGGTGTAGGCCTGATAAAACTCGAGCATGGTGAACTCGGGATTGTGCTGCGTGGAGATGCCTTCGTTGCGGAAGTTGCGGTTGATTTCGTAGACGCGCTCCAAGCCGCCCACCACCAGGCGCTTCAGATACAGCTCGGGCGCGATGCGCAGATAAAGATCGATATCGAGCGTATTGTGATGCGTGGTGAACGGCCGGGCAGCGGCGCCGCCGTAGATGGACTGGAGCATCGGCGTCTCCACTTCCAGAAAGCCGCGCGATTCCAGCTGGCGGCGCAGCGATGCGACGATCTTCGCGCGCGTGACGAAGACCTTGCGGACTTCCGGGTTCGCGATCAGATCGAGATAACGCTGGCGATAGCGCGTCTCAACGTCTTCCAGGCCATGCCACTTTTCGGGCATCGAGAGCAGAGTTTTCGCGAGGAAATACAGGTGCTCGACGTGAATGCTCAGCTCATTGGTCCGGGTGCGGAACAGGTAGCCTTCCACGCCGATCAGATCGCCCAGATCGAGGAGTTGATAGAGCGCGAATTCCTTTTCGCTGACCGCGTCCTTGCGCACGTAAACTTGCAGCTGTTCGCCATTCTGCATCAGGTGCGCGAAGCCGGCCTTGCCCATGCGGCGCACGGTCATGATGCGGCCGGCAACTGCGGACCTGGACGCGCGGCTCGGCCAGTTCTTCGGTGGTTTTCGCGCCATATTCGGCCAGAACCTGGGGAATGGTATGGGTGAAATCGAAGCGGTGGCCGTAGGGCTGGAAGCCGAGCGCTTCGATTTCGGCGATGCGCTGAATGCGCTGCTCGTACAAGTCGTCTTCGAGAGACAATCGCTACTCCTCAATGTTTCGGCGGCGGAAATTCAAGAGATGCCGGAAGGACGCGGACAATTGCGCCCGTGCCACAAGTATACCGGCTAGCGCTGGCTTGAGCATTTGCGGCGACGAAGCATTTCAAAAGGACTTATGGCAGCGCCGGCTTTTGCTCGGATTGAAGTTGGACGTCGGCATGAGTGCCGACGCTGCACGCAGGAGTGCGTGCGCCACAATGATTTACCGATGCTGATCGAAAACTATGCGGCATTGAGCGAATCGCCTAGTCCAGCTCGAAGGCGGTTTCGTAGTTCTGCTTCAGGCTGGGGTCCTGGTCTTCCTTGCGCAGGAAGCAATTGCCGATGGCGAGGGTTTCGATTTCGGTGCCCATGAAGCAGCGGAAGGCGTCCTCGGGAGTGCAGACGATCGGCTCGCCGCGCACATTGAAGCTGGTATTCACGATCACCGGGCAACCGGTGCGCTGCTCGAAGGCCGAGATCAGCGCGTGATAGCGGGGATTGGTGTCGCGATGAACGGTTTGAATGCGCGCGGAATAATCGACGTGGGTGACAGCCGGAATATCGGAGCGCGGGATGTTGAGCTTCGCGATTCCGAAGAGTTTTTGCTTCGGCTTCGGTCATGCGCAAGGCGGCGATGTTCGGCAACATCGGCGACCAGAAGCATGTAGGGGCTGTCGGTGTCCAAATCGAAATAATCGCTGACGCGCTCGCGCAGCACGGAGGGCGCGAACGGGCGGAAGGACTCGCGATATTTCACCTTGAGATTGAGCACGCTTTGCATGGATGGCGACCGGGCGTCGCCCAGGATGGACCGGGCCCCGAGCGCGCGCGGGCCAAATTCCATGCGTCCTTGAAACCAGCCGAGCGCTTTGCCTTCGGCCAGTGCGTCCGCGGATTTCGCGATGAGCTCGCAATCGCAGAGGGTTTCAAAGCGCGCGCCGGCCGCTCGCAGACGCTGCTCGATCTCGTCTTGCGGAGAACTCGGGACCAAGATAAGCGCCGTGCATGGAATCGCGGCATCCACCGGCGGTGCGCGGCTGATTGTGGAATTGGTAATGCGCCGCCAGCGCGGCTCCCAGCGCACCGCCCGCATCGCCCGACGCGGGCTGGATCCAGATGTTCTTGAAATGGCCGTCGCGCAGCACCTTGCCGTTGGCCACGCAGTTCAGGGCGACGCCGCCGGCCAGGCAAAGATTGGGGACGCCGGTTTCGGCCGCGAGCGATCGCGTCAGGCTGAGGATCACTTCTTCGAGCGCGGACTGGATGGAAGCCGCAATGTCCATGTGCTGCTGCGTCAGCGGCTCGGATGGCTTGCGCGGCGGCAGGCCGAAGAGGCGATGAAAGCGCTGCGTTGGTCATGGTCAGGCCGGCGCAGTAGTTGAAGTAATCCAGGTTGAGATGAAAAGAGCCGTCCGGTTTCACGTCGATCAAATGATCGAAGATCTGTTGGGTGAACTTTGGCTCGCCATAGGGCGCCAGGCCCATGAGCTTGTACTCGCCCGAATTGACCTTGAATCCGGTGTAATAAGTAAACGCCGAATAGAGCAGCCCGAGCGAATGCGGGAAGTGGATTTCCTTGAGGATTTCGAGCTGGTTGCCGCGGCCGTGCGCGACCGAGGTTGTGGCCCATTCGCCGACGCCGTCCATGGTCAGCACCGCGGCTTCTTCAAAGGGTGAAGGAAAGAAGGCGCTGGCGGCGTGGCTTAAATGGTGTTCGGTGAAATGAAGTTTCGCGGCCCAATCGATTGTGGGCGCGAATTCTTTCAGGTGAGATTGCAGCAGGTCCTTCTGGAACAGTTTTTCGCGGATCCACAGCGGCACGGCCATGCGGAAGGAGGCGAATCCGGAAGGCGCGAACATGAGATAGGTTTCGAGCAAGCGCTCGAATTTCAGGAAGGGCTTGTCGTAGAAGACCACTGAATCCAGGTCTGCGGCGATTCAATCCGCCGGCTTCCAGGCAATAGCGGACGGCATGCGCGGGAAAGCGCGCGTCGTGCTTTTTGCGGCTGAAGCGCTCTTCCTGGGCGGCGGCCACGATCTCGCCATCCACCACCAGCGCGGCCGCGCTGTCGTGATAGAACGCCGAGATGCCCAGAATGTTCATCGGGCTAAAACAGGGTGTAGATGAAGGGCGCGACGGCTGAAATTTTCGTCAGGATCAGCAGGCCGCCAAGGACGATCATCATCAGGAAGATGGGCAGCAACCAGAATTTCTTCCGCTCGCGCATAAAGGACCAAAGCTCGATTAAGGTAGACACGCGACTCTCAGCTCCTAAAACTGCCTCGACATGGTTTCGGGCGGCGGGCCCGGCGGCTGCCTGGGAATCCAATAGGTGTGTGCGCCGGGGGCGGGCCGCAGACGCAGGAAATCCTTTCCCATCCGGCGTAGCACCCATCCGAACGGTGTGAAGACCAGATAGAACAGGATGCCGAGAACCAGCGGATTGACCACATTGTGCAGCAGCGTGCCAAGCGCGGTCCAGACGCGGTTCAGGGGCGTGAGGATTTTGGGGGCGGCCAGTGCGGCGAGCAAAAAAAGAGCGGCGACAGGCAACGCCCAGCGGCGCACGGCGTGGCCGCGGACAATCGGCAGCAGTGCGACCAGGGCAAAGAACACAGCGAATACCAGGCCGAAGGTGCGGTTGGAAGAGGGCTTCACGGCCACTTCCGGATCCGGGCTCAACACTGCGCTCAGAGCCGCGCGATCAGAATGTTTGGGCACGCTCGTTGCCTCCCTCCCCGGCTAGCGGCAGCGGCTCTATCCACTGGGCCAGCAAGCGATTCAATTCCGCGTTGGGATGCCCGTCCGGCAGCCGAAGATGTTTGTCGGTCATCTCCGGATGTTCGCAATCGACGAAGCGGATGCCGTGCGATCGGGCAAATTGCATGTAATCGCGGCGCTGATCGGGGGTCATGTCAAAGAAGATCACCGTGAATTTGCCGCCTGCCGCGAGCACGGTTTCGTTCATCTTCGCGAGCAGGGCTTCGGTGACGTTGCGCTTGTTCCGCATGCGCGGATATGTGGCGATGCGCTGGTAATAATCCTGCGCCAGCGCAGCCGTGCGCAGCCAGCGGCTGAGCGGCCACACCATGTCGCCATGAGACTGGTGCGCCCGCAGAGTTCCGGCCGGCCAGGTCCGCATAGGGGAAGAACAGGCCTGGCGGAGGTGATTTGACAATTCGAAGCCAGTCCGGCTCGGCCACGTTGCGCCAGTTCGTGAAAGGTGTTGAAGAGATAGAAAACCGAGCAGGGACCGCGGACGTACTTCGCGATCGCCAGATACGATTGATAGGTTCCGTAATCGGCCGTGCCGAAATTGGAGACCGCCAGTTCAGGATGGTTCTTTTGCACGATCCAGGGGAACGTCTGCTGGTTGGAAAGTCCGTAGCCCTGAACATAGGAGTCCCCGAAAAACAGAACGCGGGGCTTTTGGGCGGGGACGGGCTCGCGATCGGACGTGGCGCGGCGGCCCTGGCTCCAATTGGTGTAGTGGAACGGGCTGTTGCGCTGGGGGTCCACCATGTCGAACTGGCCTTCGAGGTTTTTCCATCCCAAATCCAAGTCTGGGGCGTACTCGGAATCGTCACGCGAGACGTGGAGCGTTTGCCACCAGCTTGGATAGCCGCCAAACCATAGGATGCCCTCGGCGCCAGCCAAGCCGATGAGCAAGCTGATCAGGCGGGCGGCGATGAGGATGGATCGTTTGGGCTGCTTTCGGGGTTCCACCACTAGCGGGTAATATCGACCGAGATCATTGAAAAGATTAGGGATCGGGGATTAGGGATTGGGGAAGGGTGATGTGCTGTGGACACGTTTTGGACGCATCAGGGGTATTTTTGTGTTTGGTGACGCATTTTGGCCGGGGCGGATGACTCGGAAGGAAAACATTTGCGGAAGGAGAGTAGCACGAGGGCCGGCGGGCTGCGGCCACAGCCGGCCTGCCAAGCTATTGCACAGCCGAGGTATTTTTGCGGCCGAGGCCCGTCAATGGGCGAACGGCCCGGATCAAACAGACGTGGTTTCGGCCACGCGGCCGGCGTAGCGGCGGTCGACGTAATTGTTCAGGATCTCGATGAATTCGGCCACAATGCGGTCGCCCCGCAGCGTAATGGAGAGCTTGCCGTCGATGTAGACCGGCGCGACGGGCTCCTCGAACGTGCCGGGCAGCGAGATGCCGATGTGGGAGTGCTTGGATTCGCCGGGGCCGTTGACGACGCAGCCCATCACGGCCACCTTCATCTCTTCAACGCCCGCGTAGCGCTCCTTCCAGGCGGGCATCTGCTCGCGCAGGTAGGTCTGGATCTGGTCGGCCATGTCCTGGAAGAAGGTGCTGGTGGTGCGTCCGCAGCCGGGACAGGCGGTGACTTGCGGTGTGAAATGCCGCAGTCCGAGGACTTGCAGGATTTGCTGGGAGACGATGACTTCTTCGGTGCGGTCGCCATTGGGGAGCGGGGTGAGCGAGGCGCGGATGGTGTCGCCGATGCCTTCCTGCAGCAGCACCGAGAGCGCGGCGGTGGTGGCGACGATGCCTTTCGATCCGAGGCCGGCTTCGGTGAGGCCGAGATGCAGCGCGTAATCGCATTGGGCGGCGAGCTTGCGGTAGACCATGATTAGATCCTGGACGCCCGAGACCTTGGCGCTGAGGATGATTTTGTCGCGGCCGAGTCCGTAGCTTTCGGCGGCCTGCGCGGCGAGGAGGCCGCTGGCGACGATCGCGTTCATGGTAACTTCCATGGCGTCCAGCGGCTCGGGCTGGCGCGAGTTTTCATCCATCATGCGCGTGAGCAGCGCCCCGTCGAGCGAGCCCCAGTTGACGCCGATGCGCACCGGGCGATTGTGCTCAATGGCCACTTCGATCATGGTGCGGAAGTTGTCGTCGTGCTTCTTGCCGATGTTGACGTTGCCGGGATTGATGCGATATTTGGCGAGGGCGCGGGCGCAGTCGGGATACTTCTTGAGCAGGATGTGGCCGTTGTAGTGGAAGTCGCCAATGATGGGGACGCGGACGCCGAATTTTTCGAGCGTGTCGACGATTTTGGGGACGGCCTGGGCGGCGGCTTCGGTGTTGACGGTGACGCGGACGAGTTCGGAGCCGGCCTGGGCGAGGGCCATCACCTGATTAACCGTAGAGGCGGTATCGGCGGTATCGGTGTTGGTCATGGACTGGACCACGATGGGATGGTCGCCACCCACCCAAACGTCGCCGATCTTGACGGGCACAGAAGTGCGCCGGGAAAGTGCAGCCATTGAGCCTCCGTTGAAAATTACATTGTAGCGTGCGGGGGTGACCGAGGAAGGTTCGGGACCAAGAAAGAGATGTGGGCGGATCGAGAGATCGGGGCGATCCAACTCATCGATTCGCTTTGCATAGAACCGCCTCAGATTTACTCCGCACCATGGACAGAAGGTTAGCCCGGTTTGAGTCACAAGCCCGACAGGCACATCGGCGGAAGCGATTTTCAGGCGCGCCCGATCCCCTTTCGCTACAGCACGCGATTGGATTAGGAACCGCGCAGCAGAATCGTCGTCCCTCTCGACCAGAACCGCAAAGCCCCGCTCGCCGGCAGATTCGTAATGCCCCTGAAAACCCATGCAACACCATTCCGCTCTTTTGAATCGCTGAAACATAGCCGGGCGTTAGTGCTTCAATTGTGGGGGATCTTGAGGTCACAAATTGTTACCTCAAGTTTGCGTGCCTAATGGTGGATCCAGGGCACGCCCAACTGTTGGCAGATCTTCAATGCCAGGCGGTTTGCGATCTCGTTGTGGCGTGGGACTGGCGCCTTGGCCTTGTTGGCGGGATTGACAAAGATCGAGTGGCGGCTTCCTTCACGTTCAAGACGACAACCATTGCGTTGAAGATGGCCGATTAGTTCGTAGCGCTTCAGAGCTTATGCGCACCGGCCTCGACCGAAAGCGGGAGCAATTCGATCAGGTCGGCATCGGCGGCCGTCGCGTCTGGATTCGGTACCGGGAGTGGTTTCCCCTCCTCCAGATGCATCCGCGCGATATCCTCAAGAGCACTGGCGATCATCAGGCGGGCGTCGGCAAGGTCGAAGCCTTGGCTCACGACGCCGGGAAAGTCGAGGACTTCTGCTACGACCATGCGGTCGTCCCCGCGAGGCAAAAAGTAGGCTACGTGGTAGCGCAGCATCCCCTTCAGAATAGCGCCTTTTGAGGCGGAAACTGAGAGTTTTTCGTTAGTTCCGACACCTGGTTGGTAAGACGCGTTACGATGATGGAGACGCCCATGAGCAGCGAGCAGATGCAAGCAGCAATCAAAGACCTGCAAGACACCATGGTGGTGATGGCCCACATTCAGAAGACGCAGAGCGAGCATCTGGGCGAACTGGTGCAATTTCGCATCGATTCGGAAAAGTTTCGGGCGAGGACCGAGCAGAATTTGTCCGAGATCACCGACAAGCTCAACGGCCTGATTGGCTATGTGGCGGGCCAACGGCCCAAAGATCCCCAAAGGTAATCGACGCCCACGGCCTCCCTTTGTAGTGTAGGCTGGCTGCATGGCCGCCGTTTCCGATTCCCCGCTGACACGCGTGGTGGAACTGCGCCAATTGCGGGGCGGCGACCTGGATCTGCTGCTGGAAGAAGAGACACAGGCCTGGCGCGAGACGCTGGACTGGGACTTTCGCGGATCGGCCGGGCTGGTGCGCCGGTTCCTTGAAATCCAGGCGCTCAATGGCTATGCGCTGCTCATCAATGGCTATCCGGTGGGATATTGCTACTACGTGGCCGAGGAGCGCAAGGGGCTGATCGGCGATCTCTACGTGATGAAGGACTATCTCACCGTGGAGAACGAAGAACGATTGCTCACCGCGGTGGTGGACGGGCTGATGAAGACGCCGCTGATCCGGCGAATTGAATCGCAGTTGATGATGCTGCGGACGGGCCCCAAGATCGCGCTGCCACAACCCAAATTCGTGCGAACGTTCGTGCGGAATTTCATGGAGATTGAGGGCGAGACGGCGCGGCGTTTGCCGGAAAGGCATCCATCGCAGCCCGTTTTGTTCGATAGCTGGTCCGAACGCAAGCAGGATGAAGCGGCGGCGCTGATAGCGAGCGCGTATCAGGGCCACATCGACAGCGAGATCAACGATCAATACCGGTCGCCCGCGGGCGCGCGCAGGTTTCTGATGAATATCGTGCAGTATCCGGGGTGCGGGAGCTTCTTTCAGCCGGCTTCGTTTGTGGCCATCGAACCGGCGTCGGGGCGGCTGGCCGGGATCTGTCTCGCGAGCCTGGTGCAGGCCGACGTGGGACACGTGACACAGGTGTGCGTATCGAAGGCGGCGCGCGGGACCGGCGCGGGATACGAGCTGATCCGGCGGTCGCTTGACGCGCTGACGAGGCATGGATGCCGCAAGATTACGCTCACGGTTACCGGATCCAATGCCGAGGCGATTGGGCTATACGAGCGGATGGGCTTCCGCAAAACTCGCAACTTCGCGGCCTACGTCTGGGATACCGGGTTCTGACTTGCGGCTTAGGCCAGGCGAGAAAGAGCAGGAGCGCGATGGGCGTGGCGGCTGCCCAGGGTGTTCCGGCCAGGTTCAGCAGGAATGGAATGGGCGTGCAGATGAGCGTGGCTGCGATGCGGGTCCACTTATCGGTGCTCATGAAGATGGCGAGCCATATGGAGACCAGCAGCAGCCCTGCGTCGTAGCCATAGACGTGCGGAGCCACCAGCAGCGATCCGATGGATGCGGCGGCCATCCACTTCCAGAGCGGAGCTTTCCAGCAGGCGGCGGCCACCAGCAGGATCACGAGGCTGACCAGCAAGCCGCGAACCACCATGTTGCTCATGCCGAAATTCAGCGCCAAGCCATGGACATCGATCATGAGTTCTGGAGATGGGCTGAGGCGCTCGATATTTTTATTGCGGAGAAGGCGAAAGTATTCGGCGACTCCGCTGGGTCCGGATAGCCAAAGGGAAGCTAACGATTCGGCGGCCACCGCCGCGCACGCGCCAAACGTCATTCGCCAGCGCTTTTGGATGAGAAGCGCGAGGGGCCACAGAAGGAACAGGTGAAACTTGATCAGCCCCAGGCCGAGCACGGCGCCGCTTGTAAACGAGCGGCCTTTTTCTGACAACGCGTAGGTGGCGATCAGAATGGCCAACATCACAACGCAATCTTGTCCGGAGGCGATGCCCAGCGCCGTCGGAAGGTAGAGGGCGCCGAAAATGAGCGCGTCCGGGCCCCAGCGGGAGAGCGCCCACGCCCAGCATCCGAACAACAGCGCCGACTGCAAGGCCAGCCAGATCCAGAACGCAAGGCCGAACGGAAGAAGCGCCAGCGGCGCCAGGATCAGCGCGTAAAACGGAGGTCGCACGAACGGAACCAGCGTAGGAAGCGCGGGGACGAATTGACGTTCGCGGCTGAGCTGGACTTGGGGCGAATGCAGGTGCGCGAAGTTGCCTTCGAGCGCGAGCGATGCGCCGGTGTAGATGTTCAGGAAGTCATGCTTGCGCGCGCCGGGGACGATGACGGAGCCCAACCCCGCCCAGATGAGGCAGAATGCCAGGACCGCGATCCAGGTCTGGAGCGGAATTCGGGGCAGCCCCGCCCGAGAATCGAGCGGTGGGAGCGAGGTTGTGGCCATCCAATGAGAAATCGGACGCCCAGGGCGCTCACTTTAGCTTCGGCTTGGCAGGCGACCCGGAGGCCGGCTTGCTGGCTGGCACGGCCGCGGTTTGGATTGTGGTGGGCTGATTCGCCACCTCCTCTTTAGCGGCCTTAAAATCACTGACCAGGCGTTTGGCGATTTTGTCGGCAACGTCGGCGCTGGCGCCCATGAACTTGGCGCCCATACTTTCGGCGGTGGCGGACCAGATCACGTCGCCATCCTTGCTCACCAGGCGGACGGTGGCAATGGCCTCATGCTTGCGCTCTTCGTCGCGGCGGCTGTCGTTTTCGCCGATGGTGAGGCCGCCGGAGTGACTGCTGCTGCTATTTGCATAATTGCGCAGGCCTTCGCTCGAACTGCTGCCGATCTGGGTGTGCGCATTGATGCCTTCCGACGATTGGAAGGTGTCGGTGAAGACATCGTCGTCGCCGGCTCCTTTGAGGACGGCATCGGCCTTGTCTTCGTCTTCGGTGATGATGAACTGTTTGGAATTGTGCAGGCTGGTCATGAGCAGATCACGAAGCTGGAGCGCGGCATCGCCGCCGGTGAGGATTGCGATGTAAATGCGCCGGACCTTGCTCAGGTGCTGGGCCGCTTCCTCCTCGGGCGTCTGTTCCAGGAAGGGCGCGAATAATAAGACTGTACATAATAACCACGGCATGTGTTTCTCCTGACCCTAGCCCTTGCCACTCTTGCGGGCATCGTCGTCCTGGAATTCCACTTTGCGGCCGGTGCGCGCCTCCAGAACCACCAGCGTGGCGCGGATGTCGTCCTTATTGATTTTGAAAATCATGGCCTGCTGGTGATCCTCTTCGTCGGTATAGCCCACGGTCAGAAAGTGCTGGCGCTTTTTG
This sequence comes from Bryobacterales bacterium, assembly GCA_963713415.1. Lineage (GTDB taxonomy): Bacteria > Acidobacteriota > Terriglobia > Bryobacterales > Bryobacteraceae > Palsa-89. The sequence continues at coordinate 633,513 of CAVQLV010000004.1, read as the reverse complement.
GCTAGCAGAAACAGCGGCGAGAGGATGACGGCGGCGATATAGCGGCGATCCACCTTTTCGCCGTACTCGACCAGATTGATCTTTTCGTACGGGACGCGCCAGCTAGCTTTTTTGGAGTAGAAAACGAAAAACTGCGCATCCACCGCCTCCACGGTTCCATCACATCCAACGGGTATCTGAGTAATGGTGCCCCCGACGTATTCGGCGCGGCCACCCAGGTCGCGAGCGGGAAGAACGGAGCAAAAGAAGGCTGCCAGGACGCCAAGCGCGGCGAGTTTCGCCCGGAGTACTTGGGGTGTCATACTGAAGTTGTAAGTAGTACGATCCCGCGGAAGTTCTCACCGGATATCGGCGCCGATGTTTGCCATGGACCAAAACAAGACCCAAGAGGAACGTGTACTCGTTCCCGAGGATGCCGGCGGTGGAGTGATTGTGAGTCCCGACACGCGGCGGGCGAATCGCGTCCCTCCGGGGCAGAGCCGGACCAGGAAATGGCCCATTCTGGATACCAGCGGCGCGCCACCGATATCGCTGGAAGGCTGGAAGTTTTCGATCGGCGGCCTGGTGGCGAATCCGACAGAGTGGAACTGGCAGGAGTTCCAGCAGCTACAGCGCGTGAAGGTGTTTGCCGATTTTCATTGTGTGACGCGCTGGTCGCGATTGGGCAATACGTGGGAAGGCGTTTCGACGGGGAAGCTGCTGGAACTGGCGGGCGGAACGCTGCCCGGGGCCGAATACGTGCTGGCGCGCGGATGTGATGCGGGGTTCAGCACCAATCTTCCACTGGCGGATTTTCTGGCCGAGGATGCGCTGGTGGCGTTTCTGCACGATGCCCAACCGCTGACCGAAGAACATGGCTGGCCGGCACGGCTGATCGTGCCGCAATTGTACGCCTGGAAGAGCGCGAAGTGGATCGCGGGAGTGGAGCTGCTGAGTCGCGACAAGGCTGGATTTTGGGAGCGCAACGGGTACCATCATGCATGGCGATCCGTGGAAGGAAGAACGTTTTGGCTGGTGATGTTTTAACTGGCAGGGAAAATCGCAGGGCGCAACTGGGACAATGGGCCGGGGCGGCGCGTTACGCCCGGAAGGCCGCGCCGGAGTATTTCAAGCGCTATCGCGAGGAACGCAAATGCGCCGTTCCGGCCGCGCCCTTTACACCGCATCCCAAGCGCTGGGCCGATACGGGATTGCATGCGGCATGGCTGGGCCATAGCACGGTGCTGCTGAAGATGGACGGATTTACCATTCTGACCGATCCGATCCTGGGGTCACGCTGCGGAGTGCGGATGGGTCCGGTGACGGTTGGGCTGCGCAGATTGGTGGCGCCCGCGGTAAGCCGCGCGCAGTTGCCGCACATCGATTTGATTTTGCTGTCGCACGCGCATTTCGATCATTTCGATCTGGCTACGTTGCGCAGTCTGGAGCGCGCGGGGACGGCGGTGGTGACGGCGAGGTATACGAGCGATCTGCTGCGTGTGCGGCGCTATCAGAGCGTGCAGGAAGTGGGCTGGGGCGAACGCGTGCGCGTGGGTCCGCTCTCGATTTTGGGGCTGCGGGTGAAGCATTGGGGAGCTCGCATGCGCACCGACGTGCATCGCGGGTACAACGGTTACCTGATCGAGAACGGGCGGCATCGCGTAGTGTTTGGCGGCGATACCGCTTTTACGGATTCGTTCAAAGCCGTGCGCGCGCCGAAGCCGGTGGACCTGGCGATCCTGCCGATTGGCGCCTATGATCCGTGGATTTACGTGCATTGCAATCCGGAAGAAGCCTGGCGCATGGGCGCCGATTGCGGCGCCGAGCATTTGCTGCCGGTGCATCACCAGACGTTCCGGCTGAGCCGCGAACCTTATCTGGAGCCGGTGGAACGCTTTCTTGCAGCCGCGGGCCACCATCCCGATCGCGTGGTGGCGACGCGCGTGGGGCACGAATGGTCGCTCGGTTAACGGGAAAAACCTGGTTGCTGGGGCTGCTAACGGCCAGGCGCCCTGGTTGCGCAGGACGCGCGTGCGATCGTCGCCAGATCCGTCGAGCTGGACCAATCGAATTGGCAGCGCATGAAGGACTATACCTGGATCGCGCGGACAACCGATCGTCTGGTGGATTCAGACGGCCAGGTGAAATCGCAGAAGACGGAAGAGTGGGAGACCGTTGTGATGTATGGTGAGCCGCATCACCGCATGCTGGAACGCAACGGGAAGGCGCTATCGGCAGAGGATCAGCGCAAGGAGCAGGTGAAACTGGATCGCGAGGTGGCCAAGCGGGAGCACGAGACGCCCAAGGAGCGCGCGCGGCGGGAAGCGGATTTCGAGCATGAGCGGGAGAAGGATCGCGAGTTTCTGCGCGAGGTTCCCGACCTGTTCGATTTCAAGCTGCTAGGCGACCAGAAGATCGATGGCCACGACGTGTGGGTGATCTCGGCCACTCCCAAGCCGGGCGCGAAGCCAAAGCATGGCGATGCGAAGCCGCTGCTCAAGGTCAAGGCCAAGGTTTGGATCGATAAGACCGAATATCAATGGGTGCGTTTGGAAGCCGAGACCACTGCGACGATTTCGTTTGGTCTGTTTATCGCGCGGCTGGCGCCGGGGGCGAAGCTGGAGTTCGAGCAGACGCGGGTGAACGATGACGTGTGGCTGCCCAAGCGCGAAGTGGTGCAAGGCGCGGCGCGGCTGGGTTTGGTGAAGAAGCTGGTAGGGGAAGAAGAGACTACCTGGAATAATTACCGCAAGTTTCAGGTGGATTCGAAAGTGGTGGCGACGCAGTGATCAGCCATTGCCCAGCACAATCTTGCCCTCCACGGAACCCGACGCCAGCAGCTCGAGCGCTTGTCTCGCTTCCAGCAGCGGGAACGTGCGTGTGACCAGTGGATCGATCTTTTTCTCGGCAAGGAGCGCGAAGATTTTGGTCAGATCATCGCGCAGCAGCTTGGGGTCCTTTCGATACAGCATCGTGATGCCGTAGAATTTCCCGTGCCGGCCGCGCAAGCGCGACCCGAGGAAAATATTGGCGAACATAACGAGTTGGGAAACTTTTCCTGGAGCCCCCATAAAACCAAACGCGACCAATGTGCCGCCGCGCCGGAGTGCGCCGATGCACGGCCCGATGTTCGGGCCACCGACCGCGTCGAATGCATAATCGACGCCGCCAGGTTCCACGGCACGCGTGAGGCTATCGATGGAGCCAGCGCGGGACCCAGCGCGATAGTCGATAGGTATTGCGCCGAGTGAATGCACCAGACCGTGCTTGGACGCCGAAGCGGCGCCGTACGTCTTCACTCCCGCCAGCTTCAGCAGTTGCAGAGCGGCGGTGCCCACGCCTCCGGCCGCGCCCGTGACTAGCGCAGTTTGGCCGGCGCGCACTTGCGCAACGCGATGGATCATTTGCCAAGCGGTCCCATAATTCAAGATCACCGCGGCGGCATCGCGATCGGAGACACCACGCGGAATTGGCAGGAAGTGCTCGGCCTCCCTTACAAGAAATTCCGCGAAGCCGCCGTAAACAGTGAGCGCTGCGACATGCTGCCCCACTTCAAATCCGGCGACACCGGCTCCGATGGCATCCACCACACCCGCAACTTCGTAGCCCGGGATGAATGGAATCTTCGGCGCATAACGGTAGCCTCCACCCAGCATCATCAGGTCGGTCGACCCGACACCGGCAGCGCACACACGCACGCGCAGTTGTCCAGGGCCTGGGGGATCGAGAGGCAACTCAACGACTTCGAGAACTTCGGGGCCGCCCTTTTTCGTTAACATGACCGCGCGATAATGTTGGGATACGGCTATGTCCAATCGAATCCACCTCTCGATGGCAATGATTACATTTCTCGCGAGCGGTATGCCGGTTGCCGCGCATCATGCGTTCGCCAATGAGTACGATGAGTCCAAGCCGATTACGCTCGAAGGCGTGGTGACTCGTATCGACTGGCAAAACCCGCACGTGCATTATTACGTGGATGTCGCTCAAGACGACGGCAGCGTCGTGAATTGGGCCTGTGAAACGGGAGGGCCGAACCGGCTGGCGCGGCGAGGCTGGACGCGCGATACGCTCAAGCCCGGAGATAAAGTGATCGTGCACGGGTTCCCAGCCAAAGACGCATCGCATTCGGCCGATGGGCGGAAGGTGACCCTGGCTGACGGGCGAACTATCGGGGACGAGCCGAAGCGATAATCGTCAACTGGTTTACGAGCACGTCGGGAATCTCGATTGCATTTTCGGCCAAGCGGCGGGCGCGCTCGCGCCGCGACCGATCAAATGGCATGCGTACGGGTTCGCCTCCAGCGATGGGGCGAGCGGATCGCACCGCATCGGCGAAGGCCGACACGTTCGTGCGAAATGTTTCCGCCGGGCCCATCAGGTCAGGCCGCATCGCCACGATGAGGTAGCCGAAGCCGGCGAGTTCAGCTGGAATGGACGGAGAACCCGCCAGGATGCCGAGAAGCTGGACAACGATCGCTAGGCCCGAGCCTCTGTGGCCACCCCAAACGGCGAACGCACCGGCAAGCGCCGCACTTGGATCGCGTGTTGGCTGGCCTTCTCGATCGAAAACGACGTTTTCGGGCAGTTCGTTGCCGAGGCGGCGCGCCAGAGTTACTTCGGCGTGGATGATCGCCGATGTTCCGATGTCGAGAATGATTGGCTCAGCCGCGCTCGGAAAGCCGAAGCAGATCGGATTGGTTCCCAGCCGGCCTTCCGTCGCTCCGTGCGGCGCCACCCACGGCGATGCGTTCGACGCGATCATACTCACCAGGCCGCGCGCAGCGGCCATTTCGGCGTAGTACGAGAGCATGCCAGTGTACCAGGTGTCGTTCGCCCCCACCACCGCGATGCCGGCGGCCTCGGCCTTGTCGATCGCAATCGAGGTGGCGCGATGGGCGACGATGTAGCCGATCTGGTCGCCACCATCGATCCGCGCGGACACGGGCGTCTCATGCAGCGTCGTGATGGGACGGCGATGGTCGCCCTGGCGTTCGATGCGCTCGGCAATGCTGATAGCACGCGCCAGGCCGCCATAATGGAGCCCGCGCAGTTCGCAATCGATCAGGTGATCGGCGATTAAATGAGCGTCATGAACGTCATGACCCAGCGCAGCCATGACGCGCTCGGTGAGTTGACGCGCCTCGGGAATTGTTAGTCGCACAGGTGTAGACTATAGCGTGTTTATGAACAAGTCCATTGCGATCCTGCTGGGCGCATGCTGGGCCGTCGCGTCATTGCCTGCGGCGCCCAAGCACGCCAAGGCTCTGAAATCGCTGCGGCTCTACGTCTTCGATTGCGGGACCATCCACACCACCACCGTGGACGCATATTCGCTGAAGAAGGAAGAAGTGGGATCGACCGAAATGGCGATTCCCTGCTTCCTGATCGCCCACCCCAAAGGGACGTTGATGTGGGATAACGGCGACATTCCCGATCGCGCGTTCCCACCCGGCGGGGGCCCCGCGGCGGCTGGCGTGGTTACACAGGACAAGCCGCTGCTGCCGCAACTCGCGGCGGTGGGCTATACGCCCGCCGACATCACCTATCTCGCCATGTCGCACTATCATGGCGATCACGTGGCGAACGCGAATGCTTTTGCCGGGTCCACATGGCTGGTGCGACAGGTGGAGCGCGACCGTATGTTTTCCGGCGAGCCGATCCCGCGCTCGGACCCCGCCAATTACAACCTGCTGAAGAACAGCAAGACCGTGATCATCGATCAAGACGAATACGATGTTTTTGGAGACGGGACGGTGATCATCAAATCCGCGCCCGGACATACGCCGGGGCATCAGGTTTTGTTTCTGAAGCTAGCGAAGACGGGGCCTGTGGTGTTGAGTGGCGACCTGTATCATTATCCGGAGGAGCGTACGCTTCACCGCTTGCCGGTGGCCGAGTTCAACAAAGAGCAAACCGCCGCGTCCAGGGCGGATATTGAGGCGTTCTTGAAGAAGACGGGCGCGAAATTGTGGATCCAGCATGATTTTCTGGGCAATCAAAAGCTGAAAAAGGCGCCCGCGTTCTATGAGTAGAGGCGCCGCCCTGGCCCGGTTGCTCAGGTCGTCAGGTTGTAGATCAAGCCGAACGGATCTTTGACGTAGGTTCTCGGGAAATCCGGTTCATCCTTGACGATGTCGCAGCCGCACTTGGTCAGCCGGAGCTTAGCCTCGTCCACGCTCGCGACCGTCACTTCCAACACCGGACCTAGCGCCGGGCCGAGTTCAATGAACAAATTGATGTGCTCGCCATGCAGGCTGATCATGTTCGGGGTTTCGCCGGTGATCTTGAATCCGAGCTTTTCGACATAAAAGGATGCGGCGCTCTTGGGATCTGGCGCTTGAATCAGAATATCTGCACCAAAACTGTTTGCCATTTTGTTTTCCTCCTGGGCTGCGTTCTTAATTGCTTTTCTTGAAAATGCTCTTGGGAATCATACCGTGCACGCCTTTGGTCCCGTCCACGAGCTGCGTGATGTCGAAATCCACCGCGACGCTCGCCAGCATGTACGCGTCCTCCCGGCTCAAATGTTTCTCGTTCATCAGGAAATCCAGCGTCTCATGCAGCGCGATTTTGGTGGCCTGCATCAAGTCGGGATCGAGCCCCATGGTGATCCAATGCGTGGGTGTTTCAGCGCGCGGCCATTTCAGATGCATATCTTTGCGCAGGATGAACTGGAAGACGCCGGTGAGCGAGGTTTCCATCGCCGTGATATCCACTTCGCCGTTCCCCATACCGGCATGGCCGTCGCCCACTTCGAACAGCGCGCCGCGCGCGTGGACCGGAATGTACAGTGTGGTTCCCGCCACCAGTTCCTTGTTGTCCAAATTGCCCGCGTGAATTCCCGGCGGAGCGCTGTTCACCTTGCCTGCGCTCTCAGGCGGCGCCACGCCCATGCTGCCGAAGAACGGCCGGAGCGGAATCTCGATGCCCGGTGCGAATGTTGCAACATTGCGCGCACGATCCAGCGGAATGATTTTGGTGTGAGAGCCTTCGAACTCGTCCGGCAAGAAACCCGAGCCTTTGCGAAAGCTGTTATAGGCGAACGGAACATCCAAACGGATTTCGCGAATCCGCACCTCCAGTACGTCGCCTGGTTCGGCGCCTTCGATCGCAACGGGGCCGGTTAACAGATGGCCGCCGGGTCCCCGCTGATCCTGTGGGATTTCTTTGTATATGGTGCGCAGCGCGGGCTGGATTTGATCCGGCGGCAGGCCCGCCTGCACCAGCCGCTCGGGATTTCCGGAGACGGTTTGGATTTCCACCGTATCGCCCGATCGGATAGTGAGCACGGGCTTTGCGGCCGACCAATAGTAGCCCCAGGCGATGGTCTGCGGCGTGACTTTCAAGGTATAGTTTGCGGCTGGGAGCAGCGGGCTAATGGAGAGAAGCAGGGCGATGCGCGGTAGCGAGCGTTGTGTCATAAATCATGTTTGCACCTTTCGCGGCTGAAGCGCGAAAAGACCGAAGCTACTTTTGACCCGCGGCCTCACGCTCTAGTATTTTGTCTGGAACCCGCCGCGAAGCTTCGGACTCGGGAGGCGATGGTGCGAACTGAAAACGATGATGGCAGCTTTCGTGATGCCCTCCAAGGACTGCAGAGAGGCGACTTCTCGCGGCTTGAGCCGTGCTTTACCGCGGGACTCAATTTTGTTACCGGCCCCGCACAGATCATTCGATGGCATCAGGAAGGACGCTTTCGCGGCGAACCTCAGGCGGTTGCTGGAGCGCTCACATGCGCTTGCTTTCTGGGCCGGACGGACGTCGCAGAGTACCTGCTCGCGCAAACCGTGGATCCATCGGCCGGAGCAAGCACAGGTATGGACGCGCTGCACTGGGCCGCAAACCGCGGGCAATTGGAAATCGTGCGATTACTGCTTCGGCCAAAGGCGCCGCTCGAAACGCGCAGCATGTACGGAGCTACGGTGCTCGGAACGGCCGTCTGGTCGGCCATCCACGAGCCGCGGCCGGGTCAGCTTCAGATCATCGAAGAGTTACTCAACGCAGGCGCGCGTGTAAACGAGGTCGAATACCCAACGGGAAAGGAGCAAATCGACGCATTGCTGCAACGTTTCGGGGCATCTGTGAGCTAAGCAGTGTCGCTCATGACTGGGGTTTCGAACTTCCCGCTCTCCTGGTTGTAGACGGTCACGCCGCCGGCGCCGATGTGATACACCCAGCCATGCAACGACAGGTCGCCCGCGAGCAGGCGATTCGCAACAGAGGGATGCGAGCGCAGGTTCTTCAATTGCGTGACCACGTTCTCTTCGGTGAGCGCGAGAACCAGCTCGGCTCTGGGGTCGGCCTGACGATACTGGATATTCGCATGCCGCAGCCAGTTCCACACGGCGGCATATTCCGACAAAGCGTCGGGATGGAGCGCTCCCTTGATGACGCCGCAATCGGTGTGGCCGCAGATGATCACGTCGGGCACGCGCAGCACGCCCACCGCATATTCGATGGTGGCCGAAACCCCGCCGAGCGAATCGGGATAAAGCGGGACGATGTTGCCGATCACCCGGCAGATGAACAACTCACCAGGTGTAGTTTGGGTGAGGAGACAAGGATCGATACGCGAATCGGCGCAAGTGATGAACAGCGCATCGGGACGCTGGCCGACCGCTAGTTTCTCGAACAAGTCGCGGCTCTTCGGATAGACGGTCCGTTGGAATCGGGAGACGCCTCTGAGGAATTTTTCGACGGCCATCTTATCAAGGTACGCTACACACATGGATCTTAAGAACGCAGTAGTTCTGATTACCGGCGGATCAAGCGGCATTGGCCGGGCCGCGGCCGAGGTATTGAAGCAGGCTGGCGCGCGCGTCGCCATCACCGGGCGCGACCCGGAACGGTTGGCCGAAGCGGCGCGGTCGCTCGGGGTGTTGGGCATTCAGGCGGATGTCGCGAGCGAAGCCGATGTCCTGCGAACTTTTCGCGAAGTGAAGGAGAAGCTGGGCGATCTGGATATTCTGATCAATAATGCCGGGATCGGCGTTTTCAAAGAACTGGCCGACATGGACCGCGCCAGTTTTGACGCCGTCTTCGCCACCAACGTGACGGGCGCGATGCTGATGGCGCGCGAAGCGGCGAAAAGTTTCAAGGAACGCAAGCGCGGGAATCTGATCAACATCTCTTCCACCGCTTCGCTTCGTGGCGCGCCCAAAGGGACGGCGTACTACGCGAGCAAATTTGCACTGCGAGGGATGACCGAGTGCTGGCGCGCGGAGCTGCGGAAGTACAACGTGCGCGTGTTCCTGATTAACCCGAGCGAAGTGATCACGGACTTCGCGCGCCGGGCCGGGTTTCCGCAAGCGGACAACGCGAGCAAGCTGCGGAGCGAAGACATCGCACACATGATTCGCGCCGTGCTGGAAATGGACGACCGCGGCTTCACTCCGGAACTGTCGGTGTTCGCTACGAATCCCGTGGATTCGTGAACCCGGATCGGCATAACGCCAACGTACGGCGCAACTCCTCCTTTGCCGGGAGGATATTCGCGCCGCACGAAGTTGCGAGTTTGCACGACAGGGTTAAAATTCCCTGACTACTTGCCGCCATTGAGAGCTACTGCAACTTGGACCGGATTATCGCCCCGTTTGGCTAGTTCCCTTTCACGGGCTGTCGGGAGCGTCAGACGTCCGTCCCGCGTGGTCGAACTCCATACCTCCGTCAGGAAATACTCATTACCGTAAAGGTTGAAATCCAGCCGCGCCTTGCGAGGCGCATATCGACTGGTGGCCCCAATGGTCATCAATACCTGGTTTTGGTTGCCGGCACCCGAGCCATGCAAGAAGATCAGGCCGCCATCTTCGTGAATCTGGTACTCGCCGGCGGGCAACAGCCTGTTACCGGCGTGAAAATCGAACGGGATAGACGCCCGCAGATCGATTGTCTGCGCGCGCAGACCGATACCTGACAGGGCGGCGAAAGCCACCACCACGACAAACTGCTTCAGACTCTTCATATGCATCTCCTTTTTTCCCGGATGATTTAGAACCGGGTTCCTAACTCTCGACGTGGATAGCGTGAAGCGTGGAAAAGTCCGCCAACCGGAAATTCCAGGGCCGCCGCAAGCGCGTTCGATGCCCAAAACACGCAGCCATCGCTTTCTGCGGATCTATATGGTAGAATTCGCCCACATGCGATGAGCCCTATGGACACGCCCATGGGTGACATCACGCTCCTTCTTCACGAATGGCGGGCGGGAAGCCGCGAGGCTGAAAACCAGCTCTTTACTCTCGTCCTCCCGAACCTACGAAAGCTGGCTCACTATCTGATGCAGCGCGAGCGCAAAGGCCATACCCTGCAGGCCACCGAACTGGTGGACCAGGTTTATTTCCGCATGGTGGCGGCCAAGGAACGGGATTGGCAGAATCGGAAGCATTTTTACGCTATAGCAGCTAGAGCCATGCGACGGTATCTGATCGATCATGCCCGGGGACGCCCTTCAGCCGAGTTCGTGGCGCTGGAGGGATTCGAAAACCTCCTTCCGGCCGACAGCGAGAAAGTCGACTTGGCCATATCGGTGGACCGGCTGCTGGATGAACTGTCGGAAACCAAGCCGGAATGGAGCATGCTCGTGGAAATGAAGTTTTTCCTGGGCTTGACGGACGATGAAGCGGCCGAGGCGATGGGCGTAAAGCTCCGCACCATGCAACGAACCTGGAGCGATGCCCGCCGCTGGCTATATACGCGGATGGAGCCGGGCGATGCCCCAAGCGCAGGATGACGACCTGGTAATGAGTCTGGTGGAAATGGCGTTGAGCCAGCCTCCCGCTACGCAGGAAGCCTATCTGCGCACGGCCTGCGGCGGCGATACGGAACTGTTCAGCCAGGTGTGGGACTACGTGCGGTGGAACCACCGCATGCAGGATTTCCTGCTGGAGCCTTTGTTTCCGGCGCTGCCCCAGCATCAGTTTGCGCCAGGGGATTTGCTGGCGGACCGATTCCGGATTGTCCGGGAAGTGGCGCAGGGTGGCATGGGCATTGTATACGAGGCGCGCGACGAAAAGCTGGGCCGGCGCATCGCTCTGAAGTGCGCCAAGACCGGATTCCGCCAGCGTCTGCCGCCCGAAGTGCGGCACGCCAGCGAAATCAGCCATCCAAACGTGTGCAAGATTTTCGAGATCCACACCGCCTCCACACCCAGCGGCGAGATCGATTTTCTCACCATGGAGTTTCTGGACGGTGAGACGCTGGCCGCGCGTCTGGGCCGTGGGAAGCTGCCGGAAGCGGAAGGCCAGGCCATCGCACGGCAGATCTGCGCGGGACTGGCGGAAGCGCATCGCAACCGGGTGGTGCACGGCGATCTCAAGAGCAACAACGTGATTCTCACTCGGGATGCCGGTGGCGACGAGCGCGCCGTGATCACCGACTTCGGGCTGGCGCGCAAGCCGCGCGGGGCCGCGGGAGACGAGACGGCCACCCTCCCCGGCGGCGCGTCGGCCGCAAGCCAGGCGGGCGGAACGCCGGATTACATGGCGCCGGAGCTGTGGAAGGGCGAAAAACCCGCGGCTGCCTCAGACATATATGCGCTGGGAGTGATTCTATACGAGCTGGCTGCCGGCCGGCGTCCTTATCCTTCCGAAATCGCCCTGGCAGGACCGCCTGAATCAGAAGCCGGCGGCGCTGGGGCGCGGCTGGGACTCCATCGTGCAGAAGTGCCTGGACCCGGATCCGGCTAAGCGCTTCAATGATGCGAGTGAAGTGGCTGCCGCCCTGGAACCATCGCGTGCCCGCCGGTGGTGGCTGGCTGCCGCCGCCGCAATCTTGCTGGCTGCGGTCTCTGGGCTGGTTACCTACCAACGTGCTACGGCGCCGCAAGAATCCATGAGCATCGCCCTGCTTCCTCTGGAAGGCGGACCGGACGCAGCCGGACTGGCCGAAGCTGTATCGCGCGATGCGGCCGCGGAGCTGGCGAAGCTCCAGGGCGGCAAGCGCGCCCGGCTGAAGATCGTCCCGCTAAACGATGTCATAGCGCGGCATGTAGACTCCGCCGGAGCAGCGAGAACCGCGCTGGGCGCCACCCACGTAGTGCGAGGAACCATCGCCCGCGAAGGTGGACGAGTGATGCTGCACGCTTTTCTAACCGACACGCGGACCCAGGCCAACTCCGGCGATTGGAGCGCCGAATACGCGCCGGGTGAAGTTCGTTATGCCCCGGCAGCGCTGGCCGGCATGGTTACGGCCGCTCTCCATCTACCGTCGCTGCCGGCCGCTCCGGTGAATGCCGACGCCAAGAAGGATTACCTGGCGGGACTGGCCTATACGCGACAAAATTCGACCGTCGACAAGGCGCTGCCGCTGCTCGAAAACGCGGTGGCAGCCGATCCCGATTCCGCGCTCACCTGGGCCGGGCTGGCCGAAGCGCAATGGTTCAAATATTTCATGACCGAGGACCAGGCGTGGCTGGACCGGACGACGGAATCGATTCGGCAGGCGCAGGACCGCGATCTCGATCTGGCCCCCGTTCATCGCGTGGCCGGATTACTCCGGGCCAACGCAGGCTTTTATGAGCAGGCCGAGGCGGAGTATCAGAGAGCCATCGAGCTGGAGCCATCCAACGGAGACGCCTACCGGCGGCTGGGGCAGGTTTACGAGCGCAACAATCGCCTGGATCTGGCGCAGGCAGCATTTGAGAAAGCGGCGGAGCTGGAGCCGAATTACTTCAGGGTCTATCAGGATTTAGGTACCTTCTATCGCCAGCAAGGCGACACAACGGAAGCCGCGCGGCAATTTGAAAAATGCGTCGCGCTGGCGCCCGGTGAGTCGGATACCCATTATGCTTTGGGCACCGCTTACCAGGAATTAGCGCGATTCGCCGAGGCTGAGCGGGAGCTTCGCACCGCCACTGAGTTCCACGCGACAGTGCCAGCCCTGAACAACCTCGGCCTCACGTTGATGTTCCAGGGCAAGGATCGGGAAGCGATCCCGTTTCTAATCCAAGCTTCTAGCGGAATCCACGAGCAGTACCTGGTACTGATGAATTTGGGAACCGCTTACCGGCGGGCGAACCAGCCGGAGGCATCCAGACAGGCTTATAAACGAAGCCTGGAATTGGCCGAAGCGGAACTGGCTCGCGATCCGCGCGATGGCCTGGTCAGAGCCCGCGTCGCATTTCTGTGTGCGCGCCTTGGGAACCGGGCACGAGCCGAATCGGAAATCGCTCAGGCTTTGCAGCTGTCGCCGGAGGACGCTAATCCGCGCGACATAGCAGTAGACGTATATGAGACGCTGGGCAAGCGCGATGATGCTCTGGCGATTCTACGCGCTTCTCCCGACTCCGTCCTGTTGGAGACTGTCCGATGGCCCGATTTGGCGGACTTGCACCAGGATCCTCGCTTTGAGCAGTTAGTAGCGTCGCGGCACGCAAAGAAATAGACAAATAAACAAGGAGAGAATCGATGGCAATCGAGTTCGATATCCAGGTCCGCAATGGCACGGTGCGGATCACAGTGGGCGGACCGTCCGCGGGGAAACCCAACACAGAGCAGGGATCCGGTGGCAGCGGCAAGAATTTCGGTACTGGGCCGGGCGGTAGTGGGAAGAATTTTCCCACCGGGCCTGGCGGTAGCGGGAAGAATTTCCCCACCGGGCCAGGAGGCGATGAAACTGGATCGGACTGCTGCTGTCCGGTAGTGATCGGACCGATCGTAATCAGCGGGGATGTCTTTGCGAACGGCGATGGTTCACAGGGCGGTAGCGGGAAGAATTTCGGCACTGGGCCTGGCGGCGGCGGGAAGAATGCGGGCACGGGCTCTGGCGGCAGCGGCAAGAATTTCGGCACCGGACCGGGCGGCAGCGGGAAGAACTTCGGCACCGGGCCGGGCGGTAGTGGCTCCGGAACCGGGTGCGGCGGTCCGATCATCATCGGCCCCATCGTCATCAGCGGTTGCTGCTCGAGCCAAGATCCGGCATCTTCCGACGGGTCCGATGGCGACACAGAATCCACCGCTGTCACAGTCAACCCCACGCAGGTTCAGTCAGACCCCAACATGGCGCGATCCTTTATCATGCAAACTCAGCAGGAGAGCTTTTGGTGCTGGGCGGCGGTGGGCGTCTCGGTAAATGATTTCCTGGACGCTCCGCCGGCGACCGAAGGCCCTGCTTGGACGCAACCCACGCTGGCGACAGAGCTATTCAGACAACAGGGAGTGACATCGGCAGATTGCGGCAAACCGGGGAACGATGCCTGCAATCAACCGGAGGCGCTGGATGCCGTGCTTCAGATCACCGGGAATTTAATGCCGAACGGAGCCCTGGCTAGCCAGCACCTGACATTTGAGTGCATCCAGAATTGGGTGAAGGTGCAGCTCCCGATGGCCGCAAGAATCAAGTGGCGAGGCGACGGAGCGCATTTCGTTGTTCTGGATGGCTGCAAGGTTCTAAATACAGGCCAGCAGATGGTACACGTGCAGGATCCTGCTTCCACCACCGTTGCTTCCCCTGGTTTCTGGGATTACGACGCGTTCGTGGACAATTACCAGGAAGCAGGTTTCTGGGTTGATACGTACCTGCTGACTGCGGGCAAGTCTTAAACGCAAAGTAAATTCGAAAGAAGGTTCTATGCCACTCTCAATTCCAGCCGCCCCAAGTGCCTGCCTGGCGGCGTTTTCCAATGGACTTCCGGCGTTTCTCCCCGGCGGCCCTCCCGGTACGGTTGTTCGCGAGACTTACGTGGGCACCGCGCCGCCTATTCCCACCGCGGCCGACGTCAGCACGGGTGCCGGCGGCCCTCCCAATGTCACAACCATGATCCAGATATTCGCGCTGAGTCTTGCGGACGCAGCCAGCAACACTGGCGTGATCTCGCCGGCCCCCGCTGGATGGGGCTTTTTCGCGGGAAGCTCGAGTACCACATCCGTGCTCGGAAGAGTGATCCAACGGGGCGCTCGCTGGAAACTGGTCGCCGTACAGTATGGCGACCTCATTTGGGAAACGTGGACTACCTCGCACCAGCTTGCCACACTGCTCCCGGCAAGCATTCAGGCCGCAGACTACGAATTACGCCTGCTGACGGTTCCCGGACTGAACCTGGAAGCCTTCTGGCTGGCGCCGCAGACCGCGGGACTTACCGACTTGATTATCTCCACTCCCACCAACGTCAAACCGGCCGTGATTTTGGGTGACCCGAACCACCCATTGGAGATGACAACCTTCCTGGCGGAAATTCGCCCGCTAGCGGCCAGTTTGCTGAACCTGTCTGGAAGGCTCGGAGCATAGGCGGACTTTTCGATCCGCTCTCGCTATCTGTGGTGAGGCTGAAATGACCGCTATAGATCAAAAAACGTTCTCGATGAAGGACCCCATGGTGATCGACATCGAACAACACGATCACGTGTGTATCCTGCGCTGCAAAGGGCGCTTCGTGGCCGGGCCCGAGATGGACTACGTGCAAACCAGGATGGGCGACATCAAGCGGATGGATTGCGAGCAGGTGCTGGCCGATTTTCAAGATGTCACTTCGCTGGGATCTTTGGGAGTGACCTTCCTCGTCGGCGTCTACGCTTCGGTTGTACGCAAACCGGGTGGGCGTTTCGTGCTGGTGGGGGCCAGTACGCACGTGAAGCACGTGCTCGATCTCACGCAACTCACCACCGTGATTCCGCAGGCATCCGATCTGGCATCGGGTTTAGCCGCCCTGGCGACGTAAGATAGGGCGGAGGCGAATCTTTAGACTCACTTCGCCAATTCGTCCACCTTCTTTATGTCATCATTCAGCCCTAGCAATTCCCAGCGCTGCAGCGATAGCGGCACATTGCCGTTGGTCCAGACATAATCGTGAAACACGCGCAGGCTGAATTTGCCGCCCTGCTGCAGACGCCGGTCGGCCAGCATCCGCTCGATCTGCAGCTTGCCAATCTCATACGCGATGCCGAGGCCGGGAGCGGTGGCAAACGACGCGGCTTCGCCATCGGCAGTCCCTCGGTCCATCGGCACGGTGCGGGCTAAATAGTCGGCCGCCTGTGCGATGGTGAACTGCCCGAGCGCGAGTTTTACGTCCACCTCCACGCGCAATGCTCGCAAACGCGCAAAGTTGTAGATGATCTCGCGGGATCGCGGGCTGTCGTCATACAGTCCGGCGTCCAGCATCATCTCTTCGGCATAGAATCCGATGCCTTCGTTGGCGCCCGAATCGTAATACTGACGCCGGATCGGATCCCGATTGCGCCAGGCCAGCGACAACTGGAAGAAGTGCCCAGGCACACCTTCATGCACGCCCGTGGTGCGCGGATCTTGCGCGTATGCTTTCCAGAAATAACCAAGATCGCTCGAGGGCGGATGGATCCAGCGCGTTCCATTCTGATGGAGGCGCGACGGGCCGGTGAAGTCATCAAGCTCGCCGAAGCCGTCGAAGGCCGCGATGTAATCCGGCGCCGGACGGAGGGTCCAATGCGGCAAGTCAGGGGGGACGGTCAGGATCTGATGATCGTTCAAGTAGCTGCGAATCTGCGCATCGTCCCGCGCCATGCGAGCAGCTTCTTCCTCGGCAGTGGCCGCCATCTTCAATTCAGGCGCGTGAAGGTCGCGCTGGTGTTCGTAGCTTTCCATCGCAAGAACGCGTTCGGAATCCTGGCGCGCCATCGTCAGCAATTGGTCAGGGGTATAGGGCAGCAGGGCCACCCGATGGAGGAAGAATCCGTAAGCCTCGTCGCCCAAAACGAAATCCTGCCGCATGCTGGGCAGCTTTTGGTTCAGCCAGGTGCGATAGTCGATCAGCGCCTTGCTCGCCGCGGCGATCGCAGTCCGAAACTGCGCGCGCTGATCATCGGTTGCGAGCAACGGCGACACACCGTGCTCCACGCGGGCCAGGCGCGCATCGATATCGGAGAGCATCGCGATGGTTAATTGCGCGAACGGAGCCCCGGCTTTGAGATTGAGCTTGGCTTGTTCCAGGATGGAAGGAATATTTTGAGTCCTTGCCACAATCTCGCGCGAACGCGCTGCGCTGAAGGGCGGCGGAGGCATGAGTTCCTCCTGGAGCGGGTCGATGGTCTGCTCGACGTAGAACGCCGGGTCGCGCTGCCAGCGCGGATTCACATCCAGCTCCCAGCGGACGCGCGCCAAGGCGGAGCCGAGCAACCGGTAGTCGACCATTCGTCCAACTGGCCAACCATCTGTTGCCAGAGCTTTCCACCGGCGCTCGAATTCGGCGAGTTCCGCACGCTGTTTAGCCACTGCCGCCGGAGACCAATCCCGCACACCGGAAGCGTGTTCCATGCGCGGAACATCGTCAAACGAGAACGGTCTATATTGCGCGCGCCACGCCCAGAATTCCGATGCAAACCGGTCCAATGAATCTGTTTTCGATTGTGAGAAGGAGAGAGCGGACAGTACCATGACTCCCATGAGAATGCGCCCCATAGGACTCACAGCATAGCAGTTAGAATGGTGAGAGTTTGGAGGTTTCAAGTTCGAATGAATCGGATGGTTTCCTGGAGACTGGTTGCGGTTCTCACGCTGGCTGGCTCGAAGATCGTTTGCGCGGCGGTGACCGGACCCAACATCATTCCCATTGGCTCGCCACTGACGTTCGGCGGTACCAACGCGCCGGATACTTATTCTGCTACCACCACCTTCAGTTCCACTCCGGTGACCGTGGACAACGGGGCGGTCAGCATCTGGCAACAGCAGGTGCCCACGGGTTCCAACGGAGAGTGGGACATTTTTTACATGAAAACTGTGAACGGTGGTCCGCTGGCCGGCAACATCAACGGCAACTGGAATATCACGATGAACTATACGCTCAGCGCGGCAGTTTATTTCGACCAGGTGGTGCAACAGTGGGCGGTGAACGGCACACCGGTGAGTGGGATCACCAATGGCATCGGCAGCATCTGCTGTGCGGCAACGTCAAACCCGATTCTGCCAGGCGCCTCCTACTATAATTCCGGGTTCAGCGGCGCTTTGGCTGCCGGGGTCCAAACGAACTGGCAGCAAATATATGTGGACCCTTATAACTTTGTCCAGTCCGGCGGCATTAATCCGAACACGGCGAACGAGTTCATTTTTGCCCTGCACTTCACGCTGCAAGGCGCCAAGCCGGCCATTACGGGAGCGATCAGCGCCAGTCAATTTGGGGGCTTCCCCACCTTCGGGCCGGGTTCCTGGATTGAAATTTATGGAACCAATCTCGCCGAGAGTAACGAGGAATGGGGCACCAGCAACTTCAACGGCGTGAATGCGCCGACCACTCTGAACGGCACCAGCGTGACCATCGGCGGACTGGCGGCTTTTGTCGATTACGTCAGCCCAACGCAGGTCAACGTACAACTACCCGGAGGCGTGACTCCCGGCTCACAGCCCTTGGTGGTTACCACCGAGGCCGGCGCCAGCGCGCCTTTTTCTACAACCGTGGTGCGTGTACAACCAGGACTGCTCGATCCGTCCAGCTTCGACATCGGTGGAACGCAGTACGTGGTGGGATTGTTTTCCGATGGCACAACGTACGTGCTGCCGCCCGGCGCGATTGCCGGCATCACTTCGAAGCGCGCCGTTCCTGGCGACACCATTACGCTCTATGGTGTCGGCTTTGGCCAAGTGAATGAAGGCATCCCGCCGGGCCAGATTGCTCAGGGGATTACCACGCTGGCCGCCCCGCTCACGATTTCCTTTGGCGGAACGCAGGCGACCATCCCTTATGCCGGACTGGCGCCGACTTTTGTCGGGCTATACTAGTTCGACGTGACGGTGCCGAACATCGCCGCCAGCGATTCGGTGCCTGTGACTTTCAGCCTGGGCGGCGTCAGCGGCACGCAGAAGCTGGCTATCGCCATCGGGAATTGACCCCCGAGTTTCCGCAATACAAAGCTGTTGACACCGGACGAGCGCGCGCGGGTAGACTGACTTCGTTATCGAATGGCGATATCGAGTTGTGACGGCCTGGGCAGCCGGCGCCTCCTTGCCCCCGATATGCGCATGCCGTCTCGGACCTGTTCCAAGCGCCGCCAGGCACCGACGGTGACATCCCACTGCTGGTTCTGAACCGCCGGGCTCAGGTTTCAGGATGGCCGGCTTTCAGCAGACCCGAAAACTCAACGCCACGAGCGGCGCTACGCTTGAACCGCTCCTTCGGTCGGCTCAGATTCGCGGCGCACCTAACCCTCCGCCACCCCATATCGTTTTGCCCCGTACAACCGAGCCAGCGATCTCGTGCATCCAAATCGTCCAAGCCGATTGTGCACGGCCGCGCGCGAGTATATACTCATCGGAACACCTGGAGGATCAGATGAGAGCCACAAATCGATTGCGATGGGCGGCCATCTCGGCACTATTGTGCGCCTTGCCCCTCATCGCGCATCATTCTTTTTCCGCGGAGTTCGACTCCGGCAAAACCGTGACCTTGCATGGAGTCGTCTCCAAAGTCGATTGGGTCAATCCGCACATCTTCGTCTATCTGGATGTGAAGGACGACGCCGGAAAAACCACCACCTGGGCGCTCCAGTCCCTGCCTCCGCTGTTCTTCAGAGGCAGCGGCCTGACCAAGGATGTGCTGCTGAGCAACAAGCAGGAGGTCACCGTCACGGCGAACCCTGCCAAGGACGGCACCCCGGCCTACGGCTTCATGACAAGGTTGAGTTATCCGGACGGCCACGTGTTCAGCATGTCGCCGCAAGATGCCGACCCCAATCTGCGGAGGACGCAAAAGTAGCGGCCTCTCGCGAGAACCGCCCTTGTGTTCGACCAACATTCAGGAGGAAGTCATGCTATCTGATCTCGCCAATCATCGAACGCTCGCGCGGACCGCGTTCGCCGCAGTCATCGTTGCCTCCACTGTATGCGCCCGCGCGCAAACCAACTACGCCGCCGAAGCCGCCAAGAATCCCGGTGCAGCTTCCCGGCCCACTCCACGCCTGGCGGACGGACGCCCCGACCTGAACGGCGTGTGGCACCACTTCTTCGGCATCGGCACCATTCAGAAGGTCGGCGACAGTTTCGTGATCGGCGGCGCGTTCAGTCCGAAGTCGGCCGCGCTGTACTCCGCTCCGCTGCACGATCCCGACCCGGAGTACAAACCCGAACTCGCGGCCAAGCTGAAATTACTCGACGACAATCAGACCAAGGAAGATCCCACGCTGCATTGCTTTCCGCCTGGTGTCCCGCGCCTGGGACCTCCCCACCAGATCGTGCAGACGCCCCAACAGGTCACCTTCCTCTACGCCGACAATACCGGCAACCAATGGCGTGTGATTCCGCTCGACGGACGCCAGCACAGCAACGATCCTGAAACAGCGGCCACCTATAATGGCGACTCGGTAGGCCATTGGGAAGGCGACACGCTGGTAGTGGATGTCACCCGGCTCACCGACGAAACCTGGCTGGGAGACAACGGCTTGTTCCACAGCCGGAAGCTGCACGTCATCGAACGGCTGCGGCGCGTGGGAGACACCATTCAGTACCAGGTGACCGCCGACGACCCCGAGGTCCTCCAGAAACCCTGGACGCTGTCGCGCACCCTGACGCTTCAGCCCGATGCACTGGAAGAGGCCGCGCCCTGCGTCGATAGGGATGCCGGACATTACGTCACGCGGGAGCATCACGACAACACGCGCTAGCCAAGCGCCGGCTAAACGCATCGCAGTTTAAGAGCCACGGAGACGCCAGAACATTTGCGCATGTTTCTGTTTTCTGGCATAATCCTCTAAGATCCGTCCATGCCGCGCGGCCGAAGCGTCCTTCCGAGTCCCAACTCCTGGCTCGCACGTTTCTATCGGACAACGGGATTCCCGAGATCGGCAAGCCATGCTGCATAAAGATCGTTCCTGCCAGCCGATTGTCTTGATGCGGCCTTGCGAGTGTGTTCCCAATGACCAACACGTTTCGAGCTTTCCTTTTTGCCCTGGTTTGTCTCTGCTCCACATCATTCCTTCGCGCGGCGACGTTCACCGTCACCCGCTTTGACGATACTGCGGCCGTTAGCGGCGGCATTCCGGGCACGGGCGCTGGCGCTGCTGGAGATTTACGCACGGCGATCCTCGCTGCCAATATCGCGGGCGGCGCCGGCAACACCATCCTGTTCAGTTGCGGGGCAGGACCGTGCACCATTACGTTGAACGGGCCGCTTCCGCCCATCACTTCCAATCTCACCATCGACGGCGGCACATTGGGCACCATCATCATCGACGGCAATTCGCTTTATCGAGTTTTCTTCGTAGATGCAGGCGCGGTCACGCTGGCGCATCTACAGATCCAGAACGCTCTCGCGCAGGGAGGGAATGGCGGACTCGCCCAGCTTGCTTGTGGCGGCGGGGGCGCGGGCTTGGGGGGCGGTCTCTTTGTCAACGGAGTGGCCGCAACCGTTACCGTCACCGAAGTCTTTTTCTTGAACGACGCCGCGGTCGGCGGCAATGGCTGCGCCGTCGGCGGAACAGGTGATGGAGGCGGCGGCGGCGGACTGGGAGGAAACGGAGGAAACGGCGGGATCGTGACTTCGGGGGTGCAGAGCGGAGATCTCACGAACGGCGGCGGCGGTGGAGTCTTGAGCCCGGGAGTGAACGGCACCACCACCAGCACGGATGGGTCCGCCGGTGGGCTTGGCGGAGGGGGCGGCACGGATCAAAACGGAGATCCGGGCGCCACTCCAGGCACCGGAGGCCCAGGCTATGCCTCCAATTCCGCGGGCGCGATCGGCGCCCTCGCAGCCGCTGGCGACGGAGGCTTCGGCGGTGGTGGTGGTGCCGGCGTCCAGGTCGGCGGCAACGGCGGGTTCGGCGGCGGCGGAGGTGGATCGGAATTAACCGGCGGCAACGGCGGAGCGGGCGGCGGCGGCGGAGCTGGCCGGTTTTTCGGGAGCGGCACCGGGGGAAGCTTAGGTGGATCGGTGGCCGGCGGAGCGGGCTCCGACGTGAACGGGATCAACGCAGGCAGCGGCGGCGGTGGAGCGGCCGCCGGGCCTGCGATTTTCGTCAATGAAGGCACGCTCGTTACCATCGATAGCGCCGCTGCCGGGTCCAGCGCCATGGGCGGCCTCGGGGGAACGGGCGCCGGAAATGGCGGCGCGAACTCCACACCGGTCTTCAATTTCAGCGGTATGGTGAACAGCTCCAATACCACGGGGCCCATCGCCGGCGCGCTCGGCAGCGCCGTCGTATCGGTCCTGAGCTTCAGTACGCCCGCGACAGCTACTTCAAGCGTAGCCTTCACCTTCACGGTCACCGCCAAGAATCAATCCAACTCCACCGATACCAGCTACACTGGCACGATACATTTCACCAGCAGCGACGGATCCGCCGTGCTTCCTGCCGATTCGACGCTGACCAACGGCGTAGGAACCTTCTCGGTGACGCTGAAGACCGACGGGAACCAGACCATCACCGCCACCGACACAGCCACTTCCGCGATTACAGGGACATCGGGCGCCATTGCCGTCAGCGCTGCAATAGCGCCGCCACCCCCACCGCCACCGCCGCCGCCACCGGCGATCACCACGCTGACCTTGAGAAGCAGCTTGAATCCATCGGCGCTGGGGCAAGCTGTGACATTTACGGTCCTGATCGGTACCAGCGGAGGCCCGTTTCCGGCCGATCCGCCCACCGGGAATGTGCAGTTCTTCGATGGCAACAACTCACTCGCTTCGGTGACGCTTTTGAACGCGCAAGCATCGTACACCACCAGCACGCTGAGTGGTGGAAACCACACGATTGTCGCTGAGTACAGCGGCGATTCCACATGGCCATCGACGCAAGCGAACTATCGGCAAACAGTGAATGCCCCGCTCACTCTGACCCTGGCGACGTCTCCCGCCAGCCTGGTATACGGTCAGGCGGTCACGCTGACGGCAAACATTGCGGCCACTGTGCCATCCGGGTTTGCCATGCCCTCCGGTCAAGTGGCCTTTGGGCTGGCCCGGGCGAACAGGTTTTCGCCTCCCCTGCCTCTGGGCGCCACGGCTCTCGTTTCCGGAGCGGCCACGCTGCAGGTGAACAGCCTCGCGGTGGGGACCAACACCATCGTTGCGCAATATAGCGGCGATGCTACGTGGAGTCCAGTAACCGCTACCATCAACGTCGTCATCTCGCCGGCTTCCACCAGCGTCAACATTTCCATGGCTCCCGTGTCGGGCCAGGTGGTTCTATCGAGTGCGGTGGCGCCGGTAGCGCCAGGCGCCGGGACACCTACCGGGAGCATTCAGTTTGTCGATACATCCAGCAAGACCACCATCGCCAGCGCGAATCTGTCCGAGGCAAAATCTTCAGCTACGCTGAGCGCGGTTGTGGCGGCGACGGCACTCGGGCGTCCGATCGCAGCGGTTTATTCCGGCGATGGGAATTTTAAGGGCAGCGCGTCCACTCCGCTTCCGTCGGTGGCAAATGCCGCGGCCGGCTTGTCCGGCAATTTATCAGGCGACGAAATCGCAAGCGTTTTCGGGATCGTGGGGTTGAGCGGTGACACGTCCGCAACGCTGCCGCTGCAGAATTCGCTCGCAGGCGTGAACGTGAGCCTCACCGACAGCGCTGGTGCAGCTTGGCCGGCCTTGCTCTACGGCGTATTCTCCTCCACTGGCCAGGTTAACTTCATCGTTCCGGGCGGCGCCGCACAGGGTCTTGGGATGTTGACCATCACCGTAGCCGGCAGCCCCAATTTCAATACGGCGATCGAGATTGCCGGGACGGCGCCCGGGATCTTCACCGCCAATCAGACCGGGCAGGGCGTCTACGCGGGCCAGATCGTGTATGTCCACGCCGACGGCTCCCAGACCGTGGTGAGTTCGGCCGCGCCCGATTCCGCCGGCATGTTCGTGCCAACTCCCGTCATTCTAAGCACACCACTGAGCACACCCCTGAACACCCCCCTGAACACCCCCGGCGATCAAGCTTATCTGGTGCTCTACGGCACCGGCATTCGCCATGCCGGAAAGCTGACCGCGACCCTGAATGGCGTAAATATCCCGGTAACTTATTTCGGTGACCAAGCGAGTTTTCCAGGGCTCGATCAGATCAACCTTGGGCCGCTGCCGGCGAGCTTGGCGGGGGCCGGATCCGCGAACCTTGCCATCACAGCCGATGGACAAGCGGCCAACACGGTAACGGTGACCATCCAGTAGCCAAGCTCGATCGTTCCTAATCCCGCGAACTTCACGACGACAATTAATGTGGAAAATTCATGCGGCGGACCAACGCCTGGAACCGCGGCTCGGCCCGGATGAAATCGAACTCGGGAGCCGTATTCACGCACGTCAGGAACCAAGCCCGCTCCTCGTAGGATTTTTCCAGGGCATCCAGCGTTCGCGACTTATCTCGCAGGCCGGCATAAACCTCGGCGAACACGTAGGACGGAACCCAGCCGCGGCTGGCTTTCTGGTTCATCTCCGCAAGCACCTTTTCAGCCTCCTCGCGCTGTCCATCGGCGGCGTAAGCCATTCCCAGCACAGCGGTGGGCCAGTCGGCGAGCGGCTCGTCCTCTCTCGCGTTCCGCGCGGCCTGAATTGCCTCTCGCGATTTGCCCTGCGCGATGTAAATCAAAGCCAGCTGGAGATGCGCCAGAAAATATTTCGGATCGAGTTCGAGCGCCTTGCCGAGCCTGCTCCACCGCTTCCGGATACCGCCGCGCCAAATAGAGGTCCTGGCTCAGGAGGTGAACCGGTTCGGGTGCCAGCGGATCCAATGCTTGCGCCTTGCGACCCTCCGCGATTCCTTTCTCCGGTTGGCCAAGGCAGGTCAGATACCACCCGTAAACAGAATGCGCTTCAGCCAGGTTTTCGTTCAGCTCGATGGCTCGCCGAAACTCCTTCTCCGCTCCAGGCCAGTCGAAGTCGTACCAAAAAAGGACAGCCGCCAAGGCTTCATGGGCCTCGGCCGAGCGATCATCCAGTTCCAGCGCCTTCAATGCCGCGGCTTTGGCCTTTGGCTCCGCGTCGCGCGACGGGACAAAAACATCGTCTATGATCGCCGTAGTAATCCGCCAGTCCTTGGTACGCCAATGCATAGTTCGGATCGGCCGCAATGGCCTGCCGGAGGTAATCCAACCCTTTGTCTGCGCCGTCCTTGGTGAACTTGCTCGTAAAGTAGAGTCCCTTCAGGTAGAGCTGATAGGCCTCTGGATTGGAGGTCTCGCGCCTCGCCAATTGCTGCTTGTCTTCGCCGCTGAGCCCGAGCTTTGCGGAAATGCGCGCCGTAATATCCTGCTGGACGCTGAGAATTTCCGAAGTTTTCCGTTCGAAATTCTCGCCCCAGATCTCGCTGTTGTCGCGACGTGTCGATCAGGTCGGCACGAATGGAAAGCGCATCGCCATGCTCGACGATCCGGCCCGTGAGTACGGCGCCCACCTCCAGTTCCCGGCCGGCTTGCCCAGCGTCGATGTCCCCGCCCTTGTATTTTCGGACGGCATTTCTCGACTTCACCTTGATGCCCGGCAAGCTGGAGAGATTGCCGATGAGGCTGTCGGTGATGCCATCGCTCAAGTAGTCCGCGTCAGCGCTCTCACTGGCGTTAGCGAAGGGCAGTATGGCGAGAGAATCAATCGCGGCGCTGCGGCGTGTCCGAAAATAAGCAATCGCGACACCCAACAACAGGATCAGTCCCACCGCGCCGGCAGCGAGCGCGTACTTCGGCCAGCGGCCGACCGGCCGGAGCCAGGGCCGGTAAACTTCCGCCGGAACTCGAATCTCGATTCACGCGCTTCAAGTCCGCCAGCAGGTCTTGCGCCGATTGATACCGGGTAGCGCGATCCTTTTCGAGAAGCCGGGCGACGATCCTCTCCCACTCCGCCGGGATCTTCGGATTTCGCGCGCTAGGCGGGACGGGGCTTTTCGAGAGGATGCCTTCGAAAATTACCGCCTGGGTGGTGCCTTCGAAGGGACGCACGCCGGTCAGCAACTCGTAAAAGATTACACCGATCGACCACAGGTCGCTGCGCGCGTCCACCGTTTCGCCCCGCGCCTGCTCCGGCGACATGTAGCCGATGGTGCCCACCGCCGTCCCCGCGTCGGTGAGGCCGCGGGTCAGTGTTGCGTCCGTTGGCAGCCGGGGCTTGCAGCGTGGCCAGCCCGAAATCCAGAATCTTCACGCGGCCGTCGGGCGTGACCAAAATGTTCCCTGGTTTCAGATCGCGATGAACGATGCCCTTGGCGTGCGCGGCCGCAACCCCATCGGCGATCTGCAGTGCGTACTGCATGACGCGATCCACGCGAGGGCGCGGCCTTGAGGGGCTCTCCCTCCACGTACTCCATCACCAGATAATTCGGCCCTACATCGTACAGAGTGCCGATGTTGGGATGGTTCAGTGCGCCGACGGTTCGGGCCTCCCGCTCGAAGCGCTCTGAGAACTGCTCTTTGGAGACCTTCACCGCGACAATCCGGTCCAGGCGTGTATCGCGCGCTTGGTAAACTTCGCCCATGCCACCGGCGCCGATAGGCGCAAGGATTTCGTAAGGGCCGAGTTTATCGCCGGCGGAAAAGGGCATCTGGCGTGATCAAGCCAAGTTTAGCCAATCAAGAGGAACCGATTTCTGAATGACGCAACCCGCAAGCTGTCCTGACAGTTCAAACTGTCGCCGGGTGCCGAGACAGAGGACGAGAAACGCACTAGAGGTCAATCAGTCTGTCCCCTCACACCATTTCCGATGAAACAAGTTCAGGTTATTCAGGCGAAGACCCATCGGTGAAAACGATCAACGCAGGGACTCCAACCGCAGCGCTCCTCGCGCAACGCTCCTCGCGCAACGCCCTCACCCACGGCCTCACCAGCCGCTCCCCCGCCCTCGCCACGGAGGATTCCGCCGCCTACCAGCGCCATTGCCGCCAGTTCTTCGCTGAATACCAACCCGCCACCCCCACCGAGACCCAGCTCACCCAGGAACTCGCCGATACCGCCTGGCGCCTCAACCGCGTCCCGTTTCTCGAAGCCGCCCTCCTCGATCGCGCCGCCAACCCTCCCTCTTCTCAAGCCGCCCCTGCATCGATCACGTCGAACCGGATTCTTCGTCAAGAAAACGCACGAAAGCCCCAATTTCATTTCTCGTCTGGTCGTAAGTTCGATCGACCTTGGAAACCAGCGGAACAAGTTTCTCCCACTTCATGAGGGCAATGGATGCTCCCCGAAAGAGATGCCGGAACGCCAGAAACTCACTGAGCACTTCAACCAGATCTGCCGAAATTACTGCCGGACGCCGATCGATCGGGTGGGACATTTGAATGAGCAGATCCTTGTGCCATGAACCGGAGGAAGGCGCTTGCCCGTCCCACTCGCGAGCGCTCATCTTGAGGATCTTCTCGATCTCGGTGTAGAACGAATGCAGCATGGCGCAGGCAGCAGCGGTCTCAATAACCCCGACCGGAGCGTCAGGCGGCATCGAGATGAGCGGCTGAAACTGATCGCGGATGATCGCGAGCTCTTCCAGCGCTAATCGAATTTTGATCGAGAGCTCATGCGACACGAACCAGCTCCCCGCTGTCAACCAGATGCCGAACAAGGGGGGTTGGATCGTCTAAATCAACAAGATCTACTGGCCTGCCAAGGACATCCGAAGCCTTGCTGACTGCCGAGAAGTAAACGGTTGGCGGGAGCCCCCGAACAGCCATATCGACATCCGAATCGGGACGCAGCGCGCCCTTAGTGACCGAACCAAATACAAACACCTCGGTGGCCCCCATGCGGAGCAACAAGTTCGCCGCAACCCGAAGCAGGTTCGTGTTAATAGAAACCACGGGGTCGAGCAATCCCGACGCAGGCTCTCTTAGCTGGCGCTCCACATCTTGAATATAGCGCGGCGTGTTCCGGCGCGGCGCCAGGCCGTATCGCTCGTCGGCTCCAGTTCTTCGATGAATCCTGATTTCCACATCACGGCAACAGCAGTAATAAGTCCATGCAGCAACCGGAGGAATCAGCGGAGCCTAGCCGACTTATCGGGCGTGATCTGCGAGAGTGTCAGCGCCGGCGGTGGGGGCCGCGCTTTTGTCGGGCTAACCTCTCCGAACGGATCACATGGCCAACTGCGAGGGAAGCGTTCCATAATACGGATGTGAAATGGGGAGATCCTGACGCGCCACGGTGGACGATAGAGGAGGCAATGCGGACCCTCTCACTCCTCGACATGAGATTTCGGGAGAATGGGTACGCAGTAACGCTGCATGACTCCGTGTCGCTAGGCGGGAAGGGCAACGACCTCGACTTGATCGCGGTTCCGATGGAGTTAGCCGTGACACCGCCAGAGGATATGGAGCGCATTCTGTGCGACGTTCTTGGCGCAACGCCGCTGCCTGTTGAACCGAGAGTGGGACTACTCAGAACTTGGGCTCGGGCGTGCATCTTGGCAGACGGCCATCAAATCGACATTGAATATCGGCGCCCCGCTCCTGTTGACCAGCAGACATTGACAATCGACCCGCTGATTTCATTCCTTTGGGAAAATGGATATCATGCGCAGGTGTGTTCCTTTCCCAGCAGGTTTGGGGAAGCCTACCTTGATCTGCTTGCCGTTCCGGCGCGGCCTGATGCGACCTTACCCGCAGACATGGACCAGCCTATTGAACAGAGGTTCCAAGGGCAAGTGATTCGGGATTGCCCCGACATCTCCAATTGCTATCGACTCTACGATTTTGGCAATCAGAAGATTGGGTTTCGCTACTGCTGCCGCTGACGCCTAAGTAAGCCAGATCTAAAGACAAGTCCTTTCAGTTTCTGCTCCGTCACGTCAGCGTCGAAATGACGGAGCGATATCTCTGCTGCAAAAGAAGCTTCCGGGACGCCGTCAACGATCGGATCGGCATCGAACCTGTTTGAAGTCGGCGCGCGCCTTTGTCACGAGACCGCTGGCGAGTTGGAACAGATTCAGTTTTTGCTGGGTCACGTGAGCGTCGAGACGACGGAGCGGTACCTCGGCTACAAGCAACGTTTCCCGAACGCCGTTAATGACCGCATCGGCATCGAACCTGGTTGATGTACGCCGACTTGTCAGTACATATTGTTGAAGTTGACTCGGATACCAGAAACTATCAGCGTAGTCGTATGAGTACACTCGCGGCTCCTCTGGTCTGGCCGCCGCTTCTCGAACTTCCGCCAGCCAACATGCTGATTGTCTACCTGGATCTGAACCATTGGATCGGATTGTCTCAAGCCTTGGCGGGGCACCCGAAGGGAGCAGCGCATGACGACGTGCTACAGGCGTGTCGCGCCGCACGTTCCGCGGGTAAAGCCTTGTTTGTGCTTTCGAGCACGATTTACTCCGAAGTGCAGAAAATCAAACATCCAATGCAGCGTCGTCGCCTAGCCGAAGTCATGGAAGAGCTGACAGACTTTAGCACTCTGGTGAGTCGGGTGGTGGTGATGGAGTTGGAGTTTTCTGCGCTCCTAGATCCAATAGCTAAGCTCCCAAATCCGCTCTCAAAGGCGCCCCTAGTCGGTCGCGGTATCCGTCACGCTTTCGGCCTTCGGAGCGGATTCTCCATCATGGGGCCGTCTGGAGATGAGACCGAGAGTTTCCGCCAACGCTACGGAGCCGAACCATTCGACGCGTTCATGGCGAATGAGACTTTGAATATGGAGCGCTCGATATTGCGAGGTCCCGTGGATGGGGATGACGAAAACGCTCTGCGAGCCTTAGGCTACAAACCGGAGCGTCCGGCTGCTGTCGCAGAGAGTCGAGCAGAACAAGAACAAGAGTTCAAGAAAATGCTCGACGCAGACCCGAAGTCGAGGCGTGGACATTTGCACGATATCGTCTCCGCTCGCGAACTCATTATTGAATTTCAAAACATCCGCCCGAGGGCTCTCGCGGAGCGCGGGCTGGTCCTAACGGATGTGATGTGGGATCCGGAATCTGGCCGCCGTCTCGTAAAATCAATGCCAAGCACAGATGTCTCTATTGCTCTCAAAGCCGCGTGGCACCGCAATGGGCAGAGGGCATGGACAGTGAACGACATCTATGACATCGACGCTCTGGTGCTCGCTACTCCTTACTGTGACGTCGTGGTGACGGAGAAGGCATGCCACCATATCTTGAGCACTGCCGAGATGGCCGAACGCATGAACACGTCCCTTCTACACCGTCTAGCTGAGCTGCCAGCTGTACTCCAAGATCGGGTGTCGAAGCGCCCACCTTCCCCGCGCATCATGTAGAACGATGTCAGCGGCGACTGCCTGTAGTAGCGTTTCAGCCGGGCCGGGCGTCGACCTGTGGGCTTTGATGGAGCGGTGCCGAAGATAGCTACCGACAAACGCGCTAGGGTCAGCCATACGCCGTGACGGTTTGCGCCGCCTCCGGAACCAGCCCTTAGCCTCCCCTCCAACCCCGCTCCACCATTCACACCATTCACAAATCCATCTTCGGCCTCCCCCCCAACAACATCCGCCACTCGCCCAACGAAAACCCCATCCGCCCATGCTAAAACCGCACCGTAGATTCACACAAAATACTGGAGATATAAAATGATGACCAACCCAATTCCCACGCCAATCCCCACCCCCCGCCTTCGCGCGAATCGCACCAACGCCCTCCACTCCACCGGCCCCCGCACCGCCGCCGGCAAACAGCGCTCCTCGCGCAACGCCCTCACCCACGGCCTCACCAGCCACTCCCCCGTCCTCGCCACGGAGGACCCCGCCGCCTACCAGCGCCATTGCCGCCAGTTCTTCGATGAATACCAACCCGCCGCCCCCACCGAAACCCAGCTCACCCAGGAACTCGCCGATACCGCCTGGCGCCTCAACCGCGTCCCGTTGCTCGAAGCCGCCCTCCTCGATCGCGCCGCCAACCCTCCCTCCGCTCAAGCCGCCATCGACTTCGACATCGTCGACGCCCACCGCGCCCTCGCCACCCTCGGCATGCACTCCCAGCGTCTCTCCCGCCAGTTTCAAAAAATCGTCGACACGCTCCGCGAAATGCAAGCCGAGCGCCTCCGCGAGCACGAGCGCCATCTCAAACGCGCCGCGGCCCTTCTCGAACTCCATAAACACAAAGGCATCCCATACGATCCATCTCAAGATGGGTTCGTTTTTTCAAAAGACGAAGTCGAAGCGTTCGCCCAGCGCCTGATGCGTCTCAACCAATCGCGCCACATCGAACATGTGCTCTTCTACATGCAGCCGCCCGCTCCAGCCGCCGCCTCTTGATCCGATTCCAAACCACCCCGCGTCCCGTTTCCCGGCTATCATAAAGAATCAGCCAAAATTGAAAAGGGGAAGGGACATGATTCAACTCACTGTCAATGGATCAGTCAAGCAGTTTGATGGCGATCCGGCAATGCCCGTGCTGTGGTACCTGCGCG
Source organism: Bryobacterales bacterium (assembly GCA_963713415.1). Lineage (GTDB taxonomy): Bacteria > Acidobacteriota > Terriglobia > Bryobacterales > Bryobacteraceae > Palsa-89. The sequence continues at coordinate 602,331 of CAVQLV010000004.1, read as the reverse complement.
ATCTTCTGGAACTCACCGGCGCGAAATTCGGTTGCGGGATGGGCCTGTGCGGCGCCTGCACCGTGCACGTGGAAGGCAAAGCCATGCGAAGCTGCGTCACCAATATGAGCGACGTCGCGGGCAAGCGCATCACCACCATCGAAGGGCTCAGTCCCAAGGGCGATCATCCGCTGCAAAAAGCCTGGCGCGCCGCCAACGTCCCCCAGTGCGGCTATTGCCAGAGCGGCCAAATCATGCAAGCCGCCTCATTGCTCAAAGAAAAACCCAAGCCAACCGATCGCGATATCGACGAAGCCATGCAAGGCAACATCTGCCGCTGCGGAACGTATCAAAGGATCAGGCAAGCAGTGAAGATGGCGGCAGGGGTGAGAGCATGAACGCCGAAAGCATCAACAACGATTCCATCACGGTAGTCAGCCGGCGCGGTTTTCTCGGCGGCGTATTCTCAGCCGGCGCACTGATCCTCGGCGCGCGATTCCTGCCCGTGGATGCCCTCGCCGATACCAATGGCGACGCCACCTGGCAGCCCAGCGTCTATGTCGGCCTGGAACCCGATGGCCGCGTGATCATCATCGCGCATCGCTCCGAAATGGGCACCGGCATCCGAACTTCGCTGCCCATGGTAGTGGCCGACGAATTGGAAGCCGATTGGAAACGCGTCACCATCCAGCAGGCCCTCGGCGACAAGAAATATGGCGACCAGAACACCGACGGATCGAATTCCATCCGCAGCTTCTACCAGCCCATGCGCATTGCCGGCGCCACGGCTCGTACCATGCTCGAAAGCGCGGCTGCTGCGAAGTGGAGCGTTCCCGCGTCCGAGTGCCACGCCAAAAATCACGAGATCTTTCACACCACCAGCAACCGCAAACTCGGCTTCGGCGAGTTAGTTGCCCTCGCTGCGCAGCAGCCCGTCCCCAAAAAGGAAGACCTCAAGTTCAAATCGGCCAGCGAGTATCGCTACATCGGCAAAGAAGTTCCCATCGTGGATCTCGACGCCATCACCGAAGGCCGCGCCACGTTCGGCATGGATGCTCGCATGCCCGGTATGGTGTACGCGTCCATCGAACGATCGCCCGTCATCGGCGGCACGCTCAAAAGCGTGGACGATGCCGAAGCGCGCAAGGTCCGCGGTGTTTCTGAAACCGTGACCATCGCTCCCTTTACCGGGCCTTGGGGATTCCAACCGCTGGGTGGAGTGGCGGTGATCGCCGACAACACCTGGGCCGCCATGCAGGGCCGCCGGAAACTCAAAGTGGATTGGGATCTGGGCGCGAACGCGGATTACGATTCCGCCGCCTACAAAAACACCTTGCAGGAGACCGCGCGCAAAACCTGCAAACCGGCGCGGAACGATGGCGACGTGGATGCAGCTTTCGCAAAGGCCGCAAAAACGATGGAGGCCGAATACTACGTGCCGCACCTCGCGCACGCCTCCATGGAGCCGCCCGTCGCGGTCGCCGAATTCAAAGACGGCAAGGTGACGTGCTGGACGCCCACCCAGAATCCGCAGGCCGTGCAAACCACGGTTGCGCCAGGCGGTGGGCATCAAACCGGAAGACGTCACCTGCCATGTCACGCTGCTGGGCGGCGGCTTCGGCCGGAAATCGAAACCCGATTATGTCGCCGAAGCAGCCGTGCTTTCCAAACAGCTCGGCAAGCCGGTGAAGGTGGTCTGGAGCCGCGAAGACGACATCCATTTCGATTACTACCACGCCGTCGCCGCCATGTACATGAAGGCGAGCGTGGACGAAAAAGGCCGTCCCAATGCCTGGCTGCAGCGCAGCGTGTTTCCGCCCATCGGCTCCATGAATGATGCCTCGGCTCGTTACGGCACCTTCGAGCTGAGCCTGGGCTGGACCGACGTGCCCTACGAAATTCCGAATTTCCGCGCCGAAGTTGGACCGGCGGAAGCCAAGGTGCGCATCGGCTGGATGCGATCGGTGGCCAACATTCCGCACGCCTTCGCCGTGCAATCGTTCACCGATGAATTGGCAGCCGCCGCCGGCCGCGATCGCGTGGAGTATCTGCTCGATGTAATCGGCAGCCCGCGCATCATCGACACTCGTCCGCCCAACGCCCGCAAAGCACCCGACCCTTACGCCATCGACACGGCGCGTTTCCATCGCGTGATCGAGATGGTGGCCGAACGGTCCGGCTGGGCGAAGAAAAAGCCCGGCAACGGCCGCGCGCTCGGAATCGCCGTGCATCGCGCTTTTCTCACGTACGTTGCCACCGTGGTTGAGGTGGAAGTGGACAACGGAAAGCTTCGCATTCCGCGCGTCGATGTCGTGCTCGACACCGGCAAAGTCGTGAATCCGGATCGCGTCCGCGCGCAGTTTGAAGGCGCGGCGACATTCGGCGCCACGGTTGCCATGATGGGCGAAATCACCGCCGCCAATGGCCGCATTCAACAATCGAATTTCAACAACTATCCGGTGGCGCGCATCAACGAAGCGCCTGTGGAGACGCACGTTCACATCGTCGAGAGCGACGCTCCGCCGGCCGGCGTCGGCGAACCCGGCGTTCCGCCCATGTCGCCGGCCATCTGCAACGCCATTTTCGCCGCCACCGGAAAACGAATCCGCGAGCTGCCAATCAAAAAGCAACTCGCCTGACCGCTGTGGCGCACGCACTCATGCGTGCCGCGTTCACACTCGTGTGAACGCAAGAGTAGTATATAGTTCTATGTCTCAGAAAAGCCTCTTCGCCGTTATCGCTTTGGCCGCGGCCACGCTAGCCGCGCAAACCCCAACGCATCACGCGCCCAAGCCGCCGAAATCGCTGCGGCTATACATTTTCGATTGCGGCGTGCTGACCCCGAAGGATGCGAAGTCGTTCGGCTTCGACCATGTCGCGGAGTTGAAAATGTCGGTGCCGTGTTTCCTGGTAGCGCATCCCAAAGGCACCATGATGTGGGATGTCGGCGTCGCTCCCGATAGCGATTTCAAAGCCGATGGCGCGCCCGTCAACCAGGGGATGATCCATGTAACCAAGCCGCTGAAGCCGCAGCTCGAAGCCATTGGTTATGAGCCGGACGATATCAAATACATTGCGTTCTCGCACTATCACATCGATCACACCGCCAACGCCAACATGTTCGCCGGCTCCACATGGCTGGTGAATCAAGCCGAGCGCGACATCATGTTTTCCGACAAACCGGCGCCGGTGCGCGTTGAGAAGAACTACAGCGCGCTCAAGGACAGCAAAACCATCATCCTTCCCGCCGATTCCGATTACGACGTTTTCGGCGACGGAACGGTGATCATCAAACCCGCTCCCGGCCACACGCCGGGCCACCAGGTGCTTTTTCTGAAGCTGCGCAAAACCGGCCCAGTGCTCGTGGCGGGCGACCTGTATCATTACAACGAAGAGCGCTTTACCGATCACGTGCCGAATTTCGAGTACAACAAAGAGCAGTCGCTCGCCAGCCGCGCCAAGATTGAGGAATTCCTCAAAACCAGCGGGCGCGCAGCTCTGGATCGAGCACGATTACCGCGCCAACGCCAAGCTGAAGAAGTCGCCCGGCATATTACGAATAGGCCCGGACTCACACCATGCCGAAACTCCAGCTCACGCTGGCCTGCTGGAATTACGATCGAACGCGCGCATTGCTCGAAGGCCGCGTCACAGTCGACGGCGTCGATCTGAACTATCTCAATCTTCCGGTGGAAGAAACCTTCTTTCGCATGCTGCGGCATCAGGAGTTCGACGTGGCGGAGATGTCGCTGTCGTCGTACACGCTGTCGCTCTTCCGCGAAAATCCGCCGTTCATCGCGATCCCGGTTTTTCCTTCGCGCATGTTCCGGCATTCCTGCATCTACATTCACGCCAACAGCGGAATCCGCGAGCCGAAGGATTTGATCGGCAAGCGCGTCGGCAGCCCCGAATATCAAATGACCGCGCCGGTTTGGATTCGCGGCATCTTGAGCGACGAATACGGCGTGCCCGTCACCAGCCCTTCTTATTTCACCGGCGGCGAAGAGCAGCCCGGACGCCCCGAAAAAATCGCGCTTTCGCTGCCTCCCGAATTTCGCGTGCAGCCGATCCCGCCGGATAAAACACTTTCGCAGATGATTGATTCGGGCGAAATCGACGCGCTCTACACCGCGCGCGCTCCGTCGACATTCGCGCGAGGCTCCGGAAACGTCCGGCGGCTGTTCGAAGATTATCAATCCGTCGAGCGCGAATATTATCTGAAAACCAAAATCTTCCCCATCATGCACGTGGTTGTGATTCGCCGTGATGTTTACGAAAAGCATCGCTGGGTAGCGCAGTCGCTATGCAAAGCGTTCGCGCTCGCGCAGCGCGATACCTACGAGGATCTGCACGAAATGGGTGCGCTGAAAGCCATGCTGCCGTGGCTGGTGCAGCACGTCGAGGACACCGAAAAGTTGATGGGCCGCGACTTTTGGCCTTACGGCCTGGAACCAAACATCCATGTTCTTCAGACCTTCCTCCGCTATTCGCACGAACAGGGCCTGGCCAAGTGGCTGCTCGACGCCGGCCGAACTGTTCGCGCCGGAATCGCTCGAGTCGTTTAAGATCTAATCGCAAATGACGCAGCAATGGTGGGCGCTCAGCCGCGGCGATCTGGACACCACCATCGCGCAGGTCGGCTTCAATCTGGCCCAGATGGTGATCCCGGTTTTTCTGCTGATCCCGGTTGGAATTTCCGCCGGATTCAGCGTCACCCACCTGCTGCCGGGCTACGCGTCTCGGTTTCCTGATCGGTTCGCTCGGGCTTGGTTTTCCTGGCCGAACGCCTGGCGCGCCGCGAAGCACGAAGCAACGTCACCGCGCACGTCTATGGCAACAACGTGCCCGCCATCATTGCCTACACGCTCTCCATCATGCTGCCGGTGTATCTCGAAAGCCACGATGCCAACCGGGCCTGGGAGATCGGCGCGGCGGCGGTGGTTTGGACCGGCATCATCAAGCTCGCGGCAGCGCCTTTCGCCGGCATCTTCCGCCGATTCATTCCCGCGCCCGCTGCGATGACCGTGTTCGGCGCGGCCATGTACAGCTATCTCGCGCTGGTGCTGCTGCAGCGTGTATTCGATCAACCGCTGGTCGGCTTGATCGCGCTTGGCATCATCTTTACCAGCGGTCCTGGCCAACATCCCGATCACCCGCTGGCGCATTCCGCCGTTCCTCGCAGCCTGGATCGTACCCCTTTCGGTGGCGCTCGCAATCGGATATGTGCATCCCAACTGGTCCGGGCTGTCGTTGCAGCTTCCCTTCGCCGCGACGCCGGAACCCTGGCGCGCCATGACGCTCGCGCTTCCGTATCTTTCCGTGATCGCGCCCATCGCGATCTATCAAGTGCTGCAAGACATCGCATCGGTAGCCGGCGCGGCGGCGGCGGGCGACGATTATGACGTTCGCGCGGTCCTAGCCTGCGACGGCCTGGGAACGCTGGTATGCGGGCTTGCCGGAAGCGTGATCACGCCGGTGATCTACGCCATGCACCCGCCGTACAAGGCGGTGGGCGCGCGCATCAGTTTCGCTTTCTGGACTCCGGTGCTGTTCCTGGCCGTAGTCGCGAGCGGGCTCACCATTTTTGTCGCGCAATTGTTTCCCTGGCCGATTCTCGCGGCCATCATCGCCTACGTTTCCATCGGCGTCGGAATGGCGACTTTGCGGCGTGTCGATCCGAAATACCTGGCCGCGGTGCTGCTCGGCTTCGTACTTCCAGCCGGCGCGGTGGTTGCAACCGCCGTAAATTCAGCCCTGCCCGCGCTCGGACTTTCCGGCAGCGAATAGCTGCCGTACAAGCCGCGCTCAACCGTTCCATCTATTGGTCCTCCGTGTTGGGATTAGGCAATGGATTCTCTGTTCCTGGTTTTGGTGGTGGCAGCGGTGATCGCCGAACTGATCGATCGCCGCTTCGGCCGCGCAGCCATCTGGTGCATCGTCGCCGCCGTATTCTCGCTGGTTCGGATTGATGCACTCCGCGCTGCTGCGTTGGGGCGCGCAGCCGGACTATGCCTTGGGATGGCTGGCCGCGGGCCGTGATCGTCTACTCCGCGCGCTGGTGGAGAGGCGATGCGGTCAATTCCTGAAACACCGCATCCAGATTCGTGAATCCGCGTCCGCCGGGCGCCCACCAGATTCGCAGCCAGCACTTTGGCCTGCTCCAGAAGCGGAGGAAAACAATCGAAGGTCTGGCCGTTGTGCTCCGTGCAGCCGCCGACGGCAAAAATGTGCCGATCGGAAGTTTCCAGCTGATCGTTCACCACGATTCCGCGATTCACCTCCAAGCCCGGCATTGCGCGCCAGCAGCGTATTCGGCTGCAAATTCGTCGCGATCACCACCAGGTCCGCGCCAATTTCTTCGCCGCTGGTGAAACGCACGGCTTCCACCCGGCCGTCCCCGAGCACCGTGTCGAGTTGCCAGTCGAAGGAGCCACCCGATTCGACTACGACCACGTCGCAGCCGCGCTTCCGCAGCCCGCGCGCAGCTTCCGCCGCCAGCCAGCCACCGATCACCACCGCCCGGACACCCGGACCGGCCGCTTCCGCCAGTTTCCGCGTGTCATCTAAGGTGCCGAAGACGAAGACGCCGGTTTTGTCCAGGCCGCCGATCGCCGGAATGGCAGGGGCCGAACCGGTGGCCAGGATCAATTTGTCGTAACTGGTCCAATCGCCGTCACTGCTGCGAACCGCGCGATTCAACCGGTCGATCTCCTCCACCCGGATTCCAAGGCGCGTGCGGATACCGTGCTCCTGGTACCACCCGATGTCATTTAAAGTGATGCTTTCGATGTCGCGCTCGCCCGCCAACACGCTGGCCAGCAAGGTCCGGTCATAATTGGCGTGGGGTTCGTCGCCAAAAATGGTGATGTCGAAAATCTGACCGCTCTTGATGAGTTCTTCCGCGCAGGCCACGCCGGACATTCCGTTGCCCGCGATGACGAGATGTTCATACCGGGGTTCGTTCATGCCAAACACTGGTTGCCATTCAATACCGCCTTTTTGAAGGCTAGGTGAAGGTGCTCAATTCGCCGAGCACGTCTAGTGGAGGCAAACAGACTCCGTTGTTTTGACGAACTCCCATCCAACGGCACGCGACAGGCAGAGGTCACTTTCAGTATATTTGCGCGCTGAATGGGCGTAAAGAAGAAATTTTCTATGACTCGCATTCATAACCTTGCATGACTCGCGCAGCTTCCCGCGGGATTCCGCTCCGTGCATCTGGTACTTTGGAGCTAGGGACGTCCGGGACATGGTCGTCAGTACAGTCGGGCATTCCACTCATCCCATCGAGGAATTCGTCGGCATTCTGCGGGCCCATGGCATCCGCCGGCTGGTGGATGTGCGAACCATTCCAAGATCCCGGCGCAACCCTCAATTTAGCCAGGAAAATTTACCGCGCAAGTCTTGCAGACCGCGGGAATCGAGTACCTCCATCTCCCCGGGCTGGGCGGGCTGCGGCACGCTCGCAAGGATTCTGTGAATACCGGATGGCGCAATGCATCGTTTCGAGGCTACGCCGACTACATGCAAACCCCGGAGTTCGAACAAAACCTGGATCATCTGATTCAGGCCGCCTCAGAAGCCCCTACCGCCATCATGTGTGCCGAGGCCGTTCCCTGGCGCTGCCATCGTTCGCTGATCGGCGACGCGCTTTTGGCACGCGGCATACCGGTGGTTGACATTCTGAGTGCCAACAAGTGCCAGCCGCACGTTATGACGCCGTTCGCGAAGGTGGATGGAACGCGGGTTACGTATCCGGACGAGTCGGGTTTAGATCTGTCGAGTTCGGTTGACTTGCCGCTGTTCAGCCAATTAGAATGAGTCCGCTACCCTGGTAGTGCGCGCTCTCTTATTTCAGTTTCCTGGCGCGTATTTTGGAGGTTCAAAGTGCGAATTCCTCTGCTTCCCGCGGCGCTGGTGGCCACGACTGCGTTGTCGCTCGTTTCGATCCCTGCGGCGGCCCAGTCGTCCGAGGGCCACGCTGCTAAAGTGGCGAGCACCACCGCGGGTCCGATTCCCCGCACCCTGGACGGAAGGCCCGATCTGAGCGGCCTGTGGGACCATCCGTTCGTCATCGATATGAGCAAGGATGCGCGTAATAACGCCTGCGGCGCCGAGATGAAGGGCTGCTCTCAGAAAGCCGACGGTCCGCTTCAGATGACCCCCTGGGCTGCCGAATGGACGAAGAATTTCGATCCGGCCAAGTATGACGCGACCGGGCACTGCAATCCCATGGGCTACACGCGATCGATGAACGCGCCGGTGGCGACAGAAATCGTTCAGACTCCCAAGGAACTGGTGTTTTTGCACGAGTCGATGTTTGCGTTCCATGTGGTTTACCTGGATGGGCGGCCGCATCCGACGCCTGATGAAGCGCTCGAGACGTTTTGGTACGGGCATTCGGTTGGTCATTGGGAGGGCGACACAATGGTAGTGGATACTGTCGGTCCGTTCTTCGCCACGCCGCGAATGCTGCTCGATACGGCCGGCCATCCGGTGAGTGAGAATCTGCACATCGTGGAACATTTCCATCGCATCGACGCCACGCACCTGGGTTACGAAGTAACGGTGGACGATCCGAAGATGTACACCAAGCCGTTCACCAATATCCGGACCTGGGTTTTGATGCCGAAGAGCGAAGAGATTTTAGAGTACGTCTGCACCGAGAACAACAAAGAAGTGGAAGAGCATCATATTAAGTAACGGATGCGGCGGCAGGCGCGGGCTGTGTCTGCGCCTTCAACACCCAGTGCATCGCCAGCATTACGACGGCGGATACAAACGCCGGCACGGCGGCTACGAGAAATAGCTTTTGCGAAGGCAGATGCTGGCTCATCAGGACGCCGCCGACCACCGGTCCGATGATCGCCCCGATTCGTCCGACGCCTAGGCCTGCGCCGATTCCCGTGGCTCGCAGATCGGTGGGATAGAAAGTCGCGGACAAAGCATTCACCGCCGTCTGTCCTCCCACCACTCCGAACCCGGCAAGAAACACCACCGTGAATAACATCGCGAGGGAAAGGCCGGGCTTTCCGATTAGTGCGATGTTGATGCACCCAAGCGCGAAGCAAGTGGTGAGCACTCGAACGAAGCCCCAGCGTTGCACGAACAAACCCAAAGTGAATCCGCCGATCATGCCGGCCAGTTGCTCCATGGTTCCTACCAGCACGGAGGTCCCGATGCCGTATCCGGCCTGGTTCGCCACCGTGGGCAGCCAGCTCGCCAGGAAATAGAGGTTCAGCAGATTCATGAAATTGATGATCCACAGAAAGATGGTTCCCAGGCCGCGGCCTTCTTGAAACAGATGGACCCAGGGAACGCCTTTTCGTTTGGTTTCTTCGACGAAATATTGGCTGGTATCGGAGGGTACGCTTGGATCGATCCGCTTCAGCCAACGCGCGGCCTGCGCCAAACGTTTGCGATGCAGCACCAGGAATTGCAATGACTCCGGCAGCGCGACGATCATGATGGCGGAAATGATCAACGGGGCCACGGCGCCAAAATAAAATACCGAGCGCCAGCCGAAGCGCGGAATCAGCCAGGCCGCGAGAAAGCCGCCGAAGGCCGCACCTGCGGTAAATCCGTTGCCCACGATCATCATGATGGTGACGCGCAGCTTGCGCGGGCTGTATTCGCCAACCAAGGCGACAGCATTTGGCATGATTCCGCCGAGCGCAGTTCCGGCAAGAAAGCGAATCACCAGCATTTCCTGAACATTCGCCGCACGCGCGGTAAGAAATGTAAACACCGAAAAGCACAGCGCGACTCCGATCAGCACCGGACGTCGTCCGATCTTGTCGGCGAGCATGCTGAACAGCAGCGATCCAACTAAGATGCCGAACAGTCCGGCGCCGAAGACCGGCCCGAACTGGGCATTGGGGACGTGCCATTCCTTCAGAATCGCCGGCGCGACGTAGCCCATGGCCTGCACATCGAAGCCGTCCATGATGAGACAGAGGCCACAGAGGATGCACAGGCCCAGTTGAAACGTGCCGAAACTGCTGTCGCCGACGACGTCTGAAACGTTGACCTGCGCTGGGCTTCTCATGCGAGATCCAGTATATCTTTACTTCTCCGTTGCGACATAGACGCCGGTCCATGTTTCGGGCGGCGGAGCGCTCAGGAATTCCCGGCTCGATCCCAGAAGCACGGCTGCTGGTTTGTCGTCCGGGTGCAGACGCAACGCGGCTTTATAATGTTCCGCCGCGCCGCGGAAGTCTCGCGCGACGTATGCCGCCAAGCCCTCGGTGAACAAGCGAGTTAACTCGCGAGCGGCGGCGTCATCTTCGGTTGCCAGACATAGCGGCTCCCAGACTTCCACGCATTGACGCTTGCCCTTGACCTGCACCACGCCCACCGGCCGCGCGACGATGGAGCCGCGCGCTTGCCGATACGCGGGATCGCTGATCAATATTTCGGTGCCGAACAGCTTGTTCAATCCTTCCAGGCGCGATGCGAGATTCACGATGTCTCCCATCACTGTGTAATTGAACCGATTGTGCGAGCCGACGTTGCCCACCAGCACGTCTCCGGTGGCAATGCCGATGCGCGCGCGAATATTGGCGAGTCCCGAACCATCCGGCAAGGCTCTCAATTCGGCTAGCTTGCGCTGCGACCTGAGAGCCGTTTCGCAGGCGCGCGCCGCGTGATCCGCGGTGGGAACGGGGGCGCCCCAAAAGGCCATGATTGCGTCGCCAATAAATTTGTCCACCGTTCCGCTTTGCGCCGCCACCACTTGGGTCATCGCGTCGAAGTAGCGGCTCAGCAACTGGACCAGTTGGCCGGGCGGCATGGTCTCGGCGATGGATGTCATGCCCGCGATATCGGAGAAATAGACCGTCATTTCGCGTGACTGGCCTTGCAGCGTGGCTTCCTGGCCGGATTGGAGCATCGCGCGCACCAGGTCCCGAGGCACGTAATAAGAAAAGGATCGCAAGCTGCCCTTCATGTTGAGCAGCGACTCATCCATGGTGGCGACTTCCTTGAAAATGGTTTTCATCGGCGGGCGAACGGTGAGTTGAAAATCGCCGACCTCCTGCATTTCCGATGCGAGCCGCGTGAGAGGGACTGAAATGCGGCGCGCGAGGATCATAGTGAAGAGCAGCCCGATACAGAGCGCAGCCACGGCGACAGCGAACGCGGCCCGCCTGTTTTGCGTCAACACTCCCAGGAAATCCGACTCGGGAGCGTACGCGCCCAGGAACCAGGTGGACCCACCGGATACTTTCAGCCGCCGGTATCCGGCCACGTAGCGCTGGCCCGCTTGGATCACGGGGAATTGCTCTTCGTCCTTGGATTGCTGGCGCGCGAGGAAGGCCTGGAAAACCGGATCGGATACATCCGCTTCCGTCAGCAGCCTGCCCTGCGCCCCGTGGCCTTCGTTTTCGATCAACCGCAACCCGGGGTAAGCGATCACGTGCCGGTCTCCGTCAAACATGAACACCTTTCCGTGTTTTCCGAAGTGCAATTGTCCAATGAAATCGGAAAGGAAATTGAGGTTGAAATCGACAGTTAAGACGCCGAGCAGTTTTCCGTCCTTGGAGAAGCGAGGGTTGGCACACGTGATGCCGGGCAGTCCTTCGTCATAGAAGATCACCGGGCCGATCCATACCAGCTTTCCGGCTTTCTTGGCTGCCTGGTAGAATTCTTCATCGCGCGGATCATAGTCGGTAGCAGTCTCTTCGTAGTGGCGCTCCCACGCGGCGCCGGCGGCAACTTTCAGCCATGTTTGACTGATGTTCAGAGAATCATCGGGAGCACGATAGGCTCCGGTGAAATCGCCCATTTCGTCGCTGTAACTGGCCCAAGCGAAAGTGGGATTCGCGCGCAGCACCTCGGTGAAATGGCGCGCGAGAACGTCGCGATCGTCATGCAGGATCCCATTGCCCATCAGCTTTTCGGACAGTTGCACGGCGGTGACGGCGTTCTGCAAATGATCGTGAACGCGCGTATCCAGACTCGTGAGAAGCTCGCGAACCTGAGCATCGGTCAGCCCGACAATCGCGGCGTGCGTATTGGCCAGGCTGGCCCAGGCCACCAGCGCAATGGCGCCAGCTACCAGCAAGCTCACGGTTAACCCGAGGCCCACGCGATAGTGAACACGGCGGGGCGGCTTTTTTTCGGGCGGCGTCATGTCGTTAATATACGGCAGGCTGCAAGTTTGGTAAACATGGAGCATGGCAACTCGAACGGGGAAACGGGCGGTGAAGGCAGCGAAGAAAGCCGTGGCCAAGAAGGCGGCCACCAAGGAAACTTCAACCAAGAAGACGGCCGCGAAGAAGACGGGCTCCCAGAAGGCTGTGCTCAAGAAGGCCAAGCCCGCGGCATTCCGTATCGACCTGTCGGCATTTCCACCGGAATCCGTCACATCGAGCGAGAGGTCGCTGTGCGTAGCTTGTGTCTGGCAGATTTTTACGCGCGCCATGAACCTGGCGCCCAAGACCGCGCTGGCGGAGATCAAGCGCTACACGCCGTCCTTTGAGGAACTCACTTCTGCCGAAGCGGTGCGTCCGTTTTTCGCGGCGCCGGATAAGGATCAACAGCCGTGTCCGTATTGCGGATCGCCCGCCAAATGGCACGCGCGGATCGAGACGCATCGCATCGAAAGCGGCAAAGCCACCGACACGCTGCGGCGCAACCTGGTGAAATCGCTGCCTACGTCCGACGATCAGTTCGTGGTATTGGAGCAGAAGGCTACGCAGCAGCATGCCTTTTTCGAATGGCTGGAAAAGATCAGCGTGAACCTGGACCTGGAGGATCCGGCGTGGCTGCGCGATGTCTCGCTGCACTACCTGAGCCGCAAAGAGCCGAAGGTGAACTGGCAGGCTGAGTTTGCGGGAGTTCATTTCATCCGGCGCTCACGCCGGCTGGGATTCGAGCAGGAGACGCCGGGAAAGGCGTGGGAAGTGGAGAATGGCCGGCTTTATCTGGCGCCTATGCTGTTCGACGAGCTGCTGCTGGTGCAATACCTGGTGAGCCGCTCCCAACTGGCCGGCGGCTTGACGCTGGAACGCCGCTACACGCTGCCCGAGTTGTGGCACCGCTTGCGGCATTCCGGTTACCTGCGCTCCGTCGGCGTGCAGGCCGATAATCCGAGCGACGCATTGGAACAGATGCTGGCGCACTTGAGCGGGGGCGAGGCTTCGGCGCGCTACTACTACATCGTGGACCGGCGCGAGCACCTGCAAAGAGTGAAAGCGCTGCAGACGGAAAAGCCGCGGGCACGGGCGGCGGGCCGGTAAATGGAACGATCTTCATGTTTTGTCGCTGTGGGAAGAAGCCCGCTGCAAAAGGTTGCGACAAAAAGACTGCTACAGGTTGTCAGCGCAAAGTAGAAATGGGATCTTCCGCACTCTCGGTGCAGATCAGCAAGCTTAAAATGGTCCAAAACAATTCGTTCTCGTATTGTTCTAAGCTCAACTTGCAATGGCACCTCCCCCGAGCCATTCGCAAGCGGTCTTACCAGCTCAAAATCTCGTGCTTGATAAGATCGAACGTGTTGACGGACGCTTTCTGGTCGATGTTCACGTTCGACAAGCCGCTCATTGTCCAGCGTGCGGCAAACGGTCTCGGAGCCGTCACAGCGCGTACCTTCGCCATCTGAAAGACCTGCCTTGGCAAGGGTGTGCGGTGGAACTGCGGTTGAAAATCCGGCGCTTTCGATGCCGTAACAGGGCTTGTGTGCGAAAGATCTTCGCCGAACCGATACCGGAGGTCACGCGATCCCATGCACGCTGGACTACACGAGTTGGCGAGATCATACGGCTGATCGGCTACACAGCAGGCGGATTGCCGGGCAGTCGTATTCTGGACCGGTTGGCGATCCCGATCAGCGACGACACTGTGACTCGGTTTGTGAAACGCTCCGGCGACGGTTCGGGCAGTGGTCCAATCCGACACATTGGAGTAGACGACTGGGCTTGGCGCAAGGGTCAGAGCTACGGAACTATTCTGGTGGACTTGGACAAGCATCAGGTCATCGACCTGCTGCCCGACCGTTCGGTCGAGAGCTTGCAAGCCTGGCTGGAGAAGCATCCGGGTGTGGAAGTGATCACTCGGGATCGTTGCGGCATCTATGCCGAGGCCGCCGAACAAGGTGCCGCCCATGCAGTCCAGGTGGCCGATCGGTTTCATTTGTTTTTGAATCTTTCAACAGCCATCGAGAGATCGCTGGAGGAACGAAGCCGGGAACTTTGCCTTCCCGATCCGGCGCCGGAACAGCCAGCCGTCGAAGTCGCGCCGCCAAGCAAACGAAGAACAACGCTGGAGGAGCAACGAAAACAACAGCGCCGCCAGCGCAGACAGGAGCGCTACGAGCGAGTCGTTGAACTCCATCGTCAGGGGCACACACAACTGGCCATCAGCCTGGAGCTCGGCATCCAGCGCAAAACGATTCGCCGCTGGTTAAGCGCTGGTCAGTTTCCCGAGCGGAAGCCGGTGACCGGCCGACGCAGCCATGTCCGCGAGTTCCATGAGTATCTACAGCAACGCTGGAATCAGGGCTGCCATAACGCGACTCGCTTGTTTCAGGAGATCCGGGCGCGCGGATACCGCGGCAGTCGTCAGATGGTTTCTCATCATGTTTCGTCCTGGCGGGCTAATCCTGAATCACGTTCCTCATCGAAGACGCGAAGACTCGACCGCATCGCGCCTAAGCATGCGGCCATCCTGACGTGCAGACCAACGGAGCGTCTGTCGGAACAGCAACGGATTTTGTTCGAGCAGGTCGCAGTGAACTGCCCAATTATTCGATCGATGCGGTTCCTGGCCCTGGATTTTCGCGAAGCCATTGCTACTCAAGACACGAATGGCATGCTGCATTGGATTCGCACCGCAATGCAGTCCGGCATCGGGCCTCTGGTTCGATTCGCGTACGGCCTGAAGAAGGACTGGAACGCGGTCATGGCAGCGGTGGGAACCTCCTGGAGCAACGGCCAGACCGAAGGACAGATCAACCGCCTGAAGGCTATTAAGCGACAAATGTATGGGCGCGCTGGCTTCCATCTGCTGCGGGCACGCGTCCTGCCCTACCGCGCAATGGCACCTTGATCTGCACCGAGAGTGCGGAAGATCCCATTATCACTTTGCGCCGACAAAAGACTGCTACAGGTTTGACGCCTCTACTATCCTGCGTTAGAATCTAACTGCGGGGTGGAGCAGTCTGGTAGCTCGTTGGGCTCATAACCCAAAGGTCGGTGGTTCAAATCCATCCCCCGCAACCAACCCTTTCAATAAGTTACAAGTAGCCAAGCGAAATCTCAAGACCATCCTAGACCATAGTAACCAGCGATTCAGTTTTTTCCTCTGTTGCCGAATCCGCTGTTTCTGCTTGCAGGACCATTTGAACTACATTGCTGTGGGCCTGCCTTTTACTGTCCGTCATTGCCCTGCCGTAGACATTCATCGTTGTCTGAATGCTGGCGTGGCGCATTAGTTCTCTCTGAACTCCAATGGGTGCGTCTGTTTGATCGAGCCACGACCTAAAGCTGTGGCGGAACGTCTTCCATCCGACTTGGGACTTGATCGCCGCCGCCTTTGCCGCCCCACGAATATGCTTCTTCTGGATCTCTTCTTGGTGATAGGGCTTACCAGTCGCGGGATTTGGGAACAACCAGCCCTCCTCCGTGGGGTAGCAACGAGAACGATATTCCATCAACTCTTTCACTAGCTCTGGCGCTATCGGCACGGAGTCACGTGAATACTCCGTCTTCACATCGTCCACCCGCCCATGGACGACGCCACGTTGGACCAAGAGCGTCGACTTCTGGAAGTCGAAATCTCTCCACTGAAGCCCTACGATCTCACTGGCGCGAAGTCCCAAACAGCCTGCGATCAGGACCATGGTCCGATACGGTTCCCGAACGTGCAGCCGGAGCTTGTGAAACTCCTCGGCCGTCAGGACGGATGGCCTCTCCAGACGCTTGCTGACGTTCTTCACGCGAACCAGTTGCATCGGATTACTTTCAACCAGTTCCCAGCGCTGAGCGCATTTGAACAACGTAGACATCAAAGCCCGGATGTGCCCTCTGGACTTCGGCGCCAACTTCAAACGTTTCAGCCAATCCTCAACCGCCATGGCTCTGATGCTGGCGATTGGCGCCTCGCCCCAACGTGGCCGAACATAATTGTCAAGGTAGGATTGGTACGACACTCGGGTGGAGTATCGTGCTGGTAACTCTTCTTTCTCGTAACGGGCGATCAGAGCTTCCAAGGTGGAAGCTGTGACTGGCCCTAATGTATGCTCCGCGTTGATTCGCAGAACGATCGCTTGTACAGCAGGTGATTTGCGAGCCGAGGCTTCCGTTGGGTACTCCTGAAGCGTCCCAACGGTAACTGCTCGTAATGTTCGCCCCGTGCCATCGGGCAGGGGTTCGTAGTACCTAAACTCCCATGTTTTTAGACCGTTTCCTCTCTTTTTCACTCGAAGACTTCCATTCTGATATCGTGTGCACGTAAACAAGGTATTTTCTCCTGTTACGGCACGAGTGGCGGTTTTGAGTTTACGCCGGTCCGGAGCCAGATGTCTAGCTCAGAAGCCCTAAACCGCCACAGGTCTCCGATCCGGTGACTCGGCACCGTTCCGGACCGGGCCAGTTTCTGCAGGGTCTTGGGATGGATGCCCAGCAGTGCGGCTGCTTCTTGGCTGTCCAGGAGAGGCTCAAATTTTAGAAGCTCAGCAGTTGGTGGCATTGGTTTTCTCGGGCACGGTTGCCTCGGGCTCCGGTATCGCACCCTCAAGCGAAGGGCGTTTGCTCCAACTGATCGAACAATTCGCTGCGCACGCGGAAGAGCCTCGATTTCTCCACCAGGTAGAATTCGAGCGATGGGTAGATCGCTTCTTGGAAGGTCAGCTTTCGCTCCCGCATGCGTCGGATGTTCTCGCCAAAGGTATCCGCCGGTCTTTCGGGAATGCCGATCGAAGCCAGCACCTTCTCGCGATTGTCCAAGAACACTTGCATCTGATCGAACGTCTTTCCATCTCGTGCCACTTGGCCAAAGTGTTCGTTGATCCAAACTACGAGACTCTTCTCCGCCGCTGTTTCCGCCAGAGTTTTGAAGCCCAGAAGAGTATCGTTCAACATCTCGCCGCCGCTAATGGGAATGTGTATGTAGACTCAGCGGCAGGCCGATCGCAAAGTCGCAATCACGTCCGCTTCCACCATGAAAGTCCAAAACGGAAGGAAGGCGGTAGCACCGCTATCAACCACGAAGACCGCCTCCTCCTTTACGAAGCGATCCACCAGTTGGTCGTAGCGGGCGCGCACGACTATGCCTTCCTGGTTCAATAGATCCAGTTTCTCTACGTTGAGGGCCTTGATTTGCGCTAGGGAGCGATTCACGGGATCTCCATCGATGCACCGCACCGGTTGACCACGGCCAATCAGGAATTCAGCCAGCCAACTGGCCACTACACTCTTGCCCACGCCGCCCTTGCCTTGCAAGATCAGATGAATGGTTGGAGTGAAGGCGGGAGCCTCAACTGCGGCGCCCGCATTGTTACCGTTCGTGTTGTTCTTTGCCATTTTGTAGTTCCTTTCTTTCAAATCAGATTGCTGCCTTCGGGATCACCGTCGTTGTGAAGTTTGCGAATGTCGAGCCTCGGTTGAGATAGAACCCGCTTCGCCTGGGCGAGGGGATCACTTTGTTCTAGTTGGCGCTGGGAGAGCTGAGTTGCAACCGGCGGGTGGATTGCGGATTGAGCTTGGGATGGAACCGCTTGCCCATTAGCGGGTTGCGCCTGGCGTTTGGTTGCAACGCGTCGTCGGATACGGCTGATGTACGAAGTAAGGCTGGTGATGCTGAGAGTGATTCCGGCGTCCTCTTCCAGCCAACGATGGATGCTTTTTACGCTTTGTCCTGCTTCGAGCGCCGCTTCGATGTCGGGCCAGAGCGCCCAAATCTGACCAGCTTTGGTGGCCAGGCTTCTCGGTACGGCGTCGGGCGAGACGAGCGCGAGAGTGGACGATCCACTCGAATGAGTTTCCGGGGTCACGCAATGCGGGCACGACAACTCCTTTTCTCCTCAAGGGCGTGGCAGAGGCTCACGGAGGCGAAAACTAGCTTGCGCCGCCATGCTCGGTCTGGGCCTCCCACTAATCGAGACCGAACGAGTCTGTCTCTTATAAAGGAAATGGCGAAAGGGTCGAGGGACGGTAAAATTTTGGGATCGCCTGAAAAGAGCCTCATTCCGACACAGCCCCCCAACAGATAAGGGAATGGCGGAGCCTCGTCGGGACAAAAGTCTTTCGGTCGCCTTGCCAGGCCGGAACGCTCGCCTCACGATCTTCTCGAATCCGCAAGAAGGCCCTCTACTACTAAGGAAACGCCGAGGCGGTGTCGGGACTACAGAGCAACATTTTTTTCGTCCTGTGCCAAAGAGCTTCCGAGACGGCCGATTACGACGATTTGCGACAGAATGCGACAACTTGCGACGCTGCGATGATTTGCGGCAAAACACGGCGAATCACGGCCTTCGACGACAACGCGAGTGTTCCCCGACCCCACAAATGAGACAGTTGCGATGGGTAGTGGAACATAAAGGAAACGTTCGACGTCTGATTTGTTTTTCCGCCGCAAGCGGCGGGCGGTTGTCGATTTAGGTCGTCGAACGAAATTGAGTCTGTGTTCGACACATGTTCGACGCCAAACTTTCCGGGTGAGATTGGGGTTTTTTAAAGCCTCTTAGTAATTGAGGGAGCAATTTCATGCGACAGAACACAGGAACGGCGCGCGGAGCCCGAGTCGCCGTGAGACTGAGTCGGGAAGATCGGGTTCGGATCGAGGAAGCCGTGAAGACTCGGGGCTACACAAATCCGAGCGCGTTCATTCGGGCAGCAATCCAAAACGAATTAAGCGGGCGGCCCGAGCTAACCGAAGCCGAAGACCGGATTGCGGGAGGCTTTGAACGGATGTCCCGCGATAATGGCCGCATCGTCCGGGGCCAGCAGGCGCTCTTCGCCTTGCTCGATACTTTTGTGAAAGCGATCCTAACGTGTGTTCCCGAGCCCTCCAGCGATCTCCGGCCGCAAGCCGTCGCGCGGGCAAAGGAACGCTACCACTCGCTGATCAAGACGGCTGGTCAGACCATGACTGGCGACGTACTGAGCGCCATGCAGGATCTGATCGGTCATGGCAAGAACTGACGAGCAGCGGAAAGTCCGGCTGCGGCCGCCGAAACCACGTCGCCCAAGGGACGAGCGCGTCGCATGGTCCAGCGGGTTCAAGCTGCTCATACATTACGCTCGCAGCTCGCGAAAAGCTCGCAACCGCGGCACCTATGGCGGAAAACGACAAGGCACGCGTCCGTATTTGCAGCGTTGCGCTGTCCGAGTGACCTATCTGAACAACAAAACGCGCGGGCAATGGAAGGCGCATGGGCGATACCTGGCCCGTGAAAGCGCAACACACGAAAATCCTGTAGAGGGTGTGGGCTTCGGACGCGAGGACCAGAGAATCGACGTTGCGGCGCGGCTTGAAGACTGGCAGAGAGCCAGTGACGAGCGGATGTGGAAGCTGATCATCTCCCCGGAATTTGGTGATCTGGCGGATTTGCGCCGTCTAACCGCCGATCTGATGGAACGTATGGAAAAGGACCTCGGTACCGACCTCGAATGGGTCGCGGTGGAGCATCACAATACCGAGCACCCACACGCTCATGTCGTCGTGCGAGGCGTAAGGAGCGACGGCGAAGCCTTGCGCATGAGCCGCGAGTACATCCAGCAAGGAATTCGGGATGCCGCCGAGCACCTATGCACTCGCCAGCTTGGATTTCGCACCGAGCTCGATGCCGCAGATGCGGAGCGGCGGGAGATCTCGGAGTTCAGATTCACATCACTCGACCGGAGGATCATGCGGGAAGCGTCGAATCCGAACGCGGATTTTGGCCCTGAGTATTTCGCGGTTGTTCGGAATCCTACTGAGCCCGGCTTGAGCGAAACGGCGCGCCTTCGCACCCAGCATGAGGCTTCCCGCCTCGCCGTTCTTCACCGCATGGGCTTGGCCGAATCGACCGGCGGAGTAAGCTGGCTAGTGCGGCGCGATTGCGAGCAGGTACTTCGAGCAATGCAACGAAGCGCGGATCGACAGAAGACTCTAGCGGCACACGGAGTATTGTTGTCGGACGACCGTCTTCCGATGACGACGCTCGATATTCGCGATCTGACATCCATTGACGGCAGGACATTGGTGCACGGTGAGGAGGAAGCTTCCGGGCGCAGCTACTTGATGCTGGAGGCTACGAATGGACACGTTTACCACGTCTACCGCACGCCCGAGATGGAGGAGCTGCGGAGTCAGCGAGGGCTGCAAACCAATTCGCTCATTCGGCTCCGCAAGTTCTCCACGGCCCGCGGCCCGGTCGTGGAGATCAAGGACATGGGCGATTCGGAAACCATCCTAACCAACAAGGCGCACCTTCGCGAGACCGCGCGCGAAATGATTCGACGAGGCATTTACCCTCAGGATGGCGGCTGGAACGGATGGCTCGGGCGCTATCAGAAGGCCCTGGTTGACACCGCATTCGCACTCGAACAGGAGAAGGCGAAAGACCGCGAACGACGTAGGAGTCGAGACATGGGCCGCTAGCGGCTTGTGGCCTTGTTGGACCTGTGACTCGCTTTCTTCTTGACGGCTCGCCGCTTGCGCATTCTCTCGGAGACGGCTTCTATCTGGGCGGGAAAGAATTGGCGACGTTTCCTAGTCGCGTGTTCGTAAGTAGTTTCTGGTACTTTGCCAGGAATAGCCGGCGAAGTCTGTGCGGTCGAAAAGATGCCTTTCCCCGTAATCAAGTTGCCGGCTCCCGGTTGCGCGGGCTGGCACGATCTGCCGTCACGACTGGAACGATCCGACAGTCCCAAAGGCGGACGAGATTGCGCAGGTCGCCGAACGCCATCGGCCGGAGAATGGGTAGCCGTCCAGTTTCGAACGCGTCGCCAATTCAATAGGTTTAAAGCGCAGCCCTCTCGAATTCGTCGCTTGAGTCGCCTGGACGATATACACCGCGGCAGACCTGGCTGCCCACGACACTCAGATGCCGATACGATCTGTGCATCGATTTGCTTCGCCGTGAAGTTCGTAAAGCGTCGGTAGCGGCGACGTGCGCCGGGCGACCGGCGATTTCGGACCATGGAAGCAATGACATGACTTAATGGGCGAAATTCTTCGTCAATTAACTGCACAAAAAAGGTGCGACGACGACCTCGGCGTTGTATTATGCTACATGGGTTTTCGTTGGACTGCCATCGCTGGCATGATACTCCTATACGCCGGCGCCGTACCCGCGCATGACATTATCACCACTCCCATCACCTGGGACCGTGAAATTTCGCGCATCGTTTATGAGCGCTGCGCCTCCTGCCATCACGACGGCGGCCAGGCTTTTTCACTGATGACCTATGCAGCCGCGCGTCCCTGGGCCGTCGCGATAAAAGAGGAAGTTCTGGCGCGGAGCATGCCTCCCTGGGGCGCGGTGAAGGGCTTCGGCGATTTCCGCAACGACCAGGCACTGACGCCCGAACAATTCGAACTCATCGTGAGTTGGGTCAGTGGTGGCGTGCCGGAGGGCGAAGCGAAGGACTTACC
This sequence comes from Bryobacterales bacterium, assembly GCA_963713415.1. GTDB lineage: Bacteria > Acidobacteriota > Terriglobia > Bryobacterales > Bryobacteraceae > Palsa-89. The sequence continues at coordinate 580,773 of CAVQLV010000004.1, read as the reverse complement.
GCCCGGTCTCAAATTCGATCAGCAACCGCCTCAGGTTCCCCCGCACGGCGCTCTCGCTGTCAGCGGCGAGTTTCAGCTGCGCACGGATTTTGCGCTCGACGGCCTGATGCCCAAGAATGTGCCCGACGACGCTACATTTCAAGTCACGGCTGAACTACCTGACGGTAGTATCGAGCCGCTTGTGTGGTTCGAACACTACCACGCGAAGTTCGTTCACCCGTTCCTCTATCGAAACCCGGTCGAACTCCCGGCAGCGACAAAGATTCACGGCGTCCCATCGGGATCAAGTGTGCTCCTGCTGCCCGTTGTTCCTGTGACCACCAAGGCTACTCGAGTTCCTTGACTGGCACGTCGAAGTGCGCTGTGTTCACCACACCCTTGCGCTGGAATTGCACCCAGATCCGATACGTCCGCGCCCGTGGGAAATTGAGCACGAATTCGAGTTGCGGCCCTCCATCGGCGATGAACGGATGCGTGTGAATCAGGTCGATCAAATCGTCGCTCGCCGCCAGCATGTGCGCCCAGACGCCGATGTATTTTTCTAACCCATCGGTGGGCGTCAGCCGGAAATAGACCTGCGTTGGTTGTGTCGCAATGGGCTGCGGCGGATCGGTGGTGATCTCAACCTGCAGGTTTTCGGCCTGCTTCGTGGAGTAATCGCGCGGAATCGAAACCGGCGGCGGAGGCGTTCCCGCCACGAATACGGTCTTTGCGATCAGTTGCGGCGTTGCCCCATCCGGGTAAAAGTCCCCCAGCACGCGATACATGCCGGATTTTGGAAACGCGATGTTGTACAGAAAATCTCCGTTCTGCTGGAACACCGGATGATCGTGGACGAAAAACCGCAGATCCTGACTTACCACGAACATGTGGAACAGCTTCTCGTGGACAATCTGGAAGGTGGTTACGGGCCGATTCTTCCAAGGGTCGCGTACCGAGAACTTAAGCTGCTCGGGCTGATTGGGTTTCACTCCTCGCGGGGTCAGCGTGAGGTCCATGTGGAATTCCACCGGGTCCGGGATTCCCGCGCGCAGTTCCATCCCGCAGCGGCGACATTTTCCAGGCTGGTTGGAGCGAACGTCGGGATCCATCGGGCAGATGTAGACCTTGTCTTGTGCCGATAAGAAGCTTTGCGCTCCTAGAAAGCCGAAAACGCCTAACAGCACATTTCGTCGATTTTGATATCTCATCAGTTTGCCTCCTTACGAAGTAATGCCGTATTGCCACAATGACTGATTTCGTAACTGTTCCACGAATGAATGCGCCCTATTAGCACTTCGAACGAGATGTCTCAGTCGCATCTCTAGTGAAGCCTCCACAACAATGTGGGTATCGGTGACGTTGCAACCCGGCAATGTCACGGCGAGACCTTCCGATCGTGTTCCTGTTGTCCGGTATTTTAGGCAGAAGCCCCGCTCCGTTTTAATAATCCGAGAATAATTGGGCATCATCTTCAGCGCCTAGCCTTCTTCGGGGACAGATTCCTGGCGAAAAACGGCAGGATCTTCGACTCAATTCGCTGGGGAATCATATTTCCGTGTTCGCCTTCATAGGTCTCGAAGACGTGCACGATTCCGAAAGCGGTCATCATTTGGTCGAGCTGTTTGTTCTGGCCCGCCAAACCGTCTTGCAATCCTACGTCCGCCATAATGGCGTGGTATCTCCTTAGATTTGTCACGTACTGATCGATCATGGCCAGGGGCGAAGCGGCGTGCCATTTTGCGATCACCAGCGGCTGCGCTTGCCCGTCCTTTGTCGGCTCGTCGAAATAACTCGGCGGGTTCTTCGGATTGGGCGAAAACGCGGCCGACCACGCTGACATGATCTGTAAGGCGCCGGACCCGCTTGTTGTGTTGTTCGGTTTGGACTTCGCGAGCGGCGCCGGAAGAGGATTGTTGATCAGGCAGCACGCGCTCATGATGTAGAGGCTCGAAAAGACGTCAGGACGCTTCATGCCGATCCGAATCGCTCCGTAGCCGCCCATCGAGTGGCCAGCCAGTCCACGGCTCAGCCGGTCCGGAATCGTCCCGTAGTGGCTGTCCATGTACGCTACGAGGTCTTCGGCGACATAAGTCTCCCAATCGCCCGTGGTCACCGAATTGGAATACATGCTGCCGGCATATACGCTGTAGGCGTTCGGCATCACAACGATCATCGGTTTTGCGTGGCCGCGCGCGATCAGATTGTCCATTGCGGCGGGGACGTCCACGCCCGGCATGTTGACGCCCGGACTGGAGACTCCGACGCCGGTCCAATACTGGTCCGTCAGAAGGTAGCCGTGCAGCAAGTACACAACGGGATATCGCTGGTTGCGATTTGCGTTGTAGCCCGGCGGCAGATAGATGGTAACGTCCCGGTCCGGCGAATCACCTTCCAGGTTTCCCTCAAGCGATTTGCCGTGGACCTTAATGCGTTGGACGGTTCCCTTCGTCTGCGGTTTCGTTTCCGCACACAGCAAGGCCGTCGCTGCAACTATAAACGCGATGAGTTTCGTCATGTGTCCTTGTAGCTCCTGGATACGGCTGGGCGGGAACAAAGATTTGTAGGCTCTGAGCAGGAATTCGACAAACAGGCCATTTCAAGCAGCTTTCCTAAAAATGACGAATTCGGTCTTGGAGACGGCCATGCGCTGAGCTTTCAAGAGCAGGTAGCGCAGGTTTTTATACCCGCGTCCGCGCCTGAGCAGGGTCTTGATATTGCCATTGATGGCTTCCACCACCCCGAAGCGCACCTTGATGCGGCAGTAGTTCAGGATGCCTTCGACATGGTCGATTAGCATGTGAGCCAGCTTCTCGAAAGCCGGCAGCCGCTGCCAGCGGAGTTGCAATGTCCAGCTCTTCAGATAGCGCAACATGGCGCCCTCGTAGGTGTAGGTCCACAGGCGCTCCAGGCTCTCTTTGAGCAAATACGCCTTCATGACCTTGCGATTGAGTGCGAACAGGTGGTTCAGTTGCTGCCTCTTGTCGGCGGTCAAATGGATCCATCGGGTGAGCAACAGCCAGCGCTTTCCTTTCACCACGCCACGCATCCGCGCCCCTTTGCGGAAGAACTCGGCCCGGCGCACTTCATCGACGGCTTTATTGGCGTGCTGCAGGATGTGGAACTTGTCATAGACGATGGCGCAGTGTGGCGACCATTGCTCGATGCTCGTCTTATACGGCTCCCACATATCCACGCAAGCGGCCTCGATCCGCCGCCGTTGTCGCGCGCTCAACTGCGTTTGGAAAAACTCATCCAACGTCTCTTTCTTCCGCTCCCGGCCGAACCAGAGTGGTTCCCCGCTCTCCAAATTACTGACCACAGTCACGAATTTCGTCGTTTTTCCCAGAAAGATCTCATCGACGCCCATATGCCGCAAGGCCGGTTTCTTGCGTTGCGCGTTCCAGCGTTCCAGGTAACGCAGATCGATGGCGCGCACCGTGCTCTCCGCCAGCCCGAACTGTTTGGCCACCCGCCGCGCCGAAGCACTCTCGCACGCCTCGCCCACGGCCTCTTCGAAGCGTTTGGAGAAAGGCGCCTTGCTCGGCAACTGATCCACCTTCTCGATCTTCAGCCCGCAGTCCGGGCAACGTACCCGATATAGTTCGATCAGCACCGTGGTTCGATATTCGAAGCAGGCCAGATCCCGTACCTCGCGCTCCGTGATGTCGGCCGGTTCCGCGATCCTTCGCCCGCAACCGGAACAGATCAACCGCCGGTTGCCGCGTTTTCTCCGCACCCACAGCTTTAATGTCTTCGCTTTTTCGTTAATCTCGTGGCGGTACACAGTGTAGCCTGGCCAGCCGAGAATCTTGGTCCAATCGTCTTGTCTCAACCCGCCAGTCTACCGAAACCCTGCCCGCCACGAAACGCACACCTGTCAGGCTCCCGTCAGATTCCTGCGGAGAGCCGATTTGTAACTAAAAATGGCGTTGACACCGATTACTTCCCCCCAGCCGTTCCCTGCCGCTTCATTCAAATGCTTGCCAAGATTGATTGAACCTGGCCGTCGCCCTCGACGAAGCTATGGCAGCGCAAACGCGACCACGACATCGCTCGGCGGAATCGGCGATTCCCGCAAATGGCCAGGACCGCCCGCAACAATTACCACGTACTGCTTGCCGTTGCGACCCCGATACGTGATTGGGGTTGCGTTGCCAACCGAATCGAGCTTCGCCAGCCACAATTCCTTGCCGGTGCGCGATTCGAACGCGCGGAATTTGGCGTCGGCGGTGGCTGCGATGAACAGCACTCCGCCTCCTGTCGCGATGCTGCCGCCCAGGTTAATCGCTCCCAGGTTCTTGAGTCCTTTGGCCTCCATTTCGTCATATGATCCGAGCGGAACCCGCCAAACCACGTCGCCGGTATGAGTGTCGACGGCGGAAAATTCTCCCCAGGGCGGCTGATTGCAAGGGTAGCCCTGCTTGTCCACAAAACGCGCGTAAGCTCCCTGGTTGCGGAAGGCCATTGGCGAACCAGGAGGGCTGGTTGCCATTAGTCCTGTCTGGCCCAAATTGGAGGCATTCGCGAAAATGTAGCCCAGCTTGGGATCGTACGACACGCCCGCCCAGTCGGCGCCTCCCATGCTGCTGGGGAACGTAAGGCGGGGCTCCTTTATGCTGAACGGTGTGAACGGCCCCAGAGTTTTGAATTTCTCGAACTGCTCCAGACAATAGGCGTGCGCTTCCGGCGAGATGTTGGAGACTTCGTCTCTCGTCATGCTGATCCGCGTCAAAGGCGGAGGCTTGAGCGGGAACGGCTGCGTGGGCCACGATTCCTCGCCGGGCACATCGCTCACCGGAACAGGACGTTCCTCCACGCCCCAGACGGGTTTACCAGTGAGGCGGTCCAGTACATAGAGAAGGCCGTTCTTGGAAAATTCGACCACGGCAGGAACCCGTTTGCCGTTCTCAGTCGCCTCAATCAAGGACGGGGGCGCCGCCACATCGAAGTCGAACAGATCGTGGTGGACGATTTGAAAGTACCACCGCAAGTTCCCGGTCGCCGCGTCGAGAGCGACCACGCTGTTGGCATACAGATTCATGCCCTTTCGATCTGCACCATAGAAACTGTCAGCCGGATTCCCGAGCGGCATGAAGACCAGGCCGCGCTCGGCGTCGATAGTCATCGCACCCCAAGCGCTAGGACCCGCACGATCCTTCCAGCCATCCGGTCCCCAGGTTTCATTTCCAGGCTCGCCGGGATGCGGCACCGCATGGAATCGCCAGACCAGTTTGCCAGTCTGGGCGTCGAAGGCACGGGGATCGCCGCTGGGGCCTTTGCTGGGCCCCTCCTGTGTAGAAGGCCCTAGAATAATCAGGCGCTTGTAGATGGCGGGAGGCGACGTGATGGCGTAGTGCGCCTTTGGATAATCGTCCGCTACTCCAACTCTCAGATTGACTTCGCCGTTGTCTCCAAAGTCCAGTGCCGGTTTCCCGGTCTTGGCGTCCAACTCGATCAGGCGGGCCTCGGTGGCCAGAACGATTCTGGGCTTCGCATTAGAGTCTCCGGGCCAATAGGAGACGCCGCGATGCTCCGACGGGCGAGTGCTCTTCGGGTCGTAGACCCAAAGCTCCTTGCCGGTCTCTGGTTGCAACGCGACCACACGATTCTTTCGGGTGGCGAAATATAGTACATCGCCCACAACGATCGGAGTGTTCTCCCAAATTCCACCAGGCTCGCCGGTGTGATAACTCCACGCGCGAACCAGGGTGTTGACGTTCTTCGTGTTGATCTGGATAAGGGGAGAGTATTTGGTTCCTCCCGGATCTCGTCCGTAGGCGGGCCATTCCCCAGCATCCTGCGCACATTGAACGGCGATGGCCGTAGCGAAGCAAACGACCAAACAGCTGCCAATTCGATTCATTAAGACTTTTCGCCTCTTCAGCGTCGGCATCCGGCTGGGCGATTTCGCCATCACTTCCCCGTGGCCGTTCCTTGCCGCTTCATCCAAATGGTGCCCAGATTGACGAACGGGCCGTCGCCTTCCGATATCTCAGTGCGCATGCGATAGTTGATGGGCGACGACATGAGCGTGCTCCCCTTCAGGTCGACCTTTTTGCCGTGCACGATGAACGGCGCCGCCTGCCAATGGTACGTGTAAAACCCACCTGAATCTCCGCCAACTCGTCCGTACTTGAGCACGTCAAACCCTCGACTGTCGCGCTCCAGGACGAGCATGTAGTGGGCCGACGGATCGTAGACCATGGTCGACTTGATCGTGAATGCGCCATCCGGGCCTGTCGCCTGGGTCGTGCCTTCGTACAGGCACCCCTCGGCGTGCTGAACTGTCTCAGTCCCCGAGATCTGACCGCCCTGCCCGAGGGAGGATTCGGAGGTCTCGTATTCGAAACTCCATTGGCCGACCAGATAATCCGGGTCGAAGGGCGCCTCGGCATCGTTGTTCAGGGTCGTACGCTTGAGCGCACGGCGGGCCGCGATCAGATCGAAATCTTCTTTGAAAATGCACTTGCCTGGAACAACGGTCTCGCCGGACGCTCGTACCAGAAGCGGTTGGTTGGATTCTTCCTGCGCACTCTGACCAAAGATCGTCGTGGCAGGCACTGCCATCAGGACTGCAAGAACGAAAACACCCTTCATTCCACCGCTTCGGCCCAAAGGACGTGTCGGACGATCAACTGAAATACTAAACCTGTCCGCTATTTTGCGCACGTGTCCGCCAGCATCTGAAACGACGTGAGGTTGATGCGGGTGTCGCTGCCGCCTTTGATGAGGAGACCGCGGACCACCATCTTATGCCCGTTGTGGCTCTCGGGACTGAAAGAGCGAGTGCCGAGCAGCCGATATTGCTCAGTACCCAGCGGTTTCTCCGCTGCCGCCCTCACCGCTTCGGGCGTCGAGAAGGACGTCGGGACAACGGCAGGCCCGCTGGCCTTTGTTAGCATCCAGCCGGCACCGGATTGCGAGAGACATCCAACCACTTCGACAATCGGCGTCCGATCCGAATTCGGCTGCGACTGGCGCCCTTGCGGGTATGCACCACCGGCTGCAAGCACGACGAGCCATAAAATGCTAGTTGACTGGTTCATGGAATATATCCCTGGGCTCTGGGGACACTGAAGCGCCTCCCAGAACAATAAATCTAGCGCACCGATGATATTTGCACGGGAGCGGCCGGCATTATGGTCTCCTTTAGCGGCATCACGGCGCGCAAGATCGGGCTCAACATCTCGTCCCAACTCTGCTCGCCCCAGAAGACTTCTTGGTCCGGCCTCGGGTTATACCTGTTGTTAGCCGAGTTGTCCCACCTGGCTTCGACACGAACCGTGGTTCCCGCCGGCAGCGCAACGGGCTTTGCGAACTCGTAGACGATTTGCCAGTTGAAGTCGTAGTGGGGCACATTTAGCAGCTCTTCTTCTCGCCCATCCGGATAGGCAGCCGTGTATTTCATCGATCGTCCGCGTAGGTGCATGTGCGGCTGGATACTGTACAACACCATGTCTTGCTGAATGGGGAACAGTTCCGTCAAGCGATAATTGTCTGCGCCGGCGGGTATACTCGGCACGATCTTAATGCCTGACGGCGGAATGTCAGTCGTCACTTGGGCCGTATATCGCCCCACCAGCTCTGTGCCGTTGGCGATGAACGTTTCGCTACCCATACCGACACCGGGGCCTGTGGTCCGGTACTTTATGGGACCCTTTTGAAACCATAGGCCGAGGCGGGTTTTGTCCGTGGTGGCGTGCCCGTTCGACTGGTAGTGCAGGTTGAACACGAGATGAGTGCCGTGAAGAAGCTCAGCCGCGCCTGGGCCGTAGGTCACGGCGGCGTCAACGCCTGGCTCCCATCCGCCGGAGAACCCACCCACCCCCCCAGGAATGGCGTTGCCCGACTGGGGCGGCAGCGCCTTCGCTGCAGATCCCGGGCCGGGTGGCGCGCCCGGCGGAAACTTCGCGCGACCCTCAGCGTCGATTTCCGTGCCCGGCGGCAACGTCGCGGCCGTCACGAGAACGTGATGGACCACCGCGCGGTTACCGGGCACAACCTGCGAACCCGACACCCAAACGTCGGCTTGGAACGGCAGCTTTACATATACGTTCTGCCAGGGACTTTCGCCCTCAGCTGGCACTTTCATCTCAGGCGCTTCAATAATCACATCCGGTGGAAGCCCACTGGGATGATTCCAGCCCTGCGCAAAGTGAGGAGCAGGGGGTACGTCGGCGTCATCGCCACGCGGAGCGCCTGCATCAACCCACGCCACAATCTTGTCGATCTGTTCCTGATTCAGGCGGCGATCGTTACGCCATTTGCCAAGCTCACCCTCGGCACCCCAAGGCGGCATCTGGCGAGCGAGGATCTGGGATTTGATCGCGCGGGCCCACGGCCGCACATCGCTGTACGACATAAGCGACATCGGCGCCACCTCGCCAGGCCTGTGACACATGGCGCACTTGGCGTATAAGATCGGAGCAATGTCTTTCCCGAACGTGGGCTTCGGAGTATCGGCAAAAACCGCCGCTGGGAACAACGCGGCAGTAATGAGACAGCCGGCCAGGACGTGGAGCCGCATTGTGCTAATCCTCCTCATTTCTCGTACTCGTTTTCATTTCTGTTCTGCCTTGGCCGCAGCCGCGGCTGCCTCGGATTCGGCCACCCGTGCCCCACGAAGGATCCCGACCAAGGCATAGTTATTCTCGTGACAGGCGTATTCGAACATTCGCTCGTTGCTCAGTGCCCATGTATACTCTCCAGTCCATGGCTGCGCCCATGTATGTGGATCCTCAACGGTGAACCGATACAGAAGCGTGTTGGCGTCCAAGCGCGTGAACCGTTCCGTGACCTTGAGGTTCTCGCTCGATCCCCGGAAGCGCGTTTTGTCCGTGAAATTTGTCGTCTCTACGACGAGAGTATCGCCCTCCCAATGTCCCACCGAGTCGCCCAGCCACTTGCGTATGCTCGACGGCACGTGTTTGCCGCCGATCCGAACGATGCGCGCGTCATGGATCATCTCGGTCACGATCATTACTTCAGTCGGCGTTTGAACGATCTGCTTCAGGTTGTTGTACAAATAATTCGGCAGGATCGGCGTGCCCGAGGTCCATCCGAATCCGAGCAGACAGCGCTCGGAGTTGGTAACCGCCTCCGGGTCGTCGAAGGCATCCGGCCTCTGGCCGCGGCGTTCTAGCACATCGGTGCGTCCGGCTAAGCCTCCGTGCTGGTCGTCGCGCGCATTCCCCTCTTCCGTCATCGGCGGAATCTTGCCGTCGGCGGGATCGATGACGATCGAGCTGCGTTTCTCTCCTCCGATGGTGACCACGTGATTGCCAAAGCTCTTCCAGAAGTCGTCGTAGCTCTTCCCAGCGATGGTGTTACCGGCCTTTGGCGCCTTCCGATTCGGGTCGCTCGGCTTGTCAGCCTCCTCATCCCGGGTCGCCTGAGTGCGCAAGAGCTCGACCGCTTCCTGATCGGTCAAGGCCTCCCGACCACCATACTTGGCCGGCCGCTCAATCTGTGTGAGGGTGTTGGCATCGTAGATGCCGGTCAGATCCGGCCGGCCGTCAGGCGTGCGAGGAATCCCGCTACCTTTCTGGCTGGCAGCAGGAAGCCCCGTCATCAGGAGCAGCCCCGCTAACGTGAACAGTCGTACCCGCATAGAGATCTTCTCCTCTCCAGCGCTTTCCATGAGCGCCGACACGATTACTTTTGGGGCTCGCTAGGAGGCTCCGCTTCGCCAGGAGTGCCTGTGCCGCGTGACGACCCCAAATTGAGCTTCCGGCCATCGGGTAACGTGATGTCGCTGCCGTTGGCGCGGTTCGTGTGGTCCTTAGCCTGGTAGCCGTCGACGACCACCTCAATGCCGATGGGCAGCGTGGCCTTCGTGACGCCTTTGCGCAGCAGCGTGTTCGGTGAGCCGCCCTCGACCATCCAGACTTCTTTACTCCCGTCCGGCTTCGTAACCTCGATATGAATCCAGGCGTGTGGGTTCACCAGTTCGACCTTTACGATCTTGCCTTTGAGGAGTACCGGGCGGTTTCCGTCGAACTCAGCGGGAAAGGCGTGGTGTGCCACGACGGGAGGTGCGAGGGCGACTGCCAGTGCTGTGCACGCGCCCAGGATCATCAGTTTGCTTCCAATCAACATTGCCTTCTTGCCTCCAGGTTAGGGCCCACTCGCAGTTGCTACCGCGGCAGCGGCTTTTTGCGCCACTGCCCGTACAGCAGTTCCTCGACAAACTCGACGCACTTGAACTCCATCAACTGCGCGTCCTGCTCAATGCGACGGTAAAGCGGCATGCTTATCTTCCACGGCCGAGTGAATGTGTCCTTGTCGTCGATGGTCGCTTCGTACAGCAGGTGATCCGGCGACGTCCGCGTAAAACGCTCGGTGACCTTCACGTTGTCGCTGGTGAAATTCCCTGAACGATCGAGCCACGCCATCCCGTTGAGCCCCGTAGTCTCGATGATGAACACCTCGCCGTCCCATCGCCCAACCGACTGCCCCATCCAGGAATCGGCCGGCGCTGGCCCTGGGTCCTTCAGAAGAATATTGCGGACCGCCCCCGCATACTCGTACGCAATCGCGAACGCGTTGCGGTTCTGAAGGATCTCGAACGGGTAGGGCATATAGGTGGCGCGCGGCACTCCCGGCAGGTAGCACTTGATCTCCGGGTCGCGCTCAAGCCACTTCCCACGGTTCTCGTTACGAATCTTCAACGCCTCGGGCTTGTATGGAATCACCCCGCCTTCAACGACACCTATGCCGCCAGGCACCGCGCCGACCGCTCCCAGGTACAGGACCTCCTTGGCGGGCACCGGGCCGTGCGGCCCTGGCCGGAGCGCCATGGCGTGGCGAGCGGAATGAGGTTCGAGATCGTAATTGGCGGAATTCAGCGCCTGCCAAATCCCGTTCAGATCCGGGTGGCCGTCGGCCGCGAGAGGCGCGCGATACGCCTGATTCTGATTTTGAGCTTGCGCGTGCATGCAGGCTGGCACAACAACAGCCTGCAACAGGACTCCGAGGGCCGGGCTCAGCGCAATTATCCCGCGATGTTTCGACATATTTACGGATTATTCTGGCAAGGGGCCTGTTGCACAGTTTCTAGTGCATATAGCAAAGTGTCAAGGCCGAACCGAAGAATGTGGGGCCAGAGGGACTTCATTGGGACAAAATGCCCCGATGCGACGGCTGGGCAACGAAAAATAATGGATCCTCGAAAAAGTGCCGCCATTCCCCTCTATGCCATCCCACTGAAATGGGCTCCTGCTGTGACTTCCTGCATGCTATGAAGCGCTGAGAGATGCGCCCGGCAGATCAACCGATGTTGTTCAGCAAGTCTGAAACGGCGTCGGAGCATCGAAAGTTAAGGCACTTGGCATGACGTGCGCCGCATGTAACACTCCCTGACGTTCGGATTGCTGCAGAAGCGGTCTATCCGAGGAAGCCGATGGCGCGGCCGGCAATGCCCACCCCGAACCACAGACAAAGCGCGGTGACAGCGGCGATCTTTCCGCTGATGGGAGCGGTTTCATCCTCTGATGCGGCGATGCGGTTATAAATTATGAATTGAAACAACAAGGCGGCGAAGAGGAACGACATTTTCACGCGAAAGGAAGTATTGCCGTAGCACTTCGTAGCCTCAGACAAAAACAGCAAAAAGCCGGAGACCAACATCACTGCCAGGCTGCCAGAGGTTCCAGGGACGAAGCGCGCTTGCGACCTCAGAAATGGATTGTGTTTTGTAGATCAGGCCGAACTGGCGGAGCGACAGCAGTACCAGCGAACCGAGCAACACTGTGAGAGCGAACAGATGGAAGTTCTCGATGATAGGAAATGCCACACGCGAGTTGCGGATCATCTGAGAGACGAACGTGTCGTCGCACCATTGGAAGAAAGGGGCTATGGATGACATGGGTACAGAGCCTAAAAAGTATAAGCCATGGTCCGGCCGCAAGTGATGATGGCGGCCCACAGAATCAGAGAAGCCCATCCTGCGAGGCGGGCTTCCATGGGCGGCACAAGCGCGTTATCCCACTTGTTGACTTTGCGATAAATGCCGCGTTCGAACGCGATGGCGTTGATGGCAGCGACAATGAGGAGAACCACCTTCGTTTTGAAGAAAATGCTGTTGTAAGCCTTCACCGCCTGGCACCAGAACAGAAAGATTCCGGTGATAGTCATGATGGCGAAGCCGGTGAACATCCACGGCTTAATTTGTTCGTAGACTTCCGTCACGGGACGGCGCTTCATGATGAATCCCATGAGACGCAGATCGGAAACCAGCAGCAGACCGACCGAGATGGAGAGGGCCAGAACATGGATGGTTTCGATGATAGGGAATACCCAGATTGACTCGCGGATGGACGTACCGATCTGGGTGTCCTGCAGCCATTGGCACATGCTCAGAATGGACATCGATATGTGGCCTCCCGAGGGTTTCTCTTGCGGATTCAATGCAAGTTTAGCGGACCTGAGTCAGCGACAGATTGAGTTTAACTGTGGTTATGTGACTAATAGCCTGTTTCGGGGACAAAGCGGAACGGACTTCTACTGCTGCAAGCGGCCCCGGTGTTTCCGGCTGAGCCGGAGGACCGTCCCATCGTGCAGCGTCAGATCGAAATCGCCGTGGCTGGCGGCCACAATGTTTCGAATCCGGTCAATCTGCACGATGGTCGAGCGGTGAATGCGGACGAACACCGCTGGATCGAGCCGCTGCTCGAGTTCCTGCATCGTCATGCGCACCAGATGAGTCCGGCCCGCTGCGTGGATCTCCGCATAGTTCCCGCACGCCTGAATGTGATCGATGTCACGCACCCGGACGAGCCTCATGCCGCGATGATGCTTCAGCGAACCGAACGAGGTATCCCTTTCCCTGATCCGCCGGTGACCGGCTGCGATCATTCAGCAGTTTGACAAGCCCGCGCCGCGCGGCTGGGTCGTCGGCATTCGCAAAGACCGCCCTCGCGCGTTGCAGTGCCGCCCGGAAGCGATCGCGGGTGAACGGCTTCAACAGGTAGTCCAGGGCATGCGTCTCGAACGCTTTCAGTGCATAACGATCATAGGCCGTGACGAAGACGACGATCGGCAGCCAGGTTGGGGCCACTCGGTCCAGCACCTCGAACCCGTCAATCCCGGGCATTTGCACGTCCAGGAACACGACATCCGGAAGCGCCTTGGCGATAAGCGCAACGGCTTCGTTCCCCGAGGCGGCTTCGCCGACCAACTCAATATCAGGTTCGTCGTGCAACCGCAGGCGAATGGCATCGCGGGCCAGAGGCTCGTCATCAATGATCACAGTGCGGATTCGATCGTGTTCCGATTTCACTTCTATAGTCCCAGCACTTGGCGCCGCCCGAGTTCGCGTTCGCCCGTTTCCAGCCCGTCTTGGTGACTCGCAACCCGCTCTGGGGGAGGGGCAGGGGCGGAGCGGAAGGGGATCGATATGCGGACTGAGGCGCCGCCGCCCGGCAGGTTCCCGTATTCGAACTGGTATCGTCTCCCATACAGTTCTTGCAATCGCGCACGTGTGTTCGCGAGACCAATACCTTCCTTTTGCAGCCCACGCGCGAATCCAGGGCCCGCATCGGACAGTTCCAGCAGCAGATGGTTGCCGCGCCGCGACACGACGATTTTCACGGAGATCGGGCCCTCTTCCGCCGCGCCATATTTGATGGCGTTTTCGAGAATGGGCTGTAGTACAAGCGAAGGAACAGAGGCGTCCAGCGTCTCCGGCGCAATCGCTTTGTGCAAGTGGAAGCGATCGCCGAACCTCACGCGTTGTATGGCGAGGTAGTCGTCGGCGAATGCGAGCTCGGCCGAGAGCCGCACCTCCTGCGCCTGTTCGTCCAGCGCCGTGCGCATTAGGTCGCCCAGGCGCCCAACAACCTCGGCCACATCGTCCCGCCGCCCCTGGAGGGCAAGGGTCGAAACCGCATTCAGCGTATTGAAGAAGAAGTGCGGGTTGAGCTGTGCCCGCAAAGCCGCGAGACGCGCATCGGCAAGTTGCGCGCGCAGGTCGGCGTGGTGGAGCGCCAAGTAAATGGCGAGGAGCGCACCGTAGGCCAGAACGTCCTGGTAGAAGAGGTACGCGAGTGTCGTGCGAAAATTGCTGCCGAATTGTTTGAAAGCCGGTGCCTCGGGCGCCAACAAGAACGTATAAATGACGGTTAGAGACGCGTTATGGACGAACGCGAAGACGAGGCCCGCCGCGACATGAATCGCGGCGCTTCGAGCCCGGTTTTGTGGTGCAAATGTGTACCTCCGCGCCAGCCACATGAAAAGCGGCCAGCACACACCCATCAGCGCCCATGTCGGCACCATGAGAGCCAAGGCCAATTGCCAGCTGCCGCGGCCCTCCCAAAACGTGTAAACGTTGGCACTCTGGCTGACAGCTAGTAGCGCGCAAGCGACTGCTGTCACGACTGCATTCACTGGCAGCCGACGATGCTGGCACGGTCCGGGTCCAGGCATGGACGTATTAAATCACAACCTACCGTGCGCTGATCACTAAATCCGGCCGAAGGGACAGCATTGACCGCTTCGTCCCTGTCCCACTCGTTTCGTCACACCGCTTCAAGGCAGCCAAGTTCGTGGCTACCATACGGGGGCTCAACAGTAAAACACAGACTGTGGGATCAGAAGGACGCTGTTGGGACGAAATCCAGCACCGACCGGCGGAACGCATGATAGACTCCTCGCATTCTCTTTGCTCGCACGATATCGGAACACACCAAATGACAGGTGTTTTTGGAGAACTGTACGCGGTTTTTATGGGTGGCAAGTGCTTACGTTTCGGTCATGATCGCTGCTGTTCCCAAACAGATAACCGACAGTCCGGCTCGTGCTTTAGGCAAGAGGGGGGAATGAGATTCATCTCAGGAGGGTGTATGCGTAACTTGATCTGGCGTCTTATGGCAAGTGCGTCAGCAATGATCATTTTTCCGGTGCTTGGCCTGGCCCAGTTCGGCTCGATTGCAGGCACAGTGAGGGACACCAGTGGATCCGTCGTTCCGGACGCCACGGTGGAAGCCTCCAGTCCAGCGCTGATTGAGAAGTCCCGCACCGCTGTCAGCGACGGTTCCGGTCAATACAGGATTGAGCAGTTACGTCCCGGGACCTACAGCGTCACCTTTACAATGGCCGGCTTCAGCACGGTCAAGCAAGACGGCATCGAAATTTCCGCAGGGTTCACCGCGCCGATTAACGCTGACCTTAAGAGTCGGAGGCGTCCAAGATACGATAACTGTTGAGGCCCAGGCGCCGGTGGTGGACGTGCAGGACACCGCCGAGGAGAAGATACTCGTCAAGGATGAGGTCGATTCGCTGCCGACGGCCAAGTCGTTCGCGACGCTCGGGACCACGTTGCCGAGCGTGAGCCAGAACCAGAATGACGTGGGTGGGTCGCAAGGCGAAAAAGGGAACGTATTATTTGCCCACGGCGGTCTTGGGGCTGATATGTCGCTCCAGGTCGACGGGGTTCCGTTCTCCATCATGGCAACGGTCACCAGCTTGGGCAATGCCAATTCGACGTTTTCGCTCAACGATGCGGGCGTCCAGGAGATGCAATACGAAACAAGTGCGATTTCCATGCAGTCGGCTAGTGGCGGCATCTATGTGAACGTGATTCCACGGGAAGGCAGCAACGCATTCCACCTAGAGGCCTATGGCAATTTTGCGAACAACGATATGGAGGCGAACAATTTCACCGCTACCGAGAAGGCGCAGGGCCTCACCTCGGTACCCAGGTTCGACTCGCTCCACGATGACAGCGTCGGGTTCGGCGGCCCAATCATAAAAGACCGTGTGTGGTTCTGGTATGCCCAGCGTTACCGCGAGAACGACTCCGTCGACGTGCAAACGTTTTATTCCATTAACCCGCTCAGCCCCCTGTTCAATCCGAACCTCGCGAAGCCAGGGCATTACGGCGGCTTTGATGGGGATAACCAGTTGCGCGTGACGGCGCAAGTGACGCAGCGCAACAAGCTGTCTTTCTTCTTCGACAAAGCCAATAAGTGCAACTGTCCAATCATAGTTGACAATCCGGTTTTTACCGCTGAAGCAGAGAGCCGCTTGACATATCCCAGCATCTGGTTAGGGGCCGTCACTTGGCAGGCCATTATCACCCCGAAGCTTATCTGGGACCTCTCGCTGTCCTACAACCACCAGGACGACCAGTTTATCCCCCTCGCCAGCGACGTAACCGCGACGTCACCAATTTCTCTGTTGGATGTGGATGGCGTCCATTTTTTGCGAGCGCCGGCTCCAGGCACTTTCACGGGCGGCGAGTATCAACGCCAAGCTTATGTGATTGCGGGGCTTTCCTATACGACCGGACGTCATGACCTCAAGGTGGGGATGAACTACCATTGGGGCCACCGTGCCAGCCCAACATACCAGACCAGCGACGACGTGTCGTATACAACGTACAACGGCGTTCCGCTATCTGTCACGTTGTACGACGCCCCGTACGTGCAGAAGCAGGACATTAACGCCGACATGGGCGTTTACGCCCAGGACAAGTGGACGCTGCGCCGTCTCACACTTACTGGAGGGATCAGATGGGATTACTTCAATAGCAGCATTCCCGCTCAGACAACGCCCGCGGATATTTGGATTCCCGCGCGCAGCTTCGCGGCTGTACCCAACGTTCCGAGTTGGAATGATATCGACCCGCGGTTTGGAGCGGCATACGACTTGTTTGGGAACCATAAGACGGCGCTGAAGGCGAGCGTCAGCCGCTATGTAAGCACAAACATCTATACGTTTGGCTATAACATCGATCCCATCTCGGCCGGCGGCGGCAACACTTTGACCCGCGCCGTACTCCCCACGACCAACATTAACGCCCCTCCCATTGGCAATCCGCTAAACACGGCGCCCAACGGTGACTATTCGGGCCCGGGCGCCTCAAACTTCGGCCAATCGATACCTACGACCACTTACGACCCGAATTTAAGCTCGGGCTGGGGGAAACGGCCGTACAGCTGGGAGTACACTGCGCAAGTGCAGCACCAATTGGCGCCCAACATCGCCATCGACGGAGGATATTTCCGGCGGACGTACGGCAACCAGACCGTTACGAACAACCTTCAAATCACGCCAGCAGACTTCGACCCGTTCTGTCTCACCCTACCTAACGCTCAGGGATTTGGCCCCTATGCGGGGAGCTCCCAAGCAGTGACGAGGCTGGCCGGTAGCCAGCTTTGCGGACTCGCGGATATCAATCCCGCGTTTGCCAGCCTGACGAGTCATCAGCAAGTCACGTTCGCGAAAAATTTCCCCGGGCAGAATAGCCAAGTGTACAACGGCTTCGATCTCAACATAAACGCACACCCCACCGGGCGATTTTTCCTCCTGGCCGGGCTCAGCATCGGACGGACCATCAGCAACAGCTACACAGTGGCAGGTCCAACCACCCCAGTTGTCCAGATGTGCTCTGTGGTAGACAATCCGATGAACCAATTGTTCTGTCAGAGCCGCCAGCCGTTCCAGGGACAGTACCGCGTCACGGGCGGCTACACGTTCCCATGGAGGATTCAGTTCAGTGCTGTCTATCAAAGCATCCCTCCCGCTGGTTTTCAGCCCTATTACACGGTAACGAATACCTCCCAGGACACACTTGGCCGGCCAATCGTGGAGGGCACGCTTAACGTTCCGGTGGCTTCGCCGTACGCGTTTTTTAACGACCGCGTCAACCAAGTGGACATTCGGGTAACCAAGACGATTACATTCGAAGCGAAACACCTCCAGGGCCGCCTGGATCTCATGGCCGACGTTTACAACGTCTTTAATACCAGCCCCGTTTTGAGCCGGAACGCGGCGATTGGGCCCACGTTTTACACGCCGACAGCAGTTCTGCAAGGCGCTTTCCTAAAACTTGGCGGGCGAGTCACGTTCTAGTACGGGTAATCGAGGAACGGGGTAAAGGGAGATATCGAAAACGATGAGTCGGTGTATGACGCGGATATTTGCCGCCGCTGGTCTGGCTGTCCTGTGGATTGGGAGTAGTCTGGCCAGTGGTCAATCTGCACAACCCAAAATCCCGAGGATGGCGGGCGGAAAACCAGACTTCAACGGCGTTTGGGAATCTTTGAGCACGGCGAATTGGGATCTGCAGGATCACTCACCGTATGCCGGACCGATGTGGGAAACCGGGGCGATCGGCGCCGCTCCTGCCGGGCAGGGCGTTGTAGAAGGCGGGTTGATCCCATACCTGCCTGCAGCGGCCGAGAAGCGCAATCAGAACTTTGTGAATCGCAGGTCCGCTGATCCGGAAGCGAAGTGTTATTTGCCTGGCATTCCCCGAGCTACTTACCTTCCCTACCCGTTTCAGATCGTCGAATCAAATAAGGACATTCTGTTCGTTTACGAATATGCAACCGCAAATCGACAGGTGAACATGGGAAAGCCACGTGAGTCTGGCGCAGATAGCTGGATGGGGATGTCGAACGGGCATTGGGAAGGCGACACGCTTGTGGTGGACGTAACAGGTCTGAACGGCAAAGCGTGGTTGGACCGAGCCGGGGATTTCTCGAGCGACGGCCTTCACGTGGTGGAACGCTATACGCTTACGGATCATGACCATGTCGCTTACGAAGCGACCCTGGAGGATCCCAGGACCTTCGCGCGGCCCTGGAAAATCCATTTGACGCTCTACCGGCACGTCGAAAAGGGATTCCAGTTGCTGGAATTCAAGTGCATACCGTTCGCCGAGGAACTGCTCTACGGCCAGTTCCGCAAACAGACAGAAAAGTAAGCAAGGAGGTCCAATGAGATTTCAATATTGGCTGATCGCGCTATCAGCATTTGCCGCGACGGCAATGGCGGTTTCCGCGCAGCCAGTCGCGAAAACGGCAACGGCATCCAAGCCATGGAAACAGCCCATGACTTCATGGGGCGATCCAGATCTGCAGGGCGTGTGGCCCAGTACCAGCATGATCCAAACACCCATGGAGCGCGATCCCAAGCTGGGCACCCGGGCCGTTCTCAATGACGAGGAAGTGGCCGCGAAAGTGGCCCGAAATAAGCAATTCCACCAGTTCGAAACTGGGGGTGGGGGACGCAAAGGGGCCGTTCCTCTGGCGGCCGGCTGGTTCGATTATGGCAAGCCGAATCGCCAGGCGTCTTTGGTTGTCGATCCTCCCAATGGACGCATTCCGCCACTCACCCCGGAAGCGCAGGTGCGCGAAGCTGCGCGTAAGAAACACTGGAACGAAAAGAAAGATTCGCCGGACACTTGGCTCGATCTCACCACTTGGGATCGTTGCATCACGCTGGGCCCGGTCGGCTCGGTCTTGCCATTCGCATATAACAATGGCCAGCAGATTGAACAGGGTCCGGGAGACGTTGTTTTTCGCAATGAAATGATTCATGAGGCGCGCGTGATCCCATTAGACAGCCGGCCTCATATCAGTCCAGAGATTCGGACCTGGATGGGTGATTCCCGCGGGCATTGGGAAGGCAACACATTGGTAGTGGACACGACCAACTTCAATGGACAGGTCTTCATTGGGGCGCAAGGCGGTGGCTTTGGCGATTCAGGAGCAGTCGCAACGGACCAATTGCATCTCGTGGAGCGCTTTACGCGAGTGGACCAGGACACGATCAATTACGAGGTGACCATCGAGGACCCGCAAACCTGGACGAAGCCTTGGAAGATTGCGTTTCCCCTGCGTCGCGAGGCTGATTACGATTACATCTACGAGTACTCGTGCCACGAAGGCAATATTTTTATGCACGACGCATTAGCTGGCGCGCGCGCAACTGAAAAGAAGGCCGCCGAGGCAGCGGCGCAAAAGGGAGCGAACTAATGACAAAAAAACTCGCCGGAATTATTTTTGCCGGCCTCTGTATGTGGACTCCAGCCTGGGCGCACCATTCATTTACTGCCCAGTTCGATGCGAAGAAGCCCATCACTTTGAAGGGCACCGT
The DNA here is from genome assembly GCA_963713415.1 of Bryobacterales bacterium. Classification (GTDB taxonomy): domain Bacteria; phylum Acidobacteriota; class Terriglobia; order Bryobacterales; family Bryobacteraceae; genus Palsa-89. The sequence goes on along the minus strand of CAVQLV010000004.1, from coordinate 560,907 downwards.
AACGGATATGGAGTGGATCAATCCGCACGCTTGGATCCACATGGACGTCAAAGGGGACGACGGGAAGGTCGTGAACTGGATGGTGGAAACCGGCAGTCCGAACATACTCTTGCGCCGCGGCTTCACGAAGAAATCCTTGGAGCCAGGAACCGAAATCGTGGTCCAGGGCTATATGGCGAAGGACGGCGAAAACAAGATCAATGGCGGCTCCGTTACATTCCCGGACGGGAAGCGGCTTTTCCTCGGTGGTTCCAACCCGGACCAACCGTCGCCCACGCAATAACGAGATTTCTCGACCTTAAGAACTATGAGCAACTTTAGGTTCTTCAGGGCCCGGGGGGCTCAGTTCATCCTGTGCGCGTTTCTTGTCAATTCGCTGTCGGCTGCTGCCCCCGACGGCGCCGCGCTCTATCAAGCACGCTGCGCTGTCTGTCACGACGGCAGCAGTGGAGAACGGATCCCTAAACACGAGCAGATCGCGGTGCTCTCGCCAGAGAGCATAGTGAGTGCGATGTTCGAGGGCGCCATGAAAGTACAGGCGTCCGGGTTGACCCTGGAAGAAGGCCGCGCCATTGCGCGATTTGTTACCGGGAAAGAATTTCCCTCGCTCTCCGAGCATCCTGTGGGAACCTGTGAGGGGCCTGCAAAAGAGCTTTCCCTGGGACCCCGCGATTGGAACGGATGGAGTGTCGAACTTAACAACTCTCGCTAACAAAGCCCGGGCTGAGCATCGGCGACATTCCCAGGCTCAAAGTGAAGTGGTCCTTCGGCTTCCCCGGAGACAGCCGCGCATACGCCCAACCTTCGGTTGCGGGCGGCCGGCTATTCGTGGGCAGGGCGATCTGCGGGCAACGGCATACGCAGTCGATGCGAGTAGTGGCGCCTTGATCTGGAAACTGAAACTGGACGAGCATCCCGCGGCGCGCATCACAGGCTCGCCGGTTTTCTATGAAGGCCGTTTGTTCGTCCCGATGGGCTCCCTCGAAGAAGCATCGGGGATGGCCCCCGAGTCCAGGTACGAATGCTGCACATTCCGTGGGAGCCTAATTGCCCTCGATGCCGAGACCGGGCGCCAGCTTTGGAAATCGTTCACTGTGCTCGACCCTCCCAAGCCGTACAAGAAGAGCAGAAATGGTACGCAAATGTATGGCCCGGCGGGCGCGGCGATCTGGTCGGCGCCTACCATCGACGCCAAACGCAATCTCATTTATGCAGCCACGGGCGACTCCTATACCCCCGTTGAGAACCCTACCAGCGATGCGATATTGGCGTTCAACATGGACAACGGAAGCCTGGTATGGTCCAGGCAAACGACCGCCAATGACAATTTCATCGGTGGATGTCCCGCATCGCCGAATTGCCCCGAAGTAGTGGGCCCCGACGTCGATTTCGGTAGCTCCCCGATGCTGCTTCCGATCGACGGAGGTAAACAGATCATCGTTGCTGGCCAGAAATCGGGCATAGTTTGGGGCCTCGATCCGGACCAGAAGGGAAAGGTTCTCTGGAATACGAAACTCGGCGTCGGCGGTCTAATGGGTGGAGTCGAATGGGGAGCTGGCGCTGATAGCGACCGCGCTTATGTCGCGATTTCCGACCTGGACGTTCCCGCCGGCCGAGCCGGGCATATCAGCACTGAACCTCGCAACCGGACAAAGGCTATGGAGTACGCCAGCTCCCAAGGTGACCTGTGCGCGTACCGAATGCCGATCAGCGCAATCGGCGGCTGTGTCGGTGATTCCAGGCGCGGCGTTCTCGGGCGCGCTGAACGGTCATTTCCGCGCCTACTCGACCAAGACCGGCGAGATCCTTTGGGATTTCGACACGCAGCAATCTTTTGATACGGTCAACAAGGTTCCCGCCAAAGGGGGCGCTATAAACGGCGGAGGCCCGGCGATCGCGAACGGCATGGTCTTCACTAATTCCGGCTACGGCTCCTTCGGCCAGCTGGAAGGTAACGTGCTTCTCGCGTTTTCTGTCGACGGGAAGTAGCAAGGAAGAGATATGAGCAACTTTAGATTCGTCAGGACGCGGTCTCTTTTGATCGCTTGCACATTTTTTCTTGGATCGCTCTGGGCCGCTGACCCTGACGGCGCAGCGCTCTATCAAGCACGCTGCGCGGCATGTCACGACAACGGCAGCGCGGATGCACACGCACCGAAACGCGAGCAGATCGCTGCGCGATCGCCCGAAGCGATCGTGAATGCATTGTTCGAGGGCGCCATGATCGTCCAGGCATCGGGGTTGACTCTGGACCAGGGGCGCACTATCGCGCGATTTATTACTGGGAAAGAGTTTTCCTCGGGTTCCGACATTCCCATGGGAAAGTGTGAGGGGCCCGCGAAGAAGTTTTCACTTGGACCCGCCGATTGGAATGGATGGAGCGTCGAACTCGACAACTCTCGTTATCAGGCTAAGCCCGGGCTGAGCGCAGCCGATGTTCCCAGGCTCAAGGTGAAGTGGGCCTTCGGTTTCCCTGGCGATAGCCGCGCATACGCCCAACCTGCCGTTGCAGGCGGCCGTGTATTCGTGGGCAGCGCCATTGGGACGGTGTACTCACTGGACGCAGCTACGGGGTGCACGTATTGGAGTTTCAAAGCCGATGGTAGCGTTCGTACCGCCATCAGCATCGCCCGGTCGAAGACCGGTGGCCGTTATATTGCCTACTTTGGCGATCTGCGGGCGATGGCATATGCAGTCGATGCGAGTACGGGCGCTCTAATCTGGAAAGTGAAGCTGGACAACCATCCCTACGCGCGCATCACCGGCTCACCAACCTATTATCAGGGCCGGCTATTCGTGCCCATGGCGTCCTTCGAAGAAGCAGCGGGGTTGGACCCCAAGTCCTCCTACGAGTGCTGCACGTTCCGTGGGAGCCTGACTGCCCTCGATGCCGAGACCGGGCGCCAGCTTTGGAAATCATTCACCGTGCTCGACCCTCCCAAGGCCTACAAGAAGAACAAAATCGGCGGGCAAAAGTACGGCCCTGCCGGTGCGGGAGTCTGGTCGGCTCCCACAATCGATGCCAAACGCAAGCTTGTTTATGTGGCCACTGGAGATTCGTACACGGACGTTGAAATCAATACCAGCGACGCGATATTGGCACTTAACATCGACAACGGACGTTTGGTGTGGACCAGCCAAGTGACCCCGAAGGACAATTTCATCGTGGGCTGTCCCAGATCGCCGAATTGCCCCGATGAAGTGGGCCCCGATTATGATTTTGGCAGTTCTGCAATTCTGCGCACCATCGGCGGAAAGCAGATCATCGTTGCCGCCCAGAAATCGGGTATAGTTTGGGGCCTCGATCCGGACCAAAAAGGAAAGGTGCTCTGGAGTACCAAACTTGGCGCCGGCAGTGTACAGGGTGGGGTGGAATGGGGGCACAGCGCTGATGACGAGAACACCTACGTCGCTGTCTCCGACATCGCCGCCCGTGAGGGCGCGCAGCCCGGCATCTCAGCGCTGAAGCTCGCGACCGGCGAGAAGATATGGAGTGCGCCCGCTCCCAAAGTGACTTGTGCGACCAAGACCGGATGCTCTCCGGCTCAAGCGGCGGCCGTGTCGGTGATTCCAGGCGTGGTCTTCTCCGGGGCAACAAACGGTCACTTCCGCGCCTATTCGACCAAGACCGGCGAGATCATTTGGGATTTCGATACGGTGAGATCTTTCGACACGGTCAATCAGGTTCCGGGCAAAGGTGGATCGATCAACGGCGGAGGCCCGGTTGTCGTTAACGGCATGGTGTTCACCGGTTCCGGCTACGGCTCTTACGGCCAATCGGACGGTAATGTCCTGCTCGCGTTCTCGGTCGATGGGAAGTAAGACTTTAAACGCACGTTCGACGTGCGGGCGCCGGGGCAAGAGAATCGGCCGGCCTCGGCCCGGAAGTAACTGCTAGGGCATCATAGTGTCGTCTAGCAGGTCTGGAGTGCGGTCGCACCAACCGGCGAAATCATCCTGGCCGCTCGGGCTGGACCGTTGCCGGAGTGGAAGTGAAAGCGGTGCAAACTGCGGTTGAATTGGTTCGGTGCGAAACGCCCGGTCCAGTTGTTCCCCAATGTGTCACGGGAACAGCCTGTCCTATTCGTAAAACTCCGGCGCTTTCTTTTGCTTAATGAAGGTTGGCATGTCGTGCTCGATCCATAACTGTGCCCCGGTCTTCTTGACGAATGCCTCCACGGCCGCGCGGCTTGCAAGAGATTGATCGTGGTTGAACTCAAAGGTTGGCGTCTTGTCGGTATTGCGCTCTTCGGGATAATGATAGAGATCACCGGCCAGCAGCACGGGGCCGGTCTTTGCGAGTTTCACAAACACTACCTGGTGGCCTTGTGTATGACCCGGAGCATACTTGATTACCACTGTGCCATCGCCGAACACATCGTAGTCATCGCTCGGCAGAATTTTGGTCCTGGCTGTTTTAAGTGCGCTATAGCTGGCGGGCTGAATCCCACTCGTGTGCGCATCGGAAAACATAAAGTCACGCTCAGCCTGATGCACCAGCCAGGTGGAACCGGCAAACGAATTGGCGTTGGCGGTGTGGTCCGCGTGGTAGTGAGAAAGACCCAGATACGTGATGTCGGCGGGTGCATATCCAATCGCAGCCAATTGCGGCAGGAGCGGCTTGGTCGCAGTCATGACTCCTTGTGTCACTGGGGAGCCATCGGGCTTAAAGGCAGCGTCCGGAATCTCGCCCGTGTCCCACAGCAAGGTTCCCTTCGGGTGGACGATCAAGTAACTCACGACCACCAGGTTCACCTCGGCGAGGTCTTCTTTCTTAAAGTGAAACATGCTCGGATTGATGCCTTTGATGGTGCCGCAATCGAACACGTAAATGCGTACGGATTTCGGCGGCTTTGGCGGCTTCTGCACGGGCGCCGAGGGCGCCGCGAAGGCAGCGGCTAACACAAAAAGACCAATTGTTCCCACTCGCGCTGGCTTGCGGTTCATGAGCAGACTCCTTCCAGAAGTGACGGCGCCTCGGGTAACAGCAGGATTTCTAGGGTTTCCCCTGATTTTCCCGCAGATCAGGATTCGATCCACCAACAAACAACCTTCGGCCATCCTTGAACGTGATACTGCTGGCATTGGCTCTGAAGGAGCCGCTCTTGGCCTGGTAGCCCTGCGCGATTACTTCGGTTCCAGCCTCGAGGGATTTCTTGGTGAAACCTCGCCGAATCAAAATCCCCGGCGGACCGCATTCCACCATCCAGTTCGTGACTTTACCGTCTGGGCCTACGACATCGATGTGGATCCAGGCGTGGGGATTGATCCACTCCATCTCAGTCACCTTGCCCTCGAGCCGCACCGGCTTGTTGGTGTCGAACTCGGCTGAGAATGAGTGATGAGCGGCCAGCGGCAGCGCAGTAAGGAGGACACCGGCGCAAAGGGCCAAGTACAGCGCGTTTAATCTCACTTGCCTGCTTTCCTCAACACGGCGGCTGTCGGTCCGGTATCGACTCCCCGCAGAATGTCTTCCAGGGCGTAGTTCCCTTCGTGACAGGCATATTCGACCATCTGGTAATTCGGGTCCAGGTGCAACGGGAAGGCTATTTTCCAGGGTCTGGTATAGGTTTTAGGGTCGTTGACGAGCGCTTCGTAATTCAGCGTATCTTCGGAAACCCGCGTGAAGCGTTCGGTAAGAACCAAATCGTCGCTGTAGGGGGTGCCAGCGCCGTTGCTGAGCAATCCTAGTGTGCCGCCTAAAAAATTAGTGGTCTCAACCACGAGCGTGTTGCCCTCCCAGTGTCCCCTTGGATCGCCCATATATGTACGAACGCGTGTGCTGATGTGCGGACGGCCGTCGAGGGGAATCACGCGAGCCTCGTGGATCATCTCGTAGCGAATCACGACAAAGCCCGGCCCCTGAATGATCTGATTGCCGAGATTATACCCACCCGGCTCGCCCGGCAAAATGGAGCCGATCACCCCCCGTGAGATGCAGCGGTCGAAGAGATTACTTTCATAAGGTTCCACGACAAGCGCCAACACATCGTCAATCCAGGAGTCGTTCGAGCCGTGGATCTTTCTATCGACTCCATACGTGAGACGGAACTTGGCATCCCGAGCTTCGCCCAGTTTAATCGCCTCTTGGGTAAGTGGAGGAATCCTCCCGTCGGCCGGGTCGACGATCAGCGATGCCTGCCGGGTCGGCTTGCCTCGCTCCAGCCACCAGATCGGCGAGCCGACGATGCTACCCGGTAAGTCCTTCGCGTCGTCCCCAACCAGCTTAGCCCGTGCCCGCTTTTGCGCGTATTCCTGGTCAGTTAGGAGCGCACGGGTGCCAAGCTTCGGATCGCGTTGTAGGGGTGTTCCAAGCAGAGCCGTACCCGGCCACATGCCCTGAATGTCCGGATCGCCCCAACTGGTCTTCGACGGCGTCCAGACTCGAACCGGCTGATTTCTCCCAGCCTTTGAGCCGCCGATGACGGCGGTTCACCGAAAGAGGGCCAGATCGTAGTCCACGCTACAACTGCGATTAAGAAAGCCCTGCTGGCGTAACCCAATCCCGCCTTTGAGTAGACCAAATCGCCCTTCCCGATACCAATGAATTCTCAGATTACGGAGAACTATTTCGAGAGAGTCAACTGGATCTTTTTGTTGATATCGACCATAAACGTCACAGTACAAATCTGCATTTCATCCGTCGATTGTTCTCCCCAATGGACTGCTTTAGTCGGATCGGGGTTGTATCGGTTGTTTGCTGAATTATCGTACCAGGCGTCGGTCACGATTTTGGTGCCTTTCGGCATGTACTTCGTCTTTGCGAGAAAATACGTGAGCTGCCAATTGAAGTCGTACCTTGCCTTGAGGAGCGTTTCTTCTTCTCCGGTCGGATAGATGGCGCGTACTTCCCAAGCTTTCGCACGCAAGTGCGCATGGGGATAGATGCTGTAGAGCTCACCGTCGAAATTCATCGTGGCTGTAGCTTCCACTTTGTAATCCGGGTCGCCGGGAGGAATGACGAAAGTCGGATTCATCGGGTTCAGCGAATAGTACCTCTTGTCCGGCGAGGTGTCGCTGAAGATGAGACCGATCCTCGTACTGTTCGAAATCGCCTTGCCGTTTGGCGTGTAGTGGATCTGAAACACTATATCCGAACCGGCTTTCACGAGAGTCGCAAAATGAGAATCGATCGGCTTGAGAACACTACCCGGCTCGTACTGGGCAAAGTATGTCCCGCCGCCGCTTTGAGGACTGCCAGCCAGCCTGGCTCCGCGCTCTAGATCGAGCCCCCCTGCAAAATATTCACCATATTTTTTGTCGGCCATCCATGGATTCCCCGGCTCACGAATCGCAACTACAATGTGATGCACCACCGAGCGCTCAGTCGGCCTGACTTCAGCGGAGACCACCCATTTGTCTTCTTTCAGATGGGTGGGGACGATCACCCACTGATAGGGAATCTCGCCCGTCGCCGGCACATTGAAGGGGACGGGCGTCTCCACAACAAGATCCGGCTTGCCCGCAATCCACCCTTCCGCGAATTGGCGCGGAGCAGGGGCATCGTGCGGATTGCCTTCTGGCGCACCAGCGTCCACCCAAGCCACGAGGGTATCGATGTCAGACTGCGTGAGAGAGCGCTCATTGGCGAACTTCCCGAAGTGCGGATCGGCAAACCAAGGCGGCATTTTCTTCGTCAATACTGCCTGACGGATCGATTTTGCCCATGGGCGCGCATCCTGGTAGCTAAGGAGCGACATCGGGGCAACCTCGCCAGGACGATGACACTCCTGACAGTGGCTCTGCAAAATGGGCAGGACTTCCTTGTTGAACGTAACGGGTGCTGTCGCTGCGTTACTGACTACGGCGACCGCGGATGCAGCCACGCTTACAATAAAGGAACGCGCCACGCATGAAAGCGCGAACTGTGGTACGTGCATACCGAACCTCCTCTTGCCGCGCTATCAGTGAGCGCCGCCACCAACTGCATTAAAATCCGCACGACACGTATAGTGATGCACCTTGTCATGCTGCTGTAGTATCGGGTTCACGCAATCGCGGTGTCAAGGGGTGAACCAGGGTGTCTGGGACCAACCGGATATGTAAGGGACAAAGCGGGAGTCGCACACTTTCGCGGTTCGGCGGACCGAAGACCGCAGCTCCCAGATGAATCGGATTGAAAGACTTTCCCTCACTGGCGCGCTCCCGCTCGGTCGCTTCGTCCTGTCCTGGAGTCACTCATCACAAAGTCGCGCGAAATGGCAGGCGAGCGATCGATTTCATGCCGCGGGTCCCTTGTATATTGATAGCATTGTCAAACAGATTGGGCACCTCAAAATAAAGCTGTGGCGATGTGACGAACCGGAGTAGCCCCGTCACGAAGTAGCGATCAACAAACCGATTTGGGGGTGAAGAATAGATGGTCGATCGTAGGAGCGTTCTGAAAGTTGGGGCGGCCAGCGTGGCGGGGGCCCTTGTTAACATGTCCCATCCGGTGTTTGGCGCAGCTTGGGCCGGTACTGCCAACCCACCACATGGCGCCGTTTTCGCTCCGCGGTACCGGCAGGCAGTGGCGTTCGCGGAGGAACTGCAACGCAGGCAGGTGATTACTTTCAGGACCGGGAATGACATCGCCAAGCTCTGGTATAGCGACCTGCAGGGCGGGCTGAATCATCACTGCGCGCCGATTGCCGGACTTACCGATCGCGTAACTTTGTTTTGCCTGGAAGAACTGGCGCGCAGCGCAGGCATGAGGGTGTTATACCGGGTCGATCACGTTATTGATGAACGGGGAAACGTAGAACACACTGCCGCCGGGCCGGCCTCGATAGTGGAAGCAACACGCAAACTCCGGCCGAGATCGGGATTTGGGCGTGAAATGGCTGTTCTCGCCACTCGATTTGAAGTTCGTGAGCCCACCGATACCGCCGCTCTCAAGCGCACCGGGCCGTTCTCCCCCGGAAACAAGGTGGCCCTGGTTTCGTGGATGATCGCCTAAAAGGAAATCCCAGGGGGAATTCTAATGGTTCTACCATCGAATGTAAGCGAAGCAGATTTTAACGCGGCCCTGAACGAGTTCCGCTCGGCCGTGGGCGCGGACTGGGTGTTCACTTCGGACGAAGACGTGGCGCTCTATCGGGATTCCTACTCGATCTACTGGGGCGAGCCAGAAGAGAGAGTTGCCTCCGCCGCCGTCGCTCCGGTGAAAGTGGAGGAGGTGCAGCAGGTGGTCCGCACCGCCAACAAGTACCGCATTCCGTTGTATCCCATCTCCACGGGGCGCAATCTTACCTATGGCGGCTCGGCGCCCACGATGCGTGGGAGCGTGGTCGTCGACTTGAAGCGCATGAACCGCATTCTCGAAGTGGACGAGACGCGCGCGTTTGCGCTGGTCGAACCGGGCGTTTCGTATTTCGATCTCTACAACTATGTCCGCGAGCGCAATCTCAAAGTCATGGTCGACGTGCCAGATCCCGGCTGGGGTAGTCCCGTGGGCAACAGCCTGGATCACGGCTGCGGCTACACCAGCGCCCACTACCGCGATCATTTTGGATCGCACTGCGGCATGGAAGTGGTGACGCCAGAAGGAGACCTTGTCCGCACCGGCATGGGCGCCCTGCCCAACTCGGAAACCTGGCAGGAGTTTCGCTACGGCGCCGGCCCGTATATTGACGGTATTTTCTCGCAATCCAACTTCGGGATCGTCACCAAGATGGGTTTTTGGCTGATGCCCATGCCAGAAAACTACCTGAACGGAACGATCGCCGTGCCGCGTTACCAGGACTTCGAGCCGCTGGTTCAAGAAGTCAGCTACTTCGAAGATCTGGGCCTGATCGGTATGCCCAATTACGGCAGTCCCGTGGGCGGAGGTTTCATGGGGCCTCCCTCGCCTACCTTGGCGGCGTTGATGCAAAACGGCTGGCCCAGCATGGACGCGCTGGAAAATTACGTTGCCGCGCAGAAGCGGCCCGCTTGGTCGGTGGAACTGAATTTTTATGGCCCGGAAGAAACTGTGCGCGCCAACTGGCAAGCTGCCAAGCGGCGTTTTGCGAAGGCGATTCCTGGCGCGTCGTTTCAGGATGGCGAACTCCTCGCGATGCCCATTCCAAAAGAAAAGGAAGCAACGCAGGGGGATAAGCCGCGCCTGGGCATCCCGGCTCTGGAGATTTTCATGATGGTGGCCCGCAATCCCGCGACCGACGCGGATCCCGCCGATGGCCACGCGGATTTTTTTGCCTATGTTCCCCGCAGGGCCTCCGCGGTATGGGACGCCGCGCGCGTGATGTACGAAACGTACCGCGAAATGGGCGTGCCGCCCATACACCATCCCTTCTTCGCGCCCATCAACTACTACTCGCGATGCTTCATCGTGGCCACGGTTGTTCCCACTTATCGAAATGCCGTCAAGAACGCCCGCAGCCGCGAACTGTTCGCCAAAGTGATGGACCGCTGCGCCGAACACGGTTGGGGTTGCTATCGCACCAGCCCCGCGTTCCAGGATCGATTGATGAGCAAATACTCTTTCAACAACAATGCCCTGCTGCGTTTTCATCAAAAGCTCAAGGACGGCATCGATCCCAATGGCATCATCTCGCCGGGCCGGTATGGAATCTGGCCCTCCAACATGAGGGGCAAGCGCGCATGAGCCGGATGTTGCTGCTTCTCATCGCGATGGGCGGTTCCTTGCTCGCGCAAACGCCTTCCGAGAAAAATGGCAAGGCCGTCTTTAACAAATGGTGCGAGCCATGTCATGGAGCCGTAGCTCCCAAGAGCGGAATGATGTTCGGCGGTGGCGCATTACCCGGCACGGCTGCGCTGGCCGTCAAATACAAAGGCAAAGTTCCCCCCGTATTGGAGCAACGAACCGATCTCAAGCCGACTTACATCAAGACCGTAGTTCGGCATGGATTGTACGGCATGCCGATCACGCGCAAGACAGAAATCAGCGACCCTGAACTGGATGACGTGGTGGCGTATTTAACAGAACATCGAAAGCGGTGAGGCCAAGCGTTTGAACCTGCCGCGGCCCAAGTCGGTTGGCGGAAGCACCAGACAGAGTTGCGTGGTATCCAAAAGTGGCTCGGGAGAGGCGGCGATTGGAGTAATTCGCTTCGAGTTTTTCTACTGATGGATTGGTTCTGGTCAAGACTGATCGACCCCTGGAACAATCACCGCACAGGAGGGATTGGATATGCGATTTGCCCCCGCGTTGCTGTTGGCAGCGACCTTGCTGAAGGGCAGTTTACTGGCTGGAACCTGCGAGAGTATCGCTGGCTTGCGCCTTCCCGCCACTACGATCAAGATCGTCCAGGTGGTTCCGGCTGGAGAATTCCCAACCCCCGAAAGTACGACAACTGCCGCACAGCAAGCGGAGTTCAGGAAGTTGCCCGCGTTCTGCCGCGTGCAAGGGGTCATCTCTCCTTCTAGCGATTCTAATATCGACTTTGAAGTTTGGATGCCAGTATCCGGGTGGAATGGGAGATATCTCGGCGTCGGCAATGGCGGTTTCGCCGGTTCGATCAATTATTTCTCGGCGAACGGGAATGCCCCTAGTATGGCGCAGGCGCTCGCCGCCGGATATGCAAGCTCGTCTACCGACACGGGACACAAGGCAGCCATCACCGATGCCGATTGGGCTGTCGGCCACCCGGAGAAGGTCATCGATTACGGCTACCGCGCTGTTCATGCCACTGCGGTGAACGCGAAGAAGATCATCGCCGCCTTTTACAGCAAGCAACCAACTTCGTATTTCAGCAGTTGCTCGAACGGTGGCCGGCAAGCACTCATGGAGGCCCAACGCTACCCGGCCGACTATACCGGCATCGTCGCAGGTGACCCTGCTTGGTATGCGACCCACCTAGCGGCCGCACAGATATGGAACCAACAAGCAATCATGGGTAATCAGGATAGCTATGTTCCGGCGAGCAAAATCTCGGCGATCACGGCTGCCGTGCTCGACAAATGCGATGCACTGGATGGTGTGAAAGACGGCGTGATCGATAATCCCCAGAAGTGCCATTTCGATCCAGCTGTGCTGCTTTGCAAAGGCAGCGATTCGGACACTTGTCTCACGGAACCGCAAGTGCTGGCGCTGAAAAAGATTTACGCTGGTCCGACAAATTCCGGCGGTCAGCAGATATTTCCCGGAATCCTCCCAGGTAGCGAAGCCGGACCAGGAGGATGGGGCCTGTGGATCATAGGCGCCCAGCCCGGAAGAAGCTTAGACTCTGCTTTTGGTGTTGGCGGCCTAGCCAAGATCGTATATCAAAACCCGTCGTGGGATTTCCGCAGTTTTAGCTTCGATCGCGATGTGCCTTTTCTGGACAAGAAGCTCGGTCCGGTGCGCAATGCTACGAACGCAAATCTCAAACAGTTCAGGGAATCAGGTGGCAAGCTGATCCTGTATCACGGCTGGAGCGATCCCGACATTGCACCGCTCAGCACCATCAATTACTACGAGAGCGTGGCGTCAAAGATGGGCGCTCAAAATGCCAACGAGTTCGTGCGCGTGTACATGGTACCGGGAATGGAGCATTGCGGCGGAGGCGCTGGTGCGACGGTGCTCGGCGCGGTCCCAAATTCGGGTGCCGATCCCCAAAGCGGTATCGAAGCGGTGCTGGAGCGCTGGGTAGAGAAACGTGATGCGCCAGGAGAAATCATCGCCACGAAGTATCGGCCAACCGGAAGACAAAAAGAGGGTGTCGCCAGCACACGGCCTATTTGTCCTTACCCGACGATCGCTCAATACAAAGGCGTGGGCAATACCGATGAAGCAGGCAATTACACGTGTGTAAACGAACGGTAGAAGATCCTCACCTCTGGACCGGGCCGTAGGGATGATCCCGCCGGATGCGGCGGGACCACACCTTATCTTAGTCTTACTGGTGAGCTCAGAGATGAGTTAGCTGTTTATCATGCGGCTGATCTTATTTGCTCCTTTTTGTGTTTTCCAGGCGTGCCAGATTTAGGTCGCCTCAATCCACTCTCGTGCATTCCCACCGCCAGGGCTCGAACGAGTCGAAGGGCAAGCCGCTGTGTTCGGTAAAATCCGAACCACCAGCCTTCTTCATTTGATCTCCTATTTCAGCCGTTCCAGCAAATTCGTCGATTTCAGGTTCTTGTGATGTTGCCGCGGCAATCGGTAGAATGTCAAGGTCTCTCCGATCATAGATCCAGCGCAACTCGGTCAGGCAATCATTGTCGGCTGTGCACGCCAGGTACTCCGACGCGTTCCGCAGAAAATGCACATAGCAGCGCTGCCGAGTCCCTCCGGGAAAACTTCGCCAATGGCTTTGCGTGATCCCAGATAAATCCTAGCTGGTGTCGCTCTTAAGCAACATAGAACTCTTGGTTATTAACGTTGTCCTTGCGCTATCCTGGGTGCAGGGATGAGTTTTGTGAGCAACGCCTCTATTCCTTCGTACCTTGAAATCATCGATTTCATCGCCAGCGGGACCACGCCTCAAGCGGTTGCTGACTATCGCCCCTCCCCGGAAGCTCAACAGCGCATCGCCGAATTAATAGCCCACGAGAAAGAGGGCAGCCTATCCGTGGAGGAGAAGTCCGAACTGGATCACTTCATGGACTTGGAGCACATCCTCCGGGTAGCGAAGGCGCGGGCCCGACAGATCCTCGCCAGTGGCGCTTGACGTAGATCAAGCCTCGCGTCGCCTCGTCATCGAACGAGCAGGTCGACGCTGTGAATACTGCCGGGTACATGAGGACAGCGCTGGTTTTCCGCACCAGATCGATCACATCATCAGCCGGAAGCACGGTGGCTCGTCCGGTATTGGCAATCTTGCCTATGCCTGTGTCCTTTGCAACCGGTACAAAGGCTCTGATATTGCATCCGTAGATCGCGCTGGCCAGCCAGTTCGATTTTTCGATCCGCGGCACGACGACCGGGGAATTTCCAAGTCGATGTTGATCCCGTGGACAACTTGGGCCGTCTTCGACCGGCGTGCGGGCGTGACGTATGGGACGAGCACTTCAAAATGAACGGACCAGTAATCCAACCGATGACGCCGGTGGGTGAAGTGACTGCCAGGGTGCTCCGGCTCAACACTTCCGAGCGTGTTATCGAGCGTCAACTATGGCAAGCCCTTGGCCAGTATCGTGGAGGCTAACCGCGCGGCCAATTGAAATCTCGCCCTCCGCTCCATTCTCCAAAACCAACCCAAACGTCTGTCTTCGCCAGGAATTCTAACAATGGTCTGGTCAATGGTCCTGGAGGCTGGCGTAAATGGTCCGGGTCGCTCGCGGACCCTGACCTTTGGGGACATCTTTGGGGAAAAATAATTGATCGTGTTCAGGACCATTATAGGACCATAATAAGCGTTATTTAGGGCTCCAAAAGGCTTTTTGAGCGCCACTCGTGCCTTTGGTTTCTGTTAGTTACCAACACCTGGCGAACTCATAACCCAAAGGTCGGTGGTTCAAATCCATCCCCCGCAACCAACCCTTCCAATCGGTTGTCCGAATTCGAAGCGCACCAAGAAACTCCCATTAGCTCCCAATAGCAGAAACCGCGTTCTGTTGGTCCACGGTTTGTTCAACCTTGCTGCGGTTTAACACCATCTCAACAACTTTCCGCGTTAAAGTAGGAGACACCGACGAAACTGGATATAGAGTTGATTTGCCGCCCCCGGAGGACCGGCGACCACTATCATTCTGGGGATCATCAACCGCCGAAGTCGCGATCCTTACCCTCTTGCATGTCGGCGGGAAGATCCGTCCGAATCCAGCGGCCTTGCCCGTCAATGATGCCCCGCTCCTAAAGGTTGCGTACCGCTGCCTTGCCGCGCTCACAGCCCCAGCATGATGCGGGTCCCTCGTGGGCTTCTGATGCCGGGCGTTCGGAGCGCTGCACCTATGGGCGAAACGCCCAGCAGGGTGCAGGTGCGCGATCTCCTTGTGCAAGTCCTGGAGCAGTTCCCAGAATCACAGCGAGCGCAGCTGAAAATCGAGTTTGCCAATGAAGAACTAGACGCGGTTCTGCCTGCGCGAGCGACGGTGCAGTCTCTCGCGGCGCCGATCCAGAACGCCTTGGATGCCACATCCGAGGAGCGCCCAATCGTCATCTCGGCTAGAGGAACTGAGGACGGGTTGTCGATCGTCGTTCAGGACCGCGGGCACGGCATACCGGCCAACGTGCTACGCCGGATCGCCGAACCGTTTTTCACCACAAAGGAACCCGGCAAGGGTATGCGGCTTGAAACGTTCCTGGTTGGCACGTTTGCAGAGCGTCTCGGCGGACGCGTCCTGTTTAATTCCACTCCCGGCGAAGGCACAACTGTGACGCTGGAGTTGCCGATTCACCCATCGGGGCCGAGCGCGCATGCCTCCATCTGAGGAACTGCCTTTGGCGCTCGTGGTTGAAGATGAAGTCTTTCGCAACCGGCTGTGCAGGGCGTTGTCACAGCGAAATTGGGAAGCAGAGGCAGCGCCTGACGGCCAAGAGGCTCTAAAGTTCGCCCGCGATCGCAGCCCCGATCTAGTCCCGGTTGATCTGCGCATGCCTGGAAAGGGCGGACTGGACGTGGTTCCAGAGCTGCGCGCGATCGAATCCTCGATGACGATCATCGTGCTCACCGGCTACGGCAGCATCCCCACGGCGATCTCCGCCTTGAAGAAGGGTGCCAAGCACTTGAGCAAACCAGCCGACGCCGATCAGATCCTGACCGCATACAATATGCTGCGATCCGCTTCCGGTGACGCGCCGGAGGCTCCGGAAACGGTTCCCACGCTAGCCAGAGTGGAATGGGAGCATATGCAGCGCGTGCTCTCAGATTGCGATGGTAATATTTCCCAGGCCGCCCGTTTGCTGGGCATCCACCGGCGCTCATTGCAACGAAAACTGGCGAAATATCCACCGACCCATCAACGTGCCCTGCGACACTTTGCCGCACGACAGCGGGCTGGCCGCGTTCAGTCTTCCACTGATCGCGCCGTTCGCTCCGTCCGGCGCAGCGGAGAATCTCCCGGAGTGCTGCCGCCGTAATGGACAACACCGTTGCGCGATGAGCATGCAGCCGGACACAATGTCGGCTTCAATTTCTACCAGACGTTGCTTAGCCTCGGCGATGTGGCGGGGCAGGTCCCGAATCTCCCAACGGATATGTCGCTGTTGATTCGCGTGGACGGCGCGGAGTTGATCTAGTTTTCTGATCTCAGTGTCGATTTTGATTTTGTCAACGACGGCGGGATTGCCAGAGGCGATTGCTTTGATTTCCGCATAGGTGGATAAAATCCGGCTCTGCGCCTTGCTGATTGATGCGACCCCGTTCGAAGGGCAGCAGATGGTAGCCGCGTTGGGAATCGTCCAGGACGGGCGGAAAACGATCTTGGGCATTCGTCAAGGAGCCACGGAAAATGCGACGGTAGTCGGAGAGTTGCTCGGCGATCCGGTGAGTCGCGGACTCGATTTCACCGAACCGCGACTCTACGTTCTCGACGGCGGAAAGGCCCTGACCGCAGCCGTGAAAAGGTACGCGGGTGAGCCGGCGGTGAGCCGGCGGCGATCCAGCGCTGCCAGGTCCACATCGCGGGCCGAGACCCGCGCTTTCCAGAGGGGTGGAACGTCCCCTCCCGGGCAAGTCCCTGCGAACCCGGTAGCCAGAGGTCAGGCATGGCGGGGTAACTTGTCATGTCGCAGCAGACCCGACACGTAGCCTCAGTACCCAGTCCGGAGGCACGGGCAAAAGTTCAGGCCGTACCGAAAGGGAATGTATGGCACCGTCATGGCATCTCGAACGAGTATTACTGGGAGAGTTCGGGAATGGGATGGTCGAGCCTCCTGTGTATGGGCGAAGACAGCAACGGCTGTGGATGCGTAGGGAAGAGAAGCAGCCGTCATCCCCGGTGTTTCGAGCAACGGCATGAACGGAAGGAAGCGTGAGGGAACGGTCGAGATCCCACGAGGTCGGCGGATACTCCGTCGCCGTAAGCGGACCTATAAGACGAAAGTCGAAGTGGTTTGCGATGCCGCGTGGGAAGTCGGAAGAGGCCATAGCGTAGCGAAGAGGGCGTGGACAGCAAAACCCGCCGGAGCGAAGGGCCTCGACTCGAGCCATGCCAACAATGAAGGAGGGATTTCGTGACTGCCGATGAGGCTCAACGCACGACGTTAGAAAAGGTCCGTGTACTTCAGAGGAAGCTATACCGAGCGGCCAAGGCTCAGCCGCAACGAACGTTCGGAGTTCTGTTTGATAAGGTTTGCAGTCTGGAGGTGTTGTGGGTTGCATGGGAGCAAGTTCGACGTAACCGCGGAGCCGCAGGCGTCGATGGCGAAACTATCGAATCGATCGAGGCGAAGGGAACGCTGTGGTTTCTTCTGGAACTGCGGGAGGAACTATTGCAGCAGCAATACCGGCCCCAACCGGTGCGCCGGGTATTCATCCCCAAGCCTGATGGACGGCAGAGGCCGCTGGGAATCCCAGGAGTGAAGGATCGGATCGCACAGGCAGCGGTAAAGCTAGTCATCGAGCCGCTGTTTGAAGCCAGCTTCCGGCCGGGATCGTACGGATTCCGGCCCAAACGGAGTGCCAAGCAAGCGATCTACGATATTCGCAAGTGGGTGACCTACGGCTACGACCAAGTCATTGACTTGGATCTCAAGAGCTACTTCGACACGCTTGACCATGATTTGCTGATGAAGCTGGTTGAACGGCGGGTCCGTGATCCGCGCGTTCTGCGGTTGATTCGGCGGTGGTTGAAAGCCGGAGTGCTGCACGAAGGGATTCTGGAAGAGACCACGGTCGGCTCCCCGCAAGGGGCAGTGATCTCGCCGTTGTTGTCCAACATCTATTTACATCCGCTCGATCTGTACTGGGAGCGGGAGGTGAAGGCGACGAAGATGGTCCGCTATGCGGATGACCTCGTGGTGTTGTGCCGATGGAAGCCACCGGAAACTTACATGCCGAAGCTGAGGCAGTTCCTGGCGCGGCTGCGGGTGACTGTCAATGAGGACAAGACTCGCATGGTCGCGGCACAGGATGGCTTCGACTTTCTGGGGGTGCACTTTCGGAAACAGCCATCGCGGCGCGATACCAGCAAGTGGTTCTGCTACTGCTGGCCATCGCAACGTTCGATGCAGCGGATTCGGGATAAGGTGAAGGCGGCTATCGGCCGTGATAACCGCCCGGCGGTGCAAGAGAAGTTGGACCGGCTGAACCCGATACTGCGGGGATGGTCGGCCTACTTCGGCTGGCTCAACTCAGCCCAGCATTTTCGGAAGGTGGATCAATATGTCACGCGGAAACTTCGGATTTGGTTGCGGACCAAACATCAGCGCAAACGGCGAGCGTTCTGGAGAACGCCACTGGCTTACTGGAGAAAAGCCGGCCTGTACTCGATTCAGGGCCGAATTGTGCATACGAGCTGAATGCCGCCGGGGGAAGGCTCCCGGAGAGCCGTATGAGGGAAAACTTCACGTACGGTTCGATGAGGGGGTGCTGGAGACGGAGCTATGGAGCGGACTGCGACACCGGCGTAACGGCGAAAGCCGCCGGTCAACGGAAACCTCCGTTCCTGTGGCCACCGCGCCAGCGCCCTACTCTGCAGCGCCGGAATGTGCTCGATCATCTGACCGACGAACACAAACCAGCGGTAGCTAAAAGGCTCCATGCGGCTTATGCTCTGGAAGATCACGCAGCCGCCAAGCAAGCGCTGAACGCGCTGCATCGCGAACTGATGGACCTCAATCCCAGTGCGGCGCGCAGCTTGGGCGAAGGAATGGAGGAGACCTTGACCGTGCACCGGCTTCACGTCCCCATGCAACTGCGAAAAACGTTGGCCAGCACCAACGTGATCGAATCGGCGTTCTCGATCGTGGAGCAGGTGTGCAAGAATGTGAAACGCTGGCATGGCGGCGACCAGCGAGAGCGCTGGGTCGGGTCGGGACTCTTGGTCGCACAGAAGCCGTTCCGCCGGATCACAGTGCCCAGCCAGATTCCAGCGCTCATCAGAGAATTGGAGACGCTGGTACCGTCTAAGAAAGCCGTTGCCAAGACGAGAAAGGCGTCGTAGAGTGAATTACGCGGGATTCGCTACTTTCAACGGAACTCCGGGCATTCCCATCACTCGGGAGGTCTTGATGTTTTGTGCGGATGAGAGGGCTTGAGCATCCACTCCTTGCAAGGAGAACCGGAAGCCGACTATAGGCGTTCTGTCGCAGCCGGGAGCGGCCAGGTTTCTACTGTCAGAACGTTCGCTTTTCGCCGCGCATCTCAGGACAATCTATTGCGGGAAACGACGGAGGTATTCGCGGATCTGGTCGCGGACAACGCGGAACGTTGCGAGACGTTGGTCTTCGGCCCCTTGCACCGCTGCGGGGTCGTCGAAACTGTGGTGCATCCGGTTGGCGTGGCCCGGAAAGATAGGACAACTTTCTTTGGCATTGTCGCAGACCGTGAGAACGTAATCGTACGACTGATCTGCGAACTCGTCGACGCTCTTCGAACGATGGCTGGAAATGTCGATGCCCAGCTCTCGCATCACCGCAATTGCTTCGGGCCGAACTGTACTCGGCTTAGTTCCCGCGCTCTCGACTTCGAAACGGTCGCCAGCATCGTGGCGCAACAAACCTTCAGCCATCTGGCTGCGGGCCGAATTGCCGGTGCAGAGTATCAATACTCGTTTCTTGTTCATGGTTACTCAGTAGACACCCACTGGACTCAACTCTGCCCTGCCGTCCACTTGTGCGCCTCTAACTGCACTACATCCCATGGACTGCTGACGGTGGTCGCACAGATATCAACGCTTTCCGACGCTTGCCCGCAAAGGAACTTCGACATCGGATCAACCTCGCGTGCCCGTAATGCAGCGCTTATGCCGGCATCGCTCCCTCCGAGGATCAGAAAACGCATGGGTCCTCTAACAAGTTGGGGAGGGCGATGGGAACCAATGGCGCGTGCGATTACAGGCAGCACAAACTGACAGCATGACGGGAACTTCAACCAGTACGCCGACGACCGTGGCAAGGGCTGCGCCGGATTCCGGCCCGAAGAGAGCAATCGCAGTGGCGACTGCCAACTCGAAAAAGTTTGAAGCACCGATCAGCGCGCCTGGCGCGGCCACGGAGTACTCAACTTTGAGCAGCCGCATCAGGCCATACGCTAATCCCGAATTCAAGTAAACCTGCAGCGTAATCGGGATGGCGATCAGAATGACATGAAAGAACCGGCCTGTGATGTTATCTGCCTGAAAGGCGAAAATGAGGACAAGTGTCGCGAGCAAAGCCACAATGGTGACCGGGGCGAACTTGGGAAGCAGTGCCTGCTCGAACCAGGCGCGGCCATATCTGGCAATGAGAACTGAGCGCAGAATCGTTCCCGCCACGAGCGGCACGACGATGAAGACGATCACTGAAATAAGGAGAACGGTAAACGGAACGGTAAGGGAAGATGCTCCGCTGACCAGCAACTGGACAATTGGAACGAACAGGACCAGCATGATAAGGTCGTTTACCGAAACCTGAACCAAGGTGTAGGCGGGATCGCCGTTGGTCAGATGGCTCCAGACAAATACCATAGCGGTGCACGGCGCGGCGGCTAGAATGATGCATCCGGCGATATACTGATTTGCCTCAGCCGGAGTAACGAAAGCCGAAAAAATAATTCTGAAGAAGAGCCATGCCAGTAGTGCCATGGAAAATGGCTTCACTACCCAGTTGACGAACAAGGTGACAAATAATCCGGCCGGCTTGCGGCCCACATTGCGAATAGATCCGAAATCGACCTTCATCATCATGGGCGTAATCATCAGCCAAATCAAGACTGCGATCGGCATATTGATCTGGCTTCCCTGGCCGAATTCCAGTCCCCGCAAGGCCGCAACCGCCGAGGGCAATGCCTTGCCCAGAAGCACTCCGGCAACCATGCATAGCGCCACCCAGACCGATAGATACCGTTCAAAGCGGCCAAGGCCGCCGGTGGCCTGCGGCTGTGGTATGGTCAGTACGCTTTCCGCCATCGATCAATTCCTCTAGGCGCAACAACCCGGCGCACAACATGCCGCTGGTTTCGTGGCACGGATGAAGGCACTCATGAACTTGCCGTCAACCTGTTGGGCGATGGCGTCCACGTCAACGCCCTGTGCCGACAGGAACGCACGGGCATCGTCGACGTTATAGATTCTGGTTGGTTCCACATCGATCGCATCGAATCCTGCCTTCGCA
Organism: Bryobacterales bacterium; assembly: GCA_963713415.1. Lineage (GTDB taxonomy): Bacteria > Acidobacteriota > Terriglobia > Bryobacterales > Bryobacteraceae > Palsa-89. The sequence goes on along the minus strand of CAVQLV010000004.1, from coordinate 539,792 downwards.
AGCTTGTGAACGTACTTCAGGTCTTCCAGTGCGCCAGCGACGCATCCCACCCAAAGCTCCACGCTTTTCCGGATTTCGGCAGGAACATCACCGCGGACAACGACATCGGAAACGGCGAACCGGCCGCCGGGCTTCAGAACCCGGAATGCCTCTCGCAGCACCTGGTCCTTGTCTCCCGAGAGATTGATGACGCAATTGGAGATGATCACGTCCACCGAGTTGTCCGGCAGAGGAATGCTCTCGATATCGCCTTTGAAGAATTCAACATTCTGGAGGCCGCTCCGGCGCTTGTTCTCTTCGGCGAGCGCCAGCATTTCGTCGGTCATATCGAGACCGTAAGCCCTGCCCGTGGGACCGACGCGGCGGGCACTCAACAAGACATCAATGCCGCCGCCGGAGCCGAGATCCAGGACAGTCTCGCGGGATGTAATTGGGCCAGAGCGGTGGGATTCCCGCAACCGAGAGAAGCTAAAACAGCTTCCTGAGGAAGCTCACCGGTCTGATCTGAACCGTACAAGTTCGAAGTGATCGGATCAACGCAACCCAGCGAACTCGGAGCCGATCCACAGCAGGAGCTTCCGCCAGTTTTTACGCGCAGCGCCGCCTCGCCATATTTCTCCCGTACTGTTTCTTTCAGTTCCATGCTGACCTTCCTTTCGGGGATGCCGGGTGATGATGTTTTGCGACGAACTCAACGATGTGACGATGTATCTCGTCTCGCGCACGGCGCACTGCTAAGGCATGATCCTGGCCTGCCTTCTCAAGCGCGGCCGGGCTTTCCACGGGCCATTTCTGCCGCCAAATCGCTCCAGGGAACACGGGACATGACCGCTCTTGTTCGCGATCGCAAAGGGTGATCACGTAGTGGAATCGTTGCCGCAGGTACGGATCCACCACCTTGGCGCGCGCTGCCGAGATATCGATGCCGACCTCCCGCATGGCATTTACTGCTTCCGGGTCCAAACGGCCCGCTTCTCCTCCAGCGCTCACGATCTCAAACTCCTCGCCGGTCATGTGGCGAAGAAAGGCTTCGGCGATCTGAGTCCGGCAGGAATTCTCGGTGCACAGGAACAAGACTCTCGGTTTGATTGCCATGGTTCCTCCTTATTTGCAGAGTTGGGTGATCTTAGCCGGTTTGATGGCCTTGTTGCGAGTACAGCACTCGGCGTAAAGGAACCCGAGCAGTTCCTCCAACGCCTGCGTGTTGGCGGTGTAGCGCAGGAAAGTGCTTTCCCGGCGCACCGTAATGAGATCCTCGTTCTTGAGCTTTTCCAGATGATGCGATAGTGTAGAAGCCGCAATTCCCAGCTCGTTCTGTATCTCTCCGACCACCAGCCCATCCGGATGAGCGGCCAGCAGCACTCGTAAAATCCTTAGGCGCGGCTCTGCCCCGAGCGCCGCGAACATATCGGCATACGTGGCCGTGCGATCGGTATCCGGCAGGCTCTTCACTTTCGACGCTTCCATACTTCTATCATAGTGGAAGGATGGAAGGTGTCAAGTGAAATCGTGATACCGATCCGATTGGACCCTTGGCGATGAACAGTCTCCATCGAGACCCCTGGGGCAGCCCGTGGTCGCCCATCGTCCTGGACTCAAAAACGCGTTAAGTGCGGCCATGCGTCCGCCGATACCTGGCGACTGATTGCGAATTTGATTTCCGCGAATACAGCCGAGCGGGATCCTACCTTCGGTTGGAGAACCTCCTGAATGGAACCCACTCCTTCAGCCGAATGGCACTTGGGATTTCGGACGCAGGCCAGAACCAAGTTCAATGCCGGTGATGTCTCGAAAGTCCAGCGCTCAGCTCGGCCATTCGTACGAAATCGAGATCGCATCAGTTAGGCCGCCTGGTGTTGAATTCCAGCATGCTCGTGTTAGGAGAGCGGCAACAACATAGCATCGTTGCCAACCATTGCGGCCGTCTGGCTTTCCGTGTTCATTCTCGGAGTTGTCGTAGAACAGCAGTTCGATCGCTACTCGAATCGCGACGGAAGGTTCTCCCAAACCACCAATGTATCTGCGACGGACATCCTCATCGCGAACATCGTGGCCGCGTTGGCGTGCGCGAAAAGTAGCGCGATGGGCGGCGCGGCGAACCCATTTCGCAGCCCGGGGGGGCCAATTCAAAACGTACTCCTGGAAGACGGTACAAACCCAGGACCCGCTGTGGATCGATCGGATCAAGTCAGTTCTGCCACCCTCGGCACCATTCGCTTGGCTACCGCTTCATTTGCGCGGCCTAACGCGTAAGGAGCGCGCTGCGGCGCGAGCAGCGTTCCAAGGAAGATGCCGATCACAAACAGCGGAATGGGCAGCAGATTGTGCCCCGCTTCGGCGAACTTGCCGTCCCCGGCCTGCAAGCCGGTCTGCGTTGTATTGCCACTCATAAACAACGCGTAAACTCCGAACCTGGAGAGCGTGCAGGAGTCGACATATCCGCAGACCAGCGCAAGGGTTGGCGGGCGCCCAGATCCGCGGCGTTCCGGCAATTCGAGAATCGAACATGACAAGTCAATCAGAGGCGCGCACAATTGCCGTTGCTACAGGTATGACGCTCGCCTGTGGTGCTACGGACCCACAATCCCTTTACCGCATATCTCCGGTATGTCCAGCAACACCGCCACGGTGTGATGCGTGGCGCAATGTGGTCCGAAGGGCCCTCGGCGTCGCATCGTGGTCGTGGCACAAACGACGGAATATCGGATGCGGCAGAACACGGACCAGTTAAATCCATCCGAGGGAAGTTGGTTCCACTGCTTGCACGCCACCTCGCAAGCCTTGCAGCCCATGCAGACGGTGGTGTCCGTGAAAAATCCGCTAGGCTGACGGGGCTCCGGCGGTTCACCGTGCTGGAACGGATAGACCAGGCGTCCCATCACTTCCGCGACTGAGCCGCATCTGAGGTCCGTGTTCGAGAAGACAAAGCTCGCAGATATCAGTGCCGATGCGATCGAGTTATACCTGTACCGGAGGCTAAAGCAGCGAGTAAGTTACAAAACCAAGGTAGGGTTTGTGGAGAAAAGCGCGCTGAAGGCAACAACATTGCATCAGGAGTTGCGAGTGCTACTTCGCATGCTGAATGCGGCGGTGCGCAAGAAGCTTCTCTTTCCGAATCCATGCGCTGGTGCCGAGTTCCCGACCAGGGTCGACAGATTTTTTCGGCCGCACTATGTCACGTGGCCCGAGCAACAAAAGATCGAGGTCGACGCGCCGGAATACCTGCGAAACGCAATCCGCATCATCACCGTGACGGCACTCCGGGTATATAAGGAGCTCACTCCCCTGAAGAAGGAGCAACTCGACTTGGAAAACAGGGTAGTGTGGATTCCGGAGTCAAAGACCCCGAATGGAGTCGCCGAGGTGCCGCTTACGGAAGTCGCGATTGCGGCGTTTCGAAGTCAGTTGGCGATCTCCGATCCGGGCCCGTACTTGTTTCCGAGCGATCAGACATTGAACAGACATCTAACGACGTTCAAGACGGTGTGGCGTTTGACGCTCAAGCGAGCGGCACTCGATACTTTCGCATCTGCGATCTCCGCTCTACGTACGCTACACGGCTTCGCGCCGGTGGGGTTGAAGATGAGTGGGTCACCCAGTTGCTACGTCAAGGCGATGAGATGAAACTGCAGATGAAGCGAGAAGCGCTCTTGAAGCTAGACCGTCAGGCAAACGAGGGCGGATTGAGTTTGGCACAGCGCAACCGAACTAACAGAGGTTTTGGCACAGTTTAGGACACAGTCGGGTGATATGGGATACCAGTGCATTGGAGGAGGAAACGTAAACTCCTGTAGTTTCAACGAGGGAGTTGGTAGGCGCGGCTGGACTCGAACCAGCGACCACCTGCTTAGAAGGCAGGTGCTCTATCCACCTGAGCTACGCGCCCGTACCGTGTTTACGGGGCTTTCGTGAAGGGGCCGCTTTTCGTGTGCCCCTCGTGTGCCCCTTCTTTGCCGCGCTAGTCGCGGTCGCCAACTTCTCAAACGCGGCTTCCATGGCGTCGTCCGAAGGATGAACGTACCGGCTCGAAACCACGATACTGCTATGCCCCGCAATTCTCATTATAGTGAACGCGTCCGCGCCCGCCGCGCCGAGCCGGGTCAAGAACGTGTGCCGCAAACTATGAATCACAAAGTCAGCAGGTAGCTTTGTGCTGGTGCGAACATCGGTGTGCTGGTGGGCCAGGGACGACGCCAGGAACGGCTTGTTTATCGAGGCCCCTGGGAAGACCAGATCGTTTACGGCTAGGCGGGAAAAGCGGTCCTTCAACATTGCGCTGGCCCGCGCTGTCAGACTAATGGACCGCTTCGCGTTGGCCGATTTGCCGCTGCGCACCAGCAGGTAGCCGAACTTCTTGCCGCCGCCCGGCTCCAGGACGATATCGCTCCAGCGAAGCGCAAGGCACTCGCCGACGCGGAGGCCTGTGTCAAGCATAAGGGTGGCCGCGTCACGCAACGGCTCCCCGGCAGCCTGTAGGTACACCGTCTCCTGCGCTGGTCCAAGGACAAAGGTCCTCGATCTTTCGCCCGGCACGAGCCTAATCCTTGGCACGTGATTGATGAGACGCCATTCGTGGGCCAAGCGCAGTGCGCGGCGTAGGACGGCAAGATTGCGGTTGACGGTGGACCGCGCCATGGTATCGGGGCGGCTCAGAACGAACTTCTCAATCAGGGCCGCGTCGATCCGGTCGAGCCGAGCAGTCGCTAGGGGCGGGAAGGAGAGGAGAGATTTCACGCGGTCGGTGTAATACTCAACCGTCCGTGGCTTCGCGGCAGACCGCGCCTTAATCGCATCGAGAAATTGTGATTGGAAAACTTTGAGGGTGGGAGTGGAAAGAGGATCGTGGAAGCCAGCGTCGCCGCGCGCTATCTTGGTGCGGTGATCGGCTTCCAGTTCGATAGCAGTTTGCTTGTCGCCTTGCTTGGTATTGACCCTAACGACAACACCGTGGCGCTTGAACCTATACCAATACGAAGGGTACGTCTTGACGGTGCCGTCCGCCATCACTTTTGTTCGCCGGTAGACCATGACGGTGTGAATGATACTATGCGACGCGCGTTTCCATCCACGCGTTAAGGTCCGCGACGGCGTAAAGCACGGCCCGTCCTACGCGACGGCGGGCTGGACCAGCGTTCTTGCGGACCTGCTTGGCTAGGAGGCTATGTGAAATCCCGAGGTATTGTGCGGCTTCCTTCGGGCGAAGGTAGGCAGGAAAAACTTTCGGAGCGGCCTGATCTGTTGCGGTGGACAAACGGAACTTCTCCTGAGAGAAATTCCAGTTTGAACCTGTGGACGCTGGTGCCACCGGCGAATATCCCTGGCGGGATACGCGTTCGACACCTATTTTACCATGGTTTCTAACATGCCTCCTTCGGACATTGCCTCGGCCCTTTCCTGCTGTTGCGCCGCGTTTTTCTCTAGCCGAGCGAGGATCGATTCAACGTCATTTCGTTCGTCTGAAATTTGCGAATCTTCGGGCTTCTCGGACATCGATCCCCCTTCAAACGTTAGTACTCGAACCAAGCCATCATCGTTAGGTCCGGGTTTGGGCCGGTAAGCGAAGCGAAGCGCACGCCAAGGATCGCCTGCGATTGGCCCCAAGGAATTGTACTAACGGCTTGATCGTATGGCCCCGCTTTGAAATAGACCGGGTTAGGGTAGAACGCCCCGGCCAAGCCTTCGCCAGTACCTTTGTCGCCCTGATCAGATGTTGCCCCGATTGGGCCGACCACTGTGAATTGGGCATGCGTCTCGTAATTATTGAAAGCGTTCGTGGAACTGCAAAACGCGATCACCGCAGTGTTGCCAGGGTTCAGGCCATACACGACAAGTTTGATGGTCGGGTTGGCCGATGAAAACCTATCAGTGCTGGAAATATCTACGCCCGTATAGAAGTTGCCGCCCTCGATGATGGTGTTGCCATACTCTGCGATCCAGGCATTGATGGTTGCGCCGTCGAGTACACCGTTATTACCGCCAGTCAAAAAGACGCTAGTCATATAGTTTCCTTTTCTTCGGCGCGTACAATGCTGGGCACCGATCCAGCAATCTTCAGAACTGTTTTCTTTAACGAGGGATGATTCTTTTCCCGGATTTCTTTCAGCAGGCGGTTCATTGTCGTGCACCAGATCGCGTCCGGAATCTTCGGCGCAAGTGGACCACGCGGGTGAAAGCAGCGCTGCAGGTATTTTCGAAATCGATAATCGTCAAGCAGGTGAATACTACGCAGTTCAGTTCGAACGAAATCATCGGAGCCGGGCAGACAAATGTCCAGGCTCCAGTGACCTTTAACCTCGGACTGGCGCAGATCCTTCAACTTCGTACCGTCGGGCAGTGTCTCAGTCATGACAGAGATGGGCGGATTTTGGGTAGGGATGGGCATAAGAAGCCCTGTGGGAGGCAGTCCTTTCGGGTTACAGCGAGGTTCGGGGTAAGGCTCAGCGGTTGCGTGTCAGGCTTGTATTGAAGGGCGACGGGTTCATGCTGCTGCTGCCGACCGGCTCACGGGTTCGTACTTCAGGAAGTGGAATCCTTGCTCCTTGATCTTGTCCGCGAAGCGGTCGTCGGCTGAGACAACGTAGATGGGTGTGTAAACATAGTCGTGGTTCTGGTACTTACTCTCGTGGCATTCGCAATAGATTTCCGCACGGTGAATCGAATTGTCAGGATCCTTCTTGTCGACTTTTGCGATGAAGGTCTTGTAGCCATGCAGCCGGGTAAACAGCTTCGCCAGGGAATTGATTTGAGGTTCCACCAGAAAGGCCATCTCGGCATAAGCATCGTGATGGCAAAAACGGCCTGCTCTGAGCGGGAATAGCGTCGGGGCCGGGTCAAAGAGAGCGGCTAATCCTTTCTCGGCGAGTCGGTCAGGTAGAGTCTTCAGAACGGTCACCTGATTTACATCCCACCTTGCACCGCTCTCCAATGCGATCCATTCGAGATCTAATTCCACACTAACGAGCAGATCGATCTTACCTGCATAGGCCCACTGCTTGTGTGTAACTGTGGCGCAAGCAGAACCGTCTATTTCATCCGTTTCAGTGGGAGTCACTGAGAAAGATTCCCAGTCCTGGCGTAGTTTTGTCCACTTCTTCTCGATCTCATCGAGGGGCGGGATGTAAGTCGGCTTTAATTTCAGGTTTTCCCAGCCCCAGTCTTCTTGGGATGTCTTATGACAGGCTTCCAGGACCGCGTCAGAACACTTGATCATGTGATCCCTGAATCGTTTGTGAAAAGCCAGCGTGTCTTCCACTTGCTTATCATCCAGCCGGAAGTGTTCCATGTATCTCCTGGGTTCAGATGATCCATTTATCCTGGTGGCCGAAGCGGACAGGAAACGGGGGGCCCACTTTCCCACGTTGTTCGCTATGCCTGGAACCTGGTCCTCAAGCCACAGCGTAATTTCATCACGCATATCGGATGCTTTCATTTCAATGCGCCCTCCCGGACGCGCCCAACCTCACAAAGGTTCGGACTGCTTCGGACCATCGTCCTCTTCCACCACCAACTGCAAGTTCCGCCGTCTAACGGCCTCTTCCAGCGTGAGTAGTTCCTGTCTCGCCACCGCTGCCGTAGCCTCCGGCGTCGGCTCAAAGGCATCCCACGGCGACTCATCTTTTTTCAGTTCTCGCGCTGCCTGCTCCGATTCGAAAAACTCCTGCGTCAGCGCTGGATTCAGTTCGTACTTGACCGTGGGACGGCCTCCCCCAGGCGACCACGGCTGCTCAATGGGGCGTATCCAGCCATCGTCTTCAAGGCCGCCAAGCGCCGCATGAACTGTCTTGTCATTTAGCCCAGGACAGCCCAGACGCTCGACGTCGCGGGCGGTAAAGGGCACTTTGACCTTGGACTCCCGGATGAGTTGCGCCAGCGCCATACGCGCCCGCTGGCTCGACGGCACGATCATGCTGTAGATTTTGCGTGCGTGACATTCCAGGAATTCCGCCCAGCGAATCGCCATACGCGTATTGGCCAGCGATACCGCGCCTTTGCGTTTAGCCCCCGGCTTCGCCCATTCGACTAACTCGAACAGCAGCGCAATGGACGAAACCATTGATGCGTACTTACCCAAATGCTCAGCGATGTAATCCGGTTCGTTATCGAATCGGTTCTGATGCCAAAGCAACCAGGCGTTTAAAAGCTGTTGCGCCTCCGCGTCGAACCCTATGTCGATAGCTAGCTCATCCAGCGCGGCCAGCACGCCGATAATTTTTTCGTAGGCATCGAAGTGCTTGGCATATTCGGGATTCGGTTCAACAAGTTTGTACGGCGTCCACGCTTCGGGATACACCATAAGTTGAAAGCGTGCCATCAGCCCGTCATGATCGGCGCGATTCTCAAACGTGCCGCGCAGGTACGATACGAACCGGGCCGGTGTAATGTTCCCCCACATGCTCAGGCAGACGCGTTTTGCGTAAAGGTATTGGCCCCGTATAATCCGATCTGCGGTATGGTCCTTGTTCCCGTTCCAACACTTCATGAAGAAGGACCGCGACGCCTCCTGACCGCTCGATTCAAGCGCGGTGAGCCACGACGTCAATTCATCGTGGACGCCTATTAATCCTTTCGGGTTATCGATCATCAAAGCGTGAGCGGACTGGTAGGTTATGTCCTCAAGGATGAGACGCTCCTGCTTCGGCTCTTCAGGTTCATCAGGGCCGCCGGGCTCGGGACCTTTCGGATACGCCTTTTTATACGTGACTAGATCCACATTGTGTTGCTTGACGGCCCGGTCGAATTTCTTCCGCAGAATCTTCTCGATCTGCTTCAAAATTGCAGTGGCTTGATCTGGAATATCCGATTTCCGTTTGGAAGGTGGCGCGATGATTCCGCCCCACAGATTTGGAACCACCTTGAACCCAGGCTGTACGTACACGCGTGCCCGCGCAGAAACCGCGCCCGCCAACGCAACGACACGGCACGCTGCGGGACCCTCCACCGGCATATTCAGGAGGACACTATCATCCTCCGCGCATTCTTTCAGTGGTGACGGCAGCAACGCCGCCGCGTCGCATTTGGGTATGGGAGCCAGCAGCGATGACTCGTTGCCCACGGGTTTTGGGTCGGGCCAGGGCTGGTAGGAGGAGAAGCGTATCAGACTCCACGCTTTATCCGGTCCCAGTTTGCCGATGACATCATCAATTCCGTTTATATCGACGCGATTGGGAAACAGTTTGGGATAGAGCGCCACAGCGCCTAAGTCGGTTAGGTGGGAACGCAACTGGTTCCGCGCCGTTTTAACCGAGGAGTTGCGGGTTAGATTGCTGTCGAATACGATTATGACCTGCCGGGCCGCAGCCGAGTCGAACCAGGTAATACGCTCAAAATCGGGAAGAGGGTCGCTCTCGGAATCTTCATCTTTGCGGCCGAAATCATCTCCAAGCCGTGTATGCCAGCCCCACACGCCATTCAGCGAAATAACAAGGGCTGGAACACCACGGTCACGGAATAACTGATCCAGGGCCAGCGCCTTCTTGCAGCCCTCGGTGATGAGCACGGTCACCGCTACATCGTCCAGATATTCCGCAGGCGTTCCGGGCGGAATGTAGAACATGTTTTGGTCTTTGTTCATGTAGCGGCGCTCGGTCTTCGTCACGCCCTTTTTCGTTTTGGTTTCAGGGTTGTCGCGCCGCACGCTCCACGTCAGCAGCTTTTGATCCTCCCCAGGCCAGACGTAGGGAAACGCGATGCCGGACATATCGTAGCCAAGGTAGCGGTCAACGGGTGTTATAAAGAGATCACGCGCCTGCTCGTTCGAGACACGACTTAGGAACGCGCGCTGGGCTGTTTCTTCCGAAATGCCGCTCAGAGCAAGGACCTTTAGGTCCTGCTCTGTTAAGGGGGAGAAGGTTCTCATGCGGCGGCCTTCTTATGGTGCGACCGCTTCTGTTGCCGGGCATAATCCCGCAGATCGGGATCGATAAATTCGACAGGTACTCCGGCTTCGGTTATCGCGCCGGTCTCAAACAGAACCTGAGTAGCTGGATCATCGAAAGCGGTTCCGTTCCAGACGCGTTCGCCGGAAAGCGTGCGCCGCTCATAGCGACGGCTACGCGCAATTTTTCGGAAGCTATCCCGATGGCCGTGACGGTCGTAACGGAGATCGGGTGGGACTGGATTATCGGGAATTGATATTGGACTGTCGATATAGTCCTGGGATGGCAATGGCGACGTGAAACGCCACGTATGAGAAACGATCTGCATGGCCTGCTCCTTGGGTCCAGCAGCGGGAAACTTCAGGTAACCCGAGCGGACTAACTAATCAATTTGTTGATTTGTTACGCGAGCGATGCTCGCGACCAAAGAGCTTGGCAAGGCTATGGTGTGCCTAAATGATGTGGTCCAGCACGACAAATCCTGGATAACCCACGTCGCTATTATAGCAAAAATGGAGACTTTGCGTGGAAGGCCGCCGCTTTCGCTTTGAACCCTGGCCGGGAGCCCGAAGGACCATGATCCTAGGAGCTCCCCACAAGGGCTGAAGTTTTATGGAGGGCCTGTGCTGTTTCTCCATTCTCATTATTCAGCGCCCCGTCAAGTGCTGGCGCTCGAACAGAGAACATAACGAAGGGGAATTGTTCGCGCTGGTTTCGTCGGGTTTTAATATCCAAAAAAGCTATTGCAGTTCGCGCTGGTTTCGCGAAGATACCCCCCCTACCACGTACAATTGTGGGCCGATTTCGCCGCGCTCCTTTCGTCGGGTGCGCGAACTAGAATGGGGAGAATGTCGTTACCCTTATGTTGTTGATAATTATGATAATTATCATTCTCTCCCACAAAACAACGTATTACCCCCCTTTCGCCCGCGAAACCAGCGCGAGCGCGAACTTGGCTGACCTTCGCCTAAGTCGTTGATAATCTCACTTCGCGCTGGTTATGCCAACCTGACGAAACCCCTCTGCGCGAAAAAAGAGCGCGAACTTGGCCGGGCGGCCCCGGCTTCAGATACACGCCAATAAGCGATCATTTAATCATTCCTTAACCTCCTATTAAGAATTCCTTCACCACCTGACGAAACCAGCGCGAACTTGAGAAACCAGCGCGAACTTTCCACCTGACGAAACCAGCGCGAACTTGGCCAGGCCCGGCCCCAGTCCTCACCCAGGCAGCCGACTGGCCTAGCTCTTGTAAGTAAGTGCACGCTAACAAAGCGGGCTGAAAGCGATGCCAGGTCGTTTGGGCCGCTGATTGCGCCCGACGATTCGGCAGCGCTCTAAAGGATGAGCGCCTTGAAATAACGGCAAAATAGGGGGCGACGGTCTCCCCCGCCGTTCTAAACGGCGTTGCCCCGGCCCGCCTGCGCCCCAATCGCCGCCGCACGCCGCCCGGACGTGCGCCCGCTGCGACCGATTCCGGCTCCCAGGACCGTGCTCACCGGCGAACGCCACCAAAGGCCGCCTTCCCAACAGGCGATCTGTCCCAAAACCCCTCACGCCGAACGGCCAGTTAACTCATGCAGAATCAAGCCGATCTAAGGCATTTCAGGAGGCTCCAAAAGGAGGAAGTTTTAGTACACTAGACTCACGATGAAACAACGTATAGCGATCTTCAGCGCGGCCTACGAAGCCTTGGAAGCCGCCTTCGATGCATTCGGGCACGCGGCCAACGTAGCCGACGCATGGTCGTTCATTACGACGATGTGGTTCGAATCCGAAGACCCACGCTTCGCCGACCTGCCCGCCACGATGCCGCGTAGCTTCAAGCAGGACTATAGCCGCCTGATCCTCGAAGCCGCTGCCGGTAACCGCTTTGCGCCGAAGGTTGCCTGATGCGCGTTGCCCTTTACGCCCGCGTTTCCACCGACGATCAGAATTGCGAAATGCAATTGTCCGCGCTGCGCGAGTACGCCCTTGCCCGCAACTGGAACGTCGCCGACGAATATGTTGACCAGGGCTTCAGCGGGGCCAAGCTGAAGCGTCCCGCGTTCCAACGCTTGCTAACGCACGCCCGTCAACGCAAGGTCGACGCCATCATCGTTTGGAAGCTGGACCGATTCGGACGCTCCCTCCAGCACCTGGTGGAAACCACCAGCGAACTGGCAGCCCTTGGCGTTCGCTTCATTGCGATCACGCAGGGTATCGACACGGACACGTCCAACCCAACCAGCCGCCTGCTCCTGCACCTGATGGCCAGCTTCGCCGAATTCGAACGCGAACTAATCCGCGAACGGGTAACGCTCGGCATCGCCCGCGCCAAGGCCAAGGGAACGCACTGTGGCCGCCCGCGCCTTGTGTTCCGCAAGGATACCGTCCGCGAGCTAGCCGCCGCAGGCCAGTCGATCCGGGACATTGCCTCCGCGATGAAGTTGTCCAAGACGACCGTAGCCCGAACCTTGGCGAACTAGCCCCGCGCTAATCAGCCCGTCGGAACAATTGTTCCTGGATCGCGGTTAAAGCTTACCGTCTCAATTCCCGATCAACAGACCGATGCACCGAAAAAGAAAGTCTCCGGTTCCCAAGCAGCTACTCAACCAGGTCCGCGCCCGCGAACGCCAAGAGATGCAAGACCGGAAGCTAGCCAGGGAAAACGCTGAACGTCGCAGCCTGCTAGAAGACATCATCGACCGTGGCTTCCAGACGTTCCTGGAAGTGGGTAGCGCGCTGAAGGAGATCAAGGAACGCAAGCTATGGAGCCCGGAATACGCCAGCTTTGAAGACTACTGCGAAGGCCGCTGGAATTGGACCATGCGCTACGCAAACAATGTCGTGCGCGCCGCACGTACCGCACAGATCCTTGGACCACCGTTCCCGGCGAACGAAGCCATAGCCCGCGAAATGGCGAAGCTGGTCGAAGACGATCCAGAGCAAGGCCAAGCTGCCTGGGCCGCGTTCACCGCTGACAGTCCGAATCCAACCGCGAAGGAGACGCGCGCGTTCCTTCGCAACTATCTGCGGGAAGAGCCTGTCGCAAAGCCCGTGGCGCAGCCGAAGCCAACTGACGACTATGCCAAGCGGACCTTGAAATACATCGAAAGCACGCTCTCCGAACTGAACCCGAAGCAGCACCCCGCTTACATACGTACCCTGCACCGCTTTGCAACAGAAGCAATGTACATGTCCTATGGCCTGTACCGCCCGAGGAAAGGCCAAAAGGTCGTGGGCTTCATTAACTGCAGCGAGGCTGAAAAGTTCGGGATTGGAACGCCGGATGAGCCAGTGGAGGACGACGCGCTTTCGGATTGAAGCACCTGTCGCTGCCCGCGAGATAAAGTACCTCGCTATTTGATCCCGTTCTGCTCCTCCCACTTCAGCGCCCAGCGATTGCAAAAATCCGAAATGTCCTGTGATCTTGCAGCACGGCCCTTCGCAAGTGCCCTGGAAGGAAACGTCTCCGGTTGATCGTCGCAATATGCCTCTGCCTCGGCTCTGCCATTCGGCAAGATCCGAATCTTGAGGGATTCATCAACGGAGATCGTTCGTCGCCGCACTGGTGCGGCGTAGTGCTCATAGTCTGAGGTTCGTCCAACCGCCATTTACAAACTCCTGAAAGATTGTGTCTGCTTCCGGCTCCCTGCAAAACGTGCCGTTGGGGAGATCAAAATGATAGCCACCGCCTGCCAACTTTTTCACGTATAGGAATTTCAGTGTTTTGACCTCAGCCCGCGTAGGGTCTTCAAAGAAACCGCGCCGTTCAATTCTTACGACTCTGGGTTTAGCCGAGGTCACTTTGATTGACGCCATCCTGGGCGCACTGTAACATACAAACATTTTCAAGCGCAATTGTTCGCTAACGCACGAAGGCCGAGCCTCCCGGCCCGGCCTAACGATACGGTCATGAACGGCAAGCCCCCTGGCAAAGCCGCGTCCTAAGCAGGGCTTGTTAATGATCGGGAAAGTTTGGACGGTATGGGATTTTATTCGGCGGGATGATGAGATTGAGATCCGTGTTGAGTACGGTCTTATAGTTAGTCATCTGAACGTTCAGAAAGACCTGTTTCGCGGTGACATCTGAGAACCGATTGCTAAGACCAAAATAGTAGGTCCCTGGTCGCAGCGTTACTTGAAAGGCCCCCGTCGTTTGCTGCCCAGCCGTCTGCCAATAAACCTGCGCTTGATGTCCGTTGATCCAATTGGCGAAATTCAAGCCGTCCGTGAGTACGGCCACAATGTCGTTCCCGCTTCCACCAGAAGTAACGAACTTTCCGGTGACAACAGTGTTTCCCATCTCCGGCAAAACCGGAACTGGGTACTGGGTGTAGCCGCCTGCCGGAATTGTTACCTCACCGGTTGCGATGTTTTGTGTGACTGGTACGGTGCGATACTTCGGCATGTCGCTTACGGCCTCGCGTTGAGCAATCGGCGCGTGAACGCTCCACTTGTGTGCAGTCAGAGAATGAGAGGCTACGAACATCCCTAAAGCAACGATCAACGCGACAAGCGTTCCAGAAACGAAACCGGACGACAGCCACCTTTTCCTCTCCGGCTGGTCGTGCCGCGCCTGCCTAAGCTCCGCGCGCACTTGTGCCCGATACTGCGCTTCCTCTGCAATTCTTTGCCGTTCCTCGTCATCTATACGCTGGCGCTCCTCGTCGGTCAACATTGCAGCCCGTTCCTTACTTCCGAGCCAAGAACGCAGCAAGTTTCTTCGCAACATTGTCGGCAAAGCTCGACGTAGCGCTCCGGGCAAACGGACTGTTGTACACGGTGTCAGCCCAGAGGACCGCGCCGTCCTTGTCAACTAGACGCATCGCGCCGGGTGCGCGACTTGGGCGTAACGATTCGCGAGTTTTCTTTTTTGGTGGCATGAAACCGAGCGTAGTGATACGCTAGATTCATCAGGAGACTTTATGCACGATTCTCTGGCTGACCTGGAAAGCCGCCGCGCCACTGTTCAATTGCAGATCGTCCAGTTGGGTGACATGCGGTCCGGCTGCATTACCGGAACAAGTGGTCGTTGTGGAAATCTTAACTGTCACTGCCATCGGACCGGTGATCTTGGCCACGGCCCTTACTTTCGGCTGACACGCAAGGTGAAGGGCAAAACCGTCACCGAGACGTTTTCCTCTCCGGCGAGTTTGGCCAAAGCGCAGCGCGAGGTCGCCGAGTGCCAGCGCTTCCGGGAACTGGGCGAGCAACTGTTGGATGTCAATGAACAGATCTGCGAGTTGCGGCCAGTGGAGGAGAACTCGCCGTCAGCCCAGGAAAAAAAACGGTCGAAGCGATCCAAAAGGAAGTCACGCGCGAAGTAGAGCAACTGTTGCGCGTAGCCTTTGGTGCCCGCCGCAAGACGGGGCGTTTGGATCTGGAAGCCCTGGAGTTGGCCGTGCGTTCGGCCATGCATCAGGCGGGGGCGGCAGTGCTAACCAAACTGTTGCAGTTCCCAACCCCGACTGCGGACCAGCACAACATTGCTTGCGCCTGCGGACACCAGGCCCGTTATCGGGAGTTGCGCTCCAAGCCGGTCCTCACTGCGGTAGGTAAGTCGGAAGTGTCGCGCCCCTACTACCTGTGCCCCCATTGCCATACGGGCCAATTCCCCGCTGATGTCGAACTGGATATCGAGAACACGGAACTCTCTCCTGGGGTGCGTCGCATGCAGGCGGTAGTGGGCCAAGGGTCGCCCTTCGACCACGGCCGTCAGCAGATGAAGCTCCTCGCCGATCTGGAGGTGACAACCAAAGCTGTGGAGCGGACGGCTGAAGCTATCGGAGAACACATCGCAGCAGACGAGCAGGAGGAGATCCAGCGGGCCGTGCAGTTGAATCTGCCGATGGTCGTGGGCGAATCGGTTCCGATCCTGTATGTGCAAATGGATGGAACGGGAATACCAGTGGTGAAGAAGGAGACGGTGGGTCGGCAAGGCAAGACCGAAGGCCAGTCATCCCATACGCGGGAAGTAAAGTTGGGATGCGTCTTCACCCAGACCGACTGGGACCAGGAAGGCTACCCGATCCGCGATTCTGACTCCACTACCTACGCCGGCGCCATCGAGACCGCCGAAGAGTTTGGAAAGCGTATTTACCTGGAAGCCTGGAAACGCGGCTGGAGCCGCGCTCAAAAGAAGGTGGTCATGGGCGATGGGGCCGAATGGATCTGGAATCTTGCCGAGCAACATTTTCCCGGCGCGGTGCAGATTGTCGATCTGTATCACGCGCGCCAACATCTCTGGGAGTTGGCGCGCCGGCTGCACCCCAATCAAGAGGCCAACCAGAAAGCTTGGATCAAGCTCCACCAGCGGAGATTACTCGAAAAATCGAGAAGCTGGTGTGTGCCCTTCGTTCCATCGTTTCCACCAATCCCGAAGTGATCGAAAAGATTCGCATCGAGGCTGACTACTTTGACAGGAACGTGGCGCGCATGCGCTATCCCAAGTTTCGACGCGAGCACCTCTTTGTCGGCTCGGGTGTAATCGAGGCCGGCTGTAAAACCGTGATCGGCTCCCGGCTCAAACAGTCCGGCATGTTCTGGACGGTTCGGGGTGCCAACGCCATCGTCTCCCTCCGATGCTGCCATCTCAACGGCCGGTTTGAGGACTACTGGGAGGCGCGACGGGCGGCATGATTCCCACTTCTACGTCGCGCACCCCATCGCGCCTTGCACTCGGTAGTGGCGAGAATCGGTGGTTTGGACAACCACCGTGCCCCTCAAAACAGCGTCCGCAATATCCCCCTCCCCGTCGACTGCCTCCATGACCCTGCAATCGGAGCCGCAATATTGTGCCAGCGAACTGATCAACTTCGAGCGCACTAGTCCGTCATAGTCTGGGTTATTGGGAAAGTGAAGCTCGTTAACGTAGACCGTATGTACGCGTTTAACAACGGGGGACTGGGCATCAAGCAACGCCATCCCAAACAGCAACATCGTCAAAATGACTTTCATTTCTTTTCTCCGAGTGGAAGCCTATGGACACGACCCTATATTCGGCAGCAACTAATCGCGACTTTAATCCTGAACCCGGAGGACCACCAGCCACCTTGCGGTTATTCTTTGACCTTGATCCTTCGCGGCGTTTTCAGCCGGTAGGTTCGTGCCCCGTTCTCATCCTTGAAGCTTTCGATCTTCAGCCCGGCTTCGGAGCCCAGGATACTGATAAACCCCCTAACGCTGTGGGCTTGCCATCCGCCCAAAGCCTTCTGAAGTTCGGCGAGCGTAACGCCAGTAGGCCGCTGTAAGAGAGCGATTGCCTTGTTGCTGTTTGTGGTCTTCTTTGCCATGCACGGATGATTGATCGTGAAGCCCGGTGCAGTCAAGGTGGCCCCGGAGTCCGAGCCAGAGCGCCCCGACGTGAAGCCGGGCCGCGCAGCCCTCAAGCTCGATTCATTTCGCGTCTCTAGCAGCGATTTAGAGTTTGCTCGCGGTAACGCATGCCGTCGATTTCGGGCCTAGTCGTCACGATGCCCGCCGTCTTCTGTCGGTCGGGAGGGTTTCACCTCTCTCTCGCGCGGCGGCTCGATAACGGCGATTCCTCAATTTCGATTGCTCGTTCTGACAAATCCAGCATCTCCGATCATTCTTACTCTTGCCGAACGACGTGTTGGTTTCGTCATATGGATGTCCTGCGGGACAATGAGTCTTTTTTGCATTTATGGCGCTATTGCCAAGACCTCGAAGTGTATTTTCACGTTGAGTGACAGCTTCCAGGTGCTTTGGATTGACACATGCCCGATTATGGCAGTCGCGGTTTCGAACGTGATCCACTACACAGCCGGATGGAATCTCGCCAATAAACAGTTCGTAGGCTGCCCGGTGAGCCCACTCGCTGTGTCGTGTGCTCATTTGAAACTTGCCATATCCGGCGGCAGGCCCGCTTCTCTCTAAAAATCCGGTCCAGAGCCAGCATCCGTTCTCGCCGTTTTTCTTGACGTGCTTAAGAAAGCGTTCGGCGATTGTTGCCAACTTGGCCCTCTCTTCATTAGTCATCGCCATTGGTGCGCGGCAGCCTTCACGTTGATGTCTCCGGGCTCATTCCTTGAATATCAAGCCGTCGCTACCCGCGTCTGCCCCAGAGGAAAGTTGAGTTTGGCAAATTTGCCGAAATACACGATTGCTGCGGCGTCATACGCCTTAGCCGCCTCCTCTTCTGTGGCGAAATCCCCCAGATTCTCTTTATTACGGTCCTTCGTGATCTGTGCCCTCCACCGGGCGCCTCTCGTAACGCAGACTCCGCGATACTTTGACTTTCCATGCGGTGGTCGACCCATCTGGTGATTCTGGCTGCGCGTCCCCGCCAACAAATGATCAGGATTGACACAGATTGGATTCTCGCAAAGGTGCAGCACCTGGATACGCCGATCAAGAGGACCATGTAGCTGTTCATACAACCACCGATGCGCCGCCTGATTGCAATAACGCCCATCACTTGTCCGCTTGACACTGAATAAGCCATAAGTCGCCCAGTTGCAGGCTGCCAGCCAGATCCAGCAGTTCTCCGTTTTCCAGACCTTTTCCATAAAGCGATCAATCGGGCTCCGCGCATCATTAGACGTCATAGGTCACCGCGACGAAAACTGTAGCACAGGAACAAAACAGAACACAATTGTTATGGAGCCGACAAAGCGCTGCAAGAAGTCGCGCTGGCGGATAATGGTGTTTGATGACTCAGTTGGAAAGCAAGATCGCACTGGCCGCTATCGAGATCAAAATCGAGCAGGACGTTGATACGCTCTGCAAGTCTGTCGCCGAAAGAGCCGACGTGGACGAGAAGACTGTTTGGGAGACGCTCATGAAGCATAAGAAGGAAGCCGTGCTGGATATCTGGTCGAACGGAGCGAGAAACGTAATCGCAGATCCTATAAGTAAAGGCTTCGCAAAGGTGCGTTTTACGAAAGGCCCGGACTGGCCAAAGACTTCTGAGCGTTAACTCCCGAAGTGCTTTTGGATCGCGGCTGCAAGTAAGGCGGCCCCCGCGTTCTCCAGAATCGTGCGAATTGTGCGAAATGACTCCGTCAGGATTACCCGCTTCGGCCTTGGCGACGAAAGCTGGGCCTCAACGGTTTGGATTTCCAAATCTAGTTCAGTCCTCTCTTCGGGCTGAACTTGAAGCGTAGCTCTGGATTCTTTGATCGTAGCGAGCAACTGCTTGAGAGCCTCGACTTCAGAGTTAACCGTAATGATGGTCGACGAGTTATGAGTGCCCTGCTGTATGCTCGAATTCGTCATGCTTTGGACATTAATAACGTAGGCGGGAAAGTGTTCGGTCGGAAGTTGCGGCTTGGTGACTGCCGCTTCGATTTCCTTTATACCCAGATGCGTGATGCGAACGTAACCGTCCATCGTCGCGCTTACCAAGCCATCGCTGCACAGCAGTTGAGTGAACCTTAAAGCAGCCGGGTGGTTCAACTTGATATCGTCAGCGATCCACGTGAAGCGCAGCCCGCTTGTAATGTCATCTCCGACTCGATCATAGAGAGCCTTCAAAAACTGGAATCGCGCCTTCACACGTTCGTCGGCAGTCATCGTGTTTGAGTCTATCAAGAACTGCCAAAAGCATCTCGCCGTGTGCCCCTGGTGTGCCCCTCAGCGCAGAATTCCGTGACCTTCGGTACCTTCTAAGTACTTGAGAACACGCTGTGTGAGGGACCGTAACCAATGCCCGAACTGCTTAGAAGGCAGGTGCTCTATCCACCTGAGCTACGCGCCCGCGTACCGTCTTTATTGATTCTAAA
This sequence comes from Bryobacterales bacterium, assembly GCA_963713415.1. Lineage (GTDB taxonomy): Bacteria > Acidobacteriota > Terriglobia > Bryobacterales > Bryobacteraceae > Palsa-89. The sequence continues at coordinate 520,189 of CAVQLV010000004.1, read as the reverse complement.
ATACTTCAGCGCCCATCGATTTCTTCATTCCAGTTCTCTGCCACAAAACTGTATCGAAACCCTTTCTTCGATTCAGTTTTTTTCTTAGCAGCCTACGCTGACGGATTCTCCCGGCTGCGGCTTCCTTTTGGGCAGCAATGTACTGGGCGTCTTTTTCGTTGCGGGCGCTGCGATGGCTGCGGTTGCGCCCTTCAAATAGCGAATTCTTGGGTGGCCGCCCCTGCGCCTCTTGAGTCCTTGAGGAATTTCGATCGCTCGATTCAACTGGTCTCTTTTGTGCAACATGCAGAGCGACTGATTTGTTCTGTTGCCACCTGGGTCGATGAGCTGCGGGGTTCGGTTGGGTCGAAGTCGAAGCTATCGGCAGCAGGCGCCAGGCTGGCCCGCCGGTCGCCATCACTCGGTCTCGCCCGGCATGACACCGCGTGGTGTGAACAGAATCAGCCTGATTTCGCGGCCGGGGATCAAAAGCTCGATCCAGCGCTGCCCTCCGCCAAAGGGCTGATCGGCGAGCCATAGGAATCCAAGTTGCTTTTTGTAGAAAAGCGTCTGATCCTGATCCTGCACCGGAATGCTGAGACGAACTTCACGGATTTAATCACGCATCAGGATTCAGCGAGAGCCGCAGTGTTTGCAATCCGATCCCGCCTGCTATAGCATTTAAAAGTATAGTGATTCCGATCGAAGATTACGTGGTTGACGTGCTGATGCGCGACCTGGTGGGTCACGACCGTTCGCCGTCTGCGTATCTGGTGTATCTGTACCTGTGGAGCCAGACCATCGGCCGCCGCGCCAATAGTGCACGCCTGAGTCATCAGATGGTGGCCAGCGCCACGGGTTTGTCCAAGAGCGCGGTACAAGCCGGGATGCGCCGGCTGGTGCGGCGCCGGCTGGTCAGCGTTCGTCGCGAGTCCGTCACGGCAACCCCGGAATATCGCGTCTTGCGGCCCTGGGTGAAGGCCAACACGTGAGCCCCAGAACCGCCAGCCTTCTCCGCCAGCTCGGGATCGGCAGCGCCACGGCGCTGGTGATCTCGAACATGATCGGCACTGGCATCCTTACCACCTCCGGGTTTCTCGCGGGCCAGCTCGGGTCGGCCGAACTGGTGCTGTTGATTTGGGGTGTCGGCGCGGTATGCGCACTCGCCGGAGCATTTTGTTATTCCGAATTGGGCGTCAACTTCCCCAGCTCCGGCGGCGAGTACGTCTATCTCACGGAAGCTTTCGGCCCTACCTGGGGATTCATGACCGGGTGGATTTCGTTTTTCGCCGGATTCTCCGCGCCAATTGCCGCCGCGGCGCTCGCATTTTCCGATTATCTGGGGCACTTTTACGCCGGCCTGCGATTGGACAGCGCCCGGCACGTCATTGGATCGGGCTCGTGGGAACTAAAGCTGGGAGGGGCGCAGATTGTGGCCGGAGCAATCATCGCGTTATTCACCATCATCAATTGCCTAGGCATTCGCCGCACGGCGCGAGTCCAAAACGTTCTGACGTCTTTGAAAATCCTGATCATTCTTACTTTCCTCGTTATGGGATTCGCGTTCGGGCAGGGAAGCTGGGAGAATTTCATGCATCCGGCGGTGCGCACGTCCGCCACGCCGTTGTTTGCGCAATTCTTCGTCAGCCTGTTTTACATCTACGTTTCCTACAGCGGATGGAACGCGGCCACTTATGTTGCCGAGGAGTTGAAGCAACCGGCCCGCACGCTTCCCCTGTCGCTCGCCTATGGCACAGCTCTAGTCGCCGCGTTGTTCATCGGTCTCAATGTCTTGTTCATTTATGCTGTGCCGCTGGAAGCGATGAAGGGTGTGGTGGCAGTGGGCGCGCTGGCCGCTCAGCATTTGTTTGGACCCGCCATCGCTGGTATTTTTAGCGCCGCGATGGCGCTTTCGCTGCTGGCGACCGTGAATGCTGAGGTCACCATCGGTCCGCGCGTTTACTACGCGATGGCCAAGAACGGTGCATTTTTCAGCATGGCCGCGAAGGTGGACCCGCGCTCGCACACGCCCGTCATCGCGATCGTCTGTCAAGGCCTCTGTGCAATTCTGATGACCGTCACGCCGTTTCTCAATCTTCTGCTCTATATCGGGCTGCTGCTCAACTTTTTTGCGGTGCTCTCAGTGGGTTCGCTGTTTATTTTCCGCAAGCGGCCGGGATGGCAGAAGCTCGGCGTAGTCAGTTTCGCTTATCCGCTGTTGCCGCTGTTTTTCGTGGGAGTTGGCGTCTGGATGACGATCCTCGGGGTGACGCTTCGTCCGGGAATTTCAGCCATCGCGGTGCTTACTGTCGCAGCCGGCGCGGCGGTCTATCATTTCAGGCTTCGTAAAAAGACCGTTTGAAAGCGCCAGGCGCCGGCATGAGTGCGCAGCCACAAACTACTGTTTGGACTCGAACAGCTCGATATTGAGCCCGTTGGGATCCTCCACAAAAATATTGCGAACCGTTGGGCTGAACTGCGCCACCTCACCGTGGGCCGAGGTCACTTTGACACCAGCTGCCCGCATGCGTTTCAACAAGCCGTCGAGATCTTTCACGTGCAAGGCAATCGCAGGCGCACCCGGATCGGGGACACGCAAATGAAACGGCGTCCGCGGCATACCCTTATATTCATAAAACGCCATGATGGCCTTGGTTCCCGGGGCGGTCGCGGTCAGCTCCCGGAACTTGGCATGCGGCGAACCGATCAATTCCACAATCGGCGGGTCGCTCGAAAATTCCATTTTGCCTTTGAGATCGAAGCCCAGCAGGCCGTGATAAAACTTAACGGTCGATGCCATGTTGGCGACCGTGAGTCCCATGGACGCGCCGTAAACATTGCCCGGAGCGCTTACGCCCGCCGGCGGCGTCGATTCCGCCACTTCGACCACATAGCCGTCCGGATCGCGAATCAGCAACGCGCGCAGCTTACCGTTCGGGTTCGCAATGGTGACCGGCGCGCCCGAAGTTGTAATGATTGGGACGTTCATTTTCTTGACCGCGGCAAGCACCGGGTCCATGTCCTTGACGCGAAGCGCGATCAAAGCGGCGCCGGGATCGGTGTGGCGCGCCTGGCCGGGCTTGCGATCGACGTTCGAAAACTCGGTCAGCTCCAAACCAAACGCGGTGTTTGGAAAATGGAGCGTACTGAGCCGCAGCTTCACGCCGGGCGAGTTGGTTAACGCGGGCACGCCGGGGCTGAGCAGCGGACGCGGCGCGGGAGCATCCAGGCCGAACACCTCGTGATAAAACGCCAGGGTCTGTTCCAGATGGTTGGTGGCATGGATGTAGTTCAACATGCCCACCACCGGACCATCGGAGGGAGCGGTGCCGGTTTGCGCGAAGGCAGCGCCCGCCAGTAGGATCGCAGGAAGAAATCGCATCATTTTCCGTTCGCTTACTTCTGCTGGGCCGCCATCAACTGCCGCAGCAGACTGGCGGTTTCTTCACGCACCGTCGGAGGGCCTCCGGCATGGCCGTGCAGCCCGATACCCAACGCCATCTCCACCGGAGTTCGTCCCTTCTTGTCCTTCACATCCACTTTGGCGCCGCTCGTGACCAGGAATTTGACGATATCGTCGGAGGCTTGCGCGCTGAAATGCAGCGGAGTGTCGCCCGCGTCGCTCACCGCGTTTACGTCGGCGCCGGCGGCTACCAGAACCTTGACGGACTCCAGAAGTTCCGCCGGGGTTGCGTAGTCGGTGGCAAAAGTGCCCGTGCCATATCCCAGACCGGCGGCGAACATGAGCGGGGTTGTGCCGTTCTTCTGTTTCGCATTGACGTCGGCGCCGTGAGCCAGCAGCAAACGGATGGTCTCGGTGTCGCCATTCTTAGCCGCGCGCATCAGAGAGGTAGAGCCGACGTTCAAGGAGCCGTCGCCTGGAGTATGCGCACGCTGCAGCGTCGGAGTTAACAGAGCCGCATTCGGGTTCGCGCCATGCGCCAGCAGCACCTTCATCAGATCAAGCGCTGTCATCTTGTCGGCGGACGGCCGGCCCGGCCGCCCATAAACTTCGCCCAGCGTGTTCATGTCGACCGCGGCATACAGCGCCGCCATCCCAGCCGTATCGGCCAGGTTCGGGTCAGCGCCTTTTTCGGTGAGCATCGCGGCGGTATCGTAGTGGCCGTTGATGATCGCAAACAACAGCGGGGTGGTTTTATCGGGGTCGGTGACATTGAGCTTCGCCCCCGCCTCAACCAGCACGCGAGCCGCATCGAGCGATCCCTGCCGCGCGGCGTACATCAGTGGGGTCCAATTGCCGTGCGGCAGAATGGTCAGCACGCCTTCCAGGCCAAAGCGATCTTTGGAGCGCACCAAAGGATTGGTCCGCTCATTCACGCCGGCTCCGTGCGCGATCAGCACCTTGGCCGCGTCGGCGTGATTCTCCTCGACTGCCCAAATCAGCGCGGTCTCGCCATACTCCTCGCCCTTCGCGCTTACGTCGGCCCCGTGCTCGATGAGAAGCCGCACGATTTCCGGACTGCCTGTCCGGGCTGCCGCCATCAGCATGGTTGTGCCGCCCGGAAGCTTGGCATTCGCATCCGCCCCGGCTTTCAACAACGCCTCCGCCATCGCCGCGTTGCGATTGGTGGCGGCGAGCGAGAGCGGCGTTACGCCATCGCGGTTGGGGGTGCTAGCGTTGGCGCCCGCGCGCAGCAACATTTGCGCGGTTGCGAGATCGTCGTTATAAACGGCCCATTCCAGCGGCGTGGTTCCGTCGGCATCGGGGAGATTGACGTCCGCGTGCGTCTTTAAAAGATGCCGCACCTGTTCCTGATCGCCGGACTGCACCGCATCAGACAGCGTGCCGGCAAGCGCGAGACCGGCCGATGCAATCGCGATGAGCGCGGCCCTAGACCAGGACATCGGTTTTTCCAGTGCTGTCGCCGAAACGATCCATTGGCTTGCCGAACTTCTCGGCCACGTTCAACCAGAAGTTTCCAACCGGTGTACGCGTGGGCAACTCGATGTTCCGGTGCCCCTTGCCAACTCCTCCGCCGATGGCCACCACGGGCAGCGGATCGGTGGCGTGGACGTTCGAATCGGCCATGCCCGCGCCATAGACCAGGAACGAATGATCGAGCAAGCTGCCATCGCCATCCGGAGTGGTTCGCAATTTCTCCAGGAATTTAGCGTACATTCCGACGTAGTAGGTATTGATCTTGACGCACTGCGCCATCTTCACCGGATTGTTCTGGTGATGCGAAACCGAATGATGCTGCTCGGTGACACCAATCTGCGGATACGTGCGCTGGCTCAGTTCGCGCGACATCATGAAGGTGAAGACGCGCGTGGTGTCGGACTGGTAGGCGACGGCCAGCAGATCAAAAAGAATCGCGACATGTTCGTCAAATGAATCGGGAATGCCGATCGGAGCGTCTGGCGTATCCACTTGCGTAGCACCGCGCGCTTCCTGCCGCTGGATGCGGCGCTCGATTTCGCGGAGATTGTCCAGGTAATCGGTGAGCCGCGTGCGATCGCGAACCCCCAAGCCCTGTCCGATGCCGCTCGCTTCCTCGGCCACCGAATCGAGAATGCTGCGCTCGGTCTGGATGCGTGCCTGGCGATCGGCAGCCGTGCCCGCGGCGCCGAAAAGCCGCTCGAACACAGCGCGCGGATTGATCTCCATGGGCAGCGGCGTGGACGGCGAGCTCCAGGAAATCGTATTAAGATACGCGCAGCTAAAGCCCGGCGAGCAGCCGCCAACGTAACCGGTAAAATCCTCGGTCGCCACTTCGAGCGAAGGCAGCGGCGTGTCCTGGCCGATTTGTTGGGCCACCACCTGGTCGATGGTGGTGTTCGCGTGTACGTCTTCGGCTTCGGTCCGCTTCGGCCAGACTCCCGTTAAGAAGCCCGCGGCGCTGACCGCGTGATCCCCGAATTGGCTGCCGGGATGCGAGCGGGTCAGGTTGGTCACTACGATCAACGAGTCTTTGAATGGTTCCAGAGGTTTCAGAATCGGCGGAAACTCAAAACCGCTGCCGGGGGTCTTCGGAGTGAGCTGCTGCATGATGGCGCCGTTCGGAAAATAGACCGCGCCAAATCGCATCTTGGGCTTCGCGTCGGCCTTGGCCAGCGGCACGAACGCGGGAAGCATGGCATCCAGCAGCGGCAACGAAACCGCCGCGCCTGCTCCGCGCAAGATGGTCCGCCTGGAGAGTGACTTCTTGGTGAGGAACATGTCTATCTTTCCTTCTCCTTCCGGTTTTCAGCCGTCCGTATGGCCGGGGCGGTTTCAGTGGTGGCCGCCATCCGCATTTGAAAGGGCGTGCTGTGGACAATGCCCAGAACGATGGCCGAGAAACGATAGTTGTCGCGCGATGCGTCGCGCAAAATCGTGCGGACCGCCGGCATATCCTGATACTCAAGACCGCGTCCCAGCGCGTAAATCAGAAGTTTGCGGGTCAGCGTTCCGGCGAACATATCCGGACGGCTCACCAGCGCATTGCGCAAGCTTACGACGCCGTTAATCTTGGTGCCATCCGCCAGTACGCCCGAGGCGTCGATGGGCTGGCCGGCATCTTCGCTGCGCCACGCGCCCACGGCGTCGAAATTCTCCATCGCGAAGCCAATGGAATCCATAGTCTTGTGGCAGCTTGCGCATACCGGATTGGCGCGATGCTCGGCCATTTGCTCGCGCATGGTGCGCGGCTTCTGCCCTTGCTGATTTCCTTTGAGCGGGGGCACATCGGGCGGAGGCGGCGGTACCGGAGTGCCCAAAATGTTTTCGAGAATCCACTTGCCCCGCACCACCGGCGACGTCCGTTCGGCGTGCGAAGTCAGCGCGAGAATGCTCCCCTGCCCGAGCAAACCGCGGCGGGCGTCATCTGTAATCGCGACGCGGCGGAAGCGGCTGCCGTAAATGTCGGGAATTCCGTAATGGCGTGCCAGGCGTTCGTTAACAAAGGTGTAGTTGGCCGTCAGCAGATCCAGCACGCTTTGATCTTCCTGCACGATGCTTTCAAACAGCAGTTCCGTTTCGCGCCGGAAGGACTGGCGCAGGTTGTCGTCAAAATCCGGGAACAGATCCGAATTGGGCTGCACGTTGCGCAGGTTCCGAAGCTGCAGCCATTGGCCAGCGAAGTTGGAGACCAGGGCTTCCGATTTTGGATCGGCCAGCATGCGGCGCACCTCGCGGTCGAATACCGCAGGATTGCTCAGCTTGCCTTCGCTCGCCAGATGGAGCAGTTGGTCGTCGGGAATGCTGCTCCATAGGAAGAATGAGAGGCGCGAGGCCAATTCGAAGTCGTCGAGGCGATAGTTCTTGCCTGCAACCGCATCCGCCGGGTCGCGCTCAATGCGGAACAAAAACTTCGGGCTCGCCAGGACCCGTTCGAGCGCCAGTTCGATTCCGCTTTCGAAGCCGCCGCCCCGCTTTCCGGACTGATAGAAAGTCAGCAGCGTCTGTAAGTCGGCGTCGCTGACCGGTTCCCGATACGCACGCCGCGCCAGCGTCGAAAGAATCTGGCGGGCGCAGTTTTCGTCGCTAAGGCGGGCGGTCGGGTGACAAACAAAAATTCGATGCCGGCTGGGGGTGTCGCCCGCGGCAGACGGATGAAATGGTCCGGCAACAGTGAGCGATTGCAGATGCGGAGAGCCTGACCAATCGAAATTATCCACGGAGCTGCGCAGGTACGGCTGCAGGCGCGCGGGCTCCACGGCATCGGGATCGGCGAGAAACGCTATCGTCACCACGTGCGGACCGGCCTTTACCGGAACACGAACCCGCAGCCGAGCATCCACGGCGTCTCCGGTGTCGGTGGGCTTTTCAAACAGCGCAGCCAGATCTTCCGCGCCGCCGATAGAGGCCAGATGAATCCGCTTCCCGTCCATCGTAAGCTCCACCTGATGCGGCGATTCCAAGCCGCGCATGATATTCAGATTGGTCCGAAATAGCTTGGCCTGGAACGAATACTCGCCGTCGAGCGGGAAGTTGTAGCGCACCACTGTTCCGCCCACGGTTCCGAGCGGCAGACCGTTGACGTGCTCGTCCTGCGAAAGATCCTGCCGGATGCGCCACGTTTCACTGCCGGGAACGATTTTCGGATCGCCCACGGCGAGCGCACCGATTTTCAATGCGGCGTCGAGGTAATGTTCCTGCAAGGAGGGAGACAAGCCTAAGGCGTCCGAGATATTGTCGAACCCGTACGCCGAATCGTCAGGCGGAAGCAGCGCGGCCGGGTCAATGTCCAAGGCCAGCAGGTCCCGAATGGCGTTAGCATATTCGGAGCGATTCAGACGGTGGAGGATGGTCCTGCCGGCGTAGGGTTCGGAAGCCTGATCGATCTGCGTCTCGAGCCAACTGGCCAAGCCGTTGTAGGTGGCCACGTCCGGGCGAGGCATGCCCGCCGGCGGCATGGTTCCAGCACGCAATTTGCCGATCACCTTTTCCCAAACGTCGGCATGCGCAGGGACGGCGCCAAGATCCATGGTGTCCAGCGTGAGGCCACCGGTCTTCAGGCGCTGGTTGTGACAGGTGACGCAGTATTTGTCGAGAACTGCACGATAGGACGGGTCGCCAAATGCAAAACTGGCGGAAAGCAGCCAAAGCCCGATCGCGAGACCGTACTTAACCATCTCTTCGAAGTCTACTCCAAGTTGCATGCAACTGGCTGGCCTGCCCAAGGGCTAATCGCTGCATTAAGATCCGACCATCGGGAGAAAGCTTGAACCTGAGGCGTGGCGCACGTTCTCAACGTGCCGTGTTCGCACTCTTGCGAACACTGCGAAACTGCGTTCACATGAGTGTGAACGCGGCACGCATGAGTGCGTGCGCCACAAAGCGCACGTTCAGAAAGAGCTAAGGTTTATGCGAGTTTCCAGGCACAACGGCAGATGGCAGCGCCGATGGACGCGCAACATCGGTGCAGGCTGCTTATCACCAAATGTGATGGACCGCCAGCTCTCCACCAATTCGGCGCCGGCGGGCAGAATGAGCCTGGATCCGGCCGCGAGCGATCCGAGGTGCCAAAATTGCTCGATGTTATGTTCGCCGGGCGGGCCGTCGACGTGGTCCGTGATGACAAAAGCGCGGGGCTTCTGAAACTCCACGCGCCGGCGGTGGGTAAATCCGTGGTAGCGGCATTCCACTTCGAGAAGGTCGCGATCGGAATCGGATTGCCAGTTCAGGATGGCGACTTCGGGCGGGTTAGTCCACCGGAAAGGCCCAGCCATCACTGCTTGATCCAGGCCGTCGATGCGGATGGTATTATGCGCCTCTGAGCTGCGAAACCAATCGCGCCATGCGGGATCACCGGTATACGTGTAGGTGCCTGGATCGATCAATATTTCTTCTTCGCCCGAACTCACGATCATGCTCAAGGTGTCGGAATGGCTGTGTCCGGAATGCAGTGCGCCGAAAGGGCCCGCATCCACCAAAGCGTGGGTGGCGCCACAAGTCATAACGGCGATGCCGGCGTCGGGAAAGAGCCGCGATTCCCGCTTCCCTGCCCCACATGGGCGTTGTATCGGACCAAGCGGCAACTGCCCGCCGTCATCATCCCCCAGCATCGGCGCGCGCTGCAAAGGTCCGGAGACTGCATGCAAAAACTCGGCCATACGGTCCACCTTGGCGAGGTATTCCGGGCCGGGGCGCGCCAGAATCGCGTGCAAAACAAACATGTCGAGCAAATAGCCCTGATAGTAGGTGGATTGCTCGAAGCTGCTGCCATCGGGACGGATTTGCAGATCCATCTGCTCGCGCATGACGCGGGCGCCGAGCTGTTCCCATTTCGCGGCCCGCGGCTGTCCCGCAAAGAACGAACCCAAGGCATGTAACGCCAGCGCCTCGCCCACCAAATGGTTGTTGGGCGAGAAATAGAACGAGAGGTTATTCGCCAGGTGGCAACCATGTAGGTACAACACATGGAGCCATCGAGCACGAAACGGGGACGGCATCTCGGGGCCAACAAAGTGATAGACCCAGATCCAGGACAGCGCGCGAAACGCGACCTCAAGCGCGCTGGCCCAGTTCGTTCCGCGATGAAACGGATTGCCGGCGATCCAGCTTTCCAGCTGCGCGCGGATTTCATCCAGGTACGACGCATCGCCCGTCAGCCGGTAAGCCCGCGCCAGAACCAGCAGGTGCTGATGCCGGTTCAATTCCCAGATCACTTTGTGGTCGCCCGCGCGCGCGCTGTCCAGGTACGGAATGCGGCGAAAGTAAATCAGGCCGGTTTCGATGCCGCGCAGGTAATCGCGCCGCCAGCGGATCTCGCGCCCGGCATTGATGGTCATTCCGAAAACTGGAAACCAGTGGCTCTGGATTTGATTCGCCAAATCGATCGTTTGCTGGGCGCGTTCACTGCCGGGAACCTCGGCGGTATCCAGCAATGGCAGCCGGGGAGCGAAGCTGGCGTCCAACGCGGGATCGGGAGGTAGGGCGGTGAGAATCACGTTCACCAGTTCCTGCCAGGCGCGGGAAAACAATTTCACACCTCTATGTGCGGAATAGCCGGATATTTTCTACGGTCTTCGGACGCCGATTTGTCGCAAGTTCGTGCGATGTGCGACGAGATCCGGCATCGCGGTCCCGATGACGAAGGCTATCGGATTGAAGGGCGCATGGGCATGGGCATGCGGCGCCTCAGCATTATCGATCTGGCCATGGGACGGCAGCCGATCGCGAACGAAGATGGAACCGTGTGGGTAGTGTTCAACGGCGAGATCTACAATTATCGAGATCTGCGCGCTTCCCTGCGAGGCAGCGGACATCGGTTCCGCACGCAAAGCGACACGGAGGTGCTGGTTCACCTGTATGAAGAGGAAGGTGTTGCCGGGATTCAGCGCCTGCGCGGGATGTTCGCCTGCGCCATCTGGGATTCGCGCCAGCGGTCGCTGCTGCTGCTGCGGGACCGGTTTGGCAAGAAACCGCTCTACTACGCGGCGCTTCCGGGTGGTCTATATTTTGGAAGCGAGCTGAAATGCCTGCGCGCGGCCGGGGTTCCGCTTGAGCACGACCGCGAGGCGCTCCAGCTTTATTTTCTGCTCGGCTACATTCCCGATCCATGGACGCCCTACCTGGCCATTCGAAAACTCGTGCCAGGCGGCTGGCTGCGCTGTGACGGCGCTGGCCAGATTGAGGAAGGCCGCTATTGGACGTTGCCCGCCCCGGCCGAGCAGGCACCCGCCGGCCTCAGTGCTTCGGAAGCTTGCGGCTATGTTCGCAAGGTATTCGACCAAGCCGTGAAAATGCGGCTGGTCTCCGACGTTCCCGTCGGCGCCTTTCTGAGCGGGGGAATCGATTCCACGTCTGTCGTAGCATCGATGGCGCTGCAAAGCCCCCAGCCCGTCAAAACATTTTCGATCGGATTTGAAGAACCGGGGTTCAACGAGCTCGCGCTCGCCTCCGCGCTGGCGAGAAAGTACGGCACCGAGCATCATCACATGATCGTCCGGCCGGATTCGGTGGAGCTGGTATCGAAACTGGTGCGCCACTTTGACGAGCCATTTGGGGATTCCTCGGCGATTCCCACCTATCTGGTTTCCGGGTTCGCGGCGCGCTACGTGAAAGTGGCGCTCACCGGCGACGGCGGGGACGAGCTGTTCGCCGGTTATGAAAGCTTTCTCGACATCGAACGGCTGCGGTTATTGGATCACGTTCCCCGCCTGCTGCGGGCGCTCATTTCGCGAATCGCCGACCAGCTGCCTTATTCCACCTACGGAAAAAATTACCTCCGCATGATCAGCCGGCCCACAGCGCTAGAACGCTATTTCGAAAATGCATCGCCGCGCTATCTTTTGGAACGTCTGCTGGCGCCGGAGTGGATGCCACCGGCCGACGCGGCTTTCCTCACGCGCAAGATGACGCACGCTTTGCTGGCCGAAAATGCCGATGCGCTCACGCAGGCGCTCTATTTTGAAGCTACCGCCAAGCTCACCGGCGACATGCTGGTGAAGGTGGATCGCATGTCGATGGCGAATTCGCTCGAAGTCCGCTGCCCGATGCTGGATCACGAACTCGCCGAGCTGGCGGCGCGCATCCCGCATTCCTGGAAGCTGAAAAACGGCCGCGGAAAAGACATCTTCATTCGCGCCGTGGGCCATCGGCTCCCGCCGGAGCTGCTGCATCAGCCCAAGCGCGGGTTCGGCGTGCCGCTGGCGAGCTGGCTGCGCGGCTCGCTCCGAAGCTTCGTCTGGGACCACCTCACCAGCCGGGCCTTACTCGACCGGCGCATGGTTTCTCCCGAGTTTGTGACGCATCTGCTCGAAGAGCACGATCGCGGCCGCCGGGACAATCATCATCACCTTTGGAAGCTGCTGATGCTGGAATTGTGGTTCCAGGAGGATAGCCGGCTGCGAACAACGCCGGCACCCGCGGAGGCCTGCGCGGTCTAACTTTATGCTGGCCCTGTCAATTTTCTGGATCGCGGTCTCGATACCGTTGTACGCGTTTGCGGGATACCCGCTGTTGCTGGCCGGCCTGTGCCTGGTAATTCACCGGGAAGTGAGAAAGGCTCCCATCTGGCCGCGGGTGTCGCTGCTGATTCCCGCCTACAACGAGGCTCGGGTGATGGCGCGGAAGATCGAAAACTCGCTCGCCATCAACTATCCCGCGGACCGCATCGAAATCGTGGTGGTTTCCGACGGCTCATCGGACCAGACGGCCGGCATCGCCAGGTCCATCGGCGGGGTCCATGTCCTGGCGCTCGAAAAAAATCGCGGTAAAGTAGCCGCGCTCAATGCGGCCGTGCCGGGCCTGCACGGCGAGATCATCGTCTTCTCCGACGCCTCCGCGATGCTGCCGCCCGATTCGGTGCGCCGGCTGGTGGAGAATTTCGCCGATCCGTCTGTTGGCGCAGCGTGCGGGCGCTACCGCGTGGTGAAACCAAACGAAGTGAATATCGGGGGTTCTGAAGACCTGTACTGGAAATACGAGGCGTTCATTAAGGTTCACGAGTCGCGCCTGGCGTCTACCCTGGGCGCGCACGGCCATCTCCACGCCATCCGCCGAGAGCTCTATCCCTTCCCGCCCGCTGAAACAATTAACGACGATTACGTCATTCCCCTGTCGGTACTCAGCCGGGGCTTTCGCGCTGTCTACGAGCCCTCGGCCGATGTCTTCGAGGAAGCGCTGGAGATGACCGGATTCGGACGGCGCGTCCGGATTGTCGCGGGCAATCTCCAGCAGCTTCGGCATCTGCGGCAATTCCTGCGGCCGTGTCAGCCGCTACCGCTATTTTTTTTCCTGTCACACAAGGTGGTCCGGCTGGTAGTGCCATTTGCGATGCTGGGGGCGCTGGCCGCGAATCTTTTCCTGTTGAAATCGCCGGCCTACCGCATGCTCTTGGGCGCTCAGTTGGTGTTCTATGCCCTGGCCGCCCTTGGGCTGACTGGCCGGCTCCGGCCCAGAGCGCTCCGGCTTCCTTTCTACTTCTGCATGGTAAATAGCGCCGCCTTTTTCGGGCTGTACCACGCGCTGACGCGCCGGAGGGGCATGGCATGGAAGTGAACGTGTCCACATTGACACTTCGTGTCCGTCATTACACTCGATGCAAAGAACTAACACTATTACAATCAATCATTTATGAATCGGCTCCCTGCCTGCATTTCTTTCTGCCAAGAGGAGAAACGGCGATGCAGGCAATCAAATTCTTCGCGATCCTGATGGCGGCTGCCAGCGAAATGGCGGCGGAAAGCGCACCGTCACGGCGGCTGATCGTGAACATTCCGGCGCGCAAAATCGTGCTGGTGGAAGACGGGAAAGTGGTGAAAATGTATTCGGTAGCGGTGGGCAAAAAGAGCACGCCTAGCCCCAGCGGCACGTTTCATATCGCAAGCCACGTGGTGAACCCCACCTATACTCATGACGGCAAGGTGGTGCGCCCCGGTCCGGGGAATCCCGTGGGTACGCGCTGGATGAGCCTGGGCTACAAAGGCTACGGCATCCACGGAACGAATCATCCGGAATCCATCGGCCACGCAGCGTCGCACGGCTGCATCCGGCTCCGAAATCACGATGCAGAGGAATTGTTTCAACTGGTCCATGTGGGCGACGAAGTGGATTTGGTCGCCGACCCCACTCCGGACGAAGCCGGTCTGTTTGAGGAAAGCCATGCCGACAATCTACAGGCAAAGGCCGCGCCAGCCGATGGAAGAAGCGTTGGAGGGCTGCAATGACGATGCTGAGCGCGCTCGGCGGGTTCTCGGAAATGGTGCTGGGTTTGGCCTTCAGCCTGGGATGCGCCCTGCTTCTCGGGTTCGCTTGCCTCCGGCTTCTGCTCAGCCTGATGACGCGCCAACAGGTCCGTCTAAGCCGCGATCATAATGGAATTAGTGCTCCGACCGATGTTGGCTCTCTGCTTTGGCTCGGTGCTGCTGTGGCCAGTGCAAGCGGTAGCGCAGACGCCGGAACAGGCGATGTCTCAAACAGCGGCGCAACTGGCAGCCCGTACCTCCTCGCTGCTGCCGCGCCACGCAACCGTTTCGCTCGAATTGCAAAACCTGGCGCCGATTCCGAGCGGGGACTGGTCGAACTTTCGCAGCCTGTTGCAGGACGAATTGCGCAAGGCGGGCGTGGGGACGGCTGGGCCGGAACCAACGGCGACGCCGCCTGAAGCGGCCTCGCCTGCACGCGTTCGCGTCACCCTGTCTGAGGATGCCCGCGGGTTGCTCCTGGTGGCCGAAGTTTTCGCCGGGGACAACCGGCAGATCGCGATGGTGCCGTGGAACCTGCCGCCTTCCGCGCCGGCCAAACCGCGGATTAGCATCACGAAGAAGCTTCTTTGGGCCCAGACTGAGCCCATACTCGACATCCTGCTGTTAGACTCGGATTCGCAGATGTTGATCCTCAGTACCGAAGAAGTGGCCAGCTATCGTCTCATGGGGGACAAGTGGATGCCGTCCGGTTCAGCTTCCCTCGTCCTGCCCCGCCCGCTGCCGCGCGACCCGCGAGGGCGGATGGCCATCGCACCCGAAGGTTTTCGAGCGTACTTGCCGGGATCCACTTGCACCGGCACCCTCCAACCCCAATTGAGAATCGCTTGCGCGCCGGGCAATGAGAATTGGCCTGACGGCGAGGGCCGCTGGGTGACGGATCGAAATCTGCTGGAATCCGATGCCACGCGACCTCCGTTCTACACCACCGCTGACGGCCTGTTTGCGTCCGCTGATGGCCGTGTGCTGGATCGCGCCGGGCAGCCCGTCGCCGGGTCCGAGGGATGGGGCAGCGACATCGCCACGATCGGGGATGCTTGCGCGCCTGGAGCCGCGGTCATCGCGAGCAGCGCCAACAACGAGCGGGAAGAAGTTCGCGTATACGAAGTTACGAACACGCAAGCCACGCCCGCAAGCGAAGCCATGCCGTTGCCCGGGCCCGTCACGGCGCTGTGGCCGGCCGAATCGAGCGGCCAACTTCCCGCCCGTGCGACGCTGGTGGTTCGGAACTCGCAAACTGGACAATATGAGGCTTCCCGGCTGGGCCTGGCTTGTACTGAGTAGCCTCCTCATCTCAATTTCTCTCGCGGGAGCGGTGCGTCCACGCTACGGCGGAACTCTGACCGTCGAATTGTCCAGCGCTTGGGCCTCAATCGACCCTGGTGGCGTCCAGGCTGCACTCTCAGCGCCGATCACCGAGACCCTGGTGCGCGTCAGCTCCCATGGCGAAATCGAACCGGTGCTGGCCGTCGCGTGGCAACACGATCCCGATTTTAAGCGCTGGCGATTCTCGTTGCGTCCGAAAGTCACATTCCACGACGGGGAACCGCTCACCGGCGCGAGTGCTGAACCTTCTCTGCGCGCGGCCCTGATGAAAATGTACGGTGAAATTTCGATCGAGGCGGGTGGACAGGCACTGGTGGTGGAATCCGAGCGCGCCATGCCGGAGCTGCTACAGGCACTGGCCCTACCGGACGCCGCAATCTCGCGCAAAAGCGACGCGGATCCCTTAATCGGAACTGGGTCATTTCGCGTCACCGCTTGGGAGCCGGGGCGGCGCTTGACGCTGGCGGCGTTTGATGATTACTGGGGCGCCAGGCCGTATCTGGATTCAGTGCAGATCGAGTTTGGCGCCGGACGCGAGCACGCCGACCTGTTCGATATCCCGCCTGGGCCCGCGCGGCGCATCCTTCCCGAAGACTTAACCACGTGGTCGTCTTCGCCGCGCACTCTGGTGGCGATCACCTCCACAAACGCCGATCCAGCGCTGGTTCAGGCGCTGGCGCTCGCCATCGATCGCGCGCCCATCGCCAATGTACTGGCGCAGCACAAGGGAGAAGCGGCTTTCGGTTTGCTTCCGCAATGGCTCAGTGGCTACGAGTTTCTGTTTCACACCACGCCGGACGCGAACCGCGCCAGGCAACTGGTGTCGGCAGTCCGGGCGAAGATGCTCAGCCTGAGCTACCCGCCGAACGATCTGTTTCTGCGATCGGTGGCCGAGCGCGTGGCGTTGAACGCGCGCGACGCGGGAATCACCATCCAGCCCGCTTCTGGCGGCAATGGCAATCTGCGATTGCTGGAATGGCCGCTCGAATCCACCAACGCCGCTCATGAGCTCCGGCGCATCGCCGAACAGATCGGAGCGGGCGATCGTGCCAGGCAGACTGATCCATCCATGCCCCAAGCCTTGTACGAGCTCGAACGATCGCTTCTGGAGGACCATCGCATCATCCCCCTCGTTTACCTGCGCGAGACGTACGGCATCGCGCCCCGGGTTCACTTCCAGCCGCGTGCCGCCGACGCGTTCATTCTGCATCTGGAAGACGCTTGGGTGGAGAAGTGAGCTTACAGTGAGCTTCCGAACCAAAATTTTCTTGAGCATTACCGCCACCGTGGTTCTCGCGGTGTGGGTGGTCGCGGCGGTGGTCTCGACGCTAGTCACGCAATCCTTCGAACGCCGGGACTCGCAACGTACAGCTTCTTTAGTGAGCCAATTGCAGCGCGAGTTCGACCGGCGGGGCGCCGATGTGGCGCGGCGCGTGGAGGCCGTCGCGGACTCCGACGCGGTGCAGCGCCTGGCCGTGAATCTCGGCGGCCAGTTGGACACTTCGCAGTATTACGCGCAGGCACAGACCCTGGCGCAAGAACAGTCGCTCGATTTCCTGGAACTTGTCGCGCCGGACACCGCCATCATCAGCTCGGCCGAATGGCCGGCGCGATTCGGATACAAAGAGGACTGGCTGGCGCAGCCGGTGAATTGGAAAACGCAAGGAGTGTTCCTGAAGAAGGAAGATCTGGCGGATGGACCGGCGCTCGGTTTGATCACTGTTCGCACCGTGACAGCCGGAGACACGACATTGTATGTCGCCGGAGGCCAGCGGCTGGACAAGGAGTTTCTGGACTCGCTGCCTGCCACCGATGGCATGCGCTTCCAGCTTTACCGCAATTTTGAGCCGCTGCCCTCGCCCGAAAGTTTGGGATCGAAGCTCGCGGCCAGCTTGGTGGAAGAGCTGAAGCGGCAGCCCCGGCAACTCACGCGCGTTGATGACGCAGGCACCATCACGGCCATTCCGCTGCGGGGACGCGACCACCAATTGCTTGCGATATTGCTGGTGGAAAACTCTCGCGCCGAACTGGCGAGTCTCAGAAAATACATCCAGGGAACGGCCGGGATCGTGGGCGGCGCGTGCGTCCTGCTGGGGCTGATGCTGAGTTTCTGGACCGCTTCGCGCGTCACGCGTCCGTTGCGCGCCTTGGCGTCCAGCGTGCGAGAGGTCGCGCTGGGCAAGTGGGACACGCGAGCCACCGTTTCGTCGTCCGATGAAGTAGGACAATTGGCGCGCGATTTCAACGGTATGACGGAGCAGTTGGTGGAGCAGCGCGATCGCATGATCCAAGCCGAGCGCGTGGCGGCCTGGCGTGAGCTGGCGCGGAGACTGGCTCACGAGCTGAAGAATCCGCTGTTCCCGCTTCAGATTACGATTGAGAATTTGCAACGGGCGAGGGAAACTTCTCCCGAACAATTTGACGAGGTTTTTCGCGAGAGCACCACGACGCTGCTGGCCGAACTGGGCCATTTGAAGACCATTATCGGGCGCTTCAGCGATTTCGCAAAGATGCCGGCACCGCAGCTCGAGCCAGTGGACGTGAATCAAGTGGCGCGCCAGGTGATCCAGCTTTTTGAAGCTCAGCTCAAGGGATCGGAACGGCCGCCTATCGAAACCAAATTGCAGCTCGACGCCAATCTTAGCGCGGTCCCTGCCGATCCGGACCAGTTGCGCCGCGCTCTCAGCAATCTGGTGCTGAACGCGCTGGATGCGATGCCGCAGGGCGGCACGCTGAGCATTCGAACCTCGGGGTTCGACGGCAAGGTTGCGGTCGAAGTGGCGGACACAGGCGAAGGTCTGACGCCGGAAGAATGCGACCGCTTGTTCACGCCTTATTACACGACCAAGCAACACGGTACCGGCCTCGGCTTGGCCATCGTGCAATCGGTGGTGAGCGATCATAAAGGCACCATCACCGTGCATAGCGAGCCCGGCAAAGGCACCACATTTCGGATTGAGTTGAAGGCGAGCGCATGAGCAAATTGCTGCTGGTGGATGACGACGCAAATACGCTGGCATCGCTCGCGCGGGCCTTTCGGCTGGCGGGGCACGAGGCGGTGGTGTGCGATCAAGCCGATCGCGCGCTGGAGCTGGCGAAAGCGCAGCGCTTCGACGTGATTCTCTCCGATGTGGTTATGCCCGGCAAGGATGGCCTCACGCTGCTGGCCGAGTTGAAAGCGGCGGGCGTGGCGGCTCCGGTGGTGATGATCTCCGGACAGGCCAGCATCGAGATGGCCGTGCGGGCCACGCGCCTGGGCGCGGTGGACTTTCTGGAAAAGCCGTTGTCCACCGAAAAACTGCTCGTCACGGTCGAGAACATGGTGAAGCTGTCGCGCCTGGAAGAGGAGAACAAACTGCTACGCCAGCGTGCGGGCAAACAGGAATTGATTTGGAAATCGGCCGTGATGCAGAGCGTGATGGCGAAGGTGGAACGCGTGGCTGCGAGTGAAACTCGCGTCGCGATTCTGGGGGAAACCGGCGCCGGCAAGGAGCTGATCGCGCGCACCCTGCATGAGAAAAGCCAGCGCCGCAATGGGCCGTTCGTTACGCTCAACTGCGCGGCGATTCCCGCCGAGCTGATCGAATCCGAGCTGTTTGGCCATGAGAAAGGCGCGTTCACCGGAGCGGCCACGCGACACACGGGCAAGTTCGAGCAAGCGCACGGTGGGACGCTGTTCCTGGATGAAATCGGCGACATGCCTCCGCTGATGCAAGCCAAACTGCTGCGCGTTCTGGAGCAGAAGGAAGTGGAACGGGTGGGCGGCGACCGGCCCATTGCAGTGGACGTGCGCGTGATCGTGGCCACGCACCGCAATCTGGACGAACTGGTGCGTAAAGGGGAATTTCGCCAGGATCTGTATCATCGCGTCTTTGTTTTCCCGATTGTCTTGCCGCCGCTGCGCGAGCGCCGCGACGATATCCGGCTGCTGGTGGATTTCTTCGCCCAGGCCGTCGCGGAACAGAATGATTGGAAACCGCGTGAAATCGCGCCGGAGGCGTATGCGGAATTGGAGCGGTACGCGTGGCCGGGGAATGTGCGCGAGTTGCGGAACGTTGTCGAGAGGCTTCTGCTGTTAACGGACGACCGCGTGGACGCCGCCACTGCGCGTCTGGCGCTGCCCTTCGATTCGAACATGGCTCCCCCGCCCTCCGGCAGCGGTCTTCTGTCGGAACGAATGGACGCCCACGAGCGTGAGATCATTCTGGCCGAGCTGAAGAAACACAATTACAAAATGTCGGACACCGCCAAGGCGCTGGGGCTGGAGCGCAGCCATCTTTACAAGAAGTGCCAGCAGCTGGGCATCGAACATCGCAGCACGGCTGGTTGAACATTCCTGCCATATTCGTTCGATCTGCCAGATTTGTTAGAATTGGCAGCATGGAAGTATTTACCGTGAAGCTCGATGGCTCGGGAAGGATACTGGTCCCCGCCAAGGTTCGCAAGCATCTGAAGCTGCGCAAGGGCTCCGAGCTCATCGGCAGCTTGGACAAACAGCAGCTCGTCCTCAATACTCGCGCCGAGGCTCTGCGGCGTGCGCAGGAGTATTTTTCACAGTTTCGACCCAAGGGGACCCTCTGGTCGGAGGAAATAATCCGGGATCGCCGCAAGGAAGCGCGCCGTGAACGTAAGGGCTGACTATGTTCTGGATTCTTCGGCGCTCCTGGCGGTGTTGGGCCTGGAACCCGGTTACGAGCGCGTCAAGGAACTAATGGAAAAATCGGCCGTTAGCGCGGTCAATCTTGCCGAGACGATGAACAAACTGGCACACGAAACGCCATCGGCGGAAGTAGCGCAAGAGTTTCTGGCGCAGTTGGAGCTCACGGTAGTCGATTGGTCCGAAGCCATGGCATATCGGAGCGCGGAGTTCACTCAGTTCAATAAATCGCACGGGCTCTCTCTGGGAGACCGCGCTTGCCTCACGCTGGCGAAACAACTGCGCGCAACCGCCGTCACCTCCGACCGCACCTGGCGCCGCGTGCCATCGCTCGGCGTCCGTATAATGATCTTTCGATGAGAATCGGCGTCTTCACCGCACTGCTGAGCAAGCTCCCGCTCGTCCAGGTTCTCGAGAAACTGGAGAGCCTGGATATTCATACCGTGGAGCTGGGCACCGGCAACTATCCTGGCGATCCGCATTGTCCGCTCTCGCTGCTCACCGATCGCCAGGCCTTGCGCGATTTCAAGCTGAAACTGGAAGATCGCGGTTTTTCCATCAGCGCGCTGAGCTGTCATGGAAATCCGCTGCATCCCAACGCGTCCCTCGCCAAAGCTTTCCAGGAAACCAGCCGCAAGACCGTGCGCCTGGCCGAGAAGCTGGGCGTGCCCGTGGTGATCGATTTTTCCGGCTGCCCCGGTGATAGCAACAACGCCAAGTATCCGAACTGGATTACCTGCCCATGGCCGCCCGAATATCTGGAGGCTCTGGAATGGCAGTGGGAGAAGAAGGTAACGCCATTTTGGACGCGGCACGCCCAGTTCGCCCAGGACCACGGCGTAAAGATCGCCATCGAAATGCATCCCGGCTTCGTCGCCTATAGCCCGGAGACGCTGCTGAAGCTGCGCTCTATCGCCGGCGCAAGCGTCGGATGCAATTACGATCCCAGCCACATGTTCTGGCAGGGCATCGATCCCATCGCGGCGATTCGCGTCTTGGGCGATTCTATTTTCCACGTGCACGCCAAAGACACCCAGATCTACGCGGCGAATCTTCCGAAGGCTGGGGTGCTCGACACCAAAAAGTACACCGACGAGCGGAACCGCTCCTGGATTTTTCGGACCGTCGGCTACGGGCACGATACCGGCTGGTGGAAGGAGTTCATTTCCACGCTGCGCATGTTCGGGTACGACTATGTGCTTTCCATCGAGCACGAGGACTCGTTGATGTCGCCGGACGAAGGACTCGCCAAGGCCGCCGGATTCCTGAACGGGATCGCCATCCAAGAGAAGCCGGCCCAAGCCTGGTGGGTTTAAGCCCGGCGCCGCGGCCGATCGCCCGACAAATTGCGGAACTTCGCCGGCGTCATGCCCCAGTGCTTCTTAAACAGAGCGCAAAAGTGGCTTTGATCGGAGAACCCGCAGGTGTTCGCGATTTCGGCCAGAGGAAGTTCCGAGTTCGATAAAAGCTCGGAAGCATGCTCGATGCGCCGCTTGCGAATGTATTCTCCGATGGTCATGTGATAGTGCTTGTGAAACTCGCGCGACAGATGCACCGGATGCACTTCCGCGATGGCCGCCAGCGCCCCAAGACCGGGCGATTCCAGATAGGAATCTTCCAATGACTCGCGCACCCGCCGGAGCCAACCCGGCGCATTCGATCCATGAAACTCGTCGGAGGCGCGCGCACTCTCGGCCAGCATCTCGAGCAGCACGCCTTCCATCGCCAGCGCTGCGATATCATCTTGCGCCAGGAACTCTTGCATCATCCGATTGGCGAGCCACGAGGACAGCGCTCCTGAGATTTCGCGCGGCTCGGAGAGACACCGCGCATGCTCCCCGCCCAGCCGCTCGATCGCCGGCGCTTCGATCTTCACCCGCAGCAGGCGCACGGCGGTGGCGAATTGATTCTCGTGGCGCTCGCCCGCCGGCAAAAAATGCAATGCACCCTCGTCCCATTGGAATTCACGCTCGGCATGTCTCTCGCAGTAGTTTCCGGACAGAACCAGGGTGAGATAAGGGTTCGCGTGGCAATGCCGCGGCAGCGATACTCCTTCCGCATACAGTGCTTCGCTCAGAGAAAATCCCGCAATGTCGCGCCGGCGGATGGTGCTTCCAGCGGTATCCGTCACCGGACAAGGACTCGGTGCAAAAACCGGTTCACTCACACTCATAAAACGTTGTACGCATCGGGGCACGATTTGGTTTGCGAAAATCGAGCTTCTCGCGTGTGATTCCCACGGGCGGACACCACTTCCCAAAAGCGAACGCGGAAGCGGACGCCAATAAGCGGGAGCCGGCAGCTCTACTTGAATTCAGGGCTGCTGGCGTTGGCAGGTTCAGCCGACCAATTCTGATGAATGATCATATTCTGGTCGCTGAAAAACGTGCGCCGCCCCGACGTGTTGTATACCTTGGGATTCGCGCTCAGCGTGTAGCCGGAAGGCGTGGCTGTCATGGTGAAAACGTATCCGTCCTTCTCACCTGCCGAAAGCGTGGCGGGAATCAGGTCGGCGGCCTGTGGACCCGGTCCGCCGCTGGCGGGCGGGCCAAGCTCGGCCAGCGTGGTTGCAAACCTCTGGAACTGCGACATGTACTGGGTCTGCATCGTATTGATGGTCTGCATCTCGCGAATCACTGCCATCTCATTGGCGTTCATGCGCGCGCTGCCCAGTTTGGGAACGGCGATCGCGAGAATAATCAAGATGATCGCAATCACGATCAGAAGCTCGATCAGCGAGAAACCGCGTGCGCGGCGGCGTTTGCGAAGCTGCTCCATGACATCAATTATGACGCGAAATCGAGCCTGGGCGTGCAGGGTGGTTTGCTAAAGCCAGGGCGCCCAGCACCCCAGCGCGCCGCCCCAGCTTGGGAGCTGCGATTTCGGGAGTGTCCAGATATCCGTTCAACAACTCGGCCACCCGGACACGAACCTTCGCAAACAGCTCATCCCGCTGCATGATGCCCCCGCCTAGTAGGATGCGTTCGGGCGAGAGCGTACACGTCCAGTTCGCGATGCCAAGCGCCAGGTATTCAGCTTCCAGATCCCAAGCCGGATGTCCATCGGGCAGCAGATGCCCGGGCAGCCCCCAACGTGCTTCGATGGCGGGGCCGGCGGCCAAGCCCTCCAGACAATCGCCGTGATAGGGACAATTTCCTGGAAAAGGATCGCGCGCGCGATCGTGAGGGATCCGAATATGGCCCATCTCGGGATGCAGCCGGCCATGCAACAGGCGGCCGTCCAGGATCGCGCCTCCGCCCAAACCAGTACCAACCGTGACATAGACGAAGTTGCGCAAGCTCCGAGCGGCGCCCCAACGCGACTCAGCCAGCGCCGCCGCGTTTACGTCCGTATCAAACGCAATCGGCGTTCCGAGCGCCCGGCCAACTGCACCCGCGAAATCGAAATTCCTCCAGGCAAGTTTTGGCGTGCAAGTGATAAAACCGAAAGTGGGCGATTCCGTATTCGGATCGATGGGTCCAAAAGAAGCGATCCCAATAGCGGCAACGGGCGCGCGGGCGCGAAAGAAATCGACGACATGCCCGATGGTTTCCTCGGGCGTGGTGGTGGGAAACTCGGAAAACTCAGCGTCCTCGGGGCCGCTGCCGGCCGCGCACACGAACTTCGATCCCCCAGCTTCGATCCCCCCGAGAGGCACCATGCATCCAGTTTACGGGCACTTTACGAAGGGGCCCGACCGCCAGCGCCCGGCACACCAACCGGGTACAATAAAAGCACGTCATGAAATTATCTGTATTTGCCAGTGTATTGGCCCTTTCCGGCTTCGCCGCCGTCGCGATTGCGCAGCAACCCGCTGCCGGAACTCCCCCGAAGCCGGCGCCTCCGGTGCTGTCCTCGGTAACCGCTCCCGACACCAATCTCGGACCCGACGCCGTGGTTCTCACCATCGGCGATCAGAAAATAACCCGCGCTCAATTCGAAGTGCTGTTGTCCGCCCTGGCTCAAAACGGGCACGCCGCGGCAAGTCCAGGCCAAAAGCGGCAAGTGGCGGAACAGTACGCCGAATTGGAAACGATGGCTCAGGAAGCTCGCAAACGCAAGCTGGACGAAAGCGCCGAGGTCAAACAGATGATGGCCATCCAGTCCGACAGCTATCTGGCCAACACCCTCGCCAAGCGCATTTCCGACGACACCCACTTCACCGAACTCGATCTTCGCTCGTATTATGACGCCCACAAAAGTGAGTTCGAGGAAGCCACAGGAAGCCACATCTTGATCCGTTTCAAAGGATCCAGCGTTCCGCTGAAGCCGAACGAGAAGGATCTTACTCCTGAAGAGGCCCTGGCCAAGGCCGAGAGCCTTCGCAAGCAAATCCTGGCCGGCGCCGATTTCGCCACCTTAGCGAAAGCCGAATCGGACGATGCTGGTACTGGGGTAAAGGGGGGCGAGCTGGGAACCTTCCGGCACGGCCAGATGGTGGCGCCGTTCGATGAGGCGGCATTTGCCTTGCCCGTGGGCCAAGTCAGCGAGCCCGTGCGGACGCAGTTTGGCTACCACATCATCAAGATCACGGCGCGCACGTCGAAGACCTTCGACGAGGCGAAACCGCAGATCGAAAAAGATCTGAAGCCGAAGATGGCGAAAGAATCCCTGGACCAGATCAAGCAGCACACTGCCGTAACGCTAAACGAGTCCTACTTTGGTCCGGGCGGTCCCGCGGGCCCGGGCAAGTAGCCAGATCGCACGTTCGCGCGCTATAGCATGCGCTGGGCCCAGGCGAGGAACCGCGACAAATCGCGCCGGTGCCCCCACACAAAGCGCCAGAAGTCTTGAAATCCGATGGTGTCGGCAGGCACGCCCCAGTAAGTTTCCATGCGCCAGCGCAAGTAGGGGCTGCGCCAGGGACAAAATCGGTACCCTTTGGCAGCCCGCCACAGGAAGCGCAACATCAGCGCGATTGGCTCAGAGTTTTCTTGTCCGGCGCATCGGGCGTCGCGTAGTAGCCGGTACGCGTCCGGACGGTCGGATGGCCGGGAGCGTTCACCGTTACTTTGATCTGGCGGAAGCTGCCATCCATCTGCTGAACCGTCGGCGAGTAAGCAATGGTGTACTGATTGCGGATTTCGTGCGCCACTTCGAGAGCGATGGCGTCCACTTCGGCCGGACTCTTGGGATAAAAAGCGACGCCGCCCGAATCGCGGCTAATGGCGTCCAGCGCGCGCTTGGCCAGGCGTGCCTCGCGCCGCTCCTCTTCGTTCAGCAGCCCGATGCAATAGATCAGCACCTCGCTCTGCTGTGCGCGGCCCACCAGTTTTTCCAGGCTGATGTTGCTGGCGTTATCGTTGCCATCCGTGATCACGAGCAGCACTTTCTTCTGGCGATGGCCTTCCTTCTTGACGTAATCCAGCGCCCCGCTGATGGCCTCGCGCATGGCCGTGCCGCCGCGAGAATCGATGCGGGCAATCCCCTCTTCCATTTTCTTGATGTCGCTGGTCATGGGGACATCCAGGTAAGGATCGTCATTGAAATTGACAATGAAGACTTCGTCCTGCTTGTTGGACGCTCGTACCAGGTCGAGCGAAGCGCTTTCCACCTTCTGCCGCTTCTCCCGCATGCTGCCGCTGTTGTCGATGATGATACCGAGCGAAATCGGCACATCTTCGCGGCGGAAGATCTTGATCGGCTGCTCTGCGCCGTTCTCGAACACCTTGAACGCCTTCTGCGTAAGGTCCGTGATCAGCTTGCCGCTCTTGTTCACCACGCTCACCGGCAGCACCACTAAACGCGTGCCGACGCTAAAGGTTGGGTCTTCCGAAGACGGCGGCGGGTTTTGAGCCCAAACAACCGTAAAAGATGCCAGCAGGGAAAGGGCGGCAAAACTTTTAAGGAACCCGCGCAAAACGGAGCGCGGCACGAAGCGGTTCTTGGCCTGTTTTGTGGTGCGCGCCGCGCCCTTTGCGCTACTGAGAAGGCGCATAATACCCGAGGCGGAAATATGCCTTGAGTGGAGGAAGGCCGCGCGGCTGCACCAGCTTGACGTTGACGTGACGATACTTGCCATCCCGGGTCTGGTTGGTGGAGCTGTAGTACAGCACGTATTGATTGCGTAGTTCGATTCCAATTTTTGCGGCGATATCGGCAAGCTCGTTCAAATTCTCCACATTATAACTGCGTCCGCCGGTCAGCTCGGCCACTTCACTTAACAGGCTGGGCCCCATCTGCTCTTCCGGAGTCCGGCCCCGCGATCCGATGGGCTCAAAGATGCCGATCCCATAGATCTGCACATCCGCCTCGCGGACCGCGTTCTTGATCTCACTCTCAGTATAGCGGCTGTTGTTGTCTCCCCCGTCGGAGATGATCAGAATCGCCTTGCGCGGATTGCGCGCCTTCTTCATCTGGTTCATCGCCATATACACGCCATCCAGAAGCGCGGTCTTCCCTTTCGACTGCGCAAACTCCAGCCGATTCTGAATGTCGTCGGTATCGGGTGTGAAGGGAACCACTAACTGCGGCCGGTCGTTAAACTCAATCAGGAAAAATTCATCCTGGGGATTGGCGGTCTTGAAGAACTGCACCGCCGCTTGCCGCGACTTTTGCAGCTTAGGACCCATGCTGCCGCTGGTATCAAATACCAGCCCGATGGAAAGGGGCGCGTCCTCGCTCGAGAAATCCAGAATCTTCTGTTCCACCTTGTCTTCGAAGAGGCGGAAATGCTCTTTCTCAAGACCCGTGACAAAACGATTCAACGGATCGGTGACCGTCACGTTGATCTGAACGAGCGTGGTGTCGACGCGAATCCTTCCGGAGCGTTCTTCGACGACCACCGCTGGAGCTGCTTTTTCGGATAGTTTCGAGCGGGGAGTGATGTCGACTTTGTCGTCATCGGCGGACTGAGCCGCCGGCGTGGCAATCAGCAACCCAATAACAGGGATGAGCGATGCAAGAAGGCCGAAACTTCCAACCCGTACAAAACCGCGCGCCACGTAAATACCCGCCTGGGCTACAACTTTTTACAGTATAACATCGCGTCCCACGTCTGAATATGAAAACTTGAATTGCGTTGGCGTAGCGTCTGGGGTTGTGTACCCCGGAAGAGCTGGGAAAAATTTGCAGAGGTCGACCTCATCCTCTGCTGCGGTACATTCAAAACAAAGCTGTTCCATGTTGGCCATGCATTTGCTAACGGTGACGTTTGGTACTTGTAGGGCCTTAGGGGGTGAGATGATGATCAAGCCAGGGGCGATCCTATTATTTTCCGTAGGGATTTTGCTGACGGTAGCGCCGCTATCCGTAAAGCTGCTGGCGCAAGCTCCCCCGCCTGCCGAGAACAGCGCCGGCCAGCCGATTTTCCGCGTCACCGTGGTGGAGCGCACCACCAACGCGGTGAGCTATCGTCATCGCAGCGGTTGGACCAAAGTAGATCTCAAGGGCACGCCTCTGGCGCCGGATGCCACCGGACATGCTGACGTGAACAGCCGGCCCGGGTACATCGAAGTAAAGACGGAGATGCACAAGTTGCTGCCCGCGTCGCAGTACGGCCCCGAATACTTGACCTATGTTCTGTGGGCCATCACGCCCGAGGGGCGCTCCAAGAACCTGGGCGAAGTGGTTCTGAACGGCGGCGGTTCGCACCTGGACGTCACCACCGATCTGCAGGCTTTCGCCCTCATCGTGACCGCCGAGCCGTATTTCGGCGTCAGCCAGCCCAGCGACGTGGTGGTGATGGAGAATGTGGTGCGGCAGGACACGCTCGGGAAAATCGAGCAGACCAGCGTGAAATACGATCTGCTGAAACGCGGCACTTATACCCTGACCGGCACGCCCGGCAGATTCCACAAAGTGAAGACCGATAAGAATGTGCCGCTGCAGTTGCTGGAAGCCGAGAACGCGGTCCAGATCGCGCAGGTGGCCAACGCGGACCAGTACGCGCAGGATACCTATGACAGCGCCGATAATCTGCTGCGCCAGGCGGAGGCTTACCAGGCGCGCAAGGCGGGTTCGCGGCCGGTGATCATGACGTCGCGCGAGGCGGTGCAAAACGCCGAGACCGCCCGGCTGCTGGCGTTGAAGCGGCAGGAGGACCAGCGCATCGCGCGCGAGAAGCAGGAGGCGGCCGATCGGGAAGCTGCTGCGCGCGCTGCCGCGCAAGAATCCGCGCGGGAGAAAGCGATAGCGGACGCTCAGGCCGCTCAGTCGGCCGAGAAAGCGGCCGAGGCGAAAGCCGCGGCGGAAGCGGCGCAAGCGCAGGAAGAAGCGGAGCGCTTGAAAGCCGAACAGGCCCGGCTGTCAGCTCAGGAACAGCAACAGCAAGCGCAGCAGGCTCGTTTGGAGGCGCAGCAAGCCGACCAAAAGGCGCAGGAAGCGGACCGCCTGCGTGCGCAGGCCGAGGAAGCGCAGCAGCAGCTTCGCCAGCAATTGCTGCGGCAGTTCAACCTCATCCTGGAAACACGCGACACCGCGCGCGGGCTGATCGTCAACATGTCGGACGTGCTGTTCGACTTCAACAAGTACAGCCTGCGTCCGGCGGCGCGCGAAAAGCTGGCCAAGATTTCGGGCATCATTCTTTCACATCCGGGCCTGCGCCTGGAAGTGGATGGATACACCGATAGCGTCGGCAGCGAGGCTTACAACATGAAGCTGTCGGAAGCCCGGGCGCAGGGTGTGTCCAGCTATCTGATCGGCGAAGGCATCGCGCCCGACGACATCACCGCCAAGGGTTTCGGCAAAGACAATCCGGTGGCGCCCAACGACACTTCAGCCGGCCGTCAGAAGAACCGGCGCGTGGAGATGGTGGTTTCAGGCGATATTATCGGCACTCCGATCGGGCCGCCGTCCAAGCCAGCGCAGTAGGCGGTCTATTCGCGAGCCGAAACCAGAATCAGCCGTGGCGATCCAAGTTGATACGCTTCGCCATTGGTGGAACCCAGCAGCTCGATCGGCCGGAATCCCGCCTCTTCGTGCATTCTGCGGAATTCAGCCACGGTGTAAACATAACTGCTAGTGGGCCGCGTCTCCGCCAGGCCATCGCGAACAAACGTGTAATCGATATCGAGCCGGCTCTCGGCCGGATGATAACGATTCTCGCTGAGCATGAGGATGTCTCCCAGCCGGAACCACCGGTTCCCGGCGAGCGCAGGCAGAATCGACTCGGCCACCATCCCGGTGTCGACGATGAACCGTGCGCCTGGCTTCAACGCGCGCGCCAGCGCCGACAGGAATTGCCGGGCCTGATCCCACCCCAGATAGCCGAAGCTGTTTCCGAAGCAATACGCCCCGTCGAATTCGGAAGTCCACGGCAGCGCGCGCATATCGGCTTGCACCCATCGAACCGCATGCGACGCATTGCGCGCCTCGGCGATAAACTCCTCGCTCAGGTCGATTCCCGTCATCTTGTACCCTCGGCTGGCCAGTTCAACAGCGTGCCGTCCGTTCCCGCACGCGATGTCGAGCAGCTCCGCGCCAGCGCCGGCACTCATAGCCCGTTCGATGAAATTCGCCTCGGATCGCGTCATTTCGACGTTAGTGATATACCGCCAGGCGTCGAGCGCGACGCCGCGGAAAAATGTCTCTTCCCAATTGGATGGCATGATTCTCCTTCGAGCAGACACACGAACAACACGGGGGGCCGCGAAGAAGAGCTAACGGACGGCGTTGATAATCAAAGGCGCTCAGCTACTATAGCAGAATATTTCGACTTCACCGCCTCGAAGCGAATCTTTCGAAGCGAATCTTTTGCAAAAGTGCGGGGTCGGCGGGCCGGTCCTTTTCAGCGCTGCGCCCCTAAGCTGAAAGCGTTCCAGAACAATTCCCTGGTCCTCCGACGACATTGTCCGCGTCGACATTGCATGCCGTCCGGATCTGATCTACCAGCATGGCGTTGCCGACTCGCCGCGCGCTCGCACCAGAACCACACACATTTCGCGGATAGCGCTGCCTGCGCAAGAAGCGCACCGGCACACACGATCGATAAATCAATACGAGAATCCAGCAACGCGAGCAAGAAAACCAGCTCCGATTGTCCGCCGCAGCATCGCTCTTTCCCCGCGCTTTGGTTGATGAAGTTTACGTCGGTAGCGCCAGCTCCGTTGCGCGAGAACTTTAACCGGCAGGTAAGCACCGCTCTGGGAGATTTCACGGAAGCTCAGCGTGCGAAGGCGTTCGAGCTAGCCATACAAGGGATGGCGGCCGACCCGGAGATCCAGGCCGAGTGCCGGGAGATTTCGCGCGATTTAGCTCACAGAGAGCTGGATGGACTACCGGATGACTCAGCGGGCAAGCTGCCGCTGCACACCGCGACGCACACTCATGCTGAAAGCAGGGCCTATCGGGCAGGTGGAGAGGTTTTGAAGGGATCCAAAATCGTGACTGAGCCGAATCTTTGGCCATCCTGAAGGTCTTCGCTGAGAAGAAAGCCGCATCTGGTGCGTTCTGCGGCAGCAACAATTAGCCCGTCCCAGAAGGAAACTTGCGCTTGATCGATCCAGTGCCAGGCACGTTCGATCATACCGAGCGTGACGTCCGGCGGATTCCATTCTGACATTAACTTCACCTGATATCGCGTTTTGTCCGGTGGCGCCGAATTTTCGAAGGGCATTCCAATAGAATTCCTGGAGAACCTGCCAGCTCAGAGCGCCGCACGTATTCTCCCAAAGCCAAGCAATCCAGGCTTCCGCTTGCGCCTGTTTCGTTGGGTTGGTTTTGTCGAATGTGTAGAGGAAAACGTTGGAATCGACCAAATACTTATCGCCGTTCATGAACTTCATCCCGAGTCATGCGCTGGGAGGCGTCGATGGGCGCTCCCAGATCACGGCGTGTGCGCTTCCACTCCTCGTAGGCGCGCGCCAGTAGGAGTCGGAGACGCGCATCTCCTTTTCGGGCCGGATGACTTTCCTTAGCACAAAACTAGTGTAACGTAGAGCTTGCTGCACCAAGAGATTAAGGAACTACGTACAAATGCTGAGTACAAAATGGGGGGAACTGGTGATCCCCGTGTATGCAGCATTGCCTTACTATTGACAAGACTGAGGGCGCACCATGGATATCTTTCGTTATCGCACGCATCATCAAGGTTACGATCAGAAAGCCATCGTGGCGTGAGGTAGCAAGTCTGGATGTCCTCGGCGGGATTGGCGTTCTCGTTATCTTGCTTCTTCGCTGAGTTAGCATTAAAAAAGGCGGACCTCGAAAGGCCCGCCTTTGTCTTTTCGCGGATTTCGCGCGATTATTCCGCCAGCGTCTCTTCGCCCGGTTCCTCGGTCAGGCCGCCCGCGTAGACGCTGCGGGCTTCGTCTTCGTAACCACCCAAATCGCCGGCGAGCGAAACTTCTTCCGCGATGGGCTCTTCCTCCACCACGTCTTCGCCCGCGATCTTGACGCCGCGATAGTATTCCATGCCGGTGCCGGCCGGAATCAAGCGGCCCATGATCACGTTTTCCTTCAGGCCACGCAGGTAGTCGACCTTGCCGTTGATGGCGGCTTCGGTCAGCACGCGCGTGGTTTCCTGGAAGGACGCGGCCGAGATAAACGAATCGGTTGACAGCGACGCCTTGGTGATTCCGAGCAGCACCGGCTTACCCGTCGCCGGACGCCCGCCCGCTTCCACTACGCGCGCGTTCTCTTCGCGGAACTTGAACTTGTCCACCACCTCTTCAGGCAGGAACTCGGTGTCGCCGATATCGTCCACCTTCACCCAGCGCATCATCTGCCGCGAGATAACTTCCAGGTGTTTGTCGTTGATGTTGACGCCCTGCAGACGGTACACTTCCTGGATTTCGTTCACCAGGTATTTCTGCAATTCTTTTTCGCCGAGCACGGCCAGGATGTCGTGCGGATTGCGCGGACCGTCCATCAAAGGATCGCCCGCCTTCACCCGCTCGCCTTCCTGCACGTTGATGTGCACGCCGCGCGGAATCGCGTAGTCTTTCTGCTCTCCGTCGTCGGCCGTGATGCTGATCTTGCGCATGCCCTTGGCCACTTCGCCGTAGCGCACCACCCCATTGATCTCCGCGATGATGGCCGTCTCGCGAGGCTTGCGGGCCTCGAACAGTTCCACCACGCGCGGCAAACCGCCGGTGATGTCCTTGGTCTTGGTGGTAGCGCGGGGAATCTTCGCGATCACGTCGCCCGCGTGAGCGTCTTCACCATCGGTCACCATCAGGTGAGCGTGGGTAGGCATGAGGTAGCGCTTTTCGTCCGATCGCGACCCTCCGTCGGGCCGCATAATGACCGTCGGAATGCGCTTCTCATCAGGTGAATCGGTAACCACCCACTGCGACATGCCGGTGATTTCGTCCACCTGCTCTTGCAGCGTGATGCCTTCGGTCAAATCCTTGAAATGCACCTTGCCGCTGACTTCGGTGAGGATCGAGAATGTGTACGGATCCCACTCGAGCAGGATGTCGTTGTTCTTCACCTTGGCGCCGTCTTCAAACAGCACCTTGGCGCCGTACACAACTGGATAGCGTTCCTTCTCGCGGCCCTTATCGTCGATAATCGCGAGAATTCCGTTGCGATTCATCGCGATCAGCTCGCCTTTCGCGTTGCGAACCGTGGTTACGCCCAGGAATTTGATGAAACCGTCCGAGTTGGCATCCTGCTTGGATTGCTCGCTCGATCCGGTGGCCGTTCCGCCGACGTGGAAGGTACGCATGGTGAGCTGCGTTCCCGGCTCGCCGATGGACTGCGCCGAGATGATGCCCACCGCTTCGCCGCGCTCCACCATTCTGCCGGTAGCCAAATTGCGGCCATAGCAGAGCTGGCAAACGCCGCGCTTCGATTCGCAGGTCAGCACCGAGCGAATCTTCACGCGCTCGATACCGGCCGCCTGGATCGCGCCCGCCAGATCCTCGGTGATTTCCTTGTTGAGCCCGACGATCAGGTTGCCTTCATAATCGAACTGGTCTTCGAGCGCGACGCGGCCGACGATGCGGTCGCGCAACGGCTCAATGATTTCGCCCGATTCGATGATGGGTTCGACGTAGATGCCGTCGCTGGTGCCGCAATCGGTTTCGGTGATGATAACGTCCTGCGCCACGTCGCAGAGGCGGCGGGTGAGGTAACCGGAATCGGCGGTTTTCAGCGCCGTATCCGCCAACCCTTTGCGCGCGCCGTGCGTAGAAATGAAGTACTGCAACACGTCCAACCCTTCGCGGAAGTTGGCGGTGATGGGCTGCTCGATGATTTCGCCGGAGGGCTTGGCCATCAAGCCGCGCATGCCGGAGAGCTGGCGGATCTGCTGTTTCGATCCGCGAGCGCCCGAGTCAGCCATGATGTAAATGGGGTTGAGGTAGCGGCCCGTACGGTCGTCCTCTTCCATGGATTTGAACATTTCCTCGGCCACGCGTTCGGTGACCTTGGACCAGATCTCGATGATCTTGTTGTAGCGCTCGCCCTGCGTGATGGCGCCTTCCTGGTATTGCTGCTGGACTTCGATGACCGCCTTCTCGGCGTCTTTCACCAGCTTGGGTTTCTCTTCCGGCACCACCATGTCGTCAATGCCGATGGAAATCCCGGCGCGCGTGGCGTAGAGGAAGCCCAGCTTCTTCACTTCGTCCAGCATCTGGACGGTGATTTGCAGCCCGTACTTCAGGTAGCAATACTGGACCAGTTGCGTGAGACCCTTCTTCTTGAGCAGCCCATTGACGAATGGCATGGGGTCCGGCAGCACGTCATTCAAAATGACGCGGCCGACGGTGGTGTCCATGTATTGTTTGTTGAACTCGATGGGCTCGGTATGGATGACGTTCTGGTTGTCGAACGCCTTCATCAAATCGATTACCCTGCCGGTATGGCGCAGCTTGATCGGCGAGAGCGTTTCCACTTCGCCCATTTCGAGCGCAATCAGCACGTCGTCGGTGGACGCGAAGGTGCGGCCTTCGCCCTTGGTTCCCGGACGCGCTTTGGTGAGGTAGTAAAGGCCCAGCACCATGTCCTGCGTGGGCACTGCGATGGGCGCGCCATGCGCCGGCGACAGAATATTGTTGGCCGAAAGCATCAACGTGGACGCTTCAATCTGCGCTTCGGGCGACAGCGGAATGTGGACGGCCATCTGATCGCCGTCAAAGTCGGCGTTGAACGCCGTGCAGGTGAGCGGGTGCAGCTTGATGGCCTTGCCTTCCACCAGCACCGGCTCAAAAGCCTGAATGCCGAGGCGGTGCAGCGTGGGCGCGCGGTTCAACAGGATGGGATGGTCTTTGATTACTTCTTCGAGAATGTCCCAAACCACCGGGTCCTGCTGCTCCACCAGCTCTTTCGCTTGCTTGATGGTCGTGCAATGCCCGCGCTGTTCCAGGCGATGATAGATGAACGGCTTGAACAGCTCCAGCGCCATCTTCTTCGGCAGACCGCATTGGTGGAGCTTCAGCTCCGGACCAACCACGATTACCGAGCGGCCGGAATAATCCACGCGCTTTCCGAGCAGGTTCTGGCGGAAGCGGCCCTGCTTGCCTTTGAGCGTATCGGACAGCGATTTGAGCGGGCGATTGTTGGCGCCGCGCAGAACGCGGCCGCGGCGGCCGTTATCGAACAACGCGTCGACGGCTTCCTGCAGCATGCGCTTCTCATTGCGAACGATCACGTCGGGCGCGTGCAGCTCAATCAGCTTCTTCAGCCGGTTGTTGCGGTTGATCACGCGGCGGTACAGATCGTTCAAATCGGAGGTGGCAAAACGGCCGCCATCCAAAGGCACCAGGGGGCGAAGCTCCGGCGGGATCACCGGAATCACATCCAGGATCATCCACTCGGGTTTGTTGCCGGACTTGCGAAAACTCTCGACGACGCGCAGCCGCTTGGCATACTTCAGCTTTTTCTGCTGCGAGACTTCCGTCTTCATGCGCTCGCGAATTTCGAGGCTCAACGATTCCACGTCGACCTTCTTGAGCAGTTCCTTGATTCCCTCGGCGCCCATCATGGCGACGAATTTTCCCGGGAATTCCTGATCCAGCTGGCGCTTGCGCTCGTCGGTGATCACTTCGCCGCGCGAAAGTTCGGTCACTTCGCCCGGATCCACGATGACGAAGGCTTCAAAATAGAGGACACGCTCCAACTCGCGCAGCGTGATGTCGAGCAGGTAGCCGATGCGGCTGGGCAGTCCCTTGAAGAACCACACGTGCGAGCAGGGGCTGGCCAGTTCGATGTGTCCCAGGCGCTCGCGGCGGACGCGCGACAGCGTCACTTCCACGCCGCACTTGTCGCAGATGACGCCGCGATGCTTCATCCGCTTGTACTTTCCGCACAAACATTCCCAGTCGGCGATGGGGCCGAAAATGCGCGCGCAAAACAGCCCGTCGCGCTCGGGCTTAAAAGTCCGGTAATTGATGGTTTCCGGCTTGGTGACTTCCCCATGCGACCAGCTTCGGATCTTTTCCGGAGAGGCGAGACTGATCCGGATGGAATCGAAGTCGGCGATCAAATTTGCTCTGTCATACGGAGAGGATCGATACATGTAATCTCCTATAAAAACACTTCACAGCCACAGATGAACACCTGCGTCTATCTGTGTTCATCCGCGGCTTGAATCTCTAGTCGGCCGCGAGCGCCGTATCCTGGATCTCGCGCGGCTTCTTCATTAACTCCACATCCAGACACAGCGACTGCAACTCGCGGATCAGGACGTTGAACGATTCCGGCACGCCGGGCTCGGCGGCCGCTTCTCCCTTGACAATCGCTTCGTAGATCTTGGCGCGTCCGTAAACATCGTCGGACTTGGCCGTCAGCAATTCCTGCAGAACGTAAGCGGCGCCGTACGCTTCGAGCGCCCACACTTCCATTTCTCCGAAGCGCTGTCCGCCAAACTGGGCCTTGCCGCCCAGCGGCTGTTGCGTGATGAGTGAATAAGGACCGATGGACCGGGCGTGAATCTTGTCGTCCACCAGGTGCGAAAGCTTGAGCATGTAGATGTAGCCCACGGTCACGGGTTGTTCGAATGCCAGGCCGGAAAGGCCGTCCCAAAGCTGGACCTTTCCCGAACTCGGCAGGTTGGCCTGCTTCAGTTGCGCCTTGATGTCTTTCTCGGTTGCGCCGTCAAAAACAGGTGTGGCAAAGTGGAGACCCAAAGCCTGCGCGGCCCAGCCCAAGTGCGTTTCCAGAATCTGGCCGACGTTCATACGGGAAGGAACGCCCAGCGGATTCAAAACAATTTCTACCGGAGTTCCATCGGGCAGATACGGCATGTCCTCTTCGGGAACGATGCGCGCGATCACACCCTTGTTGCCATGCCGGCCGGCCATCTTGTCGCCGACCGAAAGCTTGCGCTTCATGGCGATATAGCACTTCACCAGTTTGATGACGCCGGGAGGCAGTTCATCGCCCTTGCGCAGCTTTGCGATCTTCTCTTCGGTGATCTTTTCGAGCACCGCGATCTGGCGCGAGGTCATCTCCTCGATTTCGTCGATCTGCTCGTTCAGGCGGACGTCTTTGTTCGCAAACTTGACGCGCTTCAAATCGCGCGCGCGCAGCTTTTCCACCACGTCGCGGCTCAGCTGCAGCCCCTTGGACACCAGCTTTTTGTTGGTCTTTTCATCGTGCAGGTCGGCCAGCACTTCCTTGCCTTCCAGCAGATCGGTGAGGCGCTTGGCTCGCTCGTCGTTCAAAATGCGTTTTTCGTCTTCCAGGTTCCGGTGCAGCCGCTCCACCTGCCATTCGAGAATGGCTTTGGAGCGTTCATCCAGATCCGCGCCCTTGCGGGAGAAGACCTTGCAATCGACCACCGTCCCCTCGATTCCAGGCGGGCAGTAGAGCGACGCATCCTTCACGTCGCCGGCCTTTTCGCCGAAAATCGCGCGCAACAGTTTCTCTTCCGGCGTGAGCTGCGTTTCGCCCTTAGGCGTCACTTTGCCCACCAGGATGTCGCCCGGCTTCACCGTGGCGCCGATCCGAATGATGCCGCTCTCGTCCAGATTGCGGAGGAATGTTTCGGCGATGTTCGGAATATCGCGCGTGATTTCCTCGGGCCCCAATTTGGTGTCCCGAGCTTCGATTTCGAACTCTTCAATGTGGATTGAAGTGTAGTAGTCTTCCTTGACCAGCTTCTCCGACACCACGATGGCGTCTTCAAAGTTGTACCCGCGCCAGGGCATGAAAGCCACCAGCACGTTGCGGCCAAGAGCCAGCTCGCCCATGTCGGTGCACGGACCGTCGGCCAGCACGTCGCCCTTCTTCACCCGCTGCCCTTGGGCCACGATCGGCTTCTGGCTGATGCAGGTGTTCTGGTTCGACCGCTTAAATTTGGTGAGCTGGTAGATATCGGCGCCCACCTCGCGCGAAAGCTGGCCTTCGTGTGCTCCGCCGCCTTCCACGCGGACAATGATGCGTTCGGAATCCACCGAATCCACCACGCCGGAACGTTTGCAGATCACCACCGCGCCCGAATCGCGCGCCGTGACGTTCTCCATGCCGGTACCAACGAAAGGCGTTTCGGCGCGCAGCAGCGGCACGGCCTGGCGCTGCATGTTCGATCCCATCAGGGCGCGGTTGGCGTCGTCGTTCTCCAGGAACGGAATCAAACTGGCGGCCACCGAGACCAACTGCTTGGGGCTGACGTCCATGTACTCCACTTCGTCTTTGTGTTTCAGCACGAAGTTGCCGGCCTGCCGCGCATTGACGAGCTCCGGCACGATGTGACCCTTTTCGTCGAGCTGCACGTTGGCCTGCGCGATCAGGTATTTGTCTTCTTCCCAGGCCGAGAGGTAGTCGCAATGGGCTTCGAATTCGATCGGCTGCTTTTTAGCCCCGAGGTCGCGATTGGCTTTATCCACTTCCGAGCGCGTCATCACGTCGCCGACTTTAAAAGAGGAATCGCCCGGATTCAGAATCCGGATTTCATCGATCACCGTGCCCTTCAACACACGCCGGTACGGGCTCTCGATGAACCCATACTCGTTGATGCGCGCAAAGCACGAGAGCGACGAAATCAGGCCGATGTTCGGGCCTTCCGGCGTCTCGATGGGGCAAATACGGCCGTAGTGCGTGGGATGCACGTCGCGGACTTCGAATCCGGCGCGCTCGCGGGACAGACCGCCTGGTCCCAGAGCCGAAAGACGGCGTTTGTGCGTGATCTCCGACAGCGGGTTGGTCTGATCCATGAACTGCGAGAGCTGGCTGGAGCCGAAGAACTCGCGGATCGCGGCCATCACGGGCTTGGCGTTCACCAGGTCGTGCGGCATGGCTGTCGACATTTCCTGGTACACCGACATCTTTTCTTTAATGGCGCGCTCCATGCGCACCAGGCCGATGCGGAACTGGTTTTCAAGCAGCTCGCCCACCGCGCGAACGCGGCGATTGCCCAGGTGATCGATATCGTCGACGGCGCCGATGCCGCGGCGCAGCTTCAGCAGGTACTTGATGGTATCGATGAAGTCCTTCTGGTCGAGCGTCCGCTTGTCGAGCGGCGCGGCGTCGATCTTGTCGTACAGCTTGATGTTGAACTTCATGCGCCCCACGCGCGAAAAGTCGTACTTGCGCGGGTCGAAGAACATGCCCTGGAATAACTGCGTGGCGGTGTCGAGCGTCGGCGGATCGCCAGGACGCAGCTTGCGGTAGATTTCGAGCAATGCGTCGTTCTGGCTCTTGACCGGATCTTTGCGCAGCGTGACCGAAACCACGTTGCCCACTTCGTCGCGTTCGGCGAAGAACACCTCAAACGACGTGATGCCGTTGTCCATCACCTTGTCGATGTTGGTGAGCTCCTGATTGGCTTCCACCAGCACTTCGCCGGTGGACATGTCGATCACATCCGCCGCGATATAGGCGCCCTGCAGGTCCGTCCGATCGATTTCCACCTGCTCGATCTTGGCCTTGAGAATCGCATCGTAAAGCGACTTGGTAATCTTGCGGCCCTGCGGGACGATGGTTTCGTTCTTGCTCGCGATGGCTTTAGAAAGCTTCAAGCCGATCAAGCTGTCGGAAACCTTCCAGAACAGCTTCTTGTCCTTGACGGTGATTTCACTGACGTTGTAGAACGCCTTCAGGATCTCGGCGTCGCTCTTGAGCCCGAGCGCGCGAAGGAAAACAGTGCCGTAAAATTTGCGTTTGCGGTCGATACGTACGTACAGCAGATTCTTGTTGTCGTATTCGAACTCGACCCAGCTTCCCCGATAGGGAATGATCTTGCCGAGAAAATAGCCCTGCGCCGGCACGCGCTCGAAGAATACGCCGGGTGAGCGGTGCAACTGCGATACGATCACGCGCTCTGTCCCGTTAATAATGAAGGTGCCGTTGTCGGTCATCAGCGGAATTTCGCCGAAGAAGACCTCCTGCTCCTTGATGTCCCGGACTGTCTTGGCGCCGGTTTCGGCGTCCTTGTCATAAACTGTCAGCCGGATGGTCACCTTGAGCGGCGCCGCGTAGGTCATGCCGCGCTCTTCGCACTCGGCGACGTCATATTTCAACTGCAGCCCGACGGGATCGCCGCAGCGGTTGCAGAAAGTGACGATATTCTTATTGAACGTTCCGCAGCGGTGGCACAGCACGTCGCCGACGTGGAACGGATCGGTCTTGATGGTAGCGCCGCAGCTTGGATTGCGGCACGTGGAACGCAGGTGATGCAGCCCTTTCAGGTTGCCGCACTTGCACTCCCAGTTTCCGATCGCATAGTCGACGAACTCCAGCTGGCTCAAGCCCCGGAAGTCGGAAATCGGAAAAACCGAATTGAACACGCTCTGCAGGCCCGTATCTTCCCGCTCGCCGGGAAGCAGGTCCATCTGCAAAAACCGCTCATATGATTTCTTCTGAACTTCAATCAGATTAGGGATCGGGATGGAAGTCTTGATGCGTGAGAAATCCATTCGCTCGCGCGTAACGACGTTAGCCAGATTTTCCATTTTCACTCCTACGGCCGATGGTCTCTCGACTCATTCGCTAGAACAAACTCTGCGCAGCAAACCTGCGAAGACAAAACAACCGCTGCCGCCTCCCCGCCTCTGTTCAAGGACGCCCCGGCCCGGATCGCGAGCCAAAGGCCTTAGGGGAAGATCGAAAGCAGCGGGACACTAGACAACTGGCAGCGGAAGACCGTGGCCATACACGCCCAGTTCGCCAAAATAGAGCGGGGCAAAAATGCGCATGGCAAAGCCCTGTGCCCGCCTCAGGAGAGGGCACACCAAGTCCAAAGGATGTTTGGTTCACAAGAGCAAGAATCCGGGTCGGTCTCCGGCCAGTAACAATCTAACTTTAGCAGACCGATCTAACGTTCGTCAAATCGGCCGTGCTGGGGCCAAAAAGCAGGACAACGGGAGCAGCCGGTCTCGGTCACCCGACAACGTACTCCCAGGAATCCAATAAGATACAGGCAAGCCGCCGGGAGGCAGCTACTTTACTTCTGCCGTGCTACTTCACTTCCACAGTAGCGCCGGCGTCGGTGAACTTCTTCCGGATGGTCTCCGCTTCTTCCTTGTTGACGCCCTCTTTGATCGCTTTGGGCGCGCCGTCCACCAGGTCCTTGGCTTCCTTGAGCCCCAGGTTGGTAACTTCACGAACCGCTTTGATGACGTTGATCTTGTTCGCTCCGGCCGCGGTCAGAATCACGTTGAACTCGGTCTTCTCTTCCACGGCCGGTGCAGCCGCCGCGCCGCCGCCCGCCGGAGCCGCCGCCACGGTAGCCGCCGCAGCCGACACGCCCAGCTTTTCTTCCAGCAATTTAACGAGCTGCGATGCTTCGAGCAACGTCAGCCCTTGAATCTGTTCCGCAATCGCGTTGATATCCGCCATGATCTTTTTCCTCTACTCTCTCTATGCAAATCTGCTTATTGTGAAAACTTGTTTTCTTTGACCGCCTGATCCACCACCACCGCCAGGTTCCGCCCCACGCCCCCGAGCGTGGTGACCAGCCGCTGCGCCGATGCCTGAATCAGGAAAAGAACTTTCGCCAAAATCTCTTCGCGCGACGGCAGAGAGGCCAGCTCTTGAATCGATTTCACATCGATTGCCCGGCCCTCCACCAAACCAGCCTTGAATGTGAATGCCGGATTGGCCTTCGCATAGGCGGTAAGCGCTTTGGCCAGCGCCACCGGATCTTTGCTGGTGTAGGCCATCGACGTCATACCCACCAGGTGGCTCATGAGATCTTCCGCTGGGGTGCCCTGCGACGCTTTCTCCGCCAGGTTGTTCTTGACCACCTTGTAATTGCCGCCCGCGCCGCGCACCGTCTTGCGCAGTTCGAAATCCTGCTGCACGGTCAGCTTCGCGAATCCAGCCAGGAAGATGTTCTGCGCGGCTTCGAAATCCTTCTTCAGCGCTTCGAGATCTTTTTCTTTGTCCGACTTCTTCTTCATGTTATTTCTCCGTCAGATCTGCTTGGCGTTGAACGCTGTGACATCCAGGTGGACGCCCGGCCCCATGGTGGAGCAGATTGTCACGCTCTTGACGTACTTGCCCTTGGCAGCCGAAGGCTTCGCTTTGATCACCGCCTGAATCAGGCTGTCGGCGTTTTCGAGCAGCTTGCTTGTTTCAAAGCTCACTTTGCCACAGGGCACATGAATCACGCCGGTCTTATCCACACGAAACTCCACTTTGCCGGCCTTCACTTCCCTGACTGCTGTCGCGACGTCGGTAGTCACCGTGCCGGTCTTAGGATTGGGCATCAAGCCGCGCGGACCGAGCACCTTGCCCAGGCGCCCCACCGATCGCATCATGTCTGGCGTGGCGATTACGGCGTCAAAATCGGTCCAGCTTTCGCCTTGGATCTTGGCCACCATGTCTTCTCCCCCGACAAAATCGGCGCCGGCCGCTTCAGCTTCTCGCAGCTTGTCGCCCGAGGCGATGACCAGAACCTTTTTCGATTTTCCCAGGCCGTTGGGAAGCACCACGGTGCCGCGCACCATCTGATCGGCATGCTTGGGATCCACGCCCAAGCGCATGTGCAGTTCAACCGTCTCGTCAAATTTGGTGAACTTGACCTTCTGGACCAGCGGAACCGCGTCGTGCAGGCTGTAGGGGCGTTGCTCTACTTGTTTGGACGCAGCTTCAAACTTCTTACCGTGTTTCGACATACTCCCTCATTGGTGCAGACGGCAGCGGCTGACTTCTTAAAGACCCCTGCCTCCCACTGAGAATTAAAATGTAGTGCGTTTAAGCGCTAGCGCTTAGTTTACCAAATTGAAATCCTCCTTGTCTACTGCTCTGCTGGGACGTGTCGCGGCCAAGTGAGAAGTTCCTAATTGAGCCAAGTAGAAAGTTCCTCTTGACAGCCGAAAGGCAGAAGGATGGAACGAATCGCGATGAGCCAAGAGGAACGGGACTGGTTAGATTGGCTGAAACGAGCCCAGGAAGGAAGTATGAGCCAACGGGAAGCTGCCCAGAAAATGGGAGTGAGCGACCGTTGGGTGCGCCAGCTTGTGAAGCGCATGGCCAAGCAAGGGGATGCGGTGGTGGTGCATGGGCTGCGGGGGCGGCCGTCCAATCGCAAGCTTCCGGCTGAGATGCACAGACAAGCTCTGGCGATCCTGAAGCAGCCGGATTGGCACGATTTTGGACCGACGTTCGCCGCCGAACAGTTGGCCAAGCGGCACCAGATCCAGGTGGGCAAAGAGACCCTGCGGGGATGGATGATGGAAGCCGGATTGTGGAAGAGCAAATCGCGCCGGCTGCAAGAGGTGCACGGTTGGCGGCCGCGGCGGAATGCCTTTGGGGAGCTGGTGCAATGGGACACCTCGGAGCACGACTGGCTGGAAGGCAGGGGGCCAGTGCGTTACCTGGTGCGGATGATCGATGACGCCACCAGTTGGAGTTGG
Organism: Bryobacterales bacterium; assembly: GCA_963713415.1. Classification (GTDB taxonomy): domain Bacteria; phylum Acidobacteriota; class Terriglobia; order Bryobacterales; family Bryobacteraceae; genus Palsa-89. Next base: position 477,388 of record CAVQLV010000004.1, on the reverse strand, counting down.
GGGCGTTTCGTAGAACGCGATGCGACCCGGCACAACATGGGAGTGCTGTGGGAGTACCTGGAGAAAAATGGGCGCATGGTGGATGTCTACACCGATCGAGATTCCATGTTCACGGTTCCGCCACGACCCGGAGAGAGCCCCGACCAACAGCGCCAGGCAGACCGCCTGACACAACTGGGGCGAGCCTTGCGTGAGTTGGGAATCGGTTCGATTTTGGCCTATTCTCCCCAGGCCAAAGGACGCATTGAACGCAGTTTTTTAACGGCGCAAGATCGATTGGTGAAGCATCTGCGTTTGGCGAAAGTGTCGACTCTGGAAGGCGCCAATGCGTTTCTGGAGAAAGAGTATTGGCCGGAATGGAATGCGCATTTCGCCCGGCCGGTTGCAGACTTCCCCAACCAGCATCGGGCGCTGACACCGCCACTGGACCTGGCCGCCATTCTGAGTCACGTGGAAGAGCGGGTGATCGGCAACGACTACACGTTCTCCTTCGCCGGCCATCGCTACCAGATCGCGCGCGCTGCGGCGCAGGCTGGCATGCGACGCCAGCGGCTGGGCGTGGAACTCCGCCTCGACGGCGAGTTGAAGGCGCGCTATCAGGGTGGCTACGTGGAGATCAGCGAGTGCGGCGTGCGGGCCATCGCGGTTGCGCCGAAGACCAGCAAGCCAGTTCGCAAAGACCACAATGCGGGAGGTCGGAGTAATTGGATGCAGGGCTTCTTCGATCGCCCCAGCCCACCGCTGTGGAAGTTGATTGGAGACTGAGGTGAAAACCCAATATGGAAGGCGCGCTTCTTTAAAGCCCAAAGCCTCAGCTCAGAGGTTTCACCAAAGCAATGGATCCCGGCTCGTCAAAACCCTCCTGGCGCTCCGGAAACACTCACGGGTTTTGCGTCACAGGAGGGCATCCGCCGATTGCTTCGGAGCCAACCCCGTCGCCTCGGCTTTGGGCAACCGCCCCAGGCGCGACCCCGGTGCGGCTGTGCGAACATACCATGAGGGTCTCAAGCCGACCCTCAAAACCGGAACTTTCTACTTGGCTGGAAACCGGAACTTTCTATTTGGCTCCGACACTGCTCTGCTGGGACGTGTCGCGGCCTATTCGTGCCAAGTAGAAATGGGATCTTCCGCACTCTCGGTGCAGATCAGCAAGCTTAAAATGGTCCAAAACAATTCGTTCTCGTATTGTTCTAAGCTCAACTTGCAATGGCACCTCCCCCGAGCCATTCGCAAGCGGTCTTACCAGCTCAAAATCTCGTGCTTGATAAGATCGAACGTGTTGACGGACGCTTTCTGGTCGATGTTCACGTTCGACAAGCCGCTCATTGTCCAGCGTGCGGCAAACGGTCTCGGAGCCGTCACAGCGCGTACCTTCGCCATCTGAAAGACCTGCCTTGGCAAGGGTGTGCGGTGGAACTGCGGTTGAAAATCCGGCGCTTTCGATGCCGTAACAGGGCTTGTGTGCGAAAGATCTTCGCCGAACCGATACCGGAGGTCACGCGATCCCATGCACGCTGGACTACACGAGTTGGCGAGATCATACGGCTGATCGGCTACACAGCAGGCGGATTGCCGGGCAGTCGTATTCTGGACCGGTTGGCGATCCCGATCAGCGACGACACTGTGACTCGGTTTGTGAAACGCTCCGGCGACGGTTCGGGCAGTGGTCCAATCCGACACATTGGAGTAGACGACTGGGCTTGGCGCAAGGGTCAGAGCTACGGAACTATTCTGGTGGACTTGGACAAGCATCAGGTCATCGACCTGCTGCCCGACCGTTCGGTCGAGAGCTTGCAAGCCTGGCTGGAGAAGCATCCGGGTGTGGAAGTGATCACTCGGGATCGTTGCGGCATCTATGCCGAGGCCGCCGAACAAGGTGCCGCCCATGCAGTCCAGGTGGCCGATCGGTTTCATTTGTTTTTGAATCTTTCAACAGCCATCGAGAGATCGCTGGAGGAACGAAGCCGGGAACTTTGCCTTCCCGATCCGGCGCCGGAACAGCCAGCCGTCGAAGTCGCGCCGCCAAGCAAACGAAGAACAACGCTGGAGGAGCAACGAAAACAACAGCGCCGCCAGCGCAGACAGGAGCGCTACGAGCGAGTCGTTGAACTCCATCGTCAGGGGCACACACAACTGGCCATCAGCCTGGAGCTCGGCATCCAGCGCAAAACGATTCGCCGCTGGTTAAGCGCTGGTCAGTTTCCCGAGCGGAAGCCGGTGACCGGCCGACGCAGCCATGTCCGCGAGTTCCATGAGTATCTACAGCAACGCTGGAATCAGGGCTGCCATAACGCGACTCGCTTGTTTCAGGAGATCCGGGCGCGCGGATACCGCGGCAGTCGTCAGATGGTTTCTCATCATGTTTCGTCCTGGCGGGCTAATCCTGAATCACGTTCCTCATCGAAGACGCGAAGACTCGACCGCATCGCGCCTAAGCATGCGGCCATCCTGACGTGCAGACCAACGGAGCGTCTGTCGGAACAGCAACGGATTTTGTTCGAGCAGGTCGCAGTGAACTGCCCAATTATTCGATCGATGCGGTTCCTGGCCCTGGATTTTCGCGAAGCCATTGCTACTCAAGACACGAATGGCATGCTGCATTGGATTCGCACCGCAATGCAGTCCGGCATCGGGCCTCTGGTTCGATTCGCGTACGGCCTGAAGAAGGACTGGAACGCGGTCATGGCAGCGGTGGGAACCTCCTGGAGCAACGGCCAGACCGAAGGACAGATCAACCGCCTGAAGGCTATTAAGCGACAAATGTATGGGCGCGCTGGCTTCCATCTGCTGCGGGCACGCGTCCTGCCCTACCGCGCAATGGCACCTTGATCTGCACCGAGAGTGCGGAAGATCCCATTTCTATTTGGCGTTGACACTGCTCTGCTGGGACGTGCTCTGCTGGGACGTGCTCCGCTGGGACGCCAGCCTGGAATCGGAGCGAGAATACAGAAAGAAAGGAATTCCGAACCTGTGAAGCGGAAAGCGTTGCTATCATTTTCCTCCGCGTAATTGCCGTTTGCCGCCGCGCTTCACGCGCAGACGCCTTCTCCCAACCCTGCCGGTGGTTCCATCCCCGCCTCCGATGCCAGGCCACCGGTCACACAGGCCGACGTGCGCATCGTAGAGCGAGCGAGTCGGATTCTTAGCTCGCCGGCAAAGTGGAATCGGGCCGATAACCGGGTCTGCCCGGCGCAAGCCACAACCTTCAGTCTTTATTGCGCGCTGGAAAAAGCCACCGGCGAAGTGAGCGGCCGCTACGAACATCGCGGCGCAGCGATGCAAGACGCCCGATTCGTTATCGAACACATCGCACCTAACTGGAAAGCGTACAGTCAATGCTTGATGGATTACAACAATGATCCAAGAACCACCTTCGCCGATATTCCGAAGGTGTTCCGGCCATGAGAGGCGCGCATAACCAAACGACTGAGGGCTCAGTCGGCTGGCAAGAAATGAGGCGGCGGGCGCTGCGAATACTCCCCCAAGCACTCCAACTCATACGGGATCGAGGTGTTTGGGAGCCCGGCCGCTGGAAGAGGCACTGAAGTGTTTCGTACGTTTTCCCCGAGTACCTTGTCGTCATGAAGCTGGGCAAGGCATCGGAAATCAACGTTAAACTCCCACGGCGTTCGACGGACTTCCTGACCCTATAAAGCTATGCACCGATGCGGATCAGGAGCGCTCTGCGCCCATTCCAGTGAGTGAAGTTCTAGAACCTCTAGTCCTCCTACGCTACTCCATGGCGACCGGGAGACGTTATACTGAATCGCTCCAAAAAGGAGAGAAGATGACGTTAAACAAATTGGGTGCGCACGCATTCTTGCAGGAGACGTGGATCAAGGTGCAAGAAAAATACGCGGATCGCAGCCACCGGCAACGGCCTCCCTGCCAACTGAAATCCGATGATGATTGGGAACCTCGCCTTCACCGCTCGTTGAATGTGGAATGGCCTTGCGACGCAACTCCTAGCTTCTGGAAGGTGTGGGATCAAGTAATCGCCGAACTGGGGGCCGCAGGGATTCAAGCCGGTCCCGCCAGCTTTCGTGCTTACAATGACGGTGATGCCGGATTATTAAGGGCAATCTGGTGTTTGGTGCGTCACCTGCGGCCGCAGCATGTGATCGAAACGGGGGTCGCGCACGGGCTCACCTCACGCGTCATTTTGGAAGCGCTCGAAAGCAACGGCGCCGGTCACCTCTGGAGTATCGACCTTCCACCGATGGAACGAGTCTGGCAAAACCAAGTTGGAATGGCCGTCCGCGACCGATTCGCTGATCGCTGGACCTACATGAGAGGTTCCAGCAGGCGTCTCTTACCCGAACTGCTCTCCCGGCTGGGCCAGATTGATCTTTTCATTCACGACAGCTTGCACAGTGAACGCAACGTACTGTTCGAGTTAGATCAAGCCTATGCCGCGCTCCAACCGGGCGGCGCCATCGTCGTCGACGATGTGGACGTCAATGGAGCTTTCCAGTCCTTTACTGACACCTTCACAGGGCTCCGATCGCTCGTATGCGACGCCGAGCCAATCCGGCCCGACACCAGGCGCTTTAATCAAAAAGGACTATTCGGGGTCATCCTGAAGGCTTCGCGCGCGGTGGCGGCGGCGAATACAATGTAACGATCAGCGCCTATAGCAATGATCGGCGAAACGAATTAGACTACGTCCACGCCCATGCTGCGCGCGGTTCCCTTGACGCTCCGAATCGCCGCGCCCACATCAAAGCAGTTCAGATCGGGCATCTTGAGCTTCGCAATCTCTTCCACCTGCTTCTCGGTGATTTTCCCGACCTTATTCTTGTTCGGCTCGGCCGAGCCCTTCGCCAGATTCACCGCGCGCTTGATCAGCACCGGCACCGGAGGCGTCTTAGTAATGAAGGTGAAGGACCGGTCGCTGAAAATCGTGATGACCACCGGAATGATCAGCCCTTCCTGATCCTTGGCCGAAGTCTTGGCGTTGAACGCCTTGCAGAACTCCATGATGTTCACGCCCTGCGGACCGAGCGCGGTGCCCACCGGAGGCGCCGGCGTGGCCTTGCCTGCCGGAATTTGCAGCTTCACACTTGCAGTAACTTTCTTTGCCATGTCTTAATCCTTACTTACCTGGAGAAAATCCAATTCCACCGGCGTGGACCGGCCAAAGATCGTCACCATCACGCGCAACGTGTTGCGCTCCGGATTGATTTCGTCGATCTTGCCCGAGAAGTTCGCGAAAGGCCCGTCGACGATCCGCACCGTCTCGTTCTTTTCGAAATTCATCTTCGGACGCGGGCGCTCGGACGAGGTCTGCTGCCGGAACAGGATCGAATTCACTTCGTCGGCCGTCAGCGGCACCGGGCTATTGCCTCCGCCGACGAACCCGGTGACGCGCGGCGTATTCTTCACCTCGTGCCACAGTTGATCGTTCATCTCCATTTGCACCATCACGTATCCGGGATAGAGCAAACGTTTGCTGGTGACTTTCTTGCCGCCGCGCAATTCAACTACTTCCTCGGTCGGAATCAGCAGCTCGCCAATCTGTTCGGCAAACCCAAAAGCCTGGGCGCGGCTCCGCAATGAATCCGCCACCTTCTGCTCGAAGCCCGAGTAAGTGTGGATGATATACCAATTCTTTCCGTCGGCAGCCGGTGCAGCAGCAGGCGCTGCCTCAGCACCCGATTGCGCGATTTCCTCGGAAGACGACGCCGCGTCTTCGGCCGGATCGTGATCCTGATCCTCGTGCCCGTTACTATGATTCGTCTCTTCGTCCGCCATGAGTTTCCCGTCTACTTCGTAAACGCGTTAAACAGCTTGTTGATCAGGCTGAGGAAAATTTGGTCGATCACCGCAAAGTACGCCGCGAACGCGAACACGGCGATTATCACGACGATGGTAGTGGCGCGAACCTGCTTCCACGACGGCCACGTAACGCGGCGCATCTCGGTTTGCAGCTCTTCGAAGTAGTCCTTCAGCCTGACGGGCCAGCTGGACGCCCGCTGGATGAAATTCCCCTCGTCGCCTTCCTGGATTTGTGCGGTAGCCATGTTCGAAAATTTCCTCGCTCCGAGTAAGATGGCAGGGGCAGAGGGATTTGAACCCCCAAAGGCGGTTTTGGAGACCGCTGGTTTACCGTTAGCCTATGCCCCTACACTCGGGCCGCCTCTAAATTCAGTCTACTTGATTTCCCGATGTGCCCTATGGCAACGGCAAAAGGCGCAAAACTTCTTCAGCTCCAGCCGTTCGGTCTTGGTTTTCTTGTTCTTCGTTTTGCTGTAATTCTTGCGTTTACACTCGGTGCATTGCAATGTAATGATTTCGCGCATGTTGTTCTAATCCTATTCCAAGATCTCAGTCACGGTTCCCGCGCCCACCGTCCGGCCGCCCTCGCGGATCGCAAATCGCAATCCCTTATCCATGGCCACCGGCGTAATCAGCTCCACGACCAGCCCCACGTTGTCGCCCGGCATCACCATTTCGGTGCCTTCCGGCAACTGCGTCACACCCGTCACGTCCGTGGTCCGGAAATAAAACTGCGGCCGGTATCCCTTGAAGAACGGCGTGTGCCGCCCGCCTTCTTCTTTGCTCAACACATAAATCTCGCCCTTGAACTTCTTGTGCGGCGTAATCGATCCCGGTTTCGCGATCACCTGCCCGCGCTCCACGTCATCCTTTTCAATACCGCGCAGCAGCAACCCGACGTTGTCCCCCGCGCGCCCTTCATCCAGCAGCTTCTTGAACATTTCCACGCCAGTCACCACCGTCTTGCGCGTGTCCTTGAAGCCCACGATCTCCATTTCCTCGCCGACCTTGCAGATCCCCTTCTCGATGCGCCCCGTCACCACCGTGCCGCGCCCCTGGATCGAGAAGATGTCTTCAATCGGCATCAGGAACGGCTTGTCGATGTCGCGCGCCGGCGTTGGAACGTAGGAGTCCACCTTCGCCATCAGCTCGTCGACCGTCTTCTCCCACTTCTCTTCGCCGTTCAATGCTCCCAGCGCACTCACCCGCACCACCGGCAGGTCGTCGCCCGGAAATTGATACTTGCTCAACAGCTCGCGGACTTCCAGTTCCACTAACTCCAGCAGCTCCGGATCGTCCACCATGTCCACTTTGTTCAGCGCCACCACGATGTACGGCACGCCCACCTGCCGAGCCAGCAGCACGTGCTCGCGCGTTTGCGGCATGGGGCCGTCGGTAGCCGCCACAACCAGGATCGCGCCATCCATCTGCGCGGCGCCGGTGATCATGTTCTTGATGTAGTCGGCATGGCCCGGGCAATCCACGTGCGCGTAGTGCCGGTTAGCCGTCTCATACTCGATGTGCGCCACCGCGATCGTGATCCCGCGCGCTTTCTCTTCCGGCGCATTGTCGATCGAGTCAAACGAGCGGAACTTCACCTTGGGATTGTGCTTGGCCAATACCTTGGTGATGGCCGCCGTCAACGTGGTCTTGCCGTGATCGATGTGCCCGATCGTCCCGATATTCACATGCGGCTTGCTGCGGTCAAATTTTTCCTTCGCCATTTAGAACCTTCTCGTCGCTACCTTTATGAAGAAGTGGAGCCGTTGACCGGGATTGAACCGGTGACCTCGTCCTTACCAAGGACGCGCTCTACCAGCTGAGCTACAACGGCCGAAACCTTTCTGGTGGACAGGGGAGGATTCGAACCTCCGTAGCTCGCAAGGAGCGGCAGATTTACAGTCTGCTGCCATTAACCGCTCGGCCACCTGTCCAGTACCCAAATCCCTCCCGCCTGCATCGTCAAACCGCAACCCGCTTGTAAAAGAGGACAAAGCTGAAATCGGCGGAGGGACCCGAATCTACAAATCCATGAAAAATTTTAGCACATCATGCGCCACGGCGCTGCCGGTCTATACCGACACTTCGACATAGTTGTACACCTCGGTAGCCATCTGGGCCAGCTCGAACTGGACGCCCTAAAATTCGGCGATGGGCTTGCCGAACCGCCCGGCGCTGTTCGGCCTATGCGGCGGTATGATCGAGCGCGCACTGGTCACGAGATCCGAATGGGAATTTCGCGCTCTACGGCACCACTTCGAAGGCCACCGTGCTCGTGAGCGTGGCGTTGGGCGTCACGACCTGAACTTGGCTTGTGGTGGCGCCGGCAGGGACCAGCGCGTAAAGCACGGTCGGCGTAGCGTAGAGAATTTCGGCCGGCGTGCCGTTGAATGTGACGCTGGTGGTCGCTTTCAATCCGTAGCCGAGGATGGTAACCACTTCGCCGGCCAATCCGATCGTCGGCCGAGTAGTTACGAACGGCGGCGCGCCGGTGGACACCGCGAAGATCGTGCCTTGATTGTTTCCGTTGGCCCCGCCGTATAAAGTTGTTCCGTACATGACGCCGAGAGTGTCCTGGACGAGCGGCGCGAAAGGCGTGAAACCGTCCGCGCAACCGGCCTTGGCGCAAAAGCTGTATAGGGTGGTCAGAGTACCGCTTGGGCTGAGTTGGAAAATGGTCCCGCCACCGTACAGCGCAGTCGTGTTCGTATTAGCTCCGCCATATTGTGTCGTACCGTAGAAGTTCCCATCGCTGGCCAGGATCAACCCAGAGTTCGGCAGATCTCCATCCGGACATTCGCTCTGAGCGCAGAAAGCGTAAATCGTAGTCAACTGTCCGCTCGGGGTGATCTCAAAGATCGTTCCGTAACCTGGCGGCGTTCCTCCGTTCTGCACTCCGCCATACAAGGTGGTCCCATAAAGGTTTCCATTGGCGCCCTGGACAAGTGGGCCAGTGGGTAAGTATCCGTCCGCGCACCCTTCTTGGGAACAGAAGGTGTAGAGCGAAGTGAACTTCCCGGCCGGCGTAATTTTGAAGATTGTACCAGGGGAAAATCCGCCACCCGTTCCATACAAATTGCCGTCCTTCGCTTGAATAAGGTTTGCAACCGGGCGGACGCCGTCCGTGCACCCGTTTTGAGGGCAAAAGCTGTAAAGCGTGGTAAGCGATCCGCTTGGAGTAATTTTGAAGATCGTTCCCCAGCCGCTGGGCGTTACGTTAGTGCCGCCGCCTGCGGATGTCGTGCCGTACAGGTCCCCGTTTGCGGCCTGGATCAGCCCTCCGATGGGCGCGTCGCCGTCCGCACACGAAGGCTTGGAGCAGAACCTGTAGAGCGTCGTGAACGTTCCGTCCGCTGTGATCTTGAAGATCGTGCCACACGTACGTCCACCGATGGGCATAAGGGGTTGCTGATTCCGCCGGAAACCGTTGTCCCATAGAGGTCGCCGTTTGTTGCCTGAACCAGTCCCGCAAGAGGACTCGCACCATCCGTGCATCCGCTCTGGGAGCAGAACTTGTACAAGGTTGTGAGCTTACCAAGCAGCCCGATTTTGAAAACTGTGCCATCGTACGGCGTGGTCCCGTACAGATCTCCATTTGTCGCTTGGACCAGTTGCCCCCAAGGGTTCTGGCCGTCGGCGCTGTTGAAACTGTGCAGCGTCGCGAACTTTGCGCCTGCCGTATTTGCGCCTTCAGTCTGAGCCCACGCGAGGCCCGCGCCCGTTCCTACGACCAACATCGGCAAGACAATGCCTGCCCGTGCAATTAACAGTTTCGCAATATGCATTGTTTTCGAAGGAGATCTCAGGGAGTATATAACATCGCGCAGTCTTAATACAATGCGAATAAGTAATGTGAGTAATGAATTTAAGGTGGCTCTGCGCGGTCCCTTGGGGGGGCCGCCTCTAAATCACAACGCGCAAGCCAAAATGTTCGACAAAGGGATCAAAGTCGCGGTCTTCATGCAACAATTCATACCCGCTCTCGATGCACCGAGTCGCTATTAGGGTATCGATGGTCTTGCGCACCGCAACCCCAGCCTTGCGCAACTTCCGGAAGTTCTTCGCCGCCTGAATTGCGATCTTTCGGCCACCCAGTTCCACCACATCGAACGACGCGAGTAAGCCGTGGGCCGCGGAAAAATCGCGGTCATCCGCGAAGTCCTGCAGGACCTCGGTCAGAATCAAATCGCCAATCGCAAGGGGATCGAGTTTTCCCAAGAGACCGTCCAGTTTCTCGGTCGCCGGGGTAAGATTCCCGTTGAAGTCGTTAATCCAAACACTCGAATCGACCAGAATCACCGATCTCGCCTCATCGCGTCCAGATCGCCCGTCCAATGCAATTTACCGCGAAACCGCCGGACCTCGGCCTGCTTAACTTAAGCGCAGCAAGGTCCGCAACCCGAGATCCACTGCCTCACGCTTGGTCCTGAGGCCCGTGGCACGGAGGGTCTCCTTCATCAGCCGGTCGTCGATCACGATGTTGGTGCGCAAGGATGTGTATCCCTGAACGATATTCTACACACTCTCAATGCCCGCCCCGAAACAGCGAAAACAGCTCGATCACCAGAATCGCCACCACCATCGCCTCCAGCGCGAACGCCCGCGCCTGATGAAACTCGTTCATCATAAACTCGTACAGCTCGCCTGCCGTCCGCAGCTTCTCTTCCACCAGATTGCGATAGTCGGTCACGCCCACGCGCGCCGCCGCGATCCGATATGCCCGCGCATAAAACATATCGCTCAGAAATTTGATCGCATTATCGGTGCGCTCGGTCAGCTCCCGCACATCCAGCCGCAGCGTATTCAGCCGCTCGGCCTCGCCCGCCATCTTCCAGCGCCGGAACAATCCCCCGCCGTGCTCCAGCGTCTTATATACGTTTTCCAAAACACGCGTCAGCACGTCGTCGTAATGCCGGAATTCCAGCAACTGCGTATTCGCGTATTCGAGCAACTGAATCGTCGGCGCGGCGCCCTCGGCGGTATCGTAAACCAGCGCCGCCACCCAGCCGGTGACTAACAAGTCGCTCGGATAATACGACAGGCTGGATTGCAACACTTCCCGGCGCTCGCTCTCTGACAGCGGCTGCGATTCGCCGCGCACAATCTGTGCGATTTGTTCGCCTCGCTTGGCGAGCATTACTGGAGCCGTCAGCCGCTGGCCGTCCTCATCCACCGCCTCGCGCAAATGAATGATGTAATAGTCTTCGCTGAGCCGTGCCGGATAAGGCTGCACCAACGCCGCAGCCGCCCGCTCCATCCGCGCCTGGATCAGTTCCGCCGTCCGACGCTCGATCTCCGGCGCCAGAATCCAGCGATTCGAAAGCCGGATCAATTGTTCCCAATCCGCCTCGAATTCCAGCTTCAGCTCCACGCTCGCCACGCCATAGTCGAAGTACTTGATGCGCGCTTCGAATTTTTCGCCGGTTTCAATCGCAACGGGCTCCGGATACTCGATCGCGGGTGGCCGTTCAAAGCGCACATACTCCGGCGCCGGATGTTTGAAGCTCGGCTGGGGCCGCGCCGTCTCAGCCCCCACCAGATCGCGCAGCTTTTCGATGCGGATCTCTTCCGCCACGTCGTACAGCACGAACACCCAAAAAGATCCGCGCAGCGGAGCCATCCCTGTATTGTAGGTGGCGGGCACGGAAACGCGCCCCGGATCGTCACTTGCCGGTTGCCGTGTATTCCAGATAGATAGTGCCGAGATTAGGCAACGCTGACGATTGCTCGAGCGATAGCAGGATCGATGTGGATGGAAAGGTCCAAAGAGCAGTTTTGAAGTAATGCGTGTTCTCCCCTCCCTGTCTCACTTCTTCCTTGGCGGGCTGCCCGTATTTTTGAATCAGTGTCGCCTTGAGTGTGTCGAAGTCTTGCGGCCGGGCCGATGGCGGCGAGCTGGGAAGCCCAAAGAACGACCACAATCGCACCAGACTGATCTTTGCTGCGCCCTCTCTGGCGCCCACCTGAACACCCATCTCGACACCGGCTAAGTGACCCGGTTTGAGCTCCAGCAGTGTCCACTCATCCTTATTTACAGGTTCGGCATCGACGTGGTACACCGAGCGGGCCTCGGCCATCGTCATGCCCCATTGGATCTTCTCCCACCCATCCACATCCTTGGGTCTCGACTGCCCATACAAAACAACCGCCAGCGCAGCCACCGCCCAGAATACCCGGAACGATTCGCGCACGAAAACCATTTCTGTATTGTACGTGGCGCACCCGCTCTTGCGTGCCGCGTTCACACTCGCGCGAACGCCCGGAGAATCAGGTATGCCGCGCCAACAACGAACCCGATGAATGCCTGATACTCACGATTGCGAACGTAAAGGTCCCAACGAAAATGCCCGGGCTTGTGGATCGGCGCGAGCGTCGGCCACAGCGGCGGGACGCGCAGGGCGTAGGCGGCGAATTCGGGAAACAACTTTCGCAAATGCTGTTCTTCCAGCTCAATAGCGGGCAGATAGATCAAGAGAAACACCGCGGCGAATAAGACCGCAAGCGGCCACTCACGCGATGCGATTGCGAATCCCGCCGCCACCAGCAGCGTGCCTAAGTACAGTGGATTGCGGACGTACGCGTAGGGGCCGCTCTCGGCCAGCCGGATGTTTTTTTCCACGTGCCCGGTGGCCCAGGCCCGCAACGCGAGGCCAAGCGCTGAAACCGGCAGGCCCCACGCCAACGATTGGCCGTCCGGCCGCGAGAACCACGCGAACGCAGCGACTAAAATAAATCCGCACGTCACGCGCAAACGCGCCACTAGATCGGCGTACGGCTTAGGAAAGACGCTCATCCGCTCAATGATCTTTGTGTGTGGCCCGGGCACCGCCGGCCAAAATGATGGGTTCCAGCGCCTCAAATACCTGATCGGGCGTAATCTCGCGCATGCTGGCATCCGGTTCCGATGTGCGCGTGTAGTTGGTCATCGCTTCCGGTGCGCGTAAGACGCCGATGGTGCCGCCATAAGGACCGTGCCGCGCTGGATCGGTCGGGCCATAAATCGCCACGCCCTGCTTTCCGAGCGCCGCAGCAAGATGCAGCGGTCCGCTGTCCAGACCAACCACCGCCGTAGCTCGCCGCGTGGCATAGATCAGACCAGCCAGCGTGGAAACATGCGTCTCCGCTCCCTGCACATGCAGCGGATACGGCGCGTCCAGCACCAGCGGCATGCCGCACTCGCGGCGCAGCCGTTCGGCCAGCTTCGCGTAATGTTCGAGCGGCCATTGTTTGGCGCCCCATCCTGCCAGCGGACTGGCCAGCACGAAGTCGCCTTCCGGCAGTTTCGCTTGTTGTTCCCCTGGCGGCAAGGGAAAGGTACGCAGAATGTTCGACGCTCCGGCGGCCGTTGCGAGATCCAGATTCCGTTCCACCGCGTGATAAGACCGGATGGGCACCTTGGTGGAATAAAACCATGAAGCGGCCGACTCGCGCGCGTAAGTGGCGTTGAATCCGAAGATGCGCTCAGGCCGCGCGAGGGTAGCCACCAGCGCCGATTTCACCAAGCCCTGAAAGTCCACCGCGAAATCGAACCGGGACGAGCGCAACTGGCGCCAGGCGTTCCGCAATCCGGTGAACGTGCGCCGGTCCAGGTGCAGCACCGAATCGACATACGGATTGCCCTCCAGCAGCAGGCTCCACTTCGGATCAATCACCCATGTGATTTTAGAGTGCGGGATGCTGTGTTTCAGGCTGGCGACGGCAGGCAGCGCGGCAATCACGTCTCCCATAGATCCGAGCCTCACAACCAAGATGCGCGGCGGCTTGGTGGAAGGACTCATCGGGGCGATTCCTGCGCGTGACGCTGCAGGACGTGTTTTACAAAACGTTCGGTGATCCCGGCGTCCGCGCGCGGTAATGCGCTGAAATCGCCGGGCGCGAGCACCACGTAATCCACCATCGCCAAAGCCGCCACCAGCTCGGCACGCGCGCGCTGCGCCAACAGTGGCCGCGCCGGATTCGTTACTTCTACCACCAGCAATCGCCCCGGCTCCCCTTGCTCCGCAAGCCGGCGCACATGCTCGGCAAGAAGCGGATCGAAATGGCCGGATAGCCAGCGGACGGCGTGCCCCTCCAGCCGCGCTTGAAGTTCGTGGTGCGGGACGATCTTCGTTCTTGTATCCAAAAACAAAGTCTAACAGTTGTGTGACATTCTTGAGTGCCCGCCGGGTCGCGGAAACCAGCGAAGAAAAAACTTGGCGGCTTGTCGATCCTGCCGCACTTGGTTCGACGCATAATTAGAGCCGGTCCAAAATCGGGCTCACAAACATAAAAGGAGAGAGAGCGATGCGATTCATGATGATCTACAAGCCCGCCGACGTGAAGGGGATGGAGGCAGGCACGCCGCCCACCCAGGAGAATATGGCCCAGATGGGCAAATTTATCGGAGAACTGGCCCAGAGCGGCGTGCTACTGGCCACCGACGGGCTGCAAAGCAGCTCGAAGGGCGCGCGCGTCCGGCTCTCGGATAGAAAAATCACAGTGACCGATGGCCCTTTCACCGAAACGAAGGAGTTGATCGCCGGATTTGCCATCATTCAGGTGCCGTCCAAGGCCGAAGCGATTGCACTGGCCGAAGGCTTCCTGAAGATCGCGGGCGATGGGGAGAGCGAGATTCGCCAGATGTACGATATGCCGGCTTATCCGCCGAAGTGAGCGGGAGGAATCATGACAAAGACCCTGTGGGCCGGGCGCATCCTCAGCGCCCTCTCTGTACTGTTTCTGCTGTTCGACGCCGGCGGGCATTTGCTGGTGCCGTCGCCGGTGGTGGAAGCATTCAACCGGCTGGGTTATCCGCTCGGCCTGAGCCCGGTTCTCGCGGTCATCGAGCTGGTTTGCGTGGCCGCGTACGTGATTCCGCGGACGGCGATCCTCGGCGCGATCTTGCTGACTGGTTATCTGGGCGGCGCGGTAGCTACTCATCTGCGTGTCCACGACCCCGTGTTTGACACGCTGTTCCCGATCATTTTTGGGGTGCTCGTCTGGGGAGGGCTCTACTGGCGCGATCCACGCCTCGGCGCCCTCCTCCCGCTCACAGAACCGCGACCATAGGACGCGGCCATTTAATTCTATTTAATTCAAAAGGAGAAATAAACGATGCGATTCATGATGCTGATGATCCCGAAAGGCTACGAAAAAGCCGCGCCGGGCACGATGCCCGAGCCAAAGGCTGTCGCAGCCATGATGAAATACAACGAATCCCTGCAAAAGGCCGGCGTGCTGCTGGCCCTCGATGGCCTGCATCCACCTTCGGCTGGCGCCCGGGTCTCGTTTGAAGCGGGCAAACCCAAGGTGACCGACGGACCGTTTATCGAGGCCAAAGAGGTGATCGGTGGCTACTGGATGATTCAGGTGAGGTCCAGGGAAGAGGCCATCGAATGGGCCACGCGCTGTCCCGGTTCAGACAACGAAGTGATTGAAATCCGGCAGGTGCAGGAGATGTCGGAGTTTCCGCCCGAAATCCAGGAAGCCGCGGCCAGGAAATAGCCAATGCGCTTTCTTGTGATGCACAAGCTGGACAAGAATTCCGAGGCAGGCGTTCCTCCCAGCCCGGAACTGCTGGCCGCGATGGGCGCGTTTCTCTCGGAAGGGGCGACGGGCGGCGTCTTTCAATCGGGAGAGGGGCTGCATTCCAGTTCGAAACGTGCCCGCGTCAAGTTCTCGGAGGGCCAGTGTAGTATCACGAACGGGCCGTTCACGGGCTCGAATGAATTGATCGCCGGGTTTGTGATGGTCAGAGTGAAGTCGAAGGAAGAGGCCATCGAGTGGGCTGAACGGCTGGCCCATGTTCCGGGCGAAGGCGAGGTCGAGGTTGGCTTGGTGAAGGAACCTTGGGACCTTGGTCTTGGCCCGAAGCCGGAAGATGCCGCGATGCGATTCCTGCTGTTGCAAAAGGCCGATCGCCAGTCCGAGGGCGAAATTCCTCCGGCTCCGAACCGTAAAGCTGAGATGGAGAAGCTCATTGATGAAATGCGGCGGAATGGCATCTTTCTTTTGGCCGAGGAGCTGGAACCGAGCTCGAAGGGCGCCAGACTTCGGCTCTCAGGTGGCAGGCGGACAGTGCAGGTGGCAGGCGGACAGTGATAGATGGGCCGTTTATCGAGTCCAAGGAGCTGATCGGCGGTTACGCGATCATAAAGGCCAAGTCCAAGGACGAGGCGATCGAATGGGCGTTGGGCTTCGCTAAGGTGCTGTCTGACCACGTGCCGGACGACATCGAGATCGATGTCCGCCTGATCGCATAGGACGAATCCACGGAGCTGCCGGTGGCGGTTGTTATCGCGGTAGTGCTCCTTGATGGCCATAGCTCCTTCCGCTCGGACGGCAGCTAAGCCTGAGCTACCACGGCGCTCCAATCGGCCAGGCGCGCGATTTAAGTAGTAAGAAGGCTGGTAAAGGGCGAATCTTTCAAGGGACATGGTGAAAAACAGTCCGTGGCCGGCCTTGCGCCGACAGCCGGGGGCATGCTCTGATCGGTAGCTGTGACCGCTGCCGAGACTCACAAAGCCGTTGACGCGGTGTGGCGCATTGAGTCGGCCCGGTTGATCGCGGGCCTGGCACGCATGGTGCGCGATATTGGCGTGGCCGAAGAACTGGCGCAGGATGCTCTGGTGGCGGCGCTGGAGCAATGGCCCGCATCGGGCATTCCTCGTAACCCCGGCGCATGGCTGATGGCGGCTGCCAAGAATCGCGCCATCGATCATCTGCGCCGCAACAAGCGGTTGGAGCGCAAGCATGAGGAGCTTGGCTATCAGCTCGAAGCCGAGCAAATGGCCGGGCCGGATTTTGAAACTTCAATGGACGATCCCGTGGGTGACGATCTGCTGCGCCTGATCTTCACCGCCTGCCATCCGGTTCTCTCCGCCGAGGCACGCGTGGCACTCACTTTGCGATTACTCGGTGGCCTGACCACGGCAGAAATCGCGCGCGCGTTCCTAGCCGCGGAGCCTGCGATCGCGCAGCGCATCGTGCGCGCCAAGCGAACACTGAGCGAAGCGCGAGTCCCGTTCGAAGTTCCTCGCGGGCCGGAACTCGCCGCGCGTTTGTCGTCGGTGCTCGAAGTGATTTACCTAATCTTCAATGAAGGTTATTCGGCCACCGCGGGAGAAGATTGGATGCGGCCGGCGCTGTGTGACGATGCGCTCCGGCTCGGCCGCATTCTGGCGGAGCTCGTTCCCGGGGAGCCCGAAGTGCATGGCCTGGTGGCGCTGATGGAAATTCAAGCGTCACGGTCGAAGGCCCGCGTGGATGCTTCGGGCAAGCCCATTTTGCTTTTGGAACAAAACCGCGCCCAGTGGGATCAGCTCCTGATCCATCGTGGTTTGGCTGCGCTCGATCACGCGCAGAAAGTTCTAGCCGGCGGGGCCGCAGGGCCCTATATGCTTCAGGCCGCCATCGTAGCTTGTCATGCGCGAGCGCGCGCGCCAGAAGAAACGGATTGGGAGCGCATTGCCGCGCTTTATTCCGAACTCGCGCACGTCGCGCCTTCGCCCGTGGTGGAGCTGAACCGGGCCGTGGCCATCGCGATGGCGTTCGGTCCGGCGGCCGGCCTGGAGTTGGTAGATGCGCTGACGTCGGAGCCTTCGCTCCAGAATTATCATCTGCTGCCGAGCGTGCGCGGCGATTTCCTCTTCAAACTTGGCCGATTCGACGAGGCGCGCGCCGAGTTCCAGCGGGCAGCGGCACTCACTTGCAATGCCCGGGAGCGCGAGTTGCTGCTGGAACGCGCGCGATTGAAATAATCTCGATCCCTGATTCATGTCGATTTTAGCCTCCTTGGTACGACGTACTCATAGAGCCCGATATGGAGATGACGATGCAACCTGAGAAACTGTACGGATTTGGGAACGATGCGTCCGCCACCGGCCGTCCGTTTACCGGTCCGATGTCCTCCTGCGAGTTACATGTATCTCACTCTGCGGGGCTTCATCGTTCGGCGGCCATTGGCCCACAACCTGTTCATCATCTTCCTATGCGGGCCCTCATTGCGGACGACCAGCCGGACGTAGTGGAAGCCTTGCGCCTGCTGCTGAAGCAGGAAGGCTATCAGATCGAAACCGCGAATTCTCCCGCGGCCGTGTTAGATGTCGGCCGTGTTAGACAACCTTTCCGCGGGAGAATTCGATTTGTTGCTGATGGATCTGAATTACGCGCGCGACACCACGTCGGGGCAGGAGGGCCTGGATTTGCTCCGGAGCGTCCGCAAAATGGATCGCGCGCTTCCGGTGGTTGTGATGACGGCCTGGGGCAGCGTCCCTCTGGCGGTGGAAGCTATGCATCGGGGCGCGCGGGATTTCGTGGAAAAGCCCTGGGACAATTCGCAGCTGCTTTTCACGCTGCAACGGCAAATACGCAGTGCGGCGGCGGAACGGGAGGAGCTACGCGAGACTGTGGCCACGCAGCACGCTTTGCTGCCCAAAAGTATTCCGCAGATCCCGGGCTGCCACTTTTCGGCGTCCTGGGCGCCGGCGGGCAGCATCGGCGGCGACTATCTGGATCTAGTCCCGCTCGATGAGGCCCGGCTGGGGATCTGCGTGGGCGACGCCTCCGGCAAAGGCGTTCCTGCCCCGTTGCTGATGTCGAATCTGCAGGCCGCCGTGCGGGCGCTGGCTCCTGAGGCCGCATCCACCGGCAGCCTTGCGAACCGCCTGAATCAGATTCTTTGCGCCAACACGGCGCCCAACAAGTTCGTCACGTTGTTTTATGGCGTGCTCGACGGCAGACGCTTGACCTACACCAATGCCGGACATAACCCGCCCGCGCTGATTCGAGCGAATGGCGAATTGGCACGGCTGGAACAAGGCGGCGCGGTGCTGGGGGTGTTTCCCGACTGGGTCTACCAGCAGGGCGAAGTCACGCTCGCAGCGGGTGACTGCCTGGTGCTCTTTAGTGACGGCATCACCGAAGCCGAAAACTCGGACGGCGAGCAG
Organism: Bryobacterales bacterium; assembly: GCA_963713415.1. Classification (GTDB taxonomy): domain Bacteria; phylum Acidobacteriota; class Terriglobia; order Bryobacterales; family Bryobacteraceae; genus Palsa-89. The sequence goes on along the minus strand of CAVQLV010000004.1, from coordinate 458,684 downwards.
TTCGGCGAAGAGCGGCTGCTCAGCATGATGGCCCAAACCCGGACCTTGGAAGTAACCGCTTTGCAAAGGAAGATCGTCTCCGCAGTGGCCGATTTCTCGGACGGAGCCCTCCAGGACGACTCCACGCTGCTGGTCATCGCAATCGAGTAAGGTTTGGATATGTGCCGGAATATCAAAACCCTCTTCAACTTCGATCCGCCGGTGACGGACGGAGAAGTTCGCGCGGCTTCGCTTCAGTTCGTGCGGAAAATCAGCGGATTTAACAAGCCGTCCAAGGCCAATGAAAAGCTGTTCCAGGACGCGGTGGACGAAATCGCCGGCGTCTCCGCCCGGCTTCTGCTTTCGCTTGAAACCAACGCGCCACCCAAGAATCGAGAAGAAGAAGCAGCCAAAGCGAAAGCACGCTCGGCCGAGCGCTTCGGCGATTAGCGGACGAAGTTATTCCCCTCCGACATGGACGTAACCGCGCAGTTGCAAATTGACGAGCGTGGTGAGCGCCCAGACATCCAACTCGATCTCGGGCTGGATGGTCTTGGGATCAATCTTGTGGGCCAATACGGCCTGGCCGCACACTCGAAAGTCCACGCCGGCCTTCTTCATGCTCTGAATTAAAGCGATGTTTGGATTGTCGTGCCCTGGATAGCGCGCCCGAAAAGCTTCGTTGTTCATCACCACGTCAGTAGCCGCGCGATGGAATACCACGGCGATTTTCCGGTGGCTTGCGGGCACATCAAATTTCCCCAGTGTATTTACAAACCGGACCACTCCGGTGAGCCCGGGATTCACTTCGTCCGCCTTGGGAGCGGCCGTAGCGATGTCGAAAACAACCTTGTAGGTCATCTTCGGATCGGGCTGCTCCTTGGCGCCGGGCACATCCTTGGCGACGTCGCCGCCAGGTATGGGCAGCGTTCCGGCGGGCAATGAAATCGAGAGTCCGGTGAACGCAGCGAGGAGCGCTCCGGCGATCAACCATGTTTTCATCTCAAACCTCCAACCTGGATTTTACGCCCGGCGCAGATAGTTTTTGCTGAATCAGCCAATGTCACGAAGGCGGCGGCGAGCATAATGGCGCCGCAGGTAGGTTATTTGAGCTCGGCGGCGCTGACTCTCGCGTTTTCGAAGCGCCTGGGGCTTTCGCCCACGGAGTGGATTTCGCGAAACATGTTGGGCAAGCCGTCTTGAGCTGACGAATTCAATGGCTCTCTGGAGACTTTTCCCGGTCTTCCCGTTCCTTTTGCTTCCAACCTTCCTTAGCCTTGCGAGCGCTTTCCTTTAATTGGCGCTCGGCTTCCACCGCGGTCTTCTCGGCGTGTGTCGCGATTTCGTGGGCAGCTTCGCCGGCTTTGAACGCCGGAGAATCCTGGTCACGTCCTTTCCGTGAGCTGGAACAGCCGGAAATGGTCAATACGATGAGCAGGCTGAGTAAGCGTCGCATGGGCGCACACCAAAATCATACATCGGTGTTTCGCGTTTAGCCCTTTAACCCTATTCATCCCGCAGCGCGCGCATGGGATCGATCAGCGAAGCCCGCCGCGCCGGAACATAAGCGGCCAGCAGCGTTACCAGCAAAAGCGGCAGCGCGACGGCCGGCAGGATCAGATAGTTGATACTGCCGGAGCCAGTCCACAGGCTTGCGGTAAGCGCGCGGCACGCGAAGAAGCTCAGGATCAATCCGGCGCCCACGCCGATGGAGCCTAGCACCAGCCCTTGCCGTAGCACCATTCGAAGCACGCCGAGACGATCTGCTCCAATCGCCATGCGGATGCCGATCTCGCGCGAGCGCCGGCTCACCGAATAAGCCACCAGCGCATACAGCCCCACCATGGCGAGCAGTAGCCCCATTAATCCAAGGCTGGAGACTGTTTCGACAATCAGGTTTGTGGTCTTCACAGCGCGCTGGGAAAAGAAATCCTGCATGGTTCGAGCATTGGAATAGGGCATCGCAGGATCGATTTTGCGCACCACCTGCCGCAAAACGGGCGCCAGCACAGCTGCGTCGGGCGCGCTCGATTCGACCAGTATGGTCAGAGCCCGCGTCAAATGTTGTGTGTACGGGAGGTAGATGAAGTCGAGATGCGGCTCGGTGACCCAGACGTATTTTCCAGTTTCGGCGATCCCGACGATCTCAACCAGCGGTCCTGTTGCGTCTCGCAGATGGAACCGTTTGCCAAGGGCGTCCTGGTGGGGCCAATAATGTTGGGCAAACTGGGTGTTCACCACCGCCACCAAGGGCGCCCCGGCTTGGTCGGTATTCAGAAAGCCGCGGCCCCTGAGGAGCCGGACTCCCTGCGTCGCAAAGTAGCCGTCGCTCACGTAGTAGTTCATTATGTTCAGGGCTTGTTGTCCGGGCGGTAATGTATATCCTTGGGGAACCACGCCGACGCTGTCCTCATTGAAGCCCAGTGGAATATCGGAAGCCAGCGCCGCCGACCGCACGCCTGGCGCTAAGCGGGTTTTATCCAGGAGATCCTTGTAGAATCTCAGGTTCTGTTCGTCAGAGTAGTTCAGCGGCCGCGTGTTAAAACCGGCGAGATACAAATGATCGGTGCGGAAGCCGGTCCCTTGTTTCAATACATCCCGGAAGCCCTGCCAGCTCAGCGCGGAAACAACCAGCAGGAGCAGCGAGAGCGCCACCTGCCCCGCCACGATCACGTTCCGGCCCCACAGGCGCTTGCGCCCGCTGCTATCCGCGTCGAGGGCCTTGAGCGAGGGAACCACATCGACACGCGTGGCTCGGATGGCGGGAGCGAGACCGAACACAAACGTGCTCAGGACAGAAACGGCGAGGGTGAAAAGCAATGCCCGCGGGTCGATCACCGCTTTCAGCGAGACGGGAACATCGCTCGGGATGGGAATGGTGTTAAAAAAGTCCGTAATATTGTTGGCCAGCAGGATGCCGGCCAGACCGCCCGCCAGCGCGAGCAACAGGTTTTCGAGGAACAGTTGGCGGATCAGCGCGCCGCGGCCCGCTCCGATCGCCAGCCGCACCGCCATTTCGCGCGAACGTGCCCGGGCGCGGCTCAGCAGCAGCCCCGCAACGTTGGCACAAGCCACCAGCAACACGCAGATCGCCAGGATAACCAGCATCGCAGCCAGAGCAGCCTGGGGTGGAACCTGCTTCACGCGAAACTGAAGTTGGGTCTGGACCTGAATCTGCCGGTTGCGATTAGTCTGGGGATAGAGCTGTTCCAGCCGGGCCGCAACGGAGCCGAGATCCGCGTTGGCCTGTGCCACGCTGACGCCCGGCTTCAGACGGCCCTTCACGGTTAACCATCGGGCGTCGCGCTTTTCCAGTATGTTTCCCCCGCCCAGGCGGGTGTACATGGCCAGCGGGACGAATAAGCCAGATTTCACCATCGGCTCAACGCCGGTGAACTGGCCGGAAGTGACGCCGACGATCCTGAATTCCACTCCGTTCAGGTGGATGCTCGTTCCCAGCACCGCGGGATTGGCGTTCAGTTCGCTGACCCAGAAATCGTGCCCCAGGACAACCACCGCGTCCCGTCCCGCGGCCTGATCTTCGGATTCCAGGAGGGCTCTGCCAAGCGCAGGCTGTACGCCCAGCACCCGGAAGAAATTTCCCGAAACATAGGCGCCGTAGATGGTCTTAGGAAGTGTACTGGCATTTGGACTGAAGCCGAAGGCGGAAAAGCTGGACGCAACCAACCCCTCGAAAGTGCGGTTATTGTCGCGGAAATCGCGGTAATCCGGATAGGAGAGCGAACTATTGGCCCCGAACGCGCCCATCTTCGCAGGGGTGATCGCTACCACTCTGCTGGATTCCGGAACCGGAAGCGGACGGGTCAGCATCGCGTCGGCGATGCTGAAACTCCCGGAGGTAGCTCCAATCCCGATCGCGAGCGAGCCGATGGCTACGAGCGTAAATGCCGGGTTCTTGCGCAACATCCGCAGGGCGAGTCGTAACGGCGTGAACATATGGACCTGGTCAGGCAATTGTTCCACCATTCCGTTTCGCTGAAAAGGCAGACTTGCTACCCAGGGTTCCCGTTCGAATGTGGAATCAGCCGTCCGGGTTCGGACAGCTGCTATGCAACAGCCAGCAAAACGGAGCGCGGCGCGAAGCATTTCCTGGCCTGTTTTGTGGTGCGCGCCGCGCCCTTTGCCGGCTAACTATACCACTACTCGCCGCCAGCGCCCGTAAGCGGCCAACGCCAAAAGCAGCCCCACTACTAGCGGGAACAGCGCGACCGCAATACTGTTGGTCATCAGCGTGATCGTAGTGGCGCCGATCATGATGACCACCAGCCCGGCGGCTGCTAACGGCGTCAATACCGGCTGAATGCGGAGGAGCCAGGGGAGGATCAGGCCAACGGCGCCCAGCACCTCACACACCGCGACGAATCGCAGGAATCCGACAGGCAGCATCGGCGTCAGCTTGGCCAGGTCCGCGGCAGGCATCCCTAGTTTTACACCACCAGCGAATAGAAAGAGAGCCGCGAGCACGCCCTGAATGATCCACAGCGTCCGGTTCTTTGTCACCCGGTTACCTCCTCGGCGAGACGATCGAGCGACATGCTCCAGCCCTGTTCCATTCCAGCCAGATGCTGCGCCGCTTGCGCCTTCACCTTCGAGACGCTGGCATGCAACATGAGCCTGGTCTTCGCGCCTTCTTCTGAGAACGTCACCGTGTTCAGCACTTCAAACAGCGGCTCACCATTGCCGTCCAACGCGGAGCTCGTAAATACCAGCCGCTCCGGCTCGACGATTTCACGAAAAACGCCCGTCATCGGATAAACGACGCCGTCGGGGGCGCGCATGTGAATCCGAATGGCGCCTCCTGGCCGCACATCCACTTCGCACACCGGGTTGGTGAAACCTTTCGGTCCCCACCAGCGCTTCAATCGCTCGGGATCGGTCCAGGCGCGGAAGACCACGTCACGCGGCGCGTCGAAAATACGCGTCGTGATTAGCTCCTGCATCTTGGTCAATTGCTCGCCCAGGCGATCGAGCGTCTGGTTCGCGCCTTCGATCGCGTTGTAGGTCTTGACCACCGTCTCGCGTTCGGCGTCGGATTCGAACAGCAGCCGCATGGTGAGTTTGGTCTGGTCGCCCTGCTCGGCGAAGGTGACGGTGGTTCGAAAATATCCCGGCGCTCCGGCGTCGCCGTGATCGTAGACCAGCCGTTCCGGCTTCACAATTTCCAGATAGGTGATCTTGTTCGGATAGTCCACTCCATCCGGGCCATGCATCACGAAGAGCCAAACCCCGCCTGGCCGCACGTCCATGGATTCGATGGTGAGGCTAAATCCGCGCGGCCCCCACCAACGCCCGACGTGTCTGGAATCGGTGAACGCGTCGAACACCAGGGTGCGCGGGGCATCGAACACCCGCGTGACCACGATGGAACGTGCCGCTTCCGCCAGGTAACCAACGAGAACATCCAGCGCGCTGGTCCATCCGAATTCGTGTCCCTCGCGCGATTCCACTGACGTAAAGCCGGTCTGGCGCAACATGAGTTCGGTTTTGCCGTTGCGCTCGGCGAGCGTGACAGTGACGAGCGTCTCATGAGCGGGCTTGCCATTGGCGTCCAACCAGGCGTGCGTGAATACCAGGCGCTCCGGCTTCACGATTTCGCGATAATGGCCTTCCAGCCAATGATCCTGGCCTTCGGGCGAGCGCATGCAGATACGGAACAAGCCGCCGGGGCGTATGTCCGATTCGCTGGATGTCACCGTGAAGCCGCGGGGCGCGCCTTGCCAGTGCTGCAGATGCGCCGGATTGGTCCAACATTCGAACACCAGGTGGCGCGGTGCATCAAATACGCGGGTGATCACCAGTTCGGCTGACATGGTGCGAAGATGCTCCGACAAACGATCATATGTTTCGGCGGCTCCATGTTCCATTCCCGAACGAATCACCGCGTCGCGCGTCTCCTTCGAATCGTAAAGCACCCGAGCAGTGAGCGTTGTTTTTCCGTCCTTCTCGGAGAATGTCAGGGTGTTGAGCGATTCGCCCGGATAGTCGTCAAAGTTCTCGGTGGAAACCAGTCGGTGGTACGGCGCGATCTCCTGGTACACGCCGCCCATCCCCAAGCTTTTGCCGTCCGGCCCGCGCAGGATGTAGCGCCATGCACCGCCCACCCGCAGATCCACCTGGCATTCCACCATGGGGCAGCTATGCGGGCCAAACCAGCGCAGCAGGTGTGCGGGCTGGGTGAAGGCTTCAAACACCAGGCGGCGCGGCGCATCGAAAACGCGCGTCATCTCGATCTCCCGATCCGACGGCATGGTCACAGTGAGTGCGGCGTTAGCTTTTGCGGTGCTGGCGGGCATGTTTTTTCTTCTCCTTGCTCTGTTCGTTTTTTAGTTCTACTAAGTACGCATCCAGGCGATCGAAGCTTTCTTCCCAGAAACGGCGATAGTGTTCCAACCAGTCCGACACGTCCTTGAGCGGGCCCGCTTCGAGACGACAGGGCCGCCATTGGGCTTCGCGTCCGCGTGCGATCAGGCCCGCGCGCTCCAGGACTTTCAGGTGCTTGGATATGGCGGGCATGCTCATCGCAAACGGCTCGGCCAGCTTGGTAACCGACGTTTCCCCGGAGGAAAGACGGGCCAGGATCGCGCGCCGCGTGGGATCGGCCAGGGCCGAGAAAGTGGCGCTCAAGGCATCGGGCGGCGCTGTTTGTAAGGTCATGCTGCTAAACCTACTGGTTAATTAACTACCGAGTTAAATATACTGCGGACCACAAAACCTGTCAAGCGTTATCACCGTGAACGCTTATTGCCTCGACGGTGCGCATGGCTTGTGCGCGCTGGTATTGCAGCCGGCGGCCAGTTGGCGTCAAGCGATAGCCAGAGCACATGCCGCTCTTTTCCGGGCGCCAACCGCAGCTAGCGCTCTGCTGCCGGGCGGCCGTTGTGATAGATTCCTGTGTCAGATAAGAGCATGCAAGGAGCGCGCGATGAAATTAACCCCTCATCTTGCTTTTGGCGGACAATGCGAAGGCGCGTTCAAATTCTACGAACGCTGCTTGGGCGGCAAAATCTTAACCATGCTTACGTACGGCGATTCGCCCATGGCGGAACAAGTGCCGCCGGAATGGCGGGGGAAGATCCTCCATGCCACGCTGACCGCCGGCGACAGCACTTTGGTGGGAGCCGACGTGCTTCCCGAGCAGTATGAGCGGCCGAAGGGTTTCCACGTGCTGCTGGGCATCGACGACCCGGCGGAAGCGGAACGGATCTACCAAGCGCTGGTGGAAAACGGGAGCGCCCAAATGCCGCTCCAGCAGACCTTTTGGGCCGTCCGTTTTGGCGTTCTTGTCGACCAATTCGGCGTGTCGTGGGAGATCAACTGCGAGCAAGCGCACTAAACGCTTGCTGATACGCGCGGTAAAGTAACCGCTGCGAGTAACCTCCGTAGTGTTTTTAGCTACTCTAGCAGTAGGAGTGCTTCTCAATAGTGCTGGTTTTCGTTCGGGCCTCATTTGCGACCCTGCTGTTGGTGTGCCTGCTCGGCTGTGCCAATCAAGACGGCAAGACTAACAGAGCAAAGGGTGTTATGCCGCCCACGCCGGTCACCGTGGCGCAAGCCCAGGCTCGGGACATCCCGATTCAGGTTCGCCAGATCGGTTCGGTGGAACCAGTGGCGGTGATTGCCGTGAAGTCCCAGATCAACGGCGAACTCAACAAAGTATTCTTCAAAGAAGGCCAGGAAGTGAAGACGGGGGACGAGCTGTTCGAAATCGATCCGCGCCCCTATCAACAAGCTTTGGATCAGGCTCAGGCTGCTGTTCAAAAGGATCTGGCGTTGGTGTCGCAGGCCGGAGCCAATTTGGCGCGTGACCGGGCCCAGGCGGCCAATGGCAAGGAACAGGCCAAGCGCTACGCTGGTCTCGCCGCCGAGGGCGTGATTTCCAAGGATCAGAACGATTCCTACCAGACCACTTCGCAAGTGCAGGACGAAGCCGTGCGAGCCGACCAGGCCGCTATCACCAGCGCCCAGGCATCGGTGGTTTCCGACCGCGCCGCCATTGAAACCGCGAAGCTGAATCTTTCCTATTGCTATATTCGGTCGCCCATCGACGGCCGGGCGGGCAGTCTTTTGCTGCAAGCCGGCAATCTGGTGAAAGCGAACGACACCACGGCGATGGTGAACATCAATCAACTCGAGCCTGTGTACGTAACGTTCAGCGCGCCCGAGCAACTTCTGCAGGAAATTCGCCGCTACAGCGGCGAACATGCGCTCACCGTGAGCGGCACCAGCGTTGCCGATGGTTCCAACCAGCCTGTAAGGGCCACGGGCCAGCTCAGCTTTATCGACAATACCGTGGATAGCACCACGGGCACCATCAAGCTGAAAGCGACTTTTCCTAATAGCGACCACGCCCTTTGGCCGGGCCAGTTCATTAACGTCGTCATGACGCTGCGGACGCTGGACCATGCCACGGTGGTTCCTTCCGAAGCGATTCAGTCGGGCCAACAGGGGCAATTTGCTTTTGTCGTGAAGCCGGACCAGACCGTGGAGACGCGCGTGGTTACGGTGGGCCAGACCGTGGATAATCAGATTGTCGTCCAAAGCGGAATCTCGCCTGGTGAAACTGTGGTGACGGACGGCCAACTGCGGCTGTTCCCGGGCGCGCACATTCGCGTCGTTCCGCCGGCGAGAGCTGGCGCGGGGGCCTGATGAATCTTTCGGATTTCTTCATACGGCGGCCTATTTTTACAACGCTGACGGCGTTCGGCATTCTGCTGTTCGGCATCGTCGGTTACCGCGCTCTGCCGGTGGCCGCGCTTCCGAGCGTCGATTACCCCACCATCCAGGTGCAAGCGGCGCTGCCGGGCGCGAGTCCGGACACCATGGCTTCGTCGGTCGCGACGCCGCTGGAACGGCAGTTCTCTACCATCGCGGGAATCGACTCGATGAATTCGTCGAGTTCACTCGGCAGCACCAACATCACCATCCAATTCAGTCTGGATCGCAATATCGACGCTGCCGCGCAAGATGTCCAGTCGGCCATCGCCAAGGCCGGCGGCCTGCTTCCACCCACCATGCCCCGGCCGCCGACTTTCAACAAAGTGAATCCGTCGGATCAGCCGGTGATCTTCCTGGGCTTCAGTTCATCCACGCTGCCCATTTACACGGTGGATGAGTACGCCGAAACCGTGATGGCGCAGCGCATCTCCACCATCAGCGGCGTATCGCAGGTGCAGGTATTCGGCGGCCAGAAATATGCAGTTCGCATCCAATTAGATCCCGATAGCCTGGCCACCCGCGGCATCGGCATCGACGAAGTACAGGCCGCCATCCAGGCCAACAACAGCAACCTTCCCACCGGAAAACTGTACGGCTCCAAGCAAGCGTTCACCATCGAATCCACGGGTCAATTGACGAATGCGGCCCAGTACCGGCGCATGATCGTCACTTATCGCAACGGCAATCCGGTGCGGCTGGAGGAACTCGGCAAGGTTCTGGATGACGTGGAGAACGACAAGATTCGGGCCTGGGTGAATGACGACCGCACTATCCTGCTCGCTGTCCAACGCCAGCCGGGCACCAACACGGTTGACGTGGTGGACAGCATCCGGCGGCTTTTGCCGATCTTCCGTACTGAAATTCCGCCGTCGGTGAATCTGGAAGTGGTCCATGACAATTCCACTTCTATTCGCGACTCCATCCAGGACGTGAAGTTCACCCTCATGCTCACCATCTGCCTGGTGGTGATGGTGATTTTCATTTTCCTGCGGAACATCTCGGCGACTTTGATTCCCGGCGTCGCAGTGCCGCTCTCAATCGTCGGCACGTTCGCCATCATGTACCTGCTGGGCTACAGCCTCAACAATCTTTCGCTAATGGCGCTCACACTGTCGGTGGGCTTTGTGGTGGACGACGCGATTGTGATGCTGGAAAACATCGTGCGCCACATGGAGCTAGGCGAAAGCCAGGCTGGAAGCAGCATTTCGCGGATCGCGCGAGATCGGATTCACCATTCTTTCCATGACCATTTCGCTGGTCAGCGTCTTCATTCCGGTGCTGTTTATGGGCGGCATCGTGGGGCGCTTGCTGCACGAGTTTTCGGTCACCATCGCGGTGGCGATTCTGGTATCCGGTTTCGTTTCGCTCACCCTCACGCCGATGCTGGCCAGCCGGTTTCTAAAGCTGAATCACGATCGCCGCCACAGTTTTCTTTATAACGGCCTGGAACGCTTTTTCCAGGGGGTAACGCACGGCTACGAACGGTCGCTGCTGGTGGTTCTGCGCCATCGCTTCGCGACCTTGATGGTTTTGTTTGGTCTCCTGGGCGGCACCATCTGGCTGTTCTTCGATATGCCGAAGGGCTTTCTTCCGAGCACCGACAGCGGCGTGCTCAATGGCATCGCGGTGGCCGGGCAGGACATTTCGTTCGATTCGATGGTGAATCACGTCTGGGCGGTAAAAAATATTCTGGAGCACGATCCGAACGTGCGCGGCGCTTTTGCGAACGTCAGCGGCGGAAATCAAGGGCAGATTTACATGATGCTGAAGCCCCGCGATCAGCGCGCGCTCTCGGCCGATCAGGTGCTGCAAGAGCTGCAGCCCAAGATTCTGGGCATTCCCGGCATTCAGGCGTTTCTGCAGAATCCACCGCCCATCACGATCGGCAGCAACAATACGCAGAGCCCGTATCAACTGACGCTGCAGGGCGCGGATCAGCACGAGATCTACCGTTGGGTGCCGATTCTGCTCGACAGAATGCGCACTTTACACGGCTTCATCAACGTGACCAGCGATCTGCAGATCGAAAGCCCGCAGATCACGCTGGATATCAATCGCGACCGGGCGGAGACTTTGGGGGTGACGCCGGATCAGATCCAGAATGCTCTGTTCACAGCTTACGGCACCAGGCAGGTATCCACCATCTACACGCCGTCCAACGAATACCAGGTGATTTTAGAAGTGGAGCCGCAATACCAGCGCAATCCGGATGCACTTTCGAAACTGTATATTCATTCCGCCAAAGGAACGCTGGTTCCACTGGACACCGTGGTATCGGTCCATCGAACCGTTGGCCCGCTATCGGTGAATCACTTCGGGCAACTGCCGGCCGCCACCATTTCGTTCAATTTGCAGCCCGGCTTCGCGCTGGGCGATGCGGCCGCCGCCATTGACGACGTGATCCGGGATCTTCGCATTCCTCCTACCATCGCGCCTCTCTATCAAGGTACGGTGCAAGCCTTCCAGCAGTCCTTCCGCGGAATGTCGATCCTGCTGATCGTGGCGATCCTGGTGATCTACATGGTGCTGGGGATGCTTTATGAAAGCTTCATTCATCCCATCACCATTCTTTCAGGATTGCCGTCCGCCGTTTTTGGCGCGCTCCTGACGCTGAAGATTTTTCACAAGGAACTGGATCTGTACGCGTTTGTCGGCCTCATCATGTTGTTTGGCGTGGTGAAAAAGAACGCGATCATGATGATCGACTTCGCGATCGAAGCGCAGCGCGTGGAAGGGCGTCCTCCCTTCGACGCCATTTTCCAAGGCTGCATCCTGCGCTTCCGGCCGATCATGATGACCACACTGGCCGCGCTGTTTGGCACGTTTCCGATTGCGCTGGGAATTGGCTCCGGCGCCGATGCCCGGCAGCCGTTGGGACTGGCGGTGGTAGGCGGCCTGCTGTTTTCGCAGTTCATCACGCTCTACATTACGCCGGTGGTTTATCTTTATCTGGAAGCTCTGGCCCGAAGGTTTGGAACCATCCGCATTTGGAGCCGCCGCACTCCGCCCGCCCGCATTCCTGACGTGGTTACGAATTAGCTGGGGCAGGCACCGCCGCCAGCTCGTTATACTCGCGCCTCTGTCGTGTGTCACGCCGAAGGCTTGCCCAAAAATGGGACAACAATAACCGCTTGATTGCCAACCGCAGCAAAGAAAGTCGTTGCGCGCACCGGTTTGAACATGGTTTGATCGGGCTAGTAATACGCGCATCTCTATGAATATTTGTCTCCTATATGTGTCCGGGTTGAGAAGCCTCGCCCAATTCGACGACGCATTTTCATCGTGTATACTTCAATAAAACCAGAGAGGGAGGTTCACCCGTGACATATAAGGCTCTGAGCAGGAATTCGACAAACAGGCCATTTCAAGCAGCTTTCCTAAAAATGACGAATTCGGTCTTGGAGACGGCCATGCGCTGAGCTTTCAAGAGCAGGTAGCGCAGGTTTTTATACCCGCGTCCGCGCCTGAGCAGGGTCTTGATATTGCCATTGATGGCTTCCACCACCCCGAAGCGCACCTTGATGCGGCAGTAGTTCAGGATGCCTTCGACATGGTCGATTAGCATGTGAGCCAGCTTCTCGAAAGCCGGCAGCCGCTGCCAGCGGAGTTGCAATGTCCAGCTCTTCAGATAGCGCAACATGGCGCCCTCGTAGGTGTAGGTCCACAGGCGCTCCAGGCTCTCTTTGAGCAAATACGCCTTCATGACCTTGCGATTGAGTGCGAACAGGTGGTTCAGTTGCTGCCTCTTGTCGGCGGTCAAATGGATCCATCGGGTGAGCAACAGCCAGCGCTTTCCTTTCACCACGCCACGCATCCGCGCCCCTTTGCGGAAGAACTCGGCCCGGCGCACTTCATCGACGGCTTTATTGGCGTGCTGCAGGATGTGGAACTTGTCATAGACGATGGCGCAGTGTGGCGACCATTGCTCGATGCTCGTCTTATACGGCTCCCACATATCCACGCAAGCGGCCTCGATCCGCCGCCGTTGTCGCGCGCTCAACTGCGTTTGGAAAAACTCATCCAACGTCTCTTTCTTCCGCTCCCGGCCGAACCAGAGTGGTTCCCCGCTCTCCAAATTACTGACCACAGTCACGAATTTCGTCGTTTTTCCCAGAAAGATCTCATCGACGCCCATATGCCGCAAGGCCGGTTTCTTGCGTTGCGCGTTCCAGCGTTCCAGGTAACGCAGATCGATGGCGCGCACCGTGCTCTCCGCCAGCCCGAACTGTTTGGCCACCCGCCGCGCCGAAGCACTCTCGCACGCCTCGCCCACGGCCTCTTCGAAGCGTTTGGAGAAAGGCGCCTTGCTCGGCAACTGATCCACCTTCTCGATCTTCAGCCCGCAGTCCGGGCAACGTACCCGATATAGTTCGATCAGCACCGTGGTTCGATATTCGAAGCAGGCCAGATCCCGTACCTCGCGCTCCGTGATGTCGGCCGGTTCCGCGATCCTTCGCCCGCAACCGGAACAGATCAACCGCCGGTTGCCGCGTTTTCTCCGCACCCACAGCTTTAATGTCTTCGCTTTTTCGTTAATCTCGTGGCGGTACACAGTGTAGCCTGGCCAGCCGAGGGGAATGCCCGGTAGATCGTAGAAATTAGCGACTCCCGCTCGCAGCCTTGATAGGCTGAGAGCAAATTTTCTTTCGCGAGAAAAAGGAGAGTCGCTATGAAGAAACCATATCAAATTGAAACGCAGCGAGCTGTGAAGGAGCTCGAGGCAATGGCCGCGGACGGAAATCCGGCGGTGCAGATGGTACTGCCGATGGCGGAGATGGTGGGCTGGTTGCGGCAAGGCGTGGGCGAATTAATTCGTCAAGCCGGGTTGCGGTTGATGGATCTGCTGATGCAAGAAGAAGTCCGGGAACTGGTCGGCGAGCGCAGCCACCGGATAGCGGAAAGGACGGCCAATCGGTGGGGCAGCGAGCGGGGCTATTGCGTAGTGATGGGGCAGAAGGTTCCAGTGAAGCGGCCGCGCGTTCGCAGCACCGATGACCAGGAAGTGCGCCTGGGTAGCTACGAGCTGTTCCATCGAGGCGAGCCGCTGACGGAAACGGTTTGGGAGAAGTTGATGCTCGGCCTGAGCACGAGGAAATACGGCCAAGCGGTGCGCGAGTTCACGGAAGCCTACGGCTTGGAGAAGAGCGCCGTCAGCGAGCACTTTATCGAAGCGAGCCGGGAAAAGTTGAAGGATATGATGGAGCGGCGGCTGGACAAGACGCGGCTGTGTGCATTGCTGATTGATGCAACGCCATTCCAAGGGCAGCAGATGGTGGTCGCATTGGGAATCGCCCAGGACGGGCGGAAAATGATCTTAGGCATTCGGCAAGGCGCCACCGAAAACGCCACCGTAGTCGGAGAGTTGCTCGGCGACTTGGTCAGTCGCGGGCTCGATTTTACCGAGCCGAGACTCTATATTCTGGATGGCGGCAAGGCACTCACTGCCGCAGTAAAAAAGCACGCCGGCGACTCGGCGGCGATCCAGCGCTGCCAGGTCCATAAGCGCCGGAATGTGCTCGATCATCTGACCGACGAACACAAACCGGCGGTGGCTAAAAGGCTCCATGCGGCTTATGCCCTGGAGGACCACGCTGCTGCCAAGCAGGCGTTGAACGCACTCCATCGCGAACTGATGGACCTCAATCCCAGTGCGGCGCGGAGCTTGGGCGAAGGAATGGAGGAGACCCTGACCGTGCACCGGCTTCACGTCCCCATGCAACTGCGAAAAACGTTGGCCAGCACCAACGTGATCGAATCGGCGTTCTCGATCGTGGAGCAGGTTTGCAAAAATGTGAAACGCTGGCATGGCGGCGACCAGCGAGAGCGCTGGGTCGGGTCGGGACTCCTGGTTGCACAAAAACAGTTCCGCAAGGTCACCGGACACAAACAGATTCCGGCGCTCATCAGAGAATTAGAAGCGCTGGCACCGTCGAAATCGGAGGTTGTCAAAAAAAGAAAGGCGTCGTAGAGTGGGTTGCACGGGAGCCGCTAGTTTCAACGGAGATCCGGGCATTTCCCAGCCGAGAATCTTGGTCCAATCGTCTTGTCTCAACCCGCCAGTCTACCGAAACCCTGCCCGCCACGAAACGCACACCTGTCAGGCTCCCGTCAGATTCCTGCGGAGAGCCACATATAAAGACTGGATGGACGGGACCAGGTTGGGACTGCTAAACCCGCGCAGTGGAGCCTTGAGTAATTTGGACACCGCTATCCAGGGCGGCGACAAGGGGCGCATCATAACAGCGCTCCAGAGTTGGGTTGATACGAAGAAGGACTGGAAACAGAGTAAACGAAATCGAAACGGGACCGTAACGGAGCTGGCAAAATGGCTGAACTACGCGCCCACGAAAAAGCCTTCTATCGCCGACGCGAACCTGGACTTGGCCACCCAGGCTATAGCTTACGTCAAGACCAAGGTGAAATACTCCTCGTCGAACCAACGCCTGGATGTTGTCGCGAGTTTGGGGCGGGGTTGACGGCTTCCGGGAGATGGCAAAGGGCGTTGAGAATCGGATGGAGGCGAGACTGAAGCCGCAGGTTCTCGCTCCCCTCCCCCAGATGGGGGTCAAAGGCAGGGTCGCTATGTTCGAGGCCCTATCGGCGCCACCTGGCCAACCTGATCTGGCGCTGGCAAAACAAGTTCGCGACGAGCTGCAGAACCAAAAGCAAAATCCTTACGATGCCATGGCGCTGCAGAGCCCTGTTGACGGAGAACTGAATAAGGTTCGTAGGGAGGCACTCGGGGGCGTACTTTAGCACCCACCCTGGAGCAACGAAGGTAACGGATTGGCTGGATTATATCCGGTGCAGCGCGAATGCCGCGGAGAAGGGCGGCACCGGAAACTGTCACGAGCTTGCTTGCATTGCGTTCTGCTGGTTAATAAACAAAGTCCGCCCGCTGCACTTCATGGAGTTCGAAGCTCCAACCTACGATCACGTCTGGTTGGTCATTGGCCGTAAGATCGGCAGCAAGGACGGGGAACTCAAGACCTGGGGCGATGCCGCCGTATGGTGTGATCCATGGCAGCTCCGCGAGGGGCGCGCATATAAAATTAGTGACTTTCTGGACGGTGATGTTTTAAATCTCGACAAGACGTATAAGCTGGATTCCGTAGCATCGGTTGAAAGTGGCCGGCCCAAAACACTGGCGTTTCTCCCGTAAGAAGAGCCATGTTCGCCGGTCCTCTTTCTGCAGCGCACATCACCGCAGTCCTTATAAAGGGATACTAGCGGCGGGAACGGTTGCACCGCCGCCCCCAACTGATGTTGCTCAACAAGACAAAAATACCCCATCGCGTGGTCGGGCTTTTCCCATATTGCTCTGATATCTTATGGTGCGAACGGGGAGGGTCGAACTCCAATGACCTTGCCGCCGCGAAATCCTAAATCTGGTGGGACGCTCTTGCGGAATCCCGGCGCCGCGGCTTAAGGCGCGGATCGACAATCGAAGAACTACCCGCACTTCTGGTCTGATCCGCCATTCCGTTGCTATCCTGTTCGGAAGCTGCCGGCGCGAACGTCGCGGAACTGGCAGACGTTGGGGCAGCCATTCCTCGCGCGCTACACTCTTCAGTTGGTCGGGCGGACCGGCGATGGAGCACGGGCGAAAGCGCTTGGACCGCGCGTTCCAGCCTGGCGGAAAAATCCTCACCAGTTTGGTCTCGCGCATCCGCATTTTGAGCCGCCGCACTCCTCCCGCCCGCGTTCCTGACGCGGTAACCAATCGATCGCCCAGCGTCGGCCGCGCCTCTTCGAGTTCGGTCCTGAAGAATGTCGATCGCGAGCCGATAAGCAAAGCGATATATGAACTCGCGAAACCACCGCTTTGCACTCTTTGCCACCCTGATTGCCGCCGCCGGGATTCTGGCAGGTCCCGCCGCAGCCGCCGACCGTGGAATCCAAGACAACGAAATCCTGATCGGTCAGTGCGCCGCTTTGACGGGCGCGGCCAAGGGTCTGGGCACTGGCATGAATACCGGCCTGCAGGCGGCCTTCGACGAAACCAACGCCAAAGGCGGTATCTATGGCCGGCAGATCCGCCTTTTGGCCGACGACGACGGCTATGAGCCGGACAAGTGCGTGGATTGCACGGGAAAGATGATCGAGGACAAGGGCGTGTTCGCGCTGGCCGGGTACGTGGGAACTCCTACCGCCAAGGTAGCGGCGCCGATGGTGCAGGACTACAAGGTTCCCCTGGTGGGTCTGTTCACCGGGGCGATGTTGCTGCGCGACCCGGTGGAGCGCTATGTGATCAATATTCGCGCTTCCTATGATGATGAGGCAGAGGCGCTGGTAGAGCATCTCACCAAGAACCGGGCGTTCCTGAAGATTGCCGTGTTTTATCAGAACGATTCGTTCGGTTTCTCGGTACTGAGCGGAGTGGAAAAGGCCTTGACGCGCCGGAAACTCGCGCTGGTTGCGAAGGGGTCCTTCGAGCGCAACACATTAGATGTCAAAGGAGGGTTAGCGGCTGTGATGGCGGGGACGCCCGATGCGGTAGTGATCGTGGGGCCTTACCAACCTAGCGCCACGTTCGTACGCGCCGCGCGGGATGCGGGCCTGAAAGCACAGTTCGCCACCATTTCGTTCGTCGGCACTGAGAGCCTGATCGCCGAACTGGGGACGGCCGCCGAGGGCATGATGATCTCGCAGGTGGTTCCCTCACCCACGGATGCCACGCTGGCATTGTCTCGCGATTATCAGAATGCTTTGAAAAAATCGGCGCCCGCCGCATCCCCCTCCTACGTGAGCTTCGAGGGCTACGTCGGCGGCCGAGTGCTGGTGGCCGCGCTCGATCTGGCGGGCAAGGATCTCAGCCGCGAAAAACTGATCGATACGTTCCAGGGAATGTCGCATCTCGATCTCGGTGGCATGGTTTTTTCCTTCTCCCCAACCAATCATCAGGGCTCCAATGCGGTCTACGTCACGACCGTAAAGGACGGTAAGGCGCAACCGATTCCCTGACGGCCCGCTCAGACAAACAGGCAGGAAACGATATGTCCACTCGAAGGCAGCTGATCCTGCTGGTTGCCGTACTGATTGGCGGGATGAGCGTGGTGGCCGTCGTATCCATTGCCGCGGTGTTTCTCATCCGGCGGGAAATTGTTCGTCTCTCCCAGCAGACCTCGCCAACACAGGTGAAATTGGCAAAGCTGCAACAAGGATTTGAACGGATTAGTGGATCCTTTTCCCGGATTTCGGCGGCGGCGACGCTTCCCGAGCTTTCCGGTATCGAATCCGAACTCGGCCAGACGATCATCGAGGTGCAGTCCATCGCGAAAGAGCTGGCCGTCTCCGGCGGCTCCAGTGACGCTGAGAGCGAGGTGATTCAAGACATGGCCCGTACCGGCGAGCAGTTGCTTCGGATGTCGCATCAGAGAATCGAGGCGCGCAAGCGGATCGCGGAGGCCAACGCCAATGTCACTACTGAAATTGAGATGGTAGCGGCGTCCACCGTGGCGCTCTCGGGAGCCATGGCGGAGCTTCAGAAGTCCAGCCAGGCCGCTCTGGTGTCGTCCAAGCAAACCAGCCTGGATGCGAATTCCGCGATCAAGGCTCTTTTGGTGGAGCGCGAGAAGATCGAGCAACTGCGCTCCAGCCTGGAGGAAGTACGCCTGATCGACCGGAAATTCCGCCTCAACCCGTTGCGCGACAAGGTGGGCGGCGTGCTCGATAGCATGGCGTCACAGGAAATACGCGACAAAATCCTGGCGGCGCGGGTGAAGGCGTTCGTGGCCAGCTTTACGGCGGGGATCAACGGGGACGCGGGTCTGCTCGCGTCGCGAGCTGCCACGCTGGCCGCGCCTCAAGACGAAAAAGCCAAAACCGATTTTGAGACGCGCGAGAAGGCCCTGAACTCCGCGATCGATGAACTATCGCGGCAGATTGCAGCGGCCATCGATCCGCTGGAACTGGCGGTTAGCAACGCCAACACGGGAATGAATCGCGCCACCGAATCGATGGCGGAAGTAGCTTCTGTCTCGGCGGCGTCCTCGGAAGTGAAGGCGCGCGGACGGTCCCTGCAGGCGCTCGGGTGGGAACTTTTGACGGCGCCCGATGCCGCCTCGGTAGATCGGATGGCCGCCGAAGTAGGCGGGCAGGTTGACGCGGTGAACAAGAGCTTGTCTTCGATTCTGGACGGCCTCTCGCAACTGGGGCGCTCGGCGGATCGCCCGGCTGCCGAGGCGGCGCGCAAATCTTTCTTGAGCGTGCGGGGACTGCTGACCGGTCCAGCCGGCGTGGCTACCGCCGTACGGGAGGGTCTGGATACACAGCGGCAGGCCGAAGCGTTGTTTGCGGCCTCGCTCGAATCCATCCGGCGAGTGGCGTTGGCTGGATCAAAACGCTCGCACGATGCCGAGGGCGCCCAGGAGCAAGCCGTGAGGCGTATTCAAAGCCTCTCGGCGGTAACGTTTCTTGTGGTCGGCATCGTTGCCCTGGTCGCGCTCGTGGCTGGATTAGCCGTTGGGCGCCGGGTTGGCAACGACATCCTGGCTTCCCAAGAAAGCCGGGCGCGGGACGCCAGCCAGATGCGCCAGGTGGTCGAGCGCATGAGCGCCGACGCGAGCACCCTTCGCCTGACATCGCGCGGCCTCACCGATGCCAGCGAACTGGTGACGCGCAATGTGGAAACCATCGCTGCCGGGGCCGGCCATATGCAATCCAGCATTCACGACATTGCGGCCAGCGCGGCGGAGGCGTCCGAGGTGGGCGGCGGGGCGGCCAGCCTGGTGGAGTCGGCGGCGTCCGCAGTCGCGGGCCTGCATAGCGCCAGTGCCGAAATCGGCAAAGTTACCGAGATGATCCGCAGCATTGCCTTGAAGACCAACCTTCTCGCGCTGAATGCGGCGGTGGAAGCCGCGCACGCCGGACAGTTCGGAGCAGGATTCAGCGTGGTAGCCGGCGAAGTGAAGAACCTCTCGCAGTCCGCGGCGGAATTTACCGCTGAGATCGACACGCGCATCGCGGCCATGAGCGCTCAGGTAAGGAACGTAACGGTGGCGATGGGCAGCGTCGCTTCTATCATCAAACGAATCCGGGGAATGCAGGATACCATCGCCGCCGCGGTAAAAGAGCAAACGCTCACCACCGAACAAATCACCGCGAGTATCACTGAAACGGCCAACGGATGCCGCGGGGACTCTTCACGCCAGGGAATCCACGCGATGTCGCTGGAGCTCTCCAGGCTGGCTGAAGATCTGGAATCCCTTTGTCAGGTGCCTGGGATAGAGGGTTAATGTATTTGGTGCGCTCGTTCCTTACCCGGAAGGAAGATGGTGGCCTCGGTCGGGGTCGAACCGACACACCCTTGCGAGTACAGGAACCTAAAACGGAACCGGGGTATCCTCGCACACACCGATAGGTCTTTAGTCGTTGAAAATGAAAGAAGGCGTAACTGAGAGATCCGCGCGGATTCGGGGTCATAAGGCACAATAAGGCACAGTGCTTTTTGATGCTCCAAAACTGGAGAGGAAAGTGCCCGCTATCGCCCGCTGGAATACGCGGATGCTCGAAAATGTTTCGGCGTAAATTATCCCTACGCGGGGTGAGGTAGGCTGAAACAATATGGCCGAGTCTTCTCATCGCTGTCGCTACTGCGGAGAGAACTTCATCCCTCCGCCGCAAAAGCCCGGCTACGTTGATGAATGCCCGGAGTGCATGCATGAACGAACGCGGCCCGCCTTACCAGCGGATTTTGAATCGCTGTATATGGCCAGGTTTCCTGAGCGACGCAAGGCTTTTGTTGAGCTTCGCAAATCGATGCTGAGTTTGGGTGTCGATGAGGGGAAAGTGTATGAGATATTGGCCGAATCGTTGAAAAAGGCAGGGACACCACTCTTATGACTGATGATGAACTGGCCAAGGTTTACCGCGCTCTCGATTCTTTGAACCGAGCTGATGCCATGTTGCAAAACGGCGAAACTCAGGCGGAGAGTGAGATCGATGCTGCTCGGATGATTTTATTGGATCTCTCGAACGATCCCACCAAGCCACCCAAACCCAAGAGCAAATCACCCTACTGGGTTGTGTACCAGGATTTGCTTGAAGAGGTTCGAAAGGCGCGTCACTTGGTTATGACTCCGCACCCAGACATTGAAAAAGTTGCGGCCCACATCCACAGAATTGAGGCGCTGGCGGAAGAGTTGGCGGATACGATGGCAGTGAAGGGGGAAACAACAATTGAAGCAAAGAATGTTTGAACGAACGATCCTGGATTTGATCTATCGCTGCAATTCGACTGGGCTTCGTGTCGATTTTCAATTGGAGTCCCGAGCCCAGGAATTCGGAATGAGAGATGGGGTGGAGTTCAGAGCGGCGCTGAAGGCAATGGAAGGCAGGTTAGCGAGACTCTCGTTCGATAACGGCTATGCGGTGTGCATTGCCAAGCCCCGATCTGCGCCGCAGCTTAAGGGCGCTGGTGCTTCGCTAATATTGGAATCGTCATGGGCCAGGAGTCTCCGGCTACAGCTCGCACTCAGTCTCGTGCTCACATCCAAACTCAGTCGCACCATTCGCTAGGCCAGCGAGTTATGATCTGGTGATGGAAAGCTTCACGAAAGCAGCTTGCCTTGGAACTGCCATGGTCACGATGGGCATCTGGACCATGGCGCAGGTTCAACCTGCTCCACCCGTGTACCTAACCCATGCAATGTTCTATGTTTCGGAGGACACCTACGAAGCGCTGAAGGCATCGGCATTAGTTCGGACGGAGTTTGGTGAGTTTAGTGAAGCCAGCATACAGGCTGAGGCTGGTGCGCTCAACTATACCGGCCTTTACCTCTTTGGCATGCATACCTACCTTGAGATATTCAAAACTGGGCGAAGTGACATTTCACACAAAGTGGAGCCACCAGGGCGACTTGCCTTGGCTATGTGGATGAACCAAAGGACTAAGCTCCCTCTTATACTGGCTCAGCTTCCGATGGAAGCGTTGAAAACCAGACGAGACGGGCAAAACCATCCTTGGTTCGATTACATCGCCGAAGATCCCGCAAAACAAGAAGGTGTGACCAGCTATATTACAGGGTTCTACCCGGATGGTGTGGTGCGGTCTCTCCCACCCTATCGGTCAGACCGATTCCTGCATGAGGTGATCGGATGCACGGCGACGGTTGGTGCATCCGAACGTCAAAAGCTCGTCCGGGATTTTCGGGCTTATGGATATACAATCCGCGAAGACGGAGAGCGCGTTGTGGCAAGCGGGCCGGAGTTTAGTCTAACGGTATTGCCGGAACGACCGGGTGAACTGCGAACCGTGTCTTTCAACATGAGCTTAAACCGGGAAATGAAGGGTGATCGGATCTATCGTATGGGATCTTCAGAACTGCGATTCGACGGGAAGACTGCTACGTTCCGTTTCACGTTCCCGAAGGCGCTTGCAAATTAGAATGCCAAGCGATTCTTTCTGATGACTATTTGGCTGGGAGACCCAAAGCCTAGTGGAAATGCGGTGCCTTGCCCTAGTCCGCTAAAGCTAGGGCAGCCAATTCTTCCCCTGACCATCCGAAGTCAGATCCCATCGAAAATACTGGACGTTGCCGCAATAGTCGCAAATGAGTACCAGCGGGATTCCTGTTCCGGAGGCCCCGATAACATTGTTTACCGCCGTTCTCATCGTATGATACATGCTCGTTTCGGGATAACCGCTGACCAGAGGGAAATGCGATCCTCCAAAAGCTTCCTCGGTGGAATCTGAGGAAATAGCCTCAGTTTGCCTGCGAGCGAGGGATTAAAAGCGTGGTGGTGCAACGACTCAAGAAGTCGCTTGAGGTCATTGTTGGCGCACTCGGGCTATAAAGTCAATCCTCTTAGGAATCCGCACCACCCGCACCGCACTTTTTCCGAAATGGAACCCGCGCTCAGCGGACTCATGAAGTCATCTCAGAGCCGCCGTGATGTTCGCCGGTCGCAGAATCCGCAAGGTGAGCCGCAAGCGCCAGAATGATCCTGCGTTGCCGATTTTGCGGAGGGTGCTGAAAGGCGCGAGAGCTGTGGTGAGGAGGATTGAGAATTCACAAACTAGCGAACCGGCCTGAGGATTTACCAGTCTATTTGCTAGTTGGTCAAAACGAAGCCCGCCTTTCGAGGTGGGCTTTTTGCTTGGAACCGTTGATCTTATTTGGTGGCCTCGGTCGGGGTCGAACCGACACACCCTTGCGAGTACAGGAACCTAAATCCTGCGCGTCTGCCAATTTCGCCACGAGGCCGTGCGTTACGCTATCTGCTGGCGCGACAACTTCAGAACCAGGATAGCAACGGAACGGCGGATCAGGCCAGAAGCGCGGCCAATTCTTCGATTCTCGATCCGCGCGTCAGGCGCGGCGCGGGATTGCCGCAAGGGCATACCTCATAATCGAGGGGGAAGCCTTCGCAACTCGACACGACGTGCAGACCCCAGTGCGCATCGCATTCGGTGGCGAGCAATTTATTCCGGGGGCCGAGGAATTGCTCAAACACCGGAACGCCAAAGGCCTTCCACAGCGATTCCCGATCGAGCGGGGAAATGCCGGGACCGCCCGCGTAGGTGAAGACGATTACCGCCTGATCGAGCGGCCATTCCTCCCGCGCCACGCTCTTCAGTTGGTCGAGCGGACCGGCGATGGAGCCCGGGCGAAAACGCTTGGCTCGCTCGTTCCAGCCCTGCGGGAAAATCCGCACCAGCTTGGTCTCGCGAAAGCCCGAAGCCAGGACGGCGGTCCGCGGCGCGGGATCGAGGGGATGGATGAAGTGTGCGCCTTTAGAGGGGCGGCGAATTCTTACGACCATTTTGGGCACCCGTTTTGTTAAACAAAAGGTGCCGCGGCGGTTTATTTCATCTCACGAAAACAGGCGGACTAAGTTATCGTGCAGAATCAGGCGCGCAACTTCTTCCGTTACGCCGATTTCGTAGAGCGCCTTGGACTGTGTTTCAAAGATGGAGGCGTTCCAGCCGCGCGGAAAGAAGGATGAATCGGTTCCGAAGAGCAGTCGCTGGGGGCCCACGACGTCCAGCGCGCGCCGGAAAACGGTGCGCAGGTCGAGGTGCGCGTCTTCGTATCGCATCCAGCTATTGCTGCTCGAAGTATCCAGGTTTACGTTCGGGCATAGGTCGCATAGCATAAGCGCCTCGCGGAGGTATCCCGCGCCGAAGTGCGGCACTATGAATCGAAGCTGCGGGAAGCGGAGCGCGACCGCATGCAGATCGATCGGGTTGGAGTACTTCATGTCGAATGGCGATGGAAGGCCGAGCGCTTTGCGAACACCGACGCGCAGCACTCCGCAGTGAACGAAGGCGGCCGTGCGCGGATGCGCGGCCAGCAGTTCGAGCAGCGCTATGGCGCGGTCGTCCTGGATGGAATAGCGATGCATCGCAGGAAAAAAGCAGAGCGCTTGGATATGGCCGCCGGCGAGCGCAGCTTCCACTTGAGCGGCGGCTTCGGGCGCCGCCGGATTCACCATCATGTATCCGTAGAAGCGCTCGGGATGTTGGCGCACCGCGGCCATCACGGATTCCCCGTCGCCCGGAACGCTCGCGATCAGCGCAGCTTTCTCGACGCCATGTCGATCGAGTTCCTGGGACCAAACGTCGGCAAGCTGCCGGGGATCCGCGGGGGGCAATTGCCAGTTCAGGAGCGGAGCCAGCGCGTCCACCGGGACGCCCTTCTGTTCAGCGAGCGAAGCAAGGAAGGCGTGCGAAAAGAAGTGAACGTGCGCGTCGGCGACCGGCAGCAGTCCCCAGGGCGTGTCGATCATGTAGCCTGTTCGCCCGCTCCGGCCGCGGAAACGGGAAAGCGCGTTATGCCGGCCGCCAGGGCCACTTGAGTGAGTCCAGCGACATTGTTCACACCGAGTTTTTTCATCATCGTTTTGCGATAGCTGCGGACGGTTTGCAGGCCAAGATCCAGCATAACCGCGATCTCTTTGCTGGTTTTGCCTTCAGCCACCAGGCGCAGCACTTGCAATTCGCGCGGCGAGAGATCGTCGAGAGCGGAGGAAGCAGGCTTGGACTCCAGATCGCCCCGTTGAATGCGATTGAGCAGGCGGTCGGATACTTGGGGGCTCAGGTACGAGCCCCCTTTGGCGACGGCGCGCAGCGCGTCGAGAAGATCGCCGTCGGAGGCCTTCTTCAGCACGAACGCGCGGGCACCGGAACGGATGGCGCTGACTACCGAGTGCTCGTCGTCGTACATGGACAAAATGATGATCTTGACGTCGGGGTAATGGCGCAGAATTTCGGTGGTGGTTTCGATGCCGTTCAGTCCCGGCAGGCCGATATCCATCAAAATGATGTCGGGGCGCTTCTTCTTGCAAATCTGCACGGCTTCGGTGCCGCTCTCGGCTTCGCCCTGTACCGCGAACTCGTCGCTGTGGCGCAGGATGGCCTTGATGCCGTCCCGCATGATCTTGTGATCGTCCACCAGCAGCACTTGAAACGGCATGGTCCCTTAACTCCCGCTCTCCAGTATCGCGGCCGGCAATGGAAAACTCGCGCGGACGCTGCTGCCCTTGCGGGGAACGCGTTCGATTTTGAGCGTCACGTGGTTCTTGGAAGCATAATAATCCATCAGCAATTGTCCCAAAGGCGCGGGGGCGCCCTCGTCCACCGGAGCATTGTCGGAAATTTCGAGAACGTATTCGCCTTGCGCGCGCTTCACGTGAATATCGATGAGCGAGCATCCGTGAGTGGACTTGGCGATATCGAGCGCGCACTCCGTGATTTTGTAAAAAGCTTTCGCCAGGATGGTGGGCACGCGGAGGGAGGCGTCAAAGTGCAGCCGCACGGTGCCCGCAAAACCGGCGCGCACTTTGCCGATCAAACGGTCCAGCGCGAATTGCAGCCCGGCCCTTTCCACGATGGAAGGGTTCAGCTCGTTGGTGATGTCGCGCAACTGTTCGATGGCCTGTTCCAGCAGTTCCTGGATCTCGGTGGCGCGGCCATCCACGCCCGGAGCCTGCTCGCGGAAGTCCATGCGCATGGCATCCAGCTGCAGGCCCACGGCGCTCAGAACCTGGCTCACGTCGTCATGCAGAAGCCGCGAAACGCGCGCCAGCACGGCCTCGTGTTCATTCATTGCGGCAAAAAGCATTTGTGCCAGAGCGGGTTGAGACGCACTTGCCAAGCTTTTATCTCTCGTAAGACGCTTATCGCTCATGATGCATGATTTCGGATACAAACGCAACCAGAAAGAATTGTTTTACGAACTATCGGCGGTTCGCCGCTTCTAGGAGAGGTTACTCAAGGTTACCGATAGCGAGAACCGGCGATCGATCTCCTGTGCGGCGCTGAACGCATCCGTAAACAGGATCGCATGCAGACCTAAGGCCTCGGCGGCGCGGACGTTGGGCTCGCGGTCATCGAGAAAGAGAACCTCGGAAGGATGGACCCCGAGCGCGAGCAGGCATTCGCGATACATCTCCGCTTCCGGTTTACATACGCCGAGATCGCAGGAGAAAACACGGGCATCGAATTCGGGCAGCCAGGGACAGCGAAGCACATAATCGCGGACTGGCGCGGGCATATTGGACAATAGGGCGGTGCGCAGGCCGGCCGCGCGAATGTCGCGCGCCCACTGTGGCATGACCGGCGCGGGGTGCGACCAACTGCGGCTGTCGATCTCGATCAGCTCGGAAGTTTGATCCGCAGTGAGGGTGCGGGAAGCCGTTTGCGCGACGGTGTTCCAGTATGCTGCGGGGTCCAGAGCGGCCGCATCGTACTCAATGCGAAATTGCCAATAAAGTTCCGTGAATCGCGGAAGCGGCACATCGAGAATGGATGCCATGGCCCGCGTGTCGGATGCCGGCTGGGACTGGCACAACACGTTGCCGTAATCGAAGATGACGACGGAAGGAGAAATTCGCACAATTCGATGTTAGCGTTGATCGAATCGGGGAGGCGCCCACCGGGCGTGAATCTCAGATCGCCCTAAATCTTCGTTCCGATAGTTTGGAGACCCGGGGACGCCAGCCAGCGCTGCATATATCATGTGAGGATGCTTCGCCCAGCCACTCTCGCCCTTGTTCTCGTCGCGTGCTTCCTGCCGGCCTTCGGCCAGCATGCGTTGTCAACGCGCGATTATTTCTACGTTGGCGGCAAATATACCGGTCTGCCAGCTAATGAAGTGATGGCCGGGCAAATGTATGTCGAGGTCCTTCGCCCCCCGCGCGTTGTCCAAAAGTATCCGTTGGTGCTTTTTCACGGCGCGGGGCAGACTGCCACCAATTGGATGGGAACGCCGGATGGCCGCGTGGGATGGGCGGATTATTTTCTGCAGCAAGGGTATGTGGTTTATCTGGTCGATCAACCCGCGCGCGGGCGCTCGCCCTGGCATCCTTCCGCGAATGGGCCTTTGCAGATGAGGCCGCCATCCTGGGTGGAACAACGGTTCACGGCGCCGGAAATTGCGCCCCTGTGGCCGCAGGCTCGAAAACACACGCAGTGGCCGGGAAGCGGCGCTAAGAAAGGCCGCCGGGGCGATCCCGTGTTCGATGCGTTTTATGCAACTCAGGTGGAAGGCTTGGAGAGTGCTGTGGAAACCCAGACGCTAGTGCGCGCGGCCGGTGCGGCTCTGCTCGACAAGATTGGGCCAGCGATCGTGGTTACGCATTCCCAATCGGGAGCGTTCGGCTGGCTGTTGGCCGATGCGCGGCCAAAAGCCGTGAAAGCTATCGTCGCCATGGAACCGAATGGGCCGCCTTTCCGCGACGCCGTTTTTGACGAAAACAAAAACCGGGCCTGGGGGCTCACTGATATTCCCATCACGTACGCCCCGCCAGTGAAGAGCCCGGCGGAAATTAAGATCGTGCAAGAGGCGAACCCGGACGGTCCGGATTTAGTGCGTTGCTGGAGCCAGGCCGATCCGCCGCGCCGGCTGGTGAACTTGCAGGGCATTCCGGTTCTGGTGGTTACCAGCGAGGCGTCGTATCATGCGCCCTACGATCACTGCACCGCCAGGTTCCTGGCTCAAGTCGGCGTCGCCAATACTCACCTGCGGCTGGAAGAACATGGGATTCACGGCAATGGTCACATGCTCATGCTGGAGAAGAACAATCTGGAAATTGCCGCTCTGCTCGACAAATGGATCATCGGGCACGTGCAATAGTGCTCGCCGGCTTGAGTTCCACGCGATACGCCTGATAGGGAACCTGGCCGAGGTTTTCCACCGAGTGCAGCGGCTGGCTGCTGGGGTCGTAGGTCACTTGCAGTTCCT
Organism: Bryobacterales bacterium; assembly: GCA_963713415.1. Classification (GTDB taxonomy): domain Bacteria; phylum Acidobacteriota; class Terriglobia; order Bryobacterales; family Bryobacteraceae; genus Palsa-89. The sequence goes on along the minus strand of CAVQLV010000004.1, from coordinate 430,782 downwards.
TCAGCGCCGGCCGGACGGTTTTCGTGCCATCCTTCAAAAAACGTTGGGAAGGGGGCAAGCTGAAATACACCACGACGGCCGGCCAGGTGTGCGTGTGCCACGGTTCCTTCTCGCCGGGTGGGATGCGGACGCTCAGCACGCGCACGTAATCATTTTCAAGAACGACGGTCATGTTAGGGTCGTGGATCTTGACGGCGTCGGACGCGGGCAGGTCCGCGGGGTGCGCGGGTTCGCAGTCGGCGCTTTTGATTTCGATAAGGAGATTGTGCCGGTCGCGATCACTGCTCTGGAACCCCTTGCTGGGCCCTCCCTCGGACCACCGGATGTTCACCGTCTTCCAAGGCTCACTGGGGCCGGTCGTCTGTTCGAAGAACACGCTGGGCCAGGGATGCATGTGCGGCGGTTCATAACTGTGCAGCGGAACACGCGCCTCCAGAACACGCACGGCGTCGTTCTCCAAAATGACTTTGTGGTGTGCCGGCGCGGCAGCGACAGCGTCGGTGGAGTCCAATTTGATTACCCCGCAGCCGGTGGCAGCCTGCAAGCTGGGCGGAAGGAGCAGAGCGGCAAGCGCCAGCGCTTGTAATGTGAACTGTAATGTGAACTGAATTCGTCGCGGAAGCTGGTTCATGGCCAACGATCTTATCACTCGGGCTTTGATCCCAAAACGAAACCTCTTCACTTCGGGCCGGCTTTGTATTCGGCTTCAGTCACCGCGCCCAGCCACTTGGTCCGGCCATCGCTAACATCGACAGAAAAGATCGTGGCCGCTTGCCCCGGCGCTGCCCCATGCCAGTGCGGCACGCCTCCCGGCACGTATGCCGTATCGCCGGGATGCAGCACTTGAACCGGATGCCCTTTTACCTGGGTGCGCACCACACCCTCTTCGCACAGCAAAATCTGGCCGCGCTCGTGGACGTGCCACTTGGTACGCGCGCCTGGTTCGAAATGAATGCGCGCGGCCCGCACGTGAATGTTGCTCTCCAGGCGCTTGGCGGTTCCCGTGAAGTTTGCGTTCGGGTCCGATGGTTGCTGAGCAGCCAAGCCCAAAGCAAACATGCCGAGAAGCAAACCGCTCCGGCTCATTTGTCCTCCGAATCCAGGCCGAAAGCCAGCAAGACATTGCCTGGCAGACTGCCCCGCGCCGGGTAGCCGGAGACGGCGAACATCATTCCGCCCGCGATCACCGGGCCTGCCACGTCGATCGCACCGCCGCGGCCGGCCAAGCCGTTCACCGTTTGATACTCGCGGGCCGTATCGTAGTCCCAAATGATTTTTCCGTCGGAAGAAGAATAGCCGCGCAGATGGCCATCCGCCGCGCCCGACCACACCACGCCGGGAATCGCCGTTACAGCCGCCGACTGCGCCGGACTACAAGGCCGGCGATCGCCACAGCCGGGCGGCGGAGTTTGCCACATGCGCTCGCCGTTATCTACGCGAAACGCGAACAATCCGCCGCCCTTGTTGGGATCCAGATTGTACGAGCGGTCGTTGCTTCCGGGCTTGCGATCCACAAGGAAGCGGATGTCGGAAAGAGCCACGTACACATTGCGGCCGTCAGTAGCCGAGCCCCACTCGATGCCGCCCACAGTACCGCCTTCTCCGATGCGCGCTTGCCATAAGACCTGGCCGCGCTGATCCGGATCCACCGCATAAATGACGGCCGACTTCTGCCCGAGCAGAAGCGCCCGCTTGGAGTTCGATAGCGAAACCAGGATGGCTGAGGACGCGAAGTCAAAATCGGGACCGTCCGAGTCGGGACAATTCACTTTGCCTGGAAGCTGGCAGGAGCTGTTCCAGGCGTCCTTCGCGGTGAATTGCCTGGACCACAGAATCTCGCCTGACGACATGCGCACGGCAACCAGCGCGTCGCTCAGCGCTGTCGGCGGATCGGAATAATTGTCGCCAGTGGTCACATACATGGTGTCGCGTTCGGCGTCGAGCACCGGCGCGGTCCAGACGCCGACGCCGGATGGACCCCAAGCCGTAGCGCCTTGCCGGGTCTTCGGCCGCGCCTTGGACATATCGGCGATCATGTATCTTTTCCAGACCACTTTTCCAGTGGCGGCATCCAAAGCCGACTCGCTGCCTCGGAACGTACAGCACAGATAACCGGGCGAAACCGACAAAGCTTCCTCGCGGGAAGCGACGCCGACATACAAGCGACCCTGGTAATAGACTGGCGTCGCCGTAACGGTGGAGGCCGGATGCTGGTCTGCGCGCACCTTCCATAGCTGCTTTCCCGAAGTTGCGTCCAGTGCATACACGAACCCTGCTGAATCGCCGAAGAACAACGCTGGATTACCGCCGGCCTCCCCCACAGTAATGCCGGATCGCACCTGGGACTGCACGGTTGTCGCCCAGTGCACGCAGCCGGTCAGCATGTCGAGAGCGAATACGCTGCCGTCCTGCCCGCCCGCGAAAACCCGACCCGCATAAATGGCGGGCTGGGAACGCATGGTGGACGTATCCGGGAACGCAAACGCCCACTTCAGCTTCAGCCGGGGCAGGTCTTCGGCGCGGAGCCCCGCGTCTTTCGCCGATTGGAACCTCGTATTCGAAAGACCGCCTCCCCAACTGGCCCATGCGGGACTCTTGCGAGGCGCCGCGCCCGCGGGGCACAGATTCGCAATCTCCTCGCGCTTCCGTTCCACCGTTACCGCTGTTCCAAGGAAAGTCGCGATTCTCAGGCGTTCGTCCGGCGAAAGAGGAGTCGCCTGTTGTTTCATGACGCCGCTGTCGAGGGTCTTTTGAATCGCCGCTGGGGTCATGGACTTGAGCGCGGCTATCTGTGGAACTCGTCCCCCGGCTCCGGCCTCGGAGTTATGGCAAGAGGCACAATGTTTTTGAAAAAGCTGCGCGGCATAAGGATCGCCGGCCGCGAGCATTGTGACGGAAGCGACTACGAACAGCAGGCAGTATTTCATCGGTGTTCCTCATTTCCCGACCATGTGTTCTACGTCTTTTTCGTTCTCGGTGCAGACATATTCTCCGATATCGTCGTTGGCGTCGAGATCGGAGACTCGCTTGATTTTCCAGGGCTTCGCATAAGCCCCCGGATCGTCGATGGTAAATTCGATTTCCAGATGTCCCAGATTGGGCCGGCGAAAGCGCTCGATGACGTGCATCATTTCGGTGTGCGGATGGCCCGCGGTATCGAGCCAGGATCGGTCGTCAAAGCCCACGGTGTCGATGACCAGCGTGTCTCCCTCCCAATGTCCAATGGAATGTCCCATCCACAGAGGATTGGGATCCTTGGGATGGCCGCGTCCATCCAAGAAGACCTGGCGATGGCTTGGGATGTCATCCTCGAAGAGCATCACCAGCAGGGTGGGCGTCTGAACCAGTTTGAAGGGAAACAAAGCCCCCGCGTTGGTGATGCCTCGCGGAAGGCAGCGCGCTCCGGGTGCGTCCTTTCCGTTGTTCGCCGCTCGTTCTTTTAGTAGCGCCTGCGCCCACGGCAGAGGCTCCGGCTTGCCTGCATCGACCGTTCTTTGCGCATACCAGACACCGGAGAGGTCGGGCTTGCCATCGGCGGTTCGTGGCGTTGGCCCGGATGGCGCCGAGTGCGGACTTGTGAGCTGAACCCGGAATTCCCGCCCATCGCCCAGAGTACCCAATTGATATTCGAGCAGGTGAACGTCCAGGCGCAGCGGTTGCGCGGCGTCGACGGACAGGTTTTGCTGATTGGACGGGTAGAATCCTGGTGCACTAATCGAGACGTCGTACGTACCAGCCGGCAACATCGGCAGCGTGTAATGGCCTTGCTCGGAACCAGCCGCCTTGTAAACCGCTTTCGTGTTCCTGTTCGTAGCCTGAACCTGAGCATTCGCCACTGGCTGGCTATCCGAGTCGACTACGGCACCCGCGATCGACCCGCCGCTTTGTGCGAACCCGCCCGTCGCGCACAGGAATGCAATCCAGCAAAAAACACTGACTCTGGCAGTCATCGGGGACCCGAATTCCGGGAAACGAAGCGGATGGTTCACGATGTGAAGATTATATTCCCGAATCGGCCCGGCGAGACACAAAGCCGCGCCGTAACACCGAGGGACGTGTGTTTAGCGACTGCTCGGCTGCGGAGCTGAGGGTTCGATCCGAATGAGCGCACCCTCGTTTTCAGCGGTCAACACGTAAAGGAAACCGTCGGGACCCTGGCGCACATCGCGAATGCGTTGTTGCAGCTCGCGCAGCATCGATTCGCGGTGAAGTTCCTCCCACTTCCCATTGAAATCGATCCGCTCCAGATGCCCGGACCGTGGAACTTCGCCCTGGCGCATCCCGCCCACAAAGACATTGTTTTTCCAGGCTGGGAACTTGTCGCCGGTATAAAAAGTCAGGCCTGAGGGGGCGATGGCGGGCACCCAGAAAACTATGGGCGGCTCCATCCCCTCCCGCCACGGGATTTCCGACACGCGCGGTCCCAGGTAGAACCGGCCGAAGCTCACGACGGGCCACCCATAATTCTTGCCCGGCTGCAGGACGTTGATCTCGTCTCCACCGTTGGGTCCGTTCTCGCATTCCCAGATGGCGCCCGTGTCCGGCTGGATGGCCAGGCCTAAAGCGTTGCGATGGCCCATCGTGTAGATCTCGGGCCGGTAACCCGCGCGTCCGGCGAAGGGATTGTCCGGGGGAACGGTTCCATCGTCGCGGAGCCGCAGCACCTTGCCGGCGAGATCATTGGGATCTTGCGCACGCGCCGCGGCCGGCGGATCGCCGACGCCGACGGTCATGTACAGCATGCCGTCTCTGCCGAAGATGATTCGCGATCCGATTGTGCCTTGCGTGGCGGTAGAAAAGATGTCGTGGACGTCTTCGAGTTTGGTGCCGTCCCATCGCCCGCGAGCCAGCGTGATGATCCCGCCCTGAGCCTCGCCCTCCGCACCACCGCTACTGGCTGGCTTGTCGTAGGTGAAGTAAACCAGCTTGTTCTCGCTGAAGCGCGGATGGAGTGCGAGGTCCATGAGACCACCGATGCCTCGCGCTTGGACCTGCGGCAGGCCGGCGATTGGATTCGGATCGAGCGCGCCATTTCGAACGATGCGCAGGCGTCCCGGCCGCTCGGTAATGAGGATGCCGCCGTCGCGGAGAAAGGCCATGCTCCAGGGCTGATTCAGTCCTTTGGTGACGATCAGCCGGATCTGGTGTTGGATGCCGGTATCCTCAACGATGGGGCCATCCGGCAGCGGCGGGGAGGGCCATCGGATGGGCGGAGGCGCGGTGGGCGTTCGTGCTGCGGCTGGCTGCCCTTGAGTCTGCTGGGCGCGGCCTCTCATTCCGAGCACAACCACCGCGATCATAACAAGGAAACCGATCCGATAACGCCGTTTCATCGATGTTCCCCTTCCCGGGCGCTCTGCTCTGCGGAAGTCACCCAGCAAGCATTCTACAGCACGTCATCCTGTGGCGTGCCGCTCGGCAATGTCAGCTAGGCAATGTCTGTGGCAACCGGGATTCGGGCCGCAGCTTCCTCTGCCCTTCAGAATCCGCAGAGGTGCAATTCTGGTAACGCATCCGCACTCAGAGGTTCTGGAAGGCACTGATAAACCGTGGCGGGCTTGACACCGAGCTTGCCGCGATATAGATTCGTCCAGTTTCCTTTTCTCATTTCGGGGGGTAAATGTATTCGAACTTCAGGAGTAGGCGCGACTGTGTTGTCGCATTCGTTCCGGCGCTGTTTCTCTGTCTGATCGGCGCGGGGGGACTCATGGCGCAAGTGACGGCCACGATCTCGGGCACCGTGATGGATAGCTCGGGCGCCGTGGTGAGCGGCGCCAACGTCGAAGTGCGAAACGAGGGCACGGGTATTTCACAAACCACCTCTACCGACCCACAAGGCCGATATAGGGTGCCGGAGTTGCCGATTGGCGACTATGACGTCCATGCCTCGGCAGCGGGCTTTCAAAACGTGGTTCGTGCCGGAATCACTTTGACCGTGGGCGCCCAAATCGTGGTCGATTTCACGCTGCCTATTGGCCAGGCGCAACAGACCCTCACGGTGGAGGGCCAAGTTTCGGCCGTCGAGACCAATTCCACCGCCGTCGGGAATTTGATTGAGCCGACGCAAATGCGTGAACTGCCATTAAACGGCCGGAATTTCGAATCCCTGCTGGATCTGGCGCCGGGCGTAACACCGGTCCCAGCCACTACGGGCGTTTTTGGCGCTTTCTACGGCACGCAGGAAAATTACTCGGTTAGCGGATCCAGGCCGGAAGGGCAGTTGTTCCTGCTTGACGACACCAACACTGCCGATTTCTTTAATCACGGAACGGGTTCGGGTGCGCTGGGTACCTCGTTGGGGATCGAAGGGATCGCCGAGTTCCAGACGCTGACCAACACGTACAGCGCTCAATTCGGGGGCAACGGGGCCGTTGTGAATGCGGTGACCAAGTCTGGAAGCAACGCGTTTCATGGCTCGGCTTACGAATTCCTGCGCAACAGCGCTCTGGATGCGCGCAATTTCTTCGACACGTCCAACCCCGGCGGAGGTCCGCCCGAATTCCGCAGGAACCAATTCGGAGGGAGCCTCGGCGGGCCCATCAAGAAAGACAAAATGTTCTTTTTTGTGAATTACGAGGGGCTCCGCCAAAGCCAAGGCGTCAGTGAGATTGCGACGGTTCCAGACGCCAACGCTCACAACGGGATACTGCCAACCGGGAGTGTAGGAGTCAGCCCGGCGGTGGCGTCGACATTGGCACTGTTCCCATTTCCGACACGCGAAGTTTTAACCGCCACGGGGCAGCCGACGGGCACCGGACAATTGACGGAAGTCGCCAGCCAGATAGGTCACGAGAACTATATTCTCGGCCGTTTCGATTACAACATCACCGACAAGGATTCTTTGTTTGTGCGCTATGTCTCGGACCGGGCTAATTACATGAATCCCTTTGGCGGGTCGCCCATTCCACTTTGGCGGAGACGGACATCACGCGCAACCAGTATGTGACCGCGGAATGGAAGCGGGTAGTGACGCCCACTTTGGTCAACATTGCGCGAGTTAGCTTTGTGCGTCCCGTGGAGGCTCAGAGCTTGACCAGCAGCACTCCTGCGCTGAATTTCTTTCCGGGACGGCCCGTGCCCGGCACAGTCGACGTTGGTGGTTTAACCGGCATCGGCGGCAACGGCTTTCTTCCGGACAATTTCTACACCAACAAATTCAGCGAAGGCGACGATATTCTTTGGACCCACGGATCGCACAGCATCAAGTTCGGCGTCTCGGTGGATAGAATTCAGGACAATACCAGCCAGTCCTTGTTTTTGGGCGGCACGTGGTCCTTCGCCAGTCTGTCGAGTTTCCTCGCCGGGCGCGCCAGCACTCTGCTCGGACCGCCGCTCGGGGAGAGCGACGGCTACAAGGATTTCCGCAGCTTGTTCGTGACTCCGTACTTTCAGGACGATTGGAAAGTAACGTCGAAGCTGACGCTCAATCTCGGCCTTCGCTACGACTGGGAAGGCAATCCCACCGAAGTGAACCACGTGATGACCACGCTCATCAATGCTCCTTTTGGAAAATATGTGCCCGTCACGCATGCCTTCGCGTCGAACCCCTCCACCAAGAATTTCGATCCCCGAATCGGCTTGGCGTATGATCCTTTCGCGGATCACAAGACTTCTATTCGCGCCGGATTCGGAATTTTTCACGATGTGATTCTGGCTCGTCTGTACGCCGGGAACTACTGGCTGAATCCGCCCTATTCGATCAACATTCAAATCCAACCCACTTACCCGATTCCATTCGCCGTCGGTGGATTTATTCCACCGCCCACGGTTTCCGAGATGGAGGGAGTAGATTACCATTTCGGCACGACTCCGTATGTGATGCAATACAACTTCAACATCCAGCGCGAGCTGGGAGGCGGAAATATACTGACGGTCGGCTATGTCGGATCGGAAGGTGTTCACCTGGTGGAGTCCTACGATTCCAATGCTCCGATTCCAAAGATCGGTGCAGACGGGCGTCAGATCTTCGGCATTTTTTCTCCGCCCACTGTCTCCTCCGGACCAGCCATCAATCCGCTGCCGCGCCTCAACCCGGCCTACAGCTACATATCGCTGAAGGAGCCGTGGGGCCATTCCAACTACAATTCCCTGCAGGCAGGTCTGCATCGCCGCTTCAGCCGCGGCTTGCAAGGACAGATTTCTTACACCTGGTCGAAATCCATGGACGACGGTTCCACCAGTTCCAGTCTGGAAGGCGCCGGTCAGGATATTTCAGACCCGTACAGCGCCGCATTCGATCGCGGGCCGTCCGGGTTTAACCGGGCGCAAAGTTTTGTTGCCAGCGCCGTGTACGCCTTGCCTTTCCAGGGAAATCGGTTCGCCGAGGGCTGGCAAATGAGCGGAATCTTCAGCGCTCTCACGGGCGCTCCATTCTCAGTGGTGACAGGCTACGATCAAACCGGAATCGATGATCTCTCCATTCGGCGCCCGGACTTAGTGGCGGGCTGCAGCCCCAATCCGATCCTCGGCAGAGTGAACGACTGGTTCAACACTGCATGCTTTGCAGCGCCACCTAATGGCGCGCTCGGCAATCTCGGAAGAAACACGCTGATTGGTCCGGGGTTTTGGGGTCTCGATTTTGCCGTAATGAAGAACACCAGGATACGGGAAACAGTGACCCTCCAATTCCGGGTAGAAGCGTTCAATATATTTAACCACCCCGATTTCGACCTGCCCAACGCCAGCTTGTTCACTCTTTCGGCTAGCGGTGGCGGCATTCCTAATCCAGTGGCAGGCCAGATTACGGACACTGTCAACGCGCCCCGGCAGATTCAATTTGCATTGAAGTTGCTTTTCTGAGAGGACCCTGGCAGCTATCCCGAATGATTCCACGTTCGAGCCCCGCTCGCTTGGAATTGTTCGCTGGGAATTGTTCGCCTGGAATGACCCGGAACAGTGGCAACCGGTATAGAATGACCAAATGCGATTCTTGATCGTCGGACTTTGCCTTGGGTGGATTGCCGGAATTGCCGTGGCTCAAAATGTGCCTCGTGCCAAGGATGGCCATCCCGATCTGACAGGCGTCTGGAATCCGGACGGCAAGTACTCCGCTGATTTCACCAAAGCCCTGAAGGCGGGCGACAGCATCCTCCCGCTGCCGAGCGCGGCGAAGATGATGCAAGCGGAAAAGAAATCCGGCGACCCTGCGAACAAATGTCTCCCCATGGGCGTGGCGCGCCTCTCGACGTACCCGCAGAAATTCGTGCAGACTCCAGCGAAAATAATCATTCTCGACGAAGGCGACATCCACAGCTTCCGCATCGTCTATATGAACGGACGGCCGCATCCCGGGGAGCTGACGCCCAGCTGGTACGGGGATTCCATTGGACGCTGGGATGGCGACACACTTGTCGTCGACACCATTGGCTTTAACGACCGGACGTGGCTGGATTCAGCAGGCCACCCTCACACCGAAAAGCTGCACGTGATCGAGCGCTACACACGGCCGAATGCCAGCACGCTGCTGCGCGAGGTGACCGTGGACGACCCCGGTGCATACGCGAAGCCTTTCACTCTGGAAGGAAGCTATAAGCTGCTTACGAACCGTGATATCCGCGAGCGATACTGCTACACGAGTCCGGTGGACAACCTGGGAAGCACAAAATAGGGAACGCGATCATTTCACCCTCTTCTCGATGTCTTCGTGGACTCCAACGCCGTCCGGCAATGCGGTCAGGTGTTGTGCGTCCAGATTCTGGCCGTGTGCGTCCTGGTTTTCGTTGCAGATCGTTTCCTGAACCTCCCAGTTGGGAGCAAGAGACGACTTCTCAACTACCGTCCATGGGCGCGTGTAAGCGCCCGGATCATCGATCGTGATCGTATCGACGACGCGTCCCAACTCCGGCCGTGTGAGCCGCTCGATGACATGCAGCTTGCTGGTTCGAGGATGTCCGTCCGCATCCAGCCATGAATGGTTGTTGCGGCCGTCGCCGAATCCCAGCCCCACCGTATCGATGACGAGTGTATCGCCTTCCCAATGGCCGATCGAATCGCCCCAATAAGTTTCTTTCACCGTGGGATCATGACCGCGTCCATCCAGAAAGATCTGGCGATACCCATGCACATTGCCTTCATAAAGCATCAGCATGAGCTTATCGGTCTGCACGATCTCCCACGGGTAAGGCGTCATCCGCGGCGTTCCCATCGGCAGGCAGAATCCCTCCGGATCGTCCTTGCTCTCGTCTTCCACGAAGCGCTTATGAAAAAGTGCTTTCGCCCATGGCTGCATCGGAACGTCGTCGGGATCGAGATCGCGCGCGATGTTATGGGCGTAGCCTTCGCCGGATTTGCTCGGCGGGTCGCCCGGAGCGCGTCCGGGCGCCGAATAGACGCCGGAGAAATCTATCTTGCCGTCTTCGGTGCGCGGCGTGGGTTTCCCTTTGGGCGCCTTGGCCCTTCCTGCGCCCGATTGCGCAAATAACCCAATCGGCGCAATGGTCAAGGAGACCGGAACGGCTATGAGCGAAAGAATCGAAAATAAGGCTTCTCTGGTCATACTGACCCTCCTGCTTCCGCTTGTCCACTGAAGAGGCCGGGGGGTGGAAACAAGCAGTTTCATTATCTTACTAACGCCGGAACCAAAAAGCCATCGGCACAAACCTTGAGCACTCCCGATCAGCAGGACGATATCATCGTCCGCTGTAGAGTTTCAATCTGCCCGGACTGCCAGAGCAGCATTTTATCGCTGGCGAGCGCGGGGGATTGTCCGCACGGGAGCGGACGACCATTGGGTTCAAACCGGTGTCCGCGCTGCGCACTCTTTGGCGCCTTCAATGCGGCAGTTTGAACGAGCTTGTCGACCTTCACTTGCTGGGGAGTCGCGCGCAAGCGCGAGCATGCACCGCAGCATCATTATTGTCGAATACCGCTAACGCGTGCAGCAAGAACGCTGAAAAAAAGCGCTCAAACCCTTGACTCAGACCAGAAAGTTTAATAGCATCGCCCACAGTGTTTTTCGCGGGTCGCCAGCTCACGTGCCGCCCTGTTGGGAAATCGCGGGTGGACTGCTGGATGCACTTTTGCATAGATGCAAAGCGAGGGGTTTGAATGATTAAGAGGGTTATACTGCTTGGGTCGTTTTTTGCGTTCGCGGCTTTTTCACAGAGCGACCGCGGCACCATCACCGGCACGGTCACCGATTCGACGGGCGCCGTTATCGCCAATGCTCCGGTCCAGGCCAAGAATTCCGAGACCGGCGTCGTCTATGAAGGCGCGACTTCGAATACCGGCAACTACACCATTTCCCAGCTGCCGGCCGGATCGTACGAAATATCCACGTCCGCGCCGGGATTCAAGAAATACACGCGTGCCGGTCTGGTGGTTGAAGTGGCGCAGATACTGCGCGCGGATATTGCTCTCGACGTCGGCGCCGCCACTGAATCGGTAGTCGTCACTGCCGCGGCATCTCTCCTCAACACGGAAACTGGCGACGTCCGGCACGACGTCCGCTCGGACAGGCTGGATGAACTTCCCATCCTCGGCATCGGCGCCAACCAGGCGGGCAGTTCCGGAATTCGCAATCCGAACGCCATGGTGAATCTGATTCCTGGCACCTTCTTCATCGCCAACGCCGAAGTGCGCGTCAATGGCGCGCCGGACAATACGCAGTCGTTCCGGATCGAAGGGCAGGATGCATCGAACAGCGGAACCCCGGGCGTGGCCGCGCAGACGCAGCCCAGCGTGGACGCCATCCAGGAAGTAGCTATCCAGACCAGCAACTACGCGGCCGAATACGGCCAGGTAGGCGGTGGAATGTTCAACGTGACCATGAAGTCCGGCACGAACCAGTTCCACGGCTCGGCTTACGAATACTTCGTCAACGAAATCCTGAACGCCAACCAGCCGTTCACCAACGCGCCGCGGCCGCGCAACCGGCGCAACGATTATGGCTTCACGGTTGGCGGCCCGGTCTGGCTGCCGAAGATCTATAACGGCCACGACAAGACGTTCTTCTTTTTCAACTGGGAGCAATACCGCGAGGCGCTGGCTATCAATACGCAACTCGAAACCGTGCCGTCCGCGGCTTATCGGGCCGGCAACTTTTCCTCGGCCATTCCCACCGGAGCGGCTCCGATAGGAACCCTCTATCCCGGTGGACCCTCCATTTTCCAGGGCGAGATCTTCGATCCCAATTCAACCGCGACCGCGCCGAATGGAACGGTCTACCGGACTCCCTTCCCGAACAACACGATCCCCGCGAGCCGCTTCGACCCGGTCGCGGTGAAGATCCAGAATCTGTTCCCCGCGCCGATGAACGCGACAAGTCGTCAACAATTTCATTCCCAGCATCCCGACCACACGGCACACGGAGATTCCGTCCGTCAAAATCGATCAGGTCATCGGAAATAACGGGAGACTTTCGTTTTTCTGGCAGAAGACACAGACCAGCGCGCCGATCTCGGCGACCTTCGGTCAGATCGATGGACTTCCCGATCCGCTTGCGACGAATCTCGGCACTTTCCAGAACGCGCCTCTGTATCGGCTGAATTACGACCACACGCTTTCGCCCACCATGCTGCTGCACTTCGGCGCCGGTTATCGTTCGAACTACTTCTTTGTTCCCACGGTCAACGAAGAAGGGCAGGTGCCGAACTATAACGCCTCAACGGCCCTCGGCCTGAACGGCGCGATCATCAACAAATTCTTCCCGCCGTTCTCCGGACTGTGCACCGCAGGTACCGTCAGTTCCTGCTCCGGACAGGGCGGCATGATGAATTTCGGCAGTGCGTCTTACGCGAACAACATCTCGCAGGTGCCTTCCTTCAACACCAGCGTGACCTGGGTTAAGGGCAATCACACCGTCAAGTTCGGCGGCGAATTCCGCACGGAGGGTTACCCCGCACGTGTTGAGGCGAACACCTCCGGAAGCTACATCTTCTCGCCGAACCAGACCGGCCCGTATGCCACCGGCGCGCCGGTCAGCCTGACGAACCCGCCCGGCTTCGGATACGCCAGCTTCCTGCTGGGTCTGGTCAATCAGGTGAGCATTGCCAATCCCGTATATCCGCGCCTTGGCAAGAAGGTTTTCGGCGCATATGTGCAGGACTCCTGGAAAATCACCCGCAAATTTACCCTCGATTACGGCCTGCGCTACGACTACTCGACGTATCTTAAGGACGGCTACGGCCGCGAGCCCTTCTTCTCACCCACTACACCGAATCCCGCGCTGGGCGGAATCCTGGGCGCGGTGGAATTCGATGGCGACGGCACCCGGCCACTGCAACTGCAACCTGGCCAAAAACTATCCCTGGGGATTCGGGCCGCGCCTGGGGGCCGCTTATCAGTTCCAACAAAAGACCGTGTTGCGCGCCGGCTTCGGCATCATCTACGCGCCGACGGAGAGCAACAACAACGCCGCTTCGGGCCTGGCTGGATCGTCCAACAGCGTAGTCGCTCCCAGCATCGGCGCGGCTGTGACGACGCTTTCGCAAGGCATCCCAGCCGCCTATGATCCGGCCCCCTGGCCGAACCTCAATCCCAGCCAGTTCAATCCCAACCGGAACGCCGTCCGGCACGATTCCGGTGTTCATGGATCCCAACGCGGGCCGCATGCCCAGGCAATACCAGTGGAGTGTCGGTATCCAGCGTGAACTGGCCACCAATCTCGCGATCGATGTTTCTTACATTGGTAATCGCGGCATCTGGTGGTACGCGCCCGGCCTGGAAGACCTGAACGCCATCAACCCGGCCACGCTGGCCGCCAAGGGCATTAATATCACTCAGCCCATCTATCAGCAGTTGCTGACCTCGCCGCTGAGTTCCGCGCTCGCACAGCAGATGGGTTTCGGCAAGGCCCCCTATCCGACGTTCCCGCTGACGCAGACGGTGGCCCAGTCACTGCGCCCGTTCCCGCAGTTCGGCACCATCTACACGTACTGGAATCCGATGGGCGATACCTGGTATGACGCGCTGCAGGTGAAAGGAACCAAGCGCCTGTCCCACGGCTTGACCTTCGTCAGTACTTTCGCCTGGCAGCGGACTTTGACCATCGGCACCGAGCGCGACCCCAACCCCGGAACTTCGGGCAATGCGCTGACGAACAATCCCTTCGACCTGCAGCAGAATAAATATCTATCCGCTTTCGATCAGCCGCTGGTGTTCAATATTTCAGCAACGTATGTCACCCCGAATCCCGGATTCAGTAACAAGGTTCTGGATTGGATTGCGAAGGACTGGACCTACGGCGTATTCCTGCAGTATGCCAGCGGCCTGCCGATTCAGGCGCCTTTCTCGAACAACAATCTGGCTTCGCTGCTGTTCGACACCGTCCCCGGCAACACCGCATCCACAGGCACATTCGCGGACAGGGTACCGGGGCAGCCGCTTTTCACCGTGAACCTGAACTGCCACTGCTACAATCCCGCTACCACGTTCGCGCTAAATCCCGCAGCTTGGTCCAATCCGCCCGCGGGCTCTTTTGGAACAGCGGCGGCTTATTACAACGATTATCGCCAGCAGCGCCGGCCGGTCGAAAACATGAACTTTGGCCGCACCTGGCGGATTCGCGAACGCATGAGCCTCAACCTCCGAATGGAGTTCAGCAACGTCTTCAACCGCGCCTTCTGGAATAACCCGACGGCCACCAATACCCTGGCGCCGCAGACGCGCGCAGCCAACGGCAATGCGCTTTCCGGTTTCGGTTACATGAATCTAACCAGCTTCAGCCAATCCACCGGTCCGAACATTCTGCCGCGGCAGGGCGTTCTGGTGGGACGTTTCACCTTCTGAGAAATTGAATTCGACGGTGCCGTCTGGCAGCGCTACGGTAGCTGGCACAGCACTCCACTGCCCTTACGGCCGTGTAAGGAGGCCGAGGGGCTGTGCGACACGGTCTTATTTTCTCTTGACAGTGCGACCCACCAGCCCTAAACTTTAGTGACGAAGTACTCGGACGAAAGGGAGAGTTCTCCAATTTGAGTTGGAGACACCGAAGGGGCAAACGGCCTCGAAGCAGGGACCGCGAAACTCTCAGGTAAAAGGACCTTCGTCCCCGATCCTCTGCGTTACCCACAACGCTGTGGTAACCCTGGCTGCGCTGTCCAGGTGAATCGTTAGACGATTCCCGAATCACAGGGGTAAAACCGAAAAGCGTTAGTCTTCTGGCGGCAATTCCGCATGAGAAGAGCGAATCCCCACCTGCAAGGTTGATCCCGGGGATTTTCCCATTCCAGGCCTTCCCGCTAGACTCCGGAACGACGATCCGGTTATTTCACATCCGAGGTGATTCTGTGCGATCGATATTCATTCTTTTTTGCACGATCGGAACGATGGTGCTCTCGACGGCTTGCAACACCACCCGCGTATCGGCCGGAAGTTCAGCCCCTACCTTGACCCATAACTACCGCCCGGACGGCGATACGGCCATAAAGATCGACATGTCCAGGATAAAGAGCGATGAGCTTAAGAAGGTCTACGCTCACATCAACGACCATTTCGACGAAGATGTCGAGCGGTTGCAGAAGTGGATTCGCCAGCCAAGTATTTCGAATAGTGGGGAAGGTATCCAGGAATCGGCTGAAATGGTGAAAGGCTTTTTCGACGAACTGGGCTGCCAGCAATCCAAGGTTTACGATAGCGGCATCAGCGAGTGGGGATTGCCAGGTAATCCAGTGGTTTACGCCAAATGCGACGAAGGCGCGCCGAAAACGGTGGTCATCTACTGGCAGTACGACACCATGCCTGTCACAGAGCCGGACGTATGGAAGGTGCCGCCGTTTGACGCCGACATCATTGCGGAGAACGGCTTCAAGAAGGTGCTAGTCGCCCGCGGGGCTGCGAACTCGAAAGGTCCCGAGATGTCGGGTTATAACGCCCTGATGGCGATTCGGCAAGTCCGGGGAAAGTTGCCGGTGAATGTGATTTTCGTAGCCGAAGGCGACGAAGAGCGGATGGATATCGGGCTTCGTAACTTCGTGCGCGACCATCAGGATCTTTTCAAGGGCGCCGACGCAATGATCAGCGAGGGTGGCTCCCCCAATGGCAGCTCGGAGGGCTGTGTTTACATTCAATTGACCACCAGCGGCAAGAGCTGGGGCCGCGGTCCGGTGGAATCGAACATACACGGATCCAACAAGCGCTCGGTGGATAGCCCCGCCTGGCGGCACATCAAGATGCTTGCTTCGCTGGTCTCCGATGACGGCAACACGCCGCTCATCAAAGGCTGGAAAGATAACTTCGTCCCGCCGGATGCAAAAACCCTGGCCGCGCTTAGAAAGCGGGCTGAAACCACGGACTTGGCCACCATGGAGAAGAATCTGGGAGTAGCCCGCTTCATCGCGACCGATCCGTTTGACGTCCTGCGGATGCAGTACACCGAGACATCGTTTAACCTGGACGGCATCTGGGGCGGCAATATGTACGCCAACGCCGCGGGCGCTATCCTGCCGAACAAAATCACCTCGAAACACAACATTCGCTATATGCCAAACATGGATGGGATGGATCTGACGCGCAAGATCCGGGCCCAGTTGGATCGGAACGGCTATAAAGACGTGGAGATGAAGGTCATCGGCGATGTGCCGTGGTCCATCTCCGATCACGACAACCCCATGAACCAGGCCGCCGCGAGAATGTTCGATGCTTTCGGAGTGACCTCTCGCCAGATCGTGGCGGCGAATCACGTTCCCGACTCCGAGGACACCGGCGGTTACTGGCCGTCCTATCTCTTCAACAACGGGAAGGTTGGACAGCGGGTTGCGCCTCTAGTGCACATGTATATCGGTGGCGGTGCGGTGGGAAACGCCGGCCGCGCTCATGCAGCTAATGAGTTTTACGTGATCGAAGGTGCCGGCAAGACCTACGGAATGGCCGGCGCGGAGAAATCTTTTGCGACGGTGATCTACAATTTCGCCGGGCTGAATTAGCCCGAATTACAAGTTTAGTTACACACATAAAACTCTGGCGCGAAAAAGGAATCGCACGAATGTGCCGTCTGCGAAGATCGGCAGGATCATTCTGTGTCGAAACACTCGACACTTTCCGCTGCACAAGATCGAATATTTATCTTGACAGCTCGCGCCAGGTAGTTGACACTAGGTAGACATTTATTCAGGTATGGGGAGAGACTTCCGTTTTTATACGGAGGCACCGAAGGGGCAAGCGGCGTTGACGTATTCGCCGCGAATCTCTCAGGTCGAAGGACTCATACCCGATAGCCTCTGAAGGAACCACATAGTACGTGGTTGTCGGCGCAACGCGGTGCCAGTTTCAGAACAGGGGCATTCCTTTAGGACCACGCCAATCAAACTCTCTGTTGAGGGGACCCGAACGAAGATCCGGCGGTGAAGGACTTACTTCGCACGCCATAGGCATTGCTTTGCCGTGAGTCAGTAATCTCGCCAGCGATCTTTCGTGTGTGCAGTCCGTGCTTGAGAAGTTTAAGATCAGCGATCCAGCGAGGGAGCACTTCATGAATTCAGATCATTCTGGCAATCACAGACGAGACTCTCACGGCTATGCCTGGCGGCATTCAGCTCCTGGCGCGGCGGCGATGCTCTTATGTCTGCTTGTTGCGGGTCTTCGTGCGCAAGGGCCTACGACAGGAAGTATCGCGGGCGTTGTGACAGATCCGTCCGGAGCACCGGTGGTTGCGGCAAAGGTCACGGCAAGCAGTCCGGCATTGCTGGTCCCACAGAGCACACTTACGGGCAGCCAGGGCGGATACCGTTTTCCGTCTCTTAGCCCCGGCACCTATGAACTGGCGGTGGAAGCGCCCGGTTTCACGGTGCTGACACGAGAGAACATTATCATCACGGCGGGATTCAATGCCACCATTGACGCGCCGCTGGCGCTGGCGGGCCAGGCCCAGACGGTGGCGGTCACCGCGGAAGCGCCGTTGATCGATGTCGAAAATACGAAGCTTCAGAACGTATTCAGCGCGGCTGTGCTCAAAGATATCCCCACCGCGCGCGACATGTGGAGCCTGATCGGTATCTCGCCGGGGCTAACGGTCAAGAGCTTCGACGTCGGCGGCTCCGCCACCGGTACGCAGATCCCTTATTACGCCTACGGCATGACCGGCCAGCAGCGCGTCCAGGAGGACGGCGTCAACATGACGGAGGGCAACAGCGCGACCTCAGCATATGGTGATTACTCCGCTTTTACCGAAGTCCAGATGGGAACCAGCGGGAACGATGCCTCCATGCCCTCGCCCGGCGCTCAGATCAACTTCGTCGTAAAGTCCGGCGGCAATATGTTCCATGGCGATTTCTATCAGGACTACGAGAACCCGGACTTCCAGGGCCACAACATCAGCCAGACGCAGTTGGACGAAGGCGCCGGCCAAGGCACTCGTATCACGACGTATCACGACACCAACGGCGATGTGGGAGGGCCCATTATGAAAGACAAGCTTTGGTTCTTTACCGCCGCCCGCTATCAGACCATCGGCACCACGGTGACCGGCTATCCGGTGAATAATCCCAGCTCGGGTCCGGCATTCACCACCACCCTGAGTGACGCCTTATACAAAGTGACGTACCAGATCAACGACCGGAACCGCATTTCCCAAATGCTGAATTTCGATCGAAAAGAGCAGCCGTACCGCAACGCATCCAATACCCAGTATTCCGACGCCGTCTATAACGAGGACCTGGTGGAATGGATCGGCAATGTGGTGTGGGACAGCACCATCTCAAACCGCGCCTTCCTGGAAGTCCGCCTGGGTTCCTGGGGCTACAACTGGACGAATCAGTCTTACAACGGGTCCGATGGCGGGCTGGATTATCGCCGCACGGAACTTGCAACGGGCGACACCGCAGGCGGCTTCGAGCCGCAAGGTTACTTCCGCCGCCGCACTCAGCTGGACCCGACGTTTTCCTATGAGGCGGACAATCTTTTTGGCAAGAGCCACTTTTTCACTTTCGGTTTTTTGACCGAGCATGAGACCTACAACTTCCAGCAGTATCCGTATCGCGGCGCCGTTCTCGAAACCTTCGATAGCACGGGAGGATTGGCGGATTTCACCACGCCGTATGAAGTGACCTTGTATAACACGCCATCTGCCACCACCGATTTCCTCCGTCACAACGGCGCGTATATTCAAGACAAAATCAAAATGTCCCGCCGCCTGACTTTGAATGTCGGCGTCCGCTGGGATTACTACAATGCGAATCGCCCGGTCGAAATGGTATCCTCCGCCGCTCCTTATTCGGCGCAATTCTACCAGGGTGTGCCGTTTTCAAACGGCTACACCATTCCGGCCACCTTCCCCAGCCTGACAATTCCAGGGAATACCGGCGTGCTGCACTGGACCCACTCGTTTGCGCCGCGCCTCGGGTTCGCGTACGACCTTTTCGGAAACGGAAAAACCACTATCAAGGCAAGCTGGGGCCGGTATTATGAGAACCCGTCCCTGGTGCTGTCCGCCACGGCGAATCCGTACCAAGCTACCGGCTATACGTTCCGCTGGAACGCCACTCCGTCGGCTGCACTCACGGCTGGAACCGCGGGCTTCGATCCGAGCCAATTGGGCTCATTCGTGAGCAGCAGCGGCGGCATCCTCAACAGCATCGCCCCGGGTATTCGCGATCCTTACATGGACGATTACAACGCGTTCGTCGAGCATGAAATCGTCCCCAACCTGGTGGTGCGCGTAGGCTTCGTATATCGCAAGCTGGCCCACGATTGGGCGCTCGTGGAAATCTCCAGGCTGCCCTCGCTGTACACCAATCCGGTTACGAAGATCGATCCCGGCCCGGACGGCACAGGCACCACGCCGATCACCGTTTGGGACATTCCATCGAATGTTGCCTTGCCGCCCAGCCTGCAGCAATGGCAGAGCCCGAACGGCAACAACAGCTACTTCCGCAATCTGGATTTCCTGATCACCAAGCGGCTGGACCGGAATTGGTTCCTTTCGGGGAGTTTCCTGGGCACCTGGTCCACGTCGCCGATTAACGGAACGGCGGCGAACGGGTTTGCCTCGAACTCTTCGATCACAAACGCCACCTTGCCGCTCAATCCGAATACGGAAGAATATAATATCGCCAGCGTCTATAACTCGAACTTCAGGGTGTTCGGGACTTATAACGCAAAATGGGGTATCGTTGTGACGCCCATCTTTCGCTACCAGTTAGGCTCTCCGCTGGCCCGCTATATTACCGTCACCGGACTGCACGTCGGCTCCGAGACGATTCCCGTTACGCCGCTGAGCGCCTACCGCCAGGACAACATCGCCATTTTTGACACACGCGTGGAAAAGCACTTCACTATTAAAGACCGCTACGTGATCGGTCTGGTGTTTGATGCATTCAACATCAACAACTCCAACGCCGACCAGACGCAGGGCAACCTGGTCGCGACGAAAAGCACGGTGGTCGCTGGGTCCAAGCTCTCCTATCAGCAGTTTCTGAGTCCCACGACCGTGATTTCGCCCAGGATTTTCCGGGTTGGCGCGAAGTTTACCTTCTGAGAAGCGGCGCTCGCGAGAAAGAGGTTGCGATGACGCGTATTTCATGTGTTTCATGTCAGCTGGTGCTTGCGGCGTTCGCGGTGCAAGCACTCGCCGCGGCTGAGACTCCGCCCGAACGGCTGGACGGATTCATTCCGATGCTGTGGGATGCCGATCAGGGCAAGCTGCTGTTTGAGATTCCACAACTCGACAAGGATATTCTTTACTACTCCACGGTCGCAAAAGGCAGTGGGTCCGGGAATGTAGGGCTAGAGTGGGCCGGACAGGAAGAAGGCGGAGTCATCCAGTTCCAACGCGTAGGGCCGCGCGTGTTAGTGGTGGAGAAAAATCTTCGCTTCCGGGCTGGGAACGGGGGACCCGGCCTCGAAAAAAGCGTTGAGGCATCGTTTCCCGATTCGGTGCTGGCCAGCCTGCCCATTGTTAAAACCGAGAATGGAAAACTGGTTGTCGATGCAACGCCTTTGGTAATCCGGGATTCCGCCGGGTTTGCCGGACCTCCCGCGGCTGCGCGGGCCCGCGGCGCCACGGGTCCGGAAGAGGAGGTCGCCGATACAGCCTGGTCCTTCGATCCATCGCGCAGCGCCATCTACCTGCCACGCACCAAAGGATTCCCCAAGAATACGGAAGTGGAGGTGACCGCCACCTATCAGGCGCTAAAGGGAGGGGCGAGAACCGCTCCCGAATCGAAAATTCTGTCGGTGCGCCTGCATTACAGTTTTGTCGATCCGCCTACTGGCTATCATCCGCGCGTGGCCGATCCGCGAATCGGGGTCGGCAGTATCCGGTTCTCGGATTATTCGCAGCCCAACGCCGGCGGCAATGGCGTGGCTTGGGTGCGGCGGCATCGTTTGGAAAAGAAAGATCCCACCGCCGCGCTCAGTGAGCCGAAACAAAAGCTCATCTATTATCTGGACGCGAGCATTCCGGAACCCACCAGATCGGCCATAAAAGACGGGGTCTTGTGGTGGAATAAGGCGTTTGAAGCGGCCGGCTTCAAGGACGCTGTGGAGATTCGCGACGCCCCTCTGGATATGGACCCGATGGATGCACGCTACAACATGATCTATTGGGTGGACCGCGACGAGCGCGGATACTCCACCGGCGGCGGCCTCACCGACCCGCGCACGGGCGAGATCCTGGCGGCGCGCGTACGTCTGGAATCGGACCGGGTGCGCACCATGAACCGCTTCTGGCAGAGCTACGAACCGCCCTCCGGCGATCACGACGACGGTTTTGCTCCCGAACTGCCGCCGTACTCGACACCAGAGACCGAACAACAACTGGCGCTGCTCCGCCAGGCGCTGCTGGCGGCTCATGAAGTCGGCCATTCGCTGGGGTTCGGACACAACTGGAATTCGAGCATGAACGGCCGCGCTTCGGTGATGGAATATCCGTCGGCGCGTCTGAAAGTGGTGGGCGGAAAAATCGATCTCACCGACGCTTACCAGAAGCAGATCGGGGCGTACGACATCATGATGGTGCGTTACGCCTATACGGAGTTTGCGCCGGGAAAAGAGAAAGCCGGGCTGGACGGCGTGATCAGCGATATGCGGAAGCAGGGCCTGATCTATACGCCTCCCACTGATCCGCGCTGGAACCGTTATGACGACCTGTCGGATCCTGCTGAATATTTGCGCGCGGTGATCGCGCAACGTAAGGTGTTGATGGCCAACTATGGCCCTTCCATACTCCAACCGGGAGAACCGTATTCGGACCTTCGCGGCCCGCGCCTGTGGATGGTCTATCTGCACCACCGCTGGGGAATCGATTCCGGCGTGAAATATATCGGCGGCATGTACCAAAACATCGTGGTGAAGGGAGAAACGCTGCCGCCCACCGAAATTGTTCCAGCGGCGAAGCAGCGAGAGATTCTCGGGCTGCTGGTGGACACCCTGGATCCCGCAAGTTTGGCGATCCCCGAGAAACTGCTCGCAGATCTGGCGGTTCCCGAAGAAGGAATCCGCTCGCTCCGGAGCGGACCGGATGTCGACAACATGGCGATGTCCACCGGTTACGCGTTCGATCAACTCTCCGCTGCCCGCACCGTGGCGGGGATGGTTCTGGACCAGTTGTTCGATCCGGAAAGAGCGAATCGGCTGATCAGCTTTGCCGATCGGGAACAGAACGCGCTGACGTTGCCCGAGGTGATCGATACCGTCGAGAAAAAGGTCTGGAGTCCGGGTGCGACGGGAGTGAACAAATCGCTTCAGCGGCAGACGCAGCGCGTTTTCGTCGATGCGTTGATGGCCCTGGGAGCCAATCCCGCATCCACGCCGGACGTTAAGGCAGTGGTGATGGCTTCCGTTGTTGCATTGCATACGCGGGTTGCGGGAATGAAGGACGAAGATGCGGTCACGGAGGCTCACCTTCGGCAGATCGAACGGGACTTGGCGAAATATGTTCAGAACCCCGCGATGCCCAAGAAGTCGGACGCGCCTCCGCCGATCATGGCGCCGATCTAGAGTGCAGCGGTGACACTTGTTACGAGCCGTCGCGCGCATTGGATCTGTGCGCTGTACTGTGTGTCCGGCTGCGCGGGACTCATTTACGAGACTGTCTGGATCCGTGCGTTTGCTCTCGCGTTCGGCAACACGCTTCTTTCGTTTAGCACCGTAATCAGCGTCTTTCTGGGCGGACTGGCGCTCGGTGCGGCGTTGGGCGGGCGGTTGCGAATGGAACGTCCGCTGCTGTTTTACGGCGCGGCGGAACTATGGATCGGCGGCTACGCCCTAGCGATCCCCTGGCTGATGGATCTCTCGCCGCGATGGCTCGCTCCGTTGTATGGAACAACCGGTGGAGGCGCGGCCGAAGTCGCTGTTGCGCGAGCCATCCTCTGTACCTTGATCCTGATGCCCGCAACAGTGCCGATGGGCGCGGGCCTGCCCTGGCTCTTTTCGGCGCTCGACGCGGAAGGGCCGCGCCGCCTGCGGCTGATCTGGGTGTATGCGCTGAACACTCTCGGAGGCGCGGCGGGCGCAATTCTGTCCGGTTTCATCCTGCTGCCTGCTGTGGGCTACAGACATACGCTGTTTACGGCGAGCGCGCTGGATGGAGCGGTGGGCCTGCTGGCGATTTGGCTCGCCGCCCGCGTCGCAGTTCCCTCCCCTCGAATGAAGGAAAATCCGCCGACCACGCAAAAACCGGACGGCGCTTTGTTGCCGCTGCGCGTCCTTGTGATCGCCGCTTTCTTCAGCGGTTGGAGCGCGATGCTTTACGAAGTGGCCGGCGTGCGCGTGGCCGGGCTCATGTTCGGCCCTACGGCAGCGACCGTCACGCTCACCCTCGCCGTGGTGCTGCTCGGTCTTGCGGCCGGGAGCATCCTGGCATCGGCCATCTCAAAGTTCCTGATCGCGTGGCTCTCCGCATCGCAGTTCGCCGTTGCCGTCCTGCTCCTTCTCGGTTCTTATGCAGTGGCGGTATCGCCCGCGTGGCTGGCCGAACAGATCCGCGTCAGCAGCAGCAACGCCACGCACATGGAACTGCTGGAGGCTGCGCTGATTTTTGTGGTGCTATTCCCACTATCGATGGCAGCGGGGATGGCGCTGCCGCTGGCGATGGCGCACTTGCAGCGAGGCGCTCAAAACGCCGGCCGCGCGCTGGGCGGATTGTATGGCGTGAATACTACGGGTTGCATCGCGGGCGCCCTGATCACCGGCTGGTTCCTGATTCCGTATCTCGGCGCCGAGCGAACGCTGTACGCGGGCGCACTGGTGAATGCGGGGATCGGCATCGCGCTCATCCCACAGTTCAAATGGCGCGCCGCCGGGAGCGGCACAGCGGTTCTGGTTTTGGCCGCGCTGGTTTTTCCGCAATGGGACATGCTAGCGATGACATCCGGAGCCTACAAATATGCGCCTTACTACAGCGGGTCCGTGGCGGATGGACTACATAGCGGCGAGATGGAATTCCTTCGCGAAGGACGCTCCGGCACGGTCACGGTGCGCCGCATTGCTGGTTCCCAGGTGCTGGCCATCGACGGGAAAGTGGACGCCACCGATGGTGGTGGAGATCTTCTCACCGAGAAACTTCTGGCCCACATTCCCCTCTCGCTGATCGCGCACCCGCGGAACATTTGTGTTATCGGACTGGCCAGCGGCGTCACGGCGGGCGCGGTGCTGGCTTATCCGGTGCAGCGGCTCGATGTGCTCGAAGTGTCCAGCGAAGTGGTGCAGGCGTCCAGGTTCTTCGATCGCGTGAATGGAAAGCCTCTTGATTCCAGCCGCACTCATCTGATCGTCAATGATGGACGGAATCATCTGGAGCTCACTTCCGAGCGGTACGACGCGATTCTGTCCGAACCTTCCAATCCGTGGATCTCCGGTATGAACTCGATGTTCACGCGGGACTTTTTTCGCATCGCACGCAGCCGTTTGAATCCCGGCGGCGTACTGGCGCAGTGGTTTCATCTTTACAACATGCCGCCCGACGATCTCCGCAGCCTGCTGCGCGCTTTCACCGACGTCTTTCCATCGGCGACTCTGTGGCAGTTGAATGAAGGCGACGTTCTTCTGACGGGCTTCGCGGCTGACAACCCGGAGGAAACCGGGCATCACGGTTCTTTGCCGCGCGCGGCGCTGGCGGATCTGGCACAGGCGGGCGTCAGCGAGCCCGATCTGCTCCCGACGCTCTACATCATGCGAGGGTCCGATCTGGCGCGTTTTGCCGGCGCCGCAAAGCCCAATACCGACGATTGGCCGGTGCTCGAATTCCATGGCCGGCGTGATTTGGATCTTCAGACCAGTGAGGGGAACCTGCAGGAGCTGGCCGCCTTTCCACAGCGCGTTCCGCCACCCGCAGAGGTGTTGGAGGTCCGAAATCACATGACCGCCGATCGCCTGATCGCGCGCGCGCGAATGTTCGAACAAGCGGAGAGCTACCACTTGGCGTTTGCGAGTTACCGGAAAGCGTTCGCCCAGCGCCCTGCGGACTCGGCCGTGCTGGCGGGAATGCTGCGTTGCGCCAGGAGTACTGAAGAACGTGCCGCCGCCGGAACGCTTGCCACACGCACCACGGAAGCGTTGGACGATATGCATAAGGGGGATCTGGTCTCGGCGGAATCGCTGCTGCGCGCGGTGAAGCAGGCTTGGCCCCAAAGCCCCGAAGCTCAGCTCAACTACGGGCTATTCTGTCTGGACAACTCTCGCTTCGACGATGCCATCGAATCCTTCAACAAAGCTATTCACACCGACCCACGCTATTTGCCCGCGTTGGAAGCGATGGCGAAGACCTATCTGCGTATGCGCGATCTCCCGAATGCGGCAGTGTGGAGCCGGCGGATTCTCGAAATCGACCCCGAGCATATCGCCGCCAGGCAGGTTCTTGCGGCGATTGACCACGCGGGCGCGGAGGCGCCGGCTGCGCGTTGAACACGTCACGGGAAGGCATAGGCAGAATGACGATCAACAATCTTGTGTCGGTGAGTGGTTACGACCCGTCCCGCCTGACGCAGCCTGTTCTGCGACGAATCCCAAATAGCCCGAGGAGAATCCCTTGATGTGTTCCATAGTGACCCGTTCAATAGCAATTGCGCCCATCATTTTATTCACCGTCACCTCATTCCGCGCGCTGGGGCAGCAGAAGGTGTCTGCGGAAAAAGAAGCCGCCATGAAAGCCGACCTCGCCGGCCAGATCGACGGCATGAAAAAGCAGGCGCAGGTGATGGTGGACAGCGTCTACAGCTACGGCGAACTCGGCTTTCAGGAGTTCGAGACGTCCAACTATCTTTCTGGAATCCTGGAGCAGGAAGGCTTCAAAGTCGAGCGGGGAGTGGCTGGCATCCCTACGGCGTTTGTTGCGACATGGGGCTCCGGGAAACCAGTGATCGCGCTCGGTTCCGACATTGACGACATTCCGCAGGCCTCCCAAATGCCGGGCGTGGCGTATCACGATCCCATGATCGAGGGTGCGCCTGGGCATGGCGAAGGCCACAATTCGGGCATGCCGTTGCAGATCATGGCCGCGCTTGCGGTGAAGAAGGTGATGGAGCGCGAGCATCTGTCAGGCACTCTCAAGCTATGGCCCGGAGTGGCGGAAGAGCTTCTCGGAAGCAAGGCATTTCTGGTGAAGGCGGGCGTTTTCAAGGATGTCGACATTGTGTTGTTTGCACATGTCGGCACAGACCTGAGCGTCGCGTACGGGCCGACGGGCGGCAGCGGCCTGGTGTCGCTGGAATACCTTTTTAAAGGCGAGGCCGCTCATGCCGCCATGGCTCCGTGGCGAGGCAGAAGCGCCCTGGACGCGGTGGAGCTCATGGATGTGGGGTGGAACTTCCGCCGCGAACATCTTCGGCTGGCCACGCGGATTCACTATGTGATCACAAACGGCGGCGACCAGCCGAATGTGGTCCCGCCGAATGCCGCCGTCTGGTACTACTATCGCGAGGCCGATTACGATCACATCATGAACCTCTGGCGCATCGGCGAGAACATGGCGAAGGCAGCCACGCTCATGACGGATACCAGCTACACGTCTCGTATCCTGGGAACGGCGTGGCCCGGATATTTCAACAAGCCCATCGCGGAAGATATGTACGCGAACATGCTCAAGGTGGGGCTGCCGTCGTGGTCGGCCGAAGACGAAACGCTGGCCAAGGCATTACAAAAAGAGTTGAAGATGCCGCAAGAAGGTCTGGCGACGAAGATCGCCCCGCTGCGCGCTCCCCGGACGATGGATCCCAGGGGCGGCAATGGAGAGGACGGCCAACAACCCACGGGCGGGCCTTCCGACGACATCGGCGATATTTCCTGGAACGTGCCTACAGTCACGCTGATCTATCCGTCGAACATTCCAGGCGGACCCGGGCATAACTGGGCCAACGGCGTTTCCATGGCCACGCCGATTGCCCACAAGGGCGTGATCGCGGGCGCCAAAGTGCAGGCGATGACGATTCTCGACATCCTGCTACACCCCGAGCCGGTGGATCAGGCTTGGGATTTTTTCCGGAACGTGCAGAATAAGGACATGCAGTATCACACTTTTCTGCGGCCCGACGACAAGCCGGCAATCTGGCTCAACAAGAAAATTATGGACGAATACAGGCCGCGCATGAAGGCCTTCTACTATGATCCGTCCAAGTACGACACATATCTGGACCAGCTTGGAATTAAGTATCCGACCATCCACTGACGGACGGGCGCTTCCCTCGGAGCGAATGTGAAGCTCTGGATCGCCGTCTGTCTGCTTGCGTGCGGGTTGGCGGGTTGTGAAAAGACGCGAACACCTCCGCGCCCCACCCTGGACGATTTCGCGCGCCAATACGTGCGGCTGGCCGTTGCGCTCGGCGAGCGGGACCCGGACGCGCTCGACTATTATGCCGGGCCCCCGGAACTGGTTGCCGATATCCGGCGGCATCCGCCGGAGCTTTCGGAACTCAAGCGGTCGGCGACTGAATTGGCCGGCCGTTTGGCGGCCTTAGTGGGATTACAGGGCGACCATCGGGAGCGGAGGCGATTTCTGCTCGGTCAACTGACAGCGGTCGCCGCGCGCGCCGACCTTTTGTGCCGGCTCAAGCTTTCACAGGTCTTGCCAGGGTTCGATCAGGAGGCCCAGGCATTTTTCGGCGTTCGCCTCGCGCCTCCCGGAGACGCAAAGTTAGATAGCGTTCGACGCGAACTTGCGAAATTGCTCGGAGGCAAAGGCAAGCTGGTCGATCAGTATGCCGCGTTCGAAAAGAGGTTCGTTATTCCCGAGGAACGAATGCCTGCTGTCATGGCCCGATCGCTCGAACTTTGCCGTGAACAGACACTCGCCCATGTCAAACTGCCCGCTGGCGAGAGTGTTCGGCTGGAGTATGTTCGCGATAAACCGTGGAGCGGCTATAGCGACTATCAGGGCCACTACCACAGCGTGATCGAGATCAACGCAGACCTGGGTTTAACCGTCGACCGGGCGTTACAGCTCGCCTGTCACGAAGGATATCCCGGTCACCACGCTTTCAATTCGCTTGCGGAACAAAACCTGGCAGTGGCGAAACACCGGGTGGAATGGCTGGTCCAGCCGACATTCAGCCCCCAGTCCTTCCTCTCGGAGGCTTCCGCCACGGTGGCTGGACACCTCGCGTTCTCTGATACCGAGCGCACGCAAATTGAAGAGAATGTTCTATTTCCCCTGGCCGGCCTTAAATCGGCGGATGTGAGGAAGTACCTGAAAGTAGAAGACCTGGTGGATCAGCTTCATCCCGCCGAACTCGCTATTGCGCGCGATTACATTGACGGCCGGCTGGAATTCGCACGGGCTGCAACCGCGCTGGAAGAGGAAGCGCTGATGGCGCATCCGGAGGCGACGCTCCAATACCTGAATGAATACCGCTCGTACGTAGTTACTTACACGGAAGGGCGGGACCTTGTAGACCAGTGGATCGACGGGCGCGCGGCGCGTTCGCCCGATCCGCGCGACAAATGGAAAACCTTCGGCAAATTAATTACGATGCCCGGTCTCTTCTCTCAGCAATAGGCGGTTCGCGCTGCGCTGGTGTGTTATTTTCCTTGCCAGCCACCAGCAGTGGGTGTAAACTTTCTAGGTCGGGGGAGAGTTCACCGAAGTTTGGTGGCACCGAAGGGGCAAGCAGCGCTCCGATTGCGCAGCGAATCTCTCAGGTAATCAGGACCCCGTCAGCCTTCCCTCTGGAACGCCGGTGAAGCACAATGTTTGGTGGCTCCCCGGCGGCTCGCGGCCAAGCTTCGCGAGGATAGCATAACAGAGGATCCCCAACAGTTCGTTTATCGAGTACACGTTTACTCCTGGATATTCATGGACCATTGCGCTTGGCCCGAGGGACGTAATCATGTCTGTAATTTCGATCCGCGATTTAACCAAGACTTATCAGATGAGCGATATCTCGGTGCATGCGCTGCGAGGCATCTCTCTGGAAATCAAGGTGGGCGAGTTCGTCGCCGTGGTCGGGCCCTCCGGCTCCGGTAAGTCAACTTTAATGCACATTCTCGGATGCCTCGACCGGCCGACCTCCGGACATTACTTCCTGGAAGGCCGCGATGTCTCGCAACAGACCGACGACGAACTGTCGAAGATACGCAATCGCCAGATTGGGTTCGTTTTTCAAGGCTTCAATCTTCTTTCGCGAACCTCCGCGCTCGAAAATGTCGAGTTGCCGCTGCTCTACAACGATTCCGGCGTTTCCGCCGCGGAACGTAAACGGCGCGCATTGGAGGCCCTTTCCGCGGTCGGCTTGGCGGAACGAACGCATCACCACCCCAATCAGCTTTCCGGCGGCCAGCAGCAACGAGTGGCCATTGCACGCGCACTTTTGAACGCGCCCTCCATCATTCTGGCGGACGAGCCTACCGGAAATCTGGACAGCCGGACCAGCGTGGAAGTAATGGAAATCTTTCAGGACTTGCAGGCGCGCCGCGGGATCACTATTGTCCTGATCACTCACGACCATCAGGTTGCCGAGTATGCCTCGCGCATCGTCACCTTCCGCGACGGGCGCATCATAGAAGACCGTCCGAACGAGCACCAGCGCCTGGCGGTGGAAGAGCGCGCCAACATGCCGGAAGCAGTTGAGGAGACCGTCTGATGACCTATCGATCCAGCCTGCAGATTTCGCTCCGGGCGCTCAGCCGGAACAAGTTGCAAACGGGGCTCACGATGCTCGGAATGACCATCGGGGTGGCCACGGTGCTCACCATGATCTCGGTGGGAACCGGCGCCGAAACCGCGATCGAGGATCAGATCAAGGCAGCCGGCATGAACATGATCGTGGTCACGGCCGGCAACTACAAGGTCAAGACGGACGATGACTACGGAGTCGTCGAGCCTGAGGCTTATCATCATCGAAAGCACCTCCCTCCGGTGTTTCGAATCGCCGTCTGGAATCCAACCGAACCAGTTCAGTTGGTACGCGTGCACGCTGAAGACGATCCTCTGGCCGTGCATGATCATCCCACCGCAGCGCAGCGGCTGGGCGATTCCGAAGCGGGCTTGGGCTCGGCGGCCACCCTGACATCCGGAGATGCCGATGCCATCCGTAAACTGCGCGGCGTGCAGTTTGTCTCCGAAGGAGTTCACAACAACGTTCACGCTGTGGTGGGCGACAAGCGCTGGTTTACACGGATTCACGGCGACGACTACTCGTTGCCGAAGATACGGCGCGCCTGGGTATTCAAACACGGCCGGTTCTACAACCGCTCTGAGGAAAAGAACTCGAAGCAGGTTCTCGTTCTGGGATCGGTTGTCGCCGCGAAGTTATTCGGCGAGGCGAATCCGGTGGGGAAGGCCGTATATATCTGGAAGCAAAAGTTCGACGTGATCGGCGTTGTCGACAGCGGGAGTTGGATGGTGCCGGCGGCGGCGGGTGACGATCAATTCGACGCCGTGTACGTTCCGTTTACAACGGTTCACCGTCTGCTCAACCTATCCAAGTTGAACGAGATCACCATCACGTGCAACTCCACGGGTGAGGTAACGAAAATTTCCAAGGAAGTGACCGACTTGCTTCGGAAGCGTCACGGAATCACTTCCAATAAACCGGACGACTTTGGCGTCACCAGCCAGGCGCGCAAGGCATTGGCCGGCGGCGGAATGCGCCCCGAGATTTCCAAGGCGGTGGTGGGCAACGTCAGTGGCCTCGAGAAAGTGACCCTGGAGCAACTGGGAAAAACGCTGGATCGGGCCAGTCGAACCATGACGGCGCTGCTGGGAAGTATCGCCGCCGTCTCGCTGCTGGTAGGCGGCATCGGGATCATGAACATCATGCTGCTCTCTGTCACGGAGCGGACGCGTGAAATCGGTATCCGGCGCGCGATCGGCGCCCGCGGCAACGACGTGCTCCAGCAATTTTTGGTGGAAGCGGTTGTTCTCAGCGCGGTGGGAGGGCTGGCCGGGGTCATTATCGGGGTGATTGCAGCGGCGTCGATTTCACACATGGTGCAGTGGACCACCGCCATTTCACCCTTGTCGATCGCGGTGTCTCTGGGGATCGCGACTTCGGTGGGAGTCTTCTTCGGCTTCTACCCGGCCCGGGAGGCCGCTCGCGTTCTGCCAATTGAGGCTTTGCGATACGAATAAACGCGAGTAAGACGAGCAAATTATGTTACTGGTCAGTTTACGGATCGCCATTAAAGCTTTAAGCCGGCACAAACTGCGGACCGCTCTCACCATGCTTGGAATGACGATCGGGGTGGCCGCCGTAATCACCATGGTGGCGCTGGGATCGGGCGCGCAGGAAACCGTTTCATCGGATATCGAGTCCGCCGGAACCACCTTGATCGACGTGCGGGCCGGCAATTACACGCGCGGCGGCGAAGAGTCCAATATCGGAGCGGGACTGGGCGCGGCCCATGACCTTACAGTGGACGACGCCGAAATGATCGGCAAGATCGACGGCGTTCATTATTTCGCCCCAGGCGTCAAAATGCGGAGCTGGTTGAGTAATGGGTTGAGCGCCGGATCGGATCGCGCCTATGCGGCCATTCTCGGCACCGATGTTGCTTTCCCGGCGATGTATTCAGATCGCATGAAGCACGGAAAGTTTTTCAAGAAGGGCGACGTGCAAGGCGCCGCTCCGGTTGTTGTGCTGGGACCCACGTTGAGCGATCGGCTTTTTGGAGTCGACGAGAATCCCGTAGGTAAGACTATCGAGCTCCACAATCAGACCTTTAAAGTTTTGGGCGTTCTCTCCACCAGCAATGATGATCGGGCCGACTCCGCATTCATGCCGTACTCATCGCTGCAGAAGGTTCTCGACATCAACTACCTTCATATCGTCACTGTCGCCGCGCTGCGGGCCGGCGATGCTACGCGAATTGCGACCGACATCCGCAAGCTGCTGCGAAGCCGCCACCACCTGGATTCCGAGAATGCTTTGGCGCTGATGAAGCGGACCGGCCTGGGTGGCGATCAGATGCCCCACTCCGGCGCCGGATTGATGGTCCCCGATGATTTCACCGTCAAAACCCAGGCTGCCGAAGCACTCACGAAGGGACTTTACACGTCGGTTGCGGCTTTCGTCCTTGCCAATATGCCGAAGGTGGATCAAGTGAATCTTGCTGAAATGGCCGGCACGCTCGAGTCGCGCCGGCTCAACCATGACAGCGTTGTTAGCGGCGACCGCCACCATTTCGCTGATCGTCGGAGGCATCGGGATCATGAACATCATGCTGGTGTCCGTGACCGAACGCACCCGTGAGATCGGCATTCGCCGCGCCGTGGGCGCTCGCTCGCGTCATGTACTGATGCAGTTTCTGGTGGAAGCGGTGACGCTTGGGATGTGCGGTGGCGCCATCGGCATCCTGCTCGGGTTTCTAGCCGCTTTCACGATTACCAAACTGCTGGAATGGCCGGCCGCCGTGACATTTTCCTCGGTGGCCCTTTCCGTCGGAATCTCGGCCGCAGTCGGCGTGTTCTTTGGTTTTTATCCAGCCGAACGCGCATCGCGCCTCGACCCGATCGACGCTCTTCGACACGAGTAAATTCATCATGTTATTACGCAGATTTGCCGCTCCCGGAGTTCTTGCAGCCGGTATGGCTCTCCTTTCTCCCGTACTCCTGCAAACAGCATTCGCACAAGGCATCGGCCGCCTGCAGCCCAAGCATGGCGGCGTACTTTTTGCCAGTGGTCAAGTGAATGCTGAGTTCGTGCTGAAACCCAAGGGAGCCTACCAAATATATTTCACCGATTCCACTGGCCAGGAACTTCCGGCATCCACCGTCAGCGATTTGGCACTTACCATTAAGCCCCCGTCCGGCGCTCCGAAGAACCTCAAGCTGCAGATCGATGACGCCGGCGAGTCCTGGATCGGAACCGGTTCGCCCAACATTACCGCCATCGCCTCGGCCTCGATTTCCTACAAATTCCAAGAACTCAATCAGCAGACCGAGATCCCGTTCGCAAATGGCTATCACGCGGAATTGCGAACCATCCCCGCGCGGCCTAAAGCTGGTGAACCCGTCCAACTGGTCTTTACTGTAAGGGATTTCTTCGGCAAAGCTGTCAACAAGCTGGAGATTCAGCACACAAAACCGATGCACCTGATGGTGGTGTCGCAGGATCTGGCGGAGTTCGACCATATCCATCCGCAACCCGTGCCTGGCGATGTCCTCCGCGTGGCCCACACATTTCTCCACGGAGGCCATTACCGGCTCTACGCGGATTACACTCCCATCGGCGCCCCGAACCGGATCGAGGCCTTCGATGTGAATGTTGCCGGTCCGATGAGGGCCAAGGTGCCGCTGGTTCCCACTACCATCTGGGACACCAAACTGGGTGGAGTGAGGATGGTGATGACCACGGACAAGGCGCTGCAAACCGGCGAAGATATCGAGTTCACCATGACGGTGTCCGACGCGAAGACCGGCGCGCCCATTCATAATTTGAAGCCTTACTTGGGCGCGTGGGCCCATATCGCAATCATCAGCGAAGATACTCAGGAATTTATTCACGTCCATCCAATCGAGGATTCTGTGCAGCCTGCCGCGACTTACCGCAGCGGTCCCTCCCCCAGCGTGATTCGCACGCAAACCGGTTTTCGCCGCCCGGGCAAATACAAAATGTGGATTCAGGTCCAGAGGGAGAACCAGGTGATCGCGCTCCCATTCATCTATCAGGTTGCTCCGGGGGCAAATATGATCACGCAAGGGCCGAAGGTTCCTTCCGGCGCGGTGCTGGTAAATGTCAGCAGTGCCGGTTTCGACCCGGCACGCATCCCTGCGAGGGCCGGCCGGCCTTTGAAACTGGCGTTCTTCCGGCTGGATGCGCAGAACTGCGCGCAAGAGGTCGTCTTCCCAAGCCTTGGCATCAAGAAGGCGCTTCCGCCGCGGCAAACGGTGGAGATCGATGTGACTCCTCGCAAGACCGGCATCTTAAGTTTCAGTTGCGGCATGAAAATGCTGCATGGCGAATTGCTCGTGCGGTAACGAACACGCGAGGTGAATCTATGCGATCGTTTTCGATCCTGTTTTGCGCCGCGGGCGCGATGCTTCTTCTCACATCCTGTAAAACGACCCATGCGTCGGCGACGAGTACCGCTCCCGTGCTCACCCATAAGTACCGCCCCGACGGCGACACGGTTCCCAAGATCGATCTTTCGAAGATCAAAAGCGAAGAACTGAAAAAAGTCTACGCGCATATCGACGACCATTTCGATGAAGACGTCGAACGGTTGCAAAAGTGGATTCGCCAGCCCAGCATCTCCAATAGCGGGGAAGGCATTCAGGAAACGGCCGAGATGGTGAAAGGCTTCTATGACGAACTGGGTTGCCAGCAGTCGAAGGTCTACGACACCGGCATTACCGAATGGGGTCTGCCAGGCAATCCTGTGGTTTATGCGAAGTGCGATGAGGGCGCGCCCAAGACGGTCGTCATCTACTGGCAGTACGACACCATGCCCGTGACCGCAGCCCGATGTATGGAAGGTGCCGCCGTTCGATGCGGCCATTATCCCGCAAGGAAATTTCAAGAAGGTTCTGGTGGCGCGCGGAGCGATGAATTCCAAGGGGCCTGAAATGGCGCAATACAACGCGCTGATGGCAATCCGCGCGGTTCGTGGGAAGCTGCCCGTCAACATAATCTTTGTGGCGGAGGGTGACGAGGAGCGGATGGATATCGGGCTGCGCAGCTTCGTTCGCGACCATCAGGATCTGTTCAAGGGCGCCGATACAATGCTCGGACCCGGCGGTTCGGAAGGCTGCGTGTACATCCAGTTGACCACCAGCGGAAAAAGCTGGGGCCGCGGTCCCGTGGAGTCCAACATACACGGATCGAACAAGCGATCGGTCGACAGCCCGGCTTGGCGTCACATCAAGATGCTGGCCTCGCTGGTATCCGACGACGGCAACACGCCTTTGATCAAAGGATGGAAGGAGCACTGGGTGCCGCCGACCAAGGAAACTTTGGATGCTCTGAGGAAGCGGGCCGAGGGCCGGGATCTCAAGACCATGGAAGCCAATCTCGGAGTGGCGCGCTACATCGCCGACAACCCGTTTGACGTGCTCCGCATGCAGACCACGGAAACATCTTTCAATTTAGACGGCATCTGGGGCGGAAACATGTACGCCAATGCAGCCGGCGCCATTCTGCCGAACAAGATCACATCCAAGCACAACATCCGCTATGAACCGGATATGGACGGCATGGATCTGACGCGAAAAATCCGCGCTCAACTGGATCGCAACGGCTACAAAGACGTCGAGATGAAAGTCATTGGCGACGTGCCTTGGTCCATCTCAGATCCGGAATAACGAGATCAACGCAGCCGCCGAACGCATGTACGAGGTTTTCGGCACGCGCAGCCGCCGCGAAATGGCGGAAGCGAACCACGTACCCGATTCATCGGAAACCGGCGGTTACTGGCCGTCCTACCTGTTCAATAATGGACAGGTGGGACAGCGCCTGGCGCCCCCTGGTGCACATGCCGATCGGCGGAGGGGCGGTGGGATTGGGCGGACGCGCGCACGCCGCCAACGAATTCTACGTCATTGAGGGCGCGGGCAATACCTACGGGATGGCCGGCGCCGAAAAATCCATCGTGACTGAGCTGTATAATTATGCGGGGCTGAATTAAGCGCGAAAGGAAACGACACTCGTGAACTTTATTTCAATCCGCGGATTTTCGAAGGCGGCCATCGCTTTTTCGCTACTCGCCTTTGCTGTGCTTCTGACGACTCCGGTGGCCTTCGCACACACGCATCCCGAGCTAATGGTACCGGCCGCTGATGCAACGGTCTCTGCTCCGCCGAACATCACCATTCACTTCAATGGTGCGCTGGAGCCCAAATTCAGCACGATCACCGTGTCGGATGCCGCCGGCCACGTGGTGAGCAAGCAGCACTCGATGGTTGGCGCCGATGCCAAGACCATGACGCTTCCGCTTCCTCCTCTTGCTCCCGGCGTTTATACGGTGAATTGGGTTGGAGTTTCGGTTGACAGTCATCGTTCGCGCGGCGCATACAAATTCACGGTCAAGTAGGTGAGTGGTGCGGTCCTTGCGCTGAACATCTTTTTTGTTGTCCTGTCCGACACGGCCTACGCTTTGTTGGTCGGATGCTTGCTGGCATTCTATTGGCTGGATGCTTCCTCTAGCGCAAAACTCTCTCCTCGTCTCTCGCTGCACCGGCTTTGCCTAGCGTGCATAGCCTCCATGATCCTCAGCCAATTGGTTCGCCCGTGGTTCGCGGCCGCGAGTATGAGCGGATCCAGTGGCGTCGCGGGAAATCTCGCCCTCATCCCTGACATTCTCTCCTCTACGCATCAGGGCAAGCTGTGGTACATCACTTCCGCCGCGCTCGTTATGCTGCTCGTTTCCGCCCTGGCTGCAAGGCAAAAAAACAAGCCGATGTTGCGCTGGCCCTTCCTTGTCTCTCTGTTGCTGATCGCCTGCACAAAGGCCGCCTCGGGCCACGCGGCGAATGAGGGGGACTTCACTCTCGCCGAGTTCTTCATGTTGCTGCATGTCGTGGGCACTGCAGTATGGGCTGGCGCGATTGTTGCGTCCGGCTTTCTGGTCCTGCCGCATCTGGCGCAATTCTCCGATCCCACGGCTCTGTGGAGCTATGGAAAACTCCTATCGAGAACCGTCACCTGGGCTCTCGCCGCAATATTCATCTCCGGGATTTATACCTCATACCACGAACTGAACGGCGTCTTGAGTGGGCTATGGCGTAGCGGTTGGGGCAGAATCCTGATGACCAAGATCGCATTTGTCTTGCTGGCCCTCGCCTTGGGTGCGTGCACGCGTTTCCGATGCGTGCAGGGTCCCGCCACTTCCCGCACCACTGCACTCATGGTCCGGCTGATGCGGGCCGAGGCAGTCGTTATGATCCTCATCTTGACTTTGTCCGGTGTGCTTGCAAACACACCTCCCGCTATGACGGAGGCATCGCACTTCGAAAACGCGATGCCTTCCGCTTCCGCACGCCGGCGAGCGATAAGTTCCGGCGGCGGCGCTTAAAATCGGCGACTAACTTGCTCGCTTCTCATGCAGCAGCATATCGAGCGCATGTTCCATCGAGCCGGCGAGAGCGATGGTCCCCGAGTTCACGAAGAAGATCTGGTCCACCTTGTCGATGGTGTTGAGGCGGTGCGCGATGATTACCTTGGTGGTTTCTACTGGCAGCTTCGCCAGAATCTCTTCCAGAAGCTGCTCGGTGACCGTGTCGATATTGGCTGTGGCTTCGTCCAGAATCAAAAGCTCGGGGCTTCGCAAAGCGGCGCGCATGAATGCAATCAACTGCTTTTGGCCCAGGCTGATACTGTTGCCGCTGCTGGCCACTTTGGTTTCCAAACCTTCCGGAAAGCGCGAGAGCAGGCTCGATAAATTGGACTCCCTTAACACGGCGGCCAGCTGCTCGGCGGAACAATTTGCATAATCTTCGTTCCCGTACACGATGTTGTCGCGAACCGTCCCGCTAAAGAGAAACGGCTCCTGCGGAATCACGCCAATCTTGCGGGCGCGTTCGGCCGCGGGAACCGACCGGATGTCGCGGCCGTCCAGCATAATGGATCCCGCCGTAGCATCGTACAGGCGCGCCATAAGGGAAGCCGTGGTCGTCTTCCCGCCTCCAGTGGGGCCCACCAGCGCATACACCGTGCCCTTCTCGAGCTCCAGCGTAATGTCGTGCAGAATTTCCTTGCCTCCGGGATATTGGAAGTGAACCTTCCGAAATTGGAGAACGGAAGCGGATTCGGGTGTGCCCGCCGGCAATACCGGCATGTCCGATTCCAGTGCGAGCACTTCGGAGATGCGATCGAGCGCCGCCAGCGCGAGCTGGTAGGACGACCACACGGTTGCGAGTTGCCGCATCGGCCCGTAAAAATTGTTGACGTAGAGCAAAAATCCAATCAGCAGGCCCGCCGTCGTCTCCGTCGCTCCGATCAGAATAATGCCGTACGCCACCACCACAAGCATCGCCAGGTTGTGCGCGAAGCCGTACATCGGCATAAATATGTTGTTGGCAAAACCGGCCGATACGGAAGCGCTGTAATTGCTATCGTTGACCGTCTTGAATTTTCGCTGAAAATAATCCAGCCGGTTGAACGCCACAATCACTTTGAAATTGTGCAGGCTTTCCTGAACCTCGGCGCTTAGCCCGCCGAGGGTCTGCATGCTCCGCATGTTCTTGCGTTTTACCCACGCGCCAGTGGCCTTGGTCACCGCGAACACGCCGACGGCCGGCAAAAGCGCCGCGACTCCCAGGCGGAAGTTGAGCGACAGGACGAACACGGCCACGCCCGTCATCAGGAACAGGCTGCTGAGAAACTGCATCAGGGCCTGAGCGACGAACTGGTTCAGCTTATCGGTGTCATTATTAACGCGCGAGATCAGGTCTCCGGTCTTGTTTTCGGTGAAGAATGCCAGGGGAAGATCTTGCAGTTTCGCGAAGAGCTGGTTCCGCAGGCCAAACAGCACGCGCCGCCCCACGCCGCCCATGGTGCGGATTTGGGTATAGCTGGCGATCACGCCGAGTACGTAAACGGCCAGCAATAAAATGGAGGCGAGCAGCAGGCCGTGGCCGTCTTTCAGCCGAACATAGGTATCCACCGCACGGGCAATGATGACCGGGCCCACCAGCGTCGCGCCGGAACTCACCAGCATGGCGGCCAGCGCCACCGCGATGTAGCCGCGCTCGGGAACGATTAACGGCGCGAAGCGTTTGATCCCGGCCCGCAGGGACCGCTTCCCGCCAAATGCCTTACTGGTTTCAAGCTTGTACTTCATAGAAATTGGTGCTCTGCTGCGAATCGTAAATCTGCACGTATTCAGGCGAAGTCTCCATAAGCTTCGCGTGGGTTCCGGTGGCGAGCAACTCGCCTTCCATCAAAAGAAGAATCTGGTCGTAGTCCTCCACCGATGCAATCTTTTGCGTTACCGAGATCAGAGTGATGCCCGGATATTGTTCGTGAATGTTCCTCAGAATGGCGCGCTCGGTTGTAGTGTCGACGCGCGCGGTGAAGTCGTCGAGCAACAGCACCTTGGGATTCAGCGCCAGGGCGCGGGCCAGCATCACGCGCTGCTTCTGGCCGCCGGAAAGTGTGGTTCCGCGCTCGGACACCACCGTGTCCAGGCCCTCTGGAAGGGTCCCAATAAAATCGCGCAGCTCCGCGGCCGCAATCGCCTTTTCCAGGTCCTGGTCCGGGATGCCCGAGCTGAAGGCGATGTTCTCCCGGAGCGTCATGTTGAATAGGATGCTGTCTTGAAACACAAAGCCTACCTGGCGGTGCAAGGCTTCTTTGTCGTATGCGTCGAGCGGCTCGCCATCATAGGTGACAGTTCCCGACGTCGGCTCCAGGAGCCCGATGAGCACGTACAGCAACTGTGTCTTCCCTGCGGCCGTGGGGCCGATGACAGCGGTTTTCGTGCCACCCTTCGCCGAGAAAGAAATGTTCTTGAGAGCCTCCTTGTCGCCGAACGCGAGCGAGACGTTATCGACGGCCAGGTCGCCCCGAAGAGCCGGCTTGAGCGTGCCGGATTTCCTGGTCTCCGGCGCCATCAGGACCGCGCTCAAACGCATATAGGAGGCGCCGGCCTGCGCCATCACGTTGCTCATGAATCCCAACAGGATGATGGGAAAGATTAGCATCGCGAGATAACTGTTGAAGGCCGTGAAATCCCCGAGCGTCATGCTGCCCCGCATCACGAAGCTGCCGCCCAGCAGAAGAATGATGATGGTCGCGAGATTGACGGCGAGGGTGATGGACGGGATCATGGCGGACATGATCCGGAGGATCGCGAGGCCGATATCGAGGGACTCGCTGTTCGCGGCCGAGAACTTCTCCGCCTCGAACCGCTGCGAATTGAGGATGCGGATGAGCGTGGCTGCCAGGATACTCTCATTGATCACACGGTTCAGCCAGTCGATGGCTTCCTGGCCACGCCGGAACAGAACCCGGACTTTCCGGAGCGCGAAGAAAAAGGTGCCGCCCACCACCGGCACTACGCCCAGGACGCTTAGCCCCAACCGCCAGTTGATGGTGAGCAGCATCACGCTCGCGCCGACGATCAGGAAGAGCGAGGCAATGATGGTGGCCACCGCCTGGGAGACGAACAACTTCACGCCGTC
Organism: Bryobacterales bacterium; assembly: GCA_963713415.1. Taxonomy (GTDB): domain Bacteria; phylum Acidobacteriota; class Terriglobia; order Bryobacterales; family Bryobacteraceae; genus Palsa-89. The sequence continues at coordinate 390,359 of CAVQLV010000004.1, read as the reverse complement.
GACGTCCGAGGTGAGATTGGTCAGGAGTTTGGCGGGCGTCAGTTTCTCGATGCTGCTGTAGGACTGGGTGGCGATCTTAGCGGCCAATCGCGTGCGAAGGTCCCGCGCGACGCGCTCGGAGGCGTAGGTCTGCGTGATGTTCTGCAGATAGTTCAATGCGAACACCAGGAACGCGATGACGAAGAATTGCAGCACTAAAGTCGAGAGCACGAAGGTCCGCCGGGTGTAGGCATCGATGGCGTGCGAGATGAGTTCGGGCACTACCAGGGCAAGCCCGTTCCCAACAATCGTCATCACGACCAGCGTGGCTATCAAGCCCCGGTATGGCTGGAGCAGGGCGAAAAGCCCTCCTCCCGGAGGCCTTCTTTGTGCACCCGGATGTTTTGGACTCATAAGAATAGGGTCAGTGTAACCAGGTCAGCTTAACTAGGAACGAGTCTTGCAGGAATACCAATAGATTGAAACAAATCTACAAGAAGTGTCAAGTTGATACCATCCGCGGTATCGCCTTGAAAACTCCAGACGGTTATTATTACGCCTTCGGCTTTCTCTTCCGGAACCACAGCTTTACGGCGCTAGAATCGGCGTGTCCGTGGTGCACAATTAGCTCTTCGCCGCGAAGTCCTTCATCGCGTCGCGGTCCAATTCGAAGCCGAGGCCAGGGGTTCTCGGGAGCACGATGCGGTCGCCCTCCGTAAGTTCGGGAGTTCCTTTGTAAAGGACGCGGCACATGGCGACCGCGCTGAGGTGCCATTCGCACAGGCCGCCGTTCGCGACTCCGGCGTGGAGGTGCATATTGAAATTCGAATAGGCGCCCGCATTGGCGATGGGAACACCGAACGCCTGCGCCATTCCAGCCACCTTCACAGCAGCCGTGAAGCCACCGCCCATGCAGACGTTGAGCTGAAGCAAGTCCACGGCGTTATTCTCCAGCATGTCGCGCCAGCGGGAGAGTTTCGTTTCGTTCTGCCCTGCGGCGATCGGCATGGGCGCTTGGCGGCGGAATTCTGCGAGCCTCTCAATGTCGTTCGCACGCAGAGGCTCTTCGAAGAAGCCAATGTTGTAGTCGGCGATCTGACGGGCGAAGTGACGCGCCTGATATTCGTCGAGGCTCTGATTGGCGTCGATCGAGACTGACGCGTCGGGTCCCGCGGCTTCGCGCATAGCGCGGACACGTGCCACGTCTTCATTGAGGATTGCTTCGATCGGCTTGTTGGATCTGTCGATATCTGCGGCGCCCGAGGCGACAACCATTTTCAGGCGGGGCAGGCCGCTTTTCACCATGTCGCGGGCGGACTGCGCGAGTTCGTCGCGGGTCAGGAAATTCTGCCCGCACGTGGTGTAGACCCGGACTTCATTGCGAGCCCCTCCGAGCAGCCGCCAGATTGGCTCGTTATATCGCTTCCCGGCAATATCCCAGAGTGCGCAATCGACGGCCGCGAGAGCTTGAACCACATGGCCCGACTGACCTCGCGGCGTCATGCGCCAATAGAGGTCCTCGGAAATCATTTCGCGGGCCATGGCGTCTTTGCCTTTGAGGTACGGCGCCACGACGTCACGAATGGCCGGCACGACAATCTCATTGTTGATAATCGAAGTGAACCCGTGCCCGGTAAGTCCGTCCGCGGTCTCCACCTCAGCCACGACGCCACCCATACGGATCGGCCGCTTGTAAGATCCCGCCACATATTCACAAGGGACATTCACCGCGGTCGCAGTGACACGAGCGATGCGATTATCCCTGGCAGCGCTCGAGGAATTCACCGTCTGCGCGTCAAGCGAGGTCAGCAGCTCGCTTCGGACGCCACCGAGTGAGGCGAAGGCGGCCAGATCACGGGCCCGGCGCAGGAATTGGCGCTTGTTCATTATCCTCCTCTTTGTAGTGCGGGCTTGTTCGTACGGCCAGAGTCTATCAAAGAATTCCGTTAAGCGGCGGCAGGGACTAAGCGGAGTGACGTACGCGTACCACGCCAAGCCATGATCCATGGCGGCTTCGGGCATGACGATACGAAACGTGATGCTGTTGGTCGCTAACGCCAGCTTCAAGGCACAGACAGTGGCTGCCCGCCAGTTCGCCGTCGGCGGGAACGAATGCGCGACTGTGGCAGCCTAGCACGAAGCAAAACTTATCGGACTATCGGCGATACATCGTTTCTACGAAGCATCGATATCTGGGCTATGTCTCCGATTACCGCGCTTGGCCGGTAGAAGTCGCAAGCAAAAACGCAAGGCGTTTTCAGTGACGAGCTCTATCTGATTCCTCGTTTGCTCTCCGCAAGCTCCTGATGAGTCGCATTCCCACCACGATTCGCCTCGTTAGTCCCGAACACGCGACGCCAACCCACCGAAAGCCTGCCCAGACAGCGGGCTGATTTCATTCCCAGTAGGCGATGAGCCTTCCCATAGTGAACATGGCTGTCCAGAGGACCAGCGAGAGAATCGCGGCCACTTTCACATTCCCCGGGATGACCTTGGATCGATCCAGTTCTTCGGTTCGATTGTAAACGATGGGGCGGAAGACGAAGCCGTGTATGAAGATCAGGCACAGAACGATCATCTTAGTCCAGAAGTAAGGGTTGGGAGCCTACTTTGTCGCCTCCGACGTTGCGAGCAGCAGGCCGGTGGCGATCATGATCGTCCCCCCCACACGTTTCCACAGGCGGAGGCTGGTAACCATCTGGGTGATTGTCACGCTGTTAAATGTAAGACCGAGCAAGCGCAGGTTCGTCATCAGGATCATGCCGCGGAACAGCGCGATGCACGTCAGATGAATTGACAGAACGATCGGATACACCAGCACCGAGTCGCTGAAGTCAGAGAGAAAGCCAATGTTCTCGAGGGATTGAGCGATAGACACGCGGGATAATCTCTATTCCAGGAATCCGGTGAAAATCCCGCCAAAAACGCCCCCCACCCACAGCAGCAGGGATACGATGGCCACCACTTTGCTCAGCATCGGCGGCGGCTTCTCCATGGTTGCTACTTTTCTGTGGATGGTGAAATTGTAGATGAGCGCCGCCAGTAGCACGTACATTTTTATCGGAAAGATCTGATTCACCAGGTAAACGCTGGCCTGCGACACAAACAGCATGGCGCCGGAGAACACGACGAAGACCAGCGCGATGATCGTCCAGAGCTCGGTGTACCTGAGAATCCGCGCAGCAGTCTCATGTCGCAGTCCGAGGTTCAGCATCCGAAAGTCGACCAGTGCGATTGATCCGACACCGATTGCGAAACCGCCGATGTGGACGCACTCCGCCAGCGGAAACGCCCATTCAACATCGTCGAGCGCATCCACGAACGCGTTCTGCAGAAGCATCTTCTCTCTATCCCTTCCGCACCACCAGAAATGGGCGTGGACAAAGCCAAGGTGGTCCGCCGGATGTACAAGCTGGAAGGGCGCCACGGTGAACGCTGCCAGCACTGCCGGACACTGACTGCAGCGTGCCAGTAAACCCGCTCTTAATCGAAAGACGAGTACCTTCCAGCGCCCGGCTTGGTGTCAAGAGCATCAGGGTCCCCGAAGCTGCGATTGATCCGTTGGAATGTGGGGGCACACGCATTGCCCCGCAGCTCAATTCAGAGTTGCCGGCCACGCGCAGCTCCTGGAATTCGCCCGGCCGCCCACTGACCTCACCGAAACTGCGCAGTTGACAGTTGGGACTCGCAAATATTGGACTTGGGTGGAGTCGCGAGTTTAAAAGCGATGCTCGTGCGATTGCGACTTTTGTGATTCTCTCGGAGAGTTTGGATCACGGCCGCAATATTACAAGTTCGTATTAGCCAAAAGGCAGTAGGATAATGGAAACGATCGAGTGAATATGCCGATCGTGTCCTCCGATTCCACTTCCGCATCTTCTGAAACGCGATAAAGTCGATGCGCCCGCCGCGCAGAGGACCCATCGCCCAACCCGGGATTGAAGTTAATCCCGCAGAGGTTCCAGGAGGTTTCCGATGAGGAAGCTGATGCTGTGGATGGTTGCCCTGGCATCCTTACCAGGTGGCACAGTGTTTGCTCAGACCATGACCGGTGCATGGCAGGGCGCGCTGAAGATACCGCAGGCTCCGAAAGGGGAACTGCGCATCGTGATCAAGATTTCGACTACCGATGCCGACCGTCTCAAGGCCGAGATGTTCAGCATCGATCAAGGCGGACAGCCGATACCAGCTACCACGGTCACTCAGAGCGGTTCAACGCTGAAAATCGCGGTTGCTCCTATCAATGGCAGCTACGAGGGAAAACTCAGCGCGGATGGAGGAACGATCACCGGGACGTGGACGCAGGGGGCTCCGCTGCCGCTGACGCTGGTGAAAGCCACTTCGGAGACCGCATGGACTATTCCGGAGCCTCTTCCACCGCCGAAAATGATGGACGAAAAGGCGAAACCGGAATTCGAAGTCGCTACCATCAAACCGTCGGATCCCAATCGGCCTGGCTGGGGAATCACGGTGAACAGAAGCGGCATGTTCAACACCCTGAACACAAACCTTTCCGACCTGATCAAATTCGCCTACGACATGCATCCGAAGCAGGTAATCGGTGCGCCTGCGTGGGTGGATTCCGAGAAGTTCGACCTTTCGGCGAAGCCCAGTGTCCCCGGCATGCCCAGTGTCAACCAGATGAAAGCCATGCTTCAGAAGCTGCTGATGGAGCGGTTTAACCTGACATTTCATCACGAGAAGAAAGAACTATCCGTCTACGCGATTACCGTGGCGAAGGGTGGCGAGAAGATTAAGAAGGAAGAAAACAACAAGTTGCCGATTCCTGGATTCGGGGGAATTCCGCAGCGCGGTTTCAACGTGCGCAACGCGACCATCGCGGAATTCGCCAGCGTAATGCAGGCTCAGTTCATGGAGCAGCCCGTCGTGGACCAGACTGGTCTGGGCGATACGCGCTATTCGTTGCTTCTGAAGTGGACACCGGACCCTTCGCAGAGGAGCGGCTTCGGTGGCGGACCTGCGCCCAATGGCGCACCAGCGGTGCCGGACCCTGACGCGCCGCCGGATCTCTTCGCCGCGATGCAACAGCAACTGGGGCTCAAAATGGGAACGACCAAAGCTCTGGTTGATGTGATGGTGATCGATAAGGTCGATAAGCCGAGTCCGAATTAGAAACGCGGCGCAGCACTCTGCCACGCCGCCACTTCTGCCCAACCCTGGAGCCACGCTGGGCTGAACCTGGACCACCGCTTGGATTTAATCCTCGGAAAGGTCGGACGATTTTCTAAATGCATCTCTGGCCCAGGAGACTACTCCGGCGCTGGCAAGATCGGCCTAAACCTTGGGTGGCAAATCGCGGGCTTCGCAACTCGACGCGAATCCATTCACCTTATGGCTGCCATCGCAAAACGGCTTGTTCGCGGAGTGGCCGCAGCGGCAAAGTGAAATGATGCTGCGTCCGCCCAATCCAAACTCTTTGCCTTCGGCGTCATGAATGCTGAAATCGCCTTCGACGCGAATGGATCCGTTATTGTTGACTGTGATCTTGGTTGCCGCCATGCATTGCGATGGTAGCAGATCGCCGCGATAAATCGCGAGATATAATCTTGCAAATGCGGGCGCTGCTTTCATCTTGGCCATGGCGGTGAATGCGCAGATCGCTTCCCCGGGGCAATCACTGCTCGGCCGGATCAAAACACGGGCCAGCGAAAACCTGTGGCGCTTGCCGAATTACACGTTTTCCAAGAGCATCGCACGATCCATGCGCCTTGATTGCCGGGTACCGGCCGGATGGATGAGGCTAATCTAAGCACGCTGGTTGACGGACCTATTGGGAACGGCCAATTCGCCGTGGTTGTTGGAAGCATTTTTCTCGAACACGGTGCGACTTTTGGTCAGCCGATTTAGCATCAAATCCTCCGTTGATGAAGCCATCTCCGCTATAGCGGCTCTTTCTGCGTGACAGCCGAAACACTGACTTGATGCGCCTGGTGGTCTCCGCGGACGGTCTGCCCCCAACTGCTGAAGATGGCCTCCGACGTCACCACTACCGACTACGGTTTCGTCTCGATCGGCGGGTCCCCGTTTCTACTGCCCGCGCGCTCCGTCCATGCAGGGCCGAAGGACGTGTTTGGCGAGGAAGTTCGTAACATTGTCACGTTTGAAAACTGCCGTGAGTTTGTCGGCGAGTCGGTTCTCAAGTTTTCAGATGCCGATTCTTCGCCCGCAAACAAGTGAGCCTCGCCGGGGCTGCTAGAATCCAGAAAGCATGATCCAATTCGTTCTGGAAACCGACCGCGCGCTCTTTGAAGACGCGATGCGATTCGCGCAGCAACAGACCCGCAAGCTCGTGGAGACTCATCCGGGCTTCTATCCGATGTACACCGCCGAAGGAAAGTGGAAGCACGAAGGTCAGGTGTGGACCAACTGGTGCGACGGATTTTTCCCGGGAATGATGTGGATTTTCCACAAGTGGAACATGGCCTCCGGCTCCGCCGACAAATTCTGGCTGGAGCAGGCCGTGCGGTATACCACTCCGCTCGCGCCGCGCCAGCATGATCGAGACGTTCATGATCTGGGGTTCATCTTCATGTCCACTTATTACCGGTGGTATCGCCTGACACAAGATCCCAAGCTGAAAGATGCGCTCATTCAGGCCGGCAAGACCGAGTCGTTGCGCTTCAAGGAGAACGGGCAATACCTGCGATCGTTTGTCGGCGAGAATTCGCTCTTCATCGATATCATGATGAACGTCGGGATCATCTTTTATGCCGCGCGGGAAACGGGCGACCGCCGGCTTCGCGACATCGCACTGCGCCACTGCCTGACCACGCGCCGCAACCTGGTGCGCGGCGATGGGTCCACCGCGCAGGAAGGGATTTTCGATCTGCAGAGCGGCGAGTTTTTGCGGCAGAGCACGCAACAGGGTTATCGGGGCGATTCCTGCTGGTCGCGCGGCTTGGCGTGGGCGCTGTACGGTTTCAGCCTTTCCTACGAATATAGCCGCGATCCGCGGTTTCTGGAAACGGCCGAATCCTGCGCCGATTACTACATCCTGCATTGCAACAGCGACGGCGTTCCACCCTGGGACTTCAACGCGCCGCCCGAGTCACGCCGTTTGCTCGATACATCGGCCGCCGCCATCGCCGCTTCCGGATTGCTCCGCCTGTGCCGGCTGCTTCAGGACCCGGTGAAAGGGCATCATTATTGGTCGCTCGCCATTCGGATTCTGCGAACGCTGTGCGATCATTACCTGGCGAAGAAGGACAAGAAATGGGAGGGCATTCTGAAGAGCGGGGTGTACCATTTGCCGAAGGAATTAGGCGTGGATGAATCGGTGATCTGGGGCGAATACTTCTTTGTGGAAGCGCTGGAGCAGGCGCTGCCGCAACTGGGCTAGCGACAGCCTGGGTCTTTGAAAACGACGGTAAGAGTATCGCCATGCCCCGGCCAGCCCGCGTGATCTGACTCAGCGATGGTGACGTGTTCATATTCCGTGATCGACACCGACGCGATGCCGAATTGCTCCGCCATGCGACCCAGTTCTTTTCCGCGGATCGAGCTGGGCACCAAGTCCGCGAGAAAATCCCGCATCGCCTGCCTTCCGTTGAAACCGCCGGACGCATTGGGCAACGGCGGCGGATCGGCCGGAACCGTCAATTTGCATACTTGATCGCCTGGCCCGTAATCGACCATCAGGTCGAACCCTTGTGGCATATGGAACGTTTCTCTGTGGAGCGGCTCGCCGAACTTGGCGCGCAGTGCGGCGGAATCAAGCTGCGCGGCCGCAGGCAAAGCGAACAACAAGCACAAGACGAATTGGCCCCGATGCAGTCTGGAAGGCACGCGATGCAGTTTGGAACGCATGCTTGATGGTACATCCGCCAGTAGGTGAAATCGCCTAGGCGAGACGCCCTATGGAGCGGCCGCGATTCCTGCCGATAACTAGGCAGATGCGCGTTCCAGCACCTGTAAATTACTACGATCTGCTGCAGATTAATCCTCGGGCGGAGGTTGAAACCATCGAGCGTGTGTATCGTATTATGGCGGCCCGTTATCGGCCCGACAACCTGCAAACCGGCGACGCTGAACGGTTTCGGGTGTTGAATGAGGCGTACCAGCTTCTGCGCGATCCCGTGAAACGGAAAGAATATGATCGCCAATTCGAAGTGAACCAGGCCGGGCCGCTGCCCATCTTTCTGGGAAAAGAATTCACCGACGGAATCGATGCCGAGGCCAAGATCCGCATCGGCGTACTGTGTTTGCTCTACAGCAAGCGCCGCGCGAATCCGGATTACGCCGCGCTCTCTTTGCTCGACATGGAGAACATCATGGCGTTCCCCCGCGAGCGGCTGCTATTTGCCTTGTGGTATCTCCGCGCCAAGCGCTATGTCGTGCAGGACGATCGCAGCAGCTTTATCATCGCCGCCGAGGGCGTTGACTTCCTCGAAAGCCAGCTCCCCACCAACCAGATTCTCTACAAGATATTTCGCGACACCGAAACGGGTGTGATGGTTTATCCCAAGGCGTTAACGTCGAAAACCACGTAATCGTGTTATCGTCTCGGGTGTGTTCCTGCCGCGTGCGCTAGCCGCGCTCTTCCTCGCCACACTCTTTGCCGGTGCGCAGTCCGCGCCGATTCTGATCGACACCGATGCCGGCTCGGACGACTTTATGGCCGTGGCGCTGCTGCTTTCGCACCCCAGCGTCGCGATCGATGCTATTACGGTCGTCAACGGAGTGGCTCACGTGGATGCAGGCGCGCGCAATATGGGCCGTCTGCTGGATCTGGCCGGCCGCAAACGAGTGCCAGTGTTCGCCGGGCGGAACACTCCGTTGCGCGGCACGGCGGAATTTCCGGCAGCATGGCGTACGATTTCAGACGACCTTCCGGGAGTTGCGCTTCCGCCGGTGTCCCGGCCGCCCGCAACCAAGCGTGCGACGGATTACCTGGTGGAGCGGTTGAGAAGGGCTCGAACCCCAATGCAGATTCTCGCACTTGGTCCGCTCACTAATATTGCGGAGGCGATGGAGCGCGATCCTTCCGTGGCGGCGCACATTCGCGAGATCGTGCTGATGGGCGGAGCGGTGCGAGTGCCCGGCAATCTTCAGGATGGCGGTGTGTTCCACACCAATAACAGCACCGCCGAATGGAACATCTTCATCGATCCACTGGCCGCGAGCATTGTTTTTCGTTCCGGCGTGCCCATCCGGCTGATCGCGCTGGACGCGACGAATAAAGTCAAAATCGGTCCCCAATTTCTGCGCGAGTTCGCAATCAAAGCGCGCTCGCCGCTCGGGCGCGTCGTCACCCAAGTGCTGGAAGCGGATCGGGAGACGATCGACCAGGGAATCTTCTACGCGTGGGATCCTCTGGCCGCCGCCGCGCTGCTACGGCCGGGCATCGTGAAGGTTACCGCCATGCACATCGAAATCAAACTGAAACCTCCCGAAGAGGGACGAACGGAGGCGACCGCGGGCAAACCCAATGTGAATGTGGCCGTAAATGCTAACGCCGTCGCTTTCCGCGCGATGTTTCTCGACTCGTTCTCCAAGTAAGGCTATTTGGACAAGCGCACGAATCCGGAGTCGGGACCACGCGCTGCGGCCACGCCGCGATATTGCCATCACACATCGAGTGCACCGCTCAAACGCCGGCACGCGGATTGCCGATAGAAGCGCTGCATGTCGTTCTCACGCGTTCAAAGCAACCGTACCGGCGCCTTCGCAGCAGCCACTACCTGGTACGCTTCGGCGAGGCCCGAGAACACCCATGTGAAGGGTCACATTCTCGGGCGAGACTCCGCCCAGCCGTGCACGTGCACGGTGGTGTTCACGGGCTCCATGGTCGCTAAGCGCGATCCACATAGCGAAATAACGCTTCAATTGCGCGACGACGATGTGGCGCACGCACTCCTGCGTGCCGCGTCGGCACTCGTGCCGACGCTCGGCCTTCACGGCTCATGGCAAATGCATCGCCCACACCCAGGCTAAAATAGAACCGTAAAGCTCAGGCCTTCCACGCGCCAGCGCCATCTCGTGACTCTTCTCTTGTGACACATCCAGCGATCCGTGATCTGTTCCAGTCGCTCAGTCGCGACGCTGCCTTTCAAGAGGTGGTCAGTCGGCTGCTGCGCGATCCGCACGCGCGCCAGTCGCTCTCCGGACTTACCACCACCGCGAAAGCCCTCTACATCGTGCTGCTATGGCAGGCCACCGAGCGCAACGTCGTGGTAGTGGTGGACGGCAACAAGCAAGCCGAAACTCTCGGCGAATTGGTGGACACGTTTTTCGATCTCCTCGTCACCTCCGATCTGCCGCGCCCGCAAACCATCCCCGCCATGGACGTGCTGCCCGCGCAGCGCATGTCCCCGCACAGCGAAATCAGCGAACAGCGCGCCATCGGCCTGTGGCGGATGGCCTCGCGCAAAACCAGCATCACCATCACGCCGGTAGCGGCCGCGTTGCTGCGCACCGAAGCCGCGGAGTTTTACCGACAGCTCGCCCTCACCTTGCGCGTCGGCGAGGAGATTCCGCTCGAAGATCTGCTCGCACATTTGGAGAGCATCGGCTACGAGAAGCGCGACCCGGTGGAAATGGTTGGCGAATATTCGCTGCGCGGAGGCATCCTCGACATTTTCCCCGCCGAAGCGTCCAAGCCGATCCGCATCGAGCTGTTTGGCGACCTGATCGAATCCATCCGACGATTCGACGTGGAGACGCAGCGCTCTGTGATGAAGGTCTCCGAAGCGACGCTGTTACCGCTGGCTGAATATCCCAAATCGCGTGAATTATTTATCGAGCTGGCGGATCAAATGGACGTTGCCAGCCCGGGCGATCCGTTTCCGGGATGGGAATTCGCCGTACCGCTCGTCCGCCCGCGCAAGCATTCGCTCTTCTCGCTCACCGAAAATCCCCTTATCGTTGTCGATGAGCCGGAGCAGGCCGCCGCCGCATCCGAACGCCTGTGGAAGCGTTTAGAAGACAAGCCGGATCATCCATTCGCCTGCCCGCCGGAAGCAAATTTCTACACCTGGCCCGAGCTGCGCCAGGCCCTCGAAGGAAACGCCGAAGTCGCCATCCGCGAACTGGAGCTCATCACCAATCCCCAATCCCTGACCACCAATCCTGTGACGGCCTCCCGGCCCTCTCTAGCCTTCCACGGCAATATCCAGGCCGCGATCGCCGAAGCACGCAATCTGGTGGAGCACGGCTATCGCGTGGTCTTCTTCGCTCGATCCTCGGGCGAACTGGAGCGCCTCGCCGATATTTTCCAGGAGTATTCAGTCCCCTTCCAGTTAGGCCTCGATCCCGCCGACGCCACTCGCCCCTATCTCGCCGAACGATCCTACGTCGCCGGCACCGCCGCCAGCACGTTCCTTGTGAAAGGACTGGTCCGCCGCGGCGTCGTCTTCCCCGAAGCCCAAATCGCCGTCTTCGGTTCCGAAGATCTTTTCGATTCGTCCGACCTCGTCGCCAAGCCCGGCCCCACCAAATCGCAGCTCGCCGCCTTCACCGCCGACATGGCCGATTTGAAACCGGGCGACTACGTGGTCCACGAAGCGCACGGCATCGGCCGGTTCCTGGGCACGCGCGAGATCGCACAAGGCGACAACAAGGGCGACTTCATGCTGCTCGAATACGCCAACGATGCCAAGCTCTACGTCCCGCTCTCGCGCCTGGATCTGATCCAGAAATATCGCGGCGCTGGGGAAGGCGCAGCGCCCGGGCTCGATCGCTTGGGCGGCGTGACCTGGGAACGCACCAAATCGCGCGTCAAAGCCAAGATGCGCGACATGGCCGACGAGCTATTGAAACTCTACGCGCAGCGCCGCATGGCCGAAGGCTTCAGCTATTCGCCCGACAGCAACTGGCAGCGCGAATTCGAAGACGCCTTCGATTTCACCGAAACCAAAGACCAGCTCGCGGCCATCAAGCAGATCAAGAAAGACATGGAGAGCACGCATCCCATGGACCGGCTGCTGTGCGGCGACGTGGGCTACGGCAAGACGGAAGTCGCAATGCGCGCCGCGTTCAAGGGCCTGGGCGACGGCAAGCAGACGGCAGTGCTCGCGCCTACCACCGTCCTCGCCTACCAGCACTTCGAAACATTCAAGCGCCGTTTTGCGGCTTTCCCGGTCCGCATCGAAATGCTCAGCCGCTTCCGCGATAAGAAGGAAATCGCCGAAGTGCTGGAAGGCCTGGCCGAAGGCAGAGTCGACATCGTGATCGGCACGCATCGCATCCTTTCGCAGGACGTGAAATTCAAGGATCTCGGCCTGCTGGTGGTCGATGAGGAACAGCGCTTCGGCGTTCGCCACAAAGAGCGCATCAAGCAGCTCAAGCACAACGTGGACGTGCTCACCATGAGCGCCACGCCGATTCCGCGCACGCTGCACATGTCGCTGGCCGGCCTGCGCGACATGTCGGTGATCGAAACGCCGCCCAAGGATCGCCTGGCGATCCATACCGTGGTGGCGCATTACGGCAACGATCTGATTCGCACCGCCATCGAGCAGGAGATCGCGCGCGGCGGCCAGGTTTATTTCATCCACAATCGCGTGGACAGCATTTACATGCGCGCGTCGGCCATTCAGGATTTGGTGCCGGGCGTTCGCGTGGGCGTCGGGCATGGGCAGATGGGCGAAGCGGCGCTGGAGCATGCCATCCTGGCCTTCATGCAGCACGACTACGATGTGTTTGTGTGCACGACGATTGCCGAAAACGGCCTCGACATTCCGCTCGCCAACACCATGATCATCGAGAACGCCGAGCGCTACGGCTTGTCGGAGCTGTACCAGTTGCGCGGGCCGCGTGGGACGGTCGAATCGCCGCGCGTACGCGTATTTGCTGGTTCCCGCCAGACACCGAGCTGAGCGAGATCGCACGCAAGCGCCTGGCCGCCCTTAAGGAATTCAGCGATCTCGGCGCGGGTTTCAAAATCGCCGCGCTCGATCTGGAGCTGCGCGGCGCGGGCAATATCCTGGGCGGCGAGCAGCACGGACACATCGGCGCGGTCGGCTTCGACATGTACATCCGCCTGCTGGAAGAGACCGTGCATGAGCTGAAAGGCGAAGAAGCGCCGCTGCAAGTGCATTCCACGCTCAATCTCGGGCCTCGACATCCGCATTCCGACCGAATACATTTCCGACGAACACCAGCGCCTGCGCGCGTACAAACGCATCGCCGACGCCGCCACGCCCGAAGCCTCGGCGGAAGCGCTGGCGGAGCTGGAAGACCGCTACGGTCCCGCGCCTGAGGCCGTGCGCAATCTGCTGAAATTCTCCGCGCTCAAAGGCTCGGCGCAGCAGCTCGGAATCGAAGCCATCGACCGGCGCGCCGGCGTGCTCAACGTCAAATTCCACAAGGAAGCGCACATCGATCCGAAGCGCCTGATGAACCTGGTGACCGGCACCGAAGGCGCGCAGTTCACTCCCGCCGGCGTGCTGCGACTGCCGCTCGATGGCGCGCACGACGCAGGGAGAGTTTTGGATCTGCTGGAAGGCCAGTTGAAGCAGCTTCAACCAGAAAAGGTAAGCTAGGAACATGGATGGCGTTCAGGTTACCCTTCCGGCAGAGCTACTCGCGGCGGCTGGCGTGAATCCCGCCGACGCATCGCGGGAAGCCACTATGCTCCTCGCTCTCGAACTTTATCGCGAGAACAAAATATCGTTGGGACGCGCCGCGGAATTATCGCAAACGCCGGTTGAGGCGTTTATGGTCTTCGCAGGACGGCATGAAGTCTCAATGCACTACGGCCTCACGGATCTGGAGGAGGATCGCCGGACCCTCGAACGTCTGAGCTCTTGATCGTCGTCTCCGATTCCTCCCCTCTCATCACTCTCGCTCGCGCTCATCACATTGAACTGCTGCACGAGCTTTATTCGCAAGTGTCCATTCCGCGCCACGTTTATGAGGAAGTGACGCTCGCGGGTGCAGGGCTGCCGGGCGCCGAAGAGGTTCAGAGCGCCTTGTGGATTCGGGTGCATCCAGATCCATCGGGTCCTGTGGAATCACTGCAAGCTGCATGTGCTGGCCTCGGAGTTGGAGAGCAGAGCGCCATTTACTTGGCCTCGGCTCTGGGCGCCGACTTAATCCTCATCGATGAAGTGCGAGCCCGGAGGCCGCCAAGACTGCGGGGCTCACGGTAGCGGGCTCCATCGCGATCCTCGAACGCGGAGCCCGTCTCCATAAGATTGACGACCTGAGATTAGTCTACCTGGACCTGATCGAGCAAGGGATTCGGTTCGATCCGAAACTCCTGGAGCAGAGTCTCGCGAGGTTGGGGCTTGGGAAACTAAAGTCTTAGGATCTATCCACGCTACAATCACCACGTGCGAACACCCATCCCCGCCCGCTGGGTTGCCATCACCGTCTTCATTTTCGCCTCGGTCCTGAATTATCTCGACCGCCAGATCCTGGCCACCATGGTCGACATCTGGCGCGCGCACCCCGAATTCCCGTTCACCTATGACGACTACGGCCTGCTGCTCTCGGTCTTCTCGATCGCCTACGCGCTCAGCGCGCTTTTCGTCGGCTGGTTCGTCGATCGCGTGGGTCTCAATCGCGGCGCCGGTTACGCCGTGGCGCTGTGGGCCGTCGCAAGTTTCGGCACCGGCGCGTCGCACAGCGTTCATCGAGCTCCTGCTGTGGCGCGCATTGCTCGGAATTTCCGAAGCCGGCGCGATCGCAGCCGTCACCAAAGCCATCGCGATGTATCTGCTGCCGCCCGAACGCGCCGTGGGACAGGCCACGAGCCAGCTCGGCTTGAGCCTGGGCGCAGGAATCGCACCGGCATTCGCGGTCTACTTCTCGTATCGTTTTTCCTGGCACTGGGCGTTCTACGCCGCGGGATTCCTGAGCCTGGCATGGATTCCCCTGTGGCTGGCAACCGCTCGTCAACATTCCGCCCGCGGCGCTGCCCAAGACCGGCACCGCATCGCATTCCTTCGCCCTGCTGCGCGACCCCAAGCTGTGGGCCCTCATGATCGCCAACATGCTCGGCATGACCGTGTACAGCCTGTGGGCGAATTGGGCGCCCACGTTCTTGATTCGCGTCCACCATCTGACGCCGCCCCAAGCCTCGCATTACACCTGGATCGTGCCCTTGACCGGCTATCTGGGCGCGCTGCTCGGCGGCGCCATCTCCTGGCGACTGGTCCGCTCCGGCCACACGCCCGTAGCCGCGCGCAAACGTGCCTGCCTGCATTTCGGCCATCTTTCTGCTTGCCACCATGGCCGTGCCGTTCCTGCCCAATCCCGCGCTC
This sequence comes from Bryobacterales bacterium, assembly GCA_963713415.1. Lineage (GTDB taxonomy): Bacteria > Acidobacteriota > Terriglobia > Bryobacterales > Bryobacteraceae > Palsa-89. The sequence goes on along the minus strand of CAVQLV010000004.1, from coordinate 375,153 downwards.
GCCACCGCCGGAATGTCGTTTAGCTTCTTCTGGGTGTGCGCCTGGAGCACCAATCATTACACGCTGCCCATCGATATTTACGGCGCCGGCCGCGCGGCATTCGGCGGCGCATCGCTCGTATTCGCGTATGGAGTAATGCAATCGTTTATCTCGCGCCCTCTGGCGGCAGTCATCGAAACGCTACGGCTTCGGACCGGTATGTCTTACCTTCGCCTGGTTACCCATTGCCAGCTATCTCCTGGTGCATCTGCTCATTAGTGATAATTCAAGCTCCCACCTAGTACGCCAGTCACAAATCGTAGAAAATGCAGCTAGTACTTGCTAGGCTCCCAGTACGTTGTGGCGCTAATCAAATGTGAACTAAGGTATTTATCAGGAGTAACCTGACGTAGCTTCTCGCTAATCTAACCATTAGAAGGCGGAGGCAGAGGCTCTTATCCTGCTTCGGAAGGATGTAATAGAAGTATGAAAGTTCGAGTGCCCGTATCGCTGCGACTACTGCCTGAACCTGAAAGGCCAAACCAATCATTGGTGGCTTCGGCCCATGGACGCCGAACAATTCCGCCTGGTCCGCTGGGATCAGCAGCTCGCCGACCTGGAACGGCTACGAGCACATTTGCTCGGAGTCCTGCGCATCGAAGGCCCTTTCGAAGTGGCTGGCGAAGCCAGCGGTAACGCAGTGGTGCGGCATCGGCATCGAAGCCGAACGGGCCCGGCTGCTGTTCAATAGGTCGCGGTTCAATAGGTCCGCTGTTCAGTAGGTCTTCAGATACGTCAGTTCTTTCTTCGCCGCCGCCACCGTCCAGTTGTGCCAGGGCGGCTGATGCATCGTGATCTTCTCAAAGCACGCCGCGGCTTCGCGGTAGCGCTTGCTGTTCTCCAAATATTGTCCGTAGTAAAACCATGCCGTGGGAAGCGAAGGATGCGCTTTAATTACCGCTGTCGCCGAAGCCTCGGTTTCCGGCAAGCCCAGTTGCGCGAACAAGTAGAGCAGCGTAACATCGGGCGTTGATTCCAGTTCGGGAAATTTGCCCAGGGCGAATCGGGCCAGTGCCGCGGCCGCTGGACGATTCCTCGAAGAGAGTGCAACAAACGCCTGATCGATCTGTTCATCGCGTTCCGTCCCGCGCATTCCCGCGACGTCCTTGAAGAAGACAAGCGTGGCGACCGAACGGGCGACGTTTCCGTCTTCCAGCCGCGCTGCTGTCAGATTCCCAAAAAACACGAGTTCCAGATTGTTGCGCGGAATCCGCACGATCAGTAGGGAAGGCCCATAAGACCAAACCACGCGCTCGCCCGCTGTAATCCTGCACAAACCATCCGAGCGTGCCGTGTGGCTGCTGTGCGAATCGAACGGCGTTCGGCAAGTTGCCCACAGTGTGGAGCGCCTCAAAGAACTCGCGATTTTCCAGAACCTCCTCGCCGGGCGTCCCGTCTGCCGTGTTCGACAGCACCTGAAGAATAGTCGCGCCAAGCGGCGTGGGCGCGGGGCTCGCGAGCTGCGATCGAGGAATACGCTCGGCGATCACTGGCTCTTCAGGCGCCGCCGCGGTAATTTCGCCGTTTTGCCAAACCACGCGGCCCGACTCGATGATCGCCACCCGCGAGCCAGGCGCCTGTTGTTTCAAATCGCGGGCAAAATCACCAAACCGGCCCTGGCCCCCCAGTGGCAAGACCGCCAGCAGCGCCGCAACGAAAAGCTTCACTTCTTATATCCGATTTTGCGCAAAAACCCGTGCCGCCACTCCGCGTCCGCAGCGGTTTCCACGCCCTTGGACGACGCTCCGTCGATCACGCCCAGCACTCCCCTGCCCTGCTCGGTCTGGGCCACGATCACCTCCACCGGATTCGCGGTGGCGCAAAAAATCGTGCAGACCTCCGGCGTATCGAGAATTCGATTCTTCACGTTGATCGGAAACCCGCCGCGTAGCGCCACCACAAACAAATGTCCCGCCCCCACCGCCGCTCGCGTTCCGGGCCGCGATCGCCTGCAGCTCTTCATCGTTGCCATCCACGCGCGTCAGACACGCGCCCGACGCTTCGTTGAACGCAATCCCGAACTTCATCTGCGGAACGCTATTGACGATGGCTTCGTAAATATCCTCCACCGTTTTAATGAAATGGCTGTGCCCGACGATAATGTTGCCGTCACTCGGAATCTCCATCCGGATCGCTTGCAGGTCCATGCCAACCATTAAGCCATAATTCGTGGCGCACGCACTCATGCGTGCCGCGTCCCCACTCATGGGGACGCACGGACTGATTATGCTATCATGAAATCTCCGGTCGCCATCTGGAAAGCCACTGATTTTATTGCACTTATGTCGTACTCTGCGCCGAGTATCGCCAGTCTCGATCGACCACACCCTGCTGCGTCCCGAGGCCGCGCGTGAGGACATTTTGACACTCTGCGCCGAGGCGCGCCAGTACAATTTCGCCAGCGTTTGTTTGAACGCGTATTGGGTTCCGCTCGCGGCTTCCGAGCTCGCCGGATCCGACAGCAAGGTCTGCACCGTAGTAGGATTTCCGCTCGGCGCCACCTTGACCGAAGCGAAGTTGCACGAGACCGAAGCCGCTCTGCGCGCCGGTGCGCAAGAGATCGATATGGTGCAGAATATCGGCGCATTGCGCGGAGACGACGACCGTGCGGTGGAAGAAGAGATCGCGCTCATCGCGGCAGCCTGCCATCGCGCCGGCGCCATCGTGAAAGTGATTCTCGAAACCGCGCTCCTCAGTGATGATCAGAAAACCAGTCGCATGCACGCTCGCGCAAACTGGCCGGCGCGGACTTCGTGAAAACTTCCACCGGCTTCGGTCCTTCCGGCGCCACGGTGCACGACGTCGAGCTGATGCGACGCGCCGTCGGTCCTGAAATGGGCGTCAAAGCCTCGGGCGGAATCCGCACGCTCGACGACCTGCTGAAGATGCTGGACGCCGGCGCCACTCGTATCGGAGCCAGCGCCAGCGTCAAGATTGTCGAAGCCGCCCGCGCCGCCGAATCCGGAACCGCATGATGGCCGCGCCTACCGGCAAAACCAAAGTCCGTTTCCAGGAACGCGCCGAGCTCCTCGATTTTCTCCTGGATGTCTCCGCCGCCACTTCGGACACGCTCGATCTGGACCGCATTCTCGCCAACGTCGCCGCCATCGTGAAAGATGTCGTTCCCTACGATCTCTTCGCCATCTTGCTTTACAGCGAGCGCCAGCACGGGCTTGGCATCCGTTATTCCATCGGCCATCGCGAAGAAGTGGTGCGAAACCTGGTAATCCCGCTCGGCGAAGGCATCACCGGCATAGCGGCGGCGAATCGCCAGCCGATCCTGTCGGCCGATGTTCACAACGATCCGCGCTATCTCACCGCGCTCGACGCCGTCCAGTCCGAGCTCGCCGTTCCGATGCTGGCGCGCGGCAAGCTGGTGGGCGTCATCGATCTGCAATCCACGCGCCGGGCCGCCTATCGCGAACAGGATCGCGCCTTGCTCCAGTTGATCGCCTCGCGCGTCGCAGTGTCCATCGACAACGCCCGGCTCTATCGCCGTGTCGATCGCCAGAATCGCACGCTCAAAACACTCGCGCACTTGTCGCAGGAGTTCAGTTCCATCCTGGATCTGGACGAGCTGCTGCGCAAAATCGCCACCACCACCCATTCGCTGGTCGCCTTCGACGCGTTCAGCATTCTGCTGCTGGACGCGGATCGCAAAGTACTGCGCCACCGCTTCAGCGAGCGCTACGACCAGCGCGTGGATCTCGACAACATCCCGCTCGGCAAAGGCCTCACCGGCGCGGCTGCCGAATCGCGCGAAATCGTTCGCGTCACCGACACGCTGGCCGACCAGCGCTATATCGCTTCCCATCCCGACATCCGCTCCGAAATCGCCGTTCCCCTCATCGTCCAGGATCGCGTGGTGGGCGTGATGAATCTGGAGAGCGAGCGCATGGGCTACTTCACCGAAGACCATGCGCGATTGCTGGCATTGCTCGCCCCTCAGATCGCCAGTTCGGTCGAAAACGCGCGCCTGTACGAAGAAATCGCGCAGCGCGAGCAGTGGATGGACCGCGATCTCAAGGCCGCCCGCAACGTCCAGCTCGTCATGCTGCCGCGCGAAGCGCCGGAAATCGAAGGCTTGGAAGTGGCCATCCGCCTCCGTCCCGCGCGCGAAATCACGGGCGACGTCTACGACATCTTCGAGCACAGCTCCGGCGAAACGGTCTTCCTCTTTGGAGACGTCAGCGGCAAGGGCGCGGCCGCGGCCCTTTACGGCGCCATGGTGAGCGGCCTTCTGCGCACGCTGGCGCACCGCCGCAGAGATCCGGCCGAATTGCTTAAGCTGCTCAATCGCGTTCTGCGCGAGCGCATCGTCGGAACCCAATACGTTGCTCTGCTGGTGCTGGTGTGGGAGAGCGCCAAGCATCGCTTCATTATGGCCAACGCGGGCGCGGAGCCGCCGATCATCTGCCGTGCTGGGGAGATCATCAAACCCAAAGTCGAAGGCGTTCCCGCCGGCCTTCTTGACGATCGCGAGTACGACGAAGTGATCTTCGATACCCGGCCCGGCGACATCATCGCTCTGCACTCGGACGGCATCACCGATCAGCCCAATCCCAAAGGCGTCGAATACGGTACGACCCGTCTCGGGCGCAAGCTGCAAAAGCTCTGCAACAAGCCGCCGGAGTCGATCGCCGACCACATTCTGGCCGACCTGGACCATTACAAATCCGATGCACCCACGCACGACGATCAGACGCTGATCGTCTTAAAAGTCAAATAATGCAATATCGCGATCAAACGCTGTATCTCGAAGAAGTGCCTCTGGCCGACATCGCGCGCCGCGAGGGCACTCCCAGTTATGTCTACTCGCGCGCCGCGATTCTCGATCGATTCCAGGCCTATGAGCGCGCCTTCGGCGAAGTTCCACACAAAGTCTGCTACGCCGTTAAGGCCAACAGCAATCTTTCCATCCTCAAGCTGCTCGCCGAAGCGGGCGCGGGCTTCGATATCGTGTCCGGCGGCGAGTTATTTCGCGCCTTGAAAGCCGGCGCCGATCCAGGCACCATCATCTTCTCCGGCGTCGGCAAAACTTCGCAAGAGATCGACTTCGCGCTCGAGCATCACATCAAAAGCTTCAACTCCGAGTCCGAACCCGAGCTTGCGCTCATCGATTCGCTTGCCGCCCGCCGCGGCATCCAGGCGCGCGTTGCCTTGCGCGTGAATCCCGACGTCGACGCCGCCACGCACCCCTACATTTCCACCGGACTGCGCGACCACAAATTCGGCATTAATATCGCGGACGCCGAGGCAGTCTACGAGCGCGCCCGAACCTTCGAGAATCTGTCACTCGAAGGCGTGAGTTGCCACATCGGCTCGCAAATCACCGATGTCACGCCGCTGCTGGAAGTCTTCGACAAGATGATCGCGCTGGTGGAACGCCTGCGCGCTCGCGGCCTGCCCATCCGCTCGCTCGATCTGGGCGGCGGTCTCGGCGTGGCTTATAAACCAAGCGACAAAACGCCATCCATTTGCGAGTTCATTCAAGCCATGTGCCGCCGCACCGCCGGGCATGGCCTGGAAATTCTGATCGAGCCGGGCCGCTCCATCGTGGCCGAAGCCGGTGTCCTACTTACACGCGTGCTCTATCGGAAAAGCAACGGCGACCGCCAATTCGTCATCGTCGACGCCGCTATGAACGACCTGATCCGCCCCGCGCTGTACCAGTCCCACCACGAGATCATTCCGCTTCGCCGAAACGAAGCGAACAACATCACCGCGGACGTAGTCGGCCCCGTGTGCGAATCAGGCGATTTCCTGGCCCGCGCCCGCGAAATGCCGAACGCCCTGCCCGGCGATCTGCTCGCAGTCTGCACCGCCGGCGCCTATGGCTTTGTCGCGGCCTCCAACTACAACGCGCGCCCGCGCCCGCCCGAGATTTTAGTCGAAGGCGACCGCTATCGCGTGATCCGCCAGCGCGAAAAATACGACGACCTGATCCGCGGCGAGTAGTCCCGCGACCTGCGTCCCATTCGGAAGCAAGAATCCGGAACCAACTGCGCCCAAAAAAACCGTGGGTTCTCACCATCGATACGGTAGTTGGTGGGCCTTCGCTTCTTTATTTCGTTCGGTCCGAAGCTCAAGACGCCGAAATCCTAGCCGTACTTGGCGGCGGCGTGAGACGGACACCCCGAGAGCAGGGACGCCCTGACTTCAAACTTAACGCCGGAAATCCCGGACCGAATCACCGCCTCTTCACTTGTTTCTTCCCTACCGCTCCAATTACTTACTCCGCGCATCCCACCTGAACATCCCTCGACCGCCGTATCGTGGCCCAGGTGCCCTTCAAACCCCACTCCGCTTCAAAAACCGCGCTTCACGATAAAGCCGCCACTTTTTCCGAGAAAAATGCGTCACCGCGCACAAAAAACACCCTGATGCGTCCACGCCTTTGGAATCAACGCTTTCCAAGCGCGCCGCAGGCTCAAGCGTAGGAAATCGTGTTCAGACTTCCCGCCATCAAATTGATCTCGGTATGCACGCTAGAAAACCGGTCGGCCATTTCCTCGAAGGTCACTTCCTCATCCCCCTGCGATCCAATCAGCACCACCTCATCGCCCAGCCGCACCTCGGAATCCAGGTCCGTAATATCGATCGTGAGCACGTTCAAGGAAACCCGCCCAATCACCGGACAGCGCTTCCCGTGAATCAGAACAATGCCCTTGTTAAACAGCGCCCGCGGATAACCTTCTCCGAAACCGACCGGCAAGGACGCGATCCTGCTGTCCCGCGCCGTGGTGAACAGGCCGCCGTAGCCCACGCTGCGGCCCTTCGGAACATCACGCAGCTGCGCCACCCAGGTCCGAAACGACATCACCGGTTTCAGCTCGGCCGGATTCTCGAACTCGCGCGACGTGCGCACGCCATAGCAGGCCGCGCCCACACGCACCATGGCCCGGCATCGCCCGGTGAGCCGAATGGTAGCAGCGCTGTTGTGGGTATGAAGCAGCGCGTTCTCGGGCAGCCCCAGTTCAGAGCAGAAGCGCTCCATGCATTCGATCTGCGCGCTCGTCTGCGCCAGTTCGCTCGAATCCGCCGCCGGAAAATGGCTCATCACTCCGGCGATGCGCAGCCCGGGTAAACGCATCACGTCGCGAATCTCCTCGATCTGTTCGGGAAAGAATCCGCTTCTGCCCATCCCGGTGTCGATATCGAGATGCACGTCGACAGGGCAACCGCGCCGCACACCCTCCGCCGACAAGTAAGCCGCCGCCTCCTGGCTGCCCACCTGCTCCTGAATGTCGAGCTCCCGAACCGATTCCTCCATCTCCGCCTCCAGCGCCATTCTCAGGCGCAGTAACGGGACCTTCAACCCCAGCCGCCGAATGGTCTCCGCTTCCGGATTGGTGCAGATTCCCAGCACGTCGGCGCCTGCCTCCACCGCCACCGGCGCCAGAGCCTCCAGCCCATGGCCGTATGCATTGGCCTTCATGACCACGCACAGCTTCGAAGGAGCCACCAACCGCCGCAAATATTGAATGTTGTTAAAAAAGTTCTCGCGCGACACCAGAACCTGGACGTGATGTTGAGCCATGAGTCACCAATAACCTTCGGCGACATGGCCAGGGATAGAATCAGTTTAAAGCACGCCCCCGGCCAGCGCTCCAGGCTAGCTTTTCAATCAGCCCGCGCTACAATCAATTCATGCGCTGTGCCCTTTTCGCGTCCTTCTGTTTGTCCCTGTTGACCCTCCTGTCCGCGCAGGAAAAGCCCAAGTCCACGTTGGACAAAGCCCACATGGAAGTTTACGTCCGCCACCTGCTGGCCGTAATTCCGGAGGTGCAGGTGAAGATCGACGACCCTAAGCCTTCCTCCACGCCAGCCCTGCAGGAAGTGGACGTTCACTTCACCTACCAGGGCCGTTCGCAGGACGAGACTTTCTATGTCACCAAAGATGGCCAGCACATCATTCGCGGCGTGATTTACAACCTCGCCCAGAACCCCTTTCAGGAAGATCTCGACAAGTTGAAGACCACCGGCGCTCCGAGTTTCGGCCCTGCCAACGCCCCGGTCACGCTGGTCGAATTCGGAGATTTCGAGTGCCCCAATTGCCGGGAAGAAGCGAAAACGCTGCGCGAGAATATTCCGTCTAAATTTCCCACCCAGGTTCACCTGTACTTCAAGGATTTCCCGCTGGTGCAGATTCATCCCTGGGCCAAGGCAGCGGCTATCACCGGACGCTGCATCTATCGCCAGAACCCGGACGACTTCTGGAAGTATCATGACTGGATTTACGAACACCAGGTGGAAATCACCCCCGACAATCTGAAGTCCCAGGTGACGGATTTCGTCAAGACCGTTCCGGATATCGACGCGTTAAAGCTCGGACAATGCGTCGATACCAAAGCCACCGAGCCTGAGGTGGATGCCTCCATGGCTGAGGCGCGCGAACTCCATGTGGATGCCACGCCGACCTTGTTTTTGAATGGCCGCCGCCTGGTCGGAAATTATCCCTGGCAGAATATCGATCAGATCATCGATGGCGAGCTGAACTATCAAAAGACGGCGCAGAACGCACCTCCGAAAGCGGACGACAAGTGCTGCGAAGTGAAAATCCCATCTCCGCTCGACAAATGACATGCGCCCGCGAACCGCACTCCTGATCGCCATCCTGATCGCCTTGACGGCCGGGCTGTTTGCTGTCGATATCAGCAGCAACGAATACCTCGGGATCATCAAGTATCTGGCATCGCCTGAAATGCGCGGGCGCGCCAGCGGGTCGCCGGAGCTGGAAAAAGCCGCCGCCTATATTCGCGATCAGTTTCGCGGCATGAACTTGAAGCCCATTCCGGGCGACACCTACTATCAGGCTTTCGACATCACCACCAGCGCCCGCCTTGGCCCCAAAAACGAGCTGAGCTACACCACCGGCGGCGGCCCCGAAGCGCTGAAATCCCAGCAGGATTTCATTCCGTTGAACCTTTCCTCCGCGGGCGAAGCGTCCGGTAATGTGGTCTTCGCCGGTTTTGGCATCACCGCTCCCGAATACAATTACGACGATTACGCGGGCCTGGATGCGAAGGGCAAAATCGTTATTTTGCTGCGCCACGAACCGCAGGAGTTCGACGACAAAAGCGTGTTCGCCGGCAAAGTCTACACCGCCCACTCCCAAATTTTCAGCAAAGCGGCCAATGCCAAGTTTCATGGCGCCAAGGCCGTAGTGATGGTCAACGACGTCGGCGCGCATTTGGGCGATGGCGACGAGTTGGAGAAATTCGGAGGCGCGGAAGGCCCCGACAACGCCGGCATCGAGTTCGTTCAAGTAAAGGCCAACGTTGTGAACCAATGGCTGGCTCTCGACGGCAAGAACCTGGAAGCCATTGAGAGCGGCATAGATAAGAACCTGCATCCGGAATCGTTCGCCCTGCCTGAAAAACTGCACCTCGATCTGGATGTCGACATCACCCGGGAAATCAAAACGGTCCATAACGTCGCCGCCTACCTGCCCGGCAAAACCAGCGAGTACGTCGTGATCGGCGCGCACTACGATCATCTCGGTCTGGGCGGACAGTTCTCGCTCGCCCCCTCGCTCACTGGCACCGTTCATCCCGGCGCGGACGACAATGCTTCCGGTACCGCCGGGGTCATCGAACTGGCCCGCTTGTTCTCGCACCAGCCCGAACACCAGCGTGGCATTCTCTTCATGACTTTCGCCGGCGAAGAGCTTGGACTGCTTGGTTCCAGTTACTACGTGAATCATCCCGAGCTGCCGCTCAAAAATGACGTCGCCATGATCAACATGGACATGATCGGGCGCGTTCGGGACAACAAAATCTACATCGGCGGCGTCGGCACCGGAAACACCTTTTCAGCGTTGCTCAAGCAACTGGCGCCCAAGCATGCCTTCGATGCCGATCTCAGCGAAAAGGCTGGCTACGGATCAAGCGATCACACATCGTTCACCACTAAACAGATCCCGGTGCTGTTCTTCTTCTCGGGTCTCCATGCCGACTATCACAAACCAAGCGACACCTGGGACAAGATCAATGCTCCCGATGCCGTCCGCGTGCTGGATCTGGTGGCCGACGTAACCAATCACTTGATCGATGGCTCGCCACGCCCGCAATTCGTCCGGGTGGCCGAGACGCAGCCTCCCGGCGAAGTCGCCAATCCCCATTCGGGTAGAGGATCGGGCGGCGGCTACGGCCCCGATTTCGGCAGCATCCCCGATTTCACCGAACTACCCAATGGAGTAAGGTTCGCCGACGTAAGGCCCGGCTCCCCCGCCGCCAAAGCCGGTCTAAAGGGCGGCGACATCCTCACCGAGTTCGACGGCAAACCCATACAAAACCTGTACGATTTCACGTACGCGCTACGGGCCAGTCATCCTGGCCAGGAAGTACTTGTCAAGGTGCTCCGGGGGAACCAAACAATTGAAGCCAAGGTACTACTGACCGTGCGGAAGTAAGTCCGCATACTTAGGTCAGATATGACACCTGAATCGTCTTTTGGAACCGCGCCGGCCCTGGCGCAGAGCATCGTTCGGACTCTCCCTCCCTTGATTCTTCATCCCTTTGCCGATGCCGGCGGCCCCGGCAAGCTGGTGGAAAGCTCCCGCGCCAATTTGAAGCTGCAAGGCTTGCTGCCTCAAGGGGAAGCAACCCGCGACGACCTGGACCGCGCCCTTCTCGATGGACGCTACTCCGAGCTTCGCATGCTCTTTTACGTCGGAAAAGATCTGGCGCGCTGGATTGAGCAGTGCCTGGAATTTGCCGACCGCAATCAAACCGCGCTACCCCGCGGCATCTGTTTTCAGAGTTTCGCCGGGCTGCTGATCCAGGATCCGCCCACCGGCGTCCAAGCCAAGCTCCGCAAATGGGGCGTGGCCGACTACAAATCCATCTTCAGCCGCGCGCTCGGACTGCACACCCTGTTTGCCGCCGCGCCGCCGCGCGAAGTTCTTTCGGACGAGTTTGTCCGCTCTTATTTCCGCTTCGCCGATCAAGTTTTCCAAAGCAAGCAGAGCGAGTGCGATTTCACCCCGCTCACCTCGCGCGACTTCCATTTCGAGCTCTATTCGTCGGGTGAGTATTCGCGCATGCTCGAACGTTCCTGGGGTGAATGATCCTGCTCGAACTCCGCCAGCGTGGCCATAAACCCCGAGGCGGCGTTCAGGTTGTAGCCGGCCAGTTCTTTGAGAAACCGCGGGCTCATCCAGGGTGCAAATGTCCGAAAGACCCAGATCACCAGTACGGGCACGGCGATTCCAATGGCCACATTGATCACGATCCAATGGGTGTCGAAACGAAGCGCTTTCGTGAGGACGACAAAAATGAGGGCCCAGGTCATCGCCCCGGTCAGGCAGATCCACTGGATGTAGCGGATTCGTAACTTTCGCAGCGTTTCCAGGCGCTTCTGAATCACGGCCACCGGTTGGCCGTAGTCGATGCTGAACGCCAGCGCGATCTGCGCGATCAGCGCCGCCAGCACCGCGATCGCCATCAGATCCAATACAACGGCCGGCCACACAAATCGTGGCATCCACCAGTTGAGCGCGATGAAACGGCCCAGCGATACAATCACCGCCAGCATGAAGAGCGCACCAGCGGCCAGCATCACTGCCAAGCGCCACAAGGCGAATCGGGCTCGCCTGGCGCAGGTTTCCCGCAGCAACTGCAGGTTGAGGCGAATGCTTCGATCGAGCTTGCGATCCTGTTCCGCCCACCGTTCTTTCAGTTCGTCGAGTTCCATGTTTCGCTCCCACCTCCCGCCGCAGCGTCTCCTTCACGCGGCTGATTTTCGTCGCAACATTCGAATGGCTGATTCCCAGGATGTCCGCGATTTCCTGGTAGCTGTTCCCATCCAGATAAAGGATCAGTAGCGCTTTGTGGAGCGGATCCAGCTTCTCGATCCACTGATATAAATCCTGGAGTTCTTCCGCTTGACTTCCGGTCTCATTGCTCACTTCGAGCAAATGCCCGCTGCCTGGAACAACGTGCCGCGTCCGAACACTCTCCCGCCGATAGAACGAAATCGCCACGTTGAGCGCAATCCGGTACATCCAGGTGGAAAAGCGAACCCGCTCATCGAACGCGCCAAACGATCGCCAGAGCTGGACGATGATTTCCTGCGCCAGGCCGTCCCGGTCGCCCGGATTCCTGCAATAGGAACGGCACACCTTATAGAGGATCTTCCTGTGCTCCTCCAGCAGCGCCTGAAACCGCTGCTGTTCTGACGCGACCATGCTTCACCCTATTATTCGCGGCAGGGCCGGTTAAAATCACACCGCCCGCGCGTCTTACCAACAGGAGTCTGGCCATGCCCGCCAAACGCTGGTCCCAGCATGTCACCGAACACAGCAACGCCCTGGACCTGGATGAAGGCGTGTTTACCTGGAGCGATCCCAAGCGCATCGCCGCTTCCCTCAAGCATTCCGCCGAAGCCAGCCAGCGCCGCAAAGGCTCCGCGCTCCAATCCGCCATGTCGATGCTGAACTTCTACATCAACCGCGCCGGTCACGCGCTACCGGCCAAACAGAAGCGCGTTCTGGAGCAATCCAAAGACGAATTGCACAAGCTATTCCAGCAATCCATGGCTGAAAAATCGTGATACGATAGCCCGCATGCGATGGCTCTGTTTGCTCGCGGCCTCCGCCGCCACCCTGTTCGCTCAGCTCGCGCCTCCCAATGACGCGGGTGTTTCTCTGGGACATATTCATTTGACCGTGCCCGATCCCGACGCGCAAATCAAAGTCTGGGTGGACGTTTTGGGCGCCACCACTTCCAAGTCCGGTCCGCTGAATCTGGTGAAGCTGCCGGGAATCTTTATCATCGTCACCAAGGCGAACGCCACCGAAGGCTCCAACGGTTCCACCGCCAATCACATCGGCTTCCTGGTGAAGGATTACGCCGCTCTGAAAACCAAACTGGCCGCCGCCAACATCCCCACCGTGTTCGACATTGAAAAAAATAAACAGATCATGGTGACGTTCCCCGACCAGGTGCGCGTGGAATTCAATGAGGACCCCTCCATCGCTGAACCCGTAGTGTTCCATCACATCCACCTGACCACCACCGATCCGGCAGCTCTGCAAGCCTGGTACGTCAAGACTTTCGGCGCCGAGGCCACCACGCGCCGCAACCTGCCCGCGGCGAAAATCCCCGGCGGTGAAGTGGACTTTCTGAAGGCCAAGGAAGCGCCGGCGCCCACCAAGGGCCGCACTCTGGATCACATCGGATTCGAAATCAAGGACCTGGACGCGTTCTCCAGAAAACTGGACGCCGACGGAATCAAGTTCGACATGCCGGTGCGCGATATCCCGGCCATAGGATTGAAGATCGCGTTCATCACCGATCCGGTGGGCACGCGTATCGAGCTGACACAGGGCCTGGAAGGCAAATAAAAAGTGACCCAAAATCCCGCGATGGATAGCGTTTGGCGCGTCTAACTAACGGGGATTCATGGTCAGACGTACATTATTCTTATCCGTAACATTAGTGGCTGCAGGGACATTGTCGCTGGTTGCTACGCCGCCCAATCCCGAACAGATTATCCGCAAATCCGTCGCGGCCACCAAGGCCGACTGGGCAGCGGCTTCAAAATATTCGTACTTAGAACGCGATGTGGAGAGCAAACATCAGGCTCCGCGTATGTCGAAAACGTATCGCGTGCTGATGATCGATGGGTCCCCTTATAACCTTGTTACGTCTGTCAACGATCAAGCCTTGACGCGCGAGCAGAAGGCCGAAGAGCAACGGAAGCTGCAAAGAGTGACGCAAAAAAGGCAGTACGAATCCCAACGGGAGCGGGCCAGGCGCATCGAGAAGTACCGGCGGGAGAACGAGCACAATCACGAGATGCTCCAGGAAATGGTGGATGCGTTTCAGTTCAAACTTACCGGCTCGGCGGACGCAGACGGGCACGATTGTTGGGTGCTGGATGCGGAGCCGAAGCCGGGATATGAGCCGAGCGATCATGAAGGCCGGGTTCTGAAGGGGATGAAGGGGAAGCTTTGGATCGACAAAGCCACATACCAGTGGGTGAAGGTCCAAGCCGAAGTGATCAAACCGGTCAGCTTTTACGGATTCCTGGCCAAGGTCTCACCTGGCACGCAATTCTATTTGGAGCAGGAGCCGGTGGCCGGCGATATTTGGATGCCCAAGGTGTTCAATGTGAGCGTGAGAGCCAATGCCTTAGGTTTTTTTAGCGAAAACTCGGATGAGAACGACACCTATCGGGACTACCAACCCATGCCTCAGGCCCTGGCGCTGCTACAATCCACCAAGTAAGATCGATTGAGGAGACCTTATGCCCACAGCAATGGAAACAGCCACGCCCATCAGTCCGGTTTCGAAAGAAAACGCCGCGCCCGAAGTTCAACCCACGCTTGAAAACATGACGCAGAGGTTCGGCAAGGTGCCTGCCTTCTTCGGCACCATGGCACGCATGCCCGAAGCCTTCTCGCATTTTCTGCCGTTCTACACCGCCGTTATCGAACATGGAACCGTGGAGCGAAAATACAAAGAGCTGGCTTATCTGAAAGCTTCGCTCATCAACGGTTGCGAATATTGTTTCCGCGCGCATTCCGCGTCCGGAAAAAAGAATGGCGTGACCGACGAACAGATCAAGGCACTGGCCTTCTTTCATCGCAGCCCCATCTTCGACGCTCAGGAGAAAGCAGTGATTCTCTACGCCGAGCGCGTGACGCGTGGGGCTTCCGCCATCCGGCCTCTGGCGCTGGATGAATTGAAGCAATATTTCAGCGACGACCAGATTGTGGAGCTGACGCTCGCCGTGTGCGTCGCCAACTTCACCAATCGCTTCAACGATGCCATGCTGAATATCCCCGACCTCGGCTGAGTGAATGCCATCAGCCAGATTCGGATTGCTGATTGCACTGGGCTGGGCCGTTCCCGCGTGCGCCCAGTATCAATATCCGTTTCAAAATCCTGATCTCGATCGCGAAGCGCGTATCACGAACATTCTGTCGTTGATGACGTCGCAGGAGAAGATCGCGGCGCTTGGGACCACGACGGCGGTACCCCGTCTTGGAATCCCCGATGCCGGCAGTTCGGAAGGACTGCATGGCTTGGTGCAGCGCCCGCTGGGCGGACTGGGCGGCCAAAAAGCAGTGCCTACCACGCAGTTCGCGCAGGTGGTGGGCATGGCGCAAACCTGGGACGCCGGCCTCATTCACAAGGCGGGCGAGGTGCAGGCAGTGGAGGCGCGCTGGCTCTACAATCATCAAGACAAATACCAGCGCAAGCCGTTGATCGTGTGGGGACCGAATGCGGACATGGCGCGCGATCCTCGCTGGGGCCGCATCGATGAATCCTACGGCGAAGATGCTTTTTTTACCGGCACCATGGCCGCCGCCTTCGCCAAAGGCATGCAGGGGGACGATCCTAAGTATTGGCGCGTGGCTTCGCTTGCTCAAGCACTTCCTGGCCAATAGCAATGAGAACGGCCGCTACGGCTCCAGTTCCGATTTCGACCAGCGATCTGTTGCGCGAATATTATTCGGTTCCGTTTCGCATGGCTTTCCTTCGATGGCGGCGCCAGCTCCTACATGGCTTCCTACAATGCCTGGAACGGCGTGCCGATGACCGTGAATCCGATCTTGAAAGAGATGGTGGCCGGCGAGTGGGGCGTCAATGGAATCGTCTCCACCGATGCGGGCGCGGTCCACAACATGGTGACCAAGCACCGCTACTTTCCGGACATCCAGCAGGCCGTGGCCGCGTGTGTCAAGAACGGCGTCAACCAGTTTCTGGATGGCTACCAGGACGGGCTGCGCGAGGCGCTGGAATCGAAAGCGATCACCGAGAGTGACATCGATGCAGCGCTGCGCGGCAAGTTTCGCGTGGTTCTTCGGCTCGGATTGTTGGATCCGCCCGGCCATGGTGCCGTACTCCAGATCGGATTCGAGCGAAGAGCCTTGGCAGACCGACGCTCACAAAGCCCTGGCGCTGCAGGTGGCGCGCGAAAGTATCGTTCTACTGAAGAACGAAGGCGGCCTGCTGCCGTTGGATCGCGGCAAAATCAAATCCATCGCCGTCTACGGCCCGCGTGCCAACAGAGTGCTGCTTGGGCTTGTATAGCGGACGAACCGCCCTACACCGTTTCGCCTCTCGATGGCCTGCGCAAGAAGCTTGGCCCCGGCGTCAAGATCAACATGGGCGCGGGATTCATGACGGATATCGGCGCCGCCGCCAAATCATCGGACGTGGCTATTGTGTTCGTCGGAAACGATCCCACGTGCAACCGCGCCTCCATCATCGCCAATTTCGACTCGGACAATTCCTTATTGCGAAACGCCCAGCGACGGCATGGAAAACTCTGACCGCAGGTCGATCACTCTCGAACAGGAAGATTTGATCAAAGATGTTTACGCGGCCAATCCGCGCACCATCGTGGTTCTTCTCGCGGACTTTCCATACGCCATCAATTGGACGAACGCGCATGTTCCCGCGATTATCCAGATGAGCCAGAACGCTCAGGAAGCGGGCACCGCAATTGCGGATGTTCTGTTCGGTGACTACAATCCGGCCGGGCGGCTGGTGGTGACGTGGCCCAAATCGTTGGACCAGTTACCGCCCATGCGCGATTACAATCTCCGCCACGGCCGCACCTACATGTACTTCAAGGACGAGCCGCTGTACCCGTTCGGCTATGGTTTGAGCTATACCTCGTTCCGCTATGCGAACCTCAAGACCAGCGCGCTCAACGATGCCGCGCAATGGCGAAACGACGTCAGTGTGGACGTCGAGAACTCTGGCGATAGGGCGGGCGATGAAGTAGTGCAGATGTACGTCACGCACGAAGGATCGAAGTGTCACGCGGCCCATCAAAGAATTGCGCGGCTTCGAGCGGATCTCGCTTGCGCCGCACCAGACCAAAACCGTTCGATGACGCTCCAGGCCGATTCGCTCGCCTACTGGGATGAACACGCCGGCCGTTTCGTTGTGGAGCAGAACCCATCCGCATCATGGTGGGCGGCTCGTCGGCGGATACGCGCCTGGCCACAACGGTCGAGGTCACGCAGTAAAGCCGACCGGGATGCTCATGTCGCTCGGCTGGATCGACTACTACACTTCGACAGAAGTCGCCCACTCGCGGCGGCGCGCCGCTTCTATCAGCTGCTCGCGGGCGCGTGTCGCTCGAACCCCGGCTGATGCGCGTCTATCGCTTCGGTAAGGCGCAGACGAAGTTCGCCGCGTCGTCTGTGCTTCCCTGGCCCGTCCACTGCGCCTCCTGCGGATATGGGCATAACGGCCGGGTCCGCTCCACGACGCCCTTCGTTAAATGCGATGCGATTACTTTCACCGGCGCAACGCCCTTGTCCGCCCACTGGTCCAATGGTTCGATCATGTCGAAGTTCGTGGCGCCCGGTCCGCCCTGGCAATGCCACATCCCCGGCACCATGAAGAGCCGGTAAAACTCCAGTGTGTTTTGCAGTCCGTGTACATCGCCGCCCTGGGCTTTGGTCACGCTCTCGTAGTAGTTGATGCTGTTGAGCGGCGTAATGTCGGGGTCGCTCCAGCCGTGATAATGAATCAGCTTGCCGCCGCGCGCTTTGAACTCGCTGAGATCGGGATTCACCGCGTTGAACAAAGCTCCCAGCTTCGCGTCCGTGTAGTCGATATCGCTATCGAAACCGCCGGTGGCCGTGAAGCGGAACGTTTTGTAATCCCAGTTCGGGTCGTCGAAAACCATGTATTTGAAAAACGGAAGTCCAAGACCGGCGTGGCGCCCTTTGCCCGGCCCGCTTCCCGTGACATAGCCGGCCCAGCCTCCGGGACCGTCTTCGCCGCCCGGCACCAGTCCGGGATAGATCACCTGGCCATCGGGAGTGCGCAGACCGGACCAGATCTTCTCCACCGCCGCCACCTGCTCGCGCGTGAAGCATTCGGACGTGTCCGACCCTTTGCACAGCAATGTTTCCGGGTTGAAATTGCAGCGCCGCGGATCGTTCAACACTCCGTCCTTGACGCCATCCAGCGCGTCGCACTTGTCGTTGACCGCGTCCGCCAGGATATGAATCTTGTTAGCCGGGATGTAACCGTCGCCATCCATCGCCATCGCGATCCAGAGATGGCCGCCGATGTAGTGGTGCGTCCAGTTGTTGGCCGGGTCACCCGCGATGATGCCGTCAAAATCGGCCGGATACCTCTGCGCTTCGATCATCGCTTCGTGGCCGCCCTGGGAGCATCCATTGAAATAGGAGTGCGCCGGCTGCGCGCCGTAAAACGCCCGCAGGATCACTTTGTCGGTTTCCGCCATCAGGTGCGTGGAGCGATCGGCAAAATTCACGATGCGTTCGTAATTTCCCAGCGCCCATTCGCCGTCGGTTCCCTTGCCTTGATGTCCGGTATCGGTGCTGCTGGTGGCGTAACCCTGCTGCAAGGGCTTCACCATCGGCGCATAACTGATGGAACCCGCCAGACCGCCGTTTCCCACCGCAAGCAGTTTGTGATTCCACTGCCGGGGCATCCACAACTCCATGCGGACTTCTTTGTCCACGGTCGCCGCCACGCGGCAGAAGTCGGGAACTTGAACCGAGGCGCCCGCGTTGCGACGGGTAATGTGAAGGAACCGGCCGTAACGGTTGCGGCGGAGGTAATGTTGACGCCCCGGATCGCCATGGATGCCAGGCTTTCGCAGGATTGCTGAGCCCATCCTGGACAAGCGGCGCTGAGGGCCGCGAACGCAAGTAAAGTGTGACGCGCAATCATGTTCTGAGCTGCCATAGAATATCACAGCGCCCTACGTGAGGCGTTAGCCACGTGTGCAAATGTCGCGGCCAAGTGAGAAGTTCCGAATTGAGCCAAGTAGAAAGTTCCTCTTGACAGCCGAAAGGCAGAAGGATGGAACGAATCGCGATGAGCCAAGAGGAACGGGACGGATTGGATTGGCTGAAACGGCCAAGGAAGGAGTATGAGCCAACGGGAAGCTGCCGAGAAATTAGGAGTAAGCGACCGTTGGGTGCGAAAGCTGGTGAAGCGCATGGCCAAGCAAGGGGATGCGGTGGTGGTGCATGGGCTGCGGGGGCGGCCGTCCAATCGCAAGCTTAGGGCTGAGAAGCACAGAGCAAGCTCTGGCGATGCTGAAGCAGCCGGATTGGCACGATTTTGGACCGACGTTTGCCGCCGAACAGTTGGCCAAGCGGCACAAGATCCAGGTGGGCAAAGAGACCCTACGGGGATGGATGATGGAGGCCGGATTGTGGAGGAGCAAATCACGCCAGCTGCAAGAGGTGCACGGTTGGCGGCCGCGGCGGAATGCCTTTGGGGAGTTGGTGCAATGGGACACCTCGGAGCACGACTGGCTGGAAGGCAGAGGGCCAGTGCGTTACCTGGTGCGGATGATCGATGACGCCACCAGTTGGAGTTGGGGGCGTTTCGTAGAACGCGATGCGACCCGGCACAACATGGGAGTGCTGTGGGAGTACCTGGAGAAAAATGGGCGCATGGTGGATGTCTACACCGATCGAGATTCCATGTTCACGGTTCCGCCACGACCCGGAGAGAGCCCCGACCAACAGCGCCAGGCAGACCGCCTGACGCAACTGGGGCGAGCCTTGCGTGAGTTGGGAATCGGTTCGATTTTGGCCTACTCTCCCCAGGCCAAAGGACGCATTGAACGCAGTTTTTTAACGGCGCAAGATCGATTGGTGAAGCATCTGCGTTTGGCGAAAGTGTCGACTCTGGAAGGCGCCAATGCGTTTCTGGAGAAAGAGTATTGGCCGGAATGGAATGCGCATTTCGCCCGGCCGATTGCCGACTTCCCCAACCATCATCGGGCGCTGACGCCGCCATTGGACCTGGCCGCCATTCTGAGTCACGTGGAAGAGCGGGTGATCGGCAATGACTACACGTTCTCCTTCGCCGGCCATCGCTACCAGATCGCGCGCGCTGTGGCGCAGGCTGGCATGCGACGCCAGCGGCTGCGCGTGGAACTCCGCCTCGACGGCGAGTTGAAGGCGCGCTATCAGGGTGACTATGTGGAGATCAGCGAGTGCGGCGTGCGGGCCATCGCGGTTGCGCCGAAGACCAGCAAGCCAGTTCGCAAAGACCACAATGCGGGAGGTCGGAGTAATTGGATGCAGGGTTTCTTCGATCGCCCCAGCCCACCGCTATGGAAGTTGATTGGAGACTGAGGTGAAAACCCAATATGGAAGCGCGCGCTTCTTTAAAGCCCAAAGCCTCAGCTCAGAGAGTTTCACCAAAGCAATGGATCCCGGCTCGTCAAAACCCTCCTGGCGATCCGGAAACACTCACGGGTTTTGCGTCACGGAGGGCCTCGCCGATTGCTTCGGAGCCAACCCCGTCGCCTCGGCTTTGGGCAACCGCACCAGGCGCGACCCCGGCGCGGCTGTGCGAACATACCATGAGGGTCTCAAGCCGTCCCTCAAAACCGGAACTTTCTACTTGGCTGGAAACCGGAACTTTCTATTTTGCTCCGACATAGCCACATGCGACAAGCCACATGCGACATAGCCACATGCGACATCGACAGGAGGGGCACGTGATGCATGGAAGAACACTAGCGCCCCGCCGACAACAAAGGTCCAGCCATGAGAAAGGCCGCGTTGTCGCTACCTGTGCGAATTGCCTCAGCCTTAAGACCGGCTCTCTCGTTGCAGGGCCTTCAGCTCGTCGATCTCGCGCCCGAGATTTCGCAGGTCACGCTTTCTGATGTTGATGAACGCGATCAGCCACGCGAAGAGCAGGACGAAAAACGGTATCGCGTTCACCAGAAGCCGCGGGTTGCTGTGCGTGCCGATCAGCGCGGGTGCGACCAGGAAGGCGATTCCGGCAAATAGCAACCAAAGATATGGCATGCGCCAGGCATCGCGAACCTGGTCGCGCCTGCGCTCCAGCTCCCGGCGATAAAATTCCAGCGACGTTCCGAAAGTGGCATCCGGCGCCAAACTCCCTGGCCACATCCGATAGGCCTGATAGGCGCCGTAAAGTCCCCAAAGGATCAGGACTCCCAAACCGACCCGCGGCATCAAGCCATGCGCTCGCACCACAGCAACCGCAAAACAAATTGACAGGCCCAGCCCGATGACCACGCCGGCGAGCGACGTCAATCGGCTCTTATTCTGAAGCGTCTGCACCTTGCGGCGAATTTCATCGAGCGACATGCGAATTGCCTCCTTCGGCTGGTCTTGCCAGATTTTTTGAGGGTCGGGGAATTCATCCGGCATGGAATTCTCCTTGCTGAAACCAGCGCTTCAAAATGTTTTTGATCCGATGAACCTTCATCGTGACGTTAGACGCCGAAAGCCCCGTAATTTCGGCGGTTGTGGTGGCATCCATGCCTTCGAGATACGAAACGATAATCTGGCGATCCAGCGGCTTCAGCCTTTGGATCAGGATCGCCAGGCGATCGATCGCCTGGTGCTGATGGGCGGCGAGTTCGTTCAGATCGTTGGATGGCATGCTCTCGATCTCTTCGATTCCGACCAACGTTTTCCGGATGCGGCGCTGCCGGACCAGGTGGCGCGTGGCTACGTTATGAGCGACGCGGTACACCCAGGTTCGAAGCGAACATCGTCCGTCGAAATGCGCGAAGCTGCGCCACAACTGAAGGTGAATGTCCTGCAAAAGATCGCGGCGCGTCTCCGGGTCCGCCTCGTAAGCGCGGGCTAGCCGGTGGAGCTCGGGCCCGTAGGTCTCGGCCACTTCGCTATACAGATCATCCTGATTCACTCCCGTGCCTGAGACGGACTCAGTTCCTCCACAATTCAGGTAGTCGCTGTCCGAAGGAATTTCTAACACGCGCCTGGCCCGCCGTGCACAATATATGGAGGAGTTAGCGGTGACTCATATCGCCCTTCTGCGTGGCATCAACGTCGCTGGCAAGAACCTGCTGTCGATGAAGGATCTGGCGCGAATGTTCGCCGGAGCCGGATGCGCGGACGTGCGCACGTATATTCAGAGCGGCAATGTGATTTTCGAGGCGGCGGCCGGGGCGGCTAAGATCGGCGAGACCGTCTCGGCGAATATCGAAAAACGGTTCGGCTATCGAATTCCCATTGTTCTTCGCACGTCGGAGCAATTGCTACAAACCATCGCCGGGAATCCATTTCTCAAGGCCGGCGCGGATGCAAAAGCGCTGCATGTTTACTTTCTGGCAGCGATGCCGAACGCCCGCGCGATTGCTGGCTTAGACCTGGCACGCTCGGCTCCCGATGTTTTTCACGTGCGCGGGCAGGAGATCTATCTGCATCTGCCAAACGGCATGGCGCGGACCATGCTGACCAACGCCTACTTCGATTCGAAACTCTCCACCACGTGCACCGCGAGGAATTGGGCGACGGTGCTCAAACTGGCGGAGATGATGCAAGGCGGCTGAGGAACAAAAGGACGCCGCGAGGTGTCTAATCGAGCTATGACACGAGATCTCACGCAGGCGTTGCGGCGGCTCTGGAAGGCTCCATGGTTTCTCGCGGCTGTAATCGCGATTCTTGCGCTTGGCATTGGGGCGAACACAGCGGTTTTCAGCATCGCAGATGCAGTGCTTCTGCGGCCCCCGCCTTATCAGGCAGCCGCGCGCCTGGTCAGCATCGAACAGACCACTCCCAAGTGGGTGATGAGCGTCATTTCTGCCGATGATTATCTTTCCTGGGGCGACCGGCGCGACTTGTTCGAAAAGACCGTGGCGTATCGCCGAGACATCGTAACCTTGACCAACGCCGGCGATCCCGACCAGGTTTTCGTGGTTCGAACGTCGCCGCAGATGTTCTCTTTGCTCGGCGTCCCGGCCAGGCTGGGGCGAACGCTGCTCGATTCTGATGACGCACCGAATGGCGCCAACTCCGCTGTGATCAGCGACCGGCTGTGGAGGCGCAAGTTCGAGGGCGATCCGCGAATCCTCGGGCGCACCATCCAAGTTTCCGGCGAAGCGTTCACTATTGTGGGAGTGATGCCGCCGGAATTCGAGTTTCCTTTAACGCAGGAAGAGATGTGGGTTCCGATGCGTCTGCACGCCGGTTCTATTGGAAACCTTGAAGTGGTGGGGAGGTTGCGCGAAGGCGTGACGGCCGCACAGGCTCAAAGCGCGATGCAGGTGGTGGCGCGCGAACTGGTGCGTCGCGATCCGCGCGAGAAAGCCGGCCTGCGCATTGTTGTATCGCGCTGGAAGGAGGCGCTGGGTGAAAACTATGAACAGTCTGCAGTGCTCATCCTGGTGGCGGTGGGGATGGTGCTGCTAATCGCTTGCGCCAACGTGAGCAGCCTTCTGCTGAGCCGAGCCGTTCAACGGCAGCGCGAAATTGCGATCCGGGCGTCGCTCGGGGCGGGGTTTTGGCGGGTCGCGCGTGAGTTGCTGGCAGAAAGCCTGATCCTGGCAGTGATGGGAGGCATTGCGGGACTCGCCATCGCGCGCGTTCTGCTACAGCTCCTTTTGCGGCAGTTGACGGCGCTTCCCTTTGCGCTTCCGCACTTGCAGAGCGTTTTTCTGGACGAACGGGCGCTCGAATTCAGCGCCATGCTATGCGCCGCGCTGGCGTGTATTTGCTGTCTGGCGCCCGTCGTATTCGCGTCGCGAACCGACGTGCAATCCGTGCTGCGCGGCGGGCAAGCAGATACAGGACGGCGATCCACCCGGCTCTTTTCCGTGCTGATTGCCTCGGAAGCGGCGTTCGCGTTCCTGCTTTTTATCGGTTCAGGGCTGCTGATTCGCAGCTTGATTCGGTTGCAGAGCGCCGATACGGGTTTTCACGCGGATCACGTGCTGACGATGCGCGTGCCTATCGGCACCCAAATCCAGACTAATCCAGGTGGCAAGTACGATACCCGCGCGCGGCAGATCGAGTTTTATCGGCAGGTGCTGGAGCGGCTGGCGATTGTGCCGGGTGTTCGCGCGGTGGCGGTGGTGAACAATCTGCCCCTGTCTGAAGCGAACACCACCACTGTTTATCGCGCGCCGGAGGGCGGAGCGCTGGGGGTGATGACTCGAACGGTCAGCGAGCAGTATTTTACGGTGATGGGAATTCGTTTGCTGCAGGGCCGCATCTTTTCCGAAGAGGATCCGGACGGCGTCGTCATCAATGAATATCTGGCGCATCTGTTTTTCCCTGATCGAAATCCGATCGGGCAGGCCTTACCGTCCGATCGCCCCACGAAGGCCGTGGTGATCGGCGTGGTCGCGAACAGTTGGCGGAGACGATACGATGAACCCGCCGCCGGCGAGATTTACATCTATTACCGCACATACATGTTTGGAACATTTTTGTCGACCATTGTCGCGCGGACGTCGGGCGATCCGCTGACTCTGGCCAGTATTCTACGAAAGCAGGTCTGGGCCGTGGACCCGAACGAGCCCGTCCTCAAGGTGGAAACGATGGACGACATCATTTCCGCTTCCATCTGGCGTCCGCGCTTCTCCGCATGGGTCTTCAGCGCGCTGGGCGCGTTGGCCCTGCTCCTGACCGCTGCTGGAATTTACGGCGTGGTGGCGTACACCACTGCTCTGCGGACCAAGGAAGTTGGCATTCGCGTGGCTCTGGGGGCTGCGCCGCGGGATGTGCTGGGCGTGGTGCTGCGCGGAGCGATGGTTCCCTTGTCGGCCGGCCTGATGGTTGGTTTGGCCGCCGCTTCGATCCTCAGCCGGCTTCTGTCCAGCTTGCTTTATGAGACCAGCCAGACCGATGCGATTACTTACTTGGGCGCGGCTCTTTTGCTCCTGGCGCTGGGAATCATTGCGAGCCTGCGGCCGGCCTGGCGCGCCGCAACGGCGGACCCACTACGCTCCTTGCGGACGGAATAACAAGCGCGGATGTTAGCTTAGTGGTCAGTGATCTCGTTTTCCAACATCAATAAACAATACGGCAAGCAGTTGATTTTTGTCGATGCTTCCTTTCAATTGAACCCCGGCGAGAAGGTCGGCCTGGTTGGCCCGAACGGGTCGGGCAAGACGACACTCTTCCGCATGATCGTCGGAGAGGAGGAGCCCGACGAAGGTGCGGTGACGGTTCCGAAGCGCCTGCACATCGGCTACTTTCGTCAGGACGTGGAAGAGATGAAGGGCCGATCGGTTTTGGATGAGGCCATCGCGGGCAGCGGCCGCGCGGGCGATCTGCATCATGAGCTGGAAGCGTTGCAGCGCGCCATGGAAGATCCCGAGCGCGCGGGCGAAATGGATCGGATCCTGGAACGCTTCGGCGAGGTGCAGGAAGAGTACGAGCATTTGGATGGCTACGCGCTGGAGGCGCAGGCGCGCGAGGTGCTGCATGGTCTCGGCTTTGAAGACGACCAGATTGATGGCGACGTGGGCGCGCTGTCGGGCGGGTGGAAGATGCGCGTGGCGCTGGCGCGCGTGCTGCTGGGACGGCCGGATGTGCTGCTGATGGACGAGCCCACCAATCACCTGGATATCGAGTCGATCATCTGGCTGGAACATTTCCTCAAGTCGTATTCGGGCGCGCTGCTGATGACTTCGCACGACCGGGAATTCATGAACCGCATCGTGACAAAGATCGCCGAAATTGATTCGGGCGAGATTGTCACGTATTCGGGCGACTACGATTTCTACGAGCGCGAGCGGGCGATTCGGGAAACCAACCTTCAGGCGGCCTTCGCGCGCCAGCAAGCCATGCTGGCCAAGGAACAGCGCTTTATCGATCGATTCCGAACGCACGCCGCCAAGGCGGCGCAGGTGCAGAGCCGCATCAAGGCGCTGGACAAGATCGAGAAAGTGGAGTTGCCGAAGAAGCGCCACGTGGTGAAGTTTGAGTTTCGCGTGCCGCCGCGCTCGGGTGACCAGGTGGCGGTCATCGAGGATCTGCACAAACGTTTTGGCTCGCGCGTGATTTACAACGGATTCAGCCTCACGGTGCGGCGGGGCGAACGCTGGGCGGTGATGGGCAAGAACGGAGCGGGCAAAACCACGCTGCTCAAAATGATCGCGGGAGCCATTGAGCCGGATGCGGGATCGGTAAACTTGGGCGCGAGTCTCAGTATGGGATATTTCGCGCAGCAATCGCTCGATGTACTGGATCCCGAGCTGACGATCATCGAGCAGCTTCAAAAAGATTTTCCGCAGGATGGGTTGGGATCGCTGCGCAGTTTGGCCGGTGCGTTCCAATTTTCAGGAGACGATATCGACAAAAGCATTCGGGCGCTTTCGGGCGGCGAGAAATCGCGTCTCGCGATGGCGCGCATGCTCTACAATCCGCCGAATTTTCTAGTGCTGGATGAGCCAACCAATCATTTGGACCTCGCGACCAAAGAAATGCTGGTGGAGGCGCTGAAGGAGTTTGAAGGCACCATGATCTTCGTTTCGCATGACCGCACGTTCCTGCGGGGTCTGAGCTCGCGCGTGCTGGAGCTGGGCGGCGATACGGGGCGCGACCGCAATCCACACGTGTATCTCGGCTCTTATGCCGAGTACGTGCAAAAGACCGGGCACGAAGCGCCGGGAATATACTCGTGAATAGATGCGGGCCGTTCGTTTTGGACTTGTTGCGCTGGCTGCTCTGACTATAAACGCGCGAGAACTTTACTTGCCGGGGGGCCCGGTGACGCGGCTGGCAACGCCCGATGGCTCGAAAGTTCTCTACGGCGTGCCACACCAGAAAAGCGGCGACCGGGCACGAAGCGCCGGAATATACTCGTGAATAGATGCGCGCCGTTTGTCTTGGACTTGTTGCGCTGGCGGCCTTAACCGTCCACGCGCAAGAGCTCTACATACCGGGCGGATCGGTGACGCGGCTGGCAACGACCGATGGCTCGAAGATTCTTTATGGCGCGCCTTACAAGAAAGGCAGTAACGGCGGGCCGCAATTGTGGATTGAGGATACCCGCACACATCGGCGCACCAAGCTGTTCAATGTGGGCGGCACATTGTCCGCGGTCTGGTCGGCGGATGGCTCCGCGTTTTACGTGAACGATCATTGGGCGAGCGACCGCGAGCGCGCCTATATTTACAATGCCGCGACGCTCCAACGCCTGGATGTAGCAGCGCGCATTTTGGCGGAAGATCCCGCCAGCCGGATTTTTGCGGACGGCCATACGTACTTTGCCATCAAGCGGTGGGAAGGGGCGAACGACGTGATCGTGCGATTTTCCGGGCACACCGACGAACCGCCGGTGACTTCCTTCGATTTTCGTTATCGAGTCAGCAGGGCGGGAGCGGTGAAAAAGTTGTCACAGCACACGGCCCGGCTTTAACGCGGCCCGCCGAACATGTGCTTGGGATCCTTGTTGTTTTCCTGGCACATGTATTCGTACAACTCCTGATCGGGCTGCCAGCGAATGATCCACCCGCCGGTCCACGGGCGAGTGTACGCACCGGGATCGTCGATGGTGGCTTCATACTTCAGCGTGTTGTAGTCGGTACGGGTGAAATGCTCGGTGAGATGCAGAAATTCAGTGTGCGGAATGCCTTCGCGGGTCAGCCAAAAGCGTTCGTTGAAGCCGACGGTGTCCACTACCAGGGAGTCGCCTTCCCAGTGGCCGACGGAATGGCCGAAGAAGCTGGGGTCCAGATTCTTGGGATGCGGCCGGCCATCCATGTAGATAATGCGCCAGGTGTGAGGGCCGCCCACTTCGATCATGTAGATGCGCTTCTCTTCGGGCACATCGACGAACTCGAACCCATACGGCGTATGAAATAGCCGCGGGCCGCCGGAAGGCAGGCACCTGGTATGCGGATCGTCCTTGGTGGTGGTGCTTTGGCGGTAAGCATAGAGGGCGCGGGCCCACGGCTGGAACGGAACATCAGCGACCTTCAAGTTGGTCGGCAGGTTCATGCGCGGGTTGTCGATGCCGTGCAGATTGGTGGCGAGCGTGGAGCCGGCATTGCCTTCCCACACGCCTTTTTCACCGGGAAGCGGGCCCAGGTTCATGCGGCCATCGGGCCAGTGCGGCGTGGGACGCGCAGGCTTTGTGCTGCGCGGACGATCCAAACGTCCGCCGTTGAGTCCCGCTGGCTCCTCATTCTGTGCGGCCAGAGGCAGTGCTACTGCGCACCCGAGAGCCGCAACGGCCAGCCACAGATTTCGCGGTGCGATCATTGCCCGCCCGAGGGAGGATTGCGCCGTTCGCTCGACGCGGCACCCAACTTCTTGCCGGTGGACGCGAGCGTGACCGATCGCGCATTGGCCTGCTTGCTGCCATCCTTGGCGAGCGTGCCTTCCACTACCACCTCGTCACCAATCTTCATGGTGTTGCGCGTCCAACCGCTGCGCTCCAATCCGTTGGGCGGCCCCATTTCCAGAGACCAATTCGTGATGTTACCGCTATCGTCCGTCACGTCCATATAAAAGTAAACGTGCGGATTCGTCCAATCCACTTTAGTAACGATCCCCTTCAGCGTCACCGGCTTTTTGCTGTCGTACTCGGCGGAGAAGGAGTGATGCGCCGAAAGCGGCGCTACCGCCAGGAACATGCCAAAAGCCGTAGCCAGGAAACCCAATGCACTTGATCTCATCGAAGCCTTTCCTTTGCCAGCCATTATATTCTATTCACCGTACTCCGCCCTCTGCTTCGGCCTCATCGGGTGGGCCCAACCATGTGCGGCTCGTCGGTCGAATCGTCCTGGCAGAAATATTCCTGGAGGTCCTGATCGGGCACCCAGCGCAGCGTCCATGCGCTCGACCAAGGCCGCGTATAGGCTCCCGGATCATTCACCGTCACTTGGTACTTCAGCGTGTTGAAATCCGGCCGCGAAAATTTTTCGGTCAGGTGCAGGCTTTCGGTGTGCGGCAGCCCGCCGTTGGAAAACCAGAAGCGCTCATTAAATGCGCCGGACTCCACTACCAGCGTGTCGCCTTCCCAACGGCCCGAGGAGTAGCCGAAATAAGTGGGAGTAACGTCCTCGCTCGTCGGCACCGCGCGCCCGTCCAGGTAAATCAGCCGCCAGTTGCGGTTGCCGCCGCCCTCCATGACAAAGATCCGCTTGCGTTCGGGCTGCTCCAGAAACTGCACTCCGTGCGCTGCTTGAAAAATGCGCGGGCCGCCGGGCGGCAGGCAACTGAGCATCGGATCATCTTTCAAAAGCGTGCGCTGGCGATACTCGTACAAACCCTTGGCCCAGGGCTGAAACGGCGCCACTTTGCCGGCATCGTTCAGGTGCGCCAGAAGCCCGCTGCTGTCCATGGGAATTTTGCCGGTGTTGATATCGCTCATGCTGGACACGCTGGGGTCGGCCCAGTAGCCCATCTCGCCGGGCACCACGCCCAAGCGCGGATGGCCATCGGGCCAGCGCGGCGTGGGTTTCGCTTTTCCGCGGACTGCGATGGCTTCGGTTTCGGGGCCCTCCGCTAATCGCTTGCCATCTGCCAGGACGGCGGTTCTTCCGCTAGCGAGTTTGCTACCGTCGCGCGCCAGCCACCCTTGGACGGTTACCGGGTCGCCCACCTTCAGCGAATCCATGGCCCAGCCGGCCCTGCGCAGTTGCAGCGGGCTGGCCCACTCCACTGCCCAATTGACGATTTCGCCGCTTGGGTCCGTGACATCGATATACAGCAAGGCATGCGGATTGTTCCACTCGAATCGCGTGACAATTCCGCGCAACGACACCGGCTTCTGCTCATCGAATTCCGCGCGAAGCTCATGATGCGCTGCGAGAGGGAGTGTGGCGATCACCAGAGCAAAACCTAATATGCTTGGTCTCATCGGCTTTCTTGGGGATGTTTCTTTCCGTAGTTTTTCGTCAGGTAATCAAGGATCATGGAAAATTCTTTGTCAGTAACCGGCGCCCCTTCAAAAATCATTCCTTTGATTAGGCCGCTCCACTCTTCGCGACTGAGTTCCTGGCCGCGCAGCCGGTCCAGATTATGGCAATAGGTGCAGACGTCCTCCACCAACTCACGCCCGCGGTCCACGGCCGGAGCGTGACTTGGAGAAGCTCCGTTCCGCGGAGCCGCAGTGAGCGCTAGCGCTGTCACTGCAAATGCCGCCACTCTGATGAGCATCGCGCCTAATCCCGGGTGATTGTGAAATCGCCTTTCCTGTCCCCTTCCATCCATGTGCCGGTAATGGTGCGATGGTACGACCCGATATTTTCCAGCTTGCCATCAATGACGATGTGCTTCTGGTCCTTGGTGTCGGCCTCGAAGTGCACCGTCCAATTGGAGGGATCGAGCGTTGCTACTTTCAAGGGAGCGGCGTTCCGTCCGGGGTTGATGGTCCCTTCGATGGTTTTGGAATTCCACTTCATGTAAATGAAGATGGGGATTTTTTGGCCGGGCGAGGGCTGCCATTCGCCATGCCAGGAGCCGGTGAGCGGATGCCCCTCCTGCGCCCAGGCGGCAACCGCAATTCCGGAAATCACGAAAAGAACAAGCCAAAAGAAAGATCGTCTGCGCATCCTGCCTCAAATTCAAGAGCAGTCGCCATTCTATATGGCGGCCGGGCGGCAACGCAAGGAGCGCCGATGTGTGTTAGCGCCTGTCGGAGCCAAATAGAAAGTTCCGGTTTCCAGCCAAGTAGAAAGTTCCGGTTTTGAGGGTCGGCTTGAGACCCTCATGGTATGTTCGCACAGCCGCACCGGGGTCGCGCCTGGGGCGGTTGCCCAAAGCCGAGGCGACGGGGTTGGCTCCGAAGCAATCGGCGGATGCCCTCCTGTGACGCAAAACCCGTGAGTGTTTCCGGAGCGCCAGGAGGGTTTTGACGAGCCGGGATCCATTGCTTTGGTGAAACCTCTGAGCTGAGGCTTTGGGCTTTAAAGAAGCGCGCCTTCCATATTGGGTTTTCACCTCAGTCTCCAATCAACTTCCACAGCGGTGGGCTGGGGCGATCGAAGAAGCCCTGCATCCAATTACTCCGACCTCCCGCATTGTGGTCTTTGCGAACTGGCTTGCTGGTCTTCGGCGCAACCGCGATGGCCCGCACGCCGCACTCGCTGATCTCCACGTAGCCACCCTGATAGCGCGCCTTCAACTCGCCGTCGAGGCGGAGTTCCACGCGCAGCCGCTGGCGTCGCATGCCAGCCTGCGCCGCAGCGCGCGCGATCTGGTAGCGATGGCCGGCGAAGGAGAACGTGTAGTCGTTGCCGATCACCCGCTCTTCCACGTGACTCAGAATGGCGGCCAGGTCCAGTGGCGGTGTCAGCGCCCGATGCTGGTTGGGGAAGTCTGCAACCGGCCGGGCGAAATGCGCATTCCATTCCGGCCAATACTCTTTCTCCAGAAACGCATTGGCGCCTTCCAGAGTCGACACTTTCGCCAAACGCAGATGCTTCACCAATCGATCTTGCGCCGTTAAAAAACTGCGTTCAATGCGTCCTTTGGCCTGGGGAGAATAGGCCAAAATCGAACCGATTCCCAACTCACGCAAGGCTCGCCCCAGTTGTGTCAGGCGGTCTGCCTGGCGCTGTTGGTCGGGGCTCTCTCCGGGTCGTGGCGGAACCGTGAACATGGAATCTCGATCGGTGTAGACATCCACCATGCGCCCATTTTTCTCCAGGTACTCCCACAGCACTCCCATGTTGTGCCGGGTCGCATCGCGTTCTACGAAACGCCCCCAACTCCAACTGGTGGCGTCATCGATCATCCGCACCAGGTAACGCACTGGCCCCCTGCCTTCCAGCCAGTCGTGCTCCGAGGTGTCCCATTGCACCAGCTCCCCAAAGGCATTCCGCCGCGGCCGCCAACCGTGCACCTCTTGCAGCCGGCGCGATTTGCTCTTCCACAATCCGGCTTCCATCATCCATCCCCGCAGGGTCTCTTTGCCCACCTGGATCTGGTGCCGCTTGGCCAACTGTTCGGCGGCGAACGTAAGTCCAAAATCGTGCCAATCCGGCTGCTTCAGGATCGCCAGAGCTTGTCTGTGCATCTCAGCCGGAAGCTTGCGATTGGACGGCCGCCCCCGCAGCCCATGCACCACCACCGCATCCCCTTGCTTGGCCATGCGCTTCACAAGCTGGCGCACCCAACGGTCGCTCACTCCCATTTTCTGGGCAGCTTCCCGTTGGCTCATACTTCCTTCCTGGGCTCGTTTCAGCCAATCTAACCAGTCCCGTTCCTCTTGGCTCATCGCGATTCGTTCCATCCTTCTGCCTTTCGGCTGTCAAGAGGAACTTTCTACTTGGCTCAATTAGGAACTTCTCACTTGGCCGCGACAGATGTGTGTTAGCGCCTCTGTTATTGTCAGCAGAGCTGATATAATCCGCTCGCTGGAGGGCGATTGATGAAAGCATCCTGTTTGACATTCCTGCTGGTCCCGATTGCTTGCGCGCAAGCATCGAACAAGTGCGCGGACCTCACCGGATTCAAAATTCCAGGCGTACCGATGGTGATCACCAAGACCACAATGATTCCTGCATCTTCGGCCCCCGGAACGTCCACGGCCGAAACATCGGCGACGTCAGCTGCGATCCCATCGCACTGCCAGGCCGACGGCATGATCAATGAGCGCACTGGCGCAGACGGGAAAACCTACGGCATCGGATTTTCGCTCGCGCTGCCCGATGACTGGAATGACCGCTTCCTGTTCCAGGGCGGGGGCGGATATAACGGAAGCGTCCGGCCGCCAGTGGGTGGCGCGGCCGCCGGGGGCGACCCTGCGTTAGCACGGGGATTCGCGGTCGTCTCCACGGATACGGGCCACAAAGGCGCCACATTCGACCGAAGCTATGATGCAGACCAACAGGCCAGCATCGATTTTGCCCAGGTTGCGGTGGGCCGCGTGGCGGAACTGGCCAAGCAGATTATCGCGTACTATTACGGGGAACCTGCTCAACATTCCTACTTCGCGGGTTGCTCTACGGGCGGCCGGGAAGCCATGCTGATGACGCAGCGCTATCCTGCCGAGTTCGACGGCGTCATCTCCGGAGATCCTGCCATGCGCACAGGCTTTTCCCAGATCGGAAACAACTGGTCGGCCGCCGCCTTCAACGAAATTGCTCCCAAAGACGACTCCGGAAGGCCGCAGCCGAACAAAGTTTTTTCCGAGAGCGATATCAAACTAATCGTTCAGGGAGTCCTGGACGCCTGCGACGCCAACGACGGACTGAAGGACGGAATGGTGTTCAACACGCGGGCCTGCAAGTTCGATCCAGATGTTCTGGCGTGCAAGGCCGGCAAGAATGATTCCTGCTTGACGCCGGAACAGACAGCGGCGATCAAAAAAGCCTTTGCCGGGCCGCACAATTCCAGGGGCGAGCTGGTTTATCCGATGAACGCTTACGATGCGGGCATCGCCAATCTGCTGCCGAGTCCCAAACTTTCTCCGAATCGACGCGCTGTCGGGGCTCCGGCGCCGCCGGTGAGCATCGACGTGGACCAACGGCTCTTTTCTCTGCTACGAAATCCGCTGGAGGCGCTGACCGATACAACTTGGACCAATCTCAGCACCTTCTCGGCGCATGGGGGGAAGCTGCTGTTTTATCACGGGATGAGTGACCAGGCGTTCTCGGCGATGGATACGCTCGATTACTACCAGCGAATGGCCAAGGCGAACGGCGGCATGGATAAGGTCCAGAACTGGAGCCGCATGTTTCTGGTGCCGGGCATGTATCACTGCAGAGGCGGGGAATTCGCACTCGACAATTTCGACTTATTAACGGCCCTGGTGAATTGGGTGGAGAAAGGCGCGGCTCCAGATTCGGTGGTTGCAACCGGCAAGGCTTTCCCAGGCCGCAGCCGGCCCTTGTGCGCCTATCCGAAATACGCGCATTACACGGGTCAAGGCGATCCTGAAAATGCGAAGAACTTCGAATGCCGCGAATGACAGAATGATACGCGATCTTGGACCCGAAAACGGGGGTTGCTTCAGACTCCGCGCTTGAACGCTCTGCTCACGCAAATCGAGCGACTATCGGCCGCCCGTTAAGAGACATCGCACCTATAGAGCCGGGCGTGTGTTGCGGTAGGTGCGCTTGCCCATCGCAAAACCATTGCGGGCTTTTCAGTCCCGATTCGAAACGATCGCACGCCGCGCTCGCAGTTACGCCTTACTCTTCACGAGTAACACGACGCCACCGATAGCGAGAAGCGCACCCGCGAGGGGGCCATAGGGAACGTTGTGTTCTTTATCCCGGCTGGCATGGATCGGTCCAACGTCCAACACTTTCTCCCTCGTTTGGAAGCCGAATGCACCCCAAATCACAACTCCGATGCCCACCACGATTAAAACTATTGCAGCTGTCTTCATTAAATGATGTCCTTTTTACATCCCTGCGTAAGCCTCACGTCAATTTTACGGACGACTGAATGCCCGATGGAAACGATCGTGTGGGAACGAAGGCTCGATTGAATACTCGGCGTGCAACTAGCAGTTATCGGGCCGAAGTCTCACTGAGCTTGCCTGAGTACCAGGGGCGGCGCCGGCTTGAGCGACCGTTGTTCTATGCGCCCGGTCCATGCGGAAGAACTTGAATTACAGCAGAGGCAACCAAAGCTTGTCCCAATAGATTAGAATGCGCATCGCAAGTTCCATTGGAAAGTTTCACCAGTACACCCGCTGCGCAGGTATTGCCCCCGAACGGAGCGGTTAGATGCTCGAATAGCGGATACAGATCGACGGGGTCACTGTAGTTGAACGAGAAGGCATCCACCGCGATAATCGGGCCCTGGAATCGGTCGCGCGCAAACCCGAAAATATCGTCGCGAGATTCTGGCCAACGGTTGCCAGCGCCGCGGACAGCTCACTTTGGCAGTCCTGCGGCGTACTCGCACAGTTGATCTGCACCAGCCCGATGTCATTCAACCCAATATCAATGGTGACGAGTTTCGTGCCTGGATTGGCCTTCAGGAATGTAGTAGCGTAATCCAGCTGATCGGGCGCCCCATCGTAGGGAACGAAATAAGTGAGTTGAGCCTCGCCAGTGCTGGAAGGGACGAATACCTGGCTCTTGGATGGAACGCAATAGTTCGAGACGCAAGATTCCCGCGACGATCTTCGGATATCCGATGTATTTGACCAAATCAGGCGGCTGCACCGAGGGATTGAAGCCGAAGGCGAGAGAATCTCCGAGCGCCAGATAGGGGCTCTGCTTCCCGCCTCCAATGTTCGGGAGGTTCTTGGCCCAAATCGGCGAAACGGATATATGAAATGCGCAGTTTAAAAGCGCTCTAAAAGATTCCCCTCGCACAATTGACTCCAGGCGTCGCAAAACATTTCTCCGACCCTTTGACAGATCGCGATCGGCGCCGCGGGGCCTGGCCTTTCGTGAGCCGCGCTCTATCCCGGCACGCATCATTGGCGATTGCTGACTTCGGCGGCGATTGCTACTTCGGCGGCGATTGCTTATTTCGGCGTAAGCCGCAAAAGCCCAGTGCTCGTGAGTAAGTAGATGGCGCCGTCGGGACCCTGGCGAATATCGCGGACTCGCATCTTGCGCTCGGCGAGCAGCCGCTCTTCGGCCTGAACCCGATCGCCGTTTAAGACTAGCCGCACCAGCGCCTGAGCTTCCAGCCCGCCCACGAACATGTTCCCTTTCCATTGTGGAAAAAGATCGCCGGTGTAGAAGAGCATCCCCGACGGAGCGATGTCGGGCAGCCAGAAGTACACCGGCTCTTCCACGCCCGGCATGGAAGTGCGGCCGTTCCCGACCGGAACATTCTTCCGCCCATCCGTTCTTTGAAAATCGTACTGCACGCCGTAGGACACATCCGGCCAGCCGTAGTTTCGCCCGGCCCGTACGATATCGATCTCATCGCCGCCCTGCGGCCCATGGTCGGTGACCCAGAGCTCCCCAGTGGCGGGATTGATCGCGGCGCCCTCCGGATCGCGAAGACCGTGGGCAAAGGTCTCCGGCAGCACAGTGGCGCGGTTGAGCCACGGATTGTCTTTGGGAATGGAGCCGTCCCGATTGATGCGAAGCACGCGGCCGGAGAAGTTGCGGCCAATATCGGGATTGTCCGTGAAATCGTGTTCCACGCCGTCGTACTTGGAATCGTAAAACCGGAAGCGGTCCGCACCGGTGACGTAAATGGTTCCATCGGGAGCGAACACAATGCGGCGCTCGGCACCCTCCACCAGGACCTGCACATCTTCCAGACTCTTGTTGTCGTCGCTGAGACGGGCGCGCGCCATGCGCTCGGTTCCGATCCGCATGGTGCGCCGTTCGGCCAGGGATTTGGTCCATACCTTCTGATAGAAGTACTCCACCGGCCAGATGGCGGGATCTTCACCGGGTGGTGGCGCAAAATAGCAGAAGTAAAGCAGACGATTCCGGGCGAACCCGGGATCGAGCACGACATCATGCAGACCCTGCGCGGCCACCACTTTGACGCCCGGCACTCCGGCGAGCGGAGCTGAAACCACGCCATCGCTCCTCACGATGCGCATGGTGCCGATGCTCTCGGTGACCAGAAAGTTACCATTCGGCAGAAGGGCCATCGACCATGGGCTGGTGAGCCTCGTGGTTATCGTCTCCACCTTAATTTCGGGCGAGGGTTTCGACGGGGGCGGAGCACCGGTTTGGCCGGGAAATGCCGGCTTCGGCTTGCGAGGCACGTCGCCTGCGTAGGGATTGCTCTGCGCCTGCACAAGCGTCAACGCGGCGGTCACGAATGCGGCCAGTACGGCCGTCTTTATTAGTGTTCTCATGAACCCGTTCCTTTGGTGGATATTTAGCGTGATTCTACGACAATACGCGATCGCCGCGGCTGATCTACAGATCCGCGAGGTTTCCGCCGATGACTAGAAAACATGAGTACGGAACCGAAAAAGCATAGGCTCTTGACCCGGAGCGATTTCGACGGCCTAGTGTGCGCCATTCTTCTGAAAGAACTGGGCCTGTTGGGATCCATCGAATTTGTACACCCCAAAGACGTGCAGGACGGCAAGATCGCGGTGACCGACAACGACATCCTCACCAACCTGCCTTACGTGCCGGGCTGCCATCTCTGTTTCGATCATCACCCCAGCGAAGAGACCCGGACGAAAGATCTGTCGGGTCCCAATCACATTCTCACGGCTGGCGCGGATTCAGCGGCTCGGGTACTTTACAAATATTACGGCGGCCGGAATACTTTTCCGAATGTGAGCGAACAAATGCTCGCTGAGGTGGACAAGGCGGACTCGGCTAAATTCGCCCGCGAAGATATACTCAATCCGCGGGGATGGGTGTTGCTTTCGTTTTTGATGGACCCCAGAACCGGGCTCGGCCGCTTCCGGGACTTTCGTGTTTCCAATTACCAGTTGATGATGCAACTCATCGACTATTGCAGAGCGCACACGATTGAGGAGATCCTGAATCTGCCCGATGTTCGGGAGCGCATCGAGCTCTATCAGGAGCACCATGATCGATTCGTGGCTCAGATACGGCGTTGCACGAAAGTGCACGGAAGCGTGGCGGTTCTCGACCTGCGTCCGGAAAACATCATCTACGCCGGCAACCGGTTCATGATCTACGCGCTGTATCCGGAATGCGAAATCTCGATCCACGTCATCCGCGGGCTGAAGCAGATGAACACCGTTCTGGCACTCGGGAAATCGATTTTCAATCGAAACAGCAGCGCCCAGATCGGAAATCTTCTCCTGACGTACGGTGGCGGCGGTCACGATGCAGCCGGAACCTGCCAGATCGCGAACGATTCGGCGGACCAGGTCTTGAACGAACTGATTGATCTGATCGGTTACTCGAAAGTGCCCGCTACGGTCTAGGTGGCCCAGGCCATCCCGGGATCCGGATTCGCCCTAGCGCGATCCCATGGGTTCCATTCCGCTGTTCTCGATCGCTTTCCTGGCGCTTTTCGATGCTAGATAAGCGATCAGCCGCTTGGCCGATTCAGATTCCTTCGAGCCTGCCACCACAGCAGCGCTGAACACCGAAATGTATTGGATCTCCTTCGGAATGGTGCCGACGAATTCGGAACCTGGCATGTGAAGAAGTTCGCTCACCGGCTGAATCGCGATCTCCGCTTCCCCCTTCGCTACGGCGGCCACGCCCGCGTGCGAGGTCTTCCCCGCCATCTCGCCGGCGATTCCCAGCTTGGGAAATAGCTTCGTCATCATGTAGATACCGGTGGTGCTGGACGGAAAGGTGATAGATTTCGCGCGTAGCAGCGTCTGTTTGAAGGCTTCCACCGTCGCGATATCCGGCTTGGGCGCGCCGGCACGCACAGCCACTCCTAGTGGTGTTCGGGCCAGATCGACGTTGGTTCCGGCCACGATTCTTCCTTCCGCGATCAATGGATCGAGTCCTTCCTTCGCCATAATCACCACGTCCGCGGGCGCGCCTCGGCGAAGCTGGGCGGCGATGGTGTTCGGCCCGCTGCCCTGCGACTGTCCCCTGGCCGTAGTGACCTTGATGCCGGTAGATTTCTCGAATCCCGGCAGGATCTCTTGATACGCGGACGCAAAGCCGCCAGACGTAATGACACGGAGTTGCGCGAACGATGCAAGTGGAAACGCGAGAACCGCGATCACAAAAGCCAATCTGGGCGGCATATGCAAGACTCAGATCAGTTTACTCGATCCAAGGTAAATTTTTCGATAAAAGGTACACTCCACGTGCATCGCCTCCGATATTGGATTAGGGCGAGGGTCTAACGCACCTCCCGATGAGGGGTGCGGTGTGCCCGCCCTGTTTTCGATGAGACCGCGAAGCGGCTACAAACCGGGGCGTGTTGCAATAGCGTTGCTTGCGATCCTGCCTTTCCCAGCCGCGGCGGCCGAAATCGTTCCGATCCGCTCCCTGGTGGCGCGTCCCGGGGCACCTGCGAGCATTCCATTCGGGACCGATATAGTGACCGAAGGCACGTTGTCGTCCACTCCACTTCCGGTGGGCGAGAGATTTTGTCTCGGCTACATCCAGGAGGGCGACGCTGCTATCGTTCTCTTTTCGTCCGAGTCGATCCTTTGCGGCCGTCTTTCGGCTGGCGACCGCGCCCGAATCCAGGGTCAGCTTGCAACCTACCAAGGCGCCGAAGAGATCCGTGTCAGTTCGATTGCAGGCATAGGTCATGCCGCCACGCCTCCAGTGAAAGACACCGTGATCGCCGAGATCGGCGAAAGGAATCTCTACGCACGAAGGGTGCGCGTGGAGGGCCGGCTTCTGGTGCCGCACGACTTCATGGCGCACGGGGCCTGGCTCAGCGATCGGTCGGGCAAGATCCGCGTTTTCGTTCGCGAGGAATTGTTTCATGACCGCGCCTTCGGAGAGCGCTTTCTGGCGGGTGGTGAGGTTGAAATCACGGGGTTCATCAGAAAATACCAGGAGGACCAGGGCCTGCCGGTCGAGTACGATTTGGTGCCGGATCGGATTTCCGACCTCCGGTTCGCGCCGTTGCCGCCCTTCAGAAAGATCGAGGCTGGGGTTGGGCTGGCCCTTGGCTCATTCGTTATCGTTTTGCTTTGGATCCGGCAGCGCAACGCTACCAAACGAGCGGAAGTATTGAATCGGCTGAATCGCGTTCTCACGGAAACGTCTCGGCTGAAGAGCCAGTTTGTCGCCAACATAAGCCACGAGTTGCGGACGCCTATGAACGGGATCATCGGGATGTCGACACTGCTGCTGGACTCAGCACTCGATGAGGAACAGCGCGATTACGCGGAAACCGTCGTGCAGTCCGCCGAGGCGTTGCTGAGTCTGATCAACGACGTTCTGGATTTTTCGAAGATAGAGGCGAACGCGCTGCGGTTGCAAGAAGAAAACTTCAACCTGCGCGAACTGGTGGCCGTAACCATGAAGCTATTCGCGCCGCAGGCCAAAGGCAAGCAGCTCCTGTTGAATTGGTTTGTGGCTGGAGACGTGCCCGCCATGGTGCGGGGCGACAGCGGCAGGATCCGCCAAATTCTGACGAACCTGGTTGGCAACGCCGTTAAATTTACCGAGAGCGGCGAAGTCGCCTTGAAAGTAACGCGCGGGCCTGCGGCCGAGGACAAGATTCAACTGATGTTTCAAGTCTCCGATACCGGCATTGGAATCCCGCAGCACATTAACCCAAGGTCCCTTTTCGAACCGTTTCACCAGGCGGATGGCTCCATGACCCGAAAGTTCGGCGGCACCGGATTGGGACTCACAATCTCCAAGCAGCTCATCGAGCTTATGGACGGGGACATCGACGTTCACAGTACGCCAGGTCAAGGCTCAACCTTCAGCTTTCACATCGTTGTGGGAGCCAGCGCGATGGAGGCCGCCTCCACTGTCACATTAGAGGCCTGAGCGGCGGGGACGCCGGTGTGTTGGGTGGGATAGAATCGCTAAAACTGAGCCGATGCCTACCCAACTGAAACCTGTCGACGTCGCCGTGATCGGACTGGGCGCCGCAGGCGGCGTGGCGGTTCTTCCTTTGGCGCGGGCTGGGCTGAAAGTCGCCGGCATCGAAGCCGGCACTTGGATGGGCCCGCGCGATTATAGAGCGGACGAAATCTACAACAACGTCCGCCGGATGGTGACTTCGGTTCCCAAAGCGCAGCGGGAGATCCCTACCGCCCGAACGTCGCCCGCGGACAAAGCACGGCGGGCGGCGGCCCAGCATCCCATGATGAACGCCGTCGGCGGAACGTCGATCCACTACTGGGCGCAGAGCTGGCGCCTGAAGCCTTGGGACTTTCAGACGCGTTCGGAGTCCGTTCGCAGGTATGGTCCCGGTTCCATCCCCAAAGTATCGACGCTCCAGGATTGGCCGATCACCTACGATGAGTTGGAGCCGTACTACGACACCATCGAATGGGAGGTGGGCGTCTCGGGCAAAGCCGGCAATATACAGGGCAAAATCGATCCGCGCGGCAACATTTTCGAGGGCCCTCGCCAGCGCGAATATCCGATGCCGCCGCTGCGAAGCACACAGTTCATCGATCACATGTTCGATGCGGCCACGCGTCTCGGCTGGCACCCGTTCCACCCACCCGCGGCCATCAACAGCGTGCGCCGCGATGATCGTCCCGT
This sequence comes from Bryobacterales bacterium, assembly GCA_963713415.1. Classification (GTDB taxonomy): domain Bacteria; phylum Acidobacteriota; class Terriglobia; order Bryobacterales; family Bryobacteraceae; genus Palsa-89. Next base: position 334,374 of record CAVQLV010000004.1, on the reverse strand, counting down.
CTGCGCCTACCATGGCTTTTGCGCTACGGGAGGGTGTCCTGTCAACGCCAAGTGTTCCACCGCTGTCACCACCATTCCCGCCGCGCTCAAAACCAAGAACCTGACGATCTTCGATCTCGCGCATGTGACGCGGATCGGAGCGGATTCGAACGGCCGCATTACAGGCGTTAGCTACATCCGAAACCGGCAAGAGTATTTTCAGCCCGCGAAAGTTGTTCTGCTGGCGGGATACACCTACGAAAACACGCGATTGTTGCTGCTTTCTAAATCAAATGCTTATCCGACCGGCTTGAGCAACCGTCACGGGCAGGTTGGAAAGCACTTCTTTGCGCATTATCAAACAGCTGTAACGGCACTCTTTCCTTTTGACGTCAACATCTGGTACGGACTGCCGGCGCAGGGAGTTACGGTAGACGATTTTGCCGACGACGCTTATGACCACACTGGCCTCAATTTCATCGGTGGAACCACCATGCACGTTCGTACGGAGCGTCACGCCATCGAAGGCGCGGAGATGGCCACCTATGGCAATGCTCCCAAGTGGGGCACTGCGTGGAAGAAGTTCGTGCATCAGAACGCCGCCCGGGTAGCGAATACCTACCTGCAGACGTCCACGTTCCCTTATGAGACGTGTTACCTGGATCTAGATTCCGAAGTGAGGGACCCGCTGGGCGATCCCGTATGCCGGATAACCACCGGCGGACCCAAAGAGAACGAGACGAACGCCGTGCGCCATGCCCATCGGAAAATGGAGCAATGGTTTCGCGAAGCGGGGGCCGTCGCCGTGGAAGCCGGTGAACCCGGGGTTCCCGCGCTAACCACTCACGCATACGGGGGCACCCGCATGGGCGATGATCCCAACACAAATGTTGTGAACCGCTGGGGCTTTTCGCATGAGATTCCCAATTTGGGTATCCTGGGCGCTTCGGTAATGGGGACGAGCGGCGCCCGCAATCCGACGCTGACGGCGCAGGCACTCGCCTGGCGCACGGCCGAGTATCTGGTGAAGAATTGGAAATCGTTCACCTGAGCGGCTGAGCGCGTGTCCGAGCCGCAGCCGGCTCGATTCGATCTACCGGCGGACATCGGTATCCTAAAAGTAAATGAGTTTTCTCGACAACTTGGAAAGCAACCTCAAAGCGCTGGAATCACGCAGCGAGAGAGATCCCGAAGCGCTGGCGCGCGAAGCCGCGGCGCGGGAAGCGGTGCGATCGGCGGCACTGGAAATCGCTCCCCACGCTCAAGCTTTGCGCAACGGATCATTCAAAGATGGCCTGCTAACCGCCTGCCGAGAAATCGGGCACAGCAGGCGAATCCTGGTGCGGCCGGTATGGATCGATTCAACGCTTCGCCTGGAAGCGGGCGCGAAGAAGCTGGAGTTGCGTCCTACGCCGAGCGGCGTGCTGGCAGTTTTCTTTGATGGCGGCCAGGAGCAGGAGAGCGCCCTGATCGATCTATCGAGTGATCCAGTCAAAGTGGCGGAACGGTGGCTGAGGTGAGGTTCGCGCCCGCCAGTTTTCGGTAGCATCAATGTCCGGGCGGTATCGGCACGGTGCGTCGCCAAGCCCAACTTTCCGAGTGCCGACCGGGGCAGGCATTTCAACTTCCCAGATCCGGACGTCGGGCCCGCGTCACTCTGGTCTGAACTTCGTACGAGTGGCGCCTAAAACGGACGGAGCAGGTAAACCCGCTGCCACCTTAGCGCTTCCTTCTTTCCTTCTCCCGGTAATATCGGCCGGCGATCGCTTCACTGGAGGTCAGCCTGTCTGCGTGTCACGAGAGGAGCTCAAGACGTGGCTCTCGGAACATGGGATCGGACTCGGAACAACCTAGCCAGGCCTAGGACCGCAGCGCGGCCACTGGCGGAATTCGAACGGCACGCCGGGCCGGAATCCAGCATGCGAGCAACGCGACCACGGCGAGCGCCACGGGCACTCCGATAAGAGTTATGGGATCACCAGGCGAGACACCAAACAGCAGACTGCTCATCAGGCGCGTTACGCCCTGCGCGGCCGCGAGACCCAGCGCCACTCCGGTCAGCGTAAGGATCGCGCCGGGCCGCAACGAGAGCAGCAGAATGTCGCGCGGCAGCGCTCCGAGAGCCACTCGAATGCTGAATTCCTGCGCTCGCTGGCTGACGGCATAGGCCATCACGCCATAAATCCCGATGGATGCCAGAAACAATGCCAGCGCGCCGAAGACTGCCATCAAGGAGAGCGAGAACCGGCGGCGAGCAAGCGAAGTCGCCATCATTTCCCGCATGGTTCGAACGCCATAAACCGGCAGGCCGGGATCGACGGCCTGTACGATTCCCGTGACCGCCTGCTTGAGCCCGCTCGAGTCGGAGGCGCCACGCAGGTAGATTGCCATCTCATTGGACCGAGCTTGATAGAGCGGGCGGTAAAAACGGGGCGCGACAGGCGTATCCAATCCATCAGCACGCACGTCTCCAACCACGCCGACAATCTCCCAGTCGACGTCAATTGGTCGGATACTTGCTTTCGCTCGAGACCGCAATCGCTGCCCCAAATCGTGACCAGGCAAGTATTGCTTCGCGAAGGATTCGTTGACGATGACCACTCGCTTGGATTTATCCGTATCCGCTTCGGTGAAGAAGCGCCCGCGCAGCAAAGGCGTTCGCAAGACCTGGAAGAATTCCGGGCTGACAGAGGCGGATTCGGCGGAGCGTTGCTTCCCAGCGGAATCGGACTGGTCTGGCAGCCAGAATGCAGTTTGATTCCTGGTATTTGTCACCAAGGGGACGCTGTTGTCGCCTCCCATCGCGGCTTCTTCAATTCCAGGCAGAGCCCTCACGCGGCGCAATATCTCGCGGGTGAAAGCGGCTATCGCCGGCGCTGTCCGATAGCGGCTCATCGCCGGATTGTTCGGAAAGGGAATCCAAATGCGAGCCACCATCAGGCCATTCGGATCGAGACCGGGATTCACTCGGAGCGTATTCCAAAAGCTATGCACCAGGAGTCCCGCGCCGCTCAGCAACACTACCGACAAGGCGATCTCGGTGGCCACCAGAGCGCTCCGAAAACGGTTCTGCCGCAGGCTGGAAGTGCCACCCCTGGTACCGTCCTTCAGATCGCGATTCGGATCGCCGCCGGACGCGTGCAACGACGGAGTCAAGCCGAACAGAATTCCGGTAAGGAGCGAAAGCACGCAGGCGAGGCTCAACACTCGGGCGTCGAAGTGTACCTCCGAGAGACGGGGAAGGTCGGAGGGCATCAGCGCGAGCAGCGACCCTTTGGTTAGCGCTAGAACCAGCATCGCGGCCGAGCCACCGATTAACGATAGCAGTACGCTCTCGGTTAGCAGTTGCCGTACTAACCGGGTCCGCGATGCTCCCAGGGCCTGTCGAATGGCCAACTCGCGCATCCGAGCCGACGAGCGCGCGACGAGCAGGCTGGCCATATTAACCGCGACCATCAGCAAAACAAATCCAACGGCGGCCGCGAGTACCACCAGCGTGGGCCGAACGCTGCCCGTGAGGCTTTGCTCAACCGGTTCGAGCCGCAAGGACCATCCGGATGAGGCCGGATATTCCTTCGGATAGGTTTGAGCGAGTTGCGCGGCCAGAGCGTCTAAATGTTGCTGAGCCTGTTGAATAGTCAAGCCCGGTTTCAATCGCGCAATGGCGCCCGGCAGGAGGCGCTGCGAACGTACCGGCGGCGATGGGAGCGGATCGGCGGCGAAGCCGCAGGCGGCCCAAAGTTCCACGTCACCGGTTAAAGTCTGTCCGGGATGCCGGAAATCGGGCGGCATCACGCCGACAATGGTGTAACCATCCTCATCCACTCGAATCCGCCGGCCCAATATATGCGGGTCGCCACCGAATTGCCGCTTCCACAGTCCATCGCTAATCACGACCGATTCGCTGAAGCCCGGCTGCGCGTCGCGCGGTCCGTATACGCGCCCTAGCTCGGCCTGAGCGCCGAGAAGCTGGAAGTAATCGGCGCTGGTGCTGAGCAGTTCGATGCGCTCGGTGTGGTCGCCCCCGCTCAGCGCCGTGCTCCCCGGAAAAAGGGCGCTGATGTTATCGAAGACGCCGGAGCGATCGCGCAAGTCCTCGAATTCCGGCTCGGACATGCCGACGTCTTTCGCGCCCGCGCCTTTCAAATCGTCAAAGACGCGGACCAGACGCTCGGGATGCTGGAACGGAAGCGGCCGCAGGAGCACGGCGTTCACCACGGTGAAGATGGCGATATTCGCGCCGATGCCGAGCGCCAGGGTGAGTACGGCGACGGTGGTAAATCCGGGAGTTTTCAAAAGGCTTCGACAGGCGAAGCGCAGGTCCGCGAAGGTCTGTTCCAGCCAAAGGATGGAGCGCTCCTCACGATGGAGCTGCTTGGCTTGCTCCACGCCGCCGTACGCTCGCAGCGCCGCAATCCGCGCTTCATCGATACTCATGCCGCGGCGCTGAAACTCGTCTTCGAGCAGAGTCAAATGAGCGGTTACTTCACGATTTAGCTCGTGGTCGGCGTGGCCGCGGCCGAACAAACTTTTCAGCCTGGCAAACAGCCTTCTGAAGTGCCGCATCGCTCAACCCTCCTCACCCAACAGCTTCTCCACCAGGCCGGACAGTTGCCGCCAGCGCTCGGTTTCCTCCCCGAGCGCTTTCACTCCGGCCTTGGTGATGGCGTAGTATTTTGCTTCCCGGCCGTTTTCCGTCTTGCCCCATTTCCCCTTAATCCAGCCCTGCTGCTCCAGCCGAACCAAGGCCGGATAGAGCGTGCCCTGGTTGAGCTTCAACAAGTCCCCGGAAACTTGCTCCAACCGGGCGGCAACGCCGTAAGCATGCTGTGGGCCCAGGCTGCGAAGGGTGCGCAGGACGATGAGATCGAGGGTGCCCTGCAGCACCTGAATGCGCGACTTTCCTTCACTTGGCAATCGAGTGGACCCTCCGGAAACAGTGTCGCGCCTTTGCACTTGCTTGTCAAGTGGAGGTAGAGACCAAGACCGTCCGCCCGGCGCCGCCGGAAATCATCGCCGTTGCGCATGCCGAAGCCCTCGATGATGACGAGCGCGAGCGTCGCCAGCCTTTCGCTGTGTTCTTCGGAGTGTGGATTTGGGATTGTTCATGAGTAAACGGCGAAGTGTTTATCGACTCCGAGGTAGATGGCTGGCCATCCGGAGGTTGGGTCCGGAAAAACGACGCTGCCGGAAACTGCCCGGCAGGTGTCGCCGGCAAGCCGCCCTTGATCCGGGTATTTGGCTTACCAAAAGGACGCCCAAATCAGAGCTGCTTCCATCCTGGTCACAGTGCTGGAAGCGTGACTGCGCCGAAGCCGGCCGGATGACCATTCCGGGGCATCGTGACAAAACGGCGGCGAAAAGAAGAATCCCAAAATTGTTGCGAACCTTCCAAATGGATACGAACGTATGGAAGCTTTCGACTCGGGACTCCTAAGGCAAACCATCTACAGCCAACACCGAGGACGCGGCCTAAAAACTACTGACCCTTCTAAGGTGGCCTGTAGACACTCTCCGTAACGTCCGATCTTTAATTGGTAAGTGCAAGCCGAAGTACTAGCGGAAGTCCACGTGTGCCCGTCTCGCACCGGCGCATGCGCTTTTCGGAAAGGCGCCTCTCCCGCGAGTGGCGTAAGGGCGATTCTCGGATGAAGTCCATCGGCAAGTATCAGGTGATCGACGATCTGGGCGGCAGCGCGGCAGGGGAAACCTATCGGGCTCGCGACCCATTTCGCCATCGTGAGTTCGCCGTCAAAGTTCTCCATGCGGTACCCGGACTCAGCGAGGAGGCGAAAGAGCAATTCTGCGGGCATCTGGCATCCTGCGCCGAACTCACCCATCGGCACATCGCCAAGGTCCACGATCTGGGCGAGGTGGACGAAGGGATCTTTCTAGCCACCGAGTGGCGCTCGGGGCTGGACCTGCGCCATTTCATGGCGGAGAACCAGGAGCTGCCGCTCGATCAAAAGCTGGCGTTAATCGCGCAAGTGGCCGAGGGGCTGGCGTTCGCACACTCACGCGGAATCGCGCATGGGAACCTGAAGCCGAGCAACATTTTTGTGGACGCCGCGCACGACGTGAGCATTCTGGATTTTGGCATCGCCAAGTGGCTGGCGGCTTTGCTGGAAGCTGGCAGCCGTCCGGAAGGATTGGTGGTCAACTATCTCGCCCCGGAACAAATCCTGGGGCAAACCTTTGATACCCGCTCCGATATTTTCGCGCTGGGGCTGATGCTTTATGAATTCGCCTCGGGAAAATATCCGTTCTCGGCCGATCCTGGCCTGATCCCCCGCGAGATCGTGCATAGCGAACCAGCACCGCTGAGCTCTCCGGTTCCGCAGGAGCTGGAACATCTGCTGGCGCGCGCGCTCAAGAAGGATCCGGAACAGCGCTTGCAGACCGCGGAAGAGTTTGCGTCGGGCTTGTACCTGGCGGCGCAGCAGCTTCGGCGCGCAGCTTTCGCCAGCGCGGCTTCCGCACCGCCAGCGGAGGAAGAGATCGCCGAAAGCCGCTGGTGGAACAACTTCCGCCCGCGCTAACGCCCGAACCGGTGATTCCAACCCACGCGCCCGTGCAGGTGACCGCACCAGCGCCCCCGCAGGAGCCGCAGGCTTTTGACGCGTCTCGATATCCTGAAACCGCTCCGCAACCAATGCCGGAGCCGCCGGAGCTCACCGCGGCACCGCGTGTGCGCGAGAGACCGCAAGATGCCGAACCGGCGCCACAGCCCTGGAGCGCGCGCTCTTACGCCGCCACGGCGCCTCCTCCATCCGCTGCCGCTGGGAACCTTCCAAAGCAGCCCGGAGCTCCAGCGCCCATTTATCAACCGCCGGAACCGCCGCCATTTCAACCGCCCCCTTCGTTTTTGAGACCAGCTCAGCTTCCCCCACCCCCGCCGCCCCGGCCCAAGGCCAGGCAAGATGACGAAACGCGTGCTGATCGCTGTGGTGGGGCTTTTCCTGGCCGCCGGCTTGGTGGGTTCACTTATATCCCGGCAGAATCTGCGAGCGTCGCAGAACAGGATTCATGCCACCCCGCCCGCACCCGCACCGGACGTAGAGACGCCGGTTGTCAGTCCTTCGAGATCTCCAGCACCGGCCGCACCCGCGGCGATCGCCCCAAAGCACCAAGACGTGGCGGCTCCGGATGAAGCCGTCAATCCTGAAATCTCCGCCAAGCAGATCCTAAACGGTCCGGTCCGAACGCTTTGGGAGTCCGGCCGCTACGCGCAAGCCCTGGCGCTGGTAGACCGGGTGTTGGCCGGCGACCCAAGCGATGAAGAAGCACGCGCCTGGAAGAAGAAGATTCGGGAGGCGCAAGCCGCAGAAGCAGCTTTGAAATAGAAACCTTATGAGACGCCTGATCCATTCCACCATTTGGGCCGCCGCGCTCGCTATGGCGCTGGCTTCCCTTCCCGCGGTTGCCGCGCGCGATCAAAAACCGCACGGCAAGAAAACTTCGGATCCGTTCCTGACCGGCGACCCTTTCACGCTGGATCAAGTGCTCATTCTGCTCAAACAAGACGCCATTCCGCTGCGGCGCCGCAAGGAAGCCATCGAAAGCCGGGGCGTCTCTTTTGCTCTTTCCTCCGATGCGCTTGCGAGGCTGGAGTCGACCGGGGCGTCCGACGACATTCTGGATTTGATCAAAAGCAAAGCCAAACCTGTGGCGCCGCCTCCTGTAGTTCCCAAGGTCCTTGCCAAAGGCATGCTGAGTCTCAGCTGTGAGCCGGCCGAATGCCAGGTGACCCTGAATGGTACCCCAATGGGACCAACGGCTGGTGGCAAGCTGGAACTGGCTGGACTGACGCCCGGCAATTGGGTGGTGGATTTCGCCAAGGAAGGTTTCATGAGTCACCAGAGCACGGTAATGGTTGAGCCGGCTAAGAGCACCACGGTAACCGCTACACTCGGGCTGGATGCGGCCGCGCGCGAGGCCTTCGGGAAACAGTTGTTCCAGAAAATGATTCGGGCACTCGGAGGCGACGACGGGTTGAAGACCTTGGGCTCGGTGGAAGCCTCCGGCAGCACCACGCTGTGGGGTCACGATGGCACTAGCGTGCGCTGGACCTTGTTGATGCGAAATCGCACCGATCGCGCGCTGTTTCAAGCCAAAGCAGGCCGCATTCTGCACGAAGTGATGTTTGAAGGAAGCGAGTTCAAGGCCAGCAAAAACCTCAAGGGGGACGACGCGCTTCAACTGCCCACCGACTTCGGCATGATTCGCGACAACCAACTGCCCGCCTTGATCGCGCGCCTGGCAGGCCCCAACTACAAGCTGGTGGCAAATCATCCCGCCCCGGTGGCAGGCGAGGACTATTCCATCGTGGCTGTGTCCGGAACCGACAAAGTCTCGATCGGATTAGACGCGAATCTGCGCCCGCAGCGAGTCAAGATCGCGACCGACGCCGGTATCGGCTCCGTGCTGATCACCTACTCCGACTATATCCAGAACGGCAATGCTTTCTACCCGAAGACCATGTTCATCAAACCCGACGCGCAACCGCAAGGCATCGAAGTTCGTTTTGACAAGGTAGAGTTAAACCCCAACTTGAAGGACATCGACTACCGGCTGCGCGGAAAGATGCTGGTGGACCTTGAAAATTGAGATCGCCTCTCCCGCAGGGTATTAAGAAAGATTAGCATCCCGACAATTTCGAACCTTTTCGAAGGTTCCTTCGTCAAATAACATATGGTGATGGAAGTTTCGGCTGAAGTTGAGTATCGTTCCGCCTTCGAGGATTTCTCCCGCAATGCCCAGCAGGTGCAGTTTTTAACCGAACATCCCACCGGTGATCGGGAGGCGTTTGAAACCGCTCTGCTGGAGTTGGAGAAGGCGCACTTGGCATATAACGATGCCCGCGATGCGTTCGTTCGGTCGTTGATGCCCGCTTCCGCCGGGGCACAACCCAATCCAGCCGGCGCCCGTCAGGATCACAGCGAAGACGTCCAGGCCATCGCGGAACTCCTGTGGGCGGGCGCGGGACGTCCCACCGGCACAGCCGAACAGGACTGGCTGCGCGCCGAAGCCATCGTTAAGTCCGCCGTCGCATCTACGTCCTACGACGAATAGCCTCTTTCAGCTCGCGCCGGCTGACTGGCCGGCGATCGCTTCAATCTGTTTGATATGGTTTCGATCGTGTCCCGCCATGGTTTCAACAATGGTCTGAAACGTCATGGTGCCTCGCTCGGGATGGGTCACCCGCTTAGATAGATCGGCTGGCTGCACGGACCGGATCAGGGCGATGTTCCAGGCGCGCAAAGCCGTTAAGACAGCCAGCGCGAGCGAGGTGTCGCACGCCGGGTAGCTCTTGGCCCAGAGATCCTGGTCGAAGGGCTGGATCACGTGATGATCTTCGGCCAGCGTCTGCCGCAAGCGGAAGGCAAACACCATTTCGCCGTCGGCCAAATGCGAAATGATATCGCGCACGCTCCACTTGCCGGGCGCGGGCTGTGTTTCCAGGCGCGCCGGACCGATCGTCTCCACCAATTGCGACACTCGGCGCGGCGTCTCTGAGATCACATCCAGCGGCGAGCGGTCGCCAATGAGACTTGCCCAGGGGTTCATGGGATGAACGTAGCACGATGCGAGCGCTACCGTCTCTGTCACCGCTAAGGCTTGTCGGGCTTTTCTTTGGTCTGATCGTCCGGCAGCGCGTCCGGAGTGTCGAACTTGATGGTGGACCCGGTTTCGAACTTGCCATACAGCCGGAACTCGATGTCGTTCTTGTTCATGAAGCGGTCCATTTTGGAAGTGAGCACAGCCTTCAACGGCAGCATATATTGCGCATCGCCGATGGTCTGAAAATCGTAATCCAGCGATTCGTGGGCGTCACGAATGGGAAAGTCGGAAGGGATGTTGTAAGGATTCAACGTGATCTTGGTCACCATCTTGGTGTCGCGATCAATATAGACCAGCCCGCGGTACGCCGGGACAATCTCCCTGCCAGTCTCGGTTTCCTTGATGTGATATTGCGAATTCTCCTGCGCGATGTCATAAGCAAACGCGTAGGTGCGCCGGCCGCGCAGAGTGGCCCAGTGGTCCCAGGAAAACTGCGCCTGGCTTTGCGGATTGAAGATATCGCTCATCATGGTGCCGAATTCACCGGCCGAGACGGTTCCTCTGAGCTGTTCCATCTTGACGTTGGTCACGGGCTGATCGTTTTTCATGGTCACCTGGTAATCCTCATGCTGGCCGTTGTAGGTCAGCCGCGCCGTGATGGTGTCCAGGTGATACCAATTGGAACCCGTGCCGCCGCTGTCGACATAGCGCCGCGTCACTTGCACGCAGATGAAGTTGGGCAGGCTCTTGGTGTAGTTCAGCACGTACTCGCGCGCCTCGTCGATGATCTTGGCCTGTTCGATGGAATCGGGCGGGGGAATGGGAACCACAACAGGCTTGGGCGGAGGCGGCGCGGCTTCCGGCAAACTGGCCGACGCATCGCCTAATTCCTTCAGCGCGGCAACGGTTTTGGGACCCGCGCCCAAGCTTTGCAGATCTTCGATAGTGCGGTCGTCGAGCTTCTCCACCATTTTCACGTGGCGCAGGGTCTCGGCAACTTCTTTGTCGGATTGTTTTAGCTGGACCGCGGAGCGGATGAAATCCGTGAGTTTTTCGACGGTCAGCGCCATTTGCTCCGCGCCAAGAAGCGCCAGAGCCGTCACCAGCAGTAGCAGGCACCGCATCATATGTCCGCTACACCCATGGTAATGCTTCCGCAGCCGGCACGCTGGCCGTAGAGATCGGCGGTCGAGCGCTGGTCCCGAGCAAATCAACCAAGCTTAACCTGAGAACTCCAGTCAGGCCTGCTTGTGAAACACCAGGACGTCGTCCTGCGTCACTTGCGGAACGATGGACGTAGTATCCACCGTCAGGGTCTTGCCGTCGTCGCTCAGCTTCATTCTGTACCGCATCACGTGGTCGCCTTTGCTTTCCATCTCCACCAGCATCGGTCCGTTGTACCAGAACGACGCCGTAGCCTTGTCGCCGCTCACCTTGCACTGTTTACCGTCCGTGGTGCACTTCAGCTCGGTTTTCTTCGCGGCCCCATCTTCGCTTTCGCTGATCTGAATGGAGCTGTCGTCCTCGTTGATCACCCAAGTTGCACCACCCACTTTCACCGTGTGCAGCTCACTCTTCGAGCTGTCAAACTGCCAGGTACCGGAGAGATTGGGCCGGTCTTGTGCAAGCAACGGCAGACTAAAAACAGCGAGCGCCGAACACGCCAGCAAAGTAGCAGCATTCCTCATGGGAAAACCTCCTGGCAGATACTATAGTGCAAATCGAACTGCCCCGGGTAACCTCAAGGTCAACCCCCAAGGTCAACCCCCAAGGTCAACGGTGCGGCGAAACTCTCCAGGGCGTGTGCCTGTGAAGCTCGGTAATGTTGGAAGTGCTCGCGGCGGGCGTCGATGAGCCAACACCAAACCCAACGACAAAAGCATCCACGTTTCCGGCCAGTGTAGCCCGCTCGGGGCCGCCAAACGGAGCCAGAATCGCATAGGTCGAGTAACCGGCCAGATACATGTCGCCATGAGCATCGAAATCCACTGCATAGGCCACTTGCAGTCCGTCGGTTCCCAAGTAAGTGAAGTAGTCAATTCCAGCCGCTCCAGCCTTGGAAGTATCCAATTTCAGCCCGAAAGCGTCGATGCTGCCGTCGTAACCGGCCTGCAACGCGCCGCTGGTGGACGGCAGCCCGGCCGATTCCGTGTAACCACACAGGTACAAAATGCCGCTGCTGTCTTCCTTCAGGTCCATGGCCGCGTCCGGCCCAGCACCACCGAAGTAAGTGGAATAAACCAACTGCCGCTTGGCCGTGTCCAGGACGGCGACAAATGCATCCGTATCGCCCCCGTACTTGGTCTGGAATGCGTTGCTCGTTACCGGAAAGTTCTCCGATAGCGTATAACCGCTCAAGATAATCCGGCCGGACGGATCCAGCACCAGGCTGGTTGCCTCGTCGATGCCATTGCCGCCCAGGAAACTCGAATAGAGTAAGGCGTTCGCACCCAATGCCGGATTGAGATGAATGATGTAAGCATCGCCGTCGCCGCCATAGGTGCCTTGAATGGGATTCCCCTCGATCCAGATATCCGGCGAATACGTGCCGCCGGCCACCCACGCCGTTCCGTCCGGCGCCACCGCGATGCCGTACGCTTCGTCCCAATGCGTGCCCCCGAAGTACATCGAATAGATTTCCGTCGCGGTGCCCGATTTAGACGGATCGAATACGGCCAGAAACATGTTTTGCGCGCCGATGAGCGAAGTCTGGAAACCCGTCGGATTCGGCAGATCGATGGATTGCGTATCGCCGCTCACCCAGATTTTCCCGGCTGAATCCACTGCGACCGCCTCGCCACTATCCAGCAAGCTCCCTCCGTAGAAGGTCGAAAAAGTCAAGGTTTGCGTGGGACTCATCCAGAGGACAAAGGCGTCTTCGGCGCCCGTGCTTCCGCCGATCGCAGACTGCGCGGCATTCGCCAGCGGAAAGGTCCCCGACGTCGTGCCGCCGGTCATGTAGACGTCGCCGTTCGGACCCACCGTCATTCCACTGAGGATGTCGGTGGCGTTTCCACCGAGGTAGGTCACATAGATGACCTGCGAACTTGCAGGCAGCCCCGGGTTAACGACAGCTAAAAAAACGTTCTCCGTTCCGTTGTTGACGGTTTGGTATGAGCTTCCCACCAGCGGCAGGTCCTGGGAAAAGGTGTTTCCGCCTACGTAGACCAGCCCATTTGAGTCGTGACCGATGGTATAAGCAATGTCTGAATACGATCCCCCAAAGTATTGCGCAACCGTAATCACCGGATCGATCACCAGCGCGCGCGAGCGATCGTAAGCGCCCAACTGGAATCCGTAGGATCCGTCGCCATTCTTGCGATAGCTGCTTCGAACGGAATGCCGCGATCCGTCCGCGCCGATTTGATAGGCCACCGGCTGCTTCTGGATCAGCTCGGAAACCAGGGAACCATGACGATCGACGTGGGCGCCGTCCAGCCGCAGCCGGATCCTTTGCGGGTCGGCACCGGACTTCACCGTGAGATCGTATTCGAGCTCTCCGCCGTTGCCGTAGTAGACCAGATCAATGCCGCGGTACAGGCCTTGCACATCCAGGCGGCTGAAGTTCGGAATCGCGCGGCGCCATTTCGAGCGATCGTTGCCCAAGTACAGATTCGTGGTGGAATTCAGCAGATGCGCGCCGTGGATGTGAGCGGACGGGTTGGATCCCTCGAAACTCAGGCGAACATCTTTGCTTCCGCTGCGCAGAACGGCCTGATGTGCGGTGAACTCAAAACGGAAGCGGGCATCGCGCGCGACAAAAGTCGCCGGATGATTAGTGGGTGAGGCATCTGCGGGTTCAAAACGCAGCGGCGCGATGGCCAGCGTTCTGACCGGGTTGCTTTCAGCGGCCGCGAGACAGGCGCAGGCCGCCAGGCACAGAAAAGGAAGGCAAAGTTTTAATTGCATGTCGAGACGAATGACGCTAACGACGTATCCACCACGCAACAGGTTAACGGAAAAATGTCCTGGAGCGCACTTTCCCGCCTGTCACCGCTGGCGCGGTTACAAAAGTTGACAATGTTTGCAAACACTGAGAACGAGTTTATCGTAACGGAGGCATCCCGCATAGCGTCTGGCCGAATTAAGGATGTACCTCACCAGAGTTGTACTCATCGGGATTACGGGCTCGGCATGCGCCGTGATGCTTCTCGCGTCCGACTTTTGGAAAACCAAAGACTCCAGCCAGTGGAATGACGACGAGGTCAGCAAGATACTGAGCGATTCGCCCTGGGCGAAGGCCAAGACTATTCAGCCCCAACAGTCGCAGACGGGACGTCGCGGCATGGGCCGCCGAGGTGGTTTTGGATTTCCTGGCGGCGGTCTGGGTGGAGGATATCCTGGCGGCGGATATCCAGGAGGCGGCGGTGGTTATCCAGGAGGCGGCGGTGGTTATCCAGGCGGCGGTGGCGGCTATCCTCAGCAGGGCGGCGGCTATCCAGGCGGTGGATCGGCCAACGGCGGCGACCCTTCGCAAAATGAACCGATGAATCTCACCATCCGCTGGGCGAGCGCTGAGCCGATTCAGGCGGCCTTGAAGCGCCAGGGCGCGTTGGCTTCCGACGAGTTGAAGGCAGTGGCGGCCTCCACCGAAAAGTATTACGTCATTACCGTCCTGGGACTGCGCATGCCACGCCAGCGCAGCAGCACCGTGGATGCGGACGACCCGAACGCCGGCGGCAACAATAACGGTGGCAACAACAATGGCGACAACGACGATAATAGCCAGCGCCGTGGCCGGAATCGTGGCAACGATGCATTGCGTTCACAGCTTGTGGACGCCGCGCAGCTCGCGCCTAAGGGCAAGAGCTCCATCTACGCGCAGGATGTCCAGATTGTGGGCCCCGGCGGGATCGACGGCGTGCGCTTCCTGTTCCCGCGCACCACTCCCATCAGCGCCAACGATAAGGAAGTGGAATTCATTCTCAACGTCCGGCGCATCAAGGTGGATGAGAAGTTCAAATTGAGCGACATGCAGTACGAGGGCAAGCTCGCCTTATAGCCTTTCGCCCGCGCGGTAGCGGCCAGCTCGAAATATATACTGGGTTCGAGGGAGGCTGCAGGCCGCGCATGGCGATTAATAGATGGTGGCAACGGTTCGCGGCGGATGGATGGGCGCTGGTTACGCTCGCGAACGGGCAGTTCATATTTCGAAAGTAGCCGGACCTTGCGTCACCGAATCCAATGGCTTTTGAGTGGGCTGATGCTGGCTGCCCTGACGGTGAGCCCGGCGTCTCCGCAAAGCCAAGCTGACGTCTTCGTATCGTTCGACCATATTGCTCTCCCACCGGCCGCTCGAAAAGACATCGATACCGCACTACTGTACTTGCGCTTGAAGAACAACAGCCGCAACCCGATTCAGGTGCTGGTTACCGCGCCTGAGGGCGGGGCGGAGGGCGTGGAAGTGGTGCATGAGATCGTCGAGGATGGTGGATCTCCCCAGCCCGCATCCGGTTGGATTTCCCCACCCGGACATTATTCACCGGTCAGCGAGTCAACAACGGTGGACATCCAGCCGAATACCGACCTCCTTTTCAGCGTTCCACACAATCACGTCGGACCGTCCTGGCGCCTTCGGATCGGGTACGAGATTGCAGCGCCGAAAGCAAGCCCAGGGCGCGAACGGGAAGGCACGGTCGACTTTACGTGGGCCAGCGTCCCGGCCAAAGAACGCGCCGCCTGGAAGAAGTGATTCGTTGACCTAACCACCCCAAACCCTGTGGCACAATCGAGTCATATGCCGCTTGCCCGCCCCTGCTGCATTTTCCTGTTGTTCTCCGCCAGTCTCGCGGCCCAGAAGCAGCCCTTCGATGTGCAGGCTTTGCTCAAGCTCGCGCGGATTCAAGAACCAACGCTTTCCCCCGACGGCAAAACAGTCGCCTTCACCGTTCAGACCGTCGACCTGGCGCAGAACACCAAGCCCAAGCAGATCTACACGGTTCCGCTGATGGGCGGAGCGCCGCGCCAGATCACCACGCAAGGAACCGATAACGAACGGCCCGAGTGGTCGCCTGATTCCAAGCAAATTGCTTTTATTTCGGATCGCAGCGGTTCGGCGCAAGTCTGGATCATGAACGCGGATGGATCCAGCCCGCGCCAGATCACCACCCTTTCCACCGAAGCGGGCGGCGTCCTGTTTTCGCCCGACGGCAAGAAGCTGGTGTTCACCAGCAGCGTTTACCCCGATTGCCCGGACGACGCCTGCAACAACAGCCGCCTGGATGCGGAAAAGGCCAGCAAAGTGAAGGCCCGCAGCTACACCACGCTGCTCTACCGTCACTGGACCGAATGGCAAACCAAGCGGCGCTCGCATCTGCTGGTGGTGGATGTGGCCGGCGGTCCCGTGAAGGACCTGACGCCGGGCGATCGCGATGTCCCGCCGTTTTCACTCGGCGGTCCGGACGACTACGCCATCTCGGCGGATTCCAAAGAAGTCTGCTATGCCATGAATGCCGACCCGGTGCCCGCCATCAGCACCAACACAGACCTGTTCGTGGTGCCCATCATCGGCGGCGATTCGGTCAAGATCACAAGCAATCCCGGCGCCGACGAGAGCCCGCAGTATTCGCCCGATGGCAAGTTGCTGGCTTATCGCAGCCAGGCTCGCGCGGGTTATGAGAGCGATCGCTGGCGATTGGTGGTGCTCGATCGCGCCACCGGCCGCGTCAACGTGCTCACCGATACGTTGGACCGCTGGGTGGAAAGCTTCACCTGGTCGCCCGATTCCAACGCGCTGTTCTTTACCGTAGAGGACCGCGGCAGGCAAAATATCGAAATGATTCCGGCCACTGGCGGTGCTACCCGCATCGTGGTCAGCGGCGCCAGCACGCTCGACGACATGCAGCTCACCAGCGACAACAAGACCATGATCTACTCCGGCCAGAGCGGCTCGGCGCCGACCGAAATTTATCGCGCCAGTTCGGGCGGCGGCGAGCCTGTCGCGCTGACGCATTTGAACGACGCGCTGCTGGCGCAAAGCGCGCTGACGCCGCTCGAGGATTTTTGGGTGGATGCCGCCGACAAGACGCGCATCCAGAGCTTCGTGGTGAAGCCGCCGAACTTCGATGCAAACCGGAAATATCCGGTTATGTTTTTGATCCACGGCGGCCCGGAAGGCTCCTGGGGCGAGAGCTGGACCTATCGCTGGAACGCGCAGGTGTTCGCGTCGGCGGGCTATGTGGTGATTGAGCCGAATCCGCGCGGCTCAACCGGTTATGGCCAGAAATTCACTGAAGACATCAAGGACGATTGGGGCGGCAAGCCGTTCGATGACATCATGGCGGTGGCGGATCACGTGGTCACGCTGCCCTATGCCGACCCCGATCGCCTGGTGGCGGCCGGCGGCTCCTATGGCGGCTACATGATCGACTGGATGCTCGGCCACACGCAGCGCTTCAAGGCCCTGGTGTCGCACGCGGGCGTTTATGATCTGCGCAGTGAATTCGGCGCGACCGAGGAGCTGTGGTTTCCGCTGTGGGAGTTCAACGGCACGCCCTGGGACAATCCGGATTCCTATGCCAAATGGTCGCCCAGTTATTTCGTCAAGGATTTCCACACGCCGACGCTGGTGATCGATGGCGAGCAGGATTACCGCGTGCCTTACACGCAGGGGCTGCAGCTTTATACAGCGCTACAACTA
The DNA here is from genome assembly GCA_963713415.1 of Bryobacterales bacterium. Taxonomy (GTDB): domain Bacteria; phylum Acidobacteriota; class Terriglobia; order Bryobacterales; family Bryobacteraceae; genus Palsa-89. The sequence goes on along the minus strand of CAVQLV010000004.1, from coordinate 317,195 downwards.
CAAAAGGTTCCCTCCAAGCTGCTGATTTTCCCCGACGAGGGTCACTGGGTTTTGAAGCCGCAGAATTCGGTGCTGTGGTACAACACGTTTCTCGAATGGCTGGGCGAATGGACCACGAAGCCTGCTCCGCCCGCAGCTCCTCCAGCGACAGCGGCGCCCGCACCGGTGCACTGACATGACGCGCAAAAAGCCCCAAAACCTAAATCAAAGCCATCGCCCAAGAAACTTCCCAATCGCGAAGCCATCCTCTCCAGGATGCCGCGCGTGGGAGACAGGGGGCGCATCTTGGAGGAAGATCGCTCCTGAACCTCGCCGCGGACTTAGGGGCGGAAAACACGTGGGATCCGACTAGACGCTTGGTTGGCCTACCGAACATCCACAGGCAGCACAAAATCTCGCTTTAGGAGTTCGGAGTGGCTTGCCGCAGGCATGACATGGTGGGCCATACAGCGAAACCACGTGGTGATAAAACGCGTTGATGTTCGTCTCGCGAAGGCCAGCGATCCGTTGGTATTCTTCAAGGATTGGGCCGAATTGCCGATCCCGCAGATCGCCGGTTCCGGTCCCTTTCAGCGAAAGCGCACGCCCGAACTCTTCATCATCGAGCATAGGCACCTCGGTTTTGCAGCTTCAGCACCAGAGCAGTTTCATCGACCCTTTCACATTCTAGCGGCTGATGTCGACGGTAAGTCCGTCTGAGCCTGCTACAGTAGCTCCGATGACCCGCCCGCGACTCACAGACGCCACTCGCCTGTTCTTCCGCGTGGGCATCACCGTATTTGGCGGCGGCGACCCTACCATAGCAATCCTGCAGCGCGAGTTCTATCGGCGCGACTGGCTGAGTCCCGAGAAATTCGCCATCGCGTTTGGACTCGCCCGGCTCACGCCCGGCACCAACGTGCTCGCCTTCTGCGCCGCCGCAGGCTGGTACCTGCTGGGACTCGGCGGGGCGCTCGCGGCCGTGCTCGCCATCACCATTCCGGCGTCCGTGCTGGTGGTCTGGCTCACGCGCGCCTACGATCTCACCACTCATTACCGGCTGGCGCAATCCATCGCGAACACTCTGCTCGCAGCGGCCGTCGGCACCATGATCGGCGCGGCCCTTCTGCTGGTCCGAACGCAATGCAAGCCGGGCCGGTGGCTGAAGCCCATTGCTATCTCTACCGGCGCATTCCTGCTGGCCTTCGTTGCCAAACTGACGCCCCTGCAAGTGATCGGCGTGGCGGCGGTCGCCGGTTTCTTCTGGACCGAAGCATGAACGTTGTTGTTCTTTATCTGCTGCTGCTCAAGGCCACGCTGACATCCTTCAGCGGCCTGGGATCGCTGCCCATGGTGCAAAACGATTTCGTCGCGCACCGCCACGTGCTTACCGATCGCCAGCTCAATACCGCCGTCGCTGCCGGACGCATCGGCCCCGGACCGCTCGGCATCTACGTCGTCAGCCTGGGATACCTTGTCGATGGCGCGCCCGGAGCCTGCGCGGGCTGGCTCGCCATGATCACGCCGGCTTTCCTGATCATCCCCATGCTGCGCTTCCTGGGAACTCGTGCCGAACACCCGCGCGCCCGAGCGGTGGCTCGCGCGGTTCTCTTCGCCGGCGCCGGTTTGATGGTCTCCGCCGCAGTTCCGTTGGCGCGCGATGCCATCGGCAATCCGCTGGCGCTGGGGGTCTTCATCGTCAGTTTCCTGCTCATCGCATTCGCGCGTGTGGATTCACTGTGGGTGATGCTGGGCGCGGCGCTGGTTGGCGTGATCGCATTCCAATTCTGATATACTCGCGTTTGTTGTGCCGATTGTTGTGCCTTTCGTATGCGGGATTTCCGTTTAGGTGACATCATTGACGATCACTGCATCAAGTGTCGTCGCGTAACCAACCACGCCATCGTTTCGCTAGTCAACGCGGAGCCTGCCAAAGTGCGGTGCCGCACGTGCTATCACGATCATGACTATCGCCACGAGCAGGCCCCACCGTCGAAGAAGGATTTGAAGAAGGCCGAGCTCTTCAAGGAAGTTCTGGCCGCCGCCGCTCCAGTGGGAGCCGCGACCGAGGCTGTCGTCGATGATCCGCCCGCCAGTGCGGATCCGCCCGCCAAAGCGATCAAGAAGGTTGCCGCGCGCGGCAAGAAGGCGTGAGCGGCCAGGCGGCGTCCGGCACCTGGGACGCGGCTCGCTACCAGGACAAGCATTCTTTCGTCTGGCGCTACGGCGCGAATCTGCTGGAGCTTTTGGATCCTCAATCCGGCGAGCGCATCCTCGACATCGGTTGCGGCACCGGTCAGCTCACCGCTGAGATCGCGCGATCCGGCGCGCAGGTTACCGGTCTCGATAACTCCGCGGACATGCTGGCCGATGCCCGCAAAAACTTCCGCGAGATTTCGTTCGTTTTGGCCGATGCCGCCGGGTTCGATTTTCCCGAACCGTTCGATGCAGTCTTCTCCAATGCCGCGTTGCACTGGGTGAAGAATGCCGGGGGCGCCGCGGCATCCATCGCAGGCGCGCTACGCCCCGGAGGCCGCTTGGTCGCCGAGTTCGGCTGCAAAGGAAACATCGCAAGCGTTCAGTCTGCTCTGCGCGCTGTGCTCGGCCCCATCGCCGATGAACAGAGCCCCTGGTATTACCCGAGCATCGCCGAATACTCCGGTGTTCTGGAACGCCACGGCCTGGAAGTTCGCAATGCCAGCCTGTTCGACCGCCCCACCGAGCTGCAAGGCGAAAACGGCATGGACGAATGGCTGCGTATGTTCCTACAGACCTACCTCGGCCGGCACTCGTCGGAACGCGCCGGCGAAATCGTTCATCAATTGGTGGAACACCTTCGTCCCATACTGTACCGGGACGGCGTTTGGACAGTAGATTATCGCCGCCTTCGCGTAGTTGCTTACCGCATGATTTAAGGCGTTCCTCCGAGCGACTTGGCTGGTGTTAGACCGTAGCATCGGTCTAGCCCGCATTTCTCACAGACCCTATAGCAAAAAGCCGTCCTTCATGGCATAACTGAGTTTCCAGACAAAGTTAGAGCCAAAGAAAGGACGGCCTTCGCTATGACAGAGTGTAACCAATCAGGCTTCGGATTTGAAGCGTGCGGAAGACGGGAGGTGGTGGCGCGGTTCGATGGGGGCACGATCAGTTCCGACGGTGGCGCCTTCCTATTGCGTCAGACCGACCGGCGACTGAATCTGCTGCCGCGTCTGGCGCAGTGTTTGCTGGATGGCCGGGATCCGGATCTGGTGAAACACTCCATTCTGGAAATGCTCTCGCAGCGAGTATACGGCCTGGCGTTGGGCTATGAAGACCTGAACGATCACGAGCGACTACGGAACGATCCGGTGTTCGGAATTCTGGCGGGACGCGAGGATCTGGCGGCGCCGCTGGCTGGAAAGAGCACGTTGAACCGCATGGAACTGGGCGCGGGCGCCAGGGACCGGTACAAGAAGATCACGTTCTGGAAAGAGGCGCTGGATGAGTTGCTGGTGCAGGTGTTCTTGGAGTCGCACCAGACGGCTCCCGAGGAGATCGTTGTGGACGTGGATACCACCGACCTGCCGTTGCACGGCCACCAGGAGGGACGGTTCTTCCACGGTTACTACGACGAATATTGCTATCTGCCGCTCTACGTCTTTTGCGGAGAACACGTGCTGTGCGCGCGCCTGCGGGAATCCAATCATGACGCCGCCTTCGGCTGTCTGGCGGAGATACAAAGAATCGTGGCGCAGATTCACGCGGCCTGGCCGAAGGTGAAAATCATTCTGCGCGGGGATTCCGGATTCTGCCGCAACGAGCTGATGAGCTGGTGCGAGAACCATGGCGTGGACTTTGTCTTCGGACTGGCGCGGAATCAGCGGCTGCGGAAGATCATCGGGGCCGAGATGTATGAAGCGACCCAGCAGTGGAACCGGACCGGGAAACCAGCGCGGGTCTTTGCCGAGTTTGACTATCAGACCAGAAAGACCAAGCAGAGTGGCTGGGACCGGAAGCGGCGTGTGGTCGCCAAGGCCGAGCACATCGACGGGAAAGAGAACCCGCGTTTCGTGGTGACCTCGCTCAGCGGTGCGGAGTGGACGGCGCAAGTGCTGTATGAAAAACTCTACTGCGCTCGCGGCGACATGGAGAACCGCATCAAGGAACAGTTCAGCTTATTTGCCGATCGGGTCAGTACCGAGACCATGCGAGCCAATCAAATGCGCCTGTATCTGTCGACGATGGCCTATGTGCTGGTCAGCGGATTGCGGCGGCTGGGACTGCAAGCCACCGAGTTGGCGCAAGCGCAGGTGTCCACCATCCGTACCAAGCTGCTCAAGATCGGCGCGCAGATCCGGGTGACGGTGCGCAAGGTCTGGGTTTCGATGGCCTCCAGTTATCCCTGGCAAGGCCTGTATCAACAGGTCTGGGCGAACTTGCGCTCCTGACCTGCCCACACCGAGACCTCCTTCTTGAGAGTTTCATCTAACTGGCGCGGCCGGTTGGGAGCAGTGCGTTCACACGGCAATCAGAGGCACTCTCCGCTACCCACTGGACAGCCGAATTGTTCGCTACACTCGCTCAAACGACCACTGTCACTCGTCCCTCATCAGTTCGTGCATCGCAGGACCTCTTCTGTCCGCCCTTTTCGGTCTGCGCTGAACTACCTGTGAGAAAGGCGGGCTAGCATGGCGGTGTTCCAGCTCTTCCTGATGGCGCTGCTGGCTGTAAGCGGGACCGATCAATACGTCGTGCGCAGCAGCGATCCCGCCGTCCAGCGCGCAGGCCAGTTGCTGAATTCGAACCGGCCCTCCCAAGCGCTCGATTTGCTACGCACCGCAACGCAGCGCCATCCGCTTGATCCCGGCGTCCTGCTGTTGGCAGGCCTGGCGGCCTACCGCGCGGACCGGCTCCAGGCGGCTCTCGGCTATTGGCGCCAGTCGCTCGATCTCGCGGACAACGACGCGCTGAACGCAATCTATCAGGATGCCGAGCGCGAAGCCGCTGCCGACCGCAGCAATAATAGACTCGACGGCGTTCATATTGCGCTGCGCTACGAAGGCGCCGCGATATCGGCCGATACCGCGCGCACTATCCTGGAAGCGCTCGAAGAAGACTATTCGCGCATCTCGGCCGAGCTCGGATGCACCGCCAACGAGCGAATCGTCGCCATCGCGCAAAGCCGCGAACAGTATATGCGCGGTACTGGCGCCGCGGAATGGACCGGCGGCCATTACGATGGACGCATCCATATTGCCTGGTCCGGTGGTCCGGACTCCGGCCCGCGCATGCGGCGGGCGCTCGCGCACGAAATGGTACATGCCTGCCTCATGAGCCTGCCGTCCGGCTTTACCCGATGGCCGGCCTGGTTGCAGGAAGGGCTCGCGCAGAAACTTTCAGGCGATACGCTCCAACCCTCCGCCCGTGAACAATTGCGGCAGATGGCCGCAAATCACACCATCCCTCGGCTCGAGAATCTCGGGACGGATTGGTCCAGTATGGATTGGTTCAGCATGCCCCAGCAGGAAGCAGTGGCCGCCTACAATCTTTCACTCGCCGCGGCTGACGCCCTCTACCAAGATTACTCCGGCGCCGAAATTCGTGAGATCCTCGCCGATCCTGAAATGCTTCCCAGCATCACCGCCCGCCTGGATACCAGACTCGGCCTCTAAACGTATTTTCTGCCGTTAGTAACTTGTTACAACGCAGAAGATCTTAGGCTCTTAGGACTTGAGTACTAAATAAGGGCAGGTGATAATTGTTGTAACTTCGAAATGCTTTGTTGGGTTAGTGAAAGGCTTGGAGCCGTTCGCGGCGGAGTGTGTCATCTCTGCCGGGCGATCCGGAGCGATTCAATCGCAAATTTTCGAACTTTGGGCCGCCTGGCCGGAGTTACGGCGGGTGTTGCCAGCATCGCCGTGGCTCTGTTTGTTCCGATCGTAGTGTCCCCTCTGGCGATCGCCTGGCGTCCTCACGCGAACGTCGGACGCCGCGCTCTCACCCCCGTTGCCTATGTCACCACGATGGTGGCAACCGAAGTGAAGCGCAAAGTTTATCCTTATTCCCTGGTACCGGGGGGCGCCGAGAATGTGCGGGAAGCCAAGATCGCGATGACCGAGCCTGCCAATCGTGTGAACTACGCCGACATGGATCTGGCTCAATTGAAGCAAGTGAAGCTCGCCACAAATCTCTCCGGATATCTTTCGTATCGCTGGGGCGACAAGATTTACTGGACCAAGAAGGCCCTGACACTCCGGGCCGGGGAAACCATATTCACCGACGGTACGCACATCGTCCGCGGGCGTTGCCTGAACTGTTATTCCGCGCGTCCCATGCTGCCCATCCGGCCGAACGAACCGTCCGCAAAAGTCTTGGATACGCCGGTCGAGATGCCCTTGACCGTTTATGCCTTCCCCAAGCTGCCGGTGATGGCGCCGGAGCTCCCTGTCCCGCCGGGCGAATTAACCCCAATGGTTCCAGTTTTAGCCCCGGCGCTATCCACTGTCGGCAAAACCGCCGGCGGCGGTTTCTGGTTTCCGATCCTCCCGATCATCCCGCCCATTCACAGGCACCCCAACCAGCCTTCCACCCCAGGTTCTCCGCTGCCTCCCGGCACGCCACCGGTTATTCCACCGGTGGCCGTTGTGCCGGAACCGCGCTATGGCGGCTTGTTTTTGGCAGCACTTCTTGCGCTGCTTATTTATCACAAGCGCCGCCGCGCGGCTTGAGGACTAACGATACCAGTCGCCATCTCTGTGGTAGTGATCGCCGTCACGTGAATATCCGGGATCGTTCCATCCCGCCAGGTGTAAAGGCTCCTGGAGAGAAAAAGTGACGGTCGAATCGGGAGGGACGCTGATTTCGTTGCCTCGCGTTTCTACCTGCACCTGACCTCCGGAGATCGCACCGACGACATTGCCCAGCAGTCCGGCGCCGTTGTTATAAGCGCCACTCGGCATGTTGAATTGCGGCCCGGTGGTATCCATCACATAACGCATCCCGTTCACGGTTACCGATTCCAGATCGAGCGCCATTTGATTGGGGCCGGTCTCCCGGACGATCAATTCGGCGTAAGATCCTCTCGGAATTGCGATGTTACCGTTTCTCGCGAATACATCGCGCGCCACAATGCCGGGGTAGATTCGTCCCCGGTCCCAGCTATGCAAGTTGATGGCCTGGTCCGTCTTCACCGCAACCTGTGTCCCCGGTAGAATTGTGTCGGCGGATGCGCAAATTTGCATGCCCAGAAAAATGGCCGGTATCGCCCATATTAGATTCCGCATGTTTTGAATCTCCTTTCTCCCAATGAAGTGCAATATGCTTGCCAAGATTCAGGTAACTTGCTGATAACACGCAAGAGCAAATGCACAATTGAGGTTTTCACCTGAGCGACTTGAGCGGCTAGAAGACCGTAGCATGGGAGTAACATGGCGCTGCCGGTGCTCTTTTTCGTCGCGGCAATGGCCGTTCGCGCGGACCAGACTCCGCTGCGTTCGGGCTGCGATGCGGAAGACGATGTCGTCGCCAGCCTGCCGGCGGGCACCCCGGTGGAAGTTCGCTTCCGCCTCTCGGACGGCTCGGACTGCTTCAAAATCTCCGCGACAATCGGCGGCCAAGATGTTTTGGGCTATGTTCCGGCGTCAGCGCTCACCGGCGTGGAGCGATTTGATCACGAGCGTTCTTCGGCGGCCTCGGTGGACGTACTGCGCGCGCTCGATCCAGTGGTCACCGAGACGAAAAAGGCCGTAGCCCTCAGCGGCGATCCCGCGCTCGATCGTGCGCAACAATTGCTCCAAGCCAATCAGCCCGCGCAGGCGCTGGAACAAATGCAGGTGGCTGTCGGCAGGCATCCGCGCGATCCCAATGTGCTGATGCTCGCGGGCCTCGCTGCCTATCGATCCGACCAGCTTCACACCGCGCTCGACTATTGGAAGCAGTCCCTGGACCTGGCGCCCAACAACACCCTGGCGGCCGTCTACCAACGCGTTCAGCGCGAGGCGGAAGCCGACCACAGCGGCGACAAACTCTTCGGCGTGCACGTGGCGCTGCGTTATGAGAGCGAAGCGCTGCCCTCCGACACCGCGCGTGCAATTCTGGCGACGCTCGACGATGACTATGCGAACATAGCCGCCCAATTGGGCTGCACGTCGGACGAGCGGATCGTCGCCATCGTGCAAAGCCGCGAGGCTTACCTGCGCAGCACTGGCGCCGCGGAATGGAGCGGCGGCCAATACGACGGACGCATTCATATTGCATGGACGGACGGAGCTCAGGTTGGCCCCGCGATGCAGCGAGCCTTGGCACACGAACTGGTGCACGCCTGCCTCACCAGCATTCCGTCCGGCTCCACGCCTTGGCCGGCCTGGCTGCAGGAGGGCCTGGCGCAAAAACTCTCGGGCGACATTCTGCCCGCCACCGTTCGCGAACAACTGCGCCAACTGGCGCAAACCCATGCCATCCCGAAGCTGGAGAATTTGCGGCAGGACTGGTCGCGTATGAGCACGCAGAACGCACTCGCGGCCTACAGCCTGGCGCTGGCTGCCGCCGACGCGCTCTACGACAATTACGCCAGCTACGGGATTCGCAATATCCTGGCCAACCCCGCCACTCTTCCCCGCATCACCGCGGACCTGGATTCCAAGCTCGGGCTTTAGCCGCCGCCCCCAAAGCGGCACCAGCCGCTCGCGCTATCCTGATATTTAAGCCATGCCTTTTGCTTCCATTCCCGAAGCCATTGAAGACTTTCGAGCCGGGCGAATGCTCGTCATCGTCGACGATGAAGATCGCGAGAACGAAGGCGACATTACGATCGCGGCCGAGATGGTCACGCCCGAGATCATTAATTTCATGGCCCGGCACGCCCGCGGCCTGATCTGCCTTTCGCTGAGCCCCGAAATCTGCGACGCGCTCCAGTTGCCGCCCATGTCCTCGCGCAACAACTCGCGCTTCGGCACCGCATTTTGCGAATCCATTGAAGCGGCCGAAGGCGTCACCACCGGCATCTCCGCGGCCGACCGCGCGCACACCATCCGCGTGGCCATCAATCCGGCCAGCCGACCGGGCGACCTGGTTCGCCCCGGCCACGTCTTTCCTTTGCGCGCGCGGGAAGGCGGCGTGCTGGTGCGCGCTGGCCAAACCGAAGCGGCAGTGGATCTGGCGCGGCTGGCCGGCTTGCGCCAAGGCGGCGTGATCTGCGAAATCATGAACGACGACGGATCCATGGCGCGCGTCCCCCAGCTCGCCGAATTCTCCAAGCTCCACAACGTCCGCATGATCTCGGTGGCGGACCTGATCCGTTATCGCCTGCAAACCGAGCGCTTCATCCAGCGGCAATCGGAAGGCTGCCTGCACACCGAATTCGGGGATTTCAAGACCGTCGTCTATGCCAGCACCATCGTGCCGGAGCGGCATCTGGCGCTGGTGCATGGCGAGATCGCCGGAAAATCGGACGTGCTGGTTCGAATGCACGCGCACTGCATCTATGGTGACGTGTTCGGATCCACCGATTGCGAATGCCACATGCTGATTCGCCGCTCCATGGAGCGGATCACCGAGGAAGGCGCCGGCGTGCTGGTGTACCTGCATCAAACCGGCCCGGGATTTCGCAGCCACGCGGCCTACGGCACGCCGGACGGCCAGAAACAGTCGCAGCACGAAAGCGGCCTGGGCGCGCAGATTCTCTCCGATCTGGGTCTCCACACCATCCGCCTGCTGACCAACCATCCCCGCAAAATCGTCGGTTTGGACGCTTATGGCATCCAGATCACCGAACAAGTCCCGGTTTGAGAGCAGAGCCAACCTCCAACCCCTAACCCCAGGTAGTCCGCTATTTTTAGCGGACTCCCCAATCCCAAGGGAAGGAACTTCCCGCATGCTACCCTCGTAATGTCAGCAGAGAGGTTTTCATGATGACAACGCTCCGCCGTTTTGCTGTACTCCTCGCCCTGCCGCTGGGCGCTTTCGCCGCCGATCCGGCTCTTCTGCAAATGGTCTCACCCAACTCGCAGGTGCTGGCCGGGCTCCAAGTGACGCAGGCCAAAAGCTCCCTGTTTGGCCAGTATGTGCTCTCGCATCTTTCGGTGAACGACAACAAGCTCCAGGAGTTCACCGCGCAAACCGGGTTCGATCCGACCCAGGATGTCAGCGAAATCGTGATTGCCTCGAATGGCAAGCCGAATAGCTCCCGCCAACCAGTGGCTGGTGCTCGCCGACGGCACGTTCAACGTCGCTAAGATCACCGCCGCGGCCCAAGCCAATGGCGGCGTTCCCAGCGTCTATCAAGGCGTCAATCTGGTGACGCACGCCGCGGCATCCAGTACGCAAGTAGCCACCGCGTTCGCTTTTTTCGGATACCACCACGGCCCTGGCCGGCGACATCACGTCTGTAAAGGCCGCCATCGACCGCAAGCAGAGCAACGCGCCCACCGATAGCACAGTGCAGACCCAAGCCCAGCAAGTGAGCGCGAACAACGATTTCTGGTTCGTCACCCTGGTTCCACTGTCGAATTTCTCCGGAGCAATCCCCAATTCCAATCTGAACGGCGCGATGCAAGGCAACCTGTTGGCCGCCATCAATCAGGCCAGCGGCGGCATCCGTTTCGGCGACACGGTCACCATTTCGGCCGCGGCAGTGACGCGCTCGGAGAAAGACGCACAGTCGCTGGTGGACGTGGTGAAATTCTTCGCGGGCCTGGTCCAGTTGAACAAGCAGAACAACCCCGCCGCCGGACAGGTGGCCACGTTGCTGGATACGCTGCAGACCAGCACCATCGGGCAACACCACCATGATCTCGCTCGCCATTCCTGAGCAACAGCTCGAACAACTGCTGAATAGCGCGCGTCCGCACGCCAGAAAAGCCTCGTTGCGGATCAACTGAGATTTACTTGGAGGCCACCGCGCCGCCGGTTCGGATGAAGCGAAAAATCTCGAACACTGGCTGCCCGTTCCGGTCCGGCACCGTCTCCAGGATGCGCTTCTCGAAACCGGCCGCGCGCGCCACGCGGACGATCCTTTCATTGGCGCCGGGCAACTGCTGAAATGGCGGCGTATGGCCGATCCAAACATCGTCCGCCAGACGCCGCATGAACCACTGGCGATCGGCTTCGGCGATTCCGGGCGCCAGAAACGTCTGATCGGCAACTACCAACGGGAGCCGATTGCGATGCAGCGTGACCAGCGGGTTCAGGATACCCCAGTCGTCCACGATCAGCTCCGGGCTTTGGATACGGCCCGGCTTCGTCGGAAAGGCGAAAAATGGCGTCGCTCCAACTCTTGGTCGCCCCATAAGCGGACAATTGATAGAAGTACTCATTGGTCAGCAGCAGATTCTCCACCGCCAGGAACAGGACCCCGCAAACCAGCAGGATCGTGCCGGCGTTCTTCCATTGCCAGAGGCCGCCACGCCGCTGCCTGCACGAAAGCCACCGCCAGGAACCACTGCGGCAGCGGGCACAGCAATACCACGTGATGCGCGCCCAATCCCGCGTTTTGGTGATCGCCATCTGCACCCATGCCACTGCCATCGCGATGAGACAAAACAACAGCGTCTTGCGCGCGCGAGTAAGCCACAGCAGCGGCGTCAGCGCCAGCGCTACCCAAAAAGCCGGCTCCATCTGGTTGTGAGTAGTGATGGCGGAAGCCTACGAGCGAGTGGACTTGCTCGGAAATGTCTTCCAGGATCGATTCCGATTCGCGTGGTGTGCCTGGCGCCCAGGGTTCGTGCACCATATACTGCCACAAAATCTCGCCATCCCAGGTAATTCGCAGCGCATGCAGCCGGGATGGAAATTGCGACAGCAGGAAGGTTGAGTTGGAGCGAAAAGTATCAAAGTTGGAGACTGCATTGTAGGCCACCAGCGGCATCGCCCCCGCCAGTAACCCGGCGGCGGCCAGCCCCAAATTCCTAAGCGTGCAGCGCGACCACAGCTCCCGAGGGAACACGGCAACCGTGGCCACGGCGAGCCCGCTGAAGAGCCAGAGGAACAGCGCCTTGTCCCACAGCGCCAGTCCGAACCAGAAGAATGCCCAGAACAGCGTGGAGCGTTTCCCGGTGGAAGTGAATTTCAGCAGCATCGCCATCCCGGCCATGGCGAGAAGATGCTGCAAAGCCACCGGTCCCCAGTCATAACAAGTTGTCAAAAGGTATACAGTGTCGGTGGCCAGCAACAGGCCGCCCACCCACGCCACTCTTCGGCCGTGCGCTTTTTCCAGAAACCAGATGAACAGCCATATCGTCAGTGTGCCCATCAGCAAAACCGGCAAACGAATGGTCAGGTAGGAAGGCCGGATGCGGTACAGGATGAAATAGTAGATCCAACTTTTTAGAGCCCCCAGGTACGACAGGAGCATCAAAGGAACCTCCTGGCCGAAAATGTGAGCCTGGAAAACGGTGGCGGACGGTATGTGAAAGACAGCGGTTGCAAAGAGGACTTCGTCGTCTTGTATTCCTGCGAGCGGGAGAAAGGGTAGTCCCAGGCAGAAAAACAGGAGAGGAAGGACTACGGAAGGCCACCTACGTAGCTTGAGCTTGGGTAAGGCCGTCATTTCTGGAGCAAGTCCTCTGGAGCAAGTCTGGAGGCCTGGAACTTCTAGCCAGCCTGGATCGACCAGTGGATCTCCTGGACGATCACCTGTGGAAAGTGACGCACGCAGGGGAAATAATTACTAGCCCGAAGGTAATCAGTATACCGCATTGGTTACCAGAAGCGTCCCCCGCGCGTCTTTCTGCGGTTGAAGCATAAACGTTTCGATGTGGGCGGTCGATATGACGCAAATGTCAGGTGCGAAAGAGCAAGGCGGAACAGGGGCTAGGCGGGTCCGAGGCCGGCCGGAATTGGAAAATTTTGTCCTGGCACTTGAATTGCTCAGGGGATGTGGTATGATTTTGAGAGCCAAACTGCTGAGAACCTCTCCGGCCGATGGGCGCTGCCATCGGGCTAACCGTGATTCATCAGGTCCGTTAAGCTTCAGAGTTTACCCTAGTTCAGTAATTTGCTGTAACGGCTTGAACCTTTCGAGAGGCTCCTGCGTCTAAACGTGTTGACGGTGGTAAGTAAGAAAGTGAAGTAACTAATAAGAAGAAGGAGAGTTAACCCTATGACGAAGACCGAACTAAACAAATTCAAAGAAGTCCTGGAAACTAAACAGGCTGAGTTGACGCAGGTACTACGGAATCGTGAAGGAATTGCAATCGAGAAGAGCCCCGACGCGCTGGATGAAGTCCAGAACGCCGCGGAACGGGAGCTTGCCATTCGCAATTTGGATCGCGAATCTAACCTTTTGCGTAATGTTCGCGCGGCATTGCACCGCATAGACGAAGGCACCTTCGGGGTGTGTCTGCACTGCGAAGAGGACATTAGCGTTAAGCGTCTACATGCCGTTCCCTGGGCAGCCTATTGCATCCAGTGCCAGGAAATCGCGGACCGGAACCAGGAAGAAGGGTCCGATTCGCTCGACGACATTCTCGTTCACGCAGCCTAACCGGTAACCGCGCGTATGCCCGGTATCCGAATGGGGAGATCGTAAAGGGGACGGAAACCGTCCCCTTTTGCATTATGCTTCCCTCGCAATCATCGCCACCATCCTGCCCGCCCCCTCCCGATCCCTCCGGTACGATTCAAACAGTTCCGGATTGCAACACGAGCACAGTCCAGCCGCGCTAATTTGTCCCATTCTGACGCCATTTCGTCCCAGCTGCCGACACGTTGTCTCGACTAAATCGATTTTGGTACGTCCGGAAAAACCAAATTGGGCCGACACCTCGGGACCCACCTCGAAGCAGCACGGGCCGATTCCGGGTCCGATCGCAACCACCAGATCCTCTGGTTTGCTGCCGTACCGCCGACACATCGCGTCCACGGCTTTCGACGCAATCTCCGAAACTACGCCTCGCCATCCCGCGTGAATCGCGGCAACCGCCCCATTTTTCGGGTCGGCGATCAGAATCGGGAGACAATCCGCGGTCCGAATCGTCATGCCGATGCCCGGCGCAGCCGAGATCAGCGCATCGCCCTCGCCCTGCGGGCCGGCCGATTCCACAACCAAAATTCGGTCCGAGTGAATTTGCTTCGCCGTCGCCAAGTGACTCATCCCAGGCCACCCGGCACTCAGCCGGGTTCCGAACCCGTGCTGGAGCCACGGCAAAGCCTCCAGCGCCTCCGCTCGAAAAACGTCGTCGCTACCCCGCCGGAACAAAGCCCATTGTAACCTGCACTGACATGAGGACCGTCGTTACTGTAGAGTAGAGAGAAGGAGATCGTTTCACATGCTTGAAAGTATCGGAATGCCGGAGTTGCTGGTGATCCTGGTGTTGGCTGTTCTGTTGTTCGGGTCCAGCAAGATTCCAGAGCTCGCCAAGGGTTTAGGCGAGGGAATTCGCAACTTCAAACAGTCGATGAAAGAGTAACTGGCGACGAGCTAATCGACTGCCGTCGTAAGCTCTACCAGTAACTGCTTCTCAACCGCTTGCACCAGGTCCCTGGTGCGGACCGGTTTGGCCAAAAAATCCTGCATTCCCACGCGGATTGAACGTGCGCGATAGTCGTCGGAGCAATTGGCTGTGACGGCGATGATCGGCGTTTCGTCATAACCGGGCAATTGCCGAATTTGCTCCACCGTTTCAAAGCCATCCCAACCAGGCATCTGCAAATCCATTAGGATTACATCGAACTGCGACCTGGAGGCTGCTTCCAGCGCTCGCCTGCCGTCGCCGGCGCATTCCACTTCGAAGGATTGTCTTCGCAAGGCATGGCTCGCGATGGTCTGGGCGATGACATTGTCATCCACGACTAATACCCGCCCTCGGCTCTTCTTCATCTCCGGAACCCGCATGCCCGAATCGACGGGCAGCTTGAACCGCAGCGTTACGGTAAATGTGCTTCCCTTCCCCAATTCGCTGTCCACTGCGATGGACCCATCGAGCAAAGCAATCAGCTTCTGCGCCACCGCCAGCCCGAGCCCCATCCCGCTGTGATTTCTGGACAGTCCCGTCTCCAATTGACGAAAGCTCTCGAAAATCTCGGCAAGCTGCCCGGGAGCAATCCCGATGCCCGTGTCGTGCACCCGCAGAGTCAGATGTACGTTCCGGTTCACGCCGGCGGCCGCGAAAGCAGCCACTTCCACCTGGCCCTCCCGCGTAAACTTCACGCCATTAGCCACCAGGTGCCAAAGAATCTGCCGCAAGCGCAGCGGATCGCCCACCACCATCTCGGGCAGGCTGCTGTCCAGCGCGCGGAACCAGGCGCAACCCTTTCCCCTCGGCCTTGGGCGCAAACTCACCCAGGACGCCCTGGAGCGTGTCTCGCAGCGAGAACTCGGTCTCCTCCAGCAATACGCGGTTAGCGGCGAGCGCCGAATATTCGAGCGTCACGTTCAGAATTTCGAGCAGATTCTCGGCGCAGACGCGCGCCGCGGCCACGTATTCGCGTTGATCTTCGGTCAGCGGCGTTTCCAGCAGCAGATCCGTCATCCCGAGGATTCCGCTCAATGGCGTCCGGATCTCGTGATTCAGGCTAGCGAGGAACTGCCCCTGTACTTCTCGAAGTTCATCCATTTCAATGAAATATCCGTTTACGACGAGGACGGTCTATTTCAGACATCGGCAAGCGTGCCGGTGGCCTTTAGGTGGATTCGAGCGGCGGCCTACTAGGGGGTGGTTCGAATGGTTGTGGTCCGGCGGATACCGTTCGGGTCCAGAATGCTGTTGACCCCGCCGTAAATGAGGAAAACCGTCACGTCGGCGGGCGGCGCGTTCGCCGGCACCTGGACGTTAATCTGCCAAAGACCCGCGAACCCAGGCGCCAGTCCCGAAAACTGGACATCGCCGGCCGGAACGAAGCCAGAATTGATGAAAACCTGCGGCGCGTCCGGTGTGGCAACAATTCCCTGCGCCGCCTGCCCGTCTGTAGGCATTCCCCCGACAGCGCCCTGTCCGGTGGCGTAAAGCGTGACGATACTGCCGGCCTTGGCGGGATTCGCGCCGTTGTTCATCGAGCCATCCTGGTTCAGAGCAACCACCTGCCCTGAGCCGCTGCCATCGATCGTGAATAACCCGGGCGACTCGGCGTCGATCTGGAACAGCCAGCTTGCCAGCACCTGCCCAGTGGAGATGCGCGAAACCTGGATCTCCTCCAGCCCTCCCACCGGCGTGGCGCCTGGAACTTGGAAATTGATCTGGCCAGGCGAGACGTAGAATAGCGGCGCGGGTGTTCCGCCTACCGACACCTGCACGTCGCCAACCGACGTCGCTCCTCCGAAAGGCGCCGATGGAAACGCAAAAATGGTCGCCAGCATTCCCGGCGCGAATCGGCCAAAGAAATTGGCTGCGTTTCCCGAAAGCTGGCCTGGCACCCCGCCCGCGGAAGTGGTGTAGTCGATCGCGGGAAAATAAAACGCCACCCGATTGGCCCCGCCTTCGGCGATCACGGGATTGCCATACGGATCGGCCGCCACTGAGACCGGTCCGGAGGAGTTCAGCGTCGCGCTGGGCTGGGCGTTCTCGATCACCGACACCCCGCTCGCATATTGCAGCAGCTGATTTCCGTAGGTATTGGCGACCCAGATTGCGCCGCTCACCGGATCGACGAAAACGCCATACGGATTGTTCAGGCCAGTGATGGAAAATAGCACCGCCGGATTGTCCCCCGCCGTGGGAACGCTGGGCAGAACAGCGATACGATTGTTGCCCGTATCGGCAACGTAAAGTTGATCGTTCGCATCGAGCGAAATCAAATGCGGCCCGGCGAGCGCGCCTGCGAGCGACGAACTGAAATTGGGCTGGCCGAAAACATTGCTCGCCGACTCACCGGACGCAAAATCGGCGCCTTGCTTCTTGAAATAAAGAACACGATTGGCCAGTGGATCGGACACCACCAGGTCGCCGGCGGCGGTAAACGCCAGCCCATAAGCGCTGCTCATGGTCTGCGCGCTCACGTCTTTGATCGGCTGTCCAACCAGGCTGGTCTGCCCCAGAACCAGATTCGCTTGGGGCAATCCGGCGGCGGTTTGCGCGAAGGGCGCTGGAAACCGGAGTACGCGCGCGTTGCAGGCGTCGGCGACGTAGAGATTGCCGTTTGCGTCGACCGCCAGTCCCTCGGGTGACCATAGCCCCTGCGCGTTGACCTGCGTCGCGCTGTTGCTGGGGTAGTTCACCAGCGCGGTGGAAAGATCCGGCTGGCCGATTACCAGGTCGGCTGGAGCACCGGCATTCAACTTTCGATAATCCCGATAACCCAGAACCCGGTTGTTGAGCGGATCGGCGATGTAGAGATGCGGCGGCGTTGACGACCGATCGATCGCCGCGCTCCCTCCCAGCACGAAGGGCAGCGACCCGCGCACGCTGCAGGAGCGGGTATTGCCACTGAAGCCAACTTCGCGGCCATCAATCCGGTTGAGCGCATCGTATTGGAAATCGGACTGCCCGAGAAGGCGCGTCGCCGTGCTGAAAGTGCCAGTTTCGAGCTGCGGAAACGCGAGCACCCGGTTGTTTCCCGAATCGACGACATAAAGTTGGTGGCCGTCGAAGGCCGCGCTCACCGGACCGCCCGTGAATGGGTCCGGCTGAGGTCCCGCGAAAGTTGCCGCGTTGGGTTGCGGCAGCCCCTCATTGGATTGCGCGCTCGCGAAAGTCAACTGTCCGATGACGGTCTGCGCCGGCGGCGAAAATGCGGAGCTCTCGATCGGCCATTGCTCGAAGGGATCGTAGCCGAGGATGCGGGCATTGCCGGTGTCGACCACGTATGGATCGCTTCCAACGAAGAAAACCGCCTGCGGCGGGACCGCGTGGTTGTTGCTGTCCACCGCTCCGAGGGTGCTCTCGCTCACTTGCGGAGCGTTCGGCGTGCTTACGACGCCCATCACGCGCGCGCTGGCTTGCCCGATCGCGAACGGGGGTGCATAGACCACCACGCGGCTCGAGCTATCCGCAATGAAAAGCCGGCCGTTGGGATCGAAGGCCAGCCCGGCGGGCTGCGAAAGATAATTCTTCCCGCCGCGCGTCAGGTTGGCGGGCAGCGACGTCGACGAAAAATCGTTCTGCCCCAGGACCAGATCCGCCGCAGGCTGATTGCTCGCGCCCGCCGCCAGCTCGCTGGCCGGATATCGCAGCACGCGATTGTTGCCCGCGTCGGACACCCACAGATTCCCTTGCGCGTCGAACGCGAGACCGGCGCGAAATACGCCGCCGCCGTTCGCGAGCGCCAGCGTGGCGGCAGTGGGCGCGGTCTGCCCGCCGTTAGCCGAATAGCTGTTGAGGTCGGGCTGGCCGATGATCAGATCCACCGCCAGCAAGTCGCTGGTTTGCGCGAACGGCGCGGGATAGCGCAGCACGCGGTTATTGCCCGCGTCGATCACATAAAGGTTGCCCTTCGCATCCACGGCGAGCCCGACCGGGCTAGTGAGCCCCGTGCTCAAATCGCCGCGCGGCCCTTCGGGCGATGTGGAAACCAGATCGCGCTGGCCGATCGCCAGGTCCGCATAATCGCCTTTGGTAAATCCGGAGGCGCTCTTCCACGCCAGCACCCGGTTGTTGCCGAAGTCGGCCACGTAGAGAATGGGCGGCGTCACCGACAGGTCGAGGGCGACAGCTTGCGGATTATTGAATTCCCTGCCCTCCACCAGGTTGGGCGCGATCTCGGTCAGCACTCCCTGTTGCTGCAAGACAGCCTGTCCGACAATGCGCGAAGGCGCGGGATTGAAAATGGTTTGCGCGTCCATGGACGGGACGGGCAACTGCAAGGCCGCGAGCAGAAGCGCTGCAGGAAATATTCTGATGTAGGCCACTGGGTTAAGTCATGATGTGGCCGTCTGACGCGAAATTTCTCTCCAATACTGGTACACCAGCGCCACGGGCAATCCGACGACGTTGGAATAGTCTCCCTCAATGCGGTCGATGAACTTGGATGCTAATCCCTGGATCGCGTAGCCGCCCGCTTTGTCCATCGGCTCGCCGCTCGCTGCATACGCTTCCAGCTCCTCTTGTGTGAGCTTCACGAAACGAACGCGCGTGACGGCCGCATCCACAATCTTTCGCGATTCGGTCCGCAGGCAGATGCCGGTAATTACCTCATGCTCCCGGCCAGAGAGCAGCGTAAGCATTCGCAGCGCATCGGCCGTGTCGCGCGGCTTTTCGAGCACCTGATCCTCGATCACCACCGTGGTATCGGCGCCTAAAACCACCTCGCCCGGAAGCATCGCGACCGCGCAAGCCTTCTCCTCGGCCAGGCGCCGTACGTAATCCATGGGCGATTCGCCGGAACGGCGCTCTTCGGGAATATCGGCCGCTCGCACCACGAAAGGAATGCCCGCGTCGCGCAAAATCCGCTGCCGGCGCGGCGACTTGGACGCAAGAACCAGCACGCCAGCTTACATGGACTTTCGCGCCATCGCCAGCGCCAGCCCAGGGGCGTGCCCACCAGGACCGGGCGCGGGCATCTCCTCCGGCGGCGGAATCTTCTTGGGGCGAGCATCCAGCCGCGTGAGAATCAGGTCCTCGCGCGCCTTCTGATACTTCGGCGTACCCGGCTTCACGCCGGTGGCCAGCACATCGCGCTCGGTGACCTCCTGTGCGGTGGGCAAGTATTTCCCCAGATAATTCTTGATGCGGTCGTGCACCAGGCGTTCGGAGGAATGCGCCAGCAGGAACAGAATCTGATCGCCCGGGGCCGCGGAAAGCACCTGATAAACCTTGGATGGCTTCTGCAGCTTGGCCGACTTCAAGTCTTTTTCGAGCTTCTTCGCTTTCGCTTCCAGCTTCTGCCACTGATCCACTTCCCGCCGGCTCAACCCGATGTTCTTGATAAACGCCGCGCGATCTTTCACCGGCAGCTTCTCGGTCAGGAAATACAGGAACAGCCCCATACTTTCCAGATGAATATCGATTCCGAAGGGGACCAGTTGCCGCGCCTTTTGCAGCTTCTGCAAGCCCGGGTGGTTCAGCTTGACGCCGGCCAAATCCGGCGAGTAAAGCTGCAGCAGCTTCTCTTCTTCCAGCAACTTGATAATGTCCGCGCAGTTGGGTTCGTTGGCGATGTGGCGCAATTCTTCCAGCAGATCCTCAGGTGCGATGCGAGTTTCCAGTTGCGCCTCGCGCGCATTGTCGTACTGCATCTTGGTGCGCTCTTCGATGGTGAACCCCAGCCGCACTTTGAAGCGCAGCAGCCGGATCAGCCGGACCGGGTCGTCGTAAAGCGTGTAATTGCTGATCGCGCGCAATTCTTTGCGCTCCAGATCGCCCACGCCGTTGTTGGGATCGAGCAGCAATCCTCGCGACGCCGGATTGAGCGACAGCGCGATGGAATTGATGGTGAAATCGCGCCCGCGCAAGTCCTCATGAATGGTGGCGGGTTTGACCGTCGGCTTGGACCCCGGTTTCGCGTACTTCTCCTGGCGCGCCATGCCGGTGGTAGCGTGGACGCCGCTCGCGAAAACCAGATGCGCCAGCTTCCGGTTATCGTCCTCGAATAGAATCTTCGCGCCGGTTTTCTTGGCCACCGCTTGCGCTACCTTGATTGCGTTCCCCTCGATAGTGAAATCGATATCGAGCATCGGAAAGCCGCCCAGCATGTCGCGCATGGCCCCACCGGTCAGAAACACGTTGAGGTTGGCGCTGGTAGCAGCCGCCTGAATCTCGGAAACCGCCCGGCTCTGGTCCGCGCTCAGGTGGCTTTCGAGCATAAACATGTAATCGCTCATCGCTTCGGTCTCTCCAGTAAACATCGCGGGCCTATGCAGCCATCCGCGATGCCCTTCTCCCCTATGCGGGCGTGCCCCGCGCCGTTCACGCTCTTGGATGATGATCGTCCACGGTCTTCCGCAACCGCGCACGCACTACATGCGTATAAATCTGCGTCGTCGAGATATCGGAGTGCCCCAGCATGCTTTGCAGGCTTCTCAGATCGGCTCCGCCTTCCAGCAGGTGCGTGGCGAACGTATGACGCAGAACGTGAGGCGTCAAATCGTGGAAAATTCCCGCCTTTTTTCCGTACCCCGCCAGCAGTTGCCAAAAAGCTTGCCGCGACATGGCGCCGCCGCGATTGGTAACGAACAGATAGGGGCTGGCGCGGCCCTTCAGCAAGAGCGGCCTCCCGTTGCCCAGATACTGTTCCACGGCCAACAGTGCGGCCTTGCCCACAGGCACGATCCGGTGTTTGTTGCCCTTGCCCACTACGCGGACCACACCCATGTTCCGTTCCACTTCCGACACTCGAACCCCGCACAGCTCGGAAACCCGAAGCCCGGTGGCGTACAGAAATTCGAGCATGGCGCGATCGCGCAGCCCCTGCGGCTTGGAACCGTCGCAGGACGCCATCAGATCGTCGATCTGTTTCTTATTAAGGTATTTAGGAAGACTCTGCCATTGCCGGGGCGCCGCCAGATGAGCAGTTGGATCGGCTTCCAGCACGCCTTTTTCGATCAGATGGCCGTATAGATTGCGTAGAGTGGTAATATGCCGGGCGATGGATCGGCTGGCCATGCGTGCCTGGTAAAGTGCATCCACATAGCGGCGTACCGGCTCCGGGCTGGCCAAGTCGTCTCCACGCCGGAGGGACGAAGCAAACCGTTTTAAATCAGCACGATACGCTGCAACCGTGGTCCTCGCCAGGCCCTTCTCGATGCGGCAAAAGTCGAGAAACGACGCGATATGAGCCGAGATCCCGTCAACGGATCGCATTCTGCCAATGATACAATATTCGCAAATTTGTTTGGAAGAAAAGTGATCGGGCGAACTCTCGCGCCCGGCAGTCGCCCTGAAGGAGGGATTTGGGGGTCTCAACCCACAAGAAAGTTCTGGTTTCGCGCTTTGACCGCGAGGCACTGTCAGGTTTCGTCAATCCACAAGGGTATCTGCTGACCGAGGGCCTGGAGTTGATGACGCAGGCCGGTTCGGTCAGCGTGGTTCCGTATACGGAAGTGAAACTGGTCTGCTTCGTGCGCGATTTCCAGCAAGGCGAGCCGCGTAAGGAGCTGCGCCTGTTTACCACGCGTCCCAAGCTGGAGGGCTTGTGGCTGCGGATGTATTTCCGCGATGGCGACGCCATGGACGGAATCCTTTCGAACAACCTGCTTCAATTGGACGCGTTCGGTTTCTCCGTAGTGCCGCCCGATCCGGGATTCCAAAATCAGCGCATCTTCGTCCCGAAAGCGGCGCTTTCGCGTATTCAGGTATTGGGGGTGGTGGGAAGTCCGCTGCGCACGCCGCGCAAACCGAAGGTGACGCCGAAAGAACAGATCGAGCTGTTCAATCCGGAATGATGGCCTCGCCCCAGCTAATTGGGCGATGGTTTTTCTGCATGGTCGATCACGAACGTTTCCACCGGCCCTTCCGTGCGCTGCTTGAGTCCCAGCTCCGGGATCAGGCGCCGGAAAGAGTCGGAATTGTCTGCATAGTTCGCTTCCGACTCCGGCAGAGCATTCGGTTGCCTATAATCAAACGCGCCGTGCAGATCCGTTCGATCCAACACCGGCGCGTGCAAAATATAATCAGACGCGAACTTCGCCAACTGCGGCATCGCAGTATTGAATAGGGACCATCTTCCTCCGACGAAGTCAATATCCCCCGAAAACCCTGCGTTTCCCATACTTTTTGCACGGGCAGCAGCAGTTCTCGCTGGGCGCAGCCGAAGCGGCCTGCCGCTCTTTTCGAGCAAGTAGACGCGGCCTGTCTTCGTCTCGGTATGAAACTTCAACTGAAACCGGTCGATCAGGAGCGCCTGCAACATCTGACGCAGATGTTCATCTTCGATCCCGTACCAGCTATACCGTAGGTTCGTGATGCTCGATCGCAGGTTCTCGGGAGGCTTGGCCTCGATGTAATAGTTTTCTTTTTCAGTCCAGGCATCGCCGCCCGAGATTTGCCAATATGACAAACGAAAAGCGACTTGGACGAGAGTTTTCAACGGGAGATTGGAAATAACAACTCGACCTCCGGGAAAAACCTGCACTCCCGTTATGCCGCCGACTTTGATCGGTTTTACGCTGGCGACTTCGAATTCAGGCAGTTCGGCATTCGTCTGAGCGTTCGCGATTGCACCGGACAGGAGCAAAAAGCCAACCGCAAATGGGATAGTGCGCAGGGCCGGGCGACACATATTCCGTGTTTTTATAATTTTCGCACGGCGTCTTCCACTTGGCGCGCCAATGCCAGGTAATCGTCGCCGGTGAGATGAAGCGCCGGGCCGAAAGCAATGTCGACGCGACCCGGATGAGCCATCTTCCAGCTTTGATGCAGAACGCGGTCCATGCCCTGAATGCGAATCGGCACCACCGGGATTCCAAGCTTGGACGCAATCATCCCTACGCCGGGCTGGAAGGGCGCGATTTCGCCGGTCCGTGTCATCTTGCCTTCCGGGAAGATCAGCAGACACCATTTGTCGTTGGCCAGGTCGCCGATATAGCGCAGCGTGGCCAGCGCGCCGGGTTCGCGCTGCGGGATCGGAAAGGCATTAAAGAAGAGCGAGGATAAATAGTAATTCAGGCTATTCGTAAAGCTGTGGCCGTGAAAATGTTCTTCGAAAAATTCCTTGCGCATCGCGGGCGCCACGCGATAACACCAGCGCGCGGGCAGCGCGTCCATAATCCCCGGCACGTCCATGTAGCTCTGATGATTGGAAGCGAAGATGACCGGAGGCTGGAGATCCTTGAGGTTCTCCAGGCCGTGCGCGTGGACGTGCGCAAAAATATGGTTGAGCGGCAGCAGAAATCCGGGCAGGAAAATGCGGCGTGCTGCGCGAGCGGGCGCGCTTCGATTCCAGGTCGGAAAATCATCGGGTCCCGCGTCGGCGGCGCTGGTGACTGCTGACTCGTCCAGCCCAAGCTCCACCATTCGCTCCACCCGCTCGAGTGATGTCAGGTTTTCGAGCGGCACGTCCAGATCGGCTATTGGCGCGGGCGCAGGCGTTCCCCTGGCGATCTCCAGGCGTTTGAGTTTGCCGGTCCCTTCGGTACGCGGAAATTCATCGTACGGCCAAATCGAAAACCCGCGCACCCGTTGGTAATCGGCCAGGCGCGCATTGGCGCGGCGAACGATCTCGGCCGCATCAGCGCCTTCCTCAAGAATCAGCACCGCGCGCACACGATCTGTCCCGACCACCGCCGCATCGCGCACGCCCGGCTGCTGCTTCAGCACGCTCTCCACATCCTCAGGGAAAACGTTGAGGCCTTCCGGAGTGACGATCATCTCCTTCTTGCGGCCCAGGATACTGAGCTCGCCGTTCTCCTTCAGCTCGCCGATATCGCCGGTGTGGAACCAGCCGTCTTCAAAGGCGCGCGCGGTTTCCTCGGGATGCTGAAAATAACCGGACGTCACGTTCTCGCCGCGCACCAGAATCTCGCCGTCGGCAGCGATCTTCACTTCCACGCCGGCAATCGGTTTGCCGACGCTGCCTTGGCGCGCGTGGAATGGATGATTCAGCGTCACGATGGGCGCGGTCTCAGTGAGCCCATAGCCCTGGATCACCAGGAACCCGAGCTCGGAGAAGAATGCTTCCAGATCGGCCGGCAACGGCGCCGCGCCCACGATAAAACTCCAAAACTTCCATCCAAACAAGCGATGCACCTTGCGATAACACCACCAGCGGCGCAGCCAGTGAACTTTCCGAGGCTTGATTTGGCGCAGCTCCGGAAACATCTGAATCAGGTGCGCCCGCAAAATTTCCAAAATCTGCGGGACGGATACCAGCACGGAAATGCGCCGCGTGCGAATCTGGCGCAGGATTTCATTGGGAGCGAATCCGTGCATGAAGACCACTACGCCCGTGATCATCGGCGGAATGAACGTCGCCATGGCTTGGCCGAACATGTGGCTCAACGGCAGCAGGTTTAAGAATCGGATGGGCGCGAATGGCCGCTGGTAGCGCAGGTACTTCTTCACCTCATTTTCTACGGGAACAATATTGGCGAGAATGTTGCGGTGCGTGATGATCACGCCTTTGGGCTCGGCCGTGGCGCCCGAAGTGAAAATGATCTCGGCGGTTTGATCTTTTGTGATGGCCGCCGGCTGGGTGGACGGCGCGGGCGTCGGGCCGTCATACATGCCAGGTTCTTCACCGTTCAGAACCAGGCGCGCGCCCACGATGTTCTGGATGCGATCGACAAAGTCGCGCGAAGACCGGTAATCGATGGGAACGGCGATCACGCCTTCCAGCAGGCATCCCCACAGCGCGATAATCCACTCCGGCCGGTTTTCGCCGTACAGAATCACTTTGTCGTCGCGGCCAATTCCCTGCTCCCGCAACCTGGCCGCGAACGCCAGCGCCCGTTCGGCAATCTCGCGATAGCGAAAGTGCCGCGCATGAAAACCATCGTCATGAATCAGAAACTCATCTTCGAGCCCGGCGAAGTCGTGAAAGAAATCGAGCAGCGTGTCACGCGGCATCCTGTCGGAGCCAAATAGAAAGTTCGGGTTTCCAGCCAAGTAGAAAGTTCCGGTTTTGAGGGTCGGCTTGAGACCCTCATGGTATGTTCGCACAGCCGCACCGGGGTCGCGCCTGGGGCGGTTGCCCAAAGCCGAGGCGACGGGGTTGGCTCCGAAGCAATCGGCGGATGCCCTCCTGTGACGCAAAACCCGTGAGTGTTTCCGGAGCGCCAGGAGGGTTTTGACGAGCCGGGATCCATTGCTTTGGTGAAACCTCTGAGCTGAGGCTTTGGGCTTTAAAGAAGCGCGCCTTCCATATTGGGTTTTCACCTCAGTCTCCAATCAACTTCCACAGCGGTGGGCTGGGGCGATCGAAGAAGCCCTGCATCCAATTACTCCGACCTCCCGCATTGTGGTCTTTGCGAACTGGCTTGCTGGTCTTCGGCGCAACCGCGATGGCCCGCACGCCGCACTCGCTGATCTCCACGTAGCCACCCTGATAGCGCGCCTTCAACTCGCCGTCGAGACGGAGTTCCACGCCCAGCCGCTGGCGTCGCATGCCAGCCTGCGCCGCAGCGCGCGCGATCTGGTAGCGATGGCCGGCGAAGGAGAACGTGTAGTCGTTGCCGATCACCCGCTCTTCCACGTGACTCAGAATGGCGGCCAGGTCCAGTGGCGGTGTCAGCGCCCGATGCTGGTTGGGGAAGTCTGCAACCGGCCGGGCGAAATGCGCATTCCATTCCGGCCAATACTCTTTCTCCAGAAACGCATTGGCGCCTTCCAGAGTCGACACTTTCGCCAAACGCAGATGCTTCACCAATCGATCTTGCGCCGTTAAAAAACTGCGTTCAATGCGTCCTTTGGCCTGGGGAGAATAGGCCAAAATCGAACCGATTCCCAACTCACGCAAGGCTCGCCCCAGTTGTGTCAGGCGGTCTGCCTGGCGCTGTTGGTCGGGGCTCTCTCCGGGTCGTGGCGGAACCGTGAACATGGAATCTCGATCGGTGTAGACATCCACCATGCGCCCATTTTTCTCCAGGTACTCCCACAGCACTCCCATGTTGTGCCGGGTCGCATCGCGTTCTACGAAACGCCCCCAACTCCAACTGGTGGCGTCATCGATCATCCGCACCAGGTAACGCACTGGCCCCCTGCCTTCCAGCCAGTCGTGCTCCGAGGTGTCCCATTGCACCAGCTCCCCAAAGGCATTCCGCCGCGGCCGCCAACCGTGCACCTCTTGCAGCCGGCGCGATTTGCTCTTCCACAATCCGGCTTCCATCATCCATCCCCGCAGGGTCTCTTTGCCCACCTGGATCTGGTGCCGCTTGGCCAACTGTTCGGCGGCGAACGTCGGTCCAAAATCGTGCCAATCCGGCTGCTTCAGGATCGCCAGAGCTTGTCTGTGCATCTCAGCCGGAAGCTTGCGATTGGACGGCCGCCCCCGCAGCCCATGCACCACCACCGCATCCCCTTGCTTGGCCATGCGCTTCACAAGCTGGCGCACCCAACGGTCGCTCACTCCCATTTTCTGGGCAGCTTCCCGTTGGCTCATACTTCCTTCCTGGGCTCGTTTCAGCCAATCTAACCAGTCCCGTTCCTCTTGGCTCATCGCGATTCGTTCCATCCTTCTGCCTTTCGGCTGTCAAGAGGAACTTTCTACTTGGCTCAATTAGGAACTTCTCACTTGGCCGCGACAGTGTCACGCGGTATCCACTTCCATTATTCCTTCATGTGATAGGATGGCGGCCAACCTGGACTTCTACGGGGATGTTATGGGATCCAAGTCTATTCGTAACTGGAGGAAAAATCAGAATGAGAAAACAACTGTTCATGCTGGCGCTCGTGTTCGCGGGCGGCCTGCTTGCCTACGACAACAATTCCAACAACAACCAGCCGGCCTGCGCTCAACTGCCTTCCCACACCGCGCTCCACACGGCGTTGGTGGCGGCAAGATCGCAAACCAATGGCGGCTTCAATCTCGATATGTGGGGCACCCTTGTGAATCGCGATGGCGTGGTTTGCGCCGTGGCATTCACCGGAAACAACCGGGGTGATCAATGGCCAGGCAGCCGGGCGATCGCGGCTCAAAAAGCTAACACCGCCAATGCGTTCAGCCTTCCCGCGCTGGCGCTCTCCACAGCTAACCTTTTTAGCGCGGTGCAGCCGGGCGGGAGCCTTTACGGTTTGCAGCACAGCAACCCTGTAGATACCGGCGTGGCTTACGGAGGCGACGCGACCAACTACGGACAATCCAACGACCCCATGGTTGGCGGCAAGATTGGCGGCGTCAACGTCTTCGGCGGCGGGCTGGCGCTCTACAATTCGCAGCACCAGCTCATTGGCGCTCTGGGCGTCAGTGGCGATTCCTCCTGTGCCGATCACAATATCGCCTGGCGGACTCGCAGCAATTTGGGGCTCGATTTTGTGCCGGCGGGCGTAAGCGGCGATCCATCCAGGCCGGATAATATCGTGTACGACATCGTGACACCCGCGGGCTTCCCTGCGGGGGTGAGCGCAAAAGGATGGGGGCATGCGGTGTGCAGCGCGGCCGCAACTTCCATCGCGGCAACGTTGCCTGCGACGCACTAAGCCGGATGTTTTGGCGGGGCAGGCGCTTTCGTCCGCCCCGCTTTCCCTAGTCTAGAAGGTTGCTGAAAAAGCCCAGCAGACTGAAGTCCGCCCTACGCGGAGACGTCTATGTTGTTGATAGCCCGTGTAGCGTAGGCGCCCACGCCTGCGGTTCGCGCATGTGAAAGGGCTTTTTCAGCAACCTGCTAGAAGCGCAAAGGGCGCGGCGTGCACCACAAAACAGGCCAGGAACTGCTTCGCGCCGACATCCGTTTTGCGCGAGTTCCTAAGTTTGGAAGCCGAATGATAGAATCCCAGCAATGAATTTCCCGACGATAACTTCGCTCGCGGCTGCCTTGGCGCTCGCAGGCGCGGCCGCTGCGCAGACTACCAAACAAAACCGCGATCAGGCGCTGATCGACGATCTGGTGACGGCCAATCACATCCTGGCGTCGGAGGGCATCCTGGATGGCTACGGCCACGTCAGCGTGCGCGATCCCGCGAATCCGAATCATTATTTTCTTTCGCGCTCGCTCGCGCCTGGACTGGTTACAGCCGCGGACATCATCGAATACGATCTCGACAGCAACCCCATTGGCGATACGCGAACCGGCTACCGGGAGCGATTCATCCACGGCGAGATCTACAAAGCGCGGCCGGACGTGATGGCGATTGTTCACGATCATTCGCCGGCTGTGATTCCGTTCAGCGTCAGCTCCGTGCCGCTGCGAGCGGTGGCGCACATGGCGGCGTTCATCGGCACCGGCGTTCCAGTGTTCGAAATCCGCGACGTCGACGGCATGACAGACATGCTGGTCTCCGATGCGAAGCGCGGGCAGGCGCTGGCGAAAGTGCTAGGCGATCATCCGGCGGCGCTGATGCGCGGGCACGGCGCAGCGGTAGTGGGCGCAACCGTGAAGGAAGCGGTGGGCCGCGCATACTATCTCGATCTCAACGCGAAACTGCAAGAGCAAGCGATCCTGCTGGGGGGCAAGGTCACATACTTCGAGCCGGAAGAAGCCAGGAAGACCGCGCCGCAGGATGGCTTCGTGCGCGCCTGGGATGTTTGGAAACGCAAGGCCGAGGCTAAGTAAACTATTCACATCGCAGCGCCGACAAAGGATCGGCTTTCGATCCTTTGAGCGCGGGAAGAAAGCTGGCGGAGAGTGCCACCAGGCACAGTGCAATGGCCACGCCGAGGAAAGTGAGCGGGTCGGTACGGGCGACGCCAAACAGGACGCTGGTCATGAATCGGGTGAGGAAGAAGCTGGCGATGATGCCGAGGGCAATACCAGCGATCGATAAAATCGCGCCCTGTCCCACAACCGATCGCAGGATGTCGCCCGGCCGAGCGCCCAGCGCCATGCGGATGCCGATTTCGCGCGTCCGCTGGCTCACCGAGTAGGAAATCACTCCGTAGATTCCCACTGAGGCCAGCAGCAGCGCAATCCCCGCGAACGTTCCGAGCAACACCAGCAGAAAGCGCCGCGACGCCAAAGTTCCCGCGACGATCTCGTCCATGGAATGAAAGTTTGATACGACGTCGTCCGGATCCGAGCTGCGAACTTCCGCGCGCACAGCGTCCACCAGGCCCAGCGGATTGGACTTTGTGCGTATGACAAACGTCCCGGCACCGCTCGCGACGAATTTCAGGAAGGCGTCCGACAATTGTAGTTCTGGGTAATAGGCTTGCAAATGAATTCGGCTGGCGATGTCGTCATCCAGGCCGCTGTGCTTGACGTGCCCGACCACTCCGATGATCTGGCTCGCCCCGCCCGTGCCCACCACCACGCGCTTGCCGATCGGATCCTCATTGGGAAAGAGCGTTCGAGCCGTTGCTTCATCAATCACCGTCACCGGTTGGCTGTTCTCGTTGTCATGCTCGTTGATAAAACGTCCGCGCAGCAGCGGAATTTTCATCGCCTGCAAATATTCGGCCGTCGTGGGATATAGAAGCACTACAGGCAGGTCATTCTGATTCTTTGGCTGCGGCCGCCCTTCCACCCAAATCGGCGCGGCCGAATCGTCGCCGGTCATGGGGAGATTACTGATGAAGGCCGCCGAATCGACGCCGGGAAGATGGTAAAGACGGCGCAGCAGGTCGCGATAGGCGCGCCGAACGGACGCACCGGTAGAGGCGGCGGAGGGCGAAAGAGAAAGATCCATCACCAGCATGTTGTGAGGATCAAAACCTGGGTTGACATCGTGCAGGTTCAAAAGCGTGCGAACCAGCAAAGCGCCGCCCACCAGCAGAGGCAAGGCCAGCGCCACCTGGCCCACCACCAGCAGATCCCGAAATCCGTGGCGGCCCAGCACTGCGCCTCGCCCGGCCGCACGAATCTTCGAACGCGAAAATTGAAGCGCGGGCGCGAGCCCGAACAGAAGGCCCGTGAGCAGCGCGATGCCAAGCGTGAAAAGCAATACGTGGCCATCCATGCTAATTCGCTCCGAACGAGGCAGAACGCGCGCGGCGGATTTCACGAGAATCGAGGTCGCCGCCCACGCCAAACATATTCCCGTCAAACCGCCCGCGAGCGCCAAAAGAACGCTTTCGGTGAGCATCTGGCGAATAATGCGGGACCGGCTGGCGCCCAAGGCGGCACGCATAGCAATCTCCGGTTCGCGTGCCGTGGCTCTTGCAAGCAGCAGGTTGGCCACGTTGGCACACGCAATGAGAAGCACGAAAATAACGGCGCCCATCAGGAGATAAAGCGCGGCGCGAACGTTTCCAACCAGCTCATCTTTGAGCGGCGTCACCGAAATCCCGTGACCTTCATTGGCCTTCGGATACTCTCGCGCCAGGACCTGCGCGATGCGCGTGAACTCAGCCCGAGCGGTCTCCAGGCGAACGCCGGGCCTTCAGCCGGCCGACCACCCGGATGCCCGGATGGAAAAGGCGATCCTGCATGGGCGGATCAGCCGCCTGGCCCAGCGGAACCGCGATGTCTTCAGCGGACGAACCAAACTGGAATGGAAATCGGAACGAAGCAGGCAATACGCCAATCACCGCGTAATCGGACCCGTTGAGCGTGAGCGTCCTTCCTAAGATTCCGCGGTCGGCTCCGAAACGCCTTCGCCACAAAGACTCGCTGATGAGCGCCACCGGCTTGCCGCCGATGCGATCTTCTTCCGCAGTGAAGGTACGGCCAATGAGCGGAACGACGCCCAGAACCGGGAACACCGACGCCGATACCATCCGGCCATGCAGGCGCTCAGGATCGCCGGAGCCGGTGAGGTTGAAGTCCTCCCAACGGAGCGCGGCAAGATCCTGGCAGGTACTGTCGAGTTTGCGCCAGTCCAGATAATTCAGATATGCGGCGGACGCACGAGGCCACTGCGGCATGGTCTCAAAAAGGGTAACCAGCCGATCTGGCTGCGCATACGGTAATGGGCGCAGCAAAACACCATTCAGCACCGTGAAGATCGCAGTATTCGCGCCGATGCCCAGCGCCAGCGTGCCGATCACAGTGATGGCCAGCGCCACGTTCTTGCGCATGGATCGCAGCGCGAATCGAACGTCCTGCAGGATGCTGTCCAGCCACAGCGTTGGTCGCGCCTCGCGGCAATCCTCTTTTACACTTTCCATTCCGCCGAACTCCTGACGTGCCTTTCTTCTGGCATGGGCTTCGGTCATTCCTTGGCGGATATAATCGGCGACCAACTGATCGAAATGAAATCGAAGCTCACGGTCGAGCTGTTTTTCTCGTTTTTTCCAGCTCATCGCGCGTCTCCTTCCGCGAAATTCACGATCAGCCCGATCGCCGTGGCCAGCCGCTTCCAGTTGGCGGTTTCGCTGTTCAGATGCGAGCGCCCTTTGGCCGTGAGCCGGTAATATTTTGCTTCACGGCCGGTCTCGGTCTCCTTCCAATCAGCCACCAGGAAGCCCTTGTTTTCCAAGCGGTGCAGCGCCGGATAGAGAGAGCCTTGTTGTACCTTCAGAACTTCTCGCGAGATCTGCTGGATGCGCTGGGCGATGGCGTAGCCGTGAATCGGACCGAGCGCGATCACTTTCAGGATCAATAGATCGAGGGTGCCTTGCGGCAAATCGGATTTAGCTGGTGGCATACCTTCCACTTCTACCTATACAGTAGGACGTGTAGAAGTGCAAGGGGTTGGGCGGGCGCGAAACTATTTTTTGAACTTGCCCGCCAGGTCCTGTGTCGAGCGCATCAGCAAATTGCCATCCAATCCAACGGCGACAAACCTGCACCCCAGCGACAAATAACGCCGGGCCTGCGCTTCATCGGTCGTCAGGATGCCGGCGGCGCTGGCCGGAGCAGCGAATGCGCTCGATGGCGTACTCGATGGATTGCTGCACGTCGGGGTGGCCCGGATTCCCAAGATACCCGAGCGCGGCCGAGAGATCAGACGGGCCGATGAAGACGCCGTCGACGCCTTCGACAGCGGCGATAGCATCCAGGTTCTTGAGACCCAGCCGCGTCTCTACTTGCACGAGCAGGCATATCTGGTCATCCGCCTTCTGCAGATAGTTGGTCACACGATTCCATTGGGACGCGCGTGCTAGCGCCGCTCCGACGCCGCGAATGCCGCGCGGTGGATAGCGCGTGGCCGCCACCAGGTGTCTGGCTTGTTCGACGGTCTCGACCATCGGCACCAGCAACGTCTGCGCCCCAATATCGAGCAATTGCTTGATGATCTGGACGTCGCCCGAAACCGGCCGCACGATAGGATGCGCGGGATACGGCGCCACCGCCTGCAATTGAGCCAGGATGGACCGGATGTCGTTGGGCGCGTGCTCGCCGTCAATGAGCAGCCAATCGAATCCGGCACCCGCGCAGATTTCAGCGCAGATGGGATCGGCCAAGCCCAGCCACAACCCGATTTGCGCGCCCTCCCCGCTCCTGAGCGCGGCCTTGAATGCGTTGGTTTTAATCTCCATATCTTACTCGAAGTGACACGAGATGCAACCGAACGGTCCATAGTCGATGTGGAAGGTGTCGCCGCGGCGAGCGGGCACGGGCCGCGTAAACGATCCACCCAGGATCAGTTCTCCCGCCGCAAGGCTGACATGATGCGCCGCAAATTTGTTCGCAAGCCATGCTACGCCGTTCGCGGGATGATTCAGCACGGCCGCGGCCACACCCGATTCTTCGATCACGCCATTGCGATAACAGACCGCGGAAACCCAGCGCAGGTCCGTATCCATCGGACGAAAGGGACGCCCCCCCGCCACCAGCGCCGCACCCGCGGCATTGTCTGAGATGGTGTCGAACACCTTGCGCGTGGCTTTGGTTTCGGGGTCCACTTGCTGGATGCGCGCATCGATGATCTCGACCGCCGGCGTGACGTATTCGGTGGCGCTTAATACATCGAAGATAGTGCAATTCGGACCTTGGAGCGGCTTACCAAGAATAAACGCCAGCTCCACTTCCAGGCGCGGCACAATGAAGCGCTCGGTGGGGATGCTCCCGCCATCGGGGAAGAACATGTCGTCGAGCAGCACGCCGTAATCAGGCTCATTGATGTTGGAGGAATACTGCATGGCCTTGGACGTGAGGCCGATCTTGTGGCCTTTCACCGCGCGGCCGGCTTCGGTTTTGAGCTCCACCCAGGCCTTCTGCACCGCGTAGGCATCGTCGATGTTCATGGCCGGATGCTGGATGGAAAGCTGGCGGATCTGGGTGCGGGCGCGCTCCGATTCATCCAGCCGCTTGGCGGCGTCGCGAATACTGATTTCATCCAGCATGATTTTCATCCAACATGAGTGCCTTCCTCCGAATCCCCGACGATTGTGTTTTTCAAACTTCCAATTCCTTCAATCTCGGTAACCACTTCATCTCCGGCTCGGACATCGGCCAGGCCTTGCGGTGTACCGGTCAAAATCATGTCGCCCGGCGACAGAGTCATGAACTCGCTGAGATAGGCGATCAGCGCGGGAATATTGAAAATCATATCGCGCGTATTGCCTTCTTGCGTGACACGGCCATTTACCAGCGTTCGAAGCGTCAGATTCATGGGATCGGCCACATCGGCGGCATCGACCAGCCAGGGCCCCACAGGCGTGGCACAGTCGCGACTCTTCACGCGAAAGTTTGGGCGATAGTAATTTTCCAGGTAATCGCGAATCGCATAATCGTTCGCGACGGTGTAGCCCGCCACGTGGCGGTACGCGTCTCGCTTGGCGACTTTGCGAGCCGTTTTCCCGATCACCACCGCCAATTCGCATTCGTAATGCATATACGTCACACCACGCGGGCGCCGCGTCTGGCCGCGATGTCCGCATAAGCTTTGCGGTCCCTTCAGGAACACCAGCGGCTCATCCGGCGCCTTGAACGCCAGTTCTTTGGCGTGATCGGCATAGTTCAAGCCGAGCGCGAAAATTGTTGCCGGCTGAATGGGGGAAGCCACACCACATCATTTTCCCCGACCACGCGGCCGTCCCCCAATTGCAGGCCGCCGTTCTGGTCGGTGGCGCGATGAATCGCACCGGCGTAGGCCACGCGCGCGGATTTCATTCCGGAACCACCACGTTCTCGATCGCGGGCAGTCCGTCGATTTCCACTCGCACGCGGTCGCCCGCTTGCGCCAGCGGCGCATCTGGCGGTTCGCCGACCAGCAAGATGTCGCCGGGCTGAAGCGTCAGGAATTCGCCGATGTCCGCGATCAGGCGATCGATGGGGCGCACCAGATCGTCGAGATTCGTGCGGCAGCGGAGCTCGCCGTTGATGGAAATTCGAATCCCCTGCGGCTGGCGCTCGCTGATTTCAGAACCAAGGACGCAGAACCCATCGCGGCATCTTTGTCGAATGGCCGGCCGATAATACGACGCATGCGGAATGCTCACATCGTTCACCGCGACATAACCGGCGCCGATCACCACGCCGATGGTCCCTGCCATCTTCAGTTGTTTCGCATCGGCGGGCAAACGGATGGCCGTGCCGCTGGCGCTCCAGGTGTTGCGAGGCCTTATGTAAAGCACGGGCGCCACTGGTGGCTTCTTGTAGGGATCGCGAGACAACTGTTCACCCAGGCGCTCCAGCTCGGCTCGAAAATTTAAAGCGACGCCATAGACGGCGCTACCGCACGCGGGGAGCATCAACTTTGCTGTTGCTCGACGTACTTGTAGACCAGCGTGTGATCGGCGCGGAAGCCGAGCGCCTTTTCGGCGGCGGCCCAAATGTCTTTCTCACTCGACAGCAGCGGCGTCTTCATGGCCAGGTGGTCGGAAAGTTCAGACGCGATCTTCACATCCTTGGCCAGCAAGCCCAGCATGAAGCCGGACCTAAACGTCTTGGGCAGGATGCACATCTTCGCGTTCACCTCGGTAACAAAGCTGCGGCCCGTGGACACGTTGAAAACGTCCACCATGACGCTGGGATCCAGGCCAAAGCGCTGGCCCACCAGCAAAGCTTCACTCACCGCCACCATGTTCGTGGCCGCCAGGAAATTATTCAGCGCCTTCAAGGCGTGGCCGGAGCCGAGCTTGCCGGTTAACGTAATAGTCGTTCCCATGGCCTCAAACGCCGGACGGCAGCGTTCGATCAGCGCCGGATCGCCGCCGGCCATGATGGCCAGTTTGCCCTCGATGGCGCGTTTCACGCCGCCCGAAACGGGCGCGTCGATGAGACCGAAGCCGCGCGCGGCGAGTTCCTTGCCCAAGCGTTCCGTATCCACCGGCGACGACGAGCTCATGTCGACGACAATCCCGCCGGCCTTCAGACCCTTTGCAGCGCCGTTGGCTGCGTCGAGAACCGCATCCTGCACCGCTTTGCCGTCGGGGAGCATGGTGATCACAATGTCGGAGCCTGAGGCGGCATCGGCTGCCGAGGAACACGCTACCCCGTCGTTCGCTTCCAGAAAACTCGCGATCGCGCCGGGATTCGCATCAAACAACCTCGGCTTAAATCCGTTCCTTGCGAGCGACGCCGCCATCGGCGCGCCCATCATGCCCAATCCAATAAACGCAACCGTCACTAGATTCCCATCTCCTGAAATACTTCCCGGGCGATGCGGAAGCTATCCACGGCCGCGGGCACGCCGCAATAGATGGCGGCTTGAAGGAACAGCTCCTTCAGCTCCTCCTTAGTGACGCCGTTGGCGATGGCGCCCTTCACGTGAGCGCGAATCTGATTGGGCCGGTTCAAGCCGGTGAGCATCGAGAGCGTGACGATACTGCGCGTTCTGCGGTCGAGGCCGGGACGTGCCCAAATTTCGCCGAAGCAATACTGATTGACCAATTCTTCTAACGGGCGGTTGAAATCGTCAGCCGCGGCCCAGGTTTTGTCGGCATTCTCCGCGCCGAACATGTCGCGGCGGATGCTCATGCCCTTGTCGAACGTCTGTTTTTCCAAAACTGTCTCCTGTCAGGTGATGGTTCCAGTGAAACGTCGCTTCAACATTATACCGGGGGCAGCCCCCGAAGACTCCTCTGAAGTTCGCGCGGTATAATGATAATTCATAAGCGGTTCCATTCCCCAAGTTGGTTCGATCCGCAAATCCCAAGTAAGCAGCCTTTACCTTGATATCAGTCAACGACGTTACCATGCGCTTCGGCGCCCGCATCCTGTTTGAAGATGTGACTGCCACGTTCCTGGAGGGCCGCCGCTACGCGATCACCGGCCCCAACGGAGCGGGCAAGTCCACGTTCATGAAGATCCTGACCGGTGAGATTGAGCCCGAAAAGGGGACGGTCACCCGGCCGAAGAAAGTCGGCGTCCTGCGCCAGGACCAGTTCGCGTTCGATGCCTACCGCGTTCTGGACACCGTGATCATGGGCAACGCGCCCCTCTGGGACGCCTTGCAGGAGCGCGAAAAATTCTACGCCAATCCGGACGAATGGACGGACGAAGATGGCATGCGCCTGGGCGAGTTGGAGGGGATCGTCGGAGATCAAGGCGGCTACACAGCCGAAGCCGATGCCGCCACTTTGCTCCAGGGGCTGGATATCGGCGAAGATCTGCATGAGCGCAAGATGTCGGAGCTGCAAGGCGGCCAAAAGGTGCGCGTGCTGCTGGCGCAGGCGCTGTTCAGCAATGCAACCGTGCTGCTGCTGGACGAGCCCACAAATAACTTGGATCTGGAGTCCGTGCACTGGCTGCAGAAATATCTGCTGGCCTACACCGGATGCCTGATCGTGATTTCGCACGACCGGCATTTCCTGAATGAAATCTGCACTCACACCGCCGATATCGATTATCAGAGCATCATCACCTACACCGGCGCCTATGACGAAATGGTGCTAGCGAAGACCCAGATCCGCGCGCGCGTGGAAGCAGGCAATGCCCAGCGCGAGAAAAAGATCGCGCAGTTGAACGATTTCATCGCGAGGTTTTCGGCCGGCACCAGGTCGGCACAAACCACCTCGCGCAAGAAAGAAGTGGAGCGGCTCCAGACCTCCGAGCTTGCGAAATCCAACATCCAGCGCCCCTATATTCGTTTTGAGAATAAGCGGCCTTCCGGGCGCCATCCTCTGGAGATCAAGGGATTATCGAAGTCGTACGGCGACCTGCGGGTGATTGATGCATTCACTGCCTCTATCGCGCGGGGTGAAAAAATCGCGCTGCTGGGGCGCAATGGAGCTGGGAAAACGACTATGCTTCGGTCGCTCCTCCGGAATGCAACCGGTTTTGTGGACGCGCCGGATCGCGACTTTCCGGTGGATGGCGGCGTGGTCACCTGGGGGCACGAGGTGGCTGTCGGATATTTTTCGCAGGATCACAAGGAGTCCATCCAGCACGGCGTCACGCTGCTGGAATGGCTGAACGAGTTTGACCCCGGTGCCGGCCAGCAGGAGCTGCGTGGATTGCTCGGTCAGATGTTATTCAGCGGAGAGGACGCCACCAAGCGGACCGAAAATCTCTCCGGTGGCGAGGCGGCGCGTATCGTTTTCTGCCGTTTGATGCTACAAAAACCCAATTTTCTGCTGCTCGATGAGCCCACCAACCACTTGGATCTGGAATCGATCAACGCCCTGAACATCGCGCTCCAGAAGTACGACGGAACCGTACTGCTCGTGACGCACGATCACGATGTAGTCGATGAAGTTGCTACGCGCATCTGGAATTTCGATCACGGGCGCGTAGAAGATTTCCATGGTCCGTACTCCGAGTTTCTGGCCGAGAAGGAAGCGGCGACGGCGTAGAATCCGGGCTTGGCGCTTCGTCCTTCGACATGCTGGAATAGAGCGATGATCCGCAGCGAATTGGTCAGGCGCCTGGTCCTGAATTCGATCTGCGACGATTTCGAAAATGTTGACCAGGTAATTCTTCGGGAGGTCGCGGAGGCAGGAGCCAAGTGCGGACTAACGATTGAACGTTCGGAGGTAGTCCAAGCGCTGGCTGGTCTGATCGCGGATGGACTGGCGAAGGCGTATATTCTTAGCGGCTCCGGGGATGATCCGTTTTCAGGCGAGCTGAAAGGCATGCCGCCGATGGATGCCGTCGAGGAAGATTTTAAAACCTATTTCTACATCACAAAGCAGGGAATGGATCTCCACCGCACGTGACTCACAGGACGGAGTCGCAGAAAGAACCCTTTTCGCGAAGGTCACGCGCCAAACTGCCGCAAATGATGGTCGAGATGTTTATACATCAAGATCGCCCACTCCTCCGGCGTCATTTTCCCAAAAAAACTATGCGGATTCTTCGTACACCCCGCCGCCCCTCCCGCCGCAAATTTGTCAATCAATCCCGATAACCGCTCCCGTTCCCTGCCCAAATCTCGTTCGTCCGCCACAATAAGACTCTTGGCTGTCGGCGAATTCTTCCGTAGCGGATCTTCGTTCCGAAACACCATCGGCTTGACCAGCCGCCCCATGAGGCGTGCTGGTAGCGCTCCCTTTTCAGGCACCACTTCCCCCACCGCCCACTGCATGCTCACCGAGCAATGTGCCAGCATCTGCGCCGCCGGCATCTTGCCCCAGCGCCTCTCACTTTGTGGTTCCACTTTTCCCAGCCGGGTCTTTACCTGATTCGCCACCGTCGCATCGAACAGGTTCTTCATGCTCACGTGCCTCCTTTGAGTAAGAATAACCAAGAGCCCGTGACGGAAGCGATTTTACGAAGTGCACGGTTCCGACACTGCAAACGTCTACTTATTGGCAGAACATCCTGGAGGCGTTTCCATGAGGCGTTTATGCACACTGATCACGCTTTTCACGGCGCCGTGCCTGGTCATGGCAGGTCAGTCCGTGGTTTACCAAGGGGACTTGGGTCCGCTCAACATTCTTCCCACCTTTGATAAGGGCTACCTGGCGGTATACGCGCCTGAACACGCTATTTCTTTGTACGGCCCGGACGGGCGTCTTGCTTACAAGGCGACGGTGCAGGTGCCGCTTCCGTCCGCGACGCTTATACTCGTCCATAATGCTTCACCTGACTCCGACGGAAGCCTGGCGGTCACCGTTGAGTACGGGGTTAAGAAGGGAAAATATGTCCGCGGCGGAATAGCGTTCTTCAACAGCGCTGGAAACGAGACTGCGTTCATCGACACCGCTTCGGATTATTTTCCGACGCAGGTTTGTTTTGGGCCGGATCACTCCATTTGGACGATAGGGTGGAGGGGAGGCATCCAGACAAACACCTCGGATTACTTCGTTCTCCGGAATTACGCCCGCGATGGACGGCTCCTGGGGGCGTTTCTGCCTAGATCCTCATTCGAACAAGAAGTGGCAGGCCCGATGATAGGGGGCTGGCAGCTCCGGAGCGAGAACGGCCGGATCGGCGCAGTGATCTATGCCACATCGGCCCTAGATCCCGCGGAGCGTCCAGTTCCACAATGGATCGAAACCGACGTTCACGGCAATATTATACGGCGAGTGGATATTCCGCAAAAAATGATTGAGGCGTTTACAAGCAATGGCTCTCTTTACGCCCGCCGATATTCCGGCGGGTACGTGGTTCTTGACGCGGCGACAAAGTCGTGGCGCACGGTTGCCAGTTACCCCGGCGGAAGGCTTCTGGGCGCGGATGGAAACAAGCTGGTGTTCCTTGTTGGGGACAATACAGTCGTTTGGGCGGGTCAACAGTAAGGCCGTTGTCCTTGCGAGACAGGTGGCCCGCTTACGATTAAGGCTGATCGAACCATTGAAGTAAGATTGGTCCGGCGTTCTTCCCGACTTGGTAGACCAGGGTGTTGCCATCGGCTCCCATAAGCATACCGGCTACCTGCTGCGGAGTTAACTTCCAGGTATGCGAAGCGTGATCGAGGGTATACAGCTCGCCCAACTTCCGCCCCGTCCGATAAACATGATCGTCGGCTGTGAAGGCAGCCTGCAGCGCAGCATCGGTGCGATAACGGCCGAGCAGATTCCCGTTCCAATCCAGTTCCACCCATTCAGCGCTCGCGCCGGTTTCTCCTGAGTAGGCGAGAATGCCCACCCGGTCGTTGCTGACTTCAATGTGGACCTCAGGCCCATCGGTCCCGGGTTCCAGACCTGGCGGAAATGAAGACCGGGGCAGGTAAGCTTTCAGTTCTTTTCCATCCGCGGAAAAATGCCGGACGATCATGTAATCTTGCCGGTCGGGGAACGCGCTCGGAGCATCCCGCTGCCACCCGAGCGTCCAGATGGAGCGGTCTGGCGCGATTGCGATGCGAGCCGGAAAGTAACGGCCGGTGTTAATAAAGCCGGTGTCTCCGCCGGTGCGATCCAGAAGCAGGATGCCGCTCAGAAATCCGGATGCCCCTAAGGCGCTAGTCCCGACGGCTGCGTTGCCGTCCGCGTCAAAGTCCACATCGCGTACGACTGGCTCGCTCCCGCCTGGCACTTGGAGGGTTTTTTGATACGCGAGATGGCCGTCGGGGCTGTAGGCGGTAAAACCGTACTTTGATGTTGACAAAGAAGCGCCATGCCCTCCTCCCGGCGGAAAGAGGATCAAGTAGCCGTGCCGGAACAAAGGGACGATGGAGTTGGCGAAGGGAACAGCCTGCGTTGACAGCTCGCGAACCGGCTGCCCCGCCTTCAGCCCAAATAAACCACAAAGAAAAAACAGGAAGAGCGCCTTCATTGGCCACCTCCTTCTCATTTAGCGTACACCGGCGCATCTGCTCCAAGCTGAAAATCGCAGCATCGATCCACTGGGAACCCCGCCCAGGTGGGGAATTAGCGCCAGCTTTTTTGCGCGACTAAGCCAAAATAAACGGGAACATTTTGCCGGCATTCTGAATACAATGGAATGGTCCCATCCGGAGGAATCACATGGCTACAGGCACAGCAGTTCCTGGGCAACGCGTTTTCCGCGTCTTCATTAGCTACGCTTCGGAAGACTTGACCATCGCGACCGCGCTTGCCAGTTGTTTTACCACAGCACTCCCCGAATTTTTCGCCGAGATCAACCTGGATCACGAGTTCCTTGAACCAGGATCGGCGTTCCAGGCGCAGATCGAAGCAAAACTACAACAGACCGACGTCCTCATTATTCTGTATACCGAGGCTGAAAAGCGCAGCCATGGGTATACCGGCTGGGAAGTTGGATACTTCGATCGGATAATGCGAACCGAAACCAGCCGCCGCAAGAAAATCTCGCTTTACCTCTACGGCCCTCCGGCGATTACAGCCTCGGAACAGGGCATTCCGCTGGGCCTCTCCAAAGATCAGTTGCATTTGAGCCTGCAGCAATTCGAGTCTGGGCTTTCGGTTTCGCCGGAGGAAGCTCTCTGCAAGGAAATTGAGGCTTGGCAGGATGAGGTGGAAGGAAACATTGAGGGAGCCGGATTCTCGAAGCCGCATCGAAAGTCCGAGCAGGACCCCTGCAAGTGCGTTCGCAACCTGAAGCTTGCGATCTTCCAATACTTAAAGGGCACCGTCGAGAATGTCGTCAAACCACAGAGACAGATCACAATCCGAGTAAAAGGTTCGGCGCTCGAACAATCCAACGACAGCTTACCGCTCGAAGCCGAACTGCGCCCTTTGGGTGCGCTGACGAAGGGCGGCTCCATGAGTATTTTCGGGCTGTCGGACGAGCCGATTACGTGGAAACAATTCCTGGATAAGACAGCCGGCCAGACATTTGCCGATTCCTGGAGGGATGCCATCACCAGCGTCGTGCTTTCCGCTTTCCCCGATCGAGTAGACGTCGACAATAGCCAGGTGATCCTCGCAAATGACGGAACGACGGGCTATCGGGTCATTCTGACGACAGCGACGAAGTTTTATGACGACTACCGCGAGTACAACGTGTACTTTGTCGAAATGCTGCAGCGCGCCGACTACGGCGATCAGGACACAACCTGCCTGCTAAAGGGACTAGAAATGGTGTGCCGGTTCCGTTCCATGTTCCTGGAAAACGATAGCGATTTTCGCGGAGAAAATGTCGCTCTGACACCGTTCCAAAAGCTCCCGGAATTGGCCAGCACTCTGCTGAGAGAGCTGAATCTATTGCACCGAGATGCGCAAGAGGCCGGACTGGACAGACCGGGAATGTGGATGAAGTATGTCAATTTCGAGCATATGAAGGCAATTGCCGAAGCGTACCGTCCATGCGAATCGACACTGCGTGAGATTATTCCTAACATTCTAGCCGGAAGCGGCCAGCGAACGCTGCTGGAACCGTTAGGGCAAGCGATGGCGGAAGCGCTCACCAGGATGGAAGCGGCAGTTCGGCCCGAGAACGCCCTGCTTCTTCGAGAAATGGCGGTGAAGCTAAACAGCATCGTCGAAAATCAGGAAGAGGAAAAAGCGGCGGGGCGCTCCCGCCCTTGATAACCTGATCCGCCGACAGGATCGACACCTCTCGCCTTGACTGATCGTTTTCGTTTTTGAAATACTATCCACTTCCCTGAGGCGGGCCTCGCACGCCGCGGCGCATTGCATGCAAGCGCCG
Source organism: Bryobacterales bacterium (assembly GCA_963713415.1). GTDB lineage: Bacteria > Acidobacteriota > Terriglobia > Bryobacterales > Bryobacteraceae > Palsa-89. The sequence goes on along the minus strand of CAVQLV010000004.1, from coordinate 274,540 downwards.
AGTGCCGGGAGTGATAACATGCATTGCAGTAAAACCATGAAGCAAATTGTTAACGACGGCATCAGATGCTGGGCCATCGCCTGTGCATTGCTGGCATGCGGCGCGATGGCGAGCCAGGCCGCGGACTCGGAAGCCGGCCAACTGGTTGTAGTGAAAGTTCGCCCCAACTTCTACATGATCGCCGGCGCGGGCGGAAACATCGGCGTGCAAATCGGCTCGGACGGCGTGGTGCTGGTAAACGCAGGAACCGAAGCGGCCTCCGAAGAAGTTCTGGCGACTCTTCACAAAATAACCCCGCTCCCGATTCGCTACGTCATCGACACCAACGCGGACGCGGATTTCGTGGGCGGCAACGCCAAACTGGCCAAAGCCGGAAAAACGATTTTCACCAACGTGCTTGGCAATGCCGCGCTGGCCGACGCAATGACCAACGGGGGCGCCGCCGCGATTCTGGCGCACGACAGCATCCTGCAACGAATGAGCGCGCCCACCGGCAAAAAGTCCCCCTTTCCCGATGACGCGCTGCCCACCGAAGCTTTCTACCCCAAGCGATATACGCTGCGCATGAATGACGAAGGGATCGAAGTGCTGTACCAGGCGGCGGCCCACAGCAACGCCGACAGCTTCGTGCTTTTCCGCGGCTCCGATGTCGTGGTGGCCGGTGACGTGATGGATACCACGCAATTTCCGGTGATCGATACCGAGAACGGCGGGAGCATCCAGGGCGAAATCGACGCGCTGAATAAGTTGATTGAATTGGCCATCCCGCCCACGCCTTTCATCTACAAAGGTGTCGGAACGTACGTGATTCCAGGTCACGGGCGGCTCTGCGAACAGATGGAGGTGGTGGATTACCGCGACATGGTGGTGGTGGTCCGCGACGTGGTGGAAGACATGATCAAACGCGGAATGACGCTCGATCAAATCAAAGCAGCGTCTCCGGCCAAGCCTTATGAGACGCAATACGGTACGCGCCCCGGCGCTACCGATGCATTTATCGAAGCGATTTATAAAGGCTTGACGGTCAAGAAATAGGAAGCATGCGATACTCATACAAATCTTTTCGACTCGCGGTTGCCGTGGCATTGCCGCTCCTGGTGCTTCCGCTCGCGGCACAACCTCCCGGCTTTGGGCGCGGCGGCCCGCCACCAGATCCTAAAGCGGCGGCGCCCATCGACTTGACTGGCTACTGGGTTTCCATCGTCACCGAAGACTGGCGCTACCGGATGGTGACACCCGCGCCGGGCGATTATCAGGGTGTTCCCATGACGCGTGCGGCGGAGAAGGTCGCGGACGCCTGGGATCCCGCCAAGGATGAAGCGGCGGGGGAACAATGCAAGTCCTATGGAGCGCCGGCGTTGCTGCGCGTGCCCGAGCACCTGCACATCACCTGGCAGGACGATCACACGCTGCGCATGGACACCGACGCGGGCAAGCAGACGCGTATTTTTCATTTCGGCAATTGGAAGGCGCCCGGCGAGGACGAGCCTTCGCTGCAAGGTGATTCGGTGGCCGAGTGGGAAATACAGCGCGAAGGCCGCAAGGCCGTGAATGGATCGCTGAAGGTGACAACCACTCACTTGAAGGCCGGCTATCTGCGCAAGAACGGTGTCCCGTACAGTGCGAATGCCGCTCTCACGGAACAATATGATATGGTCCACGAGCGCAACGGGGATGTGCTGTTGGTGGTGACCATCGTGGTCACCGATCCGATGTATCTGCGCGAGCCTTTCATTATCAGCTCCCAGTTCAAGAAACTGCCCGACGATACCGGGTGGAAGCCTTCGGAATGTTCGTCGCGATGGTAAGGCAGAGGAAATTGAAGGAATTATCATGATCTGTAATCGATTGAGCTTCGGTTTGACGATTTTGTTGTGCATCGGCTTCCCTGCCCTGGCCGAGGTGGACCTCTCGGGATCGTGGGCTTCCAAGAATCACGAGGACTTACTGGAGCGCGGCGCGGGTCCGAACCCCGACGATTGGACCGGGCTTCCCTTCAACGAATCGGGCCGCGCCAAGGCTCTGACTTTTTCGCAATCCATCATCTCCGAGCCGGAACGAATCTGCTGGTTTCAGACGCAGTGGCATATCGCGGCGGGCCCGTTCAGCCTGAAGATCTGGAGCGAAAACGATCCGCTGACTGGGAAAATCAACGCCTGGGTGATCGGCGGGTGGGAGACTCGCGCGCCCATGACCATTTGGATGGACGGACGCCCGCATCCATCCAAATATGCTCCGCACAATCAGACTGGCTTCACCACCGGCACCTGGAATGGCGACGTGCTGACGGCCTACACCACGCATCTGAAGAGCGGATACATTCGCCGCAACGGCGCGGCGAGCAGCGATCAAGCCAGCATTACCACCACGTTTTTCCGGCACGGAGACATGCTGACGCTCGCCTTGGTGATGGAAGATCCCATTTTTTTGACCGAGCCCTATATTCTGACGCGGTCCTATATGTTAACTCCCACGCCGGTTGCAGTTGCCGGACCGCCATGTATTGAGGGATACGAAGGAGTGGAAGAAGGCCGGGTTCCGCATTACCTTCCAGGCAAGAATCCTTTCGTAGACGAGATGGACAAGATCTATCACATCCCGCCAGTAGCGGCGATGGGCGGAGCGGAGACAATGTACCCGGCTTTCCGCGATAAGATCAAAGATAAATTCGTAATTCCTCCGAAATGTACACGGAATTGCGGGGCGCCCACGCCCGGCCCGGGTCCGAATTAAACGGGGCTGAAGCGAGCCGTCAATCAGGGCTGGTCCCAACCAGAGCCCATGCTGGCGGGCATGATTTTCATGAACGCTTCCACGGCGTGGATCTGGCCGGCGTAAACTTTAAATTCTTCCCATACGATCAGGGCGTTGCCGGGGCCGTAGGAGTGGGTTTGGCCGAAATTCATGCGGAGCAGCACGATGCCCTGCTGTTCGTCCACGGCCGCGACGCGAGTGGTGATGAAGGGATGCTCCATGATCTTCTGTGTTTTGATGTTTTCGCAGCCGGGTCGCGAGCACCCGGGCCCAGCCGTAATGACGCCGTTTTCAATGCGGTAGGCGTCGGACGCAAAAGGAGCATCCACCGTCACGAAGCTGCCGATTTTGAGACCGGCGGGGTAGAACTCAGCGATCCGGATGGCATCCTCGCGCGACGGAAGCTGGGATTTTTCCGGCGCGGTCTCCATGTTCTTATCGGCGGTTTGCAGAGCGTCGATTTTGAAGAGCGCGCCCTCTTTCTGGCTCCGCGTGACCATGGTCTCGATTTCAGTGATCTTCTTTTTGGCGACCTTCAGGCGCAGGACAAGCAGAGCAGGCGAGCCGGCTTCCTCCACCACCACTTGCGTCGCCGCCACGCCTTGCCGCGTGTCCAGCACGTCCTGACGATACGGCCGAATGCGCGAAGCGTCTTTCCAAAGGCCGTCGCCCAAGTGCATCTCGACGCTGTTTTCGGTAAATCGCACCTCTTTGCCAAGCGGCAGAGCGTTCGGATTATGCGCGACCAACGCATCCAGGTATTGCGTCAGGAAGCCGCGCAGGCATTCCCGATCGCAATCGGCCGCTGCCGCGTAGCCTGAACTTGCGCCAATCAGGATCAAGACCAGCAGGAAATGTTTCATCGCGTTTGATTTTACACCTTAGCCAAGCCGGACTGCGCTGAGGTAGCGGTCCAGATCGTCGATATACATAAGAAGCATCCGTGCGGGCTTCACGCTCCGACGCCCAGGGCGCTCACCGGCTTGCGCTTCAATGCCAGTGCGCGGGCCTGCAAGCTGGTCAATATTCGGCTGAAGCCATTATCGGAAAACAGATCCACCCACTGCCATTTCCGCAATCGTTCCGGGACTTCGCATTCCTCAAGCCGGACCGGGATCAGGAAGAGCGACTCGTCACTCTGCTCTTCCGCGGCATCCAAAGCGTATCGAATCTCCCGCTGCAAGTAGCCGGAGCGCCCGACGGCTCCCTGGGAAAGGAAAACGAGAATTGCGTCGCTTCGCCACACGGCGGCGGGGATTTCCTGTTCCCAGAAGCTGGCCGGGCAGGAGGGCAACCTCATCGAACCAGGGTTGGACTTGGGCTTGCTGTAGCCGCTTATGAAGACCTCGTACCGCGGACTTGTCGGTGGAAGAGTGGCATAGGAACACGCGCAACGCGTCCGTGCCGTGGCCCGGCTGGGCGTCAGCTGATTCGTCTCGCAAGGCACGCGGATATCGTAGCGGGCGAGAAGGAAAGAAACTATTCACCGCGTCTTCCTCGTCTGTGAATATGTCGAAAACCACCGCCAATCGCGTGAGCACCAGCAGCTCCATGATTCTTGGGGGCACGTTCAGGAGCTTGAGCGTCCCACCGGCTCTATGCAGCGCGGTGAAGGTTGAGACCATGGCGCCAAGCCAAACGGAATCAATGTACGTGGTGCCACCAAGATTCAGAATGATGCGGTTTTGTCCAGCCTTCAGCCTTTCCTTCACTTCACTACTCATCGCCAATGCCGTCTCTGCCAGGTGGCCTGAAACATCGATGATCACGACGCCGTCACGCTCCCGGGTGCCGATGTTCACGATCCAATGCTACACTACGAGCCCAAGCGCTGACGGCAGATGCTTGGCAGCCTCCAAGCAGTCCGCGCGGCATGGGCTCGAAAATCCGGCAGATGGTAAGCGGCGCGTTTTCCGGAGGCGCCGGTTTCCCCGAGCTCGGGGCTGAATCCGCAAGCACATTTCGTTGCAAGTTCGTCATAATAGTGGAATATGACCACCGCTACTACGAACATTGCTCGGGACGCCTCGCATGCCTTGAGCAGCAATAAGCATCTGCTCAGGTGGGTGGAAAAAATGGCCGAGCTTACCAAGCCGGACGGCATTCATTGGGTGGATGGCTCCGAGGAAGAAAACGATGCGCTCTGCGCCCAGATGGTGGGGAGCGGGACTTTTATCAAGCTGAACCAGGAACTTTGGCCGGGCTGCTATTACGCGCGCTCGGATGCCAGCGATGTGGCTCGCGTGGAGGACCGGACGTTCATCTGCTCGCTGTCGAAAGACAACGCAGGGCCGACGAACAACTGGGTGAATCCGTTTGAGATGCGCAAGACGCTGAAGCGGCTGTTCAGCGGATGCATGCGCGGCAGGACCATGTACGTGCTGGCGTTCAGCATGGGACCGATTGGATCGCCTATGTCGCAGATCGGCGTGCAACTCACCGATTCGCCGTACGTGGTAGTGAATATGCGCATCATGGCGCGCATCGGGCTGGAGGTATTCAAAGAAATCGACAAGGACGAGAAGCGCGTGGTGCCTTGCCTGCACAGCGTGGGCATGCCCCTTGGGCCGGGCGACCGGGATGTACCTTGGCCGTGCAACGAAGAAAAGTACATCGTGCATTTCCCGGAGACGCGCGAGATCTGGTCGTTTGGATCGGGCTACGGCGGCAATGCGCTGCTGGGCAAGAAATGCTTCGCGCTGCGGATTGCGTCGAACATCGCGCGCGATGAAGGCTGGATGGCGGAGCACATGCTGATCCTGGGCGTGGAAGATCCGAAGGGCGAGAAGACCTACGTTGCGGCGGCGTTTCCGAGCGCCTGCGGCAAAACAAATTTCTCGATGCTGGTACCGCCTAAGGCGTTCGATGGCTGGAAGGTTTGGACCGTCGGCGACGACATCGCCTGGATCAAACCGGATGAGAACGGACGGCTGCGTGCGATCAATCCGGAAGCTGGATTTTTCGGCGTGGCGCCGGGCACATCTGTGAAAACGAATCCAAACGCGATGGCCACGCTGGCCAGAAACTCAATTTTCACCAACGTGGCGCTTACACCCGAAGGCGGCGTGTGGTGGGAAGGCATGACGGACCAGCCGCCGGCCGAGTGCACGGATTGGCGCGGCAACCGGTGGACACCGGAGATCGCGAAAGAGACCGGAGTCAAGGCGGCGCATCCGAATTCGCGCTTCACGGCGCCCGCGTCGCAATGTCCCACTATCGATCCGGCGTGGGAAGACCCGAATGGCGTCCCGATCAGTGCGCTGATCTTTGGAGGCCGCCGCGCGACGACGATGCCGCTGGTGTATCAGGCTTTCAATTGGAGCGCGGGCGTCTACGTCGGCGCCACCATGGGATCGGAGACCACCGCCGCAGCCACCGGCGGCGTAGGCAAAGTGCGGCGCGATCCGATGGCTATGCTGCCATTCTGCGGCTATCACATGGGCGATTACTTCCGGCACTGGATCAAGATGCAAAGGTCGCTGACCGAGACTCCCCGCATTTTCCATGTCAACTGGTTCCGCAAGGATGCTGACGGGAAGTTCCTTTGGCCGGGATTCAGCGAAAATATGCGCGTGCTGAACTGGATCGTGGACCGGACACGCGGACGGGCTTTGGGACGCGAGACGCCCATCGGCTGGATGCCCCGTTATGATGACATCGACTGGAGAGGGCTGAACTTCTCCAGGGAGCAGTTCGACGAACTGCAGGCGTTCGACCGGGCGGCCTGGAAATCGGAAGTGATGGCGCACGAAGAGCTGTTCATCACGCTGCACGATCATTTACCGCCGGAGATGATTTACGAGCGGGAACTGCTGATTTGCCGGTTGTAGGGAATTAGCTGTCCAACCCGAGCGGGCGCTTGGGAAGGTCGTCGCGAGGATTGCGCGGCTTGCGAAAGACTGCGGCGATGAGAAAAACGATCAGCAGCAGCAGCAGCGCCGAAAGGATCACGCTGCCGATCAGCCACCAATGCGATTCGAAACGCCATTGCTGCGCAATACGGATCCACAATAGTCCCAGGACTACAACGGCCAAAACCAGGCGGAGCAGCTGTCGAGGCGACATTCTCCGCCTATTTTAATTAGTCCACGGCCTCCCATGTCGGGCCGGGATCGTAGCTGGGTGGCGGCGTTGCTGAGCGCGCCCCCGATCTTTCTCGTAGACCGTACCGTCCTGATTCACGACGAACGTGTGGATGCCCGTGACGCCGTAGGTGGCAGGCCAGGCGACCAGAGCGAATCCGCCAATCATCGTTTTGCCGATCACGTAAGGATGCTGTCCCCCAGGCGCGTCGGGACCCTGCTGCGTCAGCACCCGGAAATAGTAGCCGTGATAAGGTCGCGTAGGTTTCGCCCCGGCTGCTTCCGCGAATTCCTTCGGAACGGACGTACTCGCGACGGTCTCGGCGTATTCCGGCGTTCCGGCCGGAGAACGTTTCTTCGCAGCATAGGCCTGCTGCGCGCCCACGTAGGCGGCACAAGCCTGGATGGCATCCAATTCGTTAGCCCCGATTTCGCGAGCCCGCATTTCATAGGCACCGCGCTGGGGATCAAAACGCCAGTGTTGGCCCTCCTGAAGCAAAGGAATCGGGAACGGCCATTGCTGATCGCCGATCACCAGGACCATGAGGCGATGATTGATGGTCGACCGCTCCAACTGATGCTTTTGGCCGGCGATCTTCGCGAATTCCGCCCGCTCGGCTGCATCTTCTTTGGCGTCGCCAGACGTGAGAATACCTTTGGCCGACGATCCCAATACGGCCCGGAGCGTCGCGGTATCGTTTTTCGAAGCCGCGTCGATCAGAGCTTGCGTAGCTGCTTCCGCGGAATCGAAAGTCTTTTGTGGCATCTGCTTCGCGGTCTTCGGCGTCTGCGCGAAGGCCGCGCCGGCAGCCACAACAGAAATGATTGCGAATGTTTTTGCGGTCATGTTACCTCCGGCCTCCGCCACCATGGAATCCGCCGCCACCGCCACCGCCGCGGAACCCGCCACCACCGAATCCTCCGGAGCGGCCCATGCTGGAAAATCCGTGATCGCTCTGCATGCGCGTCACGCCTCCGCCCTGAATGCCGCCAAAAGCGCTATGGCCGCCGCTGAACCCACGCTCGGGAGCCGCAAAGCCGCCTCGTTCCGCGCCGCGAACTCCTTCGTTCCCACGGAAACCGTCATTTCCACGGAAAGCTTGATTGCCGCGAAATGCTTCGCCGCCACGGACGCCGGCGGTCCCGCCGAACCTGCCCGCCACTTCACGATTGGCATAGGGAACTCCACGGCGATGAACGGGATTATGCGCCCAAACGCCGCCTAAGCCTCGATGGTAATCGCTAAATCCAAAACGGTGAAAGAAATGATCGTTCAGCAGGATTCGGCCGCCGAACCAATCCGGACCCCAGCCCCAACCGAAGCCGCCCCACAGTCCCCAGCCGCCTCCAAAATAGAGGCCGAGATCGATGCCGGGGAAAAACGAGAAACCCACATCGAGCCCTGGATACAAGAGCGGCGGATAATAGCCGTAAACAGGCGGACCCCAGACCCATTCGGGATTATAGTCGGGAACGTAAACCACGCCTGGCTGGGCGGGCTCAATATCGATCGCGGTTTGACCATTCTGGGTCTGGTCTGTCACGTTCTCTTGCGGGGTGGATTTCAGCTTACCGTTCGCCTCCGCCTTAGCGCGCATTTGCTGCACCGCGTTCATCACGTCAGCCTGTTGCGCCAGAAACGCATTGCCCAAATCCGTGGTCCAGCGAATGTCCTGGTTCATTTTCGCCAAAACGTCGGGGAATGCAACTAAAGCTTGAACGCTGGGATCCCAATTCTGTTGCCGCGCCGCGTCCAACAGGGCTTGGCCGGTAAGGTTGCGATGCTGTTGCAGCCACTGCTGCGCTTCGACAACTTCGATCGGATAAGTACTAGCCACCAGGATCTGGCTCAGTAAGGTGTCCGGATATAGCGCGACCGGCGCGACCAGGTCCTGAAGCTGTTGGGGATTGAGCGGCGGCGCGGGTGGAGGAGGTTCCCCGGTTGGCGCGCCTTGGTCCGCCGCTGGTGCAACAGGGCCCTGTGGGGGTTCTTGTCCGAATAATACGGCCGCCAACACTGTTGGCAAGACAATAGCTACGGCCAGCCTGAAGTTTTTCATCGCCCCGGCCTCCTTGGGGCTTTAACACCCGCCCACGTATTAAGATGCTGCTTGTGTCCTATGGTTCCGCATGAAATTTGTGTTGTTCTGGTAACCGCCTTCAGACCGGGTACGCCAGAGTCAGATACATCTAGCGCGTGCTATCGTAGCTTGCCGGGCAAAGGGCGCGGCGGCACCCTCGTTTCACAAAGCAACCGACCGCCGCGCTCCGTTTTGTCGGCTATTACTTAGAAGCATCGATCCAGGAGGATTCCACGCATGAAACTCAGCCAAACAATCGCTCGCTCTTTGTCTGTTGTGGCGGCCGCCGCGGGATTGGCCCTCAGCGCTTTCGCCCAAGAAGGGCTTCCCACGCAGAAGGTGCTCACCATCGATGTAGCGGAAGCCATCGCCCAAGGCGCCATGGCCCAGTGCCGGGCCGATGGCTACAAAGTCACCGTCACGGTTGTGGACGGCGCCAACATTTTGAAGGCGTTTCTGCGGGACGATGGCGCGGGCATGGCCACTGTTGAAGTGGGCCGCATGAAAGCGAACAGCGTGATGGCGTTCGGACGGCCATCGGGCCCGCCCGCGAATCTGCCTCCGGGCGCTCCCGTGCCAGCACCCGTAGTGCCTGGAACCATCAATGCCATGGGCGGCGTGCCGATCAAGGTGGGCAATCAACTGATCGGCGCGGTTTCGGTAAGTGGCGCGCCGGGCGGGGAAAAGGACGCCGCATGCGCCAATGCCGCGCTGGCCAAAGTCGCCGACAAGCTGAAATAGACAGCCTCACGCTACAGGAGCGGCGGGATTGACGGCCCCCGCCGAAAAGTGGAAGAATCCGAAAAGAGGCGGCATTCGCCGCAATTCTTTTCGAGGAGGTTATTTGTGTCCGTTCGATTGTCTCTGTGCGCTCCGGCCTTGCTGGCCAGCTTCGCCGCAGTGGCATCCGCCGCTCAAATTCAAGGGATTCTGATTGACCAGTTGTGCTCTTCAAAAGCGGAGGTGCGCATTGTTTCCGGTCCGCGTCTGGTAGGCGGCATGATCGTCGCCGAAGCAGAAACACGGGAATGCGCGCTCAAGCCCGCTTGCCAGAGGAGCGGTTATGGCGTGTTCACCTACGACAATAAGTTCCTGAAGTTCGACCCGGCTGGCAACCGCAAGGCACTGGCGGCGCTAAAGGCGTCGAAGAAGGAAGACGATCTCAAAGTGGAAGTCACGGGCGAGGTCCAGGGCGACATGATCAAGGTTGCCAGCCTGAAGCTGATGGAGTAGTTTCCGCAGAGATTAGAAGCGCCACGGCCGGCCGTGAAAATGCATTTCGACGGCGATCTTGACGGCGGGCACCGCGTGGCCGTCCTGGCGGGCCGGTTCAAAACGCCAGTGCGATACGGCGTCCAGAGCTGCGTGTTCCAGCGTGCGCACGTCTTTTGTGATGCGGCCCGTCAGCACCGCATTGGTTACTGAGCCGTTTTCATTCACATCCACAAGCATCTTGATTACAACGTAGCCCGCGACGCTAGAGACGCGCTCGTGGGTGGGTTCGATGGGGACCTGCAGAATCGGTTTCGGCGCGACCAACCCGGCTTCGATGGCAGGCACCGCCAGGGCGGACGTGGGAACGATCTGAGGCGCCGGGACGGGACCTGGAATCGAGACCGCGGGCACGGCTGCGGCCTCAACCGGTTTGGGCTCTGCCGCCGGGGTCGGCTGTAACTGCGGAGCAGCGGGAGGCTCGGGAGCCTTTGGTTCCGGCGCCGATGCCGTCAACACCTCCGCCGAGGGAACAACGGTCAGCGAGTAGGAAGCCGACTCGCCGTCTGGTGCGCTCGCCAGTTCCACCCAACGCTTGCCTGTCCTCGCCGTTATCCATTGGCTCCCTGGGCCGCTCTCTGGCCGTTCCTGTGCGCTGAACAGAATCTCGAAGCCAGACGTCTTCAGTTGGCCTTCCACTGCCGCAAAAGTTTGAGATGGAGTGAGGGAGGGGCAAGCCAGCGTGATGGTCTGCACATTCCCGGTGAGCGATGTTTCTTTCGCCGGAGCGGTGGGCATGGCCACGGAGTCCTCCGATTTCGAACTGCATTCCTCCACTTCGCACTGATTCAGCAGGGAAAGCAACGGCAGCGGCACGCAGGTTTGTGCTTTGAATTTCTCGCCGGGACCGGCCGCTGATGTCAATGAGTACTCGGTGACGCCGTCCTCAGTATTCGCGCTCCAGTGGATCCATTGCGAACCCTTTCGCGCGGTGAGTGCCGGATTCCCGGCATCGCTGTCATCCGGAGTGATGTTTTGATAACCGGCCTTGCGAAGCTGGGCGTCGAAGGCATGCTGCATCCTGGGAAGGTCGCTTACCGGGCACGAATAGGAGAGCGCATTGGTACTGACATCCACAGGCGCGCCGCTGCCGCCGGCGGCATCCAACGAATCATGATGCCTGGCGGAGCATTCCTGAATCACGCAGCCTTCCAGGCGGGGGAAAACCTTCAGATCGGCGCAGCCTTCGGCGTCGCCCGCTTGTACCGCCGCAGGCAGCGCAGCCAGTCCCAATAGAGTGAAGGCCAGGACTTTCATGGGCGAGACGAACTCGATTTGGTAGATCGGCAGGCATTGCCGAAGTCTTTAGATCATTATTTCAGCTCCAGGATGATGCGCATTTCGTTGGTGGGTTCGAATCCCATGGATTCGTAGAGGCGCCGGCCATCGTCGCTCGCATGCAAAATCACCATGGGGACATGATTCACGCGGCACCATGCCAGCGCCGTGTCCATCAAACGCCGCGCCAGCCCCATCCGTCGATTCTGCGGACGAGTGTAGACATTGACGATGTTCGCGCGCCACGGCCCGGGTCCGATCATATGCGGCGGCCAATCCATCAGCCACAATCCCAGGCCCGCCGCGATGGCGCCGCCGGAGTCGACAGCAAACCACGCCAGATACTGCTGGTCGCGCATCCTCCGCGCCAGCCAGGGCCGAAACGCATTGCACATACCGTCCAGGGCCTGCTCGTCGCGATATCCCATTTCGAGAAACATCGCCCGCCGATGCGTGACGACAGTTTCCGCATCGGCCAGCGTGCCCGGCCGGATGACGAAGGACTCCGGGTGATTCGGAATCGTCATCGAGCCCGCCGCATATTCGCAGCGTACTACAGAGGCGAGCCGCGCACCGATTCATTCCTGGCCGGCCTGAACGCAATGCGGTACACTAACACAGTAAGCCTGTTCTTCCCCGGTGAAGGCGTGTTATTGCCTGTCCCTCAAGGTTCGTTCAAAATTGAGTGGCCGGACTGCCGAAATTACCGCCCATGATCGCGATGCCGCCCTCCGCCAATCGGTCAAATCGAGGGAGTTCCTCCGCCTAATTGGTTCACGAGAATACAAGCATTGGCGACCGACCTGATACAAATCGATCAAGACCATCCGCTGCCGGAAGCGATTGAACGCGCGGCGGCGCACCTGCGGCGCGGCGATATTGTCGCCATTCCCACGGAAGCTCTCTACGTGCTGGTGGCCGACCCTCTGAACCTTCACGCGGTGGGGCGAGTGTTTGCCGCCAAGGGCCGCGAGATCCACCGATCATTGCCGATGCTGATCAGCGGCACCTTCATGGCCGAGGAACTGGCCAAGGATCTTTCCACGCGTTTCTATGTTTTGGCGCGCCACTTCTGGCCCGGGCCGCTGACGATGATCGTTCCCTCCTCGGCGAAAGTACCGCTGAAGGTGACTGGCAACACCGGCCGCCTGGCCGTTCGGCAATCGCGGTCGCGCGTGGCGCAAGCGCTGCTGGACTGGCTGGATCAGCCTCTGGTGGCCACCAGCGCCAATATTTCCGGGCAGCCCACCTGCCGCAGTGGCATCGATGTGTTTGGCGTTATGGACGGCAGCGTGGACCTGGTGCTGGATGCAGGACCGTTGGCCGGCTTGGGCGCCACCACGGTAGACATTACCGAACCGTATTGGAAGGTGATTCGCGAGGGCGCGATTTCGGAAAAGGAAATCGCGGAGTGTCTCAAGAGCGCTGGCGTCTGACGCGGCCAGCCTCTAACGATTCCCCCAGACGCTGCGTGCCGTCTCCACCACCAGTTCCAGCTTGCGCCACTGATCGTCGATGGACAGCAGATTGCCCGCCGCCACCGACGCAAAGCCGCACTGCGGGCTCAGCGCCAGGTTTTCGAGTGGAAGATAACGGGCCGCTTCATCAATGCGCCGCCGCAATTCGTCCAACGACTCCAGTTTGGCTTCTTTGGTCGTAACCAGTCCCAGCACCACGGTCTTATTGCGCGGCACCAAGCGCAGCGGCTCAAAACCGCCGGAGCGTTCGCTATCGTATTCGAGCAGGAACGTATCGACATCCAGCAAGCCGAACAATTTCTCGGCGATGGCGTCGTAGCCGCCTTCGGTGTACCAGCGGCTGCGGCTATTTCCGCGGCAAATGTGGAGCGCTACCGCGACCTTGCCCCGGGGCACTTCCTGCAGTGCCGCTTTGTCGCCGGCGATGGCGCGCTCCAGCTCCTGGTCGGGATCGAACCCCGCCGCCCGTAATCGCTCGCGCTGGTGAGTGTCCAGGTAATGGGAATAGTACGGCGCGTCGAACTGAATGTAGCGCGCGCCTTCTGAAACCAGCCACCGGACCTCATCGCGCACGATGTCCACTAAATCCCGCAACAAATCCGCATGCGTGGGATAAAAGGCATCCGTCACGCCCGGCTTGTAGCTGGCGAGCACGAAATTGGAGGGCGCGGGGAGGGTGATTTTGAAGGGACCCATCGCCTCCTGTTTCAATAGGGGGAGCTCATGCCCGGTGAGCTTCCGCGCCTTTCGCAGCTTCGCTCCGGCAGCTTGCGCGGTGCTGCCCTCGGCGCCCCCGCCCGGACCTTTCCATTCGAGCGTTACTTTTTCCGGAACAAAGCCATCCACCGCGTCAGCCATGTCGGTGAGCCAGGAGGAACGGCGCATCTCGCCATCCGAAAGGATATCCAGCCCGATGGATCGCTGTTTTTTCAGCGCGGCCAGGATGGCTTGATCCTCGCGGCGGCGCAGCTCATCCAAAGTGATTTGTCCCGCCGCATGCGCTGCTCGCGCTGCGAGCAACTCGGGAGGGCGCAGCAGGCTGCCCACTTGTTCGGCGCGGAAACGTGTGGTCATCTTGGACTTCTAAATACCAGGCATTGGGACGGAACACGCATTGTAGCGCGGAAAGGCGATGCGGGATCACCAGTGCCCTCCGAGGGCTGATCCCCGTGGCAGTCGGCCGGCGACCGAACCCCTAGCTAGTCTGCGTTTCGGTTGGCGGCTTTTTCGGCGAGGATTCTGATCAACAGCAGGCTGGCGGATATCGCCAGGGTAGCAGGCAAGGACAGCTTGTGCTCGGCAAAGAAGCAGAAGGCCGTGAACGCGAGCGAAGCCAGGAACACCACATTGGTCAACATCGACACCGGCCGGGGCTTCACGGCGGTCCGGACGTGTTTGGGGACGCTATCGCCGCAAACATAGCAGCAGTCTTCGTCCCGCGTCACCACGCTATGACAATATACGCATCGGCCCATACCCGTATTTAAGGCTACGGCCCTAGGCTGCGTCGATAGAACACCTGTACTTCAGGGGGTTGGTACTACGCAGGTACCCGACGGCACAAAGTACCACTGCGGTCGTCTTCGGCCATCCCGATCATTTCATCCCGGCAGCTTCATTAGCTTGGCTAAGGCGAACCACTGCGGAGTGGGCCGCAGCAGCGGACCGAGCATGGGTATCAGTCGCGGATGCCGTTCTTCGATGGCTCGCTCGGCCCATTCCGTGGCCTGATCGAATTCCCCGCGCAGAGCGTGAAACATGGCCAAGCCGGTGGCAGATCCGTAGGCTTGGCCAGACCGGAGCTGTTCGACCAACGCATCGGCGCGGTCCCCAGCGCCGGCGCGTCAGGAGGGCGGCGAGTTGTCCGGCAATCGGATGGAACTCCGGGATCAATGTGTGTGCCCGTTCCGTCAACGCCAGCGCTTCCTCGCTCCGTTCTTGCTGAGCACAAATTAAACCAAGCGTGCCCAATGCAAGCGTAGAGTTCTCATTCACTTCCAGGACCCTTCGCAATTCCACTTCCGCATCCTGAAGCCTGCCGGAGTGCTGGAGGGCAACCGCATAATGGTGGCGATACAAGAGATTCAGTGGATCCGCGTCGAGTGCGATCGATTCCGCGTTCAGCGCCTCGCTGAGACGGCCGAGGGGCATCAAGAAATGGTTTCCGTACCAAAAGAGAACATCGCGGGATACGGGCTCGCCGGCAAGGGCCGGACGCCAGTGCCGCTCCGCCCCGGTCCAGTTATATTCCATACCGGCGCAAACCCCCAACAGCGCGTGGGCTTCGGGTAATGAGGGGTCGACGAGCAGGGCTGCTTCCTGCGCGCTCCGCGCCAAAGGGATCGATTCCAGAGCCGGCCGATAGCTCGCTTGCGCAGTGTAGTGCGCACCCAATAAGCTATGCGCCAGCGCGAATTTCGGATCGAGTTCTACGGCCTGCTCCAGCAATTCCTTGAACCGGGGCAACGATTCCGGCGTTAGGCGGAACCACAGCTCTCGAGCCATCAGGTAGGCTTCATAAGCGCGCAGGTTCGGCTGGTGGCGCCGGGGCGCAGCAGGTTGGGGAGAAAGCCGGATCTCAAGCGCGGCGGCAATGGAGTGCGTGATCTCATCCTGTATCGCGAAGATGTCCGTCAGCTCGCGGTCATAGCGTTCAGACCAAAGGTGAAAGCCATCGGCTACCTTGATGAGTTGCGCCGTGACCCGCAGGCGATTGCCCGCCTTGCGAACGCTCCCCTCCAGAATGTGTTCGACGTTCAACCGCCTGCCGATCTCTCCAAATTCGATGTCCTTGCCGCGAAAGAAGAAGGAGGAGGTGCGGCCGGCAACCTTCATGCCCGGCAGCCGCGCAAGCATGTTGATGACCTCCTCGGCCAGGCCATCGCCAAAATATTCCGCCTCCTTGTCCGCGCTCATGTTTGCGAACGGCAATATGGCGATGGACGACCGGATGGCGAGGTTCGGCGCCGACTCGGCTGCCACCTCTTGCAAGGCTGATTCCAGCTCCGCCATGGTCTGAAAACGCAGCGCCGGCTTCTTGGCCAGGCATCGCCGGATGACGCGCTCGATCCCTGCGGCCGGAACATTCACGCTCCACGCGGGCTGGTCGATCGGAGGTGGATCATCGTGCAGGATCGCGTGCATGGTGTCCACCGTGGAGTGCGGCCAGGGATGCCGTCCGGCAACCATCTCATACAGAATAATTCCAATTGCGAACAGGTCGCTTCGCGCATCCGCTTCCTGCCCCAGAATCTGTTCCGGCGACATATAGGCAACCGTACCCACAATCTCTCCAGGAGTGCTTATGGCGGTCGTCGCTGTATCCCGACCGGAGAGCGCGCTGGCGCCCGCAATCCGTTTCGCCAGACCAAAGTCCAGCACCTTGACGTAGCTGTCGAACCGAACCATGATATTGGCGGGCTTCAGGTCGCGATGGATGATACCGGCCTCATGCGCGGCGCGCAGCGCTTCGATCACCTGGCGGATCACCGGGAGGCCGCGCTCCAAAGCAGGCGAATGCTTGAGCCAGTCCCGCAAGGTTTCCCCTTCCACCAGCTCCGTCACGATATACCGCTCGCCCGAGGGTAACCACCCGACATCGTACAGCGTGCAGATATTCGGATGATTCAGCGCCGAGATCGCCCGGGCCTCCTGTTCGAATCGTTGGCCGAACGGCTGGGTGGAAATCTTAATGGCTACGGCTCGGCCGAGGCGCGTATCGAGCGCGCGATAAACCCTTCCCATCCCGCCCTCGCCGAGCGGTCCTACAACTTGGTACGGTCCCAATCCCGCCCCGGCTGGCAGGGCCGCATCTGTTGAGGGGGCATTCACGAGAGACTCCCACATGCCCCTGATATCAGGAAGATCGCCGGTGGAGCGGCTCTCGGCGAGCATCCGACTCAATTGTCGATGCAAGTCTTCGTCGGTTCCACAAGCCGCGGCTAAAAAGCGGCCTCGTTCGTCCGGTTCCTGTTGCAGGGCGGCGTGGTAAAGGCGCTCGATCTCTTGCCAATGCTCGGGGGTCATCGACTATCGGATTATGTTATCGATTCTACTGCTTGGAAGCGTCCTTTATGCTCATATACTCGTTCTGAGCGAGAATGCCCCGCCCAGCGCTCCATGTCGAGGTGACCCAAGCAGTCCAATCCGAGAGCCGTGATGCGATTGCGCGCGGATTGATCGAATTGAATGTTCGCCACGTTGGCGAATATAACTGGACCAGCCTGGATGTCTACGTTCGCGATGCTGACGGCCGGATCGTGGGCGGCCTGATCGGCGAATTCTGTTTGGGTTGGCTTTCTATTCACGGGCTCTGGGTGGCCGAAAAACTTCGCGGCGCGGGCGTGGGAACCAGGATCCTGAACGCGGCCGAGAATGCCGCCGTCGAAAACGGGTACCACGCAGCTATTCTCGACACGTTCAACTTTCAGGCGCCGGGCTTTTATGAGAAGCGCGGCTACGTTCGCATTGGAGCGGTCGAGGGCCTTGGGTGGAGGCCAGCGAATCTTTTTGCAGCTTCCACGCGTGAACCCTCATTTCGTATCGAATCGATATGTTACGCTCGTCTAAGCCACGTCAGTCCAGTTCAGCCCATGGTTCCCACACGCGAAAAAGCCCAACTCATGAGCGCCTCCGAGATCGACCGTACCTTGGTGCGGCTGGCCCATGAGATCCTCGAAAAAACCGAAAACCTCCAGCGCCTGGCCTTCATCGGTATTCGCCGGCGCGGCGTTCCCCTGGCGCTCCGTCTGGCCCAGAAAATAAAGAGCCTGGAGAACCTCGCGGTTCCGGTCGGGTTTCTCGACATCAATTTATACCGCGACGATCTTTCCACTGTGTCCGAAAAACCGGTGCACAACGCCACGGAAATCAATTTCCCGGTCACCGGCAAGGACATTATCCTCATCGACGACGTGCTCTACACCGGCCGAACCATCCGCGCCGCGCTCGACGCGCTGTTCGATCAGGGACGGCCCGCGCGGGTGCAATTGCTGGTCCTGATCGATCGCGGCTGGCGCGAGCTTCCCATCGAAGCGCGCTACGTCGGCCGCATGGTCCAGACCAGCGCCAATGAGATCATTGAAGTAAAGCTTCAGGAAATCGACCAGAACGACAAGGTCCTGTTAGTGGAAAAAACCTAAAACAAATGCCGGGTGGATTGTTGGGAATCGAGCCGCTGGACCGGGTCGAGATCGAAGGCATTCTCGACCGCGCCAAACGTTTCCAGCCGCGCCAGACCGATGCGAAAAAGTCCGATCAGCTGCGCGGCCGGATGATCGTGAACCTGTTCTTCGAAGCCTCCACGCGCACCCGCACCAGCTTTGAAATCGCGGCCAAACGCCTGGGCGCCGATGCCATCTCCATCACGGCTTCCGCCTCCAGCGTCTCCAAGGGAGAATCGCTCGTCGACACGCTGAATACGCTGGGCGCCATGCATCCCGACGCCATCGTGATGCGCCATGCGGCGTCCGGAGCTCCCCATTTCCTGGCGCGTTATCTTCCCACGCCCATCATCAACGCCGGCGACGGAACGCACGAGCATCCCACGCAGGCCCTGCTGGACGCCCGCACCATTCTCGACCGGCGGCCCACGCTGGAAGGCTTGCGCGTCGCTATCATCGGCGACATCGCGCACAGCCGCGTTGCGCGCTCCAATATGTATCTGCTCTCCAAATTCGGCGCGCAAATTGTCCTGTGCGGCCCCGCCTCATTGTTGCCGCCAGAACTGGCGCAGCTCGCGCCCGGCATCAGCCTGACGCACAAAATGGAAGACGCCATCCGCGACGCCGACGTCATCATGATGCTGCGCGTGCAGCTGGAGCGCCAGCACGAGGCCGCCTTCTCGGCCAACGAATATTTCCAGTTCTACGGCCTGCGCCTGGAACACATGAGCCTGGCCAAGCCGGACGCGATCGTGATGCACCCCGGCCCCATCAATCGCGGCCGCGAAATATCGTCCGAAGTGGCCGACTCGCAGCGCTCGGTCATTTTGAATCAGGTGGAAAATGGAATTGCGATTCGCATGGCGGTGCTGGAGCGCATTCTGGGGAACTAGATCTCGATAATGTCGAAATTGATCATTCGTAACGGCCGCGTGATGGACCCGGCCAGCGGTGTTGACGCTGTGCGTGATGTCGCCATCGAAGACGGCCGCATTGCCGCCATCGGCCAGAACATCGATGCCGCCGGCGCCACCGAAATCGACGCCACGGGCCTGATTGTCGCGCCCGGCTTTATCGATATGCACGTTCATCTGCGCGAGCCCGGCTTCGAACACGCCGAGACTATCGAGAGCGGTTCGCGCGCCGCGGCCGCCGGCGGGTTTACGTCTATCTGCTGCATGCCGAACACGTCGCCTGTGAACGACAACGCCACGGTCACCAGCTATATCAAGGAACGTGCCGAGCGTCACGCCATCGTGAACGTGTTTCCTATCGGAGCCATCACCAAGGGAAGCGCGGGCGAACAGCTTGCGGCCATCGGGCTCATGAAGGAAGCGGGCATCGTCGCTATTTCCGACGACGGGCGGCCCGTCATGAATGCGCGCGTGATGCGGCGCGCGATGGAAACCGCGCGTTCCTTCGACCTTCCCGTGATCGATCACTGCGAGGACTTGCACCTGAGCTCGGGTGGCGACATGAACGAAGGCGTCCCCAGCGTACGGCTTGGACTGCGCGGCATCCCGGCCGCGTCTGAAGATGTCATGGTGGCGCGCGACATCCTGCTGGCCGAACTCACCGGCGCGCGTTTTCACGTGGCCCACATATCTTCCCGGCACGCGGTGGAAATGACGGCCTTCGCCAAGGCGCGCGGTCTGCCCGTCACCAGCGAAGCTACGCCCCACCATTTCGCGCTGACCGATAGCGAAATGCCGCCCTACGATAGCAATTACAAAATGAAGCCGCCGCTGCGCTCTTCCTGCGACGTTGTGGCCATCACCGAAGGCATCGCCGGAGGCGCCATCGACGCCATCGCGACCGATCATGCGCCCCACGCCGGCAGCGAGAAAATGCAGGAATTCGAGCAATGCCCGTTCGGTATCCTCGGTTTGGAAACCGCCCTTGGCATCACTCTGGAACGCTTGGTGCATCCTGGAAAAATCACACTCATGCGCATGATCGAGCTCTTCACCACCGGTCCCGACCGCGTGCTCAATCTGCATCGCGGACGCCTGGCCATCGGCGCGCCCGCCGACGTCACGCTCTTTGATACCGAACGCTCCTGGACTTACGATGTGAATCGCTCGTTCTCCAAGAGCCGCAATTCACCCTTTAATGGGCACAGTTTTCGTGGTGGCCCCGTGGCAGCGATCGTGAACGGAAAGGTCGCTTGGGCCGCCGATCACGTTGCCCTCGGCGTACCGGCAGCTCTGCGATAGTGCCGGCAGCCTTGCAATAGAGTACAGTTACTAAAGCATTGGACCCTTCATTTCGTCATCGACAGATTCCCGGCCGCCAGGCTCGCGGCGGTTGTCTTTGGTATGCCATCGTCGCCATTGTTCTCTTCGTAGCGCTGCGCTGGCTGTGCACCTGGACTATCGACTATCAGTGGTGGAAGGAAATGGGCCAGCTGCACACCTGGTACAGCATTCTGGCCTACAGCGTGATCCCCGCAATCGGCGCTACGATACTCGCTTTCGCCGTTTTCTGGATCGCGCATTCGCTCGCGCTGCAAAAAGCCCATGTCCGGCTTCGCGAGCATCCGCTCTACGCGAAACTCACCGCGCTCGGCATCTTTCTGCTGGCTGTCATCGTGGCGCTCTCGACGCTCGATACCTGGACCGTGGTGCGCTACTTCGGCGGCCGCGACTTGGGGGGCGCCGCAACGGCCTGGCGCGATCCAGCCTTCGGTAATCCGCTCTCTTTCTATCTGTTCAAGATTCCCTTTTATTCCGACCTCATCGGATTGCTGCTTGGCATCGTTGTCCTGGGCGCGTTGATCTATTGGGCTGCCGAACGAGGTTGGGAGCTGACGGGCACCGTCGGCGATTGGAAGAACGTACAGGAAATCAACCTCGCGCACCTCAATCTGGCGGGCGCTCTCAATAGTAATTTCCTGCGCGGATTAGGCGCGGTGTTTCTGCTCTCCATGGCGGCTCGATTCTTCCTGGCACGTTACGGCTTACTGCTCGAAGAGCATGGCAGCTTTATGGTCGGTATCGACTATGTGGATCAGAATTTTGTCCTCCCCTTGCAGTGGGTGGAAATCGCTGCATGCGTACTCGCGGCCGGCCTGCTGGTGGGAGGGCGCTGGAAGACGGCACTGATCGCGGTGGTCGGCGCCATCGTTTTGCGCAACGTGATTCCCCCCATCATCGGCGCGGTATACGTGAAGCCCAACGAGATCTCTATCGAGCGGCCATACATCCAAAAACATATTGAGGCCACGCGTTCGGCGTTCGGAATCGACCAGCGGACCGATGAGGTGGAATTCACTGCGAAGCCCAACGAGCCAGTCGATTTCAGACAACATCAGCCACTGCTGGAGAACGTGCGGCTCTGGGATTGGCACGCTTTTCACGATGCCATCACGCAGCTTCAACCCTACCGGCCCTACATTTATACCGATACCGATGTCGATCGATATACCATCGACGGCCAGCTCCGCCAGATGATGCTGGCGCCGCGCGAACTGGATCTCTCACAGCTCGGCGAGGCGGGAACGCGCTGGATCAATCCGCACTTCATCTATACGCACGGCTACGGCATCGTGATGGCGGAGGCCAATCAGGTATCGCCCGAAGGGCTGCCGGTGTTGATCGTCAAGGATGCGCCGCCCGTCATCAGCGTGCCCGGCTTGAAGCTTACGCGCCCCGAGTTGTATTACGGCGAGAACGTGCAAGATCCGGTATTCGTAGACACCGCGCAGCCTGAGTTCGACTATCCGTCCGGAGATCGCAACGTAGAAAACCACTACCAGGGCAAAGGCGGATTTCCGATTTCGTCGTTATTGATGCGCGCCGCCGCCGCCGTCTCGCGCGAGGACGTCAATATTCTTCTGACCAGCTACCTCACCCAGGACAGCCGCATGATGTTCCGCCGCAACGTCACCGCGCGCGTGAACGCGATGGCCAACTTCCTGAATTGGGATCCCGATCCCTACCTGGTGCTCACCGACGACGGCCGCCTGGTCTGGATCATCGATGGCTACATGACCTCCGATGTCCATCCCTATTCAGCCAAAGTTGGCCTCGACAGCATCGGCGAATTCAACTATATCCGCAATTCGGTGAAAGCCACCGTGGACGCCTACGATGGCACGGTGCATTTCTACGTCTTCGATCCCAACGATCCGCTGCTCCAGGCTTATCGCAATCTCTTTCCCGATTTATTCGAGCCGGAGTCCGCCATGCCCGCCGACCTGCGCCGTCACGTTCGCTATCCGGAATTGATCTTCGGCGTCCAGGCCGATATTTACCGCCTGTTCCACATGCGCGATCCGGACACGTTCTACAACAAGTCCGACGCCTGGGATACGGCCAAGTTCACCAACGAGCAAGGGGGAACGCCGGGGCCGGTTGCTCCCACCTATGTCGTCGCAACGCTGCCGGGAGAAACGAAGCCTGAATTTCTGCTCATGACGCCGTTTACGCCGCGCAATCGCGATAATCTGATCGGCCTGATGATGGCGCGCTGCGACGGAGATCATTTGGGGGAGAAAGTGGTTTTGCTTTTGTCGAAGCAAGAAATCATTCTCGGGCCCATGCAAATCGAGGCGCGCATCAATCAGGATCAGAACATCTCCAAGGACCTGACGCTGTGGAATCAGCAGGGCTCGCAAGTGCTGCGCGGCCAGATGCTGGTGCTGCCTATCGAACATACCTTCCTCTACGTCGAACCAATCTACATCCAGGCATCTCAGGCCAAAATGCCGCAATTGAAGAAGGTTGCGCTCGCGATGGGCAACAATCTGGTTTATTCCGACACGTACGCGCAAGCCTTAGCGCAACTGGCGGGTGAGAAATTGCCCACGCCCGAAGAAGCCGCCGCCCAGGCGCCAACAACAACCGCAAGCACTGCCGCGCAACCTTCCTCGTCCCCTTCCCCATCCACACAACCGGACGCCCGCATCGCTGAAATCCGGCAGCATTTCCAGCGTTATCGGGAGCTGGTCTCGCAAGGAAAGCTGGCCGAAGCCGGCCAGGAACTGCAAGCCATTCAAGGCCTGGTACAGAAGTAGCTATTCTTTGATACCGGCCAGCTTTGCCGTTTCCGTCCAAAGCCGCTCGGCCACAACGTCGTCTTTCGCGACCTTCGCCGGTTCGACAGGTTTGCATTTGTAGAAGTAAAGGCCGCTCGTTTTGGCGACATCGCCGGACGAAGCCAGATAAATGATGGTCTCGGCGCCTTTCTGAGGCGAGATGGCGAAGATTTTCAGAACTCCGATCCAACGCGCCATGGAGCCGCCACTCTGATCGCCGAAGCGCGTCGCCACAAATCCCGGATGCAAACTGTTGGTGGTTACGCCCGTCCCGGCCAGCCGCCGCGCCAGCTCTCGAGTAAACAGAACGTTGTATAGTTTCGAATTGGAATAAGCCTGGAAGCCCTTATAGTTGTGTTCGAATTGCAAATCGTCGAAATCAACCTTTCCGCGATAGTGGGCGTGCGAGGAAGTGTTGACCACGCGCGCGGAGCCAGCCGCTAAAAGCTGCTCGCGCAGACCGTGCGTAAGAACGAAGTACGACATATGATTGGTGGCGAAAGTCAGCTCCAGACCGTCTTCAGTCACCTGGCGTTGCCCGAACATCGCCCCCGCGTTATTGATCAGCACGTCGATGCGCGGTTCGGCCGAGCGAATTTCGGCGGCCAGGCGGTTGAGATCGCTTAGGCGCGAAACATCGCCGTAGTGAATCGTGTGCGATTGGCCTGGAGCGACCTCTCGCAATCGCGCCAGCGTAGCTTCGCCCCGGTCCTTACTGCGCGACACCAGGACAATTCGCGCGCCCATCCCCGCCAGCTTCTCCGCCGATATTTGACCAATCCCCGACGTTCCGCCGGTGATCACGATTACTTTCCCTTGCATGGCTGCTGGCCAGTGTACCCTAATTGAGGATGCGCTTTGGAACCGTTTTCATAACTGCCTTGCTCTTGACAGCCTGCCAGAAAAAAGAAACGCCGAAACCGGCAATTGTCCCCGAAGTGTTCCGCGTGAAGTTTCAAACATCCAAAGGCGACTTTGTTGTGGAGGCGCGGCGCGCCTGGGCCAAGCATGGAGCGGACCGCTTCTACGAACTGGTTCGCATGAAGTATTTCGATCAAGGCCGCTTTTTCCGCGTGGTGCCGGGATTTATCGCGCAGTTCGGCGTTCATCGAGACTTTAACGTCCACGCGAAATGGCGCGAGTATTTTATCGTGGACGATCCTCCGCAACAGAAGAACTTGCGTGGCACCCTGGCCTACGCGATGTCCGGGCCCGACACGCGCGCCACCGAAATCTTCATCAACCTGGCCGATAACAAGGCGCTAGACGATCAGAGTTTCGTTCCTTTCGCGAAAGTGATCCAGGGCATGGACGTGGTGGATCAGTTCTATTCGGGCTACGGCGAGATGCGTCCGGAAGGCAAATATATCGAGCCCGGCCGCGTGGAAGGCGAAGCCAACGAGTACCTGACCCAGCGTTTCCCCAAACTTGACTTCATACTTCACACGCAGTTTGTGCCGTAAACGAAACAATCCGGCGCCGAAATCATCCAACTGGCGGCAGCATGTAACGTGAGTAGACGGAAGAAACTGTGGCTGGGAGGAATCGCCGGTTTTGTTGTGCTTTTGGTGGTGGGCGCCTACATAGCCGCTTCCATCAGCGCGAAACAATTTGAACCGACATTGCGCGCGCAGGCCATCCAGTACCTGCATGATCGGTTCCACAGCGAAGTGGAATTAAGGGCGCTGCACATCAATCGGCCCAAAATGTCGACCATCCAGATTCTGCTGCGGCACGGGCGCGGCGCGATCGTGGCGGTCGAAGCCGACGGGCTCAGCATGCGGTTCGGAGGAGATCGCAGCCGGCCCCCGCTATTCCGTATCCAGAAAGTATTCTTCACCGTCGACCTCGGAGTGCTGTTCCAACCCAAGAAGTCGGTTCAGTTCGTTTCGCTGGAGGGGATGGAAATCAACGTTCCGCCCAAGGGCGAGCGGCATGACTTCAGCGGTGGCGAAGGTTCCAATTCCAATGTGATCATCCAGAATGTCCAGATCAAAGACGCCGCGCTGGTGCTGTTGCCGAAGGATGCCCAAAGAATACCGCTTCGATTCCATATCGCGCAGCTGCAGCTACAATCGGTGGGCGTAAATTCCGCGATGCGATATGATGCTGATCTGACCATTCCGAAGCCTCCGGGAACCGTAAAGAGTACGGGCAACTTCGGGCCGTGGAATGCGTCCGAACCGGGCGATACGCCGCTTCAGGGCGGCTACACTTTCGACCATGCAGATCTCGGGATCTTCGCCGCCATCGCCGGCACACTCGCGTCGAAAGGAACATTTGACGGCTCGCTGGATGCGGTGAACGTTCGCGGCACAACCTACGTTCCCAACTTCCAGCTAAAGATGGCGGGCAATCCCCTGCCCCTTTCCACGTCCTTTGAAGCGCTGGTGGATGGCACCAATGGGAACACGGTGTTGCGGCCGGTCCGCGCGACGCTCGGCCATACGCGCTTCACCACCAACGGCGCGGTGATCAAGCACGAGGAATATTCCAAGCGCAGCATCAACCTGAAAGTCGATATGCGCAATGGCGACATGCGCGATCTGCTCCGCCTGGCCATGAAAGGCTCGCCGTTCATGGAAGGCTTCATCAATATGAAGTCGAGCATCGGCATTCCGCCGCTGACCAGCAAGGTGAAACAGAAGCTGGTGCTGGATGGCACGTTCGATTTGAACAACGCCAAGTTCCTGAAGTCCACGATTCAGGACCAGATCGATCAATTGAGCCGCCGCGGGCAGGGCCAGCCGAACAATGAGGAGATCGACGAGGTGATTTCCAAAATGCAGGGGTCCTTCCATCTGGAAAATCAGGTGATGACCTTTCGATCGCTGGCGTTTGAGGTGCCTGGCGCCGCTGTCTCGGTCGCCGGAAATTATAATCTCGCGAATGACATGCTCGACTTTCATGGCGCGCTCAAACTGCACGCCAAGCTGTCTCAGACCATGTCCGGCTGGAAACGTTGGGTCCTCAAACCCGTGGACCCATTCTTTGCAAAGAATGGCGCGGGAACTTTTCTGAAAATCAAAATTGAAGGCGACGCTCACCACCCGAAATTCGGGCTGGATCGCTGAGCTACTCCAAACCGGCCTTCCCTAGCATTTCCAGGAACTGGCGTTGCGTGCGCATATCGATTGCCTCGGCGACCAGTTTACCGCTGCGATCGTAAACGAAACTCTTCGGAATGCCGTCCACATGAAACAGTTCGTTCACTTTGCGGCCGGGATCCAGCAGCACGGGATAAGTGAGCTTTTGTTGGACAATGAACGGCTTCACTTTGGCGGCGTCCTCATCGGAGATAGCAAGAATCACAAAGCCGCGCGAACCAAAGCGCTGGTAGAGCGCCTGCAGATCGGGCAACTCCTTGCGGCAGGGCGGACACCAGGTGGCCCAGAAATTCACGAGCACCACTTTGCCTGCCAGCGCGTGCAAACTCCATTTCATTCCGTTCAAGTCTGTCAGAGTGAAATCGGCGTGCTCGCGGCTTCGATCGTCCGCTTCCAAATTCTTCATGGCGGCGGCGAAGCGCGGATCGTCGAGCGAAACGCTGACGTGTTCGTAGCGAACCAACTGCGCCAAAGTGCTGTACGCCGACGGGGCCGGCTGTTCCCGCAGCGCCATCGCCAAAGTGGTGGCAACGTCCTGCAAAGTTTCGTGACCGGGATCGCCTTCGGTGACCAGATTGGCAAGTTGCTCGGCCAGCGCTTCCTTTTTCTTGGATGTCGCGGGCAATTGCCGGATCTCGAGCGCCAGCTCCCGCGTGGTTTTGACGCGCTCGGCATCGGAAAGCTGGCGAAGCGTATGCAATCGGGCTTCGATCCGGGGCTCGGCAGCCCACAGACCGACGGAACTCAGCAGAAGAAGCGCCACAAACACGGGTTTCATGCGAACTCCATCATCTTCGAGGAAAGTGCGATGCTAATCCAAAGTACCAAGGATACGGCTCCAATCAGCTTGGCTGTGGCTGGGTGCAGGGACAAATCCGCGGACACGATCTTACGGCGCACCGCCAATTGAAAAACGGTCGCGATCAGCAAAAACAGCATCTTAAACCAAAAGACAGGATTATCGTGCCACTTAGCGGCCTGCGCTGTAAACATGAACGGACCGGTGATTAACAATACGGCGAATCCCCGCCATGTCCAGGGCGACAACGCGGAAGCCACCTGTTGGATGGGCTGCCGGCGCATGGCGAGGCCGAGCAGGCCCAAATCGGTAAGCAGCAGCGTTCCTACAAACAGCGCGAGACCGATCAAGTGGATGATTTCGAAAATCGGAAAAACCACTGGCGAGCCTCGCATGAACTGTCCAACCGGGCTGCGCTCGATCCACTCGAACGCCGCGCAGAACGGAAAGTCTGTGGCGAAGGTATGCGGTCTCATATCTGCTCGTAACCCACCGCGCGGCCCGCGGCGATCACGCAGATCCAACATAGGATGGACACCGCGCCTGCCAGCCGGGCGCGAACGGGCGTGAGCGCAGCCGTGTCCCACGCGCCCACTCCGCGATAAATCCCGTAATGAAATAGCAGCGCGTTCAGGCCGGCCATCGCGATGAAGACGAGTTTCCAGGAAAAGAACCGGCTGTGATAGAGCTTGACCGGTTCAGACCAGGCGAGCAGCGCCCCGGTGACGAACATGAATGCGAAGCCGGACAGCGTCCAGGGCAGAACCTGGCTCACCACGCTCGACACTGGCGATCGGCGCATGCCAAACCCAAGCAGCCGCAGATCGACGACGACGATAGTGCCCGCCACCAACAGCACGCCGACACAGTGCAGAACATTCAGGATCGGATAGATCCAGATGGATTCGCGAATGGAAATACTGAGAGGCGTGACAAAGATCCACTGGCAAATGCTAAGCATCGAGAGCCTGCTTTAACAATAGAACACCGATGAGCGCCAGGCCGATGTTGACGCACATCAGGAAGCGCGCGCTGCTCAGCCGGCGATGGACCAGGTGGCCAAGGAAAATCGCGATCAAGGCCAGCGGCAGAGAGAGCAGAAAGTAAACGCTGACGATATGAGTCCATAAACCGGTGAAGGCATAGCCGGCCATTCCAACCACGCTTGCGATCAGAAAATACCCCTGCAGCGTGGCGCGGAACTGCGCGGGCTGCCAGCGGCGCAAGACTCCGTAGACGACGAGCGGCGGTCCGTTCATGCCGTATGCGCCGCCGAGAATCCCCGCGCTGAAGCCGAACAAAGGCGCCAGCCGATCGTTCTTTAGTTCGCGTTTATTTCTGCCGATGAGCGAGTAAAGCGCGAAGGCGACGATGAAGGCGCCGAGAATCGCCTTGACGATGGATTCCGGGACGGTCTTCAATAGCAGCAGCCCGAGGGGAATTCCGAACAAAGTGGAAAGCACTAGCCAGCCCGCGCTGCGGACATGGACGTTGCGCCAATCCTGAATCACGACCACGGTTGCCACAGTGATCGACACTAAAACGGCCAAAGGCGCGGCCACCTGCACTGGCATCAGCAACGCAAGCAGCGGTACGGCGACCAGCGCTTCTCCGAATCCGAGCGCGGAACGAATGAAGGTGGCAAAAAAAAGAATGACCAGCACCTGAACCGTGGTTGCACTCAAGTGGTTGCACTCAAATGGTTGCACTCACGCAGCCGCTGGTTCCTGGGCAAAGATGTTCTTACTCGCGTCGATTTTAGCGTAGATCAGCGCGCCGAACACGCAGAGCGCGGAGGTGACGAAGAACGGAACGTCCCAGCCAAAGTCGCGGACCAGATATGCCAGCAGCGCCGGGGAAATGGCGCCCCCGATGTTGCCGCACATATTCATGATGGAGGCGGTGCAGCCCGCGAAGTCGCCGCCGATGTCGAGCGGGATGGCCCATGAAACACCGACGGTCAGTTCCAATCCGCCGAAAGCGAGGCAACTGAAAGCGACGCACAGCTTGGGATCGTGGGTGAGCGTCGCCGGGAGAATGCCGAAGGCCGCGATGATAAAGCCGGCAATCCCAACGATGCGGCGGGCGCGCGTCACGTTGCCGGTGAGGCGCAGTAGACGATCGGAAAGCCAGCCGCCGGCCAGATCGCCCAGAGTGCCGGCGAGCAACGGAAGACTGGCGTAGAATCCCATCTCCTTCAGGTTGAAGCCGCGATGAGTATTCAAATAGCTGGGGAACCAATCCAGGTAGACGGCCAGCGCATACTGGTAGCAGAAATACATCAGCGCCAGCTCCCACACGGTGCGGCTGGAAAGGATGCGGCGCCATGGAACATGCACGCCGATTTGCCGCCGCGGACCGCCGGTAGCGGAATGGATCAGCTCGAGCTCGGCAGCGTTGACGCCGCGATGCTGTTCGGGCGAGTCGCGATAGTAGAAGAACCAGACCGCGGACCAGAGCAAGCCGAGCACGGCGAAAGTGAGAAAGGGCATGCGCCAGCCGTAGCGCAGGATCATCCAGACCACCAGCGGCGGAGTGACAGCGGCGCCCAGCCGCGAGCCGGCATGCGTGATGCCTTGCGCGAAGCCGCGTTCGGCCGGGAGCATCCAGCGCGAGAGCGAGCGTGTCGCGATGGGGAATGCGCCCGATTCGCCGATACCGAAGATAAAGCGGATGGCGACCATAGATGCGGCGTTCCAGGCGGTGGTGGTGAGGGACGTGAAGATGCTCCACCAGGTGACGATGATTGCGAGCGCGCGGCGCGGTCCGAACTTATCGCCGAACCAAGCGCCCGGGATTTGGAAGAGCGTGAAGCCCACGCGATAGCTGGTGAGAATCCAGCCGACGGTGATGAGGGAGAACCCGAATTCCTTGCGGATGACGGGCAGTGCCGACGCGATGATGGTGCGGTCCATGTAGGTGATCATGTAGACCGCGACGGTGAGGGCCAGCACCACGTGACGAGTACGGGTGGGGCGCAGAGATTGGTGCTTAGGCGGCGTTGAAGCGGCGGCTTCTGGGGCGGTGGGCATCATCGGCGTGGACGATCCGAAGGGGCATCATAGCAGGGTTGGCTGAGACAAAGCGCTTCCGCGGCCCACGCGACGCATGGGCTGCGAGTTCTGCCACGGTAGTATACTGTCCGATCATGAGAACACCGCTATTCCTAGCCCTCGCGTTCGTTGCATCCCTGTGGGGTGCGAATCCAACGGAACCCGTCTATTGGAGCGCGGCTCAAATGAAGTCGATCGATCAGAAGCTCGCCGCCAACGTAAATCCCGAAACGCATGTCGGAGTGCAGCGACTAATGGATTCCGCGATTGTTGTTCATCGCGTAGGCCCGTCTGGGGCTGAGATTCATACCAAGGAAGGCGACTTCATTTTCGTTTTAGCCGGCGAAGGCACGGTATTGGCGGGCGGCACCATTGTCGACGGAAAATCCAGCGGACCCGATGAGATGCGCGGGAAGTCTATCGATGGAGGAACCAGGTATCCGCTCAAGGCCGGCGACAGTATCTTCATCCCCGCCAATATGGTTCATCAATTTCTGGTCGAGCGAGGCAAAGAGTTCACGGCCACCATCGTGAAAATCGTGCCTAAGCAGTAATCGGGGCCGAGTGATGCTCATGAAACTGGCCCGCCTCGCTCTCGTAATGGGATTCGCGCTGTCGCTTGCGGCGCAGTCTCCGGAAAAATACAAGGCGCGATTATCTCCCGTCCCCATCGAAGCGACAACTCGCGCCAACATCGCGGGACTCGGCTCGGCGACCGCTACTCTGGCGGGCACGAGGCTTTCGATTGAAGGAACGTTCGAAGGACTGCGCTCGCCCGCCACGGACGCCAAGGTCCATCAAGGTCCAGTAACAGGCGTGCGCGGTCCTGCGATTCTCGAAGTGAAGGTCGATCATACTGCCTCGGCAGGAACCAGCGGAGCAATCCATGCTTCGCTCGATCTGACGCCGCAACAAGTCGAGAGCCTGAAAAAGGGCAAGCTTTATATTCAAATCGACAGCGAGAAAGCCCCCGACGGCAATCTGTGGGGCTGGCTTCTGCGCTAGGAGAGTCCAAGTGTTAAAGGCCACAAGACAAATCCTTCTCTTCGGCATGGCCTGTGTTGCCGGCGCAATCGCTCAATCGCCGGCGCCCTACACCGCGCAGCAGGCGGCGTCGGGGCGCGCGATCTATCAATCGAATTGCGCCATTTGCCACGTGGCCGATCTGGGCGGCCGCAATGAGGCGCCGCAACTCGCGGGCTCCAATTTCATGGGCCAGTGGGGCGACCGGACCACCAACGATCTGGTCGCCTTCATGGAATCCACCATGCCGCCGAATAATCCGAACGGGCTCGGCGACGAAGCTTACACCAATATCGCCGCTTTCATTCTGGAAGCCAACGGCGCGCATCCGGGAAATCAGGCACTGACGGCCGGCGTCAAGGTAAAGATCGGTTCGGTGGCCACCGGGCAGGTGCCCGATATCATCCGGCATCCGCCTCCCGAGCAGGCGCCGCCGGCCAGCACCCGGCTGGAGCCGCTCAAGGCCGAAGGACTCACGGTGGAAGGCGAAGTGAAGAACTACCGCCCCGTTACCGACGCCATGCTGCGCCATCCCGATCCCGCCGATTGGCTCATGATCCGCGGCAATTACCAAGCCTGGGATTACAGCGCGCTCAATCAAATCACACGCGCCAACGTCGGTGACCTTCGCCTGCAATGGGTCTGGACCATGAACGACGGCGGAAATAATCAGACCGCACCCATTGTGCACGATGGCGTCCTCTATCTCAACAATCCGAACAGCACCTTGCAGGCGCTAGACGCGCGCACGGGCGAGCTGATTTGGGAGAACCGCTACGGCGGTCTGGCCAACGCCAGCTCCATGCGCGGCATCGCAATTTATCAGGACAAAATTCTCGTCTCCACCAGCGACGCGCGATTGATCGCATTCGATGCGCGCAACGGCAAGAAGGTTTGGGAAACCGTGATCGGCGATCGATCCAAGGGCAACTACGCCACCAGCAGTGGCCCCATCGTCATCAACGGCAAAGTGATCCAGGGCCTGGGCGGCTGCGAGCGGTATCGCGAAGAGAAGTGCTTCATCAGCGCCTATGACGCGGGCACTGGCAAGGAAGTCTGGCGGTTCACTACCATCGCGCGCGAAGGCGAGCCCGGTGGCGACACCTGGGGCAAGCTTCCGAACCTGTTTCGCGCCGGCGGTGAAACGTGGATCACGGGCAGCTATGATCCCGACTTGAATCTCACTTATTGGGGCGTCGCTCAAGCCAAGCCTTGGATGCGCGCGAGCCGCCAATCGGGCGGAGGCGCCGCGCTATACAGCAGCTCCACGCTGGCAATCAACGCCGACACCGGCAAACTTGTCTGGTACTATCAGCACGCGCCCGGTGAATCGCTCGATCTAGATGAAGTATTCGAACGCGTGCTGGTGGATTCGGGCGGCCGGAAATTGGTTTTCAACGCCGGCAAGCCGGGTATTCTTTGGAAGCTGGACCGCACCACCGGCCAATACCTGGGGCACAAGGAAACGGTGTTTCAAAACGTTTTCGATTCGTTTGATCCGAAAACGGGCCAGCCGCATTACCGCAATGACATCGTCGAGCAGCGGCTGGGCGAATGGATCGATTCCTGCCCCAGCACCGAAGGCGGCCACAATTGGCCGGCCATGAGCTATCATCCGGGAACCAATCGGCTGATCATTCCGCTCAGCCAGAGCTGTCTGTCGATGAAGGGGCAAAAAGTCGATTTGACGGAGGGCGGCGGGAGCGGCAACGGCGCTGCGCGGCGGTTCTTCGAGATGCCCGGGACCAACGGCAACATCGGCAAGCTCGCCGCCTTTGACGTGAACAGCATGAAGCAGCTCTGGTCCATCGAACAGCGCGCGCCGTTCCTTACCGCGGCGCTCTCTACCGCCGGCGGAGTGGTGTTCGCGGGCGATCTGGATCGCCGCTTCAAAGCCGTGGATGTGAGCACTGGCAAGGTTTTGTGGCAAACGCGGCTGGGAACATCGGTGCAGGGCTTTCCGATTTCGTTTAGCGTGGCCGGTAAGCAATATATTGCAGTGCCCACCGGCCTGGGCGGCGGCAGTCCGCGGCAGGTGCCTGGCCTGCTCGCGCCCGATATTCACCATCCATCGAACGGCAATGCGCTGTACGTTTTCGCGCTGCCCGACAAACGCTAGCGCCCGGTCACCAAAGCTGCCACTGGCCGGTGGAGAGCACCCACGCGGCCAGCAGCGCATTGGTTGTGGCATGCGCGATCACCGCTTCTCCAATTCGCCCTCGCCGCATCAGGACCAACGCATAGATCATGCCGGCCAGCGTTCCTGCCAGCCATCGCTCGCCGTGCAGAACGCCGAACGCAATGGACGAAATCAGGAACGGCCGCCATTGAAAGGCACGCCACGGCACCGCTTCGAAATCCGCCGACGCCAGGCGGCGCAGGAGGAATCCGCGAAAAGCCAGCTCTTCAGAGATGGGTACCGTAACTACGGCGCCCAGGATCCGCAACACAATCCAGGTTGTCCGCATAAATGGAGTTGCCAGTGCGAGTGGTGCAGGGACGCCCGAGGAAGCCAAGCCAAGCCATCGCTCTAATCCGATCCAGAGCGCAAAGACAGCCGCGCCCGCTGCCAGCGCGGGCCATCCCACTCGCCATTCGAGTTGTCGATAAGTAGCCCGGAAATACCACAGCGCCGCGCCGGCCGCGATGATCCGCACAGGATACAGCCATTCGAAACCGGCGGACGCCAGGCCTGCCAGTAAGCCCGCCGCGAGAATCGCGACGAATGGCATGAGATAAGCGGCCACCGCATTCTGATCGTGGATTTGCGCCTCCGGTTGTTCTGTTCGCCCGGGCACTTCGGCCGTCAGCCACGAGACTCGCCGCGCCACCAGGCAAGTTCCCAGTGCGACGGCGTTAAACATGATCCAGCCAATATGGGAGTGAAAACCTTTCATTGCCACGTCAGGCGAGACGGTAGAACCGATGAAAACCAGCCCGGCGACGCGTACCGCATTGAATAGCCAGATCGCCGCGACTCCGATCGGGATCAACAGAAGAGCCCGGGGGAAGCGCCACTCCCGCCGGAAGAACCACAGACAAGCGGTAGTGAAGACCAGGATCAATCCGATGCCTTCATAACCGGAACAGGCCGGCGCCACCTCAAGAGAAAAGCTCGGAGTGCCGAGAATCCTGGCCCCAGGATCGACCGACGTCCCAGGAAGAAACGGCCGCAGCATCAGGTCGGCCAGGACGAGCGTCCATTGCGCCAGCGGATACCAAATCCGTTCGGCAACCGCCGCCGCAACGCAGGCTCCTGCGCCCAGCACCACCAGATAGGCCCACGCGTCACCAGTTCCGCGAAAGATCTCGCGCCATACCACGGCGGGCAAAAAGGCGAGCGCGCACAAAACTACTGATGCAATCCCCAGGGCCAGGCACAGCAAAATCATTCCATTCAGCCTGGCGCCGCTGGATGGGTGACTGAGCAATCTCAGAGATAGGAAAGCGAAAAGAGCAACAACACCGAGATGACAGCAAAGCCAGTAAAACCGGATGACTCGACCGAGCGCCCCGGTGGGAATTCGCTTTATGTTGTGCCGCCCTTTGGTTTGCCAGAACAAAAGAAAAAGAACCGCCAGCGTAATTGGCAGCCTGATCTTCCAGGCGCCCATATCGTACAAAACGCCTGCGAATCCGTTCGCTCCGCTGAAGGCAGAGTGCCGCGCCTGGGAAGAAATAAGAAGTGTTTCAATTGACAGCAGGAGGAAACCGCACCCAATTCGCCAGATGAGACGTGAATCAGTAGCAGACGAGGGCGAGAGACGATGCGCGGCGGAGGCAACGGAAGATTGCATGGGAACACAAAACACCCAGCCCCTCGGACAACCATGAGGGGACTGGGCACGGTATAGCGGGATTGTCCGGTTAGACTTAGCGCTTCCTGCTGCGAATAATCAGAAGCGCGCCGCTGAGCAGCGCCAGGGCATTGGCGCCCGTCGCAGCGTCTATTTCAGGGCCTACGGGGGTTGCGGAGCAAACACTGGCCACGCCGACAATCAACAGGGCCAGGCCAGCGATTTTCAGAGCCGTCGGTTTATTCATGAACATCATCCTCCTCATTAAATTACTTCCTCACGACTATCTTCCGCGAACTGCGATGGCGCGAACGCGTTTGCGCCCGGCGCCGGGTATCAGACCACCGAGTAACGTTAGTATGCGGTCGCGCTTCCTGTGAGTCAAGAGCGAAGCACTTGCCCCCTTCGGAAGGGTACCGATAGTTCCGTTAGTTCTATTGGGCGGCTTGAAAACCGTGCCGGTCAAGTTGCGCTGAAAGCGCCAGTGGCGATAAGATGGCTCCGCTGCGGCAAAAATGAAGAAATGCGCTTTTTTGATCCTCTTTGCGGCGGGTTCGCTCGCGGCGCAACAACTTTCCAGCTCCATCTCCTTCAACCGAATCCTGCACGCCGCTAGCGAGCCGCAAAACTGGCTCACGTATTCGGGGACCGAGTTCGGCCAGCGCCACAGCCTGCTCACCCAGATCACGCCGGAGAATGTAAACAGACTCGAACTGCAGTGGGTTTTTCAAGCCAAGTCCCTGGAAAAATTCGAAGCCACGCCGCTGGTGGTTAACGGCGTCCTATACACTGTGCAGCCTCCCGACGACGTCTTCGCGCTCGACGCCGCCACCGGCCGCATTTTTTGGAGTTACACTTACAATCCCCATCCCAAAGCGCGCACCTGCTGCGGACGTGTGAATCGTGGTCTGGCGATTCTGGGCGACACGCTGTTCATGGGCACCATTGACGCTCATCTTTTGGCGCTGGATGCTAAGACCGGCCAGGTCCTGTGGAATACCGAGGTGGCCGATCCCACGCAATACTACTCCATCACGCACGCTCCGCTAGTGGTCAAGGACAAAGTGATTGTCGGAACCGCCGGCGGCGACATCGGGATTGGCGCAATACTGGCGGCGTTTGACGTACACACCGGCAAGGAAGTCTGGCGCTTCCATACCATTCCACAGCCGGGCGAACCGGGCCACGACACCTGGGCGGGCGATTCCTGGAAAAAAGGCGGAGCCGCGATTTGGAATACCGGATCCTACGATCCGGAAACCAACCTCACCTTCTGGGGCACCGGAAATCCCGCAACCGGACTGGGATGGCCGCAAGCGCCTCGGCGACAATCTTTACAGCGATTCTGTGCTTGCCCTCGACGCCGACACCGGCAAGCTGAAATGGTTTTATCAATTCACGCCGCACGACGAGATGGATTACGACTCCACGCAGGTCCCCGTGCTCGCCGATATCGACTTGCACGGCGCGCCGCGCAAGGTCATGCTGTGGGCCAATCGCAACGGACTGATGTACGTGCTCGATCGCGACACCGGGCAGTTCCTGATGGGCCAGCCTTTCACCAACGTGAATTGGATGTCCGGGTTTGACGAAAAGGGCCGGCCCATGCGCGTGCCGGGGAAAGTGCCCACGCCCGAAGGAAGCACGATCATGCCCACGGTTCTCGGTGGAACAAACTGGTATCCGCCTTCTTTTAGCCCGCGCACTGGCTGGTTCTACATTCCGATGTGGGGCAACTCGGGAAGCATTGTGACGGAGGGTGGCCGTCCCAAGGCCACCGGCAACACTCCCATGGGCGCGGTGAATTTACAGACCAACCTGAAGCTCGACAAGGAAGGCTACGGCGCGGTAGCAGCGTTTGATCCGAAGACCGGCGAGCGCAAGTGGGAGTTCAAGATGAACGACATCACTTGGGCGGGCGTGCTCACCACCGAGTCCGATCTTCTCTTCAGCGGCGGGCGCGAAGGGTATTTCTATGCGCTGGACGATCGCACCGGCAAGCTGCTCTGGAAGGCTTCACTCGGCGGGCAGATCAACAGCGGGCCCATGAGTTATGCCGTCAACGGGAAGCAATACATCGCAGTGTCGGCGGGCCAAGCCCTGTTCACGTTCGCGCTTCGGCCGTAGATATTCACCGCCTTTTGGTCACGGTTACGCCGAAACGCTGCGGACCGCCTTCAGCCGGTCCAGCAGGTCAAACAGATCGTGATGATCGAGCGGCTTGCGCAGGAAGCCCGAGCACCCCGAGTGCGCCGCCGAGCGCATCTGCGTGTCCAGGTCGTCTGAGGAGAGAACCACAATAGGCGTTCTCGCATTGCCGGTTTTCGTCTCCCAGTCTCGCATGGAGCGAATGGCCTTGTAGCCGTCCAGGCCGGGCATATGAATGTCCATCAATACCACGTCGAAGCGGCGGGACTTCATCATGTCCACGGCCTCCAGGCCGTCCCGCGCGCGCCAGACCGACTCTTTTTGCAGCAGCAGCCCGGTCAGGACGAAGCTTTCATCGGAATCCTCGGCCACCAGAACGCTGAGGCCTGCCTCATTCTGCTGGGATGGCTCCGACGGACACTCTCGATCCAGGTCGGCTTGCCAGGGAATGGTGAGCACCAGTGCCATGGGGGCGCGGGCGTCGGACACGAATTCCGCCGTCCCTCCTAAGGCGCGAATTCGCTTCCCTGCCACCAGCGTGGCCACGCCCTGCAACACTTCGTCGGCGTCCTCGAAGTCGATCTGGTCCGGATCGGCGTTCAGCCAATCGGCCACCCGCAAGGCGATATTGGGGTTGGCCGGAACAATTTCAAACTGGGCGCCCTCGCCGTCCAGGGCGCGCACCACCGAGACCAGTGCATCCCCCTTGCGCCCGAGTTTGGAGACGGCGTCCAGAATGCGCATGAGCGCCTGCTCGACGGCCCGCCGATGCTGGCGCCCGGTGACCGGCCGCGCCGGAGATTGCAGGATCAGACGGCTCGCCCGGTCGCCCGAGGCTAGGTTCAGCAGTTCGATGGTCTCGCCCAGAGACAGGGTCAGATCGAACTCCTCAGGCGGATCGAAGGCCGGTATTTCCGGCGACAGCAGCTCCCGGATATCGTCGATGCAGCGCAGCAGGCGGTCGGCGCCACATTTGCTGTTCTCAAGACATGCCTGCCAGGCTGGATCGGGCGCCAGGTTGGGGCCGAGCGCCATGAGCCCGAAACTGGCTTGCACCGAATTCCGGGCTTCGTTGCACAGATAATTCAGCAGGCTGAGGATGGTTTGGTTCGTCATATCGATCATCTCGCTGGTATTGGGATTCAAGTCTGCGCGTCACGCGCCGCGCTGATGGAGAAGTACTCGACAAAGCGCCGCACCGCGCCGGGCTTCTTGGTGGATGGCCGGTTGGAAGCCATCTCTTCGGCGATGCGGGCGATCTGCTTGCCGAGGCCGGACGTAGTCTCCAGCACGGCGCCTTTTTGAACCGCGCGCGAGATCTCGGCAGCGCTGGCCGGCAGCAGATGCTGAACCGGCAATTGAATGATGCGCTGTATGTCGTCCACCGAGAGCGTACTGCGGCGCTCCATGCAGTTGAGCACCACCGATACTTTGTCGGTGAGGCGCAGATCCTGCAGCCAGTTGGCCTTGCGGCGCGCCACATGCAGAGCGCCGATGTCCGGCGTACAGACCAGATAAATCTTCTTGGCGCGCAGCAACGTCTCGCATTCCTGATCTTCCATGGTGCCGGGCAGATCCACCGCCACCAGGGAATAACGCCGCAGGGCGAAATCCAGCAGTTCCATGAAGCGCTCGGTGGAAACATGCCGGGAAAAATCCATCGGCCCTGACCCCAGCAGATGCAGGTTCTTCATCTGGACCACCAGGCTGGACCAAATGTCCACATCCAGCCGGTCGGCCTGCAAGAGCGCATCGACAATGGTGTGGGCGCCCTCGGCCTTCAACAGAAAGGAGGTGACGCCTAAGCGAATGTCGAAATCCAGCAATAAGGTAGGCTCGGTACTCAGTTGGGCCGCCATGGCGGTAGCGTAGGTGGCAATGGTGGTTGCGCCGCAGCCTGGCTTGGCGGGCATGAAGGCGTACAAATCGGCCAGGCTCTCACCGGTAGTAGACAGCGTGGAGGCGGCGCGCGCGGCTGCCTGCCGGATCTCGCGCTGCGTGAAGTTGGGCAGCACTTCGCGAACGCCGGCCTGCATTAACTGCAACAGGTCCTCCCGGCTGCCTCCCCCTTTCACCGCGATGAGGACGATTTGCGTACGGCCGTCTACAGCGCGAGCCACCGGCATCGCCAGCGGCAGATCAGCGAAGTCCACGATCAGAATGCACTGGTGCTCAGGACTGAGCCCGCGCAGCCGGGCTGCGTCCTCATACCCCAGGTCCCAGGCAGCTTCAAATCGAAGATGACCGTCGAGCGAGGCCCGCACGTCTTTATGAAAACCAGGATCCGATGAGACCGTGGCCAGGATCACGGTTGCCTCCTAGATGCAACATCTGTGCACACGCTGGGCTTATCGTCGCAGTTGGCGGGAACAAGAGCAGGCGCGGCGGCTCAAATTTCGCCCCCCTGGGCCGATGAGCTCAGTCATGGACCAGAAGGTCTTTGAAAGACCATTGCGATCTCGGGCAGCCCCGGGACGTGCGAATGGAAGAGTGCTGGTAGTCGACGACGACCCGCACTTCCGCGTGTTGGCGCGCGCCGTCCTGGAACCAGCCGGATTCGAAATCATCGAATCGGAGGACATGCAGCAGTGCATGCTGCAACTGCGGCAGCAAGCCGTGGACGTGCTGGTTCTCGACATGGTGATGCCCGGCCAGGACGGCATCGAGTCCGTGCGGGAATTGAAGCAGCTATTTCCGGAAATCCCCATCGTGGCCGTCTCGGGCGCCGAGCAGAGCGATCTGTATCTGTCGGTCTCCGCACATCTGGGAGCCGACGCTTCACTCGAGAAGGGGCGCGTCAGCGCGCTCGGCCCGCTCCTGCAGGTGGTTCTGGACCGCTAGTTTATGCGCTGGTGGCAAACATGGCCGGACCTTTCCCTGCGCTCCAAGTGCCTGCTGCTGATCTCCTTCCCGGCGGCCGCCACGGTGGTGATGTTCGGGGTGGCAAACGTTCTCGGCGCGCGCAATTCGGCGGCCACCGAGCTGGTCAACCGCGCCCAGCGAAGCGGGCAACAGATCCAGCGCCTGCGCGCCGCCGAAACCGAGGCCAGCGCCGATGTCCGGGCCTATTACATTACCGCCCAGGAATCGTTTGTCAGCCGCACCCGGTACGCGCTCGCCGACTTCGACTCCGCCCGGCAACAACTCGTCAATCTCACCGCCGACAATACCATCGACCAGCAACGGCTGTCCCGGATCGCTTCGATCGAACATGCCCGCGAGGAGCGCATGTTTGGCGACATTGCGCGCTTCCGGCTGGGCCTTTTGCCAGCGAGCCAGTTGCGCGACGGTTTGCAGGCGGTGGAGGCCGGGCGTTCGCAGATGGCGGGCCTGCTGAAGTGGATGGAGCAGGACAACGCGAGGCACGTCGAGGCAGTGCTCCACAGGGTGGATGCCACGCGCGCCGAGCAGAGCGCGATCACGTCTCTATGCCTGTTCTTTGGCCTCTTGGGCGGCGTAGCGATGACCCTGCTGTTCACGCGCGGCATTACCAGCCGCATTGACCGGCTGCAGCGGAATCTGGCGCGGCTGCCAGGCGGAGCCATTCCCGAACCTCTGGCGGGACGGGATGAAATCGGGGCGTTGAACCAAGGCTTGATCCAGGCGGCCGAGGCGTTGCGCCATAAGAGCGCAGCGCTCGAAAATGCGCCGTGCGGCATGGCCCAGGTCAATGCCGATGGAGGCTATCTGTGGATGAACCCGACCTACGGGACCATGGCCGGCTGTTCTCCCACCTATCGGCCCGCCGGCATTGTATCCACAGTGCAACCGGAGGACCGGCCCCGGGTGCAGGAGGCGATCGCAAACATGCGATTGAATGGCCGCGCGGAGATTGCCGCCCGTTTCGATCAGCCCCCAGGTTCGCCGCACGGCGCCATGTCCGATTTCGCCATGACATTTCTGGCAGCGGCCGAGGATCCGGACTCCAGTTTCTATGTCTTTTTGCGCGATATGTGGGCCGGTAAGAAAGCCGACGCCGCGCTGATCCGGGCCAAGGACGCCGCCGAAGCTTCCAACCGCGCCAAGACCGAATTCCTGGCCAAGATCAGCCACGATATCCGCACCCCCCTCAACGCGATCCTCGGGTCGGCCGACCTGCTGTCGCAAACTCCGCTGAGCTTCGATCAAGGCGAGTACGTGAATATGTTTCAGCGCAACTGCCGCCGGCTGGTGGCCCTGATCAACGACTTTTTAGATTTCTCGCGCATCGAAGCCGGAGCGGTGCGGCTGGAGAGAGCGCCTTCCAGATCCGGGTGACGGTGGACGACGCGGTGGCCACGTTCCGCGAGGCGGCTGGGCGAAAAGGAATAACGCTCGGAGTGGAAATCGATCCCGCCGTGCCCGCCTGGGCGCTGGGCGATCCCTTGCGCATCCAGCAGGTGCTGGTGAATCTTTTGAGCAATGCGTTGAAGTTCACCACGTCCGGGCGCGTGGATGTGAATGTAAAGGTGCTGAGCGCGGCCAGCGCCGGCGATAAGCTTCGATTCGAGGTGTGCGACACCGGCCCCGGAATCCGGCTGGAGGATCAAGATAAAATCTTCGCGCGGTTCGTGCAATTACCCAATCAGATCCCAGGCCAGCGCGGCACCGGCCTGGGACTGACCATCTGCCGCGATCTGGTGGAGCTGATGGAAGGAGAGGTCGGCGTGGTTAGCCGGGAAGGGGTTGGGAGCACCTTTCACTTCAGCCTGCCACTCCAGGCGATGGAACCCGTTCTCGTGGAGCCGGACGCCGCTGAGATCGCGCCTGCCCGGCTTCCTGTGCATGAAACCACTCACGAAACCATGCGCATCCTGGTGGCTGAAGACACCGAAGACAACCGGCTATTGCTGGAGCACTACCTGCGCGATCAGCCGGTGAAAGTTCGCTTCGCGAAGAACGGACAGGAGGCGTTGGACGCGGTCCAACAAGGCGACCAATTCGATCTGATCCTGATGGACATCGACATGCCAGTGATGGATGGATATACCGCAACCAGGCGCATCCGCGGATGGCAGCAGGCGAACGCCAGGCAATCCAAGAATCCCGTCACGCCGATCGTCGCTCTTTCGGCCGACGCGATGCGAGAAGCGGTACGTGCCAGCCTGGATGCCGGGTGCGTGGCCCACGTCGCCAAACCACTCGACCGGCAGACGCTGCTGAAAACCATCCGCCGCTATATGCCGGCTCCCGGAGGGCGCAGTGCGTCCCTGGCCGGGACCATCCCGGTCTCCGACCAGGTAATGGCGCTGGTTCCGCAGTATCTCGCCTCCAAAGAGAAGCAGATTGAAGAGGCCCGCGCCGCCCTGGCTACCCGGGACTTCGGCCCCATTCGGCGCTTCGGACATAATTTGAAAGGCACCGGTCGCGGCTACGGATTCCCGCCGATCGAAGAGATGGGAAAAGAGACTCGAGCGCGCGGCCGCGCAAGGGGACCCCAACCGCATCGTGGAGCAGCTCGATGCACTGCACCGGTTCGTGAACGAATCGGCGGCGGCACTGGCCGACTCCTAGGGATTCTAGTGAAAGACCCAGAATGCCACGGCGGCAACGGCGCACAACCCGGCCACGATCCATAAGACGATCGCCCGGTGCCGGCCAGGCACGACTGGCTCGATTTCAGATTCCGCTGAGGCGCCTTCTTCGTTCACTGGCCGCGGTTCGTCAGAAACGCTCGCGGAAGCCAGCAGCGCCAGCGTCTCTTCGGGCGGCGCATCGGCAGGCTCCGACCCGAATTCCCGAATGCGCTGATCGATGCGTTCGCAAAGCTCCTCGGGAGCCCGGCACAGCCGTTCCTGGGCCTGCGGCGGCAATTGCGCGATCACATCACTTACGTTCGATGGCATCAGCGGCTTAACAACGTCATAGCCCAAAACGTCGGCCAGCCGGCAAGCCACATGCACGATTCGCAACAGGCCCAGTTCCATGCCCTCGCAAGGGTCATGATGGCGGCCGGCAATGAGGGCCATTTCAGACGGCAATCCCCATTGCTCAGCCAGCATGCGGCCCGCTTCGGCGTGATGCGCTCCGAATTCTTCTTCTTCAAAATCGAGCACGTCCAGGCTGCGCTCGGCGGCGTTGCGAACCACTCGTTCGTACTCCTCCGGATACGCCACGAGCAAGCCGAGGCGGCCAATATCGTGCATGATTCCGGCAGTGAACGCGACGCTCGAGAATGCGCCGCAGGCCGCCGCAATTTCCTCGGCCAGAACCGCGGTTGCAACCGTGTGTTGCCAGCAGCGCCGCATCGTTTCGGTTTTTAATCCGCCTTGCGCGTAGGCCGCGGCGGCCTGCGCCAGGGTGATCTGACGGGTTGTATCCAGCCCAAGGAGCGCCACCGCCCGCCGCACATTGGTGACGTCGGTAATGAACCCAAATTCGGCCGAATTCACGCGCTGCAGCACGCGGGCGGTGAACGTAGCGTCGCTCGCGATAAGATCCGCCACTTCGTTCGTGTCTACCGCGGGATTGGAAAGGAAGCTCAACAGCTTGACCGCCACGGGCGGGAAAGGAGGCACCCTTTTCAAGCCGTCGGAAATGGCCGCCGCGGACCTTTGCATAGAAAGCAGAGCCTGTCTGCTTTCTCATCGTCCGCAAGTTGCAGCGCCATTAGGCTCTTTTCCGCCCGGCGGGCGTCTTGCTAGCGGGTCGGCAAGAGCAGCTCGCAGGGCTCCGGATCCCACTTCGATCCGTCCGGCTCACGCCGATAGTGGCTGCTCACCACCCAGGGGGCATCCAGATATTTGGGATCTTCCACAATCTGCGTCTGCACCAGGTATTCGTCATTTCCCAGCTTGTGAAGGTCGTAGTATTCGGTGAGAACCGCGTTGGCGCTGAAAGGCACCCCATTATTGCGCAGGTATCCAGGCTGGATATGCGTGGTGACCACTTTCAACGTTCCGCCCAGCCGGCGCGTATCCGGCGGCGGTGGCGGCGAAGCCATGCTCGCGTCCCGGAACCCGGGCGTGTTGGGATCCTGCGCCGAGATCTTGGACGTATAGGCCCGGATGGATTGCGGCGTCTGCCACAGAGCCAGGGAAGTTCCCTGCATGGAGGGCTGGGCGGACGCGGGAGCCGGTCCAAAAAAGAACAATCGAGTCTGTGTTCCAGCGTCGATCTCCACTTTCAGCGTGCTATCGTTCGCCCAGGTGATGTGCAAGCGCGCCGGCTCGCGCATGATGTTGGGCGCGCCATAGCTCATGCATTGCTTGCCCGCGGCAATGTCCTTGGCAGGATCCCAAGTATCCGCCACGCGCTTGCCTTCCGCGTTCAACGGGATGCTGTAGTAATCGCCCTTGGGCGCGTTCAGCATGCGGTAGCGCCAGTCTTCCGTGATGAGCGACACCCAGTAGCCGGTGAGATCGATCGGAGCAGTGGCCTTGGGCGCCACCGAGGTTTGCGCCCTGGCTCCCGGGCACAGCAGGCACGCAAGTATAAACCCGTACGCGCGCAGTTTCATTTGGAAC
Source organism: Bryobacterales bacterium (assembly GCA_963713415.1). Lineage (GTDB taxonomy): Bacteria > Acidobacteriota > Terriglobia > Bryobacterales > Bryobacteraceae > Palsa-89. Next base: position 230,023 of record CAVQLV010000004.1, on the reverse strand, counting down.
CTCTCGCAGCGTCGCGGCTCAGGCTTTTGTAAATTGCCTCGACCAACATATCGCCGGTCCAGGATGGAGTGCTGTATCGCCGGTCGTAATCCCGGCTCAGCCTGGCCGCCTTTGCTTCCTCCAGCGTCTTGCCTTGACGCAGCAGGTTCTGCACGCGGTCGCGAATGATGGTGAGCATGTCGCGATAGTCGGTCACTTCCGATTCATCGCACAGCCGCCCGTGCCCGGGAATCACCATCGTTCCGCCCTCCTGCATGGAACGAGGCACGGTGAGATCGAGAATGTGATTCAAGGCCAGAATCTCACCCTGGATGCTGCCGCCGCGCTCCAGATCGATCACCGGGTAGCCGGTGGTGAGGAAAATATCGCCGGCGCTCACGACGTTCGAGCCTCGAAACAGCACAATGCTGTCGCCATCGGTGTGCGCGGCTTTTTCGGCGAACATCTGAATCGCCTCGCCATTGAATGCCAGGCTTTTTTCGTCCAGATAGGTGAGCGTCGGCCAGGCGCCGGACGGCACTCCCGATCCATCCCGGCTCTCCCGCTGCAGCACGTTGTCCTGCGCGAACAGCGCTACTTCGGCCTGCAATTGGTAGCTTCGGGCGGGCTTCAACAGCGCTTCGTTCGCGCCCCTGTGATCGGCGTCCGCGCTGGTGTTGATGATAAAGCGCACCGGCTCGGAGGAAAGCTTGCGAATCTCCGCGAGAATCGTGTCGCGGAGTTGCGGCGCTCCGGTGTCCACCAGCAGCACGCCGTCGTGGCCCGCGTCCTTGCCCACTTGAATGGTCACGTTCCCGAGCGTGCTGGCGAACATGTAGACGTTGCCCTGCACGTGACGCACTTCATACTGGATTCCATCAACCTCGTGCAATTGCTGCGCGGAAGCGAGCGAAACCGCCACAAATAAAAGCGTCAACGCTTTCATGGCTTGGCCCCCGAAGAACCCGGCGCAGGCTTCTTGTGTTCCTCCTCAAACATCGCGTCGAACACCTTGGCGCGCGGAATCACCATTTGCTTGAGCTTCTTTCGATACTCCGGATACATGGTCTCGGCGCCGCCGCGGCTGGCCTCAAACGGTACGCCGTATTCCTGCGAAAAGTCGCGCACCAGAGTGTTGGTTCCCGGCAGGTGACTCGGCACCCAGCCGTAAGGCCGCGGAATCTCCGGACTCGGCAAGCACGAGCCATAGCCAGCGATCGGAGTAAAAACCTGGTAAGGATTCCAAACCCAGCTTTCGGTTCGCACCAGCGGCTCGGTAATATAAACCGGATCCATGGCGATGCTGGTGAGCGTCAAGTATTTTTCGTGCAGGTCCAGAAATTCGGTCAGCGTGGCTTCGTCGGAAAACGCGATGCCATTGCGCCGCAAATATCCCGATTTGATATGCGTGGTGTCGATACGCAGCGTATCGCCTTCCCACACTCCGGTCGAAAAACCGGCCCAGGTATGCGGAGCGAATTGCGAAGGATGCGGGCGGCCGTCCATCCAGATGGTGCGCGGACCCGTATAGGTGCCGTCAATGATGAATGCGATGATGCGGCCCGAAGCCGGATCGTTGATGGTGCTGATCTTCAGGCCGGTGGGCGCGCGCATGGCGTAGATGGCCGAGTGCGGGATGCATTGGTGCTGCAGCACCGAAACAATATCGCCATCCCACGTATCGGCACGCAGCCGCGCGTCGTCGTTGATCGGAATGCCCAGGTAATCGCCCACCGGAGATCCGGGATCGGTGCGCTCCAATTCATCCTCGTGATACATCGCGGTCCACACTCCGGTGGGATTGAAGCCCATGCCGCCCTGAGCGAAGCCCGGCGCGGTCGCAAGCGCGGCCAGGGCCAGAAGCAAAGGAATTCGGGTTACCACTGGGTGCATGTAGGTTGGTTCCTTCTTGGCTCTTTCTTCCAGGGCGTATTGTATAACAGTCGTGAAAAACAGGGAACGAGCGCGGACCGTTACACGTATCCTTCCCATGAACCGTAATCCGGACAAGTGTCGAACGTGAACCGCTCACACTCAACTGGCGTAGTGGAAAATTGTGGCGCACGCACTCGTGCGTGCCGCGTTCACACTCATGTGAACGCCCTTGGGCTCACCTGGGAGTACTTGTGGACACGTGTTCAAAGCTAAAACGCATGCGTCCCCAAGAGTGGGGACGCGGCACGCAGGAGTGCGTGCGCCACAGTCAACACGGATGGGGGATGATCCTCCCGCACACGCGCATGACCCTCCACCCCCTCTTCCGGCGATACTGAAGGAATCTATGTCGAGCCGATTGCAAATCGCGGTATTAACCTTGTTCGTTCCTCTGCTCTTTGCGCCACTTGTTTCCGCGCAGTCGGAAATCAGCGTGCAATCGCCAACCGGACGCCTGGGCTGGCTCACGCATCCGTACGAAGCGTCCAGCGTGCCGCCCATCCGTTTGACCAACTCGGCGCGTCTGAACGATCTGATTCGGGCTGGAAACTTGTATCTGACTTCTCAGGACGTGGTGGCGCTGGCGATCGAGAACAATATCGACGTCGAGGTGCAGCGCTATGGGCCGCTGCTGGCCCAACAAGTGCTGCGGCGCGCCGAAGGCGGTGGAGCGCTGCGCAGCGTCGGACTGGGAGTAGCTGCGGGCCCGGAAAGCGTCAGCCTGCAAGGCGTCAGCGTAAACGGCTCCGGGACGAGTGGCGCTTTCCGGAGGCAACGGCGTCAGTTCCGGCGGCGGCATCGTCACCCAGCTTGGTCCCAGCATTCCTTCGCTCGATCCCTCTCTATTCGCGTTCTTAAACTTCCAGCACGCTACCTCGCCGCAAAGCAACACCTTCCTCACCGGCACCACCGCTCTCATTCAGAACATGCGCAGCGTCACAGCCCAGTATCAACAGAATTGGGATTTCGGACTGAGCGCGCAGGTCACCTATGCCAGCAATTATTTTCATCTCAATAGCCAGATATTCAGCTTGAATCCTTATACCTCCGGCGATCTCGACCTGCAGGTAACGCAAAACCTGTTGCAAGGGTTCGGACGGGCCGTCAACGGCCGCAACATTCGCGTGCAGCGCAACAACGTGAAGGTGAGCGACCTGCAATTCAAGCAGCAGGTGATCACCACGGTCTCGGCCGCGCTCAATTTGTATTGGGATCTGGTCAGCTTCAACGAGGATGTGCGCGCGCGCCAGCAGGAGGTCCGCGCCGCCCAGCAGCTTCTGGATGACAACAAGAGACAGGTGCAGATTGGCGCGCTGGCGGAGATTGAGATCACGCGCGCCCAGGCGCAGCTTTATTCCAGCCAGCAGGACCTGGTGGTTTCGCAGACCAATCTCCAGCAACAAGAGACCGTGCTGAAGAACGCGCTGTGCCGCGACGGCATCTCGGCCGCCGGCCTGGAGAACATTCACGTGGTCCCGCTCGATAAGATCGAGATCCCGCCCAGCGACAACGTTCGGCCCGTCCCGGAGCTGGTGAGTCAGGCGCTCGCAAACCGAACGGAAATCGCGACCGCGCGCATCAACATCGACAGCAATCAGATGAACCTGGTGGGAATCAAGAACTCGTTAAAACCCACGCTGCAGGCCTTCGCCGAGCTGACCAACAACGGCTTGAGCGGCCAGCTCACTCCCTTTGGCGCGACGCAGCCCGGATTCGACTATCTGGCCGGGGGCTACGGCAATGTGCTGGAACAAATCGCCCGGCGAAATTTCCCGAATTATTCCGCCGGAATTTCGCTCAATATTCCTCTGCGCAATCGCGCGGCCCAGTCCGACTATGCCACCAGCCTGCTGGAGCTGCGCCAGAACCAGCTCAACCTGCGCAAGAACATGAATCAGGTGACCGTGGACGTGCAGAATGCCGTCATCGGTTTGCAGCAGGCCCGCGTGCGCTACGATGCTGCCTCCAAAGCACGCGAGCTGCAGGAACAGACGCTGGCCGCCGACCAGCGCCGCAACGCGCTGGGCGCCGCCACGGTTTTCCAAGTGGTCCAGGACCAGCGCGATCTGGCCACCAGCCAAAGCACCGAAGTGCAGGCCATGGCGAATTACACGCACGCCGAAATCGCCTTCGATCAGGCGCTCGGGACGACACTCGATGTAAATCACATCTCTCTGGATGAGGCCATGCGGGGACGGATCGCGCGGGATTCGGAGCTGCCCGCCAATCTTGCCGTGGCCAGGCCTGTGGGAGCCAACCAATGATGACCACAAGACGCGTCGCCGCCTCATTACTCTCGCATCGCCTCGCTCGACCTGGGCACAGGACATCGCCCCCATTCGCCCGGCGGCGCCCATCATCATCCGGCCGTATCTGGCGGTCACCGTGCCCCCCGTGCGTCTCGCGAATTCGGCGCGGCTCAGCGAACTGGTGCGCGCCGGCATGTTGTACCTGACCGCGCAGGACGCCATTGCGCTCGCGCTCGAAAACAATATCGACATCGAGGTCAGCCGCTACAATCCGTTTATCTCGCAATGGAACCTGGAGCGCGCGCAAGCGGGCGGTGCGTTGCCGGGCGTGCCGAGCGGAGCTTCGCAAGCCGGTTCGGTTGCCAACGGCCAAGGCGTTGCCGGCAGCCAGGCCGCGGCCGGAGTCAGCGTGCCCGGGGCGCGCTCCAATGGGTCCAGCTCCAACGCCACCGTCTCCCAGATCGGACCGGTAACGCAGAACCTGGATCCCATCGTGCAAGAGAACACCACGTTCAGCCATGTCAGCTCTCCGCAGCCCGACGAAGTGCAAAGCGGCGTGTTCGCCTTGATTGAGAGCACGCACGTGTACACCGGAAGCTACCAGCAAGGCTACCTGGCCGGCGGCATCGCCACGGTCAGCTACAGCGATCACTACCTGGGCGAGAACGCCTCCAGCGATCTGCTCAATCCTACGGTCGCTCCCAGCCTCGGTGTGTCCGTGCAGCAAAATCTACTTACGCGGCTTCGGCGTGGCCGCCAACGCCCGCACCATTACGGTGGCGCGCATGAACCTGAACACCACCGAGCTCAACTTCAAGACGCAGGTGGTCTCCGTCGTTACTCAGGTCCTGGATGCGTACTACACTCTCGCCGCGGATTATGAAGATCTCCGCGCCAAGCGCAGCGCGTCGGAAACCGCGCAAACATTCGTGAATGATGTGAAGCGGCAGATCGAAATCGGATCGGTGGCGCCCACCGATATCATTACCGCGGAGTCCCAGGCTGCCTCCAGCGCGCAAGCTGCCGTGGATTCCAATGTGGCGCTCCAGCAAGAGGAGGTCTCACTCAAGAACCTGATTAGCCGCGCCGGCCCGCTCGATCCCGTGCTCGCCAACGTTCGCATCGTGCCCATCGATTCCATGGCCATACCCGCCACCGACAGTCTCGCACCCATCGACCAGATGGTCCGGCAGGCGCTCGCCAGCCGGTCCGACCTGGCGTCTGAAGTGGCCGGCGAAAAGGCCAATGAAGTGAACTCGCTCGGAACCAAGAACGGAATTCTTCCCACTCTGGATGGATTCGTAACCGAAAGCCAGGCTGGACTCGCCGGCGTTCCGCGAACCGTCACCGTGGATGGATTCACCGAATCGGGGAACAAATATTTTGCCGGCGGCATTGGCACCGCTCTCGGCCAGGTGTTTCGCCGCAATTTTCCGACTGAGGGCGTCGGCGCTTTCTATCAGGAGCCGCTCCGCAACCGGCAGGCGCAAGCCGATTACTCCATCGATCTGCTGCAACTCCGCCAGACCCAGCTCACCAATCGCAAGGATTTCAGCCAAGTGGAAGTGGATGTGCGCAACGGCGTGGTGGCCTTGCAGCAGTCGCGCGCCCGCTATGATGCCGCGGTCAAAAACCGTGATCTCCAGCAGGCTCTCTTCGACGCTGAAGAGAAGCAATTCCGTCTGGGCGCCGCCACGCCCTACGACGTCGCGGTGGAGCAGCGCGATCTGATTTCCGCGGAATCATCCGCCGTGGCCGCGCTCGTGGCCTACAGCACCGCGCGCGTGTCCCTGGATCAGACCCTGGGAATCACCTTGGAAGCGAACCACGTCAGCATGGACGAAGTGAAGAGCGGAAAGATCGCGCGCAATTCGACGCTGCCTGCCACAGTTCCGAATCCACAAGCCGCGAATCCATAGCTGGCGAACCCATAGCCCGCATAGAAACTTTGGATTGGTAATCCTTTGGGCGATTCTCTAGAATACCGGTAGAGTTCGTGTCAACTCCCCGCTGTTCTCGTCGCAAAACCAGTTTGTAAACCCACAAACCCCGTCAGATAAATTCTGCAGCTCGTGCATTCAGGAGGTAGTGTGTCTACGGCCCGATTCTTCGGAGTCATTTGTTTTTCAGCCTCTTTATACGCGCAGTTCTCTGCCGCTCCAGGGGTCAGCGTCACCGGCGAGCTTCGGTCGCACGGCGATGCGGCATCCAACGATTTCTTGGTCGAGATTTACGATGCCCGGACCAACCACATGATTGAGCGGGTGCCCGTCAATCGCGGTCAATTCGAATTGGATAATGTTCCGGTCGGCGAGTATGCGGTCCGCTTAGTGACGTCGCCGGGCGAAGCTCCGATTGTGGAGGAATATCACCAGTTCGAACCCGGCGGCGCGCCCTTGGTTCTGGACTTGCCGGAACGTTCCTCCGACAAACCCATCTCCGGCTTCGTATCGTTGCACGATTTGGAACATCCCATTCCGAAAAAGGCTCTCCGGGAGGCATACGAAGCGCAGCAGTTCGCGCGATCCAATAACCTTCCCAAGGCCATCGCCAAACTGGAAAGCGCCATCCGCATTTACCCCCCGTATCGTGACGCGCACCTGAATCTGGGCGCCGAATATGCCCGCGTTGGACGCCTCGCCGATGCGCGGGCTGAGTTTCAAAAGGCACTCGATATCGGGCCGCCCGTGTCGCCCATCTATGCCGACCTGGCGCTCATTTCCCTGGGCTTGCATCAGAACCGCGAAGCCGAGGAATTCGCCCGCAAAGCACTGGAATTGGACGCGGCGAATCCCACCGCTCAAAAGGTTCTGAAAGCCGCATCACAACACTAATTTCAGCTTCAATTTTAGGTAGTGTTTGGGCTCTCCAACTGCTAAAATAAGGTTTGCGAAACGTCCCTGTTCTTGAGCGCTTCGTTCCTCTATTTTCAAGGAGTTAACTAGTTGGCAGACCCGCAAGATCCGAATAACCCGACCACTCCGCCCGGCGACGGCTCGCAGATGCCGCTTGGTGGCGGCGGCAAGCAGAACCTGATCCCCATCAACATCGAAGACGAGATGCGGCGTTCGTATCTCGACTACGCCATGAGCGTGATCATCGGGCGCGCGCTGCCCGATATTCGCGATGGTTTGAAACCCGTGCATCGGCGGATTCTCTACGCGATGTCGGAAATGGGGCTGGCGTTCAACCGGCCGTACCGCAAGTGCGCGGGCATCGTCGGTGAAGTGCTGGGGAACTATCATCCGCACGGCGATGCGCCGGTGTATGATGCGCTGGTCCGCATGGCTCAGGACTTTTCGCTGCGCTATCCGCTGGTGGATGGCCAGGGCAATTTCGGTTCTGTCGATGGCGATCCGCCCGCGGCTTACCGGTACACCGAAGCGCGCCTGTCGCGCATCGACACCGCGCTGCTGGAAGACCTGGACAAGGAAACCGTCGATTTCCGGCCGAATTTCGACGAGCGCCGCGTGGAGCCGGAGGTGCTGCCCACGCGCGTTCCGAATTTGCTGATCAACGGATCGTCCGGCATCGCGGTCGGTATGGCGACCAATATCCCGCCGCACAATTTGAACGAGATTATCAACGCGACCATCCTTCTGGTGCAGAAGCCCGAAACGCATCTGAGCGAGATCGTGAATCTGGTGCAAGGCCCCGATTTCCCCACCGGCGGATTCATCCTCGGACGCCAGGGCATCCTCGATTACTTCACCAAGGGCCGGGGCTCGCTCAAACTGCGCGCCAAAGCCGGCATCGAGAAGTTCGGCAAGGATCGCGAAGCCATTGTCGTCACCGAAATTCCTTACCAGGTGAACAAGGCTCGGCTAATTGAGGCGGCGGCCGGCTTGGTCAATGAAAAAAGAATCGAAGGCATTTCGGAAATTCGCGACGAAAGCGATCGAGACGGCATGCGCATCGTCTTCGAGTTGAAGCGCGGCGAGCAATCCGAGGTGATCCTCAACAATCTCTACAAGCACACCCAGCTCCAAATCAATTTCGGCGTCATCATGCTCTCCATCGTCAACGGGCAGCCGCGCGAGCTGGGCCTGGCAGACGTTCTCAAGCGGTTCATCGATCATCGGATCGACGTGGTCCGCCGCCGCACGGATTACCTGCTGCGCAAGGCTCGCGAGCGTGAGCACATCCTGCTGGGCTTCAAGAAAGCAATCGAAAATCTGGATGCGGTGATCAAACTGATCCGCGCCTCCACCAGTCCTCGCGATGCGCGCGACGGATTGATTCGGACCTTCGAATTTACCGAACGCCAGGCGCAGGCCATTATCGAGCTGCAATTGCAGCGCCTCACTGGCATGGAGATCGACAAAATCCTCAAGGAACTGGCCGATATCCAGGTGGAGATCGCCGAGTACCTCGAAATCCTGGCTTCGGACAAAAAGCTGCGCGGCATCGTCGTTCAGGAATTGAAAGAAGTCCAGAAGGAGTTCGGCGACGAACGTCGCACGCAGATCATCGAAGACACCGGCGAAATTCATCTGGAAGATCTGATCCAGGTGGAGGATGTCGCGGTCACCGTCACGCACGGCGGCTACTTGAAGCGCACCGCGGTGGACACCTACCGGCGCCAGTCGCGCGGCGGCAAGGGACGCATCGGAATGGGCACGCGCACTGAGGATGTGGTGGAGCACCTGGTGGTGGCGTCCACGCACGCCTATCTGCTGGTCTTCACCACCAAGGGCCGCGTCTTTTGGCTGAAGATCTACGAAATTCCCGACGCGGGCACTACCGGCCGGGGCAAGCATGTCTCCGGTCTGGTCAATCTGCAGGTGGACGAAGCGGTCAAGACGTTCCTGCCGGTGAAGGACTTTGTGCCCAACCAGTACATCGTCATGGTTACCAAGCAGGGCGTGATCAAGAAGTGCGAGCTCACCGAGTTCGACAACCCGATGTCGCGCGGGATCATCGCCCTGTCGCTGGATGAAGGCGATGAACTGCTGGCCGCGCGGCTGACCAACGGTGAGAACTATATCTTCCTGGGCACGCGGGAAGGCAAGGCCATTCGTTTCCGCGAAGAGGACGTCCGCGCCATGGGCCGGCCCGCTCGCGGCGTCCGCGCCATGGATCTGAGCGACGGTGACACCATCATCGGCGCCGAGGTGGTGGAGAAAGAGGGGCTGATCCTGTCGATTTCCGAGAACGGATTCGGCAAGCGCACGCCGCTCGAAGACTATCGCCTCACCTCCCGCGGCGGCAAGGGCGTCATCAACATGAAGCTAGCGCCCAGGATCGGCAAGGTGGTGGCGATTCTTTCCGTGAAGGAAGACACCGACCTGATGATCATCACGCGCGACGGCAAGATCATTCGGTTGGAATCGGGCGAGATCCGGCAAGCCGGCCGGTCCACGCAAGGCGTGCGCCTGGTGCGCATGGAGGATGGCGATCAGGTGGCTGCGGCGTCCGTGATTCCCACCGTGATCCCCGATGAGGGCGAAGCGGGCAACGGAAACGGCCAGAACGATCTGCCGCTCCAGTAGAAACGGCGCAGCTTCTACGGCCGGGTGCTCAGCTTGGTGATGGTTGCCGTCGCGACGTTTCCAAGCTCGGTGGCGCGATGCAGGTCGTCGCGAGCTCCCGCGACATCGCCCATCGCTCTGCGAGCGACGGAGCGGTTGATGTACGCGTTCGCGTAGCTTGGATTCAACTCTATCGCCCGCGTACAATCGGCAATGGCGACCTGGTAGTTGCGCAGCCGCAGTTGCGCGTAACCGCGGGCATTCAGAGCCAGGGCGTGAGTCGGATCCATCTGGATCGCCTGGTCGAAGGCCTGCACCGCTTCCGCAAATTTCTCCTGTTCGGACAAGTAACGCCCCTGCCTGTAAAACCGATTGGCATCCTGCCCCGGGTGTAGACCTGAATTGGAGCGCACCGGCAGAACCTGCGGCGGCTTGATCGCAGCCGTCTCCACTACGCGCGGCCTCGGCGCCAACTGGGGCGGGGCGATGAGCGGTGCCACCATGTGCCGCGTGCGGGCGACGGCCGAAGGAGGCGGAGGTGGAGCCAGAGCCGGCGGCAGTGACGATGGCGCCGGCGGGGCAATTGAAGCGACCGGCGCCGGCGCAACAGGAGTTGGAGCAACGGGCGCCGGAGCAGCAGGCATGGGATGTACCTCAGCCACCACAACGGGCTGGGGTTGCGGCACAGCAGCCGGCGGCGCCTTGGTATCAATCATCTTTTGCGCCGAGTTCAGCAGGTTAGCCGCTTCCGCCGGATTCTGGCCGATCAGCATGGCCCGATTGATATCTTCAATAGCCGGCTGCGCGGCTCCGGTAGCCAGATAAAACTGCGCCCGGCAAACGTACGCCGCGCTGTCCGCCGGATTGAGTTGGATGGCCTTGTAGCAGTCCGATAGAGATTGCTGGAGCTGCCCGTGCGTGCGCAGAATCGCGGCGCGCCCCAGGTACGCTTTAACGGATTCCGGGGCCAGTTCAATGGCTTGGCCGTAGTCCATCAAAGCCTGTTGCGCCTGGCCGATCTGCTGGTGAAAGTTCGCGCGCATGAGGTAGTTTTCGGCACTCCGGGGATCGCGCTGGATGGCCTGGTTGGCATCGGCGATCGCTTCATTGGTCCGGCCGCTGGCGGCGAGCGCGGAAGCCCGCATCGCGTACGCTCGAGAATTGTTGGGCTGCAGCTGAATGGAACGGCTGATATCGGAAATGGCCATCGCGAAGTCGCCCAGATAGAAGTGCGCATAGCCGCGATGCAGGAAGGCGGAGTCGTTCTTGGGATCCAGATCGATAGCTTCGGTGAAAGACTCCACGGCCGATCCGTATGACTTCAGATCCTCCGAACGCCGCCCGCGCTGATAGGCTTCCTGCGCGCGCTGCCATGCCGCGGGAGCATCGGAGGCTGCAGCCTTGGCCTCTGCCGCGCTAGCGGGCTGGGGCGAGCTGGCAGGCGCTGCTTTCTGCTTTCTGGCTTCCTTCGCTTCGCGCGCCAGTTCCTTCACTGACGATTGGAGGTCTTTGATCTGCGATTGAAGCTGTGAAAGAGTGTTCTGGAGGTTCTGAATTGCAGCCCCCAGGTCGGGCTTAGGGATGTCGTCGCTATACACCCATCCGCCGAAAGCCAGCAGCACCACTACCGGAAGGATGTAGCGAAGACGATGCAGCATTTCAATTTTATGTCAAACTCGCTGGAAAATTGAGTATAACACTCGCACGTTAGCTATGGCATCGGCAATAGACCTGCCAGTCCAGTCCCACCGTACCAGCCAGCTAAGGTCTTCACCTGCGAGTATATACAGCGCATGCGGCTCGTGGCATAATCAGGAGCGCATGGGACAAAACAGCAAAACCATCGAAGCATTCTACGCCGCCATGGGACGCGGAGACATTCCATTCGTCCTCGGAGCGCTGGATCCGCACATTGTGTGGCATGAGGCCGAGAACTTCGTTTACGCGGATAAGAGCCCCTACATCGGCGTGGATGCGCTGCTGGCTGGCCTTTTCGCGCGCCTGGGCGGCGAGTGGGACGGTTTTTCAGCCGTTCCCCAGGAAATCGTCGACGGCGGCGAGACGGTGGTGGCCCTGGGGCGTTATGGCGGCGTCTACAAAGCCACCGGCGCCAAAGTGGACGCCCAGTTCGTGCATGTGTTCCGGTTCAAGGACGGCAAAGTCGCCAGTTTCCAGCAGTACACCGACACGGCGCAGTTCAAGGACGCGGTCAGCCACCGCGCCGGCGCCTGAGCCCTACGTTCCCAGCTCTTGCCGGATCTCCTGCGCCACCGCGCGCGCTTTATCCGCGGCGCCGATCTCGAAGCTGATGGCGCCTACACGCGGGTGTCCGCCGCCGCCGTAGCGCTCGCAGATGCTGGCCAGGTTGTGCTTCACAGGCTCTTTCGCCCAGGGGTTGGAACCCACGGAAACCTTGGTCCGGAAGCTCGATGTGCTGACTGACACGGTGTAGGTGGAATCCGGGAACAGATAATACGGGATGAACTTGTTGTAGCCTTCAATTTCATCCCCGATCAAATCGAAAAACACCACTCCATCGCCGGTTTGCGCCCGCTTCTGGATCAGATCGATGGAGCGCGACGTGGCGCTCGTACAGCGGCGCATAGAGCTGCTGAATCTCAGGCTGCTGGACAATCTCGCCCAATTTGCAGTGCCGCATCCAGCCGATGATCTGGTGGATGATCTCGGAGCCCTTCGCGCCTTCGATCACCAGCGTCAATTTCATGGCCGGCGCCTTCAGTTCGACGGCTTCCTTGGCGCTCCCGTAGCGCGCGCCATCGATGATGTCGGCCCATTGCACCAGCTCCGCCAGATCCGGCGCGTCATATCCGAATCGCTTGCGCGCCACGTCGGCGATGAACATGGTGCAGGAGCTGTAGGACGGGTCGTACAGCTTCTGGCCGCTATGGTCGTGCCGGAAATGCTCGGCGTCCTCCGGGCTCAGAAACGCGCTCTGGTGATGATCGAACCACCAGGTGAGCCGCGGATCGGGCGAATACTTGAAATCGACGATCGCGTTGACGTTCCCGTCGAAGAGGCCGTCTTCGAAGAGCTGGGACGCCTTATGGGCCAGTCCGGTGAACTGGAAATCCGCGGCCGGAGCGTACTTTTCCTGGTAAAAGCGGCTGAAATAAGCCGCCGAAGCCGCACCGTCAAAGCAGTGATCGTGGTAGAGAACTCTCACCAGCATGAATTGATGTCCGTAAACGTGGAAAACTATCCAGCTTGCCTCAAATGAGGGGGTAAAAGCAAGTGCGAGTCCTGTCTCAGAATTATCCAATACAAGATGAGCATGAAAGTTCAGGAACCGGCAGGACGGTTTCCAATGCAAGATGAGCATGAAACGGGGAAGAATGGGGTAGGCATGGCGCGGCCGGGTGCAGATACAGATGCAGAATGCCGAGCGCCTGAGCCGGGAACAAATCCAAGATTTTCTACGAGGCAGCGAAGCGCTCGAGTTCGCGGCCGGGGAGCGGGACGAACGCTACCGATGGGTGGAAGCGGTGCTGGCGGCGCAGAACTACAAGGAGTTATGCAAGGGCGAGCGCGGGCTGGTACGGGCCTATGTGCGGAAAGTGACGGGGTTGAGGGAGGCGCAGACCACGCGCTTGATCCGGGCGTTTCTGGATCACGGGCTGATACAAGCGCAGCCGTACCAACGGCACACGTTCGCAGCCAGGTACACGGTGGAAGACATTGCGTTGTTGGCGGAAGTGGATCGGGCGCATGGGCGGTTGAGCGGACCCGCCACCCGGCGGATTTTGCAGCGCGCCTACGAACAGTTCGCAGAGAAGCAGTACGAGCGGCTGGCGAAGATCAGCGTGGCGCACTTGTACAATCTGCGGGCGAGCGCGCGCTATCGCAACCAGGCTGCGGTGTTCGAGCCCACGCAGTCAACCGCTGCCGCGATCGGACAACGCCGCAAGCCGGACCCGCAAGGGCGGCCGGGATATCTGCGCGTGGACACGGTGCATCAAGGCGACAGCGCGGGGACCAAAGGCGTGTACCACATCAATGCCGTGGATGCGGTGACGCAGTGGCAGGTGGTGGGCTGCGCCGAGAAGATCAGCGAGGCCTATCTGATGCCGGTGCTGGCAGCGGTGTTGGCGCAATTTCCCTTTCCGATCCGCGGTTTTCATGCCGACAACGGCTCGGAGTATATCAATCATCGGGTGGCGGAAATGCTGCGAAAGCTACACGCCGAATTCACCAAGAGCCGGGCGTGCCGGAGCCAGGACAATGCACTGGTGGAAGGCAAAAACGGCGCGGTGATCGGCAAGCTGATCGGGTACGGACACATCGCCGGCCTGCACGCCGCGGCACTTCAGAACTTCTATCTCGAGCACCTAAATCCGTACCTGAATTTTCACCGGCCCTGCGGCTTCGCAACAGTGAGCTTGGACGAGCGCGGGAAACGGCAACGCAAATACAAGGCCGAAGACTACCGGACGCCGTTCGAGAAACTGCAAGCGCTGCCCGAAGCGGAGCGGTTTTTCAGACCGGGGTTGAGTTTGCCGGAACTGGAGAAGCGGGCGCTGGCCATCAGCGACACCGAATGCGCTCGCCGGATGAGTGTGGCCAAGGCCAAGTTGCTTCGGCAATGCCAGACACCGTCATTGCCGAAGTTCCACTAATGAAGGCCGTGGAAATGCCGGGCCCGTGGAAAGAGTGGAAAACAAAAAACGGGTTTTCCACTCTTTCCACCGTCCCTTGGAAATCTCGCAGAAAGCGCGAGATTCCCACATTCCCACCGCCCGGCTTCGCGGCCATGGAAAAGTGGAAAACCAAAAGCAGGTTTCCCACTTTCCCACAACCGCTCGCGACGACGATTCCTGTTCTCGCTCTGAAACCAAAAAACCAAAGAAAGGAAGTCGGCCGCTGCGCGGCCTCCTCATTCCCTATCCCGTTCTCCCTCCGGTCGAACGGAACGGATTTCATGCTCATCCTTCAATTGGAAAATGCTTCTCTTGCAAGATGAGCCCGAAGATATTCCGCGTGCGGGGATGAATCATCAGCCTGGAAGACGGAGAAAAGCAGACCCCGGAACAGTTCCGAGCCTGGGTGGAGACCCGCCAAGAGGTGCTGTTCCTGCTGGCCCGCAGCCCCCGCAGGAGCGGTTCCAGCAGCGCCTTCGGATCCCACCAGACATGCATGCCCTTCGACGACACAACTTGCTCCAAACGGGAGAGGACCTCAATCAATTAAGGATGCGGGCCAGCCGAATCCGGCACCGCAATTACCTCCAGGCCGAATGGCGCATCGAGCGAGGGCAGCGCTTCGATGGGCAACACGGCACTCGGGCCGCCGGAACGAGCCGATTGCAGCGCCCTCACCCGCTGGTCGAGTGCGCCCGATGTCACATAGAGATGCGCGAGCGCGGCGTGATCGAAGCGGGCGTTCTTGGCGGCCAACGCTTTTTCCAGCCGGTCGAAGGCCAGCTTCAAATCGCTGTCCTGGCTGCCAAATGCGAGCTGGGTTCCGGTGATTACGATTTGAGGGCTCGAAACCGCCGCCATTTGCGCGTTCGAAGAGGCCGGTTGGGAGAGACGCGCCGTGGCTTCACAGGAAGCGGCCGGCGTCACGGGTTCGCGCTGCATCTGCACGTAATCGAGCGCGGCGCCCGGGAAGCTCGCGACCATGCTTTGCTGTGTGTCGCGCTGGTTATCGAGCGAGCTGACGAAGCAGGTGACCAGCAGCGCGTCAGAAGGTTGCATCCCCGCGGACGCCAGAACGCTCTTCAGTTTCGCTATCGACTCGGCCACGCTCGCCGCGGGTTGCGCCGCGAGAAACGCGACGCCGGCGGGGTTCACAATTTTGCGATCCTCTTTGGTGGCTTCGATTACGATCTGCGCGCCTTCGAGCGGCAACCCGCCCACTTGCACGACGGTGAGGGCGGGCAGCGGCATATGTTTTTCGAGGAACATCTCGCCGGCAATGTCGCCGACGCGCCGCAAATCGCCCGAGCCTGCAACGAAGGCACGCAGTTTGACGATCGGCTCGCGATTGGAACGCAGCAAAATCTTGAGCGCGTCGCGAGTCTGGCGCGAGAGCAGCCCCTTGGAGGAGAGCGGCGTCACCTGAAAGATCAAGCGATTGGTATCGGCGACAACTGCTTCGGGCAGTTCGGGCGGAAGCGCCAAGGCCTGCGTAACATCATCGGCCTTCTTTTTCTTATCTTCCGGCGCGACTACGGGAATGTAGCCCGCGTTGGGATCGAATTTCTTGTTTTGAGCGCCCAGGCTCCCGCTGAGGAGACCGAACAGGATCACCAGCAACAAAGGATTACGCACGGCTTCGACCCACGATTCTAACAGAGCTTGCTAGAGTGAAGGTTGGCCGCCACCCTCTCATCCCCGGCCTCACCACCCTCCCCGGCGCGCACCGCGAATTTCACGCGCTTTGCCTGGGGAATGCTGGCCTGGAACGTGCTGGTGGTGCTGTGGGGCGCTTATGTTCGAGCCAGCGGATCGGGCGCCGGATGCGGCAGCCACTGGCCGCTCTGCAATGGCGAGGTGGTTCCGGCCGCGCCACGCATCCAGACCATCATCGAGTTTACGCATCGCGTGATGAGCGGCGTGGCGCTGGTCGGCGTGGCCGGGCTTTGGCTCTGGAGCCGCGTGAGCTTTGCGCGAAATAGCCGCGTGCGCCGAATGGCCCTGGCATCGATTGTGTTTCTGATGCTCGAAGCGCTGCTTGGGCGCGGGTTTGGTGCTGTTCAACTACGTCGATAAGAACGTGTCGGTGGGAAGAGCGTTTTATCTTTCCTTGCACCTGTTGAACACGCTGCTGTTACTGGGTGCGCTGGCGTTGACGGCCTGGTTTTCGCGTGCGACGGTTCCAGGATCCGAGCCCCGATCGCCGTGGGTGATTTCTGCGCTGGCGTTTGCTGCGCTGGTCAGTGTCACGGGCGCAATCGCGGCGCTGGGCGACACGTTGTTCCCGGCGACTTCCCTTGCGCAGGGCTTGCATCAGGATTTTTCGGGCGCCGCGAATTTCCTGATTCGGCTGCGCGTCTTGCATCCGGCGTTCGCTATTCTAGCGGGCTGCTATTTTGTCGCGATCTCGATCGTTGTTCTCCGCTCTAACCAGCGCGGAGTGGCAACCAAACTGGCCGCCGCAGTGCTGGTGCTCGCGCTCGCGCAACTCTCGGCGGGCGCTATCAACGTGATCCTGCTGGCTCCTGTCTGGATGCAGATCACGCATCTGCTGCTGGCCGACATGGTTTGGATATCGCTGGTCCTATTGGCAGTGGAAGCCCGGCCAAGGGCTTTGGCGGCAAAACTGCATTGAAGCCCACCGGCAGGAAGCCGGATGAGCCTATCCAGTTGGGAAAAAGCGCTAACTGCCCTATTCGACAGCCTTTATTCCGAACGGCGGCAAAGGCAGTTGGATCATTTGGTGGTGAACGTCAGCGTCGCGGGGCTTATCGCGCATCTTGCGCTCGTGTTTTTGGCGCGGACTATGGCATCGCCGCCGGCGATGATCGCCTCGGTGGGCAAGAACTATCTCTCAGCCATTTACACGCCGTTCAGCTTCATTTTGTTCTACGAAGTGCTGATGCTGATCGGTGCGCTGCCGCACTCCACCACGCAGTCCATTGCGAAACAATATGAGATTGTCTCGCTGATCTTCATCCGGAGCTTCTTCAAAGACATCGCCGAGCTGCACGGCGTCAACGAACTGGTCAGCCTGTCGCCGGACACGTGGCCGGTGTTTCTGAATGTGACCGCCGGCCTGGTGATGTTTCTCCTGGTGACCGTGTTTTTGCACGCGGCGCGGCGGCGCGCGGACGATGACCGGCCGGAGAGCGAGTTACTGGAGTTGGACAAGTTCATTTCTCGAAAAAAAGCCATCGCGCTGGGCTTGGCCGTTTTGCTGTTGGCCGTCGCGGTGCGGCGGGTGATCGAGTTCCTGAGCACGGCCCCACGCGTCAATATCAATTCGTTTTTCTACACGGATGTCTTCACCGTCATGATTTTCACCGACGTGCTGATCGTAATTCTCTCGCTTGCGGTGTCGGACCGTTACGAGTTGGTATTTCGCAACGGCGCCTTTGTGATCTCAACCATCCTGATCCGTTTTTCACTGACCGCGAACTTCCCTTACGGCGCTTTGCTGGCGTTGATGGGGATGCTGTTTGGAATCGGGACGCTGCTGATTTACAACTACCATCTGGATGTCGCCGGCGTGCGCTGGTCAAAGGACAAGAAACGCTGACACGATTTGCGCCGCCACCGCGGCGTGATTGCGGCCCAGATCATGGCCTGCCCCTTCGATTTCGAGCAACCTGAACGGGCGCCGGAATCAGCGCAATCGCGCTCTTCAGTTCCTCGGATAGTAGCCGAACGGATCCTTCGATCCATGCACGAAAAATGCCGGCGTTTGCAGCTTCGGAAAATGCGCGGTGCGCAACTGCTCGTGGCTTGCCGGGCGGATGCAAGGGATAAGAAAGCAGACAGAAGCCGATCGACCAATCCCGGGCGCTTCCGCCGCCAGCATGCTGGCTTGCCGGCCGCCATAGGAATGCCCGCCCAGCCAGACTTGATCGGCCTGCTTCTCGCGCAGCTTCAGGATTTGTTCGCGCAAGCCTTCACGATCCCGCGCGGCGTCGCCGGGACGCGGTGGACCGTGCGGACGCTCTTGCCGATACGGCAGATCGTAACGGATCACTTCAACATCGTGTTCCGAAAACGCATTGGCGAGCGCGACCAGCAGAGCCGCATTGCGATTCGATCCAGCGCCGTGCGTGAGCAGCAGATAAGTCATACAGAAACGAGAAAGGGCCGTCTCCAGGGGACGGCCCGTCTTCCAAGATTTTCCGGAAGATCCCTGTTTAGGGTTTCATAACATTCTCGGCCTGCAGTCCCTTGGGGCCCCGCTTCACCTCGAACTCCACCTCCGAACCTTCTTCCAGAGTGCGATATCCATTCATCTGGATTGCGCTGAAGTGAACGAACACATCATCACCGTTAGAGCGCTGGATGAAGCCATAGCCCTTGGCGGCGTTAAACCATTTCACGATACCTTTTTCTCTCACTACTAATTCTCCTAGCCTCTGTTGCCGTGCGCGCGCGAACGCGCACAGTCTTTGGGTAAAACGGGACCATGATATCACAGGTTCAACGGGCTTTCGCAAGGGGGAAATATGTATGGTTTCATGGGATTGGGGTATCTTACCTCCGTGAAGAATCCTCTCCGGACCCGCATGTTCGCGTGGTGGTATTTCACGATCGCGGGCGGGTTCCTGCTGCTGGCGATCAACCGGTGGCTGCTAGGGCAACGGGCGGGATTGGTGCTAGCGCAATGCGCGGCGGCGGTGGCGTTTCTGCTGTTTGGAGTGATCGCGTGGAATTCGGATTAACTAGGCCGAAACAGTTTATTGTTTGGTGCGGCTTAGACCTAGAGCTCGAATGCGTTTGTGGAGGTTGGTGCGCTCCATCCCCAGGGCTCGGGCGGCGCCAGAAACGTTCCAACTGGTTTCCTCCAACGCTCGCAGGATATGCTCGCGCTCGGCGGAGGCTCGTGCTTCCTTTATGTTCGAGCGCGGGCCGGAATCGTCGGCAATCCGAATTTCCACGGGCACCGAATCCGGAGTCAGCCGATTACCGGCGGTCAGGATGGCCATCCGCTCGATGATGTTGCGCAGCTCACGAGCGTTTCCGGGCCAGGAATAGCCTTCCAGTATTTCGTAAGTTTCATCCTCTATCTGCTTGGAATGAAAATTGTTGCGAAGGCAAAAGTCGTCCAGGAAATATTCCGCCATTGCGATAATGTCTTGCGGCCGCTCGCGCAGCGAGGGCACGCGGATGGGGACCACGCACAGGCGGTAATACAGATCCTCGCGAAACTTCTGCTGCGATACCAGGTCCGTAAGATTTCGATTGGTGGCGGAGACCACGCGCACTGCCACGCGGATGGGCTGCTCGCCACCCACGCGATGGAACTCGCCTTCCTGCAACACGCGCAGCAGCTTGGCTTGGGACGCGGCATGCAGATCGCCCACTTCGTCCAGGAAGATGGTGCCGCCGTCGGCCAGCTCGAATTTTCCTTTGCGCGTGGAGATGGCGCCCGTGAACGCGCCTTTTTCGTGGCCGAAGAGCTCGCTCTCGAGAAGATCGGAAGGGATGGCGGCGCAGTTCACCTTCACGAAACGGGCCATTGGCGAACGGGACTTTCGTGATGGATGTGCGCGGCGAGCAATTCCTTGCCGGTGCCGGATTCGCCCATGATCAGAATGCGGGCGTCGGAGCGCGCGGCCATGGTGGCCTGTTCCACCACGCGCAGGAACGCGGGGCTGGCGCCGATCATTTTGGTGCTGGACGCCACCAGTTCGCGCAGCCGTTCGTTCTCGCGGCGCAGAGTTGGCCTGTTCCAGCGCGTTCTTGAGCGACAGCAGAACTTTGTCGCGGCCCAGCGGCTTTTCCAGAAAATCGAAAGCGCCGGCGCGCGTGGCGGCCACGGCTTCGGCGATGGTGCCGTGCCCGGAGATCATGATGGCCGGGCGCGAAGTATTCGCGCTCGCGCAAATGGCGCAGGAATTCGATGCCGCTGCCATCGGGGAGGCGGACATCGAGCAGCAGCAGATCGGCGCGCTCGGCCGCGGGCTTTGGCTTCGGCGATGGTGCGCGCCAGCGTGACCGAGTAGCCTTCGCGCTCCAGAATCAGGCGCAGCGAGCTGCCGATATTCGGCTCGTCGTCCAGAACGAGAATGCGTTTGGAGGCCATGGTAGTTGACCCCGCCGTGGCGCACGCACTCATGCGTGCCGCGTTCACACTCGTGTGAACGATTTGAAATCAGCTCAGGCGTCGAGACGAGTCTCAACGCGGCACGCATGAGTGCGTGCGCCACAGCAGGCACCGGTCGGTGCACTACAGGGATTGGCAGGTATCGCATTTTAGTTTGGCGACCAATAGCCGGGGCGCGATCGCACTTCTACGCCGACGCGCTTGGTCACCACTCGGATGCGATGGAATCCGGTTTCATGAGTATTGGCCGGCGTATAGCTGAGCAGATACTGGCCGTGAATCTCTTCGCCAATCTGCGTGATGGCGCGTTCCAGCGCGTGGCGGTTCTGCAGTGCGTATTGCTGGCCGCCGGTATAGCGCGTCAAAACCGGCACCGGGATCTTCGGCTGTCTGCGCCGCGCGAGGTGTTCAACCAATAGATCAAGGTGTTGCTCACCGACGCATCGGCCAGCGCGTCGTGCAAGGTGCTCTGGCTGCCTTGATCGCGCGGGGCCGGAGATCAGCAGCAGAATGTGGCGGCGCCCTTCGGGCCGCTGATCGAGCAAGCGCATGGCATCCAGCGTGGCGTCGATCACGTGAGCTGGGCCCGGCGAGAATTCGATGCGGCGCAATGCGCGGGTGAGCCGTCCTAGATCGGGCGTGAAATCCTGGCGGACTTCGAGCTTGGTATCGAAGCTGAAAATCGCCGCTTCGCCGCCGACGCCGACCACCAGCGCGCCGAGCAGCGGGCCAAGCTCGCGAATCCGCTCGACGGCTTGCCCCTTGAGATTGGTTTGCACGGCGATGGCGAGCGAAATCGGCAGGAAATCGCCGTCTTCGTGGACTTGCTGGGGAACGTCGTTGTCGTACAGCAGGAAGTCGGCGGCGGTGAGTCCGTTGATGAAGTTGCCCGAGTGATCGGTCACCGAAGTGGGCGCGACCACCAGGCCCGACGGGAACGCGCAGGATGGCGCCCTGTGCGCAGAGATGTGCGGCAACGAGCAGAAGACCGCTTGCTAGCGCGCAGCTCAGTAAGCGCAACCGAGCCACGACCGTTAGGGAGTGGCCTACGCCACGGGAAGCAGGACACGGAACGCGGCTCCTCCGAGCTCGCCGGGCACCAGCAGAATATCGCCGCCCGCCAGCAGCGCGCTCTTGCGGGCGATGGAAAGGCCCAGGCCCATGCCGCCGCGCTTGAACGAAATCGCCGGTTGAAATAACGAGCCGCGCGCCTGCGGGCTGAGTCCGGGACCTGAGTCATGCACTTCAATAGTAATCTTGTCGCTGGCCGCCGCCGTCACGCCGAGCGTCACTCCCAGCACGACGCCGCCGGGAGTGACGGCCTGCGCCGCGTTTTCCAGCAAATTGGTGAGCACGCCTTTGACCAGATCTTCGTCGGCGTACACGCGCGGATGATCGGGCGCCAGGCGCGTGCTGTAAACGATATCGGGATGCGCGGTGCGCAGGAACGCGATGCGCTCTTCGAGCAACGAATTGATATCGATGGTCTTGGGCGAGACCGGCGGCTCGGCGGAAAATTCGGAGAACGCGCGGACGCGCCGCTCCAGGCTTTGCACCTCATCCACGACAATCTGCGCGGCCTGCTCGTAGAAATCGCCGCCGCGATCCGGATTGGCGCGCCGCGATCTCTTCCATGGTGAGGCGGATCGGCGTCAGCGAGTTCTTCACCTCGTGCGCCATCTTCTTGGCCAGCGCCTGCCAGCTTTCCAGGCGCGTTACGTAAACCAGGCGCTCCTGCGATTGCTTGCAGCTCCTCGGCCATTTTGTTGAAGGCGCGGACCGCGGAGCCGATCTCGTCTTGCCCGATCGTCGCGCGCCTCTCAGGCACGCGATAATCCATGTGGCCGGCCGCCACTTCGGAAAGTCCCTTGGTCAATTCCTGGATGGGCTGGCTGATGCGCTTGGCCAGATAAAGCAACGCGAGAAACGTCAGCAGCCAGATGGCGGCGGCCAGCAGCAGATAGGTGTAGGTGAATCCGCGGCGCCAGTTATGCGTGCCCGCCGCGGCAACCGTGGCGCGCGCGCGCGTGTATTGATCGGAAAGCTGCTGCATCGTCAATGCCGTTGAGAGACGTCGTATACATCGCGACGCCATCGGCGCGGCGCACCAGATAGTCCAAGTGATCGTCCTGCTCGCCCGCCAGGTTGAACGCCTCGCCGTCGCCACTCGCGAAGAATTCCTGGATCGCGCCCGGCCATTGGCTCTTTCCGCGCGACCGGGAACTGCGTGGGCGAGATGCGTGCGAAGCGGCGTCCTGCTTCAGCGATTCAGAGGCGCGGCGGAACAGCTCATGCCCGGCCTGTTTGAGCGACATGCGAGACCTGATCCAACTGTGGGGTGGAAGAAAGCGAAAGGCTGTAGCGCAGCAGATGCAGCGAGATCCATCCCATCAGGCACAGCGGCGCCAGCGTGGCAACCACGAAAACCAGGATCAGGCGGTTGCGCAGACGATTCATTGCTATGGCTTCAGATCGGCCAACTGGAACGGCGCCGATTCCACCGACCAACGATCCTGCTGCGGGCGCGACGGCCGGCTGAAAATCTCGATCAAGGTAGCGAGATTGATGCCGCTGTTGGCGGCCAGTGGCTCTTTGGATTCGGCGCTGCGGATTTCCAGGCGCGCCCAGAGTTGCTGGCCGGGCGGCAGCGCGGACGTTGGGATCGACGATATTGTCCAGGCACCAGGCTTCCGCGCTGGAGGCCGAAAGGCGCATGCCCGAGCGGCGGAAATCACGCACGCGCACCACCGAAAATTTTTCCTCCCACACATCGTAGCTGACGGTGAATCGTTCCAGCGAACGCGCGACCACGTTGTTCTTCGAACCGGCGGCGATGATCAATTGGAAATCGAAGGGGACCGCCGCACCGTCATGCAGCCGCGACAGGGACTTGCCGGTGAGGAAATGCAGGGTTGGGCGCGCTGACGTGAATCTCCCCCGCAATGTGGCGCGGCAGCAAGCCTTGCGAGGACACAGTCATCGCAAGGAGCCCTCCGGCCGCCGATGCAAATAAGTGCTGCCAGACTGTGAGGAAGCCTCAAAAATTCATTCCCGCGATCACTACCGGAGTGACGTGGCCCTGCCGGAGAGGAAAAGCCAACGCCACGAGAAAAGCACCCTTCTCAAGAACACCCAGGCCGCTTGACACTCCGATACCGGCCGATTCTTTCATCCCCGGCGACTTGCCTTGATCCCATACCGACCCCGTATCGTAGAACACCCGCATGACGTGATAACCATATGTGACGGACCCGTATGCCACCCGGTTTCCACCGAGGGGATCCAAGTCGTACTTGTTCCAGCCCCGCAGCAGCGTGCTGTCCCCGAGGGCAAAGCGCTCGAACAGGGGCGCCTGGCCGTAAATGGCGCCGGCGATCACAGTCACTTCCACGGACTGTACCCGGCTTGAGTAATTGTACTTCAGATGCGCTACGTGGCGGGTATAGGCCAGGTTCGTTGCGAGGAGAGTGGTGGCCGCGCGCAGGCTGTAACCTGCGTCCAACTCCTGAGTGCTGTCGCCGGAACCACCCCAGCGCTGATGATAGCGCAGAGTATTTATCACAGCGTTGGCTGATTCCGATCGCGCGGCCGAAGGTAAATTGTTGAGTTGCTCGAAGCTCAGCCCGACGGTGAAGGTCAGGGGCGCGGCCAAAACAAAGGTGGCGCTGGGCTCATAGTTCAGACGGGAACCGTAAGCGCCAGCGCCCAGGGAAGAAGGCCGGGAATCGCTCGCGAGCGCGGCGAGCGTCTGAGGGGGCATATTGATCCTGATATCCGTCAACCTCGAAGCCCAAGCTGATGCGGCCGTTGGCGAACGCCAGCCGCTGGTACTTGGCCTCAACGCCGGCAAAACGCTCGATCAGGCTATCGCTGTCGCGCAGCGCTCGAACGATGAACGTATTGGGACCGATGGTGCTGGTGAGCTGGCCGGTTCCCGTGAATCCGAGAGCGGAGTTGTAGCTGAAGGCCGGAACCGAGGCATCGAACGATCCGCCGGCCCGGTCCACCTGGATCAGCACTCGCACGGATTCAGGCTGCGCGCCACGGGTCAGCTTGAACGTGACATCGTGAGCCCGCAGTTCCCCGCGAATGCGCAGCGCCAGCCGATCCAGCGCTTCGCTGCTGACCTTGGCGCCCACCAGATGCCGGATTTCGTCGAGCGCCGAGCGTGCTCAGTTTGTATTCGCGCTGGCCGGCGAAATTGATGCTTTCGATGGTGTAACGGGAATTGACGTTTAGGTCGGAAACTTGCTCCTCGCGTTGATTCCGCATCCGGGGAGTCGCTCGGCCGGCGTAAGGGATTGACCTGCAAGCGTAACCGCCGCCAGCACCGGCAGCAGAATCGTGAGCGAGCGGAACCTCATGGCGGGACACAATGGCATGCCAAGGGCCACCGTCAAGTTATTGACAACATTGGAACTTGTCTTGATCTAGTGTGCGGGGAAGGCACAGGTGTAACAGCCGCGACCGGACGTTTCATGATACTTTCGCGGCCTGGCTGCGCTGGTTTGCGGCTTCCAGCACCAGGTCGATAGAAGGGACAATCAACTGGCGGCGACCCAGCCGGATCACACCCCTGCGAGCCAGAGCGTTCAAGGTGGTGGAGGTGGTTTCGCGCGTGGCGCCGATCAGGCTGGCCAGTTCGCCCTGCGAGAGCGGGATCGAATACTCGGCTCCATTCGACCGGGCTCCGAACATCCTGGCAAGCTCAGCCATGTAGTACAGAATCCGATACTCGACATCACGCAGGCAGAGCAACTCGATTTTTTTCTCTAATTGGCGCTTGCGCGAAGTGAGAAGACTGGAAATTTCGCGCCACAGCTCGGGATGCTGATCGCAAACCCGGAGAAAAAGATCTCGAGGGATAGTGTAAATGATGCCCTCTTGCAGCACTTCCGCCGCGATGCTGCGCGAAGCTTCGGTACCGAGCGCCTGCTCGCCGAATAACTCGCCCGCCGAGACAATCTGCAGGATAATCTCCTTATTGTCGTCGCCGCGCTTGTGTATCTTCACCAAGCCGGACTCGAGGAAAAACAGCGAGTCCAGCGGACTCCCCTCCGAGTACACGGTTGCAAAACGCCGATTAGGCGAAAACTTCGTGACGCCGTCCAGGTTGATCAATTCGCTCCGAACGACGGTCGCGATCGAAATAGATTGCGCGTCCATTGATCCTGATTATTATAGTCCCAAAGTCCAGTAAATTGTCATACAAAATGTTAATGATCTATATCTTCGGCATGCCGTCCTTAAAGCCCGGCCTTGGTTCGATCCCGGGTCTGGACGGCCAGACGTGCCGCAGCGTCAAAGTGGCGTCGCATCGCGTCCGCGTCTAAGTGCTCCCGGAAGTCCTGGAGCTTTGCGATATAGGTTTCCAGCGCCACGAATATCTGACGCCGGTTGGTGTCCAGAATATCGCCCCAAATGTCGAAAGAACTGAGGGCCAAACGGGTGCTGTCCACCAGCGCCGGGCCGTAAACGCCGGATTGCGGCTCCGGCCGCCCGTCCAGCATCGCGGCCAGAGCCGTGGAAGCTAGCTGGGGCAGGTGGGAGGTGAAGGCCACGGTTCGATCGTGCTCTTCGGGGCTTAAAACCACGGGAAAAGAGCCGATTCGAGGAATCCAAGCCAGAAACTCGCGCGCGGCCGGAGTTTCCAGTTCGGATGCCGATCGAGGCGTCAGCACGTAGGGCCGTCCTTGGAACAGGTCCGCTTCGGCCGCTTCCACGCCGCGCCGCTCGCGCCCGGCCATGGGATGGCCGCCGAGAAACTGGGCCCGCGTAATAACGCGGCTGGCGCGATCGACAATGGCTTGCTTGGTGCTTCCGGCATCGGTGATCAGCGCTTCCGGTTTCACCCAATCGTTGAGAGCCGAGCAGGCTGCTGATAATCTTATGAATCGGCTGGGCGAGATACAGCAGGTCGGCTTGCGCGGCCGCGTCCTCCGGCGCTAACGCCTCCTCGATTATATTAAGCGCGATTGCGGCGCGAATTGTGTCATCGGAGCTAACGCCGATAATTCGACCCGCGAAACCAGCCCTGCGCAGCGCCAGCGCGAACGAGCCTCCGATCAGGCCCACGCCAAAAATTGCGACCGTTTCCATGCGCGCCTTATACCGACCGGCCCACCGCGGCGGCGATCCTGCGCAACTGGTCCATCAGTTCGGCGAACTGTTGCGGAAACAGCGACTGCGCGCCGTCGCTGAGCGCGTGGTCGGGATCGTGATGCACTTCCACCAGCAAGCCGTCGGCTCCAGCCGCCACTGCCGCGCGGGCCATGGGAAGCACTTTGTCGCGGCGGCCGGTTCCGTGCGATGGATCGGCCAGGATGGGCAAGTGCGAAAGCGATTTCACCACCGGGATGGCGGAAATATCCATGGTATTGCGCGTGGAGGTTTCAAAGGTGCGGATGCCGCGCTCGCACAGGATGACGTCGTAATTGCCGCCGGAGAGAATATATTCGGCGCTGAGCAACAGCTCTTCGATGGTGGCGGAAATGCCGCGCTTCAACAGGATGGGTTTGCGCAATTGGCCGAGCTCGCGCAGCAGGTTGTAATTCTGCATGTTGCGCGCGCCCACTTGCAGGATGTCGACGTAATCGGCGATGAGGGGAATCTGGGTTTGGTCCATCACTTCGCTGACCAGCAGCAGATGGTTGCAGTCGGCCGCTTCGCGCATCAGCTTGAGGCCCTCTTCGCCCATCCCTTGAAAGCTGTAGGGCGACGTGCGCGGCTTGAATGCGCCCCCGCGCAGCACCTTCGCGCCGCTGGCCGCCACGGCTTTAGCTACCTGGAAGATCTGATCGCGATTTTCCACGCTGCACGGCCCGGCCATCACCACCACCCGGTCGCCGCCGATTTCGACATCGCCGATCTTGATCCGGGTGCCGGCGGGTTTGAAGTGCCGGCTGGCCAGCTTGTAGGGCGAGACGATGCGGTGGCATTCCTTGACGCCCGGCATTACTTCGAATTCGATGGGGTCGACGTCGCCCACCGGGCCCACGCCGCCCAGCACAGTGTGCAGCATGCCGGACGAGCGATGAACGATGAATCCCATCGACACCAGACGGTCGATGACTTTTTGAGTTTGCGCCTCTTCGGCGCCTTCTTGCATAACTACCAGCATGAGATTCCAATATAGCGAGACGCGGCGTTCCGGATGCGGCGCTCCCAGCGCGCACAGGGGGGGTGACTTGAAGAAGGACTTCTCCCTCAGCGCGCGGCAAGCGTGAAAAAGGGGAGCGGAATCGGAGTCTATGCCGTGATCGACCATGTGACGTTTGATCGGGATGGCCCCTTCACCGAACTCGATCCGCATTTCTGGAGTCTTCACGGTTCCCGTCCCGATGTCTAGCGGTTCTTTCCGAAGTCCGGAACGAGGTTATCTTTCTTTCCGTGCCGTTCCGGGAGCAGAACAGGCACCCGAAACGATTGGAACTCAAGGCTCTGGCCGGAACGGGTGAAGTGGTCGGATTTGCGCTCTATCGCCGAACCCGTTCGATCCGGGAGGCAATCCGCATCATTAGCTGGAAGTCACTGTGCACAAAGACGGTGAGGCGACGACGCCGGAAGACTACCCGCTTCCTTTCCCGTATGGAGTTGTGAAGTCCGGCACGCGCGTTAGGTTTGACCAGGGAGCGGGCCGGATATACTGATGGTTCAGTCTCTTTCATGCGCCGGGTTATCGCACTGCTTGCCGCTGTCGCGCTCATTGTCTGCTACGCTTCCACGCTCCGCGGAATGCTGCACCAATGGTGGACCGACGAGGACATGGCGTACGCCTTTATCGTGCCGTTCGTGATCGGGTGGATCGTTTGGCGCGAGCGCGAGCGATGGCGCAAGCTGCCAGTCCAACCGAGCCTGTGGGGATTTGCCGTGCTGGCGGTGGCGGCAGGCTTGCAGCTTGCATCGGCTTTGGCCGCCGGGCTTTTTGCCGGATCGCTCGCGTTTGTGGTGTCGCTGGCCGGCCTGGTGCTGTGTTTGCGCGGGTTCGCCTGGCTGCGGGCCTGGGCTTTTCCTCTGCTGCTTACGCTCTTCATGCTGCCGAAGCTGGCCATTGTGTACAACCAGATCACACTGCCGTTGCAGCTTCTGGCCACGCGGCTGGCGGGTGGAATGTTATCGATGGCCGGCTTCAGGGTGCTTCGCGACGGCAATATTCTGAACGTCGCCGGGCACAGCGTCGCGGTGGTGGAGGCTTGCGACGGAATCCGGTACCTGCTGCCGCTGGCGTTTCTCGCGCTGGTGATCGCCTACTCGGGAGGCGCGAAGTCAGGGATGCGAGTAGCGATGCTGGCCGCCGCGTTTCCCACCGCGATCCTTGCCAATGCGGTGCGCGTCGCTTCTTCGGGGCTCTCGCCGGTGCTGATGGAAGGAACTCCGCACGCGCTGCTGGGCACGTTCATTTTTCTCTTGTGTTTAGGATTATTGGGTGGACTTTACCAAATACTCTCGCGCGCGTCGATTCGGATGCGCCCATCCGCAATGCACGCGCGCGAAGGCTGAACCACGCGAATACAGGAAGTCCCGGTTCTTCGCCGTAATCAGACAGCAAGCTACAATCGGATTTGCAAAAACCCGATGCGATCATCATTGGAGCCGGACACAACGGCTTAGTCTGCGCGGCCTACCTGGCGCGAGCGGGGCGGCGCGTGCTGGTGCTGGAACGCCGCGAACTGGTGGGCGGGTGCGCGGTCACCGAAGAGATCTGGCCCGGATATCACGTCTCCACGGCCGCATATTTGACCAGCCTTCTGCAGGAGCGGGTGATTCGCGATCTGGAACTGGCGCGCTTCGGCTATCGCGTGGATGCCAAGGATCCCGCGTTCTTTTCGCCCTTCCCCGATGGCCGCCATCTTTTCATGTGGCAGGATCGCGCCAAAACGCTGGAGGAAATCGCCAAGTTCTCCCGGCATGATGCCGCCGTGTTTCCCGCCTACGAAGATCATCTCGAACGGCTCTCGCAAGTGGTGGAAGGCCTGCTGCTGACCACGCCGCCCGAGTTTCCGCCGAAAGGCGTGGGCGATTTCATCGATTATCTGAAGCTCGCGGCCAAGATGCGGGGCCTGAGTCCGAAGGAAATCGTGGGGCTGGTCAAGATATTCACGCAAAGCGCGGTGGAGTTATTGGACGAATGGTTTGAATCGGGCGAGATTAAAGTGACGCTGGCCACCGACGGCGTCATTGGAGCGAACGGCGGACCGCGTTCGCCCGGCACCGCGTACATTCTGCTGCATCACGTGATGGGAAGCGTGGGCGGTCACCGGGGGCTGTGGGGCTTCGTGCGCGGAGGCATGGGCGCGGTTTCGAACGCAATTGCCGACTCGGCGCGCAGCCGCGGCGTCGAAATCCGCACCAATGCGAGTGTCGAACACATCAAGATTGCCAATGGCCGCGCGCGGGGCGTGGTGCTCGACGGGCGGCGAGGAAATCGACGCGAATATTGTGATTAGCAACCTCACGCCGCAGCTTACGTTCCTGCATCTGATCGATGCGAGCGCACTGCCGTCCGATTTTCTGGACGCAATCCGCAAATATCGCAGCGAGGGGACATCGTGCAAGATCAATCTGGCGCTCAGCGGCCTGCCGAATTTCCGCGCGCTGCCGGGGGCCGAGGGGCCGCAGCATCGCGCCACCATGCACATCTGTCCGTCGCTTGAATACGTGGAG
The DNA here is from genome assembly GCA_963713415.1 of Bryobacterales bacterium. Classification (GTDB taxonomy): domain Bacteria; phylum Acidobacteriota; class Terriglobia; order Bryobacterales; family Bryobacteraceae; genus Palsa-89. The sequence continues at coordinate 199,980 of CAVQLV010000004.1, read as the reverse complement.
CGCGCCTGGGACGACGCTAAGTATGGGCGCCCTTCTGAATCGCCGCTGCTGGAGTTGACCGTCCCCACCCTGTACGATCCCACCGCTGGCGCCTGAGGGCAAGCACGTCATGGGCATTTTCATTCAGTACGCGCCGTACACGTTGCGCGACGCCACCTGGGATGAATTGCGCGAGCCTTTTGCCTATCGCTGCCTGGATCTGATCGAAGAATACGCGCCCGGATTCCGCGATCTTGTCATCGACCGGCAGGTGCTGACTCCGCTCGATCTGGAGCGGCGCTTCGGGCTCACAGGCGGAAACATTTTCCACGGTGAAATGAGCCTGGATCAGATGTTCGTCATGCGTCCGATGGCCGGCAGCGCACGCTATCGCACACCCATCCGCGGGCTTTATTTATGCGGATCCGGAACGCATCCGGGCGGCGGCGTGATGGGCGCGCCGGGCTACAATGCAGCGCACGAGATCCTTAAGGACTGACGATCCGCTTTGCCGGTCGGATTTGCGCCTCTACGTTAGAAAGTTTGACGAAGAAAGCTTGACGACGGATGCGATCAATTTTCTGATCTCGTCCCGTCCCACCACAAGCTGGCTCCGCACCATTCCGTCGGCGCCGATGAGAACTGCCGCGGGCGTAGCGGTGCAGCCGTACATCTCGGAGACTTCGAAATCCTTCTGAAGCAGCACGCGCGAAACATCCATATCTTTCATTTTCGCCATGGCGTCCTTGGCGGTGCCGCGGCTGACGATAAAAAAGTCCAATGACTCCCGGTACTCCTCGATCCAACGCCGGACATACGGCACCAGCGCGGCGCACGATTCGCAGAAGGGGCTGGAAAATACCAGGCAAATCGTTTTGCCCTGCTCGCGGAGGGACTGTAACGGGCGAACCTCGCCAGTGAGGCACGGCAGCGCGAACTCCGGCGCGGTCGTTCCAATCGGCAGACCATCGGGCGGTACCATTGGCCGCGGTACGATTGGCCTCGGCGCAGTGGTCGGCGGCGCGGGCCGTTCGCCAACCGGTTCCCTGGCCGGCGCTGGCTCATCGTCGTCGTCGGATTCCGAGTCCCAGTCAAACAAATCCTCGGTTGCCCCTTCGGGCTCGGCTCGAACTTTTTGGCGCATGGCGCGAAAGAACAAGAAACACATCACGCACCCGGCCACGACGAACAGCCGGCGCTCGTCGTCGCTGGCCACAGAGAGATGCTGCCAAAGAGATGGACCAACGTGCACTGGTCCTCGATAGACCAGCCAGCCGGGCAAGGCTCCGAGCACCCCATTACGAACCAGCGTCGGCCAACCCACCGGCGCGGAATGCAACTGTCCGAAGCAATGGCAATCCGGTTTGCGCCCGCGGGCCAGGTTGATGCCGATGGCCACCACGAAGATCAAGAGCAGACCCAGCGCCCCGCAGGCTCCGTACCACGCTGAGGCGAGGGGAATCAACGCCACCGCAACCAGGATTTCGCCGAGGGAAAGCACCAGGCCGAAAGCCTGTGCCAGACGCCACGGCAGGCCAAAGTCGTGCAAAGCCTGGATGGTGCCTTGGGGGTCACTGAGCTTGGCAATACCGGCGAGAAGGAATACCGCCGCTAAAAGAAGCCTGGCCACCAAGAGAGCAAGTTCCAGCATTGTCGAAACTTAGGCAGGTACGCTTCGCGCAGATACGTACCGCTCTTTCAATAATACGCTCTTCCGGGCAGGGATCTGCCGCGTATCCTCATCTATTTGCATGCTCTTGTCGATGATAGAAGAGAATGAGTATATCCCTGAAGCGAGCGGTCATCTATGCGCTTGCGCTTCTCTGGGCTGCAATCATATGCCTTGGCCAGCAATACTCGTTCAAGGACTACATTGACGGACTGGGAAATCTGAGCGTCAATTGTCTGCTTCAGGACCGCGCGGGCTTCCTTTGGATCGGCACCGAGAGCGGACTTTATCAATATGATGGCTCGCGCTTCTGGCAGTTTGGGGAGAAGGAAGGCTTGCCCAGCGGATTTGTCCGGGCGTTGAGCCTGGACCGGGATGGGCGATTGTGGGTGGGAACCCGTGACGGGTTGGCGTTCCGTACCGGCCAGCGAAGCTTTTCCACCGTCACCTTCCAGCAGCAAAATCTGAGAATTCCTTACGATACAACCCTGGCGTCTTCACCGGATGGCTTGGTGTACGCGGTCACTCAATTTGGAGTGTTGGTGATCAAGTCCATGGATAAGGGACATTCCTGGCAGGCTGGCCCGCTGCAGTTGGCGGATGCGAGCAGTCAAATTGATCCCAACTCCGTCAGCAGCGTGCTTGCCAAACCAGACGGAAGCATCGTGCTTGGATGCGGAAAGGGCCTATGCGCGATTTCCCACGGAAAGTTGCTGAAGTATGGAAAATCGGACGGTTTGCCGGAGGACGATTGGAAATGCCTCCTAGTGCGGGCGAATGGCGAGTTGTGGGCTCGCGGTCCGAAATATATTGCGGCGCTCGGGCCCGGCCATAAGAGATTCGAAATTCGGAACCCGGCGCGACATGCGGCTGCTGATGTGACGTATCTGAGTCTCGCCGAAGATCGCGCTGGGAGGGTGCTGGCGAGTTTCGGTTCCGATGTCGGCCGCTATCAGCGCGGACAATGGGAAATTGTTTCCGAAGCGAAGGGCTTCGGGAAAGGAACGGTTTCGTCCATCCTCCAGGACCGCGAGGGTACGGTTTGGTTCGGCTTGCTCGGGCACGGTCTGCGGAAATGGCTAGGCTATGGCGATTGGCAGCAATGGACTACTCGACAGGGTCTCGAAAGCGACGAGATCTGGGCACTGCAGCAGGACTCCCGGCGGCGGGTTTGGGCGGCCAACGAACTTGGGCTGAGCATACTTGAGCCGGGCGCCTCCAGGTTCACAGCATGGTCGCAACCAGGAATCGATCCGCCCTCCCGATGCTTGTCGCTTGAAAAATCGAAAGACGGATTTCTGTGGGCCGCCACCTATCAAGGCAAGCTGATCCAAATTGACGAAGCCACGCTGCATGGCCGGCAATTGAACTTGCCTGCGGTGTCGCACGTTTTTGTAGATTCCCGCGACCGCGTCTGGGCGTCTACAGCCCAAGGGCTCTTTATTAGCGAGCGAATTAACCAGCGGCCCCGCGGGCGAACCGAATTTCATCCGGCAGCCGGCGTCGGCTCTGGCGGCCACAGGATTCAGGATATGGCAGAGGATTCGAGCGGCAAGATCTGGGCGATCTCGGATGAAAATCTATACCGCTTCGACGACCCGAACTGGACGCGCCTGGACATCTCCCGGGCCAAGCTCGGCCATCATCTGGAAGACCTGGCGATCGACCAATCCGGCGGGCTATGGATCAACGCCACCGGGGCCGGCGTAGCTCATTTCCAATTACGAAACGGAACGATCGAGGGCTTTACAACGCCGCGCCTGTCTTCCAATGAAGTGGTGTTCTTGCGCGTCGATAGCCGCGGCTGGGTTTGGTTCGGCGAGGACCAGGGGATCGAAATTCTGGATGGAACGTCGCTGCGGCGGTACACAGCAGGCGATGGTCTCATCTGGGATGACACCGACGCCCGCGGGTTCCTCGAAGATCGCGACGGCTCGGTCTGGATCGGAACCAGCGGTGGGTTATCTCACTTCCTGGTGCCCAACGCCGCGCCGCTCAAGGCGCCTCCACCGCCGATCTTCGTCGATGTGGACTACGGACCCAAGGACCCGCTCGTCAACCGCGAGCTGGCCTGGAAACATGATCCGTTGACCGTGTCGCTCGCGTCCCTGACTTTGCGCAACGAAGAGGCCGTGAAATTTCGCTACCGCTTGGTTGGTTTAGAGGATGAGTGGGTGGAGACGGCCGGGCATACCATTCGGTACCCGGAACTGGGCCCGGGACGGTACTCATTTGAGGCGCTGGCCATCGACTCGATCAGCGGCAAGACGTCCTCCGTCAGCCGGTTTTCGTTCGAGATTCGTCCGCCCTGGTGGCGCACTACGCCATTCCAAATCGCGGTAGTCTACGGGATTGGCTTTGTGGCGGTGATAATGTGGCGCTGGCGCGTGCGGATTCTGGTAGGGCGTCAGCACGAACTGGAGCGTCTGGTGGCGGATCGGACCGCTGAGCTGGACCGGAAGCTGGCGCAGGAAGAACTACTGAAGGCGGAAGCGGAACGGGCAAATCAGGCCAAGAGCGATTTTCTGGCCATGATGAGCCACGAAATCAGGACACCCATGAACGGCATTATAGGCATGGGGAGCTTGCTAGCTGAAACTCCGCTATCCGAGAGCCAAAGCGAATACCTGGAAGGCATCCAATTCTCGGCCACGTCCCTGCTCACCATCATCAACGACATTCTGGATTTTTCCAAGATCGAGGCGGGCAAGCTCACGCTCGAAATAGCCAACTTCCAGCCGCGGGAGCTGGTGCGAAATTCGGTCAGCGTGGTGAGTGCAGCGGCCCGCGCCAAGGGTTTGGAAATCGTGGTAGCGATGGGCGATGACGTTCCGGACCTGCTGGCGGGCGATGCGGTGCGCATCCGGCAAATCCTGCTGAATCTGCTCTCCAATGCGGTCAAGTTCACCGGCCATGGCACTATTCGCGTGACGCTTTCGGCCGGCGCTTCGGCTGAGCCGGATTGCGTCTTGCTGCGTGCGTCGGTCACCGACACCGGAATCGGAATACCCGAGGAAGCACAAAAACGCATGTTTCAGAGCTTTACTCAGGCCGAAACCTCCACTACGCGGCGCTACGGAGGCACTGGCCTTGGTCTCGCGATCTCCAAACGCCTGGTGGAACTGATGGACGGCGAGATCGGTTTTGAGAGCGTTCCGGGCGAGGGGAGCACATTCTGGTTCCTCGTGAAGGTGAGTCTGGGGACAGCTTCCCTGCCCGTAAAGTCCACGGCTAACGGCGAGGGTGCGCCGCGCGAAAAACAAGGTGGAACAATTCTGGTTGTCGAAGACAATCGGATCAATCAAAAAGTGCTCAGTCATCAACTCATCAATCTGGGATACGCCATTGAAGTGGCTGAGAACGGGGAAGAGGCCGTGGCAAAAGTGAAAACCCGCCGCTACGATCTCATCTTCATGGACGTGCAGATGCCGGTGATGGACGGTTTTCAAGCCACGCAAGAGATCCGGAATCTTGGGGACGGTTTATCGTCGATCCCCATCGTGGCCGTAACCGCGAACGCGTTTCAAAGTGAAAAAGAGAAATGCTTCTCCTTCGGCATGGACGATTATCTGACGAAACCGGTGGATAAAGATCGTCTTCAGGCAGCGCTCCGGCGGTGGGGAAGCGGGACGGCCGGGCAAGTGAGCGCCGAGCCTGGCAACTAAGCAAGAACCCCGATTGGAACTTTTATCGCGGAGGATACGAATATTCCTGCAAAGTTGCTTTCGCGCCCGCAAGATTCACTTCCAAAATGGCGTTGATCAGGTCCCGCTTGCCGATGTGTGATAAAACAGCTTCGAAAAGCTCTCGCTGGCGCGAGGGAATAACGTTCGGCAGGATAATGACAAGACCAGCGTGCAGTTGTTCTTTGGTGTAAAGCGATGTGAAATCCGCTCGATTGTTTGTGACAAACGTGCAATCCTCGCTTCGGATTTTCGTCATCAACTGCCAATCCTTCCTCCCGCCAAGCCCGAGGAAGTTCACGTGGTCACACAAATGTCCGCCTGCCTGCGCCACCTTGACGAGCGATGTGTGAAGGCACTCGTCGATTAGGAATTTCAGCAACCGGCAGGAACCTTATGTAGCTGAGAGCCGCCGCTGACTCAGGCGCCGCGGCGGACGCTTAGCCCATGTTCGCGGGACCGGCCTCCCTCTGCGAGGAAATGCCTGGACGTACATTGGGGCCAACTGAACCTTCTCCTGAGTAAGCGCCGGATACCCTTCGAGAATCTCCGCAACCGACGCTCCCTGCGACAGCATGTCAGCGATCGCATGTATCTGGATCCTGGTCCCCTTGTACACTGGTGCACCGCGCAGAATTTCCGGGTCCGACTCCACCATGCGGGTGGCCTCGGTCAGGCGGCGAAGTCCCGTCTCCACCTCTTTGCGAGCTGACTTGCACTGGATGAGGATAACGCTTCCCTCGGAGACGAGCATTGCATCCATCTTCGGGTTTTGTTCAATGGCTCGCGCCACTTGGCGACGCTCGGCCAAGGGCAGCGATTTCAGCCCTTTGGCTTCCATTCGCAGATAGAGAGCCTGAGACCGGGACAGCAACCGTTGAACCGAACGCCCCTCGCGAACCAGTTTGGGACGGATCAACTTATATTCAATCGCCTTGTGCACCGCCGGGAGCGGAAGGCCAGTGACCGCCGAAACCTGCGAAGGTGTATAGGCATCGTTGTGGACTGCGGCAGAAGCCAAGTTTTATTGTACCCTGAAGGGGAAAGCTTAACGTGGTGTAATCCAGCGCCGATGCGAGATCGCTCCAGGTCCAGGCAAGGTCCCGCTAGACCTTCAGAACGCTGTAACGAGTCTCAGGCGTCTCTTCCAGATGCCTGTACTCTAATGAAACAGCGAGTTCGACGACCCTACCAGTCTCTTCCGGCATGAGGTTTAGCACGGCATTGAACTTCATAGTTCGTGCTCCCTCACGAAGATCATATTAAAAATGTAATTGCTCGCCAGGCGCACCCTGCGTCACATTTCCTCGTGCCGTTTCCTCGTGCGTTCAGCGTGAAGATAGGCTGGCCCATAGGTAAAGTCTACCCTCCAGAGGTCAACGCCTGCGACTAAATTCCGGCGGGCGGGTCTGGTCAAGTGCCTGATAGCAACATATGGAAATGCCCCGCGGACGGCGTGTGATCCGTGCGAGTCATCAGTATTCGACTGACATCAGAAACAGCCCCCGCGCGGGCGCCGTCGGCCCGGGCGGAATCTCGCAGCCTGGCTCCAGGCGCGCCAGGAACGCGGCGCGATCCACATTTCCCTTCCCTGCTTCCAGCAGCACGCCCACCATGTTCCGCACCATATGCTTCAGAAATCCGCTGCCGGTGACGCGATAAATCAGCCGTTCGCCTTCCAGCGCGAGCCGCGAGCAAAAGATAGTCCGCACTTTGGACAGCCCCAGCTCATCGCGATCGTCCGACGCCGCGAACGCCCGAAAATCATGCTCGCCTTCGAGCAGCGGCGCCAGCGCGATCATCTCTTCGATCGCGAGCGGGTACGGATGGTGACAGACATACCGCCGCTCAAACGGCGAACAGATCTCGCCGCGAAAGATCCGGTATTCGTAAGTCTTGCGCCTGGCTTGGAAGCGCGGATGAAAATCCATCGCGGCATCTTCCACACTGAGCACGCGAATATCGCGCGGCAGCAGCCGGTTCATGGCGCGCCGCAGGTTGTCCACCGGAATTGGATTCTCGATCGAAAACGCAGCCACCTGCCCAACGGCATGCACCCCCGCGTCGGTCCGGCCGGAGCCGGCCACCTGCACGGGCCGGCCTTCGATCTCCGAAATCACCTGTTCGAGCGCGCCTGGATGGTCGGCAATCCCGGCTGCACCTGCCAGCCGTGATAGTCGGTTCCATCGTAGGAAACCAGGATCTTGATGCGCCGCATGCTCCACCGCAAGTTTAGCGTAAGGTGTAACTACGGCATGCTCGGCACTCGCCAAGTCTTATCGTGCTAAAATCGTGAAAACGGAAATCCTTGGTTCTGTTTTCATTATCAATAACTTGAAGCGCCCCCGGTGCGACGGCGGAAAGCCAAGGAGCGCACAGCGCGGGTCGCGCTTGCCGGGAAAAGACACGTCAATCGCGTCCCGCTGCGTTGTGCGCGGCGTTACCAAGAGGGGCGTCGATCCTCAGGGCACGGTTGATTTCCTAGTCGAGATTTGGAGGTATCCTCAGGATGCAATTTTGGCGTTTTCGATGGTCTGTCTTGCTGCTGGCCGTGCCGGCTTTTCTAGTGCTCGCCGCTCCGGCGGGGGCTGAGAACGCGGTCCGGATCGACCCGGCGCAGGGTCCGTTGCTCAGGCTGACTCGGCCCTTTCGAGCGCGGCCGGTTCCACCCGCAAATCTGACCAATACGCTGCGGCTGGAATCTCTGATGCACGCGGGAAACCTGTATTTGTCCGCGCAAGACGCGGTGGCGCTGGCGGTTGAAAATAACCTGGACATCGAAGTCCAGCGCTATGGCCCGCTGTTGGCTCAGGAAGTGTTGCGGCGCGCGCGGGCCGGCGGCGCGCTGCGCAGCGTCGGCGTGGGCGTAGCCAACGGACCGTCAGCGTCAGCCTGACGGGAGTTACCGTCACCACCATTGGCGCGGTGGGCGCGGCCGGCGAAGGAGTCAGCTCCGGTGGAGGCATCGTGACGCAATTGGGCCCGCCGATCTCATCCTTCGATCCCACTCTTACCATCATTGGAAGCGCCGCCCATACCACCAGCCCGCAAAGCAACACCATCCTGACCGGAACCACCGCCCTGATCCAGCAGACTCGCACCCTGCAAGCGGTATACCAACCAGACCTGGGACTTCGGCATGAGCGCCCAGTTCACTTACTACAACAACTACACCAACGTAAACAGCGCGCTGTTCAGCATCGATCCCTACACCTCGGGCTATCTGGATCTGCAAGTAACGCAGAATTTGCTATATGGTTTCGGATCGGCGGTGAATGGCCGCAATATCCGCGTGCAGAAGAACAACATCAAAGTCACCAATCTGCAATTCAAGCAGCAGGTGGCCACCACGGTTTCCGCGGTTCTGAACTTGTATTGGGACCTGGTGGAGTTCTGGGAAGACGTCGCGCGCCCGGCAGCGCGAATTGTCGGCCGCGCAGAGCAGCTCCTGGATAACAACCGGAAACAGGCGCGAGGCCGGCACGCTGGCGCCCATCGAAGTCACGCGCGCGGAGGCTCAGGTCTATGTCAGCCAGCAGGATTTGCTGGTCTCGCAGACCAATCTGCTGCAGCAGGAAACGGTTCTGAAGAACGCCATCAGCCGCAACGGAATCGCGCAACAGCACGCTGATCGATGCGCATGTCATTCCGCTCGACACCATCACCATTCCGGCCAGAGACGAGACGCCGCCGGTGAAGCAACTGGTGGAACAAGCGCTGGCCAACCGGTCTGAGATCGCGCAGAGCCGCCTGAATATCGATAGCGACAAGTTGAACCTGGTGGGGATCAAGAACGCCTTGAAGCCGACCTTGCAGGCTTTCGCGGAGCTGACCAACAACGGGCTGACGGGACCCATCACCGCGGTCGGCGAGCAAACGCCCGGTGTGGCGTATCTGGCGGGCGGTTATGGCAACCTGCTGGGCGAGATGTTCCGCCGCAATTATCCGAATTATTCGGCGGGGATCGCGCTGAACATTCCGCTGCGGAATCGCGCGGCGCAATCCGACTACGTGACCAGCGAACTGGAGCTGCGGCAGAGCGAACTCGGCCTGCAGCAGAACATCAACCAGGTGCGGGTGGATGTGCAAAACGCGGTGATCGGACTGCAACAGGCGCGGGCGCGATATGCCGCCGCCGTCAAAGCCAGCGCTCTGCAACAGCAGACGCTCGAAGCCGACCAAAAGAGATTGGCGCTGGGAGCGTCCACGGCTTATCAGGTGGTGCTGGATGAGCAAAACGTCGCCAGCGCCGCAAGCGCGGAGGTGCAAGCGCTGGCCAACTATAGCCACGCGCGCATTGGGCTGGATCAGGCTTTGGGCCGGACGCTGGAAGCCAACAATATTACCTTCGATGAAGCTTTGGCCGGGACCATTTCCCGTCCCTCGCAACTTCCGGCCACTCTGCCAACGGACGTGCATCCATGACCTGGCGCGCAACATTGACCGTTGGATGAGTCCATGATCGCGTGCGTCTGTGCCTCGCTTTACTGAGCGCTCAAGAACCAACCGTGGAGCCGGTCCGCCCGTCCGCCTTCGTCGCCGTGCGGCCATATCTGCCGTCCGCAAATTCCACCCGTTCGCCTGGAAAATTCCGGCCGCCTGCGCGAGCTGATTCGGGCCGGCATGCTTTACCTGACCGTCCAGGATGCTATCGCGCTGGCGCTCGAAAACAATATCGACATCGAGGTGGCGCGCTACAACCCGATCCTGGCCGAGTGGCAACTGGAGCGCTCCCGCGCTGGCGGCGCGTTGCCTGGAGTGCCGAGCAGCGCCGCCTCAGGCCGGTAACGTGGCCAATGGCCAAGGGGTGGCGGGAAGCCAGGCGGCCGCGGGCGTGAGCACGCGGCGGCAATGGCGGCTAATGGCACCTCCGCCACCAATGCAACCATCGCTCAAATTGGCCCTATCGCTCAAACGCTGGACCCCATCATCCAGGAAACACGGTGTTCAGCCATCAGACGGCGCCTCAAGCCGATACTGTGCAAAGCGTTCTGCCGGTGCTGATTTCCAATACCCGGAACTCGTCGCTTTCACCTATCAACAGGGGTTCCTGATCGGCGGCAACGTTACGGTGAGTTATCGGGACAGCTATCTGAACGAGAACGCGCCTACCGATGTGTTGAATCCATCCTCCGCGCCCAGCCTCACTTTAACGTTCCAGCAGAACCTGCTGCGCGGCTTCGGGGTCGCGGTGAACGCCCGCACCATTCGAGTAAGCCAATTGAACGTGAAAGCTTCCGCGTTGAACTTCAAGACCCAGGTGAGCAATACGGTGAATCAGGTGCTCAACCTTTACTATGCGTTGTCGGCCGGATACGAAGATATCAAAGCGAAATCCAACGCCGTGGAAGTGGCGCAGAAGTTTTATGACGAATAGCCAGGCTCCAGGAACGTGCCGGGACCTTGGCTCGCCTGGATGTGGTCACCGCGGAATCGCAGCTGGCCACCGCACAGTACGATTTGGTGAATTCCCAAACCAATCTGCGGCAGCAGGAACTACAGCTCAAGAATCTTTTGAGCCGCCGCGGCATCGCCGACCCGTTGCTCGCTTCCGTCCAAATTGTTCCGCTCGATCGGATCGCGGTGCCGGAGACTGACGAATCTCCGCCGCTCAAGGACCTTCTGCAAACAGCTCTCGCCAACCGCAGCGATCTGGCGGCGGAACGTCTCGGCGTTACCAGCAGTGAGATCTCGGCTCTGGGGACGCGCAACGGAATCCTGCCTTTGCTGGTGGGCATCGCGACGGAAAGCGCGGCTGGTTTGGCGGGCCAGCCCAAAACCGTGGTCAGCAGCTTCGGCGTCCAAACCGCCAATCCTTACTTCGACGGCGGAATCGGGACTGCGGTCGGCCAGGTTTTGCGGCGTAATTTCCCCACCAATCGCGCCGCGGCTTATTTCCAGACGCCGCTCGGAACGATCAGGCGCAGGCCGACTATGCCATCGACCAGTTGCAGCTTCGCCAGTCGCAAATCCAGTTGAGCAAGGATCTCAATCAAGTAGCGGTGGACGTTTCCAATTATCTGGTGGCCATGCGGCAGGCGCGCGGGCGATATCGCGCCGCCGTTCAAACCCGGATTCTGCAGCAGCAGTTGTTGGATGCGGAACAAAAGAAACTGGCCGGAGGGGCATCCACGCCGTTTAATGTGGTTCAGCAGCAACGGGATCTGGTGGCCGCGCAATCGGCCGAGATTGCCGCGCTGGTTGATTTCAGCAATGCGCGCGTGGCGCTGGACCAGACGCTCGGCACCACGCTCGAAGCGAATCACGTTTCCATTGAAGACGCACGGTCCGGCAAAGTGCAGCGCGTGTCGTCGCTTCCAACGCTAAAACAACCGTAGGACACAGCCATTACGATGTCAGTCGGTGGAAACGTCTCAAGGTCGCGGATTGTCGACTCGCGTAGGTTCCAAATCGGTTAGCCAGGACGGAAATCTGTACCGTATTTGCACTGCTCGCACGTTCCAACCGGGTAATTTTTTCTAGCCCTTCCGAGCCATCACGCCTAGGAAATAAGTACTTTGCGGTTTTGGCGAGGCGCGTGCAACTCTGTCTGCGCGTGAAATCAAATCAAGCTCAAGGAGCAGAGGTCGTTCCTCAGTAACTTCCCCTTCGTACTCTCCAAACCAAGAAACTTCTTTAGAACCCCTACTGAACTCCCTCCCGACCGGCTCCTTGAGTTTTCACATCTCCCTTCCAGCGAGATCAGCCAACTTCAAAACGTGGCAAGCTTTCGGCACAAGTGCCAAATTCTTGTCACTGTGACACCCAAACGAAACCCCGCATCCGCCCAAGACTGAACTCGAAGAAAACGACTGACTCTGGGCTGCGCCCAATTGGGCTGGGACCATGAAATTGATTTGCATTAGCCCATCGATCAGGCCGGGCGCCGCGCCGGCGTACTGCGACGGTTTCGGTTCCGTTACCCACGGAGACGGAGCAGTAGGGACACCAGTTGTTCGCGGCCGTCGCTACGAGCGCCGTTCACGGAACCGGCGGCGTCGCCGAATCCCGTGGCCCAGACACTGACGATGGTTCCGGCTTTGGCCGGATTCGACGACGAGTTGACGCTGCCGTCCTGGTTGATCGCCGCGCATTGAACCGTCGGGGTTCAGGAAAATGCCGAAGATGGAGGGATCCACCGAGACGCGGAAATCGGGCAGCAGTCGTGGTGTTGTTCACCACCTGAATCACGGCTTCGTCCATGCCGTTCAAGGGCGCCGGAATCTCCGCATTGATCTGCGAAGCCGACACGTAGAGCAGAGGAATCGCGGAGCCGTTGACCAGGACCTGAACGCCGCCGAGTGAAGTCGGAAAAACGCCGTTGGCAGGTACGGCTGTGACGGCAGTAGTCGGACCCAGGCCGAAGCCGAAGATCGAAATCACTTCGCCCGGCGAAATGCGTCCCGAGAGTTGGCCGCGCCGCCGCATTCACGACGCCCAAGATACGCGAGAAGCGAAAGGCTGCGCCGGAGTGATGGTCGAAATCAGGCCGGCCGCGCCCGCGGCATGGATCACGCCGTTCGGATCCACGCTGACGCTTTGCCCTACTGCGCCTGCCGGAAACTCCGCGGAGTACGAAAGTGCGGAGCCGTCGGCGCTCAGTTCCGACCAGGAAATCGCCTGCAGCGGCGACGTAGCCGGGCCGATCCGCCCGGAAAGCCAGCGCCGTTGCTTCCCACCAGCCAGACATTGCCGGAACTGTCCAGGCTGATCGAATTGGCGTGCATCGTTTCCAGGCCCGCCCAGATACGTCGCCCAGACCGTCGTGCCAGCAGGGCCAAGCTTGATCGCAAACGCGTCGGAAGGCGCAGACGAATTCGGGAGTCGGCATTGAGATGTGGTCTGGTACGCGCCGGACGTCGCGGGAAATTTGGGATCGTCTGTGGATCCGGTCAGATAAGGCATTGCCTGCGGCGTCGGCAGCGATGGCACTCGCGGTGATTTTTTGCGCAGGCCCGAGAGGGCACGAGCTTCCGGCATGGCGGACCCAAGTACGTCAAATACGCCAGCTGGTTTCCAGCCGCATTGATCTTGGCAGCGAATGCTCCATATCCAAAAGCGATTCCCGCCGTCACCGGCAGATCGGTGGTGTTGGTATTGCCAGCGATGAACGCATCGCCCGCCGCATCGATCGCAATGCTCACACCCGACGTTCCGCGCGCCGAAAGAAAGCAACTGCTGCCGCCGGAGCAATCCACCGCATTTCCCACGAGGAGTGCCGAGTAGAGGATTTGGATGGCCCGTGGCATCCAGCTTCGTGATAAACGCGCCGGAAACGGGCGTGATTTCATTGGCTGTCACCTTCCCGGCGGGAAGGCCGGGCGTGGCAGGAAAATCGCTGGAATCGGTTGATGCCGGTCAGATACACGTTGCCGTTCTGATCGGTGGCGACGCCGTTCACGCTGCTGGCGCCCAGCAGCCCGCCGAAATACGAGGAATAAATCACGGTGCCATCGGGCGCCAATTTCACCAGGAATCCGGTGCCGCCGGGGTTGCCGGAGCCCTGCGACGTTTGCAGACGCATCATCGCAGCGGAAAATTCTCCGACGAGGTGGAACCGCCCACCCAGATGTTCCCCATTGGATCAACCGCGATGGCATTGCCCTGGTCGCTGCCTTTGCCGCCGAAAGTGGTGGTGAAGACGATGTTCCCGTGGCATCCAGTTTTGCGACGAAGACATCGGCTAAAAATTCCGACGGCGTCGATGCGAATGCACCGGCTTCCCGGTCACGTAGGTGTTGCCCGCCGAGTCCGTCGTAATCGCAACGACCGTATATTGGTTCTGATCTCCAATATAGGTCGTAAAATCCGCGCAATAAGCAGTGGAGACTATAACTGCGAGCAGCAATGCAGAACGACGGCTGGTCATTGCGATATGTTTACCCACCCGAGTTGAATCTGTTGCGTCTGCCCGGGAGGAGTGAAGTACACCCACGCGCCGTCGCTGTTTAATTCAGTCGGGATCGTGAAATTGATCTGCGTCAGCCCGTCGATGAGGCCGGGCGACGATCCGGCGTATTGCACGGTTTCCGGGATGTTGGTTGACTCGTAGTTCAACACGACCTGGCAGGTGTCGCAGTAGTTGTTTGCGGCCGTGGCCACTGAGCCGTTGACGGGCCCGGCTGCCGAGCCGAATCCAGTGGCCCAGATACTGACAACGCTCCCCGGCTTGGCTGGATTCGCGATCTTGTTGACCGTTCCGTCCTGATTGAGTACCGCCATCGAGCCGCCGGTCTTCTCGAACACGGCAAAGTCCGAGCTAGCCACCGCGAGACGAAAATCGGGAAGCGTCACCATGTAAGTGATCTGCTGCACCGGATCCCACATGACCACCGTCTGTACCACCCGTAGGTCAGCGATCCCGCTCGCAGCGTCTGGGATGGGTGAAGGGATCTCGGCATTGATTTGCGAATAGGAAACATACAGCAAGGGAACAGGGCTTCCATTCACCAGCACCTGCACTCCACCGAGCGTGTTCGGGAAAGCGCCGTTCACGGGCGCCGCTGTCGCGGGCACGGTTATTGGAGAGAGTTCGAGGCCGTAAATCGAGATCACCTCGCCCGGTGCGATGGTCCCCGAGAGTTGACCGGACGCAGCATTCACAATGCTGAGTACGCGCGGAGCCAGCGGTTGCGACGGCGTTAGAGTGGACACCAGGCCCAATGCGCCAGCAAAATGAACCGCGCCGCTTGGATCGATGGCGATGGCTTGCCCCGCTGCGCCCGCTGGGAATTGCGCTGAGTATGGAGGCGCGGGGCCAGGGGATACCAATTGCTCCACGAAGGATTCCCCCGGCGACATCGTCCCGTTGGTCCCGGTAATCCATACAGCATCGGAACTGTCGAGGCTGATCGCGTTCGCCCAACTGCCGGCTGAACTGCCCAACAATACCGACCACACGCCCGCACCTTCCGGGCTCAGCTCAGCGACAAACGTCTGGGGTTTGCCGCTCGAATCATTCATAGATCCCGCGAGGTAGGCGTTGCCGGACGTGTCGGCGGCAATCGGGCTCGCAGCGCCCGTATCGGGAAAAAAGAAATTACCAACGCTCACTCCGGACCCGAGGTAAGTGAAATAGACCATTTCGCTTCCCGAGGCATTGATCTTGAAAACGAATGCTCCAGGGATTGAATTACCTCCGGAGTTCACGGGTAGATCGGTGGAGTTGGTGTCGCCGGCCACCACGGCGTTACCGGATCCATCCACCGCAATCCCGATCCCCACGGTCCTAGGAACATTAGGAGTCCCACAAGAGTCACAGTTCATTCCTGCGATTACGGTGGAATACAGGATCTTCTGCCCGGTAGAGTCGAGCTTGGCAGCGAATACGCCATACACGGGCGGATAACTCCCGGTTACAGGCCCCGCGGGCAGTCCCGGCGTGGTTGGAAAGTCGCTGGCGTCGGTGAAGCCCAGTCACGTAGACGTTGCCGCTTTGATCCGTCGCGACGCCATTCACACCGCTGTTGCCAAGGATGCCACCCAAATACGAAGAATAAACGACCGTTCCATCCGGAGCCATCTTCACCAAGAATCCGGCTGCCGCCCGGCACCCCCGAGGACTGCAGGGCGCTCACTAACGGAAAATTAGTGTCGGTGAGTCTGGCCTCCCACCCAAATGTTGCCTGCGGGATCGACCGCGATGGCATTGCCAAAGCTGCCAACCGGACCAATTGACGTGGTGAAAACGATGTTGCCGGAGGGGTCCAGCTTCGTGACGAAGGCGTTGCTGCCCGTCACGTAGGTGTTGCCAGCCGAATCGGTCGCAATCGCCGAGACCGCGATGGATTGGGTTTGGCTCGTTCCTCCAATGTAAGTCGTAAAATCCGCGCTGTAAGCGGTCGAAATGCCTATGGCCAGCAGAATCAAAAAGCGCATATCGTAATAGTAATGCTCCGGATCGTGTCGTTAATTGCCAGCGCCAGCGAGATTGTTGCTTCGCTCGGACTGAGCCGCTATCAGGTGGGACGCTCGCACGAATGCGATTTCCCGCCGGAGATCCTTGCGCTGCCGATTTGCACCGCGCCAGCCTTCCCAACCGATGGATCGAGCGCCGAAATCGACCAGCGGGTGAAGCAGCAGGTCGCCAATGCGCTCTCAGTCTACGAAGTCTCGCGCGAGCTGTTGGACGCGTTGCAGCCGACCCATGTTATCACCCAAACGCAGTGCCGCGTCTGCGCCGTGAGCCTGGAGGATGTGGAGCGCGCGCTTACCGGCTGGGTGACCAGCCGCCCGAAATTGGTCGCGCTGGAGCCGAATTCGCTGGCCGATGTTTGGTCCGACATCCGGCGCGTGGCGGCGGCGTGCGACGTGGCGGAACGCGGCGAAGAAGTGGTCGCGGATCTTCAGAGCAAGATGCGGCGGATCTCCGAGCGCGCCTGCGCTTCACACTTGCGTCCCCGGGTCGCCTGCATCGAATGGCACGAGCCGTTGATGGCCGCGGGCAACTGGGTTCCTGAGCTGGTGGAAATGGCCGGCGCGGTGAACCTGTTCGGACAAGCGGGCGCGCATTCGCCCTGGATGACGTGGCAGCGAGCTGGCCGATGCCGATCCGGATGTGATCATCACCATGCCGTGCGGCTTCGATCTGAATCGCACTTGCGCCGAGATGTACTGGCTCACCAACCGGCCGGAATGGCGGAAGCTGCGAGCGGTCCAAACCGGCCAAGTTTATTTGGCCGACGGCAATCAATATTTCAACCGCCCCGGCCCGCGCCTAGTGGAATCGCTCGAAATCCTGGCTGAAATCCTGCATCCTGAAATGTTTGAGCCCGCGTTTGCGTCCAAGGCATGGCAGGCACATATAGAATTGGCAGCATGAAAACGCAGGCTCTCGTCACACTTGCTCTGGCAAGTTCCTCGCTCTTCGCCCAGCCCGCGGCGCAATCCACCATTCGCCGCATGGATCCCGCTTTTGACAAACTGGTTTCGCCGGGCGCGAAGGTGGAGAAGGTGGCTGGAGGATTTCAATTCGTGGAAGGGCCGGTTTGGTATCGGCCCAGCGCCTATCTGCTGTTCAGCGACATTCCGGGCAATGTGATCATGCAATGGTCGCGCTCGGGCGGCGCGATGGTTTTTCGCGACCACATTTTCGCCGACTCCTATCCGGCCGGCAAGCAGGTAGGGACCAACGGCCTCACGCTCGACAAACTGGGGCGCATCATTGCTTGCGAACACGGCAACCGCCGCGTGTCGCGTATCGGGCGGGATGGAAAGCTCACCGTGCTGGCCGACCGTTATGAAGGCAAGCGATTCAACAGCCCGAACGACGTCGTTGTCACAAGAAATCAAAACATCTACTTCACCGATCCGCCGTTTGGGTTGCTCAATCCGGGACAGGGTTTGGCGGAGGCGCTGAAGAGTCCATTGCGCGAGTTGAATTTCAACGGAGTTTTTCGGATCACGCCCGCTGGAAAGATCGACGCCGTGGTGAAGGATCTGGCGTTACCGAACGGCTTGGCCTTTTCACCGGATGAGAAGAAACTTTACGTCGCCAATTCCGCCGGTAAAACATGGAACGTTTACGACGTGAAACCGGACGGCACCCTGGACAACGGGCGCGTCTTCTTTGATGCGGACAAAGAGACCGGAGCTGGGTTGCCTGACGGCATGAAGGTGGACACGGCAGGCAACGTTTGGGCCACCGGCCCCGGAGGAATTCTGGTGATTTCTCCGCAGGCGAAATTGCTCGGAATCATTGCATTTCCCGAAGTTCCCGCCAATTGCGCGTGGGGCGACGCGGATGGCAAGACTCTTTATGTGACGGCGCGCACCGGCCTGTATCGGATTAAGACCAACATCGCCGGCATCCGGCCGGGACCCAAATAGCGCCGCTTTATTCGTGCCGGAGAGCCGCCACGGGATTCACTCGCGATGCTCGCCAGGCCGGCCAGAGCGCCGCAAATACCGCGACCGCGGTCAAGATGAAAATCGTCGACACCAGCGTCACCGGATCGTCCGGCGCGATGCCATAAAGGAGGGCCGCGATGGAACGCGAGGCGACGATCACCACCGGCACTCCGACGGCCAAACCCAGCGCGATGAGTGCCAGCGCCTCCTTGAGAATCGCCCACAGCACGTTCGACGGTTGCGCGCCCAGAGCCATGCGCACTCCAATCTCCGGCGTCCGCCGCGAAACCGCATACGACATAACGCCGTAGAGTCCGAAACAGGCCAGCCCCAGAGCCAATATGCCAAAAGCACTGGTAACAACTGCGCCCATGCGCTCCAGATTCAAGCTGCGATCCACTTGCACCTCGAGCGGCGTGATGCGTTCGATAGGAAGATCGGGCGCGAAATCGCGAATCGCTTTGCGAACATCGGCCGCGATTGCGCCGGGATCACCGGCCGCGCGTATTTCCAAGCTGCCCGCGTACACCAGGTTTCCTTCCAGCGGTTCATACGCCATGGGAACCGCCGGCTCGCGAACCCGATTCACGCGCGCGTCCTCAACCACGCCGATGATTTCCGATTCCAGGTTCTCGCCGAAGCGCTGGCCGAGCGGGTTTCGATTCGCAAAATACCGCTGCACCGTCGCTCGATTGACGATCACGAACCGGCTGCCGCTATCGCGCGAAGTGAAGTTGCGGCCGTTTAATAAATGCATTCCAACCGTGGAAAAATATTCCGGGCCAGCGAAGTTGTACTGAATCCTGACGTCCTCGCCGGGAGCCGGCTGGTAGCCGGAGATTTTGACGGGCCCGGTGACGGAGCGGCACTCCACCGCCAGGCCGCACATCGATACGGCGGCCGAGCGAACCCCGGGAACGATTTGCATGCGTTCCACCAGTCCACGGTACAAACCGGGTAATTGCTTCGCGTCAAAACCGGCGGAGCGCGGATCCATCCAAACTGTCAAAACGTGCTCGCGGTCGAATCCCAGGTCTTGATGAACCAGGTTGCGAAGGCTGCGCGCGAACAGTCCAGCCCCGCACACCACTAGCAGCGAAAGCGCCACTTGTGCAGCCACCAGGAGCTTTGCCGCACTGAAACGCGAACCGGCGAACGCGCTTCGAGAGGCCGTCTTCATTGCCGCGCCAAGCTCCAGCCGCGTGGCGCGCAATGCGGGCGCCAGGCTAAACAGAAAGCCGGTGAGAACGGAAATCCCGATTGCAAAGATCAAAACATTTCGGTCCACCCCGGTAGGGAACGGACTGGGACCTGTGACGGAGCCCAGAGCCATACGCACCAAGGCATCGCTCGCCCAGAGCGCGAAGAGCAGACCCAATCCGGTGGACACAGCAACCAGCAGGAAGCTTTCGGTGAGCAGTTGCTGGATCAAGCGCCCGCGGCTGGCGCCAATCGATAATCGCACGGCGATTTCGCGGCGGCGGCCTTCCGCGCGCGCCAGCAGCAAATTGGCAGCGTTGGCGCACGCAATCAGCAAAACCAGCCCGACCATGGCCATCATCGCAACGAGCGGCGACGTCCATCGCTGGCGCAGATTGGAAGCCCCGCGGCTGAAGGGCTCCAGCGTGATACTCCGTTCCAGGAAATAGCGCCGGACATCCGCCGCAAGATGGCCGGTAATGTTGTCCTCCGATCGCAGAAAGGCGCCGTTCAGAACATTGCGCGCCGCGAAAGCGGATGCCGGTTTCACTCTCACGATCACATCCAGCCATTCCACGAATTCTTGCGGCGGCCAGGGCTTTTCCGGATCGGCATCCTGGTGGCTGCTGAAGTTCTGCGCGTAGTGAACGTCGCTTTGCATTACGATCGGAATCCAGACATCGGCGGGTGATTCCAGCCACACTCCCCGGAAATTTGCGGGCGCGACACCGACGATGGTGAAGGGCGTTCCGTTCAAGCGAATCTTCCTGCCCGGCCACGTCCGCTGATCCCGCGAACGCACGCTGCCAATATCCGTAACTGATCACAGCCACTGGATGCGCCCCGATGTTTTCGTTGTCGCCCGGAACGAGCAGGCGTCCCAACGCCGGAGACAAGCCCAGCACGCGGAAACATTCGCCCGATACGAGCTGATACGATGCAACCTCGAATTGTGATCCCGCTTCGAGCGATGCTTGAGCGCGCGCCACGCGGCTCATGGCCGCGACACCAAGGGCGCCGGACCGGGCATCACGCAGCCGCAAGAACATCGGATAAGAGAAACGTTGCGGGAGAGTGGTGTGCGCCTGCTGGCGAAGGACGAACAGCTCATCGGGCGCACCAACCGGCAACAGCCTGAGCAGCGTCGCATTCAGGACCGAAAAGATCGCGGTGTTGGCGCCGATGCCGAGCGTCAACGAAAGAATCGCAACGGCTGCAAAACCGGGGCTTCGCTTGATTTGCCGCAACGCATACAGAAGATCGCGCCAGATTCTCTCCACCGCACTCCAGCCCCACATCTCGCGCGTGACTTCTTTGATGAGAAGCTGGTTCCCGAGCGCGCGCCGTGCATTCTGCTCCGCAAGCCCAGGCGCTTCTCCGCGATCCATACGTTCCCCGGTGTCGATGGCAAGATGCGCCCGAATTTCCTCGTCCAGGTCGCGGCCGGCTTGTCGGCGCAGCAGCGTGCGATAGATCAAGGACTTCAGGCGACGGTACAGCATTTCAGCCTCATTGGGCGGGCTTCAGAACGCCCGCTATCGCCCTCACCAGCAACTTCCATTTCGATTCTTCAGCCAGCAATTGCTTCTTTCCAGCCGCGGTGAGGCGATAGTATTTGGCCCGCTGATTTTTTTCGGAAAGCTTCCATTCCGAAGCAAGCCAGCCCTGCCTTTCCAGGCGATGCAGAGCCGGATAAAGCGACCCGGTTTCCACCTGGAGAAGTTCGCCCGACCCGGCCCGAATCTGCTGGCTGATCCCGTGACCGTGCCGCGGACCCCACTGCAGCGTGGTCAGGATCAGCATGTCGAGCGTCCCCTGCAACAGCTCAATGCGGTTCTTGTAAGGTTCCTGGGCTGCCATGCGATGCAGTAGACACTCTACTACAATGTCTGTAGGTTGTCTACTACTCTTTTGATCGCGAATGCCGCCGTATCGCAGCCGCCGCCTACCGCGTGAAACGCTCGCGCGCGATCGCGATAAAGTTGCCCGCCGGCGTTGTCGCCGCCCCAGTCTTGATGCCCAGATCCACGGTTGTTCTGCATGCCGCGCGCACCTCGCGATAAACCGCTCCGGGTATCGCCACGGTGGCCACGCAAGCCGGTGCCAGCGAGACGCCCAGACCCGCCGCCACCAGGCGCACCAGAGTCGGCCATTGCGGCGCATCCTGCACAATGTTCGGGCGGAACCCGTCGCGCTCGCAGCAGGCGATAGTCCGGTCGAACGCCAGCGGTCCCATCCGGCGCGCAAACAGGATGAACGGCTCTTTCCGCAGATCTCGGACGCGCAGCGAGCGTTTCCGAGCCAACGCGTGGGCCTCCGGAAGCACCGCAACGTAGCGCTCTTCAAACAGGGTACTGACTTCGATACCCTCCGTCTGGTCCCCATCCCGCAAAAACGCCAGATCGATGGTTCCGGTTAGCAGCGCGGAAATTTGCGCCGACGTGCTCAGCTCTCGCAAGCGAAGTTCCACCTTCGGATAGCGCCGCCGGTAGCTCTCAATGGCCGCCGGAAGATCGGTAAACATGACCGAACCACTGAAGCCAACCGTCAAGGTCCCTTCTTCCCCGCGCCCCAGCCGCCGAACCTGCGCGATGTCGTCCTGAACCTTCTCGATGGTGCTCCGCGCGCGTTCGGCCAGCAGTTGACCGGCCAGCGTCAGCTTCACCCCGCGCGTGGTCCGATCGAAGAGCCGATGCCCGACCAGTTGCTCCAACCGTTTGATCTGCTGGCTCAGCGGCGGCTGCGCCATCCCCAGACGCTCGGCTGCCCTACTGAAATGCAGTGTTTCAGCCACGGCGAGAAAGTACCGAAAATGACGAAGCTCGATCTCTTCATTCATATCGACATGATATAAATAAACACCTTTCAGCTATTGGACGTAGAAATCCACAGCCTGTAGCCTGAAGACAATGACGACTCAAACAGAAGTCACCATCCGCGATTTCAGGCCCGGGGATGAAGTCGCCTTTCGCGCGCTCAACGAGGAGTGGATCACACGCTACTTCGCCGTGGAGCCCAAGGAAAAGGAAGTATTGGCCGATCCGCAGGGAACCATTCTGGATTCCGGCGGCAGAATCTTTTGCGCAGTTCGAGAGGGCCAGACGGTGGGCTGCTGTGCTCTCATCGCGATGGGTCCCGGTGAATTTGAAGTTGCCAAAATGACCGTCGAGGAATCATTCCGGCGCGCCGGCATTGGACGCCGGCTGCTGGAGAAGGTCATCACGGAAGCCCGCGCCTTGGGCGCGCGCGGGCTTTATCTGGAGACCAACCAAAAACTCACGGGCGCCATCCGGCTCTATGAGTCCGTGGGATTCCGCCATTTACCGCCCGAGCGCATCGTCCCATCGCCTTATGTCCGCGCCAACGTGTATATGGAGCTACTTCTTTATTAATGACACGCGCAAAACGGAGCGCGGCGCGAAGCAGTTCCTGGCCTCTTTTGTGGTGCGCGCCGCACCCTTTGCGCTTTTAATGACACGCGCAAAACGGAGCGCGGCGCGAAGCAGTTCCTGGCCTCTTTTGTGGTGCGCGCCGCACCCTTTGCGCTTTTAATGACACGCGCAAAACGGAGCGCGGCGCGAAGCAGTTCCTGGCCTCTTTTGTGGTGCGCGCCGCACCCTTTGCGCTTTTAATGACACGCGCAAAACGGAGCGCGGCGCGAAGCAGTTCCTGGCCTCTTTTGCGGTGCGCGCCGCACCCTTTGCGCTACTGAGCCGGCCCGGCCGCGATTTGAATGGTCGCTTCCTTGTTTTCGCTGGATGCCACCAGCACCCGGTACAAACCGGTGGTCGCATCCAACACCGGCGCGCTCACCGTCGCCCCGTCCGCCGACACCACCGGCATGGATGCCGCGAAAATGGAAATCGGCACGGTCTCGGGCGGCTTGAATTGCAAGGTGGCTGTAATTTGTCCGTCGTCGGCCAGGCTCACCACGCGCTGCTGGCTGGCGGACACGAACTTGGACAAATCGCCCAGGAAAGCGACGCCCGACGGGCCCACCGGAGCAATCACAAAGTAGGAGCCCTGGCTGTCCACCGACTTCACAATCGGCTGCGAGCCCGGCTGCCGCCAACCCGTTTTACCGAAATAATCGTACACAAACACATCACCCGTGAACCCGAAATCCTGGGGCGAGAAACTAACTTCGGCAGGCGCAGTCACGTCGCGGCTATAGGCGAATACATACTCCAGCTTGGTGGATCCAAAATCGGAATAGGTGTACGCCACCAGTGGCGGCCGAGTCAGTTGAGCGGTGTTCCCCCCGTTGGAGGCAGTGGGCCCGTTCACCCCGTAGAATTGCTCCACGGCAGCGGCTTCCGCCACGAAACTGGCGTCGGTTGGAACCATGGAAACATCCGGTTTGAGAATCAGCCCGTCGCTACGGATCGCCTCCGGGATCGGGACGAACTTGCCGATCGGGTCCGACAAAGCCAGCGGCCCCGCGCTCAGCACCGCCAGCAGAAGATTGCGCTCTTCGGTGGTTTGAAAATTATCCACCGTGGGCCACACGCTTCCCGCGTTCAGAATGATGGAGCCATACATCTCCTGGTCCCAATGATCCCAGCTGAATCGATCGCCGCTCACCCTGAGCGTATGGACGCGCTCCGTCCGGATGGCCTCCAGCATGTGGCGCCCTAAGGGCATGCAAAACTGCAGATCGATTCCATGCGCCCCCATCGCGCTTTCCATCGCATTCAGAAACTTCTCATCGTCAAATGTATTCGCGGCGCGGGCACTGGTGGCGAGGAAGTCCTGCTCGTAAATTACGATTCCGCTTTTCTTCAAAGCACGAGCGATGCGAGCCCAGATGCCAAGATCGATCACCACGTTGCCGGAAACCGGATGCGCGTTCAGCACGTGGCGATCTGAGTCCACTATCGGCAAGCGATACGGACTGCAAGGGTCCACCCACCTGCCGTGCGCCATCCCCGGGCCTAAGTGCTGTACAAAGCCTCCCTCCCAATGATGGTCGTCGATCGGCTGGAAAAGCGCCGGATCCGCGACGAACTTCCACACACCATTTTGAGTGTTCGACCAGGATGCATACGCCGGATCCTCGGTTGCACTGCAATCGCCGCCCTTCTTGTACCACCAGCTATCAAAATGAGTGAGGCCGAATGGGATGCCCACCGCTTTCGCCGACGCCTGGGCGGCTTCGAGAGTGCCTTCGTAGCCGAGCGACTTTACAAAATTGTAATAGTAGGTTGCCCCGGCATCGGTGGAGAGCATCGGCGTCACCAGGCTGGCGTCCGCCTGGTTGCCCGTCATCGGCCGACCAAAAATGTTCCGCAGCGTCGATCCCCAGGAGGTGAATGTTGCACCGATGCCCTGGTTGAAGGTAATCAGGTAGCTATAGACGTCGCCGGCGGGCAGCACCGGATTGCTCGTGTCGATCTCCAGAGCGATCGTGCCATAAGTGCTGTGATCATTCACCCACACCTGCCGTTCTGAGATCGGCCTGGCCGCCGGCGACAGAATGGACGCAGCGAATTGGTCGTCATAAAAAAGCCAAGGGCTGTCGGTAAGCATCCAGCCCACCAATCCAAAAATTCGTTCCCAGCCGGCGCTCGAAAAATGATGGGGCGTGTTCGGAAATTGATGAAGCACGGCGTAGGGCCGCGTGTTCGCAACTGTCACCAGGGGGCTAAAGGAAATAGTGGCCGAGGGCAGGTTGCGATAAGCACGAAGCTGCATGCCCCAGGGATTGCCCTCGGGGTCCGAATAGTTGACAGTGAATTCGTCGAAGGGTCCGTTCGTCGATACCTGGTTATTGTCCGCCCCGGTTACCGGTCCGGCTATATGGGTCACATGCCCTGGAATGCTTCCGGAATAGGTCCACGCTGGATCGGGGGGCCGGATGCTGAAGGTACCCGCGCTGGTGACGGCGATGGTGACACCACCCGGCTCGGTTAGGCTTTGGGCCAGCAGTGCAGTCCCACAGAATAACGGCAGGACCAACGGACATATGCAGACACGGCATTTCATGCAACTCTCCCGGCAATCCAAATACAACTTGAAAGTGCCATAAAATCAGCACCGGAGACACCGGAGTTGCGCGGAAGAACCCAACTGGCCCGATCACGGGCGGCTAATGACGCAGGCTTCCAAGCTTTCCACGGCATTATGAATGCGACGTGAATCCCCAAGTGTTGTAGTCCGGTATCAAGGCAGCATACTACAACTACAAGCAGCCGTCTCCTAGTTCCAATACCCCAAGTACCATGCGCCATGCGGAAGTAAAGTACCAAGCGGAAAAATCCGCGCTAGCCGCACACGCATGCTATCATCGCGATAGATGACCGCACGCCGCGCTCAACTCGTGGCCTTGCTCATAGTGGCGCTGATCCTGGGCGCCGCGCAATGTGTGGCATCGTGCACGGCCGGCGCCTGTAATTCCACGCTGCCTCCGTGCCATCAGCATTCGGGCCCGGGTAAGGCAACATCCGCCGAGTGTACACACACGTTCCTGCTACCTGATGCGCACGGAATCACGTTAGCTCACTCAGCTACCACGGCCGTTCTTCCGCCGGTTACCCAGACCAAGTCTTCATTCGTCGTCAGCGAAACGTCGGTGGCGGCAGCCCTTTCACCGCCCATTCCATCGCCCGCCTCCTCCAGCATCTTGAGACTCTAGCCTGCCGCGCATGAACGCAGATCAACACTGATCCGCGTTCATCTGTGTTTATCCGTATGTGTTAATCCGTGGCCAAAGACCTGGTTCGAGGTGTCTCATGAGTGTTCGAACATTTCATCTTATTGTGTTTGCCCTTGTCGGCATTCCCGCATTCGCCCAAAGCCCCGCGCCGGCTATGAATATGGTGCAGATGAACGCGGCCAGTATGGACCTGCTGAATTTCTCTTCAGGCACCTCGGTCAATCCGGACTCCTGGCCGATGCCCATGCTCATGACGCATTTCGGATCGTGGAACACGATGTTCATGAGCGAGGGCTTTTTGGTGGATACACAGCAATCGGGACCGCGCGGCGGCGACAAGCTGTATTCGCCCAATTGGGTTATGGCTTCGGCGGAACACCGTTTGGGCGAGAGCGGCGCGTTCCAGATCGATCTGATGCTGAGCATGGAGCCGGCCACCATCGTGAATCGCCGCTATCCGTTGCTCTTTCAAACCGGCGAAACCGCCTACGGGCAACCCATTGTCGATGGGCAGCATCCGCACAATTTGATCATGGGGCTCGGGTTCCATTACGTGCGGGAACTGGGCGGGAGCGCCAGGATCGAGGTCTACTTCGCGCCGGTGGGCGATCCCGCGCTCGGCCCGGTCGCCTACCCGCATCGCGCCTCCGCGGCCGAGCTGCCGCAAGCTCCCATTTCCCATCACTGGCAGGACTCAACCCACATCTCAGACGATGTCGTCACGGTGGGGCTAGGGTATAAGAAATTCAAACTTGAAGCCAGCGGCTTCCATGGCGCGGAGCCGGGCGAGAATCGTTGGATTATCCAGCAAGGCGCCATCGATTCGTGGTCGTCGCGATTATGGTTTTTCCCCGCGCGAAATTGGGCGGCGCAAGTATCAGCGGGAAGAATCACGCACCCGGAAGCGCTGCAGCCGGGCGATCAAATACGCGCCACGGCGTCTGTCGAGTACACCAAACCAATGCCGGGCGGAAGCTGGGCATCGAGCGTTATCTGGGGGCGCAATCACGACACGGCCACCGGGCACAACTTGAACTCTTATCTGGCGGAATCGGCTCTGCCTCTGAGCCGCAAGAATTTTCTGACGGGCCGCATCGAGTTGGTGGACAAAGACGAGTTGTTCGAGGACGAGCCGGAGCTCGAACAGAATCTGGATATTTTGTACGGCAGCACATTCCGGATTGGCGCGTACACCATCGGCTACACGCGCGATGTCGATTTATTTCGTTATGTAGAGACCGGAATCGGCGCTAATATCACGACATATTCGCTCCCGGGTGCAGTCAAACCGTATTATGGTGATCGTCCCATTGGCGGGAACATTTTTATTCGCTTCCGGCTGCGGCCTTCGGAAAACTAGCCTTGGGTCTAAATGAGATGGATTATCCGCTAAACTGGCTTTGAGCGTCGTACAATTGAATTCGGATCCAACCGCTGCGGTTGCGGTCCGGTAAGGTCTGAGAAGTTGCTACGATTACTCCCCTGATTGGCAAACGGGTTCAGTCCGGGAGTTGCGTTCTGTCAAGCAGTTCGCAAACCGCCCGTATCTTCTTGACAGGCTTGGTACAATAGTGGTCGATGCATGGGGCGTTACTTACCAGCCACGTTCTCGGATCTACCGCCGCTCACCATCACCGCGGCGCTTGACATTGTCATCGTCGCCATTCTCGTCTATCAACTCCTGCTGATCATCCGCGGCCGCCGCGCGGTCCACGTTCTCATGGGGATCTGCGTGCTCGGACTCATTTATGCCGCCTCGGTCTGGGCGCGGCTGGAGTTGCTGCACACGATTTTAGCCACCCTTTTCCCGTACACCCCCATCGCGCTGATCGTAATGTTTCAGGCCGAACTGAGGCGGGCACTGGCGCGCCTGGGCCGCAGGCCTTTCCTTGGAATCAGCCAGATCGAGCGGCGCGAACTCAGCCAGGAAGTGGTGCTGGCAGTGGGCCGCCTGGCGCAGACTAAAGTTGGCGCATTGATCGTGATCGAGCGCAAAATCGGCCTGCGCACCTTCATCGAAAGCGGAGTCAGCCTGGACGCTCAGGTCTCGCGCGATTTGCTGTGC
The DNA here is from genome assembly GCA_963713415.1 of Bryobacterales bacterium. Taxonomy (GTDB): domain Bacteria; phylum Acidobacteriota; class Terriglobia; order Bryobacterales; family Bryobacteraceae; genus Palsa-89. The sequence goes on along the minus strand of CAVQLV010000004.1, from coordinate 171,880 downwards.
TCTATTTTTCATCCCGGCGGCACGCTGCACGATGGCGCGGTGATCATACAGGGCGACCGGATTTCCGCCGCCGCTTGCTTCCTGCCGTTGACCACCAATCCTCTATTAGTCACCGAACTCGGCACCCGTCACCGCGCCGCGCTCGGAATTAGCGAGGAATCGGACTGTATCGCGATCGTGGTTTCCGAGGAAACGGGCAAGGTATCGGTCGCCGTATTTGGAGAAATCGAGTTGGATGTTCCTCTAGAACGCGTGGAACATCTGCTTTCGGAACGTTTGGAGCGGGAAGAAAAACGCAGCGCGGCATCGACGGCCCGCGGCGCCGCGGCGCCCGTGCAGCAATCCAGCCTGGACCGTCCATTATGATCGGCCCTGAAGCCCCCGCATGAGACAACTCCTCACACGCAATCTGGGCTGGAAGCTTCTTTCACTGCTCATTGCCATCATGCTCTGGGTCGCGGTAGCCCACGAGCCCGAAGTGGCCACCTCGCTCTCGGTTCCCGTGGACTTCAGAAATCTGCGGGGTGACCTGGACATTGAGGGCAACCTGCCCGATCGCGTGCGTCTGGAGGTCCGTGGTCCTTCGGGCAGCCTCACGCGCGACAATCTTTCGGCCGTAGCCGTGGTGCTGGACTTGTCCGACGCTCGCGCCGGGGAGCGCACCTACAGCATCCGCGGGCGCAATCTCAATCTGCCCACGGGCGTGGTCTTTTATCGCGCGGTCCCTTCGCAGCTTACGCTGCATTTTGACCAGCTCATCGTCCAGGAAGAGTCCGTCCAGCCGACTTTCACGAACATGCCTCCGGGTTATCACATCGTAAGCCAGCAATTCAGTCCGGGTAGCGTTCAGATTCGCGGCGCCCAGGATCGCGTTCAGGCCATCCATCAGATCAAAACCGATCCAATGGACTTGAGCGGCGTCACCGCAGAGAAGACCTTTCACACCCACCTGAACATCGGCGATCCACAGGTACGGCTGGTGAATGCGCCCGCCGATATTGCTGTGCAAGTGAAGCTGGAAAAGATTACGAACGGGGGTGCCCCTTAGTGGCACGTGCACTTTTTGGAACCGACGGAATTCGCGGAGTGGCCGGCCAGGCGCCGCTCGATCCGAAGACCGCGCAGGCGGTGGGCACGGCGCTGGGCCGCTGGGTGGTCGAGTCGAAGCAGGATCGCCCGCCTGAAACCGGACAGGTTGTAATTGGACAGGTTGTAATAGGAATGGACACGCGCGAATCGGGGCCCTGGCTTGCGGCAGAAGTGGCGGCCGGGTTGGCAAAGCATCAAGTAAAGGTAGAATTTGCGGGCGTAACCACTACGCCGGGCGTCGCCTATCTTGCCAAGAATGGGCCTTTCGCCGCCGGCGTGATGATTTCGGCCTCCCACAATCCTTATCAGGATAACGGGATCAAGCTGATCGGTCACGCGGGCTATAAGTTACCAGACGAACAGGAAGAATCACTAGAGAAAGAGATCTTTGCTGTTCTCGATCAAGGCGCCTATTCGCCGCCCGCGCCGCTCGCAGTAAATACCGGCCTGGATCGCACTTATATAGATCATCTGGCCGCCACGCTACCGGGCCGGTTGGATGGAATGACGATTGTCGCCGATTGCGCGAACGGTTCGGCTTCCTCTCTCGCACCAGAACTTTTCGAACGGCTGGGCGCGCGAGTGCATTGCATCCATTGCTCGCCTAACGGCCGCAACATCAACCTGAATTGCGGTTCACTTCACCTGGAAGTTTTGCAGGCGGCCATGCTCGAAAAAAAGGCGGACGCCGGCGTGGCGTTCGATGGCGATGCCGACCGCGCTCTGTTCGTCGCCCGATCGGGAAAGATCGTCGACGGCGACGCTGTGCTGTTTCTCACCGGCTGTTATTTGAAGGAGCGCGGGCAACTGACCGTCGACGGCCATCCGCCGATCGTGGTGGCTACCGTAATGTCGAATCTTGGCCTGGAACGGGCGCTGTGCGCGCACGGGATCGCGATGATCCGAACACCGGTGGGCGACAAATACGTGCTGGAAGAAATGCTGCGGCGTGGAGCGGTGCTCGGCGGCGAACAATCCGGCCACATCATTTTTCACCGCTACGCCACTACCGGAGACGGCATGTTGACCGCATTGCGCGTATTTGAAGTGATGCGCGAATCGGGCGCGGGTCTGGATGAATTAACTGAAGAGATTCAGGTATATCCGCAGCGCTTAGTAAACGTTCGCATCAAGGAGCGCAAACGCCTGGAGGATCTGCCTGCCGTAGCGGCTGAGATCCGCGCGGCCGAAGCTGCCTTCGGCGATTCGGGCCGGGTCCTGGTGCGGTTTTCCGGCACTGAGCCGCTGGCGCGAGTGATGGTGGAAGGGCCGGAATTGGACCAGCGTGGAGGCTTTCGCCAACCGAATTGCGTCTCAAATTCGCGCCGAATTGGGCACCGATGACAGTACTCCAGCTTTGCATTAAGCTCTACACCTAAGTTGCTAAAATAAATGCCCTAGTACAACCAGCGCTGTTGGTCTGTTTGAGACCGTGAATCCAGAAATCTCTCGCTTTGCCGTGGCGACCTCTGCTATCATTGCGCAAGGAGCGTTTCTGCTCAGTTTGGGAATCGGTTCTCTTAAATTGATCCGACAGTCAATTGTCTAGGGGTCCGTCTCGGTTTATGCGTTGGTGTGCAAGCTCCGGCGGTGTAAAAGCTGCCATTGGAGAAGCCTAAAGACGCTCGGAGGGCTCCGCCCTGGTCTCTGGGGTCAAGGACGGGAGCCGATTCCGCTGGTAAGCTGCGCTCCTCTTTTTCTTTCTTTGGGTCGCAGTCGCGCTCACGCGACGGGCCAGCCTTCAATCTGATGAACATTTTATTCATTGGCGACATCTTTGCGTCGCCCGGCCGCGTTCTGGTCGCTCGATACCTGCAAGAGATCATTACCGAGGAAAAGATCCAGCTCGCCATCGCCAACGCGTGAAAATTCGGCGGGCGGATTCGGTATCACGCCTCTCATCGCCGAGGAGCTTTTCGGGCTCGGGCTGGATGTGATCACGTCCGGCAATCACATCTGGGACAAGAAAGAGATTTTCGACTATCTGCCGCGCACGCCGCGCTTGCTGCGCCCGGCTAATTACCCGGCAGACTTGCCCGGCAGCGGCCTGCTGGTAACCAAAGCGCGCAACGGCGTCCCGGTGGCCGTGATCGATTTGCAGGGGCGCGTGCATTTGCCCGCCATCGAAGATCCGTTTCGAATGGCGGATAGCATTCTGAAATCGATCGATCCGGCCGTCAAGGTTCGTTTCGTCGATTTTCACGCCGAGCTGACCAGCGAGAAGATGGCGATGGGCTGGTATCTCGACGGCCGTGTCTCGGCGATGGTGGGAACGCACACGCATGTTCCAACCGCCGATGAACGCATCCTGGCCGGCGGCACCGCGTATCAAACCGACGTCGGCATGACGGGGCCGTACGATTCGGTGATCGGATCGGAGAAAACTCTCGCGATCCGCCGTTTTCTCACCGGCATGCCTATTCGCCTGGAAAACGCCAAGTCGGGCGCCGAGCTGCACGCCGTAATCGTCACCGTGGATCCCGAGACCGGCCACGCCACCGCCATCCGCCGCTACACTCGTACTGGATGAAGATCCCGCGGCTCGCGTGGGCCATCGCGTTTCTGCTGTGCCTGGCGACCACTCTGAATTACCTGGACCGCCAGGCCATCGGAATCGTGTCGGTGGAGATCCAGCACGAATTCTCGCTCAGCGAAGAAAATTACTCCTACATCGTGTCGGCCTTCCTGTTCGCCTACGCGATCGGGTACGCGTTCAGCGGCTACATCGTCGACCGGCTGGGTGCCCGCCGCGGCTTTGCCGTGTTTATGGCGAGCTGGTCGGTCGCGCAGTTGCTGCACGGCTTCGCAATCGGAAAATGGAGCCTGGGATCGTATCGTTTCCTGCTCGGCTTGAGCGAACCTGGGGCTTGGCCGGCCGCGGCCAAAGCCATCGCCGCGTGGTTCCCGGCAACGCGGCGCGCGCTCGCGATGGGGATTTTCAACGCGGGCACATCGCTTGGTTCGGCGCTCGCACCGGTGACCGTCGCGCTCATCACGCTGCGCTATGGCTGGCGCAGTGCGTTCGTGTTCACGGGACTCGCCGGGATCGCGTGGCTGGCGCTTTGGCTGATCCTATATCAGCCACCGCATCTGAATCGATGGTTGCGAGCGGAGGAATACGCGAACCTGAAGCCGCAGTTGCCGCCGCCCGAGGAAGCGCGGCGAGCCCGAGTGGATTGGCAAGGGCTGTTGCGAGCTCGCCGTTGTTGGACCGTGATCCTGACGCGCTTCCTGACCGATCCCGTGATTTACTTCATCATCTTCTGGCTGCCCGACTATCTGCGCCGCGAACGCGGCTTCGATCTCGCCATGGTGGGCCAATACGCCTGGGTTCCTTTCGCGCTCGGCGGCGTCGGCTACCTGATCGGCGGATGGCTCTCCGGGCACTTGATGCAGGCCGGGTGGACGCTGGCGCGCGCGCGGAAATTCACAATGGCCCTGGGCGCCGCGATTCTTCCGATTGCGATGGCCGCACCGTTCGTTCCCACCGCCGCACTGGCGATTGCGGCCACCTGCGCCATCACCTTCGGGCATGGCATGTGGGTCGCGAACCTGCAAACAATTCCTACTGATTTGTTTCAAGCCGGCGAGGTTGGGACCGTGACCGGATTCTCCGGCATGGGCGGCGCGGTGGGTGGCGCGCTGGCGAACCTTGGTACCGGCTACGTGGTGATGCACTTCAGCTATGCGCCGGTATTTTTGCTGGCCGGGCTGATGCATCCGCTTTCGGCGGTGCTTACCTACGTGTTATTACCGGATGCCCAGTTCGAATTTACCTTCCCGATTTTGCACGGCCGCTCGAAATCCTAGAGGGCGAAGGACCAACGGCGTGGCCAGCGGATTGCTTCGCCGAAAGCGGAGGATTCTATGCGCCGTTTCTTGAATGCCGCATTATTGAGCGCCGCGCTGATAGCGCCGCTGGCCTTGGCCCCAGCCACGCTGCGAGCCGATGATCGTGTTTACCACGATCGAGACCACAACGATGACCACCATTGGGACCGGCACGAGGATCGTGCCTACCGGATATGGATCAGAGAGAACCATCGTAGATATAGGACTTTCGACCGGATCAATGAGGCCGATCAGCGAGCGTACTGGCGCTGGCGCCACGAGCATTCAGACGCGGTGCTTAGGATTAACATTCGCTAAAACGGTTGATAGCGACCTTGAGCGGGTTGCCTTCGCAATCGCAGCAGCGGACCAAGCAAGAACATCAAAAAGAGCCGGTCGTTCGAGTGCGCAATGGTGAAACCCCTTCCGCCTCAACGCGCAGCCACGCAAATTGGTAGCCCGGGTTGCCAACGGTAGAGCTCCGTCGCTGCTGGTTGTCCGCGATGCAGGCGGAAAAGCCGTGACCACCGCTTCTTTCCCGATCGTGCGACCACCGCTTCCCCGCACCTGATCAGGCTGTCGTTTCTTTGAAGGCACGGGCTCCGCGAGTTACTATGAAAGCTCTTCTGATTTTGTGCTGGATCGTGGAGCCTTCGTGCCCCCTATCACTCCGCCTTACCTAATCATCGGCACTCCCTGTTACGGCAGGCAGGTGACCGATCTCTACACCGCGTCGCTATTGAAGCTGGTGCTCGCCTGCCAGCAGCGCGACATCCGCATCGGCGTCCAGATGGCCGGCAGCGACGCGCTGATCACGCGCGCCCGGCAGAATATCGTGGCCAATTTTCTCGAGAACGAAGCCGCCACCCACTTGCTTTTCATCGACGCCGATATCGGGTTCGAACCGCAGCAGGTTTTTCGCCTGCTGGAATTCGACGCCGCCATGACGGCTGCCATTTATCCGATCAAACATCTGGATTGGCCCAAAATTGCCGCCTCCGTGCATGCCGGACGCATGCCGCTCGAGTCCGCGGCGCTCTCTTACATGGTGGAATTCAAGAATGCTCAAGAGATTGAAATGCGCAACGGTTTCGCGCGCGTGAGCTTCGCCGGGACGGGGTTTCTGATGATTCGCCGCGAGGTGCTGCTCGCCATGCTGGAGCGCTATCCGGAATTGCGCTATGCGCATGATCACAAGCCGGACGACAAGCTGAGTGGAAGCCCGTGGCGCTGCGCTCTTTTCAACTGCATGATCGACGAACAGACCGGGACCTACTTGAGCGAGGATTTCAGCTTCTGCCGCCGCTGGACCGCCATGGGCGGCGAAATCTGGGCGGATTTGCAAAGCCGCCTCACGCATGTCGGAACGGTCAGCTTTACGGGCGACGTATCCACCCAGTTTTCGTCGGCCGAGTGACGGCCAAGCGCGCGCCACTCGATGATTCGCCCGGCGGAGCCTACGGCGCAGAGTTGAGCAGCTTCTTTTTGGCCTGCTTCTTTTCCTTGCGCGGCAATCGCTTCTTGTCTTTCTTCAGCAGCTTTCCGACTTTCTTCTTGGGCGGCGTGGGCGGGGCGGCCTTCGCGGCCTTCGGACTCTCCTTGACTGCCGCCTCCTTCGGTTGTTCCTTTTCTGCTTCAGCTTTCTTTCGTGTAGCCATTGGTACCCAGGATACGACACTGGCGCGCCAGAATGTTTTTTCCATGGCGCTTTCTTTGTTACGAAACCTATTCCCGACGGTCAAGATTGTAGGCGAACGTTGCGCGAAGTAGCCGGGCGACTGCTGAGCGTTTCCTGGAGATCGTCGCCGGCGGCAGCGCATCCGGGAACGTCTGGCGAATAAGCTGAATGGCCAGTTGTTGTTTCCTCGATGATGACCGGATAACGTTTCATTTCAGACCTGCCTTTGAGCATAGCGCCAAAAGGGAGCAGGCCAACGCTGGTTGCGCGGTTGTAACCTTGAAACATGCGCGGACTGGGCTTCTTCAATTGTGCAGTAACATCAATCGTGTTTACTTCACTCGCGTGCGCCCAGCAACCGAGCGTGGCGATTACGGTTGACGATCTTCCCTACGTTGTCCCGACAGCCAATGTCGCCGACGGGCCGTCTGCCGTTGAGAAAATCGGCTCTGCGCAGGAATCTGTGGAGGCCCGCATTTTAGGCTGCTTTCCTGAAGACAACAAATTCGGTCTTGGTGGCCGCCATCCGTTGCGCTTTCAGCAGGAGGTAACGGCGGTTCTTATAGCCCCGGCCGCGCCGTAGCAGGCTCTTGATGTTCCCGTTCACCGATTCCACGACTCCCATCGGCACTTTGGTGCGGCAGTAGTTCAGAATCCCTTCCAGGTGATCGACCAACATCTGGGCCAGCTTTTCAAACGGTTTCAACCTTTGCCAGCGCAACTGATCCATCCAGTTGTGCAGATACCGCATCATGGCGCCTTCGTAGCGATAGGTCCAGAGACGGTCCAAGCTTTCCTTTAACAGATACGCCTTCAGGACCCGCCGGTTGAGCGCGAACAGCTTGTTCAACTGCTGTTTCTTGCCGGTCTCCAGGTTGACCCATCGGCTCAGCAATAGCCAACGCTTGCCCTTCACCACATTCCTCATCCGTCCACCCTTGCGGAAGAACTCCGCCCTTCGCACTTCATCCACCGCCTTGTTGGCGTGTTGCATGATGTGGAACTTGTCATAGATGATCTGGCAGTTGGGCGCCCATTGCTCGATGCTCAACCGATAGGGCTTCCACATATCCAAACAGGCCGCCTGAATCCCGCGCCGCTGCTGGGCGCTGAGCTCGGTCTGAAAGAATCCATCCAAGGTCTCCTTCTTCCTTTCCTGGCCGAACCACAAGGGTTCGCCGGTTTCCAGGTTGCACACCACGCTGAGAAACTTCTGTTTCTTTCCCAGATAGATTTCATCGACGCCCATCTGACGCAAAGCGGGTTTCCTTCGCGCCGCATTCCACCGCTCCAGATATCTCAGATCGATCGCCCGCACGGTGCTGGCGGGCAACCCGAACTGGCGTGCCACCTGTCTGGCCGAGGCCATTTCGCATGCTAATCCTACGGCGTCTTCAAACCTCTTAGAAAATGGCGCCTTGCTCGGCAGCAGTGGCACCTTCTCGCGCTTCACACCGCAGTCCGGGCACTTCACCCGGTAAATCTCGATGAACACCGTCGCCGTAAACGCGCTCCAGGGAAGATCCCGCACCGCCCGCTCGCTGGTGTCGTACAGTTCGCTGAACTTCCGGCCGCAACCGGAGCACTCGATTTTGAAAATGCCGCCCCATTCACAAGTCATTAACCCGTTCGCGTTCCTCGCCGATTGGGCGTGGGGCTTGCCCTTGATCGTGCTGACAGTAGTCATCCATGTCGTAGGTCTCGGGTTCTTGAGCCAGAGAGCCGTTCGAGCCTGCATGGGATTCCGTGGGCGCCGTCACTCCAAGGTCGGGTTCGTGGCGCTCATGGGGGTCACGACCTTGTTAGTAACCTGCCTGCACGCGATAGAAGCAGCCATGTGGGCCGCCTCCTACCGGCTTCTCGGCTCGTTACCGGACTTCAGATCCTCATTGATCTATTCGCTAAACGCGATGACAAGCTACGGTCACACAAATCTGTCCCTGGAGGACCCGTGGCAACTGATGGGAGCACTGGAGGCGCTCAACGGATGGCTGCTGTTCGGGCTGACTACCGCATTTCTGTTCGCCGTGATTCAGAAAGTCTGGTTGGTAGGCGGCAATTGAGGAGACGGCGGCGCCTCGATGGGCATCGCAGTGAAGCTGAACCCCGGTGATGGCAGACCGCGCCAGCGTCGAGCGATTCCCACGACGGATTGTAACGTAGTTGTTTCGCGGTGGTCTTGGTGAAGGAGCTAAGAAAGGCGTTTCACGTTCGCTTCCTCCTACTTCGGTTTCTGCGGGTACAGGAATTGAATCTGTAGCCGCATGCCCCAAGGAGAAGCGCCGGCGGGATGCTCTACGTTCCCATAGAATTGGGCGGTAAGATTGACCGGCTGGTTGCCCAGTCGCATGATTCGTCCCACGCCACCACCCAGCGGGACCACCCATTGGTCGCCGCTGCTCGCCGTCCAGTCGCTAGTTACGATGGGTGATGTGACAAGATACCAGCCCTTTTTCAGGTTGTAGTTGACGAACCACTGCAGCAGCATCTGATTCACTCTTGCTCGCGAGCGCGGCCCGGCGACCGACCAGACATTATTGATCAACGCACCTATGACCCAATGACCGGGGTAGACAGTAGCACAATATCCGGGCCCAGGCTAAACTTTCCTTGGCCAAGCTGTACGGCGTTGGCCGTGGGAAGAACGGCGATTGGTCCAACGCCCCATATCAGCCAGCCCGGATGTGCGGGGGAGAGGAAGACAGCAGGATTTAGGTCTCCAAAACCAGACCATCCTTGCGTCGGTCGCGCCACGTTCGGCTGTGTGATGACCGGCCATATGGTGCGCGTGATCAGATTCCAGTCTTCGCTGATGTGAAGTGGAACGACCGGCTGAATGTTCAACACGTTTTGCGCTCGCTGGTACGGCCCTATTCCGAACCCCGTATTGTTTTGGAGCGGAATACTGATAAGGTCCGCGATTGGGTTCTGCGCTGCCTTTGCGAGCCCTTCGCCGTCATCGGCAGCCGGGCTTGCGGCGTCAATAGGCGCAGGCTTGTCTTGTCCGAAGATACCTGTGCCTGACAAAGAAATGGCACACAGGACAGCCGCCGTTCTTATTGGTCTCCAAGAATCGAACATCGTTACCCCCTTTGTCGTGCTAGCTCTTGCTCAATCCACATGCGCACTGGGCAGCCAGTGATTTAGTTTTTTTGAAACTCAGAGCTTTCCCCGTGCGGTTTCGCGGTGGTCTTGGTGAAGGAGCTGGCTCAGGAATCGCCCAAAAAAAGAATCAGAGTCGGTCGCGCTGCATCGGTTACGCAGAGGCTAGGAAATCTACGATGAAACGTCCAACGAAAGTTTTGGGGCTGGCAGCGAGGGTGGTGATTGGCTGGGATTAATCATTGGCCTGATCACCGCAAGTGGGACGGCACACGCGCAAGCGGCTGGTACGCAGAAACCGAACATCCTCTTTATCATGGCAATGACATCGGCTGGATGCAGCCAAGCATCTACCACCGCGGCTTAATGGTTGGAGAGACACCGAACATCGACCGCATCGGGAATGAAGGCGCGATCTTCATGGACTATGTCGCCATGCAGAGCTGCACCTCTGGACGTAACGCCTTCTTTACTGGCATGTATCCACTACGCACGGGCATGATCCCGCCGCAGCTTCCCGGCAGCCCGTCGTACTTGAGACCCGGCACCCCGGCGCTCGCCAAGTGTTTGCACGATCTTGGCTATACGACGGCTGGACGTGGAAGCGAGGAGACGAAATACTCTTCCTCGCTTTCTCGTTATTTCCTTGCAACCGTGACGGACTAAGCGTTCACGGATCCATCAGACGACGCAAAGAAATGAGAATCCATCTGGCATTGCACACGATTTACCTCGGATAAGTGGTGGTTGCAGCAGGCGGAGGTTAGGATTTCAAGCTTCGCCGTGCCAAATGCTGATGGGACTCTAACCCTAGCCCGAGGCTAACTTTGCACGCGCGCGCCATCAGGTTAAAAAGAAAGAACCAGAAATCGATACCACGTCATCGTTTTGCTTAACTCCGTCCTTCATGAAGCGGGCGCCGCAGGGCACGCTTGTTTTTGCACTCGACAGACTTGGAGAGGATTATGGAATTCAGTCGCAGAGATTTGATGAAGGTATCGGCGGGCGTCCTCGGGTATGCAAGCCTGGCTTCCGCGCAAACGCAGGACTCTCTGCCATCTTGGAACAACGGTCCTGCCAAGAAGGCGATCGTGGACTTCGTGCGCGCGACCACGGACCCAAACAACCCCAAGTTCGTGCCGCCGGAAGATCGTATCGCGACATTCGACCAGGACGGCACAACCTGGGTCGAGCATCCGATCTACTCGCAGGTGCTGTTCGCGTACGACAGGGTCGTCGCGACTGCTCCGCAGCACGCCGAATGGAAAACGAATGCGCCGTTCAAGTATGTGATCTCAAGGGATAGAGCGGCGATGGACAAGTTCACCCTGAAGGACATCGGAGTCATCGCTCTAGCGACCCACACAGGCATGACTGTGGACGCCTTTCAGAAGATCGTGAGCGACTGGATGGCAACCGCCAAACATCCACACTTCAACCAGCGGTATTCGCAGATGGTGTATCAGCCGATGCTCGACGTGATGCGCTATCTCCGTGCCAACGGCTATCGGACCTACATCGTGACCGGAGGCGGGCAGGACTTCGTCCGCGTGTACGCGCAACAGGTGTACGGTATTCCGCCGGAACAGGTAATCGGCTCGGCGCTCGAGACGAACTATGTATACAAAGACGGTCACGGCATGCTGATGAAGGAACCGAAGCTCTTGCTCAATAACAATTTCTCGGGCAAGGCGGAGGACATTTACCTGTTCCTCGGCAAACGCTCGCGCATCGCCTTCGGAAACTCGACCGGCGACCAGCAGATGTGCGAGTACACAACGCAGAACGGCATGACCGGTTTCGCTGCGCTCGTCCTGCACGACGACGCGAAGCGTGAGTACGCCTACGGCCCGGCCCGGGGCCTGCCTGACACCAAAGTCGGAACGTTTACACAAGCGCTGTATGACGAGGCGAAGGCAAAAGGCTGGACGGTGATCAGTATGAAGAACGACTGGAAGAGCATCTTTCCGGTCCAGGCAGGGTGATTCATGAAATCAACTGTTCGCTCACGCCGAGTGTGATGACCCGGATCGGACTCACGGGCCTCAATAATCTTTTGCTAAATTTCTCATCCGATTTTGCTATTGAGCTGACCGCCCTTAAGAAACTTAAATCGGCTCTGCGCAGGAATCTGTGGAGGCCCGCATTTTAGGCTGCTTTCCTGAAGACAACAAATTCGGTCTTGGTGGCCGCCATCCGTTGCGCTTTCAGCAGGAGGTAACGGAGGTTCTTATAGCCCCGGCCGCGCCGTAGCAGGCTCTTGATGTTCCCGTTCACCGATTCCACGACTCCCATCGGCACTTTGGTGCGGCAGTAGTTCAGAATCCCTTCCAGGTGATCGACCAACATCTGGGCCAGCTTTTCAAACGGTTTCAACCTTTGCCAGCGCAACTGATCCATCCAGTTGTGCAGATACCGCATCATGGCGCCTTCGTAGCGATAGGTCCAGAGACGGTCCAAGCTTTCCTTTAACAGATACGCCTTCAGGACCCGCCGGTTGAGCGCGAACAGCTTGTTCAACTGCTGTTTCTTGCCGGTCTCCAGGTTGACCCATCGGCTCAGCAATAGCCAACGCTTGCCCTTCACCACATTCCTCATCCGTCCACCCTTGCGGAAGAACTCCGCCCTTCGCACTTCATCCACCGCCTTGTTGGCGTGTTGCATGATGTGGAACTTGTCATAGATGATCTGGCAGTTGGGCGCCCATTGCTCGATGCTCAACCGATAGGGCTTCCACATATCCAAACAGGCCGCCTGAATCCCGCGCCGCTGCTGGGCGCTGAGCTCGGTCTGAAAGAATCCATCCAAGGTCTCCTTCTTCCTTTCCTGGCCGAACCACAAGGGTTCGCCGGTTTCCAGGTTGCACACCACGCTGAGAAACTTCTGTTTCTTTCCCAGATAGATTTCATCGACGCCCATCTGACGCAAAGCGGGTTTCCTTCGCGCCGCATTCCACCGCTCCAGATATCTCAGATCGATCGCCCGCACGGTGCTGGCGGGCAACCCGAACTGGCGTGCCACCTGTCTGGCCGAGGCCATTTCGCATGCTAATCCTACGGCGTCTTCAAACCTCTTAGAAAATGGCGCCTTGCTCGGCAGCAGTGGCACCTTCTCGCGCTTCACACCGCAGTCCGGGCACTTCACCCGGTAAATCTCGATGAACACCGTCGCCGTAAACGCGCTCCAGGGAAGATCCCGCACCGCCCGCTCGCTGGTGTCGTACAGTTCGCTGAACTTCCGGCCGCAACCGGAGCACTCGATCTTTCGATTTCCTCGCTTGCGCCGTATCCACAGTTTCAGCGTCTTCGCTTTTTCGTCAATCTCATGTTGATAGACCTGGTATCCCGGCCAAGCCAAGATCCTGGTGAACTCGTTATCCGTCGGCAAACTGCGAGTTTAGCCCAAGTTCAGCAATTCCGGCACTTCCCACGAATTCCTGCGCAGAGCCGTATTTTGGCTCTGCGCAGGAATCTGTGGAGGCCCGCATTTTAGGCTGCTTTCCTGAAGACAACAAATTCGGTCTTGGTGGCCGCCATCCGTTGCGCTTTCAGCAGGAGGTAACGGCGGTTCTTATAGCCCCGGCCGCGCCGTAGCAGGCTCTTGATGTTCCCGTTCACCGATTCCACGACTCCCATCGGCACTTTGGTGCGGCAGTAGTTCAGAATCCCTTCCAGGTGATCGACCAACATCTGGGCCAGCTTTTCAAACGGTTTCAACCTTTGCCAGCGCAACTGATCCATCCAGTTGTGCAGATACCGCATCATGGCGCCTTCGTAGCGATAGGTCCAGAGACGGTCCAAGCTTTCCTTTAACAGATACGCCTTCAGGACCCGCCGGTTGAGCGCGAACAGCTTGTTCAACTGCTGTTTCTTGCCGGTCTCCAGGTTGACCCATCGGCTCAGCAATAGCCAACGCTTGCCCCTCACCACATTCCTCATCCGTCCACCCTTGCGGAAGAACTCCGCCCTTCGCACTTCATCCACCGCCTTGTTGGCGTGTTGCATGATGTGGAACTTGTCATAGATGATCTGGCAGTTGGGCGCCCATTGCTCGATGCTCAACCGATAGGGCTTCCACATATCCAAACAGGCCGCCTGAATCCCGCGCCGCTGCTGGGCGCTGAGCTCGGTCTGAAAGAATCCATCCAAGGTCTCCTTCTTCCTTTCCTGGCCGAACCACAAGGGTTCGCCGGTTTCCAGGTTGCACACCACGCTGAGAAACTTCTGTTTCTTTCCCAGATAGATTTCATCGACGCCCATCTGACGCAAAGCGGGTTTCCTTCGCGCCGCATTCCACCGCTCCAGATATCTCAGATCGATCGCCCGCACGGTGCTGGCGGGCAACCCGAACTGGCGTGCCACCTGTCTGGCCGAGGCCATTTCGCATGCTAATCCTACGGCGTCTTCAAACCTCTTAGAAAATGGCGCCTTGCTCGGCAGCAGTGGCACCTTCTCGCGCTTCACACCGCAGTCCGGGCACTTCACCCGGTAAATCTCGATGAACACCGTCGCCGTAAACGCGCTCCAGGGAAGATCCCGCACCGCCCGCTCGCTGGTGTCGTACAGTTCGCTGAACTTCCGGCCGCAACCGGAGCACTCGATCTTTCGATTTCCTCGCTTGCGCCGTATCCACAGTTTCAGCGTCTTCGCTTTTTCGTCAATCTCATGTTGATAGACCTGGTATCCCGGCCAAGCCAAGATCCTGGTGAACTCGTTATCCGTCGGCAAACTGCGAGTTTAGCCCAAGTTCAGCAATTCCGGCACTTCCCACGAATTCCTGCGCAGAGCCAGAAAATCAACCTTGACCTCCTGGATGCGTTTCAAGCTCAGCACGTGCCGGTGACAGGCTTCGTGATTCAGAAAAGGATCGAGTCGCTGGGCTCCACATTGGGCCCCCGGATACTCAAGGAATGGATTAGCCGAGGATTCGATCTTGGAAATCACACGTACAGCCATCCCGACATAAATCATCTGTCGGTGGAGCAAATTGAAGGCGAGATTGTGAGTGGCGAATCTGCCGTAAGGCCGCTGATGAAGGCGGCCGGCAAAGAACTCGCATTCTTTCGTTTCCCCATGAACGAAACGGGGGACACGAAGGCGAAGCACGACGCGATCGCTGCATTCCTGATGAAGCGCGGATATCGGGTAGCCACCTGCACCATTGATACGTCGGATTATCTCTTCAACGATGCGTATGTTCGGTTCCTAGCGGGCGACGATGGACAAGCCGCTCAGAAGGTCCGCCTGGCATATCTTGCCTATACCAGCACTGAAATCGACTATTATGCAAACCTGAACAAGCAGGTCTTCGGTTATGAGCCGCCACAGGTAATGGTGTTGCATGATAATCGGCTGAATGCCGACGTCATTGAGCAGCTTCTTCGGATCTTTGAAGAGAAGCACTATAGGTTCGTGTCTTTAGCCGAAGCGCAAGCGGACGCGGCCTATCGTACTCCCGACACCTACATCACAAAGTTTGGACCAATGTGGGGTTACCGCTGGGCAAATGAGCGAAATGTAAAAGTGAACGGCCGTTTGGAGCCCGACCCGCCAAAGTGGATCTTAAATCAGCGTTTACCCTGAGAGCGTTTCCAGAACAAATACCCGAGCATCGTTTTGGCGTCGACGATTTCGCCCCCATCAACAGCCGCCTCGATTTCCTTCGCCGTGAACCAGCGGGTTTCGATGCGTTCATCGCCCATGGGAGTGGCCACGCCGGCGGTAAGGCCGGTAGCGAGGAAGATGGTCATCTTCTCGGTCAGGAAGCCGGGGCTGGGAAAGAACGAAATAAGCTTTTTCCAGTTCTTGGCGCGGTAGCCGGTCTCCTCCTGCAACTCCCGCTTGGCGGTTTGCAGCGGTTTTTCTCCAGGATCGATGCTGCCGGCCGGCAGTTCCCACAAAAAGCGCTGCGCCGGCAGACGATATTGCCGGACCAGAAGAACGCGCTTGCGTTCATCCACCGGCATCATGACGGCCGATCCGCGATGATGCACGATAAAGCGCTTGATTTCAAATCCGCTCGGATCCACCGCATGATCTTCCGAAACGGTAAACAGCTTGTTGTTGAGTTTTTCAACCGAAGAAATTATTTTCATGATTTGTGAATGGTCTTTTCGAACTCGGCCAGCGGCAGCGTGTTCAAGACGTCGCGCGCCTCCAGCCACCCTCGGCGAGCAGTGAGGACGCCGAACGGCATGTTGATACCGAGATGCTTAGTCTGGTGCGCGTCTGTAGAGATGGCAAACTTCACGCCCAGGGCCTTGGCCGTGCGGACCATCGAGCCCGAAAGATCCATGCGTTCCGGGCTGCCGTTGATTTCCAGATACACGTTGCGGCGCGCAGCTTGCGAAGCCACACGCTCGAAATCAAACGGGAACGGATCGCGATTCAGCAGAATCCGGCCGGTGGGGTGGCCCATGACGCGCAGCGATGGCGATTCAAGCGCGCGCATCAGGCGATCCGTCATTTCCGTCGCTTCCAGATTCATATGGCTGTGCACGCTGCCGACCACAATGTCGAGCTCGGCCAGAGCATCTTCGGCCAGGTCCATTGCGCCGTCGCGGCGAATATCGCATTCCAGGCCGGAAAAAATGCGAAGCGGGAGCCCCTCGCGATTCAGCTCGCGAACCTGTTTGGCGAAAGCGACCGCGCGCTTTTCGTCCAACCCATTGGCCATGGCCAGCGCCTTGGAATGATCGGTGATGGCGATATATTCGTAGCCGAGCGCGTGCGCGGCCTCAGCCATTTCTGCGAGCGTGGCGCGGCCGTCTGTTTCGGTGGTGTGCATGTGCAGGTCACCACGAATGTCCGCGAGCTCGATCAGCTTGGGCAGGTGGCTCCTCGCCGTTTGATCGATGACCGCGGCCTCGATTTCGCCGCAGTTTTCGCGCAGCTCCGGCGGAATCCAGGCCAAGCCGAGCGCGGCGTAAATCTCCTCTTCAGTTTCGCCGCCGACGCGCTGCTCATTGTCCAGCTTGAAAAGGCCGTATTCGTTGAGCGTCAATCCGAGTTTCAATGCGCGGCTGCGCACCAGGATGTTGTGCTCCTTGCTGCCCGTAAAATACTGCATCGCGGCGCCGTAGCTTTCATGCGGGAGCGCGCGGAGGTCCACTTGCAGGCCTTCGAGTCCATATTGGATGCTGGCCTTGTTCGGACCTTTACCCAGAACGGTGTGAGCTTTGGGATGCTGAACGAATCGCTCGAGCGCGGCGGGCGCGCCGGGACCAGTGACCAGAAGATCAAGATCGCCGATCGTGTCCTTGCCGCGCCGAAGACTGCCCGCAGCCTCGATCTTTTCGATCCCGCCGGTTTCGGAAAGATACGGAATCAATTCGCCGGCCACCTTTTGTCCGAAGTTGAGCAGGAAACGGCCGGTACGCTGGCGATATTGAGCGATGGATTTCAGCACCTTCTCTTCCAGCTTGGCGCCCATGCGAGGCAGCTCGCGCAGCTTCTGTTCTTTGCAGATGCGCTCCAGCTCATCGATGGTGGCCACTTTGTGATGCTGGTAGACCAGCGCGATGCCCTTCGGGCCCAGGCCCTGAATCTTGAAGAGCTCGAGTAACGTAGGCGGGAACTGCGCCAGCAGCGAGTCGCGCTTTTCAAACGACCCGCGTTTGGATAGTTCATCGAGCACGCCCGCGATGCCTTTGCCGACGCCCGGGATCTCGGTGACTTTACGCTCGGGGTTCGCCAGGATGTCGTCTATGCGCTCGGGGTAGCCTTCGATGGCCGAAGCGGCGTTGCGATAGGAGCGGATGCGAAAACCGTCTTCGCCCGCAATCTCCATCAGATCCGCGGTTTCGGCGAGCACCCGCGCGAATTCACGATTTTCCATTCGGCTTGTGGGAACGCGCCCCGGGCGGCCCAACTGAGATTGTACCCAGCATGTGCGGCTCCACGTGAACCAGCACATCGGCCACCCAATCCACCTCAGCGCGGATCTTCTCCTTCACCTGCGTCGCGATTTCGTGCGATTCAAAGACGCTCATCGCGGGATCCACTTCCAGGTGCAGGTCCACGTGCCATTTCAAACCGGTTTTGCGGGCGAAACATTTTTCGATGCCGAGTACGCCAGGGACTGCCAGGCCGGTCTTACGAATACGATCCATCGCTTCCGGGTCCGGCATGGTGTCCATGAGCTGGAGCATGGTGTCACGCACCACGCGTACCGCCAGGAAAATAACGATAACGCCGACCGCGGAGCCGCCAATGCGGTCAGCCGCTGCGAATTTTTCCGGATCCATCAAGGTGAGGCTGAGACCCAGCAGCGCGGTAGTGCCCGAGAGAATATCGACTGTATCGTTCCAGGCGTCGGCAACTAGCCCGGAGCTCTGAATCTTACGCCCATAGCTCCATTTCGCATTGCTCATGACGCACTTGATAACGATGGAGGCGATGAGCGGCCACACCGCGTAAGCGGCAGGCGAGCGGTTGGAGTCGCGCGAAAGGTGTAGCGATTCAAACGAGATCAGGACGCCGCTGGCCGCCAGGATCATTCCGACCACCAGCGCGCTCAAGGTTTCCAGCCGCCCGTGGCCGTAGGGATGCTCGCTATCGGGCGGCTTGGAAGCGACAATCAATCCCAGCAGCACCAGTCCGGAAGTGAGGACGTCGCTCGCGGATTCTAAACCATCGGAAACCGTGGCGGTGGAGGAGGCGTGGAGGCCGATGCTGATTTTCGCGGCCGCGAGCCCGGCGCTCACCAGCATGCTGGCAACAGCGATGCGGCGGCCAGCAAGCTCGGCTTTCACTGGGTCTCTCCGGTCACCTGCGCCTCTTTTTGATGTGCACCAACTGGTAACTCCCTTCCACGAGATCGCGGATCTCGGTCCAGTCCAGCTTGGTATTGGCGCGCAGCGAAACCCAGCCATGCTGGCCGACATAAGGCGTGCGGTAGAAGCGCACGTCTTCCAGGAACACAGGCTGCATCTTTTTGCCCACCTTCACACATATCGACAAAACGCCCTTATACGTTTCCAAAACCGTAAAGGTCTTGGTGCCCACCTGAAAGGTGGGGTGGCCGAAGGTGGTGGTTTCGCTGGTTTTCGGCAAGGCTAAACAGATTTCGCGTAATTTTTCCAGTATCGTCTTATCGTCCATCAGCAGTCATATACCAGCGTACTTCAAGCCGGGCGCGAGGGAAAAGCTGAAGGCGGAATACAGGAGGAGCGTGAAGCCAAAAAGCCTGGACCTGAATGACTCACGCGTGCTGCAAACTCAAGAACTCGCGTTTGCGGCCGATACTCCAGTCTCGGGCTCCGCGATGAATCTGGATGAACCGGCGAAGCCAGTGTGCCAACGCTTCGGGCGCGTCAGCCAAGGCCGGCTCGGCGGCGTGCGCCTCGGCGATTCGCAAGGCCGCTTCCAGTTGCTCCACGCACTCCAGCAGCAAACTCTCCGCCCCGCCGAAAAGGTACAACGCATCGGCTATTTCGCCCGCCATCCACTGATCGAACGGTTTGGCCGGCATGAGCGGCGCGATTTGATGCAGCAAGTAGGTCTGGCGGCCGCGCGCGAAGTCCGGCTCCCAATCGGTCGCGTCGTCCAGGAGCTGGAACCACAGGATCAAATGGCACGTCATCAGCGAGCACGCCGCGATACGATCGGTCCGGCCGCTGTGAAACCCCATGGCCGCCACCAGAATGTGAAATGGCGCGGCGCGATCCACCACCGCCTTGAACATCTTTTCTGGGCTGAGGTACGGCAACTGGCCCGAAGCCTCAGCCGCATAAGCCTCCGCCAGGTCGCAAAATGCGGAGCGGATGGATTGCTGGAAACCGGGATCGCCGCCCGCCAGCTCCGTGAATCGGGACAAGCTGTCGGCCAGCAGCACATTGGAAAGCGCGTCGCTGGTGATGAAGTCCATGCCATTTCTGAGTTCGCGATCGATGCGGCGATCCTGCAGGCAGCAGTGCATTTCCATCAGCAAGCTGGCGGTGAATGCGCGCGCGATCACCGCTTCGTCTGTGATCCCGAAAAACTGCGCGATCCAGATGGAATGCGGTTTCAGATTGCGCGGCGTGGAGCCCTCGGCCAGGCGGGGCGAAAATCCACGGACAGCTCGTTGCAGAGAGGGGCTCAGGGTCGCGACGTATTCGCGCATGCTGTCCGCAGCGCTTCTGAAATATGGATCAAACGCGGATTCGTAAGCTGCCGCAAGCTCCGGGTCAATCGCGTGAAAATCGGCAAACATTAAATGTACGTCCACCCGCTGGGCCAGGACTCTTGCAACAGTGCCAGCCGCGAGCGCGTATCCTGGCGCAGCAACAATACAGCTTCTGAATTGCCCTGCAGGCGCACCTGTTCCCGAATCTGTGCGAAAAGCAGGTGTTCTGGTTCGTCCTGTTTGCCCGGCGCCGGGGGCGGTTCCAAAACCGGCATGGGCTGATTGTACTCCGGCGATCGAAACAGGAGCAACAGGGACCATTTATAATCGACGAAAGGAGGCTGGATGCACCGAAGCTGTCTGCTGTTCGCGATCGCCGCGCAGTTATCTTTCGCCGGTACTGCCTGGGGCCCTTCCACTCCTCGCGCGTCCAAATGCCAATCCAGAACCTGCGGTTCGAACCGAACGCGGGGCAGATGGATTCCAGGTTCCAGTATTTTGCCCGTTCCAGCACGTTCCTGTTGGGGCTCTCTGAAGGCGGCAGTGAACTTTTTGCGGGAAGCACGCACATCCGCACCCACTTGATTGGAGCGCGTGCCGGCGTCGCACCTGAGCCGCTGGATGCCTTGCCATCGGTGACCAACTATCTGGTCGGCGCCCGCACGAACTGGCGCACCGGACTTCAGAATTTCGGCCGGGTGCGTTATCGAAATATTTATCCTGGTATCGACCTGATATTCTACGCAAATGGATCGAAGTTAGAATATGATTTCCTGGTTTCGCCGGGCGCCGATCCCAAGGCCATCCATTTGGATATCACTGGAATCTCTTCCGGGCGGGGCGAAACTCGAGCCAGCATCGATTCGAGCGGGGCTTTAGTGATTCCCACCGCATCCGGGGACATTCGATGGCGGGCTCCCGACATTTACCAGAGCAAGGGAAGCCGGGCGCGCAAAATCGAGGGCGGTTTCATCGCGCGAGGCGGCCACATTGGGTTCCGCATCGGCGCGTACGATCCGTCCATCCCGCTGGTGATCGATCCGGTGCTGTCTCTTTCCACCTATTTTGGAGGCGCCGGAGGGGACGGTGTTCGTGGAATTGCGGTCGACAAGGCGGGAAACACTTATATTTCCGGATCCACAATGTCGCAAGGTCTTGGGACCAGCGGAGCGGCACAATCCACCTTCCGCGGTGCGGGCGGCCTGCTCGTTCCCATCGGCGATGCATTTGTAGCCAAATTTAATCCGGCCGGCGCGTTGGTTTACTTTACGTATCTCGGGGGAAGCGCCGAGGATGCGGCCGGCGCCATCGCCGTGGATTCCACAGGGGCGGCATATATCGCCGGCTTTACGGACTCCTATGATTTCCCGGTCAGCAAGGGAGCGGCCCAGACTCAATTTGGCGGCTTAGGCGGCAATGCCGCCTTCAATCTGGGTGACGCTTTCGTCGC
This sequence comes from Bryobacterales bacterium, assembly GCA_963713415.1. Taxonomy (GTDB): domain Bacteria; phylum Acidobacteriota; class Terriglobia; order Bryobacterales; family Bryobacteraceae; genus Palsa-89. The sequence goes on along the minus strand of CAVQLV010000004.1, from coordinate 150,623 downwards.
CAAGCTGAGCCCAGCCGGGGATCAATTCGTTTACGCGACCTTTTTGGGCGGCTCGCTGGACGACTACGCCGACGCGATCGCCATTGACGCTTCCGGCAATGCATATGTCACCGGCGGCACGCAGTCGCCGAATTTCCCGGTTACCGCGGGCGTAGCGCAAAAGACCTACGGCGGCCGCGGCGGACAGCCCGGATTTCCAAGGCTGGACGGACAACCCATTTTCACCAGTGGCGACGCTTTCGTGGCGGCTGTGAGCCCGGACGGGTCCAAGTTCAACTTCGTAACGTACCTGGGCGGCGCGTATGACGACACCCCGTTTGCGATTGCGCTGGACAGTTCGTTAAACATTGTTGTGGCGGGCCAGACGATTTCCCCCGACTTCCCGACCACTCCCGGCGCCTATCAAACCGCTTATGCCGGAGCCGACGTGAACAACAATGTATTTTTCAATTTAGGTGACGGATTTATTACCAAACTCAAACATGACGGCAGCGCCTTTATCTTTTCCAGTTATTTCGGAGGAAGAGGCGACGACGGTATTTCATCGATGGTTCTGGATTCCACCGGCGCCATTTACGTGGCCGGCGCCACCGACACCCAAAACCTGCCCACTACCGCGTCTGCTTTCCAAAAGCGCCTTGCGGGCCCCTTCTCGCTCCCCTATATCTTCGATCAACTGATCGGAGATGCGTTCGTGGCGAAGCTCGATCCAACGGGAAGCAGTCTGCTCTTTCTCACCTATCTCGGCGGAAGCAGCGATGACGCGGCGTTTGCTATGGCTCTGGACCCGTCCGGCAATATTGCCGTGGCCGGCATGACACAGTCCACCGATTTCCCCATCAGTGCCGACGCCAGCCAGAAGGTGATGGCCGGCGCGGTGTTAAACACGGACGATCCCAATGCCGGCACCATCAGCCAATCGCAAGGTGGAGGAGGCGATGCCTTCCTGGCTGTTCTTGATCCGGGCGGAACGCGGCTGATGTATGGCACCTATCTGGGCGGACTGGGTAACGACGCGGCGCTGGGCGTAGCCGTAGATCCGAGTGGCAACTTCTACCTCACCGGAATTACTCAATCGCAAAATTTCCCAAGCATCGGGAAGACGCTGCAAGCCGCCTACGGTGGCGGAGAGAGCGATATTTTCCTGGCGCGCTATTCGGCTCTGCCGGCTAATACTCTGAATGCGATCACGAACGCGGCCAGCAATCTGCCTGGCACCGCTCCGGGCGTGGCCGTTCCGGGAATGATTTTCGTCGGGTATGGAGCGCAAATCGGCCCGTCCACGTTAGCCTACGGCGGCGTAGATTCCAAGGGCAACCGCGTGACATCGGTACAAGGCGAGCAGATTTTATTCGATGGCGTTCCAGCGCCCATCTATTATGTGTCAGCCAACCAGGTGGCGGGCTGGGTTCCGTATTCGGTGGCGGGCAAGACCTCGACGCAGGTTACGGTCGAGTTCAACGGCCAGACTAGCGAGCCGTTGGTAGTGCCGGTGGCGAACGCCGATCCTGGCATTTTCTCCGCGAACTTTTCCGGCTCCGGACCGGCCGCGGCGCTGAATGACGACGGCTCCATCAATTCGTCAACGGCCCCGGCCGGCGCAGGTTCCACCGTGATTCTGTTCTCCACCGGCGAGGGACAAACTAATCCGCCGGGAGTCACCGGTCAAACGGTTGGCACGCCCTTGCCGGCGTTCGGCTTGCCGGTTTCGGCCACCATCGGTGGCGTAGCGGCCACTGTCTCCTATGCCGGACCCGCTCCCGGCCAGACGGAAGGATTCAGCCAATGGAACCTGGTTGTGCCGCAGGGCCTGGCGCCGGGTAACCAGCCGGTGGTCCTGACGGTGGGAACGTTTAAGAGCCAGGCGAATTTGACCATCGCGGTGCATTAACCGGTGTCAAGAGCAAACCAGCGGCCAGGATCGAGCTCTGCGCGTAGGCTACCTCGATCTTCTGCGGCTTAGACCGCTCGATCGCCGCGTAGCGCTGCAACGGCGTTGCCCCTCCGTGCACCGTCCCCGCGGAGCTTTCCATCCCAAGCCCATTTCAAAATAGTCCACTACCGGCGCTAGAATGGCACGAGATAATAGATCAAAGGCCAACCTTTGTTCGAGCGATACACCGAGCGCGCGCGGCGATCGATCTTTTTTGCGCGCTATGAAGCCAGTGAGCTCGGCACATCGGAAATTACCGGCGAAGAGCTGCTGCTCGGCATTCTGCGCGAAGACAAGACTGTGGCGATCCAGCTCAACCCGGGCGCCGCGGAGGCGATTCGAAAGGAACTGGAGCAGCTTGCGCCGCCTAAGGAAGAACGCCTGCCCACTTCGGTAGACATGCCGGTTGGCGAGGAAGTGCAGCGCGCTCTGGCCTGCGCAGCGGAAGAAGCCGAAGCGATGCATCACAAGCACATCGACACGCCGCACCTCGCGCTGGGTCTGCTGCGAGTCGAAGATGGTCTGGCTGCGAAGCTGCTGCGAAAGCATGGACTGGTGGATGAACGCTATCGGAAGATGGTCGCTGAGCCGCAATCCGAAGAGCCGCTCTCGCCAATTCCGGCTGCGCCGATCGAGACGTCGCTCGATTCGGTCGCCTCCGCCCTGCAGCGGCTGGTGGACGACACAGAGGGCCGCCTGCGCGCGCATGGGGAGACGTATGGCAGCCACCAGTTGAGCAGTAATGCTTGGACCCGTAAGGAAGGGCTGGGGCATTTAATTGATCGCGCGATTTTGCATGTGCAATTGGTAACTCAGGCGCTGATGGAATCCAGGCTGAAGGCGCCTGGATTCCCAGGAGACGATGCGGCCGCGGTCCAGCTCTATGCCGATTTCCCTTGGGAGGAAACGGTGGATTTGTGGGTCTTGTTGAACCGGTTGCTGATTCACATGTTGCTGCGGATTCCCGAAGATAAACTGGGCGCACCGTGCCGGATCGGGACGGCGGAGCCGGTTCCCCTGGTTAGGCTGATGGAAGCTTACGTGAAATATTGCCAGGATTTCGTGCGCCGGATTCTCGCGCGCCTGGTTTGAGAAACGGCAGAAGGATCGTCATGTTTGAGCGATACAGCGAACGTGCCCGCCGGGCGATCTTTTTCGCGTTGCGAGATGCTCACGGGTTTCGTTGTCCATCCATCATGACCGAGCATCTGCTGCTGGGCATCTAGCGCGAAGACCCCAGTATCGCCAGCCAGCTCAACGCTGGCGCACCGGAGGAGATTCAGCACGAGTTGGAGCGGCTTGCGCCGCCCGGCCGCGAGCGAATTCCCACAGACGGGGATTTGCCGCTCAGCGAAGACACCAAACGCGCACTCCTATCCGCCGCCGAAGAATACGAAGCCTTGCACCATAAGACGATCGATACGCCGCACCTGCTGCTCGGCCTGCTTCGCGCCGAAGAGTGCACAGCCTCGAAGCTGCTTCGGCAGCACGGAATGGATTACCAGCGCTATCAGGAAACTCTGGATCATGTTTGAGCGCTTTAGCGAACACGCGCGGCGAGCGGTCTTCTGGGGAAGACACGAAGCCACGCTGCTGCACTCTGGGCAGGTAAATCCGGAGCATCTGCTGCTGGGCCTGCTGCGCGACGACCAGCGTGGTTTGTCGCAAATTTCCCCGGGCGCGGCGGAGGCGATACGGCGGCGCGTGGAGCAAAGCGCGTCGCAGCAAGATCCGGGCTCTCCCACCATCGATGTTCCCTTGAGCGACGAATCGAAGCAGGTTCTGGTTTTAGCCTCCACAGAAGCCGACGCGCTGCAACACATGATCATCGATACGCCGCACCTGTTGCTCGGGATGCTTCGTATCGAAGATTGCACCGCTGCAAAGCTTTTGCGGAAGCACGGCTTGGATTACGACGCCTATCGCGCGGCTTTGCGGGACGAACGATTAGGAGAGCCGCCATCGCCCGGAATCACCCAGCGGCCCGTTGAACGTCCGTCGCCGTGGGACAAGGCTCCTTCAACGCCGCCAGCCGCGCCGTCGCTCGAACCCAGCATCCGGGCGCTCCAGGATCTTCTGGACAGCACAGCCGAGCACCTGAACGGCTACTCGGATTCGCACGCCGATCAGCGGCTCAAGCGCAGGCCTGGTCGCATAAGGAGGACGCGCAAGGAAGCGTTAGGCCATTTAATCGACTGGGCCATGGCGCACCAACCGTGGTTCGCTCGGGTGTTGAGGGAATCGAAATTGACGGCCGCTGGTTATCCCGGCGAGGCTGAAGTCGCCGCCGCCCGATATGCGGATTTCCCGTGGACGCAGACGGTGGATCTCTGGGTTTCGCTGAACCGGCTGCTGGTTCATGTCCTGCTGCACATGCCCGAAGACAAGTTAAAGCTGCCGTGCCGCATCGGCGTCGCGGAGCCAATCACGCTTGCAGAACTAGTGGCCGCCTACGTGGAGCACTGCGAGGATATCGCCGGGCAGATCGTTGCCCGATTGTAGGGCCCGATTGTAGCGCCCGATTGTAGTTCGCTAACTGACCACAGCCGCGTCGCTCGCCTGTTCTTCCACACCCACCAGATCTCGCCCATGCACCGCGAGCGCCAGGCGATCCTTCAGCCCCGTCTTTTCGAAAATGTGCATCAAGTGCACCTTTACCGTACCCGGCGTAATGTGCAGATTCTCAGCAATTTGTTTGTTGCGAAGCCCCCGGCAAATCAAGCGCACCACTTCCTTCTCCCGCGGCGTCAAACGCGAGGAATCCTTGCGCTGCAGGAACTCAGCAACCTGATCGGACTCCTGCATCCAGATTTGTCCTGCCCCCACCTCTCTGAGGCACTCGATAAGCGTGGCGGTAGGCAAGGTTTTCTTGATGATGCCGCGCGCGCCCATCTGCAAGGCCCGGAAGGCGTCCATCTCGGGCAAATCGACCACCCATAGAACGGGTTGAATCGGCCCGGCGGCCTTCAGATGGCCCAGCAGCCGTAGTGCGGCGGTCAAGCCCGCGCTTCCGTCAATCAAGACAATGTTAGGATGGATTCGCTGGATCGCGTCCAGCGCGTCGGCCGGCCGGGACACCGCGCCGGCAAACCAAAGATCGTTGGTCTCGGCGAGCACCTTTTGCAGCCCCTCGACAACGATCGGCTGTGACTCACATAGGAAGATGGAGATACTACTCAATAAGCCCTCGCAGTACTCCTTATCGGCAGTAGAGTACCTGCAAGATAGGTACTACGGTAAATTACTTGGAAATTGGCCGGCAAGCTGCTGACGCAATGGATGAGGATTTCGACGGTATCATGAACATAACGTGACTTTTCAAGATGTTATACTCCAGTACGAGGGCAGGCTCCTAGAGTTACAGGCAGCCCTGGCCCAACTCCGATGGCCCCAGGCGCTGGCCGCCGGAACCCTTGCGATTGCCCTCGGTCTGTTTCTCGCGCTCAGCCTCTATGCCTTTCGCGGACAACTCTCTTTTCTCTGGCCATCGCTGCCGATTCCCGTGGCAGCGGCCTCCGCGCGGCGTCTCAGACAGGCTCGCCAATCGAAATCCCGCCTCTGGAGCCTGAAGCGATTTTATGATCGGGCCATCGAGCGCATCCAGGGAGACTGGGTTCATTCTGGATCCACGGGAGAGGAATTCAACGAGCCGAGTCACGTCTATGCTTCTGATTTAAACCTCTTCGGAGAGGGTTCTCTTTTCCAGATGCTTTGCATCGCCCGGACGTCGATCGGCAGGCGCGGGCTAGCCAATTATTTGCTGGAGGCTCCAGCCCTCGAAGAAACGCTCCTGCGACAAGAAGCCGTCCGGGAACTAAAAGACAGAACGGATCTTCGGGAAAAAGTTGCGACGCTGGGCGCGTTCGATTTTCTGGAATCGCGTCATGACACGTTCGACAATTGGCTGAATTCTCGGCGGCTTTCGTTCCCGGGCTGGCTACCGGTGATCGCGGCGATGACATCGGCGCTGCTGGCCGCGATCGTTGTCACTGGTTTGTTTGGCTTGATCCCCTGGATCGACGTCGCGATGTGGTCCGCTCCGTTGATCGCCTTCCACACTGCCGTCGGATTTGTCTTCCGCAGCGGCGTGAATCGAATGGCGGAATCGCTGCGCGTCGTCTCTATCGAGACCAGCGTATTGCGAGATGGCCTACGGCTTCTGGAAACGGAGCAGTTTCGATCGGCCAAGCTGCGCCAGCTTTCCGAACAGGTTTGCGATGGTTCTCGGTCCGTCCGCAAACTGGAACGCCTGCTCCATGCACTGGGTGAACGGGACAAGGAATGGTTCGCGGGCCCCTCGCGCTTGTTCCTGGCTGGCACGCAATTGTGCATGGCCGTAGAGCAGTGGCAAAGGAAGCACGGCCCATCGCTCATAACGTGGCTGGAAGCGTGGGCAGAATTCGAAGCGTTGAACGCGCTGGCCGCCTATGGTTACGAGAATCCCGACAATTCCTTTCCCGAAATCGCCGATGGGCCAGCATGCCTCCAGGCCAGCGAGCTGGGCCACCCGCTGCTGCCGCGGAATTCCTGCGTCGCAAACGATATCGAGCTCAGCAGAGAATCGCCGTTCTCCATCGTCAGCGGATCGAATATGTCGGGAAAAAGCACGCTGCTCCGTGCCATCGGATTGAACGCCGTGCTCGCCTTTGCCGGCGCGCCGGTGCGGGCTCGCGCGCTCCGATTGTCCGGCCTTTCCATTTTCGCGTCGCTCTCCATCGTCGATTCCTTGTTGAACGGAAAGTCCAAGTTCCTGGCTGAAGTAGACCGGCTGCGGCAAGCCATCGAATCGGCGGTCCCGTTCCGGCCGGTCCTATTTCTGGTGGACGAGATCTTCTCCGGAACCAATTCGCGCGACCGCCGCATCGCCGCCGAAGCTGTGGTCCGCACTTTGGTCAACCAGGGCGCCATCGGAGCGTTATCGACGCATGATTTGGCACTGACTGAAATCCCCGGCGCGGTGAATGTGCACATGGGATCGAGAACGACAGGCGATCCGATGGATTTCGATTACCGCTTAAAGCCTGGAGTCACAACCGAGTCCAATGCGCTAGCCATCGCCCGCATGGCCGGCGTGCCGGTTTAGCAATGACCAGCATCCGGATCGACAAGTGGCTGTGGGCCGCCCGGTTCTTCAAAACCCGCTCCCTCGCCTCGCGCGCCTGCGAAATGGGCCGGGTAGAAGCCAACGGACAGCACGTCAAGCCCGCGCGCGAAATCCGCGTAGGCGACCTGCTGCGAGTGAAAAATGACAGCGGCGATTTTCAGATCGAGGTCCTGCTCTTGAGTGAAATGCGAGGCCCCGCTCCGGTTGCGCAGACGCTCTATCGCGAAACGGAAGCCAGCCGCGAGTTGCGCCTGAAGGTGGCCGAAGAGCGCAAGGCCATGCCGCGCTACGAAACGGCGACCGAAGGCCGCCCGTCCAAGCGCGATCGCCGCCAAATCAACCGCCTTCGCGGCCGGCCCTGACGGGATATAATCGGTGCCCGGAGAACACCGACTTGCTCAAACACTGGACTGCCGCTGCCGCCCTAATTGCCGCGTTTTCCGGAGCCTCTTTCGCCGAATCGAAGCATTGCGATCGCGCGTGCATGATCGCGCTCACCGATCAATACCTGGCCGCGCTGGTGAAGCACGATCCGTCCGGTCTGCCGTTGTCGAAGGGCGTGCGATTCACCGAAAACACCGCGGAAATTCGCATCGGCGACGGCCTGTGGGTGGGAGCCTCGGAAGCGCCCACCACCTTCAAGATCTACGCCGTGGATCCGGAATCGAACCAGGTGGGCTTCTACGGCGTGATGAAGGAAAACAACCGCCCATTGATCATCGCGCTGCGGCTCAACGTGATCGATGGCGAGATCACCGAAATCGAACACGTGCTGGCACGCAATATGCGGGCCGATCGTATGCAAAACCTGATCACGCCGCGCACCGCGTTCCTCGCCGATGTTCCGCCGTCGGAGCGCACGCCGCGCGAAGACATGATCAACGCCGCCAATTCGTATTTTGAGGCCATTGAGCACGGCAATGGCGAACTGGCTCCGTTCGCCGAAGACTGCGAGCGGCACGAGAACGGCGGCCAGACCACGCACAACGCGACGCCCGTTCCCTGGCCGGTTCCCATGGGATCAAAAGAAGACGACCACGCGATGGCCGTCCTGGGTGCGTTAACCTGCACGGCGCAAGTGGACAGCCAGATTCTCAGCTTCATCACGCGCCTGTGGCCGCGGCGGCTCGGGTTGGTGGACGAACAGAAGGGATTAGTCTACGCGTTTCCGATGTTCCAGCATCGCGGCGCGGTGCATGACATCAAGATCAAGGGCGTGCCGGGAGTCGATGTGGTGCACATGAATGGCGGCACGTCGAATTTGCAAGCGGGCGAAATTTTCAAAATTCGCGGAGGAAAGATTCCCGAGATCGAAGCGATGGGTGTCAGCCTGCCGTATGGGACGAAAAGCCCTTGGGAGTAGCGATCAGCTCAATCACTTTAGCGGCGAAGAAATCGGGCGCATCCAGCATTGCGCCGTGCCCCTGGCCCTCCAGGATCAGCATGCGGCAACCCGGAATCGCATCGCAGACGTAAAGCGCGGCGTCCCGCAGCATGTCGGCTGTTTCGCTGCCCAGCAGCACGGTGGTGGGAATCTTCCAACTTGCGAGCGGTCCTGTGGCAAGCCTTTGCGTGTTCACCGTGCGGGATTCGCGCGGTAGGGTCGGCGAAATATCGAGAACGATGGGCCAGATCGGCGAGGACTGCATCAGCGCAAGGCGGTCGGCAGGCACTCGAATCTGATCGCGCAAAAAGGTTACGACAATCTGTTCGCGATCCCCGGCTGTGAGCGCCCGGTCCAAGTTCGCGAGGGTGTCAACGCCGGTGTCCTGAAACGTGATTGGCGGTTCATAAAGGATCAAGTGGGAAACGGCCTTCAATTGATCCAAAGCTTCGAGCGCGGCCCGTGCGCCATAGGAATGCGACAGCACGGTCACCGGCGCGCGGATGGTTTCGACTACCGCGGCGATGTCATCGGCTTCATTTTGAATTGAATATTGCAGGGCATCGCCCGACGGCGCGCGCCCGCGCCGGTCCATAGCGTAAACCGTAAAGTGCTCGGAAAGCTTTGGCAGCACCGCGCCCCACGAAAGTGAACCGTTGAGCAGCGCGCCGTGAACCAGCAACAGCGCCGGACCGGTGCCGGCCTTTTGCACTGAAATATCGACGCCGTCAGTGGACTTGACTGTGAAACGTTCTGGAGGCATTAGAACTCCAATCGGTCTTTCTTCGATTCGATCTTGACGGCGTCGAGGCCAGGCACTTTTTTCAGATCGTCGAGGGTCTTGAAATTGCCGTTAGCTTCGCGATAGCTCACGATCGCCTCCGATTCCTTGAGACGTCAATGCAAGGCCAGTTTCGATGTCCTTCGCCGACGCTTTATTCACGTTGATCTTTACGATCGGGAAATTCTTCGCAGAGATAGTTGACGATGGCGTCGACATCGGAATCGGGAACATCGGTCACTTCCTGCAGCATCTCGGTTACTTTCGCCTGCCACCACTGTTTGGTGCCTTGCTGCCCGATTACCGCCGTGGGCGAATGGCACATGCTGCAGACCATCTGAAATGTTTCCTTGCCCGGTCCATCAGGCAAAGTCTGGGCGCACGCGCCCAACGCAACCAGGGATAACAGAACAACTTTTACGTCCACAGTTTCGGGATCAACGCTCCGGCGGTTCCGGTGGGCCGCTCGGCGCGGCCGTTGTGCATGTACGTGGTGCGCAGATGATCCAGGCCCAATAGATAAAGGATGGACGCGTGGATATCGTGAACGTGATGCGGCTCATCCACCGCGCGCAGACCGATCTCATCGGTGGTTCCGATGGCCTGGCCGCCCTTCACGCCGCCGCCCGCCATCCAGATGGTGAAGCCCCACGGATTGTGATCGCGCCCGGCCTTGCTGTCGTTCGGATTGCCCTGCACGAACGGCGTGCGGCCGAATTCCCCGCCCCACACCACCAGCGTGTCCTTCAGCATGCCGCGCGCCTTCAAATCGGTGAGCAGGCCCGGCGACCGGCTTGTCGGACGATTTGCAATTCTCGGTATGATTGGCCTCTAAGCTCGCATGCGCGTCCCAGCGCGATCCTGAACCGCTGTAGCATTCGACGAATCGAACGCCCCGCTCTACCAAACGGCGCGCCAGCAGAAGATTCGTTCCGTAGACCGAGGTGGCTGGATCGTCCAAACCGTACAGCTTCTTCGTGGCATCCGATTCGGAGCTGATATCGACCGCGTCGGGCGCAGCGGCTTGCATGCGATAAGCAAGCTCGTACGATCTGCGTCCGCGCATCCAGTTCGGTGTCATCTGCTTTGTCGCGGCCAAACCGGTCGTTGATGGAGCGCAGAAATTCCAGTTCATTGCGCTCTTCGGCATCCGTCACGCCAGTGGGCGGCTTCAGGTTCAGGATGGGCGTGTCGCCTTTGCGGAACAACGTGCCTTGATAAGTAGCGGGCAGAAAACCGGAGCTGTAGTTTTGAACGCCGCCCAAAATCTCCTTGTCGTCCTGCATCACGACAAAGGTGGGAAGGTTTTGATTGGCGCTGCCTAAACCGTAGGTCACCCAAGCACCCATCGACGGACGGCCGGCCAGGATTTCGCCGGTGTTCATCTGGCAAACTGCGCCCACGTGATTGACGCCGTCGGCATGGCAGGAGCGCAGCACCGCGATCTCGTCCATGTGCTCGGCGATATTCGGCAGCCAGTCGGAAACCCACAGGCCGCTTTCGCCATACTGTTTGAACGTGTGGCGGGTCGGAAAAAGACCGTTATGCGTAGTGCCAAACGCGCTTTGCAACGTTTCGGGATGATAGGACGGCGGCACCGGCTGCCCGGAATATTTCACCAGCGCGGGCTTGGGATCGAACAGATCCACGTGGCTGGGAGCGCCTTCCATGAAACACCAGATGATGGACTTTGCGCGCGGCGGGATCTGCGGTTTCTTGGGAGCTAGCGGATCAACGGCAGTGGCGCCGTATCCATCCTGATCCATCATGGCAGCGAGCGCGATGGCGGCCAGGCCGCTGCCGGCCTGCGTGAAGAATTGCCGTCGATTGGAAACGTTCCAATGATGCTGGAGTTTGTCTAACACGAGTGGAACCTCAATTGATATATAAGAATTCGTTGGAATCGAGCAGCATATGGCACAAGTCGACGAAAGCCGCTGCGCGCGCCTGATCGGTTCCCTGCGGCAAATTGGTCGGCAATGGCGGCTTGCCGTCGCTGCCCGCGAGACGCGCCACCATAATGGGCGTCTGCTTCGCTAGAAAATCTTCGGCCATCTTTTGTTCTTCCCCGGTAGCCCCTCTTCCATAGGTCAATCGAAACGCGCGATCCACTTGCGCCGCAGGCGTGAGCCCGCTGTCATTGAAGACGCGGCCGGCGAGCGAACGCGCCCAATCCAGCATCAGCTCATTGTTCAGAAGATCGAGCGACTGCGGCGGCGTTACCGTGTTCTTGCGATAATCGCAGCTCTCAAACGTATTGGCGGTGTCGAACTCCTGCAGCAACGGATACGGCAGGTTGCGGCGAACAAAAATGTAGACGCTGCGCCGGTCGCTCTGCGCGGGATCTTTCTCCGTGCGCCAACCGCCCGCGACGGCCGTCGCGGAAAGTTCCGAGACCAATCCGGAAGGAACCGGCGGATAAACGCCCGGCCCGCCCATCTGCGGATTCAACAGGCCGCTGGTGGCCAGCATGGAATCGCGAATGGATTCGGCTTCCATGCGATGACGCGGATAGCGCCAGAACAGCTTGTTGTCGGGATCGGCTTCGGCGATTTTCGTATCGTAATCCGACGCTTCCTGGTACGCGTTCGAGAGCAGAATCAGGCGATGCACCTTCTTCATGCTCCAGCCGTTGTCGACGAAATAGCTGGCTAGATAATCCAGCAGTTCGGGATGCGTGGGACGCGAGCCCATCACGCCCAAATCGCCCGGCGTGGCGACGATGCCGCGGCCGAAATGATAATGCCAGATGCGATTCACCATCACGCGCGCGGGCAATGGGTTGGAAGGATCGGTGAGCCATTCGGCCAGCGCGCTGCGGCGGCCGGTTGAATTCAAATTGGGAAGCGGGGTGATTTTCGCATCGCTAGGATCGAGAATTGAAAGGAATCCGGGCTGCACTTCGTCGCCGGGGGCTAAGCGGCTGCCGCCATGCAGTATATAAGTGGGCGGCGCGGTGGCGCTCAGATCCTTCATGAACTGGCCATCGGGCAGCGGCGCGGGCTTGACGGAATCGAAGCTGGCCAATTGAGCCTTGAGCTCGGCATAACGCTTGGCGTCGTCGCCCCGCAGCGATCGCACCGGATCGCCCAGGCCACCGAAGCGAGTTTCAGCGATGTGATAAACCTGCTGCTCGAGTGGCGTGCGCTCGGGTGGATCCTTGGCGATGACGGCTTGCACTTCATCGGTCATCACCGTCGCCGAATGTTTCTTGCGCGAGTCCAGAATCGGCGCCATGATCTTGGCCATCTCATCGCGAATGTCCTTGGTCTTGGCATCCCACGCTGCGTACTGCTCGTCGTACTTGCGTTTGGCTTCCGGATCGGCGAGCGGCAGCGGGCCGTCGGCAAAGGCGGTGTTGGCGAAAAACGCCTGGAGGCGATAGTAATCCTTGGTCAGGATGGGATCGAACTTGTGATCGTGACAGCGCGCGCAGCCGAACGTCATGCCGAGGAAAGCGACGCCGGTGACGGTGGTCATGTCGTCGAGCGTTTGATGGCGGCGCTCGAACAGATCGGGCGCGTTGGTTTCATCGATCCAATGGCGATTGAAGCCCATCGCGATCAGCGCTTCCTGATTGCCCGGATATAGTTCGTCGCCCGCGATCTGTTCCTTCACGAACCGATCGTACGGCTTGTCTTCGTTAAACGCGTGGATGACGTAGTCGCGATAGCGCCAGACGTTGGGACGCGTTTCGTCGGCTTTAAAACCGTTGCTATCGGCGTAGCGCGCGACATCCAGCCAGTGGCGGCCCCAGCGCTGGCCGTAGGAGGGCGAAGCCAGCAGCCGATCCACTACTTTTTCCCACGCGTTGGGCGATTTGTCGGCGAGGAAGGCCTGGATTTCCTCCTGGGTGGGAGGGATGCCGGTCATGTCGATGGTGACGCGTCTTAAAAGCGTGAGTTTGTCGGCGCGCGGATTGGGCTGGAGGTTTTTCGATTCGAGCTTGGCGAGGATGAACGCGTCGATCGGGGTTTTGACCCAGGACTTGTCCTTGACGGCAGGCACCGGCGGTTTCTTCACCGGCTGAAAAGCCCAGTAATTTTTCTGAGCGGGTGTGAACACGTGCGGCGCATCGGCGGGAAACAAAAGCGTGGCCGACAGGGCCAGACCCAGTGCAAAAACCAGGACCGCTGACACGTAGCGCATCCACACCTCCGTTCCAGTATGTATATCATTTGCAACGGCGAAATGGAAGCGGGGCAGCCTTAGGAGGTGCGGATTTGGAGTACTTTTTGGCGCCGCAGGACGCATCAGGCCTATTTTTGTGTTTGGTGGCGCATTTTTGGGAGTTCGGGTTGGAAAATCGCGATTGCGGCCTGGTTCCAGAATAGACTCCGATGGAGAGCATCGGTTGGGCGATGGCTGGTAAGTGATTGGGAGGGTGGGGAAGATGAATTGGATAGGTGCGTTACGAGACTGCGGCCGTTCATTTTGGGATTGACGGGCCGGGCGTCTAGTGCTACAAGTAGTAGTGCTACAATGAGTCGCGCTGCAATTGCATTGCTTTCGGCTGCATCCCTTGCGATCGCTGCTTTGCGGGGTCAAACACCTGACGGAACGGACTGGGAAAAAGCGGCGGGAGGAAAGATGGCATTCGAGGTGGCTTCCGTCAAGCTTGCCAAGCCCGGCACATTTACGATGCCAACTTTTTTCCTGGACGTTGGGGACGCGAAGCCGCAGGGCGGCCATTTCTCGGGAAGTTGGCCACTCGCCAGTTACATTTGGTTCGCCTACAAGCTGGAACCGTTTCAGGACGTACGTGCGCAACTCCCAAAATGGGCGCGTGACGAATACGTAATTGACGCGAAAGCGGATGGTAATCCCACGAAGGACCAGATGCGCCTGATGATGCAGTCTCTGCTCGCCGATCGCTTCAAGCTGAGGGTTCATTTTGAAAGCAAGGAAGTCCAAGTGATGGCTCTGATTCTTGTCACGCCGGGCAAACTCGGGCCAAAGCTGCGTCTGCATTCGGAGGGACCGCCCTGCCCGGATTCATTTCAAATGATTAACCCGTTTACTACTCCGCCCCCGCCGCTCCCGAAGGCGGGTGACGTATGGCCGCCGCAGTGTGGAACTGCGGGCGAAGTCCTGGCGACGTTAGAGGGTACTCGGATCGGGTCGCGAAACACGACCATGGGGTTGCTTGCCCAGGATATTTACAGCTATGGGTCTCGGCTCGGGGAATTAGATAAGCCGGTTGTCGATCAAACCGGCCTGGCAGGAAGGTTCGATTACATGCTGACGCTTCCGCCCGGAATAATTTCGCTGATTCCGAAGCCACCGAATCCGGATGACCCTCCGAAAGGAACGCCTGTTTTAAGTGCAGTGCGCGAGCAACTGGGGCTGAAACTGGTGCGGTCGAGGGGCGAGATACGAACGTTGATTATCGATCATGTCGAGAAACCCTCGGAAAATTAATATGACTCACGTTAAAACGGCATTACGGAATCCATTCACCGATCTGGAGCAGGCCATCATGTCGAGTATTTGGAAACGTGGTTCGGCCACGGCGGAACAGGTGCGGGAGGATTTGGCTCCCAAGCACAAGCTCAAGGAATCGACCATACGAACATTGCTGGGGCGGCTGGAGAAGAAGGGGCACTTGAAGCATTCGGTGGACGGGCGAACTTACGTGTACACCAGCACGGAGGGACCACAGAGTTTTGCGATCAAGGCGGTGCGGCAGCTCATTGAACGATTCTGCGCTGGATCGGCCGAGCAATTGCTGGTGGGCATGGTGGATCACGAGGTGTTGGATGCCGCCCAATTGCGGCGCCTGGCGGAGGAAATAGAAAAGAGGGGCGACATCGAGAAGAAGCCGAAGAGGAGGTAGCTCATGGACTGGCTGAGTTGGAATAACATTGCTCGCGAATTCGTGGCGTGGATGGGGGCTGCGTCCGTACGCGCCGTGGTGCTCGGACTGCTGGCACTCTTGCTGATTTCTTTCGTCCGCCGCCGTTCCAGCGCGCAGCACGCCATGTGGACGTTGGTTCTGGCGGGGATGCTGGTGTTGCCTTTTTTGCGACAGGTGATCCCTGCCACTCACGTGCAGCTAGAGGTGCTGGCGCCGCAAATCGCGCAGGCCAGGCCTGTCCTCCGAGTAGCATCAGCTTGCCAATTTCTCCCTCGCCAACAGATACGCGACCAGCGGCTGCTCCACTTTGGCCATTGTTCGCCATGGCGGCGTATATGGCCGGTGTGCTGTTCTTCGGCGTGCGACTGGTTGGCGGCGTGTTGATGACGCGGCGGGCATTGCGAAATACACGCACCATTCATTCGGAGCTGTGGGAGTATTACGAACTGGTCGCGGATGCGAATGTCGACCTTGATTTGGAAGAGTCGGATTCGGTGCGAGTCCCGCTAACAACGGGATCAAGGCTGATGCGAGTGATCCTTCCTGCGGACTGGCGCACTTGGCCGCGAGAAAAACTGACAGCGGTGCTGGCGCATGAATTGGCACACGCGCGGCGGCGCGATCCTCTTATCGCCCTGATTGCCGCGGTCAACAAGTGCCTGTTCTGGTTTCATCCATTGGCGTGGTGGTTAGAACATCGATTGCCAGTTCTGGCCGAGCATGCGGCGGACGATGCGGCATTGGCCGTTTCGTTTGATGCCCAGGCTTATGCGCGTTTGCTTTTGGACATCGCCGCCCGATTGGGTGACGGCGGGAACCGGCTGGTCTGGAACTCGGCCGCGATGAGCGGGCCGGTGGTGGCGCGGCGCATCCGGCGTGTGCTGGACGCGCGCACAATGGATCGGCTTAAGCCGCTTGGCAGGCTCGGCCGCTCGATCCTATTGTGCCTGGGTGCGACGCTGATTTTGGTTTCGACAGCGATGCATGTTCCACCCCTTATAGCGGGGCAAAGCACGGTGTCGAGCGTCAATCATTTTCCATGGCAGCTCACCATGGAGCAAGCTGCGGCGTTGGAACAAGAGCTCGCGACCAATCCCGAGGATGAGACCGTTCGGAACAAGCTGCTCGACTACTACATGATGAACAACGTTTGCGCCCAGGCTGCCCGCAGTGGTCTATCCACAGCGCAAGAATGCAGCGACCGCCCCGTCGAGACAGCTGACCGCCGAGTTCCCTTGATTCTTTGGTTGATTGACCACCATCCGGAATCAAAACTTTTCGCCAGCCCCGCGGCATCAATTTCTCCGCGAATGGATGGTCCGAACGTTTATCAGGATGCGAAAAATCGCTGGTCGACGCAAGTGAACCTGCATCCCAACGATGCGCGAGTGTTGGGGAACGCCTCCGGCGCTCTCGGGGCCGACAACTGCAGGAGAGGATCGACCTGCTTAAGCGCGCAAAGAAACTCGATCCCGCGCCCTGGACCGAGTCGCTCGCCAGGGTCTACTCGCAAATCCTCTTGTGGTCCAATGCGACGGGCCCCACGCGGACCAATCTTACGGATCCGGCGCTTGCCGCGCAAATCAGAGACGAACTTCGGAGCTCGAATGACATCGCGTTGGTTGGATCGGTGGCACAGCACGTGGTGGAAGATTCGGCGAGGGAAGCTCTGAACCACCCCAGCTACTGGGATTTCGACGCGCTGCGGATACTCGCGACGGAGCTCGTAGCGCACGCGCAGGCACTAGAACCGCGGAACCGGGAATGGGCGGACCTGATGGAAGGTGTGGATCGATTGCCGTCGGGCTCCGTTCCATCGGCAGCCCCAGCCCAGGTTGCGGCGACGGCTGCGCCTGCTCCGGTGATTCGCATTGGCGGCGTAGTTGCCGCGGCCAACCTCCAGCAATCCTTCCCGCCGGTTTACCCTCCCGATGCGAAAGCGCTGGGCGTACAAGGCACCGTGAAATTGCAGATCCGCGTGGGAACGGATGGGCTTGTCAAGGAAGCGACCGCGATCAGCGGCGAGTCCATACTCATCAATGCGGCCATCGACGCCGCGCTGCGTTATGTGTACAAACCGACCATGCTGAACAACCAGCCCACCGAAGTGCTGACCGACGTGGCGATTGTGTTCCGATTGCCTCGGCCTTAGGAGATTTCGCAGGTCGCGCACTCCATGCGGCGTGATCCCGAATTGCTCAGGGTAGTATCGTATGCGCAAGACCTGCCTCCGGGACTGCCGCTTCTGTCCCGAGTGGAGAATCACATCAAAGAGGAGTTCCAACGCCTTGCCAGCGTCACGCGTCTTGAGAGCGCGGAGCGCCAGGTGCCCTGAGCGCATGGCGGCTCGCCGGAAATCCCGCCTGGAAGCGTTCGGCTACCACGTCTGTGGTACGAGCGGCGCCCACTGAGTGGTTATGCGCAAACTACTGCATATCGTGATGGATTCAATCTCGCGATATCGCACAATGCGTTCAAAGGCATGACACTCGCCGTCAGCGAGCAAAGGAGATCACACATGAAAAGCAAAATGATCCGGGTGGCCCTGTTCATTGGGGTGTTTCTTTCTGTCCTGGTAGCACTGGCACTGGCTGCTCAGGACAAGTACACCCTGAAAGTTCCGAATGGGCTTTCGTTCTCTGAGTTCAAGGGATACGAAGCCTGGCAGGTTATCTCCATCAGTCAGGATGGAGCACTTGTGGCCGCGATCGTCGGCAATCCTGTGATGATTCGGGCCTACACATCCGGGATTCCCGGCAACGGCAAGCCTTTTCCAGATGGCGCCAAGATGGCGAAGATCCATTGGACCCCGAAAAAGATGGAGGTGTTCCCCGCGGCAACGGTGCCAGGTACGCAGCATGACGTCGACTTCATGGTGAAAGACAGCAAGCGGTTCGCGGACAGCGGCGGTTGGGGATACGCCGTGTTCGACTATGACGCTGGAACCGATTCGTTCGCGCCCGGCACCTTGGCGGGCAAGCCGCCGCAGGGGAACAACGCCAAGTGCGGGTACGCATGCCACACGATGGTGAAGACCAGAGATTACGTTTTTACGGATTACGCGCACAGGTGAAGCGGTAATACCAGACTAAGCCGGCTGGTGCGCCTTGAGGAAGGAATGAATTTGCCGTACCGCCAGGGGGATTCGCTCCTTGGGTTCTTTCCACGGGAAGATGCTCACTTCGGCTTTGGGCGCGAGCATGGCGCACTCCATGGCGACGGCGTAAGGGTGCGCGGGGACTTCGTCGGGCAGAACCAGAATCGGGTTTTGGCAGCCCCGTACGAAATCACGCGTGACGGTGAAGACGAAGTCGGGGTTGGTTTCGAACATGTTAGTTACAAATTGGCCGGTGGTCTGCAGCGTGATCTCGGGGCGTTTGGCAATTAGGGTCGCGCCCCAGCTTTTCCAGAACCTGCCTGGGTAATTCGGGTCGCGCATCTCCGGACGCCAGCCCACCGGCTGCGCCAGCACGGCTGCGGCGATACGATTGGGTGCGCGCTTCAACAGACTCCAGATGAATGGGCCGCCAATGCAGAAACCCATCACCACGAACTTGTCGATCCCGAGATGGTCCATCAGGCCGAGCTGGTCGTCGGCGTAGGATTCCCACGGCCGCTCGACCTCTACTGGGCCGCTGGATTGGCCGCTGGGGGCGTTGCGCAGGTCTGCGGTGATGCATCGATACTCGGCCTTGAATTCCTCGATCGCGTTGAAGGGCGAGTTGCCGGTGAAGAAGGAAATGGTCGAGTTCAGCCCGCCGCCTGGAATCAGTAACAGCGGGAAGCCGGAACCGGCCTCTTCATAGTAGATGCGAACCGGGCCCTTTTCATAAAACTGCCCGGTTCCTTTGGGGCCCGATTGCTGAGCGAATAGTTGCGGTACGGCGGTGGTTGCCGCGGCCGCGGCTCCCGCTGCCAGTATGGTGCGTCTGGTGGAACTCATAATCGGCGTCCTCCTTTTGTGTCCCGGCTACTTGGAAAGCACCAGGCGCCGGCACGAGTGCCCGCGCGGCACGCAGGAGTGCGTGCGCCACGCAGGCCACTAGTGTCGAATCTGGGAGCTGATGTCCTTGGTCTCGTAGACCTCGCAATTGCCGCGCTCGCGGACCAGGCCCGCGTTTGGATTGGGATTGCGCCGCACCACTCGGGTAGGATACACGTACGGTTCCGCGAGCACTTCGGGGTCTTCCACGGTGACGTCGTACAGCAGCGCATCGCCTTCACGCTTGAATCGCTCGATGACGTGCATCTGATCGGAGTGGAACAAACCGCCGCGGCCGAACCAGGTGGTATCGGTGAACGCAACGGAGTCCAGCACCAGCGTGTCGCCGTCCCAGTGCCCCACGGTGTCGCCCATATAAGTGATATCGAGCTCGGCCGATTTGGGGTGCGGGCGGCCGTCGGTGGGGATCACGCGATACTCGCCATATCCGCCGCCTGCATCGCCTCCGTAATAGAGGAACGTAACATCCTTGTCGGTTTGGTAGATGCGGCGGGGTGGGCCCTCGCGCGGGATTCCCAGGGGCTGGCAGGTCATCACAGGATCATTCTTGTTCGTCCACATGTCGAGCTGTTGCACTTTGTCCCAGTTCTCCGGTTTGTAGATGGGACGGCCCAGATTGCCGAATCGCGACGGCGAGTATAGCTCAAAATCTTCGGTCTGATTGGTTGTGCGGTTACTGTCGGCATCCTGCCAGGGGCTGCGCCGGCGTCCGCCGCCGGTCATGTAGTTGCCAATCCAGTCGTTCCAGGCCCAGTTGCCCGTAAGATCCGGATGATCGCCCATCCGCGGCGTGGGCGCCGTCTTGTTCACTGGAGGTTCCTCCTTCGCCATCACGCCCTGCGGGATCTGCCGGGTGACCTGGATGGCCGCGCGCACGCTGGCCGGAACGGGCGCAACCACGTACACGTTGCCGGTCTCCGTCACGTTGGTGGTGAGGTCGCGGACTACGGCGCCGTTTCGAGTCTCCGCGATCTTTCCGGCGTCAAGGACTCCGATCTTGTTTAGCGGGTTGTTCCAATCCTGATAGTCGCCGTAGGTGAACTCGGTGGTCGTGGAGCCGTGCTTCACGACGATGCGTTCAGCTCTAAAGTTCGAATTCAGAGTGGCTGTCGCGGTGGCTCCCGGAACGCCGGGAACCGGGAACGTCACCACCGGCTTGCCGTTCTCCCACGATAAGGACGTCTTGCCCACCTTGTCGACACCATCAGCGAAGAGAGTGCCTGGGTTGGCACCCAGCCACCAGGTGTCGGTGGTCCCTGCTATCGCGGCCTTGGGCGCGCCCTGGGGACTGGCCCAAATTCGGATCAGCCGCTCCTCGATGCTGGCCGGCATCGGCATGGTCTTCCCCTTCATTCCGCCGATTTCGGCGCCGGGGAAGTCTTCGTTCCAGGCGTACAGCCCGCTGACCACCTCGATGTTGGAATACATTTCTCCATTCGAACGGGTGCAGCCGTACTGAATGCGCTGGCTGAAGGTCTGATAGTTTGTGCTGGCACGATAATTGGTGAGCGTGCAAGGTTGTCCGTCCACTTGGATGGTGCCTTTGCCCTGATATTCGAGGGTTGCCACCATGTCGCGCTCATCGTGACCCTTAAGCATGCCCATGCTCCACATCCACTTGAAGAGCACGGATTTCAGGTCTTTGGCGTTGGCCGCGGGTGTGTAGGGTTCGGGAACCGGCCCGCGAGGACCCTGCGCGCTGGCTGTAAAAGTCCCGCCAATCGTGAAAACGATAGCGAGCGCGACCCCGGTCCAAATCGTCCTTCGATGCAAGCTCATCATACTTCCCCCAATTCCGTAATTATTGCCCGGCGCCGCGCGGCGCCAGACATCCCGCAGCGGCTGGAACATTTTGACTTTTCGTCCCGATCATTTTACACCTAACGGCATCCGGTCGCGATGCTCAACCTGCCAGGCCGAACATATGAGGGCTTCGATAGCCGGGCGGCTAGTCCTTTTTCGCAAAAACAGCGATGTATTGGCTCTTCGGCACCAGGTCGCGCTTGGAAACGAGCCGGAATCCGTTGGCTTCCACTTCCTTGATCAGGTCGTCCTGATCCAGGCGAATATGCTGCACCGCGCGATTGGGATCGGTGCCCGGCATGGCGCCCGGCCGCTTGAAATACTCCACGATGACGAGCTTTCCATCCGACAACAAGCTGTCGCGAATATGTTCCAGCATGGCTTCCGGATAATCGAAGTGATGATAGACATCCAGCACCAGCGCGGCTTCCAGCGTGTCGTCCGGCAGCCTCGGGTCGCGATCGGTCCCCAGCACGAACTGCACGTTGTTCAACCCGTTGAGCCGCGCCTTCATCTTGGCCTGGTCCAGAAAATCGTTCTGGATGTCCTCGCCTATCACGTGGCCGGTATCGCCCACCGCGTGGCTCAGGTACGGCAGCATGAATCCGACACCGGTGCCGACGTCGGCCACCGTGCCGCCGGGTTTCAGATCCAGGGCGTCCACGATATCGCGCGGCTTCTGCCGCTCGTCGCGCGATGGATCGCTAAGCGCCTTGGCAACGGTCTCGCGGCCTTCGTGTGTTTTGTAGCCTTCGTTGGCTTGGGTGGCCACCTGCGCGAACGCGGCGGCGCACAGCAGAAACAGGCTGGCAAGTTTTCTCATCGCGATCTCCATCTCACAGCGATCGTTCCATCGGCATCGCAAAGGGCGGTTCCACCAGGAAGTCATGCGCGGACATTTCGGCCAGTGCGTCTCGAATAGACTGCTCCGAGGTCGGCTCCACGGTGA
Source organism: Bryobacterales bacterium (assembly GCA_963713415.1). Lineage (GTDB taxonomy): Bacteria > Acidobacteriota > Terriglobia > Bryobacterales > Bryobacteraceae > Palsa-89. The sequence goes on along the minus strand of CAVQLV010000004.1, from coordinate 128,809 downwards.
TCACGAACGGCAGATCGCGCCGGTTTTCGCTCGGCAACTGCAATACCGCCTCCAGGCTGATCTGCTTGTCGGCGAGGACGCCGGCGAGGCTCGCAATAATGCCGGGGCGGTCTATTACGCGGAAGCGCAAATAATAGGCGGAGTGCTGCAGCGTCACCGGGATGGGTTTGTATTCGCCCAGGCGTTCGTGCGCGAAGGGCGAAACACGCTCGGGACTGCCGCAGCGGATTTCGCGCGCCACGCGCATCAGGTCGCTCACCACCGCGACGCCGGTGGGTGCCGCACCCGCGCCGCGTCCATAGTAAAACGTATCTTCGCCATATTTGCCGCGCACCCAAACGGCATTGTAGGCTCCCTGCACTCCGGCCAGAATGGTGGACTGCGGAATCAGCGCTGGCCGCACCGACAGGATCAATCCCGCGGGGGTTTGATGCGCGCCGCAAATCAGCCGGATGGTGTGCCCCAGCTTGTGGGCATATTGGAAATCGAGCGGCAGGATGCGCCGGATGCCTTCGGTGTAAATGTCGGACGGCGTAATTTTCTCGCCGAACGCCAGCGCCGCCAGGATGGCCAGCTTCGAGCGCGCATCGAAGCCGTCCACGTCGGCGCTCGGATCGGCCTCGGCGTAACCCAGCCGCTGCGCCTCCTTCAGGACATCGTCAAACGGCGAACCGTGTTTCTCGATTTCGGTGAGGATATAGTTGCTGGTGCCATTCAGGATGCCGTAAAGCGTGGTGACGCGGTCGCCCGAAATGCCTTCGCGGAGCACGGTGTGAATGGGGATTCCCCCGGCTACGCTGGCCTCCATCGCCAGGTTGATGCCCGCGGCGATCGCGCGGTCCCAAATGTCGGCGCCGCACAACGCCATCAATTCTTTGTTGGCCGTGACCACGGACTTTTTGTGCGCGATAGCGCCATCCACGATTTCGCGCGCCACGGTTGTGCCGCCCACCAACTCGGCGACAATGTCCACGTCCGGATGGGCCACTACTTCGCGCCAGTCCGCTGTGCGGAAGATGGAATCCGCGGGGGCGGGCTTCTTCGCCAAAATCGACCGGCTGCACAGCGCCTTCACGCGCAGTTGAAAGCCCAGCTTCAGCGCGATCTGTTGGGCGTTCTCGGTGAGAATGGCGAGCGTGCCGGAGCCCACGTTTCCCAATCCGATGATCCCTACGTTTACCTCCTGCATATAGCGTTATTATCCGGGATCGCGGCGCTGCTCACAAATAGGCCGGCTGCCCGGCGAGCTGCAAAACCCGTGCGTCCCCAGGAGTGGGGACGCGGCACGCAGGAGTGCGTACGCCACGCGGGGCGCGAACACTCGGGATTGCTGCGTCGCGACTCATCGCGACGCCCGGCCAGCCGAGGACAGAACTGCAATTAAATGTTCTGATTTGCGCGGCAGCACGCGAAAACCAAGCGGCATTCTCAGAATTGGTACAACATTAGATAAACCACCACGCCGGTCACACTCACGTACATCCAGATGGGAAACGTCCAGCGGGCGATGGCGCGATGCCGCTGCACATCCATGCGCAGGCCGCGCCGCAGCGTGATGATGGCGAGCACGGGGGTGATCACGGCCAGAATGGTGTGCGTTGTCAGGATGGACAGGTAGAGATAGCGCAGGAATCCGGTCTTTTGGTAATAAACGATGCCGGCGTTGAAATGATAGATGAGGTAGCAGGCCAGGAACACTACCGACACCGAGAACGCCGTCAGCATCACGCGTTTGTGGGCCTGGATACGCTTCTTCCGAATGAGCGTGTAGCCGATGGCGAGCAGCACTGCCGCGATGCCGTTCAGCGTCGCGTTGACCGCCGGCAGCGCGTGGACATCCATCAGGCGCGTTCCCGGGCGAGTTCGTAGATGTCCGAAATCACCTTAGGGATAGACGCCGAATCCGACGTGTCGTAGTAGCCGCGAATGCGTCCCTGCCGGTCCACCAGCACAAAGCGTGTGCTGTGCTGCAGTGTTCCGTCGAGGTTGCCGAGCTTGAACGCGTCGCGATCCAGCATCTGCAGCGTCGAAACCGGGCCAGTCAGGAAATACCAGATGGAAGAGACCGCGCCGTGTGTTTTCGCGTAGGCCGTAAGCACCGGTGGCGTATCTTCCTTGGGATCCACGGTGAACGATACCAAGCGCACATCGGGGATTTTCAAAACGGCGTTCTCCACCTCGCGCATCTGGGATGTCATGCGCGGGCATGGGCCGGGGCAGGTGGTGTACATAAAATCAGCCACCCAGATTTTGCCGGCGAGGGCCTGGCTGTGGAACGGCTGGCCGTTCTGAGCGGTGAGTTCAAATTGCGGAATTTGGCCGAAGATATCGAGCGCGGGGGCAGGCTGCGAACATGCGGTGAGGCCGCCGAGCAACCCCAATACAACGAATGCGAGAACAGCAGGGAGTTTCATGCGGGACGATCGAACAACATCAGGCTGAACAGCAACGGCAGATACACCACCGATGCCAGTAACACACGCCGCGCCTGTTGCCGCGTGCGATCCGTGCGGATGCGCAGGCCGTAATAGAGGAACAGCAAGCCCAGAGCCAGCGCACCGTATAAGTAAACGTTGCCCGCCATCGCAAAGAATTTCGGCAGCAGGCTGATGGGGATCAGCGCGATGGAGTACAGCAGGATACGCCGCGCGGTGGATTTGCCATCCGGTTCCACCACCGGCAACATGCGAATGCCGGCGCGCGCATAGTCGTCCTTGTACATCCAAGCGATGGCGTAAAAGTGCGGGAACTGCCACAGGAACAGAATCGCGAAGAGAACCCAGGCTTCCCACGTCAGGGCGCCTCGTGCGGCGGCGAATCCGATCAAGGGTGGCATGGCGCCAGGAACGGCGCCGATGGTTGTCGAATGGGGCGAACGCTGCTTCAGCGGCGTGTAGACGAACAGGTAAGTGAGCAGCGTGATGAGCCCGATGGACGCCGCCAGCGGATTGGCGCCGAGCCACAATTCGACAAATCCGGCAATTGAGATGGCGATGGCGAAAATCAAGGCCTTGCCGGGATTCAAACGGCCGGATGGAAGCGGGCGTGCCTGCGTGCGCCGCATCTTGCCGTCGGCCACGCGTTCGTACCATTGATTCAGAGCGGCGGTTCCAGAGGCGATCAGCCCAGTCCCAATGATGGTGTGGAGCAGCGTCAGGAAATGCCAGCCGGGCAAACCCCTTTGGGCGCCGAAAAAGAATCCGACGCCCGTGCTCATCAGGATGAGCCAGGTGATTCGCGGCTTCGTTAACGCGATGTAGTCCTTCATCGAGGAGCGACTGAACCTCGGGAGCCCAAGCTCCTAAGGTACCACAAGAAACTAGCGGTCCGGCAATATATTTTACAGTTTAAGCGCAAAGCCGACGGCTGGCCGAATCAGAAAAGACCTCTGCTAAACAGATGCTGGCGACGGGGATTTTTGTTGGCCGTTTGTGAACGCGCGTTCCGCATCGGCGACGGTGGGGAAGGACGGCAAAAGCTTGTTGACGCCGGTCATTTCCAGGAGCACCTGGACGCGCTCGGAAATCGCGACTGCGGCGAAATTCACACCAACTCTTTGGGTGTGCGCCCAATGGCTGAGGACAATGCCTAACCCGGCGGAATCGATGTAGGGCACACCCGCAAAATCAATGATGGTGCTCTTCAAATCAGGCTGGCGAATGGCGGTTTGAAAGTCGAACAACGTCGAGATGGTGAGCGGGCCAGTGAGGGTCAAGATCGTGACGTCGCTTGCGGACCCGGGCGTCCGCTGGATTCTTATTTCTTCCATGAAGAGTATTTTATACAACGCACATGACAGCGGCGTTACAGATAGTCCCGGCGCGCACAGAGGTGCGTCGGACGAATTGATAGCCGGCTTGCGGCGGCGTCAGCAGGACGCGGAACTGTGTGCGCTTCTGGTGTAATATTTGTCAAATGCCATCCAGATATCTTCCTTTGTACAACATCGACGGTCCGGTAGGACCGGGCAAGCCCAACCGAGCCGATGATGTTCGGCTAGTCCGGTCCATCTTCACTCAACTTGCGCGTGTAGACTCCATGCAAGATTGGCTCGCGAATGTCCCTCCCCAAGCGAGCAATATGAGCGTTACGAGCACGTTCGACAATACTTTGGGCCAATGGATTCTGGCGTTCCAGAAGCTTTACCCGAGAAACATCAAAGCCGACGGCATTATCGACCCGTTGCCCAACGCGAGTTCCATCGCACTGGAGACCAGCTTTAAGAGCGGCAGAATCTCCACCCTGGCTATGATGTGCAATCGTCTATGGCGCCTGGATCAGCGTAGTTACCTGCGGATTGGCGATGAGCTGCGCGTGCCTTGGGTACCAGATCCGAACTCCTGGCATACCTGACCGCCAGGATCGGCTGTCTTGTTATTGCACTGGTTGCGTATTGTGCGCCGTGGTTTTCTCGAGCGCCGATGCCGCCATCAGCTTCGGCCGTGCTCTCATGAGCCGCGGCGGCGCCTACTCCCATCGCTACGTCCAACGGGCCGATACACCATCGAGCAAAGAGCGAAGGCGAGAACCCTTCTGTGTGTTTAGACCGCCTGGCGCATCAGCTGTTTCAGAGAAATCCGATTGGCCAGAATGAGCTTCCGCACTTCGCGCGGCGAAAGCTTTCGAATGCGCTCCACATCGCCTCGCTTGCGCAGCATGCGGGGCACGAGCGGCAGCGCCTGGCAATCGCCCTTCAACAAAGCCAGCGCGGCACTGAACTTTCCGCGAACGCCGGGATACTTCCCCACTTCGCCGTGGCCCGTGATGGCAGCCGAAAGTCCCGCGACAAGACGCATCGCATAATAGGCGCCGTTCAACCACAGCAAGCTCCACGGAAACAGCTTGGCGGCCAGCAACACTCGATTTCGCTCGATCAGTTCCAGGCGCCTGGATGATCGCAGGCCCAATGTCGCGCCGCGATGGTGCCGCACTACCGCGGTGGGGATGTAGAGACACTTCCATCCAGCGATTCGCGCGCGCAGCCCCAGCTCCGCGTCATCGGCATACGCAAAAAAGTCTTCGTCGAATCCGCCGATTTCGTCCAGCATCGCGCGCCGATACATGGCCGCGCATCCGTCGGGCCACAGAATCTCTTCCACGCGATCATATTGCCCTTCATCCAACTCGCCGCTTCCCCGCCCGCGATTCTGGCCATCGGGATAAATCAAATGCCCGGCCTTGTCGATCCGCAGCGGATCTTCGTGCACCAGAATTTTCGAAGCGGCCATGCCGACATCGGGCCGTCCATCGAATGCACTCAAAAGTTTTTCGAGCCAGTCCGGTTCCGCTTCCGCGTCGTTGTTGAGCAGCGCGACGAATTCGGTGTCGGATGCCGCGAAGCCTTGATTGTTGGCCGCGCAGAAGCCGCGGTTGTCCGGATTCCGGATGAGTTGGAGGTTGAACTTCGGAGGAAACCTGGTACTTTTCGCGTATTCCTTCAGTACCATTTCAGACGAGCCGTCATCCGATCCATTGTCGACAACCACCACTTCAAACGGCTGGATCAAATTCTGGCAGTTAAGTGATTGCAAGCACGATCTCAAAAGGTCGCGGCGATTCCAGGTCACCACCACCACCGAGATAGCACCAGAGCGGTATCGTCCCACCGACTGTAGTATTATAACCGTAAGCTAGCAGGCAACTTGTATGCTTTCTGTAGGTGAGACACTGAAACGTGCGCGCCTGGAACAGGGTCTCGACCTGTCGACGGTTGCGGCGCAGACGAAAATCAGCGCCAGATATTTGGAAGCGATCGAATCGGATGATCGCAAGATACTGCCGAGTGGGTTCTTCTATAAGAGCTTTGTCGAACAGTACGCCAGATCTTTGTCCCTGGATACGCAAGAGATCGATGCTGAAGTCGATCGCGTGTTAAGCGCAGACGAACCTCTGCCATTGCCCGGTTTCGAAAGCGTGGTGGCGCGCAATGTTCCGCCGATCACGTTCGCACACCGCTTTCACACACAACGTTTATTTAAATCCGGCGCCGCCTTTGTGCTGGTGTTGGCCGGTTGCTCGGGAGTGTATGCGTGGTGGCACCAGGCGCGCGCCTCGTTTACGGTGCGGGCGATGAGTGGCCGCATTCAACACGCGATGCATGGCAGCGTTCAAGAAATCAGGAACACAGCGGTAAAGACGGCGACGGTGCAGGCGAAGAACGCCGCTGCGATCGCGAAGGCTCCCAGTCGCGTTTCCGACATCGCTTCGCGACCAGCGAACGAGGCTGTCGACAGCCCTGTCGCGAGTGCCGCGGATAAAGCTCCCTCCGAGTACAAGGCTTCGTCCGAGTACAAAGTGATGCTGGATCTGATGGCGCATGAGACTACCTGGCTATCGGTGTCGTCCGATGGGAAGCCGGTGTTTTCCGGCATTCTGCAAGCGAATCAGAGCAAGACCGTGGGCGGGAGACAGTTCGCGAAGGTGCGCGTGGGCAATGCCGCGGGCCTGGAAGTGCGTTTGAATGGACGGCTGCTCGGACCGCTGGGCGCTCGCGGGCAGGTATTGACTGTGCTGTTTACGCCGGACAATTTCCAGATATTCTCGCTGCCGAAAGAGAGTGACTAAGCCCCGCGCGGCGGGGGTCTGGCTGAGAGTTTCCATAGCATCGGCGCACTAGGGGGTGTGAAAACCACACGCTTGCTTTGCGCCCTGCTTCTGCTCTCACTCGCCGCGTGCAACAGCGATCCGAAAGCGGCTGCCCGGCGATATGTGGCTAATGGCAATGGGTACTTTGCTCGGGGCCAATACCAGGAAGCGTCCATCCTCTACCGCCGCGCGCTTTCGAGAGACCTGCGCTCGCCTGATGCGTGGTATCGTCTCGGCCTGGTGAGCGCGAGATTGGGCGAGCTGCCGGACGCGCGCAAGGATTTCAGCCGCGCCATGGAGCTGGATCCAGGCAATACGGACGCGGTGGTCCAACTGGGCGATCTGGACCTTGCGTTCTATCTTCTGGACCCGCCCGGCGGCAAAGTCTTTCTGGCGGATCTGAAGGAGATCACGGGACGTCTGCTGAAGAAGGATGCGCGCTCGTTCGACGGTCTGCGATTTTCGGGAAATATCGCGCTCGCGCAGAATGACACCGCTGCGGCGATCCTCAAATTCCAGCAGGCGAATCTTGTAAAGCCCAACCAACCGGACCTGACGCTGACACTGGTTCAAACGCTGTTCGCGGCGCGGCGAGACGATGAGGGAGAGAAGCTGGCGAGCGGTTTGATGGCGCATGAGAAGACCTTCGCGCCACTCTACGACGCTCTTTATGTGCATTACATGCGCGGCCAACGGCCGGAACTGGCCCAACAGGTCCTGCGGCAGAAAATCGCGAACAATCCACGGGATGGGGCATGCCTGATCCAGCTCGCGTTCCACTATTTTCTCGTTCACCGCACGGCTGACGCCGGAGCCATCATCGAACGGCTGACTTCGGATCCCAAAACGTTCCCCGAGGCGCGCCTGAAAGCCGGCGACTATTATGTCCGCGTGCGCGACTATCCCGCAGCGCTCTTGCAATACGACGCGGGTGAGCGGCAGAACCACCAGAGTTCGAAAACGGCGCGCGTCTACCGCAAGAAAATGGCTGAGGTATTGGCTACAGAGGGGGCGCGCGATCAGGCCGAAAAGATCGTGGCGAGTTTGCTCCACGACGATCCCAAAGATCCGGAGGCGCTCGCGCTCCACGCTACGTTGCTGCTGGCGTCGGGCGATCCCGGGCAGGTGAAGGCCGCGATCGCGGAGCTCGAACCGCTAATCGCCAGGATGCCGCGCAACGCGGCGCTGCATTTCAACTTGGGCCGCGCTTATATAGCGCTGGCGGATCCGCAGTACCTGGAGAAAGCCCGGGAGCAATTGGAAGCGGCGCTGCGTCTGGATCCGCATCATGCGCCCGCGAAACTGGCCTGGGCTGAGTTGGCGCTGGCGCGTGCAGAACCAGCCCAAGCGGTACAAGCCGCGACGGAGGTGCTGAGCGAAGATTCCACCAATCAGGCAGCCAGGCTGATTCGCGCCAGTGCACTGGTGAAGATGGCTGAACCCGAAAAAGCGCGCGAAGAGCTCGCCACGCTGCTCCGGATGTATCCAGCCTCTAACGACGCGCGCGCGCAACTGGCCGAGCTGGATTTCGAGGAGCATCGCTATCCCGAAGCCGAGGAGGGATTTCGCACGTTGCTCAAGGCCAATGATGGCCGGGGCGCGGCAGGCTTGCTGCGGGCTGAAATCGCTCAGGGCCAGTTTCAAAGCGCGGTCCAGTTTGCAAGCGAGCAAGTGAAACGCTGGCCGGAGCGGGCCGATTCCCGCCTGGCGCTGGCGGAAACGTTGGTTGCCGCAGGCAACTACACCGTGGCCGCGGCCGAGTTCCAAGTGTTGATCGATAGAGATCCTAAATCAACGATTCTGTATCTGCAAATGGGCGAAGCCAAGCTGCGCGCGAGCGATACCGGCGGCGCTCTGGCGGCCTTCCAGACGGCCCGTCAACTGGCGGCTTCCGACGCCCGGCCCGTTCTCGATTTGGCTTTGTTGTATGATCGGACGGGACGCTCGGAAGAGGCCCGCAAGGAATACGAAAACGTGATCCAGCTGCAACCAGAGAACGCCACCGCCCTCAACAATCTGGCGTATCTGGAAGCCGAAGCGGGCGTGGATCTGGATCAAGCGCTGGCGCACGCCCAGCGCGCGCGGCAAAAGCTGCCGGGCGACCTGGATGTCGAGGATACTCTGGCCCTGGTGTACATCCGGAAAAATCTCACCAACGATGGCCTTCGCATGCTGAGCGATCTGGTAGCGCGCCGGCCGGACAGCGCCCCGTTTCATCTCCATCTGGCGCTGGCGCTGTATCAAAAAGGCGAGCGGGGGTGGGCCAAGCGGGAGCTGGAGATCGCTCTGCGCCACCAGCCCAGCGCGAAAGAGCAAAATACCATAAAGGAATTACTTGCGAAAGTCGGATAATTCTTTCCCGCAGCATTTCGTCCAACAGGACCAGCGTTGACGGCCGAGCGCAAGCCAGATTGGGCGGCGATCCCGTACGTCCTGCCGTTCGCGGTATTCATCGCATTTCTGGCGCTTCAGAAATACTTCCCGGTTCCGCCGAACATAGAATTTCTGATCCGCGATCTGCTGCTGGCGGGCGTGCTGTTTGGCTTTTCGCGCCACGTGATTCGATTGCGCGCCTCCCACCGCCTGGAGACGGTGATCCTCGGCGTCGCGGTGTTCCTGATCTGGGTGGGACCAGATTTGCTGTTCCCCACCTATCGCCAGCACTGGCTGTTTCAGAATCCGGTGCTGGGACAACTGAGCGCCCCCATTCCGGGCAGCGTTCTCCAGTCGCCGTGGGTGCTGTGGCCGCGCATTGTGCAAGCGGTGGTTTTCGTACCCATCCTGGAGGAGCTGTTCTGGCGCGCGTGGCTGATGCGGTGGCTGATCTCGCCGCGCTTCGAGAAAATCCCACTGGGAGCTTACCAGGCCGGCGCGTTTTGGATCACGGCGGTGATGTTCGCCTCCGAGCACGGCCCCTATTGGGATGTCGGGCTGATCGCGGGCATCGCGTACAACTGGTGGATGGTCCGAACGCGCAGCTTGGGCGATTGCATTCTGGCCCACGCAGTCACGAACGCTTGCCTGTGCGGCTACGTGGTTGCCACGCGGCACTGGGAGTATTGGCAGTGACGACGGCTTTTCCGGACTAGCGGCTCACCGGCGGACGTTCGAGAATCACCGGGCGCAGGCTTAGCTTCCACGACAGAGGCGCTACGGCCGGGTTATAGCAGACGCTTGCGTCGCACGCTTGATATTGGAGCGATCCCGTCAGGGTCAATTCGTTTTTCCCGCGCAGCGCCGTTTGGCTCGCCGGCGTACCGTCGAGCACCAGCTCCTGAATCAGACGAAACGGCTTTTGGAATACCGGAACGCGCTCGTGGAGTGGCTTGAAAAAATAAATCTCCGATGCCGGGTAGTGCGTGGGCAGCATGCGCAGCAGCGGGTTCGGCTGGATGGTAAGCGCGATGACCCGATACCCTGACTTCTCCGCGCCGGGTGCATAAACATGCAGCCCGGAATGCGGCGCCACTTCCACCACCAGCGAAAAACGATTTCCCGGGGCCACCGACGAATCGCTCGGATAGGTGATCACGTCCAAATGGTTCGCCGTGATCTTCGTGGCTTCGGCGGCCGCGCCCGTCGCACCCAGCTTGATCAGAAGGCTGGAAACGGTATTGCGTTCAATGTAGGAATCTTCAAAGAACCGCGCCGTAACCCGACCGCGCCGGTCCAGAACGAACGTTCCTGGAAACGCGATGCCAGCCATATTGGGGCGCGCTCCGAACACCGAAACGTACTCGTGAATATTCGCCTTCACGCTCGGTTCGTCAGCATTGGGTCCAAAAGCCTGTTTGGGAAACGGATTGAGGATTCCGTACCTCTTGATGGTCGCCGATCCGAAATCGGATAGCAGCGGGAAAGTAATCCCATGCTGCTTGCTAAAGGCCGCGAGAATCGCCGCGGAATCGTAACTGATGGCCGCCAAGCCCAAGCCGCGATCATGAATTTCCTTAAGATGACTTTGCAGCTCGACCAACTGCGTCTTGCAGTAGGGTCACCAATCGGCCGAACGTACGAAGACCAGCATGGCGCCCTTGGGTCCCAAGATGGACTTCAGATTTCGCGTTCTTGCGTCCTGATCCTTCAGGCTGAAATCGGGAACGCGCGCACCCACCTGAGGTCCGAGCTTGGATACTTCGATCTTTTCTGGCGGCGGCTGCTGCGCGAAAAGAGTGGTCTCGCAAGGCGCTCCTGCGATCAGGGCCCCAATCACGATCCACGAGCGGTTCATTAGTGTTAGTCTACGCTAGGCGCGTCGATAATAGTCTCAGAGGACATTGGATGGCGAACGAAGTACCGCAAGATCTCGAACAAAAAGCTGCAATCATGCGCGAGTTTGGGCGGCGCCGGGCGGCCGGAGAGCCGGTCTCGATGGAGCTGTATCACCAGCACATCAACGCAACCAACGATCATTACGCTAGCGGACCCGAACCGGGGGAGCGCATTCCGGATTTTGCTCTTCCCGATCAAAACGGCGCTGTGCGAGCCCTGGCGGATCTTACCGGGCCCAACGGCTTGCTGCTGGTGTTTCATCGCAGCGCGGACTGGTGACGCTATTGCCGCTCCCAACTGGTCGAGTTGGAACAATCCCGTGCAACGCTGGAGAAAAACGGCGTCCGGATCGCGGCCGTCAGTTACGATGCTCCCGAAGTGCTCCAACGCTTCGCGAAGGACTATGGCATCCAGTTTCCGCTGCTCTCGGATCGCGATAGCGCGGTGATCCGCCGCTTTGGGATCTTCAATCACAACATGGCTCCCGGATTACGCGCCTACGGTGTACCGCATCCGGTGGAATATCTGGTGGCTCCGGACGGAATTTTGATCCGGAAGTATTTCGTCGAGAATTACCAGCACCGCGTGACTGCCTCCGCCGTTGTTCTGCGTGAATTCGGAAGCGCCGCCGAGGACACCGAGCGGATCACTCTGCGGAGCGGTGCGGTGACGGTCGAAATCGGGCTCTCCAGTGCGAGGGCCTTTGCGGGCCAGGAGATCGGCTTCTCTGCGAAATTCACGCTGGAGCCGGGATGGCATATTTACGGTTCTCCGCTGTCTCCGCCGTACACGGCCACATCGATTACCTTCGACGATCCCAACATCATCCACCAATCCTTTGAGCTGCCCAAGGCAGAACCGATGGAGATCGCTTCGCTCCGTGAAACGCTGCCGGTATATAGTGGCTCGTTTCAAGGAGTCGGTTCGCTGTTGCTCAGGTATCCGATAGCTGACGGCATGATCAAGCTATCGGGACAGCTCCGTTTTCAGCAATGCAGCGATACGGTATGCGAGCCGCCTGAGATGGTCCCGTTCGAACTGCCTCTGACCCTCCAGCCGTTTATGGATGCACCGCCTCGAACACCAGCTCGGTAGTCATCGCGATGGCGGGTTTCAGCGTGCGGTACACGGGACAATGATCGGCAAAGAAACCGTGGACGCGGTTCGCGGTTTCGCGGTGCGCTTCCTGGGCTTTCAGTTTCAGGATGACGTGAATACGGCGTATCACGAGCACGTTGTCTTCTAGCTCAACCTCGCCCACCGCTTCGGAAACCAATCGCTCCTGCGAGGCGTCCACGTGACGCGCCTCCAGCGCGCCTCCGAAGGTTCCGGTGAGTCAGCCGGCGGCTGCCGCGACGATGTAATCCAAGGTGGTGGCATGCGGCTCCAGGACGGCCGGCGGGACCTTGTAGTGCTCCGCCACCGCGCCATGTACGCCGAATATTACCGGCTCCTGTTCGGCCGGAAGATATGCTCTGCGTAGCGGACCCTTCACGCGCTCGATGCGGACAAGAGATCGATAAACGACGGCGGACATGATTGTGGATGGTATCACGAGACCAATATCATGATCTTGATGCCATGCCCGCGGTAGCTCGTTTGAACGACATTGTTGAGGTCCTGGAGATGCAGTTCGAAGAATTTTCCTCGTTCTTTGATCGCGAAACCGGCGAGGTGACGACCGTCTCGCGCGAGCTTCTTGTTGAGGCCGAAGAGCCCACTGGCGAGGAGCCTGATTTCCCCGCGGGGCAGAGAGATTTTTCTGAAACTCCCGTCGAAGTTTGATGTTCACGAATGGTCGATCATGGAGGATTTCTCGCGCTCCGTAGAGTCTGATCGGATTCGCGAGGAGCTTGTGCACGCCATCCATGGCGCCGGAGCATTCCGCTATTTCAAGGACGCTCTCAGACGGCGCCGTATCGAATCAGCCTGGTTTGCATTCCGCACGGAGGCCTTGAGGCAGATCGCAATCGACTAGTGCGAGAAGAATCAAGTTGTTTGGGAGTAGGTAGTTTTCAGGCTGGGCCATCCGGCCAGCCTCGGCCGGTTATGCAATACTGGTACGGAAATCGTTGACAGTGGAGGTTTCCATGCAGATGCCAAAACTCCGCACGCTACTGGCAGCCTATGCGGGCTTGATTCTGACCGCGGTACCCGTGCTCGCGCATCATTCCTTTGCCGCCGAATACGAAAGCAAAGAAGTAACCCTGACCGGCACAATTACCAAGGTGGAGTGGACCAATCCGCACATCTATTTTTATATCGACGTTAAGGACGCTAACGGCAACGTCGTCAATTGGGCCGTCGAAGGATATCCTCCGAACACGTTGAAGCGGACCGGGTTCAGCCGCGCCGACCTGAAAGTGGGCGACCTGGTCACGGTAACTGCGTACCCCGCGAAAGATAGCTCGACGCGCGTTGCCGGGCGGCAAATCACGTTCCCGGATGGCGGCAAGAAGTTTGCCGGGCCTGCGGCCGGCGGCGGTCCTCCGTCCGCACCCACGGCAGCGAAATAGAGGTTGCCATGACCAGATTTCTTGTCTTTGTCACGCTCTCGGCGACGTTTTCAGCCGGTCTGGCCGTCGCCCAAAATAGCAAGCCCATTCCGCGCATGGCCAACGGCAAGCCCGATCTTTCGGGCGTGTGGCAGAGCGGCGGAGTGAGCCTGTATGGCGAGCCAGGACTTTCCACCATCAAGCTTCCGCCTCCCGTGAATCCGCCTCCCAAGCGCCAGCGGCTGCCCTATCAGGACTGGGCCGCGACCAAGGAGAAGACCTTCACCGCGGCCGATGATCCGTCACTGAAGTGTCTGCTGCCCGGCGTTCCGCGTATCACATCAATGCCGATGCCGTTTGAAATTATTGAAAAGCCGAAAGAAGTGGTGATCGTCTACGAATCGTTCCACGCGTTTCGCGTCATTCCGATTAACAACAAGCTGGAGCATCCCGACGATCTGGTTCCCACCTGGATGGGCGATTCGGTTGCGCGCTGGGATGGCGACACCCTGGAAGTGGACGTCACCGGCTTCAACGATAAGACTTGGTTGAGCGGCACGGGAAGCTTCCATAGCGAGCAATTGCACGTGGTGGAACGCTTCACGCTGAACAATGACGACACCATCACCTACGCCGCCACGGTCACCGATCCCAAAGTGCTGACGAAACCCTGGGTTACCGGAGCGCTGTTGCGGCGTCCACCGAATACGCGCGTCGAGGAGTACGAGTGCATCGAGAATAACCAGGACGCCGCGCACATCGAAAAGTAGCGGGGACGGCCGGCAGGGCTAGCGCAAGTAGCGCTGGTGTTCCTTCAAAATACAGCGGTCGATGACGACGGCAAGCCCGGCCGCTTTGGCTTTGCGCGCCGCCACCTGATCGACGACGCCTTCCTGCATCCACACCGCGGCGGCACCAATCCGAATGGCCGATTCCACCACCGGCGCCACTAGTTCCGAGCGGCGGAAGATGTCGACGATATCGACGTGCTCGGGAATATCCTCCAGGCGCGCGTAACATTTTTCGCCCAGCACCTGCGATTCGTTGGGATTCACGGGGATGATGCGGTAGCCCTGCTGCTGCATATACTCGGCGACGCCATAGGACGGCCGGGCGCGTTTGCTCGAAAGTCCCACCACCGCGATCACGCGGCTCTTGCGCAAAATCTTCGGGAATGGGCGCCATGGGCCTAGGACGCCTCCATCGCCAGAAGCTTGCGGAAGCGCGCCACTTCGGCGGGTGTCAAATGCCGGAACTTTCCGGGCTGCAGGATCCCAACTCCAGAAACCCGATCTTGACGCGCTTGAGTTTCTCCACCAGCCGCCCAAAATGTTTGAACATGAGACGAATCTGATTCTGCCGCCCTTCGATTAATCGTACTTCGTACCAGGGGTTCTGCGCGCGCTGGATCAGCTTCAGGCCGGCCGGCGCGGTCTTTTTCCCGCTGAGCGGAACGCCTTCCCGGAATTTCTCCTCCTGGTCGGCCGAGAGCTGGCCGTTGGTCTTCACCAGATAAGTCTTGGTGACGTGGCTGGCGGCCGACGTGATGCGCTTGGCGAATTCGCCGTCGTTGGTGAGCAGCAGCAATCCTTCGCTCGAGTAATCGAGACGGCCCACCGGATATACTCGCGCTTTTACGCCACGCAAAAGATCCATCACCGTTTGCCTGCCCTCCGGATCCATCACCGTCGACATGCAGTCCTTGGGTTTGTTCATGGCCAGGTACACCAGGCGCTCCGGAGCGCCCACTCGCTTGCCATCAACTTTGATGTGGTCCTGCTCGGGATCGGCCTTGGTCCCAAGCTCGGTGATCACCGCGCCATTCACCGTCACGCGGCCTTCGATAATCAATTGCTCGGCATGCCGCCGGCTGGCGACACCGGCGTGGGCGAGCAACTTTTGCAGACGTTCGGCTGCCATCTACTCGGTGACAGACGGTTCCGCTTGCCCGGCGGTTACTTCGTCAGCGGACGTATCCGTTGCCGCCGGCGGCGCATCGCATCGGAGCTTCAGCCGGCATTTCTTCATCGCCCATGGATAGCCGGCCCAACTCCTCGAACTCCTTCAGGGTCGGCAGCTCGCTCAGATCCTTCAAACCGAACTGCACCAGGAATTCCCTGGTGGTCTTGTACAGAATCGGCTTGCCGAGCACCGTCTTCCTGCCGGCGGTGGCGATCAGCTTGCGATCGATCAGCGTCTTAATCACTCCCGCGCCTTGCACGCCGCGAACCTCCATCACTTCGGGCGCGGTGATCGGCTGTTTGTAAGCGATCAACGCCAGGGTCTCCAGCGCGGCGAGCGACAGCTTGAGCGGCGGTTTGAGATTCTTGACGAATGCGCGGATCGCCTCATGATGCTCCGGCTTGGTGGACATTTTGTATCCACCGGCCACTTCGCGAATGGTGAGCCCATGTTCGGGCTTGTTGTATTCGGCGGTCAGCTCTTCCAGCACTTGCCCGATTCTCGCCGCCGGCTGTTGCAGAGCCGTTGCGATCTGATCCGCCGACAGCGGTTCATCGGTCACGTAAATCACCGCCTCCACCACCGCTCTCAGTTGCGCGTCGGGCAGTTCGATGTTTGAGGTGGCGATGCCCGGGAGCAACTCGGTCTCGGGTTCCAATTGCACTTCGGTGTGTTCCATTTGGGCTTAACTATATTCTTCTTCGATTGCGACGAGCGATTGGCCGAGCACCTCGTCAAACGCTCGCTGCTTCTTCAATCCGATGTCGCCGAAGGCATCCTGCTGGGTGAGCATCAGCGCCTGGCGGCGCACCAGCTCCAGCATGGCGAGGAACAGGCAGATCATCGCGCGGCGGCTGCCCTGGCGCTCGAACAGTTCGGCGGCCGGAAGCGATTCGCCGGTCCGCAGCTCGCCGAAGACGCGTTCCAGATAGCGGATCATGTCCGGGATGCTGACGTCTTCCTTGCCAACCTCGTAAATCGGCCGGTTCTTGGCGCGCTCCAGCACGGTCTGCAGCGTCTTCACCAGGTCGAAAAGCGAAACCGCCAGCTCCGGCTCTTCGTTCTCGGCCAGGAATTGCGCCATCTGCGGATTCGACCAGGAAACATCCTCCACCATGCGCTTCTGCTGCAGCATTTCGGCGGCGTTCTTGAAGCGCTCATGTTCGAGCAGACGGTCCACCAGCTCCTGGCGCGGATCTTCCTCGGGCGAGATCTTGTCCAGCTCCGGATCTTTGGGCAGCAGCATGCGCGACTTGATATGGATCAAGGTGGCCGCCATGTAGACGAATTCGGAGCTCAGCTCGATATCCAGCTCCATGGCGCGCTGCACGTATTCCAGATACTGCTGGGTGATGGAAGCGATCGGGATGTCGTAGATGTTGATCTGCTGCTTGCGGATCAGATCGAGCAGCAGGTCCAGCGGACCATCGTACTGCTCCAGGTGAAAATTAAAAGGCGACGCCACTTCCCTATAGAATACCAGCCGGAACAGTGCGAAATCGGGCGCGAAGAATTAGGTAGTCGAATCCTGCGGGGTGATCTTGCGCCCCGGTGAGAGGGGGAAGGATGGTCAACACTGTGGTCGTTTGTATGCGATCATGTCCCAGGCCCAAGCCGATCACTTGCAGCGATCCTCCTACCCGGAGATCTTCATGCAGGGCAACCTTCGTCGAAGACCGTTGATCGTCAAGAAAATCGTCGCCTGCCCATCCGGATCGTCGTGCTCGGTCCTCCCTGGACATCTCGAGAGCCGGGCGAGATCAACTTTTCGGTGTATAGTCCCATGTGCCAGTTCGCGCTGTTAGCATCTATCTCCAGGTCGCGACGGCGCGGCCACTTCCACTGCCGCGCTCCGTGATACGCGATGTCAAGATCGTCACCTCAAGCGCAGTTGATCCAACGCGACGGCGCACGCCACGCCGAGATCTGCGTGATGTTGCTGTCTCCTGACGCGGAAAACGAAGGTGCCGCAATCGTTCCGTTATGGAAATCGATTCGGAGTGGATCGCAACTAATTTGCCTTCAATCACCGATCGCGCGTGAACCTGAGCATGCAGGCCGCGCGAGCATAACACACCATTAGCGGTCGTAAGTAGAGCAGCTTCGAGCAAGCGGCGGCGGAACACAGCGAACCTTACTTATTAAAGTATAGCGTCACATCCACCGTATGGTTGCGCGCGTTGATCTTGGTCTCAGATCGCGTGGATTTCAGGCCGTCAAACACGCCGCTTTCCTTCACCCGGCTTAAGAAATGATCCGGATACTCGACATTGAACGCCTTGCCCGGCGCGATCCCCCACATCTTGCGTACCACGGGTTCGCTGACAATATCCAGGCCGACGATATCCACCTTCCCGAGCGTATAGAGCGGACCAGGATCGATCTGAAACTCGAGGCCCACGGTGTGATCGGTGTCGTCGATATCGCGTTTGACCTGCGAGGTGGCGTCCAGGTGCCCGGCGCGGCGCTGGTTTGCCCGAATCCTCTCCTGCGCCGCTTTCACTTCGTCGAAATTCACGGTCTGATCGGACTTGAGCTTTGTTAAATCCTTCCATTCCGACCGCGAATAGTCGGCGCCCACGAAGCTCACGCGTTCCAGCTTGTACGGCGGACCCGGCGTTACTTGTATGGTCACTGTAGTGCCATTCACGTCCTTGGCCGGCGCGGTTTCAATCTTCGGAAAGACTACCCGAATCAGACCGTGTGCTTCATACATCGGACGGATGGTGTTATCGAGCAGCAGGCGTACGCGCGGCTCTGAGTACGGAACGCCGATAGCGACCTCGTACATCGCGGTCTGCAGGGTCCCCGCAGAAATCTCGCCAGTTCCGGTAAATACTACGTGTGCGATGGAGGGCGGCCCTTTGGCTGGGCGGAACAGCACAGCCAGATCCTCGCCGCCGTCGGCGCTCAGCGTGCCGGCTAGCGGCTGGCGATAGCCCTGCTTCGCCAAAAATTCGGAGATCCACGCGACGTAGCGATCCACCACCGGCTTGGTAGCCGGGATCTTTTTTTCAAACAGCGGGTCTTTCTGCTTCAACCAGGCGCGAAGCTGGGCATCGGTGGCAGGCAGAGCATCAAAACGGATGGGGTAAAGCTGGCCGACCTCGGAAACCTCGTAGGTCGCGTCGTAGCCTTCGTTGTCTTTGGAAGGCGCATAGCTATAACTGACCTTATCGAACGACCCGGTTGCATCCAGCCTGTCGCGCGCCGCGTCGAATTCGGCCTTGCCCGCCTTTTGTCCAACGCGGAGGCCCGCTACGGCGAAAATCTGCGCGGCGGTGTAAACATGGTTCCCTTCCACTGTCAGATTCTCGAGCAGGTATGCGGTAGCGGCGGGGCCCGGAGGGGAGTCCGTGGCCGGTTGCGGATGCTTTTATGCGGTTGCGCGAAGGCCAAGCCGGAGCCCGCCAACAGCATCAACGCCAGCGCAGCTCGAACCATCTATTGCAAAACCACGGCAACAAACATCAGCCGCCCGGAGCGTTCGATCTGCATGGCGACCTCGTCGCCCGCTTTGAACTCATCCACCTTTTTCCTGAGCGCCTCCACCGTCGCCACCGGAGCCTGGTTCACCGAATAGATGACGTCTCCCGGCTGCAATCCGGTTCCACTGGTCAGGTCGGCCGGACTGGACCCGGCGGCCACCACCACGCCATAAGAATTCCGCAGGTCCGGCAGCATGGCCGCCAGAGCTCTTGTCGATGCCGATGCCGAGAATGCCGAGCTTGGGAATCAGATTATCCTCGGGATTCACCATGTCGGCGAAGCGCTGCGGATCATCCACGCTGTCGATAACCGGTACGTCGATGCTCAGTTGATTGGCCCCGCGCTGCACTTCGAGCGTAATCTGTTGCTTCATCGGAGAGCGAAAAATATAGGCTTCCAACTGGCGCGCGTTGCGCATGGTTCGGCCGTTCAGGCTCAGAACAATGTCGCCAACCTTGACACCCGCCTTGTCCGCCGGCCCCTCGGGCGCTACGTCGCCCACCAGCACTCCCCAATCCCGCGGCAGGCTGAGGCCATCGGCTAAGGCTGGCGTAATGCTCTGCACGTAAATCCCGATCTTGCCCCGGTGCACGTGCCCCTCTTTGCGAAGCTGCTTGTACACCACGCTCACCATGTTGCTGGGGATGGCGAATCCCAACCCTTCGCTACCGCCGGATTGGGAAAGAATGAACGTGTTGATGCCCATCACGCGGCCTTGCGCGTCGATCAGCGGACCGCCGCTGTTGCCGGGATTGATGGGCGCATCGGTCTGGATGTAGGACAATAAATCGTCGGGATGGAGCTCGCGCGCGGTGGAACTCACGATCCCCATGCTGACCGATCCCTCCAGCCCTCTGGGGTTTCCAAATGCCATCACCAGCTCGCCCTGACGGACGGCGTCCGAGTTCCCCAGGAGCAGATGCGGAAGTCCGGTCCGCGCGATCTTGATTACCGCTACATCCATCTCGCGATCCAGCCCGATCAGCTTGGCATCCAGCAGCTTCACCTCCGGCTCAAAGGTGGGCGTGTGGCCGCCGTGCAGCCGCGCCACCGACAGCCGGACCTGAATGCGCCTGGCACTCTGGACGACGTGCGCATTGGTGACAATGAATCCATCTTCGGACAAAATGATTCCAGATCCGGTGCTGCGTTGCGTGGAGAGCAATGCGGCCGTGTTGCCGGATTCGGAATCGTCAGCCGTTACGTAGCCAGTGGAAAAGATCTGGACCACGGCCGGACGGACTCGATTGACGAGACCTTCCAGGGACACGCTGAGTTCGCCCAAGGACACCGGCAGCGGCTTGATCTGATCCGTTTGCCCGGCAGCCGCGGCTGAATCGGGAGGAGGGCTGGGTGTTTTGTCCTGAGCTGGAGAAAACGAAGCCAATCCGGTGAGCAGAGCGAGGAACGAAAACGCGAGTTTTCTCACATTTCCATTTTCCCGCATGTAGCGTGCCAAAAATTTCCGCCGCCGTTTTTGTAACGGCTACGGCAGCCGGGCGCGGAGATTTTTTTCGGCCCGCAACCCCGCTTCCGAGACTTCGGAGTCGGGATCCTGAGAGAGCGCTTCGAGCGGCGCCACCGCATCCTGCCCGCCGCTCGCTGAGAGCACTTGGGCCAGGCCGGTCTTCTCGTCCCTGGTGACGCCCGGGTCCTTGAGAGCCGGATACAGCGCTTGCCGGACCCCAGGGTCGCGGGCGAGCTCGGTCAAATAAGGGACCGCGACGCCGCGATAAGCACTGGAGTTCAAATCGTTCACCAGATAACGCAGCGGATCGAATTCCCCCATGCCCCGCTTGCCCAGACTCACCAGCGCAAACGCCACCGAAAGCCGCGGCTCGGTCTTGGTTTCGTTGTTGAAGGCGCGCTCCAGCAGGTCCGTATCGGCGGGATTCTTCAGCCGCCCCAATCCCTCGGCTGCCCCTTCGCGAAGGCCTTCGTCTTTGTGATTGATATAGCTGACAAAGACATCGTGCAACTGCGGATCGGGCATCTGCGCCAGGGCAGTGAGCGCGGCGCGCTTCACTTTCATGTTGTGGGAGCGATCCAGGATGTCGCGCAGTTCGCCGATGGCGGAACGGTTCAGCAACAAACCGGTGGCTTCAATCGCGGTGAGTTGAACCTTTTCGTTCAGATCGTGCAAAAGGAAGGCGATGTTCGGGCCGGCGCTGGGATCGCGAATTTTTTCGATCGCCACCAGCGCCTCATAGATCACCTCGGTGTCTTTGGTGCGCAGCGCCTGTTCCAGGTCCGGAAGCGCTGCTTGGCCTCGCAAAATGCCGAGCGCCCGCGCCGCATTGGCGCGCGAATCCAGGCTGGACCCTCCGCTCGTCACGCGGCCCAGAGCGGCAATCACTTCGGGGCGAGGATGGATATAGGGATCGATCACCAGGTTATTGGTGTCGGTAAACTTGGCCTTGATGGACGATCCCGCGCGGCGCAGCGAGGCCGTCAGCCCAGTCTTCACGTAACCGGGCGCGTAGAAATTCACCAGACCGTCGATGGCGCGAATCTGGATCTCCGCATCGTTGTCGCGCGTAGCCTTGATGAGCGGATCCAAGCTGCGCTCGGTTCCAATGGCGACGATCGCCTTGACGGCTTCGATGCGCACCTCCACATCGGGATCGGCCAGATATGTTTCGAGCTTGGGAATCAGCTCCGAGCCGCCGCTTTTGCCATACTCGCGAACGGCCTTGGCGCGCGCTTTGGCGTCGTCGGGAGGCTGCGCGGCGGGCGGCTGCGTGGGTGCCGGAGGAGGTTGAGTCTGGGGAAAAGCGGAAGCGGCGGTGAGCGCCAGGCATCCAAAGAACACAAGGCGCCGATTCGGCAACATCACCTCAATGATCCCACCTCAACCACACCGCGTCAACGAACAAACTCGACTGTGACTTTCTTGCTGATGATCCCCGCCTCATAACCCATGTCGAGCAGTTTTTGGGCCGCCTTCGGCACCACTTCGCCGCAGTCCACGGTGTAGTGATTCACATACATTCCGACGAATTTCTCGGCCAGCCGCGGTTCCAGATCGCGTGCGAATTGCAGCGCATAGTTGAGCGACTCTTCGCCATGATCCAAGGCGTACTGAATGCTCTCGCGCATCACGCGGCAGCATTCGCTTTGGATGTCGGAAGGCAAAGACCGCAGCAGCACGTTCCCGCCCAGAGGCAACGGCAGATCGTACTCGTTCTTCCACCAGCGGCCCAAATCCACTACGCTGTGAAAGCCGCTCTTGCCGTACGTTAACTGGCCTTCGTGGATGATGAGACCCGCGTCCACGCTATGATCGGCCACCGCGTCCAGGATCTTGTCGAAAGGGATGGGGACTTCCTCGAAGTCCGGCTGGAATAACTTTAGCGCCAGGTAAGCACTGGTCATGCGTCCTGGAATCGCGATCTTTTTCCCCTTGATTTCTTCTGGCGCCATCGGCTTGACGCTCGCCAGAATGGGTCCATAACCATCGCCGATACTGGATCCGCTGGCCATCAGGACGTACTTGTCGGCGACGTAGGGATAGGCGTGATAGGAAATGGCGGTCAGTTCGTAAGCGCCTTCCAGCGCCTTACGATTCAACGTTTCGATATCCTCTAAAACGTGCCGGAATGAAACCAGGCGCGAGCGGATCTTCTTGGTTGCCAAGCCATAGAACATGTAAGCGTCGTCGGAATCGGGGCTATGCGCACAGACGATTTCCGTTACGGAGGTGGATGCCATAGGAGAGCAGACCACCACTATAGCAGACGCGCTGCGAGCTTCCGGCGGCGTGAGATGCGCCGCGATGGCTGCGCTGCGGTTACTTGCCCTGGAGCAAGATCAGTTCGGGGCGTAGCGCTTCCAAAGCCTGCTCCAATTGAAGCAGCCCGTCGGAAGCGCCCGTTAAATCGCCGCTGCGGCCCTGCTTTTCGAGCGTAAACGCGGCTTCAAAAGCGCGGCCGGCGCCGAAGGTGGACACCGAGCCCTTGAGGCTATGCGCATGATGCTCCAGAGCCGTGGCGTTTCGGGCGGCAACGGCCGCCTTGATTTTTTCGAAGGTCGACGGATAATCGTCGAGGAACAACTCAACCACCTCTTTCAGCAACTCGACGTCGCCGCCCACGCGGCTGAGCGCGAGCGATTCGTCCAGTTGCTGGAGTTGCGCCTCCACGGAGGATCCCTCCGATGTGAAGTTGGCGTTCATGGAATTTCCTCCCAGCACTACAGATTCGATCATCTTCATTAACTCCGGCACCTGCACCGGCTTAGTGACATAAGCATCCATTCCCGATTCGAGACAGCGCAGCCGGTCCGACTCAGCGGCCTGCGCGGTCATGGCGACGATGGGAATGCGATGCCCGGAAGCGCGTTCGTTCTCCCGAATGCGCGCGGTGGCTTGCAGACCATCCAGATCGGGCATCTGTACATCCATCAGGATCAGGTCATACTCTTGGCAATCGATGCGGCTGGAATCAAACAGCTCGATGGCCCGCTGCCCCGAACCGGCGATAGTTACCGAATGCCCCTCGCGCTCGAGCAGCCGCACGGCCAGACGCTGATTGACGCTATTGTCCTCGGCCACCAGAATTCGCAAGGGCCGTTTAGCGCCGTCCTTAGCTCCCGAAGACAGATAGATTGGCTCGCTGGCATCGGCCTGCGCGGCCAACCCCAAGGCCAGTGTGAAATGAAAAGTGCTGCCTTGCCCGACTTCGCTCTCCACCCAAAGGCGGCCATCCATCAGTTCCACCAAGCCGGAGGAGATCGACAGCCCCAAGCCCCGTCCCCCCGTACTTGCGTGTGGTTGAGCCGTCGGCCTGCGTGAAGGGCTCAAAAATCAGCCGATGTTTCTCAGGCGGAATGCCGATGCCCGTGTCGGTGACGCTAAAACACAATGTGACCTTGGAGCCTTCCACTGATTCGGCCCAGACCCGCACCGCAACCTTGCCTTCCTTCGTGAACTTGACGGCGTTGCCGGCCAGATTGCGGAGCACCTGGCTGATCCGCAGCGGATCCCCCAGCAAATGATCCGGAACCCGGTCCTCCACCACCGATTCGAAAGCCAGGCCGCCGATGGAGGCTCGTAAAGCCAGCGGCCGCAAGACATCGCGCACCAGCGCGCGCAGCGAGAACTCCACCGAATCCAGCGCCAGCTTGCCTACCTCATACTTGGAGAAGTCCAGAACGTCGTTGACCAGGCTCAAAAGCGCCTCTGCCGACGACTTCACCAGTTCCAGGTACTCCTGTTGATCCTTCTTCAGGTCGGTTTCGAGCGCCAGCCCGGTCATCCCCAGAATGCCGTTCAGCGGGGTGCGGACCTCATGCGTCATGTTCGCCAGAAACTCGCTCTTGGCGGCGCTGAGGGCCTCGGCGCGGTCCGCCATTTCGCGCGCCAAACGGCCGGTTTCTTCCAGATTGCGGTTGGCCGCGATCAGCTCCCGGTTGGCCGCTTCGGCAGCCTCTTTGGCGCTCGCCAATTCCTCCGCGTTTCGTCTTTGCTCCGTCACATCCCGCAGGATGCAGAGCATCTGGGGAGCCTCGCCCGGTATATTCACCCGCGTGATGGAATTTTCGAAAATACCGGACCGCCCGTGCATGAAACGCAGTTCCCGTTCCAGGAAATGCGATTTAATATCCGACGCATAGAGCGCGCGGTGATATTCCCGCAACTCCTCGCGCTCTTCGGGATGAAACAAGCCGGTTACATTCATGCCTTCGAGCGAACTCGCGTCCGTGTTCAGCATGACCGCAAAGGCGGCGTTGACTTTGAGAATCGTGCCGCTCGGATCGGTGAGAAACATGGGCTCGCAAGAGGCTTCCCAGATCGAGCGGAACTGCGTCTCCGACTTCAATACTTCCTGATCCGCACGGTAGCGATCCGTAATGTCGATGCCGGTGACGATGTAATACCCAACGCCGCCATCCTCGTTCAGCATGGGAACGTTGGAAAACGAAATGCGGCGCGGCTCGCCCGATTTGGTGATCCATTCGCCCTCAAAGGCCGACGACGCCCGGGCCGAGACGAAGTACTCCAAACGCTTCCGGCTGTGCTCCCGGCCCTCCGGGCTGACCAAAATGTCGAAAAATAGCTTGCCTTTCAGCTCGGCGCGGGAATACCCGGTTACCTGCTCAAATCCACGGTTGCAGAAGACGATCCGCCCCGAGGTGTCAAGAACGACCACCAGCGCGCCGCAGGCCTGCAAAACGGCTGTGATGAAGTCTCTTTCCTTGATGAGCTTGTCCACGCAGGTTCCCTGAGGGTTTATCGGCAGATTCCCCCTGGATTCTTACTGGTACTGAGCGGGTGGAAGTTCTGTGTCCCTCTGGCCGGACGGTGTTCCCCTAAGGCGTTCGCCGCATTGTCGGATTAGGCGAAAGCCGCTAGCCTGGAATTGTGAAGGGCTGTCTATTTGCCACGTTCGCGGCATTCGCCTGCTCGCTGTTTCTGGGGGCTTTGCGGTCTGACGCGCAGCAATCCAACGTGAGCAGCACCTCTTCTGTTGACATCAATGGGAACGTCGTTCCCGATGGCCCCACCATCTCGCAAACCAAGTCGGACGATGAATCCCAAACTACCGTGACCACGCAGTCCATCAACGGGCGGACGGTGCCCATGGAACGGGTGGAAGAGCGAGTACTGCGGAATGACGCGTCCGGCAAAGTAACCGAGCGAACCGTGCAAAGGTACGATCCGCAAGGCAATCCGTTGCCCCCCCAACGCCAGATGATCGAGGAGCAGAAGCGGCCCGACGGCACTTCCACAACCCAAAGCACCACTTATACCACCGACATCAACGGGAACACGCAGATCACCGAAAAATCGGTCACCGATACACAAAAGAACGCCTCGGGGGAAACTTCGGAAACTGAAGTCCAGCGGCCCACGGTGAACGGACTGGAAACCGTGGAGAAGCAGAGCCAGGTGGTCAGCAAGCAAGGCAAGAACTACCAGGCCGACACCACTACCTTTCGCCGCGATGGAAATGGCGGATTCTTCGCCGCAGTGCGCCACACCACAGACCATACCGTGCAAGGCTCGGAATCCTCCGACAATACGGCGGAATACGAGCGTGGCCCAGAAGGCGAACTTCAGCTTCACGGCCAGACTGTAACGAAAACGGTTACGCGGCCGGATGGCTCCAAAGATTCGGTGGTCGACGTTTACTCGCTCAACGTTCCGGGCACTGTGGGCGGCAACGAATCCGGTTTAAAGCTAGAGGAACAGCAGATGATCGAGAGCGCGCCCGGGCCAAACAACACGGTGGTTCAGACGCTCAATGTGCGAAGGCCCACGGTTTCCGATCCAGGAACCCTGGGGCCGGCGCGCCAGCTTTCCGAGACCGTGTGCAAGGGCGATTGCAAACCGCCCAAAGACAAATAAATCCGCTCGGATCAGCCGCTGAGGCTAGCCGTGGCCCAGCTTCATGAGCCAGCCCAAGCCGATCAGCGCGATCACGAAGTAGGCAAAACAGCGGACGCCGTAGCGCAGCCGCTCCTCATCGGTACGCTTGGTGATCACGCCCAGCACCACCGAAGAAAATAGCGCGAACAAGATCGCCGCTTCGAAATGCGAAAGATTCATTTTCGGCATTATTCTTTTTCGCCCTTCGCGATTTCGTACGCGTCCACCATGGCCAGCACGTTCAGCAGGCCGGCGGCCACCAGGAACTTGGTTCCGTAATCGTGCGCATGCCCGGCCATGTCGGGCTGGTTATATCCGAGCCAAACCGAGAGCAAATAGAGCAGACCCGACATCAGATCGCCCACAAATCCGCCGCAATAAATGATGGTGGTAAGTACGTCGCCGGTTTGAGGCTGAAACATGGCGCCGCGCATCATCAGTCCCAGCAGGAACATGATGGCTACCGACCCCAGCAACAATGCGCCGCGGCCGGGGCGCTTCAGCAGGAAATGACCGCCTCCGGGAACCAGCCAAGCCAGCAGAACTACGCCATACCAGCCACGCTCAGGCGGCGCTGCGGCCTGCGCTTTTACATTTGTCGCCATTGTTTTTAGTGTACCCGATTGGCACGCGCGCCCTGCGTATCATGAAGTACATGCCGACCCGCAGCCAATTGCTGAACCCGGACTATTATGCGCCCTTTCTTTCCAATGCCCTTCGGATCGTCGTAATCCTAGTGTTCGCCTTTATCGCGACGCGCGCCATCGTCCAGGTGATGCGCGCGCTGCGCGGTTACGTAGTGAAGATGATGCTCAAAAGCGGCGGCGGCAACGAATTCGAGTTGGAAAAGCGCGCCGAGACCATCGAGAGTCTGGCCAGCAAAACGCTGTTCATCCTGATCTGGACCATCGCCGGACTCATGGCCCTCAAGGAAATGAACTTCGACGTCCGTCCCTTGCTTGCGGGCGCCGGCGTGGCGGGCGTGGCCATCGGCTTCGGCGCGCAGAACATCATCAAGGACGTTTTGGGAGGTCTGTTTCTAATGATGGAAAATCAGATTCGCGTTAACGACGTGGCGGTCATCAACGGCAAAACCGGCTTAGTGGAAGAGATCAATCTCCGCACCACAGTGCTGCGCGGCGAAGATGGCGCGGTGCATATTTTCCCCAATGGCGTCATCCAAGGGCTGTCGAATCTCACCCGCGAATATTCGTACTACGTCTTCAACCTCTCGGTCGGGTACACCGAAGATATCGACCACGTGGTTTCGATCCTCAAAAGTATCGCGGAAGAACTGGCCCAGGAAGAACCGTATCGCGCGGCAGTGCTGGCGCCCATCGAAGTTCTCGGCGTGGACAAACTGGCCGACTCGGGCGCGGTAATCAAGGCCCGCTTCAAGACGGTCCCCAATCAGCAGTGGATGGTGGGGCGAGAAATGAACGGCCGCATCATCAAGCGGTTCGAAGAAGCGAAAATCGGCATGCCGTCGGCTGCGCCGGTGGTCAACGTCGTGATGCCGGCTGGCGGGCCGAGCGCGTGAACGGTTTCTACACCTTTACCAGCGCGCCCAGTTCCTTCACGATGCTCGACAAGAACGACTTCGCGTCCCCAAACAGCATCAGCGTATTGTCCCGATAATACAGATCGTTGTCGATGCCGGCGAATCCCGGATTCATACTGCGCTTGATCACCATCACCGTGCGCGATTTGTACGCCTGAATGATCGGCATGCCCGCGATGGGACTGCCCGGATCGGTCTCGGCACCCGGGTTAACCACGTCGTTGGCGCCGATAATCAGCGCCACATCCACGTTCGCCATCTCCGGGTTGATGTCTTCCATCTCCCACAGCTTGTCGTACGGAATGTCGGCTTCGGCCAGCAGCACGTTCATGTGCCCCGGCATGCGCCCGGCCACGGGATGAATCGCAAATCGTACATCCACTCCGCGGCGCGTCAGCATATCGAACATTTCCCGCAGTTTGTGTTGCGCCTGCGCCACAGCCATTCCATAGCCCGGAATCACCACCACATTGCGCGCCGAATCGAGAATCTGAGCGGCGTCTTCGGCGGTTGCCGAGTGCACCGGCCGGGCCTCCTCCGCTCCGGCTTTGGTGGTTTGCAACTGGCCAAACGCGCCGAACAGCACGTTGGTGAAGGACCGGTTCATAGCGCGGCACATGATGATCGAAAGAATAAAACCGGACGATCCGTCGAGCGCGCCGGCCACGATCAGCAGCTTGTTGTTCAGCACAAATCCCATGGCGCTAGCCGACAACCCGGCATACGAATTCAGCAGCGCGATCACGGTGGGCATGTCCGCGCCGCCGATGGGGATGATCAGCAGAACGCCGAACAGCAGCGCCAGCGCAGTGAAGATCGGAAACAGCACGCTGCGCTCCGGCGAAACGATCAAAGCCAGCCCAACGCCGGCCGCCGCGGCGAAAACTCCCAAGTTCACGAAGTTCTGCCCCTTATATGTAATGGGCCGCTGCGCCAGAACCTCCTGCAATTTCCCGAACGCCATCATGCTGGCCGTGAATGTCAGGAAGCCGAGCAGCGTTTCCACGATCAACGCCACCATCACCACTTTCGGCAGACCGACGGCGAGATGCAGTCCCTTGTAATACTCCGCGGTTCCGATCAATGCCGAAGCCAGCGCGCCGCACGCGTGCGAAAACGCGGTCCGCTGCGGCACCGCCGTCATGGGCATGATGTAGGCGATGGGTATTCCGAATGCCGTGCCAAAGAAAAACGCCACCAGAATCCATTCGTAGTTCACTACTTCAAAGCGCAGCAGCGTGGCCACCACGGCAATCAACATTCCTATTTCGCCGACAATCACGCCGCGCCGCGCGGTGGCAGGCGAATTCAGCCATTTGATGGCCAGGATGAACGCCATGGCGGCGATCATGTAGAGCAGGGGAAGAAGAGTTTCGTCGAGTTTCATTTCTTCTCATCCCTTCGTTTGAACATCTTGAGCATGCGGTCCGTGATGAGATAACCGCTCACCACGTTGAGCACTGCCAGAAACACGGCCGAAAAGCCCAGGATGCGCGAGAGCGTACTCGCGTCCTTTTCACCGGTCAAAAGAATCGCACCCACCACGGTGATGGCCGAGATGGCATTGGTCAGCGACATCAGCGGCGTGTGCAACAGAGGAGAAACGCCGCGAATGAGCTGGAAGCCCAGAAAGGCCGACAGCATGAAAACCCACAAATCGAATTCGTAGCCGCCCATCTTTATCTCCTCTCACCGGCTGGCGCCGCGCTAGCCATCCCCAGCAGCTCGTTTACCCGCGTGTTCACCACCTCGCGCCCGTACGTTACGAGAGTCTCGCGGATGATCTCATCCTCACGATTGATCTTCAGCTCGCCATTTTTGACCATCAGTTTCAAAAACGAAGCGATGTTCGATCCGTACATTTGGCTGGCATGATAGGGCGCCGTGGACGCCAGATTCATCGGGCCCAGAATCGAGATGCCCTGATGCATCACGGTCTCGCCCGGCCTCGTCAGTTCGCAATTGCCGCCGCGCTCGGCCGCGATATCCACAATCACGGATCCTGGAGCCATGGCGCTCGCCATTTCCGCGGTCACCAGAATTGGTGCTTTTTTGCCGGGAACCGCAGCCGTGGTAATCACCACGTCCTGCTCGCGGATTACTTCCTGCAGCGCCGCGCGCTGGCGGCGGTAGAACTCTTCATCCATCGCCTTGGCATATCCGCCCTGCCCTTCCGCCGCACCGCCCTCCAGATTGAGCACCACGAACTTCGCGCCCAGGCTCTCGATCTGCTCCTTCACCGCGCTGCGCACGTCGTAAGCGGAGACCACCGCGCCGAGACGTCGCGCCGTGGCGATGGCCTGCAAGCCCGCTACGCCGGCTCCGAGTATCAGCACGCGCGCCGCCGTGATGGTGCCGGCAGCGGTCATCAGCATCGGAAAAATCTTCGGCAGCGCTTCGGCCCCCAGCAGCACGCCGCGATATCCCGCGATGGTGGCCATGGAGGACAGCGCGTCCATGCTCTGGGCGCGCGTGATGCGCGGCATCAGTTCCATGGCGAAAAACGAAACTCCTGCGCGCGCCAGATCTCCCGCTTCCTCTACCGCTGTCAGCGGTTCGCCGAAGCCGATCACGATTTGGCCGTCGCGCAACAGCGCAAGATCCGCGCGGCCCTCCGCTGGATTGGCTCCGAGCGAGCGCACCTGCACAATAATGTCGGACTGCTGGAAAACCTCGGCGCGGGTACCCACGCGTGCCGACCTTGCGACATAGAGTTGGTCGGGAAACCCCGCGTCCATACCAGCCGACTCTTCGATGATTACGCCGGCGCCCAGTTTCCCCAGTGTCTCGGCCGCGCGCGGCGTCACCGCAACGCGCCGTTCACCAGGGAAAGTCTCGCGCGGCACTCCGATCGTCAGGGCCACGAGTTACCTCCTCACGGACGGTAGTTTCAGAGGACAGGCACGCCCCAAAGATTTCGCCCTCGCCTCTCACGCGCCAGGGCGTCTTGCGGCGGATGCTCTCCAAACTTCTCTGAGAATCATACTCCCATTTCTGGCTTCTTGCCGGGGGCCAAAGAACCATCGCCCGCGCACTTCGGATCTATCACGATGAATCCGAGCTGATCCGGCTGCAGGGAACCTTCCTGGTTCCGATGCGAGCACGCCATCGGGGATCGTAAGTAATGTGAACGGAAAGGAGATGCGATGGGGTGCGCGACGTAGAAGTGGGAATCATGCCGCCCGTCGCGCCTCCCAGTAGTCCTCAAACCGGCCGTTGAGATGGCAGCATCGGAGGGAGACGATGGCGTTGGCACCCCGAACCGTCCAGAACATGCCGGACTGTTTGAGCCGGGAGCCGATCACGGTTTTACAGCCGGCCTCGATTACACCCGAGCCGACAAAGAGGTGCTCGCGTCGAAACTTGGGATAGCGCATGCGCGCCACGTTCCTGTCAAAGTAGTCAGCCTCGATGCGAATCTTTTCGATCACTTCGGGATTGGTGGAAACGATGGAACGAAGGGCACACACCAGCTTCTCGATTTTTCCTTTGTCGAGTAATCTCCGCTGGTGGAGCTTGATCCAAGCTTTCTGGTTGGCCTCTTGATTGGGGTGCAGCCGGCGCGCCAACTCCCAGAGATGTTGGCGCGCGTGATACAGATCGACAATCTGCACCGCGCCGGGAAAATGTTGCTCGGCAAGATTCCAGATCCATTCGGCCCCATCGCCCATGACCACCTTCTTTTGAGCGCGGCTCCAGCCGCGTTTCCAGGCTTCCAGGTAAATACGCTTTCCAAACTCTTCGGCGGTCTCGATGGCGCCGGCGTAGGCAGTGGAGTCAGAATCGCGGATCGGGTAGCCTTCCTGGTCCCAGTCGGTCTGGGTGAAGACGCATCCCAACTTTACTTCCCGCGTATGGGATGACTGGCCTTCGGTCTTGCCTTGCCGACCCACCGTCTCCTTCTTCACCACTGGTATTCCCGTTCCATCCATTTGCACATACAGGATCGGAACCGATTCGCCCACGACCATCGGCAGATTCAACTGCACGGCCCGCTGGATCTCCTCCTGCTCGTCTGCTGCGATGTGTTCTCCGATAGCTTCAGCCGTCCGCTCCACAGCTTTGGTTGTCACCTCCAGATCGGCGAGGAGCTTCATCTGCTGACGGCCGTGGTCGAAGGGCGACCCTTGGCCCACTACCGCCTGCATGCGACGCACCCCAGGAGAGAGTTCCGTGTTCTCGATATCCAGTTCGACATCAGCGGGGAATTGGCCCGTATGGCAATGGGGGCACAGGTAGTAGGGGCGCGACACTTCCGACTTACCTACCGCAGTGAGGACCGGCTTGGAGCGCAACTCCCGATAACGGGCCTGGTGTCCGCAGGCGCAAGCAATGTTGTGCTGGTCCGCAGTCGGGGTTGGGAACTGCAACAGTTTGGTTAGCACTGCCGCCCCCGCCTGATGCATGGCCGAACGCACGGCCAACTCCAGGGCTTCCAGATCCAAACGCCCCGTCTTGCGGCGGGCACCAAAGGCTACGCGCAACAGTTGCTCTACTTCGCGCGTGACTTCCTTTTGGATCGCTTCGACCGTTTTTTTTCCTGGGCTGACGGCGAGTTCTCCTCCACTGGCCGCAACTCGCAGATCTGTTCATTGACATCCAACAGTTGCTCGCCCAGTTCCCGGAAGCGCTGGCACTCGGCGACCTCGCGCTGCGCTTTGGCCAAACTCGCCGGAGAGGAAAACGTCTCGGTGACGGTTTTGCCCTTCACCTTGCGTGTCAGCCGAAAGTAAGGGCCGTGGCCAAGATCACCGGTCCGATGGCAGTGACAGTTAAGATTTCCACAACGACCACTTGTTCCGGTAATGCAGCCGGACCGCATGTCACCCAACTGGACGATCTGCAATTGAACAGTGGCGCGGCGGCTTTCCAGGTCAGCCAGAGAATCGTGCATAAAGTCTCCTGATGAACCTAGCGTATCACTACGCTCGGTTTCATGCCACCAAAAAAGAAAACTCGCGAATCGTTACGCCCAAGTCGCGCACCCGATGCGATGGAGGCATCGGTCGCTCGGGGTCCGTGGCGCTATCATGTGAGCATCCTCTCGAAGCAACGAGCTTTTGTTCCCCGCGCACTGACGTTATTTGTCGCCGTGCTGCTGTTCCTGCTGAACGCCTATGTCTGCCGAAGACTGTTTGGAGTGGAATACCTGCGCGACATGGGTTCCATTGAAGCTGCCTACATCGGCTTGAGCCGCTATTTGCTCGCCCATTGGCGCGATTTCTCCTGGTTCCCGCTGTGGTACGCGGGCATTCCCGCGCAAAACACCTACCCTCCCCTGCTGCATTGGTTCGTGGCGTTGGTGGCCCTGCTGCGCGGGATCTCAACGGCGCATGCTTACCATTGGGCCACGGCGCTGTTTTACTGCTTCGGGCCCGTGGCGCTCTTTGCGCTCACGTTGCGGCTCAGCGGATCGCTGCGAGCGGCTTTTATCGCGGGAGCTCTTTATTCCACGCTCTCGCCGTCAGCCTGGTTGATGCCGGAAATCGGCCGCGATACCGGCATATTCCATCCGGAACGGCTATCGGCGCTGGTTCACTATGGCGAGGGACCGCACGTCGCTTCGCTCACTCTTCTTCCGCTTGCGATCTTATTCCTGGATCTCGCGTTGAAGCGCCGTCGCGCAATTTACTTCGCTCTGGCCGCGCTGAGTTTTGCCTCAGTGGCTCTCACCAATTGGATCGGAGCTTTCGCATTGGCGCTGGGCGTTCTGGCGCATCTTCTCGCAAAGCGAATCCCGAGCAAGCTGTTCGCGCGCGACCTGGCACTCACTGTTTTCGTCGCAATCGCAGCCTATTGCCTGGCATTCCCGTGGATTCCGCCCTCGACAATCGCGGCCGTAGACGCCAATTCGAAACTGGTGGCCGGCGATTATACGCACATCGCCTCCGAGGTGCTGCGCTGGGTTCCCGCCATTCTGCTCACCATACTGATCCTGAAATTCATCCTTCGCCGCGCCCCTGCGTATATCCAGTTCGCCGTCTTCTTCACATTTCTCACCGCGCTTCCGCCGCTGGCGATCACGTGGGCCAAGGTCGCGCTGGTCCCCCAGCCCGAGCGCTATCACCTGGCGATGGAGCTAGCCTTAGCATTGCTCGCCGGGTTGCTTTTAGACGCTGCCATCCGCCGCCTGCCGGCACGGGCCGCTCTCCCTGCCACCGCCGCGCTGCTGCTCGCGTTGGTCTGGCCGCTGAAATCGGACCGCGACTACGCGCGCGACGGGCTCATACGGACCATCGATATTCGAACCACCTCGGAATGGCGCACGGCACAGTGGCTGAATCAGCACTGGAACGGCGGCCGTGTCCTGCTTCCAGGCTCCTCCGCCTTCTGGCTGACGGCATTCTCCGATGTCCCGCATCTCGGCGGCGGCTTCGATCAAGGCGTGATCATCCCGGTATATTTCGAAGCGAGATACCAGATCGATACCGGAGAATCAGCCGGATCGTATGCAGCCGAAAACGCAATTCTGTGGCTCAAGGCTCTGGGCGTTCAAGGCGTGGCCGTTAGCGGACCAGGAAGCACGGAAGTGTACAAGGATTTTCGCAATCCGAATGAGTTCCAAGGGATCTTGCCGGCGCTATGGCGCGATCGTGGAGACGTGCTCTATCGCGTCGGCACGTCCACATCGCTGGCGCACGTTGTGCCCGCGAGCGATCTGGTGACCAGGACGCCGGCAACCGGGATCGATGTTGAGCCGCTTCGCGCTTATGTCACCGCCCTCGAAAATCCGAGCAATCCAGCCGTCCAGTTCAAATGGACCAGCCTCCACTCGGCGAAAATCCAAACGGGCCTGCCACCCAACAGCGTAGTTTCCGTTCAAATCTCGTGGAGTCCCGGCTGGCACGCCCATTTGAACGGACGAGCCCTGCGCGTCTTCAAAGACCGGCTCGGATTGATCTACCTCGCTCCAGGCATGGCGGGACCAGCGACGATTTCGATGGACTACGATGGCGGAACCGAAATGATCGCCGCGCACTGGATCAGCCTGGTCACGTTGGTTCTTCTCTCACTCGCCTGCGTTATCCCGCGACGATTTCAATCTCGGCGCTGGCCACTTTCGAATTCCCCGCCGACACCAACACCGTCGCCGGGCCCGCCGGATGGTCCTTCGGAACCTTCACATTGATCTGCCGCGCCCCATCCCGAAGACCCTCGATGTAGGCAACCGTCAAACGCCTGCCATCCAGCGCCACACTCAGATTGGCGCGGTCCACATTTTCCGGGAGCCCGCGCGCCCAGAAGGAAATTACATCGCCACGCGATAAATCAAGCTGGCCCTTCGTCCACGTCGTGCCATCGCACAAGCCGTCGATCTCAATCTCGCCCCCCGCCAGCGGAACATCCACCGCGATCCGCCGCGTTGAACCCGGCCGGCTTCCCGCAATCCGCATGCGCACATCGTGCCAGCCCGGCGTCAGCCCCGGCGGCAATTTAAAATTGGCCTGCCATTCCTCTTCGCCCGCCTGCGCCACATGAATCGGCCGCACGCCATATCCGCCCACCTCCGGTTGAACATCGTCCAAACTGAGCTTGCGCTCTTTCGAACGGAACCAGGCGCTCACTAGTTCGTCGTGCGAAGAATCGAAATTGATGCCGCCGCTCAAATTGTGCGACACCGCCAGCAGTTCGGGTCCCTCCTGGGCCTTCGGCGCCGGGTGTTGCCATTGGCGATAGCACGCCAGGCACGCGCTATGTTCCAGTACGTTTTGCAGCTCCACTCTTGCAAAGCCGGCCGTTCGACAAAAGGCCTGCAGGCACTCGAGGCTCGGCGCCACCCAGTTGTCCGTCTGCCCGCCAAATTCATTGGTCTCGTAAAACTCCATCACGGGCCGTTGTTCCACTTTTTCGCCCGGCCGATGTTTTTCGCGCAAAATGAACGAATCCACCACGGCCATTTCGGTGGTCAAAGCGCACACGCGCTCCAGAGCCAGCAACGGGTGCTTCAAGTGATACAGCACGCCCATGAACAGCACGATATCGAAACGCCCCACCCGCTCCGGCGTCAGGTCGTACATATCGATCTGCCGGTATTCCACGCGCGAATTCAGCATCGCTCGCGCCTCATGGAACCGCGGATTGTCCCAATTGTCGATGGCCAGCACTTCCGCGCCGCGCCGTTCCATTTCGAAACTGAACCATCCGTCCCAAGCGCCGATGTCGAGCACGCGCTTGCCGTGCAAATCCTCCGGAATGGGAAACTGCGCGATGCGGTTCTTCAGGCCCGCCAGATCGCAGACGCCTTGGATCAGCGTGCCATCCGGCAGCTCGAAACTGTGCCACCAGCCGCGCTCGGCCCGTTCGTCATCCCAGCGCCGGACGAGTTCATAGCGGGTCAACTTAGTCTTCACTGCCATGGTTTCAGAATATCCTGGCGAGTCCGTGGGAAAATGGAGGCCAATGAAAGCGACGGTGGAAATACCCGATGCCCTTTTCCGCAAGGCCAAAGCCGCGGCGGCTGAACGGGGCTTGCCGCTCAAGGAATTTCTGGCCGATGCGGTTCGGGAACATCTCCGTCCAAGCGGGGGCAGTTCTTCAAACGACAAACCCTCGGCACCAGCCTCAGCACCCGCATGGATGAGCGCATTCGGAGGGCTTCGCAGCCTGCACAAAGAGACGCAAAGAATCAATCGCGTGGTGAAGCAGGAATTCGAGCAGATTGAAGAGGACGCGTGGCGCTAATCCTCGATATGAAAGCTCTTTTCACATTGGCCGAACGGCGATGAATGAAGCGACGTGTACCGAAATCGGTCCCTCGCGGCTCGGGCTTCTTACGCGGCCGTGAATTCGGGCAAATCGTCCGCGAGACCGCCGAGCGCTACTCCGAGATCCGGAGCGAGCTCAAGGCCGCTGGCAATCCCATCCCCGCCAACGATCTTTGGATTGCCGCCTTGGCGCGGCATCGCCGGATGCGGCTGGTCACCCGTGACGGCCACTTCCGCGGCATTCGGGGACTCCATACGCTAGCGTGGTGACGCCGGCCTGGTGACGCTTGCCTTCCCGCCGCCAGATGTACAATAAATCAGACCGATTTCCACATCTTCAACTGGCTCATCTATTGACTGTGGTTGAGATCGAAAGGATCCACGTGTGAACGCCACGAACGTCAACAACCCGAACTACTTCCACAAAGTTGTGGATTGTCAGTGGGCCTGTCCGGCCCACACCAACGTTCCCGAATACATTCGCCTGATTGCGCAAGGCCGCTATACCGACGCCTACATGCTCAACCGCGAGTCGAATGTATTCCCCGCGATTCTGGGACGCACCTGCGATCGGCCCTGCGAGCCGGCCTGCCGCCGCGGCCGCGTGGATGGCAAGCCCGTCGCTATTTGCCGGTTAAAACGGGTCGCGGCCGATCTGCGCGATGACATCACCGACCGCCTTCCCAAGGTCCCCAGCCAAAAAAACGGAAAGCGCATCGCCTGTATTGGCGCGGGGCCAGCGTCGCTCACCGTTGCAAACGACCTGCTGCCGCTCGGCTACGAAGTCGTGATGTTCGAAAAGTACGACCGTCCCGGTGGCCTGATGCGCACCAACATCCCCGCTTTCCGCCTGCCCGAAAGCGTGCTCATGGACGAGATCAACCAGATCCTCGACATGGGCGTGGAAATCCGATACAGTTCGCCCATCGATAGCATGAAGGCCTTGCTGGCCGAGGGCTTCGACGCCATCTTCGTCGGCACCGGCGCTCCGCGCGGCAAGGAACTCGATATCCCCGGCCGGCACGACACGGACCGGATTCACATTGGCATCGATTGGCTGGAATCCATCGCCTTCGGCCACACCGATTCCATCGGCGAAAAGGTGCTGATCATCGGAGTGGGCAACACCGCCATGGATTGCTGCCGCTCCAGTTGCAGGCTGGGTGGTAAAGACATCAAAGTGATGGCGCGCCGCCCGCGCGGATTCTTCAAAGCTTCGCCCTGGGAGCTGGAGGACGCCGAAGAGGAAGGCGTGGAAATCATTATCAATCACGCACCCACGCGCTTCGTGATCGAAAACGGCAAGCTGATCGGCATGGACTTCGAGC
This sequence comes from Bryobacterales bacterium, assembly GCA_963713415.1. Taxonomy (GTDB): domain Bacteria; phylum Acidobacteriota; class Terriglobia; order Bryobacterales; family Bryobacteraceae; genus Palsa-89. The sequence goes on along the minus strand of CAVQLV010000004.1, from coordinate 91,043 downwards.
GCCTGGAATGGGACGCTCAGGCCAAAAAATCAAAAACCATGGGTACTGTTTTTCTTCCCGCCGACGATGTGATCCTCGCCATCGGCCAGGAAAACTCTTTTCCGTGGATTGAGCGCGATATCGGGATCGAATTCGACAAATGGGACATGCCCGTGGTGGACGAAAAGACCATGCAGTGTACCCGCGACGGCATCTTCTTCGGTGGTGACGCCGCCTGGGGACCCAAGAACATCATTTGGGCCGCCGAGCATGGCCATCAAGCCGCGATTTCCATCCACAATTATTGCCAGGCCATTCCCGTAACTGAGCGCCTGCCGCAGGGCATGAACCTCATCAGCCAGAAGATGGGGATCAGCGAGTGGAGCTATCACAACGATTACAATCCATCGTCGCGCCAGAAGATGCAGCACGTGGATCTGACGCGCCGCTTCCAGCAGATGAACATCGAGGTGGAGCTGGGCTTTTCCGCCGAACAGACTGCGCGCGAAGTGCTGCGCTGCATGAATTGCGACATCGAGACCGCTTTCGTCGCGCCGCGCTGCATCGAATGCGACGCCTGTATCGACATCTGCCCCGTGCAGTGCCTCACCATCACGCGCAATGGGGAGGAAGACGACCTGCGGAATCGTCTCTCGGCGCCCGCCGTCAATCTGACGCAGGATCTCTACGTCTCCGCTGCGCTCCCGCAAACCGCGCGCATCATGGCCAAAGACGAAGATCTGTGCGTGCATTGCGGACTCTGCGCCGAGCGCTGTCCCACCGCAGCTTGGGACATGCAGAAGTTTGAGCTGCTCATTCCCTACGCAGGGAGGCCGGTAGGCACCGAATCATGCGTGACCGCGTAAACGATTTCGCTTTGAAGCTGGCCAATGTCAATGGGACCGGATCGGCCAGCGCTAATGGTCTGCTGATGCAGGCCATCTTTCGCATGGGGATTCCGGTGTCCGGCAAGAATCTGTTCCCATCGAACATCCAGGGCCTGCCCACCTGGTATGAGATTCGCGTCAACAAGAACGGCTACACCGCCCGTTCGCTTGATTATGACTTGATGGTGGCGATGAATTCGCAGACCTACGCGCGCGACATCAAAGAAGTCCGTGAAGGCGGCTATCTGCTGTACGATTCCAGTTGGCCGCTTGACCCGGCGCTGCTCCGGGACGACGTCCATTTCATGGGCGTCCCGTATGCGCAATTGTGCAACGACAATTTTCGCGATCCGCGCGAGCGTATTCTGATGAAGAACATTGCCTACGCCGGATCGCTCGTAGCGGCGCTACAAGTGGATATGGAGATCGTAACCACGCTTCTGGAGGAGAAGTTCGCCGGCAAGAAAAAGTTGAGCGAGTCAAACACTCGCGCCTTGCGTCTGGGCTACGACTACGCCCGCGATCATTTCGATTTGCCGCTGCCGTTCCATCTGCAAACGATGGACGCCAACCACGATAAGATCCTGATCGACGGAAACACCGCCGTCGCGCTCGGCTGCGTTTACGCGGGAGCGACCGTCGCCGCCTGGTATCCCATCACTCCGTCCACCTCGGCGATGGACGCCTTCAAAGTATTCTGCGAAAAGTTTCGCAAAGATCCGGAAACCGGCAAAAACAACTACATCATCATCCAGGCAGAGGACGAGCTGGCCGCTATCGGCATGGTGATCGGCGCGGCTTGGAGCGGCGCGCGTGCGTTCACTTCCACTGCCGGCCCCGGCATTTCTTTGATGAACGAACTGCTCGGCCTGGCCTATTACGCCGAAGTCCCGGCAGTCATCATTGATGTCGAACGCGTCGGCCCATCCACCGGCATGCCGACCCGCACGCAGCAGGGCGATCTGCTGGAATGCGCCTATGCCTCGCACGGCGACACCAAACATATTCTGTTGTTTCCATCCAGCCCGGCTGAGTGCTTCGAATTCGCGCCGGTCGCCTTTGATCTCGCCGAGCGCTTCCAGACGCCGGTTTTCCTGATGTCCGATCTCGATATCGGAATGAACGATTGGGTGGTGCCGCGCTTCCAATGGAACGACGCTTATCAACCCGACCGCGGCCGCGTTCTGAGCCTGGAAGAAATCGAAAAGCTCCCCAAATTCCAGCGCTATACGGGCGAAGACGAAAATCAAGTCGCGCCGCGCACCCTGCCTGGCGTGCATCCCAAAGCATCCTACTTCACGCGCGGGTCCGGACATAACAAGTTCGGCGGATACACCGAAATCCCCGACGAATATCAGGAGGTGATGGACCGGCTCCTGAGAAAGCATAAGGCCGCGGCGAAGTTTGTTCCACACCCGATCATCCATCGGCGTCCCGGAGCTAACTTTGGCGTGATTACGCTCGGTGGCTGCGACCTGGCGGTTCGCGAAGGGCTGGATGTCTTGGCGGAACGCGGCATCGTTGGCGACTACATGCGCATCCGCGGCTTCCCTTTTGACACCGCCGTGGAATCGTTCCTCGCCGAACACGAGTTCTGTTTCGTGATCGAACAAAATCGCGACGCGCAGCTCCGTTCTCTTCTCACGCTCGAGACCAGCGTCTCCAAGGACAAACTGCGCTCCGTGCTGGTGTACGGCGGATTCCCGCTCAGCGCTCATCATGTCATCGATGGGGTGCTGAACGTCCTGAGCCCCGCGGCGGAATTTGCAGGCTCCGAAAAGCAGGTGACCAAATAACATGCCCTCCATCGTCAAACCAGTCGCTACACATCCCAACCTGCAGCGCAACGACCTGGGCCTCACCATTCGTGACTACGAAGGAACCATGTCCACGCTGTGCGCCGGATGCGGGCACGATTCCATCACCGCCGCCATCACGCGCGCCTTCTGGGAAGTGGCTACGCCGCCGCACATGCTCGCCAAACTCAGCGGCATCGGCTGCTCTTCGAAAACGCCCGCTTATTTCGTCAACGGAGCGCACGGGCTCAATTCCGCGCATGGACGCATGCCGCCCATCGCGACAGGCGCCAACGCCGCCAATCGCGAGCTGATGTATATCGGAATCTCGGGCGACGGCGATTCGCTCTCCATCGGCCTGGGCCACATGTGCCACGCCATCCGGCGCAACGTGCGGATGGTTTACGTGATCGAAAACAACGGCGTGTACGGGCTCACCAAGGGCCAGTTCTCCGCTTCAGCCGACGTCGGTTCCAAGAGCAAGCGCGGCGATCCCAACCGCATGGCGCCCATCGATTCGGTGATGCTGGGCTTGAGCATCGGCGCTACATTCATCGCGCGCAGTTTCTCCGGCGACAAGGAACAGCTGGTTCCTATTTTGAAAGCTGCCATCTCGCATCGCGGCTTTGCGCTGGTGGACGTCATCTCGCCCTGCGTCACCTTCAACGATCACGAAGGTTCCACGAAAAGTTATCTCTACACGCGCCAGCACGAGCTCAAAGCAACCGAGGCAGATTTTGTTCCGCCGGCCAGCGAGATCCTGGCGCAGATTGGCCAAAACGGGGCCGTCAACGTTACCATGCATGATGGAAGCATGGTGCGATTCAAAGGCGTTCCTCCCAACTACGATCCCACCGATCGCGGCAAGGTGATGGAGTATCTGGAAGAGCATCACGGCCAGGGCGAGGTAGTCACGGGATTGCTATACCTGGACGAATCCGTTCCCGACCTGCATGAAATGAACAAGACCACCGATATCGCTTTGACCAAAGTTCCTTACCACAAGCTCTGTCCAGGCGCGGCGGCGCTCGATCGCCTGCAGGAAGATTTCCGGTGATCTGCATCACTTGATGATCACCGAAACTCAAACCGTCCAATTTGATTCGATGGAGCTGGATTGCGGGTCCACGTTCGGGCCGGTAGATGTTGCCTATGAAACCTATGGCGAATTGAACGCGCACCGCAGCAACGCCATTCTGATTCTCCACGCCTTCACGGGCGATGCGCACGCGGCCGGCACCGACAAAACTACCGGCGCGGTGGGATGGTGGGACAGCATGATTGGCCCCGGCAAAGGGTTCGATACCGACAAATACTTCGTGATTTGTTCGAACATCCTGGGTGGCTGCCGCGGCACTTCCGGCCCCGGCTCTATCAATCCCGAAACCGGCTGCCCCTACGCTATGTCGTTCCCGCCGGTCACGATTCCCGACATGGTGCGCTTGCAGAAAATGCTGATGGATCATCTCGGTATCGAACGCCTGCTGGCAGTCTCGGGCGGCTCCATGGGCGCCATGCAAGCTCTGCAATGGGGTGTCGCCTACCCGTCTGCCGTGGCTGCAGTAATCCCCATCGCCGGGACCGCGCGCCACAGCCCGCAGCAGATCGCGTTCAACGAAGTGGGACGCCAGGCCATCATGGCCGACGTGGATTGGAACGAAGGCGATTATTATGGCAGGCGCCCGCCCGCGCGTGGCCTCGCCGTCGCGCGCATGGTGGGACACATCACCTACATGAGCGATGCATCCATGCGCGAAAAATTCGGGCGCCGCCTGCGCGATCAGGATCAGTTCGAAGTGGAAAGCTACTTGCGCTACCGGGGGAATCAATTCGTCGATCGGTTTGATGCGAATTCGTACCTCTACATCACGAAAGCCATGGATTACTTCGATCTCACCGCCGGGCGCCCGTCGCTCAGTGCCGCTTTTGACGGCGTGAAGTCGCGATTCCTGGTGCTCAGCTTTTCTTCGGACTGGCTTTATCCGAGCTACCAATCGCTGGATGTGGTGCGCGCATTGCGTGGCCGCAACTGCGATGTCGCGTATTGCGAGCTGCCGTCCACGTACGGGCATGATGCGTTCCTGGTAAACGTCTCCGAACAGACCGAACTGGTCCGCGGCTTCCTGGCAAGCACCTATCGTCAGCCCGCTACGCCCGAACAAGCTTTGCGGGAGCAAGCCTAAGGGTGTCCGAAGCGTTCGTTCCAAACCTGCTCGGCCGGAGCGACTACGCCATCATCAGCGCCATCATCGAGCCCAAAGCTCGGGTGCTGGATCTGGGCTGCGGCGAAGGCGAATTACTGGCTTGGCTCGCCGAGCACAAGCAGGTGGATGCACGCGGCGTGGAAATCGAAGGCTCCAAGGTCCGCCAGGCGATCTCCCGAGGCGTCTCCGTGTTTCACAGCGACATTGAGGACGCGCTCGCCGATCTGCCCGATCAAGCCTTCGACTATGTGATCCTGAGCCAGACCCTGCAGGAATCGCGCGCGCCGCTCAAAGTGCTGCGCGAGATGCTCCGTGTGGGACGCCGCGCCATTGTTGCATTTCCTAACTTCGGACACTGGAGCGTTCGGCTGGCGCATCTGTTCACCGGACGCGCTCCCAAAACCAGGTTATTTCCGCACGACTGGTTCGATTCCCCCAACATCCACTTCTTCACCGTCAAGGATTTTGAAGGCCTGGTGCAGTTGCAACGCTGGACCATCGAAAAACGCATCTTCCTCCAAGGCGCACGGCAGATTGCCATGTTGCCGAACCTCTTGGCTGAAGTTGCCGTTTTTCTGGTTCGCTCGTGATCAGGGTTTTTTCAGAAACTTTTCGATGCCGCGCTTGAAGTCGTCCGTCGTGCGCGCAAACGCGTTGATCTCGACGCCTGCTTCAATGGCTGCCTCGAACTCCATCGCATCCGTGCGATAGAACAATTCCTTGGCCATCGCGAGCCCGGAAGTTGATTTGGAAGCCAGATGTGCGGCATATTCTTCCGCGTCGCGATCGAACGTGTCGGAACCGAAGACGCGGTTGATCATTCCGTACTGGAGCGCGGTCTGGGCGGAAATCACATCTCCCGACGCGATCAACTCAAAAGCCCGCTTCTCCGACACTAACCGCCGCAAAATCGCAGTGACGATAGCGGGAACAAATCCAATGTTGATCTCGGGATAACCGAATTGCGCCGATTCCGCCGCCAGAACGATGTCGGCCGCGGTCGCGATCCCGCATCCGCCGCCCAGCGCGCGCCCCTGCACCGCTGCCACAATCGGGCGCGGATGGCGCCGCATATCGAGCAGCAGGCCGGCCATGTTGCGCGCCTCGGCTTGAAACTTTGCCACATCGTCGGCGACGTCGCTTCCAAACGCACGCAGGTCCATCCCGGAGCAGAAATCTTTGCCCGCGCCCGTCAGCAATACAACACGCACGCTCTCATCGGACGCCGAGACTCTGAGGGCGTCCCGAAGCTCAGTCAACAGCTCCTGATCGAGCGCATTGCGCCGCTCGGGACGATTCAGCGCAATCCGCGCAATGTCCCGCTCCACCTCATACACGATCTTGCGATATCCGGTCACGCGATCTCGTCACCAGGAACCGGCGGCTTGCCGCGACCCGTTCGCTTTAAGATGCGTTTCACCTTCGCAAGATGGGCGCGGCTCGACCGTTCTCGAAAGTAGTCGTCCGTTCTGAGCGCCGAAAGCTTCTCCGCCACCGCGACATTGATCAGTTGATTCAGCGCTACGCCCTCGGATTCAGCGACGCGCTTAGCCTCCTCAAACAATGAAGTCTGGAGACGCAGCGCCACGTTACTCTTTCGCATACTTGCTCCTGATATTGCGCCAGATCCGCCCCGGAACAGCCGCTCGGATTCCAAACAGTACAGCCGCCGCCTTAAGATGCCGCAGATTGAAAGTCGCCAGATAATCGGCGCTGCCATTTACGGCTGTTTCCAACACCATCTCGTCGGAGGGATCCTTGAGCTGAGGTCTCCATAAAAACCGGAAGGACACTCGCTCGGCCACAGAGACTATCGCGTCGAGAATGCTTCCAACTTCCGAAGCCGTCAGGCCAAACTCTTTCAAGTGTTCGGGCCGAGTCAAGACTGCCTCGTACTCCAATATCAACGGAACCGAGACCAGCATTTCGATCCGGCGATCCAAGGCTGCCAGCAAAAGCTGCCTGGATGCGCCCTGGTCACTTCGCATAGCGGCCACCACAACATCGGTATCGAGAACCAGCCGCATTCACAAAGAAATGATATCACATGCAATATCGTTAACGCCGCGGGCTCAGCGCCCTGCTGATTGCGCCGCCGGCATCAAAGCGTCCCGATGCTCCCTCAAAAACTCCCGAACGCTCACCGGATCCCGCCCCGCCAGCTCCTTCACCGCTGTGGTGGGCGTACCCATCTTTCCCTGTGCGATCGCCATCTGGCTCGATATGAGCAGCTTTGCAATAAACTCCGGCGTTCCGCCCGCGATCAGTTGCGCCTCGCGCTGTTCCGTCGTCACCGGGTCAAACAGCACGGCGCGGCCGGTCAGTTCGCTCGCAATTTTCGCCAGATCTTCGTACGTCACCGCGTCCGGTCCCGTGATGTTCCATGTCTTGCTGTCAGTGTCGGTGGAAGCCAGCGCCGCCGCAGCGGCCTGCGCGCAATCTTCGCGTGTCACATACGGCGCAGCGCCCTGGCCTGTCGCCGTAGTCAGTTTTCCAGACGCAATAGCGAACGCCAATCCCGGAATCAGAAAATCGGTGTACCAGCAGTTCCGCAAGATCGTAAAACTCAGGCCGCTCGCTTTCAGCGCCTGCTCCGTTCCCAAATGATCCGGCGCAAACACCACTGGCGACGTCTCCGGATTGGGCATCGACGTGTACACCGCATGCTTCACCCGAGCGCTCACGGCTGCCGCCACAGCGGCCCGATGTTGCGCCAGCCTCCGTCCCGGCCGATCGATGGCATCGGTGCTGATGATCAATATCCGATCCACGCCCGCCAGCGCCTGCTCCAATCCTTTCGGATCTTCGAAGTCCGCCTGGCGCACCACCACGCCTCGCGCGGCCAGATCCTCCAACTTTTCCGGCTTGCGGGTCCCGGCCACAATCTTTCCCGCGTCTTTTTCCAAAAGGAGTTCCACTACTCGGCGGCCCAGGTGGCCGGAAGCTCCCGTCACAAACAAGGTGCGTTCTGAAATCGCGCTCATGGTTTTTGTTTCTCCAAGTCAACCGGGTGGAATCCCGCTGCCAGCTGACGCAAGTATGATAGCAGCGTGGCGTGGAGCCGCTCACAGACGCGGGGCGTGTTATCTCTTACTGAGCGTACTGAGCGCCGTTAGCGGCGGTTTCCTGCTTCTTCTTGCCAAACGGGTTGAGTTTGTCCCAGAAGTGTTTCTTTTTTGCGCTCGGTTCTGTGCCCGGTTCATCGGAAACCGCTGCCACCCTGGCAGCGGCCGGGGGATTCGCTGGCTTAACGGCTGCCGTACTATTCGCCGGCGCAACTTCAGCGCGGGAGCGTCCCGCGTCTGCACTCGCCGTTGGCGCATCGTGCCCGGCGCTGCCCGCCCGCGCGCGGATGTCCGTTCTCAAGTCAGCTCTCAGGTCCGAGATAGCAGTGATCATCTCCTGATGCCGCTGTTCGACGGTTCTGGCCAAATCCGATTTCGTCTTGTTCGCGAGCGCCGTGGCTTCGCGCAGGGCAGCGTCGTTGGTTTTCGCAACCTCTGAGCTGAGCTGATCGATGCGCAACAGATCCTGCTCGAGTGAAGCGGATTGAGCGTCGCGCAGCTCCGCGATCTGCTTTTGGCTGTCTTGCCGCAGGGAGCTGAGATCCTGAGCCAGGCGGTCCACCTTCTGTTCTTGATAGACATTCCGGCTGATCGAGATAAACATCGCGAAGAACAGCAGCCAGAGTACGGCGTTCTGAATACTCGAAGACGGTTTACGAACCGCTATCCGCGCGATTTGCGCTTTCTCCGCTTTTTCCGCTTTTTCCGCTTTTTCCGCCTTTTCCGCCTTCTCCACGTGGGTTTCCGGCATAAATACCTCCCCTCGGCTTCGTGCGGTATGTAGACTCCATAAGTGAGGTTTCGTTACAGGATTCGAGATGAAGTAGTAATAGCAGTTTAGTGCCGGTATCTGTGGTATTCTAGCCCTCAAGAGAGGCCGCACCTAGCGGTGGTGTATCGTAAGCCGTGCGGTTCAGATCCAAGGCCGATCCGCCTCCCTTCCCTCCCCGTCGACTCCCGCAGCCAGCGTTGTTCTGCATGGATTCCGCAAAACTTCAGGCGACAAGGAGCACGATATGTTTTCTCGACGAGCCTTTGCAGGAATGATAGCGGCCGGCCTCACCGAGGCCGCGTTCGCGCAGCGCGCTAAGCTTTCCGGCGTCGCACCCCCCGACACGGTTTGGATCAACGGAAACGAATTCCCCGAGGGACCGCCGCAGGCTTCGGTCGATGCGATGGCCCAGATCATCGGCGGCTCGAATCGCTACCATTACCAGGAATTCCCAGCGTTCTATGCCCAACTCGCCGCCGCCGAAGGCCTCACCCCCGACCAGATCCTGGTGGGCGCGGGATCGAGCGAGCCGCTCCACAATGCCGTTGATGCGTTCACGTCGCCCACCATTCCGCTGATCATACCGATGCCCACCTATGAGGCCGCTCCGGAGTTGACGCGCTACAAAGGGCACCCGGTGATCGAGACGCCGCTGACTTCCAAGATGGGGCCTGATGTGCGCCTGCTCGCGGCCGCGGCCGAGAAGGCCGGAGGCGGCCTGATCTATATCGTCAATCCCAATAACCCTACATCAACCATCACCAGCAGTGACGACATGGCGTGGCTGGTGGCAAATCTTCCGAAGAACACCAATATCCTGGTGGATGAGGCTTACATCCATTATGCGACCTCGCCCGAAATCGCCAGCTCGTTTCGTTTCGTGAAGGAAGGCAAGAACGTCATTGTCGCCCGAACATTTTCGAAGATTTATGGGATGGCGGGGTTACGTGTGGGCTACGCCGCTGCTCCTCCCGAGCTGATCAAACGCATGGAACCGTACCGCAACAACGTGATCAGCATCGTGAGCGTGCGCGCCGTGCTGGCGGCGCTCGATCTGGGGCCCAAGATGCTGGAAGAGCGCAAAGCCAAAATCGTTCACACACGCAACGAGCTCTGCGAATGGATGACCCAGAAGAACATCAAATTCATTCCTCCGCAAGCGAATTTCGTGATGATTGAGACCGGGCGCGACGCCAAGGACGTTCAGTCGGCGATGCTAGCCAAGGGCGTCGCCATTGGCCGCCGTTTCCCGCCGCTCACCACCATGATTCGCGTCTCCATCGGTACCGACGCCGAGATGGCCAAGTTCCGCAGGGTGTTCACGGAAGTAGTGGCGTCTTAACGCTGTCGGAGCCAAATAGAAAGTTCCGGTTTCCAGCCAAGTAGAAAGTTCCGGTTTTGAGGGTCGGCTTGAGACCCTCATGGTATGTTCGCACAGCCGCACCGGGGTCGCGCCTGGGGCGGTTGCCCAAAGCCGAGGCGACGGGGTTGGCTCCGAAGCAATCGGCGGATGCCCTCCTGTGACGCAAAACCCGTGAGTGTTTCCGGAGCGCCAGGAGGGTTTTGACGAGCCGGGATCCATTGCTTTGGTGAAACCTCTGAGCTGAGGCTTTGGGCTTTAAAGAAGCGCGCCTTCCATATTGGGTTTTCACCTCAGTCTCCAATCAACTTCCACAGCGGTGGGCTGGGGCGATCGAAGAAGCCCTGCATCCAATTACTCCGACCTCCCGCATTGTGGTCTTTGCGAACTGGCTTGCTGGTCTTCGGCGCAACCGCGATGGCCCGCACGCCGCACTCGCTGATCTCCACGTAGCCACCCTGATAGCGCGCCTTCAACTCGCCGTCGAGGCGGAGTTCCACGCCCAGCCGCTGGCGTCGCATGCCAGCCTGCGCCGCAGCGCGCGCGATCTGGTAGCGATGGCCGGCGAAGGAGAACGTGTAGTTGTTGCCGATCACCCGCTCTTCCACGTGACTCAGAATGGCGGCCAGGTCCAGTGGCGGTGTCAGCGCCCGATGCTGGTTGGGGAAGTCTGCAACCGGCCGGGCGAAATGCGCATTCCATTCCGGCCAATACTCTTTCTCCAGAAACGCATTGGCGCCTTCCAGAGTCGACACTTTCGCCAAACGCAGATGCTTCACCAATCGATCTTGCGCCGTTAAAAAACTGCGTTCAATGCGTCCTTTGGCCTGGGGAGAATAGGCCAAAATCGAACCGATTCCCAACTCACGCAAGGCTCGCCCCAGTTGTGTCAGGCGGTCTGCCTGGCGCTGTTGGTCGGGGCTCTCTCCGGGTCGTGGCGGAACCGTGAACATGGAATCTCGATCGGTGTAGACATCCACCATGCGCCCATTTTTCTCCAGGTACTCCCACAGCACTCCCATGTTGTGCCGGGTCGCATCGCGTTCTACGAAACGCCCCCAACTCCAACTGGTGGCGTCATCGATCATCCGCACCAGGTAACGCACTGGCCCCCTGCCTTCCAGCCAGTCGTGCTCCGAGGTGTCCCATTGCACCAGCTCCCCAAAGGCATTCCGCCGCGGCCGCCAACCGTGCACCTCTTGCAGCCGGCGCGATTTGCTCTTCCACAATCCGGCTTCCATCATCCATCCCCGCAGGGTCTCTTTGCCCACCTGGATCTGGTGCCGCTTGGCCAACTGTTCGGCGGCGAACGTCGGTCCAAAATCGTGCCAATCCGGCTGCTTCAGGATCGCCAGAGCTTGTCTGTGCATCTCAGCCGGAAGCTTGCGATTGGACGGCCGCCCCCGCAGCCCATGCACCACCACCGCATCCCCTTGCTTGGCCATGCGCTTCACAAGCTGGCGCACCCAACGGTCGCTCACTCCCATTTTCTGGGCAGCTTCCCGTTGGCTCATACTTCCTTCCTGGGCTCGTTTCAGCCAATCTAACCAGTCCCGTTCCTCTTGGCTCATCGCGATTCGTTCCATCCTTCTGCCTTTCGGCTGTCAAGAGGAACTTTCTACTTGGCTCAATTAGGAACTTCTCACTTGGCCGCGACAGTGGCGTCTTAACGCACAGCCCCAGCCGCGGGATGTGATATCCTTTGCCCTGAAAAGGAATCGCCCCGGTGGAACGCAAGAAGGCGTCGGACTTCCCGCAAGAACTGCTCAACCTGTTCGATCGCTATGTCCATGGCGACATCGTGCGCCGTGACTTTCTGGATGGCGCGCAGAAATTCGCCACAGGGGGACTAACCGTTGCGGCCATCTTCGAGAGCCTGCGTCCGAACTACGCCTGGGCCGAGCAGGTTCCCAAAGACGACAGCCGCATCAAAACCGAATACGTGACGGTTTCATCGCCGGAGGGCAATGGCAGCATCAAAGGCTATTTGGTTCGTCCGGCCAGCGGCGGCAAACAGCCTGGCGTTCTGGTGGTTCACGAAAATCGCGGCCTGAATCCATACATCGAGGATGTAGCGCGGCGCTTGGGCACGGCCGATTTCATCGCCTTTGCTCCCGATGGCTTGACCAGCGTCGGCGGTTATCCCGGCGACGACGAAAAAGGCGCCGAGCTGTTTCGGAAGGTGGATCGGGAGAAGATGCTTCAGGATTTTCTTGCGTCGGCGAAGTGGCTGAAGGCGCGCTCCGACTGCACCGGCAAGATCGGCGTGGTTGGTTTTTGTTTCGGTGGAGGCATCGCCAATCAACTGGCGGTCCACATGGGATCGGATCTGGCCGCGGCCGTTCCGTTCTATGGCGCGCAACCCGTGGCCGCGGACGTCGCCAAAATCAAGGCTCCGCTCTTGCTGCACTATGCCGGGTTGGACACTCGCATCAACGCCAGCTGGCCAGCTTACGAAGAAGCACTGAAGGCCAATCACGTCACCTACACGGCGTACGTCTACCCCAACGTGAATCACGGCTTCCACAACAACACCACGCCGCGTTACGACGAAGCCGCCGCCAAACTGGCTTGGAGCCGCACGCTCGATTTTTTCAACAAATATCTGAGAGGCTGACCATGAAACGAAAGTTAAAGCTCGCGATCCTGTTGTCCGCCTGTGTGATCGCATACTCGCAAGAGAAGCCCAACCCGAACTTCACCGGCGGAGAAGTGAAGCCCGTCAAGGAGAATTCCCAGGGCAACATCGCGCACTTCTACTTTGCGCCCGGCGCTCGAACGAAATGGCACAGCCATGCCGGCGGCCAAATCATTTTGGTGGAGGAGGGCGTCGGCCTGTATCAGGAAAAGGGCGGGCCCGTGGTGGAATTGCGTGCCGGTGAGACGCACTACTGTCCGCCAGGAGTGGTGCACTGGCATGGCGCGTCACCTCACGAAGGGGGCACGCAGTTCAACATCAGCCGCGGCGGCATCACCTGGCTGGGCGAAGTTACCGATGCAGAATTCGACGCCAAGCCGTTACATCAGTAAACTGGGCCGAAGCAAGGGAACCAGCGTCAGTTCCAGCCGGATTTGTGATATAACGCTGGAGTTAGCCCGGAGATCATATGGATCTTAGGAGAATTTCCCTAGGGGTCTTGCTCGCGTCCCTTTCCGTTTTCATCCAATCGGTCGCCGCCGATACGTATTCGATTATTTTGCACGGCAAGGTAGTGATGGAAGATGGCTCCGTGCCGCCCGTGGTTGCGATTGAACGGGTCTGCAGTGACGCCTACGGATCGGCGCCGGGCCCGATTACCAACAAGAAGGGCGAATACATCTGGCGCATGGACATCGACCCGCTGGAGGCGCGCAACTGTGTGCTGCGCGCTACCCACACCGGTTTTTCCTCCAGCGTCGTGGAAGTTTCCGGCATCGACACGATCCACACCACGTTCCAGCTTCCGACGATAACGATTTACCCTGCGGTTGCGGACCCTTATACGCTCAACGTTTCGGAAACCGGCATTTCCGGACATGCGAAGGGGGATTGGAAGGCGGCCATCAAGGCGATGGACGCCCAAAACCTGCCGGATGTCGCGAGCCACCTGGAAGCCGTGGTGGCCGCTTCTCCCAAAGCCTGGCAGGCGTGGCACGGACTAGGCGTGATCGATGAGCGTCTCAACAAATTGCCCGAGGCTCGCGCGGCGTATGAACACGCCATCGAAGACGATCCTAAGATGCTCCAACCGCGCATGACTCTGGCTCGTCTGTGCATCAAGACTAAGGATTGGAACTGCGCGGCCACCGCCGCCGAAGGGTTGATCAAAGAGGATTCCAAGCATTCCTATCCGGAGATTTATCTTCATTTGGCGGTGGCGCGCTATGAATTGAAGGATCTGAACGGCGCCCAGGAAAGCGTGGAAGAAGCCATTCGTTTAGACCCGAAAATGAAACGCCCCAGAGCGGAGTACGTGCTGGGCCGAATTCTGGAAGCCAAGGGCGATGTTGCGGGCGCAAAGGAACACATGACGAAGTACCTGCAATTGGAACCCGCTCCGGCCGATGTCGACCTGGTCCGCGCACATATCGACGATCTTGGAAAACCGGCCAGGGGCGTCGAGCCTGAATTGGAAGTGCTGTGAAATTCTGCGATCGTCATGGTTCTTCGATGCGGTGGTACGTAGTCGCCAATTGCGTCGCGAATGGCTTCGCGCACCGATAATGGCCGATATGAGCGGAGGTTCACCCACTGCTTGGCTGCCGAAAATGACGCGTCCGCGTGGCCAAGCGTCCCTGCGCGTCCCACGCCAACTCGCCCCGTCAACCATTGCGCGGCCTTCCTTGGCGCCCGCCAGGCCCGCGCGCGAAACAGAATCCAGAAGCGTGACTTGAACGCCCCATTCTCAATCGAAACGCGCGGATTTACTCAGAAAATCCCGAGTACGAGCCGCGATTGGTCTCCATTTCCGGGCCCATACTTATCGGAGCAGGCGAGCGCGGGTGCGCAAGCGTTGGCGAAGGGCCGGTAACGGCATCGTGCATCGCTCGCCCAGGCCACGCGCAACGCTATAGTTGAGGCTCAAGAGTGTGAGCAGCCACTTTCAACTATTCGGGCCGGTACACCTCCTGATTCTGGCATCAGTACCGGCCATCGCGCTCCTGATCTCCAAAGCGTCGCAGCGAAGCCAAACCTCCGCACGCGCGATCCGCTACGCCCTCGGCACCTTCCTGGCGCTGAACGAATTCGGGTGGTACGCATTCAATTTCCATTCCGGAGGACTGCGATTTCCGGGTGGACTTCCGTTGCAGCTTTGCGACGTGACCTTGTGGCTCACGGTTCTGGCGCTGTTCACTCTTAATCCGCTGGCGTTCGAAATCACCTACTTCTGCGGTATGGGCGGAGCTGCCATGGCGTTGCTCACGCCCGATTTGTGGGCGCCCCCGGCGTCTTATCCCACTGTCTATTTTTTCGTCGCGCACGGGATGGTGGTGGCCTGCCCGCTGATGCTGCTGTGGAGCCGCCAAGCCAGACCGCGTCCAGGCTCGCCCTGGAAGGTATTCGCCGCGCTGAATGCTTATGGCGTGGCGATCGGGATCTTCAACGCCGTCTTTAGAACCAACTATATGTATCTGTGCAACAAGCCGGCGAGCACTTCCCTCCTGAATCTTCTTGGGCCCTGGCCGCTGTACCTGCTGCCATGCGAGGCGTTGGCGCTGGTCATCTTCTGGCTGCTCTGGCTTCCAGTGCGTCCTACTGTCTCGAAGGGATTGTAAACGGGATCCAGCGGAGGTCTACTGGATATGGGGATGATCGCGGGAGGCTTGAAACATCTTGCGATTCGCTATCTTACTTCTCGCAACTCTCGGTGCGCTGGCGGCACAGCCGTCGACGCGCATGCTGGAAGGCGAAGTGACAGACCAGCACTTGCGTCCTTTGGCCCATGCCGCGGTGCAAATCGAAAACGATTCAACGTTTCAGATTCGTTCCTATATTACTCAAGCTGACGGCAAGTATCATTTCGCGGGGCTGAATGGCGACATCGATTACAAGCTTTCGGCTGAATACGACGGACTGCGGAGTCACAAACGAAATCTGAGCAAGTTCGATTCGCGGCGCTACCCGCGTATAGACCTGACCATTCGTTTTGGCAAGTGATCCGTGCCTGAAGAGACCCAGGGGTCTGAGGTAGAGTCGGGCGCGCTTTCAGACCTGGCTTCGAATCCATCCCAGCACCAAGCCCGTAGTCTACCAGCGCGTCTCAGAAACTGCCGAAGTCAGTAATTTCAGCTACTGGCTCAAAATCTTCGTCTCGGCCGGCATCGCCGCCTTCCTGGCGAGACCGCCGTTCCACCGCGTTCTACCATCGACGAATTGCACTCACGACTCACACCGGCATCCGCCCCCGGCCGGCCGCGCTCTTGTTACCCTTAGTTATTCATGCAGTCTACCGCCAACCCGGTTCAGACCGACGCGCCGAAACATGTTCCGGAGAAACTGGTTTTCTCCATCCTGCTGGCCGCCGCCTTCTGCCATTTTCTGAACGACATGGTTCAGTCGCTGATCCCGGCGATTTATCCTCTGCTAAAGACTTCGTTCCAGCTCGATTTTGGCCAGGTTGGCCTGATCACCCTGACTTATCAAATCACCGCGTCGCTTTTGCAGCCCCTGATCGGCCACTTTAACGATCGCCATCCGCGTCCTTATTCACTCGCCATCGGCATGGGCTTCACGCTCATCGGCTTAATAACGCTCTCGCGGGTGTCCACTTATTCGATGCTGCTGTGTGGCGCGGCTTTGGTGGGTATGGGTTCGGCGGTGTTTCATCCCGAGTCCTCCCGAGTGGTGCGCATGGTTTCGGGCGGACAGCATGGCTTTGCCCAAGCGTTCTTTCAAGTGGGCGGCAACGCCGGCTCATCGTTGGGCCCTCTGCTGGCGGCTTTCATCGTCCTGCCCCACGGCCGCAGTAGCCTGGCATGGTTTTCAGCGGTGGCCTTGCTCGGCATCATCGTGCTCGCCCGGGTGGGTTCCTGGTCCAAGAAGAACAGGCCGCCCGCGCGAAAATCCCGCTCCGGCAAGACCGAATATCATCCGCTGTTGACACCGCGCAAGGTTTACTTATCGCTGGCCGTTCTGATTGCCCTGATGTTCTCGAAATTCTTCTATCTGTCGAGTCTGAACAGTTACTACACGTTCTATCTGATGACTAAGTTCCACCTGTCAATTCGCAGCGCTCAAATTCACTTATTCATGTTCGCGGGTGCAATCGCGGCCGGAACTATCCTCGGCGGACGCATCGGCGACCGCATTGGCCGCAAATACGTGATCTGGTGCTCCATCCTCGGCGTTCTGCCATTCACCTTAGTGTTGCCCTACGCGGATTTGTTCTGGACCAGCATCCTGAGCGTGATCATCGGACTGATTCTCGCGTCGGCCTTTTCGGCCATCCTGGTTTACGCGCAGGAACTCATGCCGGGCAAGATCGGAATGGTCTCCGGCATGTTCTTCGGACTTGCGTTCGGCATGGCGGGCATCGGTGCAGCATTGCTGGGCAATCTAGCGGATCACACCAGCATCACTTTCGTGTACAAGGTGTGCTCGTTCCTGCCGGCCATTGGTTTACTTACGGGATTCCTGCCAAATCTGGAACCCAGACGTCCGCGCACGCTGAAGCCTGTCGTTGCCGATTAGCGTTGCCACTTAGCGTCGCCAGTTAATCTTACTGGCCGGCGACTGCGCTTCTGCGTTCCATCAACACCACGTCGCGCCAGCGTCCATTCATCTGTCCCATCCGCTCTCGCGTGCCGACGATGCGAAATCCAGCCCGCTCGTGCAGCGCGATGCTTGCGATATTCTCCGGGAAAATACCGGCTTGCAGCGTCCAGATGCCTGCGGCTTCCGATTCTGCGATCAGGCGCGCCATCAGCATTTTTCCAATTCCACGGCCACGCGCGGATTCCGCCACATAAATGCTCACTTCAGCCACGCCCGCGTAAACGCAGCGGCTGGAAACGCCGCTCAATGCAGCCCATCCCAAAACGTCGCCACTACCAGAGCGAGCTACGAACCTTGCGCCCGCCAAATGCCCTGCATCCCACTTGTCCCAATCCGGCGCCGTCTGCTCGAACGTCGCATTTCCGGTGGCGATGCCTTCCACGTAAATCGCTCGCACCGCCGGCCAATCTCCTGGCTCCATTGGTTCAATGGATAGTTGTTGCGCCATCTGCCGATTGTAGCCCTTCCACTTCCGCCAGCCGCCGGTTCAGATAGCGCCGCTCGGGATCATTCGCGACCAAGTCCAGTGCTTGCCGGTAAGCCTCCGCCGCGTCCCTCCAACGGCCCTCCCGCCGCAACAGATCCGCCTTCGCAGCCGCCGGCAGCAAATGATACCCGGCCAACTGGCCGCGCGTCTCCAGCGCGTCGATCAACGCCAGCCCACGCGACGGACCCTCCGCCATCGCAATCGCCGCCGCGCGATTCAACTCCACCACTGGCGTTGGCCGCTTCCGCAGCAAGGCATCGTATAAGCACGCGATCTGCGCCCAATCCGTATCTTGCGCGCGCTCCGCTCGGGCATGCAGTGCCGCAATGGCTGCCTGCAAAGCGTATTCACCGTTCGCACCATCGCGCAAAGCCGCTTCCAGCAGAGGCACGCCTTCGGCTATTTCGCGCCGATCCCAAAGCGCGCGATCCTGTTCTTCCAGCGTAATGATTTCCTCGTCAGGCGATGAGCGAGCCATGCGGCGGGAATCGTGCAGGAGCATCAATGCCAGCAGGGTGCGAAGCTCCGGATTCCGTGGAATAAGCTCGCACAGCAATCGCCCCAGCCGGATTGCTTCGGCGCACAGCTGTTGCCGTATCCACACTTTGCCCGACGTTGCGGCATAACCTTCCGTAAAAACCAGATAAACCACCAGCATCACGCCGTCCAGACGCTCGGCCAGCCGGTCCTTTGGCGGCATGGCAAACGGAAGGCGCGCATCCCGGATTTTGCGTTTCACGCGCACCAGCCGCTGCGCCATGGTTGCCACCGGCACAAGAAAACCACGCGCGATCTCTTCGGTGGTGAGTCCGCACACGGTGCGCAGCGTGAGCGCCACTTGCGCTTCCACGCCTAACGCCGGATGGCAGCACGTGAAAATCAGGCGCAGTTGATCGTCGATCATAGCCGCCTCCGACAGATCGATTTCGGAACTTTCCAGCTCGGCGAGCCGATCGATGTCAAGCTGCTTGGCCTGGAAGCGCGCCCGCCGTCGCAGTTGATCCACCACGCGGTTGCGCGCCGTGGAAACCAGCCATGCATAAGGATTCGCGGGCATTCCATCGCGCGGCCACTGTTCCAATGCCGCCACGAACGCATCCTGCACCGCCTCCTCGGATAAATCGAAATCGCCCGTCAGGCGCAAAGTGGTGGCCAGCACGCGCCTCCACTCCTCCCGATAGAGCGATTCCAGATTCATCCGGCAGGGCCGCTCCTCAGCCTCCGTTGCGCATTACGATCGGCCGAACCTCGATCGATCCCAAACGGGCCCCCGGGCAGCGTTCAGCCAGTGCCAGCGCTTCATCCAGGTCTTTCGCCTTGATCCAATAGAACCCGCCGAGCTGTTCGCGTGTTTCCGCGAACGGTCCGTCGGTGGTTAGCTTTTTCCCGTCGCGCACGCGTACGGTGGTGGCCGTTGCCACCGGTTGTAGCTGCTGCCCAGCGTTATAATTTCCCGACTGCTGAATGCTTTGGGTGAACTGCATATACTCCTGGTACATCGCGCCTCTTTCGGGTTCACTCATCTTTGAAACGTCCGTTTCGCTGTCGTAGATCAATAATAGGTACTCCATTTTGCCTCCTTGGCACCTCCGTCCAATAGTCGAATGGCGCCGCCCAAAATCGACACTACCGGAAAGATCTTTTTGAGCGCGACCGTACGCGCGCCACCAGGTACCAGACAATCAGCACGTTCACCACGGTAACCACCAGCTTGGTGACGGTGAAATGCCGCACCAGCTCATAAACTTCAATCGGTATAAACGCGCCGGTCGTAATGATGGTGAAATATTCCGCCCAGTGCTTGCGCAGCAGCAGGCCCGTGCCCTCAGTGAGGAACAGCCCGGCGTAGATGAAAGTCCCCACGCTCAGCTCCTTTAGCTGCTTCGGCGTGATACGAAAGATACGGACCAAAATTCCGTGAATATACCGATTGTCGGGATCCACGCGCAGCACTTGCACCCAGTGCATCGCGGTACTCGCCAGATCCTTGTGCAGTAATTTGATCGCACCAATTCCGGCCGCGATCAGCAGCAGGGCCTTGAACAGCTTGAACAGGCCGATGAGGAGCAGGATGAATGAAAACGGTTCCTTCGGTGACTGCTTCTTCGATGTCTTCCGAGGCAAGGTCGCGTGCGCCACAGCAGCTATTTTCGCACGCTCTTTTTTCCCGCTTTCGCGTTTTTCTCCACGCGTACCTTCCAAGCCGCCCGGAGCGCACCCTCCAGCAGGTCTTCATTCGCCTGAGCAAGGCGAACATGCGTGGCTCCGTTTCGGCCCCAGCCGCCCGGCACCGGCAGGAAAACACCGGGCTGCTCGGAGACGAACTCGGACTGTTGTTCCGGCGTGAGCATCAAATTGCCGTAGCCTTTGCTTTGCGAGGCAAGCGTAGCGAAAATCCTTCCGCCCACGCGGAAATCGGGCGAGCCCATGTGCGAGCCTTCCTCCGCGCCCGGCAGGCTCAGCGCTAACCGTCGAAAATCTGCGACAGTCATTACGGAGAGAGTATCCCACAACCCCCAGCGAACCTGTTAGATTACGGCCAGCATGCGGCGCCGCTGGTTGATCTCCGCGCGATCTGTCCTGCTTGGGTGGGCGGCGCTCTTCGCCTTCACTTACTTAGTGGAACGTCCTCTGCTTGCCTGGACTGCACGGCTGCTCGGTGCCAGTTGGATTCCTACCGGCGAGTTAGCGTTGCAGTGCGTGGCGCTCGCGGCGACTGGCTGGATCATCGGTCGCTGGAATCGCGCCGACGCCGTTCTTTCGGTGCTGGTCTTTGCTGTGATGATCGCCGTCGGGAATTTCGGCCTCGCGCCGGCCATCAATGTCGCGTGGCTCTTCCGATTGCTCATCGACGCCATCGAAAACCTGCGTTATCTCGAATCATTGATCACTACCGCGGCCGCTCAGGGGCTGCTGTTCGGAAGCCTGTTCATCGGCGCGCAGCTGGCCAGGCCCAAACCGGGGCCGCTGTCATTGACCACCAGGGCGGGCCAGCAGGCGGATAAAATGGATGGCTGTGCGTAACACCCGCGTTCTTCTTTCGCTGACCCTGGCGGCTCTTTTCCCGGCGGCTGCCTGGTGCCAGAACAACACTGTTTCTGGCGAGTTCCTAGTGGACCCTCCCACTCTGGTCTCCCTCGGCTTCGCGTGGAACATAGCCGGCGACGACAATCTCAATGCGCGCGTCGACGTTACTTATCGCAAAAAGGGTGAGCAACAGTGGCGCAAAGGTCTCCCGTTTCTGCGCCTCCAGCACGAACAAGTGCTCGGCGGCAATCCGCGTAACGAAGGCCGGCATTACTACAGCTATGTGGCGCCTAACATGTTCGCCGGCAGCCTGCTCAATCTGGAGCCGGGCACCGAATATGAGTGCCATTTCGTTCTTTCCGATCCTGACGGAGTGAAAGGCAAGGCGCAAAAGACCGTCACAGCGCGCACGCGTACAGAACCACAACCGGCTGCCGGCGGCCACGTGTACCACGTTTATCCCGCCGGCTACAAAGGCGCCAAGCAGCAGCCCGCCTTCACGGGTTTGCTGGCCGCGTATTACATGGGCTCCGATCAGTCCGATCATTCCAATACGTTTCCTCCGCGTGTTCAGCCCGGCGACATTATCCTGGTTCATGCCGGAGTTTATAAAGACAGCCGGTTCACTTATGGCGGCTTCGATCCGGCGATTCCCGCTTACGGCACGCCCTTTGACGGCACTTACTATCTCACTCAAAGCGGCACGCCCGACAAACCGATCGTTATCAAAGGCGCTGGCGACGGAGACGTCATCTTTGACGGCGATGGCTGCCAGAATTTGTTTAATCTCATGGCCGCGAATTACAACTACTTTGAGGGCATCACGGTTCGCAACACCAATGTCGCGTTCCTGCTTGGCATAAAAAACATTGCCGGATCCAGTGGATTCACTTTGAAACATTCCCGGCTGGAAAATATCGGGCGCGGCGTGGAGGACGATTGGTCAGGCTCGAAGAATTTCTATATCGCGGACAATGTTTTTATCGGGCGCCACAATCCCGACAAGCTGCAAAGCTGGTTCACGCCCGCGGTCTGGGCGAAGTTCCCTGGTTATCCCGCTCCCATCACGTCCGAGTATGCGGTCAAACTTTACGGCCAGGGTCACGTTGTTGCGTATAACTATGCGGCCAATTGGCACGACGGTATCGACATCGCCACTTACGGTAATCCGGACGGCACACCGAACCCGATCGAAGACCGGCTGCCCGTTTCCATCGACTTCTACAACAACGATTTTTCCAATATGGCGGATAACTGCATTGAAGCCGATGGAGGCGCGCGCAACATCCGCGTATTTGAGAATCGCTGTTTCAACTCGGCCGGCGGGGCTTTCAGCGCCCAGCCGCTGTTCGGCGGTCCGCTGTATTTTTATCGAAATCTTGTCTACGACGCCACCACCGGCGGCCCATTGAAATTCGTCGACACGCCGGCCGGCGTCCTGGTTTATCAAAATACTTTCATCGGACAAGGCCGTCTGATGGGCCCGGCGTCCAACGTGCACTTCCTAAACAATCTGATCCTGGGCGACGGCTTCGCGGATCCCGTGCTCAATCTGCGCACTTACACGAATTACTCCACATCCGACTACAACGGGTTCCGCCCGAACCCGAACGCCGAGGATGCCTTTGAGTGGAATTCGCCGCCCTTCGAAGTTGCCGCCGATTACGAGCATAATCAAACGACGCGTCACTTCAAATCGCTGCAAGAGTACAGGCAAGCGACGCATCAAGAGCAGCACAGCATCCTGATCGATTTCGACGTGTTCGTGAATGTTCGGATTCCCGACAAGTCCGACCCGCAGCATCTCTACAAGCCCGAAGAATTCGATTTCCGTTTGAAGCCCGGTTCGCGCGCCATCGACGCCGGCACTGTTCTTCCTTCCATCACCGACGATTTCACCGGGCGCGCGCCAGACTTAGGCGCGTACGAATTGGACCGGCCGCTGCCGCACTACGGCCCCAGAAATTAGTAAGTCGTTCTCACCTTATCCCATTCTTCGGCGCCCATTCTTCGAAAAAACTCCTTGGGCGCGACATCAGCCACTGGCAAGGGATGCCGGCGCTTTTGCTTTAGCTCATCCAGCATCTGGTCGCACACGCCCACCACGGCATTGAACAGCAGCACCGGCAGTATCGCCAGTTTGTACCCCATCGCCTGCGCCTCGTCGAGCGAGACATCGGGCGTTTTTCCGCGCCAGACCATGTTGAGCAGGCACGGACCGCGCACCAATCGTGGCACCGCCGCCACCTCCTCCAGCGATTCGGGTGCCTCCACGAAAGCCATGTCCGCACCCGCATCAAGTGAAGCATTCGCCCGCCGGATGGCCTCTTCGAACCCCAGCACCGCGCGCGCATCCGTCCGCGCAATGATCAGAAAATCGAGATCCCGCTTGGCCGCCACAGCCGCGCGAATCTTCGCCAGATACTCTTCCAACGGAACGATCACCTTGTTCTCCAGGTGCCCACACTTCTTCGGGAAACCTTGGTCCTCGATGTGAATTCCCGCCACGCCGCGCTGTTCGTACGCTCGCACCGTGCGGGTAACGTTCAGCTCGTTGCCGTATCCGGTGTCGGCATCCGCGATCACCGGCACCTTCACGGCCGCCGCGATTCGGCCTGCATTCTCTGCCATCTCCGACATCGTGACCAGTCCATAATCGGGATAGCCCAGCGCCGCCGCCGTTCCCGCGCCCGTCATGTAGACCGCGCTGAATCCGGCCTGCTCGATCATCCGCGCCGTGATGCAATCGTACGCGCCCGGCGCCGTAAGCATGCCGCTTTCGCGCAGCCGTTCGCGCAGTTCGCTCGCCTTGCTCATTTCCACATTGTCGCGCCCCCGGATCTGATACGCTGACCTTCCGTGGCGATACCAATTTCGATCGAACGAATCGCGCCTCTCCCGCCCATCGCCGTGGAGATCCTGAGCCGCATTCCGTCGCTCGAAAGCAGTCCGGAGAACCACGTGCAGAAGCTTCTGGAGCACCAAGCCGCGTTGTCTGCCGAAATTGTCGCAATCGCAAACCGGAGCGGGTTAGTGGCCGAAAGCACCGAACAAATCCCCCCCAGTAACTTGGCAGAAATCGCACTTAGTGTATTAGTTCGGCAATACATGCAGCGCGCCTTCGATGTCGCCGAGGATCGCCGTTATTGGCGTTACACCCTGGCGTGCGCATTCACTTGTCAGGAATTGATCGCAATCGATAACATCACCGGTCTGCGCGCCTATGCCGCTGGATTGCTCCACGACATCGGGCGGCTCGCGTTGATCGCGGCCTATCCCGAAAAGTACGCAAACCTGTTGGCCCTCACCGACAGTATGTTCGAGTCCGGGCGGCCATTCAATATTTCCGAGTATGAGCGCATGCTTTTCGGAATGGACCGCTTTGCCACTGGCGACTGGCTGGCCGCCAAGTGGAAGCTGCCGCCCTGGCTGCATCCGGTGGTGGGCAAATTCAATAAACAACCGGCCGCGATCGATCGCCAGCTCATCGAAATTGTCCGCGCCGGAACGCAATTGGCGCATTCCTTGGGCTTCGGGTACCTGAGCGCCGCCCCGCGCCTGAGCGTCCCCCAGGTCCTGAGCAAGCTGCCCGGCGCACTGCGTCACTGGGAAACTTTGGACCAATGGAGCCTGGGCGAGGAAGCCTGGCGTGCCAGAATTGAAGCGCGATTGGCCTGGTATCAGTAATTCCTCGAGTGCGATAAAGTAACCAAGAGTGCTGACCCGCGGTTTAGCAATTCTGATTCTTCCAGCGGCGCTGCTCGCGCAATGGCCCGCTTACAAGGCCACATCCGCGCCCCGCTTGCCGAACGGAAAAATAAACATGGATGCGCCGGCACCCAAGACCGCCGACGGCCATCCCGATCTTTCCGGCATCTGGGACCGTGGCACAGTCCCCGGGGCGCCGCCGCCCGTTCCGGCCAATGTGCTGGGCAACAACCCGCCCAAGGGCCCGCGGCCGTTTCAGGATTTACCGTCGCTATTTCCGGACGGCCTGCCGCTCCAGCCTTGGGCTGCCGAGCTTCGCAAGCAGCGCTTGGCCGACCATAGCAAGGACCATCCGGACGCGCACTGTTTGCCGCTCAATCCGGTGCAGCTCCACAGCCATCCGCAACCGCGTAAGATCATCCAGACGCCGGACCTGGTCCTGATCCTGTACGAAGCCAACGACGGCATCCGGCAGATCTTTATGGACGGCCGGTCGCTGCCCAATAACGATCCCGATCCGTGGTGGTATGGCTATTCGATCGGCCACTGGGAGGCCGACACGCTGGTGGTCCAGACCACCGGCTTCAAGGAGCCGGGCTGGATCGACGAAGAAGGCACTCCCATCACCAGCGCGGGCCGCTTGACCGAACGCTTTCGGCGGTTGAACTTCGGGACGCTAGAGATCCAGATCACCGTGGACGATCCGAAAACTTTTACCCGGCCCTGGACATACACGCTGCACCAGCGCTTGATGCCCGATACGGAATTGATCGAATTTGTTTGTTTAGAGAACAACACCAGCCTGAAGCACCTGGTGGGCAGGTAAAGCTTCGGGCATAAGGAGGCGTTTATGCGCCGCATCATCGCTTGTTTTGCTTTCTTCGCCGCGGGCATTGGAGTGGGAGCTTTTCTGATGCAGCCCGGCCGCGCCCAGACCAACCAAGGTCCGGCGCTGCGCCTCAACCACGTCGGAATCTATGTGAAGGATTTCGACCAGTCCATGCGCTTCTACACCCAAACCATGGGCTTTCACGAAGCCTTCACCATCCGGGATCCCAATGGCAAACCTGTCCTCGCCTACCTTCAGATCACTCGTGATACGTTCCTGGAACTCGCATTGTCGACGCCCGAGCGCCCGGTCGGGCTAAGCCACATCGGCATTTGGCCGGAAGACCTGAACGCAACAGTTGCAACCTTACGCGGACGTGGCGTCACAGTCGCCGACCCTCGCACCGGTTCGACGAAAACCAGCATCACCAACGTCATCGATCCCAATGGCGTCCGGCTGGAGCTGGTTGATTTTCTCGCCGGCTCGCTTCCGAGGAAAGCTATCGACGATTTCAAACAATAGCTCGGCGATCGAAGCTCTAACCGAGCTAGGGGCTTGCCAGGAAATAGTCCTTCCGATTGCGCGGCCGCAGACGTGGCGCACGCGCCCACGCGTGCCGCGTTCACACTAGTGTGAACGCGAGTTATTCCATATGCTCAAAGGTGTCGAGACGGTCTCGACACGGCGCGCAAGAATCCGTGCGCCGCATAAAGTGTGACGGTTATTTCCTGACATGCTCCAAGAACGAAGCGCTAAGCTAGGAAGGTCATCCGAGATGGAAGACTTTCTTCGGGACCTTAAGCAATCGCTTCGCGGGCTCCTGCACAGCCCCGGGCCACACGGATCGATCCAATCGAGGCGTTGCGTTATGAATAGCCCGCGATGCGCTGCATTATTCGTAGCGCTCGCCGCCATTGTCGCCGCTTCCGGATTCGCCGAACTCAGCGACCGACTGTCGCCTCCGCTCGACCATCCCGCCATCGACTACTTCAACTACCTGAAGCATCCGGCGAACGATGTTGTCGCGGGCCTCCAGCACGAGCTCGACAACGGAAAAATCCAGCTCAAATTCGATGGTGATAAAGGTTACCTGCCATCCGTGCTCCAGGCTCTCAGCGTCCCGGTTGAATCGCAGATGGCCGTCTTTTCCAAAACCAGCCTGCAATCGCCGCGCATCGAACCATCCAACCCGCGCACCATCTTCTTTAACGACTCGGTCGCGGTCGCCTGGGTCCACGGCGGCTTCATCGAACTCGCTGCCGACGATCCCGAGCAGGGCGCGATTTTCTACACGCTGCAACAGCAGTCCGTCCCCCAGCCCACCTTCGTGCGCCGTGACGATTGCCTGCGTTGTCACCGCTCCGATGTCAGCCTCGGCGTTCCCGGCATGATCGTGCGCAGCTTTTACACCATGCCGGATGGCAATCCGAAACTCATTCTCGGCGGATTCACCACCGATGATCGCAGCCCGTTCGCAGAACGCTGGGGCGGCTGGTACGTAACCGGCTTAATGGAGCACGGCCGTCACATGGGAAACGCCTTGCTCGCCGATCCGGATCATCCCGAATCCATGATCAGCGATCAGACCCTGCACGTGACGTCGCTACAAAACAAGTTCGACACGAGTCATTATCTTTCCGCCCACAGCGACATCGTGGCCCTCCTGGTTTTCGATCATCAGATGTACATGACCAACCTGATCACGCGGGTTGGATGGGAAGTCCGCTGCGCCTTGTACGACAAGATGAACAGCTCTGCATTCTCCGATTTGCTGAATGAATCCGCAAAAGAATTGGTGGACTACATGCTGTTCATCGACGAGGCGCCGCTGCCGGGTCCCGTCCACGGCGCCTCCGGCTTTGCCGAGAAATTCGCGGCCCAAGGCCCATTCGGCAGCCAAGGCCGGTCCTTAAGGCAACTCGATCTGCGTACGCGCCTGCTGCGCTATCCGTGCAGCTACATGATTTACAGCAAGGCTTTCGACAGCCTGCCCGAGCAGGCGAAAATCGCCATCTACCAGCGCCTGTGGCAAGTCCTCTCCGGAGCGGAGAAGGGAAATCGTTACGCGCGTCTTTCCCTGGATGATCGTCAAGCCATGGTCGACATCTTGCGCGACACGAAGCCCGGCCTGCCGAGCTATTTTCACCAGGTCACACAATAGAACTTCTAAAGTCGTTGGACGCCTTCAACCTTGCCGAGATGCCGGTCGAAAGTTCCGAGCGGCAGGTGCCTGGCTTTTCGGGCTAGATGAAGCATCAGGCAATCCGAGAACCGGAGACCTGGTTTCACGCGAAACAGTTCCAGAGCCGCTGCGATCGTCTCCGAATCCTACAGCGTCAAGTCCCGATGATCGAGCAACATCTCAATCGCCTTCGCCAATTCCTTCGAACTCAGCTCGTAGACCGTTGCCAGCACCCACGTCGCTTCGGCCAGCGCCAGCACCGAGACCCACGCCCCCTGCGACACAAAGCTGTCCGCCGAAGCGGTTTGGCGGGAGTTATCCCGAACAATCAGCCGGACCAGGACATTTGCATCAATCGCGCGCATGGCGCTTTCGCACGTAACGACGGATGCCTGCTTTCATTTCATCCACGCTTCGTTTCACAGGCGTACGCGCTCCAAAGAGTGCTTGACAGATCTCCGTGGAACTGAAGCGGCCCGCGCGCCGGATGACCATTTGATTGCCAGTTTCCTCCCATTCCAAGACCGAACCCGGGCTCACGCCCAACTTTCGGTCCCAATCCGTGCCCGATCCCCAAAGCCGGCCCCCGATCCCCGCCCCCAGCTATACTTGGGGCATCCGCCCATGTTGTTGACCACAGCGGCTTATTTCACTTTTTTGGCGGCCGTTTTCTTCGCCTACTGGCTAGCCGCGCGCTACCGGCTGGGCGCGCTCGCCGTGGTTCTGTTTGCCAACTATTTCTTTTACGCCCGCTGGGATCTCGTCTATCTCGCTATCATCCCCGCGGCATCCACGTGCGACTTTCTGATTGGCCGCGCGCTCCATCGTTCCAGCCGCCCCGGCCTGCGGCGCTTTCTCGTAACCCTCAGCATCGTGCTCAATGTCGGGCTCATGGCGTCGGTTAAATATTTCTCGGTCCTGCCATGGGTGCTGCCCCTCGCCCTTTCCTTCTACGGATTCCAATCGCTTACGTACACCATCGAAATCTACCGCCGCGACGCCAAGCCGGCGGAGAGCTATCTGGCGTACCTGGCCTCCGCAAGTTTCTTCCCCACCGCCGTCGCGGGCCCCATCACCCGCATCTCTACCTTGTTGCCGCAGTGGTCCAAGCGCGAAATGCTCAGTCCCCAGGACGGAGGCAAGGCGCTGTTCCTGATCGGGCTGGGCCTGGTGAAAAAGCTCTTAATTGCTGATTTCCTGGCTGAGCAGCTGGTGAATCGCGTGTTCGATCTTCCCAAGCTTTATTCCGGCGCCGAGGTGCTGGCGGGCGTCTATGGCTACGCGTTCCAGCTGTATTACGATTTCTCAGGCTACACCGATATCGCGATCGGCTCCGCGCTCCTGCTCGGCATCACGCTCCCGCGCAACTTCAATCGCCCCTACTCCGCCCAAAACATTTCCGACTTCTGGCGTCGCTGGCACATCACGTTCTCTAATTGGCTGCGCGACTATCTTTATTTCTCCCTGCCCGGCCTGCGCTCCCGCTGGAAAATCTTCGCGTATCTGAACCTGGTGATCACCATGGTGCTCGGCGGCCTGTGGCATGGCGCGGGCTGGACTTTCATCGTCTGGGGCGCGTGGCATGGGATCGGCCTGGCGGCCCACCGCGGCTGGCAAGCATTGCACGGCAATCCCAAATTGACACTTACGCCCGGCGCGCGCTTCCTGTGCGGCCTGGTCACGTTCCATTTCGTTCTCATGGGCTGGGTCTTCTTCCGCGCATCGAGCTTGTCCACGGCTCGCGACATTCTCTATCAAATCTCCTCTGGCACGGTTTCGTTCGCGAATATCACGCCCGCGTTTATGGCGATGCTGATCTTCGCGGCCGCCGCGCATTATGTGCCCAAGCGCTGGTACGACGGCGGGCTCCAGCTTTACTGCCGATTCCCTTATTACGCGCAGGCCGCGGCCATCGCCGCTGTCGTGGTTGCCATTCGATACGTCGCCGGATCGGGCAGCGCGCCGTTCATCTATTCGCGATTCTGATCATGCCTGCCCCTCTGTTGCCGAAAAAGACTTCGCTCGCCATCGCAACTTTTGGGGCGCTGTTACTGTTGCTCGAAACGGGTAAATTAGCGCGGCCCTTTACGCTTGCCGAGGTCCTGGATTTTCGTCCGCGCGATATCCCGAACGTCGAACCGCTCCCGCCCATGCCCCTAGCCGGCACGCGGGTCACGGCCCTGAAACATCCGATCCTCGAGCCGAATTTGATAGACGAGCACGACAATCTGCGGGCGTTCTATCTCGCTCTTTGGCGCACCGAATTGGGCGCGCCCGGCGCAATCACGCGCGTTCTGCACTACGGCGATTCGCCCGTAACGGCCGATTCCATCACCGCCGACGTGCGCGCGCTCTTGCAGCAGCACTTCGGCGACGCCGGCCACGGCTTCGTGCTGATCGCCAAACCCTGGGCCTGGTATGGACACCGCGGTGTGGAGATTCAAGGGAAAGGCTGGCTCATCAACGCCGCCACGCAGGTGCGCGCCCGCGATGGTTTCCATGGCCTGGGTGGAGTCAGCTTCGAAGGCGACGCCGGCGCCACTTCGCGCTTGACACTCGCCGAAGATCACTCGCAGATGGAGATTCACTTCCTGCGCCAGCCCGGCGGCGGAGTGCTCACCGTGGAAGCCGGGGGACAAAAACTCGGCGACATGGAAACAGATGGGCCCGAAATACAGCCCGGTTATCAGACCTTCTCTCTGAACGCCGGCGCGCGCGAAATCAATCTTACCGTGGAGCGCGGCCCTGTCCGCCTCTTCGGTGTCAGTTTCGAAAGGAACACGCCGGGCGTAGTCTACAATAGTCTTGGGTTGAATGGCGGCCAAGTGCAAGTGGTGGTCCGCTATTTCGACAAGCCGCAGTGGACCGAAGAGTTGCAGCACCAGCATCCCGATCTGGTGGTGATCAATTACGGCACGAACGAGAGCATTTATGCCGACTACATCCAGCGCACCTACTCCGGCGAGTTGCGCCAAGTGATCGAACGCGTGAAGGCGGCGGTTCCACGAGCATCAGTTCTGGTCATGAGCCCCATGGATCGCGGCGAGCGCGATTCCGATTCGCGCATCACCACTGTTCCCACCCTCCCGCGCCTGGTGGAAATCCAGCGCCAGATGGCGCTTGAAACCAATTGCGCGTTCTTCAACACTTTTCAGGCCATGGGCGGCGCGGGGACCATGGAGCGCTGGTATGACAGCTCGCCCAGGCTGGTGAGCGCGGATTTTACTCATCCCTTGCCCGCGGGTGCGCACAAAGTGGGAGTGCTGCTCGATCAGGCGCTCGAATCGGGCTATCGGCAATTCAAAGCGCGCGAGCAGCGGAGACTCCACTAGTGGGTAAGCTGGTCCTGGTTCTCGTTGCGCTCATCGCTGCTGCCCCCGGTCCCGCCGCAACTACTAGCGCGAAAAAGACCAGCAAAAAGAAGGCGGCACACAAAAAACATTATCATGTGCCCGTCGTTTATGTTTCGCCGGCCGTCCGAAGCGTAGCCCTGCATGCCATCAGCGAACGAACCGCTGAGCCGGTGAACGCGCTGGAAGGCGCCGGAGCTTTGGTGCCGTTCTTCGAGCAGCTTTCGCATCCGCCAGAGAATATGTCGCTGCACATTTTGCAGTACGGCGATTCGCACACCGCCTCGGACGACTGGGCCAATCAGATGCGCCAGGATTTTCAAGCCAAGTTCGGCAACGGCGGCCCCGGATATACGCTCGCCGGCCACCCTTTTCTTGGCTACCGCCGGTTCGATAGCCGAGGCGGCAATTCGCGCGGCTGGCTTACCAGCGGCACCGTGACGCGCAAGAGCGACGGCATTGAAGGACTCGGTGGCGTCAGCCTGACGTCGGAATCCGCGGGCCAGACGGTAACGCTGAGCGTCGAGTGCGAGCAGCTGGAACTGCATTATCTGCGGCAGCCCGGCGGCGGCCAAATGGAGTTTTCCGTGGACGGCGCGCCCACCGAAACCATCGATACCGCGGGCGACATGGGACCAGGCGTGTTCAGCTACACCGCGTCGGCCGGGCCGCATCAATATGGTCTGCGCACCCTCAGCTCCGCGCCCGTGCGTTTGTTCGGCTGGGTGGCGCAGAATCACGCGGGCGTGACCTATGAGACCCTCGGTATTAACGGCGCGCAAGCGAGCCTCATCCTCAACTGGAACTCGGCCATCCTCGATCCCGAGCTCGCCACCCGGGACCCCGCGCTCATCGTTCTTGCCTATGGAACCAACGAAGCTCTCAGCCGTTCCTGGACCGCTGAAGAGTATCGCGCCGGCTTGATCGAAATCATTCATCGCCTGCGCGCCGCTGTGCCAGTGGCCAGTATCCTGCTCGTCGGGCCGCCAGATTGCCAGCACCCCATTCGCGGCCACCGCATGCCGTTTCCGCACTTGGATCAAGTAATTGAAATCCAGCGCGACGTCGCGGCATCGAATGGCTGCGCCTTTTGGGACTGGCGCGCCGCAATGGGCGGACCCGGATCTGTGCGTCAATGGGTACAGGCTGGGTTAGGACAAGGCGACTACACGCACCAAACCGGAGCCGGCTATCGCATGACCGGTGGCATGCTCTTCGGGGAACTCATGGCGCAATACGACAAATTTCTCACCATCCGCGCCGAAGGGAGTCACGGTCAATAGAGATGGACAATAAAGAGCGCATCCTCGGCATCGTGCGGAAAGTTTCCAATAATACCGCGCTTCCAGATCCGGACGAGTCGCTGTTCGACTCGGGGTACCTGGATTCTTTCGCACTACCCGACCTGGTAGCGGAACTCGAGCGCGAGTACGGGATGAAAATCCCGGATTCCGATTTGAATCCGCGCAAGTTCGAATCCATCACTCGCATTCAAAGTTACATCGAGAGCAGGATGTAGGCTGTGGCGGCGATCAGGGGCTTGGGAGCCTATCTGCCGTCGCGCGCCGTCACCAACGCCGAACTGGCCGCGCGCCTGCAATGCGAAGCTGGCTGGATCCTGGATGTCTCGGGAATTGAAGAGCGGCGTTATGCCGCTCCCGACGAATCCGTCGCCAGCATGGGCGTTGACGCCGCCGGGCAATGTCTGGAACGCGCCGGAACTAAGGCCAGCGATCTTGGAATGATTCTGGTTTCCTCAGGATCATCCGAGCGCCGTTTTCCCGGGCCGGCGACAACGATCGCGCACACTCTGGGCATCGATAGTGTTCCTTCCATTGACTTGCCCATCGCCAGTGCCGGCAGCCTGTTCGGCATGTCGCTGGCCGCCTCGCTTTCCACCACTCACGGCAATATTCTCGTGATCGCGTCCGAGAAAATGTCTGCGATTGTTTCGCGCGAACCGTTGGAACGCGGGGTGGCGCCGCTGTTTGGCGATGGCGCGGGAGCTTGCCTGATCGGTCCTGCAGACGGCCCCACGAAAATCATCGATTCAGTGCTTCATTCCGATGGTGCCTTCGCCGAAGATCTGCGCCTTGAATTCGATGCGCCGCTCGAAATGAACGGCCGGTCGGTCATTTTGCAGGCTTCGCGAAAAATCCCAGCGGCCATCGGCGAGTTACTCGAAAGAAATGCGAGGCTTGCGTCCTCGGTGAAGGTTTTCCTGATGCATCAAGCTAATCAAAACCTGATGGATCGCGTGGCCCGTGCTCTCGATGTGGATTCCTCGCGCTTTTACTCCAACATCCGACTCTACGGCAATACTTCGTCGGCGTCGATGCTCATCGCGGCCGCGGAATGGTGGCGCGATACCGGACCGCACCCAGGCGACCTGATCTGCTTCGCCGCGTTCGGCGCTGGATTGCATTGGGGCGCGCTTCTCGCGCAAGTTGTTTAATCGCCCGACGCCCGGCTGGGCGGGCTGTACGAAAAATACGATGCCACCGCCACGCGCACGGTGCTCCAGCGCGTCCTGAGCACGGAGAGCCCAATCATGAGCAGAATGACCCCAATCGCGGCGATGCCGCAATGGACGTTGTTCAGCGATTCCTTGAATGCGCCAAACCAGCGGCCATACACCAGTTCGATGTGAACCCAGTAAACCAGCAGCGACGTTGTGCCAAGCTGGCGCACCCAGCTCCACGACGCCGCCAGCGGCAACGCGGTCCATAAATAGGCGAACCCCATCACCAGCATCACCACGCCCAGCTTGATGATGATAAGCCCCGGACTATCCAGCCAGAATTCCGACTTCGGATAGACTGAATACGGCATATTCGAAAAGTATTGGCCGCCGATGATCAAGCCGAAGCCCAGCAGCCCGCCCCACTGCATCACGCGGTTCATTTGGTCTGCCTTCACCAGCCGCAAAATGCTGCCGATGCTGAGCCCGAAAGCGATGAAGGCAGCCCAAGGAAAGAACGCGAAGTATTGATAGCTGGGCACGAAGTAGGCGGAAACTTGCGGCGGGAGCCAGCGCCAGTCGATGGCGGAAACCAGCGGAGACGCGGCGGCGATAGCGACGCCTAAGCCGGCGCACAGTCGCACACGCTCCGCGGTAGTGAAGATCGCCATCACCGACATCAGCGCGATGGAGAATCCCATGCAATTCAGAATGTCGACTTTGAAAAGATCCGTCCACGGGCTTTGCCCAAAGGCAAAGGTCCAAAGCTGCAGGCGAAACAGGAACGCCAGCGTGAATAAATAACCGGCCCGCCTCAACGCGGCTCCCCAGCGGCCTAGCGCACTCACGCCCTGGCGCTCGCGGCGATCCATCAGGAATGAAAGCGTGATGCCGGTGAGAACTAAAAAGATGGCCGGACCAATGCCGCCAAAAAACTGCGAAAGCATGAACGGCCCATCGGTTCTGAGATCGGTTCGATTGAACGAATGGAATACGTGGCCTTGCAGCATCACCACTACGGCCGCCCCGCGAGCCCAATCTAAAAAGGTGAGGCGGCCGCTGGTATCCCGATTGTTTGGCTGTGCGGTGGTTCCCACGCTCTATTTACCTGGGTATTCGATCTTGACGCCGGGCGGCAGCTTCAGTTGTAGCGCGTCCGGTCGCAAGGGAGGATTGATCTTTAAATCGCTATAGTTCACCATACGGTAATCGCCCGACGGCTCGAATATCTTCTCCTGCAATGGGTACGGATCGCCCTGCTCGGGGACCCATAATTCCAGCTTTTGAACATATTGCAGGGCATCTGCGGCCTTGGGTAATAATTGAAGACGAACGGCGGGCTGGCCTTTGACGTTCGCTGTTCCGAGCACAGTCACGTCGTAGTCCTTTGCAAGTTCCATGCCGGAAGTGCCGAATCCGATCATGAGAAACTTGTCGATCTGCTCGCCGTGTTTGGCTAAATCAAACACTTGGACGGTCTTCAGCTTCGGAAGATATTCCTGGTACTTGCGTTTCTCGAAAGTGATCGTCTTTCGATCCGGCGAAGTAAAATCCACCAGGCCCTGTACTTCGCCCGGCTGAATCTTTTTCATCGTTACGGTTCCGGTTTCTTTGTCGTCTTCGTTCAAAACATCGGTGTGGGTGATCCAAACCACTTGTGCGGTCATGGCCTGAAAATCGCTGGCGGCTTTGTCCATGCGCGCCAGAACCTGTTGCAAGCTTTGACTCGCGGCGGCGGGCAGGGCAGAGCCGGCCAGCAACACACATACAATAAATCCCCACAGGCGCGTTTGCATCAATGATTGGATACCTGAAAGTGCCTTGCGGCTTTAAGCACCGAAAACCGTCTTGCGGCTAGGGCGTGGTGAACGCCATGAATCCTTTAATTTCCTGTTCGGAATCGACAATGGGTTCTAACCGAACCACATGGTACTTCTTGCCGGTACGCGCTTGCAGCAAGGTAGCTGCTTCGGCGCCCCGTGCGTTTTCAGGGGTGTTCGAGAGTTGTTCGGCATCCATCCAGAAGACTGTTGCGCCGCGCTCCGACGGAAGCATCACGATACTATTGGCGCGCGGCTGATCCCGAAACCACTCCCGCGGCGTCAGAAAAATAAAGGCCAGGATAAGCCCGACCATCACGTCGTACTGCCAGCCGGCGCGTGGATAATCCCAAAACAGAAAGCGCTTCACCGCGCTCATTGGACTAGCCATGTTGACTTCAGTTTAACATGCGTCCCGGCGATCCCTCTTTGTAGCAATGTAAGTGAATGTAACCAAACGCACTGGCGTGTTACTTATATTTTCGCAAGACCGCGAGCACGCGCCCCTGGATCTGGACGGAGTCCGCATCCACCAGGATGGGCTGCATGGAAGCGTTGGCCGGCTGCAAACGGACGCGGCCGGCAGGCTCATGATACAAACGCTTGAGCGTGGCTTCGCGGCCATCCACCAGCGCGACAACAATCTCGCCGTCCTGGGCCTGCTGCGCGCGCTCCACCAGCACGTAATCGCCGCTCATGATGTGGTCGTCAATCATCGATTCCCCGCTCACTTGGAGCGCGAACGTGTCGCCCTTGCCCGCGAAGTCGGCGAACTGTAGCGTGTCCTGTCCTTCAATCGCTTCCACGGGCGTGCCCGCAGCAATGCGTCCGGCGAGGGGAATCTCGGTGGATCGCGCCACGGCACGGCCTTTGCGGCGCTCCTGAACGTACTTGGCCGAAACTTCCAGCGACCGGCTTTGATTGAACAGCCGGCGCAGATAGTTGCGCGATTCCAGCGCCTGGATGTGCTTGTGCACCGTGGCGAGCGACGCCAGATGGAGCCCCTGGGCCAGTTCCTCGTAGCTGGGGCTGTAGCCGTGCTCTTCGACGAAGTCCGCGATGAAGTCGAGCACTTCCTTTTGCCGCTTGGTCAAAGCCATGGTTCTATTGTTAGGCGAACAAAAGGCGGAAGTCAAGTTTGGGGATTGATGGTGCGGCGGGTCGCCGGAGGATGGGAGGTTAGGCAATCACGGCGCGGTGGCCGTCTTCGGGGCGGACGAGTCCTCAGCGGCTTGTGCTATCCAGGTAACATTGAAACTCCCGACGATCCGGTAAAAGTTGATGAGCCAAATCTCTCCCGAATTCAGGCGATCGCTGCGATTCTCTAATTGCCGAAAACGCCGCATATGCTCGATGAAATCCCGATCCTTTGCGTCCAGCTCTCGCGTGAGTGGAGGCGCGAGCGCACGTGCCGCCTCGGTGGGCAGCCCGACGCCAATCTGGACAATAAAGTGATCTCGATTTACGCCGGCAACCTGTGTAACTACATGCACGTGGTGAACGCGCTCCGCCATAATCGGATCTTGAGGTTTGAAGTTTAGCCGCGAGAGCACGATGTCCATCGGTGAAAGATCGATGAGGCTCAACCCGAGGGTAACGTCGGGAGGATTTTCGAAACGGCGATCGAAGTTTACAAAGCGCTCGATTCCGAGATACACCGTGCTGTCGGACACGGATTCTTCCCATTGTCGCCAGGGGTTCTTAAAATCGCCGCCGTTCGAGTTTGAGATCACCTCTCCGTTCTCGACCCGCGTCATCTCCAGAACATTGGATGTTTGGACGGTTTGTTTCTGAATTCGGGCATTCCACAGAAGCGAGGCGATCGCAATTACAAACGTGACGGCGATTGAGATGGCGCTGATTTGATTCTGCCGGCGCTTTTCGATGAGTTCGAGTTCGTCTTTTCGGGTTAGTGCGGCGGTTTCGGCGCCGGAGACGTTGCCTGGCTTCTCCGCGCCAATGCGTTCGGTCCCACCGTTCTCTCGCTCGTTTTCCATCGCCGGCAAATCTGCTTTAGGAAAGAATACCTCAACTTGCGGCGCACGTCACAGGACTGGAACTGGTTCGTCTTTCAAACGCGGGACGAATGGGGCGCGCTGGTGAGACGAGAGCGCTGCGATGCCGTGTGGTCTTCCGCGGTTGGCGCTCGCGCTTGGCTAACCGGAACACCCCGGCAGATCGCGCAAGCATGGCGCGGCGATTCCACTGCCGGACCTTTATTTCAATTAGAAAACGGGCCGCGTCCCTTGCGGCGGTGACGCATCGCGATATACTGAATCCTATTGCCGGGGCTTTTGTTCGCGAACGGATCGCGAGTCAACTAGGTGCCAGGCAGACGGATTGGAGATCACAGTATGAAACGCACACGATCGATCGTTCTCACTATTTTGGCGGCTTCGGCCTGCGGCGCACTGGCGCAAGCGCAAGATGCCGACGTTCAAAAGGCCCTGCTGGCCGCGCCGGCGCGGGCGAAAAAGGAAGAAATTACCGTAATCAAGTGGAAGCCCGACTTCACCTACGAGACCCTGCAAAAGGGAACGGGCTCGATGGTATGTTACGACCTGTCAGGCTTTCCCGAGCACCCGGCCTTCACGGTGGAGTGCACCAGTATGGCCAATCTGCCTCGGGTGGCGCAGAACCTGAAAGCCGAGGCAAAGGGCGACCGGAAGGCGACGGCGGCTGAATTAATGGCCGAGGAGAAGGACGGCACCCGCGTGAAGCCTGAGTTCGGATCGGTATTTATCCACTTTATGGGACCCGACCAGGAGCATGCTTTCCACCACACCACCATCATGGTTCCTGGTGCAACCACGCAGTCGCTCGGATTGCCCGAGAGTGGCAAGGAGGGCGGCGCGTGGATCATGAACCCAGGCACGTCCACTG
Source organism: Bryobacterales bacterium (assembly GCA_963713415.1). Taxonomy (GTDB): domain Bacteria; phylum Acidobacteriota; class Terriglobia; order Bryobacterales; family Bryobacteraceae; genus Palsa-89. Next base: position 52,978 of record CAVQLV010000004.1, on the reverse strand, counting down.
CCCACATCATGACCCCAGGCAGCTAGAAGGCCGCATAGTTAGAAGATGAAGCCGCTGATTTTAAGTCTGCTTGCCGTCGCAACGTTGGCCGCGGCGCCGTCCGGCAAGCAGACTTTCACCGGCGTCATTACGGACAGCATGTGCCCCGACGGCGATCATTCCGAAATGAAAATGGGGCCGACGGATGCCGAATGCACCATTGCTTGCATCCGGGAGCACGGCGCGTCGTACGTTCTGTATGACGGCAAAGTCACCTACACGCTCAGCGACCAGAACACACCAGAAAAATTCGCAGGGAAAAAGGTCTCAGTAAGAGGCACGCTCGACGCCAAGACCAAGACGATCCAGGTGGACTCTATCACCGCGGCCAAGTGATTGCATAAAACGGATTCCGTGGCGCAGGCGATTCTGATCGACACCGATACCGCATCGGACGACGCCGTGGCGTTGATTATGGCGCTGCGTTCGTCGAGCGTGCGCGTGATTGCCATCTCAACCGTGGCCGGCAACGTCCCCGTCCAGCAGGCCACTCGCAACGCGCTCTATACCGCCGAGCTCTGCGGCACGGACGTGCCGGTATTCCAGGGAGCCGAGAAGCCGCTGATCCGCCGCCTCAGCACGGCTGAGTGGTTCCACGGCAAGGATGGATTAGGAGATCACGGCTATCCTGCTGCGCGGCGCACCGCCGGAAAATCAGCCCGCCGTCGAAGCCATCATTTCCGCCGCACGAAACCATCCGGGCCTGCTGCTGGTCACGCTCGGCCCACTGACCAATATTGCACTCGCATTAGCGGAAGCGCCGGATCTGGTCAATCACGTGGCGCGCTGCGTCGTCATGGGTGGAGCGCCCTGTTGCGAGGGAAACGTCACCCCGGCCGCCGAATACAACATGTGGGTGGATCCAGACGCCGCGCGCATGGTATTCCGCAGCCGCTTGCCGATTGAGCTGGTGGGCTGGCAATTATGCCGCGGCGATGCGGTTCTTGCGCCGGCCGACATAGAATCCGTCAGCGCTATGGGCACGCCGCTTTCCAGTTTCGCCGTGGAATGCAACAGCACCGCACGAACTGCGTACCGCGCGCAAACCGGCCAGGACGGCATTTCGCTGCCGGACCCGGTGGCGATGTCTATCGCGCTCGATCCTTCCATTGGCTGTGAATCCAGTAGCCACTATGTGGAGGTCGAGACAGCGTCCGAGCTTACTCGCGGGATGACGGTTGTGGATCGCCTGGGCGTTGCTTCCGACGATAGGAATCGCGCGACCTGGGCGGAATGCGGCCCAAAGGCGAAAGTCTATTGGGCCATCGATGCGCCGCGCTGGAAACAAGCGCTGTACTCGGCATTGAAGTGATTGCATCCGATTGCAGTACGATTGAGTAACAATCTCATCTCAAAGGATCAGCCTGATGAATACGCTCTGGCGCCAGTTCGCGATCAGTGTAGCCGTGAGTTGCTCTGTTTTGCTTTGCGCGCAGGGTCAGAATCCGGATAAGACGGAAACCAAGGTGGTGGTCACCGCCGCGCCGGCGCCTCCTGTGCCTTCCGTTCTAGTTCGGCCAGACTCCATCACCGAAGGAACCGTAACCGTTGGCGGCGAAGCCATCGCCTATCGCGCGGTGGCCGGAACGCTGACGGTGGGAGCTACGGATCCCCAGGACGCAATTTTGGGACTGGATGGGAAGCTTCTGCCGGATACTGGCGAGAAGCCACTGGACCCCTCCAAACCCGAAGAAGCTCCGCCCACCGCGCGGATGTTCTACGTGGCGTATTTTAAGAAGGGTGCACCATCCCAGACCCGGCCCGTGACTTTTCTCTACAACGGCGGGCCAGGATCGTCCAGCATGTGGCTTCATATGGGCGCGTTCGGACCATGGCGCGTCATGACCACCGATGGCCAGCACGTTCCGGGAGCCCCCTACAAAATCGAGAACAACGAATATAGCTTGCTGGACGCGAGCGACCTGGTGTTCATCGATGCTCCCGGCACCGGGTTCAGCCGCGTCATGGGCAAGGACAAAGAGAAAGCTTTTTGGGGGACCGATCAGGACGCGCACGCGTTTGAGCGATTTATCCGGCGGTTTCTGACCAAGTTCGATCGCTGGAATTCGCCGAAGTATCTGTTCGGCGAAAGCTATGGAACTCCGCGCAGCGCGGTAGTGAGCGCCATGCTTCACAACGTCGATCTCAACGGGATCGTGCTCTTGTCGGCGATCCTCAGCTTCGACAACTCGGTGGATACCCCGCGCTGGAATCCCGGCGTGGAGCAGCCCTACGCTTTGGCGCTGCCCACCTACGCGGCGAGCGCCTATTATCATCACAAGCTGCCGCAGCAACCCGCGTCGCTCGAGCCTTTTCTCAAAACGGTGGAGAAATTTGCGTTGGGCGAGTACATGTCTGCGCTGTTGGAAGGATCCGAACTTGCGGAGACGCAGAAGCAGGCCGTAGCCGGGAAGCTTCACCTGTACACCGGCCTGCCCGTAGCGTATTTGCTCAAATCGAACTTGCGCGTCAGCGGCGGCGCATTCTCGAAAACGCTGGAGGATGCTGAGGGCATCACCACGGGGCGGCTGGACACACGATATCAGGGACCCGATTACGATCGCCTGAGCGAGGAAGCGGAATACGATCCGCAAAGCAACGCGGTCTCGTCGGCATACGCCGCGGCCATCAATGATTACCTGCGTACCACGTTGAAATACGGGGAAAATCAAACGTATAAGCCGAACATCTACACAGAGGATCCGTTGTTCCTGCAATGGGACCTGCGGCATCAGTCTCCCGGCGGACCTCTGGCGCCGTCCACAGGAGGCGGCACCAATGTGATGCCTGACCTGGCCACGGCGATGAAGGCCAATCCGAAGATGAAGGTAATGTTGGCGGGCGGCTATTACGATCTGGCGACGCCTTTCTTCGAGGGGATGTACGAAATGCATCATCTCCCCATTCCCGACAGCCTGCAGGCAAACATCAGTTACCACTATTACGAGTCCGGGCACATGGTTTACGTGAACGAGGGCGTGCTGAATCATTTCCACGATGATGTGGCTTCGTTTATCCGCGAGACGGAAGTCGCGAAGTAGACATTTCGCGTAGAATTGTTCCATATACGGAGGAGCAGCCATGAAATTGTGGGTGGGGATGGTGTGCCTGGTTTCGGCGGCGTGGGCGGGAGACCCCTCCACCGCGCGTATTCAAGAAGCCGCCACGAAGGCGGTCACGCTGATTCAGAAAAGTCAAAATACCTGGTACGTGAAGGAAAGCTGCTTTTCCTGCCATCAGCAAGTGTTTCCTGCGCTCGCGTTTCGCGTGGCGCGCGAGCACGGTATCGCGGTTGACGAAACCGCCGCGCACGCCGATGCAGCCGCTGCTTTCGGATATTTTTCCAATTTCGAAAGGGCTGTCGAGTACACCAATATCATTGATCCGGCGTTAAGCGACGGCTACGGCATGCTTGCGGCCAACGCGGTGGGGGTACGTCCCAGCGTGGTCACCGCCGTGTATGCACGATTGCTCGCGGCGCGGCAGGAGGCGGACGGGCATTGGGAAAGCGACTGACGAACGTCCGCCGCAGTCTTATAGCCCCTTCACTGCGACTGCGATTGCCATGCACGCGATTCAGCTGTACGCTCATCCCAGCCAGAAGGCAGACACCCAGGCGCGGGTGACGCGCGCTCGAACTTGGCTGCTCTCCCATCAACCGCATGCCACCGAGGAGCGCGTGTACCAACTGCTCGGCGCCTATTGGGCCGCCGCGGATCGGGCTACGCTCCGGAAAATGGCCGCCGAATTGAAAGCCATTCAGCGCGCCGATGGCGGATGGAATTCGCTGGCCGGCCGGTCGAGCGACGCATATTCCACTGGCCAGGTGTTGATGGCTCTGCACGAAGCGGGCGGCGTTGCCATCGCGGACCCGGCGTGGCAGCGCGGCATCGCCTATCTGGTGAACACGCAGGAAACGGACGGTTCCTGGCACGTCGCATCGCGACTGCATCCTCCGGCGCCGGTGAGCCCGCCGTATATCGAGACCGGCCATCCTTACGCCCACGATCAATTCATTTCTTCGATGGGCGAGTGCCTGGCCGTGATGGCACTGGCCACCGCGCTGGGGCCTGGGACGCCACACCCGCTGGTGCTCAAAGAAGCTGAACCAACAAGCATCGAGCCGTGGGCCGAAACTATGCTATTCGGCAGCACCGCCGATGTGAAAAAGCTGCTCGCCGGCGGCTTCGATCCCAACTCCGCCACCAAAATCGGCGGGCTCACGGCATTGATGCTGGCTGCTCCAGACTTGGCCAAGATGAAGCTGCTGATCGACCATGGCGCGAATGTGGATGCTCGCTCCAAAGACCGGTACTCCGCGTTGTTGGTGGCGGCGCAATATCCCGGTTCGAGCGCAGCCATGAATCTGTTGCTGGATCATGGCGCCAAAGTTCGTCTGCCGAAGGGCCAGGGTGCGCCGTTGTTCAACGCTTTCCCGATCATGCTGGCCGCCTTTTCCGGTAACTCCGATATCATTCCCCGTCTCCACCAGGCGGGCGACCGGGTGGACGACAAGATGACGTTCGCCGGCCTGTTTCCTTCGACGCCTCTGTTGGAGCTGGCCAGTACGCATCGGACCGCATCCGTGCGCGCGTTGCTGGACGCCGGCGCCAAAGTGGACGAGGCCGATGGGGACGGCATCACCATCCTTTCGTGGGCGGCGATCGCGAACCGGGTGGAAATGGCCCGCCTGCTGATCGAACGAGGCGCCGACGTGAATCACGTCGATAAGATCGGGATGACGCCGCTGCTCTACGCCGCTTCCATAGACTTTGGCGATTCGGCCATGATCGATCTGCTGCTCCAGTCCGGAGCACGCACCAGCGCGCGCACTAAGGATGGGCTCACCGCGCTCGGCCTGGCGCGCAAATATCACCACACCCATTTGCTGACAAGTCTCGAAGGGCAGCAGGCCTCCCGGTAGCGGGAGCTACGTTCGCCAGAGCTGCCCGGTAGCCAGCCGCGCACCCTCCGCCATGGCGCGGAATTTGGCCCACATCACCGAGGGGTGGATCTCCGGCTGATAAGTGGCCTGAGACGAAAAGCCGCAGTCAGTCCCGGCGATCACGTTCTCGCGTCCTACCAACCGGGCGAAGCGAACGATGCGCTCGGCGATCAGCTCGGGATGTTCCACAATGTTGCTGGCGTGAGTTACCACGCCCGGGATGATGAGCTTGCCATCCGGCAGCTTCACGTTTTCCCAGACATGATACTCGTGCTCGTGGCGCGCGTTCGCCGCCTCGAACGAATAGGCGCCCGCATTCACTTTCAGAATCACCGGCAGCATTTCTTTTAGCGGCGCATCATGCACGCGCGGCCCTTCGTTGATCCCGTAACAAGTGTGGAAGCGGACTTTCTCCGCTGGGATGCCGCGCAGTCCGTGATTCACCGCCTCTACATAGTTCTCAGCGGTGTTCTGCTTCTCAGCGGCGCTCAGGGGCGAGAAGCTGAAGAGCTCGGTGAGAAACGGGTCATCGATTTGCAGCAGGAAACCGGCGTTGACAATCGCGCGATACTCGCTGCTCAGCGCCTCGGCCACAGCATGCATATATTCTTTGTCGCTGCCGTAATATTCGTTCTTTCCCACGCCGCTCGGCGCCACCGCCGGCATAAAGACGTCGGCGGGCTCCAGTCCGCGTAGCGCGGCTTTCAGATTTTCGATGTCGCGCTGCACCGCCTCCTGGCCGCGATAGGAAACCGGGCCGGTGCATACGAATGGAACCAGCGGAGCAAGGGTGACGCCCAGCATCGCACTGCTGAAGTATTGTTTGTAGTATTCGGGAAATTCCTCCACTTCGGCCTGGAACATAGCCGCGCGAGGACCGGGCCGGGGTTCAAAACCGGCCAGCCGCTCGTTGACATAGGCAAAGAAACCCGGCTTGCTTTGTTCGCCGTCGGTGGGAATATCAATGCCGCACTCTACCTGCTTGCGGACCATTTCGGAAACCGCGCTTCGAATCCGCGCGGCATAGGCGCCGGCATCGTAAGGCTGCCCGTTGATTTTCCCCTTCATCAAATCCAGCAGGTCCGCCGGACGCGGCAAACTGCCGCAGTGAGTGGTCAGGATGCGATTGGTGCTGCGATTCATAAACAAAGAGCGTACTATACTTGACCAGATGCGAAACATACTCGCGGCATTTCTCATTTGCGCCGGCGCCGCGGCCGCGCAAGGCACCTGCGATCGCGCGTGTTTGACCGGCATTCTGGATCAGTATTTGAACGCCATGGTGGCTAACGATTCGACCAAGGCTCCCGTGGCGTCCGATATCAAGTACACCGAGAACACCGCCCGTCTGCCGCTCAACGAAGGCCTGTGGTTCACCGCCGCCGGCTTAACCGACTACAAAATCGTGCTGGCCGATCCGGAAGGCAGCGCCGCTGGATTCATCGGAGTAGTGACCGAGCACATGCCGCACGGGCAAGCGCCGCGCAACACGCTTTTGGCGTTGCGCATCAAGGTGGCCAATCGGCTGATCACCGAAGCGGAGGCGGTAGTGGTCCGCAATGTGAATGAGCGGAACATGGCGAACCTGCATACGCCACGCCCCGCGTTGCTGGAAACGCTCACTCCCGCTCAGCGCCGCCCGCGCGCGGACCTGATCAAGATCAGCAATCTATATTTCGACGCCATCGAACAATCCAGCGGCACCGTCGCGCCGTTTGACGACAACTGCAATCGCCTGGAGAATGGCATGCGCACGGCGGGGCCGCCCTTACCTGGAGCTCCTCCCGGCGGGCGCACCCAACGCTGTGCCGATGGCATGAACTCGGGCGTTTTTCAGGTGATCACGGCCATCCGTCCGCGCCGGGTTCTGGTAGTGGACGAAGAGAAGGGACTCACTTTCGGCGTTTACATGTTCCAGCACAAAGGGCTCACCCAGATCACGATGAAGGACGGCAGCACGCGTCCGGCGCCCTATTTCGTGGGCCTTCCCGTTACCATGCCGATGGCGGAGGTGTTCAAGATCGTCAACGGCAACATTCGGGAAGTGGAAGCGATCGGCACGCAGATTCCTTATGGTTTGGGACCAGGTTGGAAATAAATTCACCGGCTTCTCTGGAAGCTATGGCTTTCGTCACCAGCAGTCCCATGGGGCGGGACTCCCGCAACCGGCGAGAGTAAAACCGCGATGATCCCGGTCAAAAAGACTCCGTCAAAAGTACCGGCTCCTCCGATCGATGCGATGGGCGCGCCCAGGCCCTGGACTTTGCCTAAATTCAGCAGATCGGCGCCAATCAACGTTCCCAAGCTTCCCGCGATGTACGCCAGCGGAGCGGCCCGGCGCCACGCCAGTACCATGGCGGCGAATGCCGCGACCAGCGGCGGGATGAAGATGGGAACGCTGATGCCTACTCCCCGCAGCGGGTACGCGAAGAGATGGACGACGAACGCAACTACAATCACGGCCAAGAGCGCGCGGCCATGGAACTGGTTCTTGAACAACAGGTAGAGTGACAGAATCACGGGAATCAAGGCGCCACCAACGTTCACTGCAATAATGGTCCCCGGCGACTCCTGAACAACCGGGACGACGTAGCTGACGCCAAAAAAATCAACCACCCGGCCCGAAACCATCCGTTCCGGCGGCAACTCAACCACCGGAATATTGACGGCGCTTCCGAGCAGAGAGAACAAAAGCACCGCGAAGACGTATCGGGGAGGCACGCCCATCCGCTCGTAGGCGTACTTCAGGAGCCCCAACTCCACCAGCGCAACCACGGCAAAAAAGAGGAGCGCGAGAGCCAGAAGGAAGGGCCACGCCAACGGAAAATAGTGCATAGAGGAAGGCCTCATCAGTCTGCTCCTTGGTGCTCCATAGCAATGATCGCGAAAACGCCCAATTTCGGCAAATCGAGAGCGGCTCAGGCTTGTGACCGGCCAGCCACAGGGTGGACGCAGCACGCTGCTCTCCAATTTCTGAAATCTTCATAGATATCGTCAGTCGGCGGCGGGCGCAGCGGCAATCCTCAACTCACTGGCTCCTCTGATAACGGCTGGATGTTATGATGGCGGTCGGATCGTTTTGATCCGTTGGCTCTGCCAGCCAGACAGAAACTTCAGGCAGCGAGACAGCCCTTGCGATCACAAATAAAACTGGGAAAAATCTTCGGGATTGAGATCGGGCTGCACTATAGCTGGTTTCTCATCGCCCTGCTCATCGTCTATTCACTCACTTCACAATTCCGCGCCAGCAATCCCGGTTGGGGCGATCAAGTGATCCTGACCGTGGCCATCGCCACCGCGATCCTGTTTTTCGTCTCGCTTCTGCTGCACGAACTGGCGCACTCGCTGGTGGCGACGTCCCACGGATTGCCAGTGAAGGAGATCACGCTCTTCGCCCTCGGTGGCGTCTCTCAGATCGAGAAAAATCCTACCAGCGCCAAACTGGAGTTTTGGATGGCGTTCGTGGGTCCGCTGACCAGCGTCATCATCGGAGGAATCTGCGTCGGCCTCGCGCGCGTGATCGGACAGCCTTCCTCCAATCCATGGATGGCCATGTTGCAGTGGCTCGGCTACATCAATCTGATGCTGGGAGTTTTCAACCTGATTCCGGGTTATCCTCTGGACGGCGGCCGCGTCTTGCGGGCCATCATTTGGTGGAAGACGGGCAACGCGGACCGGTCTACGCGATTGGCCGCAAGAGTCGGCCAGGTGGTGGCGTTTGGCTTTATCGCGGTCGGTATTTTTGAATTCTTCGGCGGCGCGGGGTTCGGAGGGCTGTGGATCGCGTTCATCGGCTGGTTTCTGCTGCAGGCCGCGCGCGAGAGCGACATGCAAGTGGGCTTGAGCGACGCGCTAAAAGGCGTGCGGGTAGCTGACGTGATGACGCGCGACTGCCCCACCGTGGACGCATGGCTGAACGTGCAGAATTTTGTCGATGAGAAGCTTCTGCACACCGGGCAGCGCTGCTTCATCGTGATGGAAAAGGGCGAAGCTGGCCGGTTTGGTCACGCCGCATGAAGTGAAGCAGGTGGAGCGGGCGAAATGGCCCTTTACCACGCTGCGCGACATCATGCGTCCGCTGCAGGATTTGCACTCGTTGACGCCGGATGCTCCGCTCCTTAGCGCCCTGGAGACGATGAGCCGCTATGATCTCAATCAGCTTCCGGTTGTTTCCAACAATCATTTGGACGGCGTGCTTTCGCGGGCCAACGTGCTCGGCTATTTGCAGACGCACGCCGAATTGCGAAAATAGCCGTCTGAAGGCCACTCGATTGCTCAGCGGTCCAGTTCAAAAGCGAGGTACTGGAACCGTCCATCGCGCTCGATTTGGAGCACTACTGGATCGCCGGGCTTCATTTGGTTCAGCGCCGTTCGAAACGAATCCAAAAGCGCTACCGGCGAATTATTGAGAGCGTCGATAATGTCGCCAGGCTGCAGATCGATGGATTGGGATTCGCCTCCCGATGTCTTGGCGGCGACAATCAGCCCGTATTCACGCCTCAGCCCTGGAATCTTTGCAGCGACTTCCTTGTCAATCTGGATACACAGAATACCCAGGCGAGAAATGAGATTCTTTTCCGGGTGCACCAAATGTTCGAGAAGGCTGGCTCTATCCTGACGCTCACGCACCGTGGGAGCGATCTTCAACTCCTCTTGGCCGCGCAGAATGCGCAGTTCTAATTCGTCGCCCGCCTGGCGGCGGAAGATGTGATTTTCCATTTGCGCGGCGGAAACTATTTTTTCTCCATCCGGAGACAGGATTATATCTTTGCGCTTCAGGCCGGCGCGATCGGCGGGCCCATCCGGCACCACATCGGAGACGATTACTCCGTGGTCTCGAGCCAGCGACAGCCCTTTCGCCATCACGAAGCTAATGTCCTGCGCATAGATGCCAATCTCTCCGCGGCTCACGCTTCCCTCGTTGCGTAACTGGCGATAGACGTCTCGGACCGTATTCGCCGGAATGGCAAATCCAACGCCCTCGTTGCCGCCGGATTGGGAGACGATAAATGCGTTGAGTCCAGCCAATGGTCCGTTCATATTCACCAACGCTCCTCCGCTGTTGCCGGGATTCATGGAGGCGTCGGTTTGAATGTAGACCATGGGATTATACTCACCCATGGCGCGGTCGGGCGAGCTCGCTACCCCAAAGGAAACCGAATTCCGCAGCCCCAGAGGAGCACCGATTGCAAGCACCAGGGCGACCTGGTGCAGACGGTCGGAGTTCATGAATTGCAGGGCAGGCAGCCTCTTTTCATTGACCTTCAACAGCGCGAGATCGGATTCCTCGTCGATGCCGATAATTTTGGCGTCAACGGTTCGGAGCTGGCTGGGATCATCCGGTGTCTCGTCAGGAAGCGATGCTTCAGTCATCACTACCCTGATAGTGACGGCGCCTTTCATGACATACGAGTTGGTCATGATGTAGCCGTCCGGATCGACGCTCACTCCCGATCCAATGGATTTTCTCTCGCCCTACGAAGCTCACTGGGTGGCCGGGTTCCGAATCGTTGAGATCGTAGCCGCTGACCAGGATTTGCACCACGGCAGGCGCCACCTGCTGGGACAGCGAGCGCATTTGCCCGCTCATTTCGAGCAGTGATTCCGGCCCGCGTGGAACCGGGGGAAGCTGATCGCCGAACGCCGCTGCAGCCACGGCGGCCGACATCAACCCAAGCAGTGGAACGATTTTTTCGATCACCGGGAGAAGCGCGCGCCGCTCGAATCCGAACGAATAGCGGCCGAGGTTGGGCACCGACTGGACTTCAATTTCCCGGAGCGGCAGGGGGACCGGTTTGGTCGGAGGGGGCCAATCCCGGCGATTACCGCTCCGTCAACTGAAGGTACCGCGCTTTCCGAGCCGGTCCCATACTCTGAGACCAGTATATTCAGGCGCTTTGCGTTGGTAGTTCCGGTAGCTGGAAAGGCTACCGGCGGCCGCCGCCGTGACCGCCGCCTCCAGCATGACCGCCGCCTCCAGCATGACCGCCGCCTCCACCGTGGAAACTGCCGCCACCGCCGCCATGAAAACCGCCCCCGCCGCTAAAGCTGCGCGAGCCGCCGCCGAAAGAAGGACTGGAGCGATAAGACGGCATGCTACGGGCTCCGCTGTAGCCGCGGCTATAAGAAGGGCTGGAGCGAAAACCCTCACTACCGAACCCCCGGCCACTGAAGGCCTGACCACGGTACGCCTGACCACCGTACGAACCACTGGAACGGTAAGCCGGCGCGCTGCCGCCTTGGTAGTTGCGGCCATAAGAAGGAGTGGAGCGATATGCACTGCTCCCGCCATATGTTGGGCTGGTGCGCGAATTCGCCTGAGAACCGAATCCTCCAGACCGGCTTCCAAATTCTCCGCTGCGCGCTGATGTCCCCGCGCCAAAATTTCCGCGATTCCCAAAGCTGCCAGTTGCACCCTGGTTCATCCGATTCATTGAGGTTGCGCCCCCCCATCTCCCGCGCCCGCCGATGTTGCCGCCAAATCGGCTCGCCACGCTTTGATTGGGATACGCCACTCCCAAACGGTGTTCGGGATTATGCGCCCAAGTGGCGCGGCCATCGAAGCCTCGGCCACCAAACCCACGGCCATCGAACCCGCGAAAGCCGTAATGGTTAAAGAAGTACCCGTTCTCGAAAATCGAGCAGTTGAACCAATTGGGGCCCCAACCCCAACCTCCCCATCCCAAGCCGCCGAAGAACCCGCCGATATAAATGCCCGGCCAGAAGCTGAATCCGAAGGCGTCCGGATAATATAAGTCAGGGTAGTAACCGTAGTCGGGCGGTCCCCAGGCATATTCGGGATTGTAGTCGGGTACATACACGACATTCGGGTTGGTGGGCTGAATGTCAATCGCGGTCTGGCCTCCCTCGGTGTCGGTGGCCACCGTTTCCTCAGTGTTGGAAGCAAGCCTGCCGTTCGCTCGGGCTTCCGCGCGTAACCGCTGCACGGCGTTCATCACGTCGGCCTGCTGCGCCAGAAACGCGTTGCCGAGATCGGTGGTCCAGCGAATGTTCGAGGTCAGGCGGTCGATCACATCCGGAAACACCACCAGCGCCTGGATACTCGGGTCCCAATTCTGCTGGCGCGCCGCATCCACTAACTGCGCACCTTGCAGGTTTGGATTTTGCTGTAACCACTGTCCCGCTTCCACCAGCTCGAGAGGGTAAGTGGAAGCCACCAACACCTGGCTCAGAAGCCCGTCGGGATAAAGCGCGATCGGCGCCACCAGGTTATCCAATTGATCGGGAGAGAGCGGTTGCAGCGGCGGTGGCGCGGCCTGCGGCGGGGGTTGCTGCGCGGCCAAAGGTACGCCGCGTGAAAATATCATCAATAAAGCGATGCAAAATACGCTGAGTGCCTGGCGGAGGATTGTGGTTCCAACCTTCATTGTTCTACCTCCTGCGCTAATGAAAGTGACGCACGCCAGAGTTACTTCGGTGCTGCTTGTTTGCCGTTTCATCAGCCAACAACTGCGTGGCACGCGCCCGGCCAAACTCCAAGTTTCTTTGAATAGTGGCTTTTAAGCGTTTTGCATGTTTCTAGGGACTGGCTCAATACCACCGCATTGCTGGATCGCGGCCAGGCGCATTTTGCGCCTGGGGAACCTTGGCGTAAGAAACGGTGAGGAAGCTACCGGACACCACGATCGAAAAATACCAGCCGGGCGCTATATGTATGGCGACGTGAGGCCGCTATAGTTTACATAGAATCCCCGTACAAGCCGGGCGAGCGTCACATCATCCATGACACTCCAAAGTGACGCTCGCTCGGCCCCGCACAGAGCAAATCGTCAGACCGAACGCGCGTTCGCGATTCCAATTACTAAAAAATGGAAAGGATCGACGGGCGCAGTTTATTCGGACTTGGCGCGCCCGTCGCGATTGAGGGTTCAGTCAGTTACAGTTTACGTTCTAACTGCCCAAGTGAACATACCCGTCGTCTGGTAATTTGGCTCTGCGCAGGAATTCGTGGGAAGTGCCGGAATTGCTGAACTTGGGCTAAACTCGCAGTTTGCCGACGGATAACGAGTTCACCAGGATCTTGGCTTGGCCGGGATACCAGGTCTATCAACATGAGATTGACGAAAAAGCGAAGACGCTGAAACTGTGGATACGGCGCAAGCGAGGAAATCGAAAGATCGAGTGCTCCGGTTGCGGCCGGAAGTTCAGCGAACTGTACGACACCAGCGAGCGGGCGGTGCGGGATCTTCCCTGGAGCGCGTTTACGGCGACGGTGTTCATCGAGATTTACCGGGTGAAGTGCCCGGACTGCGGTGTGAAGCGCGAGAAGGTGCCACTGCTGCCGAGCAAGGCGCCATTTTCTAAGAGGTTTGAAGACGCCGTAGGATTAGCATGCGAAATGGCCTCGGCCAGACAGGTGGCACGCCAGTTCGGGTTGCCCGCCAGCACCGTGCGGGCGATCGATCTGAGATATCTGGAGCGGTGGAATGCGGCGCGAAGGAAACCCGCTTTGCGTCAGATGGGCGTCGATGAAATCTATCTGGGAAAGAAACAGAAGTTTCTCAGCGTGGTGTGCAACCTGGAAACCGGCGAACCCTTGTGGTTCGGCCAGGAAAGGAAGAAGGAGACCTTGGATGGATTCTTTCAGACCGAGCTCAGCGCCCAGCAGCGGCGCGGGATTCAGGCGGCCTGTTTGGATATGTGGAAGCCCTATCGGTTGAGCATCGAGCAATGGGCGCCCAACTGCCAGATCATCTATGACAAGTTCCACATCATGCAACACGCCAACAAGGCGGTGGATGAAGTGCGAAGGGCGGAGTTCTTCCGCAAGGGTGGACGGATGAGGAATGTGGTGAGGGGCAAGCGTTGGCTATTGCTGAGCCGATGGGTCAACCTGGAGACCGGCAAGAAACAGCAGTTGAACAAGCTGTTCGCGCTCAACCGGCGGGTCCTGAAGGCGTATCTGTTAAAGGAAAGCTTGGACCGTCTCTGGACCTATCGCTACGAAGGCGCCATGATGCGGTATCTGCACAACTGGATGGATCAGTTGCGCTGGCAAAGGTTGAAACCGTTTGAAAAGCTGGCCCAGATGTTGGTCGATCACCTGGAAGGGATTCTGAACTACTGCCGCACCAAAGTGCCGATGGGAGTCGTGGAATCGGTGAACGGGAACATCAAGAGCCTGCTACGGCGCGGCCGGGGCTATAAGAACCGCCGTTACCTCCTGCTGAAAGCGCAACGGATGGCGGCCACCAAGACCGAATTTGTTGTCTTCAGGAAAGCAGCCTAAAATGCGGGCCTCCACAGATTCCTGCGCAGAGCCGGTAATTTAAAGACCGTTCTCTCGGTAGAAAGTTGGCCCGGAGGTCACTCTTCTTCCTCGTTATGCTCAATCGCGCGCTGACCCTCCTTCACCAGACGCGCTTCTTGCTTGCTGGTCTCGGTAACTGCCACGCCACTTTTCGATCCCCCCTCGAATACCTTGCTCAGGAACTCGCTATTTCCATACCTCCGAAAGACGAGCTCTGAATGCCTCGGCCTGCGATTGTCCATGGCCTGCCGCACACTAAACTCTACAGAGGGCTTGCCGTTGGCGCGGCGCGCGCTCATCACCGCAAGATCCGAATTCCTCACGATCCGAAACGTATACTCGCCCGGCGGCAAGGTCTTGTCGCCGATCACGAAACTATGGTGAATATGGGCTTGGATCGCGTTAGTAATCTGAGCATTCACGCTTAGCGCGCCAGCCGCCGCGAAGCAGAAGCCGGCCAGCACGGACGCTAACGTTCTCATGTAACGTTTCATAAGCAATTCCTCTAATTCTTGGACTATTTGGCAGCAGGCAATGTGACATGCCGGTGCTGGATAGTTTGCGGCGCGAAGCGGGGTCGCAATCGGCGCTACCGATTACGCGCGCTTAGAATTACTACGCTGCCGGTATGGAACGAGCGCTGAAACGGGAATAAGGTGGAGCTAATGTAGCGCCGCAACTGTCGGAGCAGAGGATGACAATTCTAAAAAGATGGCTAAGAATTCTGCTGCATGGGAAGAAGCGATCGGATCGTTCAGAGTCGGACGATGGCGGCCCGGGTCGGTCTTGCTTTGAGGCTTGGATCGGCGCCTACCGGCGAAGATTGAATGATGACCGCGAACAGCAAAGAGACTCGTGAACTATGGCGAGCACTCAGCTGAAACTAGAACGCGCAGGGTGTCAAAGCCCAAGGCCTTCGGCCGGCTTAATCCTGGAGGTCCTCCCATGCTCGCCCTGTGGCGCGCGCTGCATTCCTATTTAGCGGACACTCCCCGCCGCAATCCGGATCACGGCGGCCTAACAGTCCTTCGCACTCCGATTGTCGCCCTGGTGGTCAACCATCACGATCGAGAAGTTCTGACCAGCATCTCGGGGCGCGAGCCCTTGGAGGTGCACTTTGCTGAATCGCGGGAGCAGGCCTGGGACGCTGTGCATCGGCTAAGCGCTCCGGTGATTCTTTACGACCGTGACTGGCCCAACGCGGAATGGCGGACGACGGTGCAGGCGTTCGCCTCCTTACCTCAGCGTTCCTGCGTTATCCTGGCTTCTCGGGTAGCCGATGATTACCTCTGGCAAGAGCTGATCCGCTGCGGAGGGCACGATCTGCTTGCCAAGCCGTTTCGCGCCGAGGACGCCGCCCGCGCCCTGAAATTGGCGGCGTCATTTTGGAGCAATGCGAGAGCCAAGGCGCGCTATTCGACGCTGTAGAGAAGGTTGAGAGGCGCTGTCCGGCGCCGGCAGTTCCCGGGGAGCATGATCGCGAACCCAGATAGCGAAGCCGGATTGCGGCGCAAATTGCGTTGACATTGCTACCCCCTCCGCCCTTTCATCAACATATGAGCCGTCCAGTGGATGTCATTCCTGCGTCGGCGCAAGGCCGCATGACAATTCGATGAACTTGGTGCAGGCCCGTCTGGCTGCGATAATAAGCAGCGTGCCGGAGCCGCTGATTGAAGCACGACAAGTTGAAAAGTTCTACGACCAGCCGAGTGACAACCGAATCCAAGTGATCGCGCCGCTGGATCTCGCCGTTTATTCGGACGAGATTCTGACCCTGCTGGGCCCCTCCGGCTCCGGCAAATCCACGCTGCTCCGCATCCTGACCGGCCTGTCTCGCGCGTCGGGCGGCCAGGTGCTCTGGCACGGCTCGCCCATCGACGGTCCCTGCGAAAACGTATCCATCGTTTTCCAGAGCTTCGCGCTATTTCCCTGGCTCACGGTTCTCGAAAACGTAGAGGCGCCCTTGAAAGCCCGCGGCGTCTCGCCGGAAGGGCGATTTGCCAGGAGCCTGCGGATGCTCGATTCCGTCGGCCTGGATGGCTTCGAGAGCGCCTATCCCAAAGAGCTGTCCGGCGGCATGAAACAGCGCGTTGGATTTGCCCGCGCGTTGGTGGTGGAACCGGAAGTTCTTTTCATGGATGAACCATTCTCTGCCCTGGATGTTTTGACGGCCGAAAACCTCCGCAGCGAATTGCTGGAGCTGTGGGAAGACAAGAAAATGCCCACCCGCGCCGTGTTCATCGTCACGCACAACATCGAAGAAGCGGTTCTGCTGGGCGACCGTATCGTGGTTCTCGGCAAGAACCCGGGCCGGATCCGCACCGATTTTCACGTCGACCTTCCCCGCCCTCGCGATCGCAAGAACCCCCGCTTCAACAAAATCGTCGATTATATCTACCAGGTCCTCACCAAGCCGGACAGCGATCTCGCGGTGACGTTATCCGGTCCGGCACAAACCGGCACGCAGCCGAAATATCCCATGCTCCCGCATGCCCGCACCGGAGGCATCGCCGGATTCCTGGAGATTCTTGCCGATCAAAACGGCCGTGAGGATGTCTACCGCCTGGCCGACCTGCTCTCGTTTGAAATCGACGATCTTCTGCCCATCGTCGAAGCGGCGGCTCTGCTGGGATTCGTGAAGGTGAGCGAAGGCGATGTGGAAATGACGCCGGAGGGCCTGGAATTCGCCAACGCGCCCATCCTCCGCCAAAAGGAACTGTTTCGCAACACTGCGCTCGAACACGTCGCGCTGTTGAAACAGATCAAGCGTGCGCTGGAATCGAAGGCCGATCACACCCTCCCCGACGACTTCTTCCATGACATCCTGGACGAGCACTTCAGCGAAGAAGAAACCGTCCGCCAGCTCGAAACCGCCATCAACTGGGGACGCTACGCCGAACTGTTCGATCATGATTCGGAACGCAAGCGCTTCTTCATTCCCGAAGAAACGCCCAGCGAGCCGCAAGACGTGGGAGTCGGAACCGAAACATGACCGTTCCGGGCCTCTCGCGCTCTCTGATCCGGGACCGGACCTGGAATTTCTTCATGGACGCGATCGTCTTCGCCGTCCTGTTCGCCGTCATCTACGCAATCGTCACGGTGGCGCGCTATTGGTTCAGTGCGCCCGTCGCGGCCGTGAAGATTTCGCTCTCGCCCGCTGCCATTCCGCTCTATTCGTTTTACTCGCTGGTGCGCATGATCGTCGCCTATATCCTGAGCCTCGTGTTCGCCATCGCATACGGATATTTCGCCGCGTACAACAAACGTTTAGAAGCGCCCATGCTCGCGGTGCTGGACATTTTGCAATCCATTCCCGTGCTAAGTTTTCTTCCCGGAGTGATGCTGGCGATGGTCTCGCTGTTTCCGTCGCGCCAGTTAGGCGTTGAGTTCGGATCCATCATCCTCATCTTCACCGGCCAAGTCTGGAACATGGCCTTCAGCTTCTATGCGTCGCTCAAAGCGCTGCCGCGCGAATTGATGGAAGCCTCGCGCGTCTACCGCTTCAGCAGAATCCAGCGATTTCTCCAATTGGAACTGCCGCAAGGCGCCATCGGACTGGTGTGGAACTCCATGGTCTCCGTCGCCGGTGGCTGGTTCTTCCTGATGGCTTGCGAAATGTTCGTGCTCGGCAAGCGCGATTTTCGCCTGCCCGGCCTCGGAAGCTATCTGCAATCGGCCGCCAGCGCCGGCGACACCACCGCCATCACCTGGGGAATCGCCGCCATGATCGGCGTCGTGGTCTTGATC
This sequence comes from Bryobacterales bacterium, assembly GCA_963713415.1. GTDB lineage: Bacteria > Acidobacteriota > Terriglobia > Bryobacterales > Bryobacteraceae > Palsa-89. The sequence continues at coordinate 34,976 of CAVQLV010000004.1, read as the reverse complement.
GACCAGTTGGTCTGGCGCCCCGCCATCGCGTGGTCCGACAAATTCAAACTCGAGCAGGTAGAGAGTTCCAGCGCGCACTCCTCGCCCGTTCTGAACCTGCTCCGCAAGTCGCCCTTGCTTGCTCGCTTGCGCGAGGGCATTACCACGCCACTCATGGAGCGCGTGTACCAATCTTCGGCGCGGCGTCCCAGTGAAGAAACAAAGGCGCCGCCATCGAATTGGAAAAGGGCATTCCTGGTTCTGGCCGGCATCATCGTGGTTCTGCTCATTCTTCACGGCGTGTTTCAAGGTCTGCTAGAGCTGAAGGGAATCACGCGGTCCGATCTTCTGATCACGCTCGAAAGCGCCGGCGCGACATTCCTGCGCGTGGTGGCGGCGCTCGTCATCGCATCGGCCTGGACCATCCCCGCCGGCGTCGCCATCGGCTTCAACCCGCGCCTGGCGCGCATCGCGCAGCCGGTGGCTCAGATCGCGGCGTCTGTTCCCGCCACCGCCCTTTTCCCCGTTTTGCTGCTGGGCCTGATCAGCCTCGGCGGCGGGCTCAACACCGGATCCATTCTGCTGATGCTGCTCGGCACGCAATGGTACATCCTGTTCAACGTGATTGCGGGCGCTATCGCGATCCCCTCCGAATTCCGCGAAGTTGCCGAGATTTTCCGCTTCAGCCGGCTAGACCGCTGGCGCACCGTGATCCTTCCCGCCATCTTCCCGTACCTGATCACCGGCCTGGTCACCGCATCCGGCGGCGCCTGGAACGCCAGCATCGTAGCCGAATATTTCCATTTCAAAGGAGAGGTGCTCTCCACCTTCGGACTAGGCGCCGAGATCAGCTCAGCCACCGACGCGGGAAATTTCGCTCTTCTTCTTCTCTCCACCATCGTGATGGCCACCCTGGTGGTTTCGGTAAACCGCCTGGTGTGGCGTCCGCTCTACCGCCGCGCCGAGACGCGCTACCGCATGGAAGCCTGATTTCGGGACCGAGCCTGGCACTCACAGCACAATAATGCCGTATCAGTCAATCCAACCACCGGAGGAACCGGCGGAGCCCCTTCGAGCAATCGTAGTCTCGTTGACGCGCTTCCGGCTAGCGCCCGCCGGCAATCGCCCCCCGGTGCCCTGCGCCAAGCGCTGCTCAGGCTTGCCGCCTTCGCCGCGGCACCGCGAAGCTATTTCGCTGGGGGATGTTGGATGGTGCGGGCGTCGGAATCGCGGTAAGCAACGTAAAATCCCCACCCTCCGCGACGTCTCGCGAAGGGTGGGGCAGGTTAACTAATGCGCCGAAGCCAAACTGGCAATTACCTGTCGAAGCTGTTGACCGGGCCGTGGCAAGTGCCGACGCCCTTGTCGCTGTAAGAAGCCGGACCGGTGGTCTGTGCAGGATCCTTCAGTGCCGACTCGAAATCCCACGCGTAGCCGTTCTGACCGAGCGTCAGGCCCATCACGCCCCAGAATTCCCCGGTTGCCGCCTGGATATTCTGTGCGTTGAAGTTGGCTTGGCCGCTAAGATCGGCGGCATCGGCGCCATCGGTGCTGGGTAGTGTGGTGGTATAGACGACCGTATCGAGCGTCTCGCCGCCGGTGCCCACGATGAATTCCCGTATGCCCTTCTTTGGATCGTAATTCCCGGAGGCGTCCAGGGGGCGATAGCGGGCATAGAGGTGGTCGTGTCCGTTCAGCACCAGGTCGGCTCCGTACTGGTAGAGCAGTTTCCAAAAGGCCAGAGCGGTCTGGCCCTCGGGTAAGGTGACGCTGCCGGCAGCGCTGAACGAGGGCTGGTGCCAGTAGGCGGCTGTGCACGCGGAATGATTCGCCGCAAGGTCGTTTTGCAGCCATTTCAGTTCGGCGGCAAACCAGGAGCCTGTGTCCGAACAGCCGCCCGGCTGCGTCTCGCACTCTATATTGAGCGAGATAATGTGCCAAGCGCCCAGATTATAGGAATACCAGCCATCTCCCACCCCCACTGGGCCCCCGCCGGTATTGGTTCCGGCTCCGCCCGTTTGCTCGAAGTGTCCCGCCTGTCCATCCGAATACGGCACGGGTTGGGTGAAGGTACCGCCGGTGTCGGGAGTGCCGGCGATCGTAGCCGTCATCGTGCTTCCGTCGGCATTGTGCTGGACTCCGTTGAAGTAGGAGAAGTAGCCGTAGCCGGCAACGCCGATCGCGCCGTGCTCCATATAAAACTCGTGGTTGCCGGGCGCGGGCCGCGTGATAAATTTGAAAGCGCCATACGTCGATTCGTACGAGTTCTCAAAGTCCGAATATTGGCCCACCTGGTATTGCTCATCTCCGACCAGCGCAATGAGGGCAGGCTTCATATTCTCAATCTGCTTCGCGGTGGCCGCCTGAGATGCCAGCAGATTCTGAGCGGTGTCCCCGCTGCAGTTTTCACCCGCCTTCTCACCACTCGGCTCCTCGCCTGGCTGGCAGGCGACGTCGCCAACCACCGCAAGCACGGGCGAGTTGCCCGTTGTTGCGTAAGGCCACGGATTGTCCTGCGGCGACGGATTGTTGTTGGAGTTTGAATTCTGTGCCTTGGCCCCGGCTGCAAATGCCAGCACTGAGGCGGCCGCTCCCATGAGCATTGCCGCTCGGAACCTTCCCCGGATCGTCTTCATTCAGTACCTCCCTTTCGGAGTTGTAGTTGGACAGTTGCCAAGCTGCTGAGTTTATCCCTTCAACATTTCGTCTGTATGTCGAACGCGTTAAAAAGCCGCAACACAGATCCGTTTTGCAAGCGAAGCGGTGCTTAGACCTAGTCAGGAAATAACCATTCCAATTGCTCGACGACGATGTGGCGCACGCACTCCTGCGTGCCGCGTTCACAATCGTGTGAACGCCAGAAGTGTCGGGACGTGTCTCAACACGGCGCGCAAGAAAGCGTGCGCCACATCAAAAATGACACGCGCTTAGGCGTAGCGAAACAGCGCCTTGAAACCAAAGTCCATGTGCTGCTGGATATGGCAGTGAAACAGCGTGAGACCCGGCTGGTCGGCAACCAGATCCACGGTGGCGCGCCCAAATGCGGGAACCACCACCGTATCCTTTTTGATGCCGGCCGTCGGCTTGCCGTTGAGCTCCACCAGCTCGAACAGGTGCCGGTGGATGTGCAGCGGGTGGGAATCGTCACTGCGGTTGCGAAACACCAGCCGGTAGCGCCCTCCCTGGCGGAACACGAATTCCCGTTCATGCGGATATTCCTTGCCGTTGACCAGCCAATGATTGATCCCATGGGGCCCGCCCGGCACTTTTTCGAAGATCATCTCGATGGTCTGGTCTGGCGCGGGATGCGGTGCGTTCGTGCCAAACCCGGTCGCGCCAAACATGGTGTAGTCCCAGCGCGACTTCGGAGGCCGGGTCCATGGTGCGCGCTGCTGTTGATTGGCGTATTCCACCAGGATGCCCATGCCGGATTGCCGCGCGACATCGCGGAGCTCCCCTAGAATCCAGATGCCCGGATGATTCATCTCCACGATCGCATCCACGCGTTCGCCCGGAGCGATCTCGATGAAATCAACCGGCCGAGGCGAGGGCACGGGATTGCCGTCCAGCGCGATCACTTGAAACTTGTGGCCGGGAAGAGCCACGCGATGAATTTGCGCTGCGCTGGCATTGAGCAAATGCATCAGAACCCGCTGACCCGTTTTCACGCGGAGGGGATCCCCGGCTCCGAGCATTTTGTCGTTGATCGAATAAAGAGGAGCGCCGACTTCCAGCCCGTTGGGACGCCGGTCCGGAGTGGCGGGCTTTTCGGGCACCGGGTCGTTGGGATCTGCCGCCATCTCGTCCTGATCCATCGTAGACAGAAAATATTGCCATTCACGCAGCGCCAGAAAGACTTCTTGATCGTACCGCCCGGGTCATTCGCGGCATCGATCATGAGAAAGCCGAACTGGCCGGTGTAGGCGCCACGATGCAGATCCAGCATGGCCGCCGTGTGCGAGTGATACCAGCGCGAACCCGCCGGCTTGGCCACGAATTGATAACGCCGGCGGCCATGCGGAGGCACCGGAGGCGTGCCTTCTTCCTCCACCCCATCCACGTTCGAGGGAACGAACAAACCGTGCCAATGCACATATTCCGGAACGTCCGTGTCGTTCACAACCTCTACGGAGACGCGCTGGCCCTCTCGCACCCGCAGCAAGGGACCGGGGACCTGGTCGCTGTAGCCGATAGTGCTGAGCACAACCTGGGGTGCCAGCTCCACCAGCATCGGCGCGATCCGCAGGCTGAAATCCGCCGCGTGCCCGCTGGCCTTCGGCTCCAAGGCCGCCACCGGCTGAGCGAACGCGGGCCGCAGCCTGCCTGCCGCCGCGCCGACCACGGTGGCCCATCCAACCCGCACAACATCCCTTCGATTCATTCGCTCCTCATCCCGCCTGTAATGCCAGCGCCCGAAAGCGCACTTCGCCTTCGTTCACGTTCGGCCCTGCCTGGGTAATCGGGACCGAGGACCATACTACCAAGGCAAGTGTTTGTCCCGACGGTCAGACAGGAAGTAATCCGTTCGACCGACCGGCGACGCGTCCGTGTGCGTTCCGCACAGTCCAACGTTGATCAGAGTTGCGCTAACGACTTCCGAGGAGTAATCCGGCCCGCCCGCTCATCCTCATCCCTTTGTACGGAATGCCGACGATCCACTCGGAACGCCGTTCGACGCGCACTTGTTGGCGCGAAGTGCTGTTATCGCTCGCTATCGGATTACTTTGGGCGACAGGACGGATGACCAATGGAACGCTACCTCGTGCCACGGCGGCCATGTCCAACATGGCGACTGTATGGACTTTGGGAGTGCGCAGCGGGCCCGAAGCGTTTCTCATTCTCTTCCCACCGCTACGATGCGCCATTGAGGATTTATTCCCATTTTGCACCGAACATCGAAAGTAGGTGGTGGCGGGCGACATCCTCACCTTTGATCTTTCGCCATTTGGCAAACACATCGTCCGCGAGCGTGATCGAGTTTCGCACGTCCGTTTCAACCAGATTCCATCCTGAGTCGTAATCCGCCCTGTGCCGGTCCTTCTGGAGTTGCTCGAACGAGGTGATTACATCGATAAGTTCCTTCTCAAGCGGTGTTGGGTTCTTCTTGTCCTTAGGCGTGAACCCCGTGCGCATCACGCCGTGGCTGAACATACGGCCCAATCGTGCGCGTTGGTCAGGGAACTCCCAGTGCTCGACGAAATCCTCTACGAATAGATGGAAGACCGCGTAGTAGGCCGTGGAGATGGATCGTCGCATTTCAGACGACCGCTGACCCGCGATGCCCTTGTCCGCAAGAAAATGCGCATCCTCCAGCAACTCGTCGGCTAAGCCCACGCAGGTTCCTGCAACGCGGCCTGCTCCGAAACGCTGCGGAAGTTGTGATACGGGAACACGCCCATGCCAGGAAAATCCAATTGATTCGCGAGACCCCAGATGACCTTCGTCGCAACATCGCGGAGCCCGGCGCCGGGCAGCATCGTCGGTGAGCACCACCCGGAAGAATATTGCCCACTGGCCGCTCCAGTCTTCCCCAATTTCGTACCGGATACGAACGACGTCCGGCCCGATGGATTGCCGAACGTGCCCAATCGCCGCATCGATTTCCGCGTGTTTCGTTACCGCAGAGGGTAGGTACATCTCGATCTCAGGTTACCGCTTCGGCAAGGCCTGCACAAACTCGTCCCGACTGACGGTGCTAAACTTTTGACCGGGCATGCGGTGGCCATTGATGATCATCCGTTCGATGCGCTCGAAAAGCACTTCAAGCTTGAAGATTCATCCACGTCGCCGCTCATAAAGCTCCTGCTTTGGCTTACCTCCTAATGTGCCTTCGATGTGGCCCTTCGACAAGGCATTTTCCTTTCTAAAAGATAACTCCTCCGCGGACTCCGCTCAGCGGATCAAGGTGATGCTTGACACATGCATGAATGAGGTTCGAAAACACGATGCAGAGCTGGCATCCATCCGGTTGGCGCTCAGCCCGCAAGACGTGCAAGCGAGAGAGGAAGCCACGGCCGAGCTCGTAGTCGACGCCGTGAGGAAAGCGATCAATACACGGTCCCTCAAGAGAGTCCAGCGAATCGGGCTCATATTATCGAATGGTCTTGCTCAGAAAACTCTACACCCTGACCACGTTGAAGAGATGATGCGAGTAGCCATGGACCTCAATGATACCGACATCAGCTACCTTGGCGAGCTAGTCAGAATTGAGGGCGAGATGATAACCGCCCGCGGGCGCATTGAACGCTATGATGCCCACACCACATGGGAACATGCCCGCTGGGGAACAACAGTGAATCCCGAACTGGACTCAGTGTTCAGCAAACTAGCAAGTTACGGGTTGGTCGCTCCCGTGCCTCCGCCGAACAACCTCAACATCATGGCTGATTTTCAAAATCGATACGCGCTCCTTCCCAAGGGTCTGCACTTCTACATGCTTATCACGACCGCCTGACGGACTCAGCTATCCGCCGGCGTCCGCTACGACAGCCCGTTGAGCTACTCCGACTTCGAAGGATTCTTGGCGATAAATCCCCTTCTTGCTATGAACGACGCTGTTCTTAATTCCCGGGTGACGCGCCACGCGGAGAAAGCCGTCGCTGGAGCGGCCCCAAGAGTATCGGGAACGAGAAACGCGCTTGGGACCACTAACCGAGCCACCCATCGCGACCTATAATCAATCACAAACTCCAGCCCAAGCTTTCTACTTCCTCTTCAACAAACTATCCCCACCCATCCGTCCGCCCCATCCCCGCCCGTGCTATCCCAGTGACCGAGGTCCACAAATGGCAACAGCAGCCCAAGCTCAACCAGCTCCAACAACCACCGATCCCGTCCAGCGCTGGCTAGCCCGCCGCGCCGCGGGCGTACCTCAACGCCCAGAAACAAGCTCAGCCGCGCCCTCATTGCAGGCGGCTGACTCAGAAGCGCAAACGGTGCGGCGCGCACCAGAACGGAAGCCAGGAACCGCCTCGCGCCGCACGCCGTTTTGCGCGAATTCCCCCGAAGCACGCCACGCCGCCATCAACCGCGCCAACGCCGCGCACTCCACCGGCCCCCGCACCGAACCGGGCAAGCAGCGTTCGTCGCTCAACGCGCTGCGCCATGGCCTCACCGCCCGCACCGCCGTCCTGCCCACCGAGGACCCCGAAGCCCACCAGCGCCACATCCAGCAATTCCTCGATGAGTACCAACCCGCCACCCCCACCGAGACGCAACTGGTCCACGAAATCGCCAACACCGCCTGGCGCCTCAATCGCATCCCGCTGCTCGAAGCCGAGCTGTTCGCTCAAGACCCCAGCCCCCAATCCCTAATCCCTGCGCTGGCCACGCTGGGCCTGCACGGCGCGCGCCTCTCCCGCCAGTTCCAAAAGGCGCTCGATCAGCTCGTCCTCATCCAAAACGATCGCCGCCGCCAGGAGCGCCGCCAGCTCACCGAAGCCGCCGAGCTCTTCATACGTCATCAACGCAAAGGAATTCCTTGGGAACCCGCCGAAAATGGCTTCGTTTTTTCAAAAGATCAAATCGAGCGCCACGCGCAACAGTTGATCCGTCAAAACCCGGCCTATTACGCCCCGCATCCTCGTTCGCAAGCGACCCCACCGCCCAGCACAGCAGGTTGTTCTCACTAGCGCTATCCTGCGGGAAGACGGTCGACTTGCAGCCGATCACGGTGGCCCATCCAACCCGCACAACATCCCTTCGATTCATTCAATCCTCATCCCGCCTGTAATCCCAGCGCTCGCAAGGGCACCTCGCCTTCGTTCACGTTCGACCCTGCCCGGGTAATCGGGACCGAGGACCATACTACTCAACCTTCAAGGGTACTCTGGAAATGCTTTCTGAAGAATCGTTCAGGATGAATTCGGAGAAACGGCAGTGTTTTGAGACTCAGCCCACGGCGTATAAAGCCGGCGTATAAAGGAAGAAGAGATTTGCGAATCCTTGTAATCGAAGATGAACGAAAGGTCGCGCAGGCGCTCCGGGAGGGATTGGAAGGCGAATCCTATTCCGTCGAAGTCGCGCATACTGGCGAAGACGGATTCTTCCTGGCGAACTCGAACCAATTTGATCTGGTTGTCTTAGATGTCATGCTGCCGGGCCGGAGCGGGATTGAAGTGCTCTCCGCAATGCGAAAAGGCGGGGTGCAAATTCCTGTCCTGCTCCTGACAGCGAGGGACGCCATCGGAGATCGCGTGAGCGGTCTGGATGCCGGCGCCGACGACTATCTAGTAAAGCCCTTCGCCTTTCCCGAACTCTCGGCCCGAGTCCGTGCGCTTCTCCGGAGGGGCAAACCGGAAACAGCGACCAATTTGCACCTTGAAGACCTGCAGATGGATCTGATCGGCCATACCGTGATTCGTGGAGCCGAGCTCATTCCGCTTACAACCAAGGAATACGAAGTATTGGAATATCTGCTTCGTCATCAGGGGGAGGCTGTATCCCGCGAAATGCTCGCACGGGATGTCTGGAAGGAGACGGCGCGCCATTCCACTCTGGACAATGTCATCGATGTACATATGGTGCGCATCCGCCGTAAAGTGGATGAGGGATTTTCTAAGAAACTAGTGCACACGGTCCGCGGGATCGGGTTCGTGCTGAAGCCGGGGAAATGATGAGCGTGAGACCACAACATGTACGCACGCGCCTCACGCTATGGTACGGAGCGATCCTGGCGGCAGGATTGCTGATCTATGGCGGCAGCACTTCGGCCGTGTTGTTCTTCCAGTTGCGTGGCCAACTGGACCGTCTTGCGATAGAGGATCTGGAAACTGTCGAGGGGGTCCTCACTTTTGGCGACAACGGAAAGATCCTTCTGCGGAACGATTATCATGATCACCCCTACCCGGCGACGATGCAGGAGCGACTCATGGAGGTTTGGGGTACAGACGGATCTCTCCTCTATCGCAATGAGCCGCTTGGCACTCGTGCCTTGGGCGGCCCGCCAAAACCCGGCGAGGGCGTCGGCTCTTATTCCCAGCGATCCATCCGATTGGCAGACAGCACGCCCGTTCGCCTGGTGAGTAAGCGCCACTTGCTGGAGCATCACCCGACTATCATCCGCGTTGGATTCAGCGAGCAGCCCTTGTGGGACCGTTTTTGGCAGCTTGTGATCGGGCTCATTGCAGGGTTGCCGCTTGCCCTCGGCCTGGCTGGTTTGGGTGGGTATCTCCTCGCTAAGCACGCGCTCAGCCCCATCGAACGGATGGCACGGCGCGCTCACGAAATAAACGCGGAGCGTCTCAGCACGCGTCTGGACGTGGAGAATCCTCACGACGAGCTTGGTCATCTTGCCGCTGCCTTCAACGAGACCTTGGGGCGGATAGAGCGATCGTTTGAACAGCTCCGGCGATTCACTTCCGATGCCTCCCACGAACTCAGGACACCTCTTACTGCAATCCGCAGCGTGGGCGAGGTAGGCTTGCGCAGACCAGGAACCGCCGAAACTTATCGAGAGGTCATCGAAAGCATGCTCGAGGAAGCAGGACGGCTTACGCGCCTGGTCGAGAGCCTGCTCGCCATTTCCCGTGCCGACTCGGGGCAAATTCAACTGGTACGATCTGAAATCGATGTTCGGCCGTTTGTACGAGAGGTCGGCTCGTTGGTTGAGGTGCTCGCCGATGAAAAGGGGCAACGCCTCTACATCGAGGGAGACGAGGCGACCTGGATTCAAGGGGATCGTGGGATACTGCGTCAGATTCTGATCAACCTGCTCGACAACGCCATCAAGTATTCACCTGCGGGCGGATGCATTTGGGTCCGAGTGGTATCCACTAACGTCCAAACAGTGTCGGTCGAAGTGCAAGATAGCGGTCCAGGGATCTCATCCCAACATCGCGACCGAATATTTGACAGATTCTACCGTGTTGACGAAGGGCGCTCGCGCGAGGCCGGGGGCGCCGGGCTTGGCTTGGCCCTTGCGAAATGGGGTGCAGAGGCGCACGGTGGTCGCTTAGAACTCCTATGTCCTCCTGGCGGAGGATCTATCTTTCGGCTTTCGTTGCCGGCCCACCTGCGGGCCGAAGTGGCAGCAGAAGTTCACACCGCCGTTTCCTGAAAAACTCTTCAGGAAACATTCAGGAAATCTTCAGTAGACTGCACTGGGCCCGAATTCGTATATTTCGGATATCCGAAGTTCGAGATAGACGTCTGTCTTCCAAAGAGACTGCATGATTTTTGTTTTAGTGCTGGAAGAACGCCAAGGATGAAGAGCAAATGTTCAAGACCAATGCTTTTCCTGCTTCTCATATTCGCTGCGTCAACACTGTGGGCGCAGGGGCCTCCATTTCAAATCGACGATCCGGTTCCGGTGGACCTGCACCACTACGAGTTCTACATCTTCGGGGCTATGGATGGAACGCCGGCGGAAATCGATTCCACCGGTCCGGCCCTCGAGTTCAACTGGGGCGCCATTCCCAGGGTGCAGCTACACATCATCGCCCCCTGGGGCACTATCAATCCCTCCAATAACCCGATTTATGCTCCCGCCGGCATTGGACCCTCCGCCTTCGGCTTCATTGATATGGAAACCGGCATCAAGATCGCCATCATTAAAGAGTCGAAGTACATTCCCCAGATCGGCACGTTTACGATGTTTGAATTGCCGACCGGTAGCTACGCCGAGGGACTCGGCGTGGGGAAGGTCTGGTACAAAGTTCCGCTGTGGCTGCAAAAGAATATCGGACACTGGCTCCTGGACGGCGGCGCCGGCGAGACGATCGTTCCGCAAACGGACTACCGCAATTTTCCATACGGCGGATTCCTGCTGAAATACGCCTTCGGCGAGCGGTTGGAACTCGGAGGCGAGGTCTTTTCCCACGGGCGCGAAGGCTTCGGCACGCCGCAGACCGAAGCCTCTACGATGCTCGACGTTGGAGGTTACTACCACTTCAAGCATCACCCTGGGGAGCAATTTTTGTTTTGCTACGGACATTCCATCGCCGGCCAAACCGAGCAGTATGCGTACGTCGGCATGTACTGGACATGGGGAAAAGACGAGAAAAAACCCGATCCGAGCACCGCCTGGTTACGAGGGCCGATGAACGACACGGGATTTTAGCGACCTGCGTCTGGTGGCCGGATTCACCTCTGATCCGCTAGGGAGGGTAAGCAAAATGGAAGTTACGGCTCGCGGGCTTTGGACCCTGATACACGGCATGGGGTTTGGCGCACTCTACCTGCTGGCGTGCTCCGGCGCGCTGGTGGAGCTGTATCGCTTCACCACCTCATCTAGCCCATCCGAATCCACGGCTGGCCAAGAGCGCTTCCTGAAGTTTTACCTGATCACGATGGTTGTGCTGGCATGGGCCGCTGTGCTGATGGGAGCTTACGTCATCTACCCGTGGTACCGCGCCGCGCCTCCGCCGGGAACAATCGATCTGTCGACGTTTCCGCAACGGCTGCTGATGTCGAGTCCCACCACCATCGGCTGGCACTCGCTTGGGATGGAGTGGAAGGAGCACGTCGCATGGTTCGCTCCGATCTCGATTAGCATGGTCACGTTCGTTTTCATCAAGTATGGCCGCGACCTCAGAAATCACCGGCAACTTCGCTACGCGGTGCTCTGTTTTGCTGCGGCTTCATTTGCTGCCGCGGGGATCGCGGGCTTTTTCGGCGCGATGATCACCAGGAACGCGCCGGTTCACGGTGGGCACACGATTCAACTGAGCCGGGGAGATGAAAAATGAAAACATCCAATCAAGCCGCCTCCTCCAACACGCCGGCCCGGACGAACGGTTCTGGCGCGGCCGCCATTCTTTCGGCTGGTGTGGGAGTGTTCGCGCTCGCAGTGCTAGCAATTGCCGCGGATAAATCGCCTCATATCGCAAGAAGCCTTATTTTCTATAAGCCGACGGGGCCGCTGTCAGGCGTAACTACGGCGGCCATCCTGATCTGGCTATTCAACTGCGCGATTTTGGAATGGCGCTGGCGCGACAACACGGTCCCCGCCGGGCGTATCAATGCCGCGGCACTGATCTTGTTGGGCTTGAGCTTCTTGCTGACATTCCCTCCCCTTGCTGACCTGCTTTGAAAGAATGTGGGTTTGCCATGCCGATCTCTCCGCAAGATTTTCACCGACCGTCAAGAACGGCGTCTGTACCTTCGCGCCTCGGACGGCACGCCGCTCGCCACCGTCACCGAGGCCGACGCTGGACCTACCATCCGGGTGTCTGGCCGCGGGCAATTTTTTTTCCGTCCGACGCTTCGCGAGCTTTTGGCATTGGCGACATCGAACTGGGCCCGCGATTACGGTTTGTGCAGAAGAGCGCTTTTTCTCGCCTTGGGATTGACCTTCCCGGAATAGGACTTGCCTTATGGTTTGTGTTCGTCTAATCCTGCTGCTGGTTTTGTTGTGCGAATGGCTCTCACCGGCCGTATCGGCAGCTACCATCATCCTGGTCCGCCATGCGGAACGGATCAGCAGCATGTCTGCGGATGCGCTGCTCAGTCCGGCCGGCGAGGAGCGCGCGCGGCAACTTTCGGAAGTCCTGAAGGACGCCAAGATCCAGCGCATCTACGTGACGGAGATCCGGCGTACGCAGCAGACGGCCCAGCCGGCTGCCGAGCGCCTTCATTTGAAGCCAATTGTCATCGCCAAGAAAGATATCGATGGCCTGGTGAACCAGCTTCGATTGGCAGGTGAGAACGAAACAGTGTTGGTAGTGGGGCATGCCGACACGGTACCGCTGATTATCGAACGGCTGGGAGCAGGGTCGGTACGCGCATTTCGCGATGCCGAGTATGACCGGATGATTGTCGTTTTTGTGGACAGCCAGGGCAAAGCACAGGTTGTCACGCTGCGCTACGGGATCAGTAGGCCTTAAGCGGCGAGCGCATCGGCTAATTGTTTGAGCCTGGCTTGAAACTTGGCTAAATCCGACCCGGGGCTGAATTCGATCACTCCCGCGCGCGGATTGAAGACGACGGAATGCGAGCCGCCCTTGTCCTGTTCCACGAACGGCTCGGAGAGCTTGCGGACCACTTCACTCGACATTTCGATGGCGTTGCTGGGCGCGGTGCTCAAGATGGCCGCGAATTGATCCTTGGCCCAACGGCCCAGGACGGCCGAAGACGGAAGAATGTTCTCGAAGCGAGCCTGGAAGCCACGCAAGGCGCTGGTGATCACTTCGGCCGAATAGCAGTTCTGCAACCCCTCGAAATTGCGAACCACAACCAGCAGTACGGAAAAAGCCTTGTTCTTTTTGATGAACTCTTCCATGTTGCCGGTGATTCGCTTACGGCTTTCCAAGGACGGGTCGGGCGCCTGGGAACGGCGGGCGGCCTGGACCTCCTGATGCAGAAGGCGAATCTCATCCTTGAGCTGCGCGATGGCCAGATGGTTGGACGATCGCATCTGCTCCACACCCTCGGCGATCTTGGTGGTGGCGGTGCGGATGGCGCCGCGAATCACCTGGATGTTCTCGCTGGCGGCGGTCTGATTCAGACTGTTCAGTTCCCGTTTGAGACCGGATTCGAGATTGACTTCACTTTCGTTGATGGAGACAGTGAAGGATTCAACCGCAGCGGCCGCAGCTTGCACCTCCCGGCGAAGCCTTTTCACCTGCTCGCCTGCCTGATCGTGATATTGCTTGAGTTCCGTGTCGAAGGAGGTTTGGACGGCATCCAGTTCGCGGGAAGTGGCGTCGGCGCGCAGCTGGTCCCGGAGAGCCTGCAACTGTGTGCGAAAGTGCGCGGCCTGGGCGCTATCCAGCTCAATGGCGTTCTGTTCGGTGGAGCGCAGCGCCTGCGCGTAGCAGTTGACGGCGGCGCGATGCAGCTCTTCCAGGCGTTCGAGCTCGGTTGCGGTTTTGCGCAGAGATATCATGTGGCGGCGAATTGTTCCCGTCTTTTGTTCCCATCTTCTTATCGGACGGAAGACGCTTATTTATTAGGGCTCCTGCCTGCCTCCATCCCGAGCAGCCTGCATGTATACTGATTACCGATCTAAGCGGACGGTGGACGGGGTGCCTGATGACACGCGGATACTCTCAGTTGCGTCTGGTATTGCTGGCGGCCGGCGCGATTGCCGTGCTTTGCGCCGCGGCTGTTCCCGCCGCCGCGCAGTGGCTGGACGTCCGGACGCCAGGAATCCCACGCCTGCCGGATGGGACAGCCAATCTGGCGGCGCCCACGCCCCAGACTCCCGACGGGAAGCCGGACCTTTCGGGCATCTGGAAGCCTTCCCCGCCCTACATCGGCAACATCGCGACGGACCTGAAACCGGGCGATGCTCCTTTCCAGCCGTGGGCGAAGGCGCTATTCCAGCACCGGCGCGACAATAACAGCAAGGACGACCCGACCGGGAACTGCATCCCCGGCGGAGTGCCGCGATCCGATGCCGTCCCCTATCCCTTCAAGATTGTGAACGGCGACAAGATGGTGATCGTTCTCTATGAAGCCGTCCACAGCTATCGCCAGATTTTCACCGATGGGCGCGAGCTTCCGAAAGATCCCAATCCCACCTGGCAGGGTTATTCCATAGGGCATTGGGACGGGAACGATTTTGTGGCCGAGACTGCCGGGTTCAACGACCAGGGCTGGCTGGATAACGATGGCCGTCCCGCCACCGACGCCCTGCACGTGACCGAGCGCTTTCGGCGGAAAGATTTCGGGCACATGGATATTCTGATCACCATCGACGATCCCAAGGCGTACACCAAGCCATGGAATGTGACGCTGCCGCTCAAGCTCATGCCCGATACGGATCTGCTCGAGTACGTCTGCAACGAGAACAACAAGGATCTCCAGCACCTGGTGGGAAAATGAACCTTACAACTCGTCGGATCGTATTTTGCGCATTGATTTGCGCGGCGGCGCTCGGGGCGCAGGACAATCCCTCCAGCGCCGACGCCCGGCAGAGTTATGCGCTGGTGAAGGATAGCCTGCTCAAAGCCGCCGAGAAGATGCCGGCTGAAGATTACTCGTTCCGGACCGTTCCCCAGGTGCGCACCTTTGCCCAGATGATTGCGCACGTGGCCGACGCGCAGCTGCTGATGTGCCAGGTGGTGAAAGGCGACAAGACTACCGCCAACGTGAAGTTCCCGCCACCGAAACCCGCCAAGGCCGACTTAGTGGCATCGCTCCAGGCGTCGTTCGATTATTGCGATTCGGTGTACGCCTCCATGACCGACCGGGCCGGCGCCGCCCCGGTGAAGTGGTTTCGATGGGACATGAGCAAAATGGGCCTGCTCAACTGGAACATCGCGCACGACAACGAAATGTACGGGATTATGGGGGCATTCCTGCGGATCAAAGGATTGGTGCCTCCCTCAAGCGAGGGACGGCCGTGAGAGCCAGTCATTAAACTCAGATAAAAGCGGGTAGCCGCCGATCCGTGTTCATCTGTGTTTATCCGTGGCGAGCTTATTGTACTGCGTTTTCCCCCCGAGGCAGCTAAAAGCGGCTCAGCGGCGGGAGGCCGAAGTGCAGCCGGCCGGCATTGGCCGCGGTGTGATCGAGCTGAAGCGTGACGTGGGTGCGGATCACGGCCAGATTGCGCAGCGCGCGTCCGAGCGGTGAGCTCTTGGAGGCGGCCGATGTACCGCTGGTACGGAACATCAGTTCCACAGCGTCCCATACCAGGCGAATGACATGCTGCTCCATCAGAATGAGGCGGCGCTCCATTTCCTCGTCGAGCGGCACGCCGCTTGCGACGTGCTGCCGGGCGAGATCCATATAATCGGCGGTCAATTTTAATAGCGCGGCTTCGGCGGTATCGATCAGAGCCTGCGCTTCGCCGAAATGCTGCTGAAATTCGGCCTCGCGCGAACGCGAGTGGAAGGGCGGGAAATTCGTTTTCTTATTGGTCAGGATTTCCCCGTAAATATCCAGCGCGCCACGCGCCGCTCCCACCGAAACCGCGGCCACTTCCGAGATGAGCAGCGGCGCGAGCCAGCCGTGATACATCGGATTGGGATGCAGCGCGTGGCCCGGCTGATCGCGAATCGGCCGGCCCTGGCCATCCAGAAACCAGAGCGCCCGATCGGCTGAAACGAATGCATCTTCGATCACTACGCGGCGCGAACCGGTGCCCTGCATCCCGATAACGCTCCAATTGTCGACGATTTTGAACTGGTGGCGATCAAAAAGAATCCAGGCGTTGCCGAGCGGCGCTTTCGTTTCCGGATCGTGCACCATGGTGGATCCGAAGAAATGCGTGGCGAGGTCGCAGCCGGAGGCGTAGTCCCAGGCGCCTTTGACGCGATAGCCGCCATCGCAGGGAACGCCAACGCCGGTGGGCATGCCGACGCCGGGCGCGCGGAAATCGCCCAACGGGCCGAAAGCCTCGCGCTGTGCGCTTTCGGATAATTGCGCGGCGAGAACGGTGTGGCCGGAGGTAAGCGCCAGCACCCAGGCGCTTTCCGAACAGCCCCGCGCGACGGCCATCATCACGCGAATAAAATCGGGCAGCGGGAATTCGTAGCCTCCGAACAGGCGCGGTTGCAGGATGCGATAGAAGCCAGCCGCTATGAACTTTTGGTTGGTATCTTCGGACAGCTCACCGGATGCTTCGCACTCGGCCTGGCGTTCCCGGAGCAAGGGACGAAGCGCGTCGGCGCGCTGGAGTAATTCGTTCACCGTGAGATCTGGTTCGGGCGGCGGGATTGGGCTGGATTGCTGCTGTGCCGGGGAGGTGGTGCTGATCGCCATCGGTAATTAGTATACGCATGATTCGACACGATTCTCACTGACACGCGTCACATTGGAGAATGCGCTGGCCGCAGTTCGCTGTCTTTTTCGTAGCCGTTTGGCCGTGTATTCTCGCTCAAAGCAGCGGGGATTCCTTCACAACGTCCGGGCTCTCAACGCCTTCCGTCGCCGAAAAATGGAGCCTGTTCGAAACCGAAACCTTCGCACCATTCACGCTGGCCGCCGGCGCCTTCAATGCTGCGGTTTCGCAGGCAGCCAATACGACGCCGCTGTACGGCCGCGCTCTCTGGCCGGCCTATCCCGAGCGCTTCGGAGCCGCCGTGGGTGACATTATTACGCAGAACTTCTTTGGCGATTTTCTGCTCGCCTCCGCGCTTCACGAAGATACGCGCTATATCCGCCGCGGCCCGGCACACCGGATGTGGCCGCGCGTCTTTTACGCGATCAGCCGTTCGGTGGTAACTCGCAAGGACGCAGGCCAGGCCACTTTCAACTGGTCCAACGTTGCCGGAACCGCCATGAGCGCCGCGCTCTCCAATGCCTATTACCCGCCGGCGAGCCGCACCGCAAGCGCGGCCGCTGTCAACTGGGGCACCAACGTTGCCGGATCCGGTTTGGCCCATCTGCTCCCGGAGTTCTGGCCCGATTTCCACGACTGGGTCAGGCGGCGCCTGCGGCACGGAAGTTAACCGCCGGGGCGGGCGTATGTCGCGGCACGCTAGAATGGCGTTCGGGCGATGAATCTCATCCAACGGCATTGGCAGTTCATCGCCAGTCTGGTCTCCATCGTACTGGTGGACCTGACCTTGAGCGGCGACAACGCGGTGGTGATCGCAGCGGCAGCCAAATCGCTGCCAGGGCGGCTCCGCAAACGCGCGATGATTGCCGGAGCCGCTTGCGCCGTCATCGCACTGGTGACCGCGACCTACTTCGCGGCACGCTTGCTGCACGTGAAATTTCTCCAGATTATCGGCGGCGCCGCGGTTCTTTGGATCGCTGTCGGACTTTTTCGCGAGGAGCCACCGCTCGAATCTTCCGCCACACATCTCACCGGCTTCTGGAAGGCGATGTGGTTTATTATCGTGGCGGACGTGACTATGTCCACCGACAATATGCTGGCGATTGCGGCGCTGGCCCATGGGAGCTTTGAGCTGTTGTTGTTCGGGCTGGGGGTCAGCATCCCTCTGGTGATTTTTGCCAGCGGGCTGCTCGTTACTTTGATGGATCGCTATCCGGTGATCGTCTATATTGGCGCGGCACTGCTTGGAAGAGTGGCCGGGCAGATGATCATGACCGATGAATTCATGGTTCAAACGTTCGCGCCGGGCGATGGAGTACGCTATGCGGCGGAAGCGGCCGGCGCCATCGGAGTGCTCGCGGCCGGCTGGTGGCTCAAGTCTGGTTGGCGAAAGACGCGCTCCAGGAAAACTAAGCCTTAACGTTGCACGGATCCGGAGCTTTCGTGAATTTTGTCGGAGATCCGCTGGGACCCGTTTTTCGCCCGCAGCTCTCGTTCGGCCGCATGCCAATCCTGGTCAGCGGAACCGTGAGGACATCCGCGCTCCACCCAAAGCTCGTACGCGCGAGCCTTGATCTCTTCGAGGTCCGGGCCGTCGGAAACCAGCGGATGTTCCTTCGGGACCTCGTTTTGTTCGGGATAATGCCTGGCGTCCACGGCCGAAGCGGTTTTGGATTTCCCGTCGCGATCGGTAATTGTTGCTGCCATACGTGGGCTCCTTCTTCATGGGCCTTCTTCATGGAATAGACGCGTGCCCGGCCGAAGAAGTGACAATCCGCAGATTTATCCGTGCGAGCTCATATGGCTGGAGGTGCCGCCGGCGGCGGGCACGTAGCACTTCAGCGTGTAATCCATCACCATGCGATTGGCATTGAAGCGCCAGCCCAGCGTCCGGATGGTGCGCTTCATCCGTTTGATCCAGCCGCGCGGCAGCCCGTCACGGTCCCGCTGGTAGTAGAGCGGAATTACCTCTTCGCGCAGCGTTCGGTACAGGTCGTCACCGTCGCGGGTGTCATGAACATTCATGTTGGAATGTGTTCTGCCGGTCCCGATGGCGAAACCGTTCAAGCCGTCGTACGCTTCCGCCCACCAGCCGTCCAGCACCGAAAGGTTTAAGCCACCATTCAACACCACCTTTTGCCCGCTGGTGCCGGAGGCTTCCAGAGGCAGGCGCGGATTGTTCAGCCACACATCCACTCCCTGAACGAAGAGCCGCCCAACGTTGATGTCGTAGTCTTCGACGAAGACGAATTTATCGGAGAACTGCGGATCGCGCATCAATTCCGCAATTTGCTGCAAAACCCGCTTGCCAGGTTCGTCGCGCGGATGCGCTTTGCCGGCAAAGACGAACTGCACCGGACGTTTGGGATCGTTCACCATGGATGCCAGCTTCTCGATATCGGCCAAGATGAGGTTGGCGCGCTTGTAGGTGGCAAAGCGGCGCGCAAATCCGATAGTGAGCGCGTCGGGGCTGAGCACCCGGCTGAGCCTTTGCAGACTCTCGGGCGATTCGCCGCGCCGCTGGGATTGTTCCACGGCTCGCCGCCGCACGAACTCCAGCAGCCGCAGCTTCAGGGCGCCGTGCGTTTCCCACAGCTCGCCGTCGTCGATATTCTCAATGCCCTCCCAGATGCGCGATTCGCCGCTGTGTTCATGCCAGCCATTGCCGAGGTGCCGATCGTAGAGCCGGAACATTTGCGACGCCAGCCAGGTGGGAACGTGCACGCCGTTGGTGATGTGGCCGATCGGCACTTCGTCCTCCAGCTTGCCGGGATAGAGGCCGGTCCACATGGCGCGCGAAACCTCGCCATGCAGGGCGGAAACGGCATTGGCGCGCCGCGAAAGTCTCAGGCCGAGCACGGTCATGCAAAACTCTTCGAATTCGTTGCCGGGGATTTCGCGGCCCAGGTCCATGAGCTGGCGGTCGGACAGGCCCAGCCGCTCGCGCAGCGGGCCCAGATGCTCTTCGATCAAGCCGGAGTTGAAGCGATCGTGCCCGGCGGGCACCGGGGTATGGGTGGTGAAAACTACTTCGCGCGAGACTCGCGGGACGGCTTGCTGGAAAGAGAGCCCTTCTTCCTGCATCCGGTTCGCGATGGCTTCCAGCACAACAAAACCGCTGTGGCCCTCGTTCAGGTGCAGTACGCCGGGCGTGATGCCCATGGCTTTCAAGGCGCGGAATCCGCCTGCGCCGAGCAGCAGTTCCTGGCGAATGCGAATGCGGCCATCGCCGCCATAGAGGCGCGAAGTGAGCTCGCGGTCCTCGGGCGCGTTGCCTTCCACGTTAGAATCCAGCAGCAGCAAATCGCACCGGCCCACTTTCACCCGCCACACTTTGGCGCGAATAATGCCACTGCGAGTTTCCAATTGCACCGCTACCGGTTCGCCGTTCTTGCCGATGGCAGGCTCCATGGGAAGCTGAGTGACGTCGGTTTGCAGGTATTGCTCCTGCTGCCAGCCATCCCGATCCAGGCGCTGGCGGAAATAGCCCTGGCTGTAAAAGAGGCCGATGCCGACCAGTGGGATGTCCAGATCGGACGCGCTCTTGATATGGTCGCCGGCGAGCACACCCAAGCCGCCCGAATAAATGGGTAGCGACTCATGCAGTCCGAATTCGGCGGAGAAATACGCCACCGGACGCGGCCGCAGCGCTCCAGCGTGAGTTGCACCCCAGGTACGATCGGCCCGCAGATATTCCTGCTGGCGGCGATAGGCGTAATTAATGCGGCTATGCAGCACCAGCTCTCCGGCGCGCCGCTCCAGTTTGGCCAGCGGGATCTCTGACAAGAGCGCGATGGGATTATGGTTCAATTCGCGGAAACGCACCGGATCCAGATCGCGGAACAGGCTGGTGGAATCGTTGTCCCAGCTCCACCATAAGTTTCGCGCGATGGCCCACAGGCGCTCTTGCACCGGCGCAATAAACCGGTCCAGCGTGCGCGCCTCGCTGACCACGGGAGCCACCTGCGCGGCGGCTTCCACCAGCATTTGCACTTCATCGTCAGTGAAGGCACGCGGATCGATGGTTTGCACCACCAGCACGCCCTGCAGGACGCCTTGATCGATCAGCGGGACGCCGCAAAACGAATGGTAGGATTCTTCGCCCGCTTCGCTGAAATACTTAAAACGCGGATGGCTGATGGCATTTTCCACCGCCACTGGCCGCACCTGCTCGGCTACCAAACCAGCCAGACCTTCCGTTAGCGCCATGCGCAGAGTGCCGATGCACTGCGGGCGAAGCCCGATGGTGGCGGCCATCACCAGATTCGCGCGATCCGGCTCCAACAAATAGACGGAACATACGTCGGCCTGGAACCGCCGTGCGATCAACGCCACCACGTTCATCAGCGTTTCGGCGGGCTTCCCGCCTTCGGCCGCCAGGTGGGCGATCTCTTCTAAAGTCAGAACGTAACTGGCTGCGCGGGCACTGGCCGTTGACATATGTTAGAACTCCCGGTCGTAAGACGCTTCATCCTTATCGTCGAAAAAGCCTATGTCTAACAACAGGGTTCTGACATGAGCAGCCAACCGCGCGTTCTTCAGGACACGCCTGCTATCCCGCGAAGTTGACGATTGGCTACTTATCTAGTCTATGCGGATCGGCGTCCGGCGGCAAATCCCAGTCTTATCCCGTGGCGTCCCACCACCATCCCCCCGGGTGCGCTAGACCGAGAGAAGCCGGTCGAAGAACGAACGGTAGCGCCGCAGAGCTTGGCGAAGATCTTCGGTTGAGACATCTTTGCCTTGCCCCCACTCTTTTTCAAGCCTGCCGCGCTCGCTCGCAAAAACGTCGGTGAGCCGCTGGATGACTTGCTCCACCAATCCACTGGCTTGTTCCACCGCCTTGCGCGGCTCGTCCACGAAAGCACCCTGGATCTCCCGCCAGCGGGCGCGGAACTGATCCATGTCCTCCACTGGAAAAAGGGCCGCGTGCTCCTGTGAGCCGTTCGGCGCGGTAATCTCGGCGCGTTCGTTAGCCGCCGGCATTGGCAGCGCCTCCGTTTGTTGTATTTCGGAATAGATTAATTCACTAGCCATGACGGACCTCCACGTGTTCAACGCTCGCAATTTTCATTTCTAAAACATCCTCAAAAAGACTCCGGTAATACTGCATCGCTTGGCGCAGGTCTTCCGTGCTCGCCGAGCCGCGCTCGTCCGCGACCGCAATCTGGTGCGCCCTGCGGTAATTCTCCACCACGTGCGGGTATTGGACCGAAAGATCCGCGGCTTGCTGTTCGAATTCTCCCATTGGATAGCCGCGCGCCTTTAAGGCCTCGTTGATCAGCCGATCCGCCTCGGAAACCGCGCGGCGTGGATCATCCACGAACTGCTCCTGCACGGCGCGCCATTGGGCCGCGAATCGGGCGCGTTCCTCTTCGCGGAGGGGCCGGATGTTAAATTTTGAGACGCGTTTTTCGCGCTGTTCGAGGATGTTTTCAGCGCTGCGCGCGCTGCGCTGTTGTTCCGCCAGCCGGTCATACTCCAGCCCATATTTGTTTCGCAGCCGGAGCGTTTTCTGGCGCTCGATGTACGCCCATGCCGCGATAGCAAGGGCAAGAATAACGACAACGATTAAGATCGCGGTTGTAGTGCTCATGGAACCTCCCCACCAAGGCGGGCAAGAACCATGCCACTCGTCACCGTCCTTCGCTTTCAACGCGACTCGAAGCCTGGGTTGCCTCTTGATGGGATGGGAGCCGAAAAAAATACCGATAGGCGCGGTAGTTGGCCTGGGCTAACCAGGGGGTAACGAATCACTTGGGGCGCTCCTTGACGGCTTGCGCCGTGGTTCGCCAGCGCATGTTCGCGGCCGTGTCGCTGCCTCCCCGGCTGAGGGGTTTGATGTGGCCGACCACGTAACCATCACAGGCGCCCTTCACCGATCCAGTGGCGGGGCAAGGATGTTTCGCGCGAAATGCGCGCACGGGCGCCGGATTTTGCGATATGGTTCCATTCAAGTCGCGCACGCAGTTTTTGCAGGAAGGGATGTGGTAGTTATGAGGCGGTACCCACTTTTGTCCCCATTTGGGAATCGTACCGGGTTGGGCGCTCAGAATGGCACAGAACGCTAGCGCCATGGTTCCGATTCGGAACAAGAGCAGGTGTTTCAGAGGCATCGCCGGTGTAGCTTGCACATTCGCTTCCCAAACGAGGCTGATGCGCCGCTATGCCTGCTCTGCGCTGTGATATACAATCTTCCTAGTTCGGAATGCACAAGCATCTAGCCCGGTTGCTGTTCATCTGCGCGGCGGTTTCCGTTGCTCTCCCTCCGCTCGCCCTGGGACAATCCGCGCCTTCCACCAATAAGCCTGCGCCTCGTACCGCCGATGGCAAACCGGATCTCAATGGCCTGTGGGGTCCCGATCACAACTTCATTTACGACATCAACAGCGCGCTCAAGAAGGGCGAGACAGTGCCGATGCAGCCGTGGGCGGCGAAGTTGAC
This sequence comes from Bryobacterales bacterium, assembly GCA_963713415.1. Classification (GTDB taxonomy): domain Bacteria; phylum Acidobacteriota; class Terriglobia; order Bryobacterales; family Bryobacteraceae; genus Palsa-89. The sequence continues at coordinate 11,884 of CAVQLV010000004.1, read as the reverse complement.
CAAAACGCGTATGTCAAAAGACGACCCGGAAGCGAACTGCCTTCCAGGCGGCGTTCCGCGGATGGCCCCGTATCCTTGGAAGATCATCCAGCAGCCCAAACTGGTGGTCTTCTTGTTCGAGGGCAACATCCACAGCTACCGGCAGATTTTCCTGGACGGGCGCGGACATCCCGCCGATCTCGATCCCACCTGGTACGGGCACTCCATCGGCAAATGGGAGGGCGACACGCTGGTGGTGGATACTATCGGTTTCAACGACAAGTTCTGGTTCGATTTTGCCGGACATCCCCATACCGAAAAGCTGCACATCACGGAGCGCTACCGGCGGCCCGATTACTCCCACCTGGAGTTCGAAGTGGTGATCGACGATCCCGGCGCTTATACCCGGCCGTTCACGATGTATGGCCACTCGCCTTTGGTGGAGAACTCCGAGATTATGGAGTACATCTGCAACGAAAACAATCAGGACGTCAGCCACATCCTCGGCAAGGATACCCGGAAGTAGAAGCGCGCGGGCGCTGAAAGGCTATTCCGTGGCGCCTGCCCAGGACGCCAGCGCCTTCCAGTCGGGATCATCCTTGGAGAGAAATTGGCGCCCGCCGCTATGGAACTCATCGCCGCCCCCTTCATGAGCCAGCGGATGCATGAGCAGCCTGCTGGCCGCGGGATTCGCATGGTTCACCAGATTCTTCACAGACTCATAGTTCAGCCGCGACTGCTCTTCGGTCCAGGCGCCGTCCTCCGGCAGAGGTTGCAGCCGAAAGGCGTTATTCGACGCGCTGTGGCAAGCGACGCAGCGTGCGTGGCCGGCGCGCTTCTTGATAAAAATGGGCTCAACCGTTTTCTTGTAACTTTCGTAGTCGAGCGATTGCGCTATCGCCGCACGAGTTACCAAAGCGATCGCCACGAAGAGCGCAAGACGGGCAAGCCTCATATCGGATTCTCCTTTGCTGTTACGGCAGCACCGCGGTGATGTTGCGCTTGGGAACCTCGCCCACCGGAATCCGCGTGATCTCTTTCATGGACTTGATATCCACCACCGACACCGAGTTGGATGCCGCGTTGGCCACGTATGCGGTCCTGCCATCGGGGGTGAGCGTCACCCAGTCGGGCGAGCGTCCCACCTCGGTGCTGCCCAGCACTTTCAAATCCGGCAGCGAGTAATAGTAGATGGAAGAATTCAGGCGGCTGTTCACTACCAGCGTCTTTTCATCGTGCGTGATGGCCATGCCGTGAGACTCGCTTCCACCCCACATGTAGGGAGCTTTGCCGGGAGGAAGATCGGGCAGCTTGATGCGATGAATCTCCTTGTGAGTGGCAAAGTCCACCACCGCGAATCCATTGAATCCGGAGAGCTGGGCGAAGATCCACTTGGTGGACCCATCGGGATTCGTGAAGAACGCCATGGGACGAATGCCCTGGTCCATGGTCAGCGACCAGACGGGCTCTTCTGTCTTTTGATCGATCACGGTGATCGTTTTCGACGCAATGGAACCGCTGACCACGTACTTGCCGTCCGGCGTCACGTAGGTGTTGTGCACGGCGCCTTTCACCGGAATGCTCTTCACATCCGCGAGCGACTTGGTGTCGATGACATCCACGGCGCCCGGAGCAACCGCGATGGAAACATACACGCGGCGTCCGTCCTTGCTGATCGCGATGTTGTTCGGATGGCCGCTCAGGCGGATGCGGCGCGTGATCTTGAGCGTTTTGCGATCTACCACGTCCAGCGTGCTGCGCCCTTCGTCGCTGATGAAATAACAACTGCCGTCCGGAGCAGCCGCGGCGCCATGGTTGACCTCGATGTCATGGATGGTGCCAACCACCTTGTTGATTGCCGGATCGATGATGGAAACATCGTCGCCGGCGCTGTTGGTCTGAATGATACGAACCGTGCTGGCCGCAAGCGGCACAGCGAGGAGAAGTCCGAAGCACATCGTACGCGCCATGGCTATCTCTCCTTTCCGAAAGCCGGACGAAGTGAATTATACGTGAAATGGAGGCTCAACGCCTAAACGCGAAATCCGGCCTTGGCAGGATGCATCCGTGTTGTTTATCCGTGTTCATCTGTGGCCAGCAATCTTAGTGTTTTCCTAGAAATTTCAAAACGGCTCGATTGAAAACCTCAGGCTGCTCCCAATAGGCGGAGTGCCCGGCTTCGGGGATGATTAGCGTCTCGGAGCCTTTGATACGCGCCGCGAAAAGCGGCAGGATGGGCGGCGGTGCATAGAGATCGGCGTCGCCGGTCAGCAGCAGCGTAGGCGTGTGAATGGTTTCAAGCATCGCAAAAGTGACGTGGTTGCGTAGCGGCTGCGCTGGCGCGGGAGGGCCCGGCGGCCGGCTGATCTTTTCCAGTTCCACCCAGCGCGCGGCGCCCGCGGCGTTACTGGCGCGATAGGAGGGGCCCAACTCGCGAAAATCCGGCGGCAGCTTGGCGAACTCGGGCGGGCGAATGCGCTGCCCCAGTGCCAGATACTCTGGGTCCTGCACCGCGCCGATGGAGTTGGCGATTACCAGGCTGCGCACCCTCTGCGGATAAGACAAAACGAAATCGAGCGCCACGAATCCGCCGGCGGCCGTGCCGATCACGTGCACGCGGTCGAGATGCAACTGATCGAGCAAGGCGAGCAAATCATCTGCCGCAGTGCCCGGCTGCGGATCCGTGGAATTGATTTCAGTCCGGCCCCAACCGCGCCGGTCGAAGGCGATCACGCGATAACCGGCCGCCACAAACGCGGGAATTTGGTATTCCCAGACGCGGCTGCTGCCCGTATTGGCGTGCAATAGGATTACCGGCACTCCGCTGCCACCGGTGTCGCGATAAAAGATCCGCGCTCCGGGCACGGTGGCATACGCCTCGCGAACTGTAGACTGGGCGTGCAGCATAGAAATGGTCAGGGCGCCCGCAAATGTCCAGCGCGCCAACCGCGGCGTCATCTCACCAATGTATACTTCTACTCAATGAAATGCGCGAACTGGCGGCGCGTGGCTAGCTGCTTGGCGATGGTTGTGCTGGCGTCGGCGGCCGCGGAGGCGCAGCCACGCACCGTAATCTATGAAGGCGCGCGTCTGATCATCGGCGATGCGAGCGCGCCGATTGAGAACGGAGCGTTCGTGGTCCGGAATGGGCGCATTGTCGCGATAGGCGCGAAAAGCTCCATCCACGCGCCCGCCGGAGCCGCTCATGTCGACCTCGCCGGCAAGACCGTCATGCCCACCCTGAATAACATTCATGTCCACATCGGATATGAAGGCTATGTGAGCTGGAGCGTCCGGAACCACACCGCTGAAAACGTTCTGGACCACCTGGAGCGCGAAGCGTATTACGGCGTCGGCACGGCCTTGTCTATGGGCGAGCAGCCGACGGACTTCGCCATCGAGTTTCAGCAAAATCAGTTGGCCGGGAAATTTCCTCCGGCGGCGCGGTTCTTCTTCGCGGCGGGAATGGCGCCGCCGGGAGGTGGTCCGGATGCGCTCTTGATCCAAGGGACTGGGCCGTTGCACGCGGTGTATGAAGTCTCCACGCCCCAGGAAGCTGTTGCCACCGTGCGGAAGATCGCGGCCAGGAATATCCACGAGCTCAAATTCTGGGTGGACAATCGCGACAATCTGCGAGGCAGCAGGAAGAAAATGCCGCCGGAAGTTTACACGGCCCTGATCGCCGAAGCGCACCAGCACGGCATGATCGTGCATGCGCACGCGACGAACCTGGAAGATCAGAAAGGCGTAGTGAAGGCCGGCGTGGATGTGCTGGTGCACACGCTCATGGCCGAAAAGGTGGACGACGAGTTTATCGCAATTCTCAAGGCGCACAAGCCATATTGGACGCCGGTGATGGGCCTGGGCGATCGCTCCGAGCTTTGCGACGGCGACAACGGCTTCATCGAACAGGTGTTGCCGGCGAGCGTGATCGCCGATATAAAAGCGGGTAAAACCTGGCTGCCTTCGCCGCCGTGCGCAGCGCCCGCCAGCGCGCAGTTTCTCCGGCGCGAAGAGAACCTTCGGTACAATTTCCCGAAGTACATCGCGGCGGGCGCGCGGATCGTGCTCGGCACCGACGCCGGCGTTTCCGCGAAATATTCTTACGGCTTTGCGGAGCATCATGAGATCGGGATGTACGTGCGGCTCGGCCTGACGCCGTCGGAGGCGATCATCGCTTCCACTTCCAGGCCCACCGAAGTGCTGCGCATCAAAGACACCGGCGTGCTGGCCAAGGGCAAGCGAGCTGATTTTATGGTGCTGAATGCGAATCCGCTGGAGAACATCCGCAACACGCGGGAAATTGATAGTGTGTACCTCGGCGGAGTGCGGCTGGATCGCGAGGCGCTTGCGGCAAAGTTCAAGCAGGCGCTGGTGGATCGGGACGCGCTGAAGGCCAGAGTTCAAAAAGATTACGTACCGCACCCGCAGCCTGGAGGAAATTAAACATGATGAATCGGCGACAGTTTGTTTATCGAGCGACAGCCGCTTCCATCGCTATTCCGCGCGTCTTCGGCGCCGCGAAATACGACTTGATCGTGAAAGGTGGGCGCGTCATCGATCCTTCGCGCAAGCTGAATGCGATTCGCGACGTGGCCATCTCGAATGGCCGGATCGTTGCAATCGGCGGCAATTTTTCCGCCGGTAACACCGAAACCATCGACGCGAGCGGCAAGCTGGTGGTGCCCGGCTTGATCGACATCCACACGCATGCCACGCGCGCGAGCGACGGGCCGGAACTGTGCCTCGCCGACGGCGTCACCGGGCTGATCGATGCCGGATCGCAGGGCGCCGATCATATCGACGACGCCATCGCGGTGGCCAAGTCAGCCCCGCAGCAGTGCCGCGTTCTGATCAACATCGGACGCGCGGGCATCATCCCGGAAGGCGACACCATGGATCTCAAACGCGCCGATGTGGCCGCCGCGCGTGAAGCGATCATGCGCAACCGCGAGATGATTGCCGGGGTGAAGGCGCGGCTATCGCGGGACGTCGCCGGCCCGAACGATTTTGAGGTGCTCCGGCGTGCGCAGGAGGTGGCATCGGCATTCCAAATCCCGGTCATGATCCACATGGGCCAGACCGTGTCGCCGCTGCCCAGGCTCCTCTCGCTGCTGAAGCCGGGCGATATCGTCACCCACATGTTCGCTCCGCCGCCGAACAGTATCATCGATGATGCAGGTCACATCTTGCCCGAGGTGATGGCCGCCCGGCGCCGGGGCGTCCGGTTTGACTTGGGCAATGGGCGCACCGGCCACTTGCGTTGGGATATCGCCGACCAGGTCCTCAGAGACGGCTTCCTGCCGGACACTTTCTCCACCGACTGGACTAAGGAAGCCCGCACCGCCCAAGTGATCAATTTTCCGAACGTGATGTCGAAGTTCTTGATGCTGGGCCTGTCCATCGATCAGGTGATCGCCTGCTCCACCGTCAATGCATCCAAGGCCTTTCCGGTGTTCCACGATCGGGGCACGCTGAAAACGGGTGCGCCGGCCGACATCGCCGTGCTGGAACTGAGGGAAGGGACATTTGAATTCGTCGATAACTTCGGCAACAAACGGATGGGCCGCCAGAAGCTTTTCCCCAGCGCTACAGTGCTCGCCGGAAAGCGTGTTGCAACGCGCGCGTAATAGATTACTTGCCCACTAAATGGGTGACGTCTTTTTCGTCCTCGTCGCAGACGTACTCAATCAGCTCCGTATCGGTCAGCGTCAACTGAAGATTTACGGTCCATGGCTTCGTGTAGGCTTTGGGATCGTCGATGGTGACCTGAAGGTCGATATGCCCGAAATCGCGGCGATGGAATCGCTCGGTCAGGCGCAGGGATTCCGTTCCCGGATGACCGTTATTGTCGAGCCAATTATTTTCCTCGAAGCCCGCCGAGTCCACTACCAGCGTGTCGCCGTCCCAATGGCCAATTGAGTATCCCATCCAGGCCGGGTTGGGATCTTTGGGCAGCGGACGCCCATCCATAAAGATCTGACGGTAGCTGTGTAGCGCCTCATAAAGAATTACGATCGGCCCGTTGGTGTTCAGGATCTTGAACGGATAGGGCACCACGTCCTCGCGGGGCACGCCGGAAAGAACGCAGCGGGCCTGCGGATCATCTTTGCCGTTGGTGTCCACGCGATGCTGGTACAACGCCGCGGCCCAAGGTTGGAACGAAACCTCGCCCGGCTTCAAATCCTTCGCGAGGTTCCGGGTGTAGCCTGGGCCCGTCATCCAGACTCCGGAAAGATCCGGCTTGCCGTCGTGAGCCATGGGCGCGGGTGCGGCCAGATTCGGTTTACCGTCCGGCAGTCGAGGAATCCCCGGTGTGGGGTAAATCAGCCACTGCGCCGAAAGAGGCGCGCAGATCAGGCAGATGGTCATTATGCTGCGCATTGCCGACTCCTTTCCGCCACGCTAGCGCGCTGCCTGCGCCGGCACAGTGGAATCATATACGATCCTGCCGCCCACCATGGTCATCACTGGTTTGATGTTCCGGATCTGTTCGGCCGGAACCGTCAGGTAGTCGCGATCGAGCACCACCAGGTCCGCCAGTTTGCCCAGCTGAATGGAGCCCAGGTTGTCTTCCTGGAAAACGAAATAAGCATTTTTGCGAGTATGCGCGATCAAGGCGTCTTCCCGGCCGATGCTCTGCCGATTCACCTTCGCGCCGCCCGCCATCCGGCCAGTAACGGCGAAATAGAGCGTCGTGAACGGCAGGGTTTGATTGGCCGCGGTTCCATCGGTTCCGAGTCCCCACTGAATGCCGCTGTTCTGGATGGTGGCGAGCGGAGGCATGTCGTAGGCGCCGTCACCGAACTCGTCGTGCATGATCCCGCCGTTAATGACGGCCCATGGATGCACTGCCGCGTACATCCCCAGCTTCTTCATACGATCCAGCTGTTCCGCGTTGATCTGGTTGATATGCGCAAAAGTCCAGCGCAAACTCTTGATGGGATATTGCTTGTTGATCGCCTCGATTTGATCGAGGAACCCATCGATAGTGTTATGCAACTCCGCGTGCACGTGCAGAGGCAGGCCGGCTTGGGCAATCGCCATGGCCATGCGGCGCCACTCCATGAGCTGATCGGGCGTTGGGTCGGACTTCACCGCGAACATCGGGTCATGCAGCGGCTGATAGACGCTTTCGCCAAAAAAGATATTGTCGATATAGCTGTCCCCCTGAAACAGCTTGATGCGGGGAATCTGCTCGATCGCCCGGTTCACCTGCTCCGGATTTCCGCCCGGCAGTCCGTCAATGCAAAAGATCCGGATATTCAGATGGCCTTCGGCCTTCCACTTTTGAAAAATGTCCAGTACATCGGCGTTGCATCCGGGCACGCCGACCGACGTAAGGCCCGCTCGATTCATATCTTCCACCAACGCGCGGCTGCTGGCCTCCAGCTGTTCCGGCGGGACCTTGGGAAGTCTCGAAGCCACGGCGCGAGTGCCCGGGATGTCGCCGCGGATTACGCCCGTGGGTTTTCCTTGAGCGTCGCGCAGAATGGAACCTTTGACGAAGCCTGGGGGATCCGGTGGGTGCTCTGGAATCCCCAACGATTGCAGAGCGCGGCTGTTCAGAAAAACTTGGAAGTACGATTCCTGGAGCGCCACCGGGTTTTCCGGCGCGATCTGATCCAGTTCTTCGCGCGTAAATGGTTTTGGGTCGTCGGTGAATTGCTGATGAGCCCAACCGCCGATATTGTAAATCCATTCTCCCGGTCCGGCCGTTTTCACCCGAGCGCGCAGCATCTCGACGGCCTGCTTGCGGGAGTCCACACCGTCAAAACGCAGCTCCCGCAGCCACGTCTCACCAGCGCGCAGAAGATGCATGTGGTTATCGATCAGCCCGGGAATCACGGCCCTGCCTTTTAAGTCGATCCGGCGCGTGTTCGTCCCGGCCAGCCGTGCCATGTCCTGATTGGTTCCCACCGCCAGGATGCGGTCGCCTTGGATCGCCACCGCCTGCGCGATCCTAAAGCGCTCGTCGACGGTGATAATTTTGCCATTCGATAGGATCAGGTCCGGCGCCGGCTGCTGCGCTCCGAGCAGACCCGCGAACAGGATCAGTGCAAACGTGGACAGAACCGTGGAAAGGCGCATTGGAGTATCTGGTAGATTATGACTCGGCCTAAGTTTCACCGCCAGCCCACCTACGAAAAGACCCGCCGGACAATGAGGGCGGTTTAGCAGGTTGGCGCAAAAGCCCAGCAGATTGAAGTCCGCCCTGTGTAGCGTAGGCGCCCACGCCCAATGCCGCTTAGTCTACGGCGTCGGCACTCGGTGCCGACGTCCAACTTGAATACTTGTAAAACCGGAGCTGCAACATGCCCCTCTCCCGATTAAACATGAGTATTTTGAAATGTTTTGTCGCCCAAAACCAAGCGGCATTGGGCATCCACGCCTGGGGTTCGCGGATGTGAACGGGCGTTTTCGGCAATCGTTTAGTCATGTACCCTGAATCGCATGAGCCAACCAAGCTTGGTCGAACTGTGGGAAGAGCACACCAAACACGAATTCGGCACCCGCGACACCGAGGCTACGCTCGCCACTATGGTGGAGGACGCCTACGTGAATCACATCCCGGTGATGACCGGCGGCTATGGAAAGCCCGCCCTGCAGCGTTTCTACTCCCAGGATTTCATCTCAAAGATGCCGCCCGATACGGAGTTGAAGCCGATTTCCCGCACCGTTGGGACGGATCAACTGGTGGATGAAATGATCTTCTCGTTTACACACACCCAGGAGATGCCTTGGATGCTGCCCGGTGTCGCTCCTACCCACAGACGCGTTGAAATCCCCCTGGTTGCCATCGTGCATTTTCGCGGCGGCAAGCTGGCCCACGAACACATCTACTGGGATCAGGCTTCCGTGCTCAAGCAGATTGGTTTGCTCAACGATGACTCGCTGCCTATCTACGGTTCGGAAACCGCGCGGAAGGTGGAAGCGGGCAAAATGGGATAAAAGTCGACTGGAGTGATTCTCACCGTGCAGCCATGGAATTCCCGACGGCCCGGTTCCAACAAGTCCGATAGATCTGCTCCATTTCGCGCGCGAAACGGAGCGTGTCGCAAACCGACGAAGCGGCCAGTTTCGATCGCATCGTGCGCCGGAGTTCGCCGAGCCGGTCCCGAGTGTCGGACTCAGATCCCCAACGGGCCGCCAATGCGACATAGTCCTCGAGATCGCGAGCCACGAATTCCCCCAAATCGCCTTCACGCAGAATGGAGGCGCTGGTGCGCGACGCCCAGCGATCTCCGTGGAAAGCGATCACCGGAACACCCTGCCAAATGGCCTCCGTCGTGCTGGTGCCGCCGTTATACGGAAACGTGTCGAGCACGATATCGATTCGGTCGTAAGCCTTCAGGAATTCATAATGCTCTTCCGGGCCTTCGAGCAGAACTTGTTCCGGCCCGATGCCGTGCTTCGCGAAGAGGCCGTGTACAAACCCGCGCGAAGCAGCCGACGCCAGGTGCGCATTTTTCACGATGAGGGAACTATTCGGACTCTGTTCCAGAATGCGACTCCAGCTGGCAACTACTTCGTTCGTGATTTTGTATTGCGATGCGAGAGAGCCAAACGTAACCCCGCTCTTCATAAGGCAAGGCGGCGCGGCCACCGGCGGCACCGGATAGTTCACTTCGAAGGTCAAGTAACTTCCTGGGACTCGCAGAATCGTCTCCGAATAAAAGCGTTCCTCCTCGACGGGAATGACGTGTTCATCACCGATCAAATAGTCGAAGCCGCTCATAGCGGTAGTCGCGTACATCCGGAGTTATAGAAATTGAACCACCCGATCGCGACTGGGGACGGCCGCAGTGCAAATAGCGGAAGGCGCCGCATGTTGCTATACCCATTCAGATCGATCAGAACGTCAATTTCGGCTTGCCGGATGAGGGCAGCCAGAGCCTGGTTCCCCAGATTCGTGGTATCAAAAAACCGATCCTGCAAATGTGGCAGGTAACCATATTGAATAGAGCCGCCGCCGAGTCGGAAAACAGGTTCACCTCTACCACGCCGCGGTCGTGCTGATTGATCAGTCCCCAAACTGGCTTCATCCAGTTCTGGCGATGAAAGAATGAAGAAACGTACCCGATTCGCAGCCGCCGCCCGCCGGCCGCTCTGGGTGCAGGTTTGGCTTCCACAGGCTGCCGGGCGAGATCCCGTTCCACCCAGCTCGTTCGCGCTTCCAGCACCGCCTGGTTGTTCGCTTCGGGAACACCGGGAATAATCACCGCAATCATGGCCCGCGCCTGAGCACTGGCCTCTTGCGGCTGAGCGGCGCAGAATCGAAAATGAGCCAGGGCCGCGCTCACCTGGCCCAGCTCATACAGCGCACGAGCCAGGTTATGCCGGGCTTCCAGCCAATCGGCTTGAAGCTCAACAGCCTTCTCGAAACATAGGATCGCCGAAAAATATTCCCGGCGCGTCATCTCTACGCAGCCGCCCGAATACCAGGCCCGCGCCAATCGCGGATTTACTTGGAGTGCACGCTGATAGAATGCGACGGCTTTGCCCCAGCCCCCCGACTCCTGCAGGATGTCGCCGAAGTCGCAGAGCAAGTCAGTGTCTTGAGGTTGGAGGGCCAGAGCCTTTTTGAAATACTCCTGGGCTTCCGCGTTGCGACCCGCCGCATGCATCATTTGCGCAAGAGCGGAGAGGGAATGAAAGTGTTTGACGTTCAACTGCAACGCCTGGCGAAAGCTTTGAAGCGCTTGCTCGCTGTCGCCGTTGGCTCGAAAAGCGTTGCCGAGATTGTAATGCGTGTCAGCGGCGCCGGAATCCAGACGCAGCGCTTCTCGAAAAGCAGCTATGGCTTCGGACAGGCGGTTTTGCCTTTTCCGCAAGGATGCCGAGGCTGCTGTGAAATTCTGCTCGATTATCCAGAGCGATGGCGCGCTGGATACTTCGTTCCGCATCTTCCAACTTGTCCATGCGAGTCAAGGCGCAGCCGAGGGCGTTGTGGTAATCGCCGGCTTGCGGCGCGATGAGGACGGCCTGCCGCAAAAGCTCGGTAGCCGCGGCGTTGTTTCCGCTTTGATATTCCAGGCAACCGAGCAGGTACAAACCGTGCGGATGCCCTGGATTCTCCCGCAGGAACTTCGATAGCAGTTAGCGGCATCGGCGAAATTCCCGGAACGATGGTGATTTAAAGCTTGCTTCAGCAGAGAATCGCCATCAATCACATGGCACCCCCTTGTGGAAGATGCTTTCTACCAGATATCTCGGATATTCAAACAATATCGTGCCCAAGATCTTGCTCCACTCCGAGAAGAATAGTTTCCGCGAACTGGCATCTTCCCACCAACCATCCGGATGATATAGAAAGTCCGGCGCCGATATCGTTATGAACTGGATGCCGGGGCAGAACAGCCGGAAAACGATGGCAGCTCTGCGCGAATGGTACGAGCTGGTCACCAAAAGAACCCGCTTTACGCCGCGCCGGATCAGTTCCGGGCGAAGCGCGATGGCTTCCCCAATGGTGGACGGGGCATGGTGGAGGAAGCTTTGGAATAACCGCTTCGGGTAGCCTCGTGCGACCAGGAAATCGATGGCGGCTTCCCCTTCCGGGCGTCCCGCATAGGGAACGCCGCTGATCAATACCAGGGGCGCATAACCCTGCTTGCCCAGACCGCACCCTCACCACTCGCGGCCCCAAAAGTTACCGCCCAGGACGAGGATAAGGTCGGCGGACCGCGGAGTCTGATGCGAAACCAGACAGCCGCCCACATAAGACAACGTCGTTTTCCAACCGGCGAGCAACCACCGCCAGGGGACAACACAATAAGAACCGAGCGGAGGAACCAACGGCGAGGAACCGAGCGCCGGGAAGGTGCGAACGACCATCTGAATCTTATCGTAGCTGTCGATTGATCGTAGCTGTCGATTGATACGAGGCGCTCCTACTTGTCCGTAG
>CAVQLV010000003.1:0-180813 GCA_963713415.1 Bryobacterales bacterium | reverse complement strand
GCTCGATCGCCCGTGGCCGGAGCACTGGCTGCGGCCGGAAACCGCGCCGGCGCTGGTCCGTTTCATCGAAACGCATTTCGATCCGGAGCGGACTCCGGCCGAGATCCGCGGCGTCTTTGGGCAGGTTCGCAATATCACCGCGCACCCCATGCCGCTACGCGCGATTTTCGGCACCCTGGCGCGCAATCATCCGAAAGCCGCCTGAAGGAGAATCTATGCTGCGCCAGGCTTTGCACATTTTCAGGAAGGACGTTTACTACCTGCGTCACGAGATTACGCTGGTCCTGCTTGTGGCCCTGGCCTTCGCCCTCATGCACACGCCTGCGATGCACGCGCAGAATAATTCCTGGCTGGCGGAACTGGCGCTGGTGGCGACGGCGGTGTTTCTCATCGGGCGGCTGGTGCTGGCCGAGGCCATTCCCGGCGATCAGCAATTCTGGATCACCCGCCCTTACCGCTGGCAAAGCCTGCTCGGTGCCAAGTTCCTGTTTATTGCGATTTTCGTGAATTTGCCGGTCTTGCTGGCCCATTTATTCATTCTCGCCATCGACGGCTTCCCTCTCGTTCAGAGCCTGCCCGGCCTGCTTTGGGAGCAAGTTCTGTTGTTCATTTTTCTGTCGCTGCCCTTCGCCGCAATCGCCACATTGAACTCCGGAATGGCGGCTTTCATTTTTTCCCAATTGATTGTCCTCGCGGCCGCCGCCGGCATCTGGGAGATGCTGCCGCTCAGCGGACCGTCGTTGGGCGGAGTGGCGTGGGTGCGGGAATCCATTGCCTCAGTCGCCCTGCTCGCGGCCGGCCTGCCGGTGATCTTCCTGCAATACAAAACCCGGAACACGGTCATGAGCCGCTCGGTGGCAATCGGCGGAGTCGCAATCGGCGCTGTCTTGTTCGCCGCGCTCCCGTGGCGGCTAGCGCTGGCTCTGCAGGCGCACCTGTCGAAAGAGCCCGCTGTCGCTTCGTCTATTCAGGTTGCGCTTGGTGACGACAATAATGGCGGGCCGCTCTCTTTTCCCGGCGCGCCTGCGTCGAAAATCGCGCTCCGGTTGCCAATTCTGGTGCAGGGAATTCGCGAAGGGACGGAGCTTCAGCCCGACGCGCTCCGGGTTTCGCTGCGCGGTCCGGATGGGTATACCGAGAATCTGAGCATCGGTGACTGCTTGGAGCTGAAGCGCAATACAATTTCCACCAGCGCCGTCACGATTTCCGCTGTGTGCGCTGCCGATCCGGAGTTTTTTAAACGCGAGCGCGGCCAGCCGGTTACCGTACGTGGCTCGCTTTACCTTACGCTATTCGGAAACGCCCGATCGCAGGCTCTTCCCTTGAGCGACCAGCCTGCGAACGCGCTCGATGGTCTGCAATGCTACACAAACGTCGTGAGCGCCGAATGGGATGTGTACTGCCGTTCGGCTTTTCGATGGCCGGCGCGCCTGATCTACGCGAAACTCGGGCACACCAATGCCAATTCGTTCGCGCAGTCCATTTCCTACTCGCCCTTTCCGGCCGGCCTGAACATCGAACCTATTGAAACCCGCTGGGCCTCCGCCTTTGCATCCGGACCGCCGCCTACTGTGCGCGACGTCACCATCGTTGTGGAAGAACCTTTGGCGCATGTTCACCGCGATTTCGAAGCGCGCAACGTACAGTTGAACGTGACCGCGTTCTCACCGGACGGCGGTCCACTACAACTCGGCGCGGCCCCGGGCCCGCAACACGTTCCCCCGCCCCCGCGAGGCGAGAAATCGACGAACCCCTGATTCAATCGCGGTGTTCAATCTCCGCCGCGTCCACCAGCCGGCTGAATATTTTCATCCCCCGCGTCAGCGTGCGATGCACCGGACACTTGTCGGCGATCTCCAGCAGCTTCTCACGCTGCTTGCTGTTCAGGTTTCCAATCAGCTCGATGTCCCGGTCGATACGGTCCAACATCGCGTCCTTTGTTTCGCAGTTGGCGCAATCGACGGCATGGATTTTGGAATGCCGCAGCCGGACAATTACGCTCGCGAGCGGCCAGTGCTCGCGCCGCGCATACATGCCAAGCGTCATGGACGTGCAAGCCCCCAAAGCGGCAGCCAGCAGTTCATAAGGCGAGGGCCCGGCATCTTCGCCGCCCAGGTCAGGCGGCTCATCCGAGAAAAAGCGGTGCGTTCCGGCAGTAATCTCCTGCTTGAAGCCGGCCACGTTTCCGCGGACCATCACTTCCGCAGCGGGCATCAGCTTTTCAATTCGCCCGCCGCGATTTCATCCACGTAACACCAGATCCAGCGCTCGCCCGGCTCAATGGATCGCATCAGTGGATGGTGCGACGAATGAAAATGCTTGGTGGCATGCTTGTTCTTCGAGGAATCGCAGCAAGCCACGTGGCCGCACTCCAGGCACATTCGCAGATGCACCCAAGAGTCTCCGATCTTGATGCAATCCTCACAAACATGCTTAGAGGGCTGCGTAAGACTGATTTGATTTAAGTGCGTGCATTCTTTTGCCATATTAACCTCCGATTGCCGCTTGATTTTCGCCCGGCCTTTCCAGCGCGGCGCGATCCCACTTGGCTAGATTCGCTCCGGCCTCATAGGTGGTTTCCAGGAACTCCATCAGTTGTGCGCCTGGCGCCACCGAACTCCGGATGTCATCGTACATCAGCAGAAACTCGCCGATGCCGTGGTGATAAAACGCCGGCCTGGGACCAACCGCATAAGTCTTGAAACCCGCCGGCTCGGGCGTTGTGTAGGAATAGAACGCCGGTCCTTTGATCTCGCCTCCGCCCGGCCAAAATCCCGCGCTGCTCACTTCGTGCGAATAAGCTTCCTGCATCATGGGATCGGGCCGCGGCGGGGCAAGACGTCCGGAAAACCGCGTCACCGCAATATCGAAGCTGCCCCAGAAGAAATGCACCGGGCTGCACTTGCCGATGAATCGCGTGCGAAAGTCCTTCAGAACCTTGTCCACCGAAATGAGCAATCGCCGGAAGCGATCGACATATACGCGATCATACGAGTGATGCGTGCGGTCCTCGGCGAACGGAATCGGATTCGCGACTTCATCCGGATGGGCCGTAATCTTCACGTCGATATGGAGCGCTGCCAGCGTGCTCATTACCTCCGCGTAGAAATCGGCCACGGTACGCGGCGCCAGATCCAGCATACGGACATCGCCCTGGCTGGTCTGAATCACCAATTTGTGCCCGATAAAATCGAGTTCGATTTCGAAGATTCCGCGCGGATAAGGGATCGCGGAGGTAGTCAGGCCGCGCGCGCTCACATACAACGTCGCGTTCCAATAATGGTTGATGAGCGGCGTCAACGTCATGCGGATCTTCCCGACAATTTGCGTCCACATGTGCAAAGTGTCGTAGGTGTCCTGCCAGGCGGCCAACGGCAGCTCCGGCCACTGGTCCAGGTTGGGAGTCATGGCGTTCTCCTTCTCCAATTCTACGCGCCCTCTGAAGCGCTGGTAAGTTAAGAAGGCATGCGAACCCAAGTCGGCATCGTTGGGGCCGGACCGGCCGGCCTGATGCTTTCCCACCTGTTGCACCTGCACGGCATTGAGTCGGTTGTTCTGGAGTGCCGCAGCCGCCAGTACATTGAAGATCGTGTTCGGGCCGGTGTGCTGGAACAAGGCACGGTTGACCTCATGATCGATACCGGCGTTGGCGCGCGCCTGCAACGGGACGGATTGCGGCATGAAGGAGTATGGTTCAGCTTCGGCGGACGCCGTCACCGCATCAATATGGCTGAACTAACCGGTGGCCGCGCCATCACGGTCTATGCGCAGCAGGAAGTGGTGAAGGATCTTGTCCAGGCGCGTCTCGACGCCCGCGGACAGATTGTGTTCGAAGTGGACGATCTCTCCGTTCATGATCTCGATTCCGAGCGCCCCACAATTCATTACCGCAAAGATGGCGCGTCCGAAGAAATCGCGTGCGATTTCATCGCCGGCTGCGATGGCTTTCACGGCGTCTGCCGCCCAGCCGTGCCGGAAGGAATCATCACTGCCTACGAGCGCATCTATCCGTTCGCGTGGCTCGGTATTTTAGCGGAAGCGCCGCCTACCTCAGAAGAACTGGTCTACACCTACACCGAACGCGGCTTCGCACTCTTCAGCATGCGATCGCCCCAGATCACGCGCCTCTATCTGCAATGCACGCCCGAGGAAGATCTCAGCCGATGGCCGGACGCTCGCGTTTGGGAAGAGCTTTGCACACGGATGAGAACGCAGGATGGCTGGGCGCCGGCCGTGGGACCCGTGATTCAGAAAGGCGTCACCGGAATGCGCAGCTTTGTGATCGAGCCGATGCAGTACGGACGGCTGTTCCTGGCCGGCGACGCTGCGCACATCGTGCCGCCCACGGGAGCGAAGGGACTGAATCTCGCGATCTCGGATGTGCGCGTGCTTGCCCAAGCCCTGGAAGCTTTCTACAAATCCGGCCGGCACGATCTTCTCGAACAGTATTCGGCAAAATGCCTCCGCCGTACCTGGAAAGTCCAGCGCTTTTCCTGGTGGATGACTTCCATGCTGCACCTGTTCCCCGGTGGCGATGGCTTCGACCATCGCCGGCAACTCGCCGAGCTCGATTACATCACCGGCTCCCGCGCGGGCATGACCTCGCTTGCTGAGAATTACGCCGGCCTGCCTTTCGATTAGGCCGTATAATGCGAATGAGGCCGTTATGTCCTACCGCCTGTACTGGAAGTGCGCCACGCTGTTTTGTGTTTCCATCGTTTTGTTCGGCGCTGATAAGAAGCTCCCCATCGACGAAACCTCGAACCAACTTCTCGATATTTCGGTTTCGGCGCCGCTCGACAAAGATCAGATCAAGCAGGAGCTGGGATCGGACTTGGGCGACGACATCATCGTGGTCCGCTTGACGGCACGGCCGGTGAGCGACAAGCCGGTGCAGCTCAGCCTGGACGATTTCTTGCTGGTCTCGGCCAAAGACGGCCAGCGTTCCGAGCCTTTCGAACCGGGGCAGATTGCAGGCTCGGATAGTCTTTCGGTAACGCCCAACGGACGCAGGGGGCTGGGAGATCACGGGAACAGACCTTCCATCGGCTTCGGGGGATTCGGAATCGGTGGCGTCGGCAATTCCGGCAGCACTCCGCCGCCGGATGTGAAGGTGCAGGAATCGCGCGAGGAAAAAGCGAATCCGCTGCTGGCCGCCATCAAGGAAAAGATCCTGCCCGAGAAGCTGATCACGGAGCCAACCTCGGGGCTGCTGTTTTTCCAGGGAGTCGGGAAGGTCAAAACGAAGGACTTGGAACTGCACTACAAAGGACCGGCGGGCAAAATGGCCCTCCGATTCAGGCCCGAGAAGTAAGATTCGGCTTCCACTCGCCAATCACACCAAACCATTTCATCGTGTGCGGCGCTGTATTGTATTCTGAATCGAGTCAGGGAGAAGCATTGTATAACGCGAAGATAACTGCGCTCGGCTGCTATACGCCGCCGGGACTTTTGACCAATCAAGACCTGGAAAAGATGGTGGACACCAATAACGAGTGGATCGTCCAGCGGGTCGGCATCCTGCAGCGGCACATCGCGCCGCCCGAGATTGCCACGTCCGACATGGCGGTGGAGGCCGCCCGAGTCGCGCTCGAGCAGCGCGGGATCGACGGCTCCGAATTGGATGCAATCCTGGTGTGTACCGTAACGCCAGACATGCTCTTCCCTTCCACCGCTTGCCTGGTGCAGGACCGGCTGGGCGCAAAACACGCCTGGGGATTCGATCTGGTGGCAGCCTGCTCCGGCTTTATTTACGGACTCACCACGGCCGCGCATCTGGTGTCCGCCGGCTCCCATAAGAAAGTGCTGGTAATCGGCTCCGATACGATGTCGCGCATTATCGACTACACCGACCGCTCCACCTGCATTCTGTTCGGCGACGGCGCAGGCGCCATGCTGATTGAGCCAACCGAACCGGGCGAAACCGGGTTCATCGATTTCGTCAACCAGATCGATGGTTCGGGCGGCGATTATCTGAAGCAGCCCGCCGGAGGCAGCCGCATGCCCGCCAGCGCGGAGACGGTGGCAAATCGATTGCATTACGTCAAGCAGGACGGGCAACAGGTTTTCAAGTACGCGGTTCGCAAGATGGAGGAATGTTCGCGCGACCTGCTGGAGCGCAATCATCTGACGGTGGACGATGTGGCGGTGATGATCCCGCATCAGGCCAATCGGCGAATCATCGCGGCCGCCGCCGAGCGCCTGGGCATCAACTGCGACCGGGTGGTGATCAATATCGATCAATACGGAAACACCACGGGCGCCACCATTCCCTTGGCCACCCGCGACGCGCTGCGCTGCTCGAAGCTCAAGAAGGGCGATCTGGTGCTGTTCGCCGCGGTGGGCGCCGGCTACACGGTGGGCGCGAACTTGTGGCGCTGGCAGATGTAGCATGCCAACCGAGAAAACGCTGGTGTTTGGGTGCCGCGGGCAGCTTGGCATCGAACTCGTAACTGTCCTCAGCGAGCGCGGCTATCGAGTCACTGGATTCGATCGTACCCAAGTGGACATCGCCGATAGCGCTCAAGTGGAGCAGGTGTTTGCGCGGGAGGATCCCGCTATCGTCGTCAACGCGGCCGCCTACAATCAGGTGGATGTCGCCGAAAAAGAGCCGGCGCAAGCGATGATGGCTAACGGCCTGGCGGTTCGCAATCTCGCGATGTGCTGCCGCCAGCACGACGCACGGCTCCTGCATTTCTCCACCGACTATGTATTCGACGGCACGGCCGGCCGCGCGTACACCGAGCAAGACGCCACCCATCCATTGGGAGCGTACGCCGTTTCGAAGCTGGCCGGCGAGTTGTACGCGCAGGCCTACCTGGATCACCCGCTCATTATTCGCACCTCGGGCGTGTTCGGCCCCGGAGGATTGAAGACCGCGCGCGGAAATTTTGTCGAGCTCATGCTGCGTCTGGCCGCCAACGGGCAGCCCATTCGTGTAGTGGACGATCACGTAGCCTCGCCCACGTATGCGCCGGTGCTGGCCGCGCGCGCGGCCGATTTTTTGGGCCGGGGACTTACCGGCGTCTTTCACGCTGGTGGCGGACAAGCCATCTCATGGTTCGACTACGCGTCCATGATTTTTCGAATCGCCGGAGTGCATCCGGAATTGAAGCCTACCAACGAGCGTGAATTTCGCACGGCCGCGCGCCGTCCCAAGTACTCCGCACTTTCCAACGCGAAAATGGAGCGCTCCGGCATCAAACCCTTTCCGCCGCTCGAGACCGCCGTGCGGCTGTATATGGAAGCGCGCGCCCATGCGACCATGACTTCAGGAGGTTGAATGCCCGCGAAGAAGCTACTGATGCTGCTTGGCGACTACGTGGAAGACTACGAGGTGATGGTGCCCTTCCAGGCGCTTCTCATGGTCGGGCACGTGGTCCACGCGGTTTGCCCCAACAAGCGCGCCGGCGATTCCGTGCGCACCGCGATCCACGATTTTGAAGGCGACCAAACCTACAGCGAAAAGCGCGGCCACAATTTCACCTTGAATGCAACCTTCGACGATGTCCGGCCGGAGAACTACGACGGCTTGGTGATTCCCGGCGGGCGCGCGCCGGAGTACATCCGTTTGAACGCGCGCGTACTCGAAATCGTGCGCCACTTCGCCGCCGCCGACAAACCCATCGCGGCCATCTGCCACGCGGCGCAGTTACTGGCCGCTGCCGATGTGCTGAAAGGCAAAACTTGCAGCTGTTATCCGGCCGTCGGGCCCGATGTGACGCGGGCCGGCGGAACTTTCGTCGACGTCGCCATGGATCAGGCGCATACCTGCGGGAATCTTGTCACCGCGCCCGCCTGGCCCGCGCACCCGGCCTGGCTCGCGCAGTTCCTGCAAGTGTTGGGGACGCGCATTGAGCTTTAGAATTTAGGCGGAATAGTTCAGGGCGGACCCATTCCTCATTGCGCGGCTTCCAAAGGAGTACAGTCCCTCAACTCACGCTCGGATTCCTCATGTGCAAAGACGAAAATGCCTTTGCGCTCCAAATATGCCAGTAGCAATCCCACTTGACTGTGTACGCGGCGCTTCCGGTAGAGACTCAGGGCATGGGCGGAGATGGTATTGATAGACCGGCCAAAAATGGCGGCGATGTTCTCTTGCGAGTAGCCGCGGCAGAGCAGGTCCTCCACCTCCAGCTCCCGCGGAGTGGGTATCTCCCCGCCAATGTCGGGGACCAGAGAGCACCCGGAGCTGTCAGCGGAGAGGGATTCCTCTTTCGAATCAACACGAATCAGTTTGAAATTTCTCATCTAGTTTCTTCCTTTATGGCCTCCAGTTATGGAATAGCCGTATTGAAAATTTCGCCGCCCGGTTTCATCGCGAGTAAACACACGTAGCCTGGTGCGTGTTGCCGCGCCACGAACGGGTGTTGCGGATGAGCGGAGGTAAGTAAATCTAGAAAACTGAAGCTTAGTGAGCGACTTACAAATAGGTCATCGTACAATACGCCCTTCGGCCCCTGGTACTTTCTTCCCAGAACTACTAGTACAGTCGTTAGGGAGAGGATAACATCCAGGACCTATGAGGTCAACCCGACAATTTGCGACATTTCTTAGCGTTTAGTGACATTGACTACGCACCAGCGCACTCCGCCCGTCCGCGATAATGCTTGGGGGCCTGGGCGAATCGGCGTTGGAAAGCACGCACAAAGCTGGAGTGATGCCGGTATCCAACGGCGTAGGCAATTTCCTTGATGGAAAGGTTACTCGAAGTGAGAAGCTGCGCGGCTTTTTGCAGCCTTCGTTCCGCCACCACGCCACCTAATTGTGTTCCGGTATGCTGCTTGAACAGCCGTTGGAGATGCGCTGGACTGAGCGAGACTTTCAGCGCCAGATCCCGAATGGAACAAGACGGCTCTAGCTCAATAATATCAATAACTTGACGCACCCGGCGCTCATGAACCTGAAGCGTAGAAATGTTAGCCGGTTCCCCGGCCCCCCCAGCCTCGGGGTTCCAAGTGAAACGAGCAGATAGAGGTTCCATGCAGATCTCCTGGACAAACTAGACTTCCGGGTTACTCGAAAGTGAGAACCCCGGCGGGTTGGCGCGGGCTTAACTTACCTGACGTTGGGGAACGTTAGAAACGTTCCATTTTGGTTGACCAAAGGCGGAATATAACACGACAGTTCCGCGAGTGTCAAAAATAAGCGGGGCTGGCGGTCTGGGCGCGGATTTGGCTAACGGAAGTTCGCTGATCTAATCGAGTCCGAGGCTTGCTCTCTGCCCGCGGCGGCGCGAACTTGCGCTACCAGATCCGCCTGCCCTTCGAGCCGAAAACGAAGTTGAAATTGCAGAAGGGATGAGTACGTGCGCGATTCTTTGTTGAGGAAAAAGCAAGGTGGCCTCAGCCGCACTGTTCTGGCCGTCGTTCTGCTGGTGCTGCCGATCGTCGCCGTGGCCCAGACGGACGAGATCCAGGTCTACGATGACGAAATTGAGGAGCCGGGCATCTTCAATCTGATGATCCACACCAACTGGACCCCGATCGGCCGGAAGAATCCCGACTATTCGGGGGCCATCATTCCCGACCATTCAGTCAACGGAGCCGCCGAATGGGCCTACGGAGTGACGCCCTGGTTTGAGCAGGGTCTCTACCTGCCGGTGTGGACTCCTTACTCCCAGGGGCGCGGCGGATCAATTAACGGCTTCAAAATCCGAGAGCTGTTCGTGCGCCCGCACGCCGCTGATCACAAATTCTTCTACGGCGTAAACTTCGAGTTCAGCGTCAATTACCACTATTGGGAGCCCAGACGCTTCACTTCCGAGGTCAGGCCCATCGTTGGAGTGCATCTGCACCCAGTGGACATCATTTTTAACCCGATCGTGGACACCGAATACGCAGGCGGTTTCGGAAACCTCGAGTTTGTTCCAGCGACTCGAGTTGCCTACAACATCAACGACAAATGGGCGGTGGCCGCCGAAGAGTATTCCGACTTCGGACCTCTGCGCGATTTCTATCCGGTGCACGAACAATTCCAGGAGGTCTGGGCCGTGCTGGATCATCCTGCCAAGCTGGTGAACATCGAAACCGGTGTGGGCGTTGGTGTGACCGCCGGAGCCGACAAATTGACGTTCAAGCTGATGTTGTCGCGAGATCTGAACTCGAAATCGAAGTGAGAAGGCGGGGGCTGTTCTAGCGCATGCCTCGAAAGAAGTAGGGAAAGATTCCGAAGCTGGGGGATTCGACGCCTGTCCGATTGGGCTAACATACGGCGTAGTAGTGTCGTGTTCTCTATCACTTCGCGTGCTCACGGAAGCAACTGCCCCGCGCCGGCCACTGCGGCCAGTGGGTCGCAAAAACTCACGCGTTTTCACACTGCGAGTCCATACCAGCCCGCGTAGCCTGGACTTTTGTCCCACCGAGTGAAGCCGCAAAGATCGCATCATGCGGACGATTTTTCGCAAGTTCGGATGGCTGGCCGGCGTTGCCCTGATCCCGGGGCTGGCTGCAGTCTCGGGACCAACAAACTTCCATCACACTGAATGGAACGGCCTGGGTGCCGTCTTCGATATCAAACAATCCCCGGAAGGATATCTTTGGCTCACAACGTCGAAGGGCGTCCTTCGCTTCGATGGAGTTCGGTTCCAGTCTCTGGACGAAGTAACGCATGGAGCCGTGCCCAGCAGCGAGATCGACTCGGTTTTCCTGTCATCCTCCGCGGGGCTTTGGCTGACCACCGAGGGCGCCGGGCTTCTCTATTGGAGAGACGGGCGGCTCACCACGTTTCCAGACAGGCGCTGTACGCCCACCCGGAAGCAGGGAAAGCTAATCGAGGACCGCGATGGATCGCTGTGGGTGCAGGCGAAGGCGGGGCTTTTTCGTCTGCGCGGGTCCGTGTGCGAGCAGGTCGGCGTTGAGGAAGGTTACCCGGGCGGTTTTCCGGCTGGGATCCTCATGGATCGCGCGGGGACGTTGTGGGTGAAGACGCAGACCGGCCCGCTTCTATTCCTGCCGCGCGGCCAGTCTAAGTTTCAGATCAACCCATATGGAGCAGGTTTGTCGACCGGATATGCTTTTCTCCATCAGGCCCCGGACGGCACAATTTGGCTTTCCGACGATCAGGGGCTTCGCCGGGTGACCGGCAATCGGAACGCTGCCGCCTTCACACCGCCCCGAAAAGCGCACGAGAGCAGCACTCAGTTCGGTGACTTCACCTTTTCCTCCGATGGGTCGCTGTGGGCAGTAACGGGTAAGGGCGTGCGCCGGTTCGACCATGTGGAGCAGTGGCCGGCGCCTCTAGCTGTTGCAACGGCGCCCGGCGAAAGCTTCACTCCAGAGCAGGGCCTCAGTTCCGATGCCGTCTGGACCGTATTGAATGATCGTAAGGGCGTCTGGGTGGCGACGAATTCCGGTCTGGACCGGCTTCGGCGCGCCGCGCTTACCACCGTCATGCTCCCGCATGCGCAAGAGCATGAGTTCAGCATCGCCGCTGGAGATCACGGTTCGGTATGGACCGGAAATAGCAGCTTGCCCCTCACCCACGTGGCCGCCGGCGGCACTATCACAACCATCCCCGGCACCCGCCAGACCATCACCGTTCAGCGCGATCATAACGGAACCATCTGGTCGGCCGGCGCGGGCGACTTCCATCTTTGGCGATCCTCCGGCAACGGGTTCTTGCCGCTCCACTACCCGAACGAGAATCTGGACTCCGTGCTGTTCGTCGCGGCGGACCGCAACAACGATCCCTGGATTACCACCAGCAGTGGGCGAGCGTATCGCCTCTCGGCCGGCACGTGGAGCGACCAGACGCAAGTGCTCGGCAAAAAGCCGGGCGTAATTGGGGCCATGGTGGATGACCAGGCTGGAAATATCTGGTTCGGCTTTTCCAACAAGGTGGTGCAGTGGGACGGGACGGCCTATCAGAGATTCTCGTTCCCCGATGGGAAACGCGGGGTCTCAGAGAATACCATGTCGGTACGGGGCGACCATGTCTGGCTGGGAGGAGCAGGCGGGGTCCAACTATTCAGCCAGGGTCGCTTCTATCTGATGCGTTGGAAAGATCAGGATCTGCCGGGCCGGGTGTCGGGCATCGTTGAGACGGAGACAGGCGACCTTTGGGTAAATGGATTCTCGGGCATCACCCATGTCTCCGCAGCCGATTTGAAGAAGTGGCTCCGCGACCCAGGCTCCGCCGTTTCCGCCGAGCATCTGGATGAACTGGACGGTCTTCCGGGCCTCTCGGAAGAGATGCTGCCCGAGCCCTCGGTGGTGGAAGCCCCCAACCACCGTTTGTGGTTTGCGACCACGCAGGGCATCGCGTGGCTGGATCCAACCGTTTTTGAAAGAGATCGCAATCGCGTTCCGCCGCCCGTAATTATTTCCGCGGTGAACTCGAACGGAAAGACCTACGCCCCTTCGCACGGTCTTACTCTTCCCGCGCGCAGCGACAATCTGGAGATCGACTATACCGCTCTGAGTCTCGACATTCCCGAGCGTGTCCTCTTCCGCTACAAGCTGGATGGGGTGGATAACCAATGGCAAAACGTAGGCACGCGCCGTGAGGCCTACTACACAAAGCTGCGCCCCGGGCACTACACGTTCCATGTAATCGCCTGCAATAACGATGGCGTTTGGAACGAGGATGGCGCAACGGTGGATCTGGCTGTTTCTCCCGCCTGGTTCCAAACGAGTTGGTTTTTTGTGCTGTGCGTCGCATCGGTTGCCCTCCTGGTGTCGGCCCTGTACCGGCTCCGCGTGCGGCAGGTGGCTGCAGCTATCAACGCCCGCTTCGATGAGCGCCTGGCTGAGCGCACCAGAATCGCCCAGGAGTTGCATGACACTCTGCTCCAGGGCTTTCTCAGCGCGTCCATGCAGGTTCATATCGCCGCGGACTGCCTGCCGGCGGATTCTCAAGTCAAGCCCATCTTGACGCGGTCGCTGGAACTGATGGGCCAGGTGATCGAAGAGGGCCGCAATGCCGTGCGAGGGTTACGCTTGTCGCACAGCGTATCGCTCGACCTGGAGCAGGCCTTGGCGAGCATTCAGCAGGAGCTCAATCCCCAAGGCGCCAGCGGCGCGGGAGTCCGCTTCCGTGTCATCGCGGAAGGTCAGCGCAGGCCGCTCCACCCGCTGCTGCGCGACGAAGTCTACCGGATTGGCCGGGAGGCACTGATCAACGCGTTTCGCCACGCTCAAGCCAATCAGATCGAGGTCATATTGACATACAGCTCCAGCCGTCTCCGCCTGGTGGTGCGTGACGATGGTTGCGGGATTGACCCGAACATTTTGCGATCGGGCCGTGAAGGACACTGGGGCATTTCCGGGATGCGGGAGCGGGCGGATCGCATTGGAGCCCGGCTACACGTCTTTAGCAGCGGCTCGGCAGGCACGGAAGTGGAGCTATCGGTTCCCGGCCGCGTTGCTTTCCAGGATCAACCGGCTGGCCGCCGCCGATGGTTCCGCAACGGCCGGCTGACGGCGCGGCACTCAGCAACCTCGGAATCAGAATGGGAGGCGCACATGACCGAGCTGGCGAACATTCGCGTCCTTAGTGTCGATGACCACCCGCTTCTGCGAGAGGGGATTGCCACCATCATCAAGAATCAGCGGGACATGGTGCTGGTCTCGCAAGCCTCCAATGGCACGGAGGCGATCCAGCATTATCGCGAGCATCGGCCGGACGTGACGTTGATGGACTTGAGGCTCCCAGACCTGAATGGAATCGACGCCATGATTGCCATCCGCGAGGAGTTTCCCGAAGCGCGCATTATCATACTGACCACCTTTGAAGGCGACGTCGAAATCCAGCGTGCGCTGGAAGCGGGAGCCCGGGGTTATCTTCTGAAGAACATGCCGCCGAGCGAGTTGGCGCAGGTGATTCGAGAGGTGCATGCGGGCAAGAAACGCGTCCCGCCGGAGGTGGCGTCGCAGGTTGCCGAACATATGAGCGATGAAGCTCTCACCTCGCGCGAGATCGAGGTCCTCCGGCACATTGCCGGCGGGAATCGCAACCGCCATATCGGGGAGCGCCTCTTCATCTCCGAAGAGACCGTCAAAGTTCACGTCAAGCACATCATGGAAAAGCTCGGCGCGAAGGACCGCACGCAGGCCATCGCCATTGCGGCGCGCCGGGGAATCATTCAGCTCTGACCAACTATCGCCCTCTATAATAGTTACTACCCAATCGGCCAGATGAACACCAGTGCGCCATCTGTTTCGAATCTGCGTTTATCGGCGTTGATCGGCAGCTTGCGATTGTGGGTGCTTTTCGGAATCGCTACCTTCGCCTGGAGCCAGGGCGTCACCGGCGTGATTTCCGGCGTCGTCACCGATCCGAAAGGCGTCATCGCGGGCGCCTCCATCGTCATTACCAATGCCGACACGGGAGCCGTAACCTGGACCGGTAAAACCAATGCGGCGGGCATCTATCGGGCGCCCGATCTGCCCGCTGCCCGCTACAACGTCTCGGTGACCGCCGCGGGCTTCAAGCATCAGCAGGTCTCCGGCATCCAATTGTCGGTGGACCCGCGGGCCGATGTCCCTATCCTGATGCAAGTGGGCGAAGTGGCGGAAACGGTAACCGTGGAAGGAACCTCGGCGGGCCAGTTGGCGTCCGACAGTTCTTCGCTCGGCACTACTATCACGCCATCTCAATTGCAGTACCTTCCGCTGCCCAGCCGCAATGTCCTGAATCTGGTGGCGCTGACGCCCGGCGTATCCTCGGGTGGAGACATTACCAGCCAGGCCGGCCTGAGTACTTCACAGCTTTCCATCGATGGCAGCCGCACGCTGAACAGCGAGTTTCTGATCGACGGTCTTTCCGTGGTAACCGGTTCCACGGGAGCTCCGCAAACGCTGCCCCCGGCCGATTCCATCCGGGAATTCAATGTGCTTGCGGCTTCCTATTCGGCCGAATATGGGCGAACTGCCGGCGCCACCGTCACGCTCATTACGAACTCGGGGACCAATCTCGTGCACGGCGCGGCATACGGGTACTTTCGCAACGAGGCCTGGGATGCCAACAACTATTTCAATAATCTCCTTGGAAAACGGCGGTCGGAAGATCGCTACAACCTGTTTGGCGGCAAACTCGGCGGTCCGGTGTTGATCCCGAAGATTTATGACGGAAGGAACAAAACGTTTTTCTTCGTGAACTACGAAGGTCTGATTCAAGCGTCGCCGTACAACCTGACATCGACCGTTCCCTATGGCCCGTACGCGGCGGGAAATTTTTCGGCGTCTCCGACGATCGTCGACAATCCGGCCACGAAAGCTCCGTTCCAGGGAAACATCATTCCGCCCAGCCTGATGGATCCGGCGGCGCTGAAAATTCTCTCGCTGGTTCCTGCACCCAATTCGCCAGGCACTATCAACAAGACCGACAATATCGTCACGAACAATTTTGTATCCATCGGATCCAGCCATCCCACCATGAATACCGGCATGGCCCGCGTGGATGAGACAGCCACGGACAACCTGCGGCTGTTCGGCACGTTTGTCCATTACAACAACTATTCGCCGATCCAGCGCGCCTATCCGGGAAGTCCTCTCGAGATCGGCGGTTGGCAGTAGCGAGACTACCGGCTACGAATCCACCGCCGGCCTCACTAAAATCTGGAGCCCCAGCTTCATTACGGAAGTCCGCTTCGGCTACTTCCGGAATAACGCCGAGATCGCGCCGCCCAGCGCCGGGATCAATGTCCCGAGCACTCTTGGTATTGGGACCTCCTATGGCGAAGCTGCTCCCGAGATCAACATCAGCGGATTCTCGCAACTGGGCACCAACAGCAATACCCAGCGCACTCAGATCGACAACAATTACCAGACCAGCATAAATAACAGCAAAACCCTGGGGAATCACCTCATCCAGTTCGGGCTTCAACTGCGCAAGGATCAGTTCGACGATCTGAATCCCACTGCCGACGTGAATGGGAGCTTTACGTTCAACGGTGAGATCACCAATCGCAAGAACAGCTCCGGCGATGCCATCAATGCGCTGGCGGATTTTCTTCTGGGCGACATCAAAACGGGATCCTATTCGCTCGCGCAGCCATTGGTCGGAAGGCGTAATTACAATGTTGGCCTGTATGTCCAGGACGACTGGAAAATCAATCCGAAGCTGACGCTGAATCTGGGGCTTCGCTGGGAATACGAGTCGCCGCTCACCGCTGCCAACAACGAGTATTCGCGCGTGGATCCCACCACGGGCGAGGTGCTCTTTGCGGGCATCAACGCCTCCGACACATTGAACCTGTCGGCCTCAAAGCTCAACTTCGCTCCGCGCGCCGGTTTCGCCTACAGCCTGACACCCAACACCGTGATCCGCTCCGGATTCGGAATCGTCTACTCGGGAATCTTTTCCGATCTGGGCGGCCAGGTCCTCTTCCCTGGCTACACCGTAGAGCAGGCATTTAACAATCTGGGCACGGGGATTGCTCAGCCGTTCAAAGCTGTCGCAGGGCTTGCCCGCCGTGGCAACGAACAACTTGCAGAACCCGCAGGCGAACATCGCGCAATTCGGCTCCGCGGCGAATCCGCTGACTCTCACCGATTACAACGGATTCACCCAAGCGGGCCCGCTTCCCTACCTGGAGCAATGGAACTTCGGCATCGAGCGCGAAATTGCCAAAGGCACAATCGTGGAGGGGAACTACGTTGGAACCCATGGCGTACACCTGCCGGTCGAGCAGCCGACTAACACCGTGCCCTACGATCCCGCGATCGATACCGCGGTGGCGCTTGCCAATACCACGCTGGCGGCGCAGGAAGCG
The DNA here is from genome assembly GCA_963713415.1 of Bryobacterales bacterium. Taxonomy (GTDB): domain Bacteria; phylum Acidobacteriota; class Terriglobia; order Bryobacterales; family Bryobacteraceae; genus Palsa-89. Next base: position 164,099 of record CAVQLV010000003.1, on the reverse strand, counting down.
CGTCCCTACCCGGGCATCGGCAGCTTCAACTCGCTCAACATGGAAGGCGCCTCCAGCTATCAGGCATTCCAGGCCAGCGTGCGCCGCCAATATGGCTCCGGCCTTACATTCGTCGTCAACTACACGCGCTCGAAGTCTATGGACGATTCGAGCGGCATTTACAACTTCTCGCAACCCTCCAGCCTCAACCTGGGTCAGTTCCCGCAGCAGTTCCTCGGTTTGAACAAAGGCTTAAGCGAATTTGACCGGCCCAACGACTTCACCGCCGCGGTGCTCTACCGCAGCCGGGGCAACCGCTGGCTGCGCAATTTCGAAATCTATCCGATGCTGATCGCGCACAGCGGCCTGCCGCTGTATATCGGGCAAACAAATGAAAACGCCGCCGAGACCGGAACCAATCAGCAGCGCCCGTACGATGTCGATCCGAGCGTGAGTCTTTATTCGGCGGAAGTTCCCAACGGAACCGGCGTTCAGTATCTGTTACCGGCCAGCACAGCGAACTTTCCGCTGGAGCCCTCCGGGCCTTTGTTCGCCGGGTCCGGATCGTCACGAACTTTAGTGTTGCCTGTCGGAATCGGCAGCCTGGGTAGAAACGTGGCGCGCGCTCCAGGACAATTGGATCTCAATCTCTCGGTCGGCCGGTCATTCGCCCTGCGCGAACGTCTCCGGTTCACCATTCGAATGGAGGCGTATAACGCGCTGAATCACACGAATTTCCAGGCGCCCGCTTCCAGCCTGACGTTAACAACGAACGCGGCGGGTCAGCCCATCTGGAATTCGCCCACTTATGGCGTGATTACCGCCGCCAACCAGTCCCGATTCTTGCAATTGGCCGGCAGGTTCGATTTTTGACGTGTATCAGCCCTTCGGGCACGCCCGCATCGCGTTGAGGATCGTCTGCGCCACGCACTCATCGCCAACCCAAGTGTTGATCATCAAGTGAAAGTATTCTCGCGCCGGCCACTCCACGCCGAAATGCTGCTTGATGAAAGCCGCGCGGTCCAGGTCAACCGTCTCCGCCAGTTCCATCGCCTCCGGCTCGCTTTTTCCCCGCTGTTGAATGCGTTTCACCTTGTCATCGAAGGGGGCGTATAGAAAAACATGAAACGCATCCGGAGCATCATGCAGATAATATCCGGAGCCCCGGCCGACGATCACGCAGTTTCCTTCCGCAGCCGCCTGCCTCACCAATTTTTCCGTTATCGCGCGAATGCCCTCCGCGTCCGCCAGCTTCAAGCGGTGCGTGTTGAGGCTGCCTTCGAAGCTGCCGCGCAGAAATGCTTTGAACAGGCGGTAATGCAGCGGATCGCGGCGCTCCTCCTGCTGCTCCACGTGCTGTTTGTCGCAATCCAGCTGGCGCGCGATTTCCGTGGTGAGCAATTGATCCCATAGCTTCCAGCCCAGCCGCTGGGCGACTTGTTCGGCGATCTCGTTCGCGCCGCTTCCGTATTCCCGCTCGATGGTTAGCACCTTGAACATGAATTTGCCCTTCCAGCCGCGTCAGCCAACGGCGACTTCTCCGCCCGCCCCGGGATCGTTCTTCTTCACCAGAAAGGTGAGCACGAACATGATGCTGGAGGCCACCGCCAGAACCATGAATGTGTCGATGTAAGCCAGCGTTTGCGATTGCACCAAAACAGATTGATAAATACGCCCATAGGCCGCCGCCTGCGCATCGGGCGGCGTAGCTCCCGAATGCAGCAACTGCTGGCTCAGCCCCTCCAGCTGATTCCGAAACGCGGGGTCGTAGTTGGTGGCGTGATACGTCAGGACGGACTGGTGAAACTGTGAGCGGCGAGCCAGCATCGTGGTGACCATCGAGGTTCCCACGCTGCTGCCGATATTGCGCATGAAGTTCACCAATCCCGACACGCTGTTGCCCTTCTCGGGCGGAATTCCGATATAGGCGGCCAGGGTAATTGGAACAAACAGAAAACCCAGGCCAAACGATTGCGTCACGCGCAGCCAGGCGGCGGCCTTGAAGCTGATGAGCAAATCGATACGCCTGGTTGAATAATACATCCCCAGCGCCAGGCACAGCCAGCCGAACGCCATAATGTATTTCGTCGGATATTTCGTGGTGAGCTGTCCCACCACCGGCATTTCAAACAGGAGCAGCAGGCCGGCGCCTGAAAGCACCAGCCCGGCCGACTCCGCCGTGTACCCCATCAATGTTTGCAGGAACTGCGGCATCATTACCAGACTGCTGAACAGCAGTACGCCCAGGAAAAACATCATCAGGCTGGCCACCGCGAAGTTGAAGGTCTTGAACATGCGTATATCGATGATGGGCGATCTGTGGTGCAATTCCCAGAAGACCAGCGAGATCAGGCTGACAGCCGAAATCACCGCAAGCGTCAGGATGAAATGAGAGCCGAACCAGTCGTCTTCTTGGCCCTTGTCGAGCAGCACTTGAAGCGCGCCGATCCCGAGCGCGAGCAGCGCGACGCCAATGTAGTCGATGCGCACGCCGGCCCCTTTCAATCGGCGGAGGTAAGGCGGATCCTCCACCATGCGCATTACCAGGAACAGCGTCAGAATGCCCACAGGCAGATTGATGTAGAAAATCCATCGCCAAGAATAGTTGTCAGTGATCCAGCCGCCCAGCGTGGGACCGATGGTGGGGGCCATGACGGCGGTGATGCCATAGAGCGCAAACGCCAGCCCGCGTTTCTCCGGCGGAAAAGTATCGGCCAGAATGGCTTGCGCCATCGGCTGGAGCCCGCCGCCGCCGGCGCCTTGCAGTATGCGAAAGAGAATCAACGCTCCCAAGGTTGGCGCGGCGCCGCAGAGCAGCGAGCTGAGGGTGAAAACGCAAATACAGAGCAGGAAGAAACGTTTCCGGCCGAACAAGGTCGCCAGCCACCCGCTAATGGGAAGCACGATGGCGTTCGAAACCAAGTACGACGTCAGCACCCAGGTACTTTCGTCGTTGCTGGCGCCCACGTTACCTGCAATGTGCGGCAAAGCCACGTTGGCAATGCTGGTGTCGAGCACTTCCATGAACGCCGCCATGGCCACCACGATCGCTACTAGCCACGGATTAAATTTCGGCGTCCAAGTGTCAGTGGGTGCGGCCACGGTTCACCTATTCGACGTACACTTTCGGATCCACCGACAGGCCCGGCCGCAGACGATGATCGCGATTCTCGCCCGGATCGAGATCGATGCGAACCGGCACCCGCTGCACCACCTTCACATAATTCCCAGTTGCGTTCTCGGGAGGCAGCAGGCTGAAACGCGAACCGCTCGCGCCGCCGATCTGCTGAACGGTCCCCTTGTACTCGTGGTCGTAGGCGTCGACACTGAACTCCACCCGCTGGCCCGGTTTCATGCGGCTGAGCTGCGTTTCCTTGAAATTCGCGATGATCCAGACATCGTCCAATGGGACCACGGCCAGCAACTGCTGGCCCGGTGAAACGTTCTCGCCAATCTCCACGGTCTTCTTGCCGACGATGCCGGTGACAGGCGAAACAATCGTGCAGTAACTGAGATTCAACTTCGCTTGATCCACCAGAGCTTTTCGCTGCGCCACCTGGGCCAGCGCGGATTCCGCGCGCGTCTTGCTGGCGGCCACCTGCTGGGGCGCCGTGCCGGCAGACTCGATGGAGGCGTCGGCCTCGGCGATGCGCTCTTTAGCTTGATCCACCACACTGCGCGCGACGACGACATTCTGCTCGGCTTCAGCCACCGCCGCGTTGCGGGCATCGCGGGTCGCTTGCGCGGCTGCGGCTGCGTCTACGGCGGTGTCGTACTGCTGGCGAGAAATCTCATCTTTTTCCACCAACTGCTTGTACCGGCGGACATCATCATTGGCTTTTGCCAGGTTCGCTTCGGCTTCGCGGACACCGGCGTTGGCGGACACCTGGCGCGCTTGCGCCGCATTGAGTTGACGCTCGGCCCCCAGCAGAAATGCATTGGCGTCGCCGCGGCTGGAACTCGCGCTTTTCAATTGGCTGGCCGTGGTGGTGCTGGTGATGGGAATGTTGATCCGAGACGTTTCCAGCGCCGCTTCCGCATCGGCGAGATCGGCTTCCGCTTTTGCAAGGGCAACCTCGTAATCCTTCGGATCGATTCGCGCTAGCACATCGCCGGCCTTCACGTATTTTTCGTCCTCTGCTTCGACGTCCATAATGTGGCCGCTGATGCGGGCACTGACAGCGTCGATGTGGCCATCCACCTCCGCGTCGTCGGTGCTTTCATAGGTATTCAGATACCTCCACACAAAGAAGCCGGACACGGCGAGCACAAGAACAATCGCGATCAGTATCAAGTTGCGCGCGAGCTTCCGGCCCTTCCTCGGGACCCTGGTCTCCTTTGCAATTTCCGCCATGTCACTTCACCTCCATCACGCGTTGAATCCCTTGGTCGGCTCCGCCCAGCGCCCGCGCCAGAGCCACCTTTGCCAAATTGTGGCTGTGCAGTGCATCGATCAGATTATCGTTGGCTGTGGCCACCGATTCCTGCGCCTGCACCACTTCGATATTGTCGGTGACGCCGGCGGAAAATCGATCGCGCGCCTGCACCAGGGTTTGATTGGCCAAGTCGAGATTGCTCTCCGCCACCCCTACTTGATCGGAAGCGGTGCGAATGTCCAGAAATGCGGTGCGAACCTGATAATCGATCTGCGCGCCCAGGTCGGCCAGTTCCTCCTGGCGCTGCTTTAACGCCGCCTTGGCCTGGATTACCTCTGCGCTGATGCGCCCAGCGTCGAAGATGTTGAATCGCGCCGACGCGGTGACGGTGAACGTCCCATGCGAATTCGCAAGCGTCGGTCCGACATCCCCGTAGTCGGCCGTGATGAGACCCGTAGGATACCGTTGGCCGCGGGCGGCGTTGACGCTATCCTCCGCCGCGCGAACCTGGGCCTGGTAACTCTGATAGTCGGTGCGCTGGTCCAATGCGGTGCGCAGGGCCTGCTCCTCGGTAATGGAGGTCAGCGGCGCAAACGGGATGGATTCAGCAATGTCGAAATCCTGGCCAGGCGGAAATCCGATTACGCGGCCCAGCGCGAGTTTCTCCTTGGCGAATTGATTTTCCTGGGCCAGCAGGCGCTGTTGCTGCTGTTTCAGCTCCACCTGCGCCCGCAGGACGTCGATCGCGGGCGATGTTCCAGCGCTATGCTGATCGGAAGCGCGATCGTAGAGCGCCTGTGCCGTCTCGACTTGGGAACGGATCGCGCTGGTCCTCGAGGCGTCCGCGATGATATCGAGATAACCCGCCGCCACTGCCTGAACCACCACGTCCCGCGCATCCTGAACCGAAAGGCGCGCGGCCCGTTCGCTCTCCTGCGCGGCCCGGTAGTTCTTTCTAGCTGAATAATCGAACGCGCTCCAGGAAGCATACGCGCGCGCGTCGGTGTAATGAAACGGACCAACCACCCGGGGAATGGACACTCCGGGAAACGAGAAATTGAAACCGATGGTCGACAGGCTGAGTTGTTCTTCGGTCTGGCTCACTTGCCCGTAGACCGACGGCAGCAAAGCGCTCAGCGACTGTAGCCGCTGGCCGCGCGCGATGTCACTAGTGGAATCGCTGACCAGCAATCCAAGATTCGCCTTCAGACCCCGATCGATGGCTCCCCGCAGCGTCAACGGCAGCGCCGCCGGCGTAGCGGTTCCCATGGGAACGCTGCCTTGGAATTGGCTCTGCTGCCCCAGAAGCGTAAGCGCCGCCAACAGGCCCAGGCCCCCAACCCTGTACAACGCTCGGTTTGTTCCCGTCATTTAAATCTGCACCCCGCGCTGTTTCGATCGCAGCCGCATCATCGGCGCGTGCAGTTCGGCACCACCGTCAAAAGCAACGAGAGAGCTTAAACTCAAATATGGGGGATGAGCCGGGGTGAATTCATCACGAGATCGAGGCTGTTTCAACTAACCAGTTCGGCGGGCATGGGCGATACCCAATTCGTGGTATTCGGCGAGTTGTGGTTCGCGGGTAATCAGCAGGGACGGCAGGGCGCGTCAGCCATCGAATTGAAACTGTCGCGGCTCAGGGCCAGGATGGTCAGATCGTCCGTTTTTTCCGCGCCTCTACGAAACGTTGCCAAGTCGTCGCGGCATGCGGCTACCAGCGCGGAAGGGTGCCCGAAGTTTTGGCCGCCGATCACTTTCCGCAGCCTTGTGACGCCATAGTCTCGGCCATACACATCCCTGGCCTCGGAAACACCGTCAGAGTAGAGCACCAGGCTCTGGCGATGCTGGAGAGTTACTTCGGCCGACGCGAATTCTTGGGCCGCGATGATTCCAGCCGGAAGACCGGATTCCTCGAGAGCCGTGACGTTGCCACCCCGAACCAGCAGTGGAAAGGGATGACCCGCGTTGCAAAGCTCAATCACTCCATTCGATCGTGCCCGTCCGCAGACCAGCGTGGCATAGGGCAAGTTAGCTCCGCAGAGCGCGCTGCTGGCGCGTTCCAGCATGCGATGCAAGGGTAATTTCATGGATATCATGGTGCGAAACATGCCGTAGAGATGCGCCGTTACTATAGAAGCCGCAACCCCTTTCCCGCATACGTCCCCCACCATGAAGTACACTCCGGCCGTCCCCGTATCGACAACATCGCAATAGTCGCCGCTCACCAGACCAGCGGGCTCGTAGTAGTAGGAAATGCGCCATCCGCGGCAAACCAGATCCCGCTTCGGCAGCAGACTCTGTTGCACGTCGATCACAAGCTGCAAATCATCCTCCAGCGCGCTCTTTTCCTCCCTGGTCAAACCATCCAAGCGAAAGCGTCCGCTGGGGGTTGGGTCCCGAAGTAGACCTGCGCTGCGGGGTTGCATGATGGTTCCCATTACAATTGCCTGGCGAGGGTATAGTGGCGTGGAGACAACGCCTCCAACTGGCGGTTTCCAGGCACGCGAGATTCATCGCGTTGGGCCCACGGCACAAGACGCCGCCGGCCGCAGCGCCTGCATTGATATTGGCCATGGATGGGCCACATCAAAGAGTCATGCATGAGCCGGCACCACGAATCAGCCAATCGCCGCATGATTCCGGTGGGGTTTCCCGAATAAGCAGCCGTCGTGAATTGTGTTGCTGTGAATATGGAAGGCGCGTTCATACTCTTTTCTTGGCATTTGATTGCCCAAACAGGCTGAAACTCTGAATTCAATTGAAAGCAAAGCACGTGCTCCACAAGAGAGGGACTACAGCAGTACCACATTCGCGGTATGCGGAGGATCGCGCAGTCTGAAACCCGTGTCGAAAGGTGAACACGTGCCTCGGGCTTTCGCTTGCACCGGAGTGCGGTCGCCCTGGGGACGGCTAGTTTGCAACTTCTTTGAAAGCCGCCTCGGTTGTTGGCGTAGGACGCTGGCGAAGTTTCTTGCTCAGCACGCGCTTCCACCACATCAGGGCGCCGGTGACCGCCAAAACCGCTGGTGCGAGTCCCAACAAGGTCCAGAGCATTTCGGTGGCGGCATTGAATCGCCCGAAGTGCAGACGGATGATCCACAGCCGCAGTTCGTTGTTTAGAACGAAATCGAATACGGCGGGGAAGCACAGACAGACACCCGAAATCCCCCAGGTCAACACCAGCAGAGAACACCAGAATCCCACCGCGCTGTGCAGATCCCAATTCACGCGAGCGAAGCGCGCCGGCCACAGAATCCGAGTGCTCCTCCGCCAGTTCTGAATTCCCGGCCACCAGATCACCGCGCCCGTGACGGACAGCAGGACCACCAGCATGGAGCCAAGGCCGTTGATCGTGCGGCCAGTTCCGCCGGAGAGCAAGTTGTCATGAAGGTCCGCCGTCCAGCCGAGCGCGCGTTGCAGGACGGGTTCAGGATCGCCGAGGTCCGCGCCGGTGTAAGGATCGAAGAGCCGTTCCAACCGGCCGCTGCCATGCGCCAGCACCACAATATCTGGCTGATCCGCCTTCCGCTCGATGACGTTCAAGATCTCGTCCCCAGCATGAGCTCGCCGTATGCGCTTTTCCATTTCGTCCGCGCTCAACCGGGGCCGGCCTCGGCTCTCCAGGGAGACGCGGCGGGCGAATTGCCGCCGGGAAAGTTCGCGCCGGAAAACGAGCGCGCTGCCGGACATGCTGACCGCCGCAACGTACAGACAAACGGCCACGCCGGTCCAAAGATGAATCTGGAAAAAGAGCTTGCGAACCCAGAGGCGCTGTGGCCGGTCTATCCACGTTCGCCAGGGTGTCCGCGCGGTCGGCACAAGACTATTCTCCCCCTGAGCGAGTTTTATCGGAAATAGGAACACCACGCTGTTGGAGCCACATGGAGCATTTGACGGGGGCTTGCGTCCGGCGATTCTATTGACTACATTACTTAAAGGTCGGCGAAGCTTGCCGGTGCCTTGCGGAAGGCCGCAATTTGGGAGGCAAATTGAGGATAGGCAAGACGGGCGTTCGCAGCCCAAGCACCAAACATCACTATTCGCGCCATTACGGCCGGTTGAGCCTGTTGGCCGCGCTGGCGATAGTGGCCGCGCCAATTTATCTCCAAACCGCCAGCGCACAGCAGACCAAAGTTCCCGCCACGCCCGCGTCCATCTCAGTCGTCACTGGGGCAACTTCCGAGCGCGCCCTGCTCAATCAATATTGCGTCGTTTGCCACAATCAGCGCCTGAAAACGGCTGGACTGATGCTCGATCAGCTTGACGTCTCTCAAATGCGCGAACACGCCGAGATCTGGGAGAAGGTGGTGCGCAAGCTGCGCGCTGGAATGATGCCGCCGTCCGGCATGCGGCGTCCGGATGGGCCGGTGATGGAATCCATGATCACCTACATGGAAAAGGAACTGGACCGCGGCGCCCTTCCCAATCTCACTCCGCCCGGGATGCACCGTCTCAACCGCACCGAATATACCAATGCGATCCGCGACGTGCTGGGCCTCCAGGTGGACGCCACCAAATTCCTGCCTCCTGACGATTCCACGCATGGGTTCGACAATATCGCTGGCGCCCTGACGCTTTCGCCAGCGCTGATGGAGGCGTATCTTTCAGCCGCTGGAAAGATCAGCCGCCTGGCCATCGGCGACGTGTCGGCGCCGACGCAAGCCGTTTTCGAGGTGCCCGGCGATACCGCGCAGAATTATCACATCGTGGGGCTGCCGTTTGGAACCCGCGGCGGCATTCTGATCAAATACCAATTCCCCGCCGACGGCGAATATACGTTCAAGGTCAAAGGCGTCACGGGGTATTTCCAGGCTGTCCTGGGCGGAGTGAAGGGCGAAAAACTGGAAGTCACCGTGGATGGCGACCGGGTGAGGCTGTTCGACTGGGATAAGGAAATTTCCACCACCACAGGCGTGGGCCGCTCCACGCAACGCATCCCGGTGAAAGCGGGCCTGCACACCATCGGCGTGACATTTCTGGCGACCAACGATGCGCCGGGCAGCGAACTGAATAAGCCGTTCGAACGGACCATGAACACGCCGGGCTCCATCCCCGGATTTCTGTTTTATCCGCACGTCGGCCAGGTCTGGATTGAAGGCCCCTACAAACCCACCGGCGCCAGCAACTCGGAGAGCAGGCGGAAGATTTTTGTGTGCCGGCCCGCCACCTCCCGCGAGGAAACGCCGTGTGCGCATACCATCCTTTCCACGCTGGTGAAGCATGCCTATCGACGCCCCGCCAAGCCTGCCGACCTGGCCACCTTGATGGAGTTTTATCAAGCCGGCCGCGGCGATGGCGGGAGCTTCGACGACGGTATCGAAGCGGCGCTGCAGCGCCTGCTGGTGGATCCTGAATTTGTGTATCGCAGCGAAGCGGAGCCTGCCGGGCTCGCCGCCGGCAAGAGCTACCGCGTCAACGATCTGGCGCTGGCTTCCCGGTTGTCGTTTTTCCTGTGGAGCAGCGTTCCCGACGACGAATTGATCGACCTTGCGGCGCGCGGCAAACTCAAAGACCCGGCGGTACTCGAGGCAGAAGTGCGGCGCATGCTGGCGGATCCGAAGTCGGAAGCGCTCATCGACAACTTTACCGGCCAATGGCTGGGCGTGCGGTCGCTCAAGACCAGCGAGCCGGTAGTGAATCTGTTTCCGGATTTCGACGATAACCTGCGCGCCGCCTACCAAAACGAAATCGAGCTGTTCTTCGGCAGCGTGGTCCGTGAAGATCGCAGCGTCCTGGATTTGCTGACCGCGAATTACACCTTCGTGAACGAGCGGCTGGCGAAGGAATACGGAATCCCCGACATTTATGGATCGCAGTTCCGCGAGGTGACGCTGCCTCCGGAACTGGATATGCGCCGCGGCTTGCTGGGCAAGGGCGGGCTGATGACACTAACGTCGAATGCCGCCCGCACTTCGCCCGTCACGCGAGGCAAGTGGTTCCTGCAAACGTTCCTCGGCATCAGTCCACCGGACCCGCCGCCAAACGTACCGGCGCTCAAGGACCGTCCGGCGGACGCCACCGGCAACGCCAAGGTCCCCACCATGCGCGAGACCATGGAAGCGCATCACACCAATCCGGTGTGCGCGTCCTGCCACACGATTTTTGAACCGATCGGGCTGGCGCTCGAAAACTTCGATGCGGTGGGAACCTGGCGCACCGAGGATGGAGACAGTCCCTATCGACGCTCGCGGCGTTCTGGTGGATGGAAGCAAAGTAAATGGAGTGGCCAGTCTGCGCGACGTGCTGGTGCGCCGCTCCGATCAGTTCGTGCGTGTAGTTACCGAGAAGATGATGACCTACGCGCTGGGCCGCGGCGTGGAGTATCAGGACATGCCGCTGGTGCGGTCCATCGTGCAGGATTCGGCCGCCGGCAATTATAGGTTCTCTTCCATCGTGTCGGGGATCGTGAAGAGCTCCCCGTTCCAGATGAACATAAAAACCGGGAACGACAGCCCGGAGCAGGCCGCGCGTTTATACGAGCAACAGAAACCAGGAGAAAAACAATAATGATGTTCGTTACCAAGAAGCACATTTCCCGGCGGACCATTCTGCGGGGCGGCGGCGTGACGCTGGCTCTGCCGTTTCTGGAAGCGATGATTCCGGCCGCGACGGCGCAGGCGCAGACGGCGGCCGTCCCCAAGCCCCGCTTTGTCGGCTGCTTTGTGCCGCACGGGATGGCTCCCGGCTCCTATTGGGTTCCCAGCACCGAAGGCGCGCTGGCCCCGGTGCTTCCATTCAATTGGAAACCGCTGGAACCGTTCCGCGACCGCACTGTCATTCTGAGCGGCTTGCATTGCCGTTCCGCCGAACCACCGCCCGGCGCGACGGGCGCCGATCATTGGGTGGCTGCCTGTTTCTTGTGCGCCGACAAACCCAAGAAGACCGCCGGAGCCGATGTGCACGCCGGAAAAACCATCGATCAGATCATCGCGGAAAAGATCGGCCGCGATAATCTGATGCCCTCCATGCAACTCGCGGTGGAAGATCCGGGCGCGAATTCGAGCAACTGCGGCGAGGGTTACAGTTGCACCTACACCAACACCATTTCCTGGTCCACGCCCACCCAGCCGCTGCCGATGGAGTTGAATCCGCAGGTAGTGTTTGAGCGCATGTTCGGAGACGGCAGCACGGCCGAGCAGCGGATCGCGCGCCGCAAGCGGAATCAAAGCATTCTGGATTCGCTCACGGGCAGCCTTTCCCGTCTTCGTAGCAACGTGGGCACTGATGACCGCAATCGCCTGGACGAATACACTCAGGACGTCCGCGAGATCGAGCGCCGCCTGCAAATCGCCATGAAGGCTTCGGCCGTCGCCCCCACCGACATGGACGTACCCGTGGGCGTGCCGCAGACTTTCGACGAACATATCAAGCTGCAGTTCGATCTGCTGGCGCTGGCCTTCAAGGCTGACATCACGCGCGTCGGAACTTTGCTCTTTGCCCGCGACCTTACCGGCCGCACGTATCCGGAATGCGAAGCGCCCACCGTGGGTTTCCATGGCGGATCGCATCACGGCGAAGATCCCAAGCGCATCGCCGAGCTGTCCAAGATCAACCAGTATCACGTCAAGATGCTGGCCCATCTCATCGCGAAGCTGGCCAGCACGCGCGATGGCGCCGGGACGCTGCTCGATCAATCGCTGGTGTTTTATGGCAGCAACATGGGCAACTCCAATCAGCACGTCCACTACGATGTGCCGAATGTGCTGGTGGGCGGATTGAACGGGAAGCTCAAGGGCGGGCGTCATATCGCTTATCCCACCAAGACCGTTCCTACCGGTAATCTGTTGTTGAGCTTGCTGGATATGTACGACATTCATCAGGACAGCATCGGCGATAGCACCGGCCGGCTGACGAATCTGTAGGCAAGGCAAGGTATGAAGCGCACAGGCCGCCCCGAGCGGCGTCAAACCAAAGACGAATTTCCAATGCAGCCGCCATCGGGGAGAGTCCGTTGTGCGCTAGTTGGAATGAAGCGCACAGGCCGCCCCGAGCGGCGTCAAACGAACGAGGAACTTTCAATGCAGCCTCCATCGGGGCGAGTCCGTCGTGCGCTGGTTGGAATGAATCACCGTCTGGTCCTAAGCAGTTTTGTTTTGTTGTGCTTGTCGGCTTTCGTCGCCAGCGCCGCAGACACCTCGGCGGTCGCGGACGCGGTGATGAACGGCGATCGAATTTCCGTTCAGAAGCTGCTGGCGCAACATGCCGACGTGAATGCACCCCAGGAAGATGGGGCCACGGCTCTTCACTGGGCCGTTTTCCGATCCGATAAAGAAATGGTCGGCATGCTGCTTCGCGCCGGCGCGAATCCCAAGGCCGCCAATCACGATGGCTCTACACCGTTGTGGCTGGCCTGCATTAATGGAGACGCCCCCACCATCGCGGCGCTCTTAGCCGCCGGAGCCGATGCCAACGAACATCTGCCGCTCGGCAGGACGCCTCTCATGGTGGCGTCCCGCACCGGGAATGTGGATGCCATCAAGGTGCTGCTGGATCACGGCGCGGACGTCAACGCGAAGGAAGCCTTGCGCGGAACCACGGCACTCATGTGGGCCGCTGACGAGGGCCACGCTGCCGCCATCCAACTTCTGGTGCAGCACGGCGCCGACATCAAGGCCCAGTCCGATCCCGCCGAGCGCGGAAGAGGACCGGCGCTCGGAAAATCAAACGACCCGCGCAAGGCTGTGGCGGCATTAGGCAGGGCCCTCGCGGCCGGGATCCCTACGCCGCAACTGGGCGCCCTTGGCACCACCAGCTTGATCCCAAACGTGCCGGAGCGGCGTGGCGGCGGTAAAGGTCCAGGTAAGGGCGCCGCAGCGGCCGGAGGCATCGATCAAAACGACGATGCAGCAGTGGCGGCGTTTGGCTTCGGGCGGAAACCGCCTCCCAAAGATGGCGGTGGTCTTACGCCGCTGGTCTACGCGGTGCGCTCCGACGATCTCGATTCGGTGAAAGCACTGCTGGCGGCGGGAGCGGACATCAACCAGGTAACGGACTACGGTTGGAGCCCCTTGCTGGTGGCCACGCAGAATCGCTACTACAAGCTGGGAGCGTATCTGCTGGAGCACGGCGCCGATGTGAATCTCGTCAACAAGGGCGGGTGGACGCCGCTTTATCTCGCCACCGACAACCGCAACATCGAAAGCGGCGATTATCCGGTCCGCAAAGCCGACATGGATCACCTGGATTACATCAAGCTCCTGCTGGCCAAAGGCGCCAATGTGAACGCGCGCATGAAGGACAGCACGGAGACCCGGACGGTCTTCACCAACCAGTGGCTGGATGAAAACGGCGCCACGGCTTTCCTGCGCGCCTCTCAATCCGGCGATATCGTACTGATGAAGCTTCTGCTGGCTCACGGCGCCGATCCAAAGATCGAGACCGCGTTGCATGTCACCGCGCTGCAGGTGGCCGCCGGGATCGGCTGGGTGGAAGGGATCACCTACGAGTGGTCGCCGGCCAGCACTCTGGAAGCTGTGAAGATGCTGCTGGACCTGGGTCTCGATCCAAACGCGCAGGCTGACACTGGACGCACGGCCCTGCATGGCGCGGCGCACAAGGGACGGCCGGATGTCGTGCAGCTTTTGGTGGACCATGGCGCCAGGCTCGATATCCGCGATTACGGCAACACCGACAACCGGGGCAGCAAGGAATTGGCCGTTCACACCTGGCTGCCGGTGGATTATGCCGACGGGCTGGTCCGCGTCGGCGTGCAATCGGCCATCCCGCATCCGGAGACCGGGCTTCTTATCCGCAAGTTGATGACGGCCGCCGGGCTGAAGGCGCCGCCCATGGGCCGCACGCTGGAATCCATTTGCGTGACAGACGCCTGCGAGTAGCCGCCCGGCGAGTCAACTCCCAGCTTGGATGAATGAGCCCGCCCAAAATTTGAGCGAGAATCACCCCAGCGAGAACCCCTGGGAGCCGGTATTCCAACAAGCCGTTCATTTCCAAGGAAACGGCCAACTGGGGGAAGCCGCGTCGCTGTTTGCCGCCATTCTGGAACATAATCCGGACCACTTCCCATCGCTTCACCGGCTAGCCGCCATCCGCCGTTATCAGGAACGCCTGGAAGAGTCGCTGGCGCTGCTCGAGCGGGCCATCGGTTGCAATCCCGGCGCGGCGGACATCTACAACAGCATGGGGAATACGCTGAATTCCCTGGGACGCGCGGAGGAAGCGATCGAGCAATATCGGCGGGCCGCGGCGCTCCGCGAGAATTTTCCGGAAGCGCATCTCAATCTTGCCAATTCCTTCAAAGCGCTGGAACGCTGGCAGGAAGCCGAAGCCAGTTACCGCGCAGCCATCGCCTTGCGCCCCGGATATGTCGAGGCTCATACCAACCTCGGCGTCGTGTTAGGCCGCCTGAACCGTCCGGCGGAAGCATTGGCCAGCTTTTCCGCTGCCATCTCGTTCGATCCGGAAATCAAGCTGGGCAACAGTAACATTGGCACCGCGCTTACCGCTCTCAATCGCCATGAGGAAGCTCTGCCCTTTTTTCAGCTTGCCCGCCAACTGGATCCCGATGCTCCCGAGCCGGTATTCAATGAGTCCCTGGTGCATCTGGCGATGGGCAACCTGGAGCGCGGCTGGGCGGATTACGAAGCTCGCGTGCGCATTCCCGAGCTCAATATCGATCCCTACAATTTCGCGCAACCGATTTGGGACGGCCGGTCCGCTATCGCCGGTAAGACCATCCTGCTTCAGGCCGAGCAGGGCTTAGGCGACACCATTCTGTTCGCCCGCTTTGTGGAGCTAATCATCAGGAAGGGCGGGCGCGTCATCCTGGCGGCACAAAAGCCGCTGGTGCGCCTGCTGAGCGCCATTCCCGGCATCGCCCAAGTCGTCACCTCGGGCGATCCTGTGCCCGAGTTCGACTTCCGCGCGCCGATCGGCAGCCTGCCTCGGGCCCTCGATATTACTCTCGACACCATTCCCGCTCGCGTACCGTATTTGCAGGCCCCGGCGGAATCGGAAACCATCGCTGGTCTGAAGGAAAAACCGGATGACGGCCCGCTGGCAGGCGTCTGCTGGGCCGGAAATCCGGTCAATCGCAACGATTACAACCGCTCCATTCCGCTGGCGATCTTCGAACGCCTGTTTCAGGTTCCAGGCGCTCGCTTCGTTTCCCTGCAGCAGAACCTCCGCCCCGGCGAAGATTCCATCCTCGCTCGCTTCGACAATATCGATCTGACTTCCGATCGCCAAGGCAGCGGACTGGCCGACACCGCCGCGCTGATCTCCAGGCTCGATCTGGTGATTACCGTGGATACGGTCATCGGCCACCTTGCGGGCGCGCTCGGCCGTCCGTTCTGGATTCTACTGCCCTATTCCGCCTATTGGCCCTGGCTGCGCCACCGGACGGACACGCCATGGTATCCCACCGCCCGTCTTTTCCGCCAGCCTCAGCCTGGCGATTGGACCAGCGTTCTGGAGACTGTCGCCGGCGCTCTGGAAAGCGCTCCGTCCCGGCCCGCCTCAACCTTCACCGGCGCCGGCACCGGCGAGACTGGCATGAGTCAATCCGTGTGCCCGATCGATACAATCCCCCCAGGCTGAGCCCATCGGCGAACCATTCGGTGGGAACTCGGTCTGTCCTGGGCGCGTCGCCGTGACCAGCCAACCGTCGGCCGCGCGACGCGGCGAACCCGACTTTCAGGAATCACCGGGTGCTCTGTGCTCACCAGGAATTCACAGGTACAAGTCGCGGACTTTCTGCTCAGCCGGGCGAATCTCCTACGTATAGTCCGACGACGTGAAGACCGCGGCAAGCCCCGCCAGATCGCCGAGCCAGAGTTCGGCAGTACCGTCGATTGCACGAACTCCCCATCGGCATGGAGGGGCGCCCGCGCCAACTGCAAATGCCCTGCCACGTACCGATAACAAGACCCTCTGTGCGGCGTACACGGCCGTTCCCCGCAGGCCTCCCGGATCACGGCGTCGCAATTGCATAACGATCAGCGGCTGTCGCGCGGTTGCCCATCGTTATGGATATTAAATCAAGCGAGTATACACCAAGAGGCAATTGCGCTGTGACCGTCCATCGGAACTTGAGTCCCGGGTTCGACAGAAGGACGCTCGGTGAGGGCAAGGCCGGCGAGCGCGCTCAGACGACGTCCGGTTTGGAGCGCCGCTTGCGAATTAAGGAGGGGTATGAATACCACTGAATCAGATCGAATTTCTCAGCCGCCCGCCGCTCCGTTGCGCGGCGCAGGTTTAGCCCTGCGGCTCACCGCAATCATCGGCGCGCTGGTAGTAACAGGAGGGCTGTTTCTATATGCGGGCGGTTGGTTCACGCCACACGAGCTGACACCGGCCGCCATTATCAACAGGTTTGAACACGTGAACGGCGCGCACCCCGGATTTCGGCGCAATCACGCCAAAGGGGTCTGTGTCACCGGTTACTTCGAGAGCAACGGCCAGGGACAGGCGGTCTCCAAGGCGCGGGTATTCGTCCCCGGCCGCATACCCATCGTGGGACGCTTTGCTCTGGCGGGCGGAATGCCATATGCCGCCGACACGCCGCAAACGATCCGAAGCCTCGCGATTCTGTTCAAACAGCCCGACGGAGAAGAGTGGCGGACAGCCATGATCAATATTCCGGTGTTCGTGGTCGATACGCCGCAAGCATTCAACGAGTTCCTGGTAGCTTCCTCCCCGGACCCCGCTACGGGAAAAAACATTCCCGGTGCTATGAACACCTTTCTGGCCAAGCATCCGAAAACTGCCGCTGCGCTCGAAGAGATCGGCAAGCATCCATTCTCGTCCGGATTTGGCGACAGCCCGTACTACGCCCTGAACGCCTTTCGTTTCGTCAACGCCCAAGGCCAGTCCACTCCCGTTCGTTGGTTTGTGAAGCCGGATCAAACCTCCGAGCCAAACAGCCCGGCGACAACCGGCAAGAACTATTTGTTCGATGGCCTGATTGCGCAGCTGCATGCCCAGCCGCTGCGCTGGCATTTGATTCTTACGATAGGCCAGCCGGGCGATCCGACGGATGACGCGACGGCGGCCTGGCCTCCCGACAGGCAACAGATCGACGCGGGAACGCTAACCATCAACACCATCGAGAGCGAAGCCACCAGTCCGACGCGCGACATCAATTTCGATCCGTTGGTGCTGCCGGTTGGCATATCGCCCTCGGACGACCCACTGCTGAGCGCCCGCTCGGCGGCCTATTCGCAGTCCTTCACCAGGCGCGAAAGGGAACCCAAAGAGCCCAGCGCAATTTCAACAGCGGAGGTTGAAAAATAACATGTCCACGTCTACAAAGAGTCCCACTCAATTCGCGTTCCCGTCGCGCATCCTGCACTGGCTGATGGCCGCCTGTCTTCTCGCGATGCTGTTCATCGGCGTGTCCATGGTGGCCTCATTGGGCGACTATCACACGCTCCTCGCCATCCATCGTCCGCTCGGCATACTGATCCTTCTGCTGGCGGCGATCCGGCTGGGTACCAGGTTGCTGACCACGCTGCCTGAGTTTCCGGCCAGCATGCCGCAACAGGAGCGCTTGGTGGCGAAGGCCTCCGAACGGCTGCTGTACACCTTGTTCTTCGCGCTGCCTCTGGTGGGTTGGGCCATGCTGTCAGCAGGGCACTACCCGATTGTGATGTTCGGAGCGATACATCTGCCGCCGATTCTGCCCGCGAGACCGCAGCTTTACGCCACCTTGCGTGAAACGCACACCATCCTCGCGTATCTTTTGTTCCTGACCTTTCTAGCCCACATGGGTGCCATATTGTTCCACACGCTGATTCTGCGCGACGGCCTTTTGCAGCGCATGGTTCCGTGGTCCGTTCGCGCGGTGGAAAGGCAAAAGCAGAATGTGACGTCATAAGCCACCGGAGACGATGTGCCACCCCCAATACGGACTCATCAGCTACATCGGTGAGGCACGGTCGGACTCGGCGATCCGCGACATCTCACAATCCCAGTTTTAGATGGCGTGACGGCTTTTGAACCTCCGCAGCATAAGTCACGATTGGCCGGCCTTCGTCCAAGCAACTTGCCAAACTTCGCGGGTTCAGTTCTCCGAAGGACGCTCTACGTGATCTAGCACCAGCACAGCCAGCTCGCTTTTTGCAGATTCCAGTTTGATGCCCAACTGCTCCCGTAACGCCTCCTGCAGCGTCGGTCCGGAAGGCTCCGGGGACGTGTTGGCGCCCGGCAACGGCGGACCATTCCGTTCCGGCGCAAACTCCAAAAGAAAATCGATCCGTCCGCTCACCTCCGTCCGGTCGATCATCGGACGCCCAAGGTTTGCCCCCGCACTGAGGGAGTCCGCCAGAAACTGGAGCGTGACGCTTCGCGCGCCGAGCTTGATCCTGCCCGGCGAGCTCGGCGGCAAGGCGAAAATACCGTTGCACAGCACCGGCAAGCCGCGAGCATCCGTTGGCACCGGCCCCTTTTTCGCCGGAGGGGCTTCGGTGGGGCAATCCCCGCCGTCGCTATGGGGCCATAACTGGGGGCCCATTTTCCCAGCCTTGGCCAGAACAAACGCGAGCACTGGAACCTCCCGCATCTCGCTGTGCATTCGCAGTCCGAATCGCTCCGCGAGCAGGTTTCGCATCATCATGCGCATTTGCTCTTTCCCCGGACTACCTTCCGCCCGAGCTTGGATGTCGTAGCGATCCGTTTTCACCCATTCCGGAAGCTGTGGCAACAGGTACTGACCTTGATTGCCGATAATCTTGTACGCAAAGAAGAGGTACGTTACCAGCGGCACGCCCCTCGCTGAAAATAGCCCGCCATTGGGAACGTAAACATCGCCCGGCCCCAAAGGAAAGTTCGAGGAAGGCGGATTGTTCGTCTTATTCAGCTTGATGGAGGCCACCTCGAATTGCCGTGCTAGCCTCACTGGGAGCCTTCGGCTGGGCCCACGCCATGACTGCCGCCATAGCGATGCTAACGACGAGCTCTGGCAGCGGGCGCGTCAAAAGTGGCATCTCCCAATCATGGCAATTTGCCCGCCAAACCTAGCTGGTCTGCATCTTAGTCAGTTCTCAGATTTTCTGGCCGATTAGCGAATCCAGGTCCGTGATGCGGCGTCCACACCTGGGCGAGTTCGGCCTCCCGAGCAGAATCGTCGATCGTGGAAGCGGCCACTTGGACGTGCAACTTCCGACGGTTTGGTTTAATCAGTGATGCGATACAAGTCTAGTTGGAGGGAGTTAGTTCTTTTCTCAGCCGATCAAATAGTGACAGTCCGGCAAATGCCGGCAATAGCATTCCGATTTGATGGTGAGCGATGAAACGCGCTTTATCGATACGGTGCGGCACTGAACGCATTAACCGCGAAATTCAGTCCGTGACCCATCGATCGTCCTGGCCGAATCGTCGTAACCTCCAACAAAATCGCCTCGGACGATCGCGTGGGCAGCGCGTACAACCCAGGCAATCAAAGGAGACGAAATACATTAACGTCGAGTCCCGTTCCCAACAAGCCGCCATCTCGGTAAGACTTTATCCTGCTCTTAGGGGTAGCCGAGTTGCGCAACGAGCGACGACTTGCCCATCCAGCCGGAGCAAACCAGGCGCGCGTTCGCCGTCGTGAGAGTGCACTCTATACAGGATTATCGAATTAGATCAACCCGCTGTCCCGAGATAGCCGATTGTAAGTCATATACTTTGACACTGTCGGCGCTCCGCATCTTGTCTTCCGCCGCGAACGAGCTTGCGCCCCCGCCGTCGGCGTCACAATTTCAACGCTGTGGCGGGAAAATGACACCGCTTCACGAAATGGCATCAATTTGTTTTCAGTGGTTTCCCACAGTAACTCAGTGTTCTCCCCCCTGGCCCCTCAATTGCTACCTATGCAGCGGTACCGGATAGCACCGGTCCAAATGGAGAGTATTTCAAATGCTGACGGCACTGATCTTCGGCACGGACCGCGAAACCACTTCGCAACTGCAGCAACTGTGCTCACTGACGCAGGATGTCTGTGTCTATCGGACCCTGGAGCGTTATCCTCAGGCCCACGAAAGCATGCGATTGCTGAATTCATTCGCCCCGCAACTGGTGTTTCTGGGCGCCGACGATGAAGCGGCGGCGCATGCCGTGGAACACGACATTCGCAGCATTCTTCCCTCCACCGCTATCTTGGGTGTATCGGCGCTTTGCAAGCGTCCCGACATGTTCGAAACATCCTTCGGCGGCTTTTCGGTCTGTCCCATTCCTTGCAACCCGGAGGAATTCCGCGCGGCCATCTTCCAGGCGCTCGAATCCGGCAGCAGCAAGAAGAACGCCTCGGTATTCGCGTTCCAGCCGGCGCAAACCCGGCAGCGGAGCCACCACCACGGCCCTGTTTGTAGCGCATATCCTTGCCAGCCTCGCCGAGAAACGGGTCCTCATGCTGGAATGCGACTTGGACGCAGGGCCCATCTCCATGTTGTTCAACCTTCGCCCCACTTATTCCATCATGGATGCCCTCGAAGACTCCCATCGGCTCACCGATGAGACCTGGAGCGAGATGGTCACACACGTAGGCGGCATTGACGTACTCTCCTCCGTCAGCCGCCTAGGTGTGCGGCCGGTGTCGCCCTGGGGCTATCAGCGGCTGTTGTCATTTGTCCGGAGCCGTTATGATGTTGTCATCGGCGACCTGCCCGAGGTGGTGAACGACGCCACCGAAGTGGTTGCGCGCGCCGCTCAGGCAGTTTTCATCGTCACCGCGCCGTCTTCTCCGTCGCTCTACCTGGCAGCTCGCCGCCGCTACGATTTGGAAGCCCGGGCTGTCGCCGCCACCAAGATAAAGTACATCGTGAATCGCAAGGTCTTCGATCGGGCCATGCCGCGCGAGGCTGGCTGGGCCATCGACGCCGAGAAAATCGCAGCCATCCCGGCAGACCCCAGCTTGGTGGATGCTTCCGAGTTCAGAGCAGATTTGGCCGATGCGGCCACCCTCGCCGAATACACCAAGATCGCCGAATTCTGCTGCGGCCGAACATTGCTTCCGAAGCGTTCCGGCTTCCGCCGGTTCTGGCTGGAAGGCTGGCTGCGCGGCTCCTCGCGCACGCCCGAACTCTACACTACAGCCGCCCGCTAGTTAGCAGGCATTAGGGTGCGGCGCGCACCACAAAACAGGTCAGGAACTGCTTCGCGCCGCGCTCCGTTTTGCGCGAGTTCCTTAAAAGCTGCGGCTGCCCCAATTCCCGCAACTCTTGAAGGTCTGGTAATTCCTATGAACAGCAATTCAGTCACGTCGCTGCTTCCCAGCTACCTGTTACCGTTCAACAGCACGGCGAACACTGCCAGCGCCAATTCAGCTTCCTCTGTCCAGCAGCAAGCTGATGTGCTCAGCCTTCCCCCTTCCGATCAGTTTCTGGCCCAACTGCAGCAGGTGCAAAGCCCGCAGCAGTTCCAGGCCATGATTTCCCAGATGACCGGTCAACCACCACAAGCGGACACCACCGCTTCCAGCGGCGCCACTACCAGTACGGCCAGCGCCCCTACGCCTCCAACCGGCCACCATTGTCACGGCGGGGGCCATCACCACGCCTCCAGCTCATCTCAGTCCAGCGAGCAAAACCCTTTTCTGGCGGCGAACACCTCCTCAACACAGAACCAGAGTTTGATCGCAAGCATCTTCGGCTCGGTGAGCCCCTCGCAGAGCGCAGTCCTTTGACGCCAGAGCTAACCGAGCAACTGCAAGGCTTCTTGCACTACCCGCTCGGCGCTGACGCCGGTCATGCAGCGATGGTCGATCGGGCACTCGCGCAGCAGGCACGGGCTGCAGTCCACCGGTTGACGAACCACGCGTGCATTCCGTCCGGTGGGCCCCGTGGTGGTGTCGTCCGTCGCTCCAAAAATCGCCACCGTCGGCACGCCCAGCGCGGACGCGATATGCATCGACCCGGAATCGTTCGTTAAGAACAGCTCACAGCCCGAGGCCAGGTCGATAAATTGAGCCAGCGTCGTCTGGCCGGCGTAGTTGGTGACTTGGTGACCATCCAGAAGCCGGGCCACTTCCGCGCAAAGATCGCGCTCCGTCTTCGATCCAAACAGCGCAATCGAAGCGCCTCGCGACCTGGCCAAGGCCCCCGCGGCTTCGGCAAATCGCTCCGGCAGCCAGCGTTTCGCAGTCCCATAAGCAGCGCCTGGGCTGATTCCAATGATCCGCTTGCCATTCGCGCTGACATCGCGCTGTAACCGAATGGCCTCGCACGCCGGCAAAGCGTCGATCAAGCCGGCCCGCCGCAGCAGCTCTAAGTAGTAGAAGCGCTCATGCCTCGGGATCTCGCCGGGCTTCGGAACATCCACCGCGCCGGTAAGCAGCAGTTGCCGGCCATCGCGCTTATAGCCGATCCGGTGCGGAATCCTAGCCAGCCAGGCGATCCAGGCCGCTTCGAAAGCATTTTGTAACAGAATGGCGCAATCAAACCGCCGGGCTCGCAGTTCGTGTCCGGTCCGCCAGGGCGATTGGCCGCTATAGAGAATAATCTCGTCGATAAATGACTCCCGCCCGTACAGATCCGCAACCCAGGGCTTAGCCAGGACCGAAATCCGGGCTGTGGAAAACCGCTCGCGGATGGCCCACAGAGCCGGAAGCGACATAACTGCGTCGCCAACCCAGTTGGTGGCGCGGACCAGAATATTAGAAAAGTCCAAGTGGCTAGTACTCGCTTAGGATTTTACCGGGATTGGGAGGCGTAATGCCAATCGAACCGGCTTTTAGGAGTAAGCGTGCATACAGAAATCGCCGGACGCACCTGCGCATACCCTGAATACCCTCAAAAGAGCCAGGATAACCACTCATGGGTACTATAGGAAAAACAAACCTCAGGCTCAATAATTACATTTACCTAGTACGAAGGGTGGGGAACGATTCCAATGGATCTCGTTACTGAAAACCGGCCAGAGACCTGTTCCAGCTTGGGACTCGACTGCGGCACCTGCATACAGCGCTGCGCCTCAACCACGGCTGCCATTTGCCCAGACCTCCTACCCTCGGGTGTCCATCGCATCTTCTTCCAGCTTTACGCCTCGCCCGGATGCCATCCCATGGCTCACGCGTTCATGCGGGCCTATGACGACGCCGCTACGCCTTCCAAGCCGATGGTCATCGCCGCGCGTGCCGGAGCCGCCGCAGCCGCCTAAGCCATCAACGATCCGGCCACAATCCCCAACCTCGAATACCTCAACAAGCTAGAATAACAATCGTATGGTTGTAGAGATCGAAGGCGTTACTCTTCATCTCGCTCATCCCGATGAACTCACCGTTACTTGGGTGGGCCAGGAAGAAGTGATGCGCCAACTGCTGGCCGCGTGGCTAGTGGTGGATTCCGCGGACGTTCCCATGAATCCGCGCCTGCTGGGCAAGCCGGGCGTCGGCAAAACCACGCTGGCCTACGCGGCCGCCAAACGGCTGAACCGCGAAGTGTACATCATGCAAGCGACGGTGGATACCCGTCCGGAAGATTTGCTGGTGACGCCGGTCATCGAGGGCCAATCGCGGCTACGCTATGTCGCTTCCCCGCTGGTGACCGCCATGCTGCGCGGCGGCGTTGTGATTCTGGACGAAGGCAATCGCATGAGCGAAAAGAGCTGGGCTTCGCTCGCCCCGCTGCTCGACAACCGCCGCTATGTCGAATCCATCGTCACCGGGATTAAGATCAAGGCGCATCCTTTATTCCGCCTGGTGGCCACCATGAACGATGACGCGTCCACCTTCGATCTGCCCGAATACATCCATTCGCGGCTGCAGCCGCAGCTCACTATCGATTTTCCCGAGCGCCACGAAGAATACGCGATATTGAAGGAAAACGTGCCGTTCGGCGAAGATCACATTCTGAATTACGTCACCGAGTTCCTGCAGCAGGCGCACTCGGCCGACGAACGTTATACCGTGCGCGACGGCATCAACATCGCGCGCTTTGTGATGAAACTCAAAAGTCTGGATGACGGGCTCACGCTGTCCAGCCAAAGCGACGAGCGTTTTCTGATGCGCACGGCCATTCTCGAAACGCTCGGGGACGAGGCGTTGCGGTATGTCCCTCGAGCTTGAAGATCCCGCCAGTCTGCGGCGCGGTAATTTCACCTATTTCCCGGTAATTCCGGGCCGTCTCGAATTCGCCATCGAAGTGCGGCGCGCCATTTTGCGCGACCGGCCGTCCATTGTGGCCGTGGAACTCCCCGGTTCGCTCGAAGATGTCTACCTCCAAACGCTGGCCCGGCTGCCGGAGATGACGGTGATTCTTTATCCGGATCCCAAGGACGACGAGCGTGCCATCTATGTCCCCGTGGAGCCGTGCGATCCATTCACAGAAGCGGTGCGGACCGCGCTCGAAATAGACGCCGAAGTGATTTTCATCGAGCCCGACTCGGGCGATCGGCCGCATTTACCGGACACCTATCCCGATCCCTATTCGATTCGCTACATTGGCCTGAACCGCTACATCGATGCCTATCGCGTTTACCCGCAGCCCCGCAACGAGGAAACCTCCGCGCATGCGGCCGGCATGGCGTGGAAGCTGCAAGGCGCCGATCCGTTGGCGCAGGTGCTAGTGGTTGTTTCGCTGAATCTTCTCGATCAGGTGCTGGACGCGATGGAGGTCCCCCAGGACACGCCGCGCCGGACCGCATTGCCCGATATCCGGTTGCTGAATCCGCATCCGGATTGCCTGGCCGAGATCACCATCGAATATCCGTACCTGCAAGATCGCTACGAATTGTTTCGGACTCAGATGACGCCGGATTGGTCGGTGGATCGCCCCAAGGTCCAGTTCGATTTGCTGCGGGAGGCCGAGAAAGAATACGTCAAGAACACCGGCGACAAAATTGAATACTGGCAGCGCCGCATGCTGGCCCGCTTCACGCGTAATCTGGCGTCCATCAGCGGCGATTTGATGGCAGGCGTCTTCGATTTGGCGGTGGCCGCCCGTTCGGTGGTGGATGACAATTACGCCTACGAAGTTTGGCAGATGGCCAATCGCTATCCGGCGCAGAAGCCGGCCAGCAATTTGATGGAGACGGTGAATCTGTCGAGCCAGGAAATTTGGATCAACACCAAGAAGCTCCGGCTGCGCCGCCGTCTGCCGCGTCCCAAACAGCGCCTGGTACCGCGCGGCCTGAAGGAGCGTAAGAAGGAGAAATTTGAGGGCGAGTGGGCGCGGCAAACCGATGGATCGGCCATTTGTTCCTATCCTCCGGAAGATCTGGTCATCGAGGATTATGGCCGTTTCCTGAAACGCAAGGCGAAGAGCATGCTGTCGGAGGAGCGCTCGCGCACCGAGCCGTTCACCACGTCGATCCTGGACGGCATCGACCTGCGCGAGACCATTCGCAACTGGCACGAGGCGAAGATTTATGTGCGGCAGCTCGATCGCATCGCCGGCGAAGTGGGCGCCACCGTGGTGATCTTTGATGAAGACCCCCAGGATCGGTATCAATATCTGACCACCTGGCTGGGCGAACATCAAAACGAATCGGACATGGCGTTTTATTCCACGCATCCGTTCCAGCATTTGGTGGGGCCGGGAATCGGCCGAGCCGAGTACGGCGGATTCCTGATGACGCTGCCGCCGCGCCGCATGCTGGATGTCTGGACCGATCCCGATTACGAATTTGCGCAAAATAAACCGGAGCGCTTATTGATGGCCGCTCTGGATTATTCCAAGCAGCGTTTCGTCGTCTACGTGGCCGCCAAGCCGCCGCGCTCGATTTTTCGCTCCATCGCGGCGCACCTGAACCGGCGCATTATTTATATTCCGATCGGCGCGCTGAATCCGACCAAATTGAAAAAGCTCCGCGTCGTGCACGTGCTCGATAGCTATGAGCGCCGCGATGAAGCGAAGGATTATATCTGGTAAGCCGCGAGAATCGCGTCGATCAATCCGTCGACATTGAACTGCCTGGCTTCCGCATCCACCTTGAGTCCGTGCGCGCACAACGTGGACGATGTCACCGGCCCGATAGACGCGATCCGAACGCCTTCCAGCGCTTCCCGGCCCGTAATCGCTAGGAGATTTTTGACAGTGGAAGAGCTGGTGAAGGTAATCCAATCAGGCTTTTTCTCGGCGGAGAAAATATCGTGGGCGCGAGCCGCCGCATTCGCCGGAACGACATTTCGATAGGCTTCTACAACGTCCACGTGTGCGCCTAGCTTTGCCAGTTCGACCGGAATTACGTCTCGGGCAACGGCGGCGCGCGGCAGCAGCATTTTCTTGCCGGCGAGATTTTCCTCCGCAAATGCTTCGATGAGCCCTTCGGCGACGTATTCTTCGGGCATCCGGTCTACTTTGAGGTGCAGACTCCTCGATGGCCTTGCGCGTAGCAGGCCCGATGGCACAAATGCGGGCTTGGAGCGAGCGCAAATCCTGCGGCGATCGATCCAGCCGATCGAGAAAGAATCGAACTCCGTTCACACTGGTGAAAATCAGCCAGTCATAGGTAGCCAGGTTTTCGATCGCGCGGTCGAGCGGTGTGGGATCGCCCGGCGGCTCCAGCGCAATCACCGGCAATTCGATCGCGTCCGCGCCCAGCGCCCGCAACCGCTCGGAAAATTCAGCGGCCTGATCCGCGGCGCGCGTGACGACGATCTTGCGCCCGAACAGCGGCAGCTTCTCAAACCAGTCGATCTTTTCACGCAGCGCGACAACTTCACCGACGATCACGGTCGCGGGCGGTTTCAACCCAGCTTGTTCGATGCGATCCGCGATGGTAGCAAGCGTTCCAGTCACCGATTCCTGGTCCGGCCGCGTTCCCCAGCGCACCGCGATGGCCGGCGTATCACCCGCGCGTCCATGCCGCATGATCTCGACGGCGATTTCACGAATCGAGAAAATGCCCATGAAAATGACCAGCGTTTCCGTCTGGCCTACTTTGCTCCAGTCGATGGCTTGTACATCGTGGCCGGTAACGAAGGTCAGCACCTTGTTGTGCGCGCGGTGCGTGAGCGGAATGCCGCTGTACGCCGCGATTCCTAGCGGCGAAGTGACGCCCGGCACCACTTCAAATTGCACGCCCGCTTCGGCCAAAGCCTCCAGCTCTTCGCCGCCGCGTCCGAAGATAAATGGGTCGCCGCCTTTGAGACGAACCACGTTCAGCCCGCGGCGCGCGCGATCGACCATCATGGCGCAGATTTCCTCTTGCGGAAACGCGTGCACCGACTTTTTCTTGCCGACATAAATGCGCTCGCACGTTTTCGATGCAAGATCCAGCAGATGCTCGTTGGCCAGATTGTCGTAGAGGATGGAGTCGGCCGTCGCCAGCAGTTTGCGGCCTTTCACGGTGATCAGACCCGGGTCGCCCGGCCCGGCGCCAACCAGGTAGACCTTGTTCATGCCTGCGCGCCGTACACGGCATCGAGAATTTGTTTTCCGCCGTTGGCGAGAAGTTCTTCGCCCAGTGCCCGGCCCAGAGCCGCGGCTTCAGCAACGGGCCCTTGCATTTCCTTGCGGACCAACTTTACGCCATCGGGCGAAACGATCAACGCCAGCAGGAAAAGCATTTCGCCTCCATGCTCTCTTTTGATAAAAGCGTGCGCTCCCATGGGCGCCTGGCATCCGCCGCCCAATGAAGCCAGCACCGCACGCTCGGCAGTTACCGCGGCGCGAGTTTCGGCGTGGTTCAACTGCTGGGCGGCCTGAAAGCCGGGGCCGCCATCGTCGCGAGTCTCCACCGCGAGCGCTCCCTGCCCCACCGCCGGGCACATGATACCGGGATCGAATAGCTCGGTGATTCGATTCTCCCAACCCAGCCGCCGCAGTCCCGCCGAAGCCAGAACAATCGCGTCGTAGCGGCCTTCATCCAATTTGCGCAGGCGCGTATCCACGTTGCCGCGAATGTCTTCAATTTGCAAATCGGGCCGAAGAGCACGAAGCTGAGCGGCGCGTCGCAGCGAACCGGTGCCGATGCGAGCGCCTGAAGCAAGATCGCCCATCGCGCGGCCGATCAAGGCATCGCGCGGATCTTCGCGCTCGGGGATCGCGGCAAGCGTCAGGCCAGCCGGCAGATCCGTCGGCATATCTTTCAAGCTGTGAACTGCGACGTCGATCGCGCCCGCGAGCAGCGACTCCTCAATTTCCTTGGTGAACAGGCCTTTCGATCCCACCTGCGAGAGCGCCACGTCGGTGATTTTATCGCCGGTGGTTTTGATAATTTCGATTCGAGACGGCTCGCTTAATTTCTCAAGACGAGCTTGAATCCAGTGCGCCTGCCAGAGGGCAAGCTGGGAACCGCGCGAGCCGATGGTCAGCATGTCAGGCCCACCATGCTAATCCAGGCGGAAAACCTTTCGGACGGCGGTGATGATATGGTGCCCATCCGGTTGCGAGGCCTGGCGGCGGATTTCAGAGATGGGTCCATGGGCGATCTTGTTCATCATGCTTTTGGTGAACGCTTCGAAGGCTTGTTCCTGCTCCGGAGTCAGCGTCCCAAACTTGGATCGCCAGCGCGCTATTTCCGTCGTGCGCAGCCGTTCCAGCTCCTCTTGCAGCTTGATGATCGTGGGCGCCACTTCACGAGCCTTCAGACGCGCTACCATGCGCTCCACTTCCTCGTGAATGATGGCCTCGGCATCCTCGGCCGAGTTCTGGCGGCCCTGGAGATTCGTGTCGATCACCTTCTGCAGGTCGTCTATGTCGTAAAGGAAAACGTTGTCGAGCTCATTCACCGTGGGCTCAATGTTGCGCGGGACCGCAATGTCGATCAGGAACATCGGCTTGTTGCGGCGCGCTTCCAGCACCTTCTTCATGTCGTCGCGCACGATGATGAAGTGCGGCGCGCCGCTGGATGCGATGACAATGTCCACTTCCGGAAGCACCGAGAGAAAGCGCGTGTAATCCACTAGCTTGCCCTCGAACAGATCCACCATTTCGAGAGCGCGTTCATGCGTTCGGTTGGTGACCAGAATCTGCCCCACGCCGCTGCGCTTCAAGTGCCGCGCCGCAAGTTCCGACATCTTGCCCGCGCCGATGATCATCACCTTCTTGCCGGAGAGCGAGCCGAAGATTTCGCGCGCCAGTTCCACCGCCGCATAGCTGACGGAGACGGCATTCTCGCCAATGTCGGTTTCCGACCGCACGCGCTTGGCGACATTGAAGGCGCGAGTGAGCAGCGTGTCCATAAATCCGCTGACCGCGCCGTGTTCCTTGGCGAGCGAGTAAGCCGACTTAAGCTGCCCCAGAATCTGCGGTTCGCCGATGACCATGGAATCCAGGCTGGAGGCCACGCGGAACAAATGGCGGATGGCGTCGCTATCTTCGAAGCGGTAAAGATAGGGCGTCACCCATTCGCGCTGCACTTGCCGGGTGTCGGCCAAAAACTGATCCACCGCCAGCGAGTGGGCGTTCTCTTCGCAGGTCAGCGCCACTTCCACGCGATTGCAGGTGGAAAGGATCATGCCCTCGCAGAAGCCCGGCCGGCCTTTGAGCGAAATCAGCGCTTGCGACAAAGCGCTTTCATCGAACGCCAGGCGTTCCCGCACCTCCACCGGTGCGCTCTTGTGATTCACGCCTGTGATGGAGAATTTCATTTGGCGATCAGGTTGCGCAGGCCCACATGCGCGGCCCACGTGAGGCCGGAGCAGCAGAGCACAGCCACGGCCATTAGCGCGGCCTTGCGGCCTCTCCATCCCGCGGTTTGGCGCAGGAAGACCATGGTGAGATAGAAGCCCCAGGTGATGAAGGCCAGCGCGATGCGCGGATCGCGAATCCAGGCGGTCCCCGCGTCGATGAAAGCCCAGGTGCTGCCCGCGATCACGCCCAGCGTGATGAACACGAACCCGAAGCTCATGGCATTGGTGATCAGGTTGTCGAGCGTGGCAAGCGGCGGCAGGCGCTTAAAAAGCTGCGCGATGAACTCCGGCAGATCCAGCGGCTTCTTGCGTTTGAGCTGGCGTTCCTGAATGAGATAGAAGAACGAAGCCACCGCGGTCAGCAATAAGGACGCATAGCCGAGCAGCACCATTATCACGTGGACCAGCAGCAACGCGCGCACGTTGGTGCTGGGCCAGGAACCGATGGGCGTTTCCATCGCGCCCACTTGCGTAAGTACGAAGACTAGCGGGAAGATGCACACGCTGAGACTGGCGGCGTCGTAGCGCCAATAAACGAAGAGAAACAGCACCGCAATCAGGAACGCGCACACGGTGGCCGATTCGAAGAAATTGTCCACCGGCAGGTGTCCGATGGAGACGGTCATTTCGACGATCGCAACAAAATGCAGCGTGGCCGCGATGAGAAATGCGAACAGCGCGGGCTTGAGGAAACCTTCCTTCCGGCGCAGCAGGACTGCCATGACGTGCAGAAGCCCTACCCCGTACAGCGCCGTGGCCATACGGAGCCAGAAAACAGCCATTTCGTGCATCTAATGTTTAGTATAGCGGGTACCGCGGCGGCCGCCCGCGCTAGACTTAAGGTAATGGCTCGAAAAGCAAGCGTAATCATCGAGAAAGACGAGCATGGCTTCTACGCCTGGTGTCCCGAACTGAAGGGTTGTCAGTCTCAGGGTGCCAGTCTCGAAGAGACAATCAGCAACATCAAGGAGGCGATTGAACTCTACCTTGAGACCTTGCCTGAGAGTGAACGCGATGCGCTTCTCAGCCGGGAGATTCTCACCACCGCAGTCGAGGTGAATGCCTAAAGCGCCCCGTTGGACTGCTTCTGATGCGGAGTCCGCATTGCTCGCCGCCGGCTTCGAGCACTTGCGCTCCAAGGGCAGCCATCGGATTTATGGGCATGGTTCTTTGCGGGTCACGGTTCCCTTTCACGCCGGCGTGATTCTGCATCCGAAGATCGTAAAACAAGTGTTGGAGCGTATCGACGCGGCCAGGGAGGGTGCCGATTCGAAAAGATAAATTCTCCGGTGGCTACCAATTGTCTGCTCGCGGAGCGAAATGAGAAACTTGAAGATCTTTATTGCGCGACTCGATGTATAGATTCTGGCGCGGCCCTGTCGTCGGACTGAGTATCAGCCATGTGTGGAGCAGTTTTGCGTCTTGCCTCTTCCTGCAGTTTGGGTCTTTGACACCTGGCGGCACCTTCACCGACCTCAAGGGTAATGTTAGACAGCACCAACCACACGGAGAGTGGGAGCTGACTTCGATGGACGCATGGCCCGCTTGGTGGCTTCGACAAAATGGCAAGGTGATCGCCTCTTGGGTAGATTGCCGCCGAGCAAGACGCCATGCGTTGCGGTTGCTAATTGGACGGCGCCTGAACGCGCTCGAAATCGATCCGTCCTCCAAGTCCACACGCTTGAGATTCTCGCTCGGTTTGGAATTGGAGACGAAGACGGACATTCCCTTCCGCAAAAAAGCACATTGGTTAATGTGCCGATCGGACCAACGGAAATCCGACTGGCCAAGTGTAGTCTTGCAGCCGTGGCGTGACTGACGCGATAGACGTCGTGAACGCCCGTTACATCTTGCCTTTGATCACGTCCACCAGCTCCTGCACCGCCGCCGCGCTCTTGTGCAGCGCAGCCTGCTCGCCGGCTTCCAGCTTGATTTCGAAAATCTTCTCGATGCCTTTCGCGCCCAGCTTCACCGGCACGCCGACATAAAGCCCCTTGATACCGTATTCGCCTTCCAGGTACGCGGCGCACGGCAGCACCTTCTTCTTGTCCTTGAGAATGGATTCCACCATCTCCACCGCCGCGGCCGAGGGCGCATAATAAGCGCTTCCAGTCTTCAGGTATTTCACGATTTCGGCGCCGCCATCGCGGGCGCGCTGCACCAGCCGGTCGATGGTCGGTTGATCCAGCAGTTCGCTGAGCGGAATACCGGAGACGTTGGTCAGGCGCGAGATGGGGACCATGGTATCGCCGTGTCCGCCCAACACCAGCGCCGTGACGTTGGTCACCGAAACGTTCAGCTCGTCGGCGATGAAAGTGCGGAAACGCGCGGTATCCAAAACTCCCGCCATGCCGATGACACGCGTCTTGGGAAACTTGGAAACCTGGAACGCGGTCCAGCACATGGCGTCTAGAGGATTCGTTACCAGGATGAGAATCGCGTTGGGCGACGCCTTCACCGCCTGTTCGGTGGCCGTCTTCACCACTTCATAGTTGGCGATCAGCAGATCGTCGCGGCTCATTCCCGGCTTGCGCGGAAACCCGGCCGTGATGACGACGATGTCGGAGTTCGCCGTCGGGCCGTAATCATTGGCCCCCGTGATACTGACGTCGTATCCTTCCACGGGGCCGGATTCCAGCAGGTCGAGTCCCTTGCCTTGCGGCACCCCTTCCACGACGTCCACCAGCACGACGTCCGCTAGTTCTTTGCCGGCGATACGGAGCGCACAATTGGCGCCCACGTTCCCAGCTCCCACTACAGTGACTTTTTTGCGCATGAAGTTTCAAGGTAGGATTACACGTGTGGTTCTGTCAAGCCTAGCGAGCAGCGTGGAGAGCGGCAAGTGAGCTGGTATTTTGAGGACTTCGTGCTCGAAAGCGTGAGCACCTCCCGCACGCGCACCATCACGGAGACCGACATCGTCAACTTCGCAGGAATTTCCGGCGATTTCGTGGAACTGCACATGAGCGAAACCTACGCCGCCGCGGGCCCATTCGGCCGGCGGATCGCCCACGGCACGCTGGTGTTCAGCATCGCGGTGGGGCTGGGCGTCCAGATGAATCAGGTACAAGACACCGTGATTGCGTTTTATGGCGTGGATCGCCTGCGGTTCACCCAGCCGGTTTTCATCGGCGATACCATCCATGCGGTGAAAAAGGTGATTTCGAAGACGGAGAAAGAACCGGGGCGGGGCCTGGTGACCTTTGAAACGTCGGTGTTCAATCAGAATGACGAACTGGTGCTTATCTATTCCGACAAACTTCTGTTGAAGACGCGTGGCTGATTACGAGAGCGTCTTCAGAGGAATCATGTTGGCTTCCAGGCGCCGCATCCCGGCCAGCCAGCGGTCATAATCGTTGGCCTTGCGGCGCAGGTGCTCCAGAAGTTTGGGATGCGGAGCGATCAGGAATTGTTCGGCGTCCAAACCCTGAATTACCGCTTCGGCTACTTCTTCGGGTTCGATGGCATCGTCCAGCAGGAATGTTCCGCCGCCGAATTCGGCGCGCTCCAGCATGCGCGTTTTTACACCCATGGGACAGAGCGCGGAGACCTTGATTCCTCGGTCGCCGTACGTGATACTGAGCCACTCGGCCAAACCGAGCGCGGCATGTTTGGAAACGGTGTAAGGCGCGGAGCCGAGCATAGTGAGCAATCCAGCGGCCGATACTGTGTGGAGCAAATAGCCTTGCTGGCGCGCCAGCATGCCCGGCAGAACGGCACGTGCCGCATAGACATGGCCCATCACATTCACTTCCCAGGAGCGCAACCAATCGCGATCCGGCGCGCAACAATCACCTTCCACCCCGACGCCGGCGTTGGAGCAAAAAAGATCGATTTGCCCGTAACGCTTGAGGACCGCGTCCACCAGCATCTGGATATCGGATTCGCTGGCGACGTTGGCGTTGATGTCCCACCCGCCAATCTCCGCCGCCACTCTGCGGGCCGCTTCGTGCTCGACATCCGCCACCACAACCGCTTTCGCGCCTTCCGCCGCAAACCGCCGGCACAAAGCGCGTCCGA
Source organism: Bryobacterales bacterium (assembly GCA_963713415.1). Lineage (GTDB taxonomy): Bacteria > Acidobacteriota > Terriglobia > Bryobacterales > Bryobacteraceae > Palsa-89. Next base: position 130,214 of record CAVQLV010000003.1, on the reverse strand, counting down.
TGCCATTGGCGCCGCCGGTGACGACCACAATTTTGTCTCTCACATTCATGGGTAGCCCCTCAATTCTTAGACTCCCATAAACGGGGCTAGTGTCATTTCTCGACGAAGTCGCGCAGCCGGGCGAGAGCGTCATCCCACTGTTTTGAGATCAGGCGAAGGTAGTGTCGCGCGTCTCGCAGGCGCCGCTGCTCCAATTGCCAGACACTCTCGCGACCGTGCCACTGGCTGTGCACCAGGCCGGCCTCCTCCATCACGCGCAGGTGTTTGGTGATGGCCTGGCGAGTCACCTGGGAGCCCGCCGTCAGCCTGGCGATCGACATCGGCCCGCCGTCGGAAAGCCGGAGGACAATCCGCAGGCGCGTCTCGTCGCCCAGTGCCGCGAAAACGGCCGCCGAGCTTTTCGCCATGGCGGCCGCGCCTTTAGGCACGAGCGAGGTACTCCTCAACCAGCTTCACCACCATGCTCCAGCCTTGCTCGTTTTGCGCGAACGCCTTGGCCCGGCGCTCCAGAGGGATTTGATCGAAGCCGGACTCGGTGACGGTCAGCAGGATTCCATCCGCAACCTCCTCCAAAGAAAACGCGACGAGCGTGGTTGGCTCTTGCGAATAATCGATGGCGGGGTCCACGGCGCCGGGATGCCAGCGGAAGGAGAACAAGCGCTCCGGTTCCATTGTTTCGATGGTGATTTCGAACGGCAAGTTTTCGTATTTCTTTTGTGCTTTCGCCACTTCAGCATTCACCGTGGTGGGCACAATGACGCCGGTCATCCGCGCTCCCGGCGCGAATGGGCCGTGAAACCTCATGCCAAACCAGGATCCGAACTCCGTGGAATCCGACAGTGCGCGCCACACCCGGGCCAGGGGCGCGTGTAGAAAAATCTTTTTCTCGATACAGTCTGTGCTCATCAGCAACCTCTAGGTTGCAGACTAACAGAATCGCACACGAAGTGCAACCATATAGTTGCTAATTGAAAGGACACAAAAAAAGGCGCGAAGGCATGTCTGAAATGCCTCCGCGCTCTGTTGTCTACTCCCCGGCCCTAGTCGCGGCTCTTCGGCTTGCCGCTTCTTCGGCTTGCCGCCTTATGCCGCGTGGATGATCGGCCGGGTTTTGCACGAGTCCATCCGCGCACCCAACTGCGGGATGGCCGTGCGAAGCACGTCCTCCACGCGCCGGGCGAAGATGAACTCCATCTCTTTGCGAACTTCCTCGGGAAGGTCGCGCAGATCCTTTTGGTTCGCCTTGGGCATGATCACGGTGTGGATTCCGGCCCGCCGCGCTGCCAGCACCTTTTCCTTTATGCCGCCGATGGGCAGCACCAATCCAGTCAGCGTGATCTCACCGGTCATCGCCACATCGCTGCGAGCCGGCAGCTTGGTATAGAGCGAGGTTAGCGCGGTAGCCATTGTGACGCCGGCCGACGGCCCGTCCTTCGGGATCGCACCCGCCGGAACGTGCACGTGCACGCCGGAAGTTCTGAACAGCGCCGGGTCGATATCGAAATCCCCCGCGTGCGACCAGATGTAGCTCTGGGCCGCTTTCACGGACTCCTGCATCACTTCGCCCAACTGTCCGGTCAGGGTCAAACCCTTGCCGTCCGGCAGCAGCGTGGCTTCGATATACAGCACGTCGCCGCCGCTTTCAGTCCACGCCAGGCCCGTTGAAACTCCGGGCGGAAGATCGCGCCGCGCCTCTTCCTGGTTGAACGGCTCCGGTCCCAGCATTTCCACCAGCTCGTCCAGGCTCACCGTAAACGGTCCGGCCGCATTGGAAAGTGCTCCTTCGGCGAACTTCAACGCCACCTTGCGGGTGACGCGGCCGATGGCACGCTCCAGCCTGCGGAGGCCTGCCTCGCGCGTGTAGCCCGAGATAATCTTGCGCACCGTAGCGTCCGGAAGCGTGCACTGCTCCACGGTCAGCCCAGTCTCTTTGAGCTGTTTCGGAATCAGATAACGCTTGGCGATTTCAAGCTTCTCTTCCTCGCTATAACCCGCCAGCCGCAAGATCTCCATACGATCCAGCAACGGCTGCGGAATGGTGTCCAGCGCATTGGCCGTCGTAACGAACAGCACCTTCGAAAGGTCGAAGGGCAAATCAAGGTAGTTATCGCGGAACGATTTGTTCTGTTCCGGATCCAGGATTTCGAGCAAAGCGTGCGCCGGATCGCCGCGGAAATCGTGGCCCAGCTTGTCCACTTCGTCGAGCATCAGCACGGGATTGTTCGCGCCCGCGCGCCGCATGGCTTGAATCACACGGCCGGGTAAAGCGCCGATATACGTCCGGCGATGGCCGCGCAGTTCGGCTTCGTCATGCAATCCGCCCAGGCTCATGCGCTCGAACTTGCGGTTTAAGGCTCGCGCGATGGACTGGCCGAGCGAAGTCTTGCCAACTCCGGGAGGACCGACGAAGCAAAGAATCGGCGCCTTGGCGTTGGGGTTCAGCTTCAACACGCCCAGATGTTCGAGAATGCGCTCCTTCACATCTTTCAATCCGAAGTGGTCCTCATCCAGTACCTGGCGCGCCCGCGCGATATCGAGCGCGTCTTCGGTGCTCTTGGTCCACGGCAACTCCAGGACGTAGTCGAGATAGGTCCGGATGACGTTGTAATCCGGCGCGCCCGGAGGCAGCTTTTCCAACCGGTCCAGCTCGCGCTTGGCTTCCTTCAGGATGTCTTCCGGCAGGCCGGCTTTTTCCAGGCGTTCGCGCAACTGCTGCGCTTCGGCCTGTTCGCCGCCTTTTTCACCCAGTTCCTGCTGGATGGCTCGCATCTGCTGGCGCAGCAAGTAATCCTTCTGCTCCTTGCTCATCTCGCTGCGGGCTTCGGTGGTGATCTTGTTGCGCAGTTCCAGCACCTGCACTTCATGCATCAGGTAGCGATGCAGCATGCGCAGAGCTTCGGCGCGCGTGGGCGCCTCCAGCAGCGACTGGCATTTTTCGGCGTCCAGGCTGAACATGGCCGCGAGAACGAAACTCAGGCGCAGCGGGTCATCGTTGGACGCGAGCAATCCGCGCAATTCCTGCGGCGTGTTCGGCTGGGCCAGCGTAAGAGCCTCGCCAGCGAGTTCCACCAGCGCGCCCTGCAGCGCTTCAATCTCCGGACCTTTATCTTCCGGCAGCGGCAGCGGCACAGCGCGGCCTTTCAGAAACGGCTCAGAGCTGTCGAGCTTTAATAGGGTAACGCGCTCCATGCCCAAGACCATCAATTCGAGGTGACCCTCGGCGGAGCGATTCATCTTGCGGATCACCGCCTTGGTCCCGATGGCGTAAAGATCGTCCTTGCCGGGCGCATCAACGTCGGCGTCGCGCTGCGTGAATACTAAAATTTCCTTGGACTCGGTGGCAAGCGCGGCTTCCACCGCGGCGATGGACGCCGGGCGGCCCGCCGACAAGGGCATCACCAGGTAAGGGAACAGCACCGCGCTTTTCAGGGGTAACACTGGCAGTGTGTAGACAACAGGTTGTTCAGACATTTTCATTTCCTTCCATGATCATCCTCACCAGCAACAGGCCTTCGCGCGCCGCAATGGTCACGCGGGCATTTTCAAGATTTGCCGGCAGCATTAGGCTGCGCTCGAAGCGGTTATACGAGATCTCCATTAAGTAATGGCTGGAACCCTCTTCAAGGAACGAGTCGCGGCGCACGCCACTGACGGTCAGTCGCCGTCCATGAAGGGCCACCGTGACATCCGAGATTTGGACGCCGGCCAGGTCCAATTTCACTGCCCAGCCGTCTTTGGTGCGGTAGACATCGGCCGAGGGTTGCCACGGCTCGGGAGGTTCCGCCAGGAAGGTTGGCCAGCTTTTGCTTTTTTCGCTCATAGATTCCATGCCGACTCGTTCCGGCTCAATACGTTGGATGCGCGTAGAGACAAAAAGAAGCAGGTTTCCCACTAAAGAAACCTGCTTCCCTTACACTCAAGACTGACCGGCCCCCGAAAGGGGACGGCCTACTTGTTCGGAACTACAATAAACTGCGTGCCTTGGCCCCTCTTCACCAGTAGGAGCGTGGAGTCGCGGGAAGCCCCGGCTCTGACGGCAGTGTTGAACTCGGAGATATTGGTGACCGGCTGGCGGTTCACCTGGACGATCACATCGCCCTGTTGGAGCCCAGCCGCCGAGGCCTGCGAACTCGGGTCCACGTCGGTGATGACCACACCCTGCGTGCCATCGGGGATCTGCAGTTGATCGCGCAAGTCGGGCGTCAAGGCCTGAACCGAAACGCCGTTCAAAGCTCCCTTTTCACCGCCATTGGGGAGATTGCCTGGCTTGCCGCCGTTGTTCTCAGCTTCCAGATCGAATTTGCTGAGAGTCACCGGAATGTCCAGCGTCTGGCCATTGCGATTCACCTTGAGATGCACGGTGGTTCCAGGAGCGAAGCCGGCGATCTCCAGGCGGAATGTATTCACATCTTCCACCGGGCTGCCGTTGACGGCAGTGATGACATCGCCCACCTTCAGTCCAGCCGTTTGCGCGGGACTCTTCGGTTCCACCTGAGCCACGGCGACACCCTTCGCTCCGAAGGCCTTCGCCAAGTCTGGCGTCAGCTCTTGCGGGAGGATGCCCATGTATCCGCGGGTCACTTTACCGTTCTTCATGATCTGGTCCATGATGTTGCGGACCAGATTGGCGGGAATGGCAAAGCCGATCCCCTGGTTGCCGCCGGTTTCACCGGACAGGATGGCGGTATTGATGCCCACCAGGTTGCCATGCGTGTCGACGAGCGCGCCACCCGAATTGCCGCGGTTGATGGCGGCGTCGGTCTGGATGAAGTCCTCAAACCGCTCGATGCCCAGGCCGGCGCGGCCCTTCGCGCTGATGATGCCCATGGTCACGGTCTGGCCCAAGCCGAACGGCTCGCCGATGGCCAAAACCACGTCGCCTACTTCGGCGCGGGCAGAGTCTCCGAATGGCAGTGTCGTCAGGCCCGACCTGTTGATCTTCAGCACCGCAATGTCGGTGTACTTGTCGGTTCCAATCACCTTGGCCGGATATTCTTCCTTGTCGGCGAACGATACTTTCACATCCGTCGCGCCGTCCACAACGTGGTTATTGGTGATGATGTAGCCATCCGGACTCACCACCACGCCCGAACCGAGACTAGTGGCGCGCTCCGAGCGCGGCTGTTCCTGCTGCGGTGCGCGGTTTCCGAAGAACTGCCGGAACAATGGATCGTTGAAGATACCGTTGCCCTCATCCCCTTGATCCTTCACCACCTTGGAGGACGAAATATTCACCACCGCCGGCACAACCCGTTTCACGACGGGAGCAAAAGTGGTAAACGGCATCTCAGCGTTCGCCGTAGCGGCGTGAGCGGTGTCCAGGAAAATGGGGACACGATGCGTAGTTGTGATGGTAACGACGAGCGCGCCCACCAGCATGGCAATAACAGCCAGTAAAGCGGCCGTGGATTTACTGATGTAACCCTTCATAAGTTAGGCTTCCTCCAGCTTGATTAGCTTATTCCTTTGTACTAAACTTCTTCGAAAGCCGCTTCACGCTCGCGACTCGCTGCTTTAGTCTCAAAAACCAGATGACCGGCGGGGTCGGCGTCCACCACCACGTGATTGCCATCCCTGACCTCGCCTCCCAGAATCCGGCGCGCCAATGGCGTTTCAATTTCGCGCTGGATGGCCCGCTTCAGCGGCCGGGCGCCGTAGCTTGGATCGTAGCCCGAGCGAACCAGATGTCCGCGTGCCCGATCCGTCAATTCCAAATCGATATGACGGTCCGCCAGCCGCTTGCGCAGGCTTCCCAACTGAATCTCCACAATCTGTTTGAGGTGCTCTTCGGTGAGAGCATGGAACACGATAATCTCGTCCACCCGGTTCAGGAACTCCGGACGAAAATGGCCGCGCAGCTCTTCGAGCACGGTTTCCTTCATGCGTTCGAACCCGGCGCCCGCAAAGGCCCCCCTATATTCAAGGATGCGCGGGCTCCCGATGTTGGACGTCATTATTACGATGGTGTTCTTGAAGTCCACGGTGCGGCCTTGGCCATCGGTAAGACGACCGTCGTCTAAAATCTGGAGCAGCACGTTGAACACGTCGGAATGCGCCTTTTCGATCTCGTCGAACAGGACTACACAGTATGGACGACGCCGGACGGATTCCGTTAGCTGCCCGCCTTCTTCGTAACCTATGTAACCGGGAGGCGCGCCCACCAGCCGGGCGACCGTATGTTTCTCTTGATACTCGGACATATCGATCCGGACCATGGCCTTTTCGTTGTCGAAAAGGAACTCGGCTAAGGCTCGCGCCAACTCGGTTTTGCCCACGCCCGTGGGTCCCAAAAAGATGAAACTTCCGATGGGGCGGTTGGGATCCTTCAACCCGGACCGCGCGCGCATCACGGCTTCGGCCACCGCTTCCACCGCCTCATCCTGGCCGATCACCCGCTTATGCAGCTCGTCTTCCAGATGCAGCAGCTTCTGCATTTCGCCCTCGAGGAGCTTGGAAACTGGCACGCCAGTCCAGCGGCTGACCACTTGGGCGATATCTTCTTCGTCCACTTCCTCTTTGAGCAGCCGTTTGCCAGACTGTTTCTCGGCCAGCCGCGTCTCTTCGGCGCGGAGCTGACTCTCCAGGCTGGTCAGTTTGCCGTATTTCAGCTCAGCGGCCTTGTTCAAATCGTATTGCCGCTCGGCCTTGTCGATCTCGATCCTCACCTGCTCGATCTGCTCGCGCAGCGTTCGCAGCTTTTGCACGCCCTCCTTCTCGGCTTGCCACTGCGCTTTGAGCGCGTCAGATTCCGACTTCAAATCCGCGATTTCCTTCTCGATCTTCTTCAGCCGGTCTTTGGAAGCGCTGTCGGACTCTTTCTTCAGCGCCTCGCGCTCGATCTCGAGCTGCATGATGCGGCGCAGAATTTCGTCCAGATCGGCCGGCATGGAATCGATTTCGGTGCGCAGCTTGGCAGCCGCTTCATCCACCAAGTCGATGGCTTTGTCGGGCAGAAACCGGTCGCTGATGTAGCGATTCGACAGAATCGCCGCGGCCACCAGCGCCGAATCCTTGATCCGGACGCCGTGATGGATTTCATAACGTTCGCGCAGCCCGCGCAGGATAGAGATGGTGTCTTCCACGCTCGGCTGGTCGACGAAGACGGTCTGGAAGCGGCGTTCGAGAGCCGCGTCCTTTTCGATGTACTTGCGATATTCGTCGAGAGTCGTGGCGCCGATGCAATGCAGTTCACCGCGCGCCAGCATGGGTTTGAGCAAATTGCCGGCATCCATGGCGCCCTCGGCTTTCCCCGCGCCCACTACAGTGTGCAACTCGTCGATGAATAGAACGATCTGGCCTTCGGACGTCTGCACTTCCTTCAACACGGCCTTGAGACGCTCTTCGAATTCGCCGCGGAACTTGGCACCTGCGATCAGCGCGCCCATGTCGAGCGCCACCACGCGTTTGTCCTTCAAACCCTCCGGAACGTCGCCGCGCACGATGCGCTGCGCCAGGCCTTCCACGATAGCGGTCTTGCCGACGCCCGGCTCGCCGATGAGCACCGGATTGTTCTTGGTGCGGCGCGACAGCACCTGAATCACGCGCCGGATCTCTTCGTCGCGCCCGATCACCGGGTCCAGCTTGCCTTGCGAGGCGAACTGCGTCAGATCCCGCCCGTATTTCTCCAGCGCTTCATAAGTGGCTTCCGGATTCTGGTTGGTGACGCGCTGGCTGCCACGCACTTCCTGCAAGGCCCGCATCAGGCGCTCGCGGGTGACCACGAATTCGCGGAACAGCTTGCCGGTGGCGCCCGAGTCTTCGGTAGCTGCCAGCAGCACGTGTTCCACCGAAACGTAATCGTCCTTCAGCCGCTTGGCTTCCTCTTCGGCCTGCGATAACAGCTTGGTGATGCGATTGGTGACGTAGATCTGGTCGGGACTCCCTCCGGTCCCGGATACCTTGGGCAGACGGTCTACTTCCTGCTGGAAGCGCGCGCGCAGGGCGTCGACCCGCGCGTCAGCCTTGTTCAGAATCGATGGCGCCAAGCCTCCTTCCTGGTCGAGCAGGGCGCGCATCAGGTGCTCGGTATCGATTTGCTGGTTGCCGTGTTGAACGGCGATGGATTGGGCCGATCGGACGGCCTCTTGCAGTTTTTCGGTGAATCGATTGAAGTCCATGGTATGACTCATTCCTCTGATAACAATCTTAGTGTCCTGTTATCAACTAACATAAGCTTACCACCATGATGCTTGAAGCGCAAGACTTTCAACGCTCTCTAATTATCAATGACTTGCGGGAACAGCACGTGCGACATCAGCGAAGACAAACCCGTCCCTCTCCAACGTTTCGACGACCGTGACGGCCAAAGGTTGCCGGAAACCGGGGCCATCATAAACAAAAGAGTGGAATTCGCCATTTTCGCCGCATGGGTCGATGCCGGGAGGCAGGTCGGCCAGCAATTGGGCGTCAAAGTCACGGCCTGCGAACCCGGCAGCCAGCACTTTCGGATCCACGCAGGTGATCTTGGCGCGCAGGCCGGAAGCCACCATGGTCCAAGCCAACTCGGCGGTGGGGATTTGCCAGACCGGGAACAAGGGCTCAAGGCCGGTGCCGGCGAGCTGTTTCTCCCGGTAGGCCCGAATGTCGGCCAGGAAGAGATCGCCGAAAGCCATCGCTTCGACGCCTGCGCTGATGGCGCGGCTGCATAGATCGCGCATCCGGGCTTCGTATTCTTCGTTGGAGCAGGGCCACGGGAGGGGAACGGTCCAGAGAGGCACCCCGACAGATTCGGCTTGGAGCTCCAGCAACTCCCGCCGGACGGCGTGCATGGCCACGCGATCGAACTGTTCGTTGAGGGTGGTGACTAGCGCTACAACCTCAACGCCAGGGTCTTGCCGGAGTAAATGCAGCGACCACGCGCTATCCTTGCCGCTAGACCAGGAAAGCGCTACGCGTTTCAAGCCGCGCCTTTAAGCGGCGAGGGGCATGCGTTCGCCACTGGCAACCGTCCGGCTGAGCCAGGCGTACAGCCCGAAGAGAACGGCGGTGTACAGAACGTCGCTAGCCAGCGTCCAGCCGAAGAACGGGATGGCGGCCACGTAGCAGCTTGCCAGCCCCGCCGCCGTGTGAGGATATGCCTGGAACCATAGCCAGCTTCCGAAGTTCGTGATCAAGTAGAACTGGATGCTGTTTACCACCGTGACAGCGGCGATCCTGGAAATGCTTTCCGTGTTGCGAAGCCTGCGGCCCAGCCAGACGCTGATCAGGAAGCTCACGTAGACAAACAGCGAGTACCGGGTATAAGGCTGGACGCCATAGAAAGCCGACAGGATCGGATCGGTGACCGCCATCAGCGCCATCGGGATCAGGTACGCTTGCCAGCGCGGCAATCGAGCTCCGGCAAACAGGCTGGTGGCGCCCACCGGCGCGAAGTTCGGCGGATGCGGCAGCAAGCGCGCGGCGGCGCCCAATACCGTAAGGGACAGAGCAGCGGGACGCCAGTTGGCCTTGGTCATCAACTAAGATTATAGCCCGGCCGGCATCATTTTCTGGGAACCAACCGTTTTCGCAGCGCCACGAACCCGATCAGTCCCGTGCCAATCAGCAGGTACGTCCCGGCTTCCGGAGCCGCTGTCAGATCCGACGCACCGAAACTGAAGTTGTCGAGCAATTCGTTTGACGAGCTGTTGTACGTGGTTCCCGCGAGTGTGAGCTGAATGGAAGTGATGGGCGTGTCCGACGTGATTCCCCAGAAAGCCAGCGTGGGCTGGCTATATGTGGGCACGGTGTATTGATTTCCGGCCACCGTGATGGTGTAGCTCAAGGCTTGCGGGCTGGTGCTGAACAAATCCAGGCCAAACGAAGTGATATTCGCCGGCAGCACGATATTGACGTACGGAAGCGGCGAACTGGAATTCGGCCGGTTCAAGCTTTGCAGCAGCGCGTCGCCGGTGCCCCAGTCGTACCAGGAGAAGGAACTGGTGTCTACTACCTGGATATCGGACGAGCCGGACGAGTTATATCCGATGAAATCCACTCCGTCTTGTACTACGCCGGTGGGAGCGTTATAGGTGGTCGCGGTCCCGGCCGGCGTCAGCCCCTCGAACGTTACGGTCTGATATCCGGCGGTAGTGGCAGCTTGCCAACTCGACAAGGTGCTGTAAGTGGTGATGGTGGTGGCATACGCCGGCACGAGCGCGAGCAGAATACCAGTGGAAAGAGAAACGATCGATGCACGAAACTTCAGTTGCATGAATCACCCCCGATTGAAACTTGAAACTGCTAAGTGCAGGTGATCGAATGTTACTCTCTCGCGCAATTTGATTTTCGAATCGGAGTGGATGATCTGGGTTATTTGGAGCCCGGCCTACTTGGAAAGAGATGCACTCACCTTCGCGGCATATTCCTTCGCTTTGGCGAGGATGGGCGCTGGATCGAGCGTCAATGACCGGCCGTTGCGAACGATGGGCTTTCCGTTCACTGCAACATCTTCGACGTCGGAGCCTTTGAGCGCGTAAACAATCTGCGAATAGACGTGATAGAGCGGCACGGCATGCGGACGGTCCAGGCGCAGGGTGATCAAGTCGGCGCGCTTGCCGGTTTCAAGCGACCCGATCTCTTTGTCGAGGCCCGCCGCGCGCGCTCCCAGAATGGTTGCCATGGCAACGGCTTGCTCGGCCGGGATTACGGTGGGATCGCCGGTGCTCACCTTTTGCAAGTCGGCCGCCAGGTTCATCTCTTCCATCAGGTCGAAATCGTTGTTGCTGCCCGCCGGGCCGTCGGTACCGAGGCCGACCGGAATGCCGAGCCCGAGAAGCCGCACCACCGGCGCGATGCCGCTCGCCAGTTTCATGTTGCTGGAGGGGCAATGCGCCACTCCGGTGCCATGCGCCTTCAGTATTCTGGCGTCCGATGCGTCCAGCCATACGCCATGCGCGACGATGGTCCAGCCATCCAGAACGCCCAGCGATTCCACCAAACGCGTCGGCGTCATGTGGCGCGTGCGCAGCGCGTCGTCATTCTCGGTCTTGGTCTCCGACAGATGCATGGTCAGCGGAGCGTGGTATTTGTTGGCGAGGGCGCGCGCGGCCTTCAGATCGGCGTCGTTATTGGTGTAGATGGCGTGCGGTGCGACAGCGGGAATAATCAGCGGGTCGTCATGATATTGCTGCAAGAATTTTTCGGTAAACCGCAGCATGTCCTGGGGCGTGGCGGCGTCGGGCGATTTGAAGCGGATCATGGTTTCGCCCAAAATGGCGCGCATGCCCGCTTCTCTGGTGGCCTGCGCCGCGCGATCCTCGAAATAGTACATGTCAACGAACGTCGTGGTCCCCGACAGCATCATCTCCAGGCACGCCAGGCGCGTTCCCCACAGCACGAAATCCGGCGTCACGTTCTTGGCTTCCGCCGGGAAGATGAATTTGTTGAGCCAGTCCTGCAGCTTCATGTCGTCGGCGATGCCGCGAAACAGCGACATAGCGGCGTGGGTATGCGTGTTGATCAACCCCGGCATCAGAATGTCATCCGGGCGGTTGACATGCACGCGCGCTTGAAACTGTTTCTCGATGTCGGCACGCTTGCCCACGCCCACGATGCGCTGGCCTCGAATCGCGACAGCGCCGTTGTCAATCAGGTCGTGATGCGCATTCATGGTGACCACGTAGCGCGCGGTATAAATTGAATCGGCCGTCTCGCCAAAAGCCAAAGCGCCAAAGAGGAGGAATAGAAGTGTTGCCGTAGCGCACGCACTTATGCGTGCCGCGTCGACACTCGTGTCGACGCCAGGTCCCTGATTCACAGTGTCCGCGAGAGTGCGGACAGTGCACGTTAAGAACGTGCGCCACAATGTTCGGCAAACGCTAAATAAACGAAGCATCAAAAGGCCTCGGAAAAAGATCTTTCAAACGAAGCGTCTCGGTCTTCCCGCCCAAATTGGTAAGCGTTACCTCAATGTCCCCGCAAAACTCCCACAAAATCTGCCGGCAAGCGCCGCAGGGAGGAGTTAAAACATCCGTATCGGCCGCCACCGCGATACCTTGAAATTTCCGCGCGCCTTCCGAAATAGCTTTGAACACCGCAACACGTTCGGCGCACACCGTCAAGCCATAGGTGGCATTCTCCACGTTGCATCCCGTGAACACGCGGCCGTCCGCATCCTCCAACGCGGCTCCCACCTGAAAATGCGAAAAAGGCGCATGCGCATTCTCTCGTGCCTCAATCGCCGCTTCGATAAGCTTCATAACTTCGGCAACAGCGCTTTCAAGAACCGGATCAATGTATCGCGCACACGATAGCCCGTCTCCATCACCTCTTTATGATCCAACTTTTGGGGCGAGATCCCGGCCGCCATATTGGTGACGCATGAAATCGCGAGCACCTGCATTCCCAGGTAGTTTGCCACGATCACTTCGGGGACCGTCGACATCCCCACCAGGTCCGCGCCAACGGCACGAAGATAGCGTATTTCGGCGGGTGTCTCGTAACTGGGGCCGGTGAGCGCGGCGTAGACGCCTTCGTCCAGCTGGATCTCCAGTTGTTGCGCCACCTGGTGCGCCTTGGCCCGATACGCCAATGAATATGCCTCGGTCATGTCGGGGAAGCGCGGCCCTTCCGAATCGTCGTTCCGGCCGATCAGCGGATTCGATCCTTGCAGGTTGATGTGATCGGAAATCAGCACCAGCGCGCCTTGCCGAAAAGAAAGATTGATGCCGCCCGCAGCATTGGTGAACACCATGCTATGCGCGCCCAGCCGGTGCAACACGCGGACTCCGAACGTGACTTGCGCCGGCGTGTAGCCTTCGTAAAGATGAGCGCGCCCCGCCATCACCGCCACATCCAGCTTGCCCAGTTTGCCAAACACCAGCTTTCCGGAATGCCCCGCGGCGGTGGATGCCGGCCAGCCGGGGATCTCGGAATAAGGAATGGAAATCGGATCCGCAAGTTCGTCGGCGAAAGCGCCCAATCCACTCCCGAGCACCACCGCGACATGCGGTTCTCGCACGGTGACGTCCCGGATGTATGCTACTGCTTCGTGCATTACAACAGCATGCCCGCGATGCAGGCCGACATGAAATTCGCCATGGTTCCCGCGGCTACCGCTTTCAATCCCATGCGCGCCAGGTCCGATTTGCGGCTGGGCGCCAGCGCTCCGATGCCGCCGATCTGGATGGCGATGGAGCTGAGATTGGCGAACCCGCACAGCGCGTAGGTGGCAATGGTGAAGGAATGCGGATCGAGGGTCGGCTTCATCGGACCCAGCTCCTGAAACGCCACGAATTCGTTCAGCACCAGGCGCGTGCCCAGCAGGTTCCCGATGGTCCGGCAGTCGTGAAACTTCACTCCCAGCAGCCAGGCGATAGGCGAGAACAGAATCCCGAGAATCTGTTCGAGCGAAGTGTGGAAAAAGCCCAAAATGCCGTTGCACATGGCGATCAGGGCGAGAAACGCGATCAGCATGGCCGCGATGTTCAGCGCCAGATGCAATCCATCGCCGGCCCCGCGCGCCGCCGCGTCGATGATGTTCACGCCAGGCCGTTCCACCGACACTTTTACGCGGCCCGCGGTGACGGGCTTGCCAACCTCCGGCACCAGGATCTTGGCCAGCATGATGGTGGCCGGCGCGGTCATGATCACCGCCGTCAGCAGATGGCGAATCTCCACGTGCGCCATTAACACATAGGCCGCCATGGTGGCGCCCGAGACATGCGCCATGCCGCTGACCATGATGGTGAACAGTTCAGACTCGGTGAGGCCATCCAAAAACGGCCGGATGGTGATGGGCGCTTCGGTCTGGCCCATGAAAATACTGGCCGCTACGTTGGTGGCTTCGGCGCCGCTCGCACCCATCACGCGCTGCATCACCACCGCCATGGCGTTCACCAATACCTGCATCACGCCCAAATAATAGAGGATCGCGAACAGGCTGCAGATAAAAATGATGATGGGCAGCACCTGAAAGGCGAATACCGCCGTGGGCCCGCCGCCCAGTTGATCGCCAAAAACAAATTTGCTGCCGGCCTGCGAATACGCGATGATCGCGTTCACTTTGCTGCTGGCCATCTCGAACAGGCGCGCGGCCGGCGTTCGCAGCACCACATAAGCGAACGCGAGTTGGAGCCCGACGCCCCAGAGGATCAGCGACGGCCGGATGGCGCGCTTTTGGTTGGAGAAGAGAACGCAGACCAGGAGAATCACCAGGATTCCCAGAATGCCAGTAAACCGCTCCATCTCGAGTTAGCTCATGCCCGGTTTGCGCTCGCTTGACTACTAGATGATGTGCCTAACTAACAACCTCTAAGATCAGTTCCCGCTCCTCGGGCGGTTGCGCGGAAATGCGGAAAGCGTCTTCGATCTCTTCAGACGCTTCTTCAACATGTTCGTCGCGCGTATAGTAGACGCGGCACAGCACAGCGCCGGCTTCCACTTTTTGGCCGACCTTTACTTCCAAAATCACACCTACCGCCGGATCGATGTCATCTTCTTTTGTATTGCGGCCCGCGCCGATCCGAGAGGACGCCAAGCCGATATCCTCGGCCGCGATGGCGCTGACATAGCCCGCGCGCGGCGACGCAATCTCGCGTACGCCGGTGGCGTTGGGCAAAAGTTCGAACCGGTCGAGCACTTGTGAGTTGCCGCCCTGGGACTCGATAACGTCCTTGAACTTGCGGTAGCCCGAGCCATCCAAAAGTTTTTGCTGCGCCAACTCGCGAGCTTCTTCCAGCGTGGCGACAATCTTCGCCAGAAAAATCATGCGCGCGGCCAACTCGAGCGACAGGCGCGTGAGATCCGTGGGGCCGGCATTTTGCAGCGTCTGGGATACTTCCATCACTTCCAGCGCGTTGCCCACTGCGTAACCCAGCGGTTGATTCATGTCGGTGATGAGCGCTTGCACGCGCTTATCGGCGCGCCGTCCGATCCCCACCATCATCTGCGCCAAACGCCGCGCATCCACTTGCTTCTTCATGAACGCGCCGTTGCCCACCTTGACGTCCAACACCAAAGCGTCCACGCCTTCCGCCAGTTTCTTCGACATGATCGAAGTGGCGATCAGCGGAATGGATTCTACGGTCGCGGTGGCGTCCCGCAGCGAGTATAACTTGCCGTCCGCCGGCGCGACCTCCGCGGTTTGCCCGATAAACGCCAGGCCGTGCTTGGCCAATTGCGCCTTGAATTCGTCGATGGTCAAATCGGTTCGGAAGCCGGGAATGGATTCCAATTTATCCAGCGTGCCGCCGGTGTGGCCGAGCCCGCGCCCCGACATCATGGGAACCACGACGCCCGCCGCCGCCGCCAACGGCGCCGAGATCAAACTGGTTTTATCGCCCACTCCGCCGGTAGAATGCTTATCTACCTTAATGCCGGGAATGGAACTGAGGTCCACAGTCTCACCGGAGCGAACCATGCACTCCGTCGCCGCGCTCACTTCACGGTCCGTCATTCCGGCAAAGAATACGGCCATGAGGAAGGCGGACATTTGATAATCCGGAATTTCATTCCGGTTGTAGCCTTCCACTACCGCGGCTATTTCCTCTGGCGATAGTTCTTCACCATCTCGTTTTCGGTGGATCAAATCGACAGTTCGCATTATAAGTTCTTCAGCGTACCATCTTATGTATTTGAAAGTAAAGGATTGTGTGACGTGATCTGACGGCCTCGCTGTCTTGACACCCCACTCGATATGATGACCGCCATCACAATCTTGACATCGCACGAATGTGGCGGCACGATATAATCCACGAAAAGAACTATAAGGTCCGTAGGGTGACCCAAAGTTTAGCTGCAAGGAGAAGTCCCGCGATGGCCAAGTTTTGCGCGAGCGGACATCAGATTGAAGACACCTGGGAGGTTTGTCCATATTGCCAGCGGATGGAATATCAAACCGGCAGCCCGGCTGTAACGGTAAAAACGCGGTTGGATTCAGAAGGGCCGCGCCAAGCCTCGCAGGGCAGCGGCCGCAGGACTGTACTGCTGGCTGACAAACGAAAATCGCCGGTAGTGGGCTGGTTTGTGGTCCTGACCGGCGAGCAGAAAGGCGAAGACTTCCGGATTCGCGAAGGGCCGAATACCATCGGATCGGCGCCCGACGCCGATATCGTATTGCGTGATGCCGCGATTTCGGAAAAGCACGCCAGCCTGCGCTACAAGGATCAGAAGTTCACCATCACCGATCTGGACTCTACGAACGGAACCTTTCTGAACGACCGTAGCGAACCCATCGCCCGCGAAGAGCTGAAAGATAACGACATCATCCGTCTCGGAGAGGTGACGCTGAAGTTGAAGTGCCTCTGAGCGCGCGGCCGGCGCGATGATCCCATGAGCGGGCCATAATGGAAGCGTGCTCTGGGCGCGATTGCTGTTTCCGCTCCCGCTTCTGCTGGTCACGGTGCCTTTCGCGCATTTGACGCCCGAAGCCACCGCGGCGTTCGATCGCTACGTAGAACAAGCCGAAGGTAGGATGCCCTCCGATCCGGTACGCGATCCGAAGCTGCGCGGCGGAGAAGCCCGCATTGCGCCAGTGGATGCGGCCCGCAACGTCAGCGCGCCGGGCGCCATGATTCAGGATTGGACCGGAAGCATGTTCATACCCGGCGCTACGCTGGCTCAGGTGCGGAGCGTGCTTGAGGATTATGCCGATTACAAGAATTTCTACCAGCCCAAGGTGATCGAATCGCGCGAACTGGCGCACAATGGCAATGAATACGACGTCCTGTTGCGTCTCTACGAAAAGCACATCCTCACCATCGTTCTGAACAGCACCTATCACATTCGCTATGAGATGCCGGACCCGCAACATTTGATTGTCACGTCGCGCTCTACACATGTTGGCGAAGTAAAGGATCCCGGCAAGTCCTACACCGAGGAAGTGCCGCAAGGCAGCGACTCCGGCTTTTTGTGGCGCCTGAATTCGTACTGGCGCTTCCAGGCCGCGGACGGCGGCGTTTACGCGCGCTGCGAGGCCATCTCGCTTTCGCGCGACGTACCCCCGGGACTCGGTTGGATGCTCAAGGGTTTTCTCGAAAGCTTCCCCAAGGAATCCATGGTGAACACGCTGCGCGGCACTAGGGCCGCTGTGAAAAGTCTCAAGGTAGCCGCGCCAATTAGTACCGTGCATTAAGGAGCGGCGGGGCGATGCCTTCCAAAACCCGCCCGTCCGGCACGGGTTCGCCGAACGATTGAATCAGAGGAACCACGCCTCCCCACACCGGCAACGTATAGTCTTCTTCGTCGTCGATGGGCGGCCCCGTCCGGATTTTCGCCGAGACTTCTTCGAGCGGCAGCGACAAAACGCTGGTCGCCTTCAAATCCTTCTCGGACGGCTGCTTGGCGTGTTCCCACCGGCCGGCGATCACGTGATTGGTGAAACATCGCAGCGCCTGCCACTTCTCGATGAGATCGGTGACGGGCCGCGACTTGCCGACCACCACCACCGAGCGATAGTTGATGGAAGTGTGGAACGCCGAGCGCGCCAGCACCAACGCGTCAACCAGCGTTACGGTTAAGCACAGATCGATTTCTTCGGTGCCGCGCATCAATCTGCTGGCGGGCGATCCATGAATGTAGATCTGTTCGCCCGAACGCGCGTAGGCGGTGGGGATGACGAACGGCTGGCCATCGAGCACGAAGCCAACATGGCATACAAAGCCTTCGTCCAGAATGGCGTGCACCTGCGCCTTGTCGTAAACGCCGCGCTGGGCCCGGCGCCGCACCAGGGTGCGCTCGGTACGGGAATAAGACTGGGTGGAGGTTTCCATTGTGTTTCGACTTTAGCCTGAAGGCTGGACCGGCGAAAGATCCACTTTTGGTAATCTGGAGCAGTCCACTATGCGCGCCGCCATTTTGCTAGACCGGGCCTCCGAAGCCCCGTTGCATCGCCAGATCTACGATCAATGGCGGCAAGGGATTCTGACCGGCCGTTTCCGCCGCGCCGAGCGGGTTCCCTCCACGCGCGAACTCTCGATCGCGCTGGGGATTTCGCGCAGCACGGTGACACAGGCGTACGATCAACTGATCGCGGAAGGGTATCTCGAAACGGCCCAGGGATCGGGCACGTTCGTTTGCCGCAAATTGCCGGATGAGTTGCTGCGATCCAATCACAAGCAGGTTCATCCCGCGGAAGAGACTCCACCCATCCGGCTCTCGCGCTATGGCATGGGCCTGAACGATGATTTCGCCTATCCGCACCCGCCTCCCGGATTTATTGGCTTCACACAATGGCGGCCGGATCTGAACCTCTTCCCGATCGACATCTGGCGCAAGATGATGCTGCGCCGGCTGCGAACGGCCGCGCCGAAACTGTTCGATTATTCTGACGATTCGGCTGGCTACGGACCTCTTCGCGGCGAGATTGCAGCTTATGTTTCGCGATCGCGCGCGGTGCGCTGTACTGCCGAACAAGTGGTCATCGTGAACGGCTCCGCGCAGGGCATCGATCTGTGCGTGCGGCTGCTGCTTGATCCCGGCGACGAGGTAGCGGTCGAGAATCCCGGATATCACGGCGCACACCGCATCTTCGCCGGTTATGGCGCGCGGCTTCGGCCGGCGCGGGTGGATGAAAACGGAATCGTAATCGGCGACCTGGGCAAAAAGGCGCGCCTGGTTTATGTCACGCCGTCGCATCAATTCCCCCAAGGAGTGGCGATGTCGCTGGCGCGCCGGCTGGAGTTGATCGAATGGTCCCGCCAGCATAACGCGGTGCTCATCGAGGACGATTACGACAGCGAGTATCGCTTCAGCGGGCCGCCGCTGCCGTCGCTGCAGGGCTGGCGACGGGGGTCGCGGTGATCTACATCGGAACATTCTCGAAAGTAATGTTTCCATCGCTGCGAATCGGATTTGTGATTGCGCCTGAAAGCCTGGTGGCACGGGTGCAGCGGGCGAAATGGCTGGCCGACCGGCAGACGCCGGTTCCCGAGCAAGCCGCTTTGGCCGATTTCATTTCCGAAGGGCATCTGGAACGCCACATTCGCCGGATGCGCCGCATCTACGGAGTGCGGCGGGACGCGCTGGTGGAATCGCTGAAACGGCATTTTGGCGATCGCGTGGAGATTCGCGGCGATGCCGCGGGAATGCACCTCCTGGTGCGCTTTGAAGACGAACGGATCGGTGAAAAGGCGGCTGCGGCGAAGGTCCAACTGGTCAGTTCGCGAGCTTGCTACCTGACGGAACCGCCCGCCGGCGAATTCATTCTGGGATTTTCTTCGATTGGCGAGCGATCCATCCGCGAAGGGA
Source organism: Bryobacterales bacterium (assembly GCA_963713415.1). Classification (GTDB taxonomy): domain Bacteria; phylum Acidobacteriota; class Terriglobia; order Bryobacterales; family Bryobacteraceae; genus Palsa-89. Next base: position 111,047 of record CAVQLV010000003.1, on the reverse strand, counting down.
TCCGGCGGCTGGCCGAGGCTCATTGACGCAGTCACCAAACGGGGCGGTTCCCGGGGCGGGTCGCATGGCTGATGAGCTCAACTCCCGCGGACGACGCCAACCGCCGGCACTGGGTCCGGCGCGAACGAGGGCGGCCTCCCCACCCTGATCCTTTATAACGGGTTATTCGATAATCGGCATCGCATAGCGGTACTCGCGGCGAAAGACTTCGCTGAAGACTTCCAGCATGCCTGCATGCACCGCGCCGTTATCGGCCAATAAATGCGGGCCCCGCAAACGTGCCGGCGCACCATGCATGTCCGAAACTTTTCCGCCCGCTTCGGCGATCAACAAAATGCCCGCGGCCATGTCCCAGGGGTTGAGGCCAAATTCCCAAAACGCATCCAAACGCCCGCTCGCGACGTAGGCCAGATCCAACGCCGCGGCTCCGGCGCGCCGCACGCCATGCGTGATCATCGCGAGCTGATAGTAGAAATGCACGTTGACGTTCTGATGCCGCTTGCGGCTGGGAAATCCGGTGGCCACCAGCGCGTCATCGATATGCTGGACGCGCGAGACGTGAATCGGCTGGCCATTCAACTGCGAGCCCGCTCCTTTTTGGCAGCGAAACATCTCGTTGCGCTCCGGATCGAAGATCACGCCTGTCACGATTTCACCGGCCTTTTCGAGCGCCAGCGTGACGTTGTACATGGGGAAGCCGTGCGCAAAATTGGTGGTGCCATCCAGCGGATCCACATACCAGCAGTATTCCGCCGATTCACCCGCGTGCCCGCCGCTCTCTTCGGCGACGATGAAATGCGTGGGGAAATGCTTTTGCAGCCGTTCGATCACCAGCTTCTCGGACGCGCGGTCGGCTTCGGTGACCAGATCGAATTCGCCCTTCAGCTCGAAGCCGATGTGTCGCTCGAAATAGCCGTGCAGCAGGGCTCCCGCCTCGCGGGCGATTTCCTCGCTAATCTCCAAATAAGAAGGCATGCAGTTTGTGAGCGGACCGGATGATGACAGCCGGCGGAGCGGTCAGGCTTCCGGCTCTTCGTACAAATATTTGATGTCGTGCTTGTACAGAAACAAGTTGGGAGCGCCGTCCCGCGTTACGCGGATGAAGTTCGAATCGTAGAACTCGATGACGCCCGACACCTCTTCATTGCTGCTGAGACGGATGCGCACCGGGATGGCCTTGTCGATCAGGTAGCGAAGGTACTTCACTTCCTCGAAGGTCTGTTCGGGAGCCTTCGTCTTGGCCTTGCTCACGTCCCGCTCCGCGTCACTGTCCAAATCCCGATCTACCCTCATTGGCCTCCCCATAATATCCGCTGCGCGTGCTGACCCGCAAATTTCGTCCTTGCACGGTGACCTTCAATGTATGGAAGCGATCCTTGCCGGCTGGGACGTTCTTGGGGTAGAAACCGATCAAGTACTGGGTCCGCAGCTCGGTGATGATGTCGTCGAAGGCGCGATCGAGCTGCGCGCCCAGATTGGGAGTGAAAACGCGGCCGCCGGTGCCGGCAGCCAGCGTAGTGAGCGCATTCTCGCCGCCGACGTTACGGCCGGCATCGTTGGTGATGGGCACCACCAAAATGGGAAACATGATGGTGTCGGCCAGCTGCGCGGATTCCAGAGCCTGATGATAATCCTTGGAACTGGTGGTGTCACCGCCGTCCGTCACCAGCACCATGACATGCCGGCCATTGCGGTACTCCAGCTCGCGCGAGGCCAGGAAGATGGCATCGTACATGGATGTGCCGCCTTCGGACTTGAGCTGCTTTAAAATCTGATCCACACGAGCGAAACGGCGCGTGTAGCTGCTCTCCAGCGTCACCTGCCAGTTGAAGCTGTAGAGCGCCACAGTATCGTCGGGATTGCCTTCGCCCAACAGCACTTTTAGAAAGCGACTCACCGAATCCAGCTCGTAGCGCAGCTCGATACCGGTGGATGCGCTGGTATCCACCATCATGGCGACCGATAACGGCTGCTCGGTCTCCCGGTCGAAGACCGCGATGTCCTGCTTCACGCCGTTGTCGTAAACCGAGAAATCGTTTTTGTTCAGCGAGCCGACCAACTCGCCCGCGGCGTCCTTCACCGTCACCAGCATGTGCACCAGACGCACGTTGACTTTGATGACGGGCTCCTGGGATTGCGCGGGCGCGCAAAGACAGAGCGCTGCCAGGAAGGAACAAACGGCCGGGCGGATCACTTTTTCAGGACGGATTCGTCCCATTCTCCTTCCACCCAGACCTCTCCGTCCGCGAAGTGCTCCTTCTTCCAGATGGGAACGATGCGCTTCAGCCGGTTGATGCCTTCGAGCGCGGCTTCGAACGCGGGCTTGCGATGCGGCGCCGTGACGACGATGGCGACGCTGGCTTCCCCAATTTCGAGACGGCCGAGGCGATGCACCATGGCGATGCGGCCGATGGCGTGCGCGGCGGCGATTTCGCGGCCAATCTCGGCCATCATCTTCACCGCCATCGGCTCATAGCACTCATAATCCAGAAATTTGGTGGCGCGGCCCTTGGTGTTGTTTCGGACCACGCCCTCGAAATCCACCACCGCGCCGTCTTCGCCGCGCAGCAATTGGCGCGCGATGGCCGGGGTGTCGATGGTCTCGCGGGTGAGCGCGAAAAAACAGCCCGTTTCAGCGTCGTGAATCTGATGCGTGTAGCGGCCGGAGCCTCCACTGACCGGTGGGAGGAAAGCGATCTCGTCGCCTTCGTGGATGGCGGCGGACCGATCGCGGAACTCCTGATTGCAAGCCAGAACGATGCTTCCCTGCAGATCCGTCAGACGCGGAAACTGGCGCGCGTAGTGGGCGAAAACGGATTCCAGGCGCGCGCCGTCGGCTAAATCGATCTGATCTTCCGAACGGCCGACGATGTCCTTCAACATACCGAAAAACAGCACCTTTACGCGCACGATTGTCATAGTAACAGACGGTCCGGGAGCGGCCGGGTTTCAGCGGATCGGGCCGGCGTTAGGCGGCGTTTCTCGGGTTCAAATTGCGCGGAAATTGTTCATTCGGAAGGAGTGGACGCATCAGGGGTATTTTTGTGTGCGCGGTGACGTTTTTTTTGCATTTGGCGGGCGGTTATGCGAGAGGCGGTTGCCGGCGGAATTGGGAGCTCGCGTGCGCATTCGGGTTCAGGATATCGGCGGGAAGCGAGGTATGAACGATGAACACGGATCGTTCGTACATCCAGCCCTGCCAAGAAATGCTCGTGTTTCGACTGTGCTCCGATGCGTTTTTGAAAAGCTGCGCGTTCGTGGGGCCATTCCGCGGCTTCTCGTAGGTGTACTGGTACTTTTTGCCACGATGCGTTGCCCTAAAACAGTAGTCGCAATCGAGACGAGTACTGTAAAATAGAGGGGAACATCTAAGGAGAAGGAAAACGATGAAGAGTTTGGTTCTGGCGTGCATGGCATCGATGTTGTTACTGACCTCGATGGCATTCGCCGACACGTAAGTTTTTACCTGACGGTGCCGGAAGATAACGATTACGCTCTGCCATCTCCGGATTCCGTTCTGGTTGACGTGGATCTCAACAGCACCACGGGAGTGGCTACGGTAACCTTTGACGCCGAAAACGTCGGCCCGTACACCACCGCACTTTACAGCGTTCTTTTCGACGCGAATGGCCCCTTCACCATTGCGAGTGTCACCGCCACGGAAATGGTGCCCCCCGGTTCATTGCCCGCCGACAATCCGCGCCTACCTCGATTCCCTGGATTCACTGGGGGTATTTTCCAAAGTCTTGGAAGTCCACGAGGCCACGGAGGTCGTCTTTACCCTCGATCCGACCGACGGCGTCTCCGAGTGGACGAGCGCAAGTTCGGTCCTGGCGCCCACTACCGGCTACGGCTCCGACTACACGGGGATTGGTGGTTTCCTGGCGGCTTCCCAAGTACAGCTTGAGGACAATGACACCCTGGTCACCTATGATGGCAAGACTGACCTTGACATCGCCGGCAACGGCACAGTCCCGGGACCTTCACCGGCGCCCCGAACCCAGCAGCGTGGCACTGCTGTTGGGGGCGGGGTTTGGTTGCTTGTTGCTGAAGCGAAGACAGCAGGCCCGATAGCCACTGCCATTCCTGAATTCTCGACGCCGGAGAGGCTCGGAGCGGCACCTGAGGTTCTTCGGCGTTGCTGTTTGTCGGGAGCACTAAAAAGTAACGACGAACACTATTCTGAACCCTGCAAACGTCGTCAATCGCTTCGGTTGTGAGCTTTTTCGTAATCGCCGGCGGGTGTAGGCCAGATGTCGCCAACACCTTCGGCAGCCGAGGATGCTGACGAAACTGCGGACAGTATGCGGCTGCCAGCCTCTCGGCCATTGTCGCGCCTTTGGCGCGCTTCAGCATGGCGATTACCTCGGCTTTCTTGTTCGCGCGGTGTGCCTTAGACTTACGCGCCGATTGTCCAGCGCGCCGAGTGCTCTTCTTCGAATGCGAGGTTTTGCGCCGGGCCCTCGACCTAGCAGGCTCTTGTTCGGATGCGACGTTCTCCATTGTTTCGTTGCTCATTTGCTTCGCCGTGACCGAGTTGCGGTCGTCACATCCATCGCTCCAGGTCGGAGAAATTGCAAACGAGAATCAGATGGGCCAGATGCGAAATCGACGGGCTTGTTCCCTTTTTTATGCTCGCGGATTCGATCTTCTCACCACCCTTGGTGGCGCGGGGGAGCGCACGTACCGCACCGCCAAATAGCCGCGCGTACCTTCCAACGCCGCTCCCCGGTTCCCACTGGAGGCGGCGTTCGTGCTTGTGCGGGCTCCATTGCTCAGCAAGTGACCTGACGGACCGGTCACGTCACAACCAGGAACGATATCTGGCAATATCGGACAACCGTGCCCCCGCGACGCCTCCAACTGGTGCGATCCCTGCTGCTGGAGCGGCGCCTGCTGTCGCCGCAGCGCCCCGCGCCAGAGGACCGCTTTCAACGTGGCGATCGAGAATCCGCTGATCATCGTGCACGGCGACACGGCCACCTCGCAGGTCATTTTCACCGAGTACCGGCAGGAGAAATTGGGCGATCCGATGAAGATGACGACTCAGGGAAAGGAGTACGCCACGTGGGTCAAGGTGAATGGCTAGCGGCTCTACAATACCCGCCAGATCGCGAGCGGCAGTAACCCGCCGGAAGGCCGGAAGGAACAAGCACCGGTGCGTTGGATGCTCTGGCGTCCGAACCGCTATGCCCAGATCCAGAGGGGCTGGAGCCCATCAGCCGGACGCGAACGCCGTTTTTGGAGCGGTGCGGACCTGGCTAAAGGGGCGCGCATGACCCCTCTGTCCGGGAGTAGCGCGGGCCTCAACGGCCATGGGCCAGCCGAGCCGAGCTGCATGAAACAGCGCACGGCAGGGCCCACCGGGACGGCCATCTCTGGAGATCGGCGTCCAGCCCTGTCTCAACATCGCGGCCCGTCCCCGACCGAACCCGCGGCTGCAAGCTGCGCGAATCGCGGGGCAGCACCGGGGCAGCATCTGTCGGACGACCTCCATTTCGCCTTCGTGGCTCCGCCGGTGTTGGGTGCGAGCTGCTGTTGCAGCTGCGCCTTCGAATTCCCTCCAAGTGATAAGAACGCCCACCTGCCCCGTCCTTCGACCTGTCGCGCCCGTCGCGACTCGAGTCCGAACGCGGGGAGCACGGCCTGGGTACGAGCCCCCTACTTTGGCCGGACCACACGCCACTCGGGAATGGGTTGAATTCGGTCGCTGAGGAGGCGCCCTCGAAACGGCATAGATGAAGTCAACGAGAGTAGGACCGAGAAAGTCTGCTCGCGTCCGAAATCTGCCGGCCGCCACATCCGCTTGAGCCAGGCATTGTCCTGATAGAATGTCAGTCGCCGGAATTTGATGGACGATGCGACATAGGAAGGACCCATGCACAAACTCGCGGTAGTTCTATGCGCGATGAGCGTTTCCCTCACAGCGCAGTGGCCGAATCACCCAACGCCGGGAATGCCCCGAACTCCCGACGGCAAGCCCGACCTCTCGGCCCCTGCGCCGCGATTGGCGAATGGCAAGCCGGACCTCTCGGGAGTCTGGCGGGTAAAGCAGTCCAGTTATCTGACCTACGTTACCTCGGACCTTAAGGCTGATGAGATCCGGCCTTGGGCGGACGCCGTGTACAAACAACGCGCCGACGATTATCGCAAGGACTCGGACGGAATCGCATGTCTCCCGCCAGGCCCGAAGGCCGGCATTTCGGGACTCGCCTTTCCCATGAAGATCGTTCAAACACCGAATCTGATGGTGGTCCTGTATGAGTATGAGACCATCTATCGCCAGATTTTTACCGATGGCCGCGGACTCCCTGAAGATCCCAACCCAACCTGGATGGGCTACACGATTGGACACTGGGACGGAGATACCTTGGTGGCCACCACCGCCGGTTTCAATGACCGGACGACGCTGGATCTGGGAGGGCATCCCCACACGGAAGCTTTGCGCGTAACGGAGCGCTTCCGTCGCCGCGACACCGGCCATATCGATCTTGAAGTGACGCTGGACGATCCCAAGGCGTACACAAGGGCATGGACACTTCCCGTGGAGCTCGATCTGATCCCGGATGGGGAACTGATTGAGTACTTCTGTGAAAACGAGCGCGACGCGCGGCATTTGGTCGGCAAAGTGGGCCAGGAGTTTCAGGTCCCTCCCGAGGTGCTGGCGCGATACGCCGGCCAGTACGGAACTCCCGCAGCTCCCGCCGGCATCGTGGTCTCCTTCGAAGAGGGCCGCTTTACAATCAATACCGGTGGTGGTGGCAAGATCCCGCTGATCGCACAAACGGAAAAGAGCTTCACCATGGAAGGCACCGGCGTGGAGTTCGTGACGGATTCAACCGGCGCGGTTACCGCGATGATCCAGCACTGGGTGGAAGGCGACGGTACTTCGCCCGCCGGAAATAATCTTCGACAAGCCGGCACAACACTCAGAACTGGTATTCCGCGGGAGTGATGCCTTTCGCACGCAAGTACATTTCCGCCGAAGCACGGTGGTGAGTATTGTGATCAGCATGGCCATGAGCAATTCGAGTCCTGTCATGCTTCCCTCTTCGCTTTGGTGGTCTTGGAAAGTTGCTCGGGCGTTAACTTCGACACCTGCGCGATGGCATCGTCAAACGATTTGGTCATAAATGCGAGCACGTCTTTCTTGTTCATCGACGCAGGCGTGGACGCTTGCGGTTCTTGACCCGAAAATGGCCAGAGAAACACCGACAGGCTCTGGAACAAATGCACCATCTGCCCGGCGAAGCTCATTTGCGGAGGCGTGAGCTTGAAATCGTACGTCGATCCCGGCATTTGGCCGGCGACTTTGAGTGAAAAGTCGCGTGAGGTCTTTAGATGCTTCAATACGATGGCTTTCACATCGCTTTGAGCAAACACAGGCAGTGTGGCGGCGGCGAATTTCAAGACGAGGCTCGCGAAACGACTTCGATTGAAAGCATAAGTAGAGTATCCCACCAGATTCGCGCTTGGGATCACCGTTGGCGTCGCCCACGCGAGCGGGTTAGTTCAAACACCGTAGCATTTGCGGATTGCGGCAGGCTTGTCGGCTCTCGGGAAGTTAGCGTTCTGGGAGCTTGGCCGGATTAGGCGCCGAGATGGATAGCGGGAACCTCCGTCCCGCGTGTACTGTTGTTTTGCCGGTGTCACAACGCAGTGGAACCGGCCTAGCAATTGCGCTCACAGCGAACCTTCCTTAGGAACGTTCCGCTCGTCTATACTGTTCGCGGAGGTTCTGAATGCGGACAGTTCTCTCTGGCCTGGCGCTATGCCTCATTTGCCTGGCGAAACCGATGCCGGATGTGGAGGTCGTAGTGCCGGCCTCGGCGGCTCACCCCCAAAATTGGCTCCATCCCCATATTCGAGACAATGCGGACCCGGACTATCGAGGCAAACAAGCGGGCTCTCTGGCGGAGTTCGTTGCGCCCGAAGTGATCTCCAAGATCGTCGTCGATCAATACGCCGGACCCGCTACGACGTCCGCCGCTATCTCACTGCATTGCCCACCGCCGCGGCCCGGGACTTCGGCCCGTCCCTGCTGCTCTGCAAGCCGCACCCGGGGACGAGCGGCGCCGCGCTGGCCTGGACCAGCACATCCACCGTTACGTTCGAAAGCGGCAGAAGCGGCAGGCTGGCAATCGCCACTATTTATCCGGGAGCCATTGGACATTTTGCCGTACCCAGCTTGACTGAAGTTTCCGGCTGCATCGGGCCTGACAAAATACCGTTCGATAGCCTCTATGTCAGCTACCTCGATCCGAATGGTCACAGTTGGTACTTCGCGGTCCCGTTGCAGAGCAAGAGGTAGGCGCGGCTCGATCCACACATGTTGTCGCCAGCCGCCTGCCCGAACGAATCTGATGCCAATTTCGCAGGCCAGATAGCGCGCCTTTGGCCGCACAGAACGCATGAATCCAATGCTATCCAGGCACTTTTCTGCACGTGTGGTGCCCACCGTTGGCGCTCGCTGAACCTGTCCGAGCTTTATCCGGGAAGGAAAATCCAGCACTGCTTTTGGTGCTCCAAAGTCCGGATTGACGGCGTTATTTACCAGACCTGAGCCGGCATCTCGGGAAGCCACACTTTTCTTGAATCGCGTGACCAGCCATAGCGTCTGTTCTCGAGGCCAGAGCTCCGGTTTATTATGGATTAAACTTCCAAGGGAGGCCTTGATGATCAGACTGAAAGAAACTGTGATGGCGATATCCGCCGGACTGCTGCTGGCGTTGGGCGCACATGCTCAGGTGTCCCTGGACTCGGTGCGTATTGAGGCGAAAGACACCGTCGCTCTGGCGAAGTTTTACCGGGAGGCGTTCGGGATGCAGGAGGTCAATCGGATCCAGAATCCGGGAGGACGGAAGTCTTCGTGAACTTCGGCGCCACGGTGGAAGCTGCCAAGGCCAACAAGAATCCGCAGATGATACTTTTTCATCGCGATTCCGACGATGTGAAGGACCCGACGACGCACGTGATTTTCTCGGTGAAGGACATGACATCGGCCGTCGCGGCCCGTCAAAGCCGCCGGTGGAACGATGACGGGCAATCCGCGGCCGTTCGGAAAGAGCGGGATCGTCCTCGGATTCGCGGTCGATCCGGCGGGTAACCGGATTGAGCTGATTCAGCGGCCATAAGCGGAAAGACGCCTTCCCTGAGCGACGGAATGAACGAGGGCGGCATGGGCGCGATGGACGGCCGGCAGGAAGTCGCGAACAAATCAGTGGGCGAAAAATCGTAGGCCGCTTGGCGATTCGCACGATTTGAAGGCGGCCACATTCGGTGCCTCTCACAGGCGGCGCGGTTTATCATGAGGCCAGCGCCTCGAAGGCTTTCCCGCTACGGTTCGCTTGAACAGCGGAGTAGACGCGCGCTTATTTTCGGGGGATGCGAAAATGGAGGATGATCGATCAAGAAGGGCCGACAAGATTGCCAGGCAACATCCGAACTGCCGGGGAAGCGATGGAGCAACATGGCGTCGTTTCGCCGCGTTGGAATTCGATACTTCGCACCGCCTACTTCCTGCGGAGCTCGCGGCCATGCGGACCCGCTGCATTTGACATGATGAAAGCCAATGGGGAACGCTTCTCCGGTTCAGTGGTTTGGTGCGCCGCGGCCTTCGCTTCCGTAGCAGGTTCGACCGACCAAAGAAACCCTGCCCGCCGCTTTGCTTGGTTCCCTTTACGACTCATTCGTCAACGCTCTCCATTTGGAACGGCTCCCCCCGGCCGGGCTCGTTTGGCCGCGATGGCCGGAACTGGGCCGATACTCGACCTGGGCGCTGCGGATGGTGAGCTGGCGTTCCTTTTTGAATCCCTCGGCTATGCGGTCCAAGCCTGAGATACGCGGGTTCCAACATCAGACCGCTTGGGACGTATGCGGCTCGTGGCCGCCGCACTGATCTCGCAAGTTGTGATCGAAGACATTGACGTGGAAACATGGGGTCCGGAACGAGAGTATGGCTGGCCCTTTCTGGACACCTTGGATCGCCTGAAGAACACGTTCCCCGTCTGGAACTCTGTCCGCGCGCGCCCGATATTGCTTCCTGAGGACGCGTGTCGCGGCTGGAGTCTAGGCCGTGGCGTGGAGATCAGTCCGTTCCGGCCGCGTATCTGCTCGCACCCGACGAGTGCAACGGGGATGCAACCACTATTGGGTGTTCTCGCCACCGGGCTTGCTGCGCTTGGCCGAACGCTGCGGATGGCAGGTGCGAGCGCGGTGTAACCGGTGCAAGGGACCTGATCCAGCCTCGGCCTTGGGGGATGAACGACAGTTTCTTTTGCTGGAGAGTTCGCGCGTGGTTTAATATGTTCTCCACCGGAAGGTACTGCCCAGCGCGCAGCATTTTACAACCACCCGAATCTATCACCCGCTTAATAGCCAGTCATGATGCTGGCGCGCGGGTAAAGCTGCTCAGTCGTCATGAAGTAAAAGGCGCGCGCACGATTGGACCACACGAGCCGGAATAACCGGTCAATCCTTTTGATTCGTGCGGCGCTTATGCAAAGCTATGTTCAAACGGATTGACCGCTATTTTCGACGGTGACTTGCGCTGCTGGACGGTTCGGAGCGCCGAGTTGATTAGCGCGAACCGGTGCCCGGTTGGAGCAGCTTCGATGGCTACGCGCGCGGGGCTTCGATGAGCTTTTGAAATGGCATGCTACAATCCGCGCATGTGGCGGTTGATGGCGCTGTCTTTCGTCGTTTGGACGCTTGCTCCGCGGACTGCTTCGGCCGTGATGCCGCCCGATGCCGACCGGCAACTGGCGCGGGAAATATACAAAGAAATGATCGAGGTGCGGTCCGGTTATACCACCGGATCCACGACACCGATCGCCGAAATGGTGGCCAGGCGATTGCGCGCGGCTGGGTTTGGGGAGTCCGACATTTTCGTGGGCGGCGCGAGCCCGAAAAAGGCCAACCTGGTGGTGCGCTATCACGGCACCGGCGCGTTCAAGCCGATCCTGCTGCTGGCGCACACCGACGTGGTGGAGGCGAATCGGGAGGACTGGAGCACCGATCCGTTTCAGTTCGTCGAGAAGGACGGCTATTACTACGGCCGCGGCACCTCGGACGACAAGGCGCAAGCCGCGGTCTGGATCGCGAATCTGATTCGCTTCAAGCGCGAGGGGTTCAAGCCGGAGCGCGATATCATCGTCGCGCTCACCGCGGACGAAGAAGGCGGCGGGCCTTACAACGGCGTCATCTGGCTGCTGAAGAACAAGCGCGAGTTGATTGACGCCGAGCTCGCGCTGAATGAGGGCGGCGGGGGCGTGATGGTGGGCGGCAGGAAGATCGCGAACAATATCCAGGTGAGCGAAAAATCGTACGCGGATTTCAAGTTTGAAGTCCACAACAAGGGCGGCCACAGTTCGGTGCCGGTTGCCGACAACGCTATTTATCACCTGGCCAGCGCGCTCGAAAGACTTTCCCGCTACGGTTTCCCGCTGAAGACGGACGAAGTGACGCGTGCGTATTTTCGGGAAATGGCGAAGGTGGAGGATGGATCGATCAAGAACGATCTGATCAAGATCTCCGACGGGCCGTCCGAAGCGGCCAGGGAAGCGATGGAACTGGTGGCTGCGATTTCGCCGCGTTGGAATTCGATGCTGCGCACCACCTGCGTTCCCACGGAGCTGGCCGGCGGCCATGCGCTGAATGCGCTTCCGCAGCTTGCCACTGCGAACGTCAACTGCCGGATTTTTCCTGGGGATTCCGTGGAATCGGTACAAAAGGCGCTGCGCCTCGCGATTGCCGATGACCAGGTTGGCATCCATGTACAGGGCGATGTGGATATCGGGCCGGCATCGCCGCTGCGCAAGGACGTGCTGCAAGCCGTCGCTCGCATCAGCGATAGCATGTGGCCGGGCGTGATCACGATTCCGGTGATGAGCACGGGCGCCACGGACGGCCGCTACTTGCGCGTCGCCGGGATTCCTACTTACGGCGTCTCGGGCTTCTTCGGCGATCGCGGTGACGTTCGCGCGCACGGACGCGACGAGCGCATGAACGTCAATTCGTTCTACGAGGGGCAGGCGTTTTTGTATGAACTGGTGAAGGAGCTGGCGAAGCCGAACTGAGCGCGGCTTTTGCTATTGCGGCTTGCGCCTATTTGAGTAAGCTGTGCAGGCGCTCGTCAAAAGGGCTTCCCAGCATGGGCTGAAGCTTCTCTCGAAACTGCTTGCTGTGATTCGCCTCCAGGTGCACGTCGAAGGCTTTTTGATTCGTCCAGACTTCCACGATGGCGAGATGGTTCGCACGTCCGAGTTGCTGGAGCAGCTCGAAGCGCACGTTGCCCGGGTCCTTGCGGCTATCGGAGGCGAACATTTCCAGGAGCTTTGTACCGTCGGCGGTGAAATTGGGCGTGAGATCGACGTGCGTGACGACGTACAGCCGGGTGTCCTGACCGAAGCCTTCAGAAGCAGCCGCCAGGAATAAAACTATAAGCGTCGTGAGGATGTTTCGCATGGCTTCTGATAGTCTACTCCCGATGAGATCTTCCTCTGCTGTGGCTCGGTTGTTGGACCGCCTGGAAGCCGCGAAGCGCGCATTTGGCGCCGATGAACAGGCGGCGCTTCCTGGGGTGCTTCGACAACTGGGCCGCGCGCGTTTTTCAGATTCAGGTTCGCTGATTCGGTTTCATGAAGCGCTGCTGTTTTTTCGCGCGTATCCGCCGAATGCGGCGGTGGTGCGGCTGGCTGACGAACTGCTTCAGGAGATCCCGAAGAAAATTGCGCAACTGCGCCGCGCGGGGGTGGATCTGGTGCCGTTCGAAGAACCGGATGTTTCGGGCATCGCGGGAACCGCGTTTTCAGCGCTCTTTACGTATGACATCACGCGCTGGCTGGCCGAGCATCATCCCGGAACGGTTGAAATCGACTGGGATGGATATGATGCGGCGCTGCTTGGACCGCTGTTGCGGCGATTGCATCCATTCGCGAATGAAGATTTGCTGGTTGAGGCAAACATTCCTTATATGGATTGGTTTCGCGCGGTGAAGCCGACTGGTGACTCGGATCTGTGCTGGCTGATGTCGCGAATCGAGGCTATGCCGATTGCGGCGGAAGACCGCGCCGAGCTGTTCGCGCAAGCCAAGATCGCGGTGCGCTGGGAGCTGGGCGATTCGCGTGCTGCGCGCACGAATGGGCGATTGCCGGGACGGCGCAAGTTCTTCTATCACGATGGTCCGCTGATTCGCCGGTCCGATGTATCGCTTGTGGGCGAGCTTTCATCGCCCGCGTTTGCGATCGAAAGGCTCAGCCGCGCTGAGGGCGAGCGAGTCCTCGACTTTGCGCGCGAGACTTCGGCGATGCGCTATCGCGAGCTGCACGGTTTCACTTACGGCGATCCGTCGCACGTGGTTCGTGCCGATTTTGGACGTGGCGTGCAGGTATTTGTTTCAGGCGTACCTGCCGGGCACCGCTTGCCGCTGCGCGCTTATCACGCGGGGATGTTCTTCAAGAACGGCGTGCCCATCGGATATATCGAATGCCTGACGCTGTTTGAGCACATGGAAGTGGGCTTTAACCTTTACTACACGTTTCGCGAAGGCGAGACGGCGTGGCTGTATGCGCGCTTGCTGCGGTTGTTCCACCAATTGCTTTCGGTGACTTGCTTCGCCGTGGATCCGTATCAGCTTGGGGCGCATAACGAAGAAGCCATCGAGTCCGGGGCCTTTTGGTTTTATCGCAAGCTCGGATTCCGGCCCGCGAACGCTGACGTGGCCAAGCTTTTGCAGCGCGAGGAAACGAAGCTGCGCGCAGATCCGGCGCATCGGACCCCGGCTGGCACGTTGCGGCGACTGGCCGCGGGCTGGATGATTTACGAGATGCCGGGTTCGCGCGCGGGCAATTGGGACCATTTTGAAACGCGGCGCGCCGCGATGGCGCTACGGGCCTCACCATTTTCGACGGCAATTCAGCGCGCCAAGGATGCACCTGAGGAATCCGACTATGTTCGAGCCTTGCAGCAGGCCCCGGCATTGCGGCAGCGCCTTCTGAAGTTGGGCTCTGCGCTAGGATGAAAGCCGTGGAGCGACCCGATCCGCCGCCCGGCGCGGCAGAAAATCCGGCCCCTGTGCCCGCGCCTGCCATCCCATGGACGGCGCTGAAGGATGATGAGCTGCTGCAAAAGCGCATCTGCGATCTGGGCGTCCACATTGCCGGCAGCGAACTGGAAGGCCGCATCGCGCAGCTTTATGACGAACTCGCCGCGCATGGTCTCTCGTTTCGACCGGCCTGCTATCTGGGCGATGAATGGTTCTCGCCGGCCGGGTCGCCGGCCATTGCGATTCCGTTTTACCTGGCGCATCCGCGGCTGAAGACGCTCGAGATGCACCAGATGCTGCAGGTGGAAGGCGGAACGCCCGAGTGGTGCCAGCAACTATTGCGGCACGAGAGCGGGCATGCCATCGATCATGCCTACTGCTTCTCGTCGCGCGACGATTGGCGCACCGTGTTCGGCAGCCCGGAAACCGAATACTCGCCCGAAACGTACCAGCCGCGTCCATACAGCAAAGGCTTTGTGCGCAATCTTCCGAACTGGTACGCGCAGGCGCATCCCGATGAAGATTTCGCGGAGACGTTCGCGGTGTGGCTGTCCATGACGCCCGAGCAGTGGCGCGAGCAGTATCGCGGATGGAAGGCGCTGGACAAACTGGAATTGGTGCAATGCCTGATGGAAGAGGCGAAGAACACACCACCCAAAGTGAAGCGCGCGCGGCGCATTTATGAAGCCAGCCGCCTCCGGAAAACTCTGGCGCGCTACTACACCGAGCGCCGCAAACTCTACGCCGAAGACTTCCCCGACTTTTATGATGCCGATCTGCGCGTTATATTCGGAAGTGGTGAGCCGAACGGAGAGTCCGCTGCGAAAGTTATGCGACGCAATCGGCCGGCGCTGGTGGCTTCCATTGTTCATTGGACCGGACAGCACAAGTACACGGTGGATATGCTGGTGCGGAAATTGATTGAGCGCTGTCAAAAGCTGAAGCTGACGTTTCCGCCGCCGCTGGAGCGCGCGCGGGTTTCGTTTGAGCTGGCGGCGTATCTGTCGGCCATGGTCACCAATCATTTGCACACCGGCCGCTTCAAGAGGTCTGTGTAATCGTGAAGGTCCTGGTTTTATTCGACGTGGCTTACCACGCCGCGGCCGAAAGCTTCTCTCCGCAAGAGCTGAAGGAAGAAGAAGGCAAGCCGACCGAAGCCGACGTGCTGGCCTGTTTGCAGCGCCTGGGGCACGAAGTGGAGATGCTGGCGGTGTTCGACGACGTGGCGTGCATTGTGGAAAAGTTGAAGAGCTTCGCGCCGGAGGTGGTGTTCAATCTCACCGAGTCCTTCCACTGCAATCGCGCGAACGAGCCCAACATCCCCGCGCTGCTGGAGCTGATGCGCGTGAAATATACGGGGGCGCGTCCGGACGGCCTGATGCTGTGCAAGGACAAGGCGCTGGCCAAGAAGGTGCTGGCGTATCATCGCGTGCGCGTGCCGCATTTCGTGATTTCCACCGAGCAGCGCCCGCTGAAACATTTGCGCCGCTTTATTTATCCGGCCTTTGTGAAACCGGTGGGCGAAGAATCGTCGGATGGAATCGCCAAGGCTTCGTTTGCCAAAAGCGAGGAGGAAGCGCTGGAGCGCGCGCGGTTCATCCACGAGAAATTTCATTGCGACGCGTTGATTGAAGAATATATCGACGGCCGCGAGCTGTATCTGAGCGTGATGGGAAATCGCAAGCTCACGGTTTTGCCGCCGCGCGAGATTTTCTTTCATGAGGTGCCTGAGGACACGCCGAAGTTCGCGACGTTCAAGGCCAAGTGGGACGATAGTTACCGCAAGAAATGGGGCATCCAGAACGGGCCGGCGACGGAGCTTCCCGCGGGCGTAGAGGAAAAGCTGGCCCGGCTGGCGCGCAAGGTGTATCGCGTGCTGAAGATTCGCGGCTTTGGAAGAGTGGACGTGCGTATCACGCCGGCCGGCGAAGTGGTGGTGATCGAGGCCAATCCCAATCCATCGCTGGCGTGCGAGGACGACTTCGCGCAGTCGGCCGCCACCGCGGGAATGCCTTACGACATCGTGATCCAAAAGATTTTGGACGCGGCCTGCGCATAAGTGATGCGGCCTGCGCATAAAATAGGGCGAATTTCGGCCTTACTTAGTACCAAGTTCTCACTATTCCGTTCACCCGCCGTGTCGATCTTTATTGGCTAGAGGAGCAGACGCTGGCGTGACGCGGCTATGTGGTAGTCGAGTCCACTGCGGTCAGCGGCGGCTCAACAGCGTCTTGTGTCCATGATCCGAGGGGGACGGTCCCTTGTACGTTCCCCTCGCTTTTTTCTTCTCAGAATTCCAGCCGGGCTTGAAACGCGATCATGCGGGGCGAACTGTCGCCGCCTAATCCAACTCCCAACAGTCCCGTCGGCGGTGAAGTGGCGTAGCTGAACGCGCCGAATCCGGTCTGGGTGGAAGGCTTGCCAGGAATTCCCGCGTAAACCAGGTTCGGAAGACCGAAATTCGGATGATTGAACAGATTGAAGAATTGACCTTCGATGCGCAGCTTTACGTGTTCGGATAATTGGAACCACTTGGTGAGATACAAATCGGTCCAGACGAAATCGGGGCCGCGTAACGCGTTTCGGCCGAGGTTGCCGAACTGGCAGTTAGCTGGGGCATCGCCGCCGGCACAGGCGCCGGTGCTTGGATCGACGGTGGACACAAAAGCATCGGGATTGAGCCACTGGATGGTTCCCGGCTGCGTGACGCCGGGAATGGGCGAATGTTCGTAGAGCGGCACGCCCGAAATCACGCTGGCGTATTGCGGCCCGCTGCCCTGGACGATGCCGTTTCCATTCGCCGAGTACGGCGCGCTCAAGACTGAAAACGGCAGGCCGCTGTGCCAGAACACGGTACCTGAAACCTGCCATCCGTTCAGCGCTCGAGCCAGCAGAGGATTGCGGGCCTTGATCGGCAACTGATAAACATATTGCGCTGTGAAATTATCTCGCACGTCGTAATCGCACGGACCGTATTGGCGGCCAAGCTCGCCGGGCAGCGGCGAAAGAAGCGCGCCGGCGGCGAAAGGAAGGAATCCGCCGTTGGACACCGTGTCCATGCAGCGGCTCCAGGTGTAATTGACCAGAACTTGAATGCCGTGAGACAGGCGCTTGTCGGCAGTCAACTGGAGGCCGTTGTAGTGGCTGTTTGCGCCGGTGTTCAATTGCGTTACCGCACCGAAGCGCGGGTCGAGAGGCTGGCCGTAGGGGAACGGCGCGAAGCAGCCTTGGCAAACGGTTTGATAGCCGTTCACCTGGGTCTCATACGGCTGGTTCACCGCGCGGGTGCCTACATACTGAGCGCGCAGATTCAGCGCATTGCCGATTTGATGTTCGAGAGCAAAGCTCCACTGCATAAAGTAAGGTGCATGGAGCTTGCCATCGGGAACGGCGGTCATCGAAATGGGCGGAAGGCAGGAGTTTCGATTGGCCAGGGGCGCGGCGCAGGAAAGCTCGCCGTTCGCGAAGCCGGAGTTGAAGAGCTGATTGGCCGCGGACATCGCATTGATGGCGCTGTTCGAAACTTGGGGAGCGATTTCCACCCCGCCCACCGAACCCAACAGTCCGCCTTGAAACGTCTTTGAGTAGGGCGGATTGGTTCCCACCAGATCGACGACGCTGCCCGGCAACAGATCGCTGAACAGTCCGAATCCGCTGCGCAGCACGGTATGCGGCGTGATCTGCCACGCGATAGCGGTTCTCGGCTGAAGAATTGCGAGGGGAGTGGAAGCGAAGATGTTCGCGAGATGCGTGTCGATCACTGCATTGAGCGGCTGATTCACATCGTGCGAGATAGAATCGAACGAGCCGGCCAGGCGCGCGACGGCGTCATGAGGATTCAGCGGATTGGAATTGTAGGTATCGCGGATGCCGAAGGTCCAGGTGAAGCTGTGCGCCAGCTTCCAGGTGTCTTGCGCATAAAAATCCAGATTGAGGAAATTGTAGGGCTGCGAATTGGCGAGCGGAAAGGTTTCCGTGGCAGTGGATGCAACGCCATAAATGAACTGCGGCAGGCTGGTGTAGGTAACGAGGGGGACCTGGCCTTCGCCGAAGTCATAATCGTTCAGGCGGAAGATGCGGCTGTTGGTTCCGAAGCGGAATTCGTGCGCGCCCACGGTCCAGGCGAGGTTGTCGTTGATGAAAAAACGCGTGGCACGGCGGCCTTGCACCCACGTATTGTCCAGGCCTCCGAGCGGAGTGAAGGGTGCATTGGCGCCGCTGCCTTGGAGCACGATCGGAAACGCGGCCAAGGTTTGCTCAAAGTCCGACGGTCCGAACAGGCTTTGATACCAGGAAAACGCCGGATTGAAATAATTTACTAAATGCCCGGAGAACACGTGCGTGTAGCCGGACGCGAAGGAGTACAGCGGCTGCGGAGAGATAGCGTTGAAGATGGGATTGATGGGATCGGTATAGGCGGCTTGGAGTCCGGTGTCGGATTGAAAGCGGAACCAGGCCATGTTCGTGGTGTCGATGTTGTAATCGATGCGCGCCGTCTGCACCTGCTCGCGATCGTCGCTCGAATGCGAAACGCTCTGGCGATTCGCGCATCCATTTCCATTAGGCGGATTACCGGCGGCTGCGGCCCCATTGCTATTGAACGGGCATCCGAGAATCGCGAGCGGAGTGCCGGCGGTGTTGCCGTAAAGCGCGAAAAGCTTCTGGTAGAACGGCACCAGTTGGGGCGCGGGCTGATACATCGATCCGGTGACGGAGTCCACGCCGCCCCGAGGCAATTGATCGAGGACGTAGCTCTGAAACGCGGGCGCCGGCACGGTTGTTGCGGTGACGATGGGGAGCGCAATTCGCACCCATTCGGAGTCGAAGAAGAAAAACAACTTGTTGCGGACGATGGGGCCGCCCAGGCTGCCTCCGAAATGATTTACCGTGGAGCGCGGTTTATGATTTCCGGGTGTGGCGTTAGTAAAGAAGTCCGCCGCATTCAGTTTCGATCCGTTCCACAGCTCATACAAATTTCCGTGAAACTGATTGGTTCCCGATTTGGTGACATAGTTGACCTGGGACGCGCCATACCGGCCCTGATCCACCGCGTAGGAAACCGTGTTGACGGTTACCTCCGAGATGGAGTTCAATCCCAGCACCAGATTGGTGGAAAGGCCGCTGTTCAGGTTGGTCAGCGGATCGTTGGTCTCCAGGCCGTCGACAATATAGCCGTTCGAAAGCGATGGCAAGCCGTTGAACTGCACGTTGCCGTAGCCGTTGGTGCCGCCGACAAAGTCGTTCCCGCTTCCGGCCGTATTGATGAGCGCGCCCGCGGCGAATTGCAGTGGATAGGTGAGGTCGCCACCCGGGTTGGGAAGATCTTCGAGGGCTCGTGCGCTCAGCGTGGTGGAGGTGTTGGGGTTCTCGGGGTTGACCAGCGGCGCCTGCTCCTGCACCAGGACGGTTGTGTTGGCGGACGCTATGTTGAGTTTGAAGTCGACGGTTTGCTTTTGCCCCAGCTCGGCGGAAACAGAATTATTTTGTTGCGGCTCAAAGTGGTCCGCCACGGCGCTGACCGCGTACGTGCCGGGCTTGAGTTGCGGAAAGCTGAAGCGCCCGGCATCGTCGGTTTTCACGGATCGTTTCAGCCCATTGTCCACATTCGTGATGGTCACGCTGGCACCCGAAATCGCCGCGCCGGTTGGATCGGTGACCGATCCGACAATCGCGCTGGTGGTCTCGCCTTGCCCCATCGCCAAAGCTGGCAGCAGCAGGATGGACGCGGCGATGGCGATAAATTTAGCCATGCCTAAAAGTCTAGAGGCTACCCTGCTCGAGAGTCAAGTGGAACTTTTCCCGGAGATGTTACTCTGACATTTAGTGCCGGCTAGAATCACCCGAATCACTGGTTCGTACAAGACAGGTCCGTACAACACGGAGTCAGTAGACGATTATCTGAAAGCGATCCTGGAGCTGGGCGGCCCCTGCGAGGAGCGCGTCACCAGCAACGCGCTCGCGCAGCATCTCGGCATTCGCGCCGCGTCCGTTACCGGAATGCTGCAAAAGCTCGCGGCGCAGCAGCCGCCATTTGTCAAATACGAGAAGCACCATGGCGTGCGTTTGACCGCTGCGGGCAAGATGCGCGCGCTGGAAGTGATTCGCCATCATCGTTTGCTGGAGCGCTTCCTGCACGATTTTCTGGATTACTCCTGGGACGAGGTTCACGACGAGGCGGAGCGGCTGGAGCACTTTATTTCGGAGCGGCTGGAGGACCGCATCGCCGCGAAATTAGGCGATCCCCAGACTGATCCGCATGGGCACCTGATTCCCGAACGCGACGGCGCTCTTCCGGCGCGCGAAGAGGTGCTGCTCTCGAAATGGGCCTGCGGCGTCCCCGCCGTGATCAGCAGCGTGTCCGATCGCGATGCGGCGGCCTTGCGCGAGATGACCCGTCTGGGATTGAAGCCCGGCATGCCGATTACCGTGGAAGCGGGCACGCGCAACGCTTCGCTGCGGGTTCGCATCGGGGATCGGCCCGATGCAGTTCGATTGAGCCAAGCTCTTGCCGCCGGAATCTGGGTAATCGCGCGCTTGCCCCACGCGCCGCCGTTGTAACGGTCCGCCGATGGGGTCAGTGGACCTTTTTTATTTGACCCGCCTTGATCAAGCTGAGAATCTTCGCGATCCTGGTGTCAGTTACCGCCTGCATCGCGTCGATGGGGGTGTTGGGCGCCTGGGCCCAAGCGTCCCCGACCACGGGCGCAATGTTAACGAACGTGGCATCCAGCTGAATAGTAAAGGCCGCCTGGACGTGCATGCCATTCGGTTCTTTGGCGAGCTTGGTGAGTTTACCTGAGATAGTGAAGCCGCTCGGCGCGGGCTTTCCATTCACTGCATTCTGGGGTGTGAAGCCGACCGTGCTTTTCACGGTGGCAAAAGCCTCGACGCCCATGGCGTCGGCGACAGGCTGGCCCTTGGTCTTGTCGACGCTCAAATCAACCGTCCAGGGTCCCAGGGTTATGTCCATAATTGTCTCCTCCGTTTTGTATCCGATTGCTGCGCGATAACCGCAGCTATCGTTATCGCGCTGGAATGTAGGATACCGCCTCCTGAGCAGCTTCTACAATAGTCTCTTGCGGCCCTTTGTCCCTTTCTTTCGGAACCCTCATTTGCTCACTATCGCAGGCAACTACTGGCGCCGCGACCTGGACGAGCTGCGGTTTCCGGTAGAAACCAAATTCTATGAGACCGAGCCGGGGGTTCAAGTGCTGGTCCATTCGCAGGCGCCGGAGGGCGAGCCCGTCGCGCAATTGATTCTGGCCCATGGACTGGAAGGTTCCAGCGCGGCCGGTTACGCCCGCAGCTTGTCGCAGGCCGCGCTCGAAGCCGGCTGCGCCACGCATCGTTTCAACATGCGAAGCTGCGGCGGCACGGAACACTTGAGCGGCCGGACACTCTATCATTCCGGCCAGACTTCGGACCTGCTGGCGGTAATCCGCCAACTCCCGCGCACGGCGCCTATCTTCCTGGCGGGCTTCTCACTGGGCGGCAACGTGGTATTGAAGCTGGCAGGCGAACTGGGCGCGGCGGCTCAGCAATCGATCGCCGGTGTGATGGCCATCTCCACGCCGATCGATCTCGCGGCCTGCGTCCGGCAGCTCGACAAACCATCCAACATAATCTACGCGCGAAGATTCGTCTCCCGCCTCAAGGAGCGCGTTCGCGCCAAGGAGCGGCTGACGCCTGGGCTGTTTGATTTGAGCGGGCTGGATCAGGTGCGAAATGTCTATCAATTCGATGACCAGTTCACGGCCCAAGCGTTCGGCTTCGGCAGCGCCGACAACTACTATGCCACGCAATCGTCGAATCAGTTTCTGGATCGCATTCGCGTTCCCACGCTCCTGGTGCAGGCCAAGGACGATCCAATGATCCCCTTTGCCGTCTATGATCACCCGGCCTTTTCGACCAATCCTCACCTGCGCCTGCTAGCTGTCGAGCACGGCGGCCACCTGGGCTTTATCTCGAAAACCAAGCCGCGCTTCTGGCTGGATCAGGTTCTCGTACACTGGTTATTAGCAGGTTGTTGAAAAAGCTCAGCAGACTGAAGTCCGCCCTACGCGGGGATAGCTATGTTGTTGATAGCCTGTGTAGCGTAGGCGCCCACGCCTGCGGGTCGCGCATGTCAAAGGGCTTTTTCAGCAACCTGTTAGAAGTAAGGAACAAGAGAACAGCCGGTTTCGTCCTTTAAATTAAGTGGCTCAAACTGCGTCATTTCGCGAAGCCGCGGCCATTGCGGCGGATTCCCTGCGCTCCAGCAAGCTGCGAAGCTTCCTGACGCTGCTCGGCATTATCCTGGCCACCACCACGCTGATCGCGGTCATGTCCATGATTCACGGCATGGACGTCTACATCGCCAATACCGTATCCAACATGGGCTCGGACGGCTTTCGCATCGTGAAAATCGCCTTTGTCGGCAATTTCGATCCCAAGAAATATGTGCAGATGCAGAAGCGGAATCCGGAGCTGAGCCCGGACGAGTTCCAATACCTGAAGGATCACGCTACGCTGGTGAGCGATTTCGGCATGAGCGCCAGCCGCTCCGTCACGGTGTCGTTCGGATCGCAAACCCTGACCAGCGTCAATCTGAACGGCGGCACCTCCAACTGGGGCGAGTTGGGCGACACCGAGGTGGCTTCGGGACGCTATTTCACCGATATCGAAGACCGGCATCGCTCCGCGGTGGCGGTCATTGGAGCCGATCTGAAGAAAAATCTCTTCGGGGATGGCGATCCCATCGGGAAGGAATTCAAAATCGAAGGGCAGCCGTTCACCGTCGTGGGCGTAGCGGAGGCCAAGGGCAGCGTGTTCGGCCAGTCCCAGGATGCCTTCGTCGATATTCCCATCCACACCTACTTTCAGATTTACGGATCGCGCACCGGCATCCGCTACGCCGCGCGCGCCGCTGATCAGAAAGTGCTGGAGCAGGCCAAGGACGAAATGCGCATGCTGATCCGGGCGCGGCGGCATGAACAGCCCGGCCAGGACGATACGTTTTCGATCCTGTCTTCGGACTCGCTGGTCAGCGCCTGGGACCAGCTCACCAGCGCGATCGCCGCTACTGCGGTCGCCATCGTGTCCATCTTCATGGTGGTGGGCGGCGTGGTGATCATGAACATCATGCTGGCGGTGGTGAGCGAACGGACGCACGAAATCGGAATCCGGAAGTCGGTGGGGGCGCGCCGCCAGGATATCCTTAATCAGTTTCTGGTGGAATCCTCGATGCTGGCGGGGATGGGCGGTTTTATTGGCGTGGTGCTGGCGTGGATCATAGCCACCGGCGTGCGAAGTTTCACCGCGGTTCCCATGGCGGTGCCCGCTTCAGCGGTGCTGCTGGGCGTCACGCTTTCCGCCGCGGTCGGCCTGTTCTTCGGGATCTATCCGGCACAGCAGGCTTCCAAGCTGGATCCGATCGAAGCCCTGAGGGTGGAAAGATAAACGATGACACGAGTAGAGCTCTTCGCCGCGATTGGCCTGGCGCTGGCCACGGTGCGCGAGCACAAGATGCGCTCGTTCCTGACCATTCTGGGCGTGATCATCGGCACCGGCACCATCATCGGCGTGGGCTCCATCATCGCCGGTTTGGATAGCGCGGTGACCAACGTCATCCGCGGCTTTGGAACCAACACCGCGATCATCTTCAAATTTCCAGTCGGCATGCAAACTCGAACCCCGGAAATGCTGCGGCGCAAGCCGATCACTTACGAGGACGCATTGGCGATCGCGGCACGATGCCCAGCGGTACAATCCGTGAGCCCGTACTTGATCCCCAACACTTTCGGCACCGGACCGCAGATCAACATCGCGCGCTACAAAGGCAACGAGCTATACAACGCCGGCCTTTCGGGAACCGATGAAGGATACGCGCGGAGCGGCCAGGTGGACATCGCGGAAGGGCGATTTTTCACCGACGTTGAAAACATGCACCGCATGCCGGTGGCCGTGATCGGCGCCGACGTGCCGAGAGCCCTGTTCAACGGAGAAGACCCGATCGGCAAATGGATTGATGTCAACGGGCACAAATTCGAGGTGGTGGGCGTCACCAAGCGTCCTTCGAATTCGTTCCCCGGCCAGGACGACATCAACATTTATCTTCCCTACTTCAGCATGCACAAGCTTTTCCCCGCCTCCAAGGAAAACCTGCTGTTCGTCAGCGCCAAGCCGGGGCAGCTGGCCGCCGCGGTGGACGAAGCCACCGCCGTGATGCGCATCCAGCGTCACGTTCCCACCAACAAGCCGGACGATTTCTCCATCTCCACCGCCGATGAAATGGTGCAGCAGTTCCACAGCGTCACCGCGATTGTGGCGCTGGTGATGGTGGTGATGAGCTCGGTGGGGCTGCTGGTGGGCGGCATCGGCGTGATGAACATCATGCTGGTCTCGGTCACTGAGCGGACGCGTGAAATCGGGATTCGCAAGGCCATCGGCGCCCGCCGCTCCGACATCGTGCTGCAGTTCCTGACTGAAGCTGTGGTGCTCACCGGCTTGGGCGGGCTGATCGGGATGACGTTCGGTTGGTCCGTTTCGCTGGCCTGCCGGCTGATTTATCCAGCCCTTCCCACCGCGGTGCCGTTGTGGGCGGCGGCGTTGGGCGTGGTGGTGTCGGTGGCCATCGGGCTGTTTTTTGGCATTTGGCCGGCAAACAAGGCCGCGCGGCTGGATCCGGTAGTCGCTTTGCGCTACGAGTGAAGTGCGCCATGCCGTTCGCTCCAAATAACCCGTTGCATTAGAATCAAGCTTTCATGGCAAGATCGGCCGACGTGGTTATCATCGGTGCCGGCATCGTCGGATCCAGCATCGCGTTTCATCTCACTGAAGCGGGTTGCAAGAACGTACTGATTATCGAACGCGAGACTCGGCAAGGCCTCGGTTCCACCGGCAAGAGCATGGGCGGAGTCCGGGCGCAATTCGCCACCGACGTGAACATCCGCATGTCCCTTTACTCGATACCGTTCTTCGCGCGATTCGAAGACGCTACTGGCCATCCTTCCGGATACAAGCCGCATGGCTACCTGTTCATGGCCACCAATGACTGGCACATGAACTACCTGCGCAAGAACAGCGCGCGGCAAAAGGCCCTGGGCTTGAAGAAAGTCGAGCTGCTTTCTCCCGATGACATTCGCAAAGTTTTACCGCAGCTTCGCTCGGACGACATCGTGGGAGGGAGCTTCTGCTCCACCGATGGCTTTGTGGACCCGGACAGCGTCATGACCGGATTCATGGCGCGCGCTACCGACGGTGGCGCGGAGCTCTGGCGCGGCACCGAAGTCACCGGCATTTACACCGACCATGCCACTGTGTCGGGCGTGCTTACTTCCAAGGGCGGCGTTTCCGCGCCCGTTGTGGTGAACGCGGCGGGACCATGGGCGGCCGGCATCGCGCGCATGGCAGGCGTGGATTTGCCGGTGCAACCGCTGCGCCGCATGCTGATTCCCACCGAGCCTTTTCCAGGGCTCCCGGAACGCCTGCCGATGATGATCGATATGACTACCGGCTGGCACTTTCGCCAGGAGGGTTTGGGATTACTGATGGCCTGGGCGCATCCCGATGAACAGCCCGGATTCCGCACCGATTTCGATCCCGCGTATATCGAAAAAAGTCTCACGCACGCCGCCGCCCGCGTGCCGGGCTTCGCCAACCTGGCGGTGAACCCGCGCCGCTGCTGGGCTGGGCTTTACGAAATGTCGCCGGACCATCATGCTATCCTTGGCCCTTCGCCCGAGGTCCGCGGATTGTACTTCGCCAACGGCTTCAGCGGCCACGGCGTGATGCATTCTCCCGCTACCGGGCGTATTCTTGCCGACCTGATCCTGCATGGCGAGACCCACATCATCGACGCCCAGGATCTGAATGTGCAGCGGTTCGCCGAGGGCCGGGCTATCGAGGAAACCGCCATTCTGTAGACCGGCAGTCCCGCGGAACGAGTGAAGCTTTCTTTGCGTCTTAGAAGCGTAAAGGGTGCGGCGCGCACCACAAAAGAGCAGGAACTGCTTCGCGCCGCGCTCCGTTTTGCGCGAGTTCCTTAGAAGCCATGACACCTGACCTGCCGAGTTCACCTGCCCGGCACCTGAACATTTTTTGCTCTCCTTGTATCTTTCTGATGGTCTTTTTGGGCGGAGCCGCCAGCGGATTTGGACAAAGTTTCTCCGCTGGTATAACGGGCGGCGTCGGCCTGACCGACGGCATACAAAATCAGAGCATCGATGGATATAACTTCTATTCGGATTCGAAGGACTACATCGTCGGGCCGATGGTGGAGCTGGGCTTGCCATTCCATCTGTCCGTGGAGGCGGATGCGCTATACCGGCCTTTGAGTCTTGCTTCGTACTTTACCCTGGAAAACGGGATCAATACTGCCGTCGCGCGCGGCAGCGTGAACACCTGGGAGTTTCCGCTGCTGGCAAAATACAAGTTCTCGTTTCCGTTCATAAAACCGTTTGTCGAGCTAGGGCCGTCCTTTCGCGCCGCGGGTAACTTCAACGGCACATCCCCTTCGCACTACGGGATCACGCTGGGCGGCGGCGTGGAGGCGCATTTGCTTGGGCTGAAGATCGCACCGCAGATTCGCTATACGCACTGGACGCCGGATAGCGCATCACCTTCTCTGATTGTGCCCCTCACCAATCCCAACCAAGTGGAATTCCTGGTGGGCCTATCCTTCTAACCTGGTAGGAAGGCCCCAACTTTTTTCGGAACAAATCCGAGTTTCCTTCGTCTATCACCCCATGAAACTTCTGTTCCTCGGCGTGGTTGCATTGGTAATGCTCGCCGTCGCGAGCAGCTCGGCTTGTTTCTGGGATTCATACGCTTACCGCGAGTTGCGGGATCAGGTTCGGGAACGCACATTGGAGGCTCGGGAAAGTGCCCGGCAGGCACGGGACATGGCGC
The DNA here is from genome assembly GCA_963713415.1 of Bryobacterales bacterium. GTDB lineage: Bacteria > Acidobacteriota > Terriglobia > Bryobacterales > Bryobacteraceae > Palsa-89. The sequence goes on along the minus strand of CAVQLV010000003.1, from coordinate 84,115 downwards.
GTGAACAAGCTCGCGAATTGCGGGATGCTCAACGGGAAGCCGGGCGCGCCCAGCGCGATGCAGCGCGGGAACGCCGCGATCAAATTCGCGAACAGATGCGCGATCTCCGGCGCGACTGGCGCTACACGTACTAACGGCCCAATCCCGGAACCTTCGGGTCGAACACGCATACCCGGTCCAGCGCCTTGTCGAAAATCGAAGCCTCATCGGCCGTCAGATCTTCATAGCCAACCGACTCGAAGAACCGGCTCAAATACCGCCAGTAATGCCCGTCATCGGTTTTGCCGCGCGCGTCGATCACATCAAAATGCCCGACGAGCGTGCGCACCTCAATGAACTGGTCCGATGCCCAAACATCTTCGATCGGCGCTTGGTGAATCCAGAACTGGCCTGACCCGTTTAGCATTGCTTTCCTTCCCTCGGGCGTTTCAATCACGTAACGACGCAAGGCGTAATCGATATCCTGGCTTCGTTCGCCTGCCTGAATACCCTTGACGTTCGGAACGCAGAACATGCTGAGCCCAAACTCCAAACTGGTGCAGCTCCGAATGGGTCCGCATTTCCGATACTTTACTGTTTGTTTTCTTAAAACCACAGTTGTATTGAGACGATCCGCCGACGAGCGCAGAAATGCGCTTTGGAAACCCTCCTTGCCGAATACGAGTGCTGGTGCTCGAGTTTCGATGCGAAATCGTCCCATCGCATCTGTCTTTGGATACGTTCCGTCACCAACATAGTCAACCCGCACATCCCCGACCGGGTTGTTACGGTCATCAACCACCCTACCCGAGATCGATATTGGCGCTGGAAGAAGGAGCGCCTGGTCTTTCGACGAAAGATTCTGAGGAAAGCAGCTCAATGTACTCATCGCGGCGATGGCGAGCAGCACGCTACGCCTCACGGCCTGTTCCTTTCGTACATCACTTTCCCGCCCACAATCGTGTATTCTACCTTCGCCGATCGGATCTCACTCTCCGGCAGTGTCAGAATATCTCCCGATAAAACCGTAACGTCCGCCAGCTTCCCCACTTTCAGCGATCCCTTGATCCCTTCCTGAAACGCCGCGTACGCATTGTTGATCGTGTAGGACCGCAGCGCCTCCATGCGGCTCATCCTCTGGTCCGGAAAAAACACCGTTCCATCCTTCAGCCGGCGGCTCACCGACGCGTAGTAACACTGGATCGGATCCACGTCTTCCACCGGCGTGTCCGTTCCGTTCCCCACCATCGCGCCCGACTTCATCAGCTTCTGCCAGACGTACGCGCCGGCCTCCGCGCGCTGGCGCCCCAGGCGGGCGATCACAAACGGCCCGTCCGAAGTGCAGTGAATCCCCTGCATCGCGGCAATCACGCCCAGTTCGCCGAAGCGCGGGATATCGGCCGGATCCAAATGCTGGGCGTGCTCGATCCGCCAGCGCAGGTTCTTCTTATCGGGATGTTCACGAAAAACCGCTTGGTACAGATTCAGCACCTCGCGATTGGCCCGGTCCCCGATGGCGTGAGTGCAAAGCTGAAAGCCGTTGTCGATGGCCAGCTCAGCAGTTTTCTGGATGTACCGCGGTTCCTCCACGTTGATCCCGCTAGGATGCGGCGCGTCCGCCGGCAGATCGGAATACGGCGCCAGCAGCCAAGCGCCGCGCGAGCCGAGTGCGCCATCCATGTATTCCTTGATCGCCCGCACGGTCAAATGATCGTTCCCCAGGCCGATCATGTAATAGTGCCGCAGATTCGCCGCCAGTTCGCTCTCGGGCGCCCGCAGCATCACCCACATCCGCAATCCGAGTTCGCCGTGCTCCGCCATTTTTCGAAACAGATCCACCGTGGCAAGCGGCGAACCCGCATCTTCGAACGTCGTGATGCCCTTGGACAAACATTCGCGCTCGGCCAGCTTGATCTGCTGCCGAAGCTCCGCCTCCAATGCCGCCGAAGTGCGCCTGGCACGATAAGAATCCAGGACGTGCTGGATCAAATCCTGCGCGCGCTCGTTCATCAATCCCGTGGGATCGCCATGGGCATCGCGCAGGATCTCGCCGCCCTCTGGATCGGGCGTATTCTTATCGATCCCGGCCAGCCGCATCGCCTCCGCATTCGCAAAACCGGCGTGGCCGCTCGCATGCGTCAGCCAAACCGGATTGCGTGGCGAAACGCGGCTCAAGCTATCGTGCACCGGAAAGCCGCGCACGTTCGGCTGTGGCGGGCGATCCCATTTGGCTTGATGAAAGCCGCTCCCCAGAATCCATGTGCCGGGCTTAGCTTCCCGCGCCGCCGCGGTTACCATCGCGACGATATCATCCCAAGTTTTCGCTCCGCGCAGATCCAGCATCATCTTCGAGGCGCCCAGAGCCGTAAAATGCCCGTGCCCCTCGATCAATCCAGGAATCGCCAGGCGTCCCTGAAGATCGATCACCCGCGTCGATGGCCCGATGAGAGCGTCCACGGTTTTGTTCGACCCGACCGCAACAATCTTGCCGCCGCGCGCGGCCAGACTCTGCGCTTCAGGCGTGCTTTTGTCCAGCGTGACGATCCTGCCATTTCGCAATACCACGTCGGCTGGTTGAGCGAACGCTACCCCCGCGCTCAAACCAATCGCCAGACACATCATGATTTTCATCTCAAATGTCACTACAATCATTAAGAACGGCCTTCCCTCGAGATCGCCTACCATGGCGCGTGTTCCCAGTGTCGCCCAAACGGAGCCGCCGCTCCGTTCGTTTGCTACCGCTGTGCGCAAGCTGGCGGTGACGGCGCGGTCCTGCGCTCATTGCGGGTCGCCGGAGATACGTCCTTCCACCCAACGCAACGCGCTGGATGTTCTGCTGGCATGCCTGTTTCTTTCGCCATTTCGCTGCAAGGCTTGCCGCATGCGTTTTTATCGTGTGTGGCGTCCCAGTATGCTTCGGCCGCCCGATCCACCGGTGGCGCCCCTGTTGGTCATGCCGGCGCGGCGCAAAGTTCTGGCGCTGGATATGATTTCGCCAACCCGTATCGAGCCCGAACCGGTGCATCCCCGGCACAAGGAGCCGCACCTGATTCCACTGGAAAGGAATGTGGATGTCATGCTGCCGCAGTTCGACGAAAGTCCCACGCCCGCCTCCACCCCGGAGCCTCCTCAGCCGCTGATAGCCGCCCAACCGGGTTCCATTTTGATCCTCGAAGACGACCTGTCCATTCGGAAACTGCTGCGCCGCTTGCTGGATCGCCGCGGTTACTTCACCGTTGAGCTCTCCCATGCCGCCGATATCGTGGCGGAAATGCTGGAGCGCCGCGCCGGCCTGCTGATTGTGGACGTCTCGCCGGCCGCCGACAACGGCGTGAAAGACGTGGCCGAGCTTGCAGGCGCTCATCCCGGCTTAAAAATTCTCGCGCTGTCGGCGGAGAAACTCCCGGTGGTCGAAATTCCAGGCCGCTTGCTGGTGCTTCCCAAGCCGTTCCCCTTGGACAGCTTCATCGATTGCGTGGAGCGCCTATTGGAGCGACCCTGCTGACGTTTCACTCGTGCCCGTGCTTGATCCGATTGGCGCGCTGTACCCGGCAGTTCAGGCACAGGTCGATGGTCACGGTTCCATCGGGGTTCTCCACTCCCGGCGCGTCCAGCGCCTCCGCTTCGGCTTTCGACATCACCTGCAGCGATAGCCGCGATCCCGGCGGCAGCTTCTGCCCGCAGCCGTCGCAATATCTTCCGTTGCTCTTGAGCACTGCCTACTAAAATAGAACTTGATCTCACCCGCGCGCCAGACCGCCTTCGACGTTCTCGGCAAAGTCCACCTGGGCGGCTATGCTTCCGACCTGCTGCTCCAGCGCTCCGCCCAACTCGATTCGCGCGATGCCGGCCTCGCTTCGGAAATCGTCTTCGGATGCCTCCGCTTCCAGGCGCAGCTCGATTATCTGATCGCGCGCCGCGTCCCGCGTCCGCCCGAGCCCGAAGTTCAAATCGCGTTGCGCATGGGCATTTATCAGCTTCGCTATCTGGATCGCATTCCTCCGCATGCCGCGGTCGGCGAGAGCGTGGAGTTGGTGAAGCGCGCGCACAAAGCCTCGGCCGCTGGATTAGTCAATGCGATCTTAAGAAAAACCGACCGCCAGCCGGTGCCTTGGCCGGACCGCGCTACCGACCTCTCCATGCCCCCTTGGCTGCTGGAACGATGGGATCGCCAATTCGGCCGCAAAACGGCGAATCAGATCGCAGCCGCGTTCCTCCAACCCGCCGAGACCCACGTCGCGAGCACGGGCCGTATCCAGGACATCGGAGCGCAGTCCATTGTGCCGTTCCTCGATCTGCACCCCGGCCAGACTTTTCTCGATCTGTGCGCCGCGCCAGGGAACAAGACCGCGCAAGCCATCGAGTGCGGAGTCCGCGCGGTTGCGTGCGATATCCACTGGCATCGTTTGAAACAAATGGGCGACCTGAAATGCCCGCTGGTGGTGCTGGATGGAACGCAGCCGCTTCCGTTCCGCGCCAAATTCGATCGCATTCTCATCGATGCGCCGTGCTCCGGCACCGGCACGCTAGGACGCAATCCCGAAATTAAATGGCGCCTCCAGCCCTCCGATTTAACCGATCTGCACGCCAAGCAAGTAGCGCTGGTTCGCCAGGCGATGGATCATCTTTGTCCCGGCGGCCGCCTGGTTTATTCCACCTGTTCGCTCGAGCCGGAGGAGAACCAACAAGTGATCCAGGAAATTCCTGGTCCGTGGCAAACCAGGGAACGCCTCCCGGGCCTGAATCCCGGCGATGGGTTTTTCGTCGCGGTGTGTTCGCGCTAAGTGAGGCGGACGTCAAATACCGCCAGCCAATATTGCAGCGATTGCAGCGCGAAGCCGCAAAACATCAACCCGACGCCCAACACGCCCATGCGCCGCTGCGGCAGATTGTCGGCGTAATATTCGACATGCGGACTGAACGCTATTCCAAAGCCGGTGACCAATCCCGTCACCACCCCTAAGCACGTCGCGAAGAGCCAGGGATGCGCCAGATGGTGCACCACCGCGCTGCACAGAAGCGCGGCAGCGATATAGCCGGCGGTCCGCAGCATAGTGGACCAAATCAACGTGCGCGTCAAACGCGGCCCGCGGGAGATTGTAAATCGCATCGACGGGCGGATTCCAAAGGCGTACGCGCACACCTGCCCCGCGGTCAGCAGAACGCAGTACAGAAGCGCGAAACGAAGGCCCACCTGAGGGTAGAGCGCTCCGCTGAAGGCCGAGGCGCGAATCAAGGAGAAGAATGCCTCGAGAGCCAGCGGGTAATGGTCCTGCCGCTTGGCTGTCCGGTTCAGTTCAATGGCGAGCGTCACTCCCAGCGCCAAGCCCGACGCTACGCCGAAGGTCAATCCGAGGCCGTAACCAATACCAAACAGGATCGAATAGGTCACGGCGCGTGTCAGCAGCCGCAAGGGACCATGCGGGCCGCCTAATAAGTCGTACGCGAGATACAGGCTGCCCAGCACATCCAGACAACTGCCGGCGATGGCGATGGCGGCAACCGTGTGGTGATCCATCCCACGATTGTAAGTGCCCGGCGATTTACTTTACCGCGATAGTCACCGGCGGACTGGCTTGGCCGGCGACGGTCACCACCACCGGTACCTGACTCCCCGGCGCGATTCCGCCCGGCACATAGGCATCGATCTGATACAGCCCGACGAATCCCGGCGCGAGCCCCGAAAACGTTACGGTGGCCGGCTGCGCGCCGATTGACACCACCGGCGTGGCCAATGTATTCGCTAAGGGCGCGCTCGGCGCCGCCGCGCCGTCGGGTATGGTTTGATCGACCGCGCCGAGCCCAGTGCAAAAAATCGCGATCACGTCACCGGCAGTTACTGGTGTCGCCGGATCAGCCACCGCATAAGTCACCGCGTTCACGATGGCGCCCTGCTGCGGCGGCTCGCCCTGCGCCGGATATCCGAAGACGGCCGGCTCGGCCGGCGCCACATCCACCGAAATCGGGATGGAAAGCGTGTTATCACGCTGCACCAGGATCTGCTGGCTGGTGTTCGTGTTGATCCCCGCTGAGACCAGCGCATTGATTTGCCCGTTCGAACCGTAAAACAGCGGCAATGAATTCCCGGCCATCGCCACCGTGGCGCCAGCGAGCGTGGTGCCGAGCGGAACCGAGCCCGCCGACTCTGAACCGTTCGAAAAATTCTGCCCGAACAGCGACACGATGGATCCCGGCGCAAGCGGCGAGTCGGCGGCAAAGCTCGCGCCGCTCACCGCCGCACTCAGTACTGGAGGCATCGCCGAAGTTCCCAAGCCCCCCGTGACCTGCCGTGTGCCCGTGAGAGTGCGCGTCGGATCGGTTGCCGTAATGGTCAGCGTCACTGGCCCCGCGCTGTTCCCCGATAGCCAGGTGCTCTGCCACGTGCCGTTTTGGATGGGAAGCAAGCTCAGCGGCGGATCGCCATTCGAGAACGACGCCGTAACGTCGCCCGCATTCAGCACATTGCCGCAATCATCGGTCACCTGCGCCTCCAGCACCACCGGCCACGCCGCGGGAACGCCGAACGATTGCCCCAGCGTTGTGATCGCGGGCACCAGTTGCGTCGGAGTGCAGCTCGCCGTGTCCAACGCGCGATCTCGAAGTGCCGTTGTCGAAGCCGCCGCGGGCGTCACGATGGTTCGCACACCCACCCGCCGCACGTAGCCGTCCGAAAATTGCAGAGTCAGCGATCCATCGTAAACTCCCGGGCTCAGCCCGCCGGTCAACGGCTGCACCACCACGCGCGTGGAGTGTGTCAGTGCGAGCGTCGCATTTCCTGGCGTGAAGCTCACCGCGTCGTTGGCATTGGCTGCTGTGAAACTCGACATGTAGCTTTGGGGCGTCGCAGAAACGTTATAGACGAACAGATTTTTCGAGCCCGGCGGCGGATCGCCCGCCACAGCCGTGAAGAGCAGCTCACTGGGCTGAATGGTGGGGCCAGGGTCCTGGCCCGCCGGGAGCACCTGCATCACGATGGTCGCAACTTGCGGCGTATTGGCCGCCGCGGGCGAATCCACGCGCACCAGCCCGAAGTAAAAACCAGGCGCGAGGCCGGTTTGATCCACGGTCACCGTGATGCCCTCGGGCGGCTGGCCGCTCGCGATCGCACCCGACGTTGGTGTGGCTGTAAGCCATTGTTGGCCGCCCGAAAGCGTCCGAGTGGACACGCTGAAATCCATTGTTCCGCGCCCGATGTTGTTTACGGCGAAATTGCCCGGCGGAGCCACTGCGCCCCCCGCCACGGTGCGGAACGCCAGCGCCGGCCGCGACAACCGGATGGCTTGATCCAGCGTGCTTACCGTCAGGTGAACTGGAATCACGATGCTGGCGCGGGTGGTCGAGCTCGCAATAGTTACCGATCCGGTGTATGTTCCCGCGCCCAGCCCGCTTGGGTTCGCCACCACAGCCACTGTCGCCGGAGTCTGCGGCGTCACCTTCCCCGAAGCCCTGCCCACGCTCAGCCAGTTGCCGCCGAGCGCCGTTTGAGCGCTCGCGGAGAACGCCAGCGATCCGGTGCCCGCGTTGGAAACTCGCACGATCTGGGTCCCGGTTGTGGTGGGCTGATCCGGAAACGTGAATGACAACGCGGTGCGGTCCGCCGCTAGAACAGCAGGCGTCCCCGCTGCCACTTGAAATGTCACTTGCACCGCGCTCGTAACCGGAGTGGCCAGTGGCGCCGTGATGGTGAGCGTCGCCTGATAGGTTCCCGGAGTAAGCTTCGACGGATCGGCTTGCACGCTGATCAATCGCGGAGTATTTCCGCCCGTGCCCACCACCAGCCAACTCGCGCCGTTGCTCACGGTGATGGAAAACGCAACTCCGCTCACCGGCCCATCGACGGTGAGCTGTTGCGGCGGCGTTTGCGCTCCGCCCGCTTGCGCCTGAAAGCTCATCTGATTGGGCGCCACATTGATAGCCGGCGGCGCAACCAATACCTCGCGGATGCGGTTCGCGGCAACGTCTGAGATCAACAGGTCGCCATGCGCGTCGAACAGCAGCCCGCGGGGAATCGAGAACCCGGCGTTTTGCGCGGCCCTCCATCGCCCGCCGTCGTCGCGGTGCCATTGCCCGCGAAAGTGCTGATGATCCCGCTCGGCGCAATCACGCGCACGCGGTGATTGAAGCCGTCGGCGACGTACAGATTGCCGTTCGCATCGAAAGCCAGTCCCGTTCGATTCTGCATTCCCGTAGCAGCTTGCGCAGCCGGTCCGCCATCGCCCGAGAATCCGCCTTTCAGATTGCCGGCGATTGTTTTCAAAAGCCCGTCCGGTGTGATGTAGCGCAGCACCACGCCGCCCGGCAGCAGATTTTGCTGCTCTATGAAATACAGCCCGCCCTGGCTATCGGGCAGCAGCGACGTGGGTCCGGCAATCGGCGATGAGATAGCAATCGATCCATCCGGCGACACGCCTGAAACGCCCGTTCCCGCGATGGTGTGAATGATTCCGTCGGTACCAATCACGCGAATTCGGTTGGCACCCGGGTCGGAGAGAAACAAGTTGCCCGAAGCATCGCGAGCCAATCCCCCGCCGCTCTGAATCGATGCCAGCGCCGCTGGACCGCCATCTCCGCTCGTGTTTTGCGCGCCCGCTACATTGAGGATCACTTGAATCGCGCCCGCCGGCGTCAATTCAAGCACTCGATGCGCCAACTGAACATAGACATTGCCGCTCCCGTCCGACGTGATTCCGTTGAGGAGCTCCGCCGCGCCCAGCGACGGGAAATTGGCGGAGCTGATTACCGTGTTGACGACGCCATTCGGCGAAATCGCCCGCACCCGCGCGTTTAGTGTGTCCAGAAAATACAGCGTACCGTCCGGCGTTTGCGTCATTGCCGCTGGGCCCTGGATGATCGCGCCCAGCGCTGAGCCGCCGTCGCCTCCGTAGCCATAGGCGCCGTTTCCAGCTACGGCAGTTAAAATGCCGTGCGTGTCGATCTTGCAGAGCCGGCCGTCGCGGCTATCGGCAACGTACAAATTGCCCGCTGCATCGAAAGCGATTCCGCTGTTATCGTAGACGCGCTGTCCCACGATGTAGGCGTTGATGGCCGGCACATTGCTCGTGAACGTCGCGGCCGCGGTCCTGGTAACCAGCGTTGTTACCCCGCCCGCGATCTTGAGCAGATAGCCGTTCTTGGGCGAAAAAATATACAGCGAGTTCGTTGCATCTACCGCCAGGCCGCTCGCATAGGCCAAATTCAGACTAAGCGGCGCCGCGCCGTTGGCTGGAGCAACGCTTCCTCCGCCAGCGATCGTGGAGATGTTCCCGCTCACCGTGATCTCTCGAATCCTGGATGGAAAATTCGCGACGTCGCCGTCGGCGACATATAAGTTACCTTGTGTATCGAAGGCGAGTCCCAACGGTTGCGACAGCAGCGCCGCTGTCGCCGGGCCGCCATCGCCCGCGAATCCGTTGGTTGCCGAGCCCGCAAAGGTAGTCAGCGTGCCGCCGGGCGTCATTTTGCGGATGCGATTGCTCTCGGAGAAATATAAATTTCCAGCCGCATCGAAGGCCAGCCCGTTCACAATGTCGAGCGATGCTTGCGTCGCCAATCCGCCATCGCCGGGTGACGCGGTTCCGCCCCCAGCCACGGTCGTGATGGTCCCATCGCTTGCGACGCGCCGGACATAGTGGCCGTCACCGAAGTAAATGTTCCCCTGCTTGTCGATGGCGATGCCTCCCAGGCTGTCTTCAAACGGCGCGCCCACATATTGATCCGGATTGTCCGTTGCGCCGATGGCCACCGATGTCGCCGGCCCTCCATCGCCCGAGTAACCCGCGATGCCATTTCCCGCCACCACGGTCAATGTGCCGTCCATGGCCACGCGCAGCACCAGATGCTCCAGCGGATCCGTGAAATAGACGTTGCCCGCTCCGTCGGCTGCCACGCCATTCACATAGCCGATCGGCACGTTCACCGCAGGCTGGCCGTTGCCGGTGAAACTGGGGTCTTCGCCTGCGATGGTGGTGATTACGTTTTGCGCCGCCAGCGCGCCCGTGAGCGCAAGAAACAGAAACGCGCAGCACAGCATCTGCTTGGCCGGCATGCGGCGCGAGAATCGAACCATGGCCCTTAGTCTACTAAAGCGTTGCTTGGATCCATTTGAATTACGGGTCCGCGCATGATTTCGAAAGTTCTGGCCCATGAACCAGTTCAACATCGGCGTTTCGAATTGTTTTCATTAACTGACGCGCGCGGCGATGGCGGGGTGGCGTCACAGCTTCTGTTTCTGGGTCTCCAGTGGGTGGGCTGGAGCGTCCGGAGAGACAGGAGCGGGGAAGACCAATCAGCGATGGCCGGTGTCGAAGCTTGGGGCGATGCGCCCGTCCCCGACTTTCACAAGCTTTGAATGCCGGACTAAAAGTGAATATGGGATGACAATTGTCCTCTTAAACTTCCGTCCGGATCGATAATGTGCGTTAGATGACTTAATTTATGCTGGACGAACACTCAATCCCCGCGTAATATAAACAAGTACCATCGCCACTTTTAGGAGGTCATCCTGTGCCCAAAGGTTTGACTACGCCCCCGCCTGGCCCCCAGGGACAACTGTATGCCGAGCCGCAAGCCAGCCCGGATGAAAAACCGTTTCGGGTGGATAATACCAGTTCCGATTATTACAATTCGCCCTACTACACGGCGCACAAAGATCAGATCCAGCGCATCCCGCCTCGCCGCAACAATCTCCCATTGAATCTCACGGACTTTGCGCCGCAGAAGGTGGCCGACGCCATTCAGGCGGCGCGCAAGATCAGCTTTCACGTCGTGGGCGACACCGGCGCCGCCAAAGTCAATCGGACTCAAACGGTGGCCACGGCCATTGGTCACGAAACTGCCGTTGCAACAGCGATGGCGAAAGACACGGCCGATCCCAGCGGGCCAGCATTCTTCTTTCACCTGGGCGACGTGATCTATAATTTCGGCGAGGCGCAATACTATTACGATCAGTTTTACGAGCCTTTCCGCGCATATAATCGGCCGATCTTCGCCATTCCCGGCAATCACGACGGAATGGTGTTCGGCCAGGGCTCCAGCGGCCCGCAAGTTCCCACGCTGGACGCCTTTCTGACGAATTTTTGCGCTGCCGTTCCCGGAATGTCTCCCGATGCGGGCGGCTTGATTCGAAGCGCGATGACGCAACCCGGCGTTTACTTCACCTTGGATGCTCCCTACGTGTCGATCATCGGACTGTACAGCAACGTATTAGATGGCCCGGGTGTCATTTCTTCACAAAGCGGCCACTTTCCCATCACCGACGATCAGTTGGATTTTCTGAAGAGTGAACTGGCGCGGCTGAAACCGGATCGGGTGGCGCAGAAGCGGGCTGTTCTGCTCGCGGTTCATCACCCGCCCTTATCGGCCGACGCGAAGCACGGCGGATCCCTGGGAATTCAAAAAGACATCGACGCTTGTTGCAAAGCGGCCGGCTTGTGGCCCGACGCGGTGCTTTCCGGGCACGCACACCTCTATCAGCGCTTCACTCGTACGGTCTCCGCCGCTGGCGGCAAAGAGACTCCCTATATCGTAGCCGGCAGCGGTGGTTTCGCTGCAACAGCTCCCAAAGGCAAATATGCCACCGCTGGAACCAAGGACGGCGATCACGTACTGGAGATCGCTCCGATCATCGATTTCGGATATCTCACCGTCGAAACCGACGCCAAGACACTTTCATTCGTCTTCAAGACCGCGGATCAAAACGGCGTCGCAATTCGGGACTCTGTCACGGTCGATCTGAAAGCCGGGAAGCTGCTGAACCCGACTGGGCCCGTCGCAGGAGCCGCTGCAGCTCCTGCTCCCGCGGCCAAAAAGAAACGCGCGCCTCGAAAGAAAAAATAACCTTCAGTTATCCGGAATAAATTTGAAACGGCTGGCGGGGAGATCCAGTCTACCCACGGAGGTAAAAACCATGCCAAGTAAAGTTCAACCGATACCGAAAGGTTACCACTCGGTCACTCCCTATCTGGTGGTGGACGACGCCGGGAAAGCCATGGACTTTTACAAGCGTGCCTTTGGAGCGAGAGAGATTATGCGGATGGCCACGCCAAACGGAAAAATCTCTCACGCTGAGATTCAGATCGGCGACTCCATGATCATGCTTTCCGAGGAGATGCCGGGCAGCGGGAACAAATCGCCGCGTTCGCTCGGTGGTTCACCGGTAGGCATTTTTCTGTATGTGGACGATGTGGATTCGGTCTTCAAACAGGCCCAATCCGCCGGAGCCAAGGTGGAAATGCCTTTGGCTGACCAGTTTTGGGGGGACCGCTACGGAAAGCTGGTGGATCCGTTCGGCCACTCCTGGTCGGTGGCGACACACAAGGAAGATGTTTCGCCTGAGGAAATGAAGGAGCGCGCCGAACAAGCCATGGCCAAGCAGCCACAGATGGCTTGATCGCCCCTGCGTGCGGACGCAGCTTCGCATAAGGCGCGGACCCTAATTCCGCGCCTCTCTTGACCCCAAACCTCGGCTCCTCCCGTGCTAACATCGTTCTAAGTCGCAGCATGATCGAAGTCCTCCCCTCCATCCTCTCGGCTGATTTTGCGCACCTGGGCGAGGAAATTGCCAAGGTAGAACGCGCCGGAGCCTCGTTTCTGCACGTGGATGTCATGGATGGGCACTTCGTCCCGAACATCAGCATCGGAATCCCGGTAGTTGAGTCCATCCGCAAGGCTACGCGCCTCAAGCTGGATGTTCACCTGATGATTTCTGACGCCGATAAGTACGCCCCCGATTTCATCCGTGCGGGCGCCGACTACCTGCTAGTCCATCAGGAAGCCTGCACGCATCTGGACCGCACCCTTCGCAACATCCGCGCCGAAGGCGGACGTCCTGGTGTAGTGCTGAATCCGGCCACGCCGATCGCCATGCTGAGCGAGGTGTTGGATCTGGTGGATCACGTGCTTATCATGAGCGTTAATCCTGGTTTTGGAGGCCAGGCTTTCATTCCCAACGCTCTGAAAAAAATCCAGGCGCTGGCGTGGCGCCGCAAAGAGTTAGGCTTAAATTTCGCCATCGAAATCGATGGTGGTGTATCGGTGGAGAACGCCGCCGAGATCACTCGCGCCGGGTGTGACTGGCTGGTAGCAGGGTCGTCGATTTTTCACACCCCCGATCCGGGCCAGGCGTTCCTGGAATTGCAGCGCGCGGCCCGCGAGGCTGTGCTACTAAAGGTTTAATCTATATGACGGGGTTGATATGGTAAGAAACTTCCTGGTTGCAGTGATGATGGCGGGTCTTTTGACTTCGTGCGGTTTCCGCGCGAAGAAATATGACGACCCGATCACCAAGGACACCAAACAGCCCGACAAGGTTTTGTTCGATCGCGCCGTGGACGACATCGAACACGGCCGCTACGAAATCGCGCGCATCACCCTCAATACTCTGATCAATACCTATGATCAGAGCGAGTTCCTGGCCAAGGCCAAGCTCGCCATCGCCGACAGTTGGTATCGCGAAGGCGGCGCGGGCAGTCTGGCTCAGGCCGAGGCCGAATACAAGGACTTCATCCTGTTCTATCCAACCATGGAAGAGGCCGCCGAATCCCAGCAGAAGATCTGCATGATCCACTACAAGCAAATGGACAAGTCGGATCGCGATCAAACCCAGGCCATCCGCGCGGAAGACGAATGCCGCCAGCTCGTCGTGCAGTTCCCGAACAGCAAGTACGTCGAGGAAACCAAACAGCTCCTGCGCAATATTCAAGAGTCGCTGGCCGAAGGCGAATATCTGGTGGGCAGCTTCTATTTCAAGCACGGCGACAATTCCGCGGCCGCCAATCGGATGAGCCATCTGGTGGATCAGTATCCTCTTTATAGCAAGGCTGATCTCGCGCTCTGGGACATGGGCCAAGCCTATGGGCGCCTGGGCAGCCGCTTCCGCAGGCAGGAAGGCGAAGCCTACGCGAAAATCGTCCGCGACTATCCGCTGAGTGAATATGCCGATGATGCCACCCGGAAGCTGAAGGACCTCGAACTACCGGTGCCGCAGGCGGACAAAGAAGCGGTTGCTCACATGGAGTACGAGAAGGACCACCACGTAAAGCCTGGTTTTATCTCGCGCGAAACCCTATGGCTGAGACGGGGTCCGGACATGAGCTCGGCGGCGCATTCGGGCGATCCGGCCATGACCAACATGCGGCCTTCGGTTCCGCCTCTGGTTCCGCAGCCCGCGGGCGCCGGTGGTGGATTCAGCGGTGATGTGACCGCTAGCACGGTGGGAAATTCAACGGCGCTGGACACTAAACCCGACGCTCGGGCGAATCCGCCAGCCGCGGCTACCCCGGCCGCTTCATCCACCGATCCACCCGCATCGCAACAAACCGCCACCGATCCGAAAGCCAAGAAGAAAAAGAAAAACAAGAAGCAGCAGCAGGAGCAGCCCGCCGCTGAACAGCCGTCTGCGGCCCAGCAGGCCGCGCCCACGCCCGCCGCTGCAGCGCCTGCTTCCCCTCCATCGAATTGAGTTCGATGAGCCGAATCCTGCTGGCTGACGATAGCCCTCACGCCCAGCGCATGGGGGAACGAATCCTGCGCGAAGATGGCTTCGAGGTAGTCAGCCTCACCGATGGCAATGCCGCGATGCTGCGGCTGGCCGACGTGGATCCCGATGTCATCATTGCCGATGTCTTTCTGCCGGGCAAATCCGGCTTCGAGCTGTGCCGTCACGTCAAAAGCGATCCGCGCTTTAAGCACGTTCGCGTGGTGCTCACCGCCGGCCTGCTGGAACCGTTCGATGAAGATGAAGCCAAGCGCGCCGGTTGCGACGCTATTTTAAAAAAGCCCTTCGAAGCTTCCAAGGTGGTAGTCACCATCGATCCGCTGGTCAAAGAAGCCCAGCTCGCGCGCAGGCAGGCCGCCGAAGACATCGCATTGGCTCCGCCGCCTGTCGCCGCTGCCAAACTGGCTGAACCGGAACCACTGAAACCGGCTGAAGCGCCGAAGCTCGCTGAAGCCTCGAAGCTCGCTGAAGCCTCGAAGCTCGCCGAAGGCTCGAAGCTCGCCGAAGGCTCGAAGCTCGGCGAGGGCTCGAAGCTCGCCGAAGCACCGAAGTTCGTCGAAGTAACGAACCTCTTCGAAGCATCGAAAACCGCCGAAGCACCGAAGCACACCGAAGTAACGAAGCTCGCCGAAGCCTCGATGCTCGCCGAAGGCTCCAAGCTCTTCGAAGCATCGAAAATGGCCGAGGGTTCGAAGCTCGGCGAAGGCTCGAGCCTCGGCGAAGGATCGAGGCTCTTCGCGGCACCGAGAACCGACGAAGCTCCAAAGCTCGCCGAAGGCCCGAAGTCCGCCGAGCCGGCGCCGCCCACAACTCCAGAAATCGATCCCGAGCGCGTTCGCGCCGCCGTCACGCTTGCGCTCGACGCCTCCTTGCCGGCGATGATCCAGGAAATTACCGAGCGAGTCCTGATAGCATTGGGTCATTAGCACATGCCTGAAAATACCTTCGATATCGTGTCCAAAATCGATTTGGCGGAAGTGAACAACGCCGTCCAGCAAGCGCTCAAGGAGATCCACCAGCGCTTCGATCTGAAGGATTCCAAATCCGATATTCAGCTCAACGAAAAAGACAATAAACTGGTGCTCGCCAGCCTGGACGATTACAAGTTGAAGGCCGTCAGCGACGTGTTGCAGCAGAAACTGGTGAAGCGCAGCGTATCGCTGAAAGGCCTGACCTTCGGCGCCATTACGCCGGCCGCCGGGTCCACCGTTCGCCAGGAGATTACGCTGCAACAAGGCATCGCGGTTGAAAAAGCTCGCGAGATCGTGAAAACCGTCAAGGACAGCAAGAAGAAAGTGCAAGCCTCCATTCAGGGCGATTTCGTGCGCATCTCCGGCAAAGATCGCGACTCGCTGCAGGAAGTGATCGCGCTGCTGCGTGGCCATGACTTCGGCATCGACATGCAGTTCACCAACTATCGCAGCAATTGAGCCGGTCCCAAACAATGCCGCGCCGGATCGAGAGCCTGTTCATCGATGGGGCGGCTGGACGACTGGAAGCGCTGCTCGAAGAGCCCGAAGATCGGGACCCGCGCCACGCCGTTCTGGTCTGCCATCCGCACCCGCAACATGGCGGGACCATGCACAACAAAGTGGTGTACCGGATCGCTCGCGCGCTGTGCCGCGCCGGAGCGGTGGTGCTGCGATTCAACTATCGCGGCGTCAACCTGAGCGAAGGCGAATACGATAAAGGCGTCGGCGAAGTGGAAGACGCCCGTGCCGCACTGGCCCTGCTGCGATCCCGCTATCCCGATCTTCCGTTTTCCCTGGCTGGTTTTTCATTCGGGTCCCGAATCATTCTGAAGCTAGGCTGCCAGACGCCGGAGGTGAGTCGGCTGATCGCGGTGGGATTTCCGGCGAACTTATCGGACAGCCAGTCGCTGGGGCAATGCCCGATTCCAAAAGTCTTTATCGTGAGCAAAAACGATCAATTCTGCGCGTTGTCGTCCATGGAGGCGTACTTCGCCGCGCTGGCCGAGCCTAAAGAATTGATCTGGGTGGACGCCACAGACCACTTCTTCAGTGGTTCGCTGGATCAATTTGAGGAAACGGTCTACCGCGTGGCGGCGGAACCGACTAGCTAGTAGCGTGGCGCATTTCGCGCTGAACCTTGCGGGCGGCCCGCTCGCTAATCAGGTTGGCGACTTTAGCCAGAAGCCCGGGAACATCCTCGGGTTTGATGAGCATGCGTACCTGTTTTTGCGGAGTGGGATGCTGGGGCTTGGCGTTCTGGTAGGTGGTTACAATCGCGGTGGCAGGTTTGTAATCCATCATACGGGCATGCGCCAGGACCTTAAGACCGGCTTCGGGCGATTCCATCTGCAGGTCGCTCAATACCAACTGATATTCCTGCTCGTCCAGTTTGCCCACCGCTTCGGCTGCGGAAGCTGCTGAATCTACATGATATCCGCTGGCTTCCAGAACGGTTTGTAACGTTAAGCGGGAGGTAGGATCATCGTCTACCAACAATACTCGAGCGAGTTCGAAATCCATGCACCGATCACTTTCGTTCATTATCTTCATTCGGTGTCCCGCGCAGTGCGCTCCTAGGTATTAGTTTAATGCATCCCTGCGAAAATGAAAGCACAGATTTAGGGTACAGGCGCGTTTCGTTTCGGACGTCACTTGGGGAAGACGCGCTGAAAGATCTGGTCGATGTTCCGTAACTGCCTGGAAACAGAGAAGGTATCCTCCAGCGCTTCGGGCTTCAGGTGTTGGGTGATTACGGGATCGGATTCGATTGCGGCCCGGAAATCGCCGTCACTCTCCCAGGCCGCCATGGCATAGCCCTGGACTAGTCTGTAAGCTTGCTCACGTAACATTCCGGCCGCTGAGAGGTCTAACAAGAGCTGTCCCGAGAAGACTAAGCCTCGCGTTAGGTTCAGGTTACGCTTCATCCGCTCGGTCGAAACCCGCAGCCCGGAGATCAGCCAGAGGGTTCGAGCCAGCATGTAATCCACCAGCGTTGTGCTGTCCGGCAAAATGACCCGTTCCACCGAGGAATGGGAAATGTCACGCTCGTGCCAAAGCGCGATGTTCTCGAAAGCCGGCTGTACGTTGCCGCGCACCACGCGAGCCAGTCCGCAGATTTGTTCGCAGGTAACCGGGTTCCGCTTGTGCGGCATCGCGGACGAACCCTTCTGGCCCTCGGCAAAAGGCTCCTCCGCTTCGCGAACTTCGGTGCGCTGCAAATGCCGGATTTCAAGCGCGATTTTTTCGAGCGTTGCGGCAATCAGAGCCAGCGCGGCGACGTAGTTGGCATGGCGATCCCGCGAAATGACCTGGGATGCAATCGGCGCCGGCCGCAATCCCAGCCGCTGGCAGATGCGCTCTTCGGCATGCGGGCCGATGTGCCCGAAAGTTCCGACCGCGCCCGAAATCTTGCCTACGCGCATGCCCTCCGCCGCGGAGGAGAAGCGCGAGAGATCGCGCTGCAGTTCGTCATACCACAGCGCCAGCTTTAAGCCGAAAGTGATCGGCTCGGCGTGGATGCCATGCGTTCTTCCGATTTGCACCGCATCTTTGAACTCGAAGGCGCGCGTCTTCAACACGGCGGCAAGCTTGGTGAGGCCTTCGAGAATCTGGTCCGATGCGCCGCGCACGATCAACGCCTGCGCGGTATCCACCACGTCATTCGACGTCAGGCCGTAATGCAGCCAGCGCGAAGCATCCGCCGCGCCCGCCGCGGCCAGGCTCTCTGAAACCGCGGTGGTGAATGCGATTACGTCGTGCTTGACCTCGCGCTCAATTTCCTGGATGCGTTTCACGTCGAAGCTGGCATGCTTACGCAACAGGCGGGCGGCCTCCGGCGGCACATCGTTGGTTTGCGCCAGCGCCTCAGCCGCCGCCAGCTCCACTTCCAGCCATTGCCGGTACTTGTTCTCCTCGCTCCAGATGCGGTCCATCTCCGGGCGAGTGTAGCGTTCGATCATTTAATACGTAAAAACCTCGGATTGTTGTTTCGGCTCGGCGACCACCAGCCGCGTGAAGAGGGCGCGGCCGGCGCGATCCAGCGCGCGATTGGCCTGGTTGCGCACGATCTCCGGATGATTGTTGTGTTCGCTCAGATGGCCCAGCACCAGGGTGTCGATGGACGAATCGAGATCGGCCCGGATGAAATCGCAGACCACGTCGTTCGAGAGATGCCCTTTGCGTCCCATTACGCGCTGCTTGACGGACCACGGATATGGTCCCACCTTCAGCATTTCGAGATCGTGATTGGATTCGAGCACCAGCAAGTGCGCGCGGCGCAGGTGAAACTTGATGGAATCGGTAACATAGCCCAGGTCGGTCACCAAGCCTACTTTAATGCCTTGGGAGCGAAAACAAAAGCCGACCGGATCGATGGCGTCGTGCGGAATGGTGAAGCTATCGATCTCGATATCGCCGACCGAAAACGTGGTGCCTGCCTGAAAACAATCCAGGCGCGGCGTGTATTCGCCCCATGGGATGGCGGGCGCGGTGAGGCGAGTAATGAAGATGGGTACGTTAAGAGCACGCGCGAGGGCCACCAGGCCGCTGACATGATCGGAATGCTCGTGCGTGATCAGGATGGCGTCCAGCTTTTCGGCGTCTTCCTGGATGGCCGCGAGGCGGGCTAGAATGTCGCGCTTGCTCAGGCCGGCGTCGACGAGAATGCGCGTTTTTTCAGTACGGATGAAAGTGGAGTTTCCCGAACTACTGCTGGCGAGCACACAGACTTGAACTATGATCGACCTCCGTAGTTACTCAAGGGTCTCGGGCTCACGCTGGATGTTGTGTTCACCGGCGGTCTTCTTCTCCCAATACTTTCGCAACCACGCTTCCCAACTTTTGCCGGCGGCGGTGTCGCGGCCGGTGAAGGCTAGCGCCTGGATTTCCGAATAAGGAATTGAGAGCTTGGAATCGAAATTCTTCGGAAGCACGCGGACGTAGGAATCGGCCAGCGTGGGGGCGTTCTGGCGGTCGAAGATGTAGCCCTCCACCACCGTGCCGTTCTTCAGCGTAATGGTGACGTCGCCGCGATAGTCGAATGCTTTTTCGAACGCGCCGCGAATTTCCTCTTCGGTGGCCAGCGGCGGAATCCAGCCTTCCAGCTGGTCGTGCGAGAAGCCGGGAACTACTTCCAGGATTTCAGGGTTTTCAATTTCGCTCATGCCTGCTCAAGTTCGCTGGCCGGAGTTTCGATCTTGATATTCACAAACGGATTGTGGGCGTGAACCGGACGCACCGGCTCCTGGAGCAGGCGCTCGGCGTCCTGATCGGGATAGGCGGTGAACAGATAGGAACGCGCCATGGCTGCGAAGCCTCGCACCGAAGAGAAACCGTCGTGAACGGCCGAGGGCTCAAAGCCGCAATGCACCATGCAATTGGCGCACTTCGGATTTCCCGATTCGGTTCCATACTGCTCCCACGCGGTGCTCTCCATCAGTTCGGCGAAGGTGTCGGCGTAACCATCCTGCAGCAGGTAGCAGGGCTTCTGCCAGCCGAAAAGATTATAAGTGGGCATGCCCCACGGCGTGCAGTTGTAGTGGCGCTTGCCCATCAGGAATTCGAGATACAAGCGGCGACTGATTGAATTGCCATTTGCGCTTGCGATTCGAAAGGATCGCCTTGAAGGTGCGGCGCGTGCGGGCGCGTCCCAGGAAATGCTGCTGGTCGGGCGCTTTGTCGTAGGAATAGCCCGGCGCCACCATGATTCCTTCGACGCCCAGATCCATCATTTCGTCGAAGAAGGCCCGGACGCTTTGCGGATCTACGCCATCGAACAGCGTGCTGTTGGTGGTGACGCGGAAGCCTGCTTGGACAGCCTCACGAACGGCTTCGACGGCGATCTCGTATCCGCCTTCGCGGCAGACCGAAAAATCGTGATGCTCGCGCTGGCCATCCAGATGGACCGAGAACGTGAGGTACTTGCTCGGCTTGAAGAGCGAAAGCTTTTCCTTGAGCAACAGGGCGTTGGTGCAGAGGTAAATATATTTCTTGCGCGCTACCAGGCCTTCGACGATTTTGTCGATTTCCGGATGCATCAGCGGTTCGCCGCCGGGGATGGAAACCATGGGCGCACCGCATTCGTCCACCGCCTTGAAACATTCTTCAGGCGAAAGGTTTTTCTTGAGAATGTGCGCCGGATACTGGATCTTGCCGCAGCCCGCGCAGGCCAGGTTGCAGCGGAACAACGGCTCCAGCATGAGGACGAGTGGGTAGCGCTGGCGGCGCTTAAGACGCTGCTTGAGGACGTAAGTTGCTACGGTCCACATTTGCGAGATCGGGACGGGCATAAGTGGGCAGACCTAAACGACTATTGTAACGGGGCAGGCGTGGAAAGCGGTAGGGGTGGGGTGGCTGAACTGTGCGTCAGGTGGCGTCGAAATTTGAATTTTGGGGCCCGAACCCCGGTTTCTGGACGCAAGAGGGGTAGTTTTGTGTTTGGCGGCGCATTTTCTTTCATCTTGGATTGAGGGGATCGGGAGGCGGGGCGCGGTTCGGGCGGTGAGATTTGATTTGGTCCGAAGATACCAGAAGGTGTAGCGGCCCAGCGGGCCAGACCTGGCAAGTTATTGGATTTTTGGGAGGAAGAGTATCCGGAAGAATGGTTACCATGGGGTTTTGCCCACTTATTGAGAAGTTCTACCCCTATGGCTGGGCCAATCGTACTTTACCTCATGCGATAATGTAAAGTGATGTCCCAGGCGACGCTTTCTTCGAAGAACCAGATTGTCATCCCGCGAGAGGCTCGCGAGGCCTTGCGGGTGAAGGCTGGCGATCGGCTGCTGGTGGTAGTGCGAGGTGAGCGGGTAATTATCCTCGAGAATCCGAAGGTGCGTCACGAGGCGATTCGCGGACTAGGCGCGGGTGTTTACCCGGCGGGCCATCTTTCCAAGGAACGGAAAAGTTGGGACTGACTGCCCTGCGAGCGTTCCTGCGGAGGCATCGCAGGATCGCCCTGGACACCAGCGTCTTCATTTATCAACTGGAAGCCAACGCGCGCTATGTGGGACTGACCGATCCTGTCTTCGCGTGGCTGGAACGGAGGGAACACGCGGCGGTTACTTCTACGATCACGATGACTGAATTGCTAGTGCCAGCGTACCGGGGCGGCGCCGAACAGAAGGTGGACAAGTTCTACGCTCTTCTCACAACGTACCCCAATCTGGATTGGATCGCGCCCAGTCTCGAAATCGCGGACATGGCGGCGAGGATTCGGGCCACGTACCGGCTGAGGACTCCGGATGCCCTGCAAGCCGCCACGGCGATGCATGCACGAGCGACCGGCTTGATCACGAATGATCAGGTGTTCGAGCGCGTGGAGGGCTTCGAGGCTCTGGTGCTGGAGGGCCTGGTGTGAGTTGGTGAACGGCTTCCCGGTACAATGGGAATTCATATGAAAGCGCGCGTGTACGTCTCGATGAAACCGACAGTTCTCGATCCGCAGGGGCAGACCATCCGATCGGCACTGGCGGGCTTGGGACACACCTCCATCGCCGCGGTGCGCCAGGGCAAGTTTTTCGAAATCACGCTGGAGCCGGGCACCGATCGCGCTAAGGCCGGCGCGGAGATCGATCAGATTGCGCGCGATGTGCTGGCCAATCCGGTGATCGAAGAATATCAGGTGGAGTTCGTCGAATAGCACTCAAGACGATCCGTGAGCGCGCGTAGTTTTTTCCGGGAGCGGCGCATCGGGATGCAGTTCGCGCGCGATATCTTCCAGAGTTTCCTCGGCCCGTGCTCCTTCGAGTTCCTTCTCAAAGTGCTGAAGCGCGAGCCCGACGACGTCGCGGTGATGCAGGCCGCTGCCGAACCGTTCGCTCAGTTGCAGCCACAGCCGGTGAACGCGCTCCACGTCTTCGGGCCATAGGCGCGGCGGATGCGGTCCCAGGTTCACGAAGGCGCTGGGGCGGCCGGGGCTGATGATTTCGAGCGAAAAGGAATGGCGGGGCTCCGGCAGTTTCTCCCACGCCAGTCCGATGCGGCGCGCCAATTCGTCGGAACCCATTTTGGCCGAGACGCCGGTGACCAAGCGCGAGGCGTTCACCTTTTCGGCGGTGCGAACCATGGCGTCGAACGGATCCAGGCCCGGGACCACCAGCAGTTCGACGGGTTTGCCTTCCTTCTCGGCCAGCGCCACCACGCGCGTGAACAGCTCTTTCTCGTAGTCGGCAAATATCTGTTCGTCTTTGAGATCGTATTCGCCCGCGCCAGTGGTCATGGTGCGAACCGTCATGACGACGATGTCGTGGCGGCGCAGGTTGGTCTTGGTCAGAACGGTTTGCAAATGCGCCATCTGGCTGTAGTCGCGGACCGCCACTAAGATAGAGCCGGGACGGGCGTGAACGCTCCCCTGGCTGATGTCGGATTGATGATCGAGATTGAACTCTTCCAGGGCTTTCTTCCGGCCGACCATCTTGGGGCGGTTGATGCGGTCGGAGATGGTGAACAGGACAAACAGCCCGAGCGTGAATAGAATGCCGTAGATGGTGGCGATCTCTTTGGTGAAGAGATTGGCGATGGCCACCAGAAAGAGGATCGACGTTGTGATGATGAGTCCGGCTGGAATTTCGTGATGGCCGATTTTGAAATTGCCGGGGTGTTTATATTCCTGATCGTGGCGTTTGAAGCGAAGAACCAGCACTCCCAGGGATTTGAACGCGAAGCTCCAGATGACGCCGAAGGCGTAGGCTTCGCCCAACAGATAGGTGTCGCCGCGGCTGGCCAGGATGGTGAAAATCTGAAGGATTGCCACTGAGTTCACGAGGCGGGATGTGGTGCCGAAGCGCGGGTGCGGTTTGCGGAACCAATCCACCAGGACGCGATCTTCAGCGACGCGATTCAGTATCCCGTTGGCTCCAATCAGCGAGGTGTTGACGGCGCCGGCGAGAATCAGCACGCCCACCACCACCACGAACGCATGGAAAATGAGGCGCAGCGCCTGCGGCCCGGCCAGGTACATGGCCAACCCGCCGAGCAAGTTATCGGAGTAGCCGCCGCGCACTTTATCGGGAATAATAAAGCCGGCAAACAGCGTGACCACTCCGGTGCACAGCACGGCATAGACGCACACGATGTTCGCGGTGATGCGCAGGTTCTTCAGCTTGGGATAGGCGATCTCGCGATAGACCTGCGCCAGCGTTTCGAATCCGCTCATGGACAACAGGGAGTGGCCGAAGGCGATGATAATCGCGACCATCGGAATGGTGGGCCAGATGGTGCCCTTGAGCCAGCCGATTCCAGAGTCGCTGAAATGCAGATTGCGAATGGTGGGCGCGGGCGGTGTTTGCGCGGCGCCGTGAATCAGGATGGTGAGCGGGCACCAGATGAGGAAGATTACCACCATCACGGTGGTGATTTGCATGATGCGCAGAGCTTTGCCGCTGGATTCGTGAATGCCCTTGATGTTGTTCCACCAGAAATACAGCGTGACAATCAATCCGAATCCGGCGGCGAACAGATTGGGCGGAACGCGCGAGGAAACGTGCGCGGTTTCGGCGGCCTCATTGATCAGGCGGCCCAGGTATTGGCCGGCGCTGACACCGCTGATGGGACCGGTGAGGATGTAATCGAAAATCAGCGCGGAAACCGACAGGCGGGCCATAAAGGGGCCCATGGCATCGCGCACCACGACATAAACGCCGCCGCGCACGAACATGCTGCAGCCTTCCATGTAGACGGAGCGCACCGCGAAGCTGAACAGCATAACGCCCAGGATGAACCAGGGCGCGCTGGCGCCGATGGCCTGTTCGGCGATTCCGCCCGCGTAGAAGGCGGAAGATGCCAGGTCGCTCAAGACGATGGCCGCGCCGCGCCAGAAAGAAATGAACGACAGCGCGACAGCAGTGGCGACAACTACTTTGGCTTTGCCATCACGACTCGGTGTTGGCAGCATAAAATCTCCAATTCCGGCAGCGAGCTATCTCGGCAATGCCCGGCTTGTCTCAAGCGCATCCACGTCCGGCTTTAGGGCGAAAAAAGAGAGACCGCGCGCCTCAAACACGCGGTCTCCGATCGTTGGCCGAAAACCAAACGACATAAACTAAAGCGCCAAATCCCCGCGCTCCCCACTGCGAATTCGAACCGCTTGCTCCACTGGAGTGACGAAGATTTTCCCATCGCCGATTCTTCCGGAGCGCGCGGCGGCGCAAAGAGCATCCAGAATCTCATCCACACGGTCGTCGGAGATGCCGATTTCCAGCTTCATCTTCGGCAAAGAGCCGGCCACGTATTCCTGACTCCTATAAACTTCGGTGCGTCCCCGCTGGCGGCGGTGCCCGCGTACTTCCGACGCTGCGATTCCTTTCACGCCGATGGTCTTCAAGGCTTCCTTCACGTCGCTCAATCCGCGTGCGCCGCCATGGCCACTTTGTTCCGATCGAAGACTACTTTTAGAAGGGAAGGCGTAATAAAGGTGGTGAGCATGATCATCAGGACCAGGGCGGAAAACGTCGCCGGTGGTAAAACCGGCTGGCCATGCAGGATCAAAGTGCTGCCCATGCCGGCAAAAATCAGCCCAACTTCGCCGCGCGGAATCATTCCCACGCCGATCACCAAACGGTCCACGCCGCCTTCCAGAACTCCCAGTCCGCAAACTTGTTTTCCGAGGATGGCGGCCAAGGTGATGAGAGCCGCGAAGCCGAGCACGGTGGAAGAAGCGAAACTGCGCAAGTCCACACGCAGCCCCATCAGAACGAAGAAAACCGGCACGATGAGCGTATTGATTGGATAGAGCAGCTCTTGCACGCGCCGTTCGCCGCGCATGGTGAACGGCCGATAATGAACTTCTTCGAGCACCACGCCGGCGGCGAATGCGCCCACGATAGGGGCCAAGCCCACCAATTGCGAGATGGTGGCCACCGCGAAGCAAAAGCAGATGCAGAGGCTGAGCAAAGCGCCGGAAACCTTGAGGCGGGCCGCATAGTGAAACACGCGCGACGACCAGTATCGGCCAACCACGACTGCAAGAGACAGGAAGATACTGGCTTTCACGACGATCCAGAGAATTTCGGTCATGCTGATTCCAGTGGCGCCTGAGCCGGACACCGCTGCGGTTACCAGCCCGCTGACCACGGCCAGAACGATCAGGCCCATCACGTCGTCGGCCACAGCCGCGCCTAAGATGATACGGGCTTCCTTGGTGCCCGACTTGTCCAGATCCTTCAGAACGCGCGCGGTAATACCGACGCTGGTAGCGGTGAGTGTTCCGCCGACGAACAGATGGCTGAGCCAGCTGGCGCCCGGCAGCAGCTGGGTGGAGACGATGTAGCCCAAAATCATGGGCGCAATCACGCCCAGAGTAGCCACCAGGAGAGAAGACCAACCAACCGCCAGCAGTTGCACCAGGTCGGATTCCACTCCGACCTCGAACAATAGTAGAATCGCCCCGATTTCTCCCACCATCCGAACCGTGGAGTTGGTCTTCAACGGATCGAGCATGGTGAAGCCCAGCAGATTCAGATTCCCGAGCACGACGCCCATCACCAGTTCGCCCAGCACGGGCGGCTGGCCCATGCGTCCCAACAGCTCTCCTCCGAGCTTGGCGGCGATGATGATCAGCGCCAGCACCATCATCGACTCACGGACTAATGCCGTAATGTCCGTCGGTTGCATGATTCGTAGCGCTAACGGAGCGAATGCGAGTGCGGCTTCATGGATTCGCCGCTCTAACCGCCTGAGCCGGAGTTGGCGGGATCATTGGAGTCCGGCTTTTTTTTGGCCGCTGTAATTTCAACCCCCCTTGCTGCTTGAGGTTGAGCAACGCGGCTAGCGCGATGCCCGCCACCACCGCCATCAGAGGCGCGCCGACGGCGAGCATCGCGTATCCCACCACGAGTATGGCTACCAGAAAATAGCGCCACTTCATTTCCACACCTTCATGATCAAGCTGAGAAAGACCAGCGCCGCCAGCAGGATCATCGCTGGCCGCTTCAGGGCTTTGTTCCACTCCGGCTTTTGCGTGCCCTCCCGAATCAGGCGGCGAATTTCCTGCAATTGTGTGCGAGCCAGCGACAACTCCCAACCGTTCCCGGCCAGTTTCAGGGCCTTCAAGGTTTCTTGCTCGGCCCGTGGAAGCGCCCGCAGCCGGTAAAGAAGCTCGGAATACTTCAACTGCGCGAAGAAATGCTTTTTGTCCAGGCGGACGGCTGCTTCCAGCACGTCCATGGATTTGTACGCTTCATAATTCATCGCATACGCCATGCCGAGACAGGTGCGTAAGTCGGCGGACTTGGGATTCGCCGCGCAGGCCTGCTCAAGAGTGGCGATGTGCTCCTGGAGTTCCGAGGGCGAGACCGTGTGAGGGTCTCGCCATGGAATGGGAAGGATACGAATGGGACGGTCGACAACCGGAACCAGGCTGGAGTTGAGGGTCTGGAGAGCAGTAGACATCTTAGTCTCCTACCGCTCCCATGGCTGCGGCCTTGAGCTCGAACTCCGGATAGCACAGAGCGCCCATTTCCGGCAGATCCAGGCCTTCCAGTTCGGTCTTGGCCCCGACGCGCTGGCCGACGACGGCATCCAGGATCCAGTTGGCAACGAAGCTGAAGGTGAACACAAAGCCAATCAAGGTGGCAACCCCGATCAACTGTGCGACCAACTGCCCGGCGTCGCCGTAGAACAGGCCGGTCACGTTGCCGTTGACGCCGTTCCATGTTCCGCCGTAGTTACTCTTGCCGTCGGCGAACAACCCAACCGAGATGACGCCCCACAATCCACATGTTCCGTGGACCGAAATCGCGCCCACCGGATCGTCCACCTTCATCTTCCGTTCGATGAATTCCACCGAGAGGCAGACCAGACCGCCGGCAATCAAGCCGAGGATGACTGCGCCGACCGTATTGACGAAGCCGCTGGGTGCCGTGATGGCCACCAAGCCGGCCAATAACCCGTTACCCGACATGGACGCGTCTGGTTTGCCGTAACGGAGCCACATGTACAAGAGGGCACCGAAAGAGCCGGCCATGCCGGCCAGCATGGTGTTGACCGCGATGGAGCCGATGCGGAGATTGCCATTGCTCGAAGCGCCCAGCGTCGATCCGGGATTGAATCCGAACCAGCCGAAGGCCAGGATGAAACAACCAGTGAGCACGATGACCAGGTCGTGCCCCGGCATAGCCACGGGCTTGCCCTGGCGCGTGAACTTGCCAATACGAGGACCGATAATCATCGATACCGCGAGTGCGGTAATGCCTCCTACCGCGTGAACGACGCCCGAACCCGCGAAGTCGGCATAGCCTTTGCCCAAGCCGAAGTTGGTTCCGAGCTGCGCCAGCCAGCCGCCACCCCAGGCCCAGTTGCCGTATATCGGATAGGTGAATGCGCCCATGATGAAGGAAGACACCAGGAACGCGGCGTACTTCCAGCGCTCCGCGGCCGCGCCGGTGACGATGGTCAGCGCCGTATCCATAAACACCATCTGGAACAGGAACAGCACCATGACCATGACGTCATAGGAGTGGTTGTTGGTGAGGAAGAATCCTCCCTGTCCAAACAGTCCCAGCGTCTTGCCGAAGATAGTGATGGAGAATTCCTTGCTCAGTACCGGACTCCCTCCCAGGTTCGCGTTGGCGCCGTACCCGCCAAACTGCACCGCGAACCCGATCAGCCAGTAGGCCAGCATTCCAACGCCGTAAACCATGAAATTCATCATCATGGTGTGGTTGGCGTTCTTGGCGCGGCACAGGCCGGTTTCGACGATGGCGAACCCCGCTTGCATGAACATGACGAGGAAGCCCGTGATGAGCGTCCAAACGAAGTTGACGGCGATCTTGTTCTGGCCGATTTGATTGGCGATGTCGCCGATGGTGAGGCCTTTTTTGGAATCGGCCACGGTGATATCGGAAACAGTGCCGGTAAGGCCCCCATCAGGATCGCCCTTGGCGCGGGCATCGGCCGCCGGAGCGGGGATATTCTTGATGTCCGAGTCGGTGATGGGCATGGGGGCGGGCGCGGGCGGCTGGGCGGCGGCCGGCGCGGCCGAAGGCGCCGGTGGCGCCGCTGCCGGAGTCTGCGAGGCCGCAAAGGGCGCCAGACTCAAGACGAATGCGAATATTGTTATGGCTTTTTTCATTTTGATCATTTCCTCCAGATGGCGTTGCTCAGGCAGGCGCGGTTGAGCACCCCGATGATGCCGCCGAGCGAAACGGCGATGCCGACCAGCACGATAATGAGGCGCATCGTATTATCCGCCGTCATTGCCACGCTAAAAAACGCGATCAAGAAACCCACGAATGTTATTACCACTCCCGCGATCATCATTAGCTTGTCTCCTTGAATTGATTCATACGCTGCGTCATGGGCGTTGCTCCTCCCACGGCTTGCACTTCAGGAAAAAGAAGCACGATACGCCGATGAGCACCACGCCGACCAGGCCCAGAATGACGCCGCCTCCGGCAAATCCTCCTGCCAGGACCGTGAAGCCAATTAAGAACATCACGATCGCCACTGCTTGAGTAGCATTCGCTCCCATAAATACCTCCCAAAAGGTTTATTTGTCGCCAGCAACGCGGCTGCTGGCCGCTTCACGGTCCGGATTTTTTCGCCGGGCTTGCAAGTTACATACGGAAAAGTCCAAAAAAAACACACGCCTGGCATCGGCCAGATTGGCACACTGTGGGCCGCGGTTGCATTGGCCCGGGACGGCGTAAAACGGCTCCCAAAAGAGCCAGCACCGCCGCAGGCAGAATGGAAGTTCTGCCCTCGGTCCGCTCCATGTTTTCACCGGAACGAGGCAGCGAATGTAGGCTCGGCCGATCGGACTGCGTCGCAGCCATCGCTGTTCTCGTGGTATCGGAATTTGAGCTTACTTGCGGCCAGCAGGCAACGGGGCTGACAGCGGGACGGGACTTCCGAATTGGTAAAGTGTAGTCTATCGGCTAAAAGAAGAAAGCGTCCAATTAATATTTTCAATTTAGTGTGAAAAGTTTTTGGATTTTGTGACAAGAGAAAGACGGAAAGGATCGAAAGAAAGAATGCCGCAATGGGCCGAATTGCCCTTGAAAACTGGGCTTACCGTGGATGCCAGCCGGCAGGAGCCGCGGATGGAGGCTCTCGCCGGACAGCCGGAACAACTTTCCTTCGGTCACGCTATGCTGTCTTTTGGATGCGAGTCTTCACGTCCAGAGGGGTCCCCATTACTCACCCAGCTGGCACGCGCAGCCGGCAGCGCGCGCTGGAAGCGATGATTGCGCTCAGTTCACGCGCGGGCCGCATGAAGATGTTCGCTGCTATCGCCGTCACGGTGCTGCTGGTGGCGTTCGCGGACTGGGCGGTGGGAAACACGGTTTCTTTGAGCGTGTTTTACATCCTTCCGATGATGCTGGGCGCGCTGATCCTGGGGCCATTCGAAATCGCCGGGCTGGCGCTAGTATGCGCTTCCCTGCGCGCCCGCTTCGACGTGCCGAGCTCGGAGGCGGAGGCCATATTGCGCTTCGCTTTTGCGTCGCTGGCCTACTGCGTTACCGGATTGTTCGTCGCGGCGCTGGTGCGGAACCGCGAACTGGCCGTGGAGCATCTCGCCGAGATTCAGCGCGAAGAAGAACTGCGGCGCGAGGCCGAGCAGCAACTGAGCGTGCTGGTGGAGAGCAGCCCGGCGGCGATTTTGACCCTGGATCAAAATGGGTTGATCCTGGCGGCGAATCGCGCGGCCGAAAGCCTCTTCCAGATTCCGGAGACGCAAAGGCTGGAAGGCCGGCCGATTGCGCCGTATCTGCCGTTGCTGGCCGACGCTCTGCGCCTGGAGAACGGCCTGGAGGCGTTCCGAACGGCCGCGCAGTGCCAGGGCCGGCGTGAGAACGGCGAAATCTTTCTGGCCGATACCTGGTTTTCGTCGTACCTGACGTCGGAGGGCGCGCGGCTATCGGCCATCGTGGTGGATTCGTCGGAGGAGATGCGCGACCGCGAAGAGCAGAATCTCAAACAGCTCATGAACTACAATCGCATTGCGGCGTCGGGCGTTTCCCACGAAGTGCGCAATTTGTGCGGAGCCATTGCGCTGCTGTCGTCCAATCTGCGCGAGAAACACAGCCTGGCGGACGACGAGGATTACGCCGGCCTGGTGACGCTGGTGCAGGGACTGGAAAGAATTGCTTCGTTCGATTTGCACTCGCGCGTCCAGGATACGGTGGAAGCGGCCGAGCTGAAAAAGGTGCTGGATCATCTGCGCATCATGATTGAGCCCAGCTGGCAGGAGATGGACGGAATGGTGCGCTGGGAGACTGCCCGATGAGATTCCCGAGGTGGTGGCCGATCCGCACGGATTGATGCAGGTGTTCCTCAACCTGGCGCAGAACAGTTTGCGCGCGGTGGCCGAAGGGCCGGTCCGGGAATTGGAAATCACGGTGTATTCGGGCGAACAGCGGGTGCTGGTGTTTTTTCAGGATTCCGGGCCGGGCGTCGAGGCGCCGGAGCGGCTTTTCCAGCCGTTTCAGGCCGGTGCGGACGGCAGCGGATTGGGCCTATATATTTCGCGCGCAATTGTGAGAAGCTACGGGGGAGATTTGCGTTTCGATCCGAGTGCCCGGGGCGGCCGCTTTGTGGTGGAGCTGCCCATGGCCTAGCAGCCCGTGGTAACGAAGAGATTACGTATTGGAGAAGGCAGTGGACAATCTGGCGGTGGCCACCATCAACGTGCTGCTGGTGGACGATCATGGCATGTTTCGCGAGGGGTTGGCGCGCGTGCTGGAGAAAGAGCCCGGGATCAAGGTAGTGGGACAATGCGCGACGTGCGCCGAAGCACTGGCGCTGCTGGCGAAATCGGGTGCAACGATGGTGTTGCTGGATGTGGACCTGGGCGGCGAGCGCGCGCTCGATTTCGTGACCGAAGCCAAGAAGGCGGCGTTTGACGGACAGATTCTGGTGGTGACCGCGGGAGTGAGCGGGCCAGAGGCGGTTCAATTGGTGCAGGCGGGCGTGGCGGGCATCCTGCACAAGCATCATTCCACCGAAGCGCTGTCGAAGACCATCCGGCAAGTGGCGGCGGGCGAAGTGTGCCTGGAACAGGAGTACCTGACGGCGCTGTTTCGATCGGTGGACCGAACCAAGGAGCCGAACCGGGCGCGCCTGACCGATCGCGACAAGAAAGTGCTGCGCTGCATTTTCCAGGGATTAACCAATAAAGAGATCGGCAGCCGGATCGAAATTTCCGAAGGCGCGGTCAAGTTTTCGCTGCGGCAGTTGTGCGAGAAGCTGGGCGTGCGGACGCGCTCGCAACTGGTGAAAGTGGCGCTGGAACAGTATCGCGACCAGCTTTAATTGGTAGCTCGTCACCTCCCTTCCGCGAGTGCGGATAATTCGGAACATTTTTATCACTTATTTGTTTGCCCGCCGAATTGGGAAACAAGGCTCGGCGAAGCCAGCGCGGTCGCCTCGGACGCGATGGGCGTGCAAGTGGCGGCGACGCGGAAACATATCGACGAACTGGTGTCGGTTGTGGGCGCGCAGAGCGACTAAAGCAGAAAGAATTCGCTCTTGCAGGGCTGGGCCGTCGGGCGCATCCTGCCGGCTCCTGTTGCATCCTAGTGCATATGGACCTGCAACTGGATGGGAAACGCGCGCTGGTGAGCGGATCGACGGGCGGAATTGGCTATGCCATCGTCCAGACGCTGGCGCAGGAAGGCGCGCACGTCATTGTCAACGGGCGGACCCAGGCGCGCGTGGATGCCGCGCTCCAAAAGTTGACCGGGGCCGGACTCAAAGGCCAAGTCGAAGGCTTCGCGGCCGACCTGGGAACCAGCGACGGCGTCAGCCAGATTCTCGCCCAATATCCGGACATCGAAATCCTGGTCAACAATCTCGGGATCTTCGAGCCGAAACCCTTCGAACAAATTCCTGATGCCGATTGGTTTCGATTTTTCGAGGTCAATGTCCTGAGCGGCGTGCGCCTGAGCCGTCACTACCTGCCGCGTATGAAAGAGCGCGGGTGGGGACGGATCGTCTTCATCTCCAGCGAGTCCGCACTGC
Organism: Bryobacterales bacterium; assembly: GCA_963713415.1. Lineage (GTDB taxonomy): Bacteria > Acidobacteriota > Terriglobia > Bryobacterales > Bryobacteraceae > Palsa-89. The sequence goes on along the minus strand of CAVQLV010000003.1, from coordinate 51,715 downwards.
AAATTCCCGCTGAGATGATTCACTACGGAATGACGAAAACCGCGCAGCTCGCCATCTCGCGCGGACTGGCCGAGACTACCGCCGGCACCAACGTCACGGTAAACACCGTCCTGCCCGGACCCACGGCGTCGGAAGGCGTGGAAACATTTGTGGAGCAGATGGCCGCCTCGCGAAAGATCAGCCCCGCGGAAGTGGAGAATGAGTTCTTCCGCAGCGTGCGCCCTTCGTCGCTGCTGAAACGCTTTGCGCGCGTGGACGAAGTGGCGGCGCTGGTGGCCTTCGTTTGCAGCCCTCTATCTTCGGCCACCAACGGCGCCGCGCTGCGGGCGGATGGCGGCGTAGTCCGGGCGATAGTATAAACGCTCAGGCCGGCTGGAAAATCGCGATCCCTTTGCCCGCCAGTGCCACGCCAAACCAGAGCGCGAGCGACACGCCCGCCACCACTCGTGCTCTGGCGCGCGGGGCCGGCGGCTCCGCCAGTGCGACTTTTCGGTGAGCCGTGAAATGAAAAGCCAGCGCGATCGCGAGCAGCGCCATTTTTATCCAGAAGGCTGGGGTCCGGTAACACTTCACAGCTTCCGAAGAGAGAATTAAGGGACCGCTGGCGAGCATGATGGCCAGCCCGCCCACGGTCCAATTGTTCAGTTCTCGAGCGATGCGGGAAACCGGATGCCGGCCGATGCCGTGGCCGAGCAGGCTCAGATCCACCATCAAAATGGTTCCGAGCAGAAGCGCCAGCCCGATGAGGTGAATGATTTCGAGCAGCGCGATCAGCGCGGCCGAGTGGCGAATGGTTTGGCCCACCGGTGTCTGCTGGATCCACTGAAATAGCGGAAGCAGGAAGCTGGCCGCAAGCGACTTCAGGATCATCCGAGATCGTAGCCAGGCGCGTAAGCGATGGCGCGCCCCGCCGCAATGACGCCGATCCAGAAGAGCAGGGACAGCAGGCCGGCCAGGCGCGCGCGAGCCGGCGCCGACAAGGCCGGATCCCAATGGGCGACATCGCGATAAATGGTCCGATGGAAGATCAGCGCGTTGAGACCGGCCAAAGCCAGCAGAAGCATTTTGATGCGAAACGCCGGGCTGTGATACATTTTCACGGCTTCTGAGGAGAACAGCAGGCCGCCCGTAACGAACATCAATCCGAAGCCGGCGAGGGTAGCGGGCACGATGCGAGCGACCAACTGGACGACGGGAACGCTGCGCAGACCCAGGCCCAGCAGGCGAAGATCCACCAGCACGATGGTGCCCGCCACCAGGACGATGCCGAGCGTGTGGATGGTGTCAAGAGTGGGGAACGCCCAATTGGACTGCCGCAAAGCCGCGTTGAAACGCGTGCTGTCCAGCCACTGGCAGAGATCGAGCAAAGACATGATGGGCGCAATCTCCACGGGGGCGCCGGTAACCGAACGGTAGCATGCGATGCCGGCAAAGTCCATTGGGCAGCATTCCAGCCGCGCTCTGGTCACGGCTCGGGAATATTCCGCAGGTTGGCTGAGCGGGCGCAATTGTGATCGGCTTCGTGGCGATATAGAGCCAAGCGCGATCTTTCAGCCTCGTCCCACGCGACGCGGCAAATCCGCCGGGCTTCATTGGCGCGCACCTCGTCACCAGACGTCACCAAGACGGCCATTTCGCGCACGGTGGTGGAATAGCCACTCGCCGCGTCAGAATACTCGCGGAGCAGGCGGAGACGTTCCTCGCAGATCGTCGGCGGATCGCTCGGCATCAATTGTGGTTCCCCGATTGTAGTTCCCCGATTGTATCAGTCCAGGTGGATTCCGAGAGAGAATGTGAGCAATGACTTTTCCAAAAGCTTGCATGCTTTGCGTGGCTTTGGTGACGGGAGCTTTCCTCTCAGAAGGCAAGGCCGCCGAGACGCCGTCGCCTGCGCTGCTGGTGCTGGACAAAGCCGACCGTGCGCTCGCCATTGTGGATCCGGCATCGGGAAAAGTTGTCGCGCGGGTAGGGGTGGGCGAAGGACCGCATGAAGTAACCGTTTCCGCGGACGGAAAGTTCGCCTACGTGGGCAATTATGGAGACCAGACGCCGGGCCACACCATTTCGGTGATCGATCTGCCGGTGCAGGCGGAACTGCAACGCGTGGATGTGGCGCCGCTGCTCCGTCCGCACGGGATGCTGTTCGTGAATGGGAAAGTCTACTTCACGGCGGAGTTGAACCGGCTGATCGCGCGCTACGATCCGGTGGCTAATAAAGTCGACTGGCTATTTGGCACGGGCCAGGCGATCACGCACATGCTGGTCGCCAATGGGGATGCCAGTTTGATTTTCACCGCGAATATCGGATCGAACAGCGTCTCGGCTATGGAGCGCAGTTCCGGCGCCGCCGGTTGGAGCGAGACCATAATTCCAGTGGGCAAAGGACCGGAAGGGATCGACTGGTCGCCCGACGGCAAAGAGGTGTGGACCGCGACGGGCGGCGACGGCGGGGTGTCGATCATTGATGTCGCTTCGAAGAAAGTAATCGAGACATTGCGGGTGGGGACCAAGCGCACCAATCGCTTGAAGTTCACGCCGGATGGCAAGCTGGTTCTGCTTTCGGACCGCGAGGGCGATGAACTGGTGGTGCTGGATCGAGCGACGCGGAAGGGACGCGCGCGCATCAAGATGGGCCGCTATCCGGAAGGGATTCTTATCACGCCCGATAGTGAGCGTGCGTATGTGGCGCAAGAAGGCGCGAACGATGTTGCCATCGTCGATCTGAAAACGCTGGCCGTTATAGGACACATTTCGCCGGGCAACGGGCCCGATGGCATGGCCTGGGCCGTAAGAAAGTGACGACGCGATTGCCTACTCGGGCGCCTTGGTGCCCAGGTGCAGCAGATCCTTGTTGTTCTCCAGGCAAACGTATTCCTGAATTTCCCAGCCCTGACGCCATTTGACGTTGAAGCTGGTGGTCCATGGTTTGGTATAGTTGACGGGATCTTGGATGGTCGCCTCGTAGTGCAAGGTGCCGTAATTGGGCCGGCTGAAGCGCTCCACCACGTGCAGCTGATCGCTCGCGGGATGCCCGACGTAATCGAGCCAAGTGCGGCCGTTGAAACCGACGGTGTCCACTACCAGCGTGTCATTGCCTTCGTAATGGCCCCTGGATTCGCCGAGCCAGCTCGGATTCGGATCGTCGGAGTGTTTTTCGTTCAACAAAATGACGCGGTACATATGCGAGGCGCCTTCATAGAGGATCACCACGCGATCGGGCAATTGGATAATTTGAAACGGATAGGGAGTGCCGGTGTAGCGCGGGACGCCGGCCGGCAAGCAATAGCCTTCCGGATCGTCCTTGGAATGGTTGGCCTGGCGCTGCTCGTATAACTTCAATCCGGCGGGAGTGAACGGTACGTCGATCTTCTCTTCCACGTACTTTTTGTCCGCCCAGTCGAGAACCCAGATCGGAGCCCACACGCCCTTTCCGCCGAGATCCACTTTGCCGTCGGGCAGCCTGGGAGTTGGCTGTGTGGTTAAGTTGTCGCTCGCGGTTGCGGGTTTTGCGGCGAAGGATTGCGCGCGCGCGATCCCAGGTGCAATCGAGAGGGCCGCAGTCGACAAACCCGCCAGCACGGTAACGGCAAAGATGTTGGACTTCATGGTCGGACTCCTTTAGCTTTCACTTTAGTTCGGATCGGAACCGTGAGCAAACGCAGGTGCGCGCCAGCCAGGCAGCAACGTAGCGTCCCGAGCGGTCCTTCGGCACTATCGTATAGAGGCATCTTCTGATATGTCAAGGAGCCGTAACCGGGCGCTCACTCGCAGTTAACGCTCGGGCGAAGGGAGCTGCCCGGGTGTTGGGTCAGCTCCACTGACGTATCAGAATAAACTTCAGAAATTGTTGACAGTATATTTATCACGTGTTAGCATGCCTCATGCGCTCACTACTAGCTGTTGTCCTGCTGCTTGTCCCTGTCTGCCTCAGCGCCCAAGAAGGAAAAAAGGGCCCCATGCCTCCGCCGAAGAATCTGAAGATTCTAACGGGAGAGAGTGGACCGCAGCTCATCATGACGATGCGTTCGTTTACGGTCGCGCTTGGTGAGAAGTGCTCCTTCTGCCACGTGCAAGGCGATTTCGCCAGCGACGATAATCCACACAAACAAACCGCGCGCATGATGCTGACTATGGCGCGCGAAATCAATGCTAAGTTCCCCGATGGACAGCGTCATGTCTCTTGCTATACGTGCCACCGGGGCGCCACCACACCTGCTACCGAACCTCCGCCAGCTCAGTAGTTCGTTTCCAGCGGAAGCTTGGGCGCGGAAAACATTTCGTTTTGACAACCGGCGCTCACGGGTATCGAACCTGTGAGCGCCTTTCATTTTTCAGACCATCCCGCAGTTTCACCGTTACATCAGATCGGGCACTCTCTGCATGCAGCACAATCGAGCGAAGTCGTGTAGCTCTCTCGATTTGCGTGATGTATAATTGCTGAGGCCAATCAGGCAAACAAATTTCCACACATCACAAAACGAGAACAAGGAGAGACGATGGTTAGTTTGGCAGATGCACGACGCGTAATCGCCGCGGCGGAGAAGAAGGCTGCGGAAATCGGACAGCCCATGAACATTGCTGTGGCCGACGAAGGCGGCAACCTGGTGTCCCATGTCCGCATGGACGGGGCATGGATCGGCAGCATCGATATTTCCCAGAAGAAAGCGTACACCTCGCGCGCATTCGACATCGCGACCAAGGACCTGGCTACGCATTCGCAGTCGGGCCAGCAGTTCTTCGGAATTCACGCTTCCAACAACGGCAAGATCATGATCTTCGCCGGGGGCATTCCACTGAAGAAGGGCGGAAAGGTTGTGGGCGCCATTGGTGTCAGCGGTGGCTCGGGCGACCAAGACCACGCCGTGGCTGAAGCGGGCGCAGCCGCATTCTAAAAACCAATTAGCTTTGACCAAGAAGTCGAAAGGAGATTGTTATGGCAAGTAATCATGGAGTAGTGTATCTGGCTCCGGGCAAAGTCGAGGTCCAATCCATCGACTATCCGAAATTGCAAAACCCGGCGGGCAAGAAGATCGATCACGGCGTCATCTTGAAGATTGTCACCACCAACATTTGCGGCAGCGATCAGCACATGGTGCGCGGCCGCACCACCGCTCCGGCAGGCTTGGTTCTGGGACATGAGATCACGGGCGAGGTTATCGAGAAGGGCAGCGACGTCGAGTTCCTAAACGTCGGCGACCTGGTCACCGTGCCGTTCAACATCGCCTGCGGGCGCTGCCGGAATTGCAGGGAAGGGAAGACCGGAATCTGTTTGACTGTGAATCCGGCGCGTCCTGGCGCTGCGTACGGCTACGTGGACATGGGCGGATGGGTGGGCGGCCAGGCGGAATATGTTCTGGTTCCGTACGCCGATTTCAACCTGATCAAGTTCCCCGACAAACAGAAGGCACTGACGAAGATCAAAGATCTGACCATGCTTTCCGACATTTTCCCGACCGGATATCACGGCGCCGTTACCGCTGGCGTCGGAACAGGCTCGGTGGTTTATGTTGCGGGCGCCGGACCGGTAGGGTTGGCCTGCGCGGCGTCGTGCCATTTGCTGGGCGCGGCCGTGGTGATCGTGGGCGACATGATTCCAGAGCGTTTGGCGCAAGCCAAGAGCTTCGGCTGCGAAACCATCGATCTGAAGAAAGATGCTTCCCTCGCCGATCAGATCGCGCAGATTGTCGGGACTCCGGAAGTGGATTCGGCTGTGGATTGCGTCGGGTTTGAGGCTCGCGGGCACGGACACGACGCGGGCAAGGAACAGCCGGCCACAGTGCTGAACTCGGTGATGGAGATCACGCGCGCGGGCGGCGCTATCGGTATCCCCGGTCTGTATGTCACCGGCGATCCGGGCGGCGTGGACGCCAACGCGAAGGTGGGCAACCTCCAGATCCGCATCGGACTGGGTTGGGCCAAGTCGCATTCGTTCTACACCGGCCAGTGCCCGGTGCTGCACTACAATCGCCAGCTGATGATGGCTATTTTGCACGACAAGGTGCAGATCGCCAAGGCCGTGAACGCCACCATCATTTCGCTCGACAAGGCGCCGCAGGGCTATCAGGATTTCGACAAGGGCGTGGCGAAGAAATTCGTCATCGATCCGCACGGAACTGCTGCCAAAGCCGCGTAAGCTCGGCTGTCACTTCACCCCGGTAGGGGTCGTCTTCAGCTAGTTGCTCGAGATTGAACTCTACCGTCTGCAGAGTAGATCGAACGGCGGCCGTCAACAACGCGGCCGCCGTTCTAACGTCCGGCGCAACGAAGGCGTGCACCAGGCCGGTTGCTTTCTCACAGATTTCCACGCCCGATGCGGCCATGCGAGCTACGTTGAGGGGCACCTCGATAGCTCTGCGAATTGCGGCGTCCAGCGGCTTCTTCTGACGCAGACAGTCCAGGTATTGATGGAACGCTGCGATATCTTCGTCGGCGAGCTGCGAGAGAATCCCCGATTTGCCGCGGGCGTCAGCAAGCAGCGCACTCACTAGCTCGCGATCGCCGGCGAAATCTTTGCGCTTGCTCGCGATTTCAAGAACTTTCGTCAGCAGGCCGAACCCCAGCGTCGCGCTAACCGCGGCGGCTGTTACTCCGGCCGGTACCGGTTCGATACCGGCCACGCGATCGCGAAAGTTGGCGAGCGTGGCGGTCCAAATCGAGTCTGACATTTCAAAGACTACGAGAGGCCGATAATGCGTCCGGTAGTGGTGTCGAGATCCACGTCGTAATAACCCGGACGCGTGGACAGGCCGGGCATGGTGGCCATCGTTCCGAGCAACGGATAAAGAAAGCCCGCGCCAACGCTGGCCCGAATATCGCGAACAGGCACCGTGAATCCGCTCGGAGCGCCCTTCAGGTTCGGATCGTGGCTTAAACTATATTGCGTTTTCGCCATGCACATGGGCAGCTTGTCGAAGCCTTGCCGCGTGTAAAGCTCCACTTTCTTTTCCGCTTCGGGCGAATACTCGACGCCCGCGCCGCCGTAAATTTCGCGAACGATTTTCTCAATCTTGTCCTTGATGCTCAGCTCCAAAGAGTAAAGGAAGTGGAAATCGCTCTTCTGTTCGCAAGCGGCGATTACGGCCTTTCCGAGTTCCACCGCGCCCGCGCCGCCTTCCGCCCAATGGTTCGAAACTACCGCGTCGGCCGCACCCGCGTCGATCGCCAGTTTGCGCACCAGCGCGACCTCTTTGTCGGTGTCGTCCTTAAATCGATTGACGCCCACCACCACGGGAATTCCGAACGCGCGCACATTCGCGATCAGGCGCAGCAGATTACTGCAGCCCTTCTCGAGCAGATCGAGATTCTCCGTCGTATATTCATGCGCGAGCGCTTTTCCAGCCACCACTTTCGGTCCGCCGCCGTGCATCTTCAGAGCGCGAATGGTGGCCACGAGCACCGCGGCGTCCGGCTTCAGCCCGCTGTAGCGGCACTTGATGTTGCAAAATTTTTCGAAGCCCATGTCGGCGCCAAAGCCCGCTTCGGTGAGCACGTAGCCATGCGGACCAACCAGCTTGAGGGCGATCTGATCGGCGACAATCGACGAATTGCCGTGCGCGATGTTGGCGAACGGTCCGGCATGCACGAACGCGGGTGTGCCCTCGATGGTCTGCATCAGATTGGGCATGATCGCATCTTTCATCAGGACCGTGAGCGCGCCGCTGGCGCCAATGTCGTCGGCGGTAATCGGTTCGCCGGCTTTGTTGGTCCCGATCACCATGCGGCCCAGCCGGTCGCGCATGTCGGCCAAGTCCGTGGCCAGCGCGAGTATTGCCATGATCTCGCTCGCGACGGCAATGTCGAATCCGGTGGAGCGCGTGAAACCTTTTTCCTCGGGTCCCTGGCCGATGGTGATCTGGCGCAGCATGCGATCATTCGTGTCGATCACGCGCCGCCAGGTGATGCTGTCGGGATCGATGTCCAGGCGCGCGAAGCGGCTGCGCTCCTCGGGCGTCAATTCGTTGGGATCGGTCTTCGAAATCCCGAGCTTGCGCAAACGGCGCAGCATCACTGGAGAAAACTTCCGGCTGCCGTCCTTCGACGGCGGGCACAGGCGCTCGAACATCTGTTCGTCGGTTGCGCTGCTCTCGTGAAACATGCGCGCATCAATGGCGGCCGCCAGAAGATTGTTGGCCGCGACGATGGCGTGAATGTCGCCTGTCAGATGGAGATTGAACTCTTCCATCGGAATAATCTGGCTGTAGCCGCCGCCGGCCGCGCCGCCTTTGATCCCGAACGTGGGGCCTTGGCTAGGCTGGCGAATGCAGGTGAACACTTTCTTGCCTAAATGCGCGCCCAGCGCCTGGCTCAAGCCCACGGTGGTGGTAGTTTTGCCTTCGCCCAGCGGAGTGGGCGTGATCGCGGTCACCACGATGTATTTTCCGTTAGGCGAATTCTTTAGCCGGTCGCGAATCGAAAGGTGCACTTTGGCTTTGGTCTTACCGTAAAGATCCAATTCTTCGGGAAGGATGCCCGCTTCCGACGCAATCTGGTCGATGGGAAGCGGCGTGGCGGCCTGCGCGATTTCGATATCGCTGGGCACACGTGTCAGGATGTTCTTTAGCTTATGCGGCATGCAAATCCTTATTCTAGAACAGAAGCTCGCTGCGCCCTAGCTCTATCGCGGATCGTGATCGCTGGTATAAAGCCGCGTCTCAGCTCGATTTTTCTGAAGCTCGAAGATGTTTTGAAAGAACCGTGGCGGGCGAGCCCGCGACATAATTCTGCTCGCTTTTGACATATCCCAACGCGAGGTAGAATCGCAATGCGGTCTGCGTGCTTTCCAAAAAGCATTCCGAGATTCCGAGCGTTCTTGCATTTTCTTCCATCGAGAATATGAGTGCCTTGCTGACGCCACGGAAGCGAACATCTGGATCGACGTAGTTCAAAGTGATCTTGCCTGAATCAGTCATTGCGACGACTCCGACGATCCGCCCCTCCTTCTCAGCCACCAGGAAGTGGCTTTCCGATATCCATCTGTTTACATTGTCAACGGTCTTGTTGGAAAGCCACTTTGACAGGCTCTCTTCATTCCCGCCATGGTCTGGATGGCAGAGCTCGGTGATCGACCTGCGAATGAGAGCGCAAGCCTCCGCTGCGTCCTCGCTCTTAGCTGGGCGTATCTCCGTGGAGGCGGATGACGGTTGGCGGTTTGGTACTCGGACGATAGAAAACTACTTCCTCAGCACAGCTTCTCCAGAAGCGCCAGCCGAGACCGCTTTGACATTGCTGATAGTGATGAGCGGCTGCGGATGATCCGGGCGGCTGTCGCGGTTGAGAAAGAGATTGATGAAGGAGCTGGTACCTTGCAGCGCGCGGTTGCGCGGCGGGATGTAAACCTTGAGATCATCCACGCGATTCGCGGCCTGCGCGGTGTCATAAACCTTCACCCAGATGCAGGCCATTTCCGGAACCACTTCGCATTGTCCGTTGAACGTTCCGCCGCAAGGACCGTTGCGCATATTCTTGGGGCACGTCATCGGGCAAACGTATTCCATCTCCCCCAAAACGCAATTCCCGCACGCCTGGCATCCGAAGAGCGGCTTCTTGATGGCCAGTTCCACTTTTTCCAGCGCCTCGGCCATGGCCGGCCGCCGGTCAATCCAGCGCATGATAGCGGCCAGAAACCGCCGCAGCGCGTTGTTCTCGTGCTTCACCGGGAACAGGCGCGCCATGGTGTCCGCTACGCGCGCGAACATGGGCTTCGGCTTGGGCGCATGCTTGGGCGCTTCGAAGAAATAGAAACCGCCTTTGGCGCCGTAGCTGATCTCCTCGGCTAGTTCCTCCCAGCGCGGCGCCAATTCTTCCGAGCGCCGGATGATCCCGCGAATGTGCTCGGGATTATGGGTGCCGCCGATGTATGCGCCCGCGTAGCCCATGCCTCGTACGATGGCGGCCATCTTCGCCGCGCGCTCCAGCCGCGCGGATAAACCTTTGTCCTCAGCCTTGGCTTCCTCTTGAATCTTGGCGAGCAGCTCCGGCGACACCCAGCATCCGGGAGGTTCGCCCTTCGACATTCTTTCCGCGGCTTTCGGCGGCAGCACGTAGACGTTGCCGAAGATAGGCGTTTTCAAGCCGCGCTCGTCCATGTAGCGCTTCAGCTCGCGAATCTTACGCGAATCAAAACCGAGCTGCGTAATGGCGAAGTCGGCGCCCGCCGCGATTTTTTTCTCCAGCTTCAGGTATTGGTAAGCGCAATCCTCTTCCAGGTACTTGAACGGCGACACAGCCACCGAAATATAAAACGGCCATTTGCCTTGCGCGCGCAGCTCAGCGATGGTTTCCACCAACTGCACGGAATCGCAAGCGAACCCGACGCTCCCAAGCGGCGCACCCTTGGGGTAATCACCCGAGATGGCAAAAACATTTTCGATCCCGAGCGCTATCAGATCGTCCAGCGCCTTGACGATATCGGCCGGATCGCGATTCACGCACGTCAGATGAACGTTGGGATTCAACCCTTGCTCGCGGGCGCCGGTGGCGACCCGGATCGGATCGTGACCCGATCCGCCGCCCGCGTAGCTGGTGATGCCCGCGGCCACCACTTCGGGAATCTGCGCAATCCCTGACGCAATTTCCCACAGCTTCGACTCCGCCATCGAGGCGCTCGCCACCATTTCCACCATGTAGCAGAAACGTCCGGCGGTGAGCGCTTCCCGCAGTGGATTCGCCGAAGCCATATTACTTGCCCAACTCCTTGCGCACGATGCGCGTGCCTTCCACCATCGCTTTCAGTTTGGCAAACGCCACGTCGCGCGACAAATGGAACAGCCCGCAATCGGGCAGGATGAAGATGCGTTCCGCCGGCAGCACTTTCAAAGCTTTCTGAATGCGGTTCGCCACCATTTCCGGCGTTTCGATGTCGTCCGTCTTCACGTCGATCACCCCGACGCCCAATTCGAAATTGGTATTGAACTCCTTGAACAGATCCAGATCCTCGCCGCCGCGGCGCGCGAATTCCAGCGTCAACTGGTGGACCTTGGCTTCCATGATGGTGGGAAACAGATAACGATAGCTGCCTTCCCAGGAAGGCTTGCCGTAGCGGTTTCCATAGCAGATATGCACGGCGATCTTCGCGTCCACACCTTCCACCATGGTATTCAATACCTTTACACACCACGGCAGATCTTCCGGGAAGCCCGAATAATACGGCTCGTCGATCTGAATATACGTCGCGCCCGCCTTCACCAGCGCCTTCATTTCCAGGTTCATCACTTTCGCGATGTCGGTGGCCAGCGCTTCCTCGCTCGGGTAGTACTGATTGCGAATGCGCTTGCTCAAGCAATGCGGGCCTGTGATGCAGAACTTGGTCTGCCGTTCGGTGAAGGACTGCAGGAAATGAAAATCCGGCACCAGCCCGAGCGACGCCATGGGCAACTTACCTTGCACCACGCTGTCATAAAAATCGTAATAAAATTTCTTGGACGAGCGGTCAATCTGCACTCCAGGAAGCCGTTCCACGAAGTAATCCACCATGTTGTCGCGGCGCGGCTCGCCGTCGGTGACGATATCGAGGCCGGCGATTTCCTGGTCCTTGATCGCAGCCTTGGCCGCTGCGTCATAGATTTCATCCAGATCGTGACGGCTGATCCGCCGGGCAAAATATTCTGTCTTGAGGCGCTCCAGCCAGCCCGGCATGGCATAGCTGCCGACCATCGTAATAGGGAGAGTAGGGGTCATTTATTCTCGGCGCGTGGTATAGAGAACGGAAGTACGCGATCCTTTGCGGTAGTGGAACGGAGCGAAACGCACGTTGTAGCCGGCGCGCTCCGCCACCTCTTTTAGTAAAGCACCATTCACCCAATTCAGCAGTGAGCCATCCAGTTTTCCGGGCCCGTAGAAGCCCAGACGATACTGGTCCAGGTCCGTTACGAAAATGTCTTGCACCTGTAAATAGCCGCGCGGATGCAATAGCGGGAGCGTGTTCAAAAAACTGGCGAGCGCGCCCGAACTCAAATGGAAGCGAAAATCGCTGGGCGCCTCCTTGAGGATGTCCTCCACCTTTTGCGCGTCCAAGCCTTGCGGAAAAGGGAAATCGGGAAGATCTTCCACCAGCACCAGCCGTTCTTCCAGGCGGATGGCGCTCCAAACATCCATCCAGAACGCCACCCCGCGCGACGGCTCGCCCAGAAATTCGGTACTGCCCGAAAGCAAGCGGTTGATGGTGGAGCGAAGTTTGTCCGGAGGCACGTCGAACTCGTTGCAGAGCCGCGCCACATCGGCCATGGGAATATAAGCGCGCACCTGCACGAAATAGAGATTGCCGTCGCGCCGCACCACTTCTTCGTCCGGCAGGTTGTCGTACACATTGGTGGTGTGCACCTGCATGATCTTGTGGCGCAGGAACGACAGCGTCTTCAGCGGATTCAAGGCGTCCAGCACCAGGAAGCTGCACAGATCGGCGTGATCTTCCACCGCGGGCTTCGACATGTCCAGCGTGGCGAGCGAATAATCCCCGAGCAGAACCCGCAGCTTCGGATAATAGCCGGTGCCGCGCTCCTGATCCAGCGTGCGAAATTTGGTGAGCCACATGCCGCAGCGCACGCCCGTGCCCACGCCTATTTCGAGCAGATAGATTTCCGGCGGAAGCTGATTCTTCGTCTCCATGTCGTGCAGCAGCGTCCAGAAATCCGCCACGCTATCGGAGATTGCTTCCGGGTTGTGGCCGTCGGAAGCGCCGCCCGGCAGCGCCTGCTCGTAACCCTTGCCGGTGGCCAGCTCCCAATCGTGCAGGCGGCCCCAATAGAGCTTGTTGAAATCCCACACGATACTGGATCGCATGGATTTGAAGTCTTCCAGCGGCAGCCGGTCCTGGTTCTGTGGCTCCGGCGCGTTGCTGTGAGCCAGGGCGCGCAACAACGCGCCGCGCAGGCATCCCGGCACCACCTGGCGCACGTCGACATGCACGTCCATAATGGGCACTTGCTGGCCCTGTTCGTTGTAGCCGTGCGTCGCGATCACCACTTCGCGAAAGTTCTGTTTGTATTGAATCCAGTCCAGTTCAATCTGGAGGCGGGCAAATTGGGCTTTCTCGATGTGACCTTCCTCCAAGAGCGCGTAAACCGTTCCGATGACGTCTTGGGCGCTGGTAGCGGCCGCTTTGCCTTGGAGGTGATTGAGTTTGACGATCATTTTTCTTGCTAGAGCGTATAAGTTTCGGTGCAGTGCCACGCTGCATGCAAACTGCGGGTGGCTCGGCCATTTTATCTCACTTTCATAACTCGCCTCGTGGGCCGTGGCCTCTCGCACATTTTTCATGTATGGTGAAAGTCATGGAAGTCCACTTTACGCCCGAACTCGAAGCCAAGGTCATGGAATCCGCCGTTCAGCAGGGACGGAACCCCGACGAGTTCGGTGCAAGAGGTGGTGGCGCAGCATTTCGAGGAGGAAAGATGCTTCGTCGAAGCAGTACAGCGCGGAGAGAAGGCGTTAGAACGCGGCGAATTTCTCACGCATGAACAAGTCGGCGAGCGCCTGGAACGTTTTTTGCGCCGCTGATGGAGGTGCGCTGGTCGCTGACTGCTGCGGAAGACTTGGAGCTTATTTGCCAGCGGATCGAGCGAGATAATCCGGAAGCAGCCCGGCGCGTCGCTCGAACTATTTATGACGGATGCGCTCGGCTCAAGGATTTTCCCAATCTGGGGCGACCCAGCCTCCGAATAGCCGAAAGGCGCGAACTCACATTTTCTCCCTTACCCTACCTCGTAGTCTATCAAGTGAAACCTGACGCCATAGAGATTTCTCGCATCTATCACGGCGCACAAGACTGGCCCTAGTATTCGACTGGAAGAATGATGCGCCTGAGCTCGCAGGTCCCAATATGATAAAATTCATTGGCAAGAAGCACGCGCCAGTCCAAGCACCGGCGCGCTAAGAAAGTACAGGTAAACTACTCAGCATGAGCAAGATGCAAGCCTGGGATGCGGACCGGGCCCAAGCCCGGATTCGGGAACTGGAGCACCTGCCCGGCGCTCTGCTTCCGATCCTGCATGCCTTGCAGGAAGAGTTCGGATATATCGATCCGGCGGCGACCCCCATGCTCGCCAGTGCGCTGAACATCTCGCACGCCGAAGTGCACGGCGTCATCAGTTTCTATCACGATTTTCGGCACGAACCGGCTGGACGTCATGTGATGCGGATCTGCCGTGCGGAATCCTGCCAGTCCATGGGTTGCGACGCCCTAGTCCAGCATGTGGAGAAACGGCTGGGCGTGAAGCTGGGCGAAACCACGCCCGACCAAAGCCTTACGGTCGAACAAGTTTTCTGTCTGGGAAATTGCGCGCTGTCGCCGGCCGTGCTGATGGATGGCGAGCCTTACGGCCGAGTCTCGCCCAGCGTCGCCGATTTCTTGATTGAAAGTGCGCGGAGGGCGCAATGAGCGTGAAGGTCTACGTTCCGCGCGATTCCTCGGCTCTTTCAGTGGGCGCCGAGGGCGTCGCGCGCGGCATCGCGAGCGAAGCCTCATCACGCGGCCTCAATGTCACGCTGATCCGCAATGGTTCGCGCGGGATGTTCTGGCTGGAGCCGCTGGTAGAGGTCGAGACAACGCAAGGACGCTTCGCCTACGGGCCGGTTTCGAGAGAAGCGGTCGCAAGCTTGTTCGACGCCGGTTTCTTGGAAGGCAAGGCTCACGCGCTCTGTCTCGGCCCCACCAAAGAGATTCCGTACCTCAAAAATCAGGAGCGGCTGACCTTCGCGCGCTGCGGCATCGTTGATCCATTGTCTCTGCCCGACTACATTGCGCACGGCGGCTACCGTGGATTGCAGCACGCTCTTACGCTCGAACCGCAAGCCATCGTCGACGCCGTCCAAGCCTCTGGCCTGCGCGGACGAGGCGGCGCGGGATTTCCCACCGGCATCAAGTGGAACACGGTTCTCTACGCCAAGGCCGATCAGAAATACATTTGCTGCAACGCCGACGAGGGCGATAGCGGCACCTATGCCGACCGCATGATCATGGAAGGCGACCCCTTCGTTCTCATCGAAGGCATGACCATCGCCGCTCTCGCGGTGGGCGCTACGAAGGGCTATATCTACAGCCGCTCGGAATACCCGCATGCTTTTCGCGTAATGCAGCGCGCCATCGCCATCGCATATGAGAACGGTTACCTGGGCGCAAACGTGGCCGGCAGCGGCAAGCGCTTCGACCTGGAAGTTCGCCTCGGTGCCGGCGCCTATATTTGCGGTGAAGAGACCTCGATGCTGGAAAGCCTGGAAGGGCGGCGCGGGCAGATCCGTCCCAAGCCCCCATTGCCGGCGATTGAAGGGCTGTTCGGTAAGCCAACCGTGGTAAACAATCTGATCACGCTGGCTACCATTCCGATCATCCTGGACAAAGGCGCCGAATATTATCGTGACTTCGGCATGGGCAAATCGCGCGGGACGCTGACCATCCAGCTTGCCGGCAACATCAAACACGGCGGCTTGGTGGAGAAAGCATTCGGAATCACGCTGCGCGATGCCATCTATCATTTCGGTGGTGGTACCGCCACCGGCCGGCCGCTGCGCGCCGTGCAAGTGGGCGGACCGCTAGGCGCATATTTCCCCGAATCCTTGCTCGACACGCCGCTCGATTATGAAGCCTTCGCCGCCAGGAAAGGCCTGCTCGGCCACGGCGGCATCGTCGTATTCGATGACACCGTGGATCTGGCCAAACAGGCCCGCTTCGCGATGGAATTCTGCGCTATCGAAAGCTGCGGCAAGTGCACGCCCTGCCGAGTGGGGTCCACGCGCGGCGTGGAAGTGATTGACCGTATCATCGCAAATGAAAATCGTTCCAAAAACCTGGAATTGCTCGATGATCTATGTGAGCTGATGCTCGACGGATCGCTGTGCGCGCTGGGCGGGCTGATCCCGCTGCCGGTGATGAGCGCGATCCGGCATTTCCCGGAAGATTTTGCGAAACCGGCGCCCGCGCCGGCGGCCTTGCCCATGCCGGCGGCCCTGTTGGATGCAGACGTTCTGAAGTCGGCGAGAGAGACCCACCCATGGCACTAATCCAAGAAATCGACTATGGCACTCCCCAGCGGATTGCCGAAACGCTCGTGACGCTCGATATCGACGGCAAACCCGTGACGGTACCTCGCGGAACTTCCGTGATGCGCGCCGCGGTGGAAGCCGGCGTCCGGGTACCGAAGTTGTGCGCCACCGACAACATGGAGGCGTTCGGCTCCTGCCGCCTGTGCCTGGTGGAGATCGAAGGACGGCGCGGCACGCCTGCTTCTTGCACCACTCTGGCGGAACCGGGCATGAAGGTACGAACCCAATCGCCCAAGATCGCCAAGCTGCGGCGCGGCGTGATGGAGCTGTACATCTCCGATCATCCGCTGGATTGCCTGACCTGCGCGGCCAACGGCGATTGCGAATTGCAGGATATGGCGGGCGTGGTGGGACTGCGCGAAGTCCGCTACGGTTACGAAGGCCAAAATCATCTCAAGGCCGAGAAAGACCAGTCCAATCCTTATTTCACCTTCGATGCTTCCAAGTGCATCGTGTGCTCGCGCTGCGTGCGCGCCTGCGAGGAAGTGCAGGGAACTTTCGCGCTCACAATCCAAGGCCGCGGGTTTGACTCGAAGGTAGCGTCCGGCCCCACGAATTTTCTGGAATCCGAATGCGTCTCTTGCGGTGCGTGCGTGCAAGCTTGCCCCACCGCGACATTGATGGAAAAGTCGGTCATCAATAACGGCCTGCCCGAGCACAGCGTGGTCACCACCTGCGCGTACTGCGGCGTCGGCTGCTCCTTCGTCGCTGAATTGCAGGGCAACGAAGTGGTTCGCATGTCTCCCTACAAAGACGGCAAAGCGAATCACGGCCACTCCTGCGTAAAGGGCCGGTTTGCGTGGGGCTACACCACTCACAAGGATCGCATCACGAAGCCCATGATCCGCGCCAAGATTACCGACCCATGGCGCGAAGTCACCTGGGAAGAGGCCATCAACCATACCGCCAGCGAGTTCAAGCGCATCCAAGCCCAGTACGGGCGCGATTCCATCGGCGGCATTACCTCTTCGCGCTGCACCAATGAAGAGACCTACCTGGTTCAGAAAATGATCCGCGCGGGCTTTGGCAACAACAACGTCGACACTTGCGCGCGCGTTTGCCATTCGCCCACGGGCTACGGCTTGAAATCGACCTTCGGAACCTCGGCCGGCACGCAGGATTTCGATTCTATCGATGCCACGAATGTCATCATGGTCATCGGCGCCAATCCCACCGATGCGCATCCCGTATTCGCCTCGCATATGAAGAAGCGGCTGCGGGAGGGCGCGCGGCTGATCGTGGTGGATCCGCGGCGCATCGATTTAGTCGAGAGCCCCCACGTCAAGGCGGATTATCATCTGCCACTCAAGCCCGGAACGAACGTTGCCGTGATCAACGCGATCGCGCACGTCGTGGTTACCGAAGGCTTGGTAGACGAGCCATATGTGCGGGAGCGCTGCGAGCCGGAAGCCTTCGAGCAATGGCGCAAATTCGTCGCCGAAGAGCGCAATTCACCGGAAGCGGTGGAACGCTTCACCGGCGTACCGGCGGCTGATCTGCGCGCCGCGGCTCGCCTCTACGCGACGGGCGGGAATGCGGCCATCTATTATGGACTCGGCGTCACCGAGCACAGCCAGGGATCAACGATGGTGATGGGCATGGCCAATCTCGCCATGGCCACCGGCAATATCGGCAAGGTCGGCGTGGGCGTGAATCCGTTGCGCGGCCAGAACAATGTACAGGGCGCCTGCGACATGGGTTCGTTCCCGCATGAATTTCCCGGATATCGGCACGTTTCTGAAAATAATGTCCGTCTGGCCTTCGAAGAGGCCTGGCAGGTTCCGTTGCAAAACGAACCCGGCTTGCGCATTTCCAACATGCTGGATGCCGCCTGCGAAGGTACGTTCAAGGGTATCTACATCGAGGGCGAGGACATTCTCCAATCCGACCCGAATACAAAACATGTCACCGCCGGATTGGCCGCGATGGAATGCGTGGTGGTACAGGATCTTTTCCTGAACGAAACCGCTAGCTACGCGCACGTGTTCTTCCCCGGCTCCTCTTTCCTCGAAAAAGACGGTACATTCACCAACGCCGAGCGCCGCATCAGCCGCGTGCGCAAAGCGGTTCCTCCCGTAGCGGGCATGGCGGATTGGGAGATCACCCAGGCCCTCTCCAACGCTCTCGGCTATCCGATGAACTACAGCCATCCATCCGAAATCATGGACGAGATCGCGCGCCTCACGCCGACCTTCGCCGGCGTCACGTTCGACAAGATCGATGAAATGGGCAGCATCCAGTGGCCGTGCAACGCCAAGGCGCCCGAAGGCACGCCGGTGATGCACATCGGCGGGTTCGTGCGCGGCAAGGGCCGCTTCATGATCACCGAATTTATTCCCACCGACGAGCGCACCACCGGCCGCTTCCCGCTCATCCTGACCACGGGCCGTATCCTCACGCAATACAATGTGGGCGCGCAGACCGCGCGTACCGAAAACAACGTGTGGCACCCCGAGGATATTCTCGAAATTCACGCCTTCGACGCCGAAAACCGCGGCATTCGCGAAGGCGACCGCGTGTCGCTCACCAGCCGCGCCGGCGAAACGTCGCTGCGCGCGCACATTTCCGAGCGCATGCAGCCCGGCGTGGTTTATACCACCTTCCATCACGGATTCACCGGCGCGAACGTGGTCACCACTGAGTTTGAAGACTGGGCCACGGGCTGTCCCGAATACAAAGTGACCGCCGTGGAAGTGAGCCTGGCCAAAAAAATGTCCGAGTGGCAGGAGCATTATCTGGAAACGCGCAAACAGACCACCCAGATCCTGACGGGCGCTGCCGGCGACTGACAGCATGGAATCGGACCGTATGATTCACCGGGCGAACCAGATCGCCCTCTACTTTGCCGCTTATCCGCACGACGAAGCGGTAGCCGGCGTCACCGATCACTTGAAAAAGTTTTGGGAGCGCCGCATGCGCGATCAGATTATCTCCTACGTGGCGCAGGGGGGAAAAGGGCTGCACGAACTCGCGCTGGAAGCGGTAAAACGGCTGCAATAAGCCTCCCATTGGACAGCAGCGCAGTCCGCTGGCTCCGTCGTTCCTCTATTTGAGCGGACGTGGGAACATGCCGAGTCCGGCGATTACTCCTGCAACGATGCGCTTCAATTCATGCGGGTCTTCAACCTCCGGCTCGCAGCATCCGGTGATCTTGATATACGCGAAGTAGCCGAGCGCAGACAGTCGCATGGCGTGGCGCACGTTCTCAAACGTGCCGTGTTCGCAATCGTGCGAACACGGTGAACTCAAAATCAGGAGTTGAGGCAAGCGTGAAGGCAGCACGCGCGAATCCGCGCGAATCGGCGCCACAGTGTGCAAGGTGCCAATAAGATACAATCGTGGCAATTGTGAAACGGCAACAGCAAACCACGGATAATGCGGAGTCGCAGCGAGGCCGTGCATTGGTGAGTTTACGGGAAATGGTTTTGCGGGGTGAATTCAAGCCGGGCGAGCGGATGTTTGAAGTCCCGATTGCCGCGCGCCTGGGCGTTTCTCGAACACCGATCCGGCTCGCGCTGGAGCGCCTGGCCCAGGAGGGCCTTCTCGAAACGTTGGAATCAGGCGTCGGTTTTACCGTGCGAAAGTTCACGGTACGCGACATCTGGGACGCTATTGAAGCGCGCGGCGTGCTGGAAGGAGCGGCAGCCAGGCTGGCGGCCGAACGGCTGAGCGATCCTAGCGAGCTGGACGAAATCCGGCGAATTAACGCGGAACTCGACAGGATTTCCGAACCATACATTCTGGCATCCAGCACCACCGCCACGAGTGACGTAATGATCGCATATGCGGATGTGAATTTTGCCTTCCATTCCGCTCTGATTGATCTTGCCAAGAGCCCGATGTTGCGCTGGGCTGTAGAGCGGATTCAATTAATTCCGTTTGCCACCCCGCGCGCGGTGATATTACAGAGAGCAGCCGACGCGTTGACAATCGCGCGCGAGCAGCATCGAACGATTCTGGAAGCTCTAGGCAACAAAGAAGGCGCGCGGACTGAAATGCTGGTACGCGAGCATGCCCGCCTGGCTCGCCGAAATCTGGAGTTGGCCCTGCAGGAATCCTCGCAGTGGATGGGCGAAATGCCGGGCAGCCAGCTTATCAAAAACGATTCATCGGAATTGCGTCACACCACTCGTTCTTCACGGGTGCCGGCTTAACGAGCCAACCTCTTTGCTTTGCCTCTGCCTTGCCGCGGCACCTGCGGTGCATGCATGTAACGGAGTGCCGCATGCTCAACGATTGGCGCGAGAAGCCGTCCCAGCAGACAAACCCCAAAAATCGCAGTAAACCGGCCCTTGACACTCACATCGCCAGGGAATATACTCACTCGCACAACGCTATCAGGCATGCATCAGGGCTGCTTAGGCATGCACTCTAGCCGCGGGAAAGGGTTCCAAGTTGAGAATCTTTGCTGCTGTCTTGCTCGGTATTTTCCTTGCTAGCGCCGCCGTTTGGGCGCAGGCTATCTCCTCGTCGCAATTGAAAGGCACGGTTCAGGATCCTACCGGGTCGGCCGTGGCAGGTGCTCAAGTCACCGTCACCCAGACCGATACGGGCGCTTCCAGAACCGTAACAACCGGAACCGATGGCGGCTACCTGTTCACCGAGTTGCCCATCGGACCGTATCAGCTCCAGGTCAGCAAGGAAGGTTTCAGCAAGGCGGTTCAGTCCGGCATCGTGCTCCAGGTTGCGAGCAACCCCACCATCGACGTCACGCTGAAAGTCGGCGCGGTAAACGAACAAGTTGTGGTGGAGGCTGCGGCGACCATGGTGGAAACGCAAAACACCGGCGTCGGCCAAGTCATCGACCAGCAGCGCGTGGTGGATCTGCCGCTGAACGGACGCCAGGTGACGGATTTGATCCTGCTCACCGGAGGCGCCAACACCAGCACGCTAGCCGGGCGCGCGTCTTATCCGTCCTCGACGGCGGTTTCCATTGGCGGCGGCGGCGTGGGCACGGTGTCGTATTTCCTGGATGGCGGGACGCATAACGATCCGCTGAGCAACCAGAATCTGCCTCTGCCCTTCCCCGATGCCGTCCAGGAGTTCAAGGTGGAAACCAATTCCCTTCCCGCCCAGTATGGCTACCATTCGGCGGGCGCGGTGAATGTGGTGACCAAATCCGGAAGCAACCAGTTCCATGGCGACGCCTTTGAATTCGTGCGGAACTATCTGTTCAACGCGCGTAACCGTTTTCAGCCCGTCCGCGACAGCTTGAAGAGGAATCAATTTGGTGGAACCATCGGCGGCCCGATTCTTAAGAACAAGCTGTTCTTTTTCGTGGGTTATCAGGACAGCATCGTCAAATCCAGCCCAACCGGCACCGTGGCGTACGTTCCCACTCCGGCCATGCTGCAGGGAAATTTTCAGACGGTAACCTCCACGCTGTGCCGGGCGACTCCGCTGACACTTCCGGCGTCGCTCGGTTTCGTCAACAACATGATCAGCCCGTCGGCTTTCAGCCCGATTGCATTGAATCTCGAGAAATATCTTCCCACCACATCGGATCCATGCGGCAAAATCACTTACGCGACGCCCGCTAGTTTCACGGAGAATCAGGGGATCGTAAGAATCGATTACCAGATGAGCACGAAGAATACTATCTTCGGACGATACTACGTGACAAACTACGAGACTCCGGCGGGCAGCCCCAGCGCCGGTCTCCTGGTGGAGTCCATCGGCGGCGCGTCCGACAGCGTCTTCAACGCCACCATCGGCGATACCTACGTAATCACGCCCAACATGGTAAACAGCTTCCGTGTTGTGACCAACCGCAGTTCCAACACCACTGTCTACAACTCGTATATTGGCTATCCCGATCTCGGAATCACCGGCGTCTACCAGTTACCCACCGCGCAATTCGGTAAGTACATCGGTGGGATCAGCACCACAGGCGGCTTCTCGGTCGCCACCACGCCGTCCGTCCAGCCTTATCTCACATGGCAAGCGTCCGATGATTTGTCGTGGACCGTGGGGGCGCACCAGATTGCCTTCGGCTTTCTGTTTATCAACCTGAAAGCCACGTCGATCAACTATCTCAGCTCGAACGGAGGCTTCACGTTCAATGGGCAATTTACCGGCCTGCAGAATGCCGACCTGCTGCTTGGGACTCCCAGCAGCTTTGCCCAGGCTGCGCCGGATTATGGCGATCAGCACCAGAATGTCTTCGGGATGTATGTCCAGGACTCCTGGAAGCTGAGCCGCCGCTTGACGGTCAGCGCTGGCGTGCGTTGGGATCCTTTCTTCGCGCATACCAACCCCTACAACCAAACCCTGACCTTTTCACCGGCTAACTTTGTGAATGGCGTGGTGAGCACCGTGCTCCCCAATGCGCCGGCGGGGATGGTTTTTGGCGGCGATCCCGGACTTCCCAATAACCAATACAGTTCCAATAAGCTGGCGAATTTTTCCCCGCGAGTGGGCGTCGTTTGGGACCCGCAAGGGAATGGCAAAATGACGGTTCGCGCCGGCTACGGTATCTTTTATGACCTGCCCAGCTTTGCATTCGATCAGTTTGGCTTCTCGCCTCCCTGGGGATCAAACCTTACCGTTACCAATCCAGGGTCTTTCAGTAATCCATGGATTAATTTCCCGGGTGGAAACCCCTACCCGTTGGGGCCGGCGAGTAGTCACGTATTCGCGCAAGGGAATGCGCAATTGACTTACGGCTATCCGCTCGTGATCCAACCCACTTACATCCAGCAATACGACCTCAGCATCCAGCGGCAACTGGGCAGTAACTGGCTTATCTCGGCCACTTACTCGGGAAATGCCACGCGCCACCTGTGGCTGAACAATCCGGTGAACCAGTCGCAATTCCTGGGCATAGGGCCATGCACCATCAATGGAGTTTCCTACACCCAGGCGCAGTGCGATAGCACCGCAACTACCGCTCAACGGCGCCGGCTGAATTTTGTGAATCCGAAGTGGGGACCGTATTACGGCGAAACCGAGGTCCTGGATACGGGCGGAACTGGAAGCTATAACGGCCTGATCCTCACGGCGCTGCATCGTTTCGGACACAACTTCACTTCAAGCACGAACTATACCTGGTCCCATTGCATCTCCGACGATTACACTCCGGCCGTTGGCTTGTCGCTGTATTCGGAAACGCGCTACAACAACCGGGCGGCGGATCGCGGACCGTGCGCCGGCGCGGACCGGCGTCAAGTGTTCAACCAAACCTTGGTGGTTGCGTCGCCGGAATATTCGAACCATCTCCTGAAGCTGGTGGCCGGAGATTGGAGAATGTCGGTTTCCGCGGTGATCCAAACCGGGCCGCCCATCAATGTGAGCGACGTACTGGATCAAGCGCTGAACGGAAATGGAACCATCCAGCGCCCCAACCAAATCCTGGCGGATCCTTATTTGCCAAATAAAGGCCCGAACGGATGGCTGAATCCCAAAGCCTTTGCCGAGCCGGCACTGGGAACCTACGGGAACATGGGCGCGGGCGCGCTGCGAGGCCCGGGGGCGTTCATCCTGAATATGGCTCTGTCGCGCATTTTCCCCATCACCGAGCATCAAAGTCTGGAAGTCCGTGGGGAGGCGTTTAACCTGCCCAATTGGACCAACCCATACAATCCAGTCACCAGCTTGACTGCCGCGAATTTCGGACAGATTGTTCCGGCCACCGCGGCCGGCCTGGGGGCTCTCAGCTCTTCGATCAACGATCCCCGGATTATGCAATTCGCGTT
This sequence comes from Bryobacterales bacterium, assembly GCA_963713415.1. Classification (GTDB taxonomy): domain Bacteria; phylum Acidobacteriota; class Terriglobia; order Bryobacterales; family Bryobacteraceae; genus Palsa-89. Next base: position 27,986 of record CAVQLV010000003.1, on the reverse strand, counting down.
GAAATATAGTTTCTAATGGGGTGCAGGAGAGAAATGGCATTCAGAATAAAGTTTGAGACTGCGGTATTGGCCGCCGTCATGGCCGCGTTACCGGGCGCGGTGGCTTGGGGCCAGACGCCAGCGGAGCCGCCGCAGCAGGGCGTGGTTTCCGCCGGAACCGGGAATCCATACCAGCGCGCGCGCCTGCTTCCGGCTCGCATCATGGACTTCAAGGCTGAACCGGATTCCATCCAACCCGGCCAGTCCGTCACCCTGACCTGGGCAACGGAGAATCCCACCGGCGTCACACTCGAGCCCGATGCGGGTCGTGTCACCGCCCGAGGCGTCCAACAGTTCTCGCCCAAGGTCACAACTATTTACACACTTACCGTGCATGGGCCGAATAATGAAGTGCTCACTCGCACCGTTATCGTAAACGTGGCCGGCACCGCTCCGGCCGCCGAGAGCACGGCCGCGACGCAGAACACCCCCAAAGAAGCGCCGCGCACCGCAGACGGCAAGCCCGATCTTTCCGGAGTATACGATTTCAGTTTTGGAGGAGGCCGCCGGGGCGCTCCTGGGGCAGCGCGCGGTGGGAATCCCGGCGAGGCTCCCGATGGTCCAGTCCTAAAGCCTGGAGCCGAGAAGTATAAAGTGGTCCGTGGTGCGGACGACTCCGGGCAATATGCCGATTGCATGCCGCTGGCCGGTCCGCAAGCCTTCAGCGTGCCTTATCAATTCGAGCTGGTGGAGAGCGCTCACCACCTGGCGATACTCTACGGATATCCGGGCACGTTTCGGATCATCCCCACCGACGGCGGCGCGCATCCGACAGATCCGGATCCCACTTGGATGGGCGACTCCATCGGCCATTGGGACGGCGACACGCTGGTGGTGGACAGCGTCGGGTTTAACGACAAAACCGAGATCAACGGCTTCCGGCATACCGACGCCCTGCATATTGTCGAGCGCTTCCGCCGCGCCAGCTACAACACGCTGGAGTACGAGGCTACGCTGGACGACCCGAACGTTTTCGTGAAGCCCTGGACTGTGAAGAGAAACTTCTCCCTGCGGACCGACCTGACGAAAGTAGACGAATTCGTCTGCGAGCACAATACGGATTACACTAAATATTTCGAGAAAAAATAAGTGGAGGTTTCAAGCAAAATGAATTTGCGTTTAACGGCGGTGATGATCGCGCTCGGTGTGATGCTGGCTCCAGTGCCCTCCTTTGCGCACCATTCCACGGCCATGTACAACATGGCGAACCCCGTCACGGTAACCGGAACGGTGGAGCGATTCGAGTGGACCAATCCGCATGCATATATCTATCTCCTGGTCACCGACGAGAAGGGCAAAAAGGTGGAGTGGCAGATCGAGATGATGAGCCTGAACCACCTGAAATCGTATGGCTGGGCGCACGATACCGTCAAGCCTGGAGATGTGATCAGCTGCACCGGCGGAGCGGCCAAGAGTGGCGATCCTGCCATGCTGAGCTCTTTGATGAAACTCGCCGACGGCCGGACGATTAAGTCATAGTTGCTCGAGCGGTGGAGGTACTGAAAGCAACAATGACCAGGGTGACGTGTCTTCCTGTACGAGTGTGGGTCGTGCGGGCGTTGGCGCTATCGATGCTGCTGGCGCCCATCTTACCAGCCCAAGCGCCGACGTCTCCGCCCGCGCCGCCACCGGTAAGGCGGGCGCGATTTGCTCCGCCGGCGCGCATCGTCAGTTTCACGGCAAAACCAGCTTCCATCCAAGCGGGGCAATCGGCGGTTCTGACCTGGGCAACTGAAAACCCACTCGGACTTACCATCACGCCGGAGCTCGGCCGCGTCCCGGCCAGAGGAATCCGCCGTGTGCATCCATCCGCGACCACGACGTACACGCTAACGGTCGGCGGACCAAACAATACCAGCCTGTCCCAATCTGTGACGGTTACCATCCCTGGGACTGTTCCGGTGGTGGCCGCCGCTGAACCCGCCTCCGCTCCGAAAGAAGCCCGCATGCCGGATGGTAAACCCGATCTCACGGGAGTTTATGGCTTCGCCGGCGTCCGCGATCTTCAGCCGCCCGATCTGAAGCCCGGCGCCGAGAAATTCAAAGTCGACCGCAGCGGAAATTTCGTGGGAGGCAGGACCACTTTAGGGACGGATTGCGTCCCGCTCGGAGTGCCGCAAACATACGTTACTCCTTATCCGTTCCAAATCGTTCAGAAACAAAATTTCCTGGTAATGCTATTCGAGTATCCCAACACTTTCCGCTTCATTCCGCTCGATGGCCGTCCCCATTCGCCGGACCCGGATCCAACATGGATGGGTGAATCGGTGGGCCACTGGGATGGCGACACGCTGGTGGTAGACACCATCGGGTTCAACGATAAAACCGAGGTAAGCGGTTACAGGCACACCGACTCGCTGCATGTGGTGGAACGCTTCCAGCGAGTACCGGCCGGTCTGTCGTACAACGTTACCGTGGATGATCCCAACGTGTTTCGATCTCCTTGGGTGTTTCCCGCGCGCGTGCTTCCGGCCCGTCCCGATGAAGAAAGAGTTGATGAATTCGTTTGTGAAAACCACGTGGATTACGAAAAGTTCTTCGAGAAAAAATCGCAGTGACCATCCTTAGTGCTTGTGAGTGGCTCCAGAACCTGCCGTGGGCCAGCGGCATCACCCATTCCACATGGAAGTTTCCCGTGATTGAGAGCATCCATTCTCTGGCCCTGAGCGTGATGATCTGGCCGGCCGCGATTCTCGACATGCGTCTGCTCGGCCTCTTTATGCGGCGCCGACCGGTTTCAACCGTGGCGGCACAGTTCTTGCCATGGGTGTGGACCGGCTTTATCGTGATGATCCTGAGCGGCTCCGTTTTATTCGCGTCGGAGGCCGTGAAATGCTACAACAGTCCGTTCTTCCGCGTGAAAGTCACGCTGCTGGCTGTTGCCGGATTAAATGCGTTGCTTTTTCACTACACGGTGTTCCCGGATGTAGAAGCTTGGGATAAAGGCGGCACACCCTGGCGAGCGAAACTGGCGGGTGGATTCTCGCTGGCCATCTGGATCGGAGTGGTGGCCATGGGACGGGCGCTGGCCTATGCTTAACCAATCTTTCCTGCCCTTCTTTGATTGGTGCGGGCGGACCTGGCTAGGTACGGCTGTGCGCAATACCACCTGGGCATTTCCGGTCATCGAAAGTTTTCATCTTCTTGCGCTGGCGGTATTGCTCGGGACCGTTCTGATCATCAATCTGCGAGCTTTCGGGATAGGTGTCCGTTATGAGCCGGACGCACAAATCGGCCGCGATCTGGAGCCCTGGCTGGTGACCAGCATTGCCGTGATGATCGCCACCGGCATTCCGATGTTTTTGTCGGAGACCGAGAAATGCTACGAGAGCGTTTCGTTTCCCATCAAGATGATGCTCCTGGTGGTGGCAATCCTGTGGCATTTCACCGTCCGGCGCAAATTCACCGATCCTCTAAGAAACTCGAGCCCCCTCAAAAGCAAACTGGCTGCGGGTTTTTCCATCCTGCTCTGGGCCAGCATCGGCATGGCTGGAAAGGGCATTCCCTACGTATAGAATGCCGGTTCATCCGGCCGCGTAGCTTGTCAGCGCGCCTCACAAAGCAGTATCCTTTGGTCGGTAATCCGATTCATGGGATCAACGTCCACCAAGAGCCTGGACCAGGCGCCCGGCTCGCGCGAGGAGACCCTGCGGAAGCTGCGCGAAAGGATTGTGGGCTTCGCGGCATCTAGAATGCAGAGGGATGCCGCCGAGGATCTGGCGCAGGAAGTCCTGATCCTGCTGCATGAGAAGTACGGGGACCTGGACCGGTTGGAAGATCTTCTCCCGCTTTCGCTCAAAATCGTTCGTTTCAAAATGATGGCGCAGCGCAGGAAAGCGCGCCGGCACGGGGAGTTCACGCAGGTTTCCGCCGAAGAGATTCAGATGCCCGACGGACGCACCGACGCGCTCACCGCAATGGAACAGCGGCAGGCGCGTGAGCGGTTGATGGCCGCGATCGCCGCCATGGGCGAGCGGTGCCGGAAACTGCTGGCGCTCAAGCTGGAAGGCAAGAGCTTCGCCGAGATCCAAGCCATTCTGGGAGCGAATTCCCTGAACACCATTTATACCTGGGATTTTCGTTGCCGCCAGCAGTTAATCGAAAGCATGCGAGATCTGGAAAAAGAACCATGACGCAGGACGAGATCCGCAAACTGCTGGGAGGCTACGCAACCAACGCGCTCACCGCGAACGAGCGCCAGATTCTGTTCGAAGCGGCGCTCGAAGATCAGGAACTGTTTAACGCGTTGCAAAATGAAGACGCACTGCGGGAACTGCTGGATGATCCGGTGTCGCGCGAGCAAGTGCGCAGAGCGCTCAATATTCCGAAACGAGCGAGAAGCCGTCCACGCTTCGGCTCGCGGCGCTGGCTGCTCGGCGTGGCGATACCCGCGGTGGCAGCGGTGATCCTGATCGCGATCATGAACCGATATAACGCGCCCAGGCTCATCGCGCCGCCAGAGACAGCATCCACCACAATTGCTCCGAAACCTGCGCCCGAGTTAGAAGCCAAACTGGAGCCAGCGGCGCCCGAACTCAAGAAGCAATTGCAGCCCAAGCCTCAGCCCAGTACTCCGAAACAAGTGGCATCCAATTTGGCCCCAACCGCTCCCAGTCCTATTACACGTGCCACGATCGCATCCCGCCCGGCTGCGGAGCCGCTGATCTCGTCTCCAGTTCAACTGGATTCCACCCGCCCTGCCGTAGCGAGCTTCCGCGCCGCGGGCCCCCTGCCAATTCCCGATGCGGTTCGGCGGCAGTTTTCCGACGGGCTCGCGGCAAACGCGCCGTTTTACACTGGTCCGCTGGTGCGGTACTCACTGATTCGCAGCGGTCCGGCCGGGGACAACATTCGCGTGGAAGTGACGTCCACTCTTGCCGGCTACCTGGCGCTCTATCGAGTGGAACCGGCCGGAAACCTGAAACGCGTCTATCCCGCCGATGCCGTGGCTGCGCTCGTTGCGCCGGACCTTTCGATTCAGGTCCCGAACGAGCCGATTAAAATTGGCGGCGCTGGCGAAAGGCTCCGGCTGGTGGTCATACCGGCAGCCCTATCGCAAGTGATGGGTCAATTGGGGAGAACCGGTTTGCTGGGCGGAGCGGTAAACGGCGCCGTTCTGGGAACAGGCGCGGCGCCCCTCTCCGCGCCGCGCGCCCCTCTCGTAGTGGATATCCCGCTGGCATCGAATTAAACGCGCTCGAATTTCCTGACCGCCCATTGACCCAATCGCGTCAACCCGTCGTCACGCACTTCCAATCCTGCACTCCCTGCGCGTCCAACATACTGAGCACACAGCGCGCGCGAGCCGAAGAATGTGACAATACGCTTGGGTCCACGATTGCTCCCGTCTCGCAGGTACCAACATGCAGAAGCCAGTTATTTTGACGGTGGATGACGATCCGGAAGTTCTCCGCGCCATCGAACGCGACCTCAAGAAGCGCTACGATGAACGCTACCGCGTGCTGCGCGCGGACTCCGGCCGCACCGCGCTCGACCTGTTACGCCGGCTCCAGCAGCGGAACGACGCCGTGGCCCTGCTGCTGGTGGATCACCGCATGCCGGAGATGAATGGCGTGGAGATGCTTGAAGAGGCCATCAAGCTCTATCCCAACGCCAAGCGAACGCTTCTCACCGCGTATGCGGACACCGACGCCGCCATCAAAGCGATCAACGACGTTCAACTCAATCACTACCTGCTGAAGCCGTGGGATCCGCCGGAACAGGAGCTCTTCCCGGTTCTGGACGACTTACTGAACGACTGGTACGCCAATTTCCATCCGCCCTTCGACGGCATTCGGGTGCTTGGCACGCGCTGGTCTTCGAAATCTTATGAGATCCGCAATTTCCTGGCGCGGAACCAAGTCCCGTATCAGTGGCTGGACGCCGACGCGGCGAACCGCGACGAAGAGGTCGAGCGCCTTCTGAAGAGCTTCTCTCCGGACGAGTTGAAGTTGCCGCTGGTGATGTTCCCGGAAGGAAACTGTATGTCGGAACCGCGGACACAAGATCTGGCGCAGCGCCTGGGGCTGAGGACGCGCGCGGGCCTGGAGTTCTACGATGTCGCGATTGTCGGCGGCGGACCGGCCGGATTGGCTGCCGCGGTTTACGGCGCCTCCGAGGGCTTGAAAACGATCATGATTGAAAAGGAAGCGCCGGGCGGACAAGCTGGCCTCAGCTCCCGCATTGAAAACTACCTCGGCTTTCCTTCGGGTCTCACGGGCGGAGATCTCGCGCGCCGCGCCGTTGCGCAAGCCCGCCGTTTTGGCGTAGAGATCGTCTCTCCTCAGGAAGCGACGGCGCTCCGCGTGGATGGTCCCTATCGTTATGTGCGCCTCAACGATGGAACCGAGCTGTCTTGTCACGCCATGCTGCTGGCCACCGGCGTTCAATGGCGCAAACTCGACATACCGGGCATCGATCGCTTGCAAGGCGCGGGCGTTTATTATGGCGGCACTTCAACCGAGGTGGCATCCTGCAGGGACGAGGATGTCTATATAGTCGGGGGCGCCAATTCAGCCGGACAAGCCGCCATGTCAGCGTCGCAATTCGCGCGGCGGGTGGTGGTGTTGGTGCGCGGCAATTCGCTCGGGGCCACCATGTCGCAGTACCTCATCGAGCAGATCCAAACCGCGCCGAATATCCACATCGAATACTGCACCAGCGTGGTTGAGGTGCACGGCGAAGATCGTCTGGAAAGTGTATCGTTCCGCTGCGATCTCACCGGCGACATCAGCCGCGTTCCCGCGAATTCGCTCTTCGTATTCATCGGCGCTGAGCCGCGCACCGCATGGTTGGACGGCACCATCGAGCGCGACGAGCGAGGATTCATATTGACGGGCCCGGACCTGCTCAAGCCCGGCAAGCGGCCCAGAGGCTGGACGCTGGAGCGCGATCCCAGTCTGCTCGAGACCAACATCCCGGGCGTCTTCGCGGTAGGCGACGTTCGATATGGTTCGGTGAAGCGAGTCGCCTCCGGCGTGGGCGAAGGCTCCGTCGCTATCCAGTTCGTTCATCAATACTTGAGTAACGTATCTTGACCACGCCGCAATCATCCCAAAAACAGGCTGCCGCCGAGCTATTGCGTGCCATCGATATCTTCGCGGACCTGCGCGACGACCAGTTGCAATGGTTCGTGACGAGCGCGGAAGAACGCACCTTGTCGCCCGGAGACGTTCTTCTGCATGAGGGCGATCCGGCGGAGATGCTGTTCGTCCTGCTCGAAGGAGAAATCCGCGGACGCCGTGAAAACGGGGCGGCAGGATGCACCCGGCTTTGTGGCGCGCAGCGGCCAGGTGACAGGGACATGTTGCCGTTCTCGCGCATGACGCGCTTCCCCATGACGGCCCGCGCCACCGTGCCCAGCCGGCTTCTCGGTCTGCACAAAGACCATTTTGACGAAATGCTGCAGCGCATTCCGGAGCTGCTTCCACGCTTGATCGGACGTCATGGCCGATCGAATACGCGAATACAGCCGGGCGGAGCAGCAGCGCGACAAGTTGAGCGCGCTCGGTAAACTTTCCGCCGGATTGGCTCACGAGTTGAACAATCCGGCTTCCGCGGCGGGGCGGGCGGCGGAGGGTCTGCGCGAGTGCATGCAGGAGCTTCGCGAAACCAACAAGCTTCTCGACGACGATTCGCTTTCCTGCGATGGAGCGTTCGGCACTCGCTTCATTTGAAGAGAACCTGCTGGACCAGTTGGCGTCCAAGTCCTCAGTCGACGCGCTGAAACGCGATGCGCTCGAACAGAGCGATCTCGAAGAAGAGCTGGCCTCCTGGCTGAATCGGCGCAATATCGCCAACGCGTCGCGGCTCGCTTCCGGCCTGGTGGAAGCTGGGGTGGATCGTGCGGCGCTGGAGAAACTGGGCGCCGAGTATCGGGACGGCGTGCTCTCGCATGTTCTCGCGCGCGTGGTTGCTCGCCGTCGGAGCCGAACGATTGACGCGGGAAATTGAAGCCAGCACCGGGCGAATTTCCGAATTGGTCCGCGCCATCAAAGAATACACGTACATGGATCAGGCGCCCGAGCAGGAAGTGGACGTTCACCGCGGCATCGAAAGCACCTTGACCATGCTGAAATTCCGGCTGAAGCGCGGAGTGGAAGTGAAGCGCCAGTTCGATCCTGACCTTCCCCGCGTGTTCGCGCGCGGAAGCGAGTTGAACCAGGTCTGGACCAACCTGATCGACAATGCCATCGATGCCATGGGCGGCAAGGGGCAGTTGATCATTCGAACGTCACGCGAGCTCGATTTCCTTCTGGTTGAGATCATCGACAATGGGCCGGGCATTCCGGATTCGGTGAGGCCTCATCTCTTTGAGCCGTTCTTCACAACCAAGGACGTCGGCGAAGGCACGGGCATGGGCCTGGACACCGTTTACCGGATTGTGCGCAGCCATCGCGGCGAGGTCTCCGTTGAATCGCGCCCCGGGCGAACCAGTTTTCAAGTGAGATTGCCGCTCAAGGCTCTCTAGCATAAATGATCTCTTCCAAAACCGCCAACATTGACGGAGTCGAACTGCATTACCTGACCGCCGGCCACGGAGCACCGCTCATCCTCATCCATGGCTATGCCGAAACCAGCCGCATGTGGAAGCCGATCATTCCCGCGCTCGCGGAACGATTCACCGTAGTCGCTCCCGATCTGCCTGGGATTGGAGATTCATCCATTCCCGCGGACGGTCTGGATATGACCACGGCGGCCACCCGCATACACGCGCTGCTGGCCTCACTCGGCATTCAGAACGCGGAAGTGGTTGGGCACGACATCGGTCTGATGGTGGCCTACGCTTACGCGGCGAAGTTCCCAGCCGAGGTAAAAAAGCTCGTGCTCATGGACGCATTTCTTCCAGGAGTGGACGGTTGGAAAGACATTTACGACAATCCTGGCATCTGGCATTTCCGATTTCACGGACCCACACCCGAGGCGCTGGTGCAGGGACGCGAACGCATCTATTTCGAGCATTTCTGGAACGACTTTCGCGGCGGACAAAATGTATTCCATTCCTGAAGCGGACCGCCAGGCATATACGAAAGCTTATGCTCGTCCAGGACGCATGCGGGCAGGCTGGGCGTATTTTGTTTCGTTCCAAAAGGCGGCCGAAGATTTCGCAGCGTTCGCACGGACGAAACTTTCCGATGCCGATCCTGGCCATCGGCGGCGAAAAAGCCAACGGAGAAGCTCTCGGCCGGCAAGCCAAACTGGTCGGCTCCGATGTAACGGTCGTCGTACTCAAAAACGCTGGCCATTGGCTCATGGAAGAACTGCCGCAAGAAACCAGCGAAGCGCTGCTCAAGTTCCTTTAAAGGTGCATCACGCAAAGAACCCTCGCCGCGATGACACAGATGAACGCGATTAGGTCAATCCGTTGAGAACCACTTGCTCGTTCCGTCTGATCGATCCAATCCTCAATCAAACGGCCCTGACATCGTTCGACCGTGCACACCGACGCGTCGAGGGCAATAACGCGCCTCAATGATTTTCATGTGAAGTTTCTCCGACTACAGCGATGTCAGGCAGATTCTTGCCGGTAAACACGATTGAGGCGACCGTCAATAACTCCATCGGGCATGTGAATCGGGTGGCCGTTCATTTGCATCTCAACGCACATGAGGGCATATGACGAATCCGGGACTCGACTATTACATTCATGATGGGCCAACAGCCTTTCGCCTTCAATTGGTGGGAGTTATTAACGGCGATGGCGCGCGCCGGCTGGAACAAGTCTGGCACACCGCCTCGTCGCTGATCATGGGCAAAAGCCCAATTATCGACATCACATTCGTCACCACTGTCGAACAGGAAGGCCGCTCGCTGTTTTTGCGATGGCAGGAGGCGGGCGGGCATTTCGTCGCCAACTCAAACGCTTCCCGCTCGCTGGCTGAATCTATTTTTGGCGCGCAGCTTCCCCAGCCTGAACCGCGCCGCGCAGTTGGTTGCCCGTGCGGCGCTGCTTCCTCAAATGGGCCGTGAGCCTGCCCTTGCTGATTGCGGCCCTGCTCTTCCCATTCCCGGCCAGCGCGGCCAATTTGAAACCGGAAACAGTCTCCGCCTGGGACGATTACGTGGATGCGGCTCGGGTCGATCTTCAACACCGGATCAGTCCCGGCTCCTGTTTTCTTTGGACGTTTGAAAACGCGGAGCGCGCCGCGAGGGTTCACGCCGGAGAGATCGTAGTGGCCCCCGCGCCAGGAGCCAGTCCGGACCATGTGTCTGGCGGACTGATTCATCACTGGATGGGCTCGATGTTTCTGCCCAGCCTCACTATTGAGCAGGTCATGAACGTCACGCGGAACTACGATCGGTACAAGGATTATTACCAGCCGGCGGTAATCGAGTCCACAGCCATCGCTCGCGGCCCGATGAGCGACCAATTCTCCATGCGGATCATGAACAAGGCATTTTTCCTGGAAAGAGCTTTGGACGCCGATTACCAGGCAACCTATGTGCGCCTTGATGACAATCGCATGTACAGCATTTCACGAACCACGCGTTTGCAGGAAATCGAGGACTATGGCGAGCCGGATGAGCATGAAACACCGGAAGGCGAGGGCGGGGCTACATTTGGAAGCTGTTTAGCATCGCGCGCTTCGAACAGCGGGATGGGGGTGTATACGTTGAACTGGAAGCCATCGCGCTGAGCCGCGAGATTCCGCTGGCAGCGCGCTTTTTTGTGGATCCGATTGTGCGGCGGGTTTCGCGCAACTCGATGCTGATTTCGCTGCGGCAGACACGAGAGGCTTTGTGCGGAAACGATGCCTTAACCGCGCGGCGTGAGGGCAGCCCTGCTGGCAACTCTGCTGGCAACCCGGGCGCCGGGCATGTACGCAGCTTTCTGGCGAAATGAGGCTAGCTGTTCAAACGTCAGCGCCCGAGAGACGCCGCTTGCCGCCGGCTTCGTTCCGCGGCGACTTGGTCCCGAACCTGGTTCTACATCGCGCGAACCGAATGGCTCCTTCCAGGAGGGCAGACAGTGCCAGCCCGGTCTCATGTCCGCAGCCGGTGTGCACGATCTCGTGGACCGCTCCTCCGCCCGCCGGACCCACCCCATTTTTCGCCCCACGCCTTCACTGCGAGGAGCACCGGATACAGGTCCCGTCCTTTTGTTGTTAGCCGGCCATACCGAACCGGACGCTGGGAGTACCGTTTACGCGTGAGAATCTCATCCGTTCCGAGCCCCCTCAGGCGCCTGGATAGTAAATGAGACGACATTCCAGTCTGGGCTTGCATGTCCTCAAAGCGATTACTGCCAACAAATAATTCACGCAATATTAACAATGTCCAGCGATCCCCGACGATTGCCAGGATCGCGCCACCGGGCACGCCGATTTTCCGATTTGAGTCCAGTTCATGGTTGACAGCGTCAAATCCTGAAGTGACCATAAAGAATATCAGAGGCGCAAAGGGCGAGGCGTGCACCACAAAACAGGCCAGGAACTGTTTCGCGCTGCGTTTGGTTTTGCGCGAGTTCCTTAAAAGTTGAGGACCGGCCTACGTTGGCATCCCGAACACTACTGCTCTTGCTTTGCGCGGCCCTGTTCTCTCGCGCGCAACTTTACACCGGCTCTGTCACCGGCATCGTGACGGATCCCTCCGGCGCGTCGGTGCCCCAGGCCGAAGTCAACCTGACCGACATCGATCGCGACACGCACAGCAGCGCCAAGACCGACGGCGCCGGCCGCTATCTTTTCCGCCCGCTCCCGCCCGGCAATTATTCGTTGCAGGTCCAGGCTCCCGACTTCGACACCTACACGATTCCGAAAATCGCACTCGACGTCAATGCAAACGTAACCGTCAACGCCTCCTGCAGCTTTCCGGCAGCAAGTCGCCAACCGTGATCGTGGAAGCGCAAGCATCCTTGCTCTCCGACGACGCCACCATCAGCCAAACCCTGCCCCGCCAGTTGATCAACGACCTTCCGCTGGTGAATCGCAATCCGTTCGATCTCGCGTTCCTCGCGTCCGGGCGTCTCGCAAACGCCCGGCAGCACCTACGGCAACGGCGTGAGCACTCCCGGATTCGTCACCAATTTCGTATCCGACGGCAGCCGCAACGCCCAGGCCGACCTGCTGCTGGATGGCGTCAGCATCATGAACAGCGACAACAATCCCGGCGTTCAGAAGGCGCTGTACGTTCCGCCGGTGGACGCGATTGAGGAGTTCAAAATCCAGCAGGCCAATTTCAGCGCCGAGTTCGGCAATAGCGGCGGCACGATCGTCAACGTGGTAACGCGATCGGGCACCAATCAATACCATGGCGAATTGTATCGAGTTCCTCCGCAACAACGATCTGAACGCGAATTCGTTTTTCGCCAACGCCGCGGGCCTCGCGCAGCCGCATCTCACCCGCAACGATTTCGGCGTGACCAGCCGGCGGCCCGATCTTCAAGAACAAGACGTTCTTCTTTTTCGACTTCAACGGCATCCGCGCGCTGACCGGAGCAACGTCTTCGATGGCCGGAGTTCCGGACGCGGCCGAGCGCACCGGCAATTTCGGCGAGTTGTGCGCGCGCGTGGGCGGCACGTTCAATTCCAGCGGCATCTGCTCCAATCCCGCCGGACAGATCTACGATCCTTACACCAGCAAACCGGATGCGCAAAATAACGCCACCGGCCGCGCGCCCATCCCGTTCGACAACCTCGCCACCTACATCAGCCCGGGCAATCCCAACATTCCTTTCGGCCTCGGAAATCTGCCGCCCACGCCCGGCAACCTGATCGACCCGGTCGGCGCCAAACTGATTCAAGCCTTTCCGCTTCCCAATTTGAACGTCGGAACGTCCGCCTACGATCCGTATCACAACTGGGTGGCAACGGCGTCCAGCCCGTTCAACCAGCAATCCTTCGACATCAAGCTGGATCAGCATTTCAGCGACAAGGACATCGCGAGCGTGCGGTTCTCGCACGAATGGGACTGCGGGCGAAAATCCGAACTTCTTCGGAAGCGTTTACGACACCAACACGCAAGGGCCCACCAAGCATTCCGCTTTGGTCGGCGACGTGAACTTCGTGCACACCTTCAGCGCCGCCACGTTGCTGACCGTTTCGCTGGGATACGGACACAACTGGTATCCCGACCGACGGCGTGGCGGCGTCGTTTGGCGGCTTCGATCCGGCGAAAGTCCTCGGGATGCCGTCCTACATCGATACCTCGGGCTTTCTGACCCCGCCCTCCATTTGGCTCTTCAGCGCGTATGGCTGCAACGGCTTCAACGGATGCATCGGCGGCCAGGCCTATTCCATTCTCAAATTCGCCAGTGAAACCGGGCACCTGGTGGGATCCGTGGATCATGTCATAGGCAAGCATGAGATCAAGGCCGGCGGAGAACTCCGGCGGCACCGGATCAATTTCCTGCAAGCGGGCGCTCCCAACGGACTCTTCGCCTTCACCAGCAACGGCACCGCGTCCGGCACGGCTGGCGTGGGCGGCGACGCGCTGGCCGGACTGATGATCGGCTACGTCGACAACGGCTTTACCGAATACGAAATCCCGCCGTTCACCTCCACGCAGAATTACCAGATCGGCGGATTCATTCAGGACAACTGGCGCGTGACCACGAAACTGACACTGAACCTCGGATTCCGCTACGACGTCGAAACCCCGCGAACCGAGCGCTACAACCAGATGAGCTACTTCGATCCCTGCCGCGCCGTCGCCGATCTCGGTCCCCGGATTGAATCTGCATGGCGCGGTGGAGTACGTGGGCGTGGACGGAAATCCCAGAACCGAATTCAACACCTACTGGGGCGAAGTCGGCCCGAGATTCGGTTTCGCCTATCAACGTGCTAAGCCGCACCACGCTTGCGCGGCGGCTATGGGATCTACTACGATCCCTCCGATCTCGGCGTGGTGGGCAATGCCGTCAGCGGCGGGTTCCTGGGCTATGACGCGATCACGACCGGAGTCAACAACGTCCCGTCGGCGCCCTGGCTTCCGCTCGAATTTCTGCGCAATCCATTTCCGTTCGGAATCCAGACCGCCATCGGCAATCAGCCAGGGCCCGTCCACGCTGCTGGGCCAGGCGTTGACCGACATTCCGGTTCGCAGCCTGAATCAGACGCCGCAGGAGCAGTCCTGGAGTTTCGACATTCAGCACCAGCTTCCGTGGTCCGATCTTGGTGGACGCGGAGTATATTGGAAGAAAAGGAACGCATCTCTACGCGATGGGATATCGCGAACCAGTTCGACGCGCTTCCGCCCAACGTGGCCGATGCGTTTCGCGCCAATCCGTCTTACTATCTGGCGCAGGTTCCCAATCCTTTCTACAGGCGTGCTTCCAAGACAGTCGCCGATCTTTCCGGCCCAACCATTCCGCGCTGGAAACTGTACGTGCCCTATCCGCAATACAGCAACGGAACCGCCTCAGGAATCAGCAGCAGCTTCGTTCCCTGGGCCAACTCCATTTACAACGCGGCGCAACTCCGCATCGAGAAGCGTTTCTCGGCGCGGAGTGCAATTCCTGTTCTCCTATACTTTCCAGAAGAGCCTCGACGATTCCTCGCTGGGATCGAGCGGCTATTCGTTCCTGACCGGCGGCTCTACCACCAGCGAATCGACGGCGCGCGATCCGAACAATCTGCGGCTGGACCGCTCGCTTTCCGTGTTCAGCATTCCGCAAATCGCCCAACTCAGCTTCGTTTATCAATTGCCCTTCGGACGCCACCTGGAAGGACTGGCCGGGCGCGTCTTTGGGGGATGGCAAGTCAACGGCATCTATCGAGTCGATAACGGGCTTCCCATCCAGCTCTTCCTATGCGGCGGCTGCAGCGTCAGCCTGCCGACGTATGGCAATCAATATCCCAATCTGCTGGCGCCGCTCCAGGTGGCTGGAACCGGCAACCTGAATCAATATTTCGCCAATCCTCAAGTGGCGGTGAAGCCCGCGCCCTACACCGACGGCGACGCGCCGCGCGTCCTGCCGAATGCCCGCATGCCGGGAACCGACAATCTGACCGCGTCGCTGTTCAAAGAGCTGCCCTTGGAGTTTCGCGAAGGCGCCAGGCTGGAAATGCGGCTGGAGGTTTTCAACGTTCTCAACCGCGTTCAGTTCGCGGCGCCCGACACCAACGTCGGCGACGCCACCTTCGGGCAGATCACGGCGCAGGCCAATCAGCCGCGGCAGGTGCAAGTCGGGTTGAAACTCTATTTCTGAATCGCAGCACATGCTTCAACCACTCCTGTCGCAATCCGTTTTGGCTGCTTTGCTTGCGTCGCCGCGGCATGTCTGCGCCTGACCGGCTGCCGGGCCGTGCGCGGTCAAAGCCAGCCCTTCCATCGAGTTCAGCCGCTCCCCCGGCGGGCGAGGGTAGCCAGGAGCAGCTGGAGCCCATCGAGGGTCGCGTCACTGGCGCGCGGCCGGGCGAACGGATTGTTCTGTTCGCCCGGAGCGGTAAGTGGTGGGTGCAGCCTTTCGCTGACCGGCCCTTCACCACCATTCAGCCGGATTCCACCTGGAAAACGTCCACCCACCCCGGCTCCGCCTATGCCGCGCTGCTGGTCGATTCCCGCTATCGTCCGCCGCCCACCGTCAACGACCTTGCCGGAAAGGGCGGCCCGGTGCTGGCCGTCGCGCTATCGTGAAAGGCGCCACCGCGCGCCCGCCGAAGCACGCTCCAGTTCAGCGGCTATCAGTGGGAAATCCGCGAAGCTGCCAGCGATCACGGCGGTTCCAACGAACTTCTATGACCCGGCCAATGCCTGGACCGACAAGACGGCTTCCTTCATCTCCGCATCCTGAAGCAGGCGGGTCGCTGGACCAGCTCGGAAATCAGGCTCTCCCGAAGCCTGGGTTACGGATCATACCGATTTGTCGTGCGCGACGTTTCTCATCTGGAACCGGCCGCGGTATTCGCCATGTTCACCTGGGATGACTGCCGGCCCGCCGCGCGAAATGGATATCGAAATCAGCCGCTGGGGCGAGCCGGAGGACAAGAATGCGCAATATGTGATCCAGCCCTACGTGGTGCCCGCGAACACGGTGCGGTTTATGGCTCCCCCGGGAACTCTCACGTACTGGATCAACTGGCAGCCGGGACGCGTGGAGTTCAAACGGCGCGCGGCGTCTCTCGAGATGGGATCGGATGTGGTGGCCGAGCATGTCTTCACTTCCGGAGTTCCCTCGCCCGGCAACGAGAGGATTCACATGAACCTCTACGTCTTCAACAATCAGAGCAATCCGTTGCGGCACGGATCCGAGGTCATCATTGAGAAGTTCGAATTCCTTCCGTAACGACCTTCGCGCCCCGCGTATCCGCTGGCTGCGGGCTTGCATTATCGGCGCGCTCTGATTCAGGCCGCCTATGCCATCGACCCCAACCGCGCGATGTCGCAGTATGTTCGCGATCGGTGGGGCACGGATCAGGGATTTCCGCGCGGCCGGTCTATGCCATCGCTCAAACTCCCGACGGTTATCTCTGGATCGGAACCGAGGCCGGACTGGTTCGCTTCGATGGCTGGAATTTCCGGCTGATTCAGGACGATTCAGGAGCATTCACCATCACCAGCGTTCTCGGTTTGACTGCCGCCCAGGATGGCTCCTTGTGGATTCGCCTGGAAGATCTGACCATGCTGCGCTATCGCAACGGCGTATTTGAGAATCCCACGTCCGAGCCCGTTCCCCCCATTGATATCTCGGCGATGAGCCGGGCGCAACACGAGGGAGTTTCTGGCTTGGAGAATGGACAATGGCGCGCTGGATTTCGGCTCCTGGCGCGCTTCCGACCTCCCTTCGGCCAGGGATCTGCCGCGGTCTCCCGTGACGTCGATCGCTCAAACATCCGATGGCGATGTCTGGATGGGCACTCGCGACGCAGGCCTCTTCCGTTTCGCCGGCGGCAAGACTTCGGCCATCAGGAACGGGCTGCCTGATCTGAAGATCAATTGCCTGCTTCCGGGCGCCAATCAGGATCTGTGGGTGGGCACCGACAACGGCATCGTGAGGTGGAACGGCAGTGAACTGACCGGCACGGGACTTCCGCCCTCTCTCAATCGTTTTCAAGCCCTGGCTATCGTAAGGGATCGCGACGCGAACATCTGGGTGGGCACCGATTCGCGCGGCCTGCTGCGGTTCAACTCCCAAGGCGTCGCCAGCCTGGAGGAGAGCGACCCGAAAGCCATTACGGCTCTCTTTGAGGATCGGGAAGGAAACTTGTGGATCGGGAGCGCCAACGGGCTTGAGCGGCTCCGCGACAGCGCATTTGTCACCTTTTCTCGTCCGGAAGGTTTGCCCACCGATGGAAGCAACCCGCTGTTTGTCGACGCCGATAGCCGCCTGTGGTTCCCTCCCGTAGGGGGCGGGCTGTTGTGGATGAAAGACGGGAAACATGGCAGCATCACGCCGCGGGCTTGGACAAGGACGTGGTCTACTCCATCGCCGGAAGAAACGGCGAGCTGTGGCTCGGCCGGCAGCATGGAGGACTAACCCAGCTTCGCGAGGAGCAAGGTTCGTTCAGCGCGAAAACCTACACCCAAGCCGAGGGCCTGGCTCAGAACAGCGTCTACTCCGTTTATCAAGCCCCGGATGGAACAGTGTGGGCCGGAACGCTCAGCGGCGGCGTCAGCAAACTCGACAACGGCAAATTCACGAACTACACCACCGCAAACGGACTGGCATCGAACACGGTTGCCTCGATACTCGAAACCTCCGATGGGACCATGTGGTTTGCCACGCCGA
Organism: Bryobacterales bacterium; assembly: GCA_963713415.1. Taxonomy (GTDB): domain Bacteria; phylum Acidobacteriota; class Terriglobia; order Bryobacterales; family Bryobacteraceae; genus Palsa-89. The sequence goes on along the minus strand of CAVQLV010000003.1, from coordinate 10,279 downwards.
GCGGCTTGAGCGCTCTCGCGAACGGCCGCTGGCAAACCTACACTACCAGGGACGGCCTACCGTCGGATAACGTGAATTGTCTGCTGGAGGATTCGTCCGGCGTGCTTTGGATCGGAACCGCGAGCGGCGTTGCTTTCCGGGACCACGGCCGTTTTCATTCTCCCGCAAACGTGCCCGCGGCCTTGCGCGAACAGATCCTGGGTCTCGCGGAAGACAGGTTCGGATCCATTTGGATGGCAACTTCCAACCACGTGTTGCGCGTGAATCGCGACAAGCTCCTGCGGGGCGCGCTCGGCGACGGCGATATGCGCGAGTATGGACTCGCCGACGGCCTGCGCGGCGTGGAAGGCGTAAGCGCGCAGCAGTTCCGTGGTGACCGATCCGGCAGGGCGAATCTGGTTTTCCTTGAATCGGGGCATTTCCGTGGTCGATCCCGCGCGGCTGACCAGCAACGCCGCGCCCGCCATCGCTCACGTCCAAGCGATCTTGGCGGATGGCCAGCCCATCCGGCTGCTGGGTCCCATCCACATTCCAGGCGGCCGCCAGCGCATCACGTTCGACTATGCCGGCCTCAGCCTTTCGGTTCCCGATCGCGTTCGACTCCGCTACCGGCTCGAGGGATTCGATCAAGGCTGGAGCGAGCCAGCCGCCACGCGGGAAGCCGTCTACACCAACCTGCCGCCCAGGCTCTATCGCTTTCGCGTGATCGCCAGCAATCCCGACGGCGTGTGGAACAGCGCGGAGGCCGACGTCGGTTTCGACGTCGAGCCGCTGTTCTGGCAGACCTGGTGGTTCCGGCTGAGCGTTGTGCTGGCTGTTGCGCTTGCGCATCGCTGGCCCTCTATCGTCTGCGGCTGCTCAGCCACCAGCCAGCTCAACGCGCTGTTTGAAGAACGGCTGGCCGAGCGCACCCGCATCGCGCAGGAACTTCACGACACTTTGCTGCAAGGCTTCCTCAGCGCATCCATGCAACTGCACGTGGCAGTGGACCGTCTGCCGCCCGATTCGCCGGCCAGATCTCCGCTGGGCCGCGTTCTTCAACTGATGGGCCGGGTGATTGAAGAAGGCCGCAACGCGGTGCGAGGGCTGCGCTCCGTCCAGAGCGCATCGCTCGATCTGGAGCAGGCTTTCGCGCTATGCCAGGACGAACTCGCCGATTCAAGACGACGTCGGGTTTCGAGTCATCGTGGATGGCCAGCCGCGGCCGTTGCACCCGTCCTGCGCGATGAAGTCTATCGCATCGGCCGGGAAGCGCTGGTCAACGCCTTCCGGCATTCTCGGGCCAAGAACATCGAAATTGAACTGGAATATGCCTCCAGTCAGTTGCGAGTCCTGGTCCGCGACAACGGTTGCGGGATCGATCCTCAATTGCTGCAGTCGGGACGCGAGGGACACTGGGGCTTGCCGGGCATGCGCGAACGCGCGGAGAGAATCGGCGCCAAACTCCACGTATGGAGCAGCTCCGCCGCCGGAACGGAAGTGGAACTCTCGGTACCCAGCCATGTTGCTTTTCAATCGCCGCGGCCGCGCGCCAGGATGGTTCTCGCGCCTGCATTTTGGGAAATCCCCAGCCGAGCCTCCTGCATCCAACAACGGAAAGCCTTGAACAGGAAGTGACCGATGAACGAGACGGACCAGCAGCCGCATTCGTGTATTAAGCGTCGACGACCATCCGCTGCTGCGGGAAGGGATCGCCGCCATCATCAACAACCAGCCCGATATGTTGCTGGTCGCGGACGCGGCCAGCGGCAGCGAGGCTCTGCAGAAATATCGCGAGCATCGGCCCGACGTTACGTTGATGGACCTTCGTCTTCCTGACATCAGCGGCATCGACGCCATGATCGCCATCCGCACTGAATTCGCCGAAGCCCGCATCATCATGCTGACCACCTTCGAGGGTGACGTCGAAATCCAGCGCGCCCTGGAAGCGGGAGCCCGCGGCTACATGCTCAAGAGCATGCCGCCCCGCGAACTGGTGGAAGTGATCCGCCAGGTCCATTTGGGCAAGAAGCGCGTGCCCGCCGAAGTGGCCAGCCATCTTGCCGAGCACTTGAGCGACGAAGCGCTAACCGCCCGCGAGATCGACGTTCTGCGTCATATCGCCGAGGGAAACCGGAATCGCGACATCGCGGAACGGCTTTTCATCTCCGAAGAAACCGTCAAGGTTCACGTCAAGCACATCATGGAGAAACTAGGCGCCAGCGACCGCACCGAAGCGGTTGCGATCGCCGTTCGACGCGGCATCATCCAGCTCTGACCCTTTTGTAATCGAATAACTCGATAGTGGTATGCAAAAATTCCAAGCTATCGGGATTCGTTTTCTGCATGCATCCTCTACTCTAAAGTTAGGTATGTTCGGAAGTGCTTAGAAAACGGAGGAAGGCCACCTGCTACGTCTCTTTTCCGCGTTTCCAGGTGGTTGGCCTGGGGTAGGCCTGCTGCTGCTGCGCGGGGCCATCGGCATCGTGGCTCTTCTGCAAGGTGTGTTCTATCTGGCCGGCAGCATCGGCCTCCGCACCTCGATGTGGCTGAGCGGCCTGCGTGGGACTCGCGGCCGGCGCGGCCTTGCTGATCGGCGTCTCTTACGCCCATCGCCGGCATCGTGGTCAGCCTGGGCGCCTTGGGCATCGGGTTTTCCACCTTACGCGGCGCCGATGCCGAATCTCTTTGACGAAAAGCTGTCGGCCGTCTTCACCGCAATCATCGCTGCTGCGATTGTGTTCCTGGGCCCCGGCGCGTTTTCCGTGGATGCCCGCCTGTTCGGCCGCCGCGAAATCATCATTCCTCCCCGCGATCCAGATCCTAGCCATTCGTGTGACTGCCGATACCACGATCGAGGTATCGGACTGGCCCCGAGAGTGGTACTGCAAAAGCCTTCCATTTCGTGATGATTCTCCGCGCCGCTTGGCGCAAAGTAGATCATCGAAGGCAATATACGGAACAGACACGCAAAAAGGAGAATCACCGGATTATGGCAACTTTAGCGACCCCCATGTTCCCTCCCCGTCGAGAGCTCCCACAGCCCGAAACCAAGCTGATCGGCTCCAGCCCCGGCATGCGCCGGGCTTTGAACGAAGTCCGAACGGTGGCGCCCACCGACTCCGCCGTTTTGATCCAGGGCGAAACTGGAACGGGCAAGGAACTGATTGCCAGAGCCGTCCACGACCAAAGCCTAAGAAAGCACGCGCCGTTTGTGACGCTCAACTGCGCGGCCATTCCGAGCGGGCTTCTGGAAAGCGAGTTGTTCGGCCATGAGCGCGGAGCGTACACCGGCGCGCTCAACTCGGCCATCGGACGCTTTCAATTGGCCCACCAGGGAACCCTGTTTCTGGACGAGATCGGCGACATGCCGCTCGAATTGCAGCCCAAGCTGTTGCGGGTACTCCAGGAGCAGGAATTCGAGAGGCTGGGCAGCACGCGCACCATTCACGTGGACGTTCGCATTGTGGCGGCCACCAATCGGGATCTTTCTAGCAATGGTCCGGGAACGCCAGTTCCGCGCGGACTTGTATTACCGGCTGCATGTGTTCCCCATTGCGCTTCCGCCGCTGCGCGAGCGCCTGGACGACATCCCGCTTCTGGTGCGGCACTTCGTGGAAAAGTTCGCCGACCGCATGAACAAGCAGGTCCGCATCATCCCCGATGAAGTGATGGAGGCTCTGCAGCACTATAGCTGGCCGGGCAACATTCGCGAGCTGCAGAATTTCATCGAACGCGCTGTTATCCTCTCGCCGGGGCCGGTGTTGTGCGCACCCCTCGGCGATCTGAAGCGATGCCGAAACGCCCAAGCCAGCTGCCCCCCGGACACTGAAGGATGCCGAGCGCGCTCACATCTGGAAGTGCTCCGGCAAGTAGATTGGGTTGTGGGCGGTCATCGCGGCGCCGCGGTTCGCCTGGGATTGCCGCGCACCACGCTGCTTCATCGGATGCAAAAACTGGGCATTGTGCCGGAGGAGGCCCGTCAAAACAGTTTTGGGGCGAGCGTCGGAGCCTAACCTCGACGGATATGTTTGCAGTTGCCCACCTGGACCTGGGATTTTTCGCATCTATTCCGACGGCGCGAACATCGCGTCTCGCCACAAGCGCCACCCGACTTGATGGACATACCCGTTCTGCTCGCGGCAGCCAGGCGTCGCCAGCTCGTTCCTCCCCAACAAACCCCGGAGCTTTCGGCAATTCTTTCCGCGGCCGGTGCGGGCGTCACAGCTCAGTGGCATACCGGGCGGACATGAGCTGGGCGCGGAATCGGGCGCTTCATCGCCCCTCCGGGAAGTATCGTGGCGCATCCGGTGAAAAGCGTTATGATGGATTCTCCCCGGTGGCCAAATGACTGAGGCGCCTATCCAAACGAGCCCGGCGGGGAACTACGCCGCGAGCCACGCAGTGGCGGACTGGAGACCCCAATCGCCCGCCTTATCGGCAGTGCAAGGCTATGGCCTCGCACTTCTATCGGTCCGCGGCAGTCGGCGGAGGGCTTCTCATGGGGGGCTTCCAGGTCCGTAACGTCGAGGTCCCTTTTTTCCTGTTCGCCGTCGCCTTAACCGCCTGGTACGGAGGCGCAGGACCCGCCGTGTGGCTCTTCTCGCCTCCTGCATCAGCTTCGACTATTTTTTCGTAGAGCCCTTTTACACGCTCTACATCTCGTCATGCCGATCTGCCGTACTTTATTGTTTTCGCCTCGTTCGCCTCGCTGGTCACCTGGTTCAGCGCCGTTCGACGGCGCGTCGAGGAGGAGCTTCGTGCAAGCTCGCGACAAGCTCGAAATGGAAGTGGCGGAACGTACCCAGCAGGCCAGCCTGCTGAATCTCACGCACGACACCATTTTTGTCCGTGACATGAACGACGTCATCACTTACTGGAATCGCGGAGCGCAGGAGTTGTACGGCTGGACCGCCGAAGAAGCCATCGGACAAGCGCTCTCCACGAGCTTTTGCAGACGGTTTTTCCGGCGCCGGGCGATGAAATTCGCGCGGAGTTGTTGCGGTCCGGCCGCTGGGACGGCGAGCTCGAGAGAACCCGAGCCGACGGAACCCAGGTAGTGGTGGCCAGCCGCTGGTCGCTGCGGCGCGACGAGCAGGGCGGCCCGCCGCGATCCTGGAAACCAACAACGACATCACGCGAACGCAAACGGCGGGAGCAGGAAATTCGGGCGCTCAACGAAGAGCTGGGAAAACGCACCGCCGAGCTGGAGGCTCATCAATAAGGAACTGGAGGCATTTGCCTATTCCGTCTCGCACGACCTGCGCGCGCCCCTCCGCCACATGGCCGGATTCACGGAGCTTTTGCAAAAGAACGCCGCTCCCGTTCTCAATGAGAAAAGCCAGCGATATGTCCGATGATCCTGGAATCGGCGAAACGGATGGGCAACCTGATCGACGATCTTCTGGCCTTTTCCAGAATCGGCCGCGCCGAGACGCACAAGTCGCATGGTCAGCCTGGAGCAACTGGTGCAAGAAGCGGTCAGCGAAGTCCGGCAGGACGACCCAGGGCCGGAATATCGTTTGGAAGGTGGCACATTGCCCACCTGCTATGGCGACCGCTCCATGCTGCGGCTGGTGCTGGTCAATCTGATTTCCAACGCCGTTAAATTCACGCGCATCGCGTCCCCAGGCGGAAATCGAAATCGGATGCGCGGAGCAGAAGCAGGATCGGATCGTGGTGTTCGTTCGAGACAATGGAGTCGGCTTTGACATGAAATACGTGAACAAGCTGTTCGGCGTATTCCAGCGCCTCCACCCGACGGAGGCGTTTCGAAGGTACCGGCATCGGGCTGGCCACGGTGCAGCGCATCGTCCATCGGCATGGAGGCAGAGTCTGGGCCGAGGGCTGGTGGATGGGGCGCGACGTTTTATTTCTCAGCTTTTCAAACAGCAGGAGCTAGAACAGATGAGCAGTTTGGGACGCATCTTGATGGTGGAAGACGATCCGAAAGACGTCGAGCTGACTCTGACGGCGCTTGGAAGACTACAACCTTGCCAACGAAGTGGTCGTGGCCCGCGATGGCGAGGAGGCCTTGGACTATCTGTTTTGCCGGGGCAAGTTCGCAGCGCGCTCGGGCGAGAACCCGGCCGTCCTGCTGCTCGATCTGAAACTGCCCAAGGTGGACGGGTTGGAAGTGCTGCAGCAGATCAAATCCGACGAAAAGCTCAAGATGATTCCCGTGGTGGTGCTCACCTCCTCGCACGAAGAAAAGGACATGGTGGCCAGCTACAGGCTGGGCGTGAACGCCTATGTCGTGAAGCCCGTGGATTTCCACGAGTTTGTAAATGCCATCAAGGAACTGGGCGTTTTTTGGGCCGTCATCAACGAGCCGCCGCCGGGAAGCATGAAAAAGCATTAGTGGGAAATGCAACTGCCCTTGCGTTTCTTGTACCTGGAGGACGACCCCACGGACGCCGAGCTGGTTCAGGAAACACTCGAAGCCGACGGGCATTCCGTGTCGAGTTATCGCGCGTTGAGACGGAGGCCGGCTTCATTGCCTCACTCGAACAGGGCGGCTTCGACGTGATTCTCGCGGACTACACGCTTCCCTCCTTCGACGGCCTCTCCGCGCTGAAGATCGCCCGGCAGCGCCGGCCGCATGTGCCGTTCATTTTTGTTTCCGGAACCTTGGACGAAGAAATCGCGATCGAAGCGCTCAAGATCGGCGGCACGGACTATGTCTTCAAGACGCGTCTCTCGCGGATTGTGCCCTCGGTGCGACGGGCCTTGCGGGAAGCCGAAGAACGAATGGAACGCTGCCGCGCCGAAGAAGCGCTGCGGCGGAGCGAAGCTTACCTGGCCGAGGCGCAGCGGCTCAGCCATACCGGCAGTTTCGGCTGGGATGTTTCGAGCGGAGAAATCTACTGGTCGCAAGAAACCTTTCGCATCTTTCGAATGCGACCCGGTAACCACGCCATCCATCGATCTCATATCGCAACGCACCCATCCCGAAAGCCGCGATGACAGTACGGCAATTCGTCGAACACGTCAACGCGCGAGAAGAAGCTTTCGATTTTCGAACACCGCCTGTTGCTGCCGGATGGCGCGTCAAACACCTGCGGGTGGTGGGTCATCCTCGGACACGAGCCGGCCGCTTCGAGTTCGTGGGAGCGGTGACCGACATTACCGAACGCAAGCGCGCCGAATCCGATCTCCAGCACGCTCTGGATGAAATCAAGAAATTGCGGGACCTGCTCTACAAGGAGAATATCGCGCTGCGGGAGGAAGTGGACAAAGCGTCCATGTTCGAGGAAATCGTGGGGGACTCGCCGGCCCTGCAGGCCGTGCTGGCGCGCGTCGCCAAGGTGGCGCCCACCGATTCCACGGTGCTGATCACCGGTGAAACCGGCACCGGCAAGGAGCTCATCGCCCGCGCCATCCACAAGCGGTCGCGCCGCGCGTCGCGCGCCTTTGTGAGCGTGATTATGATGATGATTGATCAACTTGACCAACCTGATTTTGATGCATTCGTTAAATCTAATCATTTCAACATTTTTTTTTTTTTTTTTTTTTTGTGGATGATGATCTGTCATATAGTAACTCATAGTAGTAGTCTAGCATTCATCATAGTAGTCTAGTTTTTGATCTAGTTTTTTTTTTTCATCTGGTTTTTAATTGATCATTTTTGATCTTTTTTTTTTTTTTTTTAACTCATCAGTTTTCTGATCTTCTGTTCCATCTCATTTTCTATCTCTAGTGGTCTTTAGTTTTCAGTTGAGCTCTTAACATAATCTGGTCGAATCCATCGCATTGGTTTTGGTCTTCATCTAGTGTAGTAGTAGTAGTAGTCTAGTGGTTTTCTGTTGGTGAGTTAGTCTAGTCTAGTTTGGTGAATCATGATCTCGTTGGTGTGACTTGTGCATTGGTTGATCTTTATTTCTAGTTCTAGATTTTCTAATCTGGTGGATTGGTTTTGTCATAATAATAATAATATGATAATCATATAATAATCATTTTAATCTAATTTTTTTTTTTTTCTTCATGATACCAATTTTTTTTTCTTTTTTTTAATTATTTTTTTTTTTTAATATGTATTAGTTGTAATATATTATTAATTACTCATTCATTTTTAATCATTTTTTTTTTTTTTTTTTTTTTTTTTTTTTTTTTTTTTTTTTTTTTTTTTATTTTTTTTGTTATTAGTTGTTCTTGTTTTTAGTCTGCTGAATTCATCTTTTTTTTTGTTTTTTTTTTTTTTTTTTTTTTTTTTTCATTTTATTATTTTGGTTTTTTTTTTTTTTTTTTTTTTTTTTTTTTTTTTTTTTTTTTTTTTTTGTTTGTTTTTTTTTTTTTTTTTGTTTTTGTTTTTTTTTTTGTTTTTTGTTTTTGTTTTTTTGTTTTTTTTTTTTTGTTTTTTTTTTTGTTTTTTTTTTTTTTTTTTTTTTTTTTTTTTTTTTTTTTTTTTTTTTTTTTTTTTTGTGTGTTGTTGTGTGTGTTTTGTGTGTTGTGTGTGTTGTTGTGTGTGTGTGTGTGTGTTGTGTGTGTGTGTTTGTTTTGTGTTTTTGTTTTGTTTGTTGTTGTTGTGTGTGTGTGTGTGTTTTGTGTTTGTGTTGTTTGTTTGTGTTGTTGTTGTTTGTGTGTTTTTTTTTTTGTTTTTTTGTTTTTGTGTGTTTGTTTGTTTTGTGTTTGTTTTTTTTGTTTTGTGTGTTTGTTGTTTTTTGTTTGTTTTTTTGTTTTTTTTTTTTTGTTTTTTTTTTTTTTGTTTGTTTTTTTGTTTTTTTTTTTTTTTTTTTTTTTTTTTTTTTTTTTTTTTTTTTTTTTGTTTTTGTTTTTTTTTGTTTTGTTTGTTTTTGTTTTTGTGTTTGTTTGTTTTTTTTTTTTTTTTTTTTTTTTTTTTTTTTTTGTTTTTTTTTTTTTTTTTTTTTTTTTTTTTTTTTTTTTTTTTTTTTTTTTTTTTTTTTTTTGTTTTTTTTTTTTTTTTTTTTTTTTTTTTTTTTTTTTTTTTTTTTTTTTTTTTTTTTTGTTTTTTTTTTTTTTTTTTTTTTTTTGTTTTTTTTTTTGTGTTTGTTGTTTTGTTTTTGTTTGTGTTTGTGTTTTTTGTGTTTTTTGTTTTTTTGTTTTTGTTTTTTTTTTTGTGTTGTGTTTGTTTGTTGTTTGTTTTTTTTTTTTTTTTTTTTTTTTTTTTTTTTTTTTTTTTTTTTTTTTTTTTTTTTTTTTTTTTGTTTTTGTTTTTTTTTTTTTTTTGTTTTTTTTTTTTTTTTTTTTTTTTTTTTTTTTTTTTTTTTTTTTTTTTTTTTTTTTTTTTTTTTTTTTTTTTTTTTTTTTTTTTTTTTTTTTTTTTTTTTCAATCCCATTGATGATATTCCCCCTACTACTCTCTCTCTTCTGTTTTCTTTTTTTTTTAAATCAATTTCATTTTTTTTTTTTTAATTTTTTATTTTTTTTTTTTTTTTTTTTTGATCCATTGTGACATCTAATTTTTAATTTCATTGATTTGATGATAAATTGCTGATCAATGATTGACACTGATTTTTTTTTTGATATAAATAATTTCAACAATCTTTTTGAGTAGTTCATAAGTATAATAATATAACTCATCATAATCTGGTTTTGATATAATAATAATTAATTCATAATAATAATGATGCTGATAACTTAATGTAGACCTTTTTTTTTTTCAACATGATGATCTAATGATTTTTGTCAATTTTCAGTTTTTGATAAATCTAATTTTCATAATCATCAACAACTTTCAACAACAATGAGATTTGATCCGTTAATCTTTACCTGTCATTCATCTCTAGTTCATTGGTCTTGGTTTTGGTTGACTCATTCTGGTAAACTTATAATAATAATAGTAGTAACCCGTCATTGATCATCATAACTCATCATTTTTATCATAACACATTTTAATTGATCATAACTCGTTAATTCGTTTAACCATTCTGGTTCAGTAGTTGTTGATGATCGTAAATTGCATTATCAATTTTAATGATAATAATAATTGATTGATTTTTAATCTGTTTTTTAATAATGATGATATCATTTTATGATGATTTTTTGATATCTAAACCGTAGATCAATTTTTAATTTTAATGATTTTCAGTTTTTTTTAATTTTAATTTAATTTAATGACATAGTAGTAGTAGTAATTGGTATAGTAGTAGTAGTAGTTTTCAGTTTTCATCATTTTTTTTTTTGATATCATGATCTTTTTCATTTTAATTGATCAAGTTTTTTTTTTTTTTTTTTAATCATCATGATCTGGATCTGGTGGCCATGATTCCAACTGAGTTGATGCCATGATTAAATTAGTAATTCATAATAATAATTGGTAAATTGATCTGACTAATCATAA
>CAVQLV010000002.1:0-41969 GCA_963713415.1 Bryobacterales bacterium | reverse complement strand
ATTTCCAACGGAAGCTTCTTGAAAAAAAACGTGAGTGCGAGGCCAGTCTCGCCGCTTTTCAGAGTGAGGAAACCGCCGCTGGCGAAGCCGAGGTCAGAGATTCCACCGATGACGCAACCGCCGCGCAGAGCACATCGGAGACCTTCGAAGAAGGCACCCTCGTGTCGCAGACGCTCGAAGCCGTCGAGGACGCCTTGCAGCGCATCAAAGACGGTACTTATGGACGGTGCACTCTGTGTGGACGCGAGATTGAGGCCGCCCGGCTGGAAGCAATCCCCTGGGCCACTTACTGCCTGGAAGATCAGGAAAGGCGTGATAAAGCTCTGTCATCCGCGGAGCGCGCAACCCTCTAGGCCGTTGGAATGCCGCCTGCGTCACGCTGTCCGTCGAACGGCGCCGCGCGTGCTCTTAAGATTCGCCTGGGAGGAAATCATGAGAATATATTCAACTACCATCACAGGAGCGGTCCTGACGACCCTCCTCTTCGCGTTCTCCGCCTTCGCGCACGACCATAGCGCGCTGAACGGCACCTGGACGCTGGTGCCCGCCAGAGCAATTTCGCAGGCCAGCGCGTCGTTCAAACCGGCACCGTGACGATCAATGAGCGGGAAGGTAACATCACCGTCTCCCGCAGTTTCATGTATGAAGGCGCCACCGAGACCTTCTTCTACAGCGACATCACCGACAGTCAGAACAGCGCGACGATTCGCACCGGCAAAGACGTCAAGAGTAAGGCCAGGTGGGATCACAACGTCCTGAAAGTAACGACATTCACGATATCCGGTGTGACTACTCTCGAAAGCTACACTCTTGCCGCGGATGGCACCATGATGGTCAGCGTCGACAGGCCGGAGCACAAGCCGATCACGCTGGTCTTCGAACGCAAATAGACCAACTGCGAGTAACGATATGTGGTCATGTGGCCGGGGATGGTCATGGCGCGAGGCGATGCCTGACATCATTTGCGACTATTCTTGGGTTTTTGTTCTGGACCACCTCGTGCAAGGTACGGTACTCGGCCCGTACGGCCAAAGGGATGACCATGAAGACAGAACCGAGCGAGATGAGCGTGTTCCAGGAGATGCTGGAACGAAAAGAGGCCGAACTGGCGGGCGTATTGCGAAAACGGGAAGGCATCACGATTGAGAAGAGCGCGGACCAAATGGATGAAATTCAGTATGCGACGGAACGAGATCTGGCGATTCGAAACGTAGACCGCGAGACCAGTCTGCTGCGTGACGTGAAGGATGCATTGCGCCGGATCCATGACGGCAGCTTTGGAACCTGCATTGATTGCGAATCGGCGATTAGCCCCAAGCGCTTGGCGGCCGTACCGTGGGCAGCATGTTGTATCCAGTGCCAGGACACTGCCGAGCGGGAGCGGCGGGAGGGTCCGGCAACTCTCACTGCGACTCTCCTCAACGCGGCTTGAGCATCTAGCGTACAGGAGAAAGTAAGATCCACCATGTCGATACTGCTTGTCGTTTTGTTGGCGGTTTTAGGTGTCGGCAGCGGATACTATGGCCATCGCCGCTGGGGCTTTGGCAGAGGCGCTGGTATCGGATTCGGCACTATATTAGTGGTTCTCGTCCTCGCCTATATTGCGCCGCGTGCTGCGCTGAGCCGCCAATCGCATCTCTTAGTTTGTTAGCAGCTTACGGATGGATTTCAATTCCGCCCGGCGTTTCGGGGTGGTCTTGGGATATGCCATCTTCAGATCGTTGAACGTATCCAGGACAATTTGGGAAACGATCAACCTGGCGTTCTCCTTATCGTCGGCCGGAACCACGTACCAGGGCGAGTGATGAGTGCTGGTGGCGTTCAGGCACTCCTCATAAGCGCGCATGTAATCCTTCCAGTATTTGCGCTCGTGAATATCCGCGAGACTCAACTTCCAGTTCTTGTCCGGCGCGTCAATTCGCTCCAGGAAGCGCTTTCGCTGTTCCTCCTTCGAAAGGTGCAGGAAGAATTTAATGATCCGCGTTCCGTTGCGATAGAGGTGGCTCTCCAGGTCCACGATGGAGTGGTAGCGCTCCTCCCAGATGGTTTTCTCGTCGCGCAATTCTTCCGGCAGCCCCTGGCTCCGGAGAATCTCCGGATGCACCCGGACGACCAGCACTTCCTCATAATAGGAACGATTAAATATACCGATCCGCCCGCGTTCCGGAAGCACGCACGTGGTGCGCCACAGGAAATCGTGTTCCAGTTCGTTGGCGCTCGGCTGTTTGAAACTGAAAACCTCGCAGCCTTGTGGATTCACGCCGGACATGACGTGCCGGATGGCGCCGTCCTTGCCGCCCGCGTCCATCCCTTGAAAAATCAGCAGCAACGCATAGCGGTTGGACGCGTAGTGCAGTTGCTGCAGCGAGCTGAGCTTCTCAACATGCGCGGCCAGGAGTTCCTGATACTGCTCCTTCGACTTGTAAACGGGCTTCACAATGGTCGGCCATTTACTGAGTTTGACCTTTTTCCCGGTCACCCGAAAATCCTTTGAATTCGATCTTCATCTTGAGCCGGCTTTCGCATGTGCTTCCGCGCCTTTTCGGATCTCGGTTTCAGCCTCCATCCAGTCTTGATCCGCCTGGCCATCGTGGCGGCCGCGCTCTTCGTAGATTTCGTAGGCGCGTGTGGCGATCTGCGGTGTAAGTCAGGCGTTGTCTTAGCCACGCCTTGCTCAACAAGGGCGGCTTCGTAGGATCGAAAATCCGATAAGCGAGCAGTTTCACGCGATCATTCACCAGGAACCAAGCCAGAGCATAGCCCCAAACGAACGCTGCCCAGCCCCAGCCGAGGGGCGTCATAAACAGCCCATAGACGGCGATCAGAGTCGCCAGCGTTTGCGTGCCGAGTACCGCCAGCCAGAGAATCTTCGCGGGGCGGATGGACCAGAACGGGCCGCGCGTGCGCGTCAGGAAAATCGTCAAATGTCCGGCCACGGAAAGCTTTAGATACATCAGCGTCTGGATGTGCGCGCGATCGAGGTGAAATACCCGCTCGCCGAGATAAAACAGTCCAAACGCGGCAACCACCCCGATGACCCCCAGCACCGTGGAAATCCCGAGCACCAGGCGCATGTTCCAGGCCTCGGGCTTGTCTTTGTAATGAACGTTGTCATAGGCAATGGACAGGATGGCCCCGTCATTCAGCAACGCCAGCATCACGATCATCACCGCTGTCAGCGGATAGAAGTTAAACACCAGGATCGCCAGCGTCATGAAGAACAGCACGCGCAGCGTTTCGGCGATGCGGTAGATGGCGTAGCTGTTCATGCGCTGGAAAATGCGCCGGCTCTCCTTAATGGCATCGATGATCACCGAGAGGCCGGACGCCAACAGCACGATGGACGCCGCCGCGCGCGCCGCGTCTGTCGCGCCGGAGACCGCGATCCCGCAGTCTGCCTTCTTCAGCGCCGGAGCGTCGTTCACGCCGTCGCCGGTCATCCCGACGATGTGGCCGCGCTGCTGCAGGACATCCACGATGTGGAACTTATGTTCGGGAAATACCTGGGCGAATCCGTCCGCTTTTTCGATGGCCTCCGCCGACGCCGCCGTCTCGTGATGCTTCGTGTCGCCCAATCCGCTGGCATCCAGGATGTTCGTGCCCATTCCCAGTTGCCGGGCGGTTTCTCGAGCGATGGCGATCTGATCGCCCGTCACCATCTTGACGTTCACGCCCATCTTGCCGCGCGCTCGCGATGGTTGCCTTGGCCTGCTCGCGCGGCGGATCGAACAACGGCAACACGCCGGCAAACTGCCACTTGCCTTCCTCATCCGCCCGGGCCACGCCCAGCGAACGGAAGCCGCGTCCCGCAAATTCATTGACGGCTTTCTCGACGGCGGGCTTGATTTCACCGGCGTTGGCCGCCATCTGCAGAATCACCTGCGGCGCTCCCTTGGCCACAAAGAACTGTTTTCCGTCTCCGCCTTTGACGGTAGCTTCGGTGCGCTTATGCACCGGGTCGAACGGCTGGAAATGGACCACCTGATAGCTCTTCAGGGCCTTGATCGTCCTTCACGCCGCCGATCACCGCGAGGTCGATGGTGTCCTTGTCTTCGGCGCGCGAAGCGAGCGCGGCCCAGAGAATGACTTGATCGGCAGGGAATACCGTTCAGGGTGAATGGATCGCCCAGCGTCAGCTTGTTCTGGGTTAGAGTGCCGGTCTTATCCGAGCACAGTATGTCCACACCGGCCAGTTCCTCGATAGCGGCGAGCCGCGTCACAATCGCTTCTTTTTTGGCAAGAAGACGCGCGCCGACCGCCATGGTCACCGACAACACCGTGGGCATCGCCACGGGAATCGCGGCCACGGTCAGCACTAAGGCAAATTGCAGCGTGGAGAGGATCGGGTCGCCGCGGAAGAGCGCTACCGTAATGATCACCGCCACCAGAAACACCGCGAGGATGATCAGGTAATCGCCAATCTTCAGTACGGCACGCTGGAAATGGCTGACGGTGTGCGCCTCCTGCACCAGTTGCGCGGTCTTGCCGAAATAGGTCTTCTCGCCGGTGGCGTACACCAGCGCCTCGATTTCGCCTCGGCGAATAATCGACCCCGAAAACACCGCCTCGCCAGGTTTGCGCTCGGCGGGCAAAGATTCGCCCGTCAACGCGGATTGATCCACCTCCACCGGGTCGCCCGCCAGCAAGCGCGCATCGGCCGGCACAATGTCGCCCAGGCGCAGGCGGATGACGTCGCCCGGCACCACCTCACGCGCCGCCGGGTCGGTCCACTTCCCATCCCGTTTCACCTTGGCTTTGATCGCCAGCTTGGCCTTCAGAGCGGCGATGGCGTTGCCGGCCTGCCGCTCTTCCCAGAATCCTACGACGGCGTTCGAAACCAGCAGAAGAAGAATGATGAAGAAGTCCGGCCAATGCCCGACCACGCCAGACAGAATCACCGCAATTTCGATCATCCACGGAATGGGGCCCCAGAAATAAGCTGAGGAATTTCAGGAACGGATTGGTTTTCTTCTCCGTGATCTCGTTCGGGCCATATTGCGCCAGCCGCTTTTTCGCCTCGTCCTCGCTCAGGCCGTCCGGCGACGAGCCCAGCTTTTTCTCCACTTCCGGCATGGGCAGGGTTTTCAGATCGTCGGTGGCCTCGGGCTTGGACGCTGGCTTTCCATTGAGCTTCTCCGCGGTTGGTTTCATGATGCCTATCCTCGTATTCTGTTTTCTGGCGATCGAGCGTTACACTTTTGCTTCCGGCGGGTCGGCGATTCCTCCCGGCGGCAAGAATTCCGGCACGTCCAGGCGTGCCACGCCAATGCGGCTGTCGGCCATCCCGTAGTAGATGTCGAAGCGATCCGGCGAGCCGAGATCGTCACGCCGGTCGATGCCGGTGGGAAACACCACGTTCGCGACGGTCCCATCGCGTTCCTGCGGCAGCGAAGGCGTCAGCACCGGATCCGCCGAACGATAGCGGATCAACTGCGGATGCTGCTTCGAGAGCACCATCACGCCGGCGGAATAACGTAGCGGGTGTGTACCCTTGCTCGCCTCCGCCATTTCGCACACTCCGTGGTAAACGATCAGCCAGCCGTGCCGGGTCAGGACGGGCGGAGTTCCGCCGCCGATTTTGAGCCGCTCCCAGCGCGACACCGGAGCCGCCAACCGGTGATGAGAGGTGAACTTGCCGAGACAATGCGGCTCACAGCCATCGAGCATCATCGGACTGTAGGAAATCCAGATACTTTCGCGCTCCAGATCCACGTCGCGGGCCGCCAGGTGGCAGGCGTTTTCCTCCGGACGAGTGCCGGGGAAAAGCGGCCGGTGGAGCATGGCCATTTCCGGATGCCCGGATGGATTCGGAATGGCGACGGGGAAGAGGCTGGCATCTTTGTCGTCCACGTCGTCGAATTCAATGCCCTGATACGGGCCGAAGCGCGCGAGCCCGATACGCCTCCAATGGAACAGATCCTCCGATATTGCCAGGGCGATCCGCGGGCCCTTGGGCCGAAAATGCCGCGTAAGTCATCAGGTAGCGCTTCAGCGGCTCCACGAACGTGATCCGGGGATCCTCGCAGCCACCGCCGCCATCGGGCCGCAGCTCATAATCCGCTTCGGGCTCGAGCGCGATCCCAAGCCGCTCGACGCCCGCCGGATCGCCGGCTGCATTGAACCGCACTCGTGCAATGCCGATGCGCGAGTAGTTCCCTTTCGCAACCAGCCGCGGGAACAGGTAGAGTTCCCCATCCGGGCCGCGAACGGCCGCCGGATTCAGGACGCCTTCGATCTCCTGGGGATTGCCCGGCTCCGGCTCCATCATCATTCCCAGGCGCCGCAACTTAAATCCACTCATCGAATGATCCTCATAAGCTCAACGCTTCCTGGCCGTGATCCGATAAACAAGCGATCACCGTTTCGATCACCCGCTTGGTCTCATGAGGCCCTCGCACGGGGATAGAAATGACACCCGCTTGTTCAGCCGGATAGTCGTTCCCTCCCGGGAACAGGGCATCGCCGACGAAAATCATTTCCTTTAACGAAATGCCCAGAACGTCTCTCAGTTTTCCGATCCCGTAAGCTTTGTCAATGCCGGGTTTGGTGACATCGATGGATGTCGCGCCGCCCATGCGGACAGAGAACTTGGGAATCAAGAGTGTCAAGAATCGCTTTGATCTTCTTCCGCTTTGCAAAATCGGGATCCCATTTCGTTTTTTGTTCTAATGGCGCCTGCTGGCCTAACGCGGAATAAGTGATCTGGCTTCCCCGGTCTTCAATCGCTTCTCCCCAGACTTTTTCGACCTTGAATCCCGCCTCTGCGACCGCCTTCTTCAGAGAGCTGACTATCTTCTCTTTTTCGGCCGGCGTGAAGTCTTCTGAATAGAGCTTCTTCCAGTCCACTTTGTATTGGTAGAACTTTGTTCCACAGGTTGGAAGAATCGACAGGTTCACCAGGCTCTCGTCATGCGGAAGATGAGAGAGGACCTGTTTTTCAAACTGGGGCCAATCGCCTCCGGAGATCACGGCCACTTTGAGGATGCCGAGAAGGTCGTGCAGCAAGGCGCGACATTTCTGCATCCAGAGACGACTTGCTCTCGGCAAGAGTGCCGTCCAGATCGAACACAATCAGTTTTTTCATTCCGGTATCTCGATTTCCAACACGTTCACTGGGCCTCGCGGCTGAAAGGTACACGCGTCCGAGAACCGCGGGCAACAGAAGCACGTCGCCTTTTCCGATCTCATATGTCGCGCCGCCATGACTTGAGTTGCCCCTTGCCATCGATGCATACCAGCACGCGCGGCACACCCGTGGCTCCCACCGTAAACGGCGATTCGCCACGCACACGCGACAACCAGAAGTGGTCGCAGTGGAAAAGTCTCTCGCGGCGAACTGGAGATGTCGTTTCCACCACGGGCGCTACCAAACCTCCCGCACACTGCCCAAAATTGATGCAGGCCAGCGCCTGATCCACCTGGAGTGCTCGCGGCTGGCCGGTCTTCGGATCGACGTGGTTCCAGTCGAACAGGCGAAACGTCACGTCGCTGTTCTGCTGAACCTCGAACACCACGACGCCGCTGCCCAGAGAGTGAACCGTCCCAGCCGGGCAGGAAAACGGCATCGCCGGGCTTTGGATGGAAGCATGCAGATGTCGTCCGCCACCGTCCCGTCTCGTGAGCGCGCCGCCGCAGATCCGCTTCGGTGGTGCCTGGCTTCAGACCAGCATAGATGCGGCTTTTTGCTCCCGCTTCCAGCACCACCCAAGCTTCGGTCTTGGCGGTCGTCGGTCGCCCCATTCAGACCGGGATGCACCTGTACCGAGAGCATTTCACGTACGTCGAGGAACTTCAACAGCAGCGGGAAGCGGCGAAAACGCCCCGCGAATTTTCCCATCACCTGTTCCGGAAACTGCTCCAGCACTTGAGCGATGGTCTGCCCTTTGAGCGATCCATCGGCAACACGGCTCGGATGTTCTTCGCGGTCGCTCAGTACCCACGCTTCACCGATTGGGCCATCGCCCGGCAGCGGTGCTGTGAGCAGGCTGGCCAAACGCCGTCCGCCCCACAACCGATACTGATAGATCGGTTCGAATCGCAACGGATATAGCGGCGTTTGGCTCATGATCTGCCATCTCCTATGTGAGGTGCGGCAGCCACGCCAAGTCCTCGCTCAGGATGTAGATCGTTATCGCCGCAAGCATGAGCAGCAGGCCCACCCACATACGCCAGTCATGATGCATGCGTCTCCAGTAAGCCGGCGAAACCCCTTCGCGGGCAGCTTGCTCGTCTGCCTGCCGCGCATTCTCAGGAGCAATGTGGTGTTTTCTTGTCGTGTTCCGGCCCTTCGTTTCCGTGCTGGCCGTAGTTCGTCTCGCTCATTTCTGTGCCGCCTTCCATTTCCAGTTCCGAATCTCCGGCAAGTCTTCGCCATGCTTGTCGATGTAATGCTTGTGCTCGATGAGCTTGTCCTGCATCTTCTGCTTCAGGTAGGCGCCCTTTGAGCCCAAGTTGGGCACGCGATCGATCACGTCTTCCACCAGGTGGAAGCGGTCCAGATCGTTCTGCACCCTCATGTCGAAGGCCGTCGTGATGGTGCCCTCTTCCTTGTAGCCGCGGACGTGCAGATTGCGATTGGTCCGGCGGTAAGTGAGGCGGTGGACCAGCCACGGGTATCCATGGAAACCGAAGATGATGTGCTTGTCTTTCGTGAATAGCGAATCGTAATCCGATTCGCTGAGCCCGTGCGGGTGCTCACTCGCAGACTGGAGCTTCATCAGATCGACAACATTGATCACCCGGATCTTCAGATCGGGCAGATGCTCGCGAAGGATGGAAACGGCGGCCAGAATCTCGAGCGTGGGCGTGTCTCCGCAGCAGGCCATCACAACGTCCGGTTCGGCGGCGTCCTGATCGTTGCTGGCCCATTGCCAGATGCCGATTCCTTCCGTGCAATGGATCACCGCGGCGTCCATGGTCAGCCATTGCGGCAGCGCGTGTTTGCCCGCCACCACCACGTTGACGTAATTCCGGCTGCGCAGGCAATGATCGAAAACCGATAGCAGACAATTGGCGTCGGGCGGCAGGTAAACGCGCACGATGTCGGCCTTCTTGTTGATCACGTGGTCGAGGAAACCTGGATCCTGGTGCGTGAAGCCGTTGTGATCCTGCTGCCAGACGTGCGATGCCAGCAGATAGTTCAGCGATGAAATCTTCCGCCGCCAGGGCAGTTCCAGACATACCTTCAGCCATTTGGCGTGCTGGCTGAACATCGAGTCGACAATGCGAATGAAGGCTTCGTAGCTGTTGAACAGCCCGTGCCGCCCGGTGAGAAGATATCCTTCCAACCAGCCCTCGCACTGGTGCTCGCTGAGCATGGAGTCCAGCACGCGTCCGGCGGGCGCGAGAAATTCATCGTTCTTTTCTTCGCGCGCTTCCCATTGACGGTTGGTGACTTCAAAAACCGCACCCAGAAGATTCGAGAGGGTCTCATCTGGACCGAAGATGCGGAAATTGCGCTGATCCTGATTCAGCGTGGCCACGTCGCGCAGGAAGTTGCCCAGCACCAGAGTGTCTTGGGCGTCGACGGCGCCGGGCGCTGGAACGTTTACCGCGTGGACGCAGAAGTCCGGCATGCGCAAATCGCGCAGCAGAATTCCGCCGTTAGCGTGCGGATTGGCGCCCATGCGCCGGTCACCTTTCGGCGCCAGTTCGGCCAATTCCGAAATCAGCCGGCCATTCTTATCGAACAGCTCCTCGGCCTTGTAGCTTTTCATCCAGCTTTCCAGCTGCTGTCACATGATCGGGATGCTCCGAATCCACCAGCAGCGGTACCTGATGCGCGCGGAAGGTGCCCTCGATTTGCAGTCCGTCGACTACTTTCGGTCCCGTCCAACCCTTGGGCGATCTCAGGACGATCATCGGCCAGCGCGCCCGCGTGGTGTCGTTGTTGTTCCGGGCATTCTCCTGGATTTGCCGGATGTCTTCGATGGCCGTTTCCATAGTGGCGGCCATGAGTTGATGCATCGTTTCCGGATCGTCGCCTTCCACAAAGTGGGGCGTCCAGCCGCAGCCTCGCAGGAACTGCTCCAATTCCTCATGCTCGATGCGGGCGAGCACCGTGGGATTGCTGATCTTGTAGCCGTTGAGGTGCAGGATCGGCAGCACGGCTCCGTCGCTGATCGGGTTGAGAAGCTTGTTAGACTGCCACGCGGTGGCTAGCGGGCCTGTCTCCGCTTCGCCGTCCCCAATCACGCAGGCAACGATGAGACCGGGATTGTCGAACGCGGCCCCGAAGGCATGGCTGAGCGAGTAGCCCAACTCGCCGCCTTCGTGAATCGACCCCGGCGTGGTCGGCGCAACGTGGCTCGAAATTCCGCCGGGAAACGAAAACTGCGTGAACAGCTTTTTCATCCCGGCTTCGTCCTGGGTGACGTTCGGATAAATATCGCTCCAGGTGCCTTCCAGGTAAACGTTGCCAACTATCGCCGGGCCGCCGTGCCCGGGACCGGCGATGTAAAACATGTCCAGGTCATACTTCTTGATCACGCGGTTCAGATGAACGTAGATGAAGTTCTGACCAGGCGTGGTTCCCCAATGCCCAACTACCAAAGGCTTGACGTGCGATAGCTTCAGCGGCTCCTTCAGCAGGGGGTTGTCGTAAAGATAAATCTGTCCGACTGAAAGATAGTTGGCGGCGCGCCAGTAGGCGTGCGTGGCGTGGTGAAAGGAAAGCGCTGGCTGTTGCTCACCCGATGGATCCATTTGACCGCCGACAAGAGGCAGCAACTGAACCACCTGTTCGCACTCAATCGCAAGGTCATGAAGGCGTATTTGCTCAAAGAGAGCCTGGAGCGCCTGTGGACCTACACCTACGAGGGCGCCATGTTGCGCTATCTGAAGAGCTGGACATTGCAACTCCGCTGGCAGCGGCTGCCGGCTTTCGAGAAGCTGGCTCACATGCTAATCGACCATGTCGAAGGCATCCTGAACTACTGCCGCATCAAGGTGCGCTTCGGGGTGGTGGAAGCCATCAATGGCAATATCAAGACCCTGCTCAGGCGCGGACGCGGGTATAAAAACCTGCGCTACCTGCTCTTGAAAGCTCAGCGCATGGCCGTCTCCAAGACCGAATTCGTCATTTTTAGGAAAGCTGCTTGAAATGGCCTGTTTGTCGAATTCCTGCTCAGAGCCGATTTTGTGAAGGAGTTCAGGAGTAAGGGTGTTTGTTTTCGTGGCTAGCTCCGTGTCGTTCACCGTTTCCGGATTCTTGTGGAGCTGTTCAAGAGTAAGCGTGCCAGTTTTCATGAATTAATCCTTTCTCAGCCGTCGGTGAGCAGGCCAGTATCAGTGCGGACGATTAAACGCCGCTCAGCGATAAAGAAGGCCTGTATTCGGCTTCGTGCAGCCAATACGGGGGCTTGCCGTAGTGAGAATAGAGCTGGCTTTCCTTCTCGCGCGTGATCGGCGTGAAGTCGACGAACTCCGGGGCGCTCTGGATTCTCTCCCGCGAAAGGCCGACGTAAACTTTGGAATCTTCCCAACTC
Source organism: Bryobacterales bacterium (assembly GCA_963713415.1). Taxonomy (GTDB): domain Bacteria; phylum Acidobacteriota; class Terriglobia; order Bryobacterales; family Bryobacteraceae; genus Palsa-89. Next base: position 30,483 of record CAVQLV010000002.1, on the reverse strand, counting down.
ACCCGTTGAATCCACGCGGGTGAAACCAGTACCTTCTTCCCCGGCCACCAATTCTTGGTTGCCACCTCGATGTAGCGGATAGCCCAGGCTTGATCGTCGACGATAAATCCATCCAAATGGCCGAGTTCACCATCGATTGCCTCAATGTGATAGCCAGTGACGGCTTTGGTACTGCGCAGATGTGAATCCGTCGACTCGCTTGGGGGCCGGTCCACCATCGCATCTTTGGGTGCAGTTCTTATGGGAGCAGTTGTTACGCCAGCCGGGTAGTAGGCTGGGCCCCACAGGAAGGGACCACCCCAATAATAGGGATATTCGTAATACCCGCTGTAGGCGATCTCGTGCTGCCGGGAGACGGGCTTGTCCGTATCGATGTTCGGACTGTTCTTCACCTGCGCTTTCGTCAGCGCCACATCCAAGCGCTTGGCTTGCCAGTCCACATCGATAATGGAAAATGGCGAAATCAGCACCCGCCGGCCGCCAAGCCAGCCGGTTGTTACCGTAAAATAGCGGATAGCCCAGGTTTCATCATCGAAATAGAGCTGATAAACGGTCCCAAGCTCTCCGTCCGTAGCTCGGACCGAGAAACCCTCCAACTGTGTAGCATTCCTCAGCATTGCATTTGCCCCCTCAATGGCGTCTCTGTGTGTCGACTAGATGCGATGCATGCTTGCCTCCAGGTTGCTTACCCCTGGTGTCCATGGCTTTGTACACGTTGAACAGCGCCTTACAGGCTGGGGACTAATGACCTTAAGTGGTCATACGACCATTAATGGTCAAACTTCGGGACAAGGTGGCCATGGCCACGGCCAGCAAGAACAAGCACGATTTGAAGGTTCTCATATTTCTCCTTTGACCCGACATCGTTTGATACTTTGAAGCGACATCGCGTTCAATACGCCGTTCGATTCCAACCGGGCTACCGACCCAGGGCCCAAACGGATAGTCGCCGCGGCTCGGGAGTCATCGGACTTCCGACCACAGGAGGTCACCTGACCGGGTTTGGTCGAAGCAGTTAGGATTCGAAGCGCGCATCACCGTGTGGCGCCTTCGGCCAATGGATTGGGCCCCCGCATGCAGTTTGTGAGTGAGAATCATAAGTCGTAATGACCTAACACAAGGAGACGAGATCATGGCAGGAAAAAAGATCGCAGTCTTTGGTATTTACCAAAACAAAAAACAAGCAGAGCGGACGGTCGATAAGCTGCTGGCCGCCGAGTTCTCAAACGACGATATCTCCGTTTTGCTCCCGGACAATCAGGGCACGAAAGACTTTGCGCACGACAAAAGTACAAAAGCGCCGGAAGGCACGGCTGCTGGAGTCACAACCGGCGGAGTGATCGGTGGAACTCTCGGATTACTTGCCGGGATTGGCGTGCTTGCAATTCCTGGAATCGGTCCGTTCATTGCGGCCGGTCCGATCGTGACCGCTCTGGCTGGCCTCGGAGCCGGCGGCGCAGTTGGCGGTATTATCGGCGCGCTGGTTGGGATGGGAATTCCTGAGTACGAAGCGAAAGCGATACGAAGGACACATCAAAGCGGGCGGAGTTTTGCTTTCGGTTCACTGCGACACATCCGAGAAGATCGCGCGGGCGAAAGATCTGCTAAAGCATACGGGCGCCCAGGATATCGCATCGTCTACCGAAGCTGGCGCGGACATCCCAGAGGCTGCCGCCGCGGCGCACCGGTAAAAACCACTGCCCGACGCACACTGGAACGCCACTGAGCAGCTTGGACTGGCGGCGCGCGCTCATTGTTCTGCGGCCGAATTACACGGCGGCCCAGCACACGCCCACCGTGTTGCGGAGCAGCAGGGAAAACTGGATTATCTGACGGGACACGAGCAATCGCGGCAAGCTATGGAGCACGCCCCAAAGATGCATCCGTGTGCTCCCCTAAACGGATCCCGGCCCGCCTGGTGATTGGCTCCCGGATTGCCTAATCAGACATGGAAGACGCCATTGACAGATTGATTGCGTCACTCAAAAAAACAGGAGAAACCACATGAAAGCGAGCACGAACGATCAAATCCAGGGCAAGCTGCATGAATTGAAAGGCAAGACGAAAGAGAAAGCCGGACAGCTGACGAACAATCCCGACCTAACAGCCGAAGGCCAAAACGAAAACCTCGCCGGAAAAATCCAAAAGAAAATTGGCCAGGTTGAAAAAGTCTTAGAGAAGTAAACGAATGAGCGTTCACTCTCGCGCACCGGCGCTGAGCTGGCGTTCAGAAGAAAGGAAGATTCACAATGTTGATTCTGCTGATTATTGTTTTGTTGTTGGTTCTAGGAGGAGGCGGCGGCTACTATGGCCATAGCCGCTGGGGCTACGGCGGAGGCGCAGGTATTGGAGTAGGCACTATATTAGTTGTTCTACTCGTGGCCTACATGGTGGGCGCTTTCCACTAAGCTTCGCCCCTGCCGACGACTCGCTTTCTTGCCTTGAAAAACCGGAGCGGCGCCGCGGTTCCAACGCGCTCCTTGAAGTGCGCCCCACTGGAACGGCCACGAGCGTGCCTCTTCCAAATGGCCGTGGGTCCGTTTCGGCGGCAAGTTCCCAATGATAGTGGCCAGGACAAAACGGAATCCTGGCCTCAAGACGAAAGACAAAAAAAAAATAACTTTTATGAGAACGAATCTACAACACTATGTTTGGGCTCTGGCAATTGCCGGATCCATGACTACCGCCGCGTTCGCGGCGGACAGAGCAATCATGGTCGACGACAGGCTGGACGCTTCGGCTGACACGCTGACCGATATGATGAGGGCTGCCGACAATGGTATCCCCCAAGATCTGATCGACAAGGCGCATTGCGTGGTTGTGATACCAGGGATGAAAAAAGCTGGATTCATCTTCGGCGCGGAGTATGGCCGCGGGTTCGCCGTGTGCCGCAGGCATGGTGGCGTAGGCTGGAGCGCACCGGCCGCGATGCGCTCGGAAGGCGGCAGTTTCGGATTTCAGATTGGCGCTTCGGACACCGATGTGGTGTTGCTCGTGATGAACGATGGTGGAATGAAGCATCTGTTATCCGATAAGTTCACACTTGGCGCAGATGCAACCGTTGCAGCGGGGCCGATTGGCCGCGCCGCCACCGCTCAGACGGGCGCGGAGTTGCAGGCGGAAATCCTGTCCTATTCCCGTTCGCACGGGCTGTTCGCAGGTATCTCGCTGACAGGCGCGACGCTTCGGCCGGACAAGGACACCAATCGGGAACTTTACCGTCACCATACAACCAATCGTGAAATCCTGACCGGCGACTTCAAAACACCGGCGGTCGCTTCAAAGTTTGAAGGGGCGCTGGATCGGGACTCGGCTCGCCGCAACTAACAGGCGTAATCTCCACGCAGCAGGTGACTCTAAATGGTTAGACGACCGTATCCGGTCACCGGCCGCGTGATTGGGGCATTAGGAGTTTATTATGACGAACTGCATCATCGCTTCCCTCATCCTTTTCGCCTCGGCGTGCGGGCCGACGTTATCATTCGGCCAGCAAGCTTCTTTCGAAGATCTCACTGCATCGGAAAGCGTCACTCCTGCCCCGCCTCAACCGGTCCCACCGTGAAAGCAAGCGTATATTTGGCATCATTCCGAACAACCGCACCTGGCCCAGCCTGAAAGATTACAAACCTCTCTCAACACGGGAGAAGTTCGGGATTGCCCGTCAAGACTCGTTTGACCGGGGCACGGTGATCCTGGCTGCGGCGTTCGCGGCTGACGCTCAGCTCACCAACGCTAATCCCGCGTTCGGGCAAGGGGCTAAGGGATATGCCAGCTATTTTGGCGCGTCTTACGCGGACCTCGTCATTGGCAATTACATGTCCGAGGCGATCTTCCCAACTCTCCTTCATCAGGATCCGCGCTATTTTCGGCGTGGAATTGGGAGCACATGGTCGCGCTTGAGGTATTCCATGGGCCAAATCGTTTTGACCCACTGCGATTCGGGCCGGACTCAGCTTAATTACTCGGAGATTCTTGGCAATTCTACTGCGGTCGCGATTTCAAACGCGTATTACCAGGACAACCGGAGCGCCACTAATTCGGCGGCCAAGCTCGGAACGCAGATCGGCGTCGATATGGCCTCGAACGTCCTGAAGGAATTCTGGCCCGATGTAAGCCGGAAGTTCTCCCGGAAGAATCATCGATAATCGTTGCGGGCGATTCCGAGCTTCCGCAGCATGGCATTCAAGGTAGTGCGCGGCACTCCCAGGCGGTTAGCGGCGGCGCTGATCACGCCATTGGACTCTCGGAGAACGCGGACGATGTACTCGCGTTCCATTTCCGCGAGCGTGCCGCCGGCGCCTTCCACCGATTCGGCCTGCAGTTCGGCAAGCGGAGCACGGAGCACGGGCCCCTGAGAAAGAATGACCGATCTTTCCAGGAAGTTCTCCAGCTCCCGTACATTCCCGGGCCAGGGCCAACTCACCAGGGCTTGCATCGTCTCGGATGGGACGTTGTCAATCCGCTTATTCATTTTCGCGGCGTACTTCTTGGTGAAGTGCCGGACAAGTATCGGTATGTCCGCAGGATGGTCGCGCAACCGGGGCGTCGTGATCGGGAAGACTTTCAGACGATAGTATAAATCGCTGCGGAAGAGTTTGTCCCCCATCATCTGGGTCAAATTGCGGTTGGTCGCAGCCACCAGCCGGACATCGATGGGGATGGTCCTGGTGCCGCCCAACCTCTCAAACGCCTTCTCCTGGAGAGCCCGAAGCAATTTAGGTTGCAGGTCCAAAGGGATGTCACCCACCTCATCCAGAAACAGAGTTCCCCGATGCGCCCGCTCAAACCGGCCGATCTTTTGCGCCAAGGCGCCGGTAAAGGCGCCTCTTTCGTAGCCAAACAACTCGCTTTCCAGAAGCCCGGTTGGAATGGCGGCACAGTTCAACGTGATGAAGGGAAGGTTCTTGCGGGGACTCAACCTGTGGATGGCGCGCGCCACCAGCTCTTTGCCGGTGCCTGTCTCCCCCAGGATCAACACGTTCGCATCGGTAGGAGCAACCACTTCAACCTGACGCTGAATCCGCAGCAGAGCCGCGCTGGTGCCTACAATCTCCTCGAACGCATCTTTGACATCGACAACTTCATCCTCGACGCTCTCCAGGCGGCCGCGCTCCCGGAGGTCCTGCACGAATGTGATCCAGCGGAAGGGGGAGAGCTTCAACACCGCGGTCGTGACCAGAACCGCGACTCGAGTTCCATCCTTGCGAAGCAGCTCTTTTTCGTAGGGCGTGCAGGCTCCGAACCGCAAGCCTTCTTCATGCGCCTGCTCGTCCAGCGCAGAGTATTCCGGGGGCGTGAGATCCAGCCAACTCAGCCGGCCGGACCGTAGATCTTCAGAGCTGTAGCCGATTAGATCGAGAAACGTGTCATTCACCTCGGGAATACGCTCAAACTCACCGGAAACTACTCCCGTGATGGTCGATCTCGCTGGGATTGGCCGCATTCGCGAGCGGCTGCGCCGCAACTGCTCGTCCCGCTCGTGGCGTCCGGTAAAGTCGCGCGCTACTCTCGCGAATCCTTGCAACTCCCCCTGGTCGTCCTTCAGGGCCATCGTAATGACATTGGCCCAGAAACGCGTCCCGTCTTTTTTCACATGCCAGCGTTCGTTTCCAAAGTGGCCTTCGCCAGCGGCCCTCTTCAGTTCCTCCCGGAGCTGGAAGCTGAGAGTGTCTTCACTGGGATAGAGAAACGACATGTCTTGGCCAAGAGCCTCATCGGCGTTGTAGCCGTAAATGCGCGTTGCTCCCGAATACCAGGCAGCTATCCGTCCGTCCACATCCAGCAGGAAAAGCGCATAGTCCCGCACCCAGGATGGACTGGAGCTTTTTTCGGACGGGCCGGCTTCCGCGGGGGTAGTCTTGTCGCGCAGCACCAAGACATGGCGCACCGGTAACACGTTCCCTTTGGCCACGTACTCAACGTCCCGGACATTTCCATCCGGACTCACTAGCTGGAGCGTCCCCTGCTGCTCGCCGCGCTCCAAAAACGTGCTCCAAAGCTGCGAAATTTTCGGCTTGAAGCCGGGTGCCGCAAAGTCATCCATCCGGCAGCCGATGATCTTATTCCGCGGAAGTCCCAGCAGCTTGCCGGCGCCCGCACTGGCATCACGGTATTTGCGATCGTTATCCGTGATGAGGATGGGGGCAGCCGGATGGTAGACGATCGCCCGGAACAGCAGCTCGAGTTCTCTCGGACCGTTTTCTTCGAGCCAGCGGCTGGCTTGCGACTGTGAGGCTTTGCCCAACAGGCCCTCCTTCGGCTCGTCGATTTTCGCTAGGCTGTTGCCGCCCGATGTGGCGTTAATCGTGCAGTACGACATTCAATAGCGAGCTGTGAACTTCCAGTTTTCCGTTGTACTCGATAAAGCCCAGTTTGCGGAATTTATTCATGAAATAGCTGATTCGGGAGCGAGTGGTGCCAACAATCTCCGCCAGCGTTTCCTGGCTGATCTTTGGTATCACCAGCTCCGGTTTTCCTTCTTTCCCGAAGTTGGCGAGAAGGAGAAGCACGCGGGCGAGCCGCTTCTCACTGGAATTGAAGAGCTGGTCTACCAGGTCCTCCTCAATCCGAATATTGCGGGTCAGCAAATGGTGGAGGAATAGCTCGGAAAATGACGGATCGTCGTGAAGCGCCAGTATTACGCGCGCCTTTTCCAGCCGGATGATCGAGCACTCGGACATGGTGGCGGCCGTGGCCATCCGCAGAGACTGGCCTCCCATGCACCCTTCCCCAAAAAAGGCTCCCGGGCCTAAGAGGGCAATCACCGCTTCCTTGCCCTCTTTGGATACAACCGTGAGCTTGACCCTGCCCTTCTCCACGTAAAAAATTGCCTGTGCCGGATCGCCTTGCGAGAAAACCTTCCGATTCCTCTTATAGTCAGAGGGCGTCTTTGGTTCGCCGACCTTAGCCAGAAGGGTCTTCGGATCGAACGGCGGTCTTAGTTTCGGAGCCATATCGACATTCAGCGTGCCACGAGATGCGGCCCCAACCGTGCGCGTGTACGCATGCGCCCGCCCTGCCATTTTGATCTGTGGTGCCACGCTGAATCCTACATGTTCAGTGTGAGGCCCCAAACGTTCGGGAGGTATCGGGGATGCTGCCAAAAGTGGAACCTTTTGTCGGGGAAAACCTGACAAGAGAGTGCGGGCTCTACCGGGGCCGAACGACCCTCTCCCGCCTCAAGTGTTTCCGGTGTCAACAGTCCCATTTGCACAGCAAAACGAACCACATCGCTGCGCGTCCGAAGGCCGAGCTTTTGAGCCAGACGGGCACGATAGGTCTCAACAGTTTTCACGCCTACGAGAATCCGTTTGGCGATTTGCTGGCTGGTGTAGCCCTGCGCCACAAGTTTGAGCACCTCCAGTTCACGCTCGCTGAGGATGCTTACCGGCCGTTTGGGAAGCACTTTCGCGCCTCTTTTCGCAAGCACGTCCTGGACAAGAATGCCGGCCAGACTCGGGTCCACGAACGTACCTTTGTTATGCACCGCGCGTATGGCCGTGAGCAGCTCCGCATCGACGCTCCTTTTCAACACGTAACCGGAGGCGCCGGCCGAGAGTGCCGATCGTAAATATGCGGGATCATTGTGCATGGTCAGCACCAGCACGCGCGTTTTCGGGCAATCCCGCAAGATCTCCTGAAGCGCCCGCATCCCTCCCGTCCCAGGCATAGTAAGGTCCATCAATGCCACATCCGGTTTTGAATTGCGCGCCGTTTGAACGGCCTGCTCTCCATCGGGAGCTTCCGAGACAACTTCCATATCAGCCTGGGCGTTCACCAGCAGTCTTAGCCCCGAGCGCAGAATCGCGTGATCGTCCGCGATCATGACCCTGATCTTGGATTTTCGCGCGGGCACTTAGATTGTCCTTGGCTGAACGAAGGGCTGGACTACAGGCTGGTCAGTCAGTGGGATTTCGAGCAGAATCCGGGTCCCCGTGCCCTTCGATTTGAAACTGACGGTTCCACCCAACATGCCGGCTCTTTGTCGCATGCCCTGAATCCCTAAGCGGTTGGAGGAGACGGAGGAGAGAACTTTGGTGTTAAAACCGCGTCCGTCATCGCTCACCGCCACCTTCAATGCCGTGGCCGAACACTCGAACACAATGCTGACTGTCTTGGCTTCCGCATGCTTCGCTACGTTGGTCAGTGCCTCCTGGAGAATGCGGTACAACGTGAGCTGAACGCCAGGCTGCAAGTCGCAGGCGTCCAATCCATCCAGCGCGAGATCCACGGCTATTTTGTGCGTCTTTGAATACTCCGTAACGTATCGGCTCAGGGCAACACCCAACCCGTGGTCGTAGAGAACTCCGGGATGAAGACCGCGGGCCAGCCGTCCGATCTCGTCGATCGCTTGCGCGGTGATTTCCCTCAGCCGATGTCCCTGTGCCTTGGCGGCGGCCATGTTCCGGGAGTCTTCGAGAGTACGCAGCCCTACCAGGAGCGACGTCAGCAACTGACCGGCTTCGTCATGCAATTCGCGGGCAATTCGCTGCCGTTCCTCCTCTTGGGCTGAGAACGCGCGCTCCAGCAGGAGGCGGTGCATGGTTTCAGTCTGCCTGATTTCTGCGGCCTGTTTGCGTTTTTGCTCGCTGAGATCCGTGACAACCATGCCGAGGGCGTGGCCCTGGTATCCCCGAAACCTGTTCAGAGACACATGGACCGGAACCACGCTCCCATCGCCCGGGCGCAGGTTGAATTCGCCTTTCGCAACACCTTTCTGAGCCTTTGCCAGGAATGTTTCAAATCTGTCCCGCTCTTTTCCCGCAAGCAGCGAGTGAACCGCCATTCCGCCTACTTTTCCCGGTGGTTTGCGAATCATTTCCGCGAACTTGCGGTTCGAATACAGCACGGCGCCGTCGCTCGAAAGAGTGGCCGCGCCTTCGCTCATGGCCTCTACCAGCATCCGATAGGCGGGCTCTCCGCCTTTCAGTTTTACCAGTTGCTCGCCATGCCGGCCCAGAACCATCAAAGCATCCACTTCGCCGGACTGGATGGCGGCCAGAGTTTCCTCCGCTGCTTTCAGCCGGGCGCGAAGTTTCTCCTGGCCATCGGTTGGTATCGACGGTGCGGATTTCCTGGGAGAGCGTTTGCGTGGTCTTAGCGCTCGCTTGGCGGACACTTGCTATTCAGCCTTTTGCTTCAGCACGCGGCAGGATATCCAACCCCACCAGCGTACGCTCAGTCTTGGAAAGGTTCCCAACGATTTTTTTGACCGGGGGCGGCAGCCTTCGCACTAGGGTTGGAATGGCGACGATCTGGTCGCCCTTTGCCAGTTGCGGCTTCTTAAGCAAGTCGATGACTTCAATCCGGTACTTGCCCTTCAACTGATCCTCACAGATCTTCTTTAGATTGGCAATCGCGGCAATCGAATTGGGCGTTAGGCCCGCTATGTAAAGCCGCAATTCCCAAAAGTCGGCACGGGCGCTCTTGGTGGTGCGACGCTTCTTGGTTACGCTCTTCCTCATGTCCGTCTTCAGCCGGCCAGCCAACTGCGTTTAACCTGCGATCGTTGTGGCCATCCCATTTACCGTCATCGCGCCGCCCAATTCCATGCCCTTGTCACTTACTACCAGCTCACGGCCTTCGCGCGAATGAGCCATCCCGCGGGATTTCACAACGCAAAGTCCGCGTGCCCGCTGTCCATTCCGTTCGCCGTCCCACAACACAATCCAGGTGTCCATGAGAGAAGAGATCCCCTCCTCAGCTCTGTCCTCCAGTTTCCCTCCGAAGGTGAGATTCGTGAACATGGATGTGATCTGTTGAACCTTAAGAAAATCCACCAGACGGGTCAGCATCGATTTGACGCCATAAATACCGGAGACCGAAACGACGCTCGTGATCGGGTCGACGATGACGACGCTAGGCTTTTGGAGCTTGACCAGTTTTTGCATGGTGGCTAAGTGGCCTTCCAGACCGGTACTGGTTGGCCGAACGGCGTGGAAGTGCAACAAGCCCTTTTTTATCCACGGCTCTAAGTGAATGCCAACGGAGCGCATGTTGCGAACGATCTGGTCGGGAGATTCTTCGAAAGAAAAATACAGGCATTTTTCGCCACGGGCGCCGGCGGCACTCGCGAATTTCGCCGCGACGCTGGACTTCCCGGTGCCCGCCGTGCCGGACACCAGCACGCTGCTGCCATGGAAGAATCCCTTTCCTCCCAGGATCTCGTCCAGACCCGCAACCCCTGTTGAAACGCGAGCGGCGGGAGCTTTATGGGTCAGTGCCAGGGAGGTAATCGGCAGCACGGAGATGCCATCGTCGTCGATCATATACGGGTATTCGTCCGTGCCGTGGGCGCTGCCCCGGTACTTGACCACTCGCAGCCGCCGGGTAGAGACCTGTTCGTTGACCCGATGGTCCAGCACGATGGCGCAATCGGCGATATATTCTTCCAGTCCGTGCCGGGTCAACGTACCGTTGGTTCCCCGCTCGGCGGTAACGATAGCGGTGAGGTGACGTTCATCCAGCCAGCGGAACAGCCGGCGGAGTTCTGCCCGCAATACCCCTGCATCGGATAATCCGGCGAAAAGCGTTTCGATGCTGTCCAGCACAACGCGCTTCGCCTTGATCGCGTTCACCGCGTGGCCCAGGCGGATGAACAACCCCTCGAGATTGTATTCTCCGCTCTCTTCAATCTCGTTTCGCTCAATGCGAACATGGTCCAGCAATAGCTTTTTGCGCTTCACCAGCTCACCCAAATCCAGACCCAGGGATCGGACATTAGTGGCCAGCTTGTCAGTTGCTTCTTCGAATTCCATGCACACCCCAGGCTCGCCGCATTGGAGCGCGCCGTGCACCAGAAATTCCATCGCGAGTAAAGTCTTGCCACAACCCGCGCTGCCACACACCAGCGTGGTACGGCCCTTCGGCAGCCCTCCGCCCGTTACTTCATCCAGTCCTTCGATTCCTGTCGGGGCTTTTGGCAGCGGCGTGCGAGACGTCTTCAATTTGGCGCGGGGCATGGGAAGGCCGCTGAAACTAGTCCTTTCGGTCCTGGTGTGACAGTATTTTATCAGAACACGATTTTGAGGCGCGTGAGGTGAGGAACCTAGGTGGAACGTATTCGAGACGGAATGTCAGCTGATAAAGATCACTCGGTACCCGTCCGCTCCCAAACAGACGGGCGGCTAGTGTGCTGAGCGAGAAATACATTGCATAAGTCTGTGGAAGCATGCATACTTGGACATGCGCACCGGCCGTCCCAAGAAAGCCCTGGAAATTGCCGAGGCGGATCGCGAGAAATTGAGAATGATGGCATTGCGTCCGAAGTCGGCGCAGGCCATGGCGATGCGCGCCCGGATCGTGCTGCACTGCGAGCAAGGGATGAGTAACTCGGCGGTGGCGCGGAAATTGCAAATCACCGGTGCAACTGTCGGTAAGTGGCGGGAACGGTATCGGCAGTCTGGGCTGGACGGCTTGTTGGATGAGCCGCGGGTCGGCGCACCGCGCAAAATCACGGATGGTCAAATTGAAGAAGTCGTGACCAAGACGTTGGAATCGATGCCGGCCAACGGCACGCACTGGAGCACTCGCCTGATGGCCGAGGAGACGGGACTGACGCAGAACGCCATCGTGCGAATCTGGCATGCCTTCGGATTGCAGCCGCATCGGGTGGAGAACTTCAAATTTTCCAAAGACCCGCAGTTTGTGGAGAAGGTGCGGGACATCGTGGGCTTGTACCTCAATCCGCCGGACCGTGCGGTAGTGCTGTGCGTGGATGAAAAAAGCCAGGTGCAGGCGTTGAATCGGACCGAACCGATTCTGCCGCTGGCGCCCGGAGTTCCCGCGCGCCAGTCGCATGATTACGAGCGGCACGGAGTTACGTCCCTGTTTGCAGCGATGGATGTAGCTTCGGGCGTGACGATCAGCACCTGCTACCGTCGGCATCGGCATCAAGAGTTCTTGCGATTTCTGAATCAGATCGAGGAGAAGCTTCCCGCCGGGATCGACGTGCATCTGGTGATGGACAACTACGGTACACATAAGGTCGCCAAGGTCCGCGGTTGGCTGGCGCGGCATCCGCGTTACCACGTTCACTTCACGCCCACCAGCGGGAGTTGGCTCAACCTGGTGGAGCGTCTCTTTGCAGAAGTGACCGAGCGCTGTGTCCGTCGAGGCAGTCACACCGCGGTTCGGGTCTTGGAGAAGGCTATGCTCGACTATCTGAACCAGCGCAATCGGAATCCTAAGCCTTTTGTATGGACCGCCGATGCGGATTTAATCCTCGGAAAGGTCGAGCGACTTTCTAAACGCATTTCTCGCTCAGGACACTAGCTTGAGCTTTCACGATGCGGAACTGGCAACTCTCAAACAATGCGGAGGCCGCTCCATACCTCTCAACCACCGCACCCATCTCGTTTTCCTGCCGGGAGACGGCGCGCTCTGAAACTACCAAAACGCCGCCACTGCTCACGCCGGCTGTAAGGCCCGCGCCAAAGAGAAGGATCCGTTTGGATAAGGGCGGAAGGGAACACTCAGATCCAATGGATAGCGAACCTTTGACCGGCGTTCGGCCGGAATGGGCCAGTTCGAAACCATCGCGCGGCGCTGTTCCCTTTGGAGTAGGAGAGATTCTACGAGATGAACGACGCATCGGTCTACGAGCTGGCTGCTACGGCGCGGCGCTGTGCTGGGATCGGTTCACAAATCGGGCTGGACCGGGTGAAGAGATCTATTTCGAAGATGTTGTAAAGCCGGTTCTCGAGCATAACCTCGAAGCCTCCCTGCAAACAGGAAGATGGCCCGACAACGTGAAGGATGGCTCCGTGCGGCAGGAAAACGATCCGTCCCTTTCCAGCTTCATGGAAATGAACCGCCACGAAAGATGTTTTTGTGCGGTACGGCGGCGTGGGTTGGGCTGCGGTCTTTTCGGTGGACGCGCCAATCATTCTCGTGGTCGAAGATGCAACCGCTACTGTCATGAACGAACCTGCCTTTCCAAAGTTCGGTGCGGCCTGTCCAAGACTACGCCGCTGGGTCCTTTCTTTCCGAGTGTGTGTCTGTCACGAGTTTTATATTCTTCTGCCAGCTCGTCGGCCGAAAGGGCTCGGGCGGCGAAAACGACCAGCGATAGAATCGTTTGTGGCACGAACGGCAACGGAATGGACGCAGCCGGAAGAGCGCTAATAACCAATCAAGGCTGGTGCGACCCTTGGAGGGAACTGCACACTGCCATCGGCACCTGGCACAAACCACCTGAGGACACTCTTCAGGCGTGTCACGAGGAAGTGCAATAAGGCGGCCCTCGGGCAGACGGCGTAATGGCAAACTGGGTTTCGAAATTTCTTGCTCAATATGAGCCATGATGATTTACCGATCCTGTCAAACCGAGTGTTCGGCTATGCGCGCCGCGTTGCATGGCCTAAGCGCCTTTTCCGGCGTCTCAATCCTTCGGGGCGGGCGTCCCAAGAGCCATCCGCGCCGACAACTACAGACTTGGGGGTTGCTAAGTGAAGTATCGGACATTCGCCCTGGGCCGGTCTGTTCAGAAGTGCTCAAAAGCCCGGAATGCTTCGTCCCCCGGCAGTCTGTCCATTCGCAGAGCGTGAGCAATCTTGAACAGACAGAAACACAGGCATCATGCTTAGATATTCAAAGTTTAGAAATGGAGGCGCGCCATGACGGCTTGCGCCCAGGAGACCATGATGGCAAACTGCTACCGATGCGGCGCTCCAACGGAAACTCACAATATAGAGCTGCCGATATGCCCCGCTTGCTCGAACGCCTTGGACGCGAACCGCAAACTCATCTCGAATGATGTGCAACTAAGCCTTCCGCACGATTGAATTTGCGCGCTTGCATGCTCGGTGTTCAAGTGCGCTATCGCAACCCACTCGATCGGCATCCGAGATCTGACCATCTCTGAGATTGCGTGGTGAGTCCCCCTGCTTAAGTCGACCGCGTACGTGTAACCGTAATTCCGCCGGACTCCAGCCATAGCGCTTGTTCCAGATCCGAGCCCGCTAGATCCGCGCTCCAGGATGCCGGCCGGATAGCTGAGGCGGGGACCACGTGCAGCCGGATCACCTCCGCACTAAAGCACCTTGCCAGCTATGCTGCTTGGTGCACCACGTGCCCGGAAGTTTCCGCGAGCACGATGGGCACAAGGATTTTATGAATGCTTAGTATCTTGCCCCGCCGGCGTCCACTCGATCACTTCCTTGATTGCATCCGGCTTATGCTGATCTTTTAGGCCCGCAAATTGATCCGGCGAATAGCGATTCGTGATCAAACCTTGAATTTGAGAGCCCCAACGGAGGTGGGCCTGCGCCAGATCGTCCACCGCCATTTGAAAATGCCCGCGCGCGGCATTCACGCTGCCCAGCATGACCTGATTGTCCAGCACCAACTGCCGGATCAACTCAGCTCCGGGAATTTGGAGCGGCCGGTCGCCACCCGGGATTCCGGTGAGTACGTACATCCCATTCAGCGCCAGCGCGTCGAGCAGATTGAACTCCAGCGGCGCAATTCCGGTGGCGTCCAGGATAAAATCCATGCCGCCGATCTTCTTCTCTACCTGGTCCGCGGGCACTTGGCGGCCATCAATATAGCGCCCGCCAATACCGCTCAACCATTTCGGACGCGCGGTGTTTGAATCGACCACGTCCAGTCCATAAACTTCGCCGCCGCGCAAGACCAGGACCATGGCGGCCAGCAGGCCCACCGGCCCCAGTCCCGCAACCAGGCAGCGCCGCCCATGCAGCCAGTCGGGAACTGTAGCTGCGTCTGGACAGCGCACGGTCTGCACTCGCAGCGCCTCGTCGATTGCTTTTTCGACGACGGAAAGCGGTTCCATCAAGACGCCGACCGGCTCCAGTTCGGCTGGCACCTGCACGATATATTGCTCGCGATCGACGACGAATTCCGTTTGGTATCCGTCCAGTCCACGGATGCCTCTCTCGCGATACTTGCCGGTCTGACACATGTCGGCTCGGTTCATCATGCAGCAGGCGCATTCACCGCAGCCCCGCCGGACGGTGAACACGGCGTAGTCGCCGGGCTTCACGCGAGTAACGGACGAGCCTACGCCCACTACTTGGCCGAACATTTCATGCCCAATGACGAGTTCCTTCTGGCCATCCGGGGCATCGGCGCGGCCTCCCGACACCTCTTCCCGATCGGTGCCGCAGATGCCCACCCGAATAATTCGGATTTTGATTTCGTCCGGCGCGGTGATCGACGGCTCAGGCCGTTCCACAAGGCGCGAGCCGGCTGTTCCCGGCACGATAGCAATCGCTTTCATACTCCCAGCCTTTCGAGCAAATGGTCGCCGACCCGCAGCGCGTTGGCCATGATGGTCAAGCTGGGGTTCACGGCCGCAATCGACACGAAGAAGCTAGCATCGACTACGTAAAGATTGTCCAAGTCGTGCGCCTTGCAGTTCACATCCAGCGCCGATGTTTTCGGATCGCGGCCGAACCGAACGGTTCCGGCCTGGTGCGCGGTCCCTCCGATCGGAATGTCCTTGCCAAGATAAAGCGAACGGTGCATCAAATGATCGTGTAAGCCAATATCACCCAGCATGCTCTTGAGCTTTGCGGTCAGGCGAATATGTCCTTCCAGGTTCGTCTCCTGGATGTTCAGCACGATCTGTCCGTCCGGGTTGATGGTCACACGGTTGTCCGGATGGGGCAGGTCTTCCGACTGCAGCCAGAAGTCGATGGAATGCTCCGCCAAATAGTCGAGCGCAAACTCGGGCTTCCAAACCGCCCACCCGGGCGCCTCGCCCTTGAGCATTTCTCCATCGGATTTGCCGAGCATCTGGATCTCACCCAGCGGGTATTCCCAATCGTCGGAACGAAAATAGAAGTCGTTCAATGCGAGAGTTTTTTGAAACACGGTGGGATTGGGATCCTTGGAAACGGCCATAAACGCCGAGCAGTTGTGACGCATATAATGCCGGCCGACCACGTCGGAGCTGTTGGCGAGCCCGCTGGGATGCTTGTCGTTCGCGGAGCGCAACAGCAGAGCCGCGGAATTGACCGCCCCGCACGAAACCACGACGATATCCGCTGAATATTGCTCTTCAGCGCCGTTGCGCGTGACGATGACTTTGGTCACCACGCGTCCCGATGCGTCCGTTTCGAGGCGCTCCACGTAGGCGCCCGTCAGGAGTTCGACGTTGGAATGCTCCAGCGCGGGATCGACGCAGATCACTTGAGCGTCCGCTTTTCCATTGACCAGGCAGGGAAAGCCATCAAACGCGGCGCAGCGCACACAGGCGCTGGTGTGCAGCGCCTTGCCATCCGCTTCGTCTAACAAAATGCCGAGCGGCAAAGGGAACGGGTGATAGCCCAGCCGCTCGAAATCGTTGAACAACTCCTGAATTCGCGGCGCATGGCTCACTGGCGGATAACGATAGGGCGCGCTAGCCGGACCTTCGGTAGGATCAATGCCATGCTGCCCGTGGACGTGATAAAGATGCTCGGCCTTTGTGTAGTACGGCTCAAAGTCCTCGTAACTCAGAGGCCAGGCGGGCGAGATGCCGCCGTGGTGGCCCACCTCACCGAAGTCTCGCTCACGAAACCGCAATAACGCCGCGCCATAAACCTTCGTATTTCCGCCGACGTAGTATTGGATGCCCGGATAAAACGGCTTGCCGTCCTTGTCATACCAGGTCTCTTTGGCCCTGTACTTGGATTCGACAAACACAGCCTTCGCATCCCAGTTGTCTTTCTCCCGAGGCAAGTATCCGCCGCGTTCGAGCAGCAGAATCCGCTTTCCCGAAGGCGCCAGATGGTAAGCCAGCGTTCCTCCGCCGGCTCCCGTTCCGATGATGATGACGTCGTAATGATTGTTTTCAGCCATGTGCTCCTATCCGAAAACCGGCGCCAGCGATATTGAAACCAAGCCCAGAATAAAGAGCGTGAACATCAGCGCGAGCAGGCGCTTCACCTGACTGTTGGCGCCGCGAAATTCTTTCCACACGAAAACACCCCAGACCGCGGAAATCATAGTGTTGCCCTCGCCGAGCGAAAACGAAGTCGCCGGCCCCACCATGGGCGTATAGGCGGCGACGAAGCTACAGATGGTTCCGGTCCCCCAGATGAGACCGCCCAAAACTCCCCAGGCGTGAACTGCCCGGCCGCCTCGGAAATAGTCCCGGAGCGAAAGCGGCGATCCGCGCACGGGGCGTCGCATGAACGCATAATTTAATGGGAAGTTGGACACCAGTGCGCCCAGCGCGAATACGAAGTACACAGTGTACGGCCCCAGATGGTTCTCTCCGGTCAAAGCTTTCGCGACGAAGGGATAGAAGAGTCCAATCACCACGCCACACAATAGACTCAGAACGATCCCTTTCGTTCCGGCCTTCGCGCTTTTCGATAGTCCGCGATAGGCTATCGCATTGGAGGCGATCGCGGCCGAGATCAGCAAAATCCCGCCAAAGAGGAGCAACCGATTGCCGACCGGCGAGATAATATAGTTGAGAACCGCGCCGATGACCAGTGCCAGGCCGGCGCCCAACGGAAAAGCCACCGCCATGCCGGCCACGGAAATGGCGGCCACCAAAAGCAAGTTCCCGAGATTGAAAATCATTCCGCCGGCGAACGCTTCCGCCAGGGAACGAGTGCTTGCGCTATCGAGATTGTGAAAGAAGCTTGCTGCAGCCGCAGGATTCGTCCGGCCCAGGGTGAGACCGAACAGCAGGGCGCACGCCACAATCCCCCACATGTAGTCCCAATAATACAGCTCGAATCGGCGCGTTCTATCGATCTTCTCCGTGTTGGCCCAACTGCCCCAGCACAGCATGCTGACCAGCATCATCAACAGTGCAACCGGATAGGTGTGCGGCGTGTACATCGATCAGAGCGACTGACACGGTGAAGTCGCGACCTTCCCAATGGTTGCTGGCCGTCCAGAAGAACGTAAAACGGATGGGCGCGCGCTGCGCCTCAGGAATCGGAATGTCTACAAAGTCCACTCCCAATGTAGTGCCGGAAGAGGGAGTGTCCTTCACGGTCCGCCATTCGTCGTCCGACCAGTGCAGCCGGAAATGAAGCTTGCGCTTGAACGCGCAGCACATAACCGCGTTTCACGCTTCGCGCCTGCCGGGTAAACTTCCACACTTCGAACAATTGCCGGCCCTTGCGATCGCCGAGATACCGTTGGGCAACTTCGGCAATCAGATCGGACACCTTCCCATCGCGGACGGAGCGAAGCAGCTTGATGTATTCGGCGTGAGCCCACATCAACGGCATGGCCGAGCCGGTTGGACGTCCTCGATACATGTAGACCTGGGGCTGATCCGGAGCATCCCAGGATTGCTCGGGCAAAAGGCCGGTGCTTGAGGCCAAGCCTTCCATAGCCCGAACGAATGGCTTCGCGTCGTGGCCGGCGGCGAGCTCGTAGTGACCTCGTTCGCCGGTGAGCAGGGGCCACGCACGTCCCCGGCCCCAGCCTACAAAAGGACCACCATCTTCGCGTTGTCCATATCCATCGTGATTGTAGCGGCGCCAGCAAGGGCCGAATGGAGTATCCACTTTCAACACGGCGTCTACGACCTTGAGGGAATCCACGATGATCGGATCATCGGGCTTACGGATTCCGTGACGCACCAGTTCCAGAAAACCCGCATCCACGACTTCTTTGGCCGGAAATGCGTTCCGCACGCCGGGCTGCCGGTTCGCAATGGTGATGGTCCCTTGGTTCGGATTTTCGTCCGGATTCAGGATTATCCGGCTGCTCGGGAAGAATCCGGATGTAGTGCCGGGGCACGCCTGGGAGCAAAGTGCCTTCGGTTGTGACCGTCCAGCTGTCGACATGGCATTCCAGGAAATCGGCGTATTCTTCCAGGTATTTCGCGGTCGCCTCATCGCCTCTGTCACGGGCAAAGCAGGCGGCGCAGATCAATGCTGCTATGTTGGACGCCAGCGTGGAAGGGGAATAACCACTGACCTCCTCCCAGCGCTCCTGCGGAGTAACGGGCCCATGGCGGACCAAATAAGCAGCCGCCCGCATGACCATGGGGTACGGATCGAAGTCTTCGAGGGCGTTTTCACATTTGAGCCGCCAGGCGAGCAGAATGGGGAACGCAACTTCATCCAGTTGGATTCCCTTCCAATACGGCTCGCCGTCAATCCAGAAGTTCTGAGAGAAACCTCCGCTCTCATGCTGCGAGACATCCAGATAGATCAGCGCTCTTATCGGCGTCGCACGATCCCCGGCGGCCAGCATCGCATTTGCACTGTTTACCATGTCTCGCGTCCATACCAAATGGTAACCACCCTGATCTTCATCGCCAACGGCTTCTCCCCATGGAATGGCGAGCGAGGCGATGAACGCGCCAGGATACGATTTGTCTTCGTGAGCGCGGAGCAAACTACAGCTCGCGCGAAACAAGTTACCTCCGTCGCCCGAGGCCTGGTCCAGCGGCAGGATGCCGGCGCTCGATCGCTCCCATTGTTCCGCGTACCGCTTGGAGTGCTCAGCGAAAGGCGTACTCAGCGATTGAAAGAGCGTTGAAATGGCGTGGTGCTGGCTATTTCCGAACGCCAATCCTAAGGTGAATTCGCGGGTGCCGGCTAAATCCAATTCTCCGGTGAGTGCGATGTTGCCGTCGGGAGCCTGATTGAACTCCCAGTCCATTTGAAAATTGCCGTGCAGGTCGGTCCAGCCGTCGCTTCGCCCGACGTAGCCGCACGAGACACGAGCAAAAGGAACGGTCGCCCCGAGGGCCAACCATGTTCCTTTGCGTTCGGCGATCAGGACCGTTCGACCAGCCACTCGCACCACAGAGCCATTGTTACCCCAGCCTCCAACCTCAATATGAGGTGCGCACAGCGCGAAGAGCTTCAGCTTGGAAATAAACGATTTGTCACCAGTCAGCTTGGTGTGCTGAAGAACACAGGCCAGGTGTGGATCGGAGATGATCTCTTTGACAATGGCGTAATGCCCGGCCGGATCCGAATTCGTACAGCGGTATCCCAAGCCATGCTCCGAGAGAGGCTCCAGTTTCGACTCAAGATTTCGTTTCTCATCGTGGAAAAAGCTCTCGCCATCGGTGATGAGATATTGAAGGTCCCGGATCTGTGGCCGGTCCACTGTCGGATGGTAGACCTCGGTGATGATTCCGTTCCAAAAAGTAAACCACACCCGGCTGGACGCTGCGTAGGCGGTTCCCACGCCGTCTTTTGCTCCATGCGTCCACCTGGGCGCGGTGCCCGGCCATCCAAAGGCCTTGTTCTGATTGGGTTCGTGAATGAGTTTCATTTCTCGTCTGGACGCTCACCCCGAGGGCGCGTGCGCGGCTCGCTAAGAGCCTGGTCTATTCGTCCCAACTTGCTGCCCGCCTTGCTGGTGCAGCGACTCGTAGCTAGCGTATATCGATCTTGAGCACCGCATCTGAGTGCTCGTGACGCCAGCCCCAGTACGCCTGTTGATCGCTGTCGTTGAGCCTGGCGAACGCCGTATATTTGCGATGGTTTTCTTTTCCCCACGCGCGATACGCTTTGTCTTCATGCTTGCTCCATTGGTGATCGTCATTGTGTTGCTTGTCGTGGTATGTCTTGTGATCTTCGGCTCGCAACACCATTGGCGCGATTGTCAATGGCATTACAAGGACGGCACCCAGCAAGGCTCGATTCAAGAAACGGGACATTGTTATTCTCATACTCAGCGATAAGGCAATTGCAGTGCCAAGATGCATTGACGCGGATTCGACACGCAAAGGTCATGCCACAAAGACCGTGTACTCGCTCAAATCGTTGCTTCCCCATTGCATATCCAGTGAGGGCTCTCGTCAGACGAGCCCACTCCAGTTCACCGGAATTGCTACGGACGTTTGGCTGCAACGAAATCGCCCGAATAAGGAGTTCGGTAACCACATATGGTCATTTGACCAGGGACCGCCATGCGTCAAGTATCCCTCTCAGTACGGAAAGATATGCGGTCGTGGCCACCGGGGACCCTGGGGCAGGCGGTAGACCGACTCATCGATAACGCGCACCCATGTTGACGCTTGGTCGGGGCGCGATGCGGCGATGTATCTGCGTAAGAAATGCATGAAAATGAAGTTCAGCTTCTCGGCGGGACGCTGATCCAAGAAGTGATCGACGTGCTGAACAGGCCGTTGCGCGGGTGAACCCGCAAGGCTGCTCGTAAAGGAAGGAATTTCTGATGGCCACCTCCCATTCGGACGCGCTGGTGCTCTTCGGTGTGACCGGCGATCTCGCCCACAAGATGATCTTCCCGGCGCTCTACGCGATGGTCAAACGCGGCGACCTCAAGGTTCCGGTGATCGGTGTCGCGCTCCCCAAGTGGAGTCTGGAGCGTCTCCACAAACGCGTCACGGACAGCATCAAGCGATCGGGAGGCATCGACAACAAGCGCGCCTTCCAGCAACTTCTGTCCCTGTTTCAATATGTGAGCGGGGATTATAAAGACCCGAATACGTTCGCTGCGATCAAGACCGCCCTCGGTCATGCCCGGCGTCCTGCGCACTACCTCGCGATCCCGCCGCCGCTCTTTGAGACGGTGATCCAAGAACTCGGCGCCGCGAAATTGGCCGAAAACGCGCGCGTCATTGTGGAAAAGCCGTTCGGACGTGACCTGGCCTCCGCGAAGCAGCTCAACGAAGTGGCGCGATCGGTATTCCCGGAAGACTCCATCTTCCGCATCGACCACTACCTCGGGAAAGAGGCCATCATGAACATCCTCTATTTCCGCTTCGCCAATTCCTTCCTGGAACCGATCTGGAATCGCAACTACATTGCTAGCGTCCAGATAACCCTGTCGGAAGATTTCGGAGTGGAAGACCGCGGCCCTTTTTACGAAAGCGCGGGCTGTTTGCGGGACGTGGTGGAGAACCATCTCTTCCAGCTCGTCGCGCTGCTTGCCATGGAGCCGCCGTCCGACCGAGATTTCGGAGCAGTGCACCGGGAGAAAGCCAACGTCTTTCGAGCCATGCGCCCTTTGACGCGTGACGACTTGGTGCGTGGCCAGTACGCCGGCTACCGCAAGGAACCGGGCGTGGCGAAGAACTCCGACGTCGAGACGTTCTGCGCCATGCGGCTCTTCATCGATTCGTGGCGCTGGGCGGGAGTGCCGTGGTACCTGCGCTCGGGCAAATATCTAGCCGATACCGCCACTGAGATTCTGGTGGAGCTGAAAGCGCCGCCGCAGAGGCTGTTCGCCGACTCAGCGCCCCAGACCGGCCGGACCAACTACCTGCGCTTCCGGCTCTCCCCCAACTCGGCCATCGCGCTCGCCGCTCGCGTCAAGCTGGCCGGAAAAGAATTCGTCGGCGAGCAGCGAGAGCTCTACTTACTGGAACAGCAGCCGGGAGAGGAAGCACCCTACGAACGGCTTTTGGGCGACGCCATGGCCGGCGATGGCGCGCTCTTCACCCGTGAGGACGCAGTGGAGGCCGCCTGGGCAGTGGTGGATCCAGTCCTAAAGACGCATCATCGGGTTCACCCCTACCGGCGCGGCAGTTGGGGGCCGAAAGAAGCTGACACGATCATCGCTTCCGACGGCGGCTGGCACAACCCTCAGAATTAGCCGCGGACTTAGAGGCGTGCGACACCGGATCAACGGGCGCCAGCGCGGGATCGCAAATCTTCCGCCGCGTGGAACCAATCTTCTTGCGATGATCCGTCTGGACCGCCTCTCGCTTGCCAGTATTCATAAGCGAGGGCGGCGATCTCAGCATGTCCGAATGCGGCGATGCCATGTCCCACTGTAGTGGCTGCCTGAATATGCTGATTGCCATCTGGGGAGTGCTCCAGAGCTTGCCGCGAATGCTCGTGTCCCGTCAGAAAACCCTGTTTTCCCTGCTGCTCGGCAACACGGTGAGCATGGGCGGCGCCGTCATGTAATTCGGCGGCTTCCTGATGGTTCTCGTAATGCGATCCGTCGTTATAACGAGTGGACATGTTAAATACTCACGATCTGCGCTGACTTAGTGTGAGCTTCCTTGGCCAGTTTGTAAGCGTGATCCGAGAATTCGAGCGCTCGTTCGGCATGCCATCTTTCTCCTTCGTTATCGCCTTTTTCATTGTGTTCGGCGGCCGTACGATGAGCTTTCGCCGCAAGTTCGTGCTGCTCGGCGGCTTGCCGGTGTGCTTCGTGCATAGTGTTTCCTCCCTTTGAAGATGTTTCCCTTTGGACTGTCCGCAGAAATGGGGCTGGCGAATCCTGTGCTGGATCCCGCGCCGCCTGCCCCGACAGAGTTTTAGTGCGCCACGGCCGTGACCTCTTTGGTGTCCGCGCTGGCTTCGGTAGACGATGCAATATCTTGAGCGCCGGTGTGCTTTAACAGATCCTTCGCGCTCGCCACTTTCTGGGATGTGTCGCAGTGAACGGAAAGCAGAACTCCGCCCGCTTTGATGTGTCCTTCGTATCGCTTCGCTTCGTACTCCGGGATTCCCATCCCAACCAGCGCGCCAATAATACCGCCGACCGCGCCGCCGACTCCGAGGCCCGCCAGAGCGGTGACGATCGGACCGGCCGCAATGAACGGACCGATTCCAGGAATTGCGAGGACTCCAATTCCGGCGAGCAATCCAAGAGTTCCACCGATGACCCCGCCGGTGGTGACTCCCGCAGCCGTGCCTTCCGGCGCTTTTGTGCCCTTGTCATGCGCAAAGTCCTTGGTGCCCTCGTGATTGGGAAGCAAGACTGAGATATCGTCGTTCGAGAACCCCGCGGCCAACAGGTCGTCGACGGTCCGTTCGGCTTGCTTTGCGTTTTGGTAAATACCGAACACTGCGATCTTTTTTTCTGCCATGATCTGGTCTCCTTTTCGAAGCTGACTACACGCCAGATTCTGCAGGTGGAGGGCCAGTCTGAACCAGGCTAGAGTACGACTGGGTACGCGACAGGGTACGCCCTGACGACCCTGCCTGAGTTGACCAAACCCGGTCAAGTAACCGTATATCGTTACCCATGCTTGGCCTCTGCCTCGTATGGACCGATATCCGCGTTGCAAATACCGGTCGAGAAACGTTCGGTCCCTCTCCTGCTCTGAATAGAGGTCAGATTCTAGGAGAAATATGAAAACACTCAAACCGTGCTTGTCCCTGCTTGCGATGGTTGTCGTCGGAAGCTTGGCAGGCTGCTCAATGAAATCCACGCGGTCCGCCGATGTTTCAGGTGGCATCCGTACATCGCTGGATCAGGCTGGCCTCAAAGCTGTCTCGGTAACCGAGGATCACGACAAGGGTGTCGTAACCCTGGGCGGACACGTAACGGCGGACGCGGAAAAGTCACAAGCCCAGTCCATCGCAACATCCATGGCGGGGGCGCAAGTGGTATCGAATCAGATTGAAGTGATTCCGCCGGGAACCGGGCATGATGCCAAAAAGATCGACTCGGACCTGGACAAGGGTATCGCGGGAAATCTGGATGCGGCACTCATTCAGGGCGGACTTCACAAGGAAGTAAATTACGCCGTCAAGAATCAGGTAGTCACAATGACTGGCGAAGTGGACTCTCAATCCAAGCGTACCCAGGCACAAGCCATCGTGGCCGCAGTTCCCAACGTGCTGCAGGTGGTGAACGAGCTGCAGATTAAAGATCAAAAGGCCACCTCGTCGAACTAGGAGCGCCGGCCCATATTACACAACTCTGACAGTCGGGCCTGTCTGAGGGCCCGTCCAATAAAATGGGCAACCCAATGGAAACCAACGCTAGGCCATTCATCAGGCAAGATGGAATCAACTGGATATCGCTAACCGCTTTCACGCTCTTTCACGTGGGCGCGGTCGCGGCTCTTTTCTTCTTCACCTGGCCGGCTGTCTTCACCGCAGTGGCTCTCTACTGGATTTCTTTGAGCTTGGGCATAGGAATGGGGTACCACCGCTTGCTGACCCACCGTTCCTACAAGACACCGAAGTGGGTGGAGTATTTCTTAGCCACCTGCGGGACGTTGGCGTTGGAAGGCGGTCCGATGTTTTGGGTTGCCACCATCGCATCCATCACCAGTTCTCCGACAAGGAAGGCGATCCGCACACCCCGCGCGACGGCAAGTGGTGGAGTCATATCGGCTGGATGCTGGTTGGCAACGCCACCCACTGTAATGTAGACGAGTGCTCCCGCTACGCCCCGGATATCTGCAGGGATCGGTTCTTAGTCTGGCTCTCGAAGTATCACTATGTGCCCTTGGCCATCGTTAGTATCCTGCTGCTGGCATTTGGGGGGCTGCCGTTTCTTCTGTGGGGTGTATTCTTCCGCGTGACGATGGGGCTGCATGCTACCTGGATGGTCAATTCTCTAACGCACTTTTGGGGAAGCCGCCGGTTTGCAACTCGGGATGGCTCACGAAACAACTGGTTGGTGGCATTCTTGAGTTTCGGCGAGGGCTGGCACAACAACCATCACGCCCATCCGACATCGGCCCGGCATGGACTGGCGTGGTATGAGATCGACCTGAGCTGGTGGGAGATCCGATTTTTGGAGATCACGGGCTTAGCCACATCCGTGAACTGCGCCAGCCTGCGGCTCCGGTAGCGGCGCGGCTGATGATTCCGGGCCGGATTGCGAGCGATCCGCAATCCGACTCGGAAACGTTGACCACGCGCCTTCGGCCTAGTAATCCATGCCCGGACCACCGCGTCCCATCGGATTCATGGGCTGGCCTGAATTGCCTTCGGGGATCTCGCTGATCATCGCTTCGGTGGTCAGCATCAGCGACGCGATGGAAGCAGCATTCTGCAGAGCGGTGCGGGTAACCTTGGTAGGATCGATCACGCCGGCGGCGATCAGGTCCTCATAGGTGCCGGTTGCGGCGTTATAGCCGAAGTGCGGGTCTTTATTTTCGCGGACCTTCTCCACCACCACGGCCCCTTCCAGACCCGCATTGATCACGATCTGGCGTAGCGGTTCTTCACAAGCACGAGCGATGATGTTGAGGCCAATCTGCTCATCGCCCTCGAATTTCTGGTCCTTCAGCGCTTTGGCCGCGCACAGCAGCGCCACTCCGCCACCGGCGACGATACCTTCGTCGACAGCCGCGCGCGTAGCGTGCATCGCATCTTCGACGCGAGCCTTCTTCTCCTTCATTTCGGTCTCGGTGGCCGCGCCTACCTTGATGATCGCCACGCCGCCGGCGAGTTTCGCCAGCCGCTCCTGCAATTTCTCGCGGTCGTAGTCGGAAGTGGTCTCTTCGATTTGCGTGCGAAGTTGCTTAATCCTGCCTTGAATGGCTTTCGACTCGCCCGCGCCATCGATGATGGTGGTGATTTCCTTATCCACGGTGACGCGCTTGGCCCGGCCAAGATCTTCCAGCTTTACGCTTTCCAGTTTCACACCGGTCTCTTCCGCCAGGGACTTGCCCGCAGTGAGGATGGCGATATCTTCCAGCAACGACTTGCGGCGATCGCCGAAGCCCGGGGCCTTTACCGCGCATACGGCCAGCGTGCCACGCAGCTTATTCACGACCAAAGTGGCCAGCGCCTCGCCTTCCACTTCTTCGGCGACGATCAACAGCGGATGGCCTGAGCGGGCAATCTGCTCAAGCAGCGGCAGGATGTCCTTCATGCTGCCGATCTTCTTCTCATGGATCAGAATGTATGGATCCTCGAGCACCACTTCCATGCGTTCTGGGTCGGTGACGAAATAGGGCGAGAGATAGCCGCGATCGAACTGCATGCCTTCCACGGTGACCAGCTCGGTCACCATGGTCTTGGCCTCTTCCACCGTGATCACGCCGTCCTTGCCCACCTTCTTCATCGCCTCGGCAATGATGTTCCCGATGGTTTCATCGCTGTTGGCGGAGATGCTGCCCACCTGAGCGATCATGTCGCCGGAAACCGGCTTCGACAACTTCTGAACCGCTTCCACCGCGATCTTCACCGCTTTGTCGATGCCGCGCTTCATCGCCATGGGGTTGACACCGGAAGTCACAGCCTTGACGCCCTCGCGATAAATGATCTGCGCCAAAACCGTGGCGGTGGTGGTGCCGTCGCCGGCCACATCAGACGTTTTCGAAGCCACTTCGCGCACCATTTGCGCGCCCATGTTTTCGAGCGGATCGGCGAGCTCGACCTCTTTGGCCACGGTCACCCCGTCTTTGGTGATGGTGGGCCCGCCAAATTTTTTCTCCAGCACCACATTGCGGCCCTTGGGGCCCAGGGTGACCTTTACCGCGTCAGCCAGTTGATTCACACCGCGCAGGATGGCCTGCCGCGAATGATCCGCGTAGATAATTTGTTTTGCCATTTGGTTAGCTCGCTTTCTTGGCAGCCACCGGCTGCTTGTCCAAAACCGCGAGGATTTCATCCTCGCGCATGATCATGCATTCTGTGCCTTCGATGGTGATCTCGCTGCCGGAATATTTCCCGAACAAGATGCGGTCGCCCACCTGGACGTCCAGCGCTACCACCGTGCCATCTTCCAGGCGCTTGCCCTTCCCGACGGCCAGCACCTCGCCCTCCTGGGGCTTCTCTTTCGCGGAATCGGGAATATAGAGGCCGCCTCGCAAGGAGTCTCCCTTTTCTTCCACGCGCTTGATTACAACGCGGTCATACAATGGACGAATTTTCATAAGTTCAGGCCTCCCGGCCCTGATTGTGCTGCGGAGATAACGTGTGATCTTTCGGCGCGAACGATAAATCTGTCGGGCGCCGCGCCGATGAAGTAGAACGGATAACAAGTGACCAGAGTCAGGATTTCGCCTGGGGCGGCACCGTTCAATACAGCGACGTCATCTGAAGTTACCACGCTCGTGGACACGACGCGATAACGATACTGTCCTTCGAGTGTAGTGATCACAATGACGTCGTTCTCTCGGATATTTCGTAGCGGCCGGAAAAAGGTATCACGGTGCCCGCTGAAAGCCACGTTGCCCGTTTGCCCCGGCAGTGGCGTTCCGGGAATGTGGCCCACGGCACGGCGAAGAGTCTTCGGGTCGTCGCCTTCCATGAGCATGACGGAGAGCCCGAGGCGCGGAATTTCAAGCCGTCCAATCAGGCCTTTGGCCCCAATGTCTGGAACGCCGCCGCGCACATTGTGCTGTTCCAGCCGGTCATCCAGATGGCGGCTCTCCCGCTTTTGAAAGCTCCAGGTGTCCGAGGCGACAAACGCGCAATAGCCCAGGAGCACAACAGCGCTCACGAACAAAACGCGCTGGACCCATCGCACAGTCCCTCTCATTCAAACCGCCCGAATCTGACGATACTCCGGTTCCCACATCGCGTCTCCGACTTGTTCCACGATGTCGCGGAATTTCACGCCCGCCAGACCGTCCTGGACGGCGGCTTCGGCCACTGCCACCGCTACTGTCAGGGACACGATCCGCAGGTCGTCGACGTGCGGCAGCAGCGAGGCGCCGGGCAGGCGCACTGCGACCAGGCTAGAAACCGCGTTGGCAGCGGCCGCGAACATATTGTCGCTGATGCGCCGGGCGCGGGAAACGATAGCGCCCAGACAAAGGCCGGGATACAACATAGCGTTGTTCGTTTGCCCGATGACATGCGTCACTCCCCGGTAAGTCACGGGCTGGAACGGACTGCCTGTCGCGATCAGAGCCCGGCCCTCGGTCCAGGCGATCAAATCGGCGGGAGTAGCTTCCGCCATGGGCGCGGGACTCGAAAGCGGAAAGATAATAGGCCTCTCGCTATGTTTGGCCATGTCCCGGACGATCGCTTCCGTAAAGGCGCCCGCGGCCGTCGAAGCCCCAATCAGCATGGTGGGCCGTACCTGATGCACCACTTCGGCCAAATCGATGTTCCCGTCCGAACCGTCACGCTTCCAGCGTTTCACTTCGGCCGCCGGCCGGGCATAAGGCGCTTGATAGTCGCGCAGACGCTCGCCCATGTCGTCGGTAAGCAGTCCGCTGGTGTCCACCAGCCAGAAACGCGCGGATGCATCTTCCTGGGACAGACCCTCCCGCATCATCGCATCGCGGATTTGATCCGCAATTCCTAATCCCGCCGTTCCGGCACCAAAGATCACTACGCGTTGGTTCCGCATGGGCGATCCGCAAACGCGCACCGCCGAAACTACCGCCGCCAGGGTGATCGCACCCGTGCCCTGCATATCGTCGTTAAAGGTGCAGATCCGATTGCGGTATTTCTCGAGGATGCGGCGTCCGTTGCTGGGGGTGAAGTCTTCCCATTGCAGCAGTGCGTTCGGGAACAGCTTGGTCACCGTTTGGACGTAGGCATCGATGAACGCGTCGTAGCGCTCCCCGCGGACTCGCGCATGCCGGTTTCCGACGTACATCGGATCCTTCAGCAGGCTCTCGCGGTTGGTCCCGACATCCAGCATCACCGGAATCACGCGTGTGGGATCGATGCCGCCCGCCGCGGTATAGATCGCCAGCTTGCCGATCGAAATCTCGATGCCGCCCACGCCCCAATCGCCCAGCCCCAGAATTTGTTCAGCGTCAGTGGCCAGGATCAAATCGATGTCGTCGGGTCCGGCGCCCAGATTCGCAAATGCTTCTTCGATCCCGTCCAGGTGATCGATAGAGAGGTATACGCCGCGGGGACGGCGGCACTCGTGGTGATACTGCTGCATCGCCATGCCAACCGTCAGGTCGTTGACGATGGGGATCATCTCGCGCAGGTGCCCGGAAAACAGGCGGTAAAACAGCACCTCGTTGCGGTCGTGCAGCGCAGTCAGGTAGATGTTCTTGTTTAGCGCATCGGGCAGGCGCTGATATTGAGCATAGGCCGCCTTCACCTGTGCCGCCAGAGTGCTGATCACCGGCGGGAGCAGCCCGGTTAAGCCCAACTCTTCCCGTTCCTCCGCGGTGAAGGCTGTGCCCTTATTCAACAACGGCGTGGTGAGCACCGCCATGCCCCGAGCCTTGGTCTTTAAGCAGGCATCCCATCCAGCGGGAACTAGGCATCCGCGCCTCCAATATCGGGGTGATTCTTTGTCGCATGTTATGCCCGGACTCCCCTCATTGATCGCTTCTCCCAGCACGCCCCGGTCCATTTGTGGTTCAAACGACCGGGGAGGCAGAACCGATGGTCAGTTACACTGCGCGTGCGCGGACAAATTTAAGACTGAAGGCTGCGCCTAACGCGAGCAATCCCAACAGCCCGATCAGTGGCATCGGACTAGCGGTTTTCGGGAGCTCCGCTGCTGCGGAGCCTCGTTCTCGCTACCAGCGCTTCCGCTGGCGGCGGTGCCACCACCTGGGCTACTTCGACATCTTCGCCCGTGGGCTTCACTGCCAGAACCGGCGCCTGTTTCAGTTGCACCACCACCGGCTCCTCGGGGACTGATCGGCGCTGTGACTTCGGCCGGGATTTCGGCCGGCCTGTAGAGAACTGGCGAGTTGGTCACTTTGGCCAGCTCTAGCGCTCTTTCCTTCGGATATACGAACTCTCGCCGAAGTTTTTGCCGGGATAAACCATGCCCGAAGCACGTCTGGCTGGCCGGGCGGCGTCTCTCTGAAGGTCAGTACGGTTTTGCCGGTGGCCCGGAGCCGATAATCTGGGATGGCCAGCACTGTGGCGTAGACATGGTTTGATCCTGGTTGAAAATTTGGACGATATGGCGATGTGAAGGCAAACCCAAAAGTTTGAAAAC
>CAVQLV010000001.1:0-305392 GCA_963713415.1 Bryobacterales bacterium | reverse complement strand
ATGCCCGCCTATGGCGCCGCTCGGGCGTCATGACCGACATCGAATTCTCCGAAATCCGCTACTCCGGCAAGCCCGCCGCGTTCCTGCGCGGCTTCCGCGCGCTCTACCTCGGCATCCCCATCAACTGCATCATTCTCGGATGGGTCAACCTGGCGATGGTCAAAATCCTGGAACTGGTGCTCGGCGTCACCAAGGCGCGAAGCCCTGGCCATCGTCATCGGAATGATCGCGCTCACGTCGTTCATTTCCACCCTCTCGGGACTGTGGGGCGTGCTGGTCACCGACCTTTTTCAATTCGTCATCAAGATGGGCATGGTCACCGTGCTCGCGGTCTTCGCGGTGCGCGCCGTGGGCGGCATCGACAGCATGAAGGCGAAGCTGGCCGCTGGTGGATCACGCGCGCGGCGCGGGCCAGGGCTCCGTGCTCAACTTTGTCCCCGACCTGCACTCCGCGTGGATGCCGATGATCACGTTCCTGGTCTACATTTCGATGAACTGGTGGTCCACCTGGTATCCGGGCGCCGAGCCGGGCGGCGGCGGCTACATCGCGCAGCGCATGTTCAGCGCGAAGGACGAAAAGAATTCGCTGCTCGCGACGCTGTGGTTCAACATCGCGCATTACGCCGTGCGCCCGTGGCCGTGGGTGTTGGTGGCGCTCGTTTCGTTGATTCTCTTCCCCGGCCTGGCCGACCCGGAAACCGGCTACATCCGCGTGATGATCGCCTATCTTCCTCCATCGCTCCGTGGCCTAATGATCGCGGCCTTCGCCGCCGCCTACATGTCCACCATCGCGACGCAATTGAATTGGGGCGCCAGCTACCTGGTCAACGATTTCTATCGCCGCTTCCTGAAGAAGACGCGAAACCGAGCGCCACTATGTCACCGCTTCGCAATGGGCCACGGTTTTGCTCACCATCATCTCGGCCGTGGTGACGTTTTATCTGGACTCCATCGCCGGCGCCTGGAAACTGCTGCTCGTCACCGGCGCGGGCACCGGCGGCGTCCTGCTGCTGCGCTGGTATTGGTGGCGCATCAATGCCTGGAGCGAAGTGTCGGCCATGATCTCGGGCTTCGTCGTTTCGCTCATCATGCAGACCGCCTTCGGCCTTGACAAAGACCAGCCGCGCGATTTCGCCTGGATCATGATCGTCACCGTTTCCATTACCACCGTGGTCTGGCTGGCCGTAACGTTCCTCACGCGGCCCGAATCCAAGGAGACGCTGGTCGCCTTCTATCGCCGCACGCATCCATCGAAAGCCGGCTGGCGCCCCATAGCAAAACTCGCTCCCGACGTCCGTCCCTCCACCGGCGGCCTTTCGAATCTGCTCGATTGGATCTGCGGCTGCCTGCTGATCTACGGCATCCTGTTTGGCACGGGCAAATTGCTGTTGAAGGAATTCGCGAGCGGATCGCTTCTTCTCGCCATGGGACTTGTGGCCGGCGCGGTCATCTATTGGGACCTCTCGCGCCGCGGCTGGAGTACAGTAGTGGAATAGGCCGTGAAACCGCTAGTCGCAGTTTTGGTTCTTGCTTCGGGATGCGTGGCCTTCGCCGCCGACAAGCCGCTCGCCATCGTTCGCATCCTGTTTTCTCGCGCAGCGAAGACGGCCCGCCCGAAGCCTCCGATGAAGACTTTCGTTCCCGGCGAAACCATTTACTTCAGTTGCCAGGCGGAAGGCTATCGCAAGGTTGACAAGCCCGACGACTACGGCAAGCAAAACGTCGCGCTCACATTCCAGATCGAAGTTCGCGATAAGAGCGGCGCTCTGCTGAAGCCCGTCAAGGAAGGTAAAGTCGAAACCACCGTCACGCAGGAAGACAAGAACTGGGAGCCCAAGCTCCGCGACACCATCGTGGTTCCGCCGCTGGCCGACACTGGCGAATACATGGTTCTGGTCAAGCTGTCGGATGAGCTCGCCAAGGCCGCTGTCGAAAAGACCGCCGTCTTTCACATCAAAGGCCGCGACGTCGCGCCGAGCGATACGCTCATCGTCCGCAATTTCCGCTTCCTGCGCAATGAGGACGACGCCAAAGCCTTGCAGGTGGCCGCTTATCGCCCCGGCGATGCGGTGTGGGCCCGCTTCGACATGACCGGCTACAAGCTCGGCGACAAGAACCAGGTGGACATCGAATACGGCCTCACGGTGCTGCGCGAAGACGGCTCGGTGGCCTACACGCAGCCGGATGCCGCGAATCAAAAGATCCAGACGTTTTATCCGCAGCGCTATCAGCCCGGCGAGCTCAATCTGAATCTCGCGAAAGACCAGCCGCTCGGAAAATACACCATCGTGCTGGCTGTGCGAGACAACCTGGGCCAGCAAATGTACGAAACTCGCGAGACATTTTCCGTCGAATAGCCACTCCCTGAGCAATGGCCCTTTTCCGGACCCGCAGCGCGGCTGTCTTTGGAATTGAAGCGCACCTGATTGACGTCGAGGTGGATATGTACCCCGGCGGCAACGCGCGCGATTTCGTCACGGTCGGCATGCCCGATACGGCGGTGCGCGAA
Source organism: Bryobacterales bacterium (assembly GCA_963713415.1). Classification (GTDB taxonomy): domain Bacteria; phylum Acidobacteriota; class Terriglobia; order Bryobacterales; family Bryobacteraceae; genus Palsa-89. The sequence continues at coordinate 302,883 of CAVQLV010000001.1, read as the reverse complement.
AGCCGCGAGCGCATCAAGTCGGCGCTGCTGAATTCGGGCTTCGGTTATCCCAACAAATCGGTCACCATCAATCTGGCGCCGGCCAATGTTCGCAAAGAAGGCGCGGGGTTCGATCTGCCCATGGCTCTTGGCATCCTGGGCGCGATGGGAACCGTCGGCCGTGCTGACGAATACCTGCTGGTAGGCGAACTCTCGCTCGACGGCACTCTGCGGCCGGTGCGCGGCGCGCTCTCCATCGCCGTATGCGCGCGCCGCCAGGGCATTCCGAATCTGCTGGTTCCTTTCGATAACGCCGCCGAAGCCGCGGTCACCGAAGGCGTGCGAGTTTTCGGCATGCGGCATTTGTCCGAAGTGGTGACGTATCTCAACCAGCCGGATCAATTTCAGCCCACGTCGTCGAACGCGGCCGCTTCGAATTCTTCGGAAGAACCGCTGTCCGATTTTCGCGATGTTCGCGGCCAGGCGAGCGCCAAACGCGCACTGGAAGTGGCGGCCGCGGGCGGCCACAATGTGCTGATGATTGGCCCGCCCGGCTCCGGCAAAACAATGCTCGCGAAACGCTTCCCGGGAATCCTTCCGCCACTGACGTTTCAGGAATCCATCGAGACCACGCAGATCCATAGCGTCGCGGGGCTGCTTCCGCGCGGGGTCGGATTGCTCGCGCGGCGGCCTTTCCGCTCTCCGCACCACACGGTATCGGACGCGGGTCTCATTGGCGGCGGCTCGGGTACGCCGCGCCCCGGCGAAGTCAGCCTGTCGCACAACGGCGTCCTCTTCTTAGACGAGCTACCCGAATTCCCGCGCAACGTTCTGGAGATGTTGCGACAGCCGCTGGAAGAATCGTCGGTCACCCTGGCACGCACCAACATGACGCTGTCCTTCCCCGCCGATTTTATTCTGATCGGCGCCATGAACCCCTGCCCGTGCGGCTACTTCTCCGATCCCACGCGCGAATGCCGCTGCACCGGCGCCATCATCCAGCGCTACCTGAGCAAAGTGAGCGGGCCGCTGCTCGATCGCATCGATCTGCACGTCGAGGTTCCCGCCGTAGCGTACAAAGAGCTCCGCGGCAAGGATCACGGAACAACCTCCGCCGAAATGCGAGCCCGGGTGGAAGCCGCCCGCGCCATCCAGCGCCGCCGCGGATTCTACAATGCCCGCATCCCGGCCCGCCTGCTCCGCTCCTTCTGCGCGCTGGACGAAGCCGGCGAACGAACGCTCGAAATGGCCGTGCGCCGCATGGGTTTGAGCGCGCGCGCGCATGACCGCATCTTGAAGGCCGCCCGTACCATCGCCGATCTCGACAACTCGGACGCCGTCTCCGCCAAGCACCTGGCCGAAGCTGTCCAATATCGCAGCCTGGATCGAAGCTACTGGAGTTAGTGCGCCGTAAGGCCAGTTTGACGCGCAGCGTGGCGCGCTATTTCGCCTTGGCCTGTGACATTCTGTCACGATCACAGGCCCAACTGATTGATAAAGCTAGACATCCCTAATGGAATCCTACTTGCTCAATAAAAGGCATGACATCGGATAAAAAGACCTTCTTACTCGGCCAGCTTCAGGAAGCCATCGACCAGGCCGTTTCTCAGTCCGGCCGCATCGACGAGATCATCGGCGAGATGAAGCGGGCGGGCTACGACTTGTGCCTGATGCTGGAATCCACGATTACGATCAGCCCCGTCGAAGACCAGGCGAATGCCCGGCTCGAACCTCCGATGGACTCCGCCGGCGAGATCGAGCTCACCGATGCCGATCTCGAGTTTCTTCAGGAACTCAATATCGCGGCGTAATTTCAGTGGCCCGAGAGCGCCTCCCGCACCAGCGGCTCAGGCTTGGTTTCAAAGACACTGTACACGATTCCGGCCAGCGCGCCACCCACGATAGGCGCAACCCAGAACATCCAGAGTTGCTGCAATGCCCACCCGCCCGCGAAAATCGCCGGAGCCGTGCTGCGCGCCGGATTCACCGATAGGTTGGTTACCGGAATCCCGATCAAGTGAACCAGAGTGAGCCCCAGCCCAATCGCGATCGGCGCGAAACCCTGATGCGCGCGTTTGTCCGTGGCTCCCAGAATGATCATCAGGAACATGAAAGTGAGTACAACTTCAGCGATCAGGCACGCGCCCAGTGCATACCCGCCTGGAGAATGCGCGCCATAACCGTTGGCGGCGAATCCATTCGACAGGCTGAACCCCTCCTTGCCGCTCGCGATGAGGTACAACACTCCTGATCCGGCAATTCCTCCGAGCACCTGCGCGACTACGTAAGCGGGCAGCTCCGCGATTGGAAAGCGCCGGGCCACCACCAGTCCCACGGAAACCGCGGGATTGATATGGCAGCCGGAGATGTGACCGATGGCAAATGCCATGGTCAGCAGCGTCAAGCCGAAGGCCAGCGCCACGCCAGCGAATCCGATGCCCAAACCTGGAAAAGCAGCCGCGAGTACAGCGCTGCCGCAGCCACCAAAGACCAGCCAGAACGTTCCAATGAACTCGGCGAAAGATCGTTTCGAAAGTGACATGTGATTGTCCTCCTGCCGGTTTCAGATGCTACCATACTGCGCATGGACAGGCGCTCTTTTCTGGGAGCCGCCCTCGCCGGCGCGGCGGGATCGCAAATAGGCTGTAAATACGTGCCCGCGGCCTCCGCTTCCGCGGGCGCAATCGCCAGCTTCGAGCTGGACGAAGTCAGTTTGTCCGACCTCACCGCCGGTCTGGAAAAGGGCAAGTGGACCTCCGCGCGTTTGGTGGATCTTTATCTGTCGCGTATCGACGCGATCGACCGCAACGGCCCCGCGCTCGGCGCGGTACTCGCCCTGAATCCAGATGCCGCCGCTGCCGCCAGCCAGCTGGATCAGGAACGAAAGAACGGCCATCTGCGCGGACCGCTCCACGGCATCCCGATTTTGCTCAAGGACAATATCGAGACGCGCGATCGGACCGCCACCACCGCCGGGTCGCTCGCCCTCGCCGGCTGGCACCCCCTGCAAGATGCCTTCGTCGCCGCGCGGTTGCGCTCCGCGGGCGCCGTCATTCTCGGAAAAACCAACCTGAGCGAATGGGCCAATTTTCGTTCCACGCATTCCACCAGCGGCTGGAGCGGACGCGGCGGCCAGACCAGGAATCCTTATGGGCTGGATCGCAATCCGTCGGGGTCCAGTTCGGGGTCCGGCGCCGGCGCGGCCAGCAGCTTATGCGCCGCAGCTCTTGGGAGCGAGACCGACGGATCGGTCACCGCTCCGTCTTCTGTGAACGGCATCACGGGCATCAAGCCGACCGTTGGACTGGTCAGCCGCTCCGGCATCATCCCCATCTCGGTCAGCCAGGACACCGCCGGGCCGATGGGTCGCACGGTTCGCGATGTCGCCATTTTGCTGAGCGTGATGGCGGCCGTGGATCCGCAAGATCCAGCCAGCGCCGCATCGCAGGGCAAAGCCGCGCCCGACTATACCCGTTTTCTCGATCCCAACGGGCTGCGCGGCGCGCGCCTCGGCATCGCGCGGAAATTCTTCGCGAATAATGCTCCGATGGATGCGTTTCTGAATAGTTGCGTCGATGCGTTGAAGAAGGCCGGGGCCGAGGTGATCGATCCGGCCGACCTGGCCACGCACGGCCAGATCGACGCCCCTGAGCTGCAGGTCCTGCTGTACGAATTCAAGGACGGGATTAATCGTTATCTCACCCGGCTGCCTGCTTCCAGCCCCGCGCGCACGCTCCAGGATCTGATCGCATTCAACGAAAAGAATCGCGATCGCGAGATGCCTTTCTTCGCGCAGGAGCTGTTTATTCAGGCCGAAGCTAAAGGCCCGTTGACGGACGCCGCATACGTCAAAGCCCGCGCCGATTGCGTGCGCCTCTCGCGCCAGGAAGGCATCGACGCGCTGCTGGCCCAGCACAAACTGGACGCCATCGTATCGCTCACCTCCGGCCCGGCCTGCTTGATCGACCACGTGAATGGCGATCAGGATACCGGCGGCTGCACCACGCCCGCGGCCGTCGCCGGATACCCGCACATCACGGTGCCGGCCGGGTTTTATAGCGGCCTGCCGATCGGGCTTTCGTTTTTCTCGACGGCCTGGAGCGAACCGACTCTATTCAAGCTGGCTTATGGGTGGGAGCAGCAGATGAACGCGCGGCGCAAGCCTGGGTTTGCGGCAAGCGTCGCTTGACTTCGCGTCAGGCAAAAGCGCGCGTGTTGGCGAACTCTTCTCCACTAGCGAGGCCACATTAAGATATAAGGGGTAGGGCAGCTTGATGCTTACGCGACTCCAGGTAAAGGGATTCAAGAATCTAGTCGACGTTGATGTTTATTTTGGGCCGTTTACGTGCGTTGCTGGAGCGAATGGCGTCGGCAAGTCGAATCTGCTAGACGCGATCGTGTTTCTCAGCTCGCTAGCGAACAACACCCTCATGGACGCGGCGCTCTCCGTGCGCGACGAGGGCGGGCGGACTGGTGACGTACGTAGTCTGTTCCATCATGTCGGCAAGGACTACGCATCGGACATTAGCCTGGAGGCGGAGATGTTAGTCCAGGACCACGCATTAGATGATCTGGGGCAAGAAGCGAAGGCGACCAGCACTCTTCTCAGATACGAAGTCTCGCTTCGCTACCGCACCGACGTTAGCCCTTCTGCGGTGGGCGCATTGGAACTTACCAAGGAACAGCTCTCCCACATTACTCTCGGAGAGTCTCGAAGGCACCTGCCGTTCCCCCACTCCACAGCTTGGCGTAGATCGGTACTGAAAAGCCGTAGATTCACGCCGCACTTCATCTCGACGCAGGGCGGTTTGATCCGAGTTCACCAGGACGGTGGAAGTTCAGGCAGAACACGCAAACTTCTCGCGTCAAATCTGCCCCGGACCGCCTTGTCTGTTGCGAACGCTGCGGAAAGCCCAACGGCAACGGTCGCCCGACGCGAGATGGAATCTTGGCGCCTACTGCAACTTGAGCCTTCGTCGCTAAGACGCGCCGACAATTTCAGTTCGCCGTTCAAACTTGCGACTGATGGGGGACATCTAGCGGCGACTCTTTACCATCTAGCCACGTTGGGCGGAAATGGCTCGGGAAAACCGTCAGCGCAGCAGCACGCAGTATACGCCAATGTCGCCAATACGCTTTCTGAGCTGATCGATGACGTGAGGTTAGTACGCGTTGATCGTGATGAAAAACGAGAGCTCTTCACGCTCTATGTTACGGGGCGGGACGGCACGCCTCATGCTGCTCGCGCACTTTCAGATGGCACGTTGAGATTCTTGGCCCTTTCCGTGCTCGCGCTAGACCCTCACGAAACGGGCTTAATTTGCCTGGAGGAACCCGAAAATGGTATTCATCCCGCCAGAATACCCGCGATGATTCGCCTCTTGAGCGACCTTTCTACGGATGTTACCGAGGCCGTCGCTGATGATAATCCTCTTCGCCAGGTTATTATCAATACGCATTCACCAGCCGTGGTCGCTCAGGTTCCCGACGAGAGTCTTCTCATGGCCGAACTCGTCGAGAGCGTGAGCGCTGGACAGGCCTTCAGGCAGCTCTCATTCCGCTGTTTGGATGACACATGGCGAACGAAGATGGGAGAAAACAGCGTTATCGCTAGGGGAAAACTTCTTGAATATCTCAATCCCGTAGAGAAAAGCGCTGGTCAAGGACTCGACGCAGTTGAGGCCTTTGCCGGACCTCGCAGAGTAATTGATCGTCCCGAATTGCAAGCATACCTACCCTTTGAAGAGCCGTCGACGTGATCTACACGTTAGTTTCTGACGGGTCTTCCGATAGCGCACTTATGCCGATACTCAACTGGTCTGTACGAAGGCAAGGATTTGCTGGCCCTATGAGCGCGCAATGGGCCGATCTACGGCATCTGCGGAATCCACCATCCGAATTAAGGCGCCGCATCGAAGCCAGTCTCGAACTTTATCCCTGTGACCTTCTCTTCGTCCACCGCGATGCGGAAAATCGACCGATTGATCAGAGAGCAGCAGAAATCGTCAGCGCCGCCGAAGGGCTACAGTTTCCCATTGTGCGCGTGATTCCGGTTCGTATGATGGAAGCGTGGCTCCTTACAGATGAAGGTGCCATTCGTTCGGCGGCGGGCAATCCAAACGGAACCGATCCGCTCAACGTACCTTTAACTCAAAATCTGGAGAATCTAGCCGACCCCAAGGAAACACTCCATTCGTTAATCAGCGAGGCGAGTGGCCTAAGCCAGAGACGACGCCGACGTCTCAATGTGCGCCAGGCATTGCACCGCATAGCTGAGCTTACTGACGACTTTACGCCTCTCGATTACCTGCCCGCTTTCGTCACATTCAGCAATGAGCTGAGGCAGATTCTCATCGATAATCATTTCATCCAATGATTGTAAGATCTGCATATTTTCTAATTCGCCAGCTCCCTGCACATCCCCGGCATGCTCCGCGCCATAAATCCCAGGCTGTCATCCATATTCAGCCCCGATAAATTCAACCGCTTCGCCGCACCCGCCGCGCCGTCCGCGCAGGCCATCTTGGCGCGCGACCGCAGCTCGGCGATCGAATCGCGCCACTTCGCCAGATCCGCCTTCTTCGCCACCGGACCGTGCCCCGGAATCACAATGTCGAAATCGAGCTGCAACACGCGATCGAGCGTTTTATCCCAATCCACGATGCTGCCCTTGGCGCTGTAGTCGATGAACGGCGCGCTGCCATTCACGAACAGATCGCCCGTGTGCAGCACGCGCTCGGAGGGAAACAGGATTACCGCATCGCCGTTGGTGTGCCCGCGTCCCATGTAATGCGCGCTCACTTCATGGCCGCCCACGAACACCTGCGCTTCGCTCCCGAACGTAATCTGCGGAAGCCCGGGCTGATTGCCCGCCACCATATTGGCGCGTGCATTCTTCTGGATCACGATCTCGGCCGGCGTATTTTTCAGCATGAACGCGTTGCCGCCGGTATGGTCGCCGTGCTGGTGCGTGTTCAGGATGTATTTGATCGGCTTATCGCTGATTGCTTTCACCTTCGCCAGGATCTCCGGCCCATCCTGCTCGAATTTGTCGTCCACCAAAAGGACGCCTTCGCTAGTGGGCAGCACGGCCACGTTGCCGCTGGCGTTGTTCATGATCACCCACAGATGGTCGGTCACTTTTTGCACATTGAGCGGCTGCTTGGCGGGCTGCGCTCGCAGCCAAATCAAACAGAGTCCCGTAACCGCAAGACCGATCCCGCCCAGGCGGAGCACGGTGGTTTTCTGGATAGGCATGTTCCGATTAGTATATCGCTCCGGAATTCGATGACGTATCTGGCGCCGCCTTATTCCGGCCCTTTTCATTCACTTCCGCTCTGGCGCCGGCGTTGGAGCAATCTCAGCTCCCTAGAATCGCAGGCAGAAAGGAGCTGTACTGTGAATAAAAAGCATCCCGAAACACCGGACGAACCGGCCGCGCAACAAAAATCGATCATTCAACCGATCATGGACGATCTGAAGGAGCACACCTCCACCGAGCTGCCCAAAGACGACGAGGTCGCGCCACCACGCGGTCCGTTGCATCCTCCGCAGCCTGCCGAACTCGATCAGGACGCAGGCGGCGGCTACAACCCCGACGGCACCTACCCGCAGACCTGACGGAGGGATCGAGCCCCGTCGACATCCCCCGAAGCCGCTTTCCCACTCTTTGAAAATCTGGATGATAATAGGAACAAGCAAGCATACAGTGCCTGCATCGCAGTAACAAGGATGGTTCCCATGCAGAAGTTCGCCGCACTCGCTGTGGCAGCAGCGTGTTCTTGTCTGATGTTCGGGCAGGAGCCCGCACCAGTCCGTCCCAGGGCCGGCAAGGTCCAGATTTTCAAAGAGGCAGACCTCAAGCCCGGAATGAAAGGCTACGCCTGGACCGTGCTGCAAGGCACCCAGCCTGAGCCCCTTCCGGTGGAGATCCTCGGCATTTATAAAAATCAATGGGGACCCAAGCAGGATGTGATTCTCGCCAAGCTGGGCGGCAAAGCCCAGCGAATCAATGTGGCGGCGGGAATGAGCGGCAGCCCGGTATATATTGACGGCAAGCTGGTAGGCGCCATCGCGCTGCGCTTCAGCACCTTCTCGCCGGACGCACTGTGCGGCATCACGCCCATTGAGCTGATGCTCGAAGTGAACGAATTCGACGAGTCGCATCCATCCACCGCGCGTACCCCCGACAAAGCGGCCAATCGCAACGCAGCATCCGCCGGATTATTTTCCGCACCCGGTTCCACCGTCTCTTCTTCCACTCCATTCCCGATCGCCAGCATGGTTCCCATCGAGACTCCCTTGAATTTTGGAGGGTTTAGCGAAAACGTTCTTCCCACCTATGCGCCGGAGTTCCAGCAAATGGGGATGACGGTAGCCGGAGGCGGCGGCGCCAGCACCATCCAGAGTTCGAAACCCGCTCCCGGATGGGAGCAATCGTTGCAGCCGGGCGATGCCGTCAGCGGCCTTCTAGTCACCGGTGACATGAGTGTTAGCGCCATGTGTACGGTTACGTATAACGATGGCAAGCATGTGCTGTTCTGCGGGCATTCCTTCTTCAATCTCGGTCCCATCGACATGCCCATGGCGAAGTCCGAAGTCATCACCACGATGGCTTCGCAATATCAGCCCACCAAGTTCGGAAATGCCACCGAAATCGTCGGCGCGCTCAAGCAGGATCGGCACAGCGGCGTCATGGGCGACTTGGGCGATACGGCCCAAATGGTTCCCGTCACCCTGCGCGTTCGCTCGTTTGACGACAACAACGTCGTGCGCAAGGAGAGGGATTTGCATTTCAGCGTCTTCGTCCAGCAAAAGTGGACGCCGTATCTGATGAACATGACGCTGTTCAATTCCATTTCCAGCTTGAACGAATTCGCCGAGGAGACCACCTATCGCTTGAGCGGAAAAGTGGCGCTGGACGGGCAGCCCGGCGTCTCGGTTTCCACCATGCTGGCCGCTAACGAAGGCCCCGCGCCCGTTCCCAACCAGCTCGCCGGCTGGTGGGCCGACAAATTTAATCGCCTGTTCCTGAATCCGGTCCAGATTCCAAAACTCAAGTCCGTGGATGCAACCATCGATATTTTGCCGGATCGCCGCGAAGCCATGATCGAAAACGCCTGGGTTCCGGCCAGTGAAGTGGAAGCGGGCACCGAAGTCCCGGTGAAGGTCTTTGTACGGCCCTACCGGGGCGATCGCATCGAGAAGGACTTCATGCTGAAGATTCCGGCCGGCCTTCCTAAGGGCGAGCATCGCGTGCTCTTCAGCGACGCCGACACCTTGAACCGTCTGCAGAGCGCAGCAGCGATGTCGGAGCCCTTCATCGACATTAAGCAAACGGTTTCTCTGATGAACCAGGAACGCAGCAACAACAAGCTCTACGTTTCTCTTGTGGAGCCTCGTCCCACCGTATTCTATGAAGATAAGACTTTACCCAGCCTGCCGGCCTCTATCATGAACGTGATGCAGACCGACCGAACGGCCAGCCGGCATCTGCAGTCTTCTTCCGAAAGCGCGATCGAGCAAGGCAGCATTCCATTCGACATGCTCATCGACGGCAGTTACTCGCTCAGAATTACAGTAAAGTAAAAACCATCACCCTTAAAGCAGCTCCCATGAAAACAATTCGACTCCTTCTGGTGGCGCTCAGCGCCCTGGCCACCGGTTTTGCAGTGGACACCCACTTCTGGCAGCATGGCGACCGCACCGATTTTGAAAGCGGAACGCTCCGGAATCTGTCGCTGCGCGCCGACGGCCGCATCTTTCTTTCCCCCCAGTTCACCGAGATTTTCGATTCCTCCACGCCTTATCTCTGGACCCTGGCCGCCGATTCCAAAGGCGACCTCTACACCGCGGGCGGCGGTACCGGCAGCGGGACGGCCAAGCTGTTCGTCATCGACCGCTCCGGAAAGAGCCGCGCCTTTGCCGAGCTGGATGGCCTGGAGATCCATGCCATTGTGCTGGATTCGAAGGACAATGTTTACGCCGCCACCGATCCGGACGGCAAGGTTTACAAGATCGGTCCCGACGGCAAGCCGAAGCTCTTCTACGATCCCCACCAAAAATATATTTGGGCCATGGCGTTCGCCAACAATGGCGATCTGTTCATCGCCACCGGCGATCAAGGAGAGATTCACCGCGTAACACCGGCAGGCGTGGGCTCCGTGTTCTTCAAGACCGAAGAGACGCATGCCCGCTCGCTCGCAATCGATGCGCACGATAACCTGATCGTGGGGACTGAGCCGAGCGGACTGATCCTGCGGGTGTCGCCAGCGGGCCAAGGCTTCGTGCTGTATCAATCGCCGAAGCGCGAGATCACCGCGGTGGCGGTTACGCAAGACGGCGCCATTTACGCCGCGGGCGTGGGCAACAAGACCGCCGTGGCGCAGGCCGCGCCTCCACCGGCTCCCGCACCTACCCAGATCCTGCCTGGCGTTACCATCGTGAACACTACGCGAAGCAGCTCCGGAGGCGGGAGCTCGGAAGCATCTCTGGCCGGTGGCTCCGAGGTCTACCGTATCAATCCCGACGGGTCACCGCGCAAGGTGTGGTCCAGTACGCAGGATATTGTCTACGCCATCGGATTCGATGCGGGCGGGCTGCCCATTCTGGGCACCGGAAATCGAGGCAAAATCTATCGGCTGGATTCTGATACCGTCAGCACTCTGCTGGTGGACGCTTCGCCCACGCAGGTAACCGGCTTCGGCCGCGGGCCCGGCGGATCGCTGTACGTCATTACTGGAAATATCGGCAAAGTATTCCGCCTGGGACCCGGCTTTGAAAAGAGCGGATCGTTCGAAAGTCCCGTATTGGACGCCGGCGCGTTCGCCTATTGGGGGCGAATCAGCTATCGCGGCCTGGGGAAAATCACCGTCTCTACGCGCAGCGGAAACCGCAGCCATCCGGAAAGCAACTGGAGCCCCTGGGCCGCGTTGCAAACCGATACCAGCGCCTTGGCGTGCGAGGCGTGCGGCGCCGGCCGGACCGTTTCCCCCTCGGCTCGATTCTTGCAATATAAAATCGACCTGACGCCCGCGGCCGGCCAGCCCGAACCCGAAGTCTCCTACGTCGAGGTGGCATACCTTCCCAAGAACGTTGCGCCCGAGGTGGAGGCCATCGATATTACGCCGGCCAATTATCGCTTCCCTCCCCAACTGCTCTCCCTCACGCCATCCAGCTCCATCACACTTCCGCCCATCGGACAGGAAAGGCGCGGCGCATCTGTCAGTTCGTCCAACGATGGCAGCGGCATCGCTCAAGTGGTGAACTACGCCAAGGGTTTCGAAGGCGCCCGCTGGCTTTCTTCCGATGAGAATAATGACACGCTGGCCTATCGCGTGGAGATCCGCGGAGTGAAGGAGTCCGATTGGAAACTCCTCAAAGAGAACGTCAAGGACAGGTATCTGAGTTGGGACAGTTCGGCGTTTCCCGACGGAGAATACGTAGTGCGGGTGACGGCTTCCGATTCGCCCAGTAACCCGCCCGATCAGGCGCTCACTGCATCTTTAGTCAGCGATCCATTTTTGATCGATAACACGCCGCCCCAGATCGCGAATCTCGCAGGCACCGCTTCCGGTAACAAACTGGACGTCCGCTGGAGCGCTCGCGATGCCCGCAGCACCATCGATCATGCCGAGTATTCGGTGAACGGAGGGGACTGGGTGCTGGTCGATCCGGTGAGCCGCCTTTCTGATTCACCCCAGGAAGAATATCATCTCCAGATCGATCGTCCGTCATCAAGCGAGCAGGTGATCGCCGTGCGGGTGAGCGACCAATTCGATAACCAGGCCGTCGACAAAGTCGTCGTGAAGTAGCCATTCTGATTGGCCCGGGCCTTGGTGTCGCACGCCCCCCGGCGAGCACTCATGCCTGCCGCATCGACACTTGTGTCGATGCCCGGAAGCCCGTGAATTCAGGACGCCAGGCGTCGAGATGAGTCTCGACGCGGCAAGCACGAGTGCTCGCGCCATAAGCCGTGCTCGGTGGCGCCACTAATACAAACGCCACTAATACAAACTTGGATACGCCGTCCGCATCCCCGCCGCTCGCTCCCGCGCCGTCTCAATCTGCACCAGCTTCCCCTTACCCATTCCCCGGGCACCACGCCGCCGTCTTCTTCCACTCGCGCTTGCTCTCCACCAGTTCCGGCCAGAACGGGAACAGGCGGCACTGCACCGGCTTCACCGCGTGAATGGAACAGCCGCCATCGCGCAAGAAGTGGCACTGCTGCTGACGCGGAACGCGCAGCCTCAGCCGATGGCTGGTGCGATACACGTAGCGCCGCTCGAAATCCCGCGCCGTCATCCCCACATACTCGGCGATGCGAACCAGGTCGTCTTCGGTCAGGTACACGAAGCCTTGTTGTTCGCAGCAGTTGGTGCAGCCGGGCTGGCATTCGAATCTTAACCCTGTCATTTCGGTGATTGACAACATGATAAGGCTTTTTGCGCGATAAAATTAAACATGCGCCTGCTCCTGCTCCTCTCCCTCTTCGCGATCAGCCTCCTCGGGCAGCAAAACCCTGCCCCTGCCGGATTAGGATTCAGCACCGCCAATATGGACACGGCGGTCAATCCCTGCGTCGACTTTTATCAATACGCCTGCGGAACCTGGATGGCCAACAATCCCATTCCCGCCGACGAGTCCCGCTGGGGTATTTTCGATGAGCTGGCGGATCGCAATCGCGCCGTCCTGCGCGGAATTTTGGAAAAGGCCGCCGTCGACGATCTCAAACGCTCGGCGGTGGAGCAGAAGATCGGCGACTTCTATGCTTCCTGCATGGACGAGGGAAGCATCGACAAATTGGGAATCCAGCCGCTCGCCCCGGAACTCGGCCGGATCGATGCGATCCGTTCGAAAAACCAGATTGTGGATGAGTTGATCCGGCTGCACCCGCTGGGCGTTGGGGTTCTCTTTCGATTTTCTTCCAGCCCGGACGCCAAAAATTCCACGCAAATGATCGCCGCCGCAGACCAAGGCGGCCTAGGGCTTCCGGATCGCGACTACTATTTGAAAGAAGATCCCAAGTCGGTAAAACTGCGCGAAGAGTATGTGGCGCACGTCGAAAAGATGCTGGAGCTGGCGGGCGAACCGGCGGCGCGGGCCGCCACCGATGCACGAGCCGTGCTGCACATCGAAACAGATTTGGCGAACGGATCGCTCATCGCGGGTGGCGCGCCGCGACCCGAATCAGACCTATCACAAAATGTCGGTTCAGGAACTGGCGGCATTGTCTCCGGCCATCGATTGGCCAAAATACTTTTCCGGCCTCGGCACCCCTGCTTTCACCAGCCTCAACGTTGCGGTCCCGGACTTCTTCAAGGTTGTGAACACAGTTCTCAAAGACACCAGCCTGGCCGATCTCAAAACTTATCTTCGCTGGCACCTGGTTCACGCCGAAGCGACGCTGCTGGCGCAGCCCTTCCTCGATGAAAACTTCAGTTTCTACGGCCGCACCCTCACCGGCGCCACCGAGCTGCAGCCCCGCTGGAAGCGCTGCGTGGAAGCCACCGACGACGACCTGGGCTTCGCGCTCGGCCAGAAATATGTGGAGCAGAACTTCCCGCCGGCCGCCAAGGCTCGCGTGCTGGGCATGGTGCACGAGATCGAGAACATGCTGGGACAAGATATTCAATCGCTGGATTGGATGACCCCGCCACCAAACAACAGGCTCTCGTTAAGTTGCGCGCCGTCACCAACAAAATTGGCTATCCCGACAAATGGCGCGACTATTCCAGCGTCAGGATCGTGCGCGGTGACGCCGTCGGGAACGACGAACGCGCCACCGAGTTCGAAGTGCACCGGGTGCTGAACAAGATCGGCACAGCCGGTGGATCGCGGCGAATGGAGCATGACGCCGCCCACCGTGAATGCCTACTACAGCCCGCTAGCAGAACAACATCAACTTTCCCGCTGGTATTTTGCAGCCGCCATTCTTCGACAATCGCATGGATGCGGCTGTGAACTATGGCGCCATCGGATCGGTGATGGGGCATGAGCTGACGCACGGCTTCGACGATCAAGGCCGCCAATTCGATGCTGAGGGCAACCTGCGCAATTGGTGGACTCCGGAAGACGCCGCCGAATTCGAGAAGCGCGCGGAATGTTTCATCAAAGAATATTCGGCGTTTACTCCGGTGGACGACGTGCATCTGAACGGCAAGCTGACGCTGGGCGAAAACACGGCCGACAACGGCGGCGTGCACCTGGCGTTCATGGCGCTGATGAAGTCGCTGGACGGCAAGCCGCAGCCCAAGATCGGCGGCTTCACTCCCCAGCAGCGCTTTTTCCTCGGCTATAGCCAGGTCTGGTGCCAGAACGTGCGGCCCGAAGCGGCCCGCCTGCGCGCTCAGATCGATCCGCATTCCGACGGGCGCGATCGCGTGAACGGCGTGCTCGGGAACATGCCGGAGTTTCGCGCGGCCTTTGCCTGTCATGAGGGACAACCCATGGTGCACGCACCATCCTGCCGCGTCTGGTGAGCTGGGCCAAGCCTTGGCTGTCACGAACCAATAACGTCCTGGTATTCGGTAGTAGCCGGTAATAATTCCTGCTCACCTATCTCGCTCTCAGCGAGAAAGCCTTGAGAAATGCGAAGTTAGCCGTGGCATTTCCCGTGCATTACCAGCCGGCGTATGAGAAGCAACTTCACTTCGCAAATTGCATTAGCGTCTCAGCTATTGGCTGCTTCCGCCGGATTATATTTGTTGGCGCCTGGGTTGCCAACGCGCAGGCTCAGCGCACGCCGGCGATTCAGAAGATGAGTAAGGCGGATCGTGATCTGACGCGAAAGATCCGAAGGGCGGTGGTTTCCGATAAGGATCTTTCCGTCGAGGCGCACAACATTCATATCAGCGCCCAGGATGGGGCAGTCACTCTCACGGGCACAGTCAAGTCGGATGACGAGAAGAAGGCGATTGAAGACAAGGCTACCGAGATCGCCGGAGCCGGCAAAGTGACCAGCGAGCTCTCTGTTTCGGGCAAGTAATCATTCATAACGAGCATTCAGCTCAAGGAGAAAAAATCATGAGCAATACAGCAGTGTTTGGAGTGTATCGAGACACGGTGGCGTTAAGCGGCGGCCTGGAAGCATTGCGCGCCGCTGGCTTCCGCAACACCGATATCTCTGTCCTTTTGCCTGAAAATGCGGGCACCAAGGATTTTGTTCACCAGAAAGACACCAAAGCGCCGGAAGGCGCCACAACCGGCGTTACCACGGGAGCAGTGGTGGGCGGCGTCCTTGGTTGGCTGGCCGGCATCGGCGCTCTGGCCATTCCGGGCATTGGGCCGCTCATCGCCGCGGGTCCGATCGTGGCCATGCTGGCGGGCGCGGGTGCTGTTGGCGCGGCGGGCGGCATCGTTGGCACGCTGGTCGGACTTGGGATTCCCGAATACGAAGCCAAGCGTTTTGAAGGCCGCGTGAAATCCGGCGGGACTTTGGTTTCCGTTCACTGCGACAATTCCGACTGGGTGAAGCGCGCCAAGAGACTTCTGGAGGAGACCGGCGCCGAAGATGTAGCCTCGAGCGGCGAATCGAAAGCGGATTATGCGGTCAGCGAGCGGCCCGGATCCCGCACCTAGCACGGGATCAGGACCGAGCTCCAGGGGACGCATGCCGGTATCTAGGGTGCGTCCCGTTTTGTTTCAGTAGAATGGTCTCGTGACCCGGCGCTCCTTCCTGGCCGCTGCATCGGTGCCGGCTCTGGCGCAAGCATATCCTGAAACCAGCTCCGCTCAAAGCCAACGCGCGCATCCCGTATGGAAAGGCAGCGCAGCAATTCGGGGAGCTTTTCCTTCCCCCTACTTCCGGGCCACACCCGGCCGTGATTTTCATTCATGGTGGATTTTGGAGAAACTCCACCGGCCTGGATCACGCCAGACCTCTCTGCGCCGCGCTGGCGCATGCGGGGGCGGCAGTGTGGAGCCTGGAGTATCGCAGGCTGGGCGATCCGGGCGGCGACTGGACGGGCATGTCGGACGACGTCGTGCGCGGCGCTCAGTATCTGGTGCCGGTGGCCAGCCGCTACAACCTGGATTTGAAGCGGGTCATTGCGGCGGGGCATTCGGCCGGCGGCCAGCTGGCGTTGTGGCTGGCGGCGCAGCAAGCCGTCGATCTGCGCGGCGTGGTTCCCGTTGGCGGGGATTTCGGATTTGCGGCGCGCTTACGCTTTGCAGTTGGATGGCGGGGTGGTGGGCGCAGCTTCTCGGCGGATCTCCCGATCGGTTTCCCGAGCGCTATGCGGCCGCTTCTCCCATGGAGTTGCTGCCCATTCCCGTGCCGCAGCGCATGCTGCATGGCACGGCGGACCGAGTGGTTCCATTTGACATGAGCCAGCGATTCGCGAAGGCTTCCGGAAATTCCAAGCTGATCCCGCTTGCCAGGCGCGGGGCATTTCGAGCTTATCGATCCGCGCGCGAAGGTCTGGCCCACCATCCAGAAGAACATCCTGGAATGGGAGTTCTGAGACCAAAACATTTCGCCACGTATTTGTTTTAAAATAAAACGACGTGCAATCTCTTCGCCGTTGGATTGCCTTTCTGGCGCTCGGTTCTCCTCTGCCTGCTCGCTGGGCGCCGTCGAGTACTTCACGCCGCAGCACCAATTGCTCGGCATCGGAGTTGGCCGGGCCGACATCACGCCCGATCTGTTGGCCGCCCGCACGGACCGCATGATTCAGTCGCAAACCTTCACCATCATGCGCGAGCCCCAGGCAGAGGCGGGTGCGGAAAGAATCACGGGCGCGCGGCTGGCTCCCATCTTTCGCCTGGCGTCCGAGGAGAGCGGCTGGCCCGCCTCGCTGATCTCGGCGGTGGCATATCTGGAAAGCTGGGGCGACGCTGAAGCCACCAGCCCCGCCGGCCCGCGCGGCATCATGCAATTCTCTGAGGCAACCGCACGCGCCGCCGGACTGCGCATCGTTCGCGTCACGCGTTTCCAGGTCACCACCTCGCACGTAGCTGGTGCGGCGCACTCGCGCCCGAGGCCACAAGGCCGGCAGATCCGTTTATCGAACCGTCCGCCACAAAATGCCCTACACTGTGACCGTTCGCGACGACCGCCTGAATCCCGAACGCGCCGCCACCGCCGCCGCGCGCTATCTGGCGCGCCTGGAAACCAAATTCGGCGGACGCGATTGGGCCATCTTCGCCTATCATTGCGGCGAAGGCTGCGTGTCCGATCTGCTTCCGCTAACCGAAGCCGCCGTACATCACAAACAGCCCACCGTGGCCGAAATGTTTTTCGCCGCCAATCCCGCCGCGCCATGCCGAGCTCTACGAAGCGCTGCAACGCGAAATGCAGCGCGATTATTCGCCCACCTACTGGTTCCGCATCAAACGCGCCGAGCAGTTGCTGGCGTTGTATCAGGACGACCCGGCGGCCTTCCGCGAACTGGCCGAAGAGTATCAGAATCCGATCCATCCTAAACTCCGCGCCGTCGATCGTTTGATGATCTGGCTGAAGTCCCACGACATCTTCTACCGGTCGCCGGACGATTTGCGCATCGCCGAAGGAACATGGTCTGGCGAAAGTGTTCGACGATCCCCAATTCTTCGGCTTCTCTCTGCCGGAGATGGCCGACGGCCCCGATCGAGACCTTTACTTGCAGGACTCGCCGGCCGCCATCGGAACTTTGCTGTACGTGGCGTTTGAGACGCGGCGGCTTTTTGATGAATTGAAGCCCAAAGGCGAGCATTTCGTGCCGCTGCAAGTGGCGGAACTGGTCAGCACCACCGACCGTCCGGCCGAGGCCGGCACGCTGCTGGTGGATCCCGAGTTCCCGGAACATTCCACCGGCCAGGTGTTTGATATCGACCGCTCCAACCTGCCGCGCGGCGAGCGCGAGTGCCTGAATTTCACTCTGGACGATCTGGGCTGGGATGGCTACCTGGGCTTCATTCAGGTGACCGGCGACACGGTGCACATTGGATGCTCGCCGTCCTCGCGCGACTTCTTCGCAGCCGTCTTCCAGGACGCCGCCGCGGCAGTCCGATAATTCGCCTGGGATACAATTCTATGCAAGGCCTTGGCCATGCCCATTGCCGTTGGAGAACAAGTCGGCTCGTTTGTGATTCGGGCGCCTCTCGGCAAGGGAGGAATGGGCGAGGTGTACCAGGCCTTGGATCCCCGTCTCGGACGCGACGTCGCGATTAAAATTCTGCCCGCAGAAGCAATTGCCAGTGCGGAACGAAGGGCGAGCTTCGTTCAGGAGGCAAAACTGGCCTCCGCCCTAAACCATCGCAATATCGTCACCATTTACGACATTGACACCGCGGAGGTGGACGGCAAGCCCGTGGACTTTATTGCGATGGAGTACGTCCACGGCAGAACGCTGGATCAGGTGATTGGCCGCAGGGGACTCCGCCTGACCGAAGCGCTCAGTTATGCCCAACAAATTGCCGACGGGTTGTCGGCGGCACACCGCGTTGGCATCATTCACCGAGACTTAAAACCAACCAATATTATCGTCAATGAAAACGGAGAAATTAAGATCCTGGACTTCGGACTGGCAAAGTTGATTGAGCCCGAAGAAGCGGATGCCTGGGCGCCCACCCAGAGCGTGCCCGTGGAAACAGCCGGGGGCACGATTGCTGGGACCGCTGCTTACATGTCACCCGAGCAGGCCGAGGGGCAATGGGTAGATGAGCGCTCCGACATTTTCTCCTTCGGTGCTGTGTTGTACGAAATGATCACTGGCCGCCGCGCCTTCCCAGGCGCCTCGAAGCTCTCCACTCTTGTCTCGGTTCTGCACACGGATCCCGCGCCGATAGTGGAGACACGGGACCCGCTGCCCCGCGAGTTGGAACGGATCATCGAGCGATGCCTGCGAAAAGATCCGCGGCGGCGCTGGCAGAACGTGGCGGACTTGAAGATCGCCATCGAAGACCTCTCCCAGGAATGGGACGTCTCCAAAGCGGCCGCGGCCGAAAAAACTTCGCGAAGTTGGACTCGGCGCCGGGGTTTGCATCTTTTCGTCTGGCTGACTCTGACCGTGTTGGCGCTGGCCGCGGGCGGCTACATTGGTGCGAAACTGCTAACGTGGCCTCGTCCAACTTTCCAGCGTTTGACCTACC
Source organism: Bryobacterales bacterium (assembly GCA_963713415.1). Lineage (GTDB taxonomy): Bacteria > Acidobacteriota > Terriglobia > Bryobacterales > Bryobacteraceae > Palsa-89. Next base: position 283,833 of record CAVQLV010000001.1, on the reverse strand, counting down.
GGCGCGGCGATATCTCCGGAGCCAAGTTCTCCCCGGACGGAACGGTACTGTTCAGCGCACAATGGGCCGCAGAGCCGACTACGATTTTTTCCACGCGGCTGGGCAGGAGCGAGTCTCGCCCCCTCGGGCTTCCGTCCGCCAGAATCTTTCGATCTCGTCCAACGGGGAATTGGCGATCCTGCTCGGCAGCTCGACCAGCGGGACGCCCGGGACGCTCGCTCGCGTGCCGCTTTCCGGCGGAGCGCCACGGGAGATCCTGGATAACGTGATCGATGCGGACTGGTCCCCGGACGGAAACAGCCTCGCAGTTTCGCACAGTGTCGGAGGCCGCAACCGCATCGAATACCCCATCGGAACCGTGCTGGAGCAGAGCGACGGCCGCCCTCCTTTGAGCCTGCGGGTCTCTCCCAAGGGTGACTTGCTTGCGTTTTTCGAATATGACAACGCAATCGGAGATTATGCAGTCACGGTGCTGGATCTGCACGGTGGGAAGCGAGTCCTTTCTCGGGGATGGGCGGTCGAAGGCGGATTAGCCTGGTCACCTAGGGGAGATGAAATCTGGTATTCCGGCGGAAAGACCGGAGGCGAGCCAGTTCTGCGCGCGGTGAAGTTGAACGCGCGGGATCGAGTAGTGGTAGAGGCGCCAGCCTGGATTGCGCTCAAAGACATCGCGCGCGACGGGAGAGTGCTGGCGAGCGTCGTGGATACACGAGTAGGTATTTTTGCCCTGGCACCCGGAGCCAAACAGGAGCGGGACCTCTCCTGGTTCGAGGCGTCGCGAATCTACGACATCTCCACCGACGGCAACACTATCCTGTTTGTGGAAATGACCTACGGCAAGCCGCGCAATACCGCCATCTATTTGCGAAAGACCGACGGATCTCCGGCGATCCGGTTGGGCGACGGCAACCGTCCCGCGCTATCGCCGGATGGCAGGTTCGTGGCGTGTATCGTCAGCGATGGCCCTCGAACGTCGTTGAGTCTGTTACCCACCGGCGCGGGACAAGTGCGAACAATGGGCCCGCCGGGGATGCATTATGAGCGCGTGGAATGGTTCCCCGATGGTCAGCGCATTTTGTTCTTGGGAAACGAACCGGATCGGCCGGCCAGAACTTTCGTGCAGGACCTGAAGGGAGGACCGCCACGGCCCTTGAGTCCGGAGGGAGCAGACGCGAGCCGCGTTTCGCCCGACCAGCGCTACGTGACCATGGCTTCGGGAGCTAAGTTGAGCCTGCTCCCGATCGCGGGAGGGGAGCCTAAGCAGATCGCGAATCTGGAGCCTGGAGAATCTGTAATTCGCTGGAGCGGGGATGGGCGCTTCCTGTTCTTGCGCAAATTGGAAGGGCCCCGTTTATTGGAGATTAACCGGCTGGACGTCGCCACCGGACGCCAGCAGCTTTGGAAAGAGCTAAAGCCGCCGGACCCGGTGGGCGTGCAACTCCTCCAGGTAGTGTTGACCCCCGATGGCAATTCCTACGCATATTCGTTCCAGCGCGATATTTCGACTTTGTATTTGGCGCAAGGACTGCGATAAAGCGCCCCCTGGCGGCTATCTATCGCCGCCGGTGAGGACGGAGTTGCCCCACACTACGTCGTTCCCCCAAACGACATCATTGCCCCATACCACATCGTTGCCCCAAACAACATCGTTCCCCCAAACAACATCGTTGCCCCACACTACGTCGTTCCCCCAAACGACATCGTTGCCCCACACTACGTCGTTCCCCCAAACGACATCGTTACCCCATACCACGTCGGTCCCCCAAATGAGCGCGTTCGATTGCACATTCGCTGTGCCCCAGATCAGAGCATCGGCCGATTCCAGCGTCACGGTTTGAGTTTGCGGATTGTACTGCGCTATGGGCGAAAGCGCCTGGAAGTTCACCGGATCCGTATTGGTAATCGCAGCTTGAATATCGAGATATCCGGCGCCCACGGTGAAAATGTCCTGCTGAGACTCGAAAGTGCCTTTACCATGCGCATCGGTTGCGGTGGTGTATCGCGCGAACTGCTTGGTGGCGGTCTTCATCAACCGGGCCTTGATCTCGTCCGGCGTCAGTGACGGATTTTCCTGTATCATCAGAGCCGCAGCGCCGCTGACCACGGGCGTCGCCATGCTGGTGCCACTTAGCTTGTAGTAATCAGCCGACATGCCGCGGCCATCTTTCTGATAGGTCGCGTTTGAGATCAGAGTATTGGGATGCTGGGTCGCGATGGTGCAGTTGGGCGATGCCAGCAGGGAAACCACATTGTTGCCCGGAGCCACCAGGTCCGGCTTCACCACGTGATCCAGCAGCGTCGGACCTTTGGAACTATAGCTCGCGATCTGGTCGTCGTTCCGCCAGGGTGTATTTTCAGCGTTCATGGCGCCGACGGTTATGACGTACGGATCATTTCCCGGCGAATTGATGGTCGCGTAGCCTAGTGTGCCCAGCGAGTTGTCCCGGCCCAAATTTCCTGCAGCCGCCACCACCGTGATACCGGCTTTCCACGCGGCCTCCGCTGCCTGGCACAGCGGGTCCTGCTGAAAGCTTTCGTAAACCGCATGCCCCAGCGAAAGATTGATGATGCGAATGTTGTATTTGTCTTTCAGCGCGATGGCTTCGTCGATGGCTGCGATCACGTCCGATTCCTGGCCGTTGCCATTGGCATCCAGCACGCGCAAGTTCACGATATTCGCGTTGGGCGCCACGCCCTTGAAGGTGTGCGTAAAATTCGGCCCGGTGGATTGCGCTCCGTTCGCGGCCACGATGCCCGCGACGTGCGTACCGTGGCCATATTGATCGGAAGCGTCCTGGCCAGCGACGAAGCTCTCGCTGAAAACGACGCGGGAGTGCGAGCCATCCGCCGCAGCGAGGTCTGGCTTAAGCGCAACTCCGCTGTCGATCACCGCGATCCCGACACCCGTTCCGTCCCAGCCTTCGTTCCACAAAAAATTGGCGTTGACAGTCTGGGTGGTGATATCGAGGAAGCCAACGGTCTTCCGGTTCGGCGACACGTAGGCCACCTGGGGGTTGGATGCCAGGCTTGGAATCATCGAAACCGGCACGGTCATGTGAGTTGCCGGGATGCTGCGGAAGTAGCGATGAACGAGGCCGAAGCGGCCCGCTTCCGCGGTTCTGGCTCCCGCGAAGCTCTTATATTGAACGATGACATCCACCATGCCGGAGGCGGTGTAGTGTGGCATATCCGCGGAAATCTTGGACCCTGCAAAAGCCAACGAGCCAACCAGGCCGATCACAGCAACTCGAATTACGGACCTCATTGAACTGACGAACCTCCACCCTGGCAAAGGCAGGTCCGTATCCAAATCAACTACTTTTAAAATGTGTAAGATGCGAGACTGATGAGACAGCTCGCCTTGGACAACTTGTCTGGCGATGAGCCAGTATGTCCCAAAGGTTTTGGGACGCTTAGTACAGGTGTACTATACAGCTAGGAAAGCCTATTTGGGGACCGTGAAATGGAACGTGGCTCCCTGGCCCAGTTCAGACTCCACCCAGATTCGTCCGCCCCGCTGCTCGATGATGCGCTTGCAGATTGCCAAACCGATGCCCGTGCCCGGGAAATCGCGGCCATGCAATCTTTTGAAGACGCCAAAGATTTGCTCGTGATAGCGTGGGTCGATCCCGATGCCGTTGTCTCGAACAGAGAATTGGATTGCGTCACCAGCGTCGGCAGCCGAAACATGGATCTTGGGCGGCTCCGGTCGGTGGAACGTAATCGAGTTCGTGATTAACTGCCGGAAGACCTGAGTGAGCTGCGCAAAATCAAAAAGAATGGTCGGCAACGGATCGTTAGTAATTTGCGCGCCGCTCTCGGCCACCACCGCGTCGATCATGAGGATGGCGCCCTGCAGCGCGCCCTCGGGCTCCACGGATTCCAGCGGCTGGTCCGGCGAGCGGAATTGATGGGAATAAGTGAGCAGATCGCCTAACAAGCGGTCCAGGCGTTGCGCGGCCTCCTGGATGTAACGCATGAAATCCTGGCCGTCGCCGTTGAGCTGCTCCTGGTAGCGCCGGTCCAGCAATTGGCTGTAGCTAACGATCATGCGAATCGGTTCGCGCAGATCGTGAGACACGGCATAAGCGAACTGCCGGAATTCCTCATGATGGCGGTTTTGTTCGGCGAGCAGACGAGCTTCCAACTCGTCGAGCGGAGTCTCAGCCACTTGGGAGGGTTCGCTCTGGGGGCTCATAATCCCGTGCCACCTCTATTCTACGCGTCTCCGTGTACCGTTGCGGAACCCCTTCGGGCCTCTGCTATCCTGATCGCTTGGCAAGTATTTTCCCTTTTCAACCCTATCGCTACAGCGCGCAAGCCGGGCCCTTAGAGAACCTTGTTACGCAGCCTTATGACAAGATCTCGGCCAGGCATGCAGGCGCGGTATCTCTCCTTGAGCCCCTACAACCTGGTTCGCATCATTCTCGGCGAGCGGACGCCCCAAGACACTGAGGGCGACAACGTCTTACACTCGTGCGGCGGCGCTCCTTCAGGAGTGGATCGGCAGGGGCATTCTGGAACAGGAGAGTGAACCCGCATTTTACGCGTATTTTCAGAAATTTACGGTGCCAGACAGCGGCCAGACTCTGGAGCGCAAGGGGTTCATCGGCTTAGGAGCCGTGGAAGAGTATGCGGCAGGCGTGGTCCATCGCCATGAACAGACGCTTTCCGGTCCGAAAAAGGATCGCATGGAATTGCTGCGTCATACGCACGCCCACTTCGGCCAGATTTTCATGCTGTATCCCGATCCGCAGCTTGCCATCGATCGGATTCTCGATGAGGCCGCGGCGGACGAGCCGGTCACGTCGCTCGAAGACGAAGACGGCGTGACGCATCGGGTCTGGAAGATCTCAGATCCGGCCATGATCGCGCGAATTCGGGCGATCATGGCCGACAAAAAGCTGCTAATCGCCGATGGGCATCATCGCTATGAAACCGCGCTGGCGTTTCGCAATGAAAATCCCGGACTGAAGGATGCCGAAAGAGTCATGATGACTTTTGTGAACATGCATTCGCCGGGCCTGGAGATTCTAGCGACGCACCGGGTACTCAGCGGGATCCACGGCGGGCTTGCTCACAAGATTCCAACGCAGAGGCTCGGTTCCATCGACGAACTGAAGCGAATCTTCGAGAGTCCCGCGCCGGATAGGATCCGGATCGGGCTAGCAACCGCGGACGGCGCCGTGTCGCTTTATGAACGCGATCGCAAGCCGGGTGAGCTGGACGTGAAAGTCCTGCATGAAGAGCTGCTGGGCGCCGCACTCGGCATCGGGGAGGAAGCAGTGCGGGAGCAGAAGCATATCGAGTACGTGCGAGGATTGGACGCCGCATATGCAAAGGTTCGCAACGGCGGCGCCCAGGTTGCTTTCTTGTTGGAGCCGGTCAGTGTGCAACAAGTGGCGGACGTCGCGTTTTCGGGCGGTGTGATGCCGCAGAAGTCGACCGACTTTTATCCGAAGCTGCTCAGCGGTCTGACGATTTACAAGCTGGAGCGGTAAGAGCATCCACGGCGAAGACAAATTCTTCGACGGGCTTGCCGCCGATCAAATGCTCTTGAATGATGCGCTCGATCACCTCGGGCGTCGCCGAGTGATACCAAACGCCATCGGGATAGACCACGGCGATGGGTCCGCGCTCGCAGATTCGCAGGCAATTGGCCTTGGTGCGATAGAGGCAGCCCGGGCCCTGCATCAGGCCGCATTCGGCCAGGCGCTTTTTCAAATAGTCCCAGGAAGCGTTGGTGACTTCGCGCTCCGCGCACTTCGGCTTGGTTTGATCGGCACACAAGAAGATATGGCGGGAGAGTGACCCGATTCCGTGATTGCGGGCGATGATGGCGAGTTGTTCTTGAGTTTCGTTCAATTGGTGTCCTGTATTCGGTCTTTCCAAACGCCGCCGCGGCCGGACCAGTAGGCTATGGCGGAATCGACCGTGGACGACATGTAGAATAACGCGATCAACGGAAGCAGCGGCGCCCAGCGCGGCGGATCGGCCGTAGAATTTCAGTGCTGGTGCGTAGGAGATCATCATCAAGAGGCAAGCCGCGAGTCCGCAGACGGTCCCGACCGGATTTTTCGTGAAGAGCAGCAACGGCGGAGCGAGATAAATGACGGCCATCCCGATGAGTGGTGAGTGCGAGCAGCGGCGCCGAATGCTGCAACTGCGCGAATGCGGTGCGCGAGATCATGGCGCGAATTTCGGCGAAAGTAGTGTAGTCGCGAATGCTGGCGGTGTCGTTGGTCACGCCGAGCCAGATGCCGCCTCCGCTGCGCTTGACGGCGCGCGCCAGTGCGCAGTCGTCGATGATCGCGTCGCGAATGCTGGCGATGCCGCCGATGCGCTGCGAGGGCGCTGGACGGATTAAAATGCAACCGCCGGCGGCCGCGGCGGTCTTGCGATCGCGCCGGGCCATCCAGGCCTGGGGATAGAGCATGAAGAAGAAAAATACGAAGGCCGGGATCAGCAGCGTTTCGGCGAGCGAACGGCAGCGCAGCTTGACCATCAAAGAAACCAGATCCAGGTTTCCCGTTTCGGCGCGCGCCACCAGTTCGGCGATGTTGTTCGGCCCGTGGATGATGTCGGCATCGGTGAAGAGCAGATAGTCGGGCGAGAGCGTAGCCGCGTGTTTCAAACCTTCGGAAATAGCCCACAGCTTGCCCGACCAACCGGCGGGAAGCGGACCGGCCTGAACCACCGTAACGCCGTCACGATTGGCCAGCGCGGCCGTGCCATCGGAACTATGATCGTCTACAACGATGATGTCCAGCCGGCCCGAATAGGCCTGATGCAACAGCGACGCCAGCGCTGGACCGATAACGGTTTCTTCGTTGCGGGCCGGAATGATGACGCAGACCGATTTCGGGCTCGCCCAACGCGCCGGGTTCTGGCGGAGCGGAGATCTGCCAGAAATTGCCGCGCGCGGTGAAAAGATAAATCCAGGCGCCGAGCGAAGCGACGGCGATGAGTTCCACTATCAAATTGTGATGACGATCTTTCCGACGAAATCGCCAGCGGCCTGGCAGCGAAACGCGTCCGCGGCTTTTTCGAATGGAAACACTTTGTCGACGACGGGCTTGATCTTGTTCACATCGATGGCGCGATTCATCTCTTCGAACATTGCGCGGCTGCCGACGCCGATGCCGATCATGGAGCCGCTCTTCATCATGAGGATGGCCGGATTGATGTCGCCCTCCCGCCCGGCCAGGAAACCGATGAGCGCCACCTTTCCGCCGAATGCGGTCGATTCGAAGGATTTGTTGAGGGAGCCCGCTCCGCCGTTTTCGATGATGTGATCCACGCCTTGGCCGCCGGTGAGTTGAAGCACTTCTTTCTGCCAGTCCGGGAAGCGCTTGTAATTGACGCCATCGGAAGCGCCCAGCGCGCAGGCGCGCTTGATCTTCTCGTCGCTCGAAGAAGTGACGATCACGCGCGCGCCGGCCGCCCTGGCGAAGAGCAGCGCCAGCATGGAAACGCCGCCGGTGCCGAGGCAGAGCACGGTCTCGCCCGCCTTCACCGGCTTGCCCGACACCATCAGGGCGTTCCAGGCGGTGACCCCGGCGCAGGGCAGCGTGGCGGCTTCTTCGAATGACAAGGTACGCGGCATGGCCACGACGCCGTCTTCGTGGAGCACGATGTATTCGGCGAGCGTTCCATCCAGTGGACTGCCGAGCGCGGGATGCCGCTCGGTCATGGGGCCCGAGATCCAGCTTTGAAAGAACGTCCCGCAGACGCGATCGCCGGTTTTGAATCGCGTGACGCCTGCACCGACGGCCGCCACTTCGCCCGCGCCGTCGGAGAGCGGAATCAGGTTGCGGGTTACCGGTCCGCCGAAGTAGTTTCCGGTGACCACCATCTGATCGCGATAATTCAGCGATGTGGCGCGGATCCGGATCATGACTTCGCGCGGCCCGGGCTGTGGATCGGGACGTTCTGCTGGGCGCAAACCATCCAGGCTGGTGGCGCCCTTTTGAACTTCGTAAACTTTCATCTGTACGATTGTACAGATTAGAACGGATAGAGCGAAATGCCGGCGGCTGGAGCGGCGGCAGGTTCTTCTCCCGGCGCGCCCACGGGCTGCTCTTGCAGCTCCCCGGCGATGGGGCGGCAGTAGATGCCGGACTCGCCCAGGTAAACTTCGAGCTCGGACGGCCGGGGCAGCGTGCCCTGGATGAGGGCTTCCGACAGCGGATCCTCGATGAACTTCTGCAGCGCGCGGCGCAACGGGCGGGCGCCGTAACTGCGATCCACCAGGGTCTTTTCGAGGATGTATTTGGCGGCGTCTTCGTTGACGCGGATCTTGATCTGCTTGGCCACCAGATTGATGTTGATCTGTTCGACCAAGAGACTGATGATCTGCAGCAGGTCTTCGTCGCTGAGCGAGGTGAACAGAATCACTTCGTCCAGGCGATTCAGGAACTCCGGATTGAAGGCCTTCTTCACTTCGGCCATCACCTGATCTTCCACCTTGGTTGGGACTCCGCTGATATTGGGCGCCGAGAATCCGATGGACGCCTTCTTGTCGAGGAAGCGCGCGCCCAGGTTCGACGTCATGATGATGATGGTGTTCTTGAAGTCCACCGTGTTGCCCAGGCCATCGGTCAGCTGGCCGTCTTCGAACACCTGGAGCAGGATGTTGTAGACATCCGGGTGGGCCTTTTCGATTTCGTCGAGAAGGATGATGGAGTACGGAGCGCGCTTCACGCGTTCGGTGAGCTGCCCGCCTTCTTCATAGCCGACGTATCCGGGAGGCGAACCGATCAACTTCGAGACCGAGTGCTTTTCCATGAACTCGGACATGTCGAAGCGGATGAGCGATTTTTCGCTGCCGAACAGGAATTCGGCGAGCGCGCGAGCTACTTCGGTTTTGCCGACGCCGGTGGGTCCCAGGAACAGGAACGACCCGGCGGGACGCTTGGGTGATTTCAGACCCGCACGCGAACGGCGGATGGCGCGCGCCAGAGCGGAGATGGCTTTCTCCTGGCTGATGACGCGCTTGTGCAGCTCTTCTTCGATGCGAATGAGCTTGGAGATTTCTTCTTCGCGGATGGCGGTCATGGGGACGCCGGTCCAGCGCGCCACCACGTCTTCGATATCGTCCTTGGTGACGACGCCCGTGGAGGTATCGTCCAGGTTGTATTTCTCGCGCAGCAGGCGCAGATTCTCGCGCTCCTTGCGCTCTTCGTCCGAATAGAAGCGCGCCTTCTCGAACTCGTGGTTCGCGATGGCGTTCTCCATGCGATGCACGATGAACTTGATGCGCTTCTGGATGTCGGCCACTTCGCCGGGAAGCGTGGTCTGGCGAAGCTTCACGCGCGCGCCGGCTTCGTCGATCAGATCGATGGCCTTGTCGGGCAGGAAACGATCCGGAATAAAGCGGGTGGAAGCGTGCACCGCGGTTTCGATCGCTTCGTCGGTATAGGCGACCGCGTGGAATTTCTCGTAGCGCTCCTTGATTCCGAACAGGATGCGGATGGCATCCGATTCGTTGGGCGGAGGAACTTTTACCGCCTGGAAGCGGCGCTCGAGCGAACGGTCCTTCTCGATGGATTTGCGATATTCGCCGGGCGTGGTGGCGCCGATGCACTGGATCTCGCCGCGCGAAAGGGCGGGCTTCAGGATATTGGCGGCATCCAGCGAACCTTCGGCCGATCCGGCGCCAACCAGGGTGTGCAACTCATCGATGAAGATGATGGCGTTCTGATTCTCCATCAGCTCCTTCATGATGGTTTTCAGGCGCTCTTCGAATTGGCCGCGATACTTCGTGCCGGCCACGATGAGCGAAAGATCGAGAGCCAGGATGCGCTTGTCGGCCAGGAAGGAGGGCACGTCGCCATCGGCGATACGCTGGGCCAAGCCTTCCACAATGGCGGTTTTGCCGACGCCCGGCTCGCCGATCAACACCGGATTGTTCTTGGTGCGGCGGCACAGGATCTGCACCACGCGCTCCAGCTCATAATCGCGGCCGATCAGCGGATCGAGCGAGCCGTCCATGGCGGCCTGCGTCAGATCGCGGCTGAACTCGGCCAGCAGCGAGCTTTCCTTGGGGCGGCTGGAGGCGACCTTTTCTGACGACGAGCGCTGAATCTCTTCGCGCACTTGCGAAAGGCGCAATCCGCGCTCGTGCAGAATCTCGGCGGCAAAGCACTTCTCTTCGCGCAGCAGGCCCAGCAGCAGATGCTCGGTCCCGATGTGCTTGTGATTCAGGCGCTCGGCTTCTTCGGCGCCATAGGCGAGCACGCGCTTGCATTCGTGGCTGAGCGGAAGATCCACGGAAGTGGACACCTTCTCGCGAATGGTAGTGTGCGCTTCAATCTGCTTGCGAATGGATTCGATGGCGGCGTGGGACCGCAGGAAGCGATTCGCTAAAGCTTTATCCTCCCTCAGCAGACCGAGCAACAGGTGCTCCGTCTCGATGTAGGGACTTCCAAACTGGCTGGCTTCGTATCTTGCGAAGAAGATTACTCGGCGCGCCTTCTCGGTATAACGTTCAAACATGATTACCGCCGTCCTTCCACATTATCGGATGTTCCAGGTCCGGCCGACAGAGCGGAAACTCCGTCGCCAAACCACCGGGTCAAATCCCCTTTGTCCAACTGCAGAATCCGGTCGCATCGGGTCGCAAATGAGAGGTTGTGCGTGACGTAGATGGAGGTCAACTTATGAGAGCGGTGCAGATCTTGCAGCAAGGAAATGATCATTTCGCCCGTCCGGAAGTCCAGGTTCCCGGTAGGCTCGTCGGCGAGCAGAACCGAAGGGTTACCGGCCAAGGCTCTAGCAACTGCAACGCGCTGCTGTTCGCCTCCCGATAATTCTCCCGCGCGGTGTGAGGCGCGGTTTCGTAAACCAACTTCATCCAACCTCGCCAACGAAACAGGCTCCGCATCCTGGATGCGAGTGCCCCGTATCAGCAATGGCATCATCACGTTTTCGAGCGCCGTAAACTCAGGCAGCAGCGAGTGATTCTGCCAAACGAACCCAATCTCCCGGTTGCGAAACTCCGCGAGCTCGGTGTCCGAGAAATTGGAAATGTCCTGGTGTCCGAAGTATATCGTACCGTCGGAAGGCCTGTCCAGACCTCCCAACAGATACATCAGTGTGCTTTTGCCGGCACCGGATTCGCCAATCAGCGCGAGGCTTTCGCCGGGCGCGATATCGAAGGTAAGATCTTGAAACACCACTAAATCGGTTCCGCCGGATCGGAACTTTTTGGTGAGATTGACGCCGCGGAATCCGCTGGCGGTGTTCATTAGTCCCAGTCCCTCTAATAACTAGGCTATCACTGGAATGCAAGTTGGGATCAGGTAACGTTATTAAGAATTTTTCGGAATGGTACTAGGTGGATGGGGTTGGGAGTCGGGATTGGGGGTTGGGCTCGACGAAACTGTATACTGGCTCAGAAATGAAGATACCAACCTTTGAAGAATTACCCATCCGGAAGGACTTGCCGGCGGATTGCTCGTGGGGCGTGTTTGGCGATGACGACGCGCTCGGGTGTTTGAACTTTTTGACGGCCGAGGGAGTGGTCGCGGCGGCTGGGCTGGTGAAGACTGGCCAGGTGTTTCGGCTGGATGCGGCCGTCGGTTTCGCCAAACCTCCGCTGTTCGGACGTGCGGCGGCCGAGCATCGCGTGGTTCCCTTGGCGCCGATGGCCAACGACGACTTCGTGCATTTCAACACGCAGGAGGGCAGCCAGTGGGATGGGCTGGGGCACGTGGGGCATGTCCGGCATGAACGTTTTTACAGCAATGTCACCATCGACGAGGTGCGGGGCGGGAATGCCAAGCTGGGCATTCATCATTGGGCGAATAAGTTTGTAGGACGCGGGCTGCTGATTGATGCGTTCGGGTATCGCAAGGCCAAGGGCATTCCGGTGAATGCGCTGGATCGCGAGGTTTACTCGCTCGAGGAACTGAAAGCGGCGATCGCTCATCAGGGGAGCGAGCTGAAGCCGGGCACGATCCTGCTGGTTCGGACGGGCTGGATGGAGTCCTACGAGAAACTGGCCGCCGAGGACAAGCGCGCCGTGGCGCCAATGGACAAGATGCGATCGGCCGGTGTGGAGGCCAGCCGGGAGATGGTGGCGTGGCTATGGAACAATCGCGTGGCGGCGATCGGGACCGACTGCCCGGCGGTGGAAGCATTCCCGTCCGATTTCAGCGATGAAGGCATCTTGCATTATCGAGCGCTGCCGTTGTTGGGGCTGCCGCTGGGCGAGCTGTTTGTGCTGGCGCCCCTGGCGGAAGATTGTGCGCGCGACCGGCGCTACGAGTTCATGGTGGTGTCCGCGCCGTTGAATGTGGAAGGCGGGATCGCGTCGCCGCCGAATGCGGTTGCGATCAAGTAGAAGGCCTGGCTAGATGGTTTCGAGCTCTTCTTCTAGCAACTGTTTCTGATACAGGTCGGCGTAATAGCCGCCGCTGCGGATCAGCTCGCCGTGGGTGCCTTGCTCGGCTACTTCGCCGTGTTCGATGACGAAGATCTGGCTGGCGTTCTGGACCGTGGAGACGCGGTGCGAAATCAGAATGGTGGTACGGCCGCGCATCACGCCAGCCAGGCCTTCCAGGATGCGCTCTTCGGTAAGCGTATCGACGCTGGCGAGCGCGTCGTCGAGGATCAGGATCTTGGGATCGCGCAGGATGGCGCGCGCTATGGCGACGCGCTGCTTCTGGCCGCCCGATAGAGTGATGCCGCGCTCGCCGATGATGGTGCCGTAGCCTTCCGGGAAACCGGCGATGTCGGGAGCAAGACCGGCCAGCTCCGCGGCGCGCGCGATGTCGTCCTCGGTTGCATCGTCCACGCCCCAGGCGATGTTCTCGGCGAGCGTAGCGCTGAACAGGAACGTCTCCTGCGGCACGAAGCCGATCTGGCGGCGCAGCCACTCGGGATCGAGATCGCGCAGGTCGACGTCATCCAAAAACACGGCGCCGCGCGTGGGGTCCATGAGACGCGGGATCAAATTCACCAGCGTGGTCTTGCCGCTGCCGGTATGGCCCACAATCGCGACCGTGTTGGCGGCTGGAATGTAGAGGCTGATGTCGGTGAGCGCATAACCCGCCGGATACTTCATTTCCACGCTTTCGAAGCGGAGCTCGCCGCGAACTCGCGCGAGCTGGCCCGGCCCGGCGGATTCCCTCCGCACAATGCTTGGCTTTTCATGCATCAACTCCATAATCCGGCTCCAGGAAGCCGTGCCGCGCTGCATCAGATTCACCACCCATCCGAGCGCGATCATCGGCCAGATCAGCGTGCCCATGTAGGTGTTGAACATGACGAAGCTGCCGAGCGAAATGCGGTGTTCCAGCAACTGATAACCGCCGGCCAGCAGCACGATCAGGAATCCGATTCCGATCAGGGCTTGCAGCAAAGGCATGAAAAGGGCCGAGAGCTTGGCCAAGCCGATGTTCTGGGCAACATAATCCTGATTCAGAATTTCGAACTTGCGAATCTCGGGCTGCTCCTGCGTGTACGCGCGGATCACACGCACGCCCGAGAAATTCTCCTGGACTCGGCTGCTGATGTCGGAGAACATCTTTTGGATGGTTTCGAAACGATCGTGGATGCGGCGTCCAAACAGGATCACGGCAATGCTCACCAGCGGCGCGGGAATCAGGCAGAACAGAGTTAGCCTCCAATCCACCCGCGACATCACCCCAATCAAAAAGACGGCGGTGAAGAATGTCTCGGTGAAATACATGATGCCAGGGCCGAGCATCATGCGGACCGCGTTCAGATCGTTGGTGGCGCGCGCCATGATGTCGCCGGTGCGGTATTTCGCGTAGAAATCCTGCGACAGCGTCACGATGTGGGAGAACAGATCGTTGCGAAGGTCGAATTCGATGTCGCGGGACAGTCCGATCAGGATCACGCGCATCCAGTATTGGAAAATCCCCCGGACTACGGAGATCAGCACGATCAGGGCGGCGAATTCGAACACCAGGGAAAGGCGAAAACCTTTCATCAGAGAATCGATGCCGCTCCGGATGGCCAATGGCAGCGCGGCCTTCATGATATCGGTCAGCAAAAGGGCGCCCATGCCGAGCGCCATGCCGCGGCGGTACTTCCAAAGGTAGGGCCACACCGATCTGACGATCTCTTTGGTCTTCATTGCAGAGTTACATCCCGAGCCAGGTCGCCACCGTCTTCATCCATTCCAGCAGAAAAGTCTTGCGCCCGTCACGATTCTTCCACCAGCCATCGGGAGTGAAGTAGAGGTCGGGTGCGGCCACCATGTGGATTTCGAGACCCGGAGCTTTGGCGCGATAGATATTGCCGGCGCGGCGGGTGTGATAGTTGCTAGTGACGATGTCGACGCTGCGCGCGTGCCGTTGATTCAGAGCGGCAAGAACATCGACGGCTTCGTCGCGGGTGGAGCGGGAATCATTGGGCAATGCGACAAAGTAAGATTCGGGATAGCCGTGGCGGACGGCGAAGGCGATGGCGAGATCGCTTTCGTGCATTCCGTATGCTCCCGACGGGCCGCTGACCAGGGCCTTGGGAGCGAATCCGCGACGGACCAAATCGCCGGCGGTGAGGATGCGATTGCCCGAAAAATCGCCCGCCAGCACCACGATCATGTCTGCGTGCGCGGGAGGTTCCGCGCGGACAAGGTAGCGGCCGAGGGCGGCCAGCCAAAAATGATAGGTAAGCGCGAGGACAAGCGCGGCGAGAACCAGCGCAATGAGCCATCCCGAAATCCCGCGACTCTTGCGGTAGGGCGGGCGCGAGCTACTTGTCCTCAGAGGAGGTCTTCTGATCCAGATGGCCCACCGACTTCAGCCGCTGGAACATGCGCTCCACTTCGGCTTCATCGTCGGGGAGCAGGAGCGGATAACGCGGCGGCGCGAGCTGCTTTTTCGCGACCGCGGCAATTGTAGCTTCGCCCCAGAACTGCCGGTAGGGCACGCCATCGATCAAAGCCTCCCGGGCATGGCGGCGCAAGCTGCGGAGCAAGCCGCTGGAAGAGTTCGGATCGCCAGGATAAATCACCAGGATGCGCGTCTTGTCCGCCAAAGTGAGACGGACGATGAGAGGAAGGTTGGCGCTGCGGTCCAACCGCCGGATGTGCCGCCACGGAATAGCATGATGTCCGATCTTCACGTGGCTCTCGTAAATTTCAACTGAGGGACGCGATGCCAGATAGAGCACCATCGCGGCGCATGCCAGGAACAGGCCGGTGGCGACCCAATAAAACGGCCAGATCAAAGCGAACCAGAACGAAAACCCGGTGAGCGCCAGTGCCGTCAAGCCCGCCCAAAAATAATAACCGGGCACTCGATAACGCGTGATTGGCGCTGGCACTCTTTCAGACTACTCCGGCGCGCAGCGCACGTCAATGAGCGGTTTGCCTCAGCAATCCCACGCCTCTCCACATGTAGTGCAGGCCGCTGACGATGGTCGCAAGCAGCATGAAACAAAGGGCCAGCGTGACCGGTGCTGGGATGCCGGCGCGCGCTCCCATCACCACCAGCGCGGCCGCAATCTGGAAGAAAGTGCTGATCTTACCCCACACCGACGGTGGAAATTTTCGCAGCGACGTGAACAGCAGGCCATAGGCAGCCATGGCGAGAATTAGCACGTCGCGTCCGAACACGATTCCTACCATCCACCACGGCATGGCGCCCGCGAAGCCGAGCGAAATATAGATCACGCTGAGTAAAATTTTGTCGGCGATGGGATCGAAGTAGGCACCGGCCGGCGTGGATGCTTTGAGGCTTCGCGCGAGAAAGCCATCGATGACGTCCGTAAAGCCCGCGGCGAACAGGATGATGATGGCGCTGCCGTAATGATTGTGCAGAATGCCGGCGGCTATAAAGGGCGCAAGAACCAGGCGCGCAAAGGTAAAGAGATTCGGGAGATTGAACAAGATGGGCGCCGCTGCTTTTGATCGCGGCTGAGCCTATGATACTAATGCGTGCGCTACGCGGGTGGCCAATTGATCGAAGCTCAGGATCTCATAGAGCGATGGATCGGACATAATACGGGCCACCAGCGCGGTGTGCATGGCGTGTCCGGCGCGTTCGGCGATCACGTGGCCGAGCAGCGGTTTTCCGATCAGCGCCAGGTCGCCGATCAGGTCCAGCGCCTTGTGCCGGCAACATTCGTCGGGGAAGCGCAAGCCGCCCGGATTCTGCACGCCCTGGCGATCGAAGCACATGGCATTTTCAAGCGCCGCGCCGCGAATCAATCCCATGTCGCGCATCTGGTCCAGCTCATGCGCGAACCCGAAAGTTCGCGCCGGGGCGATCTCTTGGGCATAGCGCTCGGGCGTCACTTCCATGTCGAGAGACTGCTTGCCGATCAGCGGATGATCGTAGAAGACATCGCAGGTGAGGAGAAACCGGTCCGACGGAAGAATAGTGATGCGCTTCGATCCGGCTTCCACCGTCACTGGACGGCGAATGCGGAGAAAGCGCTTGCGACGGCGGTAGGATTTCAGTCCCGCGGCGTTTAACAACTCCACGTACGGCGACCCGCTGCCGTCCAAAATAGGAACTTCCAGATTGTCGATCTCGACGTACGCATTATCGACGCCCATGCTGTAGAACACGCTCAGCAGGTGCTCAGTGGTCGAGATGAGCACGCCCTGCCGCATCAGGCTGGTGGCGTAGCTGACGCGGGCCACATAGCGCCAAAGCGCGGGAATGGAAAAATTGTCGAGGTCGGTTCGGAGAAAGACAATGCCAGTGGAAGGAGGCGCCGGAAGAATACGGATGGAGACGGGAACCCCGCTGTGAAGTCCGATCCCTTTGGCCTCTACCGGGCGCTGGACGGTGGTCTCAAACCGCAATGCGGCTTCCTCTAGGTAGTTCGATCTGGTCGATTCGCACGCTGCTATTCCAACAGGATGTTCCATTTTACAAGGGACTAACCCATCACGCTAGCTATTTGATTCAAAAAGCTTTGTAAAGTTTGGTGTGTTGCAAAAAGGACACACGGTACAAGCCGAGTTGTGGCGGAATGACGTCAAGAAACCAGCTCTGCTTGAGTCTTGTTTGCGGCACTCTTCGGCAAAATATTAAAATCTCTTGCTATGGACGTAATTGAGGTGGCGGAATGACAAGAAACTACCGGCTATTTGTGGCCTCCCCAGGCGATGTGGCGGCCGAGCGAGATGGTCTCGATCGCGTAGTTCGCGAAGTAAACCAGACGCACGGCGTCCCGCTCAAATATACGATCGAGTTGTGGCGTTGGGAATACGCATGCGGCGCCAAGCGGCGGCCAGCCTCAGGCGGTGATCAACGAACAGGCTCCCGATTACGACCTCTTTGTCGGAATCATGTGGCGCCGGTTTGGAACGCCAACCCCCACGGTCGGTTCGGGAACAGAGGAGGAGTATCGTATCGCGTACGGAAAGTGGGAGCAGGACAAGAAAATGCCCCTCATATTCTACTTCTGTCAAAAGCCATTCATGCCGCGCCGGATTGAGGAGATCGATTCAGATGAAGCAGGTCTTGTCGTTTCGAGAAGAATTGGAACGGAAAGCCCTGGTCTGGGAATGATGGTTCGCCGGAATCGTTTCAGGATGAGATTCGCAAGCATCTGTGCCTGCAGAATGACCAGCCTGCTGGAGGAACAAGAACAGGCGGGGCGTCCCACAGGCAACTCCTGACCAAGAGAGCATCAATGACTTGCGCGCACTCTGGGATCGCATGACGCCGGATCTTCAAAAGCATTCAGCGTTGCTTACAACGAGAACCGGGGCGGGAGATCCGGGATTCAGACGCGCGACTTGTTTGCGGCGATGCTGCGAGTGGCCGCGGAGCAATTGAGTCCGATCGTGAGCGAGATCCCCAAAGCGGCGCTGCCGAGCGGTCCAGGGTTCGGTAGTGGAGCAGCCGTATGTGATCGAGGAACAGCCCTGGCTGTCGCACTGCGTGGCTTCTTCGATAAGGCGTTTGCGGAGCGCCCTTCCGGAAGGAGAGATCTTAGGCAGCGGACATTTTCGCCGACATCGCGAGGAACGGCAGCGGGGAATCGGTGGCATTGCTGAGGAATCACAAGATCGGTCCGCGGGAGATTGACGCTATTCTTGCCAGAAAACGCGTGGATGTAGTGAGCGCTTAGAGGCGCGGCGAAACGGCGAAACGGCGGCGCAAGAAAATCCGTGCGTCGCGCTCGGAATGCGCGAGTCCGCAGGTTGTTGGGAGTGTCCTGATGTCCGGCCCGGTTGGCAAGCCTGTGAACCGCCATCGGCTCGTTGGCGTCTGAGGCTGGAGGTGCGTAAGGATGCTGAAGTGATCTTCTTCGTGGTGGATCATGCGGGGAGATGCGTCGTGACGCTGCCCGACTATTTGCAAGATGCTCCCGGTCGCAGACACATGAAGTGACCTGAGTCCTGCTAGAGTACGCTGCACAGGGATCGGCTGCCCGGCATTCTATGCGTAGCTTATCGAACCACTGATTCGGGAACATCTGAATACCCGCGTCGCCGAAAAATTTTGAACCGGATACAACTTACATCGGCAGTTCGCAAATTTGGCGTTATCCTGATGGTGGATGCCTCCCGCCACCGCGCCGAAGGGCGCCAAGCATCGTCCCCGGCTGTTCTCTGATCGATAGCTACGGCTTTATCTTTCGGGCGTATCACGCCAGGGCACGAAGCGGCGCGCCGCCCATGCGGACTACGACGGGCTTGTCGACCGAGGCTGTTTACATCTTCCACAACATGGTGCGAAAGCTGCGCGCCACGTATCAGCCGGAATACATCGCGGCCATTTTCGAATCGGGCAAAACTTTTCGCGATGAGGTGTTCGCCGAGTACAAAGCGAATCGCACGGAGATGCCGCCGGATCTGGGCGAACAGATCCCCTACATCCGCCGAGTGCTGGAAGCGATGCGCATTCCGGTGCTGGAATATGCGGGGTTCGAAGCGGACGACGTGATCGGCGCGATGGCGCGGCGTTCGAGCGAAAAATACGACGTGGTGATCGTGTCGAGCGACAAGGACATGCTGCAGCTTGTCGACGAGCGCGTGCACATGTACAACCCGGTGAAGGAAGACGTCTGGTACGACGCGGCGGCGACCGAGGAATTCATGGGCGTGAAGCCCGCGCAGGTGGCCGATCTACTGGCCCTCAAAGGCGATTCCATCGACAATATTCCGGGCGCGCCGGGCATCGGCGATAAGGGCGCGCGCGATCTGATCGTGCGCTTCGGATCGGTGGAAGGCGCGCTCGAACACGCCGCCGAAGTGGAGCGCAAGATGTATCGCGAAAGCCTGCAAAACAATCGCGAGCAGATTTTGCTGAGCAAGCGTCTGGCGACCATTGATACCAGCGTGCCTGTGGAATTTGAAATGGCGAACCTGGCGGCGCAGGAGCCCGATCTCGGCGGCCTGAAGAAGGTTTATAAAGAGCTGGAGTTTTACAGCCTGCTGAAAGAGCTGGGGCCGACCGAGGACTCGCACACCCGCGATTATTCGAGCATTCTCTCGCGCGAAGCGGCCATGGAATACGGTGCCAGCCTGGCCACGCTCGATCCCACGACGCCGTCTCATTCGCCATTGAATCCACCATGGACGGAGGGTTGCCGCTGACCATGATCGGCGTGTCTTATCAGCCGGGGATCGCGCGGGCCATGTCGATCGATTTCATTGACGCGGTGAAACCGGTTCTCGAAGACGATGCGGCGCACGAAAATCGCGCATGACGTAAAGGCGGTAACGCTCGAGTTGGCCAAGCGCGGCGTGGAGGCACGAGGCTTCCGGCATGATGTGATGCTTTACGCGTTCCTGCTGTGTGCCGATCCGTCTGCTTGTTCGGCATCGGTGCTGGCGGAGCGGTATCTGGATCGCAAGCTGGGCGCGGCGGCGGAGCAGCACGCGGATCTGGCGGTGACACTGGCCGAACGCCTGGCGCCGGAGATCGATGAGCAGGGCTTTCGGGAGCTGTACGAAACCATCGATCTGCCGCTGGCCGGCGTGCTGGCGCGCATGGAGCAGCTTGGCATCCGCGTGGATCCGGCGCAGCTTCGGGTTCTCTCCGGGGAGCTCGATACCGATATCCAGCGGCTATCGGCGGAGATTTACGAACTGGCCGGAAAGCCGTTCAACATTAATTCGCCGGTGCAGCTTGGCAAGATTCTGTTCGAAGAGCTGAATTTGCCCGCGCCCGTGAAATACGGCAAAGGCAAAACCATTTCCACCGCGGCGGATGTGCTGGAAGGGCTGGCGGCCGAGCACGAAATCGCGCGCAAGGTGCTGGAATATCGCCAGCTCGCCAAGTTGAAGGGGACGTATATCGACGCGCTGCCCGAGTTGATCGATCCGAAGACCGGGCGCGTTCACACCACGTTCAATCAGACGGGCGCGGCGACGGGCCGACTGTCGTCATCCAATCCCAATCTGCAAAACATTCCGATCCGGACCGAGCTGGGCCGCGAAATTCGCGCCGCGTTCGTACCGCGCGAAGGCTGGAAGCTGGTGGTGGCGGATTATTCGCAGATCGAGCTGCGGCTGCTGGCGCACATGTCGCACGATCCGGTTTTAGTGGACGCGTTCCAGCGCGGCGAGGATATTCACACGCGCACGGCCGCCGAAGTTTTTCGCGTTCCTCCCCTGATGGTCACTTCCGACATGCGGCGCAACGCGAAAGCGGTGAATTTTGGCATTGTCTATGGGCAGACGCCGTTTGGATTGGCGACGTCGCTCGGCATCGATCGCAAGGAAGCGGAGCTGTACATTCAGACTTATTTTGAGCTGCACGCGGGCGTGAAGAAATTCATCCAGAAAACGATCGCCGAAGTTCGCGAGAGTGGCTTTGCGCCGACTCTATTCGGACGCAAGCGGCCCATTCCGGACATGCACAGCCGCAATCCGAATGCGCGATCGTTCGCCGAGCGAACGGCGGTGAATACGCCGTTGCAAGGCACCGCGGCGGATTTGATCAAGCTGGCGATGATTCGCATCGACGAAATCTTCCGGCGGGAGAAGCTGGAAACGAAAATGCTGTTGCAGGTACATGACGAGCTGGTGTTTGAGGCTCCGCCCGCGGAAGCCGAGAACGTATCGAAGATGGTGAAGCGTGAAATGGAGAATGTTTACAAACTGGATGTGCCGCTGATTGTGGATGTGGGGATCGGCGAGAATTGGCGGGACGCGAAATGAAATTGATTGCATCGCTCGTACTCGTTGGGTCCCTGGCAGCGCTAGCCGCGTGTTCGCACGCGTCCCAGGCTCCGCCGCTGTTTCGCGTGGTGTTCGACCACCTCCAAAGGCCCGTTCACGGTGGAGGTTCATCGCAACTGGGCGCCGATTGGCGCGGATCGTTTCTACGAGCTGGTGAAAAACGGATTCTTCGACCAGGACCGCTTCTTCCGCGTGGTGCCCAATTTCGTAGTCCAGTGGGGCATCAATGGCGATCCGGCGGTGCAGGCGAAGTGGCGCGACAAAACGATTGCCGACGATCCGGTGATGCAGAGCAATCGGCGCGGCACCATCACGTTTGCAAAAACCGGTGAACCGAACTCGCGTTCCACTCAGTTTTTCATCAACCTTGCTGACAATCCATCGCTCGATGGGCAGGGCTTCGCGCCATTCGGGCAAGTGATCAGCGGGTTGAACGTGGTGGAGAGCCTTTATGCGGGCTACGGCGAAATGCCCGACCAAAGCCAGATCCAGGCGCAGGGCAACGCGTATTTGCAGAGCCAGTTTCCGATGCTCGATTACATCCAGACCGCGAAGATCGAACCGTAGCTACTTGGGTTCCGCCAAACGCGCGGGTAGAAACTCGTCACCAGCGTGCCAGGTGGGCAAGCGCGGTTCATTCGCCACCGTCATTCCGATCAGAAAGCCGAATTGCGCCGCTTCCTGCATGCCGGAGAAATCCCAGTCGTCGTGATATTCGTCGGACGGCTGATGATAGTGCTTGTCGTTGTACTCTTCGAAAATCTTGTCGCCGTAACCGGCGGGCTTGCCGTAATAGTCGGTGCCCAGGTCGATGGAAAAGGCCGGCACGCCGGCGTGCGCGAGCGAAAAATGATCGGAACGGTAGAAGTGGCCCTGCTCGGGCTGCGCGTCGGGCTTGATGGTGAGCTCCATGCGATGCGCGGCTTCTTCCACCGCTGGCCAAGCCGTGGTTCGTTCGGCGCCGGTGACGGAAACATCCTTGGTGCGGCCGAACGGATAGAAGGCGTCGAAATTCAGATTCAGCGCTGTTTTGGCGAGCGGAATCATGGGATGCTCGGCATAATATTCGCTACCCAGCAGTCCCGCTTCTTCAGCCGTAACCGCCATGAACAGCGCCGAGCGTTTCGGCTTGTGCTCCAGCGCGGCCCAGGCGCGCGCCATCTCGATGATCATGGCGCAGCCGGTGGCATTGTCCACCGCGCCGTTGTAAATAGAATCGCCATTCACGGCCGGACCAATCCCCAAATGATCCCAATGCGCGGTGAAGATCACCGCCTGCGACTTGAGCTGCGGATCGCTGCCCTCCACTTTCGCGATCACGTTGCTGGCTTGCAGCTGCCGGATTTGCGCGGGGATGTCGGCGCGAATATGGATGCCGAGCGGAATGGGCCGGAAATCGCGCGAATTCGCGGCCTTCAGCATTTCGTCCACGGTTTTGCCGGACAGCGCGAGCAGCTTGGCTCCGGCGTCCTGGGTGATCCAGCCGGCGAAGGCCAGCGCGGGTTGTCCAGGCTGCAGCTTCAACTGCGGATTTTCCTTGCCCTCCGAACTGCGCAGCACATCATAGCCATACCCGGCGGTGGGCGTGGTGTGGAGGATCAGGACCGCCTTCGCACCCATGCGCGCGGCCTCTTCGTACTTATACGTCCAGCGTCCGTAGTAAGTGAGCGCGCGTCCGCCGAAGAACTTGGGATCGTTGGAGGGCGGCTCATTGGTGAACAGGATCAGCACCTTGCCCTTGACGTCCACACCCTTGTAATCGTCCCAGTGAAATTCCGGCGCGACGATGCCATGCCCGACGAAGACCGCTTCGGCGTCGAACTGATCGGTCGGTTCCTGCAACTGGCTTTCGCCGACGAAATCGTCCAGCCATTTGAAGGATACGGTTTGATTCGGGCCTACGGCCGAAAGTGTGGCGTCGGGCGAAGTGGTGACGCCCACCATCGGGACGCGCTGGAAATATGTATTGTTTTCGCCGGCCGGCTTGGCGCCTGCGAGCGCGAATTGCGCGGCGATATAATTCGTCGCCAGTTCTCCGCCGCGCGTCCCCACGCCGCGGCCTTCCAGCAAATCGCTCGCCAGGAACTTCACGTGCTGACGCATGCGCTCGCCCGAAATATCGGTCTGAGCACACGCCATGGCGGTTACCAGCAGTATCAACCCGAATCTCTTCATAACCCAGTGTTGATTTTTTCCTCCAATGGTGTCAAAACCTATGTGTATGCCAATCGCGACTATTAATCCCGCCAATGGCGAAACTGTCCGTACCTTTGAGCCGCTTTCGAGCGCGGACGTGGACGCCAAGATCCAAACCGCGTTCGACGCGTTTCATAAGCATCGGCGCACATCATTTGCCGATCGCGCCGCCAAGATGCGCAAGGCGGCGGAGATTCTGGAGTCCGACAAAGACCGCTGGGCGCGCGTGATGACCACCGAGATGGGCAAGACGCTGAAGTCGGCGGGCGATGAAGCGCTGAAGTGCGCGTGGGCGTGCCGCTATTATGCGGACAACGCCGAGAAGTTTCTCGCCAATGAAGAAGTGGCGACGAATGCGGGGAAAAGCTTCATCGCGTATCAGCCGCTGGGCGTGGTGCTGGCGGTGATGCCGTGGAATTTCCCGTTCTGGCAGGTTTTTCGATTTGCCGCGCCGGCGCTGATGGCCGGAAATACGGGATTGCTGAAGCATGCTTCGAATGTCCCGCAGTCGGCGCTGGCGATCGAAGAAATCCTGTGCCGCGCCGGGTTTTCGAACGGCGAATTTCTGACGCTGCTGATCGGATCGTCGCAGGTGGCGCGGGTGCTGGACGACAAGCGCGTGGTGGCAGCCACGCTGACCGGCAGCGAGCCGGCCGGACGTGAAGTGGCCAGCCAATGCGGAAAGCAGATCAAGAAGACTGTGCTGGAGCTGGGCGGGAGCGATCCGTTTATCGTGATGCCGAGCGCCAATTTCGAGGAAGCCGTGCAGACGGCGGTGCGGGCGCGCTGCATCAATAACGGGCAATCGTGCATCGCGGCGAAGCGATTCATCGTGCACGAATCTATTTACGCCGAATTTGAGAAGAAGTTTACCGAGGGCATGAAGAAGTTGAAGGTGGGCGATCCGATGGATCTGGCGACCGACGTTGGTCCTTTGGCGACGGCGCAGATTGTCGGGGAGCTGGATGATCAGGTGCAGCGGGCGGTGGCCGGCGGCGGGCGATTGCTGGCTGGAGGCAAGCGGGTGAATGGTCCGGGGAATTTCTATGAACCCACCGTTCTGGCCGATGTTCCGAAGAGTTGTCCCGTGTATTACGAGGAGATTTTTGGCCCGGTGGCGATGCTGTTCCGCGCGGGCAGCGTTGATGAAGCCATCGACATCGCCAACGATTCCGATTTTGGTCTGGCGTCGAGCGTGTGGACCAATGACGAATCGGAGCGCGCGAAGTTCATCGGCGGGATCGAAGCGGGCGCGGTGTTTATCAACGGCATGGTGGCGTCCGATCCACGGCTGCCGTTCGGCGGGGTGAAGAATTCGGGCTACGGCCGCGAGCTGAGCGAGTTTGGGATCCGCGAGTTTTGCAATATCAAGACCGTCTGGATTAAGTAGGTGGCGTTATTTCGGGGCCATGCGAATGGCGCCGTCCAGCCGGATTACTTCGCCGTTCAGCATCGGATTCTCGATGATGTCGCGGGCGAGTTGCGCATACTCGGACGGGCGGCCCAGGCGTTTGGGAAAAGGGACCATGGCGCCCAGCGACGCGCGCACGTCTTCGGGCATGCCGGCCAGCATGGGCGTGTCGAAGATGCCCGGAGCGATGGCCATTACGCGAATTCCGACGCCTGAAAGATCGCGCGCTAGCGGCAGCGTCATGGCGGCGATGCCGCCCTTCGATGCCGAATAAGCCGCTTGGCCGATCTGCCCATCGAAGGCCGCCACCGACGCCGTGTTAATGATTACGCCGCGCTCGCCTTCTTCATTGGGCGCATTCGGCGCCATCAGCCAGGCCGCCAGCCGCGCGACATTGAACGTACCAATCAAGTTGACGCGGATGGTTTTCGAGAAGCGCGCGAGATCCGCCGGGCCGGTCTTGCCGATCACGCGCTGCGCGTCGGCGATACCCGCAC
Organism: Bryobacterales bacterium; assembly: GCA_963713415.1. GTDB lineage: Bacteria > Acidobacteriota > Terriglobia > Bryobacterales > Bryobacteraceae > Palsa-89. The sequence continues at coordinate 258,602 of CAVQLV010000001.1, read as the reverse complement.
ACTGGATGGAAATATGCAGCGCGCCGAAAGCGTCCATTGCGGTCTCCACCGCGGCTTGCGCTTCAGCGGGATCGCTCACGTCGGCGCGAACGAAGCGCGCGTGCGGTCCCAGCTCTTTCGCCAGCGCGTGGCCGGCATCTTCGTTCAAATCGATAATGACGACGTGGCCGTCTTCCTCGATAATCATCCTGGCCGTGGCCGCGCCCAAGCCCGAAGCGCCGCCGGTGACCACCGCCACTTTTCCGGAAATCTCCATGAACACTACCTCCGCTGTTCGAAGAAGTTCTTCATCAGTTCCACGCACTCGGCCGCGAGCACGCCTTCCACAATCTCCACGCGATGATTCAAGAGCTCGGAATCGGCGAGACGAAATTTGCTGCGCACTCCGCCGAAGCGCAGATCGCGCGCGCCGAACACCAGCCGCCGCACTCGCGCGGCCACCAGAGCTCCGGCGCACATCACGCAAGGTTCCAGCGTAGCGTAGAGCGTGGCTGCTTCCAAACGGTAGTTGTGCAAGCCGGCGCCGGCTTCGCGCAGCGCGAGGATTTCCGCATGCGCGGTGGGGTCGGATTTTAAGATGGGCGAATTGCAGCCGCGGCCAACGATTTCGCCGTCTACCACAACCACCGCGCCCACCGGCACTTCGCCGTTGCGCTCGGCTTCGCGCGCCAGCGCCAGGGCTTCACGCATGAACCGATCGTCAGAAGCCGGCATTTACGGTCGTCTGGACGTCCACGGTCTTGTCCACCTTGAGCAAAAAGTTGCTCGGGATTCTTCATGCCCCATGCGACGCAGGGAATCACGAAGTGCGTGGAGGCAACGTATTCGCTGCCCGTCCGCTCTATCTGAAAATGCAGCGTCAGCTCATGATCGGCGCCGTGGATTTTGAATACACCGTGCACATCGATTTGCGATTGGCCTTGGGGAGCAAGCTTGCCGTCGACGTGGTCGGGCATGAAGGTCGCCAAGGGATAACGCTGGCTTTGAAGGATCTCATTATGCATGCGGTGATCGCGCGCCTCGCTCCCACTCGCGCCGCTGGTGACGTCCACAATGATCTCGCCCGAGGCTTTGCCGGAATCGGGATCAAAGTGAAGGGAGCCGCTCTTGAGTTGGAACGTCCCATGCACCGTGTGCAGCACGTCATGCAGCGTGAATTGGACGTTGGTTTTCGCAGGATCCAGCTCCAGCGACATCGAACCCGCGGCAGGCACGCACAGCAAAAACAGGAAGATGACGCTACGCACCGGCATGAACCGCCAGCAAGCGCTCAAAGATCGCCGGCTTTGCCGCGAACGTTCGAAGCACGGGCGGACGAAGAGCCGGAAATCGATCGAGCAGCAGCATGAGTTGCGCCATGAGCGCGGGACGCCGCCTCATGCGGCGATGCTCAGTTTGATATTGATCCAGGCCGCCCGACACCAACGCATCAGCGAGCAGAATCGCTTGCCGAAAAGACAAGCTCATGCCTTCGCCCGTAATCGCGTCCACTGAACCCGAAGCGTCGCCAATCAGCACGGTGCGCCCCCGGTAGATTTGCTTCAAGCGCCGGGTGACCGTCACCGAGCCGCGCTCCCGGCTAATGACAGGCGCTCCATTGAGCCTGCCGCGCCAGTTCGGAAAAGCGGGACAGCGCGGCGTCCAGGCGCAGGTGCGGATCGCGCGTGATGAGGGCGACACAGGCCTCCCCGCCGCCTACCGGCGTCACATAGAACTGGCAGCCCGGGCCCCAGTAAATCTCCATGAAATCGGTCCAGGGGCGGACGCGATAATGGCGCCGGAAACCGTAGCGGTACGATTCGCTATGCACGGCATCCAGCCCGGCCCAGCGTCGGACGCGTGAGTTCTCACCATCGGCGCCGACAATCCAGCGGGCGTGGATGTCGTCGATGCTGGTCACATGAGTGCGCCAGAGCAGCTTGACGCCCAGTTCTTGAGCGCGATCGATCAAAAGCTGGTGCAGCCGGATGCGGCGAATGGCGATGCCATGCCCGCGCAGGAAAATCCGACGCCACCATTCCACCCGCGCCGATAAAGCGGATACCGCGAAACGCGAACGATTGCTCGGGATCGAACGCGACGCCCAACCGGCGCAGCGCCTCGAGCGAATCCGGCATCAACCCTTCGCCACAGGCCTTGTCGATGGGTGGCTGCGCGGCATCGGCCACCACCACATCCAAGCCCTTGAGGCGCGCGGCAATGGCTACCGCCAATCCGGCCGGTCCGCCACCGACGACGAATACGTCCGCTGTTTTTGAAACCGCTTGCAAAACTACCACCTCAACAAAACAAGCTCGGAGCAGAAGCCGGGACCCATGGCAGCCAGGATGCTGTATGTGCCGGGCGCGGGACGCCGCTTCATCATCACTTCTTCGAGCACAAATAAAACCGAGGCCGACGAAAGATTGCCGGTTCTGCGCAGACAATCCCAGGACGCCGCAAGCGCACCTTCGGGGAGTTCGAGCGCCGCCGCAGTGGCTTCCAAAACGCGCGGACCGCCGGTGTGGAGCACCCAGGCGCCGATGTCCGATCGCAAAAGGCCCTGTTCTTCGAGGAACGCGTCCACGTCCGACGCCAGATGCTCCTGCACCACTTCGGGCACCTCGCGCGACAACACGATGCGAAAGCCTTTCTCTGAAATATCCCAACCCATGACGTGCTCGGAATTGGGATAGAAGATCGATTTCGTCGCCAGAATTTCGGGGCCGTCGGCCTCGCGTTCCGCGCCCGACACCAGCACCGCAGCCGCGCCGTCGCCAAACAATCCCGATGAAATAATATTCGCGATGGAGATGTCTTCCTGCTGCAAAGTGAGCGAGCACAGCTCCACCGACAGCACTGCGGCCACTTGTTTGGGATAGGCCAGCACGTAATCGGCGGCGCGCGAAATGCCCGCGGCTCCGGCCACGCATCCCAGGCCGAAGATCGGCACGCGCTTGATGTTCACCGGAAGGCTCATGCGATTCACCAGGCGCGCATCAATGGACGGGCTGGAGATGCCGGTGACGGAAACAAAGAACAGCGCGCCCAGATCCTCGGTTGCCAATCCCGCGCGCGACAATGCGCAGCAGAGCGCCTTCTGCCCAAGGTCCTGCGCCACTTCGATCCAATGATTGTTGGCCGCACCCCAGCGCGTCAGCCCGTAATACTCTTCGATCGGCAGCGCCAGGTGCCGGGTCTCCACGCCCACGCGAGCCTGCAGGCGCTCCAAGAATACCGGATTATCCACCTTGGGGCCCCAATGTTTTTGCAAGCGCCTGCAGCAACACGCGCTGGTCGTATTTATGCGAAGGCAACGCGCTGGCAACACCGGCGATATTCATAACGGGGGCTCAAGCTCCTTGAGGGTATTCTAGTGGAGTTGAGCGAGCTCTTGCGCGTACAGGCGATTCTGAGGGAATTCGTGCGCCAGCGCGCCCAGCAGATCGCGAGCCTTGGGAATATCTTTGTTGCGCAGGGCGGCCACGGCGAGAAGGAGCCGCGCGTAGGGGGACAGGTAGCGGCCTTTTTCAGCGGTCAAACGCAGATCCTGGACGCCTTTGTCCTTGTCGGTCTCCGCGCCACCAGCTTGCAGGAGCCAACGCACCGGCGCGGGTTTTAAACTGAACAGATAATTTTCCACTCCAATCGCCAGATAAGCGTCGTAATAATTCGGCTCGATGGTCAGCAGTTTTTCGGCGGTGGCGCGGCTGCTCTTGATCACCTTCAAAGCATCGAAATCGCGCCTTTCGATGAGCGCTTCATAATCGGCACGCAGGCCGAGCGTCAGAATTTTCGCGAACAGCGCATCGGCATCCTGAGGCACGTGTTCGAGGATTTGATCCGCCAGCGCGCCGGATTTTTCAAGTTCCTGATCGAAGGCCTGGTGCACCGCGGGGTCTGGCGTAACTTTGGGCCTGCGATGAAACATGCTGTTGTCGACAAAAAACTCGGAGTGCAGGATATTCAACCGGTCGAACTCGGCGAACAGATACGCCGCAGCGTTGGAAACCGGGCCCAGCGGATCGGAGGGATGCTCGTGCTCCCATTGGCCGAAGGTCTTGTGGGCGCCGTCGAAATTGAGATTGTACATCTGGCGATAGCCATGATCGATCACCGGATTTACGGCCGGTTCGGCAATATTGGGAGCCGCCACGGCCGCGGCCCCGAAGAGCATGGCGAGCGCAAGAGTGCGGATGGTCATTTCAGCACAATTCTCTTCGCCAAGCCGACCGCTTCGCTCCAGAACGTGCCCGAGGAGTGCATCATCTGGACGACGTCGGTGACAGCGTGTACGAATTCATCGGCCTCACGCTCCTTCACCGCCAGGGGAGGCGCCACCTTCAGGACCATAAAGTTATTACCGCACATTTGCGTCAGGAAGCCTTGCCGGAACAGCCGCATCACCACCACTTGTCCGAACATGCCGGGATGAATCTTACTGAATGCCTCGAAAGAGACCCGCAGCCCGAGCTTTCGCGGCGGCTGGAATTCGATGCCGTTGAGCAGTCCCATTCCGCGGACTTCCTTCACCATTTCATACCCGGACAGCGCCTCGCGCAATCGGGTGCGCAGATAATCGCCGGCCGCCAGAGCACGTTCTCCCAGGTGTTCACGCTCCAGAGTTTCTATGGTGGCCAAGCCGGCGCGCATGGCCAGTCCATTTTCGCTGTAGGTGGAGGTGTGGACCATGGCCCGGGCGATGGATCCGTAAACCGATTCGTAGACATCATCCGACATCAGCAGAGCTGCGCTTGGCACCAGACCGCCGCTGAGCGCCTTCGCCAGCACGATCATGTCGGGCTCGATGTTGTAGTGATGCGAAGCCAGAAATCGGCCGGTGCGGTACAGGCCGGTCTGCACTTCATCGACGACAAACAGAGTCCCGTGCCGCCGGCACAGCGCCTGCACACTTTCCAGATAGGCGGGCGGGGCAACCTGCACGCCGCCTTCGCCCTGCAGCGGCTCCACGATAAAGGCCGCGAAGCGCTTGCTGGCCAGCTTGAGCTCCAGAGCCGCGAGATTCCCGAAAGGGACGGACTTCGGTGTCGGGCAGCATCGGCCCGAAGCGCTCCCGCCAGAAGGGATCGCCCATCAGCGACAGCGCGCCGCACGTCAAGCCATGGAACGCGCCTTCGGCATAAAGCAGTCCGTTGCGGCGGGTGTGCGCGCGGGAGAATTTGATGGCAGCTTCCACGCCTTCGCTGCCTGAGCTGCAGAAGAATACTTTCTTCACGCGCCCGCCGGCGCGCCAGCATAGCTTATCCGCTAATTCGCCCGCCAGTTCCGGTACATGGCTTTGCAGCATGGCCGGGCCGCGCCGGTCCAATTCGTCCTTGATCGCCTCAATAATCGCGGGGTGGTTGTGGCCAAGATTGTGGACACAGTAGCCGGAGAGAAAATCGAGGATTCGGCGGCCATCTTCGGTGAATAGCTCGGTGCCTTCGCAACGCGTATAGCGCGCGTTCATTTGCAACACTTCGAGCAGCCGCACCCACTGCGGGTTTACGCGGTCCTGGTACAAGCTTGTCCTGAGTGATTGGCCCAATGGCCGCGCCGGCGGTTGCGTGCACTGTTATACGGGACGGCCTTCCAGGAGGGCTGGTTTCGGAAACTCTCAGCCTGGCGGTCGTAACCTCCTGCCCGACTTCAGCAATTACTGGCACATCCGGAATCTCAATACCCGTGCGGGTTCCTTCGCCTGGCTTGCTGTCGATCCACATGCGATAGTCCGGTCCATACAGCACTTTCATCCGCTCGTTCACGTTACTCACACCGATGCCTTGCTCGAACATGGTCGCCAGGCGAGCTTCCGGGATGCCGACGCCGTCGTCTTCCACCACCAGGTGCAGGCGGCCGTCAGCCAGGTAGCTGCGGACGCGGATCATCCCGCCGTCCACTTTCGTGGCCAGCCCGTGGCGGATGCTGTTCTCGATCAGCGGCTGCAAAAGCATGCTGGGCACCAGCCGGTCCAGTGTCTCGGGATCGATATCCTTGATGAAGCGCAGCTTCTCGCCGAAGCGCACCATCTCGATGGTCATGTAATTGTCGATGAATGCCAGCTCCTCGCGCAATGGCGTCAGATTGTCGGTCTTGCGCAGCAGACGGCGCAGAATGCTGGAGAGCCGGTAGACCACGCTGCGCGCCTGTTCGGGATTGGTGCGGATGAGCGAGGACACCGAATTCAGCGTGTTGAACAAAAAGTGCGGATTGATCTGGCTGGTGAGCGCGGCCAAGCGGGCCTCGTTCAGGCGCAATTGCTGCGCTTCCAGCTTCTTTTCGTTGCGCGTGTTGTTCCAGATCTTGAGCGGAATCATTACGGCGAACACGGAGCTGGCATAAGCCGCAACCAGCGCCCAGCCCGATTCCTTCCAGATGGGCGCGAGAAACAGGGCGTCTTTCAAAGGCGCGCGCAGAAGTCCGCTGAAAATGATGCTGAAGAAACAGCCCAGTTGAAACAAGAGCCGAAGCTGATAGGGCCGCTGGCGGAGGCGCCGGGGATTGAGGCTGAAGATCGGCGAGAATCGCCAGACATCTTCTTTTTCAGGCGCAAGATCGCGCAGCAATCCGCCGAGCACGCCGACGCCGGCGAACAGGAGCATGGTGGCCGGTTCGTGGTGGGCGACGGCCGGAATCGAAATCAGGATGCCGGAAAGCAGTCCGGTGACGTAGCCACCCACCATTCCGGACAGCAAGCTGCCCTCCAGGCCAAGATCCACGGCGTCGTACTTAACGTGATTCAACACCCGAAACAGGACACTGCCCCCGTACACCACCGAAAACATCAGGGCCAGCTTGGCACGCTGCACCAAAGTGCGGTCCTCGCGCATCAACATCGTTTGGAACGCATTAAGGCGTGAAAGGATGCTCGCTAGAGACGCCGCCACCGCTACCCTCAACAGCAGGGTCAACAACAGTTGTTGGGATTCCATGGAGGCGCCTGGGCTCATTATAATGAATAAGCTGGAGTCTTCGATTTCCCAACCCATGCTCAGTAAAGTCGCCGAAGCTAATTTTCCCAGCCGATTCGGCCATTTCCGGATTTACGGCTTCGAGGGCTCTTACGGGCAGGATGTTGAGGAATGCGTGGTGTTGCGCATGGGCGAAGTGAACTCTGGTGAGCCGCCGCTGGTCCGGATACACTCGCAGTGCCTGACGGGCGACGTTTTCCACAGCCTGCGGTGCGACTGCCGGTCGCAATTGGAGCTGTCGCTCAACCTGATCGCCGAAGAGGGTCGCGGTCTGCTGATTTACGAGCACCAGGAAGGGCGCGGCATCGGGCTATTGAACAAGCTGCGTGCCTACGAATTGCAGGACGGCGGCGCCGACACGGTGGAAGCCAACGAGCAATTGGGATTCGAAGCCGACCTGCGTGATTACAAGATGCCCGCCGATATTTTGCGCTACTTCAAGATCAAGAGCGTGCGGCTGTTGTCGAATAATCCTGACAAAATCGCGGCGCTCGAGAACGCCGGGATTCGAGTGGCTGAGCGTATTCCATGCATCGTCGCGCCGCATGAATCGACGGAAGGGTATTTAAGGACGAAGAAGCAGAAGATGGGGCATTTGCTGGATTGATAGACCATCAGTCAACTCTTTGAAATTGGAACGTGAAGTCGCACACCCAATAATCTGCCGTATTAGGAATCTGAGAAATTATGTCGAAGACGGCGTGGTCAAACAGCGGTATATTCGTGACGCCCTCCTCCTCATCATTCTTTATCTCGGTCGAGTCGGAATAACGCTTTCTTACGTATTCTACTAAGTCCGGTTCGCAGACGTGCAGCGTGCGGCCTTGCAGCTTGTACCGAATGAGTTGCCCTTTGGTTTGGCGAAAAAGAAGAAACTGATAACGTCCGATGTTCAAGTTTTGATCGGGAGTCGCTGGTCGTCTGTCGCCTTCCCTGCTCCAGGAAACGAGAGCTCAAAAGCGCCGCCTTTTGAGTTAACCCGCCATACGTCCCCAATTCCGTGGCCGTTCTCACGCCTTTCCGCAGGGGTCGCCCCAACCACTTTCCAGCTCCCGATGAGGCGTTTATCCATTCCCGCCCTGCGCCAAAAGTCTCCGAAGTCTTCAACGTCAACGCAGGAAACAAGAGGAATAAGGCAAAGAAGAACAAGCAATAGCCCTTTGAACTGCTCAATCCGTCTCATGCCACAATTATCGAACCGACGCCTTGAGCGATCGAGGGCGTCTGTGACACTTTGAAAAGTGGAACAAATAAACACGCACCAGTTACAAAGTTGACTTACCGGTCTTTTCGCAACCAGCCCGTGATTATTTTCGAGAGGTCCAGGAAAGTCAGCCGATCCGGATCGAGTGCAAACGCCGAACATACCTTCGGCAGGTCGCTTTGGAACATGCGGTAATGGCGAACAATCTCCGTTCCGCCCGGCAATGTGGTTCGCTTGGACGCCACCCGGAGCCAGTCGCGAATTTCCCGTATGGCGCGCTCCGGGTCTTCTCCGTGGGCGCGGATGTCCTGGCCCGAAATGTCGGAGATGAAGGTGCGATAACGATATTGATCCTTGTCAAGAACCAAGGTACGCTTCTTGCCCTGATTCGGAGGGCCGAACCGCTTGCAGCCTAAGAATAGTCCAAGCTCCAGCGGCATGTTGAAGCGAGGAAGGCCCGTACCAACATCCAGTGCGACGGCCGAAAGATCGTTGATGCCAAAACGGCACTCCTCAACGAGACGTTCGATTTTGGAAAGGCGAAACTCCCCAGCATCGTCCTCTTCGAGCGAACAGCGAGGGACGAATCCAAGGTAATGGACGCTGAAGACGATGGCGTCAAATACGGGCCGGTAACTGGAATCAAAAGGACAATTGATGAAGACGTGGCTACTTCTTAGTCGTGTGTTCAAGGCGGGGACTGGAATCGGATTGGACGCGATCGAGCACCACCTTGCTGACGGCGCGCTCAATCTGGGCTGCGATGGGACTTCTCTTCGGATGTTCCTGAATTCGAATCATCCGATAGGTCTCGTAGTGTCGAATCCGACCGTTGTTTCCGTGAACCACGAGCTGTCCCGATCCCCCCTTCCTCATAATCTGCCTGGCAGCTGCAACAGCTTTTTGCTGAGTTGGAAACGTCTTGCCGGACTTTCCTTCCTTCTTGACGGTCCAGCAATCCTGGGAACGATAAACATGGACCGTTTTTGTCACTATAGGTCTATTGTACTTTACGCGCGGGAGAATTCTCGGGCGAAGACGGTTTCTAGCGCCTCATCGCCCCGCTCGCGGATAATGCCCTCCACGCGCGTGAGCACCGCTTCATCGCGTGCGTAAAATGCTAGTCCTGCCAGCGCATCCGCCGCGACGGGGCCGCTTTCTTCGCCCAGCCGGCTCAGCAGGAATTCCAGCGCCTCGTCGATTCTGAGCATCGCGATTGCGACCAGCAACGTTCGCCGCTGCTCTGCCACTCCACCGTTCTCCCAAGCTTCGCGCAGCACCTCAAATGCCGCCGGGAGCCGCGATTCTCCCAAGGCCAACGCGGCCTGTTCCCCTAAGCCCTCCGTCTTTGAATTCAGGAACTTGGCGACGAATTCGACTGAATCCGCCGGGTCCAGACTCAACAGCGCGCCGAAGCATTCGCCGGTCGCATCGATTTCCTTGTCGCCCAGCAAGGCCTTCAACCGCAGCAGCAGGACCCCTTCCAGGCGCCCGGCATCGGCGATGGCGCGAATGGCGCCCGTGCGGGCCGCAATCTCGGGATCGGCCAGCAACGTCACGCATTCGAGCAGCGCACCGGGATGGCCCATCCGCGCTAAACCTCTGGCGCACAAGCCCCGGAGTGGCGCGGCTGCATCCACCTTCGGTCCAAAACTGCCCTCCATCTGGACGTGCCGGACACCGGCGAAATAGACTCTCGCGGCCGGATCTTCCAACTGAATCAGCGCCTGGACGATGGCTATGGTAGCTTTGCAGCCCGGATCCAACTTGGCGGGATCGCGCATGAGTTTCTCGAAGGCCTGTACCAGGTCCGGAGCCAAAGCGGCAGCTTCCAGATGTTCCGCCGCGCCGGCTGCGGCAGCTACTGCGTGATTGCTCTTATGACGCAGGAACGGAGCCAGATCCGTCTTCAAATCGCGGTTCTCGGGCGATTGGCGGATGGCATGGATCGCCGCCAAGGCATCCTCGGTTACAAGCACTTTCGGCACAAGGCAATTATGGCCGTTAAATCAGCAACTTACAAACCATTTTCTGTATCCAATTGATTCTGCACAGATGGTAGCGCTTTCGCGTCAACCATAATGTGACTCGTCTCGCGCTGTGGTTGTCCCTTGCCTGCCTTACGGTGCAGGCCGCGGAGGTGGATCTCAACACCCTTCTGAAGGGCGTAGAGCAGCGCTATAACCGAGCCAGACCCTGCAAGTGCACTTTGTGGAATCGTACACGGTCCAAGGTTTGGCGCGGAAGAGCGAATCGGGCGAGTTGACGCTGCGGAAACCGGGGCGAATGCGCTGGGATTACACGGCCCCGGCAGGTAAGCTGTTTCGTCTCCGATGGCAAGGATGTGTATCTCTACACCCCCGAAACGCACCGGGTGGAGAAGACCAAGCTCAAAGCCAGTGAGGACATGCGCGCGCCGCTGGCCTTTCTGCTGGGCAAGCTGGATTTTGCCAAAGACTTTCGCGACTTTGATTTGAAGCCGGAAGGGAAGAACTACCTGATCACGGCCAAGTGCCAAGACGGATAAGTTTCCCTATGAGAAAGTCCAGATGCTGATTACGCCGGACTATGAAATTCAGCGCCTGGTGATCACGCCTGCAAGACATGTCGCTGCTCACATTCCAGTTGAACGATGAGAAAGTCAATCCTCCGGTGAACGACGCGTTGTTCAAGTTCCAGATTCCCGCCGGCGCAACTCTGGTACGCCGAAGGGAGCGAGTAGTGGCGGAGTTCGTTCTCAAGTACGCCGACCCGCGCGGCGAAATGCACCAGCAGGTGGCGGAAGCCGGCTCAGAACGGGAACTGCGCGACCGCTTCTCCCAGCAGGGCTTTCTGATCTATTCCGTCAAGCCGCGTCGCGAGATCGCCGGCATGTCGCTCGGCGGCGGAAAGAAGAAGATCAACCTGGAGAAGTTCCTGATCTTCAATCAGCAGTTCGTGACGCTGATTCGCGCCGGGCTGCCGATTCTGAAGGCGCTCGACCTGCTCTCCGAACGCCTCACCGATGCCAAGCTCGCGCCGCACATCAAAGCCGTCCGGGAAGAAGTGAAGAACGGATCGCTGCTATCGGACGCTTTCGCGCGGCAGGGAGTGTTCCCGCCCATCTACGTTACCTCGGTGCTGGCGGGCGAGAAGAGCGGCGCGCTGGGCGAGGTGCTGGACCGGTTTATCACTTATCAGAAGCTGGCTTTGTCCGTGCGCAAGAAGATCGTGCTGTCGCTGGTGTATCCCTGCCTGCTGATTGTGCTGGTGATCTGCCTGATGGTGTTCCTGATCACCTTCGTGGTGCCGAAGTTTGCCGAGCTGTACAGCAGCATGTCGGCGCAACTGCCGGCGGCCACGCAAATCCTGATCGCCATCGGGACTACGGCGCGGAACTACATTCTGTCCGGGTTCGTCGGCCTGGTGCTGGCGGCGCGTGGCGTTGCGCTTTTGGGCGAAAACGGCCGAAGGGCGAGGAGCGCGTGGATCGCTGGCGGCTGAAGGTGCCGCTGGTGGGCGAGGTCTGGATCAAATACCAGGTGGCGCAATTCGCCCGCGTGCTGGGCACGCTGCTGGTGGGCGGAATCCCGCTGTTGCAGGCTCTGGACACGGCGTCCAGCTCGCTTGGTACGCGGCTGCTCAAGAACAGCCTGGCGGAGGCCGGCCAGAGGGTGAAGGAAGGCCAGGCGCTGTCGGGGGCGCTGGTGAAAACGGGCATCTTCCCCGGGCTTTCCATCGACATGATCGAGGTGGGAGAATCCACCGGCGCGCTGCCGCAGATGCTGGCCAGCGTAGCGGAATTCTACGAAGATGACGTCAACACCCGGATGACGGCGGCGCTGTCGCTGATTGAGCCGGCGATCATGATTTGCATGGGTTGTTTTGTGACGTTCGTATTGGTGGCGCTATATTTGCCGATCTTCTCTTTGGCGGACACGCTCAAATGACGAATCAGAGCAGATAGCGCAGGAATTCTGTAATTCCCGATCCGCGAGGTTCCCATGGCCGCTAGAGATACGCTCAAGATTGTCCAGCCTGCCGACGAGATCGCCCAGTCCAAGACGCTGGCCGCGCGCTACCGCTGCGATTTTGTCGACCTACGTGAAGTCCGCATCGATCACGACCTGTTCCATTCAGTCCCGGTGGACCTGATGTTCCGCTACAACTTCGTGCCCATCATTCGAAAACGGGCACCTGGACATCGCGCTGGCCGATCCGCGCAACCTGAACCTGATCGACGAGCTGGCCATTCTGCTGCAGAAGAAGCTGCATGTAAAAGTGGCCACGCTGTCGCAGATTTCGGATCTGCTGAAGAAAACCGAGCAGTCGCAGCGCGTGCTGGAAGAGGTCACCGAGGGCTTCACGCTGGACGTGATGATCGGCGAGGAAGAGAACCAGGACGAAACGCTCTCCATCGACAAGCTGACCGCCGACAGCGACATCGCGCCGGTGATCAAGCTGGTGGACACCACCATCTTTAACGCGCTGGAACGGCGCGCCAGCGACATTCACATCGAGACGCGCGACCAGGAAGTGGCCATCAAGTATCGTATTGATGGCGTGCTGCATTACGCCATGCCGCCCATTTCCAAGGACTGGCACTCCACCATCATTTCGCGCATCAAGGTGATGAGCGAGCTGGATATCGCCGAGCGCCGCATCCCGCAGGACGGCCGTTTCCGGGTGCGCTACAAAACGCGCTCTGATCGATTTCCGCGTGTCCATCATGCCCACCATTCATGGCGAAGACGCCGTGCTGCGCGTGCTGGACAAAGAATCGATGAGCGAGAAGTTCGCCAAGCTTTCGCTCGACGTGGTGGGCTTCTCGGATTCCGATCTGGTGAAGTTCCGCCGCTACATCAAGGAGCCGTACGGGATGGTGCTGGTAACCGGTCCCACCGGCTCGGGCAAAACCACCACGCTGTACGCGGGAGTGAGCGAGATCAAGAACGACGAAGACAAGATCATCACCATCGAAGATCCGGTGGAATACCAGATCAAAGGCATCACGCAGATCCCGGTGAACGAGAAGAAAGGGCTTGACCTTTGCGCGCGGCCTGCGTTCCATTCTGCGGCACGATCCGGACAAGATCATGGTGGGCGAAATCCGCGATCAGGAGACCGCGCAGATTGCGATCAACGCCGCGCTCACCGGCCACCTGGTTTTCACCACCGTTCACGCCAACAACGTGCTGGACGTGCTGGGCCGCTTCCTGAACATGGGCGTGGAGCCGTACAACTTCGTCTCGGCGCTGAATTGCATCCTGGCGCAGCGGCTGGTGCGCGTGATCTGCAACTACTGCAAAGCGCCGGTGCAATATCCCGATTCTTATCTGGTGGAAAGCGGCCTCAACCCGGAAGAATGGCGCAATGTGACGCTGTATGAAGGCCCCGGCTGCTTTGAATGCGGCGGAACCGGATTCCGCGGGCGCACCGCGATTCACGAACTGCTGGATTTGAGCGAGCACATCCGCGAAATGATTCTCGACAAGCGCCCGGCGTCGGAAATCAAGCGCCAGGCGCGCGAGGAAGGCATGACGTTTCTGCGCGATCACGCCATCGACAAGGCGCGCGAGGGAGTGACCACATTGAAGGAGATCAACAAGGTAACCTTCATCGAAGGTTAGGTTATGGGTCCGCTGGAATGAACATTGTGGTGACGGCTTGTGGCGCACGCACTCTTGCGTGCCGCGACGGCACTCGTGCCGTCGCAAGGGATAAGAAGAAAGCACTGCCGGGCGTTCACACGAGTGTGAACGCGGCACGCAAGAGTGCGTGCGCCACGGCACGCCACGGCCAGAGCCACAGCACGCCACAGTTACCTATGAGCGCTTTCGCCAATCTGCTCCAAGATCCGCCGCCTACCCATGCCTTCGAGCTCTCCGAAGAAGGTCTGGCGTTTGCGCCGGTGTCGGAACCCGCGCTGGCGGAATTTTCGCACTTCGAACCGGGCGTGCTGCTGGTTTCCCCGATGCACGACAACATCCAGCAGCCACAGGTTTTGCTGGATCATATTCAATCGCTTGCGCCCGCCAACGGACACCGCAAGCGCCGCGCCGCGGTTATTTTGCCGGACTACTGCGCGCGCGTAGCGGTGCTCGATTTCGATACCTTCCCGCCCGATCCGGAGGAGCAGCAGGCGCTGGTCCGTTTTCGTTTGAAGAAGAGCGTACCGTTCGAGGTGGATACGGCGGTGGTCAGCTACGTCGAGCAGCCACGGATCAAAAGCAGCGGGAAAGTGGAAATACTGGCGGCAGTGATGTCGTCCGATATCGTCGTGCAGTATGAAGCGCCCTTTCGCGCGGCCGGCTTTCTTCCCGGCCTGGTCACTACGTCGTCGCTCGCGGCGCTCAATCTGCTGGCTCCCGGACGGCATCAGTTTGCTGGTGAAGCTGAGCGGGCGGGTTCTTTCGGTGCTGGTGCTGCAGGACAACGCCGTGAACCTGGCGCGCTGCATCGAAATGGAGGGCGGACGGGTGGAAGATATTGAGTCCGTGCTGCATCCCACCATCGCCTACATCGAAGACGAGTTGAAGGGGCGTCCGAAGCAGATTTGGCTGGCTGGATTCGGGCCGGAGATGGAGCAACTGGCGCCGCGCTGGGAAAAAGAGTGGGGCGTGGCGGTGCAGGCCATCCGCTCGCGTTTCGGGCTGCCTCAAAAGGGCAACACCGGTTTGCTCGGATATCTGGAGTCGGTGGCATAACAAGATGGCATTGCGAGTACCCATCAATCTGGCGAGTGAGCCGTTCCGGCGGGACCGGCCGCTGCTGGTAGGCTCCGCTGCGCTGGCCATCGTGCTTAGTTTGCTGCTGATTTACCAGGTGATCGCGATTGTTTCCGAACGCCACCAGGCGGCCGACATTCGAATCGCGATCGACCGGCAGAACGCGCGGCTGCAAGCCATCGCGAGCCAGCAAGCCAAGCTAAACGCCACGCTCCGCAGACCGGAAAATGCCGAGGTTCTGGAGCGCAGTCTCTTCCTGAATACGCTGATTGAGCGCAAGGCCATCAGCTGGACCAAGATATTCGCCGATCTCGAGAAAGTGATGCCGTACAACGTCCGGCTGGTTTCGGTTCGGCTGCCGGAGGTGGATTCCAATAACCAGGTTCTGCTCGACATGGTGGTGGGCGCAAAAGATGTTCCGCCGATTCTGGATCTGCTGAAGCGCCTGGCAGCCTCGCCGCAGTTCGGCCCCACTAGCGTGCAATCCTCGGCGCCGCCTTCGCAAACCGATCCCTTTTATCGCTATCACGTCACGGTGAGCTATGCCCAGAAGCTTTAGCGGGCGCTTTCTCCCAACAATCCGCGCGCGCTGATCCGCCTGGGCCTGGGCATATTGGCGGCCGCCAACCTGGTGGCGCTCTATTTTGTGATTCGCCCCCTGGGCGGATCGGCTCAGGAGCTCTCCGCACAGGCGCTGGATATGCATTCGGCCATCCAGCAGCAGGCAGGCGTGCTGGACCGGACGCGGCTGCTCGCAAGCAAAATCGAAAGCGGGCGCGGGGAAGGCGACAAGTTCATGGTCAATTATTTCCTGCCTCGCCGGACCGCCTACTCCACCATCATGGCCGAGTTGAACGATCTGGCCGGCCAGGCCAAGATCACGTCGCGCGACAGCGCCTTTGCTCTGGATGCCGTGGACGGAAGCGATACCCTGGATATGATGCAGATCTCGGCCAACTTCGAAGGCTTGTATCCGGATCTGATTCATTTCATCAACCTGCTCGACAAGTCGGACCGGCTGCTGATTATTGAGAGCCTCAATGCCACTCCGCAACAATCCGGCGGGCGGCTGAACGTGATGCTGAAGCTGGACACGTTCGTTCAGGAGGACGGCTCGGCGCCATGAACGTGATTCCGTCCAAAGTGGGTGCCGACCCGAAGAAGATCGCCGTCCTGGTGGGCCTGGTGGCGATCGCGGGCTATTTCTATTTTTCCAACAGCAATTCGGGCGGCGGATCGCCTTCGGCGCCGATTGTAAGCCGTACTCCGGTGGCGGCGTCGCCCGCCATGGCGCCAGGCTCCATCGCCCGGTCCACGTACCGCGTGGTAGAGCAATCCGGCGCCAGCGCGCGGGAATTCCGGCCGACCCTAAAGCCCAAAAATATCGACACCGCAAGCATCGATCCCACCTTGCGGCTGGATCTGCTGGCCAAAGTCAAGACGGTCAGCGTGGACGCCGGTACGCGTTCGCTGTTCGAGATTGCCGCTGCACCGCCTGAGGAGATCAAGCTTAAGGAACCGGCGAAGATCGCGATCGCGAGGCGGCTGGTAGGTCCGGCCCCGCCTCCAGCGGTTGTGCCGACACCTGAGCCCAGAGCGCCCCCCATTCCCGCTCAAATTTTACGGCTTCGTCAGCAAAACCAAGGTCGGGGACAAACGGGCGTTCTTCTTGGATGGCGAAGACATCGTCATCGCAAGCGAAGGGGACATGATCAAGAAGCGCTACAAGATTGTCCGCATTGGCATCAATTCGGCCGTGGTGGAAGACACGGAGTTTAAGAGCAACAACCAGCAAACGCTGCCGCTGGTGGCGGAGCTGGCCGGATGAAACGGGAATCTGGCCGTAAGACGGGCCGGCGCGAGGAATCGGGCTTCGCGTTGCTGTTCGTCTTCGTCATGGCTGCGGCGATCGCTATCACCTTCTACATTGAAGTTCCGCGTATTGCTTTTGAATCGCAGCGTGCCAGAGAGCAGATGGCCATCGATCGAGGGCTGCAATACGAGCGGGCCATCCAGCTTTTCTACCGGAAATTTCAGACCTACCCGCAAACGCTGGACGATCTGGAGACCTCGCGTAATATTCGATTTCTGCGCCATCGCTACAAGGATCCGCTGACGGGCAAGGATTTCCGTTTGCTGCACGTCGGCCCGGCGGGACAACTCACCGATTCGCTGGTGACGCCGCTCGCTGCACCGAATGGAAGCAGCCCTGGAAGCACTGGCAGCGCTGGCAGCAGTTTTGGCAGCGGTTCGAATGCGGCCCAAGGCTCCTCCCAGACCACCGCTTCCACGCAGCCAGTGGATCCGAATAATCCCAATGATCCGAACGCTCAGCCGCCCGATCCTTTGAACATGGCTGCGCGAAGGCCGAGCGACCGTATCATTGGCGGTAGCGGGGCCGGTGGTGCGAGAGCCGGCGGTGGAATCGGCAACGACGCTGGCGGGGATCAGCCTCCGCCACAGGATCCCGATCCCAATCAACCCCAACAACCCGGGCAACCGGTTTCGTTCCCAGGTCAGCCGGTGCAGCAGCCGGGAGATCCCAATCAGCCGGTTACGCCGCAAGATCCATCGCAGCCTCCAGTTCCAGGCCAGCCGCCAGTTCCAGGACAGCCAACGACACCCCAGATGCCCATAGGGTTTCCTCCAGGGTTGACGCCGCCTTCAACAGCCTACCCGGGGCAAACACCGGGAACGCCCCCGTCGTTTCCACAGATTCCCGGTGTTCCGCAAACCCCTGGTCAACCCGCCGCCGGCGCCGCGGGACAGCCGCAGAGCGCGGCCAGCATGATCCAGCAGATCCTCACCACCCCGCGGCAGCCACCAGCTTCCATCTCCGCCTTCACCTCAGGAAACACCGGTGGGATCGCCGGAGTTGCCAGCACCGCGGACGGCAAGGGGATTCACCTGGTCAACGATCATTCCAAGTACAAAGAGTGGGAATTTGTTTACGACCTGAAGAAGGACAAGACAGTGGTGGGAGCCGCGGGAGTGAACCAGCAACAACAGATCCAGCAACAAATGCAGCAGAACGGCACGAATGGGGCCTTCGGAAGCGCAGCCTTCGGAAATACTTCGGGTGGGAGCAATTCACCATTTAGCTCCAGTCCGGCCACTTCCCCAAACCAATCGACGACGACCGCTCCGGGGGCGCCCACGACACCGCCGCCCACGCAATAGGAACCTTCAGATGAACATCTCTTCGTCGCTGGTAGCTTGGTCGACGGTGGGGCGATTGCCGCGCGCCAGCGAGTTGAGCGCCGCGCGCACACCCGCGGCGATGCCGTTCACCTCACGCAACGGCCGCATGATGCCATCGTGGACCACGGACACAGTCTCATGCGCGCGGCTGAGCGTGTCATCCAGTACCAGTTCCACGCGCTCCATCTGCACCTTGGCGCGCGCGGCGGCGTCGCCCACCACTTCCTCCACAATGGCCAACTGCCGCTTGGTGGAATCCAGGATGTCGTTGGCCCGGGTGGTGATCTCGGTGATCTGCTTGCCACTCTGCTCCACGGTGGAATTCGCCCGCTCGACCAAACTTTCCACTTTCGGCACCAGAGGATCGATCTTTTGCTGCAGAGCCTTGGTGGTTCGATACATCGCAGCCAGCATACCGGCCTGAATACAAAGCGCGATAGCGGAGATGATGACGAACGCCGTCATCACGTACAGCAGATTGATCTCGCTCATGGCAGCCCTCCAGCGAACTAGATCGCTTCGCCGTCGCTCGGCGCGGTGCTCACCGCTTCGCGGTAGGCCTGCTTGCCCGCCTCCACCGCCGCCACAAGGTTGTCGCGCTGGCGGGTGACCGTCGATTTGCCGCGTTCCAGCGCATCCGAAGCCTGATCGCGCACCTCGTTGGTCCGCCGCTTCAGGTATTCTTTACCTTCGTCGGCCTTGGACCGCAATAGATCCCTGGTCTCGGGTCCGGCTTTGGGAGCAAACAGCAGCCCCGCCGCGACCCCCAGTCCCAACCCCAGAAAAAAGTACGAAAACTTGTTATCGTCGTCCATTGTTAGCCGTCCTTTCTTTCCTGTCAGTTCAGACTCAACTCTACAATAGCAGCCTGGAATCTGTTAGTGTTCCTTTGTCATGGCGAAACGACAGCCACAGCCGTTAGACCGCGAAAAGCTCCTAAACGTTGCATTGCGCGCGCTCGGTGGACGCGCGCATTCCGCCGGAGAGTTGCGCGACAAACTTCGCCGCCGCGCGCAAAACGATGAGGACGTGGACGCAGTCCTCGCGAAACTGAAAGAGTCCGGTTATTTGAACGACCAGCGTTTCGCGGAGAATTATGCGAGCGCTCGCCTGCAGAATCAGGGCCTGGGAAAGATGCGCGTGCTGCGCGACCTGCGCCAGCGGCGCGTGGCGCCTAAGCTGGCCGAACAGGTGACAGAGAAGACCTACGAGCAAACCGATGAAGCCAAGCTGATCGAGGAATTTCTGCGCCGCAAGTTTCGCGGTAAAGATCTCAAAGCATACCTCAGCGAGGAAAAGAATTTGGCTGGAGCGTTTCGCCGCCTGCGCTACGCGGGATTTTCGGCGGGGCAGTCGATTCGGGTATTGAAGCGCTTCGCGAGCCAGCCCGAGGTGCTGGACGCACTGGAGGGGGAAGAGTCCGAGGAACGCGAGAGTCAGTAAGGACCTACCGGTAAGCGCGTTATCGGACGAAAACCGTCACCAGCACGCCGATCACGATCAGACTGGCACCCAGCACGTTGCCCAGATGCGGCTTCTCGCCTAAGAAGATGAACGCCATCGTGACCGCCAATGCGACGCTCAGTTTGTCGATGGGCGCCACACGCGAGGCCTCGCCCAATTGCAGCGCCTTGTAGTAGAACAACCACGACAGGCCGGTCGCGATGGCGGAGAGAAACAAAAATACGAAGGTGTGCCGCGACATCTTGAACAGGTCGGAGGCATTGCCTTGCACTGCGACGATGCCCCACGCGAAGAAGACAATGATCGCGGTGCGGAAGGCGACGGCCAGGTTGCTATCGACGCCCGTAACGCCGATCTTGCCGAAGATGGCAACCAAAGCAGCGAAGAAGGCCGAGAGAACCGCGTATCCTGCCCAATTCATTGCGCGAACACAACCACTGGTTCTGCGTTCTTGCTCCAGCCGGACAGCTTGATTTTGCCGTCCGGGTGCACCGCGCCCGTCATCATTCCCGTGGTGTTGAACGGCGTAGCGATGTTGCCCTGCCGGTCCAGCGCGATGACTCCGCCATCGCCATGCTGCGCCACCAATTCCTTCATCACCACGTCGTTGGCCGCCTGTTCGAGCGAGACATGCAGATATTTCACGCGCGCGCAGATGTCGGAGGCCACCACGTTGCGCATGAAATACTCGCCGGTGCCGGTGGCCGACACCGCGCAGCTATCGTTATTGGCGTACGTTCCGGCGCCGATGATGGGCGAATCGCCGACGCGGCCCGGCATCTTCAAGACCGTACCGCCGGTGGAGGTGCCGGCCGCGAGATTGCCCGCCATGTCCAGCGCAACCACGCCCACCGTGCCGTGCCCGCTGCTCGGAGTCTTCCGTTTCTCAGCATCCTGAAATCTCTTCCATTCGCGTTCGGTGTAGAAGTAATAGGGCGACACCAACTGGATTCCTTGCGATTTCGCGAACTCCTCCGCTCCGTCGGCCACCAGCAAAACGTGCGGGGTCTTCTCCATCACCAGCCGCGCCAGGTGGATCGGATTGGCGATGTGCTTCAGCGCCGCAACCGAGCCGGCCTGCAGCGTGCGCCCGTCCATAATGGCCGCGTCCATTTCCGGCACGCCTTCCTGGGTGTAGTAGGCGCCGCGGCCGGCGTCGTAGAGGCCGGAATCCTCCATCACGCGGATGGTGGCTTCCACGGCATCCAGGCTGGCGCCGCCGCGCGCCAGAATCGCGTAGCCGGCTCGAATAGCTCGCACCATGCCATCGCGACGCGCTTCGATGGTCTGTGGCGTCATCTTCGAATAGTCGCCCGCGCCGCTGTGCGCGACCAGCACGAAATTGCTCGCCGGCTGAGCGGAACCAGCGCAAAGGAACAGCGGGAGAAGCGCAGTAATTCTCACGTCTACTATTGTGGCCGGTTTCAGACCAGCGAAGGAGGAGCAAAATGCGCCAGGCGGCGGCGCAGCGTCTCATAGGCGCGGAACAGCAGCGACTTGAGCGCAGGAATGGAGCAGTCCAGAACCTCGGCAATCGCGGCGTAATCCATGCCTTCATACTTGTGCATCACGACCGCGGCGAGTTGCTTGTTGGGCAGGCTTTCGATGGCGTCGCGGATTTCCTTGGCGTGATGCTCGGCCAGCAACTGCTGGTCGGCGCGCAGGGTCTGGTCCGGCACCTGGATGCGGCGGGTATCGTGCAGGGCCCGCGTCCAACCGCAGATGAGCGGTTTCGCGCCGCGTATCCCGGCGCCAGTTCAGCGCGACGTTAGTGGTGATCCGGAACAGCCAGGTGCTGAACTTGGCTTCCGGCTGATATCGGTTGCGAAAACGGTAGACGCGCAGGAAGACATCCTGCGCCAGCTCCTCCGCGATGGCCCGGTTACGCACCAGGCGATACAGGTGATTGACCACCTGGCTGCGGTGCCGCGCGAGCAGGGCCTCAAAACTGGGCTCGTGCCCACGCACACCTGCATCATTAAGGCTGCATCGGGATCGAGAGCCCACTCAGACACCATGCAGTTTAGAACGCTTGAGACCGGCGCTCCGTTTCCGCCGATGCTGTAACGATTCGTAAACAACGCCCTGAAATTATTGAGGGCGTTCCTGATGGTCGGGGAAAAGGGCGTAGTTTTCCGGCGGAGGGTAGAGGCTGTAAAGCAGATTCAGCCGCTTGCGCATGTGGCGGCTGGGCAACTGGCGCGGGCCGGTTTCCACGTCGATATCGCAACAGATGCCGTGCAGGTACAGCGTAAGGGTGTCAATCAAGGATTGCCGGACGTAGTCGCGAAAAGCCTTGGTCTCCTTGCGGACGTTGGTGTCGCGGCGCAGCAGCGCCTGCTTCATGTGCCAGCTCTCTTCGTCCACTTCGCCATGCACGCGCGCGTTCATTTCCTCGCGCAGCAAGGCGCTGTACTGGGACAAGGCTTCTTCGGAGCCATGATCGGCGGCGAGCGTCGCCAGCACATGATAGAAGCGGTAGTGATATTCCGAGACGTCCTGATCCTTGAGCGCGAATACCAGCACTTCTTCCTTGTCAAAGCGCACTTGACTGGCCCAGGAGGCGCGGCTGTCGGGTGGTTTCTCGGTTACGACGAACTCATCCCGGCGCGCAGTCCCTTTTTCTTTCCCGTCTTTTGCCGTCCCCGCGCTCCAGATACGGGACTAACATGATGGAAACCTTGGGCAATAGCGCCGCGATGGCTGGGGGCAGGGCGGCGATGGGTTCCTCCAGATACTCCTTAAGCGTCCTCCTCGCTCAACGGCACCGAAGCGCAGAAGTAAGAAAAGGTATTGCTCAGCGGGATCATTTCGCCGCGGAAACGCTCCGCGAACTGGCCAACGCTGAGCTTGGAAAGATCGGGTTGCGCGGACATCGGGTGGGGTGGAATCGTCTTTATTCTAACACGCGCTAACTGGCGAGCATTGGCCGCTCCGATCTGCTGGTGTGCACTTCGCTACAATCCAACATCTTCTTCCTCGAGGGCATGTATATCAGGAAGCATGCGCCGGTGCAGGATGCGAGAAACCAGAATTCCGCCGGCCTCCTCGCGCTAAAACACAACATGCTCTCCACTTTCCATTCGGCGAAGGCCGCGACGAATGTCATCGCAACTCCGGCCCCGTCACGGATGATCGGCAAGCATCCGGAAACATTCTTCGAGGCCGTCGATATAGCACGCTGGGAGGGACGAAACAGGGCCGCGGCTCAGCGCGGCGATGCAGGAAGGTTGAGCGTTTTGCGAACACGTGCAAATGCGTCACCCTCGGCGACACCACTGGCATCACCTTCGTCGATGGCGGTGCGCAAGGCGGCAAGTTTCGCCTCGTATTGCCGCTCTTCGCGCTCCAGGGTCCGCAAGGGCGCGCGAACCACTTCACTCGCATTCTCGTAACGCCCGCTCTTCACTTTTCTCAAAACAAAGCGATCAAGTTCATCGGTAAGATTGATGTTGCGGGTTGGCATGCTCTTACGAACAGGCTAGCAATGCAAGCTACCAATTGGGAGTTTAAGAATCGAGCGATGGTTTTCGGCCTGATTTTTGCGCTCGCCTTTAGCGCGTATTCTGTAGATCCCGAGAATTCGGCTGCCGCCCTGGCCAACTGGCTCGGCGCCGCACTGCGGTTGGACGCCACTCTCATCGCGAGGCTGCTGTTTGCCTGTGCCGCCGTCTTGCTCGTTTTCGCCGCTCTTATCCGCACCTGGGCGTCGTCGTACCTGCGCGCGAACGTAGTGTACGCCGCCGAAGTGAAAACGGACACCTTGGTTGCCGACGGGCCTTACCGGCACACCCGCAATCCGCTGTATTTCGCCAATGTGTTCCTGGCCCTGGGACTCGGGGCCATGATGAGCCGAACCGGATTCTTCGCAGCCATCGTGGCCATGTTGTTTTTCTGCTATCGGCTCATTTTCCGGGAGGAGGCCGAACTGCAAGCTAACCAGGGAGAGCCGTACCAGCGCTATCGAAGAGCCGTGCCGCGTCTGTGGCCCACTTTCGCGCCGGGCACCGCTTCCACGGGCCGCCAAGCCGACTGGATCGCAGGCTTCAAAGCGGAATTCTGGTACTGGGGGTCCGCCGTGGCTGTCGCAGTATATGCCGTCACGTTGAACGCCACGGCGTTTCTCCTCATCCTGGGAGCAAGCGTCGCATTGTTGTGGTTGTGCACCCTGGTAATTCAAAAGAAGACCCAGGGCGCCCGCCCCGCCGATCCCTAGCGCTAGACTTAATTGTAGTGGGCCTCGAAAGTTCTCATCTCCGCGGGCGAAGCATCGGGGGACCTGTACGCGGCCGGGCTGGTGGACGCGCTCCGCCGCCGCCGGCCCGATCTGCGGTTCTTCGGCTGCGCGGGCCCGCGTATGCAGAAGGCTGGGGTTCGTCCGGTGGTGGATGCCCATAGCTTGGCCGTGGTCGGCCTGGTGGAAGTGGTGACGCACATTCCGCGCATCTATGGCGAGTACCGCAAACTGTTGAAGGCCGCTCAAGCCGAGCGACCGGAAGTGGCCATCTTCACCGACAGCCCGGATTTCCACCTGCGCGTCGCCCGGCGCCTCAAGAAGCTGGGTATTCCGGTGATCTACCTGGTGGCGCCGCAGGTCTGGGCGTGGCGCAAGGGCCGCCTGCCGATGATGCGTCGCACCATCGACAAGCTGCTGTGCATCTTCCCGTTCGAGCCGGAATTCTTCGCGCGCTACGGCATTGACGCCACTTATATCGGCCATCCGCTCACTCGACTGGTTCAGCCATCCGCCCAGCCGCGCCGAACTGCGCCGCCGCTTTGAGATCCCCGAGGATACGCCGCTGGTGGTTCTGCTTCCAGGCAGCCGGACCGGGGAGGCCGCGCGCCATCTGCCCATCTTGCTGGACGCGGTGGAACGCCTGCGAGCCGCCGCTAAACCGGTGCCGCGCTTCATTCTTGCGGTCCCGCCCGGTACCATACCGTTAGGCTCGATTTTCAGGGAACGGATTTCCGCGGCGTCCATCCAACTGCTTGAGGGAAAAGCCTGGGATTCGCTCGTCTGCGCGGACGTAGCGCTAGCCGCCAGTGGAACGGTCACCATTGAGGCGTGCCTGCTGGGAACCCCCATGGTTACGTTCTATCGAGTAAACAATTTAAGTTGGTGGATGGGAAAGGCTTTGGTTCGCGTGCCGTTCTATTCGATGGTCAACCTGGTGGCGGAGCGGCGCATTGTGCCCGAGCTGATCCAGGACCAGATGACCGCGGAAAACCTGGCTCGCGAAGCTCTGGCGCTGCTCGAAAATGAGGCTGCGCGGGAAGGTATGCGCCGCAACCTGGCCGAAGTCGCTCGAAAACTCTCGGGGCCTCAGGATCCCTTGGAAGCCGCGGCGGCTCTGGTGGAAAAGCATCTGGCCGATAAGCATTTAACAAAAGAGGAAATGGTTCATGTCTCGTAAGTTTCTGGGGATAGCTCTCGCGCTGGCACCGCTCGCCTTAGCGCCTCTGCTGGCCGCGCAGGAGAGAGGGAGCAAGTCGGGCCGCATCGACGTGAATCACTACGCGATCGACGCCGACATTAATCCGCGCACGCAAACGCTCACCGCCAACGTGAAGGTGCGGTTGGTCGCACTGGACAACGACATCTCCTCGGCGTCCTTCGAGCTGAACAACGCGTTCAATGTTTCGCGCGTGGTGGACGACAGCGGCCACCAGATTACCGCGTCGCGCTCCGGGCAGGACATGGACGTCCGAGTCAGCTTCCCCGCGCCGCTGGTGAAAGGCAAAGCGACCACGCTTGACGTTCACCTACGACGGGCGGCTTGACCGGCCAGGAAGATTCGCCGGTGTACGGCATCAAGTTCGGCGCCATCGAGAACGACATTACGTACCTGATGTACCCGGCGCGCTGGTTTCCGGTGAATGGCTACAGTGTGGATCGATTTACGTCGGATCTCCATATCACGGTTCCCACCGGATACCAGGTGATTGCGAGCGGCGATGGAAGTTCGCAGCCCGGCGATGCCGGCAAGACAGTCTTCAACTTTCAATACGGCAAGCCTTCTTTTCCCGGCAGCATCGCGGTGGTGCAGGGCGATCCGGTGAAAATAAATTCGGAGGGCGTTACAACGTCCGTCTATTTCCGCCAGAAGGCGAACATGGCCAGCGCTTATGGCGAGGAAACCGGCAAAATCTTGAGCTTCCTGACCAGCATCTACGGGCTGGCGCCTCAGGCGAATCTCACGCTGGTGGAGACCGAGGACGGCACTCCCAACGGATACTCGGCGCCGGGAATCATTTTCCTTTCGCCCCGCGGCATCGGCAATCAA
This sequence comes from Bryobacterales bacterium, assembly GCA_963713415.1. GTDB lineage: Bacteria > Acidobacteriota > Terriglobia > Bryobacterales > Bryobacteraceae > Palsa-89. The sequence continues at coordinate 232,792 of CAVQLV010000001.1, read as the reverse complement.
GTGGCGTCGCGGCTGCTGGCGAATCAGCTGGCGCGGCAATGGTGGGAGACGCTGGTTTCGCCCGTGGATCGCGATCATTTGTGGCTGGAGAACGGCAACGCGCGCTACGCCGAGTTGCTGTGGGACGAGCACGCCAACGGTTCGGCGGCCATGGATCAGGATTTGCACGACACCTACGTTGAAGCGCTGACCGTAGACAATCCGCCGTTGATTCAAGCCGGACGCCTGGACGATTATTCGCCGGAATATTGGGCGCTCACCGCGGGCAAGGGCGCCGCGGTGTTGAACATGCTTCGCACCGTGATGGGCAATGACAACTTCAACAAGCTGATGTCGGGCTTCGCGCAGAAGTACGCCTGGCAATCGGTGAGCACGGTGGATTTCCGCAAAATGGCCGAGGAGATTTCGGGGCAGAACCTGCAGTACTTCTTCGTGCAGTGGCTGGAATCGGCGGCGCGCCGGAATTCAAGATGGAATACACGGTATTTCGCACCCAGAAAGGCTTCCGCGTGATGGGCAAGATCACGCAGGATCTGGACACCTTCCAGATGCCGGTGGATCTGAAGATCGAAACGGAAGGCAATCCGGAAACCAAGCGCATCGACGTGGTGGGAACTTCGTCCGAGTTCACCGTGGACACGTTCGGCAAGCCGAAGACCGTGACGATCGATCCGACGGGCGCGGTGCTGCGCTGGAATCCCGCGATGCGCGTGGCTGTGGCCATCAAGCGCGGCGAACAGTTCGCCGAGATCGCCGAGTTTGGCGACGCTTTGAAGGAATACCAGAAGGCCATTGAAGTGAACCGCTCCAGCTCGCTGGCGCACTATCGCGTGGCCGAGGTTTTCTTCTTGCAGAACAACTACCAGTCGGCCGCCAACGAATATCGCCTGGCGCTAGATGGCGACCTGGACCCAAGTGGGTGGAAGTGTGGGCGCACATCAAGCTGGGCAACATCTTCGACGTCTCCGGACAGCGCGACCGCGCGGTGAACGAATATAACCACGCCATCCGCACCAAGGACAATACGCAAGGCGCGCAGGAAGAGGCCGCCAAGTATCTCAAGCAGCCGTACGAGAAGAAGCACAGCAACGTCTAAGCTGTCGCAGACCGGTTAAAGCGAGGACTCGCGGCTCAGTTGCCGCAGGACAGTTCCGATGTCCGGCTTCCAGCGGGGCACGCTGCGGCTCTCGTTTTGAAATCCAGTTGGGACATGGTTAGCTCCAGGCGTTCACAAGAGTGTGAACGCGGCACGCCTGGGGGCGTGCGCCACAAAACACCTTACTGCCCACCGGCCAGCTTCGACGTGAGCATCCAGCGCAGCACGCCATGCGGCTCGGCCGGGAACCGCTCCAGTTCGATGCACGCGATCGCGCCCTTCTTGAATTCCACCTGAAGATTCGGCGACCCGAGCAGGTAGGCCATCAACCGGCTGAACAGCGGCTCGTGCCCGGACAGCAGAATTTGCGACTCGTCTTTGTGCACCCGGATCTCATCCCACACCGTCTTGGGCGATGAACCCGGCTCCAGCGACTTGGTGCGCAGCAGCTCGCCTTTGTAATCCAGGATCTCGGCAGCCAGTTGCGCGGTTTGCAGCGCGCGCTTGTAGGGGCTGGTCAAAATCAGCGACGGCGCCACGCCGGCCGCTGCGGCGGTGCGTAAAACATTCCGCAGCTTCTTTCGTCCGTCGGAGGTCAGCGCGCGCTCGGAATCCGGCTGACCGGTTTGCGGTTCTTCGGCAACTCCGTGCCGGAGGATATAAATTTCCATTCCTGATAGCCTACTGGTTTGAAACCTGATCTCGACCGCAGCGCGTTTTATCTCACGTGCGGCGCGCTCCTCTCCATTCTATTCTCGATTGCCGTCTCGCAGATTCTCCTGGCCCTCGCGCTTGCGGCTTTGCTGCTTTCGTCCACCAAGCTAAGGCTGCCGCCCATCAAGCTTCCGCTGGGGCTTTTCCTGGCGGGAACCGTGGTTTCCCTGCTGGCCTCCGGACACATCCAGCAGGGCATGCCGCAGATCCGCAAATTTTATGTGTTCTTCATTTTGCTGGTCGTGTATAGCACGTTCCGCAAGCTTTCCGAGATTCGCGCCATTGTTCTGCTGTGGGCCGGCATCGCGACGCTCTCGGCCCTGCGCAGCTTCTTCCAGTTCTGGCGAATCTACCAGCAATCGCAGGCGCAGCATGTGGGCTTTTACGATTTCTACGTAGGGTCGCGCATTACCGGGCTTCATGAGCCATTGGATGACGTTCGGCGCCGAAGAGATGATCGTGCTGTTGCTGCTGGCAGCGTATCTGTTCTTCTCCGGCGAGCGCCGCTGGAGGACGGCTGGTTGGCTGTGCGCCGTGATCCTGGCTTGCTCCATGGTGCTCGGATTCACGCGCAGTATCTTCCTGCTGGGCTTTCCCATCGGGCCTGCTATACCTGCTGTGGTTCTGGAAGAAATGGATGGTGGCGGCTGTCCCCGCGGTGGCGTTGATCGTCTTCTTCCTGGGGCCGCACGCGCTGCGGGAGCGGATCATTTCGGTCGTGGAGCCGCATGGCGAAGTGGATTCGAACCGCCATCGGGCCATTCTGCGCGAAACCGGCATGGTGATTATCCGCGCGCATCCCTGGCTCGGCATTGGTCCGGAGCAAGTGAAGTATCAATTCGATCGATGGATGCCAGCGTCCGCGCTGCCGTTGCCGGTGGGATATTACGGGCACTTGCACAATGTCTATTTGCAGTACGCGGCCGAACGCGGAGTTCCCGACGCTGCTGATTTTTCTTTGGCTGATCGCGAAAATCCTGTGGGACTTCGCGCGGGCTTTACACCGCAAACCAGCGAATCCGGAAGCGCGCTTCGTGCTGCACGGAGCCATCGCGGCGATCCTGGCGTTACTCGCCGAGGGCTACGCCGAATACAATCTGGGAGACAGCGAAGTATTGACGCTGTTTCTCGCGGTGGTGGCCTTTGGCTACATCGCCGCGCAGCACGAAACCAAGGAATAACGGCCTTACTGCATCGGGCCGTGATGCTCTGGCGGACGTTTCTTGCGCGTGCCGCCCCCGCCTCGGCGCGGACGGTCGGTGGTGTTGCCCGATGCCGCGGGTTTGCGGGCCCGGCGTACCGGCTTAGGCTTCACCGGCGGAGGATTCGGCTCGAGCAGGGAAGGCTGGCCCTCGACAATCGGCTGCTTCTCGTCCTCTTCCTCTTCGGCGTGCTGCTCCAGCTGGTTTTTCCGGCTCGGCGGGCGGATAGAACTCGGCTCCCATGTAAACGATGGGGCCCTTCTCCTCGTCCGGCTCCATGCGCACCACCAGCTTGTCCTGCGCATAGTTCAGGAATTCGGAAAATTCCTGAAATCCGTAGGCCGCGGCGGAGAAGTTGGGGACCTCAGTTTGCACCCATCCCGCCAGATCGTCCAGCAGAACGCCGTTCTCCATTTCCAGACGATGCGTTTCCAGCACGTCACGCAGCGGCGGCAGCGCCTCTTCCGGCTTCGGCGTGGGACGCTCGGGCTGCGATGCGCCCTTGCGCTCGATGATGTAGCGGCCACCCTGCCCGCTCACGTTCACGTAATCGGCCTTCTTCAATTTCTCGACAAAATCCGAGAAGCTGTTCGCGCCGTAAGCCTTTTCCGTGAAGGCCGAATCCAGTTGCAGCATGGTGGATTTCAACAGTCCCAGTTGCGGCTGCACCGCGCGGCGCTCCAACACTTGCAGAGCGCGTTCCACCAGCGGCATGGATTGCGCCAGTTCGAGAGGCGCCGGCCGCATGCGTTGTCCGCCTTGCGGGCGATTATCCCTGCCAGGCTGCTGCTCTCCAACCTGCCCGGCCGGGCGCGGCGGACGTTCGCGGGTTTGACCGCGATCCTCCGACAGCAGCGATTCATAGCTCACAAATTCGTGACAGTTCTGTTGCAGGATGGTGCTTGTGAAAGCCTTCCCTCCCACCACAAACACGGTCTTGCCGTATTCCTTCAGCTTGTTCACCAGCGGAATGAAGTCGCTGTCCCCGCTGACGATGGCGAATGCGTTCACGTGCGGATGAGTGAAGGCCATCTCCAGCGCATCCAGCGCCAGGTTGATGTCGCCGCCATTCTTATCGCCACGCGGGGAAGGCAGCCGCTGCACCATCTGCACGGCGTTCTCCGCCATGGAGCGGGCCGCGCCTTCCTGGCGCCCCCAATTGGCATAAGCAAATTTCGCGACCAGGTCGCCGCGCTCCTTGAGCGCATCCAGCGGCAGGGAAACATCAAATTCCCGCCGCAAAGTCGATTTCACGCCGATTTCGATGTTGTCGTAGTCGACAAACACGGCGATGTTCAGTTTTTCTTGCATTTAGTTTTCTTTAGTCCATGGGCGCTCGGCGCCCACGTTTTGTTTTCAAATTAAGCGGGCTTCTTTCGTCCCGCGGTTGCTTCAGGCGGTCTGCTTTACAGAAGACCGTATGAAGCCGACGATCGCTTCGAGCGACGCCCCAGGCTGGAATACAGCCGCCACGCCCAGTTTCTTTAACTCGGCGGCGTCCTCGTCAGGAATTATACCGCCGACCAGGACCAGCACGTCGTCCAGGCCCTTTTCGCGCAGCAAATCCATAATACGCGGAACGATGGCGTTATGGGCGCCGGACAGGATGGACAGGCCGATTACCTGCACATCCTCCTGCAAAGCCGCATTGACGATCATTTCCGGTGTCTGCCGCAGGCCGGTGTAAATCACCTCCATGCCCGCGTCGCGCAAAGCTCGCGCAATGACCTTGGCACCCCGGTCATGGCCGTCCAAACCCGGTTTGGCGACCAGCACCCGGATGCGGGGATCCATATATTTTGATGGTAGCAGGATGGCGCGCCGCTGGTCGGGTTGGAATCGATATACTCGCTCCATGCTAAGAACGTTGGTGCTGTCCTTCGCCGCGCTTGTTTCGGTGATTGCGCTCTCCGGTCAAAACGGCGGCGACCACCAGCGGCGCGCCGCGAAACGCCGGGTATCGGCATTGCGTTCCTTATCGCTAGCCTTCCCAAATGTGCGCTGGGAAGGCAAAAGCATCGTCGATGGCGACATCGCGTGCGACGGCCTCTCTGACCAGGCATTTCTCGGCCACCGCAACGACAGGGTCTACGTGGGGTTAGTCCGGGCTGCTGACCAGAAGCCACAACTATTAGAATTCGTCACTGGCGCGGATCGCCAGGATGCCATATGTGAAGGACCAGGGAAATTGAGTAGCGAGGCCCTCGACTATGATTTAGATAGCGTTAAAGGTTTCCGGCGGTCCCGCGTTTGTAAAGGCCTCGTCCTAAGCGGCGGCGATTGCGATCCTAATCCATATTTTTTGGGATCACACTACGCGGAGCCTGAACTGGTGGCGAAATTAGGCGAGTTTCGGAGTCTCCGCGCAATCTCAATCAGTCTAGAGGAGCGTTCCTACAGTACGCTGGTTTCGGTGTAAGCTCCAAAAACTTCGCGCAGCGCATCGCAGATTTCGCCTACGGTGGCGTAGGCGCGGACGGCGTCCAGGATAGCGGGCATGGTGTTTTCCGAGCCGTTGGCGGCACGGCGCAGGGCATCCAAACATTCCCTCACCTTTGCGTTGTCGCGCTTCGCCTTCAACCTGGTGAGTTTTTTCAGCTGATGCACCTGCGCGGACTCGTCAATCTCCAGCACCTCGATCGGCTCTTCATTCTGCTCGACGAACGCGTTCACGCCCACGATCTTCTGCTCGCCGGTTTCGATGGAGTGCTGATATTCATAGCTGGCATTGGCGATTTCGGTCTGCGGGAACCCACGCTCGATGGCCGGGATCATGCCGCCCATCTCATCGATGCGCCGAATATAGTCGCGCGCCTGCCGTTCCATCTCGGCCGTCAGGCTCTCCACAAAATAGCTGCCGCCCAGCGGATCGGGCACATCCGGCACGCCGCTTTCGTAGGCGATCACCTGCTGGGTTCGCAGCGCGATGGTCACCGCGTGTTCACTCGGAAGCGCGTAAGCTTCATCGAGCGAATTGGTGTGAAGCGACTGCGTTCCGCCCAGCACCGCAGCCAGCGCCTGCAGCGTGGTCCGTACGATGTTGTTATACGGCTGCTGCCAGGTGAGCGAACATCCCGCGGTTTGCGCGTGCGTGCGCAGCTTCCAGCTTCGCTCGTCCTTCGCACCGTACCGGTCCCGCATGGTCTCGGCCCAGATTTTGCGCGCGGCTCGAAACTTGGCGATCTCTTCAAAGAAATCGTTGTGCGAATTGAAGAAGAAGCTGAGGCGCGGCGCGAAACTATCGACGGGCAGGCCGCGCGCGACGCCCCACTCCACATACTCCATGCCGTCGCGCAACGTGAACGCCAGCTCTTGCACCGCCGTCGATCCGGCTTCGCGAATATGATATCCGCTGATCGAAATCGGATTGAAGCGCGGCACCTGCTGGGTGGAATATTCGATCACGTCCGTCACCAGGCGCATGGATGGCCGGGGAGGATAGATATATTCCTTCTGCGCGATGTACTCCTTCAGGATGTCGTTCTGCAAGGTGCCCGAAAGCTTGCTCCAATCGACGCCCTGTTTTTCGGCCACCGCGAGATACATCGCCCAGATCACCGGTGCGGGCGAATTGATGGTCATCGAAACGGTAACGTCGCCGAGCGGGATGCCGCGAAACAGAATCTCCATGTCTTCCAGCGAACTGATGGACACGCCGCACTTCCCAACTTCGCCCTCAGACGCCGGATGATCGGCATCGTAGCCCATGAGCGTTGGCAGATCGAATGCGACGGACAGGCCGGTTTGTCCCTGGCTCAGCAGATACAGGTAGCGGCGATTGGTCTCCTCGGGCGTGGCGAATCCCGAAAATTGCCGCATGGTCCAGAGCCTGCCGCGGTACATGCTTTCGTGAATGCCGCGCGTGTAGGGAAATTCGCCGGGCGCTGGAATCTCGAGGCCGGCGACGTCGTTTGCGGTGTAAACCGGCTCCACCGGGATGCCGCTGAGTGTTTTGCGGGCAGGCGCGGTAGTGGTGCCGCTGGGCTTCGCCATCAATTTCATTGTAGTGGCTTGCGTGCGAAATATCGCCGCCCTTGCTTCCATTGACGTTCGCGCGACATGCGAGTAAATTCAAAACGTGGCGAAGGTGATTCAGGTCCGCAACGTCCCCGACAAGTTGCACCGGAAGTTGAGGTCGTGCGCGGCGTCGGAAGGGATGTCGCTTTCGGATTTCTTATTGAAAGAAATGGAACGCGTTGCCGACCGTCCGACTATGAAAGAACTCGCCGCGCGCATCGCTCGCAGAACGGCAATGGGGTGCAAGACCTCACCTGCTGAAATCATCCGCGAGGAGCGAGGAAGGCGCGATCGCGTTCTCGCCCGCCGCGCTGCGATTCGCGAACGGGGCTAGCCTTCTGCGCGGGAGACCAACTCAAGGTCTTCGTCATCCTGGGGATCGCTGATGAAGAGACTACCGAACGGCGCAACCAGGATCATGCAACCACCCCCGTGTTGTTCCACGTACCAGGCATATCGTGGGTCTTCCGGCGTAGTCACAAAATCGATCACCCCGGGCTCGGAGTTGTAGAGAACCCGGTCGCCGGCGCGAATTTCCTCCCCAGACCGATATTTCAACGACATCGGGTGAGATATTAGCACGGGCCTCCCTCGTGCCACACTGGTTCCTTGCCCATGAAGATCCGCATTAAGAAACTGCATCCCGACGCCATCCTTCCCAGCTATGCCCACGGCCCCGACGAAGATGCCGCCATGGACCTGCGCTCGCTGGAACGCGTGGTGCTCACGCCCGGCTCCGCGCAGGCCGTGCCCACCGGCATCGCCGTCGAGCTTCCGCGCGGCCATGAAGCGCAGGTGCGCCCCCGCAGCGGTCTGGCCTTGAAGCACTCCGTCACGGTAAATTTCGGCACCATCGATCCCGGCTATCGCGGCGAGATCCGGGTGGTAATGTTCAACCTGGGCCGCGCGGACTATATCGTAGAAAAGGGCGACCGCATCGCGCAGCTCATCGTAGCTCCCTACGACGCCGTCGAATGGGATGAACAGGAGGATTTAACCGACACAGCACGCGGGGCTGGCGGATTTGGCTCCTCCGGCAGGTAACCCCAGCGGCCCCGGAAGCGCTAACATTATTAGAGAAGCCTATGTTGATTCGAAAACCCGCTGATCTTCGCTATTCCGACATCACACCCAAGCAGGTGTACGTCAACCGGCGCCGCTTTTTGGCAGGCTCCCTCGCGTTTGGCGCGCTCGCGGGAGCGGCCCAGGCCGGCATGAAGCTCACCGACGCCCGGAAGACCTCCTACAACGTCGGCAACGAGAAAATCACGCCGCTCGAGACCATCACCCACTACAATAATTTCTACGAGTTCGGCACCGACAAATCGGATCCAGCCGAAAACGCCAAGAATTTCCGCACCTCGCCGTGGACGATGAAGATAGAAGGCGAAGTCGCCAAGCCCAAGACGTTCGATCTGGCCGCCCTTTACAAGATTGCGCCGCTCGAAGAGCGCATCTACCGGCACCGTTGCGTGGAGGCGTGGTCCATTGTGGTCCCTTGGATTGGTTTTCCTTTGAATGCGCTTCTGAAGCAAGCGGAGCCGACATCCAAGGCGAAATACGTGGCTTTCGAAAGCTATTACGATCCCGGGCAGATGCCGCTGGCGCGCGGGGCCGGCATTGCGTTTCCGTACGTGGAGGGCTTGCGTCTGGACGAAGCCATGCATCCGCTCACGCTGCTGGCGGTCGGGCTTTATGGCGAAACGCTGCCCAACCAGGACGGCGCGCCCATCCGGCTGGTGGTGCCCTGGAAATACGGCTTCAAGAGCGCGAAATCGCTGGTGAAGATTCGGCTGGTGGATAAACAGCCGCCCACCACGTGGAATATCGCCGGACCCAACGAATACGGCTTTTACTCCAACGTGAATCCGCACGTGGATCATCCGCGCTGGAGCCAGGCCACCGAACGCCGCCTGGGCGAACTATTCCGGCGCGATACTTTGATGTTCAACGGGTACAGCGAAGTGGCCAGCCTCTACACAGGCATGGATCTTCGAAAGAATTTCTAAGCTTTAAAAATACGCGTGGCGACTACTATTCCACCTGACGCCGGGACCCGCGTTCCGGGCGCCAAACGCCGCGAACCCTTCTTCAGCCGGGTGCTCGGCAGCGGCTGGACCAAAGCGGCGGTGTTCCTGGCCTGCCTGACACCGTTCCTGCTGCTTTTGTGGCCGTTTTACAAGCTACTCGCCACCGGCAATGCTCCCGAGCTGACCGCTAACCCGGTGGAATACATCACCCACGACACCGGCAACTGGACGCTTCGGCTGCTGCTCATTACGCTTTCAATCACTCCGCTGCGTAAGATCTTCAACCAGCCCAAGCTGGTGCGCTATCGCCGCATGCTGGGACTGTTCGCCTTCTTCTACGTCTGCCTGCATTTCATGACCTGGTTCATCCTGGATAAATCCTTCAGCCTGCCCGACATGTGGGCCGACATCCTGAAGCGGCGCTTCATCACCGCCGGAATGTTCGGATTCGCACTGCTGCTCCCGCTGGCGATTACCTCCACGGCGGGCTGGGTGCGCCGGCTGGGATTCGCGCGATGGCAGCGGCTGCACCGGCTGATTTACTTTATCGCGCTGGCCGGCGTGATTCACTACTATTGGCTGGTGAAATCGGACGTGCGCCTGCCGCTGATGTACGCCGCTATTTTGGGGATGTTGATGCTGTACCGATTCTTAATGTGGAGACAGACGCCGCCCAAGCGCGCGGCTGCTCGTCCCGCCGCCGGATCCCGGTCCGTTACCACTCCGAATACGGCGTCCCTTCCAGACTAGTGCCCTCGGCGCCGCTTCGTACATCCCAAATTCCAGGCATGCTCTGGTCCACAGTGTTGCTGGCGTCCTCCATGATCAGTTTCCAGGAATCCGCGTTGCCGGTCATCGGATCGATAGGCACCTGCCGCAAATACCCGTCGGTGACCAAATCTTCCAGGGTTTGCGGCGCCTTTTGCTTGTCGTAGGTATACTCATCGATCACTGTGCGCAGCGTGAACAGGTTGTTCTTGAGCACGCTTTCCTTAGACCGGACGATGGACCGGTTGTAGATCGGCAGCGCCACGGCCATTAACACCGCGATGATCGCCATGACGATCATCAGCTCAATGAGAGTGAAGCCGAAGCGGCGGCGATTGGAAAGCGCGGGCGGCGTTTTCACTAGCGCCTTCGCGTCGCCCTCACCATTGCGAATACTGAGTTCCATCCCGCGCCTTGTCCATGCTCTTGGTATAAACATCGAATACATTTTGACCACCCCAGGATTGGGAGTCCGGGTCGTCACGGTCGCTGCGCAGCCCCCAGTCGTACGAATTGGTCATGGGGTCCTTCGGGATGCGGCGCAGATATTTCATTTTTTTGTCCACCGACCCGGTGGCTTTCACTCCGTCCACCAGTTGCTGCAAGCTCTCCGGATAGTTGTCGGAATCCAGCTTGGCCGGGCCGATTTTCTGGGCATCCATGTCGTCTTTGAACTTATCAATCGCGTTTCGGATTTGGCGCAACGCGTACTCCAGATCCCGCTCCTTGTCGCGCTGCACCTTGTAGCGCGCCAGGGGAACCGCCATGGAGGTCAAAATCATCATGATGGTGAACGCCACAATCAGCTCCACCAGCGTCAGACCGCTTTGTCTCTTGCGCCTCATGCCACTTCGAACGCCTTACTGCACTGTCACCGAAACCGACGGCGGCTGCACCGCGACGGGCTGCTTGGCCGAGTTCTTCAGCGCTGCCTGCGTGACGCTTACGGTTGTAGTTCCTTTCCCAACGGCGGTAAAGGTAAATTGCAACAGCGGACCGGTACCGTTCACCCCAGCCGCCCCGGCCACGCGGTTTACTTCGATGCTGGCGTCGCCGGTGTCATTGCGAATATCCAGACTGGGGGCCACAATCTTGCCATCCTGGGTTAGCAGCGCGCCCGGCGAGATCATCTCCAACCGCAGCACTTTCGGATCCCACCGCACTTTCACCGGAACGCTGGCCAAATCCGCCATGTTTTGCGCATCCAGCGTGATGGTGACCTGGTTGCTCAACCGCGCCTGCACCTTGGCCGGACTAAATGCCAGGCCGGCCGCGCCACCGGGAGTGGCGGGAGTTACCGCGGGTGCGGTAGCTTCCGGAGGCGCCGCTGGGGTGGGAGCGGCAACAGCCGCAGGAGCTGTGGACTGATCGGGTCGCGGCCCAAAATTCAGCTTTACCTCCGCATCGGTTCCCGCCGCAATACCGCGCATGTCCAACCCGGTAATATCCGGCCTCCGCACGATATGCGGAATCAGCGCGATCATCAGCTGTTCGCTCTGCTTGTCCTTGGACACGTTGCCGAACAGATACTTACCAAGAATCGGGATGTTCACCAGGCCTGGGATCCCTCCAATGACGCTGGTGTCCTGATCCGACATCAAGCCGCCCAACAGGCTAACTTCGCCATCCTTCAAGCGGATGTCGGCCTCGTTCTTCTTTTGTCCGATCACAGGCTGGCTCAGGCCGCCCAGATTCAGCGTGTTGGCGATGTTCGAGATATCCACGGCCACGTGCAACGATACTTCGGAGTCTCCATGGACGTGCGGCGTAATGGTCACATTCACGCCGATATCGACGAATTGAAACTGCGTACTCACTAGCGGGCTAACCCCCACGGTGCCGACCCCCGGTTGGAAACTACCGGTGGCATAGGGATACTTCTCGCCGATCTTTAAATCCACTTTCTGGCCGTCGGAGACGCGGACCTCGGGCGTTTCCTGAATTTTGGTTCTGGAATCCGACATCACCGCCTGCAACATCGCGCCCGGGAGGCTGGTGGAAAAATCGCCGGTCCCCAGGTGGGCCAGTTGTGAAAGAGCGACGTACGTAGACCCTGACGTGCCGGTCCCGGTGGTGCCCGTAGTGCCGGTAGTGCCCGTGGTGCCGGTAGCGCCGGTACCGCCGGTCCCGTTAGTTCCTGTCGTAGTCGAGGTGACCGGGTTCCTGGGCGAGAACGCGAACGGCACCGCCAGTCCATTGGTGCCGTTGGAGACTAGACCGGCGCCAATCTGGTGGCTGACGTCGCTGGCCACGTCCATCACGATCACGTCGATCACTACTTCCGCTTTCGGCTTATCCAGATCATGCAGCAGCTTTTCCACCAGCGCGACTTTATCCACCGTGTCCCGCACCACGATCGCATTTTCGGCATTGAACTGGTACATCCGGCGCACGTCGGTAACTGAGCGCACCGCCGTCACAATTTCGGAAAACTCCTGCGTGGTGGTGGGATTCTTCAGATAAAAGACCTTCACCACTTCGTCTTCGTAGTCCCGGCGCTTGGTGACATTATCTTCGGTAACAAAAATGGCGTTACTGCTCACCGGCTTCCAAAATGTTTTGGTCAGCAGCGCGATATAATCCAGCGCTTCCTGCAAAGTTACGTTGTTCAGATCCAAATTCGCGTTCTTGCCCGGCTGCATCTGCGGATCGAACAGTACATTGATTCCCGCCAGTTTACCCACCGTCTCATAGAGCACCTTGGGCGGCTGATTGTTCATCTTGAGCAGGCTGATGGTGTTGGTAACCGGCTTCAGCTCAGGCACGGGCTGAAGAGACTGGATCATCGCCAGGCTGTCCTTCTCCGCCTTCTCGGCCGACGTCAGCGGCTGTTCCCCAGCCGGCAGCTTTTGCTTCTCGGTCAGCAACTCCTTGGTCTGCTGCATGTCCTGGAGCGCGATCATGGATCCTGGATTGACGTCGAACGCCTTCTGAAATTCAGCCAGGGCCTTCTCCAGGTCGCCGGCCTTTTTCTGGTTATTCCCGGCCTCGACATGCGCCGTTGACGACTCAAACCGCGTCCGCCGCGCGACCAGTTCATAGGCCGCATCCTTGGGATCTATCTTGAGCGCCTGCTCGTAATATTCCAAGGCCTGGTCATAGTCTTTGCGGGCTTCGGCCTGCGCCCCCAGCTTATAGAACTTATCAGCCTTGCGGTTGCCAGCTTCCAACCCCCCAGCGGGTAGCAGCAACAGCACCACCCACAATGGGGCGATGGCACGTAACTTATTAAAAGGAATCATCTTATGGTATATAAGGGCCTATGTTACACTAAAACAGCAGGTGCAGTCGGAAACTTCCACATAAACGCTTGACGCGGCGTGCTTTCCTGGCGTTGACTAGAAAACAAGACCTCCGGAACCTGGAGTTCAACCGGAGCCTGGTGTCACAATGGCGGAGCCTGGAATCAAGATCTTGAGCGACAACCGTCATGCCGGGCATGATTATCATCTGCTCGAACGCTTCGAAGCGGGTCTGGCACTGACTGGGACGGAGGTGAAGTCCGCCAAGGATGGCCGCATTCAGCTCAAAGATAGCTTTGCCGAGGTGCAGGGCAACGAGGCGTGGCTGCTCAACGCCCACATCGGGCAGTATTCGCACGGCAACCGGGAAAACCATGAGCCTACCCGGCGGCGGAAGCTGCTGCTCCATAGAGAAGAGATCGACAAGTTATTGGGAAAAACGCGTGAAAAAGGGCTCACGTTGATTCCCACCAAGATGTATTTGAAAAGCGGGCACATCAAGGTGGAGCTCGCCGTCGCCAAGGGTAAGAAGCTGCACGACAAGCGCGAGGCTGAACGCACGCGCGAGATGGAAGCCGAGGCGCGCGCGGCCATCGGGAAAAGACGGTAAAGAAGGAGACGAATGGAGATCAGGGTTGAGCCGAAGAAGCTGGCTGAAGTGGATTCGGATGCGTTGGTCATTGTGGGATTCGAGGGCGCGCCACCGGATACTCCAGCCGCCGATCAAACCAAAGAGTTGTATGATTCCGGCGAGTTCTCCGGGAAAGCCCTGGAGATCGCAATCCTTCATCGTCCCGGTGGGCTAAAGGCGAAGCGCCTGGTGCTCGCGGGTGGCGGAAAGCGCGACAAGTTCGATGCAGCCGAGTTGCGCAAGCTCTCAGGCGCCGTGGTGCGCGCACTCAAGGCGAAGGGCGTTCACACCATCGCGTTCGCTCTTGATGACGCCTGGCGCTCGGACGATTTCGCCGCCGCTGCGGTGGAGGGCGCGGTGCTTGCGGATCTGGAGAACGACCGCTATAAGACCGATCCGAAGAAGAACGAGAAAAAGGTGGACTCATTTTCGGTGCTGGGGGGCTCGCAAGCGGCGGTGGATCGCGGCCGAGTTCTGGCGGAAGCACAAAACTTCACCCGCGATCTTGCCAACGAACCCGCCAATGTCTTGACCCCCACTCTGCTGGCCGAGCGCGCCACGCAAATGGCAGCCGAATTTGGCCTGGAATGCGAGGTTTTGGATCAGGACCGCATGCGCCAGCTTGGCATGGGCGCCCTGCTGGGCGTGGCGCAAGGCAGCGCCGAACCTCCCGCGCTGATCGTGATTCGATACCAACCCGCCAGCGCACCGGCGACCAGGGATCATCTCGGCCTGGTCGGCAAGGGCGTCACCTTCGACACCGGCGGCATCTCCATCAAGCCCGCTGAGGGCATGGAAAAGATGCGCTACGACATGGCCGGCGGCGCGGCCGTGCTGGGGGCCATGCGGGCCATCGCGCAAATCAAGCCCGGCGATCCCGGTGACCGCGCTGGTGCCGACTGTCGAAAATATGCCCGGCGCAAAGGCTCAGCGGCCAGGCGACATCGTGAAATCGCTCTCCGGCAAAACCGTAGAAGTACTGAACACAGATGCCGAAGGCCGGCTCATCCTGATCGATGCGCTCACCTACGCGCAGCGGCTGGGCTGCACGCACCTGGTGGACGCCGCAACATTGACGGGCGCAATTGTCGTGGCGCTCGGGACCGTCAACGTCGGCGCCTTCACCAACAACAACGCTTTTTTGCAGAAGCTGCTGGCAGCCGCGCAGGCCGAGGGCGAGAAGACCTGGCACATGCCGATGGACGACGAATACAAAGAGCTGCTCAAAAGCTCGTTCGCCGATCTGCACAACATCGGCGGACGTGCCGGCGGGTCCATCACCGCAGCCTGGTTCATTCGTGATTTCGTGGACGATACGCCGTGGGTCCATCTCGACATCGCCGGAACTGCCTGGCTGGACGATGCGAAGCCCTATATGGCCAAAGGGGCTACTGGGGTTGGTCTGCGGACCTTCGTGCGCTTAGCCGAAACCTGGTAGCTGTTCGGTTTCGAAACATTAGATCCCGCGCTTGAACAGCGCCGCAGAGCCGCTCCGGGCAATTTCCCTTTAGATGCTTCGCCGATGCGCGTGGCAGCGATCGTGCCATGATCAATCTGCAATGAGAACGCTGCTCCAGGATATCCGTTACGGCTGGCGAATGCTGGCGAAGACGCCCGGACTGACTGTTATCGTCGCCACGACCCTGGCCCTGGGGATCGCCGCCAACGCCATCATCTTCGACATCGTGAACGGTTATCTGCTCCGCCCGCTGCCGGTTCCGCAGCCCGAACAAATTGCCGCGCTCGCGGCCGAGCAGAAGGGCAGTTCGTCGTTCCTGTTTTTATTCTCGTACCCCGATTTTCTGGATTTCCGCTCGCAGGCGGCGCCCGTCGCCGATCTCTTCGGTTACATACCCGTGCTGCCGGGCTTGAGCGCCGACGGCCGTGCGGATCAAATTCTAGCCGCGTATGTGACCGGCAATTACTTCACAGCTTTGAAGGTGCAGCCCGTGCTGGGCCGTCTGATTCAACCGAGCGAAGAGAATCAGCCTGGAAAGACTGCGGTGCTGGTTCTCGGATACTCCTATTGGCAGAAGCGATTTCGCGGCGATCCGGGCGTGATCGGAAAACTGGTTCGCTTGAATGGCAAACCGGCCATCATCGTCGGGGTAGTGCCCAAACAGTTTATCGGCACCATGTCGCTGGTGGAACTGGATGGCTATCTGCCGCTCAGCAGCGGCGGATTCCTGGAGCAGACGCCGGGGGATGTCATGAGCGCTCGCGATTCCCGGGTGATGCGCGTGATGGCGCGGCTGAAGCCAGGTGTCAGCTTCACCCAGGCGCAGAGTTCCATGAACGTCATCGCCGCGCGCCTGGCGAAACAATACCCGGCCACCGACAAGAACGTCACGGTGCGCGTCTATCGCGAGCAGTTGGCGCGCCCACAGCCGCAGGCAAACAATATGATCGGCGTAATCGCGGCGTTCTTTCTGGTTCTGGCCGCGCTGGTGTTGCTGCTGGCGTGCATGAACGTGGCCAATGTTCTGCTGGCGCGCGCCACGGCCCGGCAGCGGGAGATGGGCCTTCGGGCCGCTTTGGGCGCCGGCCGCGCGCGGCTGATCCGGCAAACGCTCACGGAAACCCTGCTGCTGGGACTTCTGGGTGGAGTGGGCGGCGTCATCATCGGCAATTGGTTTAATCCCGGCGACGTGTCGAGATTCGTGAACTCCACCCTTCCAGTTCGGCTCGACTTCCAGTTCGATTGGCACGTGATTTTGTATACGTTCGGTGCCGCACTGGTGAGTGGAATCGTGGTGGGGCTGTGGCCAGCCTGGAAATCCTCCCGCGCCGACGTTTACAGCCTTTTGCAGGAAGGCGGGCGCAGCGATACCGCGGGCGTGGGCGCGGCATCGGTTCCGGAACCTTCTGGTTGCGGCGCAGGTGGCTGGATCGGTGATCCTGCTGGTGATCGCGGGGCTCCTGGTTCGCAGCCTCCAGCGTGCCGGAAACATCCAGCTGGGCTTCAATCCGGACCATGTCCTGAACGTCACGGTGGACCCGCACGCCATCGGCTACGACGAGCAGCAACAGCGCGAGTTTTATCGCCGGCTGGAGGCGCGCGTCCGCGAACTTCCCGGCGTCCAATCGGCCAGTCTGGCGTTTGGCGTCCCGATGGGAACGCTGGTGCAGGGCAACGCCGGCGGAGTGACTATCGATGGTCATCCTCTTCCGGCCGGCCAGCAAGCCCCTACGGTGTTCTATAACAACGTCGACTCGGGTTACTTCGAGACGATGCGGGTTCCGCTGCTGCGAGGAAGAATCTTTACGGACTTGGACAACAAGAACGCGCCGCCCGTCGCGATCGTAAATCAACTCATGGCCGACAAGTTCTGGCCCCACGAAGATCCCATCGGCAAGCGTTTCACGCTGAAGTCTGTCACCGCGTCCGGGCAAAGTATGCAAGTAGTGGGTGTCGCCGCCAATGGTAAATACGCTGTGATCTTCGAAGACCCAACGCCGCTTTTCTATGTTCCGCTGGCGCAGAATTTCCTTTCCATGGAGACTTTGCAGGTGCGGACATCGGGGGCGCCGGAGTCGCTCATCGCGCCCGTCCGGAATGAGGTCCATCGGCTTGCCCCCGACCTTCCTATCATTGATGCCCAGGCCATGCGGACCGTTGTGGCCGGGGCGAACGGAACGCAGGTCTTCCGGATTGGCGCCTATTTCGCGGCTGCCATCGGAGGCCTGGGATTGTTCCTGGCGGTGCTGGGGGTCTATGGCGTGGTTTCGTTCGCCGCCGTTCAACGCACTCGCGAGATCGGGATCCGCATGGCACTGGGAGGCACGGAACGCGATGTCTTACGGCTGGTGCTGCGGCAAGGCATCGGCATGGTGGTGGCGGGGTTGCTGGTGGGCACTGTTATCGCGCTGGCCTTAACCCGCCTGATGGCTCGATTTCTGCTGGGCGTCAGCCCGAGCGATCCGCTGACCTACGCCACAGTCGCGCTGGCGCTGTCGGCGGTGGCGATGCTCGCTTGCTGGATACCGGCGCGCCGCGCCACGCGCATCGACCCTGGCGTAGCCTTGCGATACGAATAAAATCTTCTCGTCACATAACTCTTTGTGCTAGCCTCGTGAGTTAATCCAGGCACCCAACACGCTTAGCAGCGGCGCACCATGCCGTGCACATGCAAATCAACGAGGAGGATTATGAGGCGAGCGTTTCTTGCCATCGGAATTGTCGCAGCACTCGCAACTCAAGCCGGCGCGCAGTCCACAGACCAGGCCACCAACGAGCTCATCCAGAAGCTGCTCACGCGCATTGATGGCCTGGAGAAGCGCGTGTCGGAACTGGAAAAAGAAAATGGCGCGGCGCACCTATCGCCGGTCCCCGCCGTACCCGCTCAGCCGGCACCCGCCCCTTCATCCGTTTCTGCGGTGGAAGCGGCGCATATGAGTCACGATCAAGCGCCCACTATCGAATCTGGACCGCTCTCTTCGCCGTTGCTGCACATCGCCGGATTCGCCGCCTTGGATTTCTCAGCCACGGATCTGCACGGCCCCAACGGAGGCTTCCAGCCTCTCACCCTGTTGAACCCCCACAGCGGATTCGGCGAGGGCCAGTTCGTTCTGCAACTCAGCTCCGCTCTCTCTTCCAAGGTCAGCGTTTTCAGCGAACTTACGCTCACCGCGCGTTCGGATGCCGGCACCGGCACGCCGGCCGCGCCGGGCTTTAACCCGGAAGTGGAGCGCTTGATCATCCGCTACGATTGGAACGATTATTTCAAAGTCTCCTTCGGCCGCTTTCACACTCCCATCAACTACTGGAATACCGCGTATCATCACGGCACTTGGCTCCAGACCACCATTGACCGCCCTGAGATGGTCCAGTTCGGAGGCACCTTCATCCCGGTCCACTTCGTCGGCACGCTGGTGGAAGGCGCGGTGCCGGCCGGCGGACTGAATCTGAATTACAACGTCGGCCTGGGTAACGGCCGAGGTGAGGTACTCAGCCGCGCGGGCGACATCGGCGATATCAACAACAATCGGGCCTGGCTGGTCAATCTCTTCGTCAAGCCCGACTTTCTTTACGGCCTCCAGGTTGGCGGCTCGGTTTACCGCGATAAGCTGAACCCCATCACCGGATTAACCGGCCGCGAATGGATTGAGTCGGGACACGTGGTTTGGGCCAAGGAATCTCCCGAATTCATCGCTGAGTTCGCCAATGTCACACATCAGCCGATCGACGGCGGGGTGACATCGAACAGCCAGGCCTTCTATGCGCAAGCGGCCTATCGCCTGCCTTCGTATCTGCGATTATGGAAGCCCTATTACCGCTTTGAGTACATCCACGTGCCGTTCTCCGATCTGTTCTTCCACGATTTGGTGCCGACGTATAACGGTTCCACGGCGGGTGTCCGGTATGACATTACGAGCTTTGCGGCCTTCAAAGTGGAATACCGCCACTACATCCGCCGCGATCTCTCGTCGATTAATGGTGCGTTCGTGCAAACGGACTTCACGTTCTAAATGCGCACCATGGCAACTATCCATAACCGCTGGCTCAGGCGCATCGCACTGCTATGCCTGCTCAGCCTGGTCGCACTTCCAAAATCGACTGAAACCGGGGGCCCGGATATCGCGATCGTGGTTCGTCCCGATGTTCCGGTGGACAACCTGTCGTTCTCGGAACTGCGCCGCCTGATGCTGGGCGACAAGCAATATTGGACTTCCAGCTTGCGCGTGACCCTGCTGGTGCGCGCCCCGGGGGCCCGCGAGAGAGAAGTGGTGCTGCGGACCATCTACCAGATGTCGGAAGCCCAGTTTCGCCAGTATTGGATCGCAAAAGTCTTTCGCGCCGAAGCCCCCAGCGCCCCTCGCATCGTTTACTCGAGCGAGATGGCCGACGATCTGGTGGCTTCGGTACCGGGCGCGGTTGCGTTCGTTGACGCGTCGCAAGTGCCCAAAGGCCTGAAGGTCCTGAAGATCAATGGGCTGCTGCCGGGCCAAAAGGGCTATCCGCTGCACTAAGTTGCAAGATTCCTGACATTCAGCAATCTTGGACGGGTTGTCTGGCCTATTTAGAATCATGAGATTGCGTCCCTCTAGACCTTAGATCATAGAATATGTAATAGGTTTTGGAGACCTTTGTATAATAGAGATGCCTGCATGGACGAGATCCCGGGAAGTACCGATATGAAAACCACATCGAAACGAGGACATCAAACGCCGGCATCGGCAAGAGCAAAGGCAACGATGAGAAAGATCGCTATCGATTTCCCCGCTGCCCTCTACGAAGAAACGGAAACTGCTGTTCGGGAACTGGCGATGAATCGAAGCACGTTCGTCAGAAAGGCTGTAGCCTATTACCTGAACGATATGCGCAATAAGAGGCTGGAAGAGGAGCTAGCGCAAGGATACATCGCGAATGCAGCCTGCGCCAGGCTGGTGGCCGAAGAACTCATGAATGCTGAGAGCGATTTGGCATAATGCCGGCCTGGACTCGGGGCGATGTAGTGGTGGTGAATCTCGATCCGGCGATTGGCAGCGAGCCAAACAAAAGGAGGCCCTGCGTCGTAATCCAGAACGATACGGGCAACAAGTTCTCTCCGGTCACGATCGTTGCAGCGATTACTGATGCCGAGAATGTGCCCAAACGATATCCGGTGGATGTTCCGCTGAACCAAGGTGAAGGCGGTTTGACTAGGAATAGCGTCGTACAGTGCAATATGGTCCGCTGTGTCGATGGGCAACGCGTTATTGGCACACTGGGCAAGTTGAGTCCTAAGACCATGCAGGAAGTGGATCGAGCACTGAAAATTAGTCTGGCGTTGCTGTGATGCTGGGCAAAACCATTTCCCATTACCGCATCCTTTCCACCCTCGGCAAGGGCGGGATGGGCGTGGTGTATCGAGCCGAAGACACGCGCTTGGGGCGCATGGTGGCGCTCAAATTCATCCCCCAGGAACTAGCCAGCGACCGCATGGCGCTGGAGCGCTTCCAACGCGAGGCGCGCGCCGTATCGGCCCTCAACCATCCCAACATCTGCACCTTGCACGATATCGGCGAATCCGACGGGCAACCGTTCTTCGTCATGGAGTGTCTGGAAGGCCGCACGCTGAAGGACCGCATCGCCGCCAAGCCGCTCAGCATCGATGAGGTGCTCGATCTTGCCATCCAGATGGTGGATGCCCTCGACGCCGCGCACGTCGAGAACATTGTGCATCGCGACATCAAGCCCGCCAATATCTTCATTACGACGCGCGGCCACGCCAAGATGATGGATTTTGGGCTGGCCAAGGTGAGCGCGCCACAAGGCGCGAAGGCCAACTCGTCGGCGGGGACGGTGGCCATCGACGACATGATCACCAGCCCCGGCTCCACGCTGGGCACGGTGGCGTACATGTCTCCCGAACAGGCCCGCGGCGAGGATCTGGACACCCGCACGGACCTGTTCTCGTTCGGCGTCGTGCTGTACGAAATGGTCACCGGGGTTTCGCCGTTTCAAGGCAACACCAGCGCCCTGACCTTCGTCGCCATTCTCCATAATGCGCCCATCCCACCCTCGCGAATTCGTCCCGAAATGCCGGTGGAATTGGAACGCATCATTTTCAAGGCGCTGGAAAAGAATCCCGAGATGCGCTATCAAACGGCCGCCGACATCCGCGCCGACCTGAAGCGCCTGCGCCGGGACTCGGATTCCAGCCGCGTCTCCGCGGTGATGGCCGTCGACAGCGCCGCTACCCAGGCCGGTTATTCAGGACAACGCTCGGCCGTGGTTGCCGCTCCATCGCAGCCCGCGAGTTCTCCGTCAACGCAGAGCAGCAGCGGCTCTACTTCCAGCGCCGAGTACGTCGTGGAAGGAATCAGGCGCAACAAACGCGTTATTCTGCTTTGCCTGGCGGGCCTGGTGCTACTGGGGATTGCCGCTGCGTACTGGATGCTGCGGCCCAAACCGCTCGATTCGCTCGCCATCCTCCCGTTCACCAATATGGGCGGAGATCCGGGCGCCGAATATTTGAGCGACGGCATCACCGAAAGCATCATCAATAATCTTTCACAGGTTCCCAAGCTGGCGGTGCGGTCCTTCAGCTCGGTTCTGCACTACAAGGGCAAGGAAGTGGATCCGCAAGAGGCCGGACGAGCGCTCAAGGTGCGAGCCGTGCTCACCGGGCGCCTGGTGCATCACGGCAATGAGCTGTCCATCGACGCGGAATTGATCGACGTGCGGGATAACCGGCAAATCTGGGGCAATCAATACAACCCCATGGTGGCCGACATGGCGTCCGTGCAGGAACAGATTTCGCGCGAGATCTCAGAAAAGCTGCGCCTTCAGCTCAGCGGCGCGGAAATGCATCACATGATGACCGCGCGCAATACCGAAGATGCCGAGGCCTATCAGATGTATCTGCAAGGCCGCTATCAATGGAACAAACGCACGCTGGACGGGCTGCAGCAGAGCCTGGATTACTTCCAGCAAGCCATCCAGCGGGACCCTCGTTATGCTCTGGCCTACGCCGGGCAGGCGGATGCATATGCGCTGCTGGCCGACTCCAACGTTTTGCCCGCGCGCGAAGTGCTTCCCAAGCTCAAGATCGCGGCTAACAAAGCGCTGGAGCTGGATGATTCGCTCGCCGAAGCTCATACGTCGCTCGCTTGGGCCAAGTTCCACGATTGGGATTGGGCCGGAGCGGAGAAGGAATTCCAGCGGGCCATTGCACTCAACAGCAACTACACAACCGCGCATTCCTGGTATGGCGAGTATCTGATGGTGCTGGGACGATCCAGTGATGCTCTGGCCGAGTTCAATCATGCGTACGAGCTGAATCCGCTCTCCACCACAACGAATCTGGCGCTGGGTTATCGCTTGTATTACGCGCGCCAATACGAGCCGGCGATCGGCCAGATTCAAAAGACGCTGGCAATGGACTCGAACTTCGTTCCCGCGCACGAGTATCTGGGCCGGGCTTATGAACAGAACGGAATGATCATGGCGGCACTGGCGGAATTCCACAAGGCGCTGGATCTATCAGAAGGCGATACGAACGAACTCGCCGCGCTGGGCCAGGCCTACGCCGTTTCCCATCAGCCGGCCGAGGCCCGCAAGATTCTGGATCAGTTGAAAGATCGCTCGCAACAGACCTACGTGCAGCCCGCGTCCCTGGCCGTGATCTACATGGCGCTGGGCGACAGAGATCAAGCCTTCGACTGGCTGCAGAAAGCTTACGACGACCGCTCCGGCTGGCTGCTCTATTTGAAAGTGGATCCCTGGGCTGACAGCGTGCGCAATGACGCTCGCTTCACTGACCTGGTTCGGCGCGTTTTCCCGCCGAACTGATTTCGGACGACGGCGACGCCCCAATCTGCACGAGTTCACTGTCTTTTGTGACTCGGGCGGATGGCTTGCGCGGCGGCGTCAATAACGATCGCGGCAGTTTCGAGAAATACACCAGCCGTTCCACCCATGGCAGCAGCTTTCGCACCGTGCGTCCGTGCAGGAGCAGACTTCCTGCCACCAGCGCGCCGCTCGGAATAGTGGTGCAGCAGCGCGCGCAGACATCGATCTCGCCCGCCCGGCCGGTAACATGCAGTTCGCGCATGCGCCGCATCGCATCGGAATTCCAGATCTCGGGCAGGCTCTGGGTCCCGACGTTCCCAACCGGCCCCCCATCCAGCGTGTAGCTCTGGCAGCACGGATACACGTCGCCATTCTGTTTCACGTACATCGGGCCGCGCCACAAATAGTGGCAGGGATGTTTCCAATCCTCCGCGGCGTGCCGGGCTTCTGGCTGCAGCACGTTGGTTTCATCTTCTTTGATGCGCACCTGATCCACGCCCGGCACGTCTTTCCAGAAGCGTACGAAATCGTCCACTTCCCCGGCGTTCCGCTCCATCCGCACCATCTGGACCACCACTTGCACTTTGGCTCCCCGCTCGTGTTTCATGCGCGCGAATCGAAGGAAATTGTCGCGAACCTTTTCGAAATTGGCGCCCTTGCGATAGTATTCGAACGACTCTTTGGTGGCGCCGTCGAAACTCAGCGTGATGTGTTCGATCGGCGTATCCAGCAACCGCGCGCAGGTTTTCTCATCGAAGAACGTTCCATTGGTGGAGAGCAGGGTGGAAATGTTGTGGCGCTCGCAATATTCGATCCGCTCGAAAATCTTGCGATCCATGAACGGCTCGCCGAGCCCAATCAGCATCATGTGCTCGGCGCTTTCGCCGGACTCGCGCACCAGCCGCTCGAAAATCTCGTCCGCCATGTCCGCCTTGGGCTGCTTGTGGGTCTCGCGCGGGCACATGGGACAATACAGGTTGCACTTGGCCGTGGTCTCCACGATGTACTCCACCGGAAGCGCGTTCAGGGTGGATTTCCGCCGCAGGTAACCCCACAGCAATTTGGCGCGATTCCAGGCTCTCATGGCAACACACTTCATTATGGAGAAACCGGACCAGCGCGTCCAACTGCTCAATGCCCAGCCGTTCCCGGCCAGCGCGAAGTACGTGCTTTACTGGGCGCAAGTGAACCGCCGCGCAGCGTCCAATCATGCACTGGCGTACGCGGTGGAGCTCGCGAATCGAGTACGGCTGCCGGTGCTGTTCTACGAAGGCCTGACGTTTGATTATCCCCATGCCAGCGACCGGGTGCACACTTTTGTGCTGGAAGGCGTTCCCGATACAGAGCGCCAATTGCAGCGGCTCGGGATCGGCTACGTGTTCTATCTGCGGCGCAGCCGCGAGGATGCCAACGACGTGCTGTATCGCCTGGCCAAGGACGCGGCCGCCGTGGTTACCGACGATTACCCATTGTTCCCTGCGCGCGGTTACAACGCCAGCGTGCCGGCCAAAGTCGACATTCCCTATTTCGCGGTCGATTCCAGTTGCATTCTTCCGACGTGTTGTTTCGAGAAGCGCGAGTACGCCGCTTACACCATCCGGCCTAAGATCCGGAAGTTGCTGCCTCAATATCTGCGGCCAGCTCCGCCGATCAGCGTTCGGCACAAGTTCCACAGCAAGGTTCCCCCTGTCCATACCCGCGTCACCGCATCCAACATTCCGAAATTGGTGGCTTCCTGCGATATCGATCACACGGTACGGCCGTCGGCGGCCTTCCACGGTGGCTATTCCGCCGCACAGAGGCGCCTCCGTCAATTTCTGAAACAGAATTTGTATCGCTACGCCAATTTGAGCAACCAGCCGTCCGAGAACGCCACCTCCGGCCTCAGCCCCTACCTCCACTTCGGGCACATCTCATCGCTTGAGGTAGCGCTTGCCGTGGAACGCTACGCGCACGAGCATAAGCTGCTGCCGGACGAGTTCCTGGAAGAGCTAATCGTCCGCCGTGAGCTGGCGTTCAATTTCGCCCGATTCACCGAGCATCCCGAATCCTTTGATGCGCTACCGGAGTGGGCGCGAAAAACTTTAGCGAAGCACTCGCGCGACAAGCGAGATCCGATTTATTCGCGTGATCAATTCGAGCGCGCTCAAACGCATGATCCGCTCTGGAACGCCGCGCAGAGGGAACTCCTGCTCACCGGCAAGATTCACGGATACTATCGCATGTACTGGGACAAGAAAATCATCGAATGGTCTCGGACGGCCGAAGAAGCGCTGGCCACCACAATCTACCTGAATGACCGCTACGCTCTCGACGGCCGCGATCCCAATTCGTATACCAACATCCTGTGGTGCTTCGGCCTGCATGACCGCCCCTGGGCGGAGTGGCCCATTTTCGGCCACGTCCGCTATATGTCCCTGGACGGCATGCGCCGCAAAACCGATGTAGACGCTTATATTCGCAGCGTAGAATAGCTTCAATGGACATCGCGATCACGGGCGCCAGCGGCCTCATCGGTACGCGGCTGCGGGAACGGATCCAGTCGGCCGGGCATGTGGCGCTTGCGATCCCCCGCGGCGCGCTTCCTCCTGTGTGCGATGCCGTGGTTCACCTGGCTGGAGAGCCGATCGCGCAGCGGTGGACCGAAGCCGCCAAGAAGCGCATCTACGAGAGCCGCGTGGAAGGCACTCGCCGCCTGGTGAGCGGACTTTCCGGGCAGCCCCAGCGCCCGCGAGTGCTGGTGTGCGCCTCCGCCGTCGGATACTACGGTTCGCAAGGCGACCAGATTCTCACCGAAGCTTCCTCCGCCGGGACCGACTTTCTGGCGGGCCTGGTTGTGGATTGGGAAGACGCCGCTCAGGGGGCTGAATCCCTGGGAATTCGCGTCGTGCGGATGCGCTTCGGAATGATCCTGGGACACGGCGGCGCGCTGGCCAAGCTGCTTCCTCCTTTCCGCTTCGGTGTTGGCGGTAAGCTGGGCTCCGGCCACCAATGGATGGCGTGGATTCACCTTGAGGACGTGGTCCAGATGATTCTCTTCGCGCTGGAATACACCGCCATCCGAGGGGCTGTGAATGCTACCGCGCCGCACCCGGTCACCAACGAAGAATTTACCGATCGGCTGGCCATGGCGCTTCATCGCCCGGCGATTGTTCCGGTTCCGGCTTTCGCACTCAAGCTGGCTTTGGGCGAAATGTCCGAAGTCTTACTCGCCAGCCAGCGCGTGCTACCCATGGTGGCGAAATCGGCCGGTTTTCCCTTCCAATATCCGGATTTGAGCCCGGCATTGGAGAACCTGCTGGGCAGCCGAACCTGAGAGACAATAGGGGTGATATGCGTTGTCTGCTGATATTGGTGACGGCCGCCATGCTGACCGCCGCTGGTGAGATGAATCTGACCGTTGCGCAGTTGGTGATGTTCATTCGGTCTTCGGTGCAGCTCAAGCAGCCCGACCGGCAGGTTGCCGAGTATTTGCGGCACGTGAAGCTCACCGACAAGCTGGAGGATCGGACCATCGAAGACCTGCAAAGCCTGGGCGCCGGGCCCAAAACCGTGGCGGCGTTGCGCGAGCTGAGCGAGGCTTCCGCCGGCTTGACGGTTGCTCCACCGCCTCCGCCCCCGCCGGTCTACGTTCCACCTCCGCCTCCCAGTTCGGAGGAGCAGGCCAAAATCATCGACCAAACCCGCGAATACGCGTTAAATTACACCAAGCAGTTGCCGAATTTTATTTGCGTTCAGGTGACGCGGCGCGATTACGATCCCACCGGAACCGGCAACAACTGGTATCACGCCGATACCATCACGGCGCGCCTGAGCTACAACGGATTCGAGAACTATGAGGTCATTCTCCACAACAACCAGCCGGTGACCAACGCCAATATGCGTCAATTCGGCGGCACCACGTCGGAAGGCGAATTCGGCAGCATGATGAAGGAGATTTTCGAGCCCGAGACTCATACTGAATTCTCCTGGGACCACTGGGGCAAGCTGCGCGGCCGCAAGACATACGTATTCGCGTACGACGTGCAGCAGGAGTATTCCAAATACCATGTGGAGGCCGACGACAAACTGGCCATCGTGCCCGCCTATCGGGGTCTTGTCTATATCGACGAAGACACCAACATGGTGGTGAAGATTGTGATGAAGCCCTATGACATGCCGAGCACCTTCCCGATCCACGAGATCACATCATCGCTCGATTATGATTTGGAGACTGTTGGGGACCAGCAGTACATGCTGCCCCTCAAATCGGTGCTGACGTCCAAGCGCGACCGTCAGATGACGAAGAACGACATTGAGTTTCGTCTGTATCGCAAGTTCGGAACCGAAAGCACCATCAAGTTTGAGACGCCTGACCCGCTTCCGGAGGATCAGACGAAAGAGAAACCCTCCGAAGAGAAGCCTCAAAAATAGAAAGCAAATTCCAGCGGCTCAAATTTTCGGGGCGAATGATTTCAATCTTGCCGTGGCCCGTCGGGCGCCAGCGCTGGAACATGCGCTCGGAAACGGCGCCCGCGAAAACGCAGATCATCGGAACTCCGCAAGCGGCCGCGACGTGGCCGCCGGCTGAGTCATAACCTACGTAAAGGCGGCTGCGCTGAACATGCGCTGCAAAGCCCGCAAAGGAGCCGTCCCACATTACAACGCCCGCTCCGCCTGCTTTGGCAACCGCGCGCTCCACGCGTTCGGCCTCTTCGCCGCCCGCGCCTTTATCGATCAGGATCGGGCGCGGCAATCTCCGCAGAACCTCTGCCTCGAACGGATCGGGGACGCACTTGGATGGATTTTCGCCGACGCCGAAGCTGACGGTGGTGGCGAATTCAGCCGCATCCAGGCCGGTGGAAATGCAGGGGTGAGCCCCATCGATTCCGAAGGTCTCCGCGATCCAGTTCCGCGTCAGGGAAGTGAGAGCCTCGCCGCCGTTTGCACCGTACGCCCGGCTTTCAAAGAAATAGTAATCCTCTTCCTGGCAAATCGGAAGCAGGCCGAGCTGCGTCAGCCGGGAATCGGGATCGAGTATCAGACTTTTCGGCAGACCGACTGCCTCCCGCAGTTGCGGCCAAACAGCCAGGCGGTGATCGATGGTTCCCCCGCGTCCATAGGCAAGCGAAAGATGCCGCAAGCGCGCATCGGCCGCGAACAGCTCCCAGCTTTTTTTAGGGCCGGCGAACCATATGACCGCGTTCGGAAAGCGCTTTTTGGCCGCATCCAGAACGACGCTAGTAACGGCGACGTCGGCGCCCAGGGTGACGCGCGAAAGAACGAAAATGTTTTCGATCGAATCGGGATCTCGATCCAAAACACGCGGCCGCCGAATCCGCTCATAGCGCGCGACCAGGTGGTCGGCGTGCAACCCGGAAATGCGCCGTGCGATCACGTCAGAAAAAAGCTCGGCGTAGACGCGGCACAAATGCGGCTCAAACAGATCCCCCAGCCGCTCCACCACAATGCGGAACAGCTCGCGGTCGCCCCCGCACGCCATCAATTGATCGAGCAAGTGATCGGGCCAGGGCCGCGCATCCAGGCAATGCGCCAGCAGATCCTGAGCTAGGGTTTCAGCCGAGATATTTTCCAACCAGCAGCTCCAGCTTCTTGCGCGTCGCCTCAGGCACCGCCTTGGGATCGGTGATTAACGCGTGCGCCAGCGCCGATCCGCACTTGCATTCGCGAATCTCCGGCATGCTTGCAACCGTGGCCGCCACCACCTTGCAGGCATTGTCGGCATTCTGCTTGAGGTTCGCCAAAATATCGGTGACCGTGACGGCGTCGTGCTCCTCGTGCCAGCAATCATAATCCGTCACCATGGCGATGGTGACGTAGCACAGCTCCGCCTCGCGAGCGAGCTTGGCTTCCTGCAGGTTGGTCATGCCGATGACGTCCATGCCCCAACTGCGATAAACATTCGATTCCGCCTTGGTGGAAAACGCCGGGCCTTCCATGCAAAGATACGTTCCGCCGCGCGCGACATCCACGCCGGTTTGAACGCAAGCCTGATGCACGACGCCAGAAAGCTGCGGGCAAACCGGATCGGCAAAGCTGACGTGCGCCACCAGGCCTTCGCCGAAGAATGTGGAGATGCGGCCGCGCGTGCGATCGAAAAATTGATCGGGAATCACAAACTTCAGCGGAGCGTGCTCTTCTTTGAGCGATCCAACGGCGCTGAGCGACACGATGCGATCCACGCCCAGCGCTTTGAAGCCGTAAATGTTGGCGCGAAAGTTCAGCTCCGAAGGCGAATGGCGATGGCCGCAGCCGTGCCGCGAAAGAAACGCGACCTCTTTGCCCGCCAGCTGCCCGACCACGTAAGGGTCCGAAGGCATGCCCCACGGGGTTTCGATCACCATTTCTTCGTGCGCGGAAAAGCCCGGCATCGAATAGAGGCCGCTACCGCCGATGATTCCGATGGTTGGTTTCTTCATTTGTTATTTTTGAATCAGCTCCAGCAACACGCCGCCCGTGGAGGAAGGGTGGACGAAGACATAAAGATGCCCGCCCGCGCCGGCGCGCGGTTCATTCAGTAATCGCGCTCCCTGCGATTTTAGACGCTCCACAGCCGCGGCCAGATCGGGAACTTTCACCGCGACGTGATGCAGACCTTCGCCGCGCTTGTCGATGAATTTCGCGATCACCGAATCCGGTTCGGCGGCTTCCAGCAGCTCAATGCGGGGTCCTCCGGCGGGCAGCATGGCGACGTTCACTTTTTCCTTTTCCACGGTTTCACGCAAGCCGGCCGGAAAGCCGAGCTGCTTTTCGTAAAAGCCCAGCGCGGCGTCCAGCGATCGGACGGCGATGCCCAGGTGATCAATTTCGAATTGGTGCGCTCCGGTCTTTTGGAGCCAAGCATCCCTTTGGAGCCAAGCATCGATGATCGTGTAGGGGTCCGAGCGCCGCGCCGCTACTTGTTCCGCGGCAGCCTGAAAATCAATATTCGCAAAGTGTTCGATCAGCCGGCCACGCAGCATTTCACGCAGGCGCAGAGTCCAATTGGCGACGGCGCGATCCTTCGCGTCCGCGCGAGCCAGAAACGCGCGAATGGCGGCCAGCGTTTCGCTGACTCCCTGGCCATCCGTAGCAACAGTGTTTACGATGGGCGGAACCCAACCGTCGCGCCGCGTAGAAAGGCTCTGCAGAGCCAGGAGCTCGCGCTTCAGACGATCGGCTCCGGGTTGATCCGTTTTGTTAATGACGAAAACATCGGCGATTTCAAGAATGCCGGCTTTGATGGCCTGAACGTCGTCACCCATGCCGGGAACGAGCACGACCACGGTCACATCAGCAAGCTTCGCAACCTCCACTTCGTCCTGGCCGACGCCGACCGTTTCGATTAGGACAACTTCCTTCCCAGCGGCATCCAGCAACAGCACCATATCGGTGGTGGCAGCGGCGATGCCGCCCAGATGGCCGCGCGTGGCCATGGAGCGGATGAACACTCCCGAGTCCGCATGATGGTTCAGCATGCGGATACGATCACCGAGAACCGCGCCGCCGGAATAGGGACTGGTGGGATCGACAGCCAGGACGCCGATGGATTTTCCTTCACGGCGAAGCTCATGAAGCAGCCGGTCTGCCAGAGTGCTCTTCCCCGCACCCGGCGCCCCGGTGATGCCGATCACGGTAGCGCGGCCGGTGTGAGGAAACAATTCCTTCAATAATGATTCAGCAGACGGCGAACGGTTCTCGATGGCCGTGGCGGCGCGGGCGAGCGATCGCGCGTCGCCGGCCAGAACTCTTTCGGCCCATTCCGTCATTCGCTCTTCAGAAGCTGGCGTGCGATCACCAGGCGCTGGATTTCGCTGGTGCCTTCACCGATGGTGCACAGCTTGACGTCGCGATAAAACTTTTCGACGGGATAGTCTTTGATAAAACCGTTGCCGCCGTGGATTTGCACGGCTTCATTGGTGGCGCGCACCGCGATCTCAGACGCGAAGAGCTTCGCCATGGACGATTCCTTGGTGACGCGCTGGCCGTGGTCCTTCATCCATCCGGCGCGATAGGTGAGCAGGCGCGCGGCATCGATCTCGGTGGCCATGTCGGCGAGCTTATTCTGAATGGATTGAAACTCGGAGATGGGCCGGCCGAACTGTTTGCGCTGCTTGGAATATTTCAAAGCGGCCTCGTAGGCGCCTTGCGCCGTCCCCACCGAGAGCGCCGCGATGGAGATGCGCCCGCCGTCCAGAATCCGCAGGCTGTCGACGAACCCTTCGCCTGGCTTGCCGAGCAGTTGCAACTCGGGCACGCGGCAATCGGTGAAGATCACCTCGCCGGTGGCGCTGGCGCGCATGCCGAGCTTGTTTTCCTTCTTGCCGAACTGAAATCCCGGAACACCCTTTTCCAGAATGAACGCGGAAACCCCGTGATGCGATGCGGCACGGTCGGTTACCGCCATCGCGACGCAAACATCGGCATAACCCGCGTTGGTAGTGAAAACCTTGCTGCCATTGAGAACCCAGCACGAGCCGTCTTTGGTGGCCTTGGTGCGCATGCCCCCGGCATCGGAGCCGGATTCCGATTCAGTGAGCGACCAGGAACCGATCCATTCGCCCGTCGCGAGTTTTGGGACGTATTTACGGCGCTGCTCTTCGCTGCCGGCGACAAAGATGTGATTGGTACACAGCGAATTGTGCGCCGCCACGATCAAACCCACCGACGGATCGATGCGCGCGAGTTCTTCGATGATGATCGAATATTCTATGTAGCCGAGTCCCGTCCCGCCCAGTTCTTCCGGGAAAATAGCGCCGAGGAAGCCGAGCTGTCCGGCTTTCTTGATGACGTCGAGCGGGAAGATTTCCTCTTCATCCCATTCGAGGACATGCGGGCGGATTTCCTGCTCGGCAAATTCGCGAACACTTTTGCGAAGCTGAATCTGCTCCGGCGTGAGGTCAAATTCCATGGGAGGCAGGGAGGGGTCCCTGATTCAATGTTAGCAAGCCTGCGCCGGGGGGTGTCCCGGCCCTCGCTGAGGCTGAAACAACATCAGCGATACGTGTACGAGGGGTCAAGTCCCCCTGTCCTTTTCTCGGTAAGACAGGCGGTCGAGAGACCCGAGGGTGCCTGTTCAACCTTCATCGAGAGACTTGCAACGGGCTTCGAAGATCCCAGTCAGTTCAGGTTTGTTCAGTCGGCCTGAAGCAACAGATAGAACTACCGCCACCAGTTCTTCCTCGCCGAGGGTCGGGTCCCAATTGTTCATCAGCAGGAACGTGATGGCCGCGTTCGCGCCGACTCGTTTGTTACCGTCGACGAACGCATGGTTCTGGCAAAGATGGAAAAGATACGCGCTGCCATGGCGGGAATAGAGGCGTGCAGGAATTCGCCGCCGAAGGTCGCCTGCGGCGTGGCTATGGCGGATTCAAGCCCGGCCGGATCGCGCAGGCCTGAAGACCCACCATATCGCTCGATCTGTTGTTCGTGGATCTCCAGAACCTCATCCAGAGATAGAAATACCGGTTCCATCCATGGAACTCATTCGGCGGAACTCATTCGGCCAGCTTTCGGAAGGCGCTCCCGTAGCGCTTGTGTGCCAGTTCCTGAGCTGCCTCAAACTTTTTCCGGCGTGCCGATGGTTTTGCAGGAGCGACGATCAGTTGTTTCCCGTCGGTAGTGACATCGAGCGGAGTCTCCGGATCGATATTCAGAAGATCCAGAATCGGGCGATCAATTACCAATGCTAGACTGTTTCCGTGCTTGGTAAGCTTTTTGACCATGGGTTCTCTGTACTTACAATGTATCACTAGGGAAGAGCCGCCTTCCTGGAGCAGATTGTCAACAGAGAGCGACGAAATTTGAAAATCGGATTCCTGCGGCCCTGTGCGGCGGCTCCCCACACTGGACGCATTTCGAACTTTGCCGCACAGATGCTTGATGCTACAACCCAAGGAACCCCTTTCCGTCTATAAGAAGATCCCGGAGAAAACGGGACAGCTCATCCAAGCTGGCCCCCAGCAGCGGTCATTGAACCGGTGGAAATCCGGCTTCCCAACATTAACCTGCTAACCTAGCCTATTTACACAGCCTAGCCTATGGCCTATAACTGGGACATGAATTTCTCACTTATCCTGCCGCCATCAACACTTGATCGACTTGAGTTGCTCAGCCGGTACCGCGGGATATCGGTTTCGGAACTCGCTCGGGAGTTTCTCGATCAAGGACTACATGCGGCC
Source organism: Bryobacterales bacterium (assembly GCA_963713415.1). Lineage (GTDB taxonomy): Bacteria > Acidobacteriota > Terriglobia > Bryobacterales > Bryobacteraceae > Palsa-89. Next base: position 199,655 of record CAVQLV010000001.1, on the reverse strand, counting down.
TTGTCAGCGTTACCTCGCAAAGTCGTTGACGCCATCGACACCCTCGTGTCCGGTGCAGATCAAGAGCCGAAGTCGACAGTCAACTCTAGCGCTGTCGTCGAATACGAAGCCGCCCGGCTCCGCTTCGTTAAGAAGAAGATTGATCCGATGCATTCGCACGATACCTTGCGAATCAAAGTACCAGGAGCTGGGATCTTTGAAATGACGAAGCAGCAAGCGCTCGAAGACTTCGCAAACGTTTTTCAAACTGCAGCGTACAACCAGAGTGGCTATTACCACTATTCCACGCTTCCTCAGCGAGCCTTAAAGTACCGAGTAGGTGCCTATTGAGAAACGGATGAACTCCGACTGGATCGGGCTCCCGCGAGAGTTTCAAGTTATCGTCTCTCCAAAGGGCTAATAGAGCATTAGACAGAAAGGCAAATCGAGGCGAAGTTGGGTCAAGAGTGGGCCTGGCGTAGAAAGATTCTTCGGATATCAGTTATACCGTCCGCAGTTTCTACCCAATGCGGAATATCGAGACAGGACTCCCGAATCAGTTCCTTGGGCTGCTTAGTTCGGCGTGAACGCGGAGCCACTTCTCCAGTTCAACGAATTGCATCGTACCGCTCTCATAGAGTCCAATCAGGAAGGAAAAGGCTTCGAGGTCATCGAACTCCAGCAGATATCCGTTGATCTTCAGAAGAGCCGCCGTCACGGTCACGGCGACCCGCTTGTTTCCGTCGATGAATGGGTGGTTTTGCGACAAGCTCTCCCAGAGCGCGGCAGCTTCCTGAATTATGTCCTCGTAATAGCCGCTTTGTGGCCTCGCCAAAGCGGATTCGAGGGAGGCGGGATCCCGAACGCCAAGGGAACTCCGAACTTCGCGATTAACTGGGCGTGGACGGCGATCACCTCGTCAATAGTCGGATACGAGGTCACTGAGCCAGACGTCGGAGCAGGTCGGGGTGCTGATCGATGAACTCCTCAACGGCAGCGAGAAACGGCGAGGAGGTAGCCGATCCCTTGCGCCTTAAGAAGTCGACGAACTGCCTAACGGACTCCTGCTCCTCCGGCGTAAGTGAGCTGATGACGGCGGCAAGATTCTCAGCGGCCATATTTGCCTTACATCCGCAGTATACCTTGTCCGGACGGCGCTTCCCGGCATGGATTAGAACCACATGGCTTAGAACCACGGAATAAAGGCACACTTTCCCGCCATCGTCCTTTCTTCCGATTGAAACGAAATTCCACATCTGCGCGAAGGCGCTCAGGCAAATCCCTCAGATCTGAGCGGCTACGCGCAGCTCGGGCGCCCGACGCCGCAATTTCGCCCCGCCATATGGCGCAAATATTGCGTACTAAACGGACCGAGCAAGACAACCTTGCTGGAGGACCAGCTATGAACTTTCCAAGCACTGGATTTCATCACATCACAGTGTGTTCTGGCAGAGCCCAGGACGACATCGATTTCTTTACTCAGGTGCTGGGACAGCGGCTCATCAAGCAGACCATTCTGTTTGACGGACGCTTTGCCCACTATCACCTCTACTACGCAAACGGGCACATCGATCCGGGTACGGTAATGACCAGCTTCCCGTACAGCCGGGTGCAGGGCCGTCCCGGATCGGGCCAGGTGCAGTCCACCGCCTACTCAGTGCAGAACGGAGCGCTGCCGTTTTGGGTGCAGCACCTGGACCGGAAACGGGTGGAACACTCCGGGATTCATGAACGCTTTGGGCAGCGCTTCATTGCTTTCAAACATCCGGCCGGCCTGGGTTTTGAGGTGATCGAAGATCCGCGCGAAACCCGCCAGGGGACGGCCACCGAGGGGATCGGCGCCGATGAATCCGCGCGCGGCTTCAACTCCATCACGCTTTCGGTACGCGAGATCGCCGAGGACGAACGGTTCCTGGTGGAAGCACTCGGATTTCGCAAAACCGGTGTGGATGGCAAGTACCATCGCTTCGAGGTTGGCAAGGGCGGTCCTGGGTGTACGGTCGATCTGCATCACGATGCGGACCGGCCTTCGGGAAGCCGCACATTCGGCGCCGGTACGGTCCATCACGTGGCCTACAACGTCCCCAACGATGAGGATCTCAAGTGGCAGAAGAGCTACTACGAAGAGCTGGGCTATACGGATGTTTCTGAGGTGAAGGACCGCAACTACTTCCATTCCATCTACGTGCGGTCGCCCGGCGGAGTCCTGATGGAGTGCGCAGCCACCGCCGATGGCGGATTCGCCAAGGATGAGGCGTTTAACGAGCTAGGCACCCATCTTCTGCTGCCGGCGTGGTTTGAGGAACGGCGCGAGGAGATTCTGGCGATGCTGGAGCCGATCCGCGTGCCGGAGTGGCATTCCAAGGTTGCGGTTGACGCCAAGCATCCCATCGCGTCCCACCGGCAGCCGGTGTTCATTCGGGAGGAGGTTGGCGCCGGCGTGCACTAGCGTTCCGGAAGAACCTTCGGGAGATCCTCCGGCAGGATCTCCCGCCATCCATCCAGTGGCTCGCCCTCCGGCCCGATCACACACCAGCTCCTGAGACGATTTCCGGAAAGGTAATCAAACCGCTCCCCGCGCGCATCGAAAACGTCGAGTGTCCCGCAGGGTCGGCGTTCGATTCGCCCCGAAGACAGATGCCCACTCACCCCGCTTTCAGCCAGGACGTACACCAGGAGCACTTCCGGAGAGAGCAGCACGGGCAACCAGCACGCAACTTGTGGGCCAGTTCTAGTGAGACGCCAGCACAGCGCGCTTGACGATCTGGGCGGGATCGGCGCCCACGCGGCCGGACTCTTCCCGCGCGGCTGCCGCACCCAGTTGGAAATCGAATCGGATAGACGGAAGGTTTGGAAAGGGCGAAGCCGGATCGTTCACCTTGGTCTCGGTGATGAGTGAATCTGTCACGCCGAACACCGTATCCGAATCGATGTGGTCGTTGTTGCGCAGGTAGAGCGCGGTCACCAGCTCTCGATAGTTTGGCGCGCCCACCAAGAAGTGAATGTGCGCGGGACGATAGCCGTGGCGGCGCTGCGCGCGAATCATGTCGCCCACCGGGCCATCCAATGGAATCAGGTAGCCAAGCGGGCGAACGGTGCGCAAGTGGTAGTATCCCTCCTCATCGGCGTAGAACCAGCCGCGCAGATCCATCTCGGAAGGATCGTGCTTTTGCAAGTCGTAGAACCCGTGATCGTCGGACTGCCAGATTTCGATGGAGGCATTCGGGATCGGCTGGCCAGCCAGGTTCACGACGCGCCCATAAATGCAGATTTCAGAGCAGCCGTCGCCCGGTGAAGCACCCGTTGAAGCGATGGATTCGCCCAGCCTCTTAGTGGGCGCACCCTGACGATAGAAGGGCCCGAGCAAACTGGTCTTGGTCCCCACCTCCACCGAGCGGCGGTCACGCAGCGTATTGATGAGACTCGATAGTCCCAGCGTGTCGGACAGCAGGATAAACTCCTGGCGATAAGGCGTGCAAGCCTGGCCCACCGCGGTCAGGAACTTGATACCCTCCAGCCATTCCTCGGGAGTGAGGTCGGCCTCGCGCGCGAAGGCATGCAGGTGGCGAACCAGGCAGTCCATGATCTCGCACAAGCGCGGATTGGGCGCCCTGACATTTGCTCCAGCGCAACGTCGGTTATGGTTCTCTCATCGATAGCTACCATGCCCGCTATCGCAGCAATTCGATTTCCAGTTTGGCCGCCACTGGGTGCAGCGGCGCCCTCGTTTCAGGAAAGCGACCATGCCGGCGCGCTCCGTTTTGCCGGCTGTTACTGAGTGGGGCCGGATACTTCGGCGGGCGGTTGGTCGCGCAAAGGGTGCGGCGCGCACCGCGAAAGAGGCCAGGAACTGCTTCGCGCCGCGCTCCGTTTTGCGCGAGTTCCTCAGTAGTTATGCAGCAGATCCTGGTAGCCGTTCATCGCCAGGCGGCAGGCTAGCTCGGAGCCGGCGAATCGCGCCCGGTGCCAGGTTTGTTTGGGCGTGTAGACAATGTCGCCCTGGTCGGCAATGAAGATCGGGAGAGACCCGATCTTGTACTCCATCTTGCCCAGCAGGATGAACCAGAATTCGGGCGATTCCTCGTGAAAATGGCCTTTGTCGGTATCGGCGGCGGGCCGCTGCTTCTTGGGATCGCCGATGATGATGTTGGCCACCGCGCGATCGTCGGCGATGAACCGGCGCTGCTTTTCGGTTCCAGCCACCACCGCGTTGAAATCAATATACGGCTGGTTGCCCTGATCGTATTTTCCTCGGCCTGCAATCCGCACTTTCACGAAGTTCACGCCGTCCAGCGGCACGGGTGTTTCATCCACGGGATACATGGTCTGAGCGCCCGCGATGTTCACTTCCAGGCGCAGGGAAGGCTTGTCCCCGACCGTTTCCAGGCTGTAGACGGTGCGGTAAGGGACTTGCACCAGATAGCCCTTGGACGCAACGAACGGCTCCTGGCCCTCGATCGTGAATCGAATTTGGCCATCCTGCACGATCCACCACTCGCGCGTGTCCGGACGGAAGCGGCGGGGCGTTTTCACGCCGGGGGCCATGGAGATATAGTCGGCGTGGAGCAGCGAATCGCTGACCACGGTTTGGGTCCAGTTGGGCTGGCCCTGGTGCTGCGCAAGCAGTTCGGCGAGCTTCCACAATGGGCGGTTAGGCGCCACCCAGGCGGCCGGTTGCGCGGGAACCGGCGCCCAAGCCAATCGGCTGTCCTGCTGCGCACCGAGCGGCAGCGCGAGCGAAACCACCAGGAGTACGAATCTCATAACCGCCCACGTTATCACTGGGTGGCGGCAGTGTAAACGGGCTAGCCGAGAAAGCCGATGGCGCGGCCGGCCAAGCCGACACCGAACCACAGGCATATGGCAACCGCTGCGGCGATTTTCCCGCCGACCGGCGCCGACTTGCCTTCGTTCTTTACGATGCGATTGTAGACGGTGAATTGGAAGAGCAACGCGAAAAATAAGAACAGCATTTTTATGCGAAAAGAAGTATTGCCGTAGCACTTCACCGCTTCCGACAAGAACAGCAGAATGCCGGAAGTGAGCATCACGGCCATACTCCACCGGTTCCAGGGACGCAGCGCGCTGGCGACTTCGGAGATCGGCTGTGCTTTGTAGACCAGACCGAACTGGCGCAGCACCAGGACCACCAGCGTTCCCAGCAGTACGGTGAGCGCGAACAGATGGAAGTTCTCAATGATGGGAAACGCTACTCGGGAATTGCGAATGGCCTGGGAGATTATGGTGTTATCGCACCATTGAAAGAAAGGGAGGATGGCGGTCATCGATAAAAAGGCCTCGACTTGGGTTTCCTAAAAAGTGTATGCCATAGTGCGGCCGCAAGTGATAATCGCGAGCCAAAAGATCAAGGAAAGCCAGCCGGCCAAGCGAGCTTCCATGGGCGGAACCAGAGCGTTGTCCCACTTATCGATCTTCCGATAGATGCCCCGCTCAAACGTGAGAGCATTGATAGCCGCCAGGATGAGCAGAACGACTTTCGCTTTAAAGAAAATGCTGTTATAAGCCTTGACTGCCTGGCACCAGAACAGAAAGATGCCAGTGATGACCATGATGGCGAAGCCCGTAAACATCCAGGGCTTCATTTGTTCGTAGACTTCGGAAACCGGGCGGCGCTTCATGATATAGCCCATGAGGCGCAGATCGGAAATTAGCAGCAATCCCACGGAGATGGAAAGGGCCAGGACGTGGATCGTTTCAATGATAGGGAACGTCCAGATGGATTCACGGATGGATGTGCCGATGTTGGTGTCTTGCAGCCACTCGCACATGCTCAGGATAGACATCTAGCAGGAACCTCCTTCGAAGCCGCTCGCGCTGGCGAAGCCACTCTCGCTTGGCACGCTGTCTTTGGTTGGGCGGAGACTTGATAGCCGCACGCGGGACGTTGAAGAGATTCCCATGATATACGCGCTATGATGATATGTCAATTGAACGACGTTGCTAGTAAGCCTAGAGGTTACAATTGCATGGATAGGCCGATTTTGGCTGGTTTTCGTGTAGTTAGTTTTAGCCTTGTAACGGTTTCTTTTCTTTCGCTCCTTGGGGCCCAGACGCGCCAGACCCAGCCGGACGTCGCCGATTGGCCCATGTACAATCGCGATCTGGCGGGCACGCGATTCTCGCCCTTGCGCCAGGTCGATGCATCGAACGTTGGCATGTTGAAGCAGGTGTGGTCCTACAACCTGGGCCAGGCAAGCGCCAACCAAGCGGGCTCCGAGTTCACTCCGATCGTAATCAAAAGCGTGCTCTATCTGGACACGTTTCATTCCGTGATGGCGCTCGATGCTGAGACGGGCAAGGAAATCTGGCGGTATGAATTGAAGGAAGGCGCGCCGTCCAAACGCGGCGTTGCTTATTGGCCGGGCGACCAGAGCAACGCGCCGCGGATTATTTTCACCAGCGGCAGCAAAATGATCGCGCTGAACGCCGGCACGGGGAAGATGGATCCGGGCTTCGGCGACGAAGGCACCGTAGAGATGACGGTGCCGTACAATTCCGCGCCAGCGGTTTACAAGAATGTGCTGCTGCTGGGTGCCAACGCGCCCGAAACCCCGGCCACTGGTCCCGCGGGGGACACGCGCGCGTATGACGCCCGCACGGGCAAGAAGTTGTGGGATTTTCATTCGGTTCCGCAGCCTGGTGAATTCGGCCACGAAACCTGGCAGGGCGACAGCGCGAAGAATCGCTCCGGCGTGAACAACTGGGGTTTTTCGCTAACGGTGGATGCCGAGCGCGGCATCGTCTACACCGTATTTGGCGGACCCAATACGAATTTTTGGGGCGGCGACCGCAAGGGCAACGATCTCTTTGCGAACTGCGTGGTAGCCCTGGATGCCGAAACCGGAAAAATGAAGTGGTATTTCCAGGTGGTGCATCACGATTTATGGGATTTTGATTTGCCCGCTCCGCCCACTTTGATGGATGTAACGATGAAGGGGAAGAAGATTCCGATTCTGGCGCAGACCGCGAAGACCGGTTATCTGTACATTTTGAATCGTGTGACAGGGAAGCCGGTGTTTGGCATCGACGAGAAGCCGGTGCTCGCAAGCAAAGTGCCAGGAGAGCAGAGTTCGCCGACGCAGCCCGTGCCGGTGAAGCCGCCGCCGCTCGCGCGCGTGAGTTACGGACCCGAAGATATCGTATCGCCCGACGACACCAATGCAGAGCACTCGCAATTCTGCCATGAACTGCAAACTCGAAGCGGAGGGTTTTACAATGGCGGGCCGTTTACGCCGTACGTTTATCGCGCGGCTGGCGCGAAGCCGTACTCAACCATTATTTTTCCGGGCGCGATCGGCGGCGTGGATTGGGGCGGCGCGGCAGCCGATGCCGGATTGGGATATTTGTTCGTGAATTCGAGCGATGAAGCCAGCATCGGATGGATTGAGAAAAAGCCGGTGGGGTCTCCAGTGTTATTTGATCGCAACAGCATCGTAGGACCCATGTCGCGGTTCCACTGGAGCGAGGGTAATCCAAAGGTCGGCAATATTCCTCACTCGGGCGAACGCGCGTGGCCGTGCCAGAAGCCGCCATGGGGCCGATTGGTTGCAGTGGATGCGCGTACCGGCGATTTCGCGTGGCAGGTTCCGCTGGGAATTACCGAAGAATTACCGCGCGCCAAAAGAAATACGGGGCGGCTGAATTTGGGCGGACCGATCACGACTGCCGGCGGACTGGTGTTTATCGGTGCCACCAACGATCGCCGTTTCCGCGCATTCGAATCAAAGACTGGGAGAGAACTCTGGTCGGTTAAACGGCTCTGAGCAGGAATTCGACAAACAGGCCATTTCAAGCAGCTTTCCTAAAAATGACGAATTCGGTCTTGGAGACGGCCATGCGCTGAGCTTTCAAGAGCAGGTAGCGCAGGTTTTTATACCCGCGTCCGCGCCTGAGCAGGGTCTTGATATTGCCATTGATGGCTTCCACCACCCCGAAGCGCACCTTGATGCGGCAGTAGTTCAGGATGCCTTCGACATGGTCGATTAGCATGTGAGCCAGCTTCTCGAAAGCCGGCAGCCGCTGCCAGCGGAGTTGCAATGTCCAGCTCTTCAGATAGCGCAACATGGCGCCCTCGTAGGTGTAGGTCCACAGGCGCTCCAGGCTCTCTTTGAGCAAATACGCCTTCATGACCTTGCGATTGAGTGCGAACAGGTGGTTCAGTTGCTGCCTCTTGTCGGCGGTCAAATGGATCCATCGGGTGAGCAACAGCCAGCGCTTTCCTTTCACCACGCCACGCATCCGCGCCCCTTTGCGGAAGAACTCGGCCCGGCGCACTTCATCGACGGCTTTATTGGCGTGCTGCAGGATGTGGAACTTGTCATAGACGATGGCGCAGTGTGGCGACCATTGCTCGATGCTCGTCTTATACGGCTCCCACATATCCACGCAAGCGGCCTCGATCCGCCGCCGTTGTCGCGCGCTCAACTGCGTTTGGAAAAACTCATCCAACGTCTCTTTCTTCCGCTCCCGGCCGAACCAGAGTGGTTCCCCGCTCTCCAAATTACTGACCACAGTCACGAATTTCGTCGTTTTTCCCAGAAAGATCTCATCGACGCCCATATGCCGCAAGGCCGGTTTCTTGCGTTGCGCGTTCCAGCGTTCCAGGTAACGCAGATCGATGGCGCGCACCGTGCTCTCCGCCAGCCCGAACTGTTTGGCCACCCGCCGCGCCGAAGCACTCTCGCACGCCTCGCCCACGGCCTCTTCGAAGCGTTTGGAGAAAGGCGCCTTGCTCGGCAACTGATCCACCTTCTCGATCTTCAGCCCGCAGTCCGGGCAACGTACCCGATATAGTTCGATCAGCACCGTGGTTCGATATTCGAAGCAGGCCAGATCCCGTACCTCGCGCTCCGTGATGTCGGCCGGTTCCGCGATCCTTCGCCCGCAACCGGAACAGATCAACCGCCGGTTGCCGCGTTTTCTCCGCACCCACAGCTTTAATGTCTTCGCTTTTTCGTTAATCTCGTGGCGGTACACAGTGTAGCCTGGCCAGCCGAGAATCTTGGTCCAATCGTCTTGTCTCAACCCGCCAGTCTACCGAAACCCTGCCCGCCACGAAACGCACACCTGTCAGGCTCCCGTCAGATTCCTGCGGAGAGCCGGTTAAACTGGACGCGAGCGCGCACGCCATCCCGATTACCTATGCCGGCAACAACGGGAAGCAATACGTGGCGATCGTGGCCGGAGGGAATGGAACGCTGGACGATGCAACACCGGGAGCAGAAGCCCTGGTTGTCTTTGGACTTCCCTAAGGCTCCCGTCCCGGCGCAAATGAGTGGTTTGACTTAGTTTAGTGGGTGCCGCCGGCTTCTACGGGAGCGGCGGAATCATTTAACATGATTTTCGACTTGGTGCCGCCTAAATCCAGCTCTTTCAGCTTGGCTTGACCGTTTTCAGTCCGAATATCCATCTGGGTGTCGGAAAACTTCGCGGCATTGGTCTCAACCTTCGCGCCGACCGCCACCACATTCTTGCCCTGCTTGAATGTAACTTTGTCGCCTTCCACCTTAACCTGGTAGTCACCGGGCTTCAGTTGGGTGGTCCCGACCCAGGTAGGATCGGCGATTCGGACGTGGTAGCTGGAAGCAGCCATCGCGATTCCCAGCGAAAAGACACAAGCTCCTAGCGTCAGTTTGGTGATCTTCATTTAGCTCTTAGCTCCTTAGATTGAATGCGTGTGGTACAGCTCAACGAGGAGTGTGGGCGTATTGTAAACGGGCCACACTAGTAGTTACGTTGGATGGAGACGAAAGGTTACTTCGCGAAGATTAAACTTAACAAATAGTTAATAATGTGTGACTTAGAGCATCGCGAAGATTAGATGAAAGCTTCCTGCCATTGGTCGCAACATAAAATACATCAATTGCTTTGCGCCCTTCGGTGTCGATAAGCACTACATCGATGTTACAACCCGCCATGGAAATAGCGGAAGACAGATCGTAGAGCAATCCGGGGCGATCTTCGGCGATGATCTCAATCAAAGTGGCGGTGTCGCAGGCATTCGGATCGAAGTGCACGCGCGGCTGAACGGTGCGCTTCTTGAAACGATTGTGCGCGGTGCGTCCGCGAAGAAGCTGCTCAGTGTCCAGCCGGCCGAGAGCCACATCTTCGAGCGTTTGCCGCAGGCGATCGTTTTCCGTCGGATTCAATTCCAGCGTGTGACTGGGATCGGAGAATACGAAGGTGTCCAGAATCGCTCCTTGCGCGTTGGCAAAAGCTTCTGCCTTTACGATATCCATTCCGAAGCTGGATATTGCGCCGGCTAGAGAAGCGAATAGCGCCGGCCGGTCGTTTGCGATGATGGTGGCTCGATGCAAGCCGCCGCGGGCGTCGATCTGCACTGCCACGCCGTTCGATTTACTCAATTCGAAGAGCTCGGCGTGCGCGCCCACGTCCTCCGGAGTGTGAGTGCGAAGATAGCGCGAAGGAAAACCACGCAGAAAATCGGCGGGGCACAGCGACTCGTTAAGGAGATCGGCTTGGAGGCCAGGCGGAAGGTCGGTGATGCGTTCGGTTTCGAGTTCCTTGATTAATTGTTGATGAGTGACGCGGTAGGTTTCCCACAGCTGCTCGAGCCGCCAGGGAGTCATGGCGGCGGGATTCACGGCTGAGATATCGGCGTAAGTCAGGAGCGTCAGCAGCTTCAGCCGTTCCAGCGTGCCGATACGGCCGGCCAGCAGACGCGCGGTGGCGGGATCGTAGAGATCGCGCGAACTCATTACCGCCGAGAGGTCGAGATGATGCGCGATCAGGAATTCCACGGTGCTATGTTCGTCTGGGGGCATTTGGATGCGCTCCATCGCGGTGCGCGCCAACTCCACCGACAGGTGTGCATGATCGCCGCTCCGGGCGCCTTTGCCGGAGTCATGAAACAGCAGCGCGAAGCGGAGCAGGGCCAGGTCCTCCACCTCCGAGAGAATCTCTGCCAGCCGCCGCTGGGCGGAATCTTTGCTCGCCGCAAGTTCGGCTAGTTTCTCAATGGTCACCAGAGTGTGCTCGTCCACCGTGTAGCGATGATAGAAGTCCGGAACAACCAGGCAAAATATGTTTCGCCACTCGGGGAACATGGCCTGCAGCAGCCCGGTATCGTGCATCACGCGAAGCGCGGCAGCGGCGTGCGGGAGCGAAAGGATGTTATGCAGAGGAGGCCACAAAGGCCGCGCGTGCCCGCAATATGCGGCGAAAGCATCACAGGCTTGCTCCACGCGGCGTTCGGTTTCAGCGGCCAACGGGATACCGTGACGGGCGACGAATTCCAGCAAGCGGAGAAGGATGGCCGGATCGGCGGTCAATTGCGCGGGCGAACGCAGAAAGATGCGCTCATTCGATACAGTGAATTCCGTGTTCGAGAGGCGTGAGCGCCAATCGTGGAAATGCGTTACCAGCGAGCTTTCGCCCCGCTCGTTCATGTCGAGCGCGCGGCGGGCCTCTTTGTAGATGACGCGCGCATTGCGAAAATACTCGCGCATCAGATCGGAGGGTTCCGCGAAGGACAGGTAAGGCTGAGTAGTGAGCGCCTCTTGGGCATCGAAGCTAAGCAGGTTTTGATCCCGCCGCGTCTGGTAATGGAGAAAGCAGCGCAGCGAGTGAATAAACCTGGTGGGCGCAGCCAGGCGGCCGGTCACTTCCTCATCCGGTTTACGCAATTTTCCCAACCAATGGATCAGGTGCAGGTCGCGCAGGCCGCCTGGCGTCTCCTTCACGTTGGGCTCCAGATGATAGAAAGTCCCTTGGAATTTTTCATGACGCTCGCGCGCGAGCTGGCACAAGTGGCGGGTGAGTACGCGGCCCTGGCGCTCGAAGAATCCGGGCAGTTTGGTTTCCAGCTTGGCGTAAAGCTCGGACGAACCGGCCAGCAGCCGGCGGTCCAGCAGGCTGATGCTCAGCTCGATGTTGCCCTCGTGGATTTCGGCGCATTCACCCACGGTGTGCACCGAATGGCTCAGGCGCAGGCCGGCATCCCACAGCAGGCGGACGAATTCGGAAAGCGTGTTCTTAATGCCCGCCGCTTGGGACTCGCGTTCGATCAAGATGAGCACGTCCACATCTGAGAATGGGAACAGCTCGCGGCGTCCGAAGCCGCCCACGGCCAGCATGGCAACGTTGGAATCCCGCGAAGTTCCGAGCGACGCTTGAAATGCATCGATGGTCATTTGCTCGATGAGCACGGAAAGCCCAGCCAGCACAGGAGCGGCGTCACCCGAAGAAAAAAATTGCCGGTGAATTTGTTGCCATTCAGAGCGTGAGTGCAGCTTCTGCATAGGGGCGCGGGCGGCAAGCTTTGGACGGGAATCTTGCGGCACTCCGACTACGATTGTATCGTCTGAGGTATGGTCCTCACATCGCGATTCCTCGTTTTTCTCGGCGCGGCACTGATTCTCGCAATTACGCCCGGGCCTGGGATCTTCTACGTTCTGGCTCGCAGTTTGCGCGGAGGACGCAGGGAGGGCGTGTTATCGGCGGCGGGCACGTTTCTTGGCGGCCTGGTGCATGTGGGCGCGGCTGCGTTCGGATTGTCGGCGATTCTGGCGGCGTCGGCTATCGCGTTTGAAACAGTAAGGTACGCGGGAGCGGCGTATTTGATTTACCTGGGATACCGGATGATCCGAAGCCGTAATGAGGAGGCTGCCGAGATCGAAGCAATGCGGGGCCTCACGCAATACTTTTGTGCAAGGCGTGATGACGGAAGTGCTCAACCCGAAGACGGCGCTGTTTTTTCTTTCGTTCATCCCGCAATTCGTTGTGTTGCGGCAAGGGCACGTTGCTGAGCAATTTCTGATGCTGGGCGCCATCTCGGTGACGCTCAACACCTGCGCGGATCTGATGGTCGCGTGTTTTGCGGGACCGCTGGGATCGAGAATGAAGCGCAGCGCAAAGCTGCGCAGCCGCCAGCGCGGGGTATCGGGCGCGGCGATGATTGGGCTGGGCGTTTATGTGGCTGCCGCGCGGGCCAGAACATAGCACCTAGTAATAGGCCAGCGATTCCACGCCGGCGCCGCCTTTGAAACTGGACACCACGCGTCCCTCCGACAGATCCACCACCGAGACTGTGCCATCGCCATGGTTGGCGATCAGCACGGTTTTGCCATCGGGCGCGAACGCAAATCCCATGGGATCCTTGCCCACCGTCATCACTTGTTGCTTGCCGTGCGGGTCAGCGACGTCGATGATGTTCAGCAGCCGTTCCGACATATTGCAGACCAGCAGTTTGGAACCGTCCGGCGAGAACCGAGGTTTAAAAGCGGCCTTGGTGTTGCCTTCGAGCGGGATTGTAACTTCCACCGTATCGGTGGCGGGATCGATGACCAGCAACTTGGGCTCGGCATAATCCACCGCGACAACATACTTGCCATCGGGAGAAGCGGCAATGCCTTGCGTGCCGTTGGGCGCGGGAATGCGTGTGACGATTCGGCGCTTCTTCAGATCAATAACACTGATGAACAGCTTGTCATTCTTATTCGCCACGTAAGCTTTGCTCGCGTCGGGCAAAACGGCGGCCCAATGGCCGGTGCCTTCGGTGTCGATGGCGGCTTTGATGCGGCGCGCCTTGGGATCGATCACCAGCAGCTTGCGGCTGATATCGCAAGTGACATAGATGGTTCCGGCGTCATCGATCTGAATGCCGTGCGGCGCCATGATAGGGCGAGACGTCGATGGTGCCGGTCACCTGGCGCGAAGCGAAGATCGATGATGGCGATGGTATGGCCGGGATGCGGATTCCTGCCGTAGACGCCATCGCCGTAGACCGGAACGTAGGCGGTTTTGTGATCGGGCGAGATGGCCAGATCGTGCGGCGCGACGCCCACTTCCAGGTTGGAAATCTCCTGGAAATTCGATGGATCGAGGAAACGGACATGCCGTGCCGATTTTGTCGATCACGATCAATCCGTGCGAGCCGGTGGGATTGTTGGGATCCGCGCGGCCGGCGGCGAAAACGAGCGCCGCGGCCGCGAGTCCCGCGAAAGCGAGCAAAACGTTCTTGTGGATTGCCATTGGTGGATTATATATCGGCGGAGCGGCGAAAGCGCCGGGCGGCCGGCGAGAGCACGCGGTTCCACCACATCAAAACGCCAGTGACGAAGAGAAACGCGGGCGCCAGGCCAATGACCACCCACAGCGCCTTGCTCGGCCAGCCGCCGAAGTTGCCGAAATGCAGATAGCTGAACCAGCGGATGATTTTGTCGCCGGTGCTGTATCTGGGTCGGAAGCGGGGCCGCGGAGTTGGCGTGCTCACGGGAATCACTGGAATCTTCGGAATCAGCGAGGCGTCCGGGATCGGGCGATACACATCCAGCGGCGCGATCTTATTCACCAGAGTTTGAAACGGCCCCGGAAACCCGGCGTAAACGCCCACCAATCCGAACATAAATACGATGGGGAGCATCCACAGGCCAATTACGTTGTGCAGTTGCCAGTTGAGAAGCTTCCAGTTGGATTTCCCGCGAATCACGAAGCCGCGGCGCCAGCTCCGGGTGCCCGGCCACCAGAGCACCGCACCGCTAACAGCAAGCGCGAGGACGAATATGGCGCACACGCCGTTGATCAGGCGGCCCACTTTGCCGGACAACAGGTTGACATGCAGGTCGAGGAGCCATGCCATCAACTGAATGGAATAGGGACGCGACTCGCCCAGATCCTGGCCCGTATAGGGATCGAAGAGCCGCTCCTTCTTATGACCGTTGCGGTCCAGCCAGATGTCGATCGCTTGATTGGGTGCTTGGTTGGCAGTCTTCGCGTCCCAGATCCAGCTCACTTTGTATTGCGGATAAGCCCGCAACGCGGCATCGCGCAGTTCGGAGTGCGTCAGACGATGGCTGCCGGCGGCAACCATGCGCGGTCCGGGCCAGAGCGAAGTGTACAACTCATTGCGGAAAACAATGGCGCTGCCGCTTACGCTGATCACAAACACGTATAGGCCGAGCGCGATACCGGTCCAGAGGTGCACCTGGAACAGCGCCTTGCGAACCCAGAGGCTTTTCGGACGCCGCAGCCATCGCTCCCAGGAATTCATGCCGCACCGCCGTGGAATGGAATGCGAAACCGGTTAGCTGGCCACCTTCTGAACAATCTGCGATGGATCAGCGCCCACGCGTCCCGAGCCATACGCCGCGGCGGCGGGGAGTTGGACATCGAACTTGATAGTGGGGAGATTCGCAATCGGCGACGCAGGATCATTGGCGTTGACGCCGGTGACCAAGGATGCCGTGACGCCGAACACGGTGTCCGAATCGATGTGTTCGTCGCCCTGCAAATACAGCGCCGTGACCACTTCGCGATACCCGTCCGCACCGATGATGAAGTGAATATGCGCGGGCCGGTAGCCGTGGCGCTTTTGCGCGCGGATCATGTCGCCCACCGGGCCATCCATCGGGATCATGTAGCCCAACGGCGCGATGGTGCGCAGGTAGAAATGGCCGTCGGCATCTGGTGCGGAAGGTGCCGCGCAGGTCCATTTCGGAAGGATCGTGCTTTTGCAGATCGTAGTTGCCCGTTTCGTCGGGCTGCCAGACTTGCACCGTCGCGTTGGGGACGCCTTCGCCCGCGGAATTGGTCACGCGGCCGTACAGGCAAACCTCCTGGCCGTTGGTGGGCTTGGTGACGATGGTGTCGCCGAGTTTCAGGTTCGGCGAATCCTGGCGATAGAAGGGGCCCACCAGGCTGGATTTGGTGCCGGCTTCGGTGGCGCGGCGATCGTGCAGCGCGTTCACCAAGCTGCTGAGGCCGAGCGTGTCGGAGAGTAGAATGAACTCCTGCCGGTACGCCGTGCACTTTTGGCCCACCGCCGTAAGGAACTTGATGGCGTCCAGCCACTCCTCCGGCGTCAGGTCCACCTCACGCGCGAATTCATGAAGATGGCGCGTGAGCGCGGCCATAATCTCTTTCAGGCGCGGATTGGGCGTGGATGCCATCTGATCCAGAGCAGCTTCTGTAATTGTGTATTCGTCAATTGCACGCATGTGTACCTCCGTGGTCACCGCAAGTGGTGAAAAATGAGTATACAGCAGGATCATGCGGCCGCGCTTTACACGAACGCCTGCACTTCCCACGAGCAATCGGCAGAACGAGCGCCGCCGCGCCTGGCAGCGGGAGCAGCAATCGCAACGCAGAGACTCGGCCGCGACAGAGCGATTGTTGGCGCAGGCGACGTTCAGGAAACCGCCGTGGCAGCGCGCTCCTGGCCGGCATCATCGGACGCGTCACTGCGGGATTCGTGATAATCCATCTCCGTATTTACTGCCCAGATGTTGGCTTTATCGCGTCTTCCCTCGATGATGTTGTCCACCGCGGTCATGGCCGTCAGCATGGAATGGTCCTGATTGTTGTACTTGTGCATGCCGTTGCGGCCTACGAGAAACAGGTTGTGATAGCGATCGACAAAGTCGCGAATCACGTGGAAGCGGTCGTAAGTGCCGAAGTACGCCGGATAGGTCTTTTCCATGCGGATGACGGTGGCATCCAGTTGATCGGAGCTGGACGCGATCCCCATTTTTTCGACTTCTTCGAGCGCGAGCGCGATCATATCCTTATCGGACTTGTGCCACAGCTCATCGGTGTCGTTACAGAAGTATTCCAGGCCGATCCAGACTTTGCCGGGGTCGACCACCATGTAGGGGCTCCAGTTATTGAAAATCTGCATCCGGCCCACCAGCACATCGGGCTCCTGAATATAGATCCAATTGTCCTTCAGCAGCCGTTCTCCATCCTCTCCAATATTGAGCCGGTTCAGCAGTAACCCCACGGTGATGAAGTCGCGGTACATCAGGCCATCGCTCACCTCGGACACCTCCGGCGGAGGCGGCGCATCGAAAGCCCGCATCAATTCCTTCACCGGCATGGTGGAGAAGACATACTGTGCAGGGAAGAAGAACTGCTCGCCCGCGTCGCTGCGCGCGGTGACGCCGGTCATGCGGTCTCCGGCCGTGTGAATACCGCATACCGTCCAGCCGGTGAGAATTTCGCCGCCGCCGGCACGGACTCGGCTAGCGACTTCCTCCCACAATTGTCCAGGGCCGAGTTTGGGGTAGAGGAACTTTTCGATCAGCGAGGTTTCCGTGTCCTTTTGGCTGATTTCCGTGGCGCGCGCCCGGGTGAGCTTCTTGAAATGATGGAGCAGGGCTTTGCGCAGAGAAAGGCCCTTGATGCGTTGGGCGCCCCATTCCGCGCTTATCTGATCGCACGGCACGCCCCACACTTTTTCCGTGTAGCTCTTGAAGAACGTTTGATACAAATGCCGGCCGAAACGATTGATGAGAAAATCTTCCAGCGTCTTCTCGGGACGGATGGGGCGAAGCGCGCTGGCCATATAACTAAAGCCTGCTTTCGCCGTGCGAACCACGCCGAGGTTTCGCAAAGTCGCCAGATCCAGCTTCAGCGGATAATCGAAAAGTTTTCGGAGGTAAAAGATCCGCGACTTGCGCGGCCTCACCAGCATCACCAGGTCGTCGAATTCGGGGTCCGGCGCGTGGCCATTCGAGTGGAGCGCCGCGGCCCGCTGAGCGGAAAATGCACGCTCCTGATTTTGATAGACCAGGCGGTGATTCGCATCGCTGGTGCGCTCCACGGGCAGCATGGAAGTCCACCAATCCATCACTCGGTCCGACTTGGAAAAAAATCGGTGGCCGCCGATATCAATGCGATTCCCGTGGTAGTTAACCGTCCGCGAGATGCCCCCCATGTAGGCGCTCTTTTCCAACACCAGGGGCTTTATATTGGTACGGCGCAGGAACTCCAGCGCAGCGGTCAAGCCAGCCGGTCCCGCGCCAATGATGATTGCGGTTCCTCGTAAGGGTTCAGTCATAGACAGAATTGGAGCGGAAGCACGGTCGGAGGCAACCGGGATACTTCACTTATCTCAACATAGAGGGATGCGGGAACGCAAAGGTTTCCCGATTTCCGAATACCCTTTCGGTCTGGTGGCGTCTAGAATTAAACCTGACGGATGTACGTTAAGACCGTTACAAAAAGTGACATGCCGCCGACAGGACTCGCCGGCCGGGCCGTCGCGGAGGTCCGTCCACATCCGCTTATATACGTCGCCCTAGGCGTTTACGCGGTGCTAGTGGCACTTACCGTTCGTCATCACGAACCTTGGGCCGATGAAGCACACTCCTGGTTGCTGGCGCGCGACGCGAGCCTGACTTGGTTATGGGGCCATTTGCTGCACTATGAAGGAACGCCCGGGCTTTGGCAGACCTTACTGCATGCCTTGATTCGGCTCGGGCTGCCTTACTCAGCTTTCGGGTTTGTTTCCGGCGCTCTGGGGCTCGTCGCTGCATACCTAGTACTTCGATATGCGCCTTTTCCGCTTTTCATCAGAGCACTCCTGCCGTTCACTTATTATCTGTTCTACCAATATGCGGTTATTGCCCGCAGTTATGTATTGATTGCTCCTTTGCTATTTGCGATCGCAGCACTTTATCCGCAAGCGACGCGCAGATTAGCCTGGATGACGGTGCTGCTATGTCTATTGGCGGGGGTGAGC
Organism: Bryobacterales bacterium; assembly: GCA_963713415.1. GTDB lineage: Bacteria > Acidobacteriota > Terriglobia > Bryobacterales > Bryobacteraceae > Palsa-89. The sequence goes on along the minus strand of CAVQLV010000001.1, from coordinate 181,174 downwards.
GTTCACGGCTTTATCATCTCGGCGTGTATCTGGCTTCTTCTTTACGGGCTTGGCCGCCATTCCGCGCCGCAAGCATCGGGCTGGAAACTCCTGATCGCCGGCTTGATCTACTGGTCCGTCCTCATTTTTTTATTGGTCTGCGCGTGGCCCGCAAAGGACGTGGCGTTCGCCGAACATCGCGGGCTCGCGAACCTGCACTTCCTTCCGGAGGTCGTCAAAGCTGGACTGGGCGGAGCTTTTACTGGTTACTGGATTACTGCCCTGGTCCTGATTGCGCTTTCCGCGCCGCTGCTGTGGCGAGGCGGCGGGTGGCTATTTTTCGTGGCGGTGACTGTCGCCTTCTGTCTGTTTGGGACGATTGTCTACGCACAGCTCTGGCACTTCGGCGTCCTGTTTCTGGCTTGGTTATTCGCGATCTGGATCTCAGCGTACAAAACCCGAGTAACTGCGCCCACGATTCTGGCGCTGATCGCCGCCATTGGATTTCAATGCTACTGGACCGCCCTCGCTGTGCGATACGACTGGACCCATCCCTACTCGGGTAGCATGGCCGCGGCTCAATACTTTCACCGAAACGGTTTGCCGTCTGGCGGACTTTACGCCATCGGTTACTCAACCACCGCGGTGCAGCCCTATTTCCCGACGAACATATATTCTGATTTTCGAAGCGGCTATTGGGATTGGTCCAAAGCAAACACCGCTGATGATCCCGCCGCGCTTTTCGCTTCGGGACGGCGCGGGATGGTTTTCGTCGGCTACAAAAATGTGCAGGAGAAGCAGCGCTGGGCCAATCTTCTCGGCCTGCTTGGCTATGGACCGTTCCAACATTTTGATGGCGGCACGTTCTGGCAGACTCGCGTGTTTGAATTAGAGTCCTATGACCTTTACCGCAAGACGTCGAATCCCAGCGTCGCCAGCAGGGTGAACATGGCCGATCCTGCGCAAGCGGCCCAGCTATTGAGCGGTTTCTACGATATCGAAGGAGGAAAATCCCGCTGGACAGCGAAAACCTTCTCCGTACTATTGAAAGTTCCGCCGGGCTCGGATCAGAACGGCGCGGATCTGGCTCTCAAGCTCTATTTCCCCGATATACAAATTCGGAACCTTGGCCCGATTACTCTGAGCGCCGAGGTGGATGGCCACCAACTGCCGGCGCACACGTTTCCGCAATCGAATGAATACACTTATTCCGCTCACGTGCCTGCCGAGGCGCTTCGATCCGGCTTCGCCGTTGTGAATTTTCGATTGGATAAGTCGGCCACCGGGCTGAATGGCGACGCACGCGACTTAGGCGTGGTTGTCAGCGAAGTTAGTCTCGATCCACTGTCCCCGGGGCGATAGAACCTGCGGGGCGTCGGCCAGAGTTTCGAGACAATAGAAAAAATCGGCCATCCTGTGTTTCGGTGGCTGTATGGGTCTCCGCCGGCGGCGCTGACGGCGGTCTCCCGCAGATCTTCGGGAATCATAAAATCGCGATCTGGACTGCAGTGGATTATTTCCGCCAGTTTCGAAACTGACCCGCTGTCGATCAGCGTCCCTTCCGGATGCAAGTCCATTGGCAATTTCCAGGCGTGGAGGCGCTGCTCATAGACGGGAAACAGGCGCGGGAGCGAGCAGAACTCCTGGTCGGTCAGAATCATGCCGAGGCGATAAAAGAATTCAGACGTTTTGGTTGCGTCCAAGGGCGTGAGATAGACATACCGAACCTCCGGCAGATCCAGCACGGACGCATAAAACTCGTCGTCGGGCGACACGATCAGCAACTCGTTGGTTCGGCGCAGATGGCTGTAATTGTCGAGCGCCGTGGCCGGGGGAACAGAGTTCGCGCAGTAGTCGAGTCCCCACGTGGCGTTGCCATTCCAGGCCTTCACTCCGAACATCACGATCAGAATTGCGCACGTTAGCCAGGACAGCTTGCCGCGCAACAGCGGAGAAAATTCGACGCTGATCAGCACCAGCGCGGGCAGCAGCGGCAATAAATAATATGCGGCGCGGGTTCCAAACACTTCCAGGCAGAGGGCTGAGGTAACAAACCACGCCGCAAGCAATCGCGCCTGGACTTTGTTCGGGCCCTTCCACGCGATCACCAGCCAGGGAAGACCGGTCACCCACACGGCAAGCAGAATCGGATCGGTACGAAGCAGCGTTCGGAGGTAAAACCAAAAGTTTGTATCGCTGGTATAGCGCGACGGCGCTGTTACGCCGGAACCGAGCAATTGAAATCGCACATACTCGGCGATGAACCAATCCCGGTGCACCACGAACTCGTAAAGGTGCCAGGGCGCGGCCACGATGGTTGCGACGCCGAATGCCACCGCGACCCTTCGCAACGCCGGGCGTTCTCTCGCGCCCGCCAATGCCCAGTAAACCATCAGGATCAGCAACGGCAGTAAACCCGCCGCGCTCTTGGTCATCACCGCGGCGCCCGATAGCGCGCCGAATGCGATCGCGGTCCAGCGGCGTTCCCATCGCGGGTCCGCTGCAAGTACGAACATCGCGGCCAGGACGAATAATGTCAGCAAAGCATCGGTCATGAATTTCCGGCTGATGGAGAAGAACACCGGCGTGCCAAGCAACAGAACAACGCCCGAGGCTGCCGCGGCTATCGATTGCGATCGGCGGAGCCACCAATAGATCAGCATCGCGCAGAGGACGCCCGCGGCCAGCACCGGCAAGCGTAAGGTGAGTGGGGCGATGCCGAACAAACGCATGCTGGCCGCGCCGGCCCACATCAGCAACGGCGGCTTGTTGAGCATGAACCGGTCCAGGAAAACCGGGGTCATCCAATGGCCGGTGCGAACCATTCTCGCCGCGGCGTGGCCATAGACGGCTTCATCCTGCCCGCCCGCGTGCAGCAGCGGATCGACATAGCCGCTCGCCATGCCGACGCTTTTAATGCCAAAACACAGCACAATCGCTGCGATTACACCGACGGCGGCAAGTTCAACGGCGATGGTACTTTGATGACGCGACATCGGAAAGCGGAAAGCCACATTGTACGGCAGCGCACTCGGCGAAGCTGGAAGTCCACGGATTTGATATCGTAACTCTTCGGTACTTGAGGAGGTTGTCGTGACACGTTACTTGATTCTCACGCTGGCTTGTTTCACTGCTGTAGCGTTCGGTGACGATGTGGGAGGAACACAGGTCCCCGAAATCCCCTACGAGTCGGTTCCCAATTTCCTGAAGCTCCCGCCCAACCTTTATCTGGGCGAAGCGTCCGGCGTGGCCGTCAACTCAAAGAAGCACGTTTTCGTCTTTTCGCGCGGCAACACTACTGGGCCGGCGTATGGCGCCACTGCCGCCCAGATTCTCGAGTTCGGACCGGACGGAAAATACATCCGCGAAATCGGCCACAATCTCTATGCATGGTCCTTCGCGCACGCCATCCGCTTCGACAAAGACGACAACTTGTGGGCTGTAGATAAAGGCTCCGACATGGTGATCAAATTCGATCCCGAGGGCCGTGTGACGATGGTGTTCGGGCGCAAGAAGGAAGCATCGGACGAAGGCGCGGAGCCTTGGAAACGCTTGCCTCCAGGGAGCAAACCGCGTCCCGCCGTCGACGGCCAGTTCCGGCAGCCCACCGACGTCACCTGGGACCCACAGGGTGACATTTTCATCAGCGACGGCTACGTCAATTCGCGCGTCGCCAAATTTGACAAGAACGGCGACTGGGTGAAGCAGTGGGGAACTTTCGGAAGCGAGCCCGGTCAGTTCAACACGCCGCACAGCATCGCATCGGACGCCAAAGGCAACATCTACGTGGCCGATCGCGGCAATCGGCGCATTCAGGTTTTCGACTCCGACGGAACATTCCTGCGCCAGATCACCATCAATGTGCCGGTCCCGCCAGTGGTCCACATGTGGATGGGCGCCGCCCCACCTGCGGCTCCAGCCGGATCGGCTCCGCTGAATGGAACCATGCAAAGCGGATCGCCCTGGGCCATTTGCATTACGCCCGGACCCAGACAATATATTTACAGCGCTGACGCATATCCTGGCCGCATCTATAAACTGACGCTGGACGGCAAAGTCGTGGGTGTGTTCGGCAGCATGGGCCATCAACTGAAGCAGTTCGGATGGATTCACGAAATGGCGTGCCCGGCGGAGAACGAAATCTACACCGCTGAAATCTTGAATTGGCGGGTGCAGAAGCTGATTCTGCATCCGGCCAAGTAAACCATCGCGCTGGACGCGCGACACTGGGTACGGATGCAGGTTCCCGATCCAACCATCATCGAGCGCGAGAATCTGGATGCGAGCGTCGGCGAAGTTCCGAACGCGGATGCGGTGTTTGTGGTGTGGGCGGGCGATCGGTCGGCGTATCTGGCGAAGACCAGCATGCTGCGGCGGCGATTGATGCGCATCTTCAAGCCGCCGGACACCGGCGCCTCGCCACGCCGGTCGTTGAATCTGCGCGAGGTGGCCACGCGCGTGGAATATTGGCCAACAGCGTCGCGCTTTGAATCGATGCTGCTGCATTACGCGCTGGCGCGCCGCTATTTTCCCGGACGATTATCTGCGCCTGGTGAAGCTGCGGATGCCGGCGTACGTGAAGCTGATCCTGGCGAACGAATTTCCGCGCACGCAGGTGAGCACGCGCCTGAGCGCGAGCCGCGCCATGCATTACGGGCCGTTCCAATCGCGAGCGGCGGCCGAGTTGTTCGAAGAACAGTTCCTGGATTTGTTCCAGATCCGCCGCTGCCAGGAGAATCTGGAGCCGAGCCCGCAGCATCCGGGCTGCATCTATGGCGAGATGAACCGCTGCCTGCGGCCGTGCCAGCAGGTGGTGAGCCGCGAAGAATATCTGAGCGAGGTCGGCGCGCGTGGAGGAGTTTCTGACCGGCAACGGCGCGGCGTCTGATCAGCGTGGCATCGGCGGCGCGCGACCGGCTGAGCGCCGAGATGAATTTCGAAGAGGCGGCGCGCCAGCACAAGCGCCTGGAGCGCATTCAATCCGTGCTCGCGCTGCGCGGCGATCTGGTGTGCGATATCGATCGTCTGTATGGCGTCGCGATGGCGCCGTGCCTGGCGCCGGACAGCGTGCTGCTGTGGTTCGTTTGCCAGGGCGCGTGGCAAGCGCCGGTGCGGTTTCCGTTGACGTCGTTCGTTTCTCTCGATCAACGGCTGCGGGAATTGGTGGCGTCCATCCAGCCGGTGATGCCGCCGCTGGCGGAGAAGCAGGAGCATCTGGCGTTGCTCGCGCGCTGGCATTATTCCAGCTGGAGCGACGGCGAGTGGATCGGGTTCCCGGCGTTGGATCAAGCGCCGTATCGGAAATTGGTGCGGGCGATTTCGCGGGTGAGCCAGAAGGCGAACGCAGATCACCGCTCCCTAACGGTCGCGGCTTTTGTAAGAAACTCTTTGGCGACATCGCGCGCCGGGCGATGCTGCGGCGTCCACGGCATAATTCATGTTGCGCATCTCGGTGTCGGAGATTTTGCCCGAGAGCTCCGAGAGAATCGCGCGCAGATTCGGATACGCCGCCAGCGTCGCCTGGCGAACCACGATGCAGGCCTGATACGGCGGGAACACGTGCTTGTCGTCCTGGAGAACCGTAACGTCCAGCTTGTTCAACAGCCCGTCGGTGGTGTTGCCGGCGGCCATGCTCACCTGTTTCTGTTCCAGCGCCTGGTAGAGCAGGCCCAGGTCCATGCTCTTGGGAGCCGCGTTCCATTTGATGGAATAGGCTCGATTCAACGCGCCGTACGCATCCGGGCGCGTCAGGAATTCGTAGCCGGCGCCGAGCGTGAATCCCATGGGATCGGCCGCCGCGTCGCTCAAGCGTTTGCAAATGGCGCGCGCGCGCATCTTCGCCGCGGACGGTCATGGCGAATGAATTGTCGAAGCCGAGCGGATCCAGCCAGTCGAGATGAAAGCCGCTGGAATATTCGGCGCGCACCTGTTCCAGAACCACTGCCGGATCGGTGACGCCGCTGCGCTTCAGCACGTTGGTGAATGCGGTGCCGGTGTATTCCGGATACATATCGATATCGCCCGCGAGCAGCGCCTGGTGCGCCAGCAGCGTTCCTCCCAGATCCAGCTTGCGCTCCACCGGCTGATGCGTGCGCGCTTCGATGTGCTGCGCGATGATCTCGCCCAGGATCAGTTGCTCGGTGAAATTCTTGGAGCCGACCACGATGTGATGTGCGCGCGCCGCAGCCGGTGAGCAGCGCCGCGATCAGGACACAGAGAATCGTCGTTCGATCCAACTGAATCCTCCGTCGGAGAGCAGCGCGAGCAGAGCCGCGGGAATGGCGCCGGCCAGAATCTGCGTGGTGTCCACCGACGCAATGCCGCGGAAGATGAAGACGCCCAGTCCGCCGCCTCCGATGGCGGCCGCGATGGTGGCCGTGCCGATGGTGGTGACGGTGGCGATGCGAACGCCCGCGATGATGGTGGGCGCGGCCAGCGGCAGTTCCACTTCCCAAAGCAATTGACGGCCGGTCATCCCCATCGCGATGGCCGATTCGCGGACCGCCGCGTCCACGCCCAGAATTCCCGCCAGCGTATTGCGAAGAATCGGAAGCAGCGCGTAGAGCACCAGCGCGACGATGGCGGTTCGTTTGCCGATGCCGCCGATGAACGGAATCGGGATCAGAAATCCGAACAGCGCGAGGCTGGGGATGGTCTGCATCACGTTGGCGAAGCCGAGCAGAGGAGTGCGCAGCGATGCGCGGCGCGTGAGCAGAACGCCCAGCGGAAGTCCGGCGCCGACGGCGATGGCCATGGAGCTCAGCACCAGGACGAAATGCTCGCCCGTCAGCTGGCGCCATCTCCTGCAACAGATAAGGACGGCGATCATAGTGTCGACAAGAAAGCGCGCGCCTCCGGGCCATTCGAATTGACGAATTCGGCCGGCGTTGTCAGCACTTCCAGTCTGCCACGATGCAGGAGCGCGATTTCGGTGCCCAGGCGCAGAGCTTCGCGCACGTCGTGCGTGACGAAGATGGACGTCTTCCGCAGGCGGTCGCGCAGTTCGAGGAATTGGTCCTGCAATTCGACGCGCGTTACCGGATCCAGCGCGCCGAACGGTTCGTCGAAAAGCAGGAGCTTTGGCTCGGCCGCCAGTGCCCGCGCCACGCCCACGCGCTGGCGCTGACCGCCCGAAAGCTGGCGCGGATAACGATCGAGAAATTGCGCCGGTTCCAGGCCCACTTGATGCGAGCAACTCAGCCACGCGCGCGGCGACGCGATCCGGCGGCCAGCCCTTCAATCGCGGAACCAGGCCGACATTTTCGCCGATGGTGAAATGCGGAAAGAGCCCGACTTCCTGAATCACGTAACCGATGCTGCGGCGAAGTTGGATGAGATCCCAATCGGTGGTGGCGCGATCTTCGACCAGCACCTTGCCGCCGGAGGGAAACAGAAGACCGTTCAGCATCTTCAGCGCCGTGGTTTTTCCCGAGCCGCTGCGGCCGAGCAGGACCAGCGTACGGCCGGGTTCGATGCGCGAAATTCAAATTGTCGAGGATGAGATTGCCGCCGATGCGATAGGAGACTTCGCGAAACTCCAGGGCGGCGCTCAACGAACCGTCCAAAGATTTTCCGCGAACGGCCAGTCTCGATCGATCCACTGATCTTCGACCTGAAATCCGGTCTGCTCCGCCATCGCGTCGAGTTCCGAGAAGCTGAAATTTGTGCGAGGACTCGGTCCAGATGGTTTCGCCCGCGCGGAAGGTTACGGTGAGATCGGCTTCGGCGATAAACGCGGTCTGATCCAAGCGCGAGCGCAGAGTGCATTTCGATGCGGCGCTGCTCCTCGTTCCAGCGCGCCTGATGCTCAAAGTCGCGCAATTGGAAATCGCCGCCCAGCTCGCGATTGATGCGCCCCAGCAGATTGAGATTGAAGGCGCCGGTGACACCGGTGGGATCGTCATAGGCCACCAGCATGCGGTCGCGATCCTTCACCAGGTCCGCGCCGATCAGCAGCATGTCGCCGGGAAGCAGCGCGCGGCGCAGATCGCGCAGAAATTCCGAAGGCGCATTTGCGCTCGAAGTTGCCGATGGTGCTGCCCAGGAACATCACCAGGAACGATTCACCGGGCTGCCGTTCGGCCGTGGCGCGCGCCATGCCATCGAGATAGGACTGCACCAGCGGATGCACCGTCGGCGACGTCCGACAAATCGCGCTCGCAGCGCGCCAGAGCGTCGGCCGAAACGTCGATGGGGTAGTAGCGCAGGGTTCGACTCCCCGGCCGATGGCTTCGCAGCAGATGCCGCGTCTTCTGGCCTACGCCGCTGCCCAGTTCGATCACGGCGACCGGAGATGGAAGCAGGCTCGCGATTTCGCTCGGCATAGACGCCGCAACAAACGCTCGTCCGCGCGCGTCAGTCCGTATTCGGGAAGATGCGTGATGGCCTCAAAGAGCGAGCTGCCCAACTCGTCGTAAAGATACTTCGAGTGCAGCTCTTTCTGAGGCTTGGCGAGGCCGGTGCGCACGTCGGACGCGAATTCGCGGACGGCGGCGTTGTCCTCGCCTTTAATCTTCGACCAGCCGAAAACTTGCGTAGACATAGGGATAGTTGGGACGAAACCAGTTGCGGAACGAGCGGCGCAGCATGCAGGCAGCCGTCACGGGCGACCCGCCTTTCATTACGTAATGCTCTTCGTCGAAGAAATTTTGCGAATAGCCTGGATAAAATGGCATGGGCTGAAATCCGGGGAACGGACCGAACTTAGTGGCGGTCCACTCCCAGCCGTTCCCCACCAGTTGCGATACTCCGGAAGCGCTGTCGCCCGCCGGATTCGCGTTTACGTCCACGGGATCCCAGCCCCAGGATGAAAATCGAAATTGCCACGCGAGCCGATCGGGCTCGGCGTTGCCCCACGGATAAGGACGCTCGGAGCCGTCACGTGTGTTTCGTAGGCCGGCTCGATGAAATTGCTCTTCGGTGGGCAATCGCTTGCCGGCCCAGCGCGCGTAGGCGGCGGCCTCGGCGTGCGTGACGTACACCGGGGCGTTCAGCGGCAGCGGGACTTCGGAAAACATCCCGCGATAGAACCATGAACTGCCGCGCCGAGTCCAGAAGTGCGGCGCGGAAGCGCCATCTCGCACGAAATCGAGATACTGGCCGTTCGTAATTTTGTACTTGCTGACGCGGAAGCCGGGAACATTTACCGCGATGCTCGGCGAATTCGTTGTCCCAGCCGAACTCGCCGCGCTTTTGTCCCAGGGTGGCGATGCCGGGCGCGATCTCGATCATTGGATTCGCCAGGCGGCTCGCGGCATGAATCCATGGCGCGCGCCGGCCGGCGCTCTTTTGATCGTAAGGCAGGTTGTGCAGCAGGTACGCCAGCGTCTCGGCGTGCATGAGGCGATGTTCCAGCGCGACGTGAATAATTTGTTCGGGCACCTGATCGAGTAACTCGTCGATACGGGCGCGAACGCGTCGGTTATAGGCCTGGATCTCTTCCACCGTCGGCCAATCGGAGGGTTGGTCCTGCGCCGCCTGGCCCACTGGAGGATCGATGCCGAATTCGAACAGCGTGTCGAACTGCGGACTCAACGAGCCGACACCCAACGTCTTGCGGCAGATCAGATTCCAGTCGAACGCTTCCAGATGGCCCAAATAGAAGACCAGGCGATGCCGCTCGGGAATGGGACGCGAGTAGAGTGCTTCAGGCTTGAGAAGCGCGAAGATTGAGTCAGTTAGTTGTCGCGCGGAATCCAGCCGTTCCTGGAGCGCCCGACTTATGAGGGTTGCAGTCGACATGCTAGCCTCCGGCTACGCAATATCAGACTAGCATCCGTACCGCCAAAACGGGAGTTAGGAAGTGTAAAGGCTTGGTTACTGCTGCGAAAAGGGCTAGGGCACGGGCAAGTTGCCGTGCCTGCCGACGTGAGTTTGCCGGTCAGTTTTGTTCCACTTGGTTCCGGCGGGCGCCTATTGGCTCGGCTGAGCTGGCCGGGCTGGCGTTGCGGAGCGTTCTGCGCAGCCTGTGCGGCTCTTGCGCATCCTAGCGCGGCTTGCGCAGTCCCAAGCGGCCTGGTTGCGCTTCGTTTTCCAAACGCTATCGCCCCACCATGCATTCGTTGCAGCAACTGAAGCAGCGGCGGCGGCAGCGGGCGTAATGGGCGACTCGCTTGGCCGCGATGGTTTCCTGCGCATCGCATGGCGCGGTAAGCCGGCAACTCGAAATTCAGCGTTCCCGGAGCGCCGGCGGCATCCGTGTAATTAATGACCAGGGTCTGTTTGCGACGGCTGGCGATGGGCGACATAGCGGGGAACACATGCAAGACACGCCGCACGTCCGCCTTCTCGATGCTGGTGCTGGTGATCTGATCGTAGGGCAACTTGTACATCGACCCGTTGTAGTTGAAGCGAAATTCCTTGGCATCCTCGAAATTGAATGTGCCGTTGGAATTCACCGGGATCGACTTCACCGTTCCGCCGACGTATTGAACGCTGTCGGAAGCGGCGCTGAACCGCAGCCGGTGGCACGGCCGCGAAGACTAGGGCGGAGATCAGGATCTGGCGCGTTGCGAACATGTGGACTACCTTCCTAGCGAGTACTATCGGTCGCCACGCTCCAGGACTTTAGACTCGCCGCGACGGCCCGTCGACGCCGCCGCCACTACAATGGAAGCAACATGTCTGTCTACGACGAGCGCCGCGAAGAGCTGGAGCAGCAAGAGTTTATGATGGGCGCCGAGCGCGGGCGGCTGTCCGTCACGCTCGATTTGCTCACCGACGCGCTGGTTCTGGTGGGCCAGCACGGAGTCTATTGCCAGAGCGCCCGGCAGCCCGGCAAGCCCGCCATGGACATCCAGATGATTTTGAAATGCCTGACCGACGCCAAGGAGCTGGTGGCGGATGTGATGGGCGAGCTGAAGCGGAAGTCCGCGGAGGCGCGTGGAAACAGCTGAACAGCGCGAGCTAATGCGGGCGGCGTGGCGAAGTAGTAATAAGTCCAGACGAAAATCAGGCCCGCAATGCACAACCCGAGCATGAACAGCTTGCGGCCGGTGGAGGGCTGGTAGCCAGGCGGTTTGTCGGAATCAGGCGGCGGTGGAGCGGATGGCTGGTGTTTTGTGACTGGTTCTGAGGCCATAGCTTAATTCGAATATAACTTAGAAATAAACCAGCGCGCGCGGTGGGCGAAGGAAAACCGATGCATGATCACCGGCCCGATATCGAGCTGGCCTGATCAGGCGGCACCGGCGATGCCAAATTTCGTCGCCGTAATCAGAGCACGAAGGGGATCAGTGCTTTGACGTGGCGCTGGTACTCGCGATAGAGCGGCCCGAATTGCCGCAGCATGAATTCTTCTTCCATGCGAGATTTCAACCACCACCCCGCGAACGTGAGGGCCACTGCGAGCAATCCGCGATAAGTTCCCAGGTAGATGGCGGTGCCAAGCATGGCAAGCGTCGTCCCGGAGTAGATGGGATGGCGAACAATCGCGTACGGGCCGCGGCGAACGATCGTATGATCCTGCTTGATGGTGATGGTGGCACTCCAGTTACGGCCCAGAATGAATCGTGCCCAGATAGCGATGGCTATTCCCGCTAGCGTGATCGCGAATCCGATCCACGTGGATATGCCCGATTCCGGCGCAAAGCTCGTGTCCATGGGACCCAGAGGGATCTGCCGGTCGAACAGCACCACGAATCCGGAAGCCGCCAGAGCGCCTTGCAGGAAGCGGGAAACGTCGCTTTGCGAGCGCGCCGTTTTCTTAGAGAATCCGGCGCCCAGCAGCCAAATCACGCCGAACGCGATCCACGAGCCGTAGATGAAGTAGCGAACGTCGAACTGCATCTCCAGCAAACTATACGCCGCGGTGCGAGCGAAAGTTCACGACCATTCGAGAATCACTTTTCCTGTATTCCCCGAGCGCATTACCTGGAACGCCTGTTCGTAATCGCGATAGGAAAACCGGTGCGTGATCACCGGCCGGATATCCAGCCCCGTCTCCAGCATCACTCCCATCTTGTACCAGGTCTCGTACATTTCACGGCCGTAGATGCCTTTGATGGTGAGCATATTGAACACCACGGTAGTCCAATCGATGGCGATCTCGTGCGTCGGGATTCCGAGCATCGCGATCTTGGCGCCATGGCTCATATTGGCGATCATTTCGCGCAGCGCCGGCGCGTGGCCGGACATTTCGAGCCCGACGTCGAAGCCTTCCTGCATGCCGAGTTCTTTCTGAACTTGCGCCAGCGGTGTTTGGGCCGTATCCACAGCGCGGCTAACGCCCATCTTGCGCGCCAGATCCAGACGGTAGGGATTTTTGTCGGTGATCACTACGTGCCGCGCGGCGGCGTGCCGCACCACGGCGGCAGCCATGATTCCGATGGGGCCCGCGCCGGTGATCACCACGTCCTCGCCCAAAACCGGAAACGACAGGGCGGTGTGAACCGCGTTGCCGAACGGATCGAAGATCGCGGCGACGTCCAGATCGATGCCTTCCTTGTGACGCCACAGGTTGGTCACCGGCATGGCGATGTAATCGGCGAACGCGCCCGGCCGATTCACGCCGACGCCCTGGATGTGCGCGCACAGATGCCGCCGCCCGGCCAGGCAGTTGCGGCAGCGGCCGCAGACCACGTGGCCTTCGCCGCTCACCAGATCGCCTGCACGGAAATCGCCGACGTTGGAGCCCACTTCCACGATCTCGCCGACAAATTCATGGCCGATCGCCATCGGAACGGGGATGGTGCGCTGCGCCCACTCGTCCCAGTTGTAGATATGAACGTCGGTGCCGCAGATGCCCGCGCGCTTCACGCGAATCAAAACATCGTTGATGCCGATTTCCGGTTCGGGAATTTCTTCGAGCCACAAGCCCGGCTCCCGCTTGCTCTTTACGAGTGCTTGCATGAGGGTTGAGACGGCTGCAGAAAAATCTGGCCTGCCTTCATTGCAGCATGAACCAGGCCTTGGTCGCTCGACGAAGGAAGGAGCGCCCGGTGAACACACCAGGCGTAAGCCGATTTGCATAGTGTCATTCCCTAATTGATGGATCGTGGGGATCGTGATAATTTCTCCAAAGTCGGCGCAATTATTTGCGGCTGGAAGGAAATTGCGATGCCTATTCTTTCTCACGTCCCTCACCTGACAGCGTTATTGCTCGCTACTGGCGTTTTGCAAGCGCAGACGGATCCTGGACCGCGCGGCGGCGCTCCGGGCGCTGGAAGCTATTACTATTCGCTCAATGCGAACGAGCAGAATTTTTTCACGCAGGCGCAGTTGCGCTTTCAAGAGGTCGATTCTGTTTCGGGAACCATTCCCGGGGAAACGGGTTCCGGCCTGGGGCCCACGTTCAACGGCAACGGCTGCGCCATGTGCCATGCCCAGCCCGCCATCGGCGGCAGCAGTCCCGGCCTGAAGAGCCCGCAAAAACCGGCTCCTAATCCGCAGGTTGTGCTGGCGACATTGGATGGCGCCAACAACACGGTTCCCCCGTTTATTTCGGCGAGCGGACCCGTGCGAGAGGCGCGCTTTATCACGGTCAATGGCCAAAGCAACGGACCATTGGACGGCGGCGTCCACGGACTTTACACCATCCAGGGGCGACGGGACGCACGAGGCTGCACCATCGCTCAGCCAAACTTCCTACAGGAACTGGCCGATCACAACGTCAGCCTGCGCATTCCCACTCCCCTTTTCGGATTGGGCCTGGTTGAGAATACGCCGGACGCAGTGCTGGCGGCCAACCTTGCGGCCAATGCCGGACAAAAGAATGCGTTGGGAATTGCCGGCACCCTCAACACCTCGGGCAACGACGGCACGGTAACGCGCTTCGGATGGAAAGCGCAGAACAAGTCGCTGATGATCTTTGCGGGCGAAGCTTACAACGTTGAGCAAGGCGTTGCCAACGAAGTGTTCATGAATGAGCGCTCGGCTGTGCCGGGTTGTGTATTGAACGCCACACCGGAGGATTCTTCGGTGATCATGAACAACGGCAGCCAGACGGGCACCGTGTCCGAGATGTCGTCCGACGTGGTGAACTTCGCCGCCTTCATACGGCTGTCGGCGCCGCCCGCTGCCACTACGTCCTCATCGTCGGAGAAGAACGGTCAAAAGCTTTTCTTAAGCGCCGGCTGCGCGCTGTGCCATTCGCCATCGTTCACCACGGCGGCTTCTCCGTTCACGGGAATGTCCAATACCACCTATACTCCGTATTCCGATTTCGCGCTTCATCACATGGGTTCGAATCTGGCGGATGGGATCGTGCAAGGGCTGGCCGGGCCGGATCAATTTCGCACCGCTCCACTGTGGGGCGCCGGCCAGCGGCTATTCTTCCTGCACGACGGGCGCACCTCCGATCTTCTGCAGGCCATTGAAGCGCACGAGAGCCCCGAGTCTTCGTGCGTGGTTTCGCAAGGTTCCGCACAGTTCAACGCCAACAGCGAGTCCTTCCAGACGTCCGCGCAAAATCGCACGTGCGGTTCGGAAGCCAACGCGGTGATCGCAAACTTCAATGCTCTGGGAAATTCGCAAAAGCAGGATATTTTGAATTTTCTGCGTTCGCTATAATGCAAACACCTGCGCTTCCTCGGAATTGAAGCCGGCAGGGAGAGCAAGCCGAGCGGTCTCGCCACGCTGCAATGGGACGGCCGCACGCTGCATCTAGCGCAGCTCGATTGCCTCACCGAACCGGACGACATCATTCGATGGGCCGCCGACACCGCCGGAAACGATGCGGTGATCGGGATCGACGCGCCAACCGTCGTTCCCCTTAAAGCCTCCCTCGACGCCCCGGAGACCAACGCCATCGCCCTGCGCACGGCGGACCGGCTTGCTCATTCTCTCTATGGCAAGTATCGCGCGGGACCCTCGCCCATGGATCTATCGCCGGCGGTGTGGCATCGAACCACCCGAATTTCAGCGTCGCTGGCGAATCTTTCTTTTCTGCATGGCGATCAACTCGCTCCCCAAAGCGAGGGCCGGCATCAGATTGAGGTGCATCCTCCCGCGGCGGCCGTGCAGCTCTTCATGCTGGCGCACCTCGTTCGTTACCGACGGGGGACGCTATCGGAGCGGCGGGAGGGATTGCGCCTGTTGCGCGGCCTCATGCTCGATCACTTTCCGCGGCTGTTTCCGCGGCTGGCTCTGACGGACCTGCCGGAGATCCCTTCACGCGGGCCGGAATTGAAGTCGATGGAGCATGCCCTGGATTCGCTGATGAGCGCCTATGTGGCTGCGCACTGGTGGTACTGGGGCCGGGAGCGCAATGACGTGTTGGGCGACGCGGCCAATGGATACATTGTGGTGCCGCGCCGCCGCACCGCCGACCTGAAGCTGGCGGATCTGCGGGTAGACCTGATGAACCGGGATCTGCTGGAATCGGAAGCCTCGGCGCAGCCGATCGCGCAATTCAAGGCTTGGCTATGGGAAGCCTTTTCGGCGGGTCTGGCGGCGCCCAATGCCATGACGCTCGCCACGGTGGGGCCCGACGGGCGGCCGTCCGCGCGGATCGTACTGCTCGACAACGTCAGCGACGACGGGTTTACGTTCTTTACCAACTATCGCAGCGCCAAAGGGCGCGAACTGGCTGAAAATCCGCGCGCCGCTCTGGTATTTCACTGGGCGGAGATCGGCCGGCAGGTGCGCATCACCGGTTCCGTCGGAAAAACGCCGCGCGCCGAGGCCGAGGCCTTCTTTGGGATGCAGCCGCGCGAGGTGCAGTTGAGCGCTTGGGCGTCCTGGCAAAGTTCCCAGATCGTCGATCGCGAATTCCTGGACCAGCGGATCGCCCGGGTGGAGCAGAAATACGGCCCAACGGAGGTCCCGACGCCGCCCAGCTGGGGCGGGTACCGGCTGCAGCCCGAAACGCTGGAATTCTGGCAAAGCCGCTCGAATCAACTGCACGACCGGTTACAATATTCCCGCCAACCGGACGGGCGGTGGCTGATCGATCGTTTGGCGCCGTAAGCCCAAGCGCCGTAATCCGCTGTTCGCCGATTCTCAACCGCTGTTCGCCGATCTGGGGTCGAATGGGCGCCGAGGCGCTGCTAGGCTCGAAGCATGGATACGGATCGCTGGGACGACCGGAGGCAGCGCTGGGAGCAGAAGCAGGAGGCCCGCCGGGCCCGCTGGGAGGATCGCATAGCGCGGCGGCCGTATCGCTCGGGAACTCACGGCCTTTTCTTCGGCGCCATCGTGGTCACCATCGGAGTACTGCTCCTGCTAGACAATCTGGGCATTTTCCGGTTCCATGACCTTTGGCAGTACTGGCCCGTTCTGCTGGTGGCTTACGGCGTATCGCGCATCGTCGATTCCCGTTCCCCCGCCGGCTATATCTGGGGCGGCGTAATCACCCTCATCGGAGCATTCCTGCTGCTCGACACCCTGGATATTATCTCTTTCAATTTCGCTTTGATCTGGCCGCTGATTTTGATTGCTTTCGGCATCAGCGTGCTGCTGCGTGCGCTGGAGCGCAATCGATGGCAGCCTGGTGGCGCTCCGCTTTCCGCGTCGTCGCCAATGGTGGGCGCCCACGCTATTTTCAGCAACAACAAGAGCGGCACCGACAGCAAGGATTTTCAGGGCGGACAGGCTACATCCGTATTCGGATCGGCACGCTTCGATCTGCGCAATGCTTCCATGACCGTGGATGAGGCCGTGATCGATGTCAACGTCGTTTTTGGAGAAGTGGAAGTACGCGTACCGGAAACGTGGATCGTGATTAGCCGGGCTGCGGTGATCTTCGGCGGCGTCGACGACAAAACCATTCACCCTAAGCCCGATCCCAACGTCAAGATTCCCCGGCTGGTCATCACCGGCGCGGTCATCTTCGGCGGCCTTAACCTGCGCAATTAACCGGCCGATCGGACCAATTCCACCATGCATCCCCTGATTGCCAAACAGGGCAGGCTCTCGCTCTATCTGCTGGCGTGGGTTCCGCTCGCGTTGCTGCTGGCCTATCTGCTGGTCATGATGGGCGGACTGGTGTGGCTGGAGGCCGTCATCCTGGCCCTCCCACTGGCACTGTTCTATGCGCTCATCTGCCTGGCGCCCTGGTACATGTGCCGCGCGCTGGCGCTCGGCTCCACGTCCATTCTCAAGATCCTGGAGTATCAATCGGCCGCTGCGGCCGTTGCGGCGCTCATATGGATTGTGGCCGCCAAAGGATTTGCGCTGGCGATCGGCCACTACGCATTTGCGGACCTGAACAAACGGTTCAGCCCGGAGCTTCCACTGCTGTGGGGAATTGGCGCGCTGGTCTACCTGCTGTCGGTGGCGCTGCATTACCTGCTGTTGTCTCTGGAATCGTCCAAAGAAGCCGAGACCCGCGAGCAGGAAGCCCTCACGCTGGCGCGCGAATCGGAATTGAAGGCCCTGAAGGCGCAAATCAATCCGCATTTCCTGTTCAATAGCCTGAACTCCATCAGCGCGCTCGCCACCGTGGACGGGCAGCGCGCCGGGACATGTGCATCAAGCTGTCCGACTTTTTGCGCACCACCCTGAAACTGGGCGAGAAGCAGCGGATTACCCTGGCCGACGAACTGGCGCTGGCCAAGGCGTATCTGGAAGTGGAGCAGGTTCGCTTCGGCGCCCGGCTGCGCGTGGAGATCGACGCCGATGCCGATTGCGCCCAGTGCGTGGTGCCGTCGCTTGCTGCTGCAGCCGCTGGTGGAGAACGCGGTGAAGCACGGGATCGCCGGATTGGTGGACGGCGGCACCATTCGCCTGGAGGCGCATTGCAGCGGCGGGCTGCTTCATCTCAAGATTGTAACGAATTTGATGCGGAATCGCCCGCGGCCAGCCGGCATGGGCTGGGACTGCGGAATGTTCGCGACCGGCTGCGCGCGTTGTATGAAAATCGCGCGCGCGTGGACACCACCGCGGCCGGCGATCATTTTGTAGTGGAGTGGAGTTCCCTTGTGGAGCGTGCCTTCGTTGAACACATGTAATGATGAGGTCATGGCCGACCCGCTGCGTACGGGCTCCACTCATCGCGCATTACCGCGTGGTCTCACGCCTGGGCGAAGGCGGCATGGGCGCCGTCTATCTGGCCGACGACACGCGTCTGGGCCGGCGCGTGGCTCTCAAGGTGCTGCCCGCGAATGTGGCTGCCGACCCGGAGCGCATGCATCGCTTCGTGCAGGAGGCCAAGCTGGCCTCCGCGCTCACTCATCCCAATGTCGCGTACATCTACGAGATCGGCGAAGACGACGGGCTCCGATTTCTTTCGCGATGGAATACGTGGAGGGCGAGCCGCTGAGCGTTCGGCTGGGCCGCGGCCCGCTCGCGTTTTCCGAGTTGCTCTCGGTTGGCATCCAGGTGGCCGACGCGTTGGACGACGCGCATTCCAAAGGCATCGTGCATCGCGATATCAAGCCTTCCAACCTGATGCTGACGCCGCGCGGCTACGTCGAAAGTGCTGGATTTCGGGCTGGCCAAGCTGGAGACTCCGAAAAATCGCCTGGACGCAGCGCGATGAGACGCAGGTGATGACCAGCGCCGGCGTGGTGATGGGCACCGTGGCCTACATGAGTCCGGAGCAGGCGCTCGGCCGCGAAGTGGACCATCGCACGGATCTGTTCAGCCTGGGCGTGGTGCTGTATGAGATGGCCACCGCGCGCCTTCCCTTCCCCGGCGCGACGCCGTCGGAAACCATGGCGCGCATCCTGGCTCGCAGCCCGACGCGATCGCCCGTTTCAATTACGACGTTCCGGAGGGTCTGGATCGCGTAGTGCGGAAGTGCCTGGAGAAGGACCGCGAGCGGCGTTATCAATCGGCGCGCGAGCTGCTGGTGGATCTGAAAAACCTGGAGCGCGATGCGGCGGGCGCAGCCGCTGCGCGCTAGCGCGCGCGCACGCAAGTTGAGCTGCGGTGATTGTCGACGATGAAGAGCTGGCCCGCGCGCTGTTGCGCGAGTATATCGGATCCAGCGCGGACATCGAAATCCTGGCCGAATGCGCCAACGGTTTCGAAGCGGTGAAGGCCATCGCCGAGAAGAAACCCGACCTGGTGTTCCTGGACGTCCAGATGCCGAAGCTGGACGGGATTCGAAGTGCTGGAACTGATCGGGCAGGATGTCGCCGTCATCTTCGTCACCGCCTACGATCAGTACGCCATGCGCGCGTTCGACGAACACGCTGTGGATTATCTGCTTGAAGCCCTTCAGCCTGGAGCGATTTCAAAAGGCGCTGGAACGCGCCCGGCAGCGATTGGGCGAAAAAGGTTCCGCGCCAGGCCCCGTCCGCGAAGCCTGCCGCGACGGAGCTGGCTCGCGCCGCGCGGCCTCCTCAGGAATTTCTCCAGCGCATCGTGGTGAAGGACGGAGCGCGCGTCCATATCATTCCGGTGGAGCGGCTGGATTACGCCGAATCGCAAGACGACTACGTTGCGCTGCACAGCCAGGGCAAAAGCTATCTGAAAGAGCAGACCATTTCGAGCCTCGAAGCGGCGCTCGATCCCGAGCGTTTTGTGCGCATACACCGCACCGTGATCGTCAATCTGGAACGCGTGGCGAAGATCGAGCCGTATGCCAAAGACAGCCGCGTAGCGGTGCTGTCGGATGGCGCGCAGCTTCCGGTGAGCCGCGCCGGATATGAGAGATTGCGGAGCCTGCTCGGCGATTGAAGATGTGGACCGCCATGGCGGGGCTTCGCCGGCGGCGAGAATTCCACGCCAGCTTCCTGCAGCGCGGCGTTTCCAGCGGCGATGATCACTGTGCCACGCGGCTGACCGTTGGGCGAGCGGATCGGCGACGTCCAGACGGCCGCCTCCACGAAGCTGCCGTTCTTGCCTTGAATCGGACCATGCGGATCGAACGGAAGCTCGTGCCCCAGCCAGTTCACTGCGCGTCCAGCCAATCAGACTTTCGCGCGGCGGGATTCCAATAGGTAACCGTGCCCTGGCGTCGATGGCGAAGATGGCGAGGGGGAAGAGTCCACCAACGGATGACCCAATTCCGGCACCGCCGCGATCACCGCGCTGGTCAGATCCAGCGCGCTTTTCATCGGCCTCCACCAGACGCAGATGAACCTTGGTAGCGGCGCGGTCGATACTGGAAGTCTTCAGGATCAAGGCCGCCACCAGGTACAGGCAGGCGCTGATCAGGTCCACCCAGCCTTCCATGGTTCGGAAGCGCGAGAAGGACGGCGAAGCCGGAATCTTTCAGAATGCGCAGCGCCTCATAGATGGCGATCAATCCCAGCAAGCCGGTGAGCATCTTGTCGAGACCGTTGCGCTGCCGCCGGGTTAACAGGATGCACCAGAGAATGGTGGCCAGGCAAATCAGAAGTGCGATCGCCATTAATGGATTGGCGCGAAGTAGTTGTGCCAGATACAAGAGCGTGCTCCCCGGCATTGCTGCCGCAACAGGTGAATCGGCTGGCAGCGAGATGGCGATTAGCCGCGGCAGCTTACTTGAGGCAGCGGTTCTGCTTAGGAAGCTTTGCGGAAGCGCCCTAGAGGATAGGCCAGCGGAATTCACCGGCTCAAGCTTTTCTCGCATCCGGGCGATATGCATTGCCAAGGAGTTACCAAGATGATTAGCGCTATTTCGTCCGTGACGCCAACTCAGCCGGTGGCTCCGTCCACCGGGACATCCACGCAGAACACCAGTCAGGCGAAACCGCAGTCCGGCGATAGCGGCGGAGACTCTGTCCACTTGAGCAAGGCCGCTCAAGAACAAACGGGCTGTTCGGGCCATTAGGCATTTCCCGCCGCAGCGAGAATCCTGTTCTCGTAACGGAGCCGCGGCGGCCAAACAGCGCGGATACGCAAGGGGCGTCGCCCCTTGGCTAGTTCGTCAGGCTCAGCACCAGCTCTTCCATCACCACCCGGTCGTCCGGACGGGTGTCTCGCAGCGCTTTGTCGGCCCAGAAGATCTTTTCAATGGCGCGCCCGAGTTTCTCGCCGGGGAATGCGCCCACGGTTTGCTGAACCTGCTCGGCGCGGTCCCGCCAGATGCGGATGCCCTGTTTCGAAAATTGGGCTTGGATCTGCTGCGAGCTTTTGAGCCCGGAATCGCGCGCCGCCATCGCCAATCGGAATTGCGTGGCGAGGAACGTCAGCGCCAGCGGAAGATACTCGCCCTCGCGGAACAGCGTGTCCAGGCTATCGAGCGCGCGTTCGCGATCGCCGCGACCCAGCGCTCCCACCAACGCGAAAATCGTGGATGCCGGGCGTTCGGAACCAGGCGCAGAATATCGTCGGCGGTAACTTTGCGCGCGCCGCCGGTATAAAGCCGCAGCTTTTCGATCTCATTTGCGATACGGCCGGCGTCGGAGGCCACCGATTCCACCAGCAGGCCGATTTCAGCCAGAGCCAATCTGCAGGCCGGCCTGCTTCGCCAGATCCTGAGCCAGGCGCCGCGCCGATTCCAGCGTGTAAGGCCGCAGTTCGACCACGTCCGGAATCGCGGAGTAGAACTTCTGCACGCGTTCCAGCTTGGCGCGGTCTTCGCCCTCGAAATCGTATCGGGTGGATTCGAAACACCAGCACCGTCCCGGGAGTGGGGCGCTTCAGGTAAGCGGCCAGTTCGGCCGCGGCGGAGTTTTCGTCGTCACTCGCCGCCCGGCCACGCGGGAGCGCAGTTTCGGCGCCCGAAACCCACAGCACGCGGTTGGGCGCAAACAGCGACAACGAACGCGCGTCGTCCAGCACATTGGCGAGCGTGGTCTCTTCCAGTTCGTGCCGGCTTAAACCGGTCTCACGATCTTCCGGCCCCAGCGCCTTGTCCACCAGCGCACGCCGGCACTGGGCGAGTTGATACACCTCGGGGCCCAAGAACAGATACACCGGAGCGAGCGGAGCCTTCTGGATGCGTTGCAGAAATTGTTCGGGGCTCAAAAATTCTCCAGGATCGCGGTCACCACGTCGCGCGCTACATCCCTGCTCAGACGCGCCACCGCGGCGCCGCTCTCATCGAAATATTGGACGTTGTTAGTGACCGACAGCTCGTAGCGTTCGTGCGCTTCGAAATTCGGCCGGGAGAAAATCACTTTGCCGGTGGCCCGCTCCACCAGGCTTACTTCCAATCTCACGGTTACCTGGAGGCCGCTGGTTCTGCCGGTGGCTTGATCGATCAAGGTGGGATAAGCGACGTAGTTAATCACGGTGCCGCGCAGGACTGCGTCGGCCTGGGTGGGATCGTTGACAACCTGGTAATGCGTCCGGGAGATGAATTCGCGGCTGAGAGCTTCCGGGAGAAGATCCGTCAGCTTATAGCGCACGGTGGAGTTAGCAAACGGGGGGATGGCGACGGTGTGGACCGTTTTCGGCACCAGGTTCGCTTGTCCGGCAATATGGTAACCGCAGGAGCCGAGCGCCAGGCAGGCAGCCAAGCAAACGACGCCCACTCTGCGTCCGGCCTATTCCAAATACTCACGTACAACCTCCCCAGCGTTTTCGGCCGCGATTTGCAGATTATCCGCCGCCATCCAGAACCACCACGCGCGCGGCTGATTGCGATCCTGGGCGATGGAACCCACGGTGATGCCACCCTGGCCCGCGACGCCGACGTTGGTGGGCGGCTCATGATCCTGGGTGCGGACATCGATGTTGCTCGACCCAAGCGCCTGAAAGATGCGATCCATTCCGGGGCTCTCTTCAAATTCTACCCACGCCGAGATGCTATAACCATGAAACACCGGCGCCTGAATTAGTCGCAGCGAAGGCATGGGCGCACCAGACGCGGCCAGCAGGCTGGCCAGGTGCCGGTCGATCTTCAGCTCGATCTCTTCGAGCGAAAGCGGCGCGTCGGAGCCATATTGCGACAACATGTTGAAACTGGCCTGCGCGTCGAATACGGCTTTTGGCATTGGCTTGAAGGAAAGAAGCGCGACGGTCTGCTTTTGCAGTTCATCGATCCCGGCTTTGCCCCGCTCGCTCACCGGCTCGAAAATTTCGATCACGGCGCGGCGGATCGCGCCGGCTTTCTGGAGTTGCGTGAGCAAGAGCGCGATAGCGATGGCGGCCGGGTGCGCGATGGTTTGAACCGGACCCTTGGCGCCGGAGCTGGCAGGCTGGGTGATCCGCTCCACCATGGGCGCGCGCAGGCGCGACTCCGCCAGATCCTCCAGCGCCCCGCCAAGATCGATCAGCACTGGCGCGGGCTTAGCTTCGCGAATCTTTTCGTAGACTTTGTGGCCGGTTTCCTTGGAAGCGGCCAGGATGACGATTTGCGCGGAGCCGAGCTCGGCGGACTCCAAGGAGGTCATGACAATCGGCTCTTCCTTGCCGGCGGCAAGAATACTGGCGGGTTTGCCCGAACCGCCGGCGTCGAAAGAGGCTACGAGCTGGATGTTCGCGGGAATCTTGCGAGCTTCCAGGAGTTCGTTTACCTCTTTCCCCAGGAGCGTCTCGCCGCCGACAATTGCAATGGAGGCCCGGCGGCCGCCTCGATGAGCATGCATGTTAGCCAGTTTGATGCTCCGGAAGGGGCGGTGGGGGTTGAGGGCGGAATTTGCGCCGGATGATACCCGCCGCGCGAATCACGATGCCAGTGCTGACATACACGATGGAGAGTGCGAGCAGAACCGGCTGGGAATAGAACCAGATGAGAACGATCAGCGCGCCAAAGAGGATGACGGTGAGGGGCGACCGTGGACCGGTGAACTGAATCTCCTTGAAGCTGGGATAACGCCAGGTGCTGACCATCAGGAATCCCGAGCAATGCGAGTACCCCGAGCCACAGGGCCGAAAGGATCCACCATTCCACAGGCACGCTTTCGTTGGCATAAACGATGGCGGCCACTAATCCTGCCGCCGCCGGGATTGGCAGCCCGACGAAATACTTGCGATCCGGCCGGCCGGGATTCTTGGGCACCGGGTTGGTCTGGACATTGAAAGCGGGCCAGCCGCGCGGCGCCGCAGAGCAGGAACAGGAAGGCGAGGAAATAGCCGGCGCGGTGATCCATCAGGAATCCGCCGGGGATGACAAACTGCACGCCCCAGGTGTAGGCGAGAACGGCGGGCGCGATGCCGAAGGTGATCACGTCGGCGAGCGAATCCATCTCACGGCCGAACGCGCTGACCGTGTTCGTCATGCGAGCGATGCGGCCATCCAGTCCGTCCAGCACCACGGCCGCGCCAATCGCTTTGGCCGCCACCTCGAAGTGCGGATTGGGGCCGAGTTGGCCGGTTGACGCCAGCAGCGCGCCTTCCACCGATCGAAGAATGGCGATGAAGCCGAGGAAAATGTTGCCGGCGGTAAACAGCGTCGGAAGCGCGTAGGCCGCGCGCCTGGGCCGGCGGGAGGGCGGGCGCGGATCGAAGAACCGTTCTTTGAAAGTAAGCCGCGCCATCAGCTCTTCCTGGTCATCTCCCGGCGTTGCGCCAGGATGCTGGAGCCGCCCGAGACGCGTTCGCCAGGCTGTACTTTGATTTCCCATTCGGGGCCTAGGAAGATATCGACCCGCGAACCAAACTTGATGAGGCCGACGCGCTCGCCCTTGGCGACGGCGTCACCCGGCTGCTTATAAAAAACGATGCGGCGCGCGATGAGTCCGGCGATTTGGGCGAAACGGACGCTGCTGGAATCGCCCGCGATGGTCACCGTGTTGCGTTCGTTCTGGGAACTGGCGATCTCGCGGCTGGCTACCAGGAATTGGCCTTTCGTGTATTCGACGTTCGTGATCTGGCCGGCGATGGGCGCGCGGTTCACATGAACGTCGAAAATGTTCAGGAAAATGCTGATGCGCGTGCATTCGGCGCCCGCTCCGTCTCCAAGGATGCCGACCACTTTGCCGTCGGCGGGCGAAACCGCCACGGGGCCGTCTGGGATGGTGCGATCCGGATCGCGAAAGAAGTAGAGGCAGAAGAGCGCGAGCACAAACAAGGGCGCAGCGAACGCGGGATTGAGCAGGTACCAAAGCAGCGCCCCGGCTGCCGAGAGGGCGATCCCGTAATAAATTCCGTCCTTTACCATTCGCTAGATCCATTGTAACGGTGGCGGGGTTGGGAACTCACTAGCGAAATGTTTACGATTTGATGTCAGCGGGCCAGCCATTACCTGAAGGACAATGAAGCCATGAGCGGAATTCACTTTGTCACCGACGAGAAAGGCCGCAAGGTGGCCGTTCAGATCGACCTCAAAAAGCATCGGGATCTATGGGAAGACATTGAGGATTTGCTTCTCTCGCGATCGCGGCGTCATGAGAAGCGAATTCCGCTGGAAAAGGTAAAAGCTCGCCTCATCAAAGATGGAAAGCTCGCGCCGCAATAGCTACCGCGTCGCTCTGACCGCGAGCGCGGAAAAAGAATTGGAAGCCCTTCCGTCGAAGGTGATCGCCCGCATTCTATCGCGTCTGGAGAGTTTGGCGAGTTCTCCTGGTCCTCCCGGCTGCAAGAAACTGAAAGGCGGCGATAACGAATGGCGAATTCGCGTCGGCGATTACCGCGTCGTGTATGAGATTGACGAGGTGGCCAAAACCGTCGATGTGATGCGGATTGCACATCGGCGCGAGGTTTACGACTAATCCCCAGTCCAGCCTCCAGGAAGATGAATCGTTCACCACAGGATCGTCTTTCGAAAATGGTCACCCTGTTTCATCGAGTTCACAAGTGGCGGACAATGAAGCCATGAGGGGAGTTCACTTTGTCACCGACGAGAAGGGCCGCAAGGTGGCCGTCCAGGTCGACCCGAAAAAGCACGGCGCCATCTGGCAGGACTTTTGGGACGGTCTGGTGTCTGAATCGCGCCGGAAGGAAAGAGCATTCCTTACGAGCAATACCGCTCCAACCGCGCGAAACGCCCCCGCACGCGTGCATAAGTACTCGATCGAGATCAAGCAATCGGCGCAAAAGGAGCTGGATGCGCTCGACGACAAACTGTTCGGCAGAATTGACAAAAAGATCTTGGCGCTCAATGGCAATCCACGGCCCGCAGGTTGCAAAAAAGCTAAAGGGCTATAAAGATCGGTTACTCACATTGCGCATCGGCGCGAGGCGTATGAATAACCCCGGATCAGCTCCCCGCACCGAGTGCATCTTCTATCTGTAAATCCTCGGCGGAGAGCTCCAGGTCCAGCCCGAAATCGTCCTTCACGCGCTTTTGAAAACCGTCGGCGTCCAGGGCGTTGAATTCCACCCACTGTTCGTCCGTCATAGCGGCGCGCCAGCCTAGAAAAGGCAACGCATCCGGTCCACAAGGATGCCGCAGCTTCCAGGTGCCGCTTTCAATGACGTTTCGGATGGTGTCCGCGATAACCGACGGTGGCACCGGTTGCCGCAGCGACGCCCGAAAAAGCGCGCCCAGTTGCCTTACCTGACGGTAGCGCGATGGGCGTGGGACAGCCACCGAGTGCGGCATCTGCGTCTCGATGATTCCGGGCTGTACGATGGCAACGCGCACGCCAAACGGTTTCATCTCGCCCGCCAGCGCCTCGCTCAGAGCTTCCAGCGCGAACTTCGATGCCGTGTATGCGGTGAGCGGCGAGCATGCAATCTTTCCCGCCACCGAACTCACATTGATGATGCACCCGCTCCCGCGCTCTCGCATGCGCGGCACCACCTGGCGAATGCACCGCAGGGCTCCGAAATAGTTGGTCTCCATCACGGCGCGAAAGTCTTCCATGGGAAGCTCCTCCACCGAGCCGTGCCGTTCGATTCCGGCATTGTTCACCAGAACGTCAATATGCGCGCCGCGCCCAAAGATCACCCGAAAACAGTCCTCAACCGACCCATCGGAATCAACGTCCATTGGGAGAATCGAAATCGGCAGTCCTTCGCTTGACGCCCGCTCGCCGAGTTCCGGAGCGCGCGTGGGATTGCGCATAGTGGCATAGACCTTATGACCGGCCCTGCCAAGCTCCAGCGCCGTAGCGAATCCAATGCCCGAACTGGTCCCGTGATCAGTACCGTTGCCGCCGCCATTCTCAAGTCCTCCTGGGAGGCTTCAGCGTATCAAAATTGAAACGCATACGGCCCTCCGGCGTCCATGATTCGACACATGCCCTGCCTATTCCTGATCGTGATCCTCGCGTTTCCACGCGTAGCTATAGCGCTGCTGTTCCTGTTCACGCACTATCTGGACCGCGCTTTCCACAGCATCCTGCTTCTGATCCTGGGCTTTCTCTTCCTGCCGTTCACTACGCTGGTGTATGCTTGGCTCATCAATAGCGGCTTGCCTGTGGCGGGCATCAACCTGGTCTGGCTTTTGATTGCCGCGCTGGTGGATTTGGGGACGGTTGGCCACGGGTATAGCCGGCGCCGGGCCTAGTTCAGCCTGGTACTTTTCTGCCCACTTGACATCTTCCTGACATGCTATACTGGGGACTCATTTGGAATTCATGATCCTGCTAACTTATTGATTTTAAAGTACTAACCTCTTAGAAACGTTCGATTCTCTTAGTTTTCAAAGACTTCCAGGAAGAGCTGCTTTTCAGCTGAAAAAACCATAGGGAGGACATCCATGAAGGATTTTTTGTTAGTTGCCGGATTGATAGCGGCCCCCGCTACGGTTAGTGTCCAGCAGTACAAAGCTGCCACGACAGTGAAGCAGAACGACCCGAGATTATCCAGGTTGCAGAAGTTCTTCGGTGACCGCGACTGCCCGCTTCGCGACTCGGCCAAGGATTTCCTGCTTGCGGCCGATCAGAACCAGCTGGACTGGCGCCTGCTACCCAGTATTTCGTTCGTTGAGTCGAGTGGCGGCAAGTACTATGGGAACAACAACGTTTTCGGATGGGGTTCCGCGAAGGCAAAGTTCTCATCGGTCCGAGCGGGAATTCACTACGTGGCGGCGCAGCTTGGAAAATCAAGAAGATACAAGGGCAAGAACATCGACAGGAAGTTGCAGATCTACAATCCCTTGCCGGAATACTCCCAGCGAGTGAAGGCTGTCATGCGAGCCATCGGCTCCTGCTCTCAGCCCAGATTGGTGGCTGCGGACTAGCTGTATCACGGATAGCCCCACTCACCGGGCGCGCCAACTATCCCTGCATCAAGTGAACGCCCCAATATAGCGCGCCGAAAACAATCAGCGCGATTGCGATCCCTAAAACCCAGCGGATGATCCGCTCCGTGCTGGACATGCTTTTGTGGGCGTCCAGTTTCAGTTGCTCGTCGAGGCTTTCAAACATAGACAACCTCCCTAGGAGTCCGGTATTTGCGAGGATGGCCGGTTTTTGGAATCCGGCCAGCTTTATGAGTCCGGTATGAATACGAGCCTGAGCAATTATATGCTCGATCCGGGGGAAATGACAGGCTATTCGTCGCCGTTACAAATCATGACGAGAAAGCCCTCCTGACAGAGGCGCCGGCACGTCCCGACGTGGCGATCGCCAGGCTAAAGCCCCATGCGGTCCAGCTTGCGGTAGAGCGTCTTGCGCTCGATGCCGAGAATTTTGGCCGCGCGGCTCTTGTTTCCGCCCGTGGCTGCCAGCACGCGCCGGATCTGATCGGCTTCGGTATCAGCCAGGGTATCGCTCGCAGTATCGCGAGGCTCGGTGAGCTCGATGGCTTCGCGAACCGCAGCGTCGTCGATGCGGCCCTGCTGAGTCACGATGGTCAGCCGTTCAATCATGTGCTGCAACTGGCGCACATTGCCCGGCCAGCTATAGTCTTCGAGAACGCGCAGCGCGGACTCGGTAAGCCGGGCCTGCTGGTGGTAGCGTTCGTTGTATTTCTTGAGGAAGTAATGTGCCAGCAAAGGCACATCGCCGCGGCGCTCCACCAGCGGCGGAAGAATAACGCGCACCACGTTGAGGCGATACCAAAGATCCTCGCGAAACTTGCCGTTCTCCACCATCTTTTGCAGATCGCGATTGGTGGCCGCGACCACGCGCACGTCCACTTTCTTCCCGCGCGGCGAACCCAGCGGGCGAATTTCTTTTTCTTGCAGAAATCGCAGCAGGTTGAGCTGGAAGCCGAGTTCCAGATCGCCGATCTCGTCCAGGAATACCGTACCGTTATTAGCGGCTTCGAACACACCCATGCGGTCGCGATCGGCGCCCGTATAAGCGCCCTTGAGCGCTCCAAACAGCTCGCTTTCGAGCAGCGACGGCGCAATGGATCCGCAATCCACCGGCACGAACGGCTGATTCGAGCGCGAGCTGTTGTTGTGGATCATGCGCGCAATCATTTCCTTGCCGGTACCGGTCTCGCCTTCCAGCAGCACCGTGGCATTGGTGGGCGCCACCAGCGAAACGGTCTTGTAGATCTCGATCATTTTCGGAGAGCTGCCGATCATTTCGCTCTCCGGCAGATCTTCGATTTCGGAATCCTTATCCTCGGGATGCAGGCTGACCGACGCCTCGGCGCGCTTCACCGTGTCCAGCATGCGGTCCAGTTCGAAGGGTTTGGCGATATAGTCGAATGCCCCGCCCTGCGTGGCCTTCATCACCGTCTCGATGGTCCCGCGCGCCGTCATCAGAATCACAGCGCACTGCGGGTTCTTCTTGCGAGCCGTCTCCAGCACGTCCAGCCCGGTGCGTTCGTCGATGTAGATGTCGGAAATTACGATGGGATAGGCGTCGTCGCGCAGGCGTTCCAGGGCTTCGCGAGTGGAAGACACGGCATCCACCGTATAGCCCTCCAATTCCAGGAAAGTCTGGATGGTATTTCGAACGGAATTATCGTCTTCGACTACCAGAAGTCTTTGCACGATCACGACCCTATGCTATTAGACTGACACAGCCGGAGGCCGCGACGCACGGGCGCGGGCGGCGAATACCACCGTGAAGCAGGACCCTTGGCCGGGTTGGCTGGTCACTTCCATCTTCCCGCCGTGATGCTGGACGATCTGTTCCACGATGGAAAGTCCGATGCCCGTGCCCGCTTCGCCCGACGCTTCGGCCCGCTTGGTGCGGTAAAACTTCTGGAAGATCTGCCGCAGCTCTTTGGCGTCCATTCCGATGCCCTGGTCCTGAACGGAACAGGCGCAATTGCGTCCCTTGCCACTCCGGCACGCCACCGTGACCTGGGTGTCCTGCGGCGAGTACTTGATGGCGTTGGTGAGCAGATTGTAGACGGCATATTCCATCAGTTCGCGATCGCCTTCGAGAGTTCCATCCAGCGCTTCAGTGACAATGCGAATGTTCTTGCGCTCGGCGAGAGGGCGCGCGCGAGCGACGCAGGCCTCCACGATCTCGCGGACTTCGAACGCTTCGCCCTTCAGCTCCATCTGGCCATCCGACAGCCGCTCCACGTCCAGGAACGTCTGGATCATGCGCGCCAGCCGCTTGGATTCCTGATTGATCATCTCCGCGATCTGCTTGCGCTTCTCTTCGCTCAGGTTGTAGCGGCCCATCAATTCGCTCGATCCCTGAATGGCGGTGAGCGGCGTGCGCATCTCGTGCGTGACGAAATGGATGGCCTGCTGGTAATGTTGGCGCTCGGTTTCCGCCCGGAGCAGCGCGCGCCGCACCACGAAATGCTGGTAGCTGGCGGCGGCGATGGCGGTGAGCCAGGCCGAGGCGAACGGCGCGAAGAACGGGAACACGATGTCTTGGCGGAAAAAGAGGAACGGGGCGCGGTGGCGCGGCGATCAGCAAAACGCCAGCAGCGCGTATAGGCGCGCCAGCCGGATAGGAACGCAAAGATCAAGCCGGCGAGAACGCCAACCAGGACGCAGAAGCCCAGCACAGCAGGTTCGAGGCGTCGGTCAGGAATTGGCCACGCTCCAGGGTTTCGAAGAGCTGCGCGTGAACCTCGACGCCGGGATGCGGCCTTGGCCGTAGGGTGTCGCCACGCGGTCATAAGTGGCATCGATGGAAGTCACGCCGATGAACACCGTTTGTCCGCCGAAAACGTGCGGCGAGTTCGGGCTTGTTCGACCAGGTCCAGCAGCGATACTTGCGGGATTGGCTCGCGCGTGAAGAGCACGCGCAGGGAGCGGTTGTTATCGGCAGTCCGTGGCGCGGGAATCACTTCGTTGCCAATTTGCAGATCGCCGGGCGACTCGAGAATCCGCTGCGCCGCGAGCCAGCCGGAACGTCTCCAGCGCCAGCGCCCAGTGGCGCTCGCGTTCGGTGCGCTCTTCGAGCGGGATCTGCCGGGTGACGCCGTCGCGCGACAGTTCGTCCGCGCCGTCGTGCCCCAGTTGCCGTGGCATGCCCGGCGAAATTTGTCCAGCGGATCCTCCCAGTGGCCGTTCTGGAGATGCGCCACCAGCACCAGGTTTGTGGTGGACTGCATGGCGCGGCTGCAGTCGCTCGTCTTCGGGCGGTCTTCCTGGTCGGCCAGCACCATGTCCATGGCAACCACTTTCGGCTCCGCGGGCGTCAGCAGTTCGAGCGCCTTGGCCAGCATGGTGCGGTAAGCGCGCACGCCGCCCATGGCGCCGAAGGTGGCGTCGTCGATCGCCAGGATCAGGCGAGTGCGGCTGCGGACGGCCGGCGGAGGATGCAGGCGGAACATCACGTCATAGGCGTCGTCGTCGATCTGCGCCGCGAGCGACGTCCATCCCAGGACAATCGCGACCGCGAGCGTCACAGCCAGGACGGCGACGTAGCCGAGCGTCCGTTTATGCGAAGGCAGCTTATTTGGAGACGGCTTTTTCAATCTCGTCCGGCTCCTTGGGCAGCGCCGCGCTCAGGACTTTCGCGCCATTGGGCGTCACCAGCACGACGTCTTCGATGCGAATGCCGAGCTTTTCTTCGGCGATGTAGACGCCTGGCTCGATGGTGATCACCATGCCGGCTTCGAGCGGGCCGTCGGAGCGGCGGGTCGTGCACTTCCAGACCCACCTGATGCCCGATGTCGTGAGTAAAATATTTGCCCAGCGGCTCGCCATGCAGGTCTTTTCCATGCGCGTCCATGTAGTCGCGGGCGATTTTGGTGAGCGATTCGCCCGAGGCCGGATCAGCCACGCTCCAGGCTTCACGGCGGCAATGGCGGCCTTCTGCGCGCCCAGCACAATCTGATAGATCTCGCGCTGGCGCGGCGTGAATTTGCCACCCACCGGAACAGTGCGCGTGATGTCGCTCGCGTAGCTAGTCGCATTGCGCGGCCGCATCGATCGACCACCAGCTCGCCGCGATCCATGCGCCGCCGGTTCGACATGTAGTGCAGGATGGCGCCGTTCGGGCCCGGAGCCGACGATGGGCGAATAGGCCGGGCCCTCGCAGCCCGCGTCGAGAAAGGTGTCGAGCAGCGCAGCGGCCACCTGGTATTCGTACTGTCCGGCCGCCAGCCGCTTCCAGGCCGCGCGATGGGCTTCCATGCTGACGTCGGTGGCGTGTTGGATGGCTGCGATCTCCGCCTCCGATTTTTTCACGCGCAGCTTCGCGATGAGCGGCGTGGCGTCCGCGACGTCGCGGAAGGGATAGCGCGAGCGCAACTGGCCGGCATAGGATTCGCTCCAGGGCGCATAAAGGCGCGCATGGGAACTAAGCGCCAGGTCCAGCTCCGATTCCAGCTTTTCGATCGGCAGGACCTTTTCGAAACCGGTGACGGTATGTGCGTCGGCATCCTCGGCTGAGGTGCGCTTGCCCGAGTATCGCTCCGCGCGTTCATTGTGACGCGGCAGGAACAGGATCTCTCCGACGGGGTTAACAGCAGCACGGCGCCGGGCTCGGACCAACCGGTCAAGTAGTAAAAGTTGGGCTCCTGTTCGAATCGGAAGATCGGGTCATAGGCCTCCGCGCGTCCTTTGAGCAACAGCACCCCGCCGTCGAGATTCACCGCGCAGGGCGGCCCGGCGGGCGTGCGAATTCGTCCGCCGGAGCCTTGGCTGGCGGAACGCGCTGCCGCCCCAGCCAGCAAAATTGCGAGAAACAGCCGAATCAAATGCCAATTCTCTCATCAAAAGCGGACTCATGGCGATAGTACAGGTATGGACCTCGCCAAACACTGCATCGTGCAGCCCGGCAGCAAGCTTCGCCTCAAGCACCGGGACCCCGCGATACGTTCGGAAGAAAGCGCGACGACAAAGGGCACCAGAAAACGCTGGACCGGCTGCGCGAGCTGCAACATCTGCTCTACGCCGACAAGCGCTATTCGCTGCTGATTGTCCTGCAGGGCCTGGACGCGGCCGGCAAAGACGGCACCATCCGGCACGTCATGTCCGGCGTGAATCCGCAGGGCTGCGATGTGACGTCGTTCAAAGCGCCATCCACCGAAGAGCTGGCGCGCGATTTTTTATGGCGCGTCCACAAGGCCGTTCCGCCCCGGGGCAATATCGGGATCTTCAACCGGTCCCACTACGAAGACGTGCTGATTGTGCGGGTGCACGAGCTGGTTCCGAAATCGGTCTGGCGGCAGCCGCTACCGGCAGATCAACGATTTCGAGCGCATGCTGACGGAAAACGGCGTCACCATTCTGAAGTTCTTTCTGCACATCAGCCGGGAGGAGCAGAAGAAGCGGTTCGAGGCGCGCATTCAGGATTCTTCGCGGAACTGGAAACTCTCGCTGCCGGATTTCGAGGAGCGCCAGCATTGGGACAACTACACGGAGGCCTATGAAGAAGCCTTGCACAATTGCAGCACGCAGGAGGCGCCCTGGTACGTGATTCCGGCCAATCGAAAATGGTTCCGGAACTACCTGGTGGCCGAGTTGGTGGTGCAGCGCTCGACAACATGCGGTTAAAGTATCCCGCTCCCACGGTCGATATTTCCCAAGTAGTCCTGGAGTGAACGTGCCGGAGCTGAGTCTGTTGCGTGATTGAAGACGCCACAATATTCCGCACCAAAGAGCAGGTCCTGTACGACCTGTCCAAGGCCCTGCATTTTTCGCCGGAGTCGCTGGAGGCGAATCGCAAGGGGCGGCTTTCCAAAGAACAGATGAAAGCGATTCGCGCCACAGTTTGCCCGGCCCGCCATCCTGACCGCTGTTTTCGCCGTAGCTCCCTTCGCGATTTGGACCTGGATCACAGCCCAGCGCGAGCAGCTTCCCTTGGGGAATGCGTTTCCCAGCTCTGCTCACCGAACTGATCCACGTGAATGATTTGTTCGAGGCTCACGGAAAAATGGGCGGCGCCATCATGCTCGGATCCATTCTGATCTCGCTGGGGCTCGCGGTGTTCATGGCCTCGCGCGTGCCGATGATGCTGTATTTCGATCTGCTGGACGGCAAAGTGGAAGCCAGGGAAGGTCGCGTGGTGGCGCGCGAAGAACAGATCAACCGGCCCAACGGGCGCGATCCTATCGAGAAATATTTTTTCTCCTTGCGTTACTTAAACATGCCGGTCAATCTGGCGGCTTATCGGGCGTTGGAAGCAGGGTCCATTTACATCGTTTACCTGCTGCCCCGCAGCGAGATTCTGGCGTCCATCGAACCGAAAATGAGAGCGAACCAGCCAGCGCTGCGCGGCTGCACTAGCTTCACCTGAAAGGCTCCGACTTCGCCGAGCGCACGGAAAGTGACCGCAAGTCCTTCTCCTTCCGAACGAGCAGGTTAGGAAAAATCTACGTGTTTGCCGGGCGCTCGCACGCTGTGATACGATAGGTTAGCTTTCATGGATCGCATCCGCGAAGCAGTTCCGCCAAATCCCCAACAACGGAGTTAACGACAGACCTCGAATGAGCTTTACAGTATTCCTCGGAAACTTGCCTGTCTGGGTTACGAAGGACGACATCAAGTCCTGGCTTAACGCAGAAAACCTCGTCTACGACGATGTCAAGGTGATCCGCAACCCAGAGACTCAAGAGTCCAAGGGATTCGCCTTCATCGACACCCCCAACTCGGAAGAAATGAACTCGATCATCCGGCGCTTTGACCGCGCGCCTCTTGAAGATCGGTTGCTGCGTGCCAATCAAGCGCAGCCGCCCAGATCGAAAGGTCCCGGACCCGCCGGGCCGGCTGGTCAAGTGAATCGCACCAGCGCTGCTCCGCCCCACGCCGTGAGCGGGGTGGAAAAAAGCACAAGCGTCCGCAGCAGAGTGGTCCGCAAGGCCCGCCCAGCGCGTTCGCCGAAGAACTCGCCAAAGCTCTCTAAGGCTCTCGCGAGCCGAACCTCGCGCGGGCCTTTCCCTCTCATCTTTCTTACCTTTCTGTAACGCCCCAACCTCAGCTATCACATCGTCCCTATTTTCAGTGCTATACTCAATGGCACCTGTGTAACACAGGGGTGCCGCTTAGATCCACAATCCGCGTGCGCCGGGGGTGGTTTCGTGAGTAATCTGCTCATCATCCGTTTCCTATTCGTGGTGTTGCTTGCAGCCGCCGCATGGTTCCTTCATCCTTTTGATTTTCCGCCTCCCTATAGCGCGGCAGCGGGTTTTCTGGCCGGCGTGGCCATCGTTCTGTTCGAGATCCAGGTTCGCAAAACAACTCTCAAGCGTTTGTTTGGGGCCGCTTTCGGATCGCTGCTGGGAATCCTGGGCGCGTACCTCATCGCTCTCATTCTCGGACACGCGTTTCCGTGCCGGTTCGTCGACCATTTCGTTTCTCGAGATTCTGCTGCTGCTGTGGATGGGCTATGTCGGCCTGATGGTAGGCGCCAGCAAAGGCGACATGCTGAACCTGGGCGCGCTGGGCGGGCTGTTCGGCGGCGAGCAGGTGTCCAGTCAATCGTTCAAGATCCTGGACACCAGCGTCATCATCGACGGCCGCATCGCCGACATCGTCGAAACCGGGTTCCTGGATGGCACGCTGGTGATCCCGCAATTCGTGCTGCGCGAGCTGCAGTTGGTGGCCGATTCGGCCGATTCGCTGAAGCGCAATCGCGGGCGCCGCGGTCTGGACGTCCTGCAGCGCGTTCAGAAAATGACGCAGTTGAACGTGCAGATCTTGGAAGACGATTTCCCCAACGTGCCGGAAGTGGACATGAAGCTGATCGAGCTGGCCAAGGTCTACAACTGCAAGATCGTCACCAACGATTTCAATCTCAATAAAGTGGCGCAACTGCATGGCGTGGAGGTCCTGAACATCAATGAGCTGGCCAACGCGCTGAAACCTGTGGTACTCCCGGGCGAGACCATGCGCGTCTTTATTCTGAAAGAAGGCAAGGAGTACAACCAGGGCGTCGCGTATCTGGACGACGGCACCATGGTGGTGGTGGACAACGCCAAGAAGATGATCTCGCGGACCATCGATATTTCCGTGACCAGCGTGCTGCAGACCACCGCCGGTAAAATGATCTTTGGCCGTTTTGACGATCGTATGCACGCCGTTCACGACAAGAGTCCGAGCCACGCCGAGCGTCCGCAAGGCGGTTCGCGCGAGCAGCCAGCGCCAGCCGCCGGGCGCACAGGCGGCGGAGGCTCGAGGTTCGGGTGTGGCAGCCTCCAGCTAGGGAATTGGAATGAAAGTCACCGTTATTCTCCCAGCCGCGGGGCTGGGAACACGCATGGGGCGAGCCGTCCCCGAAAAGGCCGGCACCAGCCGGAAGCAGTTCATGCTGCTGGAAGGGTCGCCCATCCTGCTGCATACCATCCGGAAGTTCGCCTCTACGCCGGCGGTGTCGGAGATCGTGGTTGCGCTGCGGCCCGAAGACATCGAATGGGTGCGCGAGCTGCTGGCGCGAGGAAAAATTCGGCAAGCCGGTGCGTCTGGTGGAAGGCGGCGACAGCCGGCAGGAATCGGTGGAGCACGCTTTGGCGACGCTCGGTGCCGGCACCGAACTGGTGGCGGTGCACGACGCCGTGCGGCCGTTCATCGAGCACAGCGTTCTGGATAAGGTGTTCGCCGAAGCCGAGGAAAACGGCGCCGCGATCGTCGGGCAT
Source organism: Bryobacterales bacterium (assembly GCA_963713415.1). GTDB lineage: Bacteria > Acidobacteriota > Terriglobia > Bryobacterales > Bryobacteraceae > Palsa-89. Next base: position 144,658 of record CAVQLV010000001.1, on the reverse strand, counting down.
CGTGCCGGTGGACACGGTGAAGCAGGTGCATCGCAACAAAATCCGCCAGACCATCCCGCGCGAGCGCCTGATTCTGGCGCAGACGCCGCAGGTGTTCCGCTTCGATCTGCTCAAGAGCGCGTTCGCCAAGGCGCGCGAGGATGGGTTCGCTGGCACCGATGAATCCAGCCTGGTGGAACGCCTGGATCAAGTGGAAGTGAGCGTGGTTCCGGGCAGCGATCGCAATTTGAAGATCACCAAGCCGTCCGACATGGACCTGGCGCGCTTGTTCCTGGCGGAAGAAATGACGGCGCAAGGTCGGTATAGCTTGAGCGAGTTCCGCGATTGGCCAGGGCTGGGACGTTCATCGCATCGTAGCCGGGCCGGCCGATGATTCTGGGCGGCGTACCGATTCCTTCCGAATTCGGTTTGGAAGGGCATTCGGACGCCGATATTCTTTCGCACGCCATCACCGACGCGCTGCTGGGCGCGCTCGCGCTGGGCGATATCGGCATGCACTTTCCCGACACCGATCCGCGCTGGAAGAATGGCGACAGCCTGCTGTTCCTGCGGCACGCGCGCGAGCTTGGTGGCCGAGCAACGGCTATCAAATCGCGAACGTCGATTCCACCGTGATTCTGGAACGGCCCAAGCTGAAAGATCATCGCGCGGCCATCCGCGCAAAAGCTGGCCGACACGCTCGGTCTGGACTCCGCCCACGTCTCGGTGAAATTCAAAACCGCGGAGCGCCTGGGACCGGTGGGCGAAGGGCTGTCGGCCGAAGCGCAGGCCGTGGTGCTGCTGTGGCGGCCATAACCGCACGTCCGCCCGGGCCGAAGAATCCTCCGATCGTCGGGAACCTGCTACGCCTTCCGCTCGAATCCGCTGGGCTTCCTGCATCAAAGCGGCGCGCGAATATGGCGACCTGGTTTATTTCAGGGTGGCGCGACAGCACATGTATCTGGTGAACCATCCCGATTATGTGCGCGAAATTCTGGTGACCAATCAGAACAACTTCCTGAAGAGCCGCGCTTTGCAGCGCGCGAAAATCCTGCTGGGCGAGGGACTGCTTACCAGCGAAGGCCAGCATCATCTGCGGCAGCGGCGCCTGGTGCAGCCCGCGTTTCATCGCGAGCGGCTGGCGGGTTATGCGGCTGCGATGAGCGAATGCGCGGTGCGGGTGCGCGAACGCTGGCAGCGCTGGAAGCACCATGGATGTTTCGCACCGAGATGGCCGCAATTGACGCTATCGGTAGTGGCGAAAACTTTGTTCAGCGCCGACGTGGAATCGGAAGCGTCGGAAATCGGCGCGGCGATGACCACGGTTCTGGAAATGTTCCGCTTGCTGCTGATGCCATTTTCCGATTACCTGGACAAGCTGCCGCTGCCTTCCATCCGCCGGTTTGAGAAGGCGCGGGCGCGGCTGGATGCCACTATCTACGGGCTGATTCGCGAACGCCGCAAGAGCGGAGTGGACACGGGCGATCTGCTTTCGATGCTGCTGCTGGCGCAAGACGAGGAGAAACACAGGCGGCGGGATGACCGATGAGCAGGTGCGCGATGAAGCGCTCACGCTGTTTCTGGCCGGGCACGAGACCACCGCGAACGCGCTGACCTGGACCTGGTATCTGCTTTCGCAACATCCCGAAGTGGAGCGCCGGCTTGCACCAAGAAATCGATGCGGTTCTGGGCGACCGCGCCGCCGGAACTGGCGGACGTTCCCGCAGTTGCGCTATGCCGAAATGATTCTGTCGGAAGCTTTGCGATTGTATCCGCCGGCCTGGGCGATCGGCCGGAAGGCGCAAGGCTCCGTTTGAACTGGGCGGGTTCGAGATTCCCGCCGAATTCCATCTGCATCCTCAGCCCATATCTGGTGCAGCGCGATGCGCGCTGGTTTCCAGATCCTGAGAAGTTCGATCCCGAGCGCTGGACGCCGGAAGCTCGCGAGGCGCGCCCCAAGTTCTCCTATTTTCCGTTTGGCGGCGGCGCCCGCGTTTGCATCGGCGAACGCTTCGCTTGGATGGAAGGCGTGATCGTGATGGCGGCGATCGCGCAAAAATGGCGGTTTCGCCTGGAGCCAGGCCAGCACGTGGAACCGCTGCCGTTGATCACGCTGCGCGTGAAGAACGGACTGCGGATGATCGCCGAACCGCGCGGCAACGGTCAAAAACTACACGCCAAGCAGGAACGTAACGCCTGCCGGCTCTGTCCGCCGCATCCATGGGCAGATTGAGCCGCGCATCCAACTGGACGCCTCCCAGTTTGATATCCACGCCCACGGCCAGATTGATGCTTGTTCCCGTGGCGCTGAAAGTCCACTGGACTTGGCCGCCGCTGAACGCGAGCGTTCCGCTGAATGCGGCGGTTCTGGTGATCTGATTTCCCGCGCCGCCGAACGTTTGCGTGAACGTGAAGCCCACCTGCAAGCTGGTCTTGCCGAGCACGCCCTGGCACTGGCCGCCGATGGTGAGCGTGGATGCGCCGGCGGTTCCTCGGGCTTCGTCACCGTGAGTTCCAAATCGCCATGCAGATTGGGCTGGGTCAGTGTTGCGTTGAACCAGAGCGTGGTGGAGGCGACCATCGGATCGCCGGAGCTGGATACCTGCGGCTGCGACGACGTAAGTGATCTGGAAATCCGGCGCCGATCATCAGCGTTCCCTTGAAAATCGATGCTGAGGTTCTTGTTGCCCTTGGTGTAGGTGTAAGTCAGTTGATTCGAGCTGCGATTGATGGCGACAGCCTTCGGCAGCTCGAAGATTTTTTCGCCGCTGGAGGTCTGATAATGAAAATCCAGCAGAGGCGTGCCGCTGGCGTCCACCTTGCTCTGCCAGGAACCGGTGAACCCGAGAACGTTGGTTTCGAGCACGTTGTCCTGGTTTGCGAAATGAAAAATGAAGCGGCCGATCGGATCGCTGACGAAACCTTCGAGCGTGGACGTGACGCCGCCGACAGTGAACGTGAGGTTGTGATCCGGGCTCATGCTCCAGTCGCCTTGCAAGCGCGAACGCTAACGCGCCGGCAGATCCGGCTTGACGATTAGCGCGGTATCGCGAGTTGTGAATGAATTGTGCAGTCCGGCGGCGGAGAAGTTGAAGATTTCTGTGTTTTGGAATTGAATGGTAAGCTGATTCTTGTCGTTGAACAGCCCACGTGACATCGAAGGCCACCGTACTGGCGCCGGTGAGCGTCGCAACAATTTGGTTGGTTGCGTTGGTGGTCCACGATCCCACGGACGTTGCCGCCGATGGAAACACCGCCGCTCATGTCGAATTCGTAAGTGCTGGTGCCGTTAGTTATTTGGAAGTATGACATTGAAATAGAATTTCCCTCGGCTGCCGCCGGTTGCGGCCTTGCCAAAACCATAGGCCCAATCGAACCTCAGCACGGCGACACGCAAGTCCAGCCGAAGCCCCGTTCCCAGCCCCGCGCGCAGGCCCGGAGACGATCCGATGGTCTGATACGCTCCGCCGAGATCGGCGAACGTCGCGATCTTGAGAACCGGCCAGGCGCGGCAGTGGATACCACAGCTCATTTTGGTCGGCTCCATAAACGCCGGCCGATGGCATCGTCGGCGCGAAAACCTCGCACGGTGTCCGCGCCTCCGAACGAGGGCAGCTCGAAGATCGGCGGATTGCCGACGCATTTTCAAAGCGGCCGCTCAGATCGTATTCCCAATGATCGAAGCTGCGATGCGTGTTGGCCGTGATGATGCAATCGGCAAAACGAAGATCGATCAAGATGCGTGGTTCGATAGAAATGCGCGAAGGGTATTCGGAAGTGAGATCGTTGTGAACGAACTGGACGCCGGGCTCGATGGTATTCAGCGTTTCATTGAAAACCACCGCGTGGCTTGGAACCAACTGGAGCAGGACTGTGTTTCCGTCCAGTCCGCGCCAAGGCTCCCAGCCGAGCGTCGCGGATTCAGCGATGCTCTGTTCGTTTACTTTGACGCCATCCAGGACGCGATTGCGTTCCACGGTCACGCCTGCATTGGCGCTCGCCGACCAGCCGAGATAGCCGGCCGAGTAACTGACCCGGAGCCCAGCGTTCCGCGTGGGCCGCCGCCGGACAGAGTCGAGCGACGGCAACTGAAGATTTCCGAGGGCACTGAAACCTTGGCCGGGTTTGTATGCGAAGCCTCCCGCAATGTGGCGCGATTTCGTTTCGTCGCTGCGCTTGACGCCGACTGTACCCGCAGATCGACGTACTGGCTGGCGCCCGTGCCTGTGCGCTTGCTTGGGTGACCAATGTGTAACCGAGCGGCGAGATCAGAAGCTGCATCGCCTGAATCTGGTACTGGATCGCATAGGGCTCGTCGCCTTGGGCGTAACCGAGGTCCGCGATCGAAATCGACGATGCGCTTCCCCGTCGCCTTCCGAAAGTGGCCGGTGTCGAGCAGATCCCAGAGCAGCCGGTCGATATCGCGCGCGGGAACCTGATCGGCGGGCAAAACGATGGAAGCGATCCGCGGGCCTTCGACGATCTGAATCGTCTGGTTTCTCGGAAGCACTACGATTTGCGGCGTCAGCCCGAGATTCGCATACAGCGGAGCGAGCGCTTTGCGAATGTCGGCCGAGGACCACAAAGAGCCGTTTAGCCGCGCCAGGCGTTTGCGCAGTTGCGGCATGCGGTGCGAGCCGCCGGGATTCCAGCATCGCGGGCAACTGGATGCCCACGGCGTTCTGAATCGAACGGCGGCAAGATCGAGAACGAGATGGTGCCGCTCAGCGGGTCGATCTCATCTTCGTTCAAGATCAGACCCGAGTCCGGCGTTTGCTGCAACAGATCCGCGAAAAGAAAGTCCGAGGAGAAAAGCGTTCCCAGATCCAGCGCGATCGGGATCCGCGGCGGACCACGCTTCGTAAGCGATCGATGTAATCCGGCCATGCGCAATCGCCACAGCAGGCTGGGCGAGAGAGAGCGCGATTCTCGCAATCGCCTGTCGCACCTTCGCCGAATCGCGGGCTCGAATTTGACGAAAGACGGCGCGACCTGAAACGCGTCCCGATCGACGGCCAGCTTGCCGCCAACGATCTTGAAACTCACCGAGTATTGGCCGCGGGATGGAACGGGCTGGCGCGTAGGCGCAACTCGCGAGCAGGCACAGTCCAGCAAAACAGCGCTGTGCCCGGCCACTGCATTCGGTGTTGCGTCTGAAGTGTACCAGCTACAAAGTGAGCTTCCGAAGAACGGCCCGCGCGGGCGCGCCGTCGCCGCCGATGATCTTCAGCGGCAGGCAGATCAGTTCATATTCGCCCGGTTCGACGTGCTCCAGCATCAGGCCTTCGATGATCCAGATGCCCGCCTGCGAGCAAGATGCGGTGAGTTTCCGGGCCTCCGCTGCTCGAATCCACCGACGGAGAGGTAATCGACGCCGACGGTTTGGACGCCGCGCTCGGCCAGGTAATGGGCTGTCTCGGGCGCGATGTAAATATATTTCTTCTGGAAGTGATCGGTCTTCCAGCAGTGCGCCGGAATTCCCGGTCTTGAACAGCACGCGCTCGCCCTTCGCCAGGTGATGCGGTTCCAGCTCCGAAGTCCGGATCGACCTCGGGATCCTGGATCTCGATCACGCGCGCCCGTCCGATGGACGCCGCGATCGGCATGGTCTCCATGCCGGCGCCGTCGGCCAGGTAATGGCGCGGAGCATCCATGTGAGTTCCGATGTGCGCGGTGGTGGAAATCTGCGACAAATTGCAGGGATCGCCGCTTCGCGATCTCGAGCGTGCTGGTCCGTTCAAACTTCGCATCGCCGGGCCAAGTGACCATGCCGTTGCGCAAGGGCACGGAAATGTCGATCCATTGCATTGTCTTCGCTCGCTCATCCTGATGATTGTCTTCGCTGCGCTCATCGCGCTCACCAATCGCGACCACGTTCTTGACGCCGCCGGGCTGGCTCTTCAGCGCATCGAGCGCCCGCTCTATCGGAAAACGCGCCGTGATCACCGAACGCAAAGCGTCGGGCCATTGCTGAGCGAAGACGCCAAGATGCTGGATGGCCGATTGAAAAGCTTGCGGCGGCGCATTCACGCTGCCCAGCACCAGTTGATTGTTCAGCACCATGTTGCGCATGATTTCGTCCGTATCCACCGGGATCGGCCCTTTGCGGCCCGGAACGCCGGTGAACACAAAAACCGCATTCGGCCCCAGATGTTTCAGCACATCGAAGGCGACGCCGGATGCGCCGGTGGCTTCATAGACCACATCGATGGGCCCAACCATCTTCGCCATCTCTTCGGTGGAATGCGTTTCAGCGGCGATGTATGGAACTCCGATCGCGTTCAGGATCCGATTCTTCTCCTCATGATTGGGCGATCGCGAGTAAACGCTGACCTCGAAGCCTTCCACCTTCAGAGCCATCGCGCCCAGAATTCCCACGGGTCCGGCGCCCAGCACCACAGCGCGGCGGCAATGAGCGGGCGTTTGCCGGGTTCCGGACATCCCACGGAAGACGGCGCTGCACCATCCAAAGCTGCTCCAGAGACTTTTCAGCGATGGTCAGCGGTTCCACCAGCACCGCCGACGTCGCGCAACTCGCGCGGAACGGGATTCAGATAGCGCTCTTCTTCCACCACGAATTCGGTCATGTATCCGTGGTTCTGTTTGATGCCGCGCTCGGTGAAATCGCCGGTGTAGCAGAAATCCTGGCGGCCTTCGCGGCACGCCACGCAGATCGGGATGCGGGCACGGGCGGCGAACCGTCATCACCACCAGATCGCCGGTCTTCACGTTCGAAACTTTCGAGCCGGTCTCAACCACTTCACTGAGCGATTCATGGCCGATGATCAAATAGTCGCGAACCCTCGGGCGGCGTGCCGTACTGGAACGAGACGATCTCCCGATCGGTTCCGCAAACGCCGACGTCCAGCACGCGCATCTTGGCCTGGTGTCCGTGGTGAGTTTGGGTTCGGGATGATCGATGACGCGGACTTCGCGGCGGGTGGGTAAACAGCGACGGCACGCATAGTTCAGAATACTTCCTCCCTACATTCTGGATTCTGAATTCAGAATTTCGGTTGTGGATCTGACCGTTGCCCCAGGTGCAGTGGCGGCCGACGCCGGTCCATTGCGCGGCTTCCAGATACGGCAGGAATTCGGCGAGATCGCCTTGCGTATTCGGCGAATCCCACCAAGCCGCCGATGCCGTGGCGCTGCCCGGTTCGGCTGCTGCGGCGTTCCACGGCGACGCGCCGCAATTCGCTGCGCACTGTTTTTACGGATCGCGCGCGCTCGGCAAGCCCGCGAAAATCGATTTCGAGCGGCCCCGCGCCATACAGGCTGCGCAAGGTGCTCACGCGATCGCGGGCGCGCGCCAGCAATACTGAAAACTCGACGCCATCCCGGCCACTGGCGGCGGCCTTCAACTCCGTGGGGTTTGAAAGTTCACGCGGATGCTGGAAACGCGGATCGTTTCGAGGAGTGAGATCAACCGCCACGGGCGTTCGCTCCACCGAGACCAGGTCAGCCCATTGCGCAAAGGCCCGGGTGAAGTGTTCGATAGCGGCATCGCGCGTGTCGAACAGATGGAGGCCGGAAACAAAATCGCTCTCCCGGCTGCAATTTCGCGCCCTTCCAGCGCCGCGGCTCGAATCACGAACGGACGCGGCCAATCCGACAATCCGCTGGGCCCGGCCGCGGCCGCCGCCGGCTCAAAGATGCGCGCGTAATCTTCCGCGCATGCCACTTCACGCAAAACGTGCCCGAGCGCGCCGCGCAAGACGTTTCCCGCTCATCCCGGGCGGAAATTGGATCGACACGCCGCGCCGCAAGCTGAAACTGGCACGCCACCAAATCGAACGTCACTTCAGCATTTCGCGGATCTTGGTGGCCAGTTCTTCGGTGGAGAACGGCTTCTGCAGAAAGTGCGCGTCGCTTTGGGCCGTGGCGTCGCCGTAGCCGGAAACGTACAGCACCTTCATTTCCGGACGCCCCGCCACCAGACACTCCGCCATCTTGCGCCCGCTCATTCCCGGCATCACCATATCGGTGATCAAGAGATGAATCACGCCGCGATGCCGTTCGGCCGCCACCAGGGCGTCCTTGGAAGAGGCCGAGGCCAGGACGTTGATAGCCGTGCCGCTTGAGCATGGTTTCCACCACGCGCCGCACAGGATCTTCGTCTTCCACCAGCAAAATGGTTTCGGTGCCGTGCGGCGGCTGGTTTTCTTTGGGCACTTCCAAATCTTCGGACGTCTGCTCGGCAACCGGCAACTCGATGCGGAAGGTGGTTCCCTTGGCGGGCGTGGACTCCACGCGCAAGTCGCCGCCGTTTTCCTTGATGATTCCGTAGCTGGTGGCCAGGCCGAGCCCGGTGCCGTGCTCCTTGGTGGTGAAGAACGGCTCGAAGACGCGTGAGAGCACCTGCGAGTCCATGCCGATTCCGGTATCGCTGATCGAAATGATTACCGAGTCCGCGCATGGCGGGCTGGAATTCCTGGTTTCGATCAGCAGCTGACCGCCGGACGGCATGGCGTCGCGGGCATTCACCACCATGTTCAAGATCACTTGTTCGATCTGGCCCGGATCGGCGCGCACGGCCTTCAGCTCGGGGGCCAGACGGACGGTCAATTCGATCTCTTCGCCCAGTACGCGCCGCAGCATGCGATCCATTTCCTGCACCAGCGCGTTGAGATTCACCAGCGACGCGCGGACTCCCTGGCGGCGGCTGAAGGCCAGTAATTGGCGCGTAAGATCGGTGGCGCGCTCGGACGCTTTGACCACCTGCTCCAGATCCTGGCGCGCCGGATCGCTGGGATGCATGGCGTCCAGCAGCATGTGCGAATAGCCGGTGATGACCATGAGCAGATTGTTGAAGTCATGCGCCACGCCGCCGGCCAGACGGCCCACCGCTTCCAGCCGTTGCGAATGATGGAGCTGCTCCTCCAGACGCCTTCGCTCGGTGATGTCGCGCGCGTTCACCACCATTCCGTTGACTCCGGCGACGTGCGAAAGATCGCGGGAAAACGATTCCAGCACGCGCCACGATCCGTCCGAATGGCGGATGCGGCACTCTACCGGCCGGCCGTTGTTGCCGTTCACTAGAGCGGTCTGAACGCGTGCCTTGTCATCGGGGTGCACAAACGACGTGACATTCCGTGCCCACCAATTCATCGAGTGGATAGCCGAGCATCCGCTCATGGGACGGACTGGCATAGCGGATAGTGCCATCCAGGCTCAGGATGCTGATCAGGTCCATCGAGTTCTCGATCAGGGACCGATAGTGCTCCTCGCGCCGCTCCAGCGCTTCGATGGCCCGGCCACGCTCAGAGGCGTAGCGGATGGAGCGCACCAGCAGATCCCCATCCATGCGGCCCTTCACCAGGTAGTCCTGAGCGCCGGCACGAACGGCCCGGACCGCGAGCGCTTCATCATCGTGACCCGTCAGGACGACGATCGGAATCTTAGGCGCTTCGGTGTGGGCGCGGATCAGCGTCTCCAGGCCTTCGACGTCGGGAAGCGAGAGATCCAGCAGCATCACGTCGAACGGCTCGCGCTTTAACAGGTCCAGCGCGGCCGACAACCGGTCTACCTGCACCAGCTTCCATTGGCCGGCGCCGGTCTCGCGAACCAGCTCGGTGAACAGGCGCGCGTCACCGGGGTTGTCTTCTACCAGTAAGACGCGAATGCCATCCAGGTTCATTAGGTCGCGGGCGAAACAGCGGAAAGGGGCAGCCTGGGCCCTCCGATCCACAACAGATTTTACACCATGCATGGCGTGAATTGCGGATAAAGATATAAGAGATGAGCAGTGCAGTGCCGTCATTCGATCGCCGCGATTCGTGGCGCTCGCACTCGTGCGTGCCGCGTTCACAATCATGTGAACTCCCTTGGCCTCTTGGCCGTGTTTGCGGACTGCATACAACTTGCTGTATCATAAAACTTTGCGGCTCCAGGTAAGCTTTTCCTGGCTTAGTCTGCCTGACGACCCACATTCTGAACACTTACGAAGGATAGTTATGTACGCAGTAATTGAAACCGGCGGGAAACAGTATCGCGTCGCTCCGGGCGATGTGGTCCGGGTGGAAACGCTCCCGGGCGATGTCGGCTCTGAAGTGGAATTCGGCCGCGTGCTGGCGGTGGTGAACGATTCAAACGAAGTGACGGCTGGGGCCGCGCTGGCCGACGCCCGCGTGAAGGGCACCATCTCCGAACACGGGCGCGGCGACAAAGTGATCGTGTTCAAGTTCAAACGCAAGAAGCAGTACAAGCGCACCATCGGCCACCGGCAAAACTACACGCAGGTGAAGGTGAGCGAGATCCTGGCATAGGCTCTCGGATAGATTGATATGGCACATAAAAAAGGTTTAGGCAGTTCCAAGAACGGGCGCGATTCCAATGCCCAGCGGCTGGGCGTGAAGCGCTTCGGCGGCGAAACGGTGACGGGCGGATCCATTCTGGTGCGGCAGCGCGGCACCATCTTCAAGCCGGGCGAGAACGTCGGGCGCGGCAAGGACGACACGCTGTTCGCCAAAGTCCCCGGCATTGTCGTGTTTCGCGATCGCGGCCGTTTCGGCAAGTTCATCAGCATCGAAGCCACTGCCGGCGAGCGTAGCTCGGGCGTTCGATACAAAGTCTGCGGGCTAACCCTAGCCCGATCCCATGTTTATTGATGAAGTACGAATCCGCGTGAAGGCGGGCGATGGCGGCAATGGCTGCCTTGCCTTCCGGCGGGAGAAGTATGTCCCGCGGGGCGGTCCCAGCGGCGGCGACGGCGGGCGCGGCGGCGACGTGGTATTTGTCGCGAGCGAACACCACAACACGCTGCTGCATTTCCGTTTTAATCCCGAGCACACGGCCGAGCGCGGCCGGCATGGCGAAGGCAGCAACCGCACGGGCCGCGAAGGCGCTTCCATCGATGTTCCCGTGCCGGTGGGGACCATCGTCTACGACGACGAGACCGGCGAAGCGCTGCACGATTTCACGCATCCCGGCGAGCGGTTCGTCATCGCGCGCGGCGGCAAGGGCGGGCGCGGCAATCAGCACTTCGCCACCTCCACGCATCAGGCGCCCACCGAGCATGAGCCCGGAAGGCCCGGCGAGGAAAAGAAGCTGCGCCTGGAATTGAAGCTGCTGGCCGACGTGGGCCTGGTAGGCTTTCCGAACGCCGGCAAATCGACGCTGATCTCGCGCATCTCGGCGGCGCGGCCCAAGATCGCCGATTATCCGTTCACTACGCTGGAACCGAACCTGGGCGTGGTCAGCGCGGGCGATGAGAGCTTCGTGGTGGCCGATATCCCGGGATTGATCGAAGGCGCGCACCTGGGGCACGGCCTGGGCGTCCAGTTTCTGCGGCATATCGAGCGCACGCGCCTGCTGGTGCACCTGGTGGATGTCTCCGAAGCCACGGGCCGCGATCCGGTGGACGATTTTCGCGTCGTGATGGAGGAACTGGAGGGTTTCAGCCCGGATCTGGTGCGGAAGCCGATGTTCGTGGTGGCCTCTAAGGTGGACGTGGCGCAGGATAAGGCCCGGATTGATGCCCTGAAGGGCGCTGGCGGCCGAGAAGCACCTGCCTTTCTATGAGATATCCAGCGTGACCGGTCAGGGAATCGAAGACCTTAAGTACAATATGGCTCAATTTCTTTCCAAAGCTGTCGAAGAGGAAATTAAGCAGCAATAGCGAAAGAAAGCATGGAAGTGGCCGCCCGGCCTTCCAGAGGTTCCTATGACCATTGGAATGACATCTTCCCTGCAAGGGATGCAAAGAGCCGAAACCCAGCTCAATCAAGTGGCTCAGAACATCGCCCAGGGGCCGTCCTTGTCGCCGCCGCAGGGCGATACCGTGGACTTGAGCGCACAGGCTGTGGCACTCATCCAGGCCAACAACAGCTTTGAAGCCAATACCGCAGCGCTGAAGGTCGGCGATGAGATGACACAGACCTTGTTGAAGTCGATCGGCTAGCGTCGCTTACTTTACGAGCGCGCTCGAACTGGTGGCGAAGTTCAGCAGCACCGACGGGAAGATCCCGAGCACCAGCGTTCCCACCGCAGCCACCCACAACGTAGCTCCGATGCCCATGCCCACCGGTTGAATCGACAGCGTCGCTTCGCCGGGCTCGTTCATGTACATCACCACCAGGATGCGCAGATAGTAATAAGCCGCCACCGCGCTGTTCAGCAGGCCGAGGATCGCCAGCCACACCAGGTTCGCGTCCAGCGCGGCTTTGAAGATGTAGAACTTCCCGAAGAATCCGCCGGTGAGCGGCACGCCGATCAGCGACAGCAGGAAGATGGCGAACAACCCGGCGGTCACCGGCTGCTTCCAGCCCAGCCCGGCGAGATCTTCGATATTCACGAACTTCTCGCCTTGCCGCGAGAAATGCGTGATGACGGCGAAGGCGCCGATGTTCATCAACGCATAAGCGGCCAGATAGAACATGGCGGCGGCGACGCCGATCTGATTGTGCGCCGCGATGGCCACCATGACGTAGCCCGCGTGCGCGATGGAGCTGTAGGCCAGCAATCGCTTGATGTTGGTCTGCATCAGCGCCGCGAAGTTTCCGATGATCATGGTGAGCAGCGCCGACGACCATACGAACGGTTCCCAGCGATTGCTGATGGGCCCGAAGGCCGTCATGAACACGCGCAGGAAAACCGCGAACGCCGCGGCCTTGGGGCCGGCCGACATGAACAGCGTCACGGGCGCAGGCGCGCCTTGATAAACATCGGGCGCCCAGATCTGGAAGGGCGCGGCCGAAACTTTGAAAGCGAATCCGACGAACATCAGCGCCGCCGCGGTGCCGGCCAGGATCAGGCTGCGGCTCGGAGCCGCCGGAGAGCAGAGCGGTCCGGATGACATCGAGATTGGTGCTGCCGGTGGTTCCGTAAATCCAGGCGATTCCGTACAGCAGAAACGCGGTAGCGAACGATCCCAGCAGGAAATACTTCAGCGCGGCTTCGTTGTTGCGCTTGTCGTCGCGCAGGTAGCCGGCCAGGATGTAGGTGGCGATGGAGGAGATCTCCAGGCCGATGAAGATCATGATCAGCTCATTGGCCGTGGCCATGATGCATTGGCCGGTGACCGAGAAAAGCAGCAGCGCGTAGTATTCGGACGATTCGGCAGTGTTCGCGCTTCAGGTATTGCACGGCCGAAAGCAGGCTCAGGATGCCGACCCCGATCACCAGCACGCGGAAGAACGTCGCGAAGCCGTCCACGATCAGCATGTTCGAGAACGACAGCCCTGGACTGCCATTGGCGGCGACGGCGGCCACCAGAGCCGCGGCGAACGCCACAAAGGTGAGAGCCGAAAGATTGCGCTTCTTGTTTTCGCCCAGCCATCCCTCGATCAGCATGATCAAGGTGCCGCCGACGGTCATGATGATTTCGGGCAGGATGCGGAAGTAATCCGTGCCCGTCGGCATGAAGTTAACGGGCATGGACCAGCTCCCCTTGGGCTGCGAGAACCGTTGGCGCGCTTCGCGGTGGCGCTGGCTCGCACATGAATCTCGCGGCGCGCGTCGATGGGCCCCAGCAGCACGGCGTTCGATGCGGAAATCGGCGGAAGGAAACTCTGCGTGTAGGTGCCCATCCAGACCATCAAAACGATCAGGGGAACAATGATGGCGTACTCGCGGAAGTTGCAGATCGGGCATGTGGTGCGTCAGATCCTCGGATGCCTTGCCGAAGAACACGCGCTGGTAGAGCCACAGCATGTAGCAAGCCGCGAGAATCGCGCCCAGCGCCGCGAACACGGTCCAGCGGAAGTTGATCAGCGACGTTCCTTGCAGCACCAGATACTCGCCGATGAAATTGCAGAGCATGGGCAGGCCGATGCTGGCGAGCATGGTGACCATGAAGGCGGTCGCCAGCCATGGCGCGGGCGTCGATACGCCGCCGTAGGACGCGATTTCGAGCGAATGCCGCCGCTCATAGAGGAAGCCGACCAGGAGGAACAGCGCGCCGGTGGAGATGCCGTGCGCCAGCATCTGAAACACCGCGCCGTCGAATCCCTGCTGGGTGAAGCGAGAAGATCCCAAGCACGACGAAACCCAGGTGGCTCACCGACGAATACGCCACCAGCTTCTTCATATTGGGCTGCACCATCGCCACCAGCGCGCCGTAGACGATGCCGATGATGGCCAGGATCGACGATCCATCCGGCGCACTCGCGCGCGGCGTTCGGAAACATCGGAACGCAGAAACGCAGCAGACCGTAGGTGCCCATCTTCAGCATTACGGAAGCCAGCATCACGGAGCCGGCGGTGGGAGCCTCCACGTGCGCGTCGGGCAGCCAGGTGTGCAGCGGAAAGATCGGAACCTTGATGGCGAAGGCGATGAAGAAGCCCAGGAACAGCCACAATTGCTCGGTGGAGCTGAGCGAGATTGCCCCGCTCTGCAAGCCCGCCAGGATCTTCGTATAGTCGAACGTGCCGGCCTGATTGTAGAGGTAGATGATGGCCACCAGCATCAAGCGCCGATCCGGCCATGGTGTACAGGAAGAATTTGAGGGCGGAGTAAATGCGGCGCTCGTGGCCCCAGATGCCGATCAGGAAGTACATGGGGACCAGCGAAACTTCCCAGAAGACGAAGAACAGGAAGAAATCGAGCGCGCAGAAGACGCCAATCAGTCCAAATTCAAGCAACAACAGGAACGCAAAGAATTGTTTGATGTGCTTGTCGATGGACTTCCACGACACCAGCACGCAGAGCGGCGTAAGAAAGGTGGAGAGCATCACCAGCCACAGGCTGATGCCGTCCACGCCCGACGTGATAATTGATGGCGGGCGTCGATATCCAGGCGTCGCTTGCTCTCGAGCGCGAACTTGCCCGGCGACGCGGACCACACGGGCGCGATCAAGCCGAGCGAAACCACGAAAACCGCCAGCGACGCGATCAAGCTGAACAGGCGGATCAGTTGGGGGTTGTCCTTGGGCAGCGCCAGAATGATCAGAAACGCCAGCAGCGGAAGAAAAATTACCGCATCGAGCAGCGTCATCGCAGGCCTCCCGCGAATCCGATGGCGATCAGCAAGACGATGGAACCCAGCACCACCCAGGCGGCGTAGCTGCGGATATTGCCCGATTGGATCAGGCGCAAGATGGAGCCGATGCCGCGCGATCGGCGGCCGACGCCGTTGACCGTGCCGTCGATCAGCCCGGCATCAATGCCGCGCCACAGCACGGTTCGGGAGCCTTCGATCAGCGGCTCAACCACGGCCGCGTCGTAGGCTTCGTCGACGAAGTATTTGTTATAGACCAGTGTGTAGAGGCCGCCGATGGCTTTGGCGAACGAATCGGCCAAGCCGCGTTTGGCGACATAGAATAGCCAGGCGAGGAAAATGCCCAGAATGACCCACGGCCGGCCGAAAGCCACGCCAGGCTCTGATTTTCGGCTTTCTCGGCGAACATCGGCTCCAGGATATGCGGCACGTTGATGAAGCCGCCGACCAGACGGCGAGAACCGCGAGGATCATCAACGGCCCAGTCATCACCAGCGGCGATTCGTGCGGATGCGCGTGTCCCCGATACTCGCCGGTGAACGCCATGAACCAGGCGCGGAAGACATAGAACGCGGTCATGCCCGCGGTGAGCACGCCGATCCAGTACATCCAGGGCGCGCGTTCGTAAGCGGCCACCAGGATCGCGTCCTTGCTGAAGAAGCCGGAGGTGAACGGGAACGCCCGAGATCGCAAGCGACGCGCAGAACAGCGTGATCGCCGTGATCTTCATGTGCTTGAACAGGCCGCCCATCTGCCGCAGATCCTGTTCGCCGTGCAGACCGTGAATCACCGCGCCCGCGCCCAGGAACAGCAGGCCCTTGAAGAACGCGTGCGTCATCAAATGCCAGATGCCGGCCGAAAACGCGCCCACGCCGACGCCCAGGAACATGTAGCCGAGCTGCGACACGGTGGAGTAGGCGTACACTTTCTTGATGTCCATCTGCGTCATACCGATGGTCGCCGCGAAGAACGCCGTCGCCAGGCCGATCACCGCCACGGTGTCCATGGTGATGGGCGCCTTCAGTGAACAGCGTAGCCGAGCGCGCTGATCATATAGACGCCGGCGGTGACCATGGTGGCCGCGTGGATGAGAGCGGACACCGGAGTGGGACCGGCCATCGCGTCGGGAAGCCAGACATACAGCGGAATCTGCGCCGATTTTCCGGTGGCGCCCACCAACAGCAGCAGCGTGATGGTGGTGAGAATCCCGACGCTCGCTTCCGACCGGCATGCCCTTGGCGGCATCAAATACTTTCGAGAAATCGAGCGTGCCGAACTGCCGGACGATCAGAAAGATGGCGAGCGAAAATCCGAAATCGCCGATGCGGTTGACGATGAATGCCTTGTTGCCCGCGGTAGTGGCGAACTGCTCGGTGAGGTAGAAACCCGACCAGCAGATAGCTGCACAACCCCACGCCTTCCCAGCCGACGAACAGCAGCAGGTAATTCTGCGCCAGCACCAGAACCAGCATGAAGAACATGAACAGGTTGAGGTAGGCGAAGAAGCGGTAGTAGCCGCCCTCGTGCTCCATGTAGCCGACGGCGTAGATGTGAATCAACAAGCCCGACGCCCGTCACGACCATCAGCATGATGGCGGTGAGGCGGTCCACCGCGAAATCGACGCCGATGTTCAGCATCCCGCTTTGGATCCAGGTGAAGTAGTGCTCGATGTACTTGGTTTCGATGGGGCTCAGCCCGAGCAGCGTCTTCACCACCCAGGCGAACGAGAGCGCCACCGAGCCGACGGCGAAAGTGTTGATCAACGCCTTCGGAATGCGCCGGCCGAAAAGCCCGTTCGCCAGGAACCCGAGCAGCGGAAAGATTGGAATCAGCCAGAGGTTCATTTAAGGAGACTCATGGCTCAGTACTTCATCGAATTCACTTCGTCGATCATCAGCGTGGCGCGATTCTTGAACACCGTGAGAATAATTGCCAGCCCCACGGCGGCTTCGGCGGCGGCCACCACCATCACGAAGAAGCTGTAGATGTGCCCATCCACTTGCTTGAACTGGTAGGAGAAAGTGATGAAGGTCAAATTCACCGCGTTGAGCATCAGCTCGATGGACATGAAGACGGTGATGATGTTGCGCCGGAAAATGAAGCCGGCCACGCCCAGCGTAAATAAGAATAGCGCTCAGGATCAGGTACCAGCTCAAAGGGACGGGAGCGTTTCGGCATGGTCAGACTTCCTTTCTGGCGAGCACGATCGCGCCCACGATCGCGATCAGGATCAGGACCGAGGTCACTTCAAAGGGCAGCAGATAGGCGGTGAAAAGTTTTCGTCCAACGTCCGAGGCGCAGTGCCCTGGAAAGTGCCGAAGACCACGCCCTCGGTTCTCGGCAGCGCTGCTTGAATGATGAAGCTGATCAATACCAGGAAAAGGACCAGAAGGACGGCGCCGAAATACTTGACGAAGCGCGAAACCTGAAACGTCGGCGTTTCCGCGCCCGCGTTCAACAGCATGATGACGAAAACAAACAGCACCATGATGGCGCCGGCGTAGACGATCACCTGTGCCATGGCGATGAATTCGCCGCCCAGCTGCAGGTACAGCACCGCCAGCGATCCCATGACGCCGATCAGCGACAGCGCGCTGGCGATGGGATGCGTCTGCACCACCAGGTTGATGCCGCAAAAGACCGCGATGCCGGCGAAGACGAGGAAGATAAGCGCAGTCATAGCTATTTCGTTGTGAGGGCCACAATCAAGCTGGTGGCCAGCAGGTTGAACATCGCAAGCGGGAACAGCCCGATCCAGGCGAAGCGCATCAACTGGTCATATCGAAAGCGCGGAAGCGTCGCTCGAACCCAGATGAAGACGAACAACAGAACCAGGACCTTGCCGCAGAACCAGAACAGCGCCATCAGAATTGGTTTGAGCAACGGAACAAAGAGCGAGAGTCCGAAGATGGCGGCGATGCCGAGGAAGACCAAGGCCGTGGCCGGCAACGTGAATTTGTCCATGCGCCGCGCCGGATTGAGGCCGTGATAAAGCGCGATCAATCCGCCGATCGCGAAAACGAGAATAGGCACAACATCGGAATAAGGCGCGGGAAACGGCGGCTGCCAGCCGCCCAGAAACAGCAGCGTCGCGACGGCCGTGACGGTCACCATGTTGGCGTACTCGGCCATGAAAAACGCGGCGAAATTCATGCTGCTGTACTCGGTGTGGAAGCCAGCCACCAGTTCGTTCTCCGCTTCGGGAAGATCGAACGGAACGCGATTGGTTTCGGCGAATCCGGCGATCATGAAAACGATGAAGCCCAGAATCTCGGGAAAAAGATTCCAGCGCGGGATGAAGCCCAGCCAATAGCCGCTCTGGTAGTTCACCATCTCGCGAAAGCTGAGCGTGTTGGCCAGCAGCAGCGGCGCGGCCACCGCGAGCGCCAGCGGCAGTTCATAGCTGATCATCTGCGCCGAACTGCGCAGGCCGCCCAGCAGCGAATACTTGTTGTTCGACGCCCAGCCGCCCAGCGCCACGCCATAGACGCCGATGGAGGAGACCGCGAGCACGAACAGGATCCCGATGCGCAGATCGGTAAGCTGCATCCAGGTAGTCACCGGGCCGATCGTGATTTGCGGGCCGAACGGAATGACGGAAATCGAGATCAGCGCCAGCGTCACCGCGACGAACGGCGCCATCAGATAGAAGAGCTTGTTGACGTGCGAAGGGATCAAGCCTTCCTTAGTGATCAGCTTCACCACGTCGGCCAGCGGCTGCAGCAATCCGTGCGGGCCCACGCGGTAGGGGCCCACGCGAAGCTGGACGTGCGCGATCACCTTGCGCTCGATCCACTGCAAATACGCGAGCGTGGTGAGAAGCACGAAGGCGACCAGCGCCACCTTGATGAGGCTGAGTATGAAAAAATTCATGGATGAACTTAAGGCCGCGGTTCTGAATACAACGCGCCCGGCGCCTCGAGTGTCGAATTCAGTTTCTTGCAGTAACGGCCCAAGGTTCCGGACGTGAACAGAGTGTCGCGCGCGGACTGTATCAGCTCCGGCCGCGAACTCACCGGCACGCGGCCATTCACCGGCGCGGTTTGCGCTGCTCCCCCTGTTGCGAGTACGGGCAAAGGAACATTATAACCATGCACGTTCTTGCGAATCTCTTCCAACACTTTGTCGGCGGACCACATGCCGAGGTTCACGCCCATCTCTTTCGAGAGCAGGCCGAGAATTTCGAGGTCCGGCTTGGCGCCCATCACCTGCACGCCGCCCTTGAGGCGCTGCACTTCGCCGCAAACGTTGGTGACGGTCCCGTGTTTCTCGTAAGCGGAAGCCGCCGGGAATAAGATGTCGGCGCGCGCCGCGGTTTCCGTCATGAATAGATCCTGAACGATCACGAACGCGCCGTCGGATTGCGAGGGCGGCGTTCTTCAGCGGATTGGCGCCCACCACCCACAGCACGTCGAGATTCGTGGCCGCGAGAATTTCGTCGTAGGCCAGGCCGGGCGACGTCCAACGGCTGATAGCCGGGGCCGGAATCGGGACTCAGCCCCATGTCGGATGCGCCGCGTGAATTCGAATAATCCACCAGGCAAACGTATTTCACCGGGATGCCGAGCGAATCGCCGAACGCCACCAGCTTGCGGATCGCGTCGCCCTTGATCGCGTCGCCGAAAAGAATCACCAGCTCCGGTTCTTTCTGGAGCTGCTCGCGCAGCGATTCGACGTCCGCCAGTTCGTGGCCCGGCACGGTGATCAGGCTGCGCACGGCCATGCTTTGCTCGCGCACCGGGCCCGGCGTGACGGTGTAAACGTGCGCGTCGTGATGCCGGTAGTTGGCGCGGATCTGGAACGCGAGAAACGGATGCTGCTGCGAAAGATCGCTCGATACCACCAGGATCGCCTTGCGATCGTAAAGATCGGCGGTCGTCGCCGAGCCCGTCCTGCTTGCCGCTCAGCGCATCCAGCAGCGTCGCGATGTCGCCGGTGCGATGATGATCGATGTTGTTGGTGCCCAGCGCCTGGCGCGCGAACTTCTGCAAGTAGTAATTTTCTTCGTTGCTGGTGTGGTTCGATCCGATGACGGCGAACTTGCCGTCGCGCGCCTTCACTTCTCTGAGCTTGTCGCGCCGCCGCCGATCAGAGCTTCCGACCACGACACCGGCTCCAGCTCGCCGTTCCGGCGAATCATCGGCGATTGCAGGCGCTCCGGGCTGTTCACGAAATCCGCCGCGTACCGGCCCTTGATGCACAGGAACTCGCCGTTGATGCCCGACCGGTCGCGATTGTTGCCGCGAATGATTTCGTTGTTGCGAACGCCCAGCGTGGTCTTGCAGCCATCGGCGCAATGCGTGCAGATGGTGCCGACGTGCTTCATCTCCCAGGGACGCGTCTTATAGCGATACGTGCCGCTGGTGAGCGCGCCCACCGGGCAGATGTCGATGCACATGCCGCACTCGTCGCATTCCAAATGATCGAAATGGTTGGGCTCGATCACCGACACCGAGCCGCGGTTGCCCACGCCCAGCGCCTTCACGCCCATGCCTTCGTCGCAGATGCGCACGCAGCGATAACACAGGATGCAGCGCGGCTTGTCGTAAAACACAACCGGCGACCATTGTTGTTCGTCCGTGTGCTGCTTCTGCTCCAGGAACCGGCTCTCGCCCATGCCGTAGCGGAAGGTCATGTCCTGCAGTTCGCACTCGCCGCCCTTGTCGCACACCGGGCAATCCAGCGGATGGTTGGTCAGCAGAAATTCGAGCGTGCCCTTGCGCGCCTCATGCACTTGCGGCGAATCGGTGTGGACCACCATGCCTTCGGACACCGGCAGCGTGCAGCCCACCTGCAGCTTGGGCGTCTTTTCCACTTCCACCAGGCACATGCGGCAGGCGGCCTGCAGCGACAGGCCATCGTAATAGCAAAACGACGGAACCTCGATGCCGACCGCTTTGGCGGCGTTGATCACCAGCGTTCCGGGCGCGGCCGTTACGGCCCGGCCGTCGATCGTGAGATGAATTAGGTCGCTCATTTGCGTTCGCGGTTCCGAGGCTGTGCTGTTCATGCCATCACCAGTTCCGACGCGTGCTGATAAGGGCACGGCTTGCCGTTCAAATGCGCTTCGAAATCGTCGGTGAACTTTTCGACGATGGAGATGGTCGGCATCGCGGCCGCGTCGCCCAGCGCGCAGAACGTCCGGCCCAGCATATTTTTCGACAACTCGCCGATCAGCGGAATGTCGCTCTTCTGTCCCGCGCCGCTGTGGAAACGGTCCAGCATCTTCTTCAGCCAGGTGGTGCCTTCGCGGCACGGAATGCACCAGCCGCAGCTTTC
Source organism: Bryobacterales bacterium (assembly GCA_963713415.1). Taxonomy (GTDB): domain Bacteria; phylum Acidobacteriota; class Terriglobia; order Bryobacterales; family Bryobacteraceae; genus Palsa-89. The sequence goes on along the minus strand of CAVQLV010000001.1, from coordinate 123,460 downwards.
GTGCGCGTAAAACTTCATGATGCGCTGCGCGAACTTCACCATGCAGGTGTCTTCGTCCAATACCACCGTGCCGCCCGAGCCGAGCATGCTCTTCACCTTGGCCAGCGAATCGTAATCCATGGGGATGTCGCACTCGTCGGCTTTCAAAAGCGGGCACGAGGAACCGCCCGGCACCACCGCCTTCAGTTTCTTGCCGTTGCGCATGCCGCCGCCCACTTCGTTAATCATGCGGAGCAGGTTGAAACCCATGCGGCAGTTCGTAGACGCCGGGTTTATTGATGTGCCCGGACAAGGCAGACCAAGCGCGTTCCACCGTTCTTGGGCGGTCCCAGCGCCGCGAACGCCGCGCCGCCGTCGCGAATGATGGCCGGAATCGCCGAGAACGTCTCGACATTGTTCAACAGCGTCGGCGCTTGCCAGGCGCCCACCACCGCCGGGAACGGCGGCTTCATGCGCGGAACGCCGCGTTTGCCCTCGATGGAATCGAGCAGCGCGGTTTCTTCGCCGCACTCGTACGCGCCGGCGCCGGAGTGCGTGTAGAGATCGAAATCGAAACCCGTGCCCTGGATGTTCTTGCCCAGGTAACCGCGCGAATACGCTTCGCCGATGGCGCGATCCATGGCTTCGATCAAGTAGCGATACTCGCCGCGAATATAGATGTAGCCTTTGTGCGAATCCACCGCGCGCCCGGCGATCAGGATGCCCTCGATCAACTGATGCGGATCGTTCTCCATCAACAGCCGGTCCTTGCAGGTGCCCGGCTCGCTCTCGTCGGCGTTGATGATGATGTACTTCGGCTTGGGCGAAGTGCGCGGAACGAAGCTCCACTTCAGGCCGGTGGGAAATCCCGCGCCGCCGCGTCCGCGCAGCGCCGAGATTTTCACTTCCTCGATGATCTGCTCGGGCGTCATCTCCATGGCCTTGAGAAAGGCCTTGTAGCCGTCGGTGGCGAGATAGGTGTCGAGCGATTCGGAATTCGCGAGACCAAAGCGCTTGGTCAGGATCTTGACTTCGAGCGGGCTGGGTTCGTTATAGAGCATCGTCTTTAGTTCGGCCGAACGCGCGGACGCGTTTCCAGGTTCAGAACGCGTTCCTCGAGCACATCCAGGCGCCGGAGCAGCGCCGCATCGAAAGCTTCGCGTGCATCCATGCGCATCGTCTGAGTCTTCAATTGATTGTGGAAGTGCGCGAGCAAGACGTCTTGTACTTGCCGGACCAGCACCTTGATCTCGGCGACAACGTCTTCCAGGTCCTTCTTCGTAATCGGGTCTGAATCGGCCATTCTTACTGCGCCTTTCTCACGTCCGCGAGCAGTTGATCCAGCTTCTCCGGCGTCACATGATGATGGAAATCGTAATTGAGCTGAATGGCCGGCGCCCAACTGCACGCGCCCATGCACTCCACTTCTTCGAGCGAAAACTGCCCGTCCGGCGTCACTTCTTTGTGGCCGATCCCAAGCTTCTTCGAAGCGTGCTCGTACAACTCTTCCCCGCCTAAAATCAGGCAGCTGATGTTGGTGCACACCTGCACGTGGCACTTGCCCAGCGGCTTGCGATGGAGCATCGAATAGTAGCCCACCACCTCGTCCACCTGCAGCGGCTGCACCTGGCAGCGGCGCGCCACTTCTTCGATCAGCTCGTTCGAAATGTGGCCCACTTCGTCCTGCGCGTACAGCAGCATCGGCACCACGGCCGAGCGCGTCCGTCCGGGCGGATAGCTTTCCAGCAGTTTGGCGAATCTGGCTTCGAGTTCCGGCGAAAAAGTCATCGGCTTGCACCATTAACGATCCACATCTCCCAAAACGAAATCCATGCTCCCGAGCGACGCGATGGAATCCGCCAGCAGCCGTCCTTCCAGCAGCGCCGGCAGCGCTTGCAGATTTCCGAAGCTCGGCGTCCGCATGAACACGCGATACGGCTTGGATGTTCCGTTGCTCACCACGTAATAGGCGATCTCGCCGCGCGGCGATTCCACGGCTTGATAAACTTCGCCGGCCGGCACGCGGAAGCCTTCCGTCACAATCTTGAAGTGATAGATCAGCGCTTCCATCTGGGTCTTCATCTTTTCGCGCTCCGGAAGCACGATCTTGGGCGCGCTGGCCTGCCATGCGCCTTCCGGCATCCCTTCCAGCGCCTGCTTGATGATCCGCGCGCTCTGCCGCATCTCTTCCAGACGCACGCGGTATCGCGCGAATACGTCGTTTTCCGTGTGCACCGGAATCTCAAAATCGAACTGATCGTAGCTCGAATACGGCTCGTCCTTGCGGACGTCCCACTTCATGCCGGCCGCGCGAATCATCGGTCCGGTGACGCCCAGATCCAGCAGATCTTCGAGCGGCACAAATCCCACGCCCTGCGTGCGGACCTTCCAGATCGGATTGCTGTTCAGCAGATTTTCGTACTCGTCCACCTTGCTCGGGAAACGCGTTGATGAACTTGCCCACCACCTGCTGCCAGCCGCGCGGAGGCTCCAGCGCCAGGCCGCCGATGCGAATGTAGCTGGTCATCATGCGCTGGCCGGAGAACATTTCGAAGATCCGCAGAATGTCCTCGCGCTCGCGGAAGCAGTAGAAGAACACCGTCATCGCGCCGATGTCCAGCGCGTGCGTTCCCAGCCATACCAGGTGGCTGTTCAGGCGCTGAAATTCGGCCAGCATCACGCGCATCCATTGCGCCTTCGGCGGAATTTCGATATCGCCGATCAGCTTTTCCACCGACAACGCGTAGACCAGATTGTTCGACAGGTTGGAAAGATAATCCACGCGATCGGTCAGCGTCACCACCTGCTGCCAGGTTTTGACCTCGCATTCCTTTTCGATGCCGGTGTGCAGGAACCCGATGTCCGGCACGGCCTTGAGAATGGTCTCGCCGTCCAGCTCCAGCACGATGCGCAGCACGCCGTGCGTGGAGGGATGCTGCGGCCCCATGTTCAGGATCATGCGCTTGGTGCCGCTGGGAGTGGCGATCTGGATCCACGGTCTCGTGGGTCGCGTCGGACGCGGTGATCGAATCGGTATGAAGTAGTGGATTCACGCATGGCGGTTGCTCTCTATTCATCCTGATTCATCCTGGTAACTGTACTTATACCCGTGCACCGGATAATCCTTGCGCAGCGGGTGGCCTTCCCAATCGCTCGGCATCAGGATCCGGGTCAGATCGGGATGGTTGCGGAAACGGACGCCAAACAGATCGAACACTTCGCGTTCATACCAATCCGCGGTGCGCCACACGCTGAAGACGGAATCGATCTCAGGCTCGGCTTCCGCGATCCAGCATTTCAGCCGCAGCCGCTGATTGCGACTCAGCGAATGCAGCAGGTACACCACTTCAAAACGCGGATCGGCCGGCAGCCAATCCACCGCGGTGATGGCGCTCAAACGAATGAACTGTTGCTGGTCTTTGAGGAAGCGGCAAACTTCCACGATGCGCGCCGGCTCAATCCACAACGTCGGCTCGTTGCGCTCGGCGTGGCCGCCGGTAATGGCATCGGGCAGCGCGGCATTCGAGCGCCGCCGCCACCGCATGGTCTTTCAATACTTCAGGCAGCATTTCTTTTGGTTACCCGCGCTCCCTCGGCGTCATAGGGACTGCCTTCCGACGCATCCTGCGACCAATCCAGCGCGCCCTTCTTCCAGATGTAAAAGAATCCGGACAGGACCAGAACGACGAAGATCAGCATCTCGAAAAACCCAAACAGCTTCAGCTCGCGGTAGACCACGGCCCAGGGGTAGAGAAATACCGCTTCGATGTCGAAAAGGATGAAGACGATGGCCACCAGATAAAACTTGACGCTGAAGCGCTCGCGCGCCGAGCCGGTGGGCGCGATGCCGGATTCGTAAGGCGAATCCTTCACCCGGTTCCTGACGCGCTTGCCCAGCAGAAAGGAGATGGCCACCAGCGCCGCCGCCACCACGACGGCGATCACGATTTGCACCAGCACCGGGAAGTAGGTATCAGGATAAGAGGTCGGCATTCGATTGGTTGGATTGTGGACTCAAAGCCCTAACATTCGACTATAATGAGATCCGGCCTCGGGCCGCAACTTTGGTTTCCGGATTTGGTTCACGCGCGATGGCGGCAGCCACAACAAAACAGATCGAAATTGTTGTAAACGGCCAGGCTCGGCTGGCGCCCGCCGGGTGCACGCTCAAAGAACTGCTGGTGTGGCTGGAGGTGGATCCGGCGCGCGTGGCGGTGGAGCTGAACCGGTCTATCGTGCAGCGCCAGGCGTGGGATCAAACCACGGTCGGCCCTGGCGCAACGTTAGAGATCGTACAGTTTGTCGGCGGCGGCTAAGGGGGCCTAGCGCTCCTTGGACTCCCCAGTCGGTCGAAAACGAAAGCTGTCCACTTGCCTATTGACAGTCGCCACCAACCGGGTAGAATTTTAGATGCGCTCTTGTTGCAAACGTTAACGGGGGAACATGTTCAAAACAAAGAAAAGTCGTTCTGAAGCGGAAGATAATACACGCACGTTTGCCTCAAGCGACGTCTCGCGCATTGCCCAGGTCAGCTTGCGGCAGTTGCAATGGTGGGACGAGCGGAAGGTAGTCTCCCCGCGGCATGAGGGGCACAAGCGCGTCTATCAGGCCGAGGAAGTAATCGAAATTACGGTCATCGCCGAACTTCGCCGCAAGGGATTTTCGCTGCAGAAGATCCGCCGCGTCCTGCGGTTCCTGCAGCGCGAAATGGGCAAGCGGCTGAGCGACGTCATGCAGTCGAACTCCGATCTCCATCTGGTCACCGACGGGAAGTCGATTTATCTGGAAGACCAGCAGGAGCGGATCATCGATATTCTCAAGAACGCCAAGCAGCCCATGTTCCTGGTCTGCGTGAGCGATCAGGTGCGCCGCCTGGACGAATCGCCGCGCAAGCCGGTGAAAGCGGAAGCGGCCATCGGCCGGGTCGCGCCGCTCGGCTCGCAGCGCCTAGACCTGATCCTCCGGCGATCCGCGATTCGTCAACCGAGCCGCGACCGTCAGGGACCGGCTAAAAACTCCGGTATACTAAAAGTGCGAGGTGTCGAATGCCGCGTTGGATACGGTCTGTCCTTTTTGCCGCTTTTGTCATCGTTCTTTGCTCGGTCCTGGGTGGTGTGTTTGGACCGGGTGTGACCGGTGTTTCCGCGGCCTCCAGCGGTCCTGAAGAAGACCTCAAGACCAATATCAAGAGTTTCACCAAGGTGTACGAGTTGGTGGAGAACAACTTCGCCGACAAGGTCACCTCCGACAAGGGCATCTACAAAGGTGCCATCCCTGGCATGCTGCGGACGCTCGATCCGCACTCCAATTTCTTCGATCCCAAAGAATTTCAGTCGCTGCGCGACGATCAAAGCGGCCACTACTACGGCGTGGGAATGCAGGTGGCGCCGCGCAACGGCAAGACCATCGTGGTGGCGCCTTTTGGCGGATCGCCCGCCTACAAAGCCGGACTTCGCCCCGGCGACGTGATCCTGGAAGTGAACGACAAGAAGACGGACTCGCTCAGCACCACCGAAGTGGCCGACCTGTTAAAAGGGTCCGCGCGCGACGCACGTACAAGTGACGGTGGGCCGCGAGGGTTCCGACAAGCCGCTCGTGTTCGACATCGTGCGTGATGAGATTTCCCGCGACAGCGTGGAAGACGCGTTCTGGGTTCGCCCCGGAATCATGTACATGAAGATCACGCAGTTCAACGAGAACACCAGCGAGGAAATGGAAGATAATTTCAAGCGCCTGGGCGAGGCCAACGTCAAAGGCCTGGTTCTGGATCTGCGCGAGAATCCGGGCGGGCTGCTGAACGAAGGCGTGGCGGTGGCTGGGCATTATCTGCGCAAAGGCGAAGTGGTGGTTTCCCATCGCGGGCGGGCGTCCGCCGAAAAGCCGTACCTGGCACGCGGCAGCGCTTCGGGCCAGAATTACCCGATCGTGGTTTTGGTGAATCGCTACTCGGCTTCGGCGGCGGAGATCGTTTCGGGCGCCTTGCAGGATCATGACCGCGGCTGGATTCTGGGTGAGACCACGTTCGGCAAAGGCTTGGTTCAGACCGTTTATCCGCTGGAGGACAACACCGGCCTCGCGCTCACCACGGCGCACTATTACACGCCCAGCGGCCGTTTGATCCAGCGCGACTACTCCAACATTTCGTTCCTCGATTATTACTACGGCAAGCGCACCGAAACCAAGAATCTGCAGGACGTGAAGAGCACCGATAGCGGCCGAACGGTGTATGGCGGCGGTGGCATTACGCCCGACGAGAAGTATGAGCCGCCCAAGTACAACAAGTTCCAGACCGATCTGCTGACCAAGTACGAGTTCTTCAATTTCACCGCGAAATGGTTTGGATCGCATCCGCAAGCCCATTTGGTGAAGGGCTGGGAGCCCGATGCGGCGGTGGTCGGCGAGTTCCGCCAGTACGTCACGCAGCAGAACGTGCCGTTTACCGACGCGGACTGGAACGACAATCGCATCTGGATCCAGCAGCAGCTCAAACGCGAAATGTACGCTACGGCGTTCAGCTATGAGGATTCGCAGAAGGTGGCCATCGAGACGGATCCCGAGGTGCTGAAGGCCATCGACGCCATGCCCGACGCGAAAGCGTTGCTCGACAAGTCGAAGAAGCTGATCGTCGAGCGCATCCAGCAGAGATCCGACTAGCGACTAAGCGCAGAGGTTTGAATACGCCACAGATCACCGTCCTCGACGCGGGCGGACAATATTGTCATCTCATCGCCCGGAAGATTCGCGATCTGGGCGTGTATGCCGACGTCAAGCCCAGCGAAACGCCGGCCTCCGAGCTGACCGGCCGCAAGGGCATCATCATCTCCGGCGGGCCCGACAGCGTCTACGAGCCGGGCAGCCCGCAAATCGATCCGAAAATTTTATCCACCGGCAGCGCCGTGCTCGGCATCTGCTACGGCCAGCAGCTCATGACCTACGTGCTGGGCGGCGGCGTCCAAAAGGGCGAAAAAGGCGAATACGGATTCGCGCGATTTCGACACCGGCTCAATCCGCATCCGCTCTTCGCCAATTTGAACGGCGAGTTGCAAGTGTGGATGAACCATCGCGACCAGGTGGCGATCGCCTCCGGAAGGCTTTGATGTCCTGGGCGGCACATCCACTTGCGCCGTGGCCGCGATGGCGCATCGCACCCGCCCGCTGATGGCGGTGCAATTCCATCCCGAAGTGGCGCACACCGAGCAAGGCCACCAGATCCTGGCGAACTTTGTGTTCGGCGTTTGCGGCTGCGTGAAGGATTGGGATCCCAAGGATCGCATCGGGCCCATCGAAAAAGAGATTCGCGCCGTCGCCGCGGATCGCAATGTGTTCTTCTTCGTCAGCGGCGGCGTGGATTCCACGGTGGCCTACACGCTTTGCCTGCGGGCGCTCGGTGCCGATCGCGTCTTCGGCATCTATGTCGACACGGGCTTGATGCGCGAAGGCGAAACCGCCTACGTGCGGCGGCTTGTTCCAACAACTGGGCGCGCGCGGACTTTCGCGTGGAAGAAGCTGAAGCGGAATTTCTGAAGGCGCTCGAAGGCGTCACCGATCCCGAGACCAAGCGCCACATCATCGGCGAGCAATTCGTCGCGGTGCAGGAGCGCATCCTGAGCACCGGGCATTTTCTCGATGGCAATTGGATCCTGGGGCAGGGCACCATTTATCCCGACACCATCGAATCGGGCGGCACCGCGAAAGCCGACGTCATCAAGACCCATCACAATCGCGTCGCGGGCATTCAAAAGCTGATCGAAACAGGCCGCATCATCGAGCCGTTGGCTTCGTTTTACAAAGATGAAGTTCGCGAGATCGGCGGGGAGCTGGGCATTCCGGCGGAGTTTCTGAATCGCCATCCTTTTCCCGGGCCGGGCTTGGCGATTCGTTGCCTCTGTTCAGAAACGGCTGCGCCGGTCACGCGCAGCGATCCCGGCTGGCTGCTGCCCATTCGATCGGTCGGGCGTGAAAGGGCGATTCGCGCAGCTACCATTCCGTGCTCGCGCTCGATAGCTTGCCCGAAGGCGACATCGCCACCGAGTTGGTGAACAGCATGCCCGACATCAACCGCGTGGTCGGATTGGTTCACGCGCGCGTTCCAGTCGCAGAGTTGCAATCGAGCCATGCCACGCTTACTCGCGAACGCCTGAAGCGCCTGCGCGACGCCGATGCGATCGTGCGGCAATGGTCGGAAGAAAGCGGATTCGAGCGCGAGGTCTGGCAGTTTCCGGTGGTGCTGATTCCGATCGGCGCGGGAGACAGGCCGGATTCGGTGGTGCTGCGGCCCATCCATTCCGTGGACGGGATGACCGCGCAGGTGGTCCGTATGCCGCATGAGCTGCTGCATCGCATGACCCACGAACTGATTTCGGTCGACGGGCGTCTGCGGCGTCTTTTACGATCTGACGCACAAGCCGCCCGGAACCATCGAGTGGGAATGACTCAGATCCGGTGAAAGCTCTTCAAAATATCTTTGGTTGAATAACGCAGCGCGATGGGGCGGCCATGCGGGCAGCTCATCGGGCAATCGGTGGCGGCCAGTTCGTTCAGCAGCCATTCCATTTTCGTGTGATCCAGCCGCATGTTGATCTTGATCGCGGCGCGGCAGGCGATACTCGCGGCCATTCCGCGGCGCAGATCGGCAAGAGAAACTTTGCTCTGCCTCACCCTCGGCCATTTCGAGAATTTCAAACACCAGCTTTTCGATCTCAGCCGGTCCCACGCCCGCCGGCGCGCCTTTCACCGCGATGGTGCGGTTGCCGAAAGGCTCCGAATCGAAACCGGAACGCTCCAGTTCGTCGGCGATGCGCGCATATTCGATCTGCTGCGCGGCGGTTAGATCGAGCAGAATCGGCATCAGAAGCTGCTGGCGTTCCACGCGGCCCTGCGCCTGCTGGCGCAGCACTTTCTCGAACAGAATGCGCTCATGCGCGACGTGCTGGTCGATGATCCACAGGCCATCGCGTCCGGCCGCGATGATGAAGCTATCGTGAATCTGGCCGAGCGGACGAAGATCGGAGAGCGCGGTTAAGCTTTGCGGCGGTCCTTCGAAACCGGCAGCGACAGTGCGCCGTGCGTATCCGGCACGGCTGTCTGGGCGAATCGGCTCGAAGTCAAACCTCGGCTCCGGCGCGGCAGTTCGATTCAGCGTAAAGACGGGCAGATCTTCGATGCGCTCGGTGCCCGATTTCTGACGCCGGGCATCGGCTCGAAGCGCTGATTCTCGATCCGCTGCGTGAAATCGGAAAACGGCAAATCGGCCGCGGGCTGCGGCTGCTGCGAGAACGGGAATGCTGGACGCGGGCCGCGCAGCGATCAAGCGTTCGCGAATCGCATCCCGCACGAAATCGTGCACGAAACTGCCGTGCCGGAAGCGAACTTCGGTTTTTGACGGGATGAACGTTCACGTCTACTTCTTCGCAATCGCAATCGACGAACAGCAGCGCGAACGGATAGCAAGCCGGCGGCATCAGGTTGTGATAGGCCGAGGACAGCGCGTGCAGCAGCAAACGATCGCGAATCAGGCGGCCATTCACGAACAGGAAGATCGAATTCCGGTTCATCTTCTGCACCTGCGGCCCGGACACGAAGCCGCGCAGCGCGAAGACGCGCGTGGAGCGGTCGTCCGCTTCGACAACGTCGAGTTCGCGTTCGACGTAATCCAGATCGATCAGGTCTTCGAGCGTCTGGTTGCCGAACACTTGATAGACGCGTTCCTGCAGCGTTTCCACCGGCGTGACGTCCAGCAAGGAAGATGTCCCGTGATTCAGTTGGAACGATTTCTTCGGATGCGCCAGGCTGTAGTGCGTGGCGAGCGAAGCGATGTGCGCCAGCTCGGTTTGATCGGACCGCAGAAATTTCTTGCGCGCCGGGACGTTGTAGAACAAATCGCGAACCGAGATGGTAGTTCCCTGCGGCCGGGAAAGCTCATCGCAGCGCAGGATCTTGCCACCCGCGATTTCGACTGCCGCTCCGGTGGTCTCTTCAGCCGCGCGCGTTTCGAGCAGCAGCCGCGAGACCGAAGCGATGGAGGGCAGAGCTTCGCCGCGAAACCCCAGCGTGGCGATGGAAAGCAGATCCTTGACGTCGCTCAGTTTGCTGGTAGCGTGGCGCTCGAAGGCCAGCAGCGCGTCGTCGCGCAGCATGCCGCTGCCATTATCGGCGACGCGGATTAAACGGCGGCCGCCGCTGTCGATATCGATCCGAAGATCGGTGGCCCCGGCGTCGAGCGAGTTTTCGATCAGCTCTTTGACTACCGACGCGGGCCGCTCCACCACCTCCCCGGCCGCGATCTTGTTAGCGACGTTGTCGGAGAGGACGCGGATTCTGCCCATGAATAATAGCAGGGCGACTAGCCGCTCATGGAGGACAAGAACTCGGCGTTGCTGCGAGTCTTGCCCAACTTGTCGAGCAGCAGTTCCATGCTTTCCACCGGCGACAGCGGATTCAGCACGCGGCGCAGCACGAAGATGCGGTTGAGCTCTTCCTTGGGAACCAGCAGCTCCTCTTTGCGCGTGCCGCTCTTGGTGATGTCGATGGCGGGGAAAACGCGTTTGTCCATCAATTTGCGATCCAGATGGATTTCCATGTTGCCCGTGCCTTTGAACTCTTCAAAGATCACGTCATCCATGCGGCTGCCGGTGTCGATCAACGCCGACGCCACGATGGTGAGCGAACCGCCTTCTTCGATGTTGCGCGCCGCGCCGAAAAAGCGCTTGGGACGCTGGAGGGCGTTGGAATCCACGCCGCCCGACAGCACTTTGCCCGATGGCGGAACCACGGTGTTGTAGGCGCGCGCCAGGCGCGTGATGGAATCGAGCAGGATCACGACGTCGCGCTTGTGCTCGACCAGCCGCTTGGCTTTTTCGATCACCATTTCGGCCACCTGCACGTGGCGCGAAGCGGGTTCATCGAACGTCGAGCTGATCACTTCGCCTTTCACCGAGCGCTGCATGTCGGTGACTTCTTCCGGGCGCTCGTCGATCAGCAGCACGATCAACGAAACTTCCGGATGATTGGCGGTGATGGAGTTGGCGATGGACTGCAGCAGCATGGTCTTGCCGGTGCGGGGCGCGGCGACGATCAGCCCGCGCTGCCCCTTGCCGATGGGCGTGAGCAGATCCATCACGCGTCCGGAGGCGTTGTCGCGCGTCGTTTCCAGCTTCAGCCGTTCATCGGGATAGAGCGGCGTCAGGTTGTCGAAGAAGATTTTGTTGCGCGCTTCCTCCGGCGGCTCGAAATTGATCGCGTCCACCTTGATGAGCGCGAAGTAGCGTTCGCCTTCTTTGGGCGGCCGGATCTGGCCGGAGATGGTATCGCCGGTGCGCAGATCGAAACGGCGGATCTGCGACGGCGAGACGTACACGTCGTCGGGGCCGGGCAAGATAGTTATATTCGGGCGCGCGCAGGAATCCGAAGCCATCGGGCAGGCATTCCAGCACGCCCTCGGAAAAGATCAGGCCGCTCTTTTCGGCTTGCGTCTGCAGGATCTTGAAGATCAGCTCCTGCTTGCGCAATCCGGCGGTGCCGGTGACATTCAGATCCTTGGCGATCTGGTTGAGCTTCTGGATACTCATATCCTTGAGCTCCACCAGGTCGAGCGTGCCGTTCTTCTGATTGGCCTGAGGCGTGCCTCCGCCGTGGCGCTTGCGTCCAGTGGGCGGACCGGCCGGCGCCTCCGCCTTGCCGTTCGCGTCTGGAGTTTTCGGCTCAGCCGCCTGGGCGTCCGCTTTGTCGGCCGAAGATTGCGGGGCATCGGACTTGACGGGGGATTTGGGATCCGCCGCTTTAGTGCTGGCCTTGCCGTCCGGTTTTGTTTCGGATTCCTCGGGGGTGGGAGCGGCTACTGCCGCTGGGTCTTGATTTTCGAGATCGCTTGCCAAATTTCCCTCGCTCCTCGGCAGTTTACGGCCGAGAACGGCAAAGCCTCGGTCTCCGGAGACTGGCTCCGGATGGCCGCTATGCCTTGCCGCTGATTGCTTTGACTTTTCAACTTGTCCGTTTTTGTGGCGATCACCATGTATCGCCGGTTATGGAACTCCAACCACTGTTTGAGTTCCAGGTCCTTATCCATCCAGCCCCGACGCGCGTCGAGGATCAAGAAACAGAGCTGCAACGACTTTCGATGCAGCAGGTATTGTTCGATGAGCTGTTTCCACTGAACTACTATTCCCGCTGGGACACGGGCGTACCCATATCCCGGCAGATCGACGAAGTGGAATTGGCCGTCGATCCGATAAAAATTAACTAACTGCGTGCAGCCGGGCTTCGCGCTCGTAAATGCCAATCCCTTTTGGCCAGTGAGGCAATTCAGCAAACTCGACTTGCCGACGTTGCTGCGCCCCAGAAAAGCAATCTCCGGGAGCGTTTCGGCTGGAAACTGTTCCGGCCGAGCGGCACTGATTACAAATTGGGCGTCCATCCGGCCCCTCGCCCGGTCCATCCCGCCAGCGGCGAAGCCATCACTATTCGACTGTCAGCCAATCGCGCCTTATATCGAAATCCGTTCTTCCGCCGAGCCACCGCGCACCAGCTCCACCGGCGGGGTGGTGGCCGCGAGCGGCAGTGCCACAAGTTCCCGTTCCAGCGCAATCTTCAGCACTTCATCCATGGAGGTCACGAACTGGAGTTTCATCTCTTTGCGGATGTTCTCTGGAATATCGGGAAGATCCTTTTCGTTGTCCTTCGGCAGCACCAATTCGTAGATTCCTTGCCGGTGCGCCGCCAGAACTTTCTCTTTCAAGCCGCCGATGGGCAGCACCCGGCCGCGCACCGTGATTTCGCCGGTCATGGCCAGATCGCAGCGAACCGGAATGTTGGTAAGCGCGCTGCAAATGCTGGTGGCGATGGTGATGCCGGCCGAAGGACCGTCCTTGGGAATCGCGCCCTCGGGCACGTGCACGTGAATGTCGACGTTGCGGTAAAAGTCGCGCGGCAGGCCCAGCAGATGCGCTCGGGACCGCACATAGCTCATCGCCGCGTGGGCCGATTCCTGCATCACGTCGCCCAGCTTGCCGGTGGTTTGCAGCTTGCCTTTGCCTTCCATCACGGCCGCTTCGGTGGTAAGAATGGTGCCGCCCACTTCGGTCCAGGCCAATCCCACAGTGGCGCCTACTTCGTTCTTCTTGTCGGCTTGCAGATCGCGGAATTTGTGCGGGCCCAGAAATTCGGAAACGGTCTCGGGGTTGAGCACCGCTTTCTCGATTTTCTTTGAATCGGCCGCCTTTCCGCTACCTGCGCATTGACCACTTTGCGCACCACCTTGCGGCTGACATTGCCGATCTCGCGCTCCAGATTGCGCACGCCCGCCTCGCGCGTATAGTTCTGGATCAAGCTTTGCAGGCCGTCGTCAGTGAATTCCAGATCCCCCGACTTCAGTCCCGTCTGCTTCATTTGCTTGGGAACCAGAAAGCGCTTGGCGATCTCCAGCTTTTCCAGTTCGGTATAGCCGGAGAGCCGGATCACTTCCATGCGATCCTGCAGCGCGGGCGGCACGGTGTGCAGCACGTTGGCCGTGGCGATGAAAAATACCTGGCTCAGATCGTATTCCACGTCCAGATAGTGATCCATGAACATGTAGTTCTGTTCCGGATCCAGCACTTCGAGCAGCGCGGCCGATGGATCGCCGCGGAAGTCCATCGACATCTTGTCGATTTCATCCAGCATGAACACCGGGTTTTTGGTCCCGGCCTTCTTCATCATCTGCAGCACCTGGCCGGGCAGCGCGCCGATGTATGTTCTGCGATGGCCGCGAATCTCGGCTTCGTCGCGCACGCCGCCCAGCGAAAGGCGAATAAACTTGCGGCCAGTGGCCTTGGCGATCGACATTCCGAGCGAAGTTTTGCCCACGCCGGGAGGCCCGACAAAGCACAGGATGGATCCCTTGGGGCTCTGCACCAGCCGCCGCACCGCCAGAAATTCGAGGATGCGCTCTTTGATCTTCTCCAGGCCGTAGTGATCGGATTCCAGCACTTCCTGCGCGTGGTTCAGGTCGCGAATCTCCTTGGACTTCTTCTTCCACGGCACCGCCAGCAGCCAATCCAGATAATTGCGCGATACGGTGGATTCGGCCGACATGGGCGGCATGTTCTCCAGCCGCCGCAACTCCGCGATGGCCTTCTCGTGGGCGTCCTTGGTCATGCCCGCGGTGTCGATCTTGCGCTTCAGCTCGTCGAACTCGCTCTTTTCGCCGCGGCCCAGTTCCTTCTGGATGGCCTTGATCTTCTCGTTGAGGTAATACTCTTTTTGCGCCTTTTCCATCTGGCGCTTCACGCGGCCCTGGATGGTGCGGTCGACATTGAGCTTCTCGATCTCGATGTCCAGCATTTCGGCCACGCGCGTCAGCCGGTCCACCGGATCGAAGATTTCGAGCAGTTCCTGCTTTTCTTCGATGGTCAATTGCAGATTGGCGCCCACGGTGTCGGCCAGTTTGCCGGGCTCATCCACGCGGATAGCCGCGATCATGGTCTCGTAGTTCAGGTTCTGGCTCAGCTTGACGTACTGCTCGAACAAGCCAGTTACGCGCCCGACCAATGCTTCCAACTGCGCGCCGGCGTCGACTTTGAAATTGAACGTCTTGACTACCGACCGGAAATAGCCTTCATCCTCGCTGACCGAAATAATCTTGCCGCGCTCCACGCCTTCCACCAGCACCTTGATATTGCCGTCCGGCAGTTTCAGGCTCTGGACGATGTTCGCAACCGTGCCTACGCTGTAGATCTCGTCGGGGCGAGGCTCGTCGACGGAGGCATCATGCTGCGTGGCGAGAAAAATCTTCTTGTCGGACGCCAAAGCTTCTTCCAAGGCCCGAACGCTCGAATCGCGACCCACCACGAAGGGGGTCATCATGTACGGGAAAATCACGACGTCCCGAATGGGCATCATGGGCAGGCGTCGTGTATCGGATTTTTCTTTTGAGGTTAGCATCGTGAAGTTAGCATCTGCGGTTAGGCGATCAGCATCGGCGTCGTCAATATGGGGATGATTTGCGAGGGTGGATTGGTTCCTTCGCTCCTGACTTGAACCAAAACGGCTCGAACCAAAAACCAAAAACGTCAGCGGCGAACGGGGGCTTAGCCGGCCTTTTCGAGCAAGGCCATGTTGATCTTCTGCGTCATGACCATTTCCTTGGTCACCAGGAACTCGCGGACCTTCTTGTAAGACGGAAGATAATACATCAGGTCCAACATCAGGTCCTCAAGGATCATCCGCAGGCCGCGCGCGCCAACCTTTCGCTCCATTGCCAGGGCAGCGATGGCTTCCAGCGCGTCGTCGCTAAACTTCAGTCTAACATTTTCAAACTCGAAAAGCTTCTGGTACTGGCGGATGATGGCGTTCTTGGGCTTGGTCAGGATCTGGACCAGCGCTTCCTTGCTCAGATCTTCGAGCACCGCCACCACCGGCATACGGCCGATGAATTCCGGAATAAAGCCGCACTTGATCAGGTCCACCGGCTGGACGTTTTCCAGCAGATCCACGTCGCGGCGGTTGGAGGCAGTTCGCGCAGGCGCGCCTTCCGGCCGATGCTCTTCCTGCTGAACGAAACCCATGGTCTTGGTGCCGACGCGCTTGGAAATCACCTTCTCCAGGCCGACGAACGCGCCGCCGCAGATAAACAGGATGTTGGTGGTGTCCACCGGCGTGAATTCCTGATGCGGATGCTTGCGGCCACCCTGCGGAGGAACGTTGGCGACCGTGCCTTCCAGGATCTTGAGCAGCGCCTGCTGCACGCCTTCGCCGGAGACATCGCGGGTGATGGACGGATTCTCGTCCTTGCGCCCGATCTTGTCGATTTCGTCGATATAAATGATGCCCTGCTGGCAGCGCTGCACATCCCAATCGGAATTCTGCAGCAGCCGCAGGATGATGTTCTCGACGTCCTCGCCGACGTAGCCGGCTTCGGTAAGCGTGGTGGCGTCGACGATGGCGAACGGAACATCCAGGATGCGCGCCAGGGTCTGGGCCAGCAGCGTCTTGCCGGTTCCGGTGGGACCGATCAGCAGAATGTTGGATTTGGAAAGCTCCACTTCGGCGCCGCGCTGCTTGTTCATCTGGATGCGCTTGTAGTGGTTGTAAACCGCGACGGCGAGCTTCTTTTTGGTGCCGTCCTGACCGATCACGTACTGGTCAAGATATTCTTTCAACTCCAATGGCTTGGGAAGCTTGTGCGGCGCCCCGTAAGGCTGATCGTGCCGATCGTCCTCTAGAATCGAATTGCATACGGCGATGCATTCGTCGCAAATGTAAGCTCGGGGGTAATCGTTGGGGGAGGAGATTAACTTGCCGACTACGTCCTGACTTTTATGGCAGAAGGAACAACGCAGTGCGTCATCAGAACCAGCACGTTTCACAGGGAATCTCCCGTCGACTAAGACTATACACTACCAGTGTTCTGACCTACTCTCTGAAACACCATTATAACAGAAGGTCTCAAAATGCGCCCCTGGCAAAATGGGGCAAAAGGCGGGAGAACCGTGTCACGGTTTGTAACGGGTACTAAAACCTGGTCCCTAGCGATCGGGCTCACGGGGTATTCCCGCGCTTTTCCGAGGTCGTCTGGGCTGCTAGAGCCTTCCGGATCGCGTCGACATCGGCCAAATCCTGGGGTCGCCCGGCGGCCAGCTTTGCGGTTATCAGATCCTCGCGCGACAACATGAAAGCGCTCAACCTCTCATGAGCGTCGATTACGATTTCAACCCGCTTTTGCCACGCGTCATCAAACGCGACACCTTCGATCTTCGGCAAAATCTCGATCATCACTGGCGCGTGACCTATGCGAAAAAAACCGTTCGGATCGAGAAGGTCGCCGGGACTCACGCTTTGGAGCGGCGCGCCGAAATGGGCCAGAGCATCGTAGACCGCCCTTTGCGTTTTGTAGGTCGGCCCGGATGAAAATATCAAGGTCCTTCGTCGCTCGTGGCTGAGCATGGAAGCCCGCCGCGTAGCCGCCTACGATCAAATACTTAACGGCGTGGGCGTTTAAGATGGACAAGAGTTCTTTGAAGTCTGGGTACATCAGGTACCTCGCCCTTCATCGCGTACAAATCTTGAGTAATTTCAGAAATCGCGTCCATCCGCTCGTGCGCTGGACGGCTTTGCCAGTAGCGATATTCGTCGGCCTTGGCTTCATCGAAGCTGGTGTATTTGCGAATGGTCTTGTCCATGCGTTCCGCTTGTACCATGCACAGCTAACCTTTGCAACAGACCGTTATGATACGGGCGGCACAGCGACCGTGAGTCGCACAAATCTGCCGTTTCGCGAGCGCGAAAGGTCGTAATCCCTAAGCCCTACCAAAGGCGAAGATGCTAGCTTAGTACCCCAAGTTATGAGCGAACGTCCAATTCTTCTTCGAATCAAGTTTGGCTTGACTGGCCGGCGTTTGAGATAAGAAACGACGCGCTCGCCTCGAACATGCTAGCGTCGAAGGCACGACCGTTAGGTGACAAAACCTCCTTGGTGAACAGCAACCGTCTGGACAAGCGCGCTTTTTCTGCGCCAGACTTTCCCGACCCCGGCATCGTTTCGGGACCCATGGGCGGAGATGGAGCCGTTCGGCGATTTCCGCCTCTTGAGCCTGCTGCTATTGGCCGCTCTGCTCGGCGCGGCACAGGAAAGAGCGCCGTTACGCAGCATCGTTGCAGATCACGAAAGACCTGTGGCCGGTACGGATGCTTGCCACAGTTCCACCGCTCTGGCGATGTTCAAACACCAGATCGCGTACCAGAGGACTGAAGAATCGGATCCATTAAAAGGACTTTCGGTGATCCATCTGGACGTTTGGCAGCGCGGCCCGTTGACCGGCTTTTACATCCGTGAAGCGCTGCAAGGGTTCAGTCCCGCCGTTCGCGACACCTACCTCTTTGATGAGGAAGACGGGCTCCGTGGAGGCGGCACTTGTCCAGTCGAAAAAAACTGGCGCGCATGTATCGAGGGGTTCGCCGACTCCAGAGGGACCGCCATCGAGGCAACCACGTGCGCTACGATTATCAATCCTCGCCAGATCGCCGCTTGGGAGCCGTCCCCAAACGACAAGCAAAAGCGGCGAATCGCCCGCGAGCTTCGTCATGAAATTGAAGATCAGTGGGGAAACCCCGAGAAAATCGTCGTTCGCGACTTCAATCTAAAGGACAACCAAATAACCATATACATGAAGACCCGTGACGGCGAGGAATATCATGGCTGCAATTTTCGCGCGACGCGAACACCGCACTGCGACGGGTGGCACCTATTCGGACAGGCACCCATTTCCAGTATTCGAAAATCGATTTTTGAACGGTCTTACGTGCTCAAGTAATTCATGCGCGGTTATCCCTACAAGCGCATTTTGCACTGGTAAGAGCAAAAGCCGGCCCCACGAACAAGACCGGCCCCTATTTCCCCAACTGAAGCTACTTAGTACCGATAGTGATCCGGCTTGTACGGACCCTCCACCGGCACACCAAGATAATCCGCCTGCTTCTTGGTCAGCGTGGTCAGCTTCACGCCGATCTTGTCCAAGTGCAGCCGCGCCACTTCCTCGTCCAGCTTCTTCGGCAGCGTATAAACGCCCACCTTGTAGGTGTCCTTGTTCTTCCACAGATCAAGCTGCGCCAGCGTCTGGTTCGAAAAGCTGTTGCTCATCACGAAGCTCGGATGGCCCGTAGCGCATCCCAGGTTCACCAGCCGACCTTCGGCCAGCATGAAAATGCAGTGGCCGTCGGGGAACGTGTACATATCCACCTGCGGCTTGATGTTGGTCCGCTTCACGCCCTTGGCCGTGTTCAAAGCATCGATCTGGATCTCATTATCAAAGTGCCCGATGTTGCAGACAATCGCCTGGTCCTTCATGTGCGACATGTGATCCAGAGTGATGATGTCCAGGTTACCCGTGGTGGTGACATAGATATCGCCGCGGCCGAGCGTGTCTTCCACTGTGGTCACTTCAAAGCCTTCCATCGCGGCCTGCAGCGCATTGATAGGATCGATCTCGGTAACAACCACGCGCGCGCCCATGCCCCGCAGCGAATGCGCCGAGCCTTTGCCCACATCGCCATACCCGCAGATAACAGCGATTTTGCCCGCCACCATCACGTCGGTAGCGCGCTTGATGCCGTCGGCCAGTGATTCGCGGCAGCCATACAGATTGTCGAATTTCGACTTGGTCACCGAGTCGTTCACATTGATGGCGGGAACCAGCAGCTTGCCCTGTTCCTGCATCTTGTACAGCCGGTGCACGCCGGTGGTGGTCTCTTCGGAAACTCCGCGCCAAGCCTTCACGATTTCGCGCCAATGATGAGGATTCTCGGCGTGGACCTTCTTCAGCAGGTTCTTGATTACCGTCTCTTCGTGGCTGCCCGATGGCGAGTCCACCCATTTGTCGCCATTCTCCAGCTCATATCCTTTGTGCAGGAGCAGCGTGACGTCGCCGCCGTCGTCGACAACCAACTCAGGACCCTTGCCGTCCGGATGGCTGATGGCTTTGAGGGTGCAATCCCAATATTCTTCTAGCGATTCGCCCTTCCACGCGAACACCGGCACCCCGGCAGCGGCGATGGCGGCCGCGGCATGGTCCTGTGTCGAGAAAATGTTGCAGCTCGCCCAGCGCACCGTGGCGCCCAGGTCGACCAGGGTCTCGATGAGCACCGCGGTCTGGATGGTCATGTGCAGTGAACCGGTGACCCGCACGCCTTTCAGCGGCTTGCCGGGTGCGTACTTCTTCCGGATCGACATCAAGCCGGGCATTTCAAACTCGGCGATGGAAATTTCCTTGCGGCCCCATTCGGCCAGGCTCATGTCCGCCACTTTGTACTCGGTGGCGGCGTTGTTGATGGTAGCTGTGCTCATGCGATCTCCGTGCGAGAATTTATATCTACGAATCTAGATATGTTGATATAATAGTACAACTAGCCCGATGCCGTCAATCCTCAAAAACCTGCGCTTGCTGGCCGATCCCAGCCGGCTCCGTATCTTGTTGCTGGTAGAGCGCGAAGAGCTTTCCGTAGCGGAGTTGCAGGAGATCCTCGGCATGGGCCAAAGTCGCATATCGACCCATTTGGCCCAACTCAAGAATGCCGGCTTGGTGGAGGACCGGCGCAACGGCAAGAGCATTCTGTACCGGTTGAAGCAAAGCGCGCTGTCTAACGGGTTCTCCGAAATGCTGGGCGTTCTGCGCCAGGCCGCCGCCGAAATTCCCGAAGCGGAGCAGGACTCAGAGGCCTTGCGGCTCGCGTTGCGCCGAAGGCAGGACAAGATGCGCGCCTATTTCGACGAACTGGCGGGTAAGTTCGGGCGCAACTACGTTCCGGGCCGGTCCTGGCAAGGCTTGGCGGAAACGCTGCTGACGCTGATGCCGCCCATGGTGATCGCCGATTTGGGGGCCGGCGAAGGCACGTTCTCGCAATTGCTGGCGCGCCGATCGAAAAAGGTGATCGCCATCGACAACTCGGAAAAAATGGTGGAGTACGGCCGCGAGCTGGCGGCCAAGCACGGCGTCAAGAATCTGGAATACCGCAAAGGCGATCTCGAAGAAGTGCCGATTCGCGATGCAACTGTGGATCTGGCGTTTTTCAGCCAAGCGCTGCATCACGCGCAGCATCCTGAGCGCGCGGTGGCCGAAGCGTGGCGCATCTTGAAACCCGGCGGCCGGATAGTCGTTCTGGATCTGCTGCGCCACAGCTACGAAGAAGCTCGCGAATTGTACGCCGATTTGTGGCTC
Organism: Bryobacterales bacterium; assembly: GCA_963713415.1. Taxonomy (GTDB): domain Bacteria; phylum Acidobacteriota; class Terriglobia; order Bryobacterales; family Bryobacteraceae; genus Palsa-89. Next base: position 102,797 of record CAVQLV010000001.1, on the reverse strand, counting down.
GGTTTCACCGAAGTGGAAGTCACGCGCTTCCTCCGCCAAGCCGGATTCAAGAACATCGAGACTTCGGTGGTCCACAGCGAGGAAGATGCGCCGCACTTCGAGACGTTATTGGCTGTCGGCGACAAGTAGCGCGCCGCGGGCTTTGAAGTTCCGCGCGAACACCAGCAACGCGATCGCAAGTACAGCGACGCCCAAGGCGCAAACCGCGGTCCAGCCTTTGTACTGCCAGCAGATTGCCCCGAGCCACGAGCCGATGGATCCGCCGGTGAAATAGCAAAACATGTACACCGTATTCAGCCGGCTGCGAGCGTTGGCATCCAGCGCGTAGATTCGCGTTTGATTGGCGACGTGGCCCGATTGCACGCCGATATCGAGCAGCACCACGCCTGCGATGAGTCCGGCCATGATTTTTCCGAACGCGCCGAGCAACAGAAAAGACGCCAAAGTTGTCACCAGCGCGAGAAAGATAGTGAACCCGGTTCCGCGGCGATCGGCGAAGCGCCCAACCAGAGGCGCGCACAATGCGCCGGCTGCTCCCACCAATCCGAACAGCCCCGCGACCGACGATCCGTAATGATAGGGCGGCGTCTGAAGCAGGAACACCAGCGTGGTCCAGAACGCGCTAAACACGCAGAGCAGCGCCGCGCCCAGGAAGGCCGATTCGCGCAGGGTTGGGTGATCGCGCACCAAGTCCACCAGGGACCGCATCAGCACCGGCCACCGAAGGTTGTTCTGCGGCGGGAGTTTCGGCAAGCGCGCTCGAAGCAGCAGCATCAAACCGAGCATCCCGAGCGCCGCGATCACGTACACGGAACGCCACCCAAACAGCGATGCCACCACGCCGCTGAATGTCCGCGCCAGCAGAATTCCGATCAGCAATCCGCTGAAAACCGTCCCGAGCACGCGCCCTCGGCTGTTTTCCGGAGCAAGCTGTGCGGCAAAGGGCACGATGACGTGTACCGCAGCGCCGCATACACCCACGGCAAAACTTGCGATCGAGATCCAGAGCAGATTTTGCGCTGTAGCCACGCCACACAGCGCGACCGCGGCAGCGGACAGCAGCGCAGTAAGAAGCGCCCGCCGATCCCGGCTGTCGCCCAGCGGAACAAAGATCAGCATTCCGATGGCGGTGCCCACCTGGGTAAGCATCGCCACCAGCCCGATCATACTGGCGCTTACCGAAAATGTCTGCGCCATCGCGGCCAGCAGCGGCTGCACGTAATAGATGTTCGCTACGATGACGCCGACGCTAAACGCCAGCAGATGGACAGGAACGTCGGTCTTGGAATCCCGCACTTGCTCAGTAGCGCAAAGGGCGCGGCGCGCACCACAAACCGGCCAGGAACTGCCTGGCGCCGCGCTCCGTTTTGCGCGTGTTCCTTAAAAGATGAACGGCGGCGCTATTCGGCTGCTTCTTCTTCGGCCGGTTCTGCCTCGACCGATTCTACATCGGCCGGTTCTTCTGAGACCGGCTCCGGCTCGCCCGCTTCTTTGCGCGCGTGCTCGAACAGGAAGTTCATTGTCTTGTTACTGCGGATCTGATACGCGATCCGGCCCAAGACGCCATCTTTTCTGCAGCTTTTTGCGCACGGCGGCCACTGGCTCGCGCTGCTGTTTGGCGATGCGCTGGACTTCCACATCCACTTCGTTGTTGGTCGGCGCGATGGCCTCCCGCTCGGCGATCTTGTCCACCAACAGCGACGCCTTCACATCGTGCAGCGCCTTGGGACGCTGCGCTTCTTTGAGCTTCGCCCAGTCGATCTTCAGCTTGGTTGGATCGATGCCGCGCTCAGCCAGTTCCCGGAACTGATTCTCGAGCTGCGCTTCAATTTGGCGCTCGATGTAGGCTTCGGGCACCGGAAACTCGTGCGTTTCAATCAGCTTGTCGATCAGCTGATCTTTCGCTTTCTGCTGTGAGGCGTATTCGCGCTCATGAAAGATGGCTTTGCGAACGGCCTCGCGCAAGTCGTTCAACGTCTGATAATCGCCCAGGTCCTGCGCGAATTCGTCGTTGAGCTCCGGCAATTCTTTGGTGCGGATGGTGGTCAGCTTGGCATGGAACCGCACGGTTTTGCCAGCCAGCCGCTCCTGTCCGAAGTCCTCCGGATAAGTAACTTCGAACTCTTTTTCTTCCTCCGGCGACATGCCGCGCAACGCGTCGGAAAAGCCCGCCATCGTATCGGGATCCCCCACGTGCAATACAATTTCGTCCTGATGAATGGGCTGATCGACGCCCGAAAGGCTGTCGAGCGTAACCACCGCGTAATCGCCATCCGCGACGGGGCGCGGCTCAACATTTACCATTTGCGACTTCTGTTCGCGGATCTCGTCCAGGCGTTTCGCGATGTCTTCCTCGGTGACTTCAGGCTCGCTATAGTGCACCGTGACGCCGCGATAATCCCCGAGCTCAATTTCTGGCGCCACTTCAAATTCGGCTTTGAAGCGCAGCGGCTCGCCTTCGTGAAAATGAACGTCCTTGACGTTCGGACGGCCCACCACTTCCAGATGTTCTTCTTCCATCTTCTGCCTGAAGTACTTGGGCAGCAGATGTTCCAGAACGTCGTCGCGCACTTGCTTGGAGAACTTGGCGCGGATCAGGCTGGCGGGCGCTTTTCCGGGACGGAAGCCGGGAAGCTTGGCCTTCTGCTGGATGTCCGCGACGACGCGATCCGTCTCGCGGGCGATCTCATCCACGGGGACAGTAATTTCGATTTCGTGCTTGCAACCTTCAACTAGCATTTAGGAGTGAACAGGCGAGGCATTGGGGGCCCGTATTTCCATTGAAACACCGAGCCCCCCGTGGAGGCAATGGCTACTTCGCGACGGCGGCCAGCTTGGCGCCTTCCTTGAGAGCTTCCGCCTTGTCGGTGGCTTCCCAAGTGAACGTGGGCTCGGTCCGGCCGAAATGTCCGAAAGCGGCGGTCTTGCGATACACCGGGCGGCGCAGCTTCAGGGCTTCGATCATGCCCTTCGGCGTGAGCTGGAAGTTGGAGCGAACCAGCTCCACCAAACGCTCGGCTTCCACTTTGCCGGTTCCGAACGTATCCACCATCACGGAAACCGGTTCGGCCACGCCGATGGCGTAGGCAAGCTGGACTTCGCAGCGCGATGCCAGGCCGGACGCGACGATGTTCTTCGCAACGTAGCGCGCCATATAGCAGGCCGAGCGATCCACCTTCGTCGGATCTTTGCCGGAGAACGCACCGCCGCCGTGCCGGCCCATGCCGCCGTAAGTGTCGACGATGATCTTGCGGCCGGTAAGACCGGTATCGCCGTGCGGTCCGCCGATCACGAATCGGCCGGTGGGGTTGATGTGGAACTTGGTGGCCGAATCCACCAGGCTGGAAGGAATCACCGGATCGATGATGTGCTTCTTCACTTCCGCGCGCAGCTCCTCGGTGGAAATCTTGTCATCGTGCTGCGTGGAAATAACCACCGCATCAATGCGCTTGGGCTTGTTGCCGACGTACTCCACGCTGACCTGGCTCTTGCCGTCAGGACGCAGGAAGTACAGCTTGCCGGCGCGGCGGATCTCGCTCAACTGGCGGACCAGCTTGTGAGCCAGCATGATCGGCAGCGGCATCAGCTCTTCGGTTTCATCGCAGGCAAAACCAAACATCAAACCCTGATCGCCGGCGCCGCCCGTATCCACGCCCATGGCGATGTCGGGCGATTGCGTTTGAATCGTGTTGATAATGCCGCAGGTGTTGCTGTCAAAGCCCCACAGTGCGTTGTTGTAGCCGATGTCGTCAATCACGTTGCGCACCAGGCGCGGAACGTCAAACACGCTCTTGGTGGTGATTTCACCGGCCACCACGCAAAGTCCGGTAGTGATCAAAACCTCACAAGCCACTCGGCCCGTGGGGTCGTCCTTCAAAACCGCGTCCAGGACCGAATCCGAGATCTGGTCCGCCATTTTGTCGGGATGTCCCTCTGTAACGGATTCCGACGTAAAAATATGCCGCATCTTCTCTGACACCGAATAAGCCTCCTCAAGGTCTGCCTAAAAATATATGGGAAGGTAGTGATTTACCGACCAAGAACCAAGAGGAAAGTCTATCGCTTTTGAAGCATCCCGGTCAATGGAACCGGGGGTCCATCCCTGACGCCCCTTCGTAACTTTGGTTCTAGTTACTGATTGTAATGGGCGGACTGCATGCAATGCAAATCAGTACTTTTGATACCAGCCTACAGCCTGGCGGTCATTCGCGCCGCCGCCCGAATCATAAGGCACCAGGGTCACGCCTGCCAGCCGCATGGATCCTCCGGGAACTACCGGCAGGCGGTCATTGGTAAGCAGCAGGCCGCCGGTCTTCAACATCGCGCCGGCATTCTCCAGGGCCAGAGACTGCTCGAACGGATCATAGTAGACAAAAATGTTAGTCGCCACCATCAGATCGAAACGGCCTGCAGCGGGCAGATTCAGGCGTTCGAGAACGATATTGAGATCTACCGGCTGGCAAGCGATAACCACGTCCGGACGGATTCGTACGGCTCGCGTCTCCAGCCCTTGGAAAATCGGCGGAGGCGGTATAGACGCAATCGCGGTACCCACCTGGTCGCCCAGCGATTTCCAGTAGCCCAGGAGTTCAGGTGGCCACGGGAGCCGAGCGTCGCGCGGCAACTGGACCACGTAGCCAATATTGTTCCTGGCGTGCTCGCGCGCCCGCTCGATATGCTGGATCACCGGGGCGCTGATGTCAAAAATCGACATGGATACAGCATTCGTTTTCGCGAGCTTAAGCCGGACCAGCGAATCGTAAAGCGCGAACGGTTGCAGAGTCTGCTCCGGATAATAGTCGTAGGCCGAGTCTTCGTTCTTATCGATGAAATCCAGACCTGGGCCAATCACGGCTACCCGAGCCACCTGGCCTTCACGCAGCACTCCGCGTTGCTTCAGATCGCGGAGTGTCTGTTCGATGGAGAAGTCCGGGAAAATGGCGGTATCGAGAGAAACCCCGCGATCGCGAAACAGCGACGAACGATCCAGGAGCGACGATGGGTCATCCGGCTTGGCGCCAGCCTTGGCAGCGGCGGCGCGCTCCGCCAGCTTCTTCCGCTCCTGAACCACCCGCAGGAGATTCTTCAGGATGAACACGCCAGTCTGTTTTGGATCGCCGGAGGGTCCTGCGCTGATTCCCTGAGTTTGCAGAAGCCGCTGCAGAAAAATGAGGCGCTCGTTGTCGCCCGGCCTCGCGAGACCCGCCACTAAGTCATCCACTCGGGCCCGGAGAATCCCGGCTTTGGAAGCTTCGGTGAGCCCCTCGCCTTCCATGCTGATGCGCGGTTGCCTGCTGAACGAAGTACCGTAGAGCAGCAGGTTGACCATCGAATCGAGATCGCCCTGCTTGAGGCGCGCACGGATGGCCTGGTCCTCGCGGCGGCACCAGGCGAGCCACGCTGCATCGTCTGCATTTCGAAGTTCAGCGGGAAGCGGGCCGCGTTTTGCTTCCGCAAAAGGAGAAAACGCCCGGCTTGCTGCAAACAAGCCGAGCGTTGTGAAGAGGACTACCGAAAACTTCAGGTGCACTACATCAGTACATCAGAACGAGAACCGGGCGACGAGCGTACCAGTGCGGCCCAGAAGGTAAGGCGCCGTACCGTAGATGCTGCCGGTCGGCAGGTAGGTATTGATGACCCCGAATCCGCTGCTATAGATGCCGCTCGATGCGCCTGGCGCGTTCTGCGGATTCGCCGTGCTCGGATTCGGCAACAAGGTGCGGTTGAAGATGTTGACGAATTCGGCTCGGATAAAGAGGTTGAATTTACCCTCCGGACCAAACCGGAAATTGCGGCCGATGTTGGCGTTTTCGGTCGGTGTGCGCGGACCGCGGAAATCTTTGTAGTACACCGAGGTTGACGCACAAACCCCGCCCTGCTGGGCAGGCGCCCAAGCGGCGGGATTCAGCACCTGAGTGGTAGCCGGATTGAAGCTGCTGTGGTCGTTGATGTTCACACCTGCGTATACAGGGGCTGGCCCGGCAACCCGAATGTCCTCACTCTGGAAGAAATTCGGCGTGGTGCTGACCGGAGGCGCCAGGAACTGGCCGCTCTGGTAATTCGCGAACCAGCCGATCTGCCAATCCTTCGCCAGCCAATGCAGGCCGCCCTTCGTCGGAATGAACGACGCCCCAGGTACGGTGTAGATGGCGTTGAAGTTCAGATCCTGCGGCGGGATTTGCTGAAGTTGCCACACGCGCTCTGGGGATTGAAGAAGTCCTGGCGGCCGGGGCTCCACGAAGCCTGGCCCCAGGTGTATGTGCCGCCGGCCTGCAACCCGTGCGAGAAGCGCTTGGTCACCTTGATCTGAAGGGAATCGTATTTGGAACGCCCGGTCGGGGAATTCGCGTCCAGAATACCGCCGTACTGCGGAAATGGGTAAAGGCGCTCGTTAGCGAGTTAGTCGCCGGGAAGCCGGCATAAGGCGTAAAGCCGGCGTGCCCGGACGCCGCCAGCCTCGGCTGTACCGCAGTGCTGTTGAGCGGCTGAGTGGTCAGCAGGTAATCCGGCATAATTGTTGGTGCCTGCAGGGCCCGTTCCAGGATACGGGTAGAATCCATATTGCGCATACGTTGACGCCGAGATTTGAGCAGCTGCCCGTGGCGTGTTGACGCCGGTACCAGCCACGGTGCCCAGAGGTCCGCTGCCCAGCCAGACAGCCCGGTTACCGACGTAGGAAGCTTCGACGATGAAATTTCGCGGTTACCTCTTGCTGGATGCCGAAGCTGAATTGGTTGATGCGGGGCGGCCGGTTTTCGTTCCCGTCGGGAACATAGGGATCGGACACACCCGGGATTCCAACGGTGCCGGGGATCGGATAGACGTATGGATTGGTTACAGGCCAGGTCGGCTGCACAATTGAGCCGGGAGTCGCGATGTTTACGTAGGGATTGATCCCGGAGAGAGGATAAACCCCGTTCGTGCCGATGGTGGCTCCGGCTGGATTTGCAACGAACTGGTAAGTGAATCCCCATCCGCCGCGCAACACCGTCTTGGGCGTGAGCTGATAAGCCACGCCGACTCGCGGTCCAAGCGCGAAAGGATAAGCGGATTTATAGAAGTTGCAGTTGCAGGTGCTGGCATACTGCACGGCACCCAGTGCGCCGCCGGCATTGGCGTTCGGCAAGGTTGGGTCCAACTGTCCCAAACGGCCATATTGCTCATGCTCCGGAGTGGCGTAATCCCACCGCACGCCGTAAGTCACAGTCAAATTGCGGCGTCACCTTCCAGGAATCCTGCGCGAACAGTCCCCACTCCTGGCTTCCCTCACGGGTAAACTCAGCCGGGGTCTGCGTTATGGAGGCGTAGTCGCCTAACAGGAAACTGGCGAAGCCGAAGCCCATGTTGTATCCGTTGAAATTGGTGGTCGGAGTAAATGGTTGCGCGGTTGCGGTCGCGATGCCGGCTCCATTTACGGCATCCAGGGTAACCCCAGAAAAGGCTCCAGTGTAGGCTTGCTCCAGATACATCTCCGCGCCGAACTTGAAGGTGTGCGCGCCCTTGACCCACGTCAAATTCGCATTGAAGCTGGGCTTTTCTTCGTAGTTTTGCGATTGGATCTGACCGGAGGTCCCAATATTCTGCATGCCGCCAAAGCCGGAAACTGTGCCGATAGCGCCCTGAATACAATTCGTTGGGGTGCCGGGAGGGCCGATGAGCTGCCCGCACAATCCGGTTACGCTCGGAAACTGGCGGTCTTCCAAAAAGCCGGAGAGATCGAATGCGGACGGGTTGAAATCGAGGAACGGTGCGTGATCGTTGAAACTGGTGTGATAATAGCCCGCGCCCAAGTGCAGCAGGATGGTCGGCGAAATGGTGCGGTCGTAGTTCAGCCGAGTGATCTAGGTGGGAATGAATGTGCCGCGGTACCCGCCGATCTCGGTCGGCAGACCATCCGCGTTCCCGAGAGGAGAAGAAATCTGGCTTTCGGTGTTGTTCCTGGCCCAAAAGAACGACAGCTTGTCTTTGTCGGAGAGAATTTCATCCACCTTGATCGAAGGGATGGCTGAGTATCTTCCGCCGGCGATGCTCCCGTTGTAGTTACCGACGAGATTGGAGTTCTGCGGTTGGGGGAACAGGGCTAGAAACGCCAGAGAGCTGGCACTCATCGCGCTCGCGGGAATGTTATTGCCAGGAAACGGATTGGCGTACCCCAGACCATTTGCCGGATTGACGCCGCGCGTAGTGGGATCATAGATCTCATTGGCGTAAATCGGGCGGCCCAAAGCGTCGGTGCCCAGTGGCGTGGTCGGAATGCCGTACTGCGCGCACAGACTGCAAGTCCCATTTGCCGAGATCGCCGAGAAGTCGCCGTTCGCAAAAGCCGTGGTTGGGACCGTGTCGACGAAATTGTACTGCGAGCCTTCCAGGTATTGCTCATACGCGAAGAAGAAAAAGGTCTTGTTCTTCCCGTTATAGAGTTTGGGGATAATCACCGGGCCGCCCAGCGTGCCGCCGAAATCGTTGCGGCGGTTGCGGGGCCGTTCCTTTCCGCCAGCGCCGTTGCTGCTGAAAGGATCGCCGGCGTTCAGGTCTTCGTTGACGAAATAGTCGAAGCCGGTGCCGTGATATTGATTGGTTCCGGACTTCATCGTCATGTTGATCGACCACGCTGCCGGCCTGTCCGAACTCGGGGGCGTAGTTGCTGGTCTGATACGCGATTTCCTGAATGGCGTCCGCGTTCGGCTGAGCCATCTGAGTATAGTCGTAAGTCCCGAAGATACGAGAGGTGGCGTCCTGGCCCTCGATGCGCATCGTTTCAGTCAGAGCGGCGGTGAAGGGGTTCCCCGGGATCGATCCGCCCAATCCGTTGACCGTGAATAATCCGCTGGTGGCATAATCAGCTCACGCCCGGAAGGGTCAAAAGCGTGTTGTAAGGATTGCGGTAGCCCGACGTGCCGGAATTAACCGTTCCGATGCCCAGCAGAGGCAGGTCGTCCATTTGCTCCAGTGTGACGTTATGCGTGACGTCGCCGGTCTCGGCTTGCAGCAGCGAAGCTTGGGCTTCGACGGTTATGGACTCGGTGGTCGCGCCAACTTCCAGAGGTATGTCTTCCCTCAGAGTTTGCGCCGCCGCGATGGTAAGGTTGGTGTGGGTGTAAGTCTTGAACCCTGAAACCGTCACCGACAATGCGTAGGTGCCGACCGGCAAATTCGGATATCGAGTAATTTCCTGCGGCAGTGGATGCCGCGGTATAAACGCCTCCTGTTTCGGCGTTCTTGGCTTGCACGGTAGCTCCGGCGATGGCAAGTCCCGTGGGATCGGTAATCGTCCCGGTGATGGTTCCGGTGCCGCCCTGGCCGAACGCCATGGGCGCAAACATCGGGCAAAATAACGCTGTCAGGAACAAACCAGCGGCTACAAACACTGAGCGCATATACACACGTCTCCTCGAACTTTGAGTTAACTAACCCCTACCCCGGGCGGCCGCAATAAGCCGCAGCGGGGCGCTGACAAAACTTGGCTTTGTAGAGCATATTAGATTTCAACCTTCCCGTCAAGGCGAAAGTGAAATTTCAGTGTCACGCCTGAGGTAGGATTTACACGCTCATCGCCCTCTCTTCCAGGGCTGGGGGTAATCGCTGGCAAACCGATATGTCCTTTAATTGCTGGATTTTACGAGCGCACTTGGGGGACTTTGGGGGTATCTTCCGATTGACAGACCGATGTAACCATTTATAACCACATGCAGGCACTGTCGCTGCATATGCGGGTATGCGGTCGCCAGTTTATCGTGCGCCCAAGCGCCCTTGCGAGGGCACTCGACTCACCAAGCCAAATAAAGTTGTGAATTGTCCGTTTTAGTCGCCGAAAACAGTTTTATTTCGCTCGTTATCCGAAATTGGGAACGAAACGCGGGCTCATCGGCCGCGAATGGCGTCGCTGAGCGACACGTGGTTATCGTCCAGGATGGTACCGGTGGCGCGTTCTAAAGCTGCGCGCGCCTTCAAATACGAGCTCTTGGCCACTACCACCGTGGATTTGGCCTGCGCCAGGAAGCTTTCATACTGGATGATGAAGAAGCTGGTGGAGGCGCCCACGTCGAATTTCGCCTGCTCAACATCCAGCGATTCCTGCTGCAGTTTCTCGGTCTGGACGGCCGCATCATAAGACGCCCGCGCCCGCCGCATGGCGATCACCGCGTCTTCCACTTCCAGTTGCGCCTGCTTCCGCAACTGCTCATCGAGTACCTGGCTCTGCCGTAGCAGGATTTCGTCGCGCGTAACGTCGGCCTGAGCGATCCGATTGCGCAGGGGCAGAGTGATGTTGAGGCCGATTCCGTAGGTGGGATACTTGCGGGTGGCAAGCTGCTCGAGAGCGGTGCCGTAGCCACCCACCAAGGGCGTCTCGCTGGGAGGGACTAACGGATTCAATTGACCGGCCAGCCCGCTGTTTTGCGCCACGCCCACCAGATCCACTTCGGGCCGCAATCCGTTGCGCGAGCCCTGCAAGCTGATTTGCGAGTTTTGCACCTGAAGGCCGGCCTGGCTCAAGTCGGGCCGATTCGCGAACGCCAGCGCGACCAAATCTTGCAGGGGCCGGGTTTCGTCGGTTCCGGGAACTTCGATGGTATCGGTGGGGATGATGCGCGCGTTCAACACCTCCGGATCGTTATCGGTACGGCGCGTGATCACGTTTTTGACGATCGCCTCCTGCTCTTCGAGCAGCCCGCGCGAGTCAATGAGATCCTGGCGAATGGTATATACCTGAGCGTTGGCGCGCGTCAGTTCCACCGGCGCCTGCGTACCCTCATCCACTTCCGCCTTGGTATCGGTGTAGAGTTTCTCGGCGGAGGCCAGGGTCTCTTCCTTCACTTTCACGTCTTCATAGAGCGCCACCAGATCGGTGTACAGGCGCACCACGCCGTACACGGTGGCGATGAGCTGCTGTTGCACCAATAGTCCCGCGATTTTCTGTTCGTTCTTCGAAATGCGAATGAAGCGACGGTTTACGGCCAGGCCGAATCCGCGCAGCAGCGGCTGGGTTACGGTAAATCCAAGACTGGAGGAGGTGTAAGGGCTAAAGGCGCTTTGCAAAGAATTGCTGGTGTAGCGCGAGTTGTCGAAGCCCGCGCTCAGTTCCGTGCCGGATGCCAAAACCCTGCGTGTAGGCTGCGTTGGCGTTGGTGATGTTGCTGGTAAGGGCGTTGGTGCCGTAGGCCAGCCGGATCAGTATCGGGCGTGGTCTGATGGGTCCAATTGAGTTGCCCGGTCAGCGCGGGATCGAATTGCGGAATCGCGGGGCCGGTGGACAGCGGGACCGTCTGGAGCAGGGATAGATTGTCCAGCTGTTCGGACAGAGCGCCGAGTTCGGAAGGATTGGTAGGCACCGATCCAGCGGCGCCGACAGTGGGCGTAGCCGCCGACGTCACCAGCGGGCTGGCTGGCCCGCCCACGCCCACCGGCACCTCAAAGACGTCGTACGTCAGTCCGCGCAGCCCCCCGCCGCCCTTGGCGCGCAGCAACTCCGTATCCGCCGACGGCAATGTGTAGCGCTCGAGCTGAATGTCGAGATTGTTTTCGAATGGCCAGCGTGATGGCGTCCGGCATCGAAAGATAAATGTTGCCCGAGCGCAGCAACTGCCGGATGAGGGGCGAGTTGGACAGATCCACGGGCGCGACGGGATGCTCCACGTAGGGCTGCGTCAGCCAGTCGAATACTTCCGCCGGATAACCCGCCGGCGCGAGCAGGAGCAAACAGAGAAATACGGCGCTGATCTTTTTCATGCTGATCTGGTTCATCATGAATTTGGTTCCAAGCACGCGGCCGGCGATGCCGTTCACCGTGCGTGTTCTTTCAGAGTACGAGAGAGAAGGCAAGCGCACGAGCTAGCGCGAGCGCTTCGGTCCGCCGCCGTCGCCCGCCACCGGGACCGGATGAACCTTCACGCCTTCCTGGACGGAATCGTTGGGATTGGCGATCACCTGCTGTCCGGCGCTGAGTCCCGAAAGAATTTCGATGTTGCTTCCATAATCCCGGCCGACCACCACGCGCTGGAAATGAACACGGTTGCCCGAGTCGAGCACCGCCACCATGGTTCCTTCGCGGGCGCACCGAGAGAGTGTCGCTCGGAAGCAGGAGCGGCGGATCTTTGCGGGGAAGATGCAGATCCACCTCGACGTACATTCCCGGCAGCAGCTTGCCCTCCGGATTCGGCACCTGAACCTCCACCAATAACGTGCGGCTGGCGGGATCCATAGCGTTCGCGGTGCGTGTGACGGTTCCCGAAAATTTGCGTTCCGGAAGCTCGGGCGTCGCCAGCGACGCCATCTGTCCGACATGCACGTCGGATCGGCGCTGGACTGCGGCACGTTCAAATAAGTGCGCAGAAGATTGGTTTGCGCAATGCGAAACAGCATTGTGCTGCCGGTGTTGACCAGCGTCCCGACGTCCACGTTGCGCAGCGTGACCACGCCGGCGAAGGGCGCGCGGACCTTCAGGTATCCCTGCATGTCCGTCAACCGGCCCACGTTGGCCTGCATGGCCGCGATGTTTCCCTTGGCCGCATCCACGGCGCGTTCGAGCGCCCGCACGTTGGCGGCTTGGGCCTGATATTGCGCCTGATACTGATCGTTCTCCTGCTTCGAAACCGCGCCGCGCCGCACCAGATTATCCCAGCGCGTGGCGGTGACTTTGGCGATGGATTCGTTGGCCTTGCCTTGTTCCAGAGCCGCGCGTGGCGCGCGCCAAGTCCGCCTGCGCCTGCGCCTGCGAGGCTTGCGCCTGGCGCACTTGCTGATCCAGATCCGGCGCCTCTACTTCAGCCAAGAGCTGGCCGGCGGTAACACGGTCGCCAATGTCCACGTAGCGGCGTTGCGACGTAGCCCTCGGCGCGCGCCAGAATGGGCGCTTCCGTCACGGCCTGGATATTGCCGGGCAGCACCAGGTCGCCCATGGTGGACGCTCTCACCACGGGAACCACGCTCACATCTGGCAGCGCTTCACTCAACGCGCTGGCTTCCGCCGTGATCTGCAGATCTCGCCGGTGATGCGGGATGTAGCCCAGGAAGAATGCCGCCAGAAAAACCGCGGCCACAATCAGGACCAGCATCGCGATCTTGCCCCCGGACGGCCGCTGCGGATGTTCCAGCGCGGAATGCGCGGCGTGCGAATTCTTCTGCTCCAGTTGCCGCGTCAGCCGCTCGATTTCTGCGCGTAATTCTTGCTCCGTGGCAGGCGGCGGTCCGCTCGATTGGATTGTCCGGTTCGTCAATAGTCGATGAAGTCATCGTTACTCAATATTTCGATGAATGCAATTTCAATTAATACGATCTCAATAAATATTCGGATTCGGGCAGCCCCTCGCGCTCTTCTTCTTCGATCTGTTTGTCGTGATCGATAGGCGGCTGTTTGCGCAGGTAGCTGTAGACGATCGGCACGATGACGAGCGTGGTCACGGTGGCCAGCAGCAAGCCTCCGATCACCGCCCGCCCCAGCGGCGAATTCTGCTCCGCGCCCTTCGCCGATCCCGAGCGCCATGGGCAGCATGCCCAGAATCATGGCCAGCGCGGTCATCACCACCGGCCGCAGCCGCGTATATCCGGCCGAAAGAGCCGCCGCCCGCGCGCCTTTTCCTTCCATTCTTTCGTCATTGGCGAAGACCACCATTAGAATACTGTTGGCGGTGGCCACGCCGATGCACATGATGGCGCCCATCAACGACGGAACATTCAGGGTGGTTTGCGTTACATAGAGCATCCACAGGATGCCGGCCAGAGCGCCGGGCAGGGCGCTCAGAATAATGAACGGATCCACCCAGGACTGAAAATTGACCGCCATCAACAGGTATACCAGAACGATGGCCGCGAGAAGGCCCAGGCCCAGTCGATAGAAAGAACTCTGCATGGTGGCCGCCTGTCCGCGCAGCAAGATTTGCGTGGTCTTGGGGATCTTGGTCTGCGCGATGATCTTCTCCACTTGCGAGGCCACGCCGCCCAGATCCCGGCGGTCGATATTCGCGTACACGTCGAAGACCGGCTGCACGTTGTAATGGTTCGCGATCTCCGGGCCGACGGTGTGTTCGATGCTGGCCAGGTTCGACAGCAATTGCGTTTGATAAGGCAGCGCGCCGGGATTGCCGTAAGCGGCCGAGTTCTGATTCGGCGCGATCCCGTGGCGCCATCGCCTTGGTTCGCCACGCCCGCCATGGAGCCCGGAGTGTTGAACGCCACCGCCGCACCAGCCGCCGAGATTGGCGTTCGCATCAGCTTGGCGATGCGAATCGAGCTTATATTGCGGCGTCTGGATCAGGATGTTGTAGCTTACGCCGTTCTTCCAGTTGAGCCAGAAGTTGGGAGCTACCTGGCTGCTGCCGCTGAGCGAAATCAGCAAGCTGCTGGCGACGTCTCGCTCGCGTGAGGCCGAGCTGCCCGGCCTTGACGCGATCCACGTTGATGCGCAGCTCCGGAGCATCCACCACTTGATGGATGTGAACGTCGGCCGCGCCGGGAATACGCGCGATGCGTTCGTCCAACTGCCGGGCAATCTCGTAATTGGGCCCGGCGTCGCGTCCGGTGACTTGCACGTCGATGGGAGCCGGCAGCCCGGAGTTGAGAATCTGGTTGGTGATATTGGCCGCTTCGAAGAAGAACACGATGTCGGGAAACTTCTGCCGCAGCCGCTTGCGCAAGCGTTCGGTGGTGATTTCGGTGGGGGTGTGGTCCGGCGGTCAGCGAAATCAGAATGTCGCCGTCGTTGCTGCCGATCACCGAGCTGTCGCCGAAAGCCAGATTGAATCCGCCCGGCGGCACGCCGATGTTGTCGAGAATGGTGTCCAGCTCGCTGGGCGGAATCACGTTGCGGATTTCCTTTTCAATTTCGGCGAAAATCAGCTCCGTTTTCTCGATGCGCGTTCCGGCCGGCGCTTGTGCGTGCAAACGAATCTGGCCGGAATCCACCGTGGGGAAGAAATCGCGGCCCACCAGGTAAACCAAACCCAACGAGCCCAGCGAAAAAATCAGGAATGCGGAGAGAACGGCGCCGCGATGATCCAGCGCCCAGTCCAGCAATCCGGTGTAGGAGGCGCGAAAACGCTCGAACCGGCGATTGAAAGCGAAATGGATGCGCCAGATCAGCGGGTGGCCTTCCGCCGTTCCGCCCTCGCCGTGCTCGCCGGACCGATACATCTCCACTTCCGGCTTCAACATGTAGTGCACCATGGTGGGAATCAGCGTGCGCGACAGCATGTAGGACGCGAGCATGGCGAAAACCACGGCCAGCGCCAGCGGGGTAAACAGAAACTTCGCCGCGCCCGTCAAGCAGCAGAACCGGCGCGAACACAATGCAGATGGAAAGCGTGGAAACAAAAGCCGGGATCGCGATCTGCTGCGCGCCATCCAGCACCGCCCGCACCAGCGGCTTCTTCATCGCCAGATTGCGATGGGTATTCTCAATTTCGACGGTGGCGTCGTCCACCAGAATTCCGACCGCCAGCGCCAGCCCGCCCAGCGTCATCACGTTGATGGTGTGGCCCATCAGCTTCAAGATGATCAGCGAAGTCAAAATCGAAAGCGGAATCGAGATGCAGACGATCACCGTGCTGCGCCAGCTTCCGAGAAACAACAGGATCATCAACCCGGTGAGCAGCGCGGCGATAGTGGCTTCCTTGCACTACGCCGTTGATGGCCGCGCGCACGAACAGCGACTGATCGAAGAGCTGCCGTATCTTCAACGCCGGCGGCATGGCGGCCTCGATTCTGGGCAGACGCGGCCTTCACCTTGTTGACGATGTCGAGCGTGGAAGCCTGGCCGTTGCGCAGGATGGTCATCAGCGCGCCGCGCGTTCCATTGGTCCGCACGATGTTCTGCTGGACGGCGAATCCGTCGCGCACCGTGGCCACGTCCTTGAGATAAACCGTCGCGCCGTTCACCGTCTTGATCGGCAGATCGTTCATCTCGCTGATGATCTCGGGACTGCTGTTGAGGCGAACCGCGTATTCGGTGTCGCCCACCTTGATGGTGCCGGCCGGCAGAATCAGATTCTGCAGATTGAACGCGTTGGAGACGTCGATGGCCGACAACTGTTTGGCGTAAAGCGCGTTCGGGTCCAGATCCACCACCACCTGGCGCTGCTTGCCGCCGTACGGACCCGGTACCGACGGCGCCCTGAACGGTCGCCAGCGGAGTCCGGATGAAGTTCTGCGCCAGGTCATAAATTTCCTGCTCGCTCAAGGTCTTGCTTTCCAGGCCCAATTGCAGGATCGGCACGCTGGACGCGTCGTACTTCAGGATGTTGGGCGGGAAGATTCCCGGCGGCATGGCGCGCGTGATTAAGTTCGAAATGGCCGTGATCTGGCTCATCGCCATGTCGATCTTCACGTTGGGCTGAAAATAGACGTGAACCACGGAAACGCCGTAATAGGACTGCGATTCGATGTGCTCGATGTCGTTGACCGTGGTGGTCATAGCCCGCTCGAAGACGGTAAGAATCCGGCTCTCCATCTCGGGCGGTGACATTCCGTTGTAGTTCCAAACGATGCTGACGACGGGGATGTCGATGTACGGGAAAGATATCGATCGGCATGGTGATGATCGACACCACTCCCAGCAGCAGAATGGCGACGGCCATCACGACGAAGGTATAAGGGCGGCGGAGCGCTAATCGTACTATCCACATACGCAGCTCAAGCTATATGGTAGTAAAGATGACTTCGCAGGCCGCGAGGTTAGTGGCCCTTTGGAGCTACTTTCCGGCCGGCCGAGGCCCTGTATCTAATTCATTCGTAAAAACTTGATTGCTCAAATTCGCTTTGGCGCCGATGCGGATCAATTGCGTTTCCCCGGGGCCTTGGAAGAAGGTGAAGCCGGCCCGGTCTTTCCATGCCTGCGGGCCGCCCAGCTTGATTCCGTGCGCCAGCGTCACGTCGTGGATGCGCTTGACCAGCGCTTCATATTGCGGATCGCCTTGCTTGTGCCCGGAGAAATTGCCCAGATCGACGCTCGCGGCGAAGATGACGTCGACGCCCGGCACGGATGCGATCTTCTCGGCGTTGGCCACGCCGATGGGCGTTTCGATCATGATCACCACCACCATGTTGTCGTTGGCGGTCTGGCGATAATCGCGGCCATACAGCGCGCCGTATTGGCCGTTGCCCATGCTGCGGCGTCCCATGGGCGGATACTTGGCCCATTTGACGGCGGCCTCGGCTTTTTCCACCGTATCCACCGTGGGAACGATGATCCCGAGCGCGCCAATGTCGGTGGCCTTCTGAATGTCGCTCTCGGTGGCGTCCGGCACGCGGACGAACGGCATGGCGGAGGCTCCGCGGCAGGCCCAGATCATGTGCGCGACGTCTTCGAATGTCAGCGGGCTGTGCTGCATCTCGATCCAGGTGAAATCGTAGCCCGAGTTCGCGACGGCGCAGTACATGTTGGGATCGGGTGAAAAAACGGTGGCGCCGACGATCGGCTTGCCTTCGGCGAGTTTCACTTTAGCGGTGTTGTAGATTTTCGGTGTGTCCTGCGCTTGCGCGGCCACCGCCAGCGCCAGCGCGATCCAAATGCTTCGCCCCATGAGACCTCCTCGGGATCGGAACAATTCTACTTTAGTTGGCGGTCGGCGAGTTGCGGCGCGTACGGCTGTCGAGGATTGCCGGTCGTGATTAGGTTTCAAGCACAGCACGAATCGCGCCAACGTTCTCATCTGTTGTCCGGTTCGCACTATCTATCACCAAATGTTCACGATCCCAAGCGTGGTATTCCCTTGCGAGCACGTCTGCCCATGTTGGCATCGTCACGCCCGGAATCTCTGCCGCTCTCGCCTCGACTCTCCGCCGATGCTCCTCTGGAACCGAGCATCTGATTTCGATCTCCACCGCCGTAACTCCGGCACGTTTAGCCACGTTCAGCCAAGCCTGGCGAGTCAGCCGCAGCGGATTGACTGAATCCGCAATTATGGTTCGGCCTATGCGAAGATTATCTTCCGCTATCGCATAGGCAACACAGTAACCGACTTCCTCCACAGTCCAGTGACTGGTTCCAGCGCCACGAATGGCATCTTCTATAGAATCGATGCGCAGATGCATTGCGCCGATTTGGCGTGCCAGCTCTCGGGCCACTGTGGTCTTGCCAACTCCGGGCAGCCCGCTGAGAATAACCAGCATTTCCTCATTATGAAGGTTCGGCGTCGTCCGGCCAATGCGAATGGATCGAAGGGGTTTCCGTGCCGCCCATCATCGATCCAGAACTAGCTGGTCCGTCAAAGTGGAAAGGCCGATGTTTCAAAAATGGGTCATTCGCGCAACACCGAACTCGCGATCATTTTGTGGTCGGTGTGGCCGATCCGGAACAAGTTGTTTCGATGATTCTGTCGAAGTATTCTGCCGAGTCCTGTGTCGCGTCGCTATACTCGTCAGCGTCGGCGAGTGGAGCGCCAAGCCACCTCCATCGCATGCCCTTCTTCGTGCGCCCGGACAGGTCGAGGCCGACTATGCCGTTGAACTCCCAGCTGCGAACCGAAATACCTTGGGAACTTGCTAATCGTTCTTCCAGCGGCAGCCCAGCGTCCCATGTATAGCCGTCAACGATGTGAAGCGTGTCCTTCCCAAAGGTCACGTACCAGTGAGAGTCGTGCTCGCCATTAACGGGACCCTTGAAACGACTGCGGCCCGGATTGACTTTCAGACCTCCTCCAATCCACTGCTTCCGCCCGGCAGACAAAGAGCTACAAGCTGGCATTGTTCGTACGCTTTCGTCAGCAGCTTCCAGCCCAATCAGGGCTGGCTCAGTAAGCTCCGAGGTCCTCAGCAATCGCGCCTTCAGTCCTGAATGGCGAATACTAATAAAGCCTCCGGCGGCTTTAAGATGACCCGTCCGGCCCTGTCGATGTCCAGCCGTTGAAGCCTACACCGGAAGCAACAACAGTCGCGTCCGCGATACCCGCGCCAGTCTGGTCAACTACACGGCCATTCAGCTCGCGCGTGCCAAGCCGGACTTGAGCAAAAACCGAGAGAGTTGCCAGAGCAATGCCTACGAAAGCATGAATTAAGCACCGCGCCATCTTACCCCTTTATGGTATCGTTTTCGAGCGTTTGGACTGGTGCAGTGCCACCGTATGCGCTCCACTAAATCCCAAAGTGCGCATAGACTGGGACAAATAGAAATGAACAAGCGTCTTCGATTGTTGCTGCGCCAAGCCACCTTCAACCTGCGGGGCGGGTTCCTGGTGCGCCCGTTGGCCATCGCGCTGGCGCTGGGCTTTGCCGGCGCGCTGCTTTCCTGGCTGGAAGAGACTTTTCCCTGCGCTCAGCGACATTGTGCCGAGCGCGCTCTTTCCCTCTCACTCCGATCCACAAGTGGCGCAATTCATTCTGGGCGGCATCGCGGCGTCCATCATGACGGTGGTTTCCATTGTTTTCGCGATCCTGCTGATGACCCTGACGCTGGCCTCCATGCAGTTTTCGCCGCGCATTATCGTGAGTTTTACCAGGGACCGCGTGACGCAATGGACGCTCGGCATATTTCTTGGCACCTTCTCCTACTGCATGGCCGCGCTTCCGGCACGGCGCGTTTGCTGCCGCGGCCCTTCGCGCCGGTCGCTACCGTGATGGGCGCGATGCTGCTGGCGCTGGCCTGTGTAGCCTGGCTGCTGTTCTTCATTCACCACATTTCGCACGCCATCAGCGTCAGCCACATCGTAGACCGGATCGCCTCGGAAACGGAAGTCATGATCGATGAGATGATGCCTTGGCCGCATCGGCTGAATGCCATGGCCTGATCCGCACCTGCTGGAGCCAGGCACCTGGGAGACCCCGTTCCTGAGCCCCAAGTCGGGCTATATCCGCTTCATCGACACCAGGCGCTTGGTCACTCTGGCCAAGTCGTATCACGTGAAGGTCCACGTGGTTCGCCGCGTAGGGCACTTCGTTCCCGCCGGAACCACTCTTTTTCATGGTGTACAGGGGAGATCGGCTCTCTCCCGATCAACGCGACGAACTGCTGGACACAGTTGACCTCGGCCCATCCAGAACATTGCAGCAGGACGTCGAGTTCGGAGTTTTGCAGATCGTCGATATCGCTCTGAAGGCGATCTCGCCCGCCGTCAACGATCCCAGCACGGGCGTCAGTTGCGTGGACCAATTGAGCAGGATTCTGATCCGTTTCGCTTCGCGGGAGACGCCGGCTCCCTTGCTGTACGATCCGCCGGGATCGTGCGGGCCAGCATTCCGTGGATCGGCTTCGACGGCTTGCTGACTTCGGCGTTTGAGCAGATACGCCTCTACTCGAAAGCCGACATCGCAGTCAGCCTGCGGATGTTAAGGGCCCTGGCCGACATTGCCGGCACGGTGGAAGATCCTGCGTATCGCCTGAAACTCCATGAGCTTGGAATCAAGGATCGTGGCGGGCTGCGCGGAAGAACTGACTGAAGAGGAAGTCAGACCGATGTGCGTCTCGCCTGGCGACGCTGGAAAAATTAGCGGCTGTTCCAGCGCCTTAAACCGCGGGACTTAACTCAATACCAGCCAATGCCATGGCGGTTGCGGAGCCTTCAGCGCGATCGCCGATCGGTCCGGGAAGAAACTCTGCGACGCATCATTCGGGAGGAAACGGGCTGAGTGACCGCTCGCGAAGCCTCTTCAGATTCCGTTCGAGTAATTTTCGGTCTTTGTCGCTGATACCGGGAGTATTCAGCACTTGCGTAAGCCGCGCCACCAGTCGGGCGTCAGTCTCGTCCATGGCCTGCTCGATAAGGTTCGCCTGATCCTGGTCCACTGTTGCCAAGTCTACCATCGGCAATGCAAGGTCGCCTACAGTTTGGCGAGCCATGATCGTAGGGTCCACAGTGTAAGGGATCTCGAACGAAAATCCCGTGTTCTAGGGCATTCACCTGGATTGGCGCGGCTTGGGAACTGCCGATAATAGGCCCATGCCCGTGACAGTTCAGGTTTGGGACGAAGTGGTCCCCGGATCGCGGTCCCAGGTGATATCCGTCACCGTGCCGCAACCGGAGATCACGGCCAGGGAGCTCATCCGAAGCCGCGTACGTGAGGAAGTGGAGCGCCACAACCAGTCTATGCCGGATGTATTTCGCGGCCTGGTACAGCCCGAGGAATCCGAGCGCATCCTCAACGGATTTCGAATGAAAGCCAAGCGGTCTCTGGATTGGGAAGCCCAGTTTGCGCGGGCCTGCTCCAGCTTTGAGAGGAACGGCTTCCTCTTGATTGTGGACGGGAGCCAGGCGACGGATCTGGACCAGCGAATCGAATTACGGGCCGATTCCGAGGTGCAATTCATCAAGCTCGTGCCCTTAATTGGCGGATAGAGCGCACCATCGAAACAGTGGAGGAAACCGATGAATCTGGGCGAAGCTGCGAGGTTTTGGGGTATCCCGCAACAAAAGATTCAGGCACCCAGCGGTGCGAGTCCTCACATGCAGGCGCTGATAGAGGCTCTCAACGCGCGGCCCCACGTCTTTAAAGAGCGCGAAGCTATCAAGAATGTCAAAGAGCCCTTGGATCGACTGAAATCCGCTCCCGCCGAGGAGCAGCTCGCATTCGTGTTCGAAGCGCTCGCCGCGCTGGGCACGCGCGCGTCGATGTCGCTGCACATCGTCCTGAAGGGCGTAATCTCGCATTTATTGCGGGCCGGATTGCCGCTGAACAGTCTGCACGCGTTTCGGATGGTCGAACTCGCTCGAACCGTTCTTATCGGTTTCACTTTCCATACAAAGCGCTGCTTTCTTCCTTCCAAAATGTAACCATGACCCCGGCGTTGAAAGACGCCCTTCTGCAGTTGCGCCAGATGGTCGGGGAACACCACGGGATGGACGAGATCCAGGAGCGGATCGATGTCCTGGTTCACGGTGCAAAGGAAAAGCCCGCTGCGGCGGTTTCGGGTTGGAGCCGGCACGTCTTTCAGCAAATTGAGGCCTCCGGGACCCAGATCGCCTGGCGCCGTCTTTTGCTGCATGCGCGATCGCTGACTCAAAGCAGCGCGTCATCGAAGTGGAAAAAGGAAGCGGTGGAGTGCGTCGAAAGCATCGGCCGCGCCGAATTCCTGGAGGCGGCTTCTCGCTGGCTGGCGCTGGGTCCGATGCCGGGTATGGCTGCGCACCTCCAGGTCCCCGACGACGAAGCGGACTACCAGAAGGGCTTCATCTGGACGCTGGGTGCGGTGGAGGACGCTTCGATGGCCGCCGGGATCGCCGATTTCGCCTTCGCTTGCTTTCGAAAAATCCCTCAGATCGGCGCGGTATCGCATCGTGTCGGCAATGCGTGCGTGAATGCGCTCGCCGCCATGCCGGGCCTGGATGCGGTGACGCAGATCAGCCGCTTGGGCATGCGCGTAAAATACGACGTCGCGCGCCGCTTGATTGAAAAAGCGCTGGAGGAGGCGGCCGAGCGCAACCACGTGGGACGGGACGATCTGGAAGCGATGTCCGTGCCTTCCTTCGGATTGAATTCAGCGGGAGTGCGGATCGAAGTGTTGGGAGGCTGCGAAGCGAGATTGGCGGTGGAAGAGGGCACCGCCGTCCTGAGCTGGTGGCGCGAAGGCAAGCCTCTGAAGGCGGCGCCGGCCGAGGTGAAGAGCAACCATGCCGCGGCTCTGGCGGATCTCAAGAAGGCCGCGAAAGAATTGCAGGCGGTTCTTTCCACGCAACGTCTGCGGTTGGAACGGCAGCTCTTATCGCAAAGCGCATGCCTGTTCGAGCGATGGCAGGATTGGTATCTGAATCACCCCGTGACATCGGCGTTCACAAAACGCCTCATCTGGGAAATTCAAAGCGGGGAGTCGTCGCAGACGGCGATGTGGTGGGCAAGGCGGCTTGGTGAATTGGGCCGGCGATCCAGTGACCGTAGCGCCCGATTCCACGGTTCGCCTCTGGCATCCCATACGCGCGCAGGTGCAGGAGGTGCTGAGCTGGCGATGCTGGCTGGAGGATCACGGCATCCGGCAGCCGTTCAAACAGGCTCATCGCGAAGTTTATCTACTGACGGATGCGGAGCGCGAAACCGGAACTTATTCCAACCGATTCGCGGGGCACATCGTCCGGCAGCATCAATTCTCGGCGCTCTGCCGGGAGCGCGGCTGGCAGTTCAAGTTGATGGGCGAGTGGGATTCGCACAATACGCCTCAATTGGAACTGCCCCAGTACAATCTCCGCGCCGAATTCGATGTCGATTTTTCGGAAGGCGCGGAAGTCTCGGGCCACATGGTCTACACCACCATCGGCACCGAACGAATGCAATTTTTCCCAATGGAAGCCAAGCGGGGCCGCTTCGAATTGAGGCCGCCCTCCAGACCTCTCCGTCTGACCGACATTCCAGCCGTGGTTTTTTCCGAAGTGATGCGCGATGCGGATCTGTTAGTTGGCGTCACCAGCATCGGAACGGATCCCGAATGGGGCGCCGATCATCCGGATCAACATGCGGAATATTGGCACCGTTTTGCGGACGCCGAGCTTTCCATCGCCGCCGAAATGCGCAAGTCGGTTTTGGAGAGCCTGCTGCCCAAATTGACGATTCGGGACCGCTGCCGGATCACGGATCGGTATCTGTGGGTGCGGGGTGAATCCAATGAATACCGGATTCACCTGGGAAGCGGCAATGTCCTGATGGAACCGGGCAGCCAATACCTGTGCATTGTTCGCGGCGGCGGCGATACGGCTGCGACAGTTCCCTTGCCGTTTGAGGGAGACTCCATGCTGGCGGTCATTCTCAGCAAGGCGTTCCTGTTGGCCAACGACAAAGCGATCCGCGACGGCACAATCCTGCGGCAGATCCGAAGATGATAATAGAGCATGGCCAAGACCAACTTTCGGTCCGTGGACGAATACATTGACTCGCAACCGGAATCTGCGCAACCGATCCTCGAGCGCGTGCGCGGCGCCATCCGCAAAGCTATCCCCAAAGCAGAGGAAGCGATCTCCTACCAGATCCCCACTTACCAACTGCACGGGGACGCGGTGATTTACTTCGCCGGGTGGAAGCAGCATTACTCGCTTTACCCGGTATCCGCGCCCATGCTCTCCGAATTCAAGAGCGAGCTCGCACCGTATCAGGTGAACAAAGGCACAATCCGTTTCCGGCTCACAGAACCCGTCCCGGTGAAATTGATCGGGAGCATCGCGAAGCTGCGAGCGAAGGAGATCGCGGAGCGTGCCCAGGCCAAGCCCGCCGCACTCAAAAAGCGCCCGTAAGGTGCTTGCTGTGCTATGATTTCCCCAGCCTAAAATGGCCGATTCCGTATACATTCCTGGGCTTGCGGTCCCGTCACCGGATGCCATCTCTCTGCCGCGCCATCCGGCGGTTATACGCGTCACTCACTGGATCAACGTGCTCAGCTTCATCGGCCTGGTGGTGAGCGGGATCGGGATACTGCTTGCCCATCCGCGATTTTATTGGGGCGAAACCGGCGGCCTGGGCACGCGGGCGATCTTCAGTTTACCGCTGCCGTTCATGCTGGGAGGCCCATCCGGGTGGGGCCGCTATCTGCATTTTGAGTCGGCTTGGCTGTGCGTGTTGACCGGCCTGCTTTACGCGGCCTCGGGCTTCGCGAGCCGGCATTTTCAGAAGCATCTTGCGCCGGTGAAGAAGGACCTGACTTGGGAATCGCTGCGCGCCGCTCTTGTGAAAAAGGACGAAGCCCACAGCTACAACGTCCTCCAGCGCATCTCCTACCTGGCCGTAGTCTTCGTTTTGTTCCCGCTCATGATCTGGACCGGATTGGCCATGTCACCCGCCATCACCTCGGTCTTCCCAGCGCTGGTGACGGTGCTGGGCGGCCATCAATGCGCCCGCACCATTCACTTCTTCGGCGCGATCGTGCTGGTTCTTTTTGTTTTCGTCCACATCGCGATGGTCTGGCGCGCGGGCTTCCTCAGCCGCGTTGGCGCCATGATCACCGGGCGCGGCGCCGCCGCGAAGGAGGGCCCGTGAGCAATTCAATTTCACGCCGCAAGCTGATCACCGGGGGCCTGACGGTAGCGGGTGGAGCTGCCGGTGTCGCCGTTGCTGCGCGGCTGGCCGATCAATATGGGCTCATCCCACCGGATTGGGCCGGCGTCTATGGACCGGGTGAAACGCTCACCTACGCCTGCCAGCACCTGCTGACATCGCGCCACTCGCTTGCGCGCGAATTCAGCCGCGCCGAAGTTTCGAAGGTCGCGCAAGTCAGCGGCGAGCGCCCCGAAACGGATCCATACCAGCGACTTTTAGACGGAGCCTTCGCCGATTGGCGGCTGGCCGTGGATGGATTGGTTGCGCGTCCAGCGTCGTTCTCGCTCGCCCAGCTGAAGCAGTTCCCTGCACGGACGCAAATCACCGAACAGACCTGCGAGGAGGGATGGTCCTTCGTCGCCGAGTGGACCGGCGTTCCGCTAGCATACCTGATGAACCTGGTGGGCATTCTGCCGCGGGCCAAGTATGTAGCGTTCTTTCCTTTCGACCCTGCGTGGGATAGCTTGGATATGGACGACGCCTGGCACCCGCAAACGTTGCTCACCTATGCGATGAATGGCCAAGATTTGCCAATCGATCACGGCGCCCCACTGCGGCTGAAGGTACCCCGGCAGCTGGGCTACAAGAGCGTCAAATACCTGTCGCGAATCATTGTGACCGACAGCTTGAAGCAATTCGGGAAAGGGCTCGGTTCCTCTTCGCCCGAAGTCGGATATTCCTGGTACGCGGGGATTTGAAAATGCGACGCAGAGATTTCGTCAGCGGCATCGCCGCCACCGCCGCGGCCTCAATTGCCTCCGCGCAAATTCCGGCTCCTGTGCCGCGCAAGGGACGCCTGAAGCAGTGCGTCACGCGAGGCGTCTTCGATCCCAAGATGCCGTTCGAAGACATGTGCCGGGAAGCTGCGCGCCTGGGCTGCAAAGGCTTCGATCTGGTTCCGGCGCGGGACTGGCCGATCCTGAAGAAGTACGGCCTCATCCCTACCATGCGCCTGCCCAACGCCGGCGTCACGATTCCCGATGGCATTAATCGCAAGGACGTTCAGGATGAGCTGGTGAAATCGATGGGACCAGCGATCGATGAGTGCGCGGCCGGCGGTTGCCCCAACCTGATCACCGTGTCCGGCAGCCGCCGCGGCATGTCCGACGCCGAGGGCGCCGACAACTCCGTGGCGTTTTTGAATCGCGTGAAGGCGCAGGCCGAAGACAAAGGCGTGACCATTTGTTTGGAGCTGCTCAACAGCAAGATCGATCACAAGGATCAGATGTGCGACCACACCGCCTGGGGCGTGGACGTTTGCCGCCGCGTAAATTCACCGCGCGTCAAGCTGCTTTACGACATCTACCACATGCAGATCATGGAAGGCGACATCTGCCGGACCATCCGCGACAATTTCCAGTGGATCGCGCATTTCCATACCGGCGGTGTGCCGGGCCGCCACGAGATCGACGGCACACAGGAGCTGAACTACCATTTCGTGGCGCAGACCATCGCCGAGCTGGGCTTCACCGGCTACATCGCGCACGAATACAAACTGAGTCCGGGGCGGGATGGCGTTCAGACATTAAATCAAGCCATCGAGATCGTCGACGTGTGATCCAGTTGCCCGCGCGCGGCCTACAAATGGATAATTCCCCTCTGGATTGCGGCCGTGGCCGCCTGCGTCCGATCGTCAACGCTTAGCTTGCTCAGGATGCTCTTCACGTGATTCTTGACGGTGTGCTCGGCGATACCCAGCGCGTAGGCAATCTGTTTGTTTCCGTAGCCTTTCACGATCAGCGCCAGCACCTCCGCTTCGCGGGCGCTTAAGCCGGCCGGCAGGGAACTCGATTCCAGCGCCGCCGCCACTCCCGGTGGCAGATAATTTCCACCCGAGTGCACGGCGTGAATGGCGCGAATCAGTTCGTCGTGCAGCACGTCTTTGGTCAGGTACGCCCGGGCGCCGGCCTGCAGCGCGCGCCGCACATCCTCATCCCCGCCGTAGGTGCTGAGCGCGATGATATGTGCATCGGGAAATTCCGCGCGGATGGCCTGCGTCGCTTCCACGCCGTTCATCTCGGGCATCCGCACATCCATCAGGCTGACGTCGGGGCGATGTTTGCGAAACAGCTCCACCGCTTGCAGACCGTTGGCAGCCTCCGCCACCACCTTCATATCCGGCTGCGCGTTGATGATGGTCTTCACGCCAACGCGCGCGATCAGATGATCCTCCGCAATCAGGACGCGGATCGCTCGATCTGTCACCTGGGGTGCTGTCATTACGAGAGGGGAACAGTTACGGCGACTTCGGTGCCTTGGCCAAGTTCGCTGTGCAACTGAAGTTCGCCGCCCAATCGCTCGGCGCGCTCGCGCATCCCGAGCAGGCCGAAATGGCCGCCCACTTCGGAGAAGGCCTCATCCTGCTCGAAGCCGCGGCCATCGTCGGCCACGCGCAAGCTCAATTGCCGGCTGGCCATTTCAAGATGGATGCGT
Organism: Bryobacterales bacterium; assembly: GCA_963713415.1. Taxonomy (GTDB): domain Bacteria; phylum Acidobacteriota; class Terriglobia; order Bryobacterales; family Bryobacteraceae; genus Palsa-89. The sequence continues at coordinate 75,428 of CAVQLV010000001.1, read as the reverse complement.
ACATGGCTGGCGCGCGCGTGCTTCACGGCATTGGTGACAGCCTCCTGCGCGATACGCAGCAGGTGTTGTTCGGTTTCTTCCGGCAGCGGGCGATTCTCGCCTTCCACATCCACGCGAATCTCCACCGGAGAGCCGGCCGTCCATTGGTAGGCCGCTTGCGAGAGCGCGGCCGGAAGATCGTGCCCTTCGAGCGCCGAAGCACGCAGATCCATTACGGAGCGCCTGGCTTCCGTCAAGCTGTGCCGCACCATTTTACGCGCCAGATCCAGATGTTTGCGCGCCAGCTCCACGTGGTCGTTGAGCGTGAGCGCCACCGCGTCCAGTTGCGAGGAAATCCCCACGAAGCCCTGCGCCAGCGTGTCATGAATTTCACGCGCCAAACGTCCGCGTTCTTCCAGCACCAACGAAAATCGCTGGCGAATTTGACGCAGCCGCAAGTTGTAGAGCCCCCAAATGGCCGCGGCGGCTAGGGCGGCGCAGAAATATCGGAACCAGTTGGTCTCGTAAAAATGCGGCAACAACTCGAAGCCAAACGACGTTTCCCCCGACGGCCCATTGGAGACCGCGGCTCGAACCGTGAACCGATATTTACCGTGCGGCAAGCTGTTGTAATTAGTCACGCGCCGTTCCACCGAGCTGACCCACTCGCCGTCCAAGCCTTCCAGACGATACGAATAGCGCACGCGCTCCGGAGCGCTGAGATAAATTCCGGTGTATCGAAACTGGATGCGTCCGTTGCCGGGCGCGAGCTTCGCGCTTGGCGTAACCGGGATGGGATGTCCGTCCACGGCGACCTCCAGCAAGTGAACCACCGGCGCCGCCACCGCAGCCAGCCGATCGTTCGGATCGAGTACGGCCAAGCCCCGGCTGGTAGGAAACCACAGGCGTCCATCGCTGCTGCGGGTGCCGCCGCCACTGGTCGGATAGCCCGGCGCGCACTGGGCGCTACGCAGTCCGTCCGCCACGCCGTAATTTACCGGCTCCAATTTTCGGACCTTGCCCGCGATCATGTCCCAAATTTCCTGTTTACGAACGCGGCAGATGCCGCGCGTCGTGCTGAGCCACAGGGATCCCTGGCCGTCATCTTCGATGTGCGAAACATTGTCGCTCAACAAACCGTCGCGAGCCGTGACGTGAAAGAATTGGCCCTTGCGCAGCGCGTCCAGTCCGCCGCCGAAGGTGCCGATCCACAGCGTGCCATCGGAGCCTTCCACCAGCGAGCGAATCTGATTGCTGGAAAGACCGTCGGCGACCGTGTACAGCCGGAGCTGCCCGTTTTGGAGACGCCACAGCCCATCGCCGTACGTCCCGGCCCATAGGCTGCCATCGTGCGTATTGCACAGCACCACGGCATCGTTGTTGAGCTGCGATCCGCCCGGAATCGCAACGCGCGGGCGGGCTCCTTCCAGTTCCAGCACGCCCGCGGGAGTAGCCACCCACAGTTTGCCGGCGCGGTCCTGCAGAAAGTCGAACGCCACTCTCCGGTTCAACGGATCGTTCCAAACCGGATTCACAAAATGACCATCGTGCATGCGGCTTGGTCCGCCGCGGGCCGCGATCAGCAAGTCGCCATTCCGGTCTTCACGGATCGAGAAAATCTCATTGCTCGGCAGGCCGTCCTTTTGGGTATAGAGCCGCGCCGGTTTGCCGTCCTCCATCTGCATCAAACCACTGCCGTGAAAGCCGACCCAAATCCTGCCGCGGTGGTCCTGATAAACGGTAGTGGGCTCGTCGCTCGGCAAGCCTTCCGATTCCCCGTAGATACTGAACAGGTCGTTCCGCAACCGATTCAGGCCGCTGTTCATCCCCACCCAGAGGTTGCCCTCGGTATCTTCATAGATGCAGCGCACCCATTCGCGTTCGTGCGAATTGGCCAGCGGACTGCTTACAAAGCGCCCATTCTCCATCCGCGCCAGCCCGCCGTCGGTGCCCGCCCATAGATTCCCATCGCGGTCTTCCCACACCGAGCGAACGTAGTTATCGGGCAGCCCGTCCTGAACGGTGTAATGCCGCAGCACGCCCTGCGGACTGCGCGTCAGCAGCCCGAAGCTGCCACCTACCCAGAGATTCCCGCGGCGGTCCTGCAGAAGCGAGATAACGATATCGCCCACCGGCCCCAGCACGGAGACGAAGCGATTGTCTTCATAGCGGACCACTCCGCCGAAACCGGCTACATAGATGCTTCCGTCGCGTCCACAATAAACCGTGCGCACCGCTTGAATGGGCACTCCCTGGCGCGGGCTGTAGTTGATGAATTTTCCATTCCAGAAGCGATTGACGTAGACGCCGGCTACCACCCAGATTCCGCCCGAAGGGTCTTCCGTGATGGAGCTGATGGACGTGTCGCTCAGACCGTCTTTTTGGGTAAAGGTTGTGAACTTTCCATTGCGATAATGCGTGAGGCCGCCCAGCGTGCCAATCCACAGGCTTCCGTCTTTGGCCGCCCATAAGGTCCCGACGCTGTTGCTCGGCAGCGCGCCATTCTCTTTGTTGAAGACCACGAAATCGTAGCCGTCAAATTGCGCCAGCCCTTCGTCGGTGCCGAGCCACAGATAGCCGTCCTTGGTTTGCGCGATGGCACGAACGGTGTCCTGCGGCAGCCCGTGTTGCTGGGTCCAGACGGTTCGCGTGTATTGTGTCAGCGCGCGGCGCGGATTTAAGGCGCACAACGGCTGAACCAGCGCGCCCACGGCCGCGATTACCAGGAAAAGCTTTGCCAACACTTTTGAGTTTAAATGATTGACCGGCGCGTTGTCGGCTTTGCCGGGACTGAGCTAACATCGATGTCAAATGAGCGCTCGTCTGTTTGTGTGCCTGATGGCGGGGTGTTTCAGCGCGAACTCCCAGTGGCTGAACTACCCGACTCCCGGGACTCCGCGCACGCCCGATGGCAAAGCGAACCTCTCCGCGCCGGCTCCTCGCGCAGTTAATGGCAAGCCGGACCTGTCCGGCGTTTGGCAGGTAGAGCCGACACCGGCAGATGAGCTGAAACGCCTGTTCGGCGATTTGAGCGGCGAGAACGTCCTGGGAGACAGTTCGGCGGCCTTCTCGAAGTATCTGATCAGTATCCTCGCGGATTTCAAGCCCTCTGATGCGCCTCTCCGGCCGGAGTTTGCAGGCATTCTTCGCCAGAGGGCGAAACAGGTGTACCCATTGACCCGCTGCCTGCCGGTCGGGGTGCCCGCCGACGACGTGCTGCCCGGCCCATTCAAGGTGATTCAAACGCCGGGATTGATATTGATCCGAAACGAGTACGAGAATACGCTTCGTCAGATCTACCTGGATGGCCGCAAGCCTCCCGCCGATCCCGATCCTTTATGGCTGGGATATTCGGTTGGCAAGTGGGAAGGCAATAGGCTGGTGGTCGACACCATTGGGCTGAACGACAAGAGTTGGCTGGATGGGAGTGGCAGCCCCCATAGCGAAGCTCTGCATGTTGTGGAGCGTTTCCACCGGCGCGACTTCGGGCACATGGATGTGCAGGTAACTATCGATGATCCCAAGATGTACACGAAGCCATTTTCCATTCAGTTCACGGAGGACCTGATGCCCGACGGCGACGTCACGGAGTACTTCTGCAACGAAGACGAAAAAGACCTGTCGCATTTGAAAGGCAACTAAGAGGTTGCGCATGCTTCGGAGCGCCGTTTTGATTTTATGCGCTTTGCTCGCCGGATGTACTCATTCCGTGCAGCCGCCGCTGGAGGATTTATCCGGGCACGAGGATCTGTCGCGCTTCACCATTCAATCCGTGCATGGCCTGCGCGATGGCGACCATCTGGCCGCTCAAGTCCTGATCAGCGACAGCTCTTCGATCCTGACGCTCGACCTGCATTTCGCGGTTGGCTCGCCGACGACGCTCGAATCGGGCACCTGGCGCTGGTCGCGCCCCGCCGGCATGTTGCATGGCACGGTCTCACCTCGTTCGGTGACATTTCTCGGCGGTCAGGATGGCCCGCCCAGCATCGGAGGCAAGTTCGATCTCAACGGCGCGGGCGGCGCCGCTTATCGCGTGAACCTTCCGCTCACTGCGCTGCCGCGGCCTTTTCGACCTGCAACTTCAAGCCAGCAACACCCTTGACGCGGACATGAGTCCCGGCGGGGATCTCAGCGGCCGCGATGGCGTCCCAGTACTCACCCCGGACCAGCACTTGCCCCTCAGGCTGCAGCGCTGTCTCCGCGATGCCAAGCTCCCCGATCATTCCCTCCGCTCCCATGAGGACTTTGTTGTGCCGCGCTTTGACGACCATCGACACCAGGAACATCGTAATTGCGGCGAACGGAAGCGCCACTGCCAGCGCGGTGGGAAGATGAATGCGCATTTCCGGCGGTCCGTTGACCAGGAGCAATGCTCCCAGCACCATGGAGATGGTGCCGCCGATGCCCAGCATGCCATGAGAAGCGATCTTCGCCTCCAACACGAATAGTGCGAGCGCGAGCACCAATAGGGCCACGCCAACCCAGTTGATCGGGAGAACGGAGAGCGAGGAAAGCCCGAGCAGCGCCAGAATTGCGCCGGCGATTCCGGGGAAGATCAATCCTGGAGAAGTAAATTCAACGTAAATTCCGAGAGCGCCCAGCACCAGCAGGATGAATCCGATGTTTGGGTCCGCGATGGCGACAATCACCCGTTCCCGCAGCGTTCGTTGGGTCTCCGTTACGGTTGCGCCAGCCAAATGCAAAGTGGGCTTGCGCCCGTCCCAGCGCGTGATTTCACGGCCGTTCAACTCCTCCAAGAGCTGCTGTTCGTTATTAGCGATCACATCGATCAGCTTTTGATCCAGCGCCTCCATTTCGGTGAACGACTTGGCTTGCCGGATGGTCTGCTCGCCCACTTCGCTATTGCGCCCGCGCCGCGACATCATGCTGCGCAGCATTGCGGCCGCGTCGTTCTCGACTTTGTTCCGCATCACCTGATCCATTTGTCCCACCAGCAGCACAGGGGACGATGCGCCCGCGTTGGTTCCCGGCGCCATGGCCGCGATGTCGCCCGCTTCCAGCACGAAGAATCCCGCCGAGGCCGCCCGCGCTCCGCTCGGCTCGACGTACGTCACCACCGGAACCGTGGATGCGTCCAGCTTTTGAATGATCTCGCGCGTGGCGTCGAGCAAGCCGCCCGGAGTATTGATTCGCACCAAAAGCATCGCGGCGTTTTCCCGCTGCGCCTGATCGATGGCATTGCCGACTATTTCAACCGTAATAGGCGAGATCTCGCCGTCAATCGACACGGCGATTACGCGCGGTGCCGGGCCCTGAGCCAGCGTGGAAAAGGTAAAGAAAAGCGCCAGCGCTCCGAATTGACAATGCAGTCGCAAAGCACATTCAATATAGCTTTTTTTCGCCTCGGCTTCACCCAACCCATCGAGGCCCACATATTCTCCAGCACTATAATGAAGTGGAGGGATCGATGGAGATAATCACAATCGAATCCATTCCGATCGTTGTTGGGCGCGAAGAGGGCGGCCGCTGGTGGGCGGACATTGAGTCCATGCCTGGGGTAATGGCATACGGCGCGACGCGCGAGTCGGCCATCGCAGCCGTACGAGCGCTCGCGCTACGGGTTGCCGCCGATTGCATAGATCATGGCGAGGAGATTCCCGAGCCGTTCACCAAAGTCTTTTCGGTGGCATGAGCCGCTGGAAATCGGTCAAGGCGAAGCAGCTATTGGCTGCGCTGCTGGGGCTAGGTTGGGAGATCGCGCGGCAGAAGGGCTCGCACCGCCGATTGAAGCGCTCCGGCTGGGCCAATTACACTTTTGCATTTCATGACAACGAAGAAGTAGGCCCGGTGCTTCTCGCGAGGATCGCCAAGAAGACCGGGCTACAGCCTGAGGACTTGTAGATCAAACCTCAGGGCGACTGGCAGAACGCCGAAGTGGAGCCAACAGCGAGTCACCCAAAGAGTGATCGCGAGAAGGACGCCAACGATGGCCAAGGCGGTCGCCACAAGTTTTACGACATCGCCGCGCGGCCGAACCGAAGCTTCCGCCGCGGCAATTAGTACGAGAAGATAGTGATCCTCGCCACCGAGAGTCCGTATGGCTTCCATCCAGGCGTCGAACTCTCCTCGGTTATCCGCGCGGGTTCCCGCGCAAAATTTGCGGACAAGCCTTACGATTTTTTGTTCGTACTTCGTTTGGTCGTAACTACGATCAAATGCGGCGCTGACTTCTGCGATATCCGGAAGTGTCCAGCCGGTCTCGGAGAAAAACAGCATTTCCCGCTCCACTTCAGATAGTGGAATGCCCTCTCGCTGCGCTTCGGTGACGAGTCTACTAACGAGAAACTCTTTCGCATCGCGCGCAGTATCGAAGGTTGCACGCTTCATAATTAACCCCGATCGAGCTGCATTTTAGGCAGGTGCCACACGCTCCGATATGCCTGAATCGTGTTTCGCGAACACGTCCCGCAGCTTCCGCCAGGTGCTCGACAAATCCTCCGGCAGCACGCGCGTTTCCGCCACCGTGGTCATGAAATTCGTATCCCCCGGCCAGCGCGGCAGCACGTGCATATGAATATGCTCGGCGATTCCGGCGCCCGCGCTTTCTCCCAAATTCATTCCGAGATTGAATCCCGGCGGCCGGTAGATCTCCTGCAAATGGCGCTGCGACCGTTGCACCAGCAGGATCATCTCCTCCAGCGTCTCTTGCGACGCTTCCGCCAGCGAGTCCACGTGCTCATAGGGCACCACCATCATATGGCCGGTGCTATAGGGATACAGGTTCAGGATGATATAGTTCTTCCGGCCGCGGTAGACCACCAGGTTTTCTTCATCATTTTTCCCACCAGGCCCCGCAGCGGCGGCGTGGCAGAATACGCATCCGCCACCAGTTTTCTCTTTTTGAACATACTGGTAGCGCCACGGACTCCATAGGTGGTCCATAAATCGGAAACTGCGGTTACGAACTGTGCGAGTTTTCTCCGCCGGGTGTGGGATCGGCTGCGGCAGGCGCAGACGCTGGTTGGCCGTCGGCACTGGCCGAGGTATTGACCAGATCCTTCAGTTCCTTGCTGGGCTTGAAGTAGGGAATGCGCTTGGAGGGCACTTCCACGCGAGTGCCGGTTTTCGGATTGCGGCCCACGCGCGGCTGTCGCTGCCGCGTGCGAAAACTGCCGAACCCTCGGATTTCGATCTTGTCGCCGGAGCGCAGAGACTTTACGATGCTGTCGAAGATGGCTTCCACGATTACCTCGGAATCTTTACGGGTCATTTCCACAACCCGGGAGACTTCCTCGATTAACTCAGCCTTCGTCATGTGTGCTTTCTCTCCCTTGGAGTCCGGTTTTTACCGGCCTTCACCCTTTACTCTGATGTTCATTACTTCCTCGATAGTCATGGTGGCTGCGGCGGCGTGGCGCTGATAATCTTCCAGCCGGGTTCGTTCTTCGTCGTCGGATAGCGCACGGACGCTCAGGCCGATCTTCTTCTCGCCTTCGTTCAGCCGCACCACCTTGAAATCCATTTCTTCGCCGATCGGCAGCGGCGATTCATCGTGCCGGTGTTCCGACGTGCCGGGAATCTCCGAGCGGTGGCATAAGCCTTCTACTCCAGGAGCCAGTTCCACGAACACCCCGAAGTTCGCGGCCCGGCACACTCGCCCGCGCACCACATCGCCCACCTGATGCGCGCGGAAAAATGATTCCCACGCGTCCGGCTGCAATTGTTTTACGCCCAGAGACAAGCGGCGGTTGGGCGCGTCAATCTGCAGAATCACCGCCTGCACCAACTGGCCCTTCTTCACCACTTCGGAAGGATGCTTCACGCGCTTGGTCCACGATAGATCGGAAATATGCACCAAGCCGTCGATGCCCTCTTCGATCTCGATAAATGCGCCGAAATCCGTGAGCTTGCGCACGCGGCCTTCAACGACCGAGCCGGGCGAGTAACGATCGGCCACCGTGGTCCACGGATCGGCTTCCAATTGTTTGATGCCGAGCGAAACCCGTCGGTCCCTGGGCTTCACATCCAACACTACCGATTCCACCTGGTCGCCGACTTTCACCACTTTGCTCGGATGCTTCATCCGGCGGCTCCAGGTCATCTCGGAAATATGGATCAGCCCTTCCACGCCCGGTTCCAATTCGATAAACGCGCCATAATCGGTCACGCTGACCACCCGCCCAATCACGCGAGCACCCTGCGGATATCGTTCCGAAATGGTTTCCCAAGGATCGGGAACCAGTTGCCTGAGCCCCAGCGAAATCCGTTCCTTCTCGCGATCGAACTTCAGCACCTTCACCGTGATTTCATCGCCGGCGGTGACAACTTCGGAGGGATGGTTCACGCGCCCGTATGACATGTCGCTCACGTGCAGCAGTCCATCGATGCCGCCCAAATCGATGAAGGCCCCGTAGTCCGTTAAATTCTTGACGATTCCGGTAACCACCGCGCCCTCTTCGAGCACCTGCAACGCCGCGCTCTTGCGGGAGTGCTGCTCTTCTTCCAGCGCCATCTTGCGCGACACCACCACGTTGCCCCGGCGCCGGTTCAGCTTGACGATTTTGACGGGAATGTCCTGGCCGAGAAGCGAATCCAGATTGTGCGTGGGGCGCGTGTCGATCTGCGAGCCCGGCATGAACGCGGGAACGCCCACGTCCACCGAGAGTCCGCCTTTGATGCGGCCCGTCACGCGGCCGGATACCACCAGTCCATCGCGATGCGCCTTCTCCAGATTTTCCCAGGACCGCAGCCGGCTGGCCTTCTGGTGTGACAGCAGGATGTAACCCTCGGGTTGCAGCCCCTGCCGGTCCACCATCACATCGATCTCGTCGCCTACTTGCACATGGATGGTGCCGTCCGGCTGAGCGAACTGCTCGATGGGCACTAATCCTTCGGACTTGTAGCCAAAATCGACGATGACGTCTTTATCGTGGAGTTTCACCACGCGGCCTTGCAGCAATTCGCCGTCGTGTGGCGGAGCAAAATGCGTGTAATCGTCGATGAGCTGCTCGTAATCCGTCTCGTCCGATAGCGACGGATTCAGATTTTGCTCATCTGCTTTGCTGGCCATGCCCAAACTCCCGATTCCTGCAACTAACGAACGGTCGCAAACCGATAGACGGGTAAGTACGCCAGAATTCAAAACGACGGGGTTAAGCGACTCGGACGTCCCCAACAGCTCTATCGGCCGACAAACCGTTGATACATCAGCACTTCAGCACTATAGCGGAGCCGTTGGCGGAAGTCAACCAAGCAAGTAACCAAGCGTCCCGCTGACGCACGCCTGGCAGGCTGCTAATTCCGTCCGCAGAGATCCGGCGTCTGACACATTCCTCCCGCGCACGTGGGGAACTGGGCTTCTCTGTTGGACGCCTGGGCTTTTCCGTTGGACGAATGAGCGGCGAAGGTTGAGAGAGCGGTTTTCAGGTGCGACTCGCCGCAACTGGGGCAGGCGATGGCGTCCTGGTTGCGGCGGACCAGCTTCTCGAATTTGGTTCCACAGTCGTCACAGATATATTCGTAAATCGGCATTATCGTTGGGCTCCCGGCACGGTGCGTTTCCTTAATTCTAGCGCACCTCGGCGCTTCCGGAAGGCTGGGCTACCGCTATCGGCTGATTCCCTTATCCGCCCAGGAACATCAAGAGAAGCATGGAGGTTCTGCGATGACTCTTCAAATTCTTGCCGTTCTTTTGCTTGGATTGATGGCCGGCAGCGAACTAAATGTGGCGCTGTTCGCCCATCCTGCGTTCAACCGCCAGCCACTGGAAGTACATGTGCCCATGCGTTCCTCGTTTGCTTCGTTATTCGGCCACGTGATGCCATTTTGGATGACTGGTTCCACGCTCCTGAATCTTCTCCTCCTGCTGCCTTTCGAGCATCTGAACAGTGCCGCATGGCATCTCGCCGCAATCGCTTTTATGATTCAAGTGCTGGCTGTTTTGTTCTCACTCATCGGCCCCGTGCCGATCAACAACCGGATTGCCAGATGGACCGCGCCTTCCCTTCCGGGCGATTGGAGAGCCCAGGAGCATCGCTGGGATCTGTATCACTGGGTGCGAACCAGCGGACTGGTTGCGGCGTTCCTGTTGCTGGTCTTGAGCGTCGGCGTTCGTTAGAAACGCGAACTACTGCAGCAGCAGCCAGCACCATCTCATCGATTGTCTTCGTCACGCCCGGTCCGGGCTCTTCGAAATTGTTTACCAGAAGCGAAAACGCAACGCGGCCGTTCCCGGTTGTCTCGGCGTAGCCCGATATCGTTTTCACATGATCCAGCGTGCCGGTTTTGGCGTGAATGGCGCGCGCTTCCGGATGCCCCGCGAATCGCGAGCCCAAGGTTCCATCCTCGCCGCCGATCGGCAGCAGGTTCAGCCATTCGTCGCGGTGTGCGGATTGGTTCATGTGGACCAAAAGCTTGGTGATGGCCGCGGGCGAGACCAGCGTGTCGCGCGAGAGTCCGGAGCCGTCGGTGAACTGGTATTCGTCGCGGGAGATGCCGATGCCTGTGAGGAATTCATCCATGGCAGCCAGCCCGGCTTCGCGACTGCCGGCGTGCCCGGCTGCAACCGCGGCCTCGCGCAAAAACATTTCCGCGTGCAGGTTCTGGCTGACTTTATCCACAACTTGCAGCAGCTCCAATAGCGGCGGCGAATGGCGCTCCGCAAATACAAACTCCAGCTTAGGCGGCACGGATGTGGTTTCGTCGGGGAAACGATGCCGCGCCACGGCTTCGCCTTGAATCGATACGCCGCGCCGAAGCAGTGCGTCTCGCAATACCTCGGCCGCGTATAACGCCGGATCGCCAATCGCGAGCTCCTGCACATATCCGGCGTCGGTCTTCGGAATGGTGCCCCACAGGTGCAACTCTCGGCCGGAGGCGCTGCGATAGAACTCCATCTTGCGCATGCCGCGCTCCACCGTCACGACGCGATTGTCGATCGCGAAATTTTCAAAAGGCGGCGTGAGGATGATCCGCGCCAGGTCGCCCGAGTGCGCAGCCGGACGCACCGTCAACTGCGAAAGTATTGTCATCGACAATCAGCGCGCTCACCGGCGCGCCGTATTCTTGCAGTGGCGCTGTCGGAGACCACGGTCCAGGCTGTGGCTCCCAAACATAGCGGGTATCGTCTCCGACGATATTGCCTTCCACCCGCTTCAACCCGCGAGCGACCAGCTGATCGGCCAATTCATCCATGGCGTTGGAACGAATAGATCGCGGCTGGCGCGGCGTGGCTGCGATAGGGATATTCGCGCCCCGATAAGCTTGGATCGCCTCCGCCCAGCAGTTCCAGATCGCCCGGGAGCGTGCCTTCGGAATCGATCGGCACCTCGGCGCCGATTTGGGTGGACAGCCGATAGTCGGCGCCGAGTTTGGAAAGCGCCAGCGCCGTGGTAAACAGCTTCATGTTGGACGCAGGCACGAACAGCCGCTCGGCATTGCGCGCGTACAACACACGCCCATCGCTCAGCCGCACCACGCGCATGCCGACGAAGGCGTGCGCGAGCGCGCCGGCCGTGTCAATGATATGGTCGAGCCTGGACGAAAGATCGGCTGCGGTCCCGGGCAGGCAGAATATCGCGACCCCCACTGCCACGGCGATTAATCGGCGCATCCATTGTCATTCTAGATGGGATTACCACTTGAGCGAACAATTATGCGCGTGTAATCTCCGACAAACTGCTCAGCTTCGCTTCCAGCATGATCAGCAGCACCAGCAGAAACACCAGGAATGTGCCGAGCAGCGGAAGAATCATCACCGCCTGAATTCCCCACGCTTCGGCGAAGTAGCCGAGCAGCCACGGCGCCAGGAAGCCGCCCGTCATGGCGAGCGAAAACAGCCCGTTGTAAAAGCCTGGATGGTAATACGGAAAGCGATGCGCGATCTTCTCCACCACCAGCGGATAAATGGAAGCAAAGCCGGCGCCGACAAACAGAATGCCCATCACCGCGCCGAACAGATTGTTGGTGGACGCCAGCACGATCATACCCAGCAGCGCCGACATGATGGATCCGATCAGCAGCAAGGCGCGGTTGACGCGCTTCAGGATAAATTGCGAAATGATGCGCCCCACCAGCAGCGACGCCCAATAAAGCGCCAGCAGCAGCAGAGAATCCTCGCGGGCTGATGCCGAGCCGGCGAATCAGAAACAGCGGCAGCCATCCCGCCATGGACCATTCATTGCCGAATTGAAAAAACAGCAGCAGGCTGAACAGCACCGCCCGGGATTCCGAAAATCGCGCAGCACCTGCGCCAGCGGGCAGCGCATTGAAAAGTCGGCGCGCCGGGAAAAATTTCCTTTGTAGCAAACCACCGCGTACAGACCGGGGAGCGCCGCAAACAGGACCAGAATGCTGGGAACAGTGTAAACGTAGTAGGTGCCTGCGACCAGCAGCGCCGTCAGCAAGCTGCCCGATCCGAACAAGAGCCCCGCGAAATTTACAGTGGCGGCGCGATCGACCTGATAGATCGGAGAGATGGCGTGGAACACGCCGGCGTTGAGCAACCCCGTGCTGAATCCGATGCACAGCACGCCCCACAGTCGCCATGCCGCCGGTGCAGGCGGTGAAGAAAGCGCCAGGAAGAGAAAGCCGCCGCAGGCCAGCAGGCTGGCCAGAACCAAAACGAATTTCAGCCCGCGCCGGGGAAGGAGAAAGTGAGCCGCTCCCACCGACAAAAGCAGCCCGAACGCCAGGATGAGAAAATAGTCGCCTACCTCGGTGAAACTCGGGCGCAGGTGGTAGCCCCAGGCGGGCAAGATCGCCCCCAGGAACGACATGAGTATTCCAGAGACCAGGAACGCGGCCATGGAGCGCCATGCGTCCCGGGCGCCCACCCGATTTCTCGCCGTCCGGGTCAAGCTGCAACTGAGCGACGCTCGACATCAGAAGTCATTGTACCGCCTAGTCCTACTGATTCCCGTAGCGGCACCCAGCGCTGCTCTTCCAGAAATAGGATCTTCGCGCTGGCGGGCCTGAATTATGAACTACTTAACACGTCTGCTGCGTGGCGCACCAATTGCACTCCAGACTCAGGTAGGGTTGATCTTCCAAGGCTACGGGAGTTGCCTCTTGGTTTTCGTCGATGCCCCGCAGGAATGCGGGGCATTTTTTCTTGCGCACAGCACTATACCTAGCGCCTAATGACCCCGGATCAGCCCAGATGTTGTGTTGCCGTAGAAACTGTTTGACAGACTTCGATCTCGGTTTTATGATGGTTTCATCACTGAGAAAGGAGGTGGTCCAGTCTAACATGGGTATATGTAGTGACTGTAGCTTTAATTACCACGCGCGAGGTGGCCGACTCTTAAAGTCGACCTGCTGAATGTTCAGGTTTCGTTCAGTGACGAAGCCGCTGCTCCTGTGGACCGGCCGCTTCCCTGCGCGATACTTAAGTAACACCTGGGATTAACCTAGGCTACGTGCCCCCGCATCGCCTGCCACGGCCGTGCGGGGGTTTGTATTTTGCCGGGTTTGTATTTGGCAGCCGCTTGACGGGTGCGCTACACTGAAGTTTCGAAAGGATTCTGTCGCAATGAAAGCCGCTATTCACCCCGCCTACGAAGAAATCAACGTCATCTGCGCCTGCGGGAGCACCTTCAAGACCCGCTCCACCCACAAGGGCGACATCCGCGTGGAAATCTGCTCCAGCTGCCATCCCTTCTTCACCGGCCGCCAGAAACTGGTGGACACCGAAGGCCGCGTCGACCGCTTCCAGAAGAAGATGGCGAAGTCCAAGGATTTGAAGGATAAGAAGGAACTGAAGGAAAAAGCAACGAAGCAGCCGGTGGCCGCCCGCTAAGCGCTAGCGCTTTTGCTGGTCTTGCTGCTGCTTGGCCTTCGCGCCTCCCGCTCGGCGTGCAGCTTCTCGTACTTGGGAAGTTGGTCGCCGGTCAAGCATCGTTCGAACCTTCGCGATGTGCTCCTCGCGAATCTGCGAATCTCCTGGTTTTCCCGTTCGCGAGCCTGACGGAACCGCGCTTCGGTCGTTCCAGCATTGCTTCAACTTCGCAACCTGATCGTCGGTCAGATCCAAGCGCGTGCGCGTTCTCTCTCGATGTACTGCTTTCGCCACTCGACCGGGCGGGAGCGGCGCATTTACGGTCCGCGCCGTGGGCGGATTATAGGTCCGGTAACCCAGCGCTCCCACTACCGCTCCGCTCACGAATACAAGAGCAGATAAAGTACAATGGATAGATTCTTACGCGTCATCTTCCGTTCGGTTCAGTGTAGTCGATCGCGGATGCCTACTGCGGACAGGTTCTCGGCGGGATTGGCGTTTGCCAGCACATCCACGTAGTTGCCGCTCACCTCCTGCCGGTCAGCGAGACAGGCACTTGCAGAACAATTCCCAATAGCAGGCAAATTGCCGCCGCGGCCGCCACGAATACCTGCGTCAGCTTCTTCACCCGCACGAGGAAGAACTGCCGGGATTCGATCTTACGCCACAATTCGGGCATGAAATTGGCACTCGCCTCGGGATCCGGCACGGCCGTCCGGTATTGTCGCGAACAGATGGTCCAGCTCTCTAGTTTCTAGGTCTAAATTATTCTGGTCCATGCGCGTCTCGGCGCCTCCTCGCTCGTTTCGACTATTCTAACTCTTACTCTTCCCGACCCTATTACTCTCCGGTCTTCCCACCCTTACCCTTGCGGGAGGCTTGATAGGCGTTCAATACTCTTTGACGCGCCCGGAAGAGCCGTACCTTTAAAGCATTTTCGTTCACCGAGTAAATCTTTTCAAGCTCTTTCAGCGACAGCCCTTCAACTTCTTTCAGCGTAAGAAGAATTCGATCCTGCTCAGAAACCGACTGCAATAGCGAATCCACCAGCTCTTTGACTTGCTTTTGACGCTGTTCCTCGCCGGAAACCTTTCCCCCAGCGGCCGCGTCCGCCATCATCACCTGCTGCTCGCTCAGATCCGACATCCGAGCTTCATTCCGCCGGCGCTGCTTTCGCAGATAATCATACGAAGCATTCACCGTGAGCCGGTACAGCCACGGCTCAAATACTTCCGGAGTCCTGAGTTGATCCAGCGAATAGTACAGCCTCAGAAAAACTTCCTGGGCCACGTCCTCCACATCTTCCGGCCGCCCGATCAGCCGGGCGATCGTGCCTAAAATCCGCTTCCTGTATGCAACTACTACCTGATTGAATGCGGCATCATCGCCCTTCTGGGCCTTCTGAATGAGCTCAAATTCAACCAGCATGCGGCTTCAATATAGCTAGCCGCCTGCTCGACATTAGAGGCGTACCAGCAAATTGTTAGGTTACAAGGGCTTGAGACGGAAAGCAAAGCATTTTGCAGCAATGGTTTCCGCTTAAGCCGATAGAGGAACCCGAGTAACCCAATTTCAACCGGATCAATCAGTTGGAATGGGTACGGTGCCGCTCACCAGCACCTTAGGCGCCGATCGTTGTTTCATCCGCGCGACATGCTAAAATCGCTTTGTCTCCCCCCGGCACTGCGTCGCTTCGCAGATAGCAAAATGGATTTTCTTCAGGGTCTGAATCCCCAACAACAAGCCGCCGCATCGCACGTGGAAGGCCCGCTGCTGCTGCTGGCCGGCGCCGGGAGCGGTAAAACCCGCGTAATCACCCATCGCATGGCGCACCTTATGCGCCAGCACCGCGTCCCCGGCCCTTGCATCCTCGCCGTCACCTTCACCAACAAAGCCGCCGACGAAATGCGCTCGCGGGTGAATAATCTTCTGGGCGGTGGCAGGGACGGCCCCCTGGTATCCACTTTCCATTCTTTTTGCGTGCGATTGCTGCGGCGCGATGGCGCGAGTTTAGCCGAAATCCGCAATGGATTTACGCGCCAGTTCACCATCTACGACGCCGACGATCAGGTGGCCGTAATCAAGGCCATCTTCCGCGGCCTGGGCCTGGACGAAAAGTTCATGCAGTACCGCGCCATGTGCTCCTGGATCAGCCACAAGAAGAGCCACAAGGAATCGCCGCAAGATGTCTATGGCGCCTCCACCGATCAGAAAACCTCGCAACTCGCCACCATCTACGAACAGTACGAAGGCCGCCTGCACCAGGCCAACGCGCTCGATTTTGACGACCTGCTGCTCGAGTCGGTCCGCCTTCTGGCGCATGATGCCGATCTGCGCTTTCAAGTGAATCGCCGCTTCGAATTCGTCATGATTGACGAGTATCAGGACACCAATCGCAGCCAGTATGAGCTGATGCGCCTGCTCACCGAGGCGCACAAAAACATCTGTGTGGTCGGCGATGAGGATCAATCGATTTACGGCTGGCGCGGCGCCGACATCCGAAATATTCTCGACTTCGAGCGCGACTTTCCGAATGCCGCGGTGATCCGGCTGGAACAGAATTACCGGTCGACCAAAAATATTCTCGAAGCCGCCAGCGCGGTGGTGGCCAACAACACCGAGCGCAAAGGCAAGTGGCTGTGGACCGAAGCCGGCGCGGGCGACAAGATCGGCCGCTTTGAAGCCTTCGACGGCGAGCAGGAAGCGCTGTTCATCGCCGACATGATCGACAAGCTGCTCACGGCCAACCCCGGCGATCGCGCGGCGGTGCTCTATCGCACCAACTTCCAGTCGCGCCAGATCGAAGAAGCGCTGCGCCGCTACAACCGCGATTATGTGGTGCTGGGCGGCTTCAGTTTCTATCAGCGCGCCGAAGTGAAGGACGCGCTGTCGTATCTTAAGGCCGTCATCAGCCCGCAGGATTCGGTGGCTTTGTTGCGCATCATCAATACGCCCGCGCGAGGCATCGGCAAGAGCACCATCGAGCAGATCGAACAATACGCGCTCCAAAACCAGTTGAGCGTGTGGTCAGCCATCGGACGGATGCTAGAGGAAAAGCTGTTCCCGGCGCGCGCCGAATCAGCGTCTGCGGATCTTCAAGAGCATGATCGAAGAGTTGGGCGCTTCGGCCGCGGAAGCCAAAGCCGACGACCTGCTGCGCCAGATCCTGGAACGCACCGGTTACGCCAGAATGCTGCAGGCCGACAACGATCCGGAAGCCGAATCGCGTTTAGGCAATTTGAACGAACTGGTGAATGCCGCGTCGGAAGCGGCCGAGCGGGGCGAAAACATCGCGGAATTCCTGGATCATGCGGCTCTGGTTTCCGATACCGACGAACTGGACGAACGCGCGCCCATCTCGCTGCTCACGCTGCACAACGCCAAAGGCCTGGAGTTTCCCATCGTCTTCCTGGCCGGTATGGAGGAGGGACTCTTCCCGCACATTCGCGCGCTCGATTCCAAAGCCGCCATGGAGGAAGAGCGGCGCCTGTGCTATGTCGGCATGACGCGCTCCGAGAAGCGGCTGTTCCTGACCTCGGCGCGCTATCGCCGGCGCTTTGGAGGCGGCCAGCAGGAAGGGACCATCCCATCGCGATTCCTGCGCGAAGTTCCCCGCGCGTTGGTCGAAGATCTCAGCCAGTCCCGACAGCGCACCACCCCGCAGGTAGATCTGTACGCCGAACAATACGAAGTGCGCGAGCGAGCCAAACAAAATCTCTATACCGGCAAAACCTACAACTCGGTAGAAAACATCCAACAGTTCTTCAACGAACGCGGGAAAGCGCCTGTCCTTCCCCAGCCGGCGAACCTACCGCAAAGTGCCAGCCCCCCGATCCCCAAACCCGCCGTGGCGCCGCAGGTGGCGAGGCCCCCCGCCGGCAGGCGCGGATTTCGAGCCGGCGCCATGATCCGTCATCCCAAATACGGCCGCGGAACGGTGCTGCGCCGCGAAGGGGACGGCGAGGATGCTAAGCTCACGGTAAGCTTCCCCGGCTACGGTTTGAAGAAGCTGGTGGAAAAGTACGCAGGAATCCAAGAGGATTGAAGACTCACAAAGAATGAACACAAAGCATATTGACAGACAAAGCAGAGCGCAAGAAGGTCAAGCGCGCAGCCCGCAAGAAAGCGGCGCCCAAAGCCAAGCGGGCATCCGGAGTCGCGCGCGGCTCCATGAAGAAAAAAGTGCAGCATATGACGAAGGGCCAGAGGAAGCGTTAGCCGCGTGAGCCACGATCCGACGTGAACCAGCTCCTCCGCACCAAAAGCATCGACGCTCTAATTGCGGCTTCTGAAGAGCCGGAACGCCGGCTGAAGAAGTCGCTGGGCGTTTGGAGCTTGATCGCGTTGGGCGTGGGAGCGGTGATCGGATCGGGCATTTTCACTGTCACCGGCACCGCCGCGGCGGGCGAGCACTTCTTAACCAAATCCATCTTCAAAGCACCCGTGCTCGATCTGGTGCTCCATGGCGGCACTGCCTCCACGCTCAGCGGCAGGCTGGGGGCGGGTCCGGCCATCTCGCTGTCTTTCGTGTTGGTGGCGATCGCATGCGGATTCGCGGCCATCTGTTACGCCGAGCTGGCCTCCATGATCCCCATCGCCGGCAGCGCCTACACCTATTCCTACGCCACGCTGGGCGAAATCTTCGCCTGGATCATCGGCTGGGATCTGATCCTCGAGTACGCGTTCTCCAATATGAGCGTGGCGGTGGGATTCTCGGCCTACGTGAACGACCTGCTCGACAACCTGTTTCACTTCCATCTGCCCACCCAGCTCTCGCAGCCCATTTTTGAAGAAGGCCAGCGTACGGGTGCGTGGTTCAACCTGACGGCGTTCGTTGTATCTGCTGGTGCTCAGTTACGTGCTGGTGCGCGGAGTCCGCGAGAGCGCGCAAGCCAACAACACCATGGTCGTGATCAAAATCGTCGCCATCCTGCTGTTCGTCTTCGGCGCTGCGCACGCGGTGAACACCGGCAACTGGCATCCGTTCATGCCCAACGGCTATTCCGGCGTGCTCTCGGGCGGCGCGATTGTCTTCTTCACCTACATCGGATTCGATTCGGTCTCGACGGCGGCGGAGGAATGCGGACATCCCGCAGCGCGACATGCCAGTGGGAATCTTTGCGACTCTCGCGGTTTGCGCGCTGCTCTACGGGTCGGTCGCGCTGGTGCTCACCGGCATCGCGCATTGGGACACGCTGGATAATGACGCGCCCGTGGCCAACGCACTCAAGATGATCGGCATGAACCGGCTGCGGGTGATCGTCACCGCTGGAGCGCTGCTCGGAATGTTGTCGTCGCTGCTGGTGTTTCAATACGGCCAGGCGCGCATCTGGTTCGCCATGTCGCGCGACCGCCTGTTGCCCGATGTCTTCTCGCGCGTCCATCCCCGTTACAGCACGCCGTACATCAGCACGTGGGTGGCGGGCTTCGTGGTCGGAATTCCCGCCGGTATCTTTGACGTGGCCTGGTTCGCCGATCTGTCGAACATTGGGACGCTATTTGCTTTCATTCTGGTTTCGGCGGGCGTCATCGTGCTGCGCAAAAAGCAGCCTGAACGCAAACGCGGTTTCCGCGTGCCGCTGGTCCCGCTGCTGCCGATGATTTCGATCGTCTGCTGCCTGGTGCTGATGCTCAGCCTGCCGCTCGAAACCTGGCTGCGGTTCTTCGTCTGGCTGATCATCGGGCTGGTGATCTACTTCTTATACAGCAAAAAACGCGCCGCCGAAGTCGCGTAAGTTGTGGCACGGCAGCGCCGCGGATCCTGGCGTTACCATAAAACAACCGTCAGAGGAGAAAGCCCATGACCCGAAACCCGCTCCCTCTTTTGCTACTGGTCAGCGCCGCGCTTTGCTTTGCCGCCGACCAGCCGCTGTTGCTCCAGAAACCCACCGTGAGTAAGACCCACATCGTTTTCTCGTATGCGGGCGATCTGTGGAGCGTGCCCCGCGATGGCGGCGAAGCGGTGCGCCTCACCGTCGATCCCGGTATCGAGACCGATCCCATCTACTCCCCGGACGGTACGCTGATCGCCTTCCAGGGCGAATACGAAGGCAATCAGGACGTTTACGTCATCCCGGCCGAGGGCGGAACGCCGAAACGGCTCACCTATCACCCCGGCGCCGATACACCGGTCGCCTGGTCGCCCGACGGAAAGCAGATCCTGTTCCGTTCAAATCGTACCAACTATTCGCGGATCACGCAGCTCTTCACCATCTCGGTCGACGGCGGCTTCCCCACGCCCGTGGATCTTCCAATGGCCTACGACGGATCGTTCTCCGCCGATTCCAGCCGGCTGGCCTACATGCCGATCTCGCCAGCTTTCGAAGCCTGGAAGCGCTACCGCGGCGGCGAAACCACATCCATCTGGCTGGCCAACCTCTCCGACGCCAAGGTGGAAAAGATTCCCCGCGAGAATTCGAACGACTTCAACCCCATCTGGATCGGCGACAAAGTCTATTTCCTGTCGGACCGCTCCGGCCCTGTCTCGCTCTTCTCCTATGACATCGCGACGAAGAAGGTCACCGCCCTGGTCCGCAACGACGGCTTCGACATGAAATCAGCCAGCGCTGGACCCGGAGTCATCGTTTACGAGCAGTTCGGCTCCATTCATCTGTTCGATCTGAAATCGGGCAAGGCGAAGAAGGTGGAGATCAGCGTCTCGGGCGACATTCCATCGCTCCGGCCTTCTTTCGAGAAAGTGGCTTCGCGAATCTCGAATGCCGCGCTTTCACCCACCGCTGCACGCGCCGTCTTTGAAGCACGCGGGGAAATCTTCAGTGTTCCCGCCGAGAAGGGTGACGTGCGCAATCTCACCAATACATCCGGTGTCGCCGAGCGCAACCCCGCATGGTCGCCCAATGGGAAACAGATCGCATACTTCTCCGACGAATCCGGCGAGTACCAACTCCACATCCAGGCGCAAGATGGCATGGGAGCCGTGCAAAAGATCGGCCTGGGCAACCCGCCCGCGTTTTATTACGATCCCATCTGGTCGCCCGACAGCAAGAAGATCGCCTATGAAGACAGCCTGCGGCAGCTTTGGTACATCGATCTCGAAAACAAGCAGCCGGTGCGCATCGATAAGGACACCTATTTCACACCACAGCGCGGCTTGAATCCCGATTGGTCGCCGGACAGTAAATGGATCGTCTATACCAAGATCCTGAAGAACCACTTGCGGGCGGTTTTTCTTTATTCGCTCGCCGATGGCCAGCCGCATCAGGTATCCGACGGCATGAGCGATGCGGAATTTGCCAAGTTCGACAAGAACGGCAAATATCTCTACTTCACCGCGAGCACCAATCTCGGGCTTACCACCGCCTGGCTCGACATGTCGGGGGACGCGCGCCCTACCTCGAGCAACGTCTACGTCGCTGTCCTTCAAAAAGAAGACGCATCGCCACTGGCGCCGCAGAGTGATGAGGAGAAGGGCTCCGCTGACAAGGAATCCAAAAATTCGGAATCCAAAGTCCAGACTCCCGAGGTCAGAATCGATCTTCAAGGCATCGACCAGCGGATTCTCGCTCTGCCCATCCCCGCGCGCGATTATCTCTCGCTGGACACCGGCAAGACGGGAATTCTGTTTCTCACGGAGCGAGTGCAAAATCCCGCTGCGCCGCCCGCCGAACAGGAAACGGCCACGCTCTATAAGTTCGATCTAAAGACTCGCAAGACCGACAAGGTGCTTGAAAACCTGCACCGCTTCCTGGTCTCTCAAGATGGCGAAAAGATGCTGTACCGGCAGGGCGCCAACTGGATCATTTCCACGGCTGGCACGCCGCCCAAACCCGGCGAAGGCGTACTGAAACTGGACGGAATGGAAGCGCGCATCGATCCGCGCGCCGAGTGGAAGCAGATGTACCACGAAGTCTGGCGCATCGAACGCGACTTTTTCTACGACCCAGGCCTGCACGGGCTGGATTGGAAAACCGCTGACCGGAGGTATGAACCGTATCTGGAAACCGTCGCCAGCCGCGGCGATTTGAATTATCTCTTCGAGGAGATGCTCGGCGAGCTCACCGTCGGACACCTCTTTGTACGCGGCGGCGCGTTCCCCGAGATCAAACGGATCAAAGGCGGCCTGCTCGGCGCGGACTACAAAATCGAAAATGGCCGTTACCGCTTCGCCAAAGTGTACAGCGGTGAAAACTGGAATCCGCAATTGAAGGCGCCGCTCACTCAGCCCGGCGTTAACGTCACCGCCGGCGAGTATCTGCTGGCGGTGAATGGCCGCGACGTTCGCCCGCCCGCCAACCTCTATAGTTTCTTTGAAGAGACGGCCGGCAAGTCCGTAGTGCTGCGCGTTGGCCCCAACCCGGACGGCTCCGGGTCGCGCGAGGTCACCGTGATCCCGGTCGAAAACGAAGTTGCGTTGCGCAATTTGGATTGGATCGAAGACAACCGTCGCAAAGTGGATCAATTGAGCGGGGGGCGGCTGGCCTATGTTTATCTGCCCAATACCGCCGAAGGCGGATTCACCAATTTCAATCGCTACTATTTCGCGCAGGTGGGCAAGGAAGGCGCGGTCATCGACGAGCGCTTCAATTCCGGCGGCCAGATCGCCGATTACATCATCGACAATCTCGACCGGCCGCTCACCAATTTCTTCATGACGCGCGCCGGCGAACGCTTCACCACTCCGCAGGAAGCCATCTTCGGCCCCAAGGCCATGATCATCAACGAATACGCGGGCTCCGGCGGCGACGCCATGCCGTGGCTCTTCCGCCAGCGCGGCATCGGTCCGCTGATCGGCAAGCGCACCTGGGGCGGACTGGTGGGAATCGTGGGATTTCCCCCGCTCATTGATGGCGGGACCATCACCGCGCCCAATCTCGCCTTCTACAACTTGAAGGGCCAGTGGGATGTGGAGAATCACGGGGTGACGCCCGATATCGAAGTGGAGTACGATCCGGTGCTGGTTCGCTCAGGCCACGATCCCCAGCTGGAGAAGGCCGTTCAGGTGGTGATGTCGGAGTTGGAAAAGCATCCGGCGCCCGAGTATCGCCAACCTGCGTTCCCGAACTACCACAAGACCACTTCCAACAATTCGTCCGCTATTTCTTCCAAGTGAGGCGGATTATCGGCGCTGACTAGTACCTCGCGCGGTCAGGTACCAGTATAAAAGCTCCGATTTCCTATTAGAGGATTTCGGCACGTGCTCCAAGATGAGCGCTTGGAGCCGACCGTCGAAAATCCAGCCGTCATTGATGCCCATGACGGGAATGCCCATGATGGGGAATCGACGCTGGTATTCGCCACCATTGATTCGGCAGAACAATCTCTGCTTCCTGAAGAGGTTGGCATCCATCAGCAAATCATCCATGCCACTCGATCCTGGATTCAATACGGAACAGTGGGATTTTCGGTCCTCTGTATCGTGATTGGGGCAGTGGAGGCGCTCTTCGGGCGCTAGCATCGTCAGTTCTCTCTTTACAATTCTTTAAGGATCGATCGACTGTAAATAGGTTGCAACTTAAGAGAAGAAGAGCGAAACTACTAAAGGAACTAGCTCACTCCTCCGAGGGCTATCCGATGCCCGCTCCATTCCTTGTGGATGGGGCGGGCTTAAGTTTGTAAAAACCTCACAAAACGCTTCACCGGCTGATCGGCATCGTCCGAAGTCCCTAGAGGATGTCACGGTTACTCGGCGCGCTAAAGCCAATCCAGAAAACGTCTCAGGTCTGGGAGAGCAATACGATGTGTGACTATTCGCTGCATACATATCCAAATCGGCTGGCGTCCGATGGAGAAGATCTGGTAGTTCACCGGTTCGGTGCGGGATCCCTCGGATTGGCGTGTCCGGCGGATCTAACCCCGGTGATTTCCGCGAGCAAAACAGCTGGCGGCAATTTTTGGTCGCAAGCCAAAGCTTGGTTCCAAGGGCGAAGCCCCAGGTGGGAAGTGGAGAAACGCGTCCCGGCGGTATGCGTTCCGCCCGGCGCGCGCCTGGTTCTCCGGGACATTCCCAAAAATTTGCAGCGCGAACTGGGCGTCGGCGAAACAGAGGAAGTGCTGTTCATCCAGACCACAGCCGAAGTGAATACGTATCGCGACGCGATACGCTTCAACAACTGCCGCCAGGCCCTCTTGCAGCAATTGCGAGAAGGACAGCGCGTCCATGTGCTTTCGACTGGATCCGAGGAAATGGAACCGGCCGAGCCAATCGTTTGGGCCGCTCTTCGATAAGTGGCTAGCTAAAAATCAGCTTCCCGCTGCCGGCCGGAAATGCAAATCCACCGTGTAGCCCGCAAGATCGACGTGCACGATGTAGAGCACGTCGATCTTGACGGACCCGCTGTTCATTCCCACGTGCACGTCATCATCGTGTACCGGCAAACCCAGACCGGCAGCTTGGTTGAGAACGCGTGTCCGTACCGCTTCGGCAGGCAGTTTGGCCGTCGCTGGATCGTCCACCAGATCGTTGACGTAGCTTTGCAGGCGCCAATTGGCCGCATATGGCGGAACTAAAAGTACGCCTAAAATTACCAGGATCAAAAGCACGACGGCGCCGGCGATGAAACGCGCGGTTTTGGCGGTAGGAGGTAGGCTCAACTCACCGTTTGCTTTCCTCGAGCGATTCCAGTTCCTTCCAGATATCGTCGCCGTGACGTTCCCAATCCGGACTGGTGGTGGTAACGCGGAACTCCGGCACCTTCAGTGTGCCGTGACCATAGAGGCAAATGTACTCGGTGCGCGGCTGCCCGAACAGCAGCATATTCGGCCAGGATCCGGCGGTTACCGGCATCCGCAGCCGGCGCAGGCAGGTACGGCAGCGATAGCGCTGGTCCCAAATAATGAGATAGAAAACACCGAAACATGCCAGGAAGAACAGCAGCATCGCGCTGGTGAAACCAAGATCATGCCCGAAAGGTTTTTGTTCGAGACCCAGGTACAACACCGGGCCCCGGAAGCCCAGCAGGATGGCGGCCCAAACGAAACGCATCACCAAGACGCCGGCTGCCAGCTTCAGCAGCAAAAACCCCCAATACTTCATGATCATTGGATTCCTTTCGCGTGCTCCGGGTTCCCGCTTCTCATGTCGTCTGTCAAATTCATCGGCTCGCCGCTAGCTCTTCAGCAGATTGCGGGCCAAAAATAATACGTTGGCTGGGCGCTCCGCCAATCGCCTCATAAAATAGGGATACCACGCATCGCCATACGGAACATAAAGCCTCAGACGGTAGCCGGCCGCAACCAGGCGGCGCTGCAGGTCGCGGCGGACGCCATACAGCATCTGAAACTCAAAACGATCCGGCGCGATGTTTCGTTCCTGAATATATACTATCGCGCGGTTGAGTATGTTCTCATCGTGCGTCGCGATGGCGGGATAGGTTCCACGATCGAAGAGTTCCAACATCCGGCGCACGTAATTGGCGTCGACGTCCTTTTTGCGCGGAAACGCCACATCGGAGGATTCGCGATAGGCGCCCTTGCACAGCCGGATGGGAATCGATTGTCGGCAGAGATTTTGAATGTCGCTCTCTGTTCGATAAAGATACGCTTGCATCACCGCGCGGACGCTCCCGTGCCGGGCATGCAGTTCAGAGACCAGCGCCAGCGTGCGGTCGACATACACGCTCGACTCCATGTCTACCTCCACCATGCAGCCCATCGATTTCGCGCGCGTCACCAGGCATTCGACGTTCGCAAGGCACGCCGCTTCCGAGAAATCCAGGCCAAGCTGGGTGAGTTTCACCGACACGGTGGCTTGCAAGTTCAGCTTCGCGATCTGATCCAGGGCCGCGAGATAAGCATCGCGCGATCGTTCGGCTTCTTCGAGCGAAGTGACGCTCTCGCCAAGATGGTCGAGCGTGGCCAGGTATCCACCGGCATTCAGTTTCTGGCAAACCGCGACTTCGCGTTCGATGGTGGACCCGGCGACAAAGCGCGACGTCAGCCGCTCGGCGGACGGTGACGTTTCCATCCAGTGACGAAGCCATGGCTGGCGGGAAAGCACCAAGAGCAGGCTGCGCAGCACTCAACCAATAGAATACTAGGTTCTTGGGGATCGGCCGGATGAATTCTCGGTGAACGCGCGGCCGCGATTGAGAACCCCAGGTCAAGGATGGGAAAAACCGACGCCACCCACAGGTGGTGCTATCCTGGTAACTCTGCGAGATTCCCTTTCGCGGAGTCTCCCTTCTATGGCGAAACTCAGCTACACCACGCCGGGCGGAATCAACGTCACTCGCTTGGCGTCCGCGATTCCGTTCAAGAAGGGCCTTGGCCACCTGCTGAACAAGCTGGACCGATACCGCGGCATCTATCTGTCATCCGGCTACGAATATCCGGAACGGTACTCGCGCTGGGATGTGGCTTCCATCTGCCCGCCGATCGAAATCCTGTCTTCTGGACAAGATATGGAGTTTCGGCCGCTCAACTCGCGCGGAGAAGTTCTGAACCGGATGCTGCATCGCCTCCTCGAAGGCCATCCGCATTGGGAGCACTTCGGCTTTGAGGGGACGGCTCTGCGTGGCCGCTTGAGGCCGTTACCCAAGCTGTTCCCCGAAGAGGAACGCAGCAAGCAACCCTCGGCGTTTTCGATTCTGCGCGCCCTGATCGGCGAATTCCAGAGCGATCAGGATACCAGGCTCGCGCTGGTGGGCGCGTTTGGCTACGATCTGCTGTTCCAGTTCGATCCCATCCATTTGAAACTCCCGCGCCACGGGGTGAAGGATCTCCAGCTTTTCGTCTGCGACGACATTTACTACATGGATCGCAAGAAGGAGCAGATCGAGCGCTTTCGTTACGAATTTGAGCTGGGCGGCCTGACAACCGCCGGCCTGGCGCGTACTGGCGCTCCGGCCAAACGTTCGCCGAAGCGGCCCGACAACGAAATCGACAGCGACCACCAGCCTGAAGAGTACATGGCCAAAGTGGAAACGGTGCGCGAAGGCATGCGCCAGGGCGAATACTACGAAGTGGTCCTGCGGCAGACCTTCCAGGCCAACTATTCCGAGAGCGCGTCGGCGCTGTTCCAGCGGATTCAGAAGAGCAGTCCCAGCCCGTACGAATTTTTGCTGCAACTGGGCGACGAGCAACTGATCGGCGCGTCGCCGGAGATGTTCGTGCGCGTGGAAGGGCATCGCGTGGAGACTTGCCCCATTTCCGGCACCGCCCGGCGCACCGGCGATCCGCTGCGCGATGCGGACAACATTCGCGAACTGCTCAATTCCACCAAGGAAGAATCCGAGCTGACCATGTGCACGGATGTGGATCGCAACGACAAATCGCGCGTGTCGATCCCCGGTTCGGTGCGAGTGATCGGGCGGCGGCTGATCGAATCCTACGCGGGAGTTTTCCACACCGTGGATCATGTGGAGGGCATGCTCCAGCCGGGGTTCGATTCGCTGGACGCGTTTCTCACCCACATGTGGGCGGTCACTATTATGGGCGCGCCGAAGAAAGCGGCGGCGCAGGCCATCGAGGATCTGGAAAAAGATGCCCGCGGCTGGTACGGCGGCGCGGTAGGGATGCTGTCGCTGAACGGCGATATCAATACCGGAATCTTGATCCGCACCGTTCATCTGCGCGATGGCATCGCGCGCTATAGCGCCGGCGCAACGCTGCTATATGACTCGGTTCCCGAGCTTGAAGAACAGGAAACGCGCCTGAAGGCCACCGGCTTTTTCCGCTCGTTGCGTGGCGCGAAGAAAGCTGTGACATCCGGGAGCACCCCGCAACACCGCGGCCAGGGCGTGAGACTGCTGCTGGTCGACAACGACGACTGTTTCATCCATACGCTGTCCAATTACGCGCGGCAGACCGGCGCCGAGGTGGTGACCTATCGCGCGGGCGTTCCGCACGAATTAATACTGGATTTCGCACCGCACCTGATCCTGATCTCGCCCGGACCAGGACGGCCCTCCGACTTCGGCGTCCCCGATCTGGTGAAGTTCGCGGCCCACGCGGGAATCCCGGTGTTTGGCGTGTGCCTCGGTTTGCAGGGCATCGTGGAAGCGTTCGGCGGCGAACTCGGCGTGCTGGATTATCCCATGCACGGCAAACCATCCACCGTAGTGCATCGCAATGTGGGAATCTTCCAGGGACTGCCCGAACGATTCAAAGTGGGCCGCTACCACTCGCTGTTCGCGCGCAGGGAGACTTTCCCGGCGTCCCTTGAAGTGACGGCCGAATCGGAAGATGGCGTCATCATGGGCGTCCGGCATCGGGAATTGCCGATTGAAGCCGTGCAGTTTCACCCAGAGTCCATCCTCACCCTAGAAGGCGACTGCGGTCTTCGCTTGATAGAAAACGTAGTGGCTCAGGCCCTGACAGCCCGAAC
The DNA here is from genome assembly GCA_963713415.1 of Bryobacterales bacterium. GTDB lineage: Bacteria > Acidobacteriota > Terriglobia > Bryobacterales > Bryobacteraceae > Palsa-89. Next base: position 47,427 of record CAVQLV010000001.1, on the reverse strand, counting down.
AGTTCATACCGCATAAGCCGAATCTCATAGTACGAATCCGGGGATAAGCCTACTGTGCTAATCTGAAAACTGATTTCATAATAAGTAGGGGCTACGGCCCAGGAAAACATTCGTGCAATTCGATTTATCCGATATCGTATTTCTCGTGGTGGTGCTTTCCATAGCGGTGCTGCTGATCAATAGCAGCGGGGGCGGCGGAGGCCATCGTGCGCGAGTGCCGGTGCGCTGCTAACGCCGTGCTCCCAGCGCGTCCTCTTCCCCGTTAGTCCTGCATGCCATCGGTGATTGTGATCGGCGGAGGTCTGGCCGGCCTCGCCTCGGCTGCCGCGCTGGGCCAATCCGGATTCCAAGTCGATCTTTTTGAGGCGCGGGGATTCCTGGGTGGCCGTGCCACCTCCTACCCGGTGCCCGGCGACAGCGCGGAAGTGATCGATAACTGCCAGCATGTACTGCTGCGCTGCTGCGTCAACCTGATGGATTTCTACGCTCGCTTGGGCGTGGCGGACCGGATCGAATTTCACAAACAATTCTTCTTTATGGAACCGGGTGGCCGAACTTCGGTCTTGCAGGCCGGAGGGCTCCCGGCGCCACTGCACTTTACCGGAAGCTTTTGGGATTTGACGTTCCTCGGCGCGGCCGACAAACTCGCCGATCGCCCGCGCGCTCTGGGCTATCCGCAGCGAGCGTGGACGGCGCAAGGATCTGGACCAAATCACAATGCTCGATTGGCTGCGCGAAAAGCGCCAAACCGAGCGGGCCATCGGACGCTTCTGGAATCAGGTGCTGGTGAGCGCGGTGAATGAAGATCTGGATCGCATGGCCGCCAGCCACGGGTTTCAGGTTTTCTGGCTCGGGTTTCTGGCTCGCGCAAACTCCTATGAGATGGGGATTCCGGCGGTGCCCCTGGGCGATCTGTACGGCCCGGATGGCTGGAAACGCATCCCTCAGGTCACGATGCATGCGCGCGCGCCGGTGGAGCGAGTGATTGCCGAAGACGGGACAATTCGAGGCGTGATCGCCGCGGGCGAAGAGCACACGGCTGATTATTACGTCTCCGCGTTGCCCTTCGAGCGCTTGCCGGCCGTGATTCCGGAGCTGAATTTGAACATGGAGGGCTTCGAGCACTCGCCCATCACCGGCATCCACTTGTGGTTCGATCGCAGCATCACGGAACTGCCGCACGCCACGCTGCTGGATCGCACCATCCAGTGGATGTTCAACAAATCCAGGGGACGATATGTGCAGTTGGTGGTGAGCGCGTCGCGCAGCCTGGTGGAGATGCCGCGCGCCGACGTGATCGCGCTGGCGTTGCGCGAACTGGCCGAGTTTTTTCCGATCGCGCAGGAAGCGAAGCTCGAAAAGGCGCACGTGGTGAAGGAAATTCGCGCGACATTTTCCGCCCGTCCCGGTCTGGAGCAACTGCGGCCCGTGAGCACCACCAAGTTCACAAATCTCTTCCTGGCGGGCGACTGGACGCGCTCGGGCTGGCCGCCCATCATGGAAAGCGCGGTCCGCAGCGGCTATCTGGCGGCCGAGGCGGTTACCCGCGCGGCCGGAGAGGCACGTACGTTTCTGCTACCCGATATCGCTTAAGATCTATGATGAAACTATGCGCGCATTGATCCTGTCGCTCGCCCTGATCTTGCCCGGCCTCACCTCTTCGATGCTGGGCGCGGACATGACCACGCTAACGATCTCGGTAAAGAGCCCCTACGGCAAGCCCGTGGAAGGGGCCAGCGTGATCGTCAAATTCGTCAAGGGGCACTCGTTAACAAAACTCGGCAAAAAGATCCGCAAAGAATGGGAACTGCGCACTAACCAGGAAGGGACGATCACCATTCCCCCGATCCCGCAGGGCACAATTCTGGTGCAGATCATCGCCAAGGACTACCAGACGTTCGGCCAGAACTTCGACGTGGATGAGCCGCAGAAAACCATCGAGATCAAGCTGAATCCTCCGCAGCCGCAATATTCGGCACATTGATCCTCACGGGCTTGCGGTTCGGCTCGGCAGCACCGCGGCGATCACATCGATCTCCACGCCCACATCGCGCGGCAGTTTGGCGGCCTGCACAGTGGATCGCGCGGGCGGATTCTTTCCCAGGTAGCGTTCATAGACTTGGTTCATCGGCGCGAAATCGTCCATGTCTTTCAGGAACACCGTAGTTTTCAGAACCGACTCGAGCGAAGCGCCGCAGGCCTCCAGAACGGCCTTGATATTTTCCAGGACGCGCTCGGTCTGAGCGGAAATGCCGCCCTCTATCACCTTGTTACTAGCGGGATCGATGGCGATCTGTCCGCTCAGGTAGGCCAATCCGCCGTACACCACCGCCTGCGAGTAAGGGCCAATCGCCTTGGGCGCCTTACCGGTTGAAATGGTCTGCTTCATATCTGCAATGTCCCCACTAGTTGTTGAACGTCGTCGATGCCTTCTTGTTTCAAGTAATCGTCCAGCTCGCGCGCGATACGGCAGGGGGCCTCGGGATCCCAGAAGTTCGCCGTGCCCACTTGGACCGCCGAAGCACCGGCCACCAGGAACTCGGCCGCATCCTCGCCACTGCGGATTCCTCCCAGGCCAATCACCGGAATGCGGACCGCCTTCGACGCTTCGTAGACCAAACGCAGCGCGATCGGCTTGATGGCGGGCCCCGATAGTCCGCCGAAGCCCGCGCCGATGCGCGGCCGGCGGGTGTGCGCGTCGATGGCCAGCGACACAATCGTGTTCACCAGGCTGATGGCGTCGGCACCGGCCTGTTCTGCGGCCAGCGCCAGCGGTTCGATGCGCGCCACGTTCGGCGACAGTTTCACGATCAAGGGACGGCGCGCCAGCGGCCGGATCATTCCAACCAGTTCGCTCAGCAGCGCGGGATCGCTCGAAAAATAAATGCCGCCGTGCTTCGTATTGGGGCATGAAACGTTCAGCTCATATCCCGCGATGCCTTCGGCGTCTTCCAGAATGCGGATCACTTCGGCGTAGTCCCCTGGCTGATATCCGAAAACATTGGCGAAAACCGCGGTCCGCAGTTGGCGTAATGCCGGAAGCTTTTCCGCCACGAAGGCGCGCGCGCCGATGTTCTGAAGCCCGATGGAGTTGATCATGCCGCCTTCGGTCTCCCACAAGCGCGGCGGTGGATTGCCTGCGATGGGCTCGCGCGAAAGTCCTTTGACCACCAGGCCGCCCATCCCGTTCAAATCGGCGACACTTGAGAACTCCACACCGTAGCCGTACGTGCCCGATGCGGCAATGACGGGGTTTTCGAGCTGGATGCCGCACAGGCTCGTCCGCAGGCGACCCATTTCGTCCAAGAATAGCATTGGTCATGGTATAAACCACTAACGCCTGGGCCTAGGGCTAATCCCTTATGCAGCAGACCTTAGGACAGCCGATGAACGAACATGGCAGAGCCCTCCACCGGCGATCCCAGCCTCGCGCGTCCCGGGCCGTTGCGCTCCTTAGCCTCGAAATTCTCGTTATTTACCGCTGCTTTGGTCTTTTGGGTGATCTCCACCATTCTGGCGTACGATCTTCGCCAGGACACCTTCGACGTAGGCAAGGGGCTGCTGCTCTTCGTGATCGTGCTGCTGGTTGCCGCCGCGATCGCGCGCTTCACCATTCGCTCTGCTCGCGCGTCCGCTCTCACAACTTCAGGCGGGCATCGTATCCGCGCGCAATGGCCATCTGGAGCCGATCACCGTGAGCAAGACCGGCGATGAGGTGGAGTTTCTGGGCGAAAGCTTCAACGGGATGATCGGCGCCCTGGCCGCATCGCAAAAGGCGCTGCTCGAACAGCGGGGGCTGCTCGAGAAAAGAATCCAGGAACGTACCGATCAACTGGAAGAAGCCATGCGCACGGCTCAGGCGGCCAGCCGCGCCAAAAGCGAATTTCTGGCCAACATCTCGCATGAGTTGCGCACTCCCATGAATGGCGTGATTGGGCTGCTGGACATCGCGCTCGATCGGGACTTGAGCCCGGACCTGGCCGAACAGCTCCAAACGGCGCAGCGTTGCGCCTATTCTTTGCTTTCGTTGTTAAACGATATTCTGGATCTGTCTAAGATTGAAGCTGGAAAAATGACACTGGAAAAGCTGCCATTCGATTTGCGCGTACTACTGGCGGATTGCATCAAGGCGCATCAGCCGCAAGCCACCGGGAATTCGGTTTCGCTCCACGCGGAGGTCTCGCCCGATGTGCCGCGGCAGATTACCGGCGATCCGCTGCGCGTGCGCCAGATCATCGCCAATTTGGTCAGCAATGCGGTGAAATTTACGGAGCATGGATCGGTCACCGTGCGAGTTGGCGGAGAGTTCACCCCACCGGGCGAGTTCACGCTACGCATCACCGTCCAGGACAGCGGAACGGGAATTCCAGCCGACAAGCTGCTGTCCATTTTCGACAAGTTCACGCAAGCTGACGGGAGCGTGAGCCGCCGGTTCGGAGGAACGGGACTGGGCCTGGCCATCACGCGAAGCCTGGCGGAGTTGCACGGCGGCGATATCCAGGTTCAGAGCGAACTGGGCCAGGGAAGTACCTTCACTGTGACCCTCAAATGCCAAGCCGATGTTATGACCGACGCTCCGCAAAAAGCGGATGTCGCGGAGCATGCTCCGTCCGTGGCCGGCGCGCCCGGCAGCCCGGCTCGGATCCTGGTGGTGGAAGATAATCAGGTAAACCAGAAAGTGGTGACGGCGGTTCTGCGCAAGCGCGGCTTCTCCATCGAGCTGGCCAACGATGGCCAGGAGGCTCTAAACAAGCTGGACGCCAGCGCCGCCTTCGATCTGATCTTGATGGACGTACAAATGCCCGTGCTGGACGGTCTGGAGGCAACGCGGCTCATCCGCAAGGAACAGCGCTGGAATCGGCTGCCCATTATCGCCATGACGGCGCACGCCATGAATGGCGATAAAGAGCGGTGTCTGGAGGCGGGCATGAACGGGTATATCTCCAAACCGGTTCATCCATCGCTGCTGCTCAGCACGGTGGATGAATTTCTTCTGCAGAAGATCAGCTAGCTACAGCTTTCACAGACTGCCGCACCAGGTTCCAGGTCTCTTCCAGATCCTCCCACTGGGTAGCGATATTTCCGATCGCCAGGCGCAGCACGAAGCGTCCGTTCAGCACGGTGCTGCGATAAGAACGCCTTCCCCGAGGTATTCACCGCTTCGAGCAGGGCTCGATTCTCGTCGTCGGAGCCACGATAGCGGAAACAGATCAGCGAAAAAGGCGTTGGCGCGGCGATCTCGAAATCGGGATGCTCGCGAATCAGCCCAGCCAGGCGCTGCGCGTAATCCATGTGCTTCTGAATCAGGCCCGCGATCCCTTCGCGGCCGTAGTGCCGCATAACGAACCACAGTTTCAGCGCACGGAACCGCCGTCCGAGTTGCACGCCGTAATCCATGTAATTCACCGCGCGCGGATCTTCGGCGCTCCGCAAATATTCGGGAACCAGCGAAAAGGCCCGGCGCAGGATCTCGGGTTTGCGCGTGTAGAACGCGCTCAAGTCCACGGGCGTGAACAGCCATTTATGCGGATTCACCACCAGCGAATGCGCGCGCCCGGCGCCGTCCAGGATGGATTGCAGCTCAGGAACCACCGCCGCCGCGCCGCCGTAAGCGGCATCCACGTGCAGCCACGCGCCGCACTCTTCGGCGACGTCGGCGACGGCATTCACCGGATCGATGCTGGACGTCGACGTGGTGCCGACGGTGGGAATGATGCAGAACGGCCGCTTGCCCGCGCGCTGGTCCGCCGCCACTGTTTCGCGCAGCACATCCACGCGCATGCGGAAGGCGTCGTCCACGGGAATTTTGCGGATGTTGTCCTGGCCGATTCCAAGTGTCATGCCGGCCTTCTCCACCGAGGAGTTCGCATGCTCGGACGTGTACATCACCAGACCAGGGGCGTTCCCTCGCGTGCGCGATTCCGGATCGGCCATTTCGCGCGCCGCCGCAATCGCGTGCAGCGTGCTGATGGAAGCGGTGTCGTAGATGATCCCGAAAAATTCCGCGGGCAGTCCCATCCATTGGCGCAGCCATCCCAGCGTCACTTGCTCCAATTCCGTCAGCGCGGGGCAGCTTTTCCACAGCATGCCGTTGACGTTCAACGCCGCCGCCAGCATCTCGGCAAGAATGCCCGGATGGGAGCCGGAAATGGAGAAGTAGGCGTAAAAACGCGGATGGTTCCAGTGCGTCAGCGCCGGAACGATGGAGCGCTCGAAATCCTCCAGGATGGCATCCATCGCCTCGCCGTGATCGGGAGCGTGCGCGGGCAAGCGATCCATCAAATCCCCTGGCTTCATGTCCGGCAGCACGGGATACTGGCGGATATCTTCCAGATAGTCCCCGATCCAGTCCACCACTTGGTGCCCGTAACGGCGGAATTCTTCGTTGTCCATGGAGTTTAGAGTCCTGGACTTTAGATTACCGTGAAGGCGCTCTGTTAAAATCACGATGCATGTTCGGCAGGGTTCTCGATCGCCAACCGTGGCGAAATTGCAGTGCGCATCATCCGCGCGCTGCGCGAAATGAAGATTCGCAGCATCGCGGTCTTCTCGGATGCCGATCGCGGCGCGCTGCATGTTCGGATGGCCGATGAAGCCGAGCACATCGGACCGGCGCCGTCGGCCGACAGCTATCTGCGCGTGGATCGGATTCTCGAAGCGCGCCAAGAAGCACGGGGCCGAAGCCATCCATCCCGGCTACGGTTTCTTGAGCGAGAACGCCGGATTCGCGGCGGCCTGCGCAGAAGCGGGCATCGCGTTCATCGGGCCGTCAGCCGAATCGATTCGCCGTTTGGGATCGAAAACAGCCGCGCGCGTTCTGGCCAAACAGGCCGGCGCGCCGGTGGTGCCCGGCAGCGAAGAAGCGGCCACCAATATCGAACAAGCGCGGGCATTGGCGCGCCAGATCGGCTATCCGGTATTGCTCAAGGCGGCGGCCGGCGGCGGTGGCAAGGGCATGCGGCTTGGTTGGGGAGGAGAGTCACCTGGAATCCTCCATCCGGGATGCCTCCAGCGAAGCGGAGCGCGCCTTTCAGAACGGCGAAATCTACATCGAGAAGGTGATCGAAAGGCCGCGTCACATCGAGATTCAGATCGCGGGCGATCATTATGGGAACCTGGTGCACTTGGGCGAGCGCGAGTGCTCGCTCCAGCGGCGGCATCAGAAGATCATCGAAGAGTGCCCATCGCCCTTCGTCGCCAGGCATCCGGAGATGCGGGCGGCCATGGGAGAAGCGGCGTTGAAGATCGCTCGCGCCGCCGGCTACGACAACCTGGGCACGGTGGAGTTTCTCGCCGATCAACAGGGCAACTTCTATTTCCTGGAAGTGAACACGCGCCTGCAGGTGGAGCATCCCGTGACCGAACTGGTCACCGGATATGACTTGGTGCAGCTCCAACTGCGGATCGCGGCCGGCGAAGGGCTGCCATTCAGACAGAAGGACGTCCAATGGCGCGGGTGGGCCATGGAATGCCGTGTCTCCGCCGAAGACCCCGACAACCAATTTTTTCCGTCCGCGGGCAGGATCGATCAATTGCGTGAACCCAGCGGACCGGCCGTTCGGCTGGATTCCGGCATCTATCCCGGATGGACGGTGCCGCTGGAATATGATCCATTGCTCGCGAAGCTGGTGACCTGGGGGCCGGACCGGAACGCCGCCGTTCGGCGGTTGGAGCGTGCGCTGGGCGAGTACGCCATCGCCGGAATCCAGACGAATATCGCGTTCTTTCGCGAAATCCTGAACGATCCGGAGTTCCTCGCCGGCAATCTTTCCACGGAGTTCATTGCCGATTTTCTGGCCAGACGAAAACCCCGGAGTGAGCCTCCGCCCGAGCTCGATGTGGCCGTGGCGCTGGCTGCACTCGCGCATTTCCAGACCGGGCGCGAGGGCACGGCACGCGCTTCAAAAACAGACCCCAGCCGCTGGCTTACCGAAGGGCGAGGCCGGCTTCTGCGATGAAGTGGCAAGTAGCGGTCGATGGCCGCATGATCGACATTGATTCCGACCAATTGGCCTCCGTAATCCAAGTGGAACCGGGCGTCTACTCGGTCTTGCTGGACGGCGTGAGCTATGAGATTCGCCTGATCGAAACCTCGCAAGGGCTAAGCGCGGAGGCGGGCGGCTGGAGGTTTGCGGTAGAGGTGCGCGATCCGCGCGACACCAGCCGAGGCGCGCGAGCGTCTATCGGATCAGGGCGTCAAAATGTCGCTGCGCCCATGCCCGGAAAAGTAGTCCGTGTCCTGGTCGGCGTGGGAGACTCGGTGGAAGCGGAACAGGGCCTGGTGGTCGTAGAAGCGATGAAAATGCAAAACGAAATGAAGGCTTCGCGCCCCGGCCGCGTGGTCGAAATTCGCGCGCGCGGGGGCGAGACCGTGGGCGCGGGCGACACGCTGGTGGTTTTGGAATAAATTTGGTTTTGGAAAAGATTCTGGGACAATGGGAATTGCCCCCTTTTCGAGGATCCGTCCGTGAGCCGTAGCCGAAGCTGGCTTGCCATTCTTTTGGTTGGCGCGGCGGTGATCGTCACTTGGATTGCCACGAAGCGAGCGGCTCCTCCCGACGTTGAATTTGTCAAAGTCACGCGCGAGACACTGATCAGTTCGCTCAGTACGAACGGTAAAGTTGAGCCCATCGAGTGGATGCCAGTGCGCGCGGAACGCGCCGGCGTCATCACTCGCGTTTTGATTAGCCGGGGTCAAAGCGTCGCAAAAGACCAGCCGCTGGTGGAACTCAACACGCGCGTTGCCAGTGCGGATCTCGCAAAAGCCCAGGCTGCCATTCAAGAGGCCAAAGCCCAGCAGCAGGTGCTGGCGCAGGGCGGGCGTATCGCAGAACGCCAGCAAATCGATGCGGACCTGGCACGTGCCCGTCTGGACCTGGAAGCCGCACAGAAGAACTACCAGGCGCTGGACCGGCTGGTGGCCAAACAGGCCGCCACCCGCCAGGAGTTGGATACCGCCCGGCAGTTAGTGGACCAGCTCCAGTTGAAAATCCAGGCTCTCGAAAAAAGCAAGGCCGCGCTCGTTACCAGCATCGACAAGGAAATCGCCAAGGCCCGGCTGCAGGAGGCGCAGTCCGCCGCCGCGGTGGCCGAGACCAATCTGGATCTGAGCATCCTTCGCGCGCCCATGGACGGCACCTTGTATGACTTCGATTTGAAGCAGGGCTCCTACGTCAATCCGGGTGACCTGATTGCCAGGATCGGCAAGCTCGACCGGGTGCGGGTGACCGTTTACGTCGACGAGCCCGACCTCGGCAAGGTTCACGAAGGAGAACCCGTGATCATCACCTGGGACCCGAAGCCCGGGCATCAATGGAAGGGCCAAGTGGACAAGCTGCCGACGCAGATTGTGCCGCTCGGGACGCGCCAGGTGGGCGAGGTAGGATGTATCATCGAGAATCCGGATCGCGATCTGCTTCCGAACGCCAACATCAACGCGGATATTCAGGCCAGTGTGGTGGACAACGCGCTCGCCATTCCGAAAGAAGCCATCCGGCGGCAGGACTCAGAGACTGGTGTGCTGCTGTTACAGGGCGATCGAGTGGTGTGGCGCAAAGTGAACCTGGGTATTTCCAGCTATACCAAGTCGCAAGTGCTTTCCGGACTCAAGGAAGGCGATGCCGCCGCGCTACCGTCGGAAAAGGCGATTCAGAACGGCTCGCGGGTGCAGCCGGTGTTTCAATAGCCATTTGTCTCGGGCTCATCGCCGAACCAATTCGCTCGCAGGTCACGGACATACTCGTCCGCCGTTGTGTCGGACCAAATCTCCTTGCCGACGCCTCGCATTTTGAGGACCGGATCTTCTTGCCCGTCCATAGTTCGATTTTCCCACCTGTTATGCTTATCGGGTGAATTGACGCTTGATTATGGCTCAAAAAATGGATTACGCCGAATCGCGCAAATACGCCATTGAGACCATACGGAACTTCCTCGATGGCACTGGCGGCGATTACGACTGGGATGATTTTATCTCTTTGCCACTTGGATACCTGGATCTTGAAGAGCTTCAGCGATTTTGTAATGAACTGTCTGAAAGCCACCGGCCTGGTGCGCAAGGAGGTTACTGCAGCGAGGAAGGTTTTCGCGTACTACGTTCCCGACTCGATAATCTGGAAGCCAATCTGCGTTAATCCGTGTTTATCCGTGGCAAATTTTCCGCCACAGATGAACACGGATCAACGCAGATTTTGCTAACCAATGCTACTGATACAACCGCCGCTCCCGCCGCATAAATGCCGGTACCTCAATATCATCCGGCACGGCCATCGGCGTAGGCTCTTCGATCTCGGCTTCCTCCACCGGCTCGGGCGCGGGGGGCATGTCGCGAAACAGCGACGATCCTGAACTTAAACCGCTCGCAAACAGCGGCTCGGTGACAGGCGTGGGCATCGGCGTCGGAGGCGGAGAGGGTGGCAAATTCTCAAAAACGATCGGTTCCACGGGCGACGACACCGCCGCAGCGGTTGCCCGCCGGGCCAGTTGGGGCAAGTTATCGCGCTGGAACCCGGTGGCGATCACGGTGATCTTGACCGTATCCTTCAGCGACTCATTCATCACGACGCCGAAATTGATCTGCGCGTCTTCGTTGGCCGTGGCGCCGCGAATCAGCGAGCAAGCTTCGTTCACGTCGTGCAGGCTCAGTTTGCTTGAACCCGTGATATTGATCAGAACGCCGCGCGCGCCTTTCACGCCGCCTTCTTCCATCAATGGCGAACTGATGGCCTGGCGAGCGGCTTCAATAGACGCATTTTCGCCCGAAGCCGACGCGGTGCCCATCATCGCGTAGCCCATGCCGAGCATGATGGCGCGAATATCGGAGAAATCGCGGTTGATCAGGCCGGGCGTGGTGATGATATCGCTGATGCCCTGCACGGCCTGCCGCAGAATATCGTCGGCGATGCGGAACGCCTCAAAGAAGCTGGTGCCGCGGGGAACCAGTTCGAGCAGGCGATCGTTCGGAACCGTGATCACGGTATCCACTGTGCCGCCCAGTTCGGACAGCCCGCGATCGGCCTGCTTCATGCGGCGCGGCCCTTCAAACGCGAAGGGCTTGGTGATCACGGCCACGGTGAGCGCGTTCAATTCCTTGGCGAGCGAAGCCACCACGGGCGCGGCGCCGGTCCCCGTGCCGCCGCCGAGCCCCGCCGTTACGAATACCATGTCGGCGCCCTCCAACACTTCGATGATGCGCTCGGTGTCCTCCAGCGCCGCCTGCCGTCCGAGCGAAGGATCGGAGCCCGCGCCCAGGCCGTTGGTTACTTTGGAGCCGATGGCCAGTTTATTTGGCACTTGCGACGCATTGAGCGCCTGGACATCGGTGTTCAGAATGTGAAACTCCACGCCCTGCAAGCCCTCGTTCATCATTCTGGCGACGGCGTTGGAGCCGCCTCCGCCCACGCCCACCACTTTGATCTTGGTGCCGGCGAGTGCTTCTTCCTGTATGGCGAACTTTAATGCGTCCATGTAAAGCCTCCTGTCGTGACCGTCTTCGGACCTTGTTATCGATCAGTGAAACAACATCCCTATTAATCCGGGAGCCCTGCGTTTGGTCTCCCGATTGGTCTTCAATCGCGCCGAATACCGCGCCAATCCCGACGCGGTAGCCCACATCGGATTGCAAAGATCGTCCGGCAAATTCTGGATGCCATCCGGGATCGCGTTGCGCGCCGGGCAGTTCAACACCCGCTCGGCCATGTCGCACATGCCGTTCAGCATCGCCCCGCCGCCCGCCAATATGACGCCTTCCAAAAGTTTTTGATCCATCCCGATGGTTACCAATTCCGATCCCACGTGGATGAAAAGCTCCTCGGCGCGCGCTTCCAGAATCTCGTTCAACTGCCGGCGCGGCGCCTCGCGCGGCAAGCGGCCCTCGTTGGAGGGAACTTCGATGTAACTGTTATCGGAGGTGAGCCCCAGCATCGCGCAGCCGTATTCCACCTTGAGGCGCTCGGCATCGTTATATTGCACGGTCAAACCCACCGCCACGTCGCGCGTGAAATGATCCGCCGAGATCGCCAGGCTGCGCGCCAGCAGCACCGCTTCGCCGTCGTACACTACCAGGTCCGTCGAATGCTTGCCGATGTCCACCACGGCCACGCCGCGATTGCGATCGTCGCGGCTCACGGAAGCGTAGGCGGTCGCCACCGGCTCAAACATGGACTCTTCGATCCCATACGACGCTTGCTGCACGGCGTGAAGAACGGCGTGATGCTCCTGCTCGGAACAGGTGGTGATGTGGACGTTGGCTTCCAGGCGCGAGCATATCGACCCGCGCGGATAGCGCTTGCCGGCACGCCCGTCTAGCGTAAAATCCTGCGGGAACAGGTGCAGGATGATTCGATCTTCCTCAAGCCGAACCTGCTCGCTGCGTTCCACCGCGTAGGCCATGTCGTCGATAGTGACGGGGCGCGGCCGGCCGAATTCATAAATGCCCCGGCTGTTGCACCCATCCACGCTCGATCCGCCGATGCCCACCACCAACGTATCCACCGAGACCCGCGCCCGTTCTTCGGCCTCACGCACAGCCGCGCGGACACCCGTGGTCACGGCCTGCTGGTCGGCCAGCCTGCCTTTACTCCAACCGTCCGACGGAACCTCGCTATGACTGGCGTACCGCAAGCGGCCGCCTTCCAGCAGCAGAATCAAACAACGCGTGGAGGAGCTTCCGAGATCCAGGCCGACTGCGAGTTGGGGTTTATCGGGCATCGCGAGAGGCCTCCAAACCTGTGATGCGATCGTCGAGCCGCAGATCGAACGAGGTCGCCTGCGGCATTTTCCGATGAATGTCCGGGTAATGATCCAGGAAGTTTCTGAGCCTGGAAGAAAAGTTGCGATCGCCCAGCATGAGCGAGACGGCGCCGCCGCCGGCTTGCTCGGTGATTCTCAGATCGTCCAGATCGGATGCATCTACTTCGGACACATTATCCGCGAGCGGGCCCAGGTCCTTCATCAACCGCTGCATGCGGCGCACGCGAATACCGCGCTGTTCCTGGCTTTCGCGAGCCGTCACTCCGGATAGTACGGGAAGCTGGAAAGTCGCCTTGACGGGTGGATCCAGAATGACGCCTTCCTCGTCGATGAGCGCCCATCGGACCATGCTCTCGGCGGGCAGCCGAATGAATGCCGCCGGCTTGCGCTCGCTGATCTGCACGATCACGCGATTCGGCCAGATCCGCGCAATGGAAGCGTTATGCACCCAGCGCATGCCGAGCAGCGTCTTGCGCCGCGTGGCGAGAGGAAACAGGTATAAGCTGCGGCCGTAGTCGGCATCAAAGATCCGCAGAACCTGCTGGCGCGATGCGTATTTCACACCGTGCAACTCCAGGTTCGGGCTCTCTAATCCGTAGTCGGCGGGGCCCGGCAGAAAGAAGCGCGGGTCACGAATGAGGAAGCGCTCAAAGCTTTCCGAGGCGTAAATGCAGCCGCTCAGCACCACTCCGGCCGCGATCGCGATGCCACCGTAGCGCAGCAGAACGCGCATGGCTAAAGTGCGCCGGGTTTTGGCGCCCGTCTTCGCGCCCGATCTCGTGCTGGATTCAGACGGCACTATCCAGCCTCCCGCAGCTTTTCCAAAATTCGATCGCCGGCCTGCCAGACATTGCCGGCTCCCAGCGTCAGCACCGCGTCCTGATCGCGGACCTTTTCCAGCACCGCATCCACGGCGTTCGGAATCGTCCCCGCGTAATGCACGCAGCGATGCCCGAACTCGCGGATCCGGTCCGCCAGCGCCTGGCCGCTCACGCCTTCGATAGGCGCTTCCGACGCGGCGTAGATATCGAGCACGTACACCACATCGGCCTGATGAAAGCTCTTCGCAAACTCGTCCATCAAATGCTGAGTGCGCGTGTAACGGTGCGGCTGGAAAATAACGTGAACGCGCCGGAACTTGCACAACTGCGCGGCGGCGAGCGTGGCGCGGATCTCGGTGGGATGATGGCCGTAATCGTCAATCACCGTGACGCCGCCCGCCTGGCCGCGCATCTGAAACCGGCGATCGACGCCGGAATAGCTGGCGATGGCTTCGCGAATGGCTTCCACCTTTACGTCCAGCTCCAAGCCGACCGCGATGGCGGCGGTGGCATTCAGTACATTGTGAACGCCCGGCACGCGCAGATGAAAGGTTCCCAAATTATGCCCGCGCGTCCGAACCGAAAAGTGGCTCTCGAACGCGCCGCAATCCACGTCCGCGATTTGCAGAGTAGCCTGCTGGCTGCGCCCGTAGGTAATGACGCGCCGATTTACCGACGGAAGCAACTGCTGGACGTTCTCGTCGTCCAGGCACAAGATGGCGGCGCCGTAGAACGGCACCTTTTGAATAAACTCCAGGAACGCTGCGCGGATCTCGACGATGGACGGATAGTGGTCCAGGTGCTCGCGATCGATGTTCGTCACCACCGCCAGGATCGGGCTGAGCTTCAGGAACGATCCATCGCTTTCGTCCGATTCCACCACCAGAAAATCGCTCTGCCCCACGCGCGCGTTAGAGCCGCCCATGGACGCGGCCTTCCCGCCCACCACGACAGTAGGGTCGAGGCCCGCGACATTCAGGACGTTCGCGGTCATGGACGTGGTGGTCGTTTTGCCGTGGCTTCCAGCGATCGCGATGCCGTACTTCAGCCGCATCAGCTCGGCCAGCAGCTCGCCGCGCGGAATCACCGGAATCAGCAGCCGGCGAGCTTCCTGGACTTCCGGATTCGCGGCGTCCACCGCCGAACTCACCACAATCGCCTTGGCGCCTGTAACGTTAGTGGCCGCGTGGCCCTCATAAATTCGCGCGCCGAGTGAGGCCAGACGTTCCGTGGTAGGGCCGAGCTTCAGGTCCGACCCGCTGATCTGATATCCCAAATTCAGCAACACCTCGGCGATGCCGCTCATGCCAATACCGCCGATCCCGACGAAGTGCAAGTGTTGCGGCTTAAAAAACATTTTAATCTTGTATTGTTTCGGCTTTCAAGAGCAATGTCAACGGGTGATCGCCTCTTCCAGCACTTTCGCCGCGCGCCGCGCCGCATCGGGATGCGCAAACGTACGCGCCCGCTCCCCCATGCGATGCAACAATTCGGGATGCGTCCGCAGTTTCTCTACTTCCTCAAACAGCCGTCCGCCATCCATTTCCCGATCGAGAACAAGCACCGACGCCCCGGCCCTCTGAAACGCTTCCGCGTTGCGCAACTGATGTTCGTCGGACGCGCCCGGAAAAGGAACCAGAATGGACGGCTTGCCCGCGGCCGCTAATTCCGCCACAGCGCCTGCGCCCGCGCGGCAAATCACGAGGTCGGCGTGCGCAAACGCCGCCGGCATGTCCTCGATAAACGGCGCCACCTGCCCATCCATTCCGCTTTCCGCAAATTTTTGCGCCAGCGCGGCATGCGCCGCAGTCCCGGTTTGATGGATGAACCGAACAGGAAGCCTCGCCTCCTGAAAATAGCTCCAACTGCCGCGCGCGGCTTCGTTCAGCGTGCGCGATCCCTGGCTCCCGCCCGTGATCAGGATGGTCAGCTTGGCGTCGCGGCGTTTGGGAGGAATCTTGAAAAATTCCGCGCGCACGGGCAGCCCCGTAATCTCCGATTTTCCGGCAGGGAAAAAGCGCGCGGCATCCGGAAAACTCAACAGCGCGCGGTGAACGAACCGGCCGATCTTGCGATTCGTCAGCCCCGGCATCGCATTCGGCTCCATCACAATTAACGGCGATTTTTTACACAATGCCGCCAGCACCACTGGCCCCGCCGCATAGCCACCCAGGCTGAACACCGCCGATGGCTGATGCTTTTTCAGCAACTGGATGGAGCGAAGCACGCTGAGCGGAAGCTGGGCGAGCGAGCGCAGCTTCCGCAGCATTCCCACCCGGTTCAGTCCGCCGATTTCGATGAACTCGAGCGGAAAACCAGCCGGCGGCACCAGCTTCGCCTCAAAGCCATTGCGCGTGCCGATGAAGACAGACTGGTGGCCGTCGGCCTGCAACTCGCGCGCCACCGCGAGCAGCGGCATCACGTGCCCACCCGTCCCTCCGCCGGCCATCACGATTGTTGCCATCCCTGTGCCATCGCTCAGTATCCGGAATGCTCGCTCACGCTCAGCAACATCCCCAGGCAAATGAGCGTACTCATCAACGAACTGCCGCCGGCACTGATCATCGGAAGCGGGATGCCCTTGGTTGGCCCCATACCCAGCACGACGCTCATGTTGATCAGCGCCTGAATCACAATCGACGACGTCACGCCCAGCACGAGATAGCGCCCAAAGTCGTCGTTCGCCACCCAATAAAGTTGGAAGCCGCGCCACAAAATAACCAGAAATCCAGCCAGGATGGCGCCGCAACCCCACAGCCCCAGCTCTTCGCCAATCACGGCATAAATGAAATCGGTATGCGCTTCGGGGAGATACAAAATCTTCTGCTTGCCCTGCATCAGCCCGAGGCCGAGCGGACCGCCGCTGCCAACCGCGATTTTCGATTGCCGCACCTGGTAGCCGGCGTCACGCGTGGTCACCGACTGGCTGATGTATCTTTTGATCTTGCCGTCGGGATCCACCATGTCGAGCACTTTGTATTCGGGATCGAAGAAACCCACGATGCGCGCCATGCGATAAGGCTTCGCGGCAACGAATCCGACGGCCACCACCATGCCCACCGCGAGCGCCGCGACCACGAACTTGCGCTCCAACCCGGCGACGTAAAAGACCACGGCGGCGGGAACAATCAGAACCACCGCCGTTCCCAAGTCCCCAAGCCCCACCGTGGCCGCCAACACCGCCAGCGCGAGACAAGCCGCGATGATGGTCCGCTTCGTATTAATTGCCTCGCGCTTCTGGGTAACGAAGTAGGCGAAGAAAATAATCAACGCAGGCTTGGCGAATTCGGAAGGCTGCAGCGTCCCGATGCCTTCCAGCCGGAACCAGCGGTGCGTTTTGCTGTCCAGGAAGAAAACCAGCAATTGCAAAAACAGAACCATTCCGAGCGCTCCGAACGCCCAGCCCGGGCTTTGCAGCATGCGATAATCGCGCCGCTTGAAGAACATGAGCGCGAAGAAGGAAACCAATGCCCAAACCAGTTGGTGACCTACATAGTAGAAGCTGGAATTGATGTGAGGATTGAGTTGCGCCATCACGGACGAGGCGCTGTAAATCATCACCAGGCCGGCGCCCACCATCGCGACCACCGTTCCGAACAGCAACCAATCGGATTTTAACTGTTGCGCCATTACCCGTTCCTTCTTGCCAGCGCGTTCACCAGATCCTTAAACACGCGGCCGCGGTGCTCGAAATTTTCAAACTGATCGAAGCTCGCGCAGGCGGGCGCAAGCAGCACCGTGTGTCCCGGCGTCGCCGAACGCGAGGCCTTGTCGATAGCGGCCGCCAACGTTCCGCACTGAATGACGGGAGCAGTTTCGTCGCCCAACTGGCGCGCGATCTTCGGAGCCGCCGCGCCAATCAACAACGCGGCGCAGGCTTTCGCGCGCAAAGGCTCGCGCAGAACGGTGAAATCGCTGTCTTTGTCCTTGCCGCCCAGAATGATCCAAAGCCCGCCGGGAAAGGCATCGATGGCTTTGAGCGTCGCATCCACGCTGGTGGCTTTCGAATCGTTGCAATAAGCGACGCCGTCCAGCTCGCGCACGAATTCCAGTCGATGCTCCACCGGCGCGAACGTAGTTGCCGCACTGGCGATTTGCGCCCAACCCGCACCCGCCCGGTCCGCCATCAGCGCCGCCGCCATGACGTTTTCATAGTTGTGACGCCCGCGCAGCCGTAGTTCCTGAACGTTCAAAAGTTCGCCATTCTCCATGCAGATCGTTCCGCCATCCAGCCACGCTCCGGATACGCGATGCGTGCCGCTGAACCAGACGGTCTGAGCCTTCGTTCGTCGAGCAAATGCCACCGTGACCGGATCGTCGGCGTTCAAAACGGCAAGATCGTCCGGACCCTGCGTCTCGAACACGCGGGCCTTCGCATTCGCATATTTTTCGAATGTGTGATGCCGGTCCAGATGGTTCTGCGTTACGTTCAGGCAGGCCGCGATGGTCGCGTGAAAAGTTTCGATGGTTTCGAGTTGAAAGCTGGAAAGCTCCAGCACGTTCCACTGATCGGGCCGCGAACTTTCCACCATCTCGGCCGGCGCGGTTCCGATATTGCCGCCCACCTGGCACGCGATCCCACTCTCGCGCAGAATGTGGCCGGTCAACGCCGTGGTGGTGGTCTTTCCATTGGTGCCCGTGATCCCGATATTTGGCCCCTTCAACAATGGCGCGGCCAGTTCCAACTCGCCGATCACCGGAACGCCCCGCGCGCGCACTGGCGCGAGCAAATCCAGATCCGCCGGCACGCCCGGCGAAATCACTACCAGCTCTGCCTCGCGAAACGGGGCTTCCGTTTGTGCCTCAATCGTCACGCCTTTCACTTCCCCCATCGGTTTCTCATCCACCGCTCGAACAAGGGCGCCGTGCTGCCGCAAAAGCCGGATGGCCGCCACACCGGAACGCGCCATCCCCACCACAACAACCCTTGTCCCCTCTAGCTTCCTCATCGCGTCTTACCGCAGCTTCAACGTCGTCAGCGCGAACAACGCCATCACCAATCCTGCGATCCAAAAGCGCGTAATGATCTTCGACTCTTCCCAACCCAACTGTTCGAAATGATGATGGATGGGCGCCATTTTGAAGATCCGCTTCTTGCGCAGCTTGTAACTGCCCACCTGCAAAATTACCGACAACGCTTCGATCACGTACACACCGCCGATAAATATCAGCAGAACCTCCTGCTTGATCAAAACCGCCACTACGCCCAACGCCCCGCCTAGCGCGAGCGAGCCCACGTCGCCCATGAAGATCTCCGCCGGATGCGCGTTGTACCAGAGAAACCCGAGCGACGCGCCCACCATCGAACTGCAGAAAATAGTGAGCTCGGACGCGCCCGGCAGCCGCGCCAGATCCAAATATTGCGCCCACGTGGCATGGCCCGTGACGTAGGTCAGCGCGGTCATGGCGAACGTGGCAATCAGCATCAGCCCGATTGCCAGGCCATCCAGGCCGTCGGTAAGATTCACGGCATCTGACGAGCCCACAATCACCAGGATCATGAAGCCGAAGAAAAACACGAACGCGAGCGGGTACGTGTACCAGTTGCGCAGCAGTGAATCGATCAGCAGATCCGGCTTGAAGGACTTGAAGAACGGTACGTTCATGCTAGTGGAATAGGCTTTTTGCGCGTGCAGAGTCAGCAGCATAAACCCCACCGCCAGCGCGGCCAGGATTTGCAGCCCGAATTTCTGTTTCACCGTCAGGCCCTCGTTGTGTTTGCGCCTGACCTTGGCGTAATCGTCCCAAAAACCAATCAGCCCAAAACTCACCAGGCTGAACATCGCAATCCACACGTAGGGGTTCACGAGATTCGCCCACAACAACGTCGGAATCAAAATAGAGATGATGATCAGAATGCCGCCCATGGTGGGCGTGCCGGCCTTCTTCATGTGCGACTTCGGGCCTTCTTCGCGAATGTACTGGCCGATTTGAAATTCGCGCAGCTTGGCGATCAGCCACGGCCCCAGCGCCAGGCACAGGAACAACGCCGTCAGCGCAGCGAACGCGGTGCGGAACGTGACGTACCCGAACACGCGAAACGGCGTGAAATGGCGAAATAGTTTTTCGTAGAACAGCCAATAAAGCATCTTCTAGGTAACAACCCGCAAAACGGAGCGCGGCGGCATAGTGGTTTAGTGAATCGCGGGCGCCTCCGCGCCCTTTTTGGGTTCATTGGGCCGCGCGAGAAACGTCTCCAGGGCACGCTCGACGTGGGTGCCTCGCGAACCCTTCAACAAAATTACGTCGCCCGGACGTGCCATCCGCCGCAGGTGTTCGCCTGCCGCTTCCGCATCGGGGAAAAAAAACGCGGCGTTCTCTGCCAAGCCTGCCTGCCTGGCTGCGTCAACAAGGTGGCAGGCCGCGCCGCGTATCCCTACAAGCACATCAATTCCACTCTTCGCGACGTAACTTCCCACATCACAATGGAGGGACTCGGACCAGCGCCCGAGCTCGAGCATCTCCCCCAGCACGGCGATGCGCCGTTGGGCTGGCGTTTCCCGCAGCACGTCGATCATCACGCGTGCCGCATCGGGATTGGAGTTATAGCAATCGTTCAAAATCACAACGCCGTCCTGCACCAGCCGCTGGCCGCGCATGGAGGACGCTGCAAGATTCTTTACTATTTCGGTGAGCTGCGCGGGGCTGATGCCGAAGATCGACGCCACCGCAAGACCCGCCAGGATATTCGATACGCTGTGGCGGCCGACCAATGCACTCTCAAACGCCACGCCATCCACCGTGAAACTCACCCCATGATCGGTCACCTGTACTCGCTCGGCGCGAATATCGGCGGGCGAGTCAATTCCAAAAGTAATGGTCCGGCCGCGATGCGCCGCGCCGAATCTGCTGACCAGCGGATCGTCCGCATTCAACACAGCCACGCCATCCGGCGGCAGTGATTCAATCAATTCACGCTTGGCCGCCGCAACACCCTCGATGGAGTCGAAAGCCTCCATGTGCGCGTGTCCCACGTTGGTAACCACGCCGATCCGTGGCTTTGCGATCGCGCATAACGCCCGAATCTCACCCGCGTGGTTCATTCCCATTTCAAGCACCGCCACGCGGGCCTCGCTCGGCAAGCGCAGAATTGAGAGCGGCACGCCGACGTGGTTGTTCAGGTTCCCGATGGTTTTTCCGACCGGCATAACTGAGCCGAGCAACGCTGCGATCACATCCTTGGTGGACGTTTTCCCCGCGCTGCCGGTCACTCCGATCACTTCCCCGCCCCATCGCCCAAGCGCCCAAATCGCCGTACTCTGTAACGCTTCCAGCGTGTCCGGCACCACTAGGACTCGTCCCGCGCCGCCCTCATTTGCAACCGCCGCCACCGCGCCCTTGCGGAAAACTTCGTCGACATACACGTTGCCGTCGTGATTGGGGCCGCGTAGCGCAAAGAACAGATCCCCGGGCGCGACCGTCCGCGAGTCAATGCTCCAGCCCGTAATTCGGGCATCGCTCTCCACCCGAAATCCTAGAGCTTGCGCGACGCCGGTCAATCCAAACTCCACGCGGTCAAACTCCATCGCCTTTGTGATGCCCCAACTCCCGAAGCACGTCCCGTGCCACCTCGCGATCGTCAAAATGTATGACGCGATCTTTCAATACCTGATACGTTTCGTGGCCTTTTCCCGCCAAAATCACGATATCTCCAGCTCGTGCCTCCTTGAGCGCGGCGCGGATCGCCTTGGTGCGATCGGGCTCCATGATGTACGGCGTGTCAAAACGGCCAAGCCCCACCAGCGCGTCATTCATGATGGCAAGCGGATCTTCCGAGCGCGGATTATCGGATGTCAGCACCACGTAATCGCTCAACTGCGCCGCCGCCTGCGCCATCAGCGGGCGCTTGGTCCGGTCGCGATCCCCGCCGCAGCCGAACAGCGTAATTACGCGTTTCGGACGCAGTTCGCGGGCCACGGAAATCACGTTGCGCAAGGCGTCGTCGGTATGCGCATAATCCACGATAGTCAAAAACGGCTGGCCCTGCTGAACGCTTTCGAATCGCCCCGGCACGCGCGGCGAGTTCGCGATGGCTTGCGTAATAGTGGCCCAGTCCAGACCATAGCTTAGCCCGGCTCCGCATGCCGCCAGAATGTTATAGGCATTGAATTTGCCAACTAAAGGCGAGGTCAATTGCACGCGTGCACCCGCATGCTCTACCGTAAAATGCAGGCCGTCGAAATTCATTTCGAGTGACGAAGCGCGCAAATCGGCACCCTTTTCGAATCCATACCGCAGCGTGTGCGGCGCGGGCCCAATCTGGCGGCCGTATTCGTCGTCAAAATTGATCACAGCCCATTCGGGCGCGGGAGTGCCTTCGGGCGCAAACAGCAGACGCTTGGCCGCAAAATAGTCCTCCATCGTGTGGTGGAAATCCAGGTGATCCCGCGTGAGGTTCGTAAATACAGCGGTGTGAAACGTAATGCCGTAGACCCGTCCCAACGCTAATGCGTGGGATGAAACCTCCATTGTGACATGGGTTCCGCCGGCCTGCTCCAACTCGTGAAACAAGCGGTAAAGATCCAGCGACTCAGGCGTCGTGTTCACGGCTGGCCGCACTTCCCCGGCCATCCGATACTCGATCGTCCCCACCATTGCCGTTGTGATTCCAGCGGCGCGCAGAACCGCGTCGATCAGAAAGGTGGTAGTCGTTTTGCCGTTGGTCCCCGTCACGCCTGTCAACTTGAGCCTCGCATCCGCACCGCCGGAAGCCGGATTACCATAAAAATTCCTCGCCGCCAGCGCCAGCGCTTGCCTGCCATGCTCCACTTCGATCCAGCTCCCGCCAAATCCCGCTAGCGAGGGAAGCTCGCTCACCGCCGCCACCGCACCCTTTTCGATGGCCTGCTGCGCAAACTCGCGCCCATCGGCACGCGCGCCTGGAAATGCAAAAAACAGGAAGCCCGGCTGCACGCGCCGCGAGTCGTACTCCAATCCCGTCACAGGCTCTTTCCCCAAAGCGGGGGGGAGTTCCTTCCTGAGCCTGACGCCCTGGAGGATTTCTGCGATTGTCATCGGCTCCGCTAGCGGCTAAATTGCACGCGAACCGATCGGCCGGAGGGCAGGATGGCGCCCGGCTCGGGAACCTGCGCGCGCGCGATCCCGCTGCCGGTAAACTCCACCGGAATCCCCATCGCGGCCGCCTGCTCAATCACGTTTCGTACGGTCTTCCCTTGGAAATTCGGCACTCGCGGCCCGGCGAAGTCCAGGCCCGAGCTTCCCCCTTGTGCTAAAAAAGTCCGCTGGTCCGAAGCGCTATTTGCGGAAGCCACCGGTCGGTCGTCGGTGGCCACGGCATCTCCCGCTTGGACCAGCGGAGGAGGGATGGAAGAACCTAAATCGGCGATCGCAACATCGTCTTCATCGGCCGGAGCGCTGCCGTCGGGAGGAAGCATCTCCGGCAGATCTTTCGGCACGTCCATAACACGCAGGCCCGCGGCGGCCACTTCGCGAAAGACGGGCGCGGAGGTCGGGCCCCCGTAGCCCACCGTGCCTTCGGTGCCGTTGATGGTCACCACCACTACGATTCGCGGATTCGTTACCGGAGCAAATCCCATGAACGATGCATTGTACGAATGCGTGTACTGATGAATGCGCGCGTCATAAATCTGCGCCGTGCCCGTTTTGCCTGCGGAGGTATAGCCCAGCAGCCGCGCGTATTTGTGGCCTGTTCCGTAGGGCTTCAGGACCACGCCCTCCATCATGCTGCGCATCGTGATGGCGGTCTCGGGCCGCAGCACGCGAACCGGCGTCACTTTGGGTGCGTCCATGAGAAGGCGCGGCTTGAGCAGCAGTCCGCCGCTCGCAATCACCGTGCAGGCTTGCGCCAGTTGCAACGTGGTGACGCCAATCTCATGCCCCATGGCTACCGAACCAATGGAGCTCTTCTGCCACAAACGCACCGGCTTAACCATTCCAGCCGACTCGCCGGGAAGCGGGACGCCGGTCCGCTTGCCGAACCCAAAGCGGCGAATATATTTGTACAGATTTTTGTCGCCCACTTGCAAGCCGATGTTGATGGCGCCGATATTGCTAGATCTGGCCAGCACGTCCGCCATGGACAGCGACGAATAGCTGCTGTGGTCGTGAATAATGCGGCCGAATAAGTTGATGCTTCCGTTTCCGCAGTTGATCATCGATTCGGGACGCAAATGCGTCGTCTCCAGCGCGGAGGAAAGCGTGATCACCTTGTACACGGACCCCGGCTCAAACGGCGCCGAAACGGCCAGGTTCTCTCGCGCGGAAACATCGCCGGATTTGGGCGGCTCATTCGGATCGAAGGTCGGCACACTCGCCATCGCAAGGATATCGCCGGTGCGCGGGTCCATCGCCACCAGGCTGCCGGACTTAGCATGATGCGCCGCCACCATCTTGGCCAGCTCCTGCTCGGCCACGAACTGAATCCGGGAATCGATGGTCAGCTGGACGTCCTGGCCGGGCTGCGGCTCATCCTCCATCTGGGAAGCGAACCCGCGCCGCTGAACATCCTCGGTAACCAGCAGTTCGCCGGCGTGCCCAGCCAGGCGATCGTTCAGGCTCTGTTCCACGCCGCCGTTGCCATCTTCCTGGAAATCGACGCTGCCGATCACGTGCGCCGCCAGGGACCGGTTGGGATAAAACCGCTGGCTCTCGGTCCGAAACTCGATCCAGTCCAGGTTCAGGTCGCGCAGCCGTGTGGCTTCCTCGCGAGTGATCTTCCGCTTTACCCAAAGAAAGCCGCGTCGATCGTCGGCAGCGGTTTTCATCTTCGCCAGCAAGTCGACGGAATCCAAATTGAGAACTTTGGAAAGAACCTCGGCGGCCACTGATAAGTCGGGCACTCGCAAAGGATCCACCACTACGGATTCGGCCGGCAGGCTCATTGCCAGGCGCTGGCCATAGCGATCCAGAATCGCGCCGCGTGGAGCTTTGATCTCGTCCACTCTCTGCTGCTGCTCGCGCGCCATCTCCGCGAACTTGGGGTGCTGGATCACTTGCAGTTGGATCAGGCGGGCGGCGATCAGCGCGGCCCAGAGAAAGGCCACGCGGACCAACACGTGCACGCGTTTTGTGGCCAGCGGATTCATGACGATTCGAAACTCGCTACTTCTTTGCCAGGATTTGATCGCTCTTGTTGCTGTCCAGATACACCACCGCTTCGGGCGCCGGATCGACGAAGCGCTGCGAGCGCGCCAGTTGTTCCAGGCGGGCCGGGCTCAGTAGCTTGGTCTCCGCCAGTTCGAGCGACGCGCGATCCAGCTCCAGACGCTGCCGCTCCTGGCGCAGGGCTTCCATCTTGTAGCCGGCCATCAGACGGTTGAGCGACGGAAGCAGCAGGGCAATCACGATTACCGCAAAAGCGAACGACGAACCGATCAGCCGCCAGCAGGTCTTGCGCGCCGCCGGGTCCGCTTCGCGCAGGACGCGCGAATTGTCGATGTGCTTCACGTACAGATACACATCTTCATTGGGAAACGCCGGGACCTGGTAGCGGTTCTCGTTGCCCAGAGCGCGGGAACGCGCGTCCCCCGCCTCATGGGGCGTCGTGAAGCGGTCCAGCATATTTGCGAGAGTTGCCATTATGATTTGCTCTCTGTCATTTCATCTCCAACGCCCGGAGCTTGGCGCTCCGCGAAGGAGGGTTGTCTTTGATTTCCTCTGACGAAGGCCTGATGACGTGCTTGGTGAGGATTTCCGCTCGCCCCGCGCGCCCCAGCGCCTGAAAGCTCTGCTTCACTTTTCGATCTTCCAGCGACATGAACGACAGGACCACGATTCGCCCGCCGCTTTTCACCACATCCGGCGCGATAGCGAGCAGTTGATCCAACTCCCCCTGCTCGTCGTTTACCGCCATGCGCAGGGCCTGGAACGTCTGCGTAGCCGGATGGATTTTGCTCGTCCGGGGCACGGCCGCTTCGATCACACGCGACAGTCGCTGTGTCGAGTGGATCGGCCGCGCCCGAACGATTGCTCTGCTGATTCTCCGCGACCTCCTTTCCTCGCCAAGCTGGTAAATCAAGTCGGCGAGTTCCTTTTCTGGAGTAAAATTCACAATCTCGTCCGCGGTCAGTTCCTGGCCGCGATCCTGCCGCATGTCCAGGGGACCGTCGGCCATCAACGAAAACCCGCGCTCTGGATCGGTGAGCTGATAGCGGCTGACTCCCAAGTCCGCCAGCAGTCCGTCCACCCTCTCGATCCCTAAGTTCGCCAGCGCGGAGCGCAATTCCGAAAACGCTCCGCGGTGAAAACGGATTCGATCCGCCCACTGCGAAGTGTTCAGTTTCGCCTGCTCCAACGATTCGGCGTCTCGATCGTTCGCGATCACAAACCCGGTGGCTAATCTCTGCGCGATCGCTCCCGAATGTCCGCCTAATCCCGCTGTCGCGTCCAGGAAAATGCCGTCCGGCCGTATGGCCAGATACTCCAGACACTCGCCGAGCATCACCGGAACGTGCATACATGGCCGCTATTTGAACCCCTTCAGTTTGGCCGTCTTCAACTTCTCCGCCAGGCTGTCCTTGGCTTTCTGCTTGCGCGCCTCGTATTCGGCTTTCGAATAGACATTCACCGCGCCCTGCGAGCAGTCCAGACGGACTTCCTGATTCTCCAATGCCAGCGCCCGCCGCAAATCGGTGGGCAGCGTCATGCGCCCCTGCGGGTCCACCTTGGCCTCCGCGCCATAGTCGTTCGCCACAAACGCCAGCGCCTCGGCCGCGTCAGGATCCTCTGTCGCCAATTCTTCTAAAACTTTTTCGTTTCCCTTCCAGACCGAAATCGGGTAGATTCGAGCTATGCGGTCGTCTACGCTGGTCACGAAATATTTCTCATCGCCGATCGCGCCGAAGTACTGCTGCAATTCCACGGGAAGCTTGAGCCGGCCCTTGTCGTCGACATGGGCCGAAAAGAACCCACGAGGAGAGTCCACGGGCGTCTTCTGAGGCTGTTCTTCCACTTTTGTCCAGATCTGGCCACTTTCGGCCTTGAATGGATTTTGCCACGAGTCGAAAAAGGAATGCAAGCATTATTTCTCCTTACCCTCACCTAACGAATGGTTTGGCGATGCCACCACTAAGCGTTGGGGGCCTCCTTTGATGGGCCCCTCCCTGTACGATCTCGATCCCGGAAGCGCTTTCCCGGAGGTGGTTCGCATGGTTGTGGAAATCCCCAAGGGGTCCAGCAACAAGTACGAATACGACCGGGAGCTACACGCTTTCCGCCTGGATCGCGTTCTGTATTCTCCCGTACATTATCCGGGCGATTACGGCTTCATTCCCGGAACGCTGGCCTCGGATGGCGATCCGATGGACGTGCTGGCGTTAGTGGAACAGCCGTCGTTCTCCGGTTGCGTGGTGGAAGTCCGGCCGGTCGGCGTGCTGAATATGGTGGATCAAAAACAGAAAGACCAGAAGGTTGTTGCGGTGCTCAACCGCGACCCGCGCTACCAGCAGGTCCACACGCTCGACCAGATTTTTCCGCACCTGCGCCGCGAAATCGAACACTTCTTCAATATCTACAAAGAGTTGGAAGGGCGCGAAACCAGCACGTTAGGCTGGGGCGACCCCATTGAAGCCCGCAATGTGATTGCCGAAAGCCGGAAAGCGTACCTGGCGCGCAAGGAAAGCTGAACGTCGCTATTTCACGACGATGTTGACCAGCTTATCGGGAACAACGATCACCTTCACCACCTGCTTGCCATCCAGCAACGGCTGAACCTTGGTATCGGCGAGCACCAGCTTTTCGAGCGTTTCGCGCGGCGTACCGAACGCGACATTTACGCGCCCCCGCAGTTTGCCGTTCACCTGGATCACCACCTCGGCTTCTTCCTCCCGCGCGAGCTCGGGATCGTACTCGGGCCAGGCATGACGGAATACCGGAGCCGTGCGGCCCTGTTCCTCCCAAAGTTCCTCGGCCAAGTACGGCGCGAAGGGCTCCAGCATCAGCGTGAGTTTTTCCAGTATCTCGGCGATCACGGGCGCGGATAAATCCTTCTCCAGCTCGGTCAGCACGTTCATCAAACCCATCAAGGCGGCGATGGACGTATTGAAGTGCCAGCGGCCTTCAAAATCGTCGGTGATCAGCTTCAGCGTCTGATGCAGCTTGCGTAGCGCCTTCCGATCGGCGTCGGTGGCGTCCGCGCCGCCCTGTCTCACATTCCGCGTGACGAACCGATAAACCCGGCTGAGGAAACCGTAGGCGCCGTTCGCGCCGGAATCGGTCCAGTCCATTTCCTTTTCAGGCGACGTCGCAAATAGTTCAAACACGCGGCCGGTATCCGCGCCGAAGCGCTGGATCATATCGTCGGCACTCACCACGTTGCCCTTCGATTTCGACATCTTCGCGCCGTCTTTGATCACCATGCCTTGCGTGAACAGGCGCGTGGTGGGCTCATCGTTGGTGATGAGCCCGAGGTCGCGCATCATCTTGGTCCAAAAGCGCGAATAAATCAGGTGCAGGATGGCGTGCTCTACGCCGCCGATGTACTGATCGATGGGAAACCAATAGGCGATCTTCCCCGAATCGAACGGCGCGGCGGAATTGCGGGGATCGCAGTAGCGATAGAAATACCAGGAAGAATCGATGAACGTGTCCATGGTGTCCGTTTCGCGGCGCGCTGGTTCTCCGCACTTCGGACACTTCACGTTCACGAATTCCGGCACGTTTTCGAGCGGAGAGCGGCCCTTTCCGGTGATCGGAACCTTCAGCGGGAGCACCACCGGCAAATCGCTCTCCGGCACCGGCACCATGCCGCATTTCGGGCAGTAGATCACCGGAATCGGCGTACCCCAATAGCGCTGGCGCGAGATGCCCCAGTCTTTGATGCGGAACGTAACTGCGCCCTTTCCGAAGCCCTCCGCTTCGGCTTTGGCCGTCATTACACGGCGAGCTTCCTCGCTCGTCAGCCCGGAATACGGTCCGGAATTTTCGAGAATGCCATCCTCGCCCCACGCTTCCTTCATAGTGGCCGGATCCGCCAGCGCGCCGTCCATGGGCCGGATCACCGGACGAATCGCGATGCCATACTGTTTGCAAAATTCGAAGTCGCGCTGATCATGCGCTGGCACTGCCATGATGGCTCCGGTGCCGTAGCCCATCAGCACGAAGTTGCCGATCCAAATCGGGACTTTCTCGCCGCTGAACGGATTGACCGCATAACTGCCCGTGAACAACCCTTCCTTCTCGATATCGCCCGGGCCTTTGGCCGCGCGTGAATCGATCATCTGTTTCACTTGAGCGGTCAGTCCCGGCGTAGCCAATTGCGCAACGAACGGATGTTCGGGCGCGAGAATCACGCAAGCGGCGCCAAAGATAGTATCGATACGTGTTGTGAATACGCGGATCTTTTCGTTTGATCCATCGAGCGCGAAATCGATCTCCGCGCCTTCCGATCGCCCGATCCAGTTTCGCTGCATCAGCAGTACGCGTTCCGGCCAGCCTTCCTCCAATTCGCCGATGGACGCCAGCAGTTCGTCGGCGTAATCGGTAATGCGCAAGAACCATTGCTCGATGGCGCGCTGCTCCACCGGCGTCGATTCATGCCGCCAGCAGCACCCGTCCACCACCTGCTCATTCGCCAGCACCGTGCCGCACTCGTTGCACCAGTTCACCAGCGCATTCTTGCGATAGGCCAGGCCGCGCTCCAGCATTTTGAGAAAGAACCACTGGTTCCAGCGGTAATACGCGGGATCGCAGGTGGCCACCTCACGCGACCAGTCGTAACTGAAGCCCATGCGCCGGTGCTGCCGCTTCATGTTCTCGATGTTGTGCATGGTCCATTCGTAGGGATCGCGCTTGTTGGCGATAGCCGCGTTCTCGGCCGGCAAGCCGAACGCGTCCCAGCCCATGGGATGCAGCACATTGAACCCGCGCATGCGCTTGTAGCGCGCCAGCGCGTCGCCGATGGTGTAATTCCGAATGTGCCCAATGTGCAGCGTGCCGCTTGGATAAGGCAGCATCTCCAGCACGTAGAACTTGGGCTTGCTTGAGTTCTCTTCGGCCTCGAAGAGCGACGCGCCGGCCCACCGCTGGCTCCACTTCAATTCGATCTGGTTATGGTCGTAGTGCTTTTCCGGCATAGCTTCTTAACAACTTGGTGCGGAGCTTCGGGTGGCGTGCGGATGCGGCGAAACCCGTCTCTTTCAATCTAACGCATTCGTGCGTGGCACAATGTGCAGATGCAGGTAAAGCGCCCAGAGGAGTGCCGCACGCTGTCCGATGTACGCACGGAAATTGATCGGATCGACCGCGAGATCATCCGCGCGATTGCCGGGCGGAAGAAGTACGTCATCGCCGCGGCTGCGTTCAAGTCGAGTCCTAAAGAGGTGGCCGCTCCCGAACGCTTCGCCGCGATGCTTCAGGCGCGGCGGCAGTGGGCGTCGGAAGAGGGGCTCGATCCCGACGTTATTGAAAAACTGTACCGCGATCTGGTGAACCACTTCATCGCGGAGGAGCAGGCGCACTGGGCCAAGGAGGCGAAGCCCGGCAGGCGGAACCATCACAGTTAGATCCGCGGATCAAGCCAATGTTCGACGCATCCAGTTCACGCAGGATCAAGGCGGCAGCGTTCCCTATCGCCAGATCATGGTCAAGCGTTGGGTGGAATCGCAGCGGGCGCGCTGGATCCAGGCGATCAGCTCCCCACGTGCGGCAGCTCGCCGTCAACCTGACCATTCATCCCGGGAGCTCGAAATCCGCGAGGTGCCGGCTACGCAGCAGGGCACCTGCACGTTTCCTCACGGATAAGAAGCCGCCGGTGCCCGGGATACCACGGCGCAAATTTGTGCCTCAACCGCGCGCGAACGGCAGGCGCCGGCGCTTCGATGATGTACATCAACAACCCCGTGGCGCTGCATTTGCGCGCGATGAACAATGCTGCACGAAGCCATCAAAGAAAGGGCTCCATGGGATTGGGCAGGCTGCTTGACACGGCATCGCTGTCCCGGCAGAAGCAATCGGCGGAACAATCTGAGGTGTGGCGCGACAGCGATGCGGCGCGGCCTTTTATAATGAAACATGTCCAGCAGCGCGCCGGCCACCTCTTTGCACCAGGCAACGCCGGAAGAGATCGACAAGTACGAGCCCGTTATCGGCCTGGAGGTACACGTCCAGCTCAATACGCGCACCAAGATTTTTTGCGGCTGCCCCACCGGCTTTGGCGCGCCGCCCAATTCGAATGTGTGTCCGGTGTGCCTGGGGCTGCCGGGCGCGTTGCCGGTGCTGAACCGGCGCGTAGTGGAGATGGCGATTCAGGCGGCGCTGGCCACGCACTGCAAGGTGAATGCGTTTTCGCGTTTCGCGCGCAAGAATTACTTTTACCCGGATCTGCCCAAGGGCTATCAGATTTCGCAGTACGATCAGCCGCTGGCCGAGCATGGCTGGGTAGACGCGGCAGTGGACGGCGTGAAGAAGCGCGTGGGCTTGACGCGCATTCATCTGGAGGACGACGCGGGCAAGAGCATCCACGACGGCTTCAAGGATTCCGACCGTTACACCTACGTGGATTTGAATCGCAGCGGGACGCCGCTGATCGAGATTGTTACCGATCCGGACATCCGTTCGTCGGATGGAGCGTATGCGTTCCTGACCGAGCTGAAGCAGATCATGCAGTATGTGGGCGTGTCCGAGTGCGACATGGAAAAGGGCCAACTGCGCTGCGATGCCAATGTTTCGGTGCGGTTGAAAGGCGTGGAGAAATTCGGAACGAAGGCCGAGGTGAAGAACCTGAATTCGTTCCGGTTCGCGAAGATGGCGCTGGATTATGAGATCGCGCGCCAGGTGGGCGTTCTCGAAAGCGGCGGACGGGTGGAGCAGGAGACGCGGCTGTATAACGTGGCCACTGGCGAGACGGTGGGCATGCGCAGCAAGGAGCATGCGCATGATTATCGGTATTTCCCGGAGCCCGATCTGGTGCCGCTACGCGTGAGCGCGGCTTGGCTGGAGATCCGTGGGACGGTTCCGGAGCTGCCGGCGGAGAAGCGCAACCGGTTCGTCGAAAGTTACGGATTGCGTGAATACGACGCGCACGTTTTGACGAGCACACGCGAGATCAGCGAATATTTCGAGGGCACCGCAAGAGTAGCTGGCGATCGCACGGCTAGCCGCAAATTGGGTGACGGGCGATCTGCTGGGTGCGCTGAAGGGCCGCGAGATTACCGAATCGCCAGTTTCGCCCGAGCAACTCGGCGAGCTGGTGACGTTCATCACCAAAGGCGAAATCAGCGGAAAGATGGCCAAGGATATTTTCGCCAAGATGTTCGAGACGGGCGAATCCGCGGCGGCCGTCATCGATCGCGAAGGCCTGCGCCAGATCAGCGATACCGGCGCGTTAGAGAAGATTGTCGACGAAGTGATCGCCGCGAGCCCGAAGCAAGTGGAGCAGTATAAGTCAGGCAAAACGGGCGTGATTGGCTACCTGGTTGGCCAGGTGATGAAGGCGAGCAAAGGGCAGGCCAATCCGGCGGCGGTGAATGAGTTGCTGAGGGCGAAACTGGGTTGACTTTGTGACTACGTGTGACGAGTGCGAGATTATCGGCCGCGAGATCAAGGAGTCTCTCGCCGAATTGAAACGGCATTTAGACTTGACCCAACAGGATCGGCGGCTGGCTGTCGAAGCTCTGCTCGGGGGAACCGAGGCAGATGCCCTGCGTTTCGAGGAGCTGGTCTCTGGACCGTTGGCTCTGGAAGGTGCGGCGCTATCCACGAGAATGAATCGAGCCATGGGCAGGAAAATGTGGCATGAAACGCGAAGCGGCCACAGAATCGCGTGGGGACCTTGGGGCGGACTGCAACGTTAGTGCGTAATCCTCCCAAAGCGTTCACACGATTGTGAACGCGGCACGCTGAAGCGTGCGCTACAACTACACACCGAATCGGTCGCAGAGTTGTTTCTCCAGTTGCTCTTGCATTGAGCCTGCAGCCCTCTCATCAATAGATTCCGTTAACGTTGATTCGCTTTCAGAATCTTCTTCCGCAGCCGGATGGATTGCGGCGTCACTTCCACGAACTCGTCATCGCGGATAAATTCGATCGCCTGCTCCAGGTTGAGAAGGCGAGGCGGGACCAGGCGGATTGCCTCGTCGGCGGTTGACGCGCGCATGTTGGTCAGCTTCTTTTCCTTAACGATGTTTACGTTCAGATCGGCGTCGCGCGCGTTCTCACCCACGATCATGCCTTCGTAAACTTCGGTGCCCGGGCTGACGAAAATTTCGCCGCGCTCCTGCAGATTGAAAATCGCGTGGCCGGTGGTTTTGCCCGGACGGTCCGAAACCAGCGATCCGGTGGGCCGCGACGGAATGTCGCCCTGCCACTCGATGTAGCCGTGGAACAGCGTGTTCATAATGGCGGTGCCGCGCGTGTCGGTCATCATTTCGCTGCGCAGCCCGATCAGCCCGCGCGATGGCACGTGAAACTCCAGCCGCACGCGGCCCGAGCCGTGGTTCACCATCTTGATCATTTTGCCCTTGCGCTGGCCCAGTTTTTCGATCACGACGCCGATGTAGGCCTCCGGACAATCGATCACCAGCAATTCCATGGGCTCATGCACCTTATCATGGATGGTCTTGGTCAGGATCTCCGGCTTTCCTACCATCAGCTCATAACCTTCGCGCCGCATCATTTCGATGAGGATGGCGAGTTGCAGTTCGCCGCGGCCCATCACTTTATAGGCGTCGGGTCCGCCCGCCTCTTCCACGCGGATGGAGACGTTGGTCAGCAGTTCTTTATCCAGCCGGTCACGCAGATTGCGCGACGTGACGAATTGCCCTTCGCGGCCTGAGAACGGCGATGTATTGATGGTGAACGTCATCGCGATAGTCGGCTCGTCGATCTGAATGTGCGGCAGCGGGTCTGGATTTTCAACGCTGGTAACGGTCTCGCCGATGGTGATGCCTTCGACGCCGGCAATGGCAAGAACGTCGCCCGGGTATCCGATGGTCTCGTCCACGCGCTTTAGGCCTTCGAACGAATAAAGCTTGGTGATGCGCGTCTTTTGCAACGAACCGTCCAGCTTGGCGATCGCCACTTCGTCGCCGTATCTCAAAATGCCGGAAAAAACGCGGCCAATCGCCAGGCGCCCGAGGTATTCGCTGTAATCGAGATTCGCGACCAGAAGCTGGAGCGATGCATCGGGATCGCCCGCCGGCGGCGGGATGTGCTTCAGGATGGTTTCGAACAGCGGGCGCAGGTCGGTGGATTCATCTTCCATGGACAGTTTCGCGATCCCGGCTCTCGCATTGGTGTAGATCACCGGAAAATCGAGTTGATCTTCCACCGCGTCCAAATCGATGAACAGGTCGTAGACTTCGTTCAGAACCTCCTGAATCCGGGCATCCGGCCGGTCGATCTTGTTGATCACCAGAATCGGCGGGAGCTTGGCTTCCAGCGCCTTCATCAGCACGTAGCGGGTCTGCGGCAGCGGGCCTTCGCTCGCGTCCACCAGCAGCATGACGCCGTCGACGATTTTGAGCGCGCGCTCCACTTCGCCTCCAAAGTCGCTGTGGCCGGGCGTATCGACGATATTGATCTTGATGCCGTGGTAGCGCACGCCGGTGGTCTTGGCCAAAATGGTGATGCCGCGCTCGCGCTCCAGCTCGTTGGAATCCATCATGCGCTCGACAACTTGCTCGTTTTGGCGGAACAGTCCGCTTTGCGTCAGCATGGCGTCCACCAGCGTGGTTTTACCGTGATCGACGTGCGCAATGATGGCAATATTGCGCGTGAGGCGATTATGCTGCTGCGCTTCGCTATGATCGGTAGGGTGACTCAGGACTTCAGGTTGCATCTTTTGACGAATCCGCGCACAACGGAGTGCGGCGCAGGCGAGCTCATGTCGCCGTTGGCCGTGCCCGCCGCACCTTGTGCGCTTCGGTAACTTATATGATCGCACGGCGGGAAAATTCGACCGAATCGGCGCTGCCGGTGGTGGTGATCGTGGGCCGGCCGAATGTTGGCAAGTCCACTCTTTTCAATGCGATCATCGGCCAGCGGCGGTCCATCGTCGGAGACGAACCGGGAATCACGCGGGACCGCATCCAGGGGGAAGCATCCTATTTAGGACGCCGCTTCGTGTTGATCGATACCGGCGGCATCATTCCAAACGATGCCGAGATGATCCCGACTGAAATTCTGAAGCAGGCGCGCGTGGCGCTGGATCAGGCGGCGCAGATCATCTTCCTGATCGATGGGCGGACGGAGATTACGGGCACCGATCGCGACTTGGCGAAGGTGTTGCGTAAGCTAGGCAAGCCGGTGACGCTGGCAGTGAACAAGATCGACGCGACGGTGCGGGAGGGGCTGGCGCACGAATTTCATTCGCTCGGCTTCAAAGATCTATTCCCCATTTCGTCGGAGCACCGGATCGGGTTCGACGAGCTGCTGGATCACGTCACGAGAGATTTCAAGAGCGACCAAGGCGAGGAGGAGCCGGAGCCGGAGACGCGGCCCATCAAGGTTGCGATTATCGGCCGGCCGAATGTGGGAAAATCCACGCTCCTGAATACGCTGGTAGGCCAGGAGCGGTCGATCGTGTCGCCGGTAGCGGGCACCACGCGCGATGCCGTGGATCAGAGCCTGGTGCATGGTGGCGTAGAGTACGTCTTCGTCGATACGGCTGGGATCCGGCGTAAAGGCAAAACTAAGTTGATGGCCGAAAAGCTGAGCGTGGTGATGGCGCGCCGGCATATTCGGATGGCTAATGTCGTTCTGCTGGTTCTGGATGCCACCGAACCGGTAGCCGCGCTGGACGCCACCATCGCGGGCTACGCGGACGAAGAGGGCCGCGCCGTGATTCTATGCGTGAACAAGTGGGACGCTGCAGGGGATAAGGGCAAGCGGAAGTTTACCGAGGAAATCCGTGACGAGCTGAAATTTCTGGCGTACGCGCAGATTGCGTTTGTTTCGGCCAAAACGGGCGCGGGCGTGGATCGGCTGTTCGGAATGATTAGCGCTGCCTATGAATCGGCTTCCAAGCGCGTGAGTACCGGCGAACTGAACCGATTTGTGGAGATGCTGGAGTTCGATCGCGACATGAAGATTTACTACATGACGCAGGGCTCGGTGCGGCCGCCGACATTCGTGGCGTTCACTGATAAGGCCAAGGATTTGCACTTCTCTTCGGAGCGATTCTTGATCAATCAGCTGCGGAAGCGATTTGGATTTGAAGGCACGCCGATCCGGATCAAGGCCAAGCGGCGATAGGCAGGAAATCAACCAGCTAGTGTGGTGTCCAACAAATAGCTGGACATTCCAATAGGACTGGTCCATAATCAGTCATGCCCCGCCCAACACGCACGCTGGTCGTGTCGGAGGATCAGCGCAAACAGATCGAGCAGTGGTTGGCAGCGATGGGAACGCCGCAGCAGGTGGCCCTTCGCAGCCGCATCGTTCTCGCGGCCGGTCGCGGTAAGTCCGAGTCCGCGATTGCCGCCGAGATGAACGTAAATCGGAAAACAGTTCGTCTCTGGTGCGAACGTTTTGTTGCGCAGGGGCTGCCATGCCTGTGGGAGGTCGCGCCAGGCCGAGGCCGCAAGGCCACCTACAGTGCCGAACAGATCCAGGCGGTGATTGACGCCACGTTGCAGTCGAAGCCGAAAGGCATAACTCATTGGAGTTGCCGGCTCATGGCGGCCAATCAGGGTATGAGTAAATCGACGGTGAGCAATCTGTGGCGGAGTCACAACATCAAGCCACACCGCACCAAGACATTCAAGCTATCCCGAGACCCGAAATTCCTGCAAAAGCTCACCGACGTGGTCGGTCTCTACTTGAATCCGCCAGACCAGGCGATTGTGCTCTGTGTTGATGAGAAGAGCCAAATTCAAGCACTAAACCGCACCCAGCCGGGCCTGCCGCTCAAGAAAGGCCGCTGCGGAACGATGACCCACGACTACAAACGAAACGGGACGACGACGCTATTTGCCGCTCTCGATCTGCTGCAGGGCAAAGTGATCGGGGACTGTCATAAGCGACACCGGCATCAGGAGTTTTTGAAGTTTCTGCGACACATCGACCGGGAGTTTTCAGGCCAGACCCCGCTGCATCTGGTGATCGACAATTACGGAACTCACAGCACTGCCGAGGTCAAAGCGTGGCTGAAGAAGCACCCTCGCTACGTCGTGCACTACGTGCCCACCAGCTGCAGTTGGCTGAACCTTATTGAACGTTGGTTCGCCGAGTTAACCAACAAGCGCATCCGCCGCGATTCCTTTCTCAGTGTCGATGACCTCATCGCCGCCATTGAGGAGTTCCTCGCCGCCTGGAACGAAAATCCCAAGCCATTCGTTTGGACCGCCACCGTAGATTCTATCCTCGCCAAGCTCGCCCGGTGTCGTCAAACCTTGGAGCAAATTCAGCCCGGCTGTACCGTTCCCAAAACCCGCAAACGAAAGTCCAGCTAATTCTTGGACACTACACTAGCGGCTTGCCCTTTTCTCGATTGCCGCAATCGCCTCACCAGCCCATTTCCGTATTGAATCACCGTTGGCCGCAGGTGCCGCCGGGTCAGTTTCAACAATCTGTTTCAGTGCCGGGATCATGTCCTCCCCTCCAAAGCTGCCCAGCGCCTCAACGGTATCGATGCGGACCGCCTCGCTTGGATCGTGGAGGGCCTTCAAAACGAATTGTTTTGCAGCCAAGATCGTCTTCGGATCCAAATTGTCGATAGGAGTCTTCGCCAATGTCTGAACGATCAACGGAGCAGCTTCTGCACGGGTGAGCTCTACATCACTGCCATACATGTGAATGAGGCATGGAAGGGCGACGTTTCCGTGTGTGGCAATCTTGGCGGCGAAGCGCGATTCCGGATTGTAGGACTCGTGGACGAAAATGCAGACCTGACGAGCATCGTTCCAATCGGCGAACGAATCGACCGTCTCACCTAGCTCTCCTACATACTCGCTGTATTCTTCTCCATACTTGTCGGAGGCACCAACCTGCTCATTCGAATTTCGCAAGGTTGACTCGATCAATCGATCCTGCCCTTTATGGTCTCTTCGGACAGGCCTCTCTGCTGGCGCATGTAGCCGGCAAAATCCTCAATAAAGACGCTGTGGGCGCTCGTATCGGAACGTGAGATCTGAAGGCGGTCCATATAGAGGAGCCAGCGAAGTGCTCGCTGCGGCAGGTTCTCACGACAGCGGCGTCCGTTCTTGTGGCTGAAGTATTTGGGCTCTCTCGTCGCCCACTTGTCGATAGCCGCCCTTACCGTTAAAGGCTCGAGTTTATGGGAGGATTCCGGTAGACCAAGGAGGTTCTGAATCAAGAGCAAATCCGTGGCCAGCGGGCGAAGAGTCGTCGACGCGTACCCTTCCGCTGCACAGTGTTGTAAGTAATCCAGTCGTTCCTGGAAAAGTGGACTCGTGATGTGGCGTTCCCGCGTTTGGTGGCGAGGAAACAGTCGATCAAACATCGTTGACCTCAATAGTGGCGTTGAACTGCACGCCCACTATACCGGTCAACTTATGTGGCGCAGATTCCCATCGGAAATCGCAAAGCCAGGCTCATTGGGTATCCTGGGCCACATAACTGCAATGACCACATAACCGTTCCGTGCGCGAACAGTTTCTGGCCTCACTCGATCCCAAGGTCCTGTTGTCGATTGAGCAACTCAACGAGCGCTTGTGGCATTGGCTCGACACCGTCTACCATCGTCGCGAACATAGCTCCCTCCAGACCACACCGCTGCTGCGCTGGCAGCGCGATATCGAACAGGTCCGTCAGCTTCCGCCGGACACCGATTTACGGCGTCTGTTCTTTCATCGCGTGGACCGGTTGGTGCGCCGCGATTCCACCTTCCTGTTGAAGAATCGTTTCTTTGAAGCACCCGCGCATCTGGCCGGCAAACGCATCGAAGTGCGCTTCGATCCGCTCGATCTCACCCAACTGGAGATTTACTCGGAAGGCAAGCCCGCAGGGGTAGCGCGGCTGGTCGATGCGGTCGTCAACGGGCTGCTGCCGCCCTGGGAGACGGAGGAGAAGTAGCCATGTGGGAATCCTTCTTCGGCTTCAAGAAAACGCCTTTCTCCGACAGTCCGGACGCCAAACAACTGTTCGCTTCCCAGGCCTGGAACCAGGTCAAGACGCGGCTGGAGTTCCTCGCCCAACATCACGGCGTCGGACTGATCACCGGCGAAGTGGGCGCGGGTAAATCCACCGCCGCACGCGTGTTCACCACGACCCTCAACCCCAACCTATATAAGATCCTCTACGTGCACTTCTCCTCGGGCTCGGCACTGGACCTGCTCCGTCAGATCGCCTTGGAACTGGACCTGGAACCAGCGCACTTCCGCGGCGACCTCATGCGCCAGATTGCCGGCGCCATCGTGCGCCTGAACCAGAGTAAAAAGCAGCATCCCATTCTGATCTGCGATGAAGCCCACTTGCTGCCGCATCCCGCCCTGGAACAGCTCCCGCTGCTGTTGAACTTCGACATGGACTCCTCCCGCTATCTCACCCTGTTGCTGGTCGGCCAGCCGCTGCTGCGGCGCACGCTTTCCCTTCAGATGCACGAAGCCTTGCGACAACGCATCGGCGTGCAGTATCACCTGGAGGGACTCACGCGCGACGAACTCGACGCCTATCTGGCGCAACAACTCAAAGCCGCCGGTGTGTCGCAGATACTGTTTGACGAGACCGCCCGCCAGGGCATGTATCAGGCCACCAAGGGGATTCCGCGCAAAGTCAACAAGCTCGCCATGACAGCTTTGCGGCTGGCGGCGACGAGTAAGTCGCAGATGGTGAGTGAAGCCATCTTACTCGATGCCACCACGGAGGCGATGCTGTGAAAGAGGACGCCGCCAAGACTCCCTCGAAACCCGCGGTGGTATCGCTGGCGCAGTTACTCACCGAGCAACCGGCCTCCCCTCCGCCGGGCTGGATCGAGCCGGGACTGTTGCCGCCGCAAGGCATCCTGTTTGTGGGCGGCGAACCCAAGGTGGGCAAGAGCTTGCTGGTGGCCAATCTGGCGCTGGCACTGGCCGCCGGCAAAGATCGCGCCGGCTTCACCATCCCCGCCGCGCGCCGGGTTCTGGTCTGTCAGTTCGAACTGCCCACGCCGCAGTTTGTGGGGCGCTTGGCATCGATGCGCCGATCCGTGGGAGCCGCCGCCGACCAAAACCTGCTGGTGGACACGCGGGCAGGCGGCAATCTGCTGAGCGCCCCGCAAGGACTCAATCACTTTCTCAACGCCGCCCGTCAGGCTGCCGCCGAAGTGATCGTGCTCGATCCTTTGTACTCGACTCACGATCAGGACGAAAACGATACCCGCTCCATGGCGGCGCTGTACCAGAGCCTGTTGCGGCTGCGCGATGCTTCCAAAGCCGCGCTCATTGTGGTGCATCACGTGCGCAAATCGATCGGCCGCGAAGAGATCGGCAGCGCTTTCCGCGGTTCCTCGGCGCTGCATGCCGTCGGCGATTCCTACCTGCTGCTCACGCGCCCCTCAGCCCATCTTGCCGCCGCCGTGGAGTTGCGCTTCCAGTTTCGCTACGCCGCGGCCTCTGAGCCTCGCTTGCTGCAACTCGATCCGCAGACGCTGTGCTTTTCCGCCGCTGGGGCGGCGCCGGCCCGCGCAGCGGTGGCGCGCAAGAAAGTGGAGCAGGAGCATGTAACTCAGGCGCTGGCCGGTCTGGGACGGCAGGCTCGCTATAACCAACTCCGCCAGCAAGTCATGGAGCAAACCGAGTGCTCCAAACGCACCGCCCAACTGGCGATCGGCGAAGCCTGCCGCGAAGGATCGATTGTTCAAGTTGACGGCCAATACCGGCTACCACTGTAGCTGCGCTTGGCCGCATCGAGGTCCGCTCGGGGTCGCGCCCGGGTGGATGCCCAGGGCCGATGCGACGGAGTTGGCTCCGAAGAAATCGGCTCACCACA
The DNA here is from genome assembly GCA_963713415.1 of Bryobacterales bacterium. Lineage (GTDB taxonomy): Bacteria > Acidobacteriota > Terriglobia > Bryobacterales > Bryobacteraceae > Palsa-89. The sequence continues at coordinate 7,015 of CAVQLV010000001.1, read as the reverse complement.
GCCCTCCCGCAGTTCCCGAATCGGGGCGCGGGAGGGCTCTCTGCTTTCCGACCGACACAACAAAAGCCTGCATTTCTTTGGTGAAACTCCCGAGCGTGTTAGCGCCGGAATAAAATGCCCGCATTTCCGCTGGTTTTGTAGTCAGAAAGTGCGCTGGTTTTGTTGTTGGCGCGCACGTCCGCAGCGACGCCTGCGGCGGAGCAAAGGCGTAGCGTTGCTTGGTGCAGGTTTTCCCAACAGCAGCGTCTTAGGGCAGAGGCAACCCTCCCGCGCCGTCAGCAGGAACAGGAGTGGTGGAAAGCCGCTGGTGCTTGGTGTCCGGCTTGACCGATTCGATCACCAGGTAGAGTGTACCGGCACTGTTGACCTTGCCTGCCACACAATAAGGCCGATGGGGCGCAAGGCGGAGGCGTTTTGTGAAGTCGAACAGGCGATACACGCGCTGAGTGTCGCGATCGAGCAGGGCGAACACCGCACAGGAGCGATATTCCGTCCGCGAGAGCAGGAACAGATGATTGGCGCTGAAGTTGAACATGGAGGTGGGACCAGACAGAAGGAGCGGGAGCAGTAAAGCTCCCGCCCGCCTCGGCAGCGCCGTTGAGGGGTTACCCGACGGACTCCTCCGGCTCGGGATATCACCACATTGCGGCGCCTGGTGGTGGCCGGAATGATTACTCTTCCGGCGAACTGGAGTTCTTGTTGGCCTTGCGAAGACTGTCGCCTCCGAGCAGGAAGATCTCGGAGTTCTCCACCAGCCGGTCGGCAATGGCCGTGGCAATCGTTGTGTTGTACAGAATGTTCCCCCAGTCAGAGAACGGTGTGTTGGTCGTAATCACCGTAGATTTCTTCTGGCTGTGTCTGGTGGAGATCACCTGATAAAAGAGATTGGAGGTCTGTTGATCGAGGGCCAGGTAACCTAGCTCGTCACAGATCAAAAGTGATGGTTCGGTATACCCTTTGAGCTTGCGTACCAGCGAGTGATCCACCTGCGAAGCCGACAGCTGGTTGAGCATATCCATGGCAGTTGTGAACAAGACACGCTGATTGGCCTGGCAAGCTTTCCATCCGATCACTTTGGCGAGAAACGTCTTGCCAACACCGGGATTGCCGATTAGAACCAGATTGGTGCCCTCGCGCAGAAAGTTGAGATCGAGAAGGCGCAGGATGCGGTTCTTGGCTTGCACCCGACTCTTGTGATGGTGGAACTGAAAGCCATCGATGCTGGGACGCGATTGCAAGCGCGAGGACTTAAAGCGGCGATCAATGGCGCGCCCGGTCCGGGCCTCTAACTCCAGATCGGCGAGCCACTCCAAGGTGGCGCCCACACTCATGTTTTTAGCGGCAGCTTCAGCAATCGTCTGTTCGATCTGATGGCTCATCGCTGCCAGGTTCAGCTGCTGCAGTTTCTGTTCGAGGGAGGTCATGGTTTTCCTTTCCAGAGTCAAGAATGAAAGCGTCATAGGCCAGCAGCGATAGGGGATCGGTAACCAGATCCCGTAACTGCGGATCTCGCAGCGGTACAGGTGGCTGCGGCCGCCGCGGCGACTGCTGCTGGCGAACGATATTGGCGACGTAGTCGGCACCCAGCGCACGTGCCGCCGATGCCTTTTCAATCGCACTCGCCACGATGTCGGGCCCGTATTGGCGAATGAGTTCGAGCAACTCGGAGATCTGACGGGCAAGGGAGCGGTCCATGTCAGCCAGGTCGCGCAGATAAGCTTCCAGCAGTTGGCGCGAACATAGACCGTCGAGTGAGTCGATCAAGCGCTGCTGCGCTTGTGAGCGTCGGGCCGCCGGGCGCTGTTCGGCGAGCAGCTTTTCAAAACGCTCCGCTCCGAAGGTTTGTCCCCGTCTCCAGGAACGCGGATAACTCACCACCTCAGTGACACGTTCGTAAATGGTGACGGCGCCGGCATCCGCTTTCACCGTCAGCCGCTGTCCCACGTAGCGGTGCGGCACACAGTATTTATTGCCATCGAACTGGAGGCGCAGATCTTTATGGACCAGCGCTTCGGCTGTGTCGCGGTAGTCGTAAGGAATGATAGGCAACGGCCGGAGAGCCTCTGGCTTGAAGCGCTCTGCCGGCCGCTCCCTGGTCTCACGGTGCAATCGCCGGTTAGCGACTTCTGCCAGCCATTGACGCACTTGCCGGTTCACATCGTGCAGATCTTTGAACTCCCGCAGGGGCCAGAAGCTTTGCCTGAGATAGCCGATGGAGCGTTCCACCTTGCCTTTATCGAAAAGCGCGCATTGCAGACCGTGGCAATGGTAGAGCACAAGTTTTTACAGTCACGCACACTTTTCATCCGCTGAGGGGTCAGACCTTCGACGCCATTGCTGTTCGCAACAACTGGGGTGGTGACCGCGTGTCGTATCTGGACGCAAAGGGACGGCTGCGCACACTACCAGTCGAATGGACTGATATTCAGGGGCCCGATCCGGTAATCGCGGTCGGTGCTGGGCGTGCTTTCTTCCGTGCCGACCTGCTTCGCCAACTGCGCAAGGTGATCGACGAACAGCTGTCCCAGAAGGAGAAGCGGCGATGTTAAGAAAATTATGTGTAACATGTCTTTTGAAATATGTGCGTGTGTCGTTTCTTGGCAGCGGCACTGGCGTGGCTGTTCAGGGCTTAACTCGCAGTGTTTTGTATACACAAACATGCTTGTGTGTTATTGCGCAGTTGCTATTCTCCAGCAAGTGACACAGAATTAGATAAACATACATATGGCTGTGCATCCCAAAAAGAATCGAACTGCAACCGGCTCACGTCAGCGCGCCCGCCGTCAGCAGGCTTTGAGCGCACAGGGCGCCACCCACCCGCGCCCCGAAGCGGTGACCGATCCTCTATTTCGCGACAGCGCGTTTTTCGATCCGAACGACCTAGTGCAGGTCAAGTACGAGATGCTGCGAAGCGTCCAGCAGGAGGAACGTTCGGTGGTGGAGGCGGCTCAGGCCTCTGGTCTGTCCCGCCCGGCCTTCTATGTCACTCAGGAGTTGTTCCAACGCGAGGGCCTGCCAGGGCTGCTGCCGCGCAAGCGCGGACCGAAGAGACCCCACAAGCTCAACGACGAAACGCTGGCTGCCCTGGCCCAGGAGATACAGGAGGCAGGAAGGATGCTCAAGGGCGAGGAACTGGCTGCGCTTCTGGCGCAGCGCTTTGGCATCGAGGCGCATCCCCGGAGCATCCTGCGACGACTGCTTCCGTATTTGCGGCGGGAGGAAAAAAAACTGCGATGATCGTCGAAAACGCAAAGCTCGACGCCATGCAGTACAGCGTGCAGTACGAACTGATTCGCTCTCAGGTTATTGGCACTGTAGGGAGCGTGACTCAGGGAAGCACCGCAGGCCAGACGCGCGGTATCGGTCTTGCCCTGCTGCTGAGCGAAGGTATGCCCAGATGGCTCAAGACAGTGGAATCGGTGCTGCGCGCTTCGCTTGCGCCGCGTCCAGTGGATTCTCTAGACCCTGCATTGCCTGAGGCTATGCCACGGCCCAGCGCCGCGCAAGTCTGGCTACCGACTGTGCTGCGCGATGAGGTCACTATGCTTTTGGCGAGTCTGGTTCTCTCGACTCGCCCTCTCGCTCGCTAATCATCGAAAGGAGTCATATTAATGAACATAGAAGCCCATCAGAAGATCACGACCGCGCATCTGTCGCGCCTGGCTTACCTGTACGTGCGCCAGTCAACGTTGCGCCAGGTCCTCGAGAACACTGAGAGCACTCACCGCCAGTATGCGCTTCGGGAGCGCGCTGTAGCGCTGGGTTGGCCGCCCGATCGGATCGTCGTCATCGACAGCGACCTCGGGCAGTCCGGCGCCAGCGCAGCGGACCGGGAAGGCTTTCAACGTCTGGTAACCGAAGTCAGTCTGGGTCGCGTCGGTATCGTGCTCGGCCTTGAAGTGTCGCGACTGGCGCGCAACTCTACCGATTGGCATCGGCTGCTTGAGCTGTGCGCCCTCGCTGACACGCTCATCCTTGATGAGGATGGGCTGTACAATCCGGCGCACTTCAACGATCGCCTGCTGTTGGGTCTGAAGGGCACCATGAGTGAAGCGGAATTGCATGTGCTCAAGGCACGGCTTCGGGGAGGCATCCTGAGCCGTGCCCGCCGCGGGGAACTCAAGCAGATGGTTCCCGTCGGCTTTGTGCATGATGCGCAGGATCATGTCATCCTCGATCCGGACGCCCAAGTGCAGTCCTCGGTGCGCCTATTCTTCCAGACCTTTCAGCGGACCGGGTCCTGTCTGGCGGTGGTCAAGGAGTTCCATGCGAAGGAACTCCTGTTCCCGCGGCGATTGCGTAGCGGTGCGCACAAGGGTGAACTCGTCTGGGCGGAGTTGCTGCACTGCCGTGCGCGCCAGATCATCCACAACCCGCGCTATGCTGGTGCCTTCGTTTTCGGTCGCACCAAACAGCGCCACCTGCCCAATGGCAAGGTATGCTCTCGTCTGGTGCCGAGCGAGGAAGTGGATCCTTCTGCGCGACGTGCATCCGGGCTATATAACCTGGGAAGAGTACCAGTTGAACCGCCAGCGCGTGAAGGGCAATGCGCTTGCCTGGAGCGCCGAACGGCACCGTGGGCAGGCACGCGAGGGTACAGCGCTGCTGCAGGGGCTCGTGATCTGCGGAACCTGCGGTGAACGCATGTCAGTCCGCTACCACTCGCATCGGAATCAAAGCGTGCCGACCTATTGGTGCGGCCGGGGTCCCCTGCAGCGGGGCGAAAACGGTCTTTGTCAAACCGTTCACGGCGGTGCGCTCGATGCGGCAATCGGCGACGTCGTCATCGAGGCGATGACACCTCTAGCAATCGAAGTCGCGCTGACTGTGCGTCAAGAACTCGCGGCCCGCCATGAAGACGCTGACCGGTTGCGGCGTCAACACGTAGAGCGTGCGCGCTATGAGGCGGACCTTGCGCAACGCCGCTTTCTCAAGGTTGATCCTGACAATCGCCTGGTGGCCGATTCACTGGAAGCGGATTGGAATGGAAAACTGCGTGCGCTCGCCGCGGCACAGGAAGCATACGAGAAGGCAAAGGCCGCTGACTCCAGCGTCGTAACCGACGCCGAGCGTACCGAACTGATAGCCCTCTCCACCGATTTCCCACGTCTCTGGCGCGACCCACGCACGCAGATGAAGGATAAAAAGCGCATGCTGCGGTTGCTGATCGAGGACGTAATGCTCACCAAGGGCGATGCACTGCACGTTGATATACGCTTTTCCGGCGGCGCGACACGTTCGCTCGATATACCGTTGCCGAAGTCGTGTGTGGAACTGCGAACCACCGATGCCGAGGTAGTCAAAGAGATCGACCGGCTCATCGACACCTATACGGACGGGGAAATCGCGGATGTGCTCAATGAACGGGGTGTGCGTACCGTGGTGACAACTCCGTGGACGGCCGCGCGCATTGGCCGGCTGCGTACGATCTACCGTCTCACCGATCGGCGTACGCGCCTGCTGGCCCAGGGGCTTCTGACCCCGCAAGATGTGGCCGCCCGCTATGGCACTGTGCTGTCAACCGTACACCTATGGCGCCGGCGAGGTCTGCTTCGCGCACACCCCATTGACGATCGAGGCAATTACCTCTACGAAATCCCGCGGGAAGACCTGCCAGCGAAGTATGCTCACAAGAGGGAATATCAGGCCGAAACAGAAATCTCATCGCAACACACTTCACGAGGTGCAGTATGAGTTCAAGCCTTTCTCCCAGCCGCTGGCTGGATTGCAGGCACGCGGGAAGAAGTTGTAGTCCCGAGCGAAGCCCAGGAACCGAGGCAGGAAACGAACCAGGCGGCCATCATGTTCTGCGACAGCAGTCGCCAGGTTGTCATAGACGATTTCGCGTGCCACACCTTGCAAGGCATGAAACGCATGAACATGACAGCGTGCAAATGTTTCGAAGCTCTGGCTATGTGTGAACTCGACGTAGAGCATGCGGCTATGCGCGTCAATCAGCGCGAACGCGTAGAGTTTGCGAATGTCGCCTGAGTAGTTCAGAACGTCGAAGTGCGCCCAGTCCACTTCGAAGCGTTCTCCGGCGAAGGGTTCCACGCGCACAAAGGCGCGCCTGGATTGGGGCTGCGGACGAACCTTGCGCACGTACTCCTGCAGGATGGCGTGGCCGCCGCTGTATCCGAGATCATTGATCCGCTGAAGAATCAGTGCGGCGGTGACACGAGGATCTTTCTCCAGGCACTCCGCGATTACGGTCTTGAACGGGTCCAGTTTGCTCTGGCGCTGGCGTGGAGCGGCTCCTTGCGCTGGCGCATCCAGATACTTTCTGATAGTTCTCCAGCCCATGTTGAGATGGCGCTCAATCTTGCGAATGGGCCATTTCTCGGACACGTAGAGCCGGTGTAGGTCATTGATCTGATCGCTGGTCAGCATCGCCGGATTCCTTTATCCGGCAAAAGCGGGAAAGGTGCTAGCAGGTTGTTGTTTGCAAGATTCGCTCCCCGGTCCCTTACGGCTGGGAAGTGCTTCTATGACCCAGACTTGCGCGGAAACTGAGTTGTTGTTTGCAAGATCGGCGGCTTGGCCGTTCAAAAGCCAAACGGCTGCAGCCGAATGCTTTAGGTCCAAAGCTGAGGTGTTGTTTGCAAGATCGCGCAGGTGCTGTCGTGTATCCCGGGCTTTCTGCTTTTCCCGGTTTTGAGCGACCGCATCGGGGTGTTTTGCGCGGTACTGCTTCCAGTAATCCGCGTTGCGGCTGCGCCATTTCCGCGAACTGTCCCGGCACACCTGGCGGTACTCTTCGTCCGCATTCAGTTTTTGCTGCCGGTACTCAATCCGCCGCCGCTTTTGACAATCCACCTCACTGCAGACCGTCTGCTGAGGCTGGTACTTCGAGGGCTGAAAAGTCTTCTCACAATAGCGGCAACGCCGTTCTCCCATACGAGGGGTTATCGCATCCGGGAAAAGACGAAGAATTTTGAATCTGATGTAGAGTACTTACCGCGTCCCCGCCGATGGCAGGAAAACCTAACTACAAAACCGGGCAAATTGCGGTCGT